>NZ_LAQP01000001.1 GCF_000971965.1 Paenibacillus wulumuqiensis
GGGATGGTGTACCGGATTGCGGAGAAGGATCTGCCGGGTCCGGAAAAGAACGGGTATATGCGTTCTGAGGGGACGGGAAAAGGGAATAAACCTAATTTTTATGATAAGGATGGAAATTATACGGGCGGTAGAACTCAGAAGGAATTGGATGATTTAGCAGGCGATCCTTCACATGGCGGTAAAATTAGGGATCAAGGCTTAAAAGAAAGAGAGATAGGGCTAGATTTGGAACAACAAGGAAAACTAGGGAAGATAGTACGTGACCCAGAAGGAAACGGAGGAGCAGAATTTATTGATACAACAAATAACGTTAAATGGGACGTTAAAAGTTTCGTATCTTATCCAAATGGTCATACTTCACCCAAGAAAGGCGCATTTACAGTAAATAACGGGATGAAGGCGATTAATAAAGAACTAGATAAAACTTACAATGTAATTGTGGATAAAAGAGACATGATTCCTGAACATGTTGAACAGTTAAAAGAGGCAATTGAAAAAGCTGGGATATCAGATAGGATTATTTGGTATCCATAGGAGGGTTAGGTATGACAACTGATATCAAAGAAATTACGACTCGATTAGAATCACACCGTCTTTGGATTGAAACTATTGGAGAACAAGGCGAAAAACTAGGTATAGATGAAATTGATTTGCGAAATGTGGATTTGTCACAATATCCATTAGACCAAGCATATATAACAGCTTGTATCTTTGATGGCATGAACTTAAACCACAAAGATTTCTCTTCATCTTTACTAAGTTCATCAACTTTTATATCTACAAATTTAGAAGGAGCAGACTTTTGTAAATCTAATGTCTCGTATGTGGACTTCACAAATGCCAATGTTAAAGCTGCAAGACTTGCTGATAGTGAATGTATTGAGACGGTGTTTGTTCAAGCTGATTTATCAGATGCTAATTTAGTAGCTGGTCTTTTTGATGAGACGGATTTTCGCAATGCAATATTGATTAATGCTGATGTGCGGTTAGCTACGTTTGAAAGAGTATTGCTAAAAGGAGCTAAATTAACTGGGGTTCGGGGGCTAGAAGAGGCTTTTATAAAAAGCATCAATATTGGGACGCCAGAACAACCAAATATTCTAGTAGGTGAAGAAGCTAGAAAATGGTTAAAAGATAATAAGTAGCCCCTTTACACCAGTAGAGAGTAGGTCGTACAATACAACCAACAAACCAAATACTAAACAATTCAAACACTTGATAAACTTCAAAAGCTCTTACCCACTTGAACCATGAGTAGGAATGAGCTTTTTTTGCATACTCACAATTAAAAAAGAATGAAACGAATGGCGAAGCTGAATCCAGGAATAGAAGTGGCTGGAGCAGATGGTACAGTGCATCGGATCGCTGAGAAGGATTTACCGAGTCCGGGGAAGAATGGGTACATGCGGTCTGAGGGGACGGGAGAAGGTAACAAACCTAACCTTTATGATAAGGCTGGAAATTATACGGGCGGTAGAACTCAGAAGGAATTGGATGACTTAGCTCGAGATCCAGCAAGTAATGGGAAAATAGAACCTAAAAATATCAGGGAAAGGGAAGTTGGATTAGCAGTAGAAGAAAGAGGTCAATTGGGAAAGCTAGTACGTGATCCTCAAGCAGAAAATGGAGCAGAGTTTATTGATACTTCTTCAGGTTTAAAGTGGGACGTGAAAAGCTTTGAATCATACCCAAGTGGTGACAATGGAATTCCTATAACAAATCCCAAAAAGGGTGCCTTTACTATCAAACAAGGTATGAAAAAGCTACAAAAAGAATTTGATAATGGGAACAACGTAATTATTGACACAAGAAAAATGGAGCCTGAGCATGTTGAACAACTCAAGAAAGCAATTGATGAAGAAGGAGTAACAGATAAAATAATATGGTATCCTTAAGGAGTGGGAAAATGGAAGGGAATTTTAATAGGAAGTTTGATTTGCATAAAAAGTGGGTTGAGACAATTGGTAAAGAAGGCGAAATGTTAAAGTTAGATGAAGTGGACTTAAGAAGTATTGATTTATCCGATATATTGCTTGAACAAGCATATTTAACTGAGTGTACTTTTGATGATCTCAGACTGGAAAATATTGATTTTCACACATCATTATTAGCCTCGTCAACATTTAAAAATGCATATTTAGATAAATGTGATTTTTATAAATCAGATCTTAGATATACAGATTTTTCCAACTGCGTCATTAAAAACAGTAGATTTAGTAAAGGTGATTGTTGGGAAGCAATATTTAGAAATGCATATTTACTAGATTGTAATTTGATTAATGTATCGTTTTACTTAACGGATTTTAGTTGGGCAAGACTAGAAAATATAGATATAAGTGTAGCGACATTTGAAGAAACATTATTAAGCGGAGTGACTTTAAAAAATATTAAAGGTATAGAAGAAGCTCATATTAAAAGTATTAATATTGGTACGTTGGAGAAGCCGATTTTGTTGAAATCAGATGAAGCAAAGAAATGGATGTTAGAAAAATGTGAAGTAAGTGGCTAAGAGGAATTGGCTGCCAGTGCCGAGTGAAATGGGTAGCAATGCTCAAACAGACTTAACCCTTATCAGCCCCATATGAAGTTTTACTAAATATGGTTGTACGCACATCATATGCTTTATTTTTATAACCTAAATATCCCTATCCCGATACATCAAACAGGTCATTATGGTCAGATGCTACCATGATTGACCTGTTTTTTTTATTTACCGCCACCCATGCGCATCAAGCACCGTCTGTTAAGCTAGAGAGAGATAACGAAGTCAAGCAAATTCAACTTTTCATGCCTGTTCGAAGATTTAACCGAATGAGAAAATCATCAGATAGTGTGACGAGATGCGGTAATCTAATGGAGTTGATTAGGGAATTACCGTTAATTTCTATGTAGTCTTGTTATTCATGGATGATTCCCGATGTGACAAATTCAAGAATTCAATAACGCCCTAAGCTTCTGTATGTCTGGTTTGATTCCTGCCTGTAGAGTGTCTAACCTATGAGGGAAGACAACTTGAAAGGAGAAATCTATCATGATGCATCCAGTCAAAGAATGCATTCAGAAGCTAGGGCTAACACATCGGGCGTTTGTTGTCCTGTATGACATCTCATGGGAAAGGTTTCGTAGTTGCTTATATGGCTACACTAATTCCATCCCCCGCGCCATCCTGAATGTCATGGTACAGAACGGCTATGATGAACAGGAAGCACAGCGGCAGTATCTCTTATGGAGGAAATGGAGCGTTCAGCAAAAGCTAGCCGCCCCTGCCGCCGCAGAAGGGAGGGTGCATCCATGAAACGGCTACCGCTAAATACAGCCCTAACCCTGATGCGGCGGGAGAATGTACTAGGACATGGCTTTGATCTTGATGAACTTACCCAAATCTTCGTCAAGTATGTCATAGACCCGATGTCACAGGAGCAAGTCGAGCTAAGTCTCGCTCATTACCTTGCTAAATCGAAGCACAATGATGTCGTTCATCGGAATCAAGTCTTAGCAAAAGTTGCTCAATTCCTTAATCAGTATGATTGGCAGCTATCCGACGATCATATAGATTATCACCGAAAATACTTGTCGCGTGTGAATCAGCAGTCGCAAGAAGTGATTGATCGACTTTGTTTGAACGTGTAATTGTTTAGTTCAACTTATATAATATACAAAACACTGATCACCCTAAACCCTTGATAATCGATTCAAAACTCATTCCAATTTGAATAATAAGGAGAATCGGCTTTTAAAAAATAAGAGATATCATTTTTTTCTTATGTAGAGATACTTGGAAAGTAATAGGTTCTGCTATTATTTAGGGAAAAATATACTTGTTGAAATTGAAAGTTCTAAAAGTAAGCAAACTTATTTACCAAGTACAGGGAGCAAAATTAGATTCTCAACAAGAAAGGAATCAAAGGCGGGATTTGATTGGTTTTCGCTTTAAGACTATTGTAATTATACGCTGCTATATGCAAATTCTATATTTATGTACAAAAGCAAAATGAATTATCGGAGGAACACCACAATATGTATGAACCAAAAGAAGCACAAAAATCAGAAATGACTAATTCACACAGCTGATTTTTCCATGGTTGTACTTCAGTCTATTTGAATCTTCCCGTTTTCATGCTACTCCCGGGAAAATGGCAATGAAGATTATGGCTGTCGACAGTTATTACCAGCCCCTGCGTTTTGGTCGTGCTGCTGGACGATACTGGGGGAAAATGCTCAGCAACATTTTCGGAATTGGCTTTATGATCGCTGGCTGGACTCCGCGTAAGCAGGGATTACACGATATGATTGCCAGCACTCTTGTGATGAACAAACGGGAATGGCTGCGACAGCGTCAGTTTCAGGAGGTTGATGAGGAGCAAATGAAGTAGCAGTACTGCCGCAGCCCTTTCATTCTAGAGAGCGATAGTCCATAATCTTCAACATCTACAACCATTTAAATAAAAAATGCTGCAGCCCGGGACAGAATCTCACATTCTATCCCGGGCTTTTTCATACTTTATATTACATAACAGGCACATTATGACGATGAATAAGTATACTGACCTAAAGGGAGCGGTCTCATGAGCAGCATATTGATTGTAGACGATTCCCGCTTGAATATATTGCATCTGACTCATGTGCTTCAGGCTGCTGGTTATAAAGATATACAGGCCGCTTATTCGGCACAGGAAGCTTATCATATTCTCGGGATTCATAACGGACAGCCACCGCGAAGACCGGCTTCGGTGGATCTGATCCTGCTGGATATTGTGATGCCGGATATTGATGGGATTGAAGCATGCGCACTAATCAAAAAATTAACGGTGTATCAGGATTTACCCATCATTTTCCTTACTGCTGACCGTGTACATTTTAGAGAAGCCTTTAACGCGGGAGGTATGGACTTTATTGAAAAGGGCGGTCCTGATTATGAGCTTCTGACACGTGTACAATCTGCGTTGAAGCTCAAAAAAGAAATGGATGCCCGGAAAGTATGGGAAGAAAAAGTACAAAAAGATCTTCAGCTGGCCAGACATCTCCAGAGTAGTGTACTGATGTCACCACTGGATGAGCCTAGCATTGGTATTCATAGCTGGTATATGCAGTCCTCAGAAGTATCTGGAGATATGTTTTACTGGAAAATGTTTAGCCCGCGACAGTATGGAGTGCTGCTAATTGATGTATGTGGTCATGGCATTGCTGCTGCATTAATTAGTATGTCGATTCGTTCACTGCTGGATAACATTGTTGGTCTGTATCGTAAGCCGAGAGAAGTATGTGCTGAGCTAAATCGGCAGATGAGATTATTGTTCGGTAAGAATCGGCGTACATCATATTTTACGGCCATCTACTTATTCATCGATCTGGACAAAAAGGAAATCGAATATTTTAACGCAGGGCATCCGCCCGGGTTGCTGTTCAGACAGAATGAGGAACCGGTAAAATTAAACGGGACTACCGTACCAATCGGAATCAAGCAGGAAATGAAATTGGATACAGTTACGATAACCTATGAGACACCTGCCCGGATCGTATTATATACGGACGGTTTGGTAGAAAAGCCAGGAACATCGATTCATACCGGTATTGAACAGCTTTCGCAATACGCACAGAGTCTTTATTATCTTGATAACGGGGCTTTTGTTGGCAAGCTGGAACGCCTTAATCGTCAGCGGGATGATGATATTTGTATCTTGTCAATTGAATTGAAATAGTACAGGAATGGAGGAGTAGCAGATGGAACGCAATGTGATTTCCAAAGGTAAAACGGTAGAGCAAGCAGTAGACCGGGCGCTTGCACTGTTGGGGGCCAAAAAAGAAGAAGTTAGCATTGAAGTTATTGATAGTGAAAACCGGGGATTTCTTGGGCTCAATTCCAAACCGGCTGTTGTTAAAGTAAGCCTGCTCGCTACCAGCATACCGCAGCCTACAACTTTCGTTCCTCCTGTGGATATTCATGGTGAGATGATACCAGCTTCACTGGATGGGCGAGTTATCGGTATGACAGAGCTAACCGGCTCCACGGCAAATTCCAGCACATCTACACTCACAGAATTGGCAGCAGGACTACCGGAACATGCACCTTCTAAAAATATACAGGAGGAAGGGAAAATCTGGGTTGCCGAGGGACGGATATGTATCAATATTCCAGCTGGAGGAAGTTTGCCGATCATTGATGCGTTCAAAAGCGAAGATGTGGTAATTAATGGTAGAACCTTGCTCGCAGGTCAATCTGCTGCAGTTAGCGGAGAAGACAGCATTGAAGTAAAACTGGATAGTGAAACCAAAGATGCCATCTGGCAGCTTGATATCGCCAAAGATGGCATGACCGCCACCCTTAAAATAGAACCTGGTTACTGTATTGTGAACTACTTGGTGGATACAGAGCCGGATACTCGTCTGATGCTGCGCGTCGCTCAAAAAAAGATACCTGCAGCAATTGATCCAGAGGTGATTTATCAGCAGCTTACCGATTTGAATATTATTTTTGGTATAGATCAATCCGTTATTGAAGTAGCATGTCGTGCGGACAAAGCAGGCAGCTTTGTCATTGCTTCCGGACGTGCTCCGATACATGGTCATGACGGAATGTTTGAATTAAAAACAAATGATACAGCGCGCAAAGTACAGCCCAAATTGCGGGAGAACGGTACGATTGATTACCGTGAGACACGTGAATTCCCTTCCATTCTGGAGGGTGAAATGATTGGTACGATCATCCCGGCTTATCCTGGAACAGATGGAATTGATATTTACGGTAACAGAGTTCAGGCACCGGCTGTACATGATATTCAAATCGTCCCTGGCAAAGATGTGATGCTATCCGAGGATAAACTTAGCGCAATTGCTCTTAAATCGGGTATGCCCAGCCCAAATAAACAGGGACGTCTAATCAAGCTGTCGATAATTCCCAAGCTGATGCACAATGGGGATGTTGACCTGGCGACAGGCAATATTCATTTTCAGGGTGATGTGGAGATTAGCGGTGCCGTACAAGATACGATGCAAGTTGAAGCAGAGGGCAATATTCGTGTACGAGGCAATGTTAATATGGCGCAGATTACTGCAGGAAACTCATTAATCGTCCATGCGAATATACTTAGCAGCAAGGTTGTCGTAGGGCAGCTGCAGCTGTTCCATGGACAGGTTGCTCCAATGCTGATGTATCTTCGTGAGCAGACCGAATTATTAAAAAAGGCTGTTCGGCAGGTGAGTGGCGCTTCTGCATTTAAGCTTAACGATATGAATCAAACCGGACTCGCACCGTTGTTTCAGGTTCTATTTCAGGGAAGATTCAAATGGATGATGGAACAATTGCAGCGGTTAATGACGTTGGAAGAACAGTATCAGTCCACACTAAAAGAAGAATGGACTCGATATTTCAATGAGATCCGAACCGGGTTTATGCATAAAGAATCAAGTCATTTCCGTACGGCGGAAGATTTGGAAGGCTTTATCCGACGAACAAATTATTTGTATACCATGGCTGTGACTCCGACGTTGGAACGTAATTTTGCCCGATTGCATTATATTCAAAGCAGTACGGTACGTTGTGGTGGCGATATCATTGTGGAAAAAGGAACTTACAATGCTCATCTTCATTGCGAAGGCAGACTGGAAGCTATTGGAGCCCTGCGAGGCGGAACTTATTATGCTGCTGAAGGAATGATATTGCAGGAAGGGGGGTCACCAGGGACTGGTTCGACCCGTCTGCATGTAGATGCAAAAGGCAAAATCAAAGCAGGCAAAATCCTGGCTGGTACTACTATTCAGGTAGGTGAACGAATTTATCAGTTTGCTGAAGATGCCGAGCATGTTATAGCTCAATTGGATGAGAATAATCAATTAGTATGGAAAGGAAGGGAATAATATGTTTTCATATCGTTTGGAATTAACTGGAGAAGAGATCGTTGTCTATTGTGAGGGAGATATTGATATTGATGCAGGCGATACATTTGAGGAAGAATTGGAACCGGAATTGGCAAAAGCAGCTGTTGTTATTTTGAATTTGGAATCCGTTCAGTTTGTGGATTCCTCCGGTATCGGTCTGCTTATTAAGCTGGTGCAGAATTTACAGGAACAGGAACGACAGGTATGGATCGAGAAGACCCAGCCGGAAGTGATGGAAGTATTCGAATTACTGCAGCTGGACGAAATTCTGGGTAAGTCCATTTTTCGTTAAATGAAAAAAAATAGATATACTGTCTCTCTGAGTGTAGTGGGGATTATTAGTATATGCTATATAAGCTGGGAGATCGGTAGTCTATTGCTTTTCCAAGTGTTTCCGATTCTTCTGCTAATTGCTTTGCTTGATCTGTTCCCGGTTCGTCTGCTGAGCGGGGAGGAGTATAGCGGCAGTCTCGCCGGTATTCTGATTCTGCTATTGGCTTACGGAACCATACCGGCTCTATATGGCATTACACTAAGCAGCATGATCAACCACTTCCGTAAGGCAGACTTTCGACCATCACAGATTAGTCTGTTTCAATTACTGGCTGCTCAGGGAAGATATGTATTATGCTTTTTCGGGGTTCACTTGATGATCCAAATGATTGATGGGACATCCATCTATCTTCAGGCAGGAATAGGAGCGCTGACATTTAGCTTGCTATTTATGCTGCTAGGAGAATTGGGAAAAAAAGCAAACGGTAATATTCCGGTGCGCCACAATCTGGTTATCAAATTAAAAGAGCTTACAGTGCCTATTGTTCTGTGTACAGTTATTGTTCCTCATTTTCTGGAACATCTCTCGCTTGGATATATGCTTCATGAAACGGTATATATTTTATTTATTCTTTTCTTTGTTATATTTTTCTCTTATGGATACATTCGTCAGGTAGAGCTGCGACGTCGTGGAATAGAAGAATTTATCCGCATTGGTGAGCTTCGTATCTCGAATCGATTAAAGGGTCATGGACACAATGTAGGGGTTATCTGCGAACATCTACTGGAGTTACTTGGATATCCCAAAAAAAATCGTGCCGATCTGGTTAATATGGCTACGATGCATGATATCGGGAAAATCATGCTTCCATTGGATATTTTGACCAAAAGGGGCGCTTTATCACTTAGTGAAGAGAGACAGTATCAATCGCATCCTGTTTATAGCGCTGATATTGTTCTGAATATTACGGGAGATAAACAAATGTCGAACTGGCTTCTTTATCATCATGAACGGTATGACGGTAAAGGTTATCCATCCAAGCTGCAAGCCAAAGAAATCCCATATGAATCTCGAATTATTTATCTGTGCGATCAACTCGAATATTTGATGAGACATTTCAGTCAGGATGAAGAAGTGATCCGGAGACTGAAAGGAATGTCTCATAAAGAGTTGGATCCGGAGCTGGTTAGCCATATTCATGTAGATACGGTTGCTTGCCTGAGGCAGCATATGCTGTATACGGATATCGGAAGCATTACAGAGCTTAATTCCGTCATAGAACATGATAAGAAGCACCGTGAACTATCAAGTATTACTGGAGGCACTCGTCTGTTAAAATATCAAGGGACAGACAGCTTACGAGTTCATTCTGATGTATCGTTTACGGTATTACAGGATCTTGAAGTACTTGCTGAACGTGCACTGGTTCTCTCGGAAAGTTTTTATGAAGTGCTGATCAGTCAGGGTAATACGTATGAAGCCCATTTTTACCCTGAAAGTGATTGGGTGGCTATAGTGCTCAATGACATTACACCTGCACTGCAATATCGTGAGGAACTCCATATAAATACACTGCGTGCCTATAAAGATGTTATCAGCAAATTATCTCATAGTAAGATTGATATCTGTCTAGAGCCGGATGAAATCAGGAATGAACTGGGCGAATGGATGGATGAGATGGAAGTGAATACTCGGGCAGACGTGTCTTCCAGCCGTACGCTGGCAGTTCAGCATATTCCCACGGAAATCCAAAAGCAAGGTTCCAAAAAAGTAATGAATATCAAGCTGGCTGTCTCGGAGGCAGTTACCAATCTGATCAAACATGCGGAAGAGGGCCGAATTGCCGTTTATCGTAAAAATGGGCGTTATCAGATTTATATTACAGATCATGGCTCAGGTATCCCGCTACATGAACTGCCCAAAACGATTCTGGTATCAGGATACAGCAGTAAGAGTTCGCTTGGCAAAGGTTTTGCGCTTATGTATACTTTGGCAGACCGAATTATGCTTCATACCAGTTCGGAAGGTACAGCCATTTTGCTTGAATTTAATGAAGTTTGGGAACAAGTCAGTTAATCATTTCGTGGCAGAATGATTAACTGGCTTATTTGCAATAGGTGTGTTTCACTTCTATACAGTTAGTTCAAATAGGTCTTGTTCAACCGAATAAGTAACATTAATTATTTAAGATTCTTACTTACCCGCTATTATATAATTAGACTGTTTTGACGAATAATAAGTATACTGACTTCGGGGGAGAGCTTATGAGCAGCATACTAATTGTTGATGATTCCAAATTGAATGTAGCGTTTATGGAGAATATTTTAAGAACAGCCGGATACGAAGATGTACAAAAGGCGACTTCTGCCCAGGAAGCTTATCAGATCCTCGGCATTTATAATAATCAGGCACCGCGCAAAGCCGCTTCGGTCGATCTGATTCTGCTCGATATCGTTATGCCGGATATTGATGGCATCCAGGCCTGTACCTTTATCAAAAGTCTGCCGGTCTATCAGGATCTGCCGGTCATTTTCCTGACAGCGGACCGTGTGCACTTCAAGGAAGCATTTGGAGCAGGAGGTATGGACTTTATCGAAAAGGGTGGTCCGGATTATGAGCTGCTGGCCCGCGTCCAATCCGCACTGCGTCTGAAAAAGGAAATGGATTCCCGCAAATCCTGGGAAGAAAAGGTTCAAAAAGATCTTCAGCTGGCCAAACATCTGCAGAACAGTGTGCTGACGCCGCCATTGGCTGAGCCGGGCATTCAGATTCACAGCAGATACTTCCAATCTTCCGAAGTATCTGGAGACATGTTCTATTGGAAAATGTTCAATAACCGGCAGTGTGGCGTACTGCTGATCGATGTACCCGGCAGCGGGATCGCAGCTGCACTGATTAGCATGTCGATCCGCTCCCTGCTCGATGGAATCATCGGTATGTACCGCAAGCCCAAAGAGGTATGTGCCGAGCTCAACCGCCAGATGCGTACATTGTTCGGCAAGACGCGTCGTACAGCTTACTTTACAGCCATATACATGCTGATTGATCTGGAGACCAAGCAGCTGGAGTACTTCAATGCCGGTCATACCCCGGGACTTCTGCTCAATAATGACGGCAAATCGGCTCGCTTGAATGTGACAACAGATCCGGTCGGTATGAACCAGAATGCCAATATCAACACGCAGACGCTGGAATACAACGAATCTACACGAATTGTACTGTACACCAATGGATTGATCGCTCGTCCGGGCAGCAATCCCAAGGTAGTCATCGGTGAATTGGAACAGTATGCGCACAGCCTGCTGGATATCGATAACGAGAAGTTCCTCACCAAGCTGGCCCGTCTGAGCCGCAACCAGGAAGATCTGTGTATCGTATCTGTCGATCTGGATCGTGCGGCTGAATAACTCTGCCAACTCTGCCGAATAAACGTACGGAATAAAGCATGGAATGAACTACCAAATGAACTATGAAATAAACAAAAAAACGACTGTTCTCGTTTAATTACGAAACAGTCGTTTTTGCTATAAATTTTTCATGAATATTCGCTTTCGAAGCAAATGCCGGATCGGGAACTTCGGTGAAAGGAAAGAGGATATAATTTCCATAATCAGTCCGGGTAATCCCTGACCACCCGGCCCATTATGACCAGTTCGGTACTATTTGTCTGATGGACACTGACCACATGATTGTTAATCCTCATTCGGTTCATTTATAGTCCCAGATCCGTACCGTTTGACGCAATAACATTCTTGTACCAGTCAAAGCTCTTTTTACGGCTGCGATCCAGAGAGCCGTTACCTTCATTATCACGATCCACATAAATATAACCGTACCGCTTGCGCATTTCACCGGACGAAGCGCTGACAATATCAATCGGTCCCCAGCTGGTGTAACCAATAATATCCACACCATCCTCAATCGCTTCGCTCATCTCGGCAATATGGCGCTGCAGATAATCGATCCGGTAATCATCATTCACAGTGCCGTCTGCAGCAGGCTCATCCGCTGCGCCCAGCCCATTTTCCACTACAAATAAAGGCTTCTGATAGCGGTCATACAGCTGATTGGCTGTAATTCGGAATCCTTTTGGATCGATTGTCCAACCCCATTCAGACTTGTCCAGATAAGGGTTGGCTACCGAGCCGAATACATTGCCGGAAGTTATATTTTTGATAATTTCCGGATCTGTGCTGGTTGTTCGGCTGGAATAATAGCTGAATCCGATATAATCAACCGTGTTATTTTTCAGAATCTCCGCGTCTCCCGATTCCATGACAATGTCCAACTGATGATCGCGGAAGAAGCGGCGGGCATAACCTGGATATTCCCCTCTGGACTGCACATCGATGAAGAAGTAGGATTCGCGGTCTTTTTCCATACCCTGATACACATCTTCCGGATTGCATGTATATGGATAAAAGCTGCCGGCAGCCAGCATACAGCCGATCTGCCCATCCGGAATCAGTTCATGACAGGCTTTGACCGCCAGTGCACTGGCGACCAGCTGGTGATGGGCTGCCTGGTACTGGATCTGCTTTACATTATCGCCTTCCTTGAATACGAGACCTGCCCCGAGGAAAGGAAGATGCAGCAGCATATTGATCTCGTTAAAGGTCATCCAGTATTTGACTTTATCCCGGTAACGTTCCAATACGGTACGCGCATACGTCTCGAACAGAGTAACCAGCTCGCGGCTGCGCCAGCTGCCATATTTCTCGATCAGCTGTATCGGTACATCAAAATGAGCGAGTGTAACTACCGGCTGAATATCATGTTTTAACAGCTCATCGAACATCCGGTCATAAAAGGCAAGACCTGCTTCATTCGGTACGGCATCTTCACCGGTCGGGAAAATACGTGCCCAGGAAATGGAGACACGCAGTGCCTTGAATCCCATTTCGGCAAACAGGGCAATATCTTCCGGATAACGATGATAAAAGTCAATCGCTTCATGAGCCGGATAGAACTCTCCCTCGAGTGGGGTGAGAGAGGAGAGATAGCCTTTCATAATCTCGTATCTTTTCTCGCCAGTAGGAAGCAGATCCACTACCGTCAGGCCCTTTCCATCTTCGAGGTAAGCGCCTTCAGCCTGATTCGCCGCAATCGCGCCTCCCCATAAGAAATTGTCCGGAAACTTCAATGTTGTCATAGTCGTTCTCCTTCCATATGTCTGGAGTAAGGGTGTCCAAGGCAAATAAAAAACCTGAACTCTCCCGACAGCTCATCACAAGCAGACAGGAGAATTCAGGTTATGCCCAACAGGTAACATCCCTAATTCATATTCTGATTTCACTAAAACTCTAACAAGCTCCGGCCAGAATGTCAACAAGAAAGCGTTTTATCCGTTCGCCTGGCCGGTAAAGCGATACATTATCCAGCGCTATATTATAAATGATTCAAGGCTGCGATTCAGTCACCAAAAAATAAAAGCCCTCCATGTACCGGTTGGGATACAGAGGAGGGCTTGCTGAAATGCTATATTATGCTGGAAGTAATAAAATTACTTAATTGTCGTGAATAATAGCCTGAATCTCTTCTACGTCATCGTTGATAATCAGTTCAACCTGTTCCCGGAATACTCTCGCGTCGTATTCGGAAAACATATACCGCAGAATCGCTTCAATGAGATTACTTTCGATCAGGTACTGGCTGCGACCTTGCGCCCAGACCTCTGCTGTATAGCCTGTATCTTCTTCCCAGGCGAGCTGAACAGTGACGTCCGTAGGCTGGATGCCTTTACGTTCTGCGATGTTCAGACATACTGCATTAATAATCTCATCCATGCTAAGCCGCATTGCCATTAGCGTCTGTTGTAAGGGTCAGCGGATTTCTTACGCTGACGGATCATACGATAGATTCCGCGAGCTGCAATGAAGAGTACATAGATAGCAATCAGGTTAATCAACAGGCCAAGGAAGTTACCCATAAAGCCCATGTTCGCGAACATGCTGCCGAACAGCATACCTGCCAGACCACCGACCATCATGCCTGTAAAGAAGTTACCGCCGCTGAAAAATCCGCGTTTGCCTGTTGTAGCTGCAGTACTGCGGTTGTTGGTAGTGGAACGGTTGGTGCTGTTCACGCTGCCGCTGTTGTTATCCGCGCGGTTCGGTGTGTTTGTATAGGATTTTGGCTGGGATTTGAATCCGCCGCCACCACGTCTTGCATCTGCATCGCTGGCAAAGATGCCAAGGGAAGCAAAAACGACTGTGAATGCCATGAAGACCATAAGCACTTTTTTCATTATGTCCATTATCCCCCTAGTTGGTATTGTGTTTGGGTACTCTTACGGTAATACGTAATGATGATCGACCGGTTTCACGATTTTAGACGAATTTTAAATAAATTCGGTTTACCGGATGGTACTAGTAATGCTGTGGTTCAGAAGATACTTCCGGTGGTGTCGCATTTTTGAGCATATCGATCACCCAGGTCGTCCATTCCATATTCGATCTTGCTGTTCCGAGCGCTTTTTGACGCAAAATATACAATCCGAAATCTTGAGAACCAAACTGGTGGCTCTCATCAGGCATTTTGTGAATCGCCTGCTCAAAGTAGTGAATCTGTTCCTGATAAAAGATGGATCTTTTGCGGAACAGGGCGAGTGCAGTATCCTTGTCCGTAATCCACAGACAGAACGCCTTGAGTACCAGCTCGTCCCGTGTGACCGGTTCACTGGCGGGCATTTGCATCCATTCTTGCAGACGCTGCTCGCCAAGCGGAGTAATGGCATAGATTTTTTTGTCCGGTTTGTCTGTTTGTTTTACCCATTCCGCTGTCAACAACTGCTGCTCTTCCATACGTGAGAGCAGTGGGTAAATCTGACTGTGTTTGGCTTGCCAGAACGGTTGGATTCTGAGCATCAGGTCATATCCGGATGAACGTTTGCGTGCAAGCAGTGCAAGTAAACCATACGATAGCGTATTCATAAGCAGTCTCTCCTATCTCTAAAGCAGCAAATCGGCCGATTTACAATAAAGTGTACACTACAACTGTATGCTTTCGCAAGAAATCGACGAACAAAATAGAAGAAAGCATACAAAAGTAAGTACATATTAGACAAAAAATAGTCATAATTAAGCTTACGTATGAGTATGCAAAAAGATTCAACTTTTCCAAATAAACAGCAGCAGCAGCTGATAAAAAAATAACCCGGATGAATTCATCCGGGCTTTAGCAGTAAATCGGATTGTGCTAAGTCCTCATTATGTAAGGAGCCGGCCCGCGATTTCTGCTACAATGATGTCTCTTGTTGGGTGTACCCATTCACGAGCAATTCCAGTTGACCTGTTGCGGGGTCAATGATCATGCCGTGTACTGGTACATGGGGGGGAAGTAATGGATGATTCTTAATAATCTCCACACTGTTTATTACCCCTTGCTTTTCGTTACCAAACCCCTGCAGCCAACTTTTTAAATCAATTCCTGAATGTTCCAGAGTTGACAATACAGTTGGGGAAACGCCGCGCTCTTTGATCTCATTAATCATGTGATCAGCGTCCAGTGCGGCCATACCGCAGCCATAGTGGCCGACAACGATAACCTCTTCTGCCTGAAGCTCATATAGTCCAACCAGCACGCTGCGCATAACACTTCCATATGGATGGGAGATAACAGCGCCGGCGTTTTTGATGATTTTGGCGTCGCCGTTGCGAATATTCATGGCCTTGGGCAGCAGCTCGGTAAGGCGTGTATCCATACATGTCAGAATAACCAGCTTTTTGTCCGGAAAAGCACTGGAGCGATAAGCTTCATATTCCTTGGTCTGCACGAACTTCTCGTTGTGCTGCATAATATTTGTAACTGAATCCATTGTATTTCCTCCTCAATTAAAACTTCAGATGGTGAATCATGGAACGGTGAAGCTTCGAATGATCGGCTACAATTGCCTGATAATTCTTTTCATTACTTTCCTGCACAACCATCCATCATTTTCTCATGTAAACGAATAGATTTTACATCAGTTTTTGACGTCTGTAAATGTCTTGATTCCAAAATATTAAATTATGTAACATTGATTATACGGTTTGAAAAACGTATCATCAAGATGGATAAAGTTACAAAATACAAATAATGAGGTGTACCCGATCATGGAACAAAACGTAGAACAGGTATTAAGCTCATTCCGGCAGCTGGTCCGCAAGATCAGCAGCTACCACGAAGCACTCGGCCTGCTGGGCTGGGATCTGCGCACCGGCGCTCCGCGTAAAGGTGCGGAAATGCGTGCAGAAACGATCGGGATGCTGTCAACCGAAGTATTCAAGCTGTCCATCTCCGAGGAGATGGGAGGCTATATTGAGTTTCTGTCCCGCACCGACGTATTCAGTCAGCTGAGTGATACCGATCAGCGCTCGGTGACAGAGTGCCGCAAGGAATACGAACGCAGCCAGAAAATCCCGCCGGAGAGAATTCAAAAGTACTCCAGCCTGACGACACATGCCCAGACCGTCTGGGAAGAAGCCAAGCATAACAACGACTTCCAGGGCTTTGAACCGATGCTGTCGGAGATTGTAGAGATGAACCGCGAGTTTATCGATTACTGGGGTGTCAAGGATACCCGCTACGATACGCTGCTCGATATGTATGAGCCGGATATGACGGTAACCAAGCTGGATGCCGTTTTTGACCGGTTAAAATCACGTCTTGTCCCGCTGCTGCAAAGAATCCAGCAATCAAGCAACAAGCCGGACAATTCATTCCTGAAGCAGGAGTATGATCTGAAAAAACAGGAAGAAATCGGCCTGTTCCTGCTGGAGCAGATGGGCTATGACTTCCAGGCAGGGCGTCTGGATGAGAGTGAGCATCCGTTCGCAACCGGACTCAATCCGGGCGATGTACGCATCACGACGCACTATTATCCGGAAGATCTGATGAGCGCCATTTTCAGTTCCCTGCATGAAGGCGGACATGCGCTGTATGAGCAAAATATTTCGGCTGACCTGGTCGGTACACCGCTGGCAACCGGTACGTCGATGGGAATTCATGAATCCCAGTCCCGTTTCTGGGAAAATATTGTCGGCCGCAGCCGTGTATTCTGGGATCATTATTACGATAAATTGCAGTCCTTGTTCCCGGAACAGCTGTCCGGTGTGAGCAAAGAACAATTTTACCGGGCTGCCAATGTGGTGGAAAATTCACTGATCCGAATCGAAGCAGATGAGCTGACATACAATTTGCACATTATTGTCCGTTATGAAATCGAGAAAATGATTTTCAACGAGAATCTGGCTGTCGCCGATCTGCCGAAAGTATGGAACAGCAAATATGAAGAGTATCTGGGTATCACGCCGCCAAATGACGCGCAGGGCGTTCTGCAGGATGTACACTGGTCCGGCGGGGACTTTGGTTACTTTGCTTCGTATTCGCTTGGCAATATGTATGCCGCCCAGATTACCTATACGATGCGTAAGGAACTGCCGGAGTTTGAACAATGGATCGCGGCAGGCAATCTGCTGCCGATTAAGGAATGGCTGACCGATAAAATTTATCGTTACGGTAAAAGCAGAACGCCATCCGAACTGATCCAGGCGATCACTGGTGAAGAGCTGAATCCGGATTATCTGGCCGATTATCTGGAGCAGAAATATACAGAGATCTATAAACTCGTCTGATCCAGTTTTTAGGTCTGGCTGTATTAATTTGTTAGAGTAGGCCCTTATAATAGTAGAAAAAGAATTGGAATTAAAAAAAGCATTATAAAGTCAATAGGTCTGACTGTATGTTCTTCTATCATCGAATATGTAACTAATTACCCATTATACTGCTTGGATCAGTATATCTTTTGATTATCAAATAACGCAGTTCGTTAAGCCTCTCTTTCACTTTTCCAAAGGTGGAGGAGAGGCTTTTGCGTCGTTGTCCACATTGTAGGATCAGGCGAAATACAGTAGGATAGATGTTATATGAAATTGGATAAATCCAACCTGTTCAGACAGGATGTTCGGGTGACACCATATACCCTTTTTGTCAGGTTGATTATAAATAGAAAACACTATAAGAGAAGAGTGTAAGGAGAGAATAACCGATGGGCTTTCGCGTGATCAAGACCGCCATTGCTGCACTGCTGGCTGTAGTAGCAGCCAGTACGCTGGGAATCAGCAGCGCAATGTCGGCAGCACTGCTCGCCATACTGGGAGTGGATGTTACACGCAAACGCAGTCTTCAGACGATATCTGCCCGTTTTTTTGCATCACTGATCGGGATGGTTTGTGCGTTTGTATTATTTTCTATTTTCGGATTTGAACACTGGGTATTTGCGCTGTATATTTTGCTTGCTTTTCCGATCATTACCCGCGCCGGCTTCAGCGGAGGAATCGTCACCAGTTCGGTTATCGTTGTCCATATCTACAATGGTGGACTGCTGACTGCACAGGCAATGCTGATTGAGGTGGAGCTTCTGCTGATCGGTCTCGGGTCGGCAGCGATCGTCAATCTAGTGTATATGCCCAATCCGTACAAGCGGCTGAATGCCATTCGCAAGGAAGTCAATGATCTGCTGTCCCAGATGTTTGGTCAGATTGCCCGTACACTGCATGAACCTGCCTATGTATGGGATGGGGAAGAAGTGATTCAGGCGGCCGCCAAGGTGGAGCAGGGCCATACAGCAGCCAAGCGCGAACTGGAGAACCAGATGCTGCACCCGGATGAGTCGTGGATTGTATATTTTTATATGCGCAAGCAGCATCTGGATTCCATTCAGAACATGATGCAGCTCGTTGCCCAGGTATACAGCAAGATGCCTCAGGGAGATCAGGCCGCCGAGATTTTCGAACAGCTGGCCCAGGATGTAAAAACGCCGTATTACACAGGGAAAACAGAAAAGCTGCTTTTACAATTCGAAGAAGATTTCCGTAAAACGAGACTGCCGGTTACACGTGAGGAATTCGAAGTGTATTCTGCCATTTTGCAGCTGTGCAGGGAGCTGGAGCAGTATCTCAAAATTTCTAAGCGGGATAAAGCAAGAAACCCCTTGCTAACTCAGGATAATAAGGTAAAATAAGGATAACGCTATAGGCAAAAGCTATCACCTTTATTACATTTGGTGATAGCTTTTTTACTAAAATCTTTCGTCCATTTTGGCAAAAAGATAAATTTTATTGACCTGTGGAAGATTATGAATATAAAATGATAACAATCTTATGAGGAATGTTTACATTGCGTTAAAGTTTGAGGTGAGGGGGCAACCAGAATTTTGAATACAGAACCGGTATTGCAAATCAAAGATCTGACGGTGTCTTTCCGCATTAAGGATGAGTATTATCCTGCTGTCGATCAGCTGGATTTAACCATTAACAAAAACGAGGTTTTGGCTATCGTAGGAGAGTCGGGATGTGGAAAGAGTGCCTTGGCACTTTCCCTGACACGACTGCATGATAACAAAAATACACGCATTGATGGTGGACTCATTTTTAAGGGGCAGGATCTTAACCAACTGTCGCCTGGACAGATGAACAAAATTCGTGGCTCAGAGATCGGGATGATTTTTCAGGATCCGCTGACGGCGCTTAACCCGCTGATGACGATTGGCAGACAGATTGAAGAGAATCTGGACTATCATACGACTTTATCCAAAAAGGAAAAAACGAAGCGCATTTATGAACTGCTGGAACATGTAAACATTACGAATCCGCAGCGCGTGTATAACCAGTATCCACATGAGTTGTCCGGAGGAATGCGGCAGCGTGTCATGATTGCTATCGCGATCGCTTGTCGACCTTCCCTGATTATCGCAGATGAGCCGACGACGGCGCTCGATGTGACGATTCAATCGCAGATCCTCGATCTGCTCAAGCAGCTGCAGGCAGAGACAGAAGCCGGTATTGTGCTGATTACTCATGATCTGGGCGTTGTAGCCGAGATGGCTGACCGGGTAGTCGTGATGTATGCGGGAGAGATTGTGGAAGTTGCCAGTGTCATGGATCTGTTCAACAATCCGCTGCATCCGTACACCCGATCCCTGCTGGCTTCCATGCCTGGTGCCAATGCCGATCAGGAACAGCTCCATGTTATTCATGGACGTGTACCGTCACTGCAAAATATTCCGCGCGGTTCCTGCCGGTTCTCGGAACGTATTCCGTGGATTCCGCAGACTGCCCATGTGCAGAACCCTCAGTTGGATGAAGTTGGTCCGGGGCACTGGGTACGCTGCTCGTGCTATCAGCATTTTCATTTTGAAGATGAGGGAAAGGGGATCGTAATGGATGGCATTGCTGGAGCTAAATAACCTCAAGGTGCATTATCCGATTCGCGGCGGCTTTTTCCAGCGTGTCGTGGATCATGTCAAAGCGGTAGACGGAGTGTCTATCCAGATCGAACCGGGAACTACATATGGACTGGTCGGTGAATCGGGATGTGGCAAGACGACTACCGGCCGCGCCATTATCGGCTTAAATAAAATAACGGATGGAACCGTAGCCTTTGACGGGCAGGATCTGACACGGATCGCCCACAAAAATCAGCATCCGCTGCGCAGGGATATCCAGATGATTTTCCAGGACCCTTACTCCTCGCTGAACAGCCGGAAACGGGTGATGGATATTATCGCCGAGCCGCTGCGTAACTTTGAAAAGCTGAGTCCGGATGAGGAACGCCGCCGTGTGCAGAATCTGCTGGATCGAGTCGGTCTCAATCCCGAGGCGGCTTTCAAGTATCCGCATGAATTTTCCGGCGGACAGCGGCAGCGGATCGGTATCGCCCGGGCGCTGACGCTCAATCCCAAGCTGATTATTGCGGATGAGCCAGTATCAGCGCTGGATGTGTCTGTACAGGCACAGGTACTGAACTTTATGAAAGAAATCCAGAAAGAATTCAATCTTACGTATCTGTTCATCAGTCATGATCTGGGCATCGTCCGTCATATGTGTGATCAGATCGGAATTATGTATCGCGGCCGTCTGGTCGAGCAGGGCAATACGGATGATATTTATGAGAATCCGCAGCATATTTACACGAAGCGTCTGATTACGGCGATTCCGAACATTGACCCGGCCCAGCGTCAGGAAAGTGCACGGACCCGGCAGAAAATCATGGTGTCATATCAGCAGGATCTGAAAGAGCTTATGGATGCGGAGGGCAAACCGCTGGCTTTGAAAACGATTAGCCCATCCCATCAGGTAGCACTACCGTAAAGTAAGGGGGATAACTATTATGTGGAAATTCACGCTTCGCCGTATCCTGATCATGATTCCCCAGCTGTTCATACTCAGTGTACTGATCTTTTTTGTAGCCAAAGCGATGCCGGGCGATGCTCTTAGCGGAGCGATCGAAGCCAACCCGAAAGTCAGCGCACAGGTGCTGGAAGAGCAGCGCGAGAGACTGGGACTCAATGATCCGGCCTGGGTGCAGTATGGACGCTGGCTGGGCAATCTGGTCCAGGGTGACCTTGGTAAATCCTATGTACATAAGGTTGGTGTAACTGATCTTATCGGAAGCAGACTGGCCAATACGTTTTATCTTGGTGTAGCCATATTGATTCTTACCTATGTAATCTCGATTCCATTAGGAATTCTGAGCGGCAGGTATCAGAACAGCCTGCTGGACAAGACGATCACCGGCTATACGTATCTAAGCTTTGCGACTCCGATATTTATTTTCTCCTTATTGATGCTGTTCGTATTTGGCTTCCGATTGGGATGGTTCCCAACGAGCGGAAGTGTGGATGTAGGCGTGCAGCCGGGCACATGGTCGTATTATGTAAATAAATTCTACCATCTGATCCTGCCGGCATGTGCAGGTGCACTGGTAAGTACTACAGCGACGATCCAGTATCTGCGTAACGAAGTAATTGATACCCGTCTTAAGGATTTTGTAAAAACAGCCCGTTCCAAAGGAGTGCCGGAATCCAAAGTGTATTCCCGTCATATCCTGCGTAACTCGCTGCTGCCGATTGCAGCCTTTCTCGGCTATGATCTAACGGCTGTACTGGCAGGCAATCTGTTTATCGAATCCATTTTCGGTTATCCGGGACTCGGACAGCTGTTCCTGCAATCCATTACCCAACGCGATTTCTCCGTCGTAACAGCGCTGGTTATGTTATCCGGTCTGCTTGCGTTAATAGGTACTCTGTTATCTGATCTTATTCTAAGCTGGGTTGATCCGCGTATTCGAATGGGTTAAAGCACGCAAGGCAGTAACCGCAGACATTTTAACCATTCAATATATGAATAAGAACGGAGGAAGGTACACATTATGGGAATGCGTGTAGAGACTGTTGCACCTATTGAAACGATTCAGAAATCGCCTTCAAACTGGTCTATTCTGGGCCGTGAGCTGCTTAAAGACAAGCTGGCGATCAGCTCGCTCATCTTTCTGATTTTATTCCTGATCGGGATTTATGGTTCCATTACAGTTATTAACCAGGATGAAGTAACTACTATTGATCTGATGGCGATTCAGGCTGCTCCAAGTGCAGATCACTGGCTCGGTACCGATGATGCGGGCCGTGATATTTTCGGACAACTGGTGATCGGAGCACGGAACTCCTTTACGATTGGATTCATGATTACGAT
Organism: Paenibacillus wulumuqiensis; assembly: GCF_000971965.1. Taxonomy (GTDB): domain Bacteria; phylum Bacillota; class Bacilli; order Paenibacillales; family Paenibacillaceae; genus Saccharibacillus; species Saccharibacillus wulumuqiensis. The sequence continues at coordinate 22,660 of NZ_LAQP01000001.1, forward strand.
TTTGTCCGCAGCGATTGGACTGACCATTGGTCTGATTGCAGGCTTTTTCGGTGGAGTGGTTGATAATATTATTATGCGTTTTATCGACTTTATTCTTGTGCTTCCTTTCCTGATGTTGGTCATCGTATTTGTTACCATTATTCCCAAGTATGGGGTATGGGAATTTATCGCTATTATGACCGCATTTCTCTGGGTCGGCAAAGCAAGGCTAATCCGGGCCAAAGTGTTGGCAGAGCGGGAACTGGACTATGTTCAGGCTTCCAAGACACTGGGTACGCCGAACTGGAAGATCATTACATTCGGCATACTGCCTAACCTCAGTTCTATCGTTATTGTTAATCTTACTCTGAATCTGGCCGGTAATATCGGGATTGAGACAGGGTTGTCTTATCTGGGATTTGGTCTGCCTGATGGAACACCGAGTCTGGGTACGCTGGTGAGCAGCGCGACCAATCCGATCGTATTGGAGCAGTACTGGTGGAACTGGTTACCGGCATCGCTGCTGATTTTAATTTTGATTTTGGCGATCAACTTTATTGGACAGGCACTTAAACGTGCATCCGACGCCAAACAGCGATTGGGATAATAAATTAGAGCTGTATATCAAAAAGGAGGAAGGTTTATGTGGGGAAGTAAAAAGAAAAAATCACTATCCATTTTGTTCATGTCTCTCGTTCTGGTATTGTCTGCGTGCAACAGCGGAAGCAATTCGGCTGCCGAAAAAACAGATGCACCAAAAACGAATGAAAGTGTCAAGGAAACAGGCAAGTTTGCGAGCAAAACGTCGAACAATGAAGCAGCGATTCAGGGCGGCATTCTGAATTATGGGCTGGCTTCGGATACTCCTTTTGAAGGCATCTTGAATCCGGTATTCTATGAAGGTAATCCGGATGCCAATGTTATGCAGTTCTTTTATCCTTCCCTTTTTGCAATTGACAAGAACTTCGATATCACGGATGGCGGTGGAGCCAACATCAAACTGTCCAACGAAAATAAAACGGTTACCGTTACGATCAATGACAAGCTGAACTGGACAGATGGTAATCCGGTTACAGCAGAAGACTATGCTTTTGCTTTTGAAGTCATTGGCAATAAAGATTACGAAGGCGTTCGTTATGATGCATTGATGATGAATATCGTCGGTATGGAAGATTATCATGCCGGTAAAGCCAAAACAATTTCAGGCATTAAAATCCTGAATGACAAAGAGGTACAGATCGACTTTATTACAGCTACTCCATCCGTGAAATCCGGTCTGTGGAGCTATCCACTGGAGAAAAAAGTATTTGGAGATATGGCTATTGCTGATATGTCCGCCTCCGATCCTGTTCGTAAAAAACCGGTTGGTTATGGACCGTTCAAAATCAAGTCCATGGTTACAGGTGAGTCGGTGGAGTTCGAAGCCAACAAGGATTACTTCCTCGGTGCACCAAAACTTGACGGTGTACATCTGAAAGTCGTTAACCCTAACGTACTGATCGAATCTCTCAAAAAAGGCGATGTGGACTATGTCGATGGCTTCCCTGTCAGCCTTTATGATGAGAAAACCAACCCTACCAATATTCAATTCCTGGGTCGTCAGGAATTGGCCTATAGCTATATCGGATTCAAACTGGGTAAGTATGACAAAGCCAAAGGCGAAAGCGTAATGGACCCGAATGCCAAAATGGCAAACAAATCCCTGCGTCAGGCTATGGGATATGCAATGAATAACGCTCAGGTAGGTACGCAGCTGTACAAAGGATTGCGTACACCGGCTACCTCACTGATCATTCCTGCTTTTGCCAACTACTATGATTCCAGTCTGGCAGGTTACACGTACAACCCGGAAAAAGCAAAACAACTGCTCGATGCAGCGGGTTATGTGGACAAAGACGGTGATGGACTGCGTGAAGATCCTAAAGGCCAACCGCTGGTGATCAACTATGCAGCGATGAGCGGAGATGTTGTATCCGAACCGCTGGCCAAATTCTACATGCAAAACTGGAAAGATGTAGGTCTGAACGTACAACTGGTTAATGGTCGCCTGCAAGAGTTTAACTCCTTCTACGATAATATCAAAGCGGATAGCCCAGATATCGATGTGTTTGGCGCAGCATGGGGTACAGGCAGCGATATCGATCCATCGGGTCTATATGGTCGTGAAGCAGCATTCAACTATTCCCGTTTCACAAGTGAAGATGCGGATAAGTTCCTCAAAGAAGGAACTTCACCGGAAGCATTTGATATGGAGTTCCGCAAAAATGCCTACAAACAATGGCAGCAGCTGATGTTTGAAGAAGCTCCGGTTATTCCGACACTGTACCGCTATGAACTGCAGGCAGTGAACAAGCGTGTCAAAAACCTGGATATTTCGTATGATGCAGGTTACGATACACTTGCCAAAGTTGAATTGACAGCGGACAAACCAGTAACACAGTAATCTATTATTTTCATGGATCAATGAATCGTATAAAATATACTGTATCCGGAGAGGATCGGAAGCCCCAGGCTTACCGGTCCTTTCTGTTATGTTCTGCGATGTAGTGGGATGCTGTTCAATGAACCCGGGAAGCGTAGAACTTTTTGGGTTCTTTCGTTATAATAGATAGACGAACACGCATTTGCATAGGCTGTGCAGCAGGGTGCTGGCGCAGATTCACTATTTTAATAGTAGAAAAATGTTTAAACAATAATAAATAAGTGCAGTATGGGAGCGAACAGGCTTCATACAGGCACAGGAATACAGGTTGGTTTGGAGGGGCATAATGAGTCAATATACACCAATGATGCAGCAGTATCTGCAGATCAAGGAGCAGGCCCGGGACGCTTTTTTATTTTTCCGTCTGGGCGATTTTTATGAACTGTTTTTTGATGATGCCGTGCTGGCTGCCAAGGAACTGGAAATTACGCTGACAGGCAAAAATGCCGGTGTGCCGGAACGTGTCCCGATGTGCGGAGTGCCTTATCATTCAGCGGAGAACTATATCCACCGATTGATTGAAAAAGGCTACAAAGTCGCCATTTGTGAGCAGGTGGAAGATCCGGCGACAGCCAAAGGCATCGTGAAACGGGAAATTATCCGTGTGGTTACGCCGGGTACGATGATGGAGAGCAAGGCGCTCAGCGACAAAGCCAACAATTATATGGTCTGTGTGACCGAACAGGATGGCAAAATGGCGCTGGCTGCCTGTGATCTGTCTACCGGTGAACTGCATGTCACCTCGGCATTGTCTTCGCAGGAATGGCTGCGTGACGAGCTGGGACTATATGAGCCGTCCGAGATTATCGGCCGGATTGAACTGATTGACGATGTATACAAGCAGGCGTCACAGATGGGCCGTAAGGTGCTGTATACAGAGTGGGACAAATCCCGCGAAGAACTGGCAAGGCGCCAGTTTGGCGAAGCGGTCTGGGCGAGACTGGATGAGGAGCGGCAGGCCTGTATTGCGCTGCTGTTTGCCTATCTGAGCGAGACGCAGAAGCGTTCACTCGGCCAGCTGACCCATATTAACGCTTATGAACCGGAAAATTATATGATTCTCGATCCATTCACTCGCCGTAATCTGGAGCTAGTGGAGACCGTACGTGAGCGTTCACGCAAAGGCACCTTGTTATGGCTGCTGGATCGCACAGAGACACCGATGGGTGGACGTCTGCTGCGCCGCTGGATTGACAAGCCGCTGCTGTCTCGCCGTCTGGTGGAAGAACGCCTGGAAGCGGTGGACAAGCTGCATCAGGGCTTTATTTTGCGTGAGGATCTGAGAGGGCAGCTCAAGGGCATCTATGATCTGGAGCGTCTCGTTGGCCGAATGGCATTTGGTACCGCCAATGGACGTGATATGCTTGCGCTGCGGGACTCCCTGCTGCGTATTCCGGATCTGCGCCAGCTGTGTGCCGATTCGCCTTCATCCACTTTGCAGAGCGTCGCCCAGCAGATGGATGCCTGCCATGATCTGGCGGAAGCGATCGGTTCGGCGATTGTCGATGATCCGCCGATTTCGGTGCGTGATGGAGGATTGATTCGTCAGGGATATCATGAACATCTGGACGAACTGCGTGAAGCCAGTGTGAACGGCAAGCAGTGGATCGCCGAACTGGAAGCTGCTGAACGTCAGGCGACAGGCATCAAGTCGCTCAAAATAGGCTACAACAAAGTATTCGGCTATTATATTGAAATTACCCGTTCCAATCTGAACACCCTGCCGGAAGGGCGGTATGAGCGCAAGCAGACGCTGGCAAATGCCGAGCGGTTTGTTACACCGGAACTGAAGGAAAAAGAAGCACTGATCCTGGAAGCCCAGGAGAAGATGGTTGATATCGAGTATGAGCTGTTCACCGATCTGCGTACCCGTGTATCGAATGAGGTGGCCCGTCTCAAGCTGTTGGCCGAGAAAGTGGCTGAGATTGATGTGTATCAATCCTTTGCAACCGTCAGTGCCGAGCGTTCATTTGTCAAACCGGTATTGACCGACCGGTATGATCTGGTAATCCAGGATGGACGTCATCCGGTCGTGGAAGCAGTTATGGATCATGCCAGCTTTATTTCCAACAGTACGAATATTACGGAAGAAGAAGCCAATATCGTATTGATTACCGGTCCGAATATGGCTGGTAAAAGTACCTATATGCGTCAGGTGGCGCTGCTGTCCATCATGGCGCAGATTGGCTGTTTTGTGCCTGCACGCCAGGCGGAGATTCCGATGATTGACCGGATTTTCACCCGGATCGGAGCAGCGGATGATCTGATTGGTGGCCAGAGTACCTTTATGGTAGAGATGGCAGATATTCAGGTAATGACCGAACGGGCGACCCGGCGCAGTCTGATCATTATTGATGAGCTGGGACGGGGAACATCGACCAGTGAAGGGATGGCAATCGCCCAGGCTGTGATCGAGTATGTCCATCACGAGATTGGCTGTAAAGCGCTCGTATCTACCCACTTCCATGAACTGGCTCATCTGGAGGAGACGCTGGAACATTTGCGCAACTTCTCCATGGCGGTCAAGGAAAGCGGGGACAAAGTGCATTTCCTGCGCAAGCTCGTACCCGGCGCGGCTGGCAGCAGTTACGGGATCTATTGTGCACAGCTGGCGGGCCTGCCTGGCAGCATTATCGACCGTGCCAATCTGCTGCTTGACCGGATGGAACAGGCAGCGACAAGCACCGTGGTGGCTCAGGATGAAGCTGTCGATTATGCTGTGACAGCAGGAGGCAGCTCCTCAGAGCGTACGCAGTCTGTATTATCTGCAGAGGATGCGCCTGTTGCGGGAAACAGCGATTCGGTGAAAGAGCAGGCACATGGCTACGTGTACGAAGAACGCCAGTCAGCAGAGGATGAAGCGATCCCGGTGCTGGCGACAGGCGGATTCCCGTCTGAGCCAGCAGACAGCGATGCGTCCAGAAGCCGGAAAGGTGCTGTACAGCAGGATATTGTACAGCTGTCGATTTTTGAGGAAGATGAAGTTCCTCAGCCGGTGAAAGTAAAAGAAGATCCGGTCGCCAAACAGATCGTCAGCCAGATCCAGAGTGCTGATTTGATGAATATGACACCACTGCAGGCGATGCAGCTGCTGAATGAACTGAAAATGAAAACGATGCGTTAATTCGTATCGACCAATAAAGCAACTAAAATTCAAATAACCGGAGGGAGGAGAATCCATGGGTCAGATTCGTGTGCTGGATGAACATATCGCCAACCAGATTGCTGCCGGTGAAGTGGTCGAACGACCTGCATCGGTCGTCAAAGAACTCGTCGAAAACGCAATTGATGCGCGTTCCACCCGGATAGATGTCCATATCGGTGAAGGTGGATTGGAATCGATTCGTGTGCATGATAACGGCCAGGGAATCGCCGCCGAGGATTGCGAGACTGCCTTTTACCGTCATGCGACCAGCAAATTGGTGGACGACCGTGATCTGTATCAGATTACCAGTCTGGGCTTCCGCGGGGAGGCACTGCCGAGTATTGCAGCCGTCTCCAAAGTGGAACTGCTCACTAGTGCAACCGATGACGGAGCAGGCAGACGTCTTGTTATCGAAGGTGGTACGCTGAAGAGCAATGAGGATGATGCAGCTCCACGCGGAACCGATTTCCGGGTCAATTCACTATTTTACAATACGCCAGCACGGTTGAAATATATGAAAACCGTTCAGACTGAGCTGGGACATATCTCGGATATTATGTATCGTATGTCTCTGGCACATCCGGAGATTGCCTTTACCCTGAGGCATAACAGCAATCTGCTGCTGCAGACGCCGGGTAATGGCGATATGCTGCAGGTGATCGCTGCCGTCTACGGCACCTCAGCAGCCAAAATGGTGCTGCCGATTGAGCAGGATCATCTGGATTACCACATTAGCGGCTATATCGGCCGCCCGGAGATTGCCAGAGCCAACCGCAATGCCATGTCGGTCATCGTGAACGGTCGTTATATCAAGAGTTATGCCGTCAATCAGGCGATTCTGAGAGCGTATCATACGCTGCTGCCGATCAACCGGTATCCGCTGACCGTGCTGCGTCTGACGATGCATCCGTCGCTGGTCGATGTTAACGTGCACCCGGCCAAAATGGAAGTGCGATTCAGCAAGGAAGCGGAACTGATGATGTTTGTGGAAGAGTCGGTACGCCAGACACTGCGTAAGGAAATACTGATTCCCCACGCGACCAAGCAGACCGTCAAGCGCGGCAGCAGTGAGTCGATTATTCAGGAGCAGTTCAATTTTAATCGCACACCGGCTGTGAATCTTGAAAATGATCTGCAGGAGCCGGCAAGCTCTGCTGCGGCTTCATCCACTTTCAAGAATCCTGCACCAGTGATACGAACCGAACTGGGCGATCTGGATGCACCTTATATACCGCCATATACGGATCAGGATATTCCGGGAATTCCGAGCCGCTCCGATATGCCGGATGATCGTTTTGGACAGCAGACGGACAACGTAACTGCCGGCCCAGCAGCGAATACAATGGAGCAATCCGGTTCCAACGGGCTGCCTGAAGATACAGCCGGATTGCCAGCGAAAAAGGAGACAACGTCTTCTGCAGCAGGACAGCAAGAAGTTCTTTCAACAGACCAAACAGCTGCCCGGACAGAAACAGACATGGATTCAGCAGCTAATCATACAGAAGCCCAGCCGTCTACTGAAGCATTGGGTTCTGGGGCTGCTCATGTTCCATCAGCGAACCAGGATCAATTCTCTGTACCGACTGCCGAATATGCACAGCTGCCCGGAGGGGATACAAGCCTGCCGCAAGCGGGAGACACAGGCTCTGCACCGGTAGAATATGAACGCCATAATCCGTCGCAGTCAGCGGCCCAGCAGATCCGGGAACAATCCTATGCCCGTGACTATAATCGCCCGGCTGCCAAATCGTCATCACGGACGCAGCAGCGGCCAAGCGGAGCGAATCCGAATCGCAGCATTCCGGCCGAAATGATTTATGGAACAGCAGAGGAGCCGGGTCTGCCGCAGTTTCCGGAAATGAATCTGATCGGCCAGCATCATGGCACTTATCTGATCGCACAGAATGCGGAGGGATTATTTCTGATCGATCAGCATGCTGCCCATGAGCGGGTCAACTACGAATTTTACTATGAGAAATTCGGCCAGCCGGAATCGGCATCCCAGGAGCTTCTGCTGCCGATTACACTGGAATTTACACGCGCCGAAGCCGACAAGCTCAAGGATCGTCTGCACTGGTTTGAACGTGTCGGCGTCTATCTGGAGCATTTTGGCGGTCAGACGTTCCGCGTACGTGCCTATCCGTACTGGTTCCCCAAAGGCGAGGAAGCGCGTGTTATCGAAGAAATGGCCGAGTGGGTGCTCAGTGAACGCAAGATTGATCTGGCCCAGCTGAGAGAGCAGGCTTCCACGCTCTGTTCGTGCAAGGCATCCATTAAGGCCAACCAGAGAATCACCGAGGCCGAGGCGCAGGCACTGCTTGATCGCCTCGCCGCGTGCAGACAGCCTTATACATGTCCGCACGGCCGCCCGATTGTCGTATCCTTTTCCAGCTATGATCTGGAGAAAATGTTCAAACGGGTCATGTAATTGAAGTGTGAAGAAGAATGGAGAATGAATGATGATAATTACAACAGGTGATGATCCCTCCCAGGCTACTTTGCAGCGTGCACAGCAGCTGGCAGTGGAATTCGCCGTTCCTTTTGTTCCACGGGGCGGACAGTCGGTAGCCAAGCTGGCTGCCCGTCATGGGGAACAGGACATTATTATACTGGTGAAAAATGAAGCAAGACTCGTCCGCCCGGGTGAGTCTGCGATGTTTTTCCATCCAAGCATGGCTTTTGTACGGGCCAAGCGCTTATTACAGGGAAAAGAGGACCCGATGATCACCGTATCCCGTCTGGAACCGGGAGATACCGTTCTGGACTGCACAGCGGGACTCGGGTCGGATTCACTGGTCTTTTCCCTGGCAGCCGGCTCGCAAGGACAGGTGACCGCACTGGAAAGCTCCGCTCCGCTGGCGGCGCTTCTGACAGAAGGTTTGCGCACTTATGTAAGCAATCTGGAGGCTGTCAATGCAGCGATGCGGCGCATTCGGGTAGTGCAGCAGGACCATAAGACCTACTTAAGCCAGCTGCCGGATAAAAGCGTGGATATCGTATACTTTGATCCCATGTTCCGTGAAGCGCTGCATGAGTCGGCTGCGATCGCGCCGCTGCGCGGCTTTGCCAATGATCATGCGCTTGATCCGGAGTCGATTTCTCATGCGATTCGCGTAGCTCGCAAAACGGTCATGCTCAAGGAAAAATGGGATAGTCCCGAATACGAGCGGCTTGGCTTTGAACGCATCCGCCGCAAGAATTCCAAAATTGAATATGGAGTGATTCACCTATGAGCCTGGCAGCAGGAAAACCCAAATTACTGGTCCTTGTTGGCCCTACCGCTGTAGGGAAAACAGCCATTAGCATCGAGATTGCCAGGAGATTCGACGCCGAGATTATCTCGGGTGATTCTATGCAGGTGTACCGTGGTATGAATATCGGTACAGCCAAAATCACCCCCGAAGAAATGCAGGGCATTCCTCATCATCTGATTGATATTCATTCGCCGGACGAACCATTCTCGGTGGCCGAATTTCAGCAGCGCTGCCGGACACTGATTCCGGAGATTGCTTCCCGCGGCAAACTGCCTTTTATCGTCGGGGGCACCGGTCTTTATGTCGAATCGGTCAGCTATGAATTCCAGTTCAGTGAGACCGGAGCGGATGAGCAGTTCCGTCAGGAGCAGACCGATTATGCACTGGAGCATGGTGCACAGGCGCTGCATGACCGTCTGGCAGCGGTAGACCCAGAGTCGGCGACCCGTCTGCATCCCAATGACCAGAGACGCATTATAAGGGCTCTGGAAGTGTATCATATGACCGGAGTGAAACTTTCGGACCAGTTATCCCGGCAAATGAAGCAGTCTCCCTATGAATTATGTATCGTCGGTTTGACAATGGATAGGGAAATGCTATATAAACGTATTGAAGCGCGGATTGATCAAATGCTGGAAGAAGGCCTGTTGGAGGAAGTGCAGCATCTGCTTGATCAGGGGTATACTCCCGGAATGGTAGCCATGCAGGGACTCGGATACAAGGAAATTGCCGCGCATCTGTCAGGCGGTGTACCGCTGCAGGAAGCCGTCGTGCTGCTTAAGCGTGATACGCGCCGCTTTGCCAAACGGCAGCTGTCCTGGTTCCGCCATATGCAGGATATTCACTGGGTCGATGTAACGGATACGAATCATAGAGAACAGCATATCGATAAAGTATATGAGATCGTAGCAGGAAATTTATACAGAGACAGGGAATATACTTCAACAACTTAATTTGACATTCAGCTTAGCCAGGTATCATATTCGTATTACAATTGAGCATTTGCTAATGCTGAATTAATAATCATTTGGGGGTACGGTCAATGAACAAGTCGATTAATATCCAGGATACTTTTTTAAATCAACTGCGCAAGGAAAATATTCCGGTAACTGTTTACCTGGTCAACGGTTTTCAAATCCGCGGTACGATCAAGGCTTTTGATAACTTTACCATTATGGTAGACAGTGAAGGACGCCAGCAAATGATTTACAAACATGCGGTGTCCACCTTCACACCATCGCGCAACGTATCCCTCATGCAGGATAACCAGAGCGAAGGCTAATGCAAAAAAACGAAACCTTTAAGCTTCATATAGCGTCTTAATGAAGAGAAAGAATCGGACAGCCTCTCCAAAAGGGTTGTTCGTTTCTTTCCGTTAAAGGGGTTCAATTTGTTTTACCGAAAGGGAGTCAGAATGAGATATGCCTAGACAGAATCTATCCCGCAGTGACAAAAACCAACCACCAAAAAGAACAAGACCGGGACAGTCCAAACCCGCACCCAAAACAAAAAAGAAAAAGATAACCGCCAAGCGCGTGTTCTGGACGCTGTTCGGTGTAACGGCTTTAGGTATTTTTTGTGCACTGGCCGCTTATTTATTCATTATGGTAAGTGGGGAAAAAATCTACAAAGCAAATATCGATAAACTTGTGATCAACGAACCGACCAAAATCTACGACCGCAACGGTACGCTGATCGTTGAGCGTTCCGCACGGCAGGGTGATCCGGTCAAATACGAAGACCTGCCTCCAATGCTGGTAAATGCATTTGTAGCGACCGAGGACAGGCGCTTTTTTGATCATCAGGGGGTAGACCTCTGGTCTGTCGGACGTGCCGCGGTAAAAGATATTATCGCACGGTCGGCTGTAGAGGGTGGCAGTACCATTACCCAGCAGCTGGCGAAAAACGTATTTTTGAATGATGATAAAACGTTCTTCCGTAAAGCGACGGAGCTTTCCATCGCACTGGCAATTGAGCGTGATAAATCAAAGCAGGATATTATCACAACCTACCTGAACCGTATTTTCTTCGGTCGGGGCGCTTACGGAATCAAGGAAGCTTCCGAGACTTATTTTGGTACAAGTGATCTGAATAAGCTGAAGCTGTGGCAGATTGCCACGCTGGCGGGTCTGCCCAAAGCTCCTTCCCGTTATAACCCGCTCACCAATCCGGATTTGTCCACGGAGCGTAGAGCGGTGGTACTTCAGCTAATGGCCGATCAGGGTTATATTACCAAAGCCGAAGCGGAAGAAGCCAAAGCGGTAGTGTACAAGAGTCCTGCCAACAGTTCCACCAAAGAATCGCACTATCAGGCTTTTGTGGAGTATGCGATGCAGGAAGCGGAAGATGTCACCGGATTGTCTTCGGATGATCTGACTCGTGGCGGATATAACATTTACACTACAATGGATGCCAAAGCCCAGCAAACGCTGGAAGATGCTTTCAAAAACGAAGATCTGTTTGAGAAGAGCGCGGATGATATTCCTGTCCAGGGCTCCATGGTTATCGTCAATAATGATACCGGTGGACTGGTTGCGCTGCTCGGCGGCCGTAATTATCGCGAAGGTGACTTTAGCCGGGTTAACAGCCGCAGACAGCCAGGATCGGCGTTCAAGCCGATTGTATCCTATGCTCCGGCACTGGAATCAGGCAAATTTACACCAACTTCGCAGCTAAGCAATGAAAAGCAGTGTTTTGGCAGCTACTGTCCGAGTAACCTGCATGGTTATTCCGGTACCGTCACTATGGCGGATGCGCTGCAAGAGTCAATTAATATTCCGGCAGTATGGACATTGAATCAGATCGGTGTCGATACAGGCGTTAACTTTGCCAAGTCACTTGGCTTTAAGTTCACGGATGCCGACCGTAACCTGGCGATTGCGCTGGGTGGTCTGAGCAGTGGTACCAATACGCTGGAAATGGCGCAAGCCTATCGCACATTTGCAGATGGCGGTAATTATACACAAGCCTATGCTGTGAAGAGTATTACGGATAATTCCGGCAAAGAAATTTACAAAAATGCAATGGACAGCAAATCAGTCATGAAGAAGCAGACAGCCGACGAGATGACCTCGATGCTGCAAAACGTTGTTAACGATGGTACAGGTAAACGGGCGCAAATCAATCGTCCGGTAGCCGGTAAAACCGGTACGACGCAGCACGGGATTGAAGGACTGCGCAGCAGTGCCAACCGTGATGCCTGGTTTGTCGGTTATACCAAAGAATGGACGGCAGCTGTCTGGATGGGATATGACAGACCGGATCGTAACCACTTGCTCAATGAAAGCAGCGGCCGGGCAGCAGCGATGTTTGCTGCCGTAATGGGTCCGGCGCTGGAAGGTTATCCGGTGCAGAACTTTGATGCACCGCAGCAGGTCGCTGAACCTGTTCAACCGCAGCAGCCGGTAGAAGAGGAACCGGAAGCACCAAAAGTGGTAACCGGACTTTCGGCTTCGTATGATCAGGATAACCAGGCTGTGGCTCTGTCTTGGTCTGGAGTAGAAGGGGCATCAGGTTATACGGTATATCGTAAGGAAAGCTCGGAATCCCAGTTCACTGCGATATCCAGCGGCTCCGGGGGTACTTCCCTTCAGGATGGCAGCATTACACCTGGTGCCACTTACGAATATTATGTAACAGCTACGACGGATGGCGGAGAATCCGATGCCTCGGATACGGTGCAGATTACCGTGGATCAGGCCCAGGAAGAACCTGTAGAACCGTCTGTGGATAATCCGGATGGTATCGTGCCGCCGGAAGGAATGCCAGAGACTCCCCCTACAGGAGAAGAAGGGCCTGATAACGGCGGAGGCAACGGGAATGGCAATAATGGAAATGGTAATGGTAACGGAAATGGTAACGGTAACGGAAATAATGGAAACGGCAACGGAAATGGTGGACCAAATGGTAATTCTCAGACACCAGCCGACAATGGAGGAACCACACCTCCAACAAATGGTTCAACCACGCCGGGAAGTGAAGGTACTTCTACCGATACCAGTGCACCATCTACCGGCATTACCGATCCTGCGGCAGCCACAGGAGATACGGGTAATACCCAGGGAGATTCGGCAGCGCCGACAGATACCCAGTAAGACGTAATTTCAAAAGCCTCCAATCCTATCGGTTGGAGGCTTTTTGAGTGATACGGGCAAATATGCTATTCTGAAGTTACTTTGTAGGAAAGGGACACTTCCATGAAACGTAAATTTGCAGATCGAGCGAACTGGCGACGCGTTATCCAGCGCAGCTATACACGTCGCTACGTCAATAATAGTATTTTTACAGGATATGTGACACTGTACCATATGAACCGCCTGCGTGAGCCTTTGTATAAAATCTACGGCGGACGCCGGTTCTGTATCGCAGCAGCAGAATATTCGTGGATGCAATACTATCCCGAGAACGCCAATTATGTCGTAACCGCCATGTTCGATGACAAGCAGGAGATTATCGAATGGTATATCGATATTTGCAAAACACAGGGAGTGACGGACCAGGGAGTGCCCTGGTTTGATGATTTGTATCTGGATATCGTCGTAATGAAGGATGGGCAGATTTTCCTGTTGGACGAAGATGAGCTGGACGATGCGCTGCGTCGCAGAGTGATTACCGAGCAGGATTATGAACTGGCGCACCGTACTGCAAGCAAACTGCTCAAGCAGATTGATGCTCATGCATTTCCATTATTCTCCTTATCCCTTAAGCACCGTCAGAGTCTGTTTAACAGGGAACATCGCTAGCCCGAACACAGACTGCTGTATGTGTATCCAACTGACTGAATGATAGTTAGGCTTTTGAAGAAGGGAATCCCCAAATCTTCCTGATCCGATTCATCTGCAGCAACAATGGTAAATATAGAACAAGTACATCATTGCACAATGAAGCGGGTGCTGAATAACAGGATAGGGAGATTACTCTTCCTTTCCTGACAGACCCGGGCCATTATATCTTACAAGGAGCCGGATAATATGAAAAATGAAACTCACGATACGCAGACCGAGCAGCAGGCGAGAGCCGTACTGGTCAGTCTGTATACCCAGATGGATAAAAGAAATGGCGTTAACGCGGAAGGCTCGATCGAAGAACTGGTCAGTCTGGCCGAGACAGCAGGTGTAGAAGTGCTGGAGCAGCTAACGCAGAACAGGGAGACACCGGATTCACGCTGGTTTATTGGTAAAGGGAAAGTCGAAGAACTTCGCATTCTTGTCGATTCGCTGGAGGCGAATACGGTGATCTTTGACCAGGAACTGTCCGGTGCACAGGTACGTAACCTGGAAGAACATCTGGATGCCAAAATCATTGACCGTACCCAGCTGATCCTTGATATCTTCGCTCAGCGTGCCAAGACGCGTGAAGGTATTCTGCAGGTGGAATTGGCTCAATACAGCTATCTGCTGCCACGCCTGTCCGGCCAGGGTAAAAACCTGTCCCGTCTGGGCGGTGGTATCGGTACACGGGGTCCCGGTGAGAGCAAGCTGGAGACAGACCGCCGTCATATTCGTTCCCGTGTTACCGATCTAAAGCGCCAGCTTGAAGAGGTTATGCGTCATCGTACACTGTACCGTGAACGCCGCAAAAAAGCAGGCGCAGTGCAGGTGGCGCTCGTCGGTTATACAAATGCTGGCAAATCGACCCTGCTCAAGCAGCTGACCGATGCAGATGTCTATATTCAGAACCAGCTGTTCGCTACCCTGGATCCTACTTCCCGCAATCTGGAACTGCCAGGAGGCAAAGAAATTGTGCTGACCGATACGGTTGGATTTATCCAGAATCTGCCGCATGATCTGATTGCCGCTTTCCGTGCCACATTGGAAGAGGTGAATGAAGCCGATCTGATCCTCCATGTAGTAGATGCTTCTTCAGAGCGCAGAGATGAGCAAATGACAGTGGTAGACGAAATTCTCCAGGAACTCGGCGCGGGTAACAAGCCGCAGGTCATTTTATATAACAAAATCGATCTGTGTACGCCACAGCAGCAGGAGATGCTGCCTGTTGATCAGACGCATCTGCGTATCAGCGCCTACAATGAGCAGGATCTGGAAGCGGTCAAAAACATGGTTCAGGATCAGCTGGCAGGCGGCACACGCACTTATCGTATCCCGGCCGATCGTGGAGATCTGATCTCGCAACTGTACACATTCAGCAGTGTAGTAGATCAGGATTATGAAGATAATGATGCCCTGTTTACAGTAGAGATTAATCAGACCGATTATGATAAATTCGGTTATCGACTGCAGGAATATGAAATAAAGTGACAGAATTGCGACATTTTGAATAAAGACTTCCCTTCACCCTACCGCTGCATGTAAAATATGAAGCGCGAAAGTTTACATTTTACGATGTAATCTGCACAGATGCGTCGTATTCATGTGAACAACGATGCGCCGGCTTAGCCAGCAGCGCTGGTTTGTGGTAGAATGATGGAAGATGAATATGCTGATAGCCCGCCTTATATTCATAGGGGCGGGCTATCATTATGGGGAGAGACAGGAATGCCAGTTTTTGATAAACAAATAATGGAATGGTCCGTGCAGGCTGAACAGATGATCGGTGAGGCTGTAAAAGGCATGGACCGCATTGTAGATGCCAACCAGTGGAAAGTCATTGAAGCTTTCCAAAAACACCGTGTAAGTGATTATCACTTCGCAGGTTCAACAGGCTACGCTTATAATGACCGGGGAAGAGAAGTACTGGAAGAAGTATATGCCGAAGTATTTGGCAGTGAAGCTGCCCTGGTGCGTCCGCATTTTGCCTCGGGTACACATACGATTGCTACAGCGCTGTTCGGCGTGCTGCGGCCGGGAGATGAACTGCTGTACATTACAGGTCGTCCCTATGACACGCTGCACAAAGTAATCGGTAAACCCGGTGATGGTAAAGGATCGCTGGCTGATTTCGGTATTACCTATCAGGAAGCTTCTTTGACAGCGGACGGGCAGGTCGATTGGGAACAGGTCGCTTCGCTGATCAATGAGAAAACCCGGGTGATCGGAATTCAGCGTTCCCGTGGTTATGACTGGCGTTCTTCCTTTACGATAGATCAGATTGAAGAGATGGTACGCCGGATTCGTGAATATCGTGAGGATCTTATTATTTTCGTCGATAACTGCTATGGCGAATTCACAGAGACACGGGAACCGACACAGGTAGGCGTAGATCTTATCGCCGGCTCGCTGATCAAAAATCCAGGCGGCGGTATTGCCGAAACGGGCGGTTACATATGCGGCAAACGCCAGTATGTAGAGCTTGCTTCCTACCGGCTGACCGCTCCGGGAATCGGCGGAGAGGTGGGAGCCATGCTGGGGACCACACGCGGCATCTATCAGGGGCTGTATATGGCACCTACCATTGTAGGACAGGCACTCAAAGGCAGCATCTATGCTGCAGCCATGTTTGAAGTGGCCGGATTCAACAGCAAGCCTGGCTGGAATGAACAGCGGACAGATCTGATTCAGGCGGTATCCTTCAAGGGTGAACAGCAGCTGATCGCATTTGTACAGGGCATTCAGCGGGCTGCAGCTGTCGACAGTCATGTCGTACCTGAACCTTGGGATATGCCGGGTTATGAGCATCCGGTCATTATGGCAGCTGGTACATTTATCCAGGGTGGCAGTCTGGAATTGTCTGCGGATGCACCAATCCGTGCACCGTATATCGGCTACATGCAGGGTGGTCTTACCTTTTCTCATGTCAAACTGGGTGTACTGATGGCCCTGCAGACGATGCTTGAACGCGATTTATTATAAAATTCACGTGCATACACTCGGTGTGCAGAGGATACGAAACAATCGACAACCATGGGAATCGATTTGGATAAAAAAGTTTATGAACCGCAGCGGTATATCCTGCAGGACGGCTTTTGATAGCTTTTCCAATGGTCTTATTCAGAAATGGATTATGAGACAGCCAGGGTCATCTGGATGAAGAATGGATGTTATAATATATCCATAATAAGTATGGAAATATAGCGTTAAAAAGCGTTTGCATCCACAATTATTAACCTCATGTTAACTGGATATAAAATTATTGTGAGTAAACTTAACATGTTATTGACGCTTGATATCAGGATATGTACAATAGGATACAGATAACTTAAAAGTTAATTGGAAGGTTGATGAATATATGGGCGATGAAATTCGGAGAAATATGGCGCTGTTCCCTATCGGGATCGTAATGAAGCTCACAGACCTGTCCGCACGGCAGATCCGTTACTACGAGCAGCATAATCTGATCGTACCGGCGCGTACGTCGGGTAACCAGCGGTTATTTTCCTTTAATGACGTAGAACGATTGCTGGAGATCAAGGCTCTGATTGAAAAAGGGGTAAATATCGCAGGGATCAAGCAGGTGATGAACCCGGTATCCAAGGAATCGGAAGAAGCTACAGTGATCACGGCGGACACGGAAGAACGCCGCAGGGAATTGTCAGATTCGCAACTTCATCGTATGCTTAAGCAGCAGCTTGTCACAGGCAAACGTCCTGGACAAGTCTCACTGATCCAAGGGGAATTATCCCGATTCTTCAATAAAAAATAAAAGAGCACAGAGGAGAGGGTAACGTGAGTTATACAAAAGACGATATTCTGCGTATTGCCAAGGAAGAAAACGTACGATTTATCCGCCTGCAATTTACTGACTTGCTGGGTACGATCAAGAACGTCGAAATCCCTTTGAGCCAGCTGACCAAAGCACTGGATAACAAAATGATGTTCGACGGTTCTTCTATTGAAGGTTATGTACGTATCGAGGAATCCGATATGTATCTGTATCCGGATCTGGACACATGGGTGATCTTCCCGTGGGTAACCGAGAACCGCGTAGCGCGCCTGATTTGTGATGTCTATATGCCTGACGGTACACCATTCGCTGGTGACCCGCGCGGTATTCTGAAACGCAACCTCAAGGAAGCGGAAGCTATGGGCTTCACCGAGATGATGGTTGGACCAGAGCCGGAGTTCTTCCTGTTCCGTACGGATGCCAACGGCAATCCGACCGAAGAACTGAATGATCAGGGTGGTTACTTTGATCTGGCACCTACCGATCTGGGAGAGAACTGTCGTCGTGAGATCGTGATTACGCTGGAAGAGATGGGCTTTGAAATTGAAGCTTCTCACCATGAAGTAGCTCCAGGTCAGCACGAGATCGACTTCAAATATGCGAATGCACTGCAGGCGGCTGACCAGATTCAGACGTTCAAGCTGGTTGTTCGTACGATTGCCCGTCAGCATGGTCTGCATGCGACATTTATGCCAAAACCATTGTTCGGTATGAACGGTTCCGGTATGCACTGTCACCAATCCCTCTTCCAGAATGGCAGCAATGCATTCTACGATGAATCGGATGAGTTGGGACTGAGCCAGGTAGCCCGTCATTATATGGCAGGTATTCTGCGTCATGCCCGTTCCATGGCAGCGGTAACCAACCCGACAGTGAATTCCTATAAGCGCCTTGTGCCTGGTTATGAAGCTCCTGTATATGTAGCATGGTCTGCAAGTAACCGCAGCCCGATGGTTCGTATCCCGGCTTCCCGTGGTCTGAGCACACGTATCGAAGTACGTAATCCGGATCCAACGGCCAATCCTTATCTGGCACTGGCTGTTATGCTGAGAGCCGGTCTGGATGGAATCGACCGTCAGCTGAACCTGTCCAAACCAATCGACCGCAACATCTACATAATGACTGAAGATGAGCGTATCGACGAAGGTATCCCGAGCCTGCCAGGCGATCTGAAAGAAGCACTGCACGAACTGCTGCGTGACGATGTTGTCGTTACAGCACTGGGAGAGCATGCGACAGCTCACTTCTATGAGCTGAAAGAGATCGAATGGGACATGTACAGAACACAGGTTCACCAGTGGGAACGCGATCAGTATATGACGCTGTATTAAGCTGCAAAAAGCCCTGTTTGCCGATTATCGGCAAACAGGGCTTTATTTTTTGCTCAGTTGGAGAGCTAATGCTGCTCCCTAATCAAGATTAGCAAATTTGATAAAGTAAATCTAACCTAGGTACTTCCAATTTGATGGAAATCTGACAAGACGAGAGCATATCATAGCATCGTCTTTTTTATTGGAAACTATAATGGACCAAAATAAAATCATTGCATAGCATCAAACGCCTCCACTAAATTGGAAAATATTACAATAAATTTTATTTTCAATTACTAAACTTGAAAACTAACTCCCTAAAAGTGTTACAATCATATTAATACCTTTAATACCATTTTATTACATATATTTGTGGTGATATGATTGTTATTAACGAAAAGGAGGATATGTATTTATAATGATCAATGTACTCATTGCAGATGATAACCGGGAATTCACGCAGATGCTGTCAGACTACATCTCCCATCAGGAAGATATGACTCTCGCAGGTACGACCTATAATGGGGAGCAGGCTTTACAATTGATTGAAGAGTTACCGGAACCACCGGATGTAGTGCTGCTGGATATTATTATGCCGCATCTGGATGGATTAGGAGTGCTGGAACGTCTTCCTGATATGAATATTATTCCGAGACCCAAGATTATTATGCTGACTGCTTTTGGACAGGAACAGGTAACGCAGCGTGCTCTGGAATTGGGTGCCTCTTATTTTATGCTCAAGCCCTTCGATCTTCAGGTGTTGGGCAGCCGAATACGACAGCTGGCTGACGTACCGGTATCAGCGAAAGCCTATCATTCACAGCCGTCGGTGCCTGCAGCGCCTCGCCCTGTAGCAGCGGCAGCCCCGATTAGTAATGCTGACAAGGAGCAGCTTCTGGAAGCGTCCATTACCAAGATTCTGAACGAAATTGGTGTACCACCGCATATCAAAGGTTATCAATACGTACGCGAAGCTATTACAGAGGTATATCACAACATCGATATACTCGGCTCCGTGACCAAAGTGCTGTATCCCCAAATAGCCCAAAAGTTCAATTCCAATCCGGCACGGGTTGAGCGTGCGATTCGTCATGCGATCGAAGTTACCTGGAACAGGGGAGATATGTCGCATATGAGTCACCTTTTCAATTATGAAATTAACGTCAGCAAAATAAAGCCGACCAATAGTTCGTTTATTGCAGCTATTGCAGACAAACTGAGAATTGAGCATAGTAGTTCTCCATAGAGAAAGATTGGTATGAGATTTGTAGTTCATACCGATTGCAATTTCACTATAAAATTATGCAAAAGGTTGAAGGGAGTTTGGGATGTTTATTTTTTATATGATCAGTATGTAACTAAATAATTGCATACACCCTTTTTTGGAATCAAAATGGATTATCTACTACTATTTCTTTATCTAATAATAATGCGAGAACTAATAATGCAAGAACACACTCTTCTATTTTACGAACATGAGGTAACTCTATGACCGGTGCGGGTAATAAATGACTGACCACTTGTTGCAGCACCATTCGTACAAATAAAGGAGGCATTTCAATGGACAAGGAAGTCAGGCAGCGTCTGATTACTATTTGTGAGATGCATATCGGCAATCTGGAGGAGCAACTGCGCAATTTGTACACGATCGAGAATCCGCTGCGGGGAAGCGACGTGGCAGGCGGAGACATTATCGATGTACGGGTGGAACTGGAGATCTGCCGACGTCTGGAAGAGATTTATCAGCGGATTGATATCGAAGGAACCAGCGAAGGCGAGACCTATGATATGTACCATTCGTATTCTTTTCATACGACCAAGGCCAAGGAAGTGTTTGAAGCGCGCAAGTTAAAGCTGGAGCTGCAGCATGCTGCGGAGATCAAGAATATCAGTTTGCTGCTCGAGGGATTCATTCAGGAGCTGAACAGGCTGCGTAAGATGTAGCCACCTAACAGGGTATGCCCAACAGGCATTGTTAATCATGGCTGAATCAGCTTATCGGAGCAAATGAACAAAGTAAATGGATAAACTAGATAGGCAGAATCCAGCCGACAAAAGGTAAAACCCATGAAACGCAAAAAAGACTCCATAAACAGGAGTCTTTTTTGCGTTTCGGTTATTTCGCCACAAAGGAAAGTGGCGGAACAAGAGTGATCATACATGCAAAGGGCTGGTTAGCAATCTGCGCGCAGCGACAAAACTTAGTGCAGGTTGCGGAACAAGCCCACTACTTTGCCAAGAATCGTGACACGAGTCAGACGAAGCGGCTCGTACATTGGGTTCTCCGGCTGCAGACGAATATGATCTTTCTCTTTGTAGAACGTTTTGACGGTGGCTTCGTCTTCCTCCGTCATAGCAACAACGATATCGCCATTATCAGCAGTCTGCTGCTGGCGGACGATAACAAAGTCACCATTATGAATACCGGCTTCAATCATACTGTCTCCGACAACGGAAAGCATAAAGATCTGATTGTCACCTGTAAATTGCTGTGGAAGAGGGAAATAATCTTCAATATGCTCAGTAGCAGTGATCGGTACGCCGGCGGTAACTTTGCCGATAATCGGTACACGGGACACCGTCTGCGCAAACAGCAGATTATTTTCGGTTTCTTCCTGACCCAGCAGCTCGATCGCGCGAGGTTTGGTAGGGTCGCGGCGGATCAAGCCTTTTTTCTCCAGACGATCCAGATGACCATGTACAGTGGAACTGGAAGCCAGACCTACAGCTTCACCAATCTCACGTACGGACGGTGGGTAACCTTTGAGTTTAACTTCATTCCGGATAAATTCCAGAATAGCCTGTTGGCGACTTGAAATCTTGGACATGCCGTATCAACCCCAATACTAGTAACGTTTGGAAAAAGTATAACATAGAACTTCCGTTCGTACAAACATAAGTTCTAAAAGTTAGTGACTATTTCCTCCTGCCTTATTTCGAAGCAAAGCAGACGGCTATAATTGCCTCAACCCGCTTCCCTATTCATCATACACCTCATTTCCAAAAAAGCGAACGAAAGTTCGCAAAAAGGTGTTGATCAAAACATATGTTCGTGCTATATTATTGACGAAGAAACAAGAACAAACGTTTGGGGTGTGGTATTCATGTTAAAGTACAGTACATACAAGAGCATACACAATCAGCCGGAACAGCAGGAGCAATCTGCCGCTTCCATTAAGACCGATATTCAACATACATCTGCGGATACAGCACAGCCGAGCCAGACTGCTCCCATTTCTGCAACCAAGGCAGAGAAAGGGATGACAGTCGATACATGGACATACGCTTCCGAGCTGCCTGATGATACGAACCAGAAACGGAAAGCAGTTTCCCGCCAAAAACCTGTCAAAAAAACACTGCGACAGAAGACGCTGAATCTAATTGAGATGACCGTCCAGAAGTCGAAATGGAAATCGAGCGGACGCCTGCTCATCTGTGTTCTGTTCGCATCGATCCTTTTATATGGAGGTTTTCAGCATCTGGTCATTGCCGATGAAGTGCCGGGCAACGAACAGCGTGTTATTGTTGAGAGTGGTGACAGCCTCTGGGCAATCGCTTCTCGTTACAAATCCGAGGAGACGGATATCCGTGATTATGTAGCTGAGATCCGCGATCATAACCAGCTCGTTTCCACCCAGATTAAGAGCGGCGATGTACTGGTTATTCCGTATGATTAATTGAGCTATATACACCTTATTTCTATATTGATATATAAAAGGCTTGTCCGGCTGTAATAGCCTTGACAAGCCTTTTTTTACATGTCAAAGTTAGTAAAGATAAGAATGGGAGGTTAGTCATGGACATCGATGTACTGATTGCACGTATTAATGAACTGGCACGTAAAAAGAAGGACACCGGTCTGACCGCAGAAGAAACAATCGAGCGGGATGAACTTCGTGCCGTTTATCTTGGTAATATCCGCCGCAATTTCCGTCAGCAGCTGGAGACCATTGAGTTTGTTGAAGACGCTGAAGACAGCGCCAAAGGCAAACGCTGAGCAGCTGCTGCGCGGCATGGTGAAACAGATATTCCAATATAAATAAGATGGTATTGTTCAATCTTCATTATAATAAGATGCAACAACCATACAGGGATGTCATAGCTGATCATGGCTGGGCATCCCCTTTCATTTCACGGTTTCTCGACATGTAAGCGTATTGAGATCATTGAACTGCCAGTCCGGCTTGTCCCTTAGGAAGTACGGCTTACAGTTCGACCAGTCTGAATATAGAACAATCATCTTTTATATTTTATTTAGGGGGAAATCGCGATGTCCCGTTCCTGGGAGAGGCAAGTCAAACGTAATACCAAGCAGGTCAATGCCCGGCGCAAAAAGGCCGGTCAAAGCGAAGTAGGCAGCAAGAGCACCAAACCATCCGAATATACGACCTACAAAGGCCGGAATTTTGTATTCCCGGCTACGCTGGTTCTGCTCGGTCTGGCTTATGGTGCGATGGGTCTGATGTATCCTGCATCCATGGGCAGCACCGTATTGTTTATTGTAACGGTAGTTATGTATCTGCTGCTAGGCGTTATCCTTTATCTGCGCAGACCGTATCTCAAAGTCGGCAAAGATGCAGTGATCACGACCAAATTTAACCGTGAACGCCTCGTAACAGCAGCTCAGATCAAGAAGATCCGTCTGCAAAAAGGCTATGTGATCATCGAGCACAGCGGCAAAGGTGGAGCATGGGTATTTGCCCGCACACTGAACCGTTATGATACGAATGCAATGGCTGCACAGCTGAGAACTTTTGCAGCTGCCAATAATGTTACGCTTGAAGACAAATTGTAATATGAAGCTGTGTTAGACAATCGGGGATAACCGAAAGATCAAGGGGGATTTGACGTTGAGTATTGAAGCTGTTTTATTCGACCTGGACGATACCTTATTATGGGATGAACGCAGTATACAGGAAGCTTTTGAACAGACCTGCCTGACAGCACAGCAGGCGGCAGGTGTTGATGCTTCCGCTCTGGAAGAATCGGTACGCCGTGAAGCCAGAGCGCTGTATGAATCGTATGAGACTTTCGCTTTTACTCAACAGATCGGCATCAATCCGTTTGAAGGATTGTGGGCACAGTTCTCTGCTGGCGAACAGCAGGAGTTCCGGCAGCTGCAGCAGATTGCTCCGGTATACCGCCGGGATGCCTGGCGGCGCGGACTAAGTGCGTTGGGAGTGGAGAATGAACAGCTGGCGGATCAGTTGGCCGAGCAGTTTGTACAGGAGCGTCGCAGTCGTCCACATATCTACGAAGAGACGCTGCAGATTCTGGGTGAACTGCAAGGCAAGGTCAAGCTGCTGCTGCTGACCAACGGCTGTCCGGCTCTGCAGCAGGAGAAACTGGATGGCGTGCCGGAGCTGACTCCATTTTTTGACCATATTGTGGTATCCGGAGCGTTTGGCAAAGGCAAGCCGGACCCTTCCATTTTCCATCATGCCTTGAAGCTGCTGGATGTACAGCCAGAACAGGCGCTGATGGTAGGAGACAAACTGACGACCGATATCAAGGGTGCTCTGGCCTCCGGGATCAAGGCAGTCTGGGTTAATCGCAACCACAAGGTGAATGACAGTGATATTCATCCTGATTACGAGATTGAGCGTTTGACAGATCTTCATGATATTACGGCTCAACTGGTCTGATATCAGCAGACATTACGCAAAGATATGTAAAAATCCCCTGCAGCTACCCAGCGCAGGGGATTTTGTTTTAAGGATAGGAGATAGAAATGATATGACAGATAATCAAGCTTTTTGGAAACTGGAATCTGCGAACGGATGAGCTACCCAGCCATCGGTTTCGACGAACAGGCGGACAGCGACGATTTTGCGATTGTCCACCAGGGTGAAGAAGTGAGGTGTGTTCTCTGGAACGGAGATAACATCGCCAGGTTCCAGCTCCACATCAAAGTAGCCATGCTCCGGACTTTTAATGATGAAAATACCATTCCCGGATACAATCGCACGAATCTCGTCTTCAGTGTGCGTATGGATCTCCTCGAATTTGGCCAGTTTGGCTTCGAGGTCAGGAGTCGCTTCGGAGAGAGTGATTACATCCCAGGTGCGGTAACCGCGACGGGCTGAGAGATCCTTGATCTCGGCATCAAATGTATCGAGAACAGCCTGTTTCTGCTCGTCAGTCAGCGTAAAGTTCTCGCTCAGCTCGGGAGCCAGCTTGGACACATCCCATTTCTCATAGACCACTTCGTGCTTGTTCAGGAACTCCAGGACATTGTCATCTCCAGCAATTCGCTCATTTGTATTTCTAATTCTGATTTCAGCCATCGGATTACCCTTCTTTCATCATTTTTATGATGTATTATAAAAGAAAATACTTTCGTTGTCGACACTTTCATCAACAATTCATTATAATTCCGTTTGTACATGTTCCTACTGATCATAAAGCAAGACACAGACAGGTTCAACCAAATGGAGATATGCCGTGATTTCACACTTTTAAATACGGGTATTAAAATACATCCGCTCCAAAGGCAGATGGCTTCTGCATAAGCGAGAAACAGCAGCCTATTTAGTGACTTTTGGAAGTGCGCATATCATGGTATGATAATAGAGTTGAGCTTGAGCGATATAACATCCGTTATGCGTGTCGGGAATCGATCCGAACCGATAGCGGCAGGATGACAGGCATAATCCTCCGAAGCCATCGGGGGATTTTTATTAAGCTGCAGCAGCCGCGGGATGGGATGCATCATTATAAAAGGTCTATATCCCAGGCTTCAGACTGCGGTATAGCATGATGACAGCAAGAAACGCTATATATAGAGAGAAGGTTATCAGGTATGGAACTATATTTTCTTGGAACAAATGCAGGTGTGCCTACCCTGCAGCGTAATGTAACATCAATCGGTCTGCGGCTTTACGAAGAGCGTAAGGCTTTGTGGATGTTCGATTGTGGGGAAGGAACCCAGCATCAGATTCTCCGCTCACAGCTCAAATTGAGCAAGCTGGAGAAGATCTTTATTACTCATCTGCATGGTGATCATCTGTTTGGACTGCCAGGATTGTTATCCAGCCGTTCCAATCAGGGTGGGATTTCTCCTCTGACCGTCTACGGTCCACCAGGAATCAAGCAGTTTATCGATATGGCGCTGGAACTGAGTCAGTCGCGTATGGAATACGAGCTGATTATCGAGGAACATACAGGCGGAGTCGTATTTGAAGACGAGACGTTCCGAGTAGAGTCTGCTCTGCTGGAGCACCGGATCGACAGCTACGGCTATCGGATTATTGAAAAGGATCGTCCAGGGCAGCTCAATCAGGAACTGCTCAAGCAGTACGGCATTCAGCCGGGTCCGGTATATGGCAAGCTGAAAAACGGCGGCAGTGTACAGCTGGAAAATGGGGAAACTCTGCACTCCCATCAAGTCGTCGGAGAGCCGAAAAAGGGAAAAATCGTGACTATTCTCGGTGATACTCGTCCCTGTCCAAATGTGGAAAAACTAGCACATGGCGCCAATCTGCTTGTACACGAAGCTACGTTCAGCAATGATCTGAAAGATACGGCGCGCAAATATTATCACAGTACATCTGTACAAGCTGCCGAGGCGGCAAAAGAGTCGAAGGTAGGCGAGCTGATTATGACTCATTTTAGTTCTCGCTATAAGGACGATGAGCAGCTTCATTCGTTGTTGGAAGAAGCGAAAAGCATATTTGCCAATACACAGCTTGCGGAGGAGCATAAGCTTTTCCCGGTACGTTAATCCGTAGATTCCAACAGACAGTTGCGGCAGGGTAAGCAAAGCGTTTGCCTTATGCCGCAACTTTTTTTACAATGGGGATTGTGAGTAATAGAGAGGATGGCTTGGAAATGAGCAATCGCAAAGGATTACTGATTGATCTTGATGGTACATTGTATCATGGTGACCGTGTGATTCCGGGTGCTGCCGAATGGATAAGCAGCCTGGATCAGGCAAATATTCCTTATTTATATGTAACGAATAATTCTTCCCGTACGGCAGAAGGAGTGGCAGAACATCTGCGCGGCCTCGGCATTGAGGCTTCTGCAGATCGTGTATGCACGTCTGCGCTTGCCGCTGCAGCCTACATCGCGGCAGAATCGCCTGGAGCATCCGTATATGTAATTGGTGAACCGGGACTGCATGAGGCGGTTGCCCAAGCAGGACTTCATACCACCGAGCAGCAGCCGGACTATGTGCTGCAGGGGATTGACCGTTCTTTTACATATGAGAAGTTAACCAGAGCTTTACGGCTGATTGGAGAGGGAGCGCGTTTTGTATTGACGAATCCCGATCTTCAGCTGCCTTCTCATGATGGGCTGCTGCCCGGAGCAGGGACACTGGGAGCAGCTATTTCTGCGGCTGCAGGTGTAGAGCCTGTCGTTATCGGCAAGCCTTCTTCCATTTTGATGAAATATGCAATGGAACGGTTGGGACTGCCTGCTGCAGATACGATTGTGGTAGGAGATAATATGATGACAGATATTGCAGCAGGAGCTGCCGCGGGCTGTTATACTGTGCTGGTGACGACCGGTGTAACGACAATGGATAATCTGGCCAGTCACCAGCGTCGTACAGGTGTAAAGCCGGACCGAATCTGTCAGACACTGGCCGAGATTGGGTACGATCAGTTATAGGGATTGCCCGGTCTAACCGCCCGTGTAATCATGAAATATATGAATGATACTTGGAGAGAGAGGGATAAACCCATGCCTGAATTGCCAGAACTTGAAAATTATAAGATCCAACTGACAGGTTATATCTTGAATGTAGCTATTGAGAAAATGGTTGTTCATCGTCCAAAAGTAACAAATATTGAAGCGGATCATGTCAATCTGATGCTGGCAGGCAACCGGATTGCTTTTATTGAACGTCGCGGCAAATATCTGAACCTGCATCTGCACAGCGGTCATCGCCTGCTGATCAGCATCGTGCTTGGAAGCTCGCTGTATTATGGTATCCGTGAACAGAATGCGGATCGCAAGTCGGATGTGGAGCTGCAATTTGAAGATGGCACAGCACTGTATTATACAGCCGGACGCCAGGGATTGATGTATTTCTGCTCCGCCAAGGAAACCCAGGCTTACTTTGCCGATTTGGGCCCTGAAGCGACAGACCGCAAGCTGACCAGAGAGCAGTTTATTACCCTGTTCAAAGGCCGCCGGGGTGCACTCAAGACCGCTTTGATCAATCAGTCCCTGATTGCAGGGATCGGAAGCTATTACGCGGATGAAATAGCCTTTACGGCAGGACTGCTGCCTTCAGCAAAGGTGCAGGATCTCGACGAAGAAGCATTGTCCAAACTCTACAATGCCATGCATAGTGTACTGGAAGAAGCGATTGAGACAGGCGGTCATATGGAAGGACAGCCCCTGACAGCAAACGACTCGCTGACCGGCGGATTCCATGCGCTGCGCCGTGTCTATGAACGCGAAGGAGAACCTTCCGTACGCTCTGCTACAGACAAAGTGGTCAAAACCGACGTAGCTGGCAAAAAAACCTACTACTGTCCGGCATCCCAGTTCGAACAGTGATCCGGGAGGAGCAGGCTGATGATCAATCTGTATATGGATGATTACCGTCCATGTCCCGACGGATTTGCGCTGGCAAGAGACGGAGAGGAATGTCTAATGATGCTTCGTGAATGCGAAGTGAACATCCTCTCGCTCGATCACGAGCTTGGTTTTGGCCAGATGGATGGAACGGATGTTGTCAAAGCCATGATTCATGAGGGATTGTACGCCAGGGAGATCTATCTGCATACCTCCAGCATGTATGGCAAGAAAAAGATGTATGAACTGCTTTACCAGGCGAAGCCGGAAGAGGTCATTGTGCATAATGGCCCGATGCCGGCAGAGCTGCTGGAACAAATCGCCCGTGCAGCCGCACGCGGCAAATAATACAGGGAGTGATGGCCGTGATTCAGGAATTAACGGAGCAGCAGGCTCTGGAAATGGCCTCACAATCCGGAGAGGCCATTGCGATCTACGTATATACTCCGTTATGCGGTACCTGCCGGATGGGACGAAGGATGCTGGAGACTTCGCTTCCGCTGCTGCCGGATCATATGGTCTATGCGCTTAATATCAATTTTGCTCCCCGGTTTGTGCAGGCTTATGAAATAACAAGTGTTCCCTGCCTGATCGCATTTGAAGCCTGGCGTGTGAAAAGTCCGCACATGCTCTACCGGATGGAGTCGGTACAGCGTATACTTGAACATATACGGAGTGTTATTGCATAAACTATTGGAGGCTATAAGAATATTCATGAATGATGAGAATACTATACAGCAGGGGCAGGACATACAGGCGGAATCCCGCTGGATCGGAACGGCCAATCACGGATTCGCCGCATATGCGCAGGAGGAACTGAAACGCAGCTTTGGCTCCGTCAAAAGTTCAGTGCTGATCCATAGTGAAGTGCTTTTGCTGACACTTCCTGCAGCACCGGAAGATGTCATTGCCCGTCTGAAAATGGAAACGCCGATGTTCCTGCGTCATATTCAGCCTGTACGCTACGATCTGGTGCTGGAACAGCTGGAACCTGGACAGCATCCGCTGGATGCATTGACCGAACTGCTGCTCAAGCGCGAAGAATTATACGGCATATCGCTGTCGGTGCAGGTGCGTAAGAGCGGAGATGCGGACGTGGAAGAGAATATGTCCGAGCTTCGTCATCTGCTCGAAGAGCGTCTGACTTCGCTGCATTCCGAATATACCGTGCAGAATCCGGATCTGATCCTGTCTGTCTTCTGGACAGCAGACCGTCTGTATGCAGGCATATCGCTTCCGCAAGATAACCTGTCTGACTGGAATGGAGGGGCGGTACGCTTTCAGCGGGAAGAAGGACAGATTTCACGTGCCAAATTCAAGCTGCTGGAAGCGGAAAAGGTGTTTGGCATTGATTTTACAAGCTTCCGCTCCGCCCTGGATGTGGGAGCTGCACCTGGAGGCTGGACGTCGTTCCTGCTTGAGCGGGGCATGAAGGTAACAGCTGTCGATCCTGCCAAAATGCATCCTTCCTTGCAGAACTATCCGAATCTCAAAGTGATCCGGCGCAATGCATCCGAAGTGAAGCTCAGCGCAGGAGAATTTGATCTGCTCGTCTGTGATATGAGCTGGAGCCCCAAACTGACGGCAAGGCTCGTTATTGATCTGCTGGATGCGGTCGTGCCCGGCGGTACGGTTATCGTTACTGTCAAACTCATGCATAAAAAACCACTTGCACTGATCAAGGAGGTTATCCATACGTTCGAGGAATCCAGACTTCAGATACAGCGGGCCAAGCAGCTTTTCCACAATCGCGATGAGATTACGCTGTATATGGTGAAATACTAATCTGTAACGGTTTATATATCTTTGAGAGGGATGTGCTGTGCGTTATGCAAAATGCAATCTATCGTTATTTACCGGATATGGAACGCTTTGTCGAGCAGGTACGCTGTATTCCCGAGGCAGAGCTGCAATTCAAACCTGACCCGGCAGCATGGAGTATTCACGAGATTGTTGTTCATCTGTATGATGTGGAGATTGTGCTGCAGCATCGGCTCAAGGCCATACTGGCGGATGACAATCCGGTGATCGTTGCTTTTGATCAGGATCGCTGGGCACAGCGGCTCGGATATGCTTCACTTGATCTGGAACATCATTTGCAGGCGCTGCTGGCGATGCGCAGAGCATTTGCTCCCGTGCTGGAGACCATCACCGAAGAGGACCAGAAGCGTACAGGCCAGCATAATGTAGACGGCGAGATTACGGCCCGGGCGCTGGTAGAAAAACTCTGCGTGACTCATCTGGAAGGCCATGTGAATCAGATTCAGCGCAATCGCGAAGCTTTTGCAGCCCAAAAGTAATTCCGGTGTATCAAAGTGAGTCTTTAGGCTTGCATTTTCCTTTACAAACTCAGAGAATGTTACTATAATATAGGTATATGGATATACAATGGATAGGGAAAGCATCCCGTCTTCTGAACAGACATCATATGTCTGCTTGGTGAGACGGAGGCTTTCCCTTTTTTGTTGTATTCGGAAGGGAGCGGTATATATATGATTCATCCAACGCGGCTCTATGAGGGAATGGTGCTTGCAGAGCGCTATCGTATTGATGAGAAACTGGGCAGCGGAGGAATGAGCCACGTCTATCTGGCTCATGATCTGAGATTGCCCGGCAAGAAATGGGCTGTAAAAGAAAGCATTTCTTCACCATCTCAATACAGGCAGGTGGCGGCAGAGGCCAAAATGCTGACGACACTCAGTCATCCGTTTTTACCGCGGATTGTCGACTTTATCGCTGACGATCCGGACGGGTATACGTATATGGTTATGGATTATATCGAGGGAGAGACCTTAGAACAAAAATTCAAAAGCCAGCCTGCCGCGGTGGACACAGCATTTATTATACGCTGCGCCGATCAACTCTGTAATGTACTGAACTATTTGCATCAGCATGAACCTCCGATCGTGTTTCGCGATATGAAGCCATCCAATGTGATGATCACTTCAGGTATGGATATTCGGCTGATTGACTTTGGCATAGCCCGTACTTTTAAACCAGAGGAAAGCCAGGATACCGTGAAACTGGGCACAATCGGCTTTGCTGCGCCGGAGCAATATGGAAGCGGACAGACCGATCACCGTTCGGATCTGTACGGACTGGGAGCACTTCTTCTGTATTTGGCGACCGGAGGACATTACAGTGAATGGATGCCCGGCATGGAAAAATTTATACGCAATGACATACCCAAAGCGATGATTCCAGTCATGCGCAAGCTGCTTCATCATCAGCCATCCGAGCGATTCCAGTCTGCAGCCGACACCAGAATGGCACTCGGTCAGGCTGTCAACGAACATTATAACCGGATGCACGGAGGCCCTCATGTAGCTGCCAGCAGTTGGAACAAGACCACACAGGTTATTGCGGTTATGGGAGCGACATCAGGTACGGGAACTACACATACGGCTGTTGCCATTGCCCATCATCTGGCGAGAAGCCAGCAAAAGGTCGCACTGGTGGAAATGAACCATACGCCTGGAGCTTTTGCCCGCATACAGCAGGTAGCAGTGGATGGAATGGCAGAACAGCATATGCTGCTGGAAGAACGCAAGTTTACGTTAGAAGGTGTTGATTACTGGCGTGAATCGGCCAGAGCGGAAGTGGTGGGATTGCTCGGTGGCAGCTATCGGTTTATCATTCTCGATCTAGGACGTTACCAGCAAAATGATCGGCTGGAGGAATTTCTGCGTGCGGATATTCCAGTCGTTGTGGGATCAGGAGCGGAATGGCGCTACCAGGATGTGCTGCAAATGTCTGCAGATCTGCGCCGGTATCCTCAGGACAAATGGCAATATTGTCTTCCACTGGCTCCGGAAGATGCCGTGCAGCGTCTGCAGCGGGAGCTTCATACGGAGCAGGTGTACAGTATTCCCTGGCATCCGGATCCTTTTGATCATCAGCCGGCAGCAGCTTCGGTACTGAGAGAACTGTTGAGCGATTATCTGCCTTCTCCGGTGAAAAAACGCAAACTGTGGTTCAATCTGCGCTAATTAAGCGAAAAGGAGCAAATTAATGACTACCGTGATGTTCTGGAGTCCGGATGGAGGTCATGGAAGAACCTCGTCCCATACGGCCATTACCGCTGTCACCGCCTCACTGCAGTACCGGCTGAGATTGCTGCTGTGTCATAATCAATGTCGCAACCACAGTATCGAGGCAGGGCTGGTGGCTGCAGAGGTAAGGATGGGCCATACTCATCCACGCAAAAATCCGGGAGTAGACCGGCTTCATTATTTGTATAAATCAGGTATTCTGACCTGCAATAATGTATCGGATTATATGATTCCCCTGCTCAAAGACCGACTGGATCTGCTGATCGGCACAGAAGAGAGGGGGCAGAAGCTACCGGATCATTCTTTCTGGAAATATCTGCTCACCGTGGCAGGAGAGTATTATGATCTGATCCTGATGGATGCAGGTTCGGGAGCAGAGCAAATACCGCTGCTCGCCGAAGCCGATCTTATTGTAGTTAATCTGAGCCAAAATATAACGCAGTTAAAAGCATTTTTCCATGAGTATGCCCATACCGAAGTGTTTCGCTCCAGACCATGGATTCCGGTGCTGGGTGCATATCAGCCGGAATCTCTGCTGACTGCTGCCAGTATTGTTCGCAAATTCAGTGTACATCAGTCCATGTACATGCTGAATTACTACCAGGCTTTTCAAGATGCATGGAACACGCAGAACCTGCTTTCCTTTATGCGTCAACATTTGATTCTCGACCGGACTCATACGGAATCTGCTGATTTTCTGCGACAGTCTTTTTTTCTGACAGCGGCGGTCATGGAGCAGTTAGGTGGTGTACCTGTACTATCAGGCTCCGTTGTCAGGTTTCCCATTCCTACATAATATTTGCTTTATAAGAGCAGTTTTGCTAAGATGAATATGCTTAAATTGAATAGCTACAATGCACTGGGGGAGCCTGTAATGGCTGAGATGGCAGAACTGATTGCCGAACCCTTTGTACCTGATCTGGATTATACCAGCGTAGGGAAGTGGTAGAAGAATAACCTTGGACGATACGGGTATATCAACTTGATCCGATGCAGACTGGATTTAAATTATCATTATGCAGTCGGCGGCAGACACATGAATGAACAGGCAATCCTGTTTCTCATTCATTATTCAGCGCTGAACGGATTAACGGCATCTATCAGGCAATAATACATAAGGATGCACACAATGATATCATCAATGTTTTGACAAGATTATACTTCGGCAGGCTGCTTGTAAAATAGCCCTGTTATTGTTTGAATCAGACAACCACTTTCCTGCGGGAAGGTGGTT
Source organism: Paenibacillus wulumuqiensis (assembly GCF_000971965.1). Taxonomy (GTDB): domain Bacteria; phylum Bacillota; class Bacilli; order Paenibacillales; family Paenibacillaceae; genus Saccharibacillus; species Saccharibacillus wulumuqiensis. The sequence continues at coordinate 56,206 of NZ_LAQP01000001.1, forward strand.
TTTTTTGCGTTATCGGGTTCTGTCTGATTAGCCTCTAAAGGCACGGTCGGTTCGTTGCTCATTATTCAATTGTACAGATTAGAGATACAGATTAGTCGGTCAGTAGAAAGCAGGAGGTGCATGATGGAGCTGCACATTGTGAGTACAGGCAGTCAGCCGGCAGAGAAGATACTTGCAGTCGGTACACAGGTGCATCACCAGGTGACAGCGATTCACATTCGGGAGAAGCAGTGGTCAGACGATCAGGTGAAAGAATTGATACAAGTCATGCTGCAGGAAGGAATCCCTGCTGCGAAGATTCGCCTCAATAGCAGAGTTCAGCTTGCTGCGGAGCTGGGAATCGGGGGCATCCATTTGCCTGAACAGCACAGTTTCAACAGAGCAGAAGCGGATCGATGGAGGACAAGTATATCTCTTTCAGACAATAATCTGTCCCGGCATGACATGAAGAGTCTGCTGCAAACGGCGTCCGCTTCATACGAACCGGAACAGGGCATTCAGCATCCATGGAAATATATAGCTGGGCGATCCGTACACACTACCGCGCACGCAATACAGGCAGAGCAGGAAGGCATGGATTATCTTTTTTACGGGCATATTTATAAGACGCCATCCAAGCGGGGAGTTCCGGCCCGCGGAATTCATCAGCTGCATCAGCTGTGTGGTGCTGTGCATATTCCTGTCATTGCCATCGGAGGCATTCAGCCGCAGCATGCCGAGGAGTTGGTTCGTGCCGGAGCAGCCGGTATAGCTGTCATGTCCGGCATATTCGCAGCCGATGATCCGGCTGAACAGGCTGCCGCCTATAGAGCCGCCTTATCCGCTGCATCAGCTGTGACAGAGAGAACATAGACTGAGGAAGGTGATATGAGCAATGAGAAGCAACGGATATTATGACGCGATTGTAGTCGGAGCTGGTGTGATTGGAGCCTCTATCGCTTATGAATTATCGGTGAAAGGCATGAAAGTAGCCATCATTGAGAAAAATCAGCCTGCATCGGGGGCATCAGGCGCTGCCGGAGGAATGCTGGCAGCGGAGTCGGAACATTTCCAGCATGCGGATCTTCGTCAGTTGGCTCTGTACAGCCGCTCTCTGTACACCGGGCTGACCGAACAGCTGTATGAGCTGACAGGTATACACTGTGGACTGCGCAGTGAAGGATTCCTGCTGCCTGTGGAATCACATGATCTGGAACATCATTCTCGTCAGCTTGCCTCTGCAGAGATGGATTCTGTTGGAGAGCGGCCTTATGATAGCGAGCAGGATAGCGTACAGGCTGACAGCTCTCATCTGGAATGGTGGGATAATCAGCGTCTGGCAAGGGAAGAGCCATATATCCGCTCAGAGCACGGGATGCTCTACAACCGATCCGAACAGCAGCTTATTCCTTCCCTGCTGAATGAGGCATTGGTGCTGGCGGCAGTACGTCTGGGTGCAGTGTTATACCGGCAGACGGAAGTAAGACGATTGCTGCGTGAACACGGGGAGTATGGCAGGGCAACCGGTGTGGTGACAGAGCAGGGAGTGATGTATGGGGAGCAGATTATTTTGGCTTCCGGACTTGGTAGTGCCGGATTGATCGAGACTGAAGGATACCGGCTGCCCTTTTTACCAGTCAAAGGAGAATTGCTGGAAATTCGCACACCGGCAAGCTGGCTGAATCATACGATTTATGGCCATCAGATCTATATTATTCCCAAACAGGGCAATCGCATCTGGATCGGGGCAACAAGTAAGCCTGGCCGAATAGATACGATGGTAGAAGCCGGTTCAGTCACCGAGCTGCTGTTCAAAGCGCAGCAGTATATTCCGTCTATCACCAGCGGGGAACTGGTACGCTGCTGGGCCGGGGTACGGCCGGGTACGGCGGACGAGCTGCCTTATATGGGAACGCTGACACCGCTGCCGGGTGTATGGATGGCCTGCGGACATTATCGTAATGGCATCCTGCTGGCAGCCGGAACCGGACGGATTATGGCGGACGCCGTAGCATCCGGTCAGAGTTCTTCCATCCCGGCAAGCTTTGCTCCGGGTCGTGCCCTGCAACACCTTTCAAGAATGCAACCGGAGACGGAAGGAGGAACACCGGTATGGAATTGATGATCAATGGAAAGAGCCGCTCGGTATCGCCGGACGTTCGTACAATCGAGCAGCTGCTTCAATCCCTGCAGCTGGGAGAGAAACGCGTTATTGTCGAGTGGAATCAGCAAATTTTACAGAAAGAAGAACATGGTACAACAATGATTGAAAGTGGAGACACACTGGAGATTGTACATTTTGTAGGAGGTGGATGATTTGTTAACAATAGGACAACATACATTTACATCCCGGCTGCTGCTGGGAACCGGGAAATTCAGTGATTTGGATGTACAGGCTCAAGCGGTGGAAGTATCCGAAACGGAGGTGCTGACATTCGCAGTACGGAGACTGAATCTGGATCAGCCGGATGAACCGAACTTTTTGGAACGTCTGGATCTGAGCAAATACAAATTGCTGCCCAATACAGCAGGCGCCCGTACTGCAGATGAGGCGGTACGTATCGCCAGGCTGGCCAGAGCATCCGGATTATGTGATATGATAAAGGTCGAAGTGATCGGAGATGACCAGTTGATCCTACCGGACCCGCTGGAAACGGTCAAAGCCTGTGAGATTCTGCTTGCGGAAGGCTTTACGGTGCTGCCGTACATTTCCGACGATTATATGCTGGCCAAGCGGCTGCAGCAAATAGGCGTACATGCCGTAATGCCGGGAGCTTCCCCGATTGGGTCCGGCCGCGGTATTCTCAACCCTTCCATGCTGGAATGGATCATCGCAGATGCCAGGGTACCCGTTATTGTGGATGCCGGAATCCGCTCACCCAAAGATGCGGCCTATGCCATGGAGCTGGGAGCGGATGCAGTTCTTCTTAATACCGCCGTATCCGGAGCGAGTGACCCTGTTCGAATGGCACTGGCGATGAAGCTGGCTGTACAAGCCGGACGCCTCGGAAAGGAAGCCGGCATGATCCCGGTACGCAATTATGCTGTAGCAAGCAGCCCGGTAGAAGGGATGATTACGACTTGAGTCTTGAACATACAAAAGAGGAGCTTGATCCTATCAGCAGCTCCAGCACAGCCGAGAATAAGGAGGCAGCAACGATACTGCAGCCAGATGCATCCACGCAGCTGGCGGATCCGCATCATCGGTATTCCAGACAGGAGCTGTTCGCTCCACTTGGCAAAACAGGTCAGAATGAGCTGGCCCGCGCTTCGGTACTGATTATAGGAGCAGGAGCACTCGGTTCCAGTTCAGCGGAGACGCTGGTACGGGCCGGTGTAGGGAAAGTGATCATTGCAGATCGGGATTATGTAGAATGGAGCAATCTGCAGCGGCAGCAGCTGTTTACCGAAGAGGATGCGGCCAAGCGTACACCCAAAGCAATCGCTGCCCGTGATCGACTGGTTCAGATTAATTCCTCTGTCAAGATTGAAGCGCATATTGCGGATGTAACAGCGGATGAGCTGGGAGAGCTCGCCAGGGATGTGGATCTGATCATGGATGCTACCGATAATTTTGAGACGCGGCTCACGATTAATGACATTTCCCAAAAGTATAATATTCCATGGATTTATGGCGGGTGTGTCGGAAGCTACGGGATTACTTTTACAATCGTCCCTGGAGTCACTCCGTGTCTGCAGTGTCTGATGGAATCGGCGCCGCTCGGTGGAGATACCTGTGATACATCCGGTATTATTCCACCGGCTGTTCAAATGGTAGTCGCCCATCAGACGACCGAAGCGATCAAGCTGCTGAGCGGTAACCACGATCAGCTGCGAGGTACACTGCTGTCCTTTGATCTATGGAAAAATGAGCAGGTCTCCATCAAGATGAACGCAGCCCGCAAACCGGACTGTCCATCCTGTGGTGCGCACCCGACCTACCCGCATCTGAGCCACGAAGGACAGAGCAAATCCGAAGTGCTGTGCGGCCGGGATACGGTGCAGATTCGCCCGGCCCATCGCCAGAAACTTGATCTGCAGCAAACGGCCCGCCGACTGCAAAAACTGGAGCAGCATGAAATCAGTGTCAATCCGTTTCTGCTATCCATGACGATCGATCAGGGGCGCCGAATGGTCGTGTTCCAGGATGGCCGGGTTATGGTACACGGTACCAAGGATATCGCAGAAGCCCGAAGTCTGTACCATCGTTATTTCGGATAAATACATTTGTCCAATAACAAAGTGACGACAGATAGCTATAGCTCTAACGTGACATAATAAAATGACCGGATTCATTGGATATCTTTGATATCATTGACTGAGTCGATTCTTCAAACGATCAAACTCATTCTTTCGGTTCATTCAGATCCAATAAAAAAAAGCAATACCCTACCAGTAGACTGGAAATAGGGTATTGCTTTTTTATGCTGCAGTGCTGTTATTCCAGACATCCGCTGGAACGAGTGGAATAAGATGCGGAAATTTGCCGGCTTATCCATAACAATTAGCTTGGAGAGGATACAGCAAATTGCCGGGTATCCTAACAAATAAGCTGTATCTGTTATAAGCTGGAATGCCTAATCACGACTCTGAATGATCAGCAGCAGACCGCCTTCAATACTGACCGTACCCTGTTCAGCAGAAAGATGATTGCTGACACCTCTTGATTGACCCATCCGCAATGTGGCATTTTCCAACGGATATTGGAACCCCTGCAGACGAATCCCGGTTACTTCGGAGGTCACAGGCAGCAGAGACACATAAGGATAACCCAGATTGGAAATGACAGAAGTGGTGGAGGTAAGCGATATGTAATTGTTCATATCCTGAATTGCACAATGTACTTGGTGCTGCAGTGCCCGCACGAGCAGCTGCACATTGGCCAGCGTATGATCAAAACGTGTACCTACAGCGCCGAAAATCAGAATATCATCCATATGCCGCTCCATCGCCGCTTCAAAAGCCGCTTCGGTATCGGACAGATCCTTGTCTACCGGATCAAATACGATCAGTTCATCGGAATTGTTCTTAATTCGCTGAAGATCGGTCATATGATCGGTCAGCGAATCAAAATCGCCGATTGCGAGATGAGGACGGATACCATGCTCAATTAAAAATAATGCGCCGCGATCCGCACCGATAATCAGATCGGTATCACGAATCTCGTTCAAAAAATCAGGATGTAACAGACCGCCTGAGAAGATAAGAGCGCGTTTTGCAGCCATGAAATCTCCCTCTTTCCCTAATAAATAAGTTAAATGCTTATAGAATCATCCTGTATCCGCTAAAAGGTAAAAATTTCAGTTGCGTAATTTTTACCTGCACCGATACAATAGACGTTGGGAGTCCAAATAGCAGATCACTCCCTGAAATGAAAAGAGAAGCAGCAATCTATTGATTTGTAAGCGTAAACATCAGCTTTCTCCGTTTGAAGCTTCTCTTTTTAATGTAATAAGTAGTGACAGATCATGCAGCCTGGTTACTACAGATGATTATTGAAGGAAGTATTTTAGGGCAGCAGGTAATTCTTTTTGCCAGAATCCCCACAGATGTTTTCCGTCTTTCTCAGCATAACGGACGGTCGCGCCGCGTTCAAGCAGCAAATCACGAGTGGCGCGATTGAGCTCAACAAAGTCATAGACGCCGGTATCACTCTGGAAATCGGTTTCCTGCAGACCGACGATCATGAATACGTTAAGCGCTGACAAATCCTTTTCGGCAGCAATCAGAGCGCGGCTTTCTTTATAATAGGCCCCGGACAGGCTGATGATCTGGCTGAACAGCTCCGGATAGAGAAGGGCGATATGCATGGAGACACTGCCACCAAGAGAGTCACCGGCAAGAATGCGCTGATCGGGTGTGCGGCGAACGGGATACTTTTGTTCCACATAAGGAATGATTTCTTCGGCAAAGCAGGCGGTATATGCTGCAAAGCGGCTGCCGAACGGAGCATATTCCTGCGTACGGATCTTGGTGTTCACTTCGACACCTACAATAATGAAAGGTTCGATATTGTCATCGAGTATAAGTTCATTCGCATAGGTGGCAATTCGGCCAAAGTTGAAAAACTCTTCGCCATCCTGGCAATACACAACCGGATAGCTGAGAAGTTCATTATAACCAGGTGGAAGGTAGATGCGCAGCGTGCGTGATTCGCCGAGATGGCGGCTCTCAATTTCTTCCTTTAATATCGTTCTTTTCAAGTAACGGGAATCTGTCATAGTGATCACCTTTTCGTTAGAATTTTTGCAATGAAACCAACAATGGGTTAAGATTAAGTCGTGTGATTTTAAGACATTCTATTTTGAAATGGTTCAACTGTTATACAAAATTGAATAACCTGTTATACATACAACGACACGGCTGCCTTATTAATTTCAATGTATGCTTTGACGAACGGAGTAGAACAGGTGTATAATAATTCTATAACAGCGGAACATGATATTCAAATTTTTTATTGAGGTGAATAAAATGAGCAAGGTTCCATATGAAGTTTACACGGAAGAAGTGGAAGCACTTTCCGTTCTCTCCCCAGAAGGCAAAATTGTCAACCCTGACAAAATGCCTGATCTGACTGATGATCAATTGAAAGAAATTATGTACCGTATGGTATTTACACGCACTTGGGATGACCGTGCTGTTAACCTGGGTCGTCAAGGACGCCTTGGTTTCTATGCTCCGGTATCCGGGCAAGAAGCTACAATGGTTGGTAGCGTATACGCGCTGGACAAGGAAGATTTCGTATGTCCTGGTTACCGCGATATGCCGCAGCTGGTATGGCATGGTCTGCCACTGTATCAAGCATTCCTGTATTCCCGTGGACATCAAGAAGGCGGACGCATCCCTGAGGGTGTTAACGTTCTGATGCCACAGATCATCATTGGTGCACAAATCCTGCATGCAATGGGTCTGGCAATGGGTTACAAACTGAAAAAACAAAAACAGGTTGTTATCGCCTACACAGGTGATGGCGGTTCTTCCGAAGGTGACTTCTACGAAGGCATGAACTTCGCAGGTGCTTACAAACTGCCTGTTATCTTCTTTGTACAAAACAATGGTTACGCCATCACAACTCCATTTGCAAAACAAACAGCTGCACTGTCCATCGCTCACAAAGCAGTTTCCGCTGGTATCAAAGGTGTGCAAATCGATGGTATGGACGTATTCGCTGTTATCACAGCCGTTCGTGAAGCTGCTGAACGCGCTCGTAACGGTGAAGGCGCTACATTGATCGAAGCTCTGACTTACCGTTTCCGTCCGCACTCCATGTCGGATGATACAAGCAAATACCGTACCAAAGACGAAGAAGGTATCTGGAGCGAGAAAGATCCTATCGCTCGTCTGGCAAAATACCTGGCTGAAAAAGGTCTGTGGTCTGATGAAGATACAGAACGCGTAAGAGAAGAAGCCAAAGCAAAAGTAAACGAAGAGATCAAAAAAGCCGAGAAAACAGAGAAAATGACTGTTACCGGTCTGATCGACAGTATGTTCGAAACAACACCTCATGATCTGGAAGAGCAAAAAGCAGATTTCCAATAAGAGGTTTCTGAAGTGATAGTATGATCGCAGCACATCCTTGATGCGTGAACATGAACAGTGAAATGTTTAAGGAGGAAATGAAGCAAATGGCACAAATGAATATGAAAGAAGCGATTCGCGACGCAATCCGCGTTGAGATGAAAAATGACCCTAACGTGCTCATTTTTGGTGAAGACGTAGGTAAAGTCGGCGGTGTATTCCGTGCGACAGAAGGTCTGCAAGCAGAGTTTGGCGAGGAGCGTGTATTCGATACTCCTCTGGCTGAGTCCGCAATCGGCGGTCTGGCATTCGGTCTGGGTATCCAGGGCTTCCGTCCAATCGCAGAGATCCAGTTCGTAGGTTTTATCTTTGAAGCATTGGATCAAATGGCGATTCAGGCAGCACGTCTGCGTTACCGTTCCGGCGGTCGTTACAATGCACCAATCGTATTCCGTACACCTTACGGCGGCGGCGTTAAAGCGGCTGAGCTGCACACTGACGACCTGTCCGGTCTGCTGGCTCAGACTCCGGGTATCAAAGTGGTTATCCCTTCGAACCCTTACGATGCAAAAGGCCTGATGGTTGCTGCAATCCGTGAAAACGATCCGGTATTCTTCATGGAGCATCTTAACTTGTACCACGCATTCCGTGCAGAAGTACCGGAAGAAGCTTACACTGTAGAAATCGGTAAAGCCAACGTAGTACGCGAAGGTTCCGATGTAACAATTATCGGTTACGGCATGACTGTTCATACAGCTACCAAAGCTGCTGATCAGCTGGCAGAACAAGGGATCAATGCGGAAATCATTGACCTGCGTACACTGAGCCCGATCGATATCGATACAATCGTAACTTCCGTGAAGAAAACAAACCGCGTAATTATGGTTCAGGAAGCTCAAAAGAGCGCTGGCGTAGCTGCAGAAGTAATCGCTCAGATCAACGAAAAAGCGATTCTGCACCTGGAAGCTCCAGTACTGCGTGTATGCCCGCCGGATACAATCTATCCGTTCGCTCAAATCGAGGACGCATGGCTGCCAACGCCACAGCGCGTTATCGATGCGGTTAACAAAGTAATGAACTTCTAAGATAACTTTTTATCTTGGAAATGCATGAATGAATTAAACGTTCAAGGCTCAAGAGGCGGTTTGCATGATTGTGTTCTACTTTTCAATATCCGACCCGGGAGTGTTGTTGGAAAGTGGAATACTCTTCTACGGACGCCTTTTGGCTTTGATCATATGAGAATACAGAAATACTTATCAGACGTTGTTGAAGGCATGGCTGTTCGAAGTCTCGTTCAACAATTTTAATCAGGGAGGTTTTGCAAGTGGCAAGATTCGTATATAAATTTCCAGAGCTTGGTGAAGGTTTGCACGAAGGCGAAATCATCAAAATGCACATTAAACCGGGTGACAAAGTAACAGACGACAGCATCATTATGGAAGTACAAAATGATAAAGCTGTAGTTGAAGTACCTTGTCCAGTAGATGGAACTGTAGTAGAAGTATTGACTAAAGACGGCCAGGTTTGCCACGTAGGCGAAACGGTAGCAATCATCGATGCGGAAGGCGACCTGCCTGATCAAGATGAAGAGCCGGCTGAACAAAGTGCTCCTGAGCAGAAGAGCGGACAGGAAACAGATGCTAATATCGGTAATGTAGATACGCATTCTTCCCCTGCATCTTCCAGCCCGACAGAAGCAAAAGAAGGACAAGTAACCAACGCTTCCACACCAGCTGCACCTAACAAAGATGTACTGGCTACACCAAGCGTTCGCAAATTTGCACGTGAGCAAGGTGTTGACCTGTCCCAAGTAACAGGCAGCGGCAGCAATGGCAAAATCACTCGTGAAGATGTAGAATCCTTCAAACAAGGTGGCGGCCAGGCTTCCGGTACTACCCAAGCGGCAGCAGCTGATGAAAAAGCAGCAGCACCTGTAGCTTCTGCAGCAGCTCCATCTTCCGCATCCACAGCATCTGCTGGTGGCGACGAAGAGCGTGTACCTTTCAAAGGTATCCGTAAAGTTATCGCTAACGCTATGGTTAAATCCGCATACACAGCTCCACACGTAACGATCATGGACGAAGTTGACGTTACTGAACTGGTAGCTTTCCGTACTCGCATGAAACCACTGGCTGAAAAACGCGGTACAAAAGTAACTTATCTGCCATTCATCGTAAAAGCACTGGTGTCCGCGGCTCGTCAATTCCCGGCTCTGAATGCTTCCATCGACGAAAAAACAGAAGAAATTGTCTACAAAAAACACTATGACATCGGTATTGCTACAGATACGCCTAACGGCCTGATCGTACCGGTTGTTAAAGACGCTGACCGTAAGAGCATCTTCATGATCGCTGATACCATCAACGATCTGGCTGTTCGTGGACGTGACGGCAAACTGGCAGCTAACGAGATGAGAGGCAGCACAATCTCGATCTCCAACATCGGTTCTGCCGGCGGTATGTTCTTTACTCCAATCATCAACTTCCCTGAAGTTGCGATCCTGGGTACTGGCCGTATCAGCGAAAAAGCAGTAATCAAAAACGGTGAAGTGGTAGCAGCACCAGTAATGGCACTGTCCCTGAGCTTTGACCACCGTATCATCGACGGCGCAACAGCACAACACTTTATGAACCATATCAAATCACTGCTCGGCAACCCTGAGCTGTTAACTATGGAGGTGTAATTCAATGGTAGTAGGAGATGCTTCTATCGATATTGAAACGTTGGTAATTGGTGCGGGACCTGGTGGCTATGTAGCCGCCATCCGCGCTGCTCAACTGGGACAAAAAGTCCTGATCGTTGATAAATCCGAACTTGGCGGCGTGTGTCTGAACCGTGGTTGTATTCCTTCCAAAGCCCTGATCGCTGCAGCTCATCATTTTGAATCTGCACAGCACGGCGAAGGTTTCGGCGTAACTGTAGGCGACGTAAAAGTTGACTTTGCCAAAACTCAAGAGTTCAAAAACGGCGTTGTTAAAAAAATGACCAGTGGTGTTACTGGCCTGCTGAAAGGTAACAAAGTGGATGTATTCCACGGCGAATGCATGTTCATCAACCAGAACGAAGCGCGTCTGTTCAATGATCATGAATCTCCTCGTTACCGTTTCAAAAACTGCATCATCGCTACCGGTTCACGCCCAATCGAACTGAAAGCATTCCCGTTTGGCGGTCGCATTCTGTCTTCCACAGAAGCACTGAACCTGCCGGAAATCCCTAAATCCATGATCGTTATCGGTGGTGGATACATCGGTGCCGAGCTGAGCCAAATGTATGCCAAATTCGGTACTAAAATTACAATCATTGAAGGTCTGGATACCATCCTGCCAGGCTTCGATAAAGATATGACTTCCCTGGTAGCCAAAAACATGAAGAAATCCGGTGCGGAAATCTTCACAAACGCGAAAGCGGAAAGTGCTACTCAAACAGAAAATGACGTTACAGTGAAATTCACTGTAGACGGCAAAGAGCAAGAAGTAACTGCAGACTATCTGCTGGTTACTGTTGGACGTCGTCCAAACACTGACGGCGAACTGGGTCTGGATCTGATCGATCTGGAACTGACTGATCGCGGTCTGGTAAAAATCGACCATCAGGGACGCACTAACATCCCGCACATCTATGCAATCGGTGATATCGTTGAAGGTCCGGCACTGGCACACAAAGCTTCCTACGAAGCTAAAGTGGTAGCTGAAGTTATCTCCGGTATGCCTTCCGTTATCGATTACAAATGTGTACCAGCTGTAGCATTCACTGATCCTGAATGTGCAAGCGTTGGTCTGACTGAAACTGAAGCAAAAGCCAAAGGATACAAAGTATCCGCTGGTAAATTCCCTTACGCTGGTAACGGCCGTGCAACTTCCCTAAACAACACAGAAGGCTTCGTGAAAATCGTAGCTGATGAAGCAACAGGCGTTGTACTGGGCAGCCAGATCGTAGGTCTGGAATCTTCCAACATGATCGCTGAAATGGGTCTGGCTATCGAAATGGGCGCGACACTGGAAGATCTGGCACTGACTATCCATGCGCATCCAACACTGGGTGAGATCGTTATGGAAGCAGCTGAGCTGGTTATGGGTCATCCGATCCACGTTATCGCTCCGCGCAAAAAATAAGTATTGATTTGAACAAGTCAGCCCGTATTAGCCATTAATCGCAGCTTAGTTGTACCACTTGTTGTACCTGATTTCCTCATTGCGGGCTGATTATGATATCAGATGCTTATATCAAAGCCGCCGGAGAGCTCCTGGCGGCTTTTGATATGCCATAAAATTGTGGCGAATGAATATTTCGGTGAAATGTGAATACATGTTCGCAAAAACAGCTTGGATTTCATTCCAGTATGTGATAAAATTAATAAGGCATTTCAATTAATGTTTGCGGATTATTAACTGACTATACAGTTCCAATAAATCTCAGTTGAACATTTATTGTAATTAAGGTAAATTAGTATAGTTGAATAATTTTTGATTACCAATGAAGTGAGGTGAATTCACATGCGCGTTATCGTTACTATGGCATGCACAGAGACTGGCGATCGTAACTACACTACAACCAAGAACAAACGGAACCATCCGGAGCGTCTTGAGCTGAAAAAATATTGCCCACGTCTGAAGAAATACACGCTTCACCGCGAAACTCGTTAATTCGGAATTAGCGTGTGAGATAAACACCCGGCTATGTAGCATAGCCGGGTGTTTATTTTTATTTTGCCATTTTACCGAATGCTTTTCCTTATTTTGATTTCTTCTCAGTGGTTCATCTGTGTTACAATATTGCAAGTGAACTTAAACTGAATTTGGCTGTATCGTAGGGATGATTATGTATAATGGAAACTGCAAAAAGAGTGCCTGAGATCAAGGCACGGTTATAACGTCATGTGACGATATCCTCATAAGGTTAGCAGTTGTACATAATGAAATCTTCAAGATTCAGTCAAGACAAGTCGTATGAATGAGGTGTAAATTAATGAAAGCATATTTGGAATTGCTGCAGGATATTATGGATCATGGAGTGGAAAAGGGAGATCGTACCGGTACAGGAACCATCTCCGTATTCGGACGGCAGATGCGTATCAATCTGCAGGAGGGATTTCCCCTGCTGACGACCAAGCGTCTGCACACCCGGTCCATTATCCATGAACTGCTCTGGTTCCTGAGCGGGAATACGAATATTACGTATCTGCGGGAAAATGGCGTAACGATCTGGGATGAGTGGGCCGATGAAGAAGGCAATCTGGGACGCGTATACGGCTCCCAGTGGAGAGAATGGCGCGGTCCTGGCGGCGAAGTGATTGACCAGATCTCTTCCGTGATCGAGCAGATCAAGAGCAATCCGGATTCACGCCGTCATATCGTGAATGCATGGAATGCAGCAGAAGTCGATCATATGGCACTGCCTCCATGTCATTATGCGTTTCAATTCTACGTAGCAGAAGGCAAGCTGTCCTGCATGTTCCAGATGCGGTCGGTGGATACCTTCCTGGGGCTGCCATTTAATCTGGCTTCCTACGCGTTGCTGACACATATGGTGGCCCAGCAGTGTGACCTGGAAGTGGGCGATCTGATCTGGACCGGTGGAGATGTACACATTTACAATAATCATCTGGAGCAGGTGAAGCTGCAGCTTACACGTGAGCCCTATCCGCTGCCGCAGCTGCGTATCGAGCGCAAGCCGGATTCGATTTTTGATTACAAGTTTGAAGATTTCCAGTTTGAAAATTATGAATATCATCCGGGGATCAAGGCACCGATTGCCATCTAAGCTCGTCGGTTACACAATTGAATAACAGCATCATCCATTCCGGAGACTGGTTTTTAGGATAGACGGCAGCTGTGATAGGCAGCGGTTGAGCAATTCCCATTAAAACCATCTCCGGATTTTATTATCCAGCATAAATAGGTAGCTGATCAAATTTATGAATAGCCTTTTATAAAACATTTGATATCTTGCTTTTTGACGGATAATCAGTTAATACATTAGGACAAACATTCGTGAAATATTACAAGAAGTTGATGCAGAATGATAGGTTTTAATGATATGATATAGAATAAACCTATCTGGATGAATATCCGGATGATAGGAGGACAGCCACAATGACAATTACACTCATATGGGCGCAGGCACGCCAGGGCGTTATCGGCAAGGACAACGACATGCCCTGGAAGCTGCCCAGAGATATGGCTTATTTCAAACAGCAGACACAGCAAAAGACGATTGTCATGGGGCGCAAAACATGGAATTCCTTTGGTTCCAAGCCGCTGCCAAACCGCCGAAATATTATTTTGACTCGTGATACAGCGTTTGAAGCTGAACAAGCTGAGGTAGTGCATTCGGTAGAGGAAGCACTGCGGCTCGCTGGAGCGGAAGAGGAAGTAATGATTATCGGCGGCTCACAGATTTACAAGGAATTTCTGAGCCATGCGGATCGTCTGCTCGTAACCCGAATTGAACATGATTTCGAGGGAGATACGTATTTTCCTGAAGTGGATTGGTCGACATGGGAACTGGTGAATACGATACCAGGTGTTCGTGATGAGAAAAATGATTATGATTACCGGTTTGAAGAGTATCGCCGCGTATAATTTGCACGAATGCACGAATGCACGAATGCACGAATGCACGAATGCACGAATGCACGAATGCACGAATGCACGAATGCACTTCCAATGTTCGAATGTGTGAGTGAATAGGTGTATGTAGTACAATTGCGATTCAGCAGTAAAGGAATCATCAGGTATAGAGGGACCGTAGGCTTTGGAAATGCTTGTTTTATAATTAAAAATGCATAAATATAACGTAAAGTTTATATACTTTCTGCATAGTGGTGGGTTTAAACAGGAAGACAGCTTTTTGCGATAGCAGCCGAAACAGCTGCATTCATACAGAGAATGACTTTTATATATTGCAAAAAGGACGGTTTCCTTTTGTTATCAGAAGGGAATATGCTTGTCCAGTAAGCCTAATATTATGCAGAAAAAGTGAAAGTAACAGAAAAGTTATTGCAAGATGTTTCACCACGGTGTAATCTCTATGTAAAAAGTACAAATAATCATGCGCTTAATCCATTTGTGATTCAATTGTCTCAATGCTACTCTTGAAAATAAACTTACGGCAAGCTGGTGATCGAAAGAAACTCGGCATCGTATAGAACGGATGGGGGAACTGTTAATATGTCTACACCTACTGGATTTATGGAATACAAAAGACAAATTCCCGCGGATCGCGATCCGCTTGAACGCGTAAAAGACTGGGAAGAATTCCATAAGCATATGTCTGAAGACGAACTGCGTACGCAGGGTGCACGATGTATGGACTGCGGAACACCGTACTGTCATACAGGTATGAATATGGCAGGGTCCACCTTTGGCTGCCCTGTTCATAACCTGATTCCCGAGTGGAATAATCTGGTTTACCGTGGTCTGTGGAAAGAAGCGCTTGAACGCCTCCACAAGACAAATAATTTTCCCGAGTTTACCGGCCGCATCTGTCCGGCTCCATGTGAAGGTTCCTGTACAGTTGGCTTGATCGGCCAGCCGGTAACCATCAAGACGATTGAAGAATCCATTATTGAACGCGGATTTGCCGAAGGCTGGGTTGTTCCCGAGCCGCCGGAGAAGCGTACAGGACGCCGCGTCGCTGTGATCGGATCTGGTCCGGCAGGACTCGCATGTGCTGCACAGCTCAACAAGGCAGGTCATTCGGTTACTGTGTACGAGCGTTCCGATCGTGTCGGTGGATTGCTCACTTATGGTATTCCGAGCATGAAGCTGGATAAGCAGATTGTAGAGCGTCGTGTGAACCTGCTCCGAGAAGAAGGTATCGAGTTTATTACGAGCACCGAGATTGGTAAAGACATCCCGGCTCAGCAGCTGGTAGACGATTATGATGCGGTCGTGCTTTGCGGCGGTGCAACCAAACCGCGTGAATTCAATATCGAAGGCAGTCAGCTAAACGGTGTGATTTATGCCATGGATTACCTGAATGGCACCATCAAGAGCTATCTGGACAGCAATCTGGAAGATGGCAATTACATTTCATCTACAGACAAAGATGTAATTGTTATTGGTGGCGGAGATACCGGTTCCGACTGTGTAGCGACTTCGCTGCGCCACGGCTGCCGCAGTGTTACCCAATTCGGTACACACGACAAGGCCCCATTGGAACGCGATCCAATCGCCAACCCTTGGCCGCAGTTCCCTAATGTCTACACACTGGACTATGCACAGGAAGAAGCCAAAGCTATTTTTGGCAGCGATCCGCGTGAATTCTCCATCATGACCACCAAGTTTGTCGGTGATGAAAATGGTAACCTGAAAGAACTTCACACGATCCAGATCCAGCGTATTGTTGATGAAACCGGACGTAAAATCTATCAGCCGATTCCAGGTACAGAGCGCGTATTCCCGGCAGATATTGCCCTGATCGCGATCGGCTTTGATGGACCGGAACAGACACTGGCTCAGCAGCTCGGTCTCGAAACCGACCGCTGGACCAATGTTAAAGCCCGTTACGGCAAATACAACACAAACGTCGATAAAGTATTCGCAGCCGGCGATATGCGCCGCGGCCAGAGCCTGGTCGTCTGGGCAATCAACGAAGGACGCGAAGCTGCGCGTGAAGTGGATAAATATTTGATGGGTGCAACTGTACTGGTCTAAGCTTGCTTTGACGGACAGAAGCCATATACTTTACGACGTATGGACGTATGGACGTATGGACGTATGGACGTATGGACGTATGGACGTATGGACGTATGGACGTATGGACGTATGGACGTATGGACGTATGGACGTATGGACGTATGGACGTATGGACGTATGGACGTATGGACGTATGGCAGCAGCTATGAACTATGAATACGTATGAATAAAAAAGTATGCAAGAAATAGATAAGAAAAAGGCTGCACTATTAGGTGCAGTCCTTTTTTTGCAGACAAATGATGAGAGAGGGAGTAATCATTCAGATTGCAACAATGCACATAACGGAAGAAAGGAAATAATGGTAAAGGACGACCTTTAAGCCTAGAGATTCGCCTTGCTATAACCTGTTCAGAATCTCCAGGCTTAACCGGAGGACGTACCATTATTCCTTTCTGAAGTGGATGATGCCTTCCTCCCCAAACTGCAAAAAGCTGTACGACAAAACGATATCCTTCTAATCCAAACGATCATGCAATCCTCCCAGCTTAATCGTTAAACTTCTATCAGAGAGTCCAGAACAAGCATTCTACTGTCGAATTCTAAAACACATTATGCTATAATACAAATGAGTAATACGTACGTGAGAAAGGGGGCTGCACTCCAGAGTGTAGCTCCTTTTTTGCCGAAATATTGAAAACTAAGACTTTGCCAACAAAGACAACAACAAAACAACATCCAAGCGTATTCAAAATGATGGTAGTCCATTCCCGGAAAGGAATGAAAGCATGAAAATCTTAGTAGTTGCAGAAAAACCGGATATGGGACGTAATATCGCTGCTGTTATTGAACCAAAAGCACGTAACCAGCGGACTCATCTCGAAGGGGATCAGTACATTATCACCTGGGCGATCGGTCATTTGATCGGTCTGGCAGAACCTGATGCCTATGATCCCAAATATAAAAAGTGGAACTTCAAGGATCTGCCGATCATTCCGGATCAGTTCAAAATCGTACCCAATCCACGTACCAAAGATCAGCTCAAGGTAATTGGCGAGCTGGCCAAGCGTTGTGATCGCATCGTCAACGCCTGTGATGCCGGGCGGGAAGGGCAGCATATCTTTGCCCTGATCCAGCGCCAGCTGAAGCTGCGTCAGCCGGTCAAGCGGCTGTGGATTTCGGACCTGACAGCAGAAAGTATACGCAAAGGATTTGATCAGCTGCGGGACAGCAGTGAATTTGAGAATCTAACCCGAGCGGCGCGGGCACGTAGTGAGGCGGATTGGCTGATCGGAATGAATGCTTCACGCGCCTTTACGACCAAGCATAATAATCTGCTGTCGGTTGGACGCGTACAGACGCCGGTACTGGCACTAATCTATGATCGGCAAAAGGAAATCGAAGCGTTTGATTCCCAGACTTTTTATGAAGTGAGAGCCAGCTTCAAGCAAAAGGATAAAACGTATGAAGGGGTATGGCAGGGAGATCGGATCACCGACAAAGCCAAAGGCGAAGCGATCGCAGACAAAGTGAAAGGCAAGGAAGGCCGGATTACGAAGTACGATATTCGCGAAAGCAAGGAATATCCGTATAAATTGTACGATCTTACCCTGCTGCAGCGGGATGCCAATGCGAAGTTCGGCTACTCTGCCAAAAAGACGCTGGACGTAGCCCAAGCGCTGTATGAGCGTCATAAAGTCATTAGCTATCCGCGTACCAACTCCAACTATGTTACCGAGCAAAATATCGACGGCATGCATAAAGTGCTCGGGATGCTCAAAAATACGCCGTATGAAGAACTGGCAGGCGGCGCAGATGGCAAGCGGGTACATGTGAACAACAAAGCGGTCTGCAATCCGAGCAAGGTGGAAGATCATCACGCCATTTTGCCTACACTCAAAAAGCCGGGTACACTGAGCAAGGAAGAGCAGCAGCTCTATGATCTGATCGTACGTCGCTTTCTTGCACAATTCTATCCGCCTGCAGAGTACAAGCATCATACCGTCATGACCGTGGTCGAGCAGGAGACGTTCAAGACGGCAGTCAAAGAACTGTTGTTCCTCGGCTGGAAGGTAACGCTGCCGGATAAGGACAAAGCCAAAGGCAAATCCTCTGCCCGCAAAAATTCGGACAAGGAAGAAGATCAGGAAGAAGAGGTCCAGGAGCCATTTGTTATAGACAGCCAGCTGCCTGTCCTCTGCCGCAAAGCGGATGTAAAGGAAAAAGCGACACAGCCGCCGAAGCCGTACACCGAGGGTACATTGCTCAAAGCGATGGAAAGCGCCGGCAAGCAGATCGAAAATGAAGAACTGCGCGACGCGATGAAAGAGTCTGGTCTTGGTACACCGGCGACACGTGCCGCGACGATCGAGCGTCTCAAGCAGGTCGGTTACGTGACCGCCAGCGGCAAAAAGATTGAGCTTACTCTCAAAGGCCGGGCTGCGATCGAACTGATTCGCGCTGCCGGGGTAGAACTGCTGACTTCTCCGGAGATGACAGGGCAGTGGGAACGCCGGCTCAACCAGATTTCCCGGGGCGAAGCCGATCCGGACCGTTTTCTGGAAAGTGTCAAAAAGTTCGCCGTCTCTGTTATTGATAAAGTAAGCACGCAGCTTCCCGCAGCCGCCGGCGCATTCGGCGATGAAGGCAGCCGCTCCAGAGGTAAAGGGAAACGCAGCGTGGGAGCTGCACCCAGCCGTACACGTACATCGTCCGCATCAGCAGCGGGCAAGAGCAGTTCGGCATCCAGCGGAAGCAGCCGTCGTACATCTTCGAGTGGAGCAACGGCAACTGCAGAGCAGAAAGTATCGCTCGGCGCAGCCGGTGACCATGCAGCGCTGGGCAAATGTCCATGCAGCGGCTGCGGCGGTATCATCATCGAGGGCCGCAAAGGCTATGGCTGTTCCCATTTCAAACAGGGCTGCAAGTTTGTCATCTGGAAAGAATATGTTGGCAAAAATATCTCTGTTACGATGCTGAAAGCCCTGCTCGAAAAAGGAGAGACCCAGGTGCTCTCGTTCAAGAAAGGCGGACAAACGCACAAGGGGAGAATCAAGCTGGCTGAGCGGGAGACCGGCAAGCTGATGGTGGAAGCAGTGCATTCTTGATCCCTGCCGTCCTGCAGAGATCAGAATGCATAAAAAACGGACCCGGGATTTATCCCGAAGTCCGTTTTTTCTCATGAATGCGCAGGCTCTGATGAATGATATCCGGTACCTCGGTCAGTTTGGATACCGTATGAAAAGACTGCTCTGTCTCCGCCTGAAGCTGGATAATGTCATAAGCCCATTCCAGTTCATGCTTGATATAGATTGTATTCAGCGAGGCCTGAAGCGCAGGTTGTACGTCCGAACGGAGCGAGTTGCCGATCATCCACGTATCCTGACGAGGCAGCAGATGGGAAGTGATAATCTCTTCCAGTGCTTTTATATTTTTATGCTGACGGATAAAGATGCGGGAGTCAAAATACGAAGTCAGCTTCATCTGATCGATTTTGCGCTGTTGAATCGCATTTTCACCACCGGTATACAGATAAAGGGTATGCCCGGCCTGCTGAAGCATCTCCAGCGTCTCAACCATGCCGGGATACGCTTCCACTTCTTTTTCATACACACTGCTGCCGAGCAGCCGCAGCTGGCGCTCTTCCAGTTCGGAAGTCGGCCGATTGTACAGATGGCTGAAGTGGTGGTAGGTCTCGACGAGTGAACGCGGGAAATGCTCGCTGGCAAATCCGACCTGATGCACGCCGGCGACATCGATCTCGATCTGCTTCTGGCGAATATCATGCATTTGCAGTCCTTCGTCCGCGAACCAGCCGGACAGCAGGCTGATAAATTCATCAAGGATCAGATTAAAATATTTGTTACAGTAGATCAGCGTATCATCCATATCGAAGATTAGATGCTGGTGCCGAATGTCTTTCATGAAGTTCACTCCTTAAATACGGATATACGATTCCAGAAATAGTTGAAGCTCGGATACTCCATCCTGACGCAGGCTGAAGCGGTCAATGTCTTCTCTACCGAGATGGATACGCAGCAGTCCGGCTACACGCAGCATCATTAGATGATGCATCAGCGTCTCCTGTGGCTGCAGCAGATCATGCGCCATTTCCTGCAGTGAACGGGGTTCACCGCCAATATAGCGCAGCATCCGCAAACGTTCAGGATCCGATAGCGCCCGCGTCAGGCGCAGCAGCATATTGGGTGGTTCTTCCTCGCCCTCTTCCGGTACATCGACAGGATACTGAATCAGCAGTACCCCATCATAAAAGCAGTACGTGTTGATCGGACGGTTATGCACGGTAGGGAACAGAATAACGGTATGCAGTCCCGGCATCGGGGAGACGACGAGACCACCGGAAGCATACTCGATCAGCGCTTCCGGTTCCATTTTATCGAGCAGACCGATTTTCTCTTCGCCGTCTTCTGTAATCAGCGGCAGAATCTGGCCTTCAATTTGGTGAAAGTAATGTTCGTACCACAGCTTGAGCAGTGGCGCATAACTTTTCTGAATCCGGCTGCTGTCATTCAGCGACAGTCCAGGCATCATCGGGTGAATCTCATCCCACATGCCGGTTTCCGGAGTATTCTCAAGATGTTCCAAAAAATGGCGCACGGAACCTTCCGGCTGGCGGCAGCTCGCCCAAGCGTACAGTGCATCATAATCGTCAAACGGCCAAGAGGAGGCTTCCAATATCGCCAGACGCACTCCAGGGCTTAATGTATTGTCAATTTCCCGAATCCACTCGGTACCGAGATCGATATCCCGTATCCATTTCTTGGTAACATAGACCATGAAGCTTCCGAGCAGATCATAAATGGGGGAAACGTCTATTTTCACTTGATAGCTCATGAAACGAGAACCTCCCAGAATATAATCATCAGTAATCATGAATTCCCATAACAGGCTTGATTCCTAACTTCCTGTTGTGCTTATTATGGCTTGTTTGCGTACGGATTGTCCACTATAATGTTCGGGTGGTCCGGGTTGGCACATATCTGTTCGGTTCCCTGGTAACCAGGCGGGAATTGCAGTTTATTGCATCCGATCCACTATACCAAATTACAGCATAGATACAGCGTTTTGTAAAATGCTGATACATAAAAATGGAGGAAATATCGTGTCTGAGACAACAACATCCAATCGTTCATCTATTTATTCCAACCAGACCTCTAATTTTGTGATTCTGATTATTGCCATTATCACAGCAGGTCTCAGCCAGGGCATGCTGCTGCCGGTACTGGCTATCTTCCTGGAGCAGATGGGCGTATCATCCACAATCAACGGATTGAACGCTGCAGCTCTATACGTCGGTTCCTTTGCCATGACACTGGCGGCAGAGCGTCTGCTCGGTGTGCTCGGATTCAAAAAATTAATGCTCTGCGGACTGCTGCTGGTCATCATTACCCTGCCGCTGTTCCCACTGTATCCCAGCATCGCTTTCTGGTTCGTACTGCGTATGCTTGTCGGTATTGGAGACAGTGCGATTCACTACTCGGCCCAGCTGTGGGTGCTGATGGCTGCACCGGCAGAGAAGAGAGGCCGTAACCTTTCCATTTACGGAATGTCCTACGGAATCGGATTCAGTATCGGCCCGCTGGGTATCCAGCTGCTGGATTGGGGCATGATGACACCGTTCCTGATCATGACAATCCTCTTCATTATAGTAACCGTACTGGTATGGGTGAAACTGCCGGATGGCAAACCGGAAAAAGAAGAAGGCTCTGAGCCGCAAAAAGGCCGGTTTGGCCGCAGCTACCGGTGGGCCTGGTATGCGCTTATTCCTGCACTGCTGTACGGTTATATGGAAGCGGCGATGAACAGCAATTTTCCGGTGTATGGCTTGCGTATTGGCTTTACGACAGACGCAATTGCTTTCCTACTGCCATTTATCGGCATCGGAGGCCTAGTATTGCAGCTGCCGCTCGGGATGCTGAGCGATCGGTTCGGACGCAAAACGATATTGATGCTGTCCGGCAGCATAGGCGGTCTGCTGTTTGTACTGGTGCCGCTCGCCGGAACAAATATCTGGGCGACAGCAGCCCTGTTCGCTGCCGCCGGTGGTCTGATCGGATCCTTTTTCTCGTTGGGACTCGCTTATGCGGCAGATATTTTACCCAAAATGTATCTGCCTGCCGCCAACGTACTCGCGTCCTTTCATTTTAACTTCGGCAGTATTGTCGGGCCGGCCATTGGCGGCAAGGGTATCGAGATGGGATCGGCTTCGAGTCTGTTCTGGGTACTAGGCAGCTGTTATATTCTTTTTGCAGCAATGGGATTTGTATTCCGCGAAAAAGCAAAATAAAATCCATGCGCAGATGGCATTTCTCTGCTTTTTCCCCTAAACTATACAATAGGAGCAATAATGTTGCTGATATGAAAGAGAGTTGCCGTACGGAATGCATGTACCGTATCGGTATGGAGTAAGAAAATCAAGAGCTGAATGGAAATAAAGATCCGGCAGCTATAAGACAAGTCGGGATGAATAGTCGCAGAAGGGCGGTCGCAGCAATGTCTATGATTCACGTAGATCATCTGACAAAAATAGTCGGAGAAGATAGAACCAGAGTACTCGATGATATCAATCTGGAGATTCAGCACGGCGAAATGATTGCACTCGTCGGCCCAAGCGGCAGCGGCAAAAGCATGCTGCTGAAGTGTTTGGCGATGCGGGAGACCTGGACAGAGGGCAGCTTCCGTGTTGGCGATACGGATATTCATAAATCGGGATTCAGTGGCAAACGCAAAATCAGCCGGGAGTGGTCTTTTCTGGAGCAGAGCCCTCAGCTGCATCCGGAGCGTACTGCGCTCAAGACGGTGCTGATCGGACAGTCCGGACAGACACCGGTCTGGCGGATGCTCACCGGGATGGTACGCTCCGATGATTATATGGGAGCAATGGATATTCTGGAGACGCTCGGTCTATTGGACAAAGCACATCAAAAAGCAGGTACGCTCAGCGGTGGTGAACGACAGCGTGTCGCGATTGCCCGGGCACTCGCTCATGGTGCCAAGGTGGTGCTGGCGGATGAACCGGTGACGGGTCTGGATCCCAAATCAGGCGAAGAAGTTATCAAGACGCTGCGCGCGCTGTGCACGAGCGAGAGATTAACTGTTATTGCCGTGATTCCACTGGAACTGGCGGAGCGGTATGCAACCCGGATCATCGGTCTGCAGGAAGGCCGGATTTCTTTTGATATTAATGGAAGAAGGTTGACGAGCGCAGAACGAAGATTGTTATAACCAAAATGGCCTGCCAGCGATACGGCAGGCCCATGAAGAGAGTGATACGAATGAACCGAATGATATGGATCAGGATGCTGGCGGTGGCAGGCTTGCTCTTTTTGCTGAGCGGCTGCAGCTTTAACCCGTTATCGGATCCGAAGACATTGATTCAGACACCTGAGCTTCCATCGGACAAGCAGACGCTGAGCAGTGTGATCAGTGCGGAGCTGCCCGAGGGAGCAAGTATCCAGAGTCCTAAAAGCGGCAATACAAGCCGGATTCAGACAGTGGATCTGGATGGAGACGGAACGAGCGAGACCATCGTCTTTTACCAGACGACCAATGGCCGGATCAACGGAATGATCTTCGAGCAGTCCGGAGACACCTGGGTCAAGCAGCTGGATATCAATGGTGCAGGGTTTACCCTGGAGAGTGTAGAGATTACTGACATTACCGGAGATGGACGGCGCAATCTGTTGGTCGGCTATTCGAATGATACTGCCGGCAGTGAGAATACACAGAAAACCCTGGTTGTCTATGATTACAACAATGGCAAGCTGACCAAGGAAACGGATATTCCCTACTCTTATTATGAGACGATTGATATGGATGGAGATGGGATCAACAATCTGACGACGATGACAATGAACAGTAATCCTGACTATGTATCCGTTACCGTCTACAATTATAATAATGGATTCAAAAAGCTGGATTCCATCGATCTCAATAATATCGTCAGCGCCTATAATGTAGTGGCAGGCAAAGTCTCTCCGGATCAAAATGGCATTATTATGGATCAGGCGCTTGGCAAATCAGGCTTCTCGCATCTGTTTATTATGAGAAACGGCAGATTGGAGGATGCCTTCCAGCTTAGCCGGCAGGCAACATGGAAGGACCTGCAGATTGTCAGTGAAGATATCAACAATGATGGCATTCTGGAAATAGGCATGCTGGAAATTCCGGCTGGATGGGAAAATATTGCCCCTGTAGAGACGCCGATGTTCACTAACTACTACCAGTGGAGCGGAAGCGGATTCTTGGAAAAGCTGGTCAGTCAGCAGTATCGGGATGAAGAAGGCCGCTTTGTCATCAAAATTGCCAGTGACTGGATGGAGAAAATCACACTCGATACCAAGTCCAACAAAGATAAGGATCTGCGTTTTGTATTAAAGGATACTGGCGAAAAGGTAGCCGAAGTACGGTTCTTCAGTGAAAATGAGTGGAACAACCATAATGGAGACTGGGAGATTATCGCCGAGAACAGAGGGCAGGTTATCGCACTCTGGGAAAATAATAAAGTAAATATTATTCAAAATTAAGTGCAGGATGAATGAGGAGGAGCAGTTGAATGAGTAAAGTACTGATTATGGAGGATGAAGAGTCCATCCGCAGTTTTATTATTATTAATCTCAAGCGTAATGGTTTCGAAGTGCTGGAGACCGAGAATGGAGAGCAGGCGCTGCATATGCTGGAGACTGTTCCGGATATTGATATTGCTCTGCTGGACGTTATGGTGCCGGGGATTGATGGTTTTGAAGTATGCCGCCGCATTCGGGAGAAGAATGAACGAATCGGTATTATTTTCCTGACAGCCAAAGTACAGGAGCAGGACAAAGTCTATGCGCTGTCTGTCGGAGCGGATGACCATGTGAGCAAGCCATTTAGCCCGACCGAGCTGATCGCGCGTATCCAGTCGCTGCTACGCCGTGTCAATGTGCAGCGGGAGTCGGATACCAAAGTTTCCTTTGAATCCGGTCCATTTACCCTGGATCTGATCTCCAAGCAGTTTAAGAAAAATGGCAAAATGATCGAACTGACACCAACCGAATTCTCGCTGGTTCAATTTTTCCTCGAGAAAGAAAATACGCCGCTCAGTCGTGATCTGCTGCTCGATCATGTATGGGGCAAAGATTATATGGGTGATCCCAAAATCGTCGATGTTAACATCAGACGTCTTCGCCAAAAAATCGAAAACAATCCGTCCGAGCCGGAATTCCTGCAGACCGTATGGGGACATGGTTATAAATGGAGAGGCCGGGAGTCATAATGATTAAAAAGGGGATGACCCGGCAGATCGTTCTGCATTACTTTCTAGTCGTCTTTCTGACGATTCTTCTGGTCGAGATGGTCTTTTTGTTCGCGATTCGTACGTATTATTACGATGGAATCTCCAACTATCTGCAGTCTTCGTTCGATAATACGAATGCACCGACCAACCCCAGAGATCTGATCTCCACTTATACGCTGGATAAGGCCGAAGTGCAGGTACTTGATCTGAAAGGAAATGTAATTCAGAACTCCACGCCGTTCCGGCTGGACAAACCGATTCAGACCGGTGATATTCCGCAGGCATTGACCGGTTCGACCGGACGCTGGATCGGTAAGCAGGCCGGGACTGGTGAAGATGTGATGGCAGTTACCCGGATGATTCAGATTAACGGCGATAAATCATATCTGGTCCGGTATGTCACATCACTCGAGCTGGTGAATCAGAAGCTATTCTATATTACGCTTGTCTCTACAGGCATCGGGATTATTATTCTGATTGTCGTACTGATTGTCAGTGTCGGTCTGGCCAACTCGATTGTTAAGCCGATTAACAATATTATCAATGTCTCTACCCTTATGGCGAAGGGGGACTTTAACGTCAGGATCAAAGGTAATTATCCCCATGAAATCGGGGATCTGGCTTCAACCCTGAATTATATGGCGGACGAAATCGTACAAAGCAACCAGGTCAAGGATGACTTTATTTCCTCGATCTCTCATGAGCTGCGTACTCCGCTGACAGGCATCAAGGGTTGGAGCGAGACGCTGGTCTCCGGCGGATTCGATCCGGAAGAGACCAAGCTGGGCATGAGCATCATTTCCAAAGAGACCGACCGTCTGATCGGACTGGTCGAGGAGATGCTGGACTTCTCCAAGCTGCAGCAAAACCAGATGAAACTGGTGATGGGTGAAGTCAATATGAAGGAACTGCTGCAGGAGACGATGCTGAATGTATGGGCCAAAGCCGAGCAAAAGCATATCAGTCTCAGCTTGCAGCCGGGAGAGCGTCCATTTATCGTCTATGCGGATGGTAACCGTCTCAAGCAGGTGTTCCTGAACCTGGTCGATAACGCGATCAAATTCTCGCCGGACGGCTCGACGATTGCACTGATGATCACCGAGATGGCTCCCGACAAGGTACGCATCTCGGTCAAAGATCCGGGCATCGGGATCAGTCCGGAATTTCTGGAAAAGGTAAAAGACCGGTTCTTCCAGGTCAATCCGAACCAGGGCGGTACCGGACTCGGACTGGCGATAACGCAGCAGATCGTCAAGCTGCATGAAGGCGAAATGCATATTGAGAGCGAACTGGATCAGGGAACTACGGTAAGTGTGGATCTGCCGCTGCTCGATAATCAGCAGCAGGCAGGATAACGGGCGTATACAGGGAGGCTGGAAAATGAGTCTGTCAGAAATCAAAGATCAGCTGGCTGTGCATATCCGCAGAGCCCAGCTGTCCGAACAGGAACAGGTTAGGCACTTTCTTATCGAAGCAGCAGACTGGATGGAATCCCAGCAGATTGGAAAGTGGAGACGCGGGATGTTTACTCCCGAGCTGATTCACAGCTATTTTGTGGAGCGGGAAGTGTATATCGCCGAGGTAGCTGGAGAGCCTGCTGGTATGTTTACTTTGCAAGCCGGAGATGCAGAATACTGGCAGCATCGCAATGATGAGAATTATCTGTATTTGCATAGACTGACTGTAGCTTCCCGATTCCGTTCGATCGGATTGGGGCCGGCAATGCTGCGATGGGCGGAGCAGTATGCGAACCAGCAGGGACGCAAGGGACTGCGACTGGATTGCATGGCCGATCTGCTGCCGCTGAACCGTTTTTATCAGCAGCAGGATTTTCGTTATATGGGCACGCATCATGTAAGCAGCAAGCTGGCCAGTCTGTACGAGAAGCTGCCGCCTGCCCGGGAGCATGATATTCGTCTGCAGTACTTTACAGCCAGGGATTATGATCAGCTCCTCAGCTGGTCAGGGGATGCGGAATTTTTGCTGCAATGGAGTGGATCGCAGTGGAAGTATCCGCTGCAGACGACGGATCTGGATGCCTATCTGCACAATGCCAATGATCCTTCCCATTCGGAGCGGTTAATCTACACTGCTGTTGAACGCAGCAGCGGCAGAGCGGTAGGGCATATTGCCCTGACCCGTATCGACCGGGATAACCGTTCAGCCCGTATTTCCCGCGTACTGGTCGGCGATCCGGAAGCAAGAGGTAAAGGCTACGGACGCCGAATGATCAAGGAAGCACTGCGGATAGGCTTTGATGCGCTCGGAATGCATCGTATTACGCTGGCAGTACTCGATTATAATACATCAGCCAAACAGTTGTACGAATCCTGTGGTTTTCAGCAGGAAGGTTATCTGCGTGATGCCGTGAAGTTGAATGATCGGTATTACAGCATATATGAGATGAGTATGCTGGAAGACGAATGGCAAGCTACCTCGCTCTGAAGCGCGTGATACAGCTTCACAGGTCACAGGTAGTAAAGGGCTTATTTTCAAAAGTAAACATATCAATGGTATCCATAGCCGTATTCATATCAAAAAAAGGCGAAGCATATGCTCCGCCTTTTTTGTATTTCAATTTTCCATTTTTATTCTGTTCATCAGCCAGGCTGATCGGTTGTTCTACCTGTGTTCGATTAAGAAGAGATGCCGCCTGCACGGACACGTCCGGATTTGTCATAGACTTCTTTCAGCAGCATAGCTGGCTGGGTACGTACAGATGGTTTGGCATATACGGTTTCATAAGGAGCGACAACTTTGATCTCGTCCTTGGTACCCTGAACAACAGCGTTGTCCTTGATTACTGCACCTTCAGCGATAATCGCGTATTCCACATGGGCATTTTTACCGATAAATGCGCCAGGCATGATTACACTCTCAATCACTTCAGCCTGTTTGCTGATCGTGGAATCGTTGAATACGACAGAGCGCTCAACTTTACCTTCCAGAACCGCTTTGCTGCTAATCATGGAGCAATCCGGTGCTGCTGCATTCTGTTGATCGGAGACGATATCCAGATCGGCAGAGAACATTGGCCATTCGCTTCTTTTTAGTTCAAACTGTTTGCTGTGGGCGAGAATATCCATATGAGCTTCCCACAGGCTGTTGATGGTACCTACGTCTCTCCAGTAGCCGAGGAATTCGTAAGCGACCACTTTTTCATCATCAGCGAGCATTTGCGGGATGATGTCTTTACCAAAGTCATGATTGGAGTTGGCCTTTTCAGCATCCGCAACAAGATGCTGTCTCAGGTACTGCCAATCAAACACGTAGATCCCCATGGAAGCCAGATTGCTTTCCGGATCGGCCGGTTTCTCGGAGAACTTGGTAATAGTCATGCTGTCATCCACACTCATTACACCAAAACGGCTTGCTTCTTCCCATGGCACTTCCACTACGGAAAGGGTCGCTTTGGCATTATGTTCTTGGTGGTACTGAAGCATCTCGCTATAATCCATATGGTAAATATGATCGCCGGACAGAACCAGAACATCTTTCGGGTTCAGGGTATCAATATATTCCAGGTTTTTGTAAATGGCATCCGCAGTGCCCATATATTCACCTGTGGTCTCGGAAGACAGCAGGGTAATGTTCATTTTCAGTGCATCGGTGGACCAGGAATCTCCCTGACCAATATGATCGTGCAACGATTCCGCTTCATATTGAGTCAGTACACCTACCGTGTCAATTCCGGAATTCACACAGTTGCTAAGAGGAAAATCGATAATTTTGTAGTCTCCGCCAAATGGCACGGCAGGTTTCGCAACGATGGACGTCAAAGGTGCTAATCTGCGTCCTTCACCTCCGGCCAGCAACATAGCGATACATTCTTTTTTTGTATTTTTCATGTCGTTTTCCCTCCCATTTTCATGACAACGCTCAGTTGGCAATGTATTAGTTTTATAAACCTCTGCTGCGGCCCTTGAAACAACAAGATTGTAAAATATTATCAGAGCCGAATTTTTGTTCTCTTTCCCTGTTCAGCTTTGGCGCTACTAGATGAAGAAGCACAATTTACGATGACTCTCTATTTTCAATCGTGCTAGAATAGGGTAATAGTTAAAGTTAAAAGGTCAGAACCTTACAGCCAACAGGTTGTGGCACGGTTTACTACTAGTGGAGGTGATATTTTGGTAAAAAAATATACGGAATACAAATTACCTACTGCAGAAGAAATTTATCTTTTTCATGAGGGCACCAATTACCATGCATATCGTCAATTTGGTTCGCATTTAACTGCCGAAGAAGGTCAGCAGGGTGTGCGGTTTACAGTGTGGGCGCCTCATGCGGCACAGGTGAGTGTGGCAGGAGACTGGAATAACTGGGATAGAGAGGAATATCCTTTACATAAGCTGGACGAATCGGGAATATGGAGCGGATTTATCGCTGGTATTACCGAGGGAACATTATACAAATATGTGATTACCTCGCAGCAGGGAGAGATTTTCTTCAAAGCAGATCCCTATGCTGTTCATGCGGAGGTGCGCCCGGCTACGGCTTCGGTAGTCAAATCACTGGATGGTTACAAATGGAAAGATGCCGCCTGGAAGCGCAAGCGCCGTCCTATTTATCAGCGTCCGCTGAATATCTACGAGATGCATTTTGGCACATGGCGGCAAAAGGAAGACGGCAGTCTCTACAGCTATACCGAACTGGCAGAGCTGCTCGTGCCTTATCTGGTGGATATGGGCTATACGCATGTGGAACTAATGCCGCTGACCGAGCATCCGTATGATCTGTCGTGGGGCTACCAGAGTACAGGTTATTTTGCACCGACGAGCCGCTATGGCACACCGCAAGAGCTGATGTACTTTGTAGATACCTGTCATCAGGCGGGAATCGGCGTTCTGCTGGACTGGGTACCCGGACATTTCACCAAGGATGCACACGGACTGCGCATGTTTGATGGAACGCCTCTTTATGAATATGCCGATCCGGATCGTGCGGAGAAGCGCGGCTGGGGCACGCTGTCCTTTGACTTTGGCAAGCCGGAGGTACGCAGCTTCCTGATCTCCAGTGCCTTGTACTGGATGGATGTTTATCATTTTGACGGACTTCGGGTAGATGCAGTGACCAGTATGATCCGGCTTGATTTTGAACGGGAAGGCGGAGGCTGGCGTCCGAATCAGCATGGTGGTGTAGAGAATCTGGAAGCTATCTCCTTTTTGCAGCAGCTGAATAAGGCGATTTTCCATTACTATCCGAATGCGCTAATGATGGCAGAGGAATCGAGTGCATGGCCTGGCGTCACGAAGCCTGCGCATGAAAATGGCCTTGGTTTTAACTATAAATGGAATATGGGCTGGATGAATGATACGCTGGATTATGTGGAAGCTTCTTTTGAAGCGAGACCTTCCAAACATAACAAGTTAACCTTCCCGCTGGTATACGCTTATTCGGAGAATTTTACCCTGCCTTTATCGCATGATGAAGTGGTGCATGGCAAAAAATCATTGCTGGATAAAATGCCGGGTACGTATGAACAGAAGTTTGCCGGGCTGCGTCTGCTGCTGGCCTACCAGATGACTCATCCGGGCAAAAAGCTGCTGTTTATGGGTGGTGAATTTGGTCAGTTTATCGAATGGAAAGATCAGGACCAGCTGGACTGGCTGCTGCTTGATTATGACATGCATCACAAGATGCAGGATTATACACGCGAGCTCAATCAATTCTATCTCAACTCCCCTGCACTATGGGAACGTGATCATGACTGGGAAGGGTATGAGTGGCTTAATGCGGACGATGCACGAAACAGCGTAATCACCTATATGCGTAAAGGCAAAAAGCCATCCGATACGCTGCTGATTGCAATCAACTTCCAACCTGTACCCCGGGTGAATTACCGGATCGGCGTACCCAAAGCAGGTACTTATATGGAAGTCTGGAACAGCGATGAGCCGAAATTTGGCGGTACGGGTGGCAGAACAATACAGACTGCCGCATCCGAGAAAGTCGAGTGGGACCGGCAGGAGAACAGTATTGCACTGAACCTGCCGCCGCTCAGCGTAATCATTATGAGACGGAGCACTGGCAGACGCAAAAAAGCCTGATCTCCACTACATGCATGTGAATGATACAGACAAGCCAACGACAAGGAGGATATGAAGGATGAATATCTTATTTGCAGCAGCCGAAGCCAACCCTTTTATCAAAACAGGAGGACTGGCTGATGTGATTGGTGCTTTGCCTGCCGCTCTGAAAAAGGAAAAATGCGATGTACGCGTCGTGATGCCCAATTACAAAAGTATCAGCGAGTCGATCCGTAATCAGGCGACACTCGTAACGGTTATTCAGGTTCAGATCGGCTGGCGCAGCCAGTACTGCGGGATCAAGCAGTTCAAGCAGGATGGAATAACCTTCTATCTGCTGGATAACGAGTATTACTTTGGACGTGATGGGGTATATGGCTATGGAGATGATGCGGAACGGTTTGCCTTTTTCAATCGTGCGGTACTGGATATGCTGCCGGCAGTGGACTTCCAGCCGGACATTATCCATGCGCATGATTGGCATACCGGCATGATTCCACTGCTGCTCAAGGCGCAGTATCAATCCGTACCATTCTATTCCAATATCCGTACGGTATATACGATTCATAATCTGCTGTATCAGGGTGTGTTCCCTTATTCGGTATTATGGTCCCTGTTTGGTCTGGATGATCGTTATTTCCATGCTGAAGGGGTAGAGTATTATGGAAATGTCAGTTACATGAAAGCAGGCATTGTGTTTGCTGACCGGGTAACTACAGTCAGCCCTACATATGCGGAAGAGATCAAGATGCCGTATTATGGTTATGGTCTGGATGGTCTGCTGCGTTCGCTGGGCGGACGCCTGCGCGGGATTGTCAATGGTATTGATACCAAAAGTTATAATCCGGCGACAGATCCCTACCTGGCTTCTCATTACCGCAGCGGTACGAGCAAACGACTGGAGAACAAAAAAGCATTGCAGGAAGAGCTGGGTCTGCCGGTAGATCCCAAGATTCCGGTTATTTCGATGGTTACCCGTCTGGTCGAATCCAAAGGACTGGATCTGGTGAGCCGGGTACTGGATGAACTGCTGTATTATGATGATGTGCAGTTTGTACTGCTCGGTACCGGAGAAGCGGCTTATGAAGACTGGTTCCGTGAAGCAGTCTACCGGCATCCTGGTAAGCTGGCGGCAGAGATCCGCTTCAGTGAAGGGGTAGCACGCCGGATGTATGCAGGCACTGATATGTTCCTGATGCCATCCAAATTCGAACCATGCGGAATCAGTCAGCTGCTGGCTCTTCGTTACGGCAGCATTCCGATTGTACGGGAGACCGGGGGGCTCAATGATACCGTCCATTCCTATAATGAAATGACGGGAGAAGGTACAGGTTTTACTTTCCATTCCTATAATGCTCATGATATGCTGTATACGATACGTCGTGCGCTTTCTTTTTATCATCAGCCTAAGCATTGGAAGCAGGTTATGAAAAATGCAATGGGCGGCGATTACAGCTGGCAGACTTCTGCCAGAGAGTACCTGGAAGTGTACCGTGAAGCACAGCAGGAATAATCGATTGCTTGCTGAGTATGATTTATCTTAACTGCATAGGCTATTTATCCATATATGGCTATTTTCCTGACAAAACATGCGGCTGTTTTTCTACAACGATTCATATGTAGGAAGCAGCCGTGTTGTTTTATGTGGAGAGAGACGTCGTTGATTCACAGATAGAAGTTTATGGTGAAGAGTAGCCATATATGTGATCCATGTCTGTATATTTGCCTTATGCTGGTGATATAATCCGGCAGTAGCAGGCGAACAGGCATAACCTGGCAGACCAAAATGCAGCTGGTAAAAATAGCAGTCAAGCAGTGATTTGCCCATTAAGAGGGAGAGTATATAAAGTATGAATGAAGTGACGATTAGCAGTCAGGAATACGCTGAGCTCCGGCAGATCAAGCATCATTATCAGAGCCTTATGAATTATACAAGTGACCTCATCAGCCGCCATTTGCTGGATGAAAGATATACCTATGTGGACGTTTCTCCTTCCTGCATAGAGCTGATGGGATATGAACCACATGAACTGCTGGGCAATAGTGGATTTGATTATGTACATCCTGATGACAAGAAATATGTGACAGATACGATTCAAGCGGGTCTGGTGGACAACCATTCGGTGACTGTGGTCTATCGCAATCTGCGCAAAGACGGCTCATGGTTCTGGGCAGAAGCGATCTGTCGTCTGGTCAAGGACGTGAACGGCAAGGAGATTGAACTACTGGCTATTATTCGTGATATCAGTGTACGCAAGCTGATGGAAGAGCAGCTGCAGGATCGGGAACGTCAGCTGCGACTGCTGACCAATCATACGACGGACTTTCTGTCCCAGCATAAGGCAGATCATGGAGCAACCTTTGTGTATGCATCACCGGCATGTGAGCCTTTATTTGGCTATACAGTGGAAGAGGTAATGGGTACGGATGGATTGAGCTATATTCATCCGGATGATCTGCCTCATGTCCGGGATTATCTGGAAAATATCGGTCATGGCCAGCTGACAACCGCACGGGATGCAGTCAGCTATCGCTACCGGTTAAAAGGTGGCAATTATATCTGGGTAGAGAGTACCTGCAGGTATATTTATAACGAGCAGGGCGAACGGGAATACATTATTGGCGTGACCCGGGATATCCATGAACGGCGGGAGCAGGCACGCAGAATGAAAGAAAGTGAAAGCCGATACAAATCCCTGTTTGAGTTCAATCCGCTAGGTATACATGCACTCAGCCTGGATGGATACTATTTGTCCGCCAATGCGAGCTTTCAGCGTATGCTGGGATATACGGAAGAAGAGCTCAAGCGGAGTTCATTCGAGAAGCTGGTCAATCCGGAAGATCTGGAATGGACCAAATCCAACTTTGAACAGGCCAAGCAGGGGGCAACCCGGTTATACCAGCTGCGGACGATTCACAAACAAGGACATCTGGTCGATGTGGAAGTGACCAATGTGCCGATCTACGTAGGGGATGAACTCGTAGGCGTCTATGCGATTGTTCAGGATATTACCGAAAGCAAAGAAAATTTAAACAAAATCTACAAACTGAGTAACGAGCAAAAGCTCATTCTCGGTTCCGTATCCGAAGGTATATTCGGTATTGATCTGGACGGACAGACTACATTTGCCAATCCGGCAGCAGTAAAGATGTTTGGTTATGAAGAAGGGGAGATGCTCGGTCTCAAGCTGCTGCATCATATGGAGCAGAGTGGACCGGATGGAAGCCCTATTTTGTCGGGCAATACGCCGATCCTGGAGGCGCTCCAGCAGGGAGAGACCCGGCTGCGTGACGAGGCTGTACTCTGGCGCAAGGACAATACCAGCTTCCTCGCCTCATATCAGGTTACGCCGATTATTGATCATGGACAGCGCATTGGTGCCGTAGTCGTGATACGCGATCGTACCGAGGAGAACATGATTATTCAGGCACGTGAAGTGGCGGAACAAGCCGACCGTGCCAAATCGGAATTTCTGGCGATTATCAGTCATGAGCTCCGGACACCGATGAATGGCATGATCGGTATGCTGGATCTGCTGCGCGATACACTGGAGACGCAGGAGCAGCAGGAATATGCGGACATTGTCATGGATAGCAGCAATGCTCTGCTAAAAATAGTAAATGAGCTGCTCGATTTCAGTAAAATTGAAGCAGGCCGGATGGAACTCGAATACGAGCCTGTCTATCTGCAGGAACTGCTGGAGCAGATTACCGAGCTATTCGAGAAGCCGGCACTGGACAAAAATATTACACTTAATACCAGACTGGACCCTACACTGCCGGAATCGATTATCAGTGATGGCAATCGTCTGCGCCAGGTGCTGATTAATCTGGTCGGCAATGCGGTCAAATTTACCGATGTGGGCGGGGTACTGATGTCAGTGCAAATGAAGCCTCAGCCGGATGCCAGCCGGATAATGATTGAGTTTGCCGTGCAGGATACCGGCATGGGCATTCCCGCAGATCAGCAGGCCAAGCTGTTCCAGCCATTTTCCCAGATTGGTACAGCCAGACATGGAGGTACAGGTCTCGGCCTGTCCATTTGCAAAAAAATAATTGAGCTGATGGGCGGAGATGTTCATATGGAGAGCAGGGAAGGAGAGGGTTCTACTTTTTCCTTTACCCTGCTGCTGAATGTTGAGGACTATGAAGGATTAAGTACGGTAATTCCCGAGTATCTGCCGGGGCAGGAGATGAAGACAGGCACATATGGGCCGCTTCGTATTCTGATTGCCGAAGATCATATTGTCAATCAAAAGCTGCTGCGTACGATATTGACCAAAAAGGGCTACCAGCCGGATGTGGTCTATAACGGACAGGAAGCAGTAACAGCTGTCAGCCAGCAGACGTACGATATCATTTTCATGGACGTCAATATGCCGCATATGGATGGCATGGAGGCCACCCGGCAGATTCGTAGGATGACAGAGCTTGCGTATCAGCCGATCATCATTGCTGTAACGGCTTTTGCCCGCAAAGAGGAACGTCAACTGTGCATGGAGAGCGGAATGGAAGATTTCATCTCCAAGCCGCTGCGGATCAGCGATGTAGAGCATAGTCTGGAGCGATGGTCGACCGTTATGCAGCAGCGCAGATTTTGAACTGCATCCGATGCTAAGGCGCAGCCATTGCGGATAGCAGACGACAGGTCAATCATTGATATAGAATGTGTTGATATAAATCTAAAAAGGATGTTTGTCAGAGGGCAGGCATCCTTTTTATATGCATTAAGAGATCGGAGCGAGAAAGCAGCAAGCCGATCGATAGCAGCTTAATAATAGATCATGCAGGAGAACCGTATGGCATCAGAAGTTTACTTTAAAGCGATAAACCACTATACTATAAAAGTTGATAATAATTATCATTATCAAATGAACCAAGTTTACATATGAAGGAGAAATAAGTGATGAACATGCAACAATGGATCAAACGTCTGCTTATTGCAGGCACATGTACAGCCGTGCTGGCTGGCTGCGGCAGCAACACAACAGGCACTTCCACTTCGGCAAACAGCGGATCAGCAGATGATCCGCTAGCTTCCGCTATTACGATAAAGCATGATATGGGTGAGACCGTGCTCAAGGAACCCGCCAAAAATGTAGTCGTTCTGGAATGGTCATTTGCGGATGATCTGCTGGCACTCGGGATGACACCGACAGGTATCGCTGACGATAACAAACCGGAAGCGATGAACAAGCTGGCTGGCAAATCGATCGAATACATGCCAGTAGGCGAGCGCGAGACACCCGATCTGGAGAAAATCGCCGGTGTTGCGCCGGATCTGATTATCGCCGATACGGATCGTCATTCCAAAATCAAGGAGCAGCTGGACCAAATTGCTCCAACGATTGTGCTGAACAGCCGCAAAGGCTCCTATAAGGAAAGTATGGAAGACTTTGAAGTGATCGCCAAAGCGGTAGGCAAAGAAGACGAAGCCAAGCAGCGTATCGCACAGCATAACCAGATCATGGCGAATCTCAAAAAACAGGCCGACAGTCTCAAAGAAAAGAGAGTGCTGATCGGAGTAGCCCGCAAAGACGGATTCAATGCACATACAACCGCTTCGTATGCTGGTGCCGTGCTGCAGGAGATCGGATTGGATAATGTAGTCAAAGGCACAAGTCAGGACCCTTATCCGGATACCAATCTGGAGACGATCACTTCACTGGACCCGGACATGATCTTCATCGCCACCGATGATTCCGAAGCGATCACTAACGAATGGAAAAAGCTGCCGGTATGGAACAACCTCAAGGCGGTCAAAAACAATCATGTGTATATGGTCGACCGTGACATCTGGACCCGTTTCCGCGGAATCACACCTGCCGAGAAGATTGGACAGAATGCCCTGGATCTGATCAACGGCAAAGTAACGTTCAAATAATACAATTCTCTTCATAATAATGATCCCAATATCCCAAATAATGATCCTAATCTACAAAAATGTGCGCAGCTGCCTGTTAAGTAGGCGACTGCGCACATTTTTGTAGATGACCTGAAATGATTGTAGATTACTTTGAAATAATCGTTTTGCATCCCAACTATTCACTGGAGCTGGATCAAGGAAAGATGCAGAACTGCCTATGATGTAATCCATATACGTATCATGAGAGTAGCAAAGAGGCACTGTTCATCTTCGCCTCCATATCAGCAATCAGACAGCGTTTGGCACTTTCCGATTCTGGTAGCGAACAATCAGCAGATAGGCTGCTGCAAAAGCAAGAATAATCAGTCCGATCGGAATGCGCGGATCAAAAGTATACGCCCAGCCGCCAATAATGCCTGCCGGTGAGGTAATCAGCAGAATGAGCACGGAGAGCATCGAGAAAATCTTGGCCCGTTTCTCATCGTCAATCGCATTGGCAACTGCAGCTTCCAGATAGGGAGAACTGATCATCATGCCCACGGCAGCAATAACTGTACTCGCAGCAATCCAGGCCAGATGAGTGATTGGCCCAATCACGAGCATCAGATTGGAGAGGACGGACAGCAGGAATCCCGCCATCATGGACTTGTAAATCGCTTTTTCCGGAATACGCGGTGTCAGCAGCCAGAGTACGAGCAGCATAACGACCGAAGAGACCGCAGGCACGAGCGAGATCAGATCACTGTCCACATGCAGGTAGTCAGCCATATAGAGCGACAGATAGGTCGTCTTGAGCGTCGTCTGAAAGTTAAACAGTACATATACGCTGAAGATCAGCAGCAGCGTCTTGCTTGCGGTAATCTCTTTGATGGCGCCGGCATAATCGAGCAGGCTTTTGCCGAGGCCAAGCTCACGGGTTTCTTTCATTTTCCGATAACCCATCTCGGTCTCCCGGGTCGTCAGATGTCGTCCGACAAACTGAAACGTCATCAGCAGAAAGGCAATCACATACATAATTCTCGTCCCCGGTACGAGACCATAGGCATACACCAGCAGACCGCCGAGTGGAGCGAACAGACCACCAATTACACTAATAATCTGCAGCAAGGTAAATACATAGGTACGGTCAGCAGGACGGGTATCCTCCACAACCAGACAGTAAAAGGCGGTCGAAGGCACCCGCTGGAATCCGTTGACCAGTGCTGCGGCAACGAAGAACCAGACATTTTGCGAGACTGCCCATAGTATGGCCGCCAGACTCCAGCTCAATAGATCAAAATAAAGGACAGCCTTTTTGCGGCCCATCCGGTCGGTCAGATAACCGCTGATAAAAGAGGAAAACACCTGGACGATCAGACTCAGTGTCGTAATCCAGCCAATCGCAGTCTCACTGACACCCAGTTCGTACATATACAGGGTGGCGTACGTCATTACCATACTGTAAGGAATCAGGAAAAATGGTTCAAAAGCAAGGCAGCCC
This sequence comes from Paenibacillus wulumuqiensis, assembly GCF_000971965.1. Lineage (GTDB taxonomy): Bacteria > Bacillota > Bacilli > Paenibacillales > Paenibacillaceae > Saccharibacillus > Saccharibacillus wulumuqiensis. The sequence goes on from NZ_LAQP01000001.1 coordinate 95,013, forward strand.
CGGCTGTTTCCCTGCAGGCGCGGAAAAAAAGTGCGTCTCATGGTGTGTTAGTTCCTCCGTTATGTAAGTAAAATGGTAGATCGGATAGAAGGGTTCCCAATTCAGCGTTTTGCCACTTTTATTATGATGACTATTGCTTGGCTGTATGGATTAAAATCTGTTCTTCGGTATCCCCAATTTCCCTTCAATTTACAACATTGATCTTATTGTACCATAAGGCCTTTTTATACTGTTTATCCTATGGAAATGAAATATTAAATATCATCATTAATAACATAATTAAAGTTTTGATCTAAAAAATTATTTTTAAATATGTAAAATAATAACTTCCATTTTTTCAAGCAACCTCTATAATCGGAGTATTGAGGATATGTAGATAGAATAATAAGTAATGCAAAAGAGCTATCATATAAATGCAACTTCAATTCACATGACAATGAGTATATAACAATAGAGGTGATATTTTAATTAATAGAAAACCTAGATAGTTAACAGGTTAACGTATAACAAATGCTTACTAAGTAACTATGAATTTTGGAAAAGAAATTGATATTACTCCTTCGGTTAAGCACTCTACTACAAGCATAAATCCCGGTTATAAAGGTGAGCCTGATACGAGCATAGATATTCTAGATTCGAAAACAGGTGAAATTCGTACTCGAAGATGGTTTGGTTCTGATGGAAAGGCTGCTAGAGACGTTGGTTATGATAATCATGGAAACCCAAATCAACATCCTGAAGCACCACATGTGCATGTATGGACATATGGGAAAGATGGGAAGCCCACTGGTCGCCCACCAGTTAAATAGGAGGATAAATTTTGGATTATAATGAATTTGTTGAACGAGTTGGATGGGGTGAAGAATTTTTTTTCTACTATAAAAATGAAAAATACTGGATTAGTAGAAATGAACATGGGTTGTATTTGACAAGAGAAAGAGATAGTTATTACCAGGCATTTAAGTCTTCTCAGGATTTATTCCTAAATGGCACAATCGATGGAAAACCAATAAAAGATTTGTGGAATTTAATTGAATTTTAATAGATTGAACCTTGAATGGCGGAATGTCTTTCAAGGTTCTTTTTTGTGATGTTATCTAGGAAGTGTCTGAAAACTAGAATAATTTGTGGTAGGCTTAAAGAAAAGGATTGGAGCGATCCTCATGATTCAAAGACGATATGAGTTGAGCGATGAACAATGGGAGCAAATTAAGGATCTATTTCCTTCTTATCGTACAGGACGTCCCCCTCAACTTTCCTCGCGTACTGCTCTCAATGCGATCCTTTGGATCGCCCGCAGTGGCGCTGCTTGGCGCGATTTACCTGCGGAGAGGTATGGCTCATGGAAAACGGTATACAGCCGTTTTTGTATCTGGCGAGATACCGAACTTTTAGCCTCTATTTTTCAAAAGCTTCATATTGAACCCGACTTTGAAAATATAAGTATCGATTCGACTTCAGTGAAAGCCCACCAGCACAGTGCAGGGGCTAAAAAAAAGCGAACGGACACGAGGTCAACCAACATATTGGAGTAAGCCGTGGAGGAAAAACGACTAAAATTCATACCCTTGTTGACGGCTTGGGAAACCCCCTTGCTTTTTTGCTGACGGGAGGACAAGTCTATGATTCCGTACCCGCCATGGAGCTATTTCAAGCTATCGAGATTGCCGGAAGCCGAATTCTAGGCGACAAAGCCTATGGCTCTGAAGATTTTCGAAAATGGTTGATCACGAAGCAGGCTTCTTTTGTGATTCCACCGAAAGCCAACTGCCTCCGTCCTTGGAAAGTCGATTGGCATCTGTACAAGGAGCGCCACTTGGTGGAATGTTAAAGCATTTTCGCCGTGTGGCCACGCGCTATGACAAATTAGCAAAGTCGTTCTTAACTTTTATTTATGCGGCTTCCATTTTCAAACTCACTCAGTAATTAGTTTTTAGACACATCCTAAATAAAGCGATTAGAGTCGGGATTAATTTGAATAGATTTTTTGAAGAAAGCCTATGCTTACCGCAATAATATGTATAATAGTAATCCAAAGGAATTGAATATAAAGGATTACTGCTTTACATATAATATTCTTTTTCGATTAGAATTATTAACAAGTAATCAATTATATTGTACACCGCTATGATTTCAATGCAATTTATCGTTTATTACCTATAATGCTGGAGATAATGATAGTTACTGGGATAGTACGTCTGATAATAAAGAGATGAAATAATACAAACAGGAGTAAAATGAATGGATAAAAATATAGAGTTTTCATTATTTATTCTTACGCTAAAAAATTTTCAAAATAAAAATTTTGCTGAAAAAGCTTTGGAGTTAATGAGTAATACAGAAGAGTTTTCACCAAAAATTTTTGATCGCTACAAACCTTTAAAAAAAGAATTCAAACTGGAAAATATGAAGGAAATGTTAGATATATGGATGAATGAAGAGGCGAACAAAGAAGGTTTAAAAGATGAGATTGCAACAGGTATATTTACAGCAGCCGGTGATAAAAGATATAAAGTATCTTACTTTATATCTTGGAAAAAAATTCAGTATGCGCATTTTAATCTCTTTGTAATGAGTGCGAATGCTGTTCAATTAATTGAAAATAATCTTTTAAATGATTTTATGAACAAAGCAAGTGAATTTATTGATCTTTTTGAACCGACATATGGATATATGGGTTTTGAAAGAAATAATGGACTATACCCTATTGATTTGCAAGTCAGACTTCCAGAATTAGAATGGATTACACTTTTGGGGAAAAATTATATCGATTTATTTGGTAGAGAAAAATTATTATCTACCCCATGTTACAAAATCCATGAATTTAATAAGAATATTATTGGTATCCAGTTGACAGAATCTATAGATGATATGCCCTCTCAAGAAATTATGTCTGCTGTTAAACGTCATCTTGGTGTGCAGGCGTTTGTAGAGGCAGGAAGAAACATCTATCGTCATAAGCCAGGATTGGTGCCTCAATTTGATTTTACAGAAATCATGTTTGATTCAGAAAAACCATTAAAATATCCTCAGATTCATAGAAGAAAATAAAAAATTAAATCTGGATTCACATTGAAAGGGAGAATATGGAAAATTTCGAAATGATTTTAGAAGATTTTAACAAAGATCAATTAGATAATTTGATTTTTAGAGAGTTGGGTTTAAATAAACTGGCAGTAAAATCATCGCATTTTTTTGATAAAGAGAGTAATAAAGATATTGAATTTTATCAAGTTCGAAGTTTTCAAGACTTACTTTCTCCGTTTGGAACAGGGAATATACTTCTTTATAGTATAGAACTAGGATATGAAGTGCATGATGTAATTATGATATTTTCTTTTGATGAAATTTTAGGAGATATTACATTTAATTTTTCGGAAAAAGAATTATATAAGGGTGAAAAGTCAGAAATAAGCATTAGAATAACAAAAATGCTGCATTTTCTTATTAATTTAAAAAGTAAATTTAATATTCCCAAAATTAAAATCGGTTTTGAGCCCGCATATGATAAAGCTAATTGTTTAGTGGAGATTGCTAAAGATGAAATTGATGTTAAAAATATAATGAAAATTCTCTTGCAATAATACGTTGAACCTCAGAAATATATTTCTATCTTTGAGGTTTTTTAAATTTGGAATCATTCTTAATATTAGCGAAGAGGGATCTGACTAAACTGTGTTTAAAAACTTATTCAGGAATGCACAAAGCGGGAGCATAATTATAATATAGGAGGAAAAATGATAAATACACATACTTCTGTCAGTCTATTTTTAATAACATTAAAAAACTTTCAAAATAGGAATTTAGCAGTTGAGATACTTGAGCTTATGAAGCTGTTTCCAGAATTTACACCAGCTTTTTATGATGAAAGTGAACCAGTTAAAAAAATCTTTGATTGGAAAGACATTGATACTATGATTGATACTTGGATGAATGAAGAGCAAAATAGTCTGGCAGTCAATGAAGGTTACGCCTTAAGGACTTTTCTGGCAGAGAGAAAACAAAAATGTAAAACCAGTTTTCAAGTATCATGGGGTAAAAGTCAATATGCACATTTTAACTTGTTTGCGATCGATGTTAATGCTACTCAGGTTTCTAACAAAGAATACTGGTCAAAATTTATGGAATTATGCACTAGATATATAAGAATTATTGAACCTGTCTATGGAAAAATTGAGTTAGTTACTGACTTTGAATCAGGTCCCATTGATTTAGAGATAAGATATCCAGAGCTTCAATGGATGAATATTTTTGGTGAACCGTATATCAACTTGTTTGGAAGAGAACATCTGCTTGCTACTCCATGTCATCAAGTTCACCAAATTTCCGATTCTATAATTGGTCTTCAACTCACTGAATCTGTCGTAGATGAGATAACAGATACTCTACGCAAGCAAATCAAGCAGCACCTAGGAGAAGAAGCATTCGTTATTCAAGGTATTAAAAATATGCGACGTTATAAACCGGGCAAAGTGCCAGTATTTGATTATACCAATGTGCTAAGTAATCCTTCCAAACCAGTTAAGATTCGTACGCCGTTCAATCGCTATCATTGACGTTGTCTTTAAATTGCATAGAGAAATAAATCAAGCCAACTTTTAATTCATTGAGCTTAAAAATCACAAAATCCATGTTCTGGAGAGAATGGAAGTGATATTTATGCTTATTAGTTGTACGAGTATTGAAGGTTATTTAAGGTTGGGAAATTCTATACTGTCTATGGCATTATCTTATATCAACAAGGAATTAAATATTTGATATATAATGATTATAGTATGACAAGTTGGTATCCGGCAGAAATATTCAAGGTTATCAATAATTCAGTTCCTTCAGAGTGGTATTATCAGTTCTACGGCTATGTAGAGTTCGGTATAACTGCTATTTGGGGTTATAAAGAACTTCTTTTTAATGATAGACATTATAACGGTTTATGTGAACAAGATCCGATTGAGATACAAGTTTTCCTAAAAAGAAAAAATGAAATTGATAATCAATGTTAAATTAATTTGAACTTTGATGAGTCTAGTGCCTTTTAAGGTTCTTTTTTGTGATGTTGTCCAGTGTAGAATAAACTCGTCATTGAACCAATCAAAAGAATAAAAATTGTATTGCTTCTATGGAATGAGTTTCGCTATCTTTTTATATGAGCCTAATGTCCAAATTTTTAATTGAACAATGCTATTACCCTATACTAAACAGGTCAATTATCATGGTTTAATACGATAATTGACCTATTTTTGTTATCTTCATTTCCTGAAAGTTTTCTGAATAAAAAAATAATACATACAACACCAGCAGCGGCTATTCACCGCCGCCTCCACCACAGGAACTTCCACCACTGCTGCAGGAGCTGCCCCCGCTGCACGAACTTCCCGAAGAGTGATCATGCCCATGATGCCCGTACGTATCATTCGTTGCTGAATACCCGGTACCGCAGGAAGATCCGGAGTTGTTATGCTGCTGCTGTACTTCTGGTGGAAGATGAGAATTCATCATGGAGCTGAAATTCCATGGATTGTCATGGGAGTAATAGACTGCAGCAGCACTCGCCGTACCAAGTCCATAGCTATCCGTATAGGTCGGCAGATAGGCACTGTCACTGCTGCTGTCCCGGTGTGAACGATCCGTGCGCGAACGGGGCGGTCTACGATCCAGTACTGCTTGACTATGCGTACGGAACTGCTGAACCAGATAATCAATCCCATCACGGGCTTCCGGGATATTCGTATAGGCAGCCCCATTGAAAAGGGAATATTTGGCCTGATGTGAATTAAACGCCAGCAGATTATTCATCATATCCTTATCCAGCGGATACTGGAAAAATCCTCCCCACACATAGGCATTCCCGCGTGTGATCGGGAACAGCTCTCCATATGCCCAGTCGAACAAAGCCCGCTGATCCGGCTGGAACAGTGATCCTCCATGCGGAGAATGGTGAAGCATATATCCGTAAAAGCGGTCACAGAACTGCTGGTACTCTCTAGTGAACATCAGCATCTCATGCCAGATATCATCTACTCTGGAACTGAACATCGGCATCTGGCGAAACAATGCACACATCAACAGGTAGCGCTTCATCTCGATCCAGCGCCAGGCCCACTCCTCTTCACTCAGCTCAGGATGTTCGGTTAATACACGCTGCCGAAGCTGATGCTCATAATCGGATGGCAGCGATTGCTCCAGTCTACGGGCAAGCGGCTCGCAGGGATGACCTTCGGGAACGATATGCACCGGAGGTAATCCAACCTTTCGAAAAAAGCGCTCATTGACTCTGCCTGTACGGCCGGCAGCCCGGTTATTTCTCGAACGTACAAACAGAATGACCAGCACAGCCAGCAGCAAAAAGAATAGTATTGTCATATGCAAACCTCCAGTCTTGATGCACTCTTACCATCCTATGGAACAGACGGAGAGTGGCAGGGACAGATCGGCGTTCATTAGCGTGTGACAGTTACAATGCAGTTACAAGATAAAGTAATTTGTGCAAAGCAGGATATCTTACTTTGATCACTATTAGTTTATTATACGACGCCCACTATACTGAAGCAGTTACTTTGGACTCAAATTCCGCCCGGATGCGTGCCAACAGTTCGGGCTGGGTGATCACGTCAAATGCGGTCTCGGCGAGCAGGGTGGCGGCGAATACCATCGCTTCCAGCGCCTGCGGCTCTTGGGCTTTGTCGCGGAAGCCGATACTGTGCAACTCATGCTTCTCATTCGTGATCTGCACATACGGATGAATCGCCGGACAGCGTACCGATACATTGCCCAGATCCAGTGAACCTGCATCTTTGCCGGAATGGATATCTTCCCGGCGGATTCCATGATTAAGCAGATTGTGAGTAAATGTCTCGGATAGTGCCTGGTTGGTCACCAGCTCATCATAGGAATACTCATAGTTGGAGATTTCCAGACGGCATCCGGTCTGCATGGCTGCGCCCTGGGCGACCTGCTTGACCCTTTCCACCAGTTCATTCGTATAGCTGCGGCTGCCGGAACGGATATAGAACTGGGCAGAAGCATAATCCGGAATCACATTGGCTGCGACGCCGCCATGATTGATAATACCGTGGATGCGTGTATCGCTGCGTGTCTGCTGGCGCATCGCATTGATGCCGTTAAACAGCTGCAAAATGGCATCCAGTGCATTGATACCATGCTGCGGACTGGCTGCGGCATGCGCGGATTTGCCGAAGTATTCAAATTGCAGCGCATCCATCGCCAGCGATATTCCCGATTCTTCGTACGCATAATAAGGATGGGCCATCATGGCAAAGTCACAGTCATCGAACAGACCGGCCGCTGCCATCGGTACTTTGGCACCGCGCGTTTCTTCGGCGGGTGTGCCATAGACACGTATCGTACCGCCGATCTCGTCGATAACCGACTTGAGACCAATCGCTGCGCCTGCGCTCATCATGCAGATGAGATGGTGGCCGCAGGCATGACCGATCTCGGGCAGTGCATCATATTCACACATAAAGGCAGCGACCGGGCCAGGCTTGGCAGACGTATACGTAGCAATAAATGCGGTCTCGATTCCGAGGATGGGAGCTTCGATCCGGAATCCGTGCGACTCCAGTTCCTGCTTGAGCCGGGCGGAAGCTTTGTATTCTTCATTCCCGAGTTCGGGATTCTGCCCAATATAGGTGGAGACGGCTTTGAAAGCTTCGGCGTGCTGCTGGATATGCTCGCTGATTCTGGGTTTGAGTTGGGTAGGGTTCATGGATGTATACTCCTTTTATGTATAATGGTATAGCTTGCACCAACAAGGGTCATCCGTCAAATGGCAGGAGAACCGACTCGGGGGCATCATTCATTATACCGGATCAATATGCCATGTTGGCTATAATCTGAGTATAGCATGCAGCCAACCTATATATGAAACCGTTATCTTATGAATATGAATGTAATGTACATAAAATGATTGAATAATCATACAATTTCATTTATAATAACCCGGTTGAGTGATATGCGAGTAAGGCATAAAATACACTTGGAAACACCAAATTAATTTGACAGAGTAAAGGAGATAGAAGGTTGAAAGCACTAAAACCATGGTTTGCATGCTGCCTGAGCATGCTCATGTTGTTCTTTACAGTGATTCCGCTGGCTTCTGCGGCACAGGACAACCAGAACGTAATCACGGTCGGTCTGAGCGCAGACTTTCCGCCATACGAATTTCACAAAAATATAGATGGCAAGGACCAGATTGTCGGGTCGGATGTAGAGATTGCCAAGCGGATCGCTGCGGATATGGGAGCTACCTTGCAAATTCAGGACATTCCATTTGACAGTCTGCTGCCGGCACTGGACAGCGGCCGGATCGATATGATCATCTCCGGTATGACGCCGACAGAAGAACGTCGTCAAAATGTCGATTTTTCCGAATCGTATTACATTTCCCGCCAGGTCATCATGACCCGTGTGGAAGACAAGGATAAATATACATCTGTAGACAGCCTGCAGGGCGCGTCGATCGGTGTACAGAAAGGCTCGATCCAGGAAGGCATTGCCAAGGATATCAAAGGTGCCAAACTGACTTCGGTAGACCGCATCGCGGACATCGTATTGTCTCTGGAGTCCGGTCGTGTGGATGCTGCCGTTATGGAAGGACCTGTCGCTGAAGGACAGGTAGCCAACCATTCGGATCTGGCAATTACATCTGCTACCATTCCTGATAGTGATACCGAGATGGCAATTGCCGTGAAAAAAGGCAATGTCGAGCTGCTCGGTCATATCAATGGTACGCTCGCCCAGTTGAAGCAGGGCGATCAGGTGAAAAAGTTCGTTCAGGACGCAACCGCACTGAACTCCGGTGAACAGCAAAAGTCCAACAATATTTTCACTATCTTCTGGGATTACCGTCAGTACTATGCCAAAGGGATTCAGTACACCCTGCTGCTGTCTGCAGCCGGAGTATTGTTCGGCTTCCTGATCGGTCTGGTCATTTCCCTGTTCCGCCTGTCGAATATGGGAGTGCTGCGCTGGATCGCAGTGACTTATACAGAGATTCTGCGCGGTACACCGATGCTCGTACAGCTGTTAATTATCCACTATGGTATCGCCCAGACGTTTCATATTGAATTTACCGTACTGGAATCGGGTATTATTACTCTATCCATTAACAGCTCGGCCTATCTGGCGGAGATTTTCCGTGCCGGTATTCAGGGTGTGGATCGTGGGCAGATGGAGGCGGCACGTTCACTCGGAATGTCCCACGGGATGACGATGCGCAGCATCATTATTCCACAGGCGGTCAAAAGTGTACTCCCTGCTATCGGTAATGAATTTGTCGTTATTATTAAGGAGTCGTCGATTGTCTCCTTTATCGGGGTCGCCGATCTGATGTTCCAGGCGCAGGCCGTACGAAGCATTACCTATTCGGCGCTCAACCCGCTGCTGATCGCGGCAGCCATTTACTTTATCATGACGTTTGTGCTTTCCAAGCTGCTTGGAATGCTGGAAAGGAGATGGAGTGTAAGTGATAAACGTTAAAGGACTCAAAAAGTCATTTGGTAAAAATGAAGTGCTGACCGGAATCGATGTCGATATCGCTAAAGGTGAGGTAGTCGTGGTCATTGGACCGAGCGGCTCGGGCAAAAGTACATTCCTGCGCTGCCTGAATCTGCTGGAGCAGCCTACCGCCGGGGAGATTTATTTCGAAGATGAGTTGATCACCCAGCGTAAATATGATATCGATAATGCCCGCAAAAAGATGGGTATGGTGTTCCAGCATTTTAATCTGTTTCCGCACAAAACGATCCTGCAGAATCTGACGCTCGCTCCCATCAAGGTCAAAAAGACCAGCCCGGCAGAAGCGGAAAAGATCGCCATGGAACTGCTGCACACGGTAGGTCTGGAAGACAAACGAGATACGTATCCAAACCAGCTGTCCGGCGGACAAAAGCAGCGTATCGCGATTGCGCGTGCGCTGGCGATGCAGCCGCATGTGATGCTGTTCGATGAGCCGACTTCGGCGCTCGATCCCGAGATGGTCGGGGAAGTGCTGGAAGTTATGCAGAAGCTCGCTCATGAGGGCATGACGATGGTGATCGTGACGCATGAGATGGGCTTTGCCCGTGAAGTGGGCGATCGCATCATCTTTATGGACGGCGGCCAGATCGTGGAACAGGGACCTCCGGAGCAGGTATTTGGCGCTCCGAGTCACCCGCGTACCCAGGATTTCCTGAGCAAAGTACTATAACATGCAAATCATATGCCGGTGCGCTCGTATAGAGCAGCCCGGCATATATTATTTTTGCATCCAATAGGCAGAGCATAATATATGAAATAACAGGTGATAGGTCAAAGCAAATAGTGGTGAATTGCCCAGATATACAGCAGAGCATATGATCTCCGGTCGAATAATAACTACTGGAGGTCATATGCTTTTTTGTATACTTTGAGACAAACAGACAGATGAATGGATGAGCAAAAGCATATCAGGTAAGCATCAAGTTATTGCTTTTCTATATAAGAGTGCATATTTCCCTGCATAAATGAATAAGCGATAGAACAATTCATTTTCTGTCTTTTAGCATATTCATAAATGAGTACAGTGCCCGGCAGATGGGTACAGAAGAGAGGGGATAATATTCATTCTGCTGTGTGTCGGATAACTTTTCCTGTGAAAATTTTGTTATATTTCGTAATATGCTATATAATCATAACTGTTGATTTAGTTGCATAACATATATCTTCTATTGGAGGAATTGATGATGGCCAAATTATTTACCCCGTACAAACTCAAAAACCTGGAGCTTAAAAATCGTGTCGTCATGCCGCCGATGTGTCAGTATTCTGTAGATACCAAGGATGGCATGCCGAATGATTGGCACCATGTTCATTATATTAGCCGCGCTGTTGGCGGCACCGGTCTGATCATTGTGGAAATGACAGCCGTACACCCGGATGGACGCATTACCGATCAGGATACCGGCATCTGGGATGATCGCTTCATTCCGGCTTACCGCCAGATTGTAGACGCTGTACACAGCTATGGAACCAAAATTGGTATCCAGCTCGGTCATGCCGGCCGCAAAGCAGAAGATGCCAATCCTCCGGTAGCTCCATCCGCCGTACGTTACGATGGTGAAGGTTACAAAGAGCCGCGTGCACTGACAACGGCCGAAGTGGAAGAGATGATCATCGCTTACCGTGAAGGGGCGCGTCGCGCGGTCGAAGCAGGCTTTGATACGGTAGAGATTCACGGTGCCCACGGTTACCTGATCCATCAGTTCCATTCGCCGCTCGTCAATCAGCGCGAAGATGAATACGGTCAGGATCTGCCGCTGTTCGGTGAGCGGGTCGTTCAGGCGGTGCGTGAAGTTGTACCTGCAGACATGCCGGTCATTATGCGCGTCTCTGCCCGTGAATACGTGGATGGCGGCTATGATGTGGACTATATTACCGAAGTCTGCCGCCGCTATCGTGATGCCGGTGTAGATATTATGCACGTGTCCTCCGGTGGTGAAGGCCCTGTAGGTTCCGGCGGTATGAAGGTAGGCCCCGGTTATCAGGTGGAACTGGCCGCCCAGCTTAAGCAGGCGCTGGATATGCCGGTTATCGCTGTCGGTATTCTGGATGAATACGAAGATGCCGAGCAGGTACTGGAAAAAGATCAGGCCGATCTGGTAGCAATCGGACGCGCGATGCTGCGTGACCCATACTGGGCTGTTCATGCATCCAAAGCGCTGCATGCAGAAGTGGATGTACCTGTGCAGTATCTGCGCGGATATCGTCATTAAGCAGAGAACTAAAATACAAAAGTAATAAAAGCCATTATTTTCTATCTATTAGGAAATAATGGCTTTTTTACTGCATTTGTTGACTATCGATATTCATTTTATTTTGACGGGATGGCAGATAATTTGTACCACCGCAAAGCCTGCTATTATCATAATCTTGGCTCATTTTGCAATTTGATTCAACAGGCAATGAATAAAATTTTAAAAATAAAGTGATCCAGAAATAATCTCCTCGCGTTGATAGGAGTAAGAATGGTCAACACCAATCCAACTTACAAAGGAGTTTATTTATGAAGATGAAAAGAATTATCGCACCCGTACTATCGTTATCCCTGCTCGTCCCGGCAGCAGGAGCATTCGCAGCAGACAATACATCCGCCTCAGCGATGACACCTACCGTAAGTACCAAAGCAGCTGATTTACGTGCAGGACTGGATTATCTGTTATCCGAACATTTTGCACTGGCTGTCACTGCAATGACCAAAGCGTATGAAGGCGCGCCGGATGCCAAGGAAGCCTACGATGCACTCGACCAGAATGCAGTCGATATGCAGCCTGCGATCGAATCAATCTACGGCAAACAAGCGGCTGTCGAGTTTGGACGTATTTTCCGTGCGCACAACAAATACACAGATGACCTGGTCAAAGCGACCAAAATGAACAACCAGGAAGCCGTCAAGCAGGCGGAAGCCAATGTACAGGGATTTGTCGATGAATTCGCGGAATTCCTGTCCAAAGCGACCGGCGGCAAGCTTCCCGAGCAGGCAGCCGAACAGGCTATCCGATTGCATGAAGATGAAGTACAGGATGTATTCGAGAAATATGTAGCTGGTGATTACAAGGGCGCCTATACCGAATACCGTGAAGGTCTGAATACGATGTTCACGATCAGCAAGGCATTGTCCGGCGCGATCGTATCCCAGAATCCATCCATGTTCGAAAATACAACGGTGGACACACCGGCTGCCGATCTGCGTTCCGCACTGAATCATCTGGCAGCAGAGCATTTTGCCTTGTCTGTACTGCAAATGCAAAAGCAGTATGACGGCAAAGCCGACTCCCAGGCACTGATTGATGCCGAAGCCGGCAACACGGCCGATTTCAAAGCAGCGATCGCTTCCATCTATGGCAATGCCGGAGCCGACCAGTTTGAGAAAATCTGGGTAACCAACCACATCAAAGCCCAGAGCGATTATGTCGATGCTCTCAAAAAAGGCGACAAGCCCGCACTGGATATGGTGAAAAGTCGTATTACCGATTTCACCAAGGAATTCGCCGCTTTCCTCGGCACAGCAACAGCAAATAACCTGCCGGCGACAGCCGCTGAACAGGCATTGATGACCCATGAAGACCAGGTACAAAAAGTGATTGACAACTATGCTGCCAAAAACTATGCAGCTGCCTATCAGGCCGACCGTGAAGGCTACAAAGCGATGTTTGGCATCGGCGAAGCATTGGGTGGAGCCATCGTCAAACAGAACCCGGATAAGTTCATGGCTGCTGCTCAGCCTGCCACTCCATCAACAGCACAGCCAGCCGCTCCACAGCCATCTGCAGAGCAGCCGCAGGCTTCCATGCCAGCCGCTTCGGACAGCAGCATGATGACTATCTGGATGAAGCTGAACAGCAGTTCCCTGAAGATCAATAACAAAACAACGATGATGGATACCGAACCGATGGTAATGAACGGTACAACGTATATTCCGCTGCGTTACCTGGGCGAAGGCATCGGTGCCAAAGTAAGCTGGAACAAATCAGCTAACGAAGTTACCGTAATGGCCGGTTCCGATACGATGAAATTCTGGATCGACAAAGACACCGTTGTAGTCAATGGCAAAAATATGAAGCTGTCCGCAAATGCCATGGTAAACAAAGATGGCAGAACCCTCGTTCCGCTGCGCTCGATTACCGAGCTGCTCGGCTGGGATGTAAAATGGAACAACACCGACGGTTCCATCACGCTGACCAAATCGATGTAATCCGCGGCCACACCTGTTACAATTCCATAATTGATATTGGCCCTGCCGCTTCGTCGGTGGGGCTTTTTGCATATAAAATTTACTGTTTTGACAAGGAAGATGCATAGCAAGCTGCGTATAAAAGCCTGATATGGGTTATTGATACAATAAACGGATCAGCATCGGAGAATGAACGAACTGCTACCGCTTTGAAACCTTATGTATATTTCTTCGTAATACCTGTTAGTAACCACGCTTTCTGCAGTTATACTTGCAGCAGCGGCTATACCGTATTACGATAATTATATTATTATTCAAGTGGAGGGAACTAATTTATGTCTATTTTCAAACGTCTGCGTGATCTTACTCTGTCCAATGTATACGCCCTGATCGAGAAGGCAGAAGATCCAATCAAAATGACTGACCAGTATATTCGTGATATGGCAGCCGATCTGGAAGATGCCGAGAAGGCTGTTGCTTCCCAGATTGCGATTGAGAAGCGCTTCAAGCAGCTGTATGAAGAACAGGATGCACTGGTGAAAAAGCGTGAGGAACAGGCACATATTGCCGCCCAGAACCAGAATGTGGATCTGGCCCGCCGTGCACTGGAAGAAAAGAAAAACGCTGAAGCTAAGCGTGATGAATACAAAGCCAATTATGACCAGAATAAAGCGGCAGCCGATAACCTGCGCGGCAAGCTGGATGAAATGCGTAAACAGCTGAACGATATGAAAAACAAACGCGAAACGCTGGTTGCCCGTTACAATGCAGCCAAAGCCCAGACTGAAATTAACAAAACGATGAACGGATTCAGCGCAGATTCCGCTACTGCCGGTCTCAGCCGTATGGAAGAGAAAATGCTGCAGATGGAAGCCAGAGCGGAAGCCAGCAACGAGATGAACAACAAAGGCAAATCACTCGACGATGAGATCAATGCGCTGGGTACAAATAAAGAGGTTGAAGATGAACTGGCAGCCCTGATGAAGCAGTACGAAAATAAATCCTGATCCATTCTTTTGGGTCAGTCAGGAACTGTCTGATGTAAGAAACGAAATGCAGGATCGAAACGAAGGCAAGAACAGTACATTCAGTTCTTCCTTCGTTTTTGTTTCGTGCAAATCGGCAGTTCAGCAGAATAATAGGTGTATACGTTTCAATAATTGATGATGCTAAATCAGTGGAGGATGGCTAATGATGAGCTGGGATATTGTATTGCAGATTCTGGTATGGACAGGCGTAGGAGCAGTGGTGCTGTTTGCGCTGATGTATCTGGATTCGTTTTTTACCAAATATAAGGATATCGCCGAGATCAAAGCGGGCAATACGGCAGTAGCGATCCGACTGGCGATGAAGCTGTTTGCACAGGGATATATTCTGTCGGTATCGATCAATACGTCATGGAGCCTGTGGGAGGCGGTGCTTGTCTCCATAGTTTCCTTTGTGATTCTGCTTGTTCTGGAGCAGGTCGCCCGTCTGCTGCTCAAAAAAATAGCAGACCTGGATCTGGATGAAGGAACACGTCAGGGCATGATCGGTCACGGTCTGCTTGGCGGCGCACTGCAGCTGGTAGGCGCATTGATCATCTCGGCTTCGCTTTAAATTTAAGGATAGACATGCTGGACAAGGAAAGGAAGTAACAGGTTATGGGATTATGGAAACGAATTACGAATCTGGTCTCCAAGCCGGAGCCTCCAAAGCCGGAAAAGGGACCGCTGGATCTGCAGACAGGAGATATCTGTGAAGTCTCGCTGGTTACATATGAGGTCGTCGGAACGGCCCGTAACCGCGCACGCAATGCGGTCATGCTGACCCTGCAGGATGGAACGAATATAATGTACCTTCACGTGGAACTTCAGGAAAAACTGCGGTATTCATTGTACCAGCCGATCGATGGTGGCCTGGAGAATCCGAATGAAGTGCCTACACATATCGAGATGGATGGAACAGACTACTACATGGATGAACAGTATCATGGCAGTGTGCTGGCCAACGGACGTACACCGGTGCTGCCGGGAGTACAGAACGGCGAGCAGCATGTATGGCAGTACCAGTCGGATGACCGCAAGCTGCTGCGGATCGAGTGGCAGGGCGGGCGATTTACACTGTATGAAGGTGAATCTGTACTTAACGGGGATGTTCGTGTCATCCGTGCCAGTTAGGAGCGAAACCCAATGAAATCACGTGCATCATGGCTTGTCAAAATTATACTTGTGCTCAGCCTGGTGACTTCGCTGCTCTCCGGCTGTGGAATCGGCTCGAACAACTCCAAGCTGAATTATCCGCTGGAGTCGGTCAGCAGAGATGGCGATTCCACCTCGTACGTCTACCGGGCAGCCGGTCAAACGGTACCGATAGTGGCCGAGCAGCTTTCCGATCAGCGTACCCCGCAGAATATGTCGGTGGAAGACCCGAAGCGGATGTTTCTCGTCTATGAGAACGAGCTGATTCAGGTGCAGCAGGACCCGAACAAACCGGAAGATACGATTATTGAAGTCGATTCCAAAGAATATGTACGTCGCAACTATGACTCCAGCTTTTTGCAGGGTTATCTGACCGCAACCCTGATTAATCAGCTGTTCGGTTCGCTGGGCGGATTTGGTGGATACGGCGGGTATGGCGGTGGTCATTACCGCGGCTACGCGAGCCAAAAAGTCTATCCGCCGCAGACACAGTACAAAAAGCCGACTATGCAGGATATCCAGCAGGCGCCGCCGATGACAGTGAACAAATCGGGGTCCATTTTCAAACGGGGCAACTCGTCGACGTCCAAAAGATCCCAGTACGACAGCAATACGCCAAGCCGCGGTTCGCCCTATTCCAGCGGTACAATCAATCGTGGGGGTTCCTCGAGCCGCTCGGATGGCGGATTTTTCTCTCCGTCACGGGGCAGCGCACCCAAATCCAGTTTTGGTTCGGGCAAGATACGCAAGCGCGGGCGAAGGTAGGAAGAATGAAGTACAGAATATAAAGTACACAATACAAGGTATAAATGCTATAGCTTCGTATACAGTATAGGATTCAGTTTGTATAGGAGACTGTAAACCTGTATGAGACTGTAAAGCAGGATAAAGAAGATCAGGCCATCCGGCAGAGCACAATAAGTGCAGCCGGATGGCTTTTTTTATTGCTGACGCTAAACTTTATGTATACCCGATGATCGTCTACCCTCATACCGAACAGATTCACCTTATAAAATGATAGCGTTTCCATTAAACTGTGAATATTCCAACCATCAGAGGAGGAGCATGATGAGAAAAATCACTGCATTAATGATGTCCATTCTATTACTGGCGCTGCTGCTATCGGGCTGCGGAGGAGGAGAGGATGCACAGGGAGCCGGTACCGAAGGAGACCCGGTCTCACTGACTGTATGGCACAACTGGACCGGACAGGATGCCAAATCAATCGCCATGCGCAAGCTGCTGGATGATTTCCGTACGGCTCACCCGGAGATTGAACTGGAGGACGAGCCGCTGCCTACGGATGGTTTGAAGACCCGCCTGCGCACCGCGGCGGCCGCAGACGAGATGCCGGATCTGTTCGTCATGTGGCCGGATGCCATGACCAAGGAATTTGTCAAAGGCGATCTGATTCAGCCGATCAATGAATATCTGGACAGCAAGCCGGAATGGAAAAACAATTTTATCCCAAATGCACTGGATGGATATACGGTGAACGAGCAGATTTACTCGGTGCCGATGAATCTGGCGCCATCATCATTGCTCTTTTACAATCAGGCAATTTTTGATCAGTACAATGTTAAAGTGCCGGAGACATGGGATGAGCTGATGAAGGCAATTGATACGTTTAACCAGAACGGTGTGATTCCGATTGCACTTGGTAACAAAGCCAACTGGGTTGCCCAGTCTACCATTTTCAGTACGATTGGTGACCGGGTAACCGGAACGGACTGGTTCCTCAAGGCAGCCGAGCAAAATGGTGCATCCTTTACCGATCCGCAGTTTGTACAAGCATTAACGGTCATGCAGGATCTTGGCAAAGCGAACGCTTTTCAGAGCGGATTCGACAGTATCGATGAGACGCAGATGATGCAGCTTTATTTCCAGGGCAAAAGTGCCATGGTCATTAACGGAGGCTGGGCGCTGGCGAACCTGGTGAATAATGCCCCCGCTGAAGTGCTGGATCAGACGCATGTGACGATCCTTCCACCTCTACCTGGCGGCAAAGGCGAAGCTCAATCGACGGCAGGTGTAGTCGGCACCGGGATGGGGATGAACAAAAAGCTTGAAGGCAAGCAAAAGGAAGCGGCGCTGGAGCTGCTGTATGCCCTTTCCGGTCCCGAGGGTCAGCAAGCTACACTCGACAGTAGTACACTCGTCAGTTACAAACTGGATCTGGACAAGAGCAAAGCCCATCCGCTGTTCGTGGAGCTGTATGATCTGATCCAGAAAACGAAAATCAGTCCGGTGTATGATTCCAAGCTCAGCTCGGCAGCTGTCGAAGTAACCAACAACGGTCTGCAGGAACTGATGATGGGCGGCAGCCCGCAGGACATTGCTGCCAAGATTCAGAATGCACAGGCAGGAGCGCTGGGCAAGTAACTTTTGTCGGCAGCAGGCTCGGATTGACAGGAGAGGAGTGGTGCTATGAATGCGATGAGCAGCCGCAAGTTTATTATGTTCGGATTGGCACCGGCGCTGCTGATCTATGGTCTGTTTGTATTTGTGCCGGTCGTCTGGTCGGCGTATTACGGATTTTTTAACTGGTCCGGATTCGGGGACAAGCAGTATATCGGCCTGGCCAACTATGCGGAGATTATTCAGGATTCTACATTCTGGCGTTCGCTAAAAAACAATATCATTTTCGTGCTGGCGGCCGTGTTCGGTCAGGTGCCGATTGCGCTGGCACTGGCAGTTATTTTACACAAAAATACGTGGATGCAGCGATTTCTGCGTTCGGCGATTTTCCTGCCGATGGTCATGTCCACTGTCGTCATCGGTATGGTGTGGCAGTATATTTATCATCCGCAGATCGGGATTTTGAATTTTCTGCTGGATGCGATCGGGCTGTCCGGCTGGAAGCTGAACTGGCTGTCGGATGCAGGGATCGCGGTTTACTCACTGATTCCGCCGCTGATCTGGAGCTTTGTCGGATTGTATCTGATCATTTTCAGTTCGGCACTGCAAAATATACCGGGTGAGATTCATGATGCCGCCGAGCTGGATGGAGCGATTGGCTGGCGGCGGCTGGCGTATATCTCGCTGCCGATCATCTGGACGACTGTGCAGGTGGCGATCATTCTGTGCATCTCGGGCAGTCTGAAATCATTTGATCTGGTATATATTATGACCCGCGGAGGTCCGGCACATGCGACAGAACTGCTGGCTACCTACATGTATAATTCGACGTTTACCTCGTATCGTTATGGATATGGCAGTGCGATCTCGACGATGATTGTGCTGATCAGTCTGCTGCTGATCGGAACGAGCCAGTGGCTAACCAGCAGAAAAAGCCGGAGTTCCTGATCGATCTGCAAATCGTACAGGCAGATGGAGTGAAGTAGGCTTGTTAGCAGCAAACAGAAAACGTATCCGGAAGGAGGGCATGTGATGAATCAGACAGCGACAGCCGGTTCTCATCGCCAGGCATCGGGAATATCGATTCTGCTTGGTAGAGGAAAACATATTATTTTTTGGACGATTCTGATGGTTTATGGTATTTTTACCTTGTATCCGTTTTTCTGGCTGATTGTGAGTGCATTCAAAAGCAATGAAGACTTTTACAGCCATCCGTTTGGATTGCCGGCCCAGTGGAATGTGGCGAACTTCAGCCAGGCGTGGGAGACGGCCAAGCTGGACACCGCATTTGCCAATTCATTGATCGTATCGATCGGTTCGCTCGTATTGACTTTATTTATTGGAGCGCTGGCTTCTTTTATTCTGGCCCGCTTTCAATTCCGGCTCAAAGGCGCGGTATTTGCTTTCTTTGTCGTCGGGATGCTGATCCCGATTCACAGCACACTGGTGCCGCTGTTTATTCTGATGAAGCAGATATCGCTGTTGAATACGTACTGGGCACTCATTTTGCCGTATACGGCATTTGCCCTGCCGACAGCGATTTTCGTACTATCCGCGTACTTGATGTCTTTTCCACGCGAGATTGAGGAAGCTTCCTTTATCGATGGGACAGGGTTGTGGGGATTGTTTTTCCGGATTATTCTGCCGATGTCCCTGCCGGCGCTATCGACCGTTACCATACTGAGTTTCTTGCATGCATGGAATGACTTTTCGTTTGCGCTGGTCTTTATTAGCAAAACAAGTCTGAAAACGCTTCCGCTCAGTATCGCCAATTTCTCGGACGGTTATCAGACCGATTATGGACTGACGCTGGCAGCGATGGTACTGTCCGTACTGCCGACGATTATTTTGTACCTGGTATTTCAGGAACAGGTAATGAAAGGAATGACTGCCGGAGCGGTAAAAGGATAATGCGGCATTAAATAGGAAATCGATATATTAAATAACCGACATACCAAACAATCATCGATATACAAACTTATATACAACAGCCGAGCATCATCAGGCAGGGAGGAATCATAATGAGACGTTGGATGCAGTCATCACTACAGCGCAAGCTGTCTGTCATCATCATACTGTCCATGATTGTGCCGCTGCTGCTGCTCGGCGTTTTTGCTTTTGCGATTTCTACACATATTACAGAAGACAAAGCCCGGCTGTCAGGCATGGACACGCTGACACAGATGAATAATAATCTGGCATTTATGATTCAGGATGTGGAAAATGTATCGCTGTTCATGATCAGCCAGCGGGAAATTCAGCGTTACATGAGCAGTCCACAGGAAGACAGCTTGATCCGTAGTGAAATTATCGGACTACTTACCAATCTGGCCGCCTCCAAAAAATACATTGCCGATATTACGATCTATGCGCCGCGGCTGAACAGCACCTTATCGACATCTTCCCTGTACCATTCGGAGCTGTCTACCCAGGTGAATATCAATGAAGTGAAGCATAAGCAGTGGACAGGTGTCTACGAGGTGGAGAACGCTTCCGGTCGGCAGCCGGTCATTACGTTTATCCGCCCGCTGCGCAGCACGCATGATTATCGGCCGCTCGGCTGGCTCTCCATCAGTCTCAATGAAAAGGTACTGGCCCAGTACTGGTCGGTGCTGCCGAGAATCGGAGACGGGCAGGGACAGGTATGGCTGGTTAATGATCAGGGACATATTCTATCCACCAACGACAAGTCAAAGCTGTCGATGCCGCTGGATAACGATTATTCCGGGTTAATGCGGCAGATAGTTCGGTCCGGACATCGAGCGGACGGTTCGCTATCCTACGGGGAGGGAGAAGCGGAGCAGACCGTGATGTACCAGCATAATCGCGAGAGCGGCTGGACGCTGGTCATGATGATTCCTTCGGATCAGTATACGGCGCAGAACCGCTTCATTCTGCAGTTGACGCTTATCGTCGTGCTCGTATCAGTGCTGGTCAGTGCAGTACTGATTTGGCTCGTTGTCAGCCGCGTCGTTCAGCCTCTGCGTCATCTGACCCGGCTGCTCTATCACAGTGATCCGGCCTACCCGCTGCCGGCTTTTCCGATTGAATCACATGATGAGATTGGCAGGCTCAGCCGAAGCTATCACCGGTTCGGCGCTCATATTGCGCAGCTCAAACAGCAGCTGATCCGCAATGAAGCCCGCAAGAAAGAAGCCGATCTGCGGGCGCTGGAGGCGCAGATACATCCTCATTTCATGTATAATACGCTCTCTTCCATTCACTGGATTGCCCTGATGTCAGGGGAAAAGAAAATTGGAGCGATGGTGCAGGGACTTAGTGATTTTCTTAGGCTGAGTCTGAATCAGGGCAAAGATTACTGCTCGGTCGAGCAGGAGCTGAACCATATTCGCAACTATATGCAGGTACAGGAAATCCGCTTTCCGGATAAAGTACGGATGAGCTGGGCGGTGGACCAGCGTCTTTACAGTCATACGATGCTCAAGCTGCTGCTGCAGCCCTTGGTGGAAAATGCGCTTATCCATGGCATTCAGAAAAAGGAAGGACCGGGTACAATCACCATTCATCTGGAGCAGGAAGGCGGCTGGATCCGGTTCATGGTGCTGGACGATGGCACAGGTATAGAACCGGACCTGCTGTATCAGCTGCGTGACATGCTGAGCCGGACGATACATTCTGCAGAAGGACCCCAGCGCACCGAATCGGATGGCGGATATGGATTGCGCAATGTCAATGAACGGCTGCTGCTGCATTATGGCAAGGAAGCCTGTCTGCATATCGAGAGTCGTCCGCAGGCTGGAACCAAAGTATCATTTGCGATTCCACTGAAGGAGGGATACCGTGAGAATCTTGATTGTGGATGATGAAGTGATTATTCGTACAGGGCTGGCTTCGGTAATTCCCTGGCATGAACTGGGGCTTGAACTGCTGGAGCCCGCCGGATCGGCAGAAGAAGCATTGGAGCGTATGGTACGGGAACAGCCTCATATTCTGCTGACGGATATTCGCATGACCGGCAAGACCGGACTGGAACTGGCAGAGGAAGCGCGGATACTTTTACCGGAGCTGGAGATCATTATTTTATCCGGCTATGATGACTTTAGCTATGCCCAGCAGGCGATCCGTCAGCATGTGGCGGATTACCTGCTCAAAACAAGCCCACCGGAAGAAATTATCAAAACGGTCCTTGGGGTCAAGCGCAGTATCGAGCAGCGGCTGTCGACCCGCCATCACGAACGGGAGATTCATCAGCAGACTGCCGAGCAGCTGTTCCGCCGCTGGATTATTGAAGGAACGGATAAGCAAAATGCGGATATGGATGAAGACTGGTTCGGGCAGCTGCTGCAGCTGCATCAGGGTACAGTCCAGAGGATTCCCGATACTTCCCACCATGCCCATACGCTTCATATTCCGTATAGCTGGAGTTCGGCCGAGACGGAACGCTGGCAGATCGTTATTCTGCAGGCCGAAGGATGGGGGCAGGATACAGCCCATCATGCACTGCTGCTGTTCGCCATCCACAATATGCTGCAGGATATGCTGGGACTCCCGGCTTGTATACATCAGCAGCGCATCGTTGTACTCACCTGTATGCCGGCAGCCGGAACGGATCATTTGCATGACTGGCAAAGTATGACCCGGCGTATGGAGCATCTGCTCAAATGCAGGGTTACCGCTGCGCTGAGTCGGTCGGTACAGTTAACCACGCAGCTGCATGCATCCTATCGGGAAGCGCTGGAAGCCTGCAATTATTATCCGCTGCTGCCGGGTTCTACCGTATGGAGTTATGAACAGATTGCCGGTCGCCAGGGTGGTCAGACGGTCTGCAGCCATGAGGAAGAGCGACTGCTGGCTTCGATTCTGCTGAGAGAAGATACGATTGCGCTGAGAGGCTGGGTAGACCGCTGGATGGATCACTTGATCTATCAAGAAGAAGCTACTCCGCAGTCGGTTCAAAGTGCGCTGCAGTCCGTGCTGCTCAGTGCGAATCGCTGGCTGGAACGTGCGATGAGCAGCATGTATACCGCCGCAGCTGCCACCTCACCTGTCGAACCTGCTGGCAGTATCGTCTGGCAGTCGGGTGAATACATGAAGGAAGAACTGTTCCAGCAGCTGCACCGGATCTCGCGGTTTTATCATACCCGCTGCGGTGAAGGGCCGCGCATGCATGTGCAAAAAGCGCTGCTGTACATCGAAGAAAATCTCGGCGGAGATATCAGCCTCGCCGCCGCTGCCCGGCATGTGCATCTGCATGCCAGCCATCTGAGTGAAATTTTCAAAAAAGAGACCGGTCTCACCTACAGTGACTGGGTAGGGAAACGGAGAATGGAATATGCGGCTGAACTGCTCACCATCTCCTCGGCCAAAGTAGCTGAAATCGCCGGACAGATCGGCTATGAAGATGTAAAGTACTTTAGCAGACTGTTCAAAAAGTACAGCGGCTGTACACCAACCGAATACCGGGAACGCTGCTTGGTGCAGGTGAGCCATCCGCCGTCCGATTCCTGTTATCCGCTGTTATAGAGATTGCCGATTCACCCTGTCTATGTAATCCACCAATCTGTACAATAAATATGTAAAATAATGCAGCTTTTTCGTTAATTTATACAATTACCCTGCAATAGGAATACGCGTAATATATATCGGTGAACATTACTAAATGCCTGAAAGTACAGGAGGGAGTAAATCATCATGGACAGCATCAATGCATCAACCTATCCGGATTCATCCTGCCTCAGCCTGGATGGAACATGGAGAATTCAGCATTATCGGCCGGGAGAAATGAGAGCGGTGGACGTATCTGCACCGGGACTGGATGACCGCTACTGGATCACGGCCTCTGTACCCGGGGATGTGCACACCGCTCTGATTCAGCGTCGATTGATTCCTCATCCGTATTATGGACATCAGGATCAGCTGAGCCGTTGGATCGAACAGGAGGAATGGTGGTACCGTACGACATTTGATTATGAACTGTCGGATGATATTACCGAGCGGCATGAACTGACTTTTGAAGGACTGGATACGTTTGCGACGGTCTATGTGAATGGACATGAGGTGGGGCAAGCCGCCAATATGCATCGCAGGTATACGTTTGATATCAGCCGTGTCGTTCGCAGCGGCTGGAATAGCGTGGCTGTCCACTTTGATCCGCTGCATCCGCACCATCAGGAGAAAGAATTGTTCGACTGGTCCTCGTATACGAAAGAGCGGCCGTGGCTGCGCAAGGCTGCGATGAATTTTGGCTGGGATTGGGGTCCACGTATCGTAACGACAGGCATCTGGGGCAGTGTAAATATACAGCGTCACCGGATTGCCCGGCTGGATCAGGTATATGCATACACCTGCAGTGCGGATCCACATGAGGCGGTTCTGGATGTGCAGGCTGCTGTCAGCATCGTCTCGCCGCTGCGTTATACGAGCTATAATGAACACCGCCATGGTCTGTCCGGTCCTCAGACAGCATCCCCATTACGGGCGGAAGTGATGCTGCTGGATCGTGAAGGTACCGAGATTGTTCGTGAGCAGACCGGGATACAAGCAGTTCACGGTCGGCCGGATACATGGACGGTGCAATTACATATTCCGCAGCCCCGGCTATGGTGGACCCATGATCTGGGCGAACCATATTTATATAACCTGCGCGTACTGTTGTATGCCGGAGACGAACTGGTCGACCGCTACGAGCATGAGATCGGTCTGCGGACGATTGAGCTGCAGCTGGAGGGAGAGCAAGGAGAACCTTTATTTGCCTTTGTCCTTAATGGAGTACGCATCTATGCCAAGGGAGCCAACTGGATACCGGTGGACAATCTGATCGGTTCGGCGGAGGATTCCCGTTATGTGGAGCTGATCGAGCTGGCAGCCGAGGCGCATATGAATATGCTGCGCGTATGGGCAGGCGGCATTTATGAGAAGGATATATTTTATGAACAGTGCGACCGACAGGGCATTCTGGTCTGGCAGGATTTTGCGTTTGCAAATGCGCTGTTCCCTGACTTTAACCGGGACTTTATGGAAAATATAAGGGCAGAGGTAAGAGACAATGTGCAGCGGCTGCGCAATCATGCGTCACTTGCCCTCTGGTGCGGCAATAACGAGATCGACTGGCTGTATGATATGAAAACAGCCGCTGGTGATATTCGAAGTCCTTTTTACGGAGAAGCGATCTATCATGAGCTAATCCCGGATGTGCTGGCCGAGCAGGACCCGTATCGTCCCTACTGGCCATCCTCGCCGTATGGCGGCAGCGACGTCAATGATCCGGACGCCGGAGACCGTCATAACTGGCAGGTCTGGCATGGTTCGGTATATCCGCGGCAGTATGGAGACAAGCCGCTGCTGGATTACAGTATCGAAGGCGTCAGTTTCCATCATTACAAGCAGGATCTGGCGCTGTTCAGCAGCGAATTCGGTATGCATGCGGCGGCGAACCGGTATACACTCTCCCGCTATATCCCGGAAGAATCCTTTTACTGGGGCAGTGAGGAGATGGATTACCGGAACAAGGACACCAACCATCGTAAAGGCATTCTGCTAATGGAAGGCTATACCGGCATTCCGCAAAATATCGATCAGTATCTGGACTATTCCATGCTGACTCAGGCGGAAGGGCTGAAATATGGCATCGAACATTACCGTCGTCTCAAGCACCGCAACAGCGGAAGTCTGATCTGGCAGCTCAATGACAGCTGGCCGGGGACGAGCTGGGCGATTATCGATTATGAACTGCTGCCCAAGGCTGCGTATTTCTACGCCCGTTCCTTTTACCATCCGCTGCTGCTGTCACTGGATCATGAGCCGGGGCAGGATCTGAAGCTATGGATCGTTAACGATACGCTGCAGTCATTTACGACTCAGATGGAGATGAAGGTGATGACCTGGACCGGTGAACCGGTCTACAGTCGTACTTTTACAGTCGATGTGCCGGCCAATGGGGCAGTAGATGTGCAACGTATTAGTGAAGCAGAGATTCTGGCAGCTGCCGGGCAGCAATCAGTGTCCCCAGAACAAGAAACCACTTTATCAGCAGGTGAATCCTTTGCTGGAGGAAAGGATGGTCTGGAAGCACATGAAGTGTTCGTGGTGCTGAGTGCGGATCATCCGGATATTCCGGATAACCGTTATTATCTGCGTTCCCCGCAGCAGCTGAATCTGCCTGCTGCAGATTGGAGCCTGCAGGTGGACGAGCAGCAGCAGACGGTTACCCTGACCGGCGGCAGCGTACTGGCCCGGATGGTGAAGCTGGAGATATCGCAGGGCAGATTGC
Organism: Paenibacillus wulumuqiensis; assembly: GCF_000971965.1. GTDB lineage: Bacteria > Bacillota > Bacilli > Paenibacillales > Paenibacillaceae > Saccharibacillus > Saccharibacillus wulumuqiensis. The sequence goes on from NZ_LAQP01000001.1 coordinate 121,489, forward strand.
GATTCAGCGATAATTACTTTGACCTACTGCCTGGAGAGAAGAAAGTCATCCATATTCGCCATGCAGGCGGAGAAGCCATACGCTGGGAGACCTTACAGATCAGCGCGCTGAATCATTAAGCAGCGGGTTTGTAGCATAGATTCAAGACAAGGAAACTGTATAGATATAGAGTGAATACAAGAGAATGATGAAAAGGCTGAAATACAAAAGATGTGTAAATACTTCTCCAGAAAGAGAACGTGTAGATCCATATAATACAAAGTAACCCGTAAAGGAGCCGTGCAGACGGCTCTTTTATTTGTGTTAAAGTTTAAAATTGGTATCATTTTGGACAAACGACAAACGACAAACGACAAACGACAAACGACAAACGACAAACGACAAACGACAAACGACAAACGACAAACGACAAACGACAAACGACAAACGACAAACGACAAACGACAAACGACAAAAGGCATCAACCAAGGAGAAGTAATTTAATTTATGAAGTCCTAACTACTAATTAAATAATTTCACTATATGAAAAATTCATAATAATAAAAGAATATTCGCCCGTATATCCCATCCGCAATCTCTCCATCCTAATTACCATTCCATCATCCGAACTCAGCGTCACAACAACCATGGAGCCAACCCTTATTTATATGAACATATCCTGATTTATGTAAATTACTAACCTTTAACTCATCACTTTCTATGGTCAATGTCACAAATACAACGAGTACGAGATTCCGATTCAACCCGCACCGTATCATAATATTCTTATGAACAGCCTGACACTTGCATGAAATGTACGCTTGAGCTATAACTGTAAGGAAAGTAACGGACCCGGCTGTCCGGCAGACAGCTGCAGAAATCAAGGGAGGAATCAGATCATGACAGCACAGAACCAACCGGAACAACAGGCTGCACCATCCGCAGCACAGCAGGATCGGGGCAAATTTCACCGAAAGCCGATTACCCCGGCAGAAGCGCAGCGGCGGATTGCCGTTCATGTCCGGCAGGCAGAGACGGAGCAGGTCAAGCTGGAGGAGGCAGGCGGCCGATTTCTCGCGCAGACGGTGACAGCGCCGCATCCCTATCCGCATTTCCGGCGCTCGGGCATGGACGGATATGCCATGATCGCAGCCGATCTGGAGGGTGCTTCCAGTGAAAAGGTAGTTTGGCTGGAAGTCGTGGATAATATCCCATGCGGCTACACGCCTTCGGTCTCCATTCGGTCCGGTCAGGCAGCGCGCATCATGACCGGCGCGATGGTACCGGAAGGTGCCGATGTGGTCGTAATGCTGGAAATGACAGAGACGCGTACAGAAGATGAGCGCACATGGGTCGGTCTCAAGCGGCAGGTAGAAGCAGGCCGCAATATTACTCCAATCGGTCTGGAAATTGGAGAAGGTGAGCAGCTATTGGAACAGGGGGCTTATATCGGAGCCGGTGAGATATCGGTGCTGGCTACGTTTGGCGTACATACGGTAACCGTATATCGCCGTCCGCAGGTGGCGATATTTTCGACGGGAACCGAACTGCTTGGTGTGGAGGAGCCGATCGAGCCGGGCAAAATCCGCAACAGCAACTCCCTGATGCTGGCCGAGCAGATCCGGGCAGCTGGCGGCGAGCCTCATCTGCTGGGAGCGGTAGAAGATGATCTGGAACTGGCACGCACGATAATGATGGATGCGCTGGCGCAGTATGATCTGGTCGTATCCAGCGGCGGCGTATCGGTCGGTGACTATGATATTATGGGCGATCTGGTACGCAGCGGCGAAGTGGAGATGCTGTTCAACAAAATCTCCATGCGTCCGGGAAGCGTGACGACCGGAGCGGTCAAGGAAGGGACTTTGCTGTTTGCCCTTTCCGGCAATCCGGGAGCCTGCTTTGTCGGCTGTGAACTACTCGTTCGTCCGACGATCCGTCAGATGATGAACAGTACAGAAGACTATCTGCCGGAATGGACAGCCCGGCTTGGACGGGATTACAGCAAAATTAACAGCTTCACCCGCTATGTGCGCGGACATGTGAATGTGGAGAATGGTCACGTCATCGCTTATCCGGCGCTGCTGGACGAATCCAATGTAATGGTGACGATCAAGGACAGCGACTGCCTGATCGTCATTCCGCCGACGACCGAACCGCTGCCGGCCGGTACACCGGTATCCGTCCTGAAGCTGGCAGTGAAATGATGAACACCAGCGGAACACACGTGCATACCTCGCTGCCGCCGGTCATCCAGATCGTCGGCTACAAAAATTCCGGCAAAACAACCCTTGTTACCGAGCTGCTTCGGCTCGGAGTCGCCCGCGGAATGCGGATTGCCGTGATCAAGCATGATGCCCATGAGTTTCAGATGGATCATGCGGGTACGGATACTTTTGCCCATACTGAGGCCGGTGCAGCTGCAGTCGTGATTACGTCTCCTGCACGTACAGCGATCATCCGGGAACAGCCATCCACACTGCAGCAGCTGGTGATGGAGCTGGCTGCCCATGCTGCAAAGCCATATGATCTGATCCTGGTCGAAGGATTCAAGCAGGAGCACTATCCCAAAGCAGTGCTGATTGCCAGAGAATTGGACGTCGAACTGCTGGATCAGCTGAGTGGATTGCAGTGGATCTATACCCGCATAGAGCCAGAGCAGCTCGCTGGAATTTCAAATTTTAAAGGAATACCTGTTATTCCAGCCGGAAAAGATGGTATTATGGAATTGTTCACTGCACTGAATGCTTACATAATGTCATACCCATCCAACTGACAAAGCAATGTGAATAAAATACGGCAGCTGCCAATCTACTACACAGGAGGACCCTATACAATGAAAGTTACCCTTATCGCCGGAAGCACACGTCCGGACGCATCCACTACCAAGCTGTGCCACTACATGGCCCGCCTGCTGACCGAGCAGGGACATGAAGCGGAAGTGTTCAATCTGCAGGAGCATGTGCTGCCGCTGTACGGCCCGGGAGAGGCCTACGGCCATGAAGAAGTACTGAAACTGTCCGCTGCCGCAAAAAGCGCCGATGCGCTTGTGCTGGCTACACCGGAATATCACGGTTCACTGTCGGGAGTACTCAAAAATGCACTCGATTTCCTGAGCAGCGAGCATTTTACCAACAAGGTGGTCCTGTCCGCCAACTCGGCCGGCGGTCTGATCGGTACAGCTTCCCTGCTGCATCTGCAAAATATCGTGCGCAACCTGCACGGCATCAACTGCCCAGAATGGATCTCGATCGGCGGTACACAGCGTGAGTTCAATGAAAATGGTGAACCAGTGGACGAAGGCGCAGAGCTGCGTATCCGTACCGCAGTCGCTGCTTTTGTCGATCTCGGTGAAAAGCTGAAAAATGCTTAATTGATAAAGATTACGATAGATGAGTAAGAACAGTTGAGAAGAGAAAGGTGAGCTGAGAAGATGGCACAGATCAAAATTTATGGACTGGATGAAAGGTTGAACCCGATCAAGAAAAATCTTTCAGAAGTTATCCATTCGTGTATAGTTGATGCTTTTCAACTTCCACCGGATAAAAAATTCCATCGCTTTTTTCCTATGCCCAAAGAAGACTTCATTTTTGCAAATGGTCGTTCAGATGCTTATACCATTATTGAAATCAGTATTTTCGAAGGAAGATCGGCAGCAGCCAAAAAACAGCTGATTAGCCTGTTGTTTCAGCGTATAAGCGAAACAACAGGCATTCTACCGAATGATCTTGAAATTACGATATTTGAAACTCCAAAAAATAATTGGGGGATCAGAGGTGTGCCTGCAGACGAATTGCAATTGGATTACAAAGTGAATGTCTGACATGTAAACGTATAGTAGGATTGTTTAAATAAAAAGCTGCCTTTTTTGAAAGGCAGCTTTTTGCTGTAAACATATACCGGGGAATGTACAATATACAATAATTTGTTCTAATCCAGATCCTTGCGCTTCTCGATCGCTTCGGACATCGTCTTGTCGGTCAGATGCGCGTAGATCTCCGTCGTCTCGGTAGAAGCGTGACCCAGCTGTTCCTTGGTTTTGTAAATATCATTTTGCAAATAATAATCGGTCGCAAAAGAGTGCCGCAGCTTGTGTACGGTCAGATACGGTTTGCCAAAGTATTTGGCGTATTTAATAATCATCGCCTGAATGGCGCGCTTGGTCATGCGGTTGCCGGATGCGTGACCGTTGGGCTTGGCGACGAACAGCGCCTGTTCACCACGCGGCGTACGATAGCGGGATTCCCGCAGCTGCAAATACGTCTGCAGTTCGTCCCGTGCCTGCTCGCGGAAGTAGACCGGTGTTTTGAACGTCTCGTCGTTGTTGCCTTTGCGGGAGACATACAGCATTTTCTGGTTCAAGTCGAGATCGTTTAGGTTCAGATTGACCACTTCGGATACGCGCAGTCCGGAATTGAGGATCAGGCTGGCAATGCAGGCATCCCGCTCGCGATTCAGTTCATACGAATAGAGCGCCTGCTTATTGCCTGCGATCGTCTCACGGTGACCTTCCAGGATATAACCGACGAATTCTTCCAGTTCTTCTTCTTCCAGAATTTTGCCTTTGAGCTTGGCGGCGGTGTCCTTGGGCTTGTGCAGCCGTTTGACTTCAATTTTGGCCATAATGTTGCGCTTGAGCAGCGGGTAAAAATCCTCATCCTCGGCGATCTGGCTCAGGTAATGAAAGAGCGAACGCAGCGAGGACAGCTTGCGCGATACGGTTACTCGTGTATTGGTACTCTCGGCGCGTGTCGTCAGATACAGCCGGTAGCTGGTTACATCCTCCATTCGGAGCGTCTCCAGTTCGATCAGCTGAACTTCCGTATAGGCGCTGGCTGCAGATAATCCCTCTGCCATCATCCAGCCCAGAAATGATTCATAATCCCGTATGTATTCCAGCAGGGTGGAAGGGGACAGATCCGGTAATTTGTAGTTGATAAATTGTTCAATATACCATGGCATGGACGGAAGTTTCTCGTCCAGCTTGCGGCGATCGTGTATCTTCTGAATGGTCATGTCGTTAACTCACCTCATGTCCCGATTGTACCATAAAATAATGGGAATATGATTTGCGTCACCATGCAGGAACGTTATATAGTGGTAAGAAGGCGTTAGGATGAAATACATATTTTTCCTGAACCTATCTTGAACCTATGTAGATGAAGTGCAACCAACAGATGAGACAACGGAGGGAACATGATGGCGCTGGCGCTGGAGTTGGTACCGAGAAGTAAAAAGCGGGTTATCCGGGAAATGATGCAATTGTATCTTTATGATTTTACATATTATCTGAATATCGAGCTGAACGACAAGGGACGTTTCCCCGAGTATCCGGGACTGGATGAGTTCTGGGGACGTCCGGGACGCAAATTTCCATTTCTGATCTATTCGGGCTCCTATATTGCCGGCTTTGCCCTGGTGGACCGGTATGTGGACAGCAGTGAGAGTGACTATTATATGACCGAATTTTTTATTCTGCACAAATACAGGCGTGCAGGTGTAGGCCGCTGGGCAGCGCAGGAATTGTTCAGCCGCTATCCGGGCCGCTGGAAAGTCACTCAGGTGCATAACAATACAGCCGCTCAGGCATTCTGGAGACGGGTGATCGGGGAATACACCTCCGAGAAATATGAGGAGGTCACTCATCCGGAGCATGGGGGGCCAAGCCAATACTTTACGAGCTTCCGCCAGCCGGTCTGACCGGATCGCGGGATGGAAAGGGAGTTGCTACCGATGTATTTACCATCATTTTCATTATCCAATAAAAAAGCAATCGTTACCGGTGCAGGCAAAGGAATCGGCCAGGCGCTGGCAATCGGATTGGCACAGGCAGGCGCCGATGTGGGACTGATCTCGCGCACCGGTTCTGACCTTGATGTCACCCGCCAGCTGATCGAGAAGCACAGCAGCCGCCAGGCGATCTGCATGGTCGCGGATGTGACGGATCGTCAGCAGATGAAGGAAGCGTTCGAGCGCTTTGAACTGGCTTTTGGTGCGCCGGATATTCTGGTTAACAATGCAGGTATGAACATCCGCAGCAAGGCGCTCGATGTGACGGATGCCGAGTGGAATATGATTGTGCAGACGAATCTGCATTCGGCTTTGATCGCGTCCCAGCTTGCAGCGGAACAGATGAAGGAGCATGGCGGCGGGCGGATTATCAATATTGCCTCTGTTGCCGGTCAGGTTGCTCTACGTACCGGCGTAGCGTACGGTGCCACCAAGGCAGGATTGATCCAGATGACAAAGATTCTGTCGATGGAGTGGGCACAGTACGGCATTCAGGTCAATGCGGTGGGTCCATGGTATTTCCGTACTCCGCTGACCGAGCAGGTGCTGGCGAATGAGCAGTACATGCAGGAGATTTTGGACCGCACCCCAATGAAGCGGGTCGGCAATCTGGAAGAACTGGTCGGCCCGGTCGTCTTTTTGTCCTCCGATGCTGCCGGCTACATTACCGGTCAGACGCTGATGGTCGATGGCGGCATGTCCGTGTTTGGTTTCTAGACCGAGCGGACAGATGCTGGATTGTATTTTTTCTATTGCAAAGATGCTGTATAGATTATGAATGTATAGATTAACGACATAAGCTCTTCCTAGCAGGCAGCCTGTTCACCGATCCGGTGAGCGGTAACTGGTATGGAAGGGCTTTTTCGTATATAACAGTCCGATAGGTACATAGCAGAGAGGCCATAAAAAAGGCAATTGCAGCCGATAAAATAATTTGTTTGCTAAAATTTAAGTTTTAAGCAAATTAATTGTTGACAATATATAACAGTAACGATACGATAATACTAAATCACTATGCTGCTTATGATGAACTAAACACAAAGAAATTAGGTGAGAAGAATGGAATCGACAAGTGTAACAGCTCTGGAACAGCATATCTGCTTCTCGCTCTACGCAGGCTCAAGAGCTATTACCAGAATGTACTGGCCGATGCTCGAAGAGATGGGGATTACCTATCCGCAATATATTACGCTAGTTGTCTTATGGGAAAAGCAGGAGTGCACGATCAAGGAACTCGGCAAGGAAATCTATCTGGATTCCGGCACGATGACCTCCATGCTCAAACGAATGGAAGAAAACGGACTGATAACCCGGCAGCGCTCTACGGAAGACGAGCGGGTCGTAAATATTAAAATTACGGAAAAAGGAATGGCACTGCAGGAGCAATCCAGCTGTCTGCCGGAATCGCTGCTAAGTGCGACCGGTCTGTCCAGCGAAGAGCTGCAGAGTCTGAATCAGCAGCTGCGTCAGCTGATTCGCAAGCTGCAGGGATAATGACTCCAGGACGGTCCTTTATTAATAATAGCAATGAAATAACTCTCTGGCTTATACAGCATAGAGTTATTTGTGTTAAACATGGATGAGAATACGGAGACTGTTTTGCTCTTGCTGGAGCTGCTGCCGATTCATATGATACACTACTTCCGGGAGATAACTTTTCCTTTATTTATGCAAAAGCCGAAGCATACCGAATACATAAGAAGATAAGGAATGATCACAATGAATCATAACGATGCACGTGTGCTGGAAAGCGAACGACTGTATTTGCGCACATTTACAACAGACGATCTGGACCTGTACTATCCGACATTGATGAATGAGGAGATGCGCCGCCTGACTGGGACCCATGTGCTGTTTACCCGTGAAGGAGTGGCCCGGTTCATCGAAGAAAGCACCAGCGATTCCAGCCGGATCGATCTGCTCATTATGCTCAAGCCGGCAGGACAGGTCATTGGTGAAATCTCACTAATGGATATCGACCGGACCAACCGCAATGCGCATGTACGGGTGGCAATATTTGAATCGTCCAATTGCGGTCAGGGATATGGTACCGAAGCGATGGAGATGCTGCTGGATTATGCTTTTGGCAATATCAATCTGCACCGGGTGGAACTGTCGGTCTTTTCCTTTAACGAGCGGGCGATTCGTTCGTATGAAAAGCTGGGATTCCGCCGTGAAGGTGTTCAGCGGGAAGTGCTGTATTATGATTATCAGTATCATGATGCAATTAGCATGAGCATCCTGGCGCACGAATTCCGTCAGTGGCACGAACAGAAAAAGAATCGCTGATCAGCATACAATAATGATGATTCAAAGTGACGATCCAAAGTGATGATCAAAGCAAACTATCGTACTTTGCGACAAGGTACTGGTCTGGAACCAACTGCGTGATCATCCGTTTATGAACAGGTCAAGATGCAGACCCGCTCTTTTATTATAAAGAGCGGTTTTTGTATATTTTGCTGCTTATAAAATGCTAATAACAACGATTTATCAACTGTAAGCATAACCTACATATCGCCCATCATATAATTGCCATATTTACCTGCTCACTATCCTTGCCTACAATGAGCAGTATTCCAATACTGTTCATCTGAAGCAAAAGTACAAGATAGCCAAAGCACAAGATGAACCCCGAGGAGGCTGACTGAATGCGCAAGTTATCTGCCGTTCCTGAACCACAGATTGTATTCAATCCGAAATCATACACATGCAGACGTGCTTCAGGAGTCAGCGAATGGACAGGTCGTCTGGATCAGCATTTCTGGCAGCAGGCGGAATGGACGGAAGACTTTGTGGATATTGAGGGCGACCGCAGACCGATACCTGCCAAAAGAACCCGTGTAAAAATGCTCTGGGACGACGATTATTTCTACATAGGTGCCGAGCTGGAAGACAATGAGATCTGGGCAAATCAGCGCGAGCGGGATTCGGTTATTTTTCAGGATAATGACTTTGAGATATTTATCGATCCGGATGGGGATACGCATCGGTATTACGAATTTGAGATCAATGCGCTGAATACGGTATGGGATCTGCTGCTGGTCAAGCCTTATCGTGATGAGGGACCTGCGGTCAACGGCTGGGATATTAGCGGCCTGCGTACTGCCGTGTACATCAAAGGGGAATTGAACAATCCTCTGGCAGAGAATGTGATGTGGTCGGTAGAGATTGCCCTGCCGTGGCGCATCCTGCAGGAGTGCTCCGCAGAGCAGCGCCCACCGCAGCATGGTGAGTACTGGCGGGTGAACTTTTCGCGGGTCGAATGGCAGGTGGACGTGGTGGATGAACGCTATGTGAAGCGCTCCGATCCTGCCACTGGCAAGCCTCTGCCGGAAGATAACTGGGTATGGAGTCCGCAGGGAATCGTGAATATGCATTATCCCGAACTGTGGGGATATGTGATCTTTGCCGGGAATGAAGACGACCATGGCATGAATGAACAGTACGAAGAAAAAGGAACATCCGTATCACACGTACAGGCTGCGCAATACACCGAACATATTGAATATAATGAACGCAATAAATATACAAAATATGCGGAAAGCGGTACTTCTTCTGCTGGGCTGGATATGCTGTCTCTGACTCCCGCCCAGCTGGAAGCCGAACAAACCAAATGGAAGCTGCGCCAGCTCTACTACAAGCAGCGTGCCTATGCCTATACCCACGGCAGTTACTGCCGTGATATGAAGGAACTGCTGGAGGTCGGTGAGCTGGAGCTGCACCTTGACCATGCGGAGCAGCTGCAGATGGAAGTCACAAGCAGCATGTTCCAGATATCGGCGGCGCTGTCCGATGGACGGACCCGGCTATGTATTCGTGAAGACGGGTGGACATGGCAGGAAGAAATCATTTGAATACAGCGCTGTGATGGAGATGGACCTTTATAGAGGAGGATGGGCTGCATGACTGTAACCGCATTATATGGACTGGATCGGGAGACGATAAATCGCAAGTTCGAATGGAAACGACAGCAGGCTGTCAAAAGGGAGCAATCGCTGTTCTCGGTATTTGACGAGCCGCTGACCGATGAGGAGCAACTGCTGCTTAAATTTATATACGCGTATATGCCGCTGCATGACCTGGCGGATTATGACGGTGCCTTTTTCCTGAGGCATGTGCGGCAGGCACTGCATGTACGCCGTGAAATGCCGTGGGGAGCATCTATCCCGGATGAGATTTTTGTGAATTTTGTCCTGCCGTACCGGGTGAATAATGAGAATATGGATGATAGCCGTCAGGTCATTTATACCGAGCTGGCAGACCGGGTGAGACCTCTGCCGATGGTGCAGGCCATCCTGGAGACCAACTACTGGTGTCATGAGCGGGCCACTTATACAGGTACCGATATCCGGACAGTCTCGCCGCTGACGATTATGCGTACAGCGCTGGGACGCTGCGGGGAACAGTCTACGCTGGCAGTGACGGCACTGCGAAGTATCGGCATTCCGGCACGTCAATGTTATACGCCGCGCTGGGCTCACTGTGATTCCAACCATGCCTGGGTCGAAGCGTGGGCAGATGGACAATGGCATTATCTCGGCGCCTGTGAACCGGAGCCTGTACTGGATGAAGGATGGTTCCGGCTGCCTGCGCGCCGGGCAATGCTTGTCAATACACGTGTACCGGCAGATTATAACGGACCGGAAGAGGTCTGTTCCGGGCATCCATGGTATACGGAGATCAATATGCTGGACCGTTATGCACCGGTTCATTCAGTGACGGTGTATACGGTGGATGAGCAGGGAGAGCGTATCCCGGCCGAGGTGCAGTTTCAACTGTATAATGCGGCAGAATTCTATCCGCTGGCGGCGACGCAGACGGATAGCAGAGGCCGGGCGCAGCTGACGACAGGGTACGGCGATCTGCTCATTCATGCACGGGCCGGGCAGCGCTGGGGAGAGGCATTTTGCCATGCAGCGGTAGAGTCGGAGATTACGGTTACGCTGGGCATGGCTTCCTTTGCTGAAGGAAGTATACACTGGGAAATGGTACCTCCTCCGGCGCCGCCGGTCGATGAGGGGCCTGTGGTCTCAACAGCGGATAAGCAAAAGCATGAGCAGCGCATCGAAGAAGGCATCGCTATACGTACAGCCTATGAGACAGCATTTCTGACAGAGGAAGAGACCGGGACGCTGGCAGCTGGCTGGAATCTCCCGGCAGATCGTCTGTGGACCATACTGCAGACGGCCAGGGGCAATGGCAGGGAACTGACTGCTTTTCTGGAAGAGACAGCCCCGGAGGATCGTCAGCTGGCGCTGCGGATGCTGGAATCAATGCGCCCCAAGGATTGGCAGGATACTTTTCGTCCGGTACTGCATGATCATCTGACAGGCAGCAGATCGTATATGGTGTATACCGAACAGCAGGATCTATTTGACCGGTATGTGCTGTGTCCAAGGGTGCATTTTGAGATGCTGGCTGCTTACCGGGAGTACTTCCAGTCGTTATGGTCTTCGGAGGAGCAGGCGGATTATCGGCGGAATCCACAGCAGCTGGCTGCAGATCTGCAGGCCGGGATACGTCTGTACAATGATGTGGATCGGTACGCCGGGATGGCGACGCCTGCAGGAGCCCATCGGCTGGGCGTGATGGATGCGCTGAGCCGGGATATGATGTATGTCGCCGCTGCCCGCAGTCTCGGTATTCCGGCGCGGCTGGAACCGCTGCAGCTGTATCCGCAGTACTGGCAGGATGGCAGTTGGCAGGAAGCGGGGTTTGCACCTCACAGCGAAGCGGAAGAGGTGTCAGGTTACCGCAGTCCCGGAATTGCCGAGGATGCGGCTAACGATATTCAGATCTCCCATCCGGCAGCTGCCCGAGAACAATCGTCCCGGTCTTCCGGCAAAGGGCAGGTTATCCTGCGGCTGTCAGCAGATGATGCAGAGGAAGAAGCGGGTTATTACCGCAACTTTACACTGGCACGGCTGGAGGATGGAGTGTACCGCACACTGCATTTTCCATATGGGGAAAAGGAGATCTGCAGCAAACCGCATGAGGTGGTACCCGGTGATTATCGATTAACAACAGGCACACGGCTCAGTGATGGCAGTGTAGCAGGCCGGTTTACCTTTTTCCATGTATATTCGGAGCAGACGACAGAGGTCGAACTGGTCTTCCGCCGGCAGCAGATGATGATGCCGTTGATATCCTGCCCTTTGCCGGATTCGGTAATTGATCGGCTGCCGGGTACAGAGCCATATGCTGCTCATCCCGCAGGCAGTATCATTGCCTGGCTGGAGCCGGAACGCGAACCGACCAAGCATCTGCTGCGGGAATGGTCCGAACAGAGCGAGGAATGGGCTGGTTGGGGTGGTCCGCTGTATGTGTTCACAGCGAATGCGCAGGATCAGGAGCGTATACCGACAGATAGATTACCGGAACGGATGCATATGCTGGTCGATGATCGTCTGCATGCACTGACCGGGTTAAAAGAAGTGCTGGAACAGGTACGCGGTGAACAGCGTCCGATTGTACTGGTCATTGATTCACACGGACAGATACGCTACTGCCAGCAGGGATATAAGCTTGGTACTGGCAATGAACTGCTGCAGGTACTGGGTCAGCTGCATGCAGAGACAGAATAACATGAATCAGGTATAATGCAGCGGCAACGTTTCATTCCAAGACCGGTTAAGTCACGATGCTGCAGCAGAACAAGCTCTTGCCCGTACAAACGGACAGGAGCCTGTTTGCTTAGACAAAAGTTTGTAAGGGTTAGCCAGCAAGTGGGAGTAAAAGTAATTAGCGAATAGATTCCACAGCAGTCTGGAAAAGGTGGAATTTGGGTATGACCTCCACAGGATGCTACAATATAGATAATTATATCGTTTACAATCAATCTCAATACCGTCATTCCCTGATCCATACAGCAGGCAGGGTAACTGGATCGGTATTCTTAAGGTGGAGTACATAATCATATGCGTCAACAAAGAAAGCCCAATCCATTGAACAAACCAGGCAAGGCAAATAAGCCAAACAAGCGAGATCAACTGAAGAAATTATGGAACAGGCACCCGCGGATCGGCTGGCTGCTGGCTATTCTATGCAGTCTGCTGATCCTGTCGTTTATGATTGGTGAGATGCTGGTCTTGTCTCAGTTTGACAGGGATGACAGCGGGGCGGAGCGTGCGCATTACATCATCATTTTGGGTTCTGGTCTCAAGCAGGGCGACCAGCTGCCGGTGACGCTGCGCCAGCGGGTAGATACCGGACTGACGTACTGGCAAAAGCACCGGGATTGCAAAATTATTGTCTCCGGCGGTCAGGGAGTGGATGAGACCGTACCCGAAGCGGTGGCTATGCGTAATTATTTGCTGCTTCAGGGTGTGCCTGCTTCGGCAATTCTGCTGGAGAGCCGCTCGACAAGCACTTACGAGAATCTGCTGTTCAGCCGGCAGGCGATGGAGACAGACGGTTATTACGATTCAGGCATGTATAAAGCGATTATTGTGACCAGCAATTATCATATGTATCGGGCTCGTTATATTGCCGGGCAACTCGGATATACCGTATATGGCGGCATATCCAGCCCTTCACCCCTGAGCAAGCTGCCGATCAGTATGCTTCGCGAATATCTGGCGCTGATCAAGACAATAGTGACTACCTGACAGCGAATGGTTGAGAGCTCCGACCAGGCTCTGACAGAGAGCCAGCGGAATGAAGCTGCTTTTTTGTCACTGTCCACTATGAAAGGAGGTGCACGATCATGAATATACTGACAGCGAGACGTCCGGCAGGTACGCGGGATTTTATCGGCATCATCCTTAGCCTGGTCGTACTGACATGCCTGCTGGGCAATCTTGCTTTTACCACCCATCGGCGCTACTGGTATGCAGCTCTGCTGGTACTGCTCATTGTCTCTATAGCCTATCTGTTCATCATTATCTGTCGTCGTATCCGCAGACCGTTTGAGATCCTTTTAAAGGATGATGCTATGGTCATTGGCGATCAGCAGATCGAGAGTACAGCCATCCGGCAGATTTTGCTCAAAGGCTATGAACGTCCTGTAATCGGTATTCAGTCCAGCCGCAATGTCATTTTGCCAACTGGTCGCTGTTTTGTCCTGACCGATGATACGGAGCAGGGGCTGGAACAATTGAGCCGGTGGGCCAATCAGCATGGCATCCGGGTAATGAACAAGCCGTTTATCCGCTGGATATGATCAAGCGGAATCCAATTATCGATACGCTTTATGAATAATTTTCAATCAAAAAGGCGTCAGCATAATGGGGATTAGCCCAATTATGCTGACGCCTTATTTCATACCTATACAGATTAACTTCACATCAACGCAGTGCGCAGGAATTGGATGCTGTGCCGGCTGGTACTTCCATGCCACGAAGATCTCTGATTTTCACATTGTTGCTGTACAGCATGGAATCACTGCGTAATTTGAAGGAAGTGAAGTTAGGCTCAGCATCCAGATACATGGATGCTTCAAAGTAAATCTCATGCTGCTGGTCAATCAGAATCGGCAGTGAATTGGTCTCGATCACTACATCATGGGCATCCTGCTGGTCCACGATCAGCAGCACAGGAATGCCGTCACAACCACAGCCTTCACCGGTATCATACAGCAATTTGTACATGCCTGGCTGTTCGCCAAGAGCTGCTTTTAATTTCTGGTCTGCGAGTTCGGTCAGTTGAATTTTCATGAAGATCACCGTTCCTTATTATATTTAATTTTTATAAATTAAATTGTTTACAATATAATTATAACACGAAAATAGTATGTGTACAAGATAGTATATCTATTTTATCAGCAAAAGCTTTTCTGTAATGTATATACCCGCAGCGGCAGACGGTCACACAGCAGGAAGGCATACCCGGTTCGGGCTGTTTTGCAGTATAATAGAGCAGCTGACGCTTCTGGCGAAAAAAATCGGGGTATTAATACTATCAGGATGACATAGCCAGGATATACAGGCATCAGATCATGCGAGGATGGAACGGACGGGAGAGGATGTTGCCTATGAGACTGACAATGGATTACATACGGGGCTATCTGCAGGGGGTAGCCCAACTGAATATGATGGATAATTGCGCGCTGGATTACGATCTGGATGAGATCCCGGCTATTGGAACGCTGGTTGAGAGTGTCTGCGGCTATATGCAGCTAACACCAGACCGGGTGAGTCTGGACCGGCTGCAGGATTGGCAGGAACATCTGCTGCAAGTGCTGCCTGGCTGGCTTTATTACCGCTGGCGCAGTGCGGATGTAGGACAACAGGGTGCGGTCCCTTTTGATCAGGAGCATGGGAGCCGGCATTTTATACATATTCTCAAGGAAGGTATGGCTCAGCAGGGCAATGTGGTGACGGTGTTCCGAGTAACCAGTACACCGGATTCCTTTTATGAACTGGAATGGGATGATTATCTGTTCTTCACTAACGGCAAGCTGTATTTGCTGCATTTTGGCATGAGCGATTGAAGTTAGGATAACCAAATGAATATATACAAGTAAAAGGAAGTCCGATCTGGGATTTCCTTTTTTTGTACTGCATCTTAGAGGCTGTTGGCAGCTGGGCATGACTATGGTGGAATAGCTCTGATCATTTGGCAAAAGGCACAAAGAAACACAAAAAACATAAAAAACACAAAGAGCATGGCTGCCAGTTGGATCTTCTCCAGTGACAGCCATGTGCTATAGTGTGTACCTGCGGATAATGATCCTTATTTGACAGCAAAGGAATGAATGGAGATATTGTCGATGCTCAGATTGCCACTGCCCGACTCCGGTGTCTGGGCGGTAAATGTAGCAATGGTAGAGACTTTGTTCATAAATGGAACATCTTCGGCAGCCAGCTGGTTATCGATGTAAATGTCTGCGGTCTGACTGGCGATATCGGCAATGACGCGGATATGGTACCACTGTCCCGGCTGCGGACTTTGCTGGCTGAGCGGACGAACTTCCTTGGAGGAAGCGTAGTAGGAGAAGCCGTCCGCATCGGCATTGATCGCGACAGCCGCATAGCCGCCTGGCGTATTAAGCAGCTGCAGCATCCGGTCATAATCGCTATTTGCGCTCAGCTGTATAGTGGTGTCCAGCACGACTTGACCGGTCTGTTCCTTGAATCGTTTGGTGATCCGGGTCGTTACTTTGCCGGTATCCGACAGGATCAGTCCCTTGCTTCCCGGAACGACTGCATTACCGACCGTTATACCTGCGGAAGCGGCAAGATTGCCGACCAGTACATGATTGGTCGCTGTGCCGGGATGTGCCGGTTCCAATGTATAGCCGATTGGCGGTTTTCCGATCTGATCCTGTTCAAAATCATCCAATGCCCAGTAGGCAGTTACCGGCTGCTGGGAAGTCAGTCCCGCAGAGACAGGCGCTGACGGCAGGCTGGCGTTTTCTTCATGGATGGCAGTCACCCGGTAATAATACAGCCGGCCCTGTTCGGCGGTACGGTCGGTCCATTCATTTTGCCGAATAGTATCAGCGACTGTAGTATAACGTCCGTTCTCGACAAGTGACCGTTCCACATTGTACGTATCGGCTTCTGCCGCCCGTGTCCAGCGGATCTGGATACCGTCATTGATGGCTTCTCCGTACACATTGGATGGTACGGATGGCATATGCGCCAGCTCACGAATCGAGATGTCGGAGAAATGAGCGGTGTTGTAATTGTGAATCTCGTTGTCGATTGATGCTGCATCGGCTGCGAATCCCGCATAGACAGTATCCGGCAGTCCATCCAGCTGAACCGATCCGGCCTGTACCCATTCCTGTCCATACTGGGAAAGGAACGCATATACCGTATCGCCGGTACGCACCAGCTTCATGTAACCGGGTGCGAGGAAGTCCTCGGTCTGCACCTCCACAGCACGGTCACCCGGCTGCAGCCGGTGAATGAATCGTCCGGCTTGACCGTATTTAACAGTCGATTGGGTCAGGGCAGCCATCTGGGCATTGGCATCGAGCGTACTGCGGATCATCATTCCTGCCTGGGCATTGTTATCGAAGCGAGACTGGCTGTCGATCCGGGAGATCATTTCAAAGTCACCGGTTAATTTCTGATAGGTGAGTGAAAAGTCATCCCGCCGCTGGCTGGTACTCAGCGAATCGCCTTCGCCATAGCGGCCGCTGCCGCGTACAGTCATGGCATCGCCGGAAGAGGTAGCTGTTCCCGGTACGCCTACTTTGCCAATATCCACCGTTGTCCACGGATCAACAGCATCCGGTCCGACAGCATGCAGTACGACTGTGGAACTGCTCGCCGCTGTGCCGGTATCGTCAATAGCACGGGCAGTAATATAATGGGTACCTTCCGGTACGGCATTCCAGCGGTATTCGTACGGTGCCGTCGTATCCTGGCCGAGCCGTTCACTGCCGGAATAGAATTCGACCATGGCAATACGGCCATCCTCATCATACGCATCGGCGGTGACGCTTAGAGACTGGTCGGCCTGAATCAATTGATTTTTCTTCGGAGTGGACAGGCTGACGATCGGGTTCAGCGAGCCGCTGCCTGCCAGCTGATTTAGATAGACTTCCAGCTGTGTATATCCACTCGGACTGATGGCTGAGCTGTCGGAAGGATCGTCCGGCTGGAGTCCCTGCTGAATCTCCCAGGCATCCGGCATCCCGTCATGATCCTGATCTGCAGGAGCTTCGGCGGACTGCAGCTCGGGATATCCTCCTGCTTCGGCAGGGGAGTTCAGCATTCTGCCGCTGCGCTGCGCGACTTCATGCATAATACGGGCGTCGATAGAGTCACGCTTGGGCAGGATGGCGCCGGCTTCAGCCAGTATGGATTCATAGGCCTGCTCAGCACTCTCCGCTTGAATCGGATAAGGCATATCCACCGGTTCGCTCAGCCGCGAAGCAGCCGGGGCATCCGGCATACTGAGCCAGTTGTCTGCTGTCAGATCCGGATAGCCGTCCACATGATTACCCTCGATATACCACTGGCTGGTGGCGGAGGGGGTATCCCGGATCATCCCGCGTACGCTGCGTGCGGTATCAGGCCCGTATTTGTAATAATTGCCGACCATATTGGCTGCGATATTCTCGCCGCCATACGTAGCCATGAATTGCCAGTTGTAGATAATATTATTGCGAAAATCGACTGTATCCCCGGCATCGCTGGCAAAGCGCGGATTCCGGCTGGCATTATGGGCGATCAAATTATGATGAAATGTCACATTGCGCCCGCCCCAGATGCCGCCATATCCGTGCCGGCCCTTGGAGTGATGGGACATCAGCATGCTCTCGGAAGCGATCGACCACTGCACGGTCAGATTCTCATTCTGATAAGGCGACAGCACTTCATCCACCGAATTGCTGAAGGAACAGTGATCGATCATGATGTCCTTGTGCTTGCGCAGACCAAAGGCATCGCTCTCGGTCGGATGGGCATCGCCCAGGCGGAAGCGCATATAGCGGATAATGATATTATCACTGTCGATCGTTGTATCATAATCAAGCACGGCAATCCCGTCGCCCGGAGCGGTCTGTCCGGCGATGGTCAGATTGGAGGCTTTGATTTTGAGCGGGGATTTGAGGTGGATATTGCCGGAGATACGGAAGACAATTGTACGGTTGCCTGCCGATACGGCATCACGCAGGGAGCCTGGACCGGAATCGTTGAGATTGGTCACTTCGTAAATGCTGCCCCCGCGTCCACCTGTCGTGTACATACCGCCACCTTCAGCACCGGGAAAGGCGGGAATGCGGGCTGTCGTTACGGCTGTAGGATCAGCCGCCGGATTCGTCTCGGCAGCCTGTGCCGTGATGGGGATGAGGATGGGGACCGCGATTGCCGCTGCCAGCAGTGAACGTGTCCATAATTGAATCGTTCGGTTCATGGGATTCTCCTCTCGCTTGACGATTATGGTATAGAGCAGTTTAACCCCAATCAGTTGGCTGGATTCCAGCCGTCACTGCCGGATAACACTTTCGAAATAGTAATAGCAGCGGCTTCATCGGAAGAAAGGGTATGGGACCAGCCGACTCTTGGTCCGGCTGCGCCCGGTCCGCCGCTGTTATATTCCGAATACCTTGCGGTCTGTTCATTGGCAGCATTGCCCCAATTGTTCCAGCCTTCCGGCCGGATATGACTGTCCATCATGGTATTGATGTAGGTGACCGAGCTGTATGGACGCCATGGACGTCCGAGATGAACCGAATTCTCTCCGACATCGCCGCGTCTGGTCAGATTGCAGTCCAGGAATACATAGCCATATGGCTGCTCGGCAGGTGTGGAAGCGGCCGTTATGTAGCCATTGCCCAGACTTTGCAGTTCACAGTTCCTGAACACCGCTGTCGCACTGCCAAAAACAAAGTCGACCGTGCCTTCGATATAACAGTTCTCGTAGTACTGTCGTCCACTGCCGGGAGTATACAGGGTATCCTGATGACCGAGTATCCGTACATTCTGGAATACTGCACGGTCGCCACGTACATACAGAGCGACAGCCTGTCCGGCATTCTTACCAGCCGTATTGGCAAAAGTAATATTCCGCGCTGTAAAATGATCGGACATCACAAAGGTACTGGAGCTGTTGGTCGTCCCACCGGCAGAAGCGGCTGTGTCATCATAAGTAAGAATGGTCTGTGCAGCATTCTCGCCGATCACGGTGATATAGGGTTTATCCTTGGGAAAAGTAATCTTTTCCCGGTAGGTGCCGTTTTTTACATAAATGGTCACCGGCGTTTTGTTACCGCTCTCAATAGAGTCGACAGCGGATTGTACGCTGCTGTATTGTCCCGAGCCATCCTTGGCGACTGTAATCGTTCTTGTCTGTCCGGTCTCGGCGAGCAGACTGGATGAAGAAACGGATGATTCCTGGGCATGAGCAGGCTGGACAGGCAGCAGAGACAGTCCGACTGCGCATGTGCATACCAGAATAAGCGATGTATGGACAGTGGACCTCAGTCCAGTAGATTGAATATGCGATTGCCATAATTTTAAATGCATACGTTATACAACTCCCTTGTTATGAGGATGGAGGAACAGAATGGAGCCTGCCGGGTTCCGGAGTGCCTGCAGGCGAAGAAGAATCAAGATAACCATTAATTTACAAGTGATCACAGAGCCATTATAGTACAAGTAAAACAAACAAATTTTGCATTACTTGTCTGGAATACGCTTACATTTTGCTTTTATTGTCTTTTTGTCCGTATGGGAATCAAGGGGATAAGGACTGGATATTCAGAAGGAGGAGAGCAGATGCACAATCTGGCTGCAGTCGGTTACAGTCTGGACCCGCAGGAGAGTGTACGTATTCATTATTTGCGGCAGGTCGGCTACAGTGCGATGCCGCGCTATCATTCCCATGTCAGTTACGAGATCTTTTATGTACAGGATGGAGGCCGTACGTACTTTATCAATGGGACAGCGGTTCATGCAGGCAAAGGGGATCTGGTCTTTATTTGTCCAACGGATCTGCACCGGACCGTCAGTACGGATGAACTACGGTGTGAACGGATTTTGATTAATTTTACCGAGGAATTTATTCGCCAGGGTGGAGGTCTGATGTTCCCGCTTCAGGAACTGGGACGTGATCCTCTCTATCGTCTGCCGCCCGAAGATCAGACAGCCGTGGAGGAATGTCTGCAAAATCTGCTGACGGAACTGCAGCATCAGGAAGCAGGGTATATCGAATACAGCCGCTGCCTGCTCACCGGACTGCTAATCCGCTTGTACCGGTTGAGACGCAGAGAGCAGGGGCAGCCTGCTGTTCCCACTACAACTATGCATCCAATGGAATACAAAATTACCGAGATTGCGCGGTATATCAATGAGCATTATGCAGAGCCATTGACGCTGCAGGACATGGCCGAGCTGTTCTATATCAGTCCATCCTATCTGTGCCGGATCTTCCCGCGGATTACCGGCTTTCATTTCCGGGAATATCTGCAGACTATCCGTCTGCGCGCTGCCCGGCAGCTGCTGCGTGACAGTACGCTCAGCGTAGCGCTGATTGCGGAACGAATCGGATACGCGCATACCGCCAACTTTAGCATGACTTTCAAGAAGCTGACAGGACATACGCCGAGCCAGTACCGAGTGATGAATCGGCAAAAGCGGTCGGTGCAGTAATAGCTGACAGTCGTATACAGAAGTAGGTGCATGCAGAGCCTGAGATCAAGCCTACTATCAATGATTCATACTCGAAAATGATCCATGTCAAAAACCCATAGCAGCAATCGTGTTTACGTTGCTGTTATGGGTTTTTTGTTATTCTCGCGGCAAGCGCCGAAGTGAATCGTAAAAAGCTTTCACTTCCCGCTTGAGTCCCGCCAGTCGTCCCCAGGATTCAATACTGGTCAGCACGCTCAGGGTCAGCTGTATCGCTTCCTGATAACGACCTGTTTCTGCCAGCAGCCGGGCTGTTCCATACCGGTAAAAGATCAGTTCGATCTGATTCGGCTGCTCTTCATCGTACAGCAGCCTATCAAAAGCCAGTCGTGCCTGTTCATAATCGTTCTGCTTCATGTAAGCCATTCCCAGATGGTAATAGGCTTCAATTGTCTTCTCACCGCCGTAACTCTGACTGGTCTGATTGGCCTGTTCGTACAGAATAATAGCTTCGCTGTGCCTGCCTTCCATGGACAGCAGCTCTCCACGGATCAACAGTAATCGATGGAGAATCAGCGGTGAGTGGGGTTCAATCGATATATTTTCCAGGAGGGTATGGGCTTGAGTGAGCTGTCCGGTTTGCAGGTAACATCTTGCCTGCAGGGCCTTGCCGAGAATAAGCAGATCGGCGGCTTCGTAATCGGGTAGGCCGGATGACTGCAGTTCATGAATTCCTTGGGCAATATAGTGCAGAGCCTGCTGCGTCTCGCCGGTCTCGATCAGTGCCCAGCCTGCACCATCGATATAAAAGAGGGCAGCCTGCTGTATACGGCCGGCAGCACTGGCATAGCGGGCAGCTTTGAGGCAGTATTCGACCCGGGTCTCCAGATTGATGCGGCTCAGCAGATGAGTGATCCGCAGCATCAGCTGAATCAGTGTCTCCGGGTTATGGACATCTGCCCAGTGAAGCAGCTTCATTATATTGGGCCATTCCTGTTTGACCGGCTGGAGATCCCGTCCCAGCAGAAAGCTCCAGTATTCCTGATCCGGCTGCTGGCGCCGGAGATGCTGATCCAGATAGCCGATATAATACTCTGCCCACTGCCTGCGCATCTGCTGTTCCCGCTCCGAATGACGCAGCAGGTGCTGTTCACCATAAGCCAGCACGGTCTGATGTGCCCGGTAACGGACCTGACCATGGATTCGCTCGGACTCAATCAGTGCAAAGCTGCGCAGCTGGCGAAGCGCTTCATGAAAATGGTGTTCACTGAGCTGGGCAGCAGCTGCCCAGCTGTGCTCATCTGCCGATTCACCGAAAAAGCCAAGCGTCTGCCAAAGCTGGCGCGCTTCTTCCGTACAGCGTTCCCAGCTGCGTCCAAACAGATAATCGAACAGGGTGGAAAGGTTGTAACCGGCACGCTCAATCTCCTGAATCAGCTGACTGATCTCCAGTTCGTCATCGGCCAGATAGGCGATGCTGAGCGAGATCGCTTTGGGATTGCCTGCAGTTGCGGCAATCAGCCGCTCGATCATATCCGGGCTGGCAGACAGCAGCTGCTCCAGCCGCTGACGCCGGGCAGGCAGAATGCTCATGCTCAGATGATAGGCAGTCTCCTCCTGCAGATACTGCAGCGCTTCGTCACCCTGCAGGCCATTTAGCGTAATCGTATACATTTCCCGGGGAGAAAGATTGTGCAGCTGGCCATGATTTGCCCGGGCGGTCAGCAGTATTTTTACACCTTGCGGAGCAGATACGACAAATTCATGAATATCCGGGTGTGCGGTATCCATGCTGTCAACGATTAGCAGCACAGGCTGCTGTACAGCTGCGGCGGCGAGTGCATTGCGGACGACCAACTTTTTCTCGGCCAGCAGCTTCTCCAGCAGTTCCCTGCGGCCCAGCTGATAAGCGATCGTATCGAGAAAATCGCTGAGCGACAGACTGCCGGATTCGGCACTCACCCAGATGACATGAGCCATATCCGGCCAGATCAGCTCCGAAGAATGAGTATCTCCCTGTGCATAACCAAGACAGGCATAAGCGGTCTCCAGCGCAATCGTCGTCTTGCCCATGCCGCCCCAGCCGGTTAGCAGACAGACGGACGAGGGAGAGTGCAGCCAGTGAAGCAGATGGGACAGATCTTCCATCCGTCCGATGAATACTTCTGTTCGCCGGCTGGGCAGATTATGAGCAGTCTGATTTGCTTGATCCGAAGTCGAAGTCAGAGCCGACAGCTGGCCTTGAGGGAACAGCCGGTTTACGAGTCCGATTATCTGCTGTTCGTCAGGAGCGCCGTAAGTTTCATCCTCCAGCAGAACTTTTGCTTTGCGAAAACAGGACATCAGCCATTCGGGAGTGGGCGGATCAATGACCGGAATCGAAGTACATAACAGCAGATCGTTAAACCACCGCGGCGTCATCACTTCCTGTTCCATAATCATCCACAGCAGGGTGAACAGCTTGCTGTCCTCAATCCGGCTCGGAATATACTTTGCGCCCATTTGCCCGGTCCAGCTTTTGACCGTATTGGCGGATACACCGATCCGGGAAGAGATACGATCCATATACGATTCGGAGAACGAACGGCCCGAAGGGACCGCCTCCCGTTTCTTGCGCCTTGTCCGGTAATCGGGATGTTCCCTGAGCGCGGTGATGCCATCGGAAAGCAGTGCCGCAAAGCCTTCCTGATCTTCCAATTCTGCCATATGCTTCACGCTCCTTGGTATAATTTCAAAAATGTACAGCCGCACTGTACAAAATGGACAGTCCAAAATGATAGATAGCGATTCCATAAATATATACAATTTGGATGAAAACAATCAAGGCATGACTGAAATGCCTGTGATTTGGAAAGGAAGGATCGTTTAATGGATAACACTTTGGCAAAAGGGGTCGAGCTGCCTCATAACGATGCACAACCCGAACCATCCCACAAGCTCAGTGTGCTGGAGAAGCTCTCCTATGGCAGCGGGGACCTGGCGATTAATTTTTACTGGTCCATGGTGTTGACCTACATGCTGTTCTTTTATACGGATGTGGTCAAGCTTCCGGCAGCCGTAGTCGGTACGATGTTCCTGCTCGTGCGGATTCTGGACGGATTTATCGATCTGGGCATGGGCGCGATCATTGACCGTACACAGACCCGCTGGGGCAAGCTGAGACCATTTATTTTATTTGGCGCTGTTCCAATGGCGATAGTGGGCATACTCTGTTTCTCGGCACCCGACTTTGGCATGACCGGTAAAATTGTATACGCATACATCACTTACATCGCCATTATGGCGATGATGTCCTTTATCGGCACGCCTTATGGAGCACTGACCTCCGCGATGACGCAGAATCCGCTGGAACGTGTCAGCCTTTCCTCTTACCGGATTGTCGGTTCCATGATCGGCAGTATCATCGTGTCTGTCATGACGCCGATCATTATCGGTCATTTCTGGCCGGGCAACAACCAGGTAGGCTACCGGAACACACTGATGATTTACTCGGTATTTGCACTTGTATTCTACATGATCTGTTTTGCAGGCACCCGGGAGCGGGTTGCCGCGAAAAAGGCAGTGCCTCTGCCGTTCCGGAAATCCGCCAGAGTACTGCTGCTGAACAAGCCGCTGCTGCTCATTACCTTCATCTATCTGGTATTCCAGGCGGCAGCAGGAATTCGCTCTTCGATCTCTATTTATTATGTCAATTATAACCTGGACCGTACAGATCTGCTGTCCCTGTTCATGCTGATTACGTTCGGCGGCAATCTGATTGGTACACTGGCGGCTCCGCTGCTGACCAAATGGCTGGAAAAGAAAAACGCGATTATCCTCGGTCTGTCCGGTACGATCATCAGCGGAGTGGCGCTCTTCCTGACAGATTACAGCAATCTGCCGATGGTTATTTTCTGGACATTGCTGAGCAGTCTGATCGGCGGAATGCCGGCTGCTGTCATATGGGGAGCGCTGCCGGATACGGTGGAATACTCCGAATGGAAAACAGGCCATCGCACCGAAGGGCTGATCTACGGCATATTCAGCTTTGGGCAAAAGCTCTCTATCGCCATTTCCGGTGCATTGTCCGGGTATATTCTGCAGGTTACCGGTTATGTGCCAGAAGCGGTACAGACATCCACTGCATTGACGGGAATCGCTTTCCTGCTCTGTCTGCTGCCGGCTATTCTCAGTGCGCTCGGTATTATTGCCGCTCTGTTCTACAAACTTGATTCCAGGTTGTTCAACCGTATTTTGAACGATATGTATCACCAAAAAGCCTGATTACATTACGAAAAAGGAAGGGATATCCTAATGACCCAATCACAAGTACCAGCAACGATGAAAGCTGCCGTTATGCACAGCACACGAGAAATTCGAATCGAAGAAGTGCCTGTACCGGAGATCGGACCGGATGAAGTATTGATCAAGGTAATCGCCGTCGGCATCTGCGGCTCGGATCTTCATTATTATACCCATGGCAAAATCGGCACCTATGTTGTAGACAAGCCGTTTATACTCGGTCATGAATGCGCCGGCGATATCGCGGCAGTCGGTTCCAATGTTAGTCGCTTCCGGGTAGGCGACCGCGTAGCGATTGAACCCGGCGTTACCTGCGGCAAATGTGAAGCCTGCAAGTCAGGCAGATACAATCTGTGTCCGCATGTGGAATTTCTGGCGACTCCTCCGTATGATGGAGCCTTTGTACAGTATCTGAAAATGCGTGAAGACTTTGTATTTCCAATTCCCGATGAACTGTCTTATGAAGAAGCAGCCCTCGTGGAGCCGTTCTCTGTAGGTATTCATGCAGCAGCCCGTACAAAGCTGCAGCCGGGTACGTCAATTGCCATTATGGGTATGGGACCTGTTGGATTGATGGCTGTAGCGGCAGCCAAAGCTTATGGGGCATCGACCATTATCGTGACCGATCTGGAGCCGCTCCGCCTGGAAGCAGCAAGGAAAATGGGGGCAACGCATGTCATCAATGTGCTGGAACAGGATGCTGTGGAAGAGATCAGGAACATTACCGGAGGACGCGGCGTGGAGACGGCCTGGGAGACCGCCGGCAATCCCAAAGCGCTCCAGTCGGCACTTGGCAGTCTGGCACGCGGCGGCAAGATGGCGATTGTTGGTCTGCCTGCACAGACGGATATTCCGTTCAATGTACCGTTTATCGCCGATAATGAAGTGGATATTTACGGCATTTTCCGTTATGCCAATACGTATCCAAAAGGCATCGAATTCCTCTCCTCCAGCGATATTGATGCAACCGTGCTGATCACGGACAAATATCCACTGGAACAGACCTATGAAGCGATGGAGCGGGCGCTGAATCACAAGAGCGAATGTCTCAAAGTCGTCGTATACCCCAACGCTTAACAGACGCAGAACAAGTCGGCAAGTGAACCGGAGAGGGTATCCTGTAAAGGATGCCTTTTTCCAATTCAAATAAACAAGAGAGGCAGTGGAGAGATGACGATACTGGGCGCGATTGAAGCAGGAGGTACCAAGTTTGTATGCGGGATCGGAGACGAGCAGGGACATATTCATGACCGGGTCAGCTTTGCAACCACGACACCGGAAGAGACGATGCGACAGGTTATTCAGTATTTTGAAAGGAAAGATGTGCAGGCGATCGGGTTAGGTTCCTTTGGACCGATTGATCCGATAGTGGGCAGTCCAACGTATGGTCATATTACATCCACGCCCAAGCCGCACTGGGCCCGGTACAATCTGATCGGGAAGCTGCAAGAACATTTCGATGTTCCGATGAAGTTTGATACGGATGTGAACGGCGCTGCTCTCGGTGAATATACATGGGGAGCCGCGAGAGGACTGGGCAGCTGTCTGTACATTACCGTCGGTACCGGAATCGGCGCCGGAGCGGTGGTTGGCGGTTCTCTGCTGCAGGGACTGTCCCATCCGGAAATGGGTCATATTCTCGTACGCCGTCATCCGGAAGACGCTTACCAGGGCCACTGCCCCTATCACAATGACTGTCTGGAAGGACTGGCTGCTGGACCGGCGATTGAGGCACGCTGGGAGCAAAGTGGTTCTGATCTGCCGGAAGACCATCCTGCATGGTCGATGGAAGCCTTTTACCTGGCACAGGCGCTGATGAGTTACATACTGATTCTGTCGCCGCAGAAAATTATTATGGGCGGCGGTGTAATGAAGCAAAGTCATCTGATGCCAGAGATCCGTAAACATGTAAAACAGCTGCTGAACGGATATGTACAGCATCCGTCACTGCTGGATCATATGGACAAGTATATTGTTGCTCCGAATCTCGGTGATGATGCCGGCCTGAGCGGTGCGCTCGCGCTGGCCAAACAACTATTATAATTGCAACTCTATAAGGCGCCGGCGTACATTTATGTAGGCTCCGGCGCCTTTTTGGATAATTATCATTGAGCCATTTGCAATAGTGGGTTAAAATATAACCTTGTGCGTGAGATATGCTTTAATCACATTGAGCTGGGGGCGGCAAAAGCAGCGGAACAGCGGCCATTCACGTTTCTTCGCACCTTTATACATCGGCGCGTTGAAGCAGGACAGTCTGATTGGCAGCATGGTCCGTAAATGAAAAGAATTTCGAACGCATGGCATCCGTAATCCGGGCACTGTAGGAGTGGAGAGAATTACCTGGACCGGATGACAAACAGAATTGAATAGCGATTCATCGGAGGTTCGTTCTTTGGAGAAAAAAATACCATTTTCATTCATCGTTGTTATTGGATTAATGCTGTTTGCGCTCTTTTTCGGTGCAGGGAATCTTATCTTCCCTACCATGCTGGGCCAATCTGCCGGAACGAACTTCTGGCCGGCCAATATTGGCTTTTTGATTACAGGAGTAGGTCTGCCTACACTGGGCGTGATTGCGCTCGGATTCTCCGGCAAGGATGATCTGCAATCACTCGCCAGCCGGGTACATCCGGTATTCGGTATTGTATTTACAACCGTGCTGTATCTGGCGATCGGACCGCTGTTCGCGATTCCGCGGACCGGTAATGTTTCGTTTGAGATCGGCGTCAAGCCTTTTCTGGCTGCCAACCAGTACACAATTGCGGCAGCTGTCTTTTCGATTATTTTCTTTGGCATTACCTGTTTCTTCTCGCTCAACCCGGCACGGATTGTCGATATTGTCGGCAAAGTACTCACTCCAATCAAGCTGACATTTATCAGCGTACTTGTTATCGTGGGGCTGCTGTATCCGATCGGTGTATTCCGGGAACCAACCGAGAAGTATACGACCCATGCCTTTTTTAACGGTTTCCAGGAAGGCTATCTGACCATGGATGCGCTGGCAGCATTTGTATTCGGCATTATTGTCATCAATGCCATTCGCAGCCGCGGAGCGACCAGCCGCAGACAGATCGTTACGGTCTGTATCAAGGCAGCCTGCATTGCAGCCGTGATTTTATCGGTTCTCTATGTATCCCTGTCCTATATTAGTGCATCCACAGTAAATGCATTTGGATACCTGGAGAATGGCGGACAGATTCTGGCACGGATGTCCAGTTATTACTTTGGCACATCCGGCGGTATATTCCTAGGACTGATGATTACGATTGCCTGTCTGACGACCAGTATCGGTCTGATCACATCCTGTGCATCCTACTTCAGCAAACTGATGCCGCGTTTTACCTATAAAAAGCTGGTCGTTGGTCTGTGTATCTTCAGTGCAATTATTGCCAATATCGGACTGAATGAGCTGATCACCATCTCTGTACCGGTGCTCACAATCATTTATCCGCTGGCGATTGTGCTCATGTTCCTCACCTTCTGTCACTCGCTGTTCAAAGGAGAGCGCCTTGTCTATCAGGGCAGCATGCTGCTCGTATTCATTATCAGTCTTGCCGATGGACTAAAAGCAACGCCGTTCCATTTGGCTGCGATCGATCAGTTCCTGGCCAGCTATCTTCCGATGTATACGATTGGTCTGGGCTGGATACTGCCTGCGATCATCGGAGCAGTCGGAGGTTATATAATCAGTATGATTCGCAAGGATTCCGAACTGGTCAACTCCTGATGATTGGCTGTACAGACGAAATTCACCTATTATAATGAAAGTTCCCGAAGCCCGGACAGTGCAGCAGCTGTCCGGGCTTTTTTATCACTACGATATAAATTCAGCAGAAATCTGCTACTTTTCCATAAATAGGGTAATACATAACGTACGGCAACATAGAACAGGCAGTGCAGCGCTATCTTGCAGGCTGCTGCAAAAGCTCCAACCCACATAACTGAAGGAGGCTGTATCGTATGGAAAAGCGTAAATATGGAAATACGGATATGCATGTGAGTGTGCTTGGTTTTGGCGGTTCGGAAATTGGAAGCGGTGTCTCACAGAGCGAAGTGGATCAGCTGCTGCACAGTGCACTGGATGCCGGACTGAATATTATTGATACGGCAGAATGTTACGGAGACAGTGAGGAACTGATCGGCAACGCACTGGCAGACCGGCGTGATGACTATTATCTGTTCAGTAAATGCGGTCATGCCGCAGGCTTCGAAGCGCCGGATTGGGATCGCAATATGCTGGAGCAGAGTATCGACCGCAGTCTACGCCGCCTGCAGACCGATCACCTGGATATGATTCACCTGCACAGCTGTTCGGAAGAGATTTTGCGCCGGGGTGAAGTGATTGACGTACTCCAGCGTGCCAAGCAGCAGGGCAAGACACGCTATATTGGATACAGCGGAGACAGCAGTGACGCACTGTATGCGATTGAGACAGGTGTATTCGACAGTCTGGAGACTTCGGTCAATATTGCCGATCAGGAAGCCATTTCCCTGACGATTCCGGCTGCACGTGAGCGCGGGATGGGCATTGTAGCCAAGCGCCCGATTGCCAATGCAGCCTGGACACGCGAACAGGTAGAGCCGCAGGATTATGCCTTTGTCTACTGGAACCGTCTGCGCGATCTGAATTATACCTTCCTGCAGGATGACGATGTGCAGAATAGTATCAAACAGGCACTACGCTTCACATTGAGCATTCCCGGTGTGGATACGATGATTGTCGGCACTACCAAGCCAAACCGCTGGTCTGAAAATGCTGCTCTGATCGCCGATGGTGTGCTCTCCCAGGAAGAGTTCGACCGTATCCGTCAGCGCTGGTTCGCCATTGCGGAATCCGAGTGGGTAGGACAGATCTGATCAATTCCCTTTTCCTGATGAAATGATGATCTCCATCAATAGTCTCATCCATAAATTCCGAATAGCCTATAGTTCTGCTGATATGACGGCAGGATTATAGGCTATTTTTCATGATTTCATATGTAGGGGTATGCATATTTCAAATTCGGGTAATGGCTTATGGACCTTATATAACTATAGCGATCCGCCAAACTTGAACTTTATGTACATTAATCGATGTTTATTCATTTAGCTTATGTAAAAGAAGTATGCAGCGTACTGATCTAATAACAGATTCCTATACCCAAGGAGGTACAGCATGAATTTATTACTGCCTTACTGCCAGGCAATGGCAGAGGATGTGCAGCAGGTGCTGGAACAGACCGCCCCGATGCAGCATCCGCTGATCGAACTGATCCGTTACTCGCTCAAGGAACAGGAGGAAGCGCTGGATAAGCTCATTCCACTGCTGGAAGCAGACTCCGACTTATCCAAGCTGGCACTGGATGAGATTCGCCCGTACCTGTCGATGCTGTATCAGAATAATGAAGTGTCGGAGCCGACGATGCGCGCATGGATTCGAGCGGTGCACTGGATGCCTTCATTTGAGACTGAACATACGGAGCAGGTCCGCAGCCGGTATGAACATATGCGTGAGCAGCTGGATGATATGGCTGCAGCATTGAAGCAAAATTATGGTCAGGCAGCGATCAAATACGTTGTACCGACCTTTTATCTGGAGGTGAGCCTGTGAGCTGGCAAAAAGAACGGATTGATATGAATATATACAGTCAGGGTGAAGTGGACAAATGGGTGTACAGCACCTGCAATATTTGCTCAATCGGCTGCGGCTGCCATATTGCCGTCAAGGATGACCGGATCGTCGGCATCAAAGGCAATGGTCAGCATCCGATCAACCGCGGCCGTCTTGGTCCCAAAGGGGAAAATCAGTGGTATGCCAACAATAGCCCGGATCGACTGCTAACCCCGCTGATCCGCCGGGAAAATGGTCAGCTGGAGCCGGCGAGCTGGGAAGAAGCGATGGAACTGATCGTTTCCAAAGCGAGAGAATCGCTGGAGCGTCAGGGCAGCAACAGCATTGCCATTTATTCGACCGGTCAGGGCTATCTGGAAGACTATTATACGATTGCCAAAATCGGCCGTGCCGGTCTGCATACCCACCTGCTGGATGCCAATACCCGGCTCTGCACAGCGACGACAGAGTTCTGCCTGCTGCAGTCGTTTGGAGCAGACGGTACGCCGGCTTCCTTTGACGATGTGGATGTGACCAATACGCTGATGCTGTTCGGACATAATGTAGCCGAGACAGGTACGGTGCTGCATGAGCGGATTATGCAGCGCAAGCAGCGGGAAGGCAAGCCCTACATCATAGCGGTGGACCCGCGTCATACGCTCACTGCCCGGCATGCGGATCTGCATTTGCAGTTGATTCCGGGAACCAATGTTGCGCTGCTCAATGGACTGGTTCATCTGATGATCAAGAATGGGGATATAGATCGCGATTTTGTCGATCAATATACGATCGGTTACGAAGAAATGCAGCAGTCGGTAGCGGACTGGACACCGGAGAAGACGTCGAAGATTACCGGCATTCCGGTGGAGCAGCTGCATGAAGCAGCCTCTGTACTGGGACAGACGCCATCTATGGTGACTACGACGCTGCAAGGAACATTCCAGAGTGCGGATGCGACAACAGCCTGTGTGGCGATCAATAATATGCATCTGATTCGCGGACAGATCGGCAAGCCGGGCTGCGGCCCGCTGCATATGGCCGGTCAGCCAAGCTCCTCGGCCAATCGCACCGCAGGAGGTGTAGGCACGTACCCGGCGCAGCGCAATCCGATGAATCCACAGCATCTGCAGGAGATGGCCGACCTGTGGAACGTGGAGGAAGAAACGCTGCCTGCCGGTCCGGAAAAAGGGATTGAAGAGCAGCTGGACATGATCGAGCAGGGGAAAGTGACCTTCTTCTGGAACATTGGCACCAATCCGATGGTCTCCCTGCCCAACCGCAGGCGGGCACGCAAAGCGCTGGAGAAAATATTCGTCGTCGTGCAGGACCCATTCCTGACCGAAACGGCCAAGGTCGCGGATGTCATACTGCCTGTCGCACTCTGGGGAGAAAAGGAAGGCACAATGGAAAATGCCGACCGTACGATCAATGTGCTGCGCAAAGCGATAGAGCCGCCGCAGGGAGTGAAAAGCGATCTGCAGATTCTGATCGACTTTGCCCGCCGGATGGAACTCAAGGACAAGGACGGTCAGCCGCTGATCGGTTACTCCACGCCGGAGGAATGCTTTGAAGAATGGAAAATTGTCTCGCGCGGTCGTCCATGTGATATGACCGGCATGACCTACAACAAGCTGGAGCAGCATAACGGCATGCGCTGGCCAGCCAACGAGCAGCACCCCGAAGGAACGCCGCGCTTATACAGCGACTATCATTTCCCGACAGATGTGGATTATTCCCAGAGCTATACCAAGGATCAGTTCAGCGGCCGCGCCCTGAGCCGTGACGAGTTTGTACGCAAGCAGGCCAATGGCAGAGCGATTCTGCATGCGACCCGTTATCTGCCGCCGACCGAACAGCCGAATGAAGAATATCCGATCTGGCTCACGACCGGCAGACTGGTCTGGCACTGGCATACCCGGACCAAGACGGCCCGTTCGCCGTATTTGCAAATGGCTGCGCCCAATGCCTATGTGGAGATCCATGAGGACGATGCCGCCGCATTATCGATCATACAGGGAGAAGTCGTGCGCATTAGCTCACCGCGCGGCTGGATAGAAGTGCCCGCCCGGATCGGTACGGCGGTACAAAAAGGACTTGTATTTGTGCCGTTCCATTATGGCAGCTGGGAAGGGCATGAGTCGGCCAATGACCTGACAGCCGATTTTACCGATCCGCTGTCCAAGCA
This sequence comes from Paenibacillus wulumuqiensis, assembly GCF_000971965.1. Classification (GTDB taxonomy): domain Bacteria; phylum Bacillota; class Bacilli; order Paenibacillales; family Paenibacillaceae; genus Saccharibacillus; species Saccharibacillus wulumuqiensis. The sequence goes on from NZ_LAQP01000001.1 coordinate 154,343, forward strand.
GCCCACGTTCAAACAGGCTGCCTGCCGAATCGACAAGCTGCGTAAGCAGCATATTGTGGCAGGCGAAGAATCGGCTGATTATATCGCCGAACAGTATCAGCTGACGGTCGAGCATCTGCTGCAGGCCAACCGGCTCGTCACGCCGTATGATATTCAGTCCGGTCAGACCCTTGAAGTTCCGATCTCGGTCATTAACACGCCAATGCCGCCCTATATTCCGCAGCGTGGATAAATGGATATGCAATACAGCAATACGGGCGTACACTACTCCGGTGATATGGTATACTAGAGCTTATATCCGTTATAAAGGAGACTCAATATGCTGATTATTTTGCTGCTGTGCTGCATGATCGTGGGACTGATTGCATTTAGTGGCAACAAACATTTGTATGTCGCACCAACTGCAGCCGGCAGCATCGTTATGGCGCTCGGTATTTTCATTCAGGGAGTATGGCAGCATATGTCGGGTCTGGGGCCGACCAGTCTCATTACGAGACTGCTGGTTATCGGAACGGCAATCATCTGGCTGTATCTGCTCGTTAGTTATATTGCCTCCATCCGCCGGTCCAGTTTTTACCGGGATCATCTGGGTGATCCGGTACAGCGGTTTGGAGTGGGAACCTGGGTAGCGGGAACCTCGACGCTGCTGAATAATTTGTTTGCTTCATTTACATGGGGCTGGGCGCAGGAGACCATTCATATCCTGGCGGTACTCAATGTGGGCCTGTGGTTGTTTTTACTGTATTTTATATGTCTCGGCTGGTATCAGATAGTATTGCAAAAGCAGTACGAACGGGTGCATGGCATTCTTATGCTGTCTGCCGTCTCCACCCAGTCGATTGTGCTGCTGTTCCATCAGGTGTTCAATAATGGTTATGTGGCATTCTGGCTTAATCAGGCGATGATTATACTTGGGTTCGTATTTTACTTGATGAGTGCTTCGCTGATTCTGTACCGTTATAGCCGCAAGCCGGAGCGTCTGGTGCCGGATTGGACGGATACGAATTGTACGCTGTATGGAGCACTGGCAATTACCGGAGCTGCGGTACAGGCGACTCATGCCTGGAGTGATACTACCATTATTGCGCTATGGTGGATTACACTGCTGATTCTGATTGCAGTGGAATGTACCGAAGCACTGCGTGCCATCCGGCGAATTCGCCAAAAAGGCTGGCGTCATGGTATCGGCGTTTATAATACGGCGCAGTGGACACGACTATTTACACTCGGAATGTTCTATTTCTTCACAATGCGGATTGAGCAGCTTTTTACGGAGCATACCGGGTCGGCGCTGGCGCTGGGCATACACCGCTGGGTTCTAAGCGGTGGTGCATGGGTAATCAGCATTCTACTGATTGTGGAATTGGTGCTATGGATTCAGGCTTTGTCTATCCGTCGCTTTTCCCGCATGGAGGCGGACAGCAGCCATCCTTGAGAATGATAAGGAATTAGTACTCGATGCGGTAAGGAATGGACAGAATAGAAGTACTCGGCTGCATACCCGGGCAGCAGCGCACAGACAGGCATTTGAGCAAAATCGATAGTACAATAGTTGGATGATGCACAAAGAATAATAAAAGATCGTACCTGCTTTTTGAACCGGAGGGTTAGCTGCTGCAGTTGTATGCAACAAGTCCTGCCAGCCGCACCGGAAAAGAGCAGTGTACGATCTTTTTTATATTTCCGCAGAAATAAGCTTGACTTGGAGTGTACTCCAAGTTGTAGTCTTGCTGTAGGCGGCCGCTACACTACAGCATTCCAAAGGAGACGGTATAGATGATTCAGGAACAGACGGTTTTGATTACAGGCGCGAATAAAGGTATCGGTTATGAAGCAGCACGTCAGCTGGGTCAGCAGGGATATTACATTTTCCTGGGAGCACGTCAGCAGACCAATGGGCAACAGGCGGTAGAGCAGCTGCAGAGCGAAGGCATCCGGGCCGAGTACGTACATATCGATGTGACTGACCCGGCTACGATTCAGAGTGCGGCCGAGCAGATTCGCCAGCAGTCCGGATCACTGGATGTGCTGATCAACAATGCAGGTATAGCCATGGGCGGCAATGTACCGAGCGAACAGTCAATTGAAGAGATCCGCAGTGTGTACGAAGTGAATGTGTTTGGTACGATTCAGGTTATTCAGGCGATGCTGCCTCTGCTCAAAGAAGCACCACAAGGACGCATCGTCAACGTATCCAGCGGACTCGGATCACTCGCCTTCAACAGCGATCCGGCGCATGAACATTATGGCGCCAACCCGCTGGGCTACAACAGTTCCAAAACAGCGATGAATGCAGTCACCGTCCTGTTTGCCAAAGAATTCACCGATACCCCGCTCAAGATCAACTCGGTCGATCCAGGCTATACCGCCACAGATCTGAACGGCAACAGCGGCCCGCGTACCGTGGAACATTCGGCCGGGACCGTGATCGGCTTGGCGGTAATTGACGAGAACGGTCCTTCCGGACAATTTTTCGATGAAACCGGACCCATTCCCTGGTAATATATATGTATACAGGGTGGAGATTCCTTTTTTATAAAAAGGCTGCCTGAGGAGAGGGTGAACAGCATGATGATTGAGATTCCGGACATGCCAATGACGATACGCGAAGCTTCGGAGCTGACAGGGCTGAGCGAGGATACGCTGCGCTATTATGAGCGTATCGATCTGCTGCCGCCGGCGCAGCGCAAGGCCAATGGACATCGATATTACACGGCTGAGCAGGTACGGGGCATCATTTTCATGACCCGGCTCAAATCAACCGGGATGACACTGGAAGAAATGAAAGCGTTCCGTGCTCTCATCAAGCAGGGCAGCAGTACACTGGAGCTGCGCAAGTCGATCCTGCGGCAGCAGCATGATCGCATCGGCAGCGAAATCCAGCGGCTGCGGGATATACAGGACGTGCTCGAGTACAAAATCAATTATTTTGACCAGTTGTCCGCCAATCCGCAGCTGGAAGATACAGGCTGCGATCTGCCCGATCCACCTCGCAAGCGGTAAAATGCTCTGTCGCTTATATTTAAATGTTCACATTCCCATCATAAAAGCAGATGTATCCCATCGTTCGCTTCAAAATGCAGTACAACAGAATTTTTTCAACCCAAAAAGCAGCTGTCCGCGTAAAGCCGGGACAGCTGCTTTTTTATTTCACAATATCAACGCCAGCTGCATGTCGTTACAGCTGCTCACCATTGCTGGCAATAACCTGTTTGTACCATGCAAAGGAATCTTTTCTCGAGCGGGCCAGTGTGCCGTTGCCATCGTCATCCTGATCGACATAAATAAAGCCGTAGCGCTTGGACATCTCGGAGGTGGACATGCTCACCAGGTCGATCGGTCCCCAGGCGGTATAGCCCATCAGATCGACGCCATCCTTGACCGCTTCCTTCATCTGTTCGATATGCTTGCGCAGGTATTCGATACGATAGCTGTCGTGAATGGAGCCATCCGCTTCGACTTTGTCATACGCACCGAGACCATTTTCCACAATAAACAAAGGCTTCTGGTAGCGATCATAAAAGCTGTTCAGGGTAACGCGCAGGCCAACCGGATCAATCTGCCAGCCCCAATCGGATGCTTCCAGATAAGGGTTTTTGATACCCATCATCAGATTGCCTGCGGTCTGATCGGCATTATCGCTTGCTGCGACCGTTATGCTCATATAGTAGCTAAAGGAGATATAGTCAACGGTATACTGTTTGAGCAGTTCATCGTCGCCAGCTTCTTTGTGCAGAACGATATTATTCTCCGCAAAATAACGCTCCATGAATTTCGGATATTCACCACGTGCATGTACATCGGTGAAGAACAGGTTCATCTGGTTGGCGAGCTGTGCTTTGCGAATATCTTCAGGATTGCAGCTGTTCGGATACGTCTCCATACGTGCCAGCATACAGCCGATCTTGGCATCCGGAATGATCTCATGACACAGCTTGGTGGCGATGGAGCTGGCGACGAACTGATGATGCAGTGCCTGGTACATGCCCTGCAGCTTGTTGTCCAGACGATCCACGACTACGCCGCCTCCGGTAAATGCGCTGATCGTAATTATATTGATTTCATTAAAGGTGAGCCAGTATTTGACTTTGTCCTTGTAGCGATTAAATACAGTCTCTGCATAGCGTGTAAAATGATCCACTACTTCGCGGCTGACCCAGCCATTGTATTTCTGTGTCAGACCGAGCGGAGTCTCGTAGTGGGAAAGGGTCACAAGCGGCTCTATACCATGCTTGAGCAGCTCATCAAATACATTATCGTAAAATTGCAGCCCTTCCTCGTTCGGCTGCTCATCATAACCATTCGGGAAAATGCGGGACCAGTGGATGGACATACGGAATACCTTGAAGCCAAGCTCCGCGAAGAGAGCGATATCTTCCTTGTAGCGGTGATAGAAATCAATGCCATCACGCTTCGGGAAACGGGCTTCGAACTCGCCGCTCAGAATCTGCTCGATCCGCTTAGAGCTGATCTCCATCGCATGGGAAATGTCGGCGCTGCGCTGGTCCTTGGGAATATAGGCGATCATGTCCGCGCTGGACAATCCTTTGCCGCCTTCGTTATAAGCACCTTCCAGCTGGTTGGCAGCCGTGGCGCCGCCCCACAGGAAGTTCTCCGGGAAACCTTTGATTACACTGGACATAGATATAACCTCTTTCTGTTGGGAAGTAGTGGGAACCGGGAGGCAGACAATGCTCGAAATCATAATTACGAGCCGAAGGCAATAAAAAAAACCTAAACCGGAACAAAAGCAGCATCATCCGATGCCGGTTTCGTTGCCAATTTAGGTTTTGCCTGCTTCACCAGTAACAATCCTGTGTTTTGTTGTACACCCACATTGTATATCATCGAAAAAACGTTTTCAAGTTTTTGTGGATGTTCACCAATTTGACGATCCTATTGTCGATTTTTGTCTTATGGAATTGCTTTTGGTAACGTATAATAGATATATTATGACATAAGGAGGTGAAGACTTTGGCCGAGTTCCATGATTTGCTCCCGTATCTGCTATCGATCGGGCTTATTCTGACGGTGAGTTATGCCTATATTGCTCATCTGTACTGCGGCATTACCGAATTTTGGATGTTTGGCGACAGATCCTGCCAGCATTACTTTTATCCATTGATTCTGTCCATCACCAGCCATCCTGCACCACTGCGCCTGTCGCGCATGATTCGCAGGAAAGAAGCACCTGACGATGACAGTTCCGATTGCATGGCCTCGTTGATCCCAGGTAGGAATTATCAACGAGGAGGAACAACATGGAAACGTTCAAGGGATTCACATTTACGGGGAAAAGAGGCCGCTTATACGGCCTGATCATTGCATTGATGATGGTGGTACTGCTGTCCGGCTGCGGCACGGGCGGCGCTACGGAGATTCATTCGGATACACCGGGATTTTTTAATCATTATGTCGTATTTCCGCTGTCCTATAGCATACAGCATATCGCGTCATGGTTTGGCGGCAGCTACGGTCTGGCGATTATCGTCTTGACCCTGATTGTACGGCTTGCTGTGATGCCGCTTATGATGAGACAGGCCAAATTACAGCAGGTTATGAAGCAAAAAATGAGTGTTATGCAGCCGGAGCTGGACCAGCTCAAGCAAAAGTACGAGAACAAAACCGATGCTGCTTCCAGACAAAAGCAGCAGCAGGAAATGATGGAGATCTACAAAAAGCACAGCTTCAATCCGCTGAATATCGGTTGTCTGCCGATTTTGATCCAGCTGCCAATTCTGTCCGGGATGTACACAGCCATTCGGCTGACGCCGGAGCTGTCCACGCATTCCTTTCTCTGGTTCAAGCTGGGACATCCCGACTGGATCATGGCGATCGTCGTGGCGGTGCTGTATCTGATCCAGGCCAAAATTTCACAGGTCAATATGACCCCTGAGCAGCGCAAGCAGTTCGCAGTCATGGGTTATATTTCACCACTGATGATGGCATTCTTCTCCTTCAGTGCACCGGCAGCGATGCCGCTCTACTGGATGGTCAGCGGATCGTTCCTGATTCTGCAGACGCTGCTGTTCCAGCGGATGTACCCGGCTCAGCCTGCAGCAGCCGTCGCCGATGTTGCCGTACCGGCAGCAGCGCTGGACGCCGCATCTGCTGTATTGGATCATGAAGCGCAGCGGACAGCACCAGCTGCCAACAAGCAGCGAAAAGGCAAAGGCAAGTCTTCCAAAAACAAAGCTAAATCACAAAAACCGTCATCCAATGCGAACTCTGCCGGTGTCTGAAATAAGCTAATGTTCACCTGTTAGCGACAAGCTGCTGGATAGGAGTACCGTTTATACAGATACAGAGGAAATTATCGAATTACCCTTATCTGTTCTTGAATTCGAGCCATCCCCTACACAGCGGGATGGCTTTTCTTTGAAAAAATCTACATACCTATTGTTCGATAATGGGCAGTTTTCTGGTAAGCTATATGTATATAGATACGATACTGGTATAGAGAGAATACGAGAGTGAAGGGAAATGAGTCATGAAATTTGTCAAAATTATTGTCCAGATCATGCTGCTGTATGTGATCTATCTGGCTGGCAGTTATCTGCAGGAATGGCTGAGTCTGCCGATCCCCGGTAGTATTATCGGCTTGCTGCTGCTGTTTATAATGCTGTTATGCCGGGTGATCCCAGTCTCCTGGATCGAGAGCGGCAGTACGATTATATTATTTTATCTCCCGCTGTTTTTTATCCCGGCGACGGTAGGTGTGATGAATCATCTTGATCTGTTTGCCGGTAAAGGCTTGCTGCTGGTCGTTGTAGTCATTGTCAGCACGATACTCACGATTGCCGTAGCCGGTCATGTGAGCCAGTGGCTGGCAGGCGGGCCTGGAGCGCGGAAAACCGAGCAGCCAACAGGCAAGGATGAACCGAGACAGACAGCTGCCAGCAGAAATGCGGTTCAATATCGGGAAAAGGAGACACGGATATGAGTGGAATCCTGAGTGCAGTCATTGTACTGCTAACCGTACTGATCTATGCAGTGATGGCAATCATCTACAAGAAATTCAAGCTGCCTATTCTGATGCCTGCCCTGACGGGGACAGCGATCATCGTCATTATTCTGTTAAATCTGAATATTTCGTACAGTACCTATATGGAGGGCGGGCAGTGGATCAATAAGCTGCTCGGACCGGCAGTAGTCGCACTCGCCTACCCACTGTACAAGCAGCGTCATCAGCTGCTGAAGAACTGGCTTCCCATCGTCGGTGGATCGCTGGCAGGCGTATTTGCAGGCATGCTCAGTGGTATGCTGCTGGCACTGGCATTCGGTTTTAGCAAGCCGTTCATTTTATCGATTGTACCCAAATCGGTCACTACGCCGGTAGCGATCCAGATTGTGAATCATCTCGGTGCGGATTCTTCGCTGACTTCAGTATTTGTCATGATCGCCGGATTCACCGGAGCGGTATGCGGCGTCTATCTGCTCCGACTGTTCCGCATCCATCATGTGATCGGCAGCGGGATTGCGCTGGGCAGCTCTTCTCATGCACTCGGTACCGCCAAAGCGATGGAGATCGGAGAGCAGGCATCTTCGATGAGTTCGATAGCCATGACGATCAGCGCGATTGTCGCTTCCTTTATCGCTCCGCTGGTCGTATGGATCGTTTTCCATTAATGATGCTGTAAAATCAGGAACAGATCTTTCTTGATTGTGGTACTGCTATGATTGGGAACATAACACATGCAGAATACATTTTATCCAAATAAAAGCTAAGCTCTAACGTATAATAGAGCTTAGCTTTTATTTTGCTTATGCTGGTAGAAGATGAAAGGTCAATAAAGCTTACAGTGCGATTCTTATATGGCACCGAAGTAATTAAATTATAGCTTTTTTTCGAGTTAGGGTTGTAATGGATGCCGAGTCGAAGCGCCAAATTTAGCCCAGCGCCACATCCAGAATCATCATCACGGTGAATCCGATCATCAGACACATCGAGGCAAAGTCCTTGTTGCCTTTTTCCTGCGAGCCCGGAATGACTTCTTCCGCAACTACAAAGATCATCGCACCTGCAGCAAAGCAGAGTGCATACGGCAGCAGCGGATCGATCAGCGTTACGGCCAGTACACCGAGTACAGCGGCAATCGGTTCGACCATCCCGGATAATTGTCCATAGAAAAAGGCTTTGCGGCGGCTCATGCCTTCACCGCGCAGCGGCATGGATACGGCGAGCCCTTCCGGGAAGTTCTGGATACCGATACCAATCGCCAGCGCCACCGCACCGGCAAGTGATTCGGTGGAAGTGCCATTGGCTACAGCGCCAAAAGCGACACCGACCGCCAGGCCTTCGGGGATGTTATGCAGTGTAATGGCGAATACGAGCAGCGTACTGCGGCGTTTGTTTTTGGTACCCATGCCTTCCGCCTGGTTGCTGCTGGAGGAAGGGTGAATGTGCGGAATGACTTTGTCCGCTCCCCACAGAAACAGTCCGCCCAGCATAAAACCAACGGCCGCCGGAATCCAGGGTGGCAGGGAACTGTCTTCCGACGCCATTTCCAGTGCAGGAGCAATCAGGGACCAGAAGCTGGCAGCAATCATGACACCGCCAGCAAAGCCGAGCATCCCGTCATATACTTTCTGATTCAGATTCTTGGAGGTAAAGACCAAGGCCGCTCCAACGGCGGTCATCCCCCAGGTGAAGAGTGTAGCCACCAGCGCCTGCATTGCTGGTGTCAGGCCGGTAAAGAAATCAATCATATGTAACAGTCACACTCCTCGTCTCATTGGTCATAGCAGGGTAGATAGGCTGCTGCTATGTTTGATTACCCCAATCCGGAGAATACACATCATTAGATTGCTATCCAGATTTGAAAAGGGTAATGAACGGCCTGGCAGAGAAGGAAAGCGAGCAGAAAAAAGGCCGATTTTTCCTGTTCTTCTGATGCGGCTTGCCAGACCGTAATTTGTGTACTATAATCAACACATGAACAATTGCTCATATGTTATTTGGAATTAAAAATAGGTTAATATATGGCAAAGGAGCGAATAATGATGAACTTTACAAGCCGTAACAATCTTCCAACTGACAAAGATAGAACGAGCGAGCATAATCAATCCTCCGTCACAGCGGATCATGCTCATGAATCAGTACTTACCCATGCCAATCATAATCATACCGATAATCAATCTGCGCATGATCATGCCAATCATTCTCATGATGTAGCCGTGCATGATCACACCGGTCATTCGGCTCTGCATAAGGATTCTGCCCAGACGCACGCAGGTCATTCCCACCAGCATGGACATGGTCACAGCCACGGTCATGGTCATTCCCATGCACATAATGCGAACAAAAAGGCGCTTGGCCTGGCTTTCTTCCTGATCGCCGCCTTTATGATCGTGGAAGTGGTCGGCGGACTGATGACCAACAGTCTGGCGCTGCTCTCGGATGCGGGTCATATGTTCAGCGATGCTGCTGCACTGGGCTTGAGCTTTGTCGCGATGGTCTGGGGACAGCGTCAGGCGAGTGGGACCAAGACCTACGGATACAAGCGCTTTGAAGTGCTGGCAGCATTTCTGAACGGGATTGCGCTGGTCGTCATCTCGCTCTATATTTTCTGGGAGGCGTTCCAGCGGTTCAGCGAACCACAGAGCATTATGAGTTCAGGTATGCTGACAATTGCCATTATCGGGTTGATCGTCAATATACTGGCGGCCTATATCCTGATGAAAGGCGACACTTCCGAGAATCTGAATATTCGCAGTGCCTTTTTGCATGTAATGGGGGATCTGCTCGGCTCGGTGGGGGCGATTGCAGCGGCGCTGCTGATTATGTTTTTTGGCTGGACACTGGCAGATCCGATTGCCAGTATTATCGTAGCTGTACTCGTGCTGATCAGCGCGTACCGGGTCACCCGGGATTCGGTACATATTCTGATGGAAGGCACACCGGTGAATATTCATACCGAAGAGATCACTCGCGAATTAGCCGGTATTCCGCATGTACAGGGCGTACATGATCTGCATGTATGGTCGCTGTCATCGGATCTGCCGCTCCTGAGCTGCCATCTGATTATTGATAATGCCGCGAATGGGAGCGAGATTATGAGGTTAGCGCGTGAACTGATCCAGAAGCATTACGGTATCGGCCATATTACCATTCAGCTGGATACACCGGATATGGATTGCCAGGGTAACAAACATTAGCCGGGGTTATGCCATCATCCCTTTGCTGGAATCCAATAGACCAAATTAATGCAGAAAAAAGGAAGCTTCCGAGATGGAGGCTTCCTTTTTGTATAGACTATCGAATATAAGCTGTTTGACTAAGCCGGTATATGGATGGCTGAAATGAGCAAAAGTATATCCCAATTGATACCGTGATTATTTATGAATCAAATGCTGGTGGGTCTGCTTGAAAATCTCTTCCACATGATGGTCATCCAGCGAATAAAATACCGTTTTGCCTACTTTGCGCGGTTTGACGATACGCATATTGCGCAAATAGCGTAATTGGTGAGACACCGCGGACTGGGTCATATCGAGTACTTCACAGATATCATGGACACAGAGCTCTTTTTCCAGAATGGCATAGATCAACCGAACACGTGTCGGATCACCCAGCGCTTTGAAAATCTCGGCCATCGACAGAGCGGTATCATTACTGATCAGTTCCTGCTTCATACGAGCAAGTTCCTGCTGTGAAGCTTCCGTAGCATCGTTGCAATGACTGCATTCTTCTATAATGGCTTCCTGCTTCACGTTCTTTCACCTTCCTCGTAGATCATATGCTATCATTATAGCAAAAATCGTTGCGATTACGAATAGTGGAAATAAAAAAGGAATCTTGCTTACTGCTGAAGATTGACGATTGTTTTTTTATCCATTACTATATAAGCATATCATTATATAGTAATTAACGCTGCTGCTTCCCGCTATGGCATTATAGACTATATAACGATGGATAGCCTGTCGGCATTCCATAACAGGAGGGATCAGGTTGGATACAGAGCTTCACTTTAACAAGCTGGATCAGATGACAGAGCTGGCAGAACAGATTAAGCTGCTGGGAGACCGTACAAGGCTGATCATGCTTGCTTTGCTTCGAGACCGAGAATGGTGTGTATGTGATTTTGTAGACCTTTTTCACATTTCGCAGCCGGGCATTAGCCAGCATATGCGCAAACTGAAATCTCACAAGATCGTCAAGGAAGAACGCCGTGGACAGTGGGTCTATTACTCGCTGAATGTTGCGGACAAGCCGCATATTCAGGCGGTGTTGGAACATCTTCCTCCCACTGAAGAGATTCTGCGCATGCTAAACAAGCCAGAAGCAGGCAGCTGCAGCACGGATACAGATCGCTGCTGCTGAGGTATTCTGCCATGCGAATTATCGATACACTTCGGATAATGACGGGTAAAGTTAGGAAATGACTGATTCAACAGGCAGACTGTCTGTTTAACAGTACGAATATTGTGATGCTGATGATCTGGAGGAAGTTACCTTGCTTACTGTAATACTTGCTGTTGTTATTTTTGTGGTCACTCTGACCTTTGTCATCTGGCAGCCGAAGAATCTGTCAATTGGCTGGTCGGCATGCGGGGGAGCGGTGCTGGCACTGCTGGCTGGAGTGGTCACTCTGCAGGATGTCTGGGATGTGACGCAGATTGTCTGGAATGCGACGCTTGCTTTTGTCGCGATTATCCTGATATCCCTCATACTGGACAAGATTGGATTTTTCGAATGGGCAGCTCTACATATGGCACGTATTTCTCACGGAAACGGGCTGCGCATGTTTATCTATGTGTCTCTGCTTGGTGCGGTTGTGTCCGCATTGTTCGCCAACGATGGTGCCGCGCTTATTCTGACACCGATTGTACTGGCAATGGTACGAGCGCTGAAGCTGAGCGAGAAGCATATTTTTCCGTTTATTATGGCGAGCGGATTTATCGCGGATACGACTTCGCTGCCGCTTGTCGTCAGCAATCTGGTCAATATCGTCTCGGCGGATTATTTCCATATTACCTTTATGGAGTATGCCGGACGGATGATTGTACCGAATCTGTTTGCGCTTGGAGCGAGCATTCTGGTGCTGTATCTGTTTTTCCGCAAAAGTATTCCATGTTCCTTTGATGAGCGCAATCTCAAGCCGCCGGTAGATGCGATCAGGGATGTGCGCATGTTTCGGCTGTCCTGGTGGGTGCTCGGGCTGCTGCTGGTTGGCTACTTTGTCAGTGAATTTTTCAATATTCCGGTCTCCCTCGTAGCGGGTCTGATTGCGATCTTTTTCCTGATTATGGCGAACCGCAGTGATGTAGTGCCGACACGTGAAGTAGTAAAAGGAGCACCATGGGCCATCGTATTTTTCTCTATCGGTATGTATGTAGTCGTCTATGGACTGCGCAACGCCGGTCTGACCGATGTGCTTGCAGATGTGATTCAGGTAGCGGCAGATCACGGTCTGTTCGCAGCGACGATGGGCATGGGCTTCCTGGCTGCTCTGCTGTCTTCGGTCATGAATAATCTGCCAACCGTATTGATCGATGCACTGGCGATCCAGAGTACAACAGCTGCAGGCGCGATCAAGGAAGGATTAATCTATGCCAACGTCATTGGCTCCGATCTGGGCCCCAAAATTACACCGATCGGTTCACTGGCGACGCTGCTCTGGCTGCACGTACTCAGCGGCAAAGGAATCCGCATCTCCTGGGGATCGTATTTCAAAACCGGGATTATCCTGACGATTCCTACCTTGTTCCTGACGCTGCTGGGGCTTTATCTGTGGCTGTTGTTAATTCTTTAGCTTGTATCTGGTTTTTCATTAAAAGAATTTAAAGGAGTGGTATGTAATGGAAAAGAAAACGATCTATTTCCTCTGTACAGGCAATTCATGCCGCAGTCAGATGGCTGAAGGCTGGGCCAAAAAGTATCTTGGAGAGAACTGGAATGTGTATAGTGCCGGCATCGAAGCCCATGGACTCAATCCCAATGCGGTCAAAGCAATGAATGAGGTAGGTATCGACATCTCACAGCAGACATCCGATATAATCGACATGGAACTGCTCAATCATTCCGATATGGTCGTTACCCTGTGCAGTGATGCGGATGATAAATGTCCGGCTACACCTTCTCATGTACGCCGCGAGCATTGGGGATTCGATGATCCTGCCAAGGCCGAAGGCAATGATGCGCAGAGATGGGGCGTATTCCAGCGTGTGCGTGATGAGATTGGTAACCGTATCAAAAGCTTTTCCCTGACCGGCATGTAATTGGCCGCCCTACATCTTCGAATAGAATACCTATGCAAAGTAAATCCCGGTGTGCTCATGAAAAGGCGCACCGGGATTTACTTTGCAATGATCCTGTTCTATTGGAATCTAATTTCCCAGCAGCCCTGCAGTTTGCGCAGCAGGACAATCTGACCGGCATGATAGCTGTCATGAAGCATCCAGCTGGCCAGCTGTTCACCGATCTGTACATCTTCGGAAGAGTAGAGTGCGGCCAGATCATCATCTGTATAGGAGGCGATTTGTTCCCTTAACGCATCGGAGATTCGGGTGACTTCGGCGACCAGGTCATTCCACTGCTGCTCCTGCTCAGGGTCTCCAGGTTCACCAAAAGTCTCCAGATTGGTAGCAGCTTGTGGTCCCGGGTCCTGATTCTGAAGCTTGTTCAGCACTAACCGGTTATAATAAGCGATATGGTTAACGTACTGCCAGATCGTCAGATTATTCCCCTGCGGACGCCATGCTGCCTGGGCAGCTGTTAATCCTTCCAACGCTACAGATAACGGTACGATCCAGCTCTCATCTTTCCAGCTTTGATCTTTTTGAAGCAGCAGTAACTCGGCGGCGCTTACAGTCATTTTTGTTCCTCCTTGTGGGTACATGCAGACCGTTGATGGATTGCGGTACAGGATTAGTCGAATAAACAGGGTTGGCTATGCTGTGATCTCAGAGTTTTTCATCAGATAACAAATATTTTCTCTGTCCCATCCCATAGCAGGTCCATACTAGGAAATCCACATGTCCATGGGTTATTAACGTTCCGAACAATAAATGTAACTGGCTACCAGGTGGTTAAATGGTTACAATTACAGTTAAACATAAAGCGGTGCTTGTAACCATCTAATTTTATTCTTGGTAGTTACAATAGTGATCGACGATTATGAAGATAAAGGTGATGGGATGAATATATTATGGAGTGATTTTCTGAATAGTGACTGGCATGACTGGAAAGAAGGCAAGCGGGATATGGATCGGCTACCGCTGGCAGAGTGGCAGCAGTCTTTCCTGGATAAGCATCATCTCCGGGCGCCTGTACCGGCTTCTGCGGAGCAGCTGCAGTATTTAATCGAGTTCCGAGCCGATCTGCAGCGAATCGCTGTTCAACAATCAGAAGGCCATCAACTGACATCTCAGCAGATACAGGCGCTGAACCATATACTGGAAGCCGCTGCAGTGCAGCGTCATCTCGTCATGGAAGCAGACCGTCCGGTTATTCATTACCGGCAGCTGGGCGATGACTGGCAGAGTGTAGCTGCTGAAGTGGCAGCCCATTTTGTGCATACACTGAGGGAAGGCGAAGGCAGCCGGATCCGCATTTGTGATAACCCTGACTGCCGCTGGATATTCTATGACGATACACGCAGCCGCACCAAAAAATATTGCGATGACAAACTATGCGGGAATCTCATGAAAGTAAGACGCTTCCGTGCAAAAAAGCGAGCATCGCAGAACAAACTATAAGGCCTTCACACGATGGAAGGTATTGTCAAACACAGTACCGAGTGATAATATAGTTCCAATATCAAATGCGATGACGAGAAGAGTAGGATAAGTTACTTTTTGTACAGAGAGCTCCGGCAGCTGAAAAGGAGCCAAAAAGCCTTATTTGAAACAAGCCTCCGAGCAGCGTATCGGACCGGTCGATCCGGGTATGGTACGACAGGAGCTCCTGTTACAGAGCTAGGGTATAACCGTCTGTGGAACTGAAAAGCCGTAACCGATCAGTTTGTATACATTGCTGATACGGAGGCATTTCAGGCAGTAGAGGATGAATGGCAGTATGCAGCGTCAGCAAATCGCGAGCGTACATCAGCTATCATTACCGGACAGCGGCGTACCTGATAAGGCGGATATAGCGATATATCCGTAAACTGGGGTGGCACCGCGATCATAATCTCGTCCCCAAGACCATACGTCTTGGAGGTGGGATTTTTTTGTTGTGTTTTTTGTTGTATTTGTAAAGGAATCTGCAGCTGTCTGTGCCACCTAATCCGTGGAACCGGCTGCCCAAAAACTGACTATACATCCGGTAAGGGCATGACCTGGAAACATGAAAGCAGGATCAGAAGTCATGCCGCCGGCAAATGACAAGGGAGGCCACCCCATGAGTACCGTAAATGAAAATAATACCCATTTTATTCATAAAGTCATCGAAGAAGATATTCGCGAACAAGCTTATCATCGTCCGATTGCGACCCGGTTCCCGCCAGAGCCGAACGGCTATCTGCATATCGGCAGCGCATTTGCGATTATTACCAATGCGGAGCTGGCACGGCAGTATAAAGGTCTGTTCAAGCTGCGAATGGATGATACCAATCCGCTCAAGGAAAGTATGGAATACGTGCATTCGATTATCGACGATATCAAGTGGCTGGGCTATGATCCGGAAGTCCATTTTGGTTCTGATTATGGAGAGCATTATTATGAGGCAGCGATCCGGCTCATTCGTAAAGGCAAAGCCTATGTGTGCGATCTGCCGCCGGATGAGATGGCCCGGTATCGCGGCACACTGACCGAACCGGGAATGAACAGCCCTTATCGGGACCGCTCGGTGGACGAGAATCTGGCGCTGCTGGCAGGTATGCGGGCAGGCAAGGATGCAGCCGGCAGCAGAGTGCTGCGGGCGAAGATCGATATGGCTTCTCCAAATATGACACTGCGTGATCCTGTGCTGTACAGGATTATCCACGCGCCGCATTACCGGACAGGCGAGGCATGGTGCATCTACCCGATGTATGATTTTGCCCATCCGATCGAAGATGCGCTGGAAGGGATCACCCATTCGCTCTGCTCCATTGAGTTCAAGGAGCACCGGCCGCTGTATGAATGGGTACTGAATGAGCTGGACATTAATGAACCGCCCAAGCAAAGGGAATTCGGACGGCTCAATATTACGGGAGCCGTAACGAGCAAGCGATATTTGCGTGAGCTGGTAGAAGGCGGTTATGTGGATGGCTGGGATGATCCGCGCCTGCCGACACTGCAAGGGCTGCGCAGACGCGGATTTACCTCGGAGAGCATTCGATCTTTTTTCCGGGAGATTGGGATGATCCGGACGAGCAGTACGGTGGATATTGCCATGCTGGAGCATAGTATCCGGCAGGATCTGAAGCCGCACACACGCAGCGCGATGGTCATACTGGACCCGGTCAAGGTCATCATTACCAACTATCCGGCAGACAAGACCGAGTGGCTGACCGTGGAGAATAACGCGGAGAATGAAGACATGGGTACACGTGAGCTGCCATTTACGAGAGAGCTGTGGATCGAGCGGGAAGATTTCATGGAAGAGCCGGTACGCGGATTTCACCGTCTGTCACCAGGTGTGGAAGTAAGGCTCAAAGGCGCCTACTTTATCCGCTGCGAGCATGTGGTACGGGACGTGTCTTCCGGAGAGATTACGGAGCTGCACTGTACGTACGATCCGGCTACACGAAGCGGCAGCGGCTTCAATGCCCGTAAGGTCAAAGCAACACTGCACTGGGTGTCCGCAGCCCACGGGGTAAAGGTAGAGACGCATCTGTATGACCGTCTGCTGCGCGAACCGGATACAATTCCGGCAGAGAACGCCGATTGGCAGAACCGTATCAACCCGGATTCCCTGATTCGACTGACCGGCAGTATCGCCGAACCGTCACTCGGTGAAGCGGCCATAGGTGATCGCTTTCAGTTTATCCGGCATGGCTATTTTGTTGTCGACAGTAAATACAGTACTGCGAAGCGCCTCGTATTCAACCGGATTGTGTCCCTGAAGGACTCGTGGAAAGGCGGGAAAACCTGAGCAGGAAAGATCTGTGTATGTTTGATCCGTCATCCTGATCGATGGCAGTAAACCACAATCAGCAAGTCACAACCAGCAAGCCCCAAAATCCACCTGTCCGGTATATCGGATAAGCGGATTTTTGGGCTTTTTATTGTTCCCGTTCCTATGGTGGTAAAGTTGAATCCAAGGTTTTGACTTTACGCCAAGCAGGAATTATAATGGATATAACATATGAACATTTATTCATGTATTGCTTGGTGAAAGGGGAGAATATCCTTGGAGCATACTCAAGATAGAGTCGTTAGACGTGAACTGATCCTCGATGGTCTGCACTGTGCGAACTGTGCAATGAAGATCGAGAATAGCGTGCAGAAGATTCAGGGCGTGTCTGCCTGTTCCGTCAATTTTGTCAATAAGACGCTGATGCTGGAGACGGCAGATGGGCGGGAAGAGGCGGTCGTCGATGAAGCGACCCGTACGGTGAACCGAATCGAGCCCCAGGTCAAAGTAAGACTGAAACAGCCGGCATCCACATCTGGGCTGGATATCGTACAGCAGGCTGCAGCACATAACGAAGCAGAGCCCCGGAGCGGCATGTCCCGCCGGCAGATTCTGATTGCCCGTCTCGTAGTTGGTGCAGGATTGACAGCCGCGGGTCTGCTCCTGCCGCTGCCTGGTTGGGGCGAATTTACGGTCTTCTTCGCCGCCTATCTGATTGCCGGAGCGGACATCGTCTGGCAGGCGATCCGCAATATACTGCGAGGACAGGTATTTGATGAATATTTCCTTATGTCGGTAGCGACGATCGGTGCTTTTGCGGTACAGCAGTATCCGGAAGGCGTAGCGGTTATGCTCTTTTACCAGGTGGGAGAGATGTTCCAGAGTATGGCGGTCGACCGATCACGCCGATCGATCACCGCACTGATGGATATCCGTCCGGATTATGCCAATGTGCAGACTGCCGATGGAGTCAGACAGGTATCTCCCGAATCGGTCCGAATTGGTGATCGTATCGTTATCAAGCCGGGGGAGAAGGTACCGCTGGATGGTATCGTGATCGAAGGTTCTTCCATGCTCGACACCTCGGCACTCACCGGCGAATCGCTGCCGCGTGAAGTGGTTCCGGGCAAGGAAGTCATGGGCGGATGCATTAACAAAAATGGAGTATTGACCGTAGAAGTCACTCGAATCTTCAGTGAATCCTCGGTAGCCAAGATTCTCGAACTCGTCGAAAATGCCAGCAGCAAAAAGGCGCCTACCGAGAAATTCATTACCCGGTTCGCCCGTTACTACACACCGGCCGTTGTTATTATCGCAGCCCTGCTGGCGGTGATTCCACCACTGCTGATCGATGGTGCGGAATTCTCGGACTGGGTATACCGGGCGCTGATCTTCCTCGTTATCTCCTGTCCGTGCGCACTGGTTGTCTCGATTCCGCTCGGATTTTTCGGAGGGATCGGGGCTGCGTCGAGAGCCGGTATCCTGATTAAGGGCAGCAACTATCTGGAAGCGCTGAATGATGTGCGTTATGTCGTCTTCGACAAAACCGGCACACTGACACGCGGAACATTTGCCGTAACCGGTATTCATCCGGCAGCGGAATATTCCGAAGGCCGGCTGCTTGAGCTGGCTGCCTATGCCGAGATGCATTCCAATCATCCGATTGCCGAATCGATCCGTGACGCTTATCGGGGAGAGCTGGATCAGAGCCGTCTGGGCAGCTATGATGAGATTGCCGGTCACGGGATAGCCGCCGAACTGGATGGTCAGCAGGTGCTGGCCGGTAATGTCCGACTGATGCAGCGGGAGCAGATTGCCTATAGCGAACCTGATGCGCCGGGTACAGTCATCCACCTCGCCCATAATGGACAATATGCCGGCTGTATCCTGATCTCGGATGAAATTAAACCGGATGCGGCTGAAGCGATTCAGCAGCTCAGACAGCAAGGCATTCGCCGTATAGTGATGCTGACCGGAGACAGCCGGGCTGTTGGCGAGGCGGTCGGCAGACAGCTCGGAATTGACGAAGTATATGCCGAACTGCTGCCGCAGCACAAGGTTGAAGAGATCGAGAAGCTGGAGCAGCAGCGGAGCGGGCGCGAGAAGACGATCTTCGTAGGAGATGGAATCAATGATACACCGGTACTGGCCCGCGCGGATATCGGAGTGGCCATGGGTGGACTCGGTTCGGATGCGGCGATTGAAGCCGCTGATATCGTCATCATGACCGACGAACCTTCCAAGCTGGCGACCGCCGTTCGGATTGCGAGACGTACTCGCCGTATTGTATGGCAGAACATTATGTTTGCGCTTGGCGTCAAAGTAGTGTTTCTCATTCTGGGAACGTTCGGTATTGCTACCATGTGGGAAGCGGTCTTTTCGGATGTAGGGGTAACCTTGCTGGCTGTACTGAATGCCACTCGTGTACTGCGCTCCGAGCAGTCTGGTGAGAATGTCCCTGCAGTCAGCAGTAGACTGGCTTAGGACAATATCGATAAAAGCTGTATTTAACAAGAGAAGAAGCCGTAGCGCTCCAAGCGCTGCGGTTTCTTTTTGTACTTTTTGGCAGGAGTAGGTCTTATGTGGTGGGTGATAGAGTGAGTATATAACAAAGCCTACTTTTTTAATAATAAAATGGTACATATTAACCATTTTTTCGACAAATTTTATTCTATTTATAGGTCCAATGTGTTATTATATTGTTAAAAGGATAACTAAATTCCTGAAGTTCTTAATGTAAAGGACAGTTTGGGGGAGATGAGCATAGAGGTTCATTTCCAATCATACATTCAATAAAGTCATAATGACATCGGCCTCACCATATAACACAGCTGCTCCCATAACAGAACCGGCAGCTGGTCAATCGGACACAAGGAGATATAGATGATGAAGATTACAAATTATATTTTTATCAATCAATACCTGGATGTACAGGACAATGAAGGAAATATGATGGTAGGACGGGTAGAATCTGTTGATGAACAGGCGATCGTGCTCGGCGAGATTACCCGCAAGGAGAAGCTGGTATTGAACGAGATGCTCCGACAAGAGGTATTCGTCTTTTTTGTCGGTCATGACAAGCTGAAGTACCAGTTTCAGACACGGATGGAACGCATGGATGGGGAGCCACTGAAGGTCAGACTGCAGACTCCCGAGCCAGCCGCTATTCTCAAAATCCAGAATCGTGACTATTTGCGAATCGGTTCCTCGGTGCGCTGCGAGCTGGCAGTGGAGGAGGAAGCGGAGCAGCGGCTGGAGATTTACACACATGATATCAGCGGCGGCGGATTATCTTTTTATACCCGCAAGCCTGTAGAATATCAAAAGTATTCCGGCGTCATGTATCTGTACAAAGGTGAAAATGAGATCTCCCTGCCTTTCAAAGCGGATCTTGTATATATGAATGAACTGGAAGCCGGTCGCTATAAGGTAGCTCTCCAGTACAGCGATATCAAAGAACAGCATCGCAATCATATTATCCGCTACGCGATTCAGGAACAGGTGCGAGTGCGCAAATAAGCAGCAAAAAAATAAAATTGGTAGGACAAAAGAATGAACAGCAAGCCCAGTCTCCCGGACTGGGCTATTTTTGTTATCTAAGAATCTGTAACAGCAAGAGGAAGTTAGATGCTGTATACCATAATAACTGGCCAGTATGCAGTGACTATGGCCCCGGGTGAAAGATACATTTACCATGCCATAGGGATCAAAAATATGCTTGCGCTCAGAAGGTCGAGCAAATTGCGACGGTATTTGACAAAGGGGAGGTAAATGATTTATGGTGTTAAAGGTTACAAAAAATTAATAACTGATTCTAATGTCGTCTGTATGTTTAAATAATCTATTTTTGCACCGCGGGTCCTATTAATAACGGGAATTTGTATTACATAGATAGAGAGCTCAGATTACCCCTGGACAGAGGTTGAAGCAACTCCGCAAGCACCGAAGGGAGAAGTATTTGTTTGAAGAAAATGATATTGTCTCTGCTGGCTGCCTCCATTATTTGCACAGCAAATCCAGCCGGCGCGTCTGCAAGTTCGCCATCATTCAAAAATGAAATCAAATCAGAAGCCAGCAAGGTAATCGGTACTCCGTATGTACTTGGAGGAACAAGTACACGTGGATTTGATTGTTCCGGATTTACCCGCTATGTATATAAGAAATTGAATAAGACTCTGCCGCGTACAGCCAGACAGCAGGCCCGGGTCGGCAAGCCTGTCGCCAAAGGAAACCTGTCTGTAGGCGATCTTGTCTTCTTCAATACCACGGGTAGAGGAATCTCCCATGTTGCCATTTATATTGGTCATAACAAAATTATCCATGCAGCGAGCAGTACCGGCGTAACGATCAGCAGTCTGTCGCAATCCTACTACGCCAAGCGATATGTCACTGCCAGGCGGGTCGTGAAATAAAGTCACGGCATGATGGTATTTCATCAAGCTATTTTTGCAAACAACCTGTTCATTCCAATCTGTAATTAAAATAAAACGTGCAGTTCCACCTTTTACCATAAAGGGAGGACTGCACGTTTTTTGTTGAGGATACAGGGATCTCTCAGCATCTCAACCGCGGAGACAAGAATTAGATAAACAGATTATGAGCAGCCTGATCGGCCTGACCGAGATAGTAACCGACACCGCCAATTTTAACATTATCAATCAATTCCTCCTGCTGAATGCCCATTACATCCATAGACATCTGACAGGCGACCATCTCGACGCCGAGTGACGCAGCACTCTGGATCAGTTCCTCCAGGGAGGCGACTCCTTTTTGCTGCATAATGCCGCGGATCATCCGTGGACCGATACCGAGCATATTCATCTTGGACAGACCCAGCTGACGGCTGCTGCCCGGCATCATGGCACCGAACATGCGGCTGATCATATTTTTGCGTACAGGTACCGGCTGCTGTCTGCGCAGTATGCTAAGGCCCCAGAAAGTAAAGAACATGGTTACCTTCCGTCCGCTGGCCGCCGCCCCGGTAGCGATAATAAAGGAAGCGATCGCCTTGTCCAGATCTCCGCTAAAAACGACCATGGTGCTTGCAGGGACAGGAGCGGCAGAGGAAGCCGAGGCAGTCAATGCACTGTCATGCTCTCCCTGATGGATGACTGCCTGATCGCTTTGTCCGTATTTGCGCAGCAGTGCTTCGATCGTTCCGCTATTGCCACGGCTAATGCCAAGCAGCGAATGACGGGACATGGAAGCCCATGCCTGTATATCCTCATAAAATCCGGGATCGGAAGCGACCACTTTGAGCGTCTGCCCTTGCTGGAGAGTGTCCATTTTCTGCTTGACCTGAATTAACGGTCCAGGGCAGCTCAGACCACAGACGTTCAGCAGCACCTCCGCCTGAGATTCCGTTATTGCAGGGGAGACAGCAGCCGACGGAAGAATGGATAGTTTATTGACAGGGACTTCGCTTTTGACAGAAACTGCTGCCGAATGATGATCAATGGCTATGGATGTGGGTTGGCCGCTATCCGGTCCCTGTCCCTGTCCCTGTCCCGAAGTCGGTGTACTCGGATTCATTAGCTTGTAGGTTTTGTAGCCCCCGCTGAGATTTCTCACCTGATAACCATGCTGCGTCAGAATCCGGGCTGCCGTATATCCGCGCAGTCCGACCTGACAGTAGACCCAGATTTCCTTGTTCCGATCCAGTTCATCCAGGCGCGAACGCAGTTCGTCGACAGGGATAGAGAGAGAACCCGGCAGATGACCGTTATGATGCTCGATATCTGTGCGTACATCGATGAGCAGCGTCTGTGCCGTATCGCGGGAAGCGATATCCGTATAGTTCACTGTCCGTACCTGGCCGGTGACGATATTCTCGGCGGAATAGCCGACAATGTTAACCGGGTCCTTGGCCGAGGAGTAAGGTGGTGCATAGCTGAGTTCCAGTTCGGTCAGATCACTGACGGTTCCGTTCAGCCGGATCGCTACCGCAATATCGTCGATCCGCTTATCCACCCCTTCATAGCCGACGGCCTGAGCGCCGAGAATACGGCCTTCGGGTGTAAATAAAAGCTTGATCGTCAGCGGGGTAGCACCCGGATAATAGGAGGCGTGTGAGCTGGGATGTACGATCGTCGACCGGTACGGGATACCCATGCGCTGCAGTGTCTTCTCGTTGCTGCCTGTAGCGGCGCCGGTCAGACCGAATACTTTGATAATGGAGGTACCCTGGGTACCTTTGTAAGTGCTGTTCAGACCACCAATCCGGTCGGCGATAATACGGCCCTGCTTGTTCGCCGGTCCGGCAAGTGGAATGGCGGCAGGCACCTGGTGAATGTAATCCTGTACTTCCACAGCATCACCTGCGGCATATATATGCGGTACACTTGTCTCCAGCTTCTCGTTGACGATAATATGTCCACGCTTGCCGAGCTGGATGCCGCTGCTGGCGAGAAAGCCGGTATCGGGCGTAACACCTGTAGCAAGGATGACCAGATCGCTATGCAGTTCCTGACCGCTGCTCAGCTGTACGGTAATGCCGGATTCGGCTTTTTGGAACGCTTCGACCCGCTGGGAAAATAACAGCTGTACACCATGCTGCTGCATTTCCTGGGCGAGAGCTGCCGCAATCTCAGGATCATAAGGGGTCAGCAGCTGGCCATTGCTCTCGATCAGCGTCACATCCAGCCCGGCTTCTCTTAGATTCTCGGCCATCTCCACACCGATGAATCCTCCGCCAATTACTGTTGCTGAACCGTTGTTATTAGCACTAATTAGCTGCTTGATCCGGTCGATATCCGGGATGTTGCGAACCGTATGGATCAGCGGATGATCGACGCCAGGCAGGGAAGGGATAACCGGCTTGGCTCCGGGGGAGAGGATCAGCTCATCATAATTCTCCGAATAGTCTCCACGCTCTACGCTTCGGATATGGAGTACCTTCTGTGTGGGATCGACCGACAGTACTTCGCTGTCTGTCCGCACATCTATTCGAAACCGGTCTGCCATGCCCTGGGGAGTCTGCACCAGCAGCCGTTCCCGATCTGTAATGGAGCCGCCGATGTAATAAGGCAGGCCACAGTTGGCAAAGGAGATATAAGGTCCTTTTTCCAGCATAATAATCTCCGCGTGTTCGTCGAGCCGGCGCAGCCGGGCGGCTGCAGAAGCTCCGCCTGCCACACCGCCAACAATAAGTACTTTCCTGGGTTTGATTACTGTGGACATATTATTCTTCCTCTCCGAAAAAGATGGTAATCAGCTGTTCAATACGTGGATCTGCGATAATATAATTGACTTCAAGTCCGCTGCGTTCTGTAGTGACGATGCCTGCACTGCGCAGCTTTTGCAGATGCTGGGATACCGTGGACTGGGGCAGATCGAGGCATTGCTGCATATAGGAGACATTACATTTCTTTTTGCGCAGCAGTCCGCGCACAATGCAGAGACGTACCGGATGAGAGAGTGCTTTGAGCACTTCAGCGGGTTCATCGTATTTTTTCCAATCCTGTATGTTAAAAGCCGAATCCATAACGTATACCTCCTGGGTTTTATTCAGAGCAGATTATGAGTTTGTATATTTACTGGATCGTTAGTGAATTACACTTGAATAGTAATCTGAATAGCAATTGTGAAATCGTAATATCGTAATATAAAGATATAACGATTTAATAATCAACTGTTACATGCAAATTAAAAAAGATCCCTCGAATCTCTGGTATTTGCCAGCAGGATTTTATACTCTATAAAAAGAGAAGACAATGTAAGGAGAAAGAGGAGACCATGCAAGGCATGGCGTGGCACTGCGCAAAGAAAACGTAAATGCATCATACATTGTTCGCTTGATTAACAGCGATCGAAGCCAAAGGACCATATTTTTTGTCACAGGAAAGGAAACGTTATGGGAAAATGGATAGATTATGCGCTTGGTTTTTGTATTGTAGTGATTAATTTCCGTTTGTACGGCAGTACCGGCAATATGGACTACCTGTGGATAGGGCTGACGATTGGCATATTTGCCGTTCACCTGGTCTTTTATAAAAGAAAAGAGAATGACAATGAGCAGGAACAGTCAGTCGGTGTAAAAAGAAAACTGCAGACCGATCAGAAGCTGCTTTTAACCGGAGTGCTGCTGATGATGCTTAATGTAGGTGTAGTGTATATAGGCGAAGACTATCAGCTGCCAACGATGCTGCCCTGGGTTGTTATCACCATCCAGTCAGTATTTACACTTATAGCGAGCTGGCATTTGCTCAGAACGAAAAGCAGTGTGACGCGTTAAATAGATCGGTTAACTACTGTACATAGACTCTGTAATGCCAACTGTTGCATTTAAAAGAATATGTGTTATACTAAAAATATCTTAAATATGAGATATATAATTTAAGATAAAAAACTTCCTTTTCCCAGTACCAAATGGACAGGAACAACTACACCCATTGTCTGCAAAAAGCAGCAATGAAGACGGAGGTATATGATGATCCAGAGCTTACAGCGTATTAATGAATTGGCCCAAAAACAGCGTGAACACGGTCTGACCGATGTGGAGAGAGAAGAGCAGCGTGTACTGCGTCAGGAATATCTGCGCGAGATTCGCGGCCAGGTACTCAGCACCTTTTCCCAGCTGACTGTAGTGGATGCGATGGGGAATGACGTGACACCCGAGAAGCTCCGCGCCGAAAAAGAAAAAGGATTTCAAATCGATTAAACCATGACCATTCATCTGGCCCAGCCGCTAACTGATGATGGTCATCCCCACTCCAGGCATCCCTGATGACGAGTATTTACGAACTGCAAGGTTCGATAATGACTCGTATAGGGATGCTTTTTTGTTGTGACAGAAATCATTTCCTGTTTTATCCATTCTATTTGGGATATGACGTTTAGGTGCCTCTATAGAAGGTTATATGAAAAAAAGCCGGACTTTTAACATGGCAGTTCATACGAGCACCGGCATATGCATTTCATTCGTACTTACCCCATATTCTGAAACCAAAGACAGATTATGAAGACCAGAATCGATTCCAAGAGGTGAATACATGAACAAAACGCTGGATAAAAGAACACAGATTGTCGAAGCGTCTTTGGCGCTGTTTGCCGAGCGAGGCTTTGACGGCACGACCGTACCCGAGATCGCCGTGCGGGCGAATGTAGGGGCAGGTACGATTTATCGCTATTTCGCCAGCAAGGAAGCGCTGGTCAATGCGCTGTTTCAGGATCATCTGTTCCGCTTGCATGAGAGCTTTAAGCAGGATTTTCCGCAGGGTGCTGATGCGCGGGAGCAGTTCCGGCATATTATTAGCAGACTGACCGAGTTTGCCGGGACCGATTTGAATGCTTTGCAATTTATCGACACCCATTATTATTTCAGATTGCTGGATGAGCAGAGTCTGGCGGTGTATCACAAACTGATGGCTTTTCTGGATGGATTTATCCATACCGGCCAGCAGCAGGGCATGATCAAGAATCTGCCTTCCGATACCCTGATTCTGATGGTGTTCGGTGCCTTTCTCGGCATGTGCAAGCAGCAGATGACCTCGATCCCGTTCACTGATGAACAGTCGCTGCTACAGCAGGCCGATCAATGCTGCTGGGATATGATTGCTGTCCATATTTGAAAAAGCCCATGCATTTGATATATCATATTCGTCATATCAAATGGCATGTCATAAACGGAATGAATATTCATTCCGCTTAATTGTTATCATAATTATTGCATATCCAGACAGGAGGAGATTCATAATGTCAACAATTCCACAACCCAAAACATTTGGCCCTCTAGGCAACCTGCCGCTGATCGATGCGGAACATCCGGTGGAAAGCGTCATGAAGCTGCTCGATGAACATGGGCCACTGATCCGGCTGGGATTCCCGGACCGCGAGGAGATCTACACATCCGATCCCAACCTGGTCAAGGAGCTGTCCGACGAATCCAAGTTTGATAAAAATGTATGGAGTCCGCTGCAGCGGGTGCGTCCTTTTGCCGGAGACGGATTGTTCACCAGCTGGACGGATGAACCCAACTGGGGCAAAGCGCATCGTCTGCTAATGCCAAGCTTCAGCCAGCGCGCCATGCAGGATTATCATGACAAAATGGTCGATATCGCTGTCCAGCTGGTCCAGAAATGGTCCCGGCTGAACCGTGACGAACTCGTCGAGGTGTCAGATGATATGACCCGCCTCACCCTGGATACGATCGGACTATGTGCATTTAATTACCGGTTTAACAGCTTTTACAGCAAGGAAGCTCATCCATTTGTGGAAAGTATGGTCGAAGCGCTGGATGAGGCGATGAACCAGGGACACCGACTGGAAATCCAGAACAAGCTGGCCCTGCACAAAAAGCGTGAATTTCAGAAAAATATCGACTATATGTTCGAAGTGGCAGACGGACTGATCCAGCAGCGCAAGGAAAACGGGGATCATGGGGAAAATGATCTGCTCAGCCGCATGCTGAGCGGCATCGATCCAGAGACCGGAGACAAGCTGCCGGATGAGAATATCCGCTATCAGATGATTACGTTCCTGATCGCCGGTCATGAGACGACCAGTGGACTGTTGTCCTTTGCCCTCTATTTCCTGCTCAATAATCCGGACAAGCTGGAAAAGGCACGTGCGGAAGTGGATCGGGTGCTGGCTGATCCGGTGCCGGGTTACAAGCAGGTGCGTGATCTGAAGTATATCCGCATGATTCTGAGAGAAGCGCTGCGACTGTGGCCGACCGCGCCTGCCTTTTCCCGGATGGCGAGAGAAGATACGATGCTGGCAGGCAAGTATCCGCTGCAAAAAGGACAGAGTGTCAATATCATCAGTCCGTCGCTGCATCGCAACCGGGAGGTCTGGGGCGATAATGCCGAAGCATTTATACCGGAGCGGTTTGAGGATGAGTCGCAGATTCCCGAGCATGCCTACAAGCCATTCGGTCACGGAATGAGGGCCTGCATCGGTCAGCAGTTTGCCATGTATGAAGCGACACTCGTACTCGGTATGCTGGTGAAACATTTTGAATTCGAGGATGCCGAGAACTACCAGCTCCACATTCGTGAGACGCTGACACTGAAGCCGGATGGATTCCGCATGAAGGTACATCCGCGCACTGCCCGTGTCGCTGTAGCCATACCGGGTACCGAAGCCACAGAGCAGCAGGTCGAACCCGAAGTATCCAAAGCGGTGCAAAAGCATGACACTCCGCTGCTCGCTCTCTATGGCTCCAACCTGGGCACATCCGAAGCGGTCGCCCGGGAACTGGAGGAAGGCGGGAAAACCTACGGCTTCCAGACCGCAGCTGCACCGCTCGATGATTATGCAGGCAATCTGCCGCAGGATGGCGTGCTGATGATCGTGGCTTCCTCCTACAATGGTCAGCCAACCGGCAATGCGGAGAAATTTGTCAGCTGGCTGCAGAATGCCGACGATCACAGCTGTCAGGGTGTAAAATACGTCGTATTCGGCTGTGGTGATCATAACTGGGCGAGTACGTACCAGCGCATTCCCAAGCTGATCGATGAACTGCTGGAACAGAAAGGGGCCGAGCGTATCTTCCGCCGCGGCGAAGGCGATGCGAGCGGTGACTTTGAGATGCAGCTGGACGAGTGGAGAAGTGAACTATGGCCGGAACTGTTCAAGATTTTCAATGTGGATATTAATGAACAGGAACTCAAAAAGGAAAATGCCATTCAGGTACAGTTCGTGAATTCACCAGTGGGCAGTCCGCTCGTGCGCAGCTATAACGCACTGGAATGCGAAGTGCTGGAAGCATATGAGCTGCAGCAGCCGGACAGCGGACGCAGCACGCTTCATCTGGATATTGCCCTGCCGCATGGGGAGACGTATCATGAAGGCGACCATATGGGCATCATCCCGCGTAACCCGCAGTCTCTCGTACAGCGTGTACTACGCCGGTTCCGTATGGATGGCGGCGAGCGTATCCGAATTACGGGTAAAGGCAGCAGCGCCGCCTATCTGCCGCTGGATCGACCGGTATCGATCATGGAGCTGCTAACGCTGAGCGTCGAACTGCAGGACGTGGCGACCCGTGCCCAGATCCGGGCGATGGCCGACAACAACCAGTGCCCGCCGCACCGCAAGGAACTGGAAGCACTGCTGGACAATGAGACGTATCACCGGGAGATTTTACAGAAGCGGGTGACCTTGCTGGATCTCATGGAGGACTATATGTCCTGTGAAATGTCGTTCGAGCAGTTCCTCGGACTGCTGCCTGCGCTGAAGCCTAGGTACTATTCCATCTCCAGCTCGCCGGCGGTACAGCCGGGTCGTGCCAGCATCACGGTCAGCGTGGTGGCCGGACCTGCGCGCAGCGGTAAAGGGGAATTCTACGGGATTGCGACCAGCTATCTGTCAGCAGTGAAGAAGGGTGATACGGTACTAATGTTCATTCGTTCACCACGTTCGGGGTTCGATCTGCCGCAAGATCCACAGACGCCAATCATCATGGTCGGCCCGGGTACCGGGGTGGCACCATTCCGCGGATTCCTGCAGGCGCGTCATCATATGAAGCAGCAGGGAACAGCGCTCGGCGAAGCCAGATTGTACTTTGGCTGCCGCACACCGGACAAGGATTATCTGTACCGGAATGAACTGGAACGTTATGCGGACGAAGGAATCGTCAAGCTGTACACTGCCTTTTCCCGTCAGGAGCCGGATCACAAGCAGTACGTGCAGGATATGATGCGCGAACATGCGGAAGAGCTGATCAGTCTGATCGGTCAGGGAGCCAAGCTGTACATTTGCGGTGACGGCAACAAGATGGCACCGGATGTGGAAAAGGCCCTGCAGGAAATGTACAGCGAGGTGCATCAGGTGAGCGCCGAGCAGGCAGAGCAGTGGCTCGGTGAGCTGCAGCAGAATGGACATTATGTGAAGGACGTATGGACAGGCATCTGACCAAACCATCACAATAAATACGTCCATACAATAAGAGAGAATATGACATCCAACAAATAGGCAGAAAAAAATATCCAAAAAGCGATTGAAAGAGCATCAAAAGCACTCCCGATCTGCCTGTCAGTGTCCTACAAGGGTATCTGACAGGTAGACGGGAGTATTTTTTGCGGTGTTTTTAATCCCCCTTAACAATCGGATTATATAGTGGAAGAGAGGCGAATAAATTATCATTTGTCAGCACAGACCAACTTTGCGATGCAAGGAGGCAAGGCAGGATGCATAAAGACTATGAAAGCAGGTATCCAATCAGCGATGAGACCTGTCTGGATATGACACAGGAAGAGCTGTACCGATACAATATTGCGCTGGACTATCACAAGCTGAAGTATAAAATATTCATGTTCTGGATTCCGTTTGAAATACTGCTGCTCAACTTTACCATTATGATGATTTACGCCCTGGATATTCTGGAGAGGATCGATGAACTGCATATTCCATATGATGCGGAACTGCTCTTCTGGGGGATACCCGCCGCCTGTACTGTAGTGGTCTGTATGATATTCGGTACACTGCATATGATTGCCACCCGCAAACAGAAGATTATCTCCAGGCATCTGAATCCCGGCTATTATCCGGTACGAGAATAATTTGTTGTATACCCGGCTTTGCCGCTCGTCCAATAATTGTCCCGTACCAAATCTACTCGGTATATTCATAAATACTTCCATGGAAGCGATAATGATAATAAATACTATCGTTTTACATATTTACATATGAGCATAGTAATAAGTGGTTACAGGGTGCACAATCTTGTCTATATTACCGGTAATTCGCTGGATGTGGAGAATTATGGCGAGAGTGGGAAGATGAGATATATGTAGCTTCTAATGGATAAGTAACCATAAGAAACCTGAATTGTAAAATAAGCCGAATAACTATACCGATTGTACAATATGGAGTGCTGAAAAGTGTAATGGCTTTTCGGCACTCTTTTTTTATATACTGTCTGAGGTCCGCGATGTTTACCCGATCTCTGTAAAGCATTGTTCATAATCAAAACTGGTCGGAATATTTGTCAGCGTATACAATGGAAACAAATGCCGATGGAGGTGGGGATATGGCAAACTTTTATTGTAAAAATCATAAGGATCGCATAGCACTGCATCAGTGCTCCCGCTGCAGCAAGCCGCTGTGTGAGGAGTGCTACAGTCCGGAGATGGATGCCTGCCGGGTCAACTGTGATGCAGATATTCCGATCGCTCCGCGGTTTCAGCGCCCGAACATGGATGAACCGCAACCGCGCAAATTCAACTGGTTCCTGCAGGTGATTGTACCGATTCTCGCGGCTATAGGCGGATTGACCCTGTTGTTGTTTGCGATATGCGGAGCCATGCTGTTTGGCATGTAACGAGGGGAAAGGAGAGGAATCATGGAATTTCCGGTATATCTACATATTGGCTCATGGCGGATTCATCCGCATGTGCTGTTCGAGACGCTGTCCTACTTTATCGGGTTCCGTGTATATCTGTGGACACGGCGTTCAAGTCAGATGAGCAAGCTGGTGAGCCTGCAGATTCTTGCAGGGACCATACTTGGTGCTGCGCTGGGAGCGAAGCTGCTGTTCTGGCTGGAAGATCCGGCAGCGACCTGGGAGCAGCTGAGTCAGGGACATTTGCTCTGGGGAGGCAAGACGATTGTCGGCGGCCTGCTGGGTGGTCTGATCGGCGTGGAGCTGACCAAGCGGCTGGTCGGGTGGAAAAGCTCGACTGGAGATGATTTTGTATATCCGCTCATCCTCGGGATTGCGATCGGACGAATCGGCTGCTTCCTGACCGGACTCGATGATCATACGTATGGGATCGCGACCACCTGGGTGACCGGTGTCGATTTTGGAGATGGCATTCTGCGCCATCCGACACAATTGTACGAGATCGCTTTCCTGGTTGTACTGGCGATTCTGCTCATTCCACTGTATCGCCAGAGCCGCGGACAATTGGCAGCAGCGGGTACAGGCTATCTATCCGGCAGGATGTTCCAATGGTTCATGGCCGGTTATCTGCTGTTCCGGTTCGCTATTGAATTCATCAAGCCGACGCTGCATCCCTATCTGGGGCTGAACAATATCCAGCTCGCCTGCCTGGCCGGACTGATCTATTACGGCTGGCTCCTGTTTGGCAAAGGCCCGCAGCAGCGCACAGCTGTCACCGCAGACTATTCGGGTTGACATGGATCTCGCAACATTCAAGCACAAATGTTGATACTAGGCAGTATTCACCGATCACTCTGCTGACCTGTACATATTTTATTCAGACAAAAGGAGCAAACCCATGCCCAAAAATAGGCCTTATCTCTATCATGAGCTGACCAACAGTATCTGCTCGACCTGTTACCGCAAGGCAGAAGCCAAGATTATCGAGGAAAATGGACGCATCTATATGGTCAAGCGCTGCCTCGTACACGGACCGGAAAAGGTACTGATCTCGACGGATGTGGAGTACTATCATCGTACCCGCGAGTTCGTCAAACCGTCCGAGATGCCGCAGATCTGGAATACCCCGATCAAATACGGCTGCCCCTACGACTGTGGTCTCTGTCCGGATCATGAGCAGCACAGCTGTCTCACTCTGCTGGAGATTACGGATCACTGCAATATGAAGTGCCCGATCTGCTTTGCCGAATCGTCCCCGCACCGGACATCGTATCGTTCACTGGAACAGATCGCCTTTATGCTCGACCGGATTGTCGAGAATGAGGGGGAGCCGGACATTGTGCAGATCAGTGGAGGGGAGCCGACGACCCATCCGGACTTTTTTGAGATTCTCGATATGTGCAAAAGCCGTCCGATCAAGCATATTATGCTCAATACGAATGGCGTGCGAATTGCCCAGGATCGGGAATTTGTCCGCCGGCTGGCAGGGTATATGCCGGGCTTTGAGATTTATTTGCAGTTTGACAGCTTTGAAGCCCATGTACTCAAAGAGCTGCGCGGAGCGGATGTACGCCGTATCCGCGAAGAAGCGATTCGTCATCTGAATGAGTTCAACCTGTCCACCACCCTGGTGGTGACACTTAAGAAAGACCTGAATGATCACGAGATCGGCAAAATTATTCAATATGGACTCAAGCAGCGTGCTGTACGCGGCGTGACCATTCAGCCGATCCAGGCCGCAGGACGGCTGGAAGGCTATGACCCATCGACTGATCGCCTGACTGTGAGCGAAGTGCGTCAGATGATCATCGATCAATCCGGCGTGTTTAATGAAAATGATATCCTGCCGGTTCCCTGCCACCCCGATTGTCTGGCGATGGGCTATGCGCTGAAAGTCGGCAAGCAGGTCATTCCACTGACCCGTATGATCGAGCCGGAAGTACTGCTGGAGGGAGACAGCAATACGATCGTATTCGAAAATGATCCGGTTATTCGCGGCAAACTGTTCGAACTGCTGTCAACCGGTCACTCGCCGATCTCCTCGGCTCTGTCTCTGAAAAGTCTGCTCTGCTGCCTGCCACTCGCAGCCGTACCCAAGCAGATTAATTATGACAACGTCTTCCGCGTAATCATCATGCAGTTCCTGGATGCCTATAACTTTGACGTACGCTCGGTAAAAAAATCCTGCGTGCATATCGTCCATCCGGATGGACGGATCATTCCATTTGATACGTACAATCTATTTTACCGGGATGACAAGGAGCAGCTGCTCGAGAAGCGCAAACAGGAGATTGTGACAGCCTGGGAGTAATGGAGATGGGTAGATGACCATAAAGTAAAGTACGCAGACAAAAGAAGCAATATTCTTAAAAAGAACGGAAAAATTAAAAAAGGAGTATAACACCTCATCGTGCTGTGCTCCTTTTTGCATTTTATAGTGAGGTTATATTGTGGAATCCCTGTTATCGGTTAGCAGCACAGTCAGTACGAGAGAGAGGATGACAATGAATACCAGGGCTACCAGCTGAACGACATTTTCGAATCCACCGGACAGATTGATATGGGCAAAAATCAGATCCCGCAGGATGTAATAGAAAATCTGAAGCAGTGCCATAAAGACCAGAATTCGGACGATCCAAGCTTTGATTGTGTGTTGGATAAGATCACCTTTTCTCTGTGAAATGTATGTAAGTTAGACAAGTTTATGGTAAATAATAACTGGATAAAGAAGCATTTGCAACCTTCTTGGAATTGATCGTCTATTCATCTAAACACAACATTTCAATAGGTGAAAAATTCACGATAATAAACCTAAAACCAGAAAAAAAGAAATTATAAATTCCTGCATTCATAACGTCAATATTATTTTCATGACAGCTTGCTCATTGTACAGCTATCGTATTACGATACAGAGAATAGAATAATGAGAGGGGGTGCATTAGTGGGAATAGAACAAGCGGTGGAACTCTGGCAGAATGTGATTATAACAGCGATAGCGAAGAAAGGCGGCAAAGAAGAAGATCTTCAGCTGCTGCCCGGCGTGGATGAGCAGGCATGGGACCCACTCGCAGAGAATATGAAATTAGAGATTCCTGCTGAGATCAAGGCATTTTATCAGGTACATGGCGGACAGCAAGATGAGATGGGTGCGACTCCATTTGTACGCAATCTGACGCTGCTGTCGGTAAATGCCATTTTGGAACAGTGGCAGTTTCTGAATGAAGAGGTCGAGCTGGATGAGATGGAAGTAGATAATGGCCCGGGAGTCAGACCTGTAGTATGGAGCCCGGCCTGGATTCCGGTAGCGACGAATGGAGCAGGCGACTATCTCTGCCTGGACACCGATCCGGATCAGGGTGGTACGTATGGACAGGTGCTGTATTACTGGCATGACTGGGAAGACCGCTGCGTAGAGGCGGAGAGCTGGTTTGCCTTTATTGAGTTATGTCTGGCAGAAGAGGATTAAGAAGTGAAATTCATATAAGGTCATGGATGACCAGGTGATTGCAGATGAGTATACAGACGGTTATGGAGGAGATTCAGCAGTTATACACAGAGGAATATGAGACATTGGCTTTTTATGAAGAATGGGGCTGGCTGCAGCAGGACTTTGCAGAGGAGTTCAAGCAGCATGCAGCTGATGAGATTATCAATGCGGACTTTGACACCTACGAATCATTGATCGTAGGGCTGGCGAGCCGCCGGACCGGGGAGCGGCTGGCAGATGCGCTGGAACGTTATAAATACAAGCAATGGCTGGAAAAGTCTTTTTATGATTGCTATCCGAAGTACCGGTTTTTGGAAAGGTATGATTTGTCGGGGTATCCGAAGATGCATAAGACGATGATGGTACTGGAGCGGATGCGGATGAAGCTATTGGAACTGGTTCGGCTGTTGGATTCCAGCGCTACATAGGAAAATGGGTGAGAATGGTATTAGTACTAAAATAGCTTGTTTGGCGGCTTTCAGTCGATCACTTGCCAGCCGCATGGCGTTGTAAATCAGGGTGACGAATTGAAAATGAATTTTCGCTTCCTTGCCCTTCGCTGCGGGAACAAGAAGACTCCGCTATCATTGGCGGAGTCTTCTTTTAATAAAGCTGGGCATGCTCAGCTGGTCCAAAAGGTTTCTGAACATGTAGTATGTATTAAACAGTATAGATATGTAATAAAAGTAATCTATCAAGCAAAACATTGAATTTATTATAGTGGCCTACACAGAAAGAGATTAGCGATTATACATTGCTTTCTCTTTTTATAAGTTAGTATATAGTTTTATATAATATACAAATCTGCTCTTTTATGACTTCGATATTCCTATTAATATTCATGATGGTACTCTCCTTATTTACTATAATATCTATATTTTACTTTAAATGTGGATCATGATTGTATGTTATAGTGAGTTATATTACTATCATCAAGGGTTGGAATAGGTTGAATTATCCTATAGCTCTTTCATTTTAAAAAAATAAGAGATCTGTATAAATAAGGAGAGTATGGATGATCCACATAACACGTTGGTATAAAAGAGGATTTAAGCTGTCTACCTTTATGTGCGGCTTGGCTTTTTTAACTTCTTTCTTAATCTTGCTTTCTTGTTTACTTGTAAGTTATACCAACGAGAAGAATTCCCTTGAAAAACAAACTCTGGGACTAAATGAAAATCACGCTAAAAATTTAAGTCGAGTAACCAACACGTTAATTCAATCGATGCAGCACTCATTGAAATCCGGTTCTTACTATATGATGGAACATTTGTACCTAAGTCCAAGTCTATTTCAGGATAACTTGGATTACTTCCATGACTCTACCGGTTATTTTAATGCTGTTTTCACTGCTGATGAAAATGGCTTAATTCAAATGAATTCACCGACTAGTTTAGGTCAAGCAGGAACTTATCTCACCACACCAGCCAGTAAACAAGCCTTGGCTGCTAAAAAACCTATAATTTCAAGTCCATACATGGGTAAAATTGGGAAGTTGATCATTTTAGTGAGTCACCCTTTGTTTACGGATAAGGGACAGTATAAAGGAATGCTGGGTGGGGTACTCTATTTACAAGAAGATAATCGATTTAAACAGGTACTCGGAACTGAAAGTATGAGTGAAGATGGATCCTTCTTTTATGTTATAGATCGTGCAGGGAACATTATCTATCATCCGGATACCAATAGAATTAATCAGAATATATCGCAAACGCCAATCTTTTCTGAGTTGAAAAATACTAAAAGCGGGAACCTTAAAGTTAATGATTTAGAAGGACATTCTTATCTTGCAGGGTATGCAGTGGTCCCTGACACAGATTGGCGAATCGTAGTTCAAAGCCCTTCGCAAAACATAAAAGTCTACTCTTCTAATCTTATTTGGTCTACAATGTTGTATCTGCTACCGATTATTGCTGTACTGCTAGCTTTCATTTTGTGGATTTCGCTTCAGTTATCTCTACCGCTGAATTCTCTTGCTGAATATGCTAGGAATCTGGCGATAGGGAAAGAAAAAAGTAACGTGCCTAAAGTAAGCAAGTGGAATTATGAAGCTAAACAACTTCATCAGGCTATTATGATACTGGAAGAAGAGACCCGAGAGAAAGAAAGACAATTAAAAATAGAAGCAAATGTGGATCCGCTTACCGGTCTATTAAATCGACGTGCGCTTCAATCCATTGCAAGTAACTGGTCAAAAAATCAGTATGAATATGCCGTTGTTATGCTAGATATTGATCATTTTAAGTCAGTCAATGATAAATACGGTCATCCCATGGGGGATGAAGTGTTAAAAATGATGGCTCGTATTCTTCGTAGTCAAGCACGTTTAGAGGATTTGGTATTTCGTTATGGTGGAGAAGAGTTCGCTATTCTGTTATACGAAGCGAATGAAAATGAAGCGATGGAAATTGCTGAGCGGATCCGCCAAACAATAGAGATTTTTCCAACGCCAATCAATAAGCCAATTACGATTTCGTTGGGAAT
Source organism: Paenibacillus wulumuqiensis (assembly GCF_000971965.1). Classification (GTDB taxonomy): domain Bacteria; phylum Bacillota; class Bacilli; order Paenibacillales; family Paenibacillaceae; genus Saccharibacillus; species Saccharibacillus wulumuqiensis. The sequence continues at coordinate 191,600 of NZ_LAQP01000001.1, forward strand.
TTCTTTATACAAGGAAACCGATGTAGACTATGAAGGGATTTTCAATCGAGCAGATGAAGCCTTATATAAAGCTAAGCAAGACGGACGGAATTGTACGCGATTTCTACTTTAAAAAAAGACCATGTTAAATTCTAATGTTGATATTTGATCATAAGAAAACCGCCTTCGTTAAAAAGGCGGTTTATTGCTATTGTGTCCCGTTAGCGCAACGACTTACTCTGTTGAACTTCGTGTTCCTCAACATAAAGTGGCTTTAGGGAAGGCGGATCGTACCTATCGCGGACTTTAAACGACAAAATAGTGCCGATAGCCATAGCCGTAACGAAATAATGAACCTAATCCGATAGCGCCCGCATGATGTTGGATTTCGCTTCTGCCGCAATCACTTCATTCCCGTCATCGACCGCTTGCATCAAGATCAGTACGGGGATGTATACCGCGATCAGCCGCGCCAGCAGCTTCGTTTCCTCGTCCGCTCCTCCGTACATTTCAAAAAACACGCCGCGAGCATAAGATGGTAAAAAGCTATAAGCAATGCTCAAATCGCAAGCCGGGTGGCCTACGCTCAGATCGCCCCAATCAATGATGCCGGAAACGATCCCGTTCTCATTCACAAGTATATTTTTGAAATGAAGATCGCCATGTAGCAGTACATTCACCGCCTCGACACGGTCTTTTTGCAGCCTGCTAATATACGCTTCGATCGCACCGGACTCCTCCGGCGACAAGTGTTCAATCACCTTCGATAGAAAGCCCTCCAATTTCACTTTGCGCGATGCGATGTCCGTCAAGCTTCGATGATCTTGCTGAACTCCGCACTTCAGCGCCGCCTGCACCGGAAAATCATGCAATCTCCGCAAAAATCTTGCCAGCGTCTCTGCCGATAAAGCCCGGCGTTCTTCCGTCAAACCGATGGGGAAATCTCCTGGCACGTAAGCATAACCAAGAAATGGTGCCGGGTATTCGTCACTTGCTTCGCCATAAAACAACGGTTTCGGATAGGGGATGGTCATATATGCCTCCAGCTTCGGCAGCAGCTTCCCTTCCATACGAATGAAGTCAACTGCAATCGTTCTTCTTGGAAACCGGAACACGTACTCGTCACCGATAAGAAAAACCGTATTGTCCCAGCCCCAGTCCAATCGTTTCACTTGCTTCGATGACAGCTGAGGAAATTGTCTGCCGATCAGCATTCGGGCCTGCTCTTCGTTAATCTCCCACTCCGCATCCCACACATTCGTTCCTCCCATGAAATGTCTGCCTCCTCGTTTCTTACTTTATTTAGATGTTTACATTTCCTGAAAGTTACACATAACTGTCTGTTAGCTTAAAAAGAATAAGCAGAAAGCCGAAGTTTGGTGTTCGTGTCGGTCACAGTAAACCGGCACGATTTGACCAACATATTTTCTTATTCGATGCGGTATTCTTATATTCCTTGCTGTCTAAGTAACGAAACCACGCCAAGTGATTCTGCAAATACTTTGTTGCAACACCATTGAAGCGATCTCTTCAATCGGCTGTGGTAGCTGTTTACGTTTTGGATATGGTACACGCCTTTCACGCGTTGTTTTCCGTCGGACTTGAATCGGTAATGATTCATGACTTTTGAATTCGCACAGGAACTAGATGCCCTCCATAAATCAGTGCATAATGCGTTTGAGTCAGATAGATGGGCACCAATCGCTTCGTCTAATTTTGTAGCCCGAATACGTCCACGCCCAAGTACGCCAGAGTAAGTCATTTTCTGACGGTCACAGGCAACCAGCACGCACACTTGATCGTGGCTTATACCACGATATTTCGATTTGCCGCCACGTTTACGTGGCTTGCGTTCGGCAATATTTCGCTTGCCCTTTTCCGAGTAAAGAAAGTAGGTCTCGTCCATTTCAACAATATCTTGAAATGCTGTAAGGTTAGTTTTCGTTATTGTAATTTTGATATTTATAGCTATTGTTCATTTCATAAATTCCTATGTGATTTCCAACTTTCTCTTGTATAATATACAGCTTTATGTGGTTCTTGCTCATTAGATATTATAGTTCTTTAGAATCGCACAGTTGACAAACCATGCAAACAAGCATATATTGTTACCTATTAATCGTAATTATTACTATTAAATAAAATGATCGATCGGATACCTAATGAATGATTTCTACAAGGTGGAGTGCATCAACCCAACATCCATTCTATCCACTGTACTCAGTCGGATCATTACCTGTCGATCCAAACGCTAAGGAGAATGAATATGACTGTAAAACAACTGCCGGTAACGGTATTAAGCGGCTACCTCGGAGCAGGCAAGACGACGGTGCTCAACCATGTACTGAACAATCGTCAGGGACTCAAGGTGGCGGTGATTGTCAATGATATGAGCGAGATTAATATCGATGCGGCCCTGGTCAGGGAACAGGGAGCATTGTCGCGTACAGACGAGAAGCTGGTGGAGATGTCCAACGGATGCATCTGCTGCACCCTGCGTGACGATCTGCTGCAGGAAGTGCAGAAGCTGGCGCTGGAAGGACGGTTTGATTACATTCTGATCGAATCGACGGGCATCAGTGAACCGGTACCGGTCGCACAGACGTTTACGTATGCGAATGAGGAACTGGGCATCGACCTGACAGAATTGGCACGGCTCGACTGCATGGTAACGGTCGTGGATGCCAACCGGTTCTGGCATGATTATGAATCCGGAGAGACGCTGCTGGATCGCAATCAGGTGACAGATAGTGAAGATACCCGGGACGTGGTGGATCTGCTGATCGACCAGATTGAGACCTGTGATGTACTGCTGCTCAACAAGTGCGATCTGGTGGGGCCGCAGGAGCTGGAGCGATTGGAGCAGGTTATTCGCCAGCTGCAGCCAAGCGCGCGCATCATCCGTACGAGTAACGGACAGGTCGATCCGGCAGCCATTTTAAATACGGGATTATTTGATTTTGAGAAGACGAGTCAATCGGCAGGCTGGATACGTGAGCTTGAAATGGATGAACATACGCCGGAGACGGAAGAGTATGGGATTAGCTCCTTTGTGTATCGGCGGCGGGCTCCATTTCATCCGGAGCGTCTGGCTGCCTACATGAGTTACTGGCCCGAGCAGGTCGTACGTGCCAAAGGTCTGGTCTGGCTGGCAGCCGAAGGCGATCTGGCGGCAAGTCTGAGTCAGGCCGGTCCGTCTATCCAGTTTGGACCTGCAGGTCAGTGGGTGGCTGGGCTGCCAGTGGAGGAACAGCAGACGGTTCTGGAAGAAGAACCGGATGTGCGAGAGCGCTGGGACGAGCAGTGGGGTGACCGTCTGACTGAACTGGTCATGATCGGGATCGGCATGGATCGGGCTGAACTGGAAGCGGAACTGGATGAGTGTCTGTTAAGCGACGAAGAGCTGGAGCAGGACTGGAGCGCTTTTACCAATCCGCTGCCATGGCCGGTGCAGATACAACAGTAGAAGATAGTGATTGTTACCATTTCATAACCTACAAGGAGTGCATAATCCCTATGAGTAAAAACAGACGCAACTATGGCAAAATGCCGCTTACCAAAGGCATCGAGATGGCTTTGGTGTACAGTGTCAAGGAATGCGGCCAGCGAGCCCGGCATATTGTATTGTCTCCCGAGAACAGGCTGATCACCAACGAATTTCTGAAGATTATTGATATGAAAGAACAATTTGCGGTCCATAATGTACCGGTGCCCAACAAAATCATGATGTTCGGTCCGCCGGGAACCGGCAAGACGCTGACCGCTTTTCACCTAGCCCATCAGCTGGAGCTGCCGCTGGTCACGGTAAGACTGGATGCATTGATTCATGCACACCTGGGCGAGACCGGCAGTAATGTACGCAAAATCTTTGAGTATGCACGAATCGAGCCATGTGTGCTGTTTATGGATGAATTTGATGCGGTAGCCCGTACGAGGGATAATAACGATGAGGTCAAGGAAATGGCCCGCGTGGTCAATACGCTGCTGCAGTGTCTGGATGAATTCCCGGAGCACTGCATTTTCATCGCAGCGACCAATCTGGAGACCGAGCTGGATAATGCGATCTGGCGGCGGTTCGATACCAAGATGGTATATGGCAATCCAGCAGCAGAACTGCGGCTGGAATATATGGAACGATTGTGTGGAGAATTTCCATGTGAGTCCGGGCTGCTGACATGGGCCAGTGCAGAGATGGAAGGATGCAGCTACGCAGATATGGAGCAGATCATGCTCAAAGCCAAGCGCAAAGCCATTATCGATGATATCCCGCTCTCCCGGCTGCTGATCGAATTGTCCATTCAGGAGTACCGTCCATATCATCTGATTGCTTCCATGCAGGGCTAACGATAATAAATTTAGAGAGCGAGGAAATAGACCCAATCAGCGTTTGGAATGCTTTTTGCGAAGCAAAATAGCTTACATTCAGCGTTTGGCAATATAAACGCGGGGTACAATAAAAAATGCTTTTTGCGGAGCAAAATAGCTTACATTCAGCGTTTTGCAATTAAAAATTCATCTGGCTGCTGTACACGTATGAGCCTTATCCCTGTGCATCCGCAGTTCATTCCATCAGTTGAAGTTTGAAGTTCGTCCCGTCAATCTGTATGAGCAGATTCTGTTCCGTCAGATATTCAAAAAGATGAAAAATAGTCGCAAAATCAACCGTGTCGATCAGACGTACCACTACCTGGGCAGCCGGGAGATGAAGCAGAAATGAACTGAAAAAAGCGGCATCAATCCGGGTGCTGTCATACATATTGACTTCGATCGGCAGGCCGCTGTCGCTGATAAACAGGCAGTGATCCCCATGGGGATCGATATTCCAGTACTGACCTTTGTACCAGATGGGCTTCAGACTGTCCATTTCCACAATCCGCTCCATTACTTTCTCAAAAGAAGGGAGTTCCCGTTCGTTGGAAGGTATATTAATATATTCTGCGGTCAAAAGAGACTCGCATAACTGCTGGGCCATTCGTGTATAAAGTTCGGTAAACCGGACCGTCTCCTGGACAATCTCCGGCGTAAAGGGCTGGGTAATCATGTTATAGTGCCTCCTGTACATTTCCTGTAAGTTTAACGATAGTGCTGACTGATCCACCATTATACCATGCGATGTTATAATAAGGGGATAAAGATCTGAAAATGGGAGTTAGGCTGATGGGCTATACCAAATACAGAGAAAAAGTCAAAGCGGAGATCGAGTGCAGGGACTCACATCCGTGCTCAATGTTCGCATAGGATACGACTGTAGAGCAGTTGTTATGGATTCATAAACATCAGCAAGCAGATCGAGTTAAAAAGAAAAGCAGCAGAACCGTCGAGTGAAGGTTCTGCTGCTTTTTCATTGTACCTCGCGTTTAAAGTGCCAAACGCTGAATGTAAGCTATTTTGCTTTGCAAAAAGCATTTTTTCATTGTACCTCGCGTTTATACTGCCAAACGCTTATTTGGTCAGGATTTTTACTTCTTTTGGTCCCAGGGTTACGTTGATTGACCCGCCGTTAACCGTTACGGAATCGGTACCCATCTGGTTTTTCAGCACGGTGCCGTTGCCGAAGTTACTCAGGTTCGGGATGGTGCGAGTCTCGTTACCCCAGGAGTTGTTGATCAGGACAACAACTTCATCGGTACCGCTGGAGCGTTGATACGCATAAACGGTAGTGTCTGCCCATTTTTCTTTTTGCGAACCGTTTTGCAGAGCCGGGTGGCTGTTGCGGATTGCGTTCACTTTGGCGATATATTTGTACAGTTCATTATTTGTATCGAACTTCATATCTTCGCGGTTGGCTGGATCGTCCCCGCCACTGAAGCCCTGCTCGGTGCCCTGGTACACAATCGGAATACCACGAGAAGTCAGCAGGAAGCCGAGTGCTGCTTTGAGCTGAGGCCATTTATCGGAGTTGGCTCCAGGCTTGCCCGTCGCTTCGTTCAGGAAGCGCTTCACATCATGGTTATCCAGGAACGTACCGTTCAGGTTAGGATTTTTGTAACGGAAATCTTGGGCATAGCGCTCTTTGATCAGGTTCATGGAACCGTCTTTGGCAAATACGTCACGCATAGTGTAGTACATTGGGAAGTCGAGTACAGCATCCAGATAGTTGCTGTAGTCTCCGACATAGACCGGATCACCATGGAATACTTCACCAATAGTGAACGTATTCACAGCAGTGTCAAAATCTTTCAGGAACCATTTTGGTACATGCTTGGCTGTATCCACGCGCAGGCCGTCTACATTGGACTGCTGGATAATCCACTTGCCCCAGTTTTTCAGCTCGGTCGCAACTGCCGGGTTCTCCTGTTTCAGATCGTCGAGACCGGCGACGTCGCCATTTTCGATACGGGACTGATTATTGGAGTTGTAATCGTTCTGGGTAATCTCACCGGCATTATGGTACCAGTCCGGCTTGTCAAATGGTGCTTTGGCTGTACCGTTACCCGGCATGAAGTCACCGGTATGGTTGACCACGACATCCAGCATAACAGCAATATTTTTGCTGTGTGCGGTTTTGACCAGTTCCTGGAACTTGGCCATGTTACCAAGGTGACCATCAACAGAGTAGAAGTCATACGTATGATAGCCATGATAAGCGGCTACGCTCTTTTGCATGGTTACAGGCGTAATCCAGATAGCGGTGAAGCCCATGTTTTTGATGTAGTCGAGGCGGTTGATAATGCCTTGGAAGTCACCACCATGCCACTGAATCGGTTGGCTTTTGTTGGAGTTGAAGCCGCCGTAGTTATCATTGCTGGTATCGCCATTGTCGAAGCGATCTGTCATGATAAAGTAGATGCTGCGCTTGCTCCAGTCTACCGGCCCAAAGTTATCCGCAGGTGGCGGAGTGGTCGGATCGGTTGGTGTTACCGTTTCACTGGGTGCACCGGTAGTAATGGTACCTGATGCATTGTTGGCGCCCGGTACATAAGTGGATGTACCTGTTTTGAAGAAATAGTTTTTGGAACCATTGTTATCCCATGTTCCGGTACCATTGTTGAATACCGCTTCCAGCTGAGTGGTAGAGCCGATATTGATTGTAGTTTTGGCATATCCACTTACTTCGGCATCTGCGATCTTCACGCCAGGGGCTGCCGTCCAGTTACCATCGGCTTGACGGTAATGTATGTACGGAGTGGCGAATCCTTTTTTGTAGTACACGGTCACCGAATTATCCGCTGCATGGGTAGTATAACCACCGACAGCAGAAAGCATCGACACCAGCAGCATCATCGCAAACAGGATGGATGCCCACTTCTTAAACTTCACTTTACCAGGTAACAAATAAACCAGTCCTCCTTGATAGTCGTTTGTGCAAACGTTTACGCAACTCATTATAAGATAACGCTTACAGAAATGGAATAAGGAATATATATAAAGATTTGGATGATTATTGGATTTAAAATAAAAATAAAATCAGGTCGTTCAATATTATTTTATTACTTATGAGTACAATGATCTGAAACTGATTTAAAAGGATAGGAAAAACGAACGGAAATTGCCGCTTAACATGATCGTGAATCAGCAGGATTCGTTTTTTTATTTCCACTATAAGCCGGTATACAAGCGTTCGAGCAAGAATGATCCCTCAACAGTATTTACTTGTCGTCTCTTGATAACGGATTTAACAAGGCTGGAAATGACATGAACTTAACAGGGAGCGGGTTGATTATCATCGTTCTATTTTCTGTTTTTCAATAATGATTCACTGACATGCATATAACATTAACGAGCTACTAGTTCAAAAAACAAAGAATATACTTTTAATTTAAAATAAAGAAAAATTAACTTTTTTGTGGAATTGTTTGCACAAATATAAAAATATAGATCCAAATCAGATAATATATGGTAAAAGAGTTATTAATTTAATAAGATGTACTCAACAGTCTATGACTGTATCCCGGAGAATAAGATGGACCTGCCTGGTAGCCATACATAAGTCACTGCATCGAGCAGCCAGAACGAGCTTATTCATGCAGCTTCATTGGTTCTCTGAACCTGTAGGAGGTTGATGATGAACAAAATGGTAGGTAAATTAGTGAAAATGGTGGTCTGTCTGGCTCTGCTGGCAAGTCTGGGTCCATTCCCTTTGATCCACGCGGAGGAGAATGAGCAGCCGCAGTTGATTGGGCGGCCTCTCCCGCATGGCGACTGGGAAAAAAGCAGTATAGCTTATCCTCAAAGCAATATCGAACAATTGAGAGACGGGGATGTGCGCTCTGGATACAATGTTTGGGCAGGAGGTGATCCTGTGACAGCAGACATTGAAATTCACTTCTCCGAACCATACCAGATGAACGCCATTCAGCTTGTGACCGGCTCGGATACGGTAAAGCGCAACAATGTATATAAAATCTGGGGACTGAAAAATGGAGAATGGGTTCCGCTAGCAGAGCGCAGCTATAACATTGAACAAGGATTCTCTTTTATACAGGAGCCGATTCCTATCTCTCCTGATTGGTATGATGGTCTAAAGTTTGATATTCGGGGAGATTGGAAAATAGATATCCGGGAAATCAATTATGATTCATCACTGCCGGCACCTACAGCTCTGCAGAGCGAAGCCAGTAACGGACAAGTACACCTCAAGTGGAATCCTGTTGAAAACGCAGATAACTATGTGATTCGTTATCGTCCCGCTCTCGATGGAGAGTACCGGGAAGTTATTGTACCGGCAACTGCCTACAGTGGGTATATCCTGACTGGACTTGAAAATACCCAGGTACAGAATTTTATTGTGGCAGCAATTCACGATGGAATACAAAGCAATTTCTCTAACCGTATATCGGCGATTCCGCTGGGTGGTTATTATTATCCCGAATATACGAGTGCAAAAGCGATCAACAGTTCTTTATATACAAATGATACAGTAAAGTATCTGATTGATGGGAATTTTAAATACCCATGGTATGGATACAGATGGAAAAGTGACAATCCTGAGAAAATAGCCGAGTTTAGTATATCCAGTCAGTATCCGATTTATATGAATGCATTGGAATTTGTAATAGAGAGCGGGAATCAGGGCAAGGTGAGCTATACGATTACCGGTTATCGTAACAATGAAAAAAAGTTCAGTATAAAAGATTCACAGATTCAGACTCGTCAAAGTGCAGATTTATCTGCCCTCAAAGCAATAGATATTCCTGACGGATCGTACGACAGAATGGATTTTACTTTCCAGAGTACTGACGATTATCTTGCTTTTTATGAAGTATTGTATCGCTCTGAACATCAAAAAATAACTTCTCAAATCAGAGCTGCGTCCGATGAAAGTCCTGACAATATAAGACTTGGCTGGGAACCTGTTGATGGCGCAGAAGGTTATAATATTACCTGGGGTTATGACCAGATGCAGACCGTACGGGTACCTGCGAAAGCCTATCAAGGATATATCATAAAGGATATCATTAATGCAGGAGAGCCGACAGATTTTAGTATCCAGGCGATCATTGATGGAAAAGAGCAGAATTATTCCGAGCGCGTACAGGCAACTCCTAAAGCTTATCCGGTTGGTGAACATGTACCGCAAGGCACCAAAGTAACGGCTAATAATGAATATAACAGTGGGGGAACAAATGGTCTGGCAAAAAGTGCAGCCGATCATGATATCAAGACGTACTGGCGCATTCCATTTCCTTATTCCAATAGTGGAATGATCAATTTTGCTTTTCCAAAGCCGGTCGATATTCATGCTGTACAGCTTGTGAACAGTCATACTAATTTATATACAGATATTCCGGTGACCGGCACAGGCGAATTTAGAACCAGTGTAAAAGGCTCTCTTATCGATAAGCAGAAAATTCAAATTTACGGCTTGCAAAATGACAAATGGATTCTACTAAAGGATGGAAATATATATGTACCGGGGGCAGCAGCATTCGGCAAAAACAAACCTATTCCTGTGCGGCCAGGCAAATACGAAGGAATCATGATCTATATGGAAAGCCAAAACCGCGAATTGCATCTGCATGAACTCATGCTGTTCTACAATACCATTGATCCGGCATCTGCAGTTACGGAAGATGTATACGGAATCGCCGGAGATTCTACTGTTATTGAGGATACCTACATCCAGTAACATACGATTACAGATACAACGAATGAAAGTGAAAAAAAGCCAGTGTGAACCGCTCATCGCGGTTTGCACTGGCTTTTTATTTAATTCATGGAAAAATATGTTTTAGAACTGTGGATATTCGGCATGGTAGTAACCCGATACCGGTTTTTCGCTGGATGTGCTGATGGCAATGCGGAATTTGCCGGACTCATATCCGGATTGCAGCGTGCCATAGTATCCTTTGACAGGGCCATGAACGACGCGCACATCACGCGGTTCCCACTTGTTTTTGCTTTCATTGAAATACTCGTAGGAAACGATCATCATTTCATCTTTTTTCAGCGGCAGGTTCAGAGCCAGTTTGGTTTCGGAAGTGGCTTGGATTCCTTCAATAAACTCGATGTCCGTTGGTCCGCTCAGAGAGATGGAGCCGTTGAGGTAGACGGAATCGGAAGAGGAAGCATTGGCGGTTCCCTGGAAAACAGGCAGAAGGCTCAGCATAAGTACAAATGCGATTACTGCAGATAGTGATTTTTTCATAGTCATCAGTAGATTCTCCTTTGTATTGGGGATTAGGGTACTTACGAATACAAGATCGTTGACCTTTCCAAATCAGAAGATAACGTTCACCATCCCACCCTTCCGAATCACCATTTGAAGCTGGTAGCATTGTTCGCATACCATCCTTCATGACCCCTTATAATTTACCATTAATTAAGTTAAAAAGGTAGATTATTCAAGAATAAGGTTTTTTAAGTTAGTGAAATGATGTCATTCAAATGAAATTCCTCTTTATTATATGCCTCTGTCAAGCATGAAAGGGACTTACCACAGATAAGGACATTCCCGGGCAAGCAAAGGGGATTCCCTAATGGGCATGACAGAGGATCAATTCCATAATGAAACTACCGAATGATTATACAGCCGGGTTCCGCTGTCCGTTCTGTATAACAAATAAGGAGTGTTCATCATTCATGAAACGTAAATATAAACTGAATTTCTTCAAGCCGATTGAGAGCTACTCGGATAACTGGTCTGTTCTGGAAGAGAAGAACCGCGAGTGGGAGAATATGTACCGGCAGCGCTGGTCTCATGATAAAGTCGTACGCACAACACACGGTGTGAACTGTACCGGCTCCTGCAGCTGGAAAGTATTTGTCAAAAACGGCATCATCACCTGGGAAAATCAACAGATTGATTATCCATCCTGTGGCGCCGATATGCCGGAATTCGAACCTCGCGGCTGTCCGCGTGGTGCAACATTCTCCTGGTATGAATACAGCCCGCTGCGTATCAAATATCCTTATATGCGCGGCAAATTGGTTCGTCTCTGGCAGGCAGCACTGGCAGAGCACAGTAATCCGGTCGATGCCTGGGCGAGTATTGTGGAAGATCCAGCCAAAGCCGACATTTACAAAAAAGCCCGCGGCAAAGGCGGTCATGTACGGGTGAGCTGGGAAGATGCGATGTACCTGATTTCGGCACAGCTCATTTACACGATTCGTAAATACGGGCCGGACCGGATCGCTGGATTTACACCGATTCCGGCAATGTCGATAATCAGCTATGCGTCGGGTGCGCGGTTTATCTCTTTGCTGGGCGGACAGATGCTCAGCTTTTATGACTGGTACGCGGATTTGCCGCCGGCTTCCCCGCAAATCTGGGGCGAGCAGACGGATGTACCGGAATCTTCGGACTGGTACAATGCCGGTTATCTGATGATGTGGGGTTCTAACGTGCCGCTTACCCGTACACCGGATGCGCATTTTATGACCGAAGTTCGTTACAAAGGAACCAAGGTCGTCTCGGTCGCACCGGATCTGGCAGAAAATGTGAAATTCGCAGATAACTGGCTGGCGCCTCATCCGGGGACGGATGCTGCACTCGCACAGGCGATGACCCATGTCATTCTGGATGAATTTTACCAGCAGCGTCAGGAGCCGATGTTCCTGAACTATGCGAAGCAGTTTACGGATATGCCGTTCATGATCCTGCTGGACCCTCACGAAGATTCACTCAAAGGAGGACGCTTCCTGCGGGCCAGTGATTTGGGCAATGCTTCCGAGCATGCCGACTGGAAGCCGGTTATTTATGACCAGACAGCAGGTGAGCTGATCGTACCAAACGGAACGATGGGACAGCGCTGGGAAAAGGATGCCAAGTGGAACCTGATTCTCGAACGTGAAGATGGGACTGTGATTGAACCGGCACTGAGTGTAGACGGACCGGATGCAGAGTGGCTGGAAGTCGTCTTCCCTTACTTTGACAACAGTGGGAATGGCATCTTCAAACGCGTCATTCCGGCGCAGAAAATTACACTGGCGGATGGAACACAGCGCTACATTGCCACCGTCTACGACCTGATGATGAGTCAGTATGGTATCGCACGTACAGACAGCGAGTATAACGCACGCGGGTACGACGATGCCGATTCGTATTACACGCCGGCCTGGCAGGAGAAGATTACCAGCGTCAAAGCTTCGGTAGTCGTACAGATCGCCCGCGAATTCGCCCAGAATTCACTCGATACGGGCGGACGTTCAATGATCATCATGGGCGCCGGCATCAATCACTGGTTCAATAGTGATACCATTTACCGGGCGATTCTGAATCTGGTTGTACTGACCGCTTCACAGGGGGTGAACGGCGGCGGCTGGGCGCACTATGTCGGTCAGGAGAAATGCCGTCCGATCGAAGGATGGTCTACTGTTGCCTTTGCCAAAGACTGGCAGGGACCGGCGCGTCTGCAAAATGCGACTTCCTTTTTCTACTTTGCGACCGATCAGTGGAAATATGAAGAGAGTGGTGTGGATTCACTGAAATCGCCGGTAGGTGGAGAGGTGAACTATCAGCATCCGGCCGATTACAATGTGCTGGCTGCACGTCTGGGCTGGCTGCCATCGTATCCGCAGTTTAACAAAAACAGCCTGTTGTTCGCAGAAGAAGCGGCGCAGGAAGGTCTGAAGACCAATGAAGAGATTATCAAGCGCTCGGTAGAGCAGATTACATCGCGTCAGACACGCTTTGCTGTGGAAGATCCGGACGCGCCGGAGAACTTCCCGCGTTCGCTGTTCATCTGGCGCTCCAATCTGATCTCCAGTTCCGCCAAAGGCCAGGAATACTTTATGAAGCATCTGCTTGGCGCTTCCGATGATCTGCTGGCGACTCCAAATGAAGAGGACAAGCCGGAAGAGATTGTCTGGCGTGAAGATACACAGGGCAAACTCGACCTGATGGTGGCGCTGGACTTCCGCATGACGACAACACCGCTGTATGCGGATATCGTCCTGCCGGCAGCAACATGGTATGAGAAGACCGATCTGTCTTCTACCGATATGCATCCATTTGTCCATCCGTTCAATCCGGCGGTCAATCCGCTGTGGGAATCCCGGTCCGACTGGGATATCTACCGTGGTCTGGCAGAGACGTTCTCGGATATGGCCAAAACATATCTGCCGGGAGTATACAAGGATCTCGTAACTGCGCCGCTCGGTCATGACTCCATGGGCGAGATTTCACAGCCAATGGGAATGGTCAAAGACTGGGCCAAAGGCGAAGTCGAGGCAATCCCGGGCAAGACGATGCCAAGCTTCAGCATCGTCGAACGTGACTATACCAAAATTCATGATAAATACGTATCGCTCGGACCGAATCTGGCGATTGGCAAGACCGGCGCACACGGAGTAAGTTTCTCCGTAGCCGAAGAGTACGAGGAACTGAAACGTCTGAATGGCGTGTATTACGACGAGACGGTCAAGGATGGACTGCCCAAGCTACAGACCGCCCGCCAGGTCGCCGATACGATCCTGCATCTGTCCTCTGCGACCAATGGACGTGTCTCCCAGAAAGCCTATGCACAGGCTGAGCTTGATTCCGGTGTGGAACTGCGCGACATCTCCGCCGACCGGGCAGCCGAGAAGATCACATTCCAGAGCATTACCGCCCAGCCGCGTGAAGTCATTCCGACACCGGTATTCAGCGGTTCGAACAAGCAGGGACGCCGATATTCACCATTTACGACCAATATTGAACGGCTGGTGCCTTTCCGTACACTGACCGGACGTCAGCATTTCTATATTGATCATGAGATTTTCCAGCAGTTTGGCGAAGCGATGCCGGTCTACAAGCCGACCCTTCCGCCAATGGTGTTCGGTCCGCGGGATAAAGAGATCCGCGGCGGACAGGATGCACTTGTACTGCGCTATCTAACGCCGCATGGCAAATGGAATATTCACTCCACCTACCAGGATAACCAGCATATGCTGACCTTGTTCCGCGGCGGTCCGACGGTATGGATCAACAACGAAGATGCAGCCGCACATGATCTGAACGATAACGACTGGCTGGAAGTCTACAACCGTAACGGTGTCGTCACCGCACGCGCCGTCGTCAGCCACCGGATGCCGCGCGGCACAATGTTCATGTATCATGCGCAGGACAAGCATATCAATGTACCAGGATCGGAAATTACGGATACACGGGGCGGCAGTCATAACGCGCCGACACGCATTCATATGAAGCCGACACAGATGGTTGGCGGTTATGCGCAGCTCAGCTACGGATTCAACTATTATGGGCCGATCGGTAATCAGCGGGACGTATACGTGGCTGTCCGCAAAATGAAGGAGGTTAACTGGCTTGAAGATTAAAGCGCAAGTCGCAATGGTGATGAACCTGGATAAATGTATCGGCTGTCATACGTGCAGCGTAACCTGCAAGACAACATGGACCAACCGCAAGGGTGCGGAATACATGTGGTTCAATAACGTGGAGACCAAGCCGGGCATCGGCTATCCGAAGCGCTGGGAAGATCAGGAGATCTACCGCGGCGGATGGCAGCTGCGCAAGGGCAAGCTGGAACTCAAATCCGGCAGCAAGCTGTCCAAGGTAGCGCTCGGCAAAATTTTCTATAATCCGGATATGCCGGAGATGCGCGATTATTACGAGCCTTGGACCTATAACTATGAGAATCTGACCAATGCCAAAGATCAAAAGCATTCCCCGGTTGCCCGCCCGCACTCTGCGGTTACCGGTGAGAAGATGGACCTTAACTGGGGTCCCAACTGGGAAGATGATCTGGCCGGAGCGCATATTACCGGCCCGCTCGATCCCAATATCGAGAAAATCGAAGAAGAGATCAAGTTTAACTTTGAAAAGTCGTTCATGGTCTATTTGCCCCGTCTGTGCGAACACTGTCTGAACCCGAGCTGCGTCGCTTCCTGCCCATCAGGAGCGATGTACAAGCGGGATGAAGACGGTATCGTACTGGTCGACCAAGAAGCCTGCCGCGGCTGGCGGTACTGCATGACAGGCTGCCCTTACAAAAAGGTCTACTTCAACTGGCAGACCAACAAAGCTGAGAAGTGCACCTTCTGCTTCCCGCGTGTGGAAGCCGGACTGCCAACCGTCTGCTCGGAGACCTGTACCGGCCGTATTCGCTATCTCGGTGTGCTGCTGTATGATGCGGATCGTGTCAGCGAAGCGGCATCCATGGAAGACGAGCAGGATCTGTACAAGGCACAATGTGATCTGTTCCTGGACCCGAATGATCCGGCCATAATCGCCCAGGCGAGAAAAGACGGCATTACCGAAGACTGGATCGACGCTGCGAAAAATTCGCCGGTGTACAAGCTGGCTATCGAATACAAACTGGCTTTCCCGCTGCATCCGGAGTATCGCACACTGCCAATGGTCTGGTATGTACCGCCGCTGAGCCCGATTATGAACTACTTTGAAGGCAAAGATTCGATCGAGAATCCGGATATGATTTTCCCGGCGATCGAAGAGATGCGTACGCCGATTCAGTATCTGGCCAATATGCTGACTGCAGGCGACACCGTAACAGTCAAGGAATCGCTGCAGCGCATGGCGATGATGCGTGCGTATATGCGTGCCAAGTCAACCGGTCAGGAATTTGATGAGAGCCGTCTGGAGCGTGTAGGGCTGACGATGCGCCAGACCGAGCAGATGTACCGTCTGCTGGCGATTGCCAAATATGAGGATCGATTCGTTATTCCAACTTCGCACAAGGAAGGTCATATGAATCCGTACCGTGCACAGGGTCTGGCCGGTTATAGCGATATGATGGGCAATGCGATGGGAGGCGGCGGCTGTGATGGCTGCAGCGCGATCGATTCGATGAGCTCCAACCGGGTCGACAAGGAAGGGCGTCCGGTTCATGACGAGAATTTCTACGGGGGGATCTGGCGTGATTGATCTGATGCAGCTGTATATGTATAAGCCGTCGTTTCACTTTTTTGCCCGTCAGCTGATGTATCCGGAGAAGCTGGACTTTCATCCGGATCTGCTGCAGGAATCGTTCGAATCCTCTCACCCGGGGCACGACTATGCGCACCGGTACTGGGAGCAGATGCTGAATCTGAGCATGGAGCAGATTCAGGAGATGTACACGGAGACATTTGATTTTCAAAAAGACTGTGCACTCTACATGACTTACTTCAAATTCGAAGAAGCCAAGGAACGCGGACAGATGCTGGCCAAGCTCAAAATTCTGTACGAGATGTTCGGTCTGGAAATGCCGGAGGGCGAGCTGCCGGATTTCCTGCCGCTGATGTGTGAATTCCTCTATGCGGCGGAATGGAAGCATGATCCACGCGCAGGCGAGAATTTTAAAATGCTGCTGGCGATTCTGGAAGATGGTACCTATCATCTCGTCCATGCGCTGGAGAAGCTGAACAGTCCTTATTATCATCTGGTCAAAGGGCTGCGTGAGACACTGAAAGCTTGTGTGAGACAGGAGGCGCCAGCCCATGAGCATGACTGAGCAGTTTTTGTGGGTCATTTTCCCGTATATGTGTATGGTGATTTTTATAGTCGGTCATATTTTCCGCTATCGGACCGACCAGTTCAGCTGGACGGCCAAATCGAGTGAGTTTATTGAGAAAAAGCAGCTCATGCTCGGCAGCCTGCTGTTCCATCTCGGTGTGATCCCGGTAATCCTCGGTCATGTGGCCGGTCTCGGTATTCCCAAGACCTGGATGCATTCGCTCGGTGTGAGTGAGCATCTGTATCATATGGGGGCGGTATATGGCGGTGGATTTTTCGGAGTGGTGACCCTGGCAGGCATGTTCCTGCTGACGACACGCCGGTTTACGATCCGCAGCGTACGCCGTCTGAGTACGCTGTCCGATCTGATCGTCAATGTACTGCTGCTGTTTATCGTCTTTATGGGGCTGTATGCGACTTTATTCACGAACTTTGCCCGTCCGGAATTCGACTACCGGGAGACGATCTCGGTCTGGTTCCGCGGACTGTTCATGCTGAGTCCGGACCCGGCGCTCATGCGAAATGTGCCGCTTTCCTTTAAAATCCATGCATTGACCGGGTTTGCGATTTTTGCATTCTGGCCGTTCACCCGGCTGGTGCATGTATGGAGTGTTCCATTGAATTATGTAGGCAGAAGTTATATTCTTTATAGAAGACATAAATCGAGCTGAGGAGAGAGGGCATTGCCTTCTTTCCCTGTTCCATGAGGAGACCATACGATGAATAACGAGGTGGATTATCAGCTGGAACTGGATCAGATCCGTACGATCTGTGGGTATGATTTGATGGCACTCGCGCTCGTGGAACCAGCCGAATACCACTATGTAATCAAGTGGAAATATGCCTCCGGCAATCTGAATGAGCGATTCAGGGGAATTGTCCTGCAAAGCGGACGCGGCATTGCCGGGATGGTGTTCAAGACAGGCAAGCCGTTTATGTTCTCGTCGGTCCATGAAGATGTGCCGCAGGATGCGCTGTTTAACTATCCGATTATTCGGACCGAGCAGCTGACGAGCATCGGTGCAGTGCCTGTCTGGAATGATGCACGGGTAGCTGGTGTGCTGCTCGGCGGGTTCCGGGATGAGCAGCGTGTGACCCGTCAGGGCATACAGACATTGCTGGAACTGACCGCACGCGGTATTGGCGAGCTGAACGGAAAGGAGTTTCTGCTGAATTGAGCCTATCACGAGATACAGAGCAGCTGGATACATTGATGCAAAAGCTGTATACCAACAGTACGGAAGCGATGTTTTTCTTTAATCGTCAGGGAAAGGTACTGGCCATGAATCCGGCAGCCGAGCAGATCGTGAGTGACGATGTGCTGGAGCAGCTCTATCAGGGCAAAGCCCAAGCGATCTGCGGCGTCTGCCGTGGTTATATGAGCGACACGGAGCTGCGTACCTGTCTGGCGTGTTATTTTACAAGTCCGGGATCGGAGGAATTCTCTTCGTTCCAGGTCTATCTGGATACGCGAGACAAGGGGATGGTTCCGTATGCCGCGACCTACCATACGATTGATCGGGAGAGCGGAATCTACGTATTCATGCTGCGCGATCTGACCCGCCAGTTCAAGACCCAGGAGAAGTTCTACCAGAACAAAATGATGAAGCATGTGATCGAAGCGCAGGAGAATGAACGCAAGCGCATATCGAGAGAGCTGCATGACAGTGTGGCTCAGGAGTTGATGAGTGCGGTGATTGACCTGCGTGTGCTGAAGTACATGACCACAGACGAAGAACTGCTTAAGAAAATGAAGCAGACTGAAGCATCGATGACCCGTCTACTGGATGACATACGCAATCTGGCGGTCGAGCTGCGTCCGGCGGCGCTTGATGATTTTGGACTGGAGGCAGCATTCCGTTCCCATTTCAAAAAGGTCAATGAGAGTTACGGATTCACCATTCTGTTCGATTCCGATCTGGAGCAGCGTCGGTACAGCAACGAGCTGGAAACGGTCATTTACCGGATCGGTCAGGAAGCGATCCTCAATGCGCTCAAGTATGCGCAGGTCGATATGATCCGCGTCACGCTGCAGGACAAGGACCATCTGCTGCAGCTGATCGTGGAGGATGATGGAGCTGGATTCAACCCCGGGGATGCACCGACAGGCACAGGTCTCGGACTCTATGGAATGCAGGAACGCGCCGAACTGGTCGGCGGGCATGTCAATATATTTTCTGCGGCAGGCAAGGGAACCCGGATTGTCGTGGAGATTCCTGTACACGCCCAGCCGCAGGAGCAGTGAGGTGAACATACGATGAAGATTGTAATCGCGGACGACCATGCAATTGTCCGGAGCGGATTTGCCATGATACTTAATTTTCAGCCGGATATGGAAGTCGTCGGCACGGCGGCAGACGGGATCGAAGCCTACACGATGGTCGCCAAGCATCAGCCGGATCTTCTGCTGATGGATCTCAGCATGCCGCCGGGAGAAAGCGGACTGATCGCCACTGGCAAGATCAAGGACGATTACCCGGACACCCGGATTCTGATCCTGACCATGCATGATGATGAAGAGTACCTGTTCCACGTACTGCGCAACGGCGCCTCCGGCTATGTACTCAAAAATGCACCGGATGAAGAACTGCTGCTCGCGATCCGTACGATCCACGAGGGAGGCACCTATATTCATCCCAAACTCGCCACCTCACTCGTACGCGAATTTGTCAAAAATGATACCAGTGCGGGCAGCGAAGACGTCTACGAACTGCTATCCCGCCGCGAACTGGAGATTCTGCCACTGATCGCCAAAGGCTACGGCAACAAGGAAATCGCCGAGAAGTTATTCATTTCCGTCAAAACGGTGGAAGCGCACAAAGCCAAGATCATGGAGAAGCTCAACTTCAAGAGCCGCCCGGAGCTGGTGGAGTATGCATTGAAGAAGAAGATTCTTGACTTCTAAAAGTGACTACAGCTGCTGAACATGAAGCTGCCTCCTTGCGAGGCGGCTTTTTTGCGTTGTGCTGTTTGTGCTGTCCTGCAGTACAGCGAATAGAATAGGTTTAGCTCATGCGCTCGGGAATTGGATTATTCTTCTGCCCTCTGTTAAGATCGGATATCCCTGAATTTCCGCTTGCAGCGGAGGATATCCGATCTTAAATGAGGCCGCTTCGCTGCTGAAGTATAATTCCAATTCCCTCGCTCCGTGCTTGAAGCTGACTTGAATGCTGTCTGGGAACAGTTTTTGAAATCTTGAAAAAAACGGTGAATTGGCACTTTTGTGCTGGACAGCCTGGAGGAGATACAAGACCATTTGAGCAGAAGCAGAAGCAGAAGCAGAAGCAGAAGCAGAAGCAGAAGCAGAAGCAGAAGCAGAAGCAGAAGCAGAAGCAGAAGCAGAAGCAGAAGCAGAAGCAGAAGCAGAAGCAGAAGCAGAAGCAGAAGCAGAAGCAGAAGCAGAAGCAGAAGCAGAAGCAGAAGCAGAAGCAGAAGCAGAAGCAGAAGCAGAAGCAGAAGCAGAAGCAGAAGCAGAAGCAGAAGCAGAAGCAGAAGCAGAAGCAGAAGCAGAAGCAGAAGCAGAAGCAGAAGCAGAAGCAGAAGCAGAAGCAGAAGCAGAAGCAGAAGCCAAAATGGTTTGGATCTTGTTTCTATTGCTCTAACAGTCGGTGAGCAGCACGGAGTGGAGGGAATAGAATCGTTCTGAAGCCATCCTTTAAGATCGGATATCCACCGCTGCAAGCGGAAATTCAAGGATATCCGATCTTAACAGAGGGCGGAAGAATGATCTATTCTCGGAGCGCTTGATGCTCATCACCTAATGCCCCACTCAGGGATTCCCGCATCATGTACAGGGGACTCCCCTATATCCTCTTGATAACCGCAGATCATACAATGAAGAAGCATACAGGACAGCAATATAGCTCCTATTAATGTAACGAAACATAAGTGAAAGGTGAGTTGGATGATCAAAAAACTACAGCTATCCTTACAAACAATGAATCTGGTGCTCGGATTTATGGTGTGGGTGATTATTTCGTCACTGATGCCTTTTATCCGGGAGGATATCAACATTCCACCCGGAAGTCTCGCGATGGTCACCGCCGTACCGGTTGTACTCGGTTCGATTTTGCGGATTCCGCTTGGATACTATGCCAATATCGTAGGGGCACGGATTATCTTTATGGTCAGCTTTATCCTGCTGCTGTTCCCGGTATTTTATATCAGTCGGGCAGATTCCATGGCCGATCTGATCATCGGTGGATTGTTCCTTGGGATCGGCGGGGCGGTATTTTCGGTAGGGGTTACCTCGCTGCCAAAATACTATCCAAAAGAAAAGCATGGACTGGTGAACGGGATCTACGGAATGGGCAATATGGGTACGGCGATTACGACGTTTTCCGCGCCGGTTGTCGCGACCCAGATTGGCTGGCAATCCACGGTACAACTGTATATGATTCTGCTGGCTATCTTTATCGTGCTAAACTTCTTCCTCGGTGACCGCCGTGAGGTTAAGGTGAAGACGCCGATTATCGAGCAGATCAAGGGTGTATACAAAAATGAAAAGCTCTGGTTTTTCTCGCTGTTCTACTTTATTACGTTCGGTTCGTTCGTAGCCTTTACGGTTTATCTGCCGAACTTTCTGGTTGCCAATTTTGATCTGTCCAAAGTCGATGCAGGCGTACGTACCGCAGGCTTTATCGCATTGGCGACATTTCTTCGCCCGGTGGGTGGATGGCTCGCTGACCGTTTTCAGCCGCTGTTCCTGCTGATCGGTACGTTTGCGATGTATACGATTGCCGCGATTTTGCTGGCATTCTCGCCATCGATTGGTCTGTACACGATCGGCAGTCTGGCGATTGCCGTCAGTGCCGGTATCGGCAACGGCGTTATTTTCAAACTGGTACCGTTCTATTTCAACAAGCAGGCGGGCATTGCCAACGGGATCGTGTCTATGATGGGCGGTCTGGGCGGATTCTTCCCGCCGCTGATGTTGTCGGCTATCCATGGCATTACCGGGCAGTATTCGATCGGATTCATGCTGCTGTCCCAGGTGGCACTGGCGAGTCTCATTATCGTGGTCTGGATGTATTATCAGGACAAGCTTACACTCGTAACTGAAGTATTCGATTCCACGGCTCAGGGCATTCTGGTTACCGATCCGGACGGCCGTATCAAGACGGTTAATCCAGCATTTACCCGGCTGACCGGTTATGAAGTCGATGAAGTGCTCGGACAGCGACCAAGCATTCTCAAATCCGGCCGTCAATCCCAGGACTTCTACAGCAAAATGTGGTCCGAGATCAAGCAGCACGGGATCTGGCAGGGCGCTATCTGGAATAAACGAAAAAATGGTGAAGAGTATGTGCAATGGCTTAATATCAGCGCCGTCAAGGATGAAACGGGCGAAGATGTCCGCTATGTCGGTACATTCAGCGAACTGAACGAGCAGCAACTCAAGGCATAATGGGATGACGGATTGCAAAGGATGGACCTCTCTATCAGGATATGTACGCTCATTGCAGTTGAAATGAGTAAAATCTAGACCGATCAGCATATCACTGCTCTGTCTGTCAAAAAGGTCCGTTTTCTGCCTCGCTGCATGCCCATTCTTGTTCCATTATTCACATTCAGAATATCCACAACATTAGAGAGTTAACAGACTATTCATCATTTACCATGAAAAGAGGGAGAGCCCTGTGAGTATCCGCCAGTTGACTGACGCGCTTAGTCGTCCGATCCGCGATCTGCGTCTATCGGTTACCGATCGCTGTAATTTCCGGTGTGCTTATTGCATGCCCAAAGAATTGTTCGGAGACGATTATGCGTTTATGCCGCGCGCCGAACTGCTGACGTTTGAAGAGATGAGCCGACTGGTGAGCCTGTTCACAGGGCTTGGTGTGCAGAAAGTGCGTCTGACCGGCGGCGAGCCGTTACTGCGCAAAAATCTGGATGAGCTGGTAAAGGAAATCCATACCATTCCCGGTGTGCAGGATATCGGACTAACTACCAATGGACTGCTGCTCGGTCAGCATGCCGAAGCGCTATATCATGCCGGGCTGCGCAGATTGAATATCAGTCTGGATGCGCTGACTCCATCCATATTTGGTCAGCTGAATGGACGTGGTGTACAGCCGCACCATATTTTGCATCAGATCGATTATGCTCGTTCTCTCGGCTACCGGATCAAGATCAATATGGTTGTCCAAAAGGGAGTCAATGAGGACGAGATTCTCCCTATGGCGGAATATTTCCGTACGCGGGGCATTACCCTGCGGTTTATCGAATTTATGGATGCGGGCAGCGGCAATGGCTGGAGTTATGAGAAAGTGGTCACCCAGGCGGAGATTTTGCAGCAGCTGCAGAGCCGTTATGAACTGGTGCCCTCCAAACATACTATCTATGGTGAAGTGGCAAACTATTACCGCTACCATGGTACCGATACGGAAGTCGGCTTTATCACCTCGGTATCCAACTCGTTCTGCTCCTCATGTACGAGGGCGCGTCTGTCATCTGACGGCAAACTGTATACCTGTCTGTTCGCGACCAGCGGTTATGATCTGCGTCAGCTGCTGCGCGGCGGGGCGGATGATGAAGAGCTGCAGGATATCATCGCCGATATCTGGGAACACCGGACCGATCGGTATTCCGATCTGCGAACGGCTCATACTGCCTCTTCCTGCCGCCGAATCGGCATGTCCTATATTGGAGGTTAACGAATCAACAGGAGGTAACCACAATGAACCGGTACATTCCCAATCAGCATGGGGCATGGGCGATGCTCATTCTGCCTTTTCTGCTGGGGCTCAGTATCTCCGACAGTCACTGGATTCATCTGCCGCTGTTCCTCTGCTGGCTGGTCATGTATCTGTTCAGCTATCCGGTACTGCAGTGGATCAAGACGGGACGCAAGGAAAAATATCTTCGTCCGGCAGCGCTGTATGGAGCATTACTCATTCCACTGGTAGCGGTAGTGATATGGCATCATCCAAAGATGCTGATGTATGGTGCGCTGCTGCTTATTTTCTTTGCCGTGCCTGTCCACTATGCGCGGAATCGTAATGAACGTGCGTTATTCAATGATATTGTGGCGATCGTGCTGTTCAGTTCCTTTATCTACCCGGTCGTCTATATTGGCGGAACACCGGACCTGGCAGCGGCAGGCAGACTGTTTCTGCTGTCGGTGCTGTATTTTACAGGTACGGCATTGTATGTGAAGACAATGATTCGGGAGAAAAAGAATCCGCGCTATTATTATGCATCCTGCTTGTACCATCTGCTGCCGATCGTTCTGGCCGGGTACTGGAATCTGTGGCTTTCTATTCCATTTATCGTCTTGTTCATCCGTGCCGGCTATCTGCCGCGGCTGCAGCTGCGCGCCAAGCAGGTCGGCATCATCGAGATTGGACTGGCGGTGATGGTCTATCTGTCGGTCATATGGATAACCGGATAATCAGGAATGATGAACTGCAGCTTGCCGACTTTACAGACATGACAGGAATTACTGATCGTCGACCCCCGGAGCCTCCGGATAACGAGAGTCTGTGAAATGATGTGAACTAATACGTATACACAGAAAGGACAGGAACAGCATGATGCCCGTTCAAGCACGCAATTATCATGAGAATCCATTTATCGTTATCTGGGAAGTGACCCGGGCCTGTGCGCTGAAATGTCTGCACTGCCGTGCCGAAGCCCAGTATCACCCGCATCCCGACCAGCTCAGTCTGGAGGAGGGCAAGCAGCTGATTGATCAGATCAGCGAATTGGATCAGCCGCTGTTTGTATTTACCGGCGGAGATCCGCTGATGCGTCCGGACCTGTATGAACTGGCCCGCTACGCGATTCGGGAAAAGGGTCTATCGCTGTCGATGACGCCAAGTGCCACTCCACGAGTGACACGCAGTGCAGTGGAGCAAGCCGGTGAGGCAGGACTGTCCCGCTGGGCATTTAGCCTTGACGGTTCATGTGCCAAAATTCACGATCATTTCCGCGGTACGCCCGGTTCTTATGAACGTACGATGCAGGGTATCCGCTATTTGCAGGAACTGCATATTCCGATTCAGATCAATACGACGGTATCGCACTATAATCTGGATGATCTGCCGCGGATTGCTGAGCTGGTGGAACAGATGGAAGCCGTACTGTGGAGTGTCTTTTTCCTGATTCCGACCGGCCGTGGTATGGAACAGGATATGATTACCCCACAGCAGCATGAAGAAGTGATGCAGTGGATGTATGAGCTGCAGCAGCGGATGCCGTTTGGCGTGAAAGCGACGGAAGCGCCGCATTATCGGCGTGTGGTTCTCCAGCAGCAGAATCGGCAGCGTGGTATACCACAGTCGTCGACAGATGGGATTCTGCAGCAGAGTCAGCAGCAGCGCCTATCGTCATCATCAACAGATGAGGCTTTTCGGCAGAATCCGAAGTGGAACATGCCGTTATCATCGCCGAGTGAACGGTCCGGACAGCCCGACAGCCGCAGCAAGCACTATGATATGCTTGGCCGAGCGCCGCAGGGAGTCAATGATGGAGACGGGTTTGTATTTATCAGTCATACGGGAGAAGTGTATCCGAGCGGATTCCTGCCGCTGAGCTGCGGCAATGTGCGGGAGCAGCATCTGTCCGATATTTACCGCTATGCTCCGGTGATGCAGCAGCTAAGAGACAAGTCCCTGCTCAAAGGCAAATGCGGCGTCTGTGAATTCAGACAATTATGCGGCGGATCGCGGGCAAGAGCCTATGCACTTACCGGCGATTATCTGGAAAGCGACCCATACTGCAATTACCAGCCGGCAGCCTGGATAGGAGGAGAAGTACAATGAAGCAGTCATCCACAAAGAAAATTGTCGTGCTGGGCGGGGGGATCACGGGCCTGAGCGCTGCCTATTATGCCCACCAAGCCGCGCTACAGCAGCATATCCCGGTAGAGATTACTCTGATCGAGAACAGCGGTCGGCTCGGTGGCAAGATTCATTCGGTGCGGTCCGAAGGATTCCTGATCGAAAAAGGACCGGATTCCTTCCTCGCCCGCAAGCAGCCGATCCTGGATCTGACGAGCGAGCTGGGTATGGAGGAGCAGCTTGTACCGACCAATCCCAAAGCAGGCTCCGCCTATATTTTGCACAAGAAAAAGCTGCACCAGATGCCGATGGGACTCGTCCTGGGCATTCCGACGCGAATCAGCCCCTTTATCCGCACCGGTCTGATCTCTCCGCTGGGCAAAGCCAGAGCGGTGCTCGATATGGTGCTGCCCGCACGGAAGACGGATGAAGACGAAGCGCTCGGTGACTTTATCGAACGCAGACTGGGTCGTGAAGTACTCGAACAGATGACAGAACCGCTGCTGGCCGGCATCTACGCCGGAGATACACGGTCGCTCAGTCTGCTGTCCACGTTTCCCCAGTTCAGACAGATGGAAAAGAAGCACCACAGCCTGATCATCGGCATGGCGCGAAATATGCTGCGCCGGCCTGCTAGACATGCATCTGCCAAACCAAACAAGGCCTCCGCTTCCAGGCATCGTCAAGCCTTTTCAGGTACATCATCATCCGGCCAGCCCCATGCCAAGCCAAAAGCCAAAAGCATGTTCCTGTCCTACCGTCATGGATTATCCGCTATTATCGACAGGCTGCAGGAACAGCTGATTCGTGATCAGGTGAATCTGCGGATGGAACAAAAAGTGATCCGAATTACTGCGAATGAGCATGCCCATTGGGCAGCAGAGCCGCAAGCGACCAGGGATCAGGTGGAAGGCAACCATCGCTATAATCTTATCCTGAGCAATGGCGAACAGCTGTCTGCGGACAGCATCATCTGTACGATACCTGCCTATGCAGCAGCCGGGCTGTTCCAGGACGTGCCGGGAATCTCCGAACTGAACCGGATTCATTATGTATCGGTAGCGAATATCGCACTCGGCTACAAGCACCATCAGCTGCAGCATGAATTCGAGGGAACCGGATTTCTCGTTCCGCGCAAGGAGAACCGGATGATCACCGCCTGCACATGGTCGTCTACCAAATGGAGTCATACCGCACCGTCAGACCAGACTCTGCTGCGTACCTATATCGGACGTGCCGGAGCCGAAGAGTGGACCGATATGTCCGATGAACAATTGGTGCAGGCAGTGCGCCATGATCTGCGCGACTTGATCGGGTTCGATGCCGAGCCGGATCTGGTGGAGATCAGCCGCTGCTACCGCTCGATGCCCCAGTATCCGGTAGGGCATGGGGAGCTGATGGGCAGAGTCAGAGCATCCCTCGCCGCACATTTGCCGGGTGTCCTATTATGCGGCGCCGGCTATGGAGGCATCGGTATCCCGGACTGCGTACAGCATGGACGGGAAGCAGCCGAGCAGATTGTTAGCCGATTGGCAGCGAACTGATCGGGGATGGCAAGGCTAAAATATGGATAATGGATATGACAGGACT
This sequence comes from Paenibacillus wulumuqiensis, assembly GCF_000971965.1. Classification (GTDB taxonomy): domain Bacteria; phylum Bacillota; class Bacilli; order Paenibacillales; family Paenibacillaceae; genus Saccharibacillus; species Saccharibacillus wulumuqiensis. The sequence continues at coordinate 218,786 of NZ_LAQP01000001.1, forward strand.
GCAGTTTATCAGAGCTGCGGTCTTTTTGTGTATGGATTTATGGATTGTATCATCAGTGAGTTACAAGTATAGGATGGATGTGAAATGGGATACAGAAACTGATACGGCTCTTATTATTGTTGTACTGTAGATAAGGGATAACATTTGGTATGATGAAGAAGCAGGTCATAGTATCTGTTTATAATATAGTAAGACCAGATGATATAAGGAAATGAAGCAAAATGCTCGAACTCATATACCTATAAAGAGGAGACTGAACCTATGAGCAACAACTTCGGAAATGTGCATGTCCAGATTCATGATTTGCAGCAGCTGCTTACCGCTTTGGAGGACATGATTGCAGATCAACCTGTTCATTCGATTGCTCTTTCTCCGTCCAACCCATATAGAGAAATCATTGAAGAAGCAGAACATACCAGACATACTTATTATATTGCAGAAAAAAAGCCTGGCTGGTTTAGCATTTTGAATGACTGGTTTCAGTGGGGAAAGACAGAGCAGTTTGGAGAGGAACTATCCGCGTATCTGAATCATCCTGTCTTCACATTGTCCTATTACAATGATGAGGTACTGGCGATCAGCCTGTTTACCAATGGAGAAGAACTAACCGGGTATACCTGGTGCAATCAGAGCAAAGATGAATACGAAATTGAAGAAAAAGATCTTGATATCAGCATACTCACACAAATTTTTGGATATGAATATGGAGCAGGTCTGCAGCATATAGCGGAATTGTCTGAACAAGAAGGGGCGCTGGATCAGCTTGAGGAGTTACTGCAGCTTCCGTTAAGAATCAGTTCGGAATTCTATGCTGATGATAAAGAAAAGCTGACAGCCCAGTTCGCCGAGTTCAAATGGCCTCAATCGGATACATAAAAAGCTTTACCATCTAACTGAGATGTATTAATGACAGCATCCACATATAACGAGCCAAGGAGGTGAGCCATCTGGAACTTGTTTTTATCCGTCACGGTCAGGCAGAGCATAATTTACCCTTACCTGACCGGTTGAATATCACCCACCCGCATTTGACCGAACTTGGCAGACAGCAGATTAGACAGTTACAGACGGAGCTGCTGATCGGACCGGAGGATCTGTTTCTGGTCAGTCCGATGGTACGGACGATGGAATCGGCAGAGGTAATCATGGAAAATGGAACTGTTCGGCAGACATATGTGTGTCCTGCAGTAGGCCCGCGAATGTACCCTCAGAATCCCGAATGGACTCCGCTGCCCTGTGATCGTCAATTAACCAGAGCTGCGATTCAGTCCGACTATCCCGCATGGCATATTTTACATGCAGATCATGAACATCTCTGGAATAAAGGAATAAACACGATGCCGGAGGAGGCGTTTTCCAGCTTAGCTGCGGAACAGCTAAATTGGATCACCCGGCAGACCGCAGAGCGAGTTATCATCATTACACATGATGGAACTATCCAGAGCTATCGCGCTTTTTTCGGTGAACAGAGTCTGACAAGGGAAGATCTTCTCGGTGAAGCGGAAATATACAGATTGAACATATAGATTTAGAGAGAGAAGAAAGAAGCTATATAGAATTGAAAGAAAGGAGAAGATGGTCATTAGAAAACTAGGTATGGTTTGCTTTGGCATACCGGCAGCAGCTCTTATTGTTCTTACAGGCTGTAACGATACCAAGCCCAATTCAGTTCCCGCTGCCGTTCAACAGTCATCGGCACCAGATCATACTCCTGCCATCAAAAGCCAGTTTAAGCAAGAGGCGCCAGCCAGAATAGTGGACAAAGTCAATGAACAAGCAACCGTTCGTGCTCAAACCAAAACTGACAACGGCATACTGCTGGTCCGCTCCAGTCAACGGGAAGAAATCGGTCATCTCGATGCTCCGAGCAGTTTTGGACAGGCAGGAGATCTTACTTTTACCAGCGATTATTCCATCATATACAAAGTACATAACGAGGAGTACACTGTCCAAAAACTGCCGTCATTAACCTTTATCCAGCCATCGGCTGCTATCATACCTTTTCATAGAGTTTCTTTTGCAAATGCGGATATGTATTTGCTAACTCCGCAATATGATGGTGACCATGGGCTTGTATGCTATGCAATCGCGATCGATCTACAGTCTAATAAAGCGATTCCACTGCAGTTTATAAATCAAAATGGAGAGCCGGAAGTCATGACTTACAGCAGCCGAACGATGCCTGTCATCGAAAATGAACAATTGATAGTACAACCAGGTATATCCGGTGGCTCCTCCGAACAGCAATCCCAAAAGAAACACTACAAACTGGATATGCGCAAAGGTGAGCTTATTGAACAACCATAGCTTCAAGACATAACTTTGGATAGATCTGATTATTGGCTGTACGAAGAATGAAATGGAATTCTGCTGTTTTGTTATACATGCAAATGGCAACCTTAGACAAACGCGGTAAAACCCCATTTAAAAAGCACTCTATTCGCTGATACACCGGTGATATCCGGCAGTACCATCGATAGAGTGCTTTTTCATAACCATTCAAATGGGGCAGACATCGGTTCATTGCTTAATTGGCTGCCCGACTGCCTGCCTTCGTAATATAAAGGTCTCTTGATAATGGATCAGCTGTTGATCGAGCCGATCTGACCATCGTTTTTGGCAGCTTCGTAATTGCTGGAACCTACACGCTCGCGGATTTCATCTTCCGTCAATTGTTTGGCGACAGGCTGGGTGGGGATCTCGGTGACTCCATCGGCAAGCTCTGCACGTTCTACCCGGGCGAATCCTGCATTGGCATTGCGTCCGATCGCTTCACGTTCTTTCCGGCTGGTCACTTCCACTTTTTCCGGATCATTGGCCATGGGTATACCTCCTCCGTAATGTAAACAGGTCTATTTACCATTACCCGCTGATCTGCAGTAAAAATCAAACCTCCATAAACATCCGCATGTCATCTTCCACAGTCGTAATACCGCCGATACCGAACTTCTCGACCAGCACGTTTACCACATTGGGCGAGAGGAAGGCCGGCAGGGTAGGGCCGAGATGAATATTTTTGACACCGAGATAGAGCAGAGACAGCAGGACGATGACGGCTTTTTGCTCATACCAGGCGATATTGTAGGAGATCGGCAGATCATTGATATCTTCCAGACCGAATGCTTCCTTGAGCTTGAGCGCGATCACGACGAGCGAGTAGGAGTCGTTGCACTGCCCTGCATCCAGTACACGCGGGATGCCGCCAATCTCGCCCAGATTGAGCTTGTTGTATTTGTATTTGGCACAGCCGGCGGTCAGAATGACTGCATCCCGTGGCAGCACCTCAGCGAACCGGGTGTAATAGCTGCGGGACTTCATCCGTCCGTCACAGCCTGCCATAACGAAGAAACGCTTGATTGCACCGGTCTGTACCGCATCCACAATCTGATCGGCTACATTCATGACCGCTTCATGGGCGAATCCGCCGACAATCTCACCGGTCTCCAGCTCTACCGGCGGCTGACAGTAACGTGCCTGTTCGATCAATGTAGAAAAGTCCTTCGGTTGTCCGTCCGTACCATCCGGAATATGCTGCACACCCGGATAGCCGGTATTGCCTGTTGTGTAGATCCGATCCATATAGCTGGCTTTTGGCGGTACAATGCAGTTGGTTGTCATCAGGATCGGTCCGTTAAAGGATTCAAATTCGCTCGTCTGCTTCCACCAGGCGTTGCCGTAGTTACCGACGAAATGATCATACTTTTGAAAAGCGGGATAATAATGTGCAGGCAGCATCTCACTGTGAGTGTACACGTCAATACCTGTTCCGGCTGTCTGCTGAAGCAGCTGTTCCATATCATGCAGATCATGGCCGCTGATCAGAATGCCCGGACGCTGGCCGACACCGATATTTACTTTGGTGACCTGTGGGTGACCATATGTGCTTGTATTGGCCTGATCGAGCAGGGCCATCGCGTCGACGCCATATTTGCCGGCTTCCATTGCAAGCGCCAGCAGCTCGGAAATACCCAGGCTGTCGTCCAGTGTGGCGGCCAGCGCCTGACGCATAAATTGATCGATTCCGTTATCGACATAACCGAGATGGTCCGCGTGATACGTATAGGCCGCCATGCCTTTCAGTCCGTAGGTCAGCAGCTCACGCAGAGAACGTACATCCTCATCTGTTGTACGCAGCACACCGATATGGCGGGCTTTCTCATCGAGTTCTTCTTCAGTGTAACCGCTCCATACCGCCGCATCCGGCAGCTGAACAGGTTCGCTCATGGATGCACCAATACAGGTCTGCCAGAATAAATACACTTCATTGCGCAGCGCCAGTGCTTCATGAATTTTGGCAATAAAAAAGTCGCGGTCAAAATTGGCGTTGGTAATGGTTGTGAACAGACCGTCTGTGATCATCAGGGAAATGCGGCGGTTCAGTTCATCGGTCAGCTGAATGTCCCGGCTGAGATAAGAGATGCCTTTGATCGTATAAATGAGCAGATCCTGCAAGTTCGCCACATCATGCGGCTTGCCACAGACGCCTTTAATGGTACATCCAGTACCTTTGGAAGCTTCCTGACATTGAAAGCAGAACATGGATGGCTGGGATTCGATAGTAGCTGTAGGGTTGATTGTCATTGGGTATTACCTCCTGAGATGAATTTTCTCGCTGCAATTCAAGCTTATATATCCAGCATAATCGCTCATCGGAGGCTGCCTTGTGATTACAATCACTTATTAAAAATTAAATAGGTGTAATTTGGAATATATGGCGGATATGTGTATTTACGTCTGTTATTTAATGGAATTGGCTATTCAGCTGGTAAGGAGTAATAATGATGAGGATAGGCAGCTTCAGGTGAATATCAAATGCTAAAACACAATCCAGCTTGCTGCTTACCAAACGAATGGAACAGGAGAGGATCAAACAGCGTTTCCAACGCATATCGTATTTGCAGGCAGAATATTACAATAGCCAAGAAACCGCCTTTAATGCCAAGGCGGTTTTTAACATTTGTTTCTTATTTCTCTTGGCACTGACGATGTTACACCCGAGCCACTTTCATTAATTTCAATCCACTTTCATTAATTTCAATCCACTTTCAGATTATCCTGCACCATCCGGATGAATTCCTTGGCTGCTACCCCGAGAAACTTATCAGTCCGGTAAATGATCCCGATCTGCCGGGTTGGTGGATAATCGCTGATTTTGATCAGCCGCAGCGTCGGATCATTGAGTGAATTGGACAATGAATATGGCTGCAGACACGCGCCGACATTCGATTTGACGAATCCATATAGGGAAGATGCAGTGGATGTCTCTACGATAATATTCAGATTCATGCCTTTCTCCCGGCAGTGGGTCTCGATCAGCTCTCTGGCTTTGAAGCCTTTGGGATAGGCGACCAGCGGCAGTCCGGATAGAGTCTCCAATGACACGGACTCCTGACCGGCCAGTTCATGCTCCTCCGAGACAACCAGTACAAATTCTTCCTTGTACAGCGGGGTAATAATCAGTCTGGGATCAGTAAATTCAATCAGTGTAATCCCGATATCTACCACATTATTGATAACCATATCGGCTACTTCAATCGCCGAAGAGATCTTGAGATGAATATTGGGGAACTGATGATGGAAATCAATCAGAATCGGGGTGATCCGGTAATCGAGTTCGGCAGCCATGACGCCGACAACCAGATTGCCGCCGTTATACTCGCGCAGCCCATTAATCTCGTCATAGGCATCTTGCAGCTTCAGCAGAATGCTGCGTGCCTGCCGCAGCAGGATAAACCCGGCTTCGGTAATCGTAATTTTTTTGCCGATACGGTCAAACAGCAGTGTACCGAGCTCTTCTTCCATGGTACGAATCTGAATACTGAGCGTAGGCTGGGTAATGCCCAGTCGCTCGGCAGCCTTGGTAAAATGCAGCTCTTCGCAGACGGCTACAAAGTATTCCAGTTGTCTAATCTCCATAGCTAACGCTCCTTACAATTTATAAATGGTAAACATCCGGATTTAATTATCATTGCCTGTGACTATGATAGTAAAATAAAGCATTAATTACATCAATACAACCAATATATCATTTTTGCCTGCTGTATAGCTAATGTAAGCGTTATGAAGACTATAATTATATTTCAGAAAATAAGGTTAAATTTGCGTACATACATATTATCGATAGTCTTTAACTATGATAATATTATTTATGATAGATAATATTCGCAAAAAACCTTTACAATATGTCAAAATGATACTATTATTAAATATGTGATCAACGAAGCTTACGAAAAGTAATAATAAAAAGAAAAGTAAGAAAGAAGGCATTTAACCATGAACGCTTTTTACCTTGACCGTGATGGATCGATCCGAACTCTTTTGAAAGGAAAAGATATCCTCTCTAATCCAATTCTTAACAAAGGCGTCGCGTTTACCGCCGAAGAGAGAAAAGAACTGGATTTGAATGGAATTCTGCCTCCAATGATTCTGACCATCGAAGAGCAGGTGAGCCGCGTATATGAGCAGTTGAACAGCGAGCCCAACAATCTTCGCAAAAATATTATGCTGAATGACCTGTACAACCGTAATGTGGTGTTGTACTACCGTCTGCTGAGCGAGCATCTGAGCGAGATGCTGCCGATCGTCTATACGCCAACAGTTGGTCAATCCATTCAGGAATACAGCCAGCAGTATCACAGACCGGGCGGTGTCTACCTGTCCATCGACAATATGGACGGTATTGAAGAAGCTTTCCGTAACAGCGGTGTACAGCCGGGCGATATTGACCTGATCGTCGCTACCGACTCCGAGAGTATCCTCGGTATTGGTGACTGGGGTGTAGGTGGTATCAATATCGCGATCGGTAAGCTGGCTGTGTACACGGCAGCGGTAGGTATTGATCCGAGCCGCGTACTGCCGGTCGTACTGGATGCCGGCACCAACAACGAGAAGCTGCTGAATGACCCACTGTATATCGGTAACCGCCATGAACGGGTTCGCGGTGACCGTTATGATGAATTCGTGGATCGTTATGTACAAACTGCACTGAAGCTGTTCCCTGATGTACTGCTGCACTGGGAAGACCTCGGCAATGTCAATGCACGCAATATCATTAACAAATACGGCGACCAACTTCTTACCTTTAACGATGATATCCAGGGTACCGGAGCGGTAACACTGGCTGCAATCATGTCCGGTGTACAGGTGAGCGGCACGCCGCTGCGCGAACATCGTGTACTCGTATTCGGTCCGGGTGCTGCCGGTATCGGTAATGCCGATCAGATCCGTGATGCGATGATGAAAGAAGGATTGTCCCGGGAAGAAGCGGAAGGACGCTTCTGGGCGTATGACTACCGTGGATTGCTGACTGAAGCTACCGAAGGCGTACTGGAATTCCAGAAACCTTATGTGCGTCAGACATCCGAAGTCGAAGGATGGGCGGTAGAAGCAGACGGCAAGATCAGTCTGCTGGAAGTGGTAAAGCAGGTAAAACCAACCATTCTGCTGGGTACTTCCGGTGTAACCGGAGCCTTTAGCGAAGAGATTATCAAGGAAATGGCCAAGCATGTGGAGCGTCCAATCATTATGCCAATGTCCAATCCGACTTCACTGGCAGAGGCTGTTCCGTCTGATCTGCTGGAATGGACCGATGGCAAAGCGCTGATCGCAACCGGCAGCCCGTTTGCACCGGTCGCTTACAAAGGTGTAACTTATGAAATCGGACAATCCAACAACGCATTCGTATTCCCTGGACTGGGACTTGGTGCTATTGTTGCCAAAGCAACCGTATTTACCAAAGGCATGTTTACAGCGGCGGCAGATGCGGTAGCCAACGCTGTCGATTCTTCCGAGCCGGGTGCACCGCTGCTGCCTCGCGTAAATGAACTGCAAGACGTATCCTTTGCGGTAGCTGTGGCTGTTGCCAAAGCAGCGATTCAGGATGGCGTAGCCCGCAATACACCGGAAGACGTGGAACAAGCTGTCAAAGACGCAATGTGGCACCCTGTATACAGAACCCTCAAATCTGTTGCGATTACCCAGGCCGTCTAATCCCCAATCGTCTCAATAGGTCGGGTTCTCTGAATAGCCTTGCAGCAGTACCTTCGGGTATGCGAACAGGATTCGGCAGAGCCCATGTACAAATCAGGTTGCCTATCCGCTGTGGATAGGCAGTCTGCCCTTATGGGGGTAGGCTTTAACAATAAGATGGAGGTCCTGTATCATGTCAGTCGGTCATATTTTTGTGATATTAATTCCTATTTTTTTTGTTATCATACTGGGTTATCTGGGTGGGCATTTCAAAGTATTCAATCCCGCTTCATCCAAAGGCCTGAACACACTGGTGACCAAGTTTGCGCTGCCGGCGCATCTCTTCATCGGTATTACGACTACCAGCAAGCAGACGCTGATCGATAAATGGCCGTTCTTTTTGACCATGTTCCTCGGCATTATCGGATTCTATGTGATTTTGCTGCTCGTTATGCGTCTTCTTTTCAAAAAAGATCTGAATACTTCATCCATCTTCTCGCTTAATTCGACGCAGCCGTCATTTGCCTTTATGGGGATTCCGGTACTGGGAAGTCTGTTCGGAGCGGCGGAAGTGGCTATTCCAATCGCGATTACCGGTATTGTCGTCAATGCGCTGCTTGATCCGATCGCGACTATCGTCAGCTCGGTCGGCAAGAAGACTCAAGCGGGTCATGACAGCGGACATCAGGAGAATCTGTTCAAATTGACGATTCATTCCATCCTGCACGGTCTGCGTGAACCGCTGGCCTGTGTACCACTGATCGGTGTCGTGCTGACGCTGTTTGGCTTTCATTCTCCGCAGCTGCTGCAGGATTCACTCGATCAGATCGGTGATATTACGTCCGGTGCGGCGCTGTTCGCCATTGGTGTAACGATCGGTCTTAACCAGATCAAGTTCAGCTCCAATGCCATCAGCATTTCACTGCTGAAAGTGATCGGTCTGCCAATACTGACTTATCTGATTGCGCTGATGTTCGGTCTGCCGTCCAATGATATTACGATGGCGGTACTGCTCGTATCCTTCCCTGGATCGGCTGTAGCTGCGATGATCGCAACGCGGTTTGAGACACTGGAAGTCGAGACGGCTTCATCCTTTGTGATCAGTGCAATATTGTCGCTGATCTCGCTGCCTATACTGATTTCTATTCTTTTGTAATATAGACTCAATTTTAACTAAAATTTGATAAGGTCATCCGCTGCATAACCTGGTTACGGCGGATGACCTTTTTTATTGTTTAATAGGAATACAGGAATCAATGCCTGAATATCGGCGATGGCTGCAAATAATGTTCTCTATAATGGGAAATGTCCGGAGAATCAGGCTGACATGCCTGCCGGACCATTCCAATCGAAGAAAAGAGGATGATCATATGACTACCCAACAGGAACAACTCCTGACTACCCAACAGGAACAGCCCAAGACTTCACAACAGCGACAGGCCAGGCTTTTTCATGAATTGCATATCAAAGGGACACCGCTGTTACTGGTTAATATATGGGATGCAGGGAATACCGCTATAGTAGAGAGCGCAGGTGCCAGAGCCATCGCAACCGGAAGCTGGTCGGTTGCAGCCGCTCATGGTTATGGAGACAATGAGGAACTTCCGCTTGACCTTGTCATTGCCAATATCGAGCGAATCAAGCGTCAGACCGACCTTCCGCTGACGATCGATGTGGAATGCGGTTATGGAGCAAGTCCTCAGGAAGTGGCAGCGACTATTCGCAGAGTGATTGCTGCCGGAGCGGTCGGGATCAATATGGAAGATCAGAAGATGGGGGAGAATCGACTGTATTCGATCCAGCAGCAGTGCGAACGTATCGCAGCTGCCCGCCAGGCTGCAGATGAAGCCGATGTATCCTTATTTATAAACGCCCGCACCGATATTTTCCTGCAGATGGATTCTTCCCTGCCGAAATCAAGCAGAAGAGAAGCGATCGAGGAAGTGTTACAGAGAGCAGAGGCGTACGCCAAAGCTGGTGCGAGCGGTCTGTTCGTTCCCGGTCTAAGCGATCTTTCTTTGATCGAGACGGTGTGCGCTCGCTCGGAACTGCCTGTTAATATTATGGTGACGGATCATGAATCTTCTGTGCAGGAACTGGCAGCGCTTGGAGTATCCCGGATCAGTTATGGACCGCGTCCTTATCAGGAAGCCATGTCCCGGCTGCGGCAGCTCGCATCCAGCATTTTTCAGCAGACCTGAGGTTTGGATTTGATGGCAGCAGCCGGTTTATTTTACTATAGAGGGAAGATCAGCAGGTCCGCACCGCTATAGTATGTGCCAGCCGGCTAGCAGTTTGCTGTCATCATTACAGGTGAAGGGGAAGAGTTCATGCATACAGACATTGTGATTGCACCTTATCAGGATACATACGGGGAACAGATTGTAGAGCTGATCGTAGACATTCAGCGAAATGAGTACCACATCCCCATCACCCGGGCCGATCAGCCAGATCTTGCGAATATTGCGGAATTTTACCAGCAGGGAAACGGGAACTTTTGGATAGCGCTGCACGGCGATACGGTGGTCGGTACAATTGCGCTATTGGATATCGGGAATGGACAGACTGCTTTACGCAAAATGTTCGTCGCTCCGGATTATCGCGGCAGGACTTACCGGACAGCCCAGCTGCTACTTGAACAGGCATCGCAGTGGGCGCAGGAATATGAGATCCGGCAGATCTATCTCGGTACGACAGAGCAGTTCAAGGCTGCACACCGCTTTTATGAGAAAAATAAATTTGTGGAGACTGCGATAGATCTGCTACCGGAGCGCTTCCCGGTAATGAAGGTGGATACACGATTCTACTACCTCGATTACAGCTGCCCGACGGCATGAACAGACTGTACGTGTTATAATATAATTTTGGCTTGCCGGGGTTTATCCGGTATCCATTATTAAGTTGATCAAGAGGTGTAGCAATGCAATTTCAGGAATTTCATATCGGACAAACCTTCACAACCAAGCCGCTTCAGGTGACCTCGGACAATATCAAACAATTCGCTTCGGAATTTGATCCCCAGTATATGCATCTCGACGAGGAAAAAGCAGGGCAAGGGAGATTTGACGGAATTATCGCTTCCGGCATTCAGACGCTAGCGATTTCGTTCAAGCTCTGGGTAGAGACAGGCAGTTATGGCGAGGATGTGATTGCCGGTACAGCGATGAACAATATCCGGTTTATCAAACCCGTCTATCCGGGCAATGAGCTGCATACGGTTGTGGAAGTGATAGATCTACAGGAGAAGCGCAACGAGACAGGGATCGTGACGGTTACGATGTCTACTTTTAACGATAGGGAAGAAAAAGTATTTGTGGGTGATCTGTCTGTACTGGTGAAAAATGAACGTTAAGTGCCAAGCTTTACCTGCACGTTGAACAGACTGCAGTAATCTTCAATAGCCAGGCAAAGACCCTCATTATGGTAGGGTCTTTTTTGTGCACACCATGAATAAGGTGGTCTGAATCCATTTCAAAAAGGGCATGCCCAAAAGTACAGTATGTCCGCCGCAATTCTTGATATAATGGAGGGACTATTGGAAAGGGTGAGACCATGCAAAACAGTCACCATCGATCTGGCATCGCCCAGCATTCCCGCAAATTGATGATTTTATGGACCATAATCGTGCATGCAGCGATGATATTAATACAGACATTTTCTGGTGAAAAAGCTACTCATATAACGGCAATAGCTTTGCTGTTACTCGCATTTATGGTTCTGAATTGGTATTTTATACGACTGACCCGGAATCGTCATACGGCCTGGATCTATTTTTCTATCCAGCTGTTTATTTTGTGCCTGGCTTCCTTTATGGCAGCTTATGTATACGGTCTTATTACGATAGGGCTGTTTCCACTGCTGGTTGGGCAGTTCGTCTATGTATATTATGATAAGATCAAGATTGGTATGTTTATGGCTGTTCTGTATGCGATTATTACTCTGTTCGCTATCTCTGAAGACGCTATGCCGGGAGTCATTATTTTGCTGGCTCTGTTCACGCTCATGAATATTATCGTCATCGGCATCGTTAATCTAATGCTGCAGCAATACTATGCACGTATGCGTACGCAGAACTTTCTGGATGAGCTGGAGATTGCCCACCGCCAGGTGGAGGAGCTGACTGTTGCCAATGAGCGGCAGCGGATGGCCCGTGATCTGCATGATACGCTGGCCCAGGGACTGGTGGGCATTATCATGCAGCTGGAAGCGATCAATGTACATTTATCCAATCGTAATCACGAACGTGCCCAGCAGATTGTGCTCTCTTCCATGGAAGGGGCGCGCCATACGCTGGCCGAAGCGAGGGAAGTTATCGATAATCTGAGGCTGCAGTCGGCGGATAACATCACCTTTACCGACGCGGTTCGGGAAGAGCTGGATCGGTTCATAGGAGCGACAGGCATTCCTGTTACCGGTCAGATCGAGGAATTTCGCAATCTGCCGCAGCTGCTCACCGAGCACAGCCTGTATATGATCCGGGAGAGTCTGACGAATATTACCCGCCACGCCCAGGCGCAGCATGTAGAAGTGAATGTACTGGTGGTAAATGGCAGTCTCGTCATTGAGATTACCGACGATGGCAAAGGATTCGATCCCGAGCAGATCGGCAGACAGCCCGGTCACTATGGACTGCTCGGTATGCAGGAACGTGTACGCATTATGGGCGGCAGACTGTCGATCAGCAACCATGTACCGCAGGGTACTCATATTCAAATCGAAATTCCCTTCCATACAGGAGGCTATAATGAAATATAAAGTATTGATTGTGGATGATCACTTCGTCGTCCGGGAAGGGCTGAAGCTTATCCTGGAGACGAGTGAGCATTATTATGTCGCAGGTGAAGCGGAGAATGGACAGCTCGCTGTCAAACTGGCCGAAGAACTGCAGCCGGACGTGATCCTGATGGATCTGAACATGCCGGTCATGAGCGGTCTTGAGGCGATTGAGCAGCTGCAGGCACGGCACTTGGCGATTCCGGTGGTTATTCTGACTACGTACAATGAAGATGATCTGATGGTCAAAGGGCTGGCGATGGGCGCCAAAGGTTATTTGCTCAAGGATGCCAAGCGGGAAAATCTGTTCCGCACCCTGGACTCGGCCATTCGCGGCGAGACGCTGCTGCAGCCGGAGATTATGGAGATCGTATTCCAGACCAAACGAAAATTGGCTGCTCCGGCAGCACCGTCTCCCTCTTCGACCATGCCCGGTTATATTCCTGTATTGTCCGACAAGGAGAAGATTGTACTGCAGGCAATTGCCTATGGTCACCGGAGCAAGGATATTGCCTTTGATATGGGAATATCCGAACGTACGGTCAAAGCCCACTTGACTAATATTTATAATAAACTGGGTGTGGATTCACGGGCGCAGGCAGTGGCGATTGCGATGGAGCAGGGCCTTGTGCATATCTAGCGATACTTGTAAACGTTTGCTACACAGATGCCATCTACAGAGACTTCAACTGGAGAGAACAACAGATTATAGGTGAATATAAGCAAGCTTATTCTAAAGCGCTCGTCTCTTGGGAGATTGGCGCTTTTTTGTCATATTCAAAACGAACTTCATAAAGCAGCTTACTAACCTACAGATAAAAAGGTACATGCCCGGTTCTGCCCAAAAGGGCAAAAGGGCAAATGTACCTATGGACGATTCCGGAATTTGTCGATTCTGCTATGCTGGCTTCAGAAGCATAGAGAAAACATATAATCACAGGTTTAGGGGAGGATATTGTAATTATGAGGAAAAATTGGCCTATGGCTGTTACAACGCTTTTATTGGCGGTGAGTCTGACTGCCTGTTCTGCAGGTGAACCTGCCGTCCAATCAGCCAGCAACTCGGTCGAAGTCACAGCCGCCAAGCAGCAGCCGCTGAATGCGGTATACGATCTATCCGGTACACTCACCGCTTATGATGAGACACCGGTAGCATTTCAGACCGGGGGAACGGTGATCTCCGTAAATGGGGATATCGGCGATTCCGTAACCAAAGGCTCCATTATGGCAAGACTGGATACGGCAGATCTGCAGCTGACGCTGGATACAGCGAGTGAAGATGTAGCTGCTGCCCAGGCGGCATTGGCGAGTTCGAGGGCTTCTCTGAGCGATGCAAGAGCAGGCCAGAAAGCAGCTGCAGCGGGCGTGTCATCCGCTCAGGCCAAAGTGGAAAGCGCGCGGATCAGCGAGCAGGATGTACTGGCAGGTGCACGTTCCCAGGAGAAAGCCCAGGCGCAGAATGCGGTAAACACAGCACAAACCGCCTACAACCAGGCCAAAACCGAAGCGACCCGTTCACAGACACTGCTGGATAACGGTCTGCTGACCCAGCAGGAATATGAAAAGGCACAGACCGCCCTGGCAGATGCCGAGACGGCGCTCAAGGATGCACAGTCCAAGCTGTCCCTGCAGCAGGAAGGTGCGAGCCAGTCGGAACGTGCGCAGGCTGCCGCTGCTGTCAAAGAAGCACAGGTTGGCATAGAGAATGCTCAGGCAAGCGTTGCTCAGGCTAATGCTGCTGTGGAACAGGCGCAGGCCAGTGTGCAGCAATCCCAGGCCGGTTATGAGCAGAAGCTGGTTGCCAAGAAAACGGCACAGCTCAATCTCTCCCGCGCCAGTCTCAAAGCGCCGGCATCCGGCGTTATTTTGACCAAAAGCATTACGGTAGGACAGACGGTCAGTGCAGGTGGAGGAACATCGGCACAGGGCGGCAGCAGTCCGCTGTTCACCATCGGCGAGATTGATCGTCTCAAAGTGCAGCTGCCGATTGCCGACAGCGATATCGGTCAATGGAAAGTCGGCCAGCAGGTCAGTATCAGCCTCTATGACGAAATACGCACCGGCAAAGTGACCAAACTGAACCCGCAGACCAACGAAAGCACAGGTTCCATCAATGTGGAAGTGGTGATTAACAATCCACAGCGGGACTGGAAACCGGGACAGGTCGTCAATGCTTCCCGTCAGGTCTCTGCCGAGACCGGCATCCTGCTGCCTACCGAAGCGGTCATCAGCTCCGGCAGTGAACCTTATGTATTCAAAGCGGTCAACGGCAAAGCCGTCAAAACACCGGTTGAACTGGGCAAAATGTACAACAACAGTTACCAGATTATCGGCGGCATCAAGGTTGGCGACAAAGTGGTAACACGCGGAGCGGATCGTCTGTTCAATGGAGACGAACTGACTGTCAGCCAGGCACAGGGCACAGCTGCCCAGCCAGCGGGCGGCGCTGCTTCAGCATCCGGTACGAAGGGTGAGGCAAGCGCCAATGATTAAGTATTTTGTCAAGAAACGTAAAATCACCTTATTGTTCTTTGTGATGCTGATCGTTGTGGGGATCGCCCAGCTGACCCAGCTGCCGCGGCAGCTGCAGCCGGACGTAGTGGTCAAAACGGCCATGGTCACGACAACCTATGCCGGGGCAACGCCCGAACTAATGGAGCAGACGGTTACCGAAGTACTGGAACAGAAGATCAAGGAAGTATCCAATCTCAAGAAAATAACTTCTACTTCCAGTAACGGTGTCTCGACTATTACGGTACAGGCGAATGAAGACGCGGATACTACCGATACATGGAACGAGCTGCGCCGCAAGGTAGAGGATGCACAGTCCCAGCTGCCGGATGATGCAGATACGCCGGTAGTGAATGACAACCTGACCCAGTCATTTATCAAGTCCTACATTATCTACGGCAAAACCAAGCAGGATATCTATCAATTGAGCGAACTGATGAATACGTGGCAGGATCAGCTTCGCTCGGTGCCGGGTATTACCGAAGTCAATATCAAAGGAATACCGGATCAGGAAGTTCGCATCAATGTTGATCCATCCAAATTACAGCAGTACAACATCTCCTGGGAGACCGTACGGCAGGCGATCCAGTCCGAGAATAACCGTGTACCAACAGGTGATTTGACGTATGAAGGTCGTAATTATCAGCTTACCGTAGATAAGTCTGTCGATTACAGCACGCTGAATGATATCGTCGTGCAGCAGACCGAAGCGGGAATTCCGGTCTATCTCAAGGACGTTGCCAAAGTGGAACTGACCCAGGCCAAAGAGTCCCAGCTCAGCTATTACAACGGCACTCCGGCCATCTCGCTTGATATCAGCAGCCAGACCGGCTCGGATGTACCGAATATGGATGCAGGTCTGAGTCAGAAGATCAATTCCCTGGAAAAAACACTTCCTGCCAATGTCAAACTGGCTCCATTGTTTGCCCAGAATGATGAGGTAACGAAGAATTTTGATTCCCTGATCAAGGAAATGATCATTGCGATTATTGCCGTTATTATCATTTGTATGCTCGGCATGAATCTGTTGACAGCCGGATTTGTCGCACTGGCGATTCCGGTATCGATTGCGCTCGGACTCATTTTCCTGCCGGGTCTGGACATTACGCTCAATCAGATTACCATTGTCGGTCTGATCATTGTATTGGGAATTCTGGTCGATGATGCGGTCGTGGTGAATGATAATATCGAACGTCGTCTGTCCAGGCTGGGCGAGAATCCGACAGACGCTTCCATCAAAGGAACCAAGGAAGTCGCCATTTCCATTATTACGGCGACACTGGCTACTATCTCGGCATTCCTGCCGCTGATGTTCCTGCCGGGCGATATGGGTGCATTTATTCTGCCGATTCCGGCTGTAATCTCGCTCTGTATGCTGGCCTCCATGATTATGTCCCTGACGATTATTCCTATTTTCCGTCAGTGGTATGAAGAGAGACAGATGGAGAGAGGCAAGCGGCGTGTGAATCGTCCTGCCGGACTGCTCGGCAAGCAGATTCAGGTAGTAACCGACAGTTACGCGCACAGCCTGATGCCAAGAGTACTGCAAAAACCGCTGCTGGTCGCTCTTACAGGACTAATTATCAGTACAGCAGTGTATGGACTCGCTGCCTTTACACCTGTCGAGCTATTCCCGACTTCGGAGGAAAAGCAAATCACTATCAATGTCAGCATGTCTTCCGGTACCGCGCTGGAAGAGACGGACCGTGTCGTACAGAGCATGGCTAGCTGGGTCAAAAAACAGCCTGGTGTCGAAAATATTGCTTATGCGGCAGGAGGAAGCGCTCCGTTGCTATTCAGCGGGCTCGGCGGAGGCGGAGGCGGCGGAAGCAGCAGCGGCCAGATTCTGGTCGTCGGCAATGAGAATATGGACATCGAAGCGGTGACCAGTCAATGGTCTGCTGCACTCAAGAAAAGTTATCCGGGCATCGAGACTGCCGTTGAGGGCAGCGCGGTTGGTATTCCTGTCGGCAAGCCGGTATCGATCCGTATCGCTGGAGACGATCTCGATGAGATCCGGCAGCTGACCAACCAGATCAAGCAGGTAATCGGGGATACGCCGGGTACTTACGGTATTACCGATACGATGGGCAATGATAACTATGCGCTGAATTTCTCGGTTAACAAGCAGGCCATGGACCGTTACAAGGTCACTTATGGCACGCTGACACAGACGCTCCTGATGATGGGCAGTGGTGTAAGTCTGGGTGACTTTGATAATGGCAAGAATCTGATTGATATGAAAATGTATCTGGATGGAGCAGACAAGGCAAGTCCGGAATCCCTGATCCAGCAGACGAATATTACCAACTCATCGCAGGAACAGATTCCACTGTCCCAGATTGTCAGCATGAAGCCTTCGTTCTCGATTCAGCAGATTGACCGGTATGATCTGCAGCGTGTGAACACAATCGAGGCAGAAGTCAATGGGCGTACGGCTACCGAAGTCATGGCAGAGATTAAGCCCAAGCTGGATCAGGTTAAGCTTCCAGAAGGATATACACTGGAGATCGGTGGTGAGACTTCCGATCAGACAGAGACTTTCGGAGATATGGGACAATTGTTTGTAGTGGCGATCTTTATTATCTTTGTTCTTATTGTGATTCAGTTCTACTCCCTGGCCATTCCGTTAATCATCATGACCACCGTCTATCTTGCCGCAGCAGGTGCGGTTCTGGGACTGTTTATTACCCGTACTCCAATCGGCTTTATGGCGATCATGGGTATTATCGCACTGGCCGGGATTGTCGTCCGGAATGGTATTGTCTTTATCGAATTTATCGAGGATGCAAGACATGAAGGCATGGAGCTGAAAGAAGCGGTTATTCAGGCCGCATCTGCCCGTTTCCGTCCGATCATTCTGACCTCGTTAACCGCAATCGTGGGTATGATTCCGATTGCAACAATCGGTGAGCTGCTGTTCCGTCCGCTGGGTGTAGTCATTATTTTCGGACTGATCTTCTCCACCATACTGACATTGTTTGTCGTGCCATCGCTCTATATGGTCGTGACCCATGCCAAGGACAAACGCCAGGCACGCAAAATGGAACGCAAACAAAAAAGAATGGAAAAACAAGCCACTTTACCATCGGATAACCGGTTGTAAATACAGGTATGCACGAAACGAATTGCAAATGACACCTGAATTGAATACAGGCGCTTCTTCGCTGACTGGTATACAGATGTGCGGAGTCGTGCTGTGGCAGAAACAGACGTCCCCCCGTCTGTTTCTGTCTATATCTGTTGGAGAGGAGCAACACCATGGATAAGCAAAACGTGATTGAGACGGCTGAACAGTTATTTGCTGGCCGAAGCTATGACTCTGTATCTATCGAAGAACTGGCCAGAGGCTGCGGCATGAGTCCGTCCCGTCTGTATACACTGTTTGGCAGCAAGGAGGAGGTATGGAGCGCGGTGGTTCGTAAAATTGGCGAAGATATTCAGCAGGGTCTATTCCGTCTATATAGCGACCACAGGCTGGATGCCAGGCTCAAACTGGCCTGGCTGATCGAAATGTACGTCAGCGCCATGTCCAGAAGAAACAGCTATATCACGGCAAATGAGGGCTTCATGCAGCAGACCGGACAGGTCGAAGATCATGCGCCGATTCAGCAGGAGTTGGAATACCAGCTCAGCACGCTGCTGATTGAGATGATGAACGTCATTATTTATGAAATGAAAGATGATTATGGTGAACCGCTGTGGAACTGGGACAGGCTTCAAACCAAAATTCGGATCTCCCATCATAATGTACTGTTGGAAGCTGTCCAATCCCAGGAGAATCTGTACCGCTCCAAGCTGATGCTGCATCAGATGAATGTATCGGATTCATTCCGCAGGAAATGTTGGCAGTCTTTTCGGCAGATGGAAAAGGAAGCTCTTGGAGAGCAGCATCGTCTGTATCTGGTACGAGCTTGGCTTGATTTTATAGAACAGGAGCCGGCACTGATCGGAGAGTGCATGCAGCTGCTGGACTGTCACCAACGCCATATTCAATAAAAGAAGTAAAGCCGATATATTCATCATGTGTAAACAAAAAGGAAGTACAGATCGATAAGATCCGTACTTCCTTTTTTGGTTTGTTTATTTTATGATCTGACTCCGGATAAAGGGTCGACCGTCTTGGATTGCTTACTTCAGCAGCTGTGCGATCAGCGAGAAAGCGATAATGATCAGGAACAGCAGTGTAATATGATTGAGCGAGAAGATGAACATTTTTTTCGCCCAGTCCTTGATGTCGTCCTTGCGGTAGCTGGTTACGCTGAAGATCAGCCATGTCAGGCTCAGCAGAAAAGCGACGCCGGCAATGTACGGGCTCAGCGGCCAGAACATGACGCTGGATACGATCAGCAGTACCAGATAAAAGTTGGATTGTACATACGTGCGTTTGATGCCTTTGACAACCGGCAGCATCGGTACTTCGGCAGCCTTGTATTCGTCGAACCGGCGAATTGCAATTGCATAGAAGTGAGGCATCTGCCAGATGAGCATGGTAGCAACCAGTGCCCAGATCTCAAAGTGACCGAGATCACTGGAAATGGCGGCCCAGCCGATCAGCGGCGGAACAGCGCCGGAGATACTGCCGACTTCGGTGTTGTAGATCGTTCTGCGCTTGGTCCACATGGTGTAGGGAACCACATACAGGAACAATCCGAGGAATCCGAAAAATGCGGCCAGCGGCGAACTCAGGTACAGCAGGATCACACCGGAGATACTCATCGTAATTCCGATGATGAGACCGGTACGCGTATCCATTTTGCCGGTAACGGTCGGACGCGTCTTGGTCCGTTCCATAATGGCATCGATATCGCGGTCGTACAGATTGTTAAAGGCTCCGGCGGAACCGATAACGAGAGAAGATCCGACAAAAGCGAGTATAATCGCCCAGATATGATCTATAAAGGATACGTCGAAGATGTAAAGCGCCATACTTAACCCGGCGAACATCGCGATAAGATTGGACTTGATAATGCCCGTTTTGATCGTTGCAAAAAAGATCGCGGGCATGGAATTGACTTGTGCACTTGCACCTTGGCTTGTTTGATTATTCATCTCTGTATTTGTCACCCGTTTCGATTGTTGTGACTTTATCATAACATTTTAATTTTGAAGAATGGAAATGAAATGACTTTTTTTAAAATTACGTCATTAAATTGTGAATAATTTATTAATTTTTGCTGAAGAGGATAGGAATTTAAGGAAAAGTATGCTCAAACATTAGTCGGACATCAAGATAAATTGTCTCCGATTTATACTATAAAATCAACAATTCTTCCAACTTTTCTCAGCAGGAATGCAAATGAGCTCCTATAAATAATATCACCGCAACAAGACGTGCAGAAGCAGCAGTTATTTCCAGCCAAACCGTGCAAAAAGCCCGGCACCACTGCAAGCGGGCTGCCGGACAGAATAGATGGTATTCGGGAAGCGACTTTGCTGTACTATCCATAGGGGAAGTTACCGTGTTCAGAAGTGACTGTGATCAGCACACAATACAAAATGGCACACTTAAACGCCAGGCGGATCAGAAAACAATAGAGCATGCGTAGAGGCTAACCGACATATCAATCCTATCAATAAACAGAACTGCATGTTGTATGTAAATAAGGGACAGATCAGGCGGAATCCACGGACTGCCGCACAGCGGATGTTGTCATCTGTTCCCGAATGGTCAGGCGCTTGTGTGCTGCGAGCAGGAACGGAATACCGACCGCTGTCAGCAGCGCCAGTGGGGCAAAGATAGCAATGCCGCTCTGCAGAGCGAAGCGATCAATCAGCAGCCCGCCGATTACCGGAGCGACCACATTTCCAATATTGTTGAAGCCAATCGTGCCGAAATAAGTGCCTTTCCACTCCGGACGGGCAATACGGTCGATCAGAATATCCATCATGGTGAACAGCAGCACTTCGCCTACCGTGAAAATAAACACACCGACCATAAAGGCGATCAGACTGTGCGCCATGCCGAACATCAGTAAGGAGATCGAGACGAGAATATTACCAAGAATGAGTGGTACTACCGGACGAAAGCGACTGACCGTGCGTACGACCGGATACTGGACAATCAGTACAACAGCGGCATTCATCGCCAGCATATAGGAGAAGATCCGGCTGCCATCCTCCAGATCGGGAGTCAGTGACAGATACTGTGCCAGTGTCGAACTGAAATGACCATAACCAAGTACACAGAATGTTGTACCGATCAGTACCGGCAGGAATACACGGTCACGGCTGGTCATCCGAAAAGCTTCGCCGATCTTGGGCGGTTCGGCCGAGGAGATAACAGGCATGGCAGAGCGATGAATCGCAAACTGCATTACCAGCACCAGTCCATAGACGATATATACGATCCCTGCAATTACGAATGGAAAGGTAGATTTTGCCGATCCAAGCTGAAGACCGAGGATCGGACCGAATACGACACCGATATTGATTGCCGCATAGCGCAGATTGAAGACAAGCAGCTTGTGCTCCGGAGGTGTCGTGTCCGACAGCAGTGCGCGGGAAGCCGGCTCGAATACGGAGCGGCACAGCCCGTTTAATACATTCATGACAAAGAACATCCAGATCACATGAGAGCCGGCAAAGCCAAAAAATACGGCTGCCCAGCAAAATACCGAGACAAGCATTACCTTTTTGCGACCGATCCGGTCCGAGATGTACCCGCCGTAAAAGCTGATCGATACCCCGGCCAGCGAACTGGCAGCGACGATAATACCTGTCAGTGTAGCGGATACGCCGAGTGCGGAGGTGAGATAGATGGCGAGGAACGGAATGCTCATCGACGTAACGAGTCGTCCGAACATCGTGCCGATGATAATCGTCCAGGCCAGAGGATGAATGAATTTGAGATTTTTTGCGATCATAGACTACACTCCCATATTGTACAAAGCTTTTATTGAGCCGATATCACTGGTATCATTGTAAAAAGAAAAAAGGCGAAGAAAAAGAGTAAGCTTTTATATTTACATTTCACCTTTTACGAAAAAAACTATGGAAAAGCCAAAAATAGGTACAGGAAGGGAGCATGCAGTGGATAATGATGCAATTCAATACTTACAGCTGTATGATAAGCTCAATCCGCAGCGGCTGCAGCACATACCGCTGCCTGTTACGGTAGCCATGCTGTCAGAGATGCTCTGCTGTACGCCGCGTAATGCCAAGTTCGTGCTGCGGCGGCTGGAGAGCCGGCACTGGATCGTCTGGCAGCCCGGACGGGGCAGAGGTCATATCTCACAGCTGGAATTTCTGTATCCCGTTGCCGATATTGTAGAAGTACGCCTGCGTCAGCTGCTGGACAAGGACCGGGTCAAGGAAGCGCTGGAGCTGATCGGTACACTGGAGACCGAGGAGCCCATCCGGGAAAGGCTCTGGAATGTGCTGCATGTATACCTCGGTATGCACAGCGAGCAGGAGGAGAGCAGTGTCCAGGATGTGCTGCGTATGATCCGCTACCGTCCTTTGGAAAAGCTGGATACCGCCAGTGTGTTCACCGCTTTTGAGACCTTTGTGCTGCGTCAGATCCAGGATACGCTGCTGGCTTATGATGCGGCTTCACGCAGCTTTTTGCCAAGGCTGGCCTACCAGTGGGAGAATAATGAGGATCATACAAGTTGGACCTTTTATCTGCGCAAAGGCATCCGGTTCCATGATGGTGCCCTGCTGACCGCCCGGGATGTCCGGTACACCTGGCAGCGGATGTGCGAGAAGGAGAGCAGCATGCTGTGGCTCTACCGGGATATCCGCGAAGTGGAGCAGAATGGAGATCATATCGTCACCTTTCATCTGCACCGCAGCAATCTGTTTTTCCTGCATCTGATGACCAATGTGTATATGGCGATTCTGCCTGCGCATATCGAGCAGGAACAATCGCTGATCGGCAGCGGACCTTTTCGCATCTCGGAGCTGACGGCAAGTAAGCTGTCCCTGCTGGCTTTTGACGATTATTATGGCCTGCGTCCGGTGCTTGACCGGGTGGATGTCTGGTTCATGCCGGAGCAGGGGCATAAGGGCCGGCTGTACCAGCTGAGTGAACGTGACGATCAGATGGCCAGCCGCCAGATCAATCATCCGGTGCTCGGCTGCCGGTATTTGCGGTTTGATTTTCGTACGCCGGGTATTCAGCATCATCCACAGTTTCGCGAATGTATCCGTCATCTGTATGATGGAGAGACGATGATGCGTGAACTGGAAGGTGACCGGATTGCAGTCGCCCATAGTCTGTTGCCCTGGAAAAGCGCCGATTATCAACCCGTACAGGGGAGTTCGCTGACCGAAGCAGAGCGGCTGCTTCAGGAGAGTGGGTATGATGGCAGGGAGCTGACTCTTTCCTTTATGGACAAAAAAGAAGAACGGATCGAAGCGCTATGGCTGCAGCAGCAGGCGGCCCGAATCGGTCTCCATCTCCGGCTGCTTCCCTGCACGAAGGCGTATAATACGATGCTGTATGGCAAGGATAGAGGAGAAATCATGCTCGGTATGGAAATATTGGAGGATGACTGGGAATGGGATATGATCAACTTTTTTGCCAATGAGGGCAATTATCTGTACCATGCTCTGAACAGCGGGCAGCAGAAGCTGCTGAGAGGTATGCTGGAAGGGATTATGCAGCTGGAGCAGGAGCAGCGTGAAAGCGTACTCGACCGGGTCGAACAGATGATGCAGGATGAGAACTGGATTATATACGGGAATCATCTGAACCAGCGGGCGTATTTTAATCGCAATTTGTATGGACTTCATATCGAGTCGTTCGGCTTTCCGAATCTGTCGGCGCTCTGGATCAGGAAGAAATAAAACAAGAAAGGGGTGTCAGCAATGACAGCTGTAGAGATACTGGATGTGTTTAATGAGCAAATGGAAAAAACCGGTACAGCCACACGGGAGGAAGTACATACACAGGGATTGTGGCATCAGACGTTTCACTGCTGGATCGTCACAGGTTCGGCTGCAGAGGGATGGAAGCTGCTGTTTCAGCTTCGTCATCCGGACAAGGAGACCTTTCCCGATAAGCTGGATACGTCGAGCGCCGGGCATCTGATGACGGGTGAATCGCCGGAAGATGGGGTAAGAGAACTGGAGGAGGAACTTGGTCTTAGTGTGACCTTTGCGGAATTGACCTACTGCGGTATGCATCGGGAAGAGTACCGGATCTCGGATCATTATATGGATCGGGAATTCACACACGTGTATCTGTACCCATGCAACCGTTTGCTGGAGGAATATGAAGTCCAGCACAGCGAGGTCACCGGACTATTCTGGATTGCAGCGGATGAGTTTCAGTCCATGATCGGTGGAGATCAGAATACAATATCGGCACAGGGTGTGGTTTATAATGAACAGCAGAAGCCTGTACTGCAGCAGCGGGTTGTTCGCCTGAGCGACTTTACCGCCAATACGCAGGAGTATTATGATTTATTATTTCATGCACTGGGCTATAAATAACTCGTTCAACCACCCAAAAAAACCATAATTCGGAAAAGAGAACTGGAATAGCCTGTTTTCAGGAAAAA
Source organism: Paenibacillus wulumuqiensis (assembly GCF_000971965.1). Classification (GTDB taxonomy): domain Bacteria; phylum Bacillota; class Bacilli; order Paenibacillales; family Paenibacillaceae; genus Saccharibacillus; species Saccharibacillus wulumuqiensis. The sequence goes on from NZ_LAQP01000001.1 coordinate 243,547, forward strand.
ATAATGACAATTTATGTAGAAATCACAGCTTTTTTCTCTATTCATTGCCGATAAACAATATAAAATAAAGGATATGGGGTAAATAGTTCAAAAGAAAAAGCTCCTGATGCGATCTACTTGGAGCCAGGCTGATATCTCAACGAAGTGGGGGTACAACATGATTTATTTTGTCAAAAAAAATAAAGTGGATCAGCTTCCTGTAGATAGCCGGGAATTGGATAATTATCTGCAGCAGATGGTCCAGGATAACGAAGCGATCCTGATCGACAGAATACCGGCTGAAATGCAGATGCAGAGTATGGAGCTGCTGCTTGGTAATCCTGCATTCACATTGATTCATATCCAGGAATCCCATATTGATCGTTTTATCCGTTCGCCGCTTCATGGTCATGCCAGTGAAGTATATCAGGAATCACTGGATATTGTTACCAGTTATATCCGTGACCTGCAATTTGAGATTGAAAAAGGAGCTGCAGCGCTGGCCAATTACCAGCAGGGAGAAAAAGCCGGCATGGTCAAGGACAGTCTACGCCGGGCACTCAGCAATCTGGGGGATCGTCGTGAGGTGACCAGCATGATTCTGCAGGAACTGCATCACCGTTTGGGCAAACAAGCCGAACGGGAGAACAGCAGATCGAGTGAGCGGTTTACCGATAATGAATGGAATACATGAACATATTGCAGGCCCAATAGCGCTTGGAATAGGGAGCACAACATGATAATAGCCCGATTACTGATGATTTGTAACATCAATAATCGGGCTATTTGAATATATATGAGACAGAGTGACAGCAATTTGCGAAGACTTACCGACTGCGCAGGGAGCCGAGCAGCAGCCGCAGCGGCTGCCAGTTTGGCTCTCTGTCCGGATGCTCCACCAGCAGCTCCATCACCTGACCTGTAAATGTACTCACATCATCCGTCTCCCCGGTTACCCGGAAGCCCAGCGACTGTGCTAACCGCTGTCCTTGCATATTATCCGGATGAATGCTGATCAGTACTTTTTCGTAATGGAACCGCTGATGCATATAATCCAGCAGTAGCGGGAAAAACTGGCGGGCATACCCTCGCCCCTGGAAGCCGGCATCAATCATAAACCGCTCGACCCAGATACTGTCGCTTTCTTCACAGTGCCAACCATACATCGCATAACCGACCAGCATTATACCGTCGTACAGACAGACTGAAGATCCATTGTACTCATACTTGGACTCCGCGAGCGAAAAGGCGTTACTCTCAATATAGGATTGCTGGGCTTCCGTTACCTGCAGAGCAGCCACAGCGCGCCAATTCATTCCTGTCACTTCTTTGATCATCAAACTCATGTTACCTAATCCTTCTTTCCATTCGTATTCCCCTTTTGAATGGGTTGCCAGCTGTGGGACCGTCGGATCTTAAGCGACTTTCAATCCCACAACATAGCCTATTGAAATAAAGAGTACGGTCCATACCACGGCACCGATTGTACAAATCAGCATATATTTGCGAAAAGGCATTGCACTGATCCCGGCGATATAGCCTGCGGCGTGCCGAACGCCCGGAATAAAGTAAGAGAACAGAACCGTCCATATGCCGTAACGGGTGAACCACTGCTGCACCCGGTCAAACCGTTTGGGCGTCAGCCCAATCCATTTGCCATACTTGTCGACGACTGTAAAGCCCAGCTTGTTGCCTATGCCGTAGCTGATTATCATCCCGATCACAGAGCCTACGAAGCTGAACAGGATGCAGAGAAGATAGTTCAGCACACCGGTCGAAGCCAGGTATCCGACAAACAACATGAGGGTCTCATCCGGGATCGGCAGACCGATAATGCCAAGGGCCAGCAGTACAGTGATGGCCACATATCCATACTGGGCGATGTAATCTGCTGCTAATTCCATGTGTACTCACTTCCTGACCATTTTATTTTTGAAGGCTGGAAATGGAATACGACTGATCATAAGTAGAGACATTACAGCCATGAGTGCAATCGTCCAGTAACCAGGCGAATCCGGGCCGGATAGGGAAGAGAGGGCGAGCAGCGAACCTGCAGCCGTGATCGGCAGCCCGGTAAATCCATTTATCGTACCGGATATATTAAAGCGTGCGAGCCGCAGCGCGCCGCAGATGACGAACAGAATAACTGCAGCCGGGCCCAGCCAGCCGTTGTCCTCCAGCTGGTAGAGGAGAACGAGCACAGCCGGCGCCGCGCCAAAAGAAATCAGATCGGCCAGCGAATCGAGCTGCTTGCCAAACTCGCTGGTGCAGCGAAGCAGCCGGGCCAGCAGGCCGTCGAGCACATCGAATACAGCAGCCATGGCGATCCAGATCAGTGCCAGCCTGTAATGTCCGTTTATTGTAAGTAATAAGGAAGCAGTGCCTGCACCGAGATTCAGTACAGTACATAGTGTAGGTAGCCATGTCGTATTCATAGGGATAGAGTTCCTTTCTTTCTGCAAAATGGCAGCGTCTAACATATTATTATTAGGTCAGGAAGGTAGTTCAAACTGGTAACCTGTACCGATTACAGTACGGATATGGCGTGATTCATAGCCCAGTTTGGCGCGGAGTTTTTTGATATGGGAATCGACCACCCGGGTATCTCCCTCGAACTCCAGTCCCCAGACCCGGTTGAGAATGGCATCACGGGAAATGACGATATTTCGATTCTGGATGAGCAGCAGCAGCAGCTCATATTCCTTGGGCGTAAGGTCCACGTGGATGCCATTCACTTCCAATCGGTGGGCGAGTGTATTAAGCACAGCAGAACCGAATGTAACCATATGTCCCTGCGGCTGGTAATTCTCGGTCGCCCGCTTCATCAGCGAATTGGCACGGGCGATCAGCACTTTGGGACTGAACGGTTTGGTTACGTAATCATCGGCGCCGAGTTCAAATCCGAGCACCTTGTCCTGATCAGCGGACTTGGCGGTCAGCAGAATAATGGGTACCCCGGAGCGGGTACGCATCTGCCGGCATACTTCAAATCCATCCATTCGGGGCATCATAATATCGAGAATGACCAGATCCGGCTGAAGATGATCAAACCACTGCAGGGCATCGGGCCCATTATCCGCTTGATGCACTTCCCAGCCATCCTGTTCAAAATAATCCGAAATCACTTCGCGAATTCGCGCTTCATCTTCGACCAGAAGCACTTTCCTTGCCATTGTTCATCCCTCTTTCTCCAGCAAAATCAAAATAAGCATTATCGCTCAAACGTAATGGAAAAGCAGACGCCATCCTCCAGATTACGTACTTCATAATGGAACCCGTGCAGATCCAGAATCTGCCGGGAAATGGATAATCCAAGACCGGTTCCGCCGGTCTGCCGGCTGCGCGAAGCTTCACCGCGATAGAATCGTTCCCAGATCTGGGAAAGCTGGTCTTCCGGTATCGGATCGCCCTTGTTTTCCACAGAAAAATGGGTGGACTGCGGATCGCTGAGTATTTCAATCGTAATGATGCTGCCTTCATCGGCATGCCGAATCGCATTGACGATGAAATTGCGGATCACCTGCTCGATCCAGTCCGGATCAGCGATGACAGGCAGTTCATTGACCGGGATAATCATAATCTCCAGCTGACGTGCCTGCAGCAGATGGATCAGCCGGTCAGCGACTTTCTCGGTGAGTTCGCTGAGCATAAAGGAAGTGGTATGCAGTCGGATTGTCCCCGATTCCAGCCGTGCCAGATCGAGCATATCCTTGATCAGCATTTCCATTTTGTCGGCTTCTTCAATAATGACAGACACATAATGATCCTGTTTATTGATATTAACCCCATCCTGCAGTCCTTCCGCAAAACTTTTCACAATACTGAGCGGGGTTTTGAGTTCATGCGATGCATTGGTGAAGAAACTCTGCTGCATCATCTCGATTTTTTGCTTTTGCTCCATATCCTGCTGAAGTTGCTTATTGGCCTCCTGCAGCTCGCGCAGCGCCCGGTCCAGACTGATGGACATCGTATACATGCTGGTGGAGAGGCTGCCCAGCTCATCATTTTGCCGGACAGGAGGAGAATCTGCGGTAAAGTCCAGCTTGACCATCCGCTTGGCCATATCATTGAGCGCGATCAGCGGACGGGTAATAATTTTGGAAAAGAAGAGCGATAAAATCACAATCAATATAAATCCGCCGATACCGAGATACATATAAAACCAGCGCAGCGCTTCATTGGTGTCGCTAATCTCCTGCAGTGAAGTCATCGAGAAGAGCAGTTCCATATTCTGATTAGGCCGTTTCACTGGCTGGATCATAATGACATTATGCGTCCCGCTCCAGGATTCGGTCCATTCATATTGCAGCCGCTTCATATTCAGCAGCTGTTCCCGCTGATTGTCGGTTAATGGAAAGGAACGATACAGTGCCTCCATGAGCAATCCCTGCCGCTGATTCCAGTTCTTGGGTGTGGGCAGTACAATCTCGGTCACTGTGCCTGAAATGTCCGGCGTATAGTATTCGGTAAGGGGTTTATGTTTCTCGATCTGCTCCGGTGTAAATACGATGTGTGGTTTGGTATTCCGGATATCTGCATTTCCCCACAAATCCAGTTTGTCGCCTGTCCGGATATTAAGCGCCCGGAATGAATCTTCATACAAATTCATATAGAGCGAGAGGGAGACAGAGACCTGCTGGCCGTTATCCTTGCGAATGACCATATGATACGGATCTTCCAGCACCATTTGGCCGTCCATATCCACGATGGTCAGCTGGCTTTTGTTGCGGTTCATGAACCGCAGCATCTCATTTGCAATCTGGCGCGGATTATCCCCGGATTGGATATAGACAGCGGCGAGCTGATCAAGATCATGCTCCGCCTTGTTCACTTTATGCTCCTGATAGAAGTTGTTAAAAAACAGCAGCTGGCTGAGAATGACCATCCCGTAAAAGCAGACAAAAAACAGAACGGTCATCAAAAACAGCTTAAAGGTAATACTGCGATTTTTCATAACGTCTCCTTGCTTTCATTGGTATTCCGCCTAAAGCGATATTCTCCTAACCATACCACTGTATCGGCTGAATCAGTGATCTTTTCGCACTACGCGGGTATTGGCCAGGAATAAAGAAGCAATCAGCACCAGGATAGCCATCGACCACCAGAATGTGCTTAGTGCCTCATCATGATCGATAATGATCAGCCGGACGATTGCGGTAATCCCGATATAGATAAAATAACGCAGCGGGAAATGGAAGTTGGATTTGAAATATTTGACGATCAACGCGATAAATTCAAAGTATAAAAAGAAAACAAGCAGCTCATCGGTAAAAGCAAAATAACTGTCAATCTCTTCCGAAGACAGAACAACCGACGAGAAAATACTCCATGTTTCTTTCATCAGCAGCACACTCAGTACAATCGCCATCAGGAACAGGCTGATATTCAGTACAATTTGCAGCAGTTCCGGTAATTTACGAGTCTGCATCATAATAAATTTCATTTTCATTCATCATCTCTCCTGCAAGCCATGATCCGTGGCTATTCATTCATTGACCTTATTGTAAATGGACGATTTGTCCTTTATGTGTCCTTTTGCAAAAGAAAATGGTGTGCAGTACCGGTAGTGGCCAGCGCACGCCAGGAATGCAGCGTCTCTCATCGATTCGCGCATACACCCGTCTGACTGATCCGGCCGATTTTGAAATGCCAAAAAGCCGATACAAGCAGCAATCCTGCCCTTGCATCGGCTTTTCACGGTATGCCGCCTGTTACGGCAGCTGTGCTCGTTTGATTGTAAATTGGAAGATCGTTCCCTGTCCCGGCTCGCTCTGCACAGTTATATCTTCACCCAGTTCCTGTACAATTTCATGGGCAATGGACAGCCCGAGTCCACTGCCGTTGCCCTGATGAGAATAGTCGCTTTTGTAGAATCGTTCGAATATATAGGGCAGATCTTCTTTGATGATACCCGGGCCGTTATCTGCAATGCGAATGGTGACCGATCTGGAACGGACGACAGCATCGAGCGTAATCAATCCGTCTTCACCTACAAATTTCATCGCATTATCGATCAGAATATTGACCAGCTGAATGAGTTTGTCCCGGTTGGAGAGCAGCGGAGGGAGGGATCGTGCCTGATCGCTGATCCGAAATGCAATTCCCAGCTCCTCTGCGAGAAAGGAGTACCGGGATTCGATAAACTCCATCCACTCCCCGCTATCCAGCGGCTCTTTTACCCAGGTATCCTGCTTGTTCTGCATGCGGGACAGCTCCAGTACATCCTGAATCAGCCGCTGCAGCCGGGCACATTCAGACAGGATAATGCTGTAATAGTTATTTTTCTTCTCCTCTTCATGGATCAGACCGTCAGCCAGCGTCTCGGTCAGCGCCCGGATCGAGGCAATCGGAGATTTGAGTTCATGGCTGATATTGGCTACATAATCCCGTCGCGCTTTGTCCAGCCGTCTCATTTCCTTGAGATAGGAGGAGAGGAAGTAACCAATACAGAGCGTACATACAACGAGCATAACGGTAAATACAACATAAAATCCGTTCAGTACCGCCTGATACTCACTGGACGGCTCCATCAGGAAAACGGCACCGATCGGTTGGCCCTGATGCATAATCGGAACCCCAACAATAATGGAGTGATTGGGCAGTCCACTAATATCACGGGTCGTCGCCAGCCGTCCTTCACCGAGGACCTGCGGGATATAGCCGGTCAGCGCCTCCCGGAATTGCTGCGAAGCGACATGGAACATATCCTGCGGCGTCTCGCTGCCGAGCGTGATTTCCTGACCGCTGAGGGTATATGCCTTGAGGATAAACTGTCCGGAATGAATAATGTCCGTCCTGCCCTCGGCAATATTGGCAGCGGCCATAGTCGCCTGTGGATACATGTCCTTGAGTTTGTAATTGATAAAAAGATGCTTGATCACCAGCGTTCCCGCCAGCTGACCGACAATAAAACAGATCAGAATCGCTATATAAATGCTTCTACGGTTGACGGTCCATAGTTTCATTGTATCGTCTCCATTTTGTATCCCATGCCATAGATCGATTTGATTTCAAATCCGATTGGCTCTTCGGGCAGCTTTTTGCGCATGCGCTTGATCAGATGATCGACAGCCCGGGTATCGCCGGGATAGTCATATCCCCAGACTTTATTGAGAATTTGCTCCCGCGACAGAATGGTGTCTTTGCTGCTTGCGAACAGGGTGAGCAGTTCGATTTCTCTGGCTGTAAATTCAATCCGTTTGCCCTGAATATGAATTTCCAGCGTATCCGGGTTAATGGTCATTTCCCCGGCTCGAAGCAGTTCCGCTCGGGGAACAGGTGCATAATGCGTACGTTTGAGAATGGTTTTGATGCGGGTGACCACTTCTCTCGGTGAGAACGGCTTGGTTATATAATCATCTGCACCCAGCTCCAGTCCGGTAATCCGGTCCATTTCTTCTCCGCGGGCACTCAGCATAATAATGGGGATATCGCTGGACATCCGGATTTGGCGGCATACTTCTGTTCCGAACAGACCCGGCAGCATAATATCAAGAATAACCAGATCAAAGCTGCCCTTCTCCAGCATCTTCAATGCTTCTTTCCCGTTAAAGGCAGATGCAAAATCCATCTGTTCCGCCTGCAAATAAGCGGATATGCTCTCATGAACCGCAATATGATCATCACAGATCAGAATATTCAACAAGTGGGTTCGTACCATGGCCCAGCCTCCTAATTCCGATAAAATAATCTCTATTTATTATTTCGTATATTTTAGTGCAAAAGTGAAATGTCTATATTGACAAGCTATTATATAGTGTATACATTTGTATACATAATCTTAACGTATACAAATGTATACAAAAACAGGAGGAATGTAAAGATGCGTGAAGGAAGACGTGAACATAGAGGTCATCATCATGATGAACACCGGGAAGGCAAAGGACGCAGGCCTGAAGACAAAAAACATTTCCGCAGTGCACAGACGTTTCGGCGCGGCCGGGCACTCGCTTTTCTGGAAAGACTGAATATTAGGCGTACTACGCTGCTCACCCAGCTGGGTCAGCCGGAATACGAATCGATCCGACAGGTGATCAGCGGTGAACTGAAAGCGACGGACACCATTATCCAGGAATTTATTCATATGTTCGAACTGCAGGAGATCGAGGAAGAGAACGGTCATACCAAAAGTGATCAGCTGCCGGGCGAAAACACCAGGAGATCGGATAAGGAAGACAGCAGGGGAGCAGACGAACAGACAGGTCCCGGAGGAAAGGAAGCGTAGACAGAAGATGGAACGACCCGATTCGGCAAAAAGACGTCAACGTCTAATGACCAAAGTACAAAAGTGGATAATTGAAATGGATCATAGGGGAGGCAAGGGAGGTGAACGCCTATGTGGCAGCTTAGAAGACTGCTGAAGCCTTATTGGCGCTGGTGTATTCTTGCTCCCTTGCTCATGGTACTGGAGGTGAGTATGGATCTGCTCCAGCCGACCCTGATGGCGAGCATCGTGGATGAAGGGTTGATGAAGAACGATCTCACACATATTATATCGACCGGGCTGATGATGCTCGGTGTGGCTCTCATCGGACTGCTGGGTGGAGTGGGATGCACGATATTTTCGAGTATGGCTTCACAGAATTTTGGTAATGATCTGCGGATTACGCTGTTTGAGCATATCCAGACCTTTTCCAACCGTAATCTGGATCAGCTCCAGACCGGCTCGCTGATCACACGGCTGACCAATGATGTGGTGCAGCTGCAGAACTTCGTGCAGCTGGTGCTGCGGACGATTCGTTCACCGCTGCTGCTGATCGGCAGTCTCATTATGGCGATCCGGATCAGTCCGGCGCTGACGCTGATCCTGCTGGTATCCGTACCTGTATTGTTCGTGATCCTGTATGTACTCATTCGACTTTCTTTTCCTTTATTTACGAAAATGCAGAACAGGCTGGATAGCGTCAATACCGTGCTGCAGGAGAATCTGTCAGGTATTCGGGTAATCAAAGCCTTTGTACGGGCCGGGTATGAACAGCAGCGTTTTGACCGGGCGAACCGGGAATATACGGATACAGCTATCCGGGCGGTACGTCTGCTGGCACTGAATATGCCGCTGATGATGCTGATCCTCAACGTCAGTATTGTCGCGGTGCTTTGGTTTGGCGGCATGCAGAGCTGGAAAGGGGCGCTTCCGGTCGGCGAACTGATCGCCTTTATCAATTATGTGACCCAGCTGCTCATGTCGATGCTCATGCTGAGCAGCAGACTGACGATGGTATCCCGGGCCAAGGTGTCCGCTGACCGGATCAATCAAGTGCTGGATACCCGCAGCGAGATTACAGATGAAGCGGCTGATACTCGCGGCACGATTCGTAATGGACAGATCGAATTCCATGATGTTTCCTTTGCCTATGATCAGGGAGAGGTGAATCCGGTGCTGGAGGATATTCACTTTACCGCCAGACCGGGCGAGACGGTAGCCATTCTCGGTGCAACCGGTGCCGGCAAGTCGACGCTGGTCAATCTGATTCCCAGATTATATGAAGTGACTTCCGGCAGGATTACGATTGATGGTACGGATATTCGCAGCATTCCGATGGATCAGCTGCGCAGCCGGATCGGTCTCGTGATGCAGCAGAGTATTCTGTTCAGCGGTACGATCCGCGATAATATCCGCTATGGCCGGCCGGATGCGACAGAGGAAGAAGTAGAGCGGGCAGCTCGAATGGCGGAAGCGCATGACTTTATCGCCAGTCTGCCTGATGGATACGATACGCTGCTCGGACAGCGCGGGATTAATCTGTCCGGCGGCCAGAAGCAGCGGCTGTCCATCGCCAGAGCGCTGTTAATCCAGCCGAAAATCCTGATCATGGATGACAGCACGAGCGCACTCGACGCAGTGACCGAATCACGAATCCGCCAGCTGCTCAAGCAGCAGCTGCGCGGCAGTACGAATATATTAATCGCCCAGCGGGTGTCTTCGATTATCGATGCGGATCATATTGTAATTCTGGATAATGGCCGGATCGCCGCTCAGGGTACCCATGCGGAGCTGATGCACAGCAGCGGCATTTACCGGGATATTCGGCAGTCCCAGCTGGGCGAAGAGGAGGTATCCTATGTCCAGTCCTAATTCTCGGCCTCCGATAGGCTTGCCCGGTCAGCCCGGCAGTATGAACACAGGAATGCGGGGTCCCGGTATGGGTCCGGGATCAGGACGGGGGACGATGCCCAAAATTCGGGCCAAGAATCGTACAGCTACCCTGAGACGGTTGTGGACCTATCTGAACCGTCAGCGCAAAGGACTGATTACGGTCTATCTGTTCACCGTGCTAAGTGCCATCGTCTCCCTGATCGGACCGTATTTGCTCGGCAAAGTCATTGATATGGCGATCATCCCGGGTGACTGGGACATGCTGGTGCGGCTGAGTCTGCTCCTGCTCGGTCTGTATTTGCTGGGCAGCATCGTATCCTGGGTACAGGCCTATGTGATGACAGGTGTATCGCAGCAGACTGTATCCGAACTGCGGCGGGATTTGTTCAGCCGTTATCAGGAGCTGCCCGTAGGGTTCTTCGATACCCATGCGACCGGGGAGCTGATGAGCCGGGCGACCAATGATATCGATAATGTATCCAATACGCTCAATCAGAGCGTTACCCAGCTGCTCAACAGTTTGATCACGCTGAGCGGTTCACTGATCATTATGATCATGCTTAATATTCCGCTGACGCTGGTCGCCATGCTGACCGTTCCACTGGTGCTGCTCGCCACGCGCCGGATCGCCGGACTCAGCCGCACTTATTTCAAAAACCAGCAGCAGCATCTCGGTGAATTAAACGGATTTATCGAGGAATCCATCGGCGGTCAGAAGGTCATCAAGCAGTATGGCAGGGAAAAGACCGAGACCGAACGCTTCCGAGGAATCAGTAACAATCTGAACCGGGTCGGGATCAAGGCACAAATAACATCCGGGCTGGTGGGACCGACGATGAATATGATCAGCAATCTGGATTATGCACTGATCGCCGGTATCGGCGGCTGGATGGCCTTTCACGGTATGGCGACTGTCGGCATCATTGTCAGCTTCCTCAATTATTCCAAACAGTTCGGCCGGCCGATTGCCGAACTCGCGGATCAGTACAATATGATCCAATCTGCCATCGCCGGAGCCGAGCGTGTATTCGAGATTATGGATGAAGCATCGGAATATCCGGAGAGCACTGGTGAACGGCTGGATCATGTACAGGGGAAAGTAGTCTTTGATAATGTCTCTTTTGGTTATCAACCGGACTCGCTCAATCTGAGCGGAGTAACATTTACAGCGCAGCCGGGAGAGAAGATCGCCCTGGTTGGTCCCACCGGCGCAGGCAAGACGACGATCATCAATCTGCTGACCCGGTTCTATGAGATTCAGTCAGGTACCATTTCCATTGATGATCACAATATTCGTAAACTCGACAAAAATGCACTCCGCAGCCAGATCGGTATGGTGCTGCAGGATGCTCATGTATTCTCGGGCACGATCCGGGAAAATATCCGCTTTGGACGTCTGGATGCGACCGATAAGGAAGTGGAAGAGGCTGCCCGGCTAGCCAGCGCAGATGGATTTATCGCCAGACTGCCGCATGGCCTGGACACGGTGCTGAGTGCAGAGGGCAGCAATCTGAGCCATGGTCAGCGGCAGCTGCTGACGATTGCCCGCGCTATTCTCGCCAATCCGGCCATTCTGATTCTGGATGAAGCGACCAGCAGTGTGGATACCCGCACCGAGATGCATATTCAGCAGGGCATGAAGAGGCTGATGCAGGGGCGGACCAGCTTTGTCATTGCCCACCGGCTCAGTACGATTCGGGATGCGGACCGTATTTTGGTCATTCAGAAGGGACAGATTGCAGAGCAGGGAAGTCATGAACAGCTGTTGTCCCTGCAGGGCGTCTATCATGATCTGTATGAGAGCCAGTTCCGCAAATCCATGCAATCCGATGTATCATAATGCCATTTTTGTGCCACAATCTTCTGGTATATTCAATCCATACAATACATTCACAGAAAAAGGAGATAATACATGAAAGCTCAAAAATGGTTTGCCTCTCTTCTGGTGTCTTCTATGCTGATTATGCCTTTCACTTCCGTGTCTGCAGCAGCGGATACAACTACCGGTCAATACAGTCTGGACTTCAGTACAGCCAAATATACCGAGAAAACAATGACAGTCAACGGACAATCGATTACTTTCCGTGCCTATGAGAATGTGGTCTATGTCGCCAATCCCATAGATACCAAATATGAAGTGATGAACATCTACATTCCTGAACAGTATTACAAGGACGAGAAGATCGGCAGCTATTCCACAGATACCGCGCCAATCTTCTTCCCGAACTCGATCGGCGGCTATATGCCAGCAGAACCGGGCAGCCCGGGACAGGGTATGGGCGGCGGCAATAATGCGGCACTGCTGGCTCTGTCCAAAGGATATGTGGTTGCGTCTCCGGGAGCGCGCGGCCGTACGACCCAGGACGAGAATGGCACCTATACAGGCAAAGCGCCTGCAGCCATCGTCGATCTCAAGGCTGCCGTACGCTATCTGCGTCATAATGACAAGATCATGCCGGGGGATGCCGAGAAAATCATCTCCAATGGTACCAGTGCAGGAGGTGCCCTGTCCGCACTGCTCGGTGCAACCGGGAATAATGCAGACTATGAGCCATATCTGGAAGCGATCGGTGCAGCGGATGAGCGTGATGATATCTTCGCGGTATCTGCCTATACACCGATCACCAATCTGGATAATGCCAATGCAGCATACGAATGGGAATTCAGCGGCATTAATGACTACAGCAAGCTGGAAATATCCACCGATACGGATTACCATATCCAGCGCAAAACGGTAAAAGGCACGCTGAGTGCTGATCAGGAACAGGTCTCTGACGAACTGAGCGCCATGTTCCCGGATTATGTGAACAGCCTGAATCTCAAAGATGAGGATGGCAATGCACTGACACTGGATGAAAAGGGGGAAGGCACATTCCGCGATTATCTCAAATCGCTGGTGATCGCCTCTGCCCAGAAAGCACTCGACAGCGGAACCGATCTGTCCGGTAAAGACTGGATTACAATAGCCGACGGCAAAGTGACCGATATAAATTATAACGGGTACGTACAGTATCTGGGCCGGATGAAGACACCGGGCGCCTTTGATGCGTTGGATCTGAGTACCGGTGAGAATCAGCTGTTCGGTACAGCGACAACGGATACCCAGCACTTTACCGAGTATGCCCAGCAGCACAGTACGTCAGCAGGCAGCACGATGGCAGATGCCAGCATCATCAAAATGATGAATCCGATGAACTATATCGGTACGGAAGGCACTGACACTACGCAAAACTGGAGAATCCGTTTTGGTACCAAAGATAGCGATACAGCCAATGCCATCCCGGCGATTCTGGCGACAGCGCTGCAAAATAAAGGTTATACGGTAGACTTTTCTCTGCCATGGGACGTACCTCATAGCGGTGACTACGATCTACAGGAACTGTTCACCTGGATGGCCGATCTTACCGGCGGTTCAGCGGTGAATTCCGGTGCGGCTTCCGATGCAAGCACCAGCACAGCCGGTGGCAATACCGGTATGCCGGGTACACCTCCAGGTGAGGATACCTATTCTGACACAGATGCCAAAGCTCCAGCAGGTGCCGATACTGCGTCTGTATCCGCGGGGGCTGCCGATATTTCGGTCACAGTTAATGGTCAAAAGGCGGTTACCAATGGCTATAACATCAAGGGCAGCAACTATTTTTCGCTGGAAAATATGGCAAGTATCCTGTCCGGCACTGCCAAAGCAATAAATGTAACAATCAGTGCCGATGCCAGTGAGATTAAGCTGACTTCCAATCAGCCGTATGCCGGCAGATACAGTAGATCCACACTCGCCAGTTCGGCTGCTGCAGTTCCAGTAACGACTAAAGTGTATCTGGATGGCAAGCCGGTATCGATCAGCGGATATAGTATCAATGGCAATTCCTATTTCAAAGTCCGTGATCTGGCCAAAGCCATGAATTTCAACGTAACCTGGAATGCTGCCAGCGGTACGCTCAACCTGGATACGGCTTCTGCTTACCAGGAGGAGACGAAATAAGAAGAAATAAATGAATTAGAGTGATTTTGCAATCGTAAATGAGCCAAACAGTGCATCCCAGTCTGTGTGGCTCGTTTTTTGTCTTCAATTCTGTTTTACTTGTGTCATTTGTATGTTCTGTTTTGTATTTGCTCTTGCTTAGTCCAATTGTGTACAGCAAACAGGCGTTATACAGCAGACACTGCAGGAAAATAAGATTGACTTTGCCCAGGTCTTATGCAGGGGATTGACACCTGTATGGTATTATAGAAACGCGAATGTACTGAGTTCAGGATACCATCCAATACACCCGTGAACGGTGAACGGGAAATGATCATGCAGTATAGGCAGCAGGAGAAGACACAGGAGGGGCAATATGTATCAATATAGTGACCAGAAATATGAATCAATACGATTCGACGGGCAGGATCTGCGGTATGGGGAGATTGTACGCTGTGTGTTCCAGAACTGTACCTTTATGAACACGGCAATGGATGAGATTGATACAAGCCACTGCCGGTTTATCGAATGCGATTTCCGCGGCGTGACGTTGAACGGGTCGATACATACGGAATCGGCTTTTGAGAACTGCCGGTTCGATGGAGCCAATCTGTTCGCTGCCAAATTCAGCATGTGCAAAATGACGGGCTCGGACTTTGCCGGCGCACAGATGGACGGCATTACCCTGAACGGCGGAGACTGGGCATACACGAATCTGAGTCATATCAAGCTGGGGCGGCAGGACCTGAGAGGTATCCGTTTTTATGAGACCGACTTTTCCAATACAGATCTGGCCAAGGCGGATATGCGTGATTGTGATATGACCGGTGCGAGTCTGGCCGGGACCAAGCTGCAGGGAGCGGATCTGCGTGGTGCGGTTCTGGAAGGCATTGATCTGAAGTCGATTAATGTACAGGGGGCGCGGATGGATCGGGAGCAGGCTGTACTGTTTATGCGGTCATATGGAGCCAAGGTGGACTAAACGCTCATGCTTCATTCACCTTCATTCACTGCCAGACTAAAATTCAATAATTAAAAAAGTAATGGATGAATGACTGTGTTGATCCTATCGAAAATTAGCGTTAACACAAACAGCCTGATGCGCGTAAACACATCAGCCTGTTTTTACGTGCATCAAGCGGCACTTTTTCAGTCTATATATGGCCAAGTCTACCTTTTATCATACGGATAATTGGTTGTACCATTCATCATTAACCGGTTCGAGCCATTCGGTCTGGCCGGGGGTAATCGCCAGGTGGACGAACCAGCTGTCAGCGGTGGCGCCGTGCCAGTGTTTTACGTTTGGTGGGATATTGATCACATCGCCGGTTTTGATCAATTGGGCGTCGTTGCCTTCTTCCTGGTAGAAGAACGGGAGATGCTGCCGCTGTGCCACGCGGAAGGAATCGGTGTGATTCCATACAGCCCGCTGGCTTCCGGCCAACTGACATGCGATCTGGATCAGTCTACCCTGCGCTCGGAGACCGATCAGATTCAGAAATCCAAGTACGATTCCACCATGGACACAGACCGTGTAATTATCGAGCGTGTTGCTCAGCTGGCCAGTCGTTACGGCGTCTCCCGTGCCCAGATTGCCACGGCATGGATTCTGCAAAAAAGCCCGGTAAGCGCACCGATCATCGGAGCGACCAAAAACGCTCATCTGGAAGATGCTGTCCGGGCACTGGATGTGAAACTGACAACGGAGGATGTGGCTTTCCTTGAGGAGCCTTATGTACCGCATCCAGTCGTAGGCGCCAACTAGAAATCCGAATAAAAAATGCGGGGACCAGCTTCTTTTCGCACCATGATCCAGAAATGGTAAAAAAACTGGCAAATGTCAAAATACACGATTAAATATTATACAAATGAACAAATATAAGCGTATTCGATAGATTTTATAAGATAAAATGTCATTTTCGGGAGCAAATACACTATTTGCTCCTTTTTTACGTCAAATACCGATAAAATAGTGGATTTTATGAATAAAAGCAACGAAGGAAGAGAAGATTTTTGAATAAATAAATTGATAATGATAAATAGCGCTTATTTTCTTACTAATAATATTATTTCAATATATGAAAAATTCACAATAATAAAACAAAATGTACCTAGTCACTACCAGCAAAATCCAAAGTGAACAGCACCAATAATAAAAAAGAAAACTAAACCATCCCCCACAAATAAACAACAGAAACTTTTATAAATCACCTCAATATTATCCCTATCCAAGAAGGTTGCCCAAAAATAATGCATTCACCATACTTTTGCTCCCCAATTCCATCCACACATCTGCAATAATATACTATAGCCTTTCCGCCAGGACAGGTATATTGATGTAAAAACACCGCTAACATGAAGAAAGGGGTTTTTCCCATCAGTATCCTGTCCTTTTTATTCTACTGCTTTATCGTCACTTTCACGCCCGGACCGAGCAACATTATCATTCTCTCCATTGCGCAAAAGGAAGGAACCGCACGGGCGCTTCGTTACACGTACGGTGCCACACTGGCATTCGGATTGCTGCTGACCGCATCGGCGCTGCTGAGCAGTACGCTGGCTGTCATTTTACCGAAAATCCTGGTCGGGATGCAGATTGTCGGCAGTCTGTATATGCTGTATCTGGCTTACCAGATCTCGCGCAAGTCCAAATCATCTGAACCGGGTACACCAGGCGGTATGGGAACATTTCGCTCCGGTTTTGTAACCCAGTTCGTCAATCCCAAAGTAGTCCTGTTTACGATGACCGTCATTCCGACGTTTATTATGCCTTACCATCCGGCTATTACAGGACTAATAGCCGGTGTACTGGGCATCACCTGTATCGGTTTTCTTGCCTATGCAACATGGGTGATGTTTGGTACAATTTTTAAACAGTTTTTGCAGCGGTATCAGCGGGCAGCCAATCTGGTTATGACCCTTTTCCTGGTCTATGCTGCCATTATGTTATGGGTATAATTCACTGCGGGAGAGGTGAGTAGCGTGGAGAAATTTATTTACAGACAATCGGCTGGCATCACGGCGTTATCGGCGAGCATTACCGATTTCACTTACAAAAGGCACTCCCATCAGGAATATGCGATGGGTGTCACTCTGCGGGGAATCCAGCATTTTACGATGGACGGAAGTCTCCAACTGTCTCACCAAAACGGGGTCATGCTGTTCAATCCCGAGCAGGCTCATGATGGCATGGCGCATGATCGGAACGGACTGGATTATGTGATGCTGTATATCGATCCGCCTCTGCTGCTCGAAGTAATGGAGAAAAAGGAAATCCTCCAGTTCGACACACCGATTGTATACGATCACCGACTCAAGCAGCGGATCGTGGCGCTCGGGCATGCCATATTAAATGAAAAAGATGAAGCCCTGTGCAGTGAACTGCTCGTATCGCTGACAGATGGATTGGCGGAGACGAATCTTGCTGCTCCCCGCTATAAGGCGGACAACGGTATGCTTCGGGCAGCCAAGCATATGATCCACGATAACCTGGAGACGGTACTGCGGCTGGAGGAGATCTGCGGAGAGCTGGGATTGTCCAAATTCCAGTTTATCCGTTTTTTCAAAATGCATACGGGGATCTCGCCGTACCAGTATTTTCTGAACTGCAAAATTGAGCGGGCCAAGCGGCTGATCGAGAAGAACCGTGATATCTACTCGGCTGTCGCAGAGTGCGGATTTGTGGATTTGACGCATTTGAACAAGCATTTCAAGAGTGTATATGGGACGACTGCGTATGAGTATCTTTTGCACCTGGGGTAGTCACTGTCAAAGTTACGGTGCTACTGAGGACATGCGCTCCGGAAAGCTTTGATTATAGGGACAGGTAAAGAATTAGGGGCTTTTAATCGAATAGGTTTATGTAAAAGATTGCTGAATGAGGCAGTCTTTTTTATTTGGATAAAAAACAAATGTTGACAGTATTTACAGTCGTATTATATGCTTATCGATGATAATCGTAATCATTACTATTATTAAAGCGTAATGGTCATTGTGTTTCTTCAATCATCGGGTCGGAGGAGATGAGACATGAAGCAGGAAGTGGATTTTGTGAAATGCAGTCCTACGCAGAATATGACGGTTCTCGTGCGTACAAAGCATCCGGTGGAAGAGCATCTGCCTATCGCTGCCCGGCTGATGTCGTATGACAGTGTGCATGCCGAGCAGGTAGGCTTTGTCGGTGAACCGGTAATGTATCCGGAGGCTGCGGCTCACCTGCGGATGGCCGGAGGTGAATTTTGCGGTAATGCCTGTATGGCACTTGCAGCGCTGCTGGCAGCAGAGAGTGGGATGAGCCGGGGCGATGATGCGGTCAGGATCAGACTGGAGACGTCCGGGACGGATGAGCTGATCGACTGCCAGGTACGGCTGGTAGAGGGTGGCTATTATTGCAGAATTGCTATGCCCGTACCCGAACAGATTCGCCGCCGTACGCTGCGTGATAATAAGCAGGACTGGGATGCCATAGAGCTGCGCTACCAGGATGCTATTCATCTGGTGATGGAAGTGAAGCAGTTCAGCCGTACGATTCGAGAAGAAGCCGAGAGGATCGCCATCAAGATCGGTGCCGACGAACCGGTGAGCATGATCGGCATTCTGCTCTATGATGCGGAATCCGGCGAGATGGCGCCGCTCATTTATGTACCGTTGATGGACAGTCTCGTCTGGGAGAGAGGCTGCGGCTCGGGAACGGCTTCGATGGGAGCGTATCTGGCGTGGACGAACCGGAGGAGCATCACTGCGGATATACGTCAGCCGGGTGGGGTCATCCATGTTGCCGCCGAGTATGGACAGCGTGGTCTCGGTAAAGTAGAGATCGAAGGGGCTGTTGGCATTGTTGCTGAAGGCAGAGCTTTTATCCATGCCTAACGCAGGGAAAAGTGACAAGCAGAAAATAAATGATTAGACAGATTAACACCACATAACAGTGTGATTGGAGTGATCCGAATGGAGAAATTGTTAACTTTTCAGGATGAATTAAATGATTACCGAGAGTATTTTCACAGAGCGGCCGCGCAGTATGACCAGACGATGGCACATCATCTGGAATTGCAGCAGTTGATTGATGAGTATTCCCGCTTTGTTATCAATCCGTCTAACCATGTGATATGGGAACAATTACAAGAGGAGAGAAGTGATGAATTGTCTCTGATCGCCGACGATCTGCGGCAAATATCTGCCCGGTGTGTGGCGATTATGGAAAAGTATCGTGCGCTGAAGCTGCTGGATGGCAGCAGCGGGATTACCGATTATTTTCGGAATATCGAGTCCTGTATCGAGCAGGAGTTTAGCGGATTCCAGGTCACTTCCGCATCCAGAGTGCTGATGGTCGGATCGGGTTCATTTCCAATGACTCCGCTGCTGATTGCCAGACGAACCGGAGCCGAAGTAGTCGGCATCGATATTGATGAAGAATCGGTACAGCTGGGTAGAGCGATTGTGGACCAGCTGGGTCAGGGACTGAATATCCGGCTGCTGTCTAATCCGGTAGAAGAGCTGGAATTTACAGGGACGGCGACTCATATCATTTTCAGTTCTACCGTTGAGCAGAAATACGATATTATGGATCGATTATATCCTTTAACAGGTAAAGAGGTCATTGTCGCAATGAGGTACGGGGATGGACTGAAGTCACTGTTCAACTTTCCATCTCAGGAGACCGACTCCCGAAAATGGCAGCAGGCGGGCAAGATCCTGCGGCCGGATCAGGTATTCGATATTGCACTGTACCGAAAGGAGAACATCCGATGAAAGAGTGGGGCAATGTGCTGATTCTGGGCACTGGTCCGGTATCGGTTCAGCTGGCTGTCATGCTGAAACAGCAGTGGAACAGCAGGATCGGGATAGCGGGCAGAAGATCATCGCGTTCGCAAAAATTCTTTGCTTCCCTGGAGCAGAGCGACCGACAGATCCGTGTTGGAATTCAGAACGAGCAGCATCACAGCATGGCAGGCGAGTGCCGGGTCGATGAGGTATTCAGCGGCTATGAACACATTACCGGACAGTGGGATACACTCCTACTCGCGGTAACTACTGATGCCTATACAACTGTACTGAAGCAGATCGCCAAGGAAGTGCTGCATAATGTCCAGTGCATTGTGCTCATCTCGCCAACATTCGGCTCGGGGAATCTGGTTCACCACTACATAAAAGAGTTCAACCCCCGGGCCGAGGTGATCAGCTTCTCCACCTATCACGGGGATACACGTTGGGCACATCAGGAACCTTCCCATACTGTATTAACTACTGCAGTCAAAAAGAAACTTTGTGCAGGATCGGTGCAGAAGCCGTCGGCTCGTCTCGACAGTCTGCAGGACATGTATACCCGATTGGGCGTACAGCTGCAGCTGATGGATTCCCCACTGGAAGCGGAGACACGAAACATCTCTCTGTACGTGCATCCACCGCTGTTCATGAACGAGGTGGCTCTGGAAGCGGTATTCGGTGAAGACCCCATTCCGAGATATGTCTACAAGCTGTATCCCGAAGGCCCAATCACCCAGCAGCTGATCCGAAGTATGCTCGCCCAGTGGCAAGAGATTACGGCGATTCTGAAGCAGCTGAATATTACAGGCATCAATCTATTGAAATTCATGACCGATGATAACTATCCGGTATTGCCGGCCAGTCTGGGACGAGAGGATATCGAGAACTTCAATCATCTCCCTCCCATTCATCAGGAATACCTGCTGTATGTCCGCTATGCTTCGCTGCTGATCGATCCTTTTTCCGAGTCGGACAGCAGTGGCAGATATTTCGATTTTTCCGCGGTGCCTTTTCGCAAAGTATTTACCAATCAGGAGGGTCAGCGGGATATTCCGCGCATGCCGCAGGAAGACTATTACCGTATCAAGATCATTCAGGGTATCTCCCATCATACCGGAACGCCCTGTCCGGTGATCGATGAGTTTGTCCACCGATACGAATCCACTATCCGGGAATATGCACGCAATCATCCGGGAGGCCCTTTATCGAGAGCATTTACCGTACAGGATTTTCATGAAGATCTAACCAGGATCTGCGGCGCTATTCAGCCGGTCCACTAAGGAGAGAATACAAATGCCAAAACAAATACCATTACTGCTGCTGCTCATGCTGATGGCAGCAACCGTACTATCTGCCTGCTCCCCGGCAGGACAATCCGCAGCGAATACTACTGCATCTGCACATAACAATGAACTGATCTATGCCACAGCCAAAGACATCAACGATATGAATCCGCATCTGTATGCCGGATCGATGCCAGCGCAGGGGATAGTATACGAATCGCTCGTGGAAAATACGAGCGAAGGAATCAAGCCGCTGCTCGCTTCCTCCTGGGATATTTCCAAAGACGGCAAAGTGTATACCTTCCATCTGCGTGAGGATGTAAAGTTCCATGATGGCGAGCCTTTTAACGCGGAAGCGGTCAAGCAAAATATCGACGCTGTCCAGCATAACAAGGAAAAGCATGCCTGGATCAAATTATCTACTAAAATCACGGACTGTAAGGTGATCGATGAATACACCGTTCAGCTGACACTATCCGAACCGTATTATCCGACACTATCCGAATTGTCCATGACTCGTCCGTACGTCTTCCTTTCACCAAAGGATTTCAAAAATGGGGAGACCATGAACGGAGTGAGCGGCTATCATGGCACAGGTCCCTATGTGCTGACTGCCCATGAACCGGAGCAATCCGCGACATTCGAAGCTAATACCAGCTACTGGAACGGTACCCCTGCGATTCGTAAAATCACCGCTAAAGTGCTGCCTGCAGGTGAGACGACATTCCTGGCTCTGCAAAAAGGCGAAGTGAACTTTGCCTTTACCGATGACCGGGGAGCCGACAGCATGGATGTCGAAGCGATGAAGCAGCTGGAAGCTTCCGGCGATTACCGGATCGTACGCAGCGAATCGATGAATACCAAGATGATCGTCGTCAACAGCAGCCGCTCCGGCAGTCCGGTCAGCGGAAAGGCTGTGCGTGAAGCGCTCTGGCATGCGGTGGACCGGAAGACGATCAGCCGTGATATTATGGGCGGTACCGAGACGGCTGCGAACACCCTTTTTTCCAGCAATGTCAATTATGCCGATATTCCGCTGACCCAGCGAAGCTATGATCTGACTAAAGCCGGAACACTGCTGGAAAGCGCAGGCTGGAAAATGGACCCGGCCAGCGGTATACGCAGCAAGAACGGAACTCCGCTGACCATGACACTCTATTATGACAGCAATTCCTCTTCCCAGAAAATTCAGGCCGAGCTGATCCAGAGTGCGGCAGCCACGGTAGGGATGCAGCTGAAGCTGACCGGAGAAGAGTCCGCCTCTATCGCGAACCGCAGAGCGACCGGCGAATATGATCTATTATTCAACCAGACCTGGGGGCTGGCCTATGACCCGCAGAGCACCATAGCCGGCTTCACTTCCGGCAGTGCCTATTTGCATACGACCCAGGGAATTCCGCAGGCCAAAGAGCTGTACAGCAAAATTGATCAGGTGATGACATCCTTGGATGAAGCGAAGCGCAAATCGCTCTATGCGGATATTCTGAATATCGTTCATGATGAAGCGGTGTTTATCCCGGTAACGAACGGTAACATTACGGTCGTCGCGCCGAGCAATCTGCAGAATATTTCATTCAAGCAGACTCAGTATGAGCTGCCGTTTGAGTCGATGAGCTTTCAATAATAGGCAAGAGAATAATAAGCAAGAGGAGGTTCTCCGGTGGGAATGTATATGATCAGGCGAATCGTATTCGCCAT
Source organism: Paenibacillus wulumuqiensis (assembly GCF_000971965.1). GTDB lineage: Bacteria > Bacillota > Bacilli > Paenibacillales > Paenibacillaceae > Saccharibacillus > Saccharibacillus wulumuqiensis. Next base: position 266,330 of record NZ_LAQP01000001.1, read on the forward strand.
TCCGCTGCTGTGGGCGATTTCCCTGCTAACATTTGTGTTGATCAATCTGTCCCCGATGGACCCGGCAGTTGTTGTGCTGCAGGCACAGGGTGTACCGGTCATTACCGACGAGCTGATTGCCCGGACACAGCAGCAGCTTGGTCTGGATCAGCCGTTTCTTGTCCGGTATATACACTGGATGGCGGATTGTCTGCAGCTGAATTTTGGCAATTCGTATATAACCGGTCAATCGGTCTGGTTGCTGCTCGGTCCGGCTTTGGTAAATACACTGCGACTGACGCTGGTGTCGGCAGTGAGCATTATCATCGTCTCGGTGGTGCTGGGAGTGATCTGTGCCTTGCAGGCCGGACGGCTGCTGGATCGTTCGATGCGCATGCTCGCTTTTATCCTTACGGCGGTGCCTTCGTACGGATTGGCTGCGCTACTCATCTGGTATTTCTCGGTTCGGCTGGACTGGCTACCGACGAGTGGGATGGAATCGTACCGTAGTTACATTTTGCCGGTGCTGATCATTACCATCAGCTATGCCGGGCTGTATTTTCGTAATGTGCGCAGCTCGATGCTCAGCAATCTGAATAAGGACTATGTGCTGTACGGACGGGCATCCGGACTGCCAGAGAGAACCATCACGCTGCATATTTTGCGCAATTCCCTGCAGGTGGCGGTATCGATATTTTGCATGGCGATTCCGATCATACTGGGCAGCACGGTTGTGGTCGAGAATGTTTTTGCCTGGCCGGGGCTGGGTAGCCTCAGCGTACGCGCCATACTGAGCCGTGACTTTCCGGTGATTCAGGCGTATGTGCTGATCCTGGCTGTTTCATTTGTAATATTCAATGCCATCTCGGATATGATCAACGCTGCGATCAATCCCAAGCTAAGGAATGGTCTGTAAATGAAGATATGGAAAAAGGGGAGCATGGACAAAACAGGCAGTCTATCCCTCCTCGTGGTGATCGGCGTGATTATGGCTGGATTGTTCGCACCGTTACTAGCGCCGCATGATCCGCTGGCTGTACAGATGAGTCTGCGATATGCAGGTCCATCGTGGGAATATCTGCTTGGCAATGATCAGCTGGGCCGGTGTATCCTGTCCCGGCTGATCTACGGCATTCGTCCGAGCGTACTGGCGGTATTGGTCGTGCTGCTGTTCTCTGTGCTGATCGGAGCGGTGCTCGGATTTGCGGCCGGTTACTTTCGGGGTCGGATCGATACATGGATCATGCGGATATGTGATGTGGTGCTGTCTTTCCCCGGTTATGTCATGACCCTCGCAATAGTCGGCATACTCGGGGTGGGACTGGAAAATATACTGATTGCCTTTGTATTGACCAAATGGGCATGGTTCGCGAGGGTCATCCGGACATCGGTGCTGCAGTATACAGAGCAGGATTATATCCGGTTTGCCCGGGCGACCGGTATGAGACATGGACAAATTATCCGTCGTCATGTGATTCCGGTAACATTTGCCGATATTGCGGTGGTGGCGAGCAGCTCTATTGGGGCGATGATTTTGCAAATATCCGGGTTTTCCTTTCTCGGACTCGGTATTCAGGCGCCGCAGGCGGAATGGGGCATGATGCTGAATGAAGCGCGGGAAGTGATGTTCACCCGGCCGGAGATGATGCTGCCGCCGGGAATGGCGATTGTGATCGTCGTCTCTGCATTTCATTTTCTGGCGGATTCTCTGCAGGTGGCTCTCGATCCCCGGCTGCGTCAATCCGGAGTGCAGCATGACAGACAGCCCGAGCACAAGGAGGTGCCGGTTCGGTTATGAATATACTGGAAGTGGATCAGCTGAATATCAAGGATACCCATACCGGCAAGGTGATCGTCGACAATGTTTCGTTTGAACTGCGGCAGGGGAGGTGCCTTGCTATCGTAGGTGAGAGCGGCAGCGGCAAATCGCTCACCTGCCGGGCGATCATGCGGCTGAACCCGTCGTCTCTGCACCAAACGGGCCGTATTCTATTCCGGGAAACCGATCTGAATGCACTGTCCGCCCGCGAGATGCGGAACATGCGCGGCAGACCGATTGGTATGATTATGCAAAATGGGATGAGTGCTTTTGATCCTTCCTGCGTCGTTGGGGTGCATTTCCGGGAGACACTGGGGGAGCATTATGGCTGGAGCCGCAGCGTTATCGATGCCATGATGCAGGAGGCAATGCAGAGCGTCATGCTGAACCAGCCTGCCCAGCTGATGAACCGGTATCCGCATGAATTGTCCGGCGGGATGCTGCAGCGAATGATGATTGCACTGACCCTGGTATTGAAGCCGGATATCATTATCGCCGATGAGCCGACGACAGCACTCGATACGCTGTCCCAGCAGGAAGTAATGGCGCAGTTTATCCATCTGCGCCGTACGCTGGGAAGTTCGATGATCTTTATTTCTCATGATCTGGGCGCGGTCCGTCATATTGCGGATGACGTACTGATTATGAAAAGCGGACAAATCATTGAGCGCGGAGAGACTGGGCAGCTGTTCACAGCGCCCCGGCATGATTATACCCGCCAGCTGCTCTCTGCCCGGCTCACCCTGAGTGATCATTTCAGGCAGCTGATAAATGAGGAGTGAATCCAAGAGTAACGGAACAAAGGAGACAAGCAATATGCTGCACATACAGAATGTGGAGAAATCGTACCGAAAAAGCGGACTGCTCGCGAAAAGATCAGAAAAGGTACTGCACGGCGTCAGCTTCAGCTGCCATGACGGCGAATGTCTCGGTATTATCGGCGAAAGCGGCAGCGGCAAGTCGACGCTGGGACGTCTCATTCTCGGTATCGAGAAACCGGATCATGGCGCGATCCTGCTAAATGGACAGCCGATCGCACAGCGTCAGGTACGCCGCGGGCAGATCAGTGCGGTATTCCAGGATTATACGTCGTCGATCAATCCTTTCTTTACGGTAGAGCAGGCGATCCGGGAACCGCTGGATGGGGATGGACGTTCGCGGGCGGATCATGGCAGGCGAGTGGATGAACTGCTGGAGCAGGTCGGACTGAGTCCGGCTTACCGGACCCGGTATCCGCATGAACTGTCCGGTGGAGAGGCGCAGCGGGTATGCATTGCCAGAGCGGTGGCGAACCGTCCCCGTTATATCGTACTGGATGAGGCGATCAGTTCACTGGATGTACGGGTTCAGGTGCAGGTACTGCATCTGCTGCAGGAACTGCAGTCCGTCTATGGGATGGGCTATATCTTTATCACACATGACATCCAGGCCGCTGCCTATATGTGCGACCGGATGATCATTTTCAGAAAGGGACAGATTGTGGAGACGATCGATACGGATCGGCTAAGGGAAGTGCAGTCGGATTATGCCCGTACGCTGCTGGGTGCCACAATCATCATATAAGACCATAAAGGAGGGGAAAGCCGTGAACGGAGCACTATCCTGGCCATTTCTGCGGCTGTATATTCTGGTGCTGGGTTATTTCAGTGCCAACGCGATCCTCAATGTCATTATTCCGCTGCAGGGACATGCCTGGGGAGCGAGCAATACGACGATTGGGCTCATTATGGGGGCCTATTTGTTTACAACGATGTTTTTTCGGCCGTGGGCCGGGCAGATGATTCAGCAGCATGGCCCGATTCGGGTGCTGCGTACAATTCTGGTCATTAATGCTTTTGCGCTTGTACTGTATACATTTACAGGACCGGCGGGTTATCTGGTCGCCCGGATGCTGCAGGGGGTGTCGACTGCCTTTTTCTCAATGGCGCTGCAGATCGGCATTATCGATGCACTGCCGGAAAAGGATCGCTCCCAGGGAATATCCCTCTATTCGCTGTGCTCCTACATGCCGGGCATTATTGCCCCGGTGCTGGCGCTGGGCATCTGGCAGAGCGGCAGCAGCAGTTACTTTACAGTGACCATGGTGACGATAGCCATTTTCACGGGTGTATTCGGCTATACTGCCCGGATGGACAGCAGCCGGGAACTGCCGCCAAAAGCATCGACTTTGCAGCGTTCGGGAACATGGTCTTCCCTTGGACAGCTGGTACGAAATCCGCTGCTGCGCAATTGCAGTGTAGTAATGCTGATCGCTTCTGTCGTATTCGGAGCGATTACGACCTTTCTGCCGCTGTATGCGGATCAGCTGCCGAGCGGTAGTGCCGGTATCTATCTGATGCTGCAGGCAGCCAGTGTAGTTCTGGCCCGGTTCCTGCTTCGCAAAAAAATCCCTTCCGACGGACGCTGGCATACGCCATTTATGATCGGGGCATTGATTCTGCTGACAGCGGCGTCACAGCTGGTCAGTATATCCGTGAACGGAGGGTTTATTTTCCTATATACCGGAGCGGTACTGATGGGCATCGCCCAGGCGGTGATCTATCCGACGCTGACCACCTATCTGAGCTTTGTCCTGCCGGAGCACAGCCGTAATGTGCTGATGGGGCTGTTCATCGCGATGGCCGATCTCGGCATGTCGCTCGGCAGTATCATTATGGGACCCCTCGCAGATTACTGGTCGTACTCTGGGATGTACGGCATATGTGCGGTACTGGGAATTGTATTGATTCTGTTCGTCCTGCTGCAAAAACAGAGCATGACGAGGTATGCGCAGCAGCTGCCATCATCCGGCATCAGGAATCCCAGCTGATCCGGAACAGCTCTGGCATCACCTGAAGAACCTTTTTGAAATAGTGAATAAAGCAGCTGCTCTGCGAGAACCCGTAATCCCGTGCAATCTCCCAAATCGTACGGTCGGTCGACAGCAGCAGCTTTTTGGCATGCAAAACGTATGATTCCGGCAAATAAGCCGCAGGCGTCATCTCCAGACAGACCTTATTTTGTGGAAGGTGCATTTATTTCCATTCTTCTATATAATACAGGAAATCAAAGCTGCGAGATTATTTGTCTGCTTCGTTTTGGTTGCGGTTTCACAAGTCTATCCTGTCAGCAGGACAGTCTGTAAGATCGATAGAACTGTAATTTATAGCATTGGAGGGAATTACATAATGACAAGAACTGACGATATCCGGATTGTAGAGTATGAACCCGGCTATGCCGCTTCCATCGCCGAAATGTGGAATGCCAGCCATGAGAGCTGGGGAGGAGACAGCGCGATTCAGACCGAGCAGATGATTCTCAATGAACATCATAACAGCACCCATCTGCATGTGTTTCTGGCGGTCGCCGGGAATGAAGTAGTGGGCTACTGCAGCTTCTCCCACTACAAGGAAGATGCTGGTGCGTTATACATTCCACTGCTGAATGTGCGTCCGGATTACCACGGCCGCAAAGTCGGCAAAAGGCTCGTGCTGCATGCCGTCGAACAGACGATCCGGATGGGCTGGCCGAGACTCGACCTGTACACCTGGCCGGGCAATGTCAAAGCGGTACCCGCCTACAAAAAAGCAGGCTTCTTCTGGGAAAAACGCGATGATACCACGCATCTGATCAATCTGATTCCTTCGGTTATGCAGACACCGGCAGTACAGCATTATTTCGGTCAACTCGACTGGTATGCGGATAGCGTTCGCGAGATTGTGACCGCGCCGGATGGACGGCGGGAGAACGGTTTTGATTACTTTGCTTATGAGTGGAGTAAGGATGATACCCATCTTCGTATAGAGTATGAGCGTACCGGCCGTGGACTGCGTCTGATCGAGACGGATGATTATCTGATTCAGGCGAGTATTCCGGTCGCCCACCGCCTGCCATTTGGCAGCAGTTATCCGATCATCTACGAAGTCACCAACAAGAGCGGCAAGCCGTTAACGATTGAAGTAACAGGCAAAGGCAACCCGGCGATTGACTTTGAGCTGCATGAATCCAGAGAGATCCAGTCATATGAGACCATCGAAGGGAAGTTCCATGTACAGCCGATCGAAGAAGAGCAAGACCCGTACCAGACTCATCCAGTCGTGGAAGCCCAGCTGCTCATCAACGGACTGTCTGCGGTATTCAAGATTGGGATCGAGCCGCGTTTTCCGGTAAGGCTCAAGCTCCATGCTCCTCACCGTAATATGTATAGAGGCGAACAACTGGAACTGGAATTAACTGTAGAAAATGAACATGATACCGAATATACCTACTCCATGCAGTGGCCGGCAAGCGATATTCTCGCCTTCCATGAGCAAGAAATCAATATTACGGTTCCTGCCCATTCCCGGCGCTCGATTAGAGTTGCAGCCAGACTGCTGAACTATGGCGTCTGGCATCATAAGATTCACATCTATAATGATATCAACCGCACTACCGATACCCTGGTGTTGGAGCAATACATAAGCCTCTTTTTCCCTGGAGCGATGGCTGCTTTTGGCAGTGAGACTTCTGAGGAATGGGTGGTATTCAACGGACAATACAGCGCCCGCCTGAACAAACAGAATAATCTGCTGAAAATCTATCAAGGCAGCGAAATGAAAACGATATTATATTTCCCGAAATTTGGCCTGCCTTACAGCAATGAATTCCACAGAGATACGGCATCCCGCGTAACCTTCCGCAAAGAAGATGAGATGATTATGGAAGCGCAGTACGAGCTGGAATCGTATCAACTGCGGCTGACAACTATCGTCAAAGTACATCGTAACGGCCTCTTCAGCCGTCATCATGTCGTACAGTCTCTTAGCAGTGCCGGAGAGCGAACAGAAGCTTTACAGCGAGCAGAAAATTTATTTATGAAAGAACAATTCAACTTCTCTCTGGAGAACACTATCCTTCCGTATCGCAATCGCTATGTCCATACCGCTCATGGGCCGGATGCGGCAGCAGTAGACTACTGGGAGATCAGCGAATTGACGGAAAACTGGATGTTCGCGCATGACAAGCATTCCACCTGCGGAATTACGTGGCCCGCTAGCCGAACGCTGATGCTGGATATCTGGCAGTATGCGGTAGAGCATCCGCTCCGCGATTGGTCAGCAGCAGACAGGATAGAGACACCGCCTCTGCAGCTCGCTGTCGGTACATGGGAGGACTGGCAGGACTTCCGCACATTCGCTCTGCAGCAGGGTTCATCCGAGAAGTTATCTGTACAGAAGCCGCTGGAAGTACTCGTCAATAATGGGAACCCATTTGCATCGCAGGCACTGGAAGTGAAGATTCTGGAGCAGCGGAATACTGTACTGGATGGCATCATTCAGGTCTCGTCGCACCTGGACAGTATAGATCAGCAGCAGCTGACTATAACAGGAGAACAGGAACTGCAGCAGTATGAGGCACAGCTATCCCTGCAGCCCGGGCCGGAAACAGACGTGATCAACGTCCATCTGGATATGGACACTTATGAGATGAAAACGGCACGGGTGCTCTTCCCGGTACAGCCACGGGAGATGGATCTACTGGTAGTGCCGACTGAACATGGCGATGTCCATACGGTCCATAACGGTGTGCTGCAATTGCAGGTCAATGGCTCCTTCGCGCCTACTCTGTTCTCGCTGCAGCATCACGGTGTGGAATGGCTGGATTCCTCTTACCCACAGCTGGGCCCTCGCTCATGGCTGAACCCATGGATCGGCGGTATTCATATGCAGATCCAAGGATTATCCGATGCGAGCCTGCAGGCAGAGGAGCGGCAGGTGGACTTTGCGGAGATCCGGGATAATCAGGGAAATCTATGGTCCGGTATCCGTATCACCGTCAATATCCAGCACAATATCCGGTTCAAAGGATTGTTGGTGGAGCAGTACTACGTCACTCTTCCCGGTGTCCCCGTACTGGCCACCTTTGTCAAAGTCAATCCGCAGACCGGAACGTCGCTGTTCCCGCTGTCGATGAACTGCTTTAACTTTTACAAAACCGGTCAGGAGCTGAGCAATGGCCGTGCCCATATCCGCAATCAGGCTGGCGAACAGATCACCTACAAAGTCGGCAAAGTACAGTACGATGAGCAGCTGGACCATGGCATCGTCCGTTACAGCTCTTCCGAACGGACACAGCAGCTCAACTGGATGACGCATCCGGATGCCGATTATTGCGGCTTGTTCCTGAATACTCACTTTACAGCTGGTTTTACGACCGACCAGATGTACCTGTACGATCAGCAGCAGACGTACGGCAGACCGCAGTTCCATATCATCACGGATGTACCGATTCCCGATGACGCTTGGAATGATCTGTACAATATCCGATTTGGCGAAGCAGCAGGCTCCACTTCTTCTGAGACAAAGAGCCGTACAGCTGCAGAAGGGAGCAATCGATGAAGATTATAGATGCACATGTTCATTTTTCCGAAATTGAATCTTTCTATGATACAGCACGTAATCTGGCGTCTATCGAATATACGACAGAGGGACTGCTGGCTGAATTCACCGGTTCCAATGTCATTGCCGGTGTAGGCATGGGCGTGACGGAGACGATCGCCGGAGCTTTTCCGGACCCGGCTGCCGCCAACCCGATGCTGCTCGATCTGAATGACCGAATGCCGGATAATCTGTTCACATGTGTTGGTATTAACCCGGAGACCCTGCATCTGCCAGGGCAGCTGGAGGCACTCGAGCAGTCACTGCAATCTCCTCAGACTGTAGGCATCAAGCTGTATGCCGGGTACTACCACTACAATGTCGGCGATGCCATCTATGATCCGGTCTACCGTCTGGCTCATCAGTATGAACTGCCGATCGTAATTCATGGCGGACTGACCTATGCCGATGGAGGATTGCTCAAGTATTCGCATCCGCTGTCGATGGAAGAGACGTTCTTAAAGCACCGGGAGCTGACCTTTATGCTCTGTCATCTCGGTGATCCATGGGTGATGGATACAGCGGCACTGCTGGAGAAGAACCCGAACCTGTACGCCGACCTGTCCGGCTGGATCGTGGGTGACAAGGCCAAAGTGCAGCGCCTGATGGGCGAGCAGACGTATGTCGATCATTTTCGCCGTGCGATCGTATTTGCGGAAAAGTACGACAGGCTCGTATTCGGCACCGACTGGCCGCTGGTACCGCTGGATGCGTATATTATGTTTGTGAAAAATCTGATTCCCGAGCAGCACTGGGAAGATGTGTTTTACAACAATGCGCTGTCCGTTTTTCCAAAGCTCCGTCAGTGGGTGGACCAGAAAAACAAAAAGTAGTGCTGCCATTAGAAGCGAAGATGCTGAATTTGTAGATTGGTGTTTGGGCTGCAGACGTCGACCTATGTGGAGTGCTGCTCACTGTTGGTCAGGAAAGACCAACAGCTGAGATATATCGGCATAAATAATAAAGAGGGGCAACTCGCCTCTCTTTTTTGTTGAATTTTCACCGCATATTGAGACACAAGGTCTAACTTTTCAGTAGGACAATCACTTTTAGATGGTAATTCAATATCCATTATAAATTCCTTTCCAACAATGCTCCGACTCGTTGTGCCATAGCGTGAGGGGGAGAAGGGTTTTCATTGTTGAACCACCATTCCACTACCCCGACGATAGCAGCTCCAAAAAATTGAATAGTCACATCTTCATCGTTAACATCACTTGATACTTGAGAACTTCCTTCGGTTATGGATTCTACCTTTTTTAGCTCCTGAAGGACAAACTCAAGGAACCGGCTGCGAAAAAAAGGTCCTCCTTGATTCGCCAACATCGTTGAAAAAAATAAATAATGACTCTCAAAATACTCGAACCATAACAATACCGTATCCGAATAAACGGTATTATCCGCAGCGGATTCACAGAGTTTGCGCAATTCGTAAATATGCTCTTCGATCAGCTGATCCAGAAGATCAAATTTATCTATATAGTGAAGATAGACCGTTCTTCGGCTAACATTTGCCCTATCGGAAATTTCTTGTATCGTAATTTGATCAATTTTTTTTTGGATCATCAGTTCAAGTAGTGCTTTTTTTATCGCTTCTTGAGATTTGATTATTCTTCTATCCATCTTGGACACTGTGGGTCACCATACTTTCCAAAATAAATTACACAACTTCAAATGATGTGTGAAAAAATGCACGAATTACGACTATTTGGTAATTGCTGCTGTATTATTTTTTTGGTTATGATTATACACAGTTGTTAATTAATACACCAGTGTGCATTTGTATATACCTATTAATTGAACTAGTAAAAGCAGATTTTCTTCATGGTTGGCAAGCTGTGTGAAAGCTATGGCAGCCATCTGCGATGTCCAGTAAATCAGCGATGAATAGAAGTCATAATTATCATATTCAAAGGGGGAACTACTTCATGAAGATTACGGTAATAGGATCGACCGGTGCGACGGGCAGGAAAGTGATAGAGCGAGCACTTGATTTGGGGCACGAGGTTACAGCTGTAGCTCGTCGGCCGGAAGTTATCGTCCCCAGAGCGCGTCTCAGCATCCGACAGGGAGATGTACTCGATATGCCGAGTATTACCAGAGCCTTGGTCGATACCGATGTGGTAATTAGCTGCATAGGTCCTTCTGGAAACTTTTCGCAGAGTACGGTCCTATCGGAGGTAATCTCGAACATCCGCAAAAACTTTTCGCCAGGTACGATCATGTCGGTGGGCATTACAAACATCCTGGCAGCCTGTCAGAGTGCCGGAGTGAAGCGCTTCGTTATGCAGAGCGGCATTGGTCTGAGCGATGGAAAAGAACTTTCAACACTGAATCGCCTGGCCATAAACATTTCGGGTCGCATTTTCACAAAGGCTGTTGAGGACAAAGCTATTGCCGAGCGGACAGTACAACAGAGCCAATTGGATTGGATCATTGTACGACCGCCAGCTCTTAACGACGCAGCCGCCGCTTTGAAATATACGGCAGGCCCCTTGAGCCGCATTTCTCCGCTTAGGCCACTGTCCTTTGCTGACTGCGCCGACTGCCTCATAAGGGCGGCGACGAATGAGCCAACCTGGATCAGGAAGATCGTTAACGTTGGGCGATAATAGGGCTGGTACTGAAAGGATAGATGAGATGTAACAGTTAAGTATAAGCAAAGTTCCAAGTTGATTAATAACAGCTTGGAACTTTTTCTTGTTTATTTAAATATGTACACTTCATAATACATAGATCAAGTACTTATAATTGATTGTTTGGAACGTAGTCGTTAATATAATGAACGATGCCTTATGCATGCCGTATTAAAAACAGAGACGAGGATTATGATGAACAAAGCTAAAATTCTGATTATTGAAGACGACGCTCCTATTGCTGATTTGCTGTCCTATGGGCTGTCCATGGAGGGATTTCAGACACAGATAGCGGGCGATGGAGCAGCAGGAATGCGTGAATTGGAGTCGTTCCAGCCGGATCTGCTGCTGCTGGATTGGATGCTGCCGGATCAGAGCGGACTGGATATTTGCAAAAAAGTAACTGCCAATTATAACATCCCAATTTTTATGATTACTGCCAAATCGGATATTACGGATAAAGTGCTGGGATTGGAATTTGGTGCCGATGACTACATTACCAAGCCGTTTGATCTGCGGGAAGTCATTGCACGTATACGCACCATTCTGCGGAGAGTGGAACAGGCGAACAATCAGGAGAGAAAGGAGCCTGAACAGGAAGTGATCCGGATCAGACATATCGAGATTACCGAATCCGAACGGCTCGTTCAAAAAGAAGGCCAGACGGTGGAACTGACGCCCAAGGAATATGATCTACTGCTTATGCTGATCAAGCACCAGGGCAAAACCTTTACACGTGCAGAGCTGCTCGATCTGGTATGGGGTTACCATTTTGTGGGTGACACACGTACGGTGGATACGCATATCCAGCGGCTGCGAAAAAAGCTCGATGCCAACTCGCTGATCACAACGGTCTTCGGAATAGGGTACAAATTCGAGAAATTGGGTGGCTGAGCATGATACGTAAAATTAGCCACAAGTTTCTGATCGGTTTTTTCCTGATTTTCTCGCTTTCGTTTGTGGTACTTCATCAGACAGTCAAGGAGTTTATCCAGACCAGCAACCAGAATCTGGTCAGCTCCGAACTGGATGGACTCAAAAGCAACAGCAATGTCTATATCCGCCAGGCTTTTCTGATCAACCATTTCACCAGCAATGAGTTATACTTTGGAGAGATTGCCCAGGAGATTGCGGGCGATCTTAACCACACCACCGACAGCAGCGTAGGAGTATACACGGTAGAGGGAAAATTGCTCTACGCGTCGGACAAATCCCGTTTTCCTGCGCAGATGCAGAGCGACCTGCAGCAGGCGGTAAGTGGCAATACCGCTTACAGTATTACAACCGATCAAGGCAAAACAACCGTCCTATTCTCCTACCCGGTCGTGATCGACGGCTCCAAGGTGGGCATTCTCCGTTTTTACCGGGATTTCAGTTCACTGTATGAGCAGACGAATCAGGTTTTACAAGTTACCCTCTATATTGCGCTGGCGATTTTTGCAGCTGCTTTTCTATTCTCCTATATTCTGTCCAGACATATTACGATTCCACTGACCAAACTGACACGCGCTTCGACCGAGGTCAAAAACGGCAATCTGGACATACGTCTTCATTTCCGGCGCAAGGACGAGATCGGTCATTTGGCTGAGAACTTCAACGACATGATCGATCAAATCAGCAACCAGATCCATATTATCGAAAAGGATCGGGATCACCTCAAGGAGCTGCATCAGCAGGAAAAGCGATTTTTCGATAATATTACCCATGAACTGAAGACGCCGTTAACTTCCATTCTCGGCTATGCAGAGTTGATCCGGCTGAACGGGGAGAAGGACCGCGCCTTTTTTGACAAGGGCATGAATCATATCATAGAGGAAAGCAGACGTCTGCATACGATGGTACTCAAGCTCCTCGAAGTCTCGCGCAATAGTAATATGCAGCACGAATTGGAGCCTGTAGATGCAGGGATCATCCTGCAGGATGTATGTGAAACCATGACTATTCGGGCTAGAAGATACAAGAAGACCATTCAATACGAGATTGGTGAAGGACTGATCTGTCTGGCTCATAGTGACAGGATCAGGCAGCTGTTCATCAATCTGATCGATAATGCGATCAAATATAGCCTTCCATTATCCACCGTATCTGTTCAGGCACAGCGGGAAGAGGAGAATATTCGCTTTGTATTCAGCAATCCAAGTGATCCAATCGAGACAGAGCATCTGTCGAGGCTGTTCCAGCCATTTTATCCGGCACATCCCAACAGTCCCGAAGAAGGAAGTGTAGGACTGGGACTAAGCATCGTCAAAGCAATCGTGGAAGAATGTCAGGGCTCCATTTTTATTACCAGTGAGCATAACCATACGGTAGTTACTGTGGAATTAGCTGCCCTGAATATAGTGGGAAGTGAGAAAAAATGATGAAATACAATTCTATTAGAGCTTTTGCCGGACTGATTATTCTTATAATGTGTGTATCGGCATGCAGTTCGGAACCTCATACCGAGACGTTTGTCATGTCAAGCGGTAACGAGGTAACCAGCGTCGAACAGAGTTCCCGACCTTTTCAGATTCACAAAATCTATCGTCTTCCTGAAGCATTGACAAATACAGTGCGATTGCTTGGTTGGTCGTCTTCCGATTCAGTTGTTGTGGCTGACAGGGATATAAGTGTACTGGATCAGGGAAATGTAAAACGCCTGGTGCGTCCCTATGAGCAAAGTAAGCCGATCTCAGGGCTGCCTTATGTGAATTCCCATAGTACGCTTTCTCCGAATGGGAAATATATTTCCAGTACTTCTTCGACAACTACCAAAAACAGATTGAAACTGATTAATCTTCAAGATGGCACAGAAAAAGAAATTGCCAGCTTTAATTCATCGGGCAGCTATATACAATACATTTCCTGGTCCAATAATAGTACGTATCTCAGCTATCTTGTCGAAAGAATGAATGGTCTCCAGCCGGATTATCTATATATTTATGATATGAAGACTCAAACATCCAAAAAGTATGAACTTCAAAAATTCCGACAGGGAGACACCTTGTTAAATGTAATGATTTCAGATGACGGCCGCAGCGTCCTGCTGCAGACGATTCGGGACAATCAATACCAGCGCATCTCCTTGATCATGGGTAAAGTCTCCGGCAGCAGCATAGATATTCAGTACGAACGCGTTGTAGGTGGTGGAGAACAGACAACCTGGCTGAGTAATGATCAGTTTGTATTTCTTGGAGTCGATGGCACCCTGTACGAGTATGATCAGCGTAATGGTGAACTCTCGGTTCTCCTTGAAAAAATACTCACCTTCAAATTCTCGCCAGATCGAAAAAATATCGCCTACACCACGTATGATGAGCAGACGATTACTTACGTAGGTAAACTACAGGGAAGAAATATACTGTACAACGAGGCCGTATATCGTGGAATTCTGTTAAATGACATGTACTGGAGTCCGGATAATCAAAGTCTGCTGATTCAGGGACAAAAGCTGCTTGATCCTTCACAGGGTACATCGACAGAATCGGTAGCTAAAGAAGCTTTTGTAATTGAACTGAAATAGGGAACAGGATGGTAGAGGTTCCTAGAAGATAAAACAAGTATTAGCCCTATATCGGCGTTTCGCCGGAATAGGGCTTTTTGCTTTGCGCTGCTTTGTTCATGTTCTGTTGGCTTCGTAACCATATGGCTTGGTCTGCTAACAGTCATGGAGATATCGCGCTTGTGACAACTTGTTTACATGTCCGTCAAACTTCTGCGACATCTATTTCCTATAGTGAATGGAGTAAGAACATTAGCCCAACACAGACAAGGAAGGAACTACAATGAATGGGAAGCTTTATCCGAATCATGCAATGAAGCGTTATATGACTGGATTGGATGGTCTGCGAGCTATTTCTGTCCTTGCCGTGATCGCTTATCACCTTCATTTGAAATGGGCACAGGGCGGATTGCTCGGTGTAGAGATTTTCTTCGTCATCTCCGGGTATCTGATTACAGACCAGCTTCTGTACGAATGGAAAACGTTTGGCCGAATATCGCTGCTTCAGTTCTGGGTGAAGCGAATGAGAAGATTGCTTCCAGCCATGCTTGGTATGCTGACGGTAGTAGCAACGTGGTTGCTGCTTACCGATCCATCCCGGCTGATATCTTTGAAGGGAGATTTTTTTACTTCTATTTTCTATATCAATAACTGGTATCTGATTTTTCACGATGTTTCATATTTTGAGAGTTTTGGACCTCCATCGCCGATCGGTCATCTCTGGTCACTCGCGATTGAAGAGCAATTCTATATCATATGGCCGCTACTACTGCTGATCGGTATATTTCTGGCACCACGACGCGGCAAGCTGACACTGCTCATTCTGATAGGTGCCGCTGTATCGGCTGCAGCCATGGCTATCCTGTATGAACCCGGCAGTGATCCCAGCAGAGTCTACTACGGGACCGATACACGGGCATTTGCCATTCTGATCGGTGCAGCGCTTGCTGTACTATGGCCCAGCAGCAAGCTGAATTCGCATATTTCTTCGCCAGCCAGGAATGTTCTGGACACCCTTGGTGTGATGGGGATTGTTCTGCTGCTCATACAAATTCACCAGACCAATGAGTATGATGATGCACTGTATCCTACCGGATTCATTTATCTCTCGATCCTGACTGCCATTGTGATCGCCGTGCTCGTTCATCCGGCCAATAGGCTGGAGAGAATCATGGGCTGCCGTCCGCTCAGCTGGATCGGCAAACGTTCGTATAGCCTGTACATCTGGCATTATCCGGTGATTATCCTATCCAGTCCCGAAGTCAATACAGAAGATGTCAGCTATACACGCATCATTCTCCAGGTGGCTGTTAGTCTCTTGATGGCAGCCATTTCCTATAAATATATTGAAGAACCGATTCGCCGTAAAACGCTGCGGGGCTATCTGCATGCTATACGCCGATCGGGCCTGGGGAGTCAATGGAGTCTGTTAGCCGCCATTACTATCACCGCTGTTATTCTGGCCTCATGGATTACGGGATGGCAGGGATGGAATTCAGCCCCTTCGGCGAGTTCTGCCACAAATACAGCAGTAAGCAGCGGGGACCTTGTTCAACCACAGCCGCTGCAATATGATCCTGCAAAAGAGATTCGCAAGGAAACTCCTGCGGACCCGGGTGTAAGACAGCCGTCTGACAGCGGCGATAGCGTTACAGCTATCGGAGATTCGGTGATTCTCGATGCAGCTCCTTTCCTGGAGAAAAAGCTGCCTGGCATCGTTATTGACGGCAAAGTAGGCCGGCAGATGACACAGGCGGATGAAGTGATCGATAGTCTTCGCTCCCAAGGCAAACTCGGACAGACACTGATTATCGAGCTGGGTACAAATGGAGTCTTCAACGAGGCCCAGCTGAGATCACTGCTAACTTCACTGGAGGATACCCGTCGAATCTATCTGGTCAACACCAGAGTCCCGCGCGACTGGCAGGATCGCGTCAATGCCAGTATACAGAAAGTCGCTGACGATTTTCATAACGTACAGGTAATCGACTGGTACACGGCCAGTGCGAATCAGGATCAATTTTTTTACCGGGATGGCGTTCATCTCAAACCGGAGGGCGCAGACTATTACGCCTCGCTGTTGGTTAATACGCTGCAACAGAATGACACCTACTAATACATGAATGAAAAGGATGATAAAGCTATGAATAAAAAGCAACGAAATCGATTATTGGGAATACTGATTATTATGGTCGCTGTAGGAGTGTTCGGAGTGCACTGGTACGCCCAAAAACAGTCGACCAAGGATGAAGAAGCTCAGCAGGACCTATCCGTATACCATGTAGATTCGGTTCAACCGATTGCCCAGAAGCGCGGCCAGGCTCATGGAGGAACTTCATCGACCTCCAGTCAGCTAACAGGTAAAGGAGTCACGATGATCGGCGATTCGGTTACTGTAGGTGTAGCTCCGTATCTCAAGGAGCAGCTGCCTGATATTACTGTAGATGGCAAAGTGGGACGACAAATGTCGCAGGCAGGCAAAGTGCTTCGTGACCTGGCAGCCCAGGGCAATCTGGGCGATCAGGTCATTATTGAGCTGGGAACCAATGGTCCTTTTAGTAAAGACCAGCTGCGCAGCGTATTGCAGACGCTCTCCAATGCCAAGCGGGTACTGCTGGTTACGACCCGGGTTCCCAGAGGATGGCAGGATACGGTAAATGACACCATGGAGCAGACAGCCAGCGAGTTCAAAAATGTCCGTGTTGTCGACTGGTATGCAGCAAGTCAGGGCAAGGATCAATTCTTTTACAAGGATGGAATACATCTGAAACCGGACGGCAGCAGATATTATACCTCGCTGCTTGTTCAAGCCCTCCAACAATAAATTCGGATAGCCGCGCCAATTGTTCTGAAGAAAGGAAGTACCTATGGAACAGACAAAGAAGAAAAGTAGACGACGAATATGGATCACTCTGATTCTGATTATCGTAGCAGCCAGTATCTTTTATTATCTCTTTTCGATTTATAGGGGACTGGATGGGCTAAACAAAGGTCCGAGTCAATCTCCTCTCACCACAGTCAGTACCGCTCACGAAACACCTGTCAAAGCACCCGAGTGGCTCGGCACCGAACCGGTCAATATACTGCTGATGGGCGTGGATGCACGAGGAATTCAGAAAGGCGAAGTCCCGCGTTCCGATAGCATGATGGTCATTTCGATGGATCCGGTCAGGAAGCACATTCATGTATTCTCTATCCTGCGGGATACGTATACCGACATTCCGGGATATGACAAAAACCGGATCAATACCGCAATCACCCATGGTCCTGATACAGCCATGAAGGCAGCCAGTGAACTGCTCGGCATCCCTGTACAGTTTTATGTCTATACGGATTTTCAGGGATTCATCAAGCTGGTGGATGCCGTAGGCGGAGTAGATTTTTATGTGGAAAAAGATATGCACTATGAAAGTGCAGCCGATCATCATGAATTTGATATTAATCTCAAGCGAGGCAATCAGCATTTTGACGGCAAAACGGCGCTTCAGTATGTCCGATTCCGTCATGATGCACTATCCGATTATTCCCGGACAGAGCGTCAACGTCAATTCACCAAGGCGCTGGCAGACAAATTGAAAACAACGACCTCGATTATGAAGCTGCCTTCGATCCTGGATGAGATAAGTCCCTTTATCGATACCAACCTAACCGTATCGGATATGTGGAATCTGGCTTCTGTCGGATATCAGAGCACCATGAAGGGCAGCGAACAGATTCCGCCGATGAAGCTGCTAAAAGAAACTTATGTTGGCCGGGCAGCTGTACTCGACATATCGAATCGCCAGGCACTCAAGCAATTTGTACAGGATACCCTCACATCGGATAACCCGGATACTGACAAAGATACAAATACATCAGCAAAATCGGAGAACCCGCTTTAATCAGCAGCTGCAATCATCAAGATGGATCTTGTCGATCCGCAAACCACAGTATCTCATTATTGCGATTTCAATTCCAAAGGAGACAAGGCGATGACTCGAAAATCCATAATCCCTTTTTATTCTGCGTTAACTTTATCCATTAGCGTACTTATCGGTACCACAGTACCTTTTACTGCCATGGCTCAGCCTGTGCGGAGTGTAGAGACAATCACATCAGTGCAGCCGCATCAATTAGCACCCGGCACTCATACTATGGCTGATCGCCATATTCAGACACTCAAACTGGACAAGCATACCGCATCCATGACCCGGAAGCGGACCTTTAAAGCAGCGTTCCAGCTCCCCCGGGGCGTTGATCCCAAAAAGATCACCTGGACTTATGGCGGCAAACCGCTGTCTGAATGGAAAAAATACAAAAATGGAAAATATGCAGGAGCCCCTTTTATTACAGCATCACCGGTTCAAGTGGTAAATGAACAAGCAACAGCTGCGATTACCTTTGATCTTCCTTACGGTACAGAGAATCTGTCAGAACCTTTTCTGCAAAGACCTCTCTACAAGTCACTTATGGGTACATTCAGCCTCTCTGCCGCAGTAAATGGCAAAGTTATTGCCCGCACACCCGTCAAACTGACTCCTTACGAAAGTTATCATACGTATGAGGAGCTTAAACCGGAGATTGACGCTATCACTGCACAGGCTGCACGTCAGAACAACAGGTATATTCACACTTTGTCCATCGGCAAATCTGTAGAAGGTCGTGATATTTATATGACGATCGTAGCCAGGGATAAGGCGGTAGTGGACAAGTATCAAACGATCACTCATCCAGCGATGATGAATGATCCGGCGCAGCTGCAAAAAGATATCCAGTCCGGAGCGTTTGGAGATTATCAGGTGCCTGTCTGGCTTAATAATATTCATCCCAATGAAGCGCCTGGAGTCGATTCGATCATGAATTATTTTAAAACTGCTGCGTTGTCAAAACAGATTACTTACAAGACCAAAACATCGGATGGTCAGCCGAACACAGTGCATATGAATATGGATGATGCGCTCAATCATGTGTTTTTCCTTCTTGTCTATACGGATAATCCGGATGGCAGAGTACATGTTGAACGCAGCAATGCTGCCTATTTTGATCTGAATCGGGATAATTCCTATCAGACCCAGCCCGAGACACGAAGCGTTACCGAGCAGATTGCCAAATGGTCACCGATATCCTTTCTGGATATGCATGGATTCGACAAGAACTTTCTGATCGAGCCGGCTACGCCGCCGCATGATCCGAATATCGAATACGATTTGCTGATCGACCATATGGTGCAGCAGGCCAAAGCCATGGGTGAAGCCGGTATCGCCAATACCAAATATGATTATTACCATATTCCATATGAAGAACACCGGAAAACGGTAGAAAACCCTGGTTATGTATCCAAAGGAACATCGTCTGGCTGGGATGATGCTTCTGCTGCCTATACTGCTGTATTTGCCATGCATCATGGTGCAATGGGACATACTCTAGAGATTCCCGAGACGAATGAAGATTCTACCAACGCACTCTATTACAGCGCGGCAGCAGCAACTTATTATGTTATGGAAAACAAACAGAATCTTTTCCTCAATCAGCTCAAAATCTATGAACGGGGTATCAACAATATAGACAGTCGCACGGTAGATCCGTATCTCGTAAATGCCAAAAACAAGATCATTGGTCGTCCGCGTCATGGTAATGATAACTTTTTCCCGGAATATTATGTGCTGCCGATCGATAAAGCATTGCAAAAGAACCCACTGGAAACATACCGGATGATCAAGTTCTTCCTTCGTAACGGGGTAAAGGTAGAGCGTTCCACCGAGCAGGTGACTACAGGAGGTCACACTTATCCGGCAGGATCATTCGTCGTAAATATGCATCAGGCGGAACATGGCATCGCGAATATGGTTCTATATGATGGAGTCGATGTATCCGATTATCCTTCTGTAGCCGGTGAGATGGTACAGGACTTTCCGGATCTGCGCGGATTCAGCAGCTACGCTGTCCGGAATACCGGAGCCTTTGCCGGCAAAACATCTGTTGTAACCTCGGTATCTGTGCCCGCTGTACAGATGCCTGCTCATTCTGGCTATATCGTTATCCGCAATAACAATAATGATGCGATCAAGGCAGTGAATCGCCTGCTGGACTCCGGCAAAAAAGTAACCATGCTAACCAGCAGCCAATCGGGAGTGGAAGCCGGTAATTTTGTAGCAGCAACCGATGATCTGAAGCCGCTCGCCTCCCAATATTATTTGGATACCGCTGCATTTCAGGGGAGCAAGCCGCACGGCAAGGTTCTCAAGTCTTCTGTTGTAGCCGCTCTTGGGGAAGCTGCCTATGTACTCAAAAGCCTCGGGTTCAAAGTGACCGAGAATCAGCAGCGTGCCGATGTACTGGTTAATACCTTTGACTCGGATAAGCTGATAGACGGCGGCAAGCCGTATATCGCTTATGGCAATATGGGGATGGTGAATGTAAAGGACTGGATTCCCGGGTTTTCCTTTGCAGGGCCATCATGGGAGCGATATGAAGGGGTGTTCCGGACCGATATCAAGCAGGATCATATGATTACTGCACCTTATGATGCCCAGGAATATTTGTATACATTATCCGGCTCCTATGTAACCAACGTTCCTAAAGCAGCCAAAGTGCTTGCAGTGATCAGCAAACAACCTGATTTTTATAAAGGGGGCTGGTGGCCCAAACATGATCAGGCCAAAGGCAAAATTCTCGCCTTTACCTATAAGGATAAAAGCAGGAATGTGACGGTATTCGCCAATGATCTGACGAGCGATGCACATTCGCAACATCAGTTTCGTTTGCTGGCCAACTCTGTATGGAGTGCCGCACCTGCTAAGTCACAATAAAGAGAGCTTTATAAATATAGAACAGCAGCAACCTTACTCCGGCGATCTGGTCAGGGTAAGGTTGTTTTTCTGATAATATTTGCTGAGGAAAAACCGCGAAGGAGTAGACAACCCACGGTTCTGCATTATTAACAGTTGCAGTAATTTGCTGCTTACGGCATCCTGCCGTATCTGACACTTGTGACATCTTGTTTACAAGTTGATCAAACTTTGGCGACATCTGAAGAGTATATTGAATGAAGAAAGCACATCACACCTGTACATATAGATACAGGATCAGGATGCGATTAATGAAGTTGAAATAGAATAAGGAGGAGTTAGAATTGTTAAGCAGTATTCAGCGGACCGAAAGGTCTGTCAGAGAATATGAAGAGAAAATTGACTCATCTGTTGCAGAATCAGCAGCAGTATCCAAGAGAAAGGGGGATGGACGCCTGATTGCTCTGGATGCAGCCCGTGGTCTGGCTGTGCTTGGGATGTACTTGCAGCATTTTGGATCAAATATGACTATTTCCTCGATCGTGGCGGGTAACACGACATTGCTGTTTGTGTTGTGCGGAGGAATATCCTATTCCATTATGGCTCAGCGTATGATGGAGAGAGGGTCGGAGCCGATAGCATTCCGCGCACGAATGATCGCCCGCGCGGTATTCGTGGATATTATTGGCTATCTGCTGATTATGCTCAACACCCCTTATGGAATCATACTACCTGCATATGCCGCCTTGTTTGTACTGGCGTTATTATTGGTGAGACGTTCTACACGTACCGTTGTAACTACGGCCGTGGTTTTGCTCCTCTTTGCACCGCCATTGATGTTATTTGGAATGAGTATGTTAAAAGGGGCTTGTCTATTAAGCGATATTGCCGGCGGTCCAATGTCTGCACTCGCTTTGGCTCCTGCTTTTGTAGCAGGTATGGCCATTGGACGTATCGATCTGACTCGTATACAAACAGGAGCATGGCTGACTGCCAGCGGTATCGTAATGTTGGTAATCGGCAAGCTGCTGGGTGCCTTCGTGCTGCCGGATTGGAGTGTGCGCTGGGAGCAGTGGCTGATGAGTGTGATCAATTTTTCCGCTGCTCCGCCCGATCAGTCTGCGATCTGGCCGCTTAATACCGAAATCCCGCTTTGGCATATGTTATTTGCGACTGCTCCGCATACAGCGACTACCTTCCAGACGCTGATCGGACTGGGAATGGCATTTATCGTGTTGGGGCTGGCTATTTTGGTGGAACAGAGATTTGCGGCAGTATTGATTCCATTTGCCGCCGTCGGCCGTGTAGCATTGACGATGTATGCACTGCAGTTCGTTATCGTATGGATCTTAAGCTTGTTCAAAATTGACTACAGTATGCCTGGTCTGCCGCTGCATGATCTGGTCATTATACTGCTCGGTCTGCTGCTGGGATGGTTATTCTCCCGGATGCCTGCTGGACCACTGGAAAATCTGATGCGACGCTTTGACGGATTATTCAGCTCTGCGAAGCCAGTAACGACACCTGTAAAGTAAATACGGTACTATTTGCAAAGTAAATGTATGAATAAGAATAAATAAAAAAGAGAACTCTGTATAATGAAGAGTTCTCTTTTTTATGTGGATAGTCAGCTTGTTGTTACGTTCATTCTATTCCACCATATGCTCCAGTCCCCAGTTCTGCAGAGAAAGCAGAATCGACGTCAGGCTTTTCCCTTTATCTGTCAATGAGTATTCCACTCTCGGAGGGACCTCAGCATAGATTGTGCGGTTGATCAATTCGTCGCTTTCCAGTTCGCGCAGCTGGCGGGTAAGTGTGCGATGAGTGACAGTATCCAGCCGCCGCTGTAATTCATTGAAACGAACTGTACCATCGGTCATCAGGTTATACAGAATCAGCAGCTTCCATTTGCCGCTAATCATATTCATAGCGAATTCAACCGGGCAGGTGCTGCAAGAATCGAGAGGACGAAGCTCCATAAATTCACTCCTTGGTATCCTACAGGATACGTAATATCAACAAAGTGCGTACTTACATAAAGTTTACTTGTTTCTTATGATAAGTACAATGACTGGTTCGCAAGCAGTCAAATAAAAGAGTCAAAAGGAGTAGTAAATCTTATGGAAACCATTTTGGTATATGGAGCTTCAGGTGTGCAGGGCGGAGCGGTGGCTCGCCTGCTCGTCAGTCGAGGATGGGCAGTACGCACAATTACAAGACAGGAACGAAATGCGGCAGCACTGCGCGAGCAGAAGATAGAGGCGATGGTAGGCGATCTGGGTGACGCCGATTTCCTGAAAACCGTAAATCAAGGCGTAGATAAAGTCTTCCTGAACATGCCGATCGAATTCGATACAGACAAGCTCACCGCTTATTTCGCCAATACGATTGCAGCTGCACAGCAGGCAGGGGCCAAACTGATCGTTATCAATACCAATGGATTCCTGCCTACCGAACCGACAGCGGCAGAGAGTCTCGACGTCAAGCGGAGAATGATCGAAAATGCCCAGCAGAGCGGGATTTCCTGCATTATCGTCAAGCCGACACTGTATATGGAGAATCTGCTCATTCCGGGTCTGGTGGCCAATGGTACATTTGCCTATCCGGTTCCTGCTGATATGCCAATCGCCTGGGTCAGCTCCGAGGATGCGGCGCAGTATCATGTACATGCACTTACCCATCCGGAGCTGGCGGGCCAGACACTGATCGCGGCGGGAGCTGAGTCACTCACCGGCGACCAGATAGCTGAACGCTTCAGTGAAGTGCTGGGAGAAAGGGTTAATTTTCATTCCCTGAGCTATGATGATTTTGAAGCCGGGCTTACACCGGCTATGGGAGCGCAGCAGGCAGCAGGCGTAAGTGGATTCTATCGCTGGATCGAGGCGAATAGTGAAGAGTTGGGCAAGCAACAGCGCTCTGCGATTGTGGATATTGAACTGACGCCTCTGCAAGACTGGCTGCAAAAATCTGAGATCCTCAGTATGATCCGCCCATCATAACAGCGATTGAATATACATCATTGAAGAGGTCCGCAAAGCAAAACCTGTTCTTTCTTCGGAGAGAACGGGTTTTGTTTTTTTAGATAGGATTGATTGGTGATTATTCGGCTTTATTACCTTTAGTTTCTGATTGTTCTTGACAAACGACGGATAAAGCGATATATTTTCATGAGTTTAATAGTAATTATTACGATTAATAAAAGGGTGGTTTGCTCACACAAAAAAGGTGAATAATCCACACTTGGAAGATAATAGCTTATTCATCATAAACTCAAATCGTAACAATTACTATTTATTGCAAATTATCATTATCAAAAGGAGATTACTCATGAAAAGCAGCAAAGCATTATTCATCACCCTTTCCCTATCATTCATTTTGGTGATAGCCGGTTGCGGAGCTAACAAGGAAGCGGCTCGGCCCGCAAACAGCACTTCTACTCCCGCCAATACAGCAAAGCTCGACATCAAAACTACCTTTTATCCCATGTATGATTTCACGCGCAATGTAGTTGGCAAATATGGCGATGTCGAGAACCTAGTTCCAACAGGCGTCGAACCTCATGACTGGGAGCCAACAGCAAAAGATCTGGCGGAAATAACCGATGCAAATGTTCTGGTCTACAATGGAGCCGGTATGGAAGATTGGATAGATCAGGTGAAGGAAAGTGCTACCGGAGGTCATTTAATGACAGTTGAAGCAAGTCAGGGCATTAATATTTCAGAAGAAACCGAAGCGGAACATGAGCATAACCATTCTGCAGAGCACGAAGAACATTCTCCAGCAGATCATGAACACCATTCGGACGAAGAAACCGACCAGCACGACCACGATCACGGTGGACTGGACCCTCATGTATGGTTATCGCCAGCTCTGGCTGTGCAGGAAGTTCGCAATATCGAAGCAGCTCTCTCCCAAGCAGCTCCCGAACACAAAGATGATTTTAAAAGAAATGCAGATGCCTATATCGCCAAATTGGAAGCGCTGGATCAGGAATTCAAAACGGAATTACAGAATACCCAAAGAAAAGATTTCATCACACAGCATGCCGCTTTCGGATATCTGGCGAAGGAGTACGGGTTAACCCAGGTACCTATCGCAGGATTATCTCCGGATCAGGAACCATCAGCAGAGCAAATGGCCGAGATTGTGAATTTCGCCAAAGAACATAACATCAAAACCATCTTCTTCGAGACTCTCGCATCTACGAGTGTTGCAGAAGCGATCGCCAATGAAATTGGTGCCAAATCCGATGTGCTCAATCCGATCGAAGGACTGACCAAGGATGAGATGGCCAATGGTGCGGATTATATCAGTGTAATGAAACAGAATCTAACCGCTCTCAAAAAGGCACTTAATGAATAGTATGTGCTCGGCATACCGGTGGAGACCTCGTTTCAACATGAGGTCTTTTCATTTTTTATGCTGAGAAACACTAAAGGGAGAAGGTTATAGTCTTTAGTTAGACTGCGAAGAATAGTTATTAAATACTTATTAAAAAACAGCGTATAATATAAATTATACGCTGTTTTTGTTTTAAAGCATTTATATAATGATATTAGACCACTTATCCGCCTTGTAATTAGCAGTTTTTATACATAAATATCCAATTAACCTTTATTTATCTATTGGTTTATTTCCCCAACTTTATCCCCGGTTACAGCAGCTTCTACCTTAGAAGTTTTCGGGATTTTGACTGCGGAGATTTTGCCGGCGGTCTGGATCAGGAAATGGGTTTCGGCATTCAGAGTCGTGTTGAAGAAATTGGATTCGAAAAGAGAGACTCCCAGCCGCTGACCATTTTGCCGATTCAGGAAATATACATTTTCATCCATCAGAGCAACTGCCAATACATCTTTGCTGAAATCGACCCGGTAAATTGGTGTGTAGAAACTGTACGACGCTGCCGGTTTGGAACCGGATGGTGCATCGAGCGGAATGCGGAATAATCCCCATTGTCGATTATCATAATTGATAGTCGTTCTAACATAAAAGTCTCCATCATAATAATCGACGTTGAGACTCCATCCAAACCCTACGTCATTTTTGATTGAATAATCGAAAGTCTGGACGAGTTGGCCGGTCTGAAGATCGAGTTTGTCTATATGGACTGTATCGCTCTTGCTTTTACTGGATGTGTACTTTTGGCTGTAAATATAACCATTCTGGACGGTCAGCATTTTTTCGTATTTGGCCGTTGTTTTCCAGAGCAGTCGGCCATTTCTGCTGTCCAAAGCATATAGAGGGATGCTGTGCTCATAAATTGAGCGACTTGGAGTAGCGATGATAATCGATGAGCTGCTCTGTTCCACGTAATAACCCGCTTTGGAGGTAGTGCGATTTTGCCATTTTAACTTTCCGCTGGTGCGATCAAATGCAGTTAACACTGCCGAATCTCCGGTGATTACGAGATTGCCCTGTACACGAATATTTTGAGGGACAGGTTTCTTCTTGACTCCCGGATGAGGAATGCTGGATTTCCAGAGTGTTTTTCCGGTTTTTTGGTCGAGTCTGTATAGTACATTTTGTTTGTTAATCACATACAGGGCAGTGGTATCTGCTGTTGGAGGAGCGGCCATCGTTACCGGAACGGTCCATTTTGTTTTTCCACTTGTCACTTCAGTGGCGACAATTTTCTCTTTCAGCTTGTAATAAACACGCCCATTGGCATAGGTGCTCACTTCCTCGTCAACGCCATACTTGGGCTTGCGAATCGTTTTCTCCCAGTCGGGAGTTAGTGTTTGGAAAGTGGCGGCCTGCTGCGGTTGATTAACGACTTGTTCTGCAGCATATGTTGGAGTTCCTTGAGTCCAGACGAGTGTTGCCGCGCCGAGTGCAGCCGTAAGCAGGAGGGGGAGTGATATTTTCCGAAGAGGCGAATAATTTCTGTTCATATGAATACTCCTTAAGGATAAATTGGGTATAACTGTATAGACGATTCGGATTTCACTTTTGTTGCTTGAGCATACTTCACTTAAGTTTACATAATAATAATTATGTTTATTTAATATTTGGAAGTTAAGTTAATATATAATTCACATTTGATGTTATACAAAAATTTCCAGAGAACAGATTAGCATATACAATGACTGCCCATCCCCAATATACAAATTCACGATACCTACCGAACCGTTTTGCTCCTGAAAGCATATACATATAAAAAGGAGGAGCGTCCATTGAATGAATCTATATCCAGAGAGCAGGCACAACAGCTGTTCGAAGAGCATTTCGACTACATATTTCGTATCGCTCTGGTCATGACCCGCTCCCGGGTATTGGCTGACGATATGACACAGGAAGTTTTTATCCGGCTATTTCGCAAATATCATCTATACCAGACCGATAAGCCCATACGGCCATGGCTTGCCCGGATCGCGGTCAATCTGATCCGTGGCTATTATCGCAAAAGGAAATGGCAGGTATTATTGGGCAGATTGCCTGAACAGGACGCAGAACACCCAGCGGATCATGCCGTGCTGCAAAAAGAAAGCAGCCGTATGTTATGGACGGCAGTCTCCCAACTATCTCTCAAGCAGCGCGAGGTAATTGTGCTTCATTATTATGCGGGATTATCGCTTGTCGAAGCTGCCGAGGTGCTCCATATCGCTCCTGGTACTTGCAAATCCAGACTTCATGCAGGTCTATGTAAACTAAGAAAGTGCCATAAACTAAGGGAATTCATAATGGATGAAGAGGAACCCGACAAGAATCAAAGCGGCTCTATCGAACGTGTTATCAAGGAGGGGAGATCATGAAATTTACAGGACATAATAAAATTTCCAGTCAGGAGTTAGATGAATTGGAAGGCCATATCCATAGTGAACTCTCCAGCTTCAAAAGGGAATGGAAATCATCCAAGTCGTTTGATCAGGTCTGGGCTGAATACCATATATTTAGAAAGGAAAAGAAAGCTCGGCATTCCCTTCGTTGGAGCAGTTCCAAATGGCCTCTGGCGATCCTGGGGGCACTTATGCTAAGTATAGGGATTCTACTGACAGCAGCATTATTTCCATCGATCGGTGAGGCGCTGCGCGGCATGTCATTTGTGCAGCGGCTGTATCAGGGTGGGCTGATCCAGCCTGAATATCAGCGTATTGAACAGAAAAAACTCGCTGAGTCCCTCCAGTATTCGATGACAGACCAGGGGATTGCTCTGACTGTCAATGAAGTGTTTTATGATGGGATTAATATTCTGATCAGTTATGAAGTTGTTGATACGGCAGGCGAGAATCGGATACAGGGAAGCAATCCGGGCCCTTGGTTGGACTACGACTTTCACGGAGCCAACCGTAATGGAGCGATGATTGAACCGAACAATACACTGATCGATCCCAATCATCTTGAAGGTGTTGCCATTATCCATTTTATCGACGACAATCTTCCGGATAAGATGAGTGTGACCCTTTTCAGTGAACGAATTACGAATGTACGGGGGAAGTGGGCTTTAACCATCCCGGTTTCGCTGCAAAGAAGCAAGCCGTATACCTATACGATGTATCCCAATGCTTCTCTAACCGTAAATGGACATACAATAAAAGTGAAAAAGTTAATACTGGGTCCTGTATCCAACCAGATTACATTTACAGGTGAATCAGTATCTTCATATTGGGGTTCCATGATTAAAGTTATGGATGATCAGGGCAACTTATTTGCTGATGCAGGCGCTGGCGGGACACCTGGAGAGGTGATTCGAGGGTTCGCACCATTTACGGAACATAATCCTCATCCCAAATATATAAAATTAATTTTCAGTGACCCACCAAAGGTTTCTTCTGCAGAAAGTTCTAATTTTGCACATCCCAAGCCGAAAAGCACTACGATCAAGATACCGCTTCATTGGGAGCGGAAAGAGCAACCAGAACCAGAGCGCCAGCCGAAAAACCCGTAGAAAGGATAATGAACGATAATATATCAGTTTGCGCAGTACTTAGTGTTTTATATCCCATAACCATGATAGCACCCAGCCAGTGAATCGATAGTAGATTTACTGGTTGTTATTTTGAAAATTACTATTAAGTATCTTATATAATAAAATCAAGTTTAATTAGATAACATAATATTAATTATGTGAACTAATTAATCTAACTAAAAATCCGCCAACGAATCTTTTTGTGCCAATAGATTCATCCTGTTCCTGATTTATCCCATCCTATTGTAAAATAATTCTTGCTCATTCCTGCGTTATTCGCTAAAATAAGACCCATTATACGTCACCCCATATCAAAGCTATGAATAGAAGGAGTAGCTGAGCGGAATTGTCCAAGCGAGCCGGCGGTTGGTGAGAGGTCCGGTACATGGAAGCTTAGTGAATGGGTCTATTCGCTTCAATCCGAACACCATAATGGATGGTTAGTAGGCGTTGACGGCATCCCTCCGTTACCTCGGGGAGACCTGTTAGTCGTTGTGACAGGGTAGAGAGCGGCCTTATGGCCGTATTCGGGTGGTACCGCGGAGAGCAAGCACTTCGTCCCTTTTTATAGGGGATGAAGTGCTTTTTTGCGTTCCGGGCGCTTGTTAGAGGAGACGGATATACACTATCCAGGGAGGAATACACATGCAACGTATTTTATCAGGCATCAAACCAAGCGGGGATCTCAATATTGGCGGTTATGGAGGAGCATTGAGCCAGTTTGTGAAGTATCAGCATGAATATGAGAGTTTCTTTTTTGTTCCGGATCTGCATGCCGTAACGGTCTATCAGGACCCGGCAGAATTGCATCAGCGCTCACGGGAGATCGCCGCTTATTACATCGCTGCCGGCATCGATCCGCAGAAATCTGCTATTTTCCTGCAATCCCAGGTCAGTGCCCACGCTCAGATGGGATGGTTGATGGAGACTCAGGTGCATTTTGGAGAGCTGAATAGAATGACACAGTTCAAAGAAAAGGCAGAGGGCAAGGAAGGTGTCAGCTCGGCGCTATTTACCTATCCGGCATTGATGGCAGCGGATATACTGCTGTATCAGGCGACCCATGTGCCTGTCGGCGATGATCAGAAGCAGCATCTGGAGATGACCCGCGATCTGGCGGAGCGTTTTAACAGCCGGTATGGACAGACCTTTACCCTGCCCGAGCCGATTACTCCGGAGATCGGCAGCCGGATCATGAGCCTGGACGATCCTTCCCGGAAAATGAGTAAAAGTAACCCCAATTTGAACAGTTATATTCTGCTGCAGGATTCACCGGAAATCATTCGCAAAAAATTGTCACGGGCGGTGACGGACTCGGAAGGAATGGTGCGGTATGACTGGGAGCACAAACCGGCTGTCAGCAATCTGATCGAAATCTATGCCGTATTTACAGATGAGTCTACAGATGTGATTGAACAGCGATATGCAGGACAGGGCTACGGGATGTTCAAGCAGGAACTGGCCGATGTGGTTATAGCCAAGCTGGAGCCTATGCAGCAGCGCTTCCGCGAGATTGTTGGCAGTTCCGAACTGGATATCATTCTGCGTCAGGGGGCCGAAAAGGCTGCAGCTGCAGCCAATAACACATTGCGCAAAGCTTCGGAAGCGATGGGGTTTGTTATGTTTGAATAGATGTATCGCTGATGTATCGCTGCCTGTAAAACAAGGCGGTTAGCCTCCACGAATCTGCCTCCAAGCTATCAAGTGGCTGCATTGCGGGTAAGGAACATAAAGAGAGGCTTTACATTTCCTAATCCTTACCTTCCTCGCAAGAGGATCATACTACTGCAAACACAAGAATAGCACAAGGAGGTTTTAATGATGGGCTTCAATCTTAACGATCTCAAAGGTCTGCTTAACAATAAAGGTGAAGGTGGCAATTCGTCCGGCGGAATCATGGGAATGCTGGGCAAACTGCCGCTCGATCAGATTATCCAAAAGCTGCCGCTCGACAAACTGCTAACCCCGGAATTTATGCAAAAGCATACTCCATTCCAATCGATCGGCGAGCTGCTCCAGAAAACAGGTCTTGGATCGACTACGGACTCTCCGGAAAAGGTCAAAGAGGTGCCAACCGACCAGATGGACAACCAGGTCAGCCAGAATACGCAGTTCGGTTCCCTGCAGCAGATGCTGCAAAAAGCGGCTGAGTTCTATGCTGCACGCAAAGGCGGACAGTAACTCTGTATAAATGGCGACTGCTGCTATTCAGCATATCGTATAGATAGATTGGCTGTGCAGACAATGGCATGATGGCAAACAAGAATATGGGCGAATCACAAAAAAAGCGGCTGTCTCTTATAAAGGACAGCCGCTTTGCTGTATGCACATTATGGATATAAGGGCATAATACAGAGACATTAATCACCATACTGCACACAGCATTTTGTTATCTGCCATTATCAATCCGGGAATTGAGCACGGCCTGGTACAATATACGCACTGGATGTGCCGCTTTCCGGCAGGGCGGGAATGGTATCCGTAACGACTTTGCCGCGAATATCGGTGATCCGAACCTGCAGAGGATTGGCACCGAGCTGCTCACCGACAAAGTGGTTATAATCCATCTTCGGCAGGCTTACCCAGCTGCCGTTCTTTTGTACTTCCAGCTTCATGACCGGATATTTGTGGTTTCTGACCTGAATGGCCGCCCACCAGCGGGAACTGCCTTCCTTGATCCGGTAGCTGAAATTACCGCTGATCGGCGCTTTGACCACTTTCCACTGGATATCAATTTTGCCTTTGGACATGTCACCAATCTTGGCAAATGCATTAGGTGAGAGATCCAGTGCACCGCTGGCACCTTCCGGATACAGATCAGTTACATAGACGACCGTTTTGCCTTTGGGACCCTGTACTTCCAGATAGGCGCCTGCCAGTGCCGCTTTGACGCCGCCATAGTTCATCTGGGTCGGGTTGAGCGCGGTAATCTCCATATTTGCCGGGATTGGATCGAGCAGTACAGCGCCGCCGGAATAACCGGAACCGGTATAGGTGGCATAGCCCTTGTATGTATCATTCCAGGCTGCCGAGGCGGGAAGTGCGAATAGGACCAGACTCAGAGTGACCATCATGCCGAACATACTCCATTTGCGGGGTGCAGACCATTTCATCAATAGAATCCCTCCAGATTTTAGTATACGGAAGACCGCCTGCCGGACAATACTTTTGAATAGCATGGTTAACGATTCACAAAAGTATTGCCAATGCATATAGGTAGACGACTGCCGTTAACAATGTACTACATATTTACCCATAACACAATAAATGAAGATCTAACAAAATAAGGAACTTTTGTATCTGCATATTAAAAAGCAGAGTGGATAGAAGGCCATTCATTATTTTACAAAGGAAAGCTTTTATTTTTACATTCATATGATATGTTAGGAACGATGAGGATTTTGATACAGAAACTGGAGGATTACACGAATGAAGCAATGGAAAAAGAAAGTCAGTCTGAGTGCAGCAGCAGTTATGGTTGCCTCGGCAATCGCTCCCACAGGAGCAGATCTATCCGGGAGTGCCTATGCACAGCAGCTGCAGACAGAAATGTCGGCTGCTCAGGAGGAAACCCGAACATCCACTGTACAGACAGTGCCTTCGGCATCTGTTAGCGCCGATACTTATACGCTATCCGCGGTCAGACAGCAGAGTACTGGCAGCAGGGTAACGGCACGGGGATGGATTACATACAGGGAAGATACAGGGAGCAATTACAGCAATCTGTATATCCAGGATGGAAGCGCTGGCATCGTTATCCGCGGTCAGAACCTGCCGGGTGAACC
Source organism: Paenibacillus wulumuqiensis (assembly GCF_000971965.1). Lineage (GTDB taxonomy): Bacteria > Bacillota > Bacilli > Paenibacillales > Paenibacillaceae > Saccharibacillus > Saccharibacillus wulumuqiensis. Next base: position 299,098 of record NZ_LAQP01000001.1, read on the forward strand.
GGGTCAGGAGATCGAGACGACCGGCAAGCTCAGTGAATACCGCAAGCTGCTGCAGATCGAAGCCGCCGCAGCTGATACATATATTCGGGTGCAGGCCCCTCAGAGCGTATCCGCACATCCGATTACAGCAGCTGATTTGACGGCAGATAACCCTTATGAAGGACAACTCGTCCGGATTCAGCAGGTAACTGTAACCGGGAAAAGCAGCAATAATTATACCCTTCAGGACAGCAGCGGAAGCTTCACCGTCTACAGCAAGAATCCATGGCTGACCGTAGGACAATCCTATGACTCCATTACTGGTGTCGTGTCACAGTATAATGACAGCATTCAGCTGATTCCACGATCTATAGAAGATATCGCCAAAGGTACGCCTCCGGTTGTGGAAGCACCGGTGAAGCTGGCGATTCACGATATTCAGGGCGCCTCCCAGCGTTCTCCTTATGAAGGGCAGGAAGTGCGCGAAGTCGAGGGCATCGTCACCATGGTCAAAGGAAAAACGATCTTCTATATGCAGACCGAAGATGCACTGGCCGATCAGGATGAGCGTACCTCGGAAGCGATCATGGTCTACAAATCCGCTCATGGCATGAAAGTAGGCGACCGGGTCAGTGTGGACGGAACGGTCAAGGAATACAAGGAGACAGGCTACAGCGACGCTAGTGATCTGACCACTACCGAGATTGCCGCCTCTGCGATCACACGTCTGGCCGAGAATCAGTCGCTGCCGCAACCTGTTGTTATTGGCAAGGGGGGCCGGACGATTCCGGGACAGATTGCTTCTCCTCAGGGGCTGGTATCCTTTGACCCGTCATCCTACAGCATTGATCTGTACGAGAGTCTGGAAGGCATGCGTGTTCAGCTCAATAATGCGAGTATTATTGGACCGTATACGTATGAGATTCCGGTGACTGTGGATCGGGAAGAGAGCCGCAGTGTTACACCGGCAGGCGGCCTGGTGATTGCGAATAATCAGTTTAACCCGAATCGTCTGCTGATCGGTGAGAAGCCCAAGCAGCCGGTAAAAACAGGTGACCGGTTCGATGGTCCACTCTACGGGATTATGAGCTACAGCTACAGCAATTTCAAAGTTTTGCCGGAAAACGGCCTGCCACCGATTATCAGCGGTGGATTGAAGCGGGAAGTATCCACGCTGTACAACGGTACCGAACAGCTGACGATCGCTTCCTTTAATGTAGAGAACTTCTGGGATGATCCTGCCAACCAGAAGAAGACGGAGCGGATTGCCCGCAATGTCACCGAGAACCTGCATACCCCGGACATTATCGGACTGATGGAAGTGCAGGATAACAATGGGGAAAAGGATGACGGAACTGCCGATGCCAGCGCAAGCTTTGCCGCGCTGATCCGCGAGATTCAGGAAGCGGGTGGTCCGGAATACCGGTATACCAGCATCGCTCCGCAAAACAATGAAGACGGCGGAGCTCCGGGTGGTAATATCCGGGTCGGATTCCTGTATAATCCTGCGCGTGTCACACTGGCCGATGCTCCGGGCGGAGCGGGAGACTCGGTTACTGCTGTCACTTACGGACCGCAGGGATTGACTCATAACCCGGGACGCATCGAGCCGGGCAATGAAGCATTTGCCCATTCCCGCAAATCGCTGGCTGCCCAGTTCGTGTTCAACGGTCAGCAGGTGATTGTAGTAGCGAATCATTTCAATTCCAAAGGCGGAGACCAGGCGCTGTATGGCGCTGCCCAGCCGCCCCAGCGGATCAGCGAAGTGCAGCGTGCCAAGCAGGCAACCTTGCTGAACTCGTTTGTCAAAAATACGCTGGCCCAGAACAGCAATGCCAATATCGTACTGGTCGGTGACTTTAACGATTATCAATTCTCCAATACGCTGCAGATTCTCAAAGGCAGTGAATTGACGAATATGGTGGATACCCTGCCTGAGAATGAGCGCTATTCCTATGTGTATGAAGGCAATTCACAGACACTGGATCATATTCTGATGACTACCGGGCTGGCATCTCGTGCCCAGCTGGATATTGTCCATCTCAATGCCGACTTTATGGAAGCGGATGGACGGGTCAGCGACCATGACCCGCTGCTGACACGGATTGATTTCTCCCGCCACTCCGATAAGAAAGACGATAAAAACCATTCGGGCCGTATTCCGGGTAATGGCTCAGGCAGTAACGGCAGCTCAGGAACAGGGGGCGGCAGTACCGCACCAGCTGCTCCGATCTCGCCAGCTCCAGTTTCGATGAATACTCTGCCGACAGCAGAAGCATCATCCACTGATGGCACGGTATCCAGCTGGTCGATGACACCTGCGATGAGTCAGGAGACCGGCAGCGGAACGGTTGCAGGATCAGTGCTGAATGCTTCATCAACAGCAGCGATGCTCGCGCAGGCAGGTGAGGCAAGTACGCTTCGTATCCGTATCCAGCCAGCACAGACTGCTGATCGGTATCGCCTGGAATGGCAGCCGGAAGCAAGGCAGGCACTAACCGCTCAGAATAATATTAAGCAAATTGCCATCGCTACTCCGGTCGGCACCTATGAAATACCGGTATCCTGGCTGCAATCGTCCGGTACCGGTCAAGAACGGCTCGTATTGGAAATATCAGCAGCGAGTGCAGCCATGCAGCAGGCACGGAATAACGGATATTCGGCACGCGCTGCCGTCGAGTACAGCCTGTATACGCTGGACGGCAATAATGCCAAACAACCGGTACAGCAGATGGACCGTTATATTCAGCGTTCCATGCAGGTGGATGGACTTGTCTCCACAGACCGAATCGCAGTCGTACGGATCGAAACGGGATCAGACGGTGCTGTGACGTACATTCCTGTTCCTTTCACCGTACAGAATGGAGCGGTAACGCTATTCAGTCGAAGCAACAGCACATATGCAGTCATTGATTCGGCTATTCAGTTGAAAGATCTCGCTGGCCACTGGGCGCAGACAGATATTCAGCAGCTGGCCGATCAGCGTATAGTCACCGGTACAGCGCAGGGCGCTTTCCGTCCGAATGCCTCTATTACCCGCGCCGAGATGTCGGCTCTACTGGTAAGGACGCTCGGATTAACGCCTATTGATAACAGCAGCACTACCTTTAACGATGTGAATAGCTCGGCCTGGTATGCGGATAGCGTAGGTACCGCTGCAGCAGCAGGACTGATCCAGGGAGATGCCAAGGGACAATTTCGCCCGAACGCCACAATAACCCGTGAAGAGATGGCTGTCCTGCTGGAGAGAGCATTATCCTACTCCGGTATGACAGTCGCCGAGAACATCAACAACCGTCCAACCGACCGTAATCAGGCAGCACAATGGGCAAGACCGGCGATCGACCGTCTGAGCGCTTCGGGACTGATTAGCGGCAATGCTGCCGGACAGTTCCAGCCGAAAAAGAAACTGACTCGCGCAGAGAGTGCAGCCATTCTCAGCCGATTGCTGGATCAGTTGACCGGTTCTGCCAACTGATCCAACACATCATCATAAATATCCTAAGCGGACATGCCATCTAACTATCCGCATCGTTATGGAAAAGCTGGATAAGAACATGTCGGCAAGAGTAACAGCCGCCTGTCTGATCCGAGACTTTGCACAAGTAGAGGCAGCATCCAAACCAAACCAACCTCATCCAAAAGCGCACCTCCCGACCTTGCCAAGGCCTCGGGAAGTGCGCTTTTTCTATGGCCACCAAAACGGCTGTATGACGTTATATCACGCATAAATGATGACAGGTATCATCTTAACCCTTTGCTATATGGCATAATTTGTACATTTCAGCTCTAAAAGTCCACCTCTAGGCGGAGGAAATGCCGAAAACAATTCATCCTGCAAGCCGATTTGTAGAGCTGGGAATTGTAATAACATGATAGCAGACAGACAATCCTGAATCACGAGGAGAGGATCAGGTTGAAATGTATGGATGATACCGATTACGCAAGTGATAACGACCAACTCAGGCCCACCGCCCAGTGCTGCTTTTATATCGAATCATTGTCTCTCGTATGGGCTACCGAGATTGACCCAGGGGTAGATCCGATAGAACCGTTCACTACCACTGCCGAATCCGCAGAGGAACAGCAGCAGGTGGAAGAGGAACTCGAATATCTGAATTCATGGGAGCGTATGCTGGAATTCATATAAACGACGTTTTCCTGAAGATTAACATGCTTGAAAGGCTTCAATACAAAGGAGCCGCTATGATTCCGGAAAAATGACCATAATTGGCAAAAACAGTGAAGGCAGGCTGGAAGGGTTGTAAACATGACACTCCAACGATACTGCTCAATGACTCTATGTCATGTTTACATAATTTTAGTTACGTATACAGATGCGAATTACTCATTACCCTATTCTATTTATTTATAAAATACAAAACCAATTCAGAGGAGGAATTATAATGGGATTCAATCTGCATAATCTAAAAGGTCTGTTTGATACGAAGGGTAAAAGTACAATGACTACAGGCGGAAATGGAATTATGGACATGCTGAACAAGTTGCCGCTGGATAAGATCATCCAGAAACTGCCACTGGAAAAGCTGCTGACTCCGGAATTTATGCAAAAATATACATCGTTTAAATCCGTGGGCGAAATGCTGCAAAAAATGGGGCTTGGCTCCAATAACGATTCCGCCAATCAGGTGATGCTCGTACCAAAGGATAAAATGGACAATCAGCTGAGCCAGAACACCCAGTTCAGTTCGCTCCAGCAGATGCTGCAAAAAGCCGCAGAATTCTACGCTTCCCGCAAAGCCGGCAGCAAATAAATGTCTGTGGATGGTTGCAAAGCGAACTTTTCAACTTGAAAAGGGAGTAAAGCAATTAAAGGAAATCATATATATTCTGTCCATTAGTTAACATATATTTAATTATGTAAACTAAAGTAAGAGAATATAATTTATTGTTCACAACTAGCCTCCAAATATTGGCATCATTTCTCCAGCTATTCTTATAAAGCAGGTTAATTAAAAGAACCAAAAAGCTTTACACTATTTCACCAGTAACTGGCGAAAAGTGTGAAGCTTTTTTTATGTATAATTTGGCGGAAATTCTTTTAACAGCATGATTGAAAAGCATTCCTGACTGTCTGGGTACTGCTAAATAGCTTTGGTCTCCTTTTGCACAAAACAACTGTAATTATATGGTTATAAGAGCGTTTTCATGGGTAATAATCGGAGCGTAACCGTACAAAGCATGTCACATACCAACTTGTAAAGGCAGGGTTCCCAGTGAAAGGTGATTTGTTGATTGTAGGCGGTAAAGAGGATAAGACAGGTGCCAAGGAAATTCTTCAACGGTTTGTGGAAATGGCCGGCGGTCAGCAGGCAGTGATCGGTATTCTGACAACGGCGACTCAATATCCCCAAGAGCTTGGCGAGGAATATAGCGAGCTGTTCCAGTCGCTGGGCTGTGATAAAACGATAGTATTTCATCTGAATAGCCGCGAAAGTGCGGAGCGTGATAGTCTGACCGGGCAGCTCCAGAAGTGTACCGGCTTGTTCATCACAGGCGGCGACCAGGTGCGGCTCACCAGTATTCTCGGAGGGACGCTTTTCTATGAGCAGCTGCGTCATCGTTGGGGTCATGAAGGAATGCCGATTGGAGGTACCAGTGCAGGCGCTGCAGTCATGAGCTGTCATATGATTATGGCGGCTACCGAGACGGATGATGAGTATATCGTGGAGATGGGGGCAGGCTTCTGCTTTGTGGAAGATGTGATCATCGATCAGCACTTTTCCCAGCGTGCGAGGTTTGGACGCCTGATGACAGCGATTGCCCATAACCCGCAGGTCATGGGGATTGGTATTGATGAGAATACCGCTATTGAAGTTACAGATGATGGTGGATGTTTTACCGTACTCGGAGAGCACTCCGTCACGGTATTCGACGGCAGAAAGCTGGATTTCGTAGATACGACGAATCATGGAGACAACCAGAATATCACGCTCTCCGGGGTTCGTCTGCACTCGCTGGCAGCCGGCTATACCTTTGATCTCAAAAACCGCAAATTGATTACTACCTTCCTGGAGGAGGAATAGCATCATGAGTAACTTCATTGAGATTAACAAAATCCGCTATTGGTCGGGTCCCAACCAGTACAACCTCAAACCGACGATGTGGGTGGAACTGAATATTGGAGATCTGGAGCATCAGCCATCTCATCAGCTGCCCGGCTTCAATGAAGCGTTGCTCTCCGTCTTGCCATCCCTGCATACTCATACCTGCTCACGAGGGTATGAAGGCGGCTTTGTGGAGCGGCTGTATGAAGGCACCTGGATGGGACATATTATTGAACATATCACTTTGGAGATTCAGCATCTGGCCGGAATCCCGGTTCGGCGTGGCAAGACCATCACCGGCTCCACTCCCGGCATCTACTATGTCACCTTTGATTACCGGGAAAAGGAATCGGGTCGGACGGCATTCGAGGCAGCCGTTGAGATTGTGGAAGCAATTCTGGCAGGGAAGACAGACATTCATGCCGAGCCGCACATCAGCCGGGTATCCGAGCTGTATTTTAACAACAAGCTGGGCCCAAGTACGGAAGCGATCTATAATGCGGCTGTAGCGCGCCGTATTCCTGTTGAACGGATCGGGACAGACAGTACTCTTCGTCTCGGGACAGGAATCCGCCAGAAAAGCGTACAGGCTACCGTAACCAGCCAGACCTCCTATCTGGCTGTAGAGAACAGCTGTGATAAGGAAATGACCAAGCATCTGCTGGAAGCTGCCGGTCTGCCGGTTCCACAGGGAACAGTGATCAGTACCCGCTCGGAACTGGTCAAAGCTGTTATGAATCTGGGATTCCCGCTGGTACTGAAGCCCGCAAACGGGCGTCAGGGACAAGGCGTGATGACCAATTTGCACTCCATACTTCAGCTGGAGCAGGCGTACAACTTCGTGTCCCGGGAATTTCCGGAATATACGGAGTATATTGTGGAGCGCTATTTTACCGGCAATGACTACCGATTTACCGTAGTTGGCGGCAAGCTGGTCGCTGCCAGTCTGCGTCAGCCGCCTGCGGTAACCGGTGATGGAGTATCCACTATTCGTCAGCTGATTGCGATCGAGAATACCAATCCGCTGCGCGGTTCAGGACATGAGAAGCCGATGAGCGAGATACCGATCGAACAGGCGGAGTGCTTCCTGAGCCAGGCTTCCATTTCGCTGGATGATGTACTCCCCGCTGGTGAGACACTCTGCGTGATGAGCAGTGCCAATCTGTCTACAGGCGGCTCGGCAGAAGACATAACCGATCAGGTACATCCTTCGTATGAACGTCTGGCTGTAGAAGCTGCCGACGCGATCGGATTGGATGTAGCAGGAGTGGATATTATCACTCCGGATGTCAGTGTGCCTCTGGATAACAATGAAGCCTGTATTCTGGAAGTCAATGCAGCTCCCGGCATACGCATGCATCATTATCCTGCCAAAGGCACACCGCGGGATGTAGGTGCTGCCATCGTCGATTATCTGTTCCAGTCCAGAGAGGAGGCGGCTATTCCTCTAATAGCGGTAACCGGCACAAATGGTAAAACAACCACCGTCCGCATGGTCGCCCATCTGCTCAAGACAACCGGCCAAAAAGTAGGCATGACCTGCTCGGACGGCGTATGGGCCGGAGACGAATGCATCGATGAGGGTGATTGCAGCGGTCCGGGAAGCGCCCGCAAAATTCTCACCCGCAAGGACATCGAAGCAGCAGTACTGGAGACCGCCCGCGGCGGCATGATGCGTGAAGGGCTGGCGTTCCGGTGGTGCGATATAGGCGTTGTGACGAATGTATCGGAGGATCATCTCGGTCAGGACGGGCTGGATACAATTGAGGACCTGCGCAAGCTCAAGCGGCTCATTCCCGAAGTGGTACTGCCGGGCGGTGCCTGCATCCTCAATGCGGATGATGAAGGCTGTCTCGCCATGGGTGATCATACGGATGGACGGGTCGTCTATTTCTCCCTCAATGAACATAATCCTGTCGTACAGGGAACAATCTATGCAGGCGGTGAAGTCTGGTATCTGGCCGAAGACGGCAGCATGATGCATGCGGTCGACGGACAGGTGGAACGTTTTGCCGATGCCAGAGAAATACCCGTCACTGTAGGTGGACTGGCCAAGCATAATATTGCGAACAGTCTGGCTGCACTCGCCGCAGCCCATGCTGCAGGGCTGACGCTGGATCAGTTGCGTGAAGGCATTATGACCTTTTACCCTTCGCCGGAGCAGAGCCGCGGCCGTTTCAATATTAGCCGTATAGAGGATCGGACACTGATCGCGGATTACGGTCATAATCCGGCCGGTATGACAGCCATCTATGACGCAATTGCCGCGATGCCCAAGCATCGTCTGATTACTGTGGTTTCCGCACCCGGGGATCGAACCGATCATTCTATCGTGGAAATGGGGAAAATCATCGGACAGCACTCCGATCTGGTCCTTCTGAAGGAAGATCAGGATCTTCGTGAGCGCGCCCCTCTGGAAGCAGCGCATTTGCTGGAAAGGGGCTGCCGTTTATCGGGAATGCTGCAGGATCGCATGATCATTATTCCAGATGAACGTACAGCCTATCTCCAAGCATGGGAGATCTCGAAGCCGAGGGACCTGATTCTGATGTTCTACGACAAGTATGAGAATGTGGAGCAGCTGATCAACAACCTGGAATCATCCGTTTCATCCGCAGCTATCGTGAATATTGTTGCGGAGAATACGGAATCCACTCCAGCCGCTGCCCAACTGCAGGAGGAAATCGAGACGATCAAGATGACACCAGCTTCCCTGCAGGCATTAACACAATCGGTCCAACCGATAAGAGGACACAAGCATGGGTGAAGTACTGGTACATGTCATACGCGGTGATGCCATGGAGTCCTCGCATTCCGGTTCAGCGGTTGTCGTTGATGCCGGAGGCAGGGTGCTGTATGAAATTGGTGAACCGCATCAACCGGTCTACTCCCGCTCCTGCATGAAGCCGGTCCAGGCCATCCCGATGATCCTCACAGGGACGGCAGACCGTTATGAGCTTACAGACCGCGAGATCGCTGTCTGCTGTGCTTCCCATAATGGAGAACCGATGCATATCGAGACAGTCACGGGTATGATGACCAAAGCCGGACTGGATCTTGATAGGCTGCACTGCGGCGTGCATGCTCCCTATAGTGTGGAAGCCTATGAGCAGCTGCTGCTCAGCGGTCATACCCCGGAGCCGGTGCATAATAACTGCTCCGGCAAGCATGCCGGTATGCTGCTGACAGCCCGGAATACCGACGCAGATCTCAGCAGTTATACCCACCCGGATCATGAGGTACAACAGAGCATCATGAAGCAGCTCTCCATGCTGTCAGGACTGCAGGAGAGCGAGATTCCGACCGGGCTGGACGGCTGTGGATTGCCTACTCATCTGCTGCCGCTTGAGCATCTGGCACTGGTCTTTGCGAGACTGGCTGCGCCCGACTCGATGCCTGCGGATACCGCCCAAGCGATTAAGCGTATCGTTCATGCGATGTTCGAACATCCGGAGATGATAGGAGGCACCGACGAGTTTGATACGGTGCTGATGCAGCAAATGAAAGGACGGGTGATCGGCAAAGTAGGGGCAGAAGGCGTATTCTGCATGGCTTTACCCGAGCGAGGTCTTGGCATTGCCATTAAAATCGATGACGGTAACCGCCGTGGTGCCTATCCCGCCGCAGTGGAAATTCTGGAACAGCTGGGCATTTTGGAAGCAGAAGACCGTGCCGTACTCCACGAATTTCACAAGCCGGTACAGAAAAATCACCGGGAAGAAGAAGCAGGCAGACTGGTGCCGGTTTTCCAATTAAAGCCATCCAATCGTATGCTGCAGGATGGCTAGCCTGTTCCTATTCAGACCTCCAAAGTAGCGTATAATCGTTTCACCATCGGTAAAGTTGGGGAAGCAAAGAAAGAGTGAACTCACATTACCGCATGTCAGGAGGCTACCATTATGGCTAAGATTGCAGTCGAAAAACCGTTTGATGATGTAAAGGAAGCAATGGAAGAGAAAGGTCACCAGGTCGATCTGGTGGAGAGTGATCAGGAGCTGACAGGCTATGATCTCGGTGTAATCCGTGTACAGAACGACGGAGATAACGACCTTTATGATTTTCCGGTGGTCAGTATCGAAGGAATGTCGATTGATGAGGTTGTCGAGCGTGTCAGTGATTACGTCGAGAAAATGAAGTAATCGCGTATGTGGGTACCGATGGAGGATAAAAGGCAGGCATAACTCTATGGAAAGTAGAGAATGTCTGCTTTTTTTATAAGAAGGTCATTTTATTCCAGGGAGAGATGTGTTATGGAAATTGGCCAGCGTTATCAGCAGCTGTTAGCAACACTACGTATGAGCCAGCAAGTAGAGCATGAAGGCAACCTGACCAAAATAATCAAATCTGTTCCGGACGCGGATACCCCCGGAGCATTGGATCCACGAGTGCGGTCTACCGTCGAGCGTCATGCCCAGGATCTCACTGTACTGCTGCCTGCCGAAGCTTCCAAAGAAGCCAAAGAATCCGGCGAATTTGGCGAACCACAGATGTCGCCGGAAGAAATGTCTGCTTTTCCTATCGAAGAAGTACGCATGGCCATGGCCCGGTCCAGTCTGGACATTAGCCGCGAAGAGATTCGCATCAGTGAGGAGAACATCGAGGGACGCAACGGAACAATTACGCTGCGAATATACAGACCCGGTTTGGAGCAGTCGCTTCCGGCTGTACTGTATCTGCACAGTGGTGCCTTTATCGCCGGCAGTCTGGATGAATCCCAGCATATCTGCAAAGCCCTGGCAGAGCGGGCGCAAGCAGTCGTTATTGCAGTCGATTACCGATTGGCACCCGAACATCCTTTTCCTGCAGGACTAATGGACAGTCTGGACGCGGTACAGTGGACGTACAGCCAGGCTGATATCATCGGCATTGATCCGGATCAGATTGCTATCGTCGGCTGCAGTGCCGGGGGAAACCTGGCGATTGGATGCTCGGTGCTGGACCGACAGCAGGGAACGGCATTTATCGGATTTCAGGCGCTCCTCTATCCACCGCTCAATCCGGCAGGTGTGACTGCAGAGGATTTCCAGTGGAAATTGGACGATCATGGTACTGAAGATAAGAGGCAGCATGATCATCGGGAGCTGACCGTCGGCACGATTCAGAGCTATGCCTTTTTGGGTGGAAAAATATATGACCTCTATCTCCAGCAGGGAGCCAAAAAGACTGATCCGCTGGTATCTCCGCTGCTGCTGGAAGATGTAAGCCAGCTGCCGGAGACGCTGGTCGTTACGGCTGAATTTGATTATCTGAATCATGAAGCCGAAGCAATGGCGACCAAATTGGCTCGCGCCGGGGTCAAGACGACTTCGATTCGCTATCTGGGAGTGGATCACTCCTTTGTCGAGAAAATAGGGTACTACCCGCAGGCGGAAGACTGCCTTGTCGAGATTGCCCAGGCGATCCGGCAAAAATGGGGAAGAGACGGTACTGAACCCGTCTAAATGATCATCTAACAGAATGGAGAGAACCGTATGCCACTTGATCCACAGGTACAGGATTTCCTGAATATGTATAATCAATATCAGATGCCCGTTATGGATTCGATTGACCCTAAAATGATTCGCAGCATGGAACGCAGTTCAGCTCTACAACAAAGCAACCCCCAAACCGATATATACCGGGTAGAGGATCGGAATATTCCTCTAGCGGACCGGCAGATTACGGTTCGCCTGTATACACCGACAGATGCCGAAGTTCATCCTGCACTTATTTTTTATCATGGGGGAGGCTGGGTGCTGGGAAGTCTGGATTCCCATGATGAATTATGCAGAAAGCTCGCTCGTGCAGCAGAATGTGTCGTTATCTCTGTCGATTATCGGCTGGCGCCGGAACATCCTTTCCCGGCAGCCGTGTGGGACGCGTACGATTCCCTACACTATATTGCAGAACATGCCGAAGAATATGGTATTGATGCCAAGCGGATTGCCGTATCCGGTGACAGTGCCGGAGGCAACCTTGCGGCCGTCGCCTGCATCATTGCCCGCGATAAAAGCGGGCCGGAGATCTGTTATCAGCTGCTGTTTTATCCTTCTATGGGAAATGCGACAGATACGCCTTCCTACCGGGAGAACAGTCAGGGCTATCTTTTGACGGCTGATATGATGAACTGGTTCCGCAAATGTTATTTTAAGCAGCCTGAGGATGAGAATCATCCCTATGCTTCACCTGTGTTGAGCGGTGATCTCAGCGGTCTGCCGCCAGCATTGATTATGACTGCAGAATATGATCCACTGCGGGATAGCGGTGCCGAATATGCCCGCAGGCTCACAGAAGAAGGCGTAGAAGCCGAATACATCTGTTATGATGGTATGATTCATGGCTTTGTCACGATGGGTCAGCTCGATCGGGCGCAGGAAGCAATTACCCTGTCCGCCGAGCGTCTCAAGCATGTATATCTAAACGAATGATAACTATTGGAGGAATAAACGAATGGCTAAAATTATGGTAGTGGACGACGCTGCATTTATGAGAATGATGCTGAAGGATATGCTGGCTACACTGGGGCATGATATTGTTGCAGAAGCAGGGAATGGACTGGAAGCGATCAAGGCTTATGAAGCTAACAAGCCTGATCTGGTAACAATGGATATCACCATGCCGGAGATGGATGGAATCGAAGCGGTACGTTCTATCCGCAGTACAGACCCGAGTGCCAAAATTATCATGTGTTCCGCAATGGGTCAGCAGGCCATGATCGTAGATGCGATTCAAGCCGGTGCCAAGGACTTTATCGTCAAGCCATTTCAAAAAGATCGGGTAGAGCTCGCTATCAACAAAGTACTGGGCGTCTAAAATTTATATGATAGAAATGGTCTCTACAGGTTTAAATAAAGAATATAGTTAATTATTGTATTTATAGAAAAATATAACATCAAAAACGTATGCGCCGATATAAATAAATATCGGCGTATCCTTTATTTTGACGATCTGTTCAGTAAGTAGGGAGAAAAGAAAATGATCATTCAGGAAATTGTACAAAATCAGCCATTTATGACAACTTCACAGTATGTTGTTGATGTTCTGCGCCAGTCAATTGACGCTCTGGCATTGTTTGTAGCTGTTAATGATCGTATAAACAACGTAGTCCTCAAAGCTTTTTGCAAAGATAGCTCCCTGGCAGATCAGTTTGCTGTGCTGCCTTTTGATGAGAGCTATTGTCAGCTGGTCTGTGCGAATGGACGAATGGCTACCGTAATCAGGGATACGGAAAGAGACCCGCTTACGGCTTCGCTTCAGCTCACACAGAGGGTGGGACGTGGTTCCTTTATGGGAGCTCCGCTCACTCTGGGAGACGGCACTGTGTTTGGTACCATTTGTGCCATTGACGATAAGCCCGGGACGTTTTCCGAGAAAGATCTTGAACTTTTACAATCGATGGCCCGGCTTCTTTCTAATGTAGTCATGCTGGAATACGAGAAATACAAGGATGCACTAACAGGCGCCTTTAACCGTGGGCTGCTGGATACCTTTTACGGCTCCCATAATTTCAAGACCAGTCCTCTGGGTGTTATTTACATGGATCTTGATAATTTCAAATCCATCAACCGGGACTATGGTGATAGTTATGGTGATCGTCTACTGATCTATTGTGCTAATGTGATTACACGTATCTATGGGGAAGAAAGTGTAAATGTGCGGATGCAGGGAGACCATTTCGTTGTCATTTTACAGCATCCGGTACTAAACCAGCTCATCAAAAAAACCCAGGAGTTCCAGTTGAACATTTCCAAAGTTGTACTGCCTGGAGAAAGCAATCTGTCCGCCAGTATCGGGATAGCAGTGTCGGAAGAATGGACAACCGATATTCATGAACTTATTCACCGCGCGAATACCCGCATGCTGTCTGTTAAAAATGGTTCCAAAAATGGATATGCTTACTAAAGCGGATTTGAACATTAATTCAACTTCGACTTCGAGGAGAATCCGAAATTGCATACAAATTTATTATTAGAAGCTATTAACATTACAGGATTTATTATTCTTGTGATAGCTTTTATCGTGTTGTATAAAAGCTACAGAAACCTGTCTCTGCAACCTCAGAATTCGCTGTCATCCTCACAAGACAATTACTATACATCACTCTTCCAATATCATGATGATCCCATTATCCAGCTGGATCGGTCAGGTTATGTGGTTAATGTAAATCCCGCAGCAGACCGGCTCGGCCTGCCAGCGGGATTTCGTTATGTTGCGTGCAAGTTTACCGATATTATGTTTCATAATCGGGAGCAAGAGGCCTGGGACGCCCTGCATCAGGTATTGCAGGGTAAGACCTCAGTCTTGCAGTTATCTACCGAACAGGACAATGGTGAGCTTTTGCATTGGAAAGTGACCTTTTTACCTCTGTACGAACATGAGGAAGTAAGAGGTGCACTTCTAATGGCTGCAGACCATACGGATAATTATCGGCTGACCCAGGAGCTTACCAGCCGGGATTCCATCTTTTCCCTGATCGAAAAGACGGTGATCGATACGGTATTTGTGGTGGATTGGGAGGGAATTCCTAGTTACGTATCTCCTTCCTTTGAGAAAATACTCGGATATCCTATGGGTTCCTATCTCTATAATCACTCCGTTTTCCTATATTTTACTGAAGAAGAAAAAGTTAAAATGAATATAGAGTTCGAGAAGCTGCAGCGCGGACAATCCATATCCGGATATCAGTTTACCTTCCCTCATGCCGATGGGAGTACCATATATCTGGAATCCAATGCAACACCTGTGCTGGAAAACGATGGTACTGTGCAAAAAATCATTTTTGTTATGCGCAATATCACGGCACGCAAAAAGGCAGAAGAGGCAGTCCGGCAAAACAAGGAAGTATATATACAGCTGCAGTCCAGTCTGGATCGCTTCTCTGAACGTGCTGCAGGCTTGATGAAGACGAGTGAACTGGAGCACTGCCTTCTGCAGGAGATCAGGCTTATTCTCGGTGTAGAGCAGGTTGCTCTGCTTGAGACAGGAAATTTTATGTACTTCTCCTGCAAATCAGGCCAGTGTCCCAAAGACGATATTTTGTCGGCACTACGGGAATATCAGGGCATCCGCCTGCCGGAAGGCTATCCTTTTTACAGGGCAGATGGTATTTTCTTCTCTATCGGAGAGCGGCGCGGGTTGACCAATCTTGTATGGATTGGCGAAGTTACGGACCGTCTGAATCAGGAACCGGTACGTATCTGGCTAAAGACCATGGTAAGATACATGAGTGTTTTTTATGAAAGCTTGCTCAAAATCAAAGATCTTACCTCAGAGCTTGCCCGTCTGACCGAAGAGCAAAACACACCAGCCTGGCTGCTGCGCCTGTTGTATTCGGTCTCCGAAAACGAACGCAAAAATCTCGCCCAGGATCTGCATGATGCAGCTCTTCAGGAGCAGATCATCTGGTACCGACGATTGGAAAACTTGCAGTACTCTTCGGAGATACCGGAGAACATAAAAGAAGGATTGCGGCAAATCTCCGATGGTTTGCTGGATGTTATTCATCAGATTCGCATGACCTGTAATGAACTAAGACCTCCTTTTCTCAAAGAATGGGGAATTAATCAGGCTTTGGAATCCTTGTACGAACAAGTACAACTGCGGTCGGATTACCGGATTATATTCGATCACAGCCGGTTTCAAAATCCGCTCGTTGATGATCAGCTGATTGCTATTTACCGCATCAACCAGGAACTCCTCAACAATGCCTGCAAGCATTCACAGGCCAGCGAAGTTCACATTACGATAGCTGATCATGATGATGGCATATTGATGACCTATGAAGACAATGGCATCGGGTTATCATGGGAAGAGCTTCAGCACTCGTACAAGTCCATGGGATTATACGGAATTAAAGAACGGGTTCGCAGCCTGGAAGGCGATATTGAAGTATTTTCAGACTGCGGACAGGGACTGACCATCCATATACACTTGCCGTATATACAGTCAACTGCATCTGGAACGTTCAAGCATTTATACGGATAGGGGGAACAGGATATGACCAAAATATTATTAGTGGATGACCATCCCGCTGTTATTGAAGGCACCAAATTTATCCTGGAGCAAGATGACGAATTTGAAGTGATCATCCAGAGTGATGTATCCGGTGTGCTTGATCTGATTAAGAGCCAGGCGTTTGATATCATGATTTTTGATCTGTTTATGCCGCCATATAACGGGATTGATCTTGCAGTAGAAGTGATGAAAGTACAACCGGAAGCCTGTATTCTGATCTATACCGGATTTGATATCAGTCCGCATTTGAACCGGCTGATTGATATGGGAATAGCCGGGTATATGCCAAAAACCGTTACGCGTGACCAGCTGATCAATGCTATCCGATGCGCCCTTCGGCGGGAGGTTGTGCTGCCTCTTGATGTATTCCGAACGCTTCGCCGTGAGGGCAATGCACAGGTTGAGCAAGCGAATTCCTCACACAAGCCAGCTCTGCAGGAGCGGGATCTTGAAATTTTGCAGCAGATCGCCCAGGGGAAAGGAAATCGTCAGATTTCCGAACAAATGTGTATGAGTCAGCGTTCTCTTGAATATCATCTCACCCATCTGTTTCAGAAGCTCGGCGTAAAGTCCCGAATCGAGGCAGTAAGCAAAGCCAAGGACATCGGCGTTCTGGACCCGATTAGTATCTAATGCAACCACTATACAGGGAACGATATCCCATTGATATACAAAACTGCGGAGAGCCATCTATCCGCAGTTTTTTTATTTCGAATTTGTGGGAACACGCAAGAAAAATTGCGTGCCCACGTAACGTTTTTTACGGTTACCAAAGCCTTTTGCGGTTGTATGATACATATATAAAGAACAGAAGCAGTTTCCAAATTATGCACAAGCATCATGAAGGGCAGGATGAATATGGATGACTTCCAACAGCAATATATAGTCATTGAACTGGGAAAAGAACGATACGCATTGGCTGTATCTGAAATATACGAAATTATCAAAATGCAGCGGACGACAGAAGTACCCAACAGCATTTCCTTTATGGAAGGCGTTACGAACCTGCGCGGCAAAATTGTACCGATCATTAGCCTGCGCAAGCGGTTTGATATGGAAGAAAAGGTCAACGACCGTTCCACCCGTATTGTTGTCGTGAACAGCCGCGAAGAAATTATTGGCATGATTGTGGATCGGGTGCATCAGGTGATCCGTTTTGAGGAGATTGAAGATTCCGTAGACAGCGTATCGGGAGCAGATAGCCGATACTTTTCGGGAATGGGACACTCTGGCAGCGACTTTATAACCATTCTGGATATAGAAAATATTTTACATTAAGGAGGTACCGGATTGAATCGTAATGACCTGATGAAATTTTTCCTGGAGGAAGCGGAGGAACAGCTGCAGACCCTGGAGCAGGAAATTCTCCAGATGGAACAGCATGGCGAATCCGATGAAGTCATCCAGCGAATTTTCCGCGCGGCTCATACTTTGAAAGGTTCCTCCGCAGCTATGGGCTTTGAGCCAATGAAGACTCTTACCCATCAGATGGAAAATGTGCTTGATCATATTCGCAGCGGACAGATGCAAGTAACAAACCCGATTATTAATATATTGTTTGTATGCCTCGATCGTCTAATTCAGTTCAAGGCCCAGATCGAATTGGAAGGAACCTGCAGCGGGGATATCTCCGATATCGTGCACAAATTGCAGCAGTTGATAGAAGCAGAAATGTCTGCACAGCAGACTCCAGCCGAACCGGCAAACCTTGCTTTCCTGCCGGAAGAGCATGCAGCACTGGAAGAAGCCAAATCCAATGGATACAAAGGATTTATTCTCGAACTGTGCTTCTCCAGCACTTGTGAAATGAAAGCAGCACGCTCGCTCATTATCCGAAGCAGATTGGAAGGCTGTACTCATGTAATAGGGATGAAGCCGGCTTTTCACGAGATTGAGGATGAGTATGAAGGACCTGTCATTATTCAATATCTTATCGCCTGCCAAAAGCCCATAAAAGAAATCGAAGCGACCTGGAGAGAAATCACTCAGGGTGAATCAATAGATACGATTAACGTACTTGATGAGTTTGGTGCTCCTGCAGTTCCTCCTGCTATCTCCCCTGCCGAATCGGCTGATACGTTCATAGAACCTCCCCTTTCAGCTTCTCCTGATCCAACCTCCCCCAAAGCAGTACCGGTTAAGCCAGAGAAAGAAGATCACCGCAGAGCGGCTTCAAGTCAGAGTGTACGTGTTGATGTAGAGCGGTTGGAGAATCTGATGAATCTGGTAGGGGAACTGGTAATTGACCAGACACGGATTGTACAGGTTGGCACCGTAATACGCGACCTTATCAATGCTGACGATACGATGGACGAATTCGACAGCATCACCAATCATATTTCCAGAGTCGTCAGCGAATTGCAGGAAAGTGTAATGAAGACACGCATGCTGCCTATTGAACAGCTGTTTAACCGGTTTCCACGAATGGTGCGGGATCTGTCCCAATCGATCGGCAAACAGATTCATCTGGTTATTGAAGGCAAAGAAACAGAGCTGGATCGCACGGTCATTGAAGAAATTGGAGATCCGCTGATTCACCTGATTCGCAACAGTGTCGATCACGGAATCGAGGATGTCGAGATTCGCAAAGCCAATGGCAAACCCGAGGCCGGAACCATCCGAATCAACGCAGTCCATCAGGAGAATCAAGTCATTCTCACTATAGAAGATGATGGAGCGGGAATAAACCCACAGCGTATCAAGCAATCTGCGATCGCCAAACAACTCATTACCGAGTCTCAGGCAGAGCAAATGAGCGAACAGGAGATCATTCATCTGATTTTTGCTCCAGGATTTTCTACAGCCAAGCAAATCAGTGATATTTCCGGCCGCGGTGTCGGTATGGATATTGTACGCAGCCATATTGAGAAACTGAACGGTATTATCGATGTGGATACACGATTGAATGAAGGAACAACATTTACGATCAAATTGCCGCTGACGCTGGCTATCCTGAGAGGGCTGCTGATCAAAATCCACCAGTCGATCTACGCCCTGCCAATCAGCAGCGTAAGCGAGATCATCCGTCTGCCGCGTCAGGATATTCACTCGATCAAAGGACAAATGGCGGTCAAAATCAGGGAGCAGGTGCTGCCTCTGGTCTGGATTCATGATTACTTTCATGTACCGCGTCCGGCAGCACGGCATGATGATAATGTGTTTGTGGTGATTGTCGGAGTTGCGGAAAAAAGACTCGCACTGGTCGTTGATGAACTGGTAGGCAATCAGGAAATTGTCGTAAAGTCGATGGGTTCCTATGTAGGCAAAGTTGACGGTATATCCGGTGCTACCATCCTTGGAGATGGCGGCGTTGCCCTGATCCTCGATGTGACAGGCATATTCAATCTGGTAGGCAAAGAACGCTCTGCCCATACGGAAGAGATGATCGTATGACTACAGATAAACTGAAGGTGAGCACGATAGAACAACTTGTTACTTTTGAAGTGGAACATGAGGAATTTGCGATCCCTATTGAAGATGTATACCAGATTATCTTTGTCCCCAAGTTAATGACCGTGCCGAATTCCCCGGAAATGATCAAAGGTGTCATCAATCTTCGCAATGAAATTATTCCGGTCCTTGATGCACGTGCTGCTTTTGGTTTCTCTTCGATCCCGCATGCCAGGCAGCATCGGATCATTATTATACAGTCTGAATTTATCACTGCAGGACTTATTGTAGATCGTGTCATACAGGTACTGCAGACAGCTCCCGCCAAATTCGATCATGTGCCATCCGCCACATCAAGTCAGCAGAATCAGTATTTGGAGAAAGTCTATAAAACAGATGAGCGGATTATCATGCTGTTGAATGTAAATAAGATGCTTAATGACCAAAATATGAATTTCATCCGGAAGCATAACTATTCTACGGATTAATAATATACAGGCTAATCGTTATAGCCACATTACAGGAGGAACTATCCATGAGTTTTACATCCAAAATTGCAGCAAAAAGAATTAATGAGCTGGGCATTGAACGCAGCGTAAACCAGGCGGTACTGGATACCCAGACGCTGGAGCAAAAGCTGAAAGATCTTGCTGTGTTGTCTTCCGAAATTGCCGAGAATACTCGCAGAAAAGTATATGATACCGAGTCTTCCGTACAGGCAGCCCGGGAACTGGCCGGCTCCCTTGAAGATACCGTGAAGCATGCCGAACAAATGAGAAAATCGGTGCAGGATGCATCCCAATTATCCGACCGACTCGTCAATTCCCTGCACATCTCCGACAATAATAATCGTTCGGCAGATCAATTGCTTCAGACAACAATCCAATTGACGGACACAGCTGCAAAAGCCGATCTGGCGGTTGAAGATATTATAAAAGACACTACAGATACCGATCTCGGCATCAAATCTGTCGTTGAATCGATCGAGCATATTGCTGATTATGCACGACAGACTACCGGATCAGTAGAAGAAATCGCGGTTTCCATGGAACAAATGGGAGTTTCCATCAAAGGTGTAAACAGTAATGTAACCAGTCTGACGGATTCCTTGCAGGAAACGTTCGCTGCTCTGCAGGAAATGAATCAGTCTGTCACACAGCTGCAGGGGAATGCTACAAGTGCATCCGGCTCTGTAGAGGAGATCTCTACTCTTATCGGGCAAATGCGCACTTCGATCGAAGGTGTAGCCGCCAATACGCAAAGCCTGACCGCTTCTGCTGAAGAAACAACAGCAGCTGTACAGGAAATGGCTGCTTCCATTCAGCAGGTAGCCGGCAATAGTGAGAGTACGGCAAGTTCTGTCGAACAGATTTCAGCTTCCATCGAACAAATGAGCCGCTCCATCCAGGGCGTATCCGATAATGCCGAGAGCCTGACCGATTCTGCTCGTGAAACGTCCGAGGCCGTGCAGGAAATGACAGCTTCCATCGCCCAGGTAGCCGGCAATGCCGAAAGCACGGTAGGATCTGTCGAGCAAGTCTCGGCTGCCATGGAACAGATGGGCGCTTCCATTACCCAGGTGGCGGGCAATGCCGAGAGCCTGACCGCTTCCGCACAGGAGACAGCTGCTGCGATTCAGGAGATGGCGGCGGCTGTACAACAGGTATCGGGTAATGCCGAGAGCACCGCAAGTTCGGTTGAACAAATTTCGGCTTCCATTGAGGAAATGAGCACTTCCATCAAAGGAGTATCGGACAATGCGGAGAGCCTGTCTGCATCTGCCGGAGAAATGACTGAATCCGTACAGGAAATAGTCGTTTCGATTGAGCAGGTAGCCGGCAATGCTCAGAGCACCGCCGAATCAGTGGAAGAAATCTCGGCTGCCATTGAAGAAATGGGCAGTTCCATCCAGGGTGTGGCAGGCAATGCGGAGAGCCTGACCGCTTCTGCCGAGGAGACGGCTGCTGCCATTCAGGAAATGGCTGCTTCCGTTCAGCAGGTAGCGGGCAACAGCATCAGTACAGCAAGCTCCGTGGAGCAAATCTCGGCTGCCATTGAAGAGATGAGCAGCTCGATCCAGGGTGTCGCCGGTAATGCCGAGAACCTGACCGATTCTGCCCGCGAGACAACAGAAGCTGTACAGGAGATGGTTGTTTCCATTGAACAGGTGGCCGCCAATGCGGAAAGTACGGCAAGCTCGGTAGAGCAAATTTCCGCATCCATTGAACAAATGGGGCGTTCAATCAAGGGTGTGGCAGGCAATGCGGAGCAGCTTCAGCGGTTTGCCGGTGATACATCTGCAGCAACGCAGCAAATGGCCGCTTCCATTGAACAGGTCGCCAAAAATGCCCAGACGGTAAACACTCTAACGACAACCGTTATGGCAGATGCGCAGGAAGGCCAGATGTCCATCGTACAATCGGTACAGGGCATGAAAGAAATTGCCGATGTGGTTCTGCAGGCTTCCAAGGTTATGGTCAATCTCGGTAAAAGCTCCGAGGAAATTGGCAGCATCATTGAAGTTATTGATGATATCGCCGAGCAAACCAATCTGCTGGCTTTGAATGCAGCGATTGAGGCAGCCCGTGCAGGTGAGCATGGCAAAGGATTCGCGGTTGTTGCCGAGGAAGTACGCAAACTGGCGGAACGCAGTGCCAAAGCAACCAAGGAAATTGCCCAATTGATCAAAGGTATCCAGTCCGAAACTTCCGATGCTATCGAAGCGATTGATCTGGGAACAGAGAAAGTCCAGCAGGGCACTGTGCTGGCTGATGAAGCAGGAAGCGCGATTCACAAAATCGTTGGTGGTATGGACCGTATCAGTACGGAAGTGAGCCAGATTACTACAGCTACAATTGAGCAAGCCAAAGGGGCAGAGAATGTGGTAGCTGCCATATCTCAACTGGTAGACCAGACAGAAATGGTCACTGTCGCTGTCCGTGAGCAGGCGCTGGGTGTGGAAGAAATTATCAAAGGTGTCGCCAATGCACGTGAGCAGGTGCGCCAGGTAACTTCTGCGACTGTAGAACAGGCCAAGCAGGGTAAAAATATCGCCAAAGCTATAGATGATGTAACGCGTCAGGCAGAGATGGTCAGCGCGTCTACAAAAGAGCAATCCATTGGTGTCAGCGAGATTATGCTTGGTGTAGGCAATGCCCGCGACCAGGTTGCACAGATCAGCACAGCTACCACAGAACAGGCCAAGCAAAGCGTGGAGATTGTCAAAGCGGTTGACAATGTAACCAAGCAGGCCGAGATGGTTACTGCAGCAACAAGCGAGCAGGTAAAAGGCGTGGAAGAAATTATCCGCGGTATTGCCAATGCGCGTGAGCAGGTGCGCCAAGTAGCTTCCGCCATGACAGAGCAGGCCAAGCAGGGTAGAGAAATTTCACGAGCTGTAGGAAATGTAAACAATCAGGCAAATATGGTGACTACTGCAGTTCGTGAACAGGCTACTGCGATTGAAGAAGTGGTTAAAGGCGTAGTAAATTCACGCGAACAGGTTAGCCAAATCACTTATGCAACAATTGAACTTGCCAAACAGAGCAAAGAAATTGTGTTGGCTGTTGAAAATGTAACCAGTCAGGCAGAACAAGTCACTACAGCTACAACAGAGCAGGCATCTTCGGTAGAAGAAGTTATTCAGGGCACTGCCAATGCTCGTGAGCAAATCCGCCAGATTACTATCGCTATGGTGGAACAAGCTAAGCAGGGCAAAGATGTTGCCAATGCAGTCGAGAACGTGACCAACCAGGCCAAACAGGTTACTCATGCAGTTAAAGAACAGGCATTGGGAGCCGAAGAAATTGCCAAAGGTATCGGAAATGCCCGTGAACAGGTTGCACAGATCACTACAGCTACTGTTGAACAGGCCAAACAGAGCAGAGAGATTGTACGAGCTATGGAAAATGTAACCAGACAGACCGAGCAGGTAGCGGTCGCTATGCAGGAGCAAACTTCCAGTGCAGACGATGTCCAGCAGGGAATCATCAATGCTCGTGAACAGGTTCGCCAGGTTAGTCAGGCAGTAGCGGAGCAAGCAGCTCGTAATCAGTCCATTCTCGGCGCAATGAATAACATCACTGCCCAATCCGAGCAAGTGTCCCGTGCGGTTGCCGATCAGACGGTTGGTATCGATTCGGTGGTAGAAGAGATTGGCCATGCCAAAAAGCAGCTTGCCGAGATCAAGAATGCTACGGAGGAGCAGGTTCGTCAGGGGCGCAGGCTGTCTACAGTAGGCGAACAGGTATCCCGTCAGACAAAGCAGCTCAAATCACTTGTCCAGGAGCAGAAAACCCATGCCGAGACAGCTCATACAACAGCACAGCAGACGCAAAAATCCATTGAAAGCATGAGCGGAGCAGCTCTTGAACATGTGCAGTTGGATCGCCAGTTCAATGAGAAGCTGAACGACATGGTGAAATACGCTGAACAGACTTCTGCAGCACTGAAAGAACATTTTGATCAAGGTAAAAAGATTGCAAAAGATATGAACGAATCCGGACAGTTCATAGGCCGTTTCAGTGACGAGCTTCGTCGGATGAACAGTGTAGTGGCAGATGCGACAGATCGCAGTCAATCTGTCCGCCAGGTGCTTACCAACGTAAGATATAACTGATCTTTGTACAGATTGGAATAGCTCTTTGAATGATCCATTTACCGGAAGAAGCCTTTAGAAGTCAAAGGCTTCTTCCTCTATGTACAAGCACAACAAACGTAGATAGAAAGGAATCGCAGAACATGACAAACAAGCCCAATATTAACGAGCAGCAGCTGCTTGAGCTCGCAGGACTTATTTATAAGCATTGCGGATTGAACTATACAAATAACCTGTTTACACTGGAACCCAAAGTAATGCGCCGTCTATCCGAACTTCAACTTTCCTGCACCGACTATATTCCTTACCTGAAAAAGAATCCCGGTGAATGGGAACTGCTAACCCAGCATATCACCATTAATGAAACTTATTTCTTTCGGGAAGAAGCACAGTTCGATGAATTGGCTCGCATTCTGGAGACCTACCCGGTGAAAGGGGAGATCAAAATCTGGAGTGCCGCCTGCTCGACAGGAGAGGAACCATACAGCATTGGAATGACCGCACAGAGCATTATGCCAAGACTCAAACAATCCGTCCGCATTATTGGTTCAGACATCAACCAGCGGGTGCTGAAAGTCGCTGCAGAAGGGTATTATCCCAAGTCTTCCTTATGCTTTCGTCGCACTTCACCCGAGCAGATCGAACGTTTTTTTGATGCAGAACATAATGGATACCGCGTAAAACCGGCTGTTCGTGATATGACACAGTTTCGCCGTGCCAACCTGCTGGACCCTTCTCAGCTGGAGCCGATCGGACCGGTAGATATTATTTTCTGCCGCAATGTACTGATTTATTTTGATGATCAGACGATAGACCGGATTATTCAGAATTTTTATGACATGCTGCAGCCAGGAGGGTATTTATTTTTAGGACATGCAGAATCCATTCGTGGAATGGGCAAGGGGTTCGAGACGATAAAATCCAATCAGGCTTTTTATTACAGAAAAGGGGTAGGCAATCATGGGCAAGTACGGGGTACTCATTGTGGATGACTCCGCTTTTATGCGGCGGGCGATTGGTCTTCTGTTTGAAGAAGACTCCGACTTTTTTGTAGTCGGAATTGCACGGAATGGTCAGGAAGCCATCGAGAAAGTGGAACGCTTCAAACCGGATATTGTAACGATGGATGTAGAGATGCCCGAAATGGACGGTATTACGGCACTTCAAAAAATCATGAAAGATCATCCAGTGCCGGTAGTCATGCTCAGCGTTCAGACAGACAAGGGAACAGAAGCCACACTGAAAGCTCTGGAACTGGGAGCGGTGGACTTTTTCCTTAAAGACCATCTGATTAATGATGCCAGTAATAAAGCAATCGTCAAAGATTTTCTGGAACGTGTAAAAGCAGCTGCCCGTGTCAAAATTGTCCAGTCGGCTACAGCCAAACCTCCTGTTGAACCGGAGAAGAAGGAGGCAGCATTTCCAAAACCGGCAGCAGATCTGATCATTATCGGATGTTCTACCGGAGGGCCGTCTGCGCTTCAGTCCATTCTTCCGCGCTTTCCGGGAAATCTGCCGATTCCTGTACTGGTAGTACAGCATATGCCACCGGGATTCACAAGGCCGCTCGCTGAACGATTCAATAATCTGTGTGCTCTGCATGTAAAAGAAGCTGAAAATGAGGAAATACTGCGATCTGGCAGCATTTACATCGCTCCTGCAGGCTTTCAGACGCTTCTGCAACGTCAGACAGATGGCAAGGTTCAGCTGAGTATTCGTACGGATATTGCGAAGGATGCACTGTATAAACCGTCTATCGATATTACGCTCCATTCGGCAGCGCCCTTGTATGCAGGCCGGCTGCTGACGGCTATTCTTACCGGAATGGGTGTAGATGGTACCAAGGGGTGCGTGGAAGTAAAACAAAGAAAGGGGAAAGTGATTACTGAATCTGAAGAATCATGCGTGGTGTACGGGATGCCCCGGTCTGTATACGAAGCCGGATTGTCTGACCGACAGGCCCCTTTACCGCAGATTTATCAAAACCTGATGAGTTTTGCTTTTGAGCCTAGTTGAGCAGTATAAAATAAGACATAAAAAATATAAATCCCCCACATACTTGAATTAACAAGGCTGTGGGGGTTTAATCGTTAGTAGCAATATTCAATTGTAACCTATCCTCCTATACAACAATCCACATGCTTGACATGGTATAGACTTGCACCGTTCCATGCTGCCGATTGTCTTAGCTCTGCAGTCGCAGACAACCGTTTAGCGATTGTTCATCGATTTCATTTTTGGGGAAGCTTTATTCGAAAAGCTTCGCATGTCCGTTATTCCCCTTTTCGACGGGCTGAATAAACGGTTCGTGGGGTTCACCTGATTTACGGTGAAGAAATTCCGTCCGCACATTTACAATGAATCATCCATGTCCTTGCATATGGGATGAGTTCCAGCATACCACGATATCACGAAAAACGTTTTCACTGACGCTTTTCTCGCGTGAGACCGATCTAGCATGCCTCGCTAACCTGTTTCATTGGAATCCTGCTCCCTTCCTAACAAGTTATTGCAACATTGTTCGAAAATAGCATTTTCCTCTGTTCACAGCCTTTCATCATACTCAAAATGAATATCAAATCTTCGTTCTACAAACATTCATTTCAAAAGCGGTTCGAAAATTAAAGCTTTAAAGCATTTTAAAAATTTAAATCCTGCATACCAGAACATTTAAAAACTTAAAACGTCTTAAAAATTCAATACAACCTGTTTGAAGAATGTCGTACTTGATTCCTTTTATTTCTTGTTGCCACTTATGGTTGTACACAAATCATAAATCCAGTTGAGTCCCCACATATCCACGAACTGCGAAAGATGTTTTCACGGACATCCTCCGTTGTGCAGTCGATTATAATATGCTTCGCTTACGTTATTGCATTGGAATCCTGCTCCCTTCTTAGCAAGTATTAATGATGCTTGCTTGAAAACAGTCCATTCCCAGCCTACTTTCTGTCGTAATTTGACTCTGTACCGCCGATTTGTTCCCCGCATACTCCAATATCCACGAAAAACGCTGTCACTACGTTTCTCTTGCGTGAAATTGTGCTAGTATGCTTCGCTACCTTTTTCCAACGGAATCCTGCTCCTTTCCCGCAAGTAGTTCATGCTTGCTTGAAAAAGCTTCTTCCTTCTTACAACCTTACCATTTCCGTCTAATGAGCTAGATTGATGTCCCGCATACCTGCAATCTGCGATCATGGGCATTTTCACGGATGCCAGATTGTTCTGCAGTTGAACCAGTATGCTTCGCTAACCTATTCCATTGGACGATCTCTCCTTTCTCAAGTAAAGAAAGATTGGAGTGAATCACCTGACAACGCCGATGATGCTTGGTGGTGAAGCGTTGCTTGTTGGTGATGTCTACATCATACTCCTGATGTCCGGAAAATGAAAACGTTATAAAATGCATTAAGAGAGTGTAAAATCCCGAGAAGATCAAATACATCTCGCATGCTCTAAATTCCAGCTTTTTCCTTCTTTTTCTTCACATTTTCGGTATAAAAGCAGTAAAACATCTTAAAAATAATATTCTCACCATTTACATCTATCTGATCAAAAGCGCATGTAATGTAAAGACCAGGTAAAAATCGGCAAGAGAGGGATAAGTACCGCAGATTGGGTAATAACTATATAACAAAGCGGATGAAAGGCAGACGATTCCTATTCATCCGGTGATTAAGATGACTGCTCTCTGCTGCAACATGGCAGGGGGACAGCGAAGAATGGAGGAGTAACCAATGAAAAATCCAATCAAGGAATTAAAAGGCATTAAAGATAGCATCAATGAGGCAAAGCAGGCGATGGATGGTATCAAAGCTACACTCAATGACGTAAAGAGTGACGTTGATGAGGCCAAACAGAATCTCCAACATACGATGGAACATGCCAAAGAAACCTCTCAGGAGGCAAAGACTTCAACCGAGCAGCTCAAAGCAGGACTTCAAAGCAGCAAGACGGCGGTGCAGGATACCCGCAGTAATCTAACATCCGCTACTCAGGATGTGAAGCAGAGCGTCTCTATTGTCAAAGAAGAATTCAACACTCCCGGTGGTGGATTCGCATCTGATCAGGATTCGTCTAATGAGTCGGGCGGTAATACCATAACACACACCGGCGCGAACAGTTCCCCGACGAATCAGGTGCCCGAGCTGCAGCCGCCGCATGCTACAGCCATAACGCCGGTCTACGATAACCCCGGTGCAGAACTGATCGAGGGCGGACAGCTGATCAAGGAAGGCACTGCCTTTTTCCTGAAAAAGGATGAAGAAATTATCGGCGAAATCACCTACATTCCCGGACCGGAAAGTGATACGTGGACGCTGAATCATACGTATGTAAACCCGGAATACCGCGGCGGTGCTATCGCTCGCGGATTGCTGGATCAGGTTGTACAGGCGGCTCGGGCGGAGAACAAAAAAATTCTCCCTACCTGCTCGTATGCACTGGCCCAGTTTAAGCGCAATTCGCAGTATGAAGATGTGTGGATGCGGTATTAATCCTTCTCATGAGACTAAAAAGGTTATTTTAGGCGTTCGAGTTATTTTCGGACGCCTTTTTGCTATTTTTCCATATTATTTTGCTATTACTATGCAGGGAAACAATATATTAATAATTACATAGATATTTATTTCCGGTTTCTTATATTGGTTGTTAAATGTAGGATACATACGGGTAAAGAGACAAAGAGAAGTACGCATAATTTGTAGACAATTGTTGAAAATACAAGCAGATGGATACAGGAGGTAGAGAACAGTGAAAAAGACGATTGCAGATTCGGTAGTAGAGACCCTCATAAATGCCGGGGTCAAGCGCATTTTTGGCATTACCGGCGATTCGCTGAATGCGATTATTGATGCGGTACGGCGTTCCGGCAAGATCGAATGGATTCATGTTCGTCATGAGGAAGTGGCTGCATTTGCCGCTGGCGCCGAGGCGGAGCTGAATGGAACGATAGCCGTCTGTGCAGGCAGCAGCGGACCGGGGAATCTGCATCTGATCAACGGACTCTATGACTGCTATCGCAACCGGGTGCCGGTGCTGGCGATTGCTGCCCATATCCCGAGCGATGAGATTGGGAGCGGCTACTTCCAGGCGACGCATCCGGAGCTGATTTTCCAGGAGTGCAGTGATTTCTGTGAAGTGATTATGACAGAGAAACAGATGCCGCGTACATTGACGATGGCGATTCAGACAGCAATCGCCGGTTCAACCGTATCTGTGGTGGTGCTGCCGGGAGATATTGCCAGTCTCGACGAATCGACCCATGCGGTGCCTGCCCAGGTCTATCATGCGGCCAAGCCGGTTGTGCTTCCGTCTGAAGAGGAATTGCAGACACTCGCCCGGTATCTGAATGACGGCAAAAAGATTACTCTGTTATGTGGTGCAGGCTGCAAAGGCGCTCATGCAGAACTGATGGAGCTATGCAACAGGCTGCAGTCACCGATGGTCGTCGCTCTGCGCGGCAAGGAACATCTGGAGTACAATAATCCGTATTTTGCCGGTCTGACCGGTCTGATCGGTTATTCCTCGGGGTACCATGCCATGATGGACTGCGATCTGCTGCTGATGCTGGGTACGGATTTCCCTTATCGCCAGTTCTATCCGGAAGACGCGACGATTATCCAGCTGGATATCGACTCGTCCCGTCTCGGCAGACGGACCAATATTACACTGGGACTGTGCGGAGATGTCAAGGCAACCGTACAGCAGATCCTGCCGCGACTGACTACAGCGCATGATCCCAGTCATCTGCGCAAGTCTGCTGACCGTTATACCAAAGTACGTGAAGAGCTTAACGAGATGGCTGTCAAAGGCCGTCCCGGACACAAGGGAATGCATCCACAGTACCTGACCAAGGTCGTCAGCGATGCGGCTGCACCGGATGCCATATTCACTTGCGACGTTGGAACGCCAACCGTATGGGCAGCTCGTTATCTGGAAATTAGCGAGCAACGCCGTCTGATCGGTTCCTTTAACCACGGTACGATGGCCAATGCACTGCCTCAGGCGATCGGGCTGCAGGCTGCCGAGCGCGGACGCCAGGTAATTTCCTTTTCCGGTGATGGCGGTCTCAGTATGCTGATGGGTGATCTAATTACGCTCAAGCAGCATAATCTGCCAGTTAAGGTTGTGGTCTTCAATAACAGTGCGCTGAGCTTTGTGGAGCTGGAGATGAAGGCGGGCGGGTACCTGGAGTCCGGTACGGATCTGCATCAGACCGATTTTGCGGCGGTAGCCAACGCGCTCGGAATCCATGGTATCCGTGTCGAAGATCCGGAACAGCTGGAAGATGCGGTGCAGCGTACACTGGAACATGATGGTCCAGCCCTGATCGATGCAGTGGTCAATCGTCAGGAGCTGTCCATGCCGCCAACCATTACACTGCAGCAGGCCAAAGGATTCTCTCTCTGGATGGCCAAAGCAATTATGAATGGACGCGGTGATGAGCTGATTGATCTGGCGAAAACGAATTTACTTCGTTAATATCTGTCAATAGAGACAGCTGTTCCATTCAGCAGCTGTCTCTATTTTTTACATAATTTGAATTTACTTGATATAAATATGTTAATAATTATTTATAAATACAGTCAACTTAGATGTATTCATTAAAATTTGATGCAATATTTTTCGGGTTTAAGATATACTGAAGTTTAGAATACACATTGTCCTCTTCAAGAAAGGAGCTATTATGTCTAATATCCTGAGTCGAAATAATGTAAGAGTGACAGGGCAGGGAAGTCAGCCCATTGTTTTTGCTCATGGTTTTGGATGTGACCAAAGTATGTGGCGATTCGTCGTCCCTGCCTTTGAAGAAAATTACAAGGTGGTTTTATTTGATCATATTGGCTCTGGAAAATCCGATCTGCAGGCTTATGAATATGATCGCCATAATCAGCTTACCGGTTATGCAGAAGATATGCTGCAGATTTGTGATGTTCTCCAGCTGGAAAATCCGATATTTATTGGCCACTCGGTAAGTGGTATGATTGGTTTGCTTGCTTCATTATGCAGACCCGGTTATTTTAAAAATCTGATCCTGATTGCTCCTTCGCCTCGATACATCAATGATTTACCCGATTACATAGGCGGTTTTGAACAAAAGGATATCGAAGAACTTCTTTCGTTAATGAAGCAAAATCATACAAGCTGGGCCAGCTTTCTGGCACCAATCGCCATGGGCAACCCGGATCAACCGGAGTTGACTGCGGAATTACATGAGAGCTTTTGCATGTCTGATCCGGTTATTATACAGCAGTTTGCCGAGATTACTTTCATGTCGGATTATCGTTCCTCGCTGCAGTATGTGACAACACCGGCACTTATTTTGCAATGTGATCAGGATTATATTGCTCCCCTTGAAGTGGGTGCTTATATGCATCAGCAGATTCCACAGAGTATATTTCAACTAATGGATGCAACCGGACATTGTCCTCATATGAGCCATCCCGACGAGACTATTTTCTTGATTAAAGAATATCTCGCTCAGTTCGTCGCGGAAACGGAGATGTCCAGCTGATGGCGGAACAACCAGAGCAGATATTTTGCGGCTATATGTCACTATCTTCTGATCATCATATTACAGCTGCAAACGAAAAGCTGCTTCTGCTGCTTGGTTATAATCAGAATGGCCTCTATGGTTGTCACTTTGAATCCATTCTTACCCGTGCAAGCCGTCTTTTTTATCAAATGTATTTTATTCCACATATTCGTTTGAATGCCCATATTGAAGCCATTCAGCTTGCGATAAAGTCGGGAAATGATACAGAAATCCCATTTCTTATTAATGCAAGGCTTCGTGAACGGGCTGGCATGCCTGTGTACGAGTTGATATTGCTCCCTATAAATCAGGATATAGACCACCAAGAGCAGATTCAGCTTTTAAGGCTGGAAGCGAAGCGGCTGCAAAGCAAGCTGGGCATAATGAAAGATCACATAGCAAGTTCAACAGACCATCAGGATGAAATGACTCAACAGATCGATTTGCAGGAACAAACGCTTGAATTAATGGAATCCTATGCAAAAAGGTCCAAAAGGGACTGATCCCTCTTGACAGCTTAGCAGCGGATCAAGTAATCTCTATACTAACTTATTTTAGAAAATATGGAATTGATCATGTGTCATCGTGTTGATACCAAATTGCCATGATCAGGATCCCTGGTTCTTCCATCGCTGTCCAGAGAGGAAACCCACCGGCTGCAAGGTTCCCCGCCGCGACTGAACCCGGCCCTATCCTGTGAGCTGCAATACAGGCAAAAGATGTACTTGAACTTCTGTGCCTGTCATTGCCGGATGCCTCCGTTAACGGCTGAAGGATTATGTTATCCTGCATTCCATGCGGATTCATAATCGAAATTAGGGTGGTACCACGACGCATTCGTCCCTGACGGATGCGTCTTTTTGTTGTTATACACTTATTTCACGGGAGGAACTTATCATGAAACAGAGTCAACTGCTAGCCGTCACGCTGCGCGAATCTCCTGGGGATGTCGAGGCAGCCAGCCACCGTCTGCTGCTGCGGGCAGGCTATATTCGCCAGCTCGCCGCAGGAATCTATACGTATCTGCCGCTCGGACGCATCGTACTGCGTAGAATAGAACAGATTATCTGTGAAGAGATGGATAGAACCGGTGCACAGGAAGTGCTGCTGCCGGCGATGCAGCCTGCAGAGCTGTGGCAGGAATCCGGTCGCTACGAGGTGTATGGCGAAGAACTGATCCGTTTGCAGGATCGGCACCAGCGGGACTTCGTACTCGGACCAACCCATGAGGAAGTGATCACGGATCTGATCCGCAGCGAAGTGGGTTCCTACCGTCAGCTGCCGGTTACTCTGTATCAGATTCAGACCAAGTACCGGGATGAAAGGCGTCCACGATCCGGTCTGCTGCGTGGAAGGGAATTTCTGATGAAGGATGCCTATTCCTTTGCAGCGGATGAAGAGACGATGCAGCAGGCGTATATGCGTATGTATGAAGCCTATCACCATATTTTTGAACGCTGCGGGCTGGATTTCCGAGCGGTAGAAGCGGATGCCGGTACGATTGGAGGAGAGGGCAGCACCCATGAGTTTACGGCAATTACGGAGGCGGGAGAGGATACCATCGTCGTCTGTACACACTGCGAATATGCCGCCAATCTGGAAAAGGCTGAGTCCGCATCGGAAGCTTTTGTACAGTCATCCGGCAGTAATGGCACCATAGCCTTTACCGGGGAAGAGATTATGATTCCACATACAACCGATATCGATACCTCTACGCTTGATGCCGATTCTATAGCAAGTCGGTCGCCTGAGCATTTTCATACGCCAGGTCTGCGCAGTATTGCCCAGCTGACCGAGTCACTATCGATCACACCGGACCGAATTATCAAAACAGTGATCTTTCTGGCCGATCAGGAGCCGGTTGCGGTGCTTATTCGCGGCGATGAGGAGATTAATGAGATCAAGGTCAAAAATTATCTGCAGGCTGACGAGCTGATTATCGCAGATATGGAGACCGTACAGCAGGTAACCGGGGCTCCTGCCGGATTCGTCGGTCCTTATGGACTACGGCATGCCCGTCTGACCTGGCTGGCAGACGATTCGATACTTTCGTTGCAGAACGCGATCTCCGGAGGCAACCAGGAAGATTACCATTATCGTTATGTGGATGTACAGCGCGATCTGCTGCACCAGCTTCAGCATATCGGAGATTTCCGTAATGTCCGCGAAGGGGACCGATGTCCTCGTTGCCGAGAAGGAAGTATTCATTTTCAGCGCGGGATCGAAGTCGGGCATGTCTTTCAGCTGGGAGACAAATACAGCGCAGCGATGAATGCAAACTATATCGATTCATCCGGACGAGAGCAGCCGATCCGTATGGGCTGTTACGGTATCGGGGTATCCCGACTGGTGGCTGCGATTGTGGAGCAGCATCATGATGAGCAGGGGATCTGCTGGCCTGCATCCATTGCGCCTTATCTGGTGCATCTTATCCCGATCTCTGTCCGGGATGATCAGCAGATGAGAATAGCCATGGAGCTTTATGACCGATTGTATCAAGCTCGCTGTGAGGTGCTTCTGGATGATCGTGACGAACGGACAGGCGTGAAGTTCAAGGATTCCGACCTGATCGGAATTCCCCTGCGCATCGTTATAGGCAAAGGAGCAGCTGCAGGAGAAGTGGAGTACGTAGAGCGGAGCTCAGGTATCCGGGAGCAGATGACTGTGGAAGGAGTAATCCGGCGTATCGGGCAGCAGAGGTAAACCGGGAACGACGTTAATCGGCAATTTTTTACCATATGGTATTACAGGCAGAGTGGTATGGATGATTCCGGATTATTATACAGGTGAACCGGTACGCTGTAAGCCTTCACAGATGTGCCGGTGTCTGCCTATATGGGAATTTGCATTTTTTTGATAGGGGCCATCAATAGTCGGTATATGGATTCAAAATAAATATTACTTTTAATAAAGGTTTTAAAAAGTCTGGAGCTGGTGATATGATAGATGCTGAATCAGCAGATATTCCATAGATGGGGGTTATCGTACATATGGCAACACTGTTTCTGATTGTAATCTATTTATCCTTTATCAGTCTGGGTATTCCGGATTCCATGCTGGGAGCGGCCTGGCCGGTTATGCATCAGTATATTCATGCTCCGATGGGAGCAGCCGGTACGCTGTCGGTTATCGCATCAGTCGGCACGATTATTTCCAGCCTGGCGAGCGGCAAGCTGCTGGAGAAGCTGGGTACCGGTCTGGTCACACTAATCAGCTGCTGTCTGACTGCCGGAGCGCTGCTAGGCTTTTCCTTTGTCCCGTCATTGACATGGCTGGCGGTGCTGGCAATTCCACTCGGGATTGGAGCGGGAGCAGTGGACTCGGGACTGAATCATTATGTTGCTGCCCATTATCAGGCCCACCATATGAGCTGGCTGCACTGCTTCTGGGGCGTAGGGGCAACGTCCGGGCCTATCATTATGTCCTACTATATGGGAACAGACAGTTCCTGGAGAGGCGGATATCAGGCGGTGGCGATGATCCAGTTCGGGCTGGTCATTATTCTGCTGATGACTCTTCCGCTCTGGAACAAGGTCGCCCGGCTGCAGCAGGAAGCACGGGCAAGGGAGAAATTTTCTGCTGATCCGCATGCGAATGAAGTATCGTCAGCGGCAGATGAATCGCAAGATACCACCAACTCATCATCGAAATCGGTTACACATCCGCTGCGTATCCGCGGTGTGAGCTTTACGCTGCTGACCTTTCTTTTTTACTGTGGAGCGGAAGCGACTGTAGGGCTGTGGGGAGCGAGCTTCCTCGTTGGGGACCGGGGGATTACACCGGAGACTGCAGCCGGATGGGTGTCACTGTACTTTGGAGGGATTACGCTGGGCAGACTGATTACCGGCTTCCTGACACTGCAGATAGCCAACCGAAAATTGATTCTGATTGGCCAACTTGTGGCTGTATTGGGGGGCATATTGCTGGTTCTGCCGCTGCCGCCTATTCTGCTCATGAGCGGACTGATCCTAATCGGTCTCGGATTTGCTCCGATCTTCCCGGGACTGCTGCATGAGACACCTGCCCGATTTGGTGAAAAGAATTCAGCGCGGCTGATGGGCTATCAGCTGGCTGCAGCCTATATAGGCATTACGATTTTGCCGCCGCTGTTCGGATTGGTCGCTGCTTATATTCAGATCGGGTTGTTTCCTGCCGTCGTACTCGCCTATATTGTAATTATGCTGTTCTCCTCGGAACGGGTGAGCCAGAAACTGAAGTACGCACAGTAAGGACAAACATTCATCAGGCTGGATAATTCATTTATCCTGTTCATTCTCGGCAAACCTCTGGCTGATCTGTATGCAGCTGGAGGTTTTTTTATGTGGAGATTCCAGAATGTTATATCTTTTTTACACTAAAAACAGAAATCCATTCATTGACACCCAAATATAAAATATGTAAAATAACCACATGTTTGATAACGTTTACATAACAACATCAGCATATTCTTATATAAGGATAGCTGTACAAAGGGTAGCGATCAAGCAGCCGTGCAGTCTAATACAATCGATAAAGGAGACTTGTTATGAGAAAAAACAGATTATGGCTTATGCTTCAAATGGTAAGTATTGCAGCAATTCTGGCAATGGTATTCCCTACTTCAGCACCGGTAATGGCCGCAGACGGAAGCGGAACAACTGCCAGCATTGCCGATATTCTGAAAAATCAGCAGGCTGATGGTGGCTGGAAAAAAAATTACTCCGAGACCAGCGGCGACTGGGCCAAATCCACCATTGATAACAAAGCCACCTATACGGAGATCCGCCGACTGGCAAGCGAGTACACCAAAACCGGTAATACCCAGTATTCTGCAGCTGCTGTCAAAGGCATTAACTTCCTGCTGAAGATGCAGTATGCAAATGGCGGTTGGCCGCAGGTCTATCAGGGCAGCGGTTATCATCAGCATATTACTTACAATGACAACGCCATGATCAGTGTCATGACCCTGCTGGATGAAGTTGCCGGGAAAAAGGGCGACTTTGCTTTCATCGACAGTACACTGGCAGGCAAAAGCAAACAGGCGGTCGACAAAGGCATCGACTGCATTCTGAAATCGCAGGTTGTATCCGGCGGCAAACTGACCGTCTGGGGGCAGCAGCATGATGCGAGTACACTGAAGCCTGCAGGCGCGCGCATTTATGAAGTACCTTCTCTGAGTGCCAGCGAGAGCACCGGTATTGTTACTTTTCTGAAGACACGGCCGGCAACCTCCCAGATTACAGCCTCCATCAAAGCGGCTGCAGACTGGTTCAAAGCTGTGTAAATTACCGGTGTCCGCGTAGTGAAGACAAGCTCTGATGTTACTGTCGTCAGCGATCCGAGTGTAACCACACCGATCTGGGCACGCTTCTACGAGCTGAACACCAACAAGCCAATCTTCGTCGGCCGTGACGGTGTAGTGAAATACCAGCTCAAGGATATCGACCAGGAAAGACGGACCGGTTATGCCTGGTACGGCAACTGGCCATCCAAGCTGGGAATCAATTAGAATACTGTATTTGGGTATAACCAAATAACGGCAAAAAGCTTCTTTCCTACGAAAAGGAAGAAGCTTTTTGCCGTTATTACAAAGACATCGGCAGTATGCTGTGAAGATTCCAGCCACCGTCTCCTTATTCAGGAGGAAGGAGATGATGCAGTGGACTGCTGGGCGGTATATTCTTCCAGCGTCAGCTGCTTGCGACTGATCTCGCCTGCTATGCTCTTGCCTACATAGCGCAGATGCCATGGTTCATACGTATAGCCGGTAATGCTTTCTTTGCCTTTGGGATAGCGGATAATGAATCCGTAAGCAGGGGCATTTTTGGCGAGCCATTTGGCTTCCTTGGTTCCGGCAAAGCAGCCGGTGGCTGCACAGCGACCATTGGAGCCGCTCACATCGATAGCCAGTCCGGTCTCGTGTTCACTCGTGCCTGGATAAGCGCTGTACGTACGGGCTTTGGCTTCTCCATCCCGGCGTACATAGCCTTCGAAGATGGCTTTCTGACGGGCATGGGAGCGATAGGCGGAGACGCCTGCCAGCGGCACACGATCCTGATCGGCTGCGGCGAACATCTGCTTCAGGGCAGCTGCGGCTTCTTTGCGCATTTTGCGCTTTTCGATCTTTTCCTTGAATGTGAAGCGTACATCCGCATACACCAGATCACGGGGTGTATAATTTTCCGGCAGTTTGTTCTGTTTGTTCACGAGTACATCGATTGCTTCCGGATGAGTGACCGTTTTCATTGTAGTTGTACCGGTCTTGCTCGCAGATAACCGGGAAGCGGCTGCCTCTGTATTGCCCGGAACGGTCTTATGATCATTTACCGAAAGGGTATGTACCTGAGCAGGCGCAGAGGCAACTGAGTTCTGTGCGGCCATGGTATTGCTGCTGCAGCCGGCCAGCAGACAGATTGCACTGAGAGCTGCGATTCGCATTGCTTGTTGGTTCATCATGTGTAGTTCTCCTTTTCTAAGCGGGTATGCCAGGGTTGCTCCTGATCAACTATAAACAGTATACCGTATACATGTATCCATCCTGACACGACATTGTATCCATATCGTATCGAACTTGCTGCCATTTTGTAAATGTCGGACCTCAATTCATCATGAACTTCATTCCCACTCATGCTAAGATAGTATAGCGTATAATCACAGAGATCTGGACAGAGAGAGGAACAGGAGTAATGAAGAAAGTTATCGTAATAGGAGCAGGGATTCTGGGTGCATCGACTGCCTATCAGCTGGCTCGGTCCGGAGCGGACGTGCTGATTGTAGATCGGCAGGATCAGGGACAGGCGACCGATGCGGCCGCCGGCATCATCTGCCCATGGCTATCCCAGCGGCGCAATCAGGCCTGGTATCGTCTGGCCAAGGGTGGAGCAAGGTTCTATCCGCAGCTGATCGGCGAACTGGAACGGGAGGGTGAGAGCGATACGGGCTATGCACAGGTAGGTGCACTCAGTATCCATATCGATGCCGGGAAAATCGCCAAAATGGAAGAGCGGGCGCGTCTGCGCAGAGACGATGCACCGGAGATCGGCGAGATCACCGTACTGGATGCGCAAGAGACCCGTCGACGCTTCCCGCTGCTGCAGGAGGGCTATCAGGCCGTGTATATCAGCGGGGCAGCACGTGTGGATGGACGCGCCCTGCGGGATGCGCTGCTCCGATCGGCGGTGCGAAATGGAGCGACCATGATTCATGGGGACGCCGTACTGCAATTTGATGCTGGCAGCGTCACCGGCGTGCAGGTGGGGGAAGCGACTTATCCTGCAGACGAAGTGGCTATCTGTGCGGGAGCATGGGCACCTTCACTGCTGCAGCCGCTCGGAATTCATTTCCGGGTAAGCTATCAAAAAGCGCAGATTATGCATCTGCAGACAGCAGATCAGCCGAATACCGACAGCTGGCCAGTCGTGATTCCGCCTACCGATCAATATCTGCTCGCTTTTGAGGACCAGAGAATCGTAATTGGGGCTACCCATGAGAATGATATTGAAGGATATGACACAAGAGTCACGGCCGGAGGCATGCAGGAAGTACTGAACAAAGGACTGGAAATGGCTCCCGGTCTGGCTGACAGTTCGCTGCAGGAAGTTCGGGTGGGATTCCGCCCATTTACACCCGGATTCCTGCCAGTCATTGGCAGAGTGCCTGGCTGGAGCGGACTGCTGGCGGCTAACGGACTCGGGGCATCCGGTCTGACGGCAGGTCCTTATCTGGGCAGCCAGCTGGCCAAACTGGCTCTCGGTATGGAGCCGGATATTAATATGGGGGACTATGATATCAGCGAGGCGATGGAGAATATCCAGGTGTAGAATTTGCTTTCTTATGATGTGAAGAGTGATATGAAGATTGAAAAAGCAGCTGCGATGGCAGCTGCTTTTTTTGTCGACTGCCAACTTGAAATGATGCTTAACATGGTATTCTTTTCCATTGTATACTGATAGAGATGCTGGCTGGTAATCTGGTACATTTTAAGAAAAGTAAGGAAATCACTTTGGAAAAACAGCATGACAGGACAATCAGCGGCGGCAAATCACCAATCCTCATCCAAATCGGTACGTTCGAAGGGAGCGCTATACAATAATGAACACAGACATGCACCAACAGGAGAATGGCACATCAGCCAGGCTGTTCTGGCAGGAGTATCTGAACAATATGGCAGAAGCATCCATACTGCCGCAGCGCTTGATGAACCTTAATCCAGCCCACAATACATATGAATCCATGCCGGATCTGCGAGAAGAAGTTTCTTTTTCGTTTCGTCCGGAGACGACTTCGCTCCTGTTGGAGCAAGCCAGCCAGAATGGGGTAGAGCCGGCCATCCTGCTGCAGACGATCTGGGGAATTGTGCTGCAAAAATACAATAACAGCGAACAGTCGATTTTTGGTGTATCCATTGCGGATGCCCACCTACAACCTTCCTCTGCCGACACTGCAGCCACTCTTGCCGGGACCATTACGCCTGTACGTCTGATCACTTCGGCAGCGACGACTTTTCAGGAACTTCTGCAGGAAGCTCAGCGG
The DNA here is from genome assembly GCF_000971965.1 of Paenibacillus wulumuqiensis. Taxonomy (GTDB): domain Bacteria; phylum Bacillota; class Bacilli; order Paenibacillales; family Paenibacillaceae; genus Saccharibacillus; species Saccharibacillus wulumuqiensis. The sequence goes on from NZ_LAQP01000001.1 coordinate 339,173, forward strand.
TCATGGCAATTGGCGCAGGTCCATAATGTCTACAGTCTATCCGAGCTTCAAGAGATTGCAGGTGTATCCCATCCGCTCATTGATCATATTCTGACGTTGGAATATGGAGCGAACACGTCAAGTAAATGGGCAGGCGATCAGGCAGACACAGCTGCGGCCAACCTCCTGTCTACGCCATCATCAGTACAATCAGTAAATGCTGAGCGGATCGGCCCGAACAGCAGTATGACAAATGTGGCAAATACCCATTCTCCTTTCAGCATTCGAATTCGGCTGGAACAGTCGCTAACCATTACGCTTTCCTATCATCCTGCAGTGTATCACCGTGACCCTATGGAGGCGGTATGCCGCCATCTCGAGCAGGTCGCAGATACGGTGCTGCATCATCCCAACCTTCCTGTCTCTACCATTTCAATCCTCACTCCTGCAGAGCGCCAGCAGCTTATTCACACATTCAACGCCCAGACGCTGGAACTGCCAGTCGGCCAAACGATACATGAACTTTTTGAAAAAACAGTTCAGCGGCAGCCTGATGATATTGCCGTTGTCTTCGGCGAACAGTCGCTCACTTACCGGCAGCTGAACAGCCGGGCGAATCAGCTGGCGCGTGTTCTCCGCAGGAGAGGAGCCGGTCCGGATCAGGTGATCGCGATTATGGCTGCGCATTCTCTGAAGATGATTATTGGTGTACTGGGCATTGTCAAATCAGGAGCTGCCTACCTGCCCATCGATTCATCCTATCCGGTGCAGCGGACTGCCTATATGCTGGAAGATAGCCGTACGACCCATCTGCTGATCCAGCCAGGAGTGAATATTCCTCCGGCTTATCAAGGTACTGTAATCCCGCTTGAAGAATCCGTCTGGAGAGATGAGGAAGACCATAATGTGGAACCACTGCATCAGGGGCATCATCTGGCCTATGTCATTTACACTTCCGGTTCCACCGGTCAGCCCAAAGGGGTCATGATCGAGCACCATACGCTGGTCAATCTGTGTGTCTGGCATAATCATGCTTTTCAGACGGGTCCTGCCGATCGCAGTACCAAGCTGGCCGGCTTTGGATTTGATGCTTCGGTATGGGAGACATTTCCGCCGCTGCTCTGCGGTATGACGCTGCATGTCATTAATGAAAGTATTCGGGGAGATATTTATGCACTGCAAAGGTATTTCACAGCCCATAGCATTACGGTAGCCTTCCTGCCGACCCAGCTGGCTGTGCAGTTTATGGAGCTGGATCATTCGTCTCTGCGTCTGCTGCTCATCGGTGGAGAGAGGATTCAGCAGTTCAAGCCGCAATCCTATACAGTCGTGAACAATTATGGTCCTACGGAAAATACAGTGGTCACTACAAGCGGGGTACTGGACGCGGAATCACCGGTGCTGACGATCGGCAAGCCGGTCATCAATCATCAGGTACACATTCTCGACCGTACAGGCCAGCTGCAGCCGGTCGGTGTGCCCGGAGAACTATGTGTATCCGGCAGCGGACTGGCCCGGGGTTATCTCCATCGTCCGGAGCTAACGGCAGAGCGGTTTACAGAGCATCCGGCCATACCGGGAGGGAGGATCTACCGCACCGGAGACCTGGCCCGCTGGCTGCCGGATGGACAGATTGAGTATCTGGGACGACTGGATGAGCAGGTGAAGATTCGCGGTTATCGGATCGAACCCGGTGAAATCGATGTGCAGCTGATGAAGCATTCTGCCATTCGCGAATGCCTGACTATCGCAAGGCAGGATCAGGAGGGACATGCGTATCTCTGTACCTATATTGTCGCTGCCGGAACTTGGACGACGGCGGAGCTGCGCGCACATATTTTGCAGACTTTACCGGAGTATATGATTCCGGCACATTTTGTACCGATGGATCAGCTGCCGGTCACGGCGAATGGTAAAGTAAACAAGTCCGCACTGCCGGAACCCCAAGGTTATTCGCCTTCCGTATCTGCCGATCCGGACACAGCGACCGAGATCAAGCTTGCTGCTATTTTCAAGGACGTACTCGGCGTGCCGCAGGCTGGCAGGGACGATCACTTTTTTGAAATGGGCGGACATTCTTTGAAAGCGATGACCATGGTCTCTCGAATTTATCGGGAGATGAATATCGATATTCCACTGAACGAAGTCTTCCTGCGGCCAACGATCAAGGAGCTGGCTGCTTATATCGATCAGACCGAATTGACCCTATTCGAGGGTATCTCCAAAGCGCCCGAACAGGACTACTATCCGGTCTCATCCGCACAGCGCCGCATGTATATGGTACAGAATATTCAGCAGACTGCGACGACCGGCTACAATATCCCGCTGGTTTTTGAAATGAAAGGCAAGCTCGATGCAGGACAGCTTCAATCGGCGCTGCAGATGCTTATTCAGCGACATGAGAGCCTGCGGACTTCCTTTCATATGGTGGAAGGAGAGCTGATGCAGCGTATCCATACCTATATATCCTGGAATATGGAGATTTATGAGACGACATCAGATGAGCTGCAGACAGGATTCCAGGGACTGGTCCGGCCATTCGATCTGGCTCATGCGCCGCTGCTTCGCGCCGATCTGTGCCGGATCGGGCAGGATCATCATGTGCTGATGCTGGATATGCATCATATTATTGCAGATGGAGTATCCAGCAAGATACTGCTCGAAGATCTGATGCAGCTGTATCAGGGCAGGGAACTGCCTGCACTGTCGCTTCAATATCGGGATTATGCCGTCTGGCAGCAGTCCCAAATGAATATGCCACAATGGCGTGAACATCAGCAGCACTGGCTGCAGCAGCTCGAAGGGGAACTGCCGGTACTGGAGCTGCCTACCGATTACCCGCGCCCTGCCGTGCAGGAATACAGCGGGGATATATGGAGATTCCGCATCGATGCCGGATTGACCCGGGATATGGAGCAGCTGTGCCTGAAGCATGGAGTTACGCTGCATATGCTCATGCTGGCCGTTTTCCATCTGCTGTTGTCCAGATATACCGGACAGCAGGATATGATCACCGGTTCTCCGATTGCCGGGCGTCCTCATGCCGATGTGCAGCCGATTGTGGGCATGTTCGTCAATCTGCTGGCGCTGCGCACACAGCCTGTGCTCGGCCAATCATTTACCGATTACCTGCTTCAATGTAAAGAAACGATGCTGCAGGCGTACACCCATGCCGATTATCCATTTGAAGAACTGGTGGAACAGCTGGAGCTGCAGCGGGATGTGAGCCGGCATCCGCTGTTTGATGTGCTGTTTACAGTGCAGAATTTTGAAAAGTCGGCGGTGCATGTACCGGATCTGGAGATGAATCCAATCGATCTGGACTGGAATCCTTCCAAGTTCGCCATGAACTGGACCGTAGTCGAGGGAGATTCGCTGGATGTCTCAGTGGAGTACAGTACCCGTCTGTTCCGATCCTCGACGATCCGGCAGATGACGGAACATTATACGGAACTGCTGAGACAGATTGTAGATCAGCCGGAACGCAATCATACAGAACTTATGATGATCACTGCCGAGGAACGTGAACAGCTGATTGTCACCTTTAATCAAACGGCCGCTCCTTACCCGAGAGAACAGACCATTCATGAGCTATTCGAGCGGCAGTGCCGCCTTAATCCGCAGCGTCCGGCCGTTATTATGGAGGATCATCAGCTGACCTACGCCGAGCTGAATACACAGGCGAATCAACTGGCTCATACCCTCATCCAATGCGGGGTAAGAGAGAATCAGATCGTAGGACTAATTACCGAACGTTCGCCGGAGATGATTGTGTCCATACTGGCGATTCTCAAGGCAGGCGCTGCCTATCTGCCGGTAGATCCGGCGCATCCTGTAGAGCGCATCCGTCATATGCTGACAGACAGTGAGGCGCCGCTGGTTATCGTTCAGCACAGGGAATTATGGACAGGCGTTGACAGCTACGAAGGCGATATTCTGTACCTCTCGGATCAGCCCGGACAATCTCAGCCGGTTCATTCTCCATCCACGGCAGTCACGGCAGAGCAGCTGGCTTATGTCATGTATACTTCCGGTTCAACCGGCCAGCCCAAAGGCGTAATGGTGACACACCGGAATGTAGTGAAAACGGTCGTTAATAACGGTTTTCTGGAGATTACACCGGAAGACCGAATTCTGCAGCTGTCCAATTACGCGTTTGACGGTTCGACCTTCGATATCTACGGAGCCCTGCTGCACGGTGCTGCTCTCGTACTGGTTACACGTGATCAGCTGCTTAATCCGGTAGCGCTTATCACTTCCATTCGTGAGCAGCATATCTCGGTGGCCCTGATGACGGTAGCACTGTTCAACACACTGGTGGAAGTCGATCTGGACGGACTAAGAGGACTGCGCAAGCTGCTGTTTGGCGGCGAGCAGGCATCACGAACCCATGTGGAAAAGGCGCTTCGTACACTGGGAGAAGGCACGCTCATCAATGTCTATGGACCTACCGAAGCGACCGTATGCGCAGCAGCATGGCTGGTCAATCAAGCTGTATTGGATAACGGTCAGCTGCCGATCGGCCGTCCGATACACAATACAACACTGTATATTCTGAATTCGTCCATGCAGCCGCAGCCGATCGGGGTGACCGGTGAGCTCTGGATCGGTGGCGAAGGCGTATCTGCAGGCTACCTGCGGCGGCCAGAGCTTACTGCAGAGCGATTTATCGAGAATCCGTGGATGCCGGGTACATGTATGTACCGATCCGGTGATCTGGCCCGCTGGCTACCCGACGGCAATGTGGATTACCAGGGACGGATCGATGAACAGGTGAAGATTCGCGGCAACCGGATCGAGCTGGGAGAAATTGAAGCCGGACTGCTGGAACATCCGGCTGTCCAGGAAGCGGTTGTACTCGCTCTAAAAAAGGGCCTTTCCTATTCCAGCCTGTGTGCCTATATCGTTACTACAGGAGAATGGACAGACAGTGAACTGAAAACTCATCTGAATGTGCGGATGCCTGACTATATGATTCCTTCCCGGTTTATGGCTATAGAGCAGCTGCCGCTCACGTCCAACGGCAAAGTGGATAAACGGGCACTGCCTGTACCGCATATCGATGAGGAGCATGACAGAGTTGCTCCACGTACAGAAACCGAGACCCGGTTGATCCGGATCGCTGCCGAAGTACTCGAAATGGCACCCGAACAGATCAGCGTAACCGACAATCTGTTCGATATCGGCGGTCACTCGCTCAGTATTCTGAAAATGATCGGCAAAGCCCATACGATCGGTTGGAAGCTGGAGATGAAGGACTTCTACATCTACCGTTCCTTTGCAGAGCTTGCCCGGAAAATAGATACCGGGAATCTGCATGCTGAAGTAGTGGTGCCCAGGGCATTTACTCCCGGTATTCCGGTACCTATTCCATCTGTACCGGTTCAGGGCAGAAGCAGTTCTCCCCAATCAATTCTGCTGCTGGGTGCGACCGGATTCCTTGGCATTCATGTGCTGCATGAGCTGTTGACCTCCACGACTGCCCGGATTACCTGTCTGATCCGCGCTCGCAATACAGAGCAGGCGCATGAGAGGCTTGAAGAGAAGCTGCAGTTCTATTTTGCCAGCCTCTACAGTCCAGATAGACTTGCCGAGTGGATGAACCGGATCGATGTACGGCATGGAGATATCGCCGAGCCAGGATGGGGATGGAGTGATACCGCGATGCAGACACTGGGCGAGTCTGTTGAAGCGGTGATTCATACCGCAGCTCTGGTGAAGCATTACGGATTCTATGAAGAGTTTGAGCGGGTAAATGTGCAGGGAACGCGTCATGCGGCCGATTTCTGCGCAAGGTTCAGTCTTCCTCTGCATTATGTGTCCACGCTCAGTGTGTCCGGTTCGTATGCGCCGGAGAGTCAGATGGATCTGCCGTTTACGGAAAAGGATCTGTATATCGGCCAGAATTATTATTCCAATGTGTATCTGCGCAGCAAGTTCGAAGCCGAAGCGCTGCTGGTAGAGGCGCTGCGGGAAGGGCTTGATGTATCCATTTACCGGGTCGGCAATCTGACCGGACGGTATACGGATGGACAGTTCCAGGAGAATATACAGGAGAATATGTTTTATCTCTCACTGAAAGCACTGGCGATGATGGAGGGCGCCGAGCCTGCGATCATGCAGGAAAAGGTCGATCTTACACCAGTAGACATATGCGCAGCCGCGATTGTGAGATTGATGCACACTCCAGAGCTGCAGGAGAGAGTATTCCATCTGCATAATCCGCATTATGCCAGTTATGCCGATATCTACGCAGCATTGATCGAACAGGGATTCCAGCTTACGACGATGAGTCGTGAAGAGTGGGAGACCAGACGACAGGAGCTGCACTCTAGGGATCAAGTGCTGGCCGGGATTGTGACGACGTTGTTTGATTCCACCGAGCCGGTGAATATCCGGATTGATGTGAAGCATACAGTGGATATGTTGAATACGATCGGATTTGCCTATCCTGTACCGGATATGGCTTATTTCAGGAAAATGATCGCTTATGCAGTGCAGTCAGGATTTATGGATCTGCAGCATTCCCGGCATTTTGCTTCATCTTCATCCAAATAGCGCACAGCAGCAGCGGATAGACTGCACAGAACGAAACACCCCAAAGGCAAGAGTTGGCTGTAGCCGAGACTCCTGCTTTTGGGGTGTTTATGTGGTGAGATGAGGTTTTAAACGATCAAGCCCAGCGGTCAAACCAATAGATATCCGTGATAATCTCCTGATCCATCGGAACTCCATAAGTCTCGTGCAGCCATTCCAGACTGTTGATCTTGTCTTTGACCACTTTGGCTTCTTCCGGGGTCAGCTCTTTGTCGATGACCTTGATCACGATATAGCCGCTCCAGAAATCATAAAAGATAACCGGTGCTCCAATGGCTTGCTCGAGAGCTTGATAGAAACGGACACGCGGCTCACTGTCGCCCGCCATGATCGTATCCATAAAATCGATAGAAAAGCGTACACTATGGTAATTCTCGACACCCTGATAGCGAGAAGACGCCACAGCCGCTGCTTCGTTGCTGACAGCCGCTGTAGAAGAGACCGAATCCGATTTCTGTAGATCGGCTGCAGAAGCGGACGCTGCATTGACAGTTATAGCAAGCAGGGACGCAGACAGTAGAAGAGCAGACCAATTTTTCATAGTAAAACCTCCCAGATTCATTAAGTGAAATGGTACTCCTCATTCCCAGCGGTCAAACCAGTAAATCTCCGTAATAATCTCCTGATCCATTGGAACTTCATAAGCCTCATGCAGCCATTCCAGACTGTTGATCTTGTCCTTGACTGCTTTGGCTTCTTCCGGAGACAGCTGTTTGTCGATGACCTTGATTATGATACGGTCATTCCAGAAATCATAAAAAATAACCGGTGCTCCAATAGCTTCTTCGAGAGCCTGATAAAACCGTCCACGTATGTCTGTATCTCCGAGCATAATCGTATCCATGAAATCGAAGGAAAAGTGAACACTATGATAATTTTCTTCTCCCTGACTGACGGAAGCCTGTACGGATGATGCCTGATGTCTGTTCGCAGCTGTAGAAGAGACGGAATCGGACTTGGCGTTAGCGGCAGAAGCAGACGTTGCACTGACAGTGACAGCAAGCAGAGAGACGGACAACATAAAAGCGGACCACTTTGTCATTGTAAAACCTCCTGTATAAATGATGATATTGTCCAAAGCCATGTGGTATGTATTTGATCCATCTCCGGTGTGAGTGTATGGATTTGGATACAACTCGAGTATATATGAATTTTATTTTCTTTAATATCCTTTAATTGTAAAATTATTCTATAATATTGTGACAGTATTACAGTTTATTTGCTTTCTGTTACCTGATTGCTGTGTACATGGTATTAGAAGTGATTAAGCCAGCTTGAAGGTAGGGTATTCATGCTTATGATTTATTTAGAGGAGGTTACCATATGTGTGGACGATTCACGCTGCTAACGGATATCGAGCAGATCCGGCAGTCTTTTCATATAGTGCCAAAGCTTCATTTCGTTCGCTTATTGCCCGGCACCGGGTGGTAATCCTGGCAGATGGATACTACGAATGGAAAAAAGATGGCAAGGAGAAGCAGCCGTACCGTTTTCGAGGAAGTGCCTTTGAATTCCAAATAACAATGATACACGTCTGGAACATTTTTCAGGCTTGTTGAATCTGGATTTATGTACAGAACATTTGCTATATTATAGGAATTAAGATTACAGCTCTACATTTGCAATAAGGGAGGATTTAACATGAGCTATCAAAACTGGGCCGGTAACTATACATATGGCGCTGCCGAACTGATTTATCCTGAAAGTATCGAGCACCTGCAGCAGCTGGTACAAAAGCATAAAAAGATAAAGGTTCTTGGCAGCGGCCATACGTTCAATGCGATTACAGATACAGATGGTATATTCATTTCTCTTCGTCGTTGGAACCGCTTACTGCATCTGGACAAGGATCGTGGTACAGTAACCGTCGAAGGCGGCGCCACTTACGGTGAACTCTGCGCAGCGCTCAGTGAGACCGGTTACGCGCTTCATAATCTAGCATCACTGCCGCATATTACAATTGCAGGGGCTGTAGCCACATCGACACATGGTTCAGGCAGCAGCAATGTCAGTCTGGCAGCGGCCGTAGAGGCGATCGAACTCGTTGACGCCCATGGAGAACTGCATACATTGAGCCGGGGTGACGAGGCATTTGCCGGCGTTGTGATCAATCTGGGTGCTCTGGGCATCGTGACCAAGCTGACGCTGAAGGTAGAGCCTGCGTATACGGTGAGACAGTTCGTTTACGAAAATCTGCCGGCAGCGCAGCTTGAAGATAACGCCGAGGCAATCTTCTCCAGTGCCTATAGCGTCAGCCTGTTCACAGATTGGCAGCAGCTGAACTTCCATCAGGTATGGACCAAAAGTAGAGAGGAAGATGGAGACAGCTACCAGGGACGGACCAACTTCTACGGGGCATATCCGGCGACGGCTGCACTGCATCCGCTGCCGGATATGCATGCGGAGAACTGTACAGAGCAGCTCGGCAAGCCCGGCATGTGGCATGAACGGCTCGCGCATTTCAAAATGGAGTTCACACCGAGTGCCGGCAAGGAGCTGCAGAGTGAGTATCTGATGTCACGCGAGCATGCGTACCAGGCGAGTCTTGCGGTACATCAGCTGCGGGAACATCTTGCGCCGGTGTTGTTCGTGAGCGAGGTGCGTACGATCGCTGCGGACGATTTGTGGATGAGTCCCTTTTACAATCAGCCGTCCGTGGCGTTCCACTTCACCTGGAAAGACGATTGGCAGGGTGTCGAGCGTATACTGCCGCTGCTGGAAGAGGCGCTGGCGCCGTTTCACGCCCGCCCGCATTGGGGCAAGCTGTTTACGGTTCCGGCTAAAAATTTGCAGCAGCAGTTTGGCAAGCTGCCACAGTTCCGGGAACTGCTGGGAAAGTATGATCCAGAGGGTAAGTTTAGCAATGCGTTTTTGGATGAGTATATTCGGAGTGTATAGGCTGAACGGAAAAATAATAAGGTGAATAAAAGCGCTGAATCTCATATTGATTCAGCGCTTTATTTACAATATTCCAGTTTCCAGTGTTTTATGATTTATAGTCTATACAGACACACTACATATACGTCAAAGGTACCTTATTCATAAAAGAGGTGAGGATATGCGCAGGAGAATTACGAAATGGATATTGGCTATCTTTATTTTATTTTTTGTATACATAGGGGTGGAAACGGTGCTCCTCTACAAGATCAAACCGACTGTGTATTCCACGGTAAAGCGCTTGGCCGCCGGTGCTCCGGAAATCGAAGTCTACGGGGAAAAATGGGCCTACCAGGATACTGTCGATATCGGAGACATGCGATTAACGAAATTTACGGAAGGAGAAGGGCAGTACAAAGATCAAATGTATTTCTTTCCCGGTCGCCCAGGCCGTCCAGCAAATATTTTCGTGCCAAAGCAAGGGACTGAGTATTACAGATACTCACTTTCATCCTTTATTTTTTTTCATGGGTTATAACTTGATAGTTCATCATTATATTTTATGAGGCTTACAAAAGAACCTGTTTGAACTGGGAAAAATGGATTGATTTACAGGAATAAGCAAAAGAAATAATGGCAGTATAAGAAGTTACCAACCAGCGAAAAACATCAGCAACGATTTAGCAACGATTGCTTCCAGAAATGAGGGAGCAATCGTTATTTTTTGCGAATATTTTTGCTTTTTGTCCTTCACATGTGTACAAAAAATATAAAAGATGATACATTGAAATTAGTTCACTCCCTTTTATGAAAGGGCTTTCAAAGAGTGTCATGTCTCCTGTGAGAAGACATACGTACACCAAGGAGGTAATGGAATGTCAAGTCAAGCATTGGACCAATTTTTAAGTTCAAATATCGAAGATCTAAAAACGAAAGGACTATATAATTCCATCGACACGCTGCAGGGTGCGAATGGTCCTGTTATTCGTATCAACGGAAAGTCCCTGATCAATCTGTCCTCTAATAACTATTTAGGACTGGCAACCGACCCTCGCCTGATTGATGCTTCTGTTAAGGCATCGCAGACCTACGGAGCAGGCGCAGGGGCAGTGAGAACCATTAATGGTACGATGGATCTTCATATTGAACTGGAAGAAAAACTGGCCCGTTTCAAAAAAACGGAAGCTGTTATCGTGTATCAATCGGGATTTAACTGCAATATGGCTGCTATATCTGCGGTAATGGATCAGCATGATGCCATTTTATCCGATGAACTGAACCATGCTTCGATTATTGATGGCTGCCGCCTGTCCAGAGCCAAGGTGATTCGCTTTAAGCATTCGGATATGAATGATTTAAGACAGCAGGCCAAAGATGCCAAGGAGTCTGGTCAGTACAATAAAATTATGGTCATTACCGATGGGGTTTTCTCCATGGATGGTGATATAGCCAAGCTGCCCGAGATCGTGAAAATAGCTGAAGAATTCGATTTGATTACTTATGTGGATGATGCCCATGGTTCAGGCGTTCTCGGAGCAGGTGCAGGAACGGTGAAGCATTTTGGATTGTCCGATCGCATTGACTTTCAAATTGGTACGCTGTCCAAGGCGATCGGCGTTGTCGGCGGTTATGTGGCAGGTAAAAAACAACTAATCGAATGGTTGAAGCTGAGAAGCCGCCCGTTTCTGTTCTCAACATCGCTACCTCCAGCTGCAATCGCTGCGTGTAGTGCATCTGTCGACATTTTGATGAATGACAAAGAGCTGATCGAGAAGCTGTGGGAGAACGGCGATTATTTGAAAAATGGCTTGAGTCGGCTTGGATATAATGTAGGACAAAGCGAAACGCCGATCACCCCTTGTATCATTGGCGATGAAGTAACCACCCAACACTTTAGCAAACGGCTCTATGAAGAAGGCGTTTACGCCAAGGCAATCGTGTTTCCGACAGTTCCAAAAGGAACGGGAAGAATACGCAATATGCCGACAGCTGCCCATACCAGAGAGCTGCTGGATCAGGTGATCTCCGTTTATGAGAAAGTTGGCAGGGAAATGAAGCTGATTTAGCTGTATTCGTGGGATTATATTTCGGGAGGAATGTCTTATGAAGAGGATTCTGGTGACCGGAGCACTGGGGCAAATCGGTTCTGAGTTAGTTGTTAAATTACGTGAGATTTATGGTGCGGATCACGTCGTTGCTACGGATCTCAGGTCATCCGCCCACGAAATTACCCGATCCGGGCCATTCGAGTTGCTGGACGTGACGAATGGTAAAGCGATGTTCGAAATTGCCAAGCGGTACGAAGTGGATACCGTCATCCATTTGGCTGCGCTGCTGTCAGCTACGGCAGAGGAGAAGCCTCTGCTTGCCTGGAACTTGAATATGGGCGGATTGATGAATGCACTTGAAATATCCAGGGAGCTCGGCTGCCAATTTTTCACGCCAAGTTCTATTGGAGCTTTTGGCCCTTCGACTCCGAAAGACAATACCCCGCAGGATACGATCCAGAGGCCCAATACGATGTACGGTGTGAACAAGGTATCCGGCGAACTGCTTTGTGATTATTATTTCCACAAATATGGCCTGGATACCAGGGGGCTACGCTTCCCGGGTTTGATATCTTATATGACGCCTCCCGGCGGAGGCACGACGGATTACGCGGTGGAAATTTATTACGCAGCCGTAACGACTGGTCGGTATACATCTTATATCGCCAAGGATTCCAATATGGACATGATGTATATGCCGGATGCCCTGGACGCTATCATCAATTTAATGGAAGCGGATTCATATCGGTTGGTGCATCGCAATTCATTTAATGTTACTGCTATGAGCGTGGATCCGGAGGCGATTGCTGCAGCGATTCGGGAGGAGTTTCCCGGTTTTATTCTTGATTATGACGTTGATCCGAAGAGACAGGCGATTGCCGATAGCTGGCCGCATTCTATTGATGCGACGGCAGCGAAAGCAGAATGGGGATTTCAGGCTCGCTACGACTTGAAGGCTATGACAAAGGATATGCTTTCACAGCTAAGCGCGAGACTGATGCTCCGCAAGGCTTGAAGTGATTAGGAATTCGCTATACAAAGCGAAATAGGGAAGAGAAAGTACAAATATAATATAGATGTTGCTTACAGACATGCATATAGTATTCTTTCTTAGAAAAAAGGCAACCCCTTCGAATCAAGAAGAGATTGCCTTTTTGTGTTTGCATTCGATCAGAATCGTTTGTATATGCCGACCTTAAATTGCAAGTTCAAGTGCGAAAACTCGACTTAAATGTCCACGCAGCTTGGCGATATGATTTTCAATATCCGGATTCGTGATTACATAATAATCAGCAGATATTCAAAACCCATCCTTCTTCAAGGTTGCTTTCTCTCTCGTAATCAATTATATTGATCAAGTAATCAAACATTTAATCATTTTAAACAGGCGGGATACCATGAAAGAATACGACGAGCAGGATGAGCTGCTGGAACAAAAGAAAGCTCTAATACAGGAGATTCGTAAGTCTACAGATATTTTCAAAGCGATGGCGGATCCGATCCGACAGGATATTCTGATGATGTTCATGATATCCAAACGAATGAATGTAGCACAGGTTGTCGCACAATCTCCCTTATCCAGACCAGCTGTATCCCATCATTTGCGCATTTTGAAGCAGGCTGGAATTTTATATTCTATCAAAGAAAAAACAGAAGTATATTACCATTTGTCTTTTGATGATGCAGTTATCAAGCAGCTTCAATCTATCATTCAGGCTGCCGAAAGGGTTATCCATCATCCGGACAAAAACATATTGGAGTAACAAAATTGACTTTCTTACAGAAATGAAAGAGAGTCAATTTTTTGAATATAATAATCAAAAGTTTAATCATTTGATCATAATAAAGGAGGACATTAAATGAACTATTCACAAAAAACGGCAATCGTCACTGGAGCTTCTTCGGGAATTGGTGAAGTATTCGCCCATGAGCTTGCCCGAAAAGGATGCGATCTCGTATTGGTAGCTCGCTCGGAGGAGAAACTTCAACAGATCGCCGCGAACCTTCAGAATACCTATTCTATTCGTGCTGCTGTCATTTCTGCCGATCTTTCTACAATCGGCGCAGATGATTATATCAAAGGAGAAATCGATAGGCTTGGCCTATCGGTGGATATTCTTATCAATAATGCAGGGTTTGGCACACTCGGTCGATTTGATGAGATTCCTCTGGAACGGATCAGACGGGAAATGCAGCTGAATATGTTGTCTTTAACAGGATTGACACAGCATTTTCTGGGAGAGATGAAGGATCGTAGAGAGGGAGTAATCGTAAACGTGGCTTCTCTCACTGCGTTTCAGCCTGTACCCTATATGGCAGTATACGCAGCTACCAAAGCGTATGTTCTTTCTTTTACGGAAGCCTTGTGGGCGGAATATCAAGACAGAGGTGTACGGATTATGGCATTATGCCCCGGCGAGACCAAAAGTTCCTTTCATACGATGTCCGGTTCGGATCATCTGACCAGTAAAAGAATGGAACCGATCGATGTCGTCAATGCAGCCTTTCGAGCCATTGATAAAGATTGCAGCAGCATCATTGCAGGACGTAGCAATTATATCATGGCTCAGCTGCCCAGATGGCTCCCACGTAACACAGTTGTCCGCCTTATGAAACGCGTATTTCAATCAGCTTTGTCTGCTGGCGGAAACCATTTATGACTGCCGCTTCTGTTGGGTATGCATCTGACGGTGCAGCACATATACCTGCTCAGCCAGCTCGGGAACCGGCCCATCTACCGGAGTATCGCGAATGACCTGCTCGATGGATAGTGTATGTACCCGGGAAGGCTCGTCATTCCACTCGGCAAGCCACTGTTCCAGCTGTGCAGACGAGCTTGCATAGACGATACGTCCAAGGCCTACCCATCCATGGGCAGCAGCACACATAGCGCAATGCTCGCCTGATGTGTATACTGTTGCGCGTGCACGTTCTTCGGGTGGCATATGAGCGGCCGCCCAACGGGCCAGAGCGAATTCGGGATGCTGCGTATCATCTCCTCCGGCAATACGATTATAATCCTCTGCGAGCACTCTGCCATCTTCCGATACCAGAACAGAACCAAATGGAGCATTGCCGCCATTCAGTGCTTCTTCAGCGAGTTCAATACAGCGTTCTAAATAACGTAAATCCTGATGGGTAATCATGAGATAACCTCCTGTTTTAAATAAGCTTTTTTCCAGTTATTAACCTTCGAACGAGGAGAACACGCACAGTTATTGTAGACCACTTTATAAATGAAGAAGAATATATCGATAAATTTAATGATCACTTAAATAAACTCGAACATGTGGAAGAAAGAGAAAGGTATCTCACATTGACGCTTTTTTTTCTAAGTTAGTACATTTGAAGGAAAAAAGGGTAATAGCATTAGAGAATCAATGTTAGAAACGATTCATTGCCAGTTTAAACGGTAAAAAAGCGAGGTTATCCTATTGTTCACCCTTATAGCTGCAAGGTTTCTTCGTCTTTTCCCCAATCAGGCGAAAAAGACGCCCATGCTCTCCTTCGAGCCAGTGAAGGAAAAAAAAGAGATGAAAGTAGAGACATCTGTAAAACTCACAGATATTTCCTTCTACTATCCCTCGGAATCCAAACTGAAAAAACTCCCGTTGTATATTAATTTTCACGGGGGAGCGTTCATCATGTACGAAAAGGAGATGGACGATCCGTACTGCCGTTACCTGGCCAACCGGACAGCATGCATCATTGCGAATGTGGAGTACGCAAAAGCGCCGGAGTATCCTTTTCCCAACCCACTCGAACAAGTCTATGAAGTGTTTCGATGGATCCAGAGCAGAGCCGACGATTTGAATATCGACACGGAAAAAATGATGGTCGGCGGACAAAGTTCGGGAGCCAATCTGGCCGCTGCTCTCTGTCTCTATTTGGAGGAAAAAAAGGAAAAGCAGCCGCTGCTTCAAGTGCTATCATGTCCGATGCTGGATTTTGCGACTCCGCATGCCAACAAGCCGGAAACGGACAAATGGCGGGCACGGTATCCCCAGGCCGCTCACTTTTTGAACATGTGCTACGTCCCGGAAAAAGGTCAAGCAGAGCACCCTCTCGCTTCTCCGGTTCGCGCTGTCGTAAGCAATCAGCTGGCACCTGCCCTTATTCTCATCGCGGAGCATGACGCCTTCAGGCCGGAGGCGGAATGTTATGCGGAGAAATTAAGGAAAGCTGGGGTACATATTGAGGAAAAAGTATTCAAAGACTGCAAACACGCATTTACCCACCTGGGTCCAAAAGACAAAGCGGAGGAAGCCTGGGAAATGATCGCACGTAAAATCAGAGAAACGGCGAATGAGCGGCATGCAGAATAAAGTAAGGCATATGCCGGCTTGGCGCAACAATGAATACCATTCTTGATTGATGGAAGGGGAAACAAGACAAGTGAAAACGACAAACAAAAACGTAGTGGTTATCGGAGGCGGACTTGGAGGACTGTCAGCTGCAATTTCGCTGGCACAGGCAGGATATGACGTATCTTTATATGAAAAAAACCATCACATCGGAGGGAAATTGAACCGACTGGACCAGGACGGTTTCGGTTTTGATTTGGGCCCGTCTATTCTGACAATGCCTCAAGTGTTTGAACATTTGTTTGCTGCCAGCGGCAAATCGATGAAGGACTATGTTCCGATCGAAAAGCTGAATCATCAATGGCGTTCCTTTTTCCCTGACGGAAATATCATCGACCTCTATGAAAATCTGCAGGACATGCAGGAGAAGAACGATTCCTTGAGCGAAAAAGATATGCGCGAGTATCAAAACCTGCTTAATTATTCCAAAAAAATCTACAACATGACGGACAAAACCTATTTTAAGCATGGTGTAGATAGCACGAGAGAAATTATGAAGCATACGACCCTGTTTGGCGCGTTGAAAAATTTCGATTTGTTCTCTACTGTTCATGGAGCTATCGACAAGCGGATCAGCAATAAACAATTGCGCGATATGCTGTCCTACTTTATCAAATATGTGGGTTCGTCGCCTTACGACGCACCGGCTGTTTTGAATATGATGATTTATATGCAGCATGATCAAGGATTATGGTATGTACCCGGCGGGTTGAATAAACTGGCAGACGGTTTGGTGAAGCTGGCTGAAGAAGTGGGCGTTCATTTTCATCTTGGGACACCAATCGTCAAACTCGAAAAAAACAACGATGAAATCACGGGAGCTTTTTTGGAAGATGGAACAAAGCTGACTGCAGATTATTATGTTTCCAATATGGAGGTCATCCCGGTTTATGAACGCTTACTGGAAGAAGACAATCGCTTTGTAGATAAATTAAAGAAAAAATTCGAACCAGCCAGTTCTGGTCTCGTGCTGCATTTGGGCGTGAAAAAAAGCTACCCTCAGCTTCGCCATCATAATTTCTTTTTCGCAGAAAATATGAAGCAGCAAATGCAGTCCATTTTCCATGAACATACCCTGCCGGAGGATCCAGTTATTTATTTGGTTAATGTTAATAAAACCGATCCGTCGCAGGCTCCTGAAGGACATGAAAATATAAAAGTACTGCCCCATATCCCTTATATTCAGGATCAGAAACCGTTCACTCAGCAGGACTATGAACAATTTGCCGAACGAGTTCTGATCAAGCTGGAAAAAATGGGCTTGCACGATTTGCGGGCCAATATCGTGACCAGAGATATGTGGACGCCGGAAGATATCAGAAAAACGTATGGCTCTGATCGCGGCGCCATTTACGGAACGGTGTCAAACCGCAAAAAAAATAAAGGGTTCAAGCATGCCAAACAAAGCGAACGTTATAACAATCTGTATTTTGTAGGCGGAACGGTGAATCCGGGAGGCGGAATGCCTATGGTTACGTTAAGCGGCCAGCTTGTCAGCAAAAAAATTGTGCAAAGGGATGTTTCCCATGCCGGACAATGAACATCGTTTTCTGCAGACTTTGCCTGAAAGGCAGCGGGAAGAACTGCTATCCAAAGGCATCCCTTCAAGCGAGATGCGCAAAAAACAGCTTTTAAAACTGAAAAATATCATTGTAGAGCGCGAAAAAGAACTGACCGATGCGCTTTATTCCGATTTGGGCAAACCGGCGTTTGAATCTTTTTCCTCGGAGCTTGCTGTCCTGTTGAACGAAATCGATTATGTGTGCAAGCATTTGAACAGATGGAACCGATCGACAAGCTCCCGGCACCTTAAATTGGGCTATGTGGAAGTTCTTCGTAAAAAGAGGCATCCGCACGGGAGTGTATTGATCATCGGTTCGTGGAATTATCCGGTCCAGCTTACCTTGATGCCTGTGATCGGGGCTATCGCCGGCGGGAACTCCTGCGTCATCAAACCGTCCGAATACGCGCCGGCAACGGCTGAACTGCTCAAAGAAATCATCAACCAGGCATTTCTACCCGAACACGTTCATGTGGTGACAGGAGACGGACATGTCGCCAGTCAGCTGACTTCGGCTCCGTTCGATCTGATTTTTTTCACGGGCAGCGGGCAAACGGGCAAGCTGGTCGCCGATCAGGCAGCCAAGCAGCTGACACCGGTGATTTTGGAACTCGGTGGGAAAAACCCATGCATTCTTGACGAAACCGGCTTTTCAACAGCTGCGGTCAGGGACATCGTCTGGGGGAAATTCCTCAATACCGGCCAAACGTGCATTGCGCCGGATACTCTTTTCGTCCATCATTCCGTTTATGAGAAAACGCTGGATGAAATTTCTGCTGCGCTGTCCGCTTTTTACGGCGAGCAGCCACAAGCAAGCAAGGATTATGGCAGAATCTGTACCGATGCCCATTTTCAAAAAGTGGTTGAATTTATCGACCAGGGTACGATTCGGTATGGCGGCGCACATGATCAAGCCGATCGGTTTATTGCTCCGACCGTATTAACGGATATTGAGCCGGGAAGTTCGGTTTTGGAAGAAGAAATTTTCGGACCTGTTCTTCCGGTCATTCCCTATACCGATTTGAATTCATTATTATCCAGTGGCAGTCTTCAGCGCGATGCGCTTACCGGATACATATTCAGCACGGATAATAATCGAATTGAGCAGTTTAACGAATATATGCGCTCCTCGACGATCAGCGTCAATCAAGTGATCCATCATGCCGCAAGTCCCCATATCGCATTTGGAGGAGTCGGACAAAGCGGATACGGCGCTTACCATGGCAAAGCCGGTTTTCTGGCTTTTAGCTATGAAAAGACGAATGTTCGAACCTATCATTACTTGCGCTTTTCGGGTAAATTTCCGCCTTATTCCAAGCAAAATATGAAAGCTTTAAAAAAGTTGAGAAAGCGGATTCTGTAAACAACTGGTATCGAGACTAAGAAAACAGGATGCGGAAATGAGGATTTTGTATGAGTAAAAAGGTAATTGTCATCGGAAGCGGGGTGGCGGGGCTCGCTTCTGCTATAAGGCTTCAGGCAGCCGGCTATCAGGTTGAAATTTATGAAAAAGGCTCAACGCCTGGCGGTAAAATGAATCGCATTGAGTTGGAAGGCGGATATACATTCGATTTGGGACCGAGCATCGTGATGATGCCGGAGATCTACCGGGAAATCTTCGAAGTGTGCGGCCGTGACCCGGATGACTATATTCCCATGGAAAAACTGGATCCGATTTATCGGGCTTATTTTAGCGATATTCCCGATGAACCTTTTGATATCTCTACTGACATGACCAAGTTGACCCAAACGATCGAAGCGATCAGCGAAGAAGATACAGCAGGCTTTTTTCGGTATTTGCATGAAATTTACCAAAAATTCATCATTGCCAAGCATTACATTCTTCCTAGGCCTTTCCGCAAAAGGAAGGACTTTTATAACCTCCCAATGCTGAAGAAAGCATTAAAGCTGAAACCTTACGACACCGCAGATAAATTTGTCGGTCGATACATCAAGAACCAAAGGCTGAGACAGATGATTAGTTTTCAAACGTTGTATATAGGCATTTCTCCGCTAACCAGTCCTTCTTTTTATACGATGATTCCGATGCTTCAATTTTTGTATGGAGTATGGTTTATCAAGGGCGGGATGTATACGATGGCTCTGTCGATGGAAAGGCTCTTCAAGGAGCTTGGAGGAATGATTCATTACGGCAAAGATGTACAGCAGATCTCTATTCAAAATCAAAAAGCAGAAGGGATTGTCGTGGACGGACAAAAGATCTCTTCGGATTATGTCGTTTGCAATGCGGACTTCCCGTATGCGATCAAGCATTTGGTACAAGACAAGCCTGCCAAAGGGACATATACGGATGAGAAAGTCGACAGCATGCAGTACTCTTGTTCATGCTTTTTGTTGTACCTCGGTATGAACCGAAAGTATGAAGAAACGGATCATGTGCACAACTTTATTTTCAATGAAAACCTTGACCAGAATCTGAAAGATATTTTTGACGGAAAAAAACTGACGAATGCTTCTTTTTATGTATATATCGCTTCGAAAATGGATTCTTCCCTGGCTCCTGAGGGGAAAGATGGGTTGTATATTCTGATGCCTGTATCGAATGCAAAGGAATCCAATTATGAATGGGATGAGGAGACAGTCGCTTATTATCGCAGTTACATTTTAAATGAATTAAAGAAGATTCGTGGTTTTGAAAATGTGGACAAGGAGATTGTAACCGAAACCCATATCACGCCACTGGATTTCAGTTCCAAGTTCAATGCGTATAATGGCGCTACATTTGGTTTGCAGCCCATTTTAAAACAAAGCAATCATTATCGTCCGCAAAGCAAAGCGAGCGACTGCGAAAACTTGTACTTTACCGGAAGCAGCACGCATCCCGGTGCCGGCGTTCCAATCGTGCTCCTGTCAGCCAAAATCGCCGCTCAGGAATTGATCCAGGATGATACAGGCGAGCTGTTTGATTATTCGGTGAAATAAAGAAAGGTGGCGAATGTTATAACGGCTTTGGACATTATTAAACTGGCGATTGGATTCGCGGCACTTATAGCCGGTTTCCTCGTATTCTGGTCGCTGCCTGTGCCTCTTTCCTCCTCCAGGAGCGCGAACGGCCTGCCGTTTCTGTCCATCATCATTCCGGCCAGAAATGAAGAAAGCAGGATTGTGCCTTTGCTGCGATCTCTTCAGGAGCAGCGGTTCACTGAGTTCGAAATTCTGGTTGTGGATGACGATTCATCAGACAGGACCGCTGCTGTTGCGGAAAGCTTCGGCGCAAAGGTACTGCAAAACGAAGGAGCAGGAAAATCGTCGGCCTGCTGGTACGGGGCTGAACAGGCCGAAGGAAGCTGGTTATTATTTCTGGACGCGGATACAAAATTTGAAAGCGCAGACGGATTAAGCAATCTGCTGCAATTCTATCGAGACAAGGGAGCCAGAGGCATTACGGCGCTGCAGCCTTTTCATACGGTAGAGCGCTGGTATGAACATCTCTCCGTTATTTTTAACATCATCGTTGTAACAGGAATGAATCTGTTTACCGTTTGGGGGTCGCGGTTTAAAACGGCTGGTTCGTTCGGTCCGTGTATTTTATGCAATCGCGACGATTATTTTTTGTCCGGCGGGCATAAAAAAATCGAAGGAGCCATCATGGATGATCTGGCACTGGGAGAGGCGTTTCTTGAACAAAACCTTCCTGTACGCTGCCTGGGGGGGAAAGGTATTATATCTCTGCGCATGTATCCCGAAGGCATTGGCAGTCTGATCGAGGGTTGGTGTAAAAGTTTTGCCGTCGGTTCCAAATCGACGCATCCGGTTGTCATGTTCATGGTCATCTTATGGATATCCGGCAGTTTCATTGCTGCATCCGCTCTAGTTTCTTCCCTGATAGGATGGAATCCTGCTGCGATCCTGTTGAGCGGGATATTATATGTGCTGTATGCCATTCAGACAGGATGGTTTGCCGGCAGGGTGGGGAACTTCAAAAAAGCGATTTTTCTTGTTTACCCGATATGGTTTGCGTTTTTTATAGGCATCTATTTATATTCCTTTATCAGGGTGAATGTTTTCCGTTCCGTGAGTTGGAAAGGTCGCAAAATCAAAGTCTGAATACTGCGTGATGTAAGCTAATTATTAAATCCAGTTTTTGGGAGACCTCTTGTACACTTTTTGAACGCCTGACGCATCCGGATATCGTGGCTGCACTGCAGCAAGCCGAAAAGCGCAGTGTCGTTCGGATCATTGCGGATCAGTCGCAGTCCCAGGGCAAAGCTATAACGGAAGCACTGAAGATTCTGGGTAGCAGCGGCGCAGAGATCAAGGTCAATACACATAGCGGTTTGATGCATCTAAATGTACCCTATAAGATGACCTTTTAAAAGAGTCCGTCTTGTAGGGTACATTGGAGGTGTACATATCAATTGTGATTTGATTCTTGAAGAGCATGAATATCTTCTGGAAAAATGTAAGAGATCAGTTGTTGGAACTTTCCTTGTTGGAACATAGATAATAAAAGTTCCTTACAGTTCTCCTCTGGACCCAGGTCAAAAATGTTGTTGATAATCCTTAGAACCTCATCTTGTGTAGGGGGCTCTGTTCGAAACAACTCCAGAGAAAATTCATGAGTATCATTCTTTTTTGCATTCAAGAATTCTATTTCTTGATTAATTCTACTCGTAAAGATAGAACATGCAAATTCTGCTTTTTCCCTTTGTTGTTCAGAAATCCCGAAACATAATAGCTTATGCCAGTAAGGATATTTGAAGTTAGGAGGCATAATTATAGCAAGACGCTTCAAGTTTTTTTCAAGAGAATACATTTTTTCTTGAAGTTCTATTAATTCTGCATTGATTTTCTCTTCCATATTATCCATCCTTATAAGATATCTGTTTTAAACAAATACACTAATCAGAGCTATAACTCCATCGGTAATAGATTCTGTTATACCATGATTTTTAGTTACACTATATAGTTTATTATAGAGCTATTTGTAAATCCAGTTAGTAGCAAGGTTTTCAAGCTCTAAGGCTTCATCAAAAACGTCCGCAATATTATGTAAGTTCTTTTTGAAGACAACAGCAGTTTCTGCATCAAAATATTCATTGATTGCTTTTTGTACCCATCTATTATTTGCTCCTGATCTTAATGCTGAAGAGATACCTTGAATAGCTTTTTTTAGATAAATATCGTTGCCAACCTTGTGTTTCAATTGAATTTTTTTATCCAGCCGGAGATTCAATTAGTGGAGGCGGGCTTTGAGTTGACGGTGAACTATTGCTTGATGGAATAGAGACAGAATCAGAAGCAAAAGCACTTGAAGAAAACCCAACTAGCATAACAGAAGACATAACAACAGCCACTTTTTTTTGCATATTCGTTTTAAAACATTATTACACATCCTTTTATTGTTATTTTTAATACATAAATATAGTAACGTAGAAGGGACGTTGCTTTGATAAATAACTTTTCTACGCATTTTACTTTGAATTACATTTTCTATTACAACCTGATATGGGAGTAAGCTCATAATTAAATTCATCTCCCTATATATGTAGTGAAAGAATTCGTTTTTATAGAAAAGCAAAAAATCTGACACAGGCTCAGTTGGGAGAAATGGTAGAATTACCGCAACCTTATGTTGAAGATATTGAGCGTGGAGAGCGTAATATCTCTTTAGATAATTTACAAAAATTTCTAGTAGCTTTACATATTACGCCTTCACAGTTATTTGAAAACTATGATAATAAACAAACTAAGGAATTGGCAGACATGTTAAATCGCGTTCAATTGTAATGTATTCTTATAATCATTACAGCGGGCTTATTTTATTTAAATATTGGGAGTATCAAAACATTAAATAACATCAATAAAAGAATTAAGATGAGCAAGCACTAAATAGTAAAAAAATAGAGTAATATACTTTAGTATTAAAAATACGATATATGAGCAATGATTATGGTTATAAGATAAGATCAAATATAACTAACTTCAAATCTTATATACATAATCACAAAACTCGTATTTTGTACATATGTATATATTTTGCGATTTACACTCTTACTTATAATTTCTCCATCCCAAATTCCTATATTATTTATACATTTTGCCGGATCATCTCTTTATTCATGTTGTAACTCCCTCTAAATTATGAGGTTTGAAAACGATAATACTCAATAGCGCTAAATGAGCTGTTGTCCTCCAAATCGTATTCTTAATCTCGTTCCGAGAAAGTACTTGTTAATCAGAATAAATATTCGGAAGCTAATTTAGTTGTAAACATCATCATTATGTAATCCGTCTTGGGTTCCATTCTGTACTCTCCTAAAGTCTCAAGCAGAGTCTGGACTTAGGTTTATTCCTCCTATTTCCATCCACTGTTATACTTCCATTATAATACACCCATCCTTTAAAGGAGTGAAATCATTTGGAATCTTACAGAACTAATGACAGAGTAACCAACAAGGAAGACCCGAACATCGTTCATAAATCAAGAAAAGGGCTGCTTGTTTTTTTCGCATGGCTTGTTCCTCTAACATTCCTCAGCTATGTACTTGCGATCTATGTAGCACCTGTATTTGCGCTTCTACTGATGTGGTCACCAGGATTGTCCTCTCTCCTGACCCGCCTTTTGCTGCGTGAAGGATTTACAGATATTTCATTTCGATTTCGAGGTAACTTAACCTTAAAATCAATCCCGTTTGTATTACTTTTCCCGGTGATTATTGGAATACTAGCGTACGGTTTGGCATGGATAACGGGTCTGGTTGACTTCGTACCAACGGACAACTCCTATATATGGCCGTTAGTGGTAAGCATTCTTTATCAGTTGTCTGTGGGCACATTATTCGGTATGATCAGCAGTGCCGGGGAAGAATTGGGATGGAGAGGATATATGCTCAGCCGATTAATAACAGCAGGCGTACCGAAGCCCATTATGACAAGCGGATTGATCTGGGGAGCTTGGCATATTCCCGCTATTCTGTTAGGCAGTTATTACTCCGGCCCTTCATTAATCTTGTCCATCCTCTTATTTCTGATCACGATTAGTTCATTTAATTTTATTATTAGCCAAATCCGCTTAAGCACTGGAAGCATCTGGCCAGCCATCCTGTTTCATGCTTCCTGGAACGCTGTGATTCAGGGTTCATTTGATGCATCTACCAAGGGAGAAAATGCCTATTTATGGACAGGTGAGTCAGGTATATTGGTTGCACTTATCATGGCATTGGCTGCCTGGATCTTTTCCAGAAAATCAGGTTTCATGTATCGTACTTACTGAAAGCAATATACAATATGTTGTTAAAATCAACATAAACGATGAAACTGATATACTCCCCTTATAGTAAAGATGTTGAATTAGGCATATTACGTTTAAATTGGAGTTTATATGTCTATCTCGCGACACTCCCTTATGTCTTATTAACAACTTCACATAAGCTTAGCAAAAAATAAGCAGCCTGCTCATCTGCAGACTGCTTATTTATTTTCAAACAACGTTAAATACCGTTATTTGACCATTTATATTCCTTTACTCATTTTCTTGCCACTGATTCGTATGATTCTCCGTTTACATCAAATTTTTCAAATAATCGAATATCGCCTTCGTTTCCTCGTAGGCGACGTCCCCATTGATTGACATCGTTTCGAACGTTATACCTTCATAATTGGTAACCAGGTAATCCTGAGACTCAAACCCCAAAAGTTGATAAAAACGTCTCCGCTTCATTCGTTGATCATGATTAATAAATTTGGGGTGCACCTCTTCAATATTCAGGCAAATTCGATAGCCGGAGTATTTACTCTTTATCTCAGTAATAACGGCTTTTCCGTACCCTTTACTTTGATAGCCTTTACCAATTGCCAGATACAATACGTAAAGCATATCTTTCTCTATGATGAGATAATTCATTCCCACCAGCGTGTCATCATCATATATTCCATAAAACAAATGGTCGGTATCATTGCTGATCTCTATCAATTTGTTATACGGCACCATCTCTTCTACAGGAAATGAATCCTCATAGATCTTTTTGATCTCATCCCTATTCCCGTTATTCACTCTTTTTAATACGATAGTCATATAGTTCTCCTTTCTCTAGTTTCCAAAAAGATCCCTTTCTTATCCCGGCGGTTAGCGTTTAATCCACCACTGGCTTTCGGACTTTACCTTCTTTCTTTCCATACAACATGTAATACAGCAAAAGCGTAGCCAGTATAATAAATCCCAGTATGGCATACAGACCTCGATATCCTGCCGCTGGAAGGATCAGACCGATAATAGATGGGCCGAATCCGTTCCCCAGATCATAAAATATAAAGAACGTCGCCGTGGCTAGGCCGACCCGGTGAGGATCGGCTAATTGGATCGCTATCGTCTGCGTGACGGAAGAGATATTACCAAAACCCAGAGCAACAAGTGCGCCTACCAATAACAGTGTAAAACTGCTGTTAACTGAACCAAGAAGAAACATTCCTGCTGCATATATAATAAGAGCCGGATATAAAATAATATTAGCGCCTCTTCTGTCCATTATTCGTCCTGTAAAAGGCCGCGAAATTAAGACAAAAACCGTATATACCATGAAGAAGAAGCTGGCTGCGTCTATTAACCCTAACTCCAAAGCATATATATTTAAATAGGACACAATGCCGGAAAAACAAAAGGTCATAAAAAAGATAATAATGGCAATCGGTATGACTTTGGGCTCAATAAAGTCAGAGATTCGTATTCCCTTTTTATTGTTCTTCACCATCTTGTGCGCTGCAGGGAACTTCAAGAAAAATGCGATTATTAAGCTGAACATTCCAAGCAACAAACTTAAAGAAAAAATCATATCAAAATTGGAATTCCGAATCAAAACCAATCCAATAAATGGACCGATGCCTGTAGCCAATGCCGTACTGATTGCAAAGTAACTGATCCCTTCCCCTTTTCGTGATGAAGGAAGGCTAAGCACGACCACGGTACTCACAATGGTAGAGATAATCCCCACTGTAATCCCGTTTAAAAGCCGGGTTAGTATGAGAAAGTTAACATTCAGATGGACGAAATAAAGTAAAGTGGTAACAATCAATAAAAACAGGCTGGTCATCAATATTTTTTTGGAATGGATTAGACGTCCTGTGAACAAACGACCGACTAAGGAACCGATAATAAAAATACCTGCGACGATACCCGCCTGCCCGGTTGATGCATCAAATTCCTTAATGACATACAGCGTTATTGTCGCGTTTAACAAAAAGAATATTAATGTCATAATAAAATTGACAACTGAAAGAATAATAAAGTTTTTCGTCCACAGTTTAGGATTCGTTGGGTTCATAGCATATTCTCCTATCTGCAGATTTTCCTAAGGGGTCAAGATGTGATGCGTGATGCGATTTATACTGCACGTTCACTATTCGCAGTACAATTCAAAAACTGCAAATTAAAACGTATACGCCTCTCCGTCTTCCGGAACGAATAAGCTGGAGGTAAATCCCTTTTCTTCTGCAAAGCTTTTTAGTTCCTGTCTGGATAATGTCCAGTGATTCACGGCTTCCATATGGACGGAGATAATTTTGGCGTTAGGAGCCGCTTGATGCACCTCGTACACATCTTCTTTGCCCATGATCAATGAGCCTGCATCGTGCCAACTATTGTCTCCAGCGTTCAATACGATGATCTCGGGAGTATGGGAATTGATTTCGTTCTCCACTCCTTCATACCATACGGTGTCTCCAGCCAGGTACAACGTCTTCTCGCTTACGTGTTTGAAGACAACACCACATACCTCACCCATTATGTTTAATAAATCTTCCCCTCTGCCATGCTCGCCTTTCGTTTTGATTAACTGAATTCCTTTAAAATGCGTATTTTCCGTGAGTACTTCCACTTGCTCAAAACCGTCATTTTTAATTTTTGCGGCATCTTCTTCATTTTGTACAAAAACGTTAATGTTTTTGGGAAGTACGGCTTTGGCTATATCATCGTAATGATCCAGATGCAGGTGAGTCAGGATCACAGCATCGATATCTTTGATAATCTCGTGAACAGACATGGGCAGATCAACGATCGGATTTCGCAAATCTTCTCTGATGCCCGCCGCAAATGGATCATACAGGCCTTTATCCGCGAGTAATGGATCGACCAGGAACTTTTGACCTGCGTAGTGAATAAGAATGGTGGCGTTTCGAATTTGTTGAATATGCATGTTGGTATATAATTCTCCTTTTGTTTTTAAGTTTTGTTTGTTAACGTTGATAAGTTTATACTAGATACAGCCTTCAAATACACAGATTAAATAAAGTGTATGGGCCGTTTTACTTTATTTTTAAAGGAGATGCGTTACGTTTGGATCAGACCGATAAACAAATTATTGAAGAATTGAGTCGGAATAGCCGAATTACGATGAAAGAATTAGGGGGAAGAGTTCACCTCACTGGACCTGCAGCAGCAGCCCGGGTAGAAAAACTGGAGGATAATGGAGTTATAGAGGGATACAGCATCAAGGTTAATCAAGCCAAATTGGGATGTTATACGTATGCCTTTTTAAATATTTATATCAAAGATACACACCATCATCCCTTTCTTACCTTTATTCAGTCCAAAAAAGAGTACATCCTGAATAATTACAAAATAAGCGGTGATGGATGTTATCTGCTGGAATGCAGGTTCCCGAGTAATGAAGTGTTGAATACCTTTTTGGTGGAGTTGAACCATTACGCCAACTACAAACTATCCATTGTCATCGATAAAACCTTGTAAATTCCCCCTTATACAGTTCTCTCCAGCTCATTACATTTTAAATAAAAAAAGAGCGGCACAAGCCACTCTTTTTATTTAATTTCTTCTTCATTTGCTTAAGATAAGTGCCAATTGATCTGAGGTCAATGCTATCGCTGTACCTTCATTGAAGGAGTGAGCTTTTTGATATTGCAAAGGTGTTAACAACTTCCCCTGATTATTAATATAGCCAAATTTGCTGCCTGTTTTCGTTTTGATACCTACTGCGGCTATGCCGTCAGCAAAAGAAGAAGCTTTGGTATATTGATAGCCAATCATCATTTTGTCCTGTTTATTATAAACGGCTCCCAGCCCTTCGCTAAAGCTTTCTGCTGAAGCATATTGAAAAGGAATGACTACTTTCCCTTTCATATTAATATAACCCCATAATTCCCTTTATTGTCCTGTACAACAGCCGCATTTTCAAAAAATGGACGGCCGTAACTGTATTGATAAGGAATAACAAGAGCTCCCTTTTTATCCAAATACCCAATTTTACCGCTGTTAGGTGCATAGGCTAAAGCTAGGCCTTCGGTAAAATAATAATTCGAACCATAAGATCGATCTAACACCGTCACTTGTTTTCCTGCTGGATTAATAAAAGCTCCTTTGTCTTTTCCATCCTTTTTAACAAAAGCAATACCATCCGAGAAACTACTTGTTTATACATAAGTACAAGGAATGATTAGGTTTCCTTTTGTATTGATATAGCCAGATAAATTGGTTGATGTATCCTCAACTAAAGCACGTTGATTATGGAAATCCGATACGGGAACTATATGATCTGCCAAAGTAAAAGCTTCTTTTCCTTGAGCATTATAAAATACCATTGTACCATCCGCTTTGGCTGCTAAAAGGAATCCATCATGAAACATGCCATCACTTTGTGTAGGTACCGTCGTATACTCTATTTTTTTACTTCCTACCTTCAAATCAGTGAGAGCCTTTGCATTTGTCGCCCTGGCAGACATAATGCTAGTTTGAGAGTCCTCGGAAAGTGGCAAAGCATGTATTGTACTCATGGAAGAACCCATTGTTAACGCTAGTGTTAAAGCAAAGGCTGCAGCTATTTTCATATTCTTCTGATTCATTGTAATAATCTCCTTTATGTACCTATTCGCTTAAATAGAAGAAAAGTCTCGTACATATACGTATACGAGACTTTTCAATAGTTGCATCAATCTTTTCTCTTAGTCATACTTGCCAGTTTGTAGAAAGTCTGTAGTACTCATTACGCTCAACTCTTGTTTATCTTCAGAGAACTGCATTTTTTTAGCAAGTTCCTTTTTGTTCACTACATATGTACCTGCCATAAGATCGTGCAAGCCCTGCTTATGTTTAGTGAAAGCTGCTATGATATAACCGATATAAAACAACAGATAGCTGAGTACCTTTCCCCAGTAACGCCCGCTTGCTTGGTCAAATCCAATAGGATTAAAGTGCACATCAACCACAACAATTTTGAAAAGCATCTTGCCTGGTGTGGCCTGGAATTTAGAGCGTTCGAAAAATCCATAATAAAACCAAGGCAGTATAAAACAGCATATGATCCACGCTATCATGATGAACGCCTGAAGACTACTTAACTCATCGGTGGGCGACAACTCATAATTGAATCCCATTGTGAGTCCTATGGCCACTATGATTAACGTGTAAAGCCCGGTAGTTATAATAGCACCATCTATTAGATAGGCTATCCACCTCTTCCAAAAAGCTGCATAAAATGTTTTTCGATATTGTTTGAATTTCTGCTGTTGTTCCATTAATTCTGCATAACTTGTATTCTGTTTATTCATGTTTACTTACAGTCCTCCGATAATTCTATTTTATTTTGGTTGGATATAACATTCCCACTCCCTTTCTCCAATGTCTAATTTTATATAATCGACCATCTTATGAATATTCTTCTATAGTCCTATATTAATGTTGACATCGTTTCGGAAATGCGCAAAATCTCTTACATATAAAAAAAGCCCGCCCATAATAGGCAGGCTTTTGCTTCGTTTCTCTGCTTGCTGTTACATTGAAGGATTGGCCTCCCGCTCGAAAAAGTTGCCAATCTCCACAATCATGGCACCCATGCGCTCCAATTCAGGAACGACCATACGGGTGACTCGGCGCAGTTGTGTGGACAGCCGTTAACAGCCTGTTTAATTTGTGTTATACAAAAGCCGCAGTTCATATAAACCAAATGCACCCGTCTTATTCTTTATCGAGAGCAGGAATCCTTCATATTCACCTGGAGGAACCGGATAGGGTTCGTACCTGTCAAGCATTTCCCTATCGAATTTTCTAACTCCAAGATCTTTCCATTTGTCGTTCTGCAAACCATAAATCTGGATATCCGCTACACTGAAAGTCGGAAGTTGGATGCTATGCACATTGACCGGATCCGGGAAAATAATGCTAATGGTTCCATCTGCCTTGTAACCCATACGAGGGGCCCAGTGTGTGGTGAAATCTCCGTCAATCGCTTTTTCAGGAAAATTAAAGCTCTCCAGACCGTAATAGCCGGTAGCAGAGACCTTAGTGCCTTCCGGAACCTGATCACCTATCGGATACGGACTGATCGGTACCTTGGCTAAAATGGAAGGTGTGTATTCCTCTCCATATACGATGGCAGTCACTGTCGAGAAGTTCATAGGATACATATTATTTAGGCCTGCAAGCGTATAGCCGGTATAGGCATCCTTACTCACAGTCACACTCTGCTTTGGAGAGGAGAACCAAGAATTGTGGTCATAATCGATTCTGTATTGTTCCGCTCCTGGAAACGGATCCCATGACAGTCTCACCTGTCTATCTCCTGGAATACCCTTCACATTTTGCACAGGTGGTTTATCAGACAGAAAAGACACTTCATGGATATATACAAGCTCTGTCTCCGACTCCGTCATGAGCCGGATATGTGTGTACCATCCAGGTTTTACCTGAATAGGATCAATTAATATCGGTGTGTTCCCGCCCGGAAGATGAACGGTAACGCTTCCGATTTCCTGCTCTTCTCCAGTATTCGTATACCTTCCATACACTGTGTAGGTACGGTCCATCTCTCTGATCGATGAGGCCATCAGCTGAATACCGTTCAGGTATATTTTGGAATAGGCGTGCAGGAACATATTGTCGCTGGCCATTCCGTAAGACCATGCTGTTTTGGGATCACCATCTACCGCTTTGTTCCAGTTCTCTTTTGCCAGTATGTTGCTGCCTTCAGCTTCTACATAGTTTTTTGGCGAAAATCCCGGCATAGGGACAACTGCTTTCTCCTTGGAATAGAATGTCCTCTCACCATTCACCAGAGCCGCAATCTGAAAATAATACATTGTTCCATTCGTAAGACGGGGAATGACCGTCTGTCCGTACGTATCGCTTGATGCGGAAATAGTCTGACTGTACTGTCCAGGACTTATACCATAACGGATCGTATAACTCTCCGCTTGCTTGATTGGCTTCCAACTGAGTGATACCTGTTCATCTCCACGCTCAGCTTTTACCCAAGCAGGACCAGACAGACGGGCGGCAGATTTCGCATAAGCCGAATAGGGAACAGAACCGCCATAAAAGACAGGCAGCAGTAAAATCATGCTTATCACATACAATCGCACATTATGAAATTTTGCTTTCATCATAACCCTCCAGTATTCATAGTATGACGCGGAGTGAGCATTCCGTTTACTGCCTAACCTCCCTTGTTATGTATTTGTTTTAAGCATAATCAATCTCTTTCGGCAAATAAAGAAAATATTACCAATAAATAAAATATATAATCGATAAAAAGCAGCATCCAGAATTATTGTATTTTTGCAGTCCATGATACAAAAATCATGTATAGAAAAAGGAACGAAGCAGAAGTGATCTGACTTCGTTCCTTTTTAATTCCTTTCATCGAAAGGTCTCCTCTGTCTATCGAATCGAGAAAACTTCTTTTCTTAATAACGCTTCCGGTTTCTTGCCGATCGGGTCGCTATGGAAATAATCGCGAATGACTCTGTCCTTGAGATAGTTGGCGATCGATATTATGATCATCCCCTGATCAAGTGCAAGATACGCTTTGGTCAGCTCTCCAGTCTCTACATTGACCGAGTCGTAGAATCCGTATTTGCCAGCCATGTTGAATTTCTTGAGCGCCTCGATGTTTTTCCATGCTTCTTTAGGAGCATACTCCAATGCAAGGAATGGTACCCATTTCTTTTTCATTGATGACTATACCGGGCATGAGTGCTTCGAATTGTCCGTGAAGCTCGGGATAGGCTTGTCCTATGACGATCAGACCGGCTGACAGCCAGCTATTATCCACCTGGGAGATGAACTCGCCCCAATCCTTTTTGAGCGACCCATCTTCTGTGTTGTACCAGTTATAGAACAGACCATTCCATTTATCCATTTGTACCCGTATCCGTGTAATCTGCAAAATATTGATATGTCTTTTTTGTGATCGTTTTCAATCCTTGGTTGAATCCAGCCTTTTTTCTGCTTTGTGAGCGGCTGATGCGGAATGGTCCTACTCTATATTACATACACTTACTCCTTAAAAAAATCAAACTTGATCACATAATCAAACAGAAATCGGATTAGTGTAGCTCCAATAGGAATAATACTATACAGCCATAGCGGATGGTTAGGAGGTTCTCCGTTAGGTGTCTCTACCAGAATAAAATAAGTGACAACACAGTAAAGTAAAGCCAGCATGATTCCGGTTACGTTTTTTTCTTTTTTACTTTCTTTTTTGCTTTTCATGGATAAGGCTCCTTTCATTCACTTTTGCCGAAAGTCTATTTCATCCGTTTGTGTTTATTGTTATCAGGGAAATCCTGTTATTTCCAGTATACAACAAGAAATGCTGTATGATTATACCCATCCCCCTTTTTATGTACTACCCGATAATCAGCTTTATTAAAAAAGGACAGCCCCGGAGAGCTGTCCCTTCTGTTGTCCTACGATTAATTGCTCGTATATCTCACCCAATCATACTCTGCGTACAGTGGGTTGGCACCATTATATGTGCCTGTCCAATCATCTACCCCGGTTCCATTCCACAGATTCATCATGATCTGACCAGGTGTAGTCGGAATATTCGTGGTAGCTGTATGCTTCAGTACGCCGTCTACATACCATTTGATGGAGCCTGGTTGCCAATCGAATGCATACGTATGGAAACCTGCTGCAGCGTCAAAACCAAGGTTGATCACTTTTTCGTGCCCACCCACTCCGTTGGTATAGTAGTTGAACTGTACTTTGGTGGTATCTTTCCCCAGGAATTCAATATCGATCTCATCCCACTGTGTACCATTGGCAGGACCGGTATACGTGAAGAATGAAGAGACAATCCCTACGTTTTTGGCTGGTTTCATGCGTACTTCATACTTGCCATACCCATACGTGTTGGTCGTCCGGTATTCACCGCAGTCGAATTTGTTGGGAGATGAGCTGGTCAGGCCCAGTTTGAGCTTGCCATCGCTTGTAAAACTGGCATTGTTCGCGCGCCATGTACAGTTGAACATATTGCCGTTGGAGTAGCCATCCGCCTTTTGCCAGGTGCTCGGATTAAAATACGTCAAAGGCTCCCAGAATACACTCGCTGCAAATGAACTTGTCGAAAAGAACAGGGAAATAACCATTGTCGTTACCAGTGTAACCAGTGATTTTTGGTTCATGTCAAACCTCCATTTTGTTTTTTTAATCATTTCTGTCTTATTCGTCAGCCGTATGTTCACTAAGTTCATTTATATCTGCTGCATTCGCAGCGGATTCGGTCGGTTCGTTTGGAAGCTGTTCTTGTTCGTCTGTTTGTACTTGTTCATCTTGTTGCCCTTCTTGGCCTGCATCCAGTTCGGTAATGCCGGCATTGGGTACAAGCTGCCAGGCATCCAGATTGAACAGATTGCCGCTGCCTCCGGTGAATACGAGGTACAGGTTATGAACACCGGTCGCATTGCGAATAGTTGTCTGCACTTCTCGCCAGTTTTGCATGCCTCCTGTGGAAGGAACCTGCAGAGTGCCGACCAGCGGACCGGTTGCACTATCCAGGCGGACTTCGATCGTACCGCCTGTGTTCGAAGCTACAGTCGCTTTGAATGCTCTGGCACCCGACCAGCCCATATCCGCTTTGCCGACTGCGATCCAGTCACCGTTATTGATATTGGTTACATTCATATTGCTGATGGGTCCTCCGCCCGCCTGTGACGGCTCGGTGGAGATACCTGCCTGCCAACCAATCGTCTCCGCTTCTACGCGTGTATACGGGTTCAGGTTGGCGAGCTGGCCTACACCAGTCATATTAGCCTGTACTTCGGCGATGCTGCCATCTCCATTGTGCACCAGCTTGTTGATATGCGGGGAGCGATATCCTTTGCCGGCTCCGATCTGAGCCTTGCTGACAGTCTGGGCATGGTAGACGACATACCATTCATTTTTGAAATTAAATACGGCATGATGGTTGTTACCGCCCACTCCGAAGAATGAATACGGATTTTTCAGGAAATGTCCTTTGTACGTAAATGGTCCCATCGGATTGTCGCTGACCATATATCCGATTTCACCGGCTGGATACTGGGCAGGATGGGTACCGGCAAAATTGATGCAGTACGAGTAGTAATATTTGCCGTTATATTTGTGAATGCCGGAATCTTCGAACAGATACGGAGCATCTATTGTCTGGGCATTGCCGGTAGTGCTGATCATATCGGCTCCCAGCCGTACGACTCTGGCCGTTTTCGGATTGGCGATGGAAGCCGGATCGGATTCATTGGGGATACCGCCACCGACGTACAGATATCCGCTGCCATCGTCATTTACCAGTACAGCCGGATCGAACAGCCAGGTGACACCCGCCATTCCCGGTGTATTATGGGTCAGCAGCGCTCTACCCATCGGATCGGTCCAGGGACCCACAGGTGTATCGGCTGTCAGCACGCCAATACCGGCTCCTCCATTGGCGAAGTACAGGAAGAATTTGTCCTTGCCATTTATTTTTTTGTACGCTACTGCAGGGGCCCAGGAATTCGAAGCCCATTTGGCGATGCCTCTGCCGTTATTTTTGTTATTGGCGCCTGCGACAGGTATGGTTCCATGATCGGTCCAGTTCACCATGTCTGCAGAAGATATTACCTGAATGCGATCCAGTGCACTGAAGTCATTGTCCTTGATCGATCCGTCAGCATTATATACATACGTATCACTGGACATATACACATATACTCTGCCATTGTAGACCAGCGAGTATGGATCGGCGCCCAGCTTATGATCCATGAGCGGATTGGCATTCCCCGGCAGTTTGGCCAGGGGTCGGTTCGCCGCTTCCACATGGTATTGGGGAAAAGCAGTGAATAATAAAGCACAAGCAAAAAGTACAGCCAGACATTTTCGAATCATCAGTTAACCTCCGTTTCATTTTGGTAACGCTTACAAATAGAATTGTATAAAAGCATTCTTCAATAAAGAAGAGTGCCTGATACCATGCCATACCTCACCAAAGGTGAGCATAAATATGTAATTTAATTGAAAATAATGGTTTTATTTGGCTCAGAAAAATGATATCATGCTCCCTCTGATATAACAACATGATGACATATCAAATAAGCGACCTGGCTTCCATCCTCCCATTCATCTGTACAAAAAGAAAAGTAGCTGCTT
Source organism: Paenibacillus wulumuqiensis (assembly GCF_000971965.1). Lineage (GTDB taxonomy): Bacteria > Bacillota > Bacilli > Paenibacillales > Paenibacillaceae > Saccharibacillus > Saccharibacillus wulumuqiensis. Next base: position 374,954 of record NZ_LAQP01000001.1, read on the forward strand.
TTACAGGATGATTATAAATATATGGAAACTCCCTCTGTAGAAGGTACACAACAGAAGGAGTTTTCTCGGTTGGCTCGGGCCATTTTTTATTTATTTTAATAGCGAGAGACATTCATGATAAGAGAAGCATACACAGCTGTATCAAATAATAACAGCAGTTTCCCTACTCCTTGATCCGGCAATCTGCCAGAACCTCGGGCTTGAACTGCATGCTGTCGGATGCGGTGATGCTGCGAATGACCCGGCACGGTACACCTGCTGCAAAGGAGTTAGACGGAATGTCCTGGGTGACGACACTGCCTGCCCCAATAACGCATCCATCACCAATGGTAACGCCTCCACAAACAGTGACATTAGCAGACAGCCATACATCATTACCGATCGTTACCGGTTTGGCATAACATAATGAGTTGGCTTGTCCATGCTGGTCAATCATCTGCCGTCGTTCCGAGGCGATAAATGGATGCACAGGCGTCACAATAGTCACATTTGGGCCAAAGCTCGTATAACTGCCAATACTCACTCTGGCGTCATCCTGAACCGTAAGATTGTAATTGGCAAAAAAATGACTGCCAATCTCGGTGTGAGTCCCATAGTGGAAGAAAATCGGTCCCTGCAAAAAGCATTTCTCGCCTCTGGCGCCAAGCAGCTGCTGAAGTATGTTTTCCCGTTCTTCGACCTGATCTTCGTACGTATCGCTGTACTGCTGGCTAAGCCGGTGTGCTTTGGCTTTGATCTTTCTCAGATCGGGATGGCCCGGGTTAAACAATAGTCCGTTAAAGATCCGCTCTTCTTCTGTCATGCTTACCTCTCCCTGTCGTGTGTGAATTGGCCCCTGTCTGCGAGTTTGGACTCCATCTGATGGACAGCTGGGATCGTTTAGATGATGTACAGCAAGCAGCCGGTACTGCTTCCTTTATTGTAGTGGATCGTCGTCCATTATCCTATAAGCAGGTCATCCTTTTCAGCGTATGCATACAGGTCCAGGCAACAAAACGAAGAGCGGCTCCATGGAGGATCGCTCTTCGCTTTGTTTGTTATGAACCGATAGGAGAATGAGGATATTCTCATACGGAAATTGTATATTATCCCTTAACATCTGCCACGATCCGGACGGTCGCTGCGCGTGCCCGTTCGCTAACCATGGAGTCTTTGTAGGGACTGCCCTGGTATTTGGTCCGATAGGCTTGATCGATCTGTTCATGGATCGGTCCCTCGACGAATTCGAAAGTAACTTCCCGGGTCATGCCGGCTACGGTGATGCGTCCTGCCTTCTGCCGCTGCGCTGCCTGATACCAGCGCGAATTCTGACCGTTATAGGCTCGCACGTAGAGAGCATCGTCCACAACGACCGACCAGATCCATGTAGGGGTGCCGTATGTCTTCCCGTCTTCACGAAATGGTGAGATATGCAGATCATCCGCTCCGGCGATCTGCTGCAGTTCTTCCTTGGTCCATGTACTCATATGATGATCCTCCTTTAACAAAATGAACATTGATTGTTTAATCAACCTGTGTTTATAATTTTAAACAGAAACATCATGCTTGCAATGGACAATCTGCTGTTAGATGTGGAGTACTGAACACAATCAGCAGAATTGTTAATTATTTCAGAAGGGTGATCTCCATAATGAATAAAATCGACCGACGCGTCATCAAATCCCGGGAAGCCATCAAAAAAGCGATTCTTGAACTGATGACCGAGAAAAACTTCGATTCCATTACAATCCGGGACATTTCGGAGCGTGCCAATGTGAACCGGGGAACCATTTATCTTCATTATCTGGATAAGTATGATTTGCTAGATAAAATTATTGAAGAACATATTAATAATCTGCGCGAACTGTGCCATAATGCATCGGAAATGACTTTTCAGGAAGGCAATTATGTCTGGTTTGAGTATTTTGCCGAGCATCATCTGTTTTTTTCGACGATGCTGAATACGAAGAGTGCCGCTCACTTTCGCAGTCGGTTTCTCGATCTGGTCGTTGAAGAATACAGGGTAGAAGTGGATACGACCAAGGGAACCAATCAGGGGCTGGGAGACGAAGTTGTACTGCAATTTATGGGTTCGGCTGTAGTGGGAACAGTAGAATGGTGGTTTAAAAATGGAATGCCAGTCCCTCCGCGTGTGATTGCGGAACAAACCGGCATCCTGCTGGATCGGAATTTCTAGAATGGATAAATGAAAATAATAGACTACTGAACCATCAGGCGGCCTGTTTGCGCCGCCATCCCAGACGGATACCTGTCACAAGACCAACACCGAGCAAAATAATCATCAGTCCGAGCATCGTACCTGTCGACAGTGGCTCATCCAGGAACAGCCAACCCCACACAACTCCAAATACCGGTACCAGAAAAGTGACACTCACTGTCTTGACCGCCCCTACATTGATAATCAACCGGAAATACAGCAGATAGGCAAACGCTGTCGATAGCAGAGCAAGCATAAGCACCGAGCTGATAGCCGATATACCCGGCAGGTGCGCAGGCAGGAAGAACAAAGCGACGGGAAGCAGTAAAAGACCTGCGGCCAGCTGCTGTCCGATCGCCAGGTCAAGTGGCTGCTCGCCCTGGAACGCTCTGGCCGAATAGATACCGCCGATTCCATAAAATACTGCAGCCGCCAGCGACAGCAGCACCGGGCCTACCAGACTCGTACCTCCAGCCTGTGCATTCCAGCCAACGAGTACGATAACGCCAGTCATTCCGAGCAGCAGACCCATTGACTTCCTCCAGGTAAAGGCTTCTTTGACCCATATGTAGGAGATGACTGCGGTAAACAGCGGCGTCATCGAATTAAGAATAGCCGCCAGCGAGGCGTTCATGCTCATCTCCGCAGCTGCAATAAAGCAAAACGGGATAGCCGCATTGCAGGCACCAAGCACCAGGTATTGTCTCCACTTGTGCCGGATATGCGGCCGTCTGCGCAGCGCCAGCGTGTAGAGCAGCAGCCCGGCTGCTGCAATCAACACCCGCAAATCGATGAGCACGATAGGGCCAAGCTCGGGCACTGCTACTCTCATAAACAAAAAGGATGCTCCCCATAGAGCGGCGAGCAGTATCAGCATACCTGCGTCTTTCGTTTTCAAAACTATCCTCCCCCTCTATAGTTATATGAAATCATACTGTAACACGGTATCTTCATTATATGAAAGGAAAAGGATGCCGTCTTTTGCTATCTTGCTTCTTCATTAGGGTAGCCTCTTTGATTACCGCTTTAATTTTGCTCAAGTTTTGCATAAATAGTTATTATTGGTATTATGAAGGAGTTGGTTCCCCAAAGATTCATCCCAAATATAAATAGGAGTGATACCAGATGCTGCGTATTTTAATCGTTAATTTTCCTGCAGAAGGACATGTGAACCCTACGCTGGGGATTACAGAAGCCTTTGCATCGCGTGGAGATGAAGTGCATTACGTCACGACTGAGAAATACAAGGAAAGAATCGAAGCTGTAGGCGCTACCGTGCATCTGCACCCGGATCTGGTCCGAACCGCTTCCATCGATACAGGGAACCGGGAAAGCATTAATGAATTTATGAAAATCCATATTCGCACTTCCCTGGACATTCTGGAGCTCGTCCGGCAGCTATCCGCTACCATTGCCTTTGATCTCGTGCTGTACGACCGATTTGGCGCAGGTGAGCTGGTAAGGGATATGCTGAATATTCCGGGCATCTCCTCCTCCCCGTCCTTCCCGATCTCCAATCAGCATATGGCGACCAATCTGTTCCGTCCCAGTGCAGAGTCGCCTGCTCCACCGGATGAATTTGTTGCCGAATCCCTGTCCCTGATGAAAGAAAAATACGGCGTTGCGCCAAAGGAAATGATTCAGTTTATGAACAATAGTGGTGCGCTGAATATTGTATATACCAGCAAGTACTTCCAGCCGAATGGAGAGCAGTTTGAGGAAAAGAATCTTTTTATTGGCCCGAGCTTTCCGGAGCGCAAAGGATCCGGCTCGTTTCCTTTGGAAAAGCTGCAAGGTCAGCGGGTACTCTATATTTCGATGGGTACGGTGCTTGATCATATTGAAGAGTTCTTCAATACTTGTATCGAAGCTTTTAGCGATTTCGACGGGATCGTGGTTATTGCCGCCGGTGAGAAGGCGGATCTTGCCAAAATTAATCCGGCACCTGACAACTTTATCATCTCCCCGTATGTTCCGCAGCTGGAAGTGCTGCGTCATGCCGACGTATTCATCACCCATGGCGGTATGAACAGCGTCAATGAAGGCATTCACTTTAACGTGCCTCTGGTTGTACTGCCTCAGGACAAAGACCAGCCGATGGTCGCCCAGCGCCTGACCGAACTGCAGGCCGGCTACCGCATCACCAAAGATCAGATTCATGTGCAGTCGCTGCGCGAAGCGGTGCAGGAAGTGCTGTCCAATCCGTCCTACAAGGAAGGCGTACACAAGATCAATCAAAGCTTTGAGCAGTGCGGCGGTACCGAGGAAGCACTTCGCCGTATCGATGCCTATCTGCTGCAAAGAACGGGAGCGAAGTGAGATTACTTTATAAAAATTGGATTGTGTGGCTTATTGTACTGATTGTGCTTCTTCTTTTTGCAGGCATCTGGATAGTGAGGACCGATACACATCCATCTCCGCTGCAGTCCTACTATACAGGCGTCATCCGCAGCATAGAGAAAAGGGATAACAGTATTGATGGAACCCGGATCAAATACCTTATCACTTTTACAGATGGCAAAGCATTTGTCGTTACAAAGCGAACTTCATTTTATATTAATGAGCTTATGCCGATAGGAGTGGAGGAAGACCCATCCATTACCTTTACCCGGCTTCGAAAAGAGTCTCATATTGGAGAGATTCGGGTAGGGAATAAAGTGGAGCTTTGGAACAGGCAGGTCAATGATCATCTGTATGAAATTTTTGAGCTGACTACGCTGGACGCCACCCTCGACAACTAGCCCATTAACCAATTAGATAACTGGATAATTAGCAAAGAAGCCGTGAGTATATTCACGGCTTCTTTCTTTTTCTCTAGTCTGTTTGTAGTCCAGAAGTGCCGGACTACAGATCCCTGTATGTTTTAAAAAAAAGACTCCGGGACTATTGGGAATATTTTCAATAATGTTATTATAAATAACATGCCATACATCCGCCAATCAAGGAGGTGAACAGATTGAACTCTTATAACGACGTATCTATACTAAAAGAAGCACTGAACGAAGAGTTAAGCAAAAGAAATGCATCCGAGCAAAAAATCATTCTGAGCAAAATAGTAACTGATCTGCAAAACGATCTGCCAACTGATCCGTCAATCGGTCCAACGAGCAGCCTCACTGATGAACATTACATAAAAAGCGACTGGGAAATGATCAAAGAGTATCTGAGTATCCCCTTCATCCGCTGGGCGTATATCCTGGCAATTGTTACACCTGTAGTTTTAATCGTCGGCTTTGTATATGCAGCCCTCTGGGTAGAATAGTCGTGGCGATCCTGCTTTGCCCAGTCCGAATGGCGACATATTGATGCTGTGTATCGCATCTGAAATAGACAAAATGAAAAAGCGGACAATTTCCTTTTAAGGAGTATTGTCCGCTTTTTTGCGTGTTATTGTACAGGGTGGTACTTTCAATGTCCCAAAATAATCCATCACGATCTGACGGAACTCCAAAACTGCCTGTGAAGCATATCGGTTCCGGTTCCACAGCAAAGCAATTTGCCGTACAAGTTCATGCTGCTCCAAGGGGATATACCGGATACGTTCCCGCGGGTTCCTCGCTGTACCCGGCATGAAAGCAATCCCTATTCCGGTCTCTACCAGCGTACTCATTCTCGCCGGCTCATCTCCCTCATACACATACCGGGGTGTAAATCCGGCATCATAACAGGCGGCATCGACCAGATCGCGGGTTCCGTAGCCCTGCTTGACGCCGACAAACCACTCGTCCTCCAGTTCTTCAAGCGAGATACTCTGCCGATCAGAGAAATGATGGCCTTCTGGAACAGCAAGCAGGATAGGATCATTGTAGACAATCTGACACTCGATATCCTCTCCATGTATCGGCGGAGACGAGAGACAAAGATCCACTTCTCCTCGCTGCAAAAGTGTAACCATATCCTCGGTAGCCAGCATTTGTACATGAAACTGAATCTCCGGTCTCTTTTTCCTGAATTCCTGCAGAATGCCCGGCAATGTGCTGGCAGTAGTCACCGCGAGCTCCAGTGTACTCTGCTGTATATGAGCCAAATCCCTGATCTCCTGTCTTCCCTGCTCCAATTCAAATAATGCCTTTTCCGCACGACGAAGAAATCGGCGTCCTGACTCATTCAATCGCAAATTCCGGCCGGTCCGGTCAAACAATGGAACATCTAGATCCTCTTCCAGACGCTGTATCGTTTTACTGAGCGAAGATTGGGTGACATGCAGCTGCTGCGCTGCTTCTGTCATATGTTCCAATCGAGCTACCGTCATAAAATACTGCAGTTGAAGAAGTTCCATGACTCCCCTCCATTCATTCCTTCTGATACATGAAATGATAGCATAAAATGCGTTGGAGTAAATCATTTTATTCGCTTACGATAAGGATAGAACATTTGAGGAGGAATAATATAATGAGCGTACGCAGCTGGTGGTTAATGATATCTGTTGGATTGGGCATTATGCTAAATCCGCTGAACTCTTCCATGATCTCGGTAGCGATTCCGCAATTGCAGAATTCATTTCAGCTGGATTTTACAGCAGTCTCCTGGATTATCTTTTCCTTTTATATTGCGAGTGCGGTTGCCCAGCCTGTCATGGGCAGAATGAGCGATCTGTTCGGCCGCCGAAACCTGTTTCTGGCCGGGTTGCTGGTCTCCCTGATTGTATCCCTGGGTGCTCCGTTATCGTTAAGCTTTGGCTGGCTGATTGTATTCCGCATCGTACAGTCTATCGGAACGAGTATGATGGTAGCTGTAGGAATGGCTATCGTGCGTATCCATGTTACGGAGAAGCAGGCAGCTGCGCTATCGGTATTATCCATCTTTCTGTCCGGAGCGGCAGCGGTCGGACCTTTTATCGGGGGATTGCTGATGTATTGGTGGGACTGGCAGGCCATTTTTCTGGTCAATATCCCCGTTGTACTGGTGAGTCTGCTATTGGCTTGGAGAACGATTCCGGTAGACGAATCTTCCACTTCTGCTGTCAGTAACAATGTGTCGGGTCAATGGATTCGCAGGATGGACCCGGTAGGCATTTTTCTTTTTACAGTGGGGCTGATCGCTCTGCTGCTTGGCTTATTGTCTGCCAAATCATCAGGTTCATTTTGGGGGTCTCCTATTTGGATGAGTATGGCGGGGATCGTACTGCTGGCGATTTTTGTATGGCACGAATTACGTACAGCGTCGCCCTTTATTCCTTTGCGCACATTTGCCAGATATCCTGCGATGGCGTGGGTTAATGTGGAATTTATACTGATCAATCTTATTTATTATGCTGTCTTTTTTGGAATGCCTTCCTACCTGCAGGTTGTGCATCATATCAGTGAAATCAATGCGGGAATTCTTATGCTGAGCCTGGGACTGTGCTCCCTGCTGATTTCTCCCTGGGCTGGACGATGGGTGGATCGATCAGGTACAGGACCGACTCTCCTCACGTCTGCCCTATTGATGACACTGGGATCGATATGGCTGGCTGCGTTTGGTCTGGCTTCATCGATCATTAGTATCTGTCTCGCTCTCGCTGTATTCGGAGTTAGCAACGGATTGAATAATGTCGGCATGCAGGCTGCTTTGTTCCAGAGTTCACCCCGGGATATGATCGGGGTAGCCTCCGGACTGTTCAGCACATCCAGATATCTGGGCACCATTCTCTCCTCGCTATTGATCAGCATGGTGACAGGAAGCCAACTGACCTTTGCCGGATTTCGCATACTGGGGGGAATGCTTACTGTAATGGCACTCCTCCTCGTCTATATGAACTGGCAGCGCTGGCAAGCGGGACAGCAGCAATACAACGAGACGGATCAAACATCATAAGGAAAAATGATGTTTGATCCGTCTGTTTTGTACGTATTTTTTCTTCAGTAGCTACCGCTACCACTGCCAAATTTTTGCTTTCTGATATACTGCTTGTTAAAGGATGGTTCACGACAGCCAGAGCAGCAACAGCACGATATCCAGCTTATTCCGCCGACTTCTTTTTGCGAATCTTCGGTTGGGTCAGCTGATAGCTGTGCTGTACCATATCCTCTATCTCTTCCCGCGGAATCTCCCCATCCAGAGTCACCGTATTCCAGTGCTCTTTGTTCATATGATACCCCGGCTGCACTTCCGGATATAATGTCCGCAAAAAGTCGGCTTTGATCGGGTCACACTTCAGATTGACACATAAGTGACCATGACGCTGGAAAATCAGGGCAAAGGACTTTTTGTTGCCGGTATGCCTCATAACCGTCCATGTCTCATCAAACGGATAATCCTTGTACACCCCGGGATAGGACAAGCAATATTCGATAAATTCTTCTTCGTTCATCATCTGCCTCCGTATGCCTCATTACCGTACAATCTCTTCTTTCAGCATACAGCAAACTCCGCTGATCCGGCAAATAAGAAACCGGACAGCGGAGCATAGAACAAAATGTAATCGGTGCTGCATTTATTTGCGGGCATATCCCTGCTTGTTCAGATAGTCCATCATAAAGGGCTGCTTGCTTCGCTCCAGATGATCTTCGATATGGTCTTTCCAACCTTTTACTTTTTTCACGGTAAACGGTGCTTTCACCGGCCGGCCTTCGTAATACTCACGCATCTGCTGATCATATTCTTCCAGCTTCTCTTCATCCAGCGGCTGGTACTGATTATCAAACATCACCATCGATTGCGGCAGGCGCGGCTTGAGGCCAGGCTTCTCTCCGGCAGGATGACCGATGCACAGACCTACCAGAGGGACCACGTATTCCGGCAGTTTTAACTGCTTGGTCAGTTCCTCGATATTCAGTCTCACGCCTCCGATATATACGCCGCTCAGTCCCAGCGATTCTGCAGCAGTCAGAGCATTCTGAGCCATCAGACCGGCATCAAAAGTGGCTATTAACAAATATTCGATATAATCCAGATCCACATTCGGAGCAATCTGGTGATTACGGTTAAAATCTGCACAGAAAATCCAGAACTCCGCCGCTTCTTCAATATAAGGCTGGTCGGCGGACAGCTGCATCACTGTTTTCCGCAAAGCAGGATCGGTTACCCGAATAATAGAGACGGCCTGTAAAAGACTGAACGAGGAAGTCTGATGGGCTGCCTTGAAGATGGCCTCACGCTGTTGGTCGGTTAGTGGTTCTTTCGTATAGGAACGCACAGATGTGTGGTTATGAAGTAATTCGATTGTTGTATTCATGTAAATCTCCCTTTTATATTTATAGGTACTGGCGTTCACCGGTTTGGGCTGCTTTTTCGATAGCATCCAGAAGCCGGTGAAGCTGGACCGCCTCTGCAAACCCAGGAGTCAGGGAAGTTCCATTCCGGATATCTTCGGTAAACTTGCTGTACACCTGGGCAACATTCAGAACCAATCCTGAATCGCTTTTCAGTGGTTCCGGCAGGAATGGCTGCTTTTACCGCTTCATAGTGTTCCTTGGCGTTAATGCTGACGACGACCAGATCCACATCAGGATGCTAGGCCAGTTCTTCCACTTGGTCAAACGCATGGGCAGCTTGGAAGACCTCTGCACTTTTGCGTGCGCTCTCCATATTGCTTGTTCCCACAGCCGTCAGTTCCAGTTCATCCAGCTGCTCGATGGCCGGAATATGAGTTCCTCTGGCCCAGCCGTTATTTATGGACCCGCCGATAATACCTGCCCGTAATTTTCTGTGCATGTTTCATCCTCCTCTTCATATTATTAACGCTGTAAATTGTTGAAATAAATAAATGTACTCCAGTCTGTATCCAGCATTAGATGCCTGATAGAGACTGATAGGGTAATAACATGACCTGTCCTCTATGATTTGCCGATTGGCTTATTATGTTGAGTATCTTCGGTACATGTACTAGAATATAATCAATTCTTCTCTTTTTGAAGAAGGCAATAAAAATTGCTGTAGTACACTTTTTTGTACCTATGGCAGAAAGCAGGAAAAGATGGCCAGACTGTGCAAGGATGGATTTGAAAGAGAATTTATAGAGGAACAACGCGAAGTATATGGCATTGCCTATACGCAAAATATACTTTCCGGGCGCTGGAAATATATTATCCTGTGGTTTTTGAAGCCTTCAGAGCGTCGCTATAGTGAAATTAAGGCTTTTCTCGGGAATATTTCGCAGGGGTCTCTTACCAAGCAGCTGCGGGAACTTGAAGCCGAAGGTCTGATCCATCGCCAGGTCTATCCGGAAGTTCCGCCGCGTGTTGAATACTCCCTAACCTCCAAAGGCAAAGAACTTTTGCCTATTATTGACCTGATGGAAGAGTACGGCAAGAAATTCGGGGAACAAGTGGAACTTTCCAACGAACAAGCCTGATTATAAAATGAACATGCAAAAAACAGACGCTGCAAAGGCGTCTGTTTTTTGATTACAGAAAGTTCTGGTTGTAATCATAGATTCGATTATTGGGCCTGATTTGCCTGATGCAGATAACTCGGAATCATCGTCTCAAAAGATGGGAATGCATAAATGAGCTTATCCGCATCTTCAGCTGTCAGTCCCAGCGTAATGACCGGTGTCAGGCTGTTAATGATCTCCAGCGCCTCCTGGCTGTAGGCAGCTGCTCCGACCAATTTGTTCTCCTGATCGTACACCAGGGTCAGATGAGCTTCGGTATCATTGCGTCCGGCAAAGTCCCACTGCTTGCCCAGCTCCACCGGTTTGACCTTATAGTCCGAAGATTGCTCCGCTTCCTCGATGCTGATGCCGATCTGGGCAATTCTCGGCACGGTAAAGGCAATCGTCGCAATCGGAGGATACTGAATTGGAGCGTTAATCGTGCCGAGCAGTGAACCTGCCAGATATTTGGCTTCAAATACGGCTGTTGGTGTGAGACGCGGCTGCGTTTTGTCGAGAATATCACCAGTCGCGTAAATATGCGGCTGTGAGGTCTGCAGACGATCATTCACTACGATACCGTGTTTGTTGTATTCTACACCGGCAGCTTCCAGATTCAGCTGATCCGCATTCGGTACACGACCGGTTGCATTGATCACCAGTCCTGCTGTCAGATGAAGTCCCTTTTCGGTCGTGACAGCCAGTTCGCTGCCCTGCTGCTCCACACCGGTCACATGATCATTAAAATGGAAATGAATGCCTTCTTGCTTCATTTTGTCGATCATCTTGTTGGCGTAGGGTTGGTGGAATCCATTCAGTATATGATCCGAAGACTGCACGACATGGACTTCGGCACCTGTTTTCACCGAGATCGAAGCAAGTTCCATCGATACGTAACCTGCACCAATAAAGACGATACGCTCCGGCAGTTCCGGCAAATACAGGAATTCATTGCTGGTCTTCATATATTGTTCGCCCGGTATGTTTAAGGAAGCTGGTCGGTGCCCAGCTGCAATCACGATTTGGTCTGCGGTGTAGTGCTCGTTGTTTACCGCAACCGTGCTCGCATCGACAAATTGCGCTTCGCCCCGGATGATCTCTACGCCTGCTTTTTGCAGGTTCTTCTCCATCATAACCGGCAGGGGGCCGATAATTTTGTTTTTATGATCCATCAGCTGCTGCCAGTTCAGCTTGAATTGACTTGTCAGACCGACCGGACCGAACAGCTCTGCATCTTCCATTACCTTGATCGGGCCATCGAGAATGATTTTGGGATTACAGCCATAGTTGGTGCATACACCCAGAATCTTGTCACGCTCAATCATGCCTACTTTCTTGCCGGCTGCACTGAGTGGTAATGCCGCATTCCACGCTCCCTGTCCACTGCCTATGAATAACACATCGAATTGTTTTGTCATATCGATCCTCCTGATTTCTGTCGACTTCACCCATTATCAATAGTGAGTAATTAATTGAGAATTTAAATGATTTTGCGCTATCTTTTTATTATTACCCAATAATCCGGGAATTCTACAGTTTTTATGGGAAGAACGTTTTATGACAGATAAGGGAGCGCTGATAAATCAGGAAGATCAGACTGCGGATGGGCCGGTGATCAGACCGTATTTCACAAAACTGTTGTACAGTCCATCCTGTTCCAGGGGATCGGTAATATCATCGGCAATCTTCAGCAGTCCGGGTCTGGCATCACCCATCGCTATGCCGACAGCACAGTGCTCCAGCATCTCGGCATCATTCATACCATCACCGATCGCCATCGTGTGCTCTCGTGGCAGCTGAAGATGTTCCAGCAGATCAGCAATTGCAATCGCCTTGTGGATGCCTGGTATCATCAGTTCTCCGCTATTCGGGCCAAACAGCGGAACCGTACATTGAATCACTTCGAACCGGTCTGCGAACTCCTCGCAGATCTGCTCGAAGGGAATTGAACTTTCCAGAAAGCATACTTTGTTGACATCATCCTTGTACAAGTCGGTCTCGCCGTAGGTCAGCCCGGCAATAAATGGGTGCGGTGCTTGCTCCATCCGCACTCTTGCCTCTGGATCATGATCGATATCCCCGTAAATCAGCGTCTCCAATTGCGCTTTCAGATGAGCGCTGGCATACAGCGCAGAATTGGATTCCAGATAAAAATGAATTCCATGACGATTGAAAAAATCAACCATATGACGCACATCTTCCGGCCGCACTTTTTTATGATATAACACCTCATTTGCAATCTCCACATATCCTCCCCCGGCACCAATCAACCCGTCAAAGCCGATATCCCAGATTGAATCGTAAATCTCCGCCTTGGAGCGACCCGTGCAGAGAAACAGCAGATGACCATTCTCTCTTGCCTGCCTGCATGCCAGCTGAGCCGATGCAGGAACATCTCCATAGTCATCGACCAGAGTACCATCAATATCGATAAAGACAATCTTTTGGGCTATATTGTTCATCAGTTATCAGACTCCTCTATATATGTAATGAGCAGCTGCTTGCTCTGTTTTCACTCTAAACGTTGAAACGGGTTACATGTCAAATAGCAAATAATATCCGCTGCATATGACAAAAAAGCTGCCGGATTCAATCTTGGCAGCTTCTTGTAATTTCAGTCGTAAATTGTGAAAGCAGCTCCGTTCGACGATACATCGATAAAGCTGTGATGGTAAGCATGCAAGACTACAAAAATTATTCTTCCACAGTTAGGCCGTACATTTTGCAGGCTTCCGGCAATCCACCCACAAAATATTTATCGGACGTCGTAAATGCCCAGGCGCCGTCGATTTTGCGGAATTGTCCGAGGACAAGCGTATCACACACCGCGCTGGGCATGTATTCAAACGTATGGTACAGATTAAGCTCGTTATCAATAATCAGTTCTACCCGCTGCTTGTAGGCATCCAGGGAACCGATAATGATGATTCGCTCGCAGTGAGACGGCAGCAGGGACAGGTTCAGATACATCAGCTTTTCCCAGGTAGTATCGTTGATCAGGCGTATGCAGCCGCTGCTATGCTCTGGCTGGTTGTAGAAGACCAGATCGTCATCGCTGAGACAGTGGTCGTGTTCATTGACGAGAAAAGCCGAGATATCGATATCGATCTCATCCTCCGCTTCCTGCTTGGACAGCTTGAGCTTCAATTCATGCTCCGGTGATACTTCGACCCGTGAACGGAGACGGTCTTCGACCTTTTTCAGCTGTGTTTTGTCCCATATCTCCACATTCAGCTGATCGGCCAGCTGGAGGGCTGCACGGCTAAAGTAGTTGGTGGCGGCTACCATATATTTGGTACAGTTATACATCTGCGCACCGGCATACACTTCCTGAATCGCTTTGATCGGCACAACATTGTTAAAGCATTTCAGCTGCACCGCTGTCCGGATGCCTGCTTTAGTGATAACCAAATCGACTCCATAATCGGGAGCATACGGATCGCTGGTCGGCATCTCCACTTCATATCCCAGCTTGGTGAACAGATCCTGCATATGATATTCAAATGTTTTGCCATCCAGGGCAATGTCTTCGAGAACGCCGGGAGTGAAATCATAGGTTTCCGTCAGATCGCTGATTCCATATTGCGCTCCGATCTTCTCCATACCAGCGTTATAGCCATTGCCGATGGCATGGAAGCGCCATTCTTCCTTGTAGGCATATAGAGCTCCCAGTTCCAGCGCTGTATTGTCCTGACACATACTCATGTCGATATGGTAGCGAAGCAGCTCGCGATTATCATAGGTCAGTATACGGATATACAGCTGTTCCGGCGCACCACCCGGCATGACGAGAGAGAAGAGTACTTTGTCCTGACCGGCCTGTTCGACAGCGGACAGATTAATAATGTACTGCTCCATATCTTCGGTCGGCAGCTCTCTTCCATCAATATGCGTCATGCCAATCGTGGATTTGTTACCGAAAAAAGTAATATTCTCAGCATCCAGCAGCTTATCCTGTGTTAACAGCATCGCTGCGCTAAGACATTCTTCGCCGAATGTTTTCCAGCCAATACCGATTTTGAGATTCCGGTGTTCGATCGGAACTTTGGCCCCTTTAATAATGGAAGTGGAGCCGGATAGATCTTCTGTACGGCTGATCCGTACCCGGCCGCTCAGAGGCAGATCAGTCTTGTTGACGTATTGGGAGAATCGGTTGAGTACTTTGCGATACAGCACGGAAGTCGCCAGGCTGGAGATTTTGGGTGCATGGGTCAGGTTGATGTTTTTAGGCGGCGTGGCTGCACAGCGCAGCGGATACCCTTTGATCGATACAAAGTTCCAAAACAGATGCGGTGCATGCATCGACTGCACGACCGGGACATATGGCGTAATCTCCTCATCAGTAAACCAGATAATATGTGTCAATTCGCTGGTATGGAAAAGATCAGAGAACAGATCCACCCGTTCTCCGGTAGAGGCATCCTTACCATAGATGCTGTTTTTCATATACTTGGGTGCACTCTTCTCATTGAATTCCGGCAAACGGTAAAATTCGCCACCCAGCTGGGCCAATACCTGAATGTCTCCATACATCGACAGTGGAGAGAATTTGTTGAATACAGTCTGCATATTATTGCGCTTCATATATCGCTGCAGACTTTCCATCGTATTAATGATAAATATGTATTTGATTTTGGCGCCATCGACATCCTGGCGTGTGAGATAGGACTGGTAAGATGCTCTGTAGTTGCGGACGGAATTCATGACAAGACCCCTTCATTCTATTTTATGAATAAATCTACGACTGCCTATGGAAAGGCTGGACCATAACCTGCATTTCCATCAATAAAAAAGCGAATCCCTCTGCTGACAATCAGAGAAAGATTCGCTCCTCATATGGTAGATATTAACACTTTAGATGGAAATAAGGAATACAAAATTATCCAGACGTAGCTTTTACTTAGCTTTTCAAAAATGCTTCTTCCTTGGATACTCTTACCCTGTCTGCAGGAAAATATTTGCCAAAGTAACGCCGGACTCGCTCGTGAATATCGCCTGCATACCAATCCTGAAATTCATGTTCCCGGAACAGCTCCGGCATCTCCAGCTGACGGGAGCGACGTCCTCCGGCTCCATCGCCGATCGTCAGGGTATCAATCCAGATATGATCGGCAGCGGACTGCAGCAATTCCGGGAAAGCCGGCGTAAACGGCAGTACTGGTGAAATAGCCGCCTGTGTGGTGATTCCCTGTTCATGCAGCTCGGTCAGCGCATTGATCCGCAGTCTGATGCCCGGCGCATAGGGTGCGAAGACCCGCTTAACATCTTCCCGATCCGTCTCGATAGTCATGGAGACCAGAAGTTCGCAGCGCTCCCGGAGCTGGAGCAGCAGATCCAGATCACGGGTAACTAGCGGACTGCGTGTCTGGATCTGCAGCATATCCGGCGGGTTCTCCAGCATAGCCTCCAGAATACCGCGGGTAATCCGGGCCTTGCGCTCGGCGGGTTGATAAGGGTCTGTTGCAGACGACATAAAGATATGAACAGGCTTGCCTTTAGATCGCAGTCGAGTCATTTCCTTATCATATATGACCGCAGCATTCGTCTTGATCTCCAGCCATTCTCCCCACGGCATGTCACGAAACTGCTGGATCGGCATCTGTCGAACATAGCAGTATTTGCAGGAAAAAGCACAACCGCTGTAGGGATTCAGCGAATGGGTAAATCCGACATCCAGATAACCTTTGACCTCGGTG
This sequence comes from Paenibacillus wulumuqiensis, assembly GCF_000971965.1. Lineage (GTDB taxonomy): Bacteria > Bacillota > Bacilli > Paenibacillales > Paenibacillaceae > Saccharibacillus > Saccharibacillus wulumuqiensis. The sequence continues at coordinate 391,143 of NZ_LAQP01000001.1, forward strand.
AGAATCTTTTTCGAGAGTATGTCTGTAGTCTGTATGTTCATGTGTGTCCCTCCCGTACGATGAATCTATGCCGCTTATTTTTTCGTATTTTGTTTAGTAAACTTTCTTTTTGATTATTATTTAGGCATACTAAGTATATGGTTGTTCACGTTATTATGATTACAGGAGAGAATTATGGAAAATCAGATTCAGCAGTTGAAGTTAATTCGTAACAATATGACGCGTTTTATGATGATGTATGAATTCGCCTTAAAAGAGCTTACCACGAAAATCGAAATTCTGAACGATGAATTTCATGTTTTGCATGAATACAATCCCATCGAACATATCAAATCCCGAATCAAATCACCGGATAGCATTATGAAAAAGCTGCAGCGCAAAGGATTCGCCCAAAGCCTGGATGATATCAAGGAGACGGTTCGGGATATCGCCGGACTGCGCATCACCTGTTCCTTTACCGAAGATATCTACCGGGTCTGCGAGATGCTCACCAATCAGGCCGATATCCGAGTGATCGAGATCAAGGACTATATCCGTAATCCCAAGCCTAACGGCTACCGGAGTCTGCATATGATTATTCAGGTGCCTGTGTTCATGTCGGACCGGCAGGAAGATGTCTATGTGGAAGTACAGATCCGTACGATTGCGATGGACTTCTGGGCGAGTCTGGAACACAAAATCTTTTACAAGTATGAAGGCGCCGTACCCGAACATCTGCTGAATGAACTCAAGGACGCTGCAGACTCTGCTACTGCGCTGGATCACAAGATGGAGCGACTGCATTATGAGGTTCAGTCGATCAAGTCGGTCGACACGATGCAGCCCGAATACGAACTGATCCAACAGCTGACAGATAACCATCAGCTGAATATCCCGGAAGCACTGCTGCGGCTCGCCACCGGGTCACTAACCGGATCAGCCAAAGTAGAATTACCTGCCGACAAGTAACCCGCTGCTGAGATAGCACACGCCAAATAAGCCGCTCCGGTATAGAACAGGAGCAGCTTATTTGACGTATAACTGTATTTATTTCCTAGAGGTTCATTTTTACTGCCATAAAAATAAAGTATGAGACTGTATTCCACAAATTCTGACCATTCCATCTGACAACAAACAGCGAGATAGCTGTGATTACAACTCTTTACTATAATGGTCGTACTGCGTATCCAGCTCCATGCCTGCACGCTCATACAATGCTTTGGCTGGTGTATTATCCACATGCGTCTGCAGGATCACCCGCGCAGCACCATCATTTCTGGCAAAATTAAAAGCCTGCTCCAGCAGAGCACGTCCTGCCCCTTTCCCTCGGCAGTCACCTGCAATAAACAGATCATTTAATAAATAAATCCGGCTTATCCCGATTGACGTAAACAGCGGATACAGCTGGGTAAATCCTACAGCCTGTCCTTGCTCATAAGCGAGAAAGATAACCGATTCCCCTCTCTCGATACGTTCTTCGATAAACTTCTGAGCCGCTGCCGGGTCACTGTCCTGCCCATAAAACACCCTGTATTGATCAAATAATGAAGTCATGTCGCTCAGATGCTGCAAATTCGCTTTGATGATGTCCATGATCAGGCTCCTTTTGTTGGGCTGGCATTGATTCCAGCCTGTAATTTTATTTCATATTCTGTATCTGTTCTGTACAGTCCAGCTGGTTTCTTATATAGTATTTATAATTTCTGACATGTATAAAAGGTACAATTTTTCAGATTATAACATGTCAGATTATCATGTTACACTGGACAATTGTTAAAGGAAGGATAACGCAATGAAAGAACTATTAATCCATCTCGATCATAATCGGCCCAAATACATACAAATCTATCACTCGATTCGCTCATTGATCGAGGAAGGAGAGCTGCAGGAACATACGGCGCTTCCTTCAATCCGCCAGCTGGCCGAACAGCTCGGAGTCAGCCGTAATACGACACTGACTGCCTATGAGCAATTGCTTGCCGAAGGATATATTCGCAGTGAAGCCAAAAAGGGTTATTATGTAGAGCCTGTCGAAGAACTGGGCACAGATACAACACCCATTGGAAAAGGATTGCCGCCAGCAGCCGACCTGCCGTCGTTAATTGATTTTCGTATCGGCAGTGTAGACCGCGAATCGTTTCCACTGCATCAATGGCGTAAATGTGCCAATGCCATATTGCATCGGCCCGGGATCTATACGTACGGTCATTATCAAGGGGAGCCTGAGCTCAGACAGCAGATCATAGCCTATTTGCTGCAATCCAGAGGAATCCGGGCAACCGCTGACCGGCTGATTATAGGCAGCGGGACACAGCAGCTGCTCCTGCATCTGTCCATACTACTGAAGAGAAACGGCTGCACTTCGGTAGCCGTCGAAGAACCGGGTTATGATGGTGCACGCACCATATTTCATATGCAGGGATTGCAGACAGAGCCGATCCCGGTAACTTCCAGAGGAATCGATCTGCTGCAGCTGAGGAAGTCGGTATCCAACATCGCCTATGTTACTCCTTCCCATCAATTTCCGATCGGGGCTGTGCTGCCGGTATCGGAGCGTCATCAGCTGCTCAAATGGGCGGAAGAACGACAGGGATACATTATAGAAGATGATTACGACAGCGAATTTCGCTATCGGCATCAGCCAATCCCTGCACTTGCTTCGCTGCAGCAGGATGCCCCGGTCATCTATCTGAGTACCTTTTCCAAAGCGTTCCTGCCCTCGATCCGGTTAAGCTATATGCTGCTGCCGCCTGGCTTGATGGAGCAGTATGCGCAGACTTTTACCTTTGTCGAGCAGTCCTCATCGGCTTTGCATCAGCAGACGATGGCTTATTTTATGGAGCAGGGGTACTGGGATTCCCATGTGCGCAGGATGCGGGCGATCTACCGCCGCAAGATGCATGTGCTTGTTATGGCTTTGCAGGAGGCTTTTGGTGAAGAGATCCGGATCATCGGTACGCATTCGGGCCTGTATATTCTGGTAGAGATTCAGCACCCTGTTCCTGAAGAAGAACTGATCCGGCAGGCACTGCATCATGGTGTGCAGGTCTACCCAACGAATCGTTACTATTCCGCACCCACAGCAGCACAAAGACCCACGGTTCAGCTGGGCTTCAGTAACCTGACGCCAGAGCAAATTCTGACCGGTGTACGGCTGTTACGGCAGGCTTGGACCCAATAATCTAGTTAAAGCGCCCCATTTCTGGTTAAAAACCTGATAGCACCTGCTATCCGGCAATGGAATTTATTGCGCCATACAGGGTGTGCGGCAGCTTGGTAGAGGTCGCCGGGACAACGAACGAACTTTAAGCAGACTGGCGCATCTTCTCAGAGTGTCAGATTAGATGTAATGTAACTATTTACTTATGAAGAGGTGTCATTTCTTAATTAAATAGTGTAAAATTAATTGTTGTGCTATCTATTGAATTCACAAAGGAGTGTGCTGATATGAAAGCTATTATTGTTGAACAACAGGAAAATGCTAACGGGCTTAAGCTAACGGATCTTCCCGCTCCCGTACCTGCTCCCGGTGAGCTGCTGGTTAAGGTTCATGCCGCAGCGATTAACCGTACTGATATCGTGACCCGTGAGGGTAAATCCGGCTATGCCACCAATCCGATACTCGGTGTTGAGATTGCCGGCGTCGTCGAGCAGATCGAAGGGAGTTCCGAATACAAGCCTGGCGACCGGGTAATGGGACTCGTCAACGGTGGTGGTTATGCTGAATATGCTGTCATGCCGGCAGACCGGGCGATGAAGATTCCTTCCACCTATTCGTTCGAACAGGCTGTAGCGGTACCGGAAGTATTCCTGACTGCCTATCAGACGCTGTACTGGATCGGCCGTCTGCAGCCCGGCGAATCCGTACTCATCCATGCAGGTGCAAGCGGCGTCGGTACAGCCGCGATTCAGCTCGCCAAAAAGCTGAGTAATGCACAGGTCATCGTTACCGCCGGTTCCCAGGAGAAACTGGACTTCTGCCGTAATCTGGGCGCTGATGTGCTGATCAACTACAAGCAGCAATCGTTCGAGGAAGAAGTACTCAAGGCTACGAATGGACAGGGCGTTGATCTGATCCTCGACTTTGTCGGTGCGGATTACTGGGACAAGAACCTTGCCAGTATTAAAAAGGAAGGTCGCTGGGTGCTGATCGGTATTCTGGGCGGTATTCAGGTAGAGCAGGTGAACCTGTTTGCGCTGATGTCCAAATGTGTACAGCTCACCGGTACCCTGCTCACACCGAGAAGCGACGAATACAAGGCGCGGCTAACCGCTGATTTTGTCAAAGACGTGGTTCCGCATATGGAACAGGGCGAAATCCAGCCGATTGTCGATACGGTCTTCCCGCTTGCTCAGGCGATGGAAGCCCAGCAGCATATGGAAGCCAACCGTAATATCGGCAAAATCATTCTCAAAGTCGCCGAATAAGCATAATATGTAGAACATGTATGCATATTCCGAAGAAGCACCGGTATCTTCGCAAGTGCATACATTCCAAAAAAAGCTGCAGGGACAGGCATATGCCTGGTCTGCAGCTTTTTGATGTCCGGTTTCGGTTGTTGGCAGACAGATGCCTATCGCTCTGCCCGCTTTTGCTGCTGTCTGTTGGTTGCAAATAGCCTCCTTCAAGCTTGTAGCATTAACTTTTCTGCCTGTTTCCATACAAAAAAGCAGTGAATTTCAATAGCGAAATTCACTGCGATTTGAACCAGCCTTTTTCCTTGAAATGCTTGATCGCTTCGATCCGGTTGCTCACATTCAGCTTATCCATAATGATCGAGACGTAATTGCGGACTGTTCCTGTTGTAATAAACAGTTCGCTCGATATTTCCTTGGTGTTCTTGCCATCCGCGATCAGTTCCAGCACAGCCTTTTCCCGTTCGGTGAGTGGATTCTTCTCGCCGTAGTAGCCATCATCGATCAGCTCGGAAGCATAGATTTTGCGTCCGGCCATGACCATACGAATCGTATGAGCGAGCTCTTCAATCGGGCTGTCCTTGAGCAGATAACCCTGTATATCCGCTTTGAGCGCCCGTTCAAAATAACCGGTTCGGGCAAAAGTCGTGAGAATGATCACTTTGCAGCTGCTTGTTCCCTTGAGTTCCTCTGCCGCATCCAGTCCGCTTTTGGCAGGCATCTCGATATCCATAATACAGATATCCGGCTGCAGGGTGCGAACCAGCTGGACCGCCTCTTCCCCGTTCGTTGCTTTACCGATAACGGTGATGTCATCTTCGAGATCCAGCAGCGAAGCCAGTGCACCGAGCAGCATGCGTTGATCTTCAGCAATGACAATTTTGATCATATCCAGAACCTTCTTTCTTTATAACTGACGTTGTACCGCATTGGGTACGGTAATCCGCAGAGCCGTTCCGTCATCTGATGTAATCGACAGGTTCCCATTTACAAATTCAAGCCGTTCCTTCATGCCTCTCAGACCGTTGCCTGGGTAGCGCTTGGACTTTAGATTAATGCCTACGCCATTGTCCTTTACAGTTAACATTAACTCGGTCGGACTCGACTCAATCACGATATCACAGGCTGTTGCTTCACTGTGCTTGATCACATTGTTGATCGCTTCCTTGAGGCACATACCCAGTACATTTTCGGCGATCAGGGAGACGTCATGCAGATCATCATTCTGCGACAGATTCAGTTCGACATCCGCGACTTCCAGAATCTGTCGGGCCCGGAACAATTCATCTTCCAGGCGGGTACCGCGCATCTGGGTGACCAGTTCCCGCACTTCCTTGAGTGCCGTACGGGCAGTCTGCCGTACATCCAGCATTTCCTGCTCGGCCTGCTTTGGTTTGCTTTCGATCAGCTTGTAGGCCAGTTCGCTTTTCAGACCGATCAGGGACAGCTTCTGTCCGAGCGTATCATGCAGATCACGGGCAATTCGCTGACGTTCCTCCAGCTTCACCAGCTCGGATATTTTACGATTGGCATCTTTTAGCTGTCCCTGCAGATGATCCTGATGGGTCTTGTTGTGCGCCTGAATCGGTACGAGAATAACAGCGATCAGATTAATCATCAGCAGCGGCAGCTGACCGATAAATTCCGCCGTATCGGAGATCAGACTAACGTAGCTGAGTCCGAGTGTACTAAGCAGATTGATAATATACAGAACAAAAAATCCGACCTTGTTATGCACGCTTCCCAGGAAAAAGGACAGAAACAGCGAGAAATAAATAAAACCAAAACTCAATCCCATAATGACCGACAGTACAATTTGGATCCCAAACCATACATAAATCTGCCGTCCTTTGACGATCAGGGACAGCAGATTGGCGGTGAAGAATACAAGAATCAGGATTACACCGAAAACAAAACCTTTGATGGAGAACTGATCATAAATAAAGTAGAACGGGAGTATAAAAAAGAGCAGCCATATATACAGATTGATGCCGCCTGTACTTTTACGAAAGAGTTCCTGAAGATTATTCATCCGGGTCACTTGTACATATCACCATTGCTTTCTTGCTGTATTCCGGTGGAAAATGCATATTCTCCACCGGTCTACTTCCATTTTACTTCAAATTCATTCAGACTGCAGCAGATGCTTTTGGCTGCTTATTGCGTTTTTCCTGCTGCTTGAACTGACGGAAGCTGACGAATTTCTTGCCTTCTTCATCCCACAGACGGAAACGAATCGATTTGAAGCTTGTTTTGAGTGTAATGGTGGTTGCCTTTTGCAGTGGAGGCGTAGCGTTATGGGCATCCTCCAGATAATAGTTCGGTACACGAGGGCTCAGATGATGTACATGGTGGAAACCGATATTACCGGTGAACCATTGCAGTACCAGCGGCAGCTGATAGTATGAACTTCCTTCTACAGCAGCCTGTACATAAGACCACTCGTCTTCTTTTTCAAAGTAGGAATCTTCAAAGGTATGCTGTACATAGAACAGCCAGATGCCGAGCATGGTCGCGATGTAGAAAATAGGTAGCTGAATCATGACAAATGCTTTCCAGCCGATCAGCAGACACAATCCGGTGTACAGGGCAACAATCAGGATGTTGGTCAGGTACGTGTTGAGACGTTCCGGATGCTTCACTCCGCGGCGGTTAAAACGCTGTTGGATCAGGAATACAGCGATTGGGCCGATACCAAACAGTACAATCGGGTTACGGTAGAGACGGTAGCTCAGACGGGTATACCATGGTGCTTCTGCATATTCCTTGACAGTCAGGGTCCAGATATCGCCGGTTCCGCGCTTGTCCAGGTTGCTGCTTGTTGCATGGTGAATCGAATGACTCTGTTTCCACTGCATGTAGGGGGTCAAGGTAATGACACCTGTAATCGTACCGATAATATTATTCAGCTGACGGTTTTTGAAGAATGAACCGTGGCAGCAATCATGGAAAATAATGAACGTGCGGATAACGAACAATCCAGCGACAATCGTAATCGGAATTGTCAGCCAGTAGGATACCGACAGGCTCCAATACGCTGCGAACCAGAGTATAATCAATGGAAGAATAGTTGTGAATAGTTGCATAATACTCTTGTTAGAGTCATTTTTTTCAAAAGGTGCAACTTCTTTTTTTAATTGTTTGATGGAAGACATGAACATTTCTCCTTCGTGGGTTAGATACCCCAAGATAAGTGCAGTGTGTACAACAACTTTCCTCGTATCTCCATTGTATCGTTAGCTGGTGTTGGGATAAAGTCATAAGTGTCAGTAGTACACCATGACATTTGTCATGTATTTGGCAAATCAATATGTAAAAAAGATAATATAGTCTTATGAGGCCATATGGTCTATTTATATAAAATTGTATATATGTCGTCATTCCTGTGGAACAAATGTATATTAGACCAGAGCGCCCGTATCTTCTCCCCTGTCCCTGATTGCTCCATGACAGATTTATCAGATTCGTTCCATTGTTCCTTGTCCGGAAAATTCCTATGCTGGTTAACGAACAATGTCCCGATAACCATACCGGAAAAGGAGTGTTTTCCTTGAAAAAAGTACATCTGCACAAATACTCTTCCAGAGCGGCGTTGGCAATGGCAGCCCTCACTTTGTTAACTCTGACAAGTTCAACTCTTCCCGCCGCCAGCCAAGCGGAGGCTGCCGCTGTACCTCCTGCAGGTCATATGGCGATGACAGCTGCCAGCAGCATCAATCATACTGCTGCCCCTGCGCCTGCCAAGCATTCTAACGCCTCTGTCGTCACTTCCTTGAAGCATCTGGAACAGCAGCACAAAGGCCGGGTCGGTGTATATGCGGTAGATACAGGTACAGGTCGGGTCGTCGCTTACCGTCACAATGAACGCTTTGCTTTTGCCTCTACATACAAGGCACTTGCTGCAGCGGCCGTTCTGCAGCAGAGCTCCATCTCCGATCTGGACAGGGTCATCACGTATTCCGCCGATGATCTGGTCGAGTATTCTCCAATTACCGAGAAACATGTGGAGACCGGTATGACACTCCGGGAAATCTGCCTGGCAGCGATCCAGTACAGTGATAATACCGCTGGCAATATTCTGTTCCAGGAACTGAATGGCCCAGCCGGCTTCCAGCAAGCACTGCGGCAAATCGGTGATACAGTCACCCGGTCCGAGCGAATAGAACCGGAATTGAACGAAATCGTGCCCGGCGATTCGAGAGATACGAGTACACCACGGGCACTGGCACGGGATCTGCGCCTCATTACAACTACCGGCAAAGTACTGACTCAGGACAAGCGTCAACTGCTGACCGAGTGGATGAAAGGCAACACTACCGGCGATCAGCTCATTCGGGCAGCGGTACCGAAAGGCTGGGTTGTCGGTGACAAGACCGGCAGTGCAGCATATGGTACACGTAATGATATCGCTATCATCTGGCCGCCTGATCGTGCGCCGATTATCATGGCTATTCTGACCGACCATGACGACAAGGATGCCAAAACAGACAATGAACTGGTTGCAAAAGCTGCCCGGATCACGCTGAAGGCATTGAAGTAAATCTGAATTGTTCCATATAACAATAAAAGAATAACAGCAAAAGAGCCGACAGATAGCTGTATCCCGGCTCTTTTTGCTGTTATTCCAATACACTCAGAATAGTATGCAGTGACTGTTCGATCCAGGATGATTCCGGTCGGCTCTTGAGCATCACCGTCAGTCCAATCATATGCAACATCAGCGCTCTCGCCGCCGTTTCCACATTCAGATCGGCACGCAGTTCACCTGACTGAACTCCACGATTCATATGCTCCTGAAATACAGCTGTCAGATACATCTGATGCTCCCGGGTCAATATTTCAAATCGTGGATCATGCGGAGCCAGCTCCACCAGCGTATTAATGCAAAAACATCCCCGGCTGCTCTCACCAACTGCCGCGTCCTGAACCATCTGCTCAAATACATAACGGAAAGACTCCCGTACACTCTCCGCATACTGCAGCCGACCGCGAATCAGTGAGGCATGCTGCTGGTTATACCGCCGCAGAGCAGCCTCGAACAATTCCTTTTTATCTCCAAATGCCGCATACATGCTGGGCTTCTGAATCCCGATCGCCGCTGCGAGTTCATTCATGGAAGTCGCTTCATACCCCTGTCTCCAGAACAGCTGCATCGCCGTATCCAACGCAGCCTCCTTATCAAATTCCCGTGGTCTTGCCATCTGCCCCGCCCACTTTCTATACCAATCGTTATTTAATAAAAGCATAGTGTAGTTGTGCATTGATGTCAATTTTTAGTACTTGTAAAGAGGAATAACCTGATAAAGAGAACTGAAAGGTTGACATTTATTCTATGGCCTACTATCATTCACGTTATATTAATTACCGAATGGTACATAATAAAAAGGAGGGTATCCATGAAATCCGATCAGCCCACTATCTGTACACTGTCTGAGTCGCTGCCTGCTTCTGCATCATCCACCGACCCACATCAGATGCCACCGCGATCCAGCGAGAACAGCGTGAGCTTGCCTCATCCCGCAGCCATCCTGCCACGGCAAACCGTATTGTTGTTCGCCATTGCCTGCGGGATATCGGTGGCCAATATCTATTATGCACATCCGCTTCTGGATGAGCTTGCCCTGCAGTTTGACCTGAGTGCTTCCATCCTCGGCATGGTGATCACGGTTACCCAGGCCTGCTATGCACTAGGCCTCTTTTTCCTCGTACCGCTCGGGGACCGGATTAATCGTCGCCGTCTCGTAATGGTACAGATGTGCCTGTCTGTGCTCAGTCTGCTCGTGGTCGGCCTATCCGGCAGCCATCTTATGCTCTTCGCCGGGTTGGGAGCAGTCGGGCTGCTCGCTGTTGTCGCCCAGACGCTGGTCGCTGCGACCGCCAGATGGTCGAATCCCGCCGAGCGTGGACGCAATGTTGGGCTGGTGACCAGCGGTATCGTGATCGGTATTTTGCTGGCTCGTACTTTTGCCGGGATCATGACAGATATCGCCGGATGGCGCTCAGTCTATCTGGTCTCTGCACTGCTGCTCGCTGTGATTACCGGGATGCTGTATCGCGCTTTTCCCGTGATTCATGAAAAGGAGTCTTCCACCTCCTATGCTCGTCTTCTCCTCTCCACACTGCAGCTGTATGCGACGATGCCGTTGCTGCGGATACGCGGAATGCTCGCTCTGCTCATCTTCGGTGCCTTCAGTACATTATGGACCGCTCTTGTGCTGCCGCTCAGCAGTCCGCCCCATGATCTGAATCATACCCAGATCGGAGCGTTTGGCATTGCTGGAATTGCCGGCGCACTCGCTGCTGCCCGCGCAGGCAAGCTGGCCGACAGAGGATATGGACAGCGCACGACCGGTATCGCTTTGCTGCTGCTCATTCTCTCCTGGGTGATGATGCTCTGGCTGGATGTTACCCTGTTCGCTCTGCTCGCAGGCATCATTCTGCTGGATCTGGCTGTACAGGCCGTACATGTCACCAACCAGACGATGATTCTCACCGCCCGTCCGGAGGCAGGCAGCCGGTTGACCGGTGCATATATGATCTTCTATTCGATTGGCAGTGCGACAGGCTCATTTGCTTCCACACAGCTCTATGCTGTATATGAATGGACAGGTGTATGTATGCTGGGGGCGGCTTTCAGTATCGCTGCATTTGTGTTCTGGCTAGTAACACGGAAATACAGTGATACAACGAGTAATATGGGAAAAGTAATATGAAAATAAAGCAGCAAAGAATTGCGATGCAGCAGGCTCTGTTTTATGTCGTTCACCATTGTTATTACACAAGCCTCTATCAAAAAAAGACTGCCAGATAAGCGCTGGCAGTCCATGTTCATGTTATTCGGTTTACACTTCGGCTTAGTGATGCTTTGAAGCCTCAATGCTGCGGTGCTGGCTATCTTGTTCAGCTCATCGCCTGATCCTGCAGACGAATCAGCACTTTGCCAAAACGGCCGCTCTGCTGAATCTCTACCATTGGATCCGTGTATGTCTTTCTCAAGTAGTGTTCCGCTTCCCGAAGTGAGTCGCTGTCTGCAGGAATACCGTCAAACAGGAACCAGCCGCGCAGGTTACGAACCACCTGATCGAGCGACATTCGTATCACTTCACTCTCCCGTGTAATCAGTGACTGAAAGGAATATCCGTACAAATTCAGCAGCTGCATGATATAGGCCATATCCGAACTGTACGCAGGCTTGTCCTGCATCCCCAGTACCGGACGAAGCTCTTCAATGATGCTCAGTTCTCTCGGGCTGGCGATCGTGCTGATATAGCAAAAGCGGCTGGCACACTGGATCGCTTTCTCTACCATCTCCCATCCGAAGATCGCCGGGCACATCGAAGCAAATACCAGATCATACTTGCCTGCCCAGCCTTTCTCTTCCAGTACAATATCCTCGAAAGGTTCCTGAACGATCTCGATGCGGTCTGTCAGGTCAGCAGGAGTGCTTTCTCTCATTAATCCCGCCAGATGGACAGATGGTTCAACAGCTGTAACCATAGCTCCCTGCTCTGCAAAAGGAAGAGTGAATCCACCGGAAGCTGCGCCGATATCTAACACCGATGTATTGGCAAAAGATACTCCCTGGGTACGCATCCATTCCATAATCCGAACTGCCCGGCTGCGGCCTTCTACACCAAACGCTTTCTCATGAAAACTTCTGGCTCTCGCCGCCTCATTAAAAGCGTTAACCGGTTCTATACCGGATCGCAGCATACGATTAACTCCTGCTTCGGGGTCATTTACCCATGCGGTCTTCCATTGTTCTGGATCAAACAGGGATTGATTCATTGGATTCTCCTTTGCTGAATGTGTCTTCGCTTAACTCATGATTAATATGGACTGCGATCAGACTGCCCGCCGCTGCAGAGAGAATGAGCTGTGAGGAACCACCGCTCGCCGCTTCTCCTGCTGCGAACAGTCCGGGAACGCTGCTTCTGCCCGTCTCATCGGTCTTGATCCCGCCCAGTTCGTTCTTCTCGTAATGCAGTTCCTCGCCAAATGACGCCTGTGGCAGCTGTGCCGGGGTCAGGAAGCCGCCGGTTCGCTCAATCCGTGAACCATCTGTGAATTCTACCTGCTGCAGCTTGCCGCCCTCTCCATGAAAAGCGGCTACCTGCTGCTCCGTAACGATAATTCCTCGTGCAGTCAGCTGCTGCTTCTGTTCATCGGTCAGTACATGACTGCCATTGGTGCATACGACCAGATCACGGCTCCAGCCGTACAGCAGTTTTGCCAGATGATGCAGCCGCTCATGTTCCGATACGACAATCAGCGGCTGATCGCGCAGTTCCCAGCCATCGCAGTATGGACAGTTGAACAGGCTCTGACCATACATTTCCTGGGCACCTGGAATATTGGGCAGAATCTCCTTCAGTCCGGTGGTGATCAGTACTTTGCGGGCATGGAGAGACTCTCCTGTACCGGTAATGATCTCAAATCCATCCGGGACAGTACGTACTGATATGACCTCCTGCGGATAATGTGTGACCGATGGATACCCTAGCACTTCCTCATAAGCGATACGCCGGAACTCGGATGGTGTCACTCCATCCCGGGTCAGAAAGCCGTGCGAAGCATGAGTGACTGCATTGCGCGGCCGGTTATTATCGATCAGAGCTACACTTCTCCTCGCTCTTCCCAGTACAAGTGCAGCATTGAGTCCTGCCGGACCGCCGCCTATAATGGCACAATCATATATCATAGTTATTCCTCCCTTTTATAGCGGATATCAAAGACTATTAATATCCATAATTCCTGTGTAAAAAATGCTGCGGTTCAATGAACCGACGGCATTTTGGCAGCAAGCGCTGACAGCTTCTGATTTTGCAAATACGTCTCCATCTCATTCTCGGCGTTCAGCATCACCTGCTGCACCAGACATTCCGGTCCATGATCCAGCCCGCATTCGAACAGTGAAGATGTACCTTCAATTGCATGGATCACATCGAGAAAAGAGAACTCTTCCCAATTCCGCTTGAGCCGATAGCCTCCATTCGCTCCGGATGAGGATTCAATCATATTGGCTTTGACCAGCTTGGTCAGGATTTTGGATAAATAGGTAGGGGATACATGCAGTTTATCAGCCAGCGTCTGTACGCCGACCAGCCGCGCAGGTGTCACAGCAGCCAGATACAGCATGGCATGCAGCGCATAATCGGTTGCTTTGGAAAATTTCATAGAGATTCGTCCACCTTTATTACAGACTTTATTCATCTATGATAGCTCTTATTTTGTCCAAACGTCAACCAAATGCACAGCTGATCTGTCCGTCTGTCGGAGAGATCAGGCATTCCTTTTTTGCTGGCGGCAACCATGCGACCTGCTATAGATTCAATAAAACTGTAACCAGTGACCCTATCCAACCACATCCACCCGAGCAATTAAAGCTGTTAAACCAATCAAGGACTTTATGGGTCTATAATAGACTTAATCATTCTGCCTGTCAACTATATTTATGGAAAAGAAAAGGGATATTCCCGGCCATATTGGTTAAAAATCTATCATTAACCGGTATGGAGAGGAGAATGGCTGATGCTATTTGAAGGGTTTCAACAGACCACGATTCACACCAGTGAGATCAGTACCCGTGTCCGTTATGGAGGGGACGGTCCGCCGCTGCTCCTGCTGCACGGACATCCGCAGACCCATATGATGTGGCATGCAGTCGCTCCGCTGCTCGCGCGCGATTTTACCGTTATTATGCCGGATCTGCGTGGATATGGCGGCAGTTCCAAGCCCCCGACGACCGAGGATCATTATCCGTATTCCAAGCGAGCGATGGCGCAGGATCAGATTGAGATCATGAAGCAGCTCGGTCATGAGCAGTTTGCCGTCGTCGGTCATGATCGCGGCGGCCGCTGTGCCTACCGGCTGGCGCTGGATCATCCGCAGGCTGTCCGTCATCTGGCGGTGCTCGATATTATTCCCACCCTCGAAGCGTACCGCCGAACCGACAAGGAGTTTGCGATGGGATACTGGCACTGGTTTTTCCTTTCCCAGCCGTATGATCTGCCGGAGAGACTGATCGGAGCCAACCCGGAGAATTATTATTTCCATGGTAACCATGATCTGTTCCATCCGGAAGCGCTCCAGGATTATCTGTATCATATCCACCAGCCGGAGACCATTCATGCGATGTGTGAAGACTACCGGGCAGGAGCCACGATTGATTGCGCGATTGATGAAGCCGACCACGGCCAGCGGAAAATCCAGTGTCCGGTGCTGGCGCTGTGGGGTGAAAAAGGTAGTCTTCCCCAGTGGTACGACGTGCTGGAGATCTGGCGTGAATGGGCGGATGATGTACAGGGTCATGGCATTAACAGCGGGCATTACCTGCCGGAAGAAGCTCCCGAGGAGACGTATCAGGCGCTATATTCATTTCTGAAAGGTTAATAGGAAGCTGACGCTGAATGGTACACTATACAGGATTAACCGGGACTAACATCCACTACGAGTCAATAACTCCAAATGAAAACATCGCTTGTAGCTTATATATGCAGTATGGATCTGCACAATAGCCTATAGGGCTGCGCTAACCGCAAAAATCCCCTTTTGCTTTCAGTGATTCCTCATCTATCCATTCAGATGATTAATTCGCTGTCAGCCTTCGGGGATGATTGCTGTGCTTATACGGGTCTGCTATTACACATTATAGCAGGCCGCGTTGATGCATCTCTTCCATGATCAGCCGGGTAGCTGCCGAGGTACGCTCGATATCCCGGTAGCCGAGCCAGGCAATCTCTTCGATCTCGCTCTCCGGCTGCAGCTCTCCGTCGTATTCGCCGGTATAACAGGTCATGCGTACAAACGTCTCTTCGCTTTTGCCGTCTGCTGCCGCTTCGAATACGCCAAATGAAGATACCGATTCAGGGCGAATCCGTACAGACAGTTCCTCTTCGATTTCACGAATCAGTGTCTGTTCGTCGCTCTCGCCGGTCTCCCGCTTTCCTCCGGGAATATAGTACAGTGATTTGCCTCTGGAACGGGCGCATAGTATACGCTGATCGGCGATATGTATCCAGGCTACTTTATCGATGATTTTGGTCATTTTGTTCTCTCCTTTGATTCAAATCATAGTCTAAAATCGCGTATGACATTTTACGAATTACGAATTACGTATTGAGAATTACGAAAATGGCTCAAAATACGGCTGCCCCTGCCAGCTGGTACAGCGCCGGTCGATTGAGAACGGCAATATTGCCTCTTTTCCGTACAATCCAGCCCTGCTTTACAAACTGGCCAATGACCCGGTTAAGGTGCCGGTAGCTGGTTCCGATCAGATTGGCGATATCCGTAAGATTGTAATCGGCCGGATGACCGGTGATCAGCACGGGATTCTGGTCTGTCGTCACTGACAACAGGTAGCTGGCCAGCCTCGTCTCGACCGGATGCATCAGGTTGAAGCTCATCGAATCGGACTTGATCCGGAACTTGGAAGTAATGATTCGCAGCAGAAATTGCAGCAGCGGCGGATGATCCTGTCCGTACTTGTACAACCAGCGGTACGGGATGCCAAGTGCCTCTACAGGCGTTATCGCTTCGACCGTATTCATATTGTCGACTTTCTCAATATATTCGATATCGCCAATCATCTCCGGCGGGGTCTTGAACGAGAGTACCAGTGTCCGTCCTTCCGGCGAATTGTTCGAGGTCTTGGTCATGCCTTTTACGAGTACATAGAGAATGTCCGGCTGTTCGCCCTGCAGGCACAGCTTCTCCCCAGGCTCAAAGAGATACAGTGACACATGCGGAAGCAGCGGTTCGTGGAATACATCCTGAATGCCAAACTGCTGGAGATAGTCCATCAGCTGCTGTCGATCCTGATTCTCCTGCATATTGCGTCCCCTTTCTATACGCCAATTGATAACGAACATGCTGTCTGGATCATTATACCGAATAGCATCAGTAATGGGATTAGGACATATGTCCTTCACTATACCAGCACATGCGTTAGATTTATAGACTGCTGTGGTATGGATTAGAATAAGACCCCAATAGGCAGCCTATCTGTACAGGGATTATAATAAATACGATATGGCATCACCGATTCGATAGAAGACTACTGGAGGACAATTCAATGACATTAACAATGACTACTTACAGCGAATGGGATCAGCAGCTGTGGGAGCAGATACGTCCCATTTATACCGAGGCTTTTGTGCATGGAGCCAAGCCGGAGAGGATTCTCAAAGCGATGCTGGATCGGAAGATCGCCTTCATGCATGCCGGCTGGGATGAAGGAGAGCTCGTTGCCATGGCATTTACCGGTCTGAGTGGTCCGGAAGATGAACGGAATCTGATTATTGATTATATGGCGATTCGCCACGACCGGCGCGGCCAGGGTGAAGGGCGGCAGTTTTTTGGTCTGCTGCGTGACTGGGCGATAGAGCAGTATCACATACAGGCTGTTATTATTGAGGCTGAAGCCGAAGACACACCCGAGAACCGGGAACGGATTGTGTTCTGGGAGAAATGCGGATTTATCGCAACCGATTATATCCATCATTATATCTGGATTCCGGAGACCTATCGGGCGCTTGTACTGCCTCTTGCTCCAGGTCTGGAGATCAAGGATGACGGGCGCTCGCTATTCCGGCAGATTACTTCCTTTCACGAGAAGTCTTTTCGCAAAAATAAATCCTGATTCTGGCCGTGGTCATAGTCATAATCATAGTACAAATTATAAAAAAGCAGAGCCCTGTGTAGGCCCTGCTTTTTGGGTTGTTACTCAGCTGATGCGCAGAATAATCACACCGGCGATCATGATGCCGATCCCCACAAACTGGGGCAGGTGCATCGACTTTTTGACCGTATCAAACCAGCCTCTCGAATCAATCAGAAACGTCAGGCACAGCTGCGAGATCAGCACTGCTGATACTGTAAGCGTCGCACCGACCAGATGCATCGCGCTGATATTGCTGAATACGATAATCGCTGCAAAAGCTCCACCTATCAGATACAGCGGCTTCACTTCACGGAACCCGCGCCAGTTGCCTCCTCGCATGCGTACCAGAATCAGCGCAGCGAGAATAAATCCGCCCAGCTGATTGATCATAACGGCCTTCCATGTGCCGATATCCTGTCCTACCCGGGAGTTGACCACACCCTGCAGAGCAAGAAACGCACCGGCCAGAATTGAAAATAATACACCTTTCATCTTCTGTTCCTCCTTGTTTCATTCCTTGCTCATTATACCGATAATGGT
Source organism: Paenibacillus wulumuqiensis (assembly GCF_000971965.1). Taxonomy (GTDB): domain Bacteria; phylum Bacillota; class Bacilli; order Paenibacillales; family Paenibacillaceae; genus Saccharibacillus; species Saccharibacillus wulumuqiensis. The sequence goes on from NZ_LAQP01000001.1 coordinate 408,742, forward strand.
GCGTCTCGTCGTTAGGACATATGTCTTGATCTACAGGAAAAGGACCGATTACCGAGCCATTCGTCAGGAACGCACCGCTGCCGCCAGATGTCTCGCTCTGTATCTGCGATAGATCTGGTAGCCTTTGCGTACCCCTTCCAGCACAAAGGAAGGCACTGGGAATACAACCCTCGAAGCGATCGGCCAATAGAATCGGGTATAGGCTTTTTTGAAATCCATCCACATCCGGCAGTCCTCCTGCTTGGAGAAATCGGATACATCGACGATCAATCCGCGTCCGTCGGCGATCATGACGTTTTTGGCATGTACATCATGAGGGCGCAGATTCCGGGAAGTCGCATAATCCAGCGCTTCATCGATATCGCGAATCGCCTGCCGGGAGATCAGGATTCCCTTTTTCATGCAATCATACAGCGTTGTACCATGCAGTCTTTGCAGGATCAGGAAATTCTCGCCTGCATAATAGCAGCGGGAATAGGCGGGATGCGAGCCCAGCAATCGGTACACTTCGGCTTCTTCTTTGAGCCCGGTTTTGCCATGTGCATAGACTTTGACTGCATAATCCGTATAGTCCGGATGGTAAAAGACGGCTGCATAATTGCCAGCGCCGAGCAGCACCCATGGTTTTGGATAGTGACGTACCTTGATCGGTTCCATCGGGTGAATACTCTCAATAACCAGCTGACTCAGAAACTGCTCTGTTACTTGCTTCAACAACTTCTCCATAATGACACTCCCTGTATTGGAAATTAAATGGGCTGCATGGTAGCAGCTATGTATAAGTCAGCCTGCTCCAAACAAAGCTGCTTCTGCTCTCTGTTCTGTGTCGATATCGATCGCTGCAGAGCGAGATGGGTTGCCGGATGTCAGCGCATCCATGTCTATCTATACGTACTTCTATTTTGGCATAAGGTTGCAGTAACAGCCATATTTATTTATCGGCAGCAGGTGCCAGGATATTTGGTTCTGATAAGTGAAGTGATCACACAGGAGCCGTTACAGGTCTGCACATCCGGCTTAATGATACACTTCCCGGGTATAAACATAAAGAAGAAGACCGTGTAAAGGTTGCTGGAGTTTAACGATGGAAGAACAACTGATTGACACTGTTTGAATATCTGACAAAGCTTGATCTGGCAGGCTTTGAACCATTCATTTTCCCATAAAAAGTCGAGAATCATCCGGACTATTATAGACACATAACAGCTCCCTTTGTCTGCCGAACATATAATATTAAAAACCTACCAACTATCTTAAATGTAAATTACTGGTTGTTAAAAGTAAAAATTTGTAATATATTCTTCCAGAAATTAAAATTATTCCCAAAAGGAGATCACATTAATGAAAAGTATGACGTCAAAGCTTGTTTTAATTCTGCTCGCGGTATTTATGCTTCAGCTCAACCATGTTTCTGCTGCTTCCGCCAAAAGCACCCTGGGACCAGGAGAGACGCTGGCCAAAGGCCAGATGTTATCCTCACCAAGCGGAAGATTTAATCTCGTTATGCAGAACGATGGCAATCTGGTTCTGTACAGAGATGCCGGTATTCCAATGTGGGATTCCAATACGGATGATGATGTATACAAATACTATGATCCGTTTTTAGGTCGTGAATTCCAGCGGTATCCGGAAGCTCTCACACTGATGGGCGGAACGCTGCGTGTCACTGACCCTTCCAAAAATATTGTATTCTGGACTGCAGATACAAAAGGCTGGAGCAATGCACACTATCAGGGCAATGTGCCGGCAGGATTGTTCGGCGATAGCCTGGTCGTTCAGGATGACGGAAATGTCGTTCTCTATGCGACTGGCAAAGGTCCGGTCTGGGCTTCCAATACCGGCGGACATTAATACATACAGGAGAGCCGCTTGGAGCGGCTCTTTTGTTCTACTCAAAATCCCGGAGAAATGCACTAAAAAGAACAGCTGCCGGTATGCGCAGCTGTTCTTTTTGTGTAAATTAACGGTCTGATGCCAACCTGCTGTGTACTGAACTGGACTATTCTATCGACACAGCAATAACAGCTTTTCCGGTGTAGCCATATCTACCTGTTAGCGCAGCTTGATGCCGCTCAGACTGCCACCGCTGGCAAACAGGCGCTCGATCTTCTGCTCCACCGCCGGATCGGGAATAAGCGGCGGCGCCTGATGAGGCTTGATCCGCGCATCGATGATCATATTATCACAGCCCCAGTGCTTGTTCTCGTAGAAGCTGTTCGTTCCATAGATATCATGGGACGGATTGCTGCGGGTAAAGGTCACCCACAGGAAATTACTCAGCGTCTCGCTCACCATCGTACTGTCATCACATAGAATAATCATCGGTACTGATGTCAGCGGCCCTCTCGCTTCCAGGCTCGCACAGATATCGGCCAGCTCCTGGCGTGCCGAAGCATAATCGGTAAATGGCGTACTCTGGACAGCGATCACACCCGGCATCACGAGCCGTGGATTGAACAGGGTACGCAGATGGTTCATTTCTTCCGGTACCTCGCGGCAAAGATCACGTCTCTTGTCGCCATAGGCGGCGAAGATGACTTTACTGCCGGTGTTCAGTCCGGTACCCGAGTAATCCAGTGTGTCGATCGTCGTATTGGTCTGGAAATGAATATCCCGGTGCAGGTCCATCCGCTCCAAGATATAGCCGATAAAATCGACTTCCCGGTGCGTATCCAGCGGAATCTGGTCTTCGGCTGTAATGAACAGATACTTGGCCAGACTGACCTGACCGGTACCCAGAATCCGGTTCGCAATCGTCAGAATCTCGGCCGGCTGCTTGACCTGCTGGTACGGAGTATACCGTTCACTACCGATCGCGAACAACAGCGGATGCACGCCTGCCGCATCGACCGCATGCACTTCCTTGACGCCCGGAATCTCCTGTTTGACCGCATCCCCGGTCAATTCATGAATCAGCTCACCGAACACCGTATCTTCCTGCGGCGGACGGCCCACCACGGTAAACGGCCAAATCGCATCATGACGGGCAAACACCTTATGGACTTTCATCAGCGGGAACGGATGAGTCAGGCTGTAGTAGCCCAGATGATCTCCAAACGGCCCTTCCGGCTTGGTCTCACCCGGATAAATCTCTCCGGTGATGACAAAGTCGGCGTCATTACTGATACAATAGCCGTCAATATAACTGTAATTAAATCGTCTCCCGGCGAGCAGACCGGCGAAAGTCATCTCGCTCAGTCCCTCCGGCAGCGGCATGACCGCAGACAGCGTATGTGCCAGTGGACCACCGATAAAAATACTGACTTTGAGCGGCTGTCCCAGCTTGTTGGCTTTGGCCTGATGCACACCAATACCGCGGTGAATCTGGTAATGCAGACCGATCTCGCGATTCAACTCATACTCATTGCCGCTCAGCTGGATACGGTACATTCCCAGATTGGAATTCATAATTCCCGGCTTATCTGGGTCTTCACTGTACACCTGCGGAAGCGTGACAAATGCCCCGCCATCCATCGGCCAGTGCTGGATCAGCGGCAGATCGCTGATCTGAATCTCCTGTGCTGTGACAGGCAGGCCGTTTGCTTTTTTGGAAGGCAGTGCTTTGAAGGCAGCCAGTCCATTTTTTATATTGCCAAAAGGATTTTTCAATGCTTTCATCGGATCACTGCGCAGAGCGATAATGTTTTCCGTGGATGCCCATGTGCTGCGGAAAATAAACCAGCTGCGGTCCATCGTACCAAAGATGTTGGAAGCTGCACGGAAACGGGTTCCTTTGACATTCTCGAACAGCAGCGCCGGACCGCCGGCTTCATATACTTTCAGATGAATAGCAGCCATCTCCAGATGAGGGTCCACTTCTTCCTTGATGCGGACCAGATGACCGTTTCGTTCCAGATCCATCAGGCATTCTTGCAGATTGCTGTACATAGATTTATATCTCCATTCATGATTCGGCTGGTATTTGGATAAAGCACATATGATACCATTATAGTCGCATTTCCGCATGGAGACAAAAGGCGGTTTGGTTACGGATAGGAGCGACTTCTGCGCGCAGAGTGCCGGTTATGTCGCCATATCCATACGATGTTGAGCACGCCGAGGATGATCCACAGGATCAAACCGGCGAACAGTGCATGACCCGTTCCCGGCAGGAACAGCCAGATGACCGGCCATGGAGCCAGCAGAACCGTAGCATACCAGAGCAAAGCGGCAGGCAGCAGAAGCTGCAAGATGACAATCAGGATCAGCCGCAGTACATAACGGCCCTTGCCATTGGAGACACGTACACCGCGTCGCGGCAGATGAACGATTCTCCATATTAGCAGCAGCACGAGCAGTACACTGAATAGATTTATGGCCGTATAGATGAAGCTGGACACTTTGCTTCTCCCGACCGGTGCAGCATCCTGATGATGAATAATACGGTCGATCCCTGTAATGATTCCTTCATAGGAGCCGGAATCGAGGTAATCCAGCGAATTGGTCAGCACGACGACTCCATAGTCATCACGGATCATCATTTTGGAATAGCTGTTCTCGGTCGCACCGTTATGGGAAAGGACGGGACCGTCAGTGACCCAGCCCATTGCATACTGACTGCCTCCGCCCATATCGGCCGCCGGCTTTTGCATCGCTGCCATGCCGGAAGCCGACAGCAGCTGTTTGTTGTTGTAGTACCCTTGGTTCATCTGGGCGATCAGGAAATGAGCCATATCCTCCGCGCTTGACAGCACATAACCCGAAGGAACCGTCCCGCTGTGATCCAGCTGCTTGGTAGGCAGCATCCAGCCGAATACCGGCTGATATCCCTGAAAAGTCTCGCCTGCCTGTCCGGCTTCTACTGCCGAGGGATAACTGTGCTTCATCTCGAGCGGCTCGAATACATGGGTACGAATATAGTCCTCATAGCTCTGTCCGGAAGCGGCTTCTATGACAGCGCCCAGAATGTTGTAGTTCAGATTCGAATATTGAAATGTGCTGCCTGGAGCGGCAGCGGTATGTACATCCTGCAGACTGCGAACATGCTGTTCAATCGTTCCCTTTCCCTCGGTCAGCGCCGCAATTCCGTCGTACTGGGTTAATCCGCTCGTCTGATGCAGCAGATCTGCAATCGTTATTTGCTGTGAAGCCTGCTCGTCCGCCAGCCGGAACCATGGCAGGTACCGCTGTACAGGATCATTCAGCTTGATTTGATTGCTGTCTACCAGTTGCATTACCGCTGTCGCTGTAATCGCTTTGCTCGTAGAGCCGATGACAAATGGAGTCGTGGAAGTGACAGCTGTGCCGGATGAATCTTTCTGACCATATCCCTTGGCATAAATGACCTGATCTTTGCGTACGATAGCGACTGCTGCGCCGGGAATATGCAGGCGCTCCATCGTCTGCTGCATAAATACATCCACTTCTGTCTCAGGTATGACAGAGCCTGCCTTCGCCTTGGAAAACGATGTCGCCTTTGCAATACCGGTACAAAAGCAGCTCACACTAAATATCATGGACAGCGCCAATACAATCAGCACCAGTCTGAATCGTGCAGCTGATAGTAATTTATTCATTTTATTCATTCCTCTATGTAGAATTTGGTGTAATGCTATATCTTGTTCTGTGATGCTCACTTTTACTTGCTATATTTTATTCGTTATTTATAATCCGGCAGTATCTTGGTATCTCTGGTTAGTATCCATCCTTTTATCAAGCACAAGTAAAAAGGCGGACAGCCTCGCTGTCCTGCCTTTTCGTTGTACCTGCTATATTCGTGGTATTGCTGCTGTCTGTACGGTCTGCCAAGTCCCTGTGAATCTATCTTATCAGACGGGACATCGCATTGATCATGCCGGAATGGGCACTCTCGTGGGACAGATTCAGTTCCATCAGATCATTCAGCACTTTTGCACCGGCAAAGTTCTCCGGTACGGCTACTGGAGCTTCCAGCTGGCCTTCCAGTGCTTCGCGGAACTGGTCAGGCTGCTCGTTCAGTACACGCAGTATTTCTTCCCAGGCCGGCGGCTCTCCCTGCCATTCGGCAGGCTTGGTGCCTGGCGCGAAGAATGTATCGTATACAGCCGGAAGCTTGCGCTCTCTGCCCGCCAGACGATAGACAATGCTGTCAGCTACCGTTACGATATGTCCTACCTGCCAGTAGATGTTGTTATTAAAACCTTCCGGAACGATCGTTCTCTGTTCTGCCGTCAGATTGTCCAGATACTTCTGGATATTCTGGCGGTTTCTTGCTGTCCATGTAAAAATAAATGAGTTTGACATAATTCCCTCCTCCTACTGGAAATAAATATGAATCCTCTCTTATCTTACTCCTTGGCCCGGAACATTGTCCAACGTACCACTTGTTCACGTTAACAGCAGCGGATTATACTCCGTCATGATCGAACTAAACTTTTCGGAAATAGACCCTGTGATTATGAACAAAGGACTCGGCAAATCCTTCATGCTGCAAATACATCAGCCGGGACAGCGCCGTATAGAATTCGAGCAGCTCCTGTGTGCCGGTATGCCGGTGTCCATACAATTCCCGGCACAGCTGACCCGCTGTCTTGCCTTCCTTGTCCATCATGCCGAGCAGCTGCTGCATCCGGAAATGATGGGCATTGCGCAGATCACGAATACGTTGACCGAGATCATGGATAATATGCTCATGACCCGGCAGCACCAGCTCTGCGGGATAGTCTCCAATCTGCTCCAGCGAACGGAAATAGTCCTCCAGTGGACTTCGATCGTCATCTGTCCAGCACGGAACCATCGGAGCCGTATCCGCGAACAACATGTCGCCGGAGATCAGTATACGCAGCTCCGCATTCCAGAAACAGAAATGATCTGCTGCATGTCCCGGCGTCCATATCGCTTCGTATTCTGTATCTCCAAGCATCAGTCTGTCCCGATGAACGTACAGCTGATCCGGTTCCAGAAATCCGCTGCCCATATGCCGGTAGAACAGCTTGGCTGCAATTTCGGGTCCATCATATTTAACGTTAAATGCATAGGGAGTATGATCATCTTCCGATAGTTCCAGCCATTGGGCATGGTGCTTTTTCATCTTCTCATAGCCATTCCGGGAATAGATCACCGGCACGCCGATCTCCTGCTGGAACCAGCGGGCCAGACCGATATGATCCGGATGTCCATGGGTAATGACCACTTTTTCGATAACCAGTCCGTTCGCGATGAGTTCTTGCCAGTTCCGGCGTGTCACCTCATCATTCATCCCGGTATCCACTACCGTATAGCCGTTAGCACCTTCAAACAAGTAACTGTTAACCTTCCCCTCTCCCAGAGGCAGGGAAAGACGGAATACATGATCTGCCAGCCTGACGAGTCGCTTAACCATAAGTTCTCCTTCTTGATGAAGTAGTCTGATATACGGAAGTATATCGCCTGTACTGCAGTATTGTGAAATAAGATCATACGCAGTGGTTGTATAAACTGATCCGCTTGTGCGATAACAGCAATACTCTATTGGCCTACAGCTGTACTGCTTATCGCCAAAATATCATCTGCAAAAGCCTGGACATCCTCTTCCGCCGTCGCCCAGGAAGTGACCAGCCGAATTACGCTATGAGCGTCATCTGCTTTGTCCCATTGACTGAATAAATATCTGGATTGCAGCTGCTCCAGCACGTCATCCGGAATAATCGGAAACAGTTGATTCGTATCCGAATCGATCATAAAGGAGTACCCTGCTGTGGTGATCGCTTGCTTGAGCTTTGCTGCCATCGTATTGGCATGAGCAGCAATCCGGAAATACAGCTCATCCCGGAACAGCTCGGCGAACTGGATACCCAGCAGCCTGCCTTTGGCGAGCATGGCTCCATTTTGCTTGATATGATAGCGGAAATCCTGCTGCAATGCAGGATTCACCAGCACCAGAGCTTCGCCGAACAGTGCGCCATTTTTGGTGCCACCGATATAAAAGGCATCGGTCAGCCGGGCCAGATCCGCCAGTGTGACATCATTGCCCGGAGCGGTCAGCGCCGAACCAAGCCGCGCGCCGTCGAGGAAGAAATACAGATCATGGCTGCGGCAGTAAGCGGATAACTCCTCCAGCTCCTGCAGCCGGTAAAACGTACCGATCTCGGTGGAATTGGACACATAGACCATGCGCGGCTTGACCATATGCTCGGAATGATGAGCAAGACGAATCTGCTCGGCCAGTTCCGGTGTCAGCTTGCCATCTGCTGCCGGAATAGTCAGTACTTTGTGACCGGAAGCTTCAATCGCGCCAGTCTCATGATCCACCACATGACCGGTCAGGGCGGTGATCACCGCTTCGTGCGGACGGAGTGCCGAGGTAATGAGTACACGGTTGGTCTGCGTCCCTCCAACCAGAAAGTGAACCTGTGCCTGCTCCGACTGCACCGCTTCACGAATGCGGTCAGCTGCAAGCGCACAGTATTCATCCATGCCATATCCCACGGTGGACACCAGATTGGTATCCTGTAATGCCTGCATAATAGCGGGATGTGCACCCTCGCTATAATCATTCAAAAAACTGATCATTAACGTCACCTCGGTAAAATATTGTCGATGCAATGGTTATGCCTTCTCCATTGTAGTATACGAACCTGCGGATAACCAGATGGAAATAAAGCGCCTACTCATAACCGAATCCGTGAGCCTATCCTAGATGGCCGAAGTGGAAAACAGCAGATAAAACCGCTGGCGACAGAGAACAGGATCTCTCCACCGTACAGCGGTCTGTTGATTGATTATGGGAAGCCGGCAATGCATCGTTATCTGTTAGTAGGTGCAGCTAATCAGATCGCATCTATGAGGCCGGTGTGGTATTCGAAGCGGCCTTTTCATCCATCAGCTTCAGACTGCGAGCGAGCCACTCTGCTGCCTCGCCGCGGCTGATGGCTGCCTGAGGCTGGAAGCGGCCATCCTTGTTCAGTGAAGCGATTTTATAGTGCAGCATCCGCTGAACTGCTCCCTGCAGTTCGGGCTTCAACTGAGCATTATCCTTGATTGCAGCCGAGGTGATCTTGATCATGGGCAGATTACCTTTAGTCTCCAGTGTCTTCATGAGCAGAGCGGCGAATTCTTCCCGGGTAATAGCATCGCCGGGATTGACGTTCTCCGGCAGCTGCACATCATTATAATAGCCGTTGACGAGCGCATCGGCGTACCAGGCATCATCGTTTACATTTTTGTACATATCTGAAGCGACAGGCTTTTTGATGAACCGGATTGTATCAAGGTTCAGATCGAATCCGTTGACCAGCATGGTCACTGCCTGTGCATAGCTCAGATCGGCTTCCGGTGCAAAATGGGCTTCATCCATTCCGCTCACCACCCCGCGCTGCTGCAGTTCCTGGATGGCCTGGCTCTGCGATCCTTTTACATCGTCAAAAGCCATGGCACTATTCAAACTCACACTGCAGAGCAGCAGAGCCAGTGATGTAGTGAGTGCTATTTTTCTCAATATTATCTCCTCCTGTCTTCTTACCAGACGGGAATCCGCTTCCAAAAGTTGCTTACAAGCAAAGTCACATTCATCCAATAAGTGGAAATCAAAAAAGCAGCACACCGATTCTTGCCCGGTCATGCTGCTTTTTAGGGATGATACGGTTGGAGCCAATCTGCCTGACACTCTCTGCCTGCAAAGGATGGAGAGCGGCCTGCAATTAAGCTCTTATTGCTCGTCTGCAAATTCGACGTTGTGGTATACCTGCTGTACATCTTCCAGATCTTCCAGCGCGTCGATCAGCTTGTCGAACTGGGCTTCGGCTTCTGCATTAGGCAATGTAACAAATGTCTGCGGCAGCATGGTCAATTCCGCTACCGTAAAGTCTTCGATACCTGCGCCTTTGAAAGCTTCCTGTACGGCATGGAACTGATCCGGTGCTGCATAGACAATAACCGAATCATCTTCCTGTACGATGTCACGTGCATCCACGTCCGCATCCATCAGGATCTCCAGTACTTCTTCTTCGTTCTTGCCCGCTACACCGATAACGGCAGTGGAATCGAACATGTAGGCTACGGAACCGGCTACACCCATGTTTCCGCCGTTTTTGTTAAAAGCGGAACGCACTTCCGGAGCAGTACGGTTCACATTATTTGTCAGTGCATCCACGATGATCATCGAACCGTTCGGTCCGAATCCTTCGTAACGCAGTTCGGAATATTGATCTTCTCCGCTGCCTTTTGCTTTATCCAGTGCGCGATCGATGATCGCTTTTGGTACATTATATGTTTTTGCACGCTCCAGTACGACTTTCAGAGCACTGTTGGATACGGGATCAGGTTCACCCTTTTTCGCTGCTACATAGATCTCTACACCGAATTTGGCATAGATTCTACTCGTGTTGGCGTCTTTATTGGCTTTTTTTTCCTTGATATTATTCCACTTACGGCCCATATAATTCGCTCTCTTTCTAATTGTGAATTTATACGCTACTTATTATAACCTGTTTTGAAGGTTAATCAAAATTTTTTGGCGGATACTCGAATATTCCTTTTGGCTGGATAGATTTACATTATCTATTCAAAAAGAAAATCCTGTTCAAGTGGACACTCAAACAGGATCGAAGCAGCAATGTATGCATACCATAACCGGTTCCGGATCGGACCCGGCAAGGGCATATTTTGCTTTTATTAATGAAATACTTTGCCTTTTACAATGCAATTAGAATACTTTGGTCGTCCAGGATTCGCAGTTCCATGTCTCGGTCACGATGTCCTTGTAGAATTCCGGTTCGTGGGAGATCATCAGAATGCTGCCTTTGTAGGCTTGCAGCGCACGCTTCAGTTCATCCTTGGCATCGACGTCTAGATGGTTGGTCGGCTCATCGAGTACGAGAATGTTGGTCTCGCGGTTGATCAGTTTGCACAGGCGTACTTTGGCTTTCTCGCCGCCGCTCAGGACAGCGATCTTGCTCTCGATATGCTTGGTAGTCAGGCCGCATTTAGCCAGAGCCGCACGCACTTCGAATTGGGAATAGGACGGGAACTCGTTCCAGATCTCTTCGATACAAGAATTGTAGTTATCCGACTTCATCTCCTGCTCGAAATAACCGATCAGCTGATGCTCACCGCGCTCCACTGTACCGGAGAGCGCCTGAATTTCGCCCAAGATGCTGCGCAGCAGCGTCGTTTTACCGATACCGTTGGCACCGACTAGTGCAATCTTCTGTCCGCGCTCCATACGCAGATCAAGCGGACGGGACAGCGGCTCGTTGTAACCGATAACCAGATCTTTCGTTTCAAAAATCAGCTTGCCTGCCGTACGGCCGACTTTGAAGTTGAACTGCGGCTTCGGTCTTTCCTGCGCCAGCTCGATCACTTCCATCTTATCCAGCTTCTTCTGACGGGACATTGCCATGTTACGGGTCGCTACGCTTGCTTTGTTGCGGGCTACAAAGTCCTTGAGCTGAGAAATTTCCTGCTGCTGGCGCTTGAACGCCGATTCCAGCTGCTGTTTTTTCATTTCATACACTTCGAGGAAGTAATCATAGTCACCGACATAACGGTTAAGCTCCTGATTCTCCATATGGTAAATAATATTAATTACGCTGTTCAGGAATGGAATATCGTGAGAGATCAGGATAAAGGCATTCTCGTATTCCTGCAGATAACGGGTCAACCAGGTAATATGCACTTCGTCCAGATAGTTGGTCGGCTCATCGAGGAGCAAGATATCCGGCTTCTCCAGCAGCAGCTTGGTCAGCAGAACCTTGGTACGCTGTCCGCCGGACAGATCGTTAACGTCCTTGTCCAGACCGATATCGGTCAGACCGAGGCCACGTGCCGTCTCGTCAATCTTGGCATCGATCAGGTAGAAATCCTGTGCAGTCAGTGTATCCTGAATCGTACCGACCTGCTCCAGCAGATCTTCCAATTCCTCAGGTGTTACATCCCCCATACGGCCGTACATATCGTTCATTTCCTGCTCCATATCCAGCAGGTATTGGAAAGCACTTTTCAGTACATCGCGGATAGTCATGCCTTTCTCCAGTACAGCATGCTGATCCAGATAGCCGACACGCATGCGCTTGGACCATTCCACTTTACCTTCGTCCGGCTGCAATTTGCCGGTAATAATGTTCATAAATGTCGACTTGCCTTCGCCGTTGGCGCCGATCAGTCCAATATGCTCGCCCTTTAATAGGCGGAAAGATACGTCTTTAAAAATAGCCCGGTCACCAAAGCCGTGGCTGAGTTTTTCTACGTTTAGTATGCTCATTCATTACACCTTTTCTGTTAGACTTTTTCCTTCACGCTTGCCTGACCCGGATAGGGCGGCAAGCTCATCCTGTCTTATTATAGAGATTATTGACGCACAACTCAACGGAATTATTCAAAAATGAAAAGCTTATTTTACAGGCATTATCGGCATTGGGGGCGCTGGATTGTAGAAAAAAAGCTCCCTGCGTACAGGGAGCGGGAATGGCTATTGTCAGCTGACCTGCTGCAAAGCCTGCAGCAGCTTGTTCATGGCAGGCTCACCGGTCGGCGGCTTGCTCTCTTTCTTGAGCCGATCTTGATCCCCGTGGATATACCATCCCAGCTTTTGCCACAGCTGCTGATCATAACTCTCCGGGTTCTGCGCCTGCTTCCGCTCGGATTGAACGTTAGCGAGCAGCTGCGCCCAGTCACGGCGATCATTACTATCCGTATGTTCAGGATACTGACGGGCCAACTCCACACCGGCAGACAGAGAACGAGCCTTATACATGCGCAGTGCAATATAATTGCCGATAAACCGGTGATCCTGATCCTGCTTCATGGCAGCGGCGAACTGCTTTTCGGCATCCTCCCATTTGCCCTGATACATCAGGGCTGTCGCATATGTGGAGCGAATATACGCAGAGGAGTCAGCCGGAGATGTCTTCATATACAGGGCATGATACTGGTTATACAGCGGCCAGTTCTGTTTTCTGTAATAATAATCGGTCAGTCTGTCCAGATGGGCAATGGACAGCTTCGATGCAGGTACCTTGCGCAGCAGCGTAATCGCTTCGTCTTCATAACGATGATCATTGGTGATGGATGTTTTGGCATCTAGCAGCCGGATGATCATGAGCAGAGCGTGTTCATCTGCCGGATTGGCAGTCAGATCCTGCCGGTAAGCGGCAAGTGCCTGTTCGGGCTGATGCTGCAGCAGTATGCGGTCCGCTTCGGTCAGTGTTCGATTTTGCAAATAAAAGAAAGGCAGATTGCCCATACTCTCAGGGGTTAACCGGTAGCCGATACTCTGGGTGATCAGCTGTCCATCTTCGGTAAAAGCCTGCACGTTCCATAACAATCGGGCTTCCGGATTCATAAAATAAAGCACATATTCGGGTTTGAGCGACTGGAAATCGCCGGTTTCTCTATAAGAGAGAGCACCCATCGTCCCGTAAAGTTCTTCTATCGAAATGGAGATATGATTCTCCTTGATATGACTCCGGATTGCACTGCGACTGGATCCATCTTTCAGCTGAATACCGCCTTCCAATGCGTAATAGGCTGCACCCTTTACCGGCTGCCAGCGGAAATCAACCTGATTCCCTTTGATCATCCGGTCATTGACCGGCTCTTTCAGCTGGATCAGCGGCTGAAGCGTCAGATCACGCTGCAGCTGATTGCCTTGATTGATTCTAATCCATTTATCCTGCTGATCCTGCAACGTCCAGCCATCGACCTGCTCATAGGACATTCCCAGTCGGAACTGGTACGTACCCGGAGTGACATAATGAAAAGTGTAGCGCCCCTCTTGATCTGTAATCGCCTGATAAGGTGCCGAATCGCTGGCGTCACTGGAATAGTGGTTCAGCTTGCTTTCTTCTCTTAAAAAGACTGCCGCTCCGCGTACAGGTGTACCATCACTGTGCCGGAAGGTTCCGCTGACGGTCCCGGTACGGGCATCCCCCTGGCGGATAGCAGTCTGAATGCTGCGCTTCAGACCGATTAATCCATTATTTTCTTCGATCTGGGAATCATTCAGTCCACTGTAATCACGGTATTCCGCGATTCCGCGGGTGAGTGCTTCAGCTGCCTGTTTGCTTTTGCCCTGGGCGAGCAGCAGCCGAGCTTGAAGTCTGGTACGATCCGACAGCTGTTCATCACTCGTATTCCAGTTTTCCGCATCATATACCGCCTGGGCTTGCTGCAGATGTCCTTGATTCATAAGCCGATCGAACTGCAGCACGGTCAGCTGCCGGTGCTCATCTGTTCCCTTGATAAAGCGCTGACTCGCCTGTCGGAGCAGCTGATTTGCCTTATCCTGCTCACCAAGCAGATCATACAGGAAGACCAGTTCCCGAACCGCCTCGGCCATCCGGTAATCCGGCTGTCCGCCTGTAATGTATTCCGTCAGCAGCGCTGCATGTTCCTGCGGCTCAAGCACAGGCCCGGATTCTGGTGGGCTGCTAAACTGGCTGTTGTTTGCACCAATATATACATCAAAGTAAAACGGCGTATATTCTTCGATACCTGTCACTTCATCACGAATAATGCTCAGTCTCTCTACGGTCGAAGCTTTTTGCAATTTGGCCAGCAGCTCTGTTCGCTGCTGTTCCGGTGACAGATCTTTGTTGCCATACAGCCACCCGGATACCTGCGGCTGCATAAGGGCATAGACTCCTGCTCCGATCAGCAGCAGAGGCAGCAGTCCGTATAATACAAGATGTTTTACTTTAATTCTGAATTTCATACTGCTTCACCGCTCTCTCATAGGCATCCTGCCAGTAAATGTTGCCACCGATATCGATCAGTTGGCGCTTTTCGGGTGTTCCATTCCCTTCCGTTCCTACCGTGGAAGGAGGATTCACCTGCTGGATCGTCAATAGAATCGCCAGTGCAGAGATGGCTGCCGCTGTGATGATTCCTGATGGTTTCCATGACCATTCCAGTTCATAATTCCAGATCATATGCAGACTGGATCGCCATGTCACCGGATGAGTCTGCCGGATGACCTGCTCGTGACCTTGAAAATAAATATATTCCAGTTCACTCTGCAGCTGCTTCTGAATATGCTGACGCTCCTGCGGATTCACCGCTTTATGCTCTGTCATGGAGTTCCTCCCTTTCCCATAGAACCCGCAGCTGCTGACGGCCGCGGGATAGTCTTGATTTGATCGTGTTCTCTCTCGTCTCTATCTGCTGTGCAATCTCCTGTATACTCATTTCCTGAAAATAAAAAAGTACAATGCATTCACGGTATATGTAATCAAGCTGCTGTACAGCATGGACCAGCGCATAACTGTCCAGGTCTTTCATAACCATCTCTTCTGCTCCGCTGGCTGCATATTCATCATCGGCAGTCAAATCATCTGCACGGCCACCGGGGAAAATATGGCGCCAGCTCCACGTACGCTGCTTCATCCGGCAGCGGTTGGTCATAATCTGCAGGAGCCAGGATTTTAATTTGTCCGGCTGCTTCAGCTGATCAATATGCCGGTAAGCCTGAATAAAGGTATCCTGAACCACTTCCTCCGCCGCCTGACGGTCACGCACCAGCAAAAAAGCCGTTCGCAGCAGTATATCTCCGTATTCATTCATTAACAGACGAAGAGCCGATTCATCCCGGTTCTTCAGTCCAGTGACCATATCCAGCTGGAACTCCCCCTTTACAGACTAAGATGCGGGCTGGGGCTTGCAGGTTGCATGATGTTGATAAAAATCAAAAATTACAGCGGAATTACAGCAGATGAACAGAAATTACCATGTTATCATCTCGGGTCTCATATACAAAATGTAAGTAATCAGCAGCTTCTAAACTAACATCAACCTTTATATATGTAAAAAATTACCCCGGTACCAGAGAGGCGGTCCTTCTCCTGCGAAATCATGACTTCTTATCGTCTGGTGAATCTTATGAAGGATCTGTTCCAGAGAATAATGATTCAGCCCGCCCAGCAGCGTAGCATGCTGGTTCATGGCTACGAATAAATTATATCTGGGCCAGAAATCATCCGGGATCTGCTGATTAAAATACCCATCCACCTGTCCCCGTGCAAACTGTATACTCGTCTCACAGGTATACTTGGGCAGCTTGAAAAACTCCTCCCATGGATCACCCCAGTCAAATCGGCTGAAGTCGATAATACCCTGCAAGCGTTGTTCATTAAAAATCATATTCGCCGGGTGGAAATCATCATGCTGAAATACAATCGGCCGGTTCTCCAACATATACGTGTGCTTCTCGATATACCGCTCCAGTTCTTTTTGCTGCTCAAAAGAAACTCCCAACTTCTGAACTGCTGTTTTTTTGGAAATATATTTCTTGTACCTTTGATCTGCCCAATTGAATGGAGAGTCGGGTGTAATCCGGTGAATGCTGTGCAGCTGTTGTCCTGCCGCTAACCCGAGGATATACTGCTCGTCCGGTGTAAGCTGCGGGAGAGCCGTCTCGCCATCTTCTCCCTCCATATAGGTCAGCAGCAGACAGCAGCAATTCAGCTCGGGAAAGATTCCACTATATATCGGCTGCTGACAGGATACTCCATGATCATGATGCTGCTGCAAATAGCGCTGTTCCTGGGTACAGTGCTCATATCTATACAGCGGGTACACCCGTAACAGATACAGCGGGCGATCAGACTGATAACAAATGTACTTGATCGTATCAGAATATCCACGGTTCAGGCAAACGGTGTCATCAAATTCAACCACTGAATGCAGTACAGTAATTAACTGTTGAACATTGTGATAATCTACTAACTGAATATCCATGCAAACTCTCCCTGAATCAGAATAGAATTCCATTATATAATAAGTCTTAACTGCTTGTTTCATGCACTTCTTCATAAATAAGCTTTTCTCTTTTTGTATAAGTATACATTTCGTCCTACGTCAAAAGCTGACATCCATTAGCATTGGCGTCAGCTTTCCGAGGTAGGTATATATTAGTTATTTGCATTATTAAAGTAACAATCACATAGATGAAAGAAACACGATGAAACTTCAACAACAGCGTTGGCATGTCATTTTAAGGGAGCTATGACATCAAACCAGACGTTCGTGATCCTGTTGCTAATACGGGTATTAATGCTCAACCCCGGAGAATCGAGCCTGTTAGTTATATTCAACTCATGGACTTGGCCGGCACTTCCAGTCGCAATACTTCATCTGCAGTCTGGGGAGGTTGGCCGTAAAAGTCCTGTGCGCGATAGGCGTGAACCTGCTCATAGGATTCTGCCATTCGCTGGTATACCCACTCCATCGTTACCGGGACTGGTGACCAGCAGTACACATCCATAATATTGAGCAGCCCTGTAACCGTATGAGTACGAACATAACGAATCTCCGGAAACAGCTTAAAATCAAGTTTTTTGTAGAATTTCACTCTTTTTTCTGTATCTATATCAGTTGCAGTTACAGGTTCAACCTCCAATATAATCGGCTTGCCCTGACGCTTTAATTGCTCGATCACCTGGCTGCCAATACCACGGCTCCGATGGCCGCCGGTCACCAGCATGAAATCAACAAAAATATAATCTTCTTTCTCCAGATACACGATCACATAATTGGCTTCTTCTATAACTTTATATTGTCCTCGCTTTTCATTTAACAATGCCAACATATGGGGTTGGGACTTCATTTCTTGAGCAGGAAAATAATCCCGGAGTTTGTTAAACCATGATGTCATTATTTTTCTCCCTTCTACGCCTGTACATTTTCAGGTCTCTGGCATCGTGTTCGTATTCAACTAGCGCTGACCTTTGTATAATTTACCATTATTAGCAATATGCGAAACATTTTCCTGAGAGCGTTTCACCGATTTTATTTAAGTCTATATTACATTGAATGTGCTGTTATTTTTTGCATATTTATTTAGTGAGCTAAATTTTTATAATAATTACTTACTTAGATCAGGGGGTTATATAGTGACTGATTCACCGTCCGAGAAGTCCACGATTGCATTGTTGGGTTGGAGTCTGCCGGTTATTGAGGCAGCCGATCGCCTGAATCGGCCGTATCTGGTCGTAGGTCCGCCGGAATTCCAGGATTTTGCTGACCGAAATGAGATTACATTTGTACCCTGGGAATTCGATCGTCTCAATGAAAAGTCCGGTGAACTCGCCCAGCTGCTGGAAGCGCGTGGTGCCAGACTGGCGATGCCGATCTATGAAGAGACTGTGGAATGGGCCGGAGCGCTGAATGCCTATTTCCGCAAAGATCCCAAAATCTTCAACCGCTCCCTGCTGCTCCGGGACAAAGGCCTGATGAAACGAAGAGCACAGATGGCCGGCATCAAGGTTGGCGTGTTCGAAGAAGCGTACAACCGTGACGATGTACATCGCTTTCTGAAACGGGTCAATGAAGCTCTGATTAAGCTGGATGGCGATGTGAATGATCCTGTCCATGTGAAGCCGCTCAGCAAAGCGGGTACAGTGGGACACCGACTGATTCGTGAAGCCGTCGATGTGGATCTGATTCCGGATGCGGATTTCCCCTGTCTGATCGAGAGTCACCTGGATGGACAGGAATTCTCCTGTGAAGTATTTGTCCATGATGGCAAAATCCGCTTCCTGAACATTACCGAATATGTGCATCTCGGACACTCCAACTTCGTTCCCGCTTCTCCGGAACTGGAGACCTGGAGGCCCCAAATTACAGCCGCTATCGAAAAGCTGATCGATGCTTTTGAGATCAAATATGGCATTATTCATCCGGAGTATTTCATTTCGCCGGATGGTACGCTGAACTTCGGTGAAGTTGCTGCGCGGATTCCGGGCGGACATATTTTCGACCTGATCGGCAAAGCGTATGGCTTCAGCGCCTATGAAGCACAGATCATCTGCAGTGATCCGGATACGACCGAAGAGGAACTTCAGGCATTCTTCCCGCGTGAAGTTGAAGATGCACGCGGCTTTGCCGGCAGTCTGATGGTCTATCCGCGTGTTCGTCTGATTGAACGGCTCAATGTACCGGCAGAGCTGAAGAACGATCCTTACTTCGACCGCCATGACATGTTTATTCCGACGACAAGCAAAGTGGCCGAACGGGTCGGTTTTGGTAACCATTACGGAACCATTTTCCTATATGGCGAAGACAGTGCACGGATGAAAGAAATGCTGCTGGAGTACGAAGACTATGATTTCTATTTGTAAAAGGGGGAACATCGCGTGAATGATTCTGCAACTCAAGCAGCCCAGGGCAAGTTCGAGCAGGCCCTGCAGATTCTGCAGGAAGCCAAGCCATTTGCCAAAAGCCTGTATCAGACAGATGTATTCCAGCGGGCCATCGATCTGGCCCATACGGAAGAAGGTATCGAAATTCTCAAGTCTCATGCTCCCCGGTTTGACGAGGCAGGTGTGTTCAGCGGCGGTCCATGGGAAGATGCAGCCAAGCTGCAGCCCGGATTTGTCGGCGGCTCACTGAAGCTCAAAGGGGTCAACTCCATCGTCGAGCTGCTCAGTGAACTGCGGATGCTCGCGATTGCACGCAGTGAATATCAGCATCCCGAGGTATCTGCAGATGCTGCCCGTACATTTCTGAATGAAGTGCTTGCGCTGAACCTGAACTTCCTTTTCCCTGCCGACACGGAGGAATCACGGATTGAATCCGGTGAACATATCGAGCGTGCGCAGCGGCTGTTCCATCTGCTCAGCCGCGAACTGTCGCTCAAGGCGATTTCACGTAAAATTGTCGAGGAAATCGACCGTCTGACCACGCAGCGCCCGATTCTCGTCGGACGGATTATCCATATTATTCACACCGCAGAGAAAATGCTGAATGAAGAGCTGGATGAAGAAACCCGTTCGTCGCTTGAAATGTATACTCGGGCGATCGGCACACCGACTCCGCTCAGCTCGCGTTATCCGGATCTGCGGGAATACGGTCGCTATCTGCGTGAAGCTCCGGAAGAGGAACTGCGCCAGGAGGCGACCAGCTTTTCCGAATCGATGAAGGCTACAGGGCTGACGGTGCCTCACCATGCAATCTTTGTCCGCCATATTAACCGTCATCAACCGGAACTGATCGAAGTGACACTTGGGCTGGATGATATCGGCGCTGCCTATCGCAGCTCTCAGGCCGAGCTGGTTCGTGATATTATCCAGGTGGCCGTTACACCGGATACGTGCCAGGTACTGTATGGACTGGGCGGTGTGCTGAACAGAGGTCTGCTCGCACAGGAGACACTGCTGCCGGCTTTGCGCAGACTGTTCGAGATCGATATTCATCATCAGGTGAGAGATACACTTCTCACTGCGGAACATAAGCGCAGCGGTATCGGCGCCAATGCACTGCTCCTGGGTGGTACTATCAGCGTACTCGGTCAGCCGCTCGGTGTAGGTCAGGGGCTGAACCCGACCTGTCAATCGGCGCGTGCGATCAGTCTGTGGGCCCAGCATGCCCAGAATCAGCTGCTGGAATATATCACCCGGGCAGCGCGGGATAATGATGTTGATATGCTGTTTGAAGGCGAGACGATCCATTCCAGTCAGCTCGAAGGCGGCGTAGCCGAAGAGATTCATTATGAGCTGGACCCGGTCTCCAAGGTACTCGTTCCTCATCTGGATAAAATCTATAACGAGATGATGAAGCGCACGCTGCTGCGCCTTGAAGATGGGCATAAATGGGTGAACCCGGCCTTTTACGGCGAATGGATTCAAAAGGGATTCATCAACCTGGTCGATCAGCTCACCGGAGCGGTTGCTCATTTTCAGAATTTCGTCCGGTTATTCTATGCTACTCATCATCCTGACTACAATAATGGCTATGAGCTGATCTATCCGAATCCGGTCGGCATTTTCATTACCAATGTATCCGGAGATCTGCTCGGTCTGCACGCTGTCTCTATCCAACGCGTCGCCAAGGACCCGGATGATCAGTGGCGGATTTATTTCTATAATCCGAATAATGACAGCGGTCAGAACTGGGGGCAGGATATTCAGCCAAGTGTAAAAAACCATGGCGAGCAGGAAGGTGAAGCTTCCCTGCCTTTCCACCAGTTCGTGGCTCGGCTGTACGCTTTCCATTACAATCCGTATGAGCAGGGTGACACGTATATGGTGGAAGCGGAGATTGTAGAAGAGGTAGAACAGCTTGCGAGAGAAAGCTGGGGTCAGGTATACACCTGGCTGCCTTGAGCATTGGGTTAATACGTGATCCAATGTCGGGGCGAACCTTTTAACAGGTCGAGATCAATAGGTTGATATATTGCATTTTCTGAAAATATTCTCCGTAAGTAATATACATTCTAATAAAAAAACAGCTGTACATGTATTGTCTGGAACAGAAATAACCAAAAAGCTGGTCTCGGTGTTACACCGGAGCCAGCTTTTTGGTTTGGGTTTTTAGTTTGATCTGTTGGTTTGCTTTATTTGTTAGGTTTATCCATTTACTTCAATCATATAATAATTGATTCTGACGGGTAATTCTGCATCTGTGAGCTGGAACCATCCGCCGGCCTATAGATACACTTGAATTAGCCTCTCTTTCTGCGTGTCATGACATCAAAGATAACCGCCAGTGCAAGCACCGCGCCCCGGATCATGTACTGATAGGAGATCCCTACCCCGAGCAGGTTCATACCGCTGGACAGTGAAGCCATAACGACCGCACCAATGATGGAACCGGTAATTTTACCAACGCCGCCGGCTGCCGATACGCCGCCGACATAAGCTGCTGCAATCGCATCCAGCTCGAACAGTGTACCGGCTGTCGTGGTAGCCGATTGCAGACGGGAGGTGTACAGAATACCGGATAGTGCAGACAGCATACCCATGGAGCCAAAGACGATATACGTAATCTTCTTGACATTGATACCGCTCAGGTGAGCCGCTTCCGGATTACTGCCGACCGCATAGATATGACGTCCAAGCACGGTACGGGTTGTCAGGAAGTGATAGATAATCACGACCGCCAGCGTAATAACCACCGTCCAGGAGAATCCGTTGTATCCTGCCAGAATCCAGGTGATATACCCGATGATTACCGAGACAAAGATCAGCTTCACGGCAAAGATCTGTTTGGAGATGACTTCGAATTTATATTTCAGCTTCTGCTTGCGCTTGCTCAGTTCGGAATAGACAAAGAACAGAATAATGAATACGCCGATGATCAGCGACAGCAGATTGAGTCCGCCTACCTGACCAAGTGCAGGCAGATACCCATTACCGATCGCGTTGAACTGGTCATCCTTGACAATAATCGTTCCGGTCTTCTCGGTCACCTGCAGCAGGGCACCGCGGAAGATCAGCATCGCTGCCAGAGAGGAGACAAAGGAAGGAATGCCTATCGAGGCCACCAGCACACCATTGAACATACCGATAACAATACCCAGTACAAGAATGATCGGAATAGTCAGATAGAAAGGAACTCCCATCTGTGACAGCATAATGGCTGCAATCGCTCCCATGAATCCGGCCGCAAAGCCGACCGAAAGATCAATATGACGGATAACGATAACCAGCGTCATCCCTACCGCCAGTACAGCGATATAACCGGTAGCATCAAGCAAGTTGCTAATATTACGGGATGACATAAACAGACCATCGGTCAGGATGGAGAATGTCAGCATAATAACGAATAAAGCGATATACATTCCATAGTCACGAATATTGACTTTGAGCAGTGATCTGGCTTCAGTAAAGAAGTTCACGGTGTCCCCTCCTATTGCGTGGCAAATTTCATTATTTTTTCCTGATCCGCTTCTTCTGCGGTAAGCTCACCCTTGATCTTGCCTTCGGCCATGACATAGATCCGATCACTCATCCCCAGTACTTCTCCCAGCTCGGACGAAATCATGATAATGCTCATTCCTTCACTGATCAGTTTGTTCATAATCGTGTAAATCTCGAACTTGGCGCCGACATCGATCCCGCGGGTAGGCTCATCCAGAATGAGCAGCTTCGGTCCGACGAACAGCCATTTACCGAGCGAGACTTTTTGCTGATTGCCTCCGCTCAGGTGACCGACGACTTGTTCAATGGATGAAGCCTTGATATACATAGAGCTTTTGTATCCGCTTGCAATATGGACTTCTTCGTTCTCATTAATGACACCGCCGGAGGAGACACCTTTGAGATTGGCAGCAGTCACATTGTTTTTGATATCCTGAATGAGGAATAATCCGTCGCCTTTGCGATCTTCGGTTACATAGGCGATACCTGCATGAATCGCTTCACTCGTATGTTTGAATGTCCGTGGAACATTGTCGACCAATAGTTCGCCATCCAGCTTGTAACCTCTCGGATTGCCGAATATACTGAGTGCAAACTCGGTCCGTCCGGACCCCATTAGTCCGGCAATGCCGACGATCTCCCCTTTTTTGACCTGGAGATCGACATTTTTAACGATGTTGCGGCCCAGCTGTGGATCATAGGCTGTCCAGTTCCGCACTTCCAGAATCGGATCGCCAATTTTCTTATCCGGACGCTTGGGATAAATGTCCTCGATATCGCGTCCGACCATATTTTTGATAATCACGGCTTCGGTAATCTCGCCGCGCGCGGCATCGAGCGTACAGATCGTCTTGCCATCACGCAGTACGGTGGCTTTGTCCGCGATAGAGATGACTTCCTTGAGCTTGTGCGAGATCATAATGCAGGTAATGCCCTGACTGCGGAGATCACGCAACAGCTCCAGCAGGTTCTCACTGTCATTCTCATTCAATGCGGCTGTCGGTTCATCGAGAATGAGCAGCTTGACATCCTTGCTGAGTGCTTTGGCAATCTCGACCAGCTGCTGCTTGCCGACGCCCAGATCCCGGATCAGTGTCTCGGGATTCACATTGAGCTTGACCATTTTGAGCATCTCCCGTGCCCGGATAATCGTCTCGTTCCAATCGATCAGTCCGCCATGCTTGACCTCATTGCCGGCAAAAATGTTCTCATACACGCTCAGATCAGGAAACAGCGCCAGCTCCTGATAAATAATGCCGATGCCTGCTTTGACACTATCGCTGATCCGGCTGAAATTCTGTACATTTTCTTCGAATACGATATCCCCTTCGTACGTTCCATAGGGATAGACGCCGCTGAGTACTTTCATCAGCGTCGATTTGCCTGCACCGTTCTCACCGATCAGACAGTGAATCTCGCCTTTGGCGACTTTGAAGTTCACATCCGACAGCGCTTTGACGCCGGTAAAACTTTTGGAAATGTTCCGCATCTCCAGAATATTACTGCTCATCGCTGCTCCCCCTTACCAGCTGCGGCTGGTCGCTGGTATTCATCTGCTTTTGGCAAAGAGCTGCAAAACAGGAACGGTACTCCGCTCCTGTTTGGGTCAGCCTGTATTGGATCAACTGTGCTTACAGCCCTGTAAAGTCTGACGCTTTGTAGTATTCGGAATCGATCAGTTCTTTTTTGACATTGTCTTTGTCGACTACAATAACATCCGTTTGTTTGGCTTTGACATCCACGGTGCCGTTATTGTAAGAACCTGTAGTTTCCGGTGTTTTGCTATCCAGGATTTCAACAGCCATACCCATGGCATCTTTGACCAATGCGCGTACATCCTTGAACACGGTCATGGACTGTTTGCCATCAATGATATACTGGATCGAAGCCTGCTCGGCATCCTGACCTGTAATTACATAGTCGGTAACTGCGGAATCCGCAGAGAATACGTCGGCGATGGAACGTGCTGTACCATCATTCGGTGCGAGGATTGCAATGTCACCTTTCATATCGGCTGCAGCAGCAGTCAGGTGAGTCTGTGCTTTATTTTTGGCTTCATTCGGGTCCCAGTTGGTTGTCACCTGGCTGATGATCGCACTCATCTGGTCACGGGACAGCTCTTTCGTGTCTTTCAGCTTCTCAGCTTCGGAAGAGTTGGCAATTTTGAATGTTCCATCGACAATCTTCGGTTGCAGTACTTCCCACGCGCCCTGGAAGAACAAGAATGCATTGTTATCCGATGCTGCACCAGCATACAGATAGAGCGGTTGGCCTTTGCCTTTGGCATGATCGACCAGGTATTGTCCCTGTGCCGCACCTACTGCCAGACTGTCAAAGGTGACGTAGTAGTCAACTGCATCGGTATCGGTGATCAGACGATCATAGGCAATGACGGTGATGCCTTCTTTTTTGGCGGATTCGACAGCTGCTGCGGCAGCCGCACCATCCTGCGGACAGATGATCAGTACTTTGATTCCTTTGTTGATCAGCGTCTCTACGTTTTCTTTTTCTTTGGCAGAGGAACCTTGACTGAAGAGAATTTCAGTGGAATATTTGGTGCTGGACAGTGCATCCTTGAACCGCTGTTCATCCTGCACCCATCTGGTTTCATCTTTGGTTGGCAGGACGATTCCGACACTGACTGCCCCGCCGCCGCTGCCACTTCCGTTACCACTGCTGTTACATGCGGACAGAATAACGGTAAGCATCATAACAACCATCAAAATTGCAATCCCTCTGAATTTCTTTTTCAATTGAACTAACCCCTTTCAATCTTGTATGCCTTCTGACAAACCAATCATAGCATTGCTCAAGCGAAATGTAAGCGCTTAACTATAGTACTCTTTTGCTACCTTCTGTACTTTTTTATCCTCGGTCAATCTTGCACAGGATTCACAAAATAATAAGTGAAGAAAATATAAAAAAGCCCTGGCTGCTTATGCAGTTCCAGGGCATCTCCTCGGTATGATGTTAATGGTGTTATGCTACAGTATATTAATGCGGTATATGAATCAATCCTGTTTGCTTCCGTAAATCTCCTGCCGGGTATGAAATTGATCCGCGATCACGGTCTGCTCCAGATTGCTCCGGTCAACCGCAATAGGCTCGAGCAGCACGGAAGGCACTTCGATTTTGCCGTTGTTTACTTGCTGGTTCGTGGTGATCTTCTCTCCCTTGGCGAGGCGAATCGCCAGATCGGCTGTCGTGTCGGCCAGCTGCCGGATCGGTTTGTAGACGGTCATCGTCTGAGTACCCTGGACAATCCGCTGGACAGCAGCCAGATCGGCATCCTGACCGGCGACTGGTATCTTTCCAGCCAGTCCTTGCTCAGCAAGTGCTTGTATGGCTCCTCCGGCTGTACCATCATTGGCGACTATGACTGCATCCACTTGCTTCTGATTCGCCTTTAACGCTGCCCGCATATTCTCCCGGGCATAGGCAGGAATCCAGTCCTTGGACCATTGATCGTATACAATCTGAATCTCTCCCCGGTCGATCAGCGGCTGCAGGACATCGAATACGCCTTTTTTGAACAAATGAGCATTATTATCCGTATCGGCTCCGCCTATATATACATATTTGCCGCGTGGAACCTGGCTGATCAGGGCACTTGCCTGCAGTCGGCCGACCTCTTCATTGTCAAAGGAAACATATAGATCCACCTCTGCATTCTTCACCAGCCGGTCATAGGACAATACCTTGATGCCTGCTTTGTGTGCTTTCTGGATAATCGTGGCTGTCGCTTCCGCATTATGCGGTATGATGACGAGCACATCGACTCCGTCGCTGATTAAGGCTTCCGCCTGGGCAATCTGCCGGGCATCTTCGCCATCTGCCGACCGGATAATCACTTCCGCACCCCGCCGCTCGGCAGCCTGACGGAACAGATCACGGTCTTTTTTCCAGCGTTCCTCGACCAGTGTATCCATCGCAAAGCCAATTCGGATGACAGGCTCTTTTCCTTTATCCTTCGGATCTTTATCGTTCTCACTGCTGCTGGTGCTCTTCTCTTTTCCATCGTTCACTGCTGGTACATATACTGCCGAGGCAGCATCCCGTTCAGCTGGTGTCTGCTGCTGGGAAGACGAAGGGACCGATCCCGAACCGGATTGGTCGGTTTCACTGCAGCCGGTGAGCAGTGTGATGAACAGCAGCAGCAGAGCAGCTATCCTTCTTTTCCATGTCACAGAAATGGTGGATGGTGATTGATACGATCGATATTGCTGTACACGCATGTGGCGGTTGGCAGGGGCGGCATACATCGGTTCTGCCGATCTGTTCATACGCGTCCGCCCAGCAGCGACTTGCGGTATTCGGTCGGCGAGACATCGCACATTTTTTTGAATACTTTGCTAAAGTAATTGGGATCGTGGTAGCCCACCTCAAACGTAATCTCCTTCATGCTGCGCAGCGGATCAATCATCAACTTTTTGGCTTTGTTGATCCGGCATTCGGTGAGGAAATCGATATAATTGACACCGAGCTGCTCCTTGAATAATTTGCTGATATAAAAAGGACTCAGCTCAAACCGTTCTCCGATGCCCTCCAGGGAAATGTCCTGATGGGAGTGCTCGGTAATATACTGCTTGATCCGGCGGATCGTGTCCGGCTTGATCCGTTCGAGATGCTCATCATGCAGCATCCGCATCTGATCCCATATCCTGGCTGTCTCGATCCGCAGCTGCCGGTAATCTTGCGCTTCAAAGGAATAAAGCGGCGTATCCATCTCTACGCCCATCTCTGCCAGCACCCGGGAAGCGATCCAAATCCGTTCCAGCACACGCTGCTGAATCTGCAGCCGGTTGGCACCCTGGTTCTCATATCGGCGCAGCATCTCCATCGTATCTTCACAGATCGTCTGCCACTCTCCCAGACGTACCTGTTCAAAAAAATGCTGTTCCCAGCTTCGGGAGGTGGAGTCCGGATGAGCGGCGCCCGGAGCAGATACATCTGCATAGAAGCGGTATTTGACCGGCAGCGATACATCCATCGTCGCGATCAGCGCTTCCTGATACGACTGTCTGACCTGGGAGAGTGATTCACAGGTATTGCCAATACCGACAAACCATCCTTCCCGTTCGTCCGGTCGTATACTGGACAGCAGGTCACGCGCCAGCGCAGCAGCCTGGGAACGGAACGATACTCCGGATTGGCGAAAAGCAATAACCGGGATCTGCCGTCCATACAGTGCGCCGACCCAGCCGCTGCCGGTAGCGCTGATTTTCTCCTTGATCATCGTGTAGGCGTTCTCTCTGCCGGCTGGCAGCAGGATAGCCATAGCGAATTTGTCACTGTCGGTATCTACTCCAAGCCAGCGAACCAGCTCATCCGAGTGCACCTGATGCACATGATCGAACAGTAGCTGGGTCACAATATCCGCTTCGATAACCGGCATGACTTTTTGCAGGGCATCACTGCGCAGCCGGCTCTGCTCCCGGTCCAGCTGTTCCTGGGTAATCTGCTCCAGTACCCGCTTTACCGTGGAGACAATCTCGCTCGCCTTGCTCGGTTTGAGCAGATAATCCTTGACCCCCAGCTTGATCGCCCGGCGGGCATAATCAAATGTATCGTAGGCGGTGAACATAATGACTTTGATATCCGGAAAGGCCCCTGCAATATGCTCGGTCGTCTCCAGGCCATCCATGCCCGGCATCTTGATATCCATCAGAATCAGATCCGGCTGGAAGTGCTCCACCATGCTGATGGCAATTCTGCCATTGGGTGCCTGCTCGATGATCAGATCTGTGAATCCTTTTTGCAGAATAGCTTGCAGCCCTTCCCGTCCTACCTGCTCGTCATCCACGATCAGCAGCTTCATCATTCGTCTCCATCCTCCCTTTTTTCGGTATTTTGATAATGACTCTTACACCCTGTCCGGGGATACTCTGAATATCCACCACATCCGCTGTTCCATAGAACAGGTGGAGCCGCTGCACTACATTGCTGAATCCGATGCCGGTCGATTGTCCTTCATTCTCCACCGGTTGCTCTTCCAGAATCTGCTGAATTCGTTCACTGCTCATGCCCGGCCCATCATCGGCGATCTCTATCTTCACATATTCATTGCTGTCCTGAATGCTCACCCGGATCGTCCCCCCCTGCTCGGAAGGTTCCACTGCATATATGATAGCGTTTTCAACAATTGGCTGCAGGGTTAACCCGGGGATCGGAACGTACAGACAGTCGGTATCAATATCGGTCTGCAGATGCAGCCGGTCGGTGAAGCGCGCCTTTTGAATCTCCATATATTGCTGCATCACTTTGACTTCATCATAGAGGGTAACTGCCCGATCGAGCCGCTTGAGATTGTAGCGCAGCAGTCCGGCCACATTGACCAGCAGATCGCTCGTTTCCTCGGCTCCTTCCATATAAGCCTTCTTGGAAAGGGTATCGAGAATATTAAACAGAAAATGCGGATTGATCTGACTCTGCAGACTACGCAGCTGGCTCTCCCGCAGCAGCAGCTTATTCCGCTGCAGTTCACTTTCCAGCTGGGCTTTTTGCTGAATTTCTATGATCAGATTGTTGATATTGATCCGCATATGCTCGAACATCCGGGCGAGAAAGGAGATTTCATCGGTAGACTGCACCTTGACCTGAAGATCGAATCTTCCTTTGGCCAGTTCCTGTGCCGCCCGGGTCAGCTGCTCGACCGGACGGGTGATACTGAGCGAGAACCAGTAGGTGAAGAGCAGCAGCAAAAAGGTCATCGTCAGCAGAATCAGTACACCCAGCTGTTTGAATGCCGACGATTGTGCGATCATCTCTCTGTAGGAGCGCTCATAGGTGTTAATGTCCATATCCAGCAGCTTGAGTGTCATTTCCGAAATATACCTGGAGATGCGGGTCGCTTCGGAAAAGGCTTGGGCTGAGTCCTCGGTTTCCTTTTCAGTCTGGAACATAACGGAGCGTTCTGCCGACTCGATCAGGCTGTCGATCAGATTCACATAGCTGGTCAGGGCAAAGTCATTCTGTCCATTGCGCAGTAGTGCCACCGACCAGCGAGCATTCCGCAGCTTGTGTTCTTTGCTGCGCAGACTGCTCAGATTCGCTTCGGTCGGCGTCAGCAGATAATGATTGAGCGAGGTAACCATTTGCTGGCTCGCTGTGGTTACTTCATTCATATACAGGTATCGCTGTAAAATATCATTATATTGTTCCTGGGTCTTCTGATTGTAATAGGTCAGGGTTATCCAGATGACCACCATAATGAACATGACGACAGCAGTCAGGGTCCATATTTTCCGCTGAATTCCAATCATTGTACATCTTCCGCCTTCAGTACACGAATATCGGTAAAAGAACCGGTTGTATCGAGTGGAATATTCTTGCCTTCCAGCCACCGGATCATCATCTCTACGCTTGTTTTCCCCATGCTCTCTGGAGACTGCTCGATAATCGCATCCAGTTTGCCTTTGCGCAGCAGAGGCAGTACATCGGGATGATCGTCAAAGGAATACATATAATAAGGCTCGATCTGTGAGCGTCTGCTGATTTCCTGGATCATAGCGCTTATCAGATTGGCATCCATAGATATGAAGGCGTTTACATTTGGGTGGCGGTTCATAATGTCCTGGGTCGCTGCAATCACCTTTTCTTTTTGCTCGGGAGTCTCTACATATTGAGGTTGAATGCGTGGATAGGCATGCAGCACTTCCATGATTCCTGCCAGGCGCTGCTTCTGGTCATACTCCTTTTGGTTATTGCCCATCAGTACGACAGTTCCTTCATTGCCCATATCCCGGATCATCTGTCTGACGATCGTACGCCCTGCCATGACCGGATCGGAGCCAACATAGGTTTTGCGAAGACTCTCGTCCATGGGGACGTCACTTGCCACGGTAATAATGGGGATTCCGTAAAAGGCGGATTTTACCTTGGTCAGTTCCTTGAACGCATCGTTATCCAGCCCCTGAACGATAATCCCGTCCATTTTGGAATCGATGGCAATCTCGATCTGTTTGAGGAAATCATCTTTGTCTTCTCCATAGCTGCCCCACACTTCGAGTGTGGCTGCATTCTGCTGTGCCTGCTGTCTGGCGCCGCTTCCTACCTTTTCCCAAAATGGAGTACCTAGATCTCTCGTGATCAGCACGAGCCGGTATTGTGATGGCTTGCTCACACTGGTCTGCGGGAGCTGCTGTTGTTCGGATTGTACAAAGCGAACCGCTGCCGTAATCGTAAAACATAGCAAAAGAATGCATACGGAACCCAGTGCCAAGCTGACTCTTTTATGCAAATAAATCATCCCTCTTCCCCGGTATGGGATCATGGTATGGCAATTCTGCCAGTCGGTGCTTATACTCTAACAAATCCTTTATCGGTTGGGTAGATATTTTTTACCATTTTTATTTATAACAGTTACTGAGTTATATCGGTAATCAGTTTATTGTTTTGCAGCCCGATACGTGATCCGCACTCCACATGGCAAGCTAAGATGGATACAATAAAAAGACTCCGGGATCGTGATGATCCTGGAGTCTTCTCTATTTATAGTCTGCAATAGCCAATGTCTGATGTACAGTTGAAAGCAATCCATCCGAACTGGTCAGGCGTGGAATTGACGTCCGTCGTAGACAGCATCTACGTAACCCGCACGAATGACAAAGTCTCCGAAATGCTCGCCAGCGTTACGTTCTGTCGCATACCGGCCAAAGATCGGTTTGAGCGTAGACAGAATCTCATCTTCGTTAATGTTCTCTCGGTACATCTTGTTCAGGCGGCTGCCGTCAAAGCTGCCTCCGAGATACATATTGTAACGTCCCGGTGCCTTACCGATAAAGGAGAGTTCGGCCAGAGCCGGACGTGCACAACCGTTCGGGCAGCCGGTCATACGAATCACGATATCTTCGTTGCGCAGGCCAACCTCATCCAGCTGATTCTCCAGCTTGGTCATCAGTTCAGGCAGATAACGCTCGGCTTCAGCCATCGCCATTCCACATGTAGGCAGTGCGACACATGCCATCGAATTACGGCGCAGCGCAGAATAATGGGCACCGTCGGTCAGATTGTATTTGGCGATCAGATTTTCGATCGTTTTCTTCTTGGCGCTGGTTACGCCGCCGATAACCAGATTCTGATTCGGCGTCAGGCGGAAATCGCCGGTATGCACCTTGGCAATCTCGCGCAGACCGGTCATCAGCTGGTAGTCGCCATCGTCCATAATACGTCCGTTCTCGATGAACAGGGTCAGCAGCCATTTACCGTCG
Organism: Paenibacillus wulumuqiensis; assembly: GCF_000971965.1. GTDB lineage: Bacteria > Bacillota > Bacilli > Paenibacillales > Paenibacillaceae > Saccharibacillus > Saccharibacillus wulumuqiensis. The sequence goes on from NZ_LAQP01000001.1 coordinate 440,480, forward strand.
AGACCTTTCACCCAGCCATAACGGTCACCATTATGATCGAACTGGAACGGGCGAGCCTCCTGCAATTGCCAGCCAAGACGCTCATGCAGTTCGGCTACGAGCCAATCCAGCCCGCGATCATCGATCGTATACTTGAACCGGGCATGCTTGCGCACGGCACGGTCGCCATAATCACGCTGGATGGTAACGACCTTTTCAGCTACATCAATCATCTGGTCGGGAGTGATAAAGCCGATCACTTTGGACAGCTGCGGATAGGTCTTGTCATCTCCGTGTGTCATGCCCATTCCTCCGCCTACCGCTACATTAAATCCCTGCAGCACACCATTTTCCACGATCGCGATAAAGCCCAGATCCTGGGAAAATACATCGACATCATTGGAAGGCGGTACTGCGATACCGATCTTGAATTTGCGCGGCAGGTAGACGGCTCCATAAATCGGCTCCTGCTCTACACCATCACGACTGTCGACGACCTTTTCTTCGTCCAGCCAGATCTCATGATAAGCACGTGTGCGCGGATCGAGATGGGTGCTTACTTTGCAGGCCCAGTCATAGACCTGCGCATGAACCGCCGATTGATCCGGATTGGTGTTGCACATCACGTTACGGTTGACGTCACCGCAGGCTGCCAGTGTACTGAGCAGCGCATCATTGACTTCACGAATCGTATTTTTCAGGTTCCATTTGAGTACACCATGCAGCTGGAATGACTGGCGCGTCGTCAGACGGATGGTGTTGTTGCCGTATTTATGGGAAATATCGTCCATCATCAGCCACTGGGCTGGAGTCACGATACCACCGGAAGCACGTACGCGCAGCATGAACTGATACGCCGGCTCCAGCTTTTGCTTTTTCCGTTCGTTGCGCAGGTCACGGTCATCCTGCATATAGCTGCCGTGGTGCTTCATGAGGCGGTTATCATCTTCGGGAATCGAGCCGGTAATCGGATCTTTGAGTGTCTCCTCCAGGCTGCCCCGCAAATATTGGCTGTTGCGCTTGATGTCTTCTACATCACTGTGTGGAGCATCATGCGGCGGATATTTTTCGTACTGGACCATTTTGTGTTCTCCTCTCGTAATCGCCGGGATTCCCCATCAATATACATCCCGCTGATAACGTTTTTGCTGCAGCATATTGCTCATATATTCAGCCGCTGCTTCCTGGCTCAGATTACCTTCCTGAACAAGAATTTTCTCCAGGGTCAGATGCACATCGTTGGCCATGTTCTTCTCATCGCCACATACATAGACAATGGCACCTTCCTGAATCCATTCATACAGCTCGCGGCTTCTCTCCATCATACGGTGCTGAACGTATACCTTCTGATCGGTATCCCGGGAAAAGGCTACATCCATACGTGTTAATACCCCATCTTTGAGCCAGCGCTGCCATTCGGTCTGATACAGGAAATCGGTCGCAAAGCGCTGATCTCCAAAGAACAGCCAGCTCTTGCCGTCCGCTCCGGTCTCTTCCCGTTCCATCATAAAGGCACGGAATGGTGCTACTCCTGTGCCCGGCCCGATCATAATGATCGGTGTGGAAGCGTCATGCGGCAGTTTGAAGTTCTCATTGTGCTGAATATAGACCGGCAGGGTGTCTCCCGGCTGCAGACGCTCGGCCAGATGTACCGAGCATACGCCATAACGCTGGCGACCATGCTGTTCGTATTCCACTTTGCGTACGGTCAGATGCACTTCATCCGGTGCAGCCTGCATACTGCTGGAAATGGAGTACAGACGGGATGGCATTTTGCGCAGCAGCGACAGGAACTCATCGGCCGGAATACCTTTCAGACTATAATCCTGCACGAGATCCAGCAGATCGCGTCCATTCAGGTAAGCGCGCAAGTCCTGTTCCCGTCCTTCTTCAAGCAGATCGTATAGCTGTTCATGGTCTGCCAGTCCGGCTACCTTTTCCAGCAGCGGCTTGGTCAGTACACTGATCTCGTAGTGACGCAGCAGTGCATCACGTACGCTCAGATGATCACCATTTTTGTTGATCACAATCGATTCATTACCGTTCCAGTCCATCGCCTCGATCAGTTCATCGACGAGCTGCGGATGATTCTCCGGGTAGACGCCCAGGCTATCGCCGGGTTCATACTGCAGACCCGATCCTTCGAGAGACAATTCCACATGGCGGGTCTCTCGGCTCGATCCGCGTCCGTTCAGATTGAGATTCTCCAGCACTTCTGCCGGAAACGGCTGGGTACGGGAGTAAGGCGATTCGGCTGCAGGTTGCGCTGTATCCGTCGTGCCCGATACTACCGATGCGCCCGCAGCGGCTGCGGACCCGGCTTGACCAAGAGCGGACAGTACATTCTCAATCCACTCGGCAGCCTGTTCTTCAAAGTCTACATCACAGTCAGCGCGCGGCACGATGCGTTCTGCGCCGAGCTCTTCCAGACGTTTATCAAAATCCTTGGCTGTCTGGCAGAAGAATTCATATGATGTATCGCCGAGACCCAGGACTGAATATTTGGCATCTGCCAGTTGTGGTGCACGCTTGCTGTGCAGGAATTCATAAAAAGGAATGGCATTATCCGGCGGATCGCCTTCTCCCTGTGTACTGACAAGCACGAGCAGGTTTTGGACCTTTTTGAGATTGTTCGGTTTGTAATCGCCCATGGACGAGAGCGTTACATCGAACCCCTGGGAAGTCAGCTGTTGTGCCAGCTTTTTGGATAGTCCCTGGGCATTGCCTGTCTGTGAACCGAATAGGACGGTCACTTCTTTGGATGCGGCCGGTGCGGTCTGTACATTTACTGCTGTATCGGTTATGGCTGTCTGGGCAGGGACGGCTGTACTACCGCCTGCCTGAATGCCGGCTGTCAGATATCCGCTCAGCCAGATTCGCTGCATATCTGTTAGTGTCGGCAGCAGCCGATTGAGAAGCTCGGCCTGCTCCGGTGTAAAAGGACTGTTACTTGCTTGAAGTTCCAACGATATTCACCCCATCATTTAGCATGACAATATGCTAATCCCTAGTATAGTGCTCAGATTAATTTTACTTCTTTGAACTTATCACAGTGTGGGAAACGGGTCAATTAGAATGCCTTATAAGTCTTATCAGTTCTACTGATGATTGGAATTATAGGATGTTTTATTGTAGATATAGGTGGATATTAGGGTTATTTCTCTGATTTTTTTCTTGCTTTTAGGTTTGAGATGTGGTGGTGAATGTTCTTTTTTCTTTTTTTGTTGCTAGAATGAGATGAATGGTGGGTTTGTGTTTTGGTGGTAGGTATATTGGTTTTTATTATTGTGAATTTTTCATATATTGAAATTATTTTAATAGTGGAATAGGAGATTGGATGATGGCGAAAAAATTATCCTCTATTAAATCTACTTTATGAAGCTGTTTATCTAAATAAAATACTGATTTAAGTGTTTCTTACGATTCGATATATCTATCTTTTTATAGTCGTTTTCATCTTTCAGTCTTTTGTATTAACTTTTAAAAGTGATATTAAGAAAATTTGAATTACTATTTTCTCCTTTATCATCAGTAAATATAATAAAAAGCACTTCTATACGTTTTTCGGTTAACCACGATGGGTTTCCCGTTAAGCGTATAGAGGTGCTTTGTTCAGACCTATTTTATTATCGAGCTATTGGGCAATGAAACATCTGCCATCACTACTTATTTTACATAAACGCTAAATTCATAGTTAACGCTGTGGTCTTTGTCCCATTGTGCGCTTATGCTATAGATGTAGTATCCCGGCTGGGCGGGCAGTTTGTATTGGCCATTGGTTATTTTGCGTTCTGCATAGTTCCGGCCTTTTTTCAGAGACAGTGTTACTTTGGTCGGCTTGCCGGCTGTCGTAATTGACAACACAGACGATTTGGGCAGCTTCGGGGCGGCTTTTTTCATTGCTGCATTTATGGTTTGCGGGTCAGGTCCGATGGCGCAGTAGACTCCCTCGCTACCATCAGACTGGATCCCTGTCCAGGTACTTCCCCCATATTGAAGATCCAATGGAGTGGAACCATGCTTGACTACAAGATGGTCACTGGTAAAAGTCAGTTCTGATTTGGGAGCAAAAAAATTGCGCAGAATATCCGCATATTCCACTGTCGTCTCATAGCCGTGAGATTGGCCGTTTTTGTTCGATACGATCAAGGCAGATGCACCTTTCTCGTTACCGAGTGCGAGCATATATTTCTCTTTGCTTCCGTCCTTTTTGTGGACCGTAATTTCATATTCTGCCGTATAATTCAGCTGTCCTTCCAGATCTGTACTTCTAACAATAGCCTGCTGGAATAGTTCTATAATGAGCCCGTCTGTATAGGTACGGGATGTACATGGAGAAGCATGCTTAACCGGTAGACAGGTAACCTGCACTGATGCGGTAGACTCGACGATTTTTTGCAGTTGTTCTGGTGTAGCCGGGCTTGCATGGGCAGTGAACGGCAGGAGTGACAGACTCAAGCAAGCCGTTAGCAGAAGCCCGGCGGCTTTTTGGAGAATAGATTTCATTGATTTTATTCCTCATTTCTCTTTTATGTATTTACTGTTAAATTATAGAATAAATAAGCTGCGGAGTCACTATCATTTCGTACAGGCAGCCCAGCCTGATGCCAGGTGCCTGTACGTTGTGGTATTTTATTTATACTGGCAGTACTGTCTATTGCTCCGCATTTCTCAGCTGGAATATGTGCTGAATATAAGCTTCCTTGTGCGCCGTGTACTCCTGAATGCCTTCTGTCTTTTGCTTGGTAAATGCTTTCTTAACAGCCTCATACTCCTGACGAGCAGCTGCATGGGTATTCATATAATCTCTGAAAAACAGCATATCCTGCCAATGTTCGCTGCGATATGGGAGCATATGAATAAAATGTGTTTTGATCTCAAACGAAGAATCACGAAAACGGGCAAACACAATCTCATCCGGACGCTCCACCTTCAATCGATAAAATCCGATACTGCGCAGCGCAGATTCATACTGATGCGCCTCCACCTCCAGATGCGTGACGCCCAGTGCAATATCCAGAACCGGCTTGGCCTGAATGCCTTTAATGGCTGTGCTGCCAATATGCTGAATCTGCTGTTTATCCAGCTGCGGAATGGCTGTATGGATCAGCTCCCGTATACGTTGGAATTCTTCTTTCCAGGCGGGATGATACGGCGCGAGACGTACTTCGTTACGAGCGAGGCCAAGTGCCGGATGCTCCATTTCCAATCTCTCCCTTCCATTATGCTAATGAAATCGCATCATCAGACAACGTTATAGCATGGATGAACGCGATACGATCTGCATCGCTATTCAGAAAGCCTGGCAGACGCATATTCATAAAATCCCAGCAGGTCTTCTTCATTCGCAAATCCGCCCTGTGCAGACTGGTCATTGCCACCGCCTTTACCGCCAAACGCTACCAGATGCTCTTTGAAAAAAGCGCCGCAGCGCAGTTCGCTCTGCTCATGACGTGCCAGTAGAATCTTGTAATCCCGCTTTGTAGCCAACAGTATATTTCGGTCCTGCCATGTCAGCAGCTGGCTCGCTATACGCTGCAGATCCTGCGGTGATTTATCGTCAAATAAATGTACCAGTACACGCTCATCCGCCGCCTCTGCCTGACGGATCAGCCGCTCCGCCAGATACTGATCATTTTCACGGCGCAGCTGATCCACCTCTGCTCTCAGCTGCTGCTGTTCGTCTTCCCATTTGCGGAAACGCTCAACTACATCCTTGCGCCCCGTATTGAAACGGGTGGTGAATACATCCAGCGTCTCCAGAGCTTCCCTGTAATCGGCCAGTGCACGGTAGCCGTATTTGAAATACAGCCGGATATGCCCTTTTTGCTTCTCGGCCCGGTACAGCTTCAGGATGCCCAGTTCACCGGTGCGGGAGACGTGGGTACCGCCGCAGGCGTTGTGCTCAATTCCTTCAATTTCGACGATCCGGATATGATCGGTCACTTTGGGCATCTTGACCAGTGTCAGCCCGGCCAGTTCTTCTTCGGTGACAAAATAGCTATGTACCGGCAGATTGCGGTAAATATGCTCATTTACCTTTTGTTCCAGTTCATTCATCTCGGCAGCAGACAGCGCCGGACGGTCAATATCAATAGTGGCATAATCTTCACCCATATGAAAGCTGAGCGTTGCTGCTCCAAGGTGGCTCAGACAGATGGCTGAGAGCAGATGCTGTCCGCTGTGCTGCTGCATATGATCGAACCGGCGCTGCCAGTCGATCTCGCAGTGAACTGCAGTGCCTGTCTCCAAACTGGCGTGCTGCTCCACTTGATGAACGATCCGCTCCTCCCGGCGCTGCACATCCAGTACCTTTATATTGTTGATCATGCCTGTGTCGCAGGGCTGCCCTCCACCTTCGGGATAAAAAGCCGTCTCTTCCAGACAGACATAATACTGGCCCTTGTGTTCATAAGCTTCGGTGATAATCGTATCCCAGCTGGTCGTATATGCCGAGTCATAATACAGTGGTTCCTCTTTTGTCAGCGTCTTCACCATAATACGATGCGGAATGCCAATCTCGGTGAACGGCTCACCGGTAATCTCATACTGCAATTTCTCATAAAAAAGAACAGCTACCTGCCGGGCATGCAACATAATGTCCCGGTAGCCCTGTGTCCGTGCAGCTTCTTCGGCATGCTGAACCAGCTTGCGTCCGATATTCTGCCCGCGAAGTGTCTCGTCCACAGCTACCTGCTTCATTTGCAAGGTACGCGAATCTACTGGCTTGAGCAGCAGTACTCCAACTACCCGCCCCTCGTAGAGAGCGACAATATGGGTCGCATACTCTTCATCTTCCAGATTCTCATCCCAGAGACTCATGCCAAGCGGCTGACGCAGCACACGATCTCTCAGTTCCAGGGATTCTCGGTATAACATGTCGTCGGTCAGGATTATTCGGGTCACTATCTCACTCACAGGCAATTCCTCCAGTTATGCTTTTGTGTTTTTTTATAGGTGATGAAATATGGATACGTATGTATGAAGCAGTTAATCATATCTCTGCGGTAAGATCAAGACAAAAAGGCAGACCGCCCGGTCTGCCTGCAACTGCTGACATGTAAATTGTCATCCGGGAATGTCCATCCTGTCCCAACATCATGTTACCTTTATATCCGCTGGAAAAGATCTCCCTCGCAGCAGTCTCACCTCACCTGTTATTCCGCAGTTCACAAAATGGTAGTCTTCTCCCCGGGTACAAGACGGTGCATCCGGATCATCGGCAAAGTTCTTTATTCCTCTGTACTGATCCGGGCTGACGACATGACGATCTCCATCCCGATGCAGATGCGGTCCGTAACGATTATACGTGCTGGGAATAAGTTCAACTGTAATTTCCAGCAGGATCTCTGTAGTTTCCGAATCATGCCAATTCTTTCCGTTTGCATTACTTGTTGGTGCTGCTTCTCCTATTTCTGACGGCAGCTCTATCTTCCAATCCGGTGCCCAACAATAGCCTGCTGACTGACCGTCTATTTGTATATAAGCGGCATCTGCATCCACTCCGGTTAACTGCAAATAGAGCGCTTCTGACCCTTCCTTCAGCTCGTCCATACTGACAGATAGAGTGGCGCTCATCTCTACCGAATCACTGTAAAAAGGAAACCCTGATTCGATCAATGAACCGGGATCGAGTATTATCGTCTGATTATTCTGCTTATTCGGCATCCCCGTTATACGCAGAGGGCCGCTTGTGTAACACTGCCTCTCATCTTTGGGCCTGTAAGGAGTATCGCTATATACCAGAAATTCCCCTTCCAGAAATGCAACCGGATCGGGCTCAGCCATAGGCTCCATCTGTACACTGATATGAAGATCTTCTCTCCCCCCAAGCAGCGACGCTTCAATACCATAGCGATAAGGTCGCTTCGTCGACTCCGTGTTCCCCTTCTGATCAACAGCAATATACTGATCGTTTATCATTACAGCCAGCGGCTGATCCAGCATAACCAATTGAAACAGTGCAGCCTGGGAAGCCAGCGAATCCCCATCCATCTTCACCCGTGTACTCCACCATCCACTGTCCTTGTCTTCCCAGTACAGTGTAAAGCTATTGGAAGCAGGCCTTGTCATTATCCATGGAGATTGCGCTGCAACGACCGGAGTCAGATCGGCATAGCGCACCCTCTTCTCGGGATGGTCTGTGACGGCCAGCGTATCGTATTTCCCCTGCTCTGCCTTGTTCCGGCTGCTCGCATAGAGATATAGATCATCCGGTTCTATCAGCGTAATTCCTGCCTCGATCATCCGGTCTATCAGCGTACGATGGGAATCGCCTTCCTGTGCCTGCCATACACAGCCCGAAGCCAGCATGACTCTCGAATAGCTGCGGGCACCGATACAAACACTGCCTTTTTTTACTATTGCCGTCTCTTCCAATGTTCGTTCTTCGGTAAATTCATAGTGAACTCCTGCCTGATGACAGCACTCCACCAGCTCCATAAAGGAATTGCTTATTCTGCCCGCCGGTGTATCCGGTACACCGTCTCCATCATGCACATTGATTACCATCGCTTCGTCTGGCTGAAAGTAAGCCATCACACCACGCGTGGGCGTTACGATGAGCAGCTCCGGCTGCTCACTGCGCAGATCAGGCAGCTGTTGCACCCGCTCCCGAATCGATTGCAGTACCGCCGGAAATGCTTTTCTCCAGCTTAGATGCAGTGGCAGGGAAGGCGGCCAGTCATGTACAGCTTGCGAGCCCAGTTCATACTGGCTTAGATGCAGTACCAGTTGGCGCAGACCGTGTCCGGCCAGCCAGAGCATATACCGGGAAAAGGTCGCTGGTGTCACTCCCCACCCACTGCCGCCATGTGCCTCAGCCAGACAACCGCTTCTTCCCTGCTGCATCGAGATGGAATGCACCATTCGCGGATAGAAGTCATTACCGGGATAGCGCTCCAGCGCATCAATGCCCGGCAAAGTTAGCCCCTGCAGTACACTGAAGCAAGAGCCGCTGTGCGGCAGCTGGAAGAACGGGTTTTCTTCTCCTTTCAGATGACCGGTGAACAGCTTGCCATGGCGTGCACACCACTCGGCAATCGGACGATAGAATCCTTCGATCAGCGCGTCCGTCAGCAGTTCCCAGTAACGTATTCGCAGCTCCTGTGCCCGGCCAAGCGGTCGGTCATGCTGACCGGTAGAACTGCTGTAATGATAATAATGCGCACTTATCGCGTCTGCAGCCCGTCCATTATCACCCGCTGCGAATGATTCCTTCCCAGCAGCAGTTAAAGCAGGCTGCCGGGCATTTGCTGCTGTCCGATTCCTTTCCCATTCTTCCTCTTCGATGAACAGCAGCGGCAGCAGAGGCTCCAGTGCCTCGCCGTAGCGTATCCGATACCGCTCCGGCAGCTCTCTGTACCAGGGAACGCCTCCTTTCTCCACAGACACACTATGCCCATCCAGAAAACCGACCTCATCCGAGAAAAATCCGGTTACATATTCAAAAGCCTTCGGCTGCAGACCTTTTCGGTATCCTTCATGAGTAATCTCGATAAAGGCTTTCGTCGCCTCTCTATCCAGTGAAGATACCGCAGATCTGGAACGGATCACCGTCTGATTCTGCTGCCCTGAATGATCTCCTGTCCATTCCAGCCATTCACAGACCAGCTCCGGATGCCGGGCAATCACCTGTCCGCTTGCTGTGCCGGATGGCCAGCCATTCTCATCGTATATCCAGAAAATCATTCCAATCGAACGGGCATAGAGAATCACCTCTGACAAAACATCCAGATAGTCCTGACTCATATATGGCGGATGATCCGGGTAATAACGTGGATGGAATACCACTCCCTGAATGCCACAAGCCTGCAATTCATCAAGCTGGCGCTTGAGCGGTTCAGCATGCAGCGCATCATTGATTGACCAGAATACCAGAAATTGCAATGCATCGTTATCCACAATACTCACTCCCTTGTATCGGATGGATCAGTATATTCCGGCAGGTTCTGCTTTCTGGATTAAGTATAAAAATTCGCAGTGGAGTACAGGAGGAATTTTTTATAGATAAAATTGAATTATTTACAGATGCTCCTGATACTTAACTTGTATTTTATGGTAATAATATGTAAATTGGTTCTAAAGAATGATATATATTTAAAAACTGGACACCGATATAGTGTTTATATTGCCCATATTACCTAATCCTACAAACAGAGGTGGACTATGAAATTCAAAATGAATATTATGAATAAAATCCTGCTGGGCTACATTATTATTGTGCTTTGTTTTGCAGCGACGATTGTGATTGTGCATTCCAAGATCAATCAACTGGAACAGAGTATGACCTTTGTTGCAAGTCATGATATGCAGGTTCATGATCTGGCTAACAAGATGAAACTTAATGTCGTAGATATGGAGACAGGTCAACGCGGCTTCGTGATTACGGGTGAAGATAGCTATCTGGTTCCTTATGATGATGGCAAAAAGAAATGGGTAGCCAATTATAATGCGCTGTACCCACTTCTCGCAGACAATCCGAGTCAGCAGGAAAAACTAAATGCGATCAAAAGCCGGATCGAGAACTGGATTAATATCGCCGGTGAACCGGTTATTGAGCTCAAGCGGGCCAATAATACGGCAGCATTGAATCAATTTTTTGTCACCGATCCGGGCAAGACCGATATGGATGCGTTCCGGCAGCAGCTGGATACATTCCTCGATACCGAGACACAGTTAACGATCCAGCGTGTAGAAGATATCCATTCCAGTAATATCAGCTTGAAAATTCTGCTCTATTCCCTGCTGGCAGCGGTTACGGTGCTGTCCATTGTAATCGGTACTTTCATCTCCCGCCGAATCAGCCATAACGTCAAGGCGGTTACAGCAACTATTGATGATATCGCTTCTTCCGGTGGGGATCTGACACGCCGGATCGAAGTGAGAAGCAATGACGAGATGCGGGATCTGGGCGATGCGACCAATGCACTTCTTACCAGTCTTCAGCAGATTATCAGTGAAATCAAAGATAATACCCTGGAGCTGGCTGATGCATCCGTTCAACTGGAAAAAGGCGCTTCCGAAAATGCACGGTCTGCCGCTGAAGTCGCTCATTCGATCCAGCGTGTAGCCGAAGGTGCAGAGAATCAGGTATCCCGTACAGAAGACATCTCCGCGGTCATGGAGCAATCTATCGCAGGTCTCGATGATGTCGCCGGTACAACCCATGAAGTCGCCAGTCTCGCCAGAACGACCAAGGATCTGGCTTCTGTCGGCGAAGCGAAAATCCATCGCAGTGTCAGCAGCGTAGAAGGCATGGCGCATGCCTTTAAAGAAATCCAAAATAGTGTGCGTGAGCTGGCTGATCGTTCACGAGAGATTCTGTCGATCACCGGCTACATCTCGGAGACGTCGAACCAGACCAACCTGCTGGCACTCAACGCAGCGATTGAAGCGGCAAGAGCCGGAGAGCACGGTCAGGGATTCAGCGTCGTTGCGGATGAAATTCGCAAGCTGGCCGATCAGTCCTCCCGTTCTACCAAAGAAATCAGTGTCATTATCACCTCCATGACTACCGGTATTCAGAGTATCGTACAGCTCGTTACCGACAGTGCCAGCAATGTGGAAGAGGGTGTGATTTCCCTGAATGAAGCAGGGGATAGTTTTGGTACCATTGTGCAGCAGATTGATTCACTCAGTGCCCAGATTACCGATGTGGCAACCTCTGTGGAACAAATGTCCAAAGGCACCCAGTCCGTAGGTACGGCTCTGCAGGAGATCACCCGGATCACCGAAGAGACTGCCTCCTTCACCGAAGAAGTCTCTTCCATGACCGAGGAACAGACCGCTTCCCTTACGCAGATGACAGCTACAACCGAAAGATTGAAAGAAATGTCCTCTTCCCTGGAGACCGTGGTCAACCAGTTCAAAATTTGATCAAGACCGCATAAAAAGACCGACACGCTTAGGGTGTGTCGGTCTTTTTGCATTCTTTTATTTGCAGTCTTTTATCCGGTTTTCTTATACATAGCGATATTAGAAGTCAAAGTTATCCGGATCGGCGCCAAAACGCTGATTCTGGTTCAGATCATCGATTTGCTTCATATCTTCCGGCGACAATTCAAAATCGAAAATGTCCGCATTTTGTACAATACGATCCTGCTTGATCGACTTGGGAATTGTCACGATGCCGCTCTGCAGATCCCAGCGCAGCAGTACCTGAGCGATGGATTTGCCGTATTTTTCACCAATGCCCTGCAGCACTTCGTTATCCAGCAGACGTCCCTGTGCCAGCGGGGCCCAGGCTTCGATCTGGATGCCCTGCTCTTTGCAGTAATTGCGCAGCTCCACCTGGCTCAGCAGCGGATGAAGCTCAACCTGATTGACCACTGGACGAACTTTGGCATCTGCCAGCAGATCCTCCAGATGATGAATCTGGAAATTGGATACGCCGATCGCACGGACTTTGCCGTCATCATGCAGCTTCTCCAGTGCTCTCCAGGTATCTTTGTACTTGCCTTTGACCGGCCAGTGTACGAGGTACAGGTCCACATACTCCAGTCCCAGCTTGCTCAAGCTCTGTTCAAAAGCCTGAAGGGTGCTGTCATAGCCCTGATCCGAGTTCCATACTTTGGTTGTCACAAACAGCTCTTCACGCGGTACGCCGGATTCCCGGATCGCCTGACCCACACCATCTTCATTCTGATAAAGCGCTGCAGTATCGATACTTCGGTAACCCGCTTCGATTGCCCATTTGACCGAGCTTACGACTTCATCACCATTTTCCACCTTGTAGACACCGAGCCCGAACCATGGCATCTCGACGCCATTGGACAATTGAACCGTTGATTGCAGATTTTGCATGACTGTTGTTCCTCCTATGTGTATGATGATTGCCCCACCTGATTATAACGTAATTTAAAATCAAAATTAAATGAAACAAATACAGATTATCTTGTACATTTTCCATATTTATTTGCCCGACACAGGTGGACAAAGCGGATAATGAACAGATTTTCATTTAACAAAAGACAGACGCTCTGACTACCTATAGCTGCCTATCCGTGCTCTGTCTGCCCTTCCCTGCCGGCACGACCGGGATTGCGCTTGAACATTCGGCGGGCACGCGGCTCCACCAGCCAGCGCAGCCAGGTTCGAATACTGCCAAGCGACAGTATAACCGTAATAACCAGTCCCAGCGGAATCAGCAGCAGCTTGCTGGCTGTCGAATCCAAAATGTCATACAGTCCGCCTGCAGTCAGCGCCATGATCAGGAATCCATGCAGCAGGTACGTGTACAACGTGTTCATGCCCATTCCCGATATGACCGGAATCGTGCGGCGCGGTACCAGACTGAGTACTGCTCCACCGACCAGTACGGCAAGCGCATAGACGCCGATCCGATAGATGCCCGCACTCCATTCATTATGCCCCAGAGTTTCATACGAGAAGCTGCCGTAGAACCATTCCTTGCGATACAGCTGCGAATACAGACAGATCATGGCAAAGGAACCTCCCAGCACCACCACAGACAGGAGGCGTGCTCCCCTGCTGTGCAGCCGGCTGATCACGGATTTGTCCAGATAATAGCCTGCCAGGAGAAACGGGAAAAATACAATTGTCCGTGAGACACTGGCGTAATACTGGGCATCATTTGCATAACCGGCTAACAGAGCAATCCCTATGGCGATTGGCAGCGCATACCGGATACGAATAATATAAGGCATGGCTACCTTCCACAGAATCATACTGAAAAAGAACCACATCAGCCAGTAGGGGGTAAAATAGGAAAAAACCAGCTCTGCACGATCATAGATCCAGTAGTCGAACAGCGAATACAGCGTCTCGAATACCAGATAGGGAATGACCAGTCTGCTGATCACCTTGTTCAGGTAATCACCCGTACCGATATTTTTGGCAAAGTAGCCGGAGATCAGCACAAACATCGGAATATGAAAAGAATAAATCAATAAATACAGCGGTCGCAGCAGCGGGTCATCATATAGCGGCTCAATCAGATGGCCGATCACGACCAGCAGAATCAGCAGGAATTTGACATTATCAAAATAAGCATCCCTCTTGGTCACGCTCTACACTCCCTTCACAAAGAGGACCCTCATCAAAGCGGTCTTTTTTTGTTCGATGCTGGAGAGGGAAATCGTATCTTGTGCTGTTAAGTTTGGCAATTGGACAGTTATGGGGTCTTATACCCGCAGTCACACGGCATGAACCCCAATTGTATCAACCATGAATACAGATATCCAATTCGGCAGCCTGCGGCCACATGCTGATGATGGGTCCGCTCACTTGCTTTGGATAGCTGTACGGACGGCAAGCATACAGCACAAAACCGGCATTGCCTGTAGAGCGCAATGCCGGTTTTCCTAATGGTATCGGTATGATTTTCGGTGATGTCATAGATGTCATATGGCCTGTCTGCCGAATTCATGTCATTTGCCTGGATAGGATCAGCGGGACTGTATCGACTTGCGGATACCTGCTGCTTCGCTGATGATCTCGTAGGAATGCAGACGTGCCTGATGATCATAGATCATGCTCGTAATGATCAGTTCATTCACGCCGGTATCTGCGATATACTGCTGCAGGCCTTTTTTGATCGTCTCCGGTCCGCCTTTGATCGTGGAGCGAAGCTGCTTCTCGACAGCAGCCTGCTCATAGTCCGACCATTTGCCGGTCATGTCAGCCGGTGGCTTGATCTGACCGGTGCGTCCACGAATAATATTCAGGAACTGCTGCTGCATGGTCGTTCCGAGCCATTCCGCCTCTTCATCTGTATCCGCTGCAATTGCATTTACACCGAGCATGGCATACGGCTCCTGCAGTATATCGGATGGTGTAAAATACTCATGGTAAATTCGCAGCGCACGCTGTGTATAATCCGGCGAGAAATGTCCTGCAAAAGCAAACGGCAGTCCTTTCTGGGCGGCCAGTCTGGCACTGAAGTCACTCGAACCGAGCAGCCAGATCGGTACTGACAATCCTTCACCCGGCACTGCACGTACCGGTGCATGATACGAAGTGGCCGACGAATCGAAGAACCGTGTCAGCTCGTCCAGCAGTTCGGGAAAATCCTCCCCGCTGTTGATATCCCGGCGTAACGCCAATGTCGTGCGGCGGTCACTACCCGGTGCGCGTCCAAGGCCCAGATCGATTCGTCCGGGATACAGGGATTCCAGCGTACCGAACTGCTCGGCAATGACGAGCGGTGCATGGTTGGGCAGCATAATACCGCCGGAGCCCACGCGGATCGTGGATGTTCCACCTGCCAGGTATCCAATAACGACCGAAGTCGCAGAGCTGGCGATTCCGGGCATATTGTGATGCTCGGCTACCCAGTAGCGATTGTATCCCCATTTCTCGGCATGCTGGGCGAGATCCAGGCTGTTACGCAAAGCATCTGCGGCGGTAGCCCCTTCATTGATAGGTGCCAGATCCAGCACAGACAGTGTTATATGATCAGGAGCAGCGCCCTGAGGTGATGAATGATCAGACATAGATATGCCTCCTTCTTGGAAATAATAGAGGTTCAATATACCATTATCCGCTTTTTCGATCCAAATTGCCAGCCAATCTCTTACTTTACAGGGAATCACCAACGACACAATTGCGTCCCGAATGTTTGGCCTGGTACAGACGATGATCTGCAAGCGCCAACAATTCGGTTCGGTTGGTGGCTACTCTGGCCATCGTGCTTACGCCGAGACTGGCAGTCACCGGCAGATTCCCGGTAATGGAACTCCAGTCTGCCGAATGAATCGCCTGACATAACTTATCTGCCTGCCGCAATCCCTCGGCTGCATCCGTATCCGGCAGTACGGCCAGAAACTCTTCGCCGCCAATTCTCGCGAGTGCCGACGAAGACGGTGCCGTAAGCGACAGGATTTTGGCCAGATGCACCAGCACTGTATCACCGACCTGATGGGAAAGCGTATCATTAATGGTCTTAAAATGATCCAGATCAATCAATATCGCCGTCACCGACTTGCCCTGGGTAAACGATTCTTCCAACAATCCATCCATATAAGGCTCGATATATCGGCGATTATGCAAGCCGGTCAGCGGATCACGCAGTGCTAGCTCACGGAACAGCTCACTGTCTCTTCGGGCTTCCTCTGCATCAAAGGCAATCTGCATAATGCGTGCCCGCGCTTCCCGTTCACTGGAACGCAGTTTTTCTCCTGCTTCATGATAGCGCTTATGCTCTTCATAGGCACTGCGGTAATCGCCTGCCGCCGCATACAACTCTGATTGCTGCAGCAGGGCGCGGACCATCAGTCCGGGTAGTCCATGCTCATGGCATAGATGTCTTGCTTCATCCAGAGTGGCCTGTGCTTCGATCAATTTGCCTTGATGTCGCTGCGCTTCTGCAGTTGTCAGCAGGCATTCCGGCAGAACCATCAGATCGCCGAGTTTGCGGCTGAGCGGATCATTCACGACCGGAGCCAGTGTCTGCTCGGCTTTGGCCGGCTGCCCCAGCAATATCTCTACCTGAGCAATCGTATCCAGCTGGGAAGCACCCAGCTCGACATGCTTGCGTGTGGCCAGCTCACGCAGTTTGGTGATCAATCGATATGCTTCTTCGGCCTGTCCCATCTCATAGCGGGTATAAGCCATATTATTGAGTGCAAACATTAACAGCTGGGTATCATCCATCAGCGTAGCCAGCATGAGCACTTCCTGAAAGCGGCGCTCCGAATCCTCATAGGCACCGACTTCGTCCAGCGTAAGCGCCAGCATCATCAAATGATCTGCCCGTGTGGAAGGTGGAGCCGTATCCGGGAGCTCCCTCAGCCCGGCTATTGCATGCTGCAATGCGCTCTCATTATCACCTACCCGGCGGTAAAACCCCGCAATCAGACGATGACTGCGTGCGAGAATATGAGCATGCTCATTTTGCTCTGCCCACTGATGAATATGGAACATAATCCGGCCGGCTTCCGCCACTTTTCCCTGCCGGGCCATCACGTCCGACTGGATCAGCCGGGTACGCTGACTCAGCTCCTCATTATCCAGCTTCTCCGCCAGAATGAGAGCCTTTTGTACGACTGCAACGGCTGCATTCGTGTTACGATATGGCATCAGTTCAAGGGTATCGAGCATTTCGGCAAACTGCTCTACCGTACAGTTCTCCATATCTTCTATATTGAAATCGTTTATATTTTTGTCATTGCTAAAATGAGTATAGCTGCGAACCGGAACAAAATGTCGATTAACGGATTTGGTCAAGATAAGTCCCCTCCTATCACAAGCAAAGACCCCAGCCTGTTATGTAGCTGAATAGAATGTACAAATTTACATAACCTATAGTCCTAATTCCCTATGTAATCTATATTAACACTGCTTATACCTAAAATCTTTAGCAAACTTGTAACTAACCATAATAAATTTGGCCTTAAAATATATTATATTCTTTACCCAAATTGAACTGCAGTATTTCATTATACGAAGAAAGGAGGTTTTTATGCGCCAAATTTGTTACACTAGAAATAAAAAATGCAGAAAGTGAGAGCACATGAAACGTTATTCGCCATACATCGAGTTCGATCGCAAGGACTGGGCTTCCTTGAGAGATCACCATACACCACTACCTTTAACCGAATCGGAACTTGAACAGCTGAGAGGATTGAATGAGCATGTTTCTCTGCAGGAAGTGGAAGAGGTCTATCTACCGCTAACCCACCTGATTCACCTGTACGTGGGCGCTTCTCAGCAGCTTCACCAGCTCACCACTACTTTTCTTAAGAAAAAAGCCCGCAAGACTCCTTTTATTATCGGTATTGCCGGTAGTGTCGCCGTCGGTAAAAGTACCACTGCGCGTCTGCTGCAGACCCTACTCTCTCGCTGGGATACCCATCGCCGAGTCGATCTGGTTACAACAGACGGATTCTTGTATCCCAAAGCGGTACTGGAAGAGAAAGGCATTATGAACCGTAAAGGTTTTCCGGAAAGTTATGATATTAAACGGCTGATGGAGTTTATGGGAGATATCAAATCCGGCAAGCCTAACGTAAGGGCGCCCAAATACTCGCATTTGACCTATGATAGAATTCCCGATGAAGAGAGCATTATCAATAACCCCGATATTCTGATTGTCGAGGGCATTAATGTGCTGCAGGTGAAGAAGCAGTCGCCGCTGTTTGTCAGTGACTTTTTTGACTTCTCCATCTATATGGATGCGGATGAGACCAATATTGCCCGCTGGTATGTAGAGCGCTTTCAATTGCTGCGCCAGACAGTATTCCAGAATCCGGATTCGTATTTTCACAGCCGGTTTGGACATCTTACAGCCGAAGAGGCGGAAGAAGCGGCTCAGCACACCTGGAAGACCATTAACGCCAAAAATCTGCATGAAAATATCCTGCCAACCAAGGGCCGTGCCCAGCTGATTCTGCGCAAGGAAGCGGATCACAGCATCCAGAATATTTTCCTGCGCAAACTCTGAGTATGATCTGATAAATTGTGGCATATTCAGCATCTCAAATCTTATTGACGGAGGAACGTACATTGCAATCCATTCTCGTGATCGGAAGTATTATGATGTTTCTCGCAGTAGCGCTGGGAGCATTCGGCGCTCATGCGCTAAAGGCTAAGCTCTCCCCCGATATGATGAAAATTTATGAAACGGGCATTCAGTATCATATTGCCCACAGTCTTGGCATGCTCATTATCGGCGCATTGTCCCCGAATTTCCTGAATGGGCAAAGTCTGGCAATCGCTGCAGGCTGGTGCTTGTTTGTCGGTATTATTCTGTTCTCGGGCAGCCTGTATGCACTGAGTCTGAGCGGTATACGCAAGCTGGGAGCAATCACCCCGCTTGGCGGCCTGCTGTTCCTGGCCGGATGGGTACTGCTGCTGATCTCTGTACTGTCCTGATCGGAAGAGTGACGATATGGATATGGGACGATTACGCTTATACCGGATATCCCATCCTTCCCCTGCTATCCCCCTTCCATTGGAACCCTGGAGATATGGAATCCATAAAAGAAATCCATAAAAAAGCCCCGAATCTTCTGCTGCAGTATCTGCGGCGGTAAGATTCGGGGCTTTTTGAAATAATCCTTTGACAGGGTGCAGCTTACTGTGACGCGAGAGCTCCTCTAATATGAAGCCCAGTGTCTGTCGCGTAAGCTCATCTGATGAATGAAACTTAACGTGTGACGCGAACAGTCATCTCTTCACTGCGGGTCGAACCTGCAGTATTTACCAGCTCGGCGGTGTATACATACTCGCCCGGCGCCCGGCCGTTCACTGCGCTGACTGCATTTTGCGCCTGTGGAGTCGCTGATTTCAGAGATTGGGTATCGATCAATTTACCATTTTCATAGAGGCGGTATTCGGAAGCATTCGTTCCCCACCACATATTCATCGTAATGGAATAGCTGCCATCGCCATCCCAGTTATCGCTGGACAGTACCGGTTTGCCTGGTGCTGCGTCTTTCACTTCCACTGTCAGCGGCTGGCTTTTGGTCGTACCGTAGCTGTTGGTCAGTTCCAGTATATACGTGTACGTGCCGTTGGCTTTGCCCTGAATATCCTGCGTCAGTACCTGAGCGGCTGGAGATTGGGCAGCCAGTTTGCCCTCGCTGATCAGCTTGTCATTTTCATACAGTTTGTAGGACGATCCGTTATTGCCCCACCACATATTCATTGTAATCCGGTAATCTCCGTCACGCAGACCGGTATCCTGTCCGTTATTGTCGGACAATACCGGTGTACCCGGAACGCCCGTTGCAAGTGGATCTTGGGTTGGCGGCGTCGGTTCTTCGGTCTCTGCGGCTGTAATATCCGCAATGCCTCTTGGTTTCAGCTGGAAGCTGTCTTTGAAGATGGCAGCGATCCCGCTGATATCGACCTGATCACCGGCCTGGTAAGGGAAGTCCGCCAGTGTCAGTCCTGTGCGTCCATCCACACGCACATGGGTTTTCACTTCGCTCGCTGTGTATACATCACTCGTCACATCGAATTCAAATGATCCAGCCGGCGTTGCGCTGGCAATATTGCTGATCGTTACATTTTTCAGCTGAATCAGTTGTCCCTGATTGTAGGTATTTACTGTCACCGCAGCAGCAGGCTGAGGCAGTGCAGCTGTACCTGTTTTCTCAATGGCAATCGGGTCCGTCAGCTCCAGTTCGGAGTTATACACGGTCGTCGGTGCCGTAATCTGAATCACATCACCCTGAGCAAATCCGCTCTGGTTCTGGTAGACATAGATGCCGCCGGTCTCATCCTGCATGTAGAATGCCTGTCCGCCAAATGAACCTGGCGCTGAAGTCACTACGCCCTTGACTGTAACTACAGTGCCGGGAGATTGATTGCGAGCACTCTTGATATCCGTCAGTGCCGGAATCTGCACTCCACCGCCATCATCCGGCAGCGGTTCTGCCGGTACATTTGCGATATTCACCGGTGTGGTCAGCAGGTTGCTGCCATTCTGGCGCAGACGCAGACTTGCTGTACCTGTCGTACCCGGCTTGATGCGAATCGTCAGATCTTTGATCGCATGTCCCTTGCTGTCTGCTGTCAGACTGTATGTGGAACTGTATCCGTACGATGCAGGCCATGTACCATCTGCATTTTGAATCTGGGCTACCTGGTTACCACCGGTCACAAATATGCCTGTGCTGAAGCCTGTCACCGTACTGTTCGGCGTCAGATCATTAGCCACGATGCGCAGCTGGAACTCCTCGGCATTAGGCAGCTGAGCCTGATGTACGAAGCTGTAGACCGGATTGGCTACAGTTACCGTGCTGCCATAGGAACCTGGCTTAAAGGTGGACGGGTCCCACCAGTTATAGCCGGCTGCCGGTGCAGACCATGGTTCTGCCTGCGGTTCCGTCGATGTCTGCGGCGTCTCAATCGCCAGCTGTGGTGTAGGCTGATCCAGTACCAGACCTTCTACCTGATCCAGACGGGTATAGTTCTCGTCTGTGGACAGCCAGTTCACGGTGTTGACCAGGAGAGTGGCATCATCCACTTCCTTGAATCCGTCATACGTTGTTTTCTTGGTGCCTGTCTCTTCGCGCAGATATTTTGGTGTCGCATCTTCTACAGGCGAAGAATCACCGATAAATGCCGCTTTACCCTGCCCCAGCTTGGAGACGGCAACATAAGGTCCTTCTGCCACTCCGCCGCCATTATAGACGCCCTGATCTACCGCATTGCCCCAGGCATCATTGGTCTCCGGGAGATAGACGATACCCTTTGCTTTGGTCGGATCGGTAATCGCCAGTGTGGAGCCTGCGTGCATTGCTACACTGCTTACACCTTCCGTAATACCAAATGCCTGCTCGGGAGCCACTACATTCGTCGCATTGATATCTCCCAGTGCATTATAGCGGAAACGGATACCAAAGTTGTCGGACAGCCAGTCCGAACTGACGACATCCTTCATCGCTGCCGAATTACGCTCGGCTTCAGACATTCCTTTGGCAGGATCTGCCCATGCTCCGCGGCGGAATCCGTTGATTGACTCTGATCCGTCCCAGCGGTTTTTGTTGCGGTCGGCATTATAGTGATCGCCAATGAAGAAAATGCTGCCGCCGCTCTCCACGTACTGCTCCATGGCAGCCTGTTCACTTGTTTTGAAAGGAATATTCGGTTCAGCGATAACGAACACGTCATATGGGCTCAGATCGCTATATGTAAATGATACGGTCTTGCGCAGTTCCCGGACATCGTAGCCGTCATTCGCCAGTCCATTGGCAAAATCCGAGAATCCGCCATCGATGACCCAGTCCGCTGCACCAGCCGTCTGACCATGCGTATTGTCGAACAGTACTTTTTTGCCAGCGTTTTCATTTATCACTTTGGCAGCGATAAAAGGTGCCGGATCACTGGCTGTCTCTGCATGAACCGTCATGTCCTCTCCGCCAAATGCCATTTGTAGCGGCCAGGCCAGCGATACTGCCAGCAGTGTTTTCAACCCTTTGGACTTCAGTCCGTTCCATGTAACCATAAATTGCCCCCTGTAACCGGAATAGTATGTAACAGCAATATCTTATCATGGAAATATATACAAAAGTCATGAATTTTGTAAAATCGAAATTTATTTATTCATACACCAAATATTTTCTATTTCAGCAGGTTTATTGCCAAATCAAAAAGACGCTTCCCCCAAAATAATCGGAGAAAACGTCTATAGGCAGCATCCACATAACGGCTCATTTGTGTCTGTGTAGGCAGTCTGATCGTATCCTGATTTACTCCGGCAGCCTTGATACAGGGATTTCTTCTTTGGGCGGGCCTGCCTTGCCCCGGTTGACACCAATCAGGTCGAGGAAGAAGACGAACAACGGAATACCGATAATCAGTCCCCATGGCCCGATAAAATGCTCGGAGAAAATCAGAATGACAAACGTATAAAATACCGGCAGATTCGTCTTGCTGGACATCAGCTTTGGATTCAGCAGATAGGCCTCAATCGCATGAATGATCAGGATTAGAATGATTAGATACAGTACATATTTGATGCCGCCTACACTGAGTGCAGTGAGACTGAGCGGTATCAAGGAAATGAATACCCCGGCTACCGGCACCAAACCGAGCACGAATACAATCACCGCCAGACCGACCAGATTCGGGAAGCCCATGATCCACAGCGCCCCAATCGTCAGAATCGTATTGATAAAGGAAATCAGCAGCTGCGCTTCGATGACTTTACCAAATGTGTTCAGGAACATTTTGCCGAAATAGCCCACTTCCTTGAAGAACCAGCTGAGCTTGCTATCCTGAAACGATGAAGTAAACCGCATAATATGCGAACGATCCAGTAAAAAGAACAGACTCAGTAGCAGGGCAATACAGAGCTGCGAGCCGATCTGGCTAATCTTGAGCAGCACCGTAAATCCCGGTCCGATAAAGTGTCCTACATTTTCCAGCACCTGCTCGATGTTGAGGGTGCGCAGCAGTTCCACAATATAATGATTCCATTTGCTTTCCTGCGGATTCATGTATACATCCTGTATCATTCCGTAAATCTGCACAACCTGCGTACTGACAGTCGGCACCATGCGATAGACCCCCCAGCCGATCACACCAACCAGTACAATGTACACAAGCGGAATCACGAAGAACGGTGATACATTAGGAATTACCCGGCGAAACAGCTTCATCACGCCGTTATACAAGCTGCCAATCAATATAGTTAGCAGCAGGGTCATCAGAATGATATTCATCATGCTGGTCATTGAATAAACAATCAGTACAAGGATCAATAATACAATAATCCGTCTGATTCCTTCATGGTTAATCCACTCTCTTACCTTCATCCACAGACCTCATCTCTATTTATGTCCACTCCTTCCATAATAACGTGTTTGAGCTCCGGTGTCACCGCGCGCATGTAAAAGCACTGTTAATTATAGCGATATAACGAAATGGAAACGGCCTTCAGCCATATTATTTTTGGTGATTTTAGCGGATAAATGTATTGGTCAGGCGCCCCAGTCCGTCGATCTCGATCGTCACTACATCGCCAGCGGACAGCCATCTGCGCTCATTCTCCGGCAGGCCCATAATGACACCTTCCGGTGTACCGGTCAGGATAATATCTCCCGGCTGCAGCGTCATATGCTGCGACAGATAATGGATCAGCTCATCACAGTGGAAGATCATGTCGGATGTATTGGAGTTCTGAACCTGTCGGTCATTCACATAGGCACGGATGCCCAGCTGATTCGGATCGCCCACCTCATCGGCAGTAACGAGATACGGTCCCAGCGGAGCAAATCCCGCTCCCGTCTTGCCAAGCAGCCACTGGCTGGTCCGCATCTGCAGATCACGAGCCGACAGATCGTTGGCTGCACAGTAACCAAATACATAATCCAGTGCCTGTTCCCTGCTGACGTTCTCGGCCGTCTTGCCGATGACGATGCACAGCTCCGCTTCGTAATCAAGCTGTTCGGTGACAGCAGGAATCCGAATCTCCTCCAGATGTGCCGTAACGGCATCCGAGAACTTGCTGAACACGACAGGAGTCTGCGGCTCGGGCATATTCGTCTCTGCCGCATGTTTGCGATAATTCAGTCCGATACAGATGATTTTGCCGGGCTGCGGAATGCAGGGGAGCCAGCGCACCTGGTCTTCTGCCAGCAGTTCGCCCGCGTACTCGGTCCGATGATGATGCAGCAGATGCTCGATGCTGGTATGTAACATTTCCAAGCGGACCAACTCCATCACTGTACGGGGTAGTCTTATTCCATCCGGCATGGTCTTCTCCAGTGACTGCAGCGGCAGAATTCCCTCTTCCAACCGGATACCCAGCTGATCCTGACCGCCAAACTGATAATGAACATATTTCATCACAAATACACCTCCAACATCCATGATGACATGTTGGAGGCGCTTATACAACTTTGTAAATGCCATGGATAATCGCGATTTGTGTACGTTTTACGAATGATAGTGGAATACTTCCGGGATCACTTCCGATGTCGTTCCCTCTGTATTCATAAGCAGCAGGTCGGACATGTACTGCTGCCAGCGCTGATTGGCTTCATGATCTGCCAGCTGCGCCATCGCCTGCTCATAATTCTCCACTTCCATATAGGCGAACAGCGTACCTCCATGCAGGAAGATGCTGTATGTCCGGATGCCCACTTCACCAAAAGCCTGCATCAGCTCCGGGTAAACAGCTTCATGGCGGCGTATATATTCTTCATGATCTTCCGGCCGGATATTCAGTACAAAGGATACTCGTTGCATTACCATACACTCCTCTATGATTGGATTATGTACAGCAGACGGGCATCCGGAAAAGTATAATTCTCCGGATGGTAACCTCCTGCCCTGTCTAAATTGTAAGCGTTATCTATTACAAAATCAAAGGCTGCCCGATCTTGCCGGGCAGCCTCAGCTGATTACTGCACAATTAGCAGTCTTCTTTATTTCAGTACGATTCCGATCGGATGATCACCTTCACGTTACTATTTGAAAGGACAGGTTGAATAGATGGACTTTGCTTGCTCTATTGCGTTGTACCCTACATATCGGTATGGCGGCGTTCATCATCGCCCAGCCCAGGCGCTTCATTGGTCGGATGATCGACATATTTACCATGGGATGGCTTGGCCCATTCGTCAAAGTGTGCTGCCAGTCGCGGCAGTCCTTCGGTCAGATCCGGTCCCATCATCGGCTGTCCATGCCCGGTCAGTGCATACTGCGGACGCAGCGAGGCCAGACGTTCGACCGATTCACGTGCTGCGGTCCAGTCGGTTGTCGCATATCTCGGCGGTCCACACAGTTCACGTTTCTGAATCATGCTGTCCCACAGCTTATCCTGATCAACAGTAATAAAGGCATCGCCCGCGATCAGTGTACCGTCCTCTTCACGGAACAGGGAAATCTGCCCGGGTGCATGGCCCGGCGTATGAATCCAGCGCCATTCCGACAATCCAGGCACGCTGTGATCCATCGGCAGATTATGAATATACGGCTGCAGATCCACCGGTTGATTCGGGAATACGGCAGACAGACGGGAATTGAGTCCACCTTCCACACCCGGATCATAGCTTGGATACTTGGACTTGCCGGTCAGGAAAGGCATTTCCAGCTGATGCGCATATACCGGCACATCCCACTTCTGAGCCAGCTCAACCGCTGAACCGGCGTGATCAAAATGACCATGTGTCAAAATAATCGCTGTCGGCCGCGCCCCAGTGCCAAAGCGTTCGTTGGCGACTTTGACGATCTTGTCCGCCGATTGCGGCAGTCCGGTATCAATCAGGACCCAGTCTCTCAGACTGCCCGGATTCCCGATAAATGCCACATTTACAAATTGCAGGGTCAAACCGTACACATCGGGCCGCAGTTCCACCTCATCGCCGCTTCCTACTGTTGTCATCGGAATTTTTAGATTCTTCATCGGATTCTCTGCCATCTTAATCTCCTCCTCGTTTTGTAATTGTTCTTACTCTATTCTTACCCAATATGAAGGAGAGTTAAGTAATTCAGCTAACAAAAAGCCGAATACCTCATTGGAGCAAGGTATCCGGCTGTATATTCAGCGGTTATACAATTCGATCCGGGTCTCTGCGAATCGCCCAGAGAAACGCACATCATCGCAATAACGACTTGTGTGGCTATTCTTCGATCAGGAACGCGGGAAGTCGCGGAACGTCCAGAAACGTTCACGACTGAAGCGTTCACGCAGCTCACGGTCCATCTTTTTGCTCTTGCCGAGTTCGCCCGGTGAAGGGAATTGGGAACGGTGGGCATGGATGGAATCCAGCTTGTTTTGCAGGAAATCGCCGACATCGTTCTCGGTATCCGGGAAGCCGATCTCATCCGTGCAGTTATGGGAAAAAGCAATCGTATACAGCGGAGGACGTTCCGATTCCGGAAGTCGTCCCATCGCACGTACCACTGCGGCGCCGGTAGCATCATGATCCGGATGGACACTGTAGCCCGGATAGAACGTGAACACAGCCGAAGGCTTAAGCTCGGTCAACAGATCATGGATCGCTCCATCCAGTACCACTCTGTCTTCAAACTCAATCGTCTTGTCATGAAAGCCCATCATGCGCAGATCCTGGATACCGATGGCAGCAACGGATTTCTCCAGTTCGCCCTTGCGGATACGCGGCAGGTCAACACGATTGGTAAAAGGAGGCGTCCCCATATTGCGTCCCATTTCGCCCAGTGTCAGGCAGGCGTAGGTCACCTGGCCGCCGCCAGCGATATGCTTGGCAAGCGTACCGGATAAGCTGTAGCATTCATCATCCGGATGAGGCAGGACGACGAGAACGCGTGAGTTAGCAGGAATAGTCATCATCATTGGTTTCATCTCCTCGTTCATTAAAAAGGTTCCTTGCTCAGTTGAAAGGCAACGACCAGCTTGCCCTGGGTATCATGTCCCGCCAGGATCAGCCGTTCACGGTCGCTCTCTTCGTAATGGGTTAGCCCTTCGGAGTAGACCCAGCCATGTTCGGTCTTGAGACCGACACGAAAGTGCGGCGCCTTTTCCGAAATGGAGCCGGTCGTATAGCGGATCAGCGCATTGCTGATAAAAGTTGCGGCAGGATGCTTGGTGCTGTCCATATGGGAAGCATAAGCACCTGTTGTCATTTCCAAATGAATGTACAAATCCTGATCCTGAAGATCCTGAATTCGCTGCTGGATAATAGCTGGATCAATAAGCTGCATTGCCATAGTATGATTCCTCCATCCTCTTACTCTGTTCGGTAGATCTATCGTAACAGACCTTTCCGTGAAAGGAAATGCCTGCTAACAGAGTACACGGCAGACGTTATTCAAAATAAAACACCGTTACCGCACAGATCACCAAGTACTTATTATAGTATACTATATTATTTTTAGTATGTATAAGATTCTTCAATCTCTGCAGCCATGATACCAGTAACCCATCACCTCAAAAACGCATATCGCAAAAAAATGCCTGATCACCCCTACCAAAAGCGGGTGATCAGGCATGGATACAACATCATAATCTAACGATACAATCCCTGTCTCTTCATTTCTTCTGTCAACAGACGGGCCAGCTCCAGCGCACCGGCATGGTTGGGATGAAGGCTGTCGCCGTCCATATACAATGCCAGTGTAGCTGCCGGACCAATCGATGTAAAGTACGCCGAACTGATCACATTCAGATCGATCAGCCGTACGCCTTCCTCGGCAGCCAGTGCAATGGTCGCCTGACGATACCAGCGTCCTTCTGCATTATGGACACCTGCACTGTTAAAGTCAGTCGCACGTCCCTGTGGAGTCGACAGGATCACGGTAGCGCCTTTGGATTTGACCAGTCTGACCATATCGCGCATGATTTCCTTGAATTCCGCTTCGGTCTCGTTATTTTTGGGATTGGTATCATTGATGCCCAGCTGTAAGATAAAATAGTCGCCCGGCTTGATGTACTGGAGAATCGCTTCCAGTTGCCCATCATTGCGGAAGCCCCGGGCAATCTGTCCGCCGGAGGCAAAATTACGTACCACATAGTCTGCCGGGTTGATGTACTGCTGCAGCATCTGTCCCCAGCCCCCCTGTATGCTGGTAGCCAGCGGATAATAGTTGGATACGGTCGAATCTCCACCTACATAGATGGTTGGACGGGTAACCGGATTGGTCGACAGCTGGCTAATCTCCAGCGAGCTCAGTGTAAAGGCTCCGCCTACTTTGCCTTCCGTTACGAGCAGATTGAGCTGTCCATCCCTCACCGGGATCTGAAATTCATCAGTTACATTATTGCCGGTCATATTAATAACTTGATAGACGCCTTCGGCAGCCACACTGGAGCGGCCCGTATTGCCCAGCATTACCTTGACATTGTACAACCCATTCGGCAGATCCACATTAAATGTATTGCTGCTCTTGGTGCCAAAGGTCATAAACTGAACCGCATCGCTGCCTGCACCACGCCCGGCAGCAGAGACATTGCGCATATTCGCCGGTGTGTTGAAGCCGTACCCTTTGCTGACATTATATCCGTCTTCTGCGCGTACGCCCGTATATCCCGCTTCGATGGCTCCTCCACCAAAGTCAAACTTATAACTTGTCACTGCCGCTTCGGCTGTAGACAGCGTTGGCAGCATTCCGGCCAGCAGACAGCCGGCCAGAACCAGCTTACTTAGCTTGCGCCAGCCAGTCTTCCTTGTGCCGTCCCAGCGCCTGGGCAGAGGAAATGAATTCACCCTGTCTGCAGGCAAAGTGGGCAGTCTGTCCACAGAAGATGCGTATTTTGCAAAATCGGCTCTGGCTTGTTCGGGTCTCGTTGGTTGTGATTGGGTTGGCTGTGGTCTGTTTGCTGTTTTCATAATTTCCTCCTCTTTTTGTAAGCGTATTCGGTGATACTTTTATAAGATTCGTCTATTTTGGTAAACTTCCTCTAATATGTAAGCTATTAGGTTATCGAAATAGCGAATTTCAGCATATAATATTTTGGAGGTGAAGCTGGATAGACAGCTCCGGCGATCTTCTGGATAGTACAAGGCTGTCTTGCCATCTGGCATTTTATAATTGCTGTATAAATGTAATATATCGAACAGGGATGGAGATCAGCCTTACTGTGCATACCAAAAAACCGGAAGTACCTTGTCAGGTAACTTCCGGCTGTATTAAATTTGCAGGTTGGATTTTGGATCTGCAGGTTGAATTAACGATGCATAGCAGCAGCATTAAGATAATGAATGCTGTTGTACGATATCTGTCCCGCTTGGTTTATCTTCTTTTATTTGACGATCATGACCGGGCAGCCGGCATGCTGGCTGACATAGTGGCTGACGCTGCCCAATACCCATTCCGAGAGGGTGCCGAGTCCGCGATTGCCGATAATGATCAGATCGGCTTTGCTTTCGGCCGCATATTTGACGATCTCCTGCCCGGCATGTCCCTGCAGGATCTGGATGCCGGCATCCGGCAGCGAGGCAGTCAGGGCGCGCAGATTGCGTCGAACCTGCGCTTCTTCTTCGGCAAAATAGGCTTCCAGCTCATGCGTCGGAATCATCAACGGCTGCTCTAACAGCTCGGATGACGTGGGGTCCACATAGACAATTTCAACAGCAGCCTGCTGGGCGGCAGCAAAGGCTGTGGCATGCTCCAATGCACGCTGTGCATGGGCAGAACCGTCATAAGGAACGAGAATTTTCTGATACATGGTTCAGTACTCCTCTTCGGATTAATGGCTGGCGGCCGGCTGATTCAGCGGACTTGGCGCCGGACGAGTCAATGCTGTACGCAGCACGGTAATTCCCCAGGTGATCATGGCAATTAGCAGCAGATGAATCACGAATGTAGTCACCGGGGCACCGCTGTAGATTAGACGCAGATACCCCTGAATCGCATTCGGTGCTGGCAGGAAGCTGCCGATGTGACGGTAAAAGGAAGTGAGCATCGCTGAAGGAATAATATTGCCTGCGGTCATCAGCTGGAAAGGAATCAGCGCCACATTAAACAGCGGAGCCGCATTGCCAAACAAGGCAAAACCCATCTGTGTAACAGCGATGCACGCTATATAGACGAGAATATGGAAGCCCCACATCTGCCAGAACGAAGCTGCCGTATCTGCAAACAGCATAGCTGCACCGGTAACAATAAGCGAGCCGATAATGGATACGCCCAGCAGCAGTATTTGCCTGCCCCAGAAAATCTCCCATTTGCTGCGGCTGCGCTTGAGCATCATTGATGAGAGATTCAGCTGGATATTCATCGTCATGACCCCAATATAGGTAACAAATCCGAGCACCATCGGCAGCATGGAGATAGCAAAGTTGCTGATATCATGAGTTTTGACAACTTCGGTCGTAACCACTTCCTGCTGGACAGCCGCAAAAGCCTGCTTGCCGACAACGGCAGAGATCTGCGCTGCCGAACTCTCCATTATGGACTTGGCGATATCCGAGTTGCCCTGGTTGATGTAATATACAAGTTTGCTGTTTCCCTGAACAGCAGCCTGTTCCGTAAAGTTCTCGGGAATGGAGATCACCATCATTAGTGCGCCAGCATCCATCTGCTGCTGCGCTTCTGTCAGCGTGGCATAAGGCACAATTTGGTAAGGTGCCTGCTTGCCAATCGCATCGGCAATTTGCTGGCCTGCTGCCTGATCCTCGTTAACGATCCCTACCTTAAGCTGATCGATCCGCTGTGTGGCTCCGTTATAGCCGGTCATCCAGATAATCGTAAATAATAAAGGTACAAAAACAGCAAATACCAGTCCAATCTTGGTCTGTACAATTTTCAGAAAATCCTTGCATGTGCTTAACGCGTTCATTCTATACTTCCTCTCACTCTCTTAATTCAAATATTAATAAATGCATAGCCGATAGATGGTTGTGCATTTATTTGACCAAAAAATTACCGGCTACGATATTCAGCCGGATAGACTCTTGTATATTTTATTGATGGCTTCAATAAACCGGTCACTGCCTTCATCGGTCAGTACCTGATTCACTTCTTGCTCAATCCCTCGCATCGCTGGTGTAACCTGCTCCAGCACTTCTGTACCTTTGGCGGTCAGATGTACATTCACAGCACGACGATCATTGGGATCTACCTGCCGCATAATCAGCTGCTTGTTCTCCAGACGTTCCAATGTCTTGCCGATGCTGGTCTGATCGCGCTCATGCACCTGGGCCAATACTTTCTGCGAGACGCCACCATGACTGCTGAGCTGGTGCAGCACGCCGAATTGTTCCGGGGTGATATCATAGGGCTGCAGCCGCTGAGCCGCTTTTTTCCGGTATAACAGATAGGTTCGGGACAACAGTAAGCCCAGTGGACTCTGTTCCTGATCAAAAGGCATATATATCCTCCTACATAAATACTAGCATAGCCGATAATCGACTATGCTAGTATATTCTTTCTTATTTGGTTGTGTCAAAGATTATTTTGAAAAAACGCATAAAAATAATATGCATTTTATTAATCCCTCGGATAATTGACCTGCATAATATCCATAAAAGGAATCTTGTATAGATCTTCCATCTGCTGTACATGGACCTTGCCTGTACGAGAGTCCATATTTACAATCTGACCGCGTACTGTCTCTTCCCAACCCCAGACGGTTAGAACGATCTCGGACTTTTCCCGGTACGCTTCGGTCAGCTGGTTGCCCATTTCTTCCAGAACAAATTCATCGCGTGTTGGACGCTTGGCCACTTTTGCTTTAGCCAACGAAATACCTCCCTAATCAATATGCTATATCTATTTTAACCTTATATGCTGTTATGCACAATAGTTTCAACGAAAAAATAGGAACAAATGTTCCTTTTGTGAACATACTCACGACGCTATCCAAGCCAGGATAGCCATCCCTCCCTCTTCATCTATCTTTCTTTTTACGATTCCCGTAGCAAAAAGACCGTCCATTAACCGGACGGTCGTTACAAAATCTATATTCCAGTAAATTACCATTATACTCCTGGCGTTTATTATTGGATAAGTCATTCCTTGCGGAACCGCTATTGCCGGGCCCAACATCGCCTGACTATAGTCGTCTCTGCATTTATTTACTTGATAATCATTACCGGTGCCTGGGCGCGCTGTGTCACATAACGGCTGACACTGCCCAGTACCATTTCACTCATCGTGCTGAGTCCGCGACTGCCCATGACGATCAGATCGGGTTTGGATTGCTGCGCATATTCCACGATGCCTTTGGCGGCACTGCCGTATAGAATCACGGTGCGGGCATCCGGAATCTTGGAGATCATCTCACGCAGATTGCGCCGAATCTCGTCTTCTTTATGATCGAAATAAATCTCCAGCTCGCTGGAGGTCATGATGAGAGGTTGACGCAGTTCATCTACGGTTGCTGAATCCACGTACAGAATTTCCAGCTCGGCTTCCAGACTTTGTGCAAGTGCAGCTCCGCGTTCCAACGCTTTCTGGGAATGCATGGAACCATCATAAGGGACAAGAACATGCGAGATCGCCATGGTGAACTCCTCCTTTGATATGGGCATCCTTATCCGGCATTTAGCTATTGAACCAGCAGTATAGAAATCATGCCTAATTATAATATAAATCCATTTAATACCAATTGCAAGCGTTTTCATTTGTGGGGAGGGGGAATTTTTCTTTGAAAGTGGGGGGAGCTCCCGGGGGACTGCGCTGCGGAATTGGATTAGTCTTCTGCCCCTCGTTAAGATCGGATATTTGGAATATCCGCTTTGCGGAAAATATCCGATCTTAAATAGGGCCGCTTCGCTGCTGAAGTCTAATTCCAATTCCTCCGCTTCGTGCCGGGAGCTCATCCAGCACTTTCTAGGGAAAGAATTCCCCATGGGTGGGAGGAGTAAGTTTTAGAGAGATGAGCTGGTGTGAGTACGTTGGAACTTAGGGGATAGGTTTTTTTAGTTTTTAGTTTTTTAATTTATTTTCAATTTGTTTTTGTTTTTCAATTTTTTTGTTTTTGATTTTATTCTATGATTTTTATTCTATTTGTTGGTTTGTTTACTTTTATTTCTAAAAAATGGATGGTTCGCAATGAGCTTTGTAGATGCGGGTTAGGCTTTACGTATCCAGACAGTCATGTCACCTTCGCCGCGGTTGCCCCACATGAAGTAAGGGATGGCGGTGAAGGATTGGTGCGTTTGTTCGGGGGCGTGGTCCTGGTAGAGGGACTGGCCCCAGGTTTGTTCCTGGTCTCGGATCGCGCTGCCTTCGATGATGGTGCAGCCGCCCAACAGGGCTCCGTCGAATCTAGCGGTCATTGGTTTGTCGGTCTCGATCTGCAGGGCGGCGATCAACTCGCCATTATCGGCTTGTTCGAGACAGTAGACGAGCGGACCGCGCTGCAGGGCGACTTTGCCTGCAGTGGCACGCAGCTTGGGATTGGCACGCAGGATCTGGATATCCATTTCCAGGTTCCATTCGACGATGTCGCTGGCTGACCATTCGCGCTGGATATAGACATAGCCATCGCGCAGCAGTGAAGCATAAGATACGGACTCGCCGTTGATGGTCAGGGCAGCCTGCTTGCACCAGCCGGGCAGACGCAGAGCGAGTGTGAACGATTGCGGTTGTTCCAGGGCAAAGGTGAATCGGGATGCACCATTCCATGGGTAGCCTGTCTCCTGCTGGATTTTGATATTACGATCGCCTACTGGCAGTTCGGCGGATGCCCCGACATACAGATGGGTGTAGATGGTATCTTCGTCGCTGCTGTAAATGTACTGGCCGAGCGATGTGATCAGACGGGCTACGTTGGGAGGGCAGCAGGAGCAGCCGAACCATTTCTGGCGCACTGGCTTCACATGGTGTTTGTCCGGGTTATGGTGACAGGCTGCCGGCCATACTTCCAGCGGATTTACATAGAAATAATGCTTGCCGTCCTGCGACATGCCGCCGGTGACCGTATTGTATAGTGCGCGCTCCAGCACATCCGCATATTCGCCTTTCGGCTGAATCTGCAGCATCCGATGGGCGAAAAACACCATGCCTACGGCTGCACAGGTCTCCGAATAAACCGTATCATTCGGCAGATCATAATCAATCGTAAATGCTTCACCATGATGGGTTGATCCAATCCCGCCGGTGACGTACATCTGCTTGTGCACAATATTGTTCCACAGCGTCTTGCAGGCTTCGTACAGACTCTGATCACCGGTCTGTCCGGCCAGATCTGCCATGGCGGTGTACATATAGACAGCCCGTACCGCGTGACCGACGGCAACCTGCTGTTCACGAACCGGCACATGGGCCTGGCTGTAAGCGAGATCGATCCGATCGGTTTTGCCGACAAAGAAATTGATACGATCCCTGCTCTCCCACTCCTGCTCCAGGAAGTTCGGCTGCTGACCGCGCTCATCAATGAAAAACTGGCTCAGACGCAGGTACTTCTCTTCCCCTGTCAGACGGTACAGCTTGACCAGTGCCAGCTCGATCTCCTGGTGACCGTCGTAACCGCGCAGCTTGCCTTCTTCCGGCCCGAATACGGTGTCTATGTAATCCGCCAGACGGCATACCACATCTAGCAGTTGGCGTTTGCCTGTCGCCTGATAATACGCTACTCCCGCTTCGATCATATGACCGGCGGTATACAGTTCGTGACAATCTGCCAGATTGGTCCAGCGCTTGTCCGGTTCCTTGATGGTAAAGTACGTATTCAGATAGCCATCCTCTCCCTGTGCTTCCGATACGAGCTGGATCACTTCATCGGTAATACGCTCCAGTTCGGGATCGGGATGCGTCATCAGGGAATAGCCGACAGCCTCAATCCATTTGGCGACATCGGTATCCTGGAATACGAATCCGTGGAATTCTCCTTGTGTCCGCCCGGCAGCAATTTCAAAGTTTTTGATCGCATGACTGGGCTCTGCATCGGCAATCCGGTCATGCAGTGCGTCGTACTGATAGGGGATGACGACTTCGCGGACAAGCTTGTCATAGCCGGACCAGAACTCGTCCTGAATATGAACTTCTTTGGGGCTGACAGTATGCAGCAGTTCTTTTGATTTTTCCATGGGAATGCTCCTTTGTTCTTTGATTGGTATTTTCTTCAAACTTCCATTTGCCTTAGCCCTTGATCCCTGTCAGGGCAATACCTTCCATTAGATAGCGCTGGAAGATCATGAACAGCAGAATCGCAGGCAAGACGATAATCAGCGAGGCTGCCATCAGTACTCCCCACTGGGCGGTGTACATGCCCTGGAACTGCTGGAGACCGATGGCAAGAGTGAATTTGCTTTCATCATTGAGATAGACGAGCGGTCCCATAAAGTCATTCCATGTGTTCAGGAAAGTGAATAACCCGATAACGAGCACGGCTGAACGGGACAGCGGCAGGATGATCCGGGTAAAGATGGTAAAGTGATTGCCTCCATCAACGAATACGGCTTCATCCAGCTCTCTCGGCAGTGTCATATAGAACTGCCGCAGCAGGAAGATATTGAACACTCCTCCACCGAAAAAGGCAGGTACGATCAGCGGGGCATACGTATTGATCAGACCGAGGGACTGCCAGCCGATAAAGGTAGGAATCAGGGTGACCGCAAATGGCAGCATCATGCTCGTCAGCAGAACCGCAAATACCTTATCCCTGCCGACCCATTTCATCCGGGAAAAGCTGTAGGCGGCAATCGTACTCGACAGCAGCGTACCAATCAGCGTACCGACCACAATAATCAGTGTATTGATAAAGTAACGTCCAAACGGCAGCTGCTCGAACGGCTCGATAAAATTGCGCAGTACGAACGGCTCGGGAATCCATTTCGGCGGCATCTCAAAAATCTGGGCCAGATCCATCATGGAGCTGCGGACGAGCCAGTAAAAAGGAAACAGGCACAGTAGTGAGCCCAGGATCAGTACAGCATACAGCAGTACACGCTGCCAGCGGAAAGTTCGTGTCGTCATCCTATCGTCCCTCCCCTTCGTAATAGACCCACTTCTGGGATGTACGGAACAGCAGGAAAGTGAAGATCATAATAACGATGAACAGCACCCAGGCAATCGCACATGCATACCCCATATTGGAGAAGGTGAATGCTTCCCGGAACAGGTAAAAGATATAAAACAGACTGCCATTATTCGGCCCGCCCTGGGTCATGACATACGGCTGCACAAAGACCTGAAACCCACCGATAAAGCCCATAATCGTATTGAAGAAAATCGTCGGTGAAGTGAGCGGAATTGTAATATAGATCAGCTTGTGCAGCGCATTGCCGCCGTCAATCTCGATCGCTTCATAATAATGATCCGGGATATCCTTGAGACCGGCCAGGAAAATGACCATCGTTCCCCCGACTGTCCACAGACTCATCAGCACCAGCGTAGGCACGACGGTCGTCTCGCTGTAAATCCACTGGCTCTCCGGCAGATGCAGCGCCCGCATGATCACATTGAGCAGCCCCATATCCGGATCGAACAGCCACAGCCAGACCATCGAGGATGCAATCAGCGGTACGATCGTCGGCAGATAAAAGGCTGTCCGGAAAAAGGCCAGCCCTTTAACATTCTGGTTAAGCAAAATAGCCAGAAAAAAGGCCACAATAATCTGAAGCGGCACACTGAGGATCACGTAGTACAACGTTACGCCCAGCGATTTGTAGAAAAAGGCGTCAGTACCGTTAAACAGATTCTGGTAATTGTCCAGACCGACAAAGTTCGGCGTCGATGCCACTTTGTAATCGGTCAGACTAAGCCACAGACTGGCGATCATCGGACCGAGTACGAAAATGATAAATCCCAGAATGGCCGGGGCTGCAAACAGCCAGCCCAGCCAGTTCTCACGCCGCCGGATCGAAGACAGCGAACTTTTGGTTACTTTGGTCTGACGGCGCTCGGCCGTCTCTGTCATGGATTGCATATGTTCCACCTCTGCTTTCACGGAATAGGGAGTTTACCTGAACAGGATGATAGGGAATCGATACATTCTGCTATTTTTCCGGGTAGGTTCCTTTGAATTCCGCGTTTGCTTTGGCAGAGACTTCACTAAATGCCTGCTGGACCGTTTTTTTGCCGAGCCATACCTGATCCAAGGCTGGATTGATAATGGCATTAATTTTCTCCGAATTTTTGAGGTAATAGTCATAGGAATTCACGCCATTTTTCAGCGTCTGATTCATGATCGCATCCGTGTAACCTTCCGGATGTCCGGGCTTTACGGTAGCCCATTGCTGAATCAGCGCCGGGTCAGTGTACCATTCTTTGGCAACCGGCATCCACAAACCGCTGGCATGCATCTCCAGACCACTTTTGGCATCCAGCAGGAATTTGTAGAACATCCATGCTTCTTTTGGATGCTTGGTTGTGGCGGAGATCACTTCCGGTTCGCCGAACAGGATCGTTTTGCTTTCTTTGAGCTTGGGCAGTACACCGACTCCATAGTTCATGCCGGACTGGCCGAGATCCAGCTGCACCCATTGTCCATCCAGGTCCATCGCCACTTTGCGGCTCTGAAGAGCGACAGCCGGCGAAGGGATATTTTTGGACTGAGTCGGTGATGGAGCCACATGATGAACGGTGATCAGATCCGCCATTTTCTGAACGGCGTCAATGACCTGCGGGTCTTCCAGATTCAGCTTGTCCTTGTCGGCGGAGATCACACTGGCACCGTTGGACGGTACCATCAGATGCCATATCCATGTATCAAAGCGGACTCCGTACTGCTTTACATTGGATGAGTCAAAGGCAGGGCTGGTCGCATTATTTCCATTGTTGTCGATCGTCAGCTTTTTGGCCGTATCAAGGAACTGCTCCCAGGTCCATGCTTCTTGAGCCTTGGTCGGGGGCAGCGGCAGTCCGGCTTCCTTGAACATATCGGCATTGTAATAGAGGCCAAAGGCTTCCTCGGTTACTTTGATGCCTGCTATCTTATCTTTGTCCCAGTACAGAATGGAGTTGGGAATCAAGGCATCAGGGGTTAGTTCCTTGTCGTCTTTCAGAAATTCGTTCAGGTTGTACAGCTTGCCCTGTTCGGCCCACTGCAGTCCTTGAGCTTTGTAGATCGGGAATACATCAGGCGCCTGATTGGCTGCAAACATCGTCGTCAGCTTGGTAACATAGTCACCGGGAATATGCATGTAATTGACTTCGATCCATGGATATTTTTCGGTAAATTTGCGGGCGATCTGTTCCTGCACTTTTTTCTCGTTGGGACTGCCCCATGATGCGTAAGTAAGCGTGACCTTTTGCTTGCCGTCCACGGTCTGCGCTGCACCGCCATTGTCGGAACCGCAGCCGGACAGCAAACCGAGCAGCAGGGCCGAACATAATGCCCATAATAGTAATTTGACTCTCATGCAAATACCTCCCGGACCGAAGAATCTCTATCCTCCGGTATAATATATCGATGCTGCAGCATTGGATAAATCCATCTTAGCAAGCGCTTACATTGGCTACAACTCGATTATTATTGGATTGGGGTATTTTCATTGGGAGAGTGCTGGTGTGGCAGCCGGATCAGCACTAATGTACCGCCGGAGTCCTGCCGCTGCATATGAATACCGTATTCCGGGCCATACAGCAATCTTATGCGCCGGTCTACATTTTCAATGCCGGTAGAGCGAATCTCGCCGGTCTGAATATCATCCATCAGTGTATGAGTGATCCCTTTGCCGTTATCCTCAACGGCAAACATCCGCTCCTCTCCTTCCAGCCAGCCACGGATCCGGAGTCTGCCGCCGGATTCCATTTCGCCAAAACCGTGAATAATCGCATTCTCGATAAACGGCTGCAAAAACAGCTTGGGCACTTCGGTATCGAACAGTTCTTCCTCCACATCCATCTCTACCGTGAATTTATTCTCAAACCGGTTCTGCATAATGTATATATACTTGTCCAGCCAGCTCAGATCGGTCTCCAGCTTCCACAGCTCCTGCTTGTTGCGGGTCGTAATCTGCAGCATCTCGGTCAGGCTGATCATCATGCGGGCGAGCTCATGCTGTCCATGCTCCATGGCAATCCAGTACATCGTACTGAGCGTGTTATACAGAAAATGCGGATTAAGCTGCAGATTCAGCGCCATAATCTCCGACTCTCTCGCCCTCAGCCGGGAGCCGTAATTCTCCTCGATCAACTGTTCAATCCGCCGATTCATCTCGTTGAACATCTCGGTCAGCTGTCCGAATTCATCCCGGCTGTCCGGCTGGATGCGTATATCAAACTGCCCCTTCTCCACCTGCCGGATACCCTGCTTGATCCGGGTTAGCGGACGGGTGATATAACTGGACAGCATATAGGCGAGCACGACCGATACCAGTGCCATAGAGAGCAGGAACAGCGCTGTCGTGATTTGCAGCGTCTGCAGACTGCTGACTGCGGCCGGAATCGGAATCTCGATATACGAGATCCAGCCGGTTGACTTCATTTTCTCGTAAAAGACCATCGTGTCCTGCCCGTTGATCTGCTGAATGACCATTCCCTGCTCCTGACTGCCAATGACTGCCGGCAGTTCGGCTGTCCGGGTATGGGCAAAATCCCCTTTTTCCAGACGAAGTACAGACACTCCGGCCCGGTTCACCATACCATAGGCCAGCTGATTGTAGTCATTATGCTGCACATATTCGTCCAGCACAGCAGCGAGTGATTCGGGACGGATATTGATGAGCAGCACCGGCGGCGCTTGATTGGCCTTAAGCCGGTGTATGTTGCCGTATTCATCGGCTGCTGTCATATTCAGCTGCTTGACGACAGAGATGAGTGACTCGTACTCCAGCGGGATATGCCGCAGATCTTCCTGCTTGTACATACCGGTATAAGAGTAGGTCGGTATCCATACTTCCGCTCCCCGTCCTTCTGCTGCTGCCTGCGCCAGCAGGGAATGGTAGAATTCCGCTGGCGGCACATACATCAGTGCATTGCTGCCATATCCGTATTCACGGGTCATCACATAGGAGGAGTAGACTTCCTCATGATTACTGAAGTATTTAAAAAGAATGGGTGTAACCAGCCGGTCGGTTCGCACCAGCGAGGATGCACTGGTCGGATCAGCCGCGTCAACTGCCCGCAGCAGGTCATAATCCAGCGGCAGCATACTCATGCTGGATTCAATCGCAGATAACCGGTCATCAAGCAGCTGGTTATTCGTATGCAGTATATTGCTGGTACTGAAGCGGATATTATCCATCCGGTCCTTATAGGCAATATGATTATAAATAAAACCAAGACTGAGAATAATCAGGCATGCCAGCAGCAAATGAGACAAAAGCAGCTTCTTTTTGAAGCTCATATCCTTGAACCAGCGGGCTGCGTTAGTCCACACCTGGTCTGCTCACTCTTCCGCTCACCGGGCGGTCCGCAAGGATATCGGAGCGCCTGAACTGCCGCCGGTATTCTTCCGGTGTATACAAAAATGATTTTTTGAATACTTTGGCAAAATACTTGATATCCCGGTATCCCGTCTGCCGTCCGATCTCCGCTATACGATCATTGGTCTCCAGCAGCAGTGTGCGGGCATGCTGCATACGCAGACGCTGAATATAGTCAGTAAAGGATGTACCAAAATGAGACTTGAACAACAGACTGAAGTATGATGGATTATAGTAAAATCGGCCGGCTACTTCATCCAGACTGAGATCCTCGTGATAATGTCTCTCCAGATATTCACGGCATTCCAGCATCGCCTGGTCACTCTTGCTCATCCGGCAGCTGTCGATCTGCTCCAGCCACTCGCTTAGCACGGTGAGCAGCTGCATGCGCAGTTGCTGCAGTCGCGCCGATTGCTGAATGATGAACTCCAGCCGCTGTGCATATTGATCCTTCAGCTCCTGTCCGATATGGGCTGATGAACGCTCGATACAAGGCAGCATAATCTGAAGCAGATGGTATTTGAGCAAAGGTACAGACGGATGATCGGCTGCCAGCTGTTTTAGCAGATCATCCATCTCCTGCTCCATAACGCTTCTGTCCCTCTTATGGATAGCGCTTTCAATCGATGCTGTGGATGGGTACCTGATGGGCTGGCGCTGGCTGGCGCGAGAAGTCGAGTAACCGGATTCCCCCATCAACCAACAGCTGTCTGCTTCATAAAAATGTCTCTCCAGTGCTGCCGCCGCTGATTGATAAGCCAGATGAACACCTTGGGCAGACTCTCTACTGCTGAACAGTTCACTCTCTGCTGTGCAGATATCTACGTTGTGGTCTGCGTGCAGCTGTTCAAGTACAGTTATCACCTGATCCCGGCAGGTCTGCCGGTCCTTTTCCTGCCAGAAGTGCGGCCACTGTACGATAATAATCAGCGGCTCCTCCGGATCATCCATCCCGGTGTAATACAGAGAGATACCGCCTGAGACAGCTGCTTCCAGATGCTCACGCAGCGGCATCTTCCAGTCGCCGGCTGGCTGCTGAAGTACATTCATCCTGCGCATCAGCCAGATACTGATCTCTCCATCGATCCGGAAATAGCGCTGGCATTCCTCCTGCTCCTGTATATTCAACGAACCGGTCAGCCAGCGGTACAGCAGATGTTCCTGATATATCGGCTCCAGCCTCGCCAGCTGGCGGGATAGGGATTGCTGCTGTTCCAGCTGAATTCGCCGCTGTATCTGTTCCTGTTCGATGCTCTCCAGCAGCGGCAGCAGCTGCACTGCTGTCACCGGCTTGATCAGATAATCCATGACATTGAGCCGGATCGCCTGCTGTACATAATGAAACTCGTCATATACCGTGATCAGTACAATACGCAGTTCAGGCAGACTTTTGCGAACCTGATTGATATAGTCCATCCCGTTCATGACCGGCATCTGAATATCGGTAAGCACCAGGTCAACAGGATGAGCCAGACTAAGCTCCAGAGCTTCCTGCCCATTTCTCGCTTCATGCACGGTATAACCGGGACGCAGCTGGCGCACCAGAGCAGCTACACCGCGCCGCTGACGAGGTTCATCATCGACTACCAGTACATGCAGTTGAAGTTCCATCTTTTGATTCCTCCTTTTCGGAAGACATGAATATAATTTATATTCTCATTAATTAATATCATATATATTAACGATAGACAAGGCAAAATACCTCTTATAAAATGGGTTCATTTACACCAGTCCTTCGATACGCCCGTCCGGCTCAAGCTTCATTCGTTCCGCAGCCGGTACTCGGGGCAGGCCCGGCATGGTCATCGTATTGCCTGTCTCCACGACGATAAATCCGGCTCCTGCCGACAAGGATACCCTGCTGATATTCATTACAAACCCTTCCGGAGCACCCAGTCGTTCCGGCTGATCACTGAATGAATATGGTGTCTTGGCCATGCATACCGGGAGATGACCAAATCCATTTGCCTGCAGTTCAGCAAGCGTACGCTCGGCCGCCGGAGAATAGACAGCGCCGCTTCCTCCATAAATGCCGGTAATGATGCGTTCGATCTTGGTGGTCAGGGGCAGCTCATCCGGGTATAGCGGCTGATACTGCGACACTTGTGACTCCAGCATATGCACAAGCGCTCTCGCGAGTGATGCACCGCCTGCACTTCCTTCCGCCCACACTTTGGACACCTCTGCCGGAACACCCAGCCGCTGGCATTCCTCGATAATCGCGGCAATCTCCGCATCCGTATCTCCGGCAAAGTGATTGATGGCCGCGAGTACAGGTACACCGAATTTTCGCAGATTATCCAGATGACGACGCATATTGCTCATGCCCTGCTGCAGCGCCTGTACATCTTCACGATCCAACTCCTGCACTTTCACTCCGCCATTGTATTTCAGCGCTTTGACGGTAACGACGAGAACGGCTGCATCCGGCCGCAATCCGGACTGACGGCATTTAATGTCCATAAATTTCTCTGCACCCAGTTCTGCTCCGAAGCCGGCTTCGGTTACCGCGATATCTCCCAGCCGAAGCGCCGTCCTCGTACCGATGACACTGCTGCAGCCATGCGCAATATTGGCAAAAGGCCCTCCATGAATGATCACCGATGTCCCTTCCAGCGTCTGCACCAGATTGGGCTTGATCGCATCACGCAGCAGCGCAGCCATCGCTTCCACGGCACTCAGATCCGCTGCCGTCACCGGCTGTCCCGTATACGTGTAGCCGATAATAATGCGGCTTAAGCGCTCTTTCAGATCGTCCAGATTCTCGCTGAGACAGAGCACCGCCATCACTTCCGACGCCGAAGTGATCAGGTAGCCGCTCTCTCGTACTTCTCCATTACCAGGCCCGATGCCGGTGACAATGCTGCGCAGACTGCGGTCATTCATATCGGCAGCACGCTTCCAGACAATCTTTTTGGGATGGATACCCAGTGCATTGCCATAATACAGATGGTTATCGATCATAGCGGCCAGCAGATTATGTGCCGAGGTAATGGCATGCAGGTCCCCGGTAAAATGCAGATTAATCTCATCCGCCGGAACGATCTGCGCCTGTCCGCTGCCGGTGGCTCCTCCCTTCATCCCGAAGCAGGGACCGAGTGACGGCTCACGCAGCGCGGCTACGGCACGTACTCCGATCGCATTCAGTGACTGGGACAGACCGATCGTTGTGAGCGTTTTGCCTTCTCCTGCCGGTGTCGGGTTTATGGCTGTGACGAGTACCAGCTTGCCATCCGGCCTGTCTACCAGCTGCCGGATCGGTTCCGGGTCCAGTTTGGCCTTGTATTTTCCGTACATTTCTACAGCAGATTCCGGGATTCCAGATTCCAGCGCAACATCCATAATTAGTTTCATTTCTATGTACCCCCTGCATTCAATTATGGTTATTATCATACCATGGACAGCACCCGCGTTTGCAGCTGCAAGCTTCTCAGCACAGAACACAATTTTCTGTTAAGATTATGTATACATAAAACCGGACTATATTATATAGTAGGGATAATTTCAAAAATAGGAATGAAAGTATGATCGAAGGAGTGGAAATGCGTGCGTAATGATAATCATGAAATACCTCCGCTCCTTGCCCAGGCTCTGGATGCGACTGAAGATCTCATTTACGTCATGCGTGTGGAACCCGGCCGATTTGTATATCATTTTTTGAATGAAGCTGCTTCCAGATTCAGTGGTGTTACTTCCCGGGATCTCGGCAAAAGTTTCTTTGAAGTATATGCACAGCAGCCGGAGATGGCTCAGTATCTACACCACAAATATAACCGCGTGCTGGCTCATGGTGAGAGCATGCGGTTTGAAGACGGATATCTGCTGCCTAATGGTCTGCTCAGCGGCGAGAGCATCATTTCTCCTATCTATAATGAAGAGCAGGTCATCACTCATCTGATCTGTATCACCCGTGACTATACAGAACGTAATCAATATCAGGAGAAACTGCGGTATTATGCTTATCACGACGAGCTGACCCAGCTGTTTAACCGGCGTTTCCTGAGCGAATATGTGCTTGAAGAGGGCATATTATACCTGCTGGATATTGATAATTTCAAGAATATTAACGATATGCTCGGCCATGATAACGGAGATACCCTATTGGTCGAAGTTACCGACCGTATCAAAAAGGTATTCAGCACGGAAGAAATTATTTTCCGGATGGGTGGAGATGAGTTTCTGATTATAAGCCGCAATTCGGCAGATATTCCCGAACGGGTCGCTGAACGTGTACTCCGGATGATGGATAACATATTTCTGCTCAAGGGCCGCGAAGTGAGAATTACAGCCAGCCTGGGGGTGTCACGCGTATCGGCCGAGACCGAATTGTCCACTGCACTTCGCCATGCTGATATTGCTCTTCATCATGCCAAGAGTCTAGGCCGAAGCCGTTATCATATCTTTGATACCTCTCTTCGCTATGAGCAGATTATCCGGTTTGATCTGGAGCTGGAACTGAATAATTGTCTCGAAAAGCAGGAACTGCAACTGCTTTATCAGCCGATCTACAGCGTCAAGCAGCAGCAGGTCATTACGATAGAGGCACTGCTGCGTTGGAACAAAAACCATACCCAGATGGTATCCCCGGCAGAATTCATTCCGGTGGCGGAAGAGACACGGCTTATTATCCCGATCGGCGAATGGGTCATCCGTCAGGCCTGTCGCGATTTGCCGCAGCTTAAGCAAAAGTATGGACCATCTATCCGCGTGGCGATCAACATTTCCAGAATTCAACTGGATGAGCCGAACTTTATCGAACGGTTGAATCAGATTGTC
Source organism: Paenibacillus wulumuqiensis (assembly GCF_000971965.1). GTDB lineage: Bacteria > Bacillota > Bacilli > Paenibacillales > Paenibacillaceae > Saccharibacillus > Saccharibacillus wulumuqiensis. Next base: position 485,392 of record NZ_LAQP01000001.1, read on the forward strand.
CAGGAGGAAGGCATCCCTCCCTACTATATTGATCTGGAAATTACCGAGAGTGTAGCAACCAGCAACACGGTAGAAGAACAATCCTCTCTGGTCCAACTGCGTGAGCAGGGTTATACCATCTCACTCGATGATTTTGGAACGGGGTATTCTTCGCTCAGTATGCTGACCCGACTGCCGATCGATACGATCAAGATTGATCGCTCCTTTGTTACCCAGATGAATGCGCCTGTGCTCAAAGCCCTGATCATGATGGCAGATGCGCTCAGGCTGAATGTAGTCGCTGAAGGAATTGAGGATCAGGAACAATGCCAACATCTGCTGGAACTGGGATACACAGAATTTCAGGGATACTGGTTCAGCTACCCGGTCGCAGCAGCCCAGCTTCCCCCATTGTCCAGCTTTCCCTATGCTCCTATCGATCCAGACTAGCCTGATCCGTCATCCGGTCAGGCTGGTTTGGTCCCCTCTATTCCTGCTGCCGTCTACAGAAGCTTCCATAACAGCGAGCTAATATTGTATGAATAACAAAAAGGCTTCTCCAATGGCAATGGAGAAGCCTTTTTGAGCTGCAATAAACTATCTGTCCAAGACCAAACAGTTTTTTTTACTGAGCGCTGATGTTCCAGTTGGATACGGTCAGTTTGCCACTGCCGCTCATTACATCCGTGCCGAATTTCACGCCACTCACATAATAACCGGAGGTTGGCAATTCATTACGTCCGAGCAGATCTCTTACAAAGTCGGACAGATTCAGGTTAGCCGTATCTGTATTTTGTGTTCTCACAAATGTATATACACTGCCTTCGCGGTTTGTACCAAAGATACTGCTTGTATTGGTATTATTGTTGTTGTTCATCGTACCGGTCATTGTACCATTCGTACCCGTGGTCATCATACCATTCATGCTGCTGCGGTAAATATCCCATGTCGCTCCATCCAGCTGTACGGTATCCACCCATTCTCCCCAGCTGCTGGTCCCTGTCTGATCGGTAGTACTGCCGTTATTTGCCGCTGCCGTACCGGAGTTTGCAGTGTTATCTCCAACATTCGGCTGGTCACGGTTGGTGGTATCCGAAGCATCTGTCGAAGCTCCGTCAGCCGTATTTTCCGTACCGTTCGCTGATGTGGAAGTGACTATTTTGACCAGATAAGATGGAGTAGTCTCCGGTCCGGCCCACTGGGTGTTATGAATGAACATCGTATAGCCTGTCGCATAATCACCGGTTGCATCTGCTGTCGAATAAGTGACCGATGTATCAATATTTTTCATTTGCGTGCGATGGTTGGTGTTCTGGTTATGACGGTCATTGTCTCTGAATATCTCTACCGGGAAGTTACCCGCACCCTGATATCCATTTGTCCAGTTCCAGCCAAAGCTGATCCCCGGCGAGGACTGTACCCCACTCATATCGTCCGAATAAGACCAGTTATAACCATAAGAATTCTCATTGTCATAAAAGATGGATTGGTTGGATGTTGCTGTACCATCGGCAGAAGTGGCAACCGAATTGGTTCCGCCGCCTGTCCAGCCGGTATTGGCGAGGTAGCTGCTGCTATTTAGCTGGAAGCTGCCTCCCGCCGTATTATTCTCTTCTGCCATTGCTGTAGCCGGGATGAGAATCGATGCTGTCAGTGTCAAAGTAGCCAGCACACAGATTGGCTTTTTCAAAGTTGATTTCTTTTTCATAAGTAGTCCCTCCAATAGATGTAGTTTATTTGTGGAAATGAAGCGATATAACAGGCATAGAGAGCCGCTTAACCTTCAAAACTGTGTTATAATTCAGCACAGTATATGAATGAGGTTATTTTGCTTGGCGTTATACGCTTGCGTGCCGTATATATTTTCAGGTGCCGAACGTTCGGCTAAATTATGTACGTCCGAAAATATATCTCACGCTCGGGATGGGTTACGAAAATCTTGCCACCACCTAATGACCAGTGTGATACCGCTCACTCCTGTACATATCTTACCCAACCTTCTCCTTGCTCTAACTTCTTTTATACCATTTAATTAATAATTATCTAATTATTGTAAATTATTAATTTTGTCAATTTTGCCCTGTTTCATTGGTAAACTAAAGGTTAATGATACACTTTATACTTTTTTTTATATTATGTAAGAGCTGTGGATGCACCATCTATTGACTATGGGGTAGATATGGACACAAGCAATAAAGCCCTTCTTCCCTGATGATGGAAAGAAGAGCTTTATGATGTGGATACTAATTCATCCGCATATACGGTAGTACGGTTGCGCCCTTCTCGCTTGGACGTATACAGTGCCTGATCGGCTTTGGATATGAGTTCTACCGGTGTTCTGCCCTGATCCGGATAGACTACAATACCCATAGAAATCGTAACGATCTCCCCCGAAGGACTGGTGGTACTTGCGGACAGCTGGCGCAGTCGTTCAGCCACTACATAGGCACGGGTAATATTACAGCCGCGCAGTAGAATACCGAATTCTTCGCCACCATAGCGGAAGCATAAATCTCCTTCACGTGATACATTACGCATCATGGAGGCCAGCGACTGCATCACCCGGTCACCGGTCAGATGACCATAAGTATCATTGACACGCTTGAAATGATCAATATCCAGCATAATCATGGCAAAAGGTTCTTCTCCCATGCACCAGGTATCCAGGGTGGAATCAAAGTTTCTGCGGTTGGCCAGTCCGGTCAGACCATCCAGTGCCGTTTCATTATGCAGTTTGGCAATATACTTTTGCAGCTGAAAGCTCGTAAAACGCAGACTGTTATGCAAAGTCTTGATCTCATAGGTCGCTGACTGGATATCCGGGAATTCTCCCGTATTCCAGTCTTTGAGCATTCTGTCCGAATACGCAGCCAGCTGATGCAGCGGCTTGACCACCAGATAGGTCAGCAGCCATCCGGCCGCCAGCGTAATCAGCAGCAGCGGCAGTGACTGCAGTATGCTTTGCCGCAGCAGTATACCCAGCGGCCCATTAACGACAGATGCCGGAGTCTGGGATATAATACCCCAACCGGATTTCATATTATAGGCATATCCTGCATAATACGAGGAATCACTGGAATCGGTATACAGCATGGAACCGTTCAATCCGGCAATAACTTTCCATACCGCATCATTGGAAGCGACATTTTTGCCAATCAACGCCTGATTGGGATGGAAAATGATATTCCCTTTGGAGTCTACAGCATACACATAGGAACCATCCAGCTCATATTCATGTTCCAGAATCAGCTGCAAAATATTCGACTGATGCAGGTAGATGGTACCGGCAACATAACCATAATACACGTTATTCTGATCATACAGCGGGCTTGTGACGAGAATCATCAGATTCCCGGTAGTACCGACAAAAGGGTCGGTAATCACCGAGTCGCGCATATTGGTCACTGCCCGGCTGGTCGGATTATCCACACTTGATCCACTATGGAGCTTATTACTGGCCGGAGCTGTCTCGTCCACAATTAGATCTTTGCGAATAATACTCAGCGAGTTAAAGTATTCCCGGTTGGTCAGGTACAGGTCATTTAGCGTCTCATCATCCAGACCATGATTACGCTGCCAGATCTCTGCCACAGCATCGATGCTGCCCTGAACCCGGTCCAGCAGATTGCCTGTCGAAGCGGCCAGATCGGTGGCACGGTCATAGTTATTATTCAGGTAGTTCTCTACCAAAGATTCTTTACTGGTGGTATATGCGGAATGAATCGTAATGATCATTGTAAGTACAATCGATAGCACGACAATAAAACTAACAATGGTAACCAGCTTAAACCCTTTTTTAGGATAGAAACTCAATGGTTCATCCCACCTGAACGATAAATTAGTGTATCGCTTCCATAGTAACATACTCATTTCCATAAAAGAAAGCAAAAGAGCCTTGCAGACCCTTTTGCTTCAATGTTTATTCCATATTTTACATCATTTTGTCCAGTAGACCTCTATTGCAGGAAATTCATTACTTTTTTGCCGTTTCGCTTACATGATGGTCAATGAGCATGAACCGAATTCTCTTCGGCTTCCCGTTTCATTTTAACCAATGTTTTGTTGATCCAGATGGCTGCCTGTGCTCCCTCGCCCATCGCAATATTGGCCTGCTCGGAATGAGCACCCAGATCTCCGGCTACCCAGACATTCTCCACATTACTCATCTTCGATCGAGAATCTGTTTCTACATGATGATTATGAAGCGTCTCTACTCCCAGCTGCTCAGCCAGCTCGGAATTGACATGATTGCCGCCAAATGCGATAAATCCGCGTTCGGTATCAATCATTTGGCCATCCTCCAGCTCGACACCACGAATGATTCCGTTATCTTCATAATGAACCTGGCTAACGACTGATTCCATATATTCAATATTGTGTTCCCGCAGACGCTCCATTGTCTCCGGCTTGAATGGCTTACTCTCATGATTGATATACAGCAGCTGATCAGTACGATCCGACAGAATCAATGCCATCTGGGCACCGGCTTCACCGGCTCCGAGCACTACGGTCTTGCGATCCTGTATCTCATAACCGTCACAATCCGGGCATACATAGACGCTGTAGCCCAGTGTCTCCACCAGTCCCGGCAGTCTTGGGAATCGGTCAATCAGACCGGTGGCGAGCAGCAGAGTACGTGACCGATAGCTCTCTCCCTCGGCACCTTTCAGCAGGAAATGCTCTCCTTCTTTTTTGGCTTCCAGAATGCGGTCTTTATGAAATTCCACTCCGAGCGGCTCTGCCTGCTGGCGGCCGATCCGGCGCAGCTCCTCCCCCGAGATTCCATTTGGAAAACCAAGAATATTTCCGTAATTCTGACAAAACGTCGATCTTCCCTTGCCTGCATCAATAACGAGTACCCGGTGAGCCGAATAACGGCCCAGCTGCAATGCAGCCTGCAGTCCCGCTATCCCTCCACCAACTATAATGCAATCATATAACGTCGTGCTATCAATCATGTATAAGCCTCCCTGATCTAATAGATTTTTCTGTTCCTGCTGCCGCGGGTTGCTCTCCTATGACTGATCTTCTCACGATCAGTCTTGCAAACATCCTTTTTCACAAAGGATATTAATTGCGATCTTCACATGGCATATCCAGAATGCGACGCCCTGATATGCCTGTATCTTGAACATTCCATATATGATCATTGCTGTATCTGGACTTCATTGGCTGCTTTGATACAGCTGCCTTATAAACCTAACTAAAGCACCCTGTAATTAAATATGTAAACCTGTCAGTGCAGATGAAACGTAATAATCGACATGAAATGCAAAAACCTCTGCTGCTGCCTGGTTTTATCCAGGACAGCGGCAGAGGTTTTTGCTTGATTCATTGATATCCGATCAGTCACCGATATCTTCAGGAGTTACTTCGTACAATGTTCCACTGCCCATCATACCACCGCCGAATCCGCCCATACCCCCACTGGTGCGATTCATACCATTGTCAGTACCGGTAGTGCCGGATGCTTCCTTGGTATCCGCTGCTCCGGCAGGATTCATGTTGGCCGGAATGGACTCTGTTGTATTCTGCCAATCTTCGGAGGGCACTTCGGTTCCATGCTGCTCAATCCACTCTGTCACTTCGCTGGAACCTCCGCCACGGCCACCAAATCCATTGACCAGAAAGTATTTCACCTGTCCGCTGCTGATCATTTCTTTTAACCGGTCCACCGTCATGATCGGGTCACTGCCGCTGTAGCCGCCCATCGCCATTACCGCTTTGCCGGTCTTGATAATGTAGGCCGAGGCCGAGTTGGCATTGGATGTGGCAAACAGATACTCTTCTCCTGTATTATGCTCCGTCACATACTGGAGCAGCTTCTCGTTCACATTCTCTCCCATACCGCCTCCGCCGCTGCGACGACTGCTGTCCGCTCCCGGAGCTGCAGTTGTATCTGCTGCAGTGTCTGTCGGTCGCTCCGTTTGGCCGGTCGCTCCCCCATCGGCTGCACCGCCAGGTATACGGTTATTGCCGCCTCCAAATCCCATGGAGGTAATAGGGCCGCCATAAGGAAGAGAGATATTGCTGGACGGGTTCATAAACGGGAAGGATGCCCAGTACAGCGGCGTCAACAGCAGCAGGGTCATCGCTGCAGAAGCCACATAGCCCTTGCCATTACGCAGCAGGGAACTTTTAGCTCCAATCAGCAGCGCTGCGGTCAGCATACCTCCAACAATCGCCACCATATAGAACCATGTCGAACCAATCTGTTCATTATAAGGGTAGATCACAAACAGCTGGAAGGCCGTCGTCACAGCTACATTGACAGGCAGCAGCCATGCCAGCCAGCCCTGGCCTTCACGATAGTATCTCCACTGGGCGACAAATCCTGTCGCTGCCAGCACAGCTACCGGAGGAGCTAGCATAATCAGGTAATATTGATGGAAAAATCCGGCGATGCTGAAGAACCCCGCTACCGGCAGCAACCACATCAGCCAGAATACCGTCTCCAGGTACTGTTGTTTACGCCATGTATGTCTACGCAGTCCGGCGAACAATGCAATCAGAGAAATGATGGCAAATGGCAGCAGCAGACTCGCCTGTCCGGACAACGAAGACTGGAACAGACGCAGCGGACCGGGATCTCCCGTATTGAACATGCCACCGCGCATGCGATTTCCATTGTCACTTCCGCCCGGTGGCTGCATCGTGCCGCCTCCCGGCATACCACCCTGATTCATCTGAGCACCTGCTTCTGTACCTACTGCTCCGGCATCTGCTGTACTGCTATCTGTATCTGTCGAACGGGTCGGGGTCGCTGCTCCTCCTCCCGGTCCGCCCTGACTCTGCATATCCCCGGTCAGACGACTGACCCCATTATAGCCAAATGCCAGTTCCAGTACCGAATTCGTCTGGCTGCTGCCCACATAGGGACGATCTTCGGCCGGTACGCTGTCGACCACTACGGCCCAGGATACGGATACTGCTGCCAGAATGACCGTCCCGATTGCCAGTACAGACAATTTTTTCTTCCAGTTTACTTTGTATGCCAGTACATAGAAGAGATATACGGCAGGCAAGATCATATATGCCTGCAGCATTTTTTCATTAAAGGCAATGCCGATCATGGCAAATCCGCCCAGAATCCAGCCTGTCTGCTGATGACGAATGCCTTTGAGCAGCATCCATGTCGCCAGCAGAAGTGTAAAGACGAGAATACCATCGACATTGTTAGAGCGCTGAACGGCTACAGCCACCGGAGTAACTGCCATCATCAGGGCAGCCAGACGGGCAGCGGTCAGACCGAAGGTCGGTTTGACGATGAGATAAATGAGTCCAACCGAGCCAACGCCGGCCAGAGCCGCCGGCAGTGTTACACTCCAGCCGTGCACGCCAAGCACCGAGGCAAACAGCGTCTGAATCCAGAACGCCACCGGCGGTTTGTCTACGGTCACATAACCGGCCGGATCAAATGAAGCATAGAAAAAATTGTGAAAGCTCTGCAGCATGCTCGTCACCGCTGCCGTGTAATAGGCATTCGCCGAACCGTTATCCCATATATTCCAGATATTCAGAAACGCGGACAGGATGAGAATGAGAATAAGCGGAATATCAATCCTTGAGCGAGATCGTATGTTGTTTCTTGATTCCATGTGGGTTCCTCCCGAAAGTTAGTCAGACAGCATCAATGGCAAGGATTGGCCTTATCTCTCACTGACGCCTATACTCCTTTGTATCGTATTTAACAATATGTATATGTATTTTGTATGAACAACATTAAGAACAGTTCATGGAAAACTTAAAGAACGATAAAAAAGCAAAAAAAAGACACCGCCAAAGTGCGGTGCCCTGGATATGCATCCAAATTATATATACGCTATATAGCATGTTGGGGGAGAGCTATATAGTAAGGAAAAGGCATTAGTACTGGGTATTTCCACTCTCGGTAATATTCTTCACACCGATGAATTTCTCGCCTACGTTGTGGTAGCGTGTGTTGGTCATCTTAACGGTACTGGTTGTGCTGTCCGTGCGGAAGATCGCTTCCTTCATATCGAAGATGTCACATCTGTCGATGATCACGTCCACCTTGAACTTGCTGCCGCCCAGCTGGCGAATAAACTTGCCGGCTTTGGAGCCTTTGAAGTTTTTGACGGTAAATGTGGATGCGGCGTTAATCTGGAACATCTTGTCATCGCCATTGGTTGCGGAACCGCCATCCAGGGTTACTTTGCCACTTTCCTTGATCGTCAGTGCATCCTCGCCAATATCTTCCCAGACAATGTTCTGCAGATTGGCGTCTCCGTATGTATGTACGCCGTCAGCAGCCGGATATCCGAGTACTACATTCTTGAGCGTGCCGCCGTTCTCTACACGGAAAATTGGTTTTTGTCCTTCTTTTTGACTGCCGTCACCAAGTGCACTGCCAGCGATATAACGCTGTCCTTTGCCGTCAAAGACTTCTCCTTTTTTAACGATAATCGTTGTGTTTTGTACACCAGGAGTAGCGGATGTTGCAGCAGAGGCTGCAGGTACGATCGTAATCATCGACGTGAGTACGGCACCGGCCAGCAGAGAAGTAAACCATTTTTTCATAAGAGTATCAGCTCCTTTTATTGTAACCTGTTACTTAAAATTAATCAATACAGGTTTAAGTAAACAATATCATTATTGTGGACATATTATCCATATAATATTTAAGTATCATAAAGGTGAACATATTTACATTTATGTTGATTATGTATTCCAATACATATTTTTACTTTCTTCATTAATTAATCGCATCCGCTAACTACGTTTATACGATTTCTGATCAGACACTTTTTGGTAAACAGAAATCTTGGATTCGCAGACAAAACCAAACAGCCATACGGTTATAGTATGGCTGTTTTCTGCTTTTGCTATGTTATTTGTTCCGTATTTTACTATTTATCCCTCATCTTCATTCCTGCGCATCGCTGACATATACAGGCTTGATTGCGCTGTTTTTCCGGAATGCGAGTGCGAACGTTCATCGGAATATTCACCTTCATACACCAGCAGCTCTCCGGTGGAAGCTGCCGGGTGATCGCGCACCCATTATCCCTGCCGCATAATGGACACTGATCTGCCGAAATAGGATGTGCAGAATCTTTTCCTTCATTAGAGGATATATCAGAGGAAAGTATACCAGACCGTCCGGGGGACGCAGCATGTAAATGAGCAGGTATCACTGCATCCGAGGATGCACCCGACAACTTACAGGAGATACCACGAACATCCGTCATCTCCTAATTCTTCAACTTTTCTTTGTCAAAGTAATAATGCTCAAATGTAATCTCGTCCTGCCGGATGAATATTTTGCCATAGGAATACTGCGACTGTCTGCGCTTGTCCGTCGGTGAACCGGGGTTGAACAGCAGAATCCCTTCCCTGTATTCCGCAAAAGGAATATGCGAATGGCCGAACACGATGATATCGAGCTGATCTTCTTTTGTAAAAGACTGAAATGCCCGTTCCGGGGTACTACCGCGGAATCCACCATCTCCGTGTACGAGGCCGATCCGTTTGCCGGCGACTTCGATAATCTTTTGTCGGCCGACTTTCTCGACAATGCTCTGTGGATCGTTATTGCCTGCTATCGCCTCTACCGGAGCCATCCGGCTGAGCAGATCATGAACGCCCCAGTCACAGAAGTCTCCGGCATGCAGAATAAGATCGACGCCTTCCATTCCATCCCACACCTGCTGCGGAAGCACCAGCTGTCGGCTGAACAAATGGGTATCCGATATTACACCAATAATCATCTATTTCCCTCCTTGCTCTGATAGGCCAGACGCCGTTCCTCCCTGGCTGCTTCGCTGATCTTGGGACAGTTAAAACAGTATTCCCCATCTTCCATTCGGTGAAACAGGCAGCAGGCACTGCGCAAAATGGTCTCGCCTGTACCATCGATATTGAGCGTATGCCGTGGCGGCACATGCAGCGGATTACGGGACAATCCGAAGACCTCCGCCGGCATTCCGCTCACTACATAATGAAGATCCCGATCGATCATTTGTATGATCGACTCGTCCGTTATCCCCTTTTTCCATTGATCGGTATAATAGTGGAATCTGGCTGGCATCTGTCTCCAGTACATCCGGGCATGATCGCCGCACAGGTCGGCCATCTGCTCTACAAGCGGGCGCAGAATATCACTGTATACCGCATGCAGATGCTGGTCACGGAAGGTTATGCGCTGATCGACAGAGCAGGATGCAGGCAGCTGCTCCATCCCCAGTTCTTCCATTTGAAATGAAAACTGGCAGTACGGACCGCTCATATACATCTCCATTGTCATCTGTGCCGGGTCCAGCTTCAATCCGGTCTGTTCCACGGATAGATAATACTGCACTGCCAGCGGAATGCCGGTAAGCCATGAGCACAGAAAAGTCGCTGCAGGCTGGGTATCCGGCGCTTTGAGCAGAGGAGCATAATACTCCAGCAATTCCTGCATTCCCTCTCTCGTGAACAGCTTGGTAAAGGGAATGCGGTAGACCGCTTCCGGGTGAGAGGTATTGCTAATATAAAACTGTCTACTCAGCCTCTCCCAGTCGGGTATGGTATTCATCAGGCCCCATCCTTTCCATACACATCGGGTATCATTAGTTATCCTATACCAATTTGGTAATCACTTCAAACGGCCCGCCTGCTGCCTTTTCGTAGTCCACGCAAAAAAAGAGGCAGCCCATACAGGATGGACTGCCCAATAACGGAGGTATTGCGGATGGAGCATGACTTGCAAAATGCCTATGCGGTTTAACTGGACTGCGTCTGTTCCTGCTTGACAGCAACTGGCTGCTTTTTCATGGCTGCCGACTCCACAGCAGCAGCACGGCGATCTTCCGGATGTCCGGAGGACTGCACCTGTCTCACTTTGTGAAGCACTTCCTTGTTCGGCAGGTAATGAAGAGACTTGATATAACGGATCGTTTTGGTTTTGGCGCGCATGACAATGGAATGCGTCTCTGCACGATCATCCGGCAGATATCTCACGCCACCCAGGATCTCACCGGGCGTCACGCCCGTAGCGGCAAAAATCACATCGTCGGTGCCGATCATATCCTGCATGGTGAGTACCTGATACGGATTCTCGATTCCCATGGCCTTGCAGCGTTCAAATTCGTCCGCATTCGCAGGCATCAGCCGGCCCTGCAGCTCACCGCCGAGGCAGGAGAGCGCAGCAGCTGCCAGCACGCCTTCCGGCGCTCCACCGGAACCGAGATACAGATCAATCCCCGCTTCCGGGAAAGCTGGCGCCATCGCCCCGGCCACATCGCCGTCACTGAGGAACTTGATCCGTACGCCTGTTTTGCGCAGCGTCTTGATGATACTCTCATGACGATCCCGATCCAGAATCATCACGGTCAGATCTGCCATTCGCTTGCCCAGTGCCTTGGCTGCCTTGCGCAGCGTCACATCCACCGGGTCTTCGATACTGAGCTTGCCTACCAGTGCGGGACCTACCGCGAGCTTCTCCATATACATATCGGGAGCATGCAGCAGGTTACCCTTATCGGCTACGGCAATAACGGAGAGCGCATTATTCAACCCCTTTGCTACGATGACTGTGCCTTCCAGCGGATCAACAGCAACATCCACTTCAGGTGCTTCTGTACTTCCCACTTTCTCACCGATGTACAGCATCGGTGCTTCGTCCATTTCCCCTTCGCCGATAACGACCGTACCGTTTACTGATACCGAATCGAACATGGCTCTCATGGCCAGTGTGGCTGCCTCGTCTGCGCTGTTCTTGTCACCGCGACCCATCCAGGGAGCCGAAGCCAACGCCGCTACTTCTGTTACTCTTACAATTTCCAAAGCTAATTCGCGTTCCATGTCTTCCACTCCTTTATTTGTGGGTTTTCAAAGAGAAATGTTTTAACATGTTGACTATAATAACATCTTTCTTTGCAAATTTGTTGCTTTTTTTGTAAATTTTCTTTTAAAACAAATTTATTCTGTTCATAAAGAAAAATTATATGTATATATACACCACAATAAGCGACATAAAACAACAAATTTATTTGGGTATTTGTTATTTATTCTTCATTAGTCAACAAATAAAGCCTGCATCCCTGTGAAGGGAGCAGGCTTTATGACTATCATATCATTTTCAAAATATCTGTGTTTTTGCAGTATTCCTAGAGAATACCTACGGCATCAAAGGATTTTTTGACAGCTGTAGTCTGTGCGGAACTTGCACCGTACAGGTCTGTCGATGCCTGGATCATCGCTGCACGATAATCGGAGAAATCAGAAGTGGATGTCAGATACAGTGTCAGCGCACGATAAACGATACCGATCGCCTGGGATCTGCCCAGTCCCTGTACAGTTACACCTTCAAAGCTTCCGCCCTGTGCCAGCAGGTAGAACTGCTTGTTCGGAATACCACTGTTCGTGTGTACGCCGCCCCAGTCACCAGCTTCTGTATTCGGCAGATTTTTGAATTCATTCATGTGGTCCGGATCGCCGTACTGATTCGGGTTGGACATGGAACGCAGTGCATCCCCCGCTACAGAAGGCGTGTATACATCTTCACCAATCAGCCAGTCTGTACCACCTTCGATTACATTACCAAACATATCTGCAATCGCTTCATTCAGTGCACCGGATTGGTTCATATATTCCAGATTGGCTGTTTTCTCGATTACACCGTGAGTCATCTCGTGACCGACTACATCCAGAGCGCCGGAGATCGGGATGAATGTTCTGCCATCTCCATCGCCATACACCATATAGCTTCCGTTCCAGAATGCATTATTGTAGCTCGAGCCATAATGTGTTACCGAACGAATCGCCATTCCTCTGCCATCCAGGCTGTTGCGGCCAAAGTTATTTTTGTAGAAGTCATATACTTTACCGGCATACGTATGAGCATCTACCGATGCAGGATCATTAAATGTTGTCGATGTGCTGGATACTGTCGTTCCCGGCAGGGAGGAGCGGTTCGCAGCTGTATACGTCTGGATACCACCACCACGAGTGGAGTCGATCATGACATAACGGGAACCGGACGTTCCTACTGTAAAGGATTTGGTATCACCCAGTACGCCTTTACCTGTACCTGTCGCGTGTTCGAGCAGATCGTATTTCAGCAGGATGGAACCATCTTTGGCATCTACAAAGTAGCGGGTGCGCAGCGGTTCAGGATCAAGTACATTGACTTCTGTTACATAGGCAAGGCGTGCTTCCTGTCCTTCCGGAGCATAGATGTACAGTTTGGCAGATGGTGCAGTTACCGGTTCACCGATTCGGCCCAGACGCAGAGCTGCATCCGCTTCCGCGATACGGATAGCCCGTGTCTCGTTGATTTTCGCTTTCAGCGGCTCGACTGCTTCAGCATATACATCTTCCGTTACTTTTGGAGTGGAGGAATTCAGCTTGCCATACACATCCTCTACCACTTTGCCCATATACAGAGACACATTGCCGGTGGAATCAAAATGAAGGGTCTGCTCTGCACCATACACCGGAATACCTTTGTAAGTCTGGGTCAGACGGTAATGATCGGTACCTGTCTTTGCATCCGGCTGACGGTTCGTGATCTCGAACAGTTCCTTTACATTCTCGGATTGTGCTTGATTCGCGACGAGCGAACGCTTTTGCTTTTCGAGGAATTTCCATACTTTCTCATCACCTGATCCACCACCGATGCCTGTCGTTTGTGCAATCATTTTTGGTGTGTAATCACCCAGTGGTGCCAATTCATTCGTTCCCGCTGCAAATACTGAAGAATTCGCACCGACAAGCAGACTTCCCGCAAGTAAAAGACCAACCGTTCTTTTCAAAGTATTCTCCCCTGTTCACTTGGTTTTATTGTTGCAAAAAATGATGGCCTACCTTAAAGGTGGCTATACCTCATCAAAGACAACCGGCATCCCGGCTTGCTGTATGTACTCCTTTGTCTGCTCTTATACAGATAACAGACATTGTTTCTTCATACAGACATGATGCGTAATGAATGTTATGTACCTGGAAAAGTCTGCCTGCTTTTCCCCTCTCTCCTCCCTTGAATGAATGTACCTGATAATGGAGTAAAATAATGGAGTAAAACCTGTTGTTGGAAAAAATAATAACATGATTCCTAAAGGAAATAAACAACTTTTTGAATAAATTTCTTTTTTTCTTGTCATTTCCTGTTTATTCTTGACTCGCCATGTTAGATTAATCAACTTCTGTTCAATTAAAAATGCTCAAATGCTGCTTTTATGGTTTTGTGACTTTTATAGTTTTTATGGAAACTGCATTTATTGACCAAAATTTGGCTGCCTTTCTCCTGTGAACAAACAAGTCCCCTCCCTGCTATCCAGCAAGAAGGGGACCCGAGAGATATGCAGTTATGAGTAAATGATTACAGGATACCTACAGCACTCAGCGATTTTTTCACGGCTGTAGTTTGTGCAGAGCTTGCACCATACAGATCTGTGGAAGCCTGGATCATTGCAGAACGGTAGTCAGAGAAATCGGAAGTGGATGTCAGGTAGTAATTCAGTGCACGATAGACGATCTGGATCGCCTGGGAGCGACCGATACCTGTTACACTCACACCGTCAAATGTTCCGCCTTGCGCAAGCAGGTAGAACGATTTGTTCGGAATACCACTGTTCGTGTGTACGCCGCCATTGTCATCAGATGTGTTGACAAAGTCGTCCATGCGGGAAGGCTGATCGCCTCTCTCCGGGTTATCCATGTAACGCAGCGCATCGCCGGATACGCGTGGTGTATAGATCGCATCACCGATCATCCAGTTCTTGCCTTCGATGGTGTTACCGAACATATCGGAGATTGATTCATTTAGAGCACCGGATTGACCATAATATTCCAGATTGGCTGTATTCTCGGTTACACCGTGAGTCAGCTCATGGCCGATTACATCCAGATCGCCGGAGAATGCGGTAAATGTAGTACCATCGCCATCACCATATACCATCTGGGAACCGTTCCAGAATGCATTGTTATAGTTGGTGGAGTAATGCGTTGTGGAACGGATCGCCATTCCTCTGCCATCGATGCTGTTGCGTCCAAAATTGGATTTGAAGAAGTCATATACACGTGCAGCATACGCATGAGCGTCTACCGATGCAGGATCATTAAATGTTGTCGATGTGCTGGATACTGTCGTTCCCGGCAGAGATGTACGGTTGGCTGCAGTATAGGTCTGGATACCACCGCCGCGTGTTGTATCCGTCATCACGTAACGTGAACCGGATGTTCCGACTGTAAATGTCTTGGTGTCGCCCAGTACGCCTTTACCTGTACCTGTCGCATGCTCGATCAGATCATATTGGAACAGTATGGAACCGTCCTTGGCATCCACAAAGTAACGTGTACGCAGCGGCTCCGGTTCGAGTACGTTGACTTCTGTCACATAAGCCAGGCGTGCTTCCTTGCCTTCTGGAGCATAAATGTACAGTTTGGCCGAAGGAGTGATTTGCGCTTCACCCAGTGAGCCTACTTTGGAAGCTGCATCTTTTTGAGCGATGCTGATGGCTTCGGAAGCGTTGATTTCCGGTTTTACCGGATTATAAGTATCACTAACTGCCGTTTCTTTTACGTCCGCATATACATCTTCCGTTACTTTCTGTTCAGGAGCAGCGGCTTCGGAAGCTCCCAACTTGTCGGACAGGTCGTTAATGACTTTACCCATATACAGGGATACATTACCCGATTTGTCAAAATGGAGTGTCTGTTCAGCACCATATACCGGAACACCTTGATATACCTGGTTCAGACGATAATGGTCTGTACCTGTTTGGGAATCTGCCTGTCTTTTGGTAATTTCGAACAGATCCTTAACATCCTGGGACTCTGCGCCATCGCTAACGAGTGTGCGTTTTTGCTTGTCCAGGAATTTCCAAACCTTCTCATCGCCGGATGCGCCAGCAATTGTAGTCGGCTGGTTAATCAGTTTGGGCGTGTAATCACCCAGTGGCGCCAGATCATTGGTATCTGCTGCAAATACGGAAGAGCTAGCACCGACAAGTAAGCTTCCTGCGAGTAAAAGAGTAGCGGTTTTTTTCAAAGTATTCTCCCCTGTTCACTTGGTTTTTGGAATTGATACTGCCTGCGCAGCGTTGATACCTTCACTAATATAATTCTTCTGCAATAGACACAACCATTTGCCGATAAACTTTTTTGCCAGCTATGTATAGCGGGCCACTACCAACAGAGCGACAATCTCCGATCCAGGCATCCCACCTTTCGAGTCTATTTTTGATCTCGTTTTACAAAAAATGGATTTCTCTTGGTGTTGGGAGAAAGCGTATCATGATTCCTAAAAAAAATAAATAGTTTTTTAACTGAAAATTAGAAAAAAGTGTAAAATTACTTGAATAGCTAACATAAGCAGTATGGTTTATTAACAATCGGTCAAAAAAAACGCAAAAATTACACGTGAAGAAGACTTTATGTACTTATTTACGCAATATTTCAAATTTGAAAAGTTATTTACCTATAATTGATAACATTTTATATAAGAATCAGGAAAATATATACATATAATACTACAGTTTATGAGCTATCCGGATGATCTTATTTAAAAAAAAGGAAGTGACCGCCCTGCAGGCAGCCACTTCACATCGTTGTTATTCAGTCTTCGTACTTGAACACAACCAGTTTGGTTTCCATCATTTCTTCTATTGCATATTTAATTCCTTCGCGTCCGAGTCCGCTTTGTTTGACCCCGCCGTACGGCATATGGTCGACACGGAAGGTTGGGATATCATTTACAATTACGCCGCCTACCTCCAGTTCGCGTACTGCCCGAAAAGCGGTGTTCAGCTGCTTGGTATAGATGCCCGCCTGCAGACCGTAATCCGATTGATTCACTGCAGCGATCGCTTCATCTATACTATTCACCCGGTTAATCATGACGATAGGAGCGAATACTTCGCGGCAGGATACCCGGGATTCCGGCTGCACATTCAGCAGTACCGTAGGCAGCAGCAGTCCATTTTCCACTTTGCCGCCATAACCAATAATCGCGCCTTGCTCTACCGCTTCGTTAATCCATTCCAGGGCACGCTGCTGTTCCTTCGGCGCAATCATCGCCGCCACATCGGTATCTTCGGACAGAGGATCACCCATTCGCAGCCCGGCCGCCTTGTCAACGAACTGCTGCACAAATGCATCATAGATTCGCTCATGCACATAAATGCGCTGCACCGAGATACATACCTGTCCCTGGTTGGAGAATGCTCCGGATACTACCCGATCCATCATGGCGGCGATATCCGTATCTTCATCTATTATAAGTCCCGAATTGGAGCCAAGCTCCAACGTGACTTTTTTGAGTCCTGCCCGGGCACGGATCGAGATGCCTACAGCCGGACTGCCGGTAAAGGATAATGCTTTGACTCGTTCATCCGTTACGATCACATCCCCTACTGTCTTGCCATCACCGGTAATTACATTTAATGCTCCGGCAGGCAATCCTGCCTCTTCAAGCAATTCGGCGAGCAGCAGTGAAGATAAAGGAGTCTGTTCGGCAGGCTTCAGTACGACCGTATTGCCGGCTGCAATCGCCGGCCCCACTTTGTGAGCGACCAGATTCATCGGGAAATTAAACGGGGTAATCGCCCCGACTACACCGACAGGCTCTTTGACCGTGTAAGCAGTACGTCCTTCTCCGGTAGCCGCTGCATCCAGTGGAATCGTCTCTCCATGAATGCGTTTGGCCTCTTCTGCTGCAAATTTATAGGTTTCGATCGTGCGGGCAATCTCTCCGCGGGCTGCGCTCAGCGGTTTGGAGCCTTCCATGGCAATCAGCCGGGCCGCTTCCTCGCTGCGTTCCTGCAGCAGCTGGGCGAGCTTTTCCAAAATGGCTGCCCGGCGGTGAGCAGGCATGCTGCGCATCGTATCTTTGGCAGCATAAGCAGCAGCGATCGCCAGCTCGGCTTCCTCAGCACTGGCTTCCGCCACTTCAGCAATCTGTTCTTTGCTATATGGAGAGTATAGTGCCTTATACGATTGGGCAGGCGTCCATACTCCATTAATGTAAAGATCTTTTTTCATATGAAACCCTTCTTTCTTGATTATTCATGGTTCGGGATAAGCCGGGGTCTAACTCCCTGCCCCTCTCTATTACCTTATACACAGCTGTATCATTCTATAATCCGAATAGGTCTTTTTACCCTATAAATAACCTTATTTTCGACAAAATTCAACTAAATTATATATTTTGCCCAATTTACTATAATCAAATTGAACTAGTTGTCCGACATATAACTTACCAGCTAAATAGCTCTCAGATTCGTTTTTCGCTTATCTACAGACTACTTGTTCCAGAATAAATGCCGGTTTATCCATTATAACGCTGCTGTCATTTTTCGACAAACAGCTTTAACATCTTATTTTTTTTTGAATCCTTCTACATTAAGGCGATAACGCCCCTACTTTGACAATAAGGAGAGACTGCCTGTGCGCCACTTAAAAGTAAAAACCAAAATTCTCGTACTGCTCGCCACTACACTTGTTTTTATGGCCGCTGTAGGAATTACCGGATACCAGACAACCAGCATGATGGCCGATAAAGCCAAAACGATGTACAACCAGAATATGCTGGCCAGTATGGATATCAACCAGATCATTATTGATAACCGTACCATCGAATCTTCGATCATGGAATTGATGTTGACCCGGGATCCACAGCGCAATGAGGTACTGAAAGCTACGATTCAGGAACGGACAGCCTCCAATGAGAAGCTGTATGAACACTTAAGCTCCACCGCTCTCACTTCCAAGTCGACCGATTTGTACAATCAGTACAAAAGCAACCTCGATACGTACCAAAGCTTACTTCAACAAGTAGAATCTCTTGCATTGCAAAATAATAACACAGCAGCCTACGATCTGTTCACATCAAAGGTTGAACCGATCCGCGAGAAAATGAATGCAGCAACCCGAAGCCTGAACCAGGAGCTTACTCAGGAAGCAGCTGCTACGAGTGAACAAATCGGCTCTTCTGCCTACTGGTCCAAAATAATACTGGCTTCCGTGATCACCGCCGGTATCCTGCTCTCATTGCTGTTCGGCTATATCATCAGTCAGATGATTACCCGCCCACTGCATCAGCTGCAGCATCTAATGGGCATGGCCGGCGATGGCGACCTGACAGTTATCGGCGATTACCAGTCCAGAGATGAGATTGGCGTAGTGACCGACTCCTTTAATGCCATGATCGGCAATGTCAAAGCGATCATCCGCCAGGTGGATGAAAGTGCGCTAACCCTGTCCGCATCCTCCGAGGAACTGACCGCAAGTGCCGAACAGACGGCTCAGGCAGCAGAACATATCGCGGTCGCTACCAATGAAATGTCGACCGGCATCGAATCCCAGGTTGAATCTGTAAACCAGGTAAACCAGTCCGTCAGCTCCATGTACGAGAAGATGGGCCATGTATCCACCAACAGTCAAGAAATTAACAAACTGACCGAGCATATGACCACAGCTGCTCATAATGGTCTGCAGGAAGTGAATGAAATTACCCGCTTGATTAAGGGATTATCCATAGATATGGAACAAAATCTGCGCGTGATGACACAGCTGAACACCACATCCGATCAGATTGGTCTGGCGTCTTCTGCAATTCAGCAGATTGCCAAGCAAACCAACCTGCTGGCCCTGAACGCTTCGATCGAAGCAGCCCGTGCCGGAGAAGCCGGACGCGGATTCGCTGTTGTCGCTGAAGAAATCCGCAAACTGGCTACCGGTGCAGCCGATTCTTCCAAAGAAATATCCGATATGGTTCAGTCGATTCAAGACAGCAGCCGTGCTGCAGTGGAGCAGGTAAATCAATCTTCCGCCAGCATCAGTGCCAGCGTACAGAGCAGCATCCGTGTGAATACAGCTTTTGAAGCGATCCGCGAGTCTGTCGAAGCCACTTCCGGCAAGATTGTAGTATCCAGTGAAATGATTCAGGAAGTTGCCCGTCAGTCCGAGAAAATCGCCGAAGCGATGGAGCATGTCAGTGCCATTACCGAGCAGAGCTCTGCAGGAATCCAGCAGACAGGTGCTGCCAGTGAAGAGCAGCTATCCACGATGGAAGAAGTCTCCGGCTCTGCACGCTATCTGTCCGAACTCGCCGAGAAATTGCAGCATGCTCTGTCCCGCTTCAAAATTTAAAATCAGTATTTACCCTTGTTGTTAACTCCAATGAAATGAGGCTGTTCTCATGAAAAACCTGAAAGTCCGTACCAAGATTATTATTCTTATTATTGTCAATCTGCTTGTTTTGGCTGCAATCTCCATCAATGGCGTACGTTCTACAGAAGAGATGTCCGACATAGCCACCAATATGTATTCCAACAATATCAAGCCGATTACCGCAATGGACCAGATCATTATCAATTACAGCTTCAATGCCAATAGACTGCTCAAATTGTTCACCGCTGAAGATACATCCAATAATCAGCAGTGGATAAGCGATATTCAAGCTACAGCTGCGGATACGAAAAAACAGTTCGACATTGTCGGACAAACCCAGCTCAGTGCGCAGAATCAGCCGCTGGCTGTACAGCTCGTCGAAATTGCCAAAACATTCTCCACCACTCGTGACGCTGTATTGAAATCAGTTTCCGAAGGAAATATGGCTGCGGCGAAAGCTTCCTACGCCGATCTGGAGAAGATCCAGCTAAGCTTGAACAATCTACTTAATCAGATCCATGACAATATGATGGAAGAGGCTGCGCAAAATAAAGCCGACGCAGATGCCAGCTACAAGCAGGCTGTTCTGGTAACGATTATCGTATCTGCCGCCGGTCTTCTGGTCTCCCTGTTGCTGGGCATCTGGATCGTCCGTCTGATCGTTCGTCCGCTGCGCGATGTACAGGAGCTGATGACTTCGGCAGCCTCAGGTGATCTTACTGTTGTCGCCGAACATGATGCTAGAGATGAGATCGGACAGGTTGCCAAAGCATTTAACGTACTGGTCGGCAGCATGCGCAAAATTATCAAAAGTGTCGATGAAAGTGCCATAACCCTGTCTGCCGCTTCCGAAGAATTGACAGCCAGTGCAGTGCAGACCGCCCAGGCGTCTTCCCATATTGCCGTGTCATCCGGTGAACTATCCACCGGCTTCACTTCCCAGACCGATACGATTATTCATGTCACCGATTCAGTGAATGAAATGGCACAGCAGATGAAGGATGTACAGAACAACAGTGCCCAGATCCGCACACTGACCAGTTCCATGCAGGATGCAGCCGATGAAGGTCTGAATGAAGTACGCGAGATTACAGGTATTATCCAGCGTCTATCTACCGGTATTCACGACAACCTCAGTGTAATGACCAGTTTGAACAATAAATCCGAACAGATCAGCTTCGCTTCCTCCGCTATTCAGCAGATTGCCAAACAGACGAATCTGCTGGCACTTAATGCTTCGATTGAAGCAGCCCGTGCCGGTGAAGCAGGCAAAGGCTTTGCCGTAGTCGCTGAAGAAATCCGTAAGCTGGCCGAAAGTGCCGCAGAATCATCCACCATGATCACACAGCTGATCAGTGATGTGCAGATAGAAAGCCAGAATGCAGTCGCCCAGGCTACCGACTCTGTAGAAAATGTCCAGGCCGGTGTCGACAGCAGCAAGCGTGTGAGTGTAGCTTTCGAAGCCATTCAGCAGTCCGTGGTAACTACCGTCCAGCAAATTGGCGGCACACGGGAAAAAATCCTCAACGTCGGCAGCAAATCGCATTCGATTGCTGAAGCGATGGAGCACTTGAGTGCATTGTCCCAGCAGGGTTCTGCAGGTATTCAGGAAATGAATGCTGCCAGTGAACAGCAGCTGTCCACCATGGAAGATGTGGCTTCTTCCGCAAAACATCTGTCCGTTATGGCTGAAGAACTGCAGCAAATGATCGCTTTCTGCAAAGTGTAAATAGTAAATTATCGTCCTTTATCTCATAGAGCAGTCCGAGTCGGATGGCTTCGCCGGATGACCTTGATATAGATGTCTGTCTGCTATAGATACTGGACCGGTCCGCATACACCATACAGACCGACCGGCAGATTACTGCCGACACAACAAAAGCTGCATTCTCCTAGAGGGAATTGCAGCTTTTTGGCTTGTATAATCATTTTATATATTTTTCATTTCATATATTTGGAGAATAGTTCTCCAACCCGCTTGGCGAACTCCTCCAGGTTCAGGTTATTATTGATCCGATCCACCCGTGAATACCAGTTTTTGATCGTATCCAGTACCCAGGAAGGGATACTTTTGCCTGCAATCCGGTCGTAGAACTGATAATAAGCCCATACCAGATGATCCCAGCGCTTGTCATCTCCTTCCTGAACATATTCGGATACATCGATGACCTTGGCGCGCCCTTCCTGTACAATTACATTTTTGAGATGGATATCCCGCGGGTTCAGGCCGACACCCCGCACGTATTTCCTTGCGGCTTCCACATCCAGGATTACCTGCTCCGGCACCTCAATCCCCTGCAGCAGACAATCTTGCAAGGTAGGACCGGCTTCGTAACTCATCACCAGATAATTCGCTCCATGTCCGTAACATACCGGAAAAAAGGGCGCTCTCTTCAGCTTCTCATATACGGAGAATTCCACCGGAATCTTGCTGATCGCCTGCGGAGCGAAGACTTTGTAGGCATAACCTGGAGACTGATCATAAGTAAAGACCGCTGCATCCGTACCGATCCCGATACACCGGAGACCATCGGCATACCCGGATATCACGACGAGCTCATTATCTTCACTGCCATTAACCCCGATCCTGCGTAGCGCTTCCTCTGCTGCTTTCCAATCTGTATTCATATTGATACCTCTCTCCTGCATCCGGCTGAAATATATGGTTAAACCGCTATATAGTTATATACACGTTTCCTCTCATTTAACAACGGGAAGTAACATGTATTCTAGCTTATTTTCAGTAATTTCCCAACTTTGCCTACATTATATGTAACTATATACATTGGAGATATGGCTGTAAATAAGCGTTTACAGTTTTCAACCTGCTCCGGTTCCTGTAGAATAGATAGGGCGGATCGTTGTTTGTGATCCCGCCTGCTCGGGAACTATTATCCGGCAGGCGAAGCTTACACCTATGCAGGTAGTTGAAATGGAGGAATTACTCATGTCAGATTTCCAAACAAAGCTAGAACAATATGCTGAGCTCGCTGTCCGTGTGGGTGTGAACATCCAGCCGGGACAACGCTTCATTATTAATGCTCCGATCCACGCAGCGGAATTTGTACGCCTCGTGACCCGCAAAGCCTATGAAGCTGGCGCCATTCTGGTCAAAGTAAACTGGAATGATGATCAGATCACCCGTCTGCGCTACGAACTGGCGCCGGATGAGTCTTTTGAGATCGGTCCCAAATGGTACGCTGCCGAGATGGAAGAGCTGGCTGTAGACGGCGGAGCTGTCCTGCATGTCGTAGCCGACGATCCCGACCTGCTCAAAGGTATCGACTCCAAGCGCATTGCCGCTTCCCAAAAAGCATCCAGCACAGTGATGTCCAAATACCGCGAATATGTACAATCCGACAAGCTCAGCTGGTCGATCGTCGCTGTACCTTCCGAGTCCTGGGCAGCGAAAGTATTCCCGGATGAGTCTCCGGAAGCACAGATCAGCACGATGTGGGATTATATTTTCAAATCCGTCCGTGTTGGTGACGGCGATGCCGTAGCTGCATGGAAAGAACATGTGAAAACACTGAATGAAAAATCCGATTATTTGAATAAAAAAGCCTACAAACAGCTTCATTATGTGGCACCGGGCACCGACCTGACCATCGGCCTGCCAAAAGGCCATATCTGGGCAGCTGCCGACAGTATCAGTCAGCGTGGAGATGCCTTTATCGCCAACATGCCGACAGAGGAAGTATTCACGGCTCCGCTAAAAACCGATGTCAACGGTTATGTAAGCAGCACCAAGCCGCTCAGCTATGGCGGTACGATTATCGATAACTTCAAACTGACGTTCAAAGATGGACGTATCGTTGGCGTGGAAGCAGAGCAAGGCCAGGAAACGCTGGAACATTTGGTAGAAATGGATGAAGGCGCCCATTACCTCGGTGAAGTGGCTCTGGTCCCTCATCGCTCCCCGATCTCCATGTCCAATATTCTGTACTACAATACGCTGTTCGACGAGAACGCATCGAATCACCTGGCGATCGGCAGTGCCTACGCCTTTAACCTGCAGGGCGGCAAAGAGCTGTCTCGCGAAGAGCTGACCGAGCGCGGTCTCAACAACAGTCTGGTACACGTGGACTTTATGATTGGTTCCGGCGAAATGGATATTTACGGCATTACCGAAGACGGCCAGCAGGAGCCTGTATTCAAACAGGGCGGCTGGGCATTCTAAAGAATGATTAATCCCAGTAAGATACGCAGCTCTTTTCCTTTGCAGCTGGGCATCTTGTAGCAATCGGGCAATAGGCATATCATTTGATTTGCGCCTGAATGCATACCAAAAAGGCAGCTTCCCATTATCGGGAGCTGCCTTTTGTTATATCCACAGCAGTTATAAAAGGAACCTGCGTATTATATACATATGCCGTGTCGGAAATAAGAAAGTGATTAGGCTGCCTACGTAGGCACCTGACTGTTCATCGCCTGGCTTGCCAATCCCTTAAGGCTGCAGAATAACCTTGATACAATCTTCTTTTTTGTCATTGAAAATATCATATCCGCGCTCTGCATCGCTCAGCGATATTTTATGCGTAATAATATCGGTCGCATCGAATTTGCCGCTGACGACCTGCTGGAACAGTTCCGGCAGATAATGAATCGCCGGTGCCTGGCCCAATGCCAGCTTGATGTTCCGCTCAAACAGATGGCCCAGTGGGAACATATTGTAACGCAGTCCGTATACGCCGGTCACCTGAATCGTACCGAATTTGCGTACTACATTGGATGCCATATTAAAGGCGCCCAGGCCGCCACCCTGGAGTTTGAGATTGGTAGCAACTTTCTCTGCCGCGGATTTCTCCGCATCCAGTCCTACACAATCGATAACAACGTCCGCTCCACCGCTGGTCAGCTCCAGCAGATATTGATCCACATCCGCTACTTCCTTGAAATTAACGACTTCCACGTTATTTGTACGCTTGGCATGAGCCAGACGATAATCAACATGGTCTACCGCGATGACCCGTTTTGCTCCTTTTTGCCAGGCAAACTTTTGAGTCAGCAATCCAACCGGGCCACAGCCCAGTACGATAACCGTATCTCCCGGCTTCACATTTCCGCTTTCTACACTCCAGTAAGCGGTTGGGATGATGTCAGACAGAAACAGTACCTGCTCATCCGGCATTTCCGATTCTGCGGGAATCACAAAAGGAATAAAGTTGGCATAAGGCACACGCATAAGCTCGGCCTGTCCCCCTGCATATCCACCGTATGTGTCCGAAAAGCCGAAATAAGCACCTGTATCTTTTGGTCCTTCTTCATTGGCATTGTCACATTGGCTTTCCATCTGGTTTTTACAGAAGAAGCATTCACCACAGGCTACGTTAAACGGGATAACCACGCGGTCACCCTTTTTCACTCGGGTTACATTCGGTCCTACCTCTTCTACAATCCCCATCGGTTCATGCCCGATAACATAATCATCATGCATACCTGGAATCTCACCATTGAAAATATGCAGATCCGATCCGCAAATCGCTGTCGACGTAATCCGGACGATAATATCATCGTCTTTCTGGATTGTAGGATCGGCTACCTCTTTTACTTTCACTTTTTGTTTGCCCTGATAAGTTAGCGCCTTCATCATCATTCCCCTTTCCGGATGTGTTCATGAGAGTATCGTCTTTGGCATAAGGTCATACATGTGCTGAAAAATAAAATAAGCAGAAATCACATTTCTTTTTTGTATTAACTCTTTTTGTATTAACCATAACCTTCCTTTTATTAACAACTTACAAATAAATAGTAGTGTTTACGCTTAAGCGATACTTAATGGAATATCTGGGCTTTTCCGTTAACCGCTCCTCCCTCTCCCACTCCAAAACAAGACAGATAGCAAAAGATTAGTTCGCTCGCAAGAAGGGTAAATGAGGTAGAACAGGCGATTACCTATCGGGTACAGCCTTATATGCAGCCAAAGACGGAAGGGAGTTTGTAATCATGAAACATTTAACGGAATCTCAAATAGAGGAATTGAAAAACAGCTTATTGGAGGAAAAGCAGCAGCTGGAACACCATTTTGAAGCGGATAAAGATCGTATGGACGACGGCACAATCGAATCGCAGCGCATGTCTACCGGTGAACTGACTGCTGTTGATAACCATCCCGCGGATCTCGGTACAGAGACATTCGAACGCGGACGCGATCTGGCGATTGATGATCAAATGAACAATACGCTGGATCAAGTTAATGCCGCACTCGAACGAATTGAAAATGGAACATATGGTGTCAGCGAAGTGAGCGGCAAGGAAATTCCGTTTGAACGCCTGCAGGCACTGCCATTTACTACGTATCTGGTCGATGAGAGTCCGCATGACAGTGTGAGCGACTACCGCCCTGTTGAAGAAGATATTATTACTCCGGCAGCCAAAGGTTCCGGTGAGAACCGTCAGCAGAATACAGGTCGCTTTGATGATGCAGGCGCCTGGCAGGCAGTTGAGGATTACGGAGTAGCCGATTCTCCTGCCCTCAGTGCACAGCGTGAAGTGCACAACTATAATGATCTGGCCGAAGGCCGGGAAAGTAACGATAACTTTACCGAGAGTGTCGAGACTTTTGCTGCCAACGATATTGACGGCAGCAACCAGCACATCGAACAGGGTGAAGCGGTTGAAGTGTATCAGGATAAAGGCGAAGGCGACATCGAGCTGCAAATTGACGAAGCGGATGAAGAAGTCAATGCGGATGTGGAAGAAGCGGACCGCCGCCGCTAATCATTTTCTACTTCTACTTATTTTTTACTTAATTATTATAAAAATCCCGTATTCAACCGAGAATACGGGATTTTTGCATCTGATTTTACAGATGATTAGGCAGCTCATCCGAGCTGAATATCAAAAAAGAGCCATGCCGCTTGTATAAGGCTATCTCCTGTACAAACGGTATGGCTCTTTTGAGGGATCAGGCGAGTGCCTGATTGGTCGTCACAGCAAACTGCGTAATGACCAGCTTAATTCTGGAAATCCGCTTGTTCTCCGTTTCTTCCACTACAAATAAATGCCCGTCATGTGCCACGCTCTGTCCTACTTGCGGGGGCAGCGACTCTACGCGAGAGTACAGCCATCCGCCGATGGTATCATATTCGGTGGAATCCAGATCCAGCGAGAATCGAGTGTTGATCTCTTCGATCAGCATCAGTCCATCAATGGAATACGTCATTTCATTGATAGGTTCTACCGCTGGACGTTCATGGTCAAACTCATCCTGAATTTCTCCGACGATTTCTTCCATAATATCCTCGAGTGTTACCAGACCGGCTGTACCGCCATATTCATCAATCAAAATCGCGATCTGCGTCTTGCCACGCTGCATCAGCTTCATCAGTTCGCTGATTTTGATCGATTCCGGTACAGCAATAATCGGACGAATCAGTTTTGCGGAGTCTGTAATCTGATAACGCATCAGATCCTTGATATGCAGGAAACCGACAATATGGTCCTTGTCCCCATCACATACCGGATAACGGGTGCGCATGCCATCAAAGGCAATCTGCAGATTCTCTTCACGAGAAGCGTGCAGACTCAGACAGATCATCTCCGTACGTGGAATCATAATCTCATGGGCGGTTGTATCTGCGAATTCAAATATATTATCAACCAGCGCCAGTTCGGTATTATCGATCAGTCCGCTCTTGTTGCTTTCTTTCATGAGTATGCGTATCTCTTCTTCTGTATGAGCGGATTCCAGTTCGGAGGCCGGAGCGATTCCGAATAGCTTCAGCAGGGCATTCGCCATGCCGTTCAACATCCAGATAAAAGGATACATGATTTTATGGAATACGAACATCGGTCCGGCTGTCCACAATGTCACACTTTCCGCTTTGCGGATTGCCAGTGACTTGGGTGCGAGCTCACCGAGTACAATATGCAGTATCGTGATTACCACAAAGGCGATAATAATCGATACGCTGTGTACGGCTACTTCATTATTCCAGCCAATTGCTGCAAATATCGGCCTTATCAGTCCAGCGATTGCCGGTTCACCAATCCAGCCAAGTCCCAGGGAAGCCAGTGTGATTCCCAACTGACAGGCTGATAGATAGGCATCCAGGTTACTAACGATCGACTGTGCAAAACGCGCCCGTGCATTCCCTGCATCGACCAGCGTCTCCAGACGACTGCTGCGAATTTTGACCATTGCAAATTCCGCCGCAACAAAAAAACCATTTAACAAAACAAGAATGAATACAAAAAATAAATTCCACAAACTGGGTAAGGGGTCAGTCAAGTGTATCTCCCGCACTGTCTGCTGCAACATTTCATCAGACAGCAGCGGGTTCACCTCCTTCGAATATTAGATTTTTGAATTTGAAGCCATTGTACATGTATCATCAATTTCCCAATGCATTCACCTCTTTCTATATGTAAGGATAGACGATACCTGATTATATTATAGCTCTAAAACAGGCACAGTCAAATAGGGATATGGCTTACTTACAATTTTTTTACAATCCTGCTCATTTCCGTTAACATGTGCTCTTTATACTTTAGCAGGTGAGCACAAAATGGCGAATATCCTGTTTTCCGTTCTATGAATGATTAATGAAAGTGAGGTTAGATTCTTGGACAAGTCTTCTGCGGTTCCCGTCAAGTCCGGTATTCAACATACTCGTTCGGCAGTTCGTCTGCCGCGCCGGGCCAGACGCTGGCATGAATATGTACTGGCGATGATGTTCCTGGCGCCTTCTATCTTACTGTTCGGCATATTCCTGTTTTACCCGCTGATCAAGTCCGTGTATCTGAGTGTCCATTCCACCACACCACGTGGCGAGGTCGCCAAGTTTATCGGATTGCGTAATTTTGAGAAACTGTTTGATTCCGGTCACTTTTTGAACAGCCTCTGGGTGACATTTGAATTTATGCTGTTCACGGTACCTACTTCCATTGTACTTGCACTGATTCTGGCTGCGATCTGCCGGACGCATCTGAGAGGAACCAAGTTGTTCCGCTTTATCTTCTCGCTTCCGCTGGCGATCTCGGTCAGTACCGGTTCGGTCATCTGGATGGTGCTGTTTCACCCGACGCTCGGTACGCTCAACTATCTGCTGCAGGCGGCCGGACTGCCGGCTGTACAGTGGCTGACCGATCCGAACTGGGCGCTGATATCCATTTCGATCATGACGGTATGGATGAATCTGGGCTTTCTGTTCATTCTGCTGCTCGGCGGGATGGAAGGCGTACCGGAAGACATTTATGAGAGTGCCAAAATGGATGGTGCCGGGCCAATGCGTACTTTTGTACAGCTGACCCTGCCGCTGATCTCGCCGACGATTTTCTTTGCAAGTGTCACTTCGATGATCGGTGCGTTTCAGTCTTTTGGACAGATCCATATATTAACCAAAGGGGGACCGATGAACAGCACGAATGTGCTCGTCTACAATCTGTATCAGGACGCTTTTGTTAATTTCCGGTTTGGCTCAGGCAGCGCGCAGGCGCTCGTACTCTTTGTACTCATCCTGATCCTGACGATCATCCAGTTCAAATTTGGAGAAAAGAAGGTGCATTACCAGTGAGACCCAACATCCTGCGCACCGGTCTGGCCTATCTGATTCTGGCTGCCGCTGCGATCCTGATCCTGTTTCCTTTCTGGACCGCTTTATCCAATTCACTGATGACCGAGTCAGAATCGGCTACATATCCGCCAAAGTTTTTCCCGACCAGCCTGAATCTGGACAACTTTGCCAATGTACTTACCGCTATTCCCATTATCCGTTTTATCGTTAACAGCTTTCTGACCAGTGGAATCATTACGGTCGGTAACCTGATCACCGCTTCCATGGCAGCCTATGCATTCGCTTTTCTGCGCTTTCCAGGGCGCAAGCTGCTGTTCGCGCTGTTCATGGCGACGATGATGATTCCATGGGAAGTAACTGTTATTCCCAACTATCTGACCGTACGCAGCTGGGGCTGGCTGGATTCCTATGCCGGATTGACCGTGCCTTTTCTCGCTACAGCGTTTGGTACGTTTTTGATGCGTCAGTTTTTCCTCCAGCTGCCCAAAGAACTGATGGAAGCTGCGCGTATTGATGGGTGTGGACATATCCGTATTTTCGCATCGCTTGCCCTGCCGCTCGCCATGCCGGGACTCGCTACGCTCGGGGTCTACTCGTTCCTCAATCACTGGAACATGTATCTGTGGCCGCTGCTGATTACGAATACGGAGAATATGCGTACCGTACAGATCGGGATCAGCATGCTGCAATTTGCCGAGATGACCGCCTGGAATCTGGTCATGGCCGGTATTGTGCTGGTGCTGCTGCCTTCCCTGCTCATGCTCGCAATCGGACTGGGACGTCTGGTTGGCGGCCTGACAACTGGTGCGCTGAAAGGCTGATCCTACTCGCAGCAAGTGTTCTTATTAACGGAATGCACTTCCCGCTTCTTGCTTGTGCACATCATACGTATGGTATGCAGGATGCAGTATTGACTACGGTGCGTGTTATCTGATTTATCTGCTTTATTCAATTCATTTATTAGAGCAACCTACTAAATTATATTAAAGGAGAATGTTCATCATGAAATTCAAACCTTTTTGGCGTCGCAAATGGAGTCTGCTCGGCATGAGTCTGTTCTTGTTCCTGGCAGCCTGCAGCGGCGGACAATCTTCACAGGGTTCCGAACCGGCTGCTGCCGCTGAAAGTGAAGCTTCCTCCGGTCCGGTCAAAGTCGTATGGTGGCACTCCATGAGCGGTGAGCTGGGCAAGACGGTAGACAGTCTGGTCAAGCAGTTCAATGACTCCCAGAAAGATGTACAGGTAGAAGCCGTGTATCAGGGTGAATACGATGAAGGTTTGAACAAATTCAAAGCAGCCATGGGTTCCGGCAGCGGTCCGACCATGATGCAGACGTACGAAGTCGGCAGCCGCTTCATGATCGATTCCCAAGCGGTTACGCCAATGCAGCAGTTTATCGACGCCGATAAATTTGATGTATCCCAGCTGGAAGAAAATATTCTGAGCTACTATACATTTGATAACAAGCTGTACTCCATGCCTTTTAACACATCCAACCCGATTCTCTATTATAACAAGGATGCCTTCAAAGCAGCCGGTCTGGACCCCGAGAATCCACCAACCACTTATGCTGATGTGGAAAAAGCAGCCAAAGCACTGACCAAAGACGGCCAATCCGGCGGTTCCTTCCCGATCTATGGCTGGTTGATGGAACAGCTGCTTGCCAATCAGGATGTAGAACTGCTCAACAACAGCAACGGACGCAGTGGTCTGGCGACCGAATCCATGCTGAATTCCGATGCAGCCGTAAATACACTGACATGGTGGAAAAAGATGGTCGATGACGGTGTGATGCTGAACCTCGGTCGTAAAACTGATGATACCAAAAAAGCTTTTGCAGCTGGTCAGATCGCCATGACGATGGACAGCACTGCTTCCCTGCGCGGTATCGTCAGTTCAGCTGAAGGCAAGTTCGAAGTCGGCACTGCTCCTATTCCCAAGCCTTCTGCCGATTACAAAGGCAAAGGCGGCGTAATCGTCGGCGGCGCAAGTCTGTGGATTATGAACGACAAACCGGAAGCCGAACAGCAGGCAGCATGGAAATTCATCAAGTTCCTGACCGAGCCTTCCACTCAAGCTTACTGGAATGTAAACACAGGTTATTTCCCAATTACCAAAAAAGCCTATGACGAAGACCTGATCAAGGAAAACATGAAGAAATACCCGCAGTTCGAGACAGCTGTCAACCAGCTTCACAATACCAAAATCGATCCGGCTACTCAGGGTGCGGTTATGGGTATTTTCCCGGAAGCCCGTCAGCTGACCGAGACAGCGATGGAAGAAGCCATCAACGGCTCCAAATCGCCAAAACAGGCACTTGATGATGCAGCCGCCCAGATTACCCAGAAGCTCCAGGATTACAACGATTCAATTGCACAATAAGTATTGTAGTCACCAGAATGTCCGGCATGTACCTGCACTTATCATGAACTAAATGATACGCTGAACCTGTCAAATAACTATGCTAAAAAAAGGTATACCACGAAAACGCCGTTGTACGGATAAAGATCCGTATCAGCGGCGTTTTTTTGGCATACAGCAATAATCAGACCATCATTTATTTAAGGAATTCATCGAAAAATATGACATAATACCAAGTTAGAAGAAGTTACGGGGCGAAGCATGACCGGCAATCCGGATGTAGGAGCCTGCAGCCGATTCTGTGAAAATCGCCTGTACCAAAGCTGTCAGCGGCAGTATCTCACGCTGTCCGGTGTTCACCTGACAAATAACAAGATAATCCTCGCCTGTTGCTTCCAGTCGGCCATGGTAGATACTATGCTGTACCCTGCCTCCCGGAATCATATGAAATGTGCCAACCTGACCGAGTTGTTCGTCCAGCTTCTGGCGTACTGTAACACGTTTAGCTGCCGGACGAATTATGTGTTCTTTTACAGATAAAGCAGCCGGATTAGAGACATTCGATTCATTACGGGTACTACGGATAACCTTCTGCTCTGTACGATAAGCGACCGGACGATAGGGCTCGGTTAACATCATTACATTCCTCCCGCAGAATGAAAGTAAAATGCCGTACCTTGTATATTACCCGTCTCGCTTATCCGGAAATCCTATATTTTACCTACAGAAAATAATATTTTAATCCACTATCGTAAGTAGCCGGATAATCTCAGGACAGATCTGCTCCGGTCAATTGTACGGAGAGATCCCACAGACGCTTGGCCTGCTCCGGATCGATCGCATAATCTTTGACACCGGAACGCGGTCCATCCGGAACATTCATCTCTGCAATATCACAATCTTCGCAGTAGACCCCGCCTTTGCCTTCCAGCTGTGGAGAAGTAGCTGCCCATACCTGGGTCGCTGCCCCCTGCTCAGGTGACTTAAATTCCGAATTGACTGCATTTCCATCTTCGTCGATCCAGTTTAGAGCGACCATTTCTTCTTTGGGCAGATGGCGCTGCAGCGGCGTCAGAATACCGCCCGGATGTACGGCAAATGCGCGTACGCCCTGCTCCATGCCACGTCTGTCTAGTTCAACTGCGAACAGGACATTTGCCGTTTTGGCCTGACCGTATGCTTCAAACTTCTGATAATTCCCTTCGAAATTCAGATTATCCCAGCGAATCGGCGAGATATGATGTCCTGTCGACGAAGTTGCCACAACTCTCGCACCCTCCCCTGCTATCAGCGTAGGCCAGATCAGGTTAATCAGGGTAAAGTGACCCAGATGATTGGTCGCAAACTGCAGCTCCCAGCCCGGGCCTACCCGTGTCTCCGGACAGGCCATTACACCAGCATTCAGGAGTGCCAGATCAATACTGCGTCCGCTCTCCAGCAGGCGCCCGGCAAAAGCACGTACACTATCCAGATCGGATAGATCCATCTCATCCACCTCGACATTTTCCAGACCGGCCAGCGCCTCACGAGCTGCCTCCGGTCGACGGGCCGGTACGATGACGGAAGCGCCTGCTTTTACCAGTGCGCGCGTCGTTTCGAGTCCGAGACCGGAATATCCTCCTGTGACCAGAGCCCATTTACCGTGAAGATCGATTCCTTCCAATACCTCGCTCGCTGTACTGTCATGTCCAAATCCTGAACCGAGCTTGTGCTGTGGTGTTGGTGTATACGATTGCTGCATTATTCATTCTCCCCTTTCGTGGATGATAGTATAACTGTACAAGCTAGAGTTCACTCTAGGTCAAGTGTGATTTTATGATTTTTTTGCTGTTCTGCATTTGCCGCTCTATACCTGTGCCAAAGAATGGAATTACTCGGATAATTTTTCACCATCTGTGTTCAGAGCGCTAAAGCGCTGATTTTCCCAGGTCTGTTCCGGTTCATTGCGATTTAGATGCTGCTCATACACATTCGCTTTGAAAGTAATCACTTTCAGGCAGTCGTTCAGCTCTTCCATCTGGTTGATGACCTGCTGCTGATGTTCCTTCAAGATAGCCAGCCGCTCATATTCATTGCCCGGACCGCTGCGCACCAATTCGGCAAAACGGCGAATCTGGGCAATCGGCATGCCGGAAGCACGCAGCCGGGTGCAAATGTATAACCACTCCACATCGGATTCACTGTAACGCCGCCGGCCACCTCCATCCCGGGTAATGCGTGTCGATAACAGCAGCCCTTCTCGTTCATAAAATCGAAGCGAATGCACACTGAGACCCGAACGCTCCGCCACTTCACCAATACTGAGCTGTTCTTTCTGCTGTATATTCGTATTCATTATCTCCATCCCCTTTGCTCACCCGGATCACTCCGGTGTTTGTTATTTACATTTGATCATGATGATATTGGATATTGTCATCACTCATTGAAAGCTAGCGTAAATTGAAAACTGACATAAATGAATAAACAGATGATTATCGTACCTTTATATTTGCTTTCTATCTTATCGCAAAGGCCGTTCCTTCACCACCAGTACTGATCTGTCCAATTTCCAGATTTCCCGAGCAGCATTTCTCGAACATTACTTGACGAACAACCAGCAGTAGTCAACAAACAGCCAGATATTCCTTATCTAAAAGATGGTTCAGCCGTTCTGTACGACACGTTATACTGTTACCAACCGTACCTTACAAACCAATTGACACATTATGACGAAAATGCTAGTATCATTTATACCAAGTATGCTTGTCGGATTAGTTTACTAAGCAAAGTGATGAAGTTAGAAGGACTATCACTTTCCAAATATACCTTTTAAAGGAGCTATTACTATGTCAGTATCTGATCATATTCAACGGGATGAAGTAGAATTTGGCTGGTTTATGCCTACGATGGGAGACGGAACCAGCCTTGGGCGCGAGTCCGAGCGCAAGCCGACACTCGAATATTTGACCAAAGTAGCACAGACTGCAGAGCAGTCCGGTTTTGAATTTGTTCTTATTCCTACGGGCGGTGCCTGTCTCGATTCCTGGGTGGTCGGTTCTGCCATTGTTGGAGCTACCAAGACGCTCAAGCCTCTCGTAGCCGTAAGACCCGGATTGATCGCTCCTGTACTGACTGCACGTATGGCTGCTGCACTGGATACACTGTCCGAGGGCAGAGCGCGGATCAATATCGTAACCGGCAGCTCCCCGGATGATCTGGAAGAACTGGGCGATCCGCTGGCACGGGCTCATGATGAGAAATATGCACGAACCCGCGAATATCTGGATATTATCAAAGGCGTATGGTCCCAGGCATCCGGACTCGCTTCTACCGAGTTTGGCTCCAGTGATGATGCTTCCATTCAGGATAACAAGGTATATTTCAAAGGTGATTATTATGAAGTAAACGGCGGTGTTAGCCGTCCGGATACCGTACAGAAGCCCGGGCTTCCGATTTACTTTGGCGGCAGCTCTCCGATGGCCAAAAGCGTCGGCGCCGAATACGCAGATGTGTTCCTGATGTGGTCAGAACCCTTGGAGATGATCAAGGAACAAATCGTCGAGATTCAGAAAGTGCAGCAGCAGTACGCGGACCAGCATGGCAGCGTCCGCCCTCTGCGTCTTGGCATGCGCGCGCAGGTGCTTGTGCGTGATACCGAAGAGGAGGCATGGGAAGCTGCACGCAATCTGATCAAGGATATCGATCCCGAGACGATTGAACGTGCCAAAGCTGCCTTTAGCAAAACCGGTGCGACCGGTCAGAACCGCCAAAATCAGATTCGTGATGCGGCCGCAGACAATGACTTTATGGTAGGACCGAATCTGTGGGCAGGACTGTCCAATGTACGCTCCGGCGGCGCGCTGATGTTTGTCGGTACTCCGGATCAGGTATCGGACCGTCTCATGGAATATGCGGAGGCAGGTGTGACTTCATTCATCCTCTCCAGCTATCCACATCTGGAAGAAGCACAGATCTTTGGAGACAGCACACTGCCGCTGTTCAAGGAAAAATGGGCACAGCGTTTTGCCTCTTCGGTGCGTTAAAAATAGGCCCCTCTTTATTAAAAAAATAAATATCATCCGCTTATATAGTCTGCTTTGAATATGAAACAGGCCCGCAGTTCATTGGGAGAACCAACGAACTACGGGCCTGTTTTAATATAAAAATCCAAACCATTTCTTTTGCGTAATATTGTCCGACATTGACACCCTGTCCATTCTCAAGCTCTGGCTTGATGGATCAACTCAACAATCTGCTCCATATGTTCATTTATGAAAAAATGGCTTGGCTGATTAATATACCTTTAATTACATTATATTCTATACACAAAAAGTCTACTATTCAAAGTGAAATAGTAGCCTTTAACTTATAGTATAAGTCTGTTAATTGTTAGTGGAAGACTCCTCTTCCTTTAATAAATCTTGTTTCAATTCTTCCAAAAATTTCAACTGAAGTTCACACTGTTCATAAATATTCTGAAAAATAAATAAAACGTTTTTGGGCACTTCAGAATACTTTTCTTTTTCCAATTGTCCTTCTCTCATCTCATTATAGGTTTCTTGAATCGCTTGTTGCTGAACATTTAATGCCTCAATAAGAGCATCTTTGGATGCTTCATCCATAAAAGTTAGTACAGTATACAAAGCAGTAGGAAATACAACAGAAGCTTTTTTGAACGAATTAATGAGCATCGTGTCAAATTCTGATTTCCCTTTAGAAGTAATCGAGTAAATGGCCTTGGATCGATTACCTGTCTGTTCCAGTGTTTGCAGAGTAATCAATTCTTCCTTATCCAACTTTCTCAAAGCATGATAAATGGAGGCTGGCTGGACATAGGCCCATTTATCCGTTTTCGCTGATTGCATTTTTTGTTGAATTTCATAGCCGGACATAGGTCCATATTTTAGCAAAAGTCCAAGAACCATTACTATAGTCATCATTAATGCATCCTCCAGTATTATTTTTGAATTACTAAAATTATAGTACTTTTCAAGCAGTAAATCTACATGTCAACCATAAAGCTATTTTAGCTTGATCTTTCTACTTTACAGTTTTTAGAGAGCTTGTTATAATGCAAACATATCAATAGTAAATGTTTAGTACTAAATATTTAATAGTAAACATATAGGAGGTATTATAGTGGACTCATCACTAAAATCAAAACAAAAAGCAGCTTTATTGGTTGTAGGATTAGCTATTTTTTTGGATATGTTAATTTATGGACTGGTTGTACCCATTCTGCCGAGATATGCTTCTTCTTTGGGAGCATCCCAAACGGAAATTGGTCTGCTTTTTGGTAGTTATGCAATTGTTTTATTTATAGCTACACCTATTTTTGGGGCTTTATCGGACCGTATTGGACGCCGGGGACCCATGTTATGGGGATTGTTGGGGTTGGCAGCAGCTACTTTACTGTTTGCCTTTTCAACCAGCTTCTGGATGCTCGTAGTGGCTAGATCTCTGCAGGGATTAGCAGCAGCCATTACTTGGACTGCAGGACTTGCTATTCTCGCGGATCTTTACCCTTCCCAGGAACGGGGGAAAGCGATGGGATTGGCTTTGTCCGGTCAGGCAGCTGGTATTTTATTAGGTCCGGCTATTGGCGGATGGCTTTATCAATTAGGGGGCTATCAGCTTCCATTTTTATTCGCTGCTGCCCTTGCCCTTATTGACGGTATTCTACGCCTTGTGTTGTTACGTGATTTCCCGGAAACGAAATCAGGCAACTTTCTCTCCCCTTTTGGTCTTCTTCGCAACCGCAGCATTTTAGTAATTGCTGGTGTTATTGTAATCGGCGCTGCAGTACCGAGCGTTCTGGAACCTACTCTTCCACTTCATTTGCAAGAAAAGTTTCAAGCACAGCCTGGATTTATCGGCCTTCTGTTTATTGTTCCGACATTAGCTTATGGATTAACAACTCCTTTAATCGGAGCCCTTTCCAGTAAAATCGGCAACAAGCGGGCTTTGATGATTGGGTTATTGATGGTCTCCATCAGTCTTCCTTTGGCATCCTTGCCCGATTCCATGTGGATGCAGGCGGCAGCTCTGGCTCTTCTCGGGGTCAGTATGGGGATGGTACTTGCGCCTTGTCTTCCAGAGTTGGCCAGTCTCTCTGAAAATAGTGGAGTTCCCTCTTACGGTGTTACCTTTGCGGTATATAATACGGCCTATTCAATTGGTATGATGTTGGGTCCTATTAGCAGCAGTATTCTTACAGATCGGATTGGTTTAACTTCTTCTTATCTAATTATAGGCTGTGTAGCACTCCTATATATGGCTTTTTTGTTGCTAAGCATGAGTCGAAGCTCTTTCAAAGCCAATCAACCACAAAATAAATAATCAGTCTCTATTACTTCATACTGTATACAGGATTAACGCAAATAACGCCTCAAATAAATGAATGTCAGATTTTCATGACGTCATTTGATTTGAGGCGTTATTAGTATTCATTATCTGCCGACTACTCGATATAGATCATTTTCCGGGTCATACCTCCATCGATCACCAGCTCCGCACCGGTAATAAAGGAATTGTCCTTGGACGTCAGGAACAGACAGGCTCTGGCGATATCATCCGGTTTGCCGACCCTTTGTGCCGGGTGCTGAGTGTGATCTTCCGGCTTGAGTGCAGTATAGTCGCCATTCTCGATCCATCCGGGACTAATGGAATTGACCCGGATATGATCGGGTCCCAGAGATACAGCCAGCGCATGCGTGAGCGCGGTGATGCCTCCTTTGGAAGCGGCATAGGCTTCGGAATTGGGCTCGGACATATGTGCCCGGGTAGAAGAGATATTGACGATCGCTCCCCCTTCACGATCCCGCATCACCTTGGCAGCTTCCCGTGACATGAGGAAGCATGCTCTTACATTCGTATTCATCACTTCATCCCACTCATCTACCGTCAGTTCATAAGGTGATTTCCAATGGCTAATTCCGGCATTATTGATCAGCACATCAATCTGACCTGTCGTCTTGACCACTTCCTGGATCAAAGCCTGTACATCCGCTTCGCTGCGTACATTACAGGGTAAAAAGTGTGCCTGTCCTCCCTGCTCGCGAATCCTGGCCGCCGTCGCTGCCCCCTCTGCTTCCTGTACATCGCTCAGAAATACGGTTGCCCCTTCTGCAGCGTACCCTTCTGCTACTGCCTTGCCGATCCCCTGGGCTGCGCCGGTTATAATTACTGTGCTTGATGTATATTTCATGATTGATCTCCTCCATTATTGCGAATTGGCATAAATAGCTGCATAATGTTCGTCCATGATGGATAGACAGCGTAACACTCTGCCCTCTACTGCACTATTCAACGATTGAACCGCACCCGAAACATGGGTTCTTTCCATTCTTCAATATACGCAATTCTGTCGCCCCTTGTCAGCCTACGGCTGTCCAACGCAAAAACCTCCACACTTCGCTAACTTTGGAAGTGTGGAGGTTTAGGAGCTGCCGGGATATGGATTCCATTTCTCTAAAAGGATGTTATCTTGCTGACGCCTGATCTGGAGAATACCAGCCAGATGGTTATGCATAGTAGGCTTGCAGCATTTCCTGTGTATCATCTTTCTCTCCATCGAATAAGCCCTGGTCTGCCCAGCATGCGAGACAAGTTTCTTCATCCTGGCATTTGGCAGCTTCTTCACAGTTGTAACAAAGGGTCATGTAATAGTGGGTAAAGTTTTCTTGGACGTTGGCTTTCATCTCAATCATCTCCTTGTTTTTCTACACCCCAATCATAACTGATCCTCTGCACTTATTATGTGATTTTTTTCACAAAAGATCTGAAATTTTAGATTATTTTTTATTTTTCTTTTAAGAATATTAAAAAAGGAGTTACCTTTCTGTTATTCAACAGACCGAGGTAACTCCGTATATTCAAATGGAAGGAAATGCAAAACAACTATTAAAGTATATTACAGCACATGCCAGCTTTTGCCTCCGTCGGTTGTCTGCATGAGCAGCGAGCGGCGTTCTTCATTTTTGGCGACCAGCAGCCAGCCTACATCTTTGGAAAAGAATTGCAGTTTCGCCATTTCAGGATAATTGGCGAGCGTCTTTTGCAGAGTATCATTGGGCGGCAGTGCCTTCCAGGTGTGACCCTGATCCTGCGTAGTATATACAATGCCATCGATCAGTGACCAGCCCTGCTTGCGACTCAGGAAAGTCGGTCCCATCGCCTGATTTATTCCTGTCTGCGGCTTCAGGGTATAAGCTACATGTGTCCAGTTTTTCCCGCCATCTTCGGTGAAATAGCCGGAGTAACTGGTTTCGGTTCCCTTGACACAGCCGATATTCATCCAGCCGCTCGTCTTGCTTGTACCGTAAAATTGCGGTTTGCCAGTCGTAATTCGGTCACAACTCTCCACTTCTTTACTGAGGAACCGGGCGCTGGCAGTCCAGGTTTTGCCGCTGTCAGCTGTCGTGTACAGGCTTGGTCGTCCATTCTGTTCCAGAGTGACGAAGCCATGTTTGTCATCCCGGAAAGACATACCGATCAGTGTACCGCTCTGCGGAAGCTCATTGGCTGTCTGTTTGGAGGCATTCAGATAGGTCGAATTTTGCATCAGCCGTGTCCAGCTGTCTCCGCCATCCTCCGTACGGTAAAAGGCCTTGCCCTGCTGGTGGTCCGATTCGTCTGTGGACGTCATCACCCAGCCGGTTTTCTCATTGATAAAGTACATGCCGAGCACGGTTCCATTATCGTTAAATGTAGCTACATTCCAGTTCTGGCCACCGTCCATCGTATGCAGGATCAGTGTCTGACCCACACCATTGGCATTACGGGCCACCCAGCCATTTTTCTGGTTCAAAAAGAAAATGCTGCTGCCATAGACCGGCGGCTCCGAGAAAGAAACCGTCTTGGCAGGGGATACATTGTCCCAGGTTTTGCCGTTGCTCTGCGTCACATAGATACGCAGTTCATTGCGGGTCAGCCCCCAGGCCACGCCTGAGCTCGCGCTGAGCAGCTGGAAATCGGTAAGTCTCGTCTGAATCTGATATTCCGAAGCGTCAGGTCTTCCACCTGCACGCTGATCTATGTTTGAATCGGTTGTTTTTTTGAGGGTAATGGTCTGACCCTGATCTTCTTTGGAATTCTGAAGCTGCTCACGTACAGCCTCACTCATAAGAGCGTTATCGCTGCCTGCTGATGAACAGGCGGACAGAAGGAAAACCAGGGATATCCATATAAGAAGCGATTTACTCGTGCTCCACTTCATCTATTATTCTCCTTCCACACACTTACCTGATGCTAAAGCGTTTCGATTTTTCACGACCTATATAAGAGTAAACTAATTTTAAAAAAGGTAGTTTACAGAAAAGTTACAAGCGATTACAGTTTTCTGGATTTTCGATACTAAAAGAACGCGTTTGCGGTTATAGATAATAGAACACCTTTTTACTTTGTGAAAGCTTTCCGCTACAATAGTAGCGAATCTGTAATACAAATATAAGGAGATGATAATTAATGTCTGAATCCGTATCCAAACCTAACCGCGTAGTCGTTATCGGCACAGGAGCAGTTGGTTCCACAACCGCTTACACTCTACTTCTCCGTAACCGGATGTCCGAACTGGTATTTATCGACGCCAACAAGGACAAAGCACTGGGTGAAGCACTTGATATGAATCACGGTCTGCCATTTATAGGCGGTGTCAAATTATGGGCCGGCG
Organism: Paenibacillus wulumuqiensis; assembly: GCF_000971965.1. Lineage (GTDB taxonomy): Bacteria > Bacillota > Bacilli > Paenibacillales > Paenibacillaceae > Saccharibacillus > Saccharibacillus wulumuqiensis. Next base: position 527,011 of record NZ_LAQP01000001.1, read on the forward strand.
ACTACTCTGATTGCAAAGATGCAGATATTATTATCATCGCGGCGGGTTCCAATCAGCGTCCCGGTGAGACGCGCATAGATCTTTTGAATAGAAATGCCGCCATTTTCGACGACATTATCAAAAATATTACCAAGTATAATGATCATGGTATTCTGCTGGTCGCTACCAACCCGGTAGACATTCTCAGCTATGTATCCTGGAAAAAAAGCGGCTGGCCGGCTAACCGCGTAATCGGCTCGGGTACACTGCTCGACAGCGCACGCTTTCGTTATCTGATCGGTAAGCACAAAGAAATCGATCCGCGCAGTATACATGCCCATATCATTGGTGAGCATGGCGATTCCGAACTGCCGGTATGGAGTCTGGCCAATGTGGCAGGCGCAGGTATTGCCTTTGATGAAGCCGAGCAGGATGACATTTTCAACAGCACCAAAAATGCCGCTTACGAAATTATCAACGCCAAAGGCTCCACTTCCTATGCGATCGCCCTGGCACTCGACCGGATTGTGGCGGCTATTCTGCAAAATGAACATGCTGTACTGAACGTCTCCTCCCTGCTGGATGACTATCATGGCATCTCCGATGTGTATCTCGGGGTACCGGCGATTGTCGGCAGAGAAGGGATCCGTGAGAAGCTGCAGATTCCTCTTAATCCAAAAGAAGAAGAACTGCTGCGCGCTTCGGCAGCCAAGCTTAAAGGCCAGATTGCCCAGTTAAATATTTAGCCTGTATTTTAAATTTTAGGCAAGGGCTTACATGCTTCCTGATGAAGCAGTGGCTTATATGAATATGGTTCTGCGATGTAACTGACCCGCTGTTCATAGCGATTATATCCTACGTTATTATACAGTGCTATGCGGAAATTGACAAAAAACGCCGTCTTTCCATTGGGAAAGGCGGCGTTCGTTATATACTGAAGTTTGTATTCTATTTGCTGCAATCATCTGACAAGCAAATCTTTGATTTAATACGGAATATCGTTATCCGGTTCCTGCGGCTGATTCGCACGTTCTATTAGCTGTCTCGACAGATTCTCGAACGTATCCGGCTGCAGCAGTTCTACCGGCGAGAAGCCTTTTTCAAAGGTAAATGACTCGCCTTCGATTACCATCGCATAATGATCACCCAGCTTGGCAATATGCATCCGGAAGCCAAAATCCGCCAGCAATCCCCTTACACTCGTATCGCCCAGTTTGACGCGAATCTCAATCTCCGGCTTGATCTCTACAATCCGCTCAGCCGCTTCAATCACCTGCTGCGGTTCCCACTTCTCCTGCAAATCACGCTTGTCACTGGCTGCCCACAGCTCCAGATCATGCTCTTCCCGCTGCCGCTCTTCATTGCTCGCATCCGGCCACTTTTCCTCTACATAGGTCTGTACATAATCCATCACCCGCTCATTTACAATCTCGGGAATGGATTGCTCATAAGTGACGAATTTCAGAAAATCCTCAAAATAGCGGGCATGGGAAGACTGGTGCACTTTGAGCTCCCATTCTTCGATCATGCCTTCCTCGGGCATATGCGGGTACTGGATCGACTTCATGTTGCGAGCGCTGATCGCCATCTCCACTTCACTGATCAGACTGCGCTCATCGGAAATACGGGCAATCTGCTTTTCAAAATCACATTTCATGACAAATACAAATGGATCATCAAAGTGTGTATCCATCTTGACCTGGGATACAATCAGGGCACCGCCGCGTACGGAACTGGTATCCAGATAGCTGCGTACCAGATCATCGCCGGCATTTTTAAAATCTTCCTTGTTATCTACAGTCCGCAAGCGGGCAAACAGATTGAAATTGGGATTGCTGGTCAGTTCATGCCCCGGTTCCACGAGGAATGTTCCAATCTTGGTCGGCGGCTGCTCACTGGATGGGTTTTTCTCGACTTTGCGCTTGGCGGTACGTGTGAATTCGGCATGCAGGAAATTCTTGATTTCGCTCAGTTCATATTCGTCTTCATCAAGCGTCTGGTAATGTTTATAGTTCTTGGAGGTCTGGCCTTCTTTGCCTTCGACCTGCAGAACGAAAAAGGATAGGAATTGAACATTAAATCGCATGGTATACTCCTTTGTTATTACGGATGCAGCCCGCCGCTTCCATGCAGCAGGCCAAAATAGTCTGCCTATCACTATACTTGAATTTGAGCAGAAATGTAAGTTTAATTTGAACGTGCCGATAGCCAGGCATTCACGACCATGCCGCCGATGACCAGTACCATGCCGGTCCACATTCCCAGGGATGTCAGGATCACGCCGAGCAGCAGCCATTCTCCCAGCAGGGTAAACACCACTTCCAGGGACTGGGTCGCCTCCACTGCTGCCAGCCGGGCTGGATGATGACGGACCCGATCGGTCGCTCCGAAAAAGAGCACCGTCGCAATGACTCCCGAGAACAGGGCAACCAGCAAAGCCTGAAAGGTCTGACCCCCGGCTGGCGGACCATGCTGCAGCAGTCCGATTACAGACAGCAGTATCCAAAATGGCAGACTGGCAATGCTCATCCCCAGCGTACGCTGAAATGCATCCAGCCTGCCATCACATACTTCCATCATCTTGCGGTTGCCCAGCGGATAAGCGATCGCCCCGATCAGAATCAGCGCAATGCCCTGCCAGCTCGCCTGGGCGGGACTGTTATGTATTTGTCCCAGCTGCATCAGTCCAATGCCCAATAACATCATGATCGCAATCAGCAGCACACTGCGTGGTATCCGTCCTCTCTCGCGTACAAGCCCATCGGGTGTCTGATGGACGAAAAAGAACAGCGGTGACAGCAGCATACCTGCCAGAATTGTCGTCTGAAAGCCCGCTGCCGTCAGCCAGGCAGGCGAGTATACCGCCGAAGCACAGAGCGGCGCATAGAACAGCCCAAAGCCCACTGTACTCCACAGCAGCCAGCGGCCAGGCTGACGCCGCATTTCCTTCCAGATCGGTGTTAGATTGCCGCGCAGCAGTACCAGTATGACAAGCAGCGGCACCATGAAAAAATAACGCAGTGCACTGCTCCAGATCCAGTGTCCCCCGCCTACCTCCATTGATCGGTTCAATACAAAACTGGAGGCGAAAAAGAAAGCTGCCATCACACCGATCAATACCGCCTTCATCCCTTGTCCTCCTCTTCTGCCGATAGAGCGGTGGCAAGGGCTGAAGCAGAATCAGAATGCTGTACAGTCAGCCACTGTCCCAGACTCAGCCAGTTCTGCTCCATCAGCCGTACAGCCTCTGCCGTATTATGCTGACGACAGGCTGCAATAATCTGCATATGATCAGCAGGGGATTGCTCCCGGCTGGCCTCGCTAAATTTGGCATATTCCAGCCTGCGGATTTTGGGCATAATGCTATGTAGAGCCCCGTTAATCTCGGGATTGGCGGCCCTCATCAGGAATAGATCATGGAAACGATCATCTGCAGCGATTGCTCTCTCTGCATCCTGCTGCTGAAGTGCTGCTGTCAATTCCATATTGGCGGCTTCCAGTTGCTCGTAATCTTCGTCAGTCAACTGGTCTGCAGACAGCCGCGCAGCAAGACTATGCAGGGCAGCAGCAACAACAAAAGCATGAGCTGCCGCCTCTTCCTGCAGTGGAGCTACACGAGTAACGGCTCCTGGAAAGGATTCAACGAGCCCTTCATCCTCCAGTCGTTTGAGTGCTTCCCGAACCGGTGTACGGCTAACTCCGAACTGGCCGGCCAACTCCATATCATTCAGTTTCTGACCGGGAGACAGCTCCAGGGCAATAATGCCTTGCTTAAGCATGTTATAGACTTGATCACGTAGTGACAAACGGTTTAATTTGGGATAGTGAGGTGTATTCATGAAACCAATATATTGCATATTAATTTAGAAAACAATAGAAATGTCAGCTTTCCGATAATGATTGTGAATAAATATTTTTTTGAAATTTGGCAGATTATTATTTTCCGGATCATGATTAGCCACTATTCCCAAAGACCTTTAACAGCAAAAGAGCACCTTCTCCTGAATCAGGCGGAAGATGCTCTTTTATAGAAGACATTTACAATGCATACATTCTTGCAGTGAAATTAAAGGCTGAAAGCGTGATAGCGACTCAGCAATGGTTCACTTGCAGATTTATTAGGAACGGCGGTTCGGATTCAGCAGACTGCGGCTTTTGCCGTACAGGAAGTAAATAACCAGGCCGATCAGCAGCCAGCCAAAGAATACCAGCCAAGTCATTCCTTTTAGCTGCAGCATCAGATATACACATCCGATTGCACTCAGAATCGGGATCAGTGGTACCAGCGGTACACGGAATCCTCTTTGCAGATTCGGCTGGGTACGACGCAGTACAATTACACCGATACTGACTACGGTAAAGGCGAACAGTGTGCCGATATTAGTCAATTCCGCCAGGCTGCCCAGCGGGATAAAGCCGGCAAAAAAGGCAATGATCACACTGGCAATCCATGTGCCTACTGCAGGCGTCTGGCTTTTGCCACTGACTTTGGAGAAGACAGGGGACAGCAGACCATCACGGGACATGGAGTACAGCAGACGGCTCTGTCCATACATCATAACGAGCAGTACAGTCGTAATACCTGTAATCGCACCAAGAGATACGATCCAGGCCATTCCATTCAGATGTACAAATTCCAGTGCAAAGGCTACCGGATGACTTACGTCCAGCATTTTGTAAGGAACAATCCCTGTCAGGATCAGCGATACAACGATATACAGAACGGTACATACGGCAAGCGAAGTAATGATACCGATCGGCAGGTCACGCTGCGGCCGTTTTACTTCCTCCGCAGCAGTAGATACGGCATCAAATCCGATATAGGCAAAAAAGACGGTTGCTGCACCGGCAGTTACCCCGGACCAGCCAAACGGCAAGAATGGAGTCCAGTTGTCCGGCTGCACATAGAACACACCTACACCGATAAAAATAAGTACAACGATTAGCTTGATGGCAACCATAATGCCATTAGCACGAGTAGCTTCTTTAACTCCGCGTGTCAGCAGAAGCGCAATGACCAAGGTAATGATCGAAGCGGTTATGTTAAAATATGTTCCATTAGCAGGATTAAAAGCACTGGTTAATGCTTTGGGCAGCTCAATTCCCACTCCGGACAGCAGGCTCTGGAAATACCCTGACCATCCGCTCGCTACCGCAGCACTGGCAAAGCCATATTCCAGAATGAGATCCCATCCAAGAATCCAGGCGATAATCTCACCAAATGTAGTGTAGCTATACGTATACGCACTACCGGATGCAGGCACGGAAGAAGCAAATTCCGCATAACAAAGTGCTGCAAAAGCACACACAATTCCGGCCAATAGGAAGGATAGCACGATTCCTGGTCCTGCATAATTGGCAGCCGCTACCCCGGTAAGTACAAAAATGCCTGTACCGATAATGGCACCGATCCCCAAAGTGGTTAGATCAAGCGCACCGAGCACAGGTTTGAGTTGGCTGTCTCTTGCTGCAATCGGTTTGCGTCGGAATAATGAAGTATTGTCTTTAAGGTTACTCATAGACGAAATCCTTTCTTCTGTAAGGTATATTCACATTTATTCACTAATACTAAATGGTACCTACAGAAAACTACGCAATACTACACTTCAACGCGTTGAATTATTGAAAATTTTTTCGAGAAAGTGATACAATAGCTCCCACGATCAATATTTCGCCTACTAAACCGATCTAGGTTGATGCACCACAGTTGGTTATCGCTTTCCATATCCTTCTTTTCATCTGATGAGAAGGGCAAGCAAGCTATGTATTTCTCTTGATTCAGATACTAAACAGCAGTACCGAAGCCCTCTTATTCCCAGCCTATTCCATCTGGTCAGCCAGAGCATATATAATCGGACCCACAACGGCTGCCCAATGGTAGGGCTATTCTGCCGCCTCTTCCCGATCACTGCGCAGCGGTACGGGCAGCTGGATATCAAGCCGTGAAATGGCTTCCTGCTTTTCCCGGCTGCTGACGTGGGTATAGATAATCGTCGTCTGAATCGAAGAGTGACCAAGCAGCTCCTGTACGGTCCGCAGATCGGTGCCCTGCCGCAGCAGCATTGTGGCAAAGGAGTGTCTCAGCTTATGACTGGAATATGGCAGACGCTGTCCTGGCTCTACATCTTCCTGAAACTTGTCAAAGGTGTCTGCTGCAATCTGCTGGATGTTGCGGATCGATAGCCGGGTCCCCTTTTGCGAGATAAAAAGTGCATTTTCCCCATCCCGCCACGGGGTAAGTCTTTCCTGGATTGCCAGCTTCAGAAAGTCGGCTACTGCTGATGGCACCGGAAGTGTACGCCATTTCCGCCCTTTACCGAATACCTGCAGCGTACCGCGCTCTTCGTTATAGTCCTGTATATTCAGCAGATGGACTTCACCTACGCGCAGACCCATATAGGCCATGAGCAGAAATACAGTCAGATTACGCGTACGATACTTGCCTTCTACCGATTGCAAAAAGCCGCTCAGTCTGGATTCATCCAGATAGACGGGTTCCTTGTTCTGTTCGGTTTTGGCCTTTTTGATACCCGCTGCAGGATTGGCACCTGCCATCTCCAGTTCCATCAATGCCTTGAAAAAGCAGCTGACTGCTGCATGTTTGCGATTACGTGTCGAATCACTAACGCCTCTTGAACGTGCGCCGCTCAAGTAGGACAGCACATGACGCTTTTTGATATCATCGAGCGGCTTGCCTTTTACGGAATGGGATTCCAGAAATTCATGTACATCCCCAAGATAAGCTTTGCGGGTATACCCGGTATAACCTGCATCTTTCATCCAGTCGAGAAAGGCTTCCAGCTCTTCGGCATACGGGCTGCCTGTATCTTCATCCCATGGTTCATGCTGTTCGTTCCGGTCATCCGGCAGGGTATAGTTACGTCTGTTCATGATATGAATGTTCCTTTCTCCAACGTTCGGTCTGAATCTTTCCTTCATTATACAGCAGTTCGCAGCAACTACCTACCTTCTGTCCAATTCCCTATGACCTTCTGTTGCAACTGGTTCTATCCAAGTTATTGTCCGGCTCATCATATAAGTGTATTCAGAGGCCGACAGCTGGTAAGCCCGCTCAGATTATGTTTCATCAGCTTCTTTTACGTTTACGTTCCTTATAGAAGCAATTGCACAATTAAATTTTGTTATAGTAATTGCGAAGGCAATAACAAAGCGGCTGATGTACATATTTTTTGGCTGAATGGTACCATTACTGATAGACAGCTTAGTCGCTTTGACAACAAGATATACGACAAACGATATAACTTTATGCAAACCAGTACATTAACCTGAGGAGGCTTTCCCATGACTACCGAGAAAAAAGTATACCTGGAACCTGCTGCACAGAAATTTGCCGATGATAATTCCAAGCCACCTTTCCTGTTCGATCTGGGACCGGAAAAAGGACGCGAGACGGTAAACGAAGTTCAATCCGGCGATATTGCCAAGCCTGAAGTGGATATCGAGGATCTGAAAATTCCAGGCGGTCCGGATGGCGAAGTTGCGATCCGTATTGTACGACCTCCGGGTGCTCCTGCCGAGCTGCCGGTACTGCTATACATTCACGGTGCTGGCTGGGTATTCGGCAATTCGCATACCCACGACCGTCTGATTCGCGAATTGGCCGTTGGTGCCGGAGTAGCGGTTGTCTTCCCGGAATACAGCCTGTCTCCGGAAGCCAAATATCCGACAGCCATCGAAGAGATCTATGCTGTACTGCAGTGGATTGCCGAGCAGGGCAGCGCCCAAGGCTTTGATACATCCAAATTGTATGTAGGTGGCGACAGTGTCGGCGGTAATATGACGGCAGCAATCACCCTGATGGCCAAAGAACGCAGCGGCCCGACCATTCATAAACAGCTGCTGTTCTATCCGGTAACGGATGCCAGCTTCGATACGGAATCATATCACCAGTTTGCAGAAGGTTACTTCCTCGCCCGTGAAGGAATGCAGTGGTTCTGGGATCAGTACACGACCGATCCGAATGATCGTGCCCAGATCACCGCTTCCCCGCTGCGTGCTACGACCGAGCAGCTTCAGGGCCTACCGGAAGCACTCGTCATTACCGGTGAAGCCGATGTGCTGCGCGATGAAGGCGAAGCGTATGCCAACAAACTGCGTGAAGCTGGCGTACCGGTAACAGCTGTTCGTTTCCAGGGTATTATTCATGACTTTGTGATGCTGAACGTGCTGGCAGAGACACAGGCCAAAAAAGGCGCCATGAAACTGGCAAATGCCTTCTTGCGTGAAGGTCTGTAATTGTTCTGAACCCAGTTAACACCAACCGATCCTAAAAATAGATATATCGCATATTCAAAAGCCAGCCCGGGATATACCAGGCTGGCTTTTGTGTATATTGCTTTTCACTTTCCTATTTAACCATCCAATCAATAATTCTTTTCATACAAAATTTCACCTGTATCATTTTTGATTTCATACTGTAGATGGTTAGACGAGTTTTGCAATGACTTTGTTCCTACAAATAGAAAAGAGCTTTGAGGTTTTTGTACATTTTTCACCTGTGGTTTTTGATCCGGCAATTTCAACGTAATCGTTTTTGCATATTTCAAGATTTCTTTATCATGAATAGTTATTCCTACATAAGGATAGCCGCTTTTTGTTCCCAGATATTGAACCGGCTGATCATGCTGCTCTGCAATTTCCAATTCTTTTGCCAATTTTGGTGTCTTACCGGATATTGTAATAATTCCCGTACCAAGCTGATTTTGATCCTGATAATAAATTACTGCAAATGAAGAAGAGTCTGTATCCATTATTTTAGAATCCAATAAAACTAGATTTTCTTTCTGTACGATTGTCTGAATACTTTCATCATCCACTCGTTGGTATGTACTTTGACTTATATATATACCTATAATTATGACTACAATTAAAGCCACTATCATTTTCTTCATTACGATTACCTCACTGTCATCCATCCTAATATATTAAAATCCAGAGATGAAGCATTTCTGTAAAAACAGCCCCTTACATAACGAGCTGTTTTTACAGAGCCATGATTCCTTCAATCATCCTGAACCTAGTATCCTGATATGTCATATACACGAGATACCTGATACACACAAGATATCTGCCTGCTATAGCCCTGGCCTATAACAATGCCGCAGGGGATTGGGTCCATACTTCATTTGCCGTATCGATAACCAATCGAATCTTGTTCCTCTGCTCTTCCTCGGTCAGCATATTGCCCTCTTCGGTCGAAGCAAAGCCGCACTGGGTGCTCAAGCAGAGCTGATCCAGAGGCACATACTGTGCAGCTTCGGCGATCCGTTCCTTGAGTACTTCCTTGCTCTCCAGTCCACCATGCTTGGTCGTGACGAGTCCCAGTACCACAAACTGGTTTTTGATATGACGCAGCGGCTGGAAATCTCCTGCGCGTTCATTGTCATATTCCAGGAAAAAGGCATCTACCTGGGTCTTGCCAAACAGCTCTTCGGCGACCGGCTCATAACCGCCTGCCGCGAACCAGGTTGAACGGAAATTGCCCCGGCATACATGCAGCGCAATCGTCATATCTTCCGGACAGTTCTCAATGCTCTCATTGATCAGACGCACATAATCACTGGCCAGCTGATCGGGGTCCTGACCGCGGTTGCGAAGCAGCATCCGGTGTCTGCTGCTGCAGAGCGTCCCCCATGTCGTATCATCCAGCTGCAGATAACGGCAGCCCGCATCGTAGAATGCACGAATCGCTGTCTGGTACACATGAATAATGTCCCGGTATAGTTCTTCCTGATCGCTGTATACGTCATTGCCATTATAATTTTCCACAAAATGAAAAAGTGCTGGCGAAGGGATGGTCATCTTGGCAGTGCGATCACCGGCAAGCTGCTGCAAATAACGAAAATGCTCTACCATCGGATGGTTGCCAAACGAAATCTTATCCACGATGCGGAAGCTCTCGGCCCGGTTACGGTTATCAATGCCGGCTGTAGGCAGACCGATCTTCTGGGTCCCCCGAATACCGAGGAAAAAGTCCAGATGCCACCAGGTACGGCGGAACTCCCCATCGGTGATCGTCTGCAGTCCCATACTTTTCTGCTTTTGTACCAGCCTAGTGATCTCTTCATCTTCTACCGCTCGCAGCTGCTCGGCAGTCATTTCACCGCTCTCATACTGGAATCGCGCATCCCGGATCGATTCCGGACGCAGATAGCTGCCCACAATATCGCAGCGGAAAGGAGGCGTGTTTCGTTTGGTTCCTGTAATTGGACTCTGCATAGGCTCCTCCTGTACTTATAATAGAAATTGATTCATATTCAGATAGCTGTTGGACACCAGATCGTTGAGTATATCAATATACTGGGAAGCCACTTCGCTCGGCTTGCGATCCTTGTGTGCGATCCAGCCGACCGTAAAGTCTTCATTCGTCTGCAGCGGTACGGCGACCAGCTGTTCATAATTGAACTGGGACACCAGAATGCCGGTTCCTACGGTATAACCGTTCGTGCCGGACAGCAGATTGGCGAGTGTCGCCCGGTCATGTACCTTGATGCTTTTGGCTGTCGAGGAGAAAGTAATCATCTCCTCCGAGAAATGCAGCGAGTTATTCGCCCCCTGATCAAAGGTAATATACGGATACATGCTCAGATCCTGGGTGGTGACCATTTCCTTTTGAGCCAGCGGATGGGCTGCCCGGATAAAAATATGCGGGCTCGTATTGAACAGCGGCGTGAACATCAGGTTACCGTCGCTGAACAGCTTATTCATGACTTTAAAATTGCGCTCGTTAATATACAAAATGCCGATATCACTGCGCAGTGTCTTCACATCTTCGATAATATTGTACGTCTGTGTCTCCCGCAGATGGAGATTATATTCGTTGATATCCGTCTGCTCCATCAGCTTCACAAAAGCATCCGCCACAAAAGCGTAATGCTGTGTCGATACGGAGAAATGAACCAGATTGCGCTTGCTGCCATGGTACCGATTCTCGATCAATTCCGCCTGCTCGATAATCTGGCGGGCATAGCCAAGAAACTCCATTCCCTCTACAGAAATGCTGATCCCCCGGTTGGTTCGGTCAAAAATGGAAATTCCCAATTCACTTTCCAGTTCCTTGATGGCATTTGAAAGGCTCGGCTGCGAAATAAAAAGCCGCTTTGCCGCCTCATTCATGGAACCGCAGTTCGCAATTTCAATGGCATACCGCAGCTGCTGTAGTGTCAATACCTTTCCCCCTTCGAACGCTCCGTCTTCTCCTGCTGCCGTTCAGGATCTGCCCTGAAGGCAGATCGGTTTTTGGACTAATCGGAGTTATCGTAGCATAAATAGTCTGTCGAATCCAAGCCATACCGGCTGAAATAGTTATTTCCTATAACAGGGCAGCCCGGCCATTCTTCAGTAAAATGAAAACAGCACACCTTGCCAGCAGGTTGAACTTTCGGCTGGCAAGGCGTGCTGCATAATAGAAAGCAATGTTCATGGTTGCGAAATCCACCGCACTTCCGGCCATCCCGCTGTCTCCTCTATCTCATGGCAATTTTGGAAATGGTAAAACTGCCATCTCTCGAGAAATCCTGATATGGACTCGGAATGATCTCATCAATCCGCTGAATCTCTTCCTCGGACAATTGGATTTCCAGGGCTCCAAGGTTATCAGCCAGCTGCTGCTCGTTACGAATACCGACAATCGGAATAACATTCGGACGGCGCAGCAGCCAGGCGAGCGAGAACTGGCTCAGGGAGACTCCTCTTGCATCAGCAAGTTCAGCCAGCTGTTCCACTACATTCAGCTTATGCTGATTGCCCGGTGTGCTTAGATCCATCTGCTCCCCACGCGATCCTGCCGGGAGCGGCTGATTTTTGCGGTATTTGCCGGATAACCAGCCGCCAGCCAGAGGCGAATAGGCCATAATGGCGAGTCCATGACGCTCGGCGGCAGGCAGGATCTCCTGCTCGCTATAGCGATTGAGCAGACTGTAGGACAGCTGATTGGTCACAAAGCGCTCCAGATTCATCTTCTCACTCGTCCACAGCGATTCCACCATCCGCCATGCTTCAAAGTTGGAGCATCCGATATAGCGTACTTTCCCCTGAGCCACCAGATCGTCGAGCGCCCGCAGCGTCTCATCGATCGGAGTATGCGGGTCCGGACGGTGAATCTGATACAGATCAATATAGTCGGTGCCGAGCCGCTTGAGACTGGCTTCCACCTGGCGCATAATCCGGTAGCGGCTTGCCCCTTCCCCATTGGGTCCTTCGGCAGTACGTACCTTGAACTTGGTAGCGACGATAAACTGGTCACGGCGCCCTTTGAGTGCTTTGCCAATAATCTCTTCGCTCGTTCCCTTCCCGTATGTATCTGCCGTATCCAGAAAATTAATACCCGAATCCAGAATCCGATCCAGTATGGACAGCGAACTCTGTTCATCCATATCCCAATCCCCATACGTCATCGTACCGAGACACAGCCGCGATACCTGCAGACCGCTGCGCCCCATATATCCATAATCCATTATACTGCCTCCTCTATCGAGTGTGGTGATGCAGACGCTGCCGATCATATTGAAATGGGTAAAACCTTTCGGCGAAAACGCCTACATTTCTCTTTTATTATAATCCAATCAAGGAATAACCCCAAATTCGTTAGCCCTTCTGCCAATCAGGGTAATCATATAGCCATGGAATGAATACAGGCATCTACCCGGCGTTCCAGAACATCCTCTGTCGTTATGGAGATATTCATTACAGCTTGCAAGGAGGTTTATTCGTATGTCTTCCACTTATCCTGATTTTCGTTCACCTGATTTTTTGAAGCAGCATATTATGGATACGGTCAACTTTTATGTACCCCAATGCAGAGATGATGAGGTTGGCGGTTATCATCACTGCTTTTTTGATGATGGTACGTTATGTGATGATCCTACCCGGCACCTTGTCGGGCAATCTCGTTTTGTCTATGTGTTCAGCACGGCGGCCATGCTGAGTGATGATCCGGTATACCGTGAGCTGGCAGAGCATGGTCTGCGCTTTTTGCAGGAGTATCAGCGGGATCAGCAGCATGGCGGTTACTACTGGATTCTGGAGAATCATCAGGTCCAGGATTCCAGCAAGCAGCTGTATGGACATGCTTTTGCCCTGCTGGCCGCCGCTACCACTCATCAGGCGGGCATCCCGATGGCAGCCGATATGCTGGCAGATATCTACACAGTGCTCGAACAGCATTTCTGGCGCGAAGAGGATGGAATCTATGTCGATCAGATGAGTGCAGACTGGCAGGAAGTCTCTTCGTATCGCGGTCAGAACGGCAACATGCATACATGCGAAGCGATGATGGCTGCCTATGAAGCTACCGGTGAATCCCATTACCTTGATCGGGCCTATTCTATTGCCCGCAAGGTCATGTTCGACCTGCTGCCGCAATCCGGTGACTTGATCTGGGAACATTATGACCAGAACTGGCAGATTGACTGGACATTCAATTATAAAGATACCTCGGATGAGATCCGACCATACGGTCATATACTCGGTCATTCGATCGAATGGAGCAAACTGCTGCTGCGGCTGGAACAGCACCGTCCCGAATCCTGGATGTATCCGTGTGCCGTGAACCTGTTCACCCATGCTGCAGACAAGGCTGCCGATCCCGAGCATGGTGGTCTCTACTATATTATGGATACCGATGGAGAGATGATTGCGCCGGACAAACTGTACTGGGTGATGACCGAGGGACTGGGCGCCGCGGCCATACTGAGTGCCAGAACCCCGGATGATCCATCCGTCTATCTGGAATTCTATGACCGGCTGTTCGCCTACTGCTGGGACCATCTGATCGATCGGGAGCATGGAGGCTGGTACCAGCAGCTCAGCGTTGATAACCACAAGCAGAGCAATATCAAGAGTCCTCCGCCCAAAGCGGATTATCATCCGGTCACCAACTGCTTGACCGCGATCCAGTCGTTTGCTGGATTTGAGTCATAGTTTCCTATCCTTCAAATAGAAACAAGTTGTTCTTTCGTTGTTTTTTCGTTGTTCTTTCGCAGAAAAAAGCAGCTTTTCCCTACAGGGATAGAGCTGCTTTTTCATTTACCTTTTTTTAGAGTAATGGATCAGGATGATTTGCTGACCGGACTGGTGCTCATCCACGCTTCCAGATCATGCACCTTCATCGGACGGCCATAATAATAGCCCTGAATATGATAGCAGCCCAGCTGCTGCAGCAGTTCAACATGCTGCCGTGATTCCACGCCTTCGGCCAGCACTTTCATATTGAGCTGTTCCGCGAGTGCAAGCACCGAGCGGACAACCGCTACATTACGCGGATTCACATCAATATCAAAGATCAGCGAACGGTCGATTTTGATAAACTGGAACGGAAAGCTGGTCACTGTCTTCATGGACGAATAACCGGTCCCAAAATCATCAACAGCCAGCGTCACACCCATACCGACAATCTCTTCGCAGATCTGCATAATCTGCTCCTCTTCACGAATCGCCGCACTCTCCGTAAACTCCAGACAGAGCAGATGTGCCGGCAGTCCGGTCTGCATCAGCACCTTCTCGACTTTACGGGCAAAATACGGATCACTCAGCTGGCTGGCCGATACATTGACCGACATCTGCATCTCCGGATATCCTTCTTCCAGCCAGCGTACGGCCTGCTCGGCAGCCTCCTGCATCACCCATTCGCCAATCTGCCGGATCGTTCCATTCTGCTCGGCTACCGGTACAAAATCCTGCGGGGATACAAAGCCCAATTCGGCTGAATGCCAGCGCAGCAACGCTTCTACTCCAAACATAATACCGGTATGACTGTCCACCTGAGGCTGATAGACAAGCGAGAATTCATTGCGCAGCAGAGCAGTTTCCAGTCCCTGCTGCATCAGCAGCTCCCGCTTTGCTTCACTTTTCAGCTGATCATTGAACAGATGATACTGATTGCGGCCGAGACGCTTGGCGGCATACATGGCGATATCTGCATTGCGCAGCAGGGTCTCCGGATCTTCTCCGTCTCTAAGCGCGAGACAGACACCGATACTGCAGGAGACATGATAATACTTTTCCCCGAGTACGACCTGTTTGGCAAAAGCATGCAGAATCGTATTGGCCATCTCTGCTGCGGTCTCTTCACTCTGCCAGCTCTCCAGTTCAGCCAGCAAGGCGAATTCATCGCCGCCGGTACGCGCCACTATACTGCCAAACGGTGTATGCTGACGGATCAAATCAGCTACATTGTACAGCAAAATATCGCCTGCCGAATGGCCCATCGTATCATTAATCCATTTAAAATGATCCAGATCCATCTGCATCACCACCACTCGTGTGCCGGTATGGTGCGCCCGTTCCACCGCTTCCTGCAGTTTCATATTGAACTGGTATCGGTTCGCCAGACCTGTAAGGGAATCGGTAAAAGCAAGTTCGAGCAGCTGCTGCTCATTGCGCTGCTGAGCGGTAATATCCCGTACCAGCAAATAGCAATGAAGCTCCCCCTCTATCTGCAGAAAGTCGCTGTTCACTTCTACCATATAACGCAGTCCCGAACGGCTCATAATCTCCATCTGCATCTGCTGCGGAAAAGCACGTTCGCGGAACGCCTTCTCAATCACGCTCAGGTATCCACTTTTATCCGTGTCCGGCAAAATCGACAAAATATCGATATCCCCTTCACTCTCGGATATCCCGGTAATCGCACGAAAGGCCGGATTGGACTCTGTTACAATGCCCCGTGAGTTCATCAGCGCCACACCACTGCTTGAAAGGGTAAAAAGCAGCTTGTAGCGCTGCTCTGCGGTCGCGAGGAAATTATGCTTGTGCATTGCCAGACGCAGCGTATACGCCAGGATGATCGCTGCATACGTGGGCAGACTGTCTACCGGCACAAGCGGAATCTCCGGGAAAATCTGACTCAGTGCAAAAAAGAAAACCAGCCAAATCGATGCGACGGCACTCCCACGGATAATCGTCAGCATCATCTGCTGCTCCCGCTCATAGGCGCGGCTGCTCTTGAGCTTGCGGTAACCAATGAACATAATCAGCAGCAGGAAGGAAAGCGAATAGAATGTAATGGTAACAAACATCAAGTCAAAGATTTCATTATGAATTTCCATCCGCCAGTGTTGACCCTTCGCCAGATACAATTGAAAGATATCCGGCCAACCATGAATCATCACGATTCCTGTCAATGGAACACCCGCAAAAGGATGAAGCAGCCAGAACGGCAGTTGAATCCGGCTCAATATGGCAAAGTAATAGGTAAGAATGGTAATCGCAATAAAAGTCAGATCATAGGTAAGACGTGGATTAACCCAGCTCGCAAATTCATAATCCAGTGCCTGTGTGAGAAAATCAGACAAAAATATAAAGGAAAGTGCACCAATCAGGATCGTAGTCAGCCGATGAAGTGAGCTATCCGGATGCCGCATCAATATCTCAATGGCAAGTGCACCCAGCAGCATAAATGGTATAAACGATATTACAAAGCTAATTAAAAAGCTATACATGACTTTTGACCCCCATACATACCTGAATACACATACTACTAATATCGCACGAATTAAAGACATTTTAAATAGCCAACTGTCTTAATGGCGAAAAATATATTTGTGTATAATGTATTGACAAATGTCTTTAGAACTATTTTACGTTTTATACGATGCGTCTTGTGATTTATTTTAGGAGCGTGATGCGAGGAAGATGAACTTTTTTTCATTATTATGAATTTTTCACTTATTGAATTATTATAATTAATATTTGCAGAGAAAAAGGCTGTTGCTGAAGATTTTATATACAAGTCAGGTTTTTTTCGCAAGCCTATACAGGTATATAGACCTAATTAGATACCATTTACTCCAAATAAGTAAAAACTGCGAAGTTACCCTGCTGGTCTGCAGGTGATTGCTTGTTATACAAAGGTGCACAGCCATACGTTACAGACACACGGAGGGTAAAACAAGAGGAGATACAAGCAAGAAAACAGTGAGCAAAAGCAAAAAAGCAGCCCACTGGGCTGCTTGGTTTTGTATGGGAAATTGGACTTCTATTCATTCTCTGTCTGATAAACATTAATATGAAATGTTATCGGCCGGTTTAACGAACAATATGTTCATAAGATTAGCTGTTCGCTTTTTTCTCCTGTTCACGCAGTTCGATGCGGCGGATTTTGCCGGAGCTGGTTTTGGGCAGATCGGTGATGAATTCGACTTTACGCGGGTATTTGTAAGGAGCTGTCCACTGCTTGACATGATTTTGCAGCTCTCTCGCCAGTTCCGGTGTGCCTTCTATCCCATCTTTTAATACGATAAATGCTTTAACGACATGACCGCGAATCTCATCCGGACTGGCTACAGCGGCGCATTCCTTGACAGCGGGATGCTTCATCAGCGCTTCTTCCACTTCAAACGGACCGATTGTGTAACCGGAGCTGATAATAATGTCGTCGCCGCGCCCTTCAAACCAGAAGTAGCCGTCTTCATCCTTGCGTGCCCGGTCGCCGGTAATAAAGTAGTCGCCGCTAACATTCTCGGCTTTGCGTTCCGGGTCCATATAATAGGTTTGGAACAGAGCCGGCATATCGGTACGTACCGCGATATTACCAACTTCTCCCGCTGGTACGGGCTGGCCTTCTTCATTAATGATCTCGACGAGTCCCGGAGACATTGACTGTCCCATTGCGCCAAGGCGAATCTCTGTATTCGTCAGGTTACCGATCAGCAGTGTGCTTTCGGTTTGGCCGTATCCGTCGCGGATCGTCAAACCGAATTCTCGGTTAAAGGTATGAATCACTTCCTGATTCAGCGGCTCTCCTGCCGATACGGCGCTGCGCAGGCTGGACAGATCATAGCTGCCCAGATCTTCAAGCTTGGCCATCAGACGGTACTCGGTCGGTGTACAGCACAATACCTGTACGCCATACTGCTGGATCAGCTCCAGGTACTTATGCGGCTGGAACGATCCATTATAGACCAGACCGGTTGCTCCGCGGCCGAGAACCGACAGGAACGGACTCCAGATCCATTTTTGCCAGCCCGGGGCAGCAGTCGCCCAGACGATATCATCTTCACGAATATCCAGCCAAGGACCGGTGATGCGCAGATGAGCATATGCCCAGCCATGACTGTGAACGACACCTTTTGGGTTGCCGGTTGTTCCGGACGTGTAGGCGAGGATCGCCATATCGTCACGGTTCGTAGCCACAGCTTCGAACTGTTCTTCTTCGTTCTTCATCAACTGCTTCAGATCCAGCCAGCCTTCGGCCAGTTCTGACTGATCGGCAGCGACAGAGATGCGGAATGCCCAGGCAGGCAGTTCCTCATCGATATTGTCCACTTCACTGGTGACCGTTGACCAGGCGATGACCGCACGAGCTTCCGAATGACGCAGCCGGTAAGCCAGATCCTTGGCACGCAGCATTTCCGAAGACGGGATAATGACCAGTCCGCTTTTGAGACAGGCCAGATATATAATATAGGCGGTAATCTGTCTTGGTACCATGACCAGTACGCGATCGCCCTGCTGAAGTCCAAGCTTGAGCAGTCCGTTAGCCAGCCGATTGGCCTGCTTCAACAATTCGCCATACGAGATTTCCTGTGTATCTCCCTTGTCATTCAGCCATTTGAGCGCTGTTTTGGCGGGATTATGTTTCTCCATTTCGGAGGTTAGGTTGTATTGCTGAGGTGCAGTCCATTCCTGATATTTCATAATTAATTTCCCCTTTATGCTGCAAAATGAATACTGATGATTCACTTCAGTATAGCATGTCTTAAGACCAGGTTCTAATACTAATTGGCGATTACGCTTACATGATTCGTGCTTATTCGAGCAAAAAAGGAAAATGAAGTTTTCGCGATTTTCTCGAATAATTGCTGTAAAAGCCCTGTCGGCCGCTCCTTGTACCTCATCAAAAAAAGATCAGCCTGCGTCTGTGCAGGCTGATCTCTGAGTCTCTTTTTCACATAATCTTCATATTATATAGTCTGAGCATACCGCTTTTCTTATATCGTTGCTTTTAAAATCCCAGGTCTTGGAGTGACTCCGAATGCCTGAGCGAGATCTGTCAGCTGCTGCTCGGTAATACGTTGTTGGATCGGCAGATGAGCAATTTTCATATAGATCTGGGCTGCCTTTTCGATCGTCTCAATCAGACCGAATGCTTCATCAATCGTTGCCCCCGCACCGAAGATTCCATGCTGCGGCCACAGGACAGCGCGGTGTTCTTTCATTTTCTGTGCAGTCGCACGTCCGATTTCACTGGAACCCGGAACCATCCACGGAATCACGCCGATTCCATCGGAAAACACAACGATACATTCCGTGCACATTTCCCACAGCGTGCGGGTAAATGCATTCTCATCCAGCGTATGAACAAAAGTCATCGCCAGCGTATGGGTCGCATGATTGTGCATGACAACGCGATGCTGCGGATCGATCTTGAGACGCTCGATATGACTCATAAAATGAGCCGGCAGCTCGCTCGTCGGCACAGCCCCGTTACTCAGTCCCCACAGCAGTTCCAGCTGTTCTCCATTCTCGGATACACGCAGCACACCAAGGTTTCCTTCAGGGTCATCGATGACGTTTTTAAAATATTTGCCTGATCCGGTGACGATAAAATAGCGACCAGCCAGCTCATGAACCGGAAAAGCAGGTTCAAAGCGCCGAATGACATGATGGATATCCAGATACTGAGCCACCTGCTGCTCATCCAGAATACAGCTGACATTCCCACCATTACGTTCATCCCAGCCAAAACGCCACATATTACGGGTAATCTTCGCCATCTCGCGTATAAATGGAATCTGTTCTGCTTGAATCCGAATCGGCTGTTGATCAGGCATCGTCGTATACATCATAGTTCTCTCCCCTGGTTATCCGAATAAGTTCTACTCCTTTATTCTAATCTTCTGCATGTTGCAAGTCAATAATAAACGGATAAAAACAAATATAAATAAAAATTATAATGTTTATTTATATTTGTTTTATTGCACATTAGAAATAATGGATTGAAAATAACCGGTTACAGATAGTGTTTTATCGAAGAGTATGTGCATTTCTACGCAGTCAGGAAATAGAGCTAGTTTTGTAAGCATTTACACATTAGAATATATTGGAAATTATCCTATTTAAAAGGTGGTTGTGTTTAATGAAGAAACAGCTTTTCTCCCTCTTATTATCTACAGTATGCGCCGCTGGATTAGTCATCCCATGGAATGCCAATCCACAGACTGCGGAGGCCTCTTCGTCCAGTGGCTGGGTGCCGGTATGGGCGGATGATTTTAATGGACCCAATGGCAGCGGCGTAGATACGTCCAAGTGGAATCAGGAGATCGGCAACAATAACGGCTGGGGCAACAACGAGCTGCAGTACTACACCAACCGCACCAATAACTCTTATATGGAGAACGGCAATCTGGTTATTCAGGCGCTCAAGGAGAATTATCAGGGCTCCCAGTACACCTCCGCCCGTCTGACTACCGCCAACAAATTTGATATGAAATACGGCAAAATCGATATCCGTGCCAAAGTTCCTTATGGTAAAGGAATCTGGCCTGCCGCCTGGATGCTGGGCAGCGATATCGCCAGCAATCCATGGCCGGGCAGCGGTGAGATCGATGTTATGGAATATATTGGACCGCCAGCACCAAATACTGTCTATGGAACAATTCATGGTCCCGGTTATTCCGGTGATAAAGGGCTGTCGGCTGCCTATACGATCGGTGAGCCGTTCAGCAACGGGTTCCACAACTATACGGTAGAATGGGAACCTGGCGTTATTCGCTGGTATGTAGACGGTAATCTGTATCATACCCGTACTCCTGCAGATGTAGGCGACAACACCTGGGCGTATGACAAGCCATTCTTCCTGCTGCTCAATCTGGCTGTCGGCGGCAACTGGCCGGGCTATCCGGATGCCAGCACCGCTTTTCCGCAGAAGCTGCTCGTCGATTATGTCCATGTGTTCCAGCGTGAGGGCGGCTACAATATCGTCGCACTCAAAGCCGGAGCCAATGGTAAGTATGTTGTAGCTGAAGATTACGGCAGAGGGGCTCTGATCGCCCGTTCGGACAATGTTAGCACATGGGAGCGTTTTGAACTGATCGATCTGGGCAGCAGCCGTGTAGCCCTGCGCTCCATGATCAACGGCAAGTATGTATCCGCTGATAACAATGGAACCAGCCCATTAATCGCCAATAAGACATCCATCGGTACATGGGAGACGTTTCAGATCGGGACAACCCCAGATGGCAAGCGAACGCTCAAGTCGCTGGCTAATAACAAATACGTTACGGCTGACAATACAGGCAGCAGTCCACTCATTGCCAACCGTACAACGGTCGGCGGCGCCTGGGAGGCTTTTGAAGTGGTAAAGCAATAGCTGATGGCTTGGTACAACTGTAGATTTTTCTTTGGCAATTACGGTAACCGGAAGATCCTTGTACGTGCTGCATCCGGAAGAAAATGAACATCCAGCCACTACCATTATTATGCACGGTTTGCTGATCCAACCCAATATAACGTTAAATAAAGTAAGTTAGATGAACAAATGAAATGGAGCAAAGAAAAACAAAGCAAAAAGAGCTTAACCGCTTATGGGGGTTAAGCTCTTTTTGCTTTGTACTGCAGCTAATCTGCATCTTCAACTGCTCTGCGGTCTGGAATACAGTTATCCGGCGCACTGTTCAGAATTTAGAACGGCAGCCCATTGCTTCCTTTGCGACCAGCAGGATGTGTTCTGCCAATTCGCCGGCAGCTTCTTCATTGCCTTCCTCAAAAATAAAAGGCCCCAATACATACTCATTAATATGCAGAGGTGCACCGGTCCGGTCTCCTTCTACAAAGGCATCCTGATAAAAAATCCGGTGATAACAGGCATAGTCTTCCATTCCGTAAAACTCGGCATAATCCGCTTCGGGATCGTTCTGGAGAATAAAATGATGTTCATCCTCCACTATCAGATTACGTACCGGCCGTGAAGCCACATAGACAGCAGCTGTCCAAAATATCCCCTGGCACTTCTGGCATTCTCCACACGCATAGGACGTATCATACCAGTCACTGCCCAGAATACTGCTTCGTATTCCTGTAATCATATCGCTATCCATATATACATAACGATCCTCAAGCTCCGGCAATCCGGGATAAATATGCACCTGCTGCTTGTTGCCAGCCTTTGGATCCGGCTCTACCCGGATCAGGACTTCCTGGCAATGCGGGCAATGATGTTCAATCGCAGCCATTTTAAATTCTTTCATGGGCTGCTGAAATACTTTTAGAAATGCTCCTGATGTGTTCATGTTCATTCTCCAATCACCTGTAGATCATACTCCAATCTTTTCTGTACGAATTGGGTATTAGGACATGATTCGTTACGCAACTATGCGCCGACTCTTTAACAAGTATACTACAAATTAGGTTTTATGACCCAATTTGAATGGAGATTTCCAAGTAGAACTTGGTCAAAGTAAATAATCGTTCTGTACGTATACCAATTTTTACCTGATTTACCACAGATAATATAAGTCGAAGATCCCAAGCAATAAACAAAAAAGAGCCAGTCACCTGGCTCTTTCTGTTACGGATTATATTTGAATAGGAGTGCTCTTTCGCTCTGCCTACTCCGGTAATTGTAGAATTTGATAAAAACTAAGTTCCTGTTATTACAGGTGAAATACAATCAGGATTGGCGTTCTCCCCGCTGCAGAAAACGGAAGCAGCCTGCAAAGATGATCAGTATCCAGATCGCAAATACAAGGAAAATCAAGCTAAACACGCTTGGCTGTCCGCTGCCCAGCAATACACTCGGAGACCAGCCGATATGCGCCTGATCCAGAATCAGACCGAGTATGGTCGTACCGATCGCCCCGGAGATAAAGCTCAGCATCATATACATGCCCATGCCTACCCCTACCTGTGGTCCTGACAGAGTACGGGATACCGTATTGGCCAGTCCAACCTGGGCAAATGTCAGCCCTGTATTGCCAATAACAAGCAGCAGCATGATGATCAGATACGATCCGCCGGTAAACAGCGAGATCAGCACATAGGTCAGCAGCTGAAGGCTAAAGGCAATACCGAGCAGGAACGAATTGCCCTTGCTGTCGGCAATACGACCGCCAATAATACCGAAGATCGCAGCGATCAGAGCACCTGGGAACATTACCAGTCCGGTAGTAAACGAAGTCAATCCATTTACACTGCTCAGCAATTGCGGGATCAGGTACGGCACGCACAGATTGAAGATCAGCACCAGACAGGCAATAATCATCGTCATCGTATAGGCGCCATTACGGAAGATCGCCGGGTCCAGAAATGGCTGTTTGGCTCTACGGATATACAGTATAAATACAGCCAGCACGATAATCGTCAGCAGACTGAGCAGTCCGCTCGTATAGGTAATTGCCAGCAGCAGCAGGGTAACCGTACCGGCCAGCAGCACACCACCGACCAGATCGATCCGGGATGGATGCGTCTGATCCTTGTCCAGGTATTTACGGAAAAATGGAATGGTCACCAGCGACAGCAAGCTGATCGCAAACAGATAACGCCAGTCCGCAAAGCTGGTAATCAGTCCGGCAACAATTGGTCCCACTGCGGTACCCAGTGCCATCCCCGACGAGGTAATTCCCAGTGCTCTGCCCCGCTTCTCGGCAGATACATAACGGATCGGAATCACCATCGAAGACGCCGGAATCACGGAAGCACCTGCCGACTGCAGAATACGTCCGACAATAACCATCCAGAAGCTCGACGAGATAAAGCCCAGCACCGAACCGACAGCAAACAGACAGAGTCCGAAGGTAAGCAAATTTTTCAGTTTGTAACGGTCAGCCAGCTTCCCGTAGGTAACCGAGCCAATCGCATAGATAATAATGTATGAAGTCACAACCCAGCTGACCTGTGAGCTGGATAAATCAAAGTCTGCACGCAGCGCAGGCAGCGCCACATTGAACATTGTGGAGTTCATTACAGACAGAACCATGGCAAATGCCAGTACAAAAATGATTTTCATGTTAAATGCACCCTTGAATGATATTACAGGATATAGAGACCAGCCCTATACCCTGTATATGTCCTCTTATCCTTTATTGAATTATTTCTTCTGGTGAGAGTTCGGCGGTCCTACGACATTCAGATCCAGTGTCTCGATGTTCGCCATCAGACGGTCAATACGCGCTGGTCCCGGGTTGTTCGGGAACATGTAATGTTCGTATTCGTCACCCAGCAGACGGAAGAACGGTTCGAACAATCCGCTGACGAGCAGCCCCACGACTTTGGTAAAGTGATCATCCAGACGGTAGGAGTGAACCGTACCGGCAGGTACATGCAGGAAGTCGCCCGGGAACAGCTGAATCTCTTCATCATTCGCCCACATGGTCATACGGCCCTGTGTGCAGAAGAATGTCTCGGTATGATGATCATGGTAGTGGGATACGATCTCATCCCCTTTTGGACCATCACTGGCAACGACGATATAGGCACCATCAGTCGTCTTCTGGGTAGCGAGCAGACGGTGTACCTGGTCACCGGTCAGCAGGCGGATACCTTCGCCGCTCTCCAGTACATAATTGCCCACTTCTTCCGGTACGATGTGATTACTGACCAGCTCATATGCCGGGAATTCGGTGCTGCCAGCAGAGAATACGATATCCGCATTCTGCTCAGCCTGACGGCGGTGCTCCTCGGAATAGGCATGATCCGTAAATGGCGGATATTCGATATGCTCGTACGATTGACCAAGAGCCGGATAGACTTTGGTAATATCGCCGGAGATCGAGTACGAGATGAAGCTGTTACGGTGTCCAAGCAGCTGATACGCATGCTCGGTACCCGGAGTAATATGTGCATAGTCACCCGGCAGCAGCAGATGGCTCTGTCCGTCAATTACGAACTGTACACGTCCTTCCATCACATAGATGGATTCATACGTATTCGGATGACTGTGCATCGGGAAGCTCTCGCCTTTGGGTCCGCCGATAACTGCTGCGGAGAAAATATCACCTGTGCTCTCTGCGTTGGCAATAATCGTGGCGACCTGATTGCCGAACAGATAACGGTCTCCGTCCCCTCTGCGCAGCAGATAAGGCATCTTTTCCTGAGGTAAATGGGTAATAAGCTTGGTTGTTGTCATAATAATCCTCCTGTAGGTATGCAATAAATGAGAATGTTATTTACGCTGAAGGTATGCTGATTCATCCTGTCCAGACCTTTAACAGTGCAGTGATGCTCAAAACCTTACTTATTTATTGTAGCCAACATCATAAATTTGAAATATAGTTAAAGACGACAGAGTTATGGGCAATTACGACATGAATCCAGGAGAACACCTAATGACCACATCTGAACTAAAAATAGTAGACCATCCTTTTGAAAATAATAATCCGCTCTCTTTCCTGACGATCGACGTTATGCAATCCTACCAGCAGCATGCGCATCCGTTCTATGAAATCATCTATGTGTCAGAAGGCAGAGGACTGCTGTTCATCGATAAGGAATCACTGGAAGTATCTGAGGGCGATCTGTTCTTTATTCCGATTGGTATTCATCATATGTTCTACCGACAGGACAACAAGCAGCCGGCTCAGCTGCAGATTATGAACTGCATGTTTTTGCCGGAAGTGCTAATGACAAGTGATACCCAGGAAAATCTGGCATGGGATGAAGAATTTCAGGAGATTGCCGGATTTTTCCGCAGGACCGAGCGCTGGCTGGGGTACCGGGAGCAAAATAATGAATTTGCCCGGATTATGTATTCCATGCATCTCAATCAGATGAATGCAACTCCCGGCTATCGATATAAGCTGTACCTCTCACTGCTGGAGCTGCTGCATACGATGCATATGCACAGCCAGTTCAGCTATCCGGCGGCTCCGATGAAGATCGAAGATCCGGTGACTTTTACCACCAATTATGTACAGACCCATTACCGTGATCCGCTCAAGCTGGAAGAGCTCTGCCAGTGGATATCCATCAGCCCGCGTCACCTCCAGCGCAAGCTAAAACAGGCGACCGGTCAGACGTTTATCCAACTGCTGCAAAATGTGCGTGTTATGCAAAGCTGTGAGCTGCTGATCGAGACCGATTGGAGCGTGCAGACGATCGCTGTCGAAGTCGGTGTGCACGATATGAAGTACTTTTACCGGATATTCAAATCCCGCTGCGGTCTGACCCCTTCCCAGTTCCGCAAGCAGCATACCGGCGGTACTCGGGAAGCGGGAGGACAGCCGCATACCGAAAGCAATCCACGACCAAATTCACAAAAATATACCGACGACAGTTCCAAACTGTGAACGAATGGGCAGACTGACGATATTCCCGAACCCAAAACAAAGCAGGATATCGAGGATTACTTCCGACCCGAATGATGCAGGATATCGAACATCATCTGATATTAGGAACAGAGTAGCCTTGGATCATCTTCACGCATAAAAGCCGGAGGGATATTTTCCCTCCGGCTTTTGTGTTTTTATTTCCTATTCAATTGTTATCCCGGTCGATGCTGTTATGCATCGGTCTGTAATGAACTTGCTTACTGCTGCTCTGTGCGATGCTCACGCGCAGCTTCCAGAGCCAGTGGGGCAGCCGCAACAGGTGCCGGCAGTGAATCATGATCCGATCCCCGCTTGGAGTATGCACAGATCAGCGTCGTCAATCCGGCAAGTGCCAGCGTTGTAATAATCGGATGCTTGGTCGCTTCCACATACAGGCTGCCCTTACGGATATGTCCTTCATGGGTACCACGTTCATGCATTCCATATCCAGCATGGTACAGAGCACTCGCTTCCGGCGGATTGGATGGTCGGTCCTTGGACTGCTGGCCGCGGAACATGACCGCTTCGAAGATCAGATCGGTCACACGTGGTACAAAGTTGCCGAACAGTGCCCCCAGTCTTGCCTGGGAACCGACAAACATATCCCGTTTCGGATGCTCGGCTGCATACAGAATAGCCTTTGCCACCGCTTCCGGCGGGTAGATCATTCCTCTGTGGGCCGGCTGCTTGTCCAGATAGCTGCGGGCATGTTCGTTATATGGCGTATCGATACGTCCCGGATGAACCAGTGTGACGGAGACCGGCGCTTTTTCCTTTTCCAGTTCCATGCGCAGATTCTCGGTCCAGCCATGTACGGCGAACTTGG
Source organism: Paenibacillus wulumuqiensis (assembly GCF_000971965.1). GTDB lineage: Bacteria > Bacillota > Bacilli > Paenibacillales > Paenibacillaceae > Saccharibacillus > Saccharibacillus wulumuqiensis. The sequence goes on from NZ_LAQP01000001.1 coordinate 554,080, forward strand.
CCGAAGAATAGGTGGACTGTATCACTACACCACGGTCGCCGAAAATACTGCCGATATTGATCAGCGCACCCGGTACACGGCGCTCCTTGAAATGCTTCACCGCTGCACGGGAGCCATACACGACACCCCAGTAGACGGTATCGAACATGCGCTTCATATCATCAATGCTCACTTCGGTCGCTTTACCGAAAATGGAGACACCTGCATTATTCACCCATGTGTCAAATCGGCCGAATGTGCGTATCGCTGTCTCGGCGATCCGTTTCACATCTTCTTCTTTCCCAACATCCGCGGTCACCCAGGTCGCGGGATAACCTTTGCCGCGCAGTTCTGCCGCCAGCTGGATAATCGCCTCTTCATTACGTGCAGCCAGAACAACTTTGGCTCCTCTTGCTGCTGCCATTCTCGCTGTCACCAGACCTATTCCACTTGATGCACCCGTAATTACGATTACCTGATCTTTTAGTTTTTTAAGTGATACTGCCATGATGGTGATCCCTCCTCGAAATAGTCTCAACAACAATTTACCCGCAGACATGGAAGCCCAATCCCTGATACCGTTTTCGCCGGATTGGAAAGTTAGAAAAAAGAAGCCTGACCACGCTGCGTCAGGCTCCTGATGTGTACTTTTCGAACCGAAATGTTACTTAGAACAATACATGTGGTGCAGTGTTAATTTTCCATTGTCCGTCTACCAGCGCAAACTTCACCATCACGCGCTCAACCGGCTGGGCATTGTCCACATAAGGAACGGTCAGTCGATATACACGGGAAGTGTCTGTCATGCTGATCATTTTGGCTGTGGCGCGGTCGAACTCCAGCAGACTGCCTCCATCCGCTTCCAGCTGAGCCATTTTACCGTTATTCTGGACAAAATACTTCTGGATAAAGGTCTCGCTGGCCTGCTTGGTATACGTCTCCATCAGATAGGAGAGCAGCTTGCTGCGGGTGCCGATATCCTGGGACAGATAACGGTATTTCTGGCCGCTCAGCGTAAATGTGCCCGCTGCTGTACCCGATGCTCCACCGGAAGTGGTATAGGTATATCTTTTCTGTGCTTCCACGACGAGCGGGATAACGGTCTCGTGATTTAATTTGCTGACACCGGTCCAGGCTGCATATGTAGATGCTGTAGCCGTCGTGGCACCGGCAGCGGATGCAGCTGATTTGGTGCTGCTTTTACTGGATGGGCTCGCAGCTGCAGAATTGGAATTGGATTTTTTGTCTTTTTGATCCGTTTTGGCTTTGTCTGCAGCAGTGGTTTTTGAACTGCTGTTTGCGCCGGACTTGGTGCTGTTGGTCTGATCTTTTTGGGCTGTTTGACTGGAAGCAGATGTACTGCTTTTGGATGAATTGCTGTTTGTTGTGCCTGCCTGTGCAGCTGTGCTTGATTTGGCTGCCGGCGCAGTTGTAGTTGAAGCTGCCGAAGCCGGCGCTCCCGAATATAGGGAAGCGGATACGACGGCGGTCATCAATAATGCAGTTGCTGTTGGTTTGGTCCAGTTCATGGTTGAGTTCGATCCTTTCGTTTCCGGAGATAGGTAATGTTCGATTTAAATAGTATGGCTACTCTTTATTCATTATGACAGGTCTGGGATAGATATGCCACTTTCGCGGTACAAGCCGGTTATGCTCGCTCACCACAAGAAGATTCCGACAAAAAAGAGACACCGGAACCTGTCTGAAGCACATTCCGGTGTCTTTTATAGAAATAATGATCTGATAACTGTCTAAAATAAGTCGCATATTTAAAATGTGAGCGGGCAGCTTATCCTGTATATGGCGCTGTCGATACTGTAAATCCGCTTAAATTGCGCTACCGTGCTGAACAGTCGCTTAAGCCTTTAAGGCAGCAGCTGCTCGACCGCATGACGTACATCCTCCTGCAGCAGTTCACGACCAAAGATGGATACCCGGCCGCTGTCATCGCGCGAACGAATGAGTCGGCCGATTCCCTGGCGCAGACGCAGCATCATGTACGGCATATCCACTTCATGGAATGCATCCTTCGATTCCTGTCGACGTGAAGCGAACACCGGATCATTTGGAGGGAATGGCAGTGACCAGATAATGACATGGGACAATGACGGTCCTGGAATATCCAGTCCTTCCCATAATGTAACGGCACACAGTACACTCGTCTCTTCCTGTTGGAACTCGGAGATTAGATGACTGATCTCGGCAGTACCTTCATAGAGCATCCGATAAGGCAGAGTTACCCCCATCTCTTCTACTGTCTGACGGAAAGCAGCCAGTTCCTGCATCGAGGAGAACAGCAGCAGCGAACGTCCTCCGCTCTGTTCGATCAGGCTCATCACCCGCTCGGTCTGCTGACGAATCTCCTGTTCGCTGACTCCCTGCATACCGGTTGTACTGATGGACACATGCTTGCCGGTCGGATCACTGACCGGCTGTATGCTGCTTAGACTGTACAGATCGGTAATCAACTCCGCCTGCATCTGTTCCTTGTAATCATATGGCGAAGCCACGGAAAAGGACAGATACTGCTCAATGCCGAGGCTGTCGGCAATATAGCCAAACGAACCGTCGACCGACAATGTCGCGGAAGAGAAGATTACCGGCATTTTACGGGCAAATACCATCTCACCCAGCACTTCCTTGACCTGCTTGGGCATAATGACCAGAGTCAGATCTTCATCTTCACCGGTTACCCAGGAGATCAACTGATCCTGCTGACGACAAAGTCCCAGAGCCAGCTGAATCATTTCCAGATGCTCTTCGACAATCTTGAGCTGGTAATCGTCCAGCGTGAACAATCCGCTCTCAAATACCAGTTCTTCCTCGATCACATCAATATGCTGCTTGACCCGGGCAATCTGGGCCAGCAGTTCGCTGTTCCAGTGAATATCCTTGCGGTCCGAACCCGGAACCGGCTTGCTGTAACGAGCCAGCAGCTCGAACAGCATATCGCTCTGCACGATGACTTCTTCCACGGCTACCGCCAGTGTCTCGCGCACTTCACCATCCAGCAGACGGGTAACAATGCTCTCGAACAGCGCCTGCTTCAGCTTGTAGGTCAGTGCGTTCTGCGCTGCTGTCTCCAGCAGATGGCCTTCATCAAATACAACGGAACTGTGTTCCGGCAGCAGCGGCAGCTGTCCTTCACGCTTGCGCGCTTCATACGTCCATACATGCTCCATATAGAAGTCATGCGAACAGATGATAATATCGGTTGCTTTGCGGTAATGATCCCGTGACAGCGTCTGACCGCAGCGATGACGCTGAGGACATACCAGACAATCCTGGAATACATCCCAGCCAATCTTGCTCCACTGCTCATCATCCAAGGCCGGATAATCCTTACGGTTGCCATATGGACGAAAAGACTGCATCGTATCCGCATAATGGACAAACTCCGGCAGATCCGTATAGATGTCGCGGTACATATCATGTTCCGACGGTTCTGCTCTCACTACATCCAGCTTGTTGAGGCAAATGTACTGATCCGGCGATTTGCCGAGACGGGCATCCACGTTCAGGTCCAGATAACGGGCCAGCTTGTGAATATCCCCTTCCGGCTTCACCAACTGCTCAATCAGAGATTCATCCGCACAGGCGATAATCGCCGGACGACGGGTATAACGTGCATAAGCGATCGCATAAAGCAGGTAAACGAGCGTCTTCCCTGTACCTACTCCCGCTTCGGCAAAAATGGTTTTCTTTTCGGCATAGGCCTTTTCCAGTTGAAACGCCATGTAAATCTGTTCGTCACGAAGCTCCAGACCAGCTTCCGGCAAAATATCGTAAAACACGTCCGCAATCCATTCTCCTGCTTGCTGGATGAATGGACGGGACGGATCAAATGTAAAAGGATACGTATTCAATCCAATTGTTCCCCCACCCGGTTAAAAGTACAATCCTTGATAGCTATAGTATCTGCTGAATTGCATCATTTCATTATACCGCAATTAGCCGGGATGCGGAATGGGCAAATTAAATTTAATCTTTTGGTGGAGAGGCTGAAAATGGATGTCTTTAGCAGAGAACGCTCCGGCAAGGGATAGGGCGCGTCCTCCGGTTAAGCCTGGAGATCCTTTATTATGGGAAGTAATGGGGATTTCCAGGCTTAAAGGTCGTCCTTTGCTCTATTCCCTTGCCTACGCTCTGTGCGGAGAGTCATTTTCAGTACTTGTTTGAGGTGTGGGTAATAAGGAAAAACCGGCTATCCCCGATGGGAGGCCGGTTTTTTTTACTGCTCTGTTCTGTTCTGCTCTGCTCTGCTCTGCTCTGCTCTGCTCAAATTATAAATATGGATTGAGCAGATAGGGGAGAAGCGTTATTTTAGTAATCCTTTTTGCTGCAAATAAGTGCGTGCCACTTCGGCAGCGGGTTTGCCTTCGACGTTGACCTGGTAGTTCATTTGCCGCATCTCATCATCGGTAATCTTACCGGACAGCTGGTTGAGCGCTTCGGTCACTTCCGGGTACTGTGCAGATGTGTCGGCGCGCAGCAGCGGGGCTCCCTGATAAGGTGGGAACAGTCCTTTGTCGTCTTCCAGTACACGCAGCTTGTACTGGGCCAGCTCGCTGTCTGTAGAGTAGGCATCGATCAGTTGGATATCTCCCGACTGGATGGCGCTGTAGCGCAGCTTGGGTTCCATGGTGGTCAGATTGGCAAATTTGAAGCCGTACAGTTTGGCCAGACCGACATAACCATCGTTGCGGTCAGCGAATTCACGGGTGAATCCGACCTTGATCTGAGACGACACTTTGCTCAGATCGGAGATGGTCTTCAGATCATGCTGCTCAGCATAGTCTTCCGGGACGGCCAGCGCATACGTATTGTTGTACTGCATCGGTGCCAGCATCTGCATGCCGAACCGCTGCTGCATGCCATCGCGGGCCTGCTCATATACCTGTGCGCTATCGGTGCTGACTGCATCTTCATGGAGGAACTCCGAGATCACCGTACCGGTGAATTCCGGGTAAATGTCCACATCGCCGCCCTTGAGCGCATTGAACAGGAATGACGTTTTGCCGAGGCCCGGCTTCAGCTCGACCTTGAGATTCGTATTCTGCTCAATCAGTTCCTGATACATATTGATCAGAATCTCCGGCTCTGCGCCCAGCTTGCCGGCGATGACCAGATCTTTTTGCGACTGGTTAAATAGCGGCACAACAGTAAAACCGAGAATAATGACTACCGCAGCCGACATCAGCCAGATCGAACGACGGAACGATGTTTTCTCGATAATCCGCAGCAGCAGGTCAAATACGATCGCCAGCAGTGCAGCAGGCACAGCTCCCAGTACGATCAATGCCGTATCATTACGGTCGATCCCGAGCAGAATAATGTCACCGAGACCACCTGCACCGATCAGGGCAGCCAGTGTGGTGGTCCCGATAATCAGTACCATTGCGGTACGGATACCGGCCATAATGACCGGCATCGCCAGTGGCAGTTCGACTTTGAACAGTCTGCGGCTGCGGGTCATGCCCATCGCATCGGCGGCTTCCAGCAGTGAAGGATCGACTTTGCGGATGCCGGTATACGTGTTACGCAGAATCGGCAGCAGCGCGTAGATGACAATCGCGACAACTGCAGGAACTGTACCGATACCAAGCAGCGGAATCAGCAGTCCGAGCAGGGCAAGCGACGGAATAGTCTGCAGCACAGCGGTAACACCGAGTACGCCTTCGGATATTTTCAGATGCCGGGCAATAAAGATCCCCAGCGGAATGGCAATAAGAAGTGCGATCAGCAGAGAGGTAAAGGAAATGACCAGATGCTCGGTCAGCGCCTGCCAGAGCTGATCCTGGCGCTGGCGGAATACGTCTATGATACTGGTATTCATATAGTTCCCTCATTTCCGGAAACGGTGGATATAGACATTCCATCCTGACGGATCGACTGGAAAAATTGCTCCACAAAAGAATTCGCCGGCTGCTGCAGCAGCCGCTGCGGGGTATCCACCTGTATAATCGTACCCTCATTCATAATGGCAATCCGGTCGCCCAGCTTGACCGCCTCCTGAATATCATGGGTGACAAATACAATGGTCTTGCGGATTGTCTGCTGCAGCTGCAGCAGATCATTCTGCAGCCGCTCCCTGGCAATCGGATCAAGTGCGCTGAACGGTTCATCCATCAGAATCACCGGCGGATCTGCCGCCAGAGCACGTATAACACCAATCCGCTGCTGCTGCCCGCCCGACAGCTCATCCGGGCGGCGGCTGCGGAACACGGCAGGGTCCATGCCTACCATATGCAGCAGTTCATCGATCCGTTTGGAAGTTCGGCTGCGGTCCCAGTGCAGCAGATCCGGAGTAACCGCGATATTCTCTTCTACCGTCATATGTGGGAATAAAGCAATTTGCTGCAGAACATAGCCAATTTGCTGACGAAGCTTATGTACTTGAATCGTGTTGTTGTCGGTTCCGTTCACATAAATGCTGCCCCCGGTCGGCTCGATCAGCCGATTGATCATTTTGAGGGTGGTCGTCTTGCCGCATCCGCTTGGGCCGACCAGCACGAAAAACTCTCCTTGTTCAATATGAAGATCCAGCGGCTGAACGGCAGTTGTACCGTCCTCATATCGCTTGGATACCTGTTTAAATGTAATCATTCATAACCTCCTGAATCGTTGTTATCTGCTACTCTGCTATTACCCAACCTGCAAGCGACTTACCCAGTGACATATTCGACCGTCAATCCTCCACATTAAGGCAGTCTACACCAAAAAGGCAGCCATCGCTTGTAGATAGCCGCCTCTTGTGTCCTACAGCATCCACATCGGATCATGCCGGATTGCTGTTATTTATTCATTTAACCATGTATTGATTTTATGCCTGCCGAGAATAATACGTTCAGCCTTCCAGCGCTGCCTTCAGATCCTCGATCAAATCTTCCACATCTTCTATACCAACAGAGATGCGCACCAGCCCGGGCGTGATACCGAGTTCAGCACGGCGTTCTTCCGGAATGGAGGCATGTGTCATACGTGCCGGCACAGAGATCAGGCTCTCCACCGCGCCCAGACTCTCAGCAAGGGTAAAGTAATGCAGACGGCTCAGCAGCAGCTCGGCCGCTTCATTACTGCCCACATCAAAGGAAATGATACCGCCGTAACCGCCGGTCTGCCGGGAAGCCAGTTCATGCTGAGGATGCTGCTCCAGACCCGGATAATGGACTTTGGTTACTTTGTCATGCTGTGCCAGGAAGTTCACAATCTCGTGTGCATTGCGTTCGATCGCTTCCATCCGCAGACCGAGCGTCTTGATGCCACGGATCAGCAGCCATGAATCCTGCGGACCGAGAATACCGCCAACCGCATTCTGGATAAAGTGCAGTTCATCGGCAAGCTTCTCGCTGTTCACTACAGCCAGACCGGCGACCAGATCGCTGTGTCCGCCCAGATACTTGGTCGCCGAATGAAGCACGATGTCCGCGCCAAGTGTCAACGGGTTCTGCCAGTATGGCGTGGCAAATGTATTGTCGACGATAACCAGCAGATCATGCTCATGTCCGATGTCCGCCATGGCACGAATATCCGTTACTTTCAGCAGCGGATTGGTCGGCGTCTCAATATAGATCGCACGTGTATTGGGCTGGATCGCCGCTTTGACTGCTTCCGCATCGGTTGTATCCACAAAGGTCGATTCCAGACCGAGGCGGCTCAATACTTTGGTGAAAATACGATAGGTACCGCCGTATACATCATCGGTCAGCAGTACATGATCCCCACTGTTAAACAGGGTAAATACCGCATGGATGGCAGCCATTCCGGAACCAAAGGCAAATCCACGCTCTCCTTCTTCCAGATCCTTGATCAGTTCTTCCAGGGCAAACCGGGTTGGATTGCCGGTACGGGAATATTCGTAGCCTTGATGCACGCCGATACTTTCCTGCTTGTAGGTGCTGACCTGATATACCGGTACACTCACTGCACCTGTATTGGGATCGCCGGCAATGCCAGCGTGGATCAGTTTGGTTTTGCGTCTCATAAGATCAAATGCCTCCTTCATAAATGTGCTTGCTCAGATAACGTTCACTGCTATCAGGGAAAATGGTTACGATATGCGCTCCATCCGGCGCCTGCTCCGCTTCCAGCAGTGCGGCATGAAGTGCAGAGCCGGCCGAACTGCCGATAAGCAGCCCTTCCAGCCGTGCCAGCTCACTGACCCGGTTGAATGCATCTTCATCACTAATTGTATGAATTGCATTAAAGTAGGACTTGTCGATAAAATCAGGAATCATCTCCATGCCGATCCCTTCAGTTTTGTGCGAACCTGATGGTCCACCGTTCAGAATGGACCCTTCCGGTTCAACAATTACGGTCTTGAGCTGTGGATTTTGTTCCTTTAAATACCGCGAAGTGCCCATAAATGTGCCACCCGATCCTGCTCCAGCGACGAATACGTCCACTTTGCCATCGAGATCGGTCCAGATCTCCGGTCCCATCGTCTCGTAATAGGCCTGTGGATTAGCCGGATTGCTGAACTGTCCGGGACAATAGGCATCCGGAATCTGCTGTTCCAGCTCCCGCGCTTTGTCAATCGCTCCGCGCATGCCGAGCGCAGTCGGAGTATGGACGATTTCTGCACCGAGTGCTTTCATTAGAATCTGTTTCTCGATACTGAACTTCTCGGGTACCGCGAAAACAACGCGGATGCCTTCATGAATCGCCGCCATAGCAAGACCAATACCCGCATTGCCTGCTGTCGCTTCGACCAGTGTACCGCCGCGCTTCAGCTTGCCGCTCGCTAGTGCTTCTTGGACGAGGGCTCGACCTACCCGATCCTTGACACTGCCCCCCGGATTCATGAATTCCAGCTTGGCGAACAGCCGGATGCCACGCGGCAGATGATAAGCGTTAATCTCGACCAACGGCGTATTGCCAATCAGTTCCATCGTATTGCTGTATAATGTCATGTTCATGCTCCTGTTCTTCACTTTGACCGTTGGTCAATAAATTAAAAATGTTAGCCAGCAGCTCGCAGCTGCCGGATTTTATTTCTCTCCATAGCTATAACCTATTAAACTCATAGGAATTGTATATAAACAATAATTTGAGTATAATGTCGTTTGCCCGGAGCGTCAAAGGTTTATTTACTTTTTTCTGAAATGGGAAAAAGATACGTCTAACTTCCCTTTGTGCAGCTTTGATTACTTATAATTGCAATTAACAAGAGAATTACAGCTATTTCCTGCAAATGCCAGCATAACCGATACTTCGTTATTTTCCCGCTCTAAAAACCGTCTGATTTGCACAGAAAAAAGCCTGCCGAGTATATACTCGGCAGGCTTTTGACTTTATATCTATTTATTCATCGCTGAAGAACAAATTAGTGCTTCATGCGATTAATCGCATCTTTACCGTTCTCCAACATATCTTTACCGCGTTCTTTGAGGGACTCGTCGTGTGTGTTGTCTACACGTCCGGTTGTGCCGGCTGCTCCAGTGGTAGTACCCGGCGTACCGGTTACTCCTGCAGTTCCAGTAGTAGTGGTACGAGTCTGGTCACCACTTACAATCGGCTGTCCAGTCTGGTTGATACGCGCTTCTTCGCGTTTCACTGTATCCTGTACCTGCTCTGTATTTTGAACAGTCTGCTTGTGCACTTCCACTTCGCCGGTTACGACGTTATGTTTGTCCACATGAACTTGCTCTTCACTCACAGGGATACGGATTTGTTCGCTTTGACCGACCGGTTCATTGGTCACTTCATTGTTGATCGCTCTGCGCTCGATAACCACTTCTTCATGGTTAACCGGTACATTGATCGTTTTTTGCTCTTCCACTACTTCTTTGCGGATCTCTACTTCACCTGTGCGTACATTATCTTTGCTTACGTCCAGTCGTTCTTCACGCAGACGCAGGCTTTGCTCGTCTTCACCGGAATCGAATACGCCATCCATATTGGCTGCAGTAGCCGCTGTAGCGGATGTTCCTGGTGCGCCGTTTACCGTAGTGGATGGTGTAGGCGTAGTATTGGTAGCTGTAGTATCCGGAATTGTAGTCTCGTTATCATAGTAACGGCTGTTAGTCGCATTATTGGCACGGAAAATGTCGTAGATGCGGTTGCGGTTGCCTGCTGCACTGTCGACCATAACCAGAATGTTACCTTCATTTACGTTAGTCTCATATTCACGAGCTTCTTCTTCCGGAATACCCAGCCCGATCAGACCGCCAACCAGTCCGCCTGCACCGGCACCTGCTGCTGCACCTGCCAGAGTTACTGCGATTGGGCCAGCTGCCATAATCGGTCCGAATACCGGAATGGCTGCAAGACCCAGACCTGCCAGCAGTCCAGCTACACCGCCGACCACGCCGCCTGTTGCTGCGCCGGTAGCCAGACCTTCAGGAGCTTTGGTACCTGTTTCTTCATTTATGTGTTTAACATCTTTGCGATTTTTGCTGACTACAGAGATATCATCTGTCGAGAAGCCTGCATCCTTCAATTGCTGGATCGCGTTGCTCGCTTCGTTTTCGTTTGTGAATACACCTACGATTTTACGAGTCTCATTGTTCAGGTCCATGTTACGGTTGTTTTCATTGTTTTGGTTGTTCATCATCATTTTCATCCTCCTTGGTAGTAGATAAATAGTTGTTCTGGATTCTTACATGCTTTGTTCAACCTGTTCTATTCTTAACCACCTGATGCAATGTTAAACAGGGTAATTTTTCCATCCACTCTGATTAACTATCCAATTAGTCAAATAAATTAGCAGCGTGATTCGTACGAAATATACGATATACTTCTTCTGTTCTGCCGGTCGCTTCTGCTACGAGAACGAGAATATTGCCATCCTCTAACTGATCATTGTAGTGATTGGCTTCTTCTTCCGATATTCCATATCCGATCAATGCACCGATCAGACCGCCAGCTCCTGCCCCAAATAATGCACCGGTGAACATACCGACAATCGGGCCTGCCGCCAGAATAGGACCTACTCCAGGAATAGCGAATGTACCAATACCCGCCAGCATACCGGCCAGTCCTCCGAAGATGGTCGTCTCGGACATGCTGGATTCCTTTTCATATTCAATATCAACGCCGGTCTCCCGCTCAATCGCTTTGGCGTCTTCCGGATTTTTGGCCAGAATGGAAATATCCCGCTCTTCAAAACCTGCAGCTTTGAGATCACGGATGGTATGAACTGCCTGCGGCTCATCCTTGAATACACCGACAATCTTTTCCATTACTTTATTATGATAATCGCTCATCAGGATCACCTTCATTCGATTTATTGTCTTCTCTCTCTATTAGACGCAAAGCAGGGGTGGCTAAACTGTTATCCTCGAATCCTTCACTAATATGTCATTGTTATCCCTAATAAGAAGGGATTTAACCTGCAATCCGGCTTTGTTTGCGAGCTGCGCGATCGTTATGAAAGCAAATAACTAATTTTGCGTTTTACCTGACATATGTAAGCGCATACAACTAACATATATTCACCAAAAGCATTTTTATTGATATGAGAGGGTTTTCAATAGGTCTGTGCACTACAAAAAAGAAACATAATAGGCTTGATATGACATCATATTTTACATATTGCCAGAACAGACATGATCAGCATCTTCCAAAAGAGTGCATACCATTACTTGGAAAGAGCATACTGTACTTTTTCCGTTTTCTTCTATAGAGATCTGTATTGCACATTCCACATATTTACGTAGTCCAGGCTGTTTTTTACACTGGGAACATCACAAGCAATGTATAGACCATTCAATGTATCGACCGACCTCACTATTGCATTCATGTTCATGCTTTTTATCCAGAAAGGAGGAATAGGATGCCAAAAAATATGGCAGATACAGTTCAGATGGATGGGGTCTCTGCACCTTCGATACGCAGCAGGAGACATAGTCTTAGGAAACGAATCTCGCGTAACTGGGAGCTTTACCTGCTGATTGCTCCCGCTTTCCTCTACTTCCTTATTTTCCATTACGGACCCATGTATGGCATTCAGATCGCGTTCAAAAACTTTTTGCCTGCCCGGGGGATTACGGACAGTCCGTGGGTCGGATTGGATCATTTTATCCGCTTCTTTAACTCTTATTATTTCTGGGATCTGATCCGCAATACGCTGACGATCTCCCTTTATCAGCTGATCGTGGGCTTCCCGCTGCCGATCCTGCTGGCACTGGCTTTTAACGAGATTAAGAATGGCTGGTTCAAGCGTACGGTACAGACAGTCACCTATGCGCCTCACTTTATCTCGGTGGTCGTTATGGCTGGTATTATCGTGACATTCCTGTCTCCGTCCACCGGTATCATTATCAATATTATCGAATGGCTTGGTTTTAGCGCACCTGCCTTTTTGACGGATCCGGCATGGTTCAAGACGATGTACGTATTATCCGGCGTATGGCAGAGTACCGGCTGGGGAACGATCATTTATCTGGCGGCACTGTCAGCGGTTGATCCGCAGCTGCATGAAGCGGCGATCATGGACGGAGCGAGCCGCTGGCGCCGGATTATTCATATTAATATTCCGACGATTATTCCGACCATTACCATTTTGCTGATTCTCAATGTGGGCAGCATTCTGGGCGTTGGTTTCGAGAAAATACTGCTGCTGCAAAATCCGCTGAATATGAGTTCCTCGGATGTAATTGATACCTTTGTCTACCGTACCGGTCTATTAAATGTACAATACAGCTTCTCGACGGCAGTCGGTCTGTTCAACTCGGTGATCAATGCCATTTTGCTGATTGCTGTCAACCAGATCGCACGGAAAACAAGTGAAAACAGCCTCTGGTAACCGGGAGGCACCGATGTCCGAATCCTAACTAAGGAGGCACTTCACCATGGCTGCTGTTATCAAGGAAAGCAAGACAGACCGCATCTTCCTGCTGTTCACGTATCTGTTCCTGGGAATTGCCCTGCTCTGTGTATTGTATCCGCTGGTATACATTGTCAGTGCGTCGATCAGCTCACCTACGTATGTGAATTCAGGCGAAATGTGGCTGCTGCCCAAAGGTATTACCTTTGAAGGATACCAGCGTGTATTTGAGAATCAGGCCATCTGGCGCGGCTATGCCAATACGATCCTGTATACGGTTGTCGGTACGCTGGTGAATCTGCTGGTTACGATTCCGGCTGCGTATGCACTGAGTCGTTCCGATTTTGTGGGTCGCGGATTTTTTATGGGAATGTTTCTGGTCACCATGTTCTTCGGCGGCGGTCTGATTCCGACGTACCTGCTGGTCAAGCAGCTGGGACTGATCAACTCGATGTGGGCTTTGATTCTGCCTGGAGCTGCTTCTGTGTGGAATATTATCGTAGCCCGGACCTTTTTCCAATCCACGATTCCCAAAGAATTGCAGGAAGCGGCCCATATTGATGGCTGTACCAATCTGCGTCTGTTCTGGAAAATCGTTCTCCCCCTTTCCTCGCCGATTATTGCCGTTATGGCCTTGTTCTATGGGGTGGGTCACTGGAACAGCTACTTTAACGCGCTGGTCTATCTGAATGACGAAGCCAAATATCCCCTGCAAATGGTACTGCGGCAGATTCTTGTCCTGCAGGAGATGAACAGCAGTAGAATTGGAACCGCTACCAGCGGTGAAACGGCGATGGCGATGAATGCTCGTGCTGATGTAGCTGCCCTGCTCAAATATGCTGTCATTATCATCTCGACGCTGCCGATTATTGCGATCTATCCATTTTTGCAGCGTTATTTTGTCCAGGGCGTCATGATTGGTTCGGTCAAAGGCTGATTACAGTGTGTCATCAAGGCTGTCTGCACCCTATCCACGAATTTAAAGGAGGATTATTATGACTCATTCCACATCTTCTCGCTCCAATTCGTCCAAATCCGGATTCACCCGCTTCAGAGCACCCAAAGCCGCAGCAGTGGTTCTGTCATTTGTACTCGGCGCATCCCTGCTGGCCGGCTGTTCGGATTCCGCTGAGCCGAAAGCCGGCAGCCAGGAGTCGGCAGCCAATGTGAATAAAGAAGGATTCCCGATCGTCAAAGAAAAGGTTACTTTGCGCATGATGGGACCTGATGTAGGCGTACAAAAGTGGGCGGATATGCCGGCTTTTCAGGAAATGGAAAAAAAGAGCGGCATCTCCTTCCAGTTTGATAATCCTCCACTAGACAGCTTTGAGACCAAAAAAAATCTGACCTTTGCCAGCGGTGAATATCCGGATATTTTCTACGCCGCTTCGCTGACCCAGGCGGATGAAGTCAACTATGGAAGCCAGGGCATTCTGCTCCCACTGGAAGATCTGATTGACAATTACGCACCCAATCTGAAGAAAATTCTGGACGACAACCCAGAGATCCGCAAATCGATTACGACACCGGACGGTCATATCTATTCCCTGCCGGTTATCAATCAGCAGAGCATCTGGTATCGCAGCCCGATGTGGTACAACGGCGAGTTCCTGGATGCGCTCAAGGTCAGCGAAGACAAACTGCCAAAAACGACAGAGGAACTGTACGATCTCCTCGTTCGCTTCCGTGATGAAGATCCGAACGGCAATGGCAAAAAAGATGAAATTCCGCTCGTGTCGGTTAAACTGGATGATGTTCGTTCATGGCTGCTGGGTGCATGGGGAATCTATGGTGAGGATATTTATAACGATGCCAACGGCAAAGTACACTTTGCCCGTACCGAAGATGGATACCGTGAATTCCTGACTTATATGAACCGTCTGTGGAAAGAGAATCTGCTGGATCACGAGACTTTCTCCCAGACACCGGAACAGAAAAAAGCCAAAGGTGCCAATAATCAGGTCGGATTGTTCCAGGACTGGCATGCCTACTTTACACATGGCGGAGAACCAACCACCAATGATCCGATGTTTGTTCCTGTCAAAAGCGATAGTGTAGATCAACCGGCTGTCGCTATTCATCCGGGATTATCCACAGGTTCATTTGCCATTACAGAAAGCAATCCGGCGCCGGAAGCCTCGATCCGCTGGGTGGATTATATGTATGGTTATGAAGGTGCGATGCTGTTTGACAAAGGACCTGAAGGTCTGATGTACGAGACCGTCAATGCAGAGGATCATACCAAAAAGTGGCTGCCTCTTCCCGACAAATTCAACAGCCGTGAAGATTATCGCGGTACGCTGACACCCAACTACGGTACACCTGCTCCTACCCTGCTGAGCACTGATCTGCAAAAGGGACTCAAAGAAGAATTCGATGTCTGGGTCGATAAGCAAAATGAAGAGAAAATCCTGGCCTATGATCCACAGCCTCCATTCCCGATTCTGTATCTGACACCGGAAGAACAGGCCGAGATCTCCAGCCTGCGCTCGGATATGGATACGTATGTGCAGCAGATGGAAGCCAAATTTGTTACCGGTCAGGAGCCGCTCAGCGGTTGGGACAACTATCTGGCTACGGTCAAGCAAATGGGTAGTGACCGCATGATCGAGATTTACCAGACCGCGTATGACCGCTGGAAATCCAGCTAAACCTGCTGGATGGTGCTCCAATTTGGCCAGCAGTGGTATCAGGATGGATGAGGAAATGCATGGCATGAATGAGAAAGTGCAGTATTAGAAACACAGCAGCATTATCGTAGAACGACAGTATTAACGTTTTAGAATGATAATATTAGCGTTTTAGAATGACAGCAAATAAACCGTCCCGAATCTGCCGGAACGGTTTATTTGCTGTTCATTTTTTGTTCATTTGCTGTTGATCTCTATTCTCAGCTCAAATGTAACCGCATTCATTCGTAATTGGATCAGGAGATGGAATCTTTGCGATCAGTAGCCTCTTCTTCCGAATGAAGCTTGCGATACTGCCCTGGCGTGCATCCCATTTCTTTTTTGAATTTGCGGATAAAGTTGGCGGTATCCAGATAACCGACGCGTACAATAATATCCTTGAGCGGATCAGCCGTACCCGTAATCTGACGAATGACCTCATCACGGCGCAGCTGCCAGATATACTGGGAGAACGTCTGCCCGGTCTTCTCCTTGAACGTACGGCTCAGATACGAGCTGGAAATGGAAAACTGCTGGGCCAGTCCTTCCAGACTGAGTGCATAATCGCAATAATGTTCATTTACATAAGTGACCACCTGATCCATCATGGAGACCTGCTCGGTCTCCTGCTTGTGCTCGGCGCATTCACAGATCCGCACGGCCAGCAGCTGCAGACGCTGTTCCAGCTCCTCGGCCGTCTCGAAGCCGGACAGCTGCGGCATATCGCGCAGACTGTTCAGCAGTCCCGCTTCCGAAGCGGCGCGCAGTACCGTATTCAGCAGATCGAACAATATGCAGCGCATCAGAGGCAGTGCCAGCGAATGATCGTGTACGCTCGCAGTAATGCTGTGGATCATATGCGAAGCCACCTGTATATTGCCCTGCTTGAGACTCTGGGACAGCTTGAGCAGGGATTCCGGACTGATCCAGTACTGCTCTCCGCTACTTCCGCCTGTCTCTTCATGCAGCTGGCAGAAATAAGTGACACTGGCCTGCTCGCTGATAACCCGATATTCCATCGCTGTCGCTGCCTCGATAAAGGACTGGTTGATCTCGGTCAGCTGTGCATAGCTTGTACCGACACCAACAGTCGGCAGGGAGCGATAATGATCATATACAATACCGCGCACCGCCTCGACAATCCCGGTCATCTGAGTATCGTAGTCCTCTACCTCTCCCGGTCTCCAGCATACGGCCAGTGCCAGCCGGTTGCTCGAGGAATATTCGACACCATAAATATGCGCTTGCAGCGCATCCAGTTCCAATTCAGCCAGAAGCTCGGGCAGATTTGGATACGGGCTGATCATCTCATCCAGCAGCTCCACATTGGCATGCTGCTCCGCAGAAGAAGATGCGTTATTCGCAACGAGCGAATCTCCCGAGATGATCATTACAAAATACTGCCGCCCTTCTCCGCGCAGACCGAGCGTATCAATCAGCCGCAGCGTCTCTGCATCTTCGGGCTGCCCATGCTTCATCAGCATCAGCAGGCACTGATGCCGTACATACGGCTCCTGCATATCCATCCGATCGCGATAATCATGCAATGTCTGCCGAATCCAGGCCCATTCATTGTGTGAAGCCGATACCGGCGGCTGAATGGAGGAATCCCTGTCATTGGACTGGGCAAATTCCACCAGATCACGCAGCGGCCCATATTGACGTCTCGCGAGCAGCAGCGCCACCGGTATGCCTGCCAGTGCAATCATGGCAAATATAAGTACAATCAGTGTCTGAATATGGAAAATCCGGCTGAAGAACTGGTCGCTCGGCATCGTTGTAATGTACGTCCAGCCATTCTCCTCCGAATGCACGGCAACGACAGACTGCTGCTTCCCATTCAGCTCCATATTATGAATGCCCGGTGTAAGACCGGCCAGCGTACCGAGCTCATCTGCACTGACTGCCTTATCATGATTATTCGACGTCAGTACCTGTCCATGGTTATCAAAAATATAACTGTTGCCCTTGAAGTCGCTCAGAATGGAATCCATCATCCCGGTCAGCCGGGATTCGTCGATCAGATACACGACTGTTGCATAAGGGTACGCATCTGTCGGCTTGACCGGCACCATATGTACCAGCATCGAAGATGGCCGCGAATTCACATTAACCTGCTCGGCAGGACGCGTCATCGGATAACGAATCTTGTTCAAATCACGCTGGATAGCGGCTGTACTCCATCCGTCAAATTTATAGGTCTTGTCAAATACCACATTCAGACTGCTCAGTCCCTGAGAAGAGTAAATGATCGAGTCATCGTGAAAATACAAAAACAGATCATCGATAATCGAACTGTTCGCCCGGTAACGGTCCAGCGTCTTGATCGCTTCGCTGCTGTAATAGGGATGTCTGACCATATAGGGAGTCAGATTATTATCATAGCTCATACGAATGGCAATATCCCGCAGCTCGGTCATCCGTCCATCAATCGTCGTCCGGACATGATTGAGCTGATTCACATTAGACTGCTCAATTTCACTGCGCAGACTGTTCACTGCACTATGGTAGATCAGAAGGGTAATCACAATAAGGGGAATCCAAAAAATCAACAGGTAGGAAACTACATAACTTCGCAGTAAGCGTGAACCTTTACGTTTTAATTTCATCCGTCTCCTCCTTGGCTGCACTGATCTTATACAGCATGTATGGATTATGGAACACGTAACAACGTAGAAATGATGAAATGATAAGAAGTTTGCAAGCGAGTATGGATTAGCAGTGGTTATTAATCGAGAGAGAGAGTACTGATTTACAAAACGTTAATATCCAAAGCATGAATACATCAATTGTAGCTTATTTTCGCTACCTGAAAAGGCTTAACTTTATATTTATGACAAATATAGTTCTTTTTGATCACCCTTGCTTTACGCAGGGTTTACATCTTTCGGTATTCCTGCGTAAGAAGTATCGTAAAAATTTGTTGCTTTTGTATTCATCTGTAGACGATCTGCTGCATGCAATATTCATTCTCCGTATTGTTGGGTTCCTTTTTCTCCCATATCTGCTATACTGAATGAGAAATCCCGAATAGAAAGGATGATGAATTATGGTGACTTATCAGTTTTTTCGCAGCTACAAGCCGTATATGACCAACTTCAAATCGGGAGTAGTGAACGGATAATCGATCATTGGCTCCCGTATACCCAAAGGAGCTAACTTACATTGAATTTAAAAGAATATGGATATAATGATTTTTTTGCTGCACAATTTGCGGCGCTGGAGCTGCCCGAGCAGCTTATTCCCGGCCGGGTAACAGCTGTGTTCAAGCATGTGATGCGCGTCGCCTCGGCTGACGGTGAACATCTCGCCAAGACCAAGTCTTCCTCATTCCGCGATGCTATCCGTACGGACTGGCCGGCGATTGGAGACTTTGTCGCACTGGAGAGCCATCCGTCAGATACTTCGCTGATCCACCATGTAATGGAACGCAAAAGCATTTTCCTGCGCGATGATCCTGACCCGGATATGCCACCGCAGGTCGTGGCAGCGAATTTTGATTACTGCTTTCTGGTCAACTCGGCCAATGACGATTTTAATATCAACCGTCTGGAGCGTTATTTGACCGTTGCCTGGAACAGTGGTGCCAATCCGGTCATTGTGCTGACCAAGGCGGATCTGTCTGACCGACTGTCCTATTATATGGATCAGCTGAATGCAGCAGCGTTCGGTGTACCGGTATTCGCGGTGGACAGCATCAGCGGAACAGGACTCGATGAACTGCGTAGTCTGCTGTCACCCGGCGAGACGATTGTACTGCTCGGTTCATCCGGTGTCGGCAAGTCTTCTCTTGTCAATGCACTGGCAGGCGAAGAACGGATGAAGACGAGTGGTATTCGTGAAGATGATGCCCGCGGCAGACATACTACGACTCACCGGGAGATGCATCTGCTGCCAAGCGGTATTATCGTCATCGATACGCCCGGGATGCGCGGACTCGGTATCGGCAATGCCGCAGCAGGACTGGAAGAGACTTTTCAGGATATCGAGACGATTGCCCAGGAGTGCCGATTCGGAGATTGTTCTCATCGTAACGAACCGGGCTGCGCCGTACAGATCGCGCTGCAGGATGGTACGCTGGCACGCAAGCATTATGCCAACTGGGAAAAGCTCCGCAAAGAACTGGCCTATAATGAGCGCAAAAACAATATTCTGCTGATGCGCCAGGACAAACAGCAGTGGAAAACGATCAGCAAGCAGCATCGGGCAAAGCCCAAGAAAAAAGTATAACCTTCTGCTGCAGACAATATAAGACTGCTATAGTCGCAAAATGAACAATCGAAAAGCCGCTGGGACGCAGAAACATATCAGATCTTCCCATACTCTGCTCCCTGTATCGTGCATGTAAAAAAAGGTACTGCAACCTGTCCACCGACGATATTCGTCAGACAGCGCTGTAGTACCTTTTTTGATTTGCTTTTATATTTCCTTCCGGCATTACATCATATGTTCCGCCAGAGCTGTAATACTCAATTACAAAATAACAACTTCCGGCTCCGGCACAAAGCCAAACCGGTTGTTGATCGCATCCTGTACCATCTGGATCAGATACAGAATATCCGCCGCTGTCGCTCCGCCGGTATTCTGGATAAAGTTACCGTGATACGGCGAGATGCGGGCCTGTCCATGCATCGTACCGCGCAGTCCGAGCTGATCGACCAGCTTGCCGGTCGGCTGACCGAAATCATAATTGTTTTTGAACACCGAGCCGCAGCAAGCATGATCAAAATGCCGCTTGCCTCCTCTGTCTTCGATCACGATCCGGAACATCTCCGGCACTTCATATCCCTGCTCTTCCAGACGCGGAATCCAGTTCCGGTAATACTGGAAATACTGCGGCAGACTGGAAGACGCCGTACTCGCTGTGACCATCTCCCGCATAATCGCGTCCCATGAATGCTGCTCGGGAAGCGTATATTCCCCAATATTCAGATCCGCTCCAACGATAATCCACGGATTCTGCTGGAAAATAGACTGCTTGTAGGCGTAATTGCACTGCTCTACACCGATCGTCTGCAGACCACGCTCCGGATGCCGGGCGTCGATATAATACACTTTATCCAGCAGATCACTGATTTCATGGTTAAAGTATTTGGCATTCATATAAATGCCCGCGCCCATCGTACCCGGCAGCAGGTAGGTGAATTCCATTCCCTGTATTCCCGTATAGACTCCGATCAGCGACAACCAGGTCATCGGCACTCCAGCCGAGACGAACAGCTTGCCCTGGGAGAATTTCAATTCCACATGTTTTTTCATGGAGAGGAACAGGGTCTCGTCCTGCGGCTGATCCGGGAACAGAATATTCGATCCCATGCCGAACCATTTTACATCCAGTCCTTTGTGCTGACTTCCTTCCAGCAGAGCGATAATCTCTTCGGTAGTGGCAGGCAGAGCCAGGTGTCTGGCTGTTCCTCCAATTTCATATGTTGAATATGGAGCCAGACTCGTATTCATGCTGCATAATTGATCAAAATGTAATGTATTCAAATTCATCGTAACTCCTCTGCTTGCGCTGGCATTCATGTAAGTAACATCTTATCTATTATAGATAGCATTTACTGAAAACCCAAGCATAAAAAAATAATATTTTTCTCATTTTCAGCATCTTTTTATACATATTCATTGACTAAGGATGTAAAGAGGCGTAAAATTTTAAATTGCGATAATTTTAATAAGATAATAGGTGATGAATATGTCCAACGATCCATACCGGATTTTACTGTTTTATAAATTTGTCAATATTGAAGATCCCGAGACACTGACTGCCGAGCATTTGCAGTACTGCAAAGATCTTGGTATCAAAGGCCGGATTCTGATTGCGCCAGAAGGTATCAATGGTACCCTTTCCGGTACATGGGAGCAGACCGAGAAATACATGAACGATCTGCGCGCGGATGCCCGTTTTGCCGATATGGTATTCAAAATTGATGAATCTGAAGGCCATGCCTTCAAAAAAATGTTTGTGCGTCACAAAAAAGAGCTCGTAACGTTCCGTCTCGAAGATGATGTGAACCCGAACGAGATCACCGGCAAGCACCTCTCGCCAAAAGAATTCTACGAGCAGCTGCAGCAGGAAGATGTCATCGTTATTGACGGACGCAATGACTACGAATATGATATCGGTCATTTCCGCGGTGCGATCCGTCCTGGCGTGGAATCATCCAGAGAGTTCCCGGAATGGATTCGGGAGAACCTGAGCGAGTACAAGGACAAAAAGATTCTTACCTACTGCACAGGCGGCGTACGCTGTGAGAAACTGTCCGGCTTCCTGATGAAGGAAGGCTTCAACGACGTCGCCCAGCTGGACGGCGGTATCGTAACATACAGCAAAGACCCTGAAGTACAGGGACGTCTGTTTGACGGTAAATGCTATGTATTTGATGAGCGCATCTCGGTGCCGATCAACCATACCGATGAAGATGTAATCGTCGGCAAATGCTTCCACTGCGAAGAGCCAACCGACCATTATATCAACTGCCCGGTCTGCAATCTGCAGCATATCGTGTGCGACAGCTGTGAAGACGAGCATGAGCACTTCTGCTCGGATGCCTGCCGTGAGCAGGTTCAGGCTGTAGCAGCCCAGTAACACCACCCACGTGATCGATGGATGATCTCCATCGATTCGCTGTAAAGTACAAAAAAGGAACAAACTCCTGCTGTCAGGCAGTGTTTGTTCCTTTTTATTATGTCATGGTCTGCAGCTTTGCCATACCTCTCCCCTTCAGAAATGCCCGCACAGGAAAAATCTTCTCTACTACAGCCCCGTATCCTGAATATTACAGTGTCTGCTCTCCATCTGGAGATGGAGAATGCCTGCCGCCAAATCCATCGGCACACTGATGAAGGAATTGCTGCAAATAACTATACTGGAAGTAACCTCATGATTGGCGGGAGAAGTATATGTACAAACGGCTAATAAGCTTCCTCTCCCATCTACAGAAAGCGAGTGATCCTATGGCCAGAATCAAGGAAGTTCGTCCCATCCAGTTGTTCCTGCTGCCGGCTATCCTCCTGTATACGGTCTCTCCCCAGATTCAGCCCATGCTGTCAGGGGGGCTGGTAATGGAAATCATCCTATTTGTCAGCATTAGCATCGGGGCCATGATCGGTTGGCTCCGTTCCCGATACCACACTGTTCATCAGGACCCTATAAATGGTAAAATTGTAACGCAATCTTCTATTACCAGCATGATCATTGTTCTTGTGCTGATTGTTGTACGCGTATTCACCGGTTATCTTATTCATTCAGGGTATCTGTTGCCCGATCATAGCGATACAGCGACACTCATTTCCAACAGCCTGCTAATTATAGCGCTGGCTAATGTCGTTACTACCCGAATTATGATTTATCTCGATTATAACCGGCTGATTCATGGAATATGATACCGTCAGCTTCAGGAACAGGTGCCACTGCAGGAAGGAATTCATCACTATGGAGAATCTGAACAGGCTGATGGGCAACCATTCACTGGTATTCCGTCTTTCTGTGACCATCATTATGCTGTACAGCTGCTTTACCATCTATTTTCGGGAGTCCCTTTTCATCTGGTCCATCTATACGGTGACCATGTTGATCTTTGTCATTTTGACTTGGGCTCCCCTCAAGCTTCATACGCTGTTCATTATCGCTTTCAGTTTGTTTTTGTATGTCATGATGTTCGTAAATGAACGCATGGCCAATGCCCCGGCCAATTTTCTGGCACTGCTGTGGGTATGGTTTGCCATTCTCTGTACCATCTCGGTACGGGAGAAGAGTATCGCTTCCTTCTTCGCCCTGTTAACCGGTGTGCTGATGCTGATTGCGGATTATGATCGCGGGTTTCCGTATTCTATGCTGATCTCGCTGGTAAGTATTTATTTTGGCGTACATAGTATTTACCGGTATATCTCGGTACTTCGCATTAACAGCGAGCAGCTGCAGGAGCTGGAGACCGTGCATAATGAGCTGCAGCATGCCCACAACGAATTGCAGGAAAATGCGTTGCAATCGATCCGTTATGCCGCACTGGCCGAACGCACCCGGATTGCCGGGGAGATCCACGACGGTCTTGGTCATCATTTCACCTCCATCATCGTCCAGCTGCAGGCTCTCAAATGGATGATTCGGCAAAATCCGGATCAGGCGGAGCATACCGTCAATCAGCTGCTTGATGTGTCGCGCCAGGGACTTGCCGAGGTGCGCAGCGTGGTGAGGGATTGGTCGGTCAGCGAACGCGGCGTCAGCGAGCTGCATACGCTGGCTTCCCAGGTGGCGGAGCGTTCGGGAATGACACTGGATTTCCAGGCGGATGCAGCAGACTCCCAGTGGGGGGAAGCTGTCGATGGGATTCTATATCGGATTCTGCAGGAGTCACTTACCAATATCGTCCGCCATGCCCAGGCTTCGGCTGTGGAAGTGAAGATTGACCAGCAGGGCGATCAGGTGATTATGCATATCGCCGATAATGGGGTCTACCGTGAAGAACAGCCTTTAATCCACGGCTTTGGGTTGCAAAATATGATCCGGCGCTGTGAACAGCTGCAGGGTCAATGTACATTTCGTGCCCGTGAAGGCGGCGGACTGATCGTTGAAGCTCGTTTGCCGCTGTCATTTGCAATACATCATGAATAATAAAGGAGTACGCCATGAACCAGCCTGACCATCCTATTCGTATTATGCTGGCCGATGACCAGTCACTCATCCGGCAGGGAATCCGGTATATACTGGACCTGCAGCCGGATCTGCAGGTCGTGACCGAAGCTTCCACCGGTGATGAAGCTGTACTGATGGCCGTTGAACACCGACCGGATCTGATCCTGATGGATATTCAGATGCCCGGCAGGACCGGTATCGAAGCGACACGTGCCATTTTACAGCAGCAGCCGGAGACCAAGATTGTGCTGCTGACTACTTTTGATGTACAGGAATATGTAATTGATGGTATCCGTGCAGGCGCTTCCGGTTATCTGCTCAAGGATATCGATATGAACGAAATGATTCAGGGCATCCGCTCGGTCTGTGCAGGCGGGGCCATTTACAATACGACTACAGCCGGCAGCGCACTCGTAGAGCTGCTCGGACGTCCGCTCTCGGTGCAGCATGGAGAAGATTCATCCGCTGCTTCCGTACCTCTGGCAGAGCCGCTCACCGAACGGGAACTGGAAGTGCTGCAGGCTGTTGCCTACGGCAAGCGTAATTTTGAGATCGCTGCGGACCTGTATGTATCCGAGAGTACAGTGAAGACACATGTGCACAATATTATCCAGAAGCTCGGGGTCAAGGACCGTACCCAGGCAGCCGTCGTGGCGATTCGCCAGGGCATCGTCAGCTGATTATCTCTTCATTGCGCCGCTTCTTCCTTTCTTCATAAATTGCCGTCAGGTTTTTTATACAACAAAAAAAGTCCGACTGGAACATTTGGAAGTGATTCTTCCATGTTCCGGTCGGGCTTTTACCATTTCCATTTCTGTATTTCCGTTCCCACGCTTGTTTAACCTTTGACCGAACCCGCTGTCAGACCGGTAACAAAGAACCGCTGCAAGAAGACGAACAAGATTACCATCGGCAGCGCCGTGATAACAACGCCGGTCAGCAGCATCGTATAATCTGTCACATACTCGCCCCGGAACTGCATCAGCGCCAGCGGTAGGGTCAGCTTTTCCGTACTGTTAAGCAGCATAAGTGGAATCAGCAGATCATTCCATACCATGACGAACAGGAATGCAGCTGTCGCCGAGAGCGATGGTCCGGATAAAGGCAGTACCAGACGCCAGTAAATTTTCCATTCTCCGGCTCCGTCCATACTCCCTGCCTCCATCATTTCCTTGCTCAGCATCTCCATGAATCCTGTCAGTGTGAATACGGTCAGAGGCAGCAGTCCGGCCGCCGTGACCACCGTCAGCGCCGTCAGACTATCCGACCAGCCCAGCTGGCGCACCAGTGAATACAGCGGCAGCATGATCACCTGTGACGGAATAATCAGACCAGCCACAAAGTAGGCAAAAGCAAACTTGCCCAGTCTGCCGCCCAGCCGCACGATCGCATACGAGATCAGACTGCCGAGGAACAATACGATCGCTACCGTAAACAGCGTCACCCGCGCACTGTTCCAAAAGTACTGCAGCATCGGCTGTGCATCAAAAATAGTAATAAAGTTCTGCAGACTCCATGTATCCGGCCAGCCCAGCGGATTGGCATAGAAAGACTGGCTCGTCTTGAATGAAGATACGACGACAAAGTACAGTGGTGCTGCAACCAGCAGCCCGTACAGAATCATGATGATACGTCCAACCCATTTCATTGCAGCAGCTCACCTCGTTTTCCTGTAAAATACCGGTTCATCCTCTTGCCCCTTCCTGACGCAGCGCCCGGAACTGGAAAAACGTCAGAATGCCCAGCAGTACCAGGAAGATCATCGATCCGGCAGATGCCAGTCCGAAGGAGTAGTTGGAGAACGCCAGATGATAAATATATGTCGTCAGAATCTCGGTCGCATAGTTAGGCCCACCATCGGTCATGACGAAAATCAGATCAAACGCCTTGAACGATTGAATCGTCGTATACGAGATAACAATGGCTGCCGATGGAGCGAGCAGCGGCCAGGTGATTCGGCCAAAAATCTGCATTCGGTTGGCACCGTCGATACGCGCAGCTTCCATCAGCTCACCCGGAATCGCATGCAGGCCGGCAATAAAGATAATCATCATCTGCCCGGCATGTGCCCAGATCTGCACAAAGGCTATGGCATACAGCGCAATCTTGGCATCCCCTGTCCAGCTGCCCATCAGGCTGTCCAGCCCCGCACTTTGCAGCGACATATTCAGCAGTCCGATCGATGGATCATAGATAAATGACCAGATCAGACCTACCGATACAGAAGACAGAATCGCCGGGAAGAAATACAGTGCCCGAAAGACGACATGGGTGCGACTGTTTTTGGCCAGCACCAGTGCCAGCACCAGAGAGATAACGGTCTGCAGCACGACCACGACGATCATAAATTTGATATTGTTCATAAAGGCTTTGCGGAACGTGATGCTGTCAAAGCTGTCCTTGTAGTTGGCTACCCCGACAAAATCATAGGACGGCGATACACCGTCCCAGTTGGTAAAAGAATAAAACAGTCCCGATAAAGCCGGATATACGAACAGTCCGGTATAGAGCAATATTCCCGGAAGCATAAACAGCCATAGTAATTTACGATTAATCATAAGCGTTACCGTATCCCTTTACTTTATCTTTTGCAAACTTTGATACTATTCCTGGAACAGGAGCAGACCGGATTAACGTCCGATCTGCTGGTCAATAATGGCCTGTGCATCCTGTGCAGCCTGTTCCGGTGTCGCACCGCCCAGAACCGCTTGAATCGAGTTGGTTACCGCTTTTTGATTCTCGGCATTCACAATTGTATAACGAGGCTGGAACAGTGTCTTCTTGTCTGCCCATTCCTGAGCGATGTTCAGTTCCTTGCTGTCATACTTGATATCCTTGAGCGTTACGTTTTGACCGGTTTCATTGGCATACTGGGCAGCGATATCCGGCTGGCTCAGGAACTCAAGGAATTTCTTCGCTTCTTCCGGATGCTTGGAGCGGCTGTTGACCGCCAGCATAAATGTGCTTGTATGCACGCCTTCATATTTGGCCTGATCGGCAGATACGGTGATCGGCGCGAGCAGACCCTGCTGCAGTTCCGGATTCTGCTTGGCATTCTGGCTCAACTGATATGAACCACTGGCCAGCATTGCTGCTTTGCCCTGAATAAACAGTGCACCTGCAGCCGGGTCCTTGGTACCCAGTGAATTTGGCTGGAAGTAGCCTTTATCATTCAGTTCCTTGAACTGGGTCAGTGTCTTCACCCAGAATTCATCGGTTAGCTTGGCTTGTCCGGATTCGACCTTGGTGAAAATGTCTTCACTCGGTTCGTTGTTCATTACCATTGTATTCATGAATTGCCCTGGTCCAATATCTCCACCGGCAAAGGCAATCGGGATGATCCCGTTATCTTTCAGCGTCTGGCAGGCTTTGAGGAAACCATCCCAATCCTTGGGTGGTGTCAGACCATATTGCTCAAAGATCGCTTTATTGTAAATCGGCATGTTGTACACGAGCTGATAAGGTACAGCCCACTGTTTGCCGTCTTTGCTGCCGGCTTCAATCAGATTGGCATTATAGTTTTTGAGGAGGGATTCACCTGTCAGATCGGTGAACAATCCGGCTTTGGCCAGTGCTTCAAACTGTGCACCCGGGAACGAAGCAAATACATCTCCTACCGAGCCGTCTGTCAGCTTTGCCTGTGCAGTCGTCTGATATTGATCGGAAGTGAGCGTTTGCATATCTACGACAATATTCGGGTTTTTTTGCTCGAAAGCATCAATGATCTTCTGGAAGGTCTGTGTATCTTCCCCGCGCCAATGGAGGAAACTGATCGTTACTTTGCCATTGGCAGCCTGATCCGATCCACCTCCGCATGCGGACAGCACTCCAGTAAGCGCCAGTACCATAACCAGCAGTAGAGCCAATCGTGTTCGTTGAGTTTTCATTAACCATCCTCCATTTTCATATCGTCAATTAACATAACCCACTAATCTATGTAAATTAACTAAATTAAAATATCCCCATTAATTTAGTAGGAATACCGTGATTTAAATCATAGCAAAAATGAAGAATATCAAACAATGTCATTTTGTGTTGTTTTTATTTGTCAATATGTGTTGTATAATGGTGGGGCAGCCTATTAAAATAGAAAGGATGAATCCAAGCGAATGGCTAGTGACTTTAACATTCAGGCAGATAGGGAAAGTCTGGAACGCTTTATACTCTGCCCTTCTTCTTTTATACAAACCGGTGGTCTGTGGATTACACAGGCAGGCCGTTATTCCATAGAACCCGGCTGTCGGCGATTATTTTCCAGCAATCCCACCTGTTTCTGGGTAGCTAACCGGCAGGGTGGCATGATCATCAAGAATGGTCATAATTATGTACTCGGCACGAATAATACATGGTGTATTCCTTCGATGGCCACCATTGAATATATTAACAATACCGATGAACCGCTGGACACTTACTTTGTCGGCTTTACCGGTCCTCAGGCAGACCTGCTTATCGAGGAAAGTAATATGAAGGATGGTTACAGTGAGCTCAGCACAGAGCTGTTTGAGAAGATGATTCATTACTATAATCTTATATTAAACACGAATCATCGTTCTGATACCTTTAGTGCGGAACTCCATCGTCTGGAACTGCTTTTCGGCATGTTTGCACTGCTGTCTGCCAATCAGGCGGCGCGCACCGACTATACACCCACCCGGGACCCGCTGCCCTGGATGGAGCAGGCGATTGAATATATTCATGCTTATTTTGACAAAGGATTGACCGTGACCCAGGTCGCGAGTTATGTAGGCATCCACCGCACTCATTTCAGCAAGCAGTTTCATGAGAAATACAGAATCCCCCCGGCCGAATATATCCGCAGCCTCAAAATGGAAAAAGCCCGCCGCCTGCTATCCGATACCAATGACTCCCTGGCCGAGATTGCTTTCGCGGTAGGTTATCCTGATGTGTTTTCCTTTTCCAAGGCATTCAAAAAACACAGCGGTTATACTCCCAAACGGTACCGACTGCATAAGTTTTAACAGAGCTTTATTGTTATATGGCTGATCCGGCATATGACCGGTTTTAAGTTGTTCGTTCTTTCACTGCTCTCTCCCTGCTGCTGACACCGTGAACTGCTGCTTTTCTGTCGGCGCATGCCAAAAATCCCCGCTGCCGAAAGCAGGTCTGCAATGACCTGACTCCGGTGACGGGGATTTCATTATATCCGCATTCCGCAGACTACATGGATGGAGCAATAATAGGCTGCTCAAACAGCGACTGTACATATTCCAGTGCTTCCAGTTCATCCTTGCCGCGTGTAGTCAGACAAATCTCGGTGTTGGCAGAGATGATGGTCAGCATCATGCCGAGCAGACTTTTTACATCTACCTCTCTGCGATGACTGTCCGGACCAAAGGATACGCGAATATCGGAAGCGAAGCGTGACGCTTCATTGGCGATGCGCAGCAAATGTGCGCGATCCAGATTACTTTGAACGGTGAATTGATGTACTCTCATGTTCTCATATCCTTTCTCGTGTTGGCATAATGGGATTGATCCATTTGTGAGCTGCCTGTTGAACGATCAGGAGACATCTATTATAACGAATAGACAGCGGGAACGATTACAGCCGTGTCCTGCCTGTCATGTGCAATGAAATATAACCGCTTTAACAATTCAACACGCTATATATAGTTTACATTTACCTGTTTTCTCGGCAAATGATAGCTACTCTCCACAAATTATTTCAAGTAAATATGCCATGATCATTTTCATGAAAAAATTAGTTGTTACAGAATAAATACAGGGGTATTTCGGCGCCAAAATACCCCTGCCGTGATGAGCGGCAGAGGCATTTGGAATTGTCCGAAGTACCATATGATTTTATCTACTGCAAGGTCACATCTTCATACCAGGTCAATTCATCTCCCGCTTCATTCCGAAGCGTAAGCGTTACTTTTCCTTGTTCTCCACTGTGGCTCTGATTATAAATAAAACCAAAATTGCGCTGGTCACTGCTGGCGAAAAATCCATCCTTGCCATTTTTACCATTTTGTACAGCCTGCTCGAACGAAGCTGTCTCATTGGAGTTGTCGGACTGCCACTCCATATTGCTTACTTTGTAGCCCTGCGGTAAAGATTCGACACGCAGGAACAGCTGGCCTGGACCCTGCTGGACCGAACTGATTTTCAGTTCTTTGGTCTCGGGTGTGAGCTCGGGATTGGCATTGTTGCTGGTCCCCTTATCGTTACCTGCATCCGTACTGCCTGTGCCGCTGCCCGGATTGACAGTACCGCCTGACGCTCCTGAGCTGCTGTCCGGTGCAGTACCGGTCGCTTCTGAGCTGCCGTCTGTCGAACCGGTAGTCCCTGCGTCGCTGCCGGACTCCGGTGTCGTCGTACCGGTGCCTCCCGGCTGGGCGTCTGTTGCGGTACCGGTTGTATTCTCACTTGCTGCCGGCGGCTGAGCCGGTTGGTCCTTATCGGACGAACAGGCGCTGACCAGGATAAGCATCAGCACCAGCCCGGTACCCAGCAGCCATTTGGATAAGCGATTCATAGCATTTCCTCCACTCTACAGGCTGTTATTTCAGTTGCAGACGGTGAGCCGCATGCAGTGTAGGACCTACATAGCGGTTCAGCGGGAATCCGTTGGAAATCGCCTGAGTGATGAAGTTTTTGGCATCGCTGTAGGCATCCTTCACGGCAAGTCCTTTCGCCAGACCTGCGGTTACCGCTGCGGAAGTGGTGCAGCCTGCGCCATGCGTATAATCGGTCGCAATCGCATCCACTTCAAACCAGTCAAAGCTCTGACCATCATACAGCAGGTCAAGCGCTTTGCCTTCTTTGACTTTGCCGCGCGTCTTGATCAGTACGTGCTTGGCTCCGCGCTCATAGATGCGCACTGCCGCTTCCTTCATCTGCTCTTCCGTGGTAATTAGACCGGTCTTCGCCAGCTGGGAAGCTTCGAACAGATTCGGAGTTACCAGATCAGCGCCCGGGATGAGCAGTTCGAGCATGGCTTCCGTATTTTCGGGTTGAAGCACTTCATCCGTTCCTTTGCAGACCATAACCGGGTCGATCACAATACGATTCAGCGGATAACGCTTCAGGTAGCTGGCAACAAGTTCGATAATCTCTACCGAACCGAGCATCCCTGTCTTCATGGCGTCAAATCCGATTCCCTCCAGTACTGTACGCATCTGCGCTTCGACGACATTCAGTTCCACCGGAAATACCTGGTGATTCCATGTCTCCGGCTCCATCGCCACGATTGTCGTCAGCACGGTCATACCATAAACGCCTAATTCCTGAAAGGTTTTCAAATCCGCTTGAATTCCTGCTCCGCCGCTTGTGTCCGAGCCGGCTATCGTTAAGGTTTTTGGTATAGTCATAGTTGTAATTCTCCTTCGCTTATAGTCCCTTTATTCTAGCACAACCTGACATGAGAATACATCCTTTTCATGAAAAGGATATGTAAGTTTCAACTTACTTTATTCTTGGGTCGGATGTGCTGCCGCAAACTCGTAATACACTCCGGTCAGCTGCTCGGATATGTTCCACAGCTTGGCAGCAGTCTCGTAATTCACCTTGTGTTCAAAGGAAATATCATGATGCGGATAACCCTTGCGGCTGCCCGGACCGTCAGGCCCGATAAATTCGCCGCCAATCAGCGACGGCTCTGCAGCCGCATATAACGTAGGCAGTGCACCAAAAGCTGCTGTCTGGCTGAACAGCCCCCAGGCAAAGCGTACCGGCCAGATCGCCTGTTTGCCGGAACCGCGGGAGACCAGATTTGTATTGGCGATTCCCGGATGGCAGCCTACGCTGATCGTATCCGCTCCTGCTTCGGTCAGCCTTTTTTGCAGTTCCTTGGCAAACAGTAGATTGGCGAGCTTGCTCTGGCAGTAGAACTTGCCGGCGCTATAGCCGATTCGCCCATCCAGATTGTTAAAGTAAATATATCCGGTTCGGGCGGCAATACTGCTGAGTGTCACCACCCGGGCACGAGGAGTACGAAGCAGCAGCGGCAGCAGATGTCCGGTCAATGCAAAGTGTCCCAGATGATTGCTGCCAAACTGCAGTTCAAATCCCTGCCGGGTTTTCTGGTAAGGCGGAATCATGACGCCTGCATTATTGATCAGAATATCCAGAGAATTATAACGACTCCGGTACATATCGGCAAATGCTTTTACACTATCGAGGTCCGCCAGATCCAGTGGCATCACCTCAACCTGTGACTGCGGATAACGCTGTCTGATCTGTTTCGCAGCCTGTTCTCCTTTACCGGCATTACGAACAGCCAGGATTAGCTCTGCGCCTCTGGCAGCCAGTTCAAGCGCTGTCTCCAGCCCCAGTCCACCACTTCCCCCGGTTATGATGATACGCCTGCCACGCTGATCAGGTACCTGACTTGCTGTCCACCGCTGACTCATCTATATTCACTCCGTTTCGTGATGGGATGACTGCTGTTCGTAGTACTTGCTCATTTCAATAATCATGGCACCCATCCGCTCATTATCCGGAGCGATGATCCGCTCTATACCTTCCTGTCGCAGTGCCTCGGAAGTAACCTTGCCTACGGATACAGCGAGTATGCGGGAGGAGAGTGCTTCCTTCAGCAGATCCGTATATCCATGCTCAGCCGCATCCGCGAACAGATTACGCACCTGTACCGCTGTCGTAAAGCAAATCGCATCGACTTTACCGTCTGCAATCTCCTGTCTGAGCTGCGCCAGCGTCTCGGGTTCAGGACCCAGATTCTGGTAGGGCAGCAGCGTATGAACCGAAGCCGCTCCTTTTTCCTCCAAGAAACGTACCAGCTCAGGCGCCGGATCGCCGTGCAGCTGCACCCAGATTTGTGACCCTTCCAGACTGACCTGCTGCAGCTGCTCTTCGAGTCCCTTGACCGTGCCATCCGAATCACGTACATCAGGAGCCAGTTCTCTTGTTTTGAGTGTATTATAGGTTTTGTAACCGCGAATCGCGATGCTTGCCTGACGAACAGCCGCTGTGAACGCTTCGCCGATACCGAGCCGCTCGGCAGCTTCGAACAGGGCAGAAGCGCCGATGCCTGTGGTGAAGATCACCCATTCCGGCTGTTCTTCAATAAAGCGGCGCAGCTCCTGCTCCATCTCCTGCTCTCTGAACATGCTGATTCCCTGCAGCGAACGTACCTCGGCCTGTCCACCCTGACGTTCGATGAGCGAACCCATCTCTTCCAGTTTGCGTGATCCTGCAATAATTACCTTTTTGCCATCCAGTGCCTTTGCCATATATATCCCCCTCTATATGTTGAATCTCTCTCATACCATTAGACAATAAAAAACGGACGAATAATCAGCTCGGACGGTCAAAGCTGAACTGCTGTGCCAACCCTGCATAATTATTACCCGCAAGACGAGCCACCGGCTTCAACTGCTCGGTGAGAATATACATATGCTCATGATCAATAACCGTCTCGTCAAAGTGATAACATAACACCCGCACCAGCAGCAGATCCTGTACAATGATGCCTTCATCGTTAGTGATGGCCACATGCTGGTCCAGCTGGCATTCATACCGGACGAGCGATTCCTGAATTCCCGGTACAGCCACCTTTTCACTCGGCACCGTATGTAGATCGGTCAGATCCAGTTCACTCTGATCGGCAGGCAGGTTCGCCGCCGTATGGTTCATTTGTTCTGTCATTTCTTCATGAACAATATGAATAACCAGTTCCTTGCTGTTCATAATATTGCGTGTGGTGTCCTTCATTTGTCCCTGTTTGCGGGCAATTGATACCGACAGAATCGGAGGATCGGAAGCCACGATATTAAAGTAGCTGAACGGTGCGATATTAAGCACTCCATTTTCCGACAGGCTGGTGACCATCGCAATCGGTCTGGGAACCACCGAACCGGTGAGCAGCTTGTAGTTTTCGATAGTGGATATGGATTCGGCATGTATAGTTATCATATTTGTTCCTCCTTGGATGGTGGGTTTATTTCTACTACTATAGCGTAATTTGCGCATCAAGACGATTATTATACTTGGCCCACCCTATAACTTTTGCATATTCACATTACTTATACATTATATTGGGCACGCATACAGACATGCTACAGGATCTGTACACAGATGTAGATGCTTCTTTTATGATCAGATATCACACCCGATCCCTGCAGCGAAGTAAGTTACAGTGTCTATCCATCTTTAAATGAAAATGCCCTGCCTTCCCATAAGGGATGACAGGGCATAGATGGATCAATCCGAGCAGACTGGCTTTTAATGCATTGGGCCTTGGCCCGCCTGGTTGCCTACCTGTACCCGTTTGATAAAGAACGAACATATCAGACCGATCAGTGACAGTACCAGAGCGAAGATAAATGCATGCTGGATACCTACCGTAAAGCCGGCAAGCTGATTCTCCGGACTTTGCGGATTAGCGATGTGGCTCAGATATCCGGTCTGTCCGGCACTCAGAATGCTGACAGCCAGTGCGGTACCAATAGCACCCGCCACCTGCTGCAGTGTATTCATAATTGCTGTACCATGCGGATAAAACTCGCTTGGCAGCTGATTCAGACCATTTGTTTGTGCAGGCATCATAATCATGGAGATACCGACCATCATGAACAGATGCATGGCAATAATCATGCCTACAGGAGTGGCAGCATTAATACCTGTATACATGAACAGGATTACCGATACAACTGCCAGACCGATAATGACGAGCCATTTCGGTCCGAATTTATCGAAGAGGCGACCCATGATCGGCGACAGCAGACCGTTGAGCAAACTGCCCGGCAGCAGGATAAGACCGGCCGCCAGCGCTGTCAGAGCCATACCCTGCTGCAGATACATCGGCAGGATCAGCATCGACGACAGAATGATCATCATACAGATAAATACCAGAATCAGACCGATCGTGAACATCGGGAACTTGAATGCGCGCAGGTTCATGACCGGCTGTTCCATCCGCAGCTGACGGATACAGAAGATGAGCAGCGATATACCACCGATCAGCAGAGCAGCGATAACGACAGGACTGGTCCAGCCGCCTCCTGCTTCACCATGGCCTCCGGCACTGCTAAATCCGTATACGATACCACCGAATCCGAGCGTAGACAGAACAATCGACAGAATATCGATTTTCGGCTTGGTCAATTTGGAGATATTCGGCAGGAACAGAAGTCCGCATACAATGGAAATAATAAAGAACGGCAGTGAAATCCAGAAAATCCAGTGCCAGGACAGATTCGCCAGAATCAGACCCGAGATTGCCGGCCCACTCGCCGGAGCGAACATGATGACCAGTCCGATCAATCCCATAGCAGAACCGCGTTTCTCAATCGGGAAAATAACCAGGATCGTATTGAACATGAGCGGCAGCAGCAGTGCCGTACCTACTGCCTGCAGCACCCGTGCCACCATCAGCACTTCAAAGCTTGGCGCCAGTGCAGCAACAATTGTTCCTGCAATTGAAAAAATAAGCGACGTCGTAAATAACTGTCTTGTCGTAAACCACTGCAGCAGCAATCCCGAAATTGGTACCAGAATTCCCATTACGAGCAGATAGCCGGTGGTCAACCATTGAATAGTCGTTGGTCCTACTTGCAGCAGGCCCATCAACGGTGTAATGGCTACGTTCAACGCTGTTTCACTGAACAATCCAATAAATCCGCTTAATAGCATCGCGAACAGGATCGGCAGCACCTTGTATTGTTTTGTTTCTTGCTGGTCCTCTGCAGGACCTGTTTTCATGGGTACATCCACGTTCCCATCCTCCTTTAATCTCTCTATCTAAGTTATGGTTTAATGCTTCATGGTGGCGCTCTTCATGACGACAGACAAATAATCCGCTGCCGTGAGCATCGGTTCCTTGCTCTGATTGGTCAGACTGATGATTAGAGCGCCCTCCATCATGGAAATCATCAGCAGTGCAGCCTCTTTGGCTCTCTGCTTGGAAGCTCCCTCCTGTTCCAACCGTTCTGCAATAATCAGCTGCCAATCTGCAAATACATTTTGACACGCCTGGCGCAGCTTATCGCTAATGCAGGAAGTCTCTACTGCCGCCCAGAAGCTAAAAGGCAAAAAACCGGTATATCCTGCCTTCTCCGCATCTTCAGCCGTCTGATGAATAAAATAGCGAATCGCATCTCCCGTATTGTCATGCATGGCAAATGTCTCCCTGAATTTACCCAGAATATGCTGATTGGTCTGCTGGATACACTCATGAGCCAGTTCTTCTTTGCCGCGCGGAAAATAATGATATAGCGAGCCTTTCGGCGTCTCACTCTCTTTAATAATCTGGCTAAGACCGGTGGCATGATATCCCTGTGAAAAGAAAAGTCTGGCTGCTGTATCGACAATCAGCTGTCTAGCATTCGACTTTTCACTCAATGGAATCACATCCTTCCAATTAATTATAACGATCGGTCTATATAATTAAAGCTTTTTCGAAAAGGATTGTCAATAACTATAAACTGGTAATTCCTTTTCTCCGATGATACCTTAACAGCTTTAATATTTTCTGCAGGACGCCTCTCTTCCTGAACTCTCCTACATTAAATGCAATCCAAACCAGTCCAATCGAAATAACAAAGGAAGACTCCTACTCATCTGCAGACAACCGCTCTCGTAGCTGACTATAAATATGAACGATATCATCCAGTGGAATACGTACCAGACCGCTCGACGATGGCGCTACAAACTCATGAATACCCGGTGTAACCGGATCATCCTGAAATCCCCAGGGTGCCTGGGAACGCTGACTGTACTGGGTATACACCCCTTTGCCGACAAAGCAGGCAATCCGCGGCTGATACACGGACAGTTTATGACGAAGCTCTTCTCTGCCCTGACGGTATTCCTCCGGTAAAATATCTTCCGCTCCGCGGGTAGGCCTAGACACAATATTGGTAAATCCGTATCCCAGTTCCAGCAGATCGCCATCCTCTTCCGGGTGGTACAGATGTGGTGTAATGCCTGCCCGGTACAGGATTTGCCAGAAGCGGTTGCGTGGATTGGCATAATGATGTCCCACTTCCCCGGAACGGAGACTTGGATTGAATCCGATGAACAAAATGGAAAGATTGTGCTGAAGATGATCTGCAATCGCTGGCATAACTTCACCTCTAATATTTTCTTCATTATTTTCTCTTTTTCGACAAAGGTGCTATACAATATATAAGACTATTGACCGATATATTTATTCAACAAGCAAGAATTACCAAGTCGAAATTCCCTTAACGTTAACGATGAACCTTAACATTCAGATCTCAAAACTATAATATCGAAAAGGAATGATTAGCATGATTAAATTAAACGAAGAGCAAATTTATGCTGTCCTCCATAAACAATTGAACAAAAACTTTCCTGTACAAACTATGGAACTGCAATATCATATTGAAGCGGATGCCCGCCTGATCAATGAAACTGGCAGCGTCTCCCTGACAAACAAACATTACTGGGTTAAAGTGATGGACTGCATCTATCCAACTCATTCCCGTCCGATCCTGATGAGCGAAATCATCTACTTCCTCAGACAGGAGTATATGGACAGCACCATCCGTGTATTCATGGAGCAGGATACTGACGGCACTGTATCCGCTACAGCTGAAATCTCTTTCCAGGATCAAGTGCTTCTGGAAGCCGATCAGCTCAAAAGTCTGATCGATCTGGCACTCGTTGTCAAAGACAAACAATGGTTTGATGAGCTCACGGCCAGCTATCTGAATATGAACCGCTCCCTGCCAAGCTCGCTGTAATTATTCATATTACCCATACGGGACTTCTCCACACCGGGAAGTCCCGTATTTATGTTCATTTCTTCATTATAAGTGCAATTTGAAATGCTTTTATAAAGAAATGTTGGTATTATGTAAAAGATGGTTGAATAGATACTAACAGTTGTATTCAAGAAGCCTCATACATACCCTTACGAAGGAGGAATTACAATGGGACCTGAAGATCCGTATTCACGCCCACCGGGAAGTGGCATGCCCCCATATAATCAGTATGATCCTTATCATCAGCAATATGGACCCGCACCCAATAATGGTAAGGCAATTGCCGCACTGGTACTGGGAATTTCATCGATCGTATCGATTATGATTTTTCCGGGAATCGGAGTTATTCTTGGCATTCTCGCAATTATTTTTGCTGTTATCGCCATGAAAGAACTGCGGCATCGCTATCAGCAGGGACGCGGACTTGCGATTGGAGGACTGGTATGCGGGATCATCGGATTTGTTATTCATATTCTGGTCGTTCTGTTTATCGTGGTTATTATCGGAGCTTCCCTGGCCAGCTATTCGCCGGTCGGTTCGGATGACTGGGAACCGACCATTGAACAGAATGGTGACACCGACTTCTATTAAACCAATGCTGTATAAAAAAGAATCCGGATATTGCTAGGGTCCGTAACCCACAGGGCCGGCCCATCCTGCTCAGCCGGGATTCCTGCTGCCCGAAGCCGTTCAGCGACTTCATCGAGGGACTGATGATCCGGCAGCTGCAATGAATAGTAGTCCATACCGGTAGCGTTGGCCGGTGCCTTGGGTGCCCCAACGCCTGCCCAGGTATTGAGTCCCAAGTGGTGGTGATAACCTCCCGCCGATATAAAGGCGACCGAACGATTATCCGTCAGCATCATTTCAAACCCGAGGATATCCACATAAAATCGGCGCGCTTCCATCAGGTCAGATACATGAAAATGTACATGGCCTATTTTTGTGCCTGCAGGCAGTCCATTCCACGCTTTGCCTTCTGCCAGTTCCAGCAGTCCATCCACATCAACAGGCTCTGTCCCCATCATCACATGACCATGCTCATCCTTTTGCCAGGTGTCTCTCGGCCGGTCTGCATAAATCTCGATTCCATTGTTATCCGGGTCATTCAGATAGAGTGCTTCGCTCACCAGATGATCTCCCTGGCCAATATTTTGTCGATGCTTCAGCAGATGGCGCAGAGCAATTCCCAGACTGACCCGATCCGGCAATAAAATAGCAAAATGATACAATCCGGCAGTGGAATTCTGGGGCAGGATGACCGCATTGGCGATTTCCTCAATAATGACAATCGGGTGTATTCCATCTGCTGACAGTTGAGCTGTTGTCTCATCCTGCTGCAGCACCTGCAGACCGATTACATTCGTATAATAAGCTATCGAGCGCTCCAATTGGCTGACTTTGATCTTGACCAGACCAATCTCCAGCGCAGGACTAATTACGTGAGTAGTCATGATGAATTCCTCTTCTCTATATTTACTTATTTTTTATAAGTATATTAACATTTTGTAAGTTACTAATCAAGAATGTAATGAATAGAATATACGAAACCGCACGAAAGCGAAAAAAAGCAGGCAGTTCCCCAATGGAAATTGCCTGCTTTTTAATATCCGCATTTACCGATGGATCTGCGGTTATATTTGCCAAACGATAACTTATTCTTCAGTTACACCCGGATCTTGTCCCCATACCGGTGCACCTTGATAATACAATACGATATGATTATTATCACTCATCGTAGTACTGCTGTTGGAGGAGTAATCCGGTGCAGCGGAACCGCCGGAACGCTGGATCGTGAAGCTCATATCGTTTGTCTCGCCACCTGCAGGAATAATACCTGCTTCTGCATTAAAGCGCAGTTCCAGGTAGCTGTCCGCGCCAGTTTGAGGCTGTTCCATGTTCACGATGTATGGCTCTACATTGTTCGCGCCAAAGCCAACATTGCCCATGGAGACATTTTTGGCTGTCAGTCCTTTACCGCCTGTGAAATAGTAGCGAACACGGATATCGCTCAGGTTCACATCTTCACTGCCTGTGTTCATGATGTTGATCATCGGACGAATCGCACCGGAAGTGCTGCCGGATGGAGAGCTGGATTGTACTATCAGAGATTGTGCCACACTGCCGGATTGAGCCATCGGTGCAGCTACAACTGGCATGGACATCTGGCTAATCTGTCCATCTCCATATACTGCATTAACAACATATCCATATACTTTGCCATTCATGACCGAAGTATCTGCATATACCGCTTCCGTTACACCAGTCGTATGAACGGTGTAGGTGTTGGCTGCTACGCTGTCATACGTATTGTTGACTACATCATATCGTCTTACATCATAGCTGGCTGCTCCCTGTACAGGTGCCCATGTCAGCACAACCTGCTTGGAACCTGCACGCGCCTGCACGTTACTAGGTGCAGCAGGAGCGGATGTGTTGGTCCATGCAATATCATTGGCAACCACATTGCTTTCGATTGCAGCATGCGCGCTTGGCGCTGCCACAAGGCTTCCTCCTGCAGCAAAAATTGAAGCGGCTACCAGAATCGAAGCCTTTTTGGAATAATTAAACATTTCGTCATCTACCTCCGTATTGGAATAAGTTTGGGTTTGTGCGAATCGTGCTGTTAAGTATTTGGCTCAGTACCTCTATGTTGGGGGCTACTTCTCTCCTCCTTTGCAGTTTATCCATCACCTTGAATCGGCTGGTTCAGCCAGCTGATACCAGCGCGAATTTTGAGCCCGGTGAGAGATTATTAAACAGTAATATAACAAACAAAACACTTGGCAAGCTCAAATTATAACATTTTTGTTACCACTTGAAGATAGACAGCAAGTGCTAATCGTCAACAAAATGACAATTCCATAAGTCCTACTCTTTCGCAATTTGAGGCATAATAGAATGGATAAGTTATGTATGTCTTTTTTACCCAGTACCCAGGCTATGTATTTTGGCCTAGTTTCCGTTTCAATTTTGTCCGATCCGCTTTTGTCTTCTTTTGAGGGCAATCCGGATGGCATATTTATATATCAAGGGAGCGATGATGTTGCATTTCAAATCCAATTCTGCGTCTTTTCACTCTGCTCGCCCGTTTTCCTATCAGACGCTCAGCCTTCTGGTCATGCTGATGGCTGCTCTGCTGCTTCTGGGAGGCTGCAGCAGTTCATCCCATACCGAGCAGCCTGCTGCCGCCGATTCATCCGACACCTCCATGTCCGGTCACTCCATAAATATGGATCACAGTGCTCATATGGGGACAACAACTGCTGCACCGGAAGGCAGCGTCACCGCCAAGCCGGCAGACATCACTACCGAACAGCAGACATTGACCGGCAAGGAAATTACCCTTACTGCACGCAAAGCACATCTGGAGATTGAGAAAGGCAAATATTTGCCCGTCTGGACGTTCAACGGCTCCGTGCCCGGTCCACAGATTGAAGTGACCCAGGGAGATACCGTTACCGTTCATCTCAAAAATGAACTGGATGTGCCTGTCTCCATTCATTTCCACGGGGTCGTACTGCCGGTCGCCATGGATGGTGTACCTGGCGTAACCCAGGATGCCGTTCAGCCTGGAGGTACATTTACCTACACTTTCAAAGCGGTTCATGCCGGAACGTACTGGTATCATTCCCATCAGGACAGCCTGAACCAGATTGGCAAGGGTTTATACGGTACCTTTATCGTCAAAAATAAAAATGCTGAGTCGGCAGATGTTGATCGTACGCTGGTGCTGGATGAATGGAATGATCCGAATACCCATGCTCCCGATCGCGAAGCCAATACGGCTGCACTCA
Organism: Paenibacillus wulumuqiensis; assembly: GCF_000971965.1. Lineage (GTDB taxonomy): Bacteria > Bacillota > Bacilli > Paenibacillales > Paenibacillaceae > Saccharibacillus > Saccharibacillus wulumuqiensis. The sequence continues at coordinate 595,641 of NZ_LAQP01000001.1, forward strand.
GCAGCAATATGGGCATGTATAATATCTATACCATCAACGGACGCAGCGGTGACAGTATCGAACCGGTGCGTACGCATCCCGGTGAGCAGGTACGCCTTCGCTTCGTCAATGCAGGCAATATGACTCAGCTGCTTTACATTAATCAGCCCGCCTACCGCGTCGTATCGTCCGATGGCGAGGATATTAATGATCCGCAGATGCTCAGACATGGACTGCTGCGTATCGCACCCGGTGAACGCTATGATGTGGAATTCAGAGCCGGCCAACCGGGCGTACAGGTAATAGGAACAGTGGGCGATTCTGACTTTGCACGCTCCATGCGTATACCTGTTGTGACCGAGACGGATTCTGACACATGGACCGATCAGCAGATTAATGATCAGATAAGCAGCCAGCAGTCCAAGCTCACGACCGAGATTGTCTCCGGCTGGCCCGAACTTGATCTTACCCGTTACGGCAAGCCTGCCTCTTCAACGTTCAATCTGCAGCAATCCTATGATCGGGATTATCAGATGACGCTCAATATGGGAGTCAGCGATGGACAGACCATGTATACAATCAATGACCAGGCTTATCCCAAAGCAGACAATATGACCGTCAAGACCGGAGATACGATAAAGATCACCATGACCAATAAATCCGTAAACGAAGATCATCCCATGCATCTGCACGGTCATATTTTCCAAGTGTTATCCAAAAATGGTCAGCCGGTCTCCGGCTCCCCACTCTGGAAAGATACACTGAATGTGCGTCCGGGCGAGACGTATACAGTCGCTCTGCTGGCAGACAATCCAGGGATCTGGATGTTCCACTGCCATGAACTGCATCACGCTTCGATGGGAATGATGATCGATCTGGTCTATGAGGACTACACATCTGCCTATAAGCCGGATCCGCACGCCAATAATATTTCTGAATGATTTCTTGCTGCCGTGAACTGACAGTTATTACATTTATGTAGCAAAAAAGCAGGCGTCCTGTTCTATGATAGAGAATATCTCTATTACTTAGTGCAGGACGCTTTTGTGTTAATCGTGCAACAAAATAACATTTTCTGTGTAATACATAGTGAGAATTGGAATCAAAGCATCACAAAATGTTTTTCAGATACCGATGTAGTATGATAGTAAGTATCTGAACTATTCAGATCATAGAGATAGACTATATCAATTGTTACATGAACATACTCTTTTCAAGATGAACCCTAATCATATCTATAAAGGTGGAGTTAAATACCCCATGAGAGAGTCTTTACGCAAACTTAAGATCCTGCAGCTGTTGACTGCCTTATTCAGGGCCAGAATTATCAAAATACTTATTCCCCTGATTATCCTTGCTGTTATTTATATGCAGGGACGAAAAGAAATCGAACATATTAATCTGGCCAGTGTGTTCTTTGAACTGCGTCATATGCCTCCGTCCGCGATTATTCAGATTCTGATCGCTTCCTTTGTTGCGGTATCGGTGATGAGTGCATATGATTACCTGCTGCGTCATCATTTCAAGCTGGATGTAAACTGGAAAGCCACTTTCCGTTACGCCTGGATCGCCAATACGTTCAATAACATGATTGGATTTGCCGGACTGACCGGTGTCGGTCTGCGTACAATTCTGTACAAAAAAAGTGGCATACCAATGAAAACGATGGGAGCAGCGGTGCTGTTTCTTTCCCCGATGATACTGGTGGGCCTATCACTGCTCGGCTGGCTGACCATTGTCGGTGTCTTCCCGGCTGAGCCGCTATTCAACAGCCACCCATGGCTGCGCTGGGCAGTATGGGGAATTTCCCTGTATCTGCCGTTCTTTCTACTGATGCAGCGTTCATCCCTGTTTGCCAAATGGTTCCACAAAGGAGAAGGCAAGCTTCCCTGGAAAGTCATTATCGCTTCGTTGGTAGCCTCCTTTCTGGAATGGGCCTGTGCCGGTCTGTTGTTCTGGATCGTTATCTATCACGATCTGGCGCATCTGCCACTGCAGGATACGATCGGTGTGTATATCGTTGCGGCAATTGCCGGTATTATCAGTATGGCACCAGGCGGTATCGGTGCATTTGACCTGACAGCCCTGCTTGGTCTGCAGTCTCTCGGTGTTGAGACGACCCCTGCGATTACCGCCCTTCTGCTATTCCGTATTTTCTACTTTCTGGTCCCGTGGCTGATCGGTCTGATACTGGCAGCCTTCGAGATTACACCAAGCCGCAAGCAGATGAAGGAAATGGTAACTACCGGTTATGATGCTTCACGCAGTGCCTGGCTCAAATTCTGGGGTTGGCCGTCACAGTTTGGCTTTCTCGGTGATCTGGGAGCATGGGCGCTTGGCAAGCTGGTGCTCGCCAGTGGTATTATTTTGCTGCTGTCTGCAGCAACGCCAGGGCTGATCGAGCGTCTGCGGTTTATGGAACATATTCTGTCGCTGCCGATTATGCGCTTTTCCGAACAGCTGTCAGTGGTGATTGGCATTATGCTGATTATCGTCTCCCGTGCGATCTCCATGCGGATTCGTCGTGCATTTGTATGGACGGCCGGGCTGCTGCTCGCCGGTGCGATCTTTACCTTTGCCAAAGGATTCGATTACGAAGAAGCGATCATTTTGCTGATCGTTGCCGTTATTCTCTGGGTATCCCGGGCTCGATTCAACCGGGAAAGTGTGAGCATCGCGCCGCGTAATATCGTGATCTGGATCATTTTGGCCTTTGTCTCGTCTCTGTCCTATTATATAGTCGGCACACAGATCCACCCAGCGCTGCTGCGCCATCTGCCGCTACGTGCCCAGCAGTGGTTTCTGGACCCACATGAATATGCGATTACCGCTGCGGTTGGTTTTATCGGCGCCCTTGTCCTGCTGGCAGCCATCTTTGCACTGCGCCCGAATCGTCATATTGAGGATCGCCCGACGCCGGAGGAGATGGATAAATTCACTACCTTCCTGCAAAAGGAACAGGGGAATCTCCTTACCCATCTGCTGTATCTGGGTGACAAATCATTCTACTGGGCACAAAATGACCAGATTCTGATCCCTTATGCACGTGTCCGAGACAAGCTGGTCGTGCTTGGAGATCCGATTGGCGAGAAAAGTCTGGTCGGTGCAGCCATTCAGGAGTTCCAGCGTTATGCGGATCATTTTGCGCTTACTGTCGTCTTTTACCAGGCGGCACCGGAGTATCTGTCCATTTATCATGAGAATGGCTACAATTTCTTCAAGCTTGGCGAAGAAGCGCTGGTCTCTCTTGATAAATTCACATTATCCGGCAAAAGCAATCAAGGTCTGCGCACGGCCAAAAATAAATCCGAGCGTGAAGGCCAGCAGTTTGAAGTCCTGCAGCCACCATTCTCAGCCGAGCTGCTGGCAGAACTGCGAGTCATCTCCGATGAGTGGCTTGGGGATCGCAAGGAAAAAGCTTATTCGCTTGGCTGGTTTAATGAACATTACATTCAGAAGTCGCCGATTGCCCTGCTGCGTGATGCTGATCATCGTATTCTGGCTTTTGCAACCCTGGCCCCGGCTTATGATAATCATCGTGTCATCTCGATCGATCTGATGCGCCATCTGAACGATACACCGAATGGTACCATGGATGTGCTGTTTGTCCGTCTGATTGAATGGGCCAAGGAAAGTGGGTATGCCTACTTCAATCTCGGCATGTCTCCGCTCTCCAGCGTTGGAGAGAATATGAATGCCCACCGGGAAGAGAAACTTGCCCGTTTGGTCTTCCAGTATGGTGGTCACTGGTACGGATTTGAAGGTCTGCGGCGCTACAAGGAGAAATTCTCACCTGAATGGGAAGGACGCTACCTCGCTTATCCGGCAGGCATCCCGCTGCCGATCCTGACGATTGATCTGGTGCGACTGGTCTCGCGCAGACCGCGTTCGATCGAGACGGTATAGCAAGCAGCTTCAGGCGCTACGAATGAATTGACTTTCACCCTCTATGAGCATACAGAAAAGAACCCCTTGATCCGCGTTGGCAGATCAGGGGGTTCTTTTTGTGTTTCTGCTGGTTCCGAGCATCTGCCTGCTTGACTGAAAATGCTCGAATGTGATTCATTAGACCCGGCAATTACTTGGATTGTTCCACTTCTACAATCGTTCTCAGCTTGGTGGTAGCATCACCAGGGATCGGTTTCTCCGTAAACTTGAAAGTAATCTCGGAGCCTTCTTTTACTTTGCTCATAGCGCTCTGTACGCTGTCATTCAGCTGATACACTACTGGAGTACCGTCTACCATGATCTCGGCAGAGTGCTCATCTGCAAGCCCGGAGAATGTGCCTGTAGCGACCTGAGTCTCCGCATTGGCAGTTGTATCGTCTCCTACTGCCGTATCGGTTGTACCCTTGGTTGTGCCTTCGCTGGTTGTACCATCATCTGTCTTTGGAGAAGACGTCTCCGTAGTACCGGCAGCCGCTTCACTGCTAGCCTCTGGTGTCGTCGTCGTGTCTGGTGCAGCCGGAGTCTGCTCGGTCACTTCAGCTTCTGTACTGCTGGTCGGAGCCGGAGCTGCAGCAGGTTGCTGCTCTGCCTTATTGCCACAGGCTGCCAGAATCAGCACCCCTGCAAGCAGGATAAATGCAAAGGGAATACGTTTGAACAATGATTGCTTATTTAGTTGCATCGTTAATGCACCTCCTCAATAGTGTAACGCATCTTCAAGCCAAAAGTTGCAGCGAACTGCTGTATGGCAGGAGAGCCTATACCAAAATCATAACAGATTCCAGCCTGGTAATAAAATTTACATATGCTCTCCTGTTATTCGCCAGGCCTCTGCTGCTTTATCATTAAAAAAGGAATCGCCAGAGCCGGCCACACAAGATTGCGCCAGAGTAACGATTCCTTAGGTCAAATAGCAGTAGAACTCTTTGGATCAAATAATAATAAACCTATTGCGATCATCTACATTCGCGTTTCCTGATCGGCAGGTATCAGGCAAGCTTTCCCTCCAACCGTCGATTTAAGGGATAAACTGTTGAACGATCTTCACAACCGCTCCATCCTTGACAGTGATATGATACGGGAACACCGTTGGATCCAGCAGGTCCGGCTTTTGGAAAATGGCATTCAACTTGGACATGCTGACCGGTTCATTCCATTTGGTATCAATATCTTCCCACTGACCGGTATGATCATAAATCTGCATCAGTACCTGTGCATTCGCTGGGGCTGTATAATTAAAGGTAGTTGTGTCGGTATTGGTAATGTAATAGCCATCCGGTGCCCCATCCATGCCGCTGTCCGGATTTTCCTTGGCGAATACTTTGTTGGCCGCTTCGCCGGTGTACCAGTTAATCGGATCAATCGTAAGATCGAATCCACCATTACTGTCACGTTGGATTTCGTTAATAAATACGGTGTATGTTCCATCTGCCGGAGTGGTATCTTCGGCATACGTATTCTGATATACGCTCTGAGTTACAGTTGAGGCCTCAGCTGTACTGACCGCTCCGGTCTGACTCAAGCTGCCCGAAGTCAAAAAGATTAAAGAAGCAGCACCCGCTCCAAAAATTCCCATCATTGTTTTAATCATCGCTGCATCTCCCCTTCTAATTGGTCAGTCAGCAGTATCGGCTGACAATAACCTGTTGCTCATGATTGATTGACGTACTATTCATTCGGTATGAATCTCCGCTTCGCTTCAAGCGGTGTGTAACTTTTATTAACCAGATTGCCTTTTTCAAGAACCATTCAATTTTTTCCAATTTGGCTTTTATCAATAAAATAAAAGATAAAATGGTGTTCCGACCATATCTGTTTCTTGTTTGCTTCCTAACCCTACTATATACGGATATGAGCTTGAAAAAGTTGCAATAATGTTAATACTGATTTACAAAATTAATACCTAGTCCTAAAACCTTGTTATACCGGCATTTTGTATAGGCAGAAGATTCGTTATTGAAGCGATGGTTAAATATATGAGGGAAGCCAAATTACAATTTTTGAGGAGGAATTACATTATGTCAGAACAACCGCATGTCGTGAACAAAGCCGGGCAGGTCTCTACGGATCAGGTAGAGCCAGTAATGGATCGAATCAGTGACGAACGCAAAAAACAGATACTGGACGACTTTGATAATTTCAAATCCTACCTCGGCAAACGTATTCGTATGGCAGAGAGCATCGGACTGAGTGAAGAAAGCATGGCAAAAGTCGCGCAAAAGATTGCAGACTATCTCGCCAAGCATGAAGAACCGCAAAACAGTGAGGAAAAACTGCTGTATGAACTGTGGAAAGTCGGCGATGAAGATCAGCGTCATAAATTGGCACATATGCTGGTACGCATGGTGCAGGCGGATAAAGCCTAATATTGGCTCCTACCCGGCAGATAACAAGGTTTTTATACAATCGATTATCTGAACTACCGGGTGCATGCCGGAATAAGAGTTTTTTTCTTCGTACATCCGCAACAATAAAACCCAAATCTGCAACCAACATATTGTCGGCTGCAGATTTGGGTTTTTGACTTTGGTTTTTGATTGGTTCATTTAAGGATGTATGGAGTTAGCGATGCATGGAATGATGACGACTGCGTCTTCGATAACGCGGCCATATTTTCATTTCCAGGCGTTCATATCCGTAAATGCCCAGTTCCATCAGACTGTTAGCCAGCGAGATACGTGCGAACATCCGATGTACGAGTACCGATACGAGCACACCAATTAATGCACCGACCAATACATCGCCCGGATAATGGACACCGGTCCATACACGACTGAGTGCAATACCTGCGGCCAGCACCAGCCACATCCATCCGTCACGGCGCCGGAACTGCCATATTGTCATCGCAATAACAAAAGACCCCAGCGAATGCGTACTCGGGAAAGAAGCATTCGCTTCATGATGCACCAGCTGAATGACCTCATGACTAACAAACGGCCGATCCCTGTAAAAGAATTCTCCCAGCACCCAGTTAATCGTCACTCCAACAGCAGCAGATACCAGCGCTTCCGTAATCATTCTCCGATTCGCCCGTGCACGTGTAAACCAGTATACAATCGCTCCGATCATAAACAGCAGCACCGCATATTTGGAAAGGAAAATCATTAACGGATTCCAGAAGGCGGCATGACCTGCCCCTCCGTTAATCCAGCGAAAAATCTCATAGTCCAGCTCTGACATGTTCTGTGATTACCTCCTCTTGTTGAATGCCTTATGCACCTATGTATCGCAAGCACCTATGCAGCGATAGTCGCTTTTACCGTTAGCTAGTTTAACACTTTTGTTAACCCAGTGTAAAATTTGCACAAATCAGTACAGCCGGATTCCCCGCTGACGAGTAATCCGGCTGCATTTTCTTATTTATATTTATTTGATCGGCAGTTGATCAAATGCCTGCTACAATCCGCTTTGCTCTTGTACCGGCTTCTTCCAGCACTTTCGGTTCATCCAGGGTAAGCAGCCGTCGCTTATGCATCAGCAACTGACCGTTTACCATAGTCGTATGCACATCTCCTCCTACAGCTGCGTAAGCGAGCGTCGAGTAGAGATGATGTACGGGCTGCAGATGAGGCTGGGCCAGATTGATCATGATCAGATCCGCCTTTTTTCCGGCTTCCAGTGTACCGGTCTCATGATCCAGACCGAGCAGCCTTGCGCTTCCGATGGTTGCCAGCTGCAGAGCTTCATAGGCAGACAGTCGGGTGGGATCGCCATAATCGAGCTTTTGCATCCATGCCGCAGCCTTGATCTCGGCGAACATATCCAGTGTAGTCGCACTTCCGGCACCATCCGTACCCAGCCCTACCGTAATGCCCTGCTGCTGTAAAGTTACAATCGGTGCAATACCGCAGCCAAGCTTCAGATTACTGACCGGATTATGCACGACTCCTCCTCGCATTCCGCGCAAATAACCAATATCCCGGTGATTCAGATGTACGCCATGAGCCAACATCACATGAAGTTTCTCGAACAGTCCCAGCTGATACAGGTACTCTGCCGGGGTCTGCCGGTATCGCTCCCGGATGATAGATACTTCCTCTACTGTCTCTGCCAGATGAATATGAACAGGCCGCTCATACTGTTCAGCCAGAGCGATAATCTCGCGCATCTGCTCCGGCGGACAAGTATAAGGAGCATGTGGGCCGAACATAGTTGTAATCCGTCCGTCTGCTGCTCCCTGCCAGCGCTTCACCAGATCAATAGCTTCCATGATCCGCGCTTCCGCCCGATCATCGCCAAAGACAAGACCCCGTGTCAGGGAAGCCCTCATTCCGGTCTCCTCAACAGCTGAAGCAATCTCATTCATATGAATGTACATATCGGCAAATGTCGTCGTACCCGAACGGATCATCTCGGCCATGGACAGCTTACTGCCCCAATAAATATCTTCTGCCGTCATTCTTGCTTCTGCCGGGAACATTTTCTGCTCCAGCCAGTCCATCAGTTTCAAATCATCCGAGAAGCCTTTGAGCAGGCTCATGGGAGTATGCTGGTGGGCATTGATCAGTCCAGGCATGACGGCCATGTCGGTACCATCGATGATCTGCCATTCTTTCTTATCGAACGCTGCATGTTCCAGGAGATGCTCTCCATTACTGGCTGTCGGTACAATCGCTTCGATCCGATCTCCATCAATCATAATATCGCCGAGAAAAGGATACGGATGTGTGTTGCACATGGTGATAATGGTGGCATTGCGAATTTGTATACTCACTAAAATCTCCTCCAATTTATCTTTTGATAGGCAGGTATGTAGATGCCCTACACGAAGAATAGACCTTGACGTAACGTCAAGGTCAAAGATTATTTTTAAATATTGGGATACTGGAATATAAAGAACATGTACTATTTTATTAATGTGATCCTGTTCGCCCGAATACGACTGGATCAACTTGGGTTGCTTATAATTTTCCTACAGAATGGAGTTACCTATCTTCAGTATCGGAGCTTCAGTCTGGACCGTGTCAGGGTATTTGATTCCTGCTCCCGTATTCAGCACAACGACAGATTCACCAGAGCGAATCCATCCTTCGGCTGCAAGGCGTCGGGCGGCCGCAAAGGTAGCTGCTCCTTCCGGGCAGATAAATGCTCCCTCCATAGCGGCTACTTCCTGCTGTACCTGCAGCAGTTCCTGATCCGATACAGCTACTGCCGCCCCTTCAGTCTCATACAGGGCACGCAAAACGAGAAAGTCCCCCAGTGCCTTTGGTACGTTGATACCAAAAGCTACGGTAGTGGACTCCTGCCAGAACTCGGACCTTTCTTTTTTCTCCTGCCAGGCTTTGACGATCGGTGCGCAGCCTTCAGCCTGTACTGCAACGAGACGAGGCAGTTTACCTGCAATCCAGCCTATAGATTTGAGCTCCTGCAGTGCTTTGTGAATGCCGATCAGCCCGACACCACCGCCGGTCGGATAAAGGATCACGTCCGGCATCGTCCAGCCCATCTGCTCTGCGATCTCCAGTCCCATTGTTTTCTTGCCTTCGATCCGGTAAGGCTCCTTGAGCGTGGAAGCATCATAGACACCCTGCTGCTGCACTTTCTCGGCGACCATTTTACCGGCATCGCTGATCAATCCATTCACCAGATACAGCGAAGCTCCCGCCAGCGCCACTTCACTGCGGGTGATCATGGGCGCATCCTGCGGCATGACAATTGTCGCCCGGATTCCGGCCCTTGCCGCATATAGTGCCCAGGCTGCTCCAGCGTTGCCGTTGGTTGGCATCGCGAATTCTTCGACACCCAGCTCTTTGGCCCGTGAGATGCCTACTGCTGCCCCGCGTGCTTTGAAGCTCCCGCTTGGCACCAGACTCTCATCCTTCATATAGAGATGTTCTATTCCATAATGTGCTCCGAGTCTGGGCATATCCAGCAGCGGAGTCATTCCCTCTCCCAGCGTTACTACATTATGCTCAAAGGCAACGGGAAGCAGTTCATGGTATCTCCAGAGATCATTATTGCGATCTCTGAGCTGCTGAATATCCATTTCCTGTTGCAGACGTTCCAGATCATATTCTACCAGCAGCGGTGAGCCGCATTCGCATAACTGGTGAATCTCATGCAGATCATATTCATTGTCACAGATCGGGCATTTGAGGTGTGACGCATAACTGTAAGGCATCTTCGAATTCCTGCTTCCTGTAGTGGTATGAGTTGCACTATCAGAAATCATATCAGCAAATATATCTTTTGCCAATTATTCTTATCTGTTCACATGGATATAGATTTTCTTTTGACGGCATTAGATCTGAAGCTGTTTGAACTCGCTCGGACTGATACCATAATACTTTTTGAAAATTTTGCTGAAATGCTCCGGAGATTCATAGCCTACCTTGTCAGCCACTTCATAACGACGCAGATCGGTACTCGTCAGCAGTTCGCGGCTTTCTTCCATACGCAGCTTGATCACGTATTCCCACAGCTTGAACCCGGTGTATTTTTTGAACAGATAGCTCAGATAATTGGGACTCACATGATTTTTCCGAGCCACCTCATGAATGGTCAGTCCTTTTTGATTGTAGTAATTATCGAGGTACGACTTGACCTGGGAGACGATCAGGTTGTTGCGCAGGCATTCCGCCTCTTCCGCTGGTCGGATCGTTTTCCAGTAGTATTTGCCATAATAAAATACATAATGATCCTGATACTCACGATGCAGATCGATAGCGCGATCAGTCTGGGTATTCAGCTGGCTCAGAAAATGAATGCCTCTCAGAATCTGGCTGATACCAATCACACAGGGAATACGCAGGAATTTGTGGATATGAAAATGCAAACTCTGACCGAGCGCTTCAAGCTGGCGGATAATATGGGACATCCGGTCTGCCGCATCTGTCTCTCTCCACTGAAAAATCACGCTGAGCTCTTTGTCTCCCGACTCGAAAATGATCGTATTCTCCTGATCCTCCACTTCCAGCAGTTCCTCGGTTACATTCCATATCGCATAACACAGCCAGCGGTAATCGTTCGGCTGACCGGTACTCCCGGCGAATTGTATTCCGTCAAAGTTCATTTTCAGCATCGCATAATAAGGTCCTTTCAGCGGTAAATATTGCTGCAACTGCTCCTGTTCTTCCATTCGGATCGAGCCGGTAAGCAGCTTGCTCAGCAGCTCGTATTCACGCTCAGGCAATCGCTCCATTTTAAAACGTGTCAATCCCCCAGGTACGGTATATACTGGCTGTCTTTCACTTCGTTCAACAACCGGCTTCTCCAAATGAATAAGCACCTCACGAATCGAATCGAGGAACTGTTCGGAATTCAGCGGCTTGACCAGATAATTACGCACGCCGAGCCGGATCGCCGTCTGGGCATACTCGAACTGTTCATGCACAGATATGACGATCAGCTGGATATCCGGCTGCAGCATACGAATCTGCTGCATAAGCTCAATACCGGACAGATCACGTGTATGTATATCACTGATCAGCAGATCAATATGGCAGGTGCGAGCATAAGTAAGCGCTTCCTTTCCACTGGAAGTCGTATAGATATGTCCTATATTCAGACCGGAAGACATCATCAATTTCATCAACAATTGAAGCATTATCGGCTCTTCATCTACAATTAGAATGTTATACATAGTGCAACCTCCCAGGATGTAATATAGATGCATTAATTCCATAGTATTACATTTAATCCTAGTCTTAATATAACAGAAGTTTAAGCGCTTTAATATAAGAAAAATTAAAACTCATTTTTAGGTATCACTTTAGATAAAGACTGGGCTTTCTACTCGGCTATGACGCGTATGCATACTGGTTCCCGCTCTGCAGGGGTATTCCGCTATTACCTGATCAGCACATAAAAAGCCTGACCTTTTTAGGGCCAGACTTTTGCAAAAAATTGATCTTCAGTATTCGATGCCGATTATGCTTTTACCGGCTGCTGCTCCAGCTGGCGATTTTTTTCGGCAAATTTCTTATTGTGCGAGGATACATAGGCCTGATCATATGCTTCCGGCTCCAAGTATTTTTTCACACTGTTCACGGCTGTTGCTCCATCCACCAGCGCGCCGCTGATCAGATGCAGCTTGCCATCATAATGAATCAGATCACCGGCTGCAAATACGCCGGGCAGATTGGTCTGCCGCTTCTCATCGACGACAGGCTTGCCATGCTCATCCATCTCGATTCCCCAGCCAAGCAATGGGCTGAGATCTGTTGTCAGCCCATGATTGACGATGACTGCATCGACAGACAGAATCTCCTGCTCACCGGTCTCGATATGAGTAATCGTCACTTCTTCGACCAGGCTTCCTTTCCCCTGGAGTCCGGTCAGTTCATAGGAAGTGAACACTCGGGAGCAATTCTGCTTCATCTGGAGTACATTACGTTCATGACCGCCAAACTCTTCGCGGCGGTGCACTACCGTTATACTGGCAGCAAGCGGCTGCAGCGCATTCGCCCAGTCTACCGCCGAGTTGCCTCCACCGGAGATTACGACATGTTTACCGGCAAACACATTCAGTTCCTGCACTGTATAATGAAGATTGGTTACCTCATAGCGGTCTGCTCCGGCAAGCTCCAGCTTGCGCATTTTGGGAATGCCATGCCCCATTGCGAGAATCACTGTACGGGTATAATGAACTTCGCCCGTGTGGGACAGTAACACAATGGTACCATCCGGCTGACGCTCCAGGCGGGTAATCTGCTGGTCCAGCACGATAGTCGGTTCAAAGACCATCGCCTGTTCTGTCAGATTGCGAATCAGACCTTCTCCGCTGATCGGCGGTACTCCGCCCACATCCCAGATGATTTTCTCGGGATACATCAGTATTTTCCCACCCAGTGTCGGATTGTATTCAATAATCTTGGTCTTCAGATCACGCATTCCACTGTAAAATGCACTATATAAACCGGCCGGGCCGCCTCCGATTATCGTTACATCATATAATTCAAGCTGCTGCATTAGTAGGTAAGCCTCCTCATGTTCATGCAATATTGAGACTGAGATGATAAATCGGCACATTCTCCGACTGCTGCTCATCATCAGCTATGTATCCAGAAACCTTTTACAATTGATAATGATTATCATTATAGATTAGTAAGAAGTGAGATGCAATATAAAAAGCCTCCTGATCGATGAGATGCTGCTCCCCTGTGCCGGGATTATCCTGAGGGCAGACACGGCACAGGCTGTTTATATTTCTTAGTGTGTAATAATGGATTTTTTGGTATGCTGTTTGGTGAACTGTTTATTTATTATTTACTACTTTAAATAAGGTGGGACGCTGGGAATGGTCGATTTTTACGCGCATTTCTCCTGGATTTTACTTATTATCAACCTTTTTCTGGCGCTGTTCATCGTATTTTTGGAGCGGCGCAATGTGGGAGCGACCTGGGCCTGGCTGATGGTGCTGCTGTTTATACCAATTGCCGGCTTCCTCGTCTACCTGTTTCTCGGACAGAATCTTAGCCGTGTCAAACGGTTTCGCCTGCGCAAGGAATTCCGCTCCATTATCGAATCCGTCGTTGAGGATCAGCGAATTGAATTCAAGGAAAAGAAGTTCAAATTCAATGATCCCTCCATCAGCCGCTATCATGAGCTGGTGCATCTTCATCTGATCAGCAATTATTCCCTGTATACACAGGATAATGCGGTACGTATCTTTGCGGATGGCCGGGAGAAATTCGATGCCCTTTTTGAGGATATTGCGAATGCCCGGGAATATATTCATATTCAGTATTATATTATTCAAAAAGATGATCTTGGTCGCAGGCTGCTAAAAGCTCTGACTGCCAAAGCGCTTGAAGGCGTAACCGTCCGGCTGATCTATGATGCATGGGGCAGCTCCAATGTGAACAAATCGTTCCTCAAGGAATTTGTGGCTGCAGGAGGTCATGCGGCCGCCTTTTTCCCGCCAAGTATTCCTCTCATTAACTTCAAAGTGAATTACCGCAATCACCGCAAAGTCGTCATTATTGACGGGCTGGTCGGCTATGTCGGCGGCTTCAATGTGGGAGACGAGTATCTGGGCCTGGTGGAGAAATTCGGTTACTGGCGCGATACCCATCTGCGGGTGGAAGGTTCGGCTATTTTGCAAATGCAGACGCATTTCCTGCGTGACTGGCATCTGGCGCTGAATACGCATATGTCCGGAGATTATTCACTGTTTGCGGTATCCAAGCCTTTTACCGGCAATATCGGTATGCAGATTGTGTCGAGCGGACCGGACAGCAGTCTGGAGACGATCAAATATTCTTATATCAAAATGATGTATGAAGCCAAAGAAAGCATTATGATCCAGACTCCTTATTTTATTCCGGACGAGAGCATGGTCACCGCGATGAAATCGGCGATTCTCTCTGGGGTACAGGTACATCTGATGATTCCCAAGAAACCGGATCACCAGATGGTTTACTGGGCATCCTACTCGTATTTACGTGAACTGCTGGAACTGGATGCACACTGCTATTTGTATGAAAAAGGATTTTTGCATGCCAAGACGATGGTGATCGACGGCAAAATCGCTTCGGTCGGTACAGCGAATATGGATATTCGCAGTTACAAGCTGAATTTTGAGATTAATGCCGTAATTTACGATAGTCAGGCAGCCAAGCAGCTGGAAGATCTGTTCCTCAAAGATATCCTGGACAGCCAGATACTCACGCTGACCGATTATAATAATCGGCCACTTTACCAGAAAACTGTGGAGTCTTTTGCACGTCTGTTATCACCGATTCTGTAGAGGATTTGATGGTGAAGTTTTGGTGAGTATGTTCTGCCAACTATAAGATCAACGTGTTACCACCTTTGCAAAAGTTTGACCAAAGCGCTATCTGCCCGAAATAGAAGGCAGATAGCGCTTTTTTGTTGTCTGAAAAGCTTGTGTATTAAGCACGCAGACGGCACTGCATTTTGAATTCTAATTGACGTTACCTACTGAATTGCATCTTATTTCTCTTCTTGATTTTTGATCATGGATAAAGATCTTAACTTCCTTTTTTTCTTGATAGATATAGATTAGGGAACTCCAGAAGTGGGGGATATGCAGGTATGTTGTAGGTTGCTATTTTTCATCTTTTTATTATGAATTTTTCACATGATGAAATAATAATGATTGGAGGTTGGAAATTGTAAATGCCCCTCCTATTCAAGGAATTATTGCGATTAAAATCGCAGTGCATTTTCTGTTATTCTTTTTATTTTTTCAATTTAATCCATGTATTTATAATACAAATAAACACTTATTAACGTGCAAATTTATACTTGTTATTGAATATACCTGTTCTTTGCTATTTAAGAGCCCTGTCTTATGTATCTTAAAATTTAAGCTTGACCTTTCTCCAATCCAATCCTATAATCGAGAACCAATAACACATTTCAGCAACGACCAAAGACATGATTCCCTTCATGCGCTGTCCAGAGAGAGAAGCATCTGCTGTGAGCTTCTTCAGTCGACGGTTGAGGAATTACCCCTTTGCAGCTGTGATATTGAACCGGTGCCGGATCGTTTGGGTGCTTTGCAGAAATCTGTATGTCAGAGATCTGCACGCTGCCTTTTGTCGCTGTCCAGGCGTTTAGTAAATGTCACCGTCTAATCCACGTTAACGGATTCCAATGAGGACTCTGTCCTGTGATGACTACTCGTCTGCAGGCAGGTCGAATTAGGGTGGAACCACGAGCCAAGCGCACTCGTCCCTTCTGGGATTGAGTGCTTTTTTGCGCTTATTTGTTCTTTATCTATCCTATCCGGCCGATCCGTGGTCAGGCTGCTGGTATTACAGCATCTGATAGCTGGTATGCTGTGCCGGATAACCACTAAATCATTGGAGGTACACATTATGCCCAACTTACAATCCATTCAGATTCAGCTGCCCAACGGCTCCAGCCGTGAAGTCCATCTAGGCATTTCTGCCGGGGAAATTGCTCATTCCATCAGCAGCAGTCTTGGCAAAAGTGCGATTGCTGCCAAAGTGAACGGTCAGCTCGTTGATCTCGGTACACCTTTGCAGGATCACGGTAAACTGGAGATTATTACATCCGAAAATGAACTCAGCCTTCCCATCTACCGCGTTAGTGCCGCTCATATTCTCGCTCAGGCGATCAAGCGGCTGTACGGTGCAGAGCAGGTCAAGCTAGGGATCGGGCTTGCTGTGGCCGATGGATTTTATTATGACTTTGAGCTGGATCGTCCTCTCTCTTCAGCCGATTTCCCGCAGATCGAGCAGGAAATGCAGCGGATTATTGCCGAGAATCTGCCGATCCAGCGGCAGGAATTGAACCGGGACGAAGCGATTACCTTATTTACTTCCCAGCAAGAACATTACAAGCTGGAGATGATCCGCAATCAGCTGGAGGATATCGCATTTTCCGTATATGCCCAGGGTGAATTTATCGATCTGGATCGCGGTCCCCATCTTCCCTCCACTGGTAAATTACAGGCTTTCAAACTGATGAGTGTAGCAGGTGCCTATTGGCGCGGTGATGCGGCGAATCCGGTACTGCAGCGTATTTATGGTACTGCCTTTGCCGATAAAGCGCAGCTGCAGTCCCGTCTGCTCATGCTGGAGGAAGCCCGCAAGCGGGATCACCGTAAACTCGGACGCGAGCTCAAATTGTTCATGTTCTCGGATGAAGCACCGGGAATGCCCTTTTACCTGCCAAGAGGTATGGCACTGCGTACTGAGCTGGAAGACTTCTCCCGCAGACAGCAGCTGAGCCGTGGTTACGAGGAAGTTCGTACACCGATCATGATGAATCAGCAGCTGTGGGAGCAATCCGGTCACTGGGATCATTACAAGGACAATATGTACTTTTCACAGGTCGATCAGGAGAGCTTTGCCCTCAAGCCGATGAACTGTCCGGGGCATATGCTTATTTACAAAAACGAGCTGCGCTCCTACCGCGATCTGCCGATTCGGATGATGGAATTCGGACAGGTACACCGCCATGAATTCTCCGGCGCATTAAACGGACTGATGCGTGTACGTACATTCTGCCAGGATGATGCTCATATCTATGCTCTGCCTGAACAGATGGAGGCCGAGATTCACAAGGCGATGGAATTGATTGATGATATGTATGCTGTCTTTGGTTTCGATTATGAAATTGAACTGTCCACTCGCCCGGAAGATTCCATGGGCTCTGAAGAGCTGTGGGACCAGGCCGAGCAGGCACTGCGCAATGTACTGGAAGCACGCGGCGTCGATTATCGTCTCAATGAAGGCGACGGTGCCTTTTACGGACCGAAGATCGACTTTCACATTCTTGATGCTCTCAAGCGCAGCTGGCAATGCGGTACTATCCAGCTGGACTTCCAGATGCCGGAGAAGTTTGATCTGAGCTATATCGGCGAGGACAGTCAAAAGCATCGTCCAGTCGTAATCCACCGGGCCATCTACGGATCAGTAGACCGGTTCCTCGGTATTCTGACTGAGCATTATGCAGGAGCATTCCCGCTGTGGCTCGCTCCGGTACAGGCGAGAATTCTGCCTGTGTCCGATCATTACATCGATTACGCTCTACAGGTCAAGAAGATTCTGTCCGATGCCGGGCTGCGAGTCGACGCCGATATCAGCGGCAACAAGCTCGGTTACAAAATGCGTGAAGCCCAGCAGGAGAAGATTCCTTACATTCTCGTCGTCGGGGAAAAGGAACAACAGTCTGGCAGCGTCAATGTACGCAGATACAATGATGATGCGCAGATTATGATGCCTATAGATGATGCGATCGGACAGCTGCAAGCACAAATTGAGCAAAAATCCTAGCGTACCCTACCCCTGCTGATTAACACCTCCCGGCAGCCGGGTAACAGTGAGGAGAACAGACTATTTAATGAAGGAGGAACCGTTGATCATGCCACATTCCGATTCATCCGTATTGATCCAGCTGGGCGATCTGGAGATTCACGGACTCCATTATGAGGAAAAGCAATTCGCCGATGCCAGTAAACCCGATTCAGCAGAGCTTAGACTGATTACATTTGATTTTGTGATTACCGGCAGTCAGGAATATCATGATGTAACCATCCTGCTCTACAATCCGACAGTAGATGTCCGGGTTCCTGATCGCCAGCTGCAATTTCAGGCTGCTGTGCACAACTACTTTACCTCGGTTCCAAAGTTTGAAAAGGATACCGATACGGTAGATGTTCATCTTGAACTGATCGAGGTACTGTCCAATGTATGAGGCCAGGTAACAATCCTGGCATGAAGTACTATTTCTTCCATGCTCATCCTACAGCGATTGGACGATTTATGAACTTGATAATGTGTTAATTTACAATGGATTGTTGCAAACTCTTCTCTGTTATATAGAAGTAAACTTGCAGACTGCATATCAAAAAGGACAGACATGGCGCATTTCTTCGCCTGCCTGTCCTTTTTGATAATTCCAGAGTCGATTCTCGCGATGGTTGCAGTCTGTATTTTTACAATCGTTACAGCATATATTCTCGCCGAATTCGAATATGCCGTCTATTATTCTGATATGCGATTTACTGCTGGTTACTCCACTTAATTGGTTGATTTGAAAATGGAGCTGTTAATCCAGTTCCGATGTACATAGGCAGGTGAGTTATCAAGCGTACCGTACCATTTGCCATTACGCTGCTCTGTGTATTCGGTATATTGACTCCACGGATACGCCTGCTCTTCATTGAAGCGGGACACCTGCACGTTCTCGTAGCGCTGGTTCATCGTTGTTCCCTGGATATTATTGCCGTCAAACGCCTTTTTGGCAATGGACGTTACTCTTTTGACCGATGTGGAATCCGTATCGCTGTCCGTCCATTTGGTTGGCGCAATCAGCACCTGGGTGTTATTAACAACAAAATAGGCGTTGTAATACGTATCCGTACTCACTGTTTTGGACAGATAGAATTTGACGTTTTTGACCTGATTGCCATCATACTTCTGATTGGTCGAATCTCCGTAATAGAATCCGTTTGAACGGATGTATGGCAGCCAGCGATGTGTACCGGTCTGGTAGGAATAGCCTGCTTCGATTGCGCCTCGCTCCGAGTCAAATCCATAATATACCCATGGCTGCTCTCCTTCACCCAAGCCACTTACAGCCGGAAGTGTAATATCCGAAGTAATACTGTCAAATCCCTCAAAGCCGAGCTGGCGTCGCTCAAACGCACCTGTTGTTCCACCATTGATCTGATTAACCGGGAATGTATTATTCGGATTGAACTGTGTGGAACTGGTGAGATTATTAACCTCGTCCTCCCGTTTGGCAGCACCCAGATAACCGCGCTTGGAGCTGTACACTTCCCCGGTTACCGTCATATACGTATAATCCGCGTTCACCAATTGTTGTGTTTCTTCCGCCTGAACATCCGGCTTGTCAGAAGTGGATTGTTCCTTCACATCTGCAGCAGTGCCGGCTGTATCACGAATAACCGCTCTCTTCTGCTGCTGGAAAAAGTCCGAGTCGATATCGGAGGCTGCAGTGCTGGAGGCTGGCTGCGGCTCCTGATTTACAGGGGTGTTGCTTTCTGCATAAGCAGTTGCGAAAGGCAAACTGAACAATGCTGCCATTCCAAGTGATAATACCATTTTAGCTGTTTTCATAAGTATTTCCTTTCAATTCCTTAAGTATAGTTGTAGGTTTTTCGGCAGAACGTGCTTTTCCTATCTGGGACACTGCCCAAATCCTACAGAAGATGCAGCCAGAGAATTGGATCTGTAATTTATTTAATAAAAGATCATCCGGCTAGCTAGAATGCTCCCTCACAATGGGTATAAAACCTATATATACATTAACACGTTTTCGCAGCAAGTTAAAATTTGGCGAGTCCCATATGCAGGTAACAACCTATTTATACATTAAAATCATAATTATTGTTTGTTTTTCATAGAAATTGTGAAAATTTTATGTCTATCTCAAAAATAATTTTAATTTTCGGTAGAATATGTGAAACATTTTATGATTAGGATACGTAATATATAGTATACCTAATCAAAGCGTGACAAATTTCGCTAAAATGCTCTGTCAGATAGATACAGAACAGTTTATTACGGGATATTATCACTTTTGCAGACTGCAGCTGCTTCTAACGTATTGTAACGATGTTACCGTTCATCATTTATTCATATTATAATGGTATAGTTACGAAAAGTAATAATGAATCGGCACGGCACTTACACAAATTCAAAAACATACGGATTCACGAAAGGACCGATCTCACATGAAAAAAATAGCTTATTCGCTCTCTGCTGCTCTACTGGCCCTGACCATTATGCCATGGCAGACTTCTACTGCCAGTGCAGCTGAACCGGCTGCTCCGGTAACACCGCTGACCAATGAAATCACGGTACAGACTGAAGCCAATTTCCGCAATGCAGATGATGTTAATTCTTTCATTATCAAAGCTGCGCGTAATCATGTATCAGTGATCAATATGAGTGTAAAACAGGATAGCGATGTGAATGGCAACTCCGGTTTTGCTTTTTATGACAGCCAGATTGTTCCAGAAGCGATTGAATATGAGAGCTTCGATGCGCTGGCAGCCGTAATCGATAAAGCCCATGAATATGGTATCAAAGTACGTGCATGGGTACCACAGGCTCAGGACAAAGCTGCTATCGATATCAACTCTTCCTGGCAGATGCGTACTATTGATGACTATGGCAAAATCTCTTCCTATACTGGGTATACCGGTACAGAAAACCATGTCAACCTGTTTGAGCCTGCTGTTCAGCAGTATGAACGTTCCATCGTCAAGGAAGTAGTACAGAATTACAATATTGACGGTGTCGTAGTAAGCGGTCTGGATTTTGATAATGAGCGTGTGGATATGAATATTTCCACTATCAATGCTTTCCGTCAATCGAACAGTTTTGATCCGAGAGAGATTGATTTCACAAGAAGCAGCAGCGCGAGCAAAATTGCGCAATGGAACAACTGGAAAGCCCAGCAAATGGCTTCTTACCTGCAATCGATCAGTACCGATGTAAAAACAATCAAACCGGATCTGGCTCTGGGCGTCTACACTGCTTCTCCGGACAAAGCCAACTCCGGTCAGGATGTTGCCCTGTTCAGCCAGTATGTTGACTTCCTGCTGCCAATGGCAAATTACAGCGGCCTGGGTCATTCGGTAGACTGGATCTACAACTCTACAGGCATTCTGGCAGCCACCAAAGCAAAAGCAGCCGACAAAACACTGATCCCTGCTGTAGACGCGAATATTGACACCAATACAGCAACCAATCTTTATAATGGACTGCGTACTAATCAGCCGGGAGTAACCAGCGTGAACTACTATGGTATCGGTCAATGGACAGATGCCATGCTGAACAATCTGGGACTGCGTTCCAGCCTGTAATCCTATCAATTGAGTACGATAATAACCCAATTAATATAAAACAGCCCCTTTCCTCTCTGGAAAAGGGCTGTTTTACTTTGGTATGATGCTGCGACTTGTGACACCTTATCACGAGTGCTATACTAGGGCCGCGTATAACCATACATATTTTGATGCATCATAATTTTCAGACTGTACAAGTCCTGAGGAGAAAAGTACATTATGAGTCCTATTCGATTAAAACGGTCATGGATAATCTGGAGCAGCCTGTTCCTTATGGTTATGGTCGGCATAGTGATCTGGCTGCTGTACATGAATCATATTGCCAGACCAGGGACGGCCCATATACAAACCTGGTCTGCACAGCATGGTGAACTCAAGCATCTGCGAATCGATTCCGATTATGAGATTGCGGTCCAGTTTGAACCCAGCACGGATGGTAAGGATAGTGTACAGCTCCATGGAGAATTATCTACCTATGTGATCCGGCAGCTGAGCCAGCTCGATATTCATCAAAATACGCTTCAACTGCAGCTGAAGCAGCCTCATTATCCTGGAGATCTATGGAGCGGTAACACTCCTGCGCATGTGCAGTATATTACCGTACGGCTCGCTGATCCACGCAGTATGGAATCGGCCGAGTTCCAATTGGCTTCCGCCCAGACCAATCTCACCGATGTCACCGCCGACCGGATTATTGCACATAGCGGCTCCGGCCGTATCAAGGCTCAGCAGCTGAATGGACATGCCCAGCTGTATACATCTTCCGGCGATATTCTTGTACAACAGTGGCATGGCGAACAGCTTGAATTGGAATCAAGCTCCGGTAGTATACGGGTCAATAAGGCCAGCGGACGGGTTCATTCTTTTACCGGGTCCGGACAGCTCCATATCGGCCGCCTTGATGGTGAAGGACAGATTGAAGCCAAATCCGGAGATGTGGATATCCTACTAGCGGATCTTCATAGTTTGCAGGTAAACGCTCAGACTGGTAACGTACTTATTCATAATCATTCATCTGCTGAGGGGAATTATGATATCCATTCGGAGACAGGTCAGGTAAAGCTGCCCGCTGCCTCCTCTCACGGCCAGCAGTATATACGGGTGCGTACCACTACAGGGAATATAACCGTCAATTAAGAAGAGTCAGGAGATACTGATGATACAGGATGAATGACAGTTTCTCCTGATTTTTCTGTGTTTAATGCCTTTAGGATGTGACAAATCCCTCTAAATATTTTATTAATAGGCTATATTTATGATTATTCTGTAAATAATATCCATTCTTCAATCTGTAATTGTAAAAAATATGTTATAACTAGTAGAAGAAATGAAATTACGAATGACAATCTGGAGTGTGACATGACTACCGAACCCCAACAATTACGCGAATTGTTAACTGACAACTGCAGCAGTCATATCCTTTATGTATACAATGATCCTTCTTCCTACCTGGACCGTCTGATCTCCTATATGCAAATCGGGCTGAAGCAGGGCAGCTATGTGCTGATCGCTGAGGAAGCTTCCATTTACAAACAGGCAGTTGAACGGTTATCGTCTGAACTGGCAGCAGTGCAGCCGAATCGCCTGTATTATATCGATCATACCTCCTTCAGCCTGCCGTACACAGATTCTCCTTTTGATCGGCTTTTGACTTATTTCCGTAATAATATACAGCAGGCTGACTATGACCAGCAGCTGCCCGTATATATCTGGTCTCATCAGTATTTGACAGAGACAGCAGCCATTGCTTCCGGTCCTCTACCAATCGGCAAAGCATTGTCCGAACAGTCGGTGACATCTGTAGAAACAAAATGTATATATGCCTGCAACGGACAGCAATTGACCGCAGCCGCGCAGCTGCAGCTAATGCGGGATTATCCTTATCTCATGACCGATCAGGAAATGGTGCCTTCTCCCCTGTATATGGAATCACCCACTCGGACAGAAAAGGGGCAAAATAACGGAACAGCCGACAGTCAGCATGAATACGGCTCAATAGTGTCGCCGCAGAATCAGCCGGAAGCGGAAAAGCTGAAGCAGCAAATCACCGAGCAAACCGTACGGGCCAAAAGTGACTTTCTGGCAATGATGAGCCACGAGATACGCACGCCGATGAACGGAGTAATCGGGATGACCCAGCTGCTGCTGGATTCACCCGATCTCGGCGAACAGCATCGCGAATATGTACAGGTTATTGCCAAAAGCAGCCAGTCTCTGCTGACTATCATTAACGACATCCTCGATTTTTCCAAAATAGAAGCCGGTAAGACCGAGTTGGTGAGAGAGCCTTTTAATATTCATCATCTGATGGCAGAGACGCTGGACATAATGCTTGTACGTGCAAAAGAGAAAAACCTGGAGGTTAGCCTGTCTATTCATCCCCATATACCGGAGTGGCTGATTGGTGACCCCAAACGCCTGCGACAGGTTCTGCTTAACTTAGTCAGCAATGCCATTAAGTTTACAATGGAGGGCAGCGTACGGATTTCGGCACGTCTGCTGGCCGGCAGCATGGACCCTCTGACAATTCAATTCAGTGTAACGGACAGCGGGATCGGTGTACCTGCAGACAAAGTGGACTATTTATTTCAACCCTTTCATCAGCTGGATAACTATATTACCCGAACGACCGAAGGGACCGGGCTGGGACTCGCTATTAGCAAAAGTCTGGTTGAAATGATGAACGGCAGGATCTGGATCGAATCTTTGCCCGGTCAGGGCACCCGATTCTGCTTTACTGCCAGCTTTCAGCCGGAGGAATCTCCTCCTGTACCCGGCGGTCCGCTCATACAGAGTACACCTATTCAACTACGTTCGCCTTTGAATATTTTAATTGCCAGGGAATCCGCCATCAGCCGAAGTCAACTGCAAAAGATATTGCTGGATCTGGGGTACACTTCCACTACGATAAGCAGCTCGCAGCAGATCGTCGAAAACATGGCTTCTGTCCTCTACCAGATAGTATTTATGGATATACAAATGTCTGGCAGAGATGGACTGGATAGGGTTCGATTCATACACGATCTTCCGGTATATAACGGCACTTCCGCTCAGAAACCTTATCTGGTCGGGATTGCCGGAGCAGGTCAGGACAGCGTATGTGATGTACACCTTCAGGCAGGGATGGACGAATGCCTGATGGAACCCTTATCCAAACGCCAGATTGCCGGAGTGCTGCAAAGATATGAAGAACGTTATGGCCAGCATGGACCTGATTATCTGACTCCCTGACAGAAAAAGGCCGCAGCCGCTGAATGGTTTAATCCCCGTCGGCTACGACCAAAATATCCATATTCCGTGCATAACGCAGTACTTTTCGTAATATTGACTCTCTTCCCCACCGCTTCCAGCGGGGAGTACTGGATTGGCCCAGAAGCATCTGTGTAGCCTGATGCTTCTGGGCCTCTTCGTTGATAATCCGGGCCAGATGGGTCATTCCCTTACAGCCAGGCTCATACTGGATATTGAATTCACCGCCGAGCCTGGTAGTAAGCTTGTCGAATTTATCCGCTTTGGCAGCAGCTTCTCCGGTCAGCGACTGCGGGTTTCCTATATGAATATGGGTCACAATTAGTTTGGCTTTTAGCCGGTAGGCGATCCGGAATCCCCTGCGAATCAGCCGCTCGGCTTCATGATCCAGCTTCACACCAACAAAAATAATCTCTTCCCGGTGCCATGGCCCACGTAGTGAATCAAGACGCTCCCAGGATTCGAGCCGGTCATCCACATCATCTGCCACTTCTCGCAATGCCAGTTCACGCAGAGCAATCAGATTACCCAGTTTAAAAAAATGATTCATCGCCTGCTCCACCTTGGCAGCAGCATAGATTTTGCCTTCTTCCATCCGCTGCTGCAGCGTCTGTGGAGTCACATCGATCAATTCCACTTCGTCCGCCAGATGAAGGATCGAATCGGGAACCGTCTCGCGCACACGAATTCCGGTAATTTGCTCCACGGCATCATTCAGACTTTCCAGATGTTGAATATTGACAGTGGAAATAACCGAAATGCCCGCATCCAGCAACTCGCGGATATCCTCATATCGCTTGCTGTTGCGGCTGCCCGGCACATTCGTATGCGCCAGCTCGTCGATCAGCGCCAATTCCGGATTACGCTTCAGTATGGAATCGAGATCCATTTCTTCCAGCTGACGGTCTCCATAAGCGATTCGGGATTTGGGAATCATCGGTAGTGTGGCAGCCTGAGCGGCTGTTTCCTTGCGGCCATGTGTCTCCAGCAGTCCGATCACTACATCAATGCCCTGCTTCAGCAGTTCATTTCCTTCTCTCAGCATCGTATAAGTTTTTCCGACACCTGGTGCTGCGCCCACATATACTTTAAATGTTCCCCGCTTGATCCGGTCAATTTTGCGTTCGATTTCTTCGGAAGGCAGACGCCGGTAGACTTCATCGCGCTTGACTGCTCCCGTGCGGGCAGGCAGAATACGCTCTCCCTCCTGCTCCGCCCGATCGGCCATCAAGAAAATATCAATATCCCGCGTATACAGCAGCAGCCCATTAATAACCGACCGGTTCACCACTTCCTGCCAGCGATTCTGCCGGGAATGCCCCAGTACGATCCGGGTCACCTGGTGTTCACGGGCATAATGGACCATCTGTCTTGGCAGCATTCGCCGTGAGCGAATTGGAATTTCTTCAAATGTACCACCAATCTGCCGGGTCAGCTCACGAAATGCATTTTTGAAAGTCTGTTCTTCTCTTGTCAGCTTTCGGTTCGAATTACAAAATGAAACGACCAGCAGATCTCCACTGAGTCGCCTGGCAATCTGCTGACCACGCCGGATATAGATCGAACCGTTCCAGTGATACTGCGCCGATACCATAATTCGCTCCGCAGTTCCGGTTGGCCCGGTAAGCCCCTGCTCGGCCCGATGCTTTTCCAGCGTACCGCCTACTCCTTCTGCCACGGTGCGCAGTGCCAGCTCACGCAGTACGGCCAGGTTCCCCCTTTCAAAATACTCACGGTCTGCACTGTTATTCAAATGACCGGCAAAATAACGCTGGAGAATCACCTCCGGCGTTACATCAATCAGACGAACTTCATCTGCCTGTTCCAGTACATTGGCAGGAACGGTACACTCCACTTCACGACCGATATACTGCCGCGCCAGTTCAGCTACCCCTTCCAGCTCATATACGTTCACAGTGACCATAATACTGATACCACGCTGCAGCAGATACTGAATATCTTCCCAGCGAGTAGCGTGTCTGGCTTCCGGCCGGTTGTGATGAGCCAGATTGTCAACCAGCAGCACTTCCGGATTACGGACCACAATTTGTTCGATATTCAGGTCTTTCAGTTCGGTCTGCTGTCCCTGCTTGTCCGTTTTCATCCAGTGAATGCTCGGGATTCGTTCAAGGTCGCCCAGCTGCTGTACCGTCTCCGGACGGCGGAGTGTGGATACGGCGCACATGGCTACATCGATACCTTCCTGCTTGAGCAATTGACCATCCCGCAGCATATGATAAGTCTTACCGGAGCCGCTAACGGCCCCGATATAGACTTTGAGTTTGCCATGATGCAGTTTGGCAATCATTTGCAGCAGTTCTTCCGGTGTCTTGCGTCGAAACGTACTCACGACTGTGCACGCAGCTGCTGTACAGCCAGATTCAGCTTCAGTACATTGACTGCCGGCTCACCAAAGATACCAAGCTGTGCAGGAGTCGTATTATTGCTTACGATCGACTCCAGCTGCTCTGCAGACAGACCGGTCAGCTTGCTGATCCGGGGAATCTGGGCTGCTGCTGCCTGAGGCGTAATGTCAGGATCCAGCCCGGAACCGGAGTTGGTAATCAGATCCACCGGCAGGGAAGCTACCGGCACACTCGGATTCTGCTTTTGCCATGTGACAACCGACTCCTCTATCCGTTTGATCAGTTCAGGATTGGAAGGTGCATAGTTCGGTGAACCCGAACCATTGGCATTATATTCTACACTCGATACTCTGCCCTGAAAATAATGAGGATCGGTAAATGACTGTCCGATCAGTTCGGAACCTATCACATCATGATTGCTGTTATAGATCAGACTGCCAGCCGCTTGATGCGGCATGACAACTCTGGCAATCCCGGTAATGACAAGCTGATACAGTACACAGCACATGACAAACAGTATTGCACTCGTACGCAAGGTAATCCATACATTTTTCACGTTTATTCTTTCCTTTCCGAATAGGCGGTTGATCTTGCTCGTGTACACAGGGAACGATAACTATCGAATTCAGACAAACCACTGGATCAGTAGATCAATCAACTTGATCCCGATAAAAGGAACCACCACACCGCCAAAGCCATAAATAAACAGATTACGCTGCAGCAAACGGCTGGAGCTCATCGGCTTGTAGGCTACACCTTTCATCGCCAGCGGGATCAGAATCGGGATAATAACCGCATTAAAGATCAGTGCCGACAGAATCGCCGAGGTCGGTGAATGCAGATTCATTACATTGAGCAGCTGCATCTGCGGGATAGCTACCATGAACATAGCCGGAATAATCGCAAAATACTTGGCAATATCATTGGCGATACTGAAGGTGGTCAGACTGCCGCGTGTCATCAGCAGCTGTTTGCCGATTGCTACCACTTCGATAATTTTGGAAGGATCGGAGTCCAGGTCGATCATATTCGCCGCTTCTTTGGCAGCTACCGTACCGCTGTTCATCGCAATCCCTACATCGGCCTGCGCCAGTGCCGGAGCATCATTCGTACCGTCGCCGGTCATTGCTACCAGTTTGCCTTCTGCCTGTTCACGGCGGATAACGGCAATCTTGTCTTCCGGCGTACTTTCCGCAATATAATCATCCACGCCTGCTTCCCGGGCAATCGTCGCTGCTGTCAGCGGATTGTCACCGGTACACATAATGGTCTTGATCCCCATGCTGCGCATCTGTTCAAACCGTTCTTTCATACCGGCCTTAACTGTATCCTTGAGGTAAATCAATCCGTAAATCGTGTTGTCCACCGCTACCGCCAGCGGTGTACCACCTGCCGAGGCAATCGCATCACTGTTGGATTGCAGCGAAGCGGGAATGGTCCCGCCCTGCTCGGTCACCCAGTTTTTGACTGCATCGACAGCGCCCTTGCGCACTCTGCGTCCATCCGGTAGATTCAGTCCGCTCATTCGTGTCTCTGCTTTGAATTCAATAATCTCCGCGCCCATCCCCAATTCCTGATCGTAATTCCAGCCCTGCTTTTTCATAAGTTCCAGTACGGAACGTCCTTCCGGTGTCTCATCATAGGTCGAGCTGATTGCTGCCCAGTAACCGACCTCCTGCGCAGAATGACCGTCTGTGGGCACAAATTCACTTGCCATCCGGTTACCATAGGTGATTGTACCGGTTTTGTCGAGAATGATGGTGTTGATATCGCCGGAAGCTTCTACCGCTTTGCCTGACATGGCCAGTACGTTAAATCGTGTAACCCGGTCCATCCCGGCAATCCCGATCGCTGACAGCAGCCCGCCGATTGTCGTCGGGATCAGACAGACCAGCAGCGCGATCAGTACAGGCACAGCCAGATCAATCTCCAGATAATTAGCCATAAACGGCAGTGTCACCACAACCATCAAGAAGATGATCGTCAAGCTTATCAATACTGTGTTTAAAGCAATCTCGTTAGGTGTCTTCTGCCGCTCGGCTCCTTCGACCAGACTGATCATCCGGTCCATAAAGGACTCGCCGGGATCGCTTGTTATGCGTACTTTGATCTCATCACTGATTACCATTGTACCGCCGGTCACCGAACTGAAGTCACCGCCTGCTTCCTTGATTACCGGAGCCGATTCCCCGGTAATGGCAGATTCGTCCACTGATGCCAGTCCCTTGATCACTTCACCATCACCCGGGATCATCTCTCCCTGGGAGACCTGGACAATATCGCCTTTGCGCAGATCGGTTGAAGGCACTTCGACGATATGGTCACCCTCCACGCGATGAGCCATGATTTCCTTTTTGGTCTTTTTCAGTGAATCCGCCTGCGCTTTACCCCGTCCCTCGGCCAGCGCCTCGGCAAAGTTGGCGAACAGTATCGTGAACAGTAAAATAACAGCTACCGCTATATTAAAGCCGGTCGATACCGCCTCTCCAAAAGCATTCGGTATAAAGATCAGCAAAATGCTGATCAGCAGGCCAACTTCAACGACAAACATGACCGGATTTTTCATCATCAATTTGGGGTTTAACTTGATCACCGATTGCTGCAAAGCCTTGCTAATCAGTTCCCGGTTCATCACGGAAGCTTGATTTTTCATTGCTGATTCCTCCACTTGAAATGTCTCTATTTTAGCTGTGCTTGATTTGATTTGGTTATACATTTGCAGTTGGCAGCCGGCTCATATTCCGGACAGCCGATCCTTTTACAAAGTCAGCTGTTCTGCAATCGGTCCCAGTACCAGTGCCGGGAAGAAGGTCAGTGCTCCCACGATCACTACAGCGACCACGAATACCACACCGAACAGCGGCTGATCCGTACGCAGTGTACCACTTGTCTCCGGCACCGGCTTCTTCATAAGCAGAGATCCTGCTACAGCCAGCAGCGTCACCATCGAGAAGTAACGCGCAATAAACATCACTGCACCGGTCGATACATTCCAGAATATTGTATTATCGCTAAGTCCCTCAAAACCCGAACCGTTATTGGCAGCAGCGGAAGTGAACTCATACAACACCTGTGTCAATCCGTGATAGCCCGGATTGGAAATGGTGTTCGGGTATGTCATGAGCGCAATAGCTGTCGGCGCCAGAATGAGCAGCGGCTGAATCAACAGCGTAACTGCAATCAGCTTCATCTCTTTACCTTCAATCTTGCGCCCCAGAAATTCCGGGGTTCGTCCAACCATCAGCCCGGACAGGAATACTGCGATAATGGCATACATGAGTACGTTGAGGATACCGACTCCCGAACCGCCAAAGACCGTATTCAGCATCATATTGCCGATAGCGACCATGCCTGCGATTGGAGTTAAGGTATCATGCATCGTATTGACTGCCCCTGTCTCCGATGCCGTCGTAACAACCGAGTAAAAGGAAGATTGTTCTACCCCGATGCGTACTTCCTTGCCTTCCATCGAACCTGTACCCTGCTGGATACCCGCCTGCTGAATCAGCGGATTGCCCTGGTGTTCACTGAAGAGCGACACGCTCAGCATCACGATAAACATCATCATCATCGATACGAACAGTACACGTCCTTGCTTGCGATTGCCAACCATCTTGCCATATGTAAATGGCAGCGAGACCGGAACCAACATCATCATCATAATTTGCAGCATATTACTAACCCCGCCCGGATTCTCAAACGGATGCGCGGAGTTGGCTCCCATAAAGCCCCCACCATTATTACCAAGTTCTTTAATCGCCAGGAAAGTTCCCATAGGTCCTGTCGCGATCTGCTGCTGTGCGCCTTCAAGCGTCTGGGCCGTCACTCCAGTCTGCAAGGTCTGCGGTACGCCAAGACCGATCAGAATAATCGCGGCTACAGTGGCTATCGGAAGCAGAATACGGGTCAACGCCCGGGTCAAATCCACGAAGAAATTACCCAGCGGCTTGCCAGCCAGTCCGCGAATAAAAGCGATAGCCACCGCGATACCCGTAGCAGGTGAGACAAACATCATAAACACAATAGCAGTCATCTGCGAGAATAACGATAATCCGCTCTCGCCACTGTAATGCTGAAGATTCGTATTGGTCATAAAGCTGACTGCCGTATTAAAAGCCAGATCCGGGCTCATTGCCCCAATATCTGCCGGATTAAGCGGTAGCTTGTCCTGCAGCCGGAATATCAGATAAACAATCAAAATCAATATCGAGTTGCTGATCAGTACGGCGGCTGCATACTGTTTCCAGGTCTGATTGTCCTGACGAATACCGCCAATACGGTAAATTCCTTTTTCCAGAGGGCCAAACCAGCGATCCAGCCGCCCTGGAGTATAATCAAATGCCCGGGCGATATAACTGCCCATCGGACGCGCCAGCAAAATGACGATAATCAAGGTTACTACAATGCCGATATATGGAAGAATACTCACAACACTCTCTCCTGCCTATTTAAAATTTTTCCGGATAAATCAAGGCATAACACAGATACACCAGCAAACCAGCAATAATGATCCACAGTAACCAGGTCACTTGTCATTCCCTCTTTCTCCTATGACTCGGGATGACCATTCAGCCAGTCCTCCAAGTGCGAATGCGATGAGTATTACCAATACAATCATCATGATGTCCAGCATAATTTCGTTGCTCCTTCATAATAAGTTCAGCTTCCTATCCTTTGCCTGTAGAGGGTACAGATTCTCTACTTATATCCCTTTGTCTATTTGACGGCTGCATCATCACCCAAATTAAATTGTCTACAATTGGTTGTTAGTTGTATTTAATTTAATTACAGGTGCGATTTTTGCAAAATTTGGCGCAAAAAAAGAAGCCTGGAGAAAAGCAGAACTTTTCTCCAGGCTTCCTTGCAGCTGCTGTACCTGTCATACGCATTCACCGAATGCAGTACAAACAAGCTTCACATCTGTGATAAGCCGGATATAAGTTCTCCCTGATACGCTGACGAGGTTAGCTGTCGGGTTCGGGCTGGAAGATTGCCCGTTCCGGTAGTATCCGGAATTCACCCCGTGTCATGTAATGTATGAACTGTATCAGTCCGTGTCTGCATGACGTTTGGTTCCCCCGCTTTCCATGTTCAATGGAAACTAAGCGTTGTGACGTTTTCCTGTATGCTGCTCAGAGCATAATAAAACACAGAGCTTTTATCCCCTGTGTCATCATGGCACAAGTTTCACACTCCCTCTCGATCTATGCTTACGAGGTTAGCTGTCGGATTCGGGCGGTGAGAGTCGCCCTACCTTCAGACTGATACCATGGTGATCAGCCTGAAGGATTCACCCCTTGCAGTCAATATGGTGGCTCTCACACCGCCAATATTTACTGCATCATTGGTTCCCCCGTTTTCCGGTAAACCCGGAAACTCAGCAATTGCAGAACATAAAACCCAAGTATAGGGACTGTCCATTTACGGCAGCCGCTGACTCCAGATTTGCACATAAAATCTGTGAATCTCTAAATCCTGAAATGTATATTACGCCTGTCCTTGCTAACTGTAAAGGTGAAGGAAAAGTCAAAATAGACCTTGCTGGCTCACAGTTGTTCCTTTAGAACATTTATTAATTTTTTATCTATCTCCACCTCTGTTTTGCTCTATTTTGCTTTCATTTTCTTAAATTCGACATTGTTTGCAAATATGTATTCAGTTATTCTTGCAAAATCATGAAAACAATTATGTCATTCTTTTCAATTGCCATTCTAAACTGATCTTGCCCCGGCGATTCGAATCGGTGTTTGCATGCTAAAAAAACGGAGCGCTCCGGGCGCTCCGTCTCACAATTCACTTATGCCTGTATAATCACTCTGTTTATTGTTCTGTTTATCTGCTCTTCTCTACGATTAGCGGGTATGACGAAGCCAGATATCCTGCTGTTCGTCCGTCATTTCTCCAATCATTTGCGAGAAATTCACATACTGTGCAAATGCGTCCTTGAGCAGCTCAAACTGGGCAAACGTTCCGGTGAATTTCTCCAGCGTGACCGATCCGCTGATTGATTCTAGATTGCCGATAAGGCACCCTTCCATCAGCTTGATTTCCTTGAGAGCCGGCAGATCGGCCAGCGCAGAGATGTCCTCAATATGGGATTCGTACAAGGTGAGGCTCTCCAGCTGGCTGTATCCGCTCAGGTACCGAATACTCCGGTCATGCAGTCCACCAATATACAGTTTGCGCAGCGGCAGCATGCGGCCCAGCTGTTCCCAGTCTTCCGGCAGCCATTCATCCGCACCCAGAATGGTAAGTTCACAGAGCTCGGGCAGGCTGGCAATAAATTCAGCCGCCTGACGTGTCGGAGCCGAAATCGCCAGCTTGTGCAGCGTAGTCATCTCGGCGAGTGGAGAGTAATCCTGCACTGCCGTACCCCGGCAGTCCAGCTCATACAGACGCGTCAGAGCGGTCAGCGGCTTCAGATCCTGTACCTGGGTATCCTCAATATTCAGAATTTGCAAATAAGGCAAATTCTGCAGCGGAGACAGATCACGTACCGGGTTACGGAACAGATGCAGCTTTTTGAGCTCGCGACAGTGTGCCAGAGGCGTAATGTCATTAATTCCATTGCGGTTCAGCAGCAGCTCGCGCACCTGGGCACAGCGGGACAACGGACTCGCATCCGTCAGCTGTGCATCCGGCAAATAAATCTGATTCGCCGTTACAAAAGATTCCGCATCTCCGTATCCTTCCGTAATCAGATCACGCCAGACCGGGTCCAGACTCGCAAACCAGGTATCCAGCTGGTCGCTTTCTTCTCCCTCAGGCAGCTGGATAATATCACCCATGGCATACATCTGGGCATCCTTGAGCAGACGGGATTGATCACTGCGGCCGTATACCCAGTAGCCCATGCCTTCCTCTTCCACAACCGTATAATTGCCTTCACGAACCATATCTCGCATGAAATGGATAAACTCGCCCAGACTGGGTGCAATCACATGCTTTAATTCCTCATCTCTGCCAAAATTGATCACCTGTCCGACAATTCCTTTTTCAGCAGGGTCCAGATCAATACCAAGATGATTTCCTCCGCCATCATGACAGAATGGCAGCCAGCCTTTGTTGATATACTGTTCCTTGATCCAGCCGGATGGAATGGAATAATGATCGCCCAGCTCCTGATATTCCGGCTGCAGATCAGACCATATTTTCCATTCGCTCACCATATCGTCCAGACTCAAAAACTGAAGCCCGAAGAAGAGGCCGGGACCATTGCGGGATTCCCCGTTATGAATATGATAGAGCTGCCTCAATTCATCCGGAAAAGTCACTCCCATTGCCTGCTCGGCATGGGCAATCTCCACATCCCCGGCAGGCGGCAGCAAAAAGTCCTCCAGGCTGCTCATCTCCGGTCTCAAAATGGACTTGATTTCCTCGATCCATGTTCCTATCATATACAAGCCTCCTTCTTCCTAACTTAAACCAATCTGTCCTGTTTGTATTCATCTGTCGAACCCAGACTGCTGTACCGTTCTCTATGTAGTTCCCGATTAATCCAGGAGAGCGCTGCGTTTGAAAATAAGCACGATCTCGCCCAGGTCGCCCTGACTTATACTGGTATCAAAGGAGGAGACCAGCTCCCAGCCGTCAAAACCGAGATTGTTCAGTTCCTCCTGAAGCAGATGACTGTCGACTCTGCCATTGATAAAACCGGCTGCCGGTAATTTTAATGTTTTATATTCCCACTGACTCATGGTATGATCTTCCTTTCTCCAAAACAATTCGGCACTCGCAGAAACGGGTATACAATGTATAACAAAAGCTGCTGCCGATCGTCGAATATGCACGGCCAAATCGGGTTCCTGACTTGATTGGAACCGATCCAACAAGCTATATTGTAACATAATAACGATAAGGAGTTATACCAGACTCGTGATGAAGACTATAGGGCTTGTCCGCCATTTCAAAGTAAATAAGGAATTTCCCATCCGGCAGATGGTGACGGTCCGTGAACTGGTCACCTGGCTGGAAGAGTATGATGTTGCCGACATCGAGGAAGGACAAACGGATTTGCAGGGGCTGAACTGGGAGAAGTGTTTTGCGAGCGATCTGCCGCGAGCACTCAAAACTGCCCAGTACATTTACCCTGGCGAAATTATTATTATGCCGGAGCTGCGGGAGATTACGCCCCCTACCTTTCAGACCGAGCTGCGCTTTCCGTTTATCGGCTGGGCAGCCTTTGCCCGGATTGCTCCTCTGCTGAGTCGGCGTTACAAACGAATGGTTGCCGAGACGGAAGCACGGATTGACCGCGCGCTTGATGTGATCCTTTCCTCGGAGGCCGAGCATGTTCTTGTGGTCAGCCACTGGGCGCTGATGCTATACATGCGCAAGCAGCTGATCAAGCGTGGATTTGCCGGTCCGCGTATGCGAATGGTGGAAAATGGCAAGCTGCATATTTTTCGTGATGCCGAGGCACAGGCCGCTTTGCGTCAGACGCTGCGCTAACTGTCCTGCTTTTGCCTGGTCAGCTGGTGGTTCTCTACGCCGGCACTGCTTCTGCACACGATCTGATGCTATCCAAATACCCTGCTCCGATAATTCGGGCAGGGTATTTCTCATGGCTTGGACCAAACATTATGAGAACTGGAGACAATTTGTAACAGGGTACTTACGCCTGCGCTTCCAGAGCGCGTCCGTTGATGAATAGGTCGATCGTCTCCTGCTCATAGTCACTGAGCGCTCTGCCATATTGATCGGTCAGCAGCTGAGCCACTTGATCACGGTCATACTCGGCATTCTGTACCAGACGGGCCGTACGCTCCAGCAGCACCAGCTCCTGTTCGAACCGCTCCGTATCCCAGATCTCGGCATGATGGGACAACACCACAAGGTCTGCATCATATTTGCGCAGGGATTGGATGAGCTTCAATGTGGTGGCTGGTGTGTAGCAGTTAGGCGTGACGTGGATATTCGGATATAATGCATCGCCTACGAACAGTACTTTATCTTCCTGTATATAAATAATGGAGGAATCGGAAGAGTGATCTCCGCCGACATGTTCCACGATACAGTGTACGCGACCAAGATCCAGTTCAAGCTTGCGGTCAAAGGTAATGTCCGGTGTCGGCAGCAGAATATCACGGTCATCCACAAATTCTTTTTTGATGGCATCTGCGCAAAAAGCGATCTCGGTGCCTTCTTCCACACGGCGGTCCAGATCTTCATCGGACCAGGACAGCTGCTGCATTTCCTTAATATGCTGCGTCGTTATTGTCTGGGCGATAATGGTTGTATTGGCCTGATTCATGCCAAATACATGATCCCAGTGCCAGTGGGTAAGTACCAGCCAGCGGGGAGAGATGTCCTGCTTAACCAGCTGATCAATAAACAGCTGAATATGACTGGCGGAATTCCCTGCATCAATCAGCAAAGTGGATCTGGTGCCTGTCACGGCTGCCAGAATAGGACGATCCGTCTCCTGATAAGGGGTTAGATAATTAATATGGGAAGACAAATTCTGCATAATCTGCATAAAACGGCATCTCCTGTTCTGATTCATATCCATCTGTGAAGCTGGCTGCACAGATGGATATGATGGTAAATTGTATATATGGTAGCGCTATTCATCATACGGTCTGAATCTGATTCTGCCCAGACTGCCTGAAATAAAAGCTATTTCTATATTCCACCATTGTACTACATCTGCTCACTCTGCCCAACGGTACAGTCTAATAAACGGCAGCTGTACATGCATGATCTACTGCATCTGTTGGAGCGATGCATGGCAATAGATCTTTTTACATCCCAGAGCTGGCATGTTGTGTATTGCAGATCCGGCTTTACTTTTAACAAATCCAGAATAACTGCTCGTACACCATACACTACTCCTTCGGCAACTCTCCCTGTGTCCGACTTCGCTCCATCAGCGCCATCAGCTTCACCTCTGTCGCCGAATCCTGTACAGGCGTATAAATGCTGCAGCGCAGATCGCCGCTGCCATGCACCAGCAGTGAAGTCAGTTCAAACAGCATCTTACCGCCTCGTGCGTGACGGAATTCAAGAACAACCTGCGGTGCCGAGCTGACCTTGCTGTGTTCCCATAATGAACGAAAATCCGGGTATACCTCCATCATCTCGCCCAGAAACTGCTCATACCACTCATCCTCTACATACTGCCCATAATAAGCCCGGAAAATGGACAGAAAGTCTCCGGCAAAATCATCCCAGTTCACTGCCAGTCTGCGAAATTCCTTGCGTGCAAACAGTAGACTGATCATATTGCGCTGCGACTCCGGAATCTGCTCAAAATCCAGAAAAACATGGCGCGCCGCCTCATTCCAACCGACGATATGGCAGTGCCTGTCTGAGACAATGGTCGGACAATATTTGAGCTGTTCCAGTATTTTGGCAAGAGATGGAGAAATATGCGGAAGCTCCTCGGTAATGGGCGCGACGCCATGCCCTTTATCCAGTGCCAGGGAGAATAGATAACGACGCTCATCCGGATTCAGCTGCAGCGCTGCCGCTACATTTTCCAATACGGAAGCAGATACCTGGATATCCCGCCCCTGCTCCAGCCAGGTATACCAGGTGGTGCTGACTCCTGCCAGCTGGGCGACCTCTTCGCGCCGCAGCCCCGGTGTCCGGCGGCGTGTACCCACAGTCAATCCTACCGATTGCGGTAAAATTTTGGCCCGCTGTGCTTTGAGAAAAGCCGACAATGCCAGCAGACGTGCCTGATGATTCATAGCTCCTCCTTGGTATATGTTTATAACTAACCTGTTAGCCTGTTACTTATTATACTAGGATAAACGGTAACTTGTAATAGGATAATTTACATGCAAAAATACAGAAGTAATCCCATATAACCATAGTTACAAGGAGGAAGCAGTATGGAAAGAGTCGTTATTACAGGAATGGGTATTGTTTCTCCAATCGGAAATGATATAGATACTTTTTGGCAGCAATTGAGCAGCGGACAATCCGGCATCCGTGCTATTGATGCTTTTGATACGGAGCGGTATAAGTCCAGAATTGCCGGCGTAGTGCAAAATTTCGATGCAGATGCGCTGTTTGGACGCAAGGAAGCACGCCGGATGGATCGCTTTACCCAGTTTGCTATCGCTGCAGCCGATCAGGCGATCCAGGATGCCGGACTGGACATGGATCAGGTGAACCGCGAGCGTGTCGGTGTCTATGTCGGCTCTGGCATCGGTGGTATCCAGTCCCTGCTGGACCAGCATCAGACACTGATGCAGCGCGGACCGGAACGTGTCAGCCCTACGCTAGTACCATCGATGATTGCCAATAGTGCTGCAGCGATGATCAGCATTCGCATTGGCAGCTGGGGACCGACGCTGGCACCGGTGACGGCCTGCTCCATCGGCAATACGGCGATCGGTGAGGCAATGCGTCTGATCCGCTCGGGTGATGCCGATGTGATCATTGCCGGCGGTGCCGAATCTGCGACCAATGAAGTGTCTCTTGCCAGCTTTGGCAACGCAACCGCTGTCTCTACCCGCAATGATGCACCGGAGGCAGCCAGTCGGCCATTTGACCGAGATCGTGACGGATTCGTTATTGCCGAGGGAGCCGGCATCGTGGTACTGGAATCACTCAGCCATGCACAAAGCCGCAAAGCACCGATCTATGCAGAGGTTATCGGTTATGGTGCCAGCTCGGATGCCTATCATATGGTAGCCACTCATCCGGAAGGAAGAGGTGCGCTGCAGGCCATGAAGCATGCACTGCAAAATGCAGGCATTACTCCCGAGCAGGTTGACGTGATCAGCGCTCATGCGACTGGTACAACTGTCGGCGATATCTCGGAGACGATGGCGATCCGGCAGCTGCTCGGTGATCGTGCATACGAAGTGCCGGTGACTGCCAACAAATCGATTACCGGTCATATGCTGGGCGCAGCTGGCGGTGCGGAAGCAATCGCACTGGTACAGATGCTCCGTCATGGTCTGATTCCGCCAACCATCAATCTGGATCATTCCGATCCGGCCTGTGATCTGGATTATGTCCCCCATACAGCCCGGCATGCGGATATGCAGATCGGCCTGTCGAATTCATTTGGATTTGGCGGTCATAATGCGGTGATTGTAGTGAAGCGATATGAGGAAGCCACAGCATAATTGAAGCAACAAGTACAGCCGGGATGTCCTGCCCGGCTTTTTGTGATGTGCCTGTTATGGGTCAACGCAAAAAAAGCACCGGCAGCAAATGCCGGAGCTGTGTGAGTCTTGCAAAATGGCAGCTAGCTGCCTGCCGAGAGAGTCATCAATCCACCTGCCGGGTAACGATCAGCTTATGTTTGTAGGGCTCGGCTACCTTGAGAATAGCCGGCTTGGACTCATATTCAAACCGATGATTCCAGTACAGCCGATCCAGCAGACCAAGCAGGTTCAGCCGATCCCGATCCGGATCTGTGCCGATTTTTTGCCGCAAAAAACGCTGCAGCATTCGCCCGTCCCGTACAAACGGATGCGGAGTCAGGAAAATAATCTGATCGGCCAGCGCAAAGCTGGGAATCAGCCATTCCATCAGGTTGCCCTCTACAATCCATTCGTCCCTGCTAATAATATCCAATAGAAGTCGCTGCCTCATTACAGGTGTGTTGCGACGTCTTTTTTTGCCATCACTGTTCCATAGGACGGATTCCAGTGAATAGCTGGGGATACCCAATCTGGCAGAAAGCCTGGCAGCCAGCTCGGTTTTGCCGCTTCCGGGAGCTCCCACAATATGTATTTTTCTGGCTAACGGCATAGTCACTACCTCCCCAAGATTACCCTGCACCGTGGACAGGCATTCGGCACGCTGCCGCACGTACACTCTCCACTTTGTATGATTCCGGTTCCATATAATTGGCGTTAATCGCCAACATAATCCCCGGCTGGTTCCATCTGCTGCAGGAATAAGGCTCCTGTCTTGCTGCAGCTTATGGATGCCTGCAATGATAGTGCACCTCCTTTTCCAATATATCGGTATCTGTTTCACTTGTATTTCAATTATTAACCACAAGTAAATGAACATGCACCAATACAGCAGGTTACATACTGTCTTTCCATTTGGAAGCAGTGATATCTGCATTTCCTATCAGGGTACATCACTCTGTCAGCGGCCGGTTGCGGCTGAAAACTCATGCTATAATACTAACAGAATTTCCATGAGGAGGGAAAAACGCCTCATGGTACGCTGTCCGACAGCAGAGTCCGGATGCTGATGCCTGCCTGAAAGTTGGTAGATCGGATTGTGACGCGTATATAGAGATTCAATCTTATGCGATGACAGGATTCCTTTTGAGAAGCAAGTGGCGGCATACAATAGAATTTGCAAGACATCCCTACAGAAATGCCAAAAACCAGAAGAAGCCCTACAGGCCACTTCTGGTTTTTTTTGATGTGTGTACATCATGTCATGAAATCTGCTATTTGATCGTTAATTTTAATGTTTCCGTATTGGCATTATATACAATACCTGCTCCAAGCCCTCTGGCAAATACCTGTGCTGGAACATAGGTTACGCCTTCCATTACAACTGGAGCGGTAGAAATTGTATCTTTTTTCCCATTATAGTAGACCGTCTTGCTGCCTATAGTCAGTGTCATTTTGTATTTATCTTTACTGACCCTTATAGCACCGGCATCTGAATTGAATGTTAATTTGGCACCAAGCGCTTCCGCAATTTCTCTCAAAGGTACCAAATTGGACCCTTTATACATCACAGGATCACTTCCAAACTGTACTCTGGTTCCATTCACATACACCTTTAGGCCGGAAACCTGATATGTCGGTACAGCAGGTTGGACAGCTGGAGCGGTATACGTACTGCCTGATGAATAATCCGAAGATGTGGAGTTGCCGGAGCTTCCCGAGCCTCCATTGTGATAATGATATTCTCCATCTGCAAGTCCCCATTTTGCACAATTCGTACGACAGTAATGTCCTCCATCCGAATCGGTGCGGCCAGGATGAGCGGAAGCCGTTAAGCTGACAAACAAAAATAGGACGACTGCACATGCGGATACTAATGATTTGAATATGGTAATAACCTCCCTTATGTAATCTACCTACCATACTATCATCGCTTTTCTTCATTTTCCATTATTTTTCTTATTTGGTTAATAGAAATAATAAATTGCTAAAATACAAAAAGAAGAGACCAGCGCATTCTGGTCTCTTCTTGGATTACCTTGAATTACTCATATTATCATCTCAAGCCGTACTTTCATCTACAAGCATCTACAAGAACACTGTTATTCAGCACTCTTTTTAACTTCCTTTTACCCCTTCGTTGCACCGGCTGTCAATCCATGCACCAGGAAGCGTTGCAGGAACATGTACAGCAGTGTAATCGGCAGGGCCACCAGTACCGAGCCAGCTGCAAACA
This sequence comes from Paenibacillus wulumuqiensis, assembly GCF_000971965.1. Classification (GTDB taxonomy): domain Bacteria; phylum Bacillota; class Bacilli; order Paenibacillales; family Paenibacillaceae; genus Saccharibacillus; species Saccharibacillus wulumuqiensis. The sequence goes on from NZ_LAQP01000001.1 coordinate 636,780, forward strand.
GCGTAAACTCCGTACTGGAATAACTGCTTACCAGCTCATACAGTCCTACCGCCAGCGTCCAGTTCTCACGGGAGCGCAGGATCAACCGGGCGAAAATAAAGTCTACCCAGGCTGCGGTAAAGGTTGTAATCGCAATATACGTCATAATCGGTGTCGACAGCGGCAAAATAATCAGCCGGAAAATCTGGGAATGACTCGCTCCATCCAGCAGCGCCGATTCTTCCAGCGCACGCGGAATCGTATCAAAGAACCCTTTGGCAACAAACATGCCGAGTGCCGCCCCGGACGTGTATACAAGTACAAGCGCCCATGGTGAATTCAGCAGATTCATCTGCAGCAAAATAATATAGACTGCGATCATGCTCATAAAGCCCGGGAACATACCCAGAATGAGGATCACCGACATCATCGTCTGTCTGCCTTTGAACCGGAAGCGGGACATCGCATACGCGGTCAGTACCTGCAGCAGTGTACCAAGCACCATGCTGGTGACCGCTATTTTAAGCGTATTCCAGTACCATTTCAGATAAGGCAGATCCTTGTCCGACTGGGAACGGAACAGATCCATATAATGCTCCAGTGTCAGCTGGCGCGGGATCAACGTCTCACTGTACAGCGAGTCACCGACTTTGAAAGAGGACAGGATAATCCATAGGGCCGGGTAAATACAGACCAGCGCAATCAGCACGAGCAGTACATAGCTGAGCGCCAGCTTAAAGCGTCTTTTTTGCTTCATTGGATCATATCCTCCTCTTTGAAGGAACGGCTTCGTCGATAATTGTACAGCGAGAAGGCTGCAATAATAATGAAAATAATAATGCCGATCGCCGAGGCAAAGTTATAACGCTGATTATCAAGCGTCAGTTTGTACAGCCAGGTGACGAGCAGATCCGTACTGCCTGCATACGCATAATCCCCATTGGCCGGAAGACCGTTGGTCAGCAGGAAAATCACGTTAAAGTTATTAATATTGCCGGCAAACTGCATAATCAGAATCGGTGCAGTCTGGAACAATACAAATGGCATCGTAATATTCCGGAACTTCTGAAATCCGGTCGCTCCATCCACCTCTGCCGCTTCATACAAATCACGTGGAATGGCGGTCAGTACACCCAGTACGAGAATCATGGATACCGGAATACCGATCCACATGTTGACCATAATAACAGTTACTTTGGCCCAGAACGGATCGTTCAGCCAAGGCACACCACCCAGTCCCATCATGCGTAAATACTGATTGACCGGTCCAAACTGGTAGTTGAGCAGATTACGCATGACCAGCAGGGAAATAAACTGCGGAATCGCATACGGCAGAATAAACAGCGTCCGCCAGAATCCTTTGAACTTGATACCCTGCTGTTCAATCAGCAGCGCTACCAGAATACCGCCAAAATAAGTCGTTACCGTAGCGACCACCGCCCAGATAATCGTCCAGGTGAATACGCCGACAAAGGTATGGCTCCACGCCTCCAGCGTAACCAGATTGGTAAAGGTACGCAGCCCTACCCAATCAACCAGACTTTTCGGCGGAATATGATCCGGTGCCGAATAGTTGGTAAAAGCCATCAGGATCATGAATATGATCGGCAGAATCGTAAACACAAGCACGCCGATCGCCGGCAGTGTCAGCAGCACATAAGGGAACCCCTGATTGCCCAGCAGACGCCATGTGGCCCGGAAATTATTGACCTTTTCTCCGCGTTCGCGGCGTTTGCCGATCCGGTAGGCATCCTTGATATTGGCAATGTAAAAGCAGACCAGCAGACCAATATACAGCAGAGCCACCAGACCATAGATCATCATGAAAATGGAGTGATCACCGGGCACATTACGGTACAGTCTGCCGATTTTCTCCATGTGAGCAGACTGTTCACCCAGCGTGACCAGACCCCACAGGTTATATGCCAGGCTGGTCACAATCAGATACAGACTGACCAGCTCGGCAAGCAAAAAGATAATTCCTTTCATCCATTGACGGTTATACATCTGACCCAGACCCATGACCAGTACGGACAGTAGAGCCGCTATGCCGGCATTCCCCATACCGGCAGCACGATTAGGATTGGTAATAGCTCTATTCATTGTTATTGCCCTGTCTGGATATTGCTCTTCATCTGGTTGACCATGTTATCCAGCGCCGCTTTCGGATCTTTGCCATCGTTCCAGATCGAGGACATTGCCGCTTCCATCGGTGACCAGAACTGTGCGGTAGCAGGAATGGATGGCATCGGTACGGAATTCTCAAACTGCTTTAGGAATACGGATGCAATCGGGTCGCTCTGTACCGTTTCGTTCTCGGCAGCCTTGGTATTGGCCGGAAGGGCACCATTCATCTCAAAGTTCTTGACCTGCCACTCTTCCGAAGTGATAAAGTCCGCAAACATTTTGGATGCATTCGGATACTTGGTATAAGCATTAACAAAGTACGCTTTCACACCGGAGAATGGTGTCATCGGCTTGCCGTTAGGCAGATTCGGATACATGCCGACACCAATATTTTTTACGGATTCCTTGAGTGAACCGGTATCCCACGGTCCGCTGATATTCATCGCCAGCTTATTGGAAGTGAACAGGGATTTTTTGATGTCCGCATTGATATCGGATGTCTTCAGCGGCAGGATTTTGTTCAGACTCTGGATGAACTTGGCACCTTCTACTGCCTGCTCATTATTCATGCCGATATCTGTCGGGTCCGTACCTTCTTTACCAAACAGGTATGCGCCGTAACCACCAAGGAACGGGAATACATAGTAACCGTTGCCGACTTCCCACATGATCGCAAACTTGTTGGACTTGGTATCGTTGAATGTATTGGCGAAATCGACTACACCCTTCCAGTCCTGCGGTACTTCCTTGATCAGATCCTTATTGTAAAAAACAGCTGTCGTCTCTACAGACTTTGGATATCCATACAGAATATTTTCGTAAGTAAGCGCTTTAACAGCAAGTTCACTGTTACGGCCGCGTGTATCTTCCTCGAACCAGTCATTTGGCATTAGTACACCTGCCGATACGCCCTGGCCGATCTGGTCATGTACACCAGCGAATACATCGGCACCGACACCTGCCGGGCCGTCGGTTACCATTTGTACCATCGACTTATCCGGTCCCAGCTCGGCAAATGTTACATCCACTTTATATTTTTCCTTAAAAGCCTTGGCGGCTTCTTCAATAAATGCTTTTTGGTCTCCACTATCCCATACGGTCAGCTTGGCCCCATCTTCCGGTGTCATCTCCTGCATTTCTTCTCCGGCACCAGCAGCGGGATCGGCTGTCTGACCTGCTCCTGTACCGCTTGGACCTCCACATGCCGATACCAGCAACATCATGATCAGGATAGAGCTCAGTATTCCCCAGTTCCGTTTACGTGACATATCTTCTTCATCCTTCCGCTCCGTATTAGGCTTGTGAGCGCTTTCCGATACACAGTTCATAAGAGGATTATGCAATAATAATACGGTTCCTTCGCTGCCTGTCTGAATATAGCGAAGGGAAATGCCTGCCGGTGTGCATAATAATACTATGTATGTGCAAACGTTTGTTCAAGTTACAGCAATTTTCCTCATACTCAGCTGTATCTATGTACCGCAATCTGTAATCTCCTACATATTGCTTTTAGAAAGCGCTTTAATAAGCAAATTCATCATAACTCAAATCTTTTATTAGTTAAAACGTTTGCACAGATGATTTTGGGCTATTTTCAGGCATTTATGTTACATTATATAGAGTATACTTAATATCTCTTCTTCTCATGCATTTTATTGAGATTTTACAACTGCTCCCTGATCTGTTAATTTTACAGTTTACATGATGGCGCGGTTTCGATTACCATAGATACACATCATGTACTTTAGTATGTTAACTCTTGCAATTCCGCCTGGCGGACCCAATACCATGGCTGGCTTGTACAGCTCTGTACCTGTTTTCAGCTATGTTTTTCGTATTTTTCGTGCATCATTTTGTTGGACAGATTGTCTGTCTGCTCATAAATTTTAATCTGGGGGTACATATGTCAGTTACGATCAAAGATGTCGCCAAAAAGGCGGGCGTATCTCCTTCCACCGTGTCGCGCGTATTATCGAATCATCCGCGAATCAGTCACGCCACTTCCGAAAAGGTCAAAGCCATCATGCTGGAAATGGGCTACCATCCCAATATTATGGCCAAGAGCCTTGTTTCCAAAACGACTCACAGTCTGGGCGTTATTCTGCCCAAGCCTGCAGAAGAGCTCTTTCTGAACACCTTTTTCATGGAGCTGATCCGCGGTATCGTCGCTCAGGCGAACCGCAGCGGTTATGACGTGGTTCTCAGCTCCGGCTCCAGTGAGCAGGAAGAAGTGGATGCGGTATCACGCCTTGTCTACGGTGGACGGATCGATGGAGCGATCCTGCTCTATTCCCGCAAAAACGATCCGGTGGTCGAGTTTCTGAGCCGGAATCATTTCCCTGCCGTGCTCGTCGGACGCAGTGAACAGCATAAAAATATTATTTCTGTCGATACCGACAATGTGCAGGCTGCTGCCGATGCAACGCGGCATCTGATCCAGATGGGCCACCAGCGGATCGGATTTGTCAGCGGTCCGCCGGAACTGGTCGTCTCGCTTGACCGGATGGAAGGATTCAAAATGGCACTGAAAGAAGCCAATCTGGAATTCCACAAAGATTGGATTGTAGAAGGTGAGTTCCTGCAGGAGAGCGGCTACCGGGCCATGTCCTTTTTCATGAATCTGCCGGAGCGTCCCACGGCGCTGGTCGTCGTCGACGATATCGTCAGCTTTGGCATTCTGCGCGGATTGCATGAACTCGGTTACAAGGTACCGGAAGATATTGCCATTGTCAGCTTTAACAATATCGCACTCTCCGAGCTGTCTACGCCGCCGCTCAGCAGTGTGGATATCGGCATCTACCATCTGGGGTACAGCGCTTCTCAGGCACTCATTCAGGCGATTCAGGAAAAGGACCCCGACAAGCTCGTCTATCAGCGTCATATTGTGCCGCATCGTCTGATTGTGCGTCAATCTTCCATATTTTCTCCTCCTCGTCATTGAGCGAAAACGATTCATTATGGTATTTATGATAAATACCGGATATCATTTTTACATCAAAATAGGCAAACAGCCCTTTCCATCTGCTGGACAGGGCTGTTTGCCTATTTTTTTATTATAATCCCCATTTGAATTGAATCTACATACATGCTTTGCGCCATAAGTGTATGTATCATTTTCTGAATTTAATGTAATTTTAAGGTGATCATCACATTTTATTAAACAAAGGACGATACAATAGGTATACAGATCAGGTTGGCATCTGCAGCCGACTCTGTAAATTCGTTTCTTTTGTTTACTTTATGAAACAGTCTGGTTAACAGCTTTTACTCTATATTGAGGAGGGTTACATCATGAAAAAGGATACCGATCTATCCCTGTGGATGACCCAATTTCTATGCAGTCCGGATTCCATCAAAGAAGTACGTATGGAAGAAGCAGAGCAGGATCATAACCCCCTGCTGCTGAAAAGCATCCGCTTTCACCTGGAACTGCGCAATCGCCATGATCTGCTGGAACATCATTCACTGAAATAATCCGTATAATCTGTATTATTCCCTCATCTGCAGTGCAGATGGGGGTATTTGCCGTAGTGAGGATATTCTTATTATATTCTCTATGCACAACCTTAGCGAGATTGCTTATCTATCCGAAAAAGTTGACTATTCCCCGTTATCCGATTTTTTATTTAGTCTTTTGTAAATGGCTTGCAGCTGATCATACTTTTGCTCCATATTGACGGAGTAACCATTGCTTACGATCTCTGCTTCACCCAGATGATCAAATATAACCCGCAATGGCGCATGGATTTGGGTGAAAAATACACCTTCCATAAATAGATCATGCAGTTCATGAATATGGAATATTTCCTCAAATTCTGTACTTTCACATTTAATTTGGCCATCCTGGTATACAGTCAGATACACCAGATAATTCCGCTGTTCCCGGCGCATAAAGATAAAGCTGCCATCTCCCCGTACTGTTTTATACTCCTGCTCGGAAGGTACATAAAAATCCTGCGGATCTGCGACCGGAATAATCCGCCGCTGCTCCATCTTCATCTTCTCTTCCAGGGTCATCTTGTAAATATTTGTCATAGAGGGATTCAGATCATGCAGTATATTGACGATACGCTCATAATAATCATGTTGATCATAATTCCATTTTCCATCCAGCACCCGGAAGCTTCCCAGTTCATAAACCAAAATGGATTCCCGCTCCGGAACCGAGGCGGTAAGCCAGCCGAGTTCTATTTTCTGACTCAACCCCTGCATATCGACCAGCTCCCAGCAGTTGACTATACCATCCTCGAAAATATGCACATTGATATACATGTATTCCCCATTGCTGATAAAACCCGGAATTGTAGTTCCTTCAATCGTTTTTTGTCTGCTAATTTTATGCATGGTTTTTCCTCTCCTTTTGGTACATGTTGCGATTGCCTTTTCTATATACAGCTTTATCTATACTATTAATTAATTTCTTACCTTCTTAATCATTTATTTTCACATAATGTGGATGAAGATTCAAATCGTGGAATTGATTATAGCCCGGCAAAGCCTGAACCGATAGAGAAGAAAGCAGGAAAAAGACCGGCTGAAAATGATAGTATTCTACCATTTTTAGCCGGTCTCTGTGTAATCAGGAGAGCAGGCTTACCACTTGTACAGTAAGCTTTCCTGTTATATTCAAATTTATATATTAATCGTTGTCGTTCTCATCATCAGAGTCATTGTCATAGTCTTTGTCTACCGTTGTTACCTTACCGGTCGCTGCATCGATTTCTACAGTTGCTTCACCGCCGGTAATACGCAGATCGACTTCGTACTGGATACGGCCGTCTTCTTCATCACGTTCAATACCGGTTACGGTTCCACTCACCTGTGCTCTGGCAATTTGGGCAGCCTGTTCGTTGGTTTTGACTTTCAGATTGGCTGTGTTCACATTTTGCTGTTCCCGGCTGGTTGCATCGTTATCGTCATTATCATCAGTAACGGTGCGGATGACCTTGCCATTCAGCGCATTGATGTGCACGTCGACATCTGCTGCCTGCGGGCGGTCTACATCCACTTCATAGTACAACTGGCCGCGTTCACGATCCAGTTCGATACTTTCCACGATTCCGTCAGGTACTTTTTGCAGAGCGATGGCCTCTGCCTTTTGCGTACCAATCACATTGTTCAGATTGTTCTGGGTGTTCGCTGTACTGTTACTGGTGGCAGCCGCAAAAACACTGCCTGCTGTTCCTAGGGTAATCGCTGCGGTCAGTACACCAATTCCAACTTTTTTGTTCATCATAAGTAATTCCTCCTCATTCGTTATGTGCTGCTATCGGGTATGCTTATACTATAAAGTCCCCGAATGAGATGGAGATTACAGCAAGATTAGAATTTGATGAGAAGCCGTCAGATCCATTTACAATGATCACAAAGCCGGTCTATGCCTCTGGCTCATCCGCTTCGTCCCAGGTAACGGACATGACTTCTCCCGAAATGGCATTGATCTGTACTGTCGCCTCCCGGTCGTCGGCCGTATCAATCTCCACCAGATAATAGCTCTGCCCCTGTTTGTCACCATGCTCATAGTCGGTATCATCGACTGTACCGCGTACCTGCTGCAGGGCAATCTGCTCTGCCTTTTCGGCGCTGATCACACCGGAAGGCGATACGGCACTGGAAGAACTTTTGTTATTATTGGACGGTGGGGTCGATGAGGATGAACCCTCGGATGTGGAATCGGCTGCAGCACCAGAGGAGGATGAAGACTGCTGCCCTTTTGCAGAATTCGCTGCATCCGAAGGTTTCGATGAGGACGCAGGCGGCTTGGTGTCTGTCTGTGCGGTACCGGATGGGGTTACTGCTTCTGCTGTACTGCTCGCGGATGCATTCGTCCCTCCGATTCGGCTAATCGAACGAATCTCCCCATTTTGCGCTCCAAGCACCAATTGATAGATTCCTCGCTCTGATTGCAGTCGAACTTCATATGTGTCTCCCTGCTGGATCAAACGGGTGATTTCTCCCGGATATTCTGCCAGTATACGCTTATTCACTTCTTCCGCTGTCAGTACCGGTGAAGCCTGAAGCAATGTTCGCCAGACCAGTATCCCGGCACAGAAAATAATGAGCAGTGCGGCTATTCCCCCGGTGAGCCACCAGCGACGCTTGATCATGTTTGCCCCTCCCTGTGATTCGTGCTGTATTGTTCATGCTGTTCCAATTCATTCAGAATTGCTGTTGTTTAGCCGTGTATATGCTGTCTATCAGTATACAGGCATTCAATTAGAATTCGCTGAGAAGGCAGGCAGATTGGCAGGAGCGGATGGTAGGGACAGAATAGCGCTGGTTCCTTCTCCTGCAGTACTTTCCAGCCGAATCGAGGCATCGAGCGCTTCGGCAATCCGTCTGGCCAGGGTAAGACCGAGTCCTGATCCGCCGGTATCCTGGCGGACACGGGCTTCGTCGACCCGGTAAAATCGGTCAAATACTTTATCCAGCTCTTCTGCCGGAATGCCAATCCCTCGGTCTATAATTTTGATACACCGGTTCGGCTCAGCAGCAGCCGTTTGGCGCTTGCCTGCTGCCTGTTCGGATCGCTGTGCATGATCAAGTGCCAGCTCCATCGTAATATCCTCACTGCTGTACTTGCGTGCATTATCCAGCAGAATAAAGATCATCTGGCGCAGCTTGCCCGCATCGGTCTGTACAGAAAGCAGTGCTGGCTGCCGCTGCAGCTCCGGAGCTACCCGTATCTCTATGCGGCGGTGATAAGCTGTATCGAACTCTCTGGACAACTGCTCTGCCTGATCCAGCAAATCCACTGTCTCCACCGTCAGATTCCATTGCTCCTCGTGTCTCGCCAACAGCAGCAGCTGCTCGGTCATCTCCTTCATCCGCACCGCTTCGGAATGAATGGCTTCGACCGATTCCTGGAACAATTCCGGCCGATTCATGCCACGGCGCTTCAGCAGGCTGGCATAACTCTCGATAATCGTCAGCGGCGTACGCAGCTCATGCGAGGCATTGGAGACAAACTGCTTTTGCTTATCATAATTACTTTCCAGCAGATCTATCATGCTGTTAAATGTAGCGCTCATCTCGTATAGTTCGTCGCTGGATGGTGACGGCACTGTTAAGCGCTGGAACTGGCCGCTTCTGCGAATATCCCGCATCGTGGCGGTGATGGCTGCAATCGGGCGAATAATGATCCGTCCCAGCACATGACCTGACAGGAATACCGGAATCATCGCCAGACCGGTCACGATCAGCAGTACTATCCGCAGCGCATTCAGATACTGCTCGGTCTGCCGCAGACTCTCGGTCACCTGGATATCCACGACCTGACCGTCATTCCAGATGACAGGTACCGATACGAATACATAGCGCTGCTGATTATACGTAATAATCTCTGCGCTGCGTTCTTCCAGATAGCTGACTGGACGCTCGGCCAGCTGCTGCTGATCGGCAGAAGTGACGAGCAGCGTATTGCTGCCGGTCTCCCGCACGATACGGATCATGCCTTCTACAGGAACATAGGCACGCAGCAGATCGGCCGCAGACGTATCTGCCGATGACTGACGCATGTTATCCGCAGTCTTGTTCGTCTGTGATTCAACCCGGCTCTGCTGCTGCTGCAGCGTCATCGTACTGAATACGACATACACGAGCAGATTGGTCATTATAAATAACAGGGCAAACAAAACGGAGGAGTACAGATGAATCTTCGTACGCAGCTTCATGCGTGATCCCGAAGCACATAGCCAACGCCGCGGACCGTATGGATCAGCTCCCGCTCATATCCCTGGTCCACTTTTTTACGGACATAGCGTATGTATACATCCACCACATTCGTATCGCCATAATAGTCATAGCCCCAGACCGCTGCCAGAATCTGTTCCCGGTTCAGCACCTGACGCTGGTTGCGCAGCAAATAAGCCAGCAGTTCAAATTCTCTCGGCGTCAGCTCGATCGGCTGTCCATCCCGTTCGACCTGATGGGTTCCTTCATTCAGCCTCAGCCCTCCTGCCGATAGCCATTCACCATCTTCCATCGCTGATGATTGCTGCTGCTCACGCAGACGGAGCGCAGCACGAATACGGGCCAGCAATTCTTCAATCTGAAATGGCTTGGTCACATAATCATTGGCACCCAGATCTAGGCCGGACACTTTGTCCTCCACCGAATCCTTGGCAGTCAATAAAATGACCATCGTCGCCGGATCATTGGCACGGATACGCCGCAAAATCTCGATTCCGCTCATCTCCGGCAGCATTACATCGAGCAGAATCAGATCCCAGCTGCCCTCCCGGTACATATCCCATGCCTGTGCCCCGTTGTAAGCCTGGGATACTTCATACCCTTCTGCTTCCAGCTCAATCTGCAGCAGTCTGGATATTTTATGTTCATCTTCCACAATCAGAATGCCTGACATACGATGCCTCCTCTATACACTTTATTCCTCCATGATTTTCTGGTAACTGGCAATATCGAGCCAGCGATCAAATTTGCGTCCGATCTGGCGGAAATGTGCGCATTTCTCGTACCCATGACGCTCGAATAAACGAATGCTGTTCACATTCTCGGTGCATACCGTTGCGACCAGCACATGGAATCCGCTCCCGGATGCTTCTTCCTCCAGAAAACGCAGTGCCTGACTGCCCAGCCCTTTGCCTGTATGATCCGGATGCAAATAGATCGTTACTTCGGCTGTCGTATCATACGCTTGCTTGCTTTTGTGCGGGGTGACCAGTATGTAGCCTGCAATATCGGCAGGCGCCTCGGTATCGCGGATAATATAGGATTTGTAATGAGATGGCACATTCATCAGCTGCGTCCGCATCTGCTCGAGCGACAGTGGTTCCGTATGAAAAGACACCGTTGTATGCACAACATAATAATTGTAAATGGATAATATCGATGAAAGATGCTGCTCCTGTACCGTTTCAAATTGAATAGTTGTGTTCATGACAAATTCTCCCCGCTATTTGGATGATAAACAATAATGCATGATCCACTGCATACCTACGATGCCCTGACGGCGCATCCCGCGGTCGACAAATCCCGTCCCGAGATAAAGGCGCTGTGCCGGTTCATTCTTGACATTGACTGCAAGGATCAATTCGCGAATCGCCGGAAAGTGCTGATGCACCCAGCCAGGCAGCAGGGACATGGCCTGAGCGGCATATCCCTGCCCCTGGCGGGAATAATCGACCAGCAGTGCACGAATCAGCATCAGCTCTGGTAAATCCGTCTTCGTATATGCCCTATAGGACGCGATTCCTGAGCCAATATGCAAAATAAAGAATCCTACCGCTTCACCGGCAGCAGTAATCACTACCGGATAACGGTCAGGATCTCGAAGTGCCTGCTCCAGCACCTCGGCCGGCAAAGCGGTAAAACGATGCTGCTCCTCCGGCAGCTCAAATTGCATAAGCGCCTCCAGATGCCGGGGATGATAGAACTCCAGCTCTGCCTGCGAGACCGGCGCAGATGAAGAAGATGACCAATGATTGGACTTAGATGACTGTTCGGATGACACGCTCCCTGCTCCTTTCTCAATTAAAATGAACGGCTGGCATCAACAGTCTGCTGACAGCACGCAATGGAATCTCTCCACACCAGCATACTTCTCTCCCAGACTGCTTATGACAAACCCATTTTTCCGGTAAAAACCTACAGCTTCATGATCGGTTTCAGCAAATAGTTGAATATGCGCATATTTCCCGCGATACGTCTGTATTAGCCGGCTGCCAATCCCAGCATGCTGGTGAGCAGGATCAACAGCCAGATGAGCTATCTCATGCCGGTCAGCACTACAGATATGAATGCCAAGAATTCCGGCAAGATCTCCTTTTTGCAGCCATCCATATAAGTACCTGGAATTGCCTGCTGCGTATTGTGTATATATTGCTTCGATATGCTGTGCATCTCCCATGCACAGAGTCAGCAGCTGTCTGGCTGCCTGTACATGTAATCCCGGCTGCAATTGAACCAGCCGGCCGTCCTTGTCCTGTCCTTCTCCGGAAAAGGCAATGGAGCCACTCACAGAGCTATCGCTGTTATAGTCCTTATTCATGTGTAATGCCGGCATAGAGTTGAACATCATGGAACTTGCCTTTGGCATACAGATGCTTACGTAAAAGACCTTCATACTGCATTCCCAGCTTCTCCAGCACACGGGTGGAACCGATATTTCCTGTCATACAGCGGGCTTCGATCCGCATCAGCTTCATCTGTTCACAGCCAAATTGGAGAATCGCCTCCATAGCTTCCGTCATATAGCCGCGGTTCCAGTAAGGGCGTGCCAGCACATAACCCACCTCAGCGCGGAATTGCGTAATATTCCAGTTTACGAATCCGGCCGTACCAATCATCCGGCCGGATTCTTTATCCTGAATAGCCCATGGTGCAACCTGTCCCTGCTCATACCTATCCAGCAAATACTCGATAAACGTATCCGCATCCTCAATCGTCTGGTACGTATGCCAGGTCACATAACGTGTGAGTTCCGAATCGGCGCCGTATAGATACATATCCTCCCGATCTTCCTTGGTTACCGGACGCAGCAGCAGCCGCTCCGTCTCCAATACCGGCAAATGCCCAAATACATCTTCCACTCGCATAACCCACACTCCTTCGCTATTATGTAATGCTGTTGACTACTTGCTGCAAACAGATATTCAAATCAAAAGATTATTTCGTATTTTATCATAAACAAAGCGTGCATTGCTCTCTTATATTTGCGCATAAAATGAACAAAGCCGCCCTTTTCAGGACGGCCTTGTTGTAATGCTTATTTTCTTGATTTAGCTTCTGCTACGAACGGATTCAATCAGTTTCCTTTCCAGTCCCGATATCGTTCCTGATTGTTCCACATCTTTTCAAAAACCTCTTTCCACTTGCCGGTCAGCGCGGCGTCATGAATAGCCAGCAGCACTTCATCATTCTCTTCACTGGAAGCACGTGTATAGTTAAATGAACCGACCAGCGCGGTCTGTCCATCGACCAGCATAAGCTTCTCATGCATTTTGCCGTCAAAGGTATTGATGCGGATCGGCACATTCGCATCCAGCAGCTTTTGCAGATCTTCCAGGTTCACCTTAGATTGGTCGCTGATAATTCGTACCTGCACCCCGCGCTCCGCTGCTTTGGCCAGCGCCTTGACGATGGAGCCGCGTGATAAATTATACATTGCCAGATCAATCGACTGCCGGGCATCATTGATCGTCTGAAGCACCAGCCGCTCTCCATCCTGCCCTTCGGAAGTAAAAGCGTAATCTATACTGGATGGATCGACAGCAGCAGATCCGAGTTGGTTGGCATCAGTGTCTAGAGCGGGATTTTTTTCGTTTGTTTCGACTGCTCCATTATCCTGGGCAGCAGCCTGGGACTCATCACTTGCTGTACCCGACGAGCAGGCACTGAGCAGCATGATGGTACTCAGCATTAGAATGGATATGCTTTTAATTGACTTGGGCTGGCTTTTGGTGATTTTTGTTTTGTTGGACCATTTCATGAATTTAGTTCCTCTCTGTCTTACCATACTATTCTGTACGTTGTATGCATAGCTTGTCTGGATATTCAGACCAGTTGGTATATAAGCTTAGCTGCTGTACTATTAACGAAAGAATTCTTTTAGTATAAAGCATATCGGACTTCTCTGTCATGCTCAGAGATGCGCATCTCTTATTCCAATCCCGGGCAGTCTTTTCTGCACCTTTTGTCTCCTGCACCCTTTCTTTTTTCTTTTTTCTTCCTGAATAAAAATAAAGCCCTGTCTGCAATCAGACAAGGCTTATTGTTGTATATATTCTTATCCGTCAGCGAACGATTATACGTAGGAGTTGCGTGTGTAGGACAGCAGAATTTCCACATTAATGATCGGCACGATACTGCCATTGGATTCAAATGCGCTTGGCAGAATATCACGGCTGTTCACTTCCGGGTTCTCGCGCAGATCGGACTCGTCAATAATCGCCGTGTTATCCAGCTCATCGACGAGCAGAGCTACACGAGAGCGGCGCAGCAGGATCATTTTATCTGTTTCTTTTGGACTGTCGTAAGAGACGGCGAGCAATTTGCGCAGGTTAACGAGTGGATAAAGGGAACCACGAACCGTGATCAGTCCTTCATGCCAGTCTTCTGCAAATGGTAATGGTGTTCCTTTTTTGGCAGGTTGAATCTCGTCAATTTCATTAAAATTAATCGCATAAGGCTGACTCGCCACATAAAAGACAATAAGTTCAATTTTCATATTGGTTGGCTCCTTGAATGTATTTCTGGCTTATGCATATGCATTTATAACCTTTATCGACCAAATCAACCCATTTGTTTAATTATTTATTTTTCCGTCCAATTGTACGTACAACATTGTCCAAACGATGTCTTTTTATAAAGGTTGTCCTACAACATTATGGATTCATTATTGCTTTCTTGAAAGAAAAGTGCTAGGATTTAATCAAGTTATGTATGTACTTATTTATTATTAACATTTTTGTTAAGGTAACTTGTACGTACATTATTTTATAGTGTTCATGTAAGCGTTACCTGAATATTATAGAATGGTTTAATTTGAAAAAGGAGTGGAAAATAATGAATTCATCTCAAACATTTAAAAATCCGATTGTAGAGCAGCGTGCTGATCCATGGGTGTACAAACACACGGACGGATACTATTACTTTACGGCATCCGTACCTACGTACGATCGCCTGGAAATCCGTCGCTCCACCACGATTCAGGGTCTGGGAGATGCCGAAGCTGTGACCGTATGGCACAAGCATGAGCATGGCCCGATGAGCCAGCTGATCTGGGCACCGGAGATTCATTATATTCATGGCAAATGGTACATCTACTTTGCAGCTGCAGACGTTGATCATCCGGTCAATGATACGTTCAACCACCGTATGTATGTGATCGAGACCGATGCTGCCAATCCGCTGGAAGGCGAATGGGTAGAAAAAGGCCAGATCATCACGGAATGGGAATCCTTTGCTCTGGATGCAACTACATTCCAGCACAATGACAGACTGTACTATGTATGGGCACAACGCGATTATGATATTCCAGGCAACTCCAACCTGTACATTTCCGAAATGGAGAACCCATGGACACTGAAAGGTCCGCAAGTTATGCTCACCAAGCCGGAGCTGGAATGGGAAATCGTTGGTTTCCTCGTTAACGAAGGCCCTGCTGTACTTAAAAAGAACGGCAAAATCTTCATTACTTACTCTGCAAGCGCTACCGACATCAACTATTGCATGGGTCTGCTGAGCGCAGATGAGAACAGCGATCTGCTGGATATCAACTCCTGGCACAAATCGACGCAGCCTGTATTCCGCAGCGCACCGGAGAACGGACAATATGGTCCAGGTCACAACAGCTTCACCCGCTCAGAGGATGATCAGCATGATGTATTGATCTATCATGCGCGCAACTACACTGAGATTGTAGGCGATCCGCTGCATGATCCTAACCGTCATACCCGTGCTCAGCTTATCGAGTGGAATGAAGATGGCACACCTAACTTTGGCAAGCCGGTACCGGACGAAGGATTCGTTCATTCCTGATTTTATAGGCAGAGGCCATACTGGAATATAGACATACCATAATATGCAGTCCACAAATAGAGACAATGCTTGATATTGGATAGGAGGTTTACATTATGAAATTACCTAAATGGAATTTCTGGAATTTTGGCGGTCTGTTCTTCTTCTACTTCTTAATCTGGGCGATTGTACTGGCTTTTCTGCCGATCTGGCTTAAGGAGCAGGCTGGTCTTGATGCAGGTCAGACCGGTCTAGTGTTCTCGGCGATCTCACTGATCGCCCTTTGTTACCAGCCTTTCTTTGGCGTTATCTCCGATAAGCTCGGCTTCCGGAAAAATCTGTTCTGGTTTGTAGTCTGCGCAGCCCTGTTGATGGGTCCATTCTTCACCTGGGTATTTATCCCGATTCTGCAATTCAACGTCTGGGTAGGCGCAATCATTGGTGGTATTTACCTGAGTGCCGTATTTCAGGGTGGCGTAGGGGTCGTCGAAGCGTATATCGAACGTGCCAGCCGCGCCAGCTCCATTGAGTATGGACGTGTGCGCCTGTTCGGTTCTATCGCAGGTGCTGTAGCTACACTGATTGGTGGTATTATGTATCTTGCCAATCCGATCAGCATTTTCTGGTTCGCTTCCGCTTCGGCTGCTGTGCTGGGTATTCTGCTGCGTACAGCCAAAGTCGATACATCTGCTGCGATCGCTGCCGATCCGGCAAATGATGGTGGCGAGATTACCAAGGAACGGATATTCTCCATTTTCAAATTACGCAACTTCTGGTTCCTGTCTCTGCTGATTGTCGGTACGGCCAGCGTATATGACGTGTTCGACCAGCAGTTCCCGAACTATTACAATCAGTTCTTCCCGACGACAGCGATTGGTACACAGCGCTTCAGTGAGCTGGTATCCCTGCAGACGGCGATTGAAGCAGTATTGATGATCTTTATGCCATGGATCATTAACAAGATCGGTGCCAAAAATGGTCTGATTCTGTTCGGCGTTCTGACTTTTGTACGTATCTTTGGAAGCGCTGTTGCAACCGATACCATTTCCCTCTCCCTGCTGCGTCTGATCGCTGCTGTGGAAATGCCGCTGCTGCTCGTATCCATCTTTAAATACATTACCAGTGTATTTGATGTACGACTGTCCGCTACGATTTATCTGCTTGCCTTTAACTTTGCCAAACAGGCAGCCATTGTTATCTTCTCCAGTATTGCGGGCAACATGTATACCAATATTGGATTCCAGAATACGTATTACTTCCTGAGTGCCATTGTACTGGTTATTACCATCGTCTCGATCTTCGGTCTCTCCAATGACAAGAAGCGGCGCAATCCGGTCGGTGCAGTACAACCCAACATGGTCGCTTCTTCCAAAATGTAAACGCTATTTGTAAGCGTTCTTTGAAAGCGATTCAACTATCAAACCAGGCCTTCCCCATTCATGGTGGAAGGCCTGGTTTTTTCCGGCTCTCCGCTTGAATGATTCCTCTGAAGTGAAGCGTTTACCTGCATACACTGCAAATTTAAGGCCTAACCAGCAAGGCTGCTGTACTTGATACGGCAGGCGCGCTGATCAGGCTTTTCCTTTGCAAATTGTCATACCTGTATTCGTATTCCCGTTTATTATGTTTAGCAAGAATTGAATGCAAGCAGAGACCTTTGACACGCAGCATTTTACAGATCGATAAAAGCAATGGCATCTCCTGCAGTCCATATCGATATTCATAAAAAAGAGACAGAAGATTGCAGATCACTGCATGTCTTCCGTCTCTTTTTTGGATAAGTTCAATTTACGGGATCTTTTTAATCTTTATTCGGATCAGTTCAATTTGTACAGCAGCTGTCCTGCCTGGGTCATCGGCTCACCTGCAGGTTCCAGCTGATTGTAATTCTGAATATTCGTTACGATTACCGGTGTGATCGTCTCGTAGCCGTCTGCACGAACCGCCTGAAGGTCAAATTCCATCAGCAGATCGCCAACTTTGACTTCCTGACCTGCCTGGGCATGTGGAGTGAAATGCTTGCCTTTCAGCTTCACTGTATCGATGCCGATATGAATGAGCATCTCGGTACCTTCCTCGCTGACCAGACCGATCGCATGACCGCTTTTGGAGACCGAAAATACTGTTCCATTGACAGGAGAGACAATACGGCCTTCCGAAGGCTCAATCGCTACGCCCTGTCCCATAATTTCCTGGGCAAATGCCGGATCGGGGACTTCACTCAGCGGCTTCACTTCACCATTGATCGGGCTCATGATCTGTACCGGTGTTACTGTGCGCGGTTCTGATTCGTAATTCATCAGTGTGGCAGCTACTGCGCCGGTGTCTACAGCCGTATTGGTTGCCACCTCTTCTGTTACGGCTTTGGTTTCTTCCGCTTGTTCGCTATCTTCTTTGATACCCATAAAGTAGGTTACGATGGCTGCAGCTACCAGAGCGATCACTCCGCCGATCAGCGCATAGACAAGTGTGCTGATTTGCGGGCTGATAAAGGCTGCGATACTTGGCAGACCTACCAGTCCGGTAATAACATACGACTTAACATGCATAATGCCCATAAATGCACCACCTGCAGCACCACCGATTAATGCGGCAATAAATGGCTTCTTATATTTCATATTTACTCCATACATCGCCGGTTCGGTAATCCCCATCACTGCCGTTACACCTGTCGAATAGGCAAGCGATTTGAGCTGTCTATTTTTTGCGCGCATCCCTACGCCCAGTGCCGCTCCTGCCTGTCCCAGATTGGCTGCAAACATCAGTGGAATAATAAAGTCATAACCGAGCGTCGTAATGGAACCGATCACGATAGGAGTCAGTGCATAATGCATGCCGGTAATGATCAGCAGTGACATCGTGCCGCCAATCAGGATACTTGCCAGTACAGATACATTATCAAACAACCATGTAATTCCACCGGATAATCCGTTACCGATCAGAGAACCGAGCGGACCGACGGCGATCAATGTGAGCGGTACCATAATTAGCAGTGTTACGGTAGGTACGATCAGCAATTTGACGGAAGCGTGGGTAATCCAGTCTACCGCTTTTTCTACATAGGAAGCAATCCAGATGGCGATAACAATCGGAATAACGGTTGAGGAATAGGTTGCTGCGAGAACCGGAAGACCGGCAAAGGATACCGTATCCCCCGGTGCCAGCAATGCCGTAATCGTCGGGTGCATAATCGCTGCACCAAGCGCTGCACCGATATATATGTTACTGCCCAGCTTGCGTGCTGCGCTCACCGCTAGAATAATCGGCAGGAAGTAGAAGGCGCCATCGCCTATCGCAGACAGAATAATATATGTGGAGCTTTTATCGGACATCCAGCCCAGAGCTACCAGAATCGCCACAATCCCTTTGATCATCCCTGCGCCTGTAATGGCCGGCAGGATCGGTGTGAACATCCCGGAGATAAAGTCGAATAATGCACTGATCGGATTGCGTTTCTTTTTTGGTCCGGTCGTACTGTTCGTCTCCATACGCTTGCCACCGGACATCGCACCGGATAGCTCTTTATAGACAGCGGCCACATCATTGCCGATAATGACCTGGAACTGGCCGCCATTTTTCATAACGCCCATAACTCCCGGTGTTTTCTCCAGTTGGGCTTTGTTTGCTTTGTTGTCATCATGCAGGTTGAATCGCAGTCGAGTCATACAGTGTGTCACCTGATCGATATTCTCTTCCCCACCGACCAGTTGGAGTACGTCTTTTGCCACTTGCGCCTTGTCCACGTCGAACACTCCTCTTTATGGAATATACACTATTTATTGTCTGTATTTGAATACAAAAAAACCTAAATGTGGATGAATGAGGTCATGCCAGCCTTGGAGCTGGTGAACGCTATCATTCAACGACATTTAGGTTTTGCCTACCAAAAGTAACAATCCCTGTCGGGTATTCAATTGTAACGGCTGGTTATGCACTTTCATATTCTTGGAATCGTTCCGTATCACTTACGTCTGATCCGCATTTTCCTTCTTGGTGACTCTCTCGATATGAATGGTCAGGTACAGCAATTCTTCATTGGACAGATCCCGCTGATGAATCTTGCGGGTATAATCCTGAATCTTCAGCGCACAGGCATAAGCCTGCGGATACTGGGATTTGACCATATCGTGCAGTGGGCTATCACCCTGATCACTCGCCGCTCCACTCACTACTCGCTGGGCAAAAAACTTGAGATGGGTCAGGAACCGGAAGTAATTGAGCGACTCCTCATCCAGCTCGATCACAAAATGCCGGGTCACGATGCGAAGTACGTCCTTGACGATATTGGTCATGCTTACGGTCTCGCTCATCTGCCCGTTGAGCTGGGAATTAACAAAGTGAAGCGCGATAAATCCGCCTTCATCTTCGGGAAGCGATACACCCAGCTTGTCTTCGATCATTTGCAAGGCCTTGGTACCGATGTAGTATTCCTTGCGGTACAGCTTTTTAATTTCCCATAGTAATGCATTTTTGATTTCCAATCCCTGCCGGTGCCGTTCAATAGCAAAATGGATATGGTCGGTCAGCGAAATATAGATGCTGTCATGCAGCTTGCTGCCAAGTACAGTCTGCGCATACTGGATAATCTCATCCGAGCATTCCATGTATTCAATCGGAATATCCGATAATAGCGTCATTAGCTTATCCGATACTTCCTGGCTTTCCAGCTTGAATACCTTTTCAATTTTCGCTTCATCGACGAGGTCATCCGGATGCTTTTTGAATCCGATCCCACGGCCCATGACGACCAGTTCCTGTTTGCCAGGATCTACAACGGTGACGACATTGTTATTCAGAACCTGCGATATTTTCATTCTCATCACCTTTTTTATAAAAATACTAAAAAGGCAAAACCAAAAATGACATGCTTGTCAGTTTCGGTTTTGCCTGATTTCTCAGTAACAATCCGTGTTTTGGTTTCTATACAAACATACTAACATAGGCGACATAAAATGACAACCATAATTGTAAGCCTTTTCTCCACACGGAAATCCAGCCATTTGTATAGGTATTTATTACCCTTCAACACGCATATTTACACAATAATGTCGAAAAAACTTATCCGATTAGTTCAAAAGTCTGTTCCAGCGTGCTGCCGGAATGCGTACCTACATATATATTGAACTCGCCTTCTTCAGCCGTCCACTCCAGCTTTGCATTACAGTAGGCCAGATCCTGCTCGGTGATCACAAATTCGACCTGCGCCGATTCCTGCGGAGCGAGCTGCACTTTGCAGTACCCTTTTAACTCTCTGACCGGACGAACGGTGCTTCCGTACAGATCCTGAATATACATCTGTACCGTCTCTTCGCCGGCCACGCTGCCTGTATTGGTTACGGTGGCAGTCACAGTGATGCTCTCCCCACGCTTCATCTGCTGACGATCCAGCTTCAGATCGGAATAGCTGAACTGCGCATAGCTCAGTCCGTAGCCAAATGGATACAGCGGCTCATTCGGACCGTCCAGATATTTGGAAATGTACTTCTCTTGCTGATTCTCTACTGTTACCGGGCGACCGGTGTTAAAGCGGTTGTAGTAGATCGGCGACTGGCCAACATGCTTGGGGAAGCTCATCGTCAGTTTGCCGGTTGGATTGTAATCGCCGGTCAGTACATCCGCAATCGCATGCCCAGCTTGAGAACCGAGGAACCAGGTCTCCACGATTGCATCCATATGCTGCTCATACCAGTCCAGCACAAGCGGACGGCCATTAGTAAGTATGAGTACAACCGGCTTGCCCAGTGCAACGATTGCTTCGGCCAGCTGCTGCTGGGGAGCAGGGATAGAAATATCCATGCGGGAAGCTGCTTCACCTGACATTTCGCTATGTTCACCCAATGCCAGCAAAATAACATCAGCGGCTTGGGCTGTACGTACAGCTTGTTCAATGCCGCCTTCGATTGGCTCCAGTACACCGCTGCCTTCTGCATACAGCAGATGCTGTTCAGGGATTCCTTTGGCAGTGAGACCTTCCAGTAGGGTAACGGTCTCCTCCTTGTAGCGGGAGAACTGCCATGTACCGAGCATATCTTTGCTGTCGGCAAACGGGCCGATAACGGCGATCTTCTGTGTACCGGCTGCAGCTGTTTCCGTGTGCAGCGGCAGCAGTTGGTTTTCGTTTTTGAGCAGAACGATCGATTTGCGGGCAAGCTCCAGGCTCGCCTGCAGATGATCGGCATGAAAATGGTACTCTTCTTCCTTTTCCGGACGGATATAACGGAACGGATCATCCATAATACCGATTTTGTATTTGTAGATCAGAATCCGGCGTACAGCCGCATCGATCTGGGCTTCCTGCACTTTGCCTTCTGCAATCAACTGAGGCAGATAATTCTCGTACAGCTGGGTGACCATCTCGATATCCATCGTAGCTTCCAGCGATTGGCGGGCAGCGTCTTTGCGATCTCTCGCGGCGCCATGGATATAGATCTCATCCACTGCACCATAATCGGAGATCAGTATGCCATCGAATCCGAGCTCTTCGCGCAGCAGATCATGCAGGATGAACTTGTTACCGGCAATCGGAATACCATTGTAAAAGTTAAATGCGTTCATTACCGAGGCGGAGCCTGCTTCCAGACCGGCCTTGAATGGTGGCAGGTACACATTGCGCAGCGTCCATTCCGAGATATCTACCGTATTATAATCACGACCTGCTTCGGAAGCGCCATAACCGATAAAGTGCTTCAGACAGGCGATCAGTGTTTCCTCGCTGAACAACGTGTCTCCCTGGAAGCCCTCAACCTGGGCACGTGCAATCAGTGAACCGAGATACGGATCTTCACCTGCACCTTCCATAACACGACCCCAGCGGGCATCGCGGCTGATATCGACCATTGGTGCATGATTATACGTAATTCCCGACGCTGTCGCTTCTTTGGCTGCGATCATACAGGCACGCTTGATCTCTTCCAGATCCCAGCTGCAGGCCCAGGCGAGCGGGATTGGGAAAATGGTCTGATAACCATGGATCACATCGGCATTGAACATGAGCGGAATACGCAGTCTGGACTGCTCAACCGCCAGCTTTTGCAGATCAAATGTACGGCGACTGTTAAAGGCACCGAGGATGGAACCTACACGTCCTTCGCGTACGAGCAGCTCGGTCGGATCGGCTTCGATTTCTCCGCCAAAAGCAAATTCAGAATCGGCACACTGGCTCATTTGGCCGATTTTCTCGGATAGCGTCATCTCGCCGAGCAGCTGCTCGGCAGATTCGCGGATATTCTCGTCACTGCGTGGAGCAACGTCCTGCTTGCGGTATGGAGCGACCAGTGCAGACAATTCTGCATGTATGTTGGATTGTTCCGTTTTCATAATCGTATCCCATCTCCTGTGTCATGATAAGTTGGATCAGACCGGGTGTGACCGTGTTATTGCTGTGGCAATGGAATATCCACTCGAATCAGCGAGGAGTGACAATCGAATGTCACTGCACATTCCATGCCCTTCAAGTTATTACAAAGCCGGTCTGAAGATAGAAATAAGCTCCTCTATAATGTAGGCTTATTTGCAGTGTATTTATGGTATTATTCTTATGTTTTTGGTAAAATAGCCAGAAATAATCGTTGTGACTACTTCCCCTGTTCATTATCATTGATTTGTTGCACTGAATTGTTACGGCGGATTAATCTGCCATCATATGGAGGAATACCTAATGAATTCTGAATTTCTAAGCATGCTGCGTTTTGTGATGAAAATGCTGTATGTGGAGTACCATATGCCTATGTATATTTTGGATACAAACAGTAAAGTAATCGACGAATACCCGATCCAGCCGTTTAACCCGCTTTATAACGATAAGCTGCAGGGACTTGCGTTGCTGACCGCTCAGCTCCCGGATGATTATCCCGTGGTCAAGGCGACCAATTTTCTGGAACAGTATCTCATGATTCCGCTTCATCAGGATGGGATACAGCAGGGGACACTGGTTGCGGGACCTTTTTTCCATGCAATTGTGCCGGAGGAGCTGGTCAAAGGCATTATCCGGGATTATCATCTTACCTTTCGCCAGCAGGATAATGTGCTGGAATTTTACCGCCGGGTGCCGCTGATCTCCAAGGAACGGATCTATAATGCAGCGGTGATGATCCACTATATGCTGTATCAGGTGCAGCTGGATATCGCCGAGGTCATTCAGCATACACTGTATATCGATATTGCCATGAATGAGCTGCCGGCTGTGCCGGATGAGCCGCCGTCTCCCTATGACGGTAATGAGCAGCATACCCAGTCCACCTATCATCAGAACCCTGAAATGGAAAAAGTCTTCCTGCAGTACATCCGTGAAGGACGCAAGGAAGACCTGGTCAAGTGGGAACTGGGATTTCCTACCGAGAAACTGGGCGTATTGTCCAAAAAAAGCCTGCTGCGCAGCGAGAAAAACCTGGCGATCTGCTCCATCACACTCGCTACCCGGGCTGCGATGGATGGCGGAGTCAATGCGGAGATTGCATATACACTGAGCGATCTGCATATTCAGGCGATTGAAGAATGCCAGACTCCTGCCGAAGTAAAAATCGCCCTGCAAAAATGCCACACCGACTTTGTGGATCGTGTGCTGGAGGGACAGCGGCAGCGCTATTCGGAAGGGATTAATATTTGCCGGAATTATATTTTCAATCATCTGTACGAGCCGATTCACCTGCATCAACTCGCCTCGGCAGCACAGCTCAATGTCGATTATCTGTCACAGGTATTCAAGCGTGAGACCGGGGTATCGCCGGTAATGTATATCCAGCAGGCCCGGATCGAAGAAGCTAAGCGGCTGATCGGTCTCTCCGCCCACTCTCTCGCAGAGATTGCCGCGATGCTGCAGTTCCATGATCAGAGCTATTTTACGAAAATATTCAAAAAATACGTCGGTATCACACCCAAGCAGTATCGCAAAAATCCGACCGGTGGTGAGCGGGGAGTACTCGCTGTTCATCCATCGGTCGGCTAGTTAGAGAGCAATATTGTCCTTGCATTGTCTGTTCCAGCACTGCCATATAGCTGCTGCGTGTTCGAACTGTTCATTTACACCCTATCTGATCCATGCTCGAACTGCTCATTTGCAACCTATCTGATTCGTGTTCGGGCTAATCGTTTGCAATGGATATTGTTTGTTCCTGATGTATCTGGCTCATTCATGATGTGTAGAGTAGACTAGCTGCTGATATGTTCCGATAGTACCTGCCGGGCTGAAGTCCACTGCATATCAGGATAACGGTCATTGTCGAGCTGCGGCAGCTTGCCTGCGCCGGTGAACATGCCGTTCATATACTGCATGCCCTGCCAGGCCGGAAAAGGATCTTC
Organism: Paenibacillus wulumuqiensis; assembly: GCF_000971965.1. Taxonomy (GTDB): domain Bacteria; phylum Bacillota; class Bacilli; order Paenibacillales; family Paenibacillaceae; genus Saccharibacillus; species Saccharibacillus wulumuqiensis. The sequence goes on from NZ_LAQP01000001.1 coordinate 661,662, forward strand.
CTGCTTGCCATCGAACCGGCGTGCGATGGCAGTCAGCCTCTCCAGACGCTTATGCCCGCCTGCCCGGAACAGGCGGTAATGCTGGCTGGTCAGCTCCGTCATGATATCTGCCAGCTGGCGGGCAGTGACTTGATCGCCAGCAATATACAGGAACCGCGGTGTATGAGGGTCCAAGGCTGCCCTTGCCGTATAAGCCGCTACATTATCCTTGATCGTAAAATCCAGCAGCTGATCCGCATTTTCCCAGTACAGAATGCGTTTGTAACGGAATAGCACAATCGGTGCCATCCCGGTCAGCAGTTCGCCAAACGCTCCGTTCAAAATGGACGTCGCCGCGATGGGCGCCTGATCGAGCCGCTTCATAAACTCCCGGCGCAGATTCAGATTGCGGTTGGAGCCTTCCGGCAGATTCCGGTAATCCATCGAATAGTCGGATGGAATAAAGCGCGGCACTCCTGCCTGCACAGCTGCATTCAGCAGCAGGGTCTGATTATCCATCATCACATCACGCAGCCCATTCAGCGCCGAGACGACGCAGGAGACATCTGCACAAGCTGCCTGCATGGCGGCTGCATCCTTATAATCTACAGGAAGCGTATCGATACCCAGCTGGTGCAGATGCTCCAGCTTGTCCGCAGATGTATGCGGACGGACAATGGCACGCACATGCGCACCTTGCTGAACAAGCGCTCTGGCGATTCGTTCACCGATATCTCCTGTCGCTCCGGCGAGTAATATGGTTGTACGGGTAGTATTCAAGCGATAGCCACCTTTACTGGATTATGGATTGATGATTATGCCAATGTGTAATTGTGCCTTTGCATAAAATAACCCTCTCCCCTGCTGTTCCCCAGCAGTGTGAGAGGGTTATTTTCATTTTACTTGTTTACCGGATGAATCTTCCAGATCTCGGAAGCATACTGTCCGATTGTACGATCGCTGGAGAATTTACCAGAATGAGCAATGTTATGGATCGATTTTTTGAGCCAGTCTTTTTGATTACGGTAGGCGGCTTCGATCTGCACATGGGACTCGGCATACGAATCAAAGTCCTTGAGCATAAAGTATTCGTCATTGCCATCCAGCAGCGAACGATACAGGGAATCGAATTCATAGGAATTCTGGGCGAATGCACCTGGCGTCACCAGCTGATCGACCACTTCCTTGATCCGTGGATCACTGTTGTAGATATCACGCGCGTTGTAGCCGCCATGCTGATAATAGTTCATCACCTGATCTGCGTTCAGACCGAAGATGAACATATTGGCGTCTCCCAGCATCTCGTGCATCTCCACATTCGCGCCATCCATCGTACCGATCGTCAGTGCGCCGTTCATCATCAGCTTCATATTCCCGGTACCGGAAGCTTCCTTGCTCGCTGTAGAGATCTGCTCACTCACATCGGCGGCCGGAATAATCTTTTCTGCCAGGGATACCGAATAATTTTCCAGGAAAAAGACATTCAGCTTGTCCTTCACATCCGGATCATTATTGACGACATTCGCGACTGTATTGATCAGCTTGATCGTGCTCTTCGCCAGATAGTAACCCGGCGCGGCCTTGGCACCGAAGATAAACGTACGCGGTACCATATCATGGGACGGCATCGATTTGAGCTGATTGTACAGATACATGACATGCAGAATATTCAGGAACTGCCGCTTGTAGGCGTGCAGACGCTTGACCTGAACATCGAAGATCGAATCGGTGTTGACCACTGTTCCGTACTTTTGCTCGATATACGAAGCAAGATGCTGTTTGTTATGCTGCTTGATCGCAGCTGCCTTTTCCTGGAATCCGGCATCTTCGCTGTATTTCAGAATGCCGACCAGTTCCTGTGGATGCGTGATCCAGCGGCTGCCGATCGAATCGCTGATCAGATCGCACAGCTCGGGATTGGCATGCATGAGCCAGCGGCGATGTGTAATGCCGTTAGTCTTGTTGTTAAAACGCTGTGGATACAGCTCATAGAAATTACGCATTTCCCGTTCTTTGAGAATATCCGTATGCAGTGCAGCCACACCGTTAACGCTGTGACTGCCAGCAATAGCCAGATGAGCCATTTTGACCTGATCATCATAAATGATCGCCATATGCGCCACACGGTCCGGATCGTTCGGATATTTATCCATCAGCATTTTGCAGAAGCGGGTATTGATCTCTTCGATGATCATATACACACGCGGCATCAGTTCACGAATCATCTGTGCCGGCCATCTCTCCAGGGCCTCGCTCAGAATGGTATGGTTTGTATAGGAGACGGTGCGGCAGGTGATATCCCAGGCCGTCTCCCAGCCATAGCCCTTCTCATCCATCAGGATGCGCATCAGTTCCGGAATGACCAGTGTCGGATGCGTATCATTGATATGAATGGCAATCTGATCCGGCAGATGATCATAGCTCAGATTGAGCTTGTCATACGTGCGCAGAATGCTCTGCAGACCTGCAGAACAGAGGAAGTACTGCTGCTTCAGACGCAGCAGACGACCTTCATAATGACTGTCATCCGGATACAGGAACTCGGAGATAGATTCCACCGAGCGGTTGTAGTTCAGATAGTTGTAGTAATTGCCACCGCCATTGCCCATGTTGCGATTGGCCATCTCGCGGACCGGCTCCGCACTCCACAGGCGCAATGTGTTGATATGATAGTCCGGATTGCTGCCTTTGTAGCCAATTACCGGCACATCATAAGGTACTGCCCAGACCGCTTCATAATCACGGGTGGTAAAATACAGTTCGCCATCTTCTTCACGTGTCTCAACATGACCGCCAAAGCGCACCTCGACCTTGCGGTCGGCCCGACGAACTTCCCACTCAAAACCTTTTTGCAGCCAGTCGTCCGGCAGTTCCACCTGATTGCCATCGACAATTTTCTGCTCAAACAATCCGTACTGGTAGCGTATGCCGCAGCCATGACCAGCATAACCGAGCGAAGCCAGAGAATCGAGGAAGCAGGCAGCCAGACGGCCGAGACCGCCGTTGCCGAGACCTGCATCCGCTTCTTCCTCTTCGATATCACCCAGTGAAATGCCCAGATCATCCAGGCCTTCCTTGACGATCTTCAGCAGACCCATATTGAGCAAATTGTTACCCAGCAGGCGGCCAATCAGGAATTCGAGCGACAGGTAATACACCTGCTTCTCCTGATCCTGACGCAGCTCTCGGTTGGTTGCTGCCCACTCTTTACCGGCAAACTCGCGCAGCATCCGGCTTAGAATCGTATAAACGTCTTCATTGGATACTTCATTCAGCGGCTTGCCCAGCTTGGAGACCACGTTATTTTGAAAAATTTGTTTGAATTCTTCTTTGTTTTTAAACAAAAGTGTATTCCTCCTGCAGTCAGATTGGCATCAGCATTTACAGAGAAGTACTTTTGGCTGTTACATAAGGGTGTTTGACATCACCGATCAGCGTGCGATCATGGGTAATCTGCACATCCTTATCAAGGATGACATTTTCCAGAACGGCTCCGGATTCAATGGTACACTTTTGCAGAATGATCGAGTTGACCACTTTGGCACCCTTCTCGACCTTGACGCCGCGGAACAGAATGCTGTTCTCCACTTCGCCGCCAATTACACAGCCATTGGCTACCAGGGAATTATGCACCTGTGCAGACTCGAGATATTTGGCAGGCGCCTCGTATTTGATCTTGGTCTGGACTGGATTTTCGCGGAACAGCTGTTGATAATTATCCGGGCAAAGCAGAGCCATACTGTTTTTGTAATAGCTTTCGACCGAGTTAATAACGGCATTGTAGCCTGTATACTCGTAACCGGCAATCTTCAGCCCATTGGGATTGTTCTGGATCGCATCACGGAAGAAATAACTTTTACCGTGGGCAATGCAGTAGTTGACCTGCTCCAGATACAGATCCTTGCTCATGATAAAGGCTTCCAGATAAATATTATGATGATCCAGTTCCTGATGAATATCCGTTACAAAGCCGCTTTCGTCCACTTCGATCCGGCGGCAAGCACCATGTTCGGGCATCAGTTCATCGACCTTTTTATAAATAACAGTCACGTCTGCGCCTTTTTCCAGATGATAGGCATAGACATCCTTGTAGTCAATCTTGTTCACATGCTGGGTACCTGTATGGATAATCACATCACCTATGCTGCGATCGAAGAAATCCATGTTGTTATGAATATGCTGCAGATCTCCTGTCGACGTATCGGTCGGATCATGCCAATCCGGAGGCAGGATGAACAATCCGCCGCGTTTGCGGTCCAGATCCCACGGTCTGCCTTCGCCCAGATGATCCATCAGGGAACGGTATTTGCGGCGAACGAACAGCGATATATCCTGTGTACCCGCATACATCATGTTGGATAACGCAAAATCTATCAAACGGTAACGACCGGCAAACGGAACAGCCGCGCCGCAGCGGAAATAGGTTAATTCCTTCAATTGATCCAGTTCATGATCGAGATTAATAACGCCTACAAATCCTCTCATTCCAGTCACCGTCCCTTATGTTATGATTCATTGGTTACAAGCATGATTTCCTTCTCATCCGTACGTTCTACGCCAATCTGTGCCCCGTCTTCCAGCACCATGCCTTCATTGACGATTGCTTTGTGAATGCGTACGTTTTTGCCGATTTTGACGCCTGGCATAATAACGGAATCCGTGATCACACTGCCTTCTCCGACTTCCACATTGAAGAACAGAACCGAGTGATTTACTTCACCGTGTACCATGCAGCCTTCGTTGACAATACTGTCCTGTACTTTTGCCGTAGGAGCAATATAGGCGGCCGGCTGATTCGGACTGCGTGTAAAGATACGCCAGTTGGGATCATTTAGATCCAGCTCGGGCTCTTCGGACAGCATGTCCATATTCGCTTCCCACAGGCTCTCGATTGTACCTACATCGCGCCAGTATCCTTCGAATGGATATGCGTATAATGTTTTGTTGTCACCAAGCAGTAATGGAATCAGATCTTTACCAAAGTCATAAGAGGAGGCAGGGTCCTGCTCATCCTTGATCAGATAGGATTTGAGCACATCCCATTTAAACAAATAGACACCCATGGAGGCCAGCGTGCTTTTCGGGTGTTTTGGCTTTTCGTCGAACTCATAGATTTTGAGGTCATCGTGGGTATTCAGCATACCGAAACGGCTCGCTTCTTCCAGCGTTACATTCACGACGGAGATGGTGCAATCCGCATTTTTTTCTTTATGATAATCAATCATTTTTTGATAATCCATTTTGTAGATATGGTCACCCGACAGGATCAGCACATGTTCGGGCTCAAAACTCTCCACGAACTTGAGGTTGCGGTAGATGGCATCTGCCGTACCCTGATACCAGCTGCTGCCTTCCTGACGTTCATGCGGCGGCAGTACGAATACACCGCCGTTTTTGCGGTCCATATCCCAGTCGTTGCCGACTCCTATGTACGCATGGAGTAGTGTCGGCTCATACTGTGTCAGTACTCCTACAGTGTCGATGCAGGAATTCGCGCAGTTGCTGAGCGGGAAGTCAATAATCCGATACGTTCCGCCAAAATAGACGGCTGGCTTTGCCAGTGATTTGGTCAAATCTTTCAGTCTCTTGCCCTGTCCGCCGGCAAGCAGCATAGCGACTACTTCTTTTTTCATGGGAAAGCCTCCTTGGTGTGAGTTGTCATATTCTTTACCTGAAATACGATAACGCTGAGAGACTAATACTGAATTGCACTTGAGCCAGATCATTACCGTTTAAAAAGGGGAGACTTCCTGGTGACGCATCGGATCAGAGCTGCAGTCCATCGGATGATAGCAGAGCCTGGAGATCAGAGGTTATCCTGAAAGCGAATACCTGTAATGTTCTCTGCACGGCACGCTTCCACAAATTCGGCAGACGCCACGATCAGACTGATATCTTCATTGGAACGGACCAGCCCGTGTCCTTTGAGTGCATCAGGCCGGAAGGCTACCGAAATAAAATGAGGCGGACTGCCATGCACTCCAGGAAGCAGCGGCACATACGCCGATTGCTCCATATCCAGACAGTTGATCACAGTCGTGATATTAGGGACCTGGAAACCTTTGAGCGGTTCGCCATTGACGGTCACTTCCGCATCGATCAGCTGTACATCCCCGGGGGCATATTTACGGATCAATGAAGCGAGACGCGGACCTACAAGATCCGGCCCATCGGTCATGAACCAGTCAAAATGGAGCAGCCGACCAAGCTCAACTTCGCCCTGAAGATGGAATTTGGGCGACTTGGCCCAATCCTTCTGCGGAGTACCCTTCTTAAAATTCAAATGATCCGGTGAATCATGGAAACTGTACTTGAACCAGTAACGGTCCGGGTAAATCTCTGCCGGTAGCAGGATATAACACATAGACATCTCTTCCTTTCGAGATCGGCAGGTAAATCATGGATACAAAGAAATGATTCATTAGCCCTAATAATAATGATGCTATGGTATATTTCTACATCGAGGCAGCATTAACCTTCAATTTTGCAGCGTATTTGCACATTTCTTCATTACTTTTCCTTATTTGTAGCTGCCTGTCTTCCCGGCACTGCTTATATACCCGAAAAAACCTCTATCGCCACTTTTTTACAAAAGGATTTTCTTATGATGGATAATATAATGTGTATTTTCCAGATAAAAACAGGGATTTTTATTTTAAATAGGAGGCAGCCAGCTCACTGATATAACGATTCTGACGGGTAATCTCCTCCCTCCGGGGGATGGGTTCCCAGCGCTGCACATTATCCAGCCAGGTCGTTGGCAGTTCTACAGGACTCTCTCCCTGCCACTGCTGCAGCCAGGAGGCCGGCAAGGAAAGCAGCGGGTCTCTGTTGATCTGCTCCAGCAGCGGATGTCCGCTCATCTCCAGCCATACGAGCGACCATGCTCTGGGAACGACACGCCAGATATCATAACCGCCTCCACCCAATGCGACCCAGCGACCTTCGCACCACGTATGAGCTGCTTCATGAATCATGCGCGGCATCTGCCGGTAGATCTCCATCGAGCAGTGAATATGGGACAGTGGATCGAGGGCATGGGCATCACAGCCATGCTGGCTGATGATAATGTCGGGTCTTGCCCGCTCCATCACCTGTGTCAGTGTATTCTCAAAGCACTCCAGCCAGGAAGTATCTTCCGTATACGGCTCCACCGGTACGTTCAATGTAAATCCAAACCCTTCTCCTGCCCCTCGCTCCTCTACCAGACCGGTGCCTGGAAACAGATACTTGCCTGTCTCATGAATCGAATAAGTGAATACATGCGGATCAGTATAAAAGCAGATCTCCACGCCATCTCCATGATGCACATCGGTATCGATATACAGCACCCTGGCATCATACCGTTGGCGCAAATGGGTAATCGCCAGTGCCGCGTCATTGTAGACACAGAAACCGGCACTTTTCTGGGGCATAGCATGATGCAATCCCCCCGCCATATGCAGGGCATGGCGGCTGGCTCCGCTCATGACCAGATCAGCCGCCTTGACCGAACCGGCAGCGATCGCTGCAGCGCTCTCATGCATCCCGGGGAAATATGGATTATCCCCGTGATCCAATCCATACTGCGCAGCATTTTGCAGAGCTTCGCCAGAGGGATCAGGAACACTCAGCTGCTTGACTGCTTCGATATAGCCAGGAATATGAATCTGGTGCAGCAATTCCTCATCGAGAGGCTGATCCGGCGTCAGGATGCTGGCAGCCGGCAGCGCATCGGACTGCTGCAGCAGTTCCATGGTTAATACAAGCCTGCGCTGGTCAAACGGATGTCCCTGATGAAATATATATTTCAGACTATCGGGATGGTGTACATAGACAGCATCATTCATCACCTTCACTCCTCTCTCTTCTGTATCTGCTCCGGTTAATACATAAACCGCTGGTGAAAACGAATCCGGTCAAAAGCCTCTACCGAAGACTGGGGTACTTGTCTGCCCACCCGGACCATCAGGCAGTTGGCCGGATGCGAACAAATCTCCGGATCATCAGTGGCAAACCAGACCATATCTACATTCTTCATCAGCTTCTCCATCATCTTGCGATAGTCCCATACGCTGAGCCCGGTATTTTCCAGATCCCAGTGCCAGTAGTACTCGGTAGTAAATACGATCATATTATCGAGCTGCTGATCCCGAAAGGCGAGCTGGATCAGCTTTTTGGCAAGTCCGAGGCCGCGATATTCATTGGCGATCTCGACCGCTCCCAGCTCTACCAGATCCTCCATATTGCCTTCGGACCAGCGCTCGTACTCATCGGGATAATGAAAAGTGACATAACCGACAATTTGATCTTCATCGGTAGCCATAATAATGCGCCCTTCCGGCAGACCGGCGATCTCGATCAGCGCTTCCTTCTGTTCTGCCGGCCGCCGGAAGGCATCCAGCTCGGTATGCATCCGGCAGGGCTGAATCTGCTCCGGCGGCACAGGACCTTCCAATACCAGCGGACCGTTCTCCGTATGAAGTACTTCCTTTTGTCTGATTTTCAGATGGTTCATACCGGGCTCCTTTCCTGGTCGTATTGATAACGCTTTCTTAAGATTATATATAATTTTCCAATAAATGCATGTATAAATATGTCGCTATGGAATATGATACCTTTTCTTGAGAATGAAAGATAAATTTGAACATTCTGTGAAAAGGTAGTATCTTATTTTGTAAGCGCTATATATGGTAAATGAAACTCTATATCTTATTCACTTGGAGGGTACTAATGGGAAAAGATACGATGGAAGTCATTGCTGTAGAAGCTAGCCAGGCCAACATGATGGATTACGAAGAAGCCCGCAGACAGTTCGATTGGGCGGATGTAGAGAAAAGATTCAGCTGGTATGAAAGTGGTAAAGTCAATCTGGCTCATGAAGCCATCGACCGTCATGCCGCCTCTGGACTAAAAGACAAAATTGCGCTTCATTACAGCGATCCGCAGCGCGATGAATCGTACACATTTGAGCAGCTGCGCCAATATTCCAACAAAGCGGCCAATATGCTGCGTGAACTGGGGATTGGCAAAGGCGACCGTGTATTCATTTTCATGCCGCGGACGCCGGAACTGTACTTTACCCTGCTCGGCATTCTCAAGATCGGCGCGATTGCCGGGCCGTTGTTCGAAGCTTTTATGGAAACGGCAGTGCGTGACCGTCTGCTGGACAGCGGCGCGGTAGCGATCGTTACGACACCGAAACTGGTCGGTCGTGTTCCCGCTGCCGAGCTGCCTGATCTGAAGCATATTATTATCTATGGAGAGGAATCCGAACTGCAGGAAGGCCAGATTCATTTCTCCAGTGCAATGGATGCGGCTTCGGATGAGACGGAAATCGAATGGGTCGATCCGGAGGATGGACTGATCCTGCATTACACTTCCGGTTCGACCGGCAAACCCAAAGGGGTCTATCATGTGCATCAGGCGATGCTGCAGCATGAATACACCGGCCGGGTCGTGCTGGATCTGCAGCCGGATGACATTTACTGGTGTACTGCCGATCCCGGCTGGGTGACCGGTACTTCCTACGGTATCTTCGCCCCATGGCTGAATGGTGCAACCAATGTAATCCGCGGCGGCCGCTTCAGTCCGCAGGATTGGTATGAGACGATTCAGCGTTATAAAGTCACAGTATGGTACAGTGCGCCTACCGCTTTTCGGATGCTAATGGGTGCAGGCGATGAAGCGGTCGAACAATATGACCTCTCCTCCCTGCGTCATGTGCTCAGTGTCGGCGAGCCGCTGAATCCCGAGGTTATCCGCTGGGGTTACCGGGTGTACAAGCAGCGGATTCACGATACATGGTGGATGACAGAGACAGGCGCCCAGCTGATCTGCAACTATCCGAGAATGGATATCCGTCCAGGCTCTATGGGACGTCCTCTGCCGGGCATTGAAGCCGCTATCGTCGATGACCAGGGCAATGAGCTGCCTCCGCTGCGTATGGGCAACCTGGCGATCAAGACACCATGGCCATCCATGATGCGCAAAATCTGGAACAATCCGGCCAAATACGAAGAATATGTGCGTATTCCGGGCTGGTATATTTCCGGTGATTCCGCTTATATGGATGAAGACGGATATTTTTGGTTCCAGGGACGGATCGATGATGTGATCAATACTTCCGGTGAACGGGTAGGTCCTTTTGAAGTGGAAAGCAAGCTGGTCGAGCACCCGGCTGTCGCGGAAGCCGGTGTAATCGGCAAGCCTGACCCGGTACGCGGCGAAGTGATCAAAGCCTTTATCTCCCTGCGTGAAGGGTATACCGCTTCCGACGAGCTCAAGCAGGAGATTACGCGATTCGTCAAAGAAGGCTTGTCTGCCCATGCGGCTCCGCGCGAGATTGAGTTCAAGGATAAGCTGCCCAAGACTCGCAGCGGTAAGATTATGCGCCGGGTACTCAAAGCCTGGGAGCTGGAACTGCCGACAGGTGATCTGTCCACGATGGAAGACTGAGTTTCTTCCCACGCTATATTTTTGTAATAGGCAGGCTGATTTCTCTGCTATGCTTTTGAAGTGAACCGCAAATAAGCCGCCACGTATCAACGTGACGGCTTATTTGGCGTATTCCCTATTCTGCTTATCAATACATGCATATATCGAATACTATCGGTGCTGCCTGGGATCAGGCTTTGTTCTGCTTTTTCTGCTCTTCGAGCTGGCGGCACAGTTCAACCAGTCGCTCCATCTGAATCGGTTTGGAGAGAGCACCGTTCATGCCTGCTGCAAGGACTTGCTCCTGGTCATCCTTGAATGCATTGGCTGTGATCGCGATGATCGGAATATCCCGATTTTGAATTTTTCTGGAATGACGAATCGTGTATGTGGACTCCAATCCGTCCATGACCGGCATCTGAATATCCATCAGCACCATATCATAGGAATTATCCGCTTCCAGCATATGAATGGCTTCCAGACCGTTATCCACGGTATCCACATGATAGCCAAGCTTATTCAACATCCGGGAAGTAATAATACAGCTGATCCGGTCATCATCCGCCAGCAGAATACGCAGACGGCCGGCTTCCCCATTTGCCGGATACTTTGTCTGTACCGCTGTATAGGCAGCTACCGACTCCTGCTGTTCTTCTCTATCTTCAACATTTCCGGAGATTTCCGGTAGTTTCGGATGTTCTCCAGAACTCTCCGGAATTCTGACCGGAATCACGAATTCAAAAGTACTGCCTTTTCCCTGTTCGCTCTTCACGGTAATCTCGCCATTCATCAGCTCCACAATCTGCTGACTGATGACAAGGCCTAGCCCTGTCCCCCCAAATTCACGGCTCTGGGAGTCATCCACCTGGCTGAAGCTCTTGAACAGCTTGTCCCGGTCTTTGTCTGCAATACCGATACCGGTGTCTTTGACTTTGAAATGCAGCTTGATGCTGATCTCATCGATCTCGATTCCATGGACGGATACATCGACCGAACCCTCATGTGTAAACTTGACTGCGTTACTGATCAGATTATTGAGTACCTGCTTTAGCCGATGCGGATCACCGTATACTTTTTGAGGAACATTATAGCCAATATGCAGATTCAGATTAATCTGCTTTTCCATAGTTAATGGACGGTGGGCTTTGAGTGTCATATCCATCAGCTCATGCAGATTATATTCGATATTTTCCAGGTTCATTTTACCTGCTTCCGCTTTGGAAAAATCAAGAATATCATTGATCAGCATCAGTAATGTTTCTGCACTGTTTTGCACAATTTTCATATTATCACGCAAGTCCTGCTCCACCTCGTTCAGCAGGATCAGCTCGGTCATACCGATAATTCCGTTCAGTGGAGTACGAATCTCATGACTCATATTCGCCAGGAAGCGACTTTTGGCCAGATTGGCAATCTCGGCCTGCTCTTTGGCCCGAAGCACCTGCTGCTCGGCTTGCTTGCGCTTGGTAATATCGAACTGAATACCAACGAAATAATGACATTCCCCATTCTGGTCAAAAATCGGGTCCAGGTTCACTTCATTCCAGAACGGTATGCCCAGTTTGGTATAATTCAGAATCTCGATGGTCACCGATTCTTTTTTGGCGAGTGCATCGCGGAATTGCTGCACAGCCTGCGGATCGGTATCAGGCCCCTGTAAAAATCGGCAGTTGTATCCTACCGCCTCTTCACGGCTATAACCCGTCAAATCCGTAAAATGACCATTGACAAATACAAGCGGAAAATCGGGTCTTCTTGCATCTGCAATGGTCACTGAAGATTTCAAATTTTGTACTACATATTCCCAGTCTATGGCTGGTGCTTTAGGATCTATATTCATGCTGCCTCCCTGAAATGGGTATCATAAGTTAATTGCGGATGAGTGCTGCCCAGCATATGTGGCTGTTCAGTGACTCAGTAAGCTATGATATTGTAATTAAATCTAGCATACCATACAAACATATGTTTTTTAATGTTTATTCGCAATGTTTGACGCGAGGCAGTCGATACCATTTCCTCTATTCCCCCACTCTCTCCACTATAAAAGATATCAAGCCTTCAATCAAATTCCCTATACAGCAAAAAAGCTTGCCTGGCCGGAGTGTAAACGGCATCAGACAAGCCTGGACAAATTGGGATGATATCAATTAGCGAAGAATACGGCGGGCGGTTACATAGTGATCCACCCAGTAATTCAGATCCAGATTGGAAATGGCAATCCCATCCAGACTCGGACTGTTATGAATCAGCTTGTTGTCTCCGGCATAAATCCCCACGTGCGTAATCACGCTCGGATCACCGCCGGAAAAGAACAACAGATCGCCCTTTTGCCATTGTCCGCGTTCCACTTCAATCCCTACGTCTTTCTGATAACGGGTGCCCCAGGCCAGATCAATGCCTTCCAGTCCGTAAATATAACGGGTAAAAGAAGAGCAATCAAACAGCGTAGGAGCTTCATTCTTGCCAAATCCGTAATGGGTAACTCCCTGCAGCGCAAGTGCGCTCGCAATAATACGGTCTGCGGACGCTTCATCCAGCGGTGAACCTGTAGCCAGTGAAGGCATCGTCACCGCAGGCTGTGGCGGATTGTATGGCAGATCCTCCACTTCATCAATCGTCTGCGCAGGCACTTCATTCAATACCGCAGTCTCGGAAGGCGGCAGCGTATACGATACATAATCTGCGGATACATAGCCTGTTACACCGTTCTTATCCTTGATCTTGATCCAGGCTGCTGATGGCTGCTCCAATGCCGTAAAGCTCTCTCCGACCGCAAGCACACGCAGCACCGGACTGCCTGTCGTTGGCTGTGCACGGAAATTAACACCTTTTCCCACTACCCCGGTACCCGGTTTATTGGATACGGCGGAAGGAGATACGGCTGCAGGTGCAGAAGTCGTCTCGGTAGAGATCGTCGCATTGGCAGTGGAAGCGCTATCCGAACTTTTCGTATAGGCTGATGAAGCTGTCACAATTGTCGTGGTACTGCTATTGGTAGAATCTTTGCTATTGGTGGTAGAAGTAGGTTTATAATCCACATAACTGGCAGATACATAGCCTGTCTTTACACCTACTTTGACACGCAACCAGTGGCTGTTGACTTCACGCAGTATCTTGATGCTGGTTCCCGGCTGCAGTGTACTGTATACATCACTGTCAGTGGTAGGACCCGAACGGAAGTTGACGGGAAGGTTGATTTTGCCGACCGGAACAGGTGTCGCTGCTGCGCTCGTCACTTGTGGTGTGGAAGTCAATAATACGGCTGCAGTCAGTAGGGTAATGATATTTCGTTTCATGGATGTCCTCCTCGGGAAATTCTCTCTATGTTGTATGCTCGTGGAGTTATGTATAGGGAAAAGTAAATGAACAAAAAAATGTGGTAAGCCTATGAGTGAGAGAACAAAATGACAGCTTCGTCATATTTTCATCATAGTTGCTTACCACATTTATACCATACTGAACCAGTTTCTGTCGACCATAAAAATTATATTCAAGTAACTTTTGTACTAATTATTCGACACCCAGATATTCTTTCATCCCATCTACAACCGCCTGAGCGAGCTTTTGTTGGAAGTCATCCGTGTACATTAATGGTTCATCTACCATGCTGCTCAGATAACCGGCTTCGATCAGAACGGCCGGCATTTTGGTCTCCCGGGTCACATGCAGGCTCTTGGTATGAATGCCGCGATCCGGCAGACCGAGTGCACTAACGACATGATCGTGAATGACTTTGGCAAACTGCTTGCTGTCACTGCGGGTATAATAAATTTCTGTGCCGCTTGGCGATACTGCCGAAGACGTGCTGTTGCCATGGATGGAGACAAACAGGTCGGCATTCAGATCATTGGCTGTTTTGACCCGGCCCTGCAGCGTTGGGTACGTATCGTCGCTGCGTGTCAATACAAAGTCGATATTCGGCTCCTGCTGCAGCAGTGCCTGGATTTTCAATACAACCGCAAGTGTAAAGTCTTTTTCCCTGCGCTGCTGGATGCTTGGTGCACCCGGGTCCTTGCCTCCGTGTCCTGCATCAATAACGACGAGCATTTTGCCATTCTTGCCCGGTCCGGAAGATGGTGTAGCCGGTACCGACTGGGATGGTTCGTTATCAGCTGAAGCGCTGCCGGTGGTAGTGCCTGCTGGAGTCGTCTCGGTTCCCGCAGCCGGAGGCGCAGGATTCAGTGCACCATCCAGTTCGACCATGACGACGCCTTTCTGGTTATTGATGACCTTGTACTGCTGGGCATTGTTCAGATCGAGTACGATCCGTACCGTGGATGGAGAGCTGCTGAACAGGGAGTATCGTATCCCCGCTACATCCGGATAACCGGTAACATCCACTTTGTTGACTGCCCCTACGCTTGGCTTTTGTCCGTGAAGGAATGTACTGGAAAAGCTCGTTTTTGGCAAATCCAGAACGATCCGGTCGGGATTGTTCAGTGCACTGTATTTGGGTGAGACATTGCCATCCACTGTAATGGTCAGGCGATTATCACTAAAGCTGATCGCATTGACCTGAGCCAGATCTTCCTGCTGCGGGGCAGCCGTGTCCTTGCCGGTTGAAGCTGCCGTCGTTGGTGCAGGTGCTGCTGAAGCCGTTGTCAGATAGACGGTTTTAACCGCATTGTCCCATTTCACCGTCGTTCCCGTGTTCTCGCTAATAAACCGCAGCGGTACGAGCGTGGTGCCATTATGCACGGACGGTGCTGCTTCCAGATCGACCGGATTATTGTTCACCGATGCCGAATAGCTGTCCGCCGTCAGCTGCAGTGTATTGCTGCCCTGCTTGATCGTCGCTGTCTGCGTCGCGTTGGACCAGCTGACTTTGTAGCCGAGCTGTTCTACGACTACACGCAGCGGCACCATGATACTGCCCTTGACTGTTGTCACCTGACCATCAGCCGGCAGACTGATCTCCTTGCCGTTAAGGTTAATATGCGTCTGCTGTGCAGCATGTCCGATCGACGGCAATGCCAGCATAAACAGCAGCATCAGCATACTGATGATCCATACATTTGCTTTTTTCATAGAGTCCCCTGCCATTCCCCGGGTGAAATGAATGATCCCCTCACTTCATCCCAGTAAGTATTAATGTGTGTCTGTGTAACCTTTGGATATATGTGAATACCAGCCGGAGCCGGTGATATACCTCGGTATCGGTATACTATTTTATTTATCGGAAAATGACGTTGCATCTTTTGCAGCTCTTGGGCTGATTCAGAAAGAACATTAAGCAGCTCTCCCGACCAGCTTTAATCGTATTCATTACTATTTCGCCAGGACTATCATCCACTCCTTCCTGTCATGCATTAAATATGTTGTGTATATTCCCGGTTGTCTGCCCGTTTGCACAGCTCGGACATTTTAATGCATTATGTATATCTTTTATTATGATAATCAGAATAAACAGGCTTGTAAACTTTGGACCCGGCCAGCCCCGCCGCTATGCGGATTAGCCTGTTACAGAACTGTCATCCTGATAGGAACGGGTTATTGAACGAATCTGATTGATAAAAGTGCTTAAATGTTGGTTTTTTGCAGGTATTCCGCTTACAAGGTTCAGGCTACAATTAATCGTGTTCCTTCGCGAAGAACCACCAAAAATGTAAACGCATACAGTAACTAAAGGGAGAGGATTTATGTTATGATTTCAGCCCACAAATGGATCAAACGAGCGTCCGCGCTCGTACTCAGCTTTGTGCTCATCGGCGGCCTCAGCACCAGTTATAGCCAAATTACACCTGCAGCCGAAGCGGCTTCTGCTTTTGCCAAAGGTGCTGATGTCGGCTGGTTATCGGAGATGGAGCATTACAACTGGGCCTTTTACAATGATGCCGGGGTCAAACAGGACGCCCTGCAAATTCTGAAAGATCATGGCATCAACTCCATCCGCCTTCGTGTATGGGTGAATCCTGCAATCAACTTCTCCAACAAAGCCGATGTGATCAAGCAGGCAGTGCGTGCCAAAAATATGGGCTTCCGTATCATGATCGATTTTCATTACAGTGACAAATGGGCCGATCCGGGTCAGCAGTCCAAACCGGCTGCCTGGAACAGCCAGGATATCAATGGCCTGAAAAAGTCGGTCTACGACCATACGTATGATGTGCTGACCGCCCTCAAGGCGCAGGGAGTGACGCCCGAATGGGTACAGGTCGGCAATGAGACCAATGACGGCATGCTCTGGGAAGAAGGCCGTGCCTCCAAAAATATGAAAAACTTTGCCGATCTGATCAACTCCGGCTATGATGCCGTCAAAAAAGTAAATGCCGGCACCAAAGTCATCATCCATCTGTCCAACGGCTACGATAACTCGCTGTTCCGTTGGATGTTTGACGGGCTCAAAGCAAACGGCGCCAAATACGACGTGATCGGCATGTCCCTCTATCCGGACAAAAGCAACTGGCAGTCACGCAATCAGCAGACACTGGCCAATATGAACGATATGGTCGCACGCTATGGCAAGGAAGTGATGGTATGCGAAGTCGGCATGGATGCCTCTGACCCGGCCACTTCCAAAGCATTCCTGACCGACATTCTGGCCAAAACACGCTCCGTCTCCGGCGGCAAAGGACTCGGCGTATTCTACTGGGAACCGCAGTCTTATGGAACATGGTATGCCTACACCAAAGGTGCTTTTGATTCCAAAGGTAAAGTAACGATTGCCCTTGATGCGTTTTTGAACTGATCGGCAGATTGGAGATCATCCGAATGGCCTGCCTGATTGGTGGATCGCTTGCCGGGTGATTGGATTGTTTTAACATGATTGCAAAAAGTTTAACGACAAAGCAGCGTACAGCCGGGTGAATCAGGCGGTACGCTGCTTTCTTTTTTTAGGATCATTTTGTTTTTATGATCATCTTGATTGTTTTGTTAAAGATCTCTTCACTTACTCCACCAGACCGGCGTACAGCTTTCTTTCAACCGTAACAGGGCAGCTTCGGAATCGATCATGATTCCGAAGCTGCCCTGTTATATTGCCGTATTCCATTTACAATAGACTGCTATCCTCTGAGATCGTTATTCCCCCGGATCAACTGCAGAGTTACAGCTGTCTTTTCAAAATACGAATGCCAAATGGTTCCAGTTCCAGCATGCTGCCTGGTGCCATACTGTCAGCGCTCAGCAGATCTTGGTAATCGTTGTCATCCAGCTGTACACTTTTCACTTCATTACTGTAGTTCTGTACAAATACAAATTCATTCTCACCCTGCACACGAGCATGAGCGGTCACATTTTGCGGCAGTGCTGCCGAGAGTGTACGCTTCACACCGGCACGTGTGGTGATGCTCTCGATCAGATCGCTCAAGAAATGATCTTTGGTGCGGGCAGCTACATAGTAGGCTTCCCCGCTGCCATAGCGATTGACTGTCAATACCGGACGACCGGCGTAGAAATCATCGCCATAGGTTGCCAGCGCGGCAGCGCCCTCCAGATGGATCAGATCGCACAGATCTTGTACTTCATATTCGCCCTGCAGTCCCAGCTCGTTATTATCGCTTGTTACGATACGGTTTCGGTCATTCTCATGCAGACCGTCGATCTCTTCCGACCAGATACCCAGCACACTACGCAGCGGCCCCGGGAAGCCGCCGAGGAAGCAGAGATCGGTCTCGTTGACAATACCGGACCAGTACGTGCTGATCAGCGTACCGCCAGCTTCCACAAATTTCTCGAAGCGCTCGCCTACGCCTTCGCGTACCATGTACAGCATTGGGGCAGCGACCACTTTATACTTGGACAGATCCTGCTCCATGTCGATCACATCGACAGCAATGCCGCGCTCCCAGAATGTACGATAGAAGTTCAGCACGGTCTCTTCATAGCCAATGCCTATGTTGCGCGGTCCCTGGCTGTCTTTGACCGCCCAGCGATTCTCCCAATCGAAAATAACGGCCACTTCCGCCTGAACATGGCTGCCGCGGATGCTTTGCAGCTGCTCCAGCGCATCGCCTACACTCTGCACATCACGAAATACGCGGGTATGTTCATGACCGGCATGATCCACGACAGCGCCATGCAGCTTTTCACTGGACCCCTGACTTTTGCGCCACTGGAAGTACTGCACCGAATCCGATCCGTGCGCCACAGCCTGCAGGGAAGACAGCAGATGCATGCCCGGACGTTTATTTTTACTGATCGGCTGCCAGTTGGTCAGACTCGGCGTGCTCTCCATCAGCAGGAACGGCTGCTGTTTGATGGAGCGGACGATATCATGCATCATGGCAATTTTGGCGGCCTGCATCGTATCCCCTTCATGATCATGCCATGTCGGATAGCTGTCCCAGGAGAGTATGTCCAGAATATCAGCAAATTTCCAATAGTTTAATCCTTCGAAAAATTCCATAAAGTTGGTCGTTACCGGCAGCAGACGCTCCGCATGACGAAGCGGCTCAATCTCGTGACGGCAAAAGTCTACAGTCTGGTCGGTCACAAATCGGCGCCAGTCCAGATTCATGCCGTGTACCTGTGTCTCGCCGTGCGGAGCCGGTGATTCTACCTGGGACCAATCGGTATACGTGTGGCTCCAGAATGTGGTCCACCAGGCCAGATTCAGCTGCTCCAGTGTACCGTACTTTTGCTTGACCCAATTGCGGAATGCTTCCTGACAGTAGTCACAATGACATTCGCCGCCATATTCATTGGAAATATGCAAGCCGATCACGGCCGGATGAGTACTATAACGCTCGGCCAGCAGCGTGTTCATGCCCGTCACCTTTTCCCGGTAGACGGGCGAGGTAAAGCAGTGATTATGACGGAATCCATGCAGATTGCGCACACGATTTGCTTCCACCCGCAGAACTTCCGGATATTTGGCAGACATCCATGCCGGACGTGCTCCGCTTGGCGTTGCCAGCAGCGCAGAGATTCCATTTGCTGCAAATCGGTCCAGCACTTCATCCAGCCATTCAAATGTATACACGCCTTCTTCCGGCTCCAGGGACACCCATGAGAAAATGCCGACAGACATCACATTGCATTTGGCCAGCTTCATAAGGCGAATATCCTCTTCCAGAATATCCGGACGATGTCTCCATTGCTCGGGATTATAATCGGCTCCATGCAGCATCTGTGTCCAGGCTGGCCTAACGGTCGTTGTATTGATCGGGTTCATAGCGGTCTCCTTTGTTGTTCAGAATTGTATACTTCGATGTTTGTATGTGTATAGGTCAGGCGCTCCAAAATCAGATGATTCTTCTGCCCTCCGTTAAGATCAAATATCCTGAATGTCCGCTTGCAGCGGAGGATATTCGATCTTAAATGAGGCCGCTTCGCTGCTGAAGTATCATTCCAATTTCTCCGCTTGGTGCAGGAGTTACATGAGATGGACCGGGCAGCTTTTTACATAGCGGTATATGCAGAGAAGAGTTGATGCAGTTATTGCAATATATGGGCTGAGTATAGTTAATTACTGTTCATACAATGCATCTAGAAGTATGGTGAATGCGCTGGATGAAGTATGGCAATTAATGCGTCAATAGAGCTACCACAAGCAGCATGAGCAACGTAGACGGATCAGCTCCATCATATACAGCACACAAGGACAACTCGTCTGTAAAACTGCGGCACTGATCCAATACATTTCCATCAGGACGAATCCGTATGTAATCAGTACAGCAGGCATAAAGTAATCACCACACAGCGGAGGGAAGGGAATCATCCTTCAAGCCGACCTTTAAGACTGGATTTTGACCGCAGCAGGCGGTCGTTCAAAAAAATCCAGTCTTAACCGGAGGCCAGAAGGATGCTCCCTTCCCGGAGTGCTGTCTGCTCTACATCGCAGCCCAGCTTTTGACTTTCATTATTACTCTTTCACCGAGCCAAGCGTCATTCCTTTAACGAAGAACTTCTGCAGGAATGGATACACGATCAGAATGGGCGCAGCACCGATGAAGATCTGAGCCGCCTTGACGGTGGTCTGGGAGATCAGTTCCATCTCCTGCGGGCTGGAGCTCATGGAACTCATGTCCTGCTGGATGATAACGGTCTGCAGGAATGTCGCCAGCGGGAACTGGTTGGAATTGTTCAGATAGAGCAATCCATCGAACCAGGAGTTCCAGTGGAATACCATGCTGAACAGGGTGATCGTCGCAATCGACGGCATCGAGATCGGCAGATACATCGTGAACAATGTGCGGAATGGTCCGGCGCCATCGATAAAGGCGGCTTCTTCCAGTTCTTTGGGAATGCCGCGGAAGAAGTTCATCATCAGGATGACGAGGAACGTATTGACCGCACCGGGCAGAACAAGTACCCAGAAGGAATCGATCAGACCGAGCTTCTGGATCACGATATAGAATGGAACGAGACCGCCGGTAAATACCATGCTGAATACGAACAGCCACGAATAGATCGTCCGTCCGCGGAATGCCGATTCATCCTTGGACAGCGGGTAGGCTGCCAGGAAAGTCAGCATCAGCGTAATTGCCGTACCGATCACGGTACGCAGTACGGAGATCCAGATGGAATGCAGAAATATGGGATTGAACATTGTTTTCTTGTAGGCTTCCAGCGAGAACTGTACCGGCCAGAGGCCGACCAGGTTCGCATCTGCTGCCGCCTTGGCACTGAACGATACTGCCAGTACGTGCACGAGCGGAACTACACACATGATAGACAGAAAAATCAGCAGTGCGATATTGAATACATTGAATATCCGGTAACCGGTTGTTTTATAATACATAGTTCCCCTCTTTTCCCTGGCCTGTCATTAGAATATGCGGTAGTTGGCCCATTTGTAGGCGGCGCGGTAAGACAGCAGGATCAGCACCATGCTGATAACGGATTTGAACAATCCGATCGCTGTACCAAAGCCCATTTCGCCATTCAGAATCGCTGTACGATAGACGAAGGTATCGATAATGTCGCCTTTCTCATAGACCAGCGGGTTGTACAGGTTGAAGATCTGGTCAAAGCCGGCATTCAGTACGTTACCAAGCGCCAGTGTACCAACCACAGCTGCGATCGGAACGATCGAAGGAATCGTAATATGCAGCGTCTGGCGGAAACGGGAAGCTCCATCCATCTCGGCAGCTTCGTACAATGCAGGATTGATGCCTGCCAGTGCAGCGAGGAAAATGATCGTGTTATAACCGAACTCTTTCCACACATCCGATACGATGACGGTGAAGCGGAACCAGTCGTTATCCCCCAGGAAGAAGATCGGCTGTACGCCAAAGGTGGACAGAATCCGGTTCACAAATCCATCTGTCGCCAGCAGGTCGATCAGAATACCGCCAAGGATGACCCAGGAGAGAAAATGCGGTAGATAGACCATCGTCTGAATCGTCCGCTGCAGGCGTACTCTGCGGATCTCATTTAGCAGAAGAGCGAATATAAAAGGAACAAACAGGTTGAACACCAGTTTCAGTACAGCGATGATCAGGGTGTTCCAGATGACCTGTACACTGTCCTGGCGTTCGAACAGATAGCGGAAGTTATCCAGCCCTACCCATTCCGACCCGGTAAAACCGAGCCATGGTTTGTAATCCTGAAAAGCCATCACGATACCGGCCATCGGCACATAGCTGAACAGCAGCAAAAAGATCATCGATGGCAGCAGCATCACGTGGAAAGGCCATGTTTTGCGAAGTGTTTTCATTACTTTCCTCCTGTGAAAGGTCTGGCAGAGATCATAACAGCCAAGAAAATAACGACCCGGCAAGCCAGGTCGTTATCCTCCCGTATGCTGATATGTCCGCCTGACAGCTGGTTTATTTTTGAATACTGCCGTACCAGTCGTTGACTTCTTTGGTTACATCGTCACCGCCGGAAGATTTCCAGGTCTGGACAAAGGTATCAAAAGAATCGACCGGAGACTTGCCATAGATGATTTCATTGAAAGCCTGACTCTCGATTTTGTTCAGATAATCCATTTTGGTCTTCATGCTCTGTGTCGTTGGACCGGTAAACATATTCGGATAGGAAATGTCTTTCTGGGTCATCAGCACTTTGGCTGCTTCTGGTGTCAGCGGGCCATAGTTATTGCTGATATCACGTTCCAGACGGGTCTCCGGCTTGCCGCCATCCGCCAGTTTGAGCAGCGCGTCCATCTGTGCATTCGGGATACGAGCGCCGTCACGAACGAGCAGGTAACGTACGCTGTTCACATAACCGCCTGGAATTTTATCAATCGGCATTACTTTGCCGGAGGCATCCAGATCATAGTCATAGCCTTTAAATAGACCGTTGTCGAATTCACTGTCGGCCTTTGGATTAGCCAGATGATCGAACATGTAGTTCTGATAAGTGAAGAAAGCTTCCGGATTTTTCATGTTTTTGTTGATCAGGGTGACGCCGTTGGTTGTTGCTGTACCGTGACGCATCGCTTTGCCATCGGGACCTGCCGGAATGGCAATCGGCTTCCAGACTGCGTTCGGTGCATTTTTGACCGTATCCTGCAGCGGCCATCCGCTCATCCAGTATGGCCCAGGCAGAATACCTGCGGTGCCTGCTACAGCCGGCTCGGATGTTTTGTTCTCATCCCACAGGGCAGCTTCTTTTGGAATATAGCCTTTGTCGAACCATTCCTTGATCTTGGTCAGACCCTGCTTCATGCCTGGCTGAATCGAACCGTATTGCAGCGTACCGTCAGCAGCCTTGTTCCACTGCTGTGGCAATGTACCGTAAGCGCCAAAGATCCAGGACGGATCACCCATCCATGTATTCATGGAGTTTTTGAAACCAATGCTCAGCGGAATGACTTTGTCCGGGGACAGGCCGTCCGGATTTTTGGTTTTGAACGCTTCCATGACTTTTTCCAACTCATCCATGGTTGTTGGTGCTTTCATGTTCAGCTTATCCAGCCAGTCCTGACGAATCCACAGTACATAATCATGGTTGTACGCGTAGTCGAGAACCGGGATACCCATTTTTTTGCCGTCACGGATGTACGGATTCCATACATTTGGATCTTCTGCCATGGCCGCTTTCCAGGTATCGGATGCATATTTGTCAAACAGCGGGCCAACTTCACTGTAGATGCCGGAGTCGATCAGATCTTGTGCCAGCTGTGCATCGGTGTCACCGATTGTTACCACATCAGGCATATCCTGACCGGATGACATGGACAGACGCATCTTGGTGGCAAATGCCCCGTTCGTATCGGTGACCGACCAGAGCGATTTGATATCGATGCCAAATTTATCCTTGGCCCATTTGGTGGCTACGTTATTTTCAGCCGATTCGCCGTTTTTGAATTTGAGTGACGGGTCAACGCCCCATACGGTGCTGATCGTTACCGGCGGATCGTACTTTTCCTTGTATGCGTTTTCAGTAGTGACCGATGCGGAATTGCTGCTGCTTCCGCCCCCGCCTCCACATGCGGCAAGAGTAGCTGCAGTGAGTACTGTTGTCAGCAGCACCGCAGCGGTTTTTTTGATTCCCATGTTGCTCCCCCTTTAACTTGGACCGTGCTTATTTGGATTGGTTGATTTCTGGTGACTTGCTGTTCATGTTTTTATTATAAAGGGGAGAGCGTATACATCCTATGTCACGAAGTTAACATTCCTGCACCTTTTGCAAGCAATTACCTGTCTCTGAATTCATTGGGTGTCATTCCATAGTGCTTTTTGAATAATTTGCTGAAATACTGCGGATTCTGATAGCCCAGCTCGGCGGTAATTTCATAGATTTTGCGGTTTGTATGCTTCAGCAGATACAGTGCTTTTTCCATACGAATACGGATAATATAGTCACCCAGACCTTCGCCGGTCTCGGATTTGTAGATTTTGGACAGGTAGACCGGATGCAGGAATACACGGTCGGCAATATGTTTGACCGATACATCCTGACCCAGGTTCTCGGCGACGATCTCCTGTACCTGCTTGACGATCCGGCTGCGGCTGGGTTCAACAGTCGAACTGCGCTGGCCTTCCATCCGGGTCAGCACATTCATGCACCAGCTGCGCAGGCGATCCAGCGAGCCGGTAATATGCTGGGCGGCAAAAGGGTCCAGTCCACCGGAGTCGCTGGCTCCAAGTACATGTCCATGATGATGGGCCATATAGACCAGTGCATTGCTGACAGCCAGATACACTTCGTACAGCTGCTCATGGGTCAGCGGCAGCGATTCCAGTGAATCCAGTACGCCGGTGAGCTTTTCCCTGGCGGTATTCCACTGGCCCGATTCAAGCAGATGGATCAGGGTCGGCGGACGGTAGAGCGGCTCCATATATTTGATAATAGCCGGGCGTTCCAGTGTGTAATGCTGGGGCTGCAGATAATGAATCTGCGACTCTTCGGCAACAGAGGACCACTGGGCAAACCGCAGCATCTGCCGGTACGCCGATGCCAGTCCATCCGGGAAAATAATCACTTCACTCACATACACAGCCAGCTGCAGCTTCAGATAACGACCGGCATTATCTACAAAAGACTCCAGCATCTGCTGATCTTCCTGCTGCGTATCCTGTTCTGCATTTCTCCACAGCATAATCAGTCCGTTATGCGGCGCTCGGCCTGACCATAGCGGACGTTCTCCGGATAACACTTCGGCAGCGATATTGGCCGCTGCATATTCAAGCAGCCGGGCTTCACTCTCCTCCATCCCCCGCAGCGACGGACTGGTCGGGATGAACAGCATCCGCACAGAGTCGCCGGGACGCAGCGCCACTTCATAATTTTCCAGACGGGTCAGCAGTTCCCGCTCGCCCGGCTCACGTCCGAGCAATAGATCGCTTAACAGACTTTCACGCAGCAGCTCGAGCTCCGACTGGCGACGGTAGGAGAGCTGATTATACCGGTCCAGCTGTCCCCATTCCTGCTCGATCGCCTGTACAGCGGTGCTGACACTTTTGATAAACTGCTCGTCATCAACAGGCTTGAGGATATAATCGCTCGCTTTGAGCCGGATTGCCTTTTGTGCATATTCAAAATCCGAATGTCCGGTCAGCACCATCGTGCGCACGTCCGGCCACTGGCGCGACACTTCGCTCAGCAGCTCCAGACCGTCACGATCCGGCATCCGGATATCGGTAACGACGATATCGATATCATGCCGGTTCATAAGCTCCAGTGCCTGATCAACCGAATCGGCACGATACACTTCCTGAATGCGCAGCTGTTCCCATGGAATCGTGAGCGCGAGGCTCTCTGTCACATAGGATTCATCATCTACCAGTAAAATATTGACCATTCTGTTCACTTCCCTGATCTCAGTAATATCCTGTTTGTTCTCGTGCACCCAAGTTGGTTATCCGGAGTCAGACTGTGCCGACACCCGATTCGCTCTGCCAGCGCAGGGTTACCTGCAATCCTCCCAGCGGAGACGGTGATAGCGTAACGCCTGCACCCTCGCCGAAGCGCAGCTGCATTCGCTGATGCACATTCCATAATCCGCAGCCCATCTCTTCGCCGAGCGGTTCTTCCAGACTGGCCTGCAGATGGTGCATCGCCTCGGGATCCATGCCTTTGCCGTCATCCTCGATACTGAACAGCCAGTACTCTCCTTCCCTTCGTCCGGTGACCCGGATCTGCCCGGCTGAAGAATATCGCTCCACTCCGTGGATGACCGCGTTCTCCACCAGCGGCTGGATCATCAGCGGCGGAATCAATACGCTCTGCAGCGCATCTTCCAGCTCTATACTATATTGCAGCCGGGCCATCCGCATCTGCTGAATCGCCAGATAATTGCACACAAAATCCATCTCTTCAGACAGCGGTACCAGATCGCGTTCCTGACGTGTCGTATAGCGGTAATACTGCGACAGATTCTGGGACATGGCGATAACCGCCTGCTGGTTGTTCATTTTGGCCATACTTGTAATAAAGGAAAAGCAGTTATAAAAGAAATGCGGATTGATTTGGGACTGCAGCTGCTTGAGCCGGGCTTCCCGCACATGAATTTTCTCCAGATACACATGTTCAAATAATGTCTGGATCTGGGACACCATCGAGTTGAACCGATCCGACAGGTAGGCAAATTCATTGCGCCCTCTCGGCGTAATCCGTACCGAATAATCCTCCTGCTTGAGCCGGTTAAAGCCGACGATCAGCTGCCGCATCGGCACCTGCACCTGTGCATACAGCAGATAGGCAGCGATAAAGCTCATCAGCAGCAAAATAATGACCGACAGATAAAACAATCGGTTGGAATCCTGGATCGGCTGCAAAATATCATTAAGCGGAATGTAGTCGATCATATACCAGCCGGTCACTTCCGAACGCACCGCATTGACCATATACGACTGATGGTTCACATTGACCGTCCGGCTCTCGACCTCTCCGAGCGACTGCTCATGCATCGAGCTGATCAGCGCATCGGTTAATCGGTGATCAGCAGAGCGGTTATAGATCGTGCCAAATTCGGGATTATAATAAAATGGGTCTCTGCGCCCGTCACTTTTGAATTTGTCCAGCATATCCTGAATGTTACCGCTATCAAATTCAACCTTGATTACCGTACTGATATCCGATGAGTCGACTGTGGCATTATAAGGAGAAATAGAGGTCCAGGAAAAGACAAACCGGGCCGGAGCGGAAGATGTGGCATCCGGTACCCGGGTAACCTGCCAGCCGGAATGAAAATCCTGCGCCGCGACGGCCGGATCTATAGATGCTGCATCACTGTCCGTGACCAGCCGCTGCAGGGATGGCGAATAGATCGACAGATGAGCTCTCCAGTTGGAAGAGCTCTCCTGAATCGCCAGCTTGCTTTGAATCCGCTTGACCAGATTGATCGAATCCAGATTCAGATAGCCATTTTGCAAATACATATCGTTAAAGCTCACTACATCCGGGTCATGAATCAGCAGATTCGGCCAGGAGGACAGCAGCTCAATATTCGTATTCACCTGATTTTGAAAAAAACTGAGCTGATTCATATTCGACTGATTCAGCTCCTGCCCGAGTACATTCGTTGTGGTCTGATTGGAGTACGTATACAGAAGGATGATCGGAATCAGCATCACGACAAGCAGAATAATCATTTTGGTAAATAAGTTATAGCGGTACACTCTCATCGCACTCCTTCAATTCACCAGCGGTAACCTCTCCGCTGCATCCTAAACATACCGCCGCGCATGATCAGATAACTCACCAGGCTGATCACCAGCATCATTCCGCTGAATACAAGCATAAAATGAAGTTCAGCCGGATCACTCACAATATTCATCACATCGCTCACAATCTTGTGCGGATCGGTAAATACATCCCAGCTGTTCCAGCGGACAAATCGTCCAATATAAATGCCGATACTGCTGAGTACCAGCACAATACACGCAAATACCCACGATCGCACCGCTCCATAACGCTCTGCGACCAGCTGCTGCAGCGAAGACAGCGAATACGTACCCAGTCCCAGTCCAACTACTGCAGCGGTAATAAACAGAAACAGATGGTACCAGAACTCCAGATCATGCACAAAACGGTCGGATGGCTTGTAATGTACAAACGGATGAATCATATCCGTAACGAGATAGGCCGAGTTCGGATAAAATAGCAGCCAGACGATAATCAGCAGCCCGGTCACTATTTTCATCGGCCAGAACATTCGGCGCTGCCGGTAGATGGAAGCCACTCCATCGAGCAGCACGGCGAATCCAACCGGCACCCAGGCCAGGAAAATATCCCAGTTCAGAAAACGGTACAGCGAACGCCCCGTGTAATCCCGCAGATGCTGCCCCATCCATACGCAAAACAGCGTTCCGATAAGCAGCACGGCCAGCACAACTATTTTGCCGATCAAGGTACGGCTGCCCCATATGTTCTCATTCATGATTTGTTCCTCCCCCGGTCTGTGATGAAAGGCTCTGGATCATCCGATCAAAACGTTCACAGATCTCTTCGATATCGTCCAGTCGAGCCAGTTGGCTGCGCCACTCGGCCGGTATGGCATCATAACCATAATACAGACCTGCCAGTCCGCCGGTCACCGCTGCTGTCGTATCGGTGTCTTCGCCAAGATTGACCGCTGTCAGTACGGCTTCCCGGTAGCTGTCTGTAGTCAGCAGCGTCCAGATGCTCGCTTCCAGTGTATGCAGCACATAACCGCCCGAAGCTATATTATCGACCGACAGCTGATCCAGATTCCCCTGCAAAATGCGGGTGAACCGATCATATTCCGCATGATCGCTGTAATGTCTCCGGATCGTCTCGCACACCGCCAGATAACTGTCCCGCAGACTCCGTGCCGGCGGAGAATGCAGAAGCTCCACTCCCAGCTCCACATAGATCACGCCGGCCAGTAGCGATACCGGATGCCGGTGAGTTAGCGAAGACACCCGGCGCACCCATTCATAACGCTCTGCAATCGTAGTGTGAGACAACCTATAAACCAGCGGCAAAATGCGCATCAGCGAACCATTTCCGTTGCTGTATTCATCCTCGCCGCCAGCCTGCTCGTAAGGAACAGCACCGCTCTCCATGCGCGTAAGCGCCTGCCGGGTCGCAATGCCGATATCAAACAGCTCATCATGAGCCGTCCATAATCCCTGCCGATACCACTGGATAAACCGCCGACCCAGATCATCGGTATCTAGCTGTGGATGCATCACCAGGCTGTACAGCAGACATAATGTCATCGTACTGTCATCCGACCATGTTCCCGGCGGCTGATTATGCGTCCCGTAACCGATCATATCGGTTGCAGGACGAGCCGCTATCTCCTTCCGGCTCATAAATTCATAAGGTACGCCCAGCGCATCGGCGGTGAACAGCCCAATAATTCCACCTTTAACCGACTGCAGCGCAGCCGGATCGTTCGTATACTGTTGATTATTCATCAATATATTCTTCCTTTCCCTACTCAAAAATATGGCTGCGCAAATGTATGCCGCTCACCACATATTACTTTCCATACACTACCTTATAGCATAGCTTCTCCGCGAATAAACTGTCGGACTACTGCTTCCAGGCGATCCACGTATTCCACCAGCTGTTCCTCGGGCAGATTGTCGATCACGGACTGATCGTTCATATCAAAATGCCACATGATACTTTTCAAAATATAACTGTATGTAAAAAACACCTGTTCCATCAGTGTGCGATCTACAGCAGTGTCTGCTCCTATCGGGGTCAGTTCGGTAATCGCTTGCACATACTGCCGGAAGCTGGCCGGATTAAAGTAATTCTGTTCATGCAGATCATAAATAAAGCTGCCTTCGATTCCTTGGTAATTGTATGCGATCACTTCTGCGGGTGTATTCATCTTTGGCATTCCTCCAACATGAATGGCTTTTCTCCAATTCTTCTAAGCATAGCCTATTTTGGTCAGTGTGAAAAGTTGCTTCATCATTCGCCGCTGCCCTATTCTGTGCACACCATACGCACTGTATAAGCACTATATCGACATACCAAAAACCGCCCTTTCGCGATCGAAAGAGCGGTCTTCGCTTGGATACTGTGTATTCAATAAATCAGGGATTCAGTTCAGCCAACCGGGCACCTACCCGTCCGACAGCGACTCCTTTGAGCGGAGCTCCCTCCGAAGTGAAATTTACATAATAGTTACCTGATTCCCACGGCGTTGTTTTGTAAATCGACCAGATACTTCCGCCTTGAATGCTAATGATACTGTCGGGGATCAGCTCGCCGGTTGGCGAATCTTTGGAAAGGGAAATCGCCATACGCTGCTTGCCTGCATTTTTCACCCATATTTTAACAAATCCATAACCCTCTGGTATATGAAAAGGCTGGGACATTTGAGTGTCGGATAACTGTTTCACAAACACCGTTTTGGTGGATTGCGGCGGTGCATTGAGCTTGTCTTTTTTCAGCATGGGAAAGGACTTTTCATGCTGGAATCTCATCGCGTTGACCCCTGTACCTCCACCTATGCCGTAATCCAAAAGAGCAGGTTTTTCTTCAGCAGGTGCCAAAGACGAAGCTGCAGCGACTGGTACTTGCTGCGCTGCCTTTTGAGCAGGACTATAAAAGACCAGCAGCAGAACGAGCGCAATTACTGCTGTCAGGGTCAGACTTGTATATATGTACGCTTTTCGGTTTGGCTTCGGGCTTTGCTGTTTGGTGCTCAATTTCTTCTTTTCCATAATAAGTATTCCTGCTTTCTGTTTATCAATTGTAAAGGCTCAAATTCTACAAAGTTATAATGCGGTTAATCATGCTTCTCCTTTCTTTACTATCCAACTAAAAATTAGTTATTTATGTATAATTTATATTTTTTATCGGTGTGTTGTCAATTTCCACAGATATGCTGATTTGGAACAACGAGGATGCAGATGGTCCGCGCGTATCGTTTATATTTTTATACGCCATGGTGGTTTATGGATATGAATAAGCCTTATCATCAAGGATTCTGCGGCAAAAAACCGTCTTCCTTCTACTAGAGAAAGCCAGAATGATGCTATAATTTGTAATACATCCAGAGCAGCACGTTCAACGAGCCGCTTAACCTTTTATTGACCCGAAGGAGTGAACATCTTGATTATTGATATCCAGCATGCCAGTTGGCGGCGCGAACAGAGTATGATTATTAACGATATTTCCTGGCAGGTACAGCCCGGGGAACACTGGTGCCTGCTTGGTCTCAACGGCTCCGGCAAGACGACCCTGCTCAATATGATCAACGGATACATATGGCCCACTACCGGGACCATCAGTGTACTGGGCGAGAAGTTCGGCGAAGTCGATCTGCGCGAACATCGCAAACGGATCGGCTGGGTCAGCACATCGCTGCAGCAGCGTCTGCATGGACGGGATACGGCAGAGAATATCGTATTAAGCGGTAAATTCGCCTCAATCGGCATCTACACCCAGGTCGAGGATAGCGACCGGGAGCAGGCTCTGCAGCTGATGCGTCAGCTGGATGCAGAGCGTCTGATCGGCCGCACTTATGGTACCCTCTCCCAGGGAGAGCGGCAGCGCATTCTGATCGCACGTGCGCTGATGGCTTCGCCGGATCTGCTGATCCTGGATGAACCGTGCACCGGTCTGGATATTTTCGCGAGAGACCAGCTGCTGCAGCGGGTGCAGACGATTACGATGCAGGATCACGCTCCTACCCTGCTGTATGTGACGCATCATATTGAAGAGATCATGCCCTGCTTTAACAAAACGATGCTGCTGCGTGACGGCCAGGTATTTGCCGCCGGTCATACAGCAGATATGCTGGATTCACAGCGGCTGAGTGACTTCTTCACCGCCCCTGTCGAAGTACGTCCCGAGCCGGGCGATCGGTATTCGATCCGTCTGACCGGTCCTTTCACCACCATGCCTGAAAAGGCAGCAGAATAATCATCTCATGACTTGACTTGTGGAGGGAGCATTTACACATGATGAAATATCACTATCTGGGACGAAGCGGGCTGCAGGTGTCCCTGCTCGGACTGGGCACCAATTCCTTTGGCAAGCGTGCCGACAAAAAAACGTCCATTCAAATACTGCACGCCGCTATTGACAGCGGCATCAACTTTATCGATACAGCCAATATTTATGCGGGAACCGCCTCCGAACGGATTATCGGGGAAGGACTCAAAAACGGCAAACGGCATGACGTGATCCTCGCGACCAAAGCCGGACTGCCGCGCGGCGATTCACCCAATCAGCGCGGCTCGTCCCGCTATCATCTGCAGCGTGAACTGGATGACAGCCTGAAGCGTCTGCAGACGGATTATATCGACCTTTATCAGATTCATACATTTGATCCGTATACTCCCCTGGATGAGACGCTGCGCACGCTGGAGCATATGGTTCAGGCCGGCAAGGTACGCTATATCGGCGCTTCCAATTATGCCGCCTGGGAACTGATGAAGGCGCTGAGCATCAGCGATCGGCTGAAGCTGGAGCGGTTCGTATCCATTCAGACGTCCTATTCGCTGGCTGATCGTACGCCGGAGCAGGAGCTGATGCCGCTCTGCCTGGACCAGGGCGTCGGTATTATTCCTTATTTCCCACTGGCCGGAGGCATTCTCACCGGTAAATATTCACAGGAGGATGAAGCCCCCGCCGGATCGCGGGCGGATAAGGACCCTTCCTTTAACCGTCTGCTGACCGGAGAGCGAATCGGTCTCGCTGATGGCATCAGCTGGTGTGCACGCTCGCTGTCCATCGACCCGGCCGTTCTGTCGCTCGCCTGGCTGATGAAGCAGCCTGCCGTATCAAGTATTATTGCAGGCGCAACATCGGTGGAACAGCTGAACAATAACCTGAACAGTATCGAACTGGTATTAAGCGATGATGTTATGGCCGAGCTGGAGCGGTTAAGCAAGCCTTTCCGTTACAGTGAACCGTTCGCCACCTATCGTCTGTTATAAAACACATTCATTACGAGGAGGCTGCACCCATTATGGAATATATCCCGGATCGTTATTCGTCTGCAGAGAACGGCTTTACCTATCCGTCATCCCAAATGATCTACCCTGCTCCGCTGCGCCCCGGTGACCGGATTGCCATTACTGCACCGTCCAGCGGAGTGAATCCCGAGTACCATCATCTGCTGCACCGGACGCGCGATTATCTGGAGCAGGCCGGATATGAAGTAACTCTTGGCAAGAGCATATGGACCAACGATAAATGCGTTAGTCTGCCCAAAGCCGAGCGTGCCGCAGAACTGCAGACTTTTCTGCTGGATGAGCAGGTAAAAGCGATCATTCCGCCATGGGGCGGGGAATTCCTGATGGAACTGCTGCCGCTGCTGGACTGGGATCGTATTCGTCAGCAGCCGCCTACCTGGATTCTAGGCTTCTCGGATATTAGCACATTGACTTTTGTCTATACCCTGCAGACCGGATACGCTTCCGCGCATGGTCCGGGTGCAGTCGATATCTCGGGCTCCGATGATTCGACGACAGCTAAATGGCAGGAGATGCTCACGGCACTGGCCGGGCAGCAGGTGGAGCAGCGCTCCTCCAGCCATCATCAGACCGTCAGCGACCGCAGCCGTCCCGGTTACAATCTGGATACGCCAACCGATTGGCACATTCTGGGGCAGGAGGATCAGCCGAATACGTCCTTGCAGTTCTCCGGTCGTCTGATTGGCGGCTGTATGGACGTCATCACCCCGTTAATCGGTACATCATGGGCTCCGGTCAATGAGTTCATCGAACATTACGGTGCCTCCGACGGTATGATCTGGTACCTGGAGAGCTGCGAAATGAATGCTGGTGACATCTACCGCCATCTCTGGCAGATGGATCAGGCAGGCTGGTTCCGTCATGCCCGGGGTATATTGATCGGCAGACCGGCCGGCTACTCGGCACTGGGCAATTTCGAATTGACCGATGCGCTGCAGCAGGTATTTGGCGATCTGGAGATTCCGGTGGTCTATGGCATGGATATCGGTCATATTCCTCCCCAGCTGACACTCGTGAATGGCGCTTCGGCAGTAGTGAATGTCCGATCGGGACAGGGCACTATCGTTCAGACACTGGATTAAGTCATATCCCGGTTCAGATCGGCGGGACATACAAATACAGCAGCAGTCGGTACTGATTACGCCGGCTGCTGCTGTGTTATCATGATCCGCGGCAACAAATCCAGAGCGAAATGGCTGCATTTCATAATATTCCGTATTGATGGTACAATAGGCTGATTGGTTTTTACAGGACAGGAGGAGTTCCGTTTGCGCGCGATCTTATCATTTCTGACAGAGGTACGGAACTGGCCGCGCAATGTGCGGCTTTTTTTCTGGGCGAATCTGCTTTACCAGATCGGTAACGGCATGTTCAGTGTACTTTACAATCTATACATACAGGGTCTGGGTTATCCGGATGCGATGAATGGACATATTATTAGCATTCAGTCGCTTGCAACCGCTATCTTATTCATCCCGGTCGGTCTGCTGGGCGACCGGTTCAGCCGTAAAAAGCTGCTGGCACTCGGTGCGCTGTTCAGTGGTATTTTCTTTGTCGGCCGCTCTTTTGCGATGCAAAATGATACACTGCTTCTGCTGGCGGTCTGTTCAGGGATATTTGCCGCTATTTTTCAGGTGATGGCTATTCCCTTTCTCGCGGAAAATGTATCTCGTTCCCAACGTCTACGCATGTTCAGCTTCTATTCCTCGCTCGTGCTGGCCGCGCAGGTTATCGGCAATACGGGGGGCGGTGTACTGGCAGATGCGCTGCATGCCTCGGGATTCAGCTATGTCACCAGTCTGCAATTTGTGCTGGTCGTCGGCAGTGTAGCGACGCTGCTGGCGTTTATACCGATGATCTTTGTCATGGAAAAGCCTGTTCCTCCCGAGTCCGCCAAAGCTTCTGCTGCCGATTCGGCAGCCATTCCGGCGATTGCCACGAATACTGCTGCCAACAATAAGGCTTCTTCCGATATGAAGTTTATCAGCCGCTTCATGCTGGCACAGCTGCTGACCGGATTGGGATCAGGACTGGTCGTTCCTTATCTGAACCTGTATTTCACCAATCGATTCGATGTCTCCCTGACCTCGATGAGTATTCTGATCTCACTCGGTCAGCTGATGACGATTGTCTCCATGCTGCTTGGCCCGGCACTGGCAGCTCGGATCGGTACCGTGCGGGCTGTGGTTGCTTTTCAGATGCTGTCGCTGCCGTTCCTGCTGTTGACCGGATTTACCAATGTGCTGCTCGTGGCTTCCATCAGCTTCCTGTTCCGACAGGCACTGATGAATGCAGCGAATCCACTGCAATCGTCGATCATGGTCGATCGTGTCTCGGACAAACGCCGCAGCATCGCCAACTCGCTCATGCAGACCGTATTCATGCTCGGCTGGGCAACGATGGGTCCGGTACAATCCTATCTGGTGACCGGTTATGGCACGTACTGGGGCTATGCGATTACGTTTAGCATTACCGGGGTACTGTATATAGCCTCTTCGCTGCTCTATTACTTTATGTTCCGTCAGCCGCCTGCTCATGAGACAGTCGGTCATAGTAAATGACAAAACTTCCAGACTAGACAGCTGCCTATACTACTTCAACGGACATCTGCATGTATGGAGACGATTGCTGTACCCATCTATATTCGGAACAGTCAGGGTTATCTACGCCAACCAAGCCGCTGGATTCCACTCCACAGCATGTACCCGATCCAGGCGCCCAGCGTATTCAGCCAGATATCATCGATATCAAATGTTCCCCGCCGGGACAGCATCTGCATGACTTCTACTACAAAGATGCAGCATACAAACCCGACCAGAAAACGCCGCAGCTTAACCCGACGAATCCAGGGTACCAGCAGTCCAAAAGGTACAAACACACCTATATTACCGAGCAGATTAATCAGCCGATCCAGCGGACTGCCCACCCGCAGTGTCGCAAAATCGATCACGGTTCGAAAAGGAACCAAGTTATACCGATAGGGTGCTCCCGGATGATCGGTTCGTCCGAATCCGAAAAACATCCAGTAGAACAGCAGCAAGGTATACCCTGCCAGCAGCAGAATCGGCAGAACGGAAAGTTTATTGGCACTTGCGGATGCTTTTTGTTTATTTTGAATACGTTGTTGATCTGTGTTCATGTCTATTCCCTTTCTGATCGTATGTAGTCTATGTCCGAATCAAATGATGCAGCGGAGACTCGTATGTTCTGCCCTCTTGCTCCGCGAGCAGAAGTTCCAGCAGATTGGACGGAACGAGAACGGCTGACGTATCCTGCTGAATCTCTCTCAGCGTCTTCCATACGGCTGTGTACGTATGATCTCCTTCTACACCTGTGATATGCGGCTGTTTGTACAGCGACTGATCTTTTAGGCTGGCTGTGTAGATAAAGCATAACTCATTTGCTTTTATAACCGTATCTTCGGCTGGCTGAGCTGCCTGAGCACTCTGTTCAGCCGCTTCATGAGCCGGAATTTCGTAATGATTTTCGATAATGTAACGGAGCACCGGATCGACAAGATCCGCTCCGATCTCTTCTCTGACTTCCCGGATAACGGTCTGACGACTGTGCTCACCCGGCTCCATCGTACCGCCTACCGGACGATACATGATGCGCCCGCTGCTTTTCAGAAGCGTTTCCTGAAATAAGTAATGATCATTATACTGTATCAGACAAAGACAGGTAGTTCGTATGCCCATCACACACCTCCATGTTGACTGCAGATTGCTCTGTTCCAAGCAGGTAACTGAGAGTCTCAGACTGAAAACGGTAACCCGCTTCACTTCGCAAAATTCGCTTTTTAGTCTTCTTGACGTCCTTCTGGCGGACAATGAACAGCTGAGATCATTTATACTTTTCCGTATCTATTTCATGCGCCTGTTAATCTCCCTATGCACCTATGGGAGGAGGACGTTCAAATCTTTCCAGCCCAGTGTAACTTCCCTGTGCAGTCTGCCGCCGACCCTGATCGTTTGTTCCGACAGAGGCATCGCACCCAGATGACGGTAGAAGTCCACAGCCGGGTTATCTTTTAGAGCCTCGATAATCGCAGCCCGATATCCCCCTTCATACAGCAGCCGGGCCATATGCTGGAGCAGCTCGCGCCCGTAACCATTGCTCTGGGCAGATTGCAGCAAATACAGTGCATAGATCTCGGCATCATACAGATGATGAACCACCCGCTGACGGTTGGCTCCGCCGCTGATAAAGCCGGTAATCTCCCCCTGCTGCTCCAGCACGAGAATATAACGTCTGGACTCCGGTTCGCCCAGACTCCTGGCCCAGCCCTCTTCCCGCTGGGTAACGGATAACTGCTGTAAAAATTCCGCATCCATCATACCGGCATAAGTCGTCTGCCAACTGCTCACATGTACACGGGCAATGCCGTATTCATCACCGGGACGAGCAGGACGAATCATATGGTTATCCCTGTGTCCATCCTTCATCATTACAGCTCCGTTCCACGAGAATAGGCTGCGAATTGCTGCTGCCAGCAGTAATAACCCATCCGGTAAAAGTCGGCCAGATCGCTGCGCCCCGTACTGCGGAGACGCTCAACAGCTTCCTCTATATCCACCACATCGACCCGTGCCACCTGTTCTCCATCCGGAGGATTGAGCGGCGCACCCTGCAGCCGTACCTGTCCATACCCGGCCAGACGAATAAAATGCGGATGTGGAATATACGGGCGGTACGGGAGAGACGCAGCAGATTCACAATGGAAATAACCAAATACCTGGTAATCCAGCAGCATACCTCCCATCTCCTCTTCCACTTCTCGCTGCAGCGCATCCAGATAGGGTTCATCCTTTTCCAGTGTACCGCCCGGCAGTTCCCACCGCCCATCTTCCAGCTGGATCATGACCAGGCGATCGCCAACCATCGGGACGATGGACACATTGCTGATCAGCGCTGTATCCAGTCCGGCAGGATCGATTCGCTCATGAAAACGCGCGGTCACCGGTCCCCAGTGAATATCTGCCGACAGCGCCGGAAGCGTTCGCAGATACTGGCGGCTTTGCACAGTTAATCTGGCCGCAATCAGCCATGGATGCAGCACGGGAATACCAGCGGTATCCGTCCATACATGCTCCAGATAGATCTGCACGGCTTCTTCCAGGGAACGGTCTGCCGCTTCGTTTATCTGATGTACATAAGGAGCGGTGTCACTGGATGTCCAGGAAAGCTTATCCGCGGCAAACAGCAGCTGATCCATCATTTCCATGTCTGCACGAAGTGTAGTATGGCAGCCGACCGCACTTAGCAGCTGCGGCTCCTTTAGCCCAAATACCTTTTCAATCAGCCGGCGGGACAACTGCTGGTGCAGAAGATAGGGCACTTTCCTTTCCTCCGGCAGGATCGGGATCTCATAGCGGGCAGCCAGTGTTAATTTATGCTCATCCGGGATAACGGTGGCAATGTCATGCAGCCAGCCTCCCAGCAGCGCGATCCGGGCATCCAGCCCATATTGCTCCGCCAGCTGTACCGCCCGACGGGCGACCTGACAGCAGTGTACCCAGGTTGCCGGCTCCCTGTTATGTATAAAAAAGCGCTCCAGATATCCCGGTAGTGTCTCATTCTCCTGCAGAACCGGAAAATACAATTCCAGTTCGACCGGGATGTGGATATGCCGGAGCGGATAATCTTCGTTGCGGTATACCACGATCATCCTTCTCTCTGTAGGTTTGATTCAATCAGCTTTTATGAAGCATGGACCATCTATTGTTATGATGCTATCTGTTTACCGAACAGGCTTATTATTAAGTCGATCATCTTCCTGTATCACATATAAAGAAACAGCCTGCCAACGGATTACTCAGGATTATATCAGAATCCATCGGTCCGGGGACAGGCTGTTTGGTTCAATCGGGCAAAAACCCGGCTAACGAGGATTACCCGTTCTATCCCCTCTCCTGCCGGTTATCGTGCATTACAGCCACAACTATCCGTTCGGCTAAGGCCAGCTTCGGTACTCCATTTGATTCGGTACATTCATTTACAGTTTGCTGTCGTCGATGCTGTTCAACCAGTTCTCGATATCACCGATAACGGAAGCGACGCAGCCTTCCTGGAACGGCGAGATCAGACCGGCTACTTCCACCAGTCCGGTAAAGGACTTGCTGCCGCCCTGACGGCACAGGTTCACATAGTCTGCCCATGCTGCCGGCTGGTCTTCATTCATCCGTTTCCAGAACTGGAAAGCACAGATTTGCGCCAGCGTATAATCGATATAGTAGAACGGAGCTTCATAGATATGCCCCTGCTTTTGCCAGTAGCCCCCGCTCTGCAGGTACAGATTGTCGCTCTGATCCCAGAATGGCAGATACTTCTCTTCTACCGCTTTCCAGGCAGCTTTACGCTCGGCCGGAGTCAATTCCGGGTTGCTATAGATCACATGCTGGAACTCATCCACCGCTACCCCGTAAGGAATAAACAGCAGTCCGCCGGACAGATGATCGAACTTGTACTTGTCCGTGTCTTCCTTGAAGAACAGTTCCATCCACGGCCAGGTAAAGAACTCCATGCTCATGGAATGAATCTCTGCTGCTTCATAGGTCGGCCAGATATATTCCGGCACCTCGAAGTGACGGCTCTGATACACCTGGAACGCATGGCCCATCTCGTGTGTCAGTACATCAATATCGCCGGAAGTGCCGTTAAAGTTGGCAAAGATAAATGGGCTCTGATAGTCGTTCAGGAACGTACAGTATCCGCCGCCCATCTTGCCTTTTTTGCTGAGCAGATCCATCAGTTCATTGTCCTGCAGGAACTTGTAGAACTGGTCGATCTCCGGTGACAGCTCGGAGTACATTTTGGCACCGTTATTGATAATAAAGTCGGCATCCCCTTTTGGTGTCGGATTGCCGGTCGGGAAGCTGTAGCTCTGGTCAAAGTAGGACAGACGGTCCACACCAAGGCGGGCACGTTGGCGGTCCTTGAGGCGCGCAGCAGCCGGAACGATATATTCCTGTACCTGCTTGCGGAATGCTTCTACCTGCTCCGGACCATAATCGGTACGACCCATCCGTGCATATGCCAGTTCCGTGAAGCTGCTGTAACCGAGCTTGCGGGCAATCGTCGTGCGGACTTTAACCAGCTCATCATAGATGCGGTCCAGCTCTTCGCTGTTCTCTGCCATGAATCCATAGCGGGCTTCCCCGGCACGCTGACGCATATCGCGGTCTTTGGACTGCTCGAATGGGGTCAGCTGGGTCAGTGTGCGCTCTTCGCCTTCAAACATGATTTTGGCGGAAGCGATCAGCTGACTGTAAGCCGTCGTCAGTTTATTCTCCTGCTGCAGATCGGCGATGATGTCGGGATGGAACGTTTTCAGTGTCAGTTCGGCAGAAGCGAACAGCTGATGTCCCCATTTCTGTTCCAGTTCGCTGCGGAAGCTGGAGTTCACCAGTGCTTTGTAATAGCTGTCTATGTATTCCTGGAATACGGGTCCAATCTCATCCATATACTCCTGTTCCGTTTTGTAGAACTCATCATTCGTATTAATGGAATGGCGTACCGAGACGAGCTGTGCCTGGGTGGAGAAACTGTTAAACATTTTGTTGATCTGCGCCATCGCCTGATCCTGCTCTTCAAAGCTGGATGCCTGATTAAACTGCTGCAGCAGCTGATCAAAATCCTTTTTGAGAACATCCATATCCGGACGTTTATACGTAAACTCGCTAAATTTCATAAATGTGCACCTCTCTATCGATAGTCTCGGAATTCCCGGATATATCTATGTTACTAAATTTTACAATAGATGAATAGATTTTTTATCCAATGGTTGAATAAATGGCGCTGACAGACAGCTATGTTCCGATTGTACAGGCATCTGCACCGATTCATCGTCTGATAACTGTCTTTTTCCCTGCCATTTGTATACAGAACCTTACCCGGCGAACCGGCAGTTAACGCACCGATTCGCATAACCATAAGTAACGGGTAAAATGGCCTTTACGGATATGGCAGACCTCCAAGATCTGCATGCCAGCCTGTTCTATCGATGACTCAATCGCCTCGGTGGAAATGACAAGTACCCGCCCGGCCAGTCTCGCAGCCGAGAGAAGCATGTTCAATCGTTCCTGCTCATTCAGTACGGAGCACAGATTGTAGGGCAGATCGAGAATAAGCGCATCATATCGGCCGGTCAGCTTCCGCATATCAGCCAGACTGACAATATCCGGCATGCTATAGTGGGTCAGATTCTCACGCGCACCCTGCACTGCCAGCGGATTAAGGTCATATCCTGTTACTGTAATTCCCATGGACATCGCCTCAATCAGCACCGTACCGATGCCGCAGCATGGATCGATCAGTGAAGCTGCTGTGTCAGGTACTGCAATATTGACGGCCGCCCGGGCTACCCGGGTACTGAGCGCTGTGGAGTAATGGCGAGGCTTGTCATTGTGACGGAGCCAGACGGATTCGGAGGCATGACAGCGGCCGGCTACCCAGCGACCGCCCGCGTACGTCATACCGATCAACTGCTGCGGCTGCTTCATCTGCGCTTTGCCGGTAATATGCATGCCGATCCGGCGCTCCAGCTGTCTTTTCTCGTCATAGGTAAATGTCTGTTCAGCATCCAGACTGATTAATTTGAACGTCCGGTTGTTCATATCCAGCTGCTCTACCGCCTGCTCCAGCTGTTCCAGATTCGCAGCTTCACACTGAATATCCAGCCGGTAATGAATAAACGGGCTGCGCTCCGGCGGAATCTGTACCACACTCTCTACATGACGGACTTCCGGCTTCTGTCCAAGCAGACAGCGCAGCTCCAGATGACACAGCTCCTGTTCGTCTTCATGACAGGCGTAAGTGTAGATATAGCCAAAGGGATCATCGAGAGACCGCACAGGCAGTTCGGTTGATTGGAATAATGGCTGGCTCGCAGCCGGTTGAATATGGGAATCGGGTTGTGACAATGATGTTCCTCTTTTCCTGACCTTCAGGTCTGTATGCATATTTCCATTTCATTAAAAAATACAATAAAACAAATTATTGCTATCCGTACACTAACTATTTCCCTGCGGCTTTACAATATAGAACATACCCGCAAAGATCAGCAGCACGCCGCCCCACTGCCAGCCATCCGGCCGGAAGCCGGTCAGCAGCACATCGAGCAGAATCGCAACCGCCGGATCAACAAAGACAAGTGCCGAGATGATCCGGGTCGGCAAATAACGCACACTGTTATAGAACAGCAAATAGACGATCCCCGTATGAACAAACCCGGTAATAATGGAATATGTCCAGTTCATTTCGCTCAGATTCAGATAGGAGGTCCACGAAATAAACGGCAGCAGCAGAATCATACTGAGCAGCATCTGGATAAATGTCGTCGCATAGACGCTCAGTGTGCGGATACTTTTGCCAAGCAGCATGGTCGCCGCATAGAAAAAGGCCGCAATGATCGCATAGATCGCACCGGTCAGCTGGAATCCGCCGCCCCCT
The DNA here is from genome assembly GCF_000971965.1 of Paenibacillus wulumuqiensis. Classification (GTDB taxonomy): domain Bacteria; phylum Bacillota; class Bacilli; order Paenibacillales; family Paenibacillaceae; genus Saccharibacillus; species Saccharibacillus wulumuqiensis. The sequence continues at coordinate 703,757 of NZ_LAQP01000001.1, forward strand.
TGACCAGCTCCCACAATCAGCAGCGTACCGGCAAAACAGAGCAAAATCGCTCCCAATCCCATCCAGGTCAGCTTCTCCCGGAAAATCACACTACCCAGAATCATGGCAATAACTGGTGCCAGATGATACAGAGAGATCGCTACCGTTACTGAAGTTAGCTCAAACGACTTGAACAGAAACACCCAGTTCAGCAGCAGCGTCGTCCCGCAGAGCAGCACAAACACCACTTCCCGGCGCTGCCACACTTCACTGCGGTACGTGCCGCTGAACCACCAGACACCACCAATCAGAATAACCGCACAGACGCAGCGCACCCAGACCAGTTCAACTGCAGGCAGCCCTGACAATCCCGAGAAAAAGCCGACTGAGCCAAAAATGGCCATCGACAGAATCAGCTGGACCAGGGCGCTTTTATGTAATGTATTCATGATGTACACTCCGATTTATAAATTGGCGGATACCGCCTGTACCACAATATCTTGCTGCTCCAGCTGTACGCGCAGCTCCCGGGCAAACTGTACGGCATAAGCCGCATCTCCGTGCAGGCAGATCGTATCCGCCTGGATCGGTATCTCTGTTCCCTCGGTAGAGATCACCCGCTGCTGCGTGACCATCTGCAGCACCTGCTTCACTGCCAGCTGCGCATCGGTAATGAGTGCACCGGCTGCAGAACGCGGAGTCAGTGTACCATCCTGCTGATAGGTACGATCGGCAAATACTTCACTTGCGACCTGCAGACCCGCACGCTGCCCGGCGCTAATCAGCTCACTGCCAGCCAACCCGTACAGGATCAGTCCCGGATTCACCGCATATACTGCCTGTGCAATCGCATCGGAGAGCGGCGCAGAGACCGCTGCCATGTTATAGAGTGCTCCATGCGGCTTGACATGGTGCAGACTACTGCCTTCCTGGCTGGCAAATGCCTGCAGCGCTCCGATCTGGTAGGTGACCATATCATATACTTCTGTCGGGGTGACCTCCATCCGTCTGCGGCCAAATCCAACCAGATCCGGCAGACCCGGATGAGCACCAATCTTCACTCCGTGCGCAACGGCCTGACGTACCGTTGTCCGCATGACCGAAGGATCACCGGCATGGAATCCGCAGGCAATATTGGCAGAAGTAATGCTGCCAAATATAGCTTCGTCCACTCCCAGCGTATATATGCCATAGCTCTCCCCCATATCACAATTCAGATCCACCTGATACATATGCACTCCTCCTGTTCCTGATGTCAATGCAGCTCTTTGAGTTTTAGTTCAATCATTTTCCGTAAAATGCGAAGCTCTCTCACCCATACTCCGTACCAGCGCTGCGCCTCCGCGATCGACACCTGTTCAAAGCGGATCGTATGACCGGGGGCGAGCTGTGCCATGACCGATAGATCGAGCGAGATGACCTGGGCGATTTTGGCATAGCCGCCCAGTGTCTGCCGATCCGCCATTAGAACAATCGGCTGACCGTCTGCCGGAACCTGAATCGTACCATGGGCGACTGCTTCCGAGATATAATTTTGCGGCGTCTTCAATTCCAGCGGCGTTCCGGACAGCCGATAGCCCATTCGGTCCGACTGCGGAGTCACCCGGTAGCTGTCTTCCAGCAGCGACTGTCGGCTGACAGGTGTAAAATCCTCCCACTGGCGACCCGGAAGAATACGAATCACGGGATGACCGGTCTGAGCCGGCAGCAGCAGTCGGCTGACCTGCCACGGTACCGTAGAGATGGAGGAGGAATCATCCATTTTACCAGATGACTCCGGCAGTGCCATTTGTCCTGGCTGAATATGCAGGATATCTCCACTGCGCAGCGCTCTGCCTGCCAATCCGCCAATGCCTGCCCGCAGATAGGTACTGGCGCTGCCCATAACAGGCGGAATCTGCCAGCCGCCAGATACGGCCAGATAGGCACGGCAGCCGGACTCCACTTTTTTAAAAGACAACCGGCTTCCCTTGCGCACCCATACAGGGCGCCACATCGGCAGCAGTTCGGTATCCACAACCGGTGTCAGCTGACCGCCGGTTACAGCAATCCAGCAGTCTGCCGTAAATTCAGCAACAAAGCCGGTTAGCGTAATTTCTAGCGTCGGTTCATGCCCGGTATTGCCTACCAGCCAGTTGGCAATCAGATGCGCCGGTCGATCCATCGCACCGGACAGGCTGACTCCATACTTGCCATATCCGGTACGTCCAGTGTCCTGTACCGTTGTCAACAGGCCGGGTTTCTCTATAATGATGCTCATTCGCAGCCTCCTGTCTCGTCTGATCGGGACAAGCCAGCAGACTCCTGCTGCTGCAGACGAACATATTGTTCCGCTGTAATCGGTCGGAATCGAACCCGGTGTCCACTTTGCAGCAGGCTGGGCGGCGACTCTTCCGGACGAAATAACCGAATCGGCGTACGGCCAATCAGCTGCCAGCCGCCCGGTGTCTCCAGCGGATAAATGCCGGTCTGCGTGCCGGCAATGCCTACCGATCCGGCAGGAATAGTGAGCCTTGGTGTTGCTTTGCGCGGCGCAGCAATCTGCGGCGGCATCCCGCCTAGATAGGGAAATCCGGGAGCAAATCCAATCGCATAGACGGTATATTCGGCTCCTGCGTGAATATGAATAACCTCTTCGGCGGTCAGTCCGTTTGCATCCGCCAGCCATTCCAGATCCGGTCCGTATTCTCCTCCATAACAGACCGGGATCTCGACTATCGTGCTGTCCTGATCAACTTCCGTGGTCACAGCAGCCAGCAGCCGCTGCTCTACCAGCTGACTGACTTTCTCATACACGCCGATATCACCGGAATGACTCATCAAAGACAGTACAGCCAGATCATAATAGACCGCCAGCGTAGTATAGGAAGGAACGCATTCAATCCAGCCGGGAAACGGGTCTTCTTCGATCTGCCGAGCCACCGTCTGGATCACGGCGAGTGTATCTTCCTGAACCCCACTGCCAAATTCGATCAGTACCGCCGAATCGCCCAGCGGGTGTATCGTCCACTCCATCGTACTCATTCCTTCCGCACCGAGCTGAATATGGTACACTTTATAAGACATTTTATCTATTCATCCATCCCCTGTCGAGTCAATCATAGATTATGAAACTTCAAAATAATGATTTACTGAAACAATAAACGAAGGTGGTGCAGTTCCATGATCTATCAAATTAGCTATATATCGGACATCTACCGGGTCAAAGGATACATGGCATTGCCTTATGGTGTAACAGCGTCTGTTGAACAGCTGGCCGAATGGCTCAATTCCTTTTATGAGACCGAGGATCTGGAAGTTCTGCCGATCGCCTGCCCTCTGTGTCCGGCGACCCGACCGGTTACGGAAGGAAATCATCCTGTATTTGTATACTGCCGCGGCGGGATTGGCCGGGTGGGCAGTGTGCGTATGGACTGGCTGGAGCGGTTTGCCCAGCATGGGCATATCGTATTTGCTCCCTGCTATCGCGGCGCGGAGGGCGGTCAGGGACGCGATGAATTCGGCGGTGGTGATGTGGAGGATGTGCTGTCTGGTATTCGCTGGCTGAGCCAGCTGCCATTTACGGATGAACAGCAGATCTCGGTCATGGGCTTCTCCCGTGGTTCGGTCAATGCGACACTGACCACTGTACAATCCGTTCAGCCACCGATTCATCGATTGATTCTGTGGGGCGGTGTATCCGATCTGGCTCATACGTATGAGGAGAGAATCGATCTGCGCCGTATGCTCAAACGGGTAGTCGGCGGCTCGACAGGCAAGTACCCCGAGCGGTATGAAGCCCGCTCACCGGCAGCACTGGCAGAACGGATTGATTGTCCTGTGCTGATCATTCACGGGCGGCAGGATCTGCAGGTAGACTTCAGCCACGCTGACCGCATGATCAGACGACTGGAGGAGCTGGGCAAGCCATATGATGTACAGATCTATGAAGAGTATGGTCATCATATGCCCGAAGAGGTGCACAAGCAGTCTATTGCCGCGATGTTTGCATGGATCGAGCAGGAATAGAATTATAAATACACTTCAGATCAACTGCATCTCTCCATATCTTCTTTTGCGAGAAAAAGCTGCCGGAACGCATCCGGCAGCTTTTTTATTGGTGTTGTTTATTCGTGTGGACTGTATACAATCTTCGTTTAATGATTGCTTTTTTCACGACTTCATACTGTCTGTAATCCTTCCAGCAGCTAATAGCTCCCATAACAGCTTCTATGTTCTCTGGTCAGAACATAAGATTACTATACCGACTGTGCTGGCTGCTGCATACGAGCTGTGCTGGCTGCTGCATACGAGGCTAATGAATCGTTTATCGAATCTTGTTCAAGCCAGACATAGCGGCGGATATGACAGCCGGGGTTTAGACAACTGTCGCAGGTACCCGGCTGCTGCTGCCCGTCTTGGTGAACATGCTGCGGGCGATCCATATACCGGCTGCTCCGGCCTGGGCCAGACCACGTGTCACACCCGCACCGTCGCCGCCGCAGTACAGTCCATCAATCTCAGTCTCCAGATTCTCATCCAGCTTGGGACGGGCGGAATAGAATTTGGCTTCCACTCCGTAGAACAGCGTATGCTCGGAAGCAATGCCCGGTGTGACGCCTTCCAGCGCCTGCACCATCTCGATCAGACTCTTCATGGTATTATATGGCAGCACCAGACCGAGATCGCCCGGCACCGCTTCTTTCAGTGTTGGTTCGAGGAATCCTTCCTTGATCCGGTCGGCAGTAGAGCGGCGGCCGCGCAGGATATCGCCGAACTTCTGTACGATAACGCCTCCGCTGGACAGATCGTTCGCCCGGCGGCAGATTTCACGAGCATATTCATTCGGCTTGTCGAACGGCTCCGTAAATTTGTGCGACACGAGCAGGGCAAAGTTCGTATTGCGCGAACCGAGCGCCGGATCTTTGAAAGAGTGACCATTGGCCGCCATCACGCCGCTGTGATTCTCGACCACGACATGTCCGGACGGATTACTGCAAAATGTACGCACCCGTGTACCGACAGATGTATTATAGATAAATTTGCCTTCATACAGATGCTTGTTAATCTCCTGCATGACCACATCGGATGTCTCGACACGTACACCCACATCCACCTGGTTATTGTACATTTTCAGGCGGCGCTTTTTGAGGATATCGGTCAGCCAGGCTGAACCATCACGCCCCGGAGCGATCATCACATTCGCGGACTCGTAGGTGTCTCCCTTTTTGGTTACGATGCCTGTAATTCGATGCTTGCCGTCTTCCTTGATCGTCAGGATATCTTCCACCTCTGTCTTGTAGACCATATCAATCCGGGTGTTCAGATATTCATAAATGGACTTCAGAATCTCCAGATTCTGCTCGGTGCCGAGATGGCGCACCTGGGCACGCAGCAGCTTCAGACCCGAAGCGTAACCGCGCTGCTCAATATCCCGGATCACATCTGTCGTTGGGTCCGTGATCATCTCGGTAGCGCCGTGCTCCAGATTGATGGAATCCACATACCGGATCAGATCTTCGACCTTGGATGGAGCCAGGTAATCGGTCAGCCAGCCGCCGAACTCCGTCGTAATATTAAATTTGCCATCGCTGTAAGCCCCGGCTCCACCGAAGCCTGCCGTTACCGAACATGCAGGCAGACAGCCGGCAAAGTCCTTTTTCCCTGCGGGCGGTGGGCAGAACTGGATTTTCTCCTGCATAATTGGACAGTTGCGACGGTAGATATCATGGCCTTTATCAATCAAAAGGACTTTCCATTCCGGTGCAATCCGTGTCAATTCATAACATGCAAAGATTCCTGCGGGTCCTGCGCCTACTACGATACAATCATATTTTGTCATAATATCCTCCTGATGAGCATAATGCCGGATGGGATGTGTGCAGCCTGATATTTGTATTATACTGCGTGATCCGACTGGATAGATTAATAAGTAAAATTTTACTTTTAATTACATAATTAATAATGTTGGATACCTGCTCTGTTCTCCAAAACGCACAAAAAATCCCCGGCTTGCGAACAGGTATGCCAAAGCATCCTATCCGTAGCCAGGAATTTGCGGTTCCTTGTAGAGACCCCCAAACCCTATTTTCGGGGATATACGAATATTTAATCGTCATATTATTTATAATGTACGTCTATAAAGTGGAATTTCAGTAAATTCAGCCGTTTTTATCGGCCTACAGTGGTATATTAGCGAAAATTATCTGCATGGTCAAGTGTAATTGATGAATATTGTTCGGTTTTTGGAGGTGTCAGTTGAAATAAAGCTAATATAAAACTTCTATACCCTCATTTAAACGAACGATAGTATACAAAATCAAACTCATCGTTCTCTTATTTAATTATTTAAACTCATAAAAACACCCTCCACATGAACGTGAAGGGCAGGAACAAACATATATTTTATTAAAAGTCCTGCAGAATCCATATCCTCCTGTGAAATGCCTTTTATCGTGCTTCTCTTCTATCCGCTTATCCCTATCCGGGATCTGAATCTACCATTACTATCGCTGTCCCAGTCAGCCAGTGTGGAACTTCTCCTTGATCCGTACCAGATCATCAATCGGATCATGAATCGGGAAATACTCAATACCTACATAACCGTTATAATCCATCTGCTTGATCGCATCAAATACATAATCATAATTCAGCTCGCTGATGAACAGCTCATGACGACCAGGCGCACCGGCAGCCTGAATATGACCCACATGATGAATATTGTTTTGCAGACGCGGCAGTACATTGCCCTCCATCACCTGCACATGGTACATATCGTAACAGACTTTGACGAGCGGATGATTCACCTCGGCGACAATATCGAATGCCTGCTGGGATGTATTGAGGAAGTAACCGCTCAGCTCTTTGTCTGCGGTTGTGTTCAGCGGTTCAATACAGGTGGTCACACCGTATTCTTCGAGAACCGGGATAGCGGCTTTGAGTCCATCGATCAGACTCTGCTGCATCTCATCCCGGCTCATGCCTTCTTTCTCAAAGCCAATCGTATGCACCATTCGGGTACAATCCAGTGAGCGCGCAGCTTCTGCCGTACGCCGGATCCCGTCGATCGCTTCATCCCGCTTGTCCGGTTCCAGCATTGTTGCGAGTTTGACAACGATCGAGGCCACTTCCATCCCCAGCTCATGCCGAAGTCGGTTGATTCCTTCCAGGTCCTTGTCTTCCCATGACCAGAATTCGACGATATCCAGCCCATGCGCATGCAGAACCTGCATCACATCCAGAATATCTCTTCCTTCAAAAAGGGACTCTGTATTATACGATATTCTCATCAATCTGCACCTCATCTCATTGTATAGGTCATTCCAGAATATGTATAAACCAAAAAGGCACGGACCAACCGGATTTTCCCTCTTTTGCCTGGGAACCATCCGGCTTGTCCGTGCTTTTAAGATGATGACATCATGCTCCGTAACTATGAGAGTCTGTTAGCTGCAGCATAATCTGCACACAGTCTCCCTGTACGATATGATATCATTTTACTTTTTATAAGATCTGCTTGTGTATGTACCAAAGAGGAGTTGTTCGTCATAAAATTGAAAAGCGGCAAACGGCTGCGGACGCTGCTGTGCCTGGATATCGGCATAGATACCCACTGCCACCGCTGCACATTCCTGAATAGTACAGCCCGCATAGACGCCAAAATATTTCTGCATAATCCAGTACAACTGCTCTCCCAGCTCATCCGATGAGTTGACATGCGGCAGGACTTTGATAATATGTTCGATTTCGATACTGTATTCGTCAGGAAGACACCATTCCCTCAGATTCATCGGATTCCACTGCATCATATGCAGCGCAACGATATGATAATTCATCTCACGCACTTGCCCGTTGTTTCCATCATTCATCCATTCTCCTCCTTATCCGTCCGGTGCTTCCGGACCCGCTCTGATCTATGTGTATGAGCTTTTGTATTTGAAAATGAAGTTATTGGACCCGAGCGCAGCTGTGTACAGAACGCATCAACTGCCTTCCGCTGACAGAACTAACTAAATTATGGCTGATCCTTTGGCGGCTGTAAATGCGGTAAAAGACCCACAATATTGCCTGTTCATGCATTTTCATATACTGCAGCGATTACGAATCTGCAAGGCAGGGTAATTGAATAGTTATAGAGACTGTCCAGCTCGGCTGTGTATGTAACTCTTTCTGACAGCCAAGCCGGAGAATGATGGTCCATAGACATATTATTGCCCCATCATGCTCCAATCCGTTGATACAAGCAGTCATCAGAGCATGAATTCTACCAGACTTTCTTATAAACCAGTAAAGGAATGATACCTATGACAGAAACCAACGATATTCAGACCCTCAGAGACTGGCTGGACCAGCACAAAAACAACACGATTATTATTGAGAAAAAAGAGCTGGATGATACCGACATTGTTCACTTCACCCTGTCGGATATTGACGAAAGAAATGAAGACAATGAAATCGATGATTACCTGGAAAGCGCGCTGCTGCTGCGCGGTGAGGGAGTTACCCAGAACGCCGATGGCGAAGAAGTCCAGGTACCCCGTGATACGTACGAGATTATCACCCACGATCTGCGGATCGATGAGATCAGTGACTCCCGTGTACAGCTGAACACCGAGCGGGCTGCCTACACATTAAGCATAAAATAAATAGAGACAGGCAGGGCATTATGCTCTGCCTGTTTTTTGGCATATAAATAGGACGTCACCTACCTCCTCTGTTGTCTTTCCCACGCCATGCACGTATTGATCGGCTCTCTTCATGTATGCATTTCTACGCATCCACAGTGCATTTCTACCAGACATGCTTCTTCATATTGTAAAACAACTCTTCTATTGATAATTTATTCCATATGTAATTGATAACGTTTACACGATTGGAAGGAGAGGTGTTTTACAATGTCCATGTTTAAAAAGGGACTGCAGCTTGCCTTGCTCAGTTCCCTTGCTATCACTCCACTCGTCTCGCTTGCACCTTCGGCGCATGCTGCCAACGAAAAAGCCCAGGTCTGGCTGACGACAGCCGATCCCCACAGCGAGCCAAGTGTCGGTCTTCGTCCGGATACAAGGCTCATCCGCCAGGGTGACCTGACCTTCGCTGCCGGTACTGGAAGTGCCGATTATACGTTTACCGTTAACGAAGGCAAAACGTATCAGCAGATGGACGGTTTTGGCGTATCGATGACGGACTCTGCTGCCTGGCTGCTCAATTATAAGCTCAGCAGCACCAAGCGTAATGAAGTGATGGATAACCTGTTCGGTACTTCCGGCATCCGTATGAGCATGCTGCGCCAACCGATAGGTGCGAGCGACTTTGCCTGGAGCACGTATACGTATGACGATACCGCTAGCGACACAGCGCTGAACCAGTTCAGCATTTCCCGGGATCAGTCCTACATTATCCCGATGATCAAGTCCGCGCTGTCCAAAAATCCGAATATCAAATTCATCGCATCTCCATGGAGCGCACCGGCCTGGATGAAATATACAACCAATGACAAAAACGGTACCGGCAAGCTCAAAGCCGAGAACTATCCGGTATATGCCAATTATTTCGTCAAATTCATACAGGCCTATCAGGCTCAAGGTATTCCCATCTATGCGGTAACGCCGCAAAATGAACCGCTGTTCGAGCCGGGCCGCTATCCGGGCATGCTCATGAATGAACAGGATCAGATCGGTATGATCGGCGATTATCTGGGACCTGCGCTCAAAGCTGCCGGGCTGAACACCAAAATTATCGCCTATGATCACAACTATGATAACTGGACGTTCCCCAAAACCGTGATCCAGGGACTCAAGGACAATGGCAAATCCCAGTACGTCGCAGGCAGTGCTTTCCACCATTATGGCGGTGACTTTACCGCGATGACCAGCATGCACAATGCCCATCCGGACAAGGACATCTGGTTTACCGAAGGCGGATTCGGTACATGGAATGACCCGGTGAATGGCACTACCCAGGGCTTTGACAACATGATCAATGAGTTTATCGGCATGACCCGCAACTGGTCCAAATCGATCATTCTCTGGAATGCCGCGCTGGATCAGAAAGACGGACCAAGCGTAATTGGAGACAATAATACCAACAAAGGCATGGTCACGATCCAGAACTCCGATAACAGCTCCAGCAGCCCCGAAGACAAAGTGACTTATACCAAGCAGTATTACCTGCTCGGTCATTTCAGCAAATTTGTAAACACCGGCGCGTACCGGATTGATTCCAATTCATTTGACGATATGCAGAGCGTAGCTTTCAAAAATCCGGACGGTTCCAAAGCGATCGTCCTGTATAATTCCCAGAATGCTGCGAAAACCGCCAAAATCCAGTGGAACGGGCAGTCTGTGAATTATACGGTACCGGGTAAATCGGTTGTTACGCTGAAGTGGTAATCCTCACGCTGCAGCATGCATAAGTAGGAACAGCAAAAAATCGCTCTGAGCTGCCAACCCCGTCTGGATAAACGGGATGCAGGATCAGAGCGATTTTTTGATGACTGCAGCAATTCGTTTTATCATTAAAACAGAAAGCTTGCACCTCTGTTTTAATTTGTTTTGTTAATTGTATCAAACGGTACCTTGATACTAACTATTCCTTCGGCATAAGGAGCCACTTCATAAGGATAAAATACAACTACAATACCTTTTTGATAGTAGTAAAAATCCGTATTTACTTCTAGCGGAAAATCATAAATTCGATCTTCAAACACATTTTCTCCCGCATCGTACTTCGCTTGTAAGCTTGCAGAGATTGCATTTTTAAGATTATTTTTTTGTGTCTGGTTTTGAATATAGTCCTTCAATTCGTATGATTTTCCTGTTTTCAAATCGTAATTATACATAACTATCCCATACATTCCATGAGCTCCACCTGTATAAACATAATCTGTATACATAACAGAAATTTTATTAGCCTTATTATATTTAGTACTTGCTTGTGTAGTGTAGGAATAACTGGCATTCTCTTTTTTAAGCTTCCGGTTAGAGCTCGCAGCCTTTACTGCATGTTCTTTGAATAATTTGTTCAATTTATTGATAACTACTCTGTCTCCTCCAGCCAGCTGTATGTATTGTTGGCCTTTATATACCATAACCTTAGTAGTCACTGTATTTGTAGAATCTGCTGAGCCAGACTCAGGATGAGCCAATACACCAATAAACAACAAAGCTACTACAAAATAAAACCATTTCCGTTTCATAATAATCCTCCTGATTTTTTAGATATTACTACATAATAACAGGAAAATTATAGATATGATTTATGAATTTAACAAGGGAAGGAATGATAATCTTTTATTGATGTATGGATAATAGTACGTATTTGTAATGTATATTGCTTGACTTTCGATAAAGATAATGACCTTTACTTGAAGCGTTGTACTTTTTGTGGCATGATCACTTATATACAGCTGGTGAACTGCATATCCAATTCTGCATCCCAGCCATGCCAGGACGATCAGAGGAGCATGATTATGAACGACATTCCCGCTTACCGCAAAGTATATACCCAACTCAAACACGATATCAAAGAAGGCAGCTACGCGCCAGGAACCCTATTGCCTACCGAATCCGAACTGGAGCAGCGCTTCTCGGTCAGCCGCACTACGATCCGCAAAGCAATTGAACTGCTGAGCAGTGAAGGCTTCCTCAAAAAGACACAGGGGAAAGGTACCGAAATCCTCGATACCTCGACTACCCAGCGGCTCAATCATCTCACTTCCATCACCGAGACATTAACGGCCAAAGGCTACCATGTAACTACACGCGGCATGTCGATTGAACTGATCACACCGCCTGAGCATGTAGCCGATGCGCTGAAGCTTCCTGCCGGCAGCCAGGTCTATCTGGTGCAGCGCGTCCAGTATGCCGACGATCGTCCGATCGCCCTGATGAACAATTACCTACGGGCCAATTATGTGCCGGGTCTGGAGCAGCATGTGAACCGGTTTAACAGCCTGTATGCTTTTCTGGAGCAGACCTATCATATTATTCTGCTGCATGCCTGGGAACGTCTATCCGCAGTAGCAGCCGATTTTACCGAGTCCCAGATTCTTCAGGTTCCGCTGGGTTCCCCGCTGTTGTGCAGCAAACGGATCAGCCATGTGGAACAGGGACCTTTTGAATACAGCCTGATCAAGCTGGTCGCGGATAAATATGAATACAGTGTGTATCTGGAAGGACGGACATAAACAAAGTAAGATACGAATGTTCCAACTTCTTACTTAAGGCTACTCTCTTGCATTCTCTTTTGCTCTCACAATTGGCAGCATTCACTCTCCTACTCGGTCAAACTATCCATCCATCTGAACAAAGTCTGGACTTCCCACCGGTCGTCTCTGCGTGATCAGTGAATCGTATAGCCTCCATCCACGACCAGATTCGCACCGGTGATCATATTCGCTGCACCGCTGGCGAGAAACAGGGCAGCCGCAGCGATCTCTCCCGGTTCGGCGAATCGACCGGCTGGTGTGTTGCGGATCGCTTCTTCCTTGATCGCTCCCTCCCAGTAGCCGGCGATCAGCGGAGTATACGTGGCCGTTGGCGAGATCGCATTGACCTGAATATGATGCTTGCCCCACTCATGCGCCAGTGATTTGGTAATAGAAATGACAGCCGCCTTGCTCGCGCTGTAGGCAACATGCCGATCAATTGCGACCAAGCCTGCCTGTGACGCGAGGCTGATGATCTTGCCTCCACGCTGAGCGGCAATCATCTCCCGTCCCACCTGCTGGGACATGAAGAACATGCCGTTCACATTCACACTCATCGTCCGGTGCCAGTCCTCTTCCGGGTAATCCTCGGCCCATTCCACCGGACCGATACCGGCGCTGTTGACCAGGATATCGATTTTGCCAAATTTCTCCCTGACCTCTGCCACTGCCTTCCGAACCGACTCGCTGTCACCCACATTAACCTCTACTGCTGTACCATATTCCAATCCCTCTGCCGCCTGCTGCGCCTGGGCCAGATGAAGATCGAGCAGAGCGACAGATGCCCCTTTCTCCGCAAACAACTGTGCGGTAGCCAAACCGATGCCCGAAGCCGCTCCTGTGATAACAGCCGTCTTGCCATCCAGCCGGAATGTGGTATCAAACAGATCCTCGTTCATGTCCAACTCCTCCTTGTCCAATCAAAGTTAATGATGCTGCCGGACCGAATCATCAACCGCCGTCTGTTCGTTGGTCTGCAGGGATAACCGGTGCTGATGCATGTAATCTCCCAGCCGGGCAGACATCTCGTTAACATGCCGGAATACCGGCAGCAGTTGACGGTACTGTTCACTGTTTAGGCGATCCGGAATACAGGTACGTTCCACCGTATGCAGTGCCTCAATCGGGCTGTAATCCTGCCACCATCCCAGTGCACGCGCTGCAATAGCTGCCGCACCAAGCGAAGCCGCATCCTGATCCACATTCGTCTTGATGATCTCCATTTCAAAAATATCGGCAAACATCTGCATCCACAGTCTGCTTCTGCTGCCGCCGCCACAAATCAGTATCCGGTCTGCTACTGTCGTATGCCGCTTCAGTTGATCCAGCGACAGCCGCAGATTCATGGCAATACCTTCCATCGATGCCCGAATCAGATCCGCACGGGTCGTACCCAGATGCAGTCCGACATAGCTGCCGCGGATATGCACACTGTAATCCTGTGAGGTTCCTCCTGCCAGACTCGGATTGAAAATAACCCCATTGGCACCGACCGGCACACCGGCAGCCCACTGACTCATCTGCTCATAGGCATCTGCCCGTCCCATCAGATCAGGACATATCGTGTCCCGCACCCAGCGCAGCGAACTGCCCCCCGAGAAGATCGAATATGCGCTTGTGTACATGCCTTCCTGAATATGGGCAAATACATAGGGCCGCGTATTTACATCCAGCACCGGCCGACTTGAATTGACCGGAATCCAGCTTGACGAACCGAGTGAAGTATAGATCCGGCCTTGCTTTGCACCTATTGCTCCCAATGCCATACAGGCATTATCCACACCGCCGCAGGCAACAGGAGTGCCTTCCTGCAGCCCGGTCCAGCCTGCTGCCTCCGCAGTCACCTGTCCAATCATCCGGTGGGAAGGAACGATATTTGGAAATATATCTGCCGCCACACCTGCTGCCTGCAGCAGTTCATCCATCATACATTGGCTGTGCAGGTCATATGCTCCGGTACCTGATGCATAGGAGTCATCGGTAGCCATCTGTCCGGTCAGCCTGTAATTGATATAATCCTTGGACCCCAGTACTTTATTCATACGGGCAAAAATCCCCGGTTCATGCTTCTTCAGCCACATCAGCTTGAACAACGGATAACAGGCAGCCGGAAACCCGTTACCGGTCCGCATATACCACTCTTCTTCGTTAATATTTTGAAAAAATTGCTTTGCTTCCTCTTCGGCGCGCCGGTCAGACCAGATGGGTACATATTCTTGCAGAGCCTCTCCTTCCCTGCTGATCGGAACACTCACAAGACTGTGTCCCGATAAACTGATCCCGGCAATCGCAGCTGCAGGGGTCTGCGAGGATTCCAGCAGCTGACGCGTTGTCTCCCTGATCCCGTTCCACCAGTCATCCGGCCGCTGCTCATGCCGGTTTGGCTGCGGATAAAAGGTCTCGTACTCTACAAAGGATCGCGCGACCGTCTGCATTCTCTCGTTGTACAGCGAAGCTTTGACCCCGCCGGTTCCGAGATCATAGGCGATGATATTCGGCATATTTATCACCTTCCACAGGTTGGTTTTATGGCTGTATCTATCTTGTCTACCCATTATCTGGTTGTCTATTATTCCAGTTGTCTGCTACATTACTGTTTCTTGTTGCTTAGAATATATAAAGATAATTATCTTTTGTCAAGCGCTTTCATTAGTGGGTAAGTATCAACAATCCATGCCAATTTTGAACGTTGATAATTTTCATAGAGTATAATATTGCGCACTTATCACAAGAAAATATCTGTATTTCTGTGGTGATGATGCAATTCAGATTTTTTACTTTTAGAGAGACTTGTATTCCCTCTCAAATGCTATTATATTATTTTTACATCAATAAAGATAATTATCTTTATAAAGAGGAGGAACAAAAGTGATACAACCTGTAATAGACTATGCCCGGATCGGGCGGATGGTGGATGTGAGTGCAGTGCGCACCGATGTTACGGTAGAGGAAGTTGATCGGCTGATTGATATTGTGAAAAGGTATCATTGTGTCTGTGCCAGTCCCATGCCTTATATGACAGACTATGTGGTCCGGCAGCTGCAGGATGTGCCGGATACGGTTGTGACCGGAGTGGTCGGATTTCCTTCCGGTGCAGATACAACATCCATGAAAGTGCATACGGCCAGGGAAATGCTGGCACTGGGCTGCCTGGAGCTTGATATGGTCATCAATGTCGGAGCGCTTAAGTCAGGAGATTATGAGCGGGTTAGACAGGATGTGGCATCTGTCGTTCAGGCAGCCGAACAAGTACCAGTCAAGGCTATTCTGGAGATCGCCTATCTGACGGATGACGAGATTCGCCGGGGCAGTGAACTGGTCGTTCAGGCTGGTGCAGCCTTTGTCAAAACAGGGACCGGCTGGGGGCCCAAACCGACCACAGTTGATACCATCCGGCTGATCAAGTCGGTCATCGGCGATTCAGCATTGATCAAGGCAGCAGGCGGTATTCGTGATCTGGATACTCTCTTGGAAATGGCGGAAGCAGGCTGCAATCGATTTGGCATTGGTGTTCGGTCTGCGCTGACCATTTTACAGGATGCTTATGAACGTGCCGGCCTATCCGTTGATCCGGGAATTCATGCAGATGCCTCTTCAGGAACAAGCAGTACAGATCATTACTGATGATGTTTTGTGGTCCCGTATTACAAATGAATATGAAAAAGCCACCCGCTGTGAATCAAGCCGGTGGCTGAAGCATTCTAACCATTCATTTTGCTGATACGATTCCATGCACAAGTAGTGACGAACTCAAGACGAAGCCAGATCTTCCAGCAGCATATGATACATTTGCGCCAGATCATCATCTTTTTCCGTGATGACGCTTAATGCCTGCTCGATGAGAGGCTGGATAGCCGGTCCGGCTGCCAGTAAAGCGGCATAGGCATGGAAATCGGTTTTGCCGTATTTGGTAATTACGCTTTTGTTTGTATTCCAGCGGTTGCAGCGGATCTGCTCACTCCAGTAATCCAGCTGCTCCTGCACCGGTCGCACCGCATACTGTTGGAACAGTGCATCAAACTGCTCATCATCTTTACGTTCCTGCGGCATAACCTGATACAGCCGCTCCAGGGGAACCGTTTTGCGAATCAGGGTACTGAAAGTCAAATAGTCGCCTCCCTCCCCATCCGACGACTGTACATAAGCGATAAAATCGTTCGTCCGGTCCAGCCGATGGAACTCCGGCTGCAGACGCTCCATCACCCGCAAAGCGATTACGGTCAAGCCGCCGTCACGCATCGACTGATCCATGATCCGGATAAATTCGCCATCTGTCTGTGTGAACAATTCCCGGGTAGCTGTATCCAGCACCGGTACAGGTCCCTCTTCCTCTTCTTCCCACAGGCGCTCATTGATCTCCTGGTACATCGCCAGAGGAGCTTCCAGTGCTTCACCCAGATCATCGATCATATCCGGATAATCGCCTGTCGCATAGCGGATCGACTGACGGATCTGTTCCAGTGAGCGATTGTAGGACTCTTCCTGGTTCTCCGCATATTTCTCCTGATAATATTTATAATAATACGCAGTCATCTGTTCCAGATCATGCAAGGTGTTGATATACAGCAGATAGTTGCCGTTGACATTATCCGCTTCGATAATAAAAGTATAGACCTGCTCGTTCTTGTCCGATTGTGCAAAGGAGCCAATGACTTCCATACATGCTTGGTACAGCAGATCTTCCATAGTCTGCATGCTCCAGTAAGTGCCAGTGATTCCGTCCAGATGATCTGTCTGGAACAGACCTTCCGGTGATGACACATAATAGTGCCCGGTTCCCTCGGGTTGACGCAGCCCTGACAGCAGACGCCCTGTATGTACTTCGTATACACCCATTTATATTCGCTCCATTTCTTCCCCTGCCTGTGCCTGCTTTTTCCGTCCATCCAGAATGCCCTGAATGATCCATTGCTGGGACTGCGGCAGACCTTCCGGCCAGTCGCCGGCCTGGCAGTACATGATCTCTGTTATTTCGCTGCTGGCAACGAATGTTCCTGCCCGTACTTCTCCACTGAAGATCAGATCGACACAATTGGGATCGCTCCGCTGAATCGCCCGTTCCAGACGATGAATATGTACTTCCAGCCCGGTCTCTTCCCGAATCTCGCGCTGCAGCCCCTGCTCTGGCTGTTCGAGCTCCATCCAGCCGCCGGGAATGCCCCATGGTTCCTGCTCCCGGTACGAGTGCCGCAGCAGCAGTACTTCGCCTTTTTCATTGGTAAAAACGCCCAGCACCGCTACCAGGAAACTGTGCTGGGAACGACGGACCGCCCAGTTCTTCACACGCTCCAGCGGCATATGCTTGTACATCCATACCAGCCAGTCTCTGGGAATGCGGTTGATCCATTTGGCCAGCATCCTGTTCACCTTCTTTTTGCAAATTATGTTTATCGTGCTCTTTTCCGGATGCTGCCTTGTATTCATTCTTATGATAAATCGCCGGATGTTCTGCCTGTTGCACCGTATATCATACTCTAATGGCGTAGAATATCACCCTGCCGGTCATTGCGCAGGTCTTCGATCAGCGGACGCTGTGCAGGATTGACCTGCTCCAGCTTCATCTCATCGATACTGTAAAAGGTGAGCATACTCGATTCGCCATCCGGATCATCGTATTTCAGGGTGATTCCGTCCGGTTCCAGCTTCCCTTGCAGATCCACATCCACCTCAAACATGAACATCACAAAAACGACATCGTCACCGCTCGGATACGTGTATTGCAGCCGATCTCCGGTATATACCGCATACAGCCGACTGCCTGTCACTTCCAGTCCGGTCTCCTCCCGAACTTCGCGAATCATCGTCTGTTCAATAGTCTCGCCCGGCTTCATGCCCCCGCCAGGTAATCCCCAATCTGCCAAATCACCGCGCTTCTGCCAGAGAATCCGGTTGTGATCGTCCCGTATAATGGCTCCTCCGGTAACAATAATCGTTCTGTCGCTGCTCATAAATATCCTCCCTGCTGTATACGTCTCTATGTATGAACACCCGATCGAGCCGCACGGCAGACCCGGTAGCGAACTCAGCCGCTCGACCTCTGCCTGACAGGATCGGATGCTCTCGTAAGCAGCGCAATAATCAGCGCCAATTCACACTATCCTTATGCTTGTACAATGGCTGTAATAACTGTAATGGTTGCTGAGAGGTATTATTTTTTCTTGAGCTTTTCCAATTCGGCATACATATCCGGCAGATGGTCCTGCAGCTCCGGAATTGGGTCCGGATAAGCGAGGTCCATCTCTTCCAGCGTGCGGACGACGATCTGCAGGACGGCCAGATCACGGTACCACCGGTTATCAGCCGGGATAATATGCCACGGATGCTGCTCGGAAGCACAATGCTTGAACACATCCTCATAGCAGCGCTGGTAATCATCCCAGTATTTGCGTTCCTGCAGGTCACCTTCATCGAATTTCCAGTTCTTGTGCGGCTTTTCGACCCGATCAATCAGCTTTTTGAGCTGGAATTCCTTGGAGATATGGAGGAATATTTTGACCACTCTAACATTGTTCTCTTCCAGCATTTTCTCAAAATGATTAATCTGCTTGAACCGCTGCTTGGCTGTATCATCATCTATCTGTCCGTGTACTCTCGTAATGAGCACATCTTCATAATAGGATCGGTTAAAGGCACTGATATACCCGTATCCCGCCACATTCTGATGCGCACGCCACAGATAATCATGGCTCAGTTCTTCGGATGTAGGTGCCTTGAAGCTGTGAATATGAATGCCTGCCGGGTTGGAAATGGAGAATACCTTGTTGATGACCCCATCCTTGCCGCTGCAGTCCATACCCTGGAACACGAACAGAACCGACTTTTTACCGCTTGCGAACAGCTTGGGCTGCAGCTTCTCGAACGTATCGGTCAGCTCGGCCTTTTCCGGTTCGGTGTCTTCCTTGGATTTGTACTTGCCGGTATAGCCGGGATCGATATCCTGAAGTGTAATGGAATCGCCTGTAGCCAGAGACCAGTTTTTGGATGATTTGGACATGGTAATCGCTCCTTTGTGAAAAGTACACTGCTGCATACATCATCGTTATACGTCACATTCTACATATTACCCATTTTCATCCCCTGCTTAGCAAGTACCGCTTATTTCATGAAACAAAATGCTCTTCACGCCTGTTGGTCCGTATGTCAGATCGCACGCTGCTGCTCTTCAATCGCAGCAATCATCTCGGCACGCAGCTTGTCCACAAACCGGGCTCGCACTTCTTCATCCACACCCATTTCTTTGGCATCCAACTCTTCCAGTGACTCAATCCATACATGGGTATCATTGATCGTTCCGAGCTCTTTTTGGATACGCTTGTACGTCTCTTCATGATCACGGAATTTGGAATTCAATGCAAACTCTGCCGCTTCTGCCGTATAACGCAGTTCCTTGGCAGCGATGCGTACCTTGTGCAGGCTGTCCAGTGTCTCAGCGGATTCCAGCCCTTCCGCTTTGGCGATCTGGCGATAAGTTTGTTTTTTCTGTTCGTAAGATATTTCGAGCTCCCGCATCATCCGATTTACGTCCGCCTGGACAGCCAGATCAGGCAGCCGGTTCTCGGTAAATTCCTGCCACTGCCGTTTGAGCTTTTTGCCCTGCAGTTTCGGCAGCTTTTTGACCATTTTTTTGCGGTAAAACTGGCGCTGCTCCTTGTGTTCTTCGATCGCCGCTTTGAGCAGGGCGGCTTCATCGTCCAATCCTTGTTCCTTGGACTGTTTGCGCCGATCCTTGAATGCATCAATCAGCACATCCGCATCCCGTACTTTGCCAAGACGCTTCTGGGCTTTTTTGAAAATCGGCAGCAGACCGGTCTGCTGTTCAGGGTCCAGTATATGCATCAGTGTCATCAGCTTGCGGCAGTTGACCCGGGCCTGATGAATCGCCTCATCGTCATAGTTCTTGACAGCCTGCTGTCCGTGATCCTGAAATTTATCGTACAGTTCATTCAATACACTTTTCCATTGCTCGGTTTTGTCCTTGCGGTTGACAGTTGTTATACTCTGATTCACGCTTCATCACTCCTGACTTTTTCATTCTCTATGGATTACCCCATATTCCGTATTATGCAATCTTGTGAATGAAATGAGTGGGATATTCTCTATTATAGTGGATATTCCAGAGGATTAGCTATTCCGGTTCCTTCCGGGAAGATTGCATTCTCTGCGGCAGATCGTCCCGTTTCTCAGCAAAAGGCTGCCTTTACTGGGCAATCTTTTTATATTTATTATTCTGTACTGCACTATATGTACTACCACAAGGAAAATCAGTGAAGATCACTCTGATAATAACTGGTCACCATCAGATTATATATGCATATATACATTTATTAGTGTATAATTACACTAAATGGATGTCTGCTTTTGAAACAGATCGCTGTTCTGTATTATGATAGAGTGTGGACTTCAGTATTCCAATACTATTGCGACTATTATAAATGATTGCAGCAAGTGAAAGGAGTCATCATGAAAGCGTATATTTTTCTGATTACCATGCTGCTGACCGGTTATGCAGATATTCCTTCCGCCTATGCAGAGCCTGCTATCGAAGCGGATGTGCCTGCGGTGGCAGATGCTGAAGAGCAGACCGGCTCGTCCTCTTCCTGGGAATATCCGATTGTTCATTTTCGGGATAATACATACCGGATTATTATGGAGCGGCCAGTGAACAGCCACAAGGTAGGCCCGCGTCTGGGCCGGGTGCAGCGGAATATCAGCAGCTTTGAGGAAGTCGACGAAGGCAATTCCCTGATTGATACGAGCTATCAAAATGGAGACAGCAATATTCTGCGAGTGGAAAGTCCGATCTACAAACTTCGCAGCCACAGCTCCAAGGAATGCATTGTCGTCAGCCATATGAACAAGTATTATAAAGCCTACAAAAAATGAAATAAAGCCGCCATATACCTGGTATACATCTTCCAGAAATATGGCGGCTTTTGCGCTTCCACTACTTTTTATTCTCTGCTGATTTTTCACTGATTTAAAGCAATCGCTTATCCCGTAAACAATTCATGGTCGGCGAACAGCGCATGAACTGCGTGTTCACTATCAAATCAGGTTTTGCCTGTGTAGCAGTAACAATCCTTCTTCCAATTCACAGTATATTACCAGCTCGATTTGGTCACGCCGGGAATTTGCCCTTTGTGTGCCAGTTCGCGGAACATGATGCGTGACATTTTAAACTTGCTCAAATATCCTCTCGGACGTCCAGTGATCTGGCAGCGGCTGTGCAGACGCGTAGGTGAAGAATCACGGGGCAGTTTGTTTAACGCTTCATAATCGCCTGCCTCCTTCAGCTGACGACGCTTTTCTGCATATTTAGCCACCAGGGCTTCACGCTGCTGCTGGCGGATTACTTTGGACTTTTTGGCCATATCCAACACTTCCTTTTATTTAATCGTAATAATTACTATTTAGAAGTATAGCTCATTTTTTACCTGCTGGCAACCATATGCGTCAGTGCATTTTACAATCCGTAGTTTTACTCCTTTTCCATACCTGGGACGTCCTGTAAATCATCCTGTAGGCGGAGGAATACTGGGCGCGCTCTCCTTATGATAAATACATACATATTTATTTCATTTGACGAAAGGGAGGATTCTTTGTGGAAAACAAGCTGTCTTCCGGCGATAATCCGACAGTGGCATCGCTGCTGCGCAACCAGGCGTACCGGACACTCATTACCGCTCAGTTGATCTCCAACCTGGGCGACTGGCTGCATCTGCTTGCCCTGCTCACACTGGTCGGTATCAAGTGGCAGGCGACCCCAATGCAGATTACATGGGTGACACTGTGCAGTGTAGTACCAATGCTGCTGGGAGGTCCCTTTGCCGGCGCTCTGGCCGATCGTCTGAACCGTAAATGGCTGATGATTATCTCGGATGTGGTTCGCGCCGCACTCGTCTTCGGATTGATTTTTGCCGATCAGCTGTGGCAGGTATATATCATCCTCATACTCAAGGGATTGTTTGACGTACTGTTCTCGCCAGCCAAAAGCGGCAAGATCAAGGAAGTCGTGCCGCATGAGCATCTGCAGCAGGCGGTCTCGATCAGTTCCTTTATCGAACAGGGCAGCAAAATTGCCGGGCCTGCTCTTGGCGGGCTGCTGCTGGCGGCGGTCGGCATTCACTGGTGCTTTGTCATCGATGCTTTTACGTTCCTGCTGTCCGGTCTTATCTTACTCGCAGTTCCCGGTCATGCCCTGTTCGATTCTTCCGACCAGGAAGCTTCGGATCGTCAGAATGAGCGACAGCGCTCCTTTCTCTCCGATACGGCGGCAGGTCTGCGTTATCTGGTCCGGATTCCGATCATCGCCTATGGCACGCTGCTGCTCTGTCTGGTGCTGCTGGTGCTGCAGCTGGCGGATTCGCAGACGATTATTCTGCTGCGTCAGATTCCAAATATCAACGAAGATCTGCTGGGCTGGTGCATTACGGCCAGCGGTGTAGGCACCCTGCTGGCTGCCATGATGTGTGCCAAGATCAAAAGCTCCCATCTGCTGCAAATGAGTCTTGGTGCCGCTCTGATGGGCATTGTATTCGGACTGATCGCGCCATTTGCCGGCATGCTGCATGCCGGATGGCCTACCACCCTTCTGCTCACTTCTTCCTTTTTGCTGGCAGGGGTCGGGGCCGGATTTACGTTTATCCCGTTTCAGATTTTGCTGCAGGAACAGACACCTGTACATATGACCGGCCGTGTATTCGGAACCGTGAACAGCCTCACCTCAGCTAGCTCGGTGACAGGACCACTGCTCGGCGGAATACTCGTGACCGCTTCCGGGGTAGCACCCGCATTCATGCTGACAGGAGCTTCCCTGGTCGTGATGAGCTTTGCCATTTTATTTATCAAAAAATGGATTGATATCAAACAGTCCAAAGCAGCTATTCCCGCTGCGATGCAGCAGCCGGTGAAATAGCAATTTGCTGTATATCAAACCCAATCAAATCGGCCAGATAGCCGCTTCCCGGCAGAATAGAGGAAGCGGCTATTTGTGAATTATGAAAAGGTTGGACAGATCGAAGAATACAGAATTGTCTGGTTGAGCTGAATTCCACTTAAAAGCAAACAGCATACGGGATATAAAACAGAAATATGGCAGATGGGTCGCTCTTCCTTCACTCACAACTTATTTCATTATGTAATCAAAAGCATAATTCAACCAACTTAAAGAATATATTATTCTTATTTATCATTCGAATATTAATATTAAATGCTTTAAAATTGACAAAATGATTTCTAGTAATTATGATTTATAAGGCTTGTATGCTGCTTACATCTTCTGTTATACGCAGTACCATCGATGCAGGTTCTGCACCGAAGAAGAGGCTGTTATGCATGTAATGCTATTTACTATCACCAGGGAGTTGATCACTTGTTATACAAAGTACTTCGACAATGGAAATGGATATTGCTGCTGCTGTTACTGGCTGGTGCCGGTGTGGTGGGTTACTATACATATTCGGTTGTACAATTTGCGAACACCATCTCGGTAGAGCCTGATGACCCGGCCGGTGCCGACCAACAGGAGACAAATTTTCAGCTGCCCGAATGGGATGGCAAAGATCCTGTACATATCCTGCTGCTCGGTACCGATTCACGGGATGACGGCAGCAATGGCCGTTCGGACTCCATGATGGTCGCCACAATTGATCCGGTCAGCAAAAAGGCCTACCTGATGTCGATTCTGCGGGATACGTATGTAGAGATTCCCGGACATGGCCGCAGCCGGATCAATGCTGCATATTCCTATGGTGGCGCGCCGCTGGCCATGCAGACAGTGAGCCAGCTGCTGGGCGTTCCGGTGAACAGCTATGTCACTATTGACTTTGAAGGGTTCAAGGCGCTCGTCGATGAGATGGATGGCGTGGATATCGATGTCGAGAAAGATATGTATTACACCGACGGCGGCGATGGTCACCGCTATGATATAGACCTCAAGAAGGGCTACCAGACACTGGATGGCACTCATGCACTGCAATATGTCCGCTTCCGGCATGATGCGACATCGGACTTTACCCGTACCGAGCGTCAGCGCAAATTCCTGACTGCACTGGCGGCCAAAATGCAAAGCTCTACCTCGATTGTCAATCTGCCGGGCATTCTCAAAGCAACCGCTCCGTACATCAAGACCAATATGTCCGCTTCCACCATGCTCAAGCTGGCTGGACTCGGCATGGATGTCAATGTGAGCAAAACGGAAAAGCTGCAGATCCCTCCCACCCCTCTGCTGAGAGAAGAGGTTGTACACGGTGCAGCCGTACTGGGCGTGGATGAGAACGAACTGCGCAAGTATATTCAGGATAAGCTGTCGGAGACTGATGACCAGCTTGAGAATGATAAGCAGGCCGGGGATGAACAGACAGATGAACAGGCCAGTAAGCAATAGGACAGCACCATCCAAATAGAGTAAATAAAAGCGCCAGACGATGGATTTTGCAATCCCCAGTCTGGCGCTTTGTCTATGACTATTCCGCTCAAATAAATCAGCGGTTGTTCATCTGCTCAAATACCGTATCCAGTTCCGCCCGCGAAGCCGTGCGATTGCGTTCGGATGTTCCATACCCGATCTCATGTTCACCAGTGCGCAGACGCGCCAGAATCCCGTCGGCAAACTCGTCCACCGGCACACCCCATGTATGCAGACCCGATCCGCCTAGATCCGTATTGACACCGGGAGGCACGATCTCGATCACTTCGATAGATGTATTTTTCAGTTGATGACGCAGGGACAGGGTAAAAGAATGCAGCGCCGCCTTGGTCGCACAATATACCGGTGCGGATGCTTTTGGCGAAAAGGCCAGCCCCGAGGTCACGTTAATAATCGCGGCCGATGGCTGCTTTTGTAAATGCGGCAGCAGCAGTGTCGCCAGATGAATCGGTGCATCCAGATTGGTCGCGATCTCTCCCCGCTGATCCACCCATGATTCCGTGCCTTCCGTCAGGCTGTAATTGCGCTGAATACCCGCATTATTCATCAGTACATTCAGCTCCGGAAAATCGGTCACTATCTCATTTACCAGCCGAATGCGGTCTTCCTCACTCGCCACGTCGACTACACGGGTGTGCATTTGCGGATACTGTGCCTGTACTTCCTGCAGTCGGCTCTCCCGTCTGCCGCAGACGATAATCGTATTGCCTTCCTGAAGCAGACGCTCCGCAAAAGCCAGCCCGATCCCGGATGCACCGCCTGTAATAAGAATCGTATTTCCTGACATTTTCATAATATATCCCTCCTGTTGTATACTGCAGCCTAATCTTCTAAACTTCGGGGGTCTGGTGTAACCCTCATATTTTCATGCCGCCTGTATACGGCTTTAGAATCCTTTACCCCTGATCGGCGGATCGCTATCATTACCCTTGCTTATATCAAAGTCAAAAATACCACAGCAAAAAGCCCGGCTATGACAGCACAGCCGGACATATACGAAATAAACAATCTGCATACCCATTCCTATTCGCCATCCTCGAAGAGTATTCAGCCAACGAGCAGCGTATAGATAATCCCCGGTCCATGTACACCAATCGTCAGATCATTCTCAATATCCGACGAACGGCTCGGTCCCGAGATAAAGTGCATACCGGCTGGCAGGTTCTCCCGGCCGATCTCATCCATCGGAATGAGCAGCTCACCCAGCCTGGTATACAACCGATCCACCGGCAAAATAACGATACATACCGTCGGCAGCAGACTGACCGAACGTCCCTGCTGCGCTGCTGAAGTGACCATTACGGTACCTGTATAGGCCGCCGCGCCATCCGCTATGACTACCCCGATATCCGCCTCTGCTGCCCGGGCTGTCCATGCTTCATCCGGATCGCTGTTCCAACTGGAAATCTGCACATCCGGCAGACGCTCTTCCAGACGCAGCGCTGCCAGTTCCGGCTGCTGCTGTCGAACCAGATAACGTGCTCCCATCTGCATGGCGTGATCGGCAATAAATTCTGCCGCTTCGCCCATCGTCTGCAGACGAACTACATGACCGCCAACCTCTTGGAAATGGGTGGTGAATTTATCGATCCGCTGCTGCTCGCTCCACTGAAAGCCACTCCAGAATTCCGGCGCTCCCCGGTACGGATGTGCAGGCGCTTCCGTCATGCGCGGACGCCGCAGTCGGGTTGAGATATTATCCATAAAAGCCTGCTGGCTGATACGTGACTGTTCTTCCAGCTGCTGCAGCCAGTCAGGCGTTGATTGCGAATTATTCATGCTGACCTCCCGTAATCCCGCTCGCCCGGCGCTGACGCAAAATCTGCTCCATTCGATCCCGGGTCTGTGCATCCATCGGCGGGGCTGTACGCCTTGTTTCCTCGGACAGCTCCTGCCAGTGTTCACGGAACGAGTGATCTGCCATCGACGGGGCGACACGGTACGTATTCCAGCCTTTGAGCGGACCCATTTTGATCGTAATGCCTTTGTCATGCACGACCGGTTTCTGGGCGATGCGGCCCATTTTGAGTGCCAGTGCCAATCGCTTGGAGTTGGCCATCAGCACGGCGAATCCTTTCATGCCCAGCGATTCCCAGCGATTGCCGTGACCGCGCTCGACCTTGCGGCGGCGCAGATAGACGAGCATATCATGCAGTGGAATCTTGACCGGACAGGCTTCATAGCAGGCCCCGCACAGACTGGACGCATTGGCGATATCGTCCCACTCCGCGACATTACGGTTGAGTGCCGGTGTCAGCACTGCGCCGATCGGTCCGCTGTACGTACCCCCATACGAGTGACCGCCGATATGACGATAGACCGGACATACATTTAGACAGGCACCGCAGCGGATACAGTTCAGCAGTTCCTGAAATTCCGGATCACCGAGCTGCTCCGAGCGTCCGTTATCCACGATAATAATATGCATTTCTTCCGGCCCGTCGCCATCTGCGGTACGCTTGGGTCCGGTAATGCCGGACATGTACATCGTCAGCCGTTGGCCGGTTGCAGACCTTGGCAGCAGTGTCGCCATCACTTCAAGATCTTCCCAGGAAGGAATAATGCGCTCCATCCCCATCAGCGTAATCTGCGTTTTGGGCAGTGTGGTGACCATGCGGGCATTACCTTCATTTTCAAATAAAACCATCGATCCGGTCTCGGCAATGGCAAAGTTGCAGCCGGTCATGCCGATATCCGCCCCGAGGAACTTCTCACGCAGCTTGCGCCGTACATAACCGGCGAGAATGGTCGTATCCGGCGGCAGTTCCTCTCCTGCGTCTTCGGACAACAGCTCGGCGATTTGATAGCGGTTTTTGTGAATAGCGGGAATGACGATATGCGACGGGCCTTCTCCGGCGAGCTGGATAATGTATTCACCCAGATCACTCTCAATCGTCTCGATCCCGGCCAGTTCCAGCGCGCGATTGATATGCAGCTCTTCGGAGACCATCGATTTGGACTTAACGACCGACTCGGCCTGCTTATGACGGGCAATCGTCATGACGATATCCGTCGCTGCGGCCGTATCGGGGGCAAAGTGCACATGTACCCCATTTTTGCGGGCATTTTCCACAAACGTATTCAGGTAGTAATCCAGATGGGCGATCGTATGCAGCCGGATCTGACGACCGCGTTCCCGCCATTCTTCCCAGTTGCCATGCTCTGTAGCCGCAGCCTGCTTGCCGCTGCGCAGCCGTTCGGTCGTGAACTTGACGGCATTGCGCAGAAAGTCATTATTCAGCGCAACGTCGGCTCTTTCCTTGACGGTGCCCTGTGTAGATTGTGCCGGATTCATGTTACCCCCACCCCTTCGTACAGCAGCTCTGCCAGATGCATCACCCGCACCTGTTCACCCCGGTGCCGCAGATTGCCGGCAATATTCATCAGGCAGGCCATATCCAGTCCGACGAGTACCTGTGCTTCCGTTTCCTTGATATGATCTACTTTCTCCGATACCATCGCACCGGAGATATCCGACATTTTCACAGCAAAGGTCCCTCCAAAGCCGCAGCAATCCTCGGCAAAAGGCAGCGGGACCAATTCCAGTCCACGGACCTGGGACAACAGCGTCATCGGCTCTTCCCTGACTCCGAGCAGGCGGCTGCCGTGACAGGATGGATGATACGTAACCTTGTATGGAAAATGCGCGCCCACATCCGTAATTCCCAGCACCTGTACGAGAAACTGGGTGAATTCATACGTCTTGGCTTCCAGTTCATGGGCCAGTTGCAGCCAGTGGGGATCGTCCTTGAACAGCTCCGGGTAATGATGCACCATATAGGTACAGGAGCCGGAGGGCGAGACGACAAAATCGCTAGATTCAAACGCTTTCAAAATCGTTTTGGCCGCGGTCCGCGTCTCTTCCCAGTACCCGCTATTGTAGGAAGGCTGTCCGCAGCACGTCTGCACCGGCGGAAAGTCCAGCTGCACACCATGTGCAGCCAGCAGACGGACCATCGCTTCGCCCACACGCGGATAGATGGCATCGCTCAGACAGGTGATGAATAAGGATACTTTCATGCTGCACCTCTTTTCGCTCCATAATACACAAAAGATGGCAGTTTGCAGGGAGCCCGGCCGCCATCTTTTACTTTGTGCTTCGGTCATGATGCTGATATGGTACATTTGCTTAGACGATGGTAATTTTGAGTTCGCGCTCTTCCAGTTGGCGGATTGTCTCCTGGGGAAGGCGAGTGTCGGTGATCAGCCGATCGACCTCGCTGAGGTCCATCACATGGGCAAAGGCCTGGACACCGAATTTGCTTGCATCGGCCAGCAGGATAATCTGGTCGGCCATACCAACCATCTTCTGCTTCACCCGTGCCTGCAGTTCATTGGATTCGCTGATGCCGCGGTCCAGATGCAGTCCTTTGCAGGACAGGAACAGCTTGTTCACATAGTACGTATCCAGCGAACGTTCCGCCAGCGGTCCGACAAAGGACAGCGAACGCGGTACCAGCTGTCCTCCGGTGGAGATGACCTCGATCTTCTCTCTGGTACTGAGCTGGGTCGCCACGCGGATGGAATTGGTCAGCACGGTCAGCGGGATATCCGGCAGACTCGCTGCCATATACCATGCGGTCGTACTCGCATCCAGCAGAATACGGTCCTGCGGCTCGATGAGTTTGACCGCTTCCTCGGCGATGCGGCGCTTCTCTTCGGTGTGCATAATCTCCCGCTCCGAGAACGGGGTCTCCGGCTGTTCATCCTTGACGCTGACTGCGCCGCCATGCGAACGCTTCAGCAGCCCCTGCCGTTCCAGCCGGTCCAGATCACGGCGGATCGTCTCCTCGGTAACCTGGCAGCGCTCGCTCAGCTCCGTTACCCGCATACTGCCCTTTTCATTCACCAGCTTTACAATCATGTCATACCGTTCCGCGACTAACATAGTATCCTCAACTCCGAATCGTTATTGTACGGGAATCGCCGTCAACCGCAGGAAGCGTCCATAAGCGTCTTCCCATGCTTCCTGATCCTGCGGCTCATACACATCCACCGGAAAGGAATCACGGATAACGGCCCGGGCTTCCCGGATATCCCTGAATGTCCCCTGTGCTATCCATTGTACCGCTAAATTGCCAATCGCGCTTCCCTCTGCCGGTCCTGCCCATACCGGGCGTCCCAGTGCATTGGCGGTCCACTGGCATAACAGACGGTTCTGGATGCCGCCGCCGACCATATGCAGCCCGTCGAACCGCTTGCCCGACAGCTGCTCCGTCTGCTCCAGTACATAACGATATTTTAATACGAGACTCTCGAAAATACAGCGGGCTACCGCACCATAGGTATCCGGCAGCTGCTGTCCGGTATGACGGCAGTACTGGCGCACGCGTGAGCGCATATCCCCGGCATGCAGAAACAGCGGATCATCCGGTTCAATGAAGGAAATAAACGGCTCCGATCCGGCCGTATGCTGAATCCATTCACTATAGGAAGCATGGTGACCGTCGCGCTCACATTCCCTTTTATATTCCTGAAAAATCCATAGGCCCATAATATTTTTGAGCAGCCGATACGTGCCGTAAGCGCCGCCTTCATTGGTAAAATTCAGCTCGCGTACGCGCTCGTTAATGACCGGTTCACTGACTTCCGTTCCCATCAGCGACCAGGTCCCGCAGCTGAGATAGGCAAAGGAATCCGACAGCGCCGGAACCGCCACCACCGCCGAAGCGGTATCATGCTCCGCCACCGCTGTCACCGGAATGGCAGGCAGCCCCAGATCGACCATCAGCGAAGAGCGCAGATGTCCTGCCGGCGATCCCGGCTGTACCGGCCTGCCAAACCAGGAGGACGGAACACCGATATGCGACAGCAGCTTGCGATCCCAATCCTGCTGGCGGGCATTATACATCTGGGTCGTCGTCGCATTGGTGAATTCATTGATCATCTCGCCGGTCATGAAATAACGCAGCAGATCCGGAATCATCAGAAACCGCTCCGCTTCCTTGAGCACCGGCGAACCCGCCTGTCGCATCGCTGCCAGCTGATATAGTGTATTAAATGTGAGAAACTGAATACCGGTCGCTTCGAAGATCTGCTCTGCCCCCAGCTCTTCCTGCATTTGCTCCATCACACCGTGGGTATGCCAGTCCCGGTAATGAGAAGGGTTGGCGAGCAATTCACCCGTGCGTCCGATCAATCCGAAATCGACAGCCCAGGAGTCGATACCGATACTTTCCGGCAGCATTCGCTCCTGCTTGGCGATGACCAGTCCCTGCTGGATCTCATGATACAGGCGCAGTATATCCCAGTAGAGGCGATCTCCTATTTTCACCGGATCATTGCTGAACCGGTGAATCTCCTGTGTGACGATCCGGTGATCATTCAGTCTGCCGATAATTGCTCTGCCGCTGCCTGCTCCAAGATCATAGGCAAGGATGGTCACCAGCTGGCACCACCTTTGCCTCTCGCCAGAATCGATTGTCCGTAGCTGTCTGCCAGATACGCCTTCATCGGATCGAGCGGCAGTCCCTGTTCTTCACGCACTGCATGCAACAGTGGTGTCACATCAAATTCGAATGCGCGGCGCACCGCATCCTCGGCCCCCAGCACATCGTTGTTGGCCTGGGCTTCCGCCACTTCGCGGTGATCGATCAGCAACGCCTTGGCATACTGAGTCTGCACGTTCAACACCGAACGGATCATCGCCGGAATCTTCATTTCAATATTATGCGACTGGTCGATCATATAAGCGATATTGTTTACCGCCTGTACGAGCCGGTCTTCTCCACTGTCCGCCGCATCCAGAATCTGATAGAAGATCAGGAACAGCTCATACGGGTTGATCGAACCGACGATCAGATCATCATCGGCATATTTGTAGCTATTAAAATGGAACCCGCCGAGACGGCCTTCATCGATCAGATAGGAGACGATATGCTCCACATTCGCGCCCGGCAGATGATGCCCGGTATCCACCAGCACATGCGCCTGCTCACCCAGCTTGACCGCATAATTGTAGGCCATGCCCCAGTCGGCAATATCGGTATGGTAAAAGGCCGGCTCGAACGCCTTGTATTCGATCAGCATGCGCATATCCGGCGTCAGCGCGCGGTACATCTCGCTCAGTGCTTCGAGCATCCAGTTTTTGCGTTTGCGGATACTGCCCTGGCCGGGGTAGTTGGTACCGTCGGCAAACCATAGACTCAGATCGCGTGAACCGGTTTCTTTGGCCACATCGACACATTCCAGCAGATGGTCAGTCGTTTTGCGGCGGATCGCCGGATCGCTGTTGGTGACACCGCCGAGCATGTATTCTTCTTCCTGGAACATGTTCGGATTGATCGCACCGATCTTCAGATTCAGGCTTTCCGCATGACTGCGCAGCTTGCCGTAATCTTCAACTTTGTCCCAGGGAATATGGATCGCTACCGATGGGCACAGACCGGTTACCTTATGCACCTGGGCAGCATCCTCCAGCTTTTCAAATGGGTCGCGTGGTACGCCTTCTTTCTGGAACACTTTGAACCGGGTACCCGAATCGCCGTATCCCCAGGATGGCGTCTCGATTTGTAGCGCTTTCAAACGGGATTTGATCAAATCCAGATCCATCCCTCTGCTTTGCTGCTGTTCCTCAAATAGAGCATAAGCTTTGTCTGTCATGCCATATCCTCCTCCATAAGTGGTGCCTAGACCATGCTATCTGTTCATTCTAACATTATCTGGTAAATGCTGCCGGTACGCCACCATCGATGGTCAGCATACAGCCGGTCGTCTTGGCTGCTTTGGAAGAAGCAAAGTAGGCAACTCCTTCCGCGATATCATCCGGATAAATATTCACGAGCAGTGTGGTGCGCTTGCGGTAATGTTCTTCCAGTTGATCCGGCTCGATTCCGTAGGCGGCTGCCCGTTCATTGCGCCAGTTGGAATTCCAGATCGCCGAGCCTTGCAAGATGGCATCCGGCAGAATCGTATTGACCCGGATACCGAATTCACCGCCCTCGGTAGCGATACAGCGGGCCAGATGGGCTTCCAGCGCCTTGGCTGAGCTGTAAGCGGTCACATTTTTACCGGCATAGACCGAGTTTTTTGAGCCGATGAATACCATACTGCCGCCAAGTTCCTGCTCTTTCATGATTTTAAATGCTTCGCGAGCGACCAGGAAATACCCGGTTCCCAGTACATTCATGTTCAATTCCCATTCCTTGAGCGAGGTCTCGTCAAATGGACTTGATGTGGCAAGACCGGCGTTGTTCACGATAATGTCCACGCCACCGTAGGCCAGAGCGACTTCGGCGTAGGCATCTTGTACCATCGTCTCGCTCGTCACATCCATTTTGACAGCCAGGGCACGGTTCGCTCCATAGCTGGCATTCAGTTCATCCGCCACCTTCTGTGCGCCTTCCAGATTGAGATCCGCCAGTACGACATGGGCGCCTTCGCTGACCAGACGGCGGGCGGTGGCACTGCCGATTCCGCCGGCTCCACCGGTGATCAGGGCCACCTGGCGCGAGAACTCCGCTTCGGCCGGTGCCAGTGTGAGCTTGTACAGCTCCAGCGGCCAGTATTCCACATTATAGGATTCCGATTCACTCAGGGATACGAACTGTCCGAGTGCAGTCGCGCCGCCCATGACGGCAATCGCCCGGTGATACAGCGCTCCACTCACCAGCGACATCGCATGACTCTTGCCGGTGTTGATCATGCCGATGCCCGGGATCAGGATTACGCGCGGAGCAGGTTCGAACATAATATCGCCTTCGTTCCGGTTGCGTTCAAAATATTCCTGATACTGCTGCTTATACGTGTTAATTCCCTGAATGACTGCCTGCTTGAGCCCTTCGACATCATCAGTAGACGGTGTCCAGTCGATGAACAGCGGCGTCATTTTGGTATGTACCAGATGATCCGGGCAGGCTGCACCCACCTGTGACAGCCGGGCGGAATCCTGTCCATTGACAAATTCCAGCACATCGTCCGCGTCGTCAAAAGTCAGAATCATCCGCTTGCTGTCACTCACTGCGCCGCGTACGGCAGGCATAATGCCGGCGATCAGCTGCTTGCGCTCCTCTGGAGATAGCGACTGTACTCTGGCGCCGCCGAACAGCGGTTTCTCCTGCGCTTTGCGGGCGATATATTCTGCTGCCTGGTTAATGATCTCGATCGTCTTGTTGTAACATTCTTCCTGTGTCTCTCCCCATGTGACCAGACCGTGCTTCTCCATCAGCACCAGTTCGGCACCCGGATGATCGAGCACACCCTGTGCGATCATTTTGGAAAGGGTAAAGCCCGGACGGATATACGGCACCCATACGAACTTGTCACCGAAAATTTCACTCGCGATCTGCTTGCCATTGTCTGCACAGCACAGGCTGATGATGGCATCCGGATGGGTATGATCGACATGCTTGAATGGCAGGAAAGCGTGAAGCAGTGTCTCAATGGACGGACGCGGTGCTCTGGCATCGATCATGCAGTTCGCCAGATAAGCAACCATCTCTTCATCCGGCATCTCATCCCGTTCGAACAGAGGACGAATATCTTCCATCCGCAGACCGGTAAAATGCTGCGCCTTCATCGAAGCCAAGTCGGAGCCGCTGCCTTTGACATACATCACTTCAATCTCACGGCCGCGAAAATCCTTGACCATGCCTTTGGTCGATGTGTTGCCTCCGCCCCAGTTGCATACACGGCGATCCGAGCCGATCAGATTGGAACGATAGACCAGCTTGTCCACACCCTCCTGAATAGCAGCGGCTTTCTGAGAATCCCATTGATTAGGTATCATGCTTCATCCTCCAGTATATAAAGTTGGTTGTACTGATCAATTACCTGAAATTGGATTGCTTATGTGTGCAGTATATCACTTTTGTTTTTGTTTGAAAATACATAAGTCAAAAATAAACAAATATAATATTAGGATATGATAACGCTTAATCAAACGTTAACAAACCGATATAGCGTTCGACCTATTAACAAGTTCATTTTTGTGTTCTTTATTGTTCTATGACTGTGTTTTCATTTTCCACAATCGGGTAATGAAAGAAGGAGCAATACTACAGACTAGACCCACTAAGGAGGAGATCATCATGACAGATCAAGACAAAAACATGGAAAACCCGAACTCTGAAGATACACTAATGGAGAAAACAAGAAAAGAGAACGGTGCAAATCCTGAGACACAAGCCGATGAATGGGAAGGCAAGCCTTCTCCAAAATCCGCCGGTGACGAAGACAAAGATTCCGACAAATAAATAGCTTTATTCTAAAAGTTAAAAAAGCCTTCCGGTGTAACTTGGCCGGGAGGCTTTTTCTTGCTGTTTTACGGTTTGTTTCTCTATTTAGCCTATGAGTCTTATTCCATTTGCAAGACTGGTATGCATGTTACCATAGTACAGCCATTCTTGTTGGAAGCCGAGTTTGCTTCAGTATGGTGCCTGTTATGCAGCAGTCTGTTGTTCTTTGTTTCTGACCATAGCCCGGCGAATCAGCTTCTCCAGCTCCATCAATACCAGTGCAGCAGCTGCCAGTCCGGTAGCAATCGCCCATTCCTGTACACCAAAGCTGTCAGGGATCGAGAAGATTCCGCGTACGCCCGGCAGCAGTGTAATACCGTACAGAATAAAACACAGTACTACAGAGCCGATTACATACTTATTGCTGAACAATCCGGCTTCGATGGCACTCTGCACATTCGAGCGAGCGGCAAATGTCTGGAGTGTGCGCGCCAGAATCAATGTGGTAAATGCCATTGCGACACTCATCTCCGGTGAATGCTGCAGTCCGATATACTGGGACACAATAACGGCGACACCGATGATCAGGCCGCGTGTAATGACCGCTCTCAGCGTGCCTCCAGCGAACAGTCCCTCATTAATATCCCTCGGCTTGCGGTCCATGACACCCGGCTCTTCCTTTTCCATACCAAGCGAGATCGCTGGCAGGGAGTCATTTGCCAGATTAATAAACAGCAGCTGGATCGCGGTGAACGGATTAATCCAATTCATGACCAGTGCGAAAATAATCGCGATAATCGCACCCAGATTACCGGCAAACAGGTAGGCAATCGACTTTTTGATATTATCGAATACCGTCCGGCCGACACTGACGGCGTTGACAATGGATACAAAGTTATCATCGGTCAGGATCATGGCCGCCGAATCCTTGGCCACGTCGGTACCGCTGCCCATAGCGACTCCGATATCAGCCTGCTTGAGCGCTGGTGCATCGTTGACACCATCTCCGGTCATGGCTGTAATTTTGCCTTTTTTCTGCCAGGCGCGTACGATCCGGATTTTGTTCTCCGGGGATACACGGGCATAGACGGAGATGTTCTCCAGATTGCGATCCAGATCTTCATCGGACATTTTGTCCAGTTCCTGACCGGTTACGGCGATATCATTATCGTCCATCAGACCGATATCCCTGCCAATCGCCTGGGCGGTTGTTTTGTGGTCACCGGTAATCATGATCGTGCGAATACCGGCCCGCTTGGACTGCTCGATCGAGCCATATACCGCTTCGCGAGGAGGATCGATCATCGCGGTCAGTCCAACCAGAATCAGTTCCTGCTCGTCCCCGGTACCGACGGTAGACTGATCATTGGGGAGGTTTTTGTATCCGTAGGCGAGTACGCGTAGTGCCCGACTGGAAAAGTCTTCATTCGCTTCGAACAGACGCTGGCGGATCTCCTCATCCAGCGGGACTACCTGCTCTCCCAGCAGCACATGGGTACAGCGGCCGATCAGCACATCCGGTCCGCCTTTGGTTAGCAGCATTTTCTGGTTATCAAATGTATGCACTGTGGACATCAGCTTGCGGTCCGAATCAAACGGAATCTCGGCTTCGCGGGGAAAGCTATCCCGGATCTCGGTGTATTTTTTGTTCTTTTTGTTGCTGAAGGCAATCAGCGCCACCTCGGTCGGATCGCCCATTTCCTTGCCTTCTTCATCAATATTGGAGTCATTACAGAGTACGGCGATATGAACGAGCCTGCGCTCTCCCTCCGACCATTCTGCCGGATTATCCGGAAAATCATCCCGGCTGCCGTCCGGCAAATAATAATCGACGACCGTCATCTTGTTCTGGGTCAGTGTACCGGTCTTGTCCGTACAGATGACACTGGTGGAACCAAGCGATTCCACGGCAGGCAGGCGTCGGATAATCGCATGCTGCCGGGCCATCTTGTTCGTTCCGGCAGATAATACGATCGTCACGATGGACGACAGTGCTTCCGGGATCGCAGCGACAGCAACCGCTACAGCGAACATTAGCGCTTCCAGAATCGCTGCGGTCGTATCCACCGTATCTGCTGAGAACCAGATGCGGGCCGCTTCCACGGCAAAAATCAGAATACAGAGCAGTAAAATGAACACACCGAGCTTTTTGCTGAAGCTTTCCAGCTTGCGCTGCAGTGGAGTCTGCTTGGACTCGGCACTCTCGATCAGCCCGGCGATCTTGCCAATCTCCGTTCTCAGTCCGGTGCCGGTAATAACGGCAGTTCCGCGTCCGTAGACGATCAGCGCACCGCTGAAGACCATATTTTTGCGGTCGCCAATCGGTGATTCTTCATCGATTACACGAATATGTTTTTCGACCGCTTCCGATTCACCGGTCAGCATGCCTTCGTCGGCTTTGAGACTCTCCGACGTCAGCAGCCGCGCATCCGCAGGGACAAAGTCTCCGGCATCCAGCTGGATAATGTCGCCGCGTACCAGCTCCCTGGCAGGCAGTGATTGGCGTACGCCATCACGCAGTACTTTGGCTTCCGGCGCGGACATCTGTCGCAGCGCTTCAATGGAACTCTCGGCTTTGCGTGTCTGCACTACACTAATGATCGCA
Organism: Paenibacillus wulumuqiensis; assembly: GCF_000971965.1. GTDB lineage: Bacteria > Bacillota > Bacilli > Paenibacillales > Paenibacillaceae > Saccharibacillus > Saccharibacillus wulumuqiensis. The sequence goes on from NZ_LAQP01000001.1 coordinate 741,127, forward strand.
TTCAGGATCAGTACGAAAATAATAATGCCTGCTTCCACCACATGTCCCAGTATGATCTGTACGATCGAAGCGATTAGCAGAACCACCACCATCGGATCTCTCAGGTTCTCCACGATCAGCTTCCAGGTGGGTGTACGCTCTTTGCCCTTCAGCTCATTGTAACCGTCCGTTTCAAGGCGCTGCTGCGCTTCCTGTGAAGTTAAGCCATTTTCAGTTGTATCTGTCTCCTGCAGCGCTTCCTCCACACTCGTCCGATAAAATTCCACTCACACCACTCCAGTCCTCATAATGTGGACGAACAGACTCCCGTCTGGTCTCCCATTTGCAGCATGTACGACAAGACGTATGATCTTCACCAGTCATTATGTATATGTTTTTATATCCTCTAACAACTGGTTATCTATACTATGTTTTACCCGTTGAAATGTATTTGGTCTCAAAAAGAAAGTGTAGATTTCATGACGATTGCTGTCGACAAAACCGGATTATGCCAAAAAGAGGAATCATCTGCAGCAACGTATTCCGGCAATAAACCAGGTGCTGGCAAATGATTCCTCTGGGTGTTTTATTCAGTTCGTCGCTGTCGTCAAATAATCTGAAGCTTGCGCGCCTGTTCCTCGGTGAGGATATACTGTTCCTGCGGATAAGTCTCGTCTTCACTTTGTACGCCAAACATCTGCATAACTTCATTCCAGACTCCTTTTTGTACTGCTTCTTCCTGTGTAATGATAATCTTCATCGGGATCGCCGCCTTTGTGTTTGTTTTCGGTATGACGTTTATTTAAACAAATTGCAGCGGAAATCAAACTTTTGCTTGGTTAATGGTCATTACACGCAATCCGAAACAGCTGTATTCTACAAAGTATGGTTTACTGCAGATACGGATATGATCGCTGTACATCTTTAGTGCCGGCGTATACATCATTAATACTCACCGGAAAAAGTTTGATATAGCTGTCACAAAATTACCTGTATGAAAGTAGTATGTAATGAAGGAGGTTGGGAATATGACCGAAAATGAAATCGATAGCGATCTTACGCAGATCATAAGCAAAATCAAGCAGGGTGATAAACAGACTTACAGTTTGATCATTGAACGCTTTCAAAGACCCATATTTTTATATTGTTACTACACCCTGTATAACCTTCAGGAAGCAGAAGATGTTACACAGGAAACGTTTATAAAAGCCTATAAATATATCGGCAAGTTCGAATGTACGCAATCTTTCTCACCATGGTTATATAAAATCGCTCAGAATTCCTGCATTGATGTTTTGAAGAAAAAGAAAAAAGATCTGAATACCCTGTTTGCCTATCAAAAGGAACAAATTGAACAAGCACAGAATCCGACAATACATCTTGTTCATACATATCTGGATAAACTGACAAAAGAGGAAAAACAGATTGTACTTCTAAGATCGCTTGAAGAATACAGTTATGAAGAGATTGCTTTCATTATGAATATCAAACCGGCTACCGTTCGCAAGAAGTATGAACGGATTCGCAAAAAGTTAATTCAGGAAAAAAAACGGGGAGTGAATACGTATGGGCATTCATTTTGATTCAGATTCAAGTCTTAAAGAACTGCAAACTTCTATCTTGAATACTTCAATTGAAGTTGATCTGCAAGACAAGATCATGAAAAACCTGGACGATACCCAGGAAAAATTGCCTTTTACAGTAAAAAAGACATGGAAGTTTAAAGCCTTAACTGCATTTGGTTCCTTTGCGGCTGTAGTTACGCTGCTGTTGGGATCAAGCATGGCTTCACCTGCCATAGCTTCTACTATTCACGGCCTTCCTGTGGTAGGCAGTCTATTTCAAATGGCAGGAGACATGGGGCTGAAAATCGCTTATCAGCAAAAACTGTATACAGAAATTAATACAAATGATACCTATAACGAACTGACTATAAAAGCTTCTGCAGTCTCTTATGATGGAACCCGCGTCGCTATAGCTATAGAAGGAAGCAAAACCGAGGCCTATAAAGATTGGAATGACAAAATTCAAGACATCGACATAACGATCAATGGGAAAAGTATAAACCATTATTCAACCGATCATCATACTACGGGTATATTCTCCTTCCCCGGTCCCGATCAAAATTCCATGATTCTGGAATTTGGAGATCTGAGAAACCAGGGAGGAGCTCCTTTTCCCGATCAATTTAATGCAGGCCTTGATCTTCATGTTGAAGGCATTCAGAGGCCTCTTAGACTGGACGTACCGGTTCAATTAAATACAGATAACATTCAGACCACGTCTCCTTCCATCCAAAAAAGTACCAAAAATATTGGATTTAAAGTTAACACACTGGCGATTACACCTATTACTACAACTTTAGTAACCGAATTCATTCTTCCAACTAAAATGAACAACACTCAACAAAAGTATGGTTACGAACTATGGGATGATAACGGACACAAAATAAAACTTCTTTATGCCTATGGTTGGAATGATGGGAATAGCTCAACTACAGATACAAAGTTTGAACCTTTCCAATCGATTCCTCGAGCTGTAACTATCAAGCCTTTTAAGTATCTTTACCAAAAGAATTCCAATAAATACAAAACGGATATACATGGGAATATTCAGGTGAAATATATTCCTGAGCTGGAAATCACTTTAGCTGTAAATCAACATCAATAAAGCAAGCCCCCTACAATATAACTTCAATTCCTATCCCTTACAAAGTAAAGTTTGGTGATGGTATGCCAGAGTGGATCAATGCCAGAAATGCTATGATTACGGTTGCTCCAAGCGGTCCTTTCCGCCATTGCGAATATGCATAACTGCACAAACAAATAGCCCCCACCCTGAGTTCAGGATAGGGGCTATTGCACTAATGAAATTATCAATTAATAGCTACATACACGTAAGGTCAATAAGGACCTGCTTCATGTCCTGTATCTTCTGCTTTTTTGGCAGCCTTGTGAGCACGGTGCATTGGCGTACCTTTTTCCGGATCAGCCATTACTTTTTCCATCATTTCACGGACACGTTTGCCGTAATCTTCATCGGCCTGGGTAATATTGGCGAGCACTTTCTCCTGGATCACTTCGTTACACTGAGCCAGGTTGCTGCCCAGATTGCTGATCAGCTCATCGCGCTCCCAGTCTTCAAAGCTGCGATACGTCTCGCCCGCCTGTGCAAAATCATTCGGACGGTCGATCTTCTCGCGCATCAGACGGGTATTGTAATATTCCGGTTCATGATCCTTGCCTGCTTTTGGCGCTTCCTGGAGACCGCCAAGCGAAGAAGGCTCGTAGTTCACATGCGGATTCTGACCCGGTGCACGGTCTGTTTTGTAACGCATCTGACCACCGCTCAGGTTGGTGGCAACGCGGGACTTCGGCGCATTGATCGGCAGCTGCTGGTAGTTCGCACCCACCCGGTGACGCTGGGTATCCGAATAGGAGAATGTACGTCCCTGCAGCATTTTATCATCCGAGAAGTCCAGTCCATCCACCAGTACACCTGTACCGAAGGCAACCTGCTCCACCTCGGTAAAGTAGTCTTCCGGATTGCGGTTAAGCGTCATTTTACCAACCTTCATGAACGGGAACTTATCTTCCGGCCACAGCTTGGTATCATCCAGCGGGTCAAAGTCCAGCTCCGGATGATAATCGTCGCTCATCATCTGCACACACAGTTCCCACTCCGGATATTCACCGCGCTCAATCGCATCGTACAGATCGACAGTCGCATGGTTAAAGTCGAGGGCCTGAATCGCATTGGCTTCTTCCTGCTTGAGGTTGCGGATGCCCTGCAGCGGTTCCCAGTGATACTTGATCAGTACCGCTTCACCGGCTTCATTCACCCATTTGTACGTATTGACCCCTGATCCCTGCATCATCCGGTAGTTCGCCGGAATGCCCCATGGAGAGAACAGGAATGTAATCATATGTGTAGACTCCGGACTATTGGCGATAAAATCAAGGAAACGTTCCATATCCTGCACATTCGTAATCGGGTCCGGCTTGAACGCGTGAACCATATCCGGGAATTTGAGCGGATCACGGATAAAGAAGATTTTCAGATTGTTGCCGACCAGATCCCAGTTACCGTCTTCGGTATAGAATTTGGTAGCAAAACCGCGCGGATCACGTAATGTCTCCGGAGAATGACCTCCGTGAATAACGCTGGAGAAGCGGACAAATACAGGGGTCTGCTTGCCTTTCTCCTGGAAAAGCTTGGCGCGGGTATATTTGGCGATCGGCTCATCACCGACCGTTCCATAAGCTTCGAATACACCATGCGCTCCCGCTCCACGTGCGTGGACGACGCGTTCAGGCACACGCTCACGGTCGAAGTGAGTTATTTTTTCAAGAAAATTATAGTTCTCCAGTGTCACAGGACCCCGGTTCCCTACTGTTCTTACATTTTGATTGTCAGTGACAGGATGGCCCTGCCGATTTGTCAGCGTTACATTTTCTTCTTGAGTATTTTCTTGATCATTCGACTGCGGTTGCTTCTTGTTCTCATCTGCCATAAGATCTTCCGCCTTTCAAGAAAGTATAAGTTTGCTGAGTACCTATTCTTCATGACACAGGAAAACAAAAGATACGTCCGGTATAAGGACACATTACCTTTTTTTACCTGCTTTCACTCATTATAAAACACTTTTGACCCAAAAAGTGAACCGATTTCATAATTTTGTCCAATTTGTGAACAAACATAAGGTACAGTAGCATTTTACTTTCCCATTTTGTCTATCTTATACTGGGCATAACAAGGGCCGAAGCAAACGCTCCCTCTCTCTGCGTTACCAGACAATTCTGTATCCTGATTGGTAACAGCTGTATTCTAATATCGAAAGGTGGATCAACATGTATCTGCGCCGGGTTACATTATTAAAAGAAAATATCGAAGACTACAGCATATATCCCTTCTCCCTGCCATTGATCGAACGAATGGATATGCTGGAACTCAAAAATCCTGTCACTTTCTTCGTCGGTGAGAACGGTTCAGGAAAATCTACCCTGCTGGAAGCCATCGCCTACCAGTGCGGATTCCATACTGCTGGTGGTTCGCGGCAGAATACGTATGAGGTCAAATCGGCTGAAGCTGCGCTGGGTGACCATATCCGGCTCTCCTGGCTGCCCAAGTTGACCGAAGGATTTTTCCTGCGTGCAGAATCCTTTTACCATTTCGCCAATCACATCGATGAGACGGACACGACTAATTATAAATATTATGGCGGCAAGTCGCTGCATCAGCAGTCGCATGGTGAATCCTTTCTGAATCTATTCAAACACAAGTTTACCAGTATCCGCGAGTCGGCAATCTACCTGCTGGATGAGCCGGAGGCGGCACTTTCTCCTGCCAGACAGCTCTCCCTACTGCGGATTCTCCATGAGCTGACGCCGCGCTCACAGTTCATTATTGCGACCCATTCGCCGATTCTGATGGGCTATCCGGAAGCGGATATTATCAGCTTTGATCAGGAGACACTGCGCCGGATCGATTACCAGGACACGGATCACTACCAGATCACCCGCCACTTTCTGGAAAATCCAGCTCCGATGCTGCGCGAATTGTTCGAGGATTAGTCGATTTTCCATTACCCGCATGAATGGCTGCATCATCAGACAACTCTTCCCGCGGGAATCAACTTTTGAGAAGCAGATACTTTTATACCAGATAGATGAGATGAATCTCCCCTGCTTCATTACAGTACAAAAAAAACGCTGCAGCCTTATGACTGCAGCGTTTTTTATATTATGCTGATTATCCTTTGATGCATCAATACCCGAATTCAGCTTCACTGTAAAGAGAGCTTTATTGTTCCTATAATAGCCGAATCAATCCAGACCGCACCAGCCAATCATTCTTTTCCCAAGCAAGGCCAGGCCAGTTATTCGAGTTCCAGTCCTTTGGTTTCCTTGCCGAGGAACAGAACAGCCGCCGCCCCGATCAGGATCGCTACGAAGAAAATCGTAAAGATTGTGCTCACCGGTACACCATCACCGACGAGCATCCCTACCATAAATGGCGCAATTACCCCGCCGATCCGTCCAAATCCTGCCGCCATTCCGGTACCTGTCGAGCGCACCCGTGTCGGATACAGCTCCGGCGTATAGGCATACAATCCGCCCCATGCGCCCAGATTAAAGAAGGACAGACAGACCCCTGCGAGAATCAGCGACAGCTCGCTGGTAGCGTAGCCAAACCAGATGGCACTGACTGCGGTCAGCACCAGATAGACGACCAGCACGAATTTGCGGCCAAATTTCTCGATAAAGTAAGCCGCTGTAAAATAACCCGGCAGCTGGGCCAGCGTCATGATCAGCACATACTCAAAACTTTTGATCAGCGTAAAGCCCTTCAGTCCCATTACTGACGGCAGCCAGAGGAACATCCCATAATACGAGAACACCACCATAAACCAGAGAATCCAGGCCATCAGCGTCGTACGGCGGTACGGACTGCTCCATATTTCCCGTAGTCCATTTCTAAAGGATGCCTGACGACCGGCACCCCCTTTGACAAATCGCGGTGAATCCTCAATCGCACGGCGTAGATACAGCGCATACAATGCGGGTAAAGCACCGATCACGAATCCCCACTGCCACCCGTAACGGGCGATGACAAAATACGCGACCACAGCCGAGATAATCCAGCCAAATGCCCAGAAGCTCTCCAGCAGCACGACTGCACGTCCGCGATCCTTGACAGCAACCGATTCCGATACGAGTGTGGAAGCTACCGGCAGCTCGCCTCCCAGGCCAAAGCCGGCGATAAACCGGAGTGCCAGCAGTACGCCAAATCCTGTCGCCAGCGCGGACAATCCGCTCGCGATCGAGAAGATCAGCAGCGTCCACAGCAGAATCGACTTGCGCCCGTAGCGGTCTGCCAGATAACCGGCAGCCACTGCGCCGACTGCCATCCCGACCGAGTTGATACTCGTCAGATAACCTACCTCCTGCGGACTCAGACTCCAGCTCTTTGCCAGTGCCGCAGCGATAAAGGAAATCATCCCCACTTCCATCGCATCGAACATCCAGCTGAATCCCGCACTGAACAGCAGTTTCCGCTGCTTGGGATTCTGGAGTAATTCCATCTTGCTCATGTTATAGACCCCTTCTTTCTGATTCGCTTGTACTTTTTTGAACATACTTTTAGATGCTACGGTTTTTATTATACTCAAATCGTGGAAATTTACCTCACATTATTTTCAAATTGTTAAAATTTAATTTATTCGTCCTGTATAGCTAAACAAAATAATTACAAAAATAAGTAACAGCTTTAATATTTTCCCACTACATTAAGAAAGGGAAAAATATTTCCATTTATTACATATCAAGGAGGAATATCATGTCCATCAAAAGTAAACTGCTGGTGTGTGCACTCATTACAGGTTTGGCTGCACCGGCCTTTCCATCCCAGGCCTTTATGGCTCCTGCCACTCCGGCGGTAGCTGCTTCACCGGGAGCCTGGGCAGCCGGCCAGACGCCAGCGAATGTATCGGCAGACAAGCCGGTCATTCTGTTTGTACACGGTCTGACCAGCCAGGCCAAAGTCTGGTACGACAACAACGATATGTATGAGTATGCCTACAACAATGGCTACCAGACCGCTTTTATCAACATGTATGATATTTCCGGCACACCGGAAGACATGTGGAAAGATGGCGAACTGCTCGCCGCCAAGATCAAGGAAATCAGCCAGCACTTTGGCAAAAAGATCGTAATTGTTGCCCATAGCAAAGGCGGCGTCGATACCGAATCCGCGCTGGTCCGCTATAACGCTTATCCGTATGTCAACCGCGTCATCACGCTCAGTACGCCGCATCATGGCTCACAGCTGGCCGATCTGGCCTATAGCAGCTGGGCTGGATGGCTGGCGGATCTGGTCGGCTCCCAGAGTCCAGGCACCAACTCTCTTCAGACTTCCAATATGGAATATTTCCGCTCGGAAATGGCCAAAGACCCGGATGTGAATAAAGTGCCGTTCTATACACTCAGCGGCAACAAATGGTCGGGTTCCGGCAAGTCCTCCTACAGCTTCGGCGGTGCCTATCTGGCACTATTCGGCAGCAATGATGGTGTCGTCACAACCGATAGTGCACTGCGTCCGAACAGCACACTGGTACAGATGGGACCGTGGAATCATGCTACGGTACGCACCGGTTCCTACACCTTTGATCTGTTCAAATCCTATATCGGTACAGCTGGTGCACGGGCAGCTGCATTGGCTCCGGCTTCGGTAGGCACCAGCGTATACGGAGATGTCTATACCCAACCATCCGCAGATATTCCGGCAGCTATGTTTGCGAGCAATATGACCGCTTCCTCGCAGCCATCACTGCAATCTTCGCCAGCAGCGTCCACAGGATCGCCCAATTATGGACAATATTATGTGCGCGGTGGTGAATATAGCGGCACAGCGACCGAGACACTGACCGTAGAAGACAACGTAAAATCCATTACCCTCGACTGGATCACCGATCAGCCGATCGCTGAGCTGCGTCTGGTTTCTCCTCAGGGTAAGGTTCGTCATGTAAAAGTCAGTTCCGACCGGGATGAAGAAATTTTCAAAGGCGCTTATCATCAGGTAACCGAACTGAAACGTCCGGAAGCCGGTGAGTGGACAATCGAAGCAGTGAGCAGCCAATCCGGCGCTTATCTAATGACTGCCATCTATGCTCCAGGAGCGGAGAAGGCACGCCTGGATGCTCATTTCTCCGGCAAGTCGCTCGATATGACGGTGAATACACATGGGCTGGATACCGAGCAGACAGCTCTCACTTACAAAGTCGAATATTACGATGCACAGGGCAATCGTCTGGCTGCACCAACCGAAAGCCGCCGCTCCCTCTCTGCTGACAGTGTAAAAGAAAGCGTCAAAGCACCGGCTCCCGGACAGGCTTCCAACTATGTGATCACGACTGATGTGGAAGGCAAAACCGCCAGCGGAACGCCTTACAAACGCACACTGATCAAATCTGTCTATGTGGATGCACAGGGTCGTACCTATTCCCAGCAGAATTAATCCCTTTTACCATCGACTAACGGAATAAAAAGATCCACTGCATCATGCATACCATAAGCGACACAAACAGCCTGTTATGCTGAAGTTCAGCATATACAGGCTGTTTAATGTTCAGAATTTCATATATGAAAATACTCCAGTTCATACTCATTATCGCTAAACACAATCAGCCGGTCCGGACGGAACATCATTAGCGTAACATCACGGTTTCCCTGACCTTCCCACAGACTGTTCAAAAACAGATCCTTATCTATAATCGTCATACTCAGCCAAAAAGTATCGTCTACAGGCTGAATAACTTTCTGCACACCAGCTTCCTGCAGCAGGCTTTTCACCCAGATATGGGCAAAGTCCGCATCTGCCGGATACGGTAGTACCGCTGTAGGAGCAGGCCGCTGTTCATAACGGTGAATGCTGCGCAGCATCTGCTCGTGCCATGATGTATCGATGGTCTGCCGGTCCATAATGACTACTCCGGTTATGCCCTGGAGTTGATCTGCATATCGTTTAATTTTACTGTAAGCCAGCTTCTGCTGCATTCGCTCATAACTGGACAATGACATTATATCCCTCTCTTTGTAGCCTATTCCGTGTTCCTGTACATCTGTTTCCTTTGTGGACGGTCAGCCTGCTGCTGCCTGCCCTGTATATGTAAAACACCCCGGCTTCCGCGTCTGCGTACATGCCGGGGTGTTAGATTCAAAGCATATTACTTCGCAGACTGTTCCGCTTCCACGATAGGGAACCAGCCAGGAACGTTAATTACCATGTTCCACAGCGGATCCGGCAGGGTCAGCGCTTTTTGATCATTTTTGCTAAGTGTATACAGAATCTCGTCCTCGCGGCCGGATTCTACTTTCTCCACCCATGCTGGATCTACGATCAGCTGACGGCCCAGTGCGACCAGTGGAGCGCCTGTTGCCAGTACAGCAGCTGCATCATCAGGAGTCTTCACGGAACCAACGCCGATAACCGGCACTTTGGCACCTACGCGTTCCTGGATGATTTCCAGACGGGAGCGTGTATCTTCTACACCACGGCGTGGTACGGAAGTGTATTCCATCAGGGAAGTGTGCAGGTAGCTGAGGTTTTTGTCAGCCAGTGCATCGATCAGTACCAGTGTATCTGCCATTGTGATTCCCGGAGTTTCCGGCTCTTCCGGCGAGAAGCGGTAGCCAACGATGAACGGACCTTTGGCTTGTTCTTTGACGACACGCTGCACTTCATCCACAACAGCCAGCGGGAATGCCAGACGCTGGTGCACATCACCGCCCCATTTGTCTTCACGACGGTTGGAGTGCGGGGAGAAGAACTGCTGGATCAGGTAGCCGTTGGCACCGTGGATCTCCACGCCGTCAAAGCCTGCTGCAATCGCGTTGGCGGTTGCTTTACCAAAATCCTTGATAATGTCTTCGATTTCCTGCCCGGTCAGCTCACGTGGAGTTGGACCCTGACCACCATCACCACGCTCGCTTGGCACTGCGCTTGGTGCAGCTACATCGTTATTGACCAGTTCAGGCGGAGCCAGACGACCCGCATGGAAAATTTGCAGTACCGCTTTGGCACCGTTCTTTTTCAGTGTTTCTGCCAGACGAGTCAGTCCTGGCGTGAACTCCTCACCCACTGCACGGAACTGGTTGGCAAAGCCTTTTCCACCTGGAGTCACGTGAGCAACAGCAGTAATCGCCAGACCTACACCGGTTGTACGGCTTGCATAGTATTCCAGCTCTGCATCGGATACAGTCTCATCCGGGTTGGAAGAGGAGTGAGTCATCGGTGCCAGTACCAGACGGTTTTTCAGCTGAATACCTTCATTCAGTTCAAACGGTTCGAACAAAGCATTATATTTTGGATTCAAGATTTCTCTCTCCTATCTATATGTGTTGGTTTGCGAAGCGTATGGTATACACCAAAAGCTCTTATTAAAAGTAACAATATATATTATAGTAAACAATTATATTTTTCACAAGTTATTTTATAAATGTTCTTTATTTTTTTGAAATTCGGCTGATCCGTCCTGTGTTTACCCGTTTTATTGTTATCCAAATTCATGCAAAAACAGGCTCCCTCTGGCATGGTTATACGTTAACCTTTAGCCAGTGGAACCTGTTTTCAAACGCTGATGTTATATATTTTGTAACCTATAAATTGCGGCATGATCGACTTCGTTCCTGCAGTAAAGCAATCCGCATTTCGAAAGGCTTGGAGTGTTTAGCCTGTTATATTACCTTCTCAGGACTGCGAGACCGGCTTGCTCTTCTGACCGGCAGCTTCTGCCGCCTGCTCTTTCTTCTGAACATCCACACGCGGAGGTTCCTTGAGGAAGAACATCATGATCAGCGCGAGTACGGACAGCGCCGAAGCGACCAGGAAGGCCATATTCGTACCATGGATCAATGACAGATCCGCATTCTGGCCGGAAGAGGCCGCCGAGATGGACGCATTGGTGAATATGGTGATCAGCACCGCTGTACCGATCGATCCGCCTACCTGCCGCAGGGTATTGTTCATCGCTGAAGCGTGAGACAGCAGATGCACCGGCAGCTGATTCAGGCCGGCTGTCGTTACCGGCATCATGACCATCGACAGACCGAACATCCGCAGAGCGAACATCGCCACGATAAACGGAACCGGTGTCTGATCCGTCAGGAAAGCGAATGGAATTGTACCGATGGTCAGCAACAGCAGACCGATCACCCCGATGCGCTTGGCACCGAATTTATCAAATATCCGTCCGGTGATCGGCGACATAATGCCCATTAGAATCGCACCCGGCAGTACAATCAGACCGGACTGCATCGCAGTCAGATGGCGTGCATTCTGGATATAGAGCGGAAGCAGTGTCGACGCACCGATCATCGCTGTAAAGACAATAACCGTAATAATCATGGAAATGGTAAACAGGCGGTTCTGGAATACACGGAACTCCAGCAGCGGCTGCTTCAATTTGAACTGGCGTGTTACAAACAGAATCAGACTGATGACACCGACGGCGATCGTCACGATCACGACCGGATCACCCCAGCCTTTGGAAGCGGTACTGAATCCGTACAGCAGTCCACCGAATCCCAGCGTAGACAACATGACCGATGGAATATCCAGCTTCGGATCACGCAGCTGACCTACATTTTTGAGTGCAAATATTGCAATCACCAGGTCAATCAGGGCAATCGGCAAAATAATATAAAACAGATCACGCCAGGAGAACGTGTCGACGATCCACCCGGACAGTGTCGGACCAATCGCCGGCGCAAAGGAAATGACCAGACCGATCATACCCATCGCTGCTCCGCGGCTTTCTTTGGGGAAAATAATCAGAAATACCGTCTGCATCAGCGGCATAATAATCCCTGCTCCGGCAGCCTGTACAACCCGCCCGACGAGCAGTGTGCCAAAGTTCGGCGAGATCGCTGCGATCAGCGTACCGAGTGCAAACAATCCGATGGATGTAATAAACAGTGCTCTCGTGTTGAACTTATCAATTAAATAAGCGGTGACCGGGATCATGATCCCGTTGACCAGCATAAAGATTGTGGTCAGCCATTGTGCGGCTGTGGCATCAATATTCAAATCACGCATAATATGCGGCAGCGCCGTCACCAGCAGAGTCTGGTTCAGAATCGCCACAAACGCGCCGGCCAGCATAATGCCGACAATGAGTTTTACATTTACTTTCGGTTGTGGCTGTTGTGCTACAGCATTACCCATGTTTCTCTTCCTCCCAATTTGCAAAATAGACATGTTGAAGGTAGGAGACCTCTTCACTCAGTTCTTCACGCTGCCGGAGATAGGCGATCAGTGCATCAATCATAAATGCCTGCGGCACTTTCTTTCTGCGCTCGGCATCCAGTCGTTCGACAGCAGCCAGCAGATCTGCCCGGATATTTTCCGGGGAACGCTGATGAATGGCCAGCGTCAGTTCACGTACGGACTTACGCCATTCACTCTCTCCAAAGTATCGGCGCCCCACTTCCGGATCATACAGGTTCAGATGGGCGGCCAGCTCCGCATCCAGTACAGGAGTCTTGCCCATCCGCTGCTGAATGATGGCCTCCATGCTGTCCACGATAAAGCCAGCCAGTGCTTCCAGATCCAGTATGGTCTTGCGGTCGACATGAGACAGAAATACAAACTCTCTCATCATCCCCTGCATACAGACCGCCAGATCCCACACAATTGGCTCAACCTCTGTGCCAAATGCCTGAACAAGCGCTTCCTTCTGCCAGTTAATCATCGTGCGCTTGAAACTGAGCATTACCGTACGAATCTGGCTGCCCAGCTCCATCGGTACGTTCTGGTTCAGGTTAATAAAAAAGTCGTGTCTCACTATAAATTCACGCAGCTGAACAACCAGCTTCTGTACCAGCTGATCCCGCGGTGGCACATTATCTTCAAAATGAAGTGCACTGCTCGCCTGTACAATCTCCTCATGCAATGTGCTTACGATCTGAAGCAGTATGTCCTCTTTGGACTGAAATAATTTATAAATGGAAGCCTTGGACATATTGCATTGCTCGGCAATATCCTGAACAGTCGTCGCAAAATATCCTTTCTCTGCGAATAACTGGCTCCCTGCATACAGGATCGTTTTCTTCCGGTCCTCTGCCATAATCGTACATCTCCTATTTTCTAATATACCCCATGAAACCTGATGGTACTCAGGAAACCCGTCAGTTCTTACTTACTATTTTATATGAACTTATTTACAAAGTCAATCGTTGTCCTAACAAAAATATGTATACAATGTAATAAATGTATATATTCTTTTCCGATCTGCCAGAGCGGATAATTTTCTCTTCATTTATCGATAGCCACTGCTGCTCGGCTCCTTTTCATTCAGATATGCGCTTTTATTTATTAACCTCTCTACTTCGTATTATTCATTAATCTGCTATCCGTCTATTACTGCACCATATCAAAAAGCACCCTGTACCACCAAAGGTAAGGGTGCCCTGAATACATATTATTGTGATATTATGAGCAATCCGTTTGGATCGGCAGCCTGCTTGAGAACAGGCAATATCCTGATTACCCGAATGCTTGAATAGCTCAAGTTTACTCGTTCAGTGCCTTTTTCAGTGCAGCCAGATTCTCGCGCATAACGGAGATATAATCTTCTCCGGCAGCCGTCTGCTCACTGGTCAGTCCTTCCAGCGGATTCAGTACGGCCGTCTGGGCACCGACTTCGTTCGCGATGGTATCAGCCACTTTGGAGGAGACCAGCGTTTCGAAGAAGATCGTTTTTACATTGTTCTGCTTGGCAAAATCAACCACTTCCGCCATTTTGGCAGCTGTTGGCTCTTCTTCGGGAGACAGTCCACTGATTCCTACCTGAGTCAGCCCGTAATCACGTGCCAGATAGCCAAACGCAGTGTGCTGGGTAATAAAGTCTTTGCGTTTCGTATTGGACAGATCGGTTTTGTAATCTTCGTCCAGCTTTTTCAGTTCGGCCAGATAGGTATCGGCATTTTTCTTGAAGTCGGCCGCATGATCAGGAGCCAGCTCGCTCAGTGCAGTCTCGATATTGCGCACTTCGGTCTGAGCCTGCATCGGAGACAGCCATACATGCGGGTCCATACCGCCATGATCGTGATCATGTCCTTCTTCTGCAGCATGATCATGAGCCTCTTCACCCGCATGGGCTTCCGCTTCGCCTGCATGCTCTTCTTCTTCACTGTAACCGTCCATCACCTGTACGCTTTTGCTTGCTTCTACCATTTTGGGGCCGCTGGTGCCTACAGCATCCTGTACCTGGGTCATCCATGATTCGAGGCCGGCTCCATTATAGACGACCATGTCGGCTTCGGTGATTTTGGCAATATCCTGTGGAGTAGGTTCCCAGTCATGCGGCTCGGTTCCCGGCGGAACCAGTACCTGCACATCCGCCAGATCGCCGGCGACCTTGGAGGTGAATTCCTGCATTGGATAGAAACTGGTGACAATCTGAAGTTTGTCTGTACTGCCTTGTCCCGGAGTTGTACCGGATGTGGATGGGCTGCTGTCACCGCATCCTGCCAGCACCGTGCTCATTCCCAGAACGATTACTGCCGGCAGAGCCAACAATTTACCTTTGTTCCATTTCATTTCCATACTTCTCCTCCCCACTCCGTGATTAAGTGGTTATATTAGTTTTTGTTCAGTACTTCTGTTTTGACATTGCTCTGCTGTGAACTGCGGCTCTGGCGCTGCCAGAAACGGCGGCTGTCCACATCGACCACATAACCGGGGTCTTTATCCCGGCGAATACGATAGACAATACGCTGAATGCCCATGCCGATCAGCAGGAAAGCCAGCAGCAGCAACGCTACTGTCGCTCCCGGCGGCGTATTGACATAATAGGAAGTCGTGAGTCCACCGAACATGCCGAGCAGACCGATACTGACAGCCATGATCAGTGCAGAGGTAAATCCTCTCGCGAAACGAAGTGCCAGTGCAGCAGGCAGTGCCATCAATGCGGACACCAGCAGTACACCGACAATCGGCATCGCTGCAGCTACGGTCATCCCGGTCAGTACCGAGAAGGTCTGGGACAGCCAGCGCACACGGGTGCCACCGATCTGCGCCGTTTCTTCATCAAAAGTAATATTGTACAGCGGCCGTCTCATCGCTGCCCAGTAGATCAGCACGAGTGCAAAGACCGTACCGATAATCCACAGCTGGGTAGAGCTGACAGCCACGATCGAACCAAACAGATAGGAGCTGAAGCTGCGGTTCAGCCCGGAATCCATACTCATGAGCACCAGCGCCAGGGCGAGGCCGCCAGTCATAATAACGGCGATGGACACTTCTCCATATCCGCGGAAATTTTGCCGCAATCGCTCAATGACGAGCGCTCCGGCTACCGCAATAACAAACCCTCCGACCGAAGGGTTAATGCCCATAATCGCTCCGATTGCCACACCGGCCAGCGAGACGTGAGACAGCGTATCCGCCATCAGAATCTGCCTGCGCAGCACCAGATATATCCCGAGCAGCGGAGCGATGACAGCAATCATTCCTCCGGCCCAAAACGCGCGCTGCATGAACTCGTAGTCAAACATGCCCATCCTCCACCCTCCTCTCGTTCCAGACGGATCATGCGGTCCAGATAAGGCTCTGCCTCTTCCAGTCCATGGGTTACCATGACTACCGTCCGTCCGTGCTGTTTTACATGATGGCGCATCAATTCATAGAATCCTTTGCGGCTCTCCAGATCCATCCCGGTCGTCGGTTCATCCAGAATCAATACATCCGGTTCCTGGGCCAAAGCACGCGCGATACATACACGCTGCTTCTGCCCGCCGGACAGCTCGCCAATTTTGCGGTCACGCAGTTCCCACATGCCTACCGCTTCGAGGGAGGAGTGCACCAGCGCCTCCTGCTTCTCGCCAAAACGCTTGAACAAACCGAGTCTCATATAACATCCCGAGCGCACCAGTTCATAGACCGTGCTGGGAAAACCGCTATTGAATGAAGCGACCTGCTGGGGCACATAGCCGATCACCGGACGCTTTCCTTTTTCATTACGATTAATCTGTACCCGTCCGCTCCAAGGCTTCAATATGCCGAGCAGCAGCTTTAATGATGTCGTCTTGGCAGCACCATTGGGCCCGCTGAGTGCCATAAATTCATTACTGTATATTTCCATCGACAACCGATTCACTACCGGTTCCCGGTCATAACCAAACACTATATCCTGCATGGAAGCCAATAACAAGATTAGCCCTCCTTCCGTTCTTATCGTAACCGTTACGAATACCACCTGACTTACTTTACTCCTCGTATGTCAGCATTGTCAATACGTTTATCCAAAATAATTACGATCTGGATCGTCACCCCACCTGATCAGCAGTTCCATCCTTTTGGCAAGCAAAGAAGCACGGCACCTCTACAGATTATTAACCCGCAGCGTGTGCCGTGCCTGTGTATTGCCGTTTATTTGCATGCATACTTTGCCATGTGCGGTTGAACGGTATGCCTATCCTTGCCTGTCACATTATTTCTGGATCAGATACAGTCGGGAAGTCTCTTCCCAAATCTCGCCCTGCTTCAGACTAAAGAATCCTTTTTCTTCATCCGGCAGGTCCACATTTGGTGCATTGACCAGATTGGTCTGCGGCTCCGGACAGAGGAAGGCGCCGGAAGCTTCGCTGTTCCAGATCATCCAGTGCTTGTACCCTGTTCCTACGTCATATACCAGCTTCTCACCCAGACGGCTGTCGATAATCTCTGCATAGTTGCGGCCATTTTGCGGTGCAGCTGTATAATGGTTATCCATCACTTCACCGTATGGGTTGGCTCCTTCTGCCTTGAGCTGTTCTTCCCAGTCAGAGAGCGGCTGGAATTCGCCTGTCGGCAGCATACGCTCGGTCATCTGGCGGCGCTGACCGTAGGTGGCACGGAACGTCATATCATCCGCTGTGCTGTCCGGTGCAAACGGCGCATTCAGTGCCGTATGGAATGCCAGCATCATCGGCATCGGATCATTGCCTTCGTTGCGTACCGTAACCTGCTGCTGCAGTCCGTCTTCGGACAATGTATACTGCAGTTTCACCGTAAACTGATGCGGCCAGTATTGGTAGACCGGATGCGAATCATCAATACTCACACTCAGGCAGACCGTACTGTAGAACTCGTTGGCATCATAGGAATCCACTTCCCATACAATCGTATGCAAGAACCCGTGCAGATGGTTGTTGGTCGCTTCTTCATTAATAGGGAAGCTGTATCGTCTGCCGTTCCATGTAAATGTACCGTCTTCATAACGGTTCGGTGGGAACAATACCGGAATACCATGAGTTCCCGGGCTGGCACGGAACTCGTCCATTTCACCCTGCTCCGGTTCACGCAGGAAGTTATATCCTTTGACAGTATCACGGTAAGCGATCAGATTCGCTCCTACTCCTGGCAGTACAGCAGCTTCATACGGACCATATTTCAGCCATACTGCCGGCTCTCCCTGATAAGGTTGTTCATAAGCACTGGAATGATTGGACATAATTAAAGTCTCCTTTTCTGATCAAATCAAAATGGCATAGGCAGAAAATTCGTTATGTAATGGGATATCCTGTCTATGCAGGTTGCAGCTAACGTTAATGATTTTGCTTACTAATTAATATATAAGCCAACTATTAATGAGTGTAGCATATTTTCAACCATCCGCCAAAAGAAAACAGACTGCCGGGAAGACACAGGACTGAATCTCCCCGGTGCTGTTCATTTCATTTAGACGATACGTACTTTTTCACCTTTACGGGCCGATTCCAAACAGGCAGCAATTACCCGCGTATTACGCACCGCATCCTCAGGGCTGTAGGGCAATGGCGTTCGATCCAGTACCGAAGCTGCAAAAGCATCCATCTGAAGCGCGAAATGATTGGCGGGCTCAATGTATTCGTCCCGTTTGCCTTCATCCGTATAAATAGTAATCTGCGGTTCCCCATGAATATCGTCACGACGAAAAGCATAAGGAAGCTTGATTCTTCCTTTTGTCCCGATGATTTCCAGCGCGCAGCTGGAATAGGCCCACATCCCGCACTCAAATGTAGCTGACCTCGCATCTGGAAACTCCATCAGACCCGATGCCATCATATCCACATGATCATGCTTGGCCGAGAACATCGCATGAACAGTAACGGCTGTCGGCTCGGCTCCAAAATACATGCGGGCAGCGGATACGGGATAGACGCCGAGATCATACAGGGAACCTCCACCCATCGCCCGCTGATAGCGGACATTGTCAAGATCATCGGCATTGCTTGAAGTAAAACGCCCATGCATGCTGCGCAGCACTCCGATTTCTCCCGACTGGATAATTTCCCTGACCCGGTCATGCTTGGGATGATAACGGTACATAAATCCTTCTGCAAAAGTCACGCCTGCCTTACGGCAGCGGTCTACCATCTCGGCCGCATCGGCTGCTTCCAGGGCGGCTGGCTTTTCACACAATACATGCTTGCCTGCTTCTGCAGCCTTGATCGTCCATTCCTTGTGAAGATGATTGGGTAACGGAATATAGACAGCATCGATATCGCTATCTGTCAGCAGCGCTTCATAGCTTCCGTAAGATCTGGGAATCTCGCAGTGGTCTGCCACATGTCTTGCCACCTCGGCATCACGGCTGGAGATTGCCAGTACTTCATTACGCCGGGATTCTTTGATGGCAGGTATGATGGCGCTTACAGCAATTTCTGCAGTACTGATAATGCCCCACTTCAATTTACGTTCAGTCATGGCTGTATCCCTTCCCTTCGCTTCAGATGCGGTTTTGCCTGCCTTGGGACAAGCCTCTATCCCGAATGGCATCCTTTTCCGCTTCTGCAGAAGATTAGACTTCTTTCTATTATATAGAGTGCATCCTGTCAGGTCACCTTGTTTTCCAGTAAAAGTAAAATACATATCCGGCACTGCCGGCGGACCGGATAGGGGTCACCCGCACCTGTTCGGTTCGTTCGAGTGATCCCTACAGGCCGATGAACCATCTGCAGGCTGTTCCAATATAGTCAAGCAGCCTGTCAGTTATAGTTATCCGCTTCGGCTTTGGTCAGCATACCGATGCAGCGATCGAGATCGGTTTTGACCTGCTTTTTGTATAGTTTGGCTTTCTCGCGTCCATCATCCGTAAAATGGTAAATAACAATCTCCTGGAAATCAACCTTGGGATCGTTACCTTTTAACTGCTTGGTCCGGTAAAAAATACCTTCATGCACCAGTTCATGCAGTGCCCGATAAATCTCGCTCTGCGGTGGAGAATAGCCGAATGATTTAAACCGTTCCTTCATGTTCTCCAGCATCTCGTATCCGTAGCCGCGATGCTCTTCCACCATGGTGATCAGATATAATTTAATAAAGGCGCGCTGGGCGATCATAAATGCCATATCACTCTGCTCCTTTCCCTAATTGCCTGTGCATGCAACGCTGTGGAACAAATTATTCCACTTGTTCTATTATATGAAACTTTCACTACTTTGAAAAGTTAAGCAGCACCGACAAAAAGACCTGTTCAGAAACGAACAGGTCTTTGGCTGGATCAGGCTTGTTTTTGGACTTTCTTGTATGGAATCCCGGTCAACCATACCCCATAGGGGATACGGGTCAGCAAATAGGTCAGCAGTACGGACAGACCGAGCGTAATGACAGCCGTAATTAGGGTGCGTATCGTCACATCCCAGCCTGCCATGATCCAATCATCGAGTTCATACGTAATTCTGAGCATCAGGGCATGTGCCAGATAACCCCCGTAGGAATAACGACTGATCGTAATCCAGAACTGACGATGTCTGTCGCCGCCTGACTTCGTAATGCTCAGGGCAAGCTGATAGACCAGCAGCACGGAGGCCGTAAGGAACACAGCCATCAGCGGCTGCAGCAGCGTAAGACCAATAAATCGTCTGCCATAGGTAGCATCCAGTGGATACCCGCCCATCACCAGACCTGTATAATACACTACAAATAACCCGCATAGCAGCACGACCGGGAACTTTACCCGTCGCAGCGTATCCAGGAAAGTATTGATATGTAAGCCGGCCAGTGCGCCCAGCAAGAAATAGTACAGATAGTACACAATATTACGGTCCGCATAGGTTGTAAAGTACGGCATGAGCACCGGAATCTGCCAGGCTTGCGCCAGCTCGGATAACCATGGACGCAGCAACAAAATCAGCTCATAACCCGCAAACAGTACACCCGGCAAAATCAGTATTCCATATCGCCGGTCACTTGTCCATTGCACTGCTTTGCGCACGATTGTACGCAGAAAAGGAAACAGCAGATACATCGGTATGATCATCACGATATACCAGAGATGGTAGCTGGACTTGCCAGTATACCAGTACCGGGTAACATCCGGCAGCCATTCTATAACCGGTCTGGCATAGGTTCCATTCAGCCCGGCATAAAGCAGTGACCATAATAAATAGGGCACAATAATATCTTTAAACCGTTTGCGGATAAAAGAGCTGTAGGATATCACCCCGTCATAGTTATAAAAAAGCACCAGCCCAGTGATAAAAATAAAGGCCGGTACCGCAAATTTGGCCGCTAAGAGCATCAATGTGAGCCTTACACCATCTCCCGCCGTCACTTCAGGCACGACGGAGTAATGAGCGATCGAGTGCTGCAGCACAACGGCGGCAAAAGCCATGCCACGCAAAATCTCAATTTCTCCAAGTCTTTGTTTTTGTATCATACTGCTCTCCCGATCATCATAACAACTGCATGATTATTTACACATCATTACCATTTCATCATTCCAGTCACCTGTATTTGACATGGCTGGCGGTGCTGGAATCTGAGAGCCCTGTTGTTTTGGATTCTGTGAAGATGAACCTGGCATACGCAGTTCATTACGCAGCTTTTTAATCCACTCACGGCGTATCTTTTTCTTTTCCTTGGCAGAGCCTGACGCCTGGTGATTAAACATAAGTTGAGCTTGCATCCGTATCACCTCCTTATCCATAGTTTGAAGATATCATACCTTCACTGCCAGTATAACGCCAATCCTTTAAATCGGATAGGGCATTTATAACCTAATCCGCAAATCTTACCCAAAGATTATAGCGAAACCGGTAGAAATATGACGAAAGGCCCACCTTCGGTAGAAGTTTACCGAAGATGAGCCTATTTTAAGCGTCATGGCTGCGTATGACAAGCAATTAACCTGTCTGTTTTGCTGCATCATTTATTGGGTTCACTGGTATATTTCGCCTGGGTCATACGGCTTTATTTAGACACCGTATCCGCCATTCGAGTAGGAAGTCAATTTGTTATCGGATCCCTGACTGTCATTATTAGTGTCTTTTGGAGTGACATCGCTGCGCACTTCCGACGCGTTTGGATCATCTTCGGTACGTGTTTCTTTTTGTCCTGTTTGGGACATATTGTCAAGGTTGGATGTTCCCGTGGAAGCATTCATCCCTGTGCCGGTAGCCGTAGAATCGATCATCTGTCCGCTATCATGTGTACGGTATCTGGATTCGTTCAGGGAACGATTATTCCGGAATACGCCATAAGCATGATCATAACGGTCATCTTCATCTACCAGTACCAGAATCTTGCCTTCATTAACATAGCCTTCGTACTCGTTCGCTTCATCTTCCGGAATTCCCATGCCGACCAGACCGCCTACAAGACCGCCTGCACCTGCGCCTACTGCCGCTCCGGTGATCGTCGCTGCAATTGGTCCGGCTGCCAGAATCGGTCCAATACCCGGAATAGCCAGTGCGCCCAATCCAGCGAGTAAGCCTGCTGTGCCGCCCAGGATACCACCAGTAGTAGCACCTGTAGCGACGCCTTCCGGCGCTTTGGTATCTGTTTCATCCGTAATGCTACGCATGTCTTCTTTATCCTTGGTAATGACCGAGATTTCATCTGTAGTAAATCCCTTGGCTTTCAGGTCTTCTATCGCTTTAGATGCTTCGCGTTCCGTTTCGAATACACCCACAATTTTCTTATCCATGATTGTTACCTCCTATTGTTGGCTTATGCAAGCCTTCGTGAAGATGTTGTAACTTCCAAGATGGTACATAACTGTACATGTGGTCCTGTCTATACTTACCCGTACAGGGATTCGTTCAAACGTCCGCCCAGCATGTAAGCATCTACTGGCGCGGTTTGACCCGGCTCGTCGCCTGGGCTTCCAGCGGATTATCCGGCCAGTAATGCTTTGGATAGCGTCCTTTGAGATCCTTTTTCACTTCAAAATAGGCATTCTGCCAGAAGCTCTCCAGATCATTGGTCACCTGAACCGGTCGGCTCGCCGGAGAGAGCAGTTGGATCGTCAGCGGCACCCTCCCGCCAATCAGCGGTGTGGAGGTACAGCCAAACATCTCCTGCAGACGTACGGCGATCGACGGACGATCCGGATCTGTATAATCGACCGGAATACGCGACCCGCTCGGCACCTGAATATGAGTAGGAACGAGCTGGTCCATTTTCTGCTTCTGCTCCCAGGTGAGACGGTTCGCCAGCAGTTCGGCCGGATTCAGCTTTCTCACTTCCGACAGGCGCCGCATTCCCTGTAAATAAGGCAGCAGCCATTCGTCCGCTTCCTCCAGAAGCTGCTGCTCCTCTGCAGATGGATAGTCAGGATCAACCCGATGCATAAATCCCATCCGCTGACGCAGCTGGTTGGCCGGACGTGACCACTGGAGCGCTGCAAGCCCTTGTTCACGAATAGCTTCCAGCAGCGCCTGCTGTACAGCTTCTGCGGAAGGTGATGGATCATTGACTGCAAGCAGCTCAATCGCTCCCAGCCGCGTGATTTTACGTGCAGATACGGATTCCCGCTCTGCCTCATAAGTCACTTCCTGAACAGTCTGGATGTGATCACCATGAATCTGGCGGATCGTCTGTTCCCGGATGCCGGCAGCCAGCAGAATCCTGCTCTCACTGCCGTTATCATCCAGCTCGGCAGCGACCAGATAAGCGGCAGCTGCCAGATATTCCGTACGTCCGCGGCTGGCTGGGATAGAAGCGCCCCGCCCCAGACGAAGCAGGAATTTACCATCCCCCCGGGCTTTGGCAATCCGATCCGGATACGCCAGAGACAGAAGTGCACCCAGCCAATCATCATTTCGCTGATAGCCGATATTTTCAGCAGACGGACTCTTTTCTTGCTCCACAGAACGAGCAGTACGATCATTCTGCAGCAGTTGGCCCAGCTGACTATGAAAACGGTCTGCCCACTCCCTGATCCGTCCAATTGTATGATGGTCTGCAGTATAACTGCCTTTGCCCTGTAATGCTTCCATCCTGTGTATCAGATCAATACCGGCAGCTGCCGGGGACAGTATATCCCGTTCCTGCAGCAGAGCAGCCAGTTCACATGCTTCTCGCTCCATCTTCCAATGCGCAGCCCGCAGAATCATGTGACCAAGACGAGGATGCGTACCCAGCCGTGCCAGACGGCGACCGTGTCCGGTAATTCGCCCGTCCGGATGAAGTCCTTCCAGCTGCTTCAGTAGTTCAACCGCATGATCATAGGAAGCTGTCGGCGGTTGATCCAGCCAGCTCAGTTCCTGCACCGAAGTTCCCCAGGAAGCGACTTCCAGTGCCAGCGGGGCCAGATCACTCTGCATAATCTCGGGAGTACGGGCTGCTGCCAGCCGCTGATGCTCTTCTCTACTCCACATTCGGTAACAGACACCGGGACGCTGCCGTCCCGCCCGGCCTCGGCGCTGGTCTGCCGCATCCACCGATACCCGCAGCGTCTCCATCCGCTCCATACCTGTACGCGCCGAGAATAGTCTCGTACGCATCAGACCGCTATCGATAACGATATTGACACCATCCACCGTGACACTCGATTCGGCGAGCGAGGTAGCCAGTACAATTTTGCGGCGATCGGCGGGTCCCGGCTTGACCGCCAGATCCTGCTGTTCCGGCTTCAGTCCGCCGTGCAGCATGACGATGTCTGTTTGCCTGAGCAGCGGATCACCGCTTTTTAGCAGTTCGTCGTATACGCGCCGAATCTCCCGCACACCCGGCAGGAATACCAGCGCGTGGCCTTCATGACGATGCAGCGCCCGGAATACAGCAGATGCCACTTTCTGCTCCATTCTTCCGGGAGCACGGCGATACAGCGTATAGGCGGATTCCCCTTCTTCATGGATCGTTTCTACCGGGTAGCTTCGGCCAGCGCTGGACAGAACAGGTGCACCGCCGAGCAGTGAGGTTACCGGCTCCGGGTCCATCGTCGCGGACATAATCAGTATTTTCAGATCTTCACGCAAAAGGGACCTGCTTTCCAGTGCGAAAGCAAGTCCGAGATCCGCATGCAGATTACGCTCATGAAATTCATCAAAAATCAGCAGTCCCGCCTGTTCCAGTGAGGGGTCATGCTGAAGCATACGTGTCAGCACTCCTTCAGTCACCACTTCAATCAACGTACGCGGACCTACACGTGTATCCAGAGCGACGCGGTAACCGACTGTCTCTCCGACCCGTTCTCCCAGCGCAGCCGCCATATACCGTGCAGCCGAGATGGCTGCCAGGCGTCTTGGCTCCAGCATAATGATGCGGCGGCCTTCCAGCCAGGGTTCATGCCGCAGTGCCAGCGGTAGACGCGTCGTTTTGCCGGCTCCCGGTTCTGCAGTCAATACCGCAGAACCGGACTGTGCCAGCGCATATTTCAAATCGGGGATCAGATCATCCACCGGTAAGTGTACAGATTCATTCAGCATTGGAGTTCCTTTCCGATCAACAAGGTGAAAAACAGTTGTGTCAAGCGAAACAGCATTTATAAATCCACATCTATAAATTGGTCGAATTACCGTCCGGTCAGACGCTTGCGGATTTTGCTCTCATAACGTCCATAGGATGGATTATCCGACCATCCATTTTGCGCGGTGAGCATATTCAGGCGAAGCGTCTTCTCATCCAGCTTCCTCCGCAGCTCCTGCCGCTCGCCATCATGCTGACAAGCCGCAATCAGATCGGTCAGTGTGAGCATTTCCTGACGGAGAGTCAATTCCTCCGGCATAATGCCCGCATTTTTCATAATTTTATAGGCAGCCCGCAGTTCCTCGGGCACATGAGACAGATCTTCCAGCTCCAGCGGTTTGCCTTTGCCGGGCAGATCGTCGAATTCTCCTTTTTGCATCGCTTCTTCAATCATCTGATCTGCTAACCAGGATAGCATATCTCCATCTCCTCTCGGCAGTCATGGAATAGCGCAATGTCCGAATGCGAAGCACAAAGTTCAATCTCATAAATAAGGTTCATGTCCCATACCATAATAAAGGTCATGTCTCTTATAATGATGTTCAAATCTCCTTATATGCATAACGAACGACTGTCTATTCCTATTTTTAATTATACATGATACGTCTCCAAATATTGAGCCTGAACGCAAAAAAGGAAGCTCCCTCTTCGAAAGCTTCCTTTTTTAACTATTTATGTGTATGCCGTTCTGTAAACAGATTTTCTGTTATTTTAACAGAGCAGAGATTCCGCGCCATCAATTACGATCTGTGCGCCTGTAATATGGGAAGCTTCACCCGACGACAGGAACGTAACCAGATCCGCTACATTATCAGCTGAGCCGGATTGACCTGCCAGCGGCTGTCTGCCATTCGGGAATTCAATCGGAATCGCGATTTTCTCAACCGTTTCATTACGTTCAGTACTCTGATCAATATTGGTCGAGATTGCTCCCGGACAGATAACATTGACACGTACTTTGAACTGAGCCAGCTCCAACGCTGCCATTTTGGTAAAAGCAACCTGTGCCGCCTTGGATGAACTATACGCGGACATTCCGAAGCTTGCAAACGTGGTATTGCCATTAATGGAACTGGTGACTACGATACTGCCGCCTTCTTTTTTCAGGAAAGGAAGCGCATATTTTACAGTCAGGAATGTACCACCCAGATTGGTATTGATCGTGCGCTGCCAATCTTCATAGCTAATTTCATCGATAGGGGCTACCGTACCGTTGATCCCTGCATTGGCAAAGACAACATTCAGTCCGCCAAAATGCTCGGCACCCTTCTCAATAGCATGTTTGACCTGTTCTTCATCAGCGATATCTATCTCGAAAGCGAGTGCGGCATCGGCACGGATCGCATTGATCTCTTCTTCAGTCTCCCGAATTCGTTCCGGCGACAGATCACAAATAATGACATTGGCTCCCTGTGCAGCAAACTTCAATGCTGTAGCCTTACCAATACCGGAGCCGCCACCGGTAACCAGCGCCGTCTTGCCTTCAAAACGGTTAGATTGAACTGTGGATTCCATATCATTCACTCCCTCACATATGTTATTGGCCCTTTGCTAATTAGCTTGCCACAACAATTACCCACATGAAGCCGATAAGGAATCACCTTAATATATATTTATGTACAGTTATGGGAGAAAAACGACAAAACCGAACAGCATAATAGGCTGTCCGGTCTGATAAGACTTCTCGTATGAACGTTTTGACACTCTCGACATGAAATGAAACCTTTATCCAAAAAAAATAAGGTCACTGACTAATTTAGCCTATCAACTCTGTAACCGGATAAAGTCCTAGACCGACTCGGGCTGCTGCACCCAATCCAGCAGCATCTGGCGAAAATGGATCTTGTCAGCCGGTACCGCGATCATCCAATCTTCCTGATCCAGATTGCTGCGCCGTACGATCCAGTTGGTATCGTCATCAGCCAGCAGGATGGCACCTTTGCGCTGCCAGTTCTCTTCGTCCCAGTAGGAGAATTGAACTTCCGCATACAATCGGTTCTCCGACAATACACCGGCAAACAGTCTGGACCCTTCCAGATCACCCGTCATTTCACTCAGCTGGTTCGTTAACTGGCGATTACGGCGAGCCTGCTTGTTCCGTATATAGTCATCAAACCACTGGCCCGAAAACGTCAGCGCCGGCATCTCATTGGCCGGGTAGGTGTTCAGATTCATCTGTTCCATTACCAGGCTGCATGCCTCGGACAATGCGCCCATTGGTCTCAGGATGTAATGCCCGGGCAGATCATCGGCCTGTCGAATCTCGATCACTCCATCACTGCTGAAATAAGTATGGCTATCATAAATCTGCTTGCCCGATTCTGTCTTATATTGATAACGAAGACAGCATCCACGCTTATAAATACCGTTAAATGGATGGGCACCCGCTGACGTCCGTGTGACCAGAGATTCAAACTGCTCTGCACTCAGACAGCCTTTTTGCAGTAACGACACAGCGACCTGTTTCCAGCTTGTGGTCAGTGTTCCTGTGCCCTGAGACGGAAACGGATTATCTCTTCCCAGAATCCGGTCAAAACCCAGAATGCCAGCCAGAAAAAACATTTCTTTATCTGTCAGTGTCAACGTTCTCTCATTAAATGAGTTAAAGGCGAACATATGGCAGGTCTTCTCCCTTCAATATTGACATGTAAGCTTTTATATCTATATAAAAGGGTAATCATGTTTATATAATAGTATTTAAAGGTTCTTTATGCCCATTTAAATGTAGCACTATAGACTTAAATTTGTCAATTATAGTTTAAACAATAATTAGAATTTTCTGCATCTTATCTTCTTATTATGAACATTACATTAATAACATTTCTTCAATGCTTTGTTTTTTTGAGAATTTTGTGTCCTGGATGCTGATTTTTACTGATGTTTTAGGTGAATATCAGGTTCCTTTAAGTTTTCTTTAAGGAAAGGATATTACAATAATCTCAAGTTAACGGAATACTATATCTATTTTCCTGAATGATAGACTTATGATCACTTGCCGTTAACTAGGAATGACTTACAAATAGATGAGGTGATTAATAGTGAAAACGACAATTCTGTTAGAAAGCAAAATCGTTCCGGTTTACTTTAACGCCGATAATACACAACCCGTATCCAAACTTCTCAGACTATTACGCAGAACCATTGAAAATAAAGTGATTAACGGCAAAAAAATGATTAAAAATTGTCTGGATACCGTAATCAGTATCGAAGTTATCGGATCGGAAGCCATTTTGCATACTTACCGTGAAAGTGATACGTTAGCCTTATCACTTTACTAAAATCAATTACAGACATAATGAGCATGATCATTAAAAAACGATCATAAACAGAAACTTGGACGGGCCTGGGAACCGGAAATTGATTTTCCGAACGGCCCTTTCTGTTTTTAGGCAGGCTTTTGGATGCTATTGATTACTATCACTTCTATATTTCTCCTGTTGATGCAGGATAGAATAAAAGACCGGATTCCTGCTGAATAGACTCTATTCAGCAGGAATCCGGTCTTTTGGTGTCAAATGTATACGTATTAAAGTAATATGTATTTCACTCTATTGCGTCATAATCAATTGATAACAAATTGACTTTAAGTAATTTGATAGCTTTTTATAAGAAGGATGTATAAAGTTATTATATTACCAATAGGTTAGTCTGTATCAAATATATATTGTATGTTATAATAGGTTTAATAAAAGAGGTGATATAGATGGATACATCAATGCTTTGTCCCCGATTTGAAAAAGGGATGCAGATTTTAAGTAAACGTTGGAATGGTCTTATCATTTATCAGTTGCTGAATGGTCCCCAGCGCTTTTGCTCAATTCAATCATCACTTCCTGTAAGCGGTCGTCTTTTATCCGAACGTCTCAAAGATCTGGAGCATGAAGGAATGGTTGTTCGTCATGTCTATCCGGAGACTCCTGTACGTATCGAATATGAACTGACCGAAAAAGGATTGGCATTGGAAACTGTCATCCGTGGTATTCAGGATTGGTCTCAAGCCTGGATCCAGCCAGGGGAACAGCAGGCAGAATGCGAATATACTCAAGCTGCCAAGTAAACAAACCATAGGATAACAAAAACATCCGGCTTTCCTCATTAAAAGAGGAGCCGGATGTTTTTTTGTCATAAAAAATGGGTGTGCTCTATGATTTTATTTATCCTATGGATGCCGGTCAGGTATCGCAGTGAAATTAATTGGAGTGAATATTGCAATCAAATAATGCCTATTACAGCAAGTTCGTGATCACTAGCTAACATATTGTGTGTTTTTACCGGCTTCCATCTTTTCCGCTCTGCGGATGCGAATGATGAACAGACGCAGCAGATTCGTACGCGTATGTTCGTCGGCATTCCGGCTCAGCTTTTGCAATATAAAACGGTCTATTGACATGCCTGTTCACTCCCTCTCAAGTCGCCGGATAGATGTAGTCTGGTGTATTCGTTGTAAATGTTCCGGTATCCATTAATAACCTTTTCCCATGGCTTCTAAACCGCAATAAACGCTATTATATTGTATTTATCCGGTAAAAATTTTGTAACTATTTTTCATATTTGTATTATTGCTTCTACCTGCTGCAAACTGCTTGATATGTAGAGATATAGCGACTTGGAATACCGCCAGACCACTTGCTTATTTGCCCATAAAAGGCCTATCCTCCTGCTGCGGAGAATAGACCGGGGATAATATAATCAGGATCATTATATAGGAGTCGGAATCTGCTTATACTATTTCAATGCTCGCTGGTTCAGAAGAAATCGCGGTACTGGTGCTGAATGCTGATCCACCGGCTGCGGGTGAACTTCTCAATCGCCCATTCGCCGCCAAAGCGTCCTACACCTGAAGCTTTCTCGCCGCCGAACATGACATGTGCTTCATCATTCACCGACTGGTCATTGACATGAATCATGCCGGTCTCCATCTGCTGGGCGACCTGGTAGCCGCGTTCCAGATTGGTGGTAAATACCGAACCGCTCAGTCCATATTCGCTGCTGTTCATAATGCGCAGGGCATCTTCTTCCCCTTTGGCACGAATGAGCAGGGCTACAGGGCCGAACAGCTCTTTCTGGGCTGCTGGGTTATCTGCTGCCACTTCACTCAGCACGGTAGGCTCCAACACACTACCGTCTGCTTTGCCGCCATACAGCAGCTTGGCTCCGGCTTGTTGTGCTTTGTCGACTACCTCCAGCAGACGCTCTGCTTCTTTCTCATGAATCAGCGGACCAACGACCGTTTTCGGATCGGAGGGATCACCGTATTTCAGCGTTTTGACTTTGGCGACAAATTTATCGGTAAAAGTATCGTAAATGGAATCATCCACGATAATCCGGTTCAGTGCCATACAGATCTGTCCCTGATGGAAAAACTTGCCGTATACGGCTGCATCTACCGCCCGATCAATATCCGCATCGTCCAGTACGATCATCGCGTTATCTCCGCCCAGCTCCAGCGCTACTTCCTTCAGATTCTCACCGGCCAGCTTGCCGATGCCACGACCGACTTCTGTCGAACCGGTAAAGGAAATTATTTTGGGAATTGGATGTGCGACAAACGCATCACCGATCTCACTACCGCTGCCGCTGACGACGCTCAGTACACCTTTGGGCAGACCCGCCTGGTCGAAAATGTCTGCAATCAACAGTCCGGCTGTAATCGGCGTATCCGAAGCTGGCTTGATCACCACACCATTACCGAGCGCAAGCGCCGGAGCAACGGTACGCATACATAGATGAAGCGGGAAGTTCCATGGACCGATCATGCCGACTACGCCTTTGGCTTCACGAACGACGCGATTTTCTTTGCCCGGAATATCCGAACCGATAATATCGCCTTTCATCCGGTAAGGGAATGAGGCGGATTCTTCCATTACCCGTCGTGCAGCCATCCATTCCCGTTCGGCTTTGATACGTGTGCTGCCGGCTTCGGCAATCAGCAGTTCCACAATCTCTTCCTTGCGCTCATCCATCTGGGCGAGCGCTTTGTAGATGACCTGGGCACGAACGCCAAGCGGCGCTTTGGACCATTCTTTGCCTGCTTTGTAAGCCGTCTGATAGGCACGGTCCAGATCGTCCTGGCTGGATGCTTTCATTTCAACGAGCAGTTCCCCATTATATGGGTTTATATCCTTGACGGTTTTATCGGACGAACCTTCGACCCACTCACCGGCGATAAACTGTTTATTCCATTTGGCAAATTTGGATTGTAAAAGTGTCATATGTTGTTCCTCCCTGTAGTCAACTTGCGAATAAGTATCAGAAACACAATAATGATAACAATAAGTTAGTATATTACCGTTTTGCTGTTCCTCTATATTGTTACCCGTCTCTTCCTGCGAACAAACATGAATTTGATATTCAATATTTTGCATATGGTAATTAGGCTATGTACAGGTAACGGACGATAGTAAATTTCCTTAATGGCCGAACAGCTATAAAATCGGACAAAAATAGGGTGAATGGCTGTTTCAATTGCCGAACTTTTGTTTTCGCTTGTCATTCTCCTTTTTCCGGCTGTTTTCTTCAGCCGATCTATCGTTTAATCGGACAAAAATAGGGTGATCGGAATGAATAGAGTGGATTAGGCCCTAATTTTGTCTGTGATACCCTAGAAATGTCTCCTTATACCCTAAAGTTGTCTGTCTTCGCCCTATTTCTGTCTGATTAACCACCCTTTTTTTGTCCATGCTTTGCCCTCTTCCTGTCCATGGTTAACCCTAAAAAAGTCTCACTTCACCCTATTTATGTCCGGGATAGAGCTTGTAAGCCCTTTATCTATAAGAGTTCAGGGCGATCTAAAACAAGCAAAAGATTTAAAAGATATTAAAACCATGTTTATAAAACAGGAGAAAACATCACAAAGGGATGATGTCATTTTTCTCCACTCCCCAATTCTGCTCTTTCACTCTGCTTTATCCTATTCTTATCCTTCACCTTGCTTTATAATGAGCCTATGATTCAGATACGGAGGCTTACATGCGGAAAAACAGTCTTGTCACCAAATCCAATAATTTGATCGAAACGCCGCTTAATCTGGGCGTTGTGGAACTGCGTATTATTTTTGTGCTGATCAGCACCATCTCTCCCAATGATGAGGAGTTCAAACCTTATCGCTTCAAAATCAGCGACTTTGCCAAACTAATTGGCGTGAAAAATAAAAATGTGTATCAGCAGATCAAGGATTATACATACAGCCTGATGTCCCAGCCGTTTTATGTACATGACAATCTGCAGGTCACCTGGCTCGCCTCGGCGGAATATTTTCCGGGAGAAGGCATGATTGAAGTGGAGTTCTCCCCCAAGCTCAAACCTTATCTGCTGCAGCTCAAGGAGAAGTTCACCACCTACCGGCTGCAGGATATTATCAAGCTGAAAAGCGCCTATGCGATGCGGATCTACGAACTGCTCAAGCAGTACGAACGGATCGGCACACGAACATTTACGATTCAGCGGCTAAAGGAACTGCTCGGGGTGGAGGAGCTGTACCCGGTCTATTCCGATTTCAAGAAGCGTGTCATAGTCAAAGCGCAGGAAGAGATCAACAAGCATACCGATATCAAAATCGACTATATCGAAATCAAATCCGGGCGCAAGGTCAGTGAAGTGAAATTCATTATTACGTCCAAAGCGCCTGAGAAAAAGACTACTCTGCTGCCAAACCGTGAGACTGCGGCAATTGCCCAGCCGAACACTTCCCAGCAGCTGAGCAGCCTGCTGAAGTACGAATTCGGACTCAAGCCGCCGGCGATCCAGCCGATTCTGGCCGAGTATACGAGAGATTATATTCTGGAGAATCTGGAGAAAGTAAGGCAGGATGTGCTGCGCGGCAAAGTGAAGGATATTCCTGCCTATACGATGGCTGCCCTAAAAAATGATTATCGCAGTCCCAAAACCGGTCTGCAGGCTGAACAGGAACGAATGCAGGAAGAAAAACATGCGCAAAAACAAAAAGCGATCGAAGCGGAAAGTTACTACAAAGCACTTTCCCAAAAAGTCAGCGATTTTATTGGCCGTCTGTCACCGGCAGAGCTGGAAGCTGAACTGTCCGGGCTCAAAGCAAGCGTGAAAGACAAGGATATCGATATTATTGACGAGGATGCGACCGATCCGCATCGTATGACAGGAGCGTATTTCCAGCAGTTTATCCAGAAGAAGTTTTTCGCAGACTATACCATGGAAGTGTATCGGAGCGAACAGGCATAGCATGTGACATCTGGAGATTAATGAACCACTGCTACGAATAAGATTGGTGAGACGACAGTTTACCTTTAACAGTGGCTGTATCGATCCAGGCAGAGCGATGGCAAAAGGATTCAAAAACCGGCAGTCCACTCTGCTGGCAGCTGTTAAGATGTCCAATAACAGGCTAATAGCAAAAGTGGGCAGATTGTCTGATCGTCTGCAATAAAAAGAGCGTACCCCTTGCGATGGGATACGCTCTTTTTGCGCTTATTAATAGGTGTTGATTAATATTCTGCAGTTAATACCGTTCGTCTATGCGTTTATTAAAAGAGTATGTCCAGACACAGACTGATTTATAACAATATCGCATGGTATTTGAAAAAGGAGCCATTTAACTATTGCCAAAGCATTTAATGAAATAAGACAAAAATAGGGTACTGTGGCAGCAGTTGATTGAACAGCAATTTGGGAAGATATCAATAGACCCTATTTTTGTCCGTTTTGTCTTCATTTCGCTGCTATTCTGTTCTGCTGTCTATTTTCTATTGCTGCATAATGGACAGATGACCCTAAAAATGTCGTAGTTCACAATCCGGCTTTTACATATTCTTTTACATATATATGGACATTTGTTTTACAGGATTAGGCTTGGACCAAACTGCAGTGTCCAGAAATTACCTTTGCTTTGTCCGCGTTCATCAACCAGATGCGTGTGTAGCACATTTCTTCCTGGATTGGATTTCCGCTAACATTTCCCTGCAGTGCAGCCCGTGTGATCGTAACAGCGGCACTTTCCAGGATCGTTATCTTTTGCTCCAGAAATTCAATAGTGGTAAAGTCCACTACTCCAGAGCGATGAGCTTCCAGATCATCTGTCTTGGTCAGTATTTGCCCGAAATGATTCACAAAGGCAAGATCATCATGAGTCAGCTCATCAAGAGCGTTAACATCACTTTCCAGCATCGCTTTGCGCAATTTTTCTTCATAGCAAACAATCTGTTCTTCCTTTATCACCGCGATCTCCTCCGTAGATTGACATCAAGTATGCTGTGATCTATGGATTGAAGCTTTATTTTATTTCATCAGCTGTCTACTCTCATCTCTGCAGCAGCGATCTCCAGAAGCGGCTGTTCGCTCCAGCTGTTGAGAAAGGAATAGATCGACAGACTGTCCAGCCTCTCCTGAGTCAGTTCGCCGGTCTCCACGTCGGCCAGCAGGGCTTCACGGATATGCGGCTGGGCCAGGTGAACCGGCCGTATGGTCATCCCGCCGATCTCCTGACCGGCTGCACGCCGTTCCCATACGCCTGCGGTTTGTTCAAATGTGAACACTGCTGCTGCGCCATTTTCTGTTCTGAAATAGACTTTGACTTCTTCAGGCAGCAGGGTGATGGATTCGATAATTCCGTCCACCAGCGGTACATCCGCTGCGAACAGCTCTTGATGGATACTTTGTTTTCTCATTATGTTTGTTCTCCTCTCTCCTCTGCCGCAATCTGGCTGACCAGCAGCGGGAACCACTCGGACAGCTGGCGGAAGCGGAATCCCGCCTTGTAGGCTTTGGACGTATCCATGATCCATGACGATGGTACACCGAATGGGGACTGCTCGCTCTCTTCAGTCTTGCTGCGGACGATTGCTTTCACCCCGGTCTCCTGTTCGATCAGAGTCATCATTTCCAGCAGTGTCATTTCTCCGTCGGAACGGGCATTGACCGGACCGGTCAGCTCCGAGGATAATCCCAGCCAGTACAGGAATTCGGCCGCTTCCTGTTCATGGATAAAGTTCATGCGAGCAGCTGGGTTGGGTATACCGATCACTTCGCCGCGCTGCACTCTGCCTACGTGAAAATGGAGTCTCTTCGTATAATCATTTGGTCCCAGCACGATCGGGAAGCGGACGGCAGCAGCAGGGAAATTAGCCTGCTGGAAAAATACCGCCTCCACCTGGCGTTTTCCTTCTGCATAATCCGGCTTGGCTTGCGGGTCAAACGGATGATGGTAAGTATCCACCTGTTCCTCATGCAGCACCTGTTCTCCAAAGTCATAGACAGACAGCGATGAAGTTACAATGTATCGTCCCACCTTGCCGCTGAATACCGCGCAGGCATCTATGGCTTCCTGTGCGTTGTAACAAATATTGTCATATACAATATCGAATGTCCGGCTGCCTACAGCCTGCTGAAGCGCCTGCATATCCGTCCGATCGGCTATTAGACGCTGTACGCGGTCGCCGAACGAATCTTCGGTCTTTCCGCGCGTAAGCAGCGTTACGTTGATTCCTTTGTCTAGCAGCAGTTCAACCAGATCTCTACCAAAAAAGCGGGTGCCACCAATGACGAGTACATTTTGCATAATGTAATACCTCCTGTGTTCATGATTAGTCGTCGGGTTATTCTCCTGCTATTTTAATCTTTAGTCTTTAGTCTTTAATCTTTAATCTTTAATGATGATGCTTTTGCTCAGTAGGCAGTTCCAGCTGTTTATGTGCGCGCCATACGAGGGTGAGCATCAGGATGTAGACGACCAGGTTCAGTATGACGTAGATTACGCTGAATATGCCGGATACGAATGTCCATGTGGTGGGATCGGTTGTATTGGCGAGCAGGCCGGACAGCAGGGCCAGGACGATAGTTACCTGACAGTAGATGAATAAGCGCCAGCGCTTTTTGGCAGTTTCCTGCAGATTGGATTGATACTGTTTATCCGCGATCTCGCCGATACCGGTGCACAGATAATAGATCATATACGTCTCCGGAATGATCACGATCAGTGTTAGCAGTGTTCCCCACCAGGGTTGGCTGAGTGCCGTTGTACTGGCGGGAATGAACATCGAAATCAGGGACAGTACGAACAGGATTAGCGCACTGATTTTACCTTTGACGAACAATGGCTGGATCGGCTCTAATTTCTGAAACCCGATATAAAACAGGACATAAGCAATCAGCATCGGGATGCTATCGATCCAGCTGCCGACCAGACCGGACGTGCTGAATGCCGATGTAATCAGCGCCAGTACCCACTGGCATAAAAACCCGTAAAAAAAGTATAAAAAACTCATCAAGTCTCTCCTCTCACCTGTACATCTGTGTCTAATCGTACTGCGGTCCATCTATCTGCACGCTGTATTCTCGAAAAGGGAAAAGTCATGCAGACAGCTGTACGGCAGATTGATCTATGTACGAACGTTATTATTTTACCATTACATCAGCCTTTTCCAAAAGGGATGAGGCTGATGGATAACCGGCGATTCCATTGTTATAGCCCCATGCCATTGTATGGTATAGCCAAAACGTATAACCACGCTGCGCCTGAATGCTGTAATATGAGAAACAACTTAAGCGATAGTATCGCAATCCAAATCTGGGAGGAAATGAAAATGCCAAGAGTACTTAGCAGCAATCTCGGTTACCCGCGTCTCGGTGAACAGCGTGAATGGAAAAAAACACTGGAAAGCTATTGGAGTGGCAAGACGGATAAAGAGAATTTTCTGGATACGATGAAAAGTCTGCGTCTTGATCATCTGCGCAAGCAGCAGCAGGCCGGTGTGGATCTGATTCCGGTTGGTGACTTCTCGTATTACGATCATGTACTGGATACGGCTGTCACTTTTGGTCTGGTTCCTTCACGGTTCGGTTATACCGGCGGCGAAGTGTCGCTGGAACAATACTTTGGCATTGCCCGCGGAACCAAGGAAGCGGCAGCAGGCGAGATGACCAAATGGTTCAATACCAACTACCATTATATCGTGCCTGAGCTGAACGATCTGACACCGCAGCTGACCGAGAATCGTGTACTAAAGCTGTATCTGGAAGCCAAGCAGGAGCTTGGACTGGAAGGCAAGCCGGTACTGCTCGGACCGTATACCTTCCTCAAATTGTCCAAAGGGTATGACAGCAGCGAATTCGCTGGTTGGCTGAACAAGCTGGTGCCGCTGTACGCCCAGGTGCTCAGCGAGCTGAACCAGGCGGGCGCCAACTGGGTGCAGATCGACGAGCCTTCCCTCGCTCTGGAAGTGTCCGCTGACGAATGGACACTCGTACAGGAAGCCTATACACAGCTGAACGAAGCGTCCGGCAGCAGTAATCTGCTGGTACAAACCTACTTTGAAGGTGTGGACGGATTCGGCAAACTGATCGATCTGCCGGTGCAGGGGATTGGTCTGGACTTTGTCTACGGTCTGGAACAGAATCTGAATGCGCTGGATGACTGGGGCTTCCCGGAAGATAAAGTGATTGGCGTCGGTCTGATCGACGGTCGTAATGTATGGCGCTCTAATCTGGAGGAAAAGCTGGGACTGATCAATGTGATTGCCCAGACGGTATCGCGTGACCGCATTTTGCTGCAGCCTTCATGCAGTCTGCAGTTCGTGCCGGTAACGACCCGTCATGAGAACGCGCTGGAGCCTGTTCTGCAAAATGCACTTGCTTTTGCCGATGAGAAATTGGCTGAGCTGGCACTGTTGACTCGTGCAGCCAATATTGGCGGCGCTGCCGTGCAGACCGAGCTGGAACAGAGCCGCAAAGCGGTATCCCAGCTGGCGGGTTCGGACTGGCGTTCCCCGCTGCATCCGGATCAAGCGGAGAAAGATAACGATACACGGAATGTTCCATTTGAAGAGCGTCGTGCTCTCCATGATGAGAAATGGCAGCTGCCTGTTCTGCCGACGACGACGATCGGCAGCTTCCCGCAGACGGTTGAAGTTCGTCGTGCGCGCCGCCTGTGGCGTACCGGCGAATGGACACCGGAGCAGTACGAGCAGTTTATCCAGCAGGAGATTCGTGAATGGATCGAGATTCAGGAAGAACTGGGACTGGATGTACTCGTTCATGGTGAGTTTGAGCGTACGGATATGGTGGAATTTTTCGGAGAGCAGCTGGACGGTTTTGCCTTTACCAAAAATGGATGGGTTCAATCGTATGGCTCACGCTGCGTAAAACCGCCGATCATCTACGGCAATGTGAATTTTGTGGAGCCGATGACGGTCAAAGAAACCAAATATGCACAGTCCCTCACCTCCAAGCCGGTTAAAGGCATGCTGACAGGTCCGGTGACGATTCTCAACTGGTCATTCGTACGGGATGATATTCCGCGCAGCCAGGTATCGTATCAGATTGCCCGTGCCATTTCCGACGAAATTCTGGCACTGGAAGCAGCGGGTATCGAGATGATCCAGGTGGATGAGCCGGCACTGCGTGAAGGTCTGCCGCTCAAGCGCTCCAAATGGCAGGAATATCTGGATTGGGCAGTCGGTTCGTTCCGTCTCTCTACCGCTGCTGTCAAGGAAACGACCCAGATTCATACGCATATGTGCTATTCGGAATTCCATGATATTATCGATGCAATCAAGGCAATGGATGCCGATGTCATCTCGATCGAGACATCGCGCAGTCATGGCGAGCTGATCTCTTCCTTTGAAGTGCATGGATATGATAAAGGGATCGGTCTTGGCGTGTACGATATCCACAGCCCGCGTGTACCAGCCAAGGAAGAAATGGTACAGCTGATCGAACGCGCCCTGCGTGTACTCGATCCGAAGCTGTTCTGGATCAATCCCGACTGCGGTCTGAAGACCCGTGCCCATCCGGAGACGGTCGCTGCACTGAAACTAATGGTCGAAGCCGCTCAGGATATCCGCCGTCAGCTCGGACAGGAAACCAAAGTAGGCGTGTAATACCAACGAATATATGGATATATTCCGGTTAACAGCCAAAAAGCACTCTGTAACAGTCATGCTCATCATGACTGTGCAGAGTGCTTTTGCTGTTTCGAGAATTCATATTTGGATAAGCCATGTTGAATGGCTCCTATAAAATGATGTCTGTATAAATAGATAACTTCGGTGTACAGACTGGCAGGTGGGTGAAATGTATTTCTCTGCTCCTTATCTGGCTCAGTCCCTGATAATATAAGCATACTCCGGCTGTTCCTCGGTGAATCCGGCCAGCTGGCGGGACTGGTAGCGAATCGGGCGCTTGCTGCCCATCATAATAATATTGCGCACATCGCTATTCTTCTCCACCGGCAGCTGAAAGCAGCGCACATAAGGGAACACTTCACATAGCGTCGTATAGATCGCATGAATGCGTGTATCATGCGTACCCCTGCCGATCAGATTCATGATCAGTGCTCCCTGTTCATGAAGTTTGTGATCCACCAGTGTGAAAAATTCCAGCGATACCAGTTGATCCGGCGTCCCTGATTCGTCGAATGCATCAAGAATCACGCTTTCATACTGCCCAGCCGACTGCCTCTCCAGCAGTTCCCGGCCATCGCCAATCCACAATGAATCAGAGGAGCAGCCAAAATACTCCACACTCAGCTCCGCTACTGTCCGGTCCAGCTCGGCAACCTGAATCTGTCTATCGGCAAAATAACGGCTAAGTGTACCAATTCCCTGGCCGATCATAAACAAATGCTGAGGGTCCCCCAAATTATACTCCAGCAGATGAATGATCGCCCGGGGATATTCAAAAACAATCCGCTGCGGGTTACGGAGATCGAGCGCTCCCTGGATATCGGAATTGGCAAACTGAAGTACCCGGAAATGCCCCTTCTCCCCGTACAATTCATGGGTCTCATACACGGTGATATCTGCATGGGATGTTATTTGATGAAAAAGCACCTGCACGATTACAATCTCCTTCGGTTATTAATCTGGAATGATTTCCTGCTGCAGGTATTATAGCATGCTGATGCAGTGTTCATTTCTGTTGTTCATTTAATGGTCTGTTCTTCATTTACCGGCAGGCGTGTCTGCCAGATATACAGCAGCAGTGCATAGCCGATAAATCCAATCCAGACGATCAGCAACAGATAGCGCATTATTGTATAACCTCGCTTTCCGGCAGCCCTCTGCAGGCTGCTGGATGGATATAATCCAGTATGATCAGACAGCCTGTAGATAGCTGCCTGGTAAATCACTTCATTTATTAACCGGTTTGTACACTCGTCTAATCGGCAAACGTACGGTCGCTGATCTACTATGTTGGCGACCCGATACCGCCGGGCTATTTGCTGCAGCTTCTCATACAGGTTCATATACTGTGAAGATATTTGGATACGCTATATCCTGCTGTATTCACTGTTTTATAAAAAGTTACATTTTTTTCATTTTTGTAACTTGTTCCCTTTTCTTAATCGCTCGGCTGGGTATGTAATGAGCAACAACTTCTTTTACTGCTCTTCGGGCAACGATCTTCCTCCTGACCGACCATTTTCCTTCCTTCATTTGTACTCATATATTCAGCTTCAGAGAGACCAGCAGCCCAAACGTTCAGTTACTTGATAGCGTCTGGTTATATGACGTGATCGATTCCATCTCAGAGGATGTTTGCGCAGCAAAATATTTTGCATAAAAGGAAAATCGGCGATTTCAGCCGAAATCTGCTGCATACGACGAAAGGAGAACGCCATGCGTAAAATTACCGCTCCCCTGCTGAGCCTCTCTCTGCTGACAGCCATTTTGCTCGGCTGTACAGATACCGGTAATCCGCCCAATGCCAACTCTGCTCAGGCCGCCCGTACGAATGAATCCGGTCATCAAGCAGATGATATAGTGGGCCTGAATGATGTACAGATACAGGAGGCCATGAAAGCTGCCGCCAAGTATTTGAAAACACAGTATACCGTCGAGGATATTTATGATGAAGACGAGGAAACTGCCCAGCTGAAGCAGATTCAGCAAAAGATCAAAACCCTGCTGACACCGGAATATTATGAGTGGGTTCGCAAAGAACGTTCTGCCGGGTTCCCTTTGCAGATCGCCATTCAGGAAAAGACCTCCATCACTCCAAAGGATATCACCATCCGCTCGCGTACCGTTTCCAATACGGATCAGATGATCCGGCTGTCCTACCGGCTTGATTTGCATCTGGATAAACCAAATAAGTCCATCCCGCTGGGCGGCAAGCTGATTATGCAGAATGAAAATGGAAACTGGAAAATAGCCAGTGACTACAACAATGCAGACAGTCTACGGGAATGGAACGGCGTTCCCTCCGGGCATTAACTCTATCCGTAACAGAGAAGGCCGAGATCATCGTACCCATCATCTGCATGTATATGAGCAATCACACCCGCAGGTTAGCGATCATCTGCTGTTCCGGAACTATCTGGCCCGGCATCCAGAGCAAGCCTTGCAGTATGGGGAATTGAAGCGGCAGCTGACAAACGATTACCAGTATGATCCCTTCGGTTACCAGCAGGCCAAAGCAGATCACTGCCGGGATATTGTCCGACGCGCTCACCAGTAGCACGGTCAGAACGATGAATAGCAAGATCGGAACCTTAAGAGAGGATGAATTGATAGTGGATCAGTGCAATCTAATCCGTTATGGTATGACAAATAGACAGAGAGCCTGTATAGACTTCTCTGCCTGTTTGGATATATACACTTATTGGGAAAGGACTTGAATCACAACTTATCCCGTACCATTCAACGTCAGACTTGAGCGATACCGCCATCTACGAACAATTCGATGCCGTTCACATAGCTGCTTTCTTCCGAAGCCAGGAACACTACCGCGCTGGCAATCTCTTCTGTCTTGCCCAGGCGACTTAGTGGAACGAGATTCTTGGCCGATTCCACGACTTGATTGAGCGCTTCGCCAAACAGATCATCATAAGCGGGTGTGTGGACCCAGCCGGGACTTATGACATTAAGCCGTATTCCTGTGCCTTTCAGATCCGTGATCCAGTTCCGCGCCATCTGGCGAAGCGCCGCCTTGGTACCACCGTAGACGCTAAAGCCTGCGTCGCCGACCGAACCCGCTGTCGAGCCGGTTAAGATGATCGTTCCCGTCATATTGGGAAACAGCGGCAAAGCTTTTTGAACAGTAAACAAAGTCCCTTTTACATTCACATCAAAGGTCTTGTCATACTGCTCTTCGGTAATCTGACCCAAGGGCAAAATGCTGCCAATGCCGGCGTTGGCGAACAGAATATCCAGATGTCCTTTTTCCTGTTTGACCGCAGCAAACAGTTGGTCCAGGTCTCCCAGATTGGAAATGTCACCTTGAACGCCAGTCACCCGGTCACCGATCAATTGCACGGCCGCGTCCAGCTCGCTTTGTCTGCGACCGGTGATAAATACGTAGGCCCCTTCTGCAACGAATCGCTGCGCTGTCGTAAGTCCAATACCACTTGTTCCTCCCGTAATAACCGCTACTTTCCCTTCCAATTTCCCCATGTCTATATGCCTCCTGTACGTGTCCTGTTTGGTAGTGATTACGTTACAATATTGATCATAACGCGGAATGAATTATTCCTCCGTAATCTGGATTACGCTGGAAAACATATCGTCAAAGGGAATTGGATACAGGCAAGTGATCAAGCCAGTTCGTGCATCGTTTTCTCCATATGAATCATGACCGTGCGACGACTGGTCACAAGAATACCTTCATTGGATAGTTCCTTCAGGGTCACTGATACCGCTTCCCGGGTAGCGCCGATCATATCGGCCAATTCCTGATGTGTCAGGGGGATATCGATTTTACGATATTCCTTTTCTTCGGTGCCGAATTTTTGGGATAATCGATTGAGAAAGTACAGCACTTTACCGCGTAAATCTCTAAAAACCAGCTTTTCCACCAATTCATCCTGATCTCGCAGACGTTTGCTCATTTCCGACAGGAATCGCAAAGACAACTCAGGGTACTTGACCAAAAGCGGTTCGAATTGCTCCGTCGCAATCGAGAACACTATCGAGTCTTCCATCGTCTCTACGTAAGCCCCTTTGGCGCCCAGTGAAAAGGTATCAAGTTCGCCAAATATGCCGCCTTCACTGAGGATACAGACGGTATGTTGTTTGCCGGCCGGGTTGGTCTTGTAGAAGCGAAGTTTACCGGTGATTACGAAAAATAAACCCTTTCTTTCATCACCGGGCGTCTGAAAAAGAGAATTTTTGGCAAGTGTGTACACATTGGATCTTGTTACCAATCGTTCGATTTCATGGATAATTTCTGCGGGAAGCGATTCAAATATTTTGATTTGCGGCAAAAGTGATGTGATATGTTCTGTCATCTCATACTGTACCATTTTGCCCTCCTTTTTATGCTGCGAATGACCAGCGTTATGTGCTTCTTGATTATTGTTCCTTATATAGGATAATCCATACCAGAATGATATTCATCATAAACCACCCTGATTTGAGCTTCTGTAATGCAGATTACAAAACGTTCCCTATAAAATTTAATATAAATGATCGCATAATGTTGTTGGAGTGTGCCTACAAGCTCTGGAATACATGTCCCTCATACGGATTGTCTTCAAATGACAAAAGGAGCACTGCATAGGATCAGTGCTCCTTTTCATTATTTATTATGGAATTGCAGATGCTGTCTATTCCAAAAAGCAATGCCCATTAACGGATCTGCTCCAGCAGTT
Source organism: Paenibacillus wulumuqiensis (assembly GCF_000971965.1). GTDB lineage: Bacteria > Bacillota > Bacilli > Paenibacillales > Paenibacillaceae > Saccharibacillus > Saccharibacillus wulumuqiensis. The sequence goes on from NZ_LAQP01000001.1 coordinate 784,880, forward strand.
GATAGGCCTCTTCACGGCTGTTCACCTGAAGCAGCTGGTTCCGGTACTGCTCATCCATTAATTTGCGGGAAAGCATTTGCAGTACTTTGAGATGGGCATTGCCCTGGCTGCTGCGCGGTACAGCGATCATAAAGATCAACCGGGCATCCGTACCGTCCATGCTGTGCCAGTCCACTCCGTCACGCTTCAAGCCGAACACGACTGCCGGACGCTGAACTGCCTGCGATTTGCCGTGTGGAATCGCGATATTCATGCCGATGCCTGTTGTGCTCTCCTGCTCACGTGCCAGAATTGCCTGCTTGAAATCGGGTGCAGATGATAATTTGCCGTTCTGATCCAGAATATCGATCATCTCGTCAATAACCTGGTCGCGCGTCTCTCCCTGCAGATCGAGTCGGATCAGATCCAGATCCATAATATCGGTCAGCTGTTCGATCCGGGTCTCCTCGGCTGCCTGAGACGATGATGCATGGCTGGCAGATACTGCAGCGGCGGATGCTGGTACGGAAGTGCTGCCCGGCTGAACAGAAACATGATTTGATGGAGCCGGAGCATGATCGGCAATCATATCCGCAGGAATGCCTTCAAGCTGCACGGAATCTTCCAGCGGGACGGCCTTTTTGAGCAGTGTGATCAGCAGTGCGCCGACGACCGCACCGACAATAATCGCGATAAAGAACATAATGACATTGTCTACAGCTCCCAGCACACCCACGATCGGGCCGCCATGAGCGACGCGGTCTCCTACATGACCGAGCATCGCAATTACCGATCCGGTCATCGAACCGACCATAATACTCGGAATGACGCGCAGCGGGTCCTGGGCTGCGAATGGAATCGCCCCTTCAGTAATCCCGAACAATCCCATCGTAAATGCCGCTTTGCCGGCTTCACGTTCTGCCGGACGGAATTTGTGCTTGGCAATAAATGTAGCTAGTCCCATACTGATTGGCGGAATACAGATTGCCACGGCAATCGGACCCATAATCTCATAATTGCCTTCCGCAATCATCGCCGAACCAAACAGGAAAGCGACTTTGTTAACCGGTCCACCCATATCAAACGAAATCATCGCTCCAAGAATAAGCGCCAGTAGTACCGAACTCGTTCCCTGCATACTCGCCAGCCATACGGTCAGCGTCTCGAAAATCTGGGCGATTGGCGCTCCGATCAGATAGACGAACACCAATCCAACGACAAGCGACGCTAATATCGGAATAATGATGATCGGCATAATCGGCTGCAGCGCCCGCGGGACCTTGAGCTTCTTGATTCCCAGTGCTACATAACCTGCCAGGAAGCCGGCTACGATCCCGCCGATAAATCCTGCACCGGATTCACTATGATAAAAGCTGCCGTTAGCGGCGATAAAACCACCGATCACCCCCGGCGCAATACCCGGCCGATCAGCAATACTGTAGGCGATAAATCCCGCCAGAATCGGCACCATAAAGGTAAAGGACGCCGAACCGATCTGCTCAATCGTTTTCCAGAACGAACCATCCGGTATCACGAGCCCGCCCGGTGTCTTCTGTCCGCCCAGCGTCAGTGCAATCGCAATCAGCAGACCGCCGACAACGATAAACGGAATCATGTACGATACCCCGCTCATCAGATGGCGGTAGATCGGATTCTGCTTGTCCTGACGCTCCTGCTTACCGGCGGAGGAAGAACCTTTCTCTGCCTGATGAACAGGTACCTGTCCTTCGCTAAAACGCTTGATCAGTTCCTGCGGCTTGCGGATTCCATCCTGTACACCGACTACCAGCAGCCGTTTGCCGCCGAACCGGGAAGTGTTGACCGTCTTGTCTGCGGCGATAATAATACCATCCGCTTCACGAATATCCTGTTCGGTAAATTCATTCTCGACGCCGATGGAGCCCTGCGTCTCGACTTTCATCTGTACACCAAGCTGATCGGCAGCTTTTTGCAGATTCTCTGCCGCCATATACGTATGCGCAATTCCGTTAGGACATGAGGTAATTGCCAATAGTTTCATGCTTATCATCCTCCATTGTTGTAACGCTTACATGTATTATAAACCGGAGAATGAGTATCAAATGTTCAACCTTTTACCGGAAGCGGACAGAAGATGCGGTAAAAGCGATTTTATTGTCGAAAAAGCGGAGCTGCCTATCAGAATCCGCTTAGAAAAGTCATCACATCCTGCTGTTCACGCAGGCGCTGCACGAGCAGCGGGTTCTCGCTGATACTCGACAGTTCGCGGAATAGCAGGCGCGTCTCCTGCTGATCATCATTTTGCACCGCCAGCATGAATACGAGCGATACATATTCATTGCCCCAGCGCAGCGGCTGCTGCAGCGTCGCAATGGCGATCGCCGACTGCACAATATGCTGCGGACTGCCATGCGGGATAGCGACTCCCATGCCGATTGTCGTAGCAGACATCTTTTCCCGGACAATGGCGCTGTGCACGTATTCGGCGGTCACAAAGCCTTTTTGATGCAGCAGTTGAGCGAGCCGCTCGATAATCTCATACGGGTGCTCCGCCTGCTGCTGAAGCAATACGAGAAAAGGCGTCGTGTATTTGAGCAGTACCGATTGCTGGGGCTGGCCTGCCGGAGCGTTCTCGGACTTTTGGATAAACTGCTCCAGCTTCTTCTCTTCCCCGGCTTCCAGCAGAGGAGAAATGACAATATGCGGGATGCTGACAGGCGGCAGTTCAATTGTCGAGATGATCATATCGACCTGATGCTGACGAAGGAATTCATCCAGCTCGGTCAGAGCGATGCAGCCCACCACATGGACCGCATAGAATTTGCGTTCAATCCGGGAAGACAGCAGCTGGGACATCCCGATCCCCATATGGCAGACAATGACTACCTGCTTGTGCTTATGGCTGCTGTGATTGAGCCGCTCCACCGCCGCCTGAAAATGCAGCGTCAGATAGGCCATCTCTTCCTCGGGAATATTCAGTCCGTATTCCCGGTTAAGCTCATCGACTGCGGACACCATCATATCGAACATGTACGGATACATTTTCTTGATCTCACTGAGCATCGGATTCGATACCGGCAATCCATAATTCAGCCGATTCAGCATGGTACGCAGATGGACATGCAGTCCGCTGATCAGCGTCTCGTCCCGGGTAAAATCAATCAGGTTGAGACTGCACATTTTGCGTACCAGCTGCTCTACGAGAATTGCCGGCAGTTGTTCATTTTCTTCGGCTGTCGGTTCTTCAGCGGGTACAGCCGGTTTGTAACGCAGCTTGCCGCCGAGCAGATGCAGCGCCAGATAGCACTGCTCCATCTCCGGGAACGATATGGCAAATACTTTACCCAGCACTGTCGACAGCTCATGGGCCCATTCATATTCGCGCTTGCGGCGAATCTCTTCCATCTCGCCTCCGGTTACTGTAATCGGCTGTCCCAGCTTGATCCGGCGGCTGATCAGCAGAATATGTATGACCAGGCTGTCAAATGTCTCATCTGTGAAATGCAGCTGATGCCGTCTGCATAACGCTTCCAGCTCATGGTAGACCGTATCCACTTCATGAGCGGCGAACTGGCTTTTCAGCCATTTGCCTGCAGGCTCTCCATTGTCAGCGAGTCGGTTGAGCCGAACCAGCGCCAGCCGCTTGTACCGCTCTTCTCCTTCAATGATCATGCCAATACGCTGCCGGGTGACTACCCTCAGCTGCAAGGGCTCCAGCCAGTCGGCGATCAGATCCAGATCGCTGCGAATCGTATTGCGACTGACATAGAAGCGGTCGGCCAATTCCTGGGCAGTCAGCGGCTCGGCGCTCATCAGCAAGCGGTAGGCGATCTGTACGATCCGCTCTTTATTCGGGACGACTGCCGCCGCAGAAGATTGTACCGTCTGCAGCCGGGTCAGCATGGTATTCGCCATTTCACCCGATACGTCCAGGCTGATGCCTGCGCCCGGACGACGGATCAGCGCAGTCGGCGGATAGTCGGCTATATACTGTTCAATCATTTTGCAGTCGTTACGTACGGTCTTCTCCGAGCAGTGCAGCTGATCGGCAATGCTCTGAATCTGGATAAACTGGCCCGGTCGGTTCAGCAAAATCCGCAAAATATCCTGCTGTCTGGCATTTAGCAATATCATGGTTATTATTTACTCCTTCATATCAGTCAGAACACGGCGAAATGGCTTGTTCCTGACTGCTGCCCGTCTATCGGTGCAGGCTGCATCCTATTTCTGGAAACTGCGGCCTGAAATGAAATAATAACCGGAGCCTCCGAGAAGGTCCGGTTATTATCGTCCGTTAACATTCTTATACAATGAAATATGAATACATGCAACAAATCATTTGGTCAGCTGCATCAGCTTCTCCAGTGTACGGTCAGCCAGAGCAGGCAAATACTCATGTCCATATTCATGATAAATCAGCATTTCCTTGGCTGAGGTAATCTTGTTGTAGGCGGCAAATTGGGTCGATGGCGGACAGATAATATCCGCAAGTCCGGTGACCCACAGCACATCTGCCTGAATCCGTGGTGCCAGATTCTGAATATCGATATAGCCCAGCCGTTCGAAGATCTCATCCTCCCGCTGATGATGCGGATCGAAGAACCGGAAATAATAGACCAGTTCCTCATAGGCAGAAGTCGTCGGACTTAGCTGGTTCGCCTGCTTGTAATCCGACAGGAACGGATAGACCGGTACAGCGATCTTTACTCGCGGTTCCAGAGCAGCGCAGGCTACCGTCAGTGCACCGCCCTGCGACAGACCATGGGCTCCGATCCGCTCCGGGTCCACGCCATCCAGCGACATCAGGATACGTGCAGCCTGTACCGTATCCAGGAAAACGTTACGGAAGTACAGCCTGTCCGGGTCCGGATCATCGATACCGCGAATAAAATGTCCGCGAATCGTCGTTCCCTTGACCGTCAGTGTATCTTCCGACCACCCTCCCTGTCCCCGGCAGTCCATCGCCAGTACGGTAAAGCCGTGAGCGGTATAGCCGATTTTGTCAAACCAGTCTCCGCTGTCACAGGCATATCCGTGGAACATCACGATGCCTGGCCCTCCTGCCGGAAGATTGGATGGAGCGGTTGGTCGTACCAGTTTGCAGTGAATACGGGCGCCGCCGACACCTGTAAAATACAGATGATAACACTGCGCTACCGGTGAATGAAATTCTGCTGGAACAAGCTCATATTCCATCGTCTGCCGGTCCAGCTCGGCGAGTCCCCTGTCCCAGTATGCATCAAAATCATCAGGGATCGGACTGCTGCCCATGTATTGCTTTAATTGCTCCAAAGGCATGTCTGCTGCCATCGGCTTTCCCCTCTTCCATTTGTCATTGGTGCTCAGCCTGCTGTCTGCGGCTGCTCCGTCAGTGAGTTATAGAATTCCCGGATGACCTGCTCGGCAGGCTTGCCATAGACACTGTACCCATCATCGTTCAGTGCTTCCTGTTCATTATGCAGTACGGCACTCCAATCCCACAACCCGAATCCCCTCACCCATGGACGAGACCTTGTCGCGCTGAACATCGCCCGGTAGTAGTCCGCCTGTTCATCCGGATTGGCTGCTCCCGCCAGTTCCCAGTCATTCGGGATCATCGCTGAACCCGTCCGGCTCGGACACCCGGCTTCGGCAAAGAAAAAGGGCTTGTTGTAAGGACGGATAATGTTCTCGATCCGATCGAGCTGATGATCCCAGTCATTTATCGGATAATATCCGCTGGACGAGATCACATCCACCGCATCCCACCATTTCACATTATTCTCCTGATATTTATCCGTATTGTAGGTGATCAGACCGGAATAGTCCTGACGCACATCGGCTATCAGCTGGCGCCACTGCTCTGCCCGGCGCTCGGTCTGCACCATTTCGCAGCCCACCATCATCATCTCGCAGCCGGTTTGCTCGGCAATCCGCGCATAATGACGCTGATATTCGGTATAGCTGGCGAACCACTCATGCCATTTGGGCTCACACGGTACATCCTCATCAAAGAAATTAATATGTGCCCGCCATGTGCCGTTGCGGCAGTTCACTGTCGGTTTCATAATTAACCGGAGTCCCAGCGAACGGGCATACTCCAGCATATCGATCAGTTCCTCATCATCCACCATATGCTCTCCCCGGTAATCCACTTCGGTGGAGTGCGGTGTATCCTGCAGTGCTGCCAGGGCAAAAATAACATAATTGCTGCCTGTGCGCTCCTGCATCAGGCGCAGCGACTCTCTGGCTTCCGGTGTGCGGAAGCTGCCGCGTCCGCTCATCCATCCGTAGGTAAATCCTTTGATATAGTCCATATTCCATTCCTTTCGTTATGATTCAGGCTTGCCTACATTCGGCCAATTTCCTGATCATCCGCAATATCTTCATGGTGTTCGATCACATAGCTGACAATCTCTTCAACTGTCGTATAGGCAACCCCTACATACGTATCTGCCGCTCCATAATAAATAGCGATCCGGCCGGTATCGGCATCATGCAGTGTCGCGCACGGGAATATCACATTGGCGACAAATCCGCGCTCTTCATACCATTCTTCCGGCGTCAGTACGAATGTCGACGCGCGGTATTTCACCCGGGATGGCTCATCTTTGTCGAGAATGACCGCACCCATGCTGTATACGAGTCCGTTGCATGTACCGGTAACGCCATGATAGAACATCAGCCACCCTTCGCTTGTCTCGATCGGTGCAGGACCGCCGCCGATTTTGACCGACTGCCACCAGCCCTGACCGCCTTTGCTCATCACATGACGATGCTTGCCCCAGTAGACTAGATCCGGACTCTCACTGACAAATACATCACCAAATGGTGTATGTCCGCTGTCACTTGGACGGGACAGCATCAGGAAGTTGCCGTTCACTTTGCGCGGGAACAATACGCCGTTACGGTTGAACGGCAGGAACGGATTCTCCAGACGGGTAAATGATTTGAAATCCTGGGTGCTGGCAAAGCCAATCGCCGCTCCATAGAAATCGGTACACCAGATAATATAATATGTATCCTCGACCTTCACGAGACGCGGATCATAGGCATAGTTCGGTTGAAACGGATTGCCTGCTTCATCGTGAAATTCAATGCGATCTTCTTCAATCTGCCAGTCCAGCCCATTGTCACTCCAGCCCAGATGCAGATGCGGGCGTCCATTCACCGTTTCCGCACGGAATATGCCTACGAACCGGCCTTCATAAGGAACAACTGCGCTATTGAAAATACGGGCGATTCCTTTGACCGGATTGCGATCGATGACCGGGTTGGCACTGTGGCGCCATACCGGAAATTCGTATCCTTCCGGCTTGTCCTGCCAGGGCATGGATGATAATGCTTCACCAATAATTTTTACTTTATTTACCGTGTTTTGTTGAAGTTCAGTCATGATTAATCTCCTCCATATTCTCTTTTTTTGGGTTTTTATTTCACAGAGCCATTCGTAAATCCGTTATAGATGTACTTTTGCAGGATCAGGAAAATAATCAATGTCGGGATAATCGCAATCATAATGCCGGCACAAATGACTTCCCACTGTGATCCATATGGCCCTTTGAACTTGAACAGGGCCGTTGAGATGACCTGCAATCCCGACTTGGGCATGTACAGAAACGGAATATAGAAATCATTGTAAATGTTAATCCCTTTGACGATAATGACGGTGACAATGGCCGGTTTGAGCAGCGGCAAAATAATTTTCCAGTAAATCGTAAAGTACGAAGCACCATCCAGCATCGCCGATTCATCAAGCGCCGGAGAGATGGACTCCAGGAATTGCAGGAAAATGTAGACAGCGATAATATCCGTACCGAGATACAGGATAATGGCCGCCCAGTGGGTATTGACCAGATCCAGCGCATTCACAATCTGGAAGGTCGCCACCTGGGTCGTTACGCTCGGAATCAGTGTCGCCAGCAGAAATGCACCCATAATCAGCTTGCTGCCTCTGAATTTGAAGCGGTTGAGTACAAAAGCGATCATGGAACCGGTCAGGGTCGCCCCAATAATCGAGATCACCAGAATAAACGTCGTATTGGCAAAACCGAGCAGCATTTTGCCATCGACAAAAGCTTTGGTGTAATTGGCAAAGTTGAGCCAGTTCTCCGGAGGCAGCAGCGGACTGGTGCTTCCGTATTCCTGCTTGGTTTTGAATGAAGCGAAAAATACAACCATAATAGGCAGCAGGGCAATAATCGCGCCGATAATCAGAGTGGCGTATTTGAACGTGGACATTGCCGAATATTTGAGTCTATACACCGCTTACTTCTCCTCCTTTACCAGCATGCGCTGTGCAACCGTAACGATCACTACGATAAATAGCAGGATAACCGCCATGGCTGATGCCAGCCCCAGCTTGCTGTATTTGAATGCCAGATCGATCGTCTGAATAACAAAGGTTTCACTACCATTCGAACCGCCAACCATAATGTAAGGAATATCAAAAGCACTGATCGCACCGCTGACGGCGAGAATGATATTCAACTGTACAATCTTGCCGATACTCGGCAAAATGATGTGCCGGAACTGATGCCAGCGGTTGGCACCATCAATATCGGCTGCCTCGTAGACATCACGGTCGATAGACGAGATCGCGCCGAGGAAAATAATAAAGTTAAAGCCCATATACCGCCATACGGAAGCTCCGGCCAACGAATAGTTGATAATGTTCGGATTGCCCAGCCACAGCTGAATGTACTGGCTCAGTCCTAGCGCATTCAGCAGCGTATCCAGCGTTCCATCCGGACGGAAGAAAAACAGGAAAATAAAGCCGATCGCTACCCCGTTCAGCATATACGGGAAAAACAGCACCCCTTTAAAAAAGTTCTTGAAGCGGGTGTTAAAGCTGAGAATGGTCGCAAAATAAAGCGCCAATCCCATTTGCACGAAAGTGGCAAAGAAGTAATACAAACTGACTTTGAATACGGCGAAATATTCCGGCTCGCTAAAGATCCGGGTATAATTCTCCAGACCGACATAGTCCATATGCTTGCTGTAGCCGTTCCAGTCGGTAAAGCTATACTTGAACATATTGAATACAGGCAGATAGGAGAATACAATCAGCAGCAGCATCGGAATAGCCGAAAAAGCAGCGATAATGATTTTCCGTTGGGTCGAATAATTATAATGGGAAAGTTTAAACATCCTTGTACCTCCAGCTTCACTCAGATACCAAAATCTTGTCGCCTCACTGCAGGCGGCCCGGGGAGAGAATAGAACTTTCCCTCCCGTCCGCATAACAGTCTACTGCTGGGCGACAGCTGCTCTTGCTTTGATCCACGCGTCATTCAATTGCTTCATAATGTCGTCATACGACTCATTCGTATTGCCGATTGCCGCTTCGATAATCCGCTTTTTGAAGTCAGGCTGCCACAGTCCGATCTCGGCTTCCTTATCGATTTTGTCCACGAGACCTTCCTGACCGGCTTTGCCTGGAGTCAGCGTCTCAAAGCTGACGCCTTCCTTTTCATAATCCTTGAGGATGGCTGGCAGTTCGGAACCTTTGACGGGGCTGATGCTTCCGGCCTGCTCTACGGAATAATTGGATTTATTGATAAACCAGTCTACCCATGCTTTGGCAGCCGGTTTGTTCTCGCTGTTTACGTTAATGGCGATATTGTAGTCTGCCGCCAGGGGTACGACCACTTTGGAGGCATTGGTCGGGAATGGCATAAAGTCGATATCATCCGGGTTGGAAGCTACGCTCTTGATCTGGTCGATTGCCCAGGAACCGAGTACCATTGTACCGATTTTGCCATTGGCAAGATCAGCCTTGGAACTCTCCCAGTCAGTGGTGGTTGGATCTTTCTCGATCAGGCCATTTTTAGCTGCATCATACATTACTTTGTACAATTCATAATGCGGCTGTCCCGGTACAAAGTTGTCATCCGAGTTAGGCTGAGCGACATTGACATAGTCCGGATCGCCTGCCACTGTCATCAGATCGGATTCCCACTGGGTCAGCGGCCAGCCGGCAGCATAGTTGGTATACAATGGAACCGCTTGCGTTTTGGCTTTGATTTGCTGCAGTGCCTGCTGGAACTGCTCGGTTGTTTGCGGAACTTTGGTAATTCCCGCCTGTTTGAATACCTGCTTGTTATAGATAATTCCAGAGTATGTAATCGCTACTGGAATACCGTAGATCTGGTTGTCTACCATTCGCTCTTCGATCCCGGTGTATTTCTGCTTCATTTCATCATAGGAACCGAGCGGTTCGAAAAAATCGGGAATATCCTTGATCGGAATACTGGTCGGAATGAGCAGCACATCTCCATAATCTTCTGTACTCATACGTACTTTAATCTGTCCTTCGTAGTCGGACAGCGCCTCAAAATTTACTTTAACGTCAGGATAAATCTTGTTGAATTCCTTGGCATAATCCTGAAATACGGTATCCACAATATCCGTACGCTGAGTAATAACAGTGATATCGCCTTCAATTTTATTTGGGTCGCTATTGTCCGAGCTGCCTTTGGAACAGCCTCCCAATAGTGAAACTACCAGCAATGACGCTACGAAGCTGGACAACCATTTGTGCTTCTTCATTCCAATCCCCTTCCTTAATTCTTAACTTTATTTAACCTTATCGATTAGGTTACATACGCATTCTATATTGTTAGCGCTTTCTAGTCAATCGTTATTTTGATTGTTATTTCTAAATTGCTAACTTCTACTTCTGTATTTTTCAATTGACATTTGCTTTTGTTAGTCATTATAGTGTTCACATAAGGTTATCGATAAAGTTAGTTAGGGTGGTGCCGATGTGACAATATTACAGACAGAGATTCGGCAGGAATGGCTGGAGCATATCCTTCCTTTCTGGATGAATCTTAAAGATGAACAACACGGAGGTTATTACGGTGAGGTCGGGTATGATCTGAATATTATCCGGGACAAGCCCAAAGGCGGAATCGCGACAGCGCGCATTCTCTGGTCCTTTGCCTCCGCTTACCGGATCACCGGCGAACCGCAGTATGCCGACCATGCCCGTCATGCCTATCAGTTTCTCAGTGGTCCGCTCTATGACTCTGAACATGAAGGCATCTACTGGGCTGTCGATCATCTGGGTGCACCGCTGGATACACGCAAGCATGTGTATAATCAGGCATTTGCCATCTATGCATTCAGTGAATATTACCGGGCGACCGGTGATGAAGAAGCCCTGCAGCTGTGTATCCGGCTGTTCAGATGGCTGGAGCAGACCGGCTATAACCGGGTAACCGGTGCCTATCGCGAGGAATTCGACCGCTTCTGGCAGGAGCAGCCAAATGAAATGCTGAGTGAGAATGGAATCATCGCGGATATTACGATGAATACGCATATCCATGTATTGGAAGCGTATACCAATCTGTACCGGGTCTGGCCGGATGAGCAGGTACGCCTTGCTCTGGATAATCTGCTCGTTATTCTGCATGAACGGATGTACGATTCGCAGCGGCGCAGACTGAACGTGTTTTTTGATAACCAGTGGAATTCGCTGATCGATCTGACTTCATTTGGACATGATATTGAAGCCAGCTGGCTGATTGACGACGCGATGCAGGTGATCGGCAGCACCCATCCGGCCTATGAACAGATGGTTATCGATATGGCCTACAGGGTCGCCGAAGCCGCTGTGCAGTCCGATGGATCGCTGATGAATGAACAGGAAGACGAACATGTGGATACTTCGCGGATCTGGTGGGTACAGGCCGAGGCAATTGTCGGCTTTTACAATGCGTATCAGCGTACCGGGGACGAGCAGTTCCTCAAGCTAATTGGGAGCATGTGGGACTATATCAAGGCTCATATTATCGACCCGCGTCCGGGCGGGGAATGGTTCTGGTCTACCGGCGATCAGGGAGAACCCGGTCAGCGCGAAGTCGCCGGCATGTGGAAATGCCCGTATCACAACAGCCGTTTTTGTATCGAAATTACCGAGAGGATGAATTAAACGATGATTCATGAACAATACGCAGCACTCGCAGCCAAGCAGGAACAATTACTGAACCGACGCAATGAGAAAAATACCGAGTTTTATAACGGCATCTATGACCGTTACCTCTATCCTGTCCTGACCCGTCATCATGTACCGGTACACTGGCGATTTGATCTGGATGCAGCGCGCAATCCTCATTTCATGGAGCGCCTGGGCATTAATGCCGCGCTTAATCCGGGAGCCATTTATCATGAAGGCAAATATATTCTGGTCGTACGCACGGAGGGTATGGACCGCAAATCGTTCTTCGCCCTGGCGGAAAGCGATAATGGCGTAGACGGATTCCGGTTTACCGGCAAACCGCTCACCTGGGAAGATACCGATCCGGCAGAGACCAATATGTATGATATGCGTCTCGTCAAGCATGAAGACGGCTGGATCTACGGCATCTACTGCTCCGAGCAAAAGGACCCGGATGCACCAGCCGGTGATACGTCCAGTGCAGTGGCGCAAGCAGGACTCGTCCGCACCCGTGACTTGAACACATGGGAGCGTCTGCCGAATATCCGCACCTCTTCCCCACAGCAGCGTAATGTGGTGCTGCATCCGGAATTTGTAAATGGCAAATACGGATTCTACACTCGTCCGCAGGATGGATTCATCTCCACCGGTTCCGGCGGCGGCATCGCCTTCGGCGTATGCGACGACATTCTGAATCCGGTCATCGAGACCGAGACAGTCATGGACGAACGCCGTTACCATACCGTCTATGAAGCCAAGAACGGCCAGGGTCCCGCACCGATCAAGACGGATCGCGGCTGGATTCATATCGCTCACGGGGTGCGCAATACGGCAGCAGGTCTGCGCTATGTACTGTATGTATTTGTAACCAGTCTGGAAGATCCGACGGTTGTTATTGCCAAGCCGGGCGGTCTGTTTATTGCTCCTTATGATGATGAACGTGTCGGAGATGTATCCAATGTAATTTTCTGCAACGGCGCGGTCGTCAATGAAAAGGGCGAAGTCTACATCTACTACGCATCCAGCGACACCCGCATCCATGTGGCTACCACCACTCTGGACAAGCTGGTTGACTATGCATTCAATACACCTGCCGATCCTTTCCGTTCTCTGGATTGTGCGATTCAGCGATCTGCGCTGATTGAAGATAATGAACGCCTGCTGGCATCCCGTTAATCCATGGGTCTTTTCACTTCCCGTCCTCATTTGCTTTATTACTCTACAGTAAAAATGTATACTGTGTGTACAATACCGACTTTTGTCGCGACAACCAGTATCCATTTACAAGAGAGGCCGGGAGAGAAATGATGAATAAAAATATTACGATGCGTGATATTGCACTCAAAATGGGTGTCAGCAGTGTCACCGTCTCCAAAGCGCTGAATGACAAAGACGGCGTCAGCGATGAACTTAAGGAAAAAATCAAGCTGGCTGCGTGGGAAATGGGCTACCGCATGAATACGGTCGCCAAGTCGATGCGCGAAGGACTGACCTATAATCTGGGCGTTATTATCCCGGAGCGGTTCACCGGCACTTCCCAGACCTTCTACTTACGTCTATATCAGGAGATCGCTGTAGCGCTCCAGCAGCATAATTATTATGGCATTCTGCATATTCTGAGCCGCGAAGATGAAGAGCAGCTGAATCTGCCGCGTATCTATCATGAGCAAAAAGTCGATGGCTTTATTTTGCTCGGACAGGTCAGCAAGGCGTATATCGAAGTTATCGAACAGATCGAACAGCCCAAAATGTTTCTCGACTTTTACGATGAGCATGCCGAGATTGATTCGATTATTACGGATAACTTTTACGGTGCTTATGAGCTGACCAACTATCTGATCCGTCAGGGACACCGCGATATCGCCTATGTCGGCAATTTGTATTCGACGAGCAGTATCCAGGATCGATTCCTCGGGTATTATAAATCGCTGCTGGAGCATCATGTTCCACTGCGGCAGGAATGGATACTCAGTGATCGTGATGAACAAGGGACGATTGTCGATCTGAAGCTTCCTTCTTCCCTGCCATCCGCCTTTGTCTGCAACTGTGACCAGGTCGCACATCTGCTCATCCAGCAGCTGCGTGCCGAAGGTTACCGGGTGCCGCAGGACTGCTCGGTCGTCGGCTTTGACAACGATATCTATGCCACACTGTCCGAGCCTCATCTGACGACGGTGGAAGTCAATATTAACAAGATGGCCTATACGGCCGTGGATTCTATTTTGAAAAAGATACGTGACCCTCATACAAGATTCGGAAGAGTACTTGTACAGGGCAATATCATATATCGGGATTCCGTAAAGGATATGGCGTAAAGTACGATTATGTACTTCCACCCGATCCGGTTTCCTTTTCCGTACTCTGCCGTGCAGTAAGCGGCAGCTTATGAATCAAAGAATATTTTGTACGATTTTGGCCCATGCGGTTCCGGACGGCTGGCCAGCCTCTTCATGCAATTGCACCGGAATCGCAAGGTTAAAATAAAAAAAATCTGGAGGTTGTTGTATGAAAAAGCTGTTGTGCAGAGGTATACTGTCTACACTCGTTATGATTCTGGCTATCTATGGAATGAACAGTTTTGCACCCAAAGCGTCAGCTGCAACAGGATTTTATGTAAGCGGTACCAAATTGTATGATTCCACAGGCAAGCCTTTTGCCATGCGGGGTATAAACCATGCACATACATGGTACAAAAACGATCTGTCCACCGCTATTCCGGCGATTGCACGCACGGGAGCCAATACGGTTCGTATCGTACTTTCCAATGGTACGCAGTATACAAAGGATGATATCAACTCCGTTAAAAATATCATTTCCCTCGTCAACCAGAACAAAATGATCGCTGTGCTGGAAGTCCATGATGCTACAGGCAAAGACGATTACAATTCGCTCGATGCTGCCGTAAATTACTGGATCAGCATCAAGGATGCCCTGATCGGTAAGGAAGACCGTGTCATCGTCAATATCGCGAATGAGTGGTATGGCACATGGAATGGCAGCGCATGGGCAGACGGCTACAAGCAGGCTATTCCCAAACTGAGAAATGCCGGCATCAAAAACACGCTGATCGTGGATGCCGCAGGTTGGGGACAATACCCGCAATCGATCGCGGATTACGGACAAAGCGTATTTGCTGCCGATTCGCAGCGTAATACGGTCTTCTCGATTCATATGTACGAGTATGCAGGCAAAGATGCAGCCACCGTCAGAGCCAATATTGACAGCGTACTAAACAAAGGACTTCCGGTTATCATCGGTGAATTCGGTGGATACCACACTAATGGCGATGTTGATGAATACGCTATCATGAGATATAGCCAGGAGAAAGGGATTGGCTGGCTGGCCTGGTCCTGGTATGGTAACAGCAGTAATCTGAACTATCTGGATATGGCTACCGGTCCAAATGGCAGTCTGACCAGCTTTGGCAATACGGTCGTTAATGATCCGAGTGGAATCAAAGCTACGTCCCAGAAAGCAGGAATATTCTAAGTGTATCTCCCCGCTTCCTACTTCGTGTGACGGTGTCTGACGGCAAAGAACCCCTGTGCTTTGTAAAGTGCACAGGGGTTCTTTGCGGTGAATAACAGAGACTGAACATATTAATCCGTATCGCGCAATGAGAGTTATACAAGCTAAGCGTATCAGCCTGTATCGAACTGCTCTTCTGCCAGTCGAATCTGAAGTGAGGATGCTGCCTGCAGCCGGTGAATCTCTTCCCGGGAAGCCTGCTCATCGGTAATGAGCAGATCCACCTTTTTCAAAGAGACAACTCGGGCAAATCCGTCCACCCCAAGTCCGGTATGCTCTACCAGACAGATGCTGCTGCGTGATTGCTCCATTACCGCGCGTTCAAAAGCCGCTTCTTCCGGCGTAGCCATACTTAGTCCATTCACCGATACTCCCTTGACGACGGCAAAATTCACATCCAACGAAAATTGCCTGATCCATTCGGCAGCCAGTACATCTGTCATCGTACCTGACGAATTCATTCGTCCTCCCAGCAGGAACGTGTCAATCCGGTTCGCTTCACGAAGACCATCCGCGATCTGGAGTGAATTGGTCACTACTGTAAAAGGAACCCGTGAGGGAAGGTACTGCAGCATCGTTTTATGCAAGGATGTTCCGCCCATGAATATAGTCTGACCTTCTTCAATACAGGAAGCAGCCAGCCGGGCAATGGCATGCTGCTGGCTGCTTTCGCCGTTATAGTGGCGCTGAAGCAGGGGTGGCTGGGAGATAGTCCGCATATGCGATAGCGGAATGGCTCCGCCATGTGTACGCCTCAGCAGACGTTCCTCTTCCATCGCAGTCAGATCACGCCGGATGGAATCGATAGACACGCCGAATATTTCTGCCAGATCCTTGGCCAGTACCCTGCCGTCACGCCGCAGCAGCTCCAGAATCTGGTTACGTCTTTCCAGAGAGAACATGGGGCTTCCTCCTTGATGGTTATTGCAGATACTCATTACGGATAGGGGGAGAATCATCTTCCATAATTTACAAATTTGCAGCCGATCGTAGTGTGATAAGTATTTGTGACAATGGTCGGTAACGGGATATAATATAAGGGAGTACATATTTACCTACCCGTCAGGAGGCCAATAATGAATATTGAAATTCTGGATGTCCGGCATGCCGAAGCTTACAGACAGCTGCGGCTGGAGGCACTGGAGCAGTACCCGGAAGCATTCGCTTCCAGCTATGAAGAAGAAAAGGAATTTCCGCTGGAACGCTTTCACAGGCGGCTCGCCGGTACAGATTCCATCACGCTCGGTGCCTGGCATGAATCGGAGCTGATCGGATCGGTCACGCTGGTGTATGAACGCAAGCCCAAGCTGCGGCACCGGGCCAATATTATCGCCATGTATGTAAAGCCGCCCCATCGCGGCTCGGGGATCGGCAAGCAGCTAATGCAGCAGGCGATTCAGACTGCGCGCAGCGCCGGAAATGTGGAACAGATCTATCTGTCCGTGATGGCGCATAATGAGCCTGCCAAGCGGCTGTACCAAGCGCTCGGATTTGAAGCGTACGGCAAGGACTGGCGTGCGCTCAAGATCGGCCAGACATATTATGATGAGGAATTGATGGCTCTCTTCCTGTAACTTCCGGCCCTCCTACGTTCGCTTCCCTTGCTTTACAGTGGTGAGCGAAGCAGTGTGCTGGCGCGCCGCTTCTGCACGGCGGATACTTTCCTTCGTCCATGGCGGTGCAGACGGATTCTGAAGCAGCTCTTCACTTGTTATCCAGTAGACTGCTTCTACTTCTTCTGCGCTTTTGCTGTGCGCCTGACCGTCTGCATATTCACACAGACACCCAATATTCGTCACTACCTCCTCGTAGATCGCTCCCTCCACATTGATTACCAATATTATGTACCTCCCTGCCTGTATGTACAATTGTCTATATAACCGATGCAGCCAGCGATTCAGAGCGCTTGTCTCAGCCAGTCACCTCTATTCCAGCACAGGACGCATAAAACTGCGCTCATAACTCACAATGCACCGCGTCTCCATGGCATAGGCATAGGCAGCCTGACACTCTTCATCGATATCCATCTCGCATCGGTACTGCTCATAGGCAGCCAGACTCGGAAAACTGAATAATGCATATGCGATATTATTGGCTCCCTCATGCGGCAGAAAATAGCCATGATGATTCCCGCCAAGCCGATTGACCAGTGGAATCCACAGCTTGGCATAATGTTCGAATTCTTTTGTTTTGTAGGGATCGATGATGTATTTGAGATAACAGGTGATCATGACATATTCCTCCTACTTTGTATTGCCGATATTTTAGCACAACGAGAAGACAGTCATAAAGAAAATTCAAAAGTTATTCTCTTTCATTTCCTTTTAATCCGGTATTTTATTTCCCATATATTATATATTTATCTTTTTATTAGCAAATCACTAATTTACACATGAATTTATCTGCAATTATGCAGGTGTTATTTAAAGAACCACTATGATAATTTATAAATTAGAAAGCGCTTTCATATTTAAAAACTATATTGCACGGAAAGGGAGAATGTAATGATCAAACGAAAGTACAAATCGCTGCTATCTCTGACGATGGCTGCTGCACTGCTCCTCTCGCTCATTCCTTCGGCCGCTTCGGCAGCAAGTACTGAAGAATCCGTACAGCCCAAAGTCGCTGCTGCAACCAATATGCAATCCTATGTCGATGCCATGCAGCCCGGCTGGAACCTCGGTAACACACTCGATGCGACAGGAGCTGACGAGACTTCCTGGGGCAATCCGCGTGTCACCCAGACACTGATCAAGCAAATCGCGGCACAGGGTTACAAAAGTATCCGTATTCCGGTGACCTGGGATACTCACATTGGCGCAGCGCCGAATTACACGATTGACCCGGCCTATCTGAGCCGTGTGGAAGAAGTCGTGAACTGGGCGCTGAATGAGAATCTGTACGTAATGATCAATGTGCATCATGACTCCTGGCTCTGGATCAGCAAAATGGAGACCCAGCATGACACGGTGCTGGCCCGTTACAATGCTGTCTGGAAACAAATCGCTGACCGCTTCAAAAACAGTTCCAACAAGCTGATGTTCGAGAGTGTAAACGAGCCACGCTTTACCGATGGCGGTACCAAGGATGAAGCCAAACAGCAGCAGATGCTGGATGAGCTGAATGTGTCTTTCCACAAAATTCTGAGAGCATCGGGTGGTCAGAATGCGACACGCCCGCTCGTATTGTCCACACTGGAAGCTTCCCCTTCCCAGGAACGAATGACGGCACTGTCCAACACGATGAGCAAGCTGAACGATTCGAATCTGATTGCTACGGTCCACTACTATGGCTACTGGCCGTTCAGCGTGAATATCGCCGGCTATACCAAGTTTAATGAAGAAGTACAAAAAGACATTACGACCACTTTTGATAACGTTTACAATACGTTCACAGCCAAAGGTATCCCGGTTATTCTCGGTGAATACGGCCTGCTCGGCTTTGACAAAAACACAGGTGTCATCGAACAGGGTGAGAAGCTCAAGTTCTTCGAATTCCTGGGCTATTACCTGAAGCAGAAAAAAGTCGCCACCATGCTGTGGGATAACGGTCAGCACTTCAGCCGTACCAATTACACATGGTCCGATCCGGATCTGTTCAGCGTCATCAAAGCCAGCTGGACCGGCCGCTCCTCCAATGCCGAAAGTGACCTGATTTATATCAAAAAAGGGGCTGCTGCACAGGACAAGAAAATCACCTTGAATCTGAACGGCAACCAGCTGTCCTCGCTTAGCGTTGGCAGTACGACGCTGCAATCCGGCACTGACTATACGCTGAGCGGCAATATCCTGACCCTCAAAGCCAGCCAGCTGACCAAGCTGACTTCCTCCGGCAAATACGGTGTCAACGCGACCATCCTTGCCAAGTTCAGCAAAGGGGCTAACTGGAAATTCAATGTAATCGTATACGACACACCAAAACTGAGCAATGCACAGGGTACAACCAGTTCGTTCAGCATCCCGACTGCTTTTAATGGCGATCAGCTGGCGACTATGGAAGCCACCTATGCTTCCGGCGGCAATGCAGGCCCGCAGAACTGGACATCGTTCAAAGAGTTCGAGACTGCCTTTACTCCTGTCTACAGCGGTAATGCCATCAAGCTGCAGCCGGCTTTCTTTAACGAAACTCAGGATGGACAGGTTAACCTGAAATTCCATTTCTGGAGCGGCGCGGTAATTAACTATACCATTACCAAGAGCGGCAGTACGGTTACCGGTACAGCTGTACAATAATAAGCTTTGAATGATTTTACTGCTTTGTGAAATAAAAAGAACTGCCTGATCGGATAGGCCTCTGTCTAATGGACAGGGGTCTTTTCCATACAAGGCAGTCTTTTTTGTGTTCAAGATTCACCTTCAGTACAGATTTTTGCTGATTTTTTTGGCCAGATAGTCGAGCTGGGGCTGGGGGTGATGAGAATGTCTGTCGCTTATGGCCCTTCCAATGCTGAAGAATCGGTTCAGACTCTGCATCATGCCTATGAACAGGGCATTCGCTTTTTTGACACTGCCGAGTTATACGGCAACGGTCATAATGAACAGCTGCTTGGCAAAGCCGTACAAGCCTACCGCGACCAGATCATTATCGGAACCAAATTTGGTTTTGATATGACAGCCGAGCCGCCCGGCTCCCGTATGAACAGCCGTCCGGATAATATCCGCCGGGTTGTGGACAACAGTCTGCGTTATCTGCAAACCGATTATATTGATGTGCTGTATCAACATATATTCGATCCGGAAGTACCGATTGAAGAAGTCGCGGGCATCGTGGGCGAGCTGATCCAGGAAGGCAAAGTGAAATACTTTGACCTGAGCAATGTGGGAGCTACAACTGTTCGCCTTGCCCATGCAATTACACCGGTATCTGTACTGCAGATGGAATACTCCATTTTCGAACGGGAAATTGAAGACCGCATCCTGCCGACACTGCGTGAACTGGGAATCGGACTAGTGGCCTACTCTCCTCTCGGACGCGGATTCCTCACTGGTGCCGTAAACCCTGCGCATGAATATGCCGCAGACGATTTCCGGCGAATCGATGAACGCTGGCAGGGTGACAACTATACGTACAATCTGCACGCCACCGAGCAGCTGCGGCAGCTCGCGGACAGCAAACATATCACTGTAGCCCAGCTGGCTCTGGCCTGGCTGCTCAATCAGGGTGAAGATATCGTACCGATCCCCGGCACACGAAACAGTCAGCGTCTGGACGAGAATATCCGCGCTGCCAAAGTCACACTGACCGAAGCTGATCTGCAGCGTATTCAGGACATCCTCCCTCATGGTTCGGCAGGAAGCCATTATCCCGCTTCAATGATCAGCAATTTCAGCCACGATTAAGCGTCAAATACGGTATAAATAAAAAAGCGGCACGAGAGAGCAATTTTCCCTCTCGTGCCGCTTTGCTATGCTGCTCTGTCTATTTAAGCTTCCGCATCACGGAAACCCGCATCCTCCAGTTCCAACGATTCGACATGCCGGGCCATTCCTTCATATCCCTGTACCGATTGGGCGATAAAGGACAATACCGTATCACTCCAGCCATAGATATAAAAGGTATTTGTATCTTCCGGTGGCACCATGGCGCTCTGGTAGGGCGCAATATCCACAATAAAGGCTTTGGCATGCGGATTAATTTGACGACGGTATTCCAGCAGCTCCCGATAGAACGGGCTGCCGACATTTTGCTGTTCGTCTGTAATCATAATGATCTGGTCTACCTTTTCCCCCGTCTCGATCAGGCGGCGTACCGGTGCTCCGGTATCGGTACCACCACGTGCATGGATACGTTCCGCCTGGCTCATAATGCTGTCACGGCGTGAAGGCCTGGCGTCTTCCACCAGTGTATCAAACAGCCAGAAGAGCGAGCTGCCATCGGTCTTTTTGTACAATGCCAGTGCAAAGATCGATCCGGTCTGCAAATACTCACCGGTCATCGAACCGGAAATATCGAGGAAGATCGCTGTCCGTCCCGGCAGATCCGGCAGGTTATCAAAACTCAGATCCACCGCTTTACGAAGAGTATCCCGCAGATCGGGGTGGTTCACTTCTGTAAAAGCTTTAGCAAAGCGAAACGGTAAAATTCGCGCCTTGCGCAGTGCCTGGGCATCGGTCAAGCGTTTCTGTACGTATTTCAGGTTCTTTTTCCGGCTGAATACTCCATGCCGATCGAGCGTATTCAGATGGCGCAGCAGTGCAAAAGCAGGCATTTCCTTCATCAGTGTCTGCCAGATACCGCGTGTTGGCGAGATGGCGCTGGTCACTGCTTCGTAGGGCAGCTTGCCTTCCTGGATCAGCCGGATGCGTTCATTGTCATCGGTGGCTTTTTTGAGCTTTTCCAGTGCTTCGATCTGGGGAAGCAGCGCCAGGTTGCTCTTCTGACCGCGCAAATACCGGTATAGCGCCTGCTGCTGCAGATTGACCGGCTTTGGATGGGCAGTAGCGATGGCATCACCCAGGCTAAAGCCGCGTCCACGGCCGTTATATTTAAGCGCCCAGTATTCGCTCGTTTGTCCGAGGAAATGGGCGACCTGCCGTTTGACGGCACGTCCTCCCTGCCCGCGACGCATCGCTCGCAGAATCGTCAGAAAATCCGCCAGATCGGACGGTATACGGACTACCTGTGGAAATACGGCTGCAAACAGGTTGGGATGCGCGCCTGACAATACGGCCAGACCATACAATGGCTGCAGCCGCATAAAACCTTCATTGCGCGCGTAAATCAGCGCTTTGGCCATAAATTCCGGATTCAGCTCCACCATGCCCTGGTGAATCGATTGCGCCTGGGCCAGCAGTTCCTGAGTATTGGCATAAAAGGTGTTGCTGAATGTGTTGGTTAGCAGCAGCTGCAGATATTCCTCTTCGATGCTGCGGTTATAGGCGACGAAGCCTTCTTTATTGGTTGTTGTAGCGATTCCGTTGGTGAACAGTTTTTTGGCATGGCTCATGGTGGGGGCTCCTCCTTATACTGGGTTGTATGTAAATGGTGTGTTGATGTAGCTGCTGGTATATGGTTGTGAGCTGCACCGCTTCGGAAAGAGATTCTATCATTCTCTCCGGTTAAGCATGAGGATCTTGAATGACCGATGAATCGGTCGATCCCCGTGCTTAAATGTCGGTCGTTGGTAGAATTCTCTTTCCTTCGCTCTGTGCAGGATTACTTCTGTTGCAGGATATCTACTTCTACTTCTACTTCTACTTCTACTTCTACTTCTACTTCTACTTCTACTTCTACTTCTACTTCTACTTCTACTTCTACTTCTACTTCCTAAATTATGCTGTGGATGATTTTAAAATGGTACATACCCGAGGAAGTTAAGGTGAAAAGGTTCAATACCGCTCTACCTGCTGAGCTATTCCGCCATGAACGGCGGAAGCCGGACTCGAACCGGCGACCTGTCGATTAACAGTCGAAGTAACCCTTTCAGGCGCCTCGGGTATGGGGAGCACAGCAGACAGTGCGGCTGATATAGTGGCTGCTGCAACTGCTCTGGTCTCCTGTTATTTTACTGGAGTGCGCAGATGCAGTGTTGTATCTGACCTGTCGCTGCTGTTGTGTTCCCTTTGATGTACCTATCTTCTCATCCAGGGCAGCTTACGAACAGGGCGCAAGTATGGCGACAATCAAGAAATGGGATATATTCACTTCTATATATAGCGCAGGAGTTTGTAAAAGTGAACTGGTCTGCTACAATAAGAAAATATTTTCCCGGCAGTTACGTCTGGAGATAGAGGGTGTATTTAAACGACCTGTAGATGGATGGAGGTACCCTATACGATGGCTAAAGAAAGCTTTGATAAAGAAATCCAGTTTCTGCGGCTGCTGGCGTTGACCGGTGGCAATTATGATCGTCAGCAGTTTGCCGGGAGGCTGGGCATATCCGTACATACATTTGACAAAACGATCCGCCGATTGAAGGAAGTAAATGGCGATGCGGACTTTGCGGACCTGTTCCGTTACAATTACGCCGATTCGGCGGAGCCGGTGCTGCTGTTTCTGTACCGCGCCAAATCGATGAAGGAATCCGAAACTCGGCGGCTGCCGGTGATTCTGACCGCGCTCAAGCAGGAACCGATGACAGCAGCGTCTCTGCTGGATGTATGCGATGAGCAGCTGGTGGACAGTGCGGCTGCCCCGCCGGATGAGAAGACCATTCGGTCCGATCTGCGCTATCTGGAAGAGATCGGTGTGATTTGTCGTGAACCGGGCGGTCGACCCTACCGTTACAGATTGAATAATGATCTGACCGACTGTCTGTCGAGAGAGGAATTAATCGAGCTGTATGAATTTGTGGATATTATGGCAAATACGCAGATTCCCTCTGTCCAGGGCTATCTGCTGCGTGATAATCTCAAAAAGGCACTCAAAGCAACCTCTTCCGAACAGCTGGAAGACAGCTGGCAGGAGGAATGGCGGGAGCCGTTCAGCTATCGCTACCATTATGATGCGCGTATTCTCGACGAAGCGCATCTGTATACGCTGCTGCGTATGATCCGGGAGCAGCGGTATATTTCCTTTCAGTATTATACGCCCAGCCGCAAGCGCAGTTATACGGCGCAAAATACCAACCCGCTGTTCAGCCGGGCAAGTGAGCCAAGACGCCAGCATATGCTGCCGTTGCGAGTTGTCTATGATCATCAGTATGGCCGCTGGTATCTGCTCGGGACGACGCGGGGCGGTCGAATCGTTAAATTCCGGATGGATGGCATCGTGGATATCATCGCTGAGGAAGAGGCCGATAAACTTTTATTTGATGAGTATGTATCCAGGCTGGATGAACGTACCCGGTACAGCTGGCTGGTCGATACGAGCCGTACGGTTACCGTGCGGGCACGCTTTTTCAAACCGCTGCCGCCGCAAAATGACTTTATCCAGGAGCGGGTGCGCATGCAGGGCCAGTGGGGCTGCATTACCGAAGAGGATCAATATAGCTTTATCTATGAGATTCAGGTCAATGGTTATACCGAGATCCGTCCGTGGCTGCGCAGCTTCGGCTCCAGCTGTGAAGTGCTGGAACCTGCACCGCTGCGGGAATCGCTGATTGAGGAATGGAAGGAGCTGATGAACGACTATGAATCTGTTTGAGAAAATATTCAGCTACCAGCTCGCTTCCCGGCTGGAAGAGACGGCGACCTATACACTGACTTCCCAGGAAAGAGCCTGGCTGAAAATGATGCTGGAGCAGCCAGCTGCTGCCAGTGCGCTGGAAGAGACTACTTTACATAAAATTGCGGATTGTCTGCTGGAAGAAGAAATCCCTCATCTGCAAAATGCACTGGTCGAAAAAGCCGGTGCTGCGGATGGACAGACCTACTCTCCGCTGCTCCGTCCGCTGCGCCGCATTATGCGCCGACGCCAGTCCATGATGATCCAGCGGCTGAACAAGCATGGACAGCTCATTGCACCGCAGTACGGTGTACCGTGGAAACTGGAATTTTCCATGGCAAGACGTGAATG
Source organism: Paenibacillus wulumuqiensis (assembly GCF_000971965.1). Classification (GTDB taxonomy): domain Bacteria; phylum Bacillota; class Bacilli; order Paenibacillales; family Paenibacillaceae; genus Saccharibacillus; species Saccharibacillus wulumuqiensis. The sequence goes on from NZ_LAQP01000001.1 coordinate 809,745, forward strand.
GTATCTGCTCTGGTATAATCTGCGTACCCGCGCAGCCATGACCACCCGGCTGGTTCATATTCAGTCGCTGGAAGAACAATCGCTGCCGGAAGAGCAGTATGAGCCGATCTGCCAGCGTATGCAGGAGATCTGTACGGTGGAAAGGCAGGAAGCGGTAATTCAGCTGCTGCCGATCTACAATATGGAACTGACGCGGATTTTGCATGCTTTTTCCTGTTTTGACAAGCGTGTGGAGTTCGCTGAAGACGAGCAGACGTATTATATTCATCTGAATTTCGCCGCGAATGAGAGTGAATATATGCTGAATCGCCTGCGATTTCTCGGCAAACGGGTACGTGTTATCCAGGGCGATTATCTGAAGCACCGGATGCGGGAGACCTCCATGAAGGCGCTGGCCCGGTATGGTATTAAAGTGCAGGGATAGAGGATGTTCATTGTGATCAGGGACCAACCTTGTTCAGGTATAGATTATGTATGGATCTACCTCATTTATTTAGGTGTGATCAACTTATTGATTTCATACAAAGGATATTTCGTACAAAAAAAGCCTTGTCCGATCAAAACCGGATAAGGCTTTTTGATATTTCTTTACTCTGTCCAGGAGGCTTGAGCCATCTGGACATAAGCGGACAGCCGGAAATAGTCAGGCAGTACTTCTTGCCCCACCTGTCCCATTAGTACCGTCTGTCCGCTATCTGCCAACTGTATGAGCAGACGGGATAGTTCATCCATATGCAGCTGCCCTGCCCGCTCGGCCTGGGTACGGAGCTGCTCCAGATCGCGGGGAGATAACTGGTTAATCCCGCGCAGCATCATTCCATTCAGCCAATCCTGAATGGCAGCGGTTAAATGTTGAATTTCCTGCATGAGTGTTCACCTTTTCCATAATACATAATCATGCCGTACTGACTATTCATCCAGCCTGAGATGGCTGATCGACTGTCCCTTGAGGAAGCTGATCGGATACAGATGCGCACCTTCCGCCCGTACAAGCACCATCATGTCATTTGACATCTGCTTTGGATTGGTCTTCTCCAGCTTGCGGATCGTCCGCTGCCATTCCTGATGATAGGGTACGACCAGTGTTACCATGCTGCCGGACTTCAGTATGCCGTGAAGCAGCAGATTCTGAGAAGCCGGATCAAAAGTAATCTCCTGAATGGATGCCAGCGCCAGCAGCAGAATTCGGGGCTTCCGATCTCCAAACAGTGTAACCTGGGTATGCAGCTGCGCCTGATTCAGTTCCTGAACCGCATAATGACCAAAGTCTATCTCTTCGACCGGTATACGCTCCAGCGATTCAACCTTCGTCCCTTCGGCGGCGGATATCCGGTGATCCCGGTTAATCTTCACATTACGGAAGTTCCATTGCCCGGCGGCCAGCTGTTTCATGGACAGACTCGCCCGCCATGGAGAACGGTCATTGTACTCCGCATTATACTGGAAAGTGGTTTCCTGATAGTAGACAGGCCGGGCATCGGTGTAGGTATACATCTGCATCTCGTCCGGACAGTAAAAGTAATAGGTGATTCCCCTGTAACCGGAACGGGTCTCCCACGGCTCCGCTCCCAGCGCATACAACTGAAGCTGTAAACGCTCGTAATAGCGGGTACGGAAGCTGCCGGCCAGCTGCGCCCGTTGACTGGCGGTCAGGTCCTGTTCCCATGCTTCCAGCATCAGATAGACCTCGGTCAGTCTGTTCATCAGCGTATTCATATCAAAGCGCACATGCCGTGCAAAGAACAGCTCCAGTTCCCCCCGGATTCCCCGCAGCGTACGCTCCAGATTGGGAAGCTCTTCACTGCGTGCGGTAATTGCCAGTGTCTCCAGCCGGGCCATGATCGTCTGCGGCAGCCGGGCGAGTCCGGTCTGACTGATATCGGTAATCAGCTTGCGGCATTCTTGGATTGCACTGGAGGAGATTTGTACCGGATAGCTCGACTCCTCCAGCAGCTTCCGCTCTTCCCTCCCCTGCAGCGCACGATAACGCAGGATTGCTTCCAGTTTGTAAAGCGAGACACGACTGGCGATATCCCGCTTATTGCAGAGCGCCTTTTGCAAATCCGATTCCCGCCCAAAGGAAACTTCCACCTGCTGGGACTCTAATACAACGGTCAGCAGGGTATCTTGGATAACAGAAATGTTTTCTTTTAGACTGAGCCTGAAATCGACCTCCGCGATCTGCGACGTCGTATAGGAGCGAAGCAGTTCCGACAGCGGTGTATCCAGCAGCCACTCGAATCCGGAGTCAGAGACGGATTGGGCAGACATACCGGTGAGCGAAGCAGACGATTCCTGTACGGTCCCCTCAGCATGTTCTCCATGTTCTCCATGTTCTCCATGTTCTCCATGTTCTCCATGTTCTCCATGTTCTCCATGTTCTCCATGTTCTCCATGAATAGGATGACGCTGTTCATACAAAATTGCCAGCAAAATATGACGACAGATTTTATCGGCAGGACAGCTGCACACGGCCTGATCCAGCGTATCGGCCAGCATACATACGGTTCCGTCACTCAGTGTGCACTGTACCTGTTCCTGCTCTGTCCATGCATATTCTGCGGTGATGCCTTTGTCCATGTCCTTGAGCGCACGATTATACAGACCTTTATTCGCATAACGAATTAGATAGTCCTCTGTACATTCATTGATAAAATGACGGAATCGTATTGAAAATGGCTGCATCCCCCTTCTCCTTCCCACTTACTGCGCCAACTTCCGGCAGACTGCTTATTGACACTGCTCGTCCGAAATGGCGAATTGGCCGATTTAATCGATTTGTCCGGCAGCGCGCAAAATATCATATACCGTCTCGCTGAATATTCTGCGAGGAATCTCGCCCAGTTTTTTGGCTTTGACCGGATCATAGTAGTAATAGCCGCTCTGGCTGTTCTTATTGAAGAAACAAAGCGTTTCCAGCGTAATATCTTCCATACCTTCATAATAGGAGATGCTTGTACCACTGAAGTGCAGCTGGGCCAGCAAATCACCGTAATCTTTGTACAGCTCGTAATACACGCCTCCATCTTCGGCCATGCTTTTGTACCAGCCGTACTTCTCCAGCGCTTTCGGGAATCCGGTTGGCGAGAATTCGTCCTGCGGCAGTCCGGTCCATTCCTTCATATTCTGCTGCTCTTCTTCCACGATATAGATCTGTCGTTCCAGCTGTGTAAATGGCTGGCTGATCTCATAATCGTCGAGTTGGTTTTTCCAATCGGCAATCTGCTGTGCAGTCATTTCCAGCGGGTGTACCAGGCCAACCGTATCGGTCGGCTGCAGTTCGTATTCGTCCTCATCGACCGTGTTGAATGTGCCGTCATCCATATAACGGAACATCTCGGTCAATTGTCCATCCTCATAGATGCCCCAGATCAATCCGACAGCAAACTGGCGCATGATCATATTATTCACAAACAGGTCGGACCATTCATCCTGTGCCCACAGTCGGCGTTTGGACAGCGATTCCTCCAGCCGCTGCGATTGCAGGGTCACCATCGTTTTCAGATCCTTTTTGAGCTGGGTGAAGCGTGCTTTGGACTGTTTGGCCAGTTCGGCATCATCCTTTTGTCCGGGAGCCGGCAGACTTTTGACGGTTTTACCATTCTCCTCGTTGATCACGGCCAGCTGCAGATCGCTATTGACTTTGACGGTAAAAGAACGCTCGCCGTAACTGAACTGCTGCTCGCCTCTGGCGTCAAATCCCAGGGAAGTGACCAGACGGTCGGCCAGCTGCTCGGGAGTCAGGTTCATATTCTCCGCAGACAGCTGCAGGGCCTCAAAGGCAGCATTTTTCACCTGGCGATTCTTGATCGTGCGGGACAGACGATCGATCAGCATCAGTGCGGACACATCATTCAGATAAGCGAGTACCTTGACCGACTCGGCAGCAATCACGCCCCGGCTGCTCTCGGTCCATTCCTTGATCTGACGACCCAGCAGATCGATTAGACGGCGATCTCCATACATGGATGCCAGATACAATATCCACTTCTCCTTGGCAGGCGCACCCTGCTGAATCCATATCTGTACCAATTCCAGCGCAAAGTCGGCCAGTGAAGTCGGTGAAGCGTACTGCTTGACTTCATGCAGCTGTTCATTGGGAGCAGCAGTATAATCTAGAGATTGCAGCAGCATGTAACGCTTGATCTCGTCATCCAGCGGCTGTCCATCCAGATGCTGCAGCTGCGGCAGACGATCGACAGGCAGCCAGTCCAGTCGGCTGCGCTTCCTGGTATCTGCTGCAGCAGCCAGGGCGGCATGGGCCACTTCGGGACGCTGCCCCAGCGTATCCATAAATACCTGGATCAAAGAGCGCAGCGTCTCGGATTTCTCAGCAGCCAGCAGTGTCGTATAAGCCTGCTCGACATGATCACTGCTGCGCAGTGCATCCAGCACCATCTCCTTGACGCTGGCTCTTTTCTCCTGCCGGTAAATACTCATATACAGTTCATTATCAGCGAACCGGGAGAACTCGGCGCGTGACAGCGCATTGATTCGTTTGGAAGAATCAGCCAGTCCAAGCCGGATCGCCTGGGATAACTGGTCCGTACCCAGCTGAGCACGCTCTGCAAATACCGTCTCCAGTACTGCAGCACGTCCATCCGTCGGCAGCTCATTATAATACTGCAGACTCTGCGGGATATGACTGCGTACGATGCTGGTATAAGCTGGAGCCGGAATGGAAGTATAATAATAAGACGCCTGTCCATTCAGCATCAGCATATGCTTTAGCAGGTTATCCGTATCCACCTCCGAATCATCCTGATACGCTTCCAGTACACGCTGTCCATCGAAAAAAGGAGAACGGTACAGCTCGGATAATATATTCAGCAGCCACTCCGGCTGATTCGCAATAAGGAGAAAGCGCCGGAACAATTCGGACTTCACCGGAAGGAAGGCAATTGCCGTGAACAGTAAACGATCCTTTGGATTGCGGCCCGATCCTCTCCAGATGGAGTTAACCTGATCGTCCTGGATCAGACTTTCCAGTTGGATCTCCCCGGCCATATAACGGCCCAGCTTGCGCCCAGGCGTATTGCTGTATACTTTGTCTGCTGCCACATCCAGCACGAACTGTTCCAGACAGGCTTGATCTACAGGCAGCAGGTTCTGCTCGGTCAGGATTTTGTAGATACATGCCTTGATTAGTGGATGTCTGGCAATCTCCAGCGCACGGCGCGCACGATCCGGATCACCGGTAACTTCCGCTCGTATGGAACTCCATGAAGGCATATAGCTGTCGAGTTCCTGCCGCAGCAGTACGATCAGATCATATGGCTCGTCCAGCGGCACTATGCCATCGAACAGTACATGTGCATTGGCGGAGCGCCCTTCCAGAGAAAGAAGATATCCGCGTACTTCCATCGGCAGAATGGCATACAGCTGCCGAACGGCGTTAAGCATCATGACTCCATCATTACCGGGATTGGCAAGCAGCTGTGTTTTGCTTCCACGGCTGTTAAGTATGTAGAAAAAGGCAGCATGCACCTGTATCATGCTCTGATAAAATTGCTCCCGGCTCAGATCGCTTTCAGCCGGTAACGATTGACCTGCAAAATCTTTTTCACGAAGTTCAGCCCGCTTGCCGTTCAGCAATTCCGGTTCCAGATCCAGAGCGGACAGGTGATCATTCATCGGCAGCTTGCCCAGTACAATAGGTTCTATAATCTGCTTCAATTCCAATTGCAGCTGCTGCTCATCTTCTGTCAGCACTGCCTGCAGCAGCGATGGCAGCTGCTCAACCAACGAACTCACATAGCTTTGGTCCAGTTCAACATAAATTTTCAGCAGTTCCAATAGCTCCAGGATCGTATCCAGTCGGCCTGTCATACGATCGGACTTGTTAAGCAGTTTTTTGTGGAATTCCGCCATTTTCATATAATTGCGGATGATATCTTCCATTGTTTCTTTACCAACGTAGGTCTGCAGCATGCCCAGAGCTTGCAGTCCTTGCTCCCGTCTGTGTACAACATTGCTTTCTGCAGTTCCCAGTCCTGCAGGCTTGATATACTCTTCCATACACAGGGCAAAAGGGTCCGCATAATAACGCTGCCGCCATTGATTGCTTGTACGAATCAATATCGCTGCCGCCCGGTAAAAGGAATCTCCACGTTCCTTTTTACTCATTTTCTGCAGCAGCTCCAGTGTGCGGTAACTATACCTATTCAAATTTTTCATCATATCGGGGAATTCATCTGTTTGTCCGGTAATGTAATCAAGAATATGCTGCTGCCGATCTGTGGACAGCGAATATTCGGCAGAGCAGTACTCCGCAAATTTGATCAGCGCAGGGTCTATCTGTTCGTTTATTAACATCGTAATTCCTCCTTCGATTGTATATCCGCATTTGTATAAGGGTCCGGTGCTGCCATGAATGAGATCAGGTAATAATCTTGCCGATCCATTCTGCCAGCTGATTCGGTGTGATCGCCGCTACATGAGCGCCCATATCCGCCAGCCGCCGGGCTGCACGCTGATCATAGACTGCTGTCCCTTCAAAATCCAGTGCAGTCAGCACCAGCATCCGGCAGCCCGAATCGATAATGTCACGGCTCGCCCGGTACATTGGCTCTGCTCCATAGCCCTCCTCCAGATCACTCACGAGAATAAAGATGGTGCGTGACGGATTCTCGATCAGGGTCTCCCCGTAACGAAGTGCCTTCGCAATATGGGTGCCTCCTCCCAGTTGAACGCTCATCAGCAGATCGACCGGATCTTCCAAGCGGTCTGTCAAATCCACCACTTCGGTATCAAAAATAAACAGATGCGTCTTGAGTGCATTGAGCCGGTAAAAAATACTCGCCATGACAGAGCTGTAAATAACCGAATTCATCATGCTGCCGCTTTCGTCGACTCCGATAATGATATTCCAGCGGTTATGCGGCTGGATATTGCCGTCAAAATACAGCCGATCCACGACAAAACGATTATTGCGCTTATCATAATTTTTAAGATTCCGGACGATTGTTTTTTTGAAATTCAAATTGCGCAGCGAGCGGGAGCGGCTGCTTGCATATCGGCTGCGTCTGCCTATAATGCTGGCTTTGGCGTCCTTTTCCAGCTGGCGGCGCAGATCTTCCACCACCTGACGGACAATTTCCTTGGCGCTTTGCAGTACCTCGCCTTTCATTTTGCCTTTGAACTGCAGAATATTGCGAAGCAGATTCATATTCGGTTCCATGGATTCCAGTACTTTTTTGTCACGAAGCAGCTCGGTTAATCCATAACGGTCCAGTGCCTGTTTCTCCAGAATCTCTACCGTTTCATGAGGGAACAGCTTGCGCACCTGGCTCAGCCAGCGGGGTACGGTCAGCCGGGAAGCTCCTCTGCCTCCACCGCGCTCCCGGTAGCCCTGATCGGCACCATATTCACGGTCGTACAAATAACCGAGTACTTCATCCATCTCCTGATATTCAAACTGTTCTGCATCGTATCCTGCAGCCTCACCAAGGGAAGATTCGGCAGACGGTCCGAGCAGCAGACGCCAGCGGTTCAGCACCTGGCGATCTTCCAGTGGTCCGTCTGATTGCTTGTTCAGATCAGTCTCCATCGTATCAGCTCCTCTCGAATCGCCTGATCCAGTGCAGCCGACTGCAGCAGCACTTCTTCCTGTACAGCAGGCGAAGACACCGACTCAGATGCTGTACCGAACAGACCGGCTACACGTTCAGCAATCCGATCCGTCTCTGCCGGGGTGAAGAAGGTAAATGCCAGCCTCAGCTCCGGAATCATCCGCAGGAAATCCTCATGTGGCAGCCGGGTCAACAATGTGTTCAGATCCCCGATCAGTGCATCATCATACAGAAATACGTCACGGGCAGCAGCGAATACACCCTGTAAATAGGCAGCGGTATGCATCATCTGCTCCGGCGTCCCCTGCATGTATGCTCTGGCACGCTGCGTAATTTCGGCCGGGTCGCGTCCGTCTATGCGCGACAGAATCGCCATGCAGACCCCTTCCAGCCCCGGCGGCAAATCAGGTGCTGCCATCAGTTCGGACAGCCGATCCACAAGCGGCTCTGCGGCGAACGCAGCAGGACTCGATTCTGTCAGCATATACAGCTGCTTGAGCGACTGGATTACTTGATGCTGTTCATCCTGATGCACATGCTGCAGCCCGGTAATCCGGGCAAGTGTATTATGATAGGCTTCCTGCAGCAGTTCCAGCAGATTGCTCTCCCGATGCAGACCGAGCAGCCGCCTATGCTCATGGATGCGTTCCAGAATCGCCACCGTGCGGGACAGGGACAGGAAGCTGCCATCCTGCCGCAGCGCCTGACCGACATGTTCGAACAATCGGTCGGCACTGTCTTCCAGACCCATCAGCAGTACACGCAGCAGCCACTTGGCCGCCTCTTCACTATGATGATCCGGCAGCTGCCGGATCTGCTCCTCTGCCCGATGTGCGGCTGCCTCGCGAATGGTACCGCCATAGATGGAATTCTCAATCAGACGAGCTTCCGTATAGGAGGAGTATGTATAGGTCCACGTCTCCCGCATCAGATTCACGTCCCGGTAAGCGACCCAGTCCGGTCCTGATTCCATCACTGCCAATTCCGTCTCCAGAAAGTTCATGCAGTGCAGCAGCCGACTCGTCTGACGGTGCAGCGGCCGGGAATAGAGGTCCAGTACCTTTTTGTGCCGGCCGGTGACACTGATCTGCAATTTGCAGACGGCAGCCAGATTTTTAAAATCATCCACAATCGGAACGGTAAATGCATTCGGCGCCACCGTTCCGATCCGGTTGCCGGTCAGCATACGAGATAGCTCCTGCAGCGGCTGGCCCGAAGCCAGTGTATGTTCCCCTTTGATAAAGGAAGAAATAACACTGTCCATCAGCTCATATACACCGCCTTCCGGTTTCCCGCGCAGTACCGCCAAACCCTGTACCATGCCGTAAGCTTCAGTAGCGTCACTGGTGGAGACTTCTTCCTGTGCTTTGCGCAGCAGACGCATCAGCCGGGAGAGCATTCGGATCGCAGTCTGTTCATAAGCGGACGATGCATTTTTCTTTTGCAGCAGAGTCCAGATCTCCGCATAATAACCTACATAGGGCATGCCGCTCGCATAGCCGTTCAGCCGATCGGCCTCCTCAAATGTATATACCATCGGATAAATCTGTTCCCGGAATTCGTTCGGTTCAGTATTGTACAGAGGAGCGAAGTTCTCATCAGACTGTTCCTGTCCGGATGGATGATCCAGCAGCCCATAGGTATGGAATCCTCCCGTAATCACGAGTATGCGCTGATACTGCTTTTTCGCCTCATCAATTCGCTGTCTCATATGCCGTTCCCGGGCCAGCGTACCTTCCTGCGCAAGCTCTGCCTGCGAATAGCACAGACGCGACAGCGAGCAGTATACGAACACACTGTACATAAATTCGCGTGTACTCTGCCGGGTTGCTCCCAGCTCAAACATCTTTTCCCACAATTCATCAAAATGACGGCAATTCAGCCTACGGCAGAGCCTGTTGATAAAGGAAGATCCGGTCAGCAGCTTCTCATCCTGATAGGATACCCGATCAGCCTCCTTACTCGGCTCATCCTGCTCTGCAGACAGCGATTCCTTCCGCATCGAACGATAATTCAAATCGATAAATTGCGCCGGTATGCCCAGCTTGGCCGCCTGACGAATCGCCGCATATTCCGGCGAATAGTCCAGCAGCGGAAAATAAAAAGCAGCCTTTTCCCCGGATGTCTCATAGGTATAGTACAGACTGACCGGCGCTTCGGTACGCTCATCCGCCAGCACAGGGATGAGCGGATTACCGTTGACCGGTCCCTCAATCAGAATGATCTGGGGCTGATAGTCCTTGATCAACTGCAGCAGATGGTACGAACAGGCCGGGCTGTGATGCCGGATTGGAAAATACACCACCTGCCCCTGCTCGTTATAGACCTGTTCTGCAAACAGCTGCTCCAGCTCCGCCTGTTCTTTGGCTTCCTGCTGTATCAGTCGATCCATTTCTTTTCCTCATAATAGGTTGCCCACAGCTGATCTTCTCGGGCACGCTCTTTGACTACACGGGAAAAGTAGGTTTTGAGCGCAGCCAGATCTTTCTCGTTCTCCTTGGCGACCGTGCCGAGCATGTTCTGTACGAGCCGGTCGAGCGTTATACTTTTATCCTCATAATAGTAGGAAGTCATCGCACTCTGCACATAGACAGATACCGCTTCCGCTGTACTCATCACTGCCTGCGGCACATCGATTTTGTAGCCTTCGCGGGTCAGACCGGTACGCAGCTCCATAAAAGTCGTTGCCAGCAGCTCGACAATCTCCAGATCCACCGGTACATCGATACCGCTATGGTTCAGCAGATTACGGGCCTGACTCTCGATAATGTGCGCTTCCATTTTGACATTGCCGATCGGCCGGATTGTCTCAAAGTTGAACCGGCGCTTGAGTGCGCTGCTCATCTCGTTGACTCCTTTGTCCCGGATATTGGCGGTACCGATCACATTGAAGCCCGGCTTGGCGAACAGCACGCCTCCTTCCAGCTCGGGAATATTCATGACTTTATCACTCATGATGCTGATGAGGCTGTCCTGCGCTTCGGATGGACAGCGGGTAATCTCCTCAAACCGGGTTACAATTCCTTTCTTCATGCCCTGATACAGCGGCGATGGCACCAGTGCCTGTTCCGAAGGTCCTTTATCCAGCAGCATCGCGTAATTCCATGAATACTTGATCATGTCTTCTGTCGTTCCGGCTGTGCCCTGAATCGTATTGGTACTCGTCCCGGATATGGCAGCAGACAGCAGCTCGCTCAGCATCGTCTTGGCAGTCCCCGGTTCTCCTACCAGCATCAGTCCACGGTTACCGGCCAGCGTCACGATGGCGCGTTCAATTAGAATATCATTTCCATAAAACTTGCGGGTAATATCTACCGGCTCTCCGTCCAGCATGGCTGGCTGTTCGCGTCCAATAATAAAATCACGTATGTATACCGGTGACAGCAGCCAGTTGGGCGGGCGCTTGCCGGTGTCTTCCTGCTGCAGAGCCTGCAATTCCTGTGCATACAGCACTTCTGCAGGCGGCTTTATCATGTCCATATTCATTTATTCCCCTCCCAAATACAGGATCATATGTTCCCATATTAGCATAATTGTAGAGCCTAATGCGAACATGCCTCACAAAATAGTCAGAACGTCCCTGTGATTTGTACCCAATAGGTGATCAGGGTTCTATATAGAGAAGTCAGTAATATTACTGTTCAATTCACTGCTCTACTATATTTTACGCGGAATAAACGTCACCCGCCAGTTCAAAGACATCACAAAAGACTCCTTTTTATCATAAGCTCAAAGGAGTCTTTTGCTACAACAACGATTCAAGATTCAGTTACATTCATTTTGTACATACCTGCTAACTGGCAGCCAATCTCTTTTCCAGACCGGGCACATACAGCAGCAGAAATACCGAACGACCGATTCCGAATAAAATAAAGCAGGCCCAGAGCCCATGATTGCCATATGCAGGTATAAGCACCAGACAGCCAATAATGAACAGCACGACCGACAGCAGCATCGAGTTGCGGACAGGTGCGGTCATCGTCGTACCGGTGAACACCCCGTAAAACACAAGTCCAAATCCGGTCGTCAGCGGGAATAGCAGCAGCCATGCATTGTACTGCAGCGCAAGATCAATCACTGCCCCATTATCGGTGAACAGGGCGATAAACTGCTCTCTGCCTGTCAGATAGACAAGTGTCAGTAGCAGTGCGGTGACTGTTGTCCATACCCAGGACAGGGTCAGGCTGCGTCTTAACAGTGGAGCGCTGCGTGCTCCTCTAGCCTGTCCCGCATAGATGGAACTCGCATTCGCCAGTCCATCGAAAAAGTAAGCCATCATATAATGAATCTGCAGCAAAATCGAATTGGCTGCCAGCACTTCAGGACCGAATGATGTGCTCTGCGCGGTGAAAATATTGAACATGGTCAGCAGGCAGATCGTCCGCACGAGCAGATCACTGTTGGCTCGGAACATCGGCTTCAGCTGACTCCATGCGAACATTCCTTTTAACCGGATCGCCCGGCGGTTCATATAGGGAGACCTCCAGACAAAGTACAGCCCGGTGACCAGTGCCAGCGCTTCGGCGAATAAGGTCGCTGCCGCCACACCAGCTACGCCCCAGCCAAGTCCCTGGGTAAACCAGATCGCCAGCAGCATATTCACCACATTCATCGAGATCTGGGTGATCAGTGTCTGACGAATATGCGACATGCCCATCAGCCAGCCGATCAGTACATAATTGAGCAGTGTCAGCGGGGCGCCCCAGATACGGATATGAAAATAAACACCTGCCCAGTGCGCAATATCTGCTCCCGGCTGCATCAGGAACAGCGATGTCTGCAAAATCGGAATTTGCAGGGCGATAAAAATCAAACCAATAACCAGCGCAATCATCAGCGGCCGGATCAGGTCTGCCACACCTTCCTGAATATCATTGCGCCCTCTGGCCTGAGCGGCAAACCCTGACGTACTCACACGCAAAAATCCAAACAGCCAGTACATCGTATTGAAAATCAGCGTACCGATCGCCGTCCCCCCGAGATAGGCAGGGTCAAATAAATGCCCGACTACCGCCGTATCCACCAGCCCGAGCAGCGGTGTCGTAATCGTCGAGACAATCAGCGGCAGACTGAGCAGCAGGTAATCCCGGTGAGACGGAATTTTATGTATCGAATGTGTTGATTGATGAGTCATTTCCAGTAACCTCCAGCAGTGTAACGATCCATTTATGCGTTCATAGCGCCTGCTTATTATAAGAGAGCAATGCTAATTTGTAAATCTTACGATTAAATCTCTTTTTGTAGACAACGTAACGAACTATCGCACCTCTCCACGAAAATAAGGGCCTTCCTGTACATGGAAGACCCTGAATAGAGGCAACTTTCTTACTTCTGTTTATCCTGGATAAAATACTGTACGGTTTCTGCCGCCTTCCTTGGCCTGATACAGTGCTGCATCGGCATGCTTAAGCAGCTGCTCTGTCTCGTCTGCTTCCCCTTGAGAAAGGGTAACCCCAAGCGAGATCGTAATCGCACGCCCCATCGGTGTCGGAAAAACGGCTGTCGTCTGACGAATCCGTTCGGCAATCTCCATAACTTCCTGCTCGGTCACTTCATACAGCAGAATAATAAATTCTTCGCCACCATAACGGAAGCAGAGATCCTCCACACGTACCTGACTGCGCAGAATACCTGCCAGCATTTTCAGCACCTCATCCCCGACGGGATGACCATACGTATCATTGACCGACTTGAAATGATCAATATCCAGAATAATCATGGCAAAGGAATACCGGTTATGCACCCAGTTATTTGTTATGGATTGCAGTGCACGACGGTTTAGCAGCCCGGTAAGCGGGTCCTGATTCGCTTCATTCTGCAGACGTTTTTCCTTTTCCCGCGTCTCTTCTTCCAGCACCATAATCGCGTAATGCAGCTGTCTCGCCTCATAATTCCATCGATTCAGCCGTGGTCTGTTCTTGCCATGATGTCCCGCTGCCAGATTCTGAGCATATGCAGCGAGCAGATACAGCGGCTTGGCTAAGCGATGAGAGAGCCAGAAGGTAAACAGCATAAGCAGGAGAATGACCGGTATCAGATAAAGCAGTGTGGAGCGGATCAACATATTGGAGTAAATATTCGTATTTTCAATAGGTGTCTGGAATACTATACCCCAGCCTACATTAGAGATGACCGAATATCCGGCGAGATACGTATGACCCTTGGAATCGCTAACGATCTGTTTACCGCTCTGACCCTGCATAAGTGCTTGTACTACTTTATTTTCCTGTATATTGGTATTAATTATGGAAGAATCGGGGTGGTAAATAATATTACCCTTTCGATCCACGACATAAAAATAGGATCCGTCGGTTTTCTGACTGTTGGTACCGAGCAGTTCTTTTAGCCGGTTCTCCTGATGCAAATACAGTGCACCGGCAATCATCCCTTTATACTCACCTGAGGAAGTAAACAAAGGATGAGTCATCAGTATGATAGTTCGATTAATCTTGCCGAGGTATGGCCTGGAGATGGTAGGCCGTTTGGCTTTAAGTGCGTCTATGCTGATGGTTGTTGTGAGCTTTGTACCTGCCTGATTGAGACTTATCGGTGAGTTCAACACAATCGTCTTATCTGGCTTGATTAGAAAGACAGCATTAAAAAAGCTGCTCGAATTACGGAAATAATCCAGATTGCTCTGTTCTGTCTGCACATCCTGTTCAGGATGATTGATAATATAGTTGGCACCTTCCTCCAGGGAATGCTGCATAGAGGATACGAGAGATTCAGTAATATGACTTAATTCTCTGGCGTGAATTTCATTTAATTCCAGCACCTGCTGCTCAATCGATTGCCGTTCCTGGGTATATCCGATGAAGAGGCAGGAGAGGAGAATTAAAAAGGACACCAGGAATGCCAGCCCACCCATAAATGTCGAAAGCCGGATTCCCTGCACCTGTTGGTGTATCATTTTCTTCATGGCAATAGCCCCTTTACTGCCTTTAATTAGAATTATTATCGGCTTTACGAGGCGCTGCGATAAGCGCAAATTCGGATTGCAACGATAAGCCTGTATTGGCTGCCGTTCAATAGCTGCTTTTCCTGTTCACTCGGAACACTCTGTTCCTGTAGAAATCAATATATTTTAAATGTAAATTGATACTTAAAATGATATGCAAAAAGTTAATAAACCCTGTTTATCTTATTTTTTAAAGGGTAATAAACAAGGTGAGCGATGATATTTATAGTATATTTTGTAGAAAGTAGTTATATCTCGCAGATTGCAATCATACTTCAAGGCTAAGGAGAATGAGAAAGTGAACCTATACATCCAGGAAGCTATTCATAATCAGGAATCTCTGAATATTCATCTGATCAGTGGTGAGACTTATATTGGCACATGCGAGGCACACCATAATCCCAATTTTTTTATTATTCATACCAATCATGGAGCGCTGACTTTCCCGTATTGGGCAATCAAGCGGGTCAAACCAGAGATTCAGCTCCAGTATTAATATAGAATCACCCTTTATCACATATTATAAAACGGCTGATGGGTCGAATTCCGATCTTCCAGTTCATTTACCCCGATTCATTGTATTTTCCTATCTATTATTTTGACCTACCTCTTCCTCTACTTATTTTCTGGAAATATTGTCCTACCCTTTAGCTGCTGCTCTTTTACTATGTCCTCTATTTAGTCTCTGACCCTCACTGTCTATTGCCCTTTACGAATAATTGTATATGTATATCTGCCATAGGCCAGTGATAATATCGCGGGCCTATTTTATATGTGTGCCTGATTGAGAGCCCGATCACTGGACCCGATATCCGGTAGTTGATATAATCGAACTGCATTTGTTTATAAAAAGAAGATTGCGGTTAAATAAGCTGTTGTTAGGAAGTCATATAACAACCAGTAATATAACTCGAAAATAACCTGTATTTTGGCATTTGAAATGGTACCCATCCTATTTATATTCATGAGGAGAACCCACCATGAACCCTTATATTCAGCAGGCAATCCGTCACAAAGATACTCTACATATTCATCTGGTCAGCGGCGAGACGTATATTGGCATCTGTGAAGCCCATCACAATCCCAATCTGTTCATTATACATACGGAAGAAGCTTCCCATTGCCTGCCTTACTGGTCGATCAAGCGGGTGAAAAAGGAAAATCTTCATTAAGTCTACCGTCAGTCTGTCAGCAGCAGATCAAACAAGCCGTTGAATAATTCATCCCAAAAAAGCAGCCCCTGTAGATATTGGGGCTGCTTTTGGATATATTTCTCCAGACAGATTATACCGCTTAATACTGCGATACCGTGATCGAAGTGTTATCGCTCATCAACGCCAGATTATTTTGTACAATCTGTTCGCCGGCTTTGAGGCCGCTTGTAATCAGCGTCTGGGAACCGGACTCGCTGCCGATGGTCACTTCCTTGCGTATGGCATGGTCTTTGCTGACCACATAGACGTACGCTTTTTTGCCGTCTTTCTGTACGGCTTTGCTTGGTACGATAATGCCCTGTTTGGCATTTTTGCCGACAAAGCTGACATCGGCCAGCATACCGGATTTTAGTTTGCCGTCTGTATTGGAGACGGTAATTTTGACCGGATAGCCATTACCGCTGGCATCCATCGGATTGATATTTTTCACTTTGCCGCTGGTTACGATATTGGAGGAAGCGACACGTACCTGCACCTGATCGCCTGCCTGGATATTATTGATCTCATCGGCAGGTACATAGATCAGCATATTGACGGTGCTCAGATTCGCGATCACCAGCGAAGCTGCCGATGGGCTTGCCATTTCGCCGACTTCCGCATTCTTGGTGGTAACAATACCATTGATTGGCGATTTGACGACCGTATCATCCAGGGAATCCTGGGCGATCTGTACGTTCAACTGTGCCTGCTCCAGCTTTTGCTGGCTGGCCTCGATACCTGCTGTGCTGCCGGACACTTCCAGCTGACGCTGGGCATTGCTGTAGCCGGAGTTGGCATTCTCGTAGCTGCTGGTCGCATTCTCATAGGCTGCTTTGGCAGTAGACAGCCCTTTTTGGGCAGTTGTCAGTGATTTCTGGGCAGCAGCCAGCTGTTCTTCGGCATTGGCTTTGCCATTTACCGCATTATCATAGGCTGTCTGCGCACTGACTGCAGCAGCTTGAGCCTGTTCCAGTTCAGCCTGGGTAGCCAGCCCATTGCTTGCGAGCGACTGGGTACGTTTCAGCGTGGACTGAGCATTGGTTAATGCCTGCTGGGTTTGCTTAATGGTGTTACCGGCTGTCGAGACAGCGGTCTGAGCCTGTTTGAGCGCTGTTTGCGCCTGATTTACCGTTCCCTGCGCCTGGTTGATGCTCCCCTGAGCTTGATTGATGGAGCTTTTAGACGAGATGATGCCGTTCTTGGAGCTGACCACACCGGAGTTGGCCGATACCAGACCGGATTCACGGGAATCCTTGGCGGTATTAACGCCTGCGGCAGCCGCAGCCACGTTGGATTTGGCGATCTCCAGATTGTTGCGCAGATCGTCATCTTCCAGCTTGAGCAGTACCTGGCCTTTTTTTACTTCTGCCCCTACATCGACGGCTACAGTCGATACTTTGCCGGAGATTTTTGGCATGATGTTCACGGTGGCGGAGGGGGTCACGGTGCCGGTGTAGATTTCACCCTGTCCGATCACTCCCTGCTGCGCCTGAGCTACTTTTACATTCACATTCATGTCCTGAGATGCCTGGCTGCTGGCGTTGCCGCAACCGGACAGGACAACCGTACTGAGCAGCAGTGCCCCTGCAGTTACTTCCCATTTGCTAATCTTCATTGGTTATTCCCTTTCTTTCTATCTAGAATATGAACCGGCAGAGACACCGGTTATACTTTGCTTTCCTGAAATGTTTCCTTGGCCGCTTTGCGTCTGCTGATGAACAGGAAGACAAACGGAATCGAACAGAACAGCGGTATGGACGAGACGAGGAACGTATCCGCGATCCCTCTGGAATAGGCATCCAGTGAAATGAGACCCGATACGGTCGATGTCCACGAGCTGCCCAGCATCGCCTGGAACGACTGTGCCGCATCCGGCGTAATCGATTCGGAGATTTGCTGGCTGTGCAGCGCAGTACGGTTCTGCATCAGGAAGGTCAGAATGGCGATCGCCATCGAACCGGCAATCGTACGCACCAGATTGGAAGCGGTCGATGCCTTGCCGACTTTGTCCCGTGGTACGGCGTTCATACCGACCGTAGACAGCGGCATCATACAGATCCCGATTCCCATCCCCCGGAACATCAGTACAATTTGCAGCCACAAATGCGGCGTCTGCGGTGTCAGGGTATGCAGATGATAGGTCATAATACTGGTCAGTGTCAGACCTACCAGACCGATCGGCACGATTCCAATCTTGTCAAACAGCTTGCCGGCAAACGGCATCATGACCGCCATCGCTATCGCCTGTGGCAGCAGGATAATCCCGGTATGTACCGGCGATACGGATTGGATGTTCTGCAGGAACAGCGGCGACAGGAAGGTACCGCCATACAGACCCATCATGACAAAGCTTGATGTAATAACGCTAATCGCAAACTTGTAATTTTTGAACAGTGAAATATCGATAACCGGATTCTCCTGACCGCTCTCGACGAAGATCAGGAAGACCAGCGCCCAGAAAGCGATGAAGAACAGACCGACAATTTTGAAGGAATCCCAGCCGTCTGTCGAACCGCTGGACAGTGCGTACAGCAGTGTACCCGCACAGGTCGCTGCCAGCAGGAAGCCGAGCAGATCGAACTTGACGATGGCGCCTTTTGGCGGTTCCTTGATCAGCAGGATAACCATCAGAATGGCGAACAATGCGACAGGCACACATACAATAAACAGGAAGCGCCAGTCGAACCATTCGATCAGATAACCACTTAGCGTCGGGCCGATCGCAGGAGCTGCCATCGCGGCAATCCCCCAGATCCCGAGTGCCATACCGATCTGTTCACGCGGAATAATTTTGTAGACGATGGTCATACTCAGCGGCATAATAACGCCGCCGCCCAGACCGGCAATAATACGCGCCGCGATCAGCGACGTGTCGCTCCAGGCAAATATGCAGAATACAGTTCCCAGTGTAAAAAGACTGAGCGCTGCGATCAGAAACTTTTTATATCCGATCCGCTGCTCCATGAATCCCGTAATCGGAACAATGATTCCCGAAGCCAGTGTGTAGCCCGTAATAACCCATTGAATTTTCGTCGTGGTTGAACCCAGATCTGTCGTCAGCTGAGGAATCGCCACGTTGATCAGACTGTTATTCAGAATGGCGACGAACGCCCCCAGTACAATGGCAAAAAAGGCTAACCAGCGTTCTCTGGGTGAATCACTGGGAGGAGAAGCGGCGATTTCGTTAGTAGCCACTAGAGACCCCTCCTTCTTAGGATGTGTGAATTTTTACTTCAACGTTACTGCCCGGAATCAGCTTCATGTCTTTCGGTACGCTGAGTGCAATCTCTACCGGAATACGCTGGGTGACTTTGTTAAAGTTACCGCTTGTATTGGTTGCCGCAATCGATGCGAATACCGAATTGGATGCCTGTCCTACTTTGCGTACTTTACCCTGAATGACCTGGTCACCGGCAGCATCCAGTGTAATATCCACGAGTTCACCCGGTTTGATGCGGTCGATATCGGTCTCTTCAATATTGGTGGATACGTACAGATTGTTCATATCCGCCATAATGGCAACAGCGGAGCTTGGGGAAGCAATCTCATGTTCCTTGGAATAGACTTTGATCACGGTACCATCGATCGGCGCACGCAGCACGGATTTGCTGATGACGCTGGAATCGAGTCCGGATACGTTTTGCTCGGCGATCGGTTCGTTGCGTGTCAGTACATCGCCTTCTTCTACATCAATATGATCGATTTCTGCGGTGATTTGCGGCATCACTTTGTATTGATCGGCAGTAATGCGGGCATCATCACTTTTTACATAATGTGCACCTTGATACCAGTAGTAATACACCAGTGCGCCACCGCTAACGACCAGTAACACGACTAGAATGGATAAAACAATCTTTCTACTCACTTACTCCACCTCTGCTGTTCAGATAATTTTGGTCATTCTACAGGCTGTCTATGCGCTGCTGGCTTATCCAACCAGTTGTCAACGCAACATGCCTAAATGTTAATTCTTGAATTTAAGATAGCTAATAACAGCATCAGATCATCTCCGGCCTGCCAGCTCTTGCTTACAAGAATATGTACATCCATGAATCGAATTCATCCACTGTTATTGCGGAGTATCCTCTGCTGGGGCATACAGCCCTCGCTTCAACAGATCAAGCTCCAGCGCAAAATTCCGGAGCACCTCATCATAATCCGCTTCCCCGGCAAAAAACTGAATAAAGTTCTGAATGATGATCGCCCGCAGGATTTTGATCAGATGAAAAAGTTCCT
Source organism: Paenibacillus wulumuqiensis (assembly GCF_000971965.1). Taxonomy (GTDB): domain Bacteria; phylum Bacillota; class Bacilli; order Paenibacillales; family Paenibacillaceae; genus Saccharibacillus; species Saccharibacillus wulumuqiensis. Next base: position 829,703 of record NZ_LAQP01000001.1, read on the forward strand.
TCTCATCCCTGATATTCAGCCCTGTGCGATTAATCAGACTCATATAATTCCGGTAAAACTCACGAATCCGCTCGGAGGTCGTGGGATTTTTCACATCCAGAATCAGCTTGTATTCAATCTTGTAATTCATATTGAGGAAAATGTTACGCGCAAAATCACGATGCTCATGGTGCATAAACCGATGCAGTGTCGATTCAAAAAACTCCGCTGAAGAGGCAAACAGATCACCCTTGTGCTTGACCGCCATCGCCATCATCAGCTCACGGTTGCTGGCGCTGTGCTCCTCCAGAATGTAAAAAAACAAATCCGCCTTGTCTTCAAAATACTGATAAAAACTGCCACGTGGTATGCAGGCATCCTTGATAATATTTGCAATCGACGCATCCGCCAGCGAAGCCCTGGAGAATTCCCGCATAGCCGCATTCATTAGATTTTGCCGCTTCTCGTCCGGCAGGTTAAAAAAGGTTTTTGTTGGCATACATTCACTCCACTGCCTCCCATAGCCTCCGGTTGAGGATCATAATCAAAGCTTGCTGCTGATACGCAAAATGTTCCATCAGATGTAGGCAGGCACAATTTGTTGTCAAAAGTTACATAAAGAATTATATGTGACACCGTGTCATGTGTCAATGTTGTTATTTAAATTCATATATATTAAGTGATAAATTACTGTTAAACGAAGCATGTTGGCCTTGATTTATGCGCATTTATTAGGTTTTTGTCGATTATTGACGAAATCTTGGAAGGGTGGTTGTTTTTTGAAGTGTACAGCAACCGATAAGAGAACCTTGCTCAAAAAAAGACCAATCACTGTCAGTCCCTGCAAACAGCAGATTGACAATGATCGGTCTTTTGAATTGATGATGACCGTTATGCAATTGTTGGTGCGTGGATGATTGGTTATCCGTCCTGCTTCAAGCTCGTCCGCGGACGGCGCCGCTACAATTCATTGACACTCCGGCGAGTTTGTCGTTTGTGGCTGTACATCTGCTGGTCAGCATAACGCAGCAAGCCGGTCATGTCGGCAGCGTCTTCGGGATACCTGCCCATTCCGGCAGCAAAGGAGACAGGAATGTCCACATAATCCTGCCGGAAAATACTGCCTTCGAGCGTCGAGAGCCGGGTGTGTACCATCCGGTCGACATCGACATGCTCCGGACAGGCGAGGAGCAGTACAAACTCGTCACCGCCGATACGACCGACAACATCGCCTGGCTTTTGTACCAGCGTACGCAGCAGCTGGGCAATATATTGCAAATATTGATCGCCGACCATATGACCGTATGTATCGTTAATCGGTTTGAAATGATTCAGATCAATCATCACCAACGCAAAATGCTCGCCGCCAGCAATTTTGAATTGCAGCTGCTCTTCCACTGCCGCACGGTTGTATAATCCGGTCAGTGCATCATGATGTGCACTGTGCTTGTAATTTTGCTCGGACTGGATCAGACGGCGTTCTGTCTCCTTGAGCGGGGTCACGTCCGTCAGGTGCAGCACGAACAAATCTTCATTTGTCCCGGTGATCAGATCGATGCCTGCCACCAGATCAAGACGGATCTGCCCCTGTTTGGTCACGTGCATTTCCAGATGATTCGTACTGTCAGGCTGCTCCAGACAGGAAGACAACATGTGCTGCAAGGATTGCCCGTCGGCAAACGTAAAATGATCCGGAATCCGCTTTATCGGGATATTGATAAACCAGCGTTCTGCGCGCGGATTCATTTCTTTCACATTGCCCATGAGGTCCAGCAATAGAATAGCATTGGGCGCCGACTCGAACAAAGTCTGAAACAGCTTGCGATAATCCGGCATAATATTATATTTGCCGATCAGATGACGCAGCCGCATCGCCCATACCAGATAACCGATAAAATAAAAAATCATCGAGACCCGCGTAACGATCACACCGCTTTGCAGCAAAGTCGTAATCAGCGCAAACGTGCCGAACAGCTGAAAATCGTTGAGCAGCAGTGAGCGGTAAATGACTTTGCGCCGCGGCTCCCGTGTGCGCAGCCAGCTGTACGCCAGCAGCAGCACAGACAGCAGAATATACCCGATAATAAACGCAATCGACATCAGCAAAAATGTCGGATGCAGCGGACTGCGGCCATCCGTCACCTGCTCATTGTACAGCTGATGATGATCCCAGGTGAGCAGAAAGTACAGCCATAATACATACGGAGACGCATACACAAGCGGCAGCCATTTCCGGAAAGTATATGTAACAGAGTCGCCAAGCAAAATGCTGAGATGCACCAGTGTGCACACGAACAGCAGCAGCGAAGGTGAACTGCCATACAGCACCAGCTGCATCTGATACTGTGGCAGCAGCGATGTTTTTAGATATTCAAACAAAAAGTACATTACCAGTGCCATCATCAGCAGCGCAGCTGCGCGGTTAATCCTGCTTTTCCGATTGCGGTAAATCAGTGTAATCGCCATATACAGAAAAAAGTAGGTAGGCAGCTGAATCGTCAAAAAATCCATGAACAGATCGTTCATTCACACGGTCCTCTCCATCCGGGATGTCCAGAATAAAGCCTATACCACTTTCCGATTCACATGGTCCATAATGTTTTTCGCAACAGTATAAGTTTCTATTACGATTATCGTAAGGAATTCAAAGGATTTTGACAACAAAAATCGTTTGAAAATGTGATTTTATCGGCCTTCGCTGCATTGGTCTGGATAATGACCCAAAACGAGGAAAAAAGAAAAGCAGACACAGGTTGGAGAACAGGCTGCAATCATCACTGACTGACATCTGTATCCAACTCGTATCTGCTTGTTGAGATTACATACCGCTTGCTGCTGATCTATATCAACGCAGGCTATCGGATAATACGGTGAAAATAACGCCTAGCGCATGCGCTCCTGCATCCGGATAGCCAATACTGCGTTCACCGACCGTACCTGCACGGCCCATGCGGGCTACGATATCCTTGGTCTGCTCTGCGCCCTGTACAGCCGCTTGCGCTCCCCGGGCAAAAGCTGTCTTCAGATCAGTCCCGGACTGTGCGCTCTCGGACCAGACATCTGCACAAGGAACAAGCGCATCAATCAGCGTCTTGTCTCCTACAACAGCACCACGTCCAAAGGAACGTTCACCGGTCGCCTGGATGCCCTGTACCGCCGCCTGCAGCATATCGGCAAACTGGGCGACGGTCACTTCCTGGACGTCTCCGGCTGCCTTGCCGGCTGCCCGGAAAGCCGAGCCCCAGATCGGACCGGATGCTCCGCCGCAGGCTTCCATAATCACGAGTGACGAAGCATTCAGGAAGCTGCCAATACTCAGCTGTTCCTGGGAGAGAATATCTCTCCATTCCCGCTTTAGCTGACGGAATCCCTTGGCGATGCTCATCCCGAAATCCCCATCACCGGCATGCGAGTCCAGATCGCAGAACGGCACTTCATTATCGATAATCACTTCGCTCATCTTGTCGACAATATAAATCAGATTATTCAGCGTCAACGTGTCTCCCTGAATGACTGCATACTCCGAAGAAGTCTCCACTTTGAACGATATCGGATGATCCGCAGTCGGTTCTTCCACAGCCGCTGTATAGGAGACCGGTTCGACCGGACCCGATACTTTGAATGCCGGTGTATCGCTCTCATGGGACAACAGCATCTTCAGTTCATCATCCAGCTTCATAAAGGTCAGTGATATGCCGGCCATATCGATACTGGTCATATAATTACCGACAAAAGCGCGGTTAATATGGATATTCTGCTCCGCCAGTTCACGGGTAACCGCATGATTGAACAGATACAGCTCCTGCAGCGGCGTCGCGCCGAATCCGTTCACCAGCACGGCAATCTCGCCGGTATAACCCTGGTCCAGCTGCATGTCTTTGAGCAGATCGTGGACCATCCGCTGTGCCAGCGTATCTGCAGATGCCATGGCATCCCGCTCAATGCCCGGCTCGCCATGAATGCCGACTCCGTATTCCAGTTCATTCTCACCCAGTTCGAATGTCGGTGACCCTTTGGCGGGAACTGTACACGATGTCAGGGCAAAGCCGATACTGCGCACACTCGCGGCTGCTTTTTCCGCAGCCGCTTTGACTGCCTGCAGATCGCGTCCTTCCTCTGCTGCAGCTCCGGCAATTTTATGTACTAGCACCGTACCGGCGACGCCTCTGCGTCCTACCGTGTACAGACTGTCCTCGACAGCGATATCGTCATCGACTTTGACATAATCGACAGTGATGCCGTCTTCCTCGCACAGATAGGCAGCATTTTTGAAGTTCATCATATCACCGCTGTAATTTTTGATAATGAGCAGTGCGCCCTTGTTACCGGCTGTCGATTTGATCGCCTGGTACACCTGGATCTGGGAGGGGGAAGCGAATACGTCTCCACATACTGCGGCATCCAGCATGCCTTTGCCAATATAGCCTGCATGCGCCGGTTCGTGCCCACTTCCGCCGCCGCTGATCAGGACGACTTTGTCCTGCGGGATGGTCTTTTTCTTGATGACTTTATATTTAGGGATCAGCTCCAGTTCGGGATGGGCCAGAACCATGCCTTTGGCCATTTCCAGTACCATGTCTTCCGCTTTGTTCATTACTTTTTTCATTAATGTGCCTCCTCTGATCTGTAGGATCGCTGTGAATCGGGCTGCTCTGCTGCACAGCAATAGGTGCAAACAGTATATATTACCCTTCCATTCGCTGTTTGTCGCAGAGGTTCGACAAGCGGCTTGATTTCTCCCGGCTCGGAAGCATAATAAGCACAGGATTCCCTCCAGCAGATCCCCATCAGTAATGAAGCAGACGTCCCTGATCATTCCATTGTCCGTACATTCTGTTGTCTCTGGTACAAGTAATAAATTTGTTCAATCGCTTCTGAAAAACCAGCGGTTGATGGATATAGCTCTGGATCGTATCGATGCGAATATGACGGTACAGGGAGGGGAAAGCGATAAAGTTCTCGTATACTTGATCTTCCTCTCTCAGCCGCTGCCAGATCAGCTCATGAATTTGAAAAGAAGCAGGATTCATATCCGGCAGCACTTTCCTTCCCTCCTCTTTCATAAAACCGAGCTTTTCAAGACGGCGTACACGTTCTTTATTTAATTCGGTCCATGAGCTTATCGGGCTTCGTGGAGAAAAGCGCTGGGCAAGCTGGTGATCGGACATTTTCTTTTTGATTCCATCGATCCAACCAACACACAGTGCTTCCTCGACAGCATCCAGGTAAAGCAGCTTATCCGCTGAAGGAGTCATGCTCACAATCACCCAGCAGCATCTGGCTGTCTGACTGTGCTCTTCCAACCAGTTCCTCCATTCTTCCCGGGTACAAACCGTAATAAGATTTTCAATTTCGATACATACCGTCTCCTCTTTGCATAGTATCCTGCCAATACATTTTGGCTGTTCTTGAGATACAGGATCAGGCAGAAGGAAGAGGCGGCTGGCTGGCATACCAGTAGAACACATAATCCGTCATCGTGGAAGCATAACCCTGCTGACGCAGCATGGTGGAGATATTGCCGCGATGATAGGTTCCGTGATTGGCTACATGCAGCAGAATCTCCGAGAAGCTGACTTCACGAATGCCCGCATAGGGATTATCAACCAGAATGCGCTGCTCCAGGTCTGTCTGTTCCTGCAAATAGGCATGGTACTGCTCCGACAATTGATTTAGCATCTCTCTATACGTCCCGATGTCTGCCATTACCCGGGTAGCAAAAGACATACAGTCCTGCAAAGCTTGCCCCATATTGGCACCTGTCATTACTCTGTACCACATCTCGTCGACAGCACACATATGCGAGAGTGCATGCGCAATCGTCGGGAAAGAACTGTTTACCTCCTGACTCAGTACAGCAGGCGATAGTTCGGCGATTCGTTCCAGAATAGTGTGTGTGGCCCAGATGTGATAATTGAACATTTCTACAGGGTGGTTAGTCATGGATAACATTCTCCTTTGGTAAAAGCATGAATTGGGTTGGGAACTGTTATCATTATAAAAAAAGAAGTATGACAGCAGTCTGTCATACTTCTTCATACAGCCGGAGCGCTTTTTGCAATTGTTCTCTGAGAATACTGCGAAGTGCAGTCGGTGCCAGTACTTCTGCTCCGCTGCCCAAACTCAGCAGAACCGACCAGAGCCATCGGGCTTCCAACGGCTTGTATACATGAATCCGCATCGTCATGCTGCCATCCTCATGAAATTCCCTGTCCAACTGCTGGAACTGATCCAGTGCTTCCGCCAGCGCTTCAGGCTGCACCCGGATCACTACTTCTTCCGTATCGCGGGTGGCATCGCTCCATTCTGTATCGGTCCATCGGGTCAGCCTGTTTGCTTGCAGTATTTCGCGATGGCTCTGAAAAGGCTCTGCCGTCAGTTCCACATCCATCATACGTGACAGGCGGAATTCCCGATATTCCTGTCGGTTCCGGCAGTATCCGTACACATACCAATTGCCGTATTTGAAATAAAGATGTACCGGCTCCATCTCGCGGGTAGTGCGTATATTGTCTGCATTAATATAACCAAAACGCACTACTTTTCGCTCTGTAATTGCTGTGCGCAAATGAGCAAGCACATGGGGGGCCGCACGCCTTGTCTCCAGATCGACAGACAGGCTTGGCGGATGATGCTCCGCTTCGATCGTCTGCAGCCGTTCAATCGTCTTTTGCACATGCTTGTCTTCGAATACAGAAGACAGACTGCGCAGCACGGTGATCAGGGAAGCCACATCATAGGAGCCCAGCAGGCTTTTGTCCATTTTGTAGCCCTGCATCATGCCGTATCCGCCCTGGCTTCCCTGATGCGAGATCACCGGGAAACCGGCGGCACAGATCACATCGATATCCCGGTAAATGGTGCGCGGGGACACCTGAAATTCTTCGGCCAGCGTGGCGGCGGACAGCACTTCATGATTAAGCAGTTTATAGATGATGGAGACCAGTCGTTCCAGTTTCATGTACAGCTCCTTATCCTACAAATAATGATTCACTGCCATCGACATAGACGATCGAACCGCTCACATGGGCGGACTCGTCCGACAGCAGGAACAGTACAACACTCGCCACCTGCTCCGAGGTGCCTTTTCCTTCCGGCAGAGGGACGGTTCCTTCCGGATATTCGACCTTTTTGACTTTCATTTCCTTCATCTCCGGCAGCTGATTGCCGGTTCCCTGGATATTGGTCTCAATCGATCCTGGTGCGACGATATTCACCCGGATATTGTAGGGGGCCAGTTCGAAAGCAGCCATCTGTCCAAAGGCGGCAATCGAAGCCTTGGATGTACTGTAAGCAGCGAATCCCTGCTGGGAAAATACACGTGTCCCGCTGAGCGAACTGGTCAGTGCGATACTGCCACTCCCGTTTTGCTTCAGGTAGGGAATGACATACTTGACACTGGTAAAAGCACCCTTGACATTATTGGTCATCGTGGTATCCCATTCCTCGTCCGGTATCGCTTCGATCGGACCGACGACACCGAGAATACCGGCATTGGCAAACAGCGTATCGATCTGGCCCCACTGCTCTACGATTTGCTCCAGCGCCTGTCGGTACTGGGCAGGTACCGATATGTCAGCGGTAAAGGCCAGTGCTTCTCCACCGGCCGCCTCAATGACCTGCTTGGTCTCCTGCACTTCTTCGTCGGTCTTGTTGATAAGTCCGACTCTTGCTCCTTCGGCAGCGAGGCGAATCGCCGCTGCACGGCCAATGCCTGATCCGGCACCTGTAACGATAGCTACTTTCCCTTTCATTCGGTCCATAGGTTCCAGCTCCTCTGTTATGATCTGTTCTGGCAGTCTTGCAGGTAAGTAAGCGTTATCTTTCCGCTTGTTTATTACCCTTAATCAGCCGTAGTGACTTCATCAACATGGATTTGGAACGACTTTTTGCAGACAGATTCAGCACAGATTTTGCCTTATGCCGGTGTGTTCATGGAACGGCATAGGTAGAGGGCGATGCATGCACAGTCTCCCCTGTATGAGATGTATGCTGTAGCAGTAATGCGTAGAAGCCATTGCATACCCGGTCAAAGGGTCATATAGCCGCCGTATCTCGCCAGATATTCTTCCTTCTCCTTGTAATCCGGCATAATGCCGCCGACCTTGCGCCAGAAGGAACGATCATGGTTCATATGCAGCAGATGGCACAGTTCATGTACGATCACATAGTCGATAACTTCCACTGGTGCCATAGCGAGCCGGTAGTTGAAGGTCAGCTTTTTGTCAAAGCTGCAGCTGCCCCACTTAGTGGTCGATTCGACGATGTCGATACTTTTGGGCTTGACCTTCAGCTGCTGCTGATAGGCGGTAATCCGCTGGTTGATCACTTTTTTACAGCTGGCAAAATAGAACTTTTTGAGCCGGGTGCGCAGCTCTTCTTCGCTGGCCTCTCCGATCTCGATCAGATCTTGAAGCTTGTGCTCCCGGCCAAGGTACATAAAGGTCCCATAATCCTGATACGTCCTTGCTTCCGGAGCGGGCTGCCTGCTGCTTAACCGACGCAGATTGTCCAGCACCCATTCGCTGTGCTGCTCGACGAGACGGATAATGGCATCTTCCGGTGTGCCGTTCGGTGCCTTTACCGTTAACAGACCACCCGGGTCGAGCTGGATAGATACTTTTTTGCGTTTGGAATATTGCACATTGCATGCTATGGTCTGGTTCTGAATCGTAATGTTCATCGTAATCTTCTTTCTGTATGGAATCTAAGGTGTTCTTATCATATCACACCCTGACAAAAAGCAGCAGCGCTGTGATAAGCGCTGCTGCCGGGTAGAGCGAATATGAGGTTCGAATCTAATAAATTCTTATCAATTGCAGAGAAAGGCCAACAGCCTACAGGTTCTCTGCCATTTGCTGTCTGTAGCTGGCCTGCCGACTTACATCACCTGATCGGTCGGACGGATCAGCACTTCGTTGACTGCCACATGTCTTGGGCGTGTCACAATGTACTCGATCGCATCCGCAATATCCTGTGCTTCCAGCAGTTCGATATCACTGAAGCTCTTCATGCTCTGTTCACGCACTTCCTCGCGCAGATGGCTGCTCAGCTCCGTCTTCACTGCACCAGGCTCCACAGCGGATACACGAACGCTCTGACCAGCCACTTCCTGGCGAAGCGCATCGGTAAAGGCAGCCACACCGAACTTGGTCAGATTGTAGACCGCACCGCCGGCCATCGTTTTGCGTCCGGCAACCGAACTAATGTTGATTAGATCAGTCACTTTGCGTTCCGATGCGGAAGCGCTTTTTACCAGGTGCGGCAGTGCGGCATGGGAGACATACAGCAGACCGTTGACATTAATGGATACCATACGTTCCCATTCTTCCAGCGGTGCATCCGATGCCGGACCGAGCAGCATGACGCCAGCATTGTTGACGACGGTATCGAGGCGTCCGTACTCTTCTACCGTACGTGTAACCGCCTGTTCAGCCTGCTTCTGATCGGTAATATCCGCTTCGATGACGAGCGCTTTGCCACCACTCGCTGTAATCTCTGACGCCAGCTGTTCGAGACGATCTTTACGACGTGCGACGATGGCTACTGCGGCTCCCTGCGCAGCCAGTGTCTTCGCTGTAGCTTCCCCGATTCCGCTGCTTGCTCCTGTGATCAGTGCGACGGTTCCCTGTAGTTTTTGTGTCATAGGTGAACACTCCTTTGTGGGTTATCGTTAAGTGGCTTATGGACTGTGAATTTTATATATGTGCTAACTTTGTATTACCACTCGCACGCTGCACTAATCACTTATCGCAATTTTATTTTTCAAAATTTAATTTACAAAGGTGGTTTCTGACCATGTCCACTTCGTTTACAATGCGTGCATATGGGCCGCCGCTTCCTGCCATGGCACCGAATAGCCCTGCCCTTTGGCACAGAAAATCGACGATGAGGAATAGAGCGGATCGGCATCCTTGCGGTACTGCTTGTGCCTGACAACCTCTTCTTGATTATGGCAATGCTGGTATCCGCCGAATGTCAGACTGATCATGCCCCGGCCATGGGTAAAAGAAGCCAACTCTGCGCCATAGTTCATGAACGTCGCTACCGGTACCGTGCCGGACAGCAGACAATGCGCAGCCGTCATTTCCGGAGAAGCAATCGTGCCATGAGCCTGCTGCACATCCGACATGATCCGTCCCATATGCTCCAGCTCGGCTCTGATTCGGAAATGGTAATACGGTTCAAGCACGATATTGTCTGTCTGTTCCAGTCCCTGGCGGATCGCCCGATAGGTCGCTTCCCGGAAGTCGCCGCCGCTCGTATGCTTGTTATGCGCCCTGCCAGTGAGTAGTGTGATCACCGTATCGGTCAGCGCCGCTCCGGTCAGCAGACCATGATGCTCACGCTCCAGCACATGCTGACCGACCAGATTCTGATAACCGACAGCCAGCTGATCGGGGTGACAGGCATTACGAAATACGATACCGCTGCCCGGCTCTCCCGGTTCCAGCTGCAGATGCACCTCGGCATAATGGCGCAGCGGCTCAAAGTGACCATAGCCTGTCACCGGGCGGGTAATTGTCTCCTTGTACAGGATCTCCGGCGGTCCAAAGGTAACCGCCAACCGGAAGCGGTCCAGCAGCAGCTTTTCCAGAATTTCCAGCTGAATCGCGCCCATCACCTGAATATGCAGTTCCTGCAGTTGTTCTTCCCACGTCACTCCCAGTGAAGGGTCCTCTGCTTCCAGTTCGCGGAAGATACGCAGCACTTCGCGGATCGGTTGTTCAGGCGGATAGTTCACCCGCGAAGTCAGCGCAGGCACCAGGTGAAAAGGCTGCTTGCCCTCATAATCTCCCAGTCCCGTGAGCGGCCCTGCCCCGGTCAGTCCGGTGACTGCGAACAGCTCTCCGGCAGTAACACTATCTGCTGAACGGTACTTCTCCCCGCTGTAGATACGTATACCGGTAATTTTCTCTTCCAGCGTCTCCGCAGACAGCGACGTATAGGTAAGACTGTCACGCACCCGCAGCGTACCTTGCAGTGCCTTGATATAGGTAATGCGGGTGCCACTGCTATCATGGCCGATTTTGTATACCTGTCCGGCAAAGGGCAGCTGCTCATCATACTCCGTCACCGTCAGCCGATCGAGCTGCTCCAGAAATGGGGCAATACCTTCATCCTGCAGCGCCGATCCGTGCATACACGGATACAGTCGGCATTCCCGGATCATCCGGGTCATCGCCTGTTCCCAGTCTGCTGCGGTCATCCGGCCATCCAGATAGGCATCCAGCAGCGCTTCATCACGCTCTGCCAAAAAAGTCTGCAGCTGCTCATCCACTGGCTCGATTTGACCCGGCTGCCAGGAACGGGTCAGATCCGCAGCATCCGGTGTCAACAGCACCCGGATCTCCTGCAGCACCCGGTCTGCATCCGCACCGATCCGGTCCATTTTGTTAATAAAAAAGAAGGTCGGGATTCGGTACTCCCGCAGCAGCTGCCAGATGGTCTCCGTGTGCCCCTCAATACCTTCGACAGCGCTGATCAATACGATCGCATAATCCATCATGCGCAGTGCCCGTTCCATTTCGGCCGAGAAGTCGGCGTGACCCGGCGTATCAAGCAGATAATAGACCGAATCTCCATACTGCATCACGGCCTGTCCGGCGAATACCGTAATGCCGCGTGCCCGCTCAATCTCATGATGATCGAGAAACGTATCCTGATGATCCACTCTGCCCCGGCTGCGAATACTCCGGGTATGATATAAAAGCTGCTCTGCAAATGTCGTCTTGCCTGCATCCACATGAGCGAGCATGCCAATCGTTTTATTCATATTCGTTCTCCTGATCCTGTTCATAATATGGCTGTCATCCGGTTCATCCGTCTGATCCCGTTCGACAGCAGCTGGTCTTATGTTACCCGATAACCCGGCTGCCTGCCAGCACACAAATACCGGACTTCCTGGCTGCGGAAGTCCGGTATTTGTATCTATTATCTGTTATCTGTTTATTTTATTCGGGCAGCTGGCTCTGGATCAGCCATTCACGGCATTCCGGCCACCAGCGGTCATATTCCGCCGATTCACGGTGTCCCAAATTTGGAATCAACGTAACCGCTACCGTATTACGGTGATCGGGATACATGTCAGCCATTTCCGCCTGGAAGCGCAGTGCACCATCCGGCGGTACATGTGTGTCATCCTCTCCGCATATAAAATGAATCGCCGGGTGATGACCATAGGAGGGGATATGGGTCAGCGGATTGAGCTGATTGTACCAGTAAGCCGCATAGGCATCCGGCTCACCGGTCGGCACAGCTGTACCGGGCTGGCGCACATCTTCCATGCCCGTACGCAGCCAATCCGGCGTCGCTGCAACTGCTGCGACTTTGTGAATACGGTGGTCAATCCCGGCAGCTGCGACAGCGATATCGCCGCCCATCGACAGTCCGCCTATTTGCACATAAGGGTCTACCTTCAGCTCCCGGATGGCCCAGTCGATTACACGCAGTGTATCCACCGTCGTCTGCCCCAGAATCGGCCACATATACTGCTGGAAATTGCCGAATACCCGGCCAAACAGATCTTCTTCTCCGGCAATGCTTCGTTCACCGTGCTGCCAGGCATCCAGGCTCACTGCGATAAATCCGAGTTCAGCCAGTTCCTCCAGCATCGGCTTCATCGTTTCCTTGGAGCCGCTGAATGGATGCAAAAGAATAATCAACTGCCGCCGGGATGGACTGACCTCCGGCTCTGCCCATAATACCGGGATATGATCTACCCATGCAGAGTTGGTAACAATAGATTGCTGTTCATTCATTATGTAACCTCCCTGATTGTCCAGTCTTGTAGTCTGAACATCATTATGATCTCGCTTTCATTACGTACTTCTCCTACCACTACCTCTCTTCCGCTTATTCGAAACATTCACATGTCAAAAAACCTCTTCCGGCGTTTGTCCCGATGACTCAGGAAACAGCCGAAAGAGGCGTTAATAGTACAAGTAATCAATAGCTTTGTTTTGGACTTGGACGTTAGACCAGCGTCTTGAGCGCTTCGGTCGTGAACATCTCGATCTCGTCCGTACGATTGTCACGAACCTTGTTCGGCCAGGCCGGGTCGCTGATCAATGCGCGTCCAACAGCGATCAGATCGAATTCCTGATCTTCCAGCTTCTGCAGCAGCGGGTCGATATGTGCTGCCGGATCATCCTCTTCTACCTGCTGTGCACGGTTCGCGAATTCGGACTTCAGACCGACCGAACCTACAGAGATCGCCGGTTTGCCGGTCAGCTTGCGTGTCCAACCCGCCAGATTCAGCTCAGAACCTTCAAATTCCGGCAGCCAGAACCGGCGTGTCGATGCATGGAAAATGTCCACACCGGCACTTACGAGCGGCTGCAGCAGCTGCTCCAGCTGTTCCGGTGTCTCTGCGAGACGAGCCTGGTAATCGGACATTTTCCACTGGGAGTAACGGAAGATGATCGGATAATCCGGACCGACTGCTTCCCGGCAGGCTTGCACGACTTCAGCCGCAAATGTCGTACGTGCGACCAGATCACCGCCATAACGGTCTGTACGCTGATTCGTACGCTCCCATAGAAACTGGTCGATCAGATACCCATGTGCTCCATGCAGCTCAATCGCATCAAATCCGATTCGCTTGGCATCTGCTGCTGCCTGTGCGTATGCCTGAACGAGCTGACCGATCTCTTCTTCGGTCAACGGTTCATTGACCTTGTTGCCTTGAAGATCCAGTCCGGATGGTCCGACCGGAGACGCTTCGGGATTCGGTTCATCTCCCGGTTTGCGAGCCATGCCGACATGCCAAAGCTGGGGTGCAATTTTGCCGCCCGCTTCATGTACGGCTTCGACGACCTTTTGCCAGCCGGCCAGTGCTTGTTCACCATGAAACAGAGGAATGGTAGCTCCACTCACTGCCGATGGATGGTTAATGGCTGTGCCTTCCGTAATAATCAGTCCTACACCACCTGCTGCACGAAGCCGGTAATATTCCGCAACTTCGGGTCCAGGTACGCCACCCGGTGAGAAGCCGCGAGTCATTGGTGCCATGACGACCCGATTGCTCAGCTCCAGCTTGTCACTCTGAAAAGGTCTGAATAAGGATTCTGTGTTCATGTTAACGTCCTCCTTGCATATGATGGATTACTTGATTATTTTTCGTAACAACAATACCTTAGCATAGTGATATATGTAAATCAAACCGGCAGACGCTGAATAACAGGTACGGCAGCATCCAGATCGATACGGTATACATCCGGATTGCTCATCGTCTCCCATTCTGCAAATCCAAACTGTACGTCCCATAATCTCAGCAGCAGCGAAATCAGATTGCCATGCGATACGATAGCCGGACGCTGATATCCCTGATCCACAAGCTCTGTAATTACCTGCATCGCACGTGCCGCCGCTGCGCTGCTGGACTCTCCACCCGGGTAGCACAGCTCCGGCTCATTATAGGTACGCCGGAGCCTATCACGCCAATCCGGTGCATCCTGCCCGCAGAGCACCCGCTCGATCAGCCGGTCGTCGGTCACGATATTCTGCCCGATCCGCTCGGCGAGAGGCTGGATAGTACGGTATGCGCGTTCATAAGGACTGCTCACAATCCGGTCCACCTGCTGCAGTGCCGCCAGCTTGGCCAGCGCATTCGCCTGCCGGTATCCACGTTCGGTCAACGGTGCATCAGGAGCCTGCCCCTGTGCTTCACAATGACGGATAATATACAGATTAGCCATAGTCCACGTAATCCTCCTTGTTACAGCCAGCTCGGAAGAAGTCTGCAGAGCTGGCTGATTGGGTGTATGCTTATTGTTCGTTATTCTCTTTTTCCTGTTCTCTATTTCTGTTCTTTATTCCTGCTGGCCCAATCCATGAGCTGCCGCATAATTCCCCCAGTGCGGTCTGCGACCATCGATATCGGTGAATCCATACTCGTCAGACAATCCCCAGCTGGATAATGCCTGTCCTGACTTTTCCATAATTTGCGGATCAGCTGCCAGGGAAGCAATCGCCCGGCCGACAAAATAAGGCGTCTCCGACTCGCCGAAATGCTCCGCATGCTGTATGCCGCCGTGTACAGCATCCTGCCAGTTCTCCTCGGTCACACGGTAATGATCCAGCATTTCCTCAGAACGCAGAAATCCCGGTGTCACAGAGACAGCGGCTATATCGTACGGACGCAGATCGACCGCCATCGCTGCCGCCATATGAATCGGCGCGATTTTGGCGAGACTGTAGTACAGACTGCCACGATAGGAATAATCGATTCCATCCGTCACTTCGACGATCAAACCGCATCTATTGCCTACCATCAAGGAAGCTGCATAATGACTCGTGATCAGATACGTCTTCAGCACACGATCCTGGATGAGCAGTCCATTACTGAGCGAATGCTGCCAGAAAGGCGTCTCCCATTCGGTAAGCTTCTCGCCGCCCCAGATGTCGTTCACCAGAATATCCAGCTGACCGTTCTGTTCGGCGGTGATGCGTTCTATCAGCTGGCGCACCTGCTGCTCATCGGTATGGTCTACCCGGACAGCTATTCCCAGGCCGCCCTGTGCCGTTACCAGCTCGGCAGTGTCTTCAATCGTCTCGCTGCGATTCAGATCGGAAGGCTGACCGCGCACACTGCGTCCCGTACAATATACGGTTGCTCCCGCTTCGCCGAGCATGATGGCAATTCCTCGTCCGGCTCCGCGCGTCGCTCCGGCGACCAGCGCTACTTTTCCCGTCAGATCTCTTGTCTGTGTGTTCATGTGTGTTGAGCTTTATTTGAATGATACCCTTTGATCATAACTGCTATATATGCCACCTTATGTCTTATATAATAATAGACATCCGTAAAAATCCGACTTTTATGTTCCACCTTATACATCGTCTGCACGTTATGCATTATTCGTACTGCATATGCTATCTACAGCACAATAAATAACTTACTGAAAAGGAGAATGCCGCATGAGAGCAGACCGGCTGCTGCGCCTATTATTACTGCTGCAAAATGAAAGCAAACTAACTACCCGCGAACTGGCACAGAGACTGGAAGTATCCGCTCGTACCATCGTGCGGGATATGGAAGCACTCAGCGCTTCAGGCATACCGGTATATGCCGAGCGCGGCAGCCAGGGCGGCTGGAAGCTGACCGATGGTTACCGCACCAGGCTTACCGGCATCAAGCCGGAGGAATTGGGTTCACTGCTGCTGTCCTCCCATCCTCAGCTGCTCGCAGACCTTGGGATTCAGCAGCATTTTGACGATGCACTGCAAAAGCTGCTGGCTGCCCTGCCTTCCGGCGCTTCACAGACGGCGCAGATGATCCGCTCCAAAATTCATATCGACGGTGCCGGCTGGCATCAGACAGACGAGATTTTGCCGCAATTGCTTACGATTCAGGAAGCGGTATTTGCCGAACATAAGCTGCATATTCACTATCGACGGGATGGGAAAATAGTCGAACGACTGGTATGCCCGCTGGGACTCGTCGCCAAGCGTTCGGTATGGTACCTGATCACCCAGATCGAGGATTCGGGTTATGAACTGCGAACCTATCGGGTGTCCAACATTGCGGAAGCTATCATGCAGGAAGAAGGCTTCTCTCCTCCGCCTGATTTTAGCCTGCCGGACTATTGGGAACAGTCCACCCAACAGTTCAAAAGCAGCCTTCCCCGCTATCCTGCCCGTATTCGGGTATGTACAGCCGTTCTGCCGCAGCTGGAAAAGGAGCGGTATATCCAGATCGGTCCTATCCAGCTTTGTACCGATCAGCCGGACTGGTGGGAGACGGAGGTTCAATTTGCTACACTGGAGCATGCCTGCAGCCTGATGCTCGGCTATGGCAGCACAGCCGTTGTACTATCTCCCGAGGAATTGCGTCAGCGCATTATCGGGCAGGCAGCTTCCATTGTGCAGCTGTATGATAAATAGAGAAATGTATCTTTCTTTTCCGATGGATCTTGACGCTGCTGCCAGATCTCATAACAATCATCACTAAAACATCACGAAAAAATCAACAAACATCAACAAAAATGCCCCTTCCTTATGAAAGGAAAGGGCATTTTTTTTATAGTTCGGCATCCATTTATATCAATGGATTCGATCTATATATCTGTGATTATGGAGTTGGTGTACCACCGTTGGCGTTAAGTGTCTCGCCGCTTACATAGCTGGATTCCTGACTGGCCAGGAATACATATGCAGGAGCCATTTCGACCGGTTGACCCGGACGACCCAGTGGGGTCTGGGAACCAAATTCCTTGAGTGCTTCTTCCGGCTGTCCGCCTACGACCTGCAGCGGTGTCCAGATCGGACCTGGTGCTACCACATTCACACGGATACCTTTTTCAGCAACTTGTTGAGCCAGTGCCTTGCTGAATGTGTTGATCGCCGACTTGGTTGTCGCATAATCCAGCAGGATTGGTGAAGGGTTATACGCCTGGATGGAAGATGTATTGATAATGCTGCTGCCCGGCTTCATATGCTTGATAGCTGCCTTGCACAACCAGAACAGAGCATATACATTGGTTTTGAATGTGTGATCGAACTGTTCGTTGGTCAGGTCAGCGATCTCCGGCACAAACTGCTGCTTGCCGGCTACGTTTGCCAGAATATCGATACCGCCCAGCTCTTTGACTGCTGTCTCGATCAGCTGTATGCAGTACTGCTCATCCTTGAGATCTCCCGGTACAGCGACTGCTTTGCGGCCAGCTTCTTCGATCAGCTTGACCACTTCCTGCGCATCGGCTTCTTCTTCCGGCAGATACGACAGCACTACGTCTGCGCCTTCGCGAGCATAAGCAATTGCAGCTGCACGACCGATACCGCTGTCTGCACCGGTTACGACTGCTTTGCGGCCGGTCAGACGACCTGTACCGCGGTAACTGGTTTCTCCCGAATCAGGAATCGGAGTCATGTCTTTCTGCAGTCCAGGTTCCGGCTGCTGCTGTTGGTACTCCGGTCCAGCTTTCGGATACTGCGTCGTCGGATCTTGCATAGTGTATTGATCAGCCATGATTCATTTCCTCCTCTGAATGGTGTGAATTGGTTACTTTTAATAGCATCATTTACAAAAAAGTCTCAACTCTTTTTATGTAACCGTCATGGCACTTCGTTAAACGGAGGGTTGTTCATTTTCGTGCAGATCAATGTACTTCTGGTGTGGATTCGGTGCAGACTTTATCGGCATGAAGCCGTGTAAGGATGTATTCAGCGTAAAGGTATGTTACGATGGTTTTAAATGGTAATAGATAGATAAAAATGTAGATATATAGGAGGATTCACACAGGTACTTCTATCACGAAAAAGGAGGATTGGGATGATAGATCTGATCATTGGTTTTATCATTTTCTCGGTCGTTATTATTGTATACACACTGGCAGCCATCTTTGTCGCCCGCTATCTGATTGGCAAGCTGGATAAACGAGGGGTCCGGCACTCCAGCATCGTGCTGGGAATTGCGCTCCCGATCGCCGCCTGTCTGATCTTTCTCGCGATCTGGTGGAAGTCGCCGCTGCAGCTGTTTTTGCTGCTGCCTTTGACCATGGTCGCCGGACGTATGTGGCGGGATTACAAAAAGCTGGAGAAACAGGAAAAGGAGCAGCTGCATTAGAGTGTACGGATTCACTCTATAGCCGGCTGCTCCCGTTTTGGACGAGAAAGTTGTATTTAAAAGCTGTATTTATATGAGTCATTTTCGCCACTACATAGAATGAGCAATGCAGCAGATTGCTCGATTCAAAAGAGCGGTATTTTTCCTCGGAACTGCCGTATTCCTGAAATATGTTCTATATCTGCCCGGAAGGCTCTTGTTGTTCTGAGTCGTATGGGTGCGTTCACTCTTCTCGTTGCAGTGTTCATCTGCGTGCGACATGCATGATCTCATCAACCATAATTTCAATCAAAACATCGGCAGGATGTACTTGATCAGGAACCATAACACCAGTCCCAGAATAATAATATATGCCGCATATTTGATAAATGTAGAAGCTACCATGCCAGAGTCCGAACGGCGTTCCACTCGTACTTCCCTTTTTTCCACGTCTACATTACGATTTTCATTCATCGGTCATTCTCTCCCTTTGAGGCTGTCAAAGCCTTAGTTGGTGAATTGCTTTGAGTCCTATTACACCCATTTGTTACTCATGAATCGCTTTATACTTATGCAGATGCCAAAATATTTTTATTTCTGCTTCAGCGAGCCATACGAGCAGCAGGAAATGACAGACTATGTGAGCGCAGCAGGTACTAAGGAAGACAAAGCTTGAGCAGCCTGCTTTGGACAGAAAGAAGCAGGGCTTCCTCAAAGGAAACCCTGCCTGATCTGACACTGTATCGTTATTCGTAATTTGCGTTTTTTAATCAGCTATTCTTTTACTGAACCCAAATGAGATCGTTACCGGGCTTACAGTGTGCTGGCATCAATCACAAAGCGGTAGCGTACATCGGAAGCGAGTACGCGTGTATAGGCTTCATCGATCTGGTCCGCCGAGATGATCTCAATCTCGGGAACGATATGGTGCTCGGCACAGAAGTCCAGCATTTCCTGGGTCTCCCGAATGCCGCCAATCATCGACCCTGCAAAAGCACGGCGCTGACTGATCAGCGAGAACACATTGAGCGATAATGGCTCGGCCGGTGCGCCTACGTTGACGATTGTGCCATCCAGTGCAAGCAGCGAGATGTAGGCATCAATATCAATCTTGGCACTAACGGTATTGATGATCAGATCGAATGTGCTGGCCAGGTTCTGGAACGTCTCCGGATTGCTGGTCGCATAATAGTGATCGGCACCAAACTGTAGTCCATCTTCCTTTTTATTCAGAGATTGGGACAGTACAGTAACTTCGGCACCCATTGCATGAGCGATTTTGACTGCCATATGACCAAGACCGCCCAGTCCGACCACCGCTACCTTTTTGCCTGGACCGGCATTCCATGTACGCAGTGGGGAATACGTCGTAATCCCTGCACACAGCAGAGGTGCTGCATCCTGCAGACTGATATTGTCCGGAATACGCAGTACAAAGTCTTCGGTTACTACGATATGGGAAGCATAGCCACCCTGCGTAAATTGACCGTATTTATCTACGCCGGCATAGGTAGGCACATTGCCTTTACGGCAGTATTGCTCCTCGCCTTTTTGACAGTTCTCACATTCACGACAGGAATCGACCATACAACCGACACCGACACGATCACCAATTTTGTACTTGGTGACTTCGGAGCCAACTGCAGTGACAATACCGGCAATCTCATGACCGGGTACGAGCGGATAATTGACAGGTCCCCACTCTCCGCGTGCTGTATGAATATCGGAATGGCAAATGCCGGAAAATTTAATCTCGATTAGTACATCCTGGGTATCCAGATCGCGGCGTTCAATCGTAGTCGCCTGAAATGGCTGGTCTGCACCATCTACTGCTCTGACTTTGGCTGTAATCATTAATAAAACCTCCTGTGCATGTTTCTTATTTTTCGATGGAGAATGATCATTGATTGGTTAATCAACATCTGTTAATAATATAGATACAGCAGACTTGTTCACAATAGTTAAATGGCATCAATTTATTGCATAATCAACAAATCGCTTAAAACTGTTCATTATCTTTTAGAAAGTCAGTCCAATCACCTATCTATGCAAAGGAGATTTTATGAGAAAAACACTGATTACATACGATTACAGTCATATCCCTGCTGTTATTCATCCTTATCTGGAGCAAGCACATATTTACGACAGCAGCTCTTCCGACAATGCACAAACCTTGTTCATCCAGGGAAAAGAACAATGGTTTCTCAAAATTAGCGCTAAAGGAAAACTGGAACGCGAATATCGGATGACCGAATTTTTGCATCATCACCACATGGCTCCGAGCGTCGCAGCATATATTTCCGATGAGACAAATGACTATTTGCTGACTGCAGCCGTCCAGGGCGAAGATGGAGCGTCTTCACAGCATATGGCTAATCCCGAGCAGCTGGCTGCTGCATTTGGACAGTATTTGCGAATGCTTCATCAGCTGCCGCTGGACGGGTGCCCTTATCCCGGCAGAAGCGCAGAGATTCGCCAGGAAGCACTGGACAGCGGCATTGATCCGGCGCTGCTGGGCGAGCATGGCTATACACCGGTCGACAATGTCATCATTCATGGCGACTACTGCCTGCCGAATCTGATTATGGATCATTATGAATTCCGCGGCTTCGTTGATAATGGATATGGAGGTATCGGTGACCGGAATTATGATATTTACTGGGGATTATGGACGCTCAACTATAATCTTGATACCGAGCAGTATCATGATATTTTCCTCGATGCCTACGGCAGACAGGATGTGGATATGGAGGGCGTTCACTACTTCAGCCAGCTGGTGGATTGGACGGAATGATCACTACGTCTGAACAATTATCGATATCCAAAAAGCTCGCCTGGCATGTACTTCCTGCCAGGCGAGCTTTTTACATGTGCAGGATCAGGCGGGATCAGCGTGTCCGGACGAATATTTTTCCCTGTATTGATCATAATCGAGCACTTCGATGACTTCCGACCAGTGCAGTACTTTGCCGACCAGACTGCGTACATCCAGTCCCGGCATCTCGTAGCTGTCTGCCGTGTTGGTTGTGCCGGTCGCATCCTGGACCAGTGTCACCCGATAACCACGGTCATAGGCGGCGATAGAAGTGAACATGCAGCAGAACTCCGCTTCAAATCCGACAATACACACATGATTTACACCCAATCCCTCCAGTACACCGGCCAGTTCGGTCTGGAAAAAAGCGCTTGGTGTAGACTTCTCGATCACCTGATCGGCATACGGCTGCAGCGACGGATGAATAGCCCCTCCTTCCGATCCCCGGTACAGCGGGTGTTCCGGACGTTCATCCACATGACGCAGGAAAATGACCGGCTGACCGGCCTGCCTGTAATCCTGAATGATCTGCTCCATACGTATCAGCTCCGGCTGAAAGTCATGATCTCCATAATTAACAATCCCATTCTGTACATCGATAACCAGAAGTGCCTGCAATTGGATCTCCTCCTCGCTTGGATGGATAAAGCCTGTATTCTGCTGCTGTATCTGGTAGGGCTGCTCGTCTGTGCATCTCTGCTGTTCCCTGCATTGTATCATCTTCAGAAGCCTGAAAGTGAATCCATTTGACACTGCCAAATGGATGGATCTGCACCGATTAGACTTGCTATCAGCGATCCGAAATGATACCGCATCGACTGCTGACATAGCCATCCGCACACATGATTGACCGAGAAAAAAAGGCAGGCTCTCTACAATAGAGGCCTGCCTGAATATCTTATTCCTAATTTAGTAGATCCTGATCCTGATCCTCATTCGCACGCTCATACTGCCTGGTCTTCAAAGGCAGTACGCTTATTCTCCGCGCGGTTCAAAGCTTATCTCTTCCAGATACAATCCTTCCGCTTCGGCCATGCCACCGGTCTGCAGACGTTCCTTGGAAAGAATGATAGCCGGAACATCATCCGCTGACTTCTCCCCCAGCCCTACTGCAATCAGTGTGCCGACCATTTTGCGAACCATATTGTACAAGAATCCGTTACCCTGAACACGGAACTCGATAAATCCATCCTTCTCTTGAATATCCAGTGTATAAATGGTACGCACGGAGTCTTTTTTCTTGGATTTGGCATTGGCATACGCGGTAAAATCATGCTCGCCGATAAAATGCGCTGCCGCCTGACGCATCCGGTGAATATCCAGCGGCTTGACCACATGCATGCTGTATTTGCGCATAAAGGGATGGCTGTATTCACGATTCCAGATTTTGTACAGATATGTCTTGTCGGTCGCCTGGAAGCGGGCATGGAAACGCTCATCCACGATCTCCACCCGGGTTATGCTAATATCCGGCGGCAAATAGTGATTCAGAAAGCTCATCACTCTGGCTTCGCTCAATTCCTGATTGGTCCTGAAATTGGCAACCTGCATCAAAGCGTGTACGCCTGCATCGGTGCGGCTCGAACCAATAATCTCGATCTCTTCACCGGTCAGCACCGAGACGGCTTTTTCGATTTTGCCCTGAACCGTATTATCGCTATCTCCCAGACGCTGCCAGCCTTTGTAACGGCCTCCATCGTACTGGATTGTTAATTTGTAATTGTTCATGTTTTGCTCCTTCTGGCGGATTGGCTGTGATGCCTGACTGCAGGGTATGGCATACTCTTTGCCATACCATCTCATAGTCTAATGTAACACAAGCGGTCCGCTCAGCCTATCGTTCATTTACCCGGTGTACGTTTGCCGATTCCGAATGCATAGTAACCCACGATAACGATCCCGATAAATACCGCTCCCACGATCAGCGACATATTCGTATCCGGATTGAACCACATACCGACCAGCACCAGCGCCAGGAATACAATTACAATATAATTGCTCACCGGGAAGAACAGTGACTTGAAATTATGCTCATGCATCTGGTCTTTCCACTGCTTGCGGAATCGGAACTGGCTGAACGCCATTGCAAACCACGGCACCATGCCCGGCAGGATGCTCGCGCTGTAAATGTACAGGAACAGCTTGGAATCCGGGAACAGGTAGTTGAACAATACACCGATCAGCAGCAGCGCGATCGTCGTTATGATACTGTTGCGCGGCACGCCGCTTTTGGATACTTTGCCAAAAAACTTCGGTGCCTGTCCGTTCTGTGCCAGCGTATACAGCATCCGACCGGCACTGTAGATCCCACTGTTGCAGCCGGACATTGCGGCGGTCAATACGACAAAGTTAATAATCCCCGCCGCTGCGACGATACCCACCTTGGCAAATGTCAACACGAACGGGCTTCCACTCTGACCCACTTCATTCCATGGATAGATCGTTACGATTACAAAAATCGCACCTGCATAGAAAATCAGAATTCGCCAGATAATGTTTTTGATCGATTTGCGCAGGGTTTCCTTTGGATTCTCGGCTTCACCGGCTGTAATCCCAATCATCTCAATCCCCTGATAAGCGGCGGTGACAATACAGAGTGCGAACAGGAATCCTTTGAGCCCACCGGCGAAGAAACCGCCATGACTGTACAGATTCGATAATCCGATCGCTACCCCGTCATTGCCAAGACCGAAGAAAATCATGCCTGTGCCAAGAATCAGCATAGCGACAATCGCGACAATCTTGATCATTGCAAACCAGAACTCGAACTCCCCGTAAAATTTGACCGCCGCCAGATTGGCTGCCGCGATAATGCCGACCCCTGCCAGTGCCGGCAGCCACTGCGGAATATCCGGGAACCAGTAACCGACATAGATCCCGATCGCTGTGACTTCTGCCATTCCGACAGTAACCCACAGGAACCAGTAGCTCCACGCCGTCACAAATCCGGCCAGCGGACTGATATATTTGTGGGCAAATGTCGCAAAGGAACCGGTCACCGGCTCCATGATCAGCATCTCGCCCATCATGCGCATCACGAACAGCATAATAATGCCTGCCAGCAAGTAAGCCAGCAATACCGAAGGACCTGCCCACTGAATCGTGCTCGCCGATCCCATGAACAGCCCGACCCCAATCGTTCCCCCGAGTGCAATCAATTCAATATGTCTTGCTTTGAGTCCTCTGTTCAATTGTTTGGCTTCCAAGAAAAACGCCCCTTTATCATGCTTCAATATGACTCCGATTTTAAATGAATAAATCAATGCGAAAACGCACTGCCACATTGTAAAGTAACATAATATGTAATTTCAATAGCACCGATCATAAATGAAAACGACAATTGCCCAATCAACAGAAACATTGTCTACGAGGAGAGGACATTCTCTAATTGTACGTATAGATTCTATTAATTTGTATGAATAATCTATATTATCTATTTTTTTCTAAACAAATAGAAGCAGCCGTCAAATTTCATTAATACTCCTTTTTGCATGGAGTGGTATGAGTATTTATTTTTATTTCCAAACATACATATGAAGTTTGTAGTGTATTGATGATATTGTATATAAGTACAATGTCTACTGAGCAAAGACATTGTGACCAAAATGTGACATTCTAAGTAAAGCGCTTTAATAAGGAGCCTAAAAAGAGGTACTGTACTGTAGTGTACTAACGGGATCAATACCAACCTGTTTCTTAATTTTTTAATTGTCGACAAGTTCAATTTATCAATTCATCTATTATGCTTAATTGTCTTTCCCTCTCGATTGTCGAAGCATTTATAGAGTTGTCGGTTAAAGAATTTGTTGCTTTTATTGCGTAATCACTGCTAACTAAAGCATGTCCTCTCATATGTCCTGTTGCAATTGCTTGGGCAAATGAACGTGCTGAATACTTGCTGATGTCTGATTTGGATTCTTTCGCCAATTCATTAACTATAAATCCAACTTTCCGTAAATCGAAGGCTCTAATCCTTCCGTCTATTCGTTTTTGTAAAGTTTCTATCCCCAAATTTATTCGTGAGTCCTCTTTTAAAGAATCATCGAGATAATCCAAATACGGAACTGCTACTTTTAAAGCCCATTGAACAAGTAACTCCTGTGGCATTTTTTCGAGAGCCTCTTCAATTTCATTTCGCAGTGCAGTGTTATCTATGATTTTTATTTTTGGTTTATTATATTTAAACTCTATTTGTTCTTTTTTTATTTTTTGCTCATGTTTATTCCATGCATAATCTTCCAATTTCACTGAAATCACTCCTGTCCCTTTTGAGAGTATAGCAAATAGGTATCGTCAATTTTAACGATACCGTCAAATGTTCAAAAACCTTTGGTTATCTTTTCGAGAACGGTATAAAACGGTGTTAGTAGTGTCAGTAAAATTCTTCTTACAATACTTACCTTTTAACAGAGCCTTAATGAAAAGCAGCTACCATCAACATCGTGACCGCTCCTACAATAATGCCTCCAAACCCAAAATAACCAAACCAGCGGATCGGTGCAGGAATGCTGGACATCTCCACCTGCTGACGGGGTACACCCACAATCGTATGATAATGCTCGGTTACACTGTTAAATGATGTGACTTCACGGCTCTCTGTCTGATGAATCTGCTGTTCCCGTTGTTCCTCGTATTTCATCATCAAGCTTCTCTCCAAATGAAATCATACAATAACCCGTGCCGGATAATGCAGAGATGGGCCGCCAGTACAAGTCTGGTTTATGACCAGAGCAGATTCTGAGTCCAGAGTATGGTAAAATTCAATTGAAATGCCATTCTATCTTCAGTTTACCATAAGGGGTGTACATAATGAATCCACAGGATAAAGCCAAACTTGAATTATTGACTCTCAATATGCAAAATATCAAACAGGAATTCCGCTGGCAGAATATAAATGTCAGTCGACTGGCAGCTCTGCTGTACGCGCTCGAGGGCCGGGAAGCTCCCGGAGAAGTCATCCGGGACTGCTACAATATGCTCAAGGAAAATACGAGCCGGTTCTCCATGTTCCGCAATATGGCTGCAATTGTCATCTCTGCCATGCTGTCTCTGCGGCAGGATGAGGATCAGGAGACTCAGCTGCAGCATACGCTTTCGGTCTATGAACAGCTTAAGCAAACCGGATTCAAAGCCTCCGATTATCTGGTGATCGCCGCTTATGAGATTGCTGCCAATGCTGCACCGGATCAATATGTACATACCATCGAACGAATGAAACTCTTTTATGAAGGAATGAAGCAATATCACCGGTTCCTGACCAACCGAGACGATTATATCTTCGCTGCCATGCTGGCATTGTCGGATATTGATCCATCTGCTGGTGTGGAGTCAATGGAACAGCTGCACCGGACACTGAAGCCCGAATTTGGTAATAATAACGGTCTGCAGGCACTGACCCAGGTACTGGTGCTGGGCGGCGAGACCGGCAGTACGCTGGATCGGATCACCGTGCTGCGTGAAGCATTGAACAGGCAGGATATGCGCATGGATAAGCAGTATACCCTTTCTTCCCTGGGCGTTCTGGCTCTGCTGCCGGTTGACCCGGAGACGATTGTAAGTGATATGGCCAGCGTATCTGCCTATATGCGCGAACAAAAAGGCTTCGGCCGCTGGTCGATCAACAAGGAACAGCTGCTGCTGTATACGGCTGCCCTCGTCTCTTCCCGGTATATTGATGAAGTCCGCAAAGGACTGCTTACCCCGAATCTCACTACGACCATTACCAACATTATCATTGCCCAGCAGACGGCCATGATTGCAGCTGTTACGGCAGGAGCTGCCGCATCGTCTGCCGCTTCCGGTTGAATGGTCGAATACACTGCATGATCCTGCATGTCTGCACAGTAGGATCGATCCCAAAAAAAGCGTACCCTGTATTTCCAAGGGTACGCTTTTTTGATCTGCCTGTTTTGAACAAATCCCATTATCAGCCGTCCATTTCCCGGGGCTCGCTCATTGTATCACTTCGTTCCGGGTTCTATCCGTGACCCCACCGTCATGCCCAATGAGTCACCTACATCGCCATTATGCGTTCTACCGTTTCGGTATTCTCCTTGTACCAGATCATAACCGTCTCGCCGGCTTCCAGATCGGAGAGCTTCAACGTAGATTCCATGGCTGACGTGGCGGAATTGGTCTTGGAATCTGCTGCATTCAGCTGCGGCATCATCCCGGGTCCTTCGGAAATCTGCACATCCCCGCTGACCTGGAGCGTTTTCTCCTCGCCCGTGCTGTTCATTTCCATCTGTCTGCCGGGTGATGCGCTGTCTGGTAAGGGCTGACCTGCACCGGTTCCTTGATCAGTACCGGTATTGCCGGCATGGTCTGTATTGCCAGCATTGCCTGTGTTGCTAGGATTGTAAGGATCGCTGCTGTTGGTCGGGGCAGGAGCGGCGGAATTGGCAGACGAGGTACCATCTGCTGTCTGTCCCGCTGCGTCCGGTCCGGCATTACGATCGCCGGTACTACTCTGATCACGACTGCGAGTCTGTTCCAGCAGCTCAATTTTAAGCGTGCTGCCATTGACCGAGATGACTTTACCCATCACATCCGCATTCATCATACCGCGCATTCCGCCGCCATTTCTGCCCGGACCACCGTTCATTCCCGTTCCGCCTCCATTCATACCCGAGCCGCTGCTGTCGGTAATATTCTGTGCGGTAATCACATCACAGCCGCCCAGCAGGACCGCTCCCGCCAGCAGTGCTGTCGACCAGCATAGCGTATATTTTCTGATTCTCATCAATCAATCACCCTTTCTCCGAAATGGCATATACCGGGACAGACCGTCATACACATCCTTGAAGCCCATATAAGACAGGATAATGAGCAGCGGATACACCGGATAGATATACCGGGACTTAATCTCCCACAGCAGATAGAATCCGATAAATCCCAGAATAATCAACACAAGGGCTGCTTCATCATACCGCCTTCTCCGGATCGCACCGATCAGCCGAACGAGGACAAAGATATACATCAGGAAATTCATCGCATACAGCACCCACATTAACCCACTGCGATAGACCGAGTCTCCGGCAAACAGCTGCGTTGCCACCGTTGAATAACTGTAACCGCCCATTACAAACCCCATACCGCCACCTGCAGAACGCTCCGTGCCAATGCCGTAGCGCTCGATCTGGTACGTGCCTTCCGTCCAGGTCCAGATCAGCTTTTTGTAATACAGCTCAGCCAGTTCGCCAGGGGACATACTGCTTAGCTTATCCTCAATCGCCTGCTGGAACAGCGGTATACTCTTGGCTTTATTATATTCTGCTTCCCGCTGATAAATGTTGTAGCTCAGCATATTGTCCCAGAATCCGAATGTACTCTGATTCATCCCCATATTCAGCCACATATAGACCGGTGCCGCATTGGTGCTCGTCGGCTCGTCGACTACACCGGAAGCTTGCAGAGCGGCATTTTGCGTCCAGCCTGGTACGTTGAATAGTATCGCCATGATACCGAGCGAGATCAGCATCTTCTTCCATCCGATACTGCGAGAATAGAGCAGCAGATAGATCACGGAAGCAATCAGGAAAATAATGCCGATACTGCGGAAATAATTGCCCAAGGCCAGCAGAATCGCTGCCAGCACAATATAACGAATCGATCGTGTCTTCACGAACCGGATCACTGTATACAGCGAAGCCGTGAGCAGCGTCGTCGCAATCACATCGTTATAGATAAAATTACTCATCAGCAGCGCCGGCATATAAGTCGCTGCAAATACAAGAACACCATAATCCCTGCCTGTAGAGCGATAGTTGAGCTGCTTGTAGATCAGGTAGATCATCAGCATCGTCACCAGGGTGAACAGAATGTTGAATATTTTCAGCACCAGATAGTTATCCGGGAATATCCATAACAGCGCCTTGATATACAGCACGGTCGAGAAGTTGAACGGAAACATATACAGATAACCGCCCGACTGAAAAGTCGAATAATCCCCGTCATTCAGCATACGCAGCGCCAGCGATACAACGGTCTGCGAGTCATCCGTCGGCAGACGCGGCAGCAGAAGAATAATCCCCAGCTGAATCGCCAGCGAGATACCGAGTACAATCGGGATAACGATCCGCGGACGATATCGGTTCAGCTGCTGGCAGAGCCGGTACAGTACCAGACTCACGACAATCAGCCCAATGACCAGCAGCAGGAGAATCAGAAGATGCTGCTGCTGCAAAACAGGCTTATCGCTGTAGACCGCATAATTATACTCTGCCCTCAGGAACAGGGATGAACCGATAAACAGCGCCATAAACACGGCGAGCATACCGTAAATAGCATTTTGGATAACCTTTTGCATGAAAAGACTCCTTTGAAATGGTGTGATTATAAACGAAACGAAAAGAATAAAATTCAAATGCAATGAACATTGCTGCACAGCCCTGTCTTTCCCGGCAGACACAACCTGTTTCAGTAGTATAAAGGCTGAATATGAATAATTTATTAAAAAAGCTGCCGGCCGGTTTGTGGATCGGAACGTTTACCTGCCGATCCCGATGTTTAATAGTTACCATTATGAGCTTTTGACATGTCCAGTGCTGCTGGAAGATAGCTAACTCTATGAAAGGTGGAAAATATTATGTCTGAACCTGTTACTCATGCCGAAGCGGTGGAAACCGTACGCGAATTAATCAAGGATATCGAGACAGCCATGCTGACCACCATTTCCGGCGATCGTCTGGTCTCCCGACCAATGCAGACCCAGGATATCGAATTTGATGGAGATCTGTGGTTCCTGACCAAAAAGGATACATCCAAATACACCGAGCTGCTGGCAGATCCGCGTGTCAATGTAGCCTATGCCGGTAAGTCGTATGTCTCGATCAGCGGTACCGCTGAATTCGTCAACGATCTGGAACGCAAAAAGGAAATGTGGAACAAAATGTACGAGAAGATTCTCGATGTCTCCTATGACGATCCGAATCTGGTGCTGATCCGCATCCATACCGAGACTGCCGAATACTGGGAAAGCGGCAGCGCGGCCAAAATGGTCACCCATCTGCTCAAAAAAGCTGTCGGCAAAAACTCCGATCCCAGATCCGAGCCGGGTCTGAACGAGACTGTGGATCTGACCCAGACACCAACCAAGCCGTAATGATGCAGCCTGCCATTCAGTGTATGGATAGCAGATTGGAAGTACATGTTATGTAGAATATTTGTATATTATGTAAAAAGCCAACGTTTATCCTGCTGCGGATAAACGTTGGCTTTTTATAGTTACGATTTAGAATTTGGGATTTAAGATTTCTTGTTCTCTTGTTTAATGGTGAATATTTGGCATTTGTATTTTATTTGGTATTTACTATATCTAGATAAGTTTTGAATTTCCATATTTTCTGTTTAGCGGTTGGTTTCAACATCTTCACTTTTTGCTTACCGGAGGCTCAGCTGCTGCATCTGCTTTCTGGTCAACGATTTTATCGGTTTTACTTTCTTCGTACTCAGCGTATATCTGTATAATTTGAAATGATTGGATGAATATTCACTGATATAATCAAGCACCGTCCCCTTGGAATTCCATAACACTGCAGAGGTTGAGATGATATTGGTTTCTCGCGGCACATATTCTATTTTGCCGGAAGCTGCATGGTAAATGGCGACTCGGCTGCTAGATGTATCTCCATAGGCAAATGCCAGCTGGTCGCCCACTGGAGACCAGTTATAGACGGGCACACTTTCCGCATATTTCATATAACGGACATTATCATTGATAAGTATATGCTTTTGGTGGGCCAAATCCACAATCAGCAGCTGACTGCCTGCTTCCAAAAAGATATGGACCGCGATATATTGGCCGGAAGGTGATACCGATATCGATCGTAGAGATATTACAGACCCTTTGAGTGGTATATCATAATCCGCACGTCCATCTGTAATATGCAATTTGTTAATGAATGGAGTACCCTGGAAACCGGTCTCTGTACCTGTATAGGCACTAACGGTCACCTTGCCTGCCGTCAGCTGCAGCTGACCTGACTGCCATTGCTTGTTTGCAGTAACAGGTGCACGATAATACGAATCGGATGCAGCAGCGTTTATATTTCCTCCTTCGCCTGTCAGACATATGGCTACGGTCAATGTAGAGATACAGGCGATCCGAATTGCTTTCTTCATAACTATTCTCCTCCATATTTTGATAAAATGCGATTTGCCGCTTCACAATTGGACAGGCTGCTATGTATCCATACAGAATTCCATAGAATGCTCAGGATTCCTGCATGGTTTGTCTATGAATATAGGATAGAACATTTTACCAGGTCATGCCGTTCCCCGATCACTTTTTACTATTTCCGAAAGTTGTTCTGGACTTGCTACGCCAGCTGTTCCCATCTCGCCCACATCTCCGGCGGGTTCAATTCGTAGATCTGGTCTTCTCTCGCCATAAACTGATGCATAATAAATTCCCGGCGGATCGTTGCAAAATCGGCATGAAACGTTTGGATGAATTCATTGATTTCTTTCTCACTGTACTTGCGCCCCGGCTCCAGTCTGGAGACGAGATGTTCGAGCACAATAAGCTTCTTCTTGAGCTGTGAGGGTATACTTTTCAATCGTCCTTCCGCGTCCAGGAAGTTCCTCACGACCGATTCGGCCAGGCGCTTGTGATTGTCATCCATAACAGTAGCTGCTCCCTCCACGGTTCGATAAATTAGCTGCACGGCTGCATTGGCATTGTTGCGGATGAAATAATGATTTAACGAGAAAAAGATTGTGTTCTTTTCCCGGCGCTCGTTGATTAGGCTTGCTTCCCGCAGCTTGGTCGCATGATGCGTAATTGTCGCAGGCGTCACATACAGCTTCTCTGCGAGCATCTGCCCGTTAAGCTCTCCTTCTGCCAGCAGAATCAACATTTTGATCCGAGTCGGGTCGGCCAGTGCTTTGTGATAGGCCACTACTTTATCCAGCTGCATTATCTTTCCTCCTCTCCATCTTATTTAACAAATATCTAATTAGATGTTTGTTAAATAAGATAATAATCCAATTGGAAAGAATAGTCAAATCTATTTTATACAAGAATTACATTTATCACTGAGATTCAATGCTTCATTGTGACACCTTATCTAACAGGCTTGTCCTTGGCATTGGAATTCTGATGTAACATCGGGATTTATTTTTAGTACCTATAGAAGAAAAAAAATAGGAGAAACAAAAAACACGGACGTATAATTCCGTGTTTTTGTTAATTAGGACATATATGTGAGTATGATGATTGCGATCACCAGCGCAGCAAATAACAGGCTGCAGCTGGCTGTGTTGAAATTATCGGTTTTTGGATTCAGGAGCTTGATGAATGTATACATGAAAAAGTAAGCAAGAATCCCGATAATGAACCATGCGATGATGAGTATCATAACTGTTCCTCCCTATTGAAATTCTTCTTGCCGGACTGCTGTCCGGGGGACAAGAAATACCTGTTTTGCAGGCAGTCCGGGTATGGCGGTTCACCTCCGTCTCTATACTGATTGTATGTACTTCATACGTATCCTTTGCAAGCTTGGCCTATTCGGTCGTGATTTTTCTATTGCCGCCAATATCGTACAGGATGAGAGAAGCCGTATTTACTTGGCTTCTCCCTATTATTCTGTTTATCTATCTCATTTCTGCTTGTATTTCGTCCTCTTACTCCACTGTACGTTCACCCTTTTCTGTCCTGCTGATTACCACCTCTTCATCGTTTGCAGCTTATTGATCTGATCGGTTATGCCTGTCTTCCTTAACCGATCAAATCAATATCGCTCTGTCACCCCAGCCGCTTGTCATACATCAACTGCAGCTGCACACCAAACGGATCTTCGATAACACCATACGCCTCGCTGAACACAATGCTGGATAACGGCAAAATAATCTTCACCCGCGCGTCACTAATCAGGCTGCTGTAGAATTGTCTGATTTCTTCCAAATCGGCGCTCTGGATACACAGCGAGATCTGATTACCTGCAGTATACTTCTCGCCAGGGTCCATCGTCTCTTCGGCGATCATCACTTTGGTGCTGCCAATCTGCAAAATGGAATGAGAAATATAGTCCTTGTTCTCCTCCGTCAGCTGCATGGAGCCGTCACGCTCCGCCATCTGCTGATAGGTGACCCGCATCATTTCCTCTGCGCCCAAATGCTGCTTGTAAAAGTCGATGGCTTCCTTCGCTTGACCATTCATTGATAGGAAAATGGCAATTTCCAGTGTTGTGCTCATTCTGTACCGCCTCCATATATAGAATTTGGGCAGATCATTGATATCTGCTCTCCAACTCATTATCCTATGGAAAGGTTTCAAAATATGACACCTTTTAACAAAGGAGATTGCCATGAACAAATCCGAACGACTGAATGATATGATCCGCTACCTGAATGGACGGGAATTTTTCAATCTAAGTGATCTGATGAGTACCTATCATATCTCCAAAAGTACGGCCCTACGTGATATCCATTCTCTCGAACAACTCGGAATGCCTCTCTACGCAGAGCATGGACGAAATGGGCGCTATGGCATTCTCAAGAATCGGCTGCTGTCACCGATGATCTTCACCATGGACGAAGTGTATGCTTTGTATTTTGCCATGCTGACGCTGGAATCGTACCAATCCACTCCATTTCATCTGAGCGGGAACCGGCTGAATGAGAAATTCGAGAACTGTCTCTCTCCTTCCCAGATTGAACAGATACACAATATGAAAAAGGTACTACAGCTGGAGACTTATCCGCACACCAATGCCAGCCCCTGTCTGGATCAGATCCTCAAAAGCATTCTGCATGAAAGCAGCTGCCGGATCAGCTATGTGCGCGGTAAACGACACACTACGTATGAAGTCCAATTCGCCCGCATATCCGCCCGATTCGGCCAATGGTATGCAGTCGGCATGGAGCTGAAAACGCAGCAATACAGAGTGTTCCGGTGCGATCGTATTACCTCCTTGCAGGAGACGAGCGACCAGCCGACTCTTTTACTGGATGAACTGCTACAGCGGTCCGGACAGAGGCAGCAGTCTGAACAGAGTATCTCATTTGAAGTGATGATTGCCGAACAGGCAAAAGATATTTTTGATAAAGAACATTATCCATCGATGAGACTGGAGGCAGGCGAGCAGACAGTGATCCGGGGATGCTATAATCCGGGAGAAGAAGCGTTTATCACCGATTATTTTATCCGGTACGGGCAGCATATCCTGTCTATCCAACCGGATGCATTGAAGGAAATGATCCATATCCGCCTTGATAGTTTGCTGCAGCATTATCAGCAGCTGTAGCTATCGCATCCGTACTCTATCTGTAATTTGCACACAATGATAAAAGACTCCGGAGCCGCTGCAGCTGGAGTCTTTATTTTGGGAAGACAATCATTCGAAAATCTGTATCGCTCGCTGCAAGCGCTTTTCTTGCAGCAAGCGGCAAGCGTTATTTCTTACAGCACCCTGCAAGTGCTCTTTCTTGCAGCAAACCATATACCATCTTAACTTTCGGCATATTAAATAGCTCTCTTCTACAGGAATCTACATAATACAATCGGTCAAAGCTGTCTTTCTTTATCGGTCTTTCTAAGAATCCGAATAAATACCGGTGCATATACAGCCGCCCCGATCCACATTAACAGGCTGTCAGAGAGGTCGATTGCATTTTGGGCAGCACAGACAACCAGTCCAATATACAGCAGATGAACAGCCAGATAACTGTATTCGTATCCTTTTTGTGAAGCTGAAAATAGTGGAGCCTGGGATATGTATGCAATAGTACCAATCGTCATGAGCAGAATAACCAGAGAACATCCCTCCTCTTATCGTATGGCCTCAACGGATAATGATCGTCCGAAACAGGTGGCTAAAATGTAACATATCCTGCTCTTTAGTTCAATTTTCGAATATCTATATAACTACAGAGAAACAAATTTATGTAAATCGCGTCTCAACTATTAAATTCCAAATAATGCAACTTCCTCCTGCTCACTATACATCAGATGCCAGATAAAAAATAATGGTCAGCAACACAGTCGTCTAAATCCACCTGGAAAAGGAGCAAAAACTTGAAATCACTCTCCTCAGACTACACCATACGCAGCTTTCAGGAGACCGACATGCCGTTACTGGGCAGTCTGTATCAGGCCGTCACAGAAAGGGACCATGCTGTCTTCTGGTGGGTCGGCGAACCATCCAACTGGAACAATGTATATTGTGCTTTTGACAAGGATCAGATGATCGGCAAAGGCCAGATCGAAGTAGTCAGTGCGATCCAGCCAGACCAACCGGCAGATCACAAACATGCTCTCTACATAAATATCAAAACAATTCCGGAACGCGAGAACGATATTTCCCTGCTGGAAGCCCTCTACCAGCCGCTGCTGACCAGAGCGGTAGAATGGAAAAAGACACTGTCTGCTGCACATGAGACCATGCTATGTATCGGCAATCATTCGACCGAGACGGCCAACACTTCCTTTTTCCTGCAAAAAGGATATGACTACCTGAACAGCCTGTTTCATATGGAAAGGGACCTGCAGCAGCCTGTTCCCGAATTTGCACTGTCCGAAGGACTACAATGGCAGTATTGGAAAATGGCAGCCTGACCGTACTGACCGATAATCATTCGGCACTTTCCCTGTACGAGTCGGCTGGCTTCCGGACAGTGAGTGAAGAGGTCCGTTATGGAATGGTACTGCGTTAATAATCTGATCCATGAGACGCTGAACCACTGCGCCACCCAATGATGGCAGATGCATGGCTATAATCTGTAGCCGGTAACATAATTACCCCATTCACCCAGATTGTCCTGCCATGCATTTAATCCATCAAATACGCCTACATAGACGACTTCACCACCGAGAATCAGAATCTGCATATCATTGTCCTGATCCCATACACAATGACAGTATAAATTTAGCGCCGGAATATCCAGATTTTGCGGTTCATCAATAGTCAGGGCAGTCGGTTCAAAAAATGGCAGAATCTCTTGTGGGTCATGAATGGGCTTCAACTGCTCAGGATAATTTCCATCAGGTGTATAGCTCATCGTATCCCGACAAAAATCCAATGCATATTTACAAATATCGTGTATTGTTTGGTCACTCAACTGCTGCAGAGATTCAGCACAATATTCAACGTATTGTGTAGAAATCCCGTTTTCCGCTTCGGTCATTATATATGTATCGAATAATGGAAAGTAGATTTCAGCGTAGATTCCATTTTCATCCTGAGTCAATTTTCTAATCTTTTCCACTTTATTCCTCCTGTTTCCTTTGAAATTTGTTTATTATAAAGCAAAGCTATGATATATGCCTATGATTAGATCTTCCTTGAAATGGGGTACATTTTACTTAACGGAACTTCACGTGCAAAATGTCAATTAATTAACTATCTCTACAATGTACACCATACCATTCAGAAAAAGGTGATCTTATGAAAATGTTTAGAACAATAGGTATTATGCTATCTGCTGCTTCTCTCGCTGCACTGGTCGCATGCTCCGGTGACACGCCTGCGACCAACACGAATAATACCACATCCGATGAATCGCCTGCCGAGCAAGGTGCTACGACAGATCAGAAGCCGGTGGAGCAGCCAGCCCAGTAATCAGAGACTTTTACTCCAACAAACAGCGACCTTTTTTTTGAAAAGTCATGCTCAGAGAAATACCATCAATTATTATTTCCACACAAAGGGCTCTGCTATAGCGGCAGAGCTTTTTTGATATATCTATACATTCTTATCTATACACTCTTCTACCTACTACCCGATCGAAACATCTCATGATCCCCTGTTTCCTGTTTCCTGTTTCCTGTTTCCTGTTTCCTGTTTCCAACTCCAGTATATATCCTTCTCCCATAACAAAAAAAGACATGGACAACAGCCCATGCCTTTCAAAAATATAATCTTATACATATCATTTACGTTCTGGCTTTTTGCACTTTCAGTTGTTTGCCTTTGATCGTCGTCTCCTGCATCGCTTTCAATACAAGTGGACCTTTGCCATTCAGGATATCCACATAGGTTACGGTTTCCTGGACGCTGATAATTCCGATATCGTCTGCAGTCACGCCTTCGATCCGGGCGATCGTACCTACGAAGTCGACAGTGCGCAGCTTTTTCTTTTTGCCACCGTTAAAGTACAGCTTGAGGATATCGGCGTTCAGTTCCTCGCCTCTGCTCTTTTTCGGTGCAGGGCGGTCGCGCAGTTTGCGGTCGAATGCTGCCTGAGCGGCCGAGACAGTGAAGGCCGATGGTTCTTCGGCCCGCGGAATTTCGAATCCGATATAGTTCTGGATCGCATTGAGGAATTTGTCTTCATACGGCGTTGCAAATGTGATCGCCGTTCCACTCTGTCCCGCACGGCCTGTACGACCGGTACGGTGCACATAGCTTTCCTTTTCCATCGGCAGATCGTAGTTGATCACATGGGTGATCCGGTCGATATCGATCCCTCTCGCCGCTACATCGGTCGCGACCAGATAACGGAATTGACCGGCGCGGAATTCGTTCATTACGCGGTTGCGATCATCCTGCTCCATACCGCCATGAATTTTGCTCGCCGGGTAGCCGAGATTCTCCAGCTGGGTGGCAACGGCATCCACATTGACTTGGGTACGGCAGAAAATGATGCAGCTGTCCGGATTCTCGGTTACTGTTACTTTTTGCAGCAGAGCTGGCTTGGCCTTCTCTCCGACGGTGTACAGTCGATGCTCGATCTGAGTCTGACGCTTCTCTGATGCCGAGCCGATCTCGATATCGACAGGCCGATTCATATACCGGTGACAAAGTTTTTCCACGTCTTTGGGAAGCGTGGCGGAGAACAGCATGGTCATCCGTTCGGTTGGCAGCTCGCGAATAATTTTCTCCAGCTGCTCGATAAAGCCCATGCTCAGCATCTCATCCGCTTCATCGATTACCAGATACTGGATGCGCTCCAGATCGATGGTGTCCTTTTCGATATGATCCATTACTCGTCCCGGCGTGCCGACGATCACGTGATTACGCTGTGTCAGTTCCCGTCTCTGCCGGTCGAACGGCTGCTTGCCATAGATGGCTGCCGCTTTGACCCGCTTGAAGCGGCCGATATTCATAATGTCTTCTTTGACCTGATCGGCCAGTTCACGGGTTGGCGTCAGAATGAGTGCCTGCGGACGGCTCTCTTCCCATTCCAGCATTTCGCACAGCGGAATACCGTAGGCTGCTGTCTTGCCGCTGCCTGTCTGTGATTTGACGGTGATGTCTTTTTGGGCAAGTGCCTGCGGGATGACCTGCTGCTGTACCGGGGTTGGCTGACGATAGCCCAGACTGTCCAGGGCACGGGTGATTTCTTCGCTGAGGTTATAGTCACTGAAGCTCGGTTGGTTGGTAGTGGAGGTAGTGCTGGTTTGCTGTATATCGTTTAATGTGTTGCTTTCGCTCATTTAGGTTAAACTCCTTCGGTCTTGGGTATTCGATAAGCGTACCACAGATTGGGCAGCAGCGGGGATAGTTTCTTTTTCGTTACGAACAGATTACTCCGGTAGATGACAGCTGTGCCTGACGGATATAGAGAAAACAGCCCAAAGAGTATACATGGCTCTTCGGGCTGTTTCTTTATCACGAGTTTATTTATAACGAATAGAAATTAAGCGTCTTTGCGTACCAGCAGCGTCACTGCTTCCACATGACTGGTCTGCGGGAACATATCTATCGGTTGTACCCACTGGATCTCATAGCCGCCATCCAGCAGCACTTTGCAGTCTTTGGCGAGTGTCGATGGGTTACAGGACACATATACAAACCGCTTCGGCTTGGTCTTCAGCACCGTCTCCAGGAATGGTTGCTCCAGTCCGGTACGCGGCGGATCGGCGATAATCACATCCGGGCTCATACCTTTTTTCACCCAGCGTGGCAGCAGTTCTTCGGCTTTGCCCACATAGAAGCTGGCATTGTCGCGGTTGTTGTGATATGCATTTTTGTTGGCATCATCGACCGCCTCGGCGATCATCTCGATGCCGCGTACTTCCCTAGCATATGGGGCGAGCCACAGTCCGAT
Source organism: Paenibacillus wulumuqiensis (assembly GCF_000971965.1). Lineage (GTDB taxonomy): Bacteria > Bacillota > Bacilli > Paenibacillales > Paenibacillaceae > Saccharibacillus > Saccharibacillus wulumuqiensis. Next base: position 869,035 of record NZ_LAQP01000001.1, read on the forward strand.
CGTTCCGGTGCCGCAGTACGCATCGACAACCAGCTCTTTGCCGGTCAGTCCGGCGGCAGCACGAACGGACTCGTACAGCTTGACTGTCTGCTGCGGATTGAGCTGGAAGAATGCTCTTGGTGACAGGGCAAATTCCAGATCTCCGAGCGATTCCAGCATCGTATCCTGACCCCACAGTGTAACGGTATGTTCACCGAAGACCAGGGATGTTTTCTTGGGATTCACATTGATCGCAATACTGGTCACATCCGGTACGGACAGACGCAGTGCCTGGATCAGTTCATCCTGACGGGGCAGTTGGCGGCTGGTCGTCACCAGTGTAATCTGCAGATGATTGGACTGGAAACCGTAACGGACTACAATCGTACGTACGCCGTCCCGGGAGCCGTTATCTTTATGCAGCGGAATCTGCAGGTCTTCCAGAGCAGACTTGACGATCTCGATCGCATTGTTGATCGCTGGATGCTGGATCGGGCAGCCGCTGATATCAACGATATCGTGACTGTTGATCTCATACAGACCGGCAATTACATTCTGATCCTGATCGCGTCCGAGCTGCGGCTGGGCTTTGTTGCGATACGCCCAAGGATGCTCCATACCAAGCATTGGCTTGATTTTCACTTTTTCCAGACCGGCATAACGACTGAATGCTTCAATCACAATATCTGTCTTGGCCTGCAGCTGTCCCTTGTAGGAGATATGCTGGATCTGACAGCCGCCGCAGATATGGAATACCGGACATGGCGGCTCTACGCGCTCCGGGGATCTTTTCTCAATCTCGGTAATATTGGCTTTGATAAATTTGGGATGGGTACCGGTCACCTGTGCCTTGACGACTTCATTGGGCAGGGCACCATCGACAAAGACCGCTTTGCGGCGATAGTAACCGACACCTTCGCCATTAATTCCGAGGCGCTTGATCGTTACGACGATACTGTCTCCAATTCGCAGTTCTTCTGCGTTATCCCGATTGGCTGTTTTGACCGGAGCATTGTTCTGGTTTTTGGCGTAGGACTTGTTGTATTCGCCTTTGCCTTTGGCATTGGAAGATGCGCTGCTTGTACGCGCAGAATCTGCAAATCCGCCTGTTTTGCCGTTCTGGCGGGAATCGGGCTTGCTGTCTATCGGTAGGGATGGTGAGCTGGTTCTGGATTTCTGGGTACTGCGTGCCGAGGAGGATGGACGGTCCGGACGATGTGATGATGCATCCGGGCGGGCAGGCCGAGACGGCTTTTTGGAAGAATAGTTCCCCTGCTGGGAACGTGGTTTATCAGTCATGTTGTGAATTTCTCCGTTTCATTGATTTATGGTCGTGTCCCATCTTACCATAAACAGCGGCTACGGTTAACTATTATTCAGGGAATTATATTGGATATATTCACCCAAGACCTCGCAAATGCCTATAATCCCCTGAATATAGCGGTTCTAACGCTTATAGTTTGAATAAGGAATCTTCATATTCGTTATATTGGTAACCGTAAGGCATATATGCCAGAAACAGGGCCAGGTAGATTGCCAAAGCAAGTACAGCGATCCCGATTGGCAGATTCAAGGCAGACAGAACGACAAGAAATATCAGCTGCAAAAGAGCAAACACCAATGCCGACTTGGTAAGGGAATTGGCTGTTGGATACAATGTCGTCTGGCAATTGGGACAATAGGTGAATCGTTTGGTTTTTGTGGCTGCACGGCAGGCTTCTTTCCAGGTAAATGAGTGCTGACAGTTCGGACAAGTAGGTAGTTTCATAGCTGATCATCTCCTGTTGTCAAAATTAATGTGTACAATGAGGCTCAAAAATCTCGATGCCAAAATATACACTATATGGATCTATGTAATGGCTGAATCATTGCTGCTATACAAAATCAATTAGTTTCTGCGAACCCATTAGATTAATGTCGATCCTCGTCATAATAAGAGTACCAATACGGTATAAGCAGCATCGCAATTAATGCACAAAGCAGAAAAACAGGCACAATGATGCTGAACGCCACCCCTACCATCTGCATGCCAAAACAAATACATAACATAATAAAAGTACTCAGGCTCATATGCCAGCGGCGACTGACGATCGGATACAATACAATTCCACACTGTGGGCACTTGGTTAGACCATCGAATCTCCATAATGTCTTCATTACACTTCCCCAGGAAAAAGAATACTGACAATGAGGACAGATCGGCAATTTTAATTTCATGATTATACACCTCCATATACAATTATTGTAACATACCTGCCTGCATGGATCGCCACTGCAGCATCCTTTCCATGAAGATAATAAGACTATAAGCAGCTGTTCTTTGAAAGAGTCCTATAACACAAAAAGCCAGTCTGTATTAAAGACTGGTTTTTGTGGAAATCATACATCTATCCGTATCGCTTATTTCGCGATTCCATATGTTTGACCGTACTATCTTATGATTGATTATATTCGCTAATCCACTCGGTCTTCTCGGCAAAAGGTGTACGCTTGCTCGTCAGATCGGTGCGTTCCGGTATGCCCAGATAGATAAAGCCAAGCATTTTGCCTTTCTCACTCAGGCCAAAAGCTTTGTTCATCTCTGGATGGTAGCATGGCTCGCCGCTTCTCCAGACAGCGCCAAGACCCAGTTCGTGAATCTCCAGCAGCATATTCTGAATGGCTGCGAATACAGCGCCGTATTCTTCCAGTTCGATGACTTTGGCATTGTCTTCCGGTTCAACCGCTACTGCGATAATGACCGGTGCGCGTTCTACTTTGTTGCGGGCAGAAGCGGCTTTCTCTTCATCCGCTCCTTGAGCGCGGGCTACATTGACCAGGGCATCGCCCAGCTTGTAGCGTCCATCGCCTTCCAGTACGAAGAACTTCCACGGCTCGGTCAGGCGGTGATTCGGTGCCCAGATGCCGGCTTCGAGGATCTGTTCAATATGCTCACGTGCGATAGGATCAGGTTTTACTTTACCGACCGAGCGGCGATTGCGGATACTTTCGGATATGGACATGAATATTCCTCCCTGATAATCATTCTCAATACATTACCTGCTTATTGTACACCAATCCTGCGGAAATCTCTAATTTTAACATTATTATCGTCAGGTTCGTTCAGCCAACATCTCTAGTAACCATCCTATATTTTATAAAATCGGTCTATGTAATGCCTGTAAGCTATGAGGTTCCTGCAAATCCCCTGACCCGCCCTCATTAACCGAATAACCAGCACGTGGTAGTTAAGTGTATGTGTGATTGGTACGCATGTAACAATACAAGGCATAATGGTTATAGGAGGACTCGAACCTCCAGGGTGGCCCCTCACCCTTACCTCCAGTCCAACTTTAACCAGTTGGCGGTGTGTGCTCACTTTATTCGGAATAATTACCTGCTTGCAGGAACGTTATCTTTACCTGATTATGTGTTCTTATTACCCGGCTTATGAACCGGACAAAGTGATCAGTCCAGCAAAGTGGTAAGCCAGTTCATTTCCTGAATACGTGTATCCAGCTCACGATATGTTTTGGCGAGCCGATCTGCCTCGCGCTGCAGTTCCCCTACATCGACAGTCGATATAAAGCGCACCTCGGTACGGGTGAATCGGTCCTGCCGTATACTCGCCGACTGGGCCAGCTCGGTTAATGCCTGGCGCCGCATCGACAATATATCGCGTTCGACGAGACCATCCGCCAGCGTACGTGTATCATCCAGTCTAACCGTATTATTGGTCCGGTTGATCTGTTGAATGAGCAGAGCCAGCTGACCCAGCAGTGTATCCATTTCTTTTAACAGACCTGCCGGCTGCTCGGCTGGCTCTTCTCCTTCCTGAATCTTGGAATTGCTAGCCAGACGATATTTGACCTGCTCAAAACGCTTTTGCAGATCGGAACGCAAAATCAGTGCTTCTGCCAGTTTCATAACGTCACCTCAATTAGTATGTATCATATAAGCAGTCATTAACCTGCCTGTAAAATGGCTTGCTTTTATTTCCTGGTTGGCTCATGCAGCGTAATACTCAGTAAGCCTGCTGCCGCAATATTCGGCAACCGGACTATTGTATAGTATTATAAAAGTAAATCTGGACCTATTGCAAATCTGACAGCATCTGCCCCATCATCTCTGCTTACCCATGTACTTATTACTTATTCCCTTCAGGAGGCATAACTATGGCACAGGAAATCGAACGCAAATATCTGCTTACTTCTTATCCGGATGATCTGGATATTACACGTACCCAGGAGATCGATCAGACCTATCTGGCTTCTACGGAAAATGAATCGCTGCGCGTACGGCGGCTCCTCAGCAATAATGAAGAGACGTTCACCATGACCCACAAAGCCGGACGCGGCATCTCCCGGGACGAGACGGAATTCTACATCAGCCGGGACATGTATGAACAGCTGACTGAGCGTCTGCAGGTCACTCCCCTTAAGAAAACACGTCATAAAGTACGACTGGACGGCCGCACCTACGATATGGATATCTACCATAATACGGCGCAGGAAGGGCTCATGACGATCGAGATCGAATTCGACAGCGAAGATGAATTCCATGCCTATGAAGCGCCGGACTGGTTCGGTGAAGATGTGACCGAGCAGGAGCAGTATCTGAACAGCCGGTTGTGGCAGGAGATTCAGCAGAAGTAACCGACTTTACTAAAAAAGCTGCTGTCCTTTGAAGGAGCGAAGCTTTTGACCTTCGCTCCTCTGGCAGCAAGAAACGTCAGACCGTCCTTGCATTCGCTAAAAGATACATACTATTCGTCCTCTTCCTCTTATACATGCATCCAGTTAATAGCGATCAGGAAAAAGTAAACCATATACGCACCTTCTCTTTTTTGCAAAGCATACTGCACCCGATTGGCGGGTCAGGCTGCCGTATCTCAAATAAAATTTTAATTGGCGGAAGAATGACTGTTTTTATCTTTTTCAAAGGGTGGAATGGGAGCCATAGTATTCCTCCTATTTGTGAATATTTTTGACATACCGGCAAATCCATCGTCCAGCGATATCCAGTACCAAAGCAATACCTACACCTGCAGTATACCGCCATAGGTCAGCGACCAGAAAACCATGTCCCAGAATCAACGCTCCCAGGGTCGTAACACGAATATGATTGATCCATTCTGCCTGGTACAGCTGGCTGCATTCAATGAAGTAACTGAATAACAATGCGCCGATCGCAGCGAGAAAAGGACGACGCGGCCATGTCAGCAGCCGCAGGCCCCAGTATATCATTGCTGCCCACAGTGCATCCCCTGCATGAGCGGCGATCCAGCCAGGCAGCACCGCCTCATACCGGCGGGAAGCCAGACCAAGCAGTACCGTCAGGATAACCGCACCCAGGTATAACATACGGCTGCTGTGTCTTCTGTTAGAATGGCTGCCGGTAGAGGAGGAATAGAAATCATATTTGGGAATCATCATAACAGGTGCTCCTTCTATACTTATGTATTCAAAAATGATGTGATCTGTATATATTCGCCGCCTCCTTCTCATTATAACAATTTGTATGATGCAATTCGAAATTGAGGCTGCAGAACAGATTATATTTCTGAATTTTTCATATATTGACTTTTTATTGATTATAAATAAACAGCATTAAAAAAGGCAGGAAGATAATTCTTCGCTGCCTTTTTTTGACTTATACAGCAAAAATCTGGTCAATTCGCTTGATCTGCTCTTCGGACAGATGGACATCCAGCGTTTTGAGGTTATCTTCCAGCTGCTGGGGATTTTTGGTGCCGGGAATGACCACATCAATGCAGTCGCGGGTCAGATACCAGGCGAGCGCTACGTTGGCAACAGCGGAATTCACTTCCTCGGCAATACTCCGCAGCTGATCGATTTTGTCCAGATTCCGTTCATAATTGCCTTCCTGGAACAGAGGCTTTTTCTTCTGGCTGTCAGTCAGTGGAGTATCTTTGGTATATTTACCGCCCAGCAATCCGGAAGCGAGCGGGAAGTACGGCACGAATGAAATTTTATTTTCTATTAAATAAGGAAAAAACTCCTGCTCCACTTCACGCTCCAGCAGATTGTAATTGGATTGCAGTACATCCACATCGCCATGGCGGTTCGCTTGCTTGAGCTGCTCGAGTGAGAAATTGGATACACCAATCGCACGGATTTTGCCTTCATCTTTGAGCTTTTTCAGTTCACCGACCGCTTCATCCTTTGGCGTTTCTTTATCCGGGAAATGGATATAATACAGATCGATATAGTCGGTCTGCAGCCGTTTGAGGCTGTCTTCTACCGACTGCCGCAGGAAAGCCGGGGAGTTATCGATGAGTGTATTCTCACCTTCGATTTTGTGGGCGCCTTTGGTCGCGATGACGACATTTTCTCGCTGACCGGTCTCTTTCAGCACTTCGCCGATCAGTTCCTCTGACCGTGCAGGTCCGTAAATATACGCCGTATCCAGAAAGTCAATACCAAGCTCCAGTGCACGACGTACAATATCCCTGCCTTCTTCATCCTTCAGGTTGGGAAACAGATTATGTCCTCCGACTTTGTTCGTACCGAGGCCAATAGGGGTAACCATCAGTTCGGTTGTACCGATTCGTGTCTGCTGTCTCATCTGTTGATCTGCTCCTTTCGTGATTCCAGGCTTGCTTCCCTGATCCGCATCAATCCGCTGCAGTGATGTCTATGCAGCTTTTACAGACTGTTGTGGATGCAGATCTGCTGCGGATTGATCCAGGGGAAGTCTATATTTTGTATACCCTTCTTACTTTTTGTTCAATCTGGATGAGTACAGGCAAAAGAGACCCGCATTTACTGCCGGGTCTCTCTGTGTTGTCTATTAAGTTCATTTGTCAGAAATTATTTGGCTGCAGGACTTGGAGTGGTTTCCACTCGTTTTTTGCCAAATTCACGGAACTTTTGCTCTACCTGCTCCAGCGTAAGACCACGGGTCTCCGGCAGGAACTTGGCTGCAAAGGTGATCGCTGCGATGCCCAGTACCACGAAAATATAGAAAGTCGCGGATAGACCGAATGCACCGGACAATACCGGGAACAGCAGACCTACCGTGAAGTTGACCATCCAGCTGCAGAATACACTGACACCCATACCGAATCCGCGCAGTTTGAGCGGGAACACTTCGGACAGCATCAGCCAGGTGACCGGTGATACGGCTCCTTGCTGGAAAGCGAGGAACGTAACAGTCAGACCCAGAATGACATAAGGCAGTGCCGCTGTACCTGCGAGCATATTGGACAGAATCGCAATCAGCAGCAGAGCGCTGGTCGTACCAGCCAGGCCGGTAATGAGCATCGGACGACGACCAACGCGGCCGACGAGCCACATCCCGAGAAAGGTCGCAGCTACCGAGATGACGCCGTTCGCAATATTACCGATCAGTGCGGCATTGGTGCCAAATCCGGAATCCTTGAGAATCTCGGTACCATAGTACATGATCGAGTTGACACCGGTAATCTGCTGTACCATACCGATACCAATACCGATCAGCACGATGCGGCGAATCCATGGAATCGCCAGATCTTTGAAGCTGGCTTTTTCCGTATCTTCTTCCACTTCGGTATTCGCTGTGATCTCCTTGATCTCGCGAATCGCTTGTTTCTCGCTGCGCATTCTTCTTAGAATACGAAACGCACGTTTATTCTCATCCTGTGTAACAAGCCAGCGCGGGCTTTCCGGTACACGGAACATTCCGATAAACAGGAACACGGCAGGAATGGAGGCAATCGCCAGCATGTAGCGCCAGATATGTGTATTGTCACCCATGGTTGTACCAAGGATCGCATTACAGATAAAGGCAAGCAGCTGACCGCTGACAATCATTAACTCATTGCGGGTGACGATACCGCCACGCTGATTGGCCGGTGAAATCTCGGCCAGATAGGAAGGAACAGTAACCGAAGCGCCGCCGACAGCGAGCCCCAGTATAAAGCGGCAGGTGACCATAATCGGTACACTCGGGGATAGCGCAGAACCAATCGTTGCAAAGAAGAATAATACAGCCAGATACTTGATACTGCGGCGCCGTCCAATCGCATCAGACAGTCGGCCGCCCATCACTGCACCAAAGGCTGCTCCCAGCAGCAGTGAGCTGGTCACCAGACCTTCCGTAAAGGAAGTCAGGTTTAATTGATCCGGTGCGGACATAAACGGCAGTGCACCGTTGATAACCCCGGTATCGTAACCAAATAATAGTCCACCCAGTGTGGAAATCAAAACGATCTTGCGCAGGAATGCCTTTTGACTCGCGGCATCGTTGTTCTCGTGTTGCATAGTACCCACTCCTTTATGTTTCCCGTACTTCAGGCAGAAGGAATCTGGCTGCGGCTGCAAAGGTAAACCTATCCATCGGCCGATGATGTCAGTTCATGAACGAGCTTACATCTGCATCCGGTTCATGACTCTTCTGTGTTGTACGTCGGATTCTTATCCGCTTCTCTATATTTATGTTGTACTTCCGTAAATTCAATATACCCATACTTTTCAAGGTTTAATCGTCCTTGCTATCTTGCTTGGATAAGTAACAATAGTTATATGCAGCAAAAAGCCAGCCTGATCGACTGTTAGACGACGGCTGGCAAGATGTATTTATTTGTATATTATCTGGAAGTCGGAGCAGATTTCGGAGTCTTTATGATCCTGAAATACATATATTCAGTTGTCATACCTACAGAATCTATCACAGTAGAAGTTCATCTATACTCTGAACCGGCCCATCACCACCGTATTGTAGTAGTTGCCGTCTGCCAGCAGGCGATCCCGCTTCAATACGCCTTCGATTTCGAATCCTGCCTTTTTGTACAGTTCAATAGCCGTTACGTTGGTCTCCAATACATGCAGTGTCATCTTCTGAATGCCGGTCTGATCGGACCAGGCGATGGATTGTTCCAGCAGATGCTTGCCGATGCCGTGTCCCCAGTAGTCACGCAGAACACCCACGCCAAATTCCACTTTATGAGCCAATCGGCTCAGTGGGCTGCCTTCACAGCGGGAGAAGCCTACAATCTTGTTCGGTGTCTCTGCTACCAGAAAAAGATTGGTATCTTTCTCCGAGTCACTGCGGATCAGTTGTTCAAAAGCTTCCGGCTCTAGAAACGCTTCCCCTCGTCTGCGATCCAGATTCTCGGTCTCACCGTCAATTTGCAGCCGTACTTCTGACAGAGTAGCAGCATCTTCCGGCCTTGCCGAGCGAATGATATAGTCCAGTCCCTTGATATGATAGGCATATTCATCGATAATCATTATGTATTCCTCCTCGGATAATATACTTTTATTTACATTATACCTGCTGGATGTTATTTAGCGAAATGTTTGCAGCCAGCTTCCTTTGTAGTGTAGAGTCTATAAGGACATCTCCTCCCAAATTGACCTTATTTAGATTTTTTTCAAAAATATGCTTATGATTTTTTCCTATAAATACGATATTTGTATTCAGTGATTGATTTCAGACAGTGCTCGTTAAAGTAAAGAAACTCCTCCTCGACTCATCTGCTGCATGCAATTCCTGCCGTGTAAAATATAATTTTTTAAAATTTGACATTCCTTTATCTACTTGTAATGGTTGCGTTTACATTGTATCATTTACAGGGTTATCTTTTTGCATTGTTTTTTTATCTTGGTTATAATTAAGACCGCAAACGCCGGACCGGGCCTATTTTGCAAGAAGAATCGACAAAATCGACCTATAGCGTAAAGCATATGAGGACGAGTAAGATCAATAGCAAAACGGAAATCATGAAATTTCGTAAGTGTGCTTGACCGACTCGCAAATCCAAAAGTAAATACCCTCTGCGAGCATATCAAAGATGGGAGTTGTCAATGTATTTATGAAAAAAGCAACAAATGTATTTTATATTTCAGCATCCATTTTGCTGATCCTGGTTTTAATCGGTGTAACCGCACCTGAAGCATTCGAAAGTTTCACCAGCACCACCGAATCTTTTATCACCAATACGTTTGGCTGGTATTACCTCATTATCGTCACGGCTTTTGTCGCTATTTGTCTCTATCTGCTCGTTAGTCCTGTAGGCAAGATCAAGCTCGGAAAACCGGAGGATAAGCCTGAATTCTCCCGCCCAACCTGGGTCGCCATGTTATTCAGTGCCGGTGTGGGCATCGGACTCGTGTTCTACGGAACAGCGGAACCGATCAGCCACTTTGCCATCAGTTCTCCAACAGGAGAAACAGGAAGCGATCAGGCGGTACGTGACGCCATGCAGTACACCTTTTTCCACTGGGGTATTCATGCCTGGGCAGTCTACGGTATCGTTGCTTTGTCTCTGGCTTACTTTATGTTTAAACGCGGGGAAGCCGGACTGATCAGTTCAACCCTGAAGCCTGTTATTGGCCGCCATGCGAATGGTCCAATCGGCAAAGCTGTCGACGTAATCGCTGTTATTGCAACTGTTATCGGGGTTGCTACCTCTCTTGGTTTTGGCGCTGTACAGATTAATGGTGGACTATCTTATCTGTTTGGTATTCCTTCCAACATTACCAGTCAATTTATCATTATTTTGGTTGTTACGGTTCTGTTTATGATTTCGGCTCTAAGCGGACTTGGCAAAGGAATCAAAATTCTCAGCAACGCCAATATGCTGCTTGCCGCCGCTCTATTCCTGCTCGTATTTATATTCGGACCTACGCTGTTCACCCTTAATTTGTTTACAGACACAATGGGTAAATATTTGCAGAACTTCGTTAATATGAGCCTGCGTCTGGCTCCTCTTAATTTGGAAAATCGAAATTGGATTAATGCCTGGACTATCTTTTACTGGGCATGGTGGATTGCATGGTCTCCATTTGTAGGTATCTTCATTGCCCGTGTATCCAAAGGCCGTACCATTCGTGAATTCGTTACTTATGTTCTGCTCGCGCCTTCCCTGATCAGCTTTTTATGGTTCTCCGTGTTTGGAGGTTCTGCCATTGCGCTTGAGCGCAGCGGTACCAAGATCATATCGGCTCTGGCTACAGAAGAGTCCCTGTTTGGGATGTTATCGACTTTCCCACTGGGCACCGTTATCTCCATCGTTGCTATTTGTCTGATCAGTACATTCTTTATCACTTCGGCTGATTCGGGTACATTTGTACTGGGAATGATGACTACGAATGGTTCTCAGAATCCGAATAACACTTTGAAAATGGTATGGGGTCTTCTGCTCACAGCGATAGCTCTGGTGCTGCTTTATTCCGGTGGCCTTCAGGCTCTTCAGAACACGATGATTATCGCCGCACTTCCCTTCTCCCTGGTCATTATACTTATGGCCGTAAGCCTGCTGAAAGTGCTTAATCAGGATGTGAAGGATATGTCCCGTAAGAAAAGTGGAGTGCAGCCTCCAGTTGAAAAAAAGAAGTGATCTGATTACCGTTTATGACAATATTACACTGAAGTTGCAGTTGCTCAGGTCTTCATTTAAGCACCCTTTATGGGTGCTTTTTTGCATTCTTTTTATATCGATTTGCTGTATCACAAAAAGCCCTCCTGCAGCAGGAAGGCTCTTTGTGATGGTGCTATTCAACATTTCAAAAGGTATTACATTAGCCTTCGATCAGCAGTGTCTCCGGATCTTCCAGCAGTTCTTTCACTTTGACCAGGAAGCTAACCGCTTCGCTGCCGTCGATAATACGGTGGTCATAAGACAGAGCGATGTACATCATTGGACGGTTCTCCATACGCTCTGCATCGATCGCAACCGGACGCAGCTGGATTTTGTGCATACCCAGGATACCTACCTGTGGTGCATTCAGGATCGGTGTGGACAGCAGGGAACCGAATACGCCACCATTGGTGATTGTAAACGTACCGCCCTGCAGCTCAGCCAGGGACAGCGTGTTGCTGCGCGCTTTGGATGCCAGGCTGGCGATTTCTTTCTCGATACCGGCAAAGCCCAGACGGTCTGCATCACGAACCACCGGTACAACGAGACCTTCCTTGGCGGATACGGCAATACCGATGTCATAGTAATGCTTCATGATCACATCATCGCCATCAATCTCGGCATTGACCATCGGATACGCTTTGAGCGCGCCGACAACCGCTTTGGTAAAGAAGGACATAAAGCCAAGGCCCACATCATGCTTCTCTTTGAACTTGTCTTTGCGGCGCTTGCGCACATCAAGGATCGCTGTCATATCCACTTCGTTAAATGTAGTCAGCATCGCTGCGTTGTGTTGTGCTTCCACCAGACGGTTCGCAATCGTACGGCGGCGGCGGGACATTGGTACACGGTCTGCCGGTTTGGCCGGATTGCTTTCCGGTGCAGGCTTGGACGCCGGCGCCGAAGAACCGACTGTTTTGGTAGGTGCAGCGCCCAGGTTGGTCGGCTTGTCTTCATGCTTACGCACGTCGTCATGCTTCACTCTGCCCATTGGATCGTTGCCCTGTACGCTGTTCAGATCGATACCGCGCTCACGAGCCAGCTTGCGTGCAGCTGGTGTAGCTATTGTATCGCCATTATCCGGCTTGCTGGCTGCTACAGCTGCTGCCAGATCGGTTTTGGATTCACGGGCTTGGTCGTTCGCCTGTGCAGGCTGGGACGATGGCGCTGTCTCCTGTGTTGGTGGTACTTCCGGTGCAGCTTCTGCACTCGGTTGTACTTTGGCGCCGCCTGCGCTGATTACGCCTACGGATTCGCCGACCTGAACGGTCTCGCCTTCCTGCTTGGTGATGGATTCGATCACTCCATCTTCTTCGGCGCTGATTTCCAGATTGACTTTATCGGTTTCCAGTTCCAGCAGGACATCGCCCTGGCTGACCGTATCTCCTTCTTTGACTACCCATTTCGATACGGTTCCTTCGGTTATAGACTCGCCCATTTCAGGTACTTTAATTTCGCTCACAGCTGGTTACCTCCCCAGGGATATGTTTTTCAACGAATTTGGTTTGAGTGCTGATGTCATTATACGCTGTTGTTCGATGGCGTGAATATGCTGATAACCACTTGCCGGGCTGGAACGTTCCGGACGGCCGATGTAGCTTACGCTGCTGCCTTCCGGTGCCACTTCACGGAGTCTGGAATCCATATATGTCCAGTAGCCCATATTTTTCGGTTCTTCCTGTACCCAGATAATTTCCTGGAGATTGGTAAAACCGGACAGAATTTTGGTGATTTCTTCTTTCGGGAACGGATACAGCTGCTCGACACGGATAATGTGCAGCCAGGAGAAATCGGTATCCTTTTCTTTGTCCAATGCTTCTTCGAGATCGATTGCCACTTTACCGGTACACAGAATAACGCGCTCCACTGCAGCTTTCTTGTCGCCGAGACCCTTCTGCTCGATTACCGGCTTGAAGCTGCCTTCGCTCAGTTCTGCCGCTGCAGAAGCGACACGCGGGTTACGAATCAGACTCTTCGGCGCCATCACGACGAGCGGACGGGCTTCTTCCGTCTCTGTGCTGAGCGCCTGACGGCGCAGCAGATGGAAGTACTGGGAAGCGGATGTCAGATTGGCTACGGTAAAGTTATCCTCACCCGCCAGCTGCAGGAAGCGCTCCGGACGTGCACTGGAGTGCTCCGGTCCCATACCTTCATAACCGTGCGGCAGCAGCATAACGAGGCTGGACTTTTGGGTCCATTTGCTGCGTCCGGCAGAGATGAATTGGTCAATCAGAACCTGACCCGCATTGACAAAGTCACCGTACTGGGCTTCCCAGATAACGAGTGTCTCGGGTGCGTGTACATTATATCCATATTCAAATCCGATAACCGCTGCTTCGGAGAGCGGACTGTTATGCACCGCAAAGGAAGCTTTGGCTTCCGGCAGGCGATGCAGCGGGCAGAACTCTTCTCCGGTCTTGGCATCATGTAGCACCAGGTTACGGTGAGCAAATGTCGCGCGCTCCGCATCCTGTCCGGTAATCCGGATCGGCTTGCCTTCGGCGAGAATCGTTGCAAAGGCAAGTGTCTCGGCATGACCCCAGTCGACTTTGCCATCCGGAGCCAGAGCATTGGTACGACGCTCCAGAATACGCTGCAGCTTCGGATAGACGCTGAAGTTGTCCGGCCAGGTCAGCAGACCCTGGTTGATTTTGCTCAGCAGGTCAGCCGGTACGGCGGTCTGTGTGGAAGCTTTGGCAGCACCTTCACCAGCTGGATTCATCGGACCGAATGTCTGCTGGCTGTCATCGTTCTTCACTTGGTCGTAGATCGCTTTCAGGCTGTCCTGCACTTCATTTCTGTATTTCTCATACTGCTGGCTGTCTGCCACACCGCGCTCTGCCAGCTTTTTGCCGTACAGGGATGCGACACGCATATGATTTTTCACTTTGCCATACATGAGCGGCTGAGTGGTCTCCGGATCGTCCGCTTCATTGTGTCCGTATCTGCGGTAACCGATCAGATCGATCAGGAAATCCTTTTTGAACAGATTACGGTATTGCATCGCCATCTCTGCAGCGCGCAGACAGGCTTCCGGATCATCCGCGTTCACGTGCACAACCGGGATCTCATAGCCTTTAGCCAGGTCACTCGCGTAGTGTGTGGAACGGGAATCTTTGCTGTCTGTCGTGAAGCCGAGGCGGTTATTGACGATAATATGAATCGTACCACCGTTCTGGAAACCGGGCAGCTGGTTAAAGTTGAGCGTCTCCGCTACAATCCCTTCACCGGCAAACGCGGCGTCACCGTGCATGATGATCGCTGCAGCCTTGTCCTTGTCCTGACGTGGGTAACCCTTCTCGCTGCGGTCATCCTGCGCCGCGCGGGTGAAACCTTCTACGACAGGGTTTACATATTCCAGGTGACTCGGGTTATTCGCCAGCGTCAGGCGAGTCTCAAAGCTCTGCCCTTCCTCGGTCATGGAATAACGGGCACCCAGATGATATTTTACATCGCCGGTCCAGCCAAAGTTAATGCCCATGGAACCTTCCGACGGCATCATGTCCTTATTCGGAGAATGCTGGAATTCGGAGAAAATTTTTCCGTATGGCTTGTTGAGCACATGAGCCAGTACGTTCAGACGTCCGCGGTGAGCCATGCCCATTAATACATGTCGTGCTCCGCCGCGCGCAGCAATACGCACAATCGTATCCAGCATCGGTACGAGCGCATCGTTGCCTTCAATGGAGAAACGTTTCTGACCGACAAATGTCTTGTGCAGGAACTCTTCAAATTGCTCTACCTCAACGAGACGATGCAGCAGCTGCAGTTTCTCCTCGTCGCTGAGCGGCTGGGTAGAAGAATTGGTCTCTACCTGACGGTTGAGCCAGTTGCGCTCCTTCTCATCATGTACATGCGAGAATTCGTAAGCGATCGGTCCGGTATATTTCTGGCGCAGGATCTGAATGGCTTCCCATCCGTCACGTGCTTCTTCCGGCGCATTTTCCCAGATCAGGGATGCGGGAAGCTGGGCCAGATCGCGCTGTCCCAATCCGTATTCCTGCGGATCAAGCAGACGTACATCCGAAGGTGTACTCAGTCCAAGCGGATCGATATCTGCTGCCAAATGTCCGTATGTACGGATATTCCAAACTAATCGTTCCGCTGCAACCGCTTTCTTTAATAGATTGGTATCTACTTTACCCGGGGTACTAGTACCATTGTCTGCTGCCTGGCCGGAAAATGCTGCGGCAGGAGCTACAGGTTCCCCATGCTGTTCAAATAGCGTTCGGTATCCCTCATCAACCGAATTAGGATCCTGTTTGTACTTTTCATACTGTTCCTGTACGTACCCCAGATTGGGCCCGTAATAGGATTGCCATAAAGATGGTCTGTTCGATTCGTCGATTGTCATCGAGGATTCCCTCCGTCTTGAATTTTTTGTGAATATTTTTGTGACGGAATTGCAACACTTTTAATTATACCTCTATCTGATTAATCACAAAATAGTCTAAAATGGGACTATCAGCGAGGAAAAGCGATGCTAAGTTAAGAAAACGTTTTCTTTGGGGTGTGTAAAGAATAATTCAGGTTTTTTAGCCTGATTAGAGCGAAATATGACTACTAATCAAAAAAATACAATTTTAGCAAATCGTCTAGCAAGAGTTTGTCCATGACATTGAGCATCTTTTGAAGTAATACTTGGCTGTTCATGCCCCCTTATTCGAACTGTGATCCGCTCTACATTTCCCATTCTACAATAGTCAGGTATAGATTTCCAATTTTAATTTTTATCTATTTTGTCCAAATCTAACCAGATGGGGCAGAAGATCGGGAATCGAATTTCGGTCTCTCTTCTGGTTTATTAGAATTAAAGGCGAAATTGTGTCTTTCCTCCCTTCTGTCTGTCTCCCATCATGCTGTTTAACCTGCTGCTGATGCAGCGCTGGAACGATAGTGTGTCGGACGAGGAAGCAGGAGGGGAGTTCGATTTGTGGGGAAATGTTACTCATGACACCTGGGAAATGAAACTAACCCGCCCGCCTGTGGACGATATCACTGCAGAAGCGCTGGCAAAAGAACAGTTTGCTTTTTACAGTGATATTGTCTACCAGGCAGCCGGGTCAACCGCTTCGATTCGCGGACTTGCAAGCCAGTTGAAAGATTCAACAAGCTGGTATTTCTGGTGGGATTGATAAATACCGTTTCTGTATTATCGCCAGGCTCTACGATCGGCAGCGAGGTTTGCAGGCGTTATGCAAAGACATAATCATGCACAGCAACCTGTAGGTATATGCTCAGATCTGCTGCTGCACTCTGCGTTCTTTTAACAGCATATCCACATGCGGGATGCCATCCTCCAGATACGATTCGGAGATCGGCTCGAATCCATATGAACCATAGAACCGGCACAGATACTCCTGCGCCTGGATTTTGATTTCCACTTCATGCAGCTCCTGCTGAATAAAGTCCACTGCACGTGCGAACAGCTCGCCAGCATAGCCTTTACCACGATAAGTGGCTGGTACGATAACCCGGCCAATCGAAGCCTGCGAATAGGCTACTCCCGGCGGCAGCAGACGGGCATAGGCGGCGATCTGTTCATTTTCCAGCTTGAACAGGTGATAGCAGTCCAGATCCCTGCCATCCACTTCGGGATACGGGCAATTTTGCTCGACCACGAAAATGTCGGTTCGTTCCTTCAGAATGCGATATAGCTCCCTGGTGCTCAGTTCATCAAAATGCTTGATATGCCACGTCATTATCTTCACCTCTACCCATTCTCATTTAAAATATTATTCAATATATATGCTGACCGGCAAATTGGCAAGATACCATGATGTGTTACCTGTCTCTGTACGGCAGCAAACGCATATCGACTGCTCATGTTGCCGATTAAGCGGTTTTAATTTCTACGTATAACAAGCCTAATAACCAACTCAAAAAGAGCACTGCTGCGTAATTGGATGCAGCAGTGCTCTTTTGGGTACTGTATTTGAGCTTCAATCCACTTTCATTTAACCCATAACGACGTTTATTTCATGCTCCTTGCCGTCCTGGAAGTCCGGCAGGATATTGCCTTCGATTGCTTTGCCATCGACGGTAATTGACTTCACGCCGCGGGATACGCCTGCTGCGTTATCGACGTGGATCTGGTAAGTTGCACCGCGGAAATTACGACGGTAGCTGAATTCCGGCCATTCGGATGGAATGCTTGGATCGACCAGCAGACCTTCATGCTCTGCGCGTACGCCGAGAATCCAGTTGGTCGCCATGCGCTGCAGCCACTGGGAAGAACCGGTGTACCAGGTCCAGCCGCCGCGTCCGTAGTTTGGCGAGATCGGGCCGTCCGAGTTGCCTGGAGTGACATATGGCTCGGCTACATACCCATTCGGATCATCCGAGCGGTTCGGCGGGCAGATTTTGCTGTAGGCTTCGTATGCTTTCTCCGGCTGACCTGCGAGTGTATACGCCCATACTGCCCATGTCGCTGCGTGTGTATAGACACCGCCGTTCTCGCGCAGACCCGGTGCATAGCGGGTAATATAGCCGATATCACGGCGTACCTTGGTATAGGCCGGATATAGCAGCAGAGAGCCGTGATCACGCAGAAGATGCTTGCTGACACTTGCCATCGCCAGCTGGCCGCGCTCTTCATCGGCTACACCGGAGATAACCGCCCAGATTTGTGGATTCAGGAAAATCTGGCCTTCTTCGTTTTCCTTGGAACCGACTTTGAGACCATCATCGGTTGTCGCCTGCAGATACCATTCGCCATCCCAGCCGTATTCGTTCAAGGTCTGCTTGAGGCTGCCCTGCACTTCGATCATTTTATCGGCAAAAGCCTGATCGCCCCGGCGCTGTGCCACCGGTGCAAAGCTGCCCAGAATCATGTACAGGAACTCGCCTACCCAGAAGCTCTCGCCTTTCCAGTCATAACCGATCGCGCTGAGTCCATCATTCCAGTCATGCTCACCCATCAGCGGTACACCGCGCGGACTGAAGCGCAGGAATGATTTCTCAATCGCACGTTTGCAATGTTCATAGACGGTCGCTTCCCCGCCGTCGAGGAATGGTGTGATTTCGTCCAGAATGCCGTAATCCTGTGTTTCCTTAAGATAGGAGTCCATGATGAACGGCAGCCACAGCAGGTCATCCGAGCAGCGTGTACGCGGACCGCCGCCGCGGATGGTGAACCACCAGTGCAGTACATCGCCTTCCTGGAACTGCTGGGAAGCATGCATCAGGATCTGCTTGCGCATCAATTCCGGTTTGCTGGTCAGGAAGATCTGGGAATCCTGCAGCTGATCGCGGAATCCATAACCCGCGCTGACCTGATAGTAGGCCGTTTTGCCCCAGAGGCGGCAGGAAATGGACTGGTATTTGAGCCATATATTGGTCATGATGTTCATCGCCGGATCGGGGGTCTGAATCTCCTCGGCATCGATCATTTCACTCCAGAATTCATGTACCCGTGCCAGTGTGCGTTCTGCGGCTTCCACGCTCGTATATTCACGGATCAATGCTGCAGCATCTTCTTTCTCCTGTTCGGCAGCACCAATTGTAAATACGACCGTATGAGAGGCGCCCGGCTCCAGCTTGACAGCGACCCGCAGCGAAGCTGCCGCATCACCAAAACGTCCGGTATGTCCGGCCAGCTCCTGATCCTGCATCGCCTGTGGACGGGATTCCTCGCCATACATGCCGACAAAGGATTCTTTGTCCGCGTCGTACGAAGACGGCTTTTCACTTGCCGCATGGAAAGCGGTATACGGCCAGCTTACATTATTGCTGCGTCCCTTTTCATCCGGGAAGCCCCATAAGTATTTTTCCAGTTGAATGGCATTGAGATCTTCCCGGTATTCCGAATTCATAAAGATTTTGTGAAATTCACGGTGCTCATCCGGTGCAAATCCCGGCGCCCATTCAAAATAAGTAGTCGCGTCCAGTTCACGTGTCTGTCCGCTGTTATTGGTGATTTTTAACTGCAATATTTCCAGTGGAGCGTCGGGAGCCACGAATACGGTCAGTTCACTGCGGATGCCATCCACCTGCTGGGTGAACACGCTGTACCCGATGCCATGACGCACTTCATAATGTTCGAACTCTGCCATAACCGGCTTCCATGCTGCCGACCAGAATTTGCCGGAGCTGCGGTCACGCAGGTAAATGAACTTGCCCCATGAATCCTTGATCACATCCTGGAACAGACGGGTAATCCGGTTCTGTCCGGCATTGCCGCGCCATGAAGCACCGCCACCTGCCTGCGATACCATAAAAGAATAATCGCCATTGCTGATAATATTGCTCCATGGACGCGGAGTACGCGGATTGGTAATGACATATTCGCGGCCATTTTCGGTAAAGTAGCCATATTCGTTCTGGAACAGCTGATTCTGCTGCGTTGTTGCGGATTGATTGTGTATAGTAGACATCATGAATCCCTCCGTAATGTAATCATATTTGTCTCTAACCTATAGGCCCGGTTATGTCAGTTAACAGCAGATAACCATAACCAGGCGCCATTTGTACCTTCCACCATGCTGCCATCCCAAAACGTGATCGACCCGTAAATGGCAGGCTCCCATCGTAATGCATACGCGTCTGTCTTATTTCATACCGGAGATGGTATATCCCTCAATAATATGACGCTGAGCAAAAATAAAGATAATCAGAATCGGAATAACCATAAATGATGCGCCAGCCATCTGGATCGCAAAGTCTCCGCCATACTGTCCTTTGAGCAAGGACAGACCAACCGACAGGGTATACAGACTCTCATCATTGGCTACAATCAGCGGCCATAGGAAGCTGTTCCAGCCACCGATAAAGGTCAGAATCCCCTGTACCGCAAAGATCGGCTTGGCAATCGGAATAACGAGCTGGAAAAACGTGCGAATCTCGCCTGCTCCGTCGAGCCGTGCCGCTTCGATCAGATCATTCGGAATCGAAGTCATAAACTGGCGGAACAGGAAAATACCAAAGGCGTTTACCATACCGGGCAGTACAATCCCTGCCATTGTATTTGTTAACCCCATTACATTCAGGATCAAATAGACCGGAATCATCGTTACCTGGGAAGGAATCATCATCGTTCCAAGCACCAGATAATAGATTACATTTTTACCGGGGAAAGTGAACTTGGCAAAGGCATAACCTGCTGCCGCATTCAGGAACAATCCGATAAAGGAAAAGAACACGATAACAAGTGTATTTTTCAAATACTGCCAGAAGTTCATTTCCGTAAATAGACGCTCAAAGTTATGCATCGTCGGTTCCTGCGGCCAGAAGGAAGGCGTGAGTGATGTAACCTCACTCTCCGGCTTGAAGGAAGACAGAATCATCCAGATAAACGGGATACACATCGCTACTGCGCCAATCACGAGCAGCGCAATAATAACGGTTTTGTAAATCGGTCTTACTTGAATATCCATTGCGGAACCTCCTTTCACAGTTCAATCCGGCGTCAGCTCAGGCTGTACGGATCATTAATACTCTACATCGCTGTCTTTTTTGCGTGCTTTGAATTGAATAATCGTTACAACAATGATGATCGCGAACAATACAATCGAGCCTGCTGCTGCATAACCGAAGTCACTGCGCTGGAAGCCTGTATTGTAAATAAACAGGGCCATGGATGTTGTGCCGTTCAGAGGATCGCCCTTTGTCATAACGAGCGGTTCTTCGAAGAACTGAATCCAGCCGATCAGCGTAGTAATTGAGACGAAGAAAGTAGCAAAGCCGAGCAGTGGTATCGTAATCTTGGTCAACTGCTGCCAGCGGCTGGCTCCGTCGATCTGAGCCGCTTCATAATACGTACGCGGGATACCCTGCAGGGCTGCCAGGAAAATGATCATATTCAGACCAATCGCTTTCCATACCGCCATAATAATCAGCGAAAACTTGGCAATGGTCGGTCCCTGCAGCCAGCGGACCGGATCAAAACCAAAGAATCCCAGCATCTGATTGATAAGGCCGTACTGGGAATTGTAGAGGTATCCCCAGATGACGGCGACAGCGACGATATTTGTAATGGAAGGCATGTAGTAAATAACCCGGAACGTTTTGAATAGCCAGCTCGTTCCCTGATTAATCAGAATGGCGATAGCCATCGACAGGAGAACGACCAGAGGTACACCGACCACAACGTAGATCAGCGTATTGAACATCGACTTGCGGAACACCGCATCGCCGAACAGCTGAACAAAGTTATCCACCCCGTTGAATTTGATATTGGACCAGTTGGCCAGTCCGGCCAGATCCATATTCGTGAAGCTGATAAATACGGCAACCAGAATCGGAATGAATGAAAAGATAAATAGAATGATTAGGGTTGGCGCAATAAACAGATATGGATATCTGTGCTTTGCCAACGATTGCCAGGCCTTCTGCATCTCTGTTCCCTCCTTTACGGAAGCATTTTCACTACTTCTTCAATTAGTCTTTTAACAGTTCATTCGCTTGCGTAGTCAGTTCTTCCATCTGTGTCTTGACATCTGCGCCACCGATGTTGATCTGCTGCAGCGAATCCTTGATCAGGGTGCCGATCGCTTCCCATGACTTCACGAATGGAGAAGTGCGGGAAGTTTCCATCTGCTCACGGAATGTTTTGATCTGTTCATTGCTGCTGAATGCTTTGTCTTCCCATGCTTTCAGTGTAGACGGCAGATCTTTGGACAGTTCATAATATTTCACCTGGTTGGCAGGATCGCTCATGAAGGAAATGAATTTCACCGAATCGTCCTTGTTGACAGCACTGCTGAATACGCTCCAGTTGGACCCTCCGAGTACGGAAGCACTTTTGCTGCCTTCTTCTTTGGCAGGAATCAGAGCGGTAGACCATTTGCCGTCAATCTGTGGTGCCGTCTCATGAATCTGATTGATCGACCATGGACCGCTGAAGAACATAGGTACCATTCCCTGACCAAAGGCAGGTAGCAGCTGTATATCGCTCTGTGTAGGTGTCAGTCCTTCTTTGTAGAAGCTGGTCAGATAGTTGACTGCTTCAATATATGCAGGCTGGTTAAATTGTGCCTTATTGTCACTGCCGATCACTTCACTGCCGTTTTCCCAGGCAAATGGCAGCGTGAACGCTGCATCCTGGTTATCAAGCAGAATGCCGTAATTGCCATTGCCGCGTGCCGCCAGCTTGGTTGCTGCGTCTTTGAGCTCGGCCCAGGTTTTGGGCGCTTCGTTATAACCGACTTCTTTGAGCAGATCGGTACGATAATAGAGCACACGCGTCTCCATATACCATGGAATACTGATCATCTGATCATTGAATTTCATCGTCTCCCGTGCACCTTCAAAGAAATTCTCTGGCTTGAGATTCGGATACTGCTCCACATAAGGAGTCAGATCCATCAGTGCCCCTGCATTGGCAAATTCCGGAATCCAGGTCATTCCCATCTGGATCACATCCGGACCGCTTTTGGAAGCGACAGCGGTCAGCAGTTTATCATGCGCAGAACCCCATGGAATCTGCTGAACCTGTACATCAATATCCGGATTTGCCTTTTCAAAGGCTGCTACCATATCCGGCAAAGACCCGCCTTCGCCGCCCATACCCCATACTTTCAAGATCCGTTTTCCATCCGCTGTGGTCACTTTATCCTGACCACCACATCCAGCCAGTACAATCGAGAATACAAGCATGCATGCGATCATGGATTTCCATAGTTTAGCCATTTGGCACCTCTTTAATTTTATTTGTATAAAAGAGAAGCAAAGACCAGCCCGGATAACGGATAGAAGAGGACGGACGGCATCTTTGCAGGGTGAACCGATTCATTGCTCAAGCTGCGGTTATAGGACAGATTTAACTGCCGCTTTGCAGGGTCGAGTTCGCCTGCTCGTTCAGTTGATCCAGCTGCGTCTGGATATCCTGTCCACCTACAACAATCTGGTCGAAAGCGTCACTGATCTGTTTGGCAACCGTTTCCCACTCTTTGACAGATGGAATGGAACGGGCCGTGTCCATCTGTGTACGGAAAGTCTGAATATTCGGGTTATTTTGGAATACTTTGTTATCCCATGCTTTGGTAGTGGATGGCAGATCCTGTGTCAGCTCATACCATTTCACCTGTACATCAGGTTCGTTCAGATAAGAGATGAATTTTACTGCATCCTCTGTATTCTTGGCACTGCTGAACACGGACATATTCGATCCGCCGAGTACCGATACACTTTCGCCGCCTGCTTCTTTGGCAGGAACAATCGCTGTACCCCACTGATCTTCTTTCAATTCAGGCAGCTCTGTCTTCACCTGATTGACCGACCATGGACCGCTGAAAAACATGGGCAGAATCCCTTCACCAAAGGAAGGAATCAGCTGCATATCGCTCTGTGTCGGAGCGATCCCTTCCTTGAAAAAGCTGCTCAGATATTGAATCGTTTCTACATAAGCCGGCTCATTCAGCACGGCCTTGCCGCTGCTGTCGATCACTTCACTGCCGTTCTCCCAGGCAAATGGCAGCGTGAACAATTGATCTTTGCTGTCCAGCAAAATGCCGTAGTTGCCTTTGCCGCGGGCAGTCAGTTTGGTCGCTGCATCCTTGAGTTCGGCCCAGGTTTTGGGTGCTTCATTGTAGCCGACCTGTTTGAGCAGGTCTTTGCGGTAGAACAGGACACGTGTATCGATGTACCATGGTACGCCGACCAGTTTGTCTTCATAGGTCATTTTGGTACGGGCACCTTCAAAGTAATTATCCGCTTTCAGGTTTGGATATTTTTCGGCATAAGAAGACAGATCCTGCAGGGCTCCGGCTTCAGCAAATTCGGGAATCCAGCTCATGCCCATCTGCACTACATCCGGACCGCTTTGCGAAGCAACTGCTGTCAGCAGCTTGTCGTGAGCGTTATCCCATGGAATGGCCTGTACTTCCACCTTGATATCAGGGTTCTTGGCTTCAAAATCAGGCACCATCTTGGACAGGGCCGTTCCTTCCGCTCCCATGCCCCATACTTTTAGAATTCGTTTGCCGTCTGCAGTAGTGGCTGCTTCTTTGCTGCCACCACACCCCGCCAGTACAAAAGAGAAAATCAACATGCAAGCTATCATGGGTTTCCACATTTTTTTCATTAAGCACACCTCATTTTGAATTTGTTCGTACTGTTCCACGAATAACGAGTTCAGTGTCCAGTGTATAATGCTGTGCGACCGATTCACCCTTGAGAATCTGGAAAATCAGATGAACGGCAAGTGCTCCCACTTCATAATCCGGCTGTCTTACCGTGGTCAGCGCGGGGTTCAGGAATCGGGCCTGTACGATATCATCGAATCCGATAACCGAAATATCCTCCGGTACACGAAGACCCGCTTCGTACAAGGCGGTAATACCGCCGAGTGCCATCTCATCATTGGCGAAAAATACAGCTTCCGGCAGATTGCCCTGCGCCAGCATCAGCTTGATCGCACGGTATCCGCCTTCCTCGGTAAAATTGCCAATCAGATTCCAGCGCGGCTCAATCGTCAGATTGTGCTGATTCATTGCCCGCACAAACCCGTTATAACGGTCATTATTGTGCTTGCTGCTCGCCGGACCGGATACAAAGGCAATCTGGCGATGTCCCGATTCAATCAGGTAATTGGTTGCCAGCGTGCCGCCTTTCTCATGATCGGCCTCTACATAGCAGACACTCTCATGTTCCAGCCGCCGGTCCAGCATGACGATCGGGAAGCCCTCACGTGCAGACTCCAGAATGGTACGATCCGGAATATTATGGGCGAGGATAATCGCTCCATCCACACGCTTTTCCTTGATAAATTTGACGGCTGTGGAGGAATCGCCGCCGATTGAACTGCAGGCAATCAGGTCATAGCCATTATTCAGGCTGACTTCCTGTACTCCCTTGATTAGACTGGAGTAATAAGGGCCTGACAGGTCGCTGAGCAGCAGGGCAATCGTATTGGTCTTGGAGCGCTTCAGATCTGACGCAATTCCGTTCTTCTGATAGTTCAGTTGCTTGGCGGCTTCGATAACCTTGTCACGGGTCTTGCTGCTGACTCTGCCGATGCCATTCAGTGCATACGATGCAGTCGATACTGCAACGCCCGCCAGTGCGGCTACATCTTTGATCGTTGCTCCCATCTGCTCACCTCTGTAGTTTTACGAATATCGAAACGTTTCGATAAAAGAGCAGAAACCGCTTACAGTTTAGAAATTACAATATCCAGTGGAAAACCTGTTTTCTGACTGTACCATTTGATTTTTTGGTGAAAAATCATTAAAAAGCCAATTCATAAGCGTTAATTCAATAATTTTACATTTTTCAGATACAATATTCATCACGGGATGATTTGCACTCTTTTGTCGAAACGTTTCTACAACGTTATTATATATCTGCTTGTAAACGATTTCAACCACTTTTAAATTTTTTTGTTATTTTGTCGAATCGATATTTGGGGTAATGCCTTCAGGAATGCGTCTTCGGCGTCTTTTCCAATCCAAAATGATCAATCTGTTCCTGTAGTCCTTCTGCCTTTAAGATGCGCAGCTGTTCCCCTCCCAGCAGATCAAAATGCGGATATCGATCACGATAATGAATATAAGCGGGATTCAGGCCATAGGAGATGCACCACTGCTTCAGTTTGCCGATATCCGCGCAGCCTACCTTGGTCACTGTCCGAATGCCGGGAAAGCGTTCATCCAGCCAGTAGTGTGTCAGGAACGCAATCTCGCCTGCCTCTACGCTGTGTTTCCATTGTTTCAATTGTCTTCTGTTGATTCCGAATGCCATTTATTTGCACCTTTCCGACTTTGCCAAACCTTGAAAAAGGACCAGCCGCTGTATGGAATACAGCGCTGCTCCTTTTTATAATGCTGTCATCTGACTGACCCAGTTTGAAAGTACTCGTCTGTTCGTAATGCACGATTAAAATAAATAGTACGGTTCTGTTCTCTTTTCGTGCAGTTTAGTCTAATCTATTTTCCTGTACTTACATTATTGTAATCATTTCCCGCTTAACGGACAATATCCGAATCGTCCTCGGAATTGCCTTCAGGAAAAGCGTTCTGACTGGAAGATGAGCGTTTGATATGCTCGCCGTCATTTTCCTCACGCTGTTCAAGCTTCATATCCTCAATCGGCAGAGAGTCGACGGTCTGTTCGGATTCAAAACGGTCAAACAGGCTTTCATTCTCCGTCGGGTACTGCTCCGGATTATCCCTTTTGCCTGCCTGTTCCTGTACTTTATCATTTTTGCGCGGTTCTGTCATAATCTCCATCTCCTTTGCGGATTCGGCTTGCTGTACATGTCGAGTGAACCGTATTACATTACTTTTACCTCTCTGGGCAAAATTGAAACAGCTGTTCAGCAGGATCTAGCGGACTACGGCATCGTTCATTTCATCCGGAGTAGTCATATAACTCTATACGAAATGGACAGATTCGCAGGACCCGATTCGCTTCCCCTGCTCATGGGGATTTTGCAAGGAATTACAAAGCTTCCCGCACAAAAAGCCGCCAGGATGATAAACAGCCATCCCGGCGGCTCTACATAGATTATTTTTCCGTTTTCAACGACCGATGGATACATCCAGAAATCGACAAAAATGAACGTATAGGTACTATTATCATATACGGCAGCCCATATATCCAGACCAGATTGGCTTAGAAATAAGCTCCCCATACGCAGACCGGTTTGGATACTTCCACGCTCTTGCCTGTGTATGTCAATTGGCCTGTCGCCTGGTCGATGCTGAATACGACGATGTTATTTCCGTCTCGGTTCGCGGCGAGCAGGAATTTGCCACCCGGCAGAATGGAGAAATGTCTCGGATGACCGCCTTCTGTCGATACATGCTGTACCAGCGTCAGACCGCCTGTGGAAGCATCCACTTCATACTGCACGATACTGTCATGTCCGCGGTTGGAACCATACAGATATTTGCCGTCTGCAGAGATAGCGATCTCGGCACAGCCATTGGCGCCTTCAAAGCCTTCCGGCAGAGTGGAGAGGGTCTGCACTTCATTCAGCACACCTGTATCTGCCTCGTACTGATACGAAGTGACCGTGGAATTCAGCTCGTTAATGATAAAAGCATACTGTCCGTTCGGATGGAATACGAGGTGACGAGGTCCAGCGCCCGGTGTGGATGCCGTATCCACTGTAAACTCCAATTTGTTGGCATCTGTGTTCAGCGCATACGTACGTACACGATCCAGTCCCAGATCCTGTACAATCAGATATTTACCTGCCGGATCAAAGAAAGTAGAATGCGGATGCGGACGATCCTGGTTCTGCGGGTCGACACTGTGACCTTCATGCTGCTGCACATCCAGCAGTTCGCCGACGCTTCCATCCTGCTCCAGTGCGATCAGACCGACCATACCGCCATGATAGCTGACCATGGTCAGATAACGGTTATCGTCGGAACGCTGAATATGGCAAGGCGGACCGTCGATTGTATTCATACGGTTGAGCAGTTCAATCTTGCCCTGCTCCGGCTGAATAACAAAAGCTGCTGCTTCGCCGCCTTTGCCTTTGGGGCCGGTCTCGGAGACAGTCTCCCCCAGCGCATACAGGCGCTTGGATTGGGCATCCACATTCAAGAATGTAGGATTTTGCAATCCGGTAAAGGAATCCGTCGGTGTCAGTTCACCTGTTTCTTCATTAAAGGAATATACGTATACACCCGGATTGGCTGCTTCTGCATAAGAACCTGCAAATACAAGCAGGCGTTGTGGTTGGTGATCCATTAGGTTATTTCCTCCAGTTCATGTTAAGTATCGTAGTGCCTGAATCGTAGGACAGCGCCGATCCATATCCTGCTGTCTATGTAACCCGTAAACAGGCATTCAATCAAACACCTTCTTATATAACTTATACCCTTCGCCCCTAAAAATCAAAAAAATCTGAAGTACAATTCAGATTTACTCATCACGGGTAATAAAGAAGTAATTTGATTCTTGTATGTTCAGATCAGTCCATGACTGGAATGGAGTGAGTTCTTATGTTCATTCGCAAATGGATACTCGGACTGGCCGGTGCTGTCATTTTAGCCACGCCGGGGTCTGCCCTTGCTTTTGACGATCTGGATCACACGACAGGCAGAGAGGAGATTGGATACTTGCAAAATCATGATATTCTTAGCGGCATTACCGACACGGAATTCCAGCCGGAAGCTACGCTGACCACTGCCCAGGGAGTAGCTGCGCTGGTCAAAGGCCTGGAGCTGAACATCGACAATATACGTTTTATCAAAGCTCCGAAAGCCAGTGATTATTACACGAACATCGACGACAACGCCTGGTACAGCTCCGATATGCTGATTGCCCATCTGAACGGATTGCAGCTGGATGCGGATGTGGACGCAGCTTCGCCGATGACCCGCGGGCAGTTTGCCACCCTGCTCTGGCAGGGCGTGGAACAGATCGACCCGGATATTCACGAATCCGGCGGCAGTACCGGTACGCTGCAGGATGAACCGGTCACCATCGATGACTCCCTATCCCTCCCTTCATTAGAGCAGCAGATTCTGGAGCAGGTCATTGACAGCGGTATTGCCTCTCTGGACGGCACAGGCAACTTCCGTCCTGATGAACCGATCACACGTGCTGAAGCAGCTGTAATGCTGTACAATGCACTCGAGCTAACCGGCAAGACGGATGAATAATCCTGAGCCATAGCCGACCATGTTCTTTTTCAAATGGCGGATTATACCATGTAAGTGCGCCACTTCGTACTTCGCACTTGCATCCATAATCCGTCATTTATTGATTTATTAGAAATAAGGTGTTGACTCATTTATATTCTTCATGTATATTTATCTTAACTTAAAGATTATTAAACAAAAGATATTCAAGAAGGAGGTGAGTACATGTCCGATTCATTGAACGAGACTCAAGCTACTGCACTAAAATTACTGGTCGTCCTGTCCAAAGCCTACAAGGCCATCTCGGAGCAGGCCGTCAAGGATGTAAAACAATATGGCCTATCTCCTTCCGAATTTATGATTCTTGAAGTACTGTATGCCAAAGGCAAGGTGCCTCTACAGCAAATCGGCAGTAAAATTCTCGTCACAAGCGGAAGTATTACCTACAATATCGACAAGCTGGAAAAGAAAGGCCTGCTAAAACGCATTCCTTCCAGCGAAGACCGCAGAGTCATCTACGCTGAGATTACACATGAAGGCAATGAATTGTTCAAGTACATCTTTCCGGAACACGCCGTTAACATTTCTCATTTAATGAACGGACTCTCTCTCAAAGAACAGGAAGCGGCAATTGAACTGCTCAAAAAGCTGGGTAAAGGAGTCAACACCGATTAGCTTCTATCCATACCGACAGTATGCAAAATATAAGGAGGTTGATGATGATGCAACCAAGAGTGTATACACCTGCCATGCAGGGAACAGGAGAATTTGACGGCGGTAATATCACAGAGCAGAAACCGATTGGCTTTTCCGGTGAAGGATCGATTGTCAGACGGGTTGGGCCATTATTTTACTGGGCCTGGGCAAATGCCCGCACAGATGCCAAGATTGGACTCCATCCACACAAAGGCTTTGAAATCCTGACTTATGTGATACAAGGTAATGCCTTTCATGGTGATACCCTTGGCACCAGCAGTACGGTTCGTTCAGGCGGTGTACAGGTTATGCAGACCGGTTCCGGCGTCAGTCATCAGGAGAGACTCAGCGAAGACACTGAACTGTTTCAGATCTGGTTTGAACCTGAATTGAAAGCAGCGGTACAGAGAACACCTTCCTACCGACAATATGAGCATAACGACTTTCCGCAGGATCATAGCGCTGCCGGCTACTCGATTAAGACCATCATCGGTGGTGACGCTCCGATTCATCTGGTTGCCGATGCCCAGATGTGGGATGTGGAAATCAGCAGCGGTACATCGTATTCGCATACGGTACCAGCAGGATACACGCTGACAGCACTGGCAATTCGGGGACAGGGAAGCTGGCAAGATGCCGATGGAGCACGAGACGCTGTAGCATTTCACCATCAAGACTTTATCGTTGCTTATGCAGATCATGAAGCCACCGTACAAATTACCAACCCGGCAGAGGAAACATTACGATTGGTTCTAATCAAAGTGCCCACTACTGTGAATTATCCACTGCTTCCCAAAAAATAAAGTAATATCTATCGTCGGCTCTAATATCTTAAAATAAAGATTATGAAAACAAAACAATAATAAGGAGATGTTAATTATGGTAGCTGTAGGATTATTGATTGTGCGTCTGGTCGTTGGATTGTTATTTGTCGGGCATGGTGCTCAAAAGTTGTTTGGCTGGTTTGGCGGCTATGGTCCCAAAGGAACTGGAGGATGGCTGGAATCCATTGGTGTTAAACCCGGTGTTATGATGGCGGTCATCGTTGGACTCATGGAACTCGTTGGCGGTGCTCTATTCGCTCTCGGATTATTTACACCACTGGCTGCAATAATCATCACATTGACCATGATAGGTGCCATTAAAACCGTACACGGCAAAAATGGAATATGGGCTACTTCCAATGGTTATGAATATCATATTGTATTGATCGCAGCCGCTGTCAGCATCGCATTGATTGGTGCCGGTACTTACTCCCTGGACGCATTGATTTAACCCAAAAAAATAGGAAAAGAGGTTGTATCCATGACTAATTCAACAATGAAAGCTGTGCGAATTCACGAGTATGGAACATCGGACGTTATCCGTTATGAAGAAGCTCCCATCCCAGAACCTGCTGCAGACGAAGTACTTATCAAAGTCTCTGCTACATCATTCAATCCTTTTGATGCCCAGCTGCGCTCCGGTGCATTCAAGCCTTTCCTGCCGCTTCAATTTCCGTTTATTCCCGGTGTGAATGTATCGGGGACGATCACACAAACAGGCAGCCTGGTCTCCGCATTCCAGCCTGGCGATGCAGTGTTCGCTTTTCTGAATGTAGCCCAAAATGGTGCTTCGGCAGAGTATGTAGTCAGCAAAGCTGCCGATCTGGTAGCAGCTCCTCGCAATATGGATCTGCATGACGCTGCCGCTATTCCCAATGCAGCTCTGACAGCCTGGCAAGCGCTGTTCGAACTGGGCAATCTTCAGCCGGGTCAGCGTGTATTGATCACTGCTGCCAGCGGAGGCGTAGGAACGCTGGCCGTACAGCTCGCCAAATGGAAAGGTGCCTATGTTATCGGTACAACTTCCTCCAGAAAAATCGATCTGCTCGAAAAGCTCGGGGTCGACCAGATCATTGACTATACCCATGAATCCATCACCGAGGCATTACCGGAAAAGGTGGATCTCATTTTCAACCTCTCTCCTGCCGGATCGGCTGAACTCGGCTCTCTCCTGTACCTGCTTCATCGTGGTGGCAGCTTCATATCCGTGGTCGGTGCCGCTGATGAACAATTGGCAGAATCGCTCGGTATCCGGGCTATCCGGGCCAATTCGCATCCTGACGTCCAACAGCTGACCGAGATCGCCCGACTGATCGATGCAGGAGTCATCCAGCCGATCATTACGGAAAGAGTCAGACTGCATGAACTGGCCGATGTACATCGCCGATATGAAAATAAACAGGTCACCGGGCGGGTCGTCGTTATCGTGGATGAACAAAATTAATATATATTAAAGGAGGATATAAACATGACAACTTTGGAGGATTTTAAAAATCACGTAGTACTGATTACAGGTGCAGCTACCGGTATTGGGCGCGCAGCGGCGCTGGCTTTTGCAAAGCGTGGTGCTATTGTATCTATTGGTGATGTGGATGAGCGAAGTCTTGAGACAGTGCAGCTCATTGAGCAAGCCGGAGGAACCGCCGCCTTTTTCCACACGGATGTATCTGATCGGGAACAGGCAGCGGCGCTCGTCACACAGACCGTGAACCGTTTTGGACGTCTGGATCACGCTTTTAACAACGCTGGTGTCCTGCCTCCTTCCAAACCGTTTGTCGAAATGGATGAAGCCGACTTTGACAGAACCATTGCGGTAGATTTAAAAGGGGTCTTCCTCATGATGAAGTATGAAATTGAAGCCATGCTGAAGCTGGGCAGCGGCACGATCGTCAATACCGCTTCTGTTGCCGGTCTGATCGCGGACCCGTTTATGTCTCCTTATGTAGCAGCCAAACATGGCGTTGTAGGCTTGACCAAAGCAGCGGGCATCGAATATGCGGCACAAAATATCCGTGTTAACGCTGTAGCGCCGGGGCTTACCGAGACGCCCATGATCAAAGAGTGGCTGGACGATCCGGAGTTCCGTCAGACCGTTATTGGCAATGTTCCTGCAGGACGCGTTGCCCGGCCTGAAGAGATCGCCGAGACAGTTGTTTTTCTCTCTTCTCCAGCGGCCAGCTTTGCAGCCGGACAGACATTCACTCTGGACGGCGGACAGACAGCCCGTTAATTGATAAATATTTTATCCAAACGGAGGGATTCATTATGAGTGAAATGAACCAAAATACACAGCTATCCTGGGTAACCAGCTGGTATGCCAGCCCCGAACCGGTCTGGGGAGAAGAGTTCCCCTTCCCCACCAAGCTGCCCAGTCGACTCTTCCAGCAGACAATTCGTCAGATTGCTCGTATGAGTCTAGGCGGCGGTCACCTCCGCATTGAGCTATCCAATGAATATGGTAATCAGCCGCTGGTAATTGGCGGAGCCACTGCCGCTCTGATGGCTAATGATACGATGATCCATGCGGAGTCACTCAGAGTGTTAACATTCAGTGGGAGTACATCTGTTACGATCCCGGCCCATGCCACGGTCTTGAGCGATCCTGTCGCACTGCATATGGAGCCGCTCGGTCTGTTGGGTATCAGCCTGTTTTTACCGGAAGAGAGTATACCCTCGACGTTTCACTGGGATGCCCGGCAGACTACATATATGGCACAGGGCGATCATTTGACAGATGTAGATTTCCCGGCAGACCAGATGACTGATGTCTATATGTATATCAAAAGCATCATGGTGGATGCGCCGGATCATGCGGGTACCATTGTGGCCATCGGAGATTCCATTACAGATGGTGCCGGCTCCACATTGGATGCAAATACGCGCTGGACCAACTTCCTGGCAGATCAGCTCGCCACACGGCAAATCTCGGTTCTCAACGCAGGCATCTCGGGAGGGCGTCTGCTCCGCAATGTAAAAGGCAGGAATGTATTGGCCCGTTTTGACAGGGATGTACTGAGTCAGCCGAATATTCATACCGTGATTGTCATTATCGGTACCAATGATATCGGTATGCCGGGCATGATGTTCGCACCGACCGAGTCTGCACCTGCTGCAGATGAGCTGATCGCCGGTTACCGTCAGCTTATCACCCGGGCCCATGCACGCAAGGTTCGCATTATCGGCGGAACGCTGCCACCATTTGAATTATACGATACCGAAGCCAAGGAACAGCTGCGCCAGCAAATAAACACCTGGATCCGCAGCGGAGAATTCGATGCAGTCCTGGATCTTGATCTACTATCCAGAGATCCCGAGCATCCTACCCGATTCCTCTCAGCCTGGGACTCCGGCGATCACCTACATCCAGGAGATGCGGGCAACCGAATGATAGCTGAGGCAGTAGTTAAATTGATGGATTCGCTGGAGTGATTCTTGAAGCTATAATACAGTTTTATTTATGAAGATAGGAATATTGGGAATTATCAG
This sequence comes from Paenibacillus wulumuqiensis, assembly GCF_000971965.1. Classification (GTDB taxonomy): domain Bacteria; phylum Bacillota; class Bacilli; order Paenibacillales; family Paenibacillaceae; genus Saccharibacillus; species Saccharibacillus wulumuqiensis. The sequence continues at coordinate 902,901 of NZ_LAQP01000001.1, forward strand.
ATAGTTCATGCTTAACCCTTACCCTTGGTCATATACAAACGTCCGGGCTCTCTTCTGCGAGAGAAGAACCCGGACGTTTTGGCATGCAGCAGTTATGCAGCGAACAATTATAAGCGGCTGGACGGTTATCCCAGAATATAATAGGACAATACGCTCTGAACTTCGTAGATATTTACGCTCTTGTTAAACGTCTTCTTGATCGGCACCGTACTGCTGGAGATATAGATGCACAGCTCCGCATCCAGATCGAAGTGGCCGGCTGTCTCTACCGAATAATGGGAGATGCTTTTGTACGGAATGGAATGATACTCGGTCTTTTTGCCTGTAATACCCTGCTTGTCCACCAGAATCAGGCGTTTATTTGTAAAAAGAAACATATCGCGTACCAATTTGTAGGCCCGTTCAATTTGCTCATTCGGAGCGAGAATGGCAGCATATTCCTGCTGTGCTTCTCCCAGACTTACTGTAGATGCATTACCCAAAAAACCATCAAAAATTCCCATTCTAATCTGCCCCTTTTGTAATTTCTAAATTTATGTAGCTGTGATGCATATGGCCGAGATTCCGGTGGTACTTGTACAGGTACATACCGTTACACGGACGGATGCCACTCTTCGGCAGTCATGGCATACAGCAGGTGATCTTCCCATTTGCCGTTAATATGCAGATAGCGCTCAGCCAGTCCTTCTTTGCGAAAGCCCACCTTTTCCAGTACACGCTGGGAAGGAATATTCCACGGCAGTACGCCTGCCTGTATACGGTGAAGCTGTCCTTCCTCAAAGCCAAAGGCTGTACATTGCCGGAGCGCTTCGGTACCGTATCCACGGCCATGATAATGCTGGTCAACAAAATAACCAACATATCCATTTTGAAAAGGTCCTCTGGCTATACCGCTCAGCTCAATGCGTCCGACCAGCGTATCGCTCTCCTGTTCAAATATGCCAAAAATATACCCGCTGCCTGCCTCCATACTCTGTTGTCCATCAATGATAATCTGCTGCTGCACTTCCAGTGTCCAATAGCATTCCGGACGGACCGGATCGTACACGCTCATAGACTCCCGATTCGCGATTTTCATCTGCAGCAGTGCTTCGGCATGTGCTAATTGAAGAGATCGAATCTGGATTGAACTTCCCATAGCTGCTCTACACTCCTTTTCCATGATGTATCAGAATTGATCTGCTCTCGCCTATGGTTTATTCAAACAGTAGTACTTGTGAACTACCGAATAACGATTATTTTATATCGTATAGCACACATTGTAAATGAAGAAACCCGGAAGATATCTTCCAGGTGGGTATACGTATTACCATCCTTTAACGGGTGCGGCGAATCCAGAATGTGAAAATATCACTGCGTACATAATCCAGCGAATACAGTACCCGCCGGTTCATCTCATCATAATGAATTTGCTTGAGCAGCAGTACATTGGATTCGGGTCCGGTCAGCAGCTTTTGGCAGTGAACATCAGTCGGTGATGGAACGATAATCTGTGAATCGGCTCCCACGATATGTATACCGGCATGCTGTTCCAGATGCTGGAACAGTGAACCGGAGAATCCTTCCGCTTCCAGTGTCTTGCCGGCAATCGATACCGGAATATAGTTAATGGAGTGAGCTACCGGCTCCAGATTGGCCATTCGGGAGCGTTCCAGCTGGATCACCGGTTCGCCTTTCTTCATTTCCAGCTGTTCGGCCGCCTCTTCGGGACAGGCGGTCTGCCGAATATATTCCAGCCGCTGCTCCTCGGTAAGTCCGGCGGAGCGGATCATGTCTCCAATGCTGTACAGGCGGTCCAGCGAGCTGGGGATCGTCTGCAGATTGCGTGTAATGAATGTGCCGCTTCCGTGCTTGACGAATACTTTTCCTTCATTACGAAGCCTGCGGATCGCTCCCCGGATGGTTGTACGGCATACATTGAATTGACCGGCCAGTGCAGACTCGGAGGGAAGTCTGTCTCCCGGACGAATATGATGCTCCTGGATCCAGCGTTCAATCTGGTGTTTGATTTGTTCCTGTTTGACGGACATGAAGTGATGTCATCCTTTCGTGAAGTCAGCAGTATAAAGCCGAAGCAGGTGTCATCATCGGAAATAGACGGGATTGGTAAAAGCCAGCAGTCCATATACTTCTGCAAAGCAGCCATACAGCTCTGCTCTCAGCCAGCGGGCAGGCGACATGACCGGAATAGCCAACTCGTGAATCTGAGCGGCTCCGGCAAAAATGTTCTGCTCGGCGAGCACTCCCTTATCACTGTAGATAACCAGACGCAGATGCTGTCCCGGCAGCTGATATTGTTCCTGCCTCCGCTGCAGATCCAGCTGAATATGCATGGTCAGATTGGTATTCGGACTGCTGTACAAAGTGGCGCCAATATCATATTCATTGGTGGTTTCATCCCCATTTATCGATACGGTCAAGGTTAAGAGCGGTCCCATCGTGATGACAGCAGCACCTTTGCGAATGGCCTGAATCGCCAGTCTGTCGCCGGCACGCTGCACCAGCGGGTTGGCAGATTCCGCAGGTAATTCATTGTCATGCCTTTTCCATGCATTAGCCGGCGTACCGAGGTAGGTAACCGCAGCCGGAGCATCTTCCGGGTTGGTTCGATGCCAGTCACGTCCACTGGTTGCCGTGATCCGGTATCCTTCATTCAGCAGCGACGTCCACAGGTCAAAAGCCCGCTGGCTGTCTCTTTTCACAAATGGCATCAGCGTGGACCAGACTTCGATATAGTCAATCTGATTCCAATCGGACACCCGGTATTCCCAGTAGCAGCCTGTACAGACCGGGCTGCCGATCCGGTAAGGATGCGCAATGCCGACGATACCATCATTGGCATGCACTTCATCGATCCCCCTGTCGATATCCAGCTGTCCGACCGATCGCCAGTCGATATAGCGGCTGATACCGAGCGTAAGCATATGTCCATAAAAGGTTGTCCATTCCATCCCGGACAGAATGCGTACGCCCGTCTCTCGTTCCATACGTTCCCGGTCCAGCAGACCGGCCTGTGTATTGTGATCGGTTAGTGCAATACAATCCAGTCCCAGACGCCGGGCTTCCACTGCGAGCTCTTCCAGTGTCTGCTGTCCATCACTGTGCAGTGTATGGGTGTGCAGCTCGGATGCTATCCATGTCTTCTTCATTCCTGTCCTCCATCCCATACCTCCAACTCGTAATTGCAATGTTCTGTGACTACAGCGTGCAGACTGATCGTTATTTTCCATAGTCCTGCTTCATTAACACCAGGCCAGAAGCCCGGCGAAGCACTGGCTGCGGACAGATAATGGGTCTGCTGAGGGTCCTGACGGTGAGCCTGTCCCCGGTGGATCCGTGGATCGTCGATGGAGAGGGTCAGCAGATTCTGCAGCGGGGCATATTTCTCCCAGTCTTTTTCCTGCTGGCTCTCATATCCATAGCGTCTCATCGCTTCTTCAATAAGCTTTTTGGACGTTTCCATATCGTCCAGCTTTTTTGGATCATAGCGGAATTCAATCCGCAGGGTATCTACCGGCTGATCCAGCTGAAAGGCATATGTAATATGACTTTGCGCAGCAGAAGAATCTACACTTCCGGCCGCATAATATAGTCGGTTCATAGATGGATATTCTCCTTTGACCCACCCGGCACGTCGCCCTGCTGTGCAATATCCCGTGGGGATGGCTGATGCAGTTCATTCTCTGCACAGGTCCATAATAATCCTGATGGTGAATTCGTACTCAATTCGATACGTGCAGTGGAACGGATACCCTCCTGCGGCAGATACTGATCGTTCAGCATATACGCATAGACTCCCTCCACGACGATTCGATCCAGTCCTCCCGGCAGCAGGACGGCCCGGATCGCTGCGATATGTTCCAGCTGTACCTGTTCCCCCAGCTTGATCGTAGTGGAGAATTGATGATAAGGCCCCTGATACGCTGCACGAAAATCACCAATACGCATATCTCCATAACTGGAAGAGAGCCATTCCTCCTCACCGTGCAGACGCACCTGATAATCGATACAGGTCTGCTGCAGCTGCATCGACTTTTCCATGGATGATCTATGCACCCTTTCATCCAATTGGTTCGGTTCGGCATTCGTGCTGTGTTCCACTGCATACTTGGTACTGCTTATAAACAGATAACCCCGCTGATCCGCCAGCTGCCAGGAATCCGTCCGTGCCGGCTGTTCCAGCGTGTACTGCCGGTTCATCTCCCAGTTGCTGACCTGATGGGTAAATGGATAAACCAGCATCACCTGTTCCCTCGGCTCCGATTCCGGGTCCCAGCGATACAGCGGCGGCAGCATATAACAGTAATCCGATACCGGCGTATCGGTAAAATTGCCATTGGCTGTCGCTGCCTGCAGTACCGGATGGCCTCCACAGCCATATTCTCCCTTGAATTCCGTTTCGATATGATGAGGTCCCTGGTAACTGTGGCGCAGCAGATTCCCTTCCGGGTCCAATTCCACTCGGTACATCCACTCGATATCGGTGGTCCGTCCCCATTTGCTCATCAGCAGGCCGGATGGTGTGCCTTCATCTTCATGGCTGAATACCATATGATATTCAATAATCGTCCGGTCTGCCTCTTCCTTCATCCAGTACATCAATACAAGCGGCGTATCGGTAAATGTGCTCTCATACGGGTGCTGCAGTTGGCGTCCATAGACGACCGGAGTGTAACGATAGACAGGCATCCGCGGATCGACTCCGCCGATAGCAATATGCTGTATCGTAATATCTCCTGCCAGCGGGCGGGACAGTTCCAGTGCATAATGCAGTGTGACTTCATACGTGCCTGCTTCCAGCTGTCCGAGCAGGCGCTGGTACATAAACGCTCGATCTCCATAAAACAGGATCAGATCCTGGTTATATTCTCCATTCACATATATGCGAAGTGCAGTAGATTCGCGGTTCTCCCGCTGCCAGTGGCTGTCACTGACCGCCGTAAGATTCAGTACCACATCACGGCTCTCGGTGAGATCAAAGTGAAAAGTCAGCGATTGGGCGGAATTAACGATCTGCTCTGCAGTGGAATGCCTCGTTTCCTGCATGTCGTTATTCTCCGTTGAAAAAAGCTGTACCTCAATATCATGCGGCCAATGAATGATTACAGGCTGCACAGCGGCAGGGAAGGCTGCCTGCTCTTCGGTTTCTTGCATGTTCTGCTCGCTGTTATTGGTGTTCGGCATATGCACACTCTCCCTGTTTCACTCTAAAAGCGTAATGTATATTCGTATACTTGGTCTGTTTTATATTCGGATAGCCGGTCCTAATATCAAATATTCGTTATGCTCCAGCATACGATATCGGCTGTGTAACAGCAGCTTGCCATCACCGGATGCATGTATCTGCTTAGACGTCAGCATCCTTGCCCATCGTACGAATATAAAAGTAGCCCATCACCGAGCAGAGCAGGAACATAAATACAGCCATCGCACTGGACGTATGGGTCTCCTGGTAATTGGAAAACACCTGCTGCATCGCTACGCCCAGCACCTGCGGTGAATTGGCTCCTATCAGGAACGGAGCGGTAAAGCTGCCGATAATCCCCATGAAAATAAACGTGATCGCCACCCACATCGTCTTGTAGGACAGTGGCAGAATAAACCGGAAAAACAGCTGCCATATATTGGCCCCAGCATCCCGTGCACTCTCAATCACAGAATTCGGCACTGCCGCCAGCGCAGAACTGAGCAGCATCGTCGCAAACGGAATATTAAACCACAGATTAGCCAGCACCAGTCCGTTATAGTCATAGATAATTTTCGGAAAGGAATCGATCCCCAGGAGCAGCAGCAGACGGACCATCCAGCCATGATTACCGTACAGCGTAATCAGTCCGTACGTAGCGATCACACCGGGAACAAACATCGGAACAAAATACAACCGGTTGATCCAGCGTGCCATCCAGCTGGTGCTGAATCGCAGATAGACCGCCATGGAATAGCTGATCAGCAGCGATAACAGTGTCGAGACAATCGTGACATTGAGCGTATACGTAATATTTTTGCGCATCGCCGGATCCGTGAACAAACGGATATAATTACCGAGGCCGAACTCTCCACTGTTCTGGTCAATCAGGCTTTCCCGTACGGCATACAGAATAGGCAGAATCACGACAACGAACAGAATTAAAAAGGAGGGGATAACCAGGGCAAGCCCCAGCATCCCTCTTTTGCCAGATGTACTCATCCGTTACTGTCCAGCCACTTCGCTCTGCCAGCGTTTGTAGATTTCCTGCTGCAGATCGCCGCTGTTGAACTGACGGTAGCCCGCGGACACACTTGCAAATTGGTCCTGCAGTTCCTTCGGCATCAGATCCCATTTGATGCCCGGATAGCCGTACATTTTATTAACGACAATCGTCTGGGCTTCTGGTGTCAGTACATAATCCAGCAGCTTCTGGGCTGCTTCTTTTTTGCTGGACAGCTCAGGCATCATCAAATAGGATGGTCCACCGGTAAAGGCCGGGTCAATCTGCGTCAGCTTGATTGTATTCGGCAGCAGCTGTTTGTTGATTTGCTCCAGCGCCATATCGGACCAGGCCGGAATCATATCGACTTCACCATTGGCCAGCAGATCGAGAGTGCCCTGATTCTTCTTCGGATAGACGCCTTGTTGATACATGGAAGGACCGAGTTCCTTGAGCAGATTGAAGCCCTGACCCCATTTCTGGGCGATCGCCGGATCGCTGCTGTTCATATCTTCCGGTGGCAGGAAGTTATAGATCGCTGTATTGACAAAGGAACTGCCCGCGCCGCCAGTTGATGGATCATTATAGGCAAATCGGCCGGGATGCTGGCGAATCCAGTCATACAGCTCGTCTGCCGTCTTCGGCGGATTGGTCACTGTCGCACTGTTATACGCCAGTACAACGGAAGAAGCACGATAAGGTACAGCCAGGTCTTTGGCTTGTTCAAGAGCTTTGGCATCTACATTTTTGAGATTGGTGATTTGGCTGCTGTCCAGCTTGGCCCAGATACCCTCGCTGCTGCCTTTGCTGATATCGTCCAGGCTTCCTTCATATAGATCCACATCGACATTGGTCTGGCCGCTCTTCTTGGCGGCGAGCAGGCGATCCAGCGCCGATTGACCCCCGGTTCCGGATGGAAGATAGACCAGCTTCACCTTGATATCCGGGTTCTTTTGCTCAAAGCTGTCGATCAGTGACTCCCACAGTTCCTTGACGTTCAGGGAGCCGCTTGTATAAAGGGAAATCTCTGTCGTACCCGATCCGCCGTCTCCACTCGCGCTTGCCGATTCCGAACCCGACTTGCCACTGCATCCTGCCAGCAGGGCGATACATAACACGCTCAAAAGCAGTACATTCCATTTCATTTTCTTCAACACGGATTTGCCTCCCGATAATACAGCAGCGGTATGCGCTGTCTGTGATTTGATGATGGATTTGGTATCACTCGTTCTGAAATAGGACCAGTTAACGTATTATGATGAGACCTCACTGAATGCCGTGAATTTATGAAATCCGACCTTTACCGCCTGCCCGCTGTGCAGCTCGGCCGCCTGTTCACGGGGAACGAACATTTTGAGATGTTCCTGCTCACAATGGATAGATACTTCCGCATAATGACCAAGTACCATCACCTGACGGATCGTACCTTCCAGACTATCCGGCTCCCCGGTCAGATACAGATCTTCCGGGCGGACAGCCAGCGTGCAGGCTCCAGCTGGAATAGATGTGCTGCCGTCCTGCTGTACTACCTTTGAACCGACAGCAATATGCTGTCCATCGCTGATGCTCCGCATCAGGTTAATCCGGCCGATGAAGCTCGCTACAAACAGGGAACCCGGACGGTCATAAATATCCTGCGGTGTTGACAGCTGTTCGATTTTACCAGCATGCATCACGACAATCCGGTCCGAGATGGACAATGCCTCCTCCTGATCATGGGTAACGAACACCATCGTCATGCCGGTCTTGGTCTGAATCTCGCGCAGTTCCTCCCGCATCTCCATGCGCAGCTTGGCATCCAGTGCGGAGAACGGCTCATCCAGCAGCAGTACATCCGGCTGCAGCAGCAGCGCTCTCGCCAGCGCTACCCGCTGCTGCTGCCCACCGGACAGCTCGCCCGGATACTTGCGCGCTGCACCGCTGAGCTGGACCAATTCCAGCGCTTCAGTGACCGAGCGTTCGATCTCGACTTTTTTGCGCTTGCGGATTTTAAGACCGAAGGCCAGATTATCCTGCACTGTCATATGCGGCCATAGATTATAGCTTTGAAATACCATCGCCGTAGGCCGCTTTTCCGGCGGAAGGTTGAGCACACTGCGTCCGCGGATCAGAATATCACCGCTGTCCGGCTCCAGAAATCCTCCTATCGAGCGCAGTACCGTCGTCTTGCCGCAGCCTGACGGACCGAGCAGTGTGACCATCTCTCCCGGCTGTACATCCAGCGAGATATCAGTGACACCATCGCCGGTTTTGAAAATTTTGCTCAGGTTACGGATCGATAGCTGTGCTTCTGTGTCCCCTTGTTCTGCTGTACCGACTTGCGTCTGCATCTTCCTCTGTGCCTGTACCATTGTGCTTTCTCACCCTCCCATATGCTCAAAGGACGATTCGTCCTGTATTTTAACTTTGCCTCTGTCTAACCGTCTCACCAGATAGTCGGAACAGCTGAGATCTGCCTATTATTTGACCTGGAATCCGCCAGCCAGTACATCCGCACTGACAAACCGTCGTGCCGCTACGAGCAGAATGACCGTAGGCAGGGTCAGAATGACAGAGAATACGGCTCCGGTTGTGTTGGGATAGTCGGCGATAATCGAGTACATAATAATCGGCATCGTTTTAAAATCCGGTATCCCAACCAGCAGCGTCCCCTGTGCTTCATCCAGTGAAGACAAAAAGGTAAAGATCGAAGCGACCATAATACCCGGAAAGGCCATGGGCAGCGTGATTTTCCAGAATACGCGCAGCGGTCCCGCTCCTGCATCCCGCGCCGATTCTTCCTGCGCCCGGTGTACACTCCGGAAGGCAGAGGAAGGAATCCAGGTCATGAACATCAGCGTATTGACCATATGGATCAGTACAATGCCGAGAAACGTATTCATCAGCCCAAATTTGTAAAACAATACCGCGATCGACACATACAATCCCATCTTGGGAAAGGCATGGGTCAGCAAAAAGGAAAATAAAAACCAGCGGCTGAGCGGAAAAGCAATCCGGGCAAACGCATAGGCTGCCGGAATGCAGACGATGATCGAGCATACCGTCACCACTGTCGCAATCAGAAAGGACAGCGAAATCGACTCCAGCACATCATCCTGGGACAGTACAAACTGCCACCATTCCAGGGACCAGCTCTGCGGCAGTGCCGCTGGATACTGCCACTTGCCCGACACTGCCAGAATCAGTAGATTCAGCAGCGGCCCGAGAAAGAAAATGACAAACACGACCAGTAATACAAATTCCACAATCCTCCGTGCACCAAGCGAACGAAAATACCAGTTCATAGTTCCTTCCTCTCCTGCGCAACATCTTTCAGCTTGTTATATGTATTTGGCATGGTAGGGTCTGTGCAACTTTACCGGGCAGATTGTATTTATCGATATGTCTTATCGGTCAAAGTTGTCTAGACGTCTATACCACTTACGAGTCTGAGTATAAAGGCCGTTTATTTGCTCTACATGCTGGATTATTTATTTTTGTGTAAAGGAATTATCTGGATTTGATTTGGTTTAATGGTGGGGTGACATTCGGTTGACTTAACAGATGGCTGTTCTTTTTATGGTGGGTAGAGCAGTAAGCGTGGGAATAACTTTGGATATTGTAAATAAGCTGCTGGCTTGGTAAATGCCCGGGAATGCATCATCCGCTGCGAAAAGGGATTCGGTCACGTCCTCCGGTGGAGCCAGGGAATCATGGATTAGGAGTACAGGTTGATTCCCTGGCTCCAAGGTCGTTCTTTGATCGAACTACCTTTTCTCCGCTGGATCGGGTATAGTTCATCTGGTTAAAAGCTAAAATATCTTAAAGTGAATATACTGAATCTTATTATTTACAAATATTGACCGGGCTATAGATCGCTCATTTTGTTACAATGGATACCGGTTTACGAACATTATACTTTGGAGGAATTGCTTTGATTATTGCTACTGATCATTTCAAAAATTACATTACAAAGTACACACACTACTTATATGTTGAGAAAAACCTTTCTCCTAAATCCATCAAAGCGTATCTCTCCGATCTTAATATGTTAGTTGATTGGCTTACCGAACAAGAATATGCTCATATCAATGAGGAAATTATTCATATGTACTTTACTTACCTCAGCCAAAATAACGCATTGAAAGACTCAACCATTAAAAGAAAATACATTACATTTAAAAGTTTCTTTGCTTATCTTGCGCATAAAAAATGGATTGAGTCCTCACCTCTCATTGATCTGGGCAAAAAGTTTAAAACGGCCAAAAGGATACCGAAAACACTGCCTGTACATGAAATTCGGCGGCTGCTTGCTGCTCCTCAACAAGACCGTACCAAATTAAAAACGCCATTTCATACACGGTTGAGTGTACGAAATGACGCTATTATTGACCTTTTGTTCTCTACAGGTATCCGTATTGGTGAATTGGTACAGATTAGTCTTACAGATATCGACCTGCGTAACCGTTCCATCGTTATTTTTGGCAAAGGACGAAAAGAGAGGCTATTGTACCTATCCAGCAAAGAGCTGCTTGATAAAATTCAAGCATGGCTGCAAATCAGGCATGAATTTAGTCCTACATGTAATGCACTGTTTTTAAATAAATATGGCGACCGATTATCGATATATGGAATCGAAGATATTTTCGCCAAGTACAAAAAATTAGCGAAGATTACAGACAGTGCAACCCCCCATTATTTGCGACATTCATTCGCTACCCAGTTGCTGGAAAATGGAGCGGATTTACGCGCAGTACAAGAGATACTTGGACATTCCAGTGTGAGCACAACAGAAATTTATACGGAAGTTTCGATAAAAAGAAAACGTGCAATTTTAGCAAAATTTAACCCGAGAAATAAAATAGAAACCTCCAAATAACTATGAATTATTTGGAGATGAAACTA
>NZ_KQ040792.1:0-685207 GCF_000971965.1 Paenibacillus wulumuqiensis
TTGCTGTTCTCTATATTTGAAGAACCGAAGTTCTTCACTCACTCGTTGTTCAGTTTTCAAAGATCAAAGTCTTTTTTCGTTGTTGCCGTGTTTCGTTGTTGCTGTGTTTCTCGGTGACAACTTTTATATCTTATCATCTTTTCAATCACTCGTCAACATCTTTTTTTGATGTTTATTTTCAACGCCTTTTAGCAAGGTTTTGAAATATAAAGTGTTTGAAGACTTATACATAAGACTATATCATACACGAATAGGTATAGTCAATACCCTCTTAGTGAGTTTTCTTTTTACTTTAATTGGGCATTTTAAAAGACTTTTACTGAATACTAAATATTTATAATTGGATTCTTACTTGAAAGCAGACGGCTTATGAAAACATTACGATCAGAAATGATCTTCCTATTTTGCATATACAAGAAAAGGGACCAACTTAGTAAAGTAATGTTGTTGCTTTGACTACTTAGATATCTTTCACACTGAGCCGCAGATAAGGTGGGAGATTGTATTTCTGTCCATAGAGTAGTGGTTCTTTTTCATTATGTGTGCAGCTTGTAGCTCGGCAGCTTTCTGTAAGGACGGATTAAAACGCTTATTTATAAAATTTATAGAATAGATCATTTTAACGGCTGATATTACTTTGAAGTAAATTTTGACTGTGTCATTCTAAGCATTTGATTAACCGCATTCATTGTGTTTACTTTGTTGGCTCATAATCTTGTTATTAGGTTTGTTAGTCTTTTAGAGCAGACTTCCCCTTCTGTCTGTAAAACATAAAAAAATCCTTTATCTACTCCTATAGAAAGGAAAGATAAAGGATCACAATGAGAGGATACTGACATACTATATGGTATGCACAGATTGCAGCAGTGTTTTGTTGCAGCTCTATATATAGTAAAAACGGGCTTACCTGCTTTGAACACTGTATGCGTCTATAATTTATTCTTCGATATCTTCTGCTGCGGAAGCATCCGGTTCAGGGAAATCATTGGTTTCTTCAATCGTCTCAACAATGGCATTCTCCATTGCCTGCTCGGCTTCTTCCAATTCTTCCTCTTCCGGCTCTTCATTTTTGTTGGTACGGCAAATGGTTGCTACAGAGTCGTCTTCACGGATATGAATCAGACGGACACCTTGTGTATTACGCCCCATGGTGGAGATGCTCTCCATATCCATACGGATTAGGGTACCACTGGTTGTGATGATCATTAGATCCTGATTATCCTCAACCACTTTCAACCCGGACAATTGACCATTTTTGTCGGTGACATTCATGGTCTTGATCCCTTTACCACCACGTGTCTGCAGACGGTACTCTGCTCCTGGGGTACGTTTACCGTATCCTTTGGCTGTAACGATGAGCACTTTGAGATCATCGTTGATCAGATCCATACCGACTACGGAGTCACCTTCGTCCAGGGTAATCCCTTTGACACCGGTCGCACTGCGTCCCATGGAGCGTACGTTATTCTCATTGAAGCGAATCGACATACCATAGGCTGTACCCATGACGATATCCTGCTGGCCATCTGTCAGCTTCACTTCGATCAGTTCGTCATCCTCACGCATATTAATAGCAATCAGACCGCCCTTACGGATATTGGTGTAGTCGTCCAGACGCGTCTTCTTCACAACACCCTGTTTGGTGGCGAAGAACAGATACTGGTCACCCTCAAAGTTCTCAACCGGGATTACCGCGTTAACGGATTCGCCCTGTTCGATCTGAATGAGGTTGATGACTGGTGTACCACGTGCCGTACGGCCCAGCTCCGGAATCTCGTATGCTTTGATCCGGTATACTTTACCCTTATCCGTAAAGAACAGCAGATGGTGGTGAGAATTGGTTACGAACAGATGCTGGACAAAGTCCTGATCCTTCATATCTACGCCCATTACACCGCGTCCGCCGCGTCTCTGGCTGCGGTAGGTGGTTACCGGTGAACGCTTAATATAGCCTGTATGCGTTACGGTAACGACAACCTCTTCCTGCGGAATCAGGTCTTCGTCCAGGATGCTTTCTTCCCCAATAGTGATCTCGGTACGGCGTTCGTCTCCAAAACGCTCCTTGATTTCATTCAGTTCTTCACTGATGATTTCCAGAACACGAGATTCATTCGCCAGAATATCACGATACTCCCCAATCATGCGCAGCAGCTCGTTATATTCATTCTCGATCTTGTCGCGCTCCAGACCGGTCAGACGCTGCAGACGCATATCGAGAATCGCCTGAGCCTGTTCGGGACTCAGCGAGAAGCGCTCGATCAGTCCCTCGCGGGCTGCCTCTGTAGTCTGGGATGCACGGATCAGTGCAATTACAGCATCCAGATTATCGAGTGCAATTCGCAGACCTTCCAGAATATGAGCGCGGGCTTCCGCTTTTTTGAGCTCATACTGTGTACGGCGACGAATAACTTCGATCTGGTGCTGAATATAATGGTGAAGCACTTCACGCAGACCAAGCAGCTTCGGTTCGTTGTTAACGATAGCCAGCATATTCACACCAAAGGTAGACTGCATGGCCGTATGCTTGTACAGATTGTTCAATACCACACTAGGATTCACATCGCGGCGCAGTTCGATAACGACCCGCATACCGTTACGGTCGGACTCATCACGCAGATCGGTAATGCCTTCGATGCGTTTTTCCCGCACAAGTTCAGCGATTTTCTCTACCAGACGTGCTTTGTTCACCTGATAAGGAAGTTCGTTGACCACGATACGGGCCTTGTTGTTGTTTTCTTCGATTGTGGCTTTGGCACGCATCGTAATCGCGCCACGTCCGGTCTGATAAGCCTGACGAATGCCTGAACGTCCCAGAATATAACCCGCTGTCGGGAAATCCGGGCCGTGGATATAATCCATCAGCTCCATCGATGTAATCTCCGGATTTTGAATCATCGCCTGTACGCCATCGATTACCTCGCTCAGGTTGTGGGGAGGAATATTCGTAGCCATACCAACAGCGATACCGGATACGCCATTTACGAGCAAATTAGGATAACGAGCCGGCAGAACAATCGGTTCTTTCTCTTCACCATCATAGTTGGGAGCAAAGTCGACTGTCTCCTTGTTGATATCCCGCAGCATTTCCAGAGCCATTTTGGACATACGGGCTTCAGTATAACGCATTGCTGCTGCCATATCTCCGTCAATGGAGCCAAAGTTTCCGTGACCGTCTACTAGCATATAGCGCATCGAGAAATCCTGCGCCATACGTACCATGGTCTCATATACGGCAGAGTCACCGTGCGGGTGATACTTACCGATTACTTCACCGACGATTCTCGCCGATTTCTTGTACGGTTTGTCCGGTGCCATGCCGAGTTCCGACATTGCATATAAAATACGCCGGTGTACAGGCTTCAGTCCGTCACGCACGTCAGGCAAAGCCCGGCTGACGATGATGCTCATCGCATAGTCCATAAAGGACTCGCGCATCTCTGTACCAATATCCCGGTCTTTAATTTGCGAAATATTCTCTTCCGCCATGCTAAGCTTAGCCTCCCTTATTGCAGCCTTCGTTTGCACAAATGGATGCCCATCGACTGAATACCGATTGATATGGTATGTTTCAGCCTTTGTATAAAATTAAGTTACTTGTCACCAGATTGGGGTTGAAAATCGTTACATGATGCGGTGTTACATACACTATGGATGCCTACGGCTACATCACTTTATTATACCATTTTTCTGCACTTCTGTCCTGTATTTTGACGTTATTTCGCATGTATTTGCTGTAAAAAATGATAAATGGGATGCTAACTTTCCTGAAACTATAAAACCTAATGAAAAGAGCATCCGCACAGCTGCGGATGCTCTCTGTAATTTGCATAATTACACTATTGCGGTAATGATCATTCATTTGTGAAAGGACGTTTTAGAAATCCAGGTTTTTAACGTATTTGGCGTTTTCCTGAATAAAGTCGCGACGTGGTTCCACGTTATCACCCATCAGTGTATCAAAGATGGCATCTGCCAGAATCGCATCCTGGATGCTAACCTGCAGCATGATACGACTCTCCGGATCCATCGTTGTCTCCCACAGCTGAGTAGCGTTCATCTCACCAAGACCTTTGTAACGCTGTACGTTAAACTTGGCATTTTCGCCAAAGCCAGCGATAATCTCGTCGCGTTCTTTTTCGGAATTCGCATAGACAGCTGTCTTGTTGCGTTCCACTTTGAACAGCGGCGGCTGAGCGATATATACGTAGCCCGCTTCGATGATCTGGCGCATATAACGGTAGAAGAAGGTCAGCAGCAGCGTACGAATATGCGCACCATCGACATCGGCATCCGTCATAATGATGACTTTGTGATAACGGGCTTTGGACAGATCGAACTCATCGCCGATGCCTGTTCCCAGCGCCGTAATGATCGCACGAATCTCTGCATTACCCAGAATACGGTCCAAACGTGCTTTCTCTACGTTGAGGATCTTACCACGCAACGGTAAAATCGCCTGGAAGTGACGGTCACGCCCCTGCTTGGCCGAACCGCCGGCAGAGTCACCTTCTACAATGTACAATTCACTGATCGATGCGTCCTTGGAGGAGCAGTCAGCCAGTTTACCCGGCAGGGCACTGACTTCGAGCACACTCTTACGACGTGTCAGTTCACGTGCCTTACGAGCAGCCTCACGGGCACGAGACGCCTGAAGTGCCTTGTCGAGTACACGACGAGCTACCGAAGGATTCTCATTCAGGAACTCCTGCAGCTTCTCGGAGAAGAGGGATTCCACAATACCACGAACTTCGCTGTTACCCAGCTTGGTCTTGGTCTGTCCTTCAAATTGAGGCTCAGGAATTTTAACGGAAATGATGGCTGTCAGACCTTCACGTACGTCTTCACCGGTCAGATTGCTGTTGTTATCCTTGAGCAGTCCATTACGGCGTGCATAGTCATTAATGATCCGTGTCAGGGCACTCTTAAAGCCGGATTCGTGCGTACCGCCCTCATGGGTGTTGATGTTATTGGCGAAGGAATAGATATTCTCGGTATAGCCTTCGTTGTATTGCAGCGCGATCTCGACCTGGATCTGATCACGGGTACCTTCCACGTAGATCGGCTGTTCGCTGATTACTTCACGATTCTGGTTCAGATACTGCACATACTCAATGATACCGCCGTCGTATTTGAAATAATTGGAGACACCAGTACGCTCGTCTGTCAGCGTCATTGCAATTCCTTTATTCAGGAAGGCAAGCTCGCGAATTCTGCCAAGCAGGGTGTCGTAATCATAAACGGTTGTTTCTGTAAAAATCTCTGAATCGGGCTTGAAGGTAACCGTAGTTCCTGTACCTTCTTCATCCGTCATGTCACGGAGCACCTTGATATCATACATTGGAGCGCCGCGTGTATATTCCTGCTGGTGTACTTTGCCTTCGGTCTTGACGACAACACGTACATGCTCGGACAGTGCATTTACAACCGATACACCTACACCGTGCAGACCGCCGGATACCTTGTATCCGCCGCCGCCAAATTTACCGCCGGCATGAAGTACGGTCATAACGACTTCAAGTGCGGAGCGCTGTGTCTTGGCCTCCACACCTACCGGAATACCGCGTCCGTTGTCGACAACGGTAACGCTGTTATCTTCATGGATCGTTACTTCGATATGATCACAGTACCCTGCCAGCGCCTCGTCAATACTGTTATCTACAATTTCCCAGACCAGATGGTGAAGGCCCTTGGTGCTGGTCGATCCGATGTACATACCCGGACGCTTACGCACCGCTTCCAAACCTTCAAGTACCTGTATCTGACTGGCATCATAAGCCGGTTGATTCGTCGACATGCTGTTTTCACCTACTTCTATATTTTAAGACAGCCGGCATCTCCGACTGTATCTATGCATTCACAAAAAAGTTGTTGGTCCGTTTCTTGAGCGTAGCTGAGGAAATGGGAGAGTAATACACTTTGTTTTTGGTTACGACAATGGATTTGGGCTCTTCTTCGCCAATCGCCTCGACTTTTTTGTCCTCGTGGGCAAAGCTGACGAACTGCTTGGAGATTTTGGAAGACTTCTCAATCGATATATCAAAAATGGCAATAAGCTCCGAAAAGCGAATAATCTTCTCGCCGCCCAGGTGAATGTACATGGAATAATCCTCCCTTATTTCTCAACATGCCCCTGATGGACATGAAAAATCTGAGCATCCTTGAGCCGTCCGGCATTAATGCTCTCAATCCCGGTAGCTGTTATGAACGTCTGCACTTTATCCTGGAACGTCTCGATCAGCTGGGTCTGACGATAAGGATCCAGTTCGGACAAGACATCATCCAGTAAAAGAATCGGATATTCTCCGATCTCTTCGTGTATCAATTCGATTTCAGCCAATTTCAGCGATAAAGCGGTGGTACGCTGCTGGCCCTGTGATCCAAAAACGGCGGCTTCGTTGCCGTTGATATGAAAGGTGAGATCATCGCGGTGAGGACCTGCCAAAGTCGCGCCACGCCGATATTCCTGTTCCTTCACTTGTGATAATTTTATCATAAATTGCTCAAATAAGACAGCTTCATCTTCTTCTTCCACTCCGCCGAAGGACGGAACGTACGACAGGACCAGCTTTTCTTTGCCGCCGGTTATCCCCATGTGGATACTTTCTGCCCAGCCCTGGAGCTTGTGGATAAACTGCTTGCGCTTGCGGACGATTTTGACACCGTGCTCCACCAACTGCTCGTTCCAGATATCCAGCATGGTCGCATCCTTGCTGCCTGCACTCCAAGATTGCTTGAGGTAGTTGTTACGCTGTACGAGCACTTTCTGGTACTGCTGCAGATGGTACAGATAGCTTGGCTGTACCTGTCCGATCTCCATATCGAGAAAACGGCGGCGTACTCCCGGAGAGCCTTTGACAATTTCCAGGTCTTCGGGAGCAAACATCACGACATTGATGGTGCCAATGAAGTCACTCAGCTTTCGCTGCTCCAGGCCATTGATTTTGGCCTTTTTGCCTCTCGGCGCAAAATTTAGCTCCAGCTTGACCTTGCCGTATTTTTTCTCGGCTTCGCAGCTAATCCTGGCATGGTCGGCGCCAAAGGAAATCAGTTCTTTGTCTTTGTTGGTGCGGTGGGATTTGGACAGAGCCAGCACAAAAAGAGCTTCGATCAGATTGGTCTTGCCCTGTGCATTTTGCCCGATGAATAGATTGACGGGGGAAAAGGAATCCAGCTGGATATGCTCGTAGTTGCGGTAATTCTGCAGACTGATCTGATTAATAAACATGGATAAGATCCTCCGGATTATTGTCCACTTTGAACTTTGAAAGATCCCTCGCCCTGTACCTCTACTTCGTCGCCAGCATACAGTTTGCGTCCGCGGCGTTCTTCGGTTTCTCCGTTAACTTTGACCATCTGCTCCTGCAAAAGGGCTTTGGCACTGCCTCCTGTGGATACGCAGTCCGCCAGCTTCAGAAACTGATCGAGCTTGATATATTCTGTGGAAATCGAGATGTTTTTCATGAATGAATAACCGTCCTTTCGATGACAGATTAGGGCTGCGGCATAATCGGCCTGCAGCTAGTGAATAGAATAGCCAGGTCTCTGCATCTATCTTGTACTAGTGATTGTCGCACTATTACAGACAGGATGCAAAGTACCCGGCTATTTGGCTGAATGCATGATCCGCCTGCCGGAGAATGACCTGTTGTCACGATCCGACAGACAGCCTGAATTATTGGGTCCGGCATGCTGATGCAAAAATCCGGAAATTAGTTGGTGGTACGGTAAGGCAGAATGATATACAAACTGCGGCTCTCATCCAGAGGCTTGATGATGATTGGACTCATGATTCCTGTGAACTGGATGGACAGCTGTTCGCTTTCGATCACTTTGAGTACGTCGAGCATGTACTTGGAGTTGAATGAAATGCGCAGCGGTTCCCCTTCAAATCTGGCGATATCGAGTTGCTCGGTTACACGTCCAAGCTCGGAAGAGCTGGAGGAGATTTCTACGGCGCCGTTTTCCAGCGTCTGCATGCGCACGATATTGGTTTTCTCTTCACGGGACAGCAAGTAGGCACGGTCGATCGAATCGGCCAGTTTTTTGGTGTCGATCACCAGCTCGGTTTTGAAGCTGGTTGGAATGATTTTGGAAGTGTCCGGGTAAGTTCCATCCAGAATGCGGGAATAGAACAATACACGGTCAATTTTAAATAATACCTGATTATCGGCCACAACGATATCCAGCAGCTGATTTTGGTCAGGAATAATTTTGCTTAATTCGTTCAGCGTTTTACCGGCAATGACCACATTGCTGAAACGAACGCCTGTATCTTCACCCGTGTTTACGGTACGGCTGGCCAGACGGTGACGGTCGGTTGCGACGAATTTGAGCTCGCCTTCGGACAGATTCCAGAGTACACCAGTCAGAATGGGGGTCGTCTCCTGGGTGGAAATGGAGAACGCCGTTTGCTTGATCATATTTTTGAGCAGATCGCCAGGAACGGAGATTTGTTGGTTTTCTTCGATGCTTGGCAGTACCGGGAATTCTTCCGGGTCCAGACCAACGAGCTGGATATCGGTAGCACCTGCACGAATAAAGGTCTGGAAACCGTCTCTGACTTCCATCTCGATTTCCTGGGAAGGCAGCTTTTTGATAATTTCGACAAAGAACTTGGCAGGCAGAACAACGCTTCCCGGACGATCGATGCGAACGACTGTTTTATCGTTATCTTCTGCGGGTATGAAAGATTGGATTGAAATATCTGTGTCGCTTGCTGTCAGAGTTACCCCCGCATAGTTCACATCAAATTTGATACCGCCGAGGATCGGAATGGTCGTACGGCTGGAAATGGCTTTGGATACTTGTTGTATGGAATCGTTGAGATAAGTTTTGGATATTTGGATCTTCATTTTTTCACTCCTAATCAGCATCGTTCATGCTTGGATATGCTTCATGCATTTCAAGAGTCCAGACGGACGCAAAATGTAAGAAGTATATATCTTTTAATTAATAGTAATAGCAGTAGGGGCACTGAATATGTGGATAACCCCTTCAAAGCCGCATAAAAGTAAGCCTATCCACATGTGTATAAAGTGTGTATAGGCTTGTTAGTTGTTCAGGATGGATTTTTGATTTTATCCATCAGACTGTTAACGACCTTAAACAATTCCTGGTCCACTTTGAGTGACTGGGAAATTTTCTCGTGGGCATGGATGACGGTTGTATGATCGCGTCCGCCAAAAGCTTCGCCAATCTTCGGCAATGAGTAGTCTGTCAGCTCTCTGGACAGGTACATGGCAATCTGCCGTGGGAAAGCGACCGCTTTGGTCCGTTTTCTTGCTTTGAAATCTTCCAGTTTGAGGTTGTAGTACTCGCCAACCCGCTGCTGAATATCCTGAATGGTAATAATTTTGGGACGACTGGAAGGAATAATATCCTTCAGGGCCTCGGCTGCGAGATGGGAAGTGACATCCTGATTGGTCAGCGAGGAATAGGCGACAACCCGGATCAATGCACCTTCCAACTCACGGATGTTGGTGTCGATCTGGTTGGCAATATACATCATCGCTTCGTTCGGAATATCCAGATTCTCCGCTTTGGCCTTTTTCCGCAAAATTGCAATCCGCGTCTCCAGATCCGGAGGCTGAATATCCGTTATTAATCCCCACTCAAACCTTGAGCGGAGCCGCTCTTCCAGCGTTGGAATCTCTTTGGGAGGACGGTCACTCGAAATAATGATCTGCTTGCTTTCCTCATGCAGCGCATTAAACGTATGGAAAAATTCCTCCTGTGTCGACTCTTTTCCCGCCAGAAACTGAATATCATCAATCAACAAAATATCGATATTCCGGTACTTGTTGCGGAAGCTCTCCCCGCGGTTATCCCGGATCGAATTGATAAATTCGTTCGTGAATTTCTCTGAAGAAATGTAGACAACCTTGCTGTTCGGATTATGCTGCAAAATGTAATGTCCGATCGCATGCATCAGATGCGTTTTGCCCAGTCCAACGCCGCCATACAAAAAGAGCGGATTATAAGCTTTGGCCGGTGCTTCTGCGACAGCAAGTGAAGCGGCGTGGGCAAAACGGTTGCCCGCACCAATAACAAAAGTGTCAAAGGTGTATTTGGGATTGAGCATATTGGCGAGGGGCTCTTCCGACTGCACAACTGCCGGCTGCACCGGTGCCTGCTGGGGGATAAGGTTCTCCTCGGGAACGGCTTCTTCAATGACGAATTTGACGTCTACCTGTCTTCCCAAAAATTCAAAGACGGTGGAACTAACCAGTTTGGTGTACCGGCTTTCCAGCCATTCTACAGCGAAGGTGGTCGGTGCTGAAATAACGATCAGGTTTTCCGTAAATGTCAGCGCTTTGGTTGCCTTGAACCAGGTGTCAAAGCTCGGTTTGCTCAGCTTTGTTTGAATAATGGATAGTATTTGCTGCCATAATTCGGAGGTATGGCTGTCCACAGACTGTCACTCCTTTTAAACTTCCAATGTGTGGCTGAAGCCATGTGCAGATATCGGAAATGTAGATAGTAGGTATGGTAAATGGCGTTAAATTATCCCCAGAATACCGGAACGGTGAATAAAATAAAAAATGGATAAGAAGAAATTGTTCACAACGTTATCCACAGGCTGTTGATAGTTTTTAAGTTTTAATTATCTATTCACATCGAAAACAATATCATAATAGCAAAAAGAACCCTTTATTTCAACGAAAACCGTTAATTTATCCACAAATTCAATCTGTTGTGTATAAAAGTTATGCACACCACTAGATATTGTTTATAAATTGTTCGGAACATGAGGAGGGAATGTGAAGAACCAAAAATAATTATACACAGGCTTTCTGTCAATAAGTTGATAACTGTGTATAATTATGGACTGCTAACTGGCTGTGGATAAACATGAAATGGGTGAGAAGAGGATGGAACAAGCGGACGTTCTCCTGCTTGTCACCTGTCTGTCATTAAAAGCCGATGTTAGACCGTGAAAACCAGGAAGCTTCAAAAAACTAAGTACAAGCTGCCGGGCAAAGCAGATCCGTTCAGCCGATGATTCGGCACAAAGTTTTTCATATTTGTCATGTGGGGATCGATAGATGGGAGCAGGCTGGAGCAAGTCGAGTTCAAAAGATGTAAATGGAGGACGATAGAATAAATGCATTCATAGCCTAAGAATAGCCAATAGCTCCAGAAGGGAACTTTAGAAGTGAATAATGAACATTTTTGCCTTTCAATAGATAATATGTATAGCTTAATGCGGTTTTATCAGGTATATTCAAGAGAATCCCGAACGCGTATGTTCCATATTGCAGAAGGATCCATAATTTATTCTAAACAAATTGCAGAAAATCCATTGACGCCGCTGTACTATTCATGATTAAATATAAAATGGTATTTTTATGTGAATTAGACATAGAATCAATATGGGATATAGATTACCTGCAAGGAGGTGCACAATATGAGACCGACATTCAAACCGAATGTAAGAAAACGTAGTAAAGTACACGGATTCCGTAAAAGAATGAGTACTAAAAACGGCCGTAAAGTGCTGGCGGCTCGTCGCCTTAAAGGCAGAAAAGTCATCAGTGCCTAATATGTACGTAAAGACCACTGCGGTGGTCTTTTTTTCTTAATTCCGGACATTTGGAGTCAGTTGTGGCTCCGTTCGGTCGTTAAGGAAGCTGTTATTCTGATGAATATGAATCCGATATCCCTATCAATTCCGACAGGATGCAGGGTTATGGAAAAGATAGATTGTTCAGCAAGCGATGCCCAAGTAAACAGTAAGGAGAATTTACGGTGCAAAAAAAGCTGCGTTTACGGAATCGAGCCGACTTCAGCCGTGTCTACCGTCATGGCCGTTCATTTGCCAATCATCAATTTGTGGTGTACTGGTTTCACAAAAAAGAGATTGAGCAATTCCGGATGGGCGTGTCAGTAAGCAAAAAGGTAGGCAATGCGGTTGTTCGTAATCGGATGCGCCGTGTGGTCAAGGAAATCGTGCGTCATCATGCCGGAGAGATCGTTCCACATATCGATATGGTGCTGATTGTACGCAAGGGAGCCCTGTCCCTTCAATATAAGGAACTCGAAAAAAGTATCTTGCATGTACTGCGCAAATCTTCATTACTTAAGCGTTCACAACGCTAGTGGTTTCAGTTTATTTGTGCTGGCAAATATGATATGATTTGCAAGGAAATGCAATGGTTAAGAGAGGGGTTATGAAGTGTCGCAATTGAAGACTCGTGGAGGACGATGGTTTCTCCTTATGGCTGCCGTAGCAATGGTAGCCCTGTTGGCAGGTTGTACGCCAAGTACGGTACAGACCCACACAACAGCAGATTTACTAAACCATGGCTGGTGGAACCGGTATGTTGTGTACTGGTTTGCGTATGCACTGGACACATTTGCCGAATGGTTCAATGGCGAATATGGTCTGGCTGTCCTGATCCTGGTGCTAATTGTACGTACACTGATTTTGCCGTTAACACTCAAGCAGGTAAGAAGCTCCAAAGCAATGCAGGCGATTCAGCCTCAATTGCAAAAGCTGCGTGAACAACACAAGGATGATCCGCAAAAGCAGCAGGCGGAAACAATGAAATTGTTCCAGGAGAATCAGATTAATCCGGCTGCCGGATGTTTCCCGCTTCTGATTCAAATGCCAATCTTTATTGCTCTGTACAACGCGATTATTTATAATAGTGCTCTTCGTGAGCATACATTCCTGTGGCTGCAGCTGGGTAAACCGGATCATCTGTTTATTCTGCCTGTTATTGCCGCGATTACAACATTCCTGCAGACCTGGATGATGATGAAGATGAATCCGGCTTCCATGCAGGGCCCTATGAAAATGATGATGTACGTATATCCGGTCATTATCTTCATTATGTCCTATCAGTTCCCATCAGCGCTGCCGCTGTACTGGGTATACAGTAATATCTACACAATCGTTCAGAACTATTTCCTGTATCGCAACAACCAGCCGATCGTTACCGATCTCGGTGTAGCTGTAGATACACGCGGTGCTGCCGGTAACGGTGCCAACAAAAACCGCAACAAGAAAAAAACCAAAAAGAAACGCCGTTAATATACCATAATGGCCGTACTGCTTTCTACTATTCCGACCACCGCAAGGAGGGCCGAACATCGAATGACCACAGTCATTGCTTCTGGAAAAACAATTGATGATGCGATCGCCGAAGGACTTGCCCGTCTTAATACGAGTAAAGAACATGTTCAAATCAGAATCGTACAGCAGCCGTCAAAAGGATTCCTGGGCTTGATCGGTGTAAAGCAGGCACAGGTAGAATTGACTCTGGTACATGATGCCCCTTCACAGGTCTCTGTCCCAACAAGTGCTCCCCGGCCCGCGCCGGAGCAGCCGCAGTCAGCCGTACCGGTTCAGTACGATACTGAACCAATGGACACAGAAGCCGACTTTAAAGCACTGTCTTCTTCTTATGAAGAAGCGGTACAGTTTGTCAAAGATGTCGGCGACAGTATCGGCATGGAACTGGAAGTGGATGTGAAACGGACCCGTGACGGTTATGTGATGAGCATATCCGGCAATGATCTGGGGCTGCTGATCGGCCGCCGCGGTCAGACACTGGATGCGCTGCAGTATCTGGTCAACATCGTAGCAAATCGTTATTCCGATAAGTACATCCGGATCATGCTGGATGCGGAGAACTTCCGCGATCGGCGCCGCAAGACGCTGGAGGAATTGGCTGATCGTCTAGCCAACCGGGTGATCCGCTCCGGCAAGGAAGTCGTGCTGGAACCGATGTCTTCGCAGGAACGTAAAGTCATACATGCCCGGCTGCAAAATCATAACCGGGTCAAAACGGTGAGCAAAGGTGAAGAACCGAACCGCCGCGTTGTTATTACTCTTCGTTAAGTCTTAGATGCAATGATTTTCTGTCTGCTGGCAGAAGATCATTGCTTTTTATTTAGCCAAACAGCAGAACAGTGTTCTGTCACATAGATATAGTGGAATGGGAAAGGTGGAATGAACAATGATTAGCGATACAATTGCAGCAATTGCAACAGCGGTAGGAGAAGCGAGTATCTCGGTGATCCGGGTAAGTGGTCCGGAAGCGGTTCAGGAAGTGGATGCCATTTTCAAAGGACGGATTCCGCTGCAGCAGGCGGACAGCCATACCGTGCATTATGGCTTTATTACGGACCCGGTTACCGGTGAAAAAGCGGAGGAAGTGCTGGTAACGATCATGCGTGCCCCGCGCTCCTTTACAATGGAAGATGTCGTGGAAATCAGTTCCCATGGCGGTGTGGTCGCGGTGCGGCGGGTGATGGATATTTTGCTGCAGCAGCGTATACGTATTGCCGAACCGGGGGAATTTACCAAGCGTGCCTTTTTGAATGGACGGATCGACCTGTCCCAGGCAGAAGGCGTAATTGACCTGATCCGTTCCAAATCGGATCGTGCATTCTCTGTCGCATTGAAGCAGGTGGAAGGCAAGCTGTCGCGCCAGATCAAGCCGCTGCAGCAGACGCTGATCGAGACACTGGCTCATATCGAAGTAAATATTGATTACCCCGAGCATGATGTGGAATCGTTCACTTCGGAATTGATCAAGGACAAATCGACCGAAGTGATCCGTGCGATTGATGAACTGCTGCGTACCGCCAATGAAGGTAAAATACTGCGTGAAGGTATCACGACGGCAATCGTAGGTAGACCAAACGCCGGTAAATCTTCACTGCTCAATGCGCTGGCTCAGGACAATCGGGCGATTGTAACGGATATTCCGGGTACGACGCGTGACGTGATCGAAGAGTTTGTCAGTATTAACAATATTCCGTTAAAACTGCTGGATACCGCCGGTATTCGGGAGACGATGGATGTTGTTGAGAAAATTGGTGTCGAGCGTTCACGCAGTGCGGTTAATGAAGCGGACCTATTGCTGCTCGTGCTGAACAGCAGTGAACCACTCAATGCTGACGAGCTGGAACTGATCGAGCAGATCAAGGATCGCCAGGTGATCGTGATCATGAATAAAATCGATCTGCCGCGCCAGCTGGATATGGATCAGCTGCTGCAGTATTTTCCGGAGGAAAGTCTGGTACCGATGTCGATCGTCAATGAAGAGGGAATCGACCGACTGGAGCAGGCGATCTCGGCCCTGTTCTTCAACGGGAAACTGGAAGCGGCAGATATGACTTATGTAAGCAATGTGCGGCATATCGGTCTGCTCAAACAAGCCAGACAATCGCTGGTGGATGCCTATGAAGCTGCCGATCAATTGATCCCGATTGATATGATCCAGATTGACGTACGTCTCGCCTGGGAGCAGTTGGGTGAAATTATCGGTGATTCTGCACCGGATTCGCTGATTGACCAGATCTTCTCCCAGTTCTGTCTGGGGAAATAAACAAACAGACAGCCGGGAGAGTCGGTCATGAAGTCGAGTCAGTCATGCTGCTCAGCCTCGTTTGTGCTTGGTTTTGTCGACGAGTGTCCAGTGATCGCCAGCCTTGTCGGTGGGCGGGAATGTATTGCCTTCGACAGCAGTGGTCTCATTCTCGGTAACTTTCTGTTCATGAGGGCCGCGTTCCTGATATTGACCGGAATCCGGCACCTTTTCACCGGGTTTATGGTTATTGTCTGTGTTGTTGTCTGTCATGTTGAACCCTCCTTCAGGATGGAATATGAATTTCAGATGATATTCATGAGTGGTTTAACTTTATGGCTGCGGATATGGATATAATAGTATTTACCCACATTATTTAAAATTATTTTAATTTTCATTTTCTTTCATATGACCGTTCATTTTACGATATACTACTTGAGTATGGCTGTAGGTCTATGCTTGCAGCCTTTAATTTACATGTCAGCTGAGAAGATTCAGCTTGAGCTATAGAGGAGGAATACCCATGAGCTATATGGGTGGAGAATATGATGTAATCGTTATTGGCGCAGGCCATGCCGGCAGTGAAGCAGCCCTTGCTGCAGCACGGATGGGATGCAGCACGCTGATGGTAACGATCAATCTGGACATGATCGCTTTTATGCCGTGCAATCCGTCAATCGGCGGACCGGCCAAAGGTCATGTCGTGCGTGAGATTGATGCACTGGGCGGCGAAATGGGCCGCAATATCGACAAAACGTTTATCCAGATGCGTATGCTGAATACCGGTAAAGGACCGGCTGTACACGCACTGCGTGCACAGGCGGACAAATTTCTGTACCAGCACAGCATGAAGGAAACGATGGAAAATGAACCAAACCTGACGCTGCGTCAGGGGATGGTGGATCGTCTGATCGTCGAAGACGGCGTATGTACAGGTGTAATTACCCAGACGGGTACAACGTACAAAGGCAAATCGATCGTCCTGACAACCGGTACGTATCTGCGCGGCAAAGTTATCATGGGCGAACTGGCTTATGAAAGCGGACCAAACAACCAGCAGCCGTCGCTGAAGCTGTCCGATCACCTGCGTGAGCTGGGCTTTGAACTGGTACGCTTCAAAACCGGTACACCGCCGCGTGTACACCGTGATACGATCGACTTTTCCAAAACCGAGATTCAACCGGGAGATGATCAGCCCAAATTTTTCTCCTATGATACGGAATCATCGACTAATGAACAGCTGCCATGCTGGCTGACCTATACGTCCGGCGAGACCCATCAGATTATTAGCGACAACCTGCATCGTGCGCCGATGTTCTCCGGTATTATCGAAGGAACCGGACCGCGCTACTGCCCGTCGATCGAAGATAAAGTCGTACGTTTCAATGATAAACCGAAACATCAAATTTTCCTCGAACCAGAAGGCAAAAACACATCCGAGTACTATGTACAGGGGCTGTCCACCAGTCTGCCGGAAGATGTACAGCTGCGGGTGCTGCGTTCTATCCCGGGCATGGAAAATGTAAAAATGATGCGTAACGGCTATGCGATTGAATACGATGCGATGGTACCGACACAGCTCTGGCCTACACTGGAAACCAAACGTCTACCAGGTCTGTTCACTGCCGGACAGATCAACGGAACTTCCGGATATGAGGAAGCTGCCGGACAGGGTATCATGGCCGGTATCAATGCGGCTCGCAAAGCACAGGGCAAGGAAGGCGTCGTACTGGATCGTTCGCAGGGCTATATCGGCGTATTGATCGATGATCTGGTTACCAAAGGAACCAATGAACCGTACCGCCTGCTGACTTCGCGTGCCGAATATCGTCTGCTGCTTCGTCATGACAATGCGGATCTGCGTCTGACTGAAATCGGTCGTGAAATTGGTCTGGTTACCGAAGAGCGCTACCGGAAATTCCTGGACAAAAAGTCCAAAGTGGAGCGTGAAATCGAGCGTCTGCGCAAAGTGAAAGTGAAACCGGTGGAAGTAGACGAGCTGCTGGCCAGTCTGGAATCTGCACCACTGCAAAATGGTACGGATCTGCTGACTGTGCTGCGCCGTACGGAAGTAAACTATTCCCATATCGAGAGCATTTCCCCATCACCGGAGGAATTGACTGCCGATATGAAGGAACAAGTCGAAATCCAGACCAAATATGCCGGTTACATCGAGAAACAGCAGGCACATGTGGAACGTCTCAAAAAAATGGAAAAGAAAAAGCTGCCTGAAGATATTGTTTACGAAGAAGTGAAGGGACTGGCGATTGAAGCCCAGCAGAAACTGGCCAAAATCCGTCCGCTGTCGATCGGACAGGCTTCCCGTATTTCCGGTGTGACGCCGGCAGATATTTCGATTCTGCTCGTCTATCTGGAACACTATAACCGGGTAACGGCGGCACGGGGGTAATCATGGATCAGGTACAGCAGCAATTTACAGAAGCACTCGCAGCACACAATATCCAGGTGAATGAGCAGCAGCTGCAGCAGTTCGAAGATTATTACGAAGAACTGATCACATGGAATGAGAAAATGAACCTGACCGGCATTACCGAGCGGGATCAGGTATACAATAAGCACTTTTACGATTCGGTTACACTCGCCTTTTATACCGATCTGAATAATGTACAGTCGCTGGCGGATATTGGTTCGGGAGCAGGATTCCCCGGGATTCCCCTGAAAATTCTGTTCCCGCATATCCAGCTGCGGATTATTGACTCGCTGAACAAGCGGATCAAATTCCTGCAAAGTGTCGTCGATCGTCTTGAACTGGACCAGGTGGAATTGATTCACGGACGTGCCGAGGAAATTGCTCGCAAAGACGGATACCGTGATGCCCATGATCTGGTGACAGCCCGCGCTGTAGCCAAGCTGGCGGTATTGAATGAATTCTGTCTGCCGTTTGTCAAAACAGGCGGCACCTTCGCAGCGATGAAAGGCAGCGATCCGACAGAAGAGATCCAGGAAGCATATCGCAGTCTGGGACTGCTGAGAGGCAAGGTGCAGCATGTGCATCATTTCCAGCTGCCGGTTGAACAATCGGACCGTCATATTATTCTGATTCAAAAGGAAGCCGCAACACCGGTGAAGTACCCGCGTAAAGCCGGTACTCCGCTCAAAGAGCCGCTTCTATAATCCCTCCGGATGTTTCACGTGGAACATTAACGTAAAAAGTCAAAGGCGCCCCTGGGCGCCTTTTTCATGTTTGTATCAGCAAAAAACAGCGATACGACAGTATTTACAGAACAATTGCAACCGGAAGTTTTCATAGAAAATTCTACGGTAATCATAGGATTATAATGCGAAAAGTGATAAAATGAGTAGACGGAGCAGATGGAAAATACCGGAGTATGACAGGTCCGGATTATGCAGCCAGAGAGTCAGTATAAAGTACACCTGTAGATCAGGTGCTGCTATCATAAGATTAGGTGGTCTCATACCGAATGAAAGAACAAATTTCCAAATTGTTTGGCTTGTCTGAACGTGCTAACGGGGATGAAGTCAAACAGATACCGGTTGCGAATATTACAACCAGTCCTTATCAGCCCCGTACTATTTTCGATGATGCCAAGATCGATGAATTATGCCAGACGATCAAGACGCATGGAGTAATTCAGCCGATTGTCGTGCGGATGCGAAATGGAAAATATGAGATTATTGCGGGGGAACGACGCTGGAGAGCCGTAACCAAACTCGGATTGGCTACCATTCCGGCCATTATACGTGAGTTCAATGACTCGCAGGCAGCGTCAATCGCTTTGATCGAGAATCTGCAGCGGGAAGGTCTGACTTCCATCGAGGAAGCCATCGCCTATCAGAAGCTGATTGATCTGCATTCATTAACCCAGGAAAGTCTGGCACAGCGTCTTGGCAAAAGCCAGTCTACGATTGCCAACAAGATCAGATTGCTGCAGCTTCCGGAAGGAATCAAGCAGGCACTGATGAACCGCCAGCTAACCGAAAGACATGCGAGAGCCCTGCTGTCGCTCGACAGTGAGGAAGTTCAGCTGCGGATCATGAACGAAGTGATCGAGAAAGAGCTGAATGTCAAACAAACCGAAGCGCGTGTCGCTTTTTATAAAGAAAAAAGCAAAGTGGCGAAAAAGTCCAAGCGTGTATCCTACAGCAAGGATGTACGTCTGGCCCTGAACACGATTCGTCAGTCAATCG
Organism: Paenibacillus wulumuqiensis; assembly: GCF_000971965.1. Taxonomy (GTDB): domain Bacteria; phylum Bacillota; class Bacilli; order Paenibacillales; family Paenibacillaceae; genus Saccharibacillus; species Saccharibacillus wulumuqiensis. The sequence goes on from NZ_KQ040792.1 coordinate 19,491, forward strand.
ATATGGTCTCCGGCTCGGGACTTGCAATTGACACCTCTGAACAGGATCATGAAGATCACTACGAGATTGTTATCAAAATACCAAAACGCTGACAGCGAGGCGGCATTAAGCCGCTTTTTCTGTCTTAATCCGACGCTGATCACAGAACGATTTTCATAACATTGGGGTGAAGTAGTTGTCAAAGATCATTGCCATAGCGAATCAAAAAGGTGGAGTAGGGAAGACGACCACATCCGTGAATCTGGGGGCCTGTCTGGCTACGCTGGGAAAGCGCGTTCTTTTGATCGATATTGATCCTCAGGGCAATACGACCAGTGGAGTGGGCATCAATAAGGCGGATGTGGAAAATTGCATTTACGATGTCATTATTAATGATGTAGGACCCCGGGAAGCGATTCAATCCACGGCTATTGAAGGGCTGGACATTATTCCGGCAACGATTCAGCTGGCCGGGGCGGAAGTGGAGCTTGTACCGGCCATTTCGCGTGAGCTCCGGCTCAAAAACGCGATTGCCCAAGTCAAGCAATCGTATGATTACATATTGATTGATTGTCCGCCTTCGCTTGGTATTTTGACAATTAATTCATTAACGGCAGCCGATTCGGTGATCATTCCGATCCAGTGTGAATACTACGCACTGGAAGGACTCAGCCAGCTGCTCAATACGGTTCGTCTGGTGCAGAAGCATCTGAACACCGATTTGCAGATAGAAGGGGTGCTGCTGACGATGCTGGATGCGCGCACCAATCTCGGTCTGCAGGTCATTGAAGAAGTGAAAAAATATTTTCAGGACAAAGTGTACCGGACGATTATTCCGCGTAATGTCCGGCTGAGCGAAGCCCCTTCTCATGGCAAGGCGATTATTACGTATGATCCGCGTTCCAAAGGGGCGGAAGTTTACTTAGAGCTGGCAAAGGAAGTGGTTTCTTATGAGTAAACGTCTCGGTAAAGGGCTGGATGCATTGATCCCTTCCCTGTCCGTGAGTGAGGATGATAAAGTGATCGAAATACCATTAAAAGAACTGCGTCCCAATCCATTTCAGCCGCGCAAGGCATTTGATGATGATAATATTCAGGAGCTGGCCGATTCGATTGCCCAGCATGGTGTGATTCAGCCGATCATCGTACGCAAAGTACTGAAAGGCTACGAAATTATTGCCGGGGAGCGCCGCTTCCGTGCTTCACAGGTAGCGGGCAAAAAGAGCATTCCGGCTGTTGTGCGCAGCTTTACCGATCAGCAGGTAATGGAGATTGCCCTGATCGAGAATCTGCAGCGCGAGAACCTGAATGCGATGGAAATCGCCACCGCCTATCAGGCACTCATGGAAGAATTCAAGCTGACCCAGGAAGATCTGTCGGCCCGTGTAGGCAAGTCACGTTCGCATATTGCCAATTTCCTGCGGCTGCTGTCGCTGCCGGAAGCAGTGAAGGATTATGTTTCACGTGGAACATTATCGATGGGACATGCACGCGCTCTGGTCGGTATCAAAAAAGAAGATATCATCCTGCTGCTCGCTCAGCGGGCGATCGAGGAAGGCTGGAGTGTACGCCAGCTGGAAGAAGCGGTGCAGAATCTGGAAAACAAACGCAAAGACAACGAGAAAGACAAAGATAAAAAAGCCGACCCCTATCTGGTCGATGTCGAGCAGACGCTGCAGAATCGTTTCCAGACAACGGTCAAAATCCGCAACAGCAGTAAGGACAAAGGCAAGATTGAGTTGAACTACTACAGCAGGCAGGAGCTGGAACGGCTGCTGGAAATGCTGAACAATATGCAGTAGCGGAGGAATACGCTGTTGAATACTGAAATGAATACGGAAAGCAAGCTTATCTATCTGGATCATGCAGCTACTTCCTGGCCCAAGCCGCCTGCTGTTCATGAGGCGGTAATGCATACCCTTCAACATAGCGCCGCCAATCCCGGCAGGGGCAGTCATCAAATGGCTGTCAGCGCCAGCCGGGTATTATTTGACTGTCGAAAAGTATTGTGCAGACTGCTGGATGTACGCAATCCGGTAGACATTGCTTTTACAGGCAATACGACAATGGCGCTCAATATGGCTATTCAGGGCTTCCTGAAGCAGGGAGACCATGTCATTGCCACCATGACCGAACATAACTCCGTCTGGCGGCCGCTGGAGGCTCTAAAACGGCAATTGCAGCTGCAGGTGGACTACATTCCTGTAGATAATCAGGGGCAGATTGATTTGCAGAAAGTAAAAGAAGCATTTCGGCCCAATACCCGCCTGCTGATCTGCAATCACAGTTCCAATCTGCTGGGCAGCATTTTGCCCGCAGCGGAGTTGGCTGAGCTGGCTCATCGCCACGGTGCCCGCATTCTGCTGGATATCGCTCAGAGTGCCGGGCATATTCCGGTCCGGCTGCAGGAATGGCAGATCGATATGGCTGCCTTTCCGGGACATAAGGGACTGCTGGGGCCGCAGGGAACCGGTGGTCTCTATATTGCGCCGGATATGGAGCTGGAACCATGGATATACGGTGGAACCGGCAGTCAGTCGGAGACAGCGGGACAGCCGGATGTACGACCGGACCGCTATGAAGCCGGCACACTCAATACACCGGGTATTGCTGGATTGGCAGCGGGTGTACGTCATGTGATGGAACAGTCGGTTGTCCATATTGCACAGCAGGAACAGCAGTTGTCCCAACAGATGATGGAAGGGCTGCTGTCCATACCGGGCTTGCAGATTCTGGGACCGGAACTTGGCAGAGAGCGTACCGGTATTGTATCTTTTATAATGGAGCATCAGGACCCGGCACAGATTGCTTTCCGGCTGGATCGCGAATTCGGTATTGCTGTCAGGGCAGGTATGCATTGTACGCCGCTCGCTCATCGCTCTGCTGGTACCATCGGTACAGGCGCGGTCAGAGCGAGTGTGGGCTACGGATCGACAGCGGATGATGTAGAGGCGCTGATTGAGGCAGTACGCCGGATCTCGCAGCAGGAGAGTTAAGACCCGGGACAGGACCGGCTTTTGGAACGGAATGATCATCATACAGTCATATTCCTGGATAATCTGGTGAATATAAGGTAGAAAGTGGTAAAATTCTGGAGCAGGAGATTTATCCTGAACAGATAACCCGTTGCAGACGCCATAGCTACCAGAAACACGCTGAAAGAAAAAGAACATTACAGTACGGAAAGAAATAAGAGGAGAGCGGACAACGATGGCGGAATTGAATAGTCTGATTGCAGAACAGTTATTTGTATGTGTGGGAGTCCTTGCCCTGCTGGTCTTGATCTTGTTGATCATGGTCATGGTACAGGGATCCAGACTGCGCAAAATGCGCAAACGGTATGAGCTGATGATGTCCGGCAATGGAGTGGAAGATCTGGAAAGCCTGCTGCTTGATCTGAAGCTGCAGCTGGATTCCCTGGAAGATGGAGAGAACCAGAAAAAGGCTCGTTTCCAGGCCATCGAGGATCGTCTGCGCCGGGTACAGGCCTATACCGGTATCAAGCGGTATAATGCGTTCTCGGAGCACGGCAGTGATCTCAGCTTCTCGGTAGCCCTTTTGAATGATGAAATGGACGGAATCGTATTGACCGGACTGCACAACCGGGACAGCTCCTACGTGTACGCCAAACCGATTGTCAAAGGGGAATCGACCTACAACCTGTCTCCGGAAGAACGGGAAGCCATCAGTCTGGCGAGAGCTTCGTCCTGATAGAAAGAACGGAATGAATATCCTTATCTTGCGTGAATCGTGTAGAGCGATCATAAAATGATGCAGTTCCAGACAGGGGCATACATATTCCCTGAAGCCGCCGTCATGACACAGATCAAGCCCCTGGGGCTGCTGTAGAATGGCGGCTTTTTTTGTAGAAAATGCGACCGGGATTGAAGAAGAGGGACATTTATTATTAAACTGGTACATAAGACAAATCCGTCAGATGGCGAGACAGTCTGCACTGAAGGGGGTAAAGGTAATGATGGAACACAGTCTGGTAATGGCCTTTGATTCTACCCAGCAGGCACTGCGGGCGGAGATGCTGCTGGAATACGCGGACATTGAAAATGATATGTTTCCGACGCCAAAGGAGATTACAGCAGGGTGCGCCCTGTCGCTGCAGTTTCCGGCAGCAGACCTGGAGCAGGTCAGACAGATCGTCCGCGAGGAGCAGGTAGAGATCCGGGGAATTTTCCGGAACAACGAGGGCCGGTATGAACTGCTGGCACAACCGACATAACCGGAAAAGCAAGGAGGATGAATTAATGAATTTATTTTTAACAGGAAAAGCTGCAGAGGGAGACGGAATTACCGAGAATGCAGCCAAGGAAATTAACAGCTTTACCAGCGAGTTTTGGAATTGGTTTACCGATATATCGATGTGGTCGCATATTGCGTTCTCAGCGCTGCGCATTGTCATTATTTTCATCCTGACCCGCATAGCGATCAAGTTGATCAACAAGGTAATCGATCGCTCTCTGGCAGGCAAGGACAAAACGCGAATCGCTGCCAATCCGAGACGGCTGATCACAATTCGTGAGTTATCCAAAAACGTCGTATCCAGTGTATTCAACTTTATTATGATTATGCTGGTCTTGAATGAATTCGGGTTCAATCTGGCACCACTGCTGGCCGGGGCCGGAGTGGCTGGTCTGGCGATCAGCTTTGGGGCCCAGAGTATTATCAAGGATATTATTACCGGGTTCTTTATTATTTTTGAAGATCAGTTTGCGGTAGGCGATGTGATTCAGACAGGTACGTATAAGGGAACCGTGCAGATGGTCGGCCTGCGTACGACACGCCTGATCAGCTGGAACGGGGAAGTGAATATTATTCCCAATGGCTCGATTATCAGCGTAACCAACTTCTCACTGTCCAATTCGCTCGCTGTGGTCGATATTCCGATGAGCATGGATCGTTCGCTGGAAGAAGCGCGCCTGCTTGTTACGAGAGCAACGGAGCATATGAATAATGACAAAGATGAAGTGCTCGATGCGCCGGAAATTCTCGGTATACAGACTCTGACAACAGGCGAATATTCCCTGCGGATTATCGCCAAATGTCAACCGAATTCCCGTGCAGATGTAGAGAGAGCCATCCATACGGCTATCAAAATACAGCTGGATCAGGATAAGGAGCGTCAGCGTCTGGAAGAGGAACGCAAAGCCGCTGCCGAAGCACAGCCAGCGGCTGTGGAACTGCAAAAAGAAGCGGCAGATGCGCCTGTCACAGGTGTATTAAAAACGGAAGTTAACGAAAAGCGCGATCCCAAAGAATCGAATGATAAATAAAGCCAGAAATCTGGTAAAATGATTGTGAATAAACAATCGGCGGCATTACGCAAGAGATTGGGAAAGTTATGCACATCCGCAAACAGAACGCGGCTCAGGAAAAGAGAGGGTGTACCGAATGGAGCGCAAGCAGTTTCAACTGGGAGATATCGTGCAGATGAAAAAACCGCATCCGTGCGGCAGCAATGAAATGGAAGTCATCCGGATGGGGATGGATATTCGGATTAAATGTGTAGGCTGCAAGCATAGTGTGCTTGTACCAAGAGCCAAGTTTGAGAAAAATATGAAAAAAGTGCTGCGATCGGCTGCAGATTCAGAACAAATCATGCCGACCGGAGAGTAAAAAGAAAGAGCGGCAAAAATAGATTCAAAAAAGTTATCAACAGCCTTACAAGGCATAATAACGCACCAAAAACGGTTATCCACTGTGGATAACCGTTTTTTCTCTTGATGGACGCTACCGCTGCGCCAATTGGCTGGTTGTCACAGCAATGCGCTTAATCCAGATTACGGCTGGATCTATATTTTACATAAAGACGATACAGGATGATCATTAGCAAAAGATATACACCGACGATAAGCAGTGTTCTCTTCGGATTACTCATGAACTGGCTGCCCACGGAAGAAAATAAAAACATGACAGGCAGCTTGCCGATCATCGTAGCCAGCAGGAACGTTTTCCAGGAGATGCGGGCCATCGAGCAGGTGATATTGATTAGCTGAGACGGAACGATCGGCAGCATACGCGCAAAAACAATGGCTACAAAAGCATGTCTCTGCAGCTGCTGCATAAAAGGATGAGCCGACCGCTTCGATTCTGGAGAAACCGGAGACATCGTTACTCTAACAACCCCGTACATCAGCAAAGAGGCGAGCGTAGAGCATAACAAGGAGAGCAGTCCTCCGGCAAACCATCCGTACAGAAAACCGAACAAACCGCTCACGATGCCATAGGGGACAATCGGAAAAAAACCAACAAGCAAACCAATAATAAACAGTAGGAAAAGAGAAGGATGCTGCTGAATAGACTCTAGTTTGTCCTGGAGCGGAACCCGGTAAGCCATGATAATGACCAACAAAATCACATAGATAGCGGCCACTATTATTTTGCTGGTCCATGCGGAGCTGAAGAGCCGGTAGCGGAGTCGTGAAGGTAATTTTCTCATTGGATCTCCTTTCGACAGATAGTGTAAACGAACTTGGCGATCGGACGAAATGATGTATGCGCTTTAACAAGAAGAAAAGGCACAGATGCAAAAGAATTAAGATGTGACATGAACGATTCATTATTTAAAAGTTATCCACAGTGGATAACTTTTTGTTGTTTTGAGGAATATATGGTGAGGGATATAAGAGTGCTCCTAGCATAGATCATAAAAGATAAAGCAGAAAGCGTCGAGGCATTCCAATCATCATAGCAGGCATCCGGCTGTAGACAATCTTTCCTATCATATAACGAAATCCTGACAATGCAAGTCGTTGCCAAAAGGTAACGAAACCAATTGGCAACGACTTAATTACGAAATGGTATCCAAAATAGCCAGCAGCAAAAGGAATAAACATACAGAAAAACAGTATAAAACCGAGTGCGGTATTGAAGGCAAAGGGCAGCATGAGAGGGATCGGATAGAGTACTTCAATCCTCCTCAGAAAATGTTGAATACGTCTATTGCCAATGCTGAAATAATCAAGTATAATCAGTTTTGTCGTAAATTGGACATTTTGAAACGGTCTATATTACGGAGAGGTACCCAAGCGGTTATAAGGGGACTGACTCGAAATCAGTTAGGCGTCTTAGGGCGTGCGAGGGTTCGAATCCCTCTCTCTCCGCCATCCCATATTGATTTTGCTACATATATATAGCGCTCAGCACTGGAGCGCGGCAAACATCGTGACTAAGCTCTGCTGCAGTTTTCTGCGGTGGAGCTTCTTTATTTTATCTGGCTATTTAATGGCAGTTCTTATTAAAAATGTCTTGTGTTTATACTTTATCTCTGATAGACTAATAGGGTTCGAGTTTGTGCTCGATCCTTGCTCCTGGCATTGATCAGGGGCCTTAGTCCAAGAGGAGGTGAAAACTATGCGCAACTATGAAGTAATGTACATCCTGCGTCCAGAAATGGAGCAAGAAGCAGTTGAAGCACTCAACGAGCGTTTCAAAGGCATCATTACAACTGACGGCGAAATTACGAAGCACGATGTAATGGGTAAGCGTCGCCTTGCGTATGAGATCAAGAAAATTCGTGATGGTATTTATGTTCTTGTTAACTTCACAGCTACACCAGCTGTTGTTGCAGAACTTGAGCGTATCATGAAAATTTCTGACGATGTTATTCGTTATCTCATTACTGTTGATGTAACAAAATAAGAAATTGAATTGTAAACTCGTTTGAGGAGGGGATTGGATTGTTGAACCGTGTCATTTTGATCGGACGGTTGACCAAAGACCCGGAACTTCGCTACACACCTGCGGGTGTGGCTGTTACGCAGTTTACGCTGGCGGTGGATCGTCCTTTTACGAGCCAGGGTGGAGAGCGCGAAGCGGACTTTATTCCGGTCGTAACATGGAGACAACTGGCAGAGACCTGCGCCAACTATTTGCGGAAAGGCCGCTTAACAGCGGTTGAAGGACGCATTCAGGTACGTAACTATGAGAATAACGAAGGTAAACGTGTCTACGTTACTGAAGTTATCGCTGATAATGTACGCTTCCTGGAGTCCAACCGTGATGGAGGGAACAGTACTGGTGGAGGCAATCGTGAGGAAGCACCTTACGGCGGCGGTAACAGCAATAACAGTAACCGCAGCAGCAATGGAAACAGCTACTCACGTGACAATCAGGATCCATTTTCCGATGACGGTAAACCGATAGATATATCCGATGATGATTTGCCATTTTAAAAACGGAAAGGAATGAATCAGATGAGCTTTAATAGACGTGAAAGCGGAGATGGAGAAGGCAGACGTCCAGGCGGACGCCGTGGCCGTAACAAGCGCCGTAAAGTATGTTACTTCACTGTAAACAAAATCACTCACATCGACTATAAAGATACGGACCTGCTTCGTAAATTTATCAGTGAGCGTGGTAAAATCTTGCCACGTCGTGTGACTGGTACAAGTGCAAAATATCAGCGTATGCTGACTATCGCGATTAAACGTTCCCGTCAAATCGCACTGCTGCCATACACTACTGAATAGTAGCAGATATCGATTCGGAGCAGCGGCTTGACCGTACTCCGATCCAAAGCGCACAGAAGGAAATCTTCTTTATTGAAGATCTTCATCTGTGCGCTTTTTGTTTTGCCCAAATCCAGGCAGAACAAGCGAAGGAACCAGCTATTTTCTAACCCAAAGCAGGGTGATTGCGGGTGGATTATACCGGATTATAAATATAAAAAATAAACAAAGTGATCCAAAAATGAAAAGCGCCCGTTTATCCAATCATGGACGGCAAAACAGAAATAGAAAACAAAATTCACTTACAATAGGGAGCCTACACTATGAAAATTCAAAAATTGATCGTACCCGCATTGAGTCTTTCTCTACTTCTTCCGGCAGCTGGCACATTTGCAGCGACACCGGTAACTGCAGCACCAACGGTTAGCACCAAGGCAGCCGATCTTCGTGCAGGCCTGGATTACTTACTATCCGAACATTTCGCACTGGCGGTTGTAGCCATGACCAAAGCGTATGAAGGCGCACCTGATGCCAAGCAGGCTTATGATGCACTGGATCAGAACGCACTGGACATGCAGCCGGCCATTGAAGCGATCTACGGAAAAGCAGGCGCAGCAGAATTCGAAAGAATCTTCCGTGCCCACAACAAATACACAGATAACCTCGTGAAAGCGACCAAAATGAACAACAAGGCAGCCATCAAAAAAGCCGAAGCTGAAGTACAGGGATTCGTGGATGAGTTCTCCAAATTCCTCGCAACGGCTACAGAAGGCAAACTGCCGCAAAAAGCAGCTGCACAGGCACTGCGCATGCATGAAGACCAGGTACAGGATGTATTCGAGAAGTATGTAGCCGGTGACTACAACGGAGCATACATGGAATACCGTGAAGGATTCGAGACCATGTTTACGGTAAGTAAAGCTCTGTCCGGCGCGATCGTCGCCCAGAATCCTGCCAAGTTCAATAATGGATCGGTCGATACACCGGCAGCGGATCTGCGCTCGGCGCTGAACCATCTCGCCGCAGAACATTTTGCCTTGTCCGTACTGCAAATGCAAAAACAATATAACGGTAATGCCAAGGAGTCCGCTGCATTGATCAAAGCTGAAGCAGCCAATACGGCAGCCTTCAAGAAAGCGATCACTTCCATCTACGGAGCAGAAGGCGGCAACCAGTTTGAGCAAATCTGGGTTACCAATCACATCAAAGCACAGAGCGATTATGTGACAGCGCTGAAAAAAGGAGATAAAACGTCTCTGCAGGCTGTCAAAGACCGCATTACCGATTTTACAAAAGAATTCTCCACCTTCCTCGGAGCTGCTACAGCTAACAATCTGCCAGCAAGCGCAGCTGCGAAAGCACTAATGACTCATGAGAAGCAGGTACAATCCGTTATCGACCAGTATGCGTCCAAACAGTATGCTGCTGCCTACAAAGCGGATCGTGAAGGATTCAAAACGATGTTCGGTATCGGTGAAGCGCTGGGCGGAGCAATCGTCAAGCAGTATCCTGATAAATTCAAAGCGGCAGCTGCTCCGGCACCAGCCAAACCAGCCAATGCTTCGATGATGACCGTATGGATGAAGCTGAACAGCAAGCAGCTCAAAATTGGCGACAAAACAACCATGATGGATACGATGCCCGTAGTGAAAAACGGTACGACTTATATCCCGCTGCGCTATCTGGCAGAAGGCATTGGCGCCAAAGTGAAATGGAACAAATCCGCTGGTGAAGTTACCGTAATGGCTGGTAAAGACACAATGAAGTTCTGGATTAACAAAACGGCGGTTAATGTAAATGGCAAGACGCAGCAGCTTGAAGCGACTTCTATGGTAAACAGTGACGGCAGAACGCTGGTTCCTCTGCGCTCCATCACCGAGCTGCTCGGTTGGGATGTAAAATGGAACAAGTCTAACGGTGCAATTACCCTGACCAAATCCATGTAATTCAATACAACCATGATCTTTCTGGAATGCCTGTCCTTATCTTTATGATCTATTAAGATTGCTAAAATGCCTGCTGATTCTACAAAGTCAGCAGGCTTTTTGTGTGCAGTGATTAAAGTGGAGATAGGGAGGCTTCCCGGCAGCAGAGGCAGCCCGGACAAAACCAGTTTCTACTATATAATAGTAGATAGATGAGCAGGATATTCTTTTTCCATAACCCGGGCTGTCATAGGCTTGCAATTCATCCAGCTTTAAGCGAAACTGAAGAAATGGAACAAAATATTCTCATCTGTGTCATCGCTGGTATGAGGCGTTTAATGAAGTAGGAATATACGTCTGCTCGAAATGAGGAATGGAAGAATGACGAAAAAGCAAAAGATCCTGTCCGGGGTTGCTGCTGCTGTAGTAATTATCGCGTGCAGCCTGCTCCTATGGTGGAAGCCGATCTCGGCCAAGATGTTTGACTGGTTCGTAGCGGATACTCTGGAGAGTCAGCTGGAGCAGACTTATCAGCCTGTACGTCAGACCGGTGGCGAACAGGAACAGGAAGAACCGAGTGTGGTCATGACAGAGCCATTTTCCATTCTGTTGGTCGGCAGTGATCAGCGCGAGAATGAAAAAGCACGTTCGGACACGCTCATCTATGCTGTTGTACGTCCGATGGAACCGGAAATCCTGCTGATATCCATTCCAAGAGACACGTATACGGAGATTATTGGTAGAGACCGTATGGACAAGATCAACCATGCATATGCCTTTGGCGGGATCAAGATGACGATGGACACGGTAGAGCATTTTCTGGATGAAGATCTCGATTATTACGCCAGTGTCAATTTCCAGGGGCTGGTGAACGCAGTCGATGCACTGGGCGGCGTAAAGCTGCCGATTGAGAAAGATATTGTAAACCGTGATCCGAATCATGAGAAGTTCACGATCAAGGCCAATAAACCGATCTATTCCGGTCAGGATGCGTTGTATTATGTGCGCTACCGGGAAGACAGTGACTTTAACCGCACCAAGCGTCAGCAGATCTTTTTGCAGGCGATTACTGATCAGGCGGTACAGCTAAACCAGATTGATCAGATTCCGGAGCTGCTGAACATTATGGGCAATAATTTCAAGACCGATATGCGTCCACAAATGTTGACCGGACTGGCCAGTCAAATTATGCGCGGCGGCGATCCCAAGATTACTTCCTTTACAATCTCGGGAGAGGGCGAGTATATCGACGGCGTGTATTATGATGTGCCGAATGAGGAAGAACTGGAAAAAGCCAAGCATCTGATTGATCAGTGGATGAGTCCGCAGGGACCGGAGCCGGCAGCCGATCAGCGGGAAAACGCCACGCCGGTAAATACAGAAGCACAATCTCAGGTGCAGTAATATCATAATCGCTTTATTGTGTCATACTTATCGCTTAAAATAGAAGAGTACCCCTGCACAGGGGACTTCGTAGAACTATAGATTCACGGCATCATGAGTGGAATATACAATTGCAATGTTTCAGATTGCGAGGAGGAAGGTTTTTGCATGAATATCGCGTTTTTTCTGCTGCCCAAGCAGGAGGTCGTTTGTGTCACCCTTAATTCGACGCTGCGTCAGACGCTGGAAAGAATGGAATATCACCGTTACACATCGGTCCCGATGCTGGACAAGGACGGCAAGTATGTAGGAACAATTACGGAAGGCGACCTGCTGTGGTTTATGAAAAATTCGGATGGCAAAGCGACTTTTGAGAACGCTTCGAAATTCCAGCTGTCCGAAGTGCCGCTGCAGCGGGATGACAAGCCGGTATCCATTGATGCGAATATGGAAGACCTGATCAATCTGGCCAAGGTACAGAACTTTGTACCGGTAGTGGACGATATGAACCGATTTATCGGTATCGTTCGACGCAGTCAGATTATCGAGTACTGCGAGCAATTTGTTCGCGGTGGAGAGTACACGCCTGAGCGAAACAGAATGTCCAAAGACATGAACATGTCGTAGTTCTTCTGTATAAACCCGTGCGTGATTATCGGCGTCTATGCTATAATTATGAGTAAATCTTTTTTAGAGGCGCCGAACAACTTGTGCGTAAGAGGTGAATCGTTTGAAACTGCGCTGGACATCCATAGCATGGAGCATGGCTTACCTGCTTCTGCTGCTATCTCTAATAACTTCTGTAAGAATCATCGGTATGCTATTTCTGATCGTGCCTGTCGTTGTGCTGTATTCGACATTAACCCTGCGCCAATTTATTATGCACATGGTTCCCGTCTGGCTGGTTGCGCTCATTATTGCCGGACAGGCCGGATTATTTCTGCCCATACTGGGCGTGTTCTTTATGATTCCCGGTATTGTCATGGGAAGAATGTACAAAAAGTTCACGCCTGCCCTGCGTATTATTATTGCCGGCGGCATTACGACGCTGATCGAGTTACTCGTACTGCTGGTGGTGGCCCGTGCTATTTTTGATTTTAGTCTGGGTGCTTATATTCGGGATGTGATCGAGATTTCGGTAGCGCCCATGAAAGCCATGGCTGATGTGAATCCGGAACTGAATGATATTCTGACACCGGAGTATATTATCGGGCTGAGCAATTATACGCTGATGCTGATTCCGTGTGCCCTGATCATTGCTTCTTTTACCATGGCAGTGATTACACATGCGGTATCCCGTCCGCTACTGGAGAGCATGGGGTATTCCGTACCGCGTCTCAAGCCTGCACGCGACTGGCGTCTGCCAAGCTCGATGATCTGGTATTATCTGATTGCGGTATTCCTGGAATTTATCGCAAGTGCGAATATGACCGGTGTACTGGCTGCCGTTGTGCTGAACTTTATGCCGCTGATTCACATCGCCTTTACGATCCAGACGATTGGCTTTGTGTTCTTCTGGGCCAATCACCGGAAATGGAATTCGTTCCTGCCATTCCTGTTGTCCATTGTCGTTGTGCTGATTCCACCACTGCGTATCATTGGTATTCTGGATCTGGCATTTCCGCTCCGCGAGTATATTACAAGACCGAAACGGTAAGGTGATGAATGATGCCTAATTTTTTGTTAAACCGCTGGCATGGTTACCGTTCAGTATGGGCATCTCTGCTTATGCTGGGGCTGGTAATAGTGCTGTCCTGGTTCAACTGGATCATCGGACTGGTTGCGCTCTGCTGCGTAATTCTTTTCGCTACGGTCCTGCTTCGTTCAGAGCTTGCCTTTCGCCGGGAGCTGGAGGAGTATATTGCCGGATTATCTTTTCGGATCAGGCGGGTTGAGGAGGAAGCGGTCAGTACGCTTCCTTTTGGTCTTATTTTATACGACAACAAGTATTCCATCGAATGGCATAACCGCTATATTGCCGGCTTATTCGGCCGCAAGACGCTGGTAGGCACGCCGCTGGAAGAGTGCTTCGTACAATTTCAGGATCACTACAAGGCTGCCAGGGAAGCGCGCAAGGACGGTACCAAGGAAGTACGCTTTGAACTGGAGCATGAAGCCAAGACACTCGAATGCATCGTGCTGCCGGATGAGCGGCTCATTTATGTTCAGGATATTACCGAATATGCGGATATGCGCTCGCGTTATGATGAAGAGCGTCTGGCAGTCGGTATCGTGTTCCTGGACAACTTTGACGAGGCTTCCCAGGGGATGGACGATCAGCAGCGTGCCAGCCTGATCGCCCGTGTAGCGACCCGGATCACGGATTGGGCCAAAGGTTACCGGATCTATGTGCGCCGCCTGTCTTCTGAGCGTTATCTGCTGCTGCTGAACCAGAAATCGCTGCGTGAGCTGGAACAGAGCCGGTTCGTGATTCTGGATGAGATTCGTGAAATGACGGCTGACCTCAAAGTACCGCTGACCCTCAGTATCGGTATTGGTTTTGGTACGAAGACGATCAGTGAGCTCGGGGAGCTGGCCCAGTCCAGTCTGGATATGGCACTTGGCCGCGGTGGTGATCAGGCAGCCGTGAAGGCAGATCAGCGACTTTCCTTTTATGGAGGTAAGTCCAATGCGATCGAGAAGCGTACACGCGTCCGGGCGCGGGTTATCGCTCATGCACTGCGTGATCTGATGCTGGACAGTGATCAGGTGCTGATCATGGGGCACAAGATTCCGGATATGGACGTAATCGGGGCAGCGATCGGTATGCTCAAGGCTGCCGATATGTATGAGGTGGAAGCCTATATTGTGCTCGATAATGTGAATCCATCGATTGAGAAAATGATGGACCGCATTTCCCGGGATGAGCGATTGTCAGACCGGTTTATTACACCGGAGGATGCGCTGAACATAATGACCGAGCGTACGCTTACGGTCGTCGTGGATACGCATAAAGCTTCAATGACCATTGAACCCAAGCTGGTGGATCGTTCGCGCCGGGTCGTGGTGGTGGATCATCATCGCCGGGGCGAGGAATTTATCAATGATGCGGTGCTGGTCTATCTGGAGCCATATGCCTCGTCTGCCTGCGAACTGGTCACCGAGCTGCTGCAGTATATTCATGATAAAGTACAGTTTACGACGCTGGAAGCGACATCCCTGCTGGCAGGGATAACGGTGGATACCAAGCACTTTGCGCTTCATACCGGTTCACGGACCTTTGAGGCTGCAGGCTTCCTGCGCCGTAATGGTGCGGATACCGTTATGGTGCAGCAGATGATGAAGGAAGATCTGGCTGAATATATTGCCAAAGCAGAGATTATCAAGCGGGCACGGGTGATCCATGATCATGTAGCACTGGCTGTAACCGGTCAGGGCAAACAGGTGCCGCAGCTGCTGATTGCGCAGGTGGCGGATTCGCTGCTGAACATGAATGATATTTATGCGTCCTTTGTCATCAGCGAGCGAATGGACGGGCTGATCGGGATCAGCGCACGTTCATTTGGCAAGATGAATGTACAGGTCGTTATGGAGCGGCTGGGCGGTGGCGGCCATCTGACCAATGCGGCGGTTCAGCTGGAAGGCGGGATCGCCGATGCGGAAGCCCGGCTGCTCGAAGTATTGAATCAAATGAATGAGGAAGAGGGGTTATTCGAATGAAAGTTATTTTGCTAAAAGATGTTAAGGGAACAGGTAAAAAAGGGGATATCAAGGAAGTATCCGATGGTTACGCACAGAATTTCCTGATCAAAAACGGCCATGCCAAACCGGCCACAGGCGGTAATGTGAAGATTCTGGAGAACCAGACTGCTGCTGTCGAAAGACAGAAACAGGAAGAAAAAGAAGCGGCTCAAGCACTCGGCAAAACGCTGGAAGAAGTAACGGTTCAGCTGAAAGCCAAATCCGGTGAAGGCGGCCGTCTGTTCGGCGCGATCACCAGCAAGCAGATTGCCGAAGCACTGGGCAAACAGGGACACAAGATCGATAAGCGCAAAATTGAACTGGAGGAGCCGATCCGTACACTGGGTGTAACCCAGGTCACCGTGAAGCTGCATCCTGAAGTAAAAGCAACGCTTAAAGTTCAAGTGACTGAGGAATAAGCATGGGCGGCGAGATATTTTACGACCGGGTTCCCCCACAGAATCTGGAGGCTGAGCAGGCGGTTCTGGGCGCTATTTTACTGCAGTCCGAAGCACTGATCAGCGTCATGGAGCGAGTAGACACCGAAGACTTTTACGACAAAACCCACCAGCTGATCTATGAAGCAATGGTTCATCTGGGGGAAGAGAATCAGCCGATTGACCTGATCACACTGACCTCCCTGCTGCAGGATCGTTCGCAGCTGGAAGATATCGGCGGCGTCAGCTATCTGGCCAAACTGGCCAATGCTGTGCCGACCGCAGCCAACGTAGACTATTACGCACAGATTATTGAAGAGAAATCCATGCTTCGCCGTCTGATCCGTACCGCTACCCAGATCGTCAGCGAAGGCTATACCGGTGGCGAAGATGTAGGCAATATGCTCGGCGATGCGGAACGCAAGATTCTGGAGATCTCCAACCGCCGAACCGGCAGCGGCTTTATCGCTATTCGAGACGTACTGATGGAAGTCTTCGAGAAGATGGAGACACTCAGCGAGAACAGCGGTAACACGACTGGTATTCCGACCGGCTTTATTGATCTGGATAAAATGACGGCTGGCTTTCAGCGGAGTGACCTGATCATCGTGGCAGCCCGTCCATCGGTAGGTAAGACGGCATTTGCACTGAATATTGCACAAAATGTTGCGGTTCGTGCCAAAGAGACCGTCGCCATCTTCAGTCTGGAGATGTCAGCAGCACAGCTCGTACAGCGTATGATCTGTGCGGAAGCCAATCTGGACGCGAATGCGATGCGTACCGGTGATTTCAAGGAAGAAGACTGGATGAAACTCACGATGGGTATTGCCTCATTGTCCGAAGCGGAGATCTACATCGATGATACACCGGGGATTACGGTCTCCGAGATTCGTGCCAAGTGCCGTCGCCTCAAAAAGGAAAAAGGCCTGGGCATGATCGTAATCGATTACCTGCAGCTGATCTCCGGCCGCGGCAAAGCGGGCGAGAACCGTCAGCAGGAAGTCTCCGAGATCTCCCGTACACTGAAGCAGATCGCCCGTGAGCTGCATGTACCGGTAATCGCCCTGTCTCAGCTCAGCCGTGGTGTCGAGCAGCGTCAGGACAAACGTCCGATGATGTCCGACCTTCGGGAATCCGGTTCGATTGAGCAGGATGCCGATATCGTCTCGTTCCTGTATCGTGACGATTACTACAACCAGGAGACCGAGAAGAAGAATATCATCGAGATCATTATTGCCAAACAGCGTAATGGTCCGGTCGGTACTGTCGAACTGGTCTTTCTCAAGAACTTCAATAAATTCGTCAATTACGAACGTGTCCAGTCGGATATGTTCGCAGGATAGAAGATACAGCAAAGACCCTGAATTCCGCCAAGGCAGCACAGCCAGTGGCAGATTTCAGGGTCTTTTCATGATTTCATAAACTATAATTTTATTATCGGAAACGAATGATAACCTATGATTACAGGCTGGAATTCGAACTGATGTTTCTGGTGCGTCCCGGGATACCGTCACGCAGCAGCCACATATGGAATACATATTCGAATACACCGACAATAACGACTGGAACCAGCAGGTCTACAAACGACATGGTCCATCCTGCCATGGCCGAAGCGGCCCAAAGTACCAGATAAGCCAGTACAGCATCACATACTGTAGCGATTGTATTATTGGTAGCAGGCAGAACAAGCATATCCCCAATGACATAGGCAAGTGCTCCCAGAACGACGACGGTTACCAGCGAGCCCCAGAATCCTGCATTACTCAGCAGCATCAGAGAAGCAATGACAACTACGCCATTGACGACAAGTTTGGTCAGAATTTTATCCATGTGGTATGCCTCCTTGTGTGTTCTTGAATTGTGGTTAATTATAAATAAACCTGTATTGCAGAATTAAACATATAATTCCTGATTTCTCATACAAATCGCTGTCCATTTTCCATCCCGGAGCAGGATGAGCAGTTAGCTGGACAGGCAATCCAGGCAGGAATGAATTCGGAAAACAACGGATCGTATCCGTGGAGAAAAGTCATCTATAGTCAAGGGAGGGTTATCTTTTGAAGACGGCGAAAATAATAATCAATCTGCCGCTGCAGACGCATGAAGTGCCCGATCTGCGTCAGGCAATTGGCTGGGATCGGCGTGAACAGGATTATCCGGCACTGCTGGAGCGCTGTCTGTTCCATGCAGGCTGCCGAAGCGATTCCGGTGAGCTGATAGCTTTTGGTTATATGTGCGGGATGGGGTTGCAGCATGGCTATCTGGAGGATATTATCGTACATCCGGAAGCACAGGGACAGGGGATTGGACAACGGCTGGTGCAGACTCTGCTGGAGCAGGCCAGTCGAAATGGGCCGGAGATTGTGACGGTGACCTTTGCCAGCGAGCATACGTCCTTTTATCAAAAATGCGGCTTTACAACAGGGAATGGCGGTGTATGGCGAAAGGAATGAATTAATTCCGAACAATGTTATTTTTGGCGCATAGTATTGTTCGCTTTTTGTTTGACTTTGTAAAACGCTCCTGTTACACTGTTAATGCTGCGGTAAAGCGTGACAGCCCTTTTTATGTCAGTATGCTGTCATATGCAATACTCAGCTCACCAATAAGGGATGAACTTCCGCCCGCGAAACGGTTAATCAAGAATGCGTCCGCCTGACCGTTCCTCGCATGGAGGTTTTCATGCTGTCCATTTATTATATGTGTTGGAACGGGCAGCCCAAATATACGGTGTACATACACCTACGGAGGAATGATTCGATGTCAACTGTAGTCGTTGTGGGAACGCAATGGGGAGACGAAGGCAAAGGTAAAATTACCGACTATCTGTCAGAAAAAGCTGATGTGGTTGCACGTTACCAGGGTGGTAACAATGCAGGACATACGATTCTGATTAATGAGAAAAAATATAAATTGACTATGGTACCATCCGGTATTTTCTATGAAGAGAAGGCTTGCGTCATTGGTAACGGTATGGTTATCAATCCGGCAGCACTGATCGAAGAGATCAATTATGTGCACGAGAACGGATTCTCCACCAAGAACCTGACAATCAGCGATCGTGCGCATGTGATTCTGCCTTACCATATGGTACTGGACAAGCTCGAAGAAGAACGCAAAGGCCCGAACAAAATCGGTACAACCGGCAAAGGGATCGGCCCTTGTTATATGGACAAAGCCGCTCGTGCGGGTATCCGTATCGCTGACCTGATGGACCCGGAAGAGTTCGAACTGAAGCTGCGTCATCTGGTCCAGGAGAAAAACCAGATGATCACTCAGGTATACGGCGGCGAGCCTGTCGACGTCGAATCGATCCTGCAGGATTACCTCGGTTATGCCGAGACACTGCGTCCGTACGTACGCGATTCTTCCGTGGTACTGAACGATGCGATTGATGAAGGCAAAAAAGTGCTGTTCGAAGGCGCCCAGGGCGTCATGCTCGATATCGATCAGGGTACGTATCCGTTTGTCACTTCGTCCAACCCGTCTGCCGGCGGCGTCTGCATCGGTTCCGGTGTAGGTCCAGCCAAGATTCAGCAGGTAATCGGCGTGGCCAAAGCATACACCACCCGTGTCGGAGACGGCCCTTTCCCTACCGAGCTGCATGATGCGGTAGGCGATCAGATCCGTGAGACCGGTCATGAGTATGGTACGGTTACCGGGCGTCCGCGCCGTGTGGGCTGGTTCGATACGGTTGTCGTACGCCATGCGCGCCGTGTCAGTGGTATCACCGGTCTGTCCCTGAACTCTCTGGATGTACTGACTGGCCTCGATACTGTGAAAATTTGTACCGGCTACAAATATCGCGGTGAGTTCATCACCCATTACCCGGCAAGCCTGAAAATGCTGGCCGAATGTGAAGCGGTATACGAAGAAATGCCAGGCTGGAGCGAGGATATCACCGGTGTGAAGACGCTGGAAGAACTGCCGGAAAGCACACGCAACTATGTGAACCGCGTATCCGAGCTGACCGGTATTCCGATCGCGATCTTCTCGGTTGGACGTAACCGTGAGCAGACGAATCTGGTCGCACCCATTTATTCTTAATTTCATCAGAACAGATCACTATAAACTGCTACCTGTCCATAGATAGAGAGCAAGACAGCGCGGATTACAAGAGGGCACCCTATGGGGTGCCTTTTTGCATGGAAGAAGGGTTACAGATGAGCGTGATACAATTGTGCGAAAGTTGAAAGTTTTGGCGGGATTATGGTAAAGTAAACAGGGAGTTATAAAGGTTAATTTTTTGACACTTTTTGATTACAATTCTTCATAATTTACGTGATATTGACCTTAGAGGTGCTTTTCCCGCGAGGACGCCGATCAGCAGGCAATTATGCAGGTGTCCTTATCGGAACAAGACCATTAAATAATGAAAATGAACTATGCAGCAGCACAAAAGGAGACGGTCATGAAAGGTTTGAAAGGTAAACGGGGAACGGGAAATGAACCTGCGCAGCAGGCTTCCCGGAGTGAACACCAGAATACGGATCAGCCTGCCGAGCAGCAGGAGTCACAATCGCCAAAGTGGTACACTCTTACAGTCGATTCGATCCGCCAGGGGAAAAACAAAGTGCGCCGTCGTTTGATGATTGCAGCAGCCAGTGTGGCTGTAGCAGGCGGGCTTGTTTTGGCGGGTACTCATTATGTCACAGCCAATACGACATCGTATTATGTTGTCTATGTCAAAGATAAAGCGATCGGCAGCGTTCTGCAAAAGTCCGAACTGGACAAACTTTTTAACGAGAAGCGCGCCGAGTATCAGAAAAAATATCCGGATGCCACCATGGTACTGAATACGAACGGCATTACGACAACCGAGGAAAAAGCTTTTAAAGCCAAGGTGGACTCTACCACTACACTCAAGCAGCTAGACGGCATGCTAACCGCTTATGCCAAAGGTACACAGGTCATTGTCAAAGGCAAAACGATCGGCGTTGTTGATGATCATAAGACGATCGATCAGGCACTCAAGCTGGTACAAACCAACTATACCCGTAAAGCGGAAGCAGCTGCCAAAAACCTCAGTAAAGCTTCCGTCAAAAAGCTGACCAAAAGTTATGCCTACAGCAAAAAAGTAAATAAATTGGAATCGGTCAAGCTCAATGAGCAGGTCACCTCCAAAGAGATCAAGGCCAATCCGCAAAAGCTGCTGAGCAGCAAGGAACTGGCCAAAGTCATGCTGACCGGCGTGGAGTCGCCGCTTACGTATACCGTGCGGGAAGGCGATACAATCAGCTCGATTGCAGCCGCATATGATGTATCCCAGCAGGAGATTTTCGACAACAATCCGGGGATCAAGGAAACTTCCCTGCAGATCGGCGATGAACTGACACTGACCGTGCCTCAGCCGCCGATCACGGTAACAACAGTCGAAGACTATTCGGAACAGGTCGTTACCGAACCTTCTGTAGAGATTCGTAAAAGCGACAGCATGCGTGCCGGTGAATCCAAAGTGATCTCTGCCGGCAGCAAAGGTCTGAAGCGGATCGACTACCGCGTCACCAAAGAGAACGGCCAGATGGTACGTGAAGAATGGGTCGGTCAGGAAGTCGTCAAGGAAGCTTCACCGAAGATTATTATCAAAGGAACCAAAGTGGTCGTCGGTGAAGGCAGCGGTAACTTTATCTGGCCAACCAGCGGTGCCACAGTGACCAGTCCGTTTGGACAACGCTGGGGACGGATGCACAAAGGTATCGATATCGTCGGCGGATCGTCAGTCATGGCGGCTGATGATGGCGTAGTCACTTATGCCGGTACGATGACCGGATACGGCAATGTGATTATCATTAATCACCGCAACGGTTATGAGACGCTGTACGGCCATTTGAGCCAGATTGATGTCAGCAATGGCGCTGTCATTGAGCAGGGGCAGCATATCGGCGTCATGGGCAATACCGGTCATTCAACCGGTACGCATCTGCATTTTGAGATTCATAGCGGCGGTGCGCTGCAGAATCCTCTTTCCTATTTGCGCTAAATAAAGCCTGAACAAAACCATCTCAGCGATGAGATCTAATCTGTACATTATGCAGCTTCGGAGGAGCAATCCAGAAGCTGCATTTTTTATAGCCCTGAATATGGTAAAATAAAAGAATCAAAGCAGGTATGAGGTGACTACCCAATGCAGGGAAAAATTCTGGTCGTAGACGATGAACAACCAATTGCAGATATCTTGAAATTCAACCTGGAAAAAGAAGGCTATGAAGTCATATGTGCTTTTGATGGGATCAGTGCGGTGGAACAGGCTTTTGCCGAGGAACCGGATCTCATTCTGCTTGACCTGATGCTGCCCGGCAAAGATGGCATGGATGTGTGCCGCGAGGTGCGTACCCGGCTGGATATGCCGATTATTATGCTTACCGCCAAGGACGCCGAAATCGACAAGGTGCTCGGACTGGAGCTGGGAGCCGACGATTATGTGACCAAGCCGTTCAGTACCCGCGAACTGCTCGCCCGGGTCAAAGCCCATATACGCCGCCAGCAGAAGAAAGTGCCTGCTGCCGTCGCTGCGGCCCCGGAAGTGCCGGAGGAGAAGAACGGACTGGCTTTATTTGAATTATTTATCGATACGGATATGTATCTGGTGTATAAAAGCGGGGAGCCGCTCGATTTGACTCACCGTGAATATGAACTGGTCTATTATATGGCCAAAAATGCCGGCAGGGTGATGACACGAGAGCATCTGCTGCAGGCAGTATGGGGATTTGAATACTTTGGAGATGTGCGTACGGTGGATGTAACGATTCGTCGTCTGCGGGAGAAGATCGAGGATGATCCAAGCAAGCCGGAATATATCCTGACCCGCCGGGGACTCGGTTACATGATGCGCAGTCCAAAAGCAGGAGGATGGTAAGGTGAAGCGCAGGCTTCGGCTGCTGCCAGAATTCAGCCGTACCATTCAGGCGCGGCTGATTATTATTTATGTGCTGCTGATTTTGATTGCGATGCAGCTGATTGGCGTGTATTTTGTAAGCTCCATGAAAAATTCCCTGACGAGCAACTTTACCCAGGATCTGCAGGAACGGGCAGAGCTGCTGTCCGTGTTGGCTGCGGATAAATGGTCCGCCAGTGGAGAGACCGCTTCCAGTTCGGTCAGCGATCTAAAACTGATGGTGAACAATTTGTACAATATGAGCGGCAGTGAGATTCAGGAGATTCAGGTGCTGGATGTGAGCGGACGCATCGTTATCTCGTCGGTAGACTCCGACTCCAATGCGGAAGCCCGTCGTAATACGCAGACGGTGGTCAGCCGGGCCCTGCAGGGCATCAGGGACAACGAGGAATATATTATTGATGAGACCGGTGAACGCAAACGGGTCGTGGCTGAACCGATCATAAGCGGCAACCGTACGGTCGGTGCCGTCTATATTGTCGCGTCGATGGCCGAGCTGTATGACACGATGAAGCGGATCAACGGGATCTTTCTGTCCGGGCTGCTGATTGCGCTGGCGCTTACAGCAGTGCTGGGTGTGATTCTGGCCCATACGATTACCCAGCCGATCAAGGAGATGACCCGGCGGGCCAAACAGGTGGCCGAGGGAGACTTTGACCATCATATGACCGTATACAGCAACGATGAGATCGGACAGCTGAGTGAAGCTTTTAACTACATGACCAGCCGCTTGCGGGATGCGCTGGCTCAGAATGAAGAGGAAAAGGACAAGCTGGCCTCTATCCTCAAAAATATGAGCGATGGTGTCGTCGCCACAGATGAGCATGGCTGCGTGATCCTGGTGAACCGGGTAGCCGGGGCGATGCTGGATGCGAGCGAGCAGAACATGACCGGCAAAACGCTGGTTGAGCTGCTGCCGCTGTCCGAGCAGGATCGCAGCAAGCTGCATGCCGGTACGCTTCGTCATGTGATCCTCAAGCTGGGACAGGAAGATGAGGGGAATACCTCGATCATCCGTGTCACCTTCAGCCCGATTCACCGGCGCAAAGAAAATATTGCCGGTGTGATCGCCGTACTGCAGGATGTCACCGATCAGGAAAAGCTGGAAGGCGCACGGCGCGAGTTCGTCGCCAATGTATCGCATGAGCTGCGCACACCGCTGACGACGATCAAGAGTTATACCGAAGCGCTGGAGGATGGCGCATTGGATGAGCGGGCTTTGGCAGAACGTTTTATCGGTGTTATCCGTAACGAGACCCAGCGCATGATCCGTCTCGTCAGCGATCTGCTGCATCTGTCCCGTCTGGATTCGAGCGAAGCGATGATGCGCAAGCAGCGTACGGATGTGCTGGAGCTATTGGAAGATACGATTGATCGTTTCTATGTCCAGATGAAGCAAAAAGATATCCGTTCTTCGATTGATATGCAGCCGGAAGTGGGCAGCGTATGGATCGATCGCGATCAGATGGATCAGGTGCTCGATAATCTGGTCTCCAATGCGCTCAAATACACGCCGGATGGCGGCAGTATCAAGCTGGCTGCCCGCTGTACGGATGATGGGATGCTGGCCCTGTCTGTCGAGGATACCGGGATTGGTATTCCAAAACAGGATCTGGGGCGGATCTTCGAAAGATTCTACCGGGTCGACAAGGCCCGCTCCCGCAATATGGGCGGCACTGGCCTCGGTTTGTCTATTGCCCGGGAAATGGTACGTGCACATGACGGTACAATTGAACTGGATTCCGAACTGGGTACAGGTACGACAGTGACGGTCATGCTGCCGCTGCATGAGGAAGGAGAGGTTGTGAGTTGAGAGAAAATATCAAATCTTGTGTGCTCACACTTCTAATTGTGATCAGCCTGGTGCAGAGTTATTTCCTGATCTACCGGATGCCTGGCGCCGACTCGGTCGCCAATTCGGAGTCGGGCTATGTGCAGGCAGAAGATATTGGGCCGCGCTCCAACATTGAGAATCTGGTGTTTCCAGACCAGATGATTATTCATAAATCGGGGAATCGGCATACAATATTCTATCCGTCTTCCCCCAATTACAATTCGATCTACACCGACCTCAAAAATAGCAGCTTCGGTCAATTCCGCCGTCTGCCGCTGCAGAGCATGAACTGGAATG
The DNA here is from genome assembly GCF_000971965.1 of Paenibacillus wulumuqiensis. Taxonomy (GTDB): domain Bacteria; phylum Bacillota; class Bacilli; order Paenibacillales; family Paenibacillaceae; genus Saccharibacillus; species Saccharibacillus wulumuqiensis. Next base: position 44,384 of record NZ_KQ040792.1, read on the forward strand.
CTATCCGCAGTGAGGCAGGCATCGAACTGACCTTTAACAGTGGCATCCCGGTCAGTCTGCTCGAACGCAGTATGAGTCTGAACCCGGATTCCTTGTTTGAAGGGGATGCGGTCAACCGGATTCTGATCTATAACGCTGCCGAAAACAACACGCCGCGAGCTTTCTTTTTCAGTGCGAGCGGAGATGTGGTCTATGAAGCGACCGATCTGAAGTGGACGAGCCAGGATATTCTGCGGCATGTGCTGCTTGGTGAAAATGGTATTAATTATCAATATGCCACAGGTGGGTATTATATCCCGCAGACCGGTCTCAGTATTCCAAGCGTTACGCTCAAGCTGGATAGTCTGACGACCGAGCAGATGCAGCGCAATCTGTTTTTCGATCCGGGTGCGACGCGTAATATCAATGAAGAGAATGGAATAGAAATCTATACGGACAGCAAGCGTAGTCTGCAGGTGGATACCCGGCAGAGATGGATGACTTATACCGATCCGACCGCGTCAACGACCGGTACGAACAATGTGATCGATAATGTGCTGTCTGCGGTAGAATTTGTCAACCAGCATGGCGGCTGGCCGGGAACGTATATGCTCAACATGAACAGTGCAGTGAACCAGAAAGGCTTCACTTTCCGCCAGTATTATCGTTCGTACCCGATTATGGATACGGACAAGCTAAGATTCGGCTATATGCGGTTGACGGTGGAGTACAACACGATTTCTTCCTATGAACGTTCGCTGCTGTATCTGACGGCTGACCAGCAGCTGGCAGATCAGCCGCTGTCGTCCAATTCGCAGATTCAGGTACTGCCGGGAGGCCAGCAGTTGATTAATCTGCTGCATAATCAGGTGCCTGCCGGTCAGACTGTCAGTCATCTGTCGCCGGCCTATCGTCCGACACTGGGCAACGGCGTAGTCATTCTAACGCCGGTATGGATGGCCGAACTGCAGGATGGCAGCCATCTGCTGATTCAGTCGAACCGTAACTTATAATACAAGGGAGGTCCAAAATGGATTGGGGAAGAGCCAAGAGCGTGCTGATTAGCGCCTTTTTACTGCTGAATATCATATTGGGTTACCAGCTCTGGATGGATGTACGCGATCAGGCCCAGTCCAATCTGGATATTGCCTCCCTTAGTGAAAATGCACAGCGGGCACTGGAAAACAAGCATGTACAGGTGACCGCCCAGATTCCAAGGGAAACTCCGATTTTGCCGGAGATGATATATCGCAGCAGTGCGCCGGCTGTACAGCAGTCGGTGAAGCTGTCGCGTCCGGTAGACAGCCAGCTTATTTTTAACGAAGATGAGCTGAAAAGCCAGCTGAATAATGAGATTCAGAACATCAACAAATATGAATATGATCCATTTATTGCGGAAGAAGGCATTTTTGTGATGCATCCGCTCATAAATAACGATTTACCTCTGTTTAATGCGAATCTGGAGCTGTATTATAGTAATCAGAAGATTATTTCCTACACGGCCCCACAACTGATCGTCGATGGCGAGAATGAGGGACAGCCAAGACAGGAGATTCTGTCGGCTTCCGTCGCGCTGGGCACTTTGATTGAAAAAGAACTGCCGGACAATGCGGTAGTTAAAGATATAGCGCTTGGTTTCTATGGTCAGCCGCTGGACAGCAACCGGTTCAAAGCCGAGCCGGTCTGGAGAATTGTACTGGAGAGCGGCGAATTTTATTATATACAGGGAATAAGCGGGGAAGTAATGAGATCCCCGGCGTCAGAAAATGAGGAGTAGACATAATGATAGGCATACATGGGATACAATTTACAGTATTATCGAGTGGTTCGACAGGCAATGCAACCATCGTCCGCAATAAGGACGCAGCGATACTGATCGATGCCGGGCTCAGTGCGAGACGGATCGATGAGCTGATGCGGGAGCGGGAGATGACCGGGGAAGAGCTGGATGGCATTCTGGTCACCCACGAGCACTCTGATCATGTCAAAGGACTGGGCGCAGTCGCACGCAAGTATCAGCTGCCGATCTATGCCAACGAGAAGACATGGATGGCGATCGAGCGGGCGGTTGGCAAGATTAACCCGGAGCAAAAGCAGATTATGCAGACCGGTGACTTTCTGACATTTGGCTCGCTGCGGATCGAGTCGTTCGGCATCTCGCATGATGCGGCCGAACCGGTCGGTTACTTTTTCCGGGATGGCGACCAGAAGCTCAGTGTAGCGACCGATCTCGGCTATGTGAGTGACAAGGTAATGCAGAGCATCTCCGATTCGGATGTGCTCGTGCTCGAAGCCAATCATGATATCGAGATGCTGCGCATGGGACGCTATCCGTGGAACACCAAGCGGCGCATCCTGAGCGACGTCGGTCACCTGTCCAATGATGCGGCCGGTGAAGCGCTCAGTGAGCTGCTCTGCAAAAAAATGAAACGCACATATCTGGCTCATCTCAGCCGTGATCATAATATGATGGAAATCGCCAAAATGACGGTAAGAGACGCGATGGAGAGCAGGGGCTGCTTTTTCAAAGACACTGAATTCCAGCTGTGCGCCACCTACTATGATCGGCCTACACCGTGGGATATGCTCAGTGAAACCTATATATCGGAGAAAATGTTATAATCCGGCGTTTGAACAGAGGGGAACCGCAGGTAATAGATAAGGCAAAGCAGAAGAACGCAGAGGGGCGATGAGCATGGCATTGTTTGATGACGATTTTTATTCCACCAAAGTGTCGCGGAAATCCCGGCGCCAGGCTCAGCTCCCACCTTCCTATCCGGTTCCCCGCTCCTTTGGTGTGCGGCCGCGCAGGTCGTCGATGCTGCGGATCGTGCTGGTCAGTGCATTAACGAGCGCAGTAACGGTATTTGCCGTTCTGGGAGCATTGATGTGGTACCACAACAGCTATGCCTCCTCCGCTTCGGCCAGCAGCCTGCTGCCGCTTGAGCAGACCGGAGGCAATCCGTATGAGCAGCTGACCATGGTAGCGGAGCAGGTGCGTCCGGCCATCGTCAGTATCGTCAATTACCAGAATGGCGAAAAGGAACTGGATACTCCCCCTGCGCTGGATGAGTCGGCGCTTGGCTCGGGCGTAATTTTTCGCAAAGAAGGCGATAAAGCCTATATTGTCACCAATAACCATGTTATCTCCGATGCCGATGAAGTGAAAGCGGTGCTGACCGATGGTACGGTGCTCAAGGCTGCTGTAGTAGGCGCGGACTTTATTACCGATATCGCCGTGCTGTCCGTAAGTGCCAAAGATATTGATACCGTGGCCCCGATCGGCGACTCGGATGATCTGCAGCTGGGCGAGACTGTGCTGGCTATTGGCAATCCGCTCGGGTTTAATGGTACGATGACATCAGGGATTGTCAGTTATGACAACCGGCTGATCCCCGTATCGCTTAACCAGGATGGCAATTACGACTGGGAGCAGAACGTCATCCAGACCGATGCGGCGATCAATGAAGGCAACAGCGGCGGTGCGCTCGTCAATCTGAGCGGTCAGGTGATCGGTATCAACACGATGAAGATTGCCGATACCGGCGTCGAAGGGCTGGGCTTTGCGATTCCGATCAATGAAGTGATGGACAACGCCGAACAATTGATGAAAAGCGGCAAAATCAGCCGCCCGTATCTCGGTGTGTACAGCATCGATCTGGATAATGAGTATGCCTACCGCTCCTATGACGAGGAAGAGTCGGAGTCGACCAAGCCAAAGCTTCCCGATGGTGTGGAAGAAGGAGCGGTCGTCGTGGAAGCGAGCGGTCCTGCCAAGCAGGCCGGTCTGGCAGCAGACGATGTTATCGTCCAGCTGGACCGGGAGAAGATCAGCTCCACGCTGGAGCTGCGCAAGTATCTGTATAATCACAAAGAAGCCGGAGACACTCTCAAAATTACGTATTACCGCAGCGGAACCAAGAAGACCGTCAATGTCACGTTGGAATCCCAGCCGGATAATCATAAATAATCAACCAGGATACACCGGAAAGGAAGCTTGAAACTATTGATGTATGTCGTATGCAAAGATCATGTGGAAGAGGCGCTGGAAGCGTTCGTGGATGAGTTCGAGGATGCTCCGGATGTCGTAGATCTGAAGGAAACCGAATTCTCGGACTGGGACCCGCCTGCCAAGTGCATTTATTGCGATCAGCATGGCGAATTCCTGGTCGTCTGACTTGGCGGCCGGTTCCGGATGATACACAGTCGGCATGCTGACATTTCCCAAAAACAGAAATACCAGCATGCCGATCAAGCTGATAGAGAGAGACAAAGAATGCGATACACTACTATATAACAGCCAGACATTCCATTAGCGCGTACTGATCATGACGGAACAAAGGGGAAAGGGCCGGATATCACGGTCCTTGTTTCCTTTTGCCTTCAGAGCCGTAGGCTTTTTTTCATTTAGCGACTTTGCTGTAAACCAATTTTAACTGCTTTGAGACGATTGCTGTCGAATACTTGGCTATAATGGGACATGTCGGCTTATGTGCCTCAGCATGCAGGATCAGATTGTCCCAGGGAAAGGAAAAGAAAAATGATAGACATCATCAGGTATGGAATGCTCACAACGAAGAAAAAGGAACCACAGCGACGACAAGACAGGTGTACCGGAAAAGCCGGTTTGACTATACATAGAGGGCGGTGGGTATATGCCTAAGCCGCTCCAGCAGCACCGTTATATGCCAGGACTCGACGGCCTCCGGGCATTCGCCGTACTGGTCGTTATTATTTATCATCTGAATACCGATTGGGCACCCGGCGGACTGCTTGGTGTCGGGATTTTCTTTGTATTATCGGGTTATCTGATCACGGATATCCTCGCCGGACAGTGGGAGCGCAATCGCCGTTTTGCAATGAAGGACTTCTGGCTCCGGCGTGCCCGCAGGCTGCTGCCGGCCATGTTCGTCATGATCGCTGTCGTGGCGCTCTGGTGCCTGATCGGAGATCATTCGAGGCTCACCGCGCTGGCTGGAGATATTCCGGCAGCCCTGCTGTATGTGAGCAACTGGTGGTTTATTTTCCATAAAGTATCGTACTTTGAGAGCTTCGGTCCGGCTTCACCGCTCGGTCATCTCTGGTCGCTGGCGGTAGAGGAGCAGTTCTATCTATTGTGGCCGTTCCTGCTGCTGCTCGGGCTGAAGTTCCTGCCCAAGCGGGGCAATCTGGCCGGCTGGATTATCAGCCTGTCCATTATCTCGGCGCTGCTAATGGCAGTGATCTATGTACCGGGTGAAGACCCGAGCCGTGTATATTATGGAACAGATACACGCATATTCGCTCTACTGATCGGAGCAGCGCTGGCGATTGTCTGGCCGAGCATGAAGCTCAAGAGCAGCGTATCTGCGCCTGCACGGAATGTACTCGATGTGACAGGTACCATCTCCCTGCTAATCCTGATCTGGCTGGTCTGGCATACGAATGAATACCAGCCGTTCCTGTACCGCGGAGGCATGCTGCTCATCGCGATCCTTACCGCAATCCTGATCGCTGTACTGGCACACCCGGCGAGCCGCCTGGCTGTTCTCGTCGGCTGCAAGCGGCTGCGCTGGCTGGGTAAACGCTCCTACGGACTGTATCTATGGCATTTCCCCGTGATCACGCTCAGCACCCCGCAGGTGAGCACTGAAGATCCATCCGTATGGAGAGCGATTATTCAGGTGGCGGTCAGCCTCGCGCTGGCGGAACTGAGCTGGAGATATGTAGAAGAGCCGATCCGCAGAAACGGCTTCCGTCAATCACTTGGCCGCACATATGCGCAGCGGAATCGCTGGCGGAACTCCCGTTCCTGGATCTACGGAGGCAGTGCAGCAATGCTGTTCGTCGTCTCTGCGCTGGTGCTGGGACATGTCGTCTCCAATTCGGCACCCAAGGTCGATCCACAGCAGCCGCAGTCCGTATTCATCGTCGGCAAGCCGGTCTCGACAGACGACAAGTCCGCTTCTGCCGCAGACAAAATGTCCAAGGATGTAGCGAGTTCCGTGAAGTCCCAGGGCAAGGAACCGCAAAAAGCAGACGCGACCAAGCAGACTACCGAAGATCAGCAGGATAACGGCCCGTCTGACAATGCGGCTGCAGGCAGCAAGGACGACGAGCCGACCAGCAAACCGTCTTCCGGCAGAACGACAGAATCCGGCAGTCTGAGTGCAGGCAGCAGCAAAGGCTCCGCCTCCAGTGAGCAGAGCAAGCTGTCCTCGGCATCCCAGCAGAACGCTTCCGATCCTATGGCAGCTACGAACAAGAAAGTGCTGGATAAAATCGTCTCCGGCGAAGGCGTAACCGCGATCGGTGACTCCGTCATGCTGGACGTCGCCCGCCACCTCAGCGAAGTAATGCCGGGCATCACCATCGACGGACGGGTAGGCCGCCAGATGACCGAAGCCCCGGCCGAGATCCAGCAGCTGCGCCGAAGCGGCCATCTCGGCTCCAAGGTGATTATCGAACTGGGAACGAACGGTTCCTTCACCCGCGAACAGCTGGAAGACCTGCTGGATGAACTGGGCGATGCCAAGAAGATCATCCTGATCAATACACGTGTGCCGCGTCCATGGGAGACGCTGGTGAATGATACAATTAACGCGGTAGCTGCCGAAGATTCGCGCATTACCGTGGTGGATTGGTATTCGGCGAGCAAGGGGCAGGACAGCTTCTTCGCGACGGATGGTGTGCACGTGAATCCATCCGGTGCCAAAGTATTTGCCACCCTGGTCGCCAACGCGATTGCCGGTAAATAAGCGGCGAATCAGCGCTGAATGTAACAGATGATGCAGTCGTGAGTGTATATAACTAGATTTAGAGGATATATTTTACAATTCATACGGAAGTCCTATACAACTCCCTTAACAGACTTCCGATAGTATTAAAGGAAGATTCACAAGTGCTCCCTCTGGGCCGACTGCCATTCAGTCAGCGTGGAGGGAGTTTTTAATTTAGCGCGAGGATGTGAGACGTTTCTGTAGTCGAAGAATGATGGCAAATATGCCAGTATACCCAAGCTGCATACATATATTTATAAGTAAGCGAAAAGCAACAGAGAGCTATTCGCTATAGAGAAACAGCATAAACTTTATCCGCGTATATTTAAAAAAAATATTAAATAATTACATCAATTTATCCGATATTTACTTGGTAACTATCTAAGTAAGTAAACGGAGGGTTTGGATTGAAAGGATTAGGGGTACTAAAGAAATCCGCTATCATGTTCTTAACAGCTGCTGTCGTATGTACTACACCGGTAGGCCTGACGACAAGCGTATCGGCTGAATCATCAAGTGTGGATTATTCCTCAAATTATACATGGGTACAGATGAACCCAACCACCTACCCAACAGGCAGAACAGCACCGCTGATGACATATGACCCGGTGAACAAGTACGTCATTCTGTTCGGAGGCCTGGTATCCGGCGTATGGTCATCAGAAACATGGAAATGGGACGGCCAAAACTGGACCCTGCTCAATCCAACTACCAAGCCGCCAGCTCGCAGCGGCGGCGGTATGGCTTATGATCCAAATAGCCAGCAGGTCATTATGTATGGTGGAGATGGTGGAGGAACGGGGACATGGGCATGGACAGGCACCAACTGGAAGCAGCTTCCGACAGCTCATAATCCGGGTGTCCGTCGTATTCCTTATATGTCTGTTGCACCATCCGCAAATGGTACTACTCAGAATATCCTGTTATTTGGCGGATTGGACAGTAATAGCAATGAGTATGGTGACACATGGATCTGGGACGGTACAGACTGGGCTCAGGTAGCCATCAACTCGGGACCTTCCGCAAGATCATTTGGTCAGATGGCCTATGATCCGATTCACAAAAGAACAGTCTTGTTTGGCGGTGTAAGCAAGGGTGTTTTCTACAATGATACCTGGACATGGGATGGTTCCCAATGGACCCAGCACCTCATGTCAGCGAGCCATATACCGCAGGCAAGAGCAGGAGCGGGTATGGCCTTCGATGACTCGCATATTATTATGGCGGGCGGTGACGGCAGCGGCACTTCATTGAATGATACATGGATCTGGGATGGCAGCCAGTGGGAGAAACAGTCTTTGCAGAGCAGCTATACCCCCCACGCGCATATGGGCATGACCTATGATGCCAAAAACGGCAAAATCGTTATATTTGGCGGTTTCACTAGCGGTGTATCCGCTCTCCCGCGAGACACCTGGATTCTGCAAAATCTGCCAAAAGTAAAGACAGGACTCGCCGACAAGATTACTTCAACTTCGGTTTCCCTGTCGGGTGAGCTCCTGTCTGAAGGCAAATCGCCAGTGCAGTACGCAGGCATCGAGATCAATGATGGCAATGCAGTGACCCGCCATGCGGCACCGGACAATTCACTGGGCAGCTACATGCTGAATATTACCGACCTCAAGCCGGATACCAGCTATACGTATCGGGCATATGCAGTCGATGTATATGGCAATGTCGCCTATGGAGACAACGCCAGTTTCATAACCAAGAAAAAGTCGCCATTACTGCTCGACAGCTATAACTACAGCCTGAAAATTGGTGAGACCCATCAGACAGTTGCCCAATCCGTCTATGAAGGCGATGGCAGCCTGTTCACCATTACAGATGGTGTGACATTCAGTTCCCAATCACCGGAGATTGCCTCCGTGGATGACAAAGGTTTGGTCAAAGGCGTGGCTGAAGGGAATACTGTCGTGACAGCGGTATACAATGGCCTGAGCGCACAGGTGACGGTCAATGTGTACTTTACGCCGCCGACGCTGGTCAGACTGTCCGCAGACAGTGAATCCTATACGCTTCGCAAAGGCACTACCCAACCAACCGTAACGCGCGCCGTATACGATGACGGTACGAGCGAAGTAATCACCGGCAACCTGCAATACACGTCTTCCGACGAGAGCATCGCCACGGTCGATAGCAATGGTGTCATCACCGCGAGATCCAAAGGCAGTGCAGACATCACTATCGAATACGCAGGCAAAACTTTTGTGATTCGAGTCAATGTAACGGAAAAGCATAATTCCAAAAATAATACTACCAGCGGCGATTCCACACCAGCTGCACCAACCCCTGAGCCGACGGTTACTCCAGGGACCGATCCGGAAGTGGTCATCACCGATCCGTCTACCAGCGAACCGATCGCTACCCTGATCAAACAGGACAAAGACGGCAAGAAGACAGCCACCATCGCAGTCGACAGCGACAAAGCGATTGAAGCACTGGAGAAATCCAACCGCAGCACATTGGTGATCCGCTCCGACGAAAATGCGGATGAGACCCATACCCGACTGGATGGCACTATCGCCAAATGGCTGGATAACAAAAATGGCGCGATCGAACTGCAATCACCGTCCGGAAGATACATTCTGCCGGCCAAGCAGCTCGGTGTGAATGAACTCATCGCCAAAAATAACGCAGCCGCCAGCCTGTCCCAGCTGCATCTGAACGTAACCGTATCGGCAGCTTCGGCATCAGCCGAGCAGGGCATCCAAAATGCGGCTGCATTCAAAAAGCTAAGCATGGTCGGACCGGCAATGAACTTTGGCGTGACCTCCACGTACAATGGAGAACAGACATCAGTTCCAAACTTCGACCAGTATGCACAGCGTCTGATCCCGCTGCCGGCAGGCTATGATCCGAATCGTATTACGACAGGTATCATCTACGATGAGAACCAGACCTCGTTCATGCACGTACCAACTCAGGTTGTGCGCATCGATGGTCAATATTATGCACAGATCAACAGTCTGGTGAGCAACGGCACCTATGCGCTGATCTGGAACGAGAAGACATTCGATGATGTGACCAATCACTGGGGCAAAGCAGCAATCGATAGCATGGCTTCCCGCCTCGTCGTGGAAGGCATGAATGAGATGACTTTTGATCCAAATCGTAAGATTACCCGTGCCGAATTCTCTGCGATCGCAGTGCGTGCATTTGGACTGCAGGACGATCGTGCAGTAGGCAAATCCTTTACTGATGTTGCCAGCGGTACATGGTATACGCCATATGTAGGCACAGCATCTGCCTACGGACTGCTGAATGGCTATACCGATGGCTCGTTCAAGCCGGACAAAACCATCACCCGTCAGGAAGCCATCTCCATCCTGATCCGTGCAGCCCGACTGGCCGACATCAATCCGTCAGCCAGCAGTACAGCTACACTGAACAGCTACAAAGACGGCGCCCAGACCTCCGCATGGGCCAAGCAGGATGTAAGCTATGCGACAGAGCAGGGCATCATGCAGGGCGATGCAGCCGGTATGCTGAACAGTAAAGGCGCTGTGACCCGTGCAGAGACAGCTTCCCTGATGGAGCGTATTCTGAAATTTGCAGAACTGATTTAAACGATGTCTATCCAGCCTTGACTGCCAGGCGATCCAACGTTTGGTAGAATGGGCAGGAAGCACAGGATAGTATGTAAGTAAGAAGAAAGAGACCCTTCTGTTGGTGGAAAGGTCTCTTTCTTTTTGCTTTAGCCTGACTTCATAGAAGATGGATATGAATTCTGCAGTTTAATAATACGGTTTGTTCCGTTCATTCAGCGCACGTACTTGTTCTTCCAGTACACGTATTCTCTGATTTTGCCGATATAAGATTGGAGAAATGGCTATGATGAATAAAATGATGGCTCCGATGATCATATTAAGCCTCCTTATGTAGGTGAGTCGTATAAATAGTCTACATAAAAGAAAGTATCTGTTCAAAATGAAATTTGGAAAATAAAGTATGATATGATTTTTGGGGATGATGGAAGACTATAGTAGCAGACACTAGCCGGATATCTGGTATGATAATAACATGTGAGTTCCAGTGACGGACGACAATACAGAGGTAATAGAATTCAGGAGGATATCGATGTTCATACAGATTATTGGAGTAGGCAAGCTTAAGGAAAAATACCTCGTACAGGGAATCGCTGAGTACGCCAAGCGGCTGACTCCGTATATCAAGTTTCAGGTGATCGAAGTTAGTGACGAGAAAGCACCGGATACACTCAGCGATGCCGAGGTACGGATTGTAAAGGACAAGGAAGGCGAGCGAATTCTGGCGCAGATTAAGCCGGATGCACACGTGATTACACTAACGCTGGACGGCAAGCTGTGGAGTTCCGAGGATCTGGCAGCCGAGATCGATAAGCTGGGGACGTATGGCAGCAGTCATGTGGTGTTTGTGATTGGCGGCAGTCATGGGATTGGGGATGAAGTGCTGAAGCGTGCGCAGCAGAAGCTGTGTTTTGGACGGATGACGCTGCCGCATCAGTTGATGCGATTGGTGCTGGTGGAGCAGATTTACCGGGCGGTGAAGATTAACCGGGGAGAGCCTTATCATAAGTAGGGCGAAATTTTAGACAATCGCTTAGTAACAAGGAAATATTTTTAAGACATAATTGAAGATAGGTTATTTTGAATGATAAGCAGGTCTCAGCAAGTTTCTACAAACTTTTCGAAGCTATGAATGATGCTTTGTTTGAAAGAAACCATCATTCATGTAAAACAAAACCCTTTCCGCCGTAGTGGTGGAAAGGGTTTTGTTTTACTATTATTCTGCGTTTCTCTCATTAATGTCTTGATTCAATCTTTCAGTAAATCCTTCCGTTCTAATATTATCGCGGTTATATTCACCCTCCGTAATAGTAGTAACCATGTCAGCTGCCTGTCGAAATACATCTTTATATTGTGTTTCGTCCCAAAGTACATTCATCAGTTGATTACAGTAGCGTGCCATCTCGTTTGAGTTGAAAAATCTGGGCATTGGAGTCTCAATGGCTAGTTTTCTAAAAGCCATTAACAAATGATACCGTGCTGTTTTCAATTCAGAAGATATAGCTTGGCTTCTAAAAAGATACTCTAGACGGTATTGTGCATATGCTGCTACGTAATACATTTCAAGCTTATGTTCAGGATTTAGAATTTCAGTTCCAATGTTTTTTAGAAGAAGTTTGTAATTCCTCGAAGTTCGGTGAGGCAAATCCAAAAATAATGATGCAAATGATTTTACAAGTGTTGTCATGCTCACAACACGAACCTTTTCAATATTAGGAACAGCATTGTATTGTCTGGATCTGCGTTCATAATATAATTTCTTATATCCATCGAATGAAGGGAAATAAGCTTCTAACTTTTTTGGGAATTCCGCCAAAGCAAAAAGTTGATCTTCTGTTACTTCAGTTTGTCGGTTCGTTGCTTTAATGATCTGATTTTTTACTTCCGGATCGTTTGTGGAAATTAATCTTATAGGAACAAGTATACTTTCATCTATGAATGCTTTACTCTCATGTAAAACGTAGCTTGTTTGGCAACCGTTAACAATCTGATAATCCTCTACTACAAATTTATTACCAGTCGGGTGTAACCTTTTAGCTACAATAGTTACTCCATTGTTTAGCAAAGGGAAAAGAACTTTCTTTTCAACAGTCTCTAACGTTTCTTTTATTTCTGTATTAACAGGGTTCCATTCCTGCCAATCACGGACATTATCATAGAATATTGAAGTATTCATATCTCCAGTATCATTTTCAATTAACTTCAAAAATTCTGGGACTGGAACAAATCCAAGATATGATTGTTCAACTCCTTGCATCTCCGGAAAAACGGTTCTGTTGATAAATGTGATTTCTTGCGTAATAGAGTTTCTTAAATTTCTATATAGTGTTTGGAGACGTTCAGCCCCGATGCACTCGAATACAACTTTTCTAAAAAGTCCGAGCTGTCTCAAATCTTCTACAACTGATTCTTTTCGAACTACAAGATTTCTATCATTAACCCATTGACCTGTAGTAGCATAATAAAGAAAGCATTGAGGATTCCCCTTTTTAAACAGACGACTTTGCTCAAATATAACATTTAAAATCTTGGATTTTGCTCTGATATGATCATTTTGAGGCAAAGCTGGGTTATCAGAAAAAATATCCTGAACTCCGAAACCAAATTGCCCAATTTTTTGAGTGTCAAAGTTGCTTGATCTTTCAGACTGAATAAAAACAAAAGAAATATCTAAGTACCCATTCGTTTCTGCTAGGTCTTCGATTTCTTCAGGTTCGGAAACCAAGCAACCGTTTACAATGATTGCTAGACAGTCAATGCCACAATCATTTCCTGCTCCAACTGAAATATCGAATGTTGAAAATGATTCGGAATAATGATTCGCTGTTACCAATGCACCGGTAAAATGCTCGAAAGCTGTTTCTTGTGGTAGATGATTCAAAACATTTTCGGAAATAAACTCATCAAGCAAATTTTTTGTAATTCTATCCAAATCGTCATCTCTTTTCTCTGTTGTAATTTCTTAAGTATAAGGTAGAAATGTATTAATAAAAAGAAGGAATTGAAGTTATAAAGACTAGGGGAAAATTGTAATAAGTATGCCAACTGGTTTAACAAGCACCCGATTCATGAAACACTTGGCTATCTTCCGCCTGTTCAGTATCGCTTTCGGTGTCGTGAATGGATTGAAGGTGTTCGAAACGGGCTTGGATGTGAGAAAGTAAGGTGGAGAGGGTGTCGGTGGAGCGGAGCGTGACAATATCCTGTTGAGTTTGAAAAATTCTCATTTGTGAATCCTCCTGAAAATAAAATAAGCCACTTTAGGAAGTATCTCTACAGGTATAATATTTGGTTGTCTTTTAGGTTGCTTCACTTATGCTTCTTCATTAATCGACTCAGAATGCAAGCAAATTAATGTAAATCAAAAAGAAATCAAATATGAAGATAGTTCTATGAAAGTAACTTTTAGGGTATGCATTTATATCCATAAATACTATAATAGTGCTACATACATATATGAGGTGAGGACGAATGGGATTGAAAGTGTTTATAGGTAGTTCTGGAGAAGCAAAAAAGGCCTTAAATGATGTAGCTTTATGGGTGGAAAATGCTGGACATACTCCTGAAAGATGGACTGATAATGAACGATTTCTTCTTGGGAATCATATCTTTGACGAGTTAGTTGATATTTCGGAAAACGTTGATGCAGCTATTCTAATTTTTAGCGAGGACGACGTTATCAGTACTACAAAAGGAATGACCGCACAGGCCCGAGATAATGTTTTAATTGAGTATGGATTGTTTGCAGCAAAACTTGGGATGCAAAAGACAATAATTTGTCGTCAGGAAAATCCTAAAATTCCTTCCGACCTAAATGGTATTATTTACTGCGATTTGGGTAAGCGCATATCAGCAGAACAGAAAATATCTAGTTGGTTAAATAAAATTTCTGCTAAGTCGGTTAGCGAAATGGAAATAATGCCTTTAAGTAACGTTACTAAAGAAGAAACAACTTTGTACAGGCAGTATCTTGGAAAAGGTAAATCAAGCTGGAAAGATAATGTTTTAAAGGCGTTACCCACTACAAACAATGCTACGTTTATATGGCCAGGTGGGTATTTCCCTTTTAGTAAAGTTCCAGAGGATCAATGGCCGAAGGTTGGGGACGAATTTGTTGTAGGGTTTCGAGATGATAAGTATCTGTTGTCAGGAACTATTTCCTTTGCAGGGCTTAAAGAATTAGAAAGTATTATTGAAGAGGATAAAAAAGCTACTAACAGAGTAAGCTGTGGATTTGAGGATTACAAGGAACTAAGAAATTTTGTGGAAAACAAAAATTTAGTGGGTAGTATAACTATTCGCAATACAACAAAGATCCCAAGCAAATGGTTCGAAGACTCTTATAAAGATGTAGAAGCTAAAAGTATATCTTCAACTTCTAGCCTGCTTATTTATAAAAAATAGGCGAGATTACTTCTCGTCTACCAAGTAAGTGGTAGTTGGTCAACTATATTTCCATTATCCATAATTGCTCTGGCTCATTTCAACCTGCTTACCATGGACTATGGATCTCTCACAGTTTACGATTTTGTGATCTGATGAAGCAACAAATAAGAGGGCACCTTTTTTGGGTGTCCTCTTATTTTCGCTCTACAACTGATACGGTGAACCGTATCACAAGTAATGATTTTTAACATATTCCAAACCCGACTACCTCCAACTCCTTAACGGCTTGCCGTCTGTTCGCTCGGCCGTCTTTCACGCAAAAGCTTTTCCGCAAAATGCACATTAAAAAAGTGAATGATCGGTCCGAGACCGAACATGGACACCAACGTCCCAAGTCCGATAATGCCCCCAAACATAAAGCAAATCAACGCGCAGAGAGCATCCGTAAACATGCGGTGCCAGAAATAGCTGACTCGCGGGAAGCGATCCCTCATCAGCAGGGACAGGCAGTCATAAGGGGCGATGCCCACGTTGGAGGTCTGATACAGCGATACGCCAAAGCTGCATACCACGACGCCAATCGCTACCGTGATCACGCGCTGCCACAGCAGTTGAGGCTCGCCCGGCACGTCGATCCAGATGTTATAAAAAAATGTAACGACATAACCCAGAAATACGGCGTTTACGATCGTGCCGATTCCGATAAACCGGCGTCCCGCGATAAGCTGGATCACGAACAAGGAGAGGTTGAGCAGGATCAGAAAACGGGCATACGCGATCCCGCTTGTATCTGCAAGTGCCATTACCATGCCGCTGAAGGGATCGTTCCCCAAGCCGGATAATTTGAAAATGCTAATTCCCATACCCAAAAAAACATTGCCGACCAGCATAACGATCAATCGCTTTGGATCTGTTAACGTATTAAGGAATCCCTTCATATGAACCGTCCTATAGTCAGATTATCATTCTGCCCAGCGCAAACGACGCCGTCATTATAGCACAGTTTCCACAGGCGTTCCGTGCCGATTTTTACCGCTCTACATCTCACATCTTGATTCTCCTCTCCCAAACTCCAGATACTTCGGATCGTTCTCCATAAAATTTTGATACCGCCGTCCATATAAGCTCCAGTCAGCTCGTCCGCTGTCTTTTCACTGCCTTCTACCTTCAAACCTAACCCTCTAGCTATAGCCCAAACATATGACCAGACATACTTTTTTCATATGACAGAACTCCTCTTCCCTCATGGTATACTCATGAGAACAAAAAGGCAGAAGGAGCAAGTGATATGATTCCCTTTCGACACGATCATGTAGGTAGCTTTTTACGTCCTGGCAACTTGAGTCAGGCGCGCGAACAATATAAAGCAGGCAGCATCACCCATGAACAATTACGAGCTGTAGAAGATCAAGAGATTATTCGTATCATTGAAAAGCAGAAGGAAAACGGTGTACTCGCTGTTACAGATGGTGAGCTGCGTAGAAGCTGGTGGCATTTTGATTTCCTGGGCGGTTTGGATGGCGTAGAGCTGTATGAACAGATCGAAGGACCGCAATTTCATAATATGCAAACGCGCAAGGGCGGAATTCGTGTTGTAGGCAAAGTGGATTTCTCGGCTCACCCTTTCCTGGAGGATTTCAAGTTCGTCCAACAGCATGCAGGTGAGACGATAGCGAAACAGACGATTCCGAGTCCGAATATGCTGCTATATCGCCTGGAGAATGGTGCCAATGTGTATACGGACCGCGAGGCGTTCCTGCAGGATACGATTGCAGCGTATCAAAAAGCGATCCAAGCGTTCTATGACGCGGGATGTCGCTATCTGCAACTGGACGATACCGCCTGGGCAGACCTTTTCTCGGAAGCAGGGCATGATAAGCTGCGCGCCAAAGGGTTGGAGCCAGCGGAAGAGTTGCACACGATGCAGCGCATGATTAACGAATCATTGGCTCATAAACCGGCAGATTTAGTAGTTACAATGCATATTTGCCGTGGCAATTACAAATCGAATTATTTCTCAACAGGTGGCTATGATTATGCTTCTGAGGTAATCTTCGGCGGCTTGGACGTAGACGGATTATTTTTGGAGTTTGACGATGAGCGCTCCGGCAGCTTTGATTCCTTAAAACATGTGAATCGCAAAGATCTGAAAATCGTGCTCGGTCTGCTCACATCCAAAACTGGCGAATTAGAAGATAAAGAACACATCAAAGCCCGGATTGCCGAAGCGGCTACGTATGTGCCGTTGGAGCAGCTTTGTCTAAGCCCGCAATGCGGATTTTCGTCTACAGAAGAAGGCAATATTTTAACAGAAGACGAGCAATGGCGTAAGCTTCGTTACGTGAAGGAAATTGCAGACGAGGTATGGGCGTAATCCATTTATTTAGATAAAAAAAGGGGTTATACAATGACAATTCAAGCAGACCAAGAAGCCGTGAACATCGTTACCATTGAAGCGTTGATCAATGGACAACATGTAAAGTCCCTTGCCCAATCCACCAAAGAGAATCCGGCGAGTCCGACCGAGATCGTGGGCTATTTCCCTGTTACGACGAAAGAACAAGCTGTCGAAGCGATCGAAGCCGCCGCAGCCGCTTTCAGAACATGGAAAAAAACCGACATCGAGCAGCGCGTTGCGAGCATGCGTAAAGCAATCGAGAAGATTAGAGCAGCCGAGAACGAAATCGTGCATTTGCTGTCTAGAGAGCACGGCAAGCCGCTGTATGATGCGCACGGCGAAATCTATGTTGCGTTGATGTGGATGGAGTTTGTTTGCAATGAAGCGGCAGCGGCTCTTCAAGAACAGATCCAAGAGCATGATCACGGCAAGACGATTCTGTCGTATGACCCGATCGGTGTGGTAGCTGCGATCAGTCCATGGAACTATCCGATTGCGTTGTCTACAATCAAGATCGCTCCTGCCTTGCTGGCAGGCAATACCATCGTGCTGAAGCCAAGTCCGTATGCGCCGCTCGCGGCAGCAAAAGTGGCAGAGATTATCGCAAGTGAATTCCCGGCGGGCGTCATCAATGTCGTTCATGGAGCTGCGGATGTGGGTGTTGAACTGACTACGAATCCGCATGTAGCGAAAATTGCTTTTACAGGTGGAACCGAGACGGCCAAGCATATTATCAAAGCGGCTTCGGACACAATCAAAGATATGACGCTTGAGCTTGGCGGTAATGATGCGGCGATCTTCCTGGACAGCTTTGACGTTGAAGATGAGCGTGCGATGCGCCGGATTGTCGTTTCCAATTTCCTGACAACAGGTCAAATTTGCATGATCGCCAAGCGCGTGTATGTCCACCGTTCGATCTACGATGCGTTCGTGGAAAAATATATCGAGGCCGCCAATCGCTGGATTCGCATCGGCGATCCGTTCGATCACAATACGACGGTAGGTCCGGTCAATAACTTGAAGCAAAAAGAGTACGTGCAGAGTTTGGTCGAAGACGCGAAGCAGCGCGGCGCGAAGGTCATTCCGCTCGGCACAATTTTGGATCAGAAGCTGTTTGACCAAGGGTACTACCTGCAGCCTACGCTTGTGTTGGGATGCAATGCGCATGACCCGATCGTCGTGGAAGAACAATTCGGCCCTACGGTTCCGGTTCTGCCGTTCGACGATGAGGAGCAGGTGATCCATCTCCACAATGAAAGCATCTACGGATTGACGAGTTCGGTGTGGGGAAAAGAAGAGGATGCGATTCTCCTGGCGCGTCAGCTCGAAGCCGGAACGACGATGATCAATACCGCTGCCGTACAGGGGTTGGACGTTCGTTTCCCGTTCGGCGGCTTCAAGCAATCCGGAATCGGCCGTGAATACGGCACAGAAGGCATCCGCACGTATACGGAACAGCATGTGATCAATGTACCGAAGATGCTGGATCTTCCTTATATTCCCGAATAAAGGGTAGAGGTTGTTCCGGAATCCTGCGGTTTGCTGCGGGTTCAGACTCTAATTAAAAGCCCTATCTGCCGATCCTCAAGGATCGGCGGATAGGGCTTTTTGCTGTAAGAAAGCCGAATTCAGGTTTAAGCGGTTGACGTACTAGACACCGTGCTCGAACTTCAAGGCAGGCCGGATGTCCGAATGAAGGATTGCCGGAACAAGGGAATCTTTTTCGCAAAAATCATAAAAACCTCAACACGCTACTGACATTACGCTGTCAGCAGCGATTCTTTATGATTAGACATGCGAACGGATAACCCATCGATACAAACAGGTTATAAAACGGTGAGGCTAAACAGCCGAACTTATCCTCGAATCGCAGAAAGGATGATTATTTATGAATTTCGCGTCAGTACGCATCATCACGGACGATGTAGATCGTCTGGTCGAGTTTTACGAAAAGGTTACGGGGATCGTGGCGGAGCGGCCCGCGCCTGTATTTGCCGAAATCGTCATGCGGTCGGGCACGCTTGCCATCGGCCACTCTCAGACTGCGCAGCTATTCGGGGTCGATTCCGTGGTAGCCGCATCGAATCGCACAATGATCATCGAGCTTCGCGTGAAGAACCTCGAAGCGGAGCATGAGCGTCTGAAGCTGTGGGTCGATCAATGGGTACAAGAGCCGACCCTGATGCCGTGGGGGAATCGTTCGATGCTGTTCCGTGACCCCGACGGCAATCTGGTTAATCTGTTCGAACCGGTGAGCGAGGCCGCGATCCAGCGGTTCAGAGATCGGTAGACGAATCGTCCACAACTATAATTCCTTCAATGAATGGCCCAACAATCTGCAGCAAACGCTGATGCAGCGGATGCTGAATGTAATCCCGGTGCTGAGATCCGCGATGCCCGGGATTTCCTTTTTGCTTTTTCGCAGTATGCGAAAAGGCGAATCGTTAAATCTCCAACTCCGCCTTTTCCTCCAACCGTCTTTCCCCCAAGAGCTTTTCCGCAACATGCACATTGAAGAAATGGATGATCGGTCCCAAGCCGAACATGGATACCAGCGTCCCGAGCCCGATAATGCCTCCGAACACCAAGCAGATCAGCGCGCAGAGAGCATCCGTGAACATACGATGCCAGAAATAGCTGACTCGCGGGAAACGGTCTCTCATCAGCAGGGACAGGCAGTCGTACGGGGCAATGCCGACATTGGAAGTCTGATACAGGGATACGCCGAAGCTGCATACCACGACGCCGATTGCTACCGTAATCATGCGCTGCCACAGCAGTTGGGGCTCGCCCAGTACATCTAACCAAATATCATAAAAGAATGTAACGAAGTAACCTAAAAATACGGCATTTACGATGGTCCCGATTCCGATAAATCGGCGTCCCGCGATAAGCTGCACCAAAAACAAGAACAGGTTCAACAGGATCAGAAAGCGGGCATACGCGATCCCGCTCGTATCCGCAAGTGCCATCACCATACCGCTGAAGGGGTCGTTCCCCAAACCAGACAATTTGAAAATACTAATTCCCATACCCAAAAAAATATTTCCGACCAGCATAATGGTTAATCGCTTTGGATCTGTTAATGTAGTGATGAATCCTCTCATATGAACCGTCCTATCGTCAGATTATCATTCCGCTCATCAAGAATGTTGTAACGATTTTTTCGCTTAAGAGAATCTAACAGGTAGATCCACCCGATCAATCCGCATAAAACAAACCCAAATGCATGCAGCGCTCCGTAAACGGGAATGAAATCAAGGATCGTTAAGGCAAACTTTCTTTTTAGGAGTGGATAGAACATGGAGACGACGACAATGGTGTAGAAAGCCAGGCAAGAAAGAATTAAAAAGACGGCTGCCTTCTTGTATAATGGATTTCGCTTCAAGTACATAAGGAGATACGTAGTGTAAATCGCAATATTACAAGCAAACAATGTGACACCAATATACTCAATCGGCTTGGAGAAAATCATACCGATCGCGATCAAAACAGGTCCGATAATATCGATGGCAACGACCCACGGATACCAGCTTTTCTTCGTCATGATCCGTCCCAGCATGCCAATAAAAATCGGAACGATCGCAGACGAAAAATGAAAGTGGACGGAACTTAATGCATGTGTGTCAGGATTAGCCTGGAAGAGAGTCCATTGATACTGATATAAGGTGAACCAAATGCCCCCAATGAAGAAATAAACGAGTCCTGCACCAATCGCAATTTCCGCTACTTTCCCCTTATGTATCACTATATTGGCTATTCCATACATACCAAGCAGCAAGGTGAGCAATAGCCAACCAAGAGATAGCATACCCAGTATAGCTGTGTCCTCGAATCCCCAAACCTTATTACTCATCACAGAGGCTAGAGCAAGAAGTGCTGCGGGAAGTTGAAACCACTTCATAGCCGTATAGATTGTCTGTTGATGGGTACTCTTCTCGTCGTACTTCAACAGTAAAATGACCAGAGGTACAATGACGAAAGCCGCAAACAACAGAAATTTTTCAACCAATTCCAATTGGAAATAATCAAGGGAAAATAGGAGAATGATGATGATTGTACCTGGAATTATAGGTATGAATAAGGATTTCACCATTTGTTGCTGGAAACGATACATAACGGCTCCTTTCTAATAGCACTTCGTGTTAGCTGTGCCTATCCCTGTTGGTGAAGCATTCGTTCTCATGGATAGCCGGTTCTTTTGTAGTAGTTTAACATAGTTATTTGCCGATAGATCGATCACGGTAATATGAAAGTTTCTAATCATTTTTAAATAGGATGTCACCTAATACGAGTACGCGGCGTCTAACTTTTAGCAAAACTCATTATGATTTATACAGCTAATAGGAAGGGAGTTCAAACATGGATATTCAAGGGATACTCAGCACGCTATTACCATTTCTACCCAAGGTATTAGTTATCGCGTTATTATTTTTAGGCGTTATCTCCCTTTTATACGTTTTATACCGCAAGAGAGGCGGGAAAAGAAAGTTCTCGGTGACACAATTTGCAGCAGGTTGTTTGCTTGTCATGTGGTTTGGGTTGGTCATGATGTTAACCACATTCAGTAGAGGGGCAAACTTTGAGGGATGGGTGAATTTCCGACTGTTCAGCGGCTATTGGAGTGCCTGGAATCAATGGTCACTCAGCGAATTTCAACTCATTATTTTTAATATGATGATGTTTATGCCGCTTGGTTTTTTGCTGCCACTGCTGGGCATACGAACACGGCGCTTTACTCCTGTGCTCATCATTTCTCTAATTGTAACGATTGGAATTGAGCTGATCCAGATAATTAGCAGAAGAGGCATCTTTGAGTTAGACGATATTTTCCACAACACGCTCGGCAGTATAGCAGGCTACTTGATCATGCAGGCGATTCTGGACAGTGTGCAGAAGCGAAAGCTGGACTTCAAATCGGCAGGACTGGCGCTATGTATTCCAATGGCTTTTGTTCTATTGTTCACCAGTGCACTAGCTATCTATCAGGCAAAAGAGCTGGGGAATCTCTCGATCCGACCGGCGATCAAGCAGAATATGGACGGAGTCAAGGTTGAGCTGGATACCAAGCTTCCGGAGAAAGCAGAGATGGTCTCCCTGTATGTGAATGATAGGATTTACAATGTGGAGTATGGCGAGCGTATGGCTGCGCTGGTTCAACCGTCTTTCGATCTTCAGCAAAAGCAAGGAAAACGAGTAGATGGAATGAACCGAACCTGGGAATTTACAAATCGTAGCGGAGCCTCCTACACGTTCACCTATAACGTACAGGACGGTGGATGGCAGTTATATAGCGAGAGCGGAGAAGAGATTAAGCTTAATAAAGAAGAAGTAGCGAAGCACAGAGGGTTCTATGAGAAATGGATGCTGGACAACGATATTCTGCCCGCTGATACCGTATTCAGCCTACAGAACGAAGATACGCTGAGATGGGATATCCGAAAACCGGTGGATGCTATTGCAAAGGGCGAAAAGGATTTTGCCAACGGGATGGTCATGATTAGACCTTCTACTATTGGCCAGAAGGCACCTCGTGATTTGTTTTATATGATGAATCAGAATAAGTATGTGCGCCAAGTGGAGGTACTAAGTCCGGCACAAGCCTATGCGCAATTTCTTGAAGGAAATTTCTCCGTGTATAACAATATGAAAAAAGGCGATCTGCTGCGAGTTAAGCAATATGAGCTTGCTTATATGTACGATTCCAAAGGATACTACCAACCGGTATATCGCTTCAGTGGAACGGTGAATGGAGAAGAGTGGGAAACGCTCATACCGGCGATATCCAATTTTTGAGTGAAGCGGCTTTTTATAAAGCTCTCTAAGCGATGAACATGATAGATGAGCGTATACTTCGAATTATAGTTAGACTGTAAAGATATTTGAGGCAATAATATTTGGAATGAATATTTTCGTGGAGTTTCGTCAAATGTTACTTCCATATCTCAACGTTTTTGGTCTTGTGTAATGGTATCATAGCTATCTATGGTATCCGTAGCAGGGCAAGGTGATAGTCAGCATACAAGACTAAAGGAGATATGGAGGTATTACATAATGATAACGAAGATGAGAGATGGAATTACCTTTGAGCTGCAAGAAGAGTTCGATTTTAGTTTTCTATCCGAGTATGGCAAAGTCTTTGCCGTATTTGACAAGCAAGATTCTGGATATATCTGTTTTGGTGTCCAAAACCATTATAAGAAGCTTTTTGTAAAAGTAGCAGGTGCAGCAACGGTATTCAGCAATATAAGCGCAGATATAGCGATTACCCGACTTCAATCCACGGTTTCCATTTATCAGGATCTAAGTTACCCGACTCTCATTGAAATCATCGAACATAAAGAGATCAGAGGCGGTTATCTAACGGTATTCGAATGGTTTGAAGGAGATTGCATGGGCAGACAATATGATGATTTCGAGAAATTCTTGGAGCTGCCGGTAGAAAAGAAATTCGATGTATACCATGAAATATTGCTATTCCATATCCATGCCAACCAAAAAGGCTATATTGCTTTGGACTTTTATGACGGTTGTATCATGTATGATTTTGCTTCAGGGGAAACCCGAATTTGCGATATTGAGTTCTATGCCAAACGGCCAGTGACCAATACCATGGGGCGTATGTGGGGATCGAGTCGTTATATGTCTCCTGAGGAATTTCAGCTGGGGGAAGAGATTGATGAGAGGTCCAATGTGTTCCTGATGGGAGCAACAGCCTTCCAGCTGTTTGGTGGTGGAAAAGAACGAAATTTGGATACATGGCAGGCTAATGAAGTGTTATTTAAGATCGCTTTGAAAGCAGTTAGTATGAAAAAAAAGGATCGTTATCCATCGATCGGTGAATACTTACAGGCATGGGACAAAGCGAGGAAGAGCAGCTATTGATCCAGGCGAGAGCAAAGAAGATTATGGAGAGCACTGTTACCGCGAGAATAGCTTGCCGCTTGTATATTTATATATATTCTGAGCATTTCCTCCCTGTGTTAATATAGAGGAGTCAGTACATATTTTGAATTTTAGCGTTTAGATAGCCTGCTTGAATACAAGCCATTAACGTAACGGATAGGAGTGGTTTTGGGTGAATCAATTTCTGCAAATGGGAGCCAATACAACCTTAAATGCCGCCAAAGGTCATATCACGATTAGCCACGAAATTTCTGCGTCAATCGATATTTCATTAACAGCCTTCCTGTTAACCGATGCCGACAAAGTGCAGGGAGATAGAGGGATCATCTTTTACAATCAACCAACAAGCGCCACCGGTGTAGCCACTCTTCTCCCATCCGAGACAGCAGGCAATACCAAAGTTCATAAGCTTCATTTCGACATGGATAAAGTCCCTGCCGATATAACCAAAATAGCTGTAACGCTGACAGAGGATAATAGCACAGGATTTGCGAATGTGAAGAATCTGCAAGCCGAGATCTATACCGAAAATACATCCATTCAGTTAACGCCATCCACGTTCACGGGCGAAAATGGAATCATCGTGCTGGAATTATACTTAAGAAACGGTCAGACTAAAGCAAAATCAATCTGGCGCGGATTTGATTCCGGGCTTGAAGGGTTATGCAAAAACTACGGGGTTGAGGTTGAAGCGGACGAGTCCGATCCATCTGCCATAACCGGAACTACGTCTAATCCTACCTCCCAACAGCCTGCTGCGCCTGTATCTGTTCCAGAACCTGCAAATAATCAGCAGCTCCCTTCCTCCATAAACCTCGTAAAGGTAACGGGTAAGGTCAATCTCGATAAAGGGCAGAAGTCCGTCATTATAGAGAAAACGCCGGAAATTACAGCTACGGTATCCTGGAAGACGGGAACGGATTATGATATCTATGCTTTGGTCTATACCAAAAATGGAGAGCAGATCGATGTAGCGATGTTTGGTGCGGAGGGAGTACCGCCTCTTCGAAGTTTTGGTAACGGGACCGTAGAGCATATGGGCGACGTAGGGAGAAGCACCAAGTCCGAGAAGACAGAAGTTATCAAATTAAGATTACGAGATGATGTTCTGGCTGTCGTGCCTGTCGTGTATTCTGCGCAGTCCAACGGCACCGGTTCATTCTACCGATACAAAGTTTCCATGAGTATCGATAATCATAAAGGAACGTCCGTCACGATATCCGCCAAGCATGCCAATAATAATGATACGATTTATACCTGTGTACCCGGCATACTTCATAATACGCCAGATGGCGTAATTATCAGTCCGCTGGAGCTCTATAGTAGACCAGGTTCAGAGTTTAGACCTGTGCTCAAGATGGGACCTTCTAATATGGTGGAAGTGATAATGGATCACGGACCGATGAATGACTATAAATAATCTGTTATCGTTCCAAGTCTGAGTAGAGAATTGATAAAGCTCAAGCCGACAAGTAGCTTGAGCTTTCATCATTAGTTTTTATTTATAGTACATAATTAAAAAGTGATGTAATTCCAATTAATTAGCGAATAAATTTTGAAGCGAGAATAAGCCACAAATCAATTGTACTTCCTCCCAAACAGTGTTACTCTGAGGAGTGGTAAACTCAAATTCCACGTTCTGTACCACCCCTACTAAAAATAATCACCATTTTAGCTATAAAGAAAGGTAACACTATGATCAAAGTTGAAAACCTGTCCTTCTCGTTTCCCCAGAAAGAACTGTATAACAACATCTCCTTTACGCTTGAAGAAGGCCAGCACTGCGCGTTTATCGGAACGAGCGGCAGCGGGAAAAGTACGCTGATCGATATCCTGATGGACCCGTCGCGACATTTGTTCGATGGCAAGCTGGAGATCGATCCGGATTGCACGATCGGGTATGTCAGCCAGTTCTCCCAAGTCGACACTACAAAAGAAATCACCGTTTTTGAATATATCGGAGAACCCTTTATCAAGATACAGGATGAAATCAACGCGATCTATGCGGAGATGGCGACCACAACGGATATGGATGCGCTGATGGAAAAGTATCAATTGGCGCTGGACGCCTTTGAAGCCATGGATGGCGATAACTTCGAAAACACCATCAACAAGCAGCTGAATCTGGCCAACCTCATGAAGCTCAAGGATGTGAACGTCACCTCCCTGAGCGGCGGAGAATTCAAACTCATTCAGGTCATGAAAGAAATGCTGAATCGCCCGGATCTGATGATTATGGACGAACCGGATGTATTTCTGGACTTTGAGAACCTCAATGCACTGAAGAAGCTGATCAATTCCCACAAAGGCATGCTGCTGGTCGTTACGCATAACCGGTATCTGCTGAATCATTGTTTTAATAAAATCATCCATCTCGAAAATGCCGAGATTCAGGAGTTTGATGGACGCTATATCGATTACAACTTCTCCTTGCTGCAAATGAAGATGGAGATGCAGGAGATTGCTGTTGCCGAAGCGGAAGAAGTGGCGCGCAATGAGGCCCTTATCGATAATCTGCGTACTATCGCAACGTACAATTCCGATGAATCCAGAGGCAGAGCGCTAAAAGCAAGAATGAAGGTGCAGGAACGATTGGAAGCGAGCCGGATCAAGGCGCCATTCGTGGATATCAAGCAGCCGCGTATGGATTTTGGCCTGGATCATGAACTGGAAGATACCGTTATTGTGCAGGTAAATGATTATGGTGTTTCGTTTGACGAACTGCTGCTGGAGCATGTGGATTTTGAAATGAAATCGACAGATAAAGTGGCGATTATCGGCGCCAATGGAACGGGGAAAACAACGTTACTACGAGACATTTTCCGAAACCAACAGGAGTCGATTACGATCCATGACGACGTGAAGATCGGTTATCTATCCCAGCTTCAAGGCGAGACGTTGACCGATTCCAACAGCATTCTGGATGAGTTTATCGAAGCCGGATTCAGTACGTATGATGATATTAGAGCATATCTGTCCAGCTATGGCTTTGAAGGGGAAATCTTGAATCAGAAGATCCAATCGCTGTCCGGCGGCGAGAAAAATATGCTGCAGTTGGCGAAGATTGCTTCCAGCAATGCCAATCTGCTGCTGCTCGATGAACCGACGAGCCATCTGGACATCTATACACAGATTGCCCTGGAGAAAGCGATCAAAGAGTACAAAGGTGCGATCCTCATGATCTCCCACGATTTCTATTCCGTTGTTAACGGTATGGATTATGTGCTGATCATCGACAACAAGACGATCCGCAAAATGAGTATGCGCAAATTCAGACAGATGATTTATAAACGTCATTTTGACAAAGATTATCTGGAAAATGAACAAAACAAAAAAGCGGTTGAAATGAAAATCGAATTGGCTTTGAAGGATACCAACTTTGAGCTTGCCAAAGTGCTGGTGGATGAGCTGGAAGAGCTGATCAAGCTGCTATAAAAAGATCTCTTTAATATCATATCTCAAAAAGGGAGACTTCGCTTTTATCGAAGTCCCTCCCTTTTTTCAATTAATCAATATGCGCAACCGCCCGAGCCTCTACCCATTGCTCCGGTAGAGCCAGATAAGTCACTCCGATCATGCTGCCTGCAGGCCGGTGCTCTCCGATGTATTCTTTGAACAGCTCGATCGCAATCTCTCCATGCTCCTGGGCATTGGTCAAATACAGCTCGACATAGGCCAGATTCGAACGGGCGGCGCCGAATTCGGCGAGTACGGCATCCAGATTCGCCAGCGTCTGCAGCATTTGTGCCCGGATATCGCCTGCTCCGACGAACTCGCCCTGAGCATTGTGGGAGAACTGGCCGGAGATATGAATGGTATTGTCGACGCGGTAGCCCTGGGAGATCCCATGGTCCCAAAGAGTGTGGTTGTACGTCTGAATAGTAGTCATTGTGTTAGCCCCTTTACTTTGAATTAAGGCTAGTATAAACTGGGCAAAATGAAAGCGATAGTACGCACAAAGAGGATAGGTACTATCTGAAAGGATAGTGTAAACATGGGCATATCCGACTTAAAAGGCAAAGAGACGGTCATTCAGGACACGCCATTTGGCTACACCATGTCCGTCATCGGCGGCAAGTGGAAGATGGTAATCCTGTACCTGCTGGTAGCCAAGCAGCCGGTTCGTTTCAACGAGATGCAAAGGCAGATCGGAGCGATTACCTATAAAATTCTGAGCGCTCAACTCAAAGAACTGGAAGCCGACGGATTGGTCGAACGCAAGGAATACCCGCAGATCCCGCCCAAGGTGGAGTACTCGCTGACACCCAAGGCACAAACGCTGCTGCCGGTGATGGAGCAGCTGTGCGAGTGGGGCGCGCAGAATAAGGATCGGTGAACGGTACCTGAGCTGCATCACGTTTGGACTGGCCGAGGATGAGTATGTACAGTTTCTTCAGGAGAAAGAGACGCCAATACTGATCTATCCAGCAATGACAATCAGAATGTGGGGATGAACGACTATAAACCAGTAAGATGTAAAATATGGTATCATAAGGTTATTCTCGTTTTAACCAAAGGAGGAACTGAACAATGTTAGGGATTGATGTGAAAAAGGTGGATAATGATATCGTTATCAAGCATCAGTTTACGAAGCTGGTCATTCCGGTTGCCGATATTATCAGTGTGTCTCTGGATGATACGTACGGCGGCAAAGAAGCGAATGCCATCCGCATTGGCACTCCATACGGAACCACCGATCGAGTGGCTATCCAGACCAAGACGAATAACTACATACTATTTACCACCAATTACACGCAGATTATGAATACTATTAATTCAGCTATCGAAGCCAGATAACACTGTAGATTTCATCTATACTTCT
Organism: Paenibacillus wulumuqiensis; assembly: GCF_000971965.1. Taxonomy (GTDB): domain Bacteria; phylum Bacillota; class Bacilli; order Paenibacillales; family Paenibacillaceae; genus Saccharibacillus; species Saccharibacillus wulumuqiensis. Next base: position 73,181 of record NZ_KQ040792.1, read on the forward strand.
ATTCAAAAATCAAAAAGTCACTCCCTGACATGGAGTGACTTTTTGATATGAAGATTGAACGAGCATTATAGTATCTATCTGAATAATATATATAGTAACAAAGAGGCATATACTATTTGTAATTGTCCAGCTTCTCGTTTGGTTTATTCGTTAATTGCTTAAAAATCTGTTCCTGTTAGTCATGAAAGAGTCCCGGTAGTTTTCAATATATTTCTTCTTCACTAAAGGGGCTTACCACTGGCCATAAGAAAATAATAGTAGGGTGATTTCTAAGCCCGCCTTTGATCAGTATTATGAAGAGGAGATGGTGTTCTTTCTTTTCTTCGGATTGGTGAGATACTCCAGTACGTTCCAGTGCGCCATAACCATTCGACAGGACCATATATAAAATGCTGGAGCCATAACTTGCTAACCCAGATCTGAAGTATAAAGAATACGATTCCGATCGGAAGCAACACTGCAAACGGGATCGGAGGAACGAAAGCAATTTTACCTAAAGCAGCCATGCTTCCTCCTATAAAAATAGAACCAAACACTAACGATTGCAGCAAGTAATTGGTTAAGCTCATACGGCCAATCCAGGCAAACGGATGAACCAACCAAGAGAACCTAGATGAAGAAAGAAACAGAAAGATTAAAGCGAATCCAAAAAAAACAGAAAAGTCCCAGATAATTGTCAGATTTAACCATTGGAAATCAATTGAAGTGTTAATTTGATATTTTCCCCATAATCCAATTGCCAAGAATATGAAGCCAATTATTCCTTTAAGAGCCTGATGCTTGAGATGAAACAATCCTGCACGGTAGGCTGACATACCAAATAGGAAAAAGCTTAGATGTTGCATAGCGTGATTAAGTTCAACAGACAAATTAGGATGCAACCACGTTAATGGTTTCAGAAACCACAGGTTACCTAAAGACATAAATAAAGAATAACTTGAAATATCCATATTCATTCCATTTATAAATAATAATACAGGTATAGGTGCGGGCTGGTATAGGGACATTGCCAATAGTCCAAACATAAAAAGTGGCCAAGCCGGCATTGATATAAAGAGTAAAAGTAAAATCCCATCCAGAGCATACATGAATAAGATATCGCCATCCCAAATCCATAAGTAATGGGCCGTCCCAATTAAAAGTAAAATAAACATTCTTCTGAATAAGATGAAATAGGGATTGAGCTGTCGCTGAATCGCATGATTGTACATGATAACCATGGTAATTCCAAACATAAAGGCAAATAGAGGACGCGAACTATTACCAAAAAGGATATAAATAATTTCATGCAATCGATCGGATAAAGAAAATGAAGAAAACGTCCAGAACATAATATCCAGATTTAAGCCGCCAAGTCGATCAAGATTAACCAGAAAAATAGTCAGTAAGGCAAAGCCTCTAAGCTGGTCAAGGGCTGTTATACGTTCAGTATGTACATTATTTTTTAAGACAAAAGAAGACATTAAATAGACACTCCTTAAAAATATCGCGATCACAAAACAGTATTTTGTTTTATGATCGCGATATTTAATGAACATTTCAAATTAAATTTTTATTTGAAACTCTAACTTAATTGCTTTCCTCATAAATACTTGCTCCTAATACAGAAACTTTACCAGCAATAACTCCACTACTAGTAGAAAAACTAATTGAGTAAGTATTTGATCCTGCAGCTACTTTACCATAATTAGGTATGACTGCTTGGCTCTTAGCTCCAATGTTCATACTAGCGTACAATTCTCCAGTACCATCTGCACCTTTAGTAATCCGAACTGTCATCGTATCATTAGTACCATTATATATCGAAGCTCTTAGGTATCCAAAATTATTTTCAACCTTAAAAGGAATAACTCTTTGTGTAATAGCCGAATTAGAAATATACGCTCTTTGAGCTTGCGGCGTAATTTCACTACTTCCAGAATGAAGAGGAGGGATCATTTGAGTTGGAGGAACAGATTCTAAACTAGTTGGAGTATCAGCATTCATTTCCTCTGCATGTACTGCTCCTGACATTGGTAAAACTAACATTGTAGCTGCTACAAGTGTAATAAATTGCTTTTTCATTAGTTAATAGTCTCCTTAATTTAAGTGGATTAAGAGCAAAAATCTAATTGGCCAAACTATAGAGATATGTACAGTTTACTAAACACCTCCCACAAAAAGTTTTTTTGTGGATCAATTCCCTTTATATGGTTATTTAGCGGGAACAAATATAAATATATTCTATACTCTTCTTTTTTGCAACATAATTTTTAGAACATATACTCAGTACCTGACTATAACTCTATTAAATAGCCAATTTAAATGATGAATCACATAAAGTGGCAGAAGCAGCATGTTATACGATGTATATTTGTATAAACCCTTTATAACTTAGTTACATTCTTTAAAACAACATAATGTTATTCTGTATAAAGTCCTTTGTTCGCTAGTTCTGTAGCACAACCAGCCTTTACCGACAGTATCATCCACCAGCCTGTTTACCACACTTGCGCATCATACCTTCCGCCAGCGCATACCCGGCAAAACAAACCGCCAGTGCCGCATAAATTATCTCCACCGAAGGCAGCAAAGGTAAAACCACCACTGCCACCACCACAAAAACAGCCGTACGTATCAGACTACGGACGATCTGCGCCCGATGCTTGCCCGGCAGGAAAATAATCGCTGCCGATACCGCGTACAGCACAAACCCGGCTACCGACAGCCAGGCAAAGCTGCGTGCGGTCAGTTCGTGATGGAATCCGTAATGCACTACATTGGCAACAATCCCCAGCGACATGAATGTCAGCAGATGTCCGTAAATGACAGACTGCCCGGAGCTTTTGCGGTCTTCCCCGGCGATATGCTCGGATGATTCAAAGTAATGCCACCACACCGACACGGCGATCAAAAACCCCAGCACAGCGGACAGCACGGTTGCTCCGGTCATATGCTCCTCGCGCAGGCCATTTACAATGACCAGAATCAACTCACCGAGCAGTATGATCGTCGCCAGCCCGTATCGTTCGAGCAGATGCGGATGGTGTACAGGCAGCTTGCTCAGCACCCGGCGGCGGCCCAGCAGCGGCAGCAGGATATCTACGAAAATACCGGTATACAGCACGATAAACTTGCCATCTCCCGGCACCAGCACCGAGGCAAAGCTGATCAGCGCCCCGATCAGGAAGCTGATTGCCAGATAGCGGGAGATCCGTCGCGGTTCACCGTCACGCTGCATCCAGCCTCGTATGTACATGAATACGGTGGACAGCCGAATCCCCACATAACCGAGCATAAAGAACAGATAATACGCTCCAAAATCCAGATTAATACTAGCCGCCATCATAATGACGAATACCATCTGCACAAAGTAAGCGATCCGCTGGACGCTATCGTCCTGTCCAAAGCGGTTAACGTATACGGTGAAGCCGGTCCAGGCCCACCAGAGTGGAACAAAAATCAGTATGTATTTCCAAATGACATCCAGCGGGATCGTACCGTGATGCGAGTGAGCGAGCACATGCGCGGTGATCGAGACGGCTGCGACATAGACCAGATCGTAGAACAGCTCCAGCCAGGTGACTTTTTTGTGTGAAATGAAATGACACATCCTTTCGGGTAAAGTTGATTTCCATTTGAACCCAGTATAGCAAGGAAGTACAGTCTGGCGGAAGAGCTGATCAAGACAACTGTATATGCAGCATATAAAAGTATAAAAGGCTTACCTGTGAAAAGGGTGGAAAGAGCGGGAAATGTAGGAACGTATATTCTTATTTGTGCTATAATCAATGACGTATAGCCTGTGATATGGAATGAATCTGAGGCTTTATTTCAAGCATTATACAAAGAGAGTATTTCGCTACAAATAACAGCAACGTATATACTTTTCACCAAAAATCAACAGCCTTGTATAATCCCCGATACATACAGGAACGAAAGAAAGGCAGGAGCGCGATAATGATAGAATACAAAACAGGAAATTTACTGGAAGCGGACACAGAAGCACTGATTAATGCGGTTAACTGCGTAGGCGTTATGGGCAAAGGTATTGCTTTGCAGTTCAAGCAGACTTTTCCCGATAACTTTGAACAGTACCAAAAAGCGTGCAAGCTCAATGAAGTCATACCGGGAAAAATGTTGATGGTACCGCTGCAGACCGCATCCAACCCCCGGTATATTATTAATTTCCCGACCAAGCGTCACTGGCGAGGCAAATCCAAAATCGAAGATGTTCAATCCGGAATGGTGGATTTGATAGCGACTATTCGTACTTATGGTATCCAGTCGGTAGCTATTCCGCCACTAGGGTGCGGTCTTGGCGGATTGGACTGGCACGATGTGCAGCCGCTGATTGAGACTGCGGCAGCTGATTTGCCGGAAGTTCATTTTGCCATCTATCCTCCGGTGGAACGTTCTTAACTTAACCAGATCAGCTCAATAGTGATCGGTGATATTCGGCTTCTTTTGCACCGTGCGGCCGTTTTGGCTGGATGTGGATCGAGATCAAGCTTATCAGCAGACAGGGTTTTTCTTCATGATTAGTAATTCGCGGTGGACGGTTAATAGGTGAATAATTCATCTCTTTTCACGGAGAATATGAACGGAGGTACCTGCATCTTATGTCTAACTCTAATTCCGAGCACTCCCAGCCATCCCAACCGCATAACCGACTTGATCATAACCACTCCGAGACGCCTACATTCTGGTATGATGATGGCCCCGATATCCTGATTCCGGTACCGCAGGAGTTCAGTTTTACCGAAAATTACAATCATCTGGCGACTGCGACCAATGAATCGCTGTATACCCTGCAGAATGGCGCGATCTACAAAGCAATCGCTGTTAATCAGCAGGCTGCAGTGGTCAGGATCAGTGCTCACGGAAGCACGGATATCCGGATTCAATTTGTAGATGAGCCGGATTGGAATTCGCCTGAACTGCGTGCCGGCGTGGCGCAGTATGTGTACGACTGGTTCGATCTGGGGACTGATCTGGCTCCTTTTTATGAAATGGCCAAAAACGATCCACTGCTCAAGGAAGCGATTGTGTCTTTTTACGGACTTCGCAATATGGGTATCCCGGATCTGTATGAAGCGATTTGCTGGGGGATTCTGGGGCAGCAGATCAATCTGGGATTCGCCTATACGCTCAAAAGAAGACTGGTGGAGCATTTCGGTCAGGCACTGGTGCGGCAAGGACAGACCTACTGGCTGTTCCCGACAGCCGAGCGGATCGCTGGTCTGACTACGGAACAGCTGTCGGCTGCAGGCATAACGACAGTCAAAAAGTGCGAGTACCTGATCGACACCGCCAGACGCATTGCCGAAGGCACGTTGTCCAAGGAACAGCTGCTACAGGCCGCCGGTGTGAAGCAGGCCGAGAAAATGCTGGTGCAGATCCGCGGTATCGGACCGTGGACGGCGCATTATGTACTGATGCGCTGCCTGCGAATGCCGTCGGCTTTTCCGATTGATGATGTGGGACTGCATAATTCGATCAAGCACGTGCTGGGCCTGGAGACCAAGCCGACCAAGGCGCATATTCTGGAACTGTCTGCCGGCTGGTCGCTGTGGGAATCGTATGCGACGTTTTATTTGTGGCGGTTTTTATATTGAGAATTATTTTACCATATCTAAATAGATTTTTTAAAATACTTATATTGTAATTTTAGTACTTAAATGTATTTTTTTAAAAGTGTGTTATAGTTGTAATGCAATATAATACATAACTAGGAGATGAGATTTTTGAAAAAAATTATTGCTAGTGCTGGTGTTTGTTTAATGTTGTGTTTGAATGTAGGAATAGTAAATGCTGCCCCGAATACTAAGTTGGAACCAGAACAGATTGCACAGGAAGTTGTTGAAGATTACTTAACCAATATGAAAAATAAAAACTTTACTGAGGCTATAAAATTAGTAGAAGATTCAAGATATCCAGATCAAAATAAACAAATACAAAAATATGAAGACTATAGCGAAGAAACAGATTTTAGCGGTATTAAAGTAATTGATACTACAAAATTAACAGATAAGGATGTTATAGTGACAATCAAAGAGCAAGAAGGAAATACAAATTTGAATGTAATCAAAAAAGATAATGAGTGGAAATTAATGCTTGGAGATGGTGATCAGGCTACAACACAAGCGTTAAATAATGATACATTTTCTATTACTTCAGCAGTTGATTTTTATGAGCTTAAAGGTCTAACGAATGGAACAATTCTTTACAGTGACAATGCTTTTTCTGTAGGGGCTTCTAACTCAGCCACTATTAAAGGTTGGCAAAACTCTGGCATAGGAAGTGCAAAAGCTTCATTCCAATATGAAGTTGTACAAGATGTATGGAATGGATGGAAACCGTGGAGCGTCCCTGTTACCGTTACAGGAAATATTTCACAAAATAGTACTTCTGATTGGTATACAAGAAGTTTCAATGGTATACCTGCAGGAAGTAACTATCATATTAAATTCACTGGAAAAACACCAAATAATTTCCCTGCTGATGGTGCAGGAAATGTATATGTAAATTAATGATTTCTAAATTATTAATATTAAACATAGGTTGTGTGTATTATTTTTAGAAGGGAGGGAGAGCATGAAAATAAGTATTAAAATTTTAATGTTACTTGTAGGTGTCTATTTAATATTTCAAGGTATAGATATACTTACAACAACTGCTCGTGGAGAATCGATTTATAGAGTAGGTATATTAATACCAGCTCAAGATAGAAGTCTATCGATTTATGGTTCGACTTTTCTCTTTATTGGAGCATTATTAATTTCTATTCCTTTTCTTTCGAAATTTGTCTTTAAGTTTTGGAGTAGAAGTTTTTAAAGGAGTATAGTTTATATAATTTTATAGTGTATCTTATAGTACTTAACTAGTATTATAAGATACACTTTTTTAATTTATGTATAGTTTTCACAAAATGGATAAATATTTTCGTGCACTCTTTGATGCAAACGGTTGCATAAATCACAAGATAATACTATAATAACTTATAATTTCATAGCCAATGCTTCATGTTTTCCATTGCCTGTTTCTACACTGTTATCCCAGGAAGCCTGGTAAACCGCAATTAGTTACACTTTAGCTTACATAGTTTACTGAAAACCCTTACTTTGGCTTTTGAGCAAACGATTGCGCAAAACAGCGTCTTGGCCATCACCGATGAAGAACAGCAACAATCTATTGAATCGGATTAGGAGGATATTATGTTAGCAGAAAAGATGAATAAAAGTAACAACAATGGTGTCCGACAGCACTTGCCCAAGCTGCCCCTTCATATGATCTGGATGATCAGCTTTGGATTTTTGGGTGTGCAGATGGCGTTCTCTTTGCAAAGTTCCAATATGGGCCGTATTTTTCAGACGATTGGTGCAGATCCGCATAGTCTTGGTTTCTTCTTTATTCTGCCGCCGCTGGCAGGGTTGATTGTACAGCCGCTCGTCGGGTACTTCTCGGACCGGACCTGGATGCCAAGGCTCGGACGTCGTATACCTTATCTGCTGATGGGCGCCATTGTGGCGGTTATCGTGATGTGTCTGCTGCCGAACTCGGGCAGCTTCGGATTTGGTCCGATGGCGGCACTGACATTTGGTGCGATCACGATTTTGTTTATGGATGTATCGTCCAATGTAGCGATGCAGCCGTTCAAGATGATGGTCGGCGACATGGTCAATGAAGAGCAAAAAGGGTTTGCTTATTCGATCCAGAGCTTTCTGTCCAACAGCGGTGCGGTAATCGCCTGTATCTTCCCATTCCTGCTGACGATGCTGGGCGTCTCCAATAGTGCACCTCCGGGTGTCGTTCCGCAGTCTGTTGTTATCTCCTTCTATGTCGGAGCGATTGTTCTGATTGTGTGCAGTCTGTTCACGGTATTCAAAGTAAGAGAGTATACACCTGCCGAGTATGCTGCCTACCACGGTATCACGGAGGAAGACAGCAAAAACAAAGCAGGCATGATGAGTCTGCTGCGCAGCGCGCCAAGAGTATTCTGGACGGTATCCCTGGTGCAGCTGTTCTGCTGGATGGGATTCCAGTATCTGTGGACATACGGTACGGGAGCTGTCGCTGCCAACGTATGGAATACAGCCGATCCTTCCAGTGCGGCGTATCAGGAAGCGGGTAACTGGTTTGGTATTCTGTCGGCTGTTCAATCTGTCGCAGCGGTACTCTGGTCACTCGTACTCGCGAATATGTCCAACAACAAGCGCAAAAGCTGGTATGCACTCAGCCTGATCCTGGGCGGCGCAGGCTTTGCCTCGGTGTTCTTCATTCATCACCAGGGGGCGCTGATTGTGTCGTTCCTGCTGATCGGTATTGCCTGGGCGGCGATGATGACCTTCCCATTCACCATGCTGACGAATGCACTGTCCGGTGAAAATATGGGTACGTATCTCGGTCTGTTCAACGGCAGTATCTGTCTGCCGCAGATTATCGCTTCCTGTCTGAGCTTTGCGCTGTTCCCGCTGCTCGGTTCCTCGATGCCGGTGATGATTCTGATTTCGGGTATTTTGCTGGTGATCGGGGCATTTACAGTAGCTACGATCAAGGAAACGTATGCGACAAGATAAACTGGACCATAGTCCAATAAATAGATAATCGTTAACCTGGGATTATAGGCAGGACGGGAAGAGAGAATCCATCTCCTCCCGTCCTTTTTTTATGGGCAGCCAAGGCCGATTAGCGGCGTATTCAATCGATTTACATATAATTACTTTAATGTTAGTATGAAGCCATCGGATTGAAGGGAGGATGCGATCAATGACTCACTCCATGCGTTTACAATAAGCACCCGAAAAAAAGAATTCCCTGTTCAGGCGGGCTTTTTTGAGATGCTTATGTTTACGTATATGGAGATTGCTCGCAATCCGGATGGCTGTACCCTGTGTTGTCCTGTTGTGTTCCTGTACGTCATATGAGCAGATCCTGGCCCTTGGTAGGCTTTGATCTGCTTTTTGTTGTTTGGAATGTACAGAAAAGGAGAGGGTATCATTGAAGTATGACAACTGGCAAAGGAAATTTGCACTGATCTTTAGCGGGCAGATTTTCTCGATTCTGACTTCGTCCATGGTTCAATTCGCTATTATCTGGCATCTGACAGAAAAGACGGGATCGGCTACCGTGCTGATGATAGCGGGATTGGTCGGATTTATGCCGCAGGCGCTGCTCGGTCCGTTCATCGGGGTCTGGCTGGACCGGTGGAACCGCAAGCTGACCATGATTGTGTCAGACAGCATGATCGCGGTCTCCAGTCTGGTGCTGGGTCTCTATTATATATGGGGAGAACCGAGCCTGTGGGTCGTGTATGTCGTTTTATTTATCCGCTCGGCAGCGTCTTCTTTTCATGGGCCTTCCTTTCAGGCGGCTATTCCGCTGATCGCACCGGAGGACCAGCTGACCCGGGTGGCAGGTTGGCATCAGCTGGTCTTCTCCGCTTCCAGCGTGCTCGGTCCGGCGCTGGGCATTGCGGTCTACTCGGCATCTTCGCTCGGAACGCTGCTATTGCTTGATGTGGTGGGGGCGCTGATCGCCAATGCGCTGCTGCTAATGGTTCGTATTGATCAGCCCAGGCTGGAGATCCGGGAGACGCCTTCTTTTCGGCAGGAGTTCGTGCTGGGCTGGCGGACATTGATCTCGAATAAAGCGATTGTGACGATCACGATTGCCATGGCGGTGTTCAGTGTGGTCTTCATGCCGCTGGCGATGCTGTTTCCGCTGATGACGCTTGCGCATTTTGGCCGCGGAGGATACAGTGCCAGTTTGATTGAGGCAGTATTTGGCATCGGCATGATTTTGGGCAGTATGATGCTGTCGGTACTCGCCTCCAAATGGAAAGACTCCACGTATATCAGCCTCAGCCTGGGCATTATCGGCATTACCTGTATGCTGAGCGGCATGCTCGGGAGCAGTGCATTCTGGGGATTTGCGGTGCTGTCCTTTTTGATGGGAGCTGCAGCTCCGTTATTCAATGGGCCGTATATGGCAATGATCCAGAAAGCGTACGAACTCGAGACGCTGGGACGGGTGCTCTCGCTCATTACGAGTATCGCTCTGCTGTGCTCACCGATCGGAATGGCGCTGGCGGGACCGGTCGTGGAGCGGTTTGGAGTACAGACCTGGTTTTTCTGGTCGGGTATTATTGTGGCAGTCGTCGGGGGCGTCATGTTTATCCGGTTTTACCGTGAACCTCAGCGGGGTGAAGAAAATCAGGTGCTGGAATAAGTAGGGTATAAATGCGGTATAAGCACCCATATCATTATATAGGGCATGTGTAACTTTTTTCACGGATGGATTGCTTCCATGGCTGGTAATATGGTAGCATAGCAATACCGTTTTATTAACTTCATACATTCAAGGGCTATGATTGCTATGGATCACACTATAGCAGGAGCAGCTTCTGGAGAGATCGCGGATTGACCGCGGCGCCGAAGGGTTCACAATCTCAGGCAAAAGGACAGAAGAGTACCGAATATATATTTGTCATGCAGATGATCGTTATCGGCAGGGCAGGTATTATATTTTGATATTCTTGTGCACCGGGAGATTGGATGACATCCAGTCTCTTTTTTTATGGCTTTTTGAGCCGGTTTGATAAATTTGAATGCATGTATTGCAGGGATCTAGGGGGAAACTAACATGGCACAGACAGAATTAAAAAGAGAACTTGCCAACCGGCATGTCCAGTTGATTGCGATCGGGGGAACGATCGGAACGGGGCTGTTTCTCGGTTCGGGCAAGGCGATTGAAAAGGCAGGTCCATCGATTATTATCACGTATCTGATCGTCGGTATGGCTATCTTTTTCGTGATGAGGGGACTGGGTGAGCTGCTGCTCTCCAAAGCGGGCTACCAGTCGTTCACGGATATTGCCGAAGATTATCTGGGACCGCGGGCGGCCTTCATTACCGGCTGGACGTACTGGTTCTGCTGGATTATGACCGCGATGGCCGATGTGATCGCGGTGGGGGTGTATGTGCAGTACTGGCTCGATATTCCGCAGTGGATACCGGCCGTGATCTGCCTGATTATTCTGCTGGGGCTCAATCTGATGACGGTCAAGAACTTTGGGGAGCTCGAATTCTGGTTTGCCTTGATCAAGGTCATTACTATTCTGGCGCTGATCGGGCTCGGGATTGTGCTGCTGATCATGGGCTTCCAGACCGACGCAGGCTCGGTAACGGTTCGTAATCTGTGGGAGCACGGCGGGATCTTCCCGAACGGAGTCACCGGCTTCCTGTTCTCGTTCCAGATGGTTGTCTTCGCCTATGTCGGCGTGGAGCTGGTCGGTGTCTCGGCAGCAGAGACGGCCAACCCGGAGAAAAGTATCCCTTCGGCGATCAACAAGATTCCGCTGCGCATTCTGTTCTTCTACGTCGGCGCACTGTTCGTGCTGCTGTGCATTAACCCATGGACACAGCTCAGCCCGTCGGAAAGTCCGTTCGTGCGTACCTTTACTCTGGTCGGGATTCCGGTAGCGGCAGGTATTATCAACTTTGTCGTATTGACGTCGGCGGCATCCGCATGCAACAGCGGTATGTTCTCGACCAGCCGGATTCTGTATAATCTGAGCCGCAAAGGACAGGCTCCCGAACGCTTCGGCCAGCTGAACCGCAATCATGTGCCGAGCAGCTCGCTGTTCGTATCCACACTCGTGATCTCCGGCGGCGCACTGCTGAGCAAGCTGATTCCGGGGCAGGCTTTTGAAATTGTGACGACCATCAGTGCGATCTGCTTTATCTGGGTATGGGGCGTTATTCTCGTCTGTCATATCCGGTACAAAAGAAGCCGCCGCGATCTGCACAATGCGTCCAAGTTCAAAGCTCCTTTTACCCCTTTTATCAACTATGTGGTACTGGCGCTGTTCGCGGCGATTCTGGTCATTATGCTGATCGCGGACGAGACACGCCCGGCACTGCTGTGTACACCGCTGTGGTTCATTCTGCTGCTCGTGCTGTATTCACTGCGCAGTCGTAAAGTAAAGCGCAGCAGAGAGAGCCAGGTGACCAATCCGTGAGGATCGCTGCCGCAATATAAGATTGAGGCACAGGAGCAGGAATAGTATAATAGATCAGATATACAGAGCGGGATGGACCGGTTATGAAAGTACAGGTGACCATTCATTTGGCGGAAGGAGGGAGATCACGATGAACGATAACACAGCAGATTCGGCAGAAAGCACAGAATCCCATCCACCCCAGCCGCGGCGTGTACGGGCAGATGCTCAGCGCAATATCGATTCCCTGCTGCAGGCGGCGATGACGGTATTTGCGAATTCGGGAGTGGATGCTCCGGTACGAGAGATTGCCGAGCAGGCCGGTGTCGGTGTGGGGACGGTGTATCGCCATTTTCCCCAGCGTTCGAATCTGATTGAAGCGGTCTTTCGTCAGGAGGTCGATGCCTGTGCCGATGCGGCAGAGGAGCTGTCCGCACAGTATGAGCCGGGTGAAGCATTGTCACGGTGGATGCAGCGATATGTGGACTTTATCGCAGCCAAGCGCGGACTGGCGGCAGCTCTGCATTCAGGTGATCCGGCATATGAGATGCTGCCGGCCTATTTTGACAAGCGGCTCAAGCCGGCGCTGGTCAGTCTGCTGGACAAGGCGGCTGCGGCCGGTGAAGTGACTGCAGATGCAGAGCCGAATGATCTGCTGCGAGCGGTTGCGAGTCTCTGTGCAGCAGGTCCCAAGGACGATCCAAGGCAGGCACGGCAAATGGTCGCGCTGCTCGTGGACGGACTGCGCTACCGGGCAAACCGGTAAGCTGGTGAATTCCGTTTGCTACCGGAGTAGTTGTGTATGAATGATTTGTTTAATAAATGATTTGTTTATTATAGAAGAAACACCATTTTACCCATTAAAAAGCAGCAGGACTCACACATGTTCCTGCTGCTCTAATTTCCATATCAGATAGAAAAGGAAGCCATGCGCATGGCTTCCTTTTTTGCTGCAGATGAATTGAAAGTTCTGCTCTGGTCGAAGTGGAACTTCTGCTATAGCTGCTGCATAGAGCATTCAGTTACTGATCACGAGGATTCTCCGGCTGACTACTGCATTCATACTACATTCATAAGGCAGTGAAATAGACCAAATTGTATCATAAATGCCTTACTTGGATTCAATGCGACCCATCGGGCTGTCGCTCTCGGCCAAATCCGTCTTGGCGGCTTCCCAGGCTGGATCTCCTGCGTACAGCTGGCTGCGCAGATACGCCCAGGTGAGCTGCTGCACCACTGCCACCCGTTCCGGACTCTCATCGGTCGTCTCGGCAACATCATAGCCCGATACACCGCCAAGTCCATGCCCGGCATCGAACAGGGTAAGCAGATCTTTGGGTCCTGGAGCGAGGAAGTATGGATCGGTATGCCAGTCGGGACCTATAACGGTCAGATGGCGGGAATCATCCTGGTCACCGGCTACGACCAGTGCCGGTATCTTCATCCCGGAGAAATGCATGGTGGAGAAAAAAGGATAATTTTTCTTCGTAAATTCGCTGAGTGCATCGCCGCCTCGGCCGGGTGCCGCAAGCAGAATCCCTGCCTTGATCCGGGGTTCGGTCAGATTCACGTCGGTTCCATCTATCGGATCGGTGAGACTGGCGCCGAGCAGCAGGCTGATCGTATTCCCGCCCATGGAGTGTCCGGCTGCAGCGACCCGGCTATGATCCAGACGCCCGGAGAGCTGCGGAACAGTGGATTCGATCACATCCAGATGGTCGAGAATATGCGTCATATCCTGGGCACGTGAACGCCAGTACATCGGTGCTTCGGGATGATTCGAACCAAGATTCAGCGTCCGGGAACTGAGATGGGTCGGCTGGATAACAACAAAGCCATGGGCTGCCCAGAAATTAACAAGCGGCGCATATCCATTCAGGGAAGACAGGTGATTGGAAGGCCCCTGCCCGTGCGAAAGCAGAATAATGGGCAGATTGTCACCGATTGCAGGTGCAGTTACTTTCATATTCAAATCGACAGGACGGCCGGGAACAGGAAGCACGAGCGGACTGTAAGAGAGAATGGGAGCAGGGGCACGCATTGGAATGTTCATGGTCAGGGTAATCTCCTTTTGGACATCGAATGATGGCTGTCGCTGTCTGGATGCAGTATGTATATTTTTTAAGCGGAACCATGTTCCAATTATATATGGAACGCGGTTCCATTTGCAATAGGGTTGTAATGAACTGAATAGAAAATACAGAAAATAATGTTCTGGGGGAAGGTCTGTACTATGATAGATATAAGAAATATAGATACAAGAAATATCAATGGAGGGTAGCCGGGATGAAGCCGAATTATACGGATATGGGGCTTAGCTGTACAATGGGCAAGCAGCTGCGGAAGGAAGTGGAACGCCAGTTGATCGAAGATGCCAAATATTACGGACTTATTCAAAAGGAATACAAAAAAAGCATGATTGTCGTCTGACAGATCATACAAGATGCATACGATTCGTTTGTTGAACAGTTTATCGGGAAAAGGCTGTCTGGGCTGCAGGCGTAATGGTATACTGGTTGCTGTAGCGCAAGTAACGGACATTTTGTGCACGGATGCAGCTGACGGAGCGTTTAAATAGTACAGATATGCCAAACGAGCAGCATCTTTATTAAATTTGAGAGAGCAGGACTATATCAATGACAGATAACAACAACCCGATTTACCGGTTCAGTGAGGCGCCCATATGGAATCTGCTGTGGGAATATTATGAAGAAGAAGGACTGAGAGCCTGGAGCAATGACCAGGTGCCTCAATATGTAACGAGCAATCCGATGATCGGGGATGCCTATGCGGAGATGATTTTCGGATTTCTGCAGGACCGGGCGAATCAGGGATTTGGCTCGGAGCCCGTATATATCGTGGAACTGGGTGCGGGTGCCGGGCGTCTGGCGTATCATGTCATCCATGAGCTGCGCGAGCTGATCGAGTACGCCGGGATCGATATACCGGATTTCTGTTATGTAATGACAGATCTGGCGATGAATAATGTAACGGCCTGGCAGCAGCACCCTGCGCTGCAATCCTTTATCCAGGAGGGGATCGTGGATTTTGCACGGTTCAACGCGGTCGAGGATACCGAGCTTCAGCTCGCCGTATCCGGGAAAACGATCCAGCCGGGTGATCTCAAACAGCCGATATTGATTATCGCCAATTACTTTTTCGATGGCATTCCGCAGGATCTGATCTATATCGGAGATGGCAAAGTGCATGAAGTGGATGTAGCGGTTCAATACCCGCCATCTGATGGCGTACTCAAAGCATCCGAGCGGATCAGCCAGATTCAGCTGGATTATACGTATCGTCATGCGCCGGAATATGAGCAGGACGACTATCCGTACCGCAGTGTGATTGCCATGTACCAGGAACATCTGGAAGACTCGCACATTCTGTTCCCGGCAGCGGCCTTTACCTGTCTGGATCGGCTGAATGCTCTGTCCGATGCCGGATTCCTGCTGATTACCGCTGACAAGGGAGACCATCTGATGGAGAAATGGCAGTTCGCCGATCCGCCGGAACTGGTGCTGCACGGCAGTTTCTCCTTTACAGCCAATTATCATGCGATGCAAAAGGTATACGAACAGCGGGGAGCCGAAGTGTTATTCCCGACGCAGCATTACAGCAGCATTAATATCGGTTGTATCCTCAGTCTGGAGCAGCCGGTGAGATATCCGAACACCCGACTGGCTTACCGCCGCTGTGTGGAACGCTTTGGTCCGGATGAATTTTTCAGTCTGAAGCTGTGGGTGGATCAGCATCTGGACAGCCTGGGGTTGCAGCAGATTCTCAGCTTCTGGCGGTTGGGTGGCTATGATGCGGAATTCTTCATCCAGACGACCAAGCAGATCTCCAGCCTGATGGCGGAAGCGACCGATGACGAGCGGGAGGATATCCTGAGCGGGATCGAGGCTATGTGGTCCTCGTATTATGTGATGGAGCACCAGCACTACGACCTGGCGCTGGACATCGGTCTGGTATTGTTCGAAATGGATATGTACGAGCAGTCCAAGCGCTATCTGGAAATCTCGGTAGCCCAGGAGAAAGAAGAAGTCGTATCCACTGTCTATTACTGCCTCGCGATCAGCTGCTTTGAACTGGAGCAGATCGAACAAGGCGCCGAGTACCTGCGCAAGCTGCTGGAAGTCGAGCCGGATCATGAAGAAGCGCTGGCGCTGATCAGCCATTTTGAATCGATGGAATAGTCGTCCCTATGATCTTTCTATTCCATAATATATAAGTACAAGAAAAAGACGCCGATTTGGAACGGCGTCTTTTTCTTGTTGATCGATGGTGATGACATGCTGGCCATCTTGCTTTTACCGCATGCGTCCCTTTTTGAAATTAAAGGGCTAGGTTTGGCAAAGCGAGATTATTCGATCTCCATCTCTTTCACGGTCTCGCCTTCGATCAGTACCGGTTCATAACAGGTATTGTCCGGCAGATCCTTTTTGCCCTGCAGCTTCTTGATAATCCACTCGGCGGCATCGCGTCCCATCTGTTCCTGTGGATGGGTGAGCGTCGTCAGCTTGATGCTGGCATTTTTGGCGATATACGAATTGTCCTGCCCGATAATCGACATATCGTCCGGAATAGAAATATCCAGTCGGCGGCAGGCATGCACCACTTCCAGTCCCACCTCATCGTTATAACAGACGATCGCAGTCATCATGTCCCGATTCTCATTCAGGAAAGCATCCAGATGCTGGGCCAGATCCGGCTTGGAATTCGTGTCAAAGGACAGTACCTGCTCCGGATGGAAGCGCAGCTTGGCTTCGCCGAGTGCCTTGATATATCCCTTCATCCGGTACTTGCCCTGCAGATCGTCCATTTTGGCGATAATGCCGATCTGGGTATGACCTTTGGATATCAGCTCCCGGGTAGCGAGATAGCTCGACTGCACATCATCCAGCCGGAAAAACGGCACTTCCAGTTCCTCGTAAAAGGCATTAATCATCGTAAACGGTACATCCTGCTCTTTGAACGACAGGTAATAGGCAATATTGGGATTGTACAGATTGCTCTTGGTCGGCTCGACGATCAGACCGTCCACGCCGTAGGAGAGCATCATCTCCAGCGCCTTTTTCTCCTGGGCAACATCGTTATTCGTACTGGCCAGCAGCAGCGAATAATTATCCTCATTCAGCCGGCTCTCGATGCCGCGAATAATGGACGGGAAGATGTAGTCCGAGATGTAGGTGGTGATAACACCGATTGTTCTGTTGGTGGTGCTGCCGCCGGAACGGGTGCGGTACTGGTTGCTGACATATGTGCCGGACCCTTTTTCACTTCGCAAAAATCCTTCGTTCGACAGCTCCAGAATCGCTTTGCGCACGGTCTGGCGGCTCACATTATAACTCTCCTGCAGGGCGGATTCGGTCGGAATCTGCATGCCGACACTGTAGGTTCCCGACAGGATATGGCTTTTTATATCATCAATGATGACCTGATATTTGGGCTTCACGTAACCACTTCTTTCATCGTTGTTCATCCATACACCGTTCAATTTCAAATAGTTGTACGTACACATTTTATCATGATTAGGTATGGATGGAAATGAAATGACCTATTTATCCAAATAAACCGTACAAATCTGGCTTTCTTTAAAGAAATGTACTCTATATTTTTATTTAAATCAATCGTTAAATTGCATGATATGAGACAGTTATGGCTATATTGTAAGTATAAATTATAGATAATGTTGACAAATGTACGTACAAAAAATATACTGAAACTGTTGAAAAAGAGAGCGCATTCTTTTTGGTGGAATACACGATGTATTCCTCAGAGAGATGTGACAGCCCCAGCTTTGCTATATCACATACAAAACATATACATGAATTCAGTCCGGCGCAGGCTGCTGAATTCCGCAGCATGAATTTATACATTGGCATGACAATACAGGCATTCGGAGACGTTATTCCAATAGATATGAGCAGTTTGGAAAGCGCTTTTCTAAAAGGAAGACGGCAATTAGAGAGGGGATACAGGATCATGAGTCAGGTGGACATGAAAGAAGCGATCACTGCGGGAGCAACATCGCTGGGTATCGAATTTGGATCGACACGGATCAAGGCAGTACTGATCAACCAGAACTTTGAGACGATCGCATCCGGCAGTTATGAATGGGAGAACCAGCTGAAAGGCGGGTTCTGGACTTATGATCAGGAGACGATCATTGACGGTATGCAGACTGCTTATCGCAAAATGAAGCAAAGTGTCCTGGAGCAGTACGGCATCACACTGCAAACGGTAGGTTCAATCGGATTCTCAGCCATGATGCATGGCTATGTGGCGCTGGACAACAGCGGGGAGCTGCTCGTTCCTTTCCGTACATGGCGTAATGCCACAACCGGAGCAGCAGCCAAAGAGCTGACCAAACTGTTCCAGTTCAACATTCCGGAGCGCTGGAGCATTGCTCATCTGTATCAGGCGATTCTGAATGAAGAGACGCATGTATCCCAGCTATCTTCCATTACCACGCTGGCAGGATATATTCACTGGCGGATGACCGGCAACCATGCGATCGGGATTGGCGATGCATCCGGTATGTTCCCGATTGAAGAGACTTCCCATAATTATCATCCATCCATGATCCAGCAGTTCGATGAACATATCGCAGGCAAAGGCTATCCATGGAAAGTGGAAGATCTGCTGCCCAAGGTATACCGTGCAGGCGAGCAGGCAGGCACATTGAACGCAGAAGGTGCCAAACTGCTTGACCCGGATGGCGATCTGCAGACAGGCATTCCACTGTGTCCGCCGGAAGGCGATGCCGGTACTGGTATGGTCGCAACGAACAGTGTACGCAAACGCACAGGTAACATCTCGGTCGGTACGTCCGTATTTGCCATGATCGTATTGGAGAAGGAATTGTCCAAAGTGTATCCGGAGATCGATATGGTAACGACGCCGGATGGCAGCCCTGTCGGTATGGTACATGCCAACAACTGCTCCAGCGATATCAACGCATGGCTCGGACTGTTCCTCGAATTCTCCGAAGCGATGGGCTACGGATCGGATAAAGAGAAATTGTTCGGCGTGCTGTTCAACAAGGCGCTCGAAGCAGACCCGGACGGCGGCGGCCTGCTGAGCTATGGCTACTACTCCGGCGAGAACATCACCGGTATGGAAAAAGGACGCCCGCTGTTCGTTCGCTCACCGGAAAGCAAGTTCAACCTGGCGAACTTCATGCGCACGCATCTGTTCACGGCATTCGGTGCACTTCGAATCGGCATGGATATTCTGACCAATGAAAAAGTACAGATCGACAGCGTTCTGGCACACGGCGGTCTGTTCAAGACGCCGCTCGTTGGACAGCGCATCGTATCGGCAGCACTGAATGTGCCTGTAGCGGTAATGTCTACCGCCGGAGAAGGCGGAGCATGGGGTATGGCGCTGTTGGCATCCTACATGATCAACAAGGATACCGAAGAAAGTCTGGACGTATTCCTGGAGCAAAAAGTGTTCCACGATGTAGAAGGAGAAGAAGTGACGCCGGATGATACGGATGTGCACGGATTCGAGATCTTCCTGGAGCGCTACCGTCAGGGCCTTGCGATTGAGCAGGCAGCTATCGATCATCTGTTAGAGAACGGAGGAAACTAATATGTTGGAGCAACTCAAAGAAGAGGTATATCAGGCGAATCTGGAACTGCCCAAGCATGGATTGGTGAAATTCACATGGGGTAACGCCAGTGCCGTCGATCGTGAAAGCGGACTGTTCGTTATCAAGCCAAGCGGCGTCAGCTACGAGACAATGAAGCCAAGTGATATGGTCGTGGTCGATCTGGACGGCAACGTGGTGGAAGGCGAGATGAGACCTTCTTCCGATACAGCGACCCACGCCGTTCTATACAAGCACTATCCGCAAATCGGCGGTATCGTGCATACCCATTCCACCTGGGCAACGATCTGGGCGCAGGCAGGTCTGGATGTGCCGGTTATGGGAACAACGCATGCGGATACATTCTACGGCGCGGTTCCGTGTGCCCGTTTCCTGAATCAGGAAGAGATCGACCGCGGCTACGAAGCCGAGACCGGCCGCGTCATTATCGAGACGTTCGAACAGCGCGGTCTGGATGTAATGGCGATTCCGGCAGTGCTGCTGCATGGCCATGCACCATTCACATGGGGCAAGGATGCCAAGTCTGCTGTCGTGAACAGTGTCGTACTGGAAGAAGTGTGCAAAATGAATCTGTACGCACGTGAACTGAATCATTTTGCCAAGGAACTGCCGCAGAATATTCTGGACAAGCACTATCTTCGCAAGCACGGCAAAGACGCTTACTACGGTCAGAAGTAAGCAGCAGCGATCCCACCAGATCGTTCAGCAATCATTCGTCAGTCATTCAGCAATTGTAGTATGTCGTCCATGAACAGCATATTTTCAACGATTATATATTATGGAAAAGAGGATGATTACATGTCAGCAGCAGTAGAAAAACAATTCTGGTTTGTCGTAGGTTCCCAGCATCTGTACGGAGAAGAAGCACTCGGTGAAGTCAAAGCCAATGCACAGAAAATCGCCGACTCCCTGAACGCAAGCGGCGTACTGCCTTATCCGCTCGTACTGCAGGATCTGGCAGTAACGGCAGACAAAATCACCAACATCATGAAAGAAGTCAACTACCGTGATGAAGTGGCAGGCGTAATCACTTGGATGCACACCTTCTCTCCGGCGAAAATGTGGATTCGTGGTACGAAACTGCTGCAAAAACCATTGCTTCATCTGGCGACACAGTACAACGAAAGCATCCCATGGGCGACGATCGACATGGACTTTATGAACCTCAACCAGGCAGCGCACGGTGACCGCGAATACGGCTTCATCAATGCCCGCCTCAAAAAGCAAAACAAAATCGTCGTTGGTTACTGGGAACGTGAAGCGGTACAAAAACAAATCGCTGACTGGATGGACGTAGCGGTTGCCTACAACGAAGGATTTAACCTGAAAGTAGCCCGTTTCGGCGATAACATGCGCAACGTTGGCGTAACCGAAGGCGACAAAGTGGAAGCACAGATCCAGTTCGGCTGGACAGTGGACTACTACGGTATCGGCGACCTCGTGGAATACGTTAATGCCGTAACCGAGCAGGAAATCGATGCGCTGATGGCAGAATATGCAGAATTGTATGACTTTGAATATGGTTCTTACAGCAAAGAAGACTGGGAAGCCAGTGTACGCGTACAGGCGAGCTACGAGATCGCACTCAAGCGCTTCCTGGACAACGGCGGATACACAGCGTTTACAACGAACTTTGAAGATCTGCACGGCATGAAGCAGCTGCCGGGTCTGGCAGTTCAGCGCCTGATGGCACAGGGCTACGGCTTTGCCGGTGAAGGCGACTGGAAAACAGCTGCCCTGGATCGCCAGCTGAAAATCATGAGCCACAACCTCAACACAGGCTTCATGGAAGACTACACTTACGAAATGGCAGCCGGACAGGAAGCGATTCTGCAATCGCATATGCTGGAAGTTGATCCTACCCTGGCAAGCAGCAAGCCAAAAGTAGTCGTGTCCCCACTGGGTATTGGCGATCGTGAAGACCCTGCCCGTCTCGTATTCGACGGTAAAGCTGGCGAAGGCGTGGTTGTATCGATGGCAGACTTTGGTACTCACTACAAACTGCTGATCAACGAAGTATCCGCATTCGAACCTACTGTTCCAGCACCGAACCTGCCAGTAGCACGCGTACTGTGGGAAGTGAAACCAAACTTCCAGGACGGCGTACGCGCATGGATCGAAAATGGCGGCGGTCACCACACGGTTGTATCCCTGAACCTGACTACCGATCAGATCATTACGTATGCCAAGCTGGTGAACCTGGATTACGTTGTGATTAAGTAAGATGATTTAGAGACTTGTCTGTAAGCGGGCAGGTATCCCTACCAGGCATGAACTTGAGACCGGAGAGATTCTCCGGTCTTTTTGTTATGCTCGGATCAAATAGTCTGAAGGTGCTCAGCTTGTGATCTGTTCCCGGATAATCTTGTGCAGCAAGCCGGCAGCAGATTCCGGCGAATAATAGGTCTGGCGCAGCTGCAGCAACCCTACCGGAATAAGAGAAATTTCCAGTTCCAGATCAAGCTGCTGAATTCCCGGAATTAGCGGTGTAGATTCCAGAACAACACCGACAGCAGTCGTATGTCTTACCATAGGAGGAATCATGGAGATCGGAGTAACGGAATTGATCAGAGCCGGAGATTTGCGGTGGTGTGACAGATATTTCGAAAATTGAAGATGATACAGGCAGGTAGGTCCCCCGGCAGTAAGAGGATAATCAAGAACATCTTCGAATGAAACGGATGCAGAATGACATAACGGATGATTGTGGTCAGTGACAAGAATAATTTTCTCCTCATACAGAGGATCAAAGTAAAAAGCGGATGCATCCGCCGGAGAACCGCAAATGGCAAAATCCAGCCGGTCACTCCACAATTCCTCTATCAGCCTATCGGTATTACCGGTTGTGATCTGGGAGGTGATTCGCGGTTTGTGCTGCTGTAATTGGCGTATAGCGTCCGGCAGAATCCGGTGGATCGCCGATTCGATTCCGCCAATACGCAGAGTACCGATTTCATCCTGCTGCAGCGATCTGGCGAGTTCGGCCGTGTTATTCCAGTGCCGGATCAGATGCTCTACCTCTGCTGCAAAAATCTGGCCAGCTGGCGTGAGCTGAACATCCCAACCTCGCTTGAATAGCTGAATCCCCAGTTCTTTTTCCAGCCGCTGAATCTGGTTGGTGATGGTAGACTGGGCATAGTTAAGTTTTTCGGCGGCACGGGAAAAGGTCTTTTCCTGCACAATAGTCTGAAAAGCAACAAGTTCCTTTAGATCCATGATGATCACCTCTATCGGATAAATCGATTAACTTCATATATTTATTCCATTATATAGATGAAGAGATATAACGTACACTGGAATCATTCCCAATAAGGAGTGGTCAGAGATGCCTTTTATTCGTGTGAGTTATGTGGAGCAGCAATATGGAGACATTCAATTACAGCGTATCAGTCAGGTTATTATGCAAGCGTTAATCGATCATTTTAATGTACCGGAGGATGATTTTTTTCAGGTTTTTCATGCTCATCAGAAAGAAGAGTTTTACTATCATCCCCGTTACCTGAATGTAGAGCGAAGTGATGAACTGCTCTTTATTCATATTACCTGCAAATCCGGCCGATCGATCCGGCAAAAAACAGGTCTGTATCGCCAGCTGGCACATCAGCTGAGTATAGGAGTGCCGATGCGTCAGGAAGATGTATTTATCATTATTAATGAAAATGAGTTTGCCGATTGGTCATTTGGTAATGGAATCGCCCAGATGCTCCCTGTTTCAGAAGAGGTGTCTGAATGACTCATCCAGCAATTCGATCCAGTGCCAGAGAAGCTTACGGAGAGATCGCGCCGGAATTTGTCCGTTATTCGGAAGAAGTATTATTCGGAGAAGTATGGAGACGTGAAGAGCTCTCCCTGCGGGACCGCAGCCTGATTACGGTAGCGGCACTTACAGCTGGAGGAATGGTGGAGCAGATGCCATATCATATGCGTCTGGCTATGCAGAATGGAGTGCAGTCCTACGAGTTGGTAGAGACCATCACCCATCTGGCCTTTTATACAGGTTGGCCTCGCGCAGCAGCTGCCCTGACAGCAGTCAAACAGGTGCTGGCACAATCGGATCAGCCTGACCATAAAGAACAGAAATAGACAGCTTTCCATAGCCTAGCAGAGCCATGATACGTGTATCCAATCAAGGCTGCCCTCTTTTTACTGGAGTCATCTATAAATAAAAAAGACTTCTTTGTCCGATTTCGATTAGTCCCGCCTGTAATGGGTAAAAATTGGAAAAGGACAAGGAGGGATATAATGTTCAAAATGCATGAAAAAGGAAAAATAGTAACACTTGCTCTGCTGCTGGCCCTGCCGGCTTCTGCCTACGCAGCGGAACCACAGGCGACAGCGCCAGCAGCAGAACAAACGGCGCCGGCTGCATCAGGTGACTCTTCCACTACATCGTCCAGCGGCCAGGAAGCCACTTCATCCGCTGCCCAGACCAAAGCCAGCCTTACCGATTCACTCAAAGGTGGCTATACCACAGCAGCCACCAAAATGAGGGTGCCATGGTCGATGCAGTTTGCCGGAGATACCGTCTATATTACGCAGCGTGTCGGCGGTATTGTACAGGTCAAAAACGGCAAACAGACGCTGCAAAAAGTCCAGACCAAAAAACCGCTCCGGGTAGTAGGCGAGGCGGGGCTGACCGGTTTTGTGCTTGATCCGAATTTTGCCAAAAATAAAATGGCATATATCTATCATGCTTATGAAGAAAAAGGCGAGGGCTTCAACCGGATCGTCAAGGTCAAGCTGACCGGCAATACATGGAAAGAGCAGAGCGAACTGCTAAAAGGCATCCCTGGCGGCCGCATCCATGAAGGCGGACGGCTGGCGATCGGACCGGACGGCATGCTGTACAGCACCTCCGGCGAGACCAATCGGCGTGAACTGTCCCAGGATCTGGACAGCTATGGCGGCAAAATCCTGCGAATGACCACAGCTGGCAAAATTCCAAAGGACAATCCGATCAAAAACTCCTATGTCTACGCCTACGGACTGCGCAATTCCCAGGGTATCGCCTGGACCTCTGACGGCAAGCTGTACGCTTCCGATCACGGTCCGAGCGGCGCACCGATCCCGGGCGGCGGTACCGACCGTACAGGTCTGGACGAGATGAACCTGATCAAACCCGGCGCCAACTACGGCTGGCCGGAAGTGATGGGCAAAGAGACAGCTACCGGTATGACGCCTCCGCTGTACGTGGCAGGCTCCAAAGCAATCGCCCCATCCGGTATTGCGGTTACGCCGGATGATACGATTCTCGTAGCTACGCTGGCAGGCGAGAGCCTCAAGGAATTTGATCCGAAGACCAAAAAAATGACCAATGTGCTGACCGGTGTGGGTCGTGTGCGTGATGTGGCCGTGCATAACGGCAAGATTTATGTGCTGACCAACAATACATCCGGTGGCAACGGCAATCCGGGAGCGAATGATGACCGGCTGCTGATTTTGAAGTAATATGGATATCATTTCTAAATTAACTTTTAAAATGATAGTACTTTCATTAGAAAGATAAAGCGAAGTAAGATTTGTAGTATGTTCAGTATCAAAAAAACCTTGAAGTAATACTATTATAAGTATTGCTTCAAGGTTTTTTTAGTAGTTCAGAACTTGATTAAGTTCGAAACTTTTAGTCAAACCGAGACCCCATTTTAAATTTAATGTACCTAAAACTTTTTTATTCTTAAAATCATTATATAAAGAATTTTTCATTAGAACTGTTAAAGTATACTGTTGATCAGAAAAACGCTCTACATTTATCATTACTGCTTCATTAGTATAGTAAATATACCCTTCATTGTTTGAAGGAATAAAATATATACGCACATCACGCATACTTCTTATCCAGTTAGAATTAGTGATTTGGATAGGTAGGTTAACTAACTTATAGTCAGCATAATTAATATCATTGGGTATTTTGCTTAACCAATGATGCCCATCGGCCACTTCAGCATTTTTCCCTTTTTGTAAATAAGCTAGGGAGTCTTCATCATTTTTTAAAGCTGTATCTGTTATTGAAGTCACTTGAATAGAGGGAGGAAAAATCGCAAACGTGGTAAAGCCAAAAACCGATTCTGCGATCAGGTAAATTAAGACAATTAAAGTTATAATTTTTTTATTCATATGTTACCTCTTAAAATTGTAATAAAGTACATGAGTATACTCATGTACTTTATTACAATTTAATTAATCAAATTTGATTAGCCAGAAATCTCTATTAGCAAAAGCAGAATCTTTAATAGATTTATCTACTACATCTTTATTATTTGGTCCAGAATGGTAGGTTAAGTAGACTGTAGAACCTACTTTTTTCGTAACTACCATCGAATGGGTTCTATCATTTTTATTTCCTGAAGTATACGATAATTGTACTATGTCTCCAGGTTGAGCTTTACTGATTAAAGAAGAAACTTGAGTATGAGGATAATAAGAACCAGCTGAGCCTTGAGAAGTCCAAAAAGTATAAAAATCATCTACCGCAGTCCAAGAAGAAGTTTCAGAGAATCTAGAAGCGCCTGCCCCAGATAATTGGCTATACCAATATTTAGTTGTTACATATAACATACCTTCATATCCTGATGGCCCGCCTTTAGGTATCCTTTTAAAATGACCACCAGCCAACCATACTTGGGATATAAAATTAGTACAATCATTTCCCCATTCGTTAAAACCACCATTTCTTTTTACTGCGCCATTAGCTGCCCACTTATATGCGTAATTAACAGCTTGCTGTCTATTGTAAGACAAAGAGGCAGTAGCTGAAGCTGCTATTGAAGGGCCATTATGAGTGATAGAAAAGTTGTTTGGACTCTTACTTGCATGAGGATCAGCGACAGGAGCTTGAGTTTCATTATAATTTATAGCATATTCGACTAGTTCTTCATGTTGAGGTGAATTTGCTAATTTTGAATCCATATCCCACAAAAAGTTATTGACAAATTTTGAGTATTCAGAAGAACCTACTTTATAATCTAAATTTAATTCCTTTATTCTTTCTTTGAATATAGATTCTGGATTTGAAACTGTAGTCTCTGTTTCCAAAGCATAAGTATCACTTTTAACAGTAGTATATGTATCATTGAAAACAGTAATAGCAGATCTTTCTGATATAGGTGTCTCTTGTAGCTGAATTGAAGCATTGGGCTGGGCAAAAGCTAAGCTCGTACTTACTATAGATAGTAGGCTTAATGATAAAGTAGTAGAAATAAATTTTTTCAAATTAGATACTCCTTCATAAAGTTAAATTTAAATGCAATAGTTAGTATAATTATTATGGGGTTAATTTTATACCCTACTAAAAAATCATTTTTATTTTGTAAATAAATGTCGAAAAAATAAACTTATGTAATCATTGACACTATAAATAATAGATTAATTATAGAATTTATTTTTTATAAACGAATTATATAGAGCTAAATTACTCATTGTTTAGAAGTTATTTCAAAAATCAAAAAGCAAATTAGACAGGTATAAAATCATCTGAGATAAATAATCAATTGTACTTTCCATGGATGAACGCCGAGAGCAAGCTGTAAAATGATCCACTGCAGAAAGATAACAATGAGCAGGGAAATGACAGGTTTGGTATGCAGATTTTGCATGACAGGTCCTCCTTGTTTTAGGTTCCTTTGCTGCTGATGGATACTAGTAAACGCCTAAAATAGTGATATATTTGGTTAAAGCTGCCAACCGAAATTTCGGCGCGATTTCATGTTCTGTTATCACAGCAAGAGATGCACTCACGATCGTCTGCAGCGCTAGGTACCACTCGGTAAACTAGGGAAAGTGTCCGCTTCGCCAATATCTGTTTGTCGTATCGGCTGAGCTGTACAAGCTTCTGCTGATTGTTCAGTCACTGTCCAGCAGGTGATTCAAAGCACGTATCACTGCTGGCTGGGTGTCGTTAATCTTTATATCTTGCGGATGACTGGCTTCGAGCAGTCCGAATCCGGTGATCTGTTTAGGGAACTGCAGGGTCAGCAGCTGGGCGTATAATTCTCAGAGAAAATGACCGATCAGCACAGTATATTTATGTGCCAGCCGTCCACTGATCTGCTGCCTTTATAAATGTCTTGTTACGAAGCAGCATTTTTATCAGTGAGCTGACTGTATTGCTATGCTAGATAGTGATATACTTTTAAAATGAAAACGCAACCAAATAAGCTGATCGCTATGCTTATTTACAACGTAGCCTCGGATGTATACCATCCGCAGCAGGGTCACTGTCTGGAGCATATTTCTGCCCACGATCGGTTTGTGCTGAGGGATGAAAGAAATCAGATGTGTTATCTGTACACTGGTAGACCGCCGGAGCGGAATGCTATGGATCTTTACAGGATCTTTGTCTACAGAGTATTGATCTGTCGGAGTAGAAAGGTTCGTATATTGTCTTTCTATCATCTATTCCGAATGCCGGATTCGAGATGTATCCTGTATGAAATGGAGGACACCGGCAACCTTTTCCTGGTAAAAGGTTAGCTGGCCTACCGCTGCATTCGGCAGGGAAAAATAAAGCAAGCCGCCTTTCGGCAAGCAAAGGGGCACTATTCCGGCATACCGATAAGAATAGGGAACTTATTTCCGAATAACTGAGTTAAACCGTCGGTTTTGTATTATTAATGCTATATGGGTAAACTTCTCACTTTTTTTTCCAACTGCAAATGGTTTATAATTAGGAGAACAATGTCGATAAAATTTTAACAGACTCTTTATTTTTAGTTATACTGTATACAGAAAAGGGATGTTCCTGAGTGGAGCCTTGCTTCTTGTATCACCTAAGCAGGAGGGCCTGCTCTTTTTTGCAAATATAAGAGATAAGGAAGGTTTTTATGAGCAGCATACAGAAAAAAACAGACATTATCTTAATTGGTGCCGGGGTCATGAGTGCGACGCTGGGATCATTGCTGAAAGAGTTAGCACCGGAATGGGAAATTAAAGTGTTTGAGAAACTCGCAAGCGCTGGAGAAGAAAGCTCCAACGAATGGAACAATGCGGGTACAGGCCATGCTGCCCTATGCGAGCTGAACTATACGACCGAGAAAGAAGACGGATCGGTAGACATCAGCAAGGCGGTACAGATCAATGAGCAGTTTCAGCTGTCCCGTCAATTCTGGTCTTTCCTGGTCAAAAGCAATCTGATTCGCAATCCGCAGGACTTTATCAAGCCGATCCCTCATATGAGCCTGGTGATGGGTGAGAAAAATGTATCTTTTCTGAACAAAAGATTTAAAGCGCTATCAAAGCTGCCTCTGTTCGAAGGAATGGAATATTCGGACGATCCGCAAAAGCTGAAAGAATGGATTCCGCTCATCATGGAAGGCCGTACATCCAGTGAACCGATTGCGGCGACCAAGATCGATTCCGGCACGGATGTGAACTTTGGG
Organism: Paenibacillus wulumuqiensis; assembly: GCF_000971965.1. Lineage (GTDB taxonomy): Bacteria > Bacillota > Bacilli > Paenibacillales > Paenibacillaceae > Saccharibacillus > Saccharibacillus wulumuqiensis. The sequence goes on from NZ_KQ040792.1 coordinate 102,155, forward strand.
GCGCTGACCCGCATGCTGTTCGACCATCTGAAAAGTAAAAATGTAGAGATTCATTATAAACATAGCATCAAGGATATCAAGCGTACGAGCGACGGCATGTGGTCTGTCAAAGTGCAGAACCTCGATAATGGCAAAGTGGAACATCATATTACCAAGTTTATCTTTATCGGGGCCGGAGGCGGCAGTCTGCCGTTACTGCAGAAGACGGGCATTCCGGAATCTCGCTATATCGGCGGCTTCCCGGTCAGCGGACTGTTCATGGTCTGCAACAATCCGGACATCGTCGCCCGTCATCATGCCAAAGTATACGGCAAAGCCAAAGTCGGCGCGCCGCCGATGTCGGTTCCCCATCTGGATACCCGGTATATCGGCAACAAAAAGGCGCTGCTGTTCGGTCCGTTCGCCGGCTTCTCGCCGAAATTCCTCAAAACAGGCTCCAACCTTGATCTGATCGGATCGGTGAAGCCGAATAACCTGTTCACGATGCTGGCAGCCGGTGCCAAGGAAATGGGACTGACCAAGTACCTGATCCAGCAGGTAATGCTGTCCAACGACAAACGGCTGGAAGAGCTGCGTGAATTTATTCCCAATGCCAAGCTGGACGAGTGGGAGATCGTGGTCGCCGGACAGCGTGTGCAGGTCATCAAGGACACGCCAAGCGGCAAAGGGACGCTGCAGTTCGGTACCGAAGTGGTCAGCGCAGCCGACGGCTCGGTCGCTGCCCTGCTGGGCGCATCTCCGGGTGCATCGACTGCGGTACATGTCATGCTGGAAGTGCTGCAAAGATGCTTCCCGCAGCGGATGAATGAATGGGAGCCCAAGATCAAGGAAATGATTCCTTCCTACGGGATCGCTCTGGCCGATCATCCGGAGATGTTCCACGAGATCTTCGAGTCGACGACCAGGACGCTCGAACTGAGCGAAGAAAAGCATCCGAGTATCGATTCCCTGAAAATGGTTACCGAGCCGGAAGTGTTTGGAGAGCCAGTGAAGTAGCGATCATCCAGTAAGTATGTAAATGTACAGAGCTATGCCTCTACAAGTTTGTATATTGGTAAATTTGTAAGTGCATATATCCAGAAGCAGGTATATCGTTTGGCTGTGAATCTGTCGTTTGCACTGGAATTGCAGGTTATCTGTCTATCCTATACGACTAAACGGCAGCCCTTTCGAAATTTATTTTCTGAAAGGGCTGTTTTGTCTGTGTATAGTCATAATGAAGAGGATAATCTGCATAGAATGTAAATAGCGCTCCTATGCCTTGGAAAGATATTCGAGCTTATCCATTCGTCATATTATTGTTCGCCTGTAACAAGACGCTTCTCCATAGGTGTTACATTTTGCAGCTCAAAGTCTTTACATCTATTGATTGTTGAAGATCATAATCAACACAGCACATGCTTATCCGCGCTGCCGGTCCTGCTCCAGCACTTGCCGCAGTCTCTCTTCCGTTCCCGAACCCGGTACGGGTACAAAGAAACACCAGTGCAACCCCGGATCATTGTCGATCACGGCTGTGTAATGAATAGCGAACTCCATGATCGAACCATCTGTCATCTGATACTGGGCGGTCGTGACCCGCTTTTGCTGGATTTCGTATTTGTCCCACAGGGAGGCAAAGACATCGCTCCCCCGCTGCAGCTGGGCGAACCGGTCCATATAGACAGGGTTATCCTGAAAAAATTCAAACCGTGTGCGCATAATTGCCACACTGTAACGGGCAAATTCCTCCCAGTTGAGCAGTCTTCGCCGATAATCGTCATCCAGAAAAAGCACATGACTCATATGACGGTCCTGCTCCGGCAGGCGGCCAAAATCCGCAATAACCAGCTCGGATGCACGATTCCATGCGATGATGTCGGTGCCTTCATCCGTGACAAAGGAAGGATAATGCAGCTGATCTACAATACTTTGCAAAAATCCGGTATCGGATGGCGTATTCTCATTGGGGTTGGCATGACGGGCAGACTCGTTTCTGGCGAGATCGAGCAGATGGCGATGTTCATCCATACTCAGCTGCAGCGCGTCACTGATGCTGCCGAGTACTTCAGGCGACGGATGGGTCTCCCGTCCCTGCTCCAGCCACGTATAATACGTCACGCTCATATTGGCGAGATACGCGACTTCCTCTCTTCGCAGCCCTGGCGTACGCCGTCTTCCCGGGAGCGGCTGAATACCGGCCTGATTCGGCTGCAGCCGCTCCCGACGTGATTTGATAAATTCTCCAAGCGGAGAAGAATGCTGCTTTTTCATCGGTGATCGCTTCCTTTCCGTATAAGGATATGAATATCTATAGGAGACCGGCTCCTCCCAACGAGCAGAAAGACCAGCATATCGTTGATCGATCGGATTGCTTTTATTATACAAGTTGTCACTATCTATCATTACGCATCCTCGGTTAAAACGCAAAAAGAACGTCTTGGCAGTAGGTCCTCAACGTTCTTCATTATAAACTGTGACAAGTCATTCAACCGATAGCAGACTCCAGTGATACCCCCCTCTGAAATCCCAGCATCTACCGGTAAGAAGTCAGTGTCTATTCATAGTTCTTCGCCTGAACGGCGAAATGTGGTAATCCGTTAATTCCCATTCTTGGATCTCCTTCGTGGTATGATAGCTTTAGTATAAAAAAGACTGCCCTGACGATATATGAGCAAACCAAGGGAATCAGCGGGTATGGATTTGGAAAAGAAGGAAATAAGCCTTGTTTGCTTTTTTTCTGGTACTCGGCTGATCCGTATAGAGGAGAAATGATATGATGACATCTTCCATCGACGAAATGGATCTTAAAATTATGCAAAAATTGCAGCAAAACGGCCGGATCACTGCGGCTCAATTGAGCAAGGAACTGAACCTGTCGGCTCCATCCATTCGTGAACGTATTATTCGGCTGGAGGAGAGCGGTGTAATTACCGGCTACAGCGCCATATTCAACTGGGCCAAGCTGGATCGTTCGATGACGACGTTTATTATGGTCAAAACCGAGCGCTGCCAGGAGATCGTCGATTTCTGCGAGCAGGCGCTGGAAGTGACCGACCTGCACCGGATCAGCGGCGAGTACAACTATATGATCAAGGTACAGACTTCTTCCATGCAGGAGCTGGCGAATTTCCAGGAGCGGCTCGTACAATTCGGTCCTTCCAAATCGCAGGTCAGCATGAAAAACATTATTGAAGATCGGCATAACCTGCTGTAGCCACCGGATCAAGAGCCGGCTGCCATTTGATGTAGATTGACTGGTAAGCAGACGGATCAGCAGGATATTTTACCATTTGAAAATACGACAAAGGCAGCTGCTCCGCTGAAAGGGGCAGCTTTTTTATGCAAATTCTATAAGCACGCATAGGTAGGCAGCAGCCGAAATGACCTGTCTGCATCGAGGAACCGGACCGTCTATCCCGGGTGCGTAAATACAAAAAAACAGGCCGCTTCATGGCGAAGTGGTCTGTTTGGTCTGTTCCGGTGGTCCGGCTTTGCTATTCGGTGACAAAGACTTCCTTGCGGCTGTAGGCATGGTCTTCGAGCTGTTTGAGCATGAAATCCGCCAGATTGGCGCGGGAGAGCTTGAGCTTGCCGGCTTTGCCTTTATCGATACCGGCGCTGTATGTGTACTCACCGGTACGGGGTCCGTTGGTCAGCATCGGCGGCTGGGCGATCATCCAGTCGAGGCTGCTGTTATGAAGCATCTGTTCCTTTTCCCGGTGATCGGCCAGCAGATTCCTCATAAATACCGGAATAACGAACCGGTACATCATACCGAGTCTGCCCGCATCCGGGCGGGTACCGACAAAGGAAATATGAATAAACCGCTCGGTGCCGCTGTCTTCCATGGCGCGAATAATATTTTGCATCGCTTTGTTCAGGACGGGATTGCGTCGGAAAGGACTTTTGGAACCCAGGGCGAACAGAGCTGCATTATAACGGGTCGACTGTACGACGCTGAGGATGTCCGGATAGCTGTCGATATTGCCGTGAACGAGTTTCAGATTGTCATGCGTCATATGCATCCGGGTCGAATCACGTACGAAAGCGGTGACAGAGTGCCCCTGTTCCAGTGCCTGGGTAACCAGCTCACGTCCAGTCCGGCCGGTAGCACCGAAAATAATCAAATTCATACATGTACCTCCGGTTATATAGTCAGTCAATTATGCCATTGTCATCGACGTATAGCTGAAAGCAAATCATCATGCCGGTGTGGCAGCAAAAATCGCTTATATCCAGCCTATCACAACCAGCAGGAACTTATCATCTTTGGAGATATATTTCTGAGGATATCCGAGGATAAATGAGAAAAGCACCTTTACAGGTGCTTTTTTGTGGAATTTTTTTATAAATAAAGTGAATGGAGCAGAGCGATCAACCTGCCGGACAGATCATTAATATGCTTTTTCCAGCAGAGAGCTGAACCGACAAGGCAGATGCTTAATACGCTTCTTCCAGCAAAGCATCACACTGCTGAATAATCTTCTGCTGGGTATCCTTGCCGGACATTTCACCTTCCAGCAGCTCGGCGGACAGGCGCTGTACTTCACTCGCCCGTGGATATCTTCTATTGTAATAAGCCGCCAGCGCCTGCGGCAGAGAATCGCCCCGGCCAATCTCTTCGGCGAGTACAATGGCATCTTCCATTGCCATCGCTGCACCCTGTGCCAGATTCGGTGCGCTGGCATGAGCCGCATCTCCGCCAATGACAACACGCTTGCTGAACCATGGCTCCTCCAGCACGACTTCCCGGATCATATTAAACAAGATCGGGCTGTCCGGCTGGAAGCAGCTGCGCAGGAAGTCCGGCTTCCATTGGAACGGCTCCAGCATGGAGCGGACCGTATCATAGCGGTGCTCCCGTGGGTCCCAGTAATCTTCTGCGACCGGCTTCAGAATGAACAGATAGCCGGTAGTGGATGTCAGCGGGAAGATGCCCACTTTGTTGCTGCCATTCAGCAGCATATAGCTGGTCGTGGTGAGCGTGCCGGCCGGGAATTCAATCGGCACACGCCATGAGCCCATACCGAGATATTTGGAAGTCACTTCACGTCCCAGCATAATATTGCGTACCCGGGAACGAATCCCGTCAAAGCCCACCAGCAGATCGGTATGCAGGATGCTGTCATCCTCGAAATGGATAATTACGCCTTCATCGCTTTCTTCGTAAGCTTTGAGTTTACGGTCCCACTGGACGGTAACGCCGAGGGACAGCGCGGTAGACAGCAGAATCCCATTCAGGCTGGAGCGCCAGATCGAATTGCGTCCGGGCAGGTCTTCGTTCAGGAACTTCTGGTTCACTTCCAGCAGTACCCGGTCTTCCCGGTTCAGAATCTGCATACTGTCCAGCTGAATCCCCTGCTGAAGGCACTGTTCATAGATGCCCAGATCCTTCAGTACTTTGAATGTATTCTGGGGCTGGGTAATGCCGGTTCCGGCAGGCGCATCTTCGGCACTGGCTTCGCATACGGTAACGTTTAGCCCGATTTTTCGCAGGGAAATCGCAGCGGATAATCCTCCGATTCCGGCTCCGATCACGACTGCATGTTGGATAGGGTTAGACATAATACAACTCCTTCTTGGTTGGTGAGATCACGTGATGATTGAGCAGCGTCTGCAAATAGGCACAGAAAGAAGCGGTATGATACAAGCTGCACCTTCTATTTTAAATGTAAAAAGTGACAAATATAAGACTTGGATTTTGCGGCAATTTGTGGACACACTCTCTGTGAATTTCCATATTTATTTTGTCTAAAATTAAAAGTGTTGACCTTGGGATCAGGATGTAATAGATTTCTATTTGTACTTAAATTTACATAAAAGGGAGAAATTAGAATGAAAAAAGGAATGATTGTATATACAGCGGCTGTGCTGGCTTTATCCATGAGCGAAGCGACAGGTATATCCGCAGCAGCGGCAGAGTCGAGTCCAACTGCGGTTGAAGCTTCCGCACTGCAGGATGCAGCAGTGACCGTTACATTTACTCCAGATATCCATGCCGGTTCCGGCGGAATGCATACGATGGATCAGTCTGAGACTTATCGCGGACTGGGTGGAAGATTTCCGATGAGCGGTTCCAGCTGGCGAATCCTGCAGGGCAGCAATGTGGTGAGCCTTTCCGGCAGCTATGCCGTCATGATTGGTTATGGCACAGCAAAGGTGCAGGCGTACAAAGCAAATGGTCATCCGCTGGGCGTATATACATTCACCGTAATACCTGGTTAAACAGAGATAGCAGGCATAACAGCTGTATAGACATAAAGAAGCAAGGGAGCGGATGAACGCTTCCTTGCTTTTTGAATTTAACGGTTCAGCGGGATAGTGACCTGCAGTTCCGGCAAATATTCAACTTTAATGTCTCCATTCGGCTCTTTCTGGAACTGGCTCGGATCGCTCGGCTCCAGCAGCTTGCGGTAAGGCTTGATTGTAATGGACTTCGGCAGATCGGTTAGCGGTGCAAAGCGGCTGTCCACGGTAATCATGCTGCCATCATGTTCGTAGTACCCGCTGCCTCCTGAAAGTGGAGACAGCTTATGACCTTGGTCATCCACAACGTCATATTCAATCATTATGGTGTCCAAATCGATCTTCTGCCCGCCGGACAGCTGGATCTTGGTCGTAATATTCGTAGTGACCGGCGTAAATTCCATGTTGGCTACAGTAAACTGAATATGCTTATCCTGACGCTGTACATTGGGGGTAGCAACCAGCATATGCTGCGTGTTTTTCTGAACCGGCAGATCCATGGTAAACGGCTGCTTGGCTTCACTGACTTTCATTTGCAGAGTCAGCTGGAACTGATCCGGAAATGGACGTCCCTGCTGATTACGAAGGTCGGATAGTTCCAGAATGAGGGTGTCCGGATCGTAGCCGGGTATCATCATTGGATCGACTGTATTATCTCCATTGGCGCCGGCATACGTACTGATCGGTTCTCCATCAATCTGCAGCTGCACATCCTGAATCGATTGGATCAGGCTCTGCTGCGGCGTTTGTCCACTGTCCGGCTGGCGCTTCAAGGCAATCGACAACCGTGTGCCATCATACATAAATTCAGGTGCCTGAATACTCAGACCGTTATGGCTGTCTGCCAGTGCGGTACGGGTAAGCAGTTCCTGTTCGTCGGCTGTCCTTAGTCCGGCGTCTCCGGTCATGGCAAAAATGTGACTGGCACCGGGAATTTCCTTGAGGGCTTTGGCCATGGATGGTGAGACATAGGCGCTGCTGGCCAATCCCAGAAATAGCACAGCAGCTACGGATACGGCAATCAGGCCGGTTCGGGCGAGCTTGACCTCTGGTCGTTCGTTGTTACGATTGCTGGTGGATTGCTCACGAATGCGGTTCATAATCTGGTCGGTTAAATCTACATCGCTTTTATGCATGGTTCGGATACTCGCTTCCCATAATTTGAGTTGTTCATCATTTGGTCGTTCTGTCGGATCATGCATGCAGTATTCCTCCTTTACGCTTCGTTGAACTGAGCTTTTTGCGTATGCGCTCGTACTTTTTGCGAAGTGTGGCATTGCGGATGCCGGTAATGACTTCCATCTCATCAAAGGTGTATTGTTCAACCACTTTCAGAATGAGAATATGCTTTTCCTCCGGCTTGAGCTGTTCCAGCAGTTGGTCGAGCTGCTCGGAGTGATCAATCTCATCGTTCATCCGGATGCTGTAGTTGAATATATAATCCTGCAGGATGGAGCGCTGTCGTTTTCTCTTTTTCAGCACGTTCATGCAGTGATTGTAGGCAATGCGGTAGAGCCAGGCGGAATAAGAGACTGCATGCCGGAAGCGGCGAATCTCGTAATATCCCTTGACCAGCACTTCCTGCACAGCATCTTCGGCCTCCTCATTGTTGCCAAGCAGATAATGACAATAGACATAGATCCGTCTCTGAAAAATATGTATAAGTTCACTGTACGCTTCGGTATTACCCTGCTGTACCTGTTCCACGATGGTTTGTACTTTGTAATTCTCGCTTGGATCTGAAGCACCAGGCATCATCTTCCGCCCCTTTTATTCATTTCATTCAGCTGTATAACAATCGGGAATCCCGATTTGTGACAGGCTGTTTCAATTATTTGGTGATTTCCTTCACTTACTATATAGAAAATATTGTAAATTTCAAGACTGCAAAATCAGGAACAGATAACACGCTAGTACCCTAAAAATCCAATTTTCAAATTAATAGGTTACCTAATAGATTGACAGCTAATGCAAAAGTGCGTATATTAATCAACAGACATACTCTGTACAGAGTACCCTATACAGAGTCGAAGCCAAAATATATAGCATGTTCCAAATGGAACAACGACAAGTAAGAACAGCGGAAAGGGGAATGTATTGTCTTTACAAATCTATATCCTGGGTTCGCTCTGGCATGAAGAGCGGCATCCCTATGACATCAAGAAACGGATTCTGGAAAACACAAGCAACACCGTCAGCATTACCGATGGCAATCTGTACTACAATTTCGATGCCCTCTACAAAAAGGGATACCTGGAAAAGGTAGAAACCGTACAGTCCGAAGGTCACCCGGACAAAAGCAACTACGCCATAACAGAGAGCGGCCGGGAAGCGCTCAAGGACATGATCTACAAAAGCTTCAAACATCCAAAGGATATTCGCTCTCTGCTGGCGCCTCTTTTCTTTGTCAAGCTGGTCGATATCGACCGTATCCTGTATATGCTCAGTGAAGCGATTGAGCAGAAGGAACAGGAACTGGATGAGATGAAAAAGCGTACCGCATCCTGGCAGCCGCAAAATGTGGAGGCAGGCTATGAAGAGTGTTACGCCTTTCTGATCAGGTATGGACAGTCCGGCCGTCAGCATGAGCTGGATAATCTGAAGGATCTGCTGGGAGTTATCCAGCGAATGAAGGAAGAGCTCTCCTGATCCATACCAGGATCGCCAAATATATGAGTCTGAGGTGGAAGAAGTGAGAAAGAAAATCACGTTATGGGTTCTGATTGTGCTGCTCGTCGTGAGCGGCGGAGCACTGGGCTACTACTACTGGTACCAGGGCGCTTATTTTGTGAAAAGTGACGATGCCCGAATTACCGCGGACCAGTACAAAGTCATGCCGCAGCTGACTGCACGTCTGAACCATATTGATATTGAAGAAGGCGACACTCTGCAAAAGAACGAGCCGATCGCCGAACAGGATGTATCCGGTCTGGAATCCAGCTCCATCAGCAAGTCTGTGGTGCGTGCACCGATCAGCGGCACCGTAATCAAACTGTATTCCAAAGTGAATGAAATTGCCTCGCCGAGTTCAACGATAGCGATTATGGCAGACATGAACAGTCTGTACGTATCCACCAATATCGAAGAGACGGATATCAGCCGTATCAAGCTGGGCGCACTGGTCGATATTACGCTCGATGCTGCCGGCGACCAGGTCATTCAGGGTAAAGTCCGCAAAGTGGGACAGGCGTCCAATTCGGTCTTTTCCGTTATTCCCGCGACCAACACGAGCGGTAACTTTAACAAAGTCACCCAGCGGATTCCGGTGGAAATCGCACTGAATGTGCCGGAAGGTATGAAGCTGATCCCGGGAACGAACGTGGAAGTCAAGATTCATACTTCATAAAGGGGGAGTCGACGTGTCTGCTGCAACTGTAACCGCTCCTCCTTCGACCGCCGAGACGCTAACGTCCAGAGAGCGCTGGTTTGCCTTCTGGTCAATCGTACTCGGCACATTTGTCGCTGTACTGAACAACAGTCTGATCAACGTGGCGATTCCCCAGCTGACGACCGATCTGGGATCGACCACGACCCGTATCCAGTGGGTCATTACCGGCTACACGCTGGCTTCCGGGATTATCGTGCCGATTACCGGCTTTATGGAGCAGCGGATCGGCTACAAGAAGTTCATGCTTCTGGCATTGTCCGTTTTCACGATCGGTACGCTGATCTGTGCGTTTGCCTGGAACGATACTTCACTGATCGCTGCCCGGATTCTCGCAGGTCTGGGTGGGGGGTTGATTATGCCGCTCAGTATGACGATCGTATACAAAATTATGCTGCGCGAACAGATCGGCTTTGCCGTTGGTCTGTGGGGAATTGCAGCGATGGCGGCACCAGCGATCGGGCCGACACTGAGTGGTTATCTGATAGAATGGTTTAACTGGCGGTTCCTGTTTATCGCCTGTGTACCGATTGCCCTGTTCGCGATCCTGATGATTTTCCTGCTGATCAAGGAACCGCCCAAAAATCAGCCGATCAAGTTCGATGTGCTGGGTTTCCTGCTGTCCGCGACATGTGCAGGCACACTATTGTACGCCCTGTCCAACGGATCTTCGTCCGGCTGGACGTCGTTCAAGATTGTCGGGCTGCTGTTTATCGCGTTTTGGTCGCTGGTGTTCCTGATCTATGTGGAACGCGGCAAGGATAACGCGGTTATCGATATTTCATTATTTAAAAATTACAAATTTACGATCAGTGTGGTTGCTTCCAGCTTTGTCATGATGGGTATGATGGGCGGAACCTTTCTGGCGCCTCTTTTCCTGCAAAATATCCAGTCGTACTCGGCAATCAACACCGGCCTGATCCTGCTGCCGCAGGCGGTAGCGATGGCGCTGATGATGCCGATTGCCGGCAAACTGGTGGACAAGATTGGTATTGTGCCGCTATGCCTGTTCGGTCTGACGCTGACCAGCGTGATGACCTATCATCTGCACACGCTGACGCCGCAGACATCCCGGTTATGGTTCGAGACGGTTATGGTTGTCCGCGGGATGGGGATCGGACTCTGTCTGATGCCGTTGTCCACGGTGGGAATGAATGCTATCGCGGAGGAAGTGTCCGCAGCCAAAGTCAGCAGTGCCTCGGCCGCATCCAATCTGATCCGTACGCTGGCAGGTTCGATGGCGATCGCGATCTTTACTTTTATCATGCAGAGCCGTACCGCCCTGCATACGCAGCATATCGCCGAGTCGGTCACTGTAGAAGGTGGGCAGTACCTGCAGTCGGCACTTGGCAGCTCCTGGCTGTCCAGTACGACGGGTCTGATCTCGCTGGATGCTTATTCACGGGGCATTGCGGATACGTTCCTGCTGTCTTCGATCCCGCTGTTCTGCTGTCTGCCGCTGATGTTCCTGTTTATCAGCCGGAAAAAGAAGCCCAAAGAAATCATAATTACCGAGGAAGCAACAGCGCAGGCATAATGGATAATTCGGAATGATCGTTATGGAAATAGAAATCAGCCATTACAGAAAGAAAGGGAAGCGAGCAATGAAAAGAGGAAAATGGGAAGTTACGGCCGCCGCTCTTGTCCTGAGCACGACCCTGCTGGCAGGATGTTCGACAGGCAATGAAGCGGCACAGGCTATGAATGTTACCGTTAAGGTGAGCCAGGCCCAAAAGGGAATGCTCGGTCAGGGTAATATCTATACGGGTACCGTAAATCCTTCGGCTACCGTAAATATTATGCCCAAAATCGCCGGCAAGGTGGACAATGTGACTGTAGACGTGGGTGCACAGGTCAAGCCGGGTCAGGTACTGTTTCGACTGGATGACGACGATCTGCGCAACAAACTGAAGATTGCCCAGTCGGATGCCAAGGCAGCACAGGCAGGCGTCAAGACGGCGGAGACTTCCCGCGAGACCGGTGTAGTCTCCGCTTCATCGGGTCTGGTCAGCTCCAAGAACGGAATCATCTCATCCAAGAGCGCCATCACCCAGGCGCAGAGTGGCATTAATCAGGCCCAGGCGGCAGTCAACCAGGCCAATACAGCTGTGAAGCAGGCGCAGACAGCCATTTCTACAGCCGGTAATACAATCAAACAGACCCAGGAAGCACTGGCTACTGCCAAGTCTACGCTAACACGTACCCAATCGCTGGCGGATAACGGACTGGCGACGCAGGCGCAGCTGGAACAGGCTCAGGCAGCCGTCGTCAGCGCCCAGACCGCGTACGACAATGCGGTCAATGGGCGTGCCAATGCACAGGAGCAGCTGGAAGCCGCCCGTAATTCACAGGTAACGGCCCAGAAAGGACTGGCTACCGCACAGTCCGCTTATGAAAATGCGAACAGCAGCTATACCAATGCGAGCGAAGGATACAATAATGCCCAGCGTCAGCTGGAGGTATCCCAGAGCACAGCCGGTGTTGAAGCAAGCCGACAAAAGGTGGAGCAGGCACAGGTGAATATCGATATCGCCCGCGATGCGCTGGATAATGCGGTCGTCAAATCACCAATTAACGGCATTGTCGTTACCAAAAATGTGGAAGCCGGTGAGATGGTGTCTTCGGCCGCTCCGTCACTGGTCATCGCTAATCTGGATCAAGTGAACATTCTGATCTACGTCCCTGCAGAAGAGATCAACGGTATTCAGGCTGGTGACCGGGTACAGGTGAGCGTAGCTTCCTCCGGTATTGTAGCGAATGGTAAAGTGAAAAACATCAACCCCATGGATGCCAGCGGTAACGGATATCCGGTAGAGGTGGCGGTCAGCAACCCAGATGGCAAGCTCAAGACCGGCATGCTGGCAGATGTGAGCTTCGTCGGTGACGATGCCAAAGAAGGAATTATTGTTCCGACCAAGGCGATTCAACAGGACGGCAAGCAGTCTTACGTCTATACAGCAGCCAAAGGCAGAGCGGTACGCAAGCCGGTAACGGTAGGTATTACGGCCGGTTCCCAGTCTCTGATCACTAAAGGTCTGAATGCAGGGGATCAGGTTATTTCCAATAATGCGGCGCTGCTGGATGAGAATACAACCGTCCAGATCGCCAGTAATCATTAAGCTCCACATCATTCAAGACTCCAGATCCTTATTTTCGGATTTGGAGTCTTTTTTTTGCTTGATGATATTGGCAATAAACCGATAGCCGAACAGCTGGATAGAAAAAATAAAAATATACGCAAATTGGCTATTTTGGTTGTTTGTTTGGATTCATCTTGCTTTAAATATACATTATAAACATATTTTTCTATTATAGGTAAACACATAGGAGGTTAGAGTCTATTGTCGAGTGCCCGGGTTTTGAGAAAATCGATGTTGCTGTTGTTATCTTTTCTTCTGGTAGTTACTTTGCCTACTGGCTGGTTTGGCGGAGCATCCACTGCTTCGGCAGCAACCGATGGCAATTATGCATGGACACAAAAGTTTCCGGCAACCGTACCTTCTGGACGGACAGCTCCACTAATGGCGTATGATCCAACTACAGGCAATGTTCTGATGTTTGGTGGTTACGTAGGTGGAAGTGTCAATCAGTTGAATGACACATGGATGTGGAATGGTACCAACTGGCAGCAGCTATCTCCCGCTACCGTACCGGGTCGCCGGAGCGGCGGCGGTATGGCATATGATCCGATCTCCCAGCGCATCATTATGTTTGGTGGAGACAGTCCGACAGGAGTCATCGGAGATACCTGGGCATGGACCGGCAGCAACTGGCAGCAGTTAAATCCAGCGCATACGCCGACTCCGCGGGGAACGCCTTATATGGCGACTGATCAGACCCGCAATAATATCGTTCTGTTTGGTGGTTATACCCCTGGTGGACAATCCAACGAGACATGGATCTGGACAGGGAGCGACTGGGCACTTCAGGCACCAGCGACAAGTCCCACCGCCCGTAACTTTGGGCAGATGACCTATGATCCGGTCAGCGGCAATCTGCTGATGTTCGGCGGGAATTCCGAAGAAGGTTTCCTTAATGATACATGGACGTGGAACGGTACTACCTGGACCCAGCAAAATGCAGCTACAAGCCCGCCTGTACGGATGGCTTACGGACTTGCCTATGATGGAGCCAATGTTATTCTGTTTGGCGGTGAAATTCCGGGTTCCGGTCAGATGATCGGAGATACCTGGTTCTGGACCGGCACGGGCTGGACCCAGCGCAATCTGACAACCACAGCGCGCGGGCATATCGGCATGCTCTATGATCCGGCGCACGATCAGGTATTGTCCTTTGGCGGATTTGGGTCGACAGGTACAATTATTAATCAGACATGGACCCTGCAGGCAGCGCCGCTTGTTGTAACCGGTGCATCTGCCCTGGTTACTTCCAATTCCGCACAATTATCGGGTGAAGTACAGGCAGAAGGCAAAACTTCTGTAGTGGAAAAAGGTATTGCCGTTACGAATACAGCTACCGGTACAGTGACACGTTACGGCAGCACAGAGACCGGTGTAGGGGCATTTACGGTACTGGCAGGCAATTTGGCGCCTTCTACCAGCTACAACTACCGGGCTTATGCGGTAGATGCGTATGGCACAACCTATGCATCCGGAACAGAGAGCTTCACGACCAAGGAGACTCCGCCTCTGGTTCTGGACAGTAATGCATATAATCTGAAACTGGGTACTACCCATCAGACGGTAGTGCAGGCTGTCTATGAGGAGACCGGTGAGCTGTATACCGTCACAAGCGGTGTAACATTCAGTTCGGCCAATCCGAGTATCGCTTCAGTCAATGCAACAGGTCTGGTAACCGGTGTGGCCGAGGGGAATACGGTTATTACAGCCGTATACAAGGGATCGAGTGCCCAGGCTACGGTCAATGTGACGTATACGGCGCCGGTCATTACGAATCTGTCCACCGACCGTACAGAGTATACATTAAAGCAGGGAAGCACACAGCAGACAGTAATCCAGGCTGTATATGATGACGGAACCGTCAAGACGGTTACGGAAGATGCGACCTATACATCGTCCGACCCGACTGTAGCTTCCGCCAATAATAATGGCGTCATTACCGCAGTAAAAGCAGGAACAGCGACTATTACTGTAGAGTATGGGGGCAAGACGATTGATATCAGTGTGACGGTCACCACCGATCCGGTAGTGACGGAGCTGACTGCAGAGCGTACAGAATACGCGATTACCGAGAGAAATACCCAGCAGACCGTTATTCAGGCGGTCTATGATGATGGCACTGTCAAGACCATTACCGAGAGGCTGACTTACACTTCGTCCAACCCGGGTGTGGCTACTGTAGATGCCAACGGTCTGATCACCGCGGTTAATGCAGGTACTGCAGTGATTACAGCCGAATATCAGGGTCTGTCCGTCCGTATTAACGTTACCGTCACTTCCCGTGATGATGACGATGACGACGATGATAATAACAACAATAACTCCGGCGGAGGTGGAGGCGGTGGATCAGGTACCACTCCGGGCACGAATGGAGGAACCACACCGACTACGCCTGGATCGGGCACCGATACAGGAACCACGCTGGCTGACCCGGTAACAAATGCAACGATCGCTACCGTGATTCGCGAGCAGGAGAACGGAACACAGGTTACCCGTATCCGGGTAAACAGCAGCCAGGCGATTCAGTCGCTGGACAATTCGGATCGCAACCGCCTGGTAATCCCGGCTCCGGCAGATGGAAGCACTATACGTACAGAGCTGGATGGAACGATCGCCAAGTGGCTGGATGATCGCAACGGTGCGATTGAACTGCAGGCTGCACGAGGTCGGTATATTCTACCGGCCAGACAGCTTGGTGTGACTACCATTGCCTCCCGGAACAATGCAGCCTCCGATTTGCAGAATCTGCAGTATATCATCACGATTGCACCGGCAGGAACAGCACAGTCCGAGGGAATGCAAAATGCAGCGACCACACGCAATGTGACGCTGGTCGGCTCCACGGCCACCAATTTTGGCGTAGCAGCAAGTTATGGTGGAGAGCAAATCACGGTACCGAATTTTGAACAATACGGACAGCGCCTGATTCCGCTGCCGGAAGGATATGACCCATCCCGGATTACCACCGGAATCATCTATAACGAAGACCAGTCTTCCTTTATGCATGTACCGACCCGCGTGACCCAGATTGGAGATCAGTACTACGCACAGATCAACAGTCTCGTCAGCACCGGAACGTACGCATTGGTTGAAAACGAGAAGAGTTTTGCCGATGTAGCCAATCACTGGGGACGGACAGCGATCGAAGATATGGCTTCCCGGATGGTTGTCGAGGGTGTCAATCAGACGGCATTTGAACCTAATCGCAATATTACCCGTGCGGAATTCGCAGCTGTCGCTGTACGCGCCTTTGGACTTGCCGATCAGCAGGGTACAGGCCGCTCCTTCAGCGATGTGGCTGGGGGCAGCTGGTATCAGTCGTATGTAGGTGCCGCTGCGCAATATGGACTGCTCAACGGTTATGCGGACGGCACATTTAAGCCTGACCGCAATATCAGCCGGGAAGAAGCGATTGCCATTCTGGTACGTGCGGTCAAGCTGGCGAATATTGATACGAGCGCATCAGGCAGCACTTCACTCCAGTCGACATACCGTGATGCCAACCAGGTATCCGCCTGGGCAGCAGATGCAGTCCGGTTCGCCGCCCAGCAGGGCATCGTACAGGGCAATGCCGGTATGCTGAATACGAATTCGCCGGTGAATCGTGCCGAGACTGCCGCACTGGTAGATCGCATTCTGACATTTGCCAAATTGATCTGAGTAATATGAATTGGAATAAGCAGAGTAAAAAACATTGTAAATGAGTTCAATCGAAAATGCCCGGGTTCCGTTATGGACCCGGGCATTTCTCTGGTCATTCCTGTATCAAGGGCAGCATTCTATTCATGCGTAATCGGTTCATTGCGATCTGCCTGCCGCAGTGCCTGTAATATCTGCTCTGCCCGTACGTAATGGCTGCGGTTCACGATCAGGTCGCGTGCCAGCAGGGCAGCGCTGGACTTGATATGCAGGCGCTGCATATCGTCGCTAATATTCTCGATATCCCGGGCATGAGCGAGTCCGATCACCCGGCGCATCATCTCGCTGCCTGCATAGCCGACCGCATCCTGGAAAATGTTCAGCAGCTGATCTTCCAGATAACCGGCTGCCCCGGCCAGCGGCTCCTGGTTATCCGCCTGCCAGAGTGCAGTGAATTCGGCGGCGAATACATCCCATACCGCAGTGACATGATGCAGCAGCGCCTCCCGACCGCCTTCGCTGCGGGCCAGTGCCGACAGCAGCGTATTGGCGATGAACAGTCCGACATCATAGCCCATCGGTCCGTAAAAGGCGAACTCCGGATCGATCACCCGGGTCTCCTGCTCACTGGCAAAGATACTGCCGGTATGTAGATCGCCATGCAGCAGCGCTTCAGCCGATATCATAAAGTGACGCTTGAGCCGCGCACCTTCGCGCAGCAGCTGTTCATCCTGCCACAGCTGCTCGGCCAGTTCACGCAGGCCATCTTCGACTACATTGCTTTCATGATCCTGCAGTGGATAGGTGAAGACGAAGTTCTCGGTAATTTTGCACAGCTCGGGATTGTGAAATTGCAGTGCCAGTTCCCGCCGTGCATCCGCGCCGAGACCATAATCCGAAGTGCCATACAGCGTGCGGGCCATATACTGGCCGATATGAGTCGACAGCAGCGGATAGAACGCGCCCTCGGCCAGACCGGTGCGCACAATGGTCAGATGGGACAGATCTTCCATAATCGTAATCGCATAATCATTATCCGTGTAATACACTTCCGGCACGTATTCCGGTGCATAACGGGCAAAGACCCGCAGCGCTTCGCTCTCCATGCGGGCGCGCTCCAGCGTCAGCGGCCAGCCTTCGCCGATAATACGCACATAGGGCAGCGCCTGCTTGATAATAATGCCTTTGCCTGCCGCAGGTTCGGTCACATGGAACACCAGGTTCAGATTGCCGTCACCGATTTCGCGGCAGACCAGATCGGCTTCCGTATCGAACAGCTTCAGTCGCCGGGCGAGCTGGATCGCCGTCTCCTCGGTCAATGGTTCATAGATGGAATCAGCAGTTGCAGTCATGGTCATTTGCCTCCTTGCAGATCAGAATGGATGGATATATATTTTGGCTGCGGACTTTATCAGGGATGCACGCATGAATCGGCATACAAGGGATAGGCAGGTAGAGCACCTGCACTGTTGATTCTGCGCGTTATACCTTCTGCCGCTTACGATGGATAAAGGTAACGGCCAGAGCCAGTACCAGCACAGCGCCCTTGATAATATCCGTTGTGTAATATTCCACATGCAGCATGGTCATGCCGTTCACCAGCACCCCCATCAGTACAGCTCCGAAAAAGGTCCCGATAATGTTCGGACGTCCCGCTCCGAAGACGGAGTAACCGACAAACACAGCAGCGAGCGCATCCATCTGCATGGACGACCCCGCATCAATCTGGCCGGAGCCGACGCGGGCAGCGAACAGGATGCCGCCGATCGCAGCGAAGATACCGGAAGCGACATAGGCAAGCGTGCGGATGCGATTGACCCGCAGTCCGGACAGGCGTGCCGCTTCTTCATTGCTGCCGGTCATGATCATCTGGCGTCCGCCGCGTGTATATTTGAAAAATAAATGCATAGCGACAATGGCCACCAGCATCAGAATCACCGGAAACGGAATGCCGAGCAGCCGCCCCTGACCGATCCAGAGAAAGGAATCCAGCATCACGCCGGGCGCCTTGGTGCCGTCCTGGAACTGCATGTTGTTGTAAATGGAGTAGCCCTTGGTATAGGTGCGGTGAATCCCGCTGACAATGTACATGACCGCCAGCGTCGCCAGCAGATCGGGAATGCGAATCTTGACAATCAGCAGCGAGTTGAGCAGTCCGACGAGTGCCCCGATCATAATCGGCACGATCAGCACGAGAATGAGTGGCATCTCATACCAGACCATCATCGCCGCGACGACAACGGTCGTGAGCGAGACGGTCGAGCCGGCAGACAAGTCGAATCCGTCCACCGTCAGCGAGATCGTAATGCCGATCGCAACAAAGGTAACAATCGAGATCGAACGCAAAATATCGGTAATATTGTTATAGGTAAAAAAGTGCTGGTTGTATACGGAAAAGAAGACAAGCACCAGACCGATAAAGATCAGGGCTCCATAACGATACGAGAATTGGGCGATCCGATGTTTCATACAAGTTCCTCCCGGCCTGCGCTGGCGTGATATAACAGATCCTGCTGTGAAGCTTCGCCATAGGCGAAAGAACGGGTGATCCGGCCATCACACATCACGAGGATGCGATCCGCCAGACCAAGCGCTTCGTCAAATTCGCAGGTCAGATAGAGTATTCCTTTGCCCTGTTGGGCCAGATTGCCGATTACTTTAAAAATGTCGCGTTTGGCGCCGATATCGACGCCCTTGGTCGGTTCATCGAGGATGAATAGATCGGCGTCGGTCTCCATCCACTTGCCGATAGCGACTTTCTGCTGGTTGCCGCCGCTTAGGTACCCGGTCAGCTGCTGCCCGGATGACGTCTTGATGCCAAGGGAAGTGATCAATCCTTCACCATGTCTGCGTTCGGCCCGGCCGGAAATGATGCCCAGCGACGTAATCGACTGCAGCAGCGGCAGGCTCAGGTTATGCAGCACGGATTCCTTGACGAGAATGCCTTCCTTGCGGCGTTCTTCCGGGACGAGCACGATACCGGAACGAATCGCCTGATGCGGATTGCGTGCACGTACCGGATGTCCATTTAGTTCAACCGTGCCGCGCTCCGGCTGCTCTGCCCCGAACAGCAGCTTGGACAGCTCGGTCTTGCCGGCGCCGACCAGACCGACGACAGCGACAATCTCGCCGCGGCATACGTCCAGACTCACATCCTGCACATGCCGTCCGGCGGCCAGCTGGCGTACGGTCAGCAGCGGTTCGCCAATCTCGGTGAATACTTTGGGATATTCCTCTTCAAAGGCACGTCCCAGCATGTTATGTACAACTTCCCCCGGGTTGGTGTCCTCTACCGATACCGTGCTGACCCGGCGTCCGTCACGCATGACGGTAATGCGGTCGCATACCCGGAAAATCTCCGGCAGCCGGTGGGAGATAAAAATAACACCGATGCCCTGGGATTTGAGTCCCTGCATAATTCCAAACAGCCGCTCCGCTTCTTCCATACTGAGCGGGGCGGTCGGTTCATCGAGGATGACGAACCGTGCTTTCTCCGCCATCACACGGGCAATCAGCACGAGCTGCTTTTCCGCCAGTGACAGCTCACTGACCTGACGGCGGGCGGAGATGGCAAAGCCAAGCGTATTCAGTATGTCTTCCGCTTCCCGGTACAGGGATTTCCAGTTCAGAATCGGGCTGCCCTTGGAAGTGGTCAGCTGGTGCAGCAGTATATTCTCGGCGACAGACAGCTGGGGAATCAGGGACGTATCGACTTCCTGGTAGACGCACTGGATACCGGCCTGCTTGGCGGCTGCCGGAGAGTTCAGCTGTACCGGCTGACCGTCGATGGTGATGCT
The DNA here is from genome assembly GCF_000971965.1 of Paenibacillus wulumuqiensis. GTDB lineage: Bacteria > Bacillota > Bacilli > Paenibacillales > Paenibacillaceae > Saccharibacillus > Saccharibacillus wulumuqiensis. The sequence goes on from NZ_KQ040792.1 coordinate 122,344, forward strand.
GCCCCGGTCGGCTGTGTAGGCACCGGACAATATTTTCATCAATGTGCTTTTGCCGGCGCCGTTGGCACCGAGCAGCGCGTGGATCTCGCCGCCGTGCAGGCTGAAGTCTACTTCCTGCAGGGCCGGAACACCGGCGAATGATTTGTAGATTTCCTTCATATGCAGATGGCCGCCAGCGGAAGCTGTGGGAGTCGTCATATGGATGCTCCTTTCTGTGGCTGCGATCAGAACAACCGGCAGCAGTGTAATCGAATTACCTAGGAGGGTATAGCAGTATCCACCAGCATGCAGAGGCACACTGGTGGATACTGAGGTTCCGCCTGAACAACTGTGAACATTCAGCAGGTCAGACGGGATAGAGCGATTTTATTTGCCTGCGGCAATTGCCTTTTCCAGGGCTTTGAGTTCGTCGGTATTGCCCTGGTCGCTGTCTCCCCAGCCTTTGACATACTCGCCGAGATCGGCGGTCGTTACTTTTTTGTCTTTTGGCAGATCATCGCGGTGTACATAGACCGGTTCCAGTTCTACCCGCTCGTCGGATGGGTTACCGGCAAATTTTTGGTACAGATACCGTACCTGCACGCGACCGATGGTCGTCGGATCCACGGCTGCGGAGGCTACCCATGGGCTGGTCGGGTCCTGAATCATGCTGAGATCTTCATCGCTGAGATCGATGCCGTATACTTTGATATCATCGCGACCGGCCTGCTTGATCGCGTTGGAAGCCCCTTTGGCAAATTCATCCCAGGATGCCCAGACAGCCGCGATATCGCCTTTGTTGGGGTACTGCTTGAGGATCGCTTCCATCTGGGTCTGTGCATCCAGCTGGGCATTATCCGCTGTACCAAAAGCGGCAATTTCCTTGATATCCGGGTATTTGCCCTGGAAGGCCTTGTAGGAGATCTGACGGGATTCCATCGGCGGGAAGCCGGCCACCCAGATTTTGACGATATTGCCTTTGCCACCAGCGTCCTTGGCGAGCTGCTCAAGTGTCAGTTCGGCCATCTGCTGGTCATTTTGCGCGAGACTGGTCACGCCCTGAATGCCATCCAGTGCCGAGTCAAAAGCGACTACCGGGATGTTCGCCTGCACGGCCTTTTGCACACCGGCTGTCAGTGCTCCGGCATCGCCGTGGTCGATCAGGATACCGTCAAATTGTCCCTGGTTCACGGCTGCATCGAGTGAGGAAGCCATTTTGCTGAGGTCATTATCCGCGGAGATGACGGTGACATTGCCGCCGTATTTGGCGACCTGGCTTTTGACCCCGTCGATGTACTGGGCGGAGAAAGTTCCGTTGTTCAGACGCATAATGAGAGCGATATTTTTACCGGCCAATGGCTGGTCAGATGCGGCACCGGCGCTTCCGGATGCGTTGTTATCTGCTGAATTGTTACCGCATGCGCTTAGTACCAGCGTGAACACAAGCAGAATGGAGAGTAAGCCTACGGACCATACACGTCTTTTCATTTTCTTTTCCCCCTGTACATGATTGCTTTAATGCTTTAAACGGCTTGATAATATTAAAATTTAATATAGAAGCTAAAACCAAGTATGTCAATTGGTTTTGTTAAAATAAAGCAAAGGAATCGACAAATTATACTTTAAAGACGTCATTATCTGTATATTAATGGAATAAATGTATGAATGAGTTGGATGCTGGCGGCAGGTTTATATACAATGTAGGGAGATTATGAATCCTCATAACGTACAATCCAGAATAGTATAACGACGCGATATACAAAAGGATAGAAAGAGCACTAAAGTAGCATGATATGCACTCAGAACATAAACTACCGGGCAAGGAGAAGGTACATATGAAGAAAATTATGATTGTAAAAGCAGTAGTCATGGGTTCTACACCCCGGTCTTATCAGTATGACAAAGGAGGAATTTTCCGAAAATCGCTATCACGAACCATGGAGGAGAATCTGAGCGAAGAGATTCGTGCCCATCAGCTGGACTATGTGGTGGAGATCGATCAGGATTACTTGTTTCTGGACGAACTGCTGGAGCAGGGGACGGATTTTATACTGATCTCCCCTTATGTGAGTACATTTATCAATTTCAATGGTATCCCGAAGGACAGATTCTACATTATGACGCCGGAAGAGTTCGACCAGGGACAGACTTCGCATATTATGGAGATTCTGCAGCAGCGCCTGCCCGTATAATACGGGCGGGTTTTTATTTGTAAATCCGTACAATATTAATCCGCGCTAATTCATACTTTATCTAAAAGGAGCCTGGATGATGCAAGTGGATACAGGTATGCTGACATGCAGCAGTTTATGCCAAAAAAAGGATGCAGCCCGTCATCCACGTAAGGAAAAGGGCTGCATCCTGATCTCAATAATCTTTGTAATAAGGACTAAATTTAAACGCTACGCCAAAATTTGTTTTAACTGGTCGGCCATCAGCTGCCATGCCTCTTCGGCGTTGGCATAGGTGCCGTTATGAGTGAATCCGTGGACTTCGCCGGGATAATCGCGATGAGTGACCGGCACGCCTGCTTCCTGGAGCATGGAAGCGTATTTCTCGGCTTCGGCTGCCAGCGAATCCCGGCCTGCCGTAATGACAAGCGCAGGCGGCAGAGCGGCGAGCTCGGAGAAAGAGGCGAATACAGGGGAAGCCAGCGGATTACGGGCATCCTCCATATTCTCCAAATACATCTCGTTGAACATCCGGGCCATATCTACCGGAATCGCTTCTTCAAAAGCCGGCTTGGCCGCCGGATCGGTATCCAGGTCAAGCGGCGGATAGTCGAGAATCTGATAGGCGATAGGCAGTTCGCTGCCTTTTTGCACATTGAGCAGGCATACGGCGGCAGACAGATTGCCTCCAGCGCTGTGTCCGCCGATCGCCAGTCTGGAGCCGTCTCCGCCCCACTCGGACGCATGCTGATGAACCCACTGGGCCACTTCGTAACACTGGTAGACGGCAGACGGGAATTTGTGCTCCGGTGCCAGTACATACTCGACATTGAGCACAATGCAGCCGGAACGGTCAGCGACATAGGCGCACCACGGATCATCCATCTCCGGCGCGCCGAGTACAAATCCGCCGCCGTGCAAATTAATAAACACCGGCGCAGCTTCGTCTGCATTCAGTGGAATATACATATGAGTGCGCGCTTCCCCGTAGGATGTGGGAATATGGATATCCTTGCGCTGGGCGGCCGGTGTGCCGGGTGGTGTCAATGTGCCACCATCGACCTGGGTAAACTGCTGCTCACGAATCTGACGGATCATTTCCAATTGCTGCTCTTTCATCGGTATCACTCCATTTCAGGTTAGATGACATTGATAATTGGTTACCTTCGAAAAGTCCGGTATAGCGCATGCTGATCTATCGTATATAGTAAAACATTCGAACCTGAAGGCATCCTCCACATATTCAAATTCATGGCATTATATTGTCGCTTCACGTTCGTACAGCCTGTTTGTTGCAGGTCAATCGGACATTGGCCTGTACATTTAAATATAGGCCTGTTCAGACCGTAATTCAAATTGAGGCATTCGGCAGCTGGGATATCTTCCTCCCTTGCTCCGATCTTTGGTATTCTGATGGCAGCGGCTGCGGCTTTTACATCGATCGGTGTGGTTCCGGCGACAGTTGTGTATAGTTTCTTGCTGCAATCTATTATTTCCAAACGGGGTGGAGAGATGAGAGAGAAGACATTTGTACTGGCACCGGATTCATTCAAGGAAAGCATGACTGCCAAGGAAGTCTGCATAGCGATGGAAAAAGGGCTGCGCAGCGTCTACCCGTCGGCCCGGTATATTCATGTACCGATGGCGGATGGCGGGGAAGGCACGGTGCAGTCGCTGATCGATGCTTCCGGCGGACAGATTCACCAGCTGGAGGTGACCGGTCCGCTCGGTCAGCCGGTGACAGCCGCCTACGGCATTCTCGGTGATGGAGTGACAGCAGCGATCGAGATGGCTTCCGCCAGCGGCATTCAGCTCGTTCGCCGGGAAGAGCGCAATCCGCTGCTAACCACCACCTACGGTACCGGCGAGCTGATCCGGGCTTGTCTCGATCAGGGGATTCGCAAAATTATTATCGGGATCGGCGGCAGTGCCACTAATGATGGCGGCGCCGGGATGGCTCAGGCACTCGGCGCCCGGCTGCTGGATGAGTCGGGCACTGAACTGCCGCGCGGCGGCGGTGCGCTGAGCTGTCTGGCGATGATCGACACTACGCATATGGATGCACGGCTGCAGGAGGTAGAGCTGATCGTCGCCTGCGATGTGACCAATCCGCTCTGCGGCCAGCAGGGAGCTTCGGCTGTATTCGGTCCGCAAAAGGGAGCGACGCCGGAGATGGTCGTACAGCTCGATGGCGCGCTGAGTCATTATGCGGATATCATCCAGTCCCAGCTGGGCAGGGCGGCGCGCGATATTCCGGGCGCCGGAGCTGCCGGGGGACTGGGTGCAGGCTTGCTGACTTTTACCCGAGCGACGCTGCGGCGGGGGATTGAGATTGTGATCGAGTATACCGGACTACGGGACAAGCTGGCAGAGGCGGATATCGTATTTACCGGCGAGGGCGGCATGGACTTCCAGACCAAATTCGGCAAAACTCCGCACGGTGTTGCTGTTGCCGCCAAAGCAGCCGGCAAGCCGGTCATCGCGGTCACCGGGCACATGGGCGAAGGCATAGAGACACTGTATGACGAGGGTATCGATGCGATCTTTGGCATTATACCGCGTACAGCCGGACTGGATGAACTGCTGGCACAGGGTCCGTACAATGTGCAGCGCACGATGGAGAATATCGCCAGAACGCTCCGATTGCTCGATTAGGTGAGGATGAACAGACATTGGACATTACAAGTACAAAGTACAAAGTACAGTAACTGCCTATCCGTTCTGCGGATGCCTAGCGGCTGCTGAATGCGACCTTGAGCCCGATCAGTGCAAAGATACTGCCCTGAATCACATTGATCCTGCGCGAAATTCGCGGATGGCGCATCAGCCAGGCGCGTAACCGATCGGCGCATACGCTAACAATGCTGAACAGAATCAATGCCTGGATCAGGAAAATAAAGCCCAGTACCAGCATCTGCAGGGGGATATAGCCTGCTTCCTGATTAACAAACGGCGGCAGCAGGGCAAGAAAGAACAGCGATACTTTGGGATTCAGCGAACTCATCACAATTCCGCGCCGGTACAGGGTTCCAAACCGAAGAGCCGGTGTCTGTCCATCGCCGACCAGCAATTCTTCATCCCGCGCACGGAACGATTTCCAGGCGAGATAGAGCAAATAGGCAGCCCCGGCATATTTGACGATGTTAAACGCCAACGCGGATTGGTAAATGATTGCCGATACGCCCAGTGTAGCGGCTGTAATATGTACGAGCAGACCGGTGCACAGACCGAGTGTAGTGGCAATACCCGCCCTTTTCCCCTGGGCAATACTCTGGGCCAGCACAAACATGTTATCCGGTCCCGGCATCAGCGTCAGCAGGATGGCTGCACCGAGAAAAGAAAGAATAGACAGCATATCCATGTGAATCAGCTCCTTTGGTTCCATGCCGGCCAGGATCGAACCGACATGGAAAATGTATTTAGTGTATTCTAGCAAAAATTCATCGGCGACCGGAATACATTTCCTCATATCGAGGCTGTATACACGAAAAAGCAGCCTGCTCCGCAATAAACGGTTCAGACTGCTTCTATACAAAAGCGTAATATACAGTTGGCTCTGGCAGGAGCTTATTTATTATTTTTGCGGAACAGTCAGCTGGTAACCGGCAGGCAGCAGGTTGTTGGCAGCAACCAGCTCGTCTACAGTTACACCGTATTGAGCAGCGATTTCAGTCAGGCTGGCACCCTGTGGAACAACAACGAGAATATCCTGTTTGGCAGCAGTGTCTGTCGAAGGAACGGCATTATTTTCCGGCTGGTTAGCAGTAACTTCTTCGGGAGTACCGAACAGAGCGTTGAACTGTTCTGCCTGTGCAGCGAGGAACGCAGCGTTGTTGGCACGATCTTCCGCACGTTTTTTATTTTTCTCATGACTGGATTGATTGTCGGATGCTGCAAAGGCATGATTGCCTCCGATTGGGGCAACGACAGCGACAGCTCCCAGGCTGGCGGCTAAAGCAGTGGACAACATTACTTTTTGAATAGTGTTTTTCATGATAACAATCTCCTCTTTTTTTAATTATTTTTTGTAAGTAATTACGTTTTGGTAAGTTTATATATTTATAATATTACTAAATTAAGATAATTACAAGTCTATTTAAAAAGTTTTTTTGATTTTTATTCTAAAGGCCGTTTTTAGTCCTTTTTAAAGAGAGTAGACTGACAATAGACATCCCTCTATGCATATCACATAGAATGACAAGTGGATAAAATAAAAACCCCTCTCTGTATGAACAAATACAAAGAGAGGTCATCCATATTGTTATATCATTATAGCTCCAAGTTAGAAGGTTACATAAAGTCATATACATAACGGATCACATGGAAAAATACAGGTGCCGTATAGGTCAGACTGTCGACCCGGCTCAGATAGCTTTCTTTGAGCGCTTCCGCCCGGTCGCTGTCCCCGATCAGCAGGTCCCTTTTCAATACGGATATGGTCAGACTGCCAAAGAATCCGGCCAGGCTAACCAGCATCCCAATGATCAGGGCGAACTTCGGATCAAATGGCGTCAGATACGGATGAGCCAGATAGGAGACCGCTGTCGTCACGATAAAGGCACAGATGAATCCTTCCCACGTAATATGCGGGTTGGAAGTCGGTACGATTTTCCTTTTGCCGATATACATGGAAGCGAGGTAGTGAATCACATCATTCAGCTGGGTCAGTACGACGAGGAACAGCACCAGTCCGCCGCCATACTCCGGTGTGGCAAACGGGAAATACGCCAGATGACTAAGCCCGAACACCATCAGCATCAGTCCCCACTGGGTCGAACTGACACTGCGCAGGAAACCGCCGGTCCCTTTGTTGATGAGTCTCGGCAGCGGCAGCAGCAGGAATACATAGATCGGGATGAAGACGATAAACATCCCGTACCAGCCAATATAGATCCAGTAAAATTGCAGCGGAATCGCCAGGTACGCCCACAGAAACAGCCGACGATCCGCTTTGCGTGTACGAATCATAGAAAAGTATTCTTTGAGTGCAAAAAAGGTCAGCGCCATCAGGGAGAGCAGCGAGACGATCGGATTGAACAATGTCGCCAGGCAGAAAATAAAGAACATGCCCCACCAGGTTTTGATCCGGGTACCGATCACCTTGTAATCCCTGTCCGGCTGGAGCTTGCTGACGATCAGATAGACGATCTGTAGAATGAATAAAGCTGCAAAAATCAGAATTAACGTAAATAACGAACCGCTCACAACCGATCACCAACCTGTCTTGAATTCGAATCCCAATACAGGAATCATATGTTATTATGAAGGAATAATTCCAACTTGATAAGGGGACATTTTGACCATGACCGACGAACAGTCCGTCTTTATCCTGCTGACCAATACCGGCACACTGTTCACCCGGGTGATTCAGACGTATACCAAGGCACCATATAACCATGCATCCATTTCTTTTGACCGGAATCTGCATGAGCTGTACAGCTTTGGCCGCAAGCATCCGAACAATCCGCTGAATGGGGGCTTCGTGCGGGAAGATATCCAGACCGGCACCTACAGCAAATACCCCAATACGACCTGCGTTATCTATGAACTGCGCGTCTCCAGCCGTGAGGTGGAGAAGATGAAGCGGGTGCTGCATATTTTTGTCCGCAGCCAGCAGAAGTTTCTGTACAATCTGCTCGGCGTGATCGGGGTGGCGATCAAGGAACCGGTGGAATTCAGCAATTCTTATTTCTGCTCCCAGTTTGTCGCCGAGATTCTGCAGCGGTCGGGAATCCGCCTGTGGAACAAGCTGCCTGCACTCGTAACCCCGGATGATCTGCGGCGAAGCGAGCGGTTGCAGCTGGTATATGAGGGCAAGCTGAGTGAATACCGTCCGGAAATGGAAAGTATATAGATTATGCTGTCTATGCCGTATTAGCAGCAGGCAGGTGATTACAGCAGAGAGCCGACTTTTCCCGCAAGAAAGTCGGTTCTTTTTTTATTTGATCTGCCTAAATATCCAATAATTACAAAATAATACGGAATAAATAGTTTGAATTAGCTGTCAGGGGTTAATACTAGCCTAGCAGGAACATTACACCATTAAAAGAGGAGAGATAACAACATGTTCAAAAAAATTCAGCTGGTACTTCTCGCTTCACTGGTAATATCTGCGACAGCGGTAACGCCTACCTTTGCTACGACTGGCGGTACAACGGGTACCACAGGAACGACCGGTACAACAGGCACTACAGGCACCGGTACTGATGCTGGCGGGACCACGGGAACTACAGGTACAGACAGCACCGATACAATGGGTACCGATACAGGTACAAGTACAGGTGGAACGACAGATACAACGGGTACCACGGGAGCAGGTACCACAGATACTACAGGAACGACCGGAACAGATGCTACAGGCACAACCGGAACGACTGATCCTGCCGGCACAACCGGTGGTACAACCGATACGACTGGAACTACGGGTACAACCGGTACAGATATGACCGGAACGACGGGCACCACAGGAACGACCGGTACGACAGGCACTACGACCGGTACCACTACAACGGATATGGAAGATGATGATGACAGCGACTGGGGCTGGATCGGATTGTTCGGTCTGCTGGGTCTGCTGGGTCTGCTGCGTCGCAAAGATCACCGCGACGTGAACGGAACTCGTGTCAATCGTTAATTGAATATACAGGATGGCGTCCATATACTTATCACCTGCTGTGAGCAGAATGGAGGATCATCCTGGGAACGCCAACCGTGCAGTCAGCGGTTGGCGTTTTTGATGTTGACTACAGGCAGCAGGCTTTTGGTGCCAACTACAATCGGCGGTCGTTGGATGTCAAATACAGGGAGTGGTTAGTATGTCCTGAGCCGATATGCATTTGGCATGGGCAGTCCAACCGACTATACTGGAAATAATTCTCAAGATAATGGGGTGAACAGGTGCTAATCCGTATGATTCGAAGTAAGTAGACGCCGGGCTGGATCAAAACGCGTACCAGCTATACAGGGAGCAGTCTGTCTTCAGGCACCCTGCCGGCAGCGACGAATCGAAGGTAGCGATGGCACCCATTAATCAGGAGAAGGATGATATCAGATGATGAGAGAATCACAATATAAAGCATTTTATGATCGGGTTGGATTGGACAATGGCTGGGATTTCAGCAGGATGAAGTGCGAGACCGAAGGGGCCGCATGGGACTTCTATGGAGAGATATCCCGGCGATGCAGACCGGATGATCTGCTGCTGGATATCGGAACCGGCGGTGGTGAAGCACTGCTCGAGCTGGCAGATGCCGCGAGGCTGCTGGTCGGAGTGGAGCAGTCTACCGGCATGATGCAGACAGCAGCGGCCAATCTGGCTGCCTCGGGCAAACATAATGTACGAATATTGCAGATGGACGCCCGTGAGCTGCAGTTTCCGGATGGATTTTTCAATATTGTATCCTGTCGTCATGCGCCGTTTGATGAGTATGAGACGTTCCGGGTGCTGGCGGATGGCGGCGTATTTCTCACCCAGCAGGTCAGCGAAGGGGATAAACGGAATCTGGTCCAGGCGTTTGGCCGAGAGCAGGAGCGACAGCCGGATGGAACGCTGATGAACCGGTATCTGGATGGGTTGGAGCAGGCAGGATTTCGGAATGTACGGTGTGAGCAGTATGATGCGGATGAATATTATGCCACCGCTGAAGATCTGGTATTTCTGCTCAAGCATGCGCCGATTATTCCCGATTTTGGCCGGGATGCCGAGGACTTTGTTATTCTGGACCGGTTTGTACAGGAGTACCGGACCGACCGGGGCATTGTTACCAATTCCAAGCGCTTTATGATCATGGCGGACAAATGATGGAGCAGTCTCTCGAGCCGCATGCTTTGGAAGTTGTCTGGAAGCTGTTTTACGGCTGTAACTGATATAAGAATACCGGGCATGACAAAAAGGATACCGTCGCAAAAGCGGTATCCTTTTTTATTTGGCAAGGTCACATTCCTCTTATCGATGATGCCGCCATTGCTTTAGAGCTGTAGATCAGACCGGCTCGGGCACAATGACCTTAATATGACCGGGCAGAATATGCAGATCCACCGGCAGCGCCGGACCTTCCTCGCCGTCCACATTGGTACGGACCGGCTGATTGGAGCTGACATTGATATGATGAGCTGTAAAGTAGATCACATCCTGATGGTCCTTGAGATGACCGAACAGCAGGGAAGCGCCGACAGCCAGCGTATTGAACAGATTCAGATCCTTGAAAATAAAGCCGTGCAGCAGACCGTCATCGACAGAAGCATCCGGCGCGATTTTCTCAAAGCCGCCGACCGAGTTGGTCAATGTAGCAATAAAGAGCGGAGAATCGCCCTCCCAGACTTCACCATCATATTCAATGCGCAGGGGGGCCGCCGAATTGTTGACGAGTTCGCGCAATCCTTCCCGGAAATAAGCGAACGCTCCCAGCTTGGATTTATCCTCGGAAGATACCGAAGACAGCGATTCCGCGAGTGAGCCGGCCGCCACCACATTGGCGAACAGCTGCTCATTGAGCCGTCCCATATCGACATCTTTGACCTGCGAAGAGGTCAGTGTACGGATTGCTTCATCCGGATTCAGCGGAATCTGCAGCGCCCGGGCAAAGTCATTGACCGTTCCCAAAGGCACAATACCGAGCAGCGGACGATGCTTCTGATCGAGCAGACCATTGATCGTCTCATGCAGGGTACCGTCTCCTCCAATGGAGACGACCAGATCAAAGTAGTCTTCACAGGCGGAAATGCAGAAATTCGTCGCATCCAGCTCTTTGGCAGTTTCGTTGACGACAACATCATATCCGGCTTCGTCGCGCAGCAGCTGTTCGACTTTTTGCAAATATTCCAGCGCCAGTTCCTTGCCGGAAGAAGGGTTGATAATAATCATGGCTCGCTTCACGGACATGTTCCTTTCTGATCGTTCAGTAGTATGTTTACGCTGCAGAGCAGCGGAGTGCATGGAGCAGAAGTGTGAATCATTACTATTTACCCCAAAAATTCATATTTGCTGTAATTTTCGATAATAGAAGTGCAGGAATATTTCTGATTAGGTACAAGGATGCGGATAACAAAGAATTCAGGAGCAATCAAGGGACAAGTTATCTGCTGAGAGTAACAGATCCATCCAAGGATTATACACTCTGTCTAATATACCGGATTGAACAAAAAAGAGCCGCATTTAAGCGGCTCCTTTACGATACAACGATATTCTGATATAGAATAAAGGCTTGCTGAGTAACCGGCTGATATGATTACAAATACACCGAGAACGTCGTGGATTCACCGGCTGTACTCTTCGCTTCGATTCGTCCGCCATGCTGCTCCACAATCGACTTGGCAATCGCGAGACCCAGCCCGTGGCCCCCCTGCGAACGCGTCCGGGAAGCATCCGTCCGGTAGAACCTGTCAAAGATCCGGTCCAGATGCTGGGGCGCGATGCCTTCGCCGGTATTGCTGACCGACAGGATGGTCTGCTGATTATAGCGGTGCAATGTCAGCCTAATGCTGCCACGAGGCTTGCAGTATTTGATCGCATTATCGAGCAGGATCATGATGACCTGCTGCATCTGCTGGCTGCTGCCCTCGATCGTCAGCCCCGGCGTAATATCGTAGTCCAGCGACAGTTCCTTTTCGAAAATGACAGCTTCCATCGTCAGGATCAGATTCTCTGCCGTCTCGCTCAGATCAAATGTACTGTGCATCATCGTGGTACGCGCATCCTCCATCTCGGTCAGATAGAGCAGATCGCCGGTCAGCCGGGACATGCGCTCGGTCTCGCCTTTGATATAATGCAGCCATTTGGACTGATTGCGGATCGTATCATCTGGATTCGCGAGTAGCACATCCGCATTGGTGTTAATCACCGCGAGCGGTGTCTTCAGCTCATGAGAAGCGTCCGCGATAAACTGCTTTTGCTTGTCAAAGGCGTCCTGTACCGGTCTAATCGAACGGTTGGCAAAGTAGCGGCTGGTGAAAAACAGCAGCACTAACATCACGATACCAACCGCGGTAAAGGTATAGATCAGATTCGTCAGAATACCCTGCTGGGCGGTAATATCCAGGAACGTATACAGATATCCGCCATTCAGCGGCTGCCGGACAAATGCCCACTCACTGCCATCCAGCGAGAACTGCCCCTGGTCGGTGTTCATGGCTGTCGCTTCCTGCAGGGCATTCGTATAGACGGTGCTCTCAATCTCCACCTGGGACTTGGTGTTGGTCTGCTTGCCGGCACTGTCGGTCTCGATCATAAAGGCAACCGCCCGTTCCGGCGGCGTATTCTGGTTCTGACCGCCGGTAAATCCGCCGCCATTGGCTGTTGTTCCCTGACCACTGCGCGGTGGCTGACTGCCTCCGCCCCCGTCAAACGGTTTGAGGTAAGAGTCGGATATCCGCATCAGATCCATACGGACATCGGTCTGTACATTCCGGTACGTAATCGTATAAATCGAAGCAAAAGCGACCAGCATGAGGATCGAGATCGTCGCCAGATTGAGGATTAGAAAATGATTGCGGAGCTGCTTGAACATTAGTTCGTCACCTCAAGCACATAACCGACATTGCGGATCGTGGTGATGCGCACCGTGGAATTCAGGAAGTTCAGCTTTTTCCGCAGAAAGGAAATATAGACCTCCACATTGTTATGCTCCACATCCGAATCGAATCCCCACAGCTTCTCGATAATCTGCTCCTTGGACGTTACCCCCTGCTTGCGGATCATCAGCAGCTCCAGCAGCTCGCTTTCCTTAAGATTGAGCTTCATTTCCTTGCCGCGGACAGTCAGCTTGAGCGTAGAGGTATTCAGCTCCAGATCGCCGTACTTGAGTCCGTCCTCTGGTACCACTTCCCCTTTGCGCCGCAGGGCTGCACGGATACGGGCCATCAGTTCCTCGGAGGAAAAAGGCTTGGCAATATAGTCATCCGCACCGTAATCGAGCCCGGTCACTTTATCCGAGATCTCTCCCTTGGCGGTGAGCAGAATGACCGGTGTCGCATCCCCCTGGCTGCGCAGCGTCTTCAGCACGCTGATCCCGTCCATCTCCGGCATCATAATATCCAGCAGCAGCAGATCATAGATCCCACTCTGCGCATAGTCCAGCCCGGTCCGCCCGTCATGCACGGCATCGACGGAGTAGTTATGCTTTTTGAGAATCTGCATCAGTGCTTCCGCCAGATGCAGTTCATCTTCTACTATTAATATTCGCATCGTTGGTGTCACCCTTTATAAATGAATTGGTCCGCTGTCTGCCGATCACTGTGGGTAGGCAGCAGGTATCGTTTGGGCATGGTCATGTATTGTTCATATCAATATTGTAAGAGCTGTACCTTTAATTAACCTTAACTGAATGTATCAGCGGCCGGTATTAAGGGGGGGAATTTGAATTCGGCTGAACCGTATATTATATTTACATTCGGCAAAAAAGATCCAAAACATAAAGATCGCTTCATTAATGGCCTCTTTTCCAATGAAAACAAAAGATAGTCAATCAGAAAGGATTACAATGATGCAACGTTACTACATAACGATCCCCGATGAATATCAACTGCTGCCATCGGTATCTCTATCAGGTGATATCTGTCTGTTCTCTATGAGAACCAGAGTGGATATGTCGGATGACGACTTTAATTTCGATGCACATATGGACGATCTGCTATTTGATAAAGGAATGCTCACTTACAATACCCGCACAAACACAGCAGCTATTTATTATTTTGAACAAAAGCGGGTATTCAGTCTGAGCGAGAGCTGCAGCCGTGCCCCGGTAGTTTTTTATGCATCCTGCAGCGAAGACTACCGGCTCGTCTACTTTTATAAAAGGGATCTCATTACAGGAATTAGCAATCTTGTTCATACTCTCGACACTCGTCTGCTGGATATAGATCCACTAACTGCCCCATTAGCGCTGCATGACTTCTATACATTAAATGAGCGGTATGCGCTGATATCGTATATGGCCCCGGGCAGGAAGACCAGATATGAACGATATGATGCCCTGCTCGATTCCCTGACCGGAGAGCTTGTTTATTTCACTGCCAATGAGATGCTGCGCTATATGGAGTGTATGCAGCCTTATGACTATGCCGGGCAAGATTATCTCTGGATCAAAACCGGCGAGCATATGGTGCATGAGCGGAAGCAAGATTGGATCAAAGGAGAACAGGAGCCCGAAGAAATCATACTTGCTGAAGTGGAGCAGTTTATTGCCATGGTGCTTCATCATCGAATCGATCTCACCCCGTTCGTGCTGCATTCTTCTCAACCCAACGAAGCATTTACAGACTATATCACTGTCGACGGGAAAATCATTGTATTAATCGAACAGTTCGATTCCAAAGATTCCGCTCTTCTCATCCATGATATCCGGCAGCAGACCACAGACCGAATCGCCCAGCCCCGTATCTACAACAGAATCTATCATAAACAGGGGAGATTATACGCGAGAGAACAGATGGAGCAATCCAACATCCTCTATGATCTACAGACAGGTAGCATAGTCTTCGACATTGCCGAGCCCCAGCAGATTATTGCTTTATGCGAGCAGGGCGTCCTCACTACCGATATGCGATTGGACAATGAAGACAATACCATCTACCTGCATACCGATCACAAAACAACGGTATTCGTCGAAGGTCATTACTTTATCAACTACGAACAAGACTTCATCCTGTTCATCAATGGAGAAGAACAATAAGCTGTCCTACCATAACGCTGTATTCTCTACTAGCCCCAGCAGGATGCCAAACCCAATATTATAAAAAGAACAGCTCCCAATACAGCCCCTTTTGTGATGCCGCTATCCATGCCATCACAAAAGGGTTTTTTGCATTTCCAAAAAATGCCCAGACCGAGCAGCCATAAACACAATTCCCTTCGATAACGTGCTCCATAACACAGCAGACTCACACAAATTCAAGAAGTTTGTAAATTTATCAACGCCATGTAAAACATTTAAGATTCACTAAAGGTTGGCATTCTAATATACAAACATAAGCAAGCGACGCCGCACCAACCAATGACAAAATGACCCGCCCCATACAGCTTATCCGCACGGCTGCACAAGCATGCACACCATAACGCAAAGGAATGATCCCCATGGCTATCGAGGTTTTTAACCGCTATGAGAGCAAGTATCTGATGAACACCGCCAAGTTCCATGCATTCTACAACGACCTGCTGGAATACATGGAGCTGGATGCCTACAACAAGCAGCACGACTTTTACTCTATCAGCAATATCTATTACGACACACCGCATGATTCGCTGATCCGGGCGAGCTTGGCCAAGCCCAAATACAAAGAAAAGCTGCGCCTTCGCGCATACGGTGTACCCCGGGCCGATGCCAAAGTATATATGGAGATCAAAAAGAAATTTACCGGTCTCGTCAACAAACGCCGCACTGCCCTCAAGCTGAATGAAGCCTACGAATTCGTCCGCACCGGACAGGAGCCGGAATATCAGGAGTACATGAACAAGCAGGTGCTGAACGAGATTAGCTACTTCCTTCGCCTGTATGATCTGGCTCCCAAGCTGTACCTGTCCTACGACCGCAAAGCACTGTTCAGCAAGGAGAGCCGCGATCTGCGGATTACCTTTGACACCAATATCCGCTGCCGCCGCTACGATCTGAAGCTGGAGCAGGGCGACTACGGCGAGCAGCTGCTGGAGCCGGATCAGTGGCTGATGGAGGTCAAGGCGGAGAACACTGTGCCGCTATGGCTGTCCAGGCTGCTGTCCAAACACCAGCTGTACCGGACGAGCTTTTCCAAATACGGCAACGAGTACAAGAAAATGCTGAAAAACCAGACGGTTCCAACGATCCAACCGCAGCTGCCGACGATTGAGATTCCGGCTGCCGCGATGATTCAAATCCCTACCGAGAAGGAGACTATCCGCTATGCTTGAAACCTTATTTAGCAGTACAGTGAGCGCCAGCACGACCGAACTTACCCTGAGCGGCGCGCTGCTAACCATACTGGTATCCATTATTCTGGGCGGCATTATCAGCCTGACTTATATGAAAACGAACCAAAATGGCTTTTCCCAGAGCTTCACCCTGACGATGGTACTGCTGCCGGTGATCGTAGCCATTATCATCCTGCTGATCGGCAGCAATATCGCCCGCGCCTTCAGTCTCGCCGGTGCATTCTCGATCATCCGTTTCCGCAGTGCACCCGGCGACCCGAAAGACATCGCCTACGTTCTGTTCACCATGGCAGCCGGTCTGGCCGTCGGTACCGGTTACTTTGGCTATGCCGTCCTGTTCACCCTGATCCTCTGCCTGCTGATGTTCCTGCTAAACCGCTTTAACTTTGGCACACGCAAAACGATGCAGCGCACCCTGAAAGTGACCATTCCCGAAAACCTGGGCTACGAAGAAGCCTTTAACGAAGTATTCCACAAGTTCGGCGTACAATATGATCTCAAAAAAATCAGAACCACCGAGCTGGGCAGCCTGTATGAGCTGATCTACCTCGTCACCATGAAGCAGGAAACCAACCAAAAAGAATTCCTCGACTCCATCCGGTGTCGGAACGGCAATCTGGATTTGTCGCTAACGATGAGCCCCACTCCAGCTAACGAATATTAAGCAAATGCATAAATAAATATAGACTACCGAAGTCACTTCACCACTACAGTCCATTTATGGAAGGGAACGATGAACCATGAGAAAAGTAAACCAAAAACAAACGGACAGCACATCTGGTATATGGAGCAACCCGGGAAGAAAAAACCTTGCCCAAAAAGCAGCCACCACCCTGAGCGCACTGCTCCTGTCCGTCTCATTGCTGGCAGCCTGCAGCCCATCGACGGGCGCAGCCACGACCAGTTCGACAGCAGCCACGACCCAGTCGATCTCCACATCAACAGTCACCACACCGGTCAAGCTGACCAGCGCAGACCTGGTCACGTACAAGGACGCCGAGCGCAGCACAGACTGGAGCGCAGACAGTTCCACCATGATCAAGCTGAACGGGAGCAGTGCAGCTGTCACCGGCTCCGGAGCCAAAGCTTCCGGCAGTACTGTGACGATTTCGGCGGCTGGCACGTACGTCATCAGCGGCAAGCTGACCGACGGACAGATTGTGGTTAACAGTACAGGCGAAGGTGATGTGCATATCGTACTGAACGGCGTGAGCATTACAAGCAAAGACAGCGCACCCATCTACATCCAGGAAGCAGATAATGTAATCCTGACGCTGCAGGAAGGCACCGAGAATACAATCACCGATGGCGCACAATATGTATTCGCCGACAGTTCCACCGACGAGCCAAGCGCAGCCCTGTTCAGCAAAGCGGATCTGACGGTCAACGGCACCGGCACGCTGAATGTAAATGCCAATTACAAGGACGGTATTACGAGCAAGGACGATCTGAAGATCATTTCCGGTACATTTAATATTCAAGCCAAGGATGACGGCATCGTCGGCAAAGATATGGTGGCGATCGAGCAGGGTACCTTTACGGTGACTGCAGGTGGGGATGGCATCAAAGCGACCAATGACGAAGATACGGAAAAAGGATTCATCGCGATTACAGATGGTACATTTACCATTCAATCCGAAAACGACGGTATCCAGGCAGAGAGCAAGCTGGTAACGGATGGCGGAACCTATACGATTACCACCGGCGGCGGAAGTGCCAATGCGGAAGCCCATACCGAAGACATGCCTCCGGGCGGATTTGGCGGCGGTGGCGGTACGCCTCCACAGATGAATGGCGAGCAGGGAGCGGTACCGACTGGAACCAGTACAACCAATACAACGACTTCGGCTTCCCAAGGGGCAGACGGTGAAGCATCTGTATCTACAGCCGCTGCATCGACGAGCACAGCAGTTTCTACGACTACAGGAACATCCACAAAAACTTCAACTACAGCAGCGGCCGCAACAGAAGATACATCCGACAGCGCCAAAGCACTGAAATCCGGTAGCGACCTCGTCATTAACGGCGGAACATTCAACGTAAATGCCAAAGACGACAGCGTACACAGCAATGCCAGCGTGACCATTACCGGTGGCACACTGAATCTCGCAACCGGCGATGACGGTATCCACGCAGAGACCAACCTGCACATCACCGGCGGCAAAGTCAATATTACCGAGAGCTATGAGGGGCTGGAAGCTGCAGTAATCAACGTGGCAGGCGGCGATACCCATGTCGTATCCAGCGACGACGGTGTAAATGCTTCGGAAGGTGAGACAACCACGGCTGCAGATACTACAGCATCCGCAGCGGATATGTCGGCAGCCAGCAGCCAAACAGCTGCAGCAGAAGTGACTTCAACTTCGACCAAGACAGCATCCTCATCCGTATTGTCCGGAAGTACAGATACCTCCATAGCGGCAACTACGGCAGCAGCAACAGCTGCAGATACCGCAGCATCAGGTACAGAGACGGCTCCAGGTGCAGGCGGACGCGGTGGTTTTGACGGCGGTGGACCGGAGTCGACAGGCAATGCGCTGCTGAATATCAGCGGCGGCACACTGTATGTCGAAGCAGGCGGCGACGGTCTGGATGCCAACGGTTCGATCACCATGTCCGGCGGTACGGTTATTGTGAACGGCCCGACCAGCAGTGGAAACGGGACACTCGATTATGATGGTACTTTTGAAATGACAGGCGGCTATCTGGTAGCAGCGGGCAGCTCCGGTATGGCACAGGCCCCATCAGATGTGTCCACCCAGTACTCGGTAGCGATGAGCTACTCCACTGTGCAGAAAGCAGGTACGCTCGTTCACCTGCAGGACAGTGACGGTACCAACATTCTGACCTTTGCCCCGGATAAAGACTACCAGTACGTCGTCGTGAGCTCCCCGAATCTGGCCAAGGGCAGCAGCTACACCCTGTATACCGGCGGTACATCCACCGGCACAGCGACAGATGGATTGTACAGTGACGGCACGTACAGCGGTGGCACCAAAGTCGTCGACTTTGATATCTCCAGCAGTGTCACCTGGCTGTCCGAATCCGGCGTATCCGCCAGCAACCCGAACGGCGGTGGCTTTGGCGGCGGAGGCGGCAGACCGCAGCGCGGTGCAGCCCAGAGTACAGCGACACAGAACGCTGAAACGACAACAGATACAAATTAAGCAGAAAGCACGGACAGGTTACAATAACCTGTCCGTGCTTTCATTTGGATACATATGAAGTTGCCAAGGCTGATTACCTCATGAATAGAGTGGAAATATGGGATAAATGGTAAATAATTATTGGAATAAATGTTATGGATGGAGGGTTAACTGTAAACAGCCAAAAGCCATAAGCAGTAATCATGACTTTTTGGCTGCTAATTAGATCATTTCACCAGCGCAAGTTCTTTTTGATCCACAGGGAATCTTTCCTTGGTCTGCGCAGGATCGGTATGACCCAGTTCGGTATCATTCCCTTTGATATCGATCAAGCCATAACGTAGATCGGATATGGATGCGCTATATTGGTAGTAGGCGACTGTAGCAGTAATGGAAGGTCTCTTTCCTATTTCTTTTGTAATTTGGTATGGCAAAAAAGGTAAGTCTTTGCCGTTGGCAGATGGTTTGTCATTGTAATTGGCTGACCAAATTTCCGTAGCTTTGTTATTTTTCACTTCATAATAGCTGATACGGTCAGGCATGGCTTCAAAAAATACATCCGATTGTCCTACCGGGAAATAGTGGGTTACCGTCTGCATCCCTACAGTGGGCAATTCAGTGGCTAATGTGGTTCTTGGTAGATCATATACCGTTTTTTCTCTTTGTTTGGAAAGGGTCTGAATGGCTGATGCAGTGGAGGTTGGAGATGGCTCATTTTTTGAGGAGCTGGCTTCACCTATATATACGATTCGGTTCGCTGCATCCCAATTTACTTTCGCACCAATAGACTCTCCAACAAAGCGCAAAGGAACCATCACGACGCCTTCTTTTAAAGTGGCAGGCTGTGCCAATTCGATCCGGACGCCATTTTGCAGAGCATATTTTTGATCAAGCTGTAGTAGAGTTTTTGTTCCAGCAGCATTTATGGTTACCGTTTTACTGGTATTATTCCATGATACATACGTATTATCGCTTCCGAGTTTGCTTACTACATTGATTGGAACCATCGTCACACCATTCCGAATATATGGAGCAACATCCGATGGAATGATGCCATATACACCTTTAATCTGGATCGATGTATCGGCTGCATAGACAGAATCGCCAAGTGGAGCGACAATCAGACTGCCAGCCAGGATAGAGCCTAATACGACAGTGGGAATATGCTTTTTGTTCATGATCTGGATTCTCCTTTGTTCGAGTAGTTGATTAAACTATAAGTATTTTTTATTACTCTATTAGTTGGTGGTGCTTACTGCTCTCCCGATTGCTACAATACGATTCTCTGCATTCCACACGACAGGCTCGCCCAGTGCTTCGACGATCACACGTACTGGCACGAATATACGTCCATTTTGAAATGTAGCTTTCTCTGCAGATTGTAGACGTTGCCCATTAACTTCAATGAACGGGCGAGTGACAATGATTGAAATCTGTTGGTTTGCTTGTTTTATTATGGCTTTTTTTTGTTGTGGATTCCAGCTTAGGGTTACTCCCGGAATATCCAGTTTTCTAATCGCATCTACAGGTATCATGACAGTACCATTGTGGATATAGGGAGCAGCGGCAGGAGCAATAAGTCCATGATTTCCATAAATTTGAATTACAGAAGCGGCATCGGTTCTTCCTGCTCCCAAGTTGCTGACTGTTGTACATATGATGAGCACCAGTAACAAGATAGCTCCTGTCTTTTTCATATCATTCCCTCCTGATCGTTATTCTGGCGATAGCCGTATAGGCATGCCGTGATTTTAGCTGAACCAGTCAAAAAAAGAAAGTGACCTGCAACTGGCATAGGTGTAAAAGCATCATGGGACTTCATACTTTGAATAACCAGGATAATGCCGCAGCAGGTCACTGTCTATAATCAAAACAATCTGTTACTTGTTTTGGACTGGATCAGGTCTGTTTAGTGTAAATCTATACGCCAACAGAGAATGTTAAATAGATCACTGGCTTTATTTTAACTATAAACATTCCTATACGTCTGTAATCCGGTACTTAATTCTTCCCCACCAGCGTCATCAGGGAACGTGCCGGGATGATAATGTCTTTTTTCACCGAGACGGTGGACTGCTTTTTCAGGTCGGCGTGTTCAGAAGTCAGATAGGGCTTGAACTGCTTTATTTCCTTGCCGCCCGGCAGGTTGGTGACGTCGAGATGGATCGTTTTGGCTTCGTTGCTGCTGTTAACGAAGACGACGGATAGCTGCTTGTCCTCGTTATGATAATACGCCGAGCCCATCAGACCGTTCGGATCGTTTGCACCCTGCAGGTCGATTCGCTGTGCGCCGGGACGGACGAATTTGCTGTAGTTGCCGAGGGCCCATAGCGTTTTGGATTCGATGATGGATTGGGTGTCGCCGGGATTTTGGTAATCGGTGTAGACCAGGCCGTCCTTGTAATCTTCCTTGGACACGGCCAGCCACCACTGCCATGCGGATGCCTGGGTCGTTACCATGTCATAGTGAATAACTTTGGCGACATCCAGGGCAGTATCCATCGTCAGGTCACGCCCCGGTCCGCGGTCGCCGAGGATACAGTATTCGGACATCCAGAACTTGGCGTCCTGCACGTAGCGATCCAGATTATCCCGCACCAGTTCGCGCAGGCGAACCAGACGATCGTCGCCCGGTTTGGCTTCATCGGACCAGTAAGAGTGGGCGCTCATTTTATTGCCGATGATGCCGGCAATCTGCGGATCTCCGAGCATCTCCTTGATATATTCACTGTATTTGCCTTCAAAGGCACCGCCGGCGTTGCCGCTCGTATACGTACTGCCTGCTTTGCCGGTATATGTAGCGTACATGTCGTTATCCAGCAGGGACAGATATTCTACCGCTTCGATCGCATCGACTTCGGTATCGATGCCGCGTTTGTGCAGCTCACTGTCAAGGGCGATCAGCACTTTTTTGATATCTTCGATATTGTAGCGATTCCCTTCCTGACCGGCACGGTTCCAGTCCCAGGTCGGTTCGTTGATCGGGCTGATATAGTCAAAGCCCAGCTTTTGCTTGTGGAAATGCTCCAGCACGTCCGCGAGGAACACAGCGTAATCGTCAATATAGTCTTCCTTGAGATTGGTGCTGCCTACCGACGGGTCCGGCTGGCCGTGGCCGTTCTTGGTCATCCATACCGGCGGACTGTTGACAAAAGCGACCGTTTCCTCGACGCCGCGCTTCTTGGCAGCCTGCAGGAACCACTGCTGACCGGCCTGTCTGGACCAATCATATGGCTGGTCTTCACCGGACTTGAAGCTCTCGGCGCGGCGCCATGGATCGCTGATAATATTCTGATCGGTATCTACGCTGCCTGCCCCGATATTGAAGCGCCAGATCGACAGCCCGATCCCTTTATCCTGGGAGAAGAGCAGATCGGCGACTTTGTTTTTGTTCTTTTCCGACCATTCAGAGCCGATATGATCGATACTCCAGGCACCGGATGCACCGAAGCCGTCGATCTCCTGATACCGCTGCTGACCGTTGATCGTAATCTGCTGTACGTCGGTCTGCGGGTTCCCTTTGGCGGCAAGCGTGTCGCTGCTGTCCTCTGCGGCAGCTCCTGCGCCGGATGCCATGCCGGAGAACAGCATCACAGACAATGATAACGCCCCCAGCCTGGGTAAAAAGCGTGTTTTGTTACCGTGCACATTTCTCATCATTATTCCTCCTCTGAATTGGTGAATAGAGATACAGTTGTGGTGTCGGTGAGAGTAGGGAGTGAATGTCACACATTTATTGTATACGCTTACAATATGTTAAGTATAGCTAATTATAGCTTTTTCAGGAATGCAGATTGTAAATAAAGATCAGTAATGATCTGATAAGCCCTCGTTAGAAGTATCTCATGGAAGCGACAGTTATAGAACTCGGCTGCATAATCCGTATACCAACACCTAACAACAGACCGATGCAACGGAGCGAGAAACCAGGGCATCGGCTTTTTATTGTTTTATCCTTTTAAAGCATTAATTCGGTTGACTGATCCAGTGAACTGTACTATATTCAACAATTAATATTGCCCAAAATGGAGTGAAGGAGGCGGCAGGGCTCATTCGTACATAACGGAATTCTCGAATTACATAACGATTTAACCTAACAGGAAGACAGGAGGGAATGGAATGTCACAGTTATTGGCTCTGGTACTGGTGGTTTTCATTTTGTTTGTTGGTGATGCGGTGTCGGTGCGGACGAAGGCCTGGATTCCTTCGGTATTTATCAGCGCCATTCTGTTCCTGATCGGCTATTGGACCTTTTTCCCAAAAGAGATTGTGGCGATTGCCGGCATACCGTCTACAGTTGCGACGATGCTAATGTATCTGCTGATCACAAATATGGGTACGCTGTTATCCATTCGTGAGCTCAAGCAGCAGTGGAAGACAATCGTCATCGCGCTGTCGGGTGTACTCGGTATTGTAATTTTCCTGTTTGCGATCGGTACTTTTATTTTTGATATGCAGACGATGCTGGTAGCGATTCCGCCACTCGTCGGAGGTGTGGTATCCGCCGTCATTATGTCGGACGGGGCCAAGGTAGCGGGACTGGCTACACTGTCAGTATTCGCGATTGTTATCTATGTGATGCAGGGGTTTGCCGGATATCCGCTGACCTCGATCATGCTGAAAAAAGAAGGACGTCGTCTGCTCCAGCTGCACCGCAGTGGTCAGCTGACACAGGCGGATCACGGAGTGAGCCAGCGAGCGAACACAGCGACAAAAGGTGGACAAACCAACGCCGCTGCCGATCCCAAAGTCTCTTCGGCAGAGGCGCAGCCGGAACTGCGGATGTTCCGCTGGCTGCCGGCTAAGTATAATACGGAATTTTTCAAATTTTTCCGGTTGGCACTGGTCGCGTATCTAGCGTATCTGGTCTCGACGCTGCTTGGTCCGTGGGTGAGCATCAGCCCATTCGTCCTCTGTCTGCTGTTCGGGATTATCGGGGCCAGCACAGGCTTTCTGGAGAAGCAGGCGCTGCAAAAGGCCAACGGATTTGGCTTTGCCATTCTCGGTCTGATGCTGTTTATCTTTGACGGACTCAAGCAGGCGACGCCGCAGATGATGCTCCAGATTCTGCCGCAGCTTGTCGGGACAATTGTTATCGGGGTAATCGGCATGTATGTATTCTCCATGCTGGCGGGCAGGCTGCTCAAAGTCAGCAAGGAAATGGCCTTTTCCGTCTCCTTGACCGCACTATACGGATTCCCGGCGGATTACATCATCACGTCGGAAGTGATAAAATCTCTGACAGAAGACGAGCAGGAACGCGAAATGCTGACCAGCCGGATGCTGCCCCCGATGCTGGTTGGCGGATTTATCACCGTTACGATCGTCTCGGTCGTTCTGGCAGGCATTTTCGTGGAGCTTTTGTAAAATAGGATAAAATCGTTCAATCAGATCAATCAGGGAGGGAATCACCATGAAGCAGCTTCAGCAGCGGATCGAAGATCATATTGAGGCACTGAGTGCCTTTACGGCTACACCGGGACAGGGAACGACGCGGCTCACCTACAGTCCGCAGGATGTGCAGGCCCGGCATTATATCAAGGAGCAGATGACGAAATACGGCCTAAGCGTGCGTGAAGATGGGATCGGCAATATTTTCGGCAGGCTGGAAGGGACGCAGCCGGATGCGCCGGCGGTGCTGGTCGGATCGCACTTTGACTCGGTGCCAAATGGCGGCAGCTACGATGGCCCGGCTGGCGTAGTGGCCGGTCTGGAAGTGGCGGCCTTATTTCAGGAAAATCAGATCCAGCCAACCTATCCGCTCGAAGTGATCGCTATGGTCGAGGAAGAAGGCGCCCGGTTCGCCGGTGGTCTGATGGGCTCGCGGGCGATGCTCGGCATTCTGAGTGAGCAGGAATTCAGCGAGCTGCGTGACAAGGATGGCATCACGACGATCCAGGCGATGGAGCAGGCCGGGCTGGACACTTCCCTGCCAAGGATCAGAGATCCACGGACGATTCGCGCCTTTCTTGAACTGCATATTGAACAGGGTCCGATTCTGGAGGAACAGGGCATTCCGATCGGCATCGTTGAAGCGATCGTCGGGCTCGCCCAGCTGGAGATTACTGTGCAGGGCCAGGCAGGACATGCCGGTACGACCCCGATGGACCGCCGGGCGGATGCACTGGTGGCGGCAGCCGGCATCATCAGCGGACTGCCGGGCATTGCCACAGAGACAGGCGACAGATCGGTCATTACGACCGGGCGGCTGAATGTATGGCCGAACGGCGCCAATGTGATCCCGGATAAAGTAGTCTTCACCGTCGATCTGCGCTCCGGGCGCGAAGAACATGTACAGACCCTGATCCGGCGCACCGAGGAACTGGCTGCCTCGTATGAACAGGGCGGTATTCGGGTATCCGTACAGCAGCAGCTGTACATGAAGCCCAAAGCGATGAATGCCCATATCCGCTCCCTGCTGCAGGACAAGAGCGAGCAGCTCGGCATCGCCCACTGCCCGATCAACAGCGGTGCCGGCCATGATGCGATGGTATTCGCGGATGTGACGGATGTGGGGATGCTGTTCATCCCGAGCCGCAGCGGACTGAGCCATTGTCCGGAAGAATGGTCGGATGCGGCGGATATGGCGAGAGCCGTTCACATTTTCTATGAGACGATTCGATCCCTGACGACGGAGGTGGAAGGTCATGAGTGAGGTACAGACGGCACAGACAGATATCCTTAACGCCCGGATTCGGGAAAGTATCGCCGGTTCCGGCGAAGAACTGCTCCAGCTGCGCCGCCATCTGCACAGTCATCCCGAGCTGTCCTGGGAAGAGGTAAATACCACCACCCTGGTATGCGACTATCTGGATAAGCTGGGTATCGGCTATCGCAGAACGACGCCGACCGGGGTTATTGCGGATATCCACGGCGGACGACCGGGCAAGACGGTAGCGCTGCGCGCCGATATGGATGCACTGTCGGTCGAGCAGATCGATAAGCATCTGCCGTATGCATCGCAGGAGGAAGGCAAAATGCACGCCTGCGGCCATGATGCGCATACGTCCATGCTGCTCGTCGCCGCGCGGGCGCTGAATGCAGTCAAAGAAGAGCTGTCGGGAACGGTACGGCTTATTTTCCAACCGGCCGAAGAGGTCGCCCAGGGGGCGCGCGAGATGGTGCAGCAGGGCGCAGTGGATGGCGTGGATAATGTATTCGGCATTCATATCTGGTCACAGATGCCGACTCATGCGGTAGCCTGCAGTCCGGGTCCATCCTTTGCCTCAGCCGATCTGTTCACGGTGACCTTCCAGGGACGGGGCGGACATGGCGCGATGCCGCAGGATTGTATCGATACGGCGATCGTTGCGTCTTCCTTTGTCATGAATGTGCAGTCGATTGTCTCCCGTACGGTGGCTCCGAGACAGCCTGCGGTAGTGACCGTCGGAAAAATGACCGTTGGTACCCGGTTCAATATCATCGCCGAACATGCGGTGATCGAAGGAACGGTGCGCTGCTTTGATCCGGCGACCCGCGATCATATTGAGCAGCAGCTGCAGCATTATGCCGATCAGGTGGCGGCTTTGTATGGAGCGACAGCCAAGCTCGATTATGTGCGCGGTACCCAGGCTGTGATCAATGAAGAACAGAGTGCAAGGCTGGTTCAGCAGGTCGCAGCGGCGGCTTTTGGTGAGCAGGTATTGTATGAAGAGGAACCGACCATGGGCGGCGAGGACTTCAGCTTTTATCTGGATGAGGTGCCGGGCAGCTTTGCACTCGTAGGCAGCGGCAATGCGGCCAAGGATACGCAGTGGGCGCATCATCACGGCAAATTCAACATTGATGAGGATGCGCTGGCGACCGGAGCGGAGCTGTATGCGCAGTATGCGTGGGCTTATTTGAACCGGTAAGTGCAGAAGTGGATATATAACATATGGATAATGCCATAAGTATGATGTAGTAATCAGGCCGTTCCGAATCGTTGGAACGGCTTTTTGCTGTAGTTATTTACCGATTATCTGTTAATGCATATGCCAAGCAACCAGCCGATGGACCAGCTGGTATGGGACCATGTCTTTGTCATTGCCTGATCCTGTGACCATTTATGCAGCGATGTAAGGAATTCGTAAGACTTGCTTCAATGCCGGTTAAGATTTGTTCTATATCATGAAGACAAGATGAATAGAACAAGGAGGCTGTATGATGGAATGGATTATAGAGACGCAGAATTTGACCAAAACCTATGGCAAGCAAACGGCACTTTCCAACGTCAATCTCAAAGTCAGCAAAGGAAGAGTATATGGACTTTTGGGCGCGAACGGAGCCGGCAAGACAACATTGATGAAGCTGCTGGTCGGATTGCTTCATCCGTCTTCCGGCAGCATCCGTTTATTTGACGAGCCATGGAGCAGACAATCACTGGCACGGGTAGGGGCTTTGATTGAAGCTCCTGCTTTGTATGGGCATTTGACCGGCAGGGAGAATCTGCAGGTTCATCAGCGTCTGCTCGGTCTGCCGGAGAGCCGGATCGATGAGGTGTTGGAGACCGTCGGCCTGCACCAGACCCTACCCAAGAAAAAGGCCGCTGCGTATTCGCTCGGCATGAAGCAGCGCCTGGGGATCGCTTCGGCGCTGCTCAATCAGCCGGATTTGCTTATTCTCGATGAGCCGACCAATGGACTCGATCCGATGGGCATCCGGGAGATGAGAGAGTTGATTCATTCCTTTACCGGGCAGGGGATTACGGTGATTCTGTCCAGCCATATTCTGAGCGAAGTTGCCCAGATTGTGCATGATGTGGGCATTATCAGTCGGGGAGAGATGCAGTATCAGGGTACGCTGGATGATCTGATGCAGCAGCATGGCAATCAGGAAGATCTGGAAGAAATCTTTATGCATTATGCCGCAGGCCGCAGCGGATCACTGGAGGGGATGTACCGATGAATATGACCTCTTATCTGGGTTCCGAATTTATCAAGTACCGCAGAACGCTGACCCTCTGGCTGATCGCTGCCGGACCGCTGATTTTTGCCATTATGCAGCTGGCTTTCAACTTTATCGCCCCCGGGTTCACCGACTGGTCGCGGGCGCTGATGAACGTGTATAACTGGTGGTCGGTGATCGGTCTGCCTTTTGGCATTATTCTGATTACAGCCCTGTCCGTCTCCTATGAAAGGAAATCGGGATCGCCGAAGCTGCTCCAGATTCATCCGGTCCGCAAGGCAGGTCTGTACCTGTCCAAGCTGGCCGTCCTGTCTGTGCAGGTATTCGTCGCCTGTCTGCTGCTGGCAGTCGGGCTGGTGGTCTTCTGCGGGTGGAATCTGGACGGTACGCTGCCGTGGAGTACACTGCTCTATGCAGTGGTACTGTCCTGGCTGTGTGCGTTGGGACAGCTGGCGATTATGCTGCTGCTCGCCCATCTGCTGTCGTTTGGCTGGACAGTGATCGCCGGTCTGATCGGACTGTTCCTGTCCATTATGCTGAGCAGCGGCGTGACCGGAATGGACTATTATCCATGGATGCTGCCGATCCGGGCGCTGGGCATGACGCTGGGCTTCCAGACCAACGGCATGTCGCTGGATGTGCAGGCCGTCACGAACCAGGTGACACTCGTCTGGGGCAGTGTATTCGGCAGTCTGGCAGAATGTGCGATCTTTGCCGGACTGGGCGCCTTTATTTTCAGCCGAAAAGAGGTTGGGTAACGTGTGGCAGGGTATCCGATCGGAATGGGTAAAATACCGGCGGACAGCGATACCATGGATTCTCTGGCTGACCCCGTGTACGATTGCGGGTATTATCCTGATGTATGGCTATCCGCTGCGTGATGGTGCTAATAAATGGATTTATTTAAATCTTTTTGATACTGTAGGAGATATATGGTATGGTGCATTGATTGTATTGATCTGGGGATTGATCGCCGGGCTGGCCGCTCATCTGGATATTCAGGCTGAGCGTTGGCGGGCACTGCGCTCCCATGCGATAGCTCCCTGGCGGCTGTATATGAGCAAGCTGCTCGTTTTGATCATGCAGACGCTGCTGAGTACGGTCTGGCTGCTGGCTCTGCTGCATATCTGCATGGGGCTGCTGAATATCCCATTTTCTCTAGCAGGTTCGCTGGCTTTGTGCGGAGCGATCCTGATCGGATGGATCGCTTCGCTGCCGATTCTGGCTGCTTCCCTGTGGCTGGCCGTCAAGTTCGACTGGCCTGTAGCGGTAGGCTTTGGCAGCATCGGCATTCTGATTGCGGCGATTATTGGGACGACGCATATCGGTAACGGGATGTGGATTGCTCTTCCGTGGACATGGGCAGTACGGGCAGCCTATTCGGCCTACTTTGCGATGGAGCATTCCCTGCCTGGCGGGGATGCGGTTCAGACGCTGCAGATGGTACTGCCTGCGGCAGCCTGCAGTCTGGTCCTGCTGGCGGCTCTGGCTGCATTCTGGTTTCAGCGAAGGGAGGCAGGCTGATGGTCAACCGCATCAGATCCGAATTGATGAAATATCGCCATACCTTTATTCCGTGGATGGTCATCGGTGCACCGGTAGTGATCGCCCTGCTCTGTGCCTGGCAGGCGTATAGCAGGCCGCAGGGTGGATTGCAGACCGGTATGATGATCGATAATGGTCTGCTGATATGGTTTAATCTGTGGCTGCCGTTTTTCTGCGCGCTTGTTGCCGGCACGATGATGCATATGGAGCAGTGGAAGGGTCTGCTGGTCAGACCCTTATCCGTATTTTCCCTGTATATACTCAAAGGGGCGGCGCTGCTGGTGCTGATGATACTGACCAACGGCTTGTTCCTGGTCTGCCTGCTGCTGCTCAGTCTGCTGCCTGCGTCTGCCGGGTCGGACGCCGGCTTTTGGATGGGCAGCTGGGCAGGACTTGCGCTGTTTTTTGTGCCCTACAGTCTGGCATTGCTGCTGCTGGCAGCAGCCTGGGGACGTACCCTGACCGTCATTATGGGAGTAGTCGGTATGATTGGAGCTACCGCCTGGCGGACGCTGACCGGGTATGGAGTGATAGACCCGACCGGACTGCAGCTGCTGCTGACCGCCATCCTGCTGGCAGGTGTGGGTCTGCTGTTCTGGTTGGGGGGAGGACTATGGTTTGTAAGGAGACAGAGACGATGGTAGATCATCCTGATAGGCTTATACATGCAGATCATCTCTGCCTGTCGGCCGGCGGCTCCGGTGTCCGGGTGGAGCGGCTCAATATGGACGTGCAGCGCGGGGCATTTTATGTCATTCTGGGTGAAAAGGGCAGCGGCAAACGAACGCTGCTGCGCGGGCTGGCCGGTGATCTGGTGCCGCTATCCGGCAAACTGGAATGGTTTGGCGGCATCAATATTCATTCCGATTATGTCTGGAAAAACAGGATTGGCGTCATGTGCGAACCATTATCCTTTGTCCCGAATCTGACGGTGTATGAGCATCTGGAACTTCACCGCCGGATGATGGGAGTGCCGGACAAAAGGGCTTCCCGGGCGATGCTCGAACTGCTGCTGTTGGAAAAGTATGCCCATCAGCGTGCCGGCCGGATTCCGGCAGAAGCGGCGCGCGGTTGTGCGATTGCGAGAGCACTGCTGCACCGTCCGGAACTGCTGCTGTTGGATGAACCGCTGAGCGGATTATCCCCTGAAGTGCGTGCACGAACGATACATATTTTGCGGGAATGGTGTGAAATCTACCATATGACCGTGATCATGACAGCATCCCAGCTGCAGGATGTACCTGCCTGTGTGACGACAGTCGGACTGATGGCGGAGGGACGACTGACCGAAGAACTGCCGGGCACTGTCTATCACAGCAAAATCAAAGACCATCTGATTCTGAGAGTGAGCGATGACCAGAAAGCCAGCCTGCTGCTGGAACAGCGGATGGGCATCTACCATTACCGGGTAACCGAGCCGTCGGTCATACTTGTCTATGAGCAGCTGGATCAGGCGGGCGCCATCAACCGGATGCTTATTACCGAACAGATTGAAGTATATGAGCTGAGCTACGGTTCCGGTAAAGGCGGACTGATCTCACATGCTGGAGGAAGCTGATGCTGACACTCATTTACAGGGAACTTCTTTTATTTAGACGCTCTGTTGTACTGCGGCTGATGGTCCTGCTGCTGGTGCTGCAGCTGCTCATTACGCTGCTCAAGGCAGACAGCGGAAGCTGGCAGCACCTGATGGATCAGACCTATATGAATCTGTGGTTCCGGCCGACTTTTTTTACTTTTTTGGCCGGTTATTTGTTTACGCGGGATCAGGATCGAGGAATGCTGAGTCTGCACAAGACGTATCCTTTTCACTGGGGAGCATGGTATACCGCCAAAATCTTCACCAGTCTGCTGCTCATCGGTATGCTGTTATTCGGATCGGAGCTGATTACGCTGGCGATTGGACTGTGGGCGCTGGATGTTCCTGTATCGGCAGCAGCGCTGGGCAGCTGGTTCATCAATGATATGGTCGTCTCCTGGATGATCTATGCCGGCTTCTCGGCATATGGCGCCGTACTGGCTCTGATCAGCCGGACATCGCTCTATCTGACCATCGTGCTGCTGGGGCAGTTCCTGCTCGGACTGGTGCTGATTATCCGGATACCGGACCGGATCGTATACTACCCGTGGCTGGTTCCTTCTATTTATCTGCACAGGACGGGAAAAGGGGTATGGCCGGATCAGGCTCATCCGCTGGTGATCTATACGGTGCTGGCAGTGATGTGTCTGGTATGGAGCGCATGGATGTACAGGAGATTACAGAGGAGATGAATGGATCGATGACACTGGCCCGAATTATGATCGTTGAGGATGATATCGAGATATGTGATCTGATCGCCCAGACGCTGATCGTGGAAAATTATGGCGTGATCCAAATACATAACGGGTTGGAGGCGATCCGGGAATTTGAAGCGGGCGATTACGATCTGGTCATTCTGGATATTATGCTGCCGGGTCTGGATGGACTGGAAGTGCTGCGGCGCATCCGGGAAAAGAAAAAAATCCCGGTGCTGCTCCTGTCTGCCAAGGATGCCGAGATCGAAAAAATTGCCGGATTAGCCGGGGGAGCGGATGACTATCTGACTAAGCCTTTTCTGCTTGGTGAGCTGCTGGCCCGGGTTAAAGCGCAGCTGCGCCGGTACTTTTACTACAGCGAATCCGAGCAGCCCGCCCACAAAGTATGGAAATACAAGGAGCTGGAGCTTGACGGTAGTACGTATCAGGTACGGATCCGGGGAGAGCACCGGACGCTGACCGCCAAGGAATTTGCCATTTTGCAGCTGCTGATGTCGCAGCCGCAGCGCGTATTTACCAAATCCCAGATCTTCGAATCGGTCTGGGAGGAGCCGTATTCTTCCGATGTGGATGAGAATACGGTGATGGTGCATATCCGGCGGCTGCGTACCAAGATCGAAGATAAGGCATCCTCCCCGGTGTATATTCAGACTGTCTGGGGAATAGGCTATCGTCTCGGAGGGAATGAGGAGGAGGAATGATGATCGATATCCTGCTGGTGATCGTCAGTGTGGTCGGTGTGGCGCTGGCTATTTACATAGGAGTCATTCACCGTCAGCTGCGGCAGATGGTACAGATGCTGGACAGGCTGCAGCGTGATCCGCAGCCTGCCTATTTGCATATCCGCAGCCGGATTCCGGTGATCAATCAGCTCGCCGGACAGCTCAATCAGCTGCGGGACCGAATCTATCTGTTCCATAATCAGGCGATGCAGCTGGAGAAGACGCAGCGACAGATCATGACCCATATCGCGCATGATCTGAGGACACCGCTCACTTCCCTATCCGGGTATGCCGAGATGCTGAAAAACCCGAGAGTGATCCGGGACCCGGAACTGTCGGGGAAATACAGGGATATTATTTTTGACAAAGCCAGGGCGCTGACCCAGCTGCTCGGAAATTTCTTCGAATGGACCCGGCTGGAATCCGGGGATATCCAGATTCATTTTCAGCAGGTCAATCTGACGGCCAAGATCGAGGAATGTATCGTACAGGTGATCGATCAATTCGAGAAATGGGGCATACCGCCCGAGCTGGAATTACCCGCTGCACCCGTTCTCGTTCATGCTGACCCGGTCAGTGTGGAACGTATCCTGTCCAATCTGATCTCCAATACGATCCGGTATGGGCACGGAGGGGAAGGGCGTCACGGCATCCGGCTGTGGACAGAAGGGAACCAAGCCTGGGTGGAAGTATGGGACAGGGGAGAAGGCATCCCCGCAGACGAGCTTCCCCTGCTGTTCGACCGGTTATATCAGGCAGCCGCCAGCCGCCACTCTCCTGCCGGAAGCGGACTGGGGCTGGCAATTACCAAGAAGCTGGTGGAGAAGCAGCATGGGCAGATCCGGGTGGAGAGCACGCCCTATGTCCGGACTTCCTTTAAGTTTTGTCTGGAAAGGGATCTGGGGAAAGAGTAATAAATTCCAATTGACCAGGCTTAAATCGTTGACTCGTAGGATCATAGCGGTATGTGATCTTCACATCACCGGCAAACATAGCAATATGGAAATTACCACTCACCGTAGCAGTTAATTGGTGATTGTGAATGGAGTAGATGCTGATGGCTCCATATCTCAACTGGTCAAAGTAAGCATTGTCTTCCGCCGGATAGGTAGTTGTATATTTCCTGCCATGAATATCCACCGTAATGTTGAGCCGGTCTCCCTGGCGCCGGATCGTGGAGCTGGTCTCCTGCTCGGCGACCTGGACGGCATCGGGCACCAGAATTTCTGTCAGATCAGCTGTCCGGATCACATGAACTTCGTAAGTATCCAGCTCTGTCCCCCGACCGGTATTGATCATAATAACCGCTTCTTCCTGCTGATCACCGGTCAGGTCTGTATACATCACCTGCAGAGGCGTTCCTGTATCGATAGCTTCCCAGTTCCATGCTTTTTGCCTGCCATTAATGTCCAGCAGCATACGTGTAACGGTACCCTTGCTTTCCTGCAGCGCGAACAGCTTCACTTCCTTGTTCGGAGAAGTTCCGATGAGCCGGTGTTTTACTTTGTGCACAGACGAGGTGGTAACCTGTTTGCCGGTAAGAGTCTCTGTATTTGGGCTGCCAACTTTGGTTTCATTGGCACTGCATCCTGACAGTAAAATAGCCCCGCTGACTAGCAGGCTGACGATCTTTGTCTTCAATAGTATGTACTCCCTTCCATAGATATGCTGCTTATTGTAACAGAGCAGAAGAGAATAATATTTACATAATAGAAATATATTGCTAGTTAAAAGATGGAAAGTAGCACTGTATACAGCAAATAAGGGCTTACCATGTATCCTGATCAGGCGGTAAGCCCCTATAGCATCCATCTACCCATCTTCAGATAAAAATTCCCAGCCATACCGCGCCGCCTACAGCGAGCAGCAGCAGCTTTTTCTCACAGGCCGTAACTTGTTCCGGATTCTGTACATCCATTCGGAAAATCCAGTACACTGACAGTGCTACGATCACAGCGATACCCGCTGCACCCCACCAGCGTCCCGAACTGATCAGCCATACGGCACAGAGCGCGATCATACCGAGATACAGCAGCGCAGGCAGCCGGCTGTAGCCGATGCCCCAGCGATCTGCTGCCCAGACGACACTGGTCCGCTTGACCGGAGATGCCTGACGGTCGGCTTCCAGATCAGGGATATGATGAACCATCACCCAGGCGACGCAGTACAGCGCATTGATCATTGCATTTTGCACCGCCCACTCCGGGAAAGTACCGAGCAGCAGCCATGCCCCGCCCAGCCCCAGGAAAAAGGTGGACGGAAACGTACTCAGCCATTCGCCAGCCAGCGGATAATAGCTGAATCGCAGCGGAGGCAGCGAATACGACACCGCTCCCCAGATGCCGATCAGCAGCAGGGCAGCGAGTGCGTAGTGACCGAACAGGGCAATCACCGCCGCAGTCAATACCAGCACAATCGTCAGCCCGATGCCAAATCGGTACAGCGCCGCCGGAGAGATGCGTCCTTCCTGGATCACCCGACTGCCGCCGGACAGCATCGCCGGACTGAGCTGATCGGTGCCGGACACATAATCCACATGATCATTTAGCGCATGGGTCAACACCCCATGAATGAGTACACATCCGACAAATAGCAGCACAGCGGTTATCACGAGAGAAGAGGCAGACAGCTCATAATAGGCAGCCAGCGGAAAGACCCCCGAGAAAATAATCGCCACACTGGAACAGAGTACCGCCGCAGGCCGCATCAGCTTGAGGCTGTTTTTCCATGTAAATGCGCGTAAAATCGAATCGCTCAACCTGTTCACTCCTTTGGACAAATTGGTCATGTTATGTAAAGACAGCAGGGTCACCCCTGAACTGCTGTAATCGTACACCGACAGGGCAGGCTACTATATACTACACAGCCAGACCCGCGAGGAACCATGAATAGGGAAAAGGACAGTGAAAACATTGTCAGCGGCACCGGACTATGGGAAAATAGATGAATCTGACAACGAATGGAGAAGTGAACGTATGACGGATTTACCGAATTGCCCGGAGTGCAATTCCTCGTATACCTATGAGGATGGCAACCTGCTGATCTGCCCGGAATGTGCTCATGAATGGACACCGGGCGAAGATGTAGACAGCACGGAAGACACGCTGGTCGTGCGCGATGCCAACGGCAACATTTTGCAGGACGGCGATGCCGTAACCGTGATCAAGGATCTCAAGGTCAAAGGCAGTTCTTCCGTACTCAAAATTGGCACCCGGGTCAAAAGTATCCGTCTCGTCGATGGTGATCATAACATCGACTGCAAAATCGACGGCTTCGGCGCTATGAAGCTCAAATCGGAATTTGTGAAAAAGAACTGATCTTCACCCCACAAGACACAGTGCGATTATGCAGCCTGTGTCTTTTTTGCATCATCCAAAGACATCCAGGGTACCTGCCAGAGATAGCATGGTATCCGTTAAAAGGCAAACCGGTCCAGCCCTCATAGATAGGGCTTGCAATATACAGTAAAATAGTTTTAAATAAAGATAATATAATATTTCGATTTAAAGATATTTTGATTTATCCATGAAAAGCAATAATGAAAAGCAATGCATCCCACTACAAATAACCGCCTGATCAGGCATAGGAACACTGCGGAATCACCTATCGTCATCAACAAAATAGAAGAAAACAACGGCTCGCCAGACAGGCAAAGCCCAAATCAGGAGGATATTGTAATGGAAATCGGAATCAGTACCTTTGTGGAAACCACACCGGATATCGAGACAGGTCAGACGATCAGCCACGCCGAACGGATTCGTCAGGTGGTGGACGAGATCGTGCTGGCGGACAAAGTAGGGCTGGACATCTTCGGCGTAGGCGAGCATCATCGGGTCGATTATGCGGCGTCTGCACCAGCGGTCATTCTCGCAGCAGCAGCTGCACAGACCGAGCGCATTCGTCTGACGAGCGCAGTAACCGTACTGTCTTCGGCCGATCCGGTACGTGTATTTCAGGAGTTTGCGACACTCGATGCTATCTCTAACGGACGGGCAGAGATTATGGCGGGACGGGGTTCCTTTATCGAGTCATTCCCGCTGTTCGGCTATGATCTGAATGATTACGACGCCCTGTTCGATGAGAAGCTGGAACTGCTGCTGAAGATCCGTGATTCGGAAAAAGTCACCTGGGAAGGCGGCCACCGTCCGGCGATCGATAACCTCGGCATCTACCCGCGTCCCGTACAAAGTCCGCTGCCTGTCTGGATCGGCAGCGGCGGTAACACCGAATCGGTCGTACGCGCCGGATTGCTCGGACTGCCGCTCGTACTGGCCATTATCGGCGGACGCCCGGTACAATTCGCCCCGCTGGTGGAATTGTATTACAAAGCAGCCGCTCATGCCGGACACGATGCGTCCAAGCTCAGTGTCGCCTCTCACTCGCACGGCTTCATCGCCGATACGACCGAGATGGCCGCGGACAAATTCTTCCCATCCACCCAGGCGAGCATGAATGTACTCGGACGCGAACGCGGCTGGGGCCCATACACCCGCGCCAGCTTTGACGCCGCCCGCAGCATGGAAGGCGCCCTGTATGTCGGTGATCCCGAGACCGTCGCTACCAAGATCATCAACCTGCGCAAAAATGTAGGCATCACCCGCTTCATGCTGCACACCCCGGTCGGCACCATGTCGAACCACGACGACGTACTACGCGCCGTTGAACTGCTGGGCACCGAAGTGGCACCGAGAGTAAAAGAAGAAATCGCCCGCTGGGAAGCGGAAAATGGCGAGCAGTAACGTCATATGCAAATGCAAAAGGAACCCCGTGCGGACCAAGCACCGGGTTCCTTTTTGTGTGTATTCCATTCTTTTATATTGGAATTTACCTGTACATACTACACAGAAATATCTCCACTCCGAACAGCAGTAGAATCTTTA
Organism: Paenibacillus wulumuqiensis; assembly: GCF_000971965.1. Taxonomy (GTDB): domain Bacteria; phylum Bacillota; class Bacilli; order Paenibacillales; family Paenibacillaceae; genus Saccharibacillus; species Saccharibacillus wulumuqiensis. The sequence goes on from NZ_KQ040792.1 coordinate 159,868, forward strand.
CCCAAGTACCACATGATGCAACTGCACGGAACGCAAGAAAGGAAATAAGAGCAGCGGACGAGATCAGCGTTTGGCAATTAAAACGCGGGGTACAATAAAAAGTGTGCTGCTGCCCCATCCCACCAACGAAAAAAGCCTGATCCTCAAAAGAGGACCAGACTTCATTCATCCACACATTTAGAACTTGGAAGGGAACTTCTTCACAATCGCTTCAGACAGCGTATTGCCTGTCATCCACATATGATTGTATCCCGTACGCAGCGCTTCATACGACTTGGCATATCCGCCGCTGTGGTAGGAATCAAACGCAGTGATGACATGCGCACCATGCATCGCGTTCGCCTGATACGTTTTCTTTTTGTTCAGTGGCAGACGTCCGGTCTGGAAAGCAGTCAGGTCAGCGACAAAGGCACCGAGGTCTTTTTTCGCAGCGGCACGTCCGGCCTGGTCATTATTCAGTGTAGCTGTCATGTAAGCCTGGTAATCACGGATATGACGGTTCCACAGGCTGTTGAATGTAGCGGCCGCATTGGCGCCGAACAGACGCTGATGCGTGTTGGTCAGTGCCTGGGTATTGCGGTCGAGGGCAGCTTTGACATTTGGCAGATCCGGCGCATTGTCGTTGCCTTTTTGCAGCATCAGTATCGACAGGATCGTGTGCTCACCAAGAGCTTCACCCATCTGCTGACGGAAATAGGCTGCTTCGGTCTGAGTCGTAGTACGTTTGTATTTGGAAGGATAGCGCTCTGCCGTAGCTGTCGCCATGGAAGCACCGATCAGAGCAGCGCGTGCATAGGCACTGTGTGCAGCCGAGTAGGCAGTTCCGTATTTGCCTTCCGCATAGGAAGTGAAGGATTGCAGCAGATACGTATCATGAGCCCGCAGATTCTTGAGCAGCTTGGTCTCATTGATATACGGATTCTGGCTTTCCATCGCATTGACCATGGCAGTCGTGCTGCTGGTCATACCAGCTTGGGCAGCTTTGCGGGCATCCGCATTGTTGTCGCGCGTCGCAGTCACATAGTCCATGAAGTGTTGAATATGTCTTTTCCATTGATTCTTGATCTGGGATGCTGCGGCATCCGTGTAAGTACTGGACAGCAGTGACGCGATACTGTTGGTGTTGGCATTCAGCGCAGCCATGGCCTGTGGGAGGTCCTTGGACTGGTTGAACTGTTTTTGCATGGCGATAACCATCATGTAACTGTGTTCACCGTAGACTTTGGCCATCGTCGCACGCAGATCTGCTGCTGGTGTCGCCGTGGTAGGGCGTGCCGCATCCGCTGTCTTGAAAGCGATTGCAGGTGATACTGCCAGTGACAGGCAGAGCAGGAGAAGAACCGTTAATCTGGACTTCATTTTCATTCTATTCGCTCCTTTGGACATAATATGTCTTTCAAGATGTAATACCGAAAAATAAGGTTTTTGAACCACAAATAATGACAGCTGAAGAATTATTTTCTGGATTCAGTGAGAAATATTCTATATAAAGCCAAACAAAAAGCCACTCTCTACCCATAATTCAGGTGAAAAGAGCGGCAATATGATAAAGCAGCTGATGATATCGTGCAGAGGAAGACGCTGTAAGCAGTTGTTAATATGTGCTTACAGGAAAATCAGAATGCATAGAGCAAGCAGCAGACAGTAGGCGGAGAAATAGACCAGCTTGCCATTTTTCATAATATTGATAAACCATTTCAACGCATAGAAAGAAGCCACAAAAGAAGCGATAAAAGCGACCGCATAAGAAACGATCAATACCGGCGTCCATTCCATGGCCAGCAGATCCGGCAGCTCCAGAATGGCCCCGCCCAGACTGATCGGTATGTATAACAGAAAAGAAAAGCGTAGAGCCGTCTCCTGCTTCATCCCGATCAGCATTGCAGTCACGATGGTGGCTCCCGAGCGGCTAATACCGGGAATGAGAGCAACAGCCTGCCCGAATCCTACGATCAGTGCATCTTTCCAGGACAGCTGGGCATCATTTTTGCGGCCGCGCATATTGCGTATGACGAAAAGGGCAATAGCCGTTACGGCAAGACTGTAGCCTACGATATGTACTCCCTTGAGATGTTCACTGATATAATCATTGAACAGTACACCGATTACACCGGCAGGGATCGTGCCAAGCACCAGATAGATCACAAACAGAAAGTCGTTTTTTTGCTCTTTGCCCTGTTCACTGTCAGCAGCAGACTGACGGGTAATATAGGCGAGTGTCGATTGGAACAAGCGGCGTATATCCTCGCGGAAAACGAGCAGTACAGCAAGTAGTGAGGCAGTATTGACGAATGTCTCAAAGCTAAGTCCCTCAATTTCCAATCCCAGAAGCTTCTGCACCAGTACGACATGTCCACTGGAAGAAATCGGAATCGGCTCGGTAAAGCCCTGCAGGGCCCCCAGAAATAGATACTTTAGAACGGTTAATAGAAAGTCCATAATAACTCCTCTCCTGTTGCGCTACAGCCTGAAGACGGAATAATCCATCCAGGTGCATGCTTTTTCTCCCTATACTGTACATGACATGATTTGGACAAATCAAATTTCACGGGATTGGACCTGATTTGTAAACGGGATATCGTCGTGCTATCGTAGAGGACAGAGTGATGCAGTATCCAAATTTTATCTGCGGAGGTGTATTTATGAAAGCGCTGTTTATTGGAGGTACAGGTACGATCAGTCAGGCGATTACGCAGCAGCTGCTGGAACAGGGATGGGAGTTGTATCTGCTCAACCGGGGGAATCGAAATGACGATCTGCCGGACAATGCCCGCATTCTGCAGGCGGATATCAACGATGAAGCCAAAGTTGCCGAGCTGATCGCCGATCTGGAATTTGATGTGGTCGCAGACTTTATCGCCTTTGTACCGGCGCAGCTGGAGCGGGATTATCGGCTGTTCGCAGGCAAGACCAGGCAGTTTATTTTTATCAGTTCCGCTTCGGCGTATCAGACACCGCCGTCGGATTATCGGATTACAGAAGGAACACCGCTCGCCAATCCGTATTGGGAATACTCGCGGAACAAAATTGACTGTGAAGATTACCTGATGAAGCAGTACCGCGAGCAGGGGTTCCCGGTGACCATCGTGCGTCCGAGCCATACATACAGCGAACGTTCCATTCCGCTTGGTGTACACGGCAGCAAGGGCAGCTGGCAGGTCGCCCGCCGGATGCTGGAGAACAAGCCGGTGATTATACATGGGGATGGTACCTCGCTGTGGACACTGACTCATAGTGAAGATTTTGCCAAAGGATTCATCGGGCTGATGGGCAATATTCATGCACTTGGCGAGTCCGTGCATATTACGTCCGACGAGTCGGTCACCTGGAACCAGATTCATGAAGTGATCGCCGGTACGCTTGGGGTTAAGCTGAATGCGGTACATGTCTCGTCTGAATTCCTCGACGCGTGCAGTACGGAAGATTACCGGGGCAGTCTGCTCGGGGACAAAGCCAATGCGGTTGTGTTTGACAATACCAAGCTCAAGCGGCTGGTACCGGAATTTGTAGCTACGATCCGAATGGATCAGGGCATTCGCCGCACCGTACAGCATATTCTGGATCATCCCGAGCTGCAGCAGGAAGATCCCGAGTTCGATGCCTGGTGCGACCGTGTCATCGAGGCGCTGGATCAGGCAGCTGCCAGAGTAAAGGATGGAAACTAGAGCTTGAATACTATAGAATAAAAGGCTAAACCGGCACAGCAGTTCACCTGGAGGTGGGCTGCTGTGTTTTTCGTTGTCATCCATTGGGTCGGATTTTTTTGACCAGGGGTGTAACCTTTTGGGGATTCCGGTTATCTAATCGTGCGGATTTTGAATAATTTTGCTGCATGACAGGCAGCCAAGTCGAGGGCAAAGAAGGTGAATTCCATATTGGATATACAGCAGCAAGTCGAAAATGCCAGAAATGGTGACCACCGTGCGTTTCTCCAATTAATGAAGCATATGGAAGTGCGACTGTACCGGATCGCACACGCTATGGTCAAACGCCAGGAAGATATTGTGGATGTGATGCAGGAGACGATGATCAGGGCGTATGAGTCGCTGCATCAGCTGCGGGAAAGTCATTTTTTCGAGACATGGATGATCCGCATTCTGATCAATCAATGCAATCTGATTCTGCGCAAGCGCAAGCAGATTATTCCGTTCTCCGAGATCAGGACGTCGACTCCGCCCCACACTGCCTATGATTCGGTCGATATTCGTCAGGTGGTGGATCAGCTGGAAGAGGACAAGCGGCAGCTGATCATTCTGCACTATTTTCAGGATATTCCCATCAAGCAGGTTGCCGAGATTCTCGATATCTCGGAAAGCACAGCCAAAACCCGGCTCCACCGGACACGCAAACTATTATCCCGCTGGATCGAAGATCAGGAAGAAGGGGGGCATACCCATGAAAAACGATAAGCTGGATCAATGGCTTCGCAGTGGTGCAGAGCAGGAAGAGAATGATTTGATCCCACCGGATATACAGTCCCGTCTCCAGCTCGTATATGACGCTATCGAACAGGGACAGACAGGACAGGGGATCAGGGAAAAGCTGTCCCGAGATCCACAGGAGGAGCAAGCAGCAGTCGTTCCAGATACGATGGCGGCACAGCCTGTCGCCAAGCGCAAGCCCCGCCGGATGCTGCGTCATGGCATGACAGCGGCCGCGATGCTGATTGGTATGGGCGGTATACTCGGTTCCGGTTATTTCTCGGCCGATATGGCTCATATACTAAAGCAGGTACCGGGCGTGCCTGCTGTCTATCAGCTGACCTCGCATCTGGGATGGACCACAGCCGATGAACAGGAGAGCGAGTCTGATTCTCTGAGTATAGAGCAGCAGGGTGTTACGATGACGATTGAAAAGATCGTATATGATGGCAGAAAAGTATATCTCGAAATGAAGCAGCAGCATGATGCGCAGAGACAGTCTATTCAGGACGTGGAAATCTACATCAATGGCAAGTCAGCCGCTTCTGCCAAAGAACAACAGAGCGCTGTTCCACCACAAAATCAAAGTGAACATGCCGATCAATACCGTCTGCATTTGAATCTGAATCCTAGCGTTCTGTTTGGTCTGCCCGATGGGATTGTGTCCAGTGATCCGTCAGAGATACAGCTCTCTCAAATGCCTGCACAATTGGATATGCAGATCAGAGTCAGTTTGAAAAAGGCTCCGAATTCTCCATTTGTTTATAATGTAAATGTGCAAAAACAGCCTCAGACAGCAAGTTATATTTTGAAAAAGAAAGCTTCTCTGCCCGAAAAGCTGGTGGTTAGAACAGTCGAAGTTGAGGTGACTCCGGCGACAACCTATATCGATATGAATATAGAACGGATCGAAAGTTGGCGTCGCAAACATGAGGGTAGTGGTGTTTATTTTATTCTGATGGACTCTTTGAATCGCCCGTACCATCCATTTCTTACTTCAGGAGACCCTGCCACTCCACATATGGAATACAACAGTCTGCCTGATGATGCCGGCGATCTCACACTGGTCCCATATACATTTAATCTGGAACCTATTATGAAGAAATATCCGGTTCCGATTCAGAAAGAGCCAAGTGATGCTCATCCTATCGAACTGGATATGGGGACAACCGGAAAAGTAAAAATCATGGAAAGAACGTCTACAGATAATGAAATTACTTTGCGTATACAGCCAGGTGAAGCATACCAGGCCTATATGGTCGCTTATAGCTTGTGGTATGGCGATCAGAAGATGCATGAAGCAAGAGGTCGCCCGGCTGAGATCTTCCCTGATCCTGCTCATGCAGGACAATATCTCATCACGTATGACAAAACGAGATTAAAACCGGGTGACCGATTGTGTTATTACGTGAGCAATATGCGTTATCTGAAAGAGATTCCTCTTACCCGAGTTACCAAGTAGTCGATGTCGTGCAGCTGTCTAGTAGCGAAGAGGCGGTATCCAAAAGGTAGGTACACTGTACGAGCTGCTTGATCTTTATACAGCAAAAAGGCGCAGAATTATCCTCTGTGCCTTTTTGTTATGCACTGTTTATATATTCAACAGCTTCTGGTAAATAGGCAAGGTGTGCAGCAAACGCTCAGCAGTACGAAGTGCAGCATTATTTAGACCACGCTGTATCAATAAAGCTGTAATCCCTCGTACGGTCCATAGTTGGATGTGCTCGAACAGCACAGCATTATGGATCTGTCCATATCGCTGATAACCCTGTCTGAACAAGCGGATATACTTCTCATTAATCCGAGTCTCCTGTGTAAGATCAAGCATAGAGGTGATCAGAGCGGCAATATCAAAGTGAGGATTACCGCGGCGCACTTCTCCCCAATCGATCAGAAATGTCTCTTCCTTGCCAAAGACCAGATTCCATTTCCCCAGATCTCCATGAATATAGCCGGTATGCGGAAGCGGTGGATTTTCATAAGGAAGACATTGGGCTATACGGGACTGCAGCTTACGAATAATCTGCTGATCTTTTTCATCCATTTGCTGATAATGATGGTTAAGATTCAGCAAATCTATTGCAGAAGTTAATGAAAAACGATCGGGCTGAACCGGTAAATTCAGTGAGCGGGCCATCGTATGGAATAAAGCTGTTTTTGCACCGATTTGTTCGTAATCTACAAGATGGAGTGCCATAGGCAGCGGTTCGATATACAGCTGCACATTGTAGTAGTTATGCTGATAAACCGTGAAAAACTGCCCATGTATAGTACGTATAATAGGTGGACATATGCGGTGATCAGCCATCATGCCGGATAAAGTTGCTTCCATCTCAGCTTGGCTGCGGCTCTTCAGACGTCGCACCACAAATATGCCTGTCGAGCAGTGCACAATCCTTGCTTGTGAAGTATTACCTTGTTCGGGCTGATTGACGGAATGAATAACGCCTAATGAATACTGGCTTAAAACAGGCAGTATATCATCATGACTGGTATCAGGAAAGGGTTGGTTCGAGTTCATCGCTTCTCCTTTAGGTCAGAGAATTGCATTTATGTTAGGAGGAAATGGGCCTGCTGACTGTAGAACAAGTCTGACTGTAGACAGGCTCAATCCAGTATTTTCTGGCGAAGCAGAGTTAGCGCCTGCTCAACCTGTACCTTCTCTGCATCGGACAATGCAGCTGTCCGCTGGGCAAAGCGCTCTTTGACCGTCCGAAAAATCTCGTCCATCAGCGTGCTGCCCTGATCCGACAGGCGAATCAGCTGCTTGCGCCGATCCTGGGGGTCAGTGACTTTTTCGCATAGCCCTTTGTCGGTCAGCTTGCGCAGTTCGCGGCTGGTGTTGGGCATGGACATATGGATACATTCGCTGATTTCGCTCAGGGTCACCGGTTGGCTGACCATCAGGTATTCCATGATTTTATATTGAGCCGGAGTCAGTTCGCCGGTCGGGATGTCTCGGGTCATCTCGCTGCTCACCTGATGCACGGCCGCTGTAAAAGCGACAAACTGCTGGAACAGATCATTCGTCTTCATATTTTCACCTCGCCTTCCAACATAGCAAAATACTTATCATATTACAATTATCATTTGACAATTAAAATGGAATCCTGTTACTGTTTGATTATCAAATGATAACTAATCGAGGGGCGATGTCATGAAAACACTAATTATCTACACCCATCCCAATCACCAGAGCCTGAACTATGCCATGATGCAGCAGGTGGTGCGCGGTATCCAGGACCATGCGGCCGATGAAGAGATTCAGGTGGTCGATCTGTATGCGGACGGATTCAATCCGGCGCTCGTCTTCAACGAACACAAGCGGCGCCGGGATATGCATATTGATCCTGAACTGCATACCTACCGGGAGCAGATCAAATGGGCAGATCGCATTGTATTCGTCTATCCGATCTGGTGGGGACGTCCGCCGGCGATGCTGCTGGGATTTATCGATCGCATGATGGCCTCGGGATTTGCCTACGCATATCGCAAAAGCGGCGATTGGATCCCGGAAGGGCTGCTCAAAGGCAAATCGGTCGTGTGCATCTCGACCATGCAGGGACCGACCGGCTACCTGCGGCTGTGGTTGAACAATTCGCACAAAGTGCTGATGCGCCGCGCACTGTTCAGCTATGTAGGCATCCGTCAGGTGAAGTTTTTCGAATTTGGCAGTATGGAAAGTCCCAGAGGCAAGCATGAGCAAAAGCTGGACAAAGTCTATCGTTATTTCAAAACAGCGCGTTAAACCGATTAGCTGCAATTCATAAAAGTCAATTCTATTTTACAGTTATAGCCTGCTATATAATGAACTGGATAAACCAGCAAGCTCTGCAGGCCATGTGGCCGACGAGCTTAGTTCGATGGAGCAGGTGAAGATGGAACAAGAGCTATTAACCTATATCCTGATCATTATTGGCGGCGGTGCGCTGAGTCTCTGTCTGTGCATATACGCTCTGTTCAGGTTCAGACAGGCACCCGGCGGCAGGTATTATATCGTCACTACCTTTTTGGCTTCGGTATTTAATTTTGCTTATTTATTTGAACTGACCAGTCCGACGCTGGAACAGACCTGGTTCTGGCTGCGGATGGAATATATTCCGCTGCCGTTTATTCCAGCCTTTACCCTGCTGATGTGCTGTGACTATGTCGGACAGAAGCTGCACCGGTGGGTCTATTATGTATTGTTCCTGATTCCGCTGGCGACGATTCTAATGCAGCATACCAATGAATATCATCATCTGTATTATAGCGCGATGAGCCTTAGCACAGATACGCCGTTTCCGGTCACCCGGTTGGTGCATGGGCCTTATTTCTATGTGCACTCCGTATACTTGTATGGCTGCCTTGCTCTCAGTATTCTGATTCTGCTGCTGCAGATGCGCCGGGTGAGATGGCGCTTCCGGATGCAGATTCTGACGATGGTAGCCGGGCTGATCGCTCCGGTGGTGGCGAGCTTTTTTTATGTAGGCGGCAAGAGTCCGTACGGGATCGATCTGGGACCTTTCTTTATTAGCGTATCGTTTATCTTCCACAGTATTGCTCTGCTGCGGTACCAGATGTTCGATGTGGCACCGATTGCGCGTGACATCGTCTTCGAGAGCATGGAGGACGGCGTTGTGGTGCTCAATGAGAATGGCGTGCTGGTCGACTACAACAATGCGATGACCGATCTGCTGGAGGGGTTGGATTCCCGGGCGATCGGGATGCCCCTGATGAGTCTGCTGGACAGCTATCCGGTGCTGCGTGAAGTACTGGTGCGCGGGCAGGAATGCGATTATGAGTGTGAGCGCAGAGCGGTGAAGACATACTTCCGAATCCGCTTTGCACCCGTACGGGACCGAAAAGGAACACCGGTCGGCCGAATTATTATTTTTGCGAATATTACCGAGCAGGCCCAGCTGGAGGAACAGCTCAAGCACCTCGCCAATACCGACGGGCTCACCCAGCTACTCAACAAGACCGCCCTGATGCAGCGCTCGGAGCAGGTGATCGAGGGACTGTCCCGCCAGGACGGCGGGCCGGTGGCCGTGATTATGTTCGATATCGACCAGTTCAAGCAGGTCAACGATACGTACGGACATGAAGCGGGGGATATCGCTCTTATGCATCTGGCAGCCACGGCGCGCGAGATTCTGAATGAGCAGGACATTGCGGGCAGGTACGGCGGGGATGAGTTTATTATCTGTATGCCCGGTGCCTCGGTGACGGAAGCATACGAGCTGGCCGAACTGATCCGCAGCCGAATTGCCGGCAGTGAACTGCTGGTGGATGGCGAGACGATGCGCATCAGCTCCAGCTTTGGCGTGGCAAGTGTACAGGTAACGCCCGGCGACCGGGAGACCTCGGTACAGCAGCTGATCCGGCAGGCGGATCAGGCATTGTACGCGGCCAAGCGGATGGGGCGGAACTGTGTGCAGGTGTACGGCTGACGAGTGGTTCAGACTGAATAAAATGTCAGTATAAATAATGATGAATGGATAAATTCTAATAGGAGTTTCACTTCTAATTGTGATAAATGTGTATCTTTCATTGAGCAAAAAAGTAAAGAACTGAATTATAACTAAATTGAAGTTATAGAAAGAGGTGCAACATATGTGATAACTCTAATTCATAGCGCATTTTATACTAGAAAGGGTTATCAAAATGAAAAGTAAATCATTTTACGCTCTATTAATAGGACAATCTTTAGCTAACATGGGAGACGTTCTTTACATTGTTGCACTGATTTCTTTTGTTTATAGCATCACAACTTCGACTTTAATAATATCTTTTATTCCCGTATCTACAATGGTTGCTGGAGTTATAAGTGGTTTTTGTGTACCTTTGATTATTGATCGTTATAATTTGAAATCAATCCTGGTTGTTTCACAATTTTTAAAAACGGTATTTTTATTTTGTTTACTATTCTATATTTATTCTTGGTCTCAAAGTATATTTATACCCTGTATTTTAATTTTAGTGATTTTAATTAATTTTATGGACGGATTTGCTATGCCTGCTAGTAGTGCTATTCTGCCTAGCCTCGTTTCTAAAGATGAACTACTAAAAGCCAATAGTTTGATTTCTACTCTTAATCAAATAATTCAACTTTCTGGTTGGGCTTTAGGAGGAATACTAGCAGTATATCTAAAAAGTTATGGACTAATTATTTTAACTGTTGTTCTCTATTTATTTTCAGTAATCGTTATGTTGTTTATAGAAGTGAACATTAAACAAAAAACGGAAGAGAGACAGATCAAGAAAACAAAGCTGTTGTTCGAAGGATGGGAACTAATCCTTCGCAATCCCTTATTACTAAGGCTGCATTTGATTATGTTATTCGAAACTTTTGCTACTACTGTATGGATTTCTGCGATAATGTATCCTTTTATAAAAAACAGACTTGAAGTAAGCATCGATTGGTGGGGATACATCAACACAGCTTTATTATTAGGTTTTTTATTAGCAGGTCTTTATGGTTACAAAAAATATGAATTGTTAGAAAAACATAAATTTCCTACCATTATTTTAGGAAGTTTCATTGTATTTTTAGCTACCTTCTTTTTTGGCTTAAATACATCACCTTGGATGGCATTGTTAATCATAAGTATATATGGAATATTTCAAGAGTTAAAAACTATCACAGTTCATACTATCATTCAAAATGTCGTTTCAGAAAACTTACTTGCTAAAGTTTATGCTGCTGAATCAATTTTAATCATGGGGACTTTTGGAGTGTCCACCTTGATGATGGGTGTCATTGGAGAAACATTTTCTATAGAAATAGTTTATTTGTTGGCCTCCATGTTTTTATTTATAGCGTTTGTGATAACGTTGTTCTCTCGTAAGCCTTTAACAAAAATTGATTGAAGATAAGCTATACAGCGAAGTCGCTACCAACAGAAAACGCCCTTACCCGTGGTCATACCTCCGTCAAGTAGACACTAAAAAAGTACGTTTCAAAAAGCGGCCTTTTCTCGAAATTCTTTCGGGGAGAGGCCGTTTAGTTTGTTCTGGAATGGCTGCCCGTCAGTCCTTTCGCTTGTAGAAGATGCGCATAACTTTTCGTCGTGTACTGAAATCCTTGGTCCGAGTGCAGCAAACCCGGCTGTGGAGCCAGCTGTTCAACCGTGTTGGTGACGAGTTTGAAATCGTTTCGTTTGGCCAATTTCCAAGCCTTCACTTCATTGTTGTACAGGTCCATCACTACAGATAAATAAGCAAATTCATGTCCGTGTCTGTCTTTTTTGGCCATGAAAAATCCGCTCCGGTCTCCAGTGTTGATCTCATTGCAGCATGAGGTCTTTTTTCACTGTCTACCTTGAGAGGATAATACCAGGCATACCGCTCTAATACTCTTTCAGCAGAATTGTTCGATCATGCGCACAACTTTCGCCGACCCCCTCACCATCCGCTTGCCAATATCCACCGTCCTGTCGTAATTAGTTGTAGGTGTACGATACTTATATATTCACTTCTCGATCGTTGATTACTGGTAGGAGAGCATGTTGCTGGGGAAAATCTCCTATCCTTTTGAGGATGATTGACATTGGCAAAGCCATTTTGAATTGATGAATATGCTAAGCTATAAAGACTAGGTAATTTACTTCCTAAATTCTTTAAATAAAATAAATGGCCTTTCCCAAAAGTAATCTGGGAAAGGCCGGAGTTTGAATAAAAACATTTTAATTATTTGTTTGACAGGAGTATCGCCCAATATTCTAGTACTTTACTGCGCGTAATCACCGTTATAACTCACCAGCACCACATCCGACACACCACTCACATTGGACAGTTCATTAATAAACTGCGTATTATCCGGATCGGCCAGGCGAATCTCGACGGTCATCTCGGTAATGTTTTTGCGAACCGTTTTAGATTTGAGTACATACTTCAGCTTGCGCAGGGCGATCTTGACCGGCTCGGCTGCGGATTCGTCGTAGTGAATCACGAGCAGATACGGTGCCTCGCCGTTCTGGCGGCGGGACATGAAGAAGATGACGAGCGTAATGACAATCGAACCGACGATGGCAAAAGCATACAGCGTCGCACCGGTCGCGATACCGGCGGAAATCGCCCAGAACATAAACATGATATCCATCGGGTCCTTGACCGCGGTCCGGAAACGGACGATACTCAGCGCGCCGACCATCCCCAGGGACAGCACGATATTGCTGCTAATCGTCATAATGATCAGCGAGGTAATAATGGTCATCAGTACAAAAGATACATTGTAATTATGGCTGTATACGACGCCACGGTAGCATTTGCGGTATACCCAGTAGATGAGCATCCCGATCGCAAAAGCGATCAGCAGACTCCAGAACATTTCGATAAAAGAGACCTGGTTGAATGAATCCAGCTGCAGGAAGCTCTTTTTGATCACATCACTAAAATTGGTCGTTTCGTTCATGTTGCTATTTGTCCCCTTCCAGGCGGTCAGCCCGTAAACACTTTTTGTTTTTCTTTACATAGTACATATTTGGAAATGGTCGAGCGGTTATGTGAAGACAGCTGGATCAGATGCTTGATAAAGTCCGGCAGAAACTGATTGTATTTCACCTCAAGAATCTGGCGCGGACCCTCGATCGACTCCAGTGTCACCAGATTCGGATCGAAGATGTCAAAAGACTGCACGCCCGCCTGCAGCTGCTTGTCGAACGTGATCCGTACATCGCTGACCGGGTAAATATACGCTTCCCGGATATAATCGACGACGACGGATGGCTTGAGCTGTCCGTGCAGCATATCGTAGTAGAATTCACGCATCAGCAGATCGCCGGATTCCAGCAGGAACTGCGATTCCCCGGCCATCAGCGAGTCGAACTGCGCCCGGGTGAGCGGCGCGGATTCCTTGGCGGTGAATTCGTTGAACTTGCTTTTGCGCTCCAGCTTGATCACGGCATCACTGCGATTGTAGATGCGGATGCGGTATTTTTTGCGCTGGAAAGTCCCGTTATTTTTATCGAACAAGGCTGTCTCATTCATATTGTCAAAGTACAGACTGCGGATATGATAGCCTTCGTTACCAATCGAGTTGCGATCCAGCCGCATCACGGTAGCGACGCGCCGCCGCAGGCTCTCGTATTCGTTGGGAGCAATATAGTATTTCAGTTCATGCCGCAGCCGTTTATTGGCGAACTTCATGGTTGACCTCTTTTCTGTTCACTGGTGTTCAGGGAATATACAGGGCTTTGACGCCAAAATGGGTCAGGCCGTCGATATCGGTGTATTCATCATAGGCGGTCATATGGTGGCCGCTCGGATCTTGTGCGGTCACGGTCCAGTAATACTGACCGGAGGACAGAGCTTTCATGGCGGCAGTTGTGTTAGCTCCGACCTGCTCGTCCAGCAGCGGAGCGGTCATATCCGGCGTCCGCGAGACGACGATATGGTAATTCAGCGGTTCGCCCTGCAGATCGTACGAAGGCTCCCAGCTGAACTTCAGCTGATCCTGCACGGTCTGCGGCTCCAGCAGCCGGAACGGCATCGGACGCTGCAGGCTCTCTAGGTACCGCGTATAGCTCTGTTCGCTCCATGTCGGTAGCTGCTTCAGCTCCTGTTCACGGTCGCTGATGCTGCCGGGCAGATAGCCGGGATCACTGGACTGCAGTACAGCGGCATCGGCGATCCGGCGGTAGTCCGTGATCATCTGCGCGGTCTGTGCCGGGGTGATGATTTTGCGGAATTCCTCGATTTTCGCTGTCAGCAGCCGGACATGCTCCGGATTTTGGAAATAACGGCGGATCAGCTGGTTATCCCAGTAATTGGCGATGCCATGCTGCCACGGTGCACGCTGACTGAGCACGGCGCTGTGCAGCTGTCCTTTGCCCCAGGCACTGTCGTAATCCCATGGAATGAAAAACCATTTGCGGGATTCGGTCGGGGAGTACAACAGATAGTTCTCCGACGAGGTCGAATAGTTATCCATCAGGATGTTCACGGCCAGCCAGCTGAGGACATTATCCCGGTCAAAGTAGCGATCAAATACATCGTCAAACTGCGCTGTAGTACTGGCATTCACATCATCCAGCATCTGCAGCAGTTTCTGGTGATCCTTGCTGCCTTTGACCTGCAGGATATCCTGGAATCGGTGCTTGTCGAATGTGGGATCGTCCTCCAGCTTGAGTGCATCGGCATTGCGGTCGAATTTGAAATTGTTCGCTTTGTACAATCCGCCGCTGGAGTCGAGTCCATGAGCCCGCAGGAACTTCTTGTTGGGCTGTTCGATCTGCGTATATAATCCGTAATCGGCAAATTCATCACTCTGTGCATCTTCCCGGGTCAGATCTTTGATATGCAGCCGGACAAAGGAAGTCTGCATGCTGACCATATCCGGCAGCCGGGTCATATAGTCAAAGCTGAGCCGATTGCGAAACCGGGTCAGATCATTGACCGACTTGACCAGATTCACAGTCGACTGATCCCGCCATGCGCCCGCCTGACCGTTCAGCTTGATCTTGTATGACTTTTGCGCAGAGCGCAGGGAATCATTGCCCCGCAGGGAGATGGAGCTGTTGGCCTGATAGTCCGAGTAGCCGAACATGCCGTGCACTGGACCTTCCGCATTGCCTTCCTGGAAAATGGCATCCATGGAGCGGTTATTCTCATCCTCGGCATCAGATACCTCGCTGAGCTGGTCCCAGCTGAGCGGATGATTGCGGTCCAGATTCTGATGCATGATCGTAATGTAAATGTCGGTAATGCCGGAAGAGGTCTCCTCCTGATACAGCGACTTGTTATCGCTGAGCGTATCGCTGGCATAGGCCTCCTGCTGTACGCTGGTTGCCGGATTCACATCCCATGGCAGCAGACCCTGCGGGACACTGCAGCCGGACAGCGTTACGGGCAGTATAGCAGCCAGCAGCAGGAATACTGACCGGCAGCGACCGGTTCGGCGGCGGTCCGCGTCATCCTCACGGAAGGGGCGCAGACGGGAGAAGTGCTTATTTAACATAGAATTCACGTACTCCATAATGGTTCTGGTTATTCAGATCTTCGTAGGTATCAAAGGCAGTCATCGAATGCCCCTGGCTGTCTTCCGCGAGTACACGCCAGTAATAACGCCCCTGAGTCAGTCCATCCAGCTTCAATTCATTGACCGTCAGCCCGGATTCATCACGCAGCGGATTCGTCATATCCGGCGTGCGGGCCAGGGTAAAGTGGTACGTAATATCGTCAGCCTGCATATCATAGGAATTATCCCAGCGGAAGGACAGATTGCTGCCCTGCTGCTGTACATCGCCCATGAAGAACGGCATCGGATACTGCAGCATTTTATCAAAGCGGGCTACCGACTCTTCCGGAATATCCATCAGATGGTTGACCTCGCCGCTGTATTCTTCGATCGGCTCGGGCAGGTTGCCCAGGTCCGGCAGCTGGTAGACGTATTTTTCCGTAATCGGGCGGTACTTGTCGACCAGCTTTTGCGTCTCTTCGCGGTTGATGATGCTCTGAAGCTCCTGAATTTTGGTCTGCAGGGCTGTCACATTGGCCGGATTTTTGAAAAAGCGGTTCTGCAGCTCGCTGCCCCAGTAGTTGGCGATGCCGGCTTTCCATGGTGCACGGCGGGACTCGTCATCATCGTAGAATCCCCAGGCGCCATCATAATCCCACGGCAGGAAGTACCAGGTATTGGAGTTCAGGGGGGAATAGAGCATAAAGTTCTGGGTCTGGGTATCGATGTTGTCGGTCAGAATATTGACAGCCATCCAGGTCAGGAAGTTATCCCGGTCAAAATGTGTATTGAACACTTCATCAAAATCCTTGGTCGAATCATTCACATCGTCCAGCATTTGGAGCAGCTTGGCATGATCGTGATTGCCTTTGATCTCCAATACTGATTCGAATGCGGTCCGGTCAAAGGCAGGATCGCTCTCCAGCTTGAGTTCATTTTCATAACGGTAAAATTCAAAGTTGGACGCCTTGTACAGCTGACCGTTCGGGTCGAGTCCATGGGAACGCAGGAACGTCCGGTTCGGCTGCTCCACCTGCGTATACAGTCCATAATCTTGATACCCGGCATCACTGCCGACGGTCAGATCACGCACATGCAGCTGTACGTACTGGGTACGCAGGCTGACCATATCCGGTATACGCTGCATCATATTGTAGCTGAGCATATTGCGCATGCGGGTAAAGTCATAGGCGCTTTTGACGAGGTTGATCGTCGTCTGGCTGCGCCACTGACCGGCATCTTTGTACAGGCTGATCTTGTAGGACTTCTGGTTGGAGCTGAGGGTCGATTTACCGCGCAGCTTGACCATGGCATTCGGCTGTTTGGTGTCATAACCAAACTTGCCGGCTACCGGTCCTGCGGCATCGCCCTGCTGCAGGATGGCATTGACGCTTTTGTCGGGCGTATTGTCATCCGGCAGCTTGATCTCGTTGAGCTGCTTCCAGCTTTCCGGATGAACAGCGGTCAGATTGTCCTTGGTAATCGTCAGGTACATATGGATGACGCTGTCCTGACTGTCGGTCTTGTAGACGCTGCGGTTATCTTCCAGCCGGGGATGGTAGTTTGCCACGGCTCCGGCTGCCGGACTGCTGGCGACAGCGATGGAGGTATCCTTCCGATCCTCACATCCGGCCATAATCAGCACACCCAGTATTACGGCCAGCATGGCTGCGGCCTTCTGGTACATATTCATAACTGCCTCCGATCTTTTCATTGCAGGGCCGGACCGCACAGGATCTTCAGCAGATCTGACGCTGTCCGGCATCATGGTATTTCTTTCACTTGGGGACGAGGTTGGTGGAACGGACATCAGCGCTTCAGCAGCGGGCCGAAGCGGTTATCCGTCTTGCGCGCCACCAGCGGCTGCGCACTGAACGTATAATAATTAATATGGTTAAGCACATACACAATGCGTCCGAGTGCAGCGATCAGCGTGACAAAGGAAGCCGCAAAGAACGAGAATCCCTGATCATTCATCCAGATGGACACCACGGTAAAGAGCGTGTTCATAGCCAGAAAAGCAACCGCCAGCCACAGCACCCCTTTACGATCATCAAAATAAAGCAGTACAAGCGCCAGCACATTATAGATAATGTAGGCAAAATAGCCGATGACGAGAATGTTGAACAGATCCACCTGGGTTGAAGTGAAGCCGATCAGGGGCAGGAAGCGAATACCGATCGCGATCGAGATGATCGAGAAAATCATCTGAATGCCCATAATCAGCGTAAACTGCTGTCCCAGCACCTGATACATCTCGTTGCGGGCGCGGTTAATGTCCAGAATCGAGCCTTTGGACAGAATAAAGTCATAATAGCTGCGAAACTTGGGATAAAAGCTGGTCTCCAGCGATACGACGAATACGATCAGTGTCGGTACCGCCGACAGAAACGCGCAAAATACCGCCACATCGTACTGCGGCGCCATCAGGAACGCTCCGCTCACCTGTACGCCCGCCGGACCGGCCCACTGTACAAACTGATGGGCGAACAGCCCGACCGAGTTCAGTAGTCCAATCGCGAGCAGCGAAGGATAGCGGCGCAAAAAGGCGAGAAAGGAAAAGTTGGATACCGTCTTGCCGGGTTTGAAATAACGTTCGATCTGGATCATCAGCATGATGCAGGTCACCAGAAATCCACCATCAAAAGCGAACAGCGCCGATGAAGCGGTCCGCAGCGGTGTCAGATAGAGAATGACAGCCAGTACAATGATCGATACCGCCGCACCGCTGGAAAAGGCCAGTACGATGCGCTTGTAGTTTTTCATCGCCGATACATAGACGACCTGATTCCAGATCACGATCAGCAGCATGTACAGCAGGAACAGTCCTACTTTGATCGACAGCGGCAGCTCTGCGAACACCAGGAAGACCAGAGCCGGGATGCCGCCGAACACCAGACTGATCTGGATGCTGCCATACAGCGACGGCAGCAGGGCATTATGATAGCCTTCATTGAGAAAGTCCGAGCTGACCCGTGTCAGATACATCGTCATCAGACTGCTCACAATATAGGAGAAGATAAACGCATAAATAACGCAGCTCTGAAACAGCTCCACATTCAGGTAATCCGTACCCGCTCCGCGCAGCATCCGATTGAATACGCCAACCATCACGATACAGAGCAGCATCGGGCCAATCGTAATCAGGGATGAATAGGTGTAGGCTTTGGCCTTGTTGACCAGTCCGCTCTTATCAAATAATTTTTTTAGTTCGAAACCGATACCGGCCATCCGTTAAGCCCTCCACATGTTTGATACAAATTCTGATAACCGGTAATAAAGTTATGGTTCGTGTACAGCGAACGCACACGATTCCGGCCGTTCTCGCCCATCCGCTGGCGCAGTTCTGCGCTCCGGCACAGCTGGATGACTTCTTCGCCGATCCGTTCATAGCTCATGACCGGCACGACGCTGCCAGCCGGTCCGAACTCATCATTGTTGCCGTAGATCAGTTCCTTGCAGCTACCGACATCGGTAGTGACCATCGGCTTGCCGGCTGCCAGGCCTTCCAGTACCGCAAGCGGCTGCCCTTCACTGATACTGGTCAGCAGCAGGATATCCATCTGTCCGATGTATTCCTTGACATTGATGCTGCCGGTGAAGATTACATCCTCGACCTGCAGCAGCTCCACCATCAGGCGGCATTCCTCGTAGTATTCCGGATCTTCCTCATACGGTCCCATAATGAAGAACTTGGCTTCAGGAACCTGACGTTTGATAATGTTGAAGCTCTGGATCATCGTCTTGATATCCTTGATCGGCACGACCCGTACGACACCGCCGATATAGATCGGCTCGCCGGGAGCTTTGGCCGACAGATTCTCGTAATCCGACGCCGTCACGCCGTTCGGGATAATGCGGATTTTGTCCGGCTCGCAGCCCAGTTCGATCTGGATTTCCCGGTTGCGGTTGAACAGGGTAATGACTTCGTCCGCATACTGGTAAGCACAGGTGGAGAGGGTATAGAAATAGCGAATCCAGATATCCTTGAAATACCCGTCGACCCAGTCGGCTTTGATAATCTCTTCTTCCCGTTCGCGCGAGTAGATGCCGTGCTCGGTCAGCAGCACCGGCTTGCCGTACAGATACTTGGCGAGGCTGGCGAGTACGCCTGCATAACCGGTTGATACCGCATGATACAGATCTGCCTGCGGCAGCGGCTTTTGCACCGTCAGCAGCAGCGGCAGTACCATCGAGCGTACCGTCCAGAACATCTCGGTAAAAGGAAGCTGTTCGTACTTTTCCTCACACAGCTGGCTCATAATATCAAAGAAATCGCGGCTCATGAGGAAGTTGGCGGCATTGCTCAGCTTGGGATCGCACAGCACGCTGAAGATGCGGCTCCAGTCCAGATCCCCTTCGCCGGAAATCAGTGCCTTGATCGATTGACGCTGATCGGGCGTGAGGCGCAGGTGATGCCCCCATTCGCCTTCCAGCTGCATATATTCATCCAGGAAAATCTCCTGTACTTCGACAATATTGGAGGGCAGTGTGTATTTGAACTGCCCTTTTTGCTTGCGCTCCGCGGCGATCGCATAGATTACAAACTCATGCTCCGGCATATTGCGGGCCAGGGAATGAATCCAGCTCGATACCCCGCCGGTCACATACGGATACGATCCTTCCGCTACAATACAGATTCTCATTGTGTCTTGTCCCCCAAACCAATCTTGAATTGATCCCGGGTCACTTCCACCAGATACGACCCGCTGTCAATCCGGGTCACTTTGCAGTTCTCCTGGGCCGTGATCGGCCGGTCTGTACGCAATACGTAGAAGAGTGAACCTTCCGGGAAATGATTGATATAGCCGTCGATCTCGCTATCCTTGTGCACAAAGTGCGGCTCGCTGATCTGATATTTCTGCAGCTCCACCGCTGCCTGGGAAGCGGTCATCGGACGCAGCCAGCTGTACTGCTGCACCGATTTGCTGATATACTTCTCGAACATATCGCGCAGCTGCTCCCAGTTGTAGGACTGGCTGCGATCCGGATCGAGAATATCATCCGGATGCACGAAGTGGGAGAAGACACCGAGCGATGTTACCGCGTTGGCGGTCGCCCAGTCGTTGAACTCGTCTTTCATAAAGCCTGACGAGATTCGCGGCAGCTCGGCGATGCCATCATCGGCAATCTCGAATTCCTGCACATAGGAGCGGTTCTCCGGGTCTTCACTGTAGACGGAAGAGATGCTTTTCAGATCCGGCCAGCTGCTTTTGAGCGCTGCCCGTCCGTCCTGATCAAGCGCATTGGATGGTGGCACATAGGTCATGACTTTATAGTTTACAAAAGACTGATGGATAAATTTGAGTACACTGCTGACCGATTCCGACATGCTTTTGCGGTCCGGCCAGGCGGTATAGCCAAAGCTGCCGGCAATCCGTTCATTCGTCGTCAGCGATTGGTGATTGTAGCCGTGCACGCCAATCTCGCCGCCCTGTTTGATCAGCTCGCGTCCGAACAGCGTCAGGTTGAGACCGTCGGCATCGGTTGGCGCGCCAAATGGCGGCTTGACCTGGTTGTTGTACGTCTGGATCACGACGCCGGTGTATTTGAGGTTATGCTCGGCAGCAATTTTCAGCATGTCCGGCCACCAGATATCTTTGTAAAAGCGTGCGGTATTGCGGTGATATTCCTCGTATACCTTGTCGTTGGTCCCCGCCGGAATCGGCGCCGGGAAGTCGTCGATGTACATCAGTTCGATATTCAGCACCGGGTAGATCGTATCCGACAGCATCAGGCTGATGGCGCCGGACAGTACGCCCCGGCTCGTCTTCTCCTGGAACATCGAGCCGTTGAATACGACGAATTTGCCTTTGCCATAAGGGGTCTCCCACAGCAGCGGCACTTTCTCGTCGCTGATGGCATGCACGATGCTGTCACTGCCCAGACGCACACGAATCGAGCCGTTCTGGATCAGCTCCGGCGAATACTTGGCATCCTGGTCGTTCAGCAGCACATTGCTTTTCAGCTCGAGACCGGTAGAGGTCAGATAGCCGCCCAGCTCGATAATGCCCATTTTGCGGTAATTCTGGTACAGGGCCTGATCGATCTGCGGCATGGAGGTGAACAGCAGGCTGCCGCCATTTTGCACATAACCTTCGATCCAGCCGGTGTCAGGCAGCTGGGACAGGCTGGACAGTGTCAGGATGACACCATCATAGGCGCTGATATCCGCTGGCATGGTGCTGGCATCGATCGCATCGTAGCGGATTTTCATATAGTTCAGCATATGCTGTGCATTGTTTTTGATTTTGACACTGGCGCTGTCCTTGGGGTTAAAGAGCAGCAGCAATTGCCGCTCTCCCTGCAGGGCTGCGGTCTGTTCCGGTGTCAGGGCATTCGTCTGTTTGATGCCGGACATATCCTGGATATTGTTCTGATTGCCTTTCATATGAAGAATGGCATCGGAACGTGAAGCCTGAATGATCAACGCCATGACCAGCATAAACGCCAGCATGGCATAGACCTGGGTAGTTAATTTAAATGAAAATTTCATGGGTTACGCACCTTTTTCCGACCAGTACCGAATGACATTCAGGCCCGTATTGGATACTTTGATATTGGATTGCTTGAGGGAATGCAGCGTCCGGAAAAAGGCTTCCTTCATCTGCAGGGTATAATACAGCTGCAGTGCTGCCAGATACGGCTGTTCACTGTTCGGATGTGCCTCGCGGAACTTCTGTTCATACTGAAGCGCCGTATCGGGTCGATCCAGCTGCATCTCGCTGTTGATTTTGGCGTTAAATGTCTGCTCGTCCCCGCCGCCTGCCTCGATCAGCTCACCGAGCAGGCGGGCATAGGTGGACAGGTAGGTATGACGTGTGGCACGGTCCATGAATCCGCTGTGCATATACTGGCGGATCACTTCCGCATATTCGCGCAGCATCTCTACCGAACGATCACCCTGTTCATGACGAACGGAATAATGCTGGATCGACAGGGTCAGCTTACGCTTGATCTCCACGACAGCGGTCACCGCATAGTGGGAGGTCTCGGTATCTTCATTGCTGACGGCCTGTTCGAGCAGCGGCATCATCGCGCCGGGATCGTCTTTGAGAAAGTCCAGCATCAGTCGGCGGCGGCTCGTATGGTCGTTCACGAGCAGCGCTTCCTCGAGCGGCACCAGATTGCTTTCCTTGCGCACATCCAGACTACGGAATACACGTATAGGCTGCTCATCCGGCGTCTCATCGGTCAGATGGCCGGTGGAACGGGACAGGCGCAGATAGCCGGAGCGCAGTCCGTCCCGGAGCAGGGAGATGAAGAGACCGAACAGAGGCAGCAGCACGACCAGCGTAATCGCTCCGGCTGTATCTTCTCCGCAGCGGGCACGGTATTTCCAGCGCAGCACGCTGTATACCGCTGCCAGTACGTAATACAGCAGCAGGAGACTAAGCATAGGCGATCTCCTCCTGCAGCACGCTGGCCTCCACACCATGATAATCCAGACGATTGATCACGAGCTGTGCTTCCGCATGATTGGCATTGGACAGCAGCAGTACAGGATGGCCCGCGATCATGCCGAGATGATCGGAATCCCGCTTGACGCCATTGACCAGATGAGCGAGATCGGACAGACTGCGTCCTTGTTCGGCCAGGGCCAGCAGTGTATAATCACTGCCATGCATCCGGTACGCTTCTTCGCGGGCACGCAGAATCTGGCGGAACGCCGATTCATTCAGTACAGGCAGATCATCGATATACCGGTGCTGGCGTGTGGCTCCTTCGTACTGGAACGCACGTGCGAGGGAAGAGGAGATCATGTCCACGCTGACTTTGAGCATATTCTCGTAATTCATATTCAGATTCTCAAAGGAAGGCTCATGCAGGGAGACGAGCGCAATCACCTGCTGATTGTGGATAACGGGCACGATATACATCGGCACTTCGGCAGCCATCGTCTTGTTGACGAACATGGTCTTGCTTTCAATCGCTTCACGGAAATAGGGATGTTCATCCAGACGAATCGTCTTGGGCAGGCTGAAGCCGGCATTTTTGGATTGAACGAGCAGACGCATGTGGTTCGTTTCATTCACGGAGTAGATCGAGATATGGCGGGTATCCAGCAGATTCTCCAGCACATCTATCGAGGCAGTGATGACTTCTTCCGATTCGAAGCTTTCCAGCTTGCGGGTGATGGTATAGATCCGGCCGATGCTGTCTTTGCTGCCGATCAGCTGGCGCTGCAGTTCTTCCTTGATCTTGCGTGTATCCTTGTAAATATGGCTGAGGAACACATAGCGTTCTTTCTCGGCGGCGAGTTCATTGTGAATGGATACCGATTCACGCTTGTGCTTGTCGGATACAAAGCCAACCACCATGCCGAAGAACAGATAAATCGCGAAAATAAACAGGGCTTCCGGGTCATACAACAAAGTCTGCCAATCACGTCCATTGGAAAGGGCTTCGTAAAAGAACAGTCCGGAGGCGAGCACAGACGACAGAATCGACTGCCGTGCACCGTACACGATACCGAGCAGGATAATATACACCAGCTTGAAGTCGATATCGGCGGAGATGGACCATTTGCTGCCATACTGGGAGATCATGAATAGAATGGCAAAAGCGAGCAGGTTCTCCGCATACGGCCGGATCATCGGGAACCAGTTGGTGTAACCGGATTTGCCGCCTATTCGTGCATTGATTGCAGGTTTGCGGCTGTGATGCTCACGGAACCAGGCGTAGGTTTTCTCCATGCCTTCCTGTACCGAATACAGGGGCAGCCAGTCGAGATCTTTTTTGACCATGGTGTTGTCGAGAGACGAGCGGTAAATATCACCTGCACGTGATTCCTTATAGTTGACGTCCTGGATCGGTTCCAGCTGTTCCAGAATGCCGATCAGTTCATTCAGACTTGTCTCCGTATTGGTGGACAGATTGTAGATGCCGGTTGCGTCGCTGATCGCGCCGCGGTAGATACCGTCCACGATGTCTTCCACATAGATGAAATCACGGGTCTGCTCACCGTCACCGAAAATATCCAGACTGCGTCCTTCCATCATGCGCTGCATATAGATGGAGACAACGCCACCTTCACCGATCGTACCCTGGCGCGGGCCATACACATTGGCAAAGCGGAAAGCAAGGGTAGGCAGTTTGTAGATATCATTCCACTTGCCGCAGTATACTTCACCGAGCAGTTTGTTGATTCCATAAGGGGATACCGGTTCAGTCTTCATTCGTTCATTGAGGGGAACCTGTTCATTGGGGCCGTACACAGCTGCTGAAGAAGCAAACAGGAATTTGGATACGCCGTACTTGTTGGCGCATTCCAGCATGTTGACGAGACCGAGGATGTTGGTCTGGGCGTCCTGACGAGGCTCACGCATGGAGACCGATACATCGACCTGGGCGGCCAGATGAATCACGATATCCGGTTTGATGCTCTGGAAAATCTCTTCGCACCGTTCATCTTCTACACTTAATTCATAAAACTTGTGGGGGACGTTCACGTTCTCTTTACGTCCGGAGGTCAGATTGTCGATAATATAGACCTGATGACCTTCCTTGTGAAACCGCTCGGCTACGAACGAACCTATAAAACCGTAGCCTCCTGTGACCAGCACATTCACGTATGTTCCTCCTAAAATAATTTGTCCAATCCGTCCATGTAACGTATAACTGGATTTAACTATTTTAAAGGTAATTAAGTAAATTTGACAACTATTTTCTTACATTTCAGTAATATTACTCACGATTTTAGTATGTAAATATTTAAAATAGTAAATCAGTGGTATAATTCGCCGAAATACAGGTGTTAAAACCGTGTTTGACGATGAGTTTGAAGCGATATGTAAGTGAAAGAAAATCGTTTACTTTTGCGAGAAATATGTTATTTTTTAAACTAATCTCTGGTGCGGCTTCAGGCAGCAAATACCGGTAGGATAGAAGAGGAGACTGCAATGATGAAAAGGTATGGCCGAATAGCACTGTGTCTGTTCGCCCTCATGGCGATGATGTCTATGACGACGAGCGCTTCCGCGCTGGCAAATAATAACTCGGGCTACAAACTGTTAATCTATTATGGAATTCCGGAGTCGGTCAATAATGCATCGACTCCTGAGGAAGCGGCACAAATTTTTGCAAAATACGACTGTCTTGTACTGGGGGACAAACTGGAACTGCCGGAGCATGCGCAGCATGAGAGCACACTGCAGATTATTGCCCGGATCAAGCAAATCAACCCGAAAATCCAGATCTTCGGCTATGTCGATCTGGGGGTGACGGATTCGACGGATAATCTGAGCATGGATACGATCAAGCAGCGGATTACGCTGTGGAAAGCTGCTGGTGTGTATGGTATTTTCCTCGATGATGCCGGTTATGATTACGGCGTATCCCGTGAGCGGCTGAATGAAGCGGTGACGGCTGTGCATGATGGCAGCATGGCCGCCTTTGTCAATGCATGGCATCCGGAAGATGTGATGAGCAGTGCCAAGCAGGCGCAGTTCAACCCGGACGGGCTGAAAAGCAAAATGAACGCGAGCGACCTGTATCTGATGGAGAGCTTCCTGCTGCCGGCGAATCTGAACGGCAGTCGTATCTTCAGCGCCTACCGGGATTATTTTGAGGATAAAATGGAGAAGAGCATGATGTACCGCAGAGTGCTGGGTGTGCGTATGCTCAGTGTGAGCACAATTGATTATCAGGCGAGCACCGACGGCGTGCTGAACCAGTTTTTCAAAATGAACGAAGCGGCTGCAGGCGTGTTCTCCCTGGATGGATATGGCGTCTCACCGGTGCATTACAGCTCCTCCAAACCGAATTCGGATGTCGTACGGACATTCCCGTATATGAGCAATTATATGGACTTTTACACGCTCAAGCCGCAGTACGAGAGCTTCCGGGGCGGTCAGGATTTCAGCCGGGAAGGCTTCCGTCTGCTGTCGATCAAGGGACTGAACAAGTACGCATTCCCGGATGGAGCAGTGTATTAATAACACCATGTTGATCTAAAGTAACTATAATATAAAGTATCTCCAAAGTGGTATGGAGCCGGCGATACATTGACCGGAATGATGATTTGAGCCTGGAAGTATCTTTTCGAACAGAGATATGCCAATTTTACGCACATCCGTAATAATCGCAGTAGGTCCCTATCCAATATTTCTATCTAAAATAGCAAGCCAACCCAAAAAGCATTCTTCCTCTCTACAGACAGTAAAGGGAAAGAATGCTTTTTACTTTGTTACAGTGCAAATCTGTGGGATGCCGCAGCGCCTACCTGCCGGGATATGTGCAGAAAAAGCAGCATAACCAGGGATCAGCTGTGCTCCTCGACATACCAGTCAATCATCTTGCGCGCGATGCTGATACGCGGCGGGATATTCGGCAGATTGTCCACTCCGAACCAGTCCGCATGTACAATTTCCTCGCCATCGACCTGGATCTCGCCACTCTCATAATCAGCGATAAATCCGACCATCAGCGAATGGGGAAACGGCCACGGCTGGCTGTCAAAGTAGCGGATATTATTAATCCGGATACCGATCTCTTCCATCGTCTCCCGCTGGACGCAGTCTTCCAGCGTCTCACCCGGTTCGACGAAGCCGGCGATCAGGCCGTACATATTGTTTTTGAAATGACCGGCCCGGGCCAGCAGCAGCTGGTTATCCTTGAGAATCAGGGTAATCACAGCCGGCGCCAGACGCGGATAATGGGACAGTCCGCAGCTTGGGCATACTTTGCTGCGTTCATGATCGGCATGACCGAGCGGGCTGCCGCAGCGTCCGCAGAACTGGTAGGTAGCGTCCCATGCGAGCATCTGCAATCCGCGTCCGGCAAGATGGAACAGATCCTCGTCGATCCGGTCATACAGCGCGAACAGCGGCAGAAAGGTCATGCCTGCCGGAGCTTCGGTATCCGCGTCCAGCTCGGCGGTATAACAGGAAGCCTGCTCGATATGGCCCAGATAAAGGGAGCGCACAGGCTGCAATCCATACGGCTCTGGTCCGGCAGTAACAGGCATTGTCGGCTGCTCCCCGTTTTCGTGCACGAGCAGCTCATTACCACGGAAAATAAACCAGTAACCCGTGCTATTCTCCTGCTCGGCAGGTGCCATAGCAGGCTGGTATCGTTTATATATGCTCTCTTTGGGCTTTCTCATCGTCTCAGAACCTTTCGCAGTGGTAGTCTTGGTCGTTAGTATCTATCCTTATCTATCCCACCGATAATCCGGGTGGAAGTGCAGCGTACAGTACAATAAAACAGACATAATGCTGACCGTATCCGCCTAACGCGCCTCGTGTCTTGCCATTCTGGCGTTATGCTCTGCCAGCGGCAGGTCAAAATGATCGCGGTTGCCGATCTCGGCCGTCATGCCGCCGCCGTGCCTGGCATACAGCACGAACCAGTAAAAGATCGGATACTGACGCATCCGCGTCTGCTTGGCTCCGACCCGTACGTCGGCGAGCTGCTCATACTGCGGCCAGTAGTCGACAATATTGGGCGTGACTTTGCGGTGTGCGCGGCTGCTGGGGATATGCTCGCATACTTTTTCCGGCAGCAGTCGTTCCCGCCATGATCCGTAAAAGGTATGGGAGCTGCCGTGAGTGCGGCAAATAAACGGGCGCAGCGGATAGACACGGCAGATGCCCTTTTCCGGGTCCAGCAGCGGACAGGCGAATCCGTTGCGTCCGGCATACCGGCGAATCTGTTCCAGTTCCTGCTCCTGGTTCGTTCGGCTCGTCAGTGATGCATACATCTGGGGATTCTCGGACTGGAAAATGTCCAGATTGATCAGCGACTGCTCGAATACCGCCTGAATCTCCGCTTTGCTCCAGTGGCGCTCCATATAAGTGAGCAGCAGTTCAAACTCCACCTGGGAGACGGGAAAGTAATCCGAACAGCAGCTGCTGCAGCCAGCCGCACAGGGAGGATGGGCATCATGATGGGCGTGGTAATCCTCGATCGCCCGGTCCACCTCCTGATACAATCGGTGTACATGAGCGGCCCGGCTGTCCGGTGCGGCGCTTTTGTGACAGTGCTGGAGCTTGCGGCCGCTGCCGCAAAAGCAGGGGTTGCTGCCCGATAGTGGACGGGCCATTTCATCCGGCATATACTCACGTCCTTTGTAATGGGATATTGGCATCCCGAATATAAACAGGACCTGTACCCGGGGGCGCAGGTCTGGATCGTTGACAGTCACATAAGAGATGAACAGAACGTTTGCAATCAATAGGTTCTGGATCATAAAGCAATGAATAACACCCTATGAATGCTGCCTGATGCAGAATGGGCATATTCAGGTATGCTTTTAACTTTAACCTAACTGCCAAAAGCTTGCAAAGAAGTTAGCCTGTCTATTTTCCGGCGATCTGGTGATGACCCAGCGGTGTGAACAGAACGTAAAAAGAAGATAAATAAACCTGCCTGAGCAAAATCTGTCTCTTCCGCAGAAGTTGATGGTAGAATAGAAAGATCAATTTTGATGAATACGGCGTGTGATCACGCATGGAGGCACAATCATGCAATCTTCAGAACAAAACAAAAATGCCTGGAACAGCGGCGCTTACGAGTCCTGGCTGAACCGGTTTGGAACACCGGCCCAAGCGGCCGAGAAAATAAAGTCTGACCCTCGCAAGCGCCTCGGCATCGCACTGGATCATATGGGCGATGTGCAGGGACGCAAAATCATTAACCTGATGGGCTCCAATGGCAACAAGGCGGTCGCGCTGGCGCTGCTCGGCGCTTCGCTCACCGTTGCCGACTTCTCCGAGGAGAATCGCCAGTATGCGCTGGAGCTGGCAGAGGCTGCCGGTATAGAGCTTAAGTACATCGTCTCCGATGTGCTGCAGATGCCGGAGGAAGAGCTGGATGGATCGTACGATATCGTCTTTATGGAGTTCGGGATTTTGCACTATTTTACCGACCTGCATCCGCTGTTTGAGGTAGTGCGCCGACTTCTCCAGCCGGGCGGAAGACTGATCCTGCAGGATTTCCACCCGATCTCCACCAAGCTGATCTCTTCACGCGGCACGACCGCCAAGATCCGCAAGCACAAGGTCGACGGCGATTATTTTGATACCTCGCTGGTGGAGAAGGAAGTCTCCTATTCCAAGTTCGCCGAATCCGCTCCTGCCGACGAACAGCAGCAAAAAGTATACCTGCGCAACTGGACACTCGGCGAGATCGTCACAGCGGTAGCTGCAACCGGTCTGGTGATCAAGGTGCTGGAAGAACTGCCGAACCTGTCTTCCGATGTATTTGATAAAGGCATCCCCAAAACATTTACCATTGTAGCCGAGCGATAATCAGGTCTGTACATCTTCCTGTCTGTACGTGACAGGGCAAGCCTCTGCTGCGTGTGCAATAGCGGAATTTGTAAATAATGTAAAAACGGTGTTAATTCTTCGCCAAAATCCCCTCATTGCCTGGAATGTCCGCTAAAATGGACGCGGGTGCTCTTTTACAGAGTGTCCGAGAATGGTCTTACCAGGACAGGAGGAATAACGGAATGAAGAAAGGTGCAGCGGTACTGCTTGTACTGACTTTGTCTGCGGGTCTGACGGCTTGTGGAAGCAACAACAATGCGGAAGTGGCGGCTGGCGGAGCTTCGGCTCAGGCTCAGCAGTCGCAGGCCGATCTGCCTGCGGCAAAAGAACTGCTGGATCAGGCTGCCAAAGCCGGAAGCGGCGTAAAGAGTTATGCGCTGCAGACCGAGCAGCAGGAGACGCACAGCGGGGAGACTATCGATTCGCCGGATTCCCGCTATACGATTACCAGCCAGATTACCATGGAGCCTCCGGCTGCCTATCAGAAGATTGAACTGGAGCTGGCAGGAGCCATGAATGATTCCAATCAGCTCCAAAAGTATATTACCAGCGAGGCCATTTATTCTGCACGAAGTGAGCAATGGTACCGGGACGACAAGGAGCTGTACGAGACTCAGGCCAATCTCAGGGAATTCACCAATATTGCTGCACAGCTCCAACAGATCCAGGCGGCGGTGAATGACATGACCGTAACCGGGCAGGGCAGCAGCTACATACTGACCGGCTCGGTAAAAGACGAGACCGCCAGGCGGCAGCTGACCCAGATGCTGCTGAATCAAGCGAGTTCGTACACACCGGGCATGCAGCGCAGCATAAAGCTGTCTACGGTGGAAGAGATGACAATTAGCTATACGCTGGATGCCGAGAGCAAGCTGCCGACCGCCAGCGAAGCGACGATCCGGCTGGCCAGCCCGCTGTCCGATGATGAGACAAAGAGCCGGATCACCGATATGAAGATTACTGCGGTATATTCCGATTATGACCGAATCACAGCGATTACGGTGCCTGAGGAAGTAAAGGCAGCGGCGATATAACCGTGTAGGCAGGCGACAAGGCTTAGCTGTTAATAGACGAAGAATACGAAGGATTCACGATAAATCAAGAAAAGCTGCTGACATACAGTCAGCAGCTTTTTTGGATGGTTTTGGATGATAGGGAGAACAGTATATCCTGCTTTATTCCGTGTCCACGCCGGAAGCGGCTTCACCACTCCGCCGTTTCCATGACTCTGCGTAGGCAGCCCGCCGGAAATTCAGGATCGGATCATCGGACAGCTCCATGCCCTGCGGCGGCAGGACGGTAGGGTCCATAACAAGGCCTTCCGGTTCCGCAACAGGAGCGGTCAGCACCAATCGTCCGGCATCGATCCGCTGGCGCTTTTTGGGCCAGGCGGTCGTCGGGTCGTCTGTGGGATCGCCTTCCTCGCCAATAATAATGTTCAGCCGGAAGGCGGCTGTCTGCTGCTGCAGACGCTCATTTAGTTCACGTTCCAGATAATCCGGCGGCTGGGAGGTCGTATCCTTGATGGACAGCATATGTACACCAGCCTCCGGCAGCCATTCAAATTTGACGGGCTGTCGTTGTCCTGCTTCGTTGACGAGCAGATAGGCGTGGATACAATAATACAGATTGGTCACATAGCTGGTCGGTGGGCGCAGCCGCTGCACAGACAGCAGGCTCTCGCGGGCTTCACCGAAATGTCCGGTGATCTGGTGGATAATCTCCTTGATCCCCAGATTGCCGGCACGGGCTTTGTTGACGGCTTTTAACATATCCATAAAGGATTCCGGTGTACGGGCAAAGAAAACAGGTACGGTTACGGCAACCAGATTGCTCACCTTGCCTTCCGGCAGGCGAAACTGTACAGCCATGCCTTTGGCCGGAGACAGCAGATCGGCCAGTGCCGGATCGGTCGAACTCTCGGAAAAACGGACCAGTGCTTCGACCTGTGGCCCCTGCAAATGGGGTGCAGTCGTCCAGGCAGCCGCTTCGCCGCTCGGCTGGAAAGCAGCATGGTAACACGTTCCTTTGGCATGGGCACGCCGGTAACCGGGATGGCGTCCGGTCAATTTCTCGATTTCATCAACAGCCTGTACATCCAGATCCCTCGGATCTTCGCCGGTAGAGCGGTATGGCCCGGCGGCATCGGAGGAAGAATGGGAGTTATGCATCAGGATCACCTCATCTATTCGAAAGATTGGGATTCACCTACATTTACCCGTTGCAACAGCTGTCAACGCGTATTGATTGCACACCTGCCGATTTAACGGTCTCCTTCGGGTGAACGGGGAGAGGAAATCCGGTTCGAACGGCGATTGCTGGCAGAGGAAGAGGAGGATGGATAGGAGAGCAGCAGCTGCTCCAGATCCTCGGAAGAGACCGGCTTGCTGAACAGATAGCCCTGCATTTCATTACAGTGAATCTCCTTGAGCATATCCACCTGATGCTCGCTCTCTACCCCTTCGGCGATCACATCCATATTCAGATTGCGGGCCAGATTGACGATGGTGCTGATAATCATCTGATTGGCCTGGCTGCTGCCGATTTTGCTGGTGAATTCACGGGCGATCTTGAGTTTGTTAATCGGCAGATTCTCCAGATAGGAAAGGGAAGAATAGCCGGTACCAAAATCATCAATGGATAGCGAGAGCCCCAGCTGCCGCAGTTCATGCAGCTTTTGGATCACATTATGAATATTCGTCATCGCGGTCGATTCGGTCAGCTCCAGCTCCAGATAGCGCGGATCGGCCTGAGTCTCGGCGAGAATATGGGCGATTCGCTCGACGATATTGTCCTGGCGGAACTGCTCCGGCGACAGATTGACCCCGATGGTGATATAACGGCCTTCATCCTGCCACTTTTTGGCCTGCTTGCAGGCTTCCCGCAGCACCCATTCCCCGATCGGCACAATCAGCCCGGTCTTCTCCGCAATCGGAATGAAATCCCCCGGCATAATGAGTCCAATCTCCGGATGCTCCCAGCGTACCAGCGCTTCGACACCGATGACTTTGCCCTGTCTTGCATCAATCTGCGGCTGGTAATGCAGGAACAGCTCATTGTGATACAGCGCCTGGCTGAGTTCCTTTTCCATCAGCAGCTGCTTGGAATACATGCGATCCGTATCCCGGTAGAACCGGTAGTGACTTTTGCCATTGGCTTTGACCTGATACATGGCGATATCTGCCTTTTTCATCAGGGTGACCGGTGTCAAATCGTCATGCGGATAAAGGGCAATCCCGATGCTTGGTGTTGCGATGATCTCGTGCCCTTTGATATAATGCGGCTGGCTCAGACTCTCCAGAATGCGGTTCGCTACGCTGGCCGCTTCTTCACTGCTCGTAATCTTGCGGATGATCAAGGTGAATTCATCACCACCCTGACGTGCAATCACATCCTGCTGTCTGACGCAGTGCTGCAGACGCTCGGCGACCGAACGCAGCAGCTGGTCACCGATATCATGACCGAGCGTATCGTTAATATTTTTGAACCGATCCAGATCAATGAACATCACGGCAAACATATGGTTATTCATCTGGGCGTCCACTACGGACTGACTCAGCGTCTCTTCAAAGGCCAAACGGTTGGACAGCCCGGTTAGTGGATCATGGTAGGCGAGGTATTTGATTTTCTCCTCGTTCATCTTGTTCTCGGTAATATCCTTGGCCAATCCGTAGATACCCACCAGTTCATCCATCACGACAATCGGAATATTGGTCATACGGATATGGTAGTATTCCCCTTTGAGATTGCGAATTGACAGATCGTACTGCTGCGGAATTCCCTGGGCGACCAAGAGCAGATGCTGCTCGACCGCTTCGGCGTAATTCTCGGTCACCAGATCACAGCAGTTCTCACCGATCAGTTCCTCGACGCTGGCGCCAAGCAGCTGGGCACCGGACACATTGACACTGTCGATCGTACCATCCAGACCGAACGAGAACACGGCATCCGGATGATATTCAAAAATCGAACGGTACCGCTGCTCGCTGATCTCCAGCTGCTGGGTTTTCTCGTACAGGCTGCGTACGAGCCGCTGATTCTCCAGAATAATCATCAGCTGCCGTGCAACCACGAGCAGAATCGCAATACTGGCTCCGATCGTTATCGCCGAGCTTCCCTGCGGAAAGAACACCATAAAGGCGAACAATCCGGCCAGACCGATATAAGGCAGCATCAGGCGGAACACATCGGGTGTAGACAGCTGCTGCAGCATACACTTGGTGGTTCGAAGCCGGGGTGTACGTATTTCATTTTTGTGGAGGAAGCCGGCGAATCCGACCAGCAGGAGCCCAAGAATGAACAGAGGGTCCGACCAGCTGCCCGAAGAGTATGTCTCATCAACGATCATGTACAGGAAGATGGAATCTCCAATGACCTGGGAGAGCAGACCCGTAAACAGGGTAAGGATAACAATGTTGGACATGGTGTACCGGATATCAAAATAGATGCTCATCGCACCGAACAATAGCGCCAGATCACCCAGCGCATAACCAATGGACAGCATAATGGAAGGAGATAATGGATCAGATCCCATAGTCGAGATAATCGGCCCAATCAGGAATTCCCAGCTGAACGTCGAGATGACGGTCATAACGATGGAAATATCCAGCAGCAGCCGGATGACCGGATAGCCTCTTTTCTCACGGGTTAACTTATAGATAAAGGCAGACATATAGAAGGTCACTTGCAGAATGTAAAAGATATCAGAGGGGCCGGGAAAAGGGACTTCAACTCCCAGAATATTCTCATAAAACAGCCAGATCACTTCCGCGACAAAGTAGCTGTAGCAGCCCAGTGCCGCCAGCAGCCAGAAGAGACGCTGATCGTTGTTTCTTTTTTTCCAAGCAGAAGTCAGCCAGAATGCAGCGAGTAGACTTCCACTGGTAGATAAAATATTACCGCCCCAGGTCTGGATCGATTCATTCTCGTTCCAGTAAGTAATCCAAAAGTAGTAAATAAGTGTGAAGCTCACAATAAATAAAAAGGTCAAAATAGGTTTATACCGCGGCCATTTGTGCATTATAATCCCTCTAATTTGCAATATTTTAGTCTATATTACCCAATATATAGAATTTTGTACCTAGAAAAATTAGTAATAAATATAGGTCTAAAGGTAAATAGCTTAGGTAGTTAATATTAAAGGATTTGAAACATAAAAGAAATACATAAATGAGAATTTTGGGAAAAAAATTACGGTAAATATCGACATATCATGGGATTTGAGAGGAAATATAAGGAAGAAGATCATTTGATAAATGCCTAATGGATGTAAATGGAAAATTAGGTTTGAAAATGGATGAAAATAAAAAGCTTCTTGATCCGTATCTGCATATAAACCCGCAGAGTATGGATCAAGAAGCTGACAAAGAAATAAGCTGAGAACTATAAAATTCACAATACTGTGATTTCCGGGCAAATAAATTACGGTTGTCTGAAAGCAGAGGCTGCCAAGGGAATAGCTGCTTCTGTTATCTGTTCTGGATTCTCTTCCGTATAAAAGAGAATATTAACTTTCGCACTGGAACCGGTAAAATGTCTGTATACTTCGATGTTCTTGTTGTTACCATCCCCCAGGGCGTTAACCGTTAGCGGCTGGCCGAACATTTGCTCACCATTATGGAAGATGGAAGTCTGACTGATTCCACCAAAATGAACATCATTACTCTCTGTCTGAATATATAAGTGTCCATCCTGCCGATAATAGGTCCAGTTAACTGCAAAGCCGTTGATTCTAGTCTGCAGGGATTTCCGCTGTTCCGTAATATCGGGCAGGTTCACTGATAGATGATCGCCATGATGGGCAATAATCTGGTGCTGGGCTCTCAGGATCAGCGCTGTATCATTGTTAATGTTGATTCCCTGCGGACGTTCAAAAATTAAAGTGAATGTTCCGGAAGCATGCCTATGGGTATCCGGTGATATCTCTGCGTATCCAGGCAGAGCTTTACCATCTGCCAGCAAATCGTATTTGGTAAAAGGAAGTACAGAATCCGGATTGGATTCGCTGAGCCGAATACGAATCTGCGTAGGAGAGATAACTATATGAGTCAGCTGAATATCGGTATTGTCTGATCCCAATGGGATAGATAGCGGCTGCTGGATCGTACTGCTCCCCATCTGCCTTTTATCCAATGCGATATCAAAATCCCAGTGGTCTGCAAAACGCTGTACTTCCTTGGTATATTCAAGCTGGTATAACAGCCCCGTTTGTTCCAGATCGTCAGGCAGATAATAATCCTGAGCCGTATAACGTCCCTGCTCATCGGGTACTCCATAGGTTCCGCTGTGGGAAGGCTGCACCGGTGTGCCTTCGGCTGTGTAGAGGTGAAGTTGCGGATAACTCCATGCTCTGGCTTCTTCATTTGTAAAAGAAAGAGCGGAACGAACAAGCGTCTGTTCTTGTCCCTGCGGAATAATCTGCACTTCCATTTGATCAAGGCCATTCTGCTGAATATCAAAGCGCTGGAGCTGCTCCGTCTGCGAATCCAGATCGAGCGTCTGCTTGTCGGATTGAAGAAACTGTAGATTCTCCAGCGAAAGATGCACAGATAACGTGTTGGAAGGCGGTGTCCATCCGGTTTCCAGATAACCGGTAAAACGTTGGCTGGCCTCATCCCACTGCTGCTGCATAGTAAGCCCCGGAATATCCTTGCCCTGGGCATCTGTTAACTTCATTTGTAAAAAACCAAAATGCTGTGCTGTTTTTCTGCCGGGATCAAGACTGTATAAAAAGACCGTACGGTTGTCATCTACAATAGCGGTATGGATCGTCATAGTTACGCCACTCTGCGTAACCGATTGCTCTACAGGCTGTCCCAGCTGTTGTGTCAATGCAGACTGTATGCCGCTGCGGTAATGAAGTACGCGGCTCCAATCTATCTGTATGGCTGCATATACAGGAACAGCTGCAACAAGAAGACTAAGGGAAGCGATGAATAACGCCTTTTCCCAAGGTGCTTTTTCTTTTGGCAAAGAAGGAAGGGATATATCCTGTACAGGTCGGGAGCCTGCGGCAGGCGGTTGGTTCGCTTCCATACGGGTCCACATATGATCAAAATCAGGATAGGTCAGTTCTTCTTTTGCAACTTGCTGCTTCAGTACGTCTTCAATAGGTTTCATAGTGTCCTCCTTTCATGCTGCCCTGCTGTTCTTGCTGCTGTAGTATATGCCGTAGCAGTCGCAGGCCTTTATGCTGTCTGGACTTGACTGTACCAACTGGAATCTCCAGAATGCCGGCAATTTCATTCAGACTCAGATCATGCACATAACGCAGAGAAATCACGGTTCTGATTTTGATGGGTAATCGGCTAAAATGAACAGCCCATTCGGCGGAAGACTCCCGACGGACAGCCAGCATATCTGGTGTATCCGGAGCCAGACGAGCCCAGAAATGGGGATAAGACAGCAGCTTGTTTCGCAGGCTTTGCTTGCGCCGAAGATGATTTAGACACCGATTCACAGCCACCTGGATGATCCAGGCACGCAGCTGCTGAATCTGCTGCCAGTCGCTGCGGAAAATAGTAATAAATACATCCTGACACAGATCTTCCGCATCGGAAGCATGATGAACCAGATAGTAGCAGGTACGATATACGTCCCTGTTATAGGTCTCAAACAGCTCCTTGTTCGTCACTGTAGGTCCTCCTTGATTTGGTGAATTTATATGTATAACAAACGGGATAAGAATAAGGTTCATTTTGTAGAAATTTTAATAGAAGATCGAAGTGACTAATGACATATCAGTAATGCAATTTATAATATAAAAGGAAGTAATAGGTATAAACAGGATTGTAATAAGCATTTTCAGCAATACATACTTATGAAAGAAAGCAGCCAGAAACCATTGTATATAGTAATTACTTGACCGAGAAAAGAGGATATATATTGTCCAGACAAAAAAGAGGTTTGATTTTACTTTCTTTTATCGTATCCATATTCTTAACATCGTGTGCTCTATCTGAAATCAAAGAAGTAGCACCATTAAAAATACAAAAGATACCAACTGAGCAGGTAAAAAATCTGCCCAAACTACAGCAAAACGATTTCGATATTACATACAAGCAGGAAGCCATTCATAAAGAAACCAATATTCAAACGATTATTGCGCATTTGGGGTATGGAGAAGGCTATGAGGATAACAATAACGGCTATATAAGCAGCGAGGACGACTATCGAAGATGGAATCTGTCGTATCCTGATTATCAACAGCCCAGGATCCGTCTGATCGTAAGAACAAATATGAATACAGAAAAAGAGCAGCTTGCAGCCGTTAGTATAGAGTCTCCGGATATTCGGACAAAACGAGGACTTAAATTGGGTGATTCGGTGGATCGATTGTACGAGTTGTACGGAAAACCCACCAACTATAATAATGCTCGCCAAGTCTATTCATGGAGACAGCTATATATGAGCGTTGGCCTGGATGAACAGCGGGAAAAGGTAAGCAATATTTTTATTGATTATATAGGTGACTCTCTGGTTGATCCGGAGGAGCGGGATATTCGGAGGGCAGGAGAGCCGTGGAGCGACAGGAATGATTATACGCTTGTTGCCAATCAGTCTTTTGATCTGTCGATGTCTGGCTGGCAGGATTCCAGATTTGTGTCTGCCCAATATACGGTAGAAGGCAAAGAACAGGCAGCCTTCTTTATTACAGATAAACAGGAAAAGCGTGTAAAGTACAGACTGGAGGATTTCTATGGGAATCTATTCGGGAGGCTGGACCGCATCCGGGCAGTGAGCTTTGGCGATATCAATGGAGATGGCAGTCAGGATATTATTATTCTTGCAAGTTATAAAGACAAGAATGCGAGTACGGATATTTTGCCGATTGCCAGTGTTTATTTTCAAAGACAGGACGGGACGTTTACCTTTGTTCCATGGCTGGATCAGGAAATGAACCGTCGTGGATATAATCATAATCTGAATGAAATCATCCAATATGCCGGTCAACAGCATATAAAAGTACACTAAATAATGCATATGCAGAAATGGTCAGGTCAATTCATGTATCGAAAATTAACAATCTCTCTATTAATCATAAGCTGTATTACCGGCTGCAGCTCTATAGCCAGCGAAACCGAAAATAAACAGCCCAACAATATCGAACATACAAAAACAGCTGTCCATGCACAAGCCGAGGCATATCAAATGTCCCGTCACACGTATCATCAGGGGGATATTACGATTCACTATCCCCAAATCCAGCAGATGGCAGATACAAACAAAGAGCAGCAGCTGAATACTCTGCTCAAGGAACAAGCCCTTTCTATTCTTCAATACACTAGCGATGATATCCGCACCGTCCATATGGATGTGGATTACACATTCAGCAGCCGGGCGAAAACGGGTTTTCTCAGCATACAATATCAGGGTATCCTGACCAGAAATCAGGATGCCTACCCGAACAACTTATTTTATACAGCCAATGTGGATATGAATAAAGCAGCAACGATGGGCCCATCGGACATACTGCATGCAGACGATTCACTGACAGACTGGCTGCTGGCCCAAAATATCAAGGCACTTCAGGCAGAACAGCCAGCGCTGAAGGAAATCGTAGATCGAGAGGAGCTGACACATATGCTCACTGATTCCGATTCCGCCAATGCCCGGGAGCAGCAAGAAGCCGCTCTCTCCTTATATATTCACGAAGACAAGCTTGGTCTCAGTATTCCTGTTATTCACGCACTTGGCGATCATGCAGAGTATGAAATCCAGCTATGCGATATTCCGGTACAGTGGCGAACCCAGGCGAGTGTGTGGCAGCAGTGTACACAGCCGGCAAACCCGAATATACATACCGATAAGAGCGAAGTCACACGGTCAGGACAGACCATGTCTACAGCCAGACCGGCTGTAGAAGTTACAACGGTATCCGATCTGAAGCAAAAGCTGAAGATAATTGATGACTCCCAGAATGATCAGGACACCAGAGCTGCGGCACTGGAAGAATTCTTGTCTTTGTTTCTGGATTGGCTGCAAAATGCTGATGGTACGATTCGGAGCGAGGACAAGCTGGATCCTCTACTGGCAGCCCATCTTACCCTGACCATTCCTTCAACGACAGACAGCAATGTACAGAATATACGACTGATAAGCTATCATGCGCCTGCGGAAATAAACGGAGAGCTGGAAACCGAATATGTATATGTGCAGTGGAGTGACAACCATCAACAGCTGCATGCACAGCTGCTGATCGATGGCGGAGCAGAGCGGCTCAGAGAAGGGATTGTGCAAAATGCTGGTACAACAACCTCTCTTCTTCTGGGTGGCTACGTATCATTGTATTCGCCGGAGCCTGCATTTGCGGCTTTATGGCAGCTGGATTCCGGAGAATGGAAAAAGCAGGATCTGCATTCCCATTTACCTTCTTACAGTGAATGGGTTATGGATATAACAGACAATGAAGCGGTCTTTTATAATCAACAGTATTCGGCAAATCAGCTTTTGAAGGAAGGACCTACTAACAGTCTCGTCATTACCAGTGATGACGGAGGTAGTCTTGAAGCAGCACTTAATGAACAGGGAACAGATTTGACGCTCACCCTTTTTCCATAAAAGAAGACGTTAGGAAAAGCAGTGGAACGAATCAATTTCTGGATAACGGATGATCCTCCAATTAATGTAATTACAAACTTCCTTCAGCTAAATACCAAAGTGAAAATAACGAAAAAATAGCTAAATCAGCCTGATTTCCCTTACAAAACTATAGTATTTCCTAACATTCGATTGTATAATCGTACAGAACGTACATATTATTCAGTCATTATGTTATTTTACAATTGAAAGTGGGGTTAGAAGATGGCAAAAACAAACGGACTATCCGTAAAAACGATCGTGGCCATCGGGATCGGTTCTGCGTTGTTTATTATTTTGGGACGTTTTGGCTCTATTCCAACAGGCATACCCAATACAAATATTGAGACGACTTATGCGCTGCTGGCTTTGTTTGCGTTGTTATACGGACCAGTAGCGGGTCTGTTAATCGGACTGATCGGACATACGCTCAAGGATGCTATTTTCTACGGACAGCCCTGGTTCAGCTGGGTTATCGCATCCGCTGTTGTAGGTCTCCTGATTGGTCTGATGACAAGACGTATTGCCATTCATGATGGAGAATTCGGTAAAGGTGGAATTCTGCGTTTTAATATCGCCCAGATCTTAGCCAATATTATCGCATGGATCGTAGTTGCTCCTGTATTGGACATTCTGATTTATTCAGAGCCAGCGAATAAGGTATTTACTCAGGGAATTGTAGCTGCAATCTCCAATATTATTACAGTAGCCATTCTTGGCACACTGCTGGCAATCGCTTATTCCAAGACCCGCACCAAGCGCGGCAGTCTTTCACGCGAAGCCTAATCGCATATACGAATTACACAAGTTCAGGCCGGTGAGTCTCACCGGCTTTTTCTATTGAACAGGGACAGGAAGGAAGGGCAAGCATGAGAAAACCTGTAATACAGTTTCAGGACTTCAGCTTTCAATACAGGGCGCAATCCGAGCCTACACTTCATCATATTAACCTGACCATCTATGCAGGGGAGAAAGTGCTCATCGTGGGCCCATCCGGTTCGGGTAAGAGTACATTGTCCCACTGCATGAACGGGTTGATTCCGTTCTTTTACCAGGGGGAGATGAGCGGATCGCTGCAGATCGGGGGACAGGAGTCGCGCGAGCTCAGTATCGCTGAGTTGTCGGACCGGGTCGGTACGGTGCTGCAGGACCCG
Source organism: Paenibacillus wulumuqiensis (assembly GCF_000971965.1). GTDB lineage: Bacteria > Bacillota > Bacilli > Paenibacillales > Paenibacillaceae > Saccharibacillus > Saccharibacillus wulumuqiensis. The sequence continues at coordinate 201,233 of NZ_KQ040792.1, forward strand.
GACGGGCAGTTCGTCGGGCTGACGGTCGCCGAGGATATCGCCTTCAAGCTGGAGAATGACCGGGTACCACAGGCCGAGATGATCCGGCGCGTGACCGGAGCGGCGGAGACGGTGAAATTCGCCACATTTCTGGAAGCTTCGCCGCAATCTCTCTCCGGAGGGCAAAAGCAGAAAACGACGCTCGCCGGCGTACTGGTGAGCGAAGCGGATGTGCTGCTGTTCGACGAGCCGCTGGCGAGTCTGGACCCGTACACCGGCCGCATGACCGTCGATCTGATCGACCGGATTCACCGGGAGACCGGCCGCACGGTGGTCATTATTGAGCACCGACTGGAAGATATGCTGCATCGTCATGTGGACCGGATCATCGTCGTAAATGACGGGCAGATCGCAGCGGATATGACGCCTGCCGAGCTGCTCTGCTCCGGAATGCTGCGCGAGACGGGTATCCGGGAGCCGTTGTATCTGAATGCGCTCCGCTATGCCGGCTGCATCATTACACCGGATATGCAGCCCCAGCACATCGACACGATCCGGCTGGATGATTGCATTCCTGTACTGAATGACTGGTACCATGGGCAGCAGGGCGATACGGCTGTATCTGCAGCAGAGCCAATATTGGAGCTGCAGCATGTATCCTTTGGCTACAGCAAAAGCAATCCGGTACTGCACGATGTGTCTCTCACAGTCCGCCGCGGCGAGATGGTCTGTATCGCCGGACGCAACGGTGCCGGCAAGTCGACCATTTCCAAGCTGATCTGCGGATTCTACCGTCCGACCTCCGGGCAGATTCTGCTCGGCGGGCGTGATCTGGCCGGGGATACGATCAAGGAACGGGCGGACCAAATCGGCTTTGTGATGCAGAATCCGAATCATATGCTGTCCAAGCCGCTGATCTATGACGAAGTGGCACTGGGACTGCGAACACGCGGCGTACCGGAAGAAGAGATCCAGCAGCGGGTGCATGATGTGCTGCAGGTATGCGGACTGTATCCGTTTCGCAGCTGGCCGGTGTCCGCACTCAGCTATGGTCAGAAAAAGCGCGTCACCATCGCGTCGATCCTCGTGCTGCGTCCGGAGATTCTGATTCTCGATGAACCGACCGCCGGACAGGACTACCGCCACTACAATGAAATGATGGAGTTCCTGATGGAGCTGAATGCACAGGGGATCACGATCATCATGATTACCCATGATATGTACCTGATGATGGAATACGGTCAGCGTACGATTGTGCTGTCCGAAGGGAAAAAGATTGCGGATGATGTGCCTGCACGCGTACTGAGTGATGAAGCGATCGTAGCGGCAGCGCATCTCAAGACGACTTCGCTGCATGAGCTGGCGGTGCGCTCCGGGGTGGGCGAACCGTCCGAGCTGGTCAGCCGGTTTATCGCGTATGACAGGGGGATGCGGCAGTCATGAGTACACCTATGTTATCCTACACCAATCTCAACACGCCGGTTCATCGGCTGACCGGTGTGACCAAGCTGGTCTTCTTTATGGTATGGGCACTGACGGCGATGATTATTTACGATACCCGCTGTCTGCTGGTCATGCTGGTACTCGGTCTGGTCATTTTCGGGATGGCCCGGGTGCCGTTTCAGCAGTATTCGTTTGTCCTGTATCTGATATTGGTCTTCTTTCTGCTCAACCAGGTGGCGATCTTCCTGTTCTCTCCGCTGTACGGAGTGGAACTGTATGGATCGCAGCATGATATTGTGCATATTGCCGGGCGGTATACGCTGACCTGGGAGCAGCTGTTTTACCAGTTCAATGTGGCGCTCAAGTATGCGGTCGTGATCCCGATTGCGCTGCTGTTCCTGCTGGTGACGGACCCGAGCGAATTCGCTTCGTCGCTGAACCGGATCGGCGTCAGCTACAAGATCGCCTACTCGGTCGCGATTGCACTGCGGTATATCCCGGATGTGCAGCAGGATTTTCAGAATATTGCCTTCTCCGCCCAGGCACGCGGCATCGACATCTCGCGCAAAGAGAAAATTGGCAAACGGCTGAAAAATGTAATCTCCATCCTGATGCCGCTTATCCTGACAAGTGTAGAGCGGATCGAGAAGATTAGCACCGCGATGGAACTGCGCGGATTCGGACGCAAAAACAAACGGACCTGGTACAAGAGCCGTCCTTTTCAAACAGGGGATTATGTGGCACTGACGCTGGTGATCCTGGTCGCTGTAGTGAGCTTTGCGGTGACATTTGCGGATGGATCGAGATTTTATAATATTTTTGAGTGAAATGGTTGTAGAGAAATATACCAAATGAGTAAAATATATAAAAAGCCAGCCGTGATGTATAATGGCTGGCTTTTTATATATTTAGGCAAAGTGTGTAACAGAAATGATGTATCCGACCAGTAAGGACTGTCCAGGTTCAGATAACGGGCTATGAGATCTTAGGTCTATCTTTCCCAAGGTGCATCTGTTAATCGAATAAAGCTAAATGACCCTCCTCATAAAATTAGAGAAGGGCCATTGCTTGATAATAGATACAGCAATTATTTATACATATCTACAATCTTTTGAGCATGTTCAATCGAAAGACCATATCTGCCGCGCACCTTTTTGATGGAATCAATTTTTGATTCCTGTTTTAAATCTTGCTGGATATATGTCTTTAGCTCTGAATTATCCTTATAAGCTTCATAAAGATTTTTTTCCATAGTACTCATCTTCCTGGAGTTAAGGAAGTTTGTCATAACCGAGAAGACAAGAGCAATCAATAAAAATAAACTTACAATTGTCGTATTGTCCATTTCTCTTCCTCCTTACTTAAAGATAGATTGGTGTGTTTATTTATAATCCACATGCTTTTTTGACAGCAGTAATACCTGCTAATTCTGCTACCAGATCTTTAGCTACTCCGCCTAAGGCTGCCCATTTTTCACTAGTGAATGAAGCCCCCCATATAATCTTTGCAGCTTCTGCAGATCCACCAAGAGCTTTTACCAATTTTGCAATCTTTACAATTTTAGTTACAGGTACTGCTGTTGTTACCAAAACGCCTGCAATAGAGAGTCCACAATCCCAAGCACCATTTGTGCTAATGGAGCCTGAATTGTCAGGCAAAACTGGGGTCTGTTCAGAATTAGTTACACGGATCGGACTGCCTGAATTTATTAAGTAGTTGTTAATCGTATCTGCGTCGTTAGTATTCAATATTTCATCAGGGATATTGCTAATATCCTGTAATACATCTTCAATGGATTCCTGAGAGGTACTATGAAATTTTGCACGTTCATTATCATTAACTTCTGTTGCTGCAATAGCGGAACCTGAAAAGCTTGTCGCCATAAATGTGCATAAAGAAAGAAAAAGTATAAATTGCTTGATGTATTTTCTTTTTTCAATGAGCATTATAAGTCTCCTTTTCTTACTGATTTTTATTTTGAAAACTACGAACCTAAAAGACAAGGTAGATTACTTGTAGCTATTCTTTTTTAGTACCGGTACTGTCATCAAACTAACATAATCCAATAAATGGATGCAATAAAATTTAGAAATTTACCCATTTTCATTCATTAGTCCCGGTTAAAAAGATTTGTTTATTTACAAATAGGCTGGATTTTCGACATTATATTAGGGCCGTTTGTCATAAGAGTAAAGTCTGAATCCTAAAATATACGTTATGTATGTTCTACCTCATAAATTATTAATCAATACCTATAATAAAAACCTCCATTGTTAATACTTTAACGATGGAGGTTTTTATTATGAAATGTTATTACATAGAAGAATGATTTAAGTTCATATCTGCATCTATGCTTGCTCTACAGACGCACCCTGATACTGCACCAGCAGCTGATCCAGCGACAGCTCAGCTGTACTCGCATACACAATATCGGCTTCAGCCAGCGTCGTACTATCACCAACACCAACCGCGAACATACCCGCGCCCTTAATCGACGTTACACCTGCCGCTGCATCCTCAATCCCGATACAGGCAGCCGGATCAACTCCGAGCTGCTCGGCAGCTTTGAGGAAGATCTCCGGGTCTGGCTTGGAATTGCGGATCTTGGCAGCGTCGACGATAGTATCGAACGAATCGCGCAGCTGCAGGGAATCCATGACAGAGAATGCATTTTTGCTGACCGATGCGAGTCCGATCTTGAGTCCTCTTGCATGAATATCCGCGATCAGCTCACGGATGCCGGGCAGTACGTCATCCGGCGTCACCTGCTTGATCAGCTCAACGTAATGGTCGTTCTTTTGCGTGGCGAGTGCCAGCTTTTCCTCGTCTGAGTAGCTGTGTTCCTTGCCGCCCAGCGCGAGGATCTTGTTCAGTGAATCCATGCGGGATACGCCTTTTAGTTCCTCGTTGAACTCACGGGTAAAAGGAACACCGATACTTTCGCCGAGAGCTTTCCAGGCGAGGTAATGATATTCGGCGGTGTCTGTTACGACACCGTCGAGGTCGAAGATAACGGCTTGCAGTTCCGGACGCATCAGGCTTCTCCTCCTACGAGCATTTCTGGGGCTGTGCCGGTTTTGAGGACAGGCACGGTGTGCTTGCCGTCTGCCGGCAGGGTCACGGTCTCACCATACAGCTGCAGCGACAGTTCCGGGCCTTCCTGGCTCAACTGCACCAGCTCACGGGATACTTCCACTTTGATGAAGTGATCGCGGTACACGATGTTGAAGCTGTAACGATCCCACGCCTGCGGGATAAATGGAGCAAAGCTGAGCGTCTCGTTGGCTGTACGCATACCGGCAAATCCCTGTACAATCCCGAGCCATGATCCGGTCATGCTCGTAATGTGCAGGCCGTCTTCGGTATCGTTGTTATAGTTGTCCAGATCCAGACGGGCTGTACGGTTGTACATCTCGTACGCTTTCTCTTCCATACCCAGTTCCGCAGCGAGGATGCTGTGGATACAAGGGGAGAGCGAGGACTCATGAACGGTCATTGGCTCGTAGAATTCGAAGTTGCGGCGTTTCTCTTCCGCTGTATATTGATCGTTCAGGAAATACAGTCCCTGCAGTACATCCGCCTGCTTGATAAAGCAGCTGCGCAGGATTTTGTCCCATGACCATTTCTGGTTGATCGGACGGTCGGCCGGATCGAGATCGTCGGCGCTCATCAGGTCTTTGTCCAGGAACGTATCGTGCTGCACGAAGATACCGAGTTCTTCATCATACGGCAGATACATATGATCGATGATGTGCTGCCATTTGGCCAGTTCTTCATCGGTAATATCCAGCTTGGAGATGGCTTCGGTATGACCGGCAGTCTGCAGTTCACGCACCACCTGAATCGTATATTCCAGCGTCCATGCCGAGATGCGGTTGGTGTACCAGTTATTGTTGACGTTGTTCTCGTATTCATTTGGGCCGGTGACGCCATGGATCATATACTGCCCCTGACGCTTGCTGTAGTGCACGCGGTCTGCCCAGAAGCGGGAGATGCCTGTCAGCACATCCAGGCCGTACTGGTGCAGATAATCGCGGTCGCCGGTATAGTTCACGTAGTTGTATACCGCATAGGCAATGGCGCTGTTACGGTGAATCTCTTCGAAGGTAATCTCCCATTCGTTATGGCATTCCACCCCGGTAAAGGTAACCATCGGATACAGCGCGCCCTGCAGACCCTGCTGCTGGGCATTATGATACGCGCCGTCCAGCTGGTTGTGACGGTAAATGCACAGATTGCGGGCAACCTCCGGCTTGGCGGTGGACAGATAGAGAGGCAGTGCATACGCTTCCGTATCCCAGTAAGTAGCGCCGCCGTATTTCTCGCCAGTGAATCCTTTCGGTCCGATATTCAGGCGTGCATCCTCGCCATAGTAAGTCGAGAACAGCTGGAAAAGGTTGAAACGAATCCCCTGCTGGGCTTCATCGTCGCCTTCGATCGTTACATCGGCCATCTCCCAGCGCTTGATCCAGCCTTGGGCATGAGCGGCGAGCAGTGCTTCATATCCCTGTTCGGCAGCGCGGTCCAGTACGGTCTGTCCCTGCTCCGGCAGTGTACCGCGCGGATAATCACGGTCGGTTGTGAGAGCGACATATTTGTACAGGGTAACCGATTGTCCCTGTTCTGCGTTAAATGTCAGTGTATTCTCCACATACTCTTCTCTGGAGGAGAATGATACTGCCGGTGTACCGCCGGTCACTTCAAGGCGCATCGAAGCAGCGACCTGGAACGTTGGCGTGCCAAAGGAGTTATCCTTGGTCTGCATCACCAGATGACCGCTCAGCTCGGCAGCAGCCTGATCGATCTCAACCCAGAAGTCTTCGTCATAGTTGGAATCTTCATTGCGGATATCGCCGTCCAGATAAGGGATCAGGGTCACTTCGCCGGTGTAGTTGACAGGAGTCACTTCGTATTTGATGACCGCCAGCTCATGTTCTGCGACAGAGAGAAAGCGGGACGTCTCGATACGGGTTTCCTTTTCACCGTGAAGTACCGTAAATTGACGGGACAGCACGCCCTGGCGCATATCAAGTTCACGGTAGTAGTCCTTGATTCGGGACTGGCTGAGGTCGACTTCCTCGCCGTCCAGCAGCAGGCGGATACCGATATAGTTAATGGAATTGATTACTTTGCCAAAATAGTGTGGATAGCCGTTCTTCCACCAGCCGACACGGGTCTTGTCCGGGAACCAGACGCCAGCAATATAGGAGCCACGGTGCATATCACCGCTGTAGCTCTCTTCGAAATTACCGCGCATGCCCATATGGCCGTTGCCCAGGCTCATCATGCTTTCCGCGAGGCGGAAGTCTTCTTCATGCAGTTGGTGTTCAACAATTTTCCACGGGTGGACATCAAACAATCGTTTCATGAGAAATCACTCATTTCTTGGGGAGTTGGGTACAGCTGGTGACTATTGTGCAAACGTTTGCCTAAAGCGGCGAAAAAAAAGCCCTGGCCATCAAGCTGGATTTGAGACTCATTATACATCATTACCATTTGCCCCGCCAGTACCTTTTTTGATAGCGTATTCAGTCTTGCTGACAAACACTTTTGAGGATATGAAAAAGGTATACTCTGCGCATCATTTTTCTGGCGTCGGCATCTATGCACCTTCTTGTCTTTATATGAAATTTGAGGATATGGGAAGTCTGGAATATGGCAAAGAATAGTTCGATAAGTGGAGCAGTAAATGGATCAGTGAGTACTGCGGCAAGTGGTATGATCATGGGTTCGATGAGTGGGGTGATTGTGCAGTGAATGAAATACTGTAATATTCATTAAGGCTTTTGCGCAGAATTTAAACTGATTTTTGAATATAAAAAAATTAAATTTTGTGTATTTCCGCCATAAGGGAAATTCATCGACCAAAGAACCCGCAAAGCAGACTGTATAGAGTAGAAAAGCATCCATTTACCCCGGATGATTCGTAAATGTAGGCGATTTTCCCGATTATGGGTACAAGATATTAGCGTCATACGTACACATGGCTTATTACCATATAGGAACAGGCTGATCCCTGCAGGGAAATGTGTAAAACAGGACGGAGAATGAGACAGCAGGGGGTTGTATTATGAAATGGCAGGGCAGAAGAGCAAGCACTAATGTGGAGGATCGCCGTGGCAGAGGTGGCAAGACGATCGTGGGCGGCGGTATCGGCGGTATTATCGTTATTATTATCGTGATGCTGCTGGGCGGTAATCCTTCCAGTCTGATCAACAATATGACATCCAGCGGCACGCAGACCGTTGGCAATTATCAAGGTACTGCCGAGGAAGAAGAACTGGTGGACTTTGTATCGGTTGTACTGGCGGATACGGAGGATGTCTGGGGCGATGTGTTCCGCCAACAGGGAATGACCTACAAAAATCCGGAGCTGGTCATCTACAGCGGGAGCGTGCAGTCCGCCTGCGGAACGGCGAGTTCGGCCGTCGGCCCCTTTTACTGTCCGGGCGATCAGAAGCTGTACATCGACCTGAGCTTCTATGATGAGCTGAAGCAGCAGTTCCAGGCGCCGGGCGATTTTGCCATGGCTTATGTCGTCGCTCATGAAGTGGGGCATCACGTACAGACCCTGCTGGGGACGATGGACAAGGTGGAACCGTACCGCCAGCGCCTCAGCGAAAAGGAGTTCAATACCAAATATCAGGTTCGCATTGAGCTGCAGGCCGATTATTATGCCGGTGTATGGGCTCACTATGAGCAGGGCAAGAATCTGCTGGAGCAGGGCGATCTGGACGAAGCGCTGACCGCAGCCAGTGCCGTCGGCGATGATACGATCCAGCAGCGTGCCCAGGGTTATGTGGTGCCGGATAGCTTTACCCACGGTACTTCCGAGCAGCGCAAGCGCTGGTTCTACAAAGGCTTTGAGTCCGGAACGATTCAGGGCGGCGATACATTCAGCGTAAATGACGCCAATCTGTGAGAGCAGATAAGGAATAGTACTGCTGACTGCATGAAGCATTTTGCATAAAAAATAAAAGGCTGGCCTGCTCTGCTGTACAGAGAAGGCCAGCCTTTTTGGCTGTGAACGAATGGTGCTGTTTGTTGGCGATTCAATCGGAATCCTGCGGCAGATGGTTATGGAGAAATGTTTTCTCGATTTCCGCAGCGATGACCGGCTTGCTGAACAGAAAGCCCTGCATTTCATAACAGTCGATTCCCTGAAGAATCTCGGCCTGCTGTCTGTCTTCGACACCTTCGGCGATGATATTGAGATTCAGTCCGTAAGCCAGATTGATGATGGAAGCGATAATGGAGTGGCTGTCCCGTTCATTGATCTTGCTGATGAATTCACGGGCGATCTTGAGCTTGTCGATCGGGAAGCTGGCCAGATAGGAGAGGGAGGAATACCCTGTTCCAAAATCATCGATGGAGATAGAGACACCGAGATTTTTCAGGGCATGCAGCTGCGGGATCACATTGTGAATATGGCTCATCGCAATCGATTCGGTAATCTCCAGATCCAGATATTGAGGGGCGAGGCCAGTCTCCTGCAGCACCTCGGCTACCGTGTCTGCCAGATTGCCCTGCTGGAATTGGCGCGGCGACAGATTGACCCCCATTTTGATAGCGTGTCCCTGATCGGACCAGATTTTGGCCTGCCTGCACGCTTCCAGCAGTACCCAGCGTCCGATGGAGAGGATGCTGCCGGTATCTTCGGCGACAGGAATAAATTCCAGCGGCGCAATCCAGCCGAGCTGCGGATGATGCCAGCGCAGCAGGGCTTCGACACCAATGACTTTACCTGTAGAGGCATCGACCTGGGACTGATAATGCAGCAGCAGTTCATTGTTATCCAGCGCGGTACCGATACTCTGCTCGAGCAGCAGCTTGCGCGCGATTTTCTCATCGTTATCATCATAGATCTGGTAATGGGCTTTTCCGCTCGCTTTGACTTGATACATGGCCCGGTCAGCTTTTTGGATCAATGTACCGATATCGGAGGAGTGATCGGGATAGATGGCGATGCCGATACTTGGTGAGCATACGATTTTGTGCGGACCGATATAATGCGGCTGCTGCAGGGAGCCAAGCATGCACTGCGCTGTATCGGTAATTGGCGGGCTCTCTTCCATCATCGGCAGGATCAGGGTAAATTCATCCCCGCCTCTGCGTGCGACAATGCTGCCTTCCGGTACATGGGCAGTCAGTCGTCCGGCCACAGAGAGCAGCAGCTGATCGCCGACATCGTGGCCGAGTGTATCATTGATATGCTTGAAGCGATCCAGATCGATGAAGAATACGGCAAATCGGGCAACCGGGGACTGCGCTGCCATCCGTTTGAGTTTCTCATCATAGGCAGCCCGGTTGTAGACGCCTGTCAGTGGATCATGATACGCGAGATAGTGGATGCGCTCTGCGTTGTTCTTTTTCTCCGTAATGTCCTTGGCAATGGCAAACGCGCCAACCGTATGATCCTGGACCATAATCGGAATATTGGTCATCTGCACCTGAATCAGCCGGCCTGCCCTGTCCTGCAGACAAAGCTCATAACTCTGCGGCTGCCCTTCCCAGGATCGCTTGAAATGAGCAAGTGCCATCTCCCGGTACTGTTCGGGGAGAAACGTGGTATTGGTCAGCTGTTCCAGTTCACTTTCCTGGTAACCAAGCATACGGGAAGCCGACTCATTGATACTCAGAATATTGCCGTACAGATCCAGCGAGCAGACTGCATCCGGATGATACCGGAACAGCGAGCGGTAGCGTTCTTCACTGTTTTCCAGTGCTGCCGTTTTCTCGGACAGATTACGAATCAACCTGCGGTTCTCCAGAATGATGAGCAGCTGCCGGATAATGACGAGCAGAATGGAGATCCCGGAACCAAGCGTAATGATATTACTGCTGCTCTTATCGGTGACCATAATGAGAAACAGTGTGATGACCGTAATATACGGCAGCAAAATGCGTATCCAGTCCGGCTTTTTCAATACTTCGACCGGCAGGTTGATCTCCGGTTCGGTCTGTGATTTTTGCAAAGATTTGTTATAGACAATGCCGGTCAGTCCAATCAGCATCAGACTGAGGCCAAAGCAGGGATTGGACCAGGTCATCCAGTCTATATCCTGCTCGTAGATGGCAACCGAGAACAGGCAGTCGCCGATAATCTGGGTAAGCAGTCCGGCAAACAAAAGGGCCAGCAGGTGCTCCGGCCAAATCGTGCGAAATCCAAAATAAATGCCCAGTGCTGCCAGCAGCAGGATCAGATCGCCAATCGGATAGGCCAGCGCAATCCCCATGGTCAGATGAGGAATGCCCGGTGTATTCACAATCGGCTGCAGCACATACTGCCAGCTCAGGCTGATCGCTACCGTCATGACAATAGCGATATCAAATACGAAGCGGACGGTGCCATAGGTTTTTAATTTGCGTGAAATTTGATAAAAGAATGCCGATAAATAGAGTAATGGCTGAAGTACATAAAAAACATCGGCAATACTGGGAAAAGGAAATTCCATCTGCAGAATCGACTCATGATAAAACCAGATGCTGTTCGCGATCACGCTGCTCAGACAGCCGAGGGCCATCAGCAGCCATAACGGACGACAGACTTTTTCACCATGCCGATAAGCGCTCAGCAGCCAAACCATGGCAATCAGTCCAGCCAGTATGGTCAAAACATCGCCGCCCCAGTTCAGCATCGTAGTATTGTCGCGCCAGACTAGAATCCAGGCATAATACAGTACCATATATACAATTATAAGCAGAAAGGCAGCAAGCGGCTTGCTCTGTCTTCTCATTTTCATAACCCCTTAATCATTACGTTCGGCTTTCCAACCCAAAGCGATGCATGACTTGCATACTACTTCTATATAGTCAAAAAGTCCTTATTCTATATAACGGAATTAAAGCTAAGTAACTGAATAGGTAAGCGGGTTAAATGATGATTTGGTATCTGGCTGGCGGCAGAGATTGGGAATCGTCGAATGTGTATTATATGATTAGTAGAGGCCTGCTGATTTCGATTGATCAGAGAAAGATACAGAGGAGTGGCAGTTATGAATAATATACGTCTGAAAAGCAGTCTGGACCGGGAGAGTCTGGACGATCGTCTGCAGTATAATCCGGAGATTATCGAATTTTTCCTCAGTACGGAGGATCTGCAGCAGAGCGACCATATACGTGCGCGGATTCGTGAACTGCGGGAGCGCGGTATCCGGGTCTATCTGCATCATCCGACCCGGTATAACGGCCAGTTCCTGGATATTCTGAGCCCGGATCCGGATCGTTACCGGTATTATCAGGAATCGACGGAACTATTGGTGAAGATCTGCCACGAGGAAGGCGCCAAGTGTGTCATTCACGCCAATTATATCCGCAGCGAGCACAGCGAGATTTCGCTGGAGCGCACCCTGCTCATGAAGGCAGAGATCGAGAAGATACTGACTTATGGACGAGATGTGCTGCTGTGGGAAGATTCGACGGACGGGCTGTTCTGTTACGCCAATCCGTATTTGATCGATGAAGTGATCGTCCCGCTGGAGCTGCCGGTTAATGTGGATGTCAGCCATACCTTTATCAGCTTCCATGGCGACAATGATCGTCTGCGTGAAGTGCTGGAGCGGACGGCACCGTATGCGCAGTATTACCATCTGGTCGACAGCATGGGCGAATATCATGATTCGCTGCCGCTCGGTCAGGGATTGATCGACTGGCGAATGGTCAAACGGATCGTGAATGGCAAAGACTATATTTTTGAAATCAATCTGAACGGCGGGCATATCGACTGTACGCCAATGGTGGAGAGTGCGCGGTATTTTGACAGCCTCTGAATCGCTGAAAAAGCAGTGCATGATCTGTATTTGTCATAACAAGGCAGGCTTCCTTTCCAGGGAAAGCCTGTCTTTTGTATGCTGTTCATGATTCCTGTATGTACTACTTTTCGCCAAGTTGTCACTACTGTGAAAGATTCAGAGCTTCTGGATTGCTGAAATCGGTTACTATACCAGTAAAGGTCCGCACTCGGATACGGCATGACCGGATACAATGGCTGGCCTTTCTCATTTCACAGGAGGTGCACATTTTTTGGGCTTTGAGATTATGGTGCTAATTGTACTGATTCTGATCAATGCTTTTTTTGCGGCATCCGAGATTGCGCTGATTACGGTCAATGATAACCGGATCCGGATCATGGCGGAGAATGGCAACAAAAAGGCAGCCATTATTCATAGGTTAACTTCGGAGCCGAGCGGATTTCTGGCGACAATCCAGATCGGGATTACGCTGGCCGGATTTTTGGCGAGTGCTTTTGCTGCGGATACATTTGCGACGGTACTGGTGGATTATCTGGTCGCCCAGGGCGTTCCGGTTCCGCGCAATATACTGTCTACCGGCTCGGTCATTGTGATTACGCTGGTGCTGTCCTACTTTACCCTGGTATTCGGTGAACTGGTACCCAAGCGGCTGGCGATGAAAAAGGCGGAGTCGATCGCCATGCTGGCGGCCAGTCCACTGCATATTCTGTCCAAAGTGGTGGCGCCGTTTGTCAAACTGCTGACATTCTCGACCAATGTGACGGTGCGTCTGTTCGGCGTCGATCCGAATGCAGAGGATGAAGAAGCATCCGAGGAAGAGATCCGGATGATGATTGACACCGGACTGGAACGCGGCACGATTCAGCCGAATGAGCGCATTATTATCAATAATGTATTTGAACTGGATAACAAGGATGCAGCTGACGTCATGACCCCACGGACCGATCTGGCGGCGATACCTGTCAATATCAGCCGGGAGGATGCCATTGCTCTGGCTACTGTGGAAAAGTATACCCGTTACCCGGTGTATGAAGGCCATATCGATAATGTAATCGGCATGCTGCACGTCAAGGATATGATCGGTCACCTGATTCGTGACGGATCGGAGCCGTGGGATATACGGGCATTTATGCGGCCGGCCTATTTTGTATCCGAGCATCAGCGAGGGGATACTCTGCTGGAGGAGCTGCAGCAGAACCGGGTGCATATGGCGATCGTGGTGGATGAGTACGGCGGTACAGCCGGTATCGTGACGATCGAGGATCTGATTGAGGAGGTTATTGGTAACATCTATGACGAATATGATCTGGATGAGACCGATTATGAGCAGATCGATGAGAGCACCTATATTTTCCCCGGATCGGCGCGGCTGGATGAAGTGCGCCGGGTTGTTCCTGCCGAATTGCCGCTGGAGGATTACGATACACTGAGCGGATTCGTGATCGGTACACTCGGACGGATACCGACGCGCAGCGAGAAGCCGGAATTCGAATACGAGCAGTTCCGCTACAAGGTGGAGGAAGTCGGCAGACAGCGGATCAACCGGGTACGTGTCCATCGGCTGAATACCGCAGAGGCGTTGCAGACTTCTTCGGCAGAATAATCGTTGTGACAATTGCAGTGCCAGACAGCCTATCCGCAAATCAGCAGGAAGTGCTTCACCGCTGCTGTCCGGCTGGAAGAAGAACATAAATTATTCCCGGCATGCCGCACAAACAGCCCCGCAGCCTCCTCTTAGGAGGAAGATCTGCGGGGCTTATTTTATTTTTATTCGATCCATTCATTCGAAGCTGCTTAGATATGCCCCTGCAGCACACCGCGCGCAGCCCGCTGACCGGAGATAACGGCTCCTTCCATGGTAGCCAGCAGCGGCTGCTTGGTATAATCGCCTGCGAGGAACAGTCCGGGTACAGGGGTGACCTGCTGCGGACGATGCTGCTCATTGCCAGCGGATAACCGGTAGAAATTCTCCTTGCCCCGGATGATACGGTACTGGGTCATCGTATCGACGTTATCCAGATCGACCGCATGCAGGGAGTTGCGGGTCAGCTCCCACACTTCCTCATCCGGCAGATCGATCAGCTTGTCCGGGTCTACGAGGATGATGGAGGCGCGGCCTGTTGGCCGCTGGAACGTCGTACGCGACTGCTCACTGAACGAACCGAGCTGCGTGCCTGGCCCGAATGTCGTATGATCGGCTCCGGCGAGCTTCTCGGTCGCCTCGAACTGGGCAGTGACATAAGGCATAATCTCCAGCGCGAGAAAATTCTTGCACCATTCCTGGTCTGCAAAATGCTCGCCGACCAACATCTGGGAGCGGCGCACATTGGCAGCGACAACGACCTGCTCGGCATGCATCTGTGTGCCGTCTTCCAGCTGGACACCGGTAACAGAGCCTTCTTCCACGAGCAGATGAGCGACAGGCTTGCCGGTCATGACCTGTCCGCCGCGCTCTTCAATCGCTCTGCTGAGCGGCTCGGTCATCACCTGGGTCATACCGCCCTTGAAGGCACCGATCCGGATCAGATGCGGTCTTGGAATCGCCGGCGCGAACAGCCCGAAGAACGCATAGGAGGAGTATTCTTCCACCGGCAGGAAGAATATGCCGGAGGACAGCGGCTCAATCAGACGCTCCAACGCTTTGTCGGTTACGCCGTGCTTTTTGGCATATTCCTTGATCGGCATCTGGTCGAGCTCTTCCGGGTGAGCCAGATAGTCCTTGAAACCTGCGGCAAAGAAGGGACCGAGCGAAGCTTTGTCCAGTGGAGAAAGCAGATCATTATTGCCCAGGGCGCCGGCCAGCGTTTTGAGCGGAGCCTTGAGCAGATCGAGTCCAAATGTTCCTTCCGCCTCAGGGTGACGGATATTGGTCGTTGTCTCCCAGTGCACAATCTCATCCAGCACGATTCCCGCACGCTTCAGCAGCTCCGGCAGCGCGACATAGTAGCCAATGAATTTGTGAAAGCCGGATTCAACACCCATTCCATGTTCATTCCAGTTGGCTGTACGTCCGCCAATATAAGGAGCGGCCTCCAGTACGATTACCTTTTTGCCTTTATCCGCCAGCTCAAATGCACAGCTCAAACCGGCCAATCCTGATCCAATAATAATAGTGGGTTTTTCCGATGTTTCCTGCGATGTTTCCTGGTTAGTATGTAGCACGATCATTCACCTACCTTGGTTGTTTAATATGTTATTAACCAGAATCAAGCAATTGATTGACCGGGCCATAGAGGAGAGGGAATTACACATACAAAAAAACCCGCGTCTTGATGCAGGTTCTTTTGCAGATTAACGATTATTGTCAGCAGAGATTCGGAAATGATCACCGATTCCCGGGTCACTTGGAAAAAGAGCTCATTTCATTAGCCAGATTGCGTAGATGATACACGATATAATCCTGATCCATCCAATAGTACACTTCTTGACCAATCTTCTCGAATTGTACGATTCCGGCATCTTTCAGAATGCGGAGATGATGCGAAATGGCTGGCCGGCTGATTTTGAAATTGGAGGAAATCTCACCGACATTCATTCTGCCTTTCTTACCGAGAATAGACAGAATCTGCAGTCTCATCGGGTCGCTCAGACCGTTCAGGAAACGTGTCGTTTTCCCCATATTGTTGGCATCCAAGTAAGATTGGTTCATTGTAGATCTCCCGTTAGTAGTTAAATTTGATCCTGCTTGCCAAACGGCCAGTAGAATGGATCCGACAAGTTCAGGGCCATAAAGTTAATGTGGAATATAGCATAGTCGTATAGGTGAGTCAACAAACATAACTGCGGCTAACGAGGAGATTTGGCGCTTATTTATCTCATTGAAGAACATCACGCAGCGTTTTCTCCAGCCTGCCATAACGGAACATATAGCCTTCTTTGACGAGCCGGTTGGGTACGACCCAGCGGCTTTTGAGTATGAGTTCGGTCTCTGTGCGGATTATCCGTGCGCCCAGCTCCAGCATCCAGCGTGGTGACGGCAGACCGATTCTGCGTCTCATTACCTGCCGCAGGGTAGCCATCAATTCAGCATTGGTGACAGGCGACGGTGCAGAGCAGTTGAATACGCCATTCAGATGGGCACGTTCCTGCAGAAACAGCACGATATGAAACAGATCATCCACATGAATCCAGCTGAACCGCTGATGTCCGGAGCCTTGCCTGCCGCCAAGACCATAACGAACCAGATTCTGATACGGAACCATGACTCCTCCGCCCCGACCGAGCACAATCGAGATCCGCAGGGCAATCTGCCGGGTCTGTGGCAGCTCAAATTCAAAAAAAGCCTGCTCCCACGCTTTGGCGACTTCGACCGAGAAACCGGTACCAATCTCGCCTGTCGACTCGGTCATCGGACGATCCTCAGAATGCCTGTAGATCGTAGCCGTGCTGGAGTTAAACCAGATGGTCGGCGGCGATTGGCAGGAAAGGATAGCGTTCCCAAGAATCCGCGTCGTCTCCAGCCTGGAATTCAGGATCTCCCGCTTGTTACGCTCGGTGTAGCGGCAGTTTACCGATTTGCCGGCCAGATTGATGACCATTGCTGCATTTTCCAGCGCATCTACAATTTCAGACTGTTGATCCCAGGATACATGACCCGGCTGTCTGGAAATAATAATGACGTCATAACCCATTTTCCGAAATTCGGCTTCAAAATACTGGCCAATAAATCCTGTGCCGCCAGCGAGCACAATTTTACCAGACATAGCACCAGCCCATTTCGTGAGATATAGTGAATTCCCCGGTTATTCGCAGATCCAGCAGAGGGAAATAATTCAAAATTGAACTAAAACACGAATAAACGGAACAACTGTTCACTATATTAATAAACCACGGAAGCAGGCTACGAAAGGTGATTCGTAAAATAAAACGGATTTGGATCACTATTTGGCTCGCTGCCCGATATAGCAAACAGCCGCCGATACCAGGCTGCTGCTGTCAGATGATTTTGCCCGAATGAATGCGGAAGAGGAAAATATCGATCGATCACTATTATGTATCTACTGTTTAATGTTATTTCCACCATATTATTCTATAGGTATAAGTAAACTTTGTCATGCACTTAGCGATGGATTTATCAGAAGATGACGATGTTGTAATGCAATTCTATCGGTGCAATACTGCGACAAACCGCAGACCGCAGACCGCAGACCGCAAAACAGCTGCCCTTTCCCGTAGTGGAAAAGGACAGCTGCAAAGCGATGGACAGTTAGGGGATCGCCCTGTATGACAGAAGCGGCAGCCAATACAGAAACCGCGCTTCTTTTATACTATTTTGACTCAGCTGTATAGGAAACGAACTGATCATCTGTCATCATCCATAACTCTAGTCGGGTAGCTGGTTCGGTTCGTGCTTCATGCGTTCACGGATGCCGCCGTCCACGCCCTGCCCGCTCAGCATCGGCTGATGCAGACTGCCGGAAGTGGAACCGGCGGGTGGTGCACTCTGGATGACTTTTTGCAGATATTTGGCATTGAGGCTCTCGGTCAGACCAGGCATCAGATTGCTGGAAATGGTCGTTCCCTTACTCTTGGCGCCGACCTCCACATTTTCCTGCGGATTGTCGATCAGATCAATGATGGCATCGATCACATTTTGCGGATCGTCCATCGGCTTCATCTCGGCCCGGTGACCGGTATAGTTGCCGGTATGCTCAAACCATGGCGTATCGGTCGCCCACGGATGCACGGTACAGACGTGAATATCCTGCTGATCCTCCAGCTGCATCTCCTGATACAGTGCAGCGCTCAATCCGGCTATAGCAAACTTGGTCGCTCCATAAGCGGTGTAATACGGGAAAGGAACCTTGCTGACGATCGAACCGAGGTTGATCAGTGTGCCATGTCCCTGCTGCTTGAACTGGCGCAGCGCATAATGACTACCATACATCGTACCCAGCACATTGGTCTCGACCAGACGGGTCAGGTCGGCTGTCGGAATCTCGGTATACGGACCGATCGCGCCGACACCGGCATTGTTGATCCATACATCGATTTTGCCAAAGGACGACATGGCCGCGTCAAACAGGCGGGCAATATCTTCTTCCCGGCCGACATCGGTCGTTACGGCTAGCGCATTGGGACCGATCTCGGCAGCCATCTGCTCAATCAATTCGGTACGGCGGGCAGCGAGCACCACATTGGCGCCTTCAGCAGCGAGCTGCTGGGCTACCCCTTTGCCGATGCCACTGGATGCACCGGTGATGACGACAGTTAATTGGTCATGCGGAATTTTCTGAACCATATTCATTCCTCCTGTTCTGGATAAATGGATTTGTACATCAATACCCGTGTGTTCCCGGGGCCAATCGGATCGGCTGCATATCGACAAGTGGAATCCTCATGCTGTCCATGTTTAGAAGACAGTGGATTATTTCCCATCATCGGGCCGTGGATGACCATGCCCGTCTCCGTGAACCCCGGTGCCTTCAAATACCGGATCATACAGACTGCCTGCGGTGAACTCGGCGGGTGGTGCTTCGTAGATCATATTCTGGACAAACTGGCCGCTGATCTTCTCGGTCATTCGCGGCAGCAGATTGCTGGACAGGGCAGTACCTTTGACTTTGAAACCAACCTCTACGCTTTCCTGCGGATGGTCGATCAGCCGGTACATGGCATCGATAATATCATCCGGATCATCGAGCGGCTTCATATTGATCTCGTGACCACTGTAGTTGGCAGCATGACCGGTCCACGGCGTATTCATCACCCATGGATGGACGGCGCAGACATGAATATCCTGGTGTCCTTCGAGCTGCATCTCCTGATTCAGCGCATAGCTGAGGCCGGAGACTGCCGCTTTGCTGCCACTGTAGGCAGCCAGATACGGAAAGGCGACCTTGCCGGCAAAGGAAGAGACATTGATCAGCGTCCCGTAGCCCTGCTGCTTGAACTGACGCAGCGCATAATGGCTGCCATACATATTGCCAAGCAGATTGATCCGGGTCATCTGTACGAGTGACGATAACGGCGATTCGGTAAAAGGGCCGATCGCAATCGCGCCTGCGTTGTTCACCCATACATCGATCCGGCCAAGCCGGGACATCGCTGCTTCATACACGGCGGCAATGCCTTCTTCACGGCTCACATCGGCGGTGACAGCGATCATTTTGGGCGCGTACTGCTGCTCCATTTGCTTGAGCAAATGAGTACGGCGGGCGGCGATAACGACGCTTGCGCCTTCGGCGGCGAGCCGCTGTGCAAGTCCAAGTCCTGTGCCGCTGGAAGCTCCGGTAATGACTACATTTAGCTGGTCGTGCGGTATATTTCGTGGCATTTATGTTCCCTCCCAGGATAAAGCTGATGTCTGAATATACGGTCGTTGGGATATCGTTTGCACATATTCTCGTCATGCCCCTTGCCGATACGGGCACAGATTGGGCGACGAGTCATGGATTTCCTGTTATTTCCTGCATTCCAATGTAATACACATACCCGATCAAACCGGCGTTTACTCGTTGTTGCACCAATTTCCATAGTTCTTTCATAAAGTCATGCATGAAACTGGCTGGCTGGCAAAGTGCAGAGCAAGGTGGCATACCGCCGCAGGCATCCGGTCTGTGATCGCCATCGATGATCTTGACAGCCGGCCGGATGCTGTGTAGAGTAAGAGGCAATCAAAGAGACTTCTGTCACATGTATTTTGTACAGCCTGTACAGGAATGCTGCGACAGCAATCTTATATTGTGAAAGACCACTAGGGGAGCCATTCACTGGCTGAGACGAGATTGCCTCGGACCCTTGGAACCTGATCTAGTTCGTACTAGCGTAGGAAAGTGGAGACCGAGCAGGGCTAACTATGCCATTATTCTGCCGCTCCATATGGAGCGGCTTTTTTGCGTGGATATGCAGCATCAGCGAACGTAATCCGGCGCTGCTTCTGAAGCGGGCCGCCGGTGAGCATCCATTTTCCCAGGGGAGGTTCTTTCCGAACAATTCAGCAAAGGGAGAGATGACAGTATGAGTTTTTCAGCAGAAATCAGACAGGCGGCCGATCCGGTATTTGAGGCGATTTATCACCATCCGTTCGTGCAGGGTATTGCGAGGGGAGACCTCAAGCCGGAACAGCTGGTCCATTATGTAAAGCAGGATTTTGAATACCTGAACTCGTTTATGCGGATCTATGGTACCGCGATCTCCAAATGTACTAGCCGCGAAGATATGGACATGTTCAATCAGCAGATCTCCTTTGTACTGAACAGTGAAGTCCATCCGCACAACAACTTCTGCCATGTCGCCGGTGTACCGTATGAGCAGCTGCAGGGTTATCCGGTAGCGCCGTCCGCCCATAACTATATCCGTCATATGTTGACCGCTGCACAGGAAGGCGATCTGGGCGATATTCTCGCCGTACTGCTGCCATGTCCATGGACATACTGGGAGATCGGCAAGCGGCTGCTGGAAGACGTGAAGCCGGATGTGTCCCATCCGTTCTATGACTGGATCGATTTCTACGGCAATCGTACCGATACGATTACGAGCCGGTTCTGTACGCGTCTTGATGAGATCGCTGCGGCATCCACGCCGGCGCATCGTGAACGGATGAAGCAGCATTTTATTCTCAGCTGCCAGTTTGAATATATGTTCTGGGAGATGGCCTATACGCTGGAAGATTGGCCGGTGCAGCTGGAGGTGACCTCCGTATGAACTGGAAAATGAAAGAGGTCGTACTGACCGTTATTCTCGCGGTAGCCTGCGGGGTGCTCTATCTGGGCTGGTCAACGCTGTGGATTCCGATCTCGGCGCTGGTCGGACCGGTCGGAGCGGGATTTATGTTTGGCATCTGGATTATTGCCAGTCCAATCGTCGCCTATATTATTCGCAAGCCGGGCGCCGCGCTGATCGCCGAAGTCGCGGCGGCGGCAGTAGAGATGCTGACCGGTAGCCATTTTGGACTGTCTGCGCTGCTGATCGGGGTATTTCAGGGATTGGGCGCGGAGATTGCTTTTGCCATCTTTGGTTACAAGCGGTACAACGTATTCACATTGATGCTCTCCGGTGCACTGGCTGCGGTGGGCAGCATAGCCTACAATCTGGTAGCGAACGGACTCGGCTATTATACGACCCAGATGTTCTTCCTGACGCTGGGTATTCATGTGATCAGCGGTATCGTATTGGGCGGACTGCTGGCCAAAGTGATCGTCGAAGCACTGGCCCGTACCGGTGTGCTGAATCCGTATGAAATTATGAAGTCACGCCGCAAACAGGGGAAACCGCATGCAGTGGCAACTCGGATGTAAGGAACTGTCGGTCGGCTTTGATCATCAGGAAGAGACGGTGCAGGTGCTGGATCGGATCACCCTGTCCATCACCCGCGGGGAAAAGGTACTGATCCTCGGACCGAGCGGCAGCGGCAAATCAACGCTGCTGTCGGCACTGTCCGGCATTATCCCCGATCATGTCGAAGCCGAAGTAGAAGGAGAGATTTACCGGCAGGAAGCCTGCGGCGTGATGTTCCAGGACCCGGACACCCAGTTCTGCATGCTGCATGTGGACGAAGAGATCGCCTTTAGCCTGGAGAATCGGCGTGTGCCGCGCGGCGAGATGGATGGCATCATCCGGCAGGTGATGCAGATGGTCGGCCTGCAGCTGGAGCCACATACGCCGATCGACACGTTGTCCGGCGGCATGAAGCAGCGGCTCGCACTCGCCTGTCTGCTGGCGCTGGAGCCGGACGTATTGTTCTTCGACGAACCAACTGCCCAGCTGGACCCGGTCAGCCGCCGGGATGTATTTCGGCTGCTCCGCGAGGTTGCGGGGAAAACGGGTCAGACGATGGTATTCGTCGAGCATGTACTGGACGGGTGTATCGAGTGGATGGACCGGGTTATTCTGTTGGATCGCCATGGGCAGATTATCGCAGATGGGGAGCCGGCACATATCGTGACCCATTACCGGCAGCAGATGGAAGAGGCAGGTATCTGGCTGCCACGGCTGTTTCCGTACAGCTGGCAGGAGGTGGTGAATGATCCATCGCATCCGCTGGCAGACGTGCTGCGCCGTGAGCTAGGTGAGCGGATGGAGCGGGACCGTCAGGCTTCACTTTCGTCCTCAGCAGCATCGTCAATCCATACCTTATCCGCCAATGTATCCGCTGCGAACGCCGCTGTGATCATACAGACCGACCAGCTCAGCATCGGTTACCGCAAGCGTCCGGTCATGCAGCAGATCAATCTGTCGCTGCCTGCCGGGGAGTGGATCGCCATCACCGGGCAGAATGGCAGCGGCAAAAGCACATTTCTCAAAAGCTTGCTGCGATTGGAGCCGCTGCTGTCCGGACGGATTATGCTGCAGGGCAAGGAGCTGCGCAAATGGCCGGATCGTGACCTGTATGCGCAGGCCGGTTTTGTTTTTCAGAATCCGGAGCTGCAGTTTGTGACCGATACGGTGTATGACGAGATTGCCTTTGGCGGCAGACAGCGGGGATGGCCGGAAGAGCTGCTGCGGGAGAAGACGGTACAGCTGCTGCAGGAGTTCGGACTGGAGGATTACCAGGATCAGCATCCCTTTACTCTCAGTCTCGGGCAAAAGCGTCGGCTCAGCGTCGCCACGATGCTGCTGTTCGACCAGGAGCTATTGCTGCTCGATGAGCCGACATTTGGCCAGGATGCCCGGACAGCGGCAGAGCTGATCCGCCGGCTCAAGCAGCGTCAGCAGCAGGGCACGACGATTATCATGGTAACGCATGATATGGATCTGGTCGATGAGCATGCCGACCGGTTGATCCTGTTCCGACAGGGCGAGGTTGCTTACGATGGCACACCGTATCGCCTCTTCACCGATCAGAAGCTGCTGCAGGACAGCGCCATTATCGCGCCGCTGCATTACCGGCTGAACCATCAACGAGAGGAGCGCGGTATCATATGAAAAGTAACGGCTCCTGGCTGTCCACGCTCAATCCATCGTGCAAGCTGATCGCTCATCTGCTCGTCATGTTCCTGCTGATGGGCATCTCCGATCCGGTAATCACGCTGTGCCTCTGGCTGCTCGCTGTTGTGATCGGCATTACGCTGGGCGGCTGGCGGTTATCCTATCTGCTCCGCCGTCTGCTGCCGTACACGCTCTTCTTCGTGCTGATCTTCTGGATGCTGGCGGCATTCGGCAAAGGCGAACATGTTCTCTGGCAGTGGGCCTGGTTCCGTATTACCGAGGAGAGCATGAACAACGGACTGACGATCGGGCTGCGGATGCTGGGCTTTGTCACGTACGGGCTGCTGTTCACTTCGACGACCGATCTGACGGCGCTTATGATGAGCCTGATCCACCAGCTGCGCTTGTCGCCCAAGTGGGCGTACGGCATGCTGGCCGGATTCCGCTTTATCCCGCTGTTTCAGAGCGAGCTGCAGCAGATGAAGTCCGCCCACAAGATTCGCGGCTACAAACAGAAAAACAGCTGGAAAGCCTTTGCCCGCTACGCCCTGCCGCTGTTCACGCAGGGTATCCGCAAGTCCGAACGTATCGCGGTGGCGATGGAGGCGAGAGGATTCACGGGAACGCGGGACCGGACGTATTATCTGACACCGGTGATGACGGGAAAAGACTGGATCTATGCCGCGTCGCTGCTGCTTGCAGCCGGATGTATTGCCTGGCTGCTGCCTTGGTGATGAAGGAATTTGAGGCTGGAAGGTTGTACTGGAAAGATGTAAATGAATATGGAAGCTCTGGCCTGCCGCTTTGTAGTGGCAGGTTTTATTATGTGCAGACAGGTTGATTGAGGAAGTAGTTTCTTTTTAAAATGGATAGGAATAAAAGAGGCTGACGATAAACGCGCATCTCATAAATGCGGATCAGCTCAAAGGGCCGTCTTTTGAAGACTGTCTTACATACAGGTTTCCACCAATCTTGCTCGGATAAATGAACTCCGTCAAAACAAATTATGCTCGCTTTTGAAAGCAAATCCCCTCCGGTTCTCATAGCTTATCGATCGACCGCCAAAGTTGTTCCTACTCTCCAAAGACGCTACAATCAGTTTATATATGAATCGAGATAACGAAAGTGGAGGAATGAATCATGAACCAGCGTCAACTGATCGATCTGTCCGTCACGCTCAAAACAGGTATTGCATCCGATCCGCCGGGTGGCCTGCCGGAGATCGATTACATCAACCATCAGCAGGGAGCACAGCAGCTGGTGGCTAGCTTTCCCGGGCTGAATGTAGAGGATCTGCCGGGGCAGGAAGGCTGGGCGATCGAGCAGCTGCGGGTGACGACCCATGTCGGTACGCATGTGGATGCCCCGTATCATTACCGTTCCACCACGGATGACGGTCAGCCGATGCCGACGATTGATGAGATTCCACTGGACTGGTTTTACGGACCGGGGGTGAAGCTGGATTTTCGCCATCTGCCGGACGGTCATATCGTCACTGCACAGGAGGTTGAAGAGGAGCTGAACCGGATCGGTCATCGGCTGCAGCCAGGTGATATTGTGCTGGTGAACACCTCTGCCGGTGAGCGATACGGTGAAGCCGATTTTCTGGCGAAAGGCTGCGGTATGGGGCGTGAAGCTACGCTGTATCTGACCGAGCGTGGCGTACGGCTCGTCGGCACGGATGCATGGAGCTGGGATGCCCCATTCAGCCATACAGCCCTTCGTTATGCGGAGGAGCAGGACCCTTCGATGATCTGGGAAGGACACTATGCAGGCAGCACGATTCCGTACTGCCAGATCGAGAAGCTGGCCAATCTGGAGCTGCTGCCTGCGCATGGATTTCAGGTGATTTCCTTCCCGGTGAAAATCGAGAAGGCTTCTGCAGGTTGGGCACGGCCGGTCGCTGTACTTCACTCACCGCCCGGATCATAAAACATTTCATAGTCAAAGAAATTATTCCAAAAAAAGGAATTTGATCTTTTGTCGAGAATAATTGTAGTAGGGTAGTTCCACTACTATCTATAGTACATATGAGGTGAAATGGATGCTGCTTTACTATTGAGTTGGACTCTTCTTGTGCACAGTACATGATAAGGAGAGATAATGTTGAAGTATATAACAGATAGCAAAGAGATTCAGGCCTATATGCTAAAAGGGTTTTTCGTCGATTGGCCGAACCATCCGGACGAGGACACACATCTGAGGCTGCTGGAAAGCAGCTACCGGATAGTACTGGCGCTAGATGTACCGGCGGAACGGGTAGCGGGCTTTATTACTGCGATCAGTGACGGCGTATTATCTGCGTATATCCCGCTGCTGGAGGTACTGCCTGAATACCGGAACCAGGGGATCGGCAGCGAGCTGATCCGCCGGATGATGGTCGAACTGGAAGGTATTTATATGATCGATTTAATGTGCGATCCGGAGCTGCAGCCTTATTACAGCAAGCAGAGACTACATCCGGCCACAGGCATGATCCATCGCAATTATGCTGCACAGACGGGTGCAGTGAAGAACCAATAACCACGCGCTACGGATCAAAACACCAAAAAGCCAGCTCTCTTTCCTGTATAAAGAGACTGGCTTTTTGAGTATGTATTCCTACATCGGATAGACAGGGAATAGCTATGATTGTATGTTCGCTCAAAGTCCGACTATCCCCAACACACGCTGTACAGGCAGTTGGCGATGCTCTTCAGGAAAAATCATTTTGTGGCGCTGCTGGAAGGCAGCCAATTTTTCTCCGGACTCAGGTACGGCGATAGGATCACTGCATGCTGTGTAGGCTTTTTTCAGCAGATAATTCAGTTCGTTGGTATACATAAATAATTATTCTTCTCCTTTTATCGCAGCCTGCCGGATTTCTGCAAATGTTCGTCCTGTTGGTGGAATCGCCGAGGATAGATCACAATCGGTAAAATCGACGTATTTGCCCAGCTGTGCTTCGGAGAAATCGACATTTCTCATCGGATTCGGTCTGGCATTCGGGTATAGATCGCTCTCGTACCGTCCGCGAAATCTCACATCATCCAGCTTCCCCGTAAACCGGCAGTTCTCGAAAAAGCTGGCGTTCAGATCGGCTCCATTCCAGCAGCACTGCTCAAACAGGCAGTCAATGAACTCGGGATTGTAAAAAGAAGCCCGCCCGAATCTGCATTGCTCGAATATACAGTTTCGGTAGGCACCGCCATGAGCGCCTATCGTCGAGGCTTCAAACTTTACTTTTCTAAAGGTACAATTCATAAAATCACATCCGTAAAAACGGGCATCGTCCAAGATCGTACGATCGAACAGACAATTCTCGAATACAACATTCGTGAAAATGGGATGGTTCAGATGGGTTCGGGTGAAATTAATCTGCTGGAGCGAACAATCTTTGACTTCCGACTTTATGGGCCATTGGAGATTGGATTGATCCTGATTCAGAGCGACGGCCTCCTTTTGATACAGCCTTGTTTTGTTAGAGATTAAACGTATCCGGAGACAGTTTCAAGACGAGCACATATCAAAAAAACCTTCTGCCCAACGAGCGATAATTCGCTGCTGGACAGAAGGTCTGTCATTATTCCAATATTTGAGATGACAACCCAAGCCATAGTCCTATCCATGATCGAAATAGATGCAGAGCGGCTGTGGCTATCTTTTCGTATAGAGTCGTAAGTGGTCTATCCATAGATCGCTATCATATATAGTGGCATCTACGGCCTACGCTTTGCTGCGCAGCTGACGCAGCAGCAGCGGATAGAAAATAATCCCGCTCGCAATCATCAGCACGCCGAACCAGAACGTTCTCCAGTCCGCGGTACCCGCATAGATCACCCACACCGAGTAAATGGTCGCCAGTACAGCGATCAATCCATCCCAGTGACGGCGCTCACCCGGACGATAGCCATCGCCGGTAATGACCAGACGCAGCTGATACAGCGCAGAGATCAGATAAGGCACCAGGTACGCCAGCGTCGCAATCGCGATAATAAAGTCAAACGCCTGCGAGATCGAGCCGGAGATGGTGGAGAAAATCAGCAGCTGTCCGAGGGCATTGGATACCCAGAGAGACAGCTTAGGCATGCCTTTGCTGTTCTCCTGGCGGAAAGGACGCAGGAACACGCCCTGCTTGGCCGCTTCATACGGCACCTCGGCGCTCAGCAGCACCCAGCCGATGGTGGAACCGATCAGGCTGATCAGTCCCAGTGCAGCGAGCAGATAGCCGCCGACCGGACCGAGTACGGCAGTCATTGCATCGACGAGCGGATTCTGCGAGTGGATCAGCTGCTCACCCGGCAGCAATCCCATCGTCAGGATACTGATACCGACGTACAGCACCAGCGCCATCAGCAGACCGACGATCGTCGCTCGCTTCACATCCTGCTTGCGGCGGGCACGGGCAGCGAAGACCATTGCCGACTCGACCCCGATAAATGCCCATAGCGTCACGACAGCCGCGCTGTTCACCTGTGACAGCAGGCCCATCGTCTGACCTTCTTCATTTACATGTGGTGCAGCAAAAGGTCCGATATTCGCTTCCTGAAAAGCGAACAGGGCGATAATAATAAACAGCGTAAAGCCGATCACCTTGGTCGCCGTAGCAATCAGGTTCATTTTGCCGGCACCTTCGATACCGCGCAGCGCCAGCGCATGGGTCGCCCACAGCAGCAGCGAGCAGACGATAAAGTTCAGCGCGTTGCCTGTCTTGATATCGAGCGCACCGATGCTGAACCAGACCGCGTCACTCTTCATCGCCGGGATAAAGGTGGACAGATAGCTGGAGAATGTCGTGATGACCGCGACGAATCCGGCCACATTTCCGACCCAGTAGCCCCAGGAGGACATGAATCCGGACAGTACGGACAGTACCGGATTATTGGGGAACAGCTCTTTGGCATAGATTTGCGGACCGCCGTTCAGTTCTGGCTTGCGCAGTGCCAGATTACCGAATACGAGTGCCAGCATCAGCACTCCGAATCCGGTAATGCTCCACGCAAGCACCGAACCTGCCGGGCTGGATACTTCCGCCAGCGAGCGGGGAAGCATAAATATTCCGGACCCGACCATATTGCCCACGACGAGGGCGGTCAGAATCCAAAAGCCTACTTTATTGTTGCTCACATTGAAGACTCCTTCCATGACCAGAACGTATCGAGAGCTTGCCGGATGGCCGTTAGCCGGACATACAGCAGGCTGCATCATTAGGATTTGATGATTTAGCGTCAGTCTCAACGGGGATCTGCTTCATGCATCGAGGCTGATCCGCAGCTATCGCTGACGTTTGCGGTCATATAAATATCATGACAGTATCCTACTATACACTTTTCTCTGGTAAAGCGAAAGAGTGAATTTTGGTAAAAGGAAAAGCGGATTTATCAAATTTGCTGTAATAACTGTGTATTTTCTATTGTTTTCACGTGTGAATTTTGGGACAATAGGAGGCATGAGCAGTATGGGTCTGGCTGACGGTTGGCTGGGCCTGTACTGCATTTTATGGTGTACAGGATGTGTGATTCTATCTTCAGCTTCAACAGAAGACGAGCTGAAGATAGAATCACACTGGCATATAACGCAGTCGGATAGACAATTTGACCGGATATACAGGTATATACCATCGGTTCTCCATAGGCACAGGATGACAGAACAGGGTATAGGAAAAGAGGGTAACCAATGAATAAACCATCCATATATGGATTTACATTAGAACAGCTGGGTACATGGCTGGAAGAACACGGACACAAGCGCTCGCGAGCTGTACAGGTATGGAACTATCTGTATCGTCAGCGGGTTACGACATTTGAGGAAATGACCGATGTACGTCCGGAGTGCCGTGCACTGCTGGAAGAGCATTTTGCCATTCAGACACTGGAAGAGTTCGTCAAGCAGGAGTCGGCAGATGGCACTGTGAAGTTCCTACTGCGTCTGCAGGACGGCAACCTGATCGAGACTGTACTGATGAAGCAAAAGTACGGCCAATCCGTCTGTGTCACCACACAGGTCGGCTGCAATATCGGCTGCAGCTTCTGCGCCAGCGGCCTGATCAAGAAAAGCCGCGATCTGACTGCCGGCGAGATTGTCGAGCAGATCATGAAGGTACAGTTCCATCTGGATGCTGCCGGCCAGGATCAGCTGGTGACTCATATCGTCGTGATGGGAATCGGCGAGCCGTTCGATAACTTTGAGAACATGGTCGACTTTATCAATATCGTCAAAGACCAAAAAGGTCTCGTCATCGCACCGAAGCGCATTACTGTCTCCACCAGTGGTCTGCCGGACAAGATCCGTGAATTCGCAGACAGCGATCTGCTCGTGAATCTGGCACTGTCCCTGCATGCGCCGAATAACGAACTGCGTACACGCATTATGAAAATCAACCGCGCCTATCCGCTGGAGCAGCTGATGGATGCAGTGGATTACTATCTGAAGAAGAGCAACCGCCGGATTATGATGGAATACATCCTGCTGCAGGGCGTCAATGATCAGAAGGAACAGGCCCAGGAACTGGCCGATCTATTGGCAGACAAAAAGCAGGTAACCAGTGTCAATCTGATCCCGTACAACCCGGTTGACGAGCACAGCCAGTACCAGCGCAGCAAGCAGGAGGATATCCTGGCCTTTTACGATATTCTCAAGAAAAATGGCATCAACTGCACGATCCGTATGGAACATGGTACCGATATCGATGCCGCCTGCGGCCAGCTGCGCAGCAAGCAGATCCGCAAAGACTCCCAATCCCGCAAAGCCGAATCATCCAAAAGCGAAGCAGTGACCGGTTAATTCCGCTGCAGCATCGTATTCATACAAAAAGGCTGCTTTTCCCTGAATATTACAGGGGAAAGCAGCCTTTTATTAATGTACAGGATCAGAAGCACGCTTATGAAGCCGCATGAACCTGTAGACATACATAATTACTTTTTCCGGAGCAGGGGATTAACGAATCCCTTTCATATAGCTCTGAATCTTCGGTGCAAAGAGGAACAGGATCACACTCAGGACAATGGACACGCCACCGATAACACCAAAGTAGACCATCTCGGTCTCTTCGCTGTAGAAGTTGGTCAGCAGTGCATTGATCGCCTGGGCAGCCGCATTGGACAGGAACCACAGGCTCATCGTCTGCGCCGAGAATGCTGCCGGTGCGAGCTTGGTGGTCGCAGACAATCCAACCGGTGACAGGCACAGCTCCCCGATCACGACGAGGAAGTAGCTGAGTACCAGCCACAGCGGGCTCACCAGTGCGTTATCGCCACCAAAGTATGCCGGCAGCAGAATAACCAGGAAGGACAGACCGGCGAACAGGATACCGATCGAGAACTTGTGCGGGATGATCGGCTGGCGATCTCCCATTTTGGTCCAGAGCCATGCGAATACCGGTGCCAGAATGATAATGAACAGCGGATTCAGGGATTGGAACCAGGCTGGCGAGACATCGATCCCCATGAAGTTCAGCTGTGTACGCTGATCCGCGAAACGGGCGAGAATGGTCGACCCCTGCTCCTGAATGGACCAGAACATAACCGAAGCGATGAACAGCGGGATATAGGCGAGCAGACGGGAACGCTCCACATCTGTCGTCTTTTCACTGCGATACATGACAGTAAAGTAGCAAATCGGGATCAGTATACCCAGACAGGCGACTACAAGTACAAAGGACTTCAGTGTCAGCCAGCCCATTAAGACAGCCACAATACCCACAACGGCAATGACAACCAGACCGATTCCGATGCGTGTCAGTGCTTTTTTCTTCTCTCCGCCGGTCAGCGGGTTGGCTACATTCGTGCCGGCCAGACCGAGGCTGCCTTTGCGTGTAAATACGAATACGAGCAGACCGAAGAACATGCCGACAGCCGCCAGACCGAAGCCCATATGGAAGTTATACTCCGTACCGATCGTACCTACAGTCAGCGGTGCGATAAATGCCCCGAGGTTCACACCCATGTAGTAAATGCTGAAGCCGCCGTCGCGACGTGCATCATTGGCACTGTACAGCTCACCGACGAGAGTGGACGCATTTGGCTTGAGCAGACCCGTACCGAGTACGATCAGTGCCATCGAGACGAACAGCAATCCGGCTCCGCCCGGAATCGCCAGGACGATATGACCGAGCATAATGAATATACCGCCATAAAATACAGCCCGTGACGTGCCAAATACCCGGTCGGCGAGCCATCCGCCAATAATACCGGACATGTACACCAGCGAGCCATAGATGGACATGATAGCTGTAGCCGTATTCTGATCCATACCGAGTCCGCCGCGGCTGACTTCATAGTACATGTAATAGATCAGAATTGCTCTCATGCCATAATACGAGAAACGTTCCCAGAATTCAGTGAAGAATAGTGTGAACAGTCCGCGGGGATGGCCGAAGAATCCGCGCTGCGGCACACTTTCTACAATCTTTTCTTTGGTGATATCGGACACAATGAACCTCCTTGATGACTTAATATACATACAGGCAGTTGACCGAGTGCCGTCAGCTGCCAAGGGATCTCCCAGATATTGAATCATGTCTGTCGAAATTACTTGCACACCGTGATACACACTCGAACCATTAGAATACAATACCTGTGCGGGTTCATCAATAACAAAAGTTAGCAGAAAGCAGCAGAATTGCGTTAATGACTGGGCAAATGAAGGTAAAAAGATAGAGAGGAACGTGCATCTGGCAGACGATTTATAACAATGCAAGGAAAATCGCCGCAGATAAGGTATAATAGAATGTAAGGAGTTGAGAGTAGATGGCAAACGAGAATGAAGAAGTAATCCTGACCCCTGACGGTCTGGCCAAGCTGGAAGAAGAACTCAAGGAATTGAAGGGCCCACGGCGCCAGGAACTGGCTGCCCGCCTGAAGACAGCAATCAGCTACGGCGACCTGAAGGAAAATAGTGAATACCATTCCGCCAAGGAAGATCAGGCGTTTATGGAGACACGCATCCTGACCCTGGAGCGCATGCTGCGCAATTCGCGTGTAATCAGCGCATCCAATCTCGATGTATCCAAAGTCAGTCTCGGCTCGATCGCCGTACTGAAGGATATCGAATTTGATGAAATTATCGAGTATCAGCTGGTAGGTCCGGCAGAAGCGGATCTGGCCAATAACAAACTGTCCTACGAGAGCCCGCTCGGCAAAGCGCTGATGGGTCATCAGGCAGGAGACAAGATTACCTTTGAAGCTCCGATGGGAACCTTCCATTACGAGCTGCTGGAGATCAAGAGCGCAGGATAAGCACCGTATGTGCTGTCCCGCTGTTCGGGATCACTGGCAGATCGGGTGATAAATACAGAAGACAGCCCGCCTTTTACAGTTAACCGTAAAAGGCGGGCTGTTTATTGTTTGATCGTATGCATCAAGGCTGCTGAAGGGCATGAATTTCCTGCTCGGTGAGGCCGGTAGCCTGCATAATTGTCTCTATGTCCAGTCCCAGCTGCAGCAGATTCTGCGCAGTTTTCTGTATAGCTTGCTTTTCACCTTGCTTCTTGCCTTGTTCTATTCCTTGTTCTAAACCCATTTCAAGCAAACGTTCTCTCCAGGAAGCTTCATCACGTAAAGCTTTCTGACGGGACTCGTACTCCATACGTGCTTTTTCATCATGACTCAGGAATTCCAGCGTGTTCATTGCCTTTTTGAGTTTGGGCTCATTCATGGACAATACCTCCCAATTTGCTGAATCTGTGTATTTCAGAAATAACAGCCAGTTGATCAGTCCACCGGAATCTTCGGCAGTCGTTTTTGGGGTCTAGTAACTTGGTCAATGGTAGTGCCTCCTTATCATCTGCGGATTATAGTATGTATAATAGCGTATATGAGTATATTTTAACGTATAAAAGAGAAAAAAATAAATGTTTTTAAGATATGTAATGACTTTTAAATGTATTTAAAAAATAGAATAGAAACACGTCCCACCTAATCGATAAATAGGAAATATATATGCAATGTATAAGTAAAGTTCTTTATGCTGAATTTGTACTTTTCATTTGTTCCTGGGCGTGCAATCTTATATACTATTGTATGACCTGCCGATACTTCAAAATTAAGAATTTTCTATCGTAATCAAAGATATATGCGGCATAGGAATAAGATAACCGGATAGGAGATTGTCACTGTGTGGATGGGAATTGCAATTTTGGTACTGTACCATCTGATTATGTTCTATATCGGATGGAACGGATGGGTGTGGCTGGCGGAGCTGTCTCCGCATCATGCCTATCCGCGTTATATTTGGATTGTCGTATTGTTAATACTGGCGTATGCGCTGTTCCTTGGATTCTGGCAGCGGGAACTCGTTATTTTTAAAATGATTGGTGCAGGCTGGATTGCCCTGCTGTATTTCTCGGTGCTGTGGATGCCGGTGATGAACATTGTGGTCGGTCTGACCCGCTTCTCGTCGCTGTCCCAGCATTCGGTTATCGTATGGGCCGGCTGGATCACGGTCGCGGCTTTTGCGGTGGTAGTGTCATTCGGCATGTACAACGCCTACAGCCCGGTCGTACGCAGCTACGATATTACGATCAACAAGCCTGTCGAAGGCAAAAAGGAAATGAACATCGTTATGGCCTCGGACATGCACTTTGGCGTATTGTCCAATGAGTCCCATGCCCGCCGCCTGGTGGAACGGGTGAATGCCCTGCAGCCGGATCTGATTCTGATGCCCGGTGATGTGATCGACGATAACCTGCCGTATTACGTCAAGACAGACATCCCCGAGATTCTCAAAGGGCTCAAAGCGCCAGTCTATTCCTCACTCGGTAACCATGACCGGTTTGAGCAGGGAATTGATCTGATTGATTCCCTGAACAAAAGCAATCTGCACGTACTGTACGACGAATCGGTCGTGCTGGATAACGGCATTACACTGGTCGGTCGTCAGGATTACAGCGACCGTCCGCGTGCGGAGCTGAGCAAGCTGCTGGAGTCGGTCGATCATTCCCGGCCGATTATCGTGATGGATCACCAGCCTTATGAGCTGGATGCCGAGCAGAAGCTCGGTGTTGACCTGATGGTATCCGGTCATACTCACCGCGGTCAGATGGCACCGTTCCATCTGATTACCAAGCGCCTTTTTGAAAATGACTGGGGTTATCTGCAAAAAGGCCAGCTGCACTCAATCGTCTCCTCCGGATTTGGCTTCTGGGGCAGTCCGCTGCGGATCGGTACACGTTCCGAGATTGTACAGATTCATGTGAAGTTCCAGCCGGAATAAAGAGTTTGGATCGTCCCGGCTGTCATTTATAAAATAGGACGGCAGCATACAAGCCATGCTGACCCGAGCAGCTTCGGCTGTTCCTGCAATCGGCATAACTTTTACTATTCGAAAAGCCCGCAGGATTCAATACCATCATGGGATTGAATCCTGCGGGCTTTTTATTATGCAAAGAACTGTATGATGCATAGAATCCGGCCGTCTGATGAATCAACCAGCAGGACTGTGTTGTACAGATCAGCGAATCGCTGCCCGTACCTGCTTGATATAGAAGAAACGCACGATCAGGAAGTAGACAAGCTGGATCAGGAAAAAGATACCCAGTACGATCAACGATTCCCTGAGCAGGGAAGTCTGGAACATATTCGCAAGCGTCGTCAGCGCTACTGCGCCGTGCAGCATGGCGACGATGATCGGGGCAAAGAACAGCAGTACAATCTGTCGATTGAGCACTCGATTCAGCTCGGGAATGGTCAGTCCCAGCTTGGCAATGGATCTGAATTTCTGTTTGTCTTCGTCCAGATCGCTGTACAGCCGGAAATACAGGAAGCTGCCGGCCGAGACGAAAAAGACAATGCCGATAAACAGCCCGATAAACAGAATCATTCCATAGGAGCCCAGTTCCTGATTGACATCATAGGCAGGAACCGCAATCCGGTGCGATTCGGTAGATGGGTCCAGCTCGGTGTATATTTCCTTGCCTGCCGCAAGGACGCCCTGCTGCTCCTGGTCGCCTGTCCACACATGAAGAGAACGCTGCGCAGCTGGCTTGCCGAGACGCGCATACATCTCATCCGGGACGACAAACGGTATGCCTTCGACAGCCAGCACACCTGTTTGGATCAGCCGGTCCGGTCGTACATGAACACCGCTGGCGGTAGTGGAAGGCACATCCAGCCGATCCAGCTGCAATTGAAATGGCGTGACGGCAACCGTCTCTCCCGCCGCCAGCTGAATCGGCGGCTGGTCAACCCGGGCTGCCAACCGGTTGAACATGGACTCGCTGACAATCATCTGGGTGAACGCATCATCCTTCATATTATATTCCGTCAATACCTCATCGATCCGGGTCGCCTGAATGCCATGCTTGCGGAACGTCTGATCAATCACCTCTGCATGACGCTGTGCATCCGCTCCACTACCTTTGGCCAGATAGCTGATCACATACGGATTGCTGAGCGCTACATTCTTCGACACGACACTTTGCAGCCCATACAGAGAGCCTATGGCGCAGAAGGATACCGTAGAGACGATACAGACGAGAAAGAAAGTACGCGCATTATCCTTCATCCGGTAGGACAGATCGGACAGCAGCAGCATATTGGTCCGTTTCCAGAAAAAGGACTCCCTGCTTTTGAGCCGGCGGATGATATAGACGCTGAGCTGGGTGAACAGCAGATAGCTCCCAATAGTGACAATGATGCTGACAGGCAGCAGCAGGATAAAAGCATCTCCTCCACGCGCCAGCAGGGATAGCGTATACCCGGTGCCGATCAGCACCAGCACGAGCAGCGACAGCAGCATGGAAGCTCTCGGTTCGCTGCGGGCTTTCTGGCTGCCTTTGATTAAGTCGATCAGTTTGCCGCTTCGCAGTACGGAAGAGATGAATAGCGAAATCAGCAGAAACAGGATGAAAAAGGAGAAGCAGGTGATCCCTATCGCCCGCGCCGGGAAATAAAAGTTCAATCCGCCCTCAATGACCAGAATATGTTCACCGGCCAGCAGGATCGCCTTGGCAAATACAAGTCCAAGCACAATCCCGCCCAGTGTCGCGGCAAAGCCGATAATGATATTTTCCAGAAATACCATCTGGCGCAGCTGCCCGGGAGACATGCCCTGCATCATCAGCAGGCCGAATTCCTTTTTGCGTGTCTTCAGAAAAGAACTCATCGAATACAGCACAAAGAAAAAGGAAAATGCATAGATCATCCATTTGGCGGTAGACATTCCGCCCTGCACATTATGGTTGATCTGCCCGTCAGCGAGCAGTGGATGATAAGCGAAAATCGCAAAGGTAAAAAACACCATGACCGTAAACATGCTGCTCAGAAAATAGGCGGCATACAGACGCTTGTTTCGGACGACATTATTATAGGCGAATTGACGAAATGTCATTCGTATGCCCTCCCAACAGCGACAGGGTATCAATAATTTTCTGGAAAAAGGCCTGTCGGTTGTCTCCGCGATGAATCTCGCTGTACAGATGACCATCACGGATAAAGATAACCCGGCTGCAGTAGCTGGCAGCGACCGGATCATGGGTGACCAGCATCATGGTTGTCTGCTGTTCCCGGTTGATATTTTCGAGCATCTCCATCACATCGCGGGCTGATTTGGAATCCAGATTCCCGGTCGGCTCATCGGCGAGCAGCATTTTGGGGGAATGGATCATCGCCCGGGCAATGGCTGTCCGCTGGGCCTGTCCGCCGGAGATCTCGTAGGTGCGCTTGTTCATGATGGAAGTAATGCCGAGTTTGTCGGCGATAGCAGCAGCTTTTTGCTTCATTTCACTGACTTTGCTGCCGTCGAGTGTCAGCGGCAGCACGATGTTCTCCTGTACAGTCAGCGTATGCAGCAGGTTGAAGTCCTGGAAAATGAATCCCAGCTCCCGACGCCGAAAGCGGGCCAGTTCATTTTTCTTCATCCGGTTGATATTCTCTCCATTGATCAGAATCTGTCCGCTGGTCGGTTCATCAATGGTAGCAATCAGATTGAGCAGCGTGGTCTTGCCGCTGCCGGATGGTCCCATAATGCCGACAAATTCCCCGTCTTCAATCGTAAACTGGATATCGGTCAGCGCTTTGTAGGCAATCTTGCCAGCGTAGGTTTTGCTGATCTGGTTAACGTTAAGCATGTCTGATCCTCCTTGGTCCATGGGCTTCATGGTTGTTCTCATGTGCCCAGTATAGTCCGGGGCCGGGGAGCCTGCTATCGATTTTCCTTTCATCCGGCTTACATGTATGTAAGGTGGCGCAGGGAGCGACCAGGATATAGAGTCATACCAACCTGTAAAGCCTGAAAAGAAACCGGGTGAACAGTAGAAGGGATCAGGACTGCTGCCAGGACTGGAAAATAATACGGACAGTCGTTCCCTCGCCCAGAGCGGATTCCAGCTCCAGCGTATGGTCCAGATGCTCGGCAGCCTCTCTCGTCAGATACAGTCCCATCCCGGTCGATTCACGGAAGTGACGGCCGTTCTCGCCGGTAAAGAAAGGATCGAACACCCGCTTGAGATCCGAAGCCGGGATACCGATGCCATGATCCCGCACTTCCAGTACTGCCTGACGGTTACGGATAAAGGAATGAATATGGATCTTTCTTCCGGTGCCGGAGGAATATTTGACCGCGTTCATCACCAGCTGGGACAGCATGAAGAACAGCCATTTCTCGTCCGATTCTACCATCAGTACGCCATCTTGATCCTGTACGTCGGGATAGACATTATTGCGGATAAAAGATCGCTTGTGCTCATGAATAACCTCATGCATGATCTGTGACAGCGAGACGGATTTGGGATGGAAATCCTGCTGGAAGGTACGCAGCCGGGCCATATAGAGAATGGTATTCAGACCGGAACGCATGCGCTCGGTCTCTTCACGGATGCTGGCATATTCCGGTTCATCCACCTGCTGCACGGTAAGCTCGATAACGGACAAAGGAGTCTTCATCTGATGCACCCATTGATCCATAAAGGTCAGGTGCTGCTTTTGCTCACGCTGTATGGCAGCCAACTGCTCATGATAGGAGCGGTACTGCAGACGCAGCAGTTCTTCCAGCGCTTCCCCGACCGGTGTCTGATCCAGCCGCTGTACCGATTCCTCCATAGTCGCAGGCGGATGACTGAGCAATCCAAAATAGCGGCGCCGGGTGATATAGTGATAGGTCAGGTAGCTGCCCAGCAGGAACAGCCCGAGAAAAACAGAATACAGTGCCGGAGCCAGGCGGTGATATCCGTCCAGCCAGTAGATGCCCAGCACCGCAAAAAACTGAACCACATGCAGCACAATCAGCAGCGCATGTTCCCGCAAAAACAATTTCAACGTCCATCCTCCTCTGCCCAGGAAGCGTGCAGGCGATAGCCGATGCCGCGTACCGTCTCCACCGCATCCTCCAGTCCCAGCTCCTGAAATTTCTTGCGTACACGAGTGATATTGACATTCAGCGTATTCTCATCGACAAAGTTCTGGTCATCCCACAGCTTCTCCAGCAGTGCTTCCCGGCTCGCTACGCGCGGATGACGCTCCATCAGACTGCCGATAATGTCGCACTCCTTGCGGGTAAGGGGGATACTGCGGCCGTTATACATTAGTTCCAGCCGCTCGGGATAGAGCCGAAGACCGGCTGCTTCGATCACGCTCTCTTCCGTCCGTACGGCATATTCGCCATACGCACGACGCAGCTGGCTGCGGATTTTGGCCATCATGATGCCATAGTCAAACGGCTTGGTGATATAGTCGTCAGCACCATTTTCCAGTGCCATAATCTGGTCCATTTCCCCGGAGCGTGCCGAGATGAACAGTACCGGACAGATGGAATGATTGCGAATCTGGCGGCACCAATAGTAACCGTCAAAGCTGGGCAGGTTCACATCCAGCAGCACCAGATCCGGCTGCACCTCGCGGAACTCTTCCAGTACTTTGCTGAAATCCCGGGTCAGGATCACGTCGTAACCGTACCGGGTAATATGATTTTGCAACAGACCGGCAATTTTGGGATCATCTTCAACGATCATGATTTTCTGCATAGTTATGAACTCCTTGGAATAAACGGCATGATCCCACACGTATCCGCAGATTCGGTGGGATGTTATCGTTATTATACTATGTTCACTGCAAAGTATCCGGCTCATGCTTGCAGCCGGATTATTGGAATTAGGAAACTCCGCCGGAGACCGGCAGGGTATCGATAAGCTGATGCGAATATTGCTTGGCCAGCAGTACGATCTGATCCAGCTCGGGCCATTTATGATGCAGGCCGATATATACAATGACACCGGTAAACAGGACAGCCATTATCGTTTTGAACAGCCATTTTCCCATCATTGATTCCTCCTTGGATGGATAATACTTTTATCCTAACACAGCAAATATTCGGATAATATCGAATTGTCTTAATCTTTCCTTACGCTTTTCTTACACTTTTGTAAGTTTAAAATAAGGGTAAAAATAGAGTGGAGTCATGGTATCATGTTCATAACTGGAAAAGAGGAGAGAAATTGATGTACATACTGGGTGTGGCTGGATTATGTATAGCCATGTTTGTGATCAGCTACACAAAAGACCGCAGGCGTCTGCAGAACGGTGTATTTTTGACCGTCGGCATTATTCTGCTGCTGTTTGGTCTGATCGTCTATGTAATGAACCATCTGCAGGGCAATATACCGTATATTGCTGTTCTGCTCGTGCTGATTATGCTGCTGCTGGCACCGGTTGTCGTACTTGGCATAGGTGTGGCACTGGTCTACAATGGCCGGATTTTGCTGCACAGGGAAGGGTGGAAGCTGCCCAATCTGCTGTCCATGCTGACCGGAGTCGGTATTCTGGTGCTGCCGCTGCTCGTGCTGCTGGCTCCGTACAACAGCGTACTGGCTCCGCTGGTTATCGTGGTGCAGCTTTGTCTCGCTTATTTTGGATTTCTATTTATCTGCTATCTGGTGTCTTCCCTGCTGTATAATTTTCATCGACCGCGTTACCGGCCGGACTTTATCATCGTGCTGGGCAGCGGATTGATCCGCAACAAAGTGCCGCCGCTGCTGGCGAGCCGTCTGGATCAGGGAATCGCCATCTATCTCCGCTATCAGGATGGAGAGCCGCCGCGGATCGTCGTTTCCGGTGGACAGGGCAGCGATGAACAGACTGCCGAGGGCGAAGCGATGGGTCAATATCTACTGGAAAAGGGTATTCCGGCCGAGCATATCATTATTGAAAATGAATCGGCTAATACGCTGCAAAATATGCGTCTATCCAAGCAGAAGATGGATGATCTGATGGCAGGCAAGCCGTACTCCTGCATTTTTGTTACGAATAATTTTCACCTGTTCCGCGCCGGTATCTACGCGCGCAAGGCAGGTATTCAGGGCGATGGTATCGGTTCGCGTACAGCGCTGTATTATTTGCCCAATGCCTTTATCCGTGAGTATATCGCCATTATCGTGATGCATCGCCGCATTCATCTGCGGATTATTGCAGCCGGATTGATTCTGGCGCTGATGGCCGTGCTCGTATTGATGATTGTCTGAATCGGTCTGATATTGTGAGAAGAGTTACAACCGTATCCGCGAGCCGCTGGTATGATATATAGCGGCACAAAGGAGGCGGATGTATGGCTTATATTATTTCCAATGAACAGGTGGCTGCGGATGTTTTTGTAATGAGAGTGGCCGGGCAGCATGCAGGTGGGATGGGACAATTTTATATGCTGCGCGGAGATGACGGATACCGGGGAGACAGCTATCCTCTGCTGTCACGCCCGCTCAGTATCCATGACAGAGGCGATGACTACATCGCCTTTTTGTACAGGGTGCATGGACGGGGGACGGCAATTCTGTCTCGTCTGGCGGCAGGGCAGCAGGTGCTGCTGGAAGGGCCTTTTGGCAATGGATTCCCTTTGCTGAAGGAGTGTGGCCGGGTCGCTCTG
The DNA here is from genome assembly GCF_000971965.1 of Paenibacillus wulumuqiensis. Taxonomy (GTDB): domain Bacteria; phylum Bacillota; class Bacilli; order Paenibacillales; family Paenibacillaceae; genus Saccharibacillus; species Saccharibacillus wulumuqiensis. Next base: position 242,101 of record NZ_KQ040792.1, read on the forward strand.
GTCGGCGGCGGGATGGGCTGCGCGCCGCTGCTGCTGACGGCCAGGCATTATACGGAGGCAGATATCTACCTGGGCTTCTCCGGGGAAATGTTCGCGGTGAACGCTTTCCGTCAGGCTGTGGATTCAGCAGAGCAGGTGCAGGTGATGAACAGCAGGCAGCAGAGCGTGCTGGAGCTGCTCGATCCATCTCGGTACGATACCATTCTGGCCTGCGGACCGGCCGGAATGCTGAGAGCGCTGGCGGAATGTACAGCAGCGGCGAATAGGCATTCCATGGAGCAGACTGGCGGCAGCCGGGGAGATATCCGGCTGTATATTTCCACCGAAAAGCATATGGCCTGCGGCATTGGAGCCTGTCTGACCTGTACGGTGCAGACGAATGGTGGCAATCGCAGAACCTGTGTGGAAGGGCCGGTATTCGCAGCAGAGGAGGTGAACTGGGATGACCTCACTACAGTGTAATATCGGCGGCGTGGAACTGCGCAATCCGGTCATTATGGCGTCCGGCACGTATGGATTTGGCCGCGAATATGCATCCTATGTGGATACTGGCATTCTCGGCGGGATATCCTGCAAGGGACTGACTCTGCATCCCCGTCCGGGCAATCCTGGCTGCCGTGTGCAGGAGACCGCTTCCGGCATGATGAACAGCGTCGGTCTGGAGAATCCGGGAGTGCAGGGATTTCTGGATCATGAACTGGGCTATATGACTACACTGGGTACGGCAGTGATCGCCAATCTGGGCGGTTCCAATGCCGAGGAATATATCGAAGGCGCACGTCTGTTGACCGAGCATACACATCGACTGCGACAGCAGGGCAGCCGCGGAATCGATATGCTGGAGCTGAATATCTCCTGTCCGAATGTCCGCGAAGGCGGCATTCAGTTCGGCATTCATACGGAGACGGCGCGCAGCATCGTGCGGCAGGTCCGGAGCGTAACGGAGCTGCCCCTGCTGGTCAAACTGTCACCGGGTGCACAGGATATAGTGGAGATGGCCCTGATGTGTGAGCAGGAGGGCGCGGATGCAGTATCGCTGGTCAATACATTTTCAGCGATGAAGATTGATATTTACCGGCGGCGCAGTGCTTTTGGCAACCTGTATGCAGGCTTGTCCGGCCCGGCGATCAAGCCGATCGCCCTGCGGATGGTGCATCAGGTCGCCTCAGCAGTGTCCATCCCGGTCATCGGCATGGGCGGAATCAGCAGTGTGGAGGATATGATTGAGTTCATTATGGCCGGCGCAGAGGCGGTGCAGGTAGGTACGTATAACTTTGTTAATCTGCGCGCAGGGACCGAGCTGGTGGATGGATTGCAGCTATGGATGGAGCAGCAGGGAGTGGAATCCCTGGCTGAGATTCGCGGGATTCTTGGATAATCGGATAAAATTACTTATAAAAGTTATTTGTGTGCTATAATCATCAGCGGAAAGATAAGTACCGGCGGAACGTATCATGGCATCGCAACCCGGAAGGGGGTGATGCCATATCACTGGTTGATCTGCTGCTTCAAATCCTCGATATCTCGGCAAAATGTATCGGCTTGATAGTAGGAGCCGACAAGCTGCATGATATCTGGAAGCGGGAAAAAGACAACAAAAACCGCCGGGATAAAGGTTAGGACCCTCCTGGCGGTCTCGGGAAAAATTGTATTTCAAGCGATCGCCGTATGATTCCGCCGATCTTGTCGATCCGGCCTGCAGTGGACCAACACTGCAGGCTTTCTTTATCTACAGTATACACAACCTGCATTCGAAATGAAACGTGGCTTTTTAAATAGTTGGCTATAAATTACGTAAATAAGTATTGTACAGGACGGCTGCATAGTGAGAATATACAGGCTTTTCCAGCCAAACAAGACGATTACCTTTTATGGAAACAATGACTTATGAAACTTACTGAAAGCATGAAAAATATCCTTGAAACATAACATGAATGCGTGTAGTATACATATATAATTTGATACAGGCAGTGCAGAAGGCGGCGCAATCACTCTGTTATGGAGGGTTTGCTGCAGATACACTTCTTCACCGCGACCACTCATATAATATTGGGAATAAGGCCCAGGAGTTTCTACCGGACAACCACTGTAATTGTCCGACTATGAGTGAAGAACGTGCTGATCCTTTTTTGCTGAACGGTAAAAGGGATCAGGATGCGGCTTTTTGCGCATTCTGTATATGAACATGCATACAGGCAGGCTTCACTTGAGTGTACCAACTCGGGTGGCCTGCCTTTTTTGTTTTATACATGAAGATTGGAGCCAATAGGCTTAACAGACATTCAGACAAACAGATAATCAAAGGGGAGAAACAACATGAAATTGCTGGAGGAACGGATACGGGCGGAAGGACAGATTCTGTCGGACAAAGTGCTCAAGGTGGATGCTTTTCTGAATCATCAGGTGGATACAATGCTGGCGGTGGAGATCGGCCGGGAGTTGGCCCGCTTATTCGCCCATGAACACATTACCAAGGTGCTGACGATTGAAGCGAGCGGCATCCAGTTCGCAATGGCGACAGGGATTGCGCTGAATGTGCCTTTTGTCTACGCCAAAAAGAAAAAGGCCGTGACCCAGGGAGATCAGGTATATGCGGCATCGGTGCATTCCTTTACCCGCGGCGAGACATACCAGGTGAGCATCGTCAAAGATTACCTCAAGCCGGAAGACCGGGTGCTGATCGTGGATGATTTTCTCGCTACAGGAGCGGCGCTGGTCGGACTGGCGGATATTGTGGCAGAGTCCGGTGCGACGCTGGTCGGTGTAGGCTGCGTGATCGAGAAGACGTTCCAGGAAGGACGCGGACTGCTGGAACAGCGCCGGATTCCGGTACAATCGCTGGCACGCATCCTATCCATGTCGCCGGGACAGGTAGAATTCATTCCTGAACAGCCGCTGTCCGGAAAAACAGAAGTATCTGCACAGACCGCTCATGCTGCGGATCGTGTAAAGGAAGCCAACCAGCCGTCCAAACAGACGACTGCAGAACCTAACAGAATCGGGGCGGGGATCTGATGCTGAGTAAACGTAAAGTATTTACGCTGGGACTCCAGCATGTGATGGCGATGTATGCCGGTGCGATTGCCGTACCGCTCATTATCGGAAACGCGCTGAATCTGTCGCCGGAACAGATGGCCTATCTGATCGCAGCGGATATGTTCACCTGCGGTCTGGCTACGCTGCTGCAGGTACTGGGCACACGCTATTTCGGCAGCGGGCTGCCGGTTGTACTGGGTTGTACGTTTACAGCAGTCGGGCCGATTATCGCAATTGCTTCGACGACCAATCTGCCGACCGCCTATGGGGCGATTATCATTTCCGGGGTATTCGTCGTGCTGGCAGCCCCGTTATACGGCAAGCTGCTGCGTTTCTTCCCGAAAATCGTAACCGGTTCGGTCGTGACCATTATCGGTCTGTCGCTCATTCCGGTAGCGATGAACAATGTCGCCGGTGGACAGGGCAGTCCGGACTTTGGTGCACCGCATAATCTGCTGCTGGCGGGTGTTACCCTGCTGGTGATCCTGATCGTAAGCCGTCTGGCGACAGGATTCCTGCGCTCGATCTCCGTACTGGTTGGTCTGGTCGCTGGTACGGTGCTGGCCTATGCGATGGGAATGGTGAATTTTGCCTCGGTAGCGGATGCATCCTGGTTCCGGGTGGCGCAGCCATTTTACTTTGGCACACCGCAGTTCAGCTGGATTGCGATTGCGACGATGATTATCGTGAACATCGTCAGCATGGTGGAATCGACCGGTGTCTACATCGCGGTCGGCAAAGCTACCGAGCAAAAAGTAGAACAAAAGCAGATCGTCAACGGACTGCGTTCGGAAGGTCTGGCGATCGTGCTGGGCGGCGTGTTCAACGCATTCCCGTATACCGCTTTCTCGCAAAATGTCGGTCTGATCTCGCTGACCAAGGTCAAGACGCGCAATGTTATCTTTGCCGCTGGCGGGATTATGGTCGTGCTCGGTCTGCTGCCCAAGCTGGCGGCACTGACTACAGTCATTCCGAGTGCGGTACTGGGCGGCGCGATGGTCGTCATGTTCGGTTCGGTGGCGGCTTCGGGTATGTCTATCCTGGGTGAAATCAATCTGCGCAATGACCGCAACCTGATGATCGTCGCCTGCAGTATTGCGATCGGCGTAGGCTCGGCCGTTCTGCCGGACATTTTCGCCAAGATGCCGAACTTCCTGCAGCCGCTGCTGCAAAACGGCATCGTGACCGGCTCGGTCGCAGCTGTGATGCTGAACCTGATTCTCTCGGACAAGCGTACCGTCGATGCGGAAGAAGACAATGAAGAGCCGGTTGCCGGATTGGGCGTAGACGCTGGCGCCAGCGCTAAAGCTTCCACGGGTCTGTAATAAGCGGCTCTGGCGGATCGGTCTGGTTATCCGGGCAATCTTATGTATTCTCTGATGTCACACCAGCGCTTCATACTGGTGGAGCGCGTGAATGAAAAAGGCTTCGGATGCCTGACCGATTGGCCTAAATACTCTGATGCAAGACCCTGTGTATGCTGCAGGGTCTTTTTTGTTATATTGAAGAGAACGAATCGTATGGAAACGGGGAGATGGAATGAACAAAACCGAACGGCTGATGGCGATTGTGCTGGAGCTGCAGCGTCACCGCAGTCTGCGTGCACAGGATCTGGCGGATATATTTGAGACGAGTGTGCGTACGATCTACAGGGATATGCAGGCACTCAGTGAATCGGGAGTGCCGCTGCTGGGTTCGCCGGGTCAGGGGTATTCGCTGATGGAAGGATATTTTCTGCCGCCGGTCAGTCTGACAGCGGACGAAGCGGTGGCGATGTGGCTCGGAACCGACTTTGTGGGGAAATATCTGAGTCCCAAATATCAATATGACGCTGCATCGGCTCGCCGTAAAATCCAGTCCATTCTACCGGAGTCCATTCATATTCAGTCGGCAGCGGTACGCGACTCACTCCTGCTCATTGCAGGCCGCAACGTGGAGAAAATGGATGAAACGACTCATTTGCAGCAGATCTGCGAAGCGGTTGCGACGAGGCACCGGATCACATTTCGTTACAGCAAGCCGTCGGATACACCGGATAAGGATGCCGGTGTGCGAGCAGTCTGCCCGTATGGAGTTGTGCTGACGGGCAGCCGCTGGATGCTGGTCGCCTACTGCATGAGGAGGCAGCAGATCCGGCACTTCCGTCTGTCGCGCATATCGGAATTGACGGTGACCGATGAGGAATTTACATGGCCGGAGCATTTCCAGCTCAGCGGCTACCGACCGGAAGATGACCGGAATACACTGGTAAAAGTAAAGATCAGTGAGCAGATTGCAGCGCGGCTGCGGGAGGATGGCAGCTTTTATCTGGAGCGTCTGGAAGAAGAGAGCGGCCGTATTATCGCGGTACTGCGGGTGCGTCGATTGGAAGAGATTATTCATACCATTCTGGGCTGGGGACGGGGAGCTGTAGTGCTGGAGCCGGACGAGCTGCGAATACGAATACGTGAGGAATTGCAAAATATGCTGGAAAGCTACTGACACTATGCTGTCAGCAGCGGTTGGTTATACTGGGTACAGTTATTGATTCCGCTGCGGATATCTGCATGAGCAGCCGCCGCAAGCGGGACTACTATCAACTTACCTGGAGGCACAATGATGAACAATAAAATGGACAGACACGCGAGCATGGATATGAGTACCAAGGCAGGCGCAGACATGAACACCAAGACAAGTATGAACACAAGCAGCACGGTGACTACCTTCCCCCAGACAGGCATGAACAGGAGCGAAAGCAGAGATACCGATACCTCTACCGACAAAGCCGCACATATGCAAATAACCCTGCAGCGTCTGGAGCAGCAGCTGGATCAATACGGGCAGGAGCTGCACCGCTATACACTGGAACAGCTCACCCGGCAGCCGAGCGCACAAGAGTGGTCGCTCGGACAGATGTACCAGCACCTGATCGCTGCTGCACTGTACATGCAGATGGGGAATATCGATAAATGCATCATGCAGTATGAGCATGATCTGCAGCAGCACAATGCCCAACCTGAGAATCCGTCCGCACAGTCAGCTGCAGAGGGAAAGACAGAGATGGGAGAGAGTATTTTTGAAAATGGAAGTTTCCCTCCCGTGCGGGTCAAGGTGCCGGGCGTTCCGGAGCCAGCACAGCCGGAGAACCGAGAACAGCTGCTGAAAGGTCTGGAACAGGTACGCATTCGCGCCCGCGAGCTGGCACCGCAGGCAGCAGCGGTTCCGGCCCGCTATACAGAGCGACACCCAAGGTTTGGCGATCTCAATGCAGCCGAGTGGATGATGCTGATCGAGATGCATTATCGTCATCACCTGCACCAGAAGCGCCGGCTGGATGAGTTTCTGAATAGGACTGTAAAGTAAAAGCGGAGAGAAAACTGCACCAGCATACCCTCCTGCGAAAGGCTTCGCGAAAAGCCCTGTGTCCTGCAGTATTCTGCATAGGATACAGGGCTTTTCGCATGCGCAGGGATTCTGTTGCCACTCCATAATCCTACATAGTACGGTCCGGCTATTTCCTTTATAATCAATATATTAACGTTCATGTACACGACTATGGAAAAGTGTTAAATTTAGTACTTATCAGGGATACCCGCCGAACCATGCAGCATGGAGATGTGCCGGAGACAGCGAGTCCCGGAGCCGGCAGCAGCAGAGGTGTCCAATTACAGGAATTAACGGGCGGAGGGAAAAGGATTCATGCAGCATATTTTGTTTATCAATACCGGAGGCACGATCTCCTCTTCAGCAGAAGGACAGGGGCTGACCCCGACACAATCGGCAGCGGATATCATCTCAGCGGTACCCGAGGTCAGAGAGATCTGCAATATCGAAGCAATGACGCTGATGAGCGTGGACAGTACGAATATCCAGCCGGAAGAATGGGTGACCATCGCACGCACGGTGCATGAGCAGCTGCCAAAATACGATGGCATCGTTATCGCCCATGGTACGGATACGATGGCCTACACGGCCTCTGCGCTCAGCTTTATGCTGGGAGCGCTCGACAAGCCGGTCGTGATTACCGGTTCCCAGGTATCGGTACTGGCGGAATACAGCGATTCCCGCAAAAATATCAAGGACGCTTTCCGGACAGCCTCCAGCGAGCTGGCTGGCGTATTCGTTGTATTCAACGGCAAAATCATCAACGGTGCCCGGGCATCCAAAGTGAAAACCAAAAGCTATGATGCGTTCGAGAGCATCAATCATCCGTACATCGGTTATCTGGATGAGGATCACATTGTCTACAACGAGATTGCGCCGTCTGTCTATCCAGAAGGACATGTGTATAATGATCAGTATTCGCCCGATGTGTTCCTGCTCAAGCTGATTCCGGGGATGCGCCCGGATATTTTCGATGCCGTTCGTAATCTGGGCTACAAGGGCATCATCGTTGAAGGATTCGGTCTTGGCGGGGTTCCTTTCAAAGAGATTAATCTGATCGACAAGATCGAAGAGCTGGTACAGGATGGGATCAGCATCGTCGTGACCACCCAGTGTCTGTACGAAGGCGGCGATTTGACGATCTATGAGGTCGGACAGCGTGCACTGGAGAAAGGCGTTATCCCGTGCTATGACATGACGACCGAAGCGCTGACGACCAAAATGATGTGGGTGCTTGGACAGGCGAACAGCCCGGCTGAAGTCGCCCGTATGATGGCAACCAATTATGTGGATGAGATTACGATGCCGGTCATATAATGAAAAGTACCTTTGTGCTTAAAGGTTTGATTTTTGGCATGCTGCTGGCTGTGATTATCGCTTTTTTGTTTATGCTGGTCGGTCAAATTACAGCAGGTGGTATCACCTCATTATGGGGAGAAAGCTGGCTATATTTCTCTGTTATCATCCCGTTTGCGGTGGTATTTATGCTGCTGGGAGGCTATTTTTACAACAGAAATGAAGTCTCCAATAAAAAGCTGTGGCTGCTTAGTCTGATTGTTGCCTTTGCAGTGACTTTGTACAGCGGAACGATCGGCGCGATCTTTGGTGAGTACATTGCGCGGGGCGAGAGTGAGACCATTAATGTTGAGGGTACGCTCACATGGGGCACGATTTACGCTTTTGTATTGCTTCCGGTTACGGTGCCATTTGCCAGACTGTTGATCGGCATATTTTATAATTTTGTTTTTTCTGGGCATGGAAAAAAGAGCAGTCCCTAATCGGACTGCTCTTTTTTTGCCTTTTTAGGCGTTCATATTCGCTGTTAGCAGCTTTTGACCCGCATACTCCGCGGGAAATTCAATTGTGCTTAGTCGTTGTTTTTGGAGCGTGCTTGTCCGCCCTTGCGGCCTGCTTCTTCGCGGCTCATACCGTCGGAGTCGCTGCGTGCTTTGCCGCCTTCGCTGCCAATTTCCTGATAGAATTCTTTGTCATGGGAATCGGAAGTGGCTTGTCCGCCTTTTTGACCGATTTCCTGGTAGAATTCTTTACCATGAGAATCTGCGGTGGATTCGCCGCCTTTTTGACCAATCTCTTGATAAAATTCTTTGTCGTGATTTTTAGAAGTGGCTTCCCCACCCAGACGACCTGCTTCTTCTCTGCTCATTTTGCCGTTGTTGTTATTGCTGTTGTTGTTTGCCATTTTCTATTCACTCCTCTGAATTTTCTAGTTGGTAGTACGCTGTATGATCAGCGCCACGATATTGTATTACCCGGCCAAAAATAGAATAAACACCCCAAAAAGCAATATTTCCAAAGTGCTAAATTGCTGTCCTGCTTGAGAAAAAGAACTCTAAAATGCCACAAGCCTTGTCAGCATTGGGCTTGTGGCATTTCAGTCAGTCAGCAATTTCGAAGTTGATTTTTTTTGGAATTTTTTGATCATTGCCCGGCGCTGGATTCATGTTCGGGCAGCCGGGCAGGGAACCAGATATGCCTCAGATCGACCCAGCCCTGACTGTTAAAGGTAATGCCACGCACCGTTGGCAGATAGGCGGTCTGAACCGGCTTTTCATACAGTACATACAGCTGGTGCTCTGCAGCCAGCCGGTCTCCGATCCGCTGGAAAAGGGCATCCCGCAGCTGGGGATCGGCCTGCCGTCGAATCTCGTCCAATGCGTGCTCGATATCGATACGGGTATGGGTATCGACGTGCTGGGACAGGGTCAGATACAGATCATACAGCCGCAGCTGCTCATCCTGATCACGAGTCAGAGAAAAGACGATCAGATCAGACTCCATTCGCACAGGACCCTGGAACTGCTCAATCGGTGTGGACAGCACTTCACAGGCATATCCATGCTGCCGCAGCGTCTGTGCGATCTGGCGAGCATCCCGGCGGTACTGCGGAATCGTTAAAATTTGCAGCGATGTCCCTGTCTGCTCTATGCCGGATGCAGGAGAGGATTCCTGCTCTCCCTGCAGGCAGGTACAGATATGAGCACGAACAGCGGGATCACGCAGCGGTCCTTCCTTTTGCGTATTGAACGTAATGAACTTGCGCACCGATACCGGCGACGGCAGCTGACTCCAGGAATGGTCATCCGGCACCGACGGATTGGGAATCAGGTGAAAAGGAGAGACCGGATCGGCAGGCTCTGCCCTTTCGCCGCTGACCGACCAGGGAATATGGATAATCTCGACCCGGTCCAGATGGGGCCGTCCCTGAAAATACGGTTTGAACACTTCCAGCACGCAGCGTTCCTCACTCTGTTCGACCATTCGAAAAGGACCGGTACCGCTCGGCTTGAGCCCGAATTCCTGCTCACTGCGCCGGTTCAGTCCTCTCGGCACAATCGCCGCCCGGCTGGTGCACAGAAAGGGCAAAAACAGCTCGCTCGGTTCCTGAAGCTGAATATGCACGGTCGTCGAATTCAGCGCACGGACGGACTGGATCTGTTTGAACACAAACCGGTACAAGGCCCGCCGCGACGTACGGATCAGCCGCTCAAATGTATAGACCACATCTTCGGCGGTCAGGATCTGCCCATGGTGGAACAGCACATCCTTGCGCAGGTAAAAGGTCCAGCCGGTCCGCTGTGCATCCGTCTCCCAGGCATGAGCCAGATGCGGTACGATCTTGCCGCTATCGCCGGATTTGCGAACGAGTCCATCGAAAATATGACTGGAGACAAAGGATTCGGCCAGCAGATTCATATACAGCGGGTCCACTGTATGAATACGCTGGCGAATCGGCAGCCGCAGCTGGTCAATCTGCCGGTCACGCTGTATTTCCGAATGAGGACCGAAATAGCTGAGCAGCCAGTCCTGCAGCTGTTCATCCAGTACCGGCGAGCGTGCATGCAGCCGGATCTGCTCAATACTGTCCCGGATATCCCTGCGCTGGATCGTATGCATCATCGACTCCATGGCGATCTGCTCGGGCGAAGCGGTAAAGGTCAGCAGGGAACGGCGCCCCCGTCCGCGCTGGGACTGCCAGGTAATCCAGCCCTGTTCACTCATGCGGTTGATAATGTTAAGCGCGTTGCGGTGTGTACATTCCAGTACGGCAGCAAGCTCATCCAGCGTCACATCCAGCTCGGTCTGACTGCCATACTGGGAATGCAGCAGCAGAAATTGTCGGTGTAACTTCATTACATAACCTCCTGTAATGGCATTGGTATCTATCAGTATCCATCAATTGCAAATGTATATTTATGCTGAAAAGGACATGGTTATCAATGCCTTGGTCATACGGAAAGTCAGTCTTCTCCGCATAATAGTCCCTTCAAAATCCAGTGAATTTAAAATAGGAAATTTTCCAGTTTATTTCTTCTATTTATTTTCTTATTTTATCATCTACAATAAAAATAACCACATTGAACCTACCCGGCAGCAGGCTGTACCGATCGGCCATCCGCCTGAAGTCTGCTGCACATCGTATTTAACCTATACCAACAGCTTATTATGAAAATTAAATTTTGACCGGAGGAGAGAGCTTTGTACGATAAGTTAATTGTAGTACCCCAGCGGGGATGGATTGCCCTGATCAGCGCCTTTATTCTGGCGGTCGTTCATCAATATTTATTTTACGGGCACAGTTTTGGTATTTCATATCCGGTATTCGTGATTTTGTTTTACCTCTATATGTATACTTATGCGGGCGACCGGCTCCGGCAGGGGTCATGGTTCAGCAGGCTGGTGATGGTCGCGATTATACTGCTGTCCTGCACGTACGGATTGTTTGCAAATGAATTTTTCCGTGCACTGAATGCGCTGTTTATTCCCTGTCTGATTTCACTGCATCTGGCGTATATGCTGAGCCGCAGACGGCTGGACTGGAATCGTCCGGAGCTGATCATCGATGCACTGGATCATCTGTTTCCGCAGACATTTCGTCATTTTATCACCCCATTTGCGATGCTCAAGCACAAGGCTTCCCAGCGCATGCAGGAAGGGCAGCGGGCGACATTTCGTAAAATCATGCTCGGTGTACTGGCTGCTCTGCCGCTGCTGTTCATCATTATTGCGCTGCTAACATCGGCGGATCGCATGTTTAATGAGCTGCTTGGCACGATGCCGCGCTGGATTCTGAACCTGTCGCCGGGAGAAGGCACGTTCCGGCTCGTCTGGGTGATCATCATGGGATTTATCCTGTTCGGTTATCTGTGGGGATTCGTCAAACCGCTCGTCTATGCACCACCGGTCTGGCAGACACCACCGCCGGGAACAGGGGCGGCGCCCGGCGTACAGCCTCCATCCAATGCGCAGGCAGCAGCGAATCGTCCGCCGGGTCCCAATGCTGTAACTGGGGAAGCGTTGAATACCCAGCCGCAGCTGCCCAATAGCGAGAACGGACAGGCTACTACACCCGTTCAGATACCAGGTCAGACAGCGGCATTTCCCGCATCCCCGGCTGCAGTGGACATACAGCCCCGTCCGCACCCAGCCCAGCAGGTTCCGGCGCAGGTGCAGCCGCATCATCCGGTACGGATCGATCCGGTTATTCTCGGCACGGTGCTCGTGCTGATCAATATCGTCTATGTATTGTTCGTTTTCCTGCAGTTCTCCTATCTGTTCGGAGCGCCGCAGGGCAATCTGCCGGATGGCAGTACCTATGCAGAGTATGCCCGCAGCGGATTTATGGAGCTGGTCATGGTAACAGCACTCAACTTTGTGATCATGCTGTGCGGACTGCTCTATGCAGGACCGGCAGGCAAAGGGCTGCAGTGCCTGAATAACGGGCTGCTGTATGTGCTCGTGTTATGCTCCGGTGTGATGTTATATTCGGCATTTACCCGTCTTTTATTATATGAGCAGGCGTATGGATATACGACCGTGCGCTTTCTCGTTCATGCATTTATGCTGTTCCTCGGTGTGCTGCTGATCGTGGCAGGGCTGCGGATTCATTTCCGTCGTCTGCCGCTGGCACGCTGTTATATTATTCTGGCGCTGGCCGCTTATGTGCTGGTGAACTATGCAGGAATGGACCGCCAGATTGCGGTTCGCAATATGGAACGTTACGAGCAGTCCGGCGAGCTGGATATGGATTATCTGACTGGATTGTCCACCGAGGCTGTGCCAGCTCTGCTCAAGTTCAGCCGTGAGCATGAAGTGTATGGCCTTGCAGGTGCGCTGCATGAGCGCTGGGCATATCTGTTTGATGAAAATACCGACTGGCAGTCGATCAATCTGAGCGACTATCTGGCCATCCGGGCACTGCGCCAGGACAGTCAGCAATAACTGAATCATTCGATGACATCATAACCAGTACAGGAAAGGGGAATGAACGCATGTTTACGTTACAGGCAATGATTCGTTGGAACAGTGACCCGGCTCATCTGCCGGTGGGAGAATGGCTGAAGCATCTCAATGATCCGCAGGAAGGCTGCCCGCAGCAGACCGACTGGACTACAGACATGGACAGGGAGGGGCTGGAGATTCGTATCGTCAGCTGCATCCCTGATTCATGGAATACGTATGGACAGGTACGGATACCCGCACATGCGCTGCCGGAATCCGGCCTGCAGGCAGGCGATGTATTCACACTGTGGGATCATGGCGATCTCGGGGAAGTGATGCTGCTGGAGAGTCCGCGTCTGCCGCTTCGTCCGTACCGGTATCTGCAGGAACAGATCGAATACCACGGCGATGAGATGCATGGCTGGCAGCCGTACCGGCATATGCAGCCTTATTAACGTTCAACGAAAATAGACAGCAAGAAGGAAAATAGACAGCAAAGAAGCCGTGACTTCGCATCACGGCTTCTTTTGTTGGTTGTATAGTACGGGTTTTTAAACTTATAGACTTCGTAGATAAGATCATTTATTTCAGTAGATCTCGAATAAAGTTCGCATCCCAATCATTTGAGATGCTGTACAGCTGGGAAGCATTCTTTTTGCCATGCTGATCATAATCATAAATATCGATATACCGATTATTATACAGAATCATTCCGAATCTTCTTGCCTGATCGTCCTTCACAATAATCGTATATGAATCGTCAAACGGCAAGTTGGCATCGGATGTTTTGCGGATCTCCATGCCGGACGTCTTTTGTATGAACATCTGGATGTCATCCGGATCAGTAAGGTTTACCTGTTTTCCTTTGCCCTGATCATTCACGATGTTAATGGAACGTACCTGACCCGTATTAAACTTCTGCCAAATAACCGCGTCCAGTGACGTTTTGTCCGGATTCATGTTGAAAATCCATATCCCTGCACCTACCAGGATAAGGATACATGCCAGTACATAATATCGACGTGCTCTCATAGGCAGCCTCCTTATGCTGTATTGGTGTTCTCCTCAGGATCGTATATTCACTATTCTCGGCTTGCGGTTGACCAGATAGATGCTGACCCCGATCAGTACCAGACCGAGCAGCAGGAACCAGGTGAATGGCTCATGCAGCAGCAGGGTACCGATGAATACGGACAGCAGCGGCACGAGGAATGTATAGGAGGCGATTTTGCTCGCATCTCCGGCACCGACAAGTGTAAAGTAAATGATCCACGACAGGGCAATTCCGAAAATAATGCCAAAAATCAGCCCGATCAGATAAGGCGCATTCCATGTAATATCTGCCCAGCTCTCGGTCACCGAGCCGGAAGCGGTCAGCACCAGCCCACCGAGTGTACATTGAAAGGCCACCATCCACAGGGCGTCGACTTTCTGGTTGGCCTTTTTGATATAGACGGTACCGAGCGCCCAGCTGAGTGCAGTGACAAGAGCCAGCACGACGCCGATCACGGCGACATGGCCGGAGAATCCGCCCGCACTGACAGAGATGACTCCGGCAAAGCCAAGCACCAGCCCGATAATCTTCAGCGGTGACATGGATTCGCCCAGCCACATCCAGGCAAACAGCCCGACCAGTACCGGCTGCAAATAGACGAGTACGGAGAACAGGCCGGATGGCATGTAGAGCAGACCGAGCGTCTGCAGTCCATAAAAGAGAACCACGTTCAGGATCGCGGAAATGGTGTAGGCTTTCCAGTTGTCCTTCCAGCGGATTAGTCGTCTTCGCGGCAATAGGATCAGCATCAGCAGCACGCCGCCGCCCAGTGTACGCAGGCCAGCGAACAGCAGGGGCGGGGTATAATCAAGCGCCAATTTATAAATGGACCAGGAGATGCCCCACAGGAATACCAGTGCAGCGATCAGACCCGCCCGTTTGAGTGGTGTCAGGGTGTTCATGTTGTTCTTCCCTTCTGTATGTGAATCGAGCGATATTGCGGCAGTCACATCCGCATCCGGCTGCTCCGGCTGCGCGGATCGCTCATAAATGCTGCCAGAGCAGCAGTTCTGATCATACGCCTTTTTATACAGGAGTTCAATACGGGGACAGCCACCCGGGCAAGCCAAAAAGGACGCTGCGCTTCGCTGGCAGTGCCCTTTCTTTATTCGTAACGATTCCGCTACGAGCCTGTATGCTGAATCTCTTCTTCGAGCAGATCGATTACCCGGCCTTTGAATACTTTCAGGTATCTATACTCGTCATTCATTCGCAGCTTCAGCAGCCCGTTATCGAAGTCGGTATGCTGATCCTTGAAAAAGACTCCCTGGGTCACGATCGGTTGATCGGTCTCGTAGCGGATCTGGTACCCGGAAGGCGTACGAATCACATCGACCTCGACACCATCTTCATGTGTCTCCTCCAGCCGAGCCTTCATCCGCTGCACGGCCACAATATGGATATCGACCGCTCCCAGCTCCTCCAGCAGATCGTTGACGATGGAGCCGCGGGTAATTTCCTGCCAGCGGGATTGCGCCGACTGGCCAATAATGAGCTGGGTAATCTGCTGCTGGCGTGCTACGTCTGCGATTACAGCGGCAGGCTCATCGTTCTCATCGACCTTGATGATAAACGTACCGCCTGCCTCCTCGGTCATTTTTTTCCATGAGTTCAGATAGTTCTCCTGCTGCATATCCAGTTCGCTAATCGGTTCGTTCAGCACCGTAATGACATACAGCGGAGATTGAAGCAGATGGGCCAGCCGGATTCCCCGCCTGATCAGCCGCTCACCATTAGGGCCGTAATAGACCCCAACCATAATTTTCTCTTCGTTCATTGCCCTAGTCTCCTTTGCTCACTATGTGTGGATTATATCTATAAGGACTCTTAACCAGCTTCGTTCAGAAAGAATAATAGGCTTCTGCATAATCGCCGAGAAATTGCCGTTCAGTCAGCAGGTGTGGCTGAACAGGCAGCTCCGGAGCGGCTGTCTGGCGATCGATATAATTGTGCAGCGCTTCGGCTGCCAGCTGTGCCCGGGTATCGCCCCAAGCCTGCCGGTGATCCTCGATGAATGCCAGCGTCTGCAGTACAGACATTCCTTTGAGCCGCCGAAATACGGAAGCCCAGCGCACCAGATCCAGCCGCCGCTGACCATCGGAGAATTCATATTCCGCCCAGCCCGATCCGTCTGTCATCGAGATGCGCAGCAGTCCGCAGTGCAGCATCCGGCAGCTGTCCGGCAGCGCCAGCCGCTGATGATCATACAGATAGATTTCCAGCGATCCGACACAGGTGACAGAGACAGCAGGTGGAACAACAGGTCGTACAGAGACAGATGATACATTTCGCATGCAAGACACGCTCCTTGGGGTGATTGGTTCATTGTCAGCTATCATAGAGGGGGATCTGGCTGAAGGTAAAATGACATCTGGCATCGTGGAAGCTCATATTTGTCATGGAAGCTTCATGTAATCGCATTCATCATGGCTAATCTTATCTCAATCTACCAAAATCAGGCGTATGCTCACGTTTTCATTTCTCGTAAATAAAGCAAAGAAAATAGGAGTATACGAGAGTAAAACGGCGCATTATATCCATTGTCTGCCAATAAATCATGATAAGAGCTTGCCATGCTGTTTGAATGCTCTTTACAACGTTCCATAGCGGGAGTATGATTCGTCTCAAGTTCATAAGACAGCGCTGATCGCAGCGCACCTATACCAGCTGAGTTTTTGCGATGCGGCATGGCCGTATGCAGAGAGCGGGGGAACCATCGAAGAGAGCCGTACAGGTGTCTTTTCAGGGGTGAATCGGATGTGCAGGATGTTATGGAATCCTGCCTGTCTGTAGGGAGACTCTTACTTCCGAATCCGGCAGCTAACCTCGTAAGCTGAAATTAAGAGAGGCGACAATTGTCATGCCATCCGCCAGGGACCATTCTGCGCGGATGTCTGAGAAGCTGACGAAGACCACCTCTTCCGCAGCTTCTTTTTTTGTTGCCTTCATACTACTGGAGGAAAAGAGAGATGGAATTGGAACAGGAACATCATTTGCCGGCAGAATATATACTCGTATCGCCGGCGACCCGGGCTGGAGAACAGTTTGTCCAGTTGTTAAAAGTAAAAAAAGTCCCTTTTGCCGTTATTGTGAACAGCTATGCGGAGAAAGTGCGGTTTGAAGCGATGGGCATCGATTATGTGCTGCTATTGGATACGCAGCGTCAGGAATTGTGGATGACTCCCGAACTGAATATCGGCAAAGTCTATCTGTTCGAACGCAGCCTGCCGCTCTGCTGCCGGTATATTCAGATCTGCCGTTCCTGGACAAGTGAGCCGATCTATGTGATCACTGAAGGCAGCAATTCGCGCATGATTTACAAAGGTCTGGGGGCAAATTATATTATCCATACCAATGGCGGCAGTGCCGCTTTTTTACTGTGAGCGTCTATTTATACAATTATACCTATAAAGAAATAGTTGGTGCGCTGGAAAAGCCGCTTTTGCAGGTCCCCAAATGGGTAATAGGTTGCTAAGCCGCTGCATTAGAAGCTGGCCTATCCCATAGAGGCGGAGTGATTGAAGTGGAACAAAAAACGGCATTGATTGCAGGCGCGACCGGATTGGTGGGTCGGGCATTAACCGAGCTGCTGCTCCAGGCTCCCGAGTACCGGGAAGTCATTGTGCTGGTACGCCGACCGGTGGAACAATGGCAGCAGCATGCAAAACTCCGTCAGGTCATTATTGATTATGAAAAGCTGGAAGAGCAGCGTCATGACCTGCAGGCAGATGATATATACTGCTGTCTGGGTACGACCATCCGCAAAGCCAGGACGCAGGAGAACATGTACCGGGTCGATGTGATCTATCCACTGGAACTGGCCCGTATTGCCCATGAAGAAGGAGCAGCAGCTGGCACAGATCGGATATGAGTCGTTGTCCATCGTCCGCCCGTCCCTGCTGCTGGGCAAGCGCAAGGAATTCCGGCTGGGTGAGCGTACCGGTGCAATACTGGCGCGGGTACTATCCCCGCTGTTTATCGGTCCAATGAACAAATACAAGGCGATCTCCGCGGATATTGTTGCCCAAGGCATGTACCGGATTGCCTGCCGCAAGCCGCAGGGAACGGTCGTCTATCTGTCCAACCAGCTGCATATTGCTGCTCGTCCCGCAACCCCTTAAGGGAGCAATTCATTATGCTGCATAACGGATCGGCATGGTAATATCGACAGAAGCAAGTATAATGTAAAAGCAGGTCCGCGATCTGAAGCGGATGCGAATTTTAACTATAGAAGGAGTACAATCACATGCCTCAACTGGATGCCAAACAAGCGGCGTCAATGATCGAACGCTGGATTTCTTTTTACGATATGGATAATGCCAAAGCCTGGGACAAGGATGACTATCCATTTATCCAGACATCCTGCCGTCAGATGCGCACAGCGATTCAGGCGCTGCGCGGCAAGGGACCAACAGCCCCGGCAGAGCGCAAAAAGGTCGCTGCTGCACTGGAGGAATTTATCGAGGATTCCTTTATGGATGATCAGAATGAATGGGAGCCGGAGAACCGTGCATTTGTCAAAGAGTCAATGGCTGCGCTTCAGTTTGCCGCAGGCTTTCTCCAAAAATAGATGAAATGCTGATTGAGGTGGAGCATTATGAACCAGCCCGACAATATCCCGTCCGCGGTCCAGCCGCTGCATATTTCCCTCTGTTCGGCGGAAGAGTCCCATACGATATTGAATCTGTATCCGCTCTATCTGTATGATCTGTCGGAGATCTGGGATCGCCAGCCGAACCGGCATGGCATTTTCGAAGAAGAAGACAGCTACCATACCCTTGCCCAGCAGAGTGAAGTATTCCGGATCTGGTGGCAGCATCCGGGTATTCTTTTTCCGTATCTGATCCGCGCCGGGGAGGTTCCGGCCGGCTTTGCCCTGGTGGCAACCCCTCCTTATATTCCTTCCTATGAAACTATTGACTATTTTATGCATGAATTTTTCATTATGCGTCCATTTCGTGGACAGGGGCTGGCCCAGCAGGCTGCCCGGCAGATATTCGCGCAGTTCCAGGGTTCCTGGGGGCTGCATACCAACCCGACAGAGCGAAATGGACATGCTCGCCGCTTTTGGCAGCAGGTGCTGACGGACTATACCGGCAATGAATATAGCAGCCAGCTGATTCAGAATCCGGACGATGAACAATTATTGTCGTTTCGCTTTGATAATCGCAAATTATGACATTTTTCATGCTCTATTTCTTTTTCATGGACAGGCGGGTGCATTTTGTGTAACATAAGCATAATTAATTTTGCCGGCTGATGCCCGGGTCCTATGTCTATAGTGACAGTGCCCGGCAGCTGACCGCTGCATCCATGAACAGGAGTGTGTGTATGAATAAAAAGTCTTCAAATCCGGGTCCGGCCTCTTCGGCACCCCCAATGGACGGCTTCACCAAGTCGGGCTTTATCCTGGCGGCGATCGGCAGCTCGGTCGGTCTCGGGAATATGTGGAAATTCCCGTATATTACCGGTAAGTATGGTGGAGCAGCCTTTTTCCTGCTGTTTATCATCTGTCTGATCGTAGTTGGTCTGCCAATTCTGCTAGCGGAGATGGCTATTGGCCGCGGTGGACGGGGTAATGCTGCTTCATCGCTTTTCAACATTACAGGGAAGAAGCAGTGGAAATGGGTCGGCGTCATCTCGGTTATTACGGCTTTTCTGATCATGTCGTACTATGGCGTAGTCGCCGGATGGACACTGCATTATACAGTTAACTCATTTAGTGGCGGACTGTATCAGCCGGGTACTGATTATGCGGCGACATTTACCAGCTTTGCCGGAGGCTATATGCCGCTGTTCTGGCAGGCGATCGTTATGCTTATAACCGGAATTATCATTGCCAAAGGAATCTCCGGCGGTATCGAGAAGTTCAACAAGATACTGATTCCCGGCTTTCTGATTATCCTGCTGGTGCTGATGGTTCGTGCACTGACCCTGCCTGGTGCGGCTGCAGGTGTGGAATTCTTCCTGGCACCGGATTTCTCCAAGCTGACGGCTGCTTCTGCATTGACCGCCTTGGGACACGCCTTTTTCTCCCTGTCACTGGGAATGGGATGTATGTTGACTTATGGTTCTTATGTACAAAAGAATCAATCGCTCGGTAAGGCGACACTGGCGATTGGTGCCGGTGACCTGATCTATGCCTTTATTGCCGGCATGATCATTTTCCCGACGATTTTCTCCTACGGTATGAAGCCGGAAGCGGGTGTAGGTCTGGCATTTATGGCGCTGCCGGCTGCGTTTGCCCAGATGCCGCTCGGGTTCCTGTTCGGCGGTCTGTTCTTCCTGCTGCTGGCGATTGCAGCACTGACTTCCTGTGTATCCATTCTGGAAGTACCGGTCGCCTACGCGATGGGCGAGTGGAAATGGAGCCGTAAAAAAGCGGCGGTTATCGTATCGATCGCTTCCTTCGTTATTGGTGTACCGGCAGCACTCTCCGTAGGTGGCGTGCTGAGCTTCATTACGGTGACCGATAAGAGCATTTTCGATCTGTTTGACTTTGTTACCTCCTATATTCTGATGCCGGTGGGCGGTCTGATCGTCACGCTCTTTACCGGTTATGCATGGAAACGGGTAGGGGACGAAGTGGGACTGACTGGCTGGTGGTACCGGGTATGGATGTTCCTGATCCGTTATATTGCCCCGATTCTGATCATTCTGATCTTCCTTTATTCTGTTGGACTGCTGAATCTCGGCGACGAATAGACCGTCCGATGCGAAAGCGGTTCCCGATCTGGTATACTTTACACTAGAAACGGGAGGGAGTGGAACGATGATGTCAGAACAGCAGTATTTTGCCAGATCGCTGGTCCAGTCGCTGATTGGCGAGCGCGGGCATTTGCCTATTGCCAAGGCTTTGTCGGATATTGATCTGGAATTGTCCGGGCGGACCGTGCAGGGCGTGCCTTACAGTATCTATCAGTTGGTCAGTCATATGAATTACTGGCAGGAGTATATGCTGGCTCATCTGCGCGGCGAACAGCCGGAGCGTCCACAGGACATGAGCGAGAGCTGGCCGCAGGAGTCTCAGGCGATAGATGAAATTACCTGGCAGCAGCTGCTGGACGACTTCCTGCATGGAATCGATACAGCCTGTGAATTGGCAAGAACGGTCGATCTGTCCGCTGCACTCAAGCATTTCCCCGGGGAGACGGCAGCCGGACTGCTGCGTAATATCGCCTCCCATAATACGTACCATCTCGGTGAGATCGTAGTGCTGCGCAGATTGGCAGGCAAATGGCCGCCACCTGGCGGAGGCTATCCCGCCTGATAGGGCAGTATAGATAACACGTGAATACATGGAATAACAAAAACACGCAGGTTCTCCCGGATGATCCCGGAAGCCTGCGTGTTTTGCTGTATGCTCTATATGATTTATCCTGTGATAGACCATGAACTGAACGATGGAGCATAAATTAAAGTACAAAAGATCGCCGGACGAAAATCGCCTCTTGTATTCGTTTAAACGAAAATATGGCTGATTTGCTCGATCTCCTGCGGCGTCAGCTGGATCTCCAGTGTTTTGAGATTATCGAGCACCTGATCGGCACGTTTGGCGCCCGGAATAATCGCATCGATGGAATCACGTGTCAGATACCATGCCAGCACCAGATGGGCGATTTCCACACCTTTGGCCTGGGCGATCGGACGCAGCATTTCCACTTTCTGAAGGTTATGGGTAAATGCCTCGCCCGTGAACAGCGGATCGCGTGCACGCAGGTCATCGAAGCTGGTATTTGCATCATATTTACCAGCCAGCAGACCGGAAGCCAGCGGGAAATAAGGAATAAAGCTGATCTGGTTCTGGGCAGTGTACGGCAGCAGATCCTGTTCGGCGCCGCGTTTGAACAGATTATATTCGGATTGCAGCACATCGACATAGCCGTCCTTGTTCGCTGTCTGCAGCTGTTCGAGCGAGAAGTTGGATACGCCGATTGCACGGATTTTGCCTTCGTCCTTGAGCTTTTTCAGCTCGCCGACTGCTTCATCTTTGGGCGTATGCTCATCCGGGAAATGAATATAGTACAGGTCGATATAATCGGTCTGCAGCCGCTTCAGGCTACCTTCCACGCTTGCACGCAGAAATGCCGGGGAGTTGTCGAAGACGACTTCACCCTGTTCGGTAAACTTATGTGCTCCTTTGGTCGCGATCACAACCTCATTTCGTTTGCCGGTTTCCTTGAGTACTTCGCCGATCAGCTCTTCCGAGCGCTTCGGCCCATAGATGAATGCGGTATCGATAAAGTTTATCCCATTGGCAATAGCAGTACGGACGACATCCTTGCCTGCTTCCTCATCCAGATTCGGATACAAATTGTGCCCGCCGACAGCGTTGGCACCCAGCCCGATCGGATTCACCTGCAGGTCGCTTTTGCCCAGACGTGTATGGTTGGTCATATTCATTCATCTCCTTTTGCATAATGTGCTGTATAGTCTAACAGAAATAATAGTAAAGTGAAATCATCGGAATAATAAGACATTACGTACATATTGGACCAAACCGGCATAGATTGAAACTTGTCAGCGACAACTATAACCACTTCAAAATGCTCAAACCCTGTATAAGGATTAAGAAATGATGACTGATATGACATGAAATTCGCACTTCAGGTTAGCGTCGAAAAAACCTTATTAATTAAGCTTTTATTGTTTTTATTATGTGAGTTTAATTTACATGAAAGAGCTAATATAGATTTCTAAATACTTATATGTCAAATTAGGTTACTCAAATGCCCGAAAATATCATTGTAAATTCAAATTATTTAAATTATATTGATTGCAGTAATTAATATATTTTGAATAAAAGTAAATTAATTACAATCATACGGAGAAAGGAGGAATTTATCATGATTAAAAAGTCTTCCAAAAAGAAAGGTACATTGCGTACAACAACTCCGTACACAGCTTCATAATGAGTAAGGGAATGGGTCCAAGTCTGTACTTGGACCCATTCTTTCTTTTACTGGCTTTTATCCTAATCCAAGGAGAGATGAGAGATGACAAGTTCCACTGTTACTTCCCCAACGCGGTATCGCAGCCGCTATATTCCGCTGATTGAGCAGGCGTGGCAGCGTATGGCATCGGAATCAGAGGTTTCCTTTCTGGCGATCACCGGTGCCGGTGGCAGCGGGAAGCTGGATACTTTCCGGACATTTGCCGAAGCACAGCATTTGCCGCATCAGGCATTTTACACAAATGGCAGTCAGCTGGCTAACGGCTATTTTGCCGGCTTTTACCCGCTCTTTATGTATATGATGGCTGCCTGTGAGGCCGAGTATCCCGAGATTATTGCCCGGCACGAACAGTCGATCAAGCGCCTGTTTCCATTTATTCCGTCGGCGTCCTATCAGGTGCCTGCAGATCTGACCAACCTGGCTCTGCAGGAAGAGCGGACACGTTTTTATCATCATGAATTTCAGGAAAAGCTGCTGCATGGGATCTATGAATTTTTCATTGATTATTGCGAGCATACCCGGGAGCAATTCGTGCTGGTCATTGATAATGCGGATCAGCTCTCACCGACGATTCAGATGCTGCTCCGCATTATGAGCTACCGTCAGGAATGGCAGGAGACGATCCGGATTGTCCTCTTATTCGATGGAGATATGAATTACGAACTGCAGCGTCACTGTGAGCAGGTACACATTGAGCCGCTGGATCATACCGAGGCGAAAGAGATTCTCGCTGCCCATGATATTCCTGCCGTTCCGGCGCGTGTGCTGGATGAGATGCTGCATATCGCTTCCGGTAATACGGCAGGTCTGCTGCTGCTGACCGAATGCATGAATGATTCCCTGCCCGTGTTCAATTACCTGACCCTGGATACATACACTGATTTTTATCTGAGCCGCAAAGGGCAGGCTTTCCGTTATGCATTGCTAAAGCAGTATATCCAGCAGGATGGTATCGACGATCATCCGGCGGCTGTCCGCAACTATGCGATCAGCTCGGTTGAACTGAAAGACCAGCTGCACCGTCAGCGTATACGCGAGATGGAACAGCAGCCGATGGAAGAGCGGATTATGCATCCTGTTCATTATGTCTCGCTGAGCTTCGAAGTGGAACAGTTGACCTTGCTGGCTCCGGTGGCGATCAAGCTGCAGGAGATCGGGGTGTATAACACCTGGTTTGACCTGTTCTCCCGCTATTTCATCAGTTCGGATCTGCGCATGCTGCCGGATGGGGATGAGCTGCACAATGCTGTGTTTGTCCGGATGTCATTCATTCTGTATTCGCTCGGCATCGCCAAAATGTCGATCCCCTATCTGGAGTTCTTTTATGAGAACTTTCCGGAGAGCAAGCTGATCCCGATGATTCTCTATTCCCAGAGCATGACCTATGGACGGTATCAGGTACCGGTCCAGCTGGACAAGGCCGAGCATTTTGCCATGATGAATCTGGAGAAGATCGATTCCATGTTCAAGGATCATCCCAAGCATGTGTATGTCAAAGTATTTGCCGAGAATGCGCTGGCGTATATCCGGGCCAAGCAGGGCCGGTTCGATGAAGCGATCGAGCTGTGCACGGCAGGCATTCACAAAATGAAAGACATTTACGGGGAAGACAAATATGCGCTGCATCAGTCTATCCTCGTCTACAATACCGGCCAGATCTACGAAATTCTCAAAGACTTTGATAAGGCGTACGAGATGTATGACCATGCGATCCGCCTTGACCCCTATTACGGAGAGTATTACAACGATATGGCCAATCTGCTGCAAAATCATGGCCGTCTGGAGCAGGCGCTGGACTATTATCAACGGGCGATTGACCTTTGTCCGCCATACTATGAAGCCCATATGAACCGGGCAGGCGTGTATGAGAAGCTGGGACAGTCCGAACAGGCCTATCAGGATTATCTGCGCGTGATTGAACTGAAGCCGGATACCGCTCATGCCTACAGCCAGCTCAGTACGCTGTGCTACCAGCAGGAGCAATATGATGAGGCGGAGGAATGGATCAACCAGGCGATCTATTATCAGGCAGGCGAAGCTCTGTTTTACAACAATAAAGGGTTGATCCTGCAGGAGCAGCAGCGTCATGACGAAGCGAAGCAGTGCTTTGAAGAATCGATTCGCCGCAATCCGCGTCTGTCGGAAGCTTACAGCAATGCAGCAGTGCTGGCATTCGAGCAGGAACAGTATGAGCAGAGTCTGGCGCTGATCAACCAGGCGATTGAACTGGATGCCGATCCGGATTACCGGATCAACCGCGGAATTGTCTATCGGGCGCTCCAGGATACCGAGCAGGCACTGGCGGAATTTGAATATGCCCGTCAGCACAAGCAGTCTGATGATTATGTGGATCAATTGATCCGGGAGACGACGACTGTCTCCTGAGTACTTTTGCCGGCTGGTCTGAGGACATTATGACCTGGAGATTCCGGTTGTCGTAATGTCCTCACCTGTGTCGATACCGGTATTTCATATGAATGTTTTTGAGGAGGTAGGTCGTAATGAATATGGTTCTGGTTCGATTATGGCCGGTATATCTGGCCTATGCGCTCAGTCAGTTTGGTAACTGGGCGTTTCGCGCGGGCTTTGTCTATGCGCTGTACGATCAGCAGAATGGTTCCAACTCGGTGCTGGGCTGGACAATTGTACTCGTCTATGTACCGGTGCTGCTCGGCGGGAAGCTGCTGTCTCCCTGGACCGACCGGTTTGACAGTCGCCGCACGCTGATCTGGATCGATATCTCGCGGGCGGTATTGCTGCTGCCGCTGCTGTTTATTCATGACTTTGCCAATACGGGTGTGGTAGTAATGAGTCTGGTCGTGGTCATGATCCTCAGCCTGTTTACACCGGTATTCTCTTCTGCCCAGTCGGTCTATATCCGCAAGCAGATCGATGAGGAGCATATTACACCGGCGCTGGCAGTCATCTCGAATCTGGACTGGCTGTGTACGCTGATCGGTACGATGTGCGGCCCACTGCTGCTGATTTATCTGGATTTTCAGAAAATCGTAATGATCGACCTGCTGACCTTCATCGCATCTATCCTGATATTCTACGCATTATTGCAGAAAAATACCGGAGGCAAGCAGGCGCCTCAGACAGCTGCCTCCGCTCAGCCGGAAGCAGCTCCAGCCGGCAAGCTGATCAATCTGGCTGTGCTGTCCATTTTCTTTTTGAATCTGGGTGCTGGCGTGATCAATCTCTATCCGAACGTCATTGCACGCAATGTATACGGGGTGGGCGAGATCGGTCTGAGTTATGTGTATCTTGCCAACGGGCTGGGAGGGCTGCTGGGTGCACTGCTGATTGCACAGCTGCGCAAGAAGTTCCAGCTGCTGCATATCGTGGGTGTGGCTTCATTGTGTATCGCGCTATCGCTGTTCTTGATGGGGCTGTTGAATCAGTTTGTGGTGTCCATTGTGGCATCCTCGCTCATGTTATTGTTTGGCCAGTTGTTCGGCGTCGGGGTCCATTCCTATTTGCTGAAAAATAATCCGGTCAGCCAGACAGGACGCATTACCGGGCTATTTATGTACGCGACCTTCTCAGGAGTAGCGTTAAATGCTATATTATTCGCGACTTTATTATCTTCGGCATCGGTTGGGGTGCTATCCCTGTTTCTTACTCTTTGCGCAGTATCCGCGGGGGTCTCGGCGGTATTGCTGCTGATCTATGTGCTGCTCAAGTCGCAGGCGGAGAAAAGGGAGCAGGCCGTCACAGCCGATCCGGTTAAGCAGACGTAAACGGCAGGTAGGTATACGGTAAGTATGTACATTGAAGAAAATGGGGTGTATGCATGACGGAATGGAAAAAGCTGAGCCTGTCGGCGATAGCCGATCAGGTACAGGGCGAATACAGCAATTTTGTACTGGAGCAGGCGAATGACCATTGTGTACGGATCGCTGTCTTTACAGGGGAATATCAGTGGCATTATCATCCCGATTCGGATGAGATTTTCATGGTGCTGGAAGGGGAACTGCTCATGGATCTGCCGGATGGCATTACGCTGGCAATCGGACCGGGAGAAGTATTCAAAGTGCCTGCCGGGGTAGTGCATCGTACGCGTGCAGAGGTGCGGACCGTGAATTTGTGCTTTGAGCGGGAGGAAGCGGCAACCGTATTTACGGAAATGAAGCAGGAGAATCTCTGATGGATGCCCGCGCCTGCTGGAGCGGCTGGATTCTGGAAGCGGAGATGGCGCTGCCTTTTCATTATGATGAGGAGCAATTGGAAGAGATGATGGATCGGTATGCAGTGATGCTGTCACCGACCGGTACTTCGCATTCATCGTTGGAAAGCAGGCAGGGAAGACAGGCACAGTATGGCACGATCTGTCTGTGGAGAACGAGGGTGTTTGTACCGGCAGCCATACATATTCAAATAATCGGGCCGGACGATAATGAGCTGCCGGAGACTGCACGGCTGTACTGGAATAGTCAGTATATGGAAGGAAGTACCCAACCCTTAACCCTGTGTCCGGGTTCGCATGAGCTTTCTCTGCTGCTGTACAGCCCGAAGCCGGAGGAAGAGCAGGAATCCATAGACCATAATCCAGGTGAAGGGAAATTATCCTTCCAGCTGGAGGATGCAGATCACGACCCAGGCGAAGGTGGATTGCCTTTCCTGCTGCAGGATGAGGAAGGCCCGCTACCGCTTGATCCTGATGCAGCCAATCTACGATTCAGCCTGCATGACATGGATACGCTGAGTGAATACATAGAAGCTACCGTTTCTCCGGATGGAAAATGGGCAGCGAGCATTACCCGTCATACCGATCTGGAGCAGGATCAGTACAATTATCCAATCGGGATATACCGGGTGACATCCGCTGGACTGAAGCTTGATCGGAGCCTGTCTGTCCGGGAACCGCATACTCTGCGTTTCTCTGCGGATAGTCGGCGTCTGGCCTTTGTCGCTGTTGCCAGCGAAGGATACTGGGATATGATTATTTGTCTGGAACTGGCGAACGGTCGGGAGCGCATTCTGCTCTCCGGGCTCCATCATGCCGGACAATTAGCCTGGCATCCACAGCGGGATGAGCTATTTTTTGTATGTGATGATTATGATGGTCCGGAAGAGTACCGGGTGCTGCACATCCGGGAACTGCCGCAGCGACTGTCCTGGTGGCGACCGCAAAAGGTGATCGGAAGATTGCTGCTGAATCAGCCTATGCCAGGTGGAGAAGTGCTGCTCCAGCGTATATCTCCCAAAATGTACGATATCCAGCATCTGCATGTGCATGGTGAATATTTGTATTATGTGGAGGAACAGCGCGGCAGCTCGATTCATCCGGCACTGCTGCTCCATCGGCTGAACCTGTTATCGGGTACGGACAAGGTACAGCGGCTGCCAAATGCGATCATTACCGGTATGCAGCTGTCTCCTTCCGGTCAGATGCTGGCCTATATCGGTTCCCGCTGGCAGGGGGAAGAGAAAGAGAAACTGGAACAGCCGAAAAGAACAGACCGGAATTATGCCGCTTCACCAGCGGACGCGGCTGTACAGGCAGCTGCATCCACTGCCGCTTCAGCTGCCGCCAGCTCAGAGACAGCATACGGATACGGCATCAATATTTATGACCTGCGTACTCATATTCTGCAGTTAACCGATGGCTCTATTCAGCAGCTGGATCATCCGTCTCCGGCGCAATCCGGCACTCCGGTCGGCATAGCCCGGCTGAATCAGGAATTGGTATGGGTAGGCGAAGATCATCTGCGCTATGTGATTACAGCAGGCTCGCTTACCGGAATAGCCGATTGCCACGGTATCGCTGAAGGTCAGCTTCAATATGGAATTCGGCTGGATACCGGATCGTCCCGGCTGCACAGCTTTACTGCTGCCGGCGAAGTGCTGGCAGTACAATCCGAATATGGACACCCCTACCGGCCTGCATGGTATGCACAGAATCCGATCCAACCGGGTGCAGATACGGAGGGAAAGTGGAATACGCTTGCTCTCCAGGCCGATTCCTCCCTGCTGGCGGAAGGATCGCTCGCCTATCGCTGGGTGGGCTATCAGCCGATTGCCCGGCAATCCTCCGAAAGGGAGAATGAAGGTGGTATAGAGAAAGCGAGGATGTGGATCGCCTGGCCGGAGCAGTCCGCTGCCGCAGAGCAATCGTCCATCCCGCTGGTCGTCTATCTGTACGGTGGGGCTTCTCCACTGCTGCAGGGATTCGATCCGCTGCACCAGTGTCTGGTAACCCACGGCATGGCGGTACTGGTGCTGAATCCGCTGGGCGCAGCAGGTTATGGAGCATCCTCCGCGGATCGGCATGTCAACGACTGGGGACGGGAGGCAGTTGGAGAAATCAGCGAGATGCTGGAAGAGGTGCTGGAACGGTATCCGGTACTGAATCGGCGGGCTGTAGGCATTTACGGAGGCAGTTATGGCGGTTTTCTGAGTTATCTGCTGGCAGCCCGGACGTCGTCGTTCAGTGCGGTATGCACCATAGGCGGCATCAGCAATATTACGAGCTACTGGGGCAGCAGCCAGGTGGGGTATTTGTATGGTCTGTCTGCACTGTCCGGCAGTTATCCCTGGTCTCATCCCGAGCTGTATGTGCAGCAGTCGCCTTTATTCTACAGTCAGCATATTCAGGCACCGGTTCTGATGCTGCATGGAGAGCAGGATCGTAATGTACCGGTCGGCGAATCCGAGCAGCTGTTCACTGCGCTGCGCATGCAGGACAAGACGGCAGAGATGATGATTTTTGCAAATGAACAGCATGCCATCCGTTCCAAGCCAAGAGCCTATGTCGCTTCCCAGAAATACATGGTGGCCTGGTTTGAGAAGTATCTGAACCGGAACCCTCAGCTGTGGGAAGAGCTAACCGGATCGGAGATTGAAATCATACTGGATTAGGCGGTAGCGGGTAAAGCTCCGTTTTATCGTGGTTCGATCAACAGCTGTTCCCTGCGTCGGATATTGCTGCCAGCCCTATACCTGTCGTATCCTCTTAAATAGCAAACAACCTTCTGCATATGTATACAGAAGGTTGTTTGTTATTTATTGTTAGCACAGATGAACGTTCTATAGTGATATTAAACTATTGTCAAATGTATATGCAGACAGCAAATACTCCTCTGCATATACCATACAGAGGAGTGCTGCTTATGATCGGAATTGACATATATGAAGATGAATAAATTCTAATAATTAAACTTCAAAATCGTCTGTTTGCGCTTTTCGAAATCATCTGTTCTACTTACATATGCTGTACCGTCCGTCAAAAATACAATACCATCATCTCCCCCTGTATAAGGGATTTTTGTTAGGTTATTTGTCTGGATCGGCAGCGTATTCAGCTGCTGTGAACTGATTTTGTAAGTGTCACGTCTCCAGGTGGTGTACAGTTCCAGTGTAGAAATATACAGATCACCGGCAGGAGAGAAATCCAGATCATCAGAGCTGACAGGCAGTTCGGTGATCAACGTGGACTTGTTCCAATCGTTACCTGATAAACGAACGATTTTGGAAGTGACGCCTGTTTTGCCGTACACATTTACAGCGGCATACAATCTGCCCTGTTTATCAAACTCAAGGCCGTTGATTTTATGCGGAGCCGTACCGGTTTCTTTGGCTGTGAAAGGCATGTACGTACGGCTGAGTTTCATCAGTTGATCCGCTGTAAGAGTTTTGCCACTTTGAAGATATTTGGCTTCAATTTTGAAAATCATGTTATCCATATTATTACGTGTGAAAAACAAATCGCCCGATGCATTCACAGCTACAGCGGCTGTATCCTCGATCGCTGCCAATCTCGTTTTTTGCATGGTCTGCAAAGAGATCTTGTATAGGCCATGATTAGGATTGTCTTTGTAAGCATAATTGGAAAGGTACAGATTCTGGCTATCGGCATCCATACTGTTAATGCCGGTAATATACCAGTCTGTCAGTTGGCCGGGAGTCGGTTTGACAGTTACTTCACGCGTTTTTTCCAGAGAAGCGATACCGGCTGGATTCACGGCTACGTAATGAATCGTGTAGACGCCTACCTTGGTAGTATCGAGTTTAGGGACGAATTCACCGTTAAAGGAATACGTTGTTTTAACATCAAACTTGGAATATTGCTGATCTTCAATAACCCGAATTCCTGGATCGGTATAAATATCACCCTGTACAACAGTGTCCGAGTAACCTTCTAAAGTAAGGATTGGACGAGCTTCAGGGTATACACGTTTCAGACTTTGCCCATTACTAAAATAGGATGTTCCATTAGGAAGGAACAATAATCCATTATAAGGTTCATTTCGAATCACATCTTGTTTATACGAAATGAGCTTTTCGTCTGCAACAGGCAGTGTTCCCTTTAGATCAGCAGCACTGATTTTGACGATACCGGCAGCATAAGTATAATACGACTGCGGGCTTGGAGTTTTAAAATAAAGATTACCTTGGTTATCAAAAGCGATCGCTGTAATCATGGAAGCTTCTTCCGAAACAGGAATCAATGTTTTGGAGGCGTTGTTCCAACGCAGCAAGCCAGGGTCCATATCCCATCCTTTATCCAGAGAGATATACAACTGATTGTTTATATCCATAGCCAGTCCGCTAATTTTGCTTTCAGGGATATACGCATAGTTAATACTTTTCGCCAGCAGCTGGTCGACAGTCAATGGTTGATTCAGAGAAGCGGCATCGATTTTTTTGATATACGTATATTCCGGATTTTTGGCATTCGGTACGGTGTAGTATAAGCCGCCCTTGGAATCGACAGTCACAGCCTGCAGATTCAGCGTATTAGAGCCGTATACCAGCTGTGTAACCGTACGGGTAGACAGGGAAACTTTGGACAATCCATTATTCCCCTGGGCGATGTAGGCGTGATCTTTATAATATGCCATGCCGTAAGGTGTAGGAATATTCAGAGTCTCCAGCCGATAAGGATCTGCTACTCCTGGGCTAGTAGGAGCTTCATCGTAAAATGGAAGTTTATAAATATTTCCCTTAGAATAATCCGGATTGGTAACGTAACCTTCTCCGTTCGGGAGGAAGGTTATTCCATGATACTGGCGGGTGGAATCGCCTACACCTTTATCCAATATGTTGGAAGTCAACACGGGCTGATTTTCTTGCAGTACACTGGCAGGGATTTTGTATGTGCCATGATAATCAAAGCCTGTAAAATTGGCATACAGATTACCGCCAGGGCTAATTTCAATATCTGCAATGTCACTCAGATTTTTGCGGATAATGTCATCTCCTTCGCCAAATTGCTGGAACGAAGAAAGTGTGTCATCCATTGAGCGGATAATGATTGCATGTTCATAACGACCGTTGAGTGGTTGTATTGCCGAAATGTACAAACGACCCTGGCTGTCAAAGTCCAGACCTATGATTTCAATACGTTCTTTTTCACTCTCTTCTGCAGAGAAAGGCTTTATTTCCTCGGCAGCTGCCCATAATGCTGAACTTGTCAAAGGCTGATTCTCATTCAGATAGCGGCTTTCCAATTTGAAGAAGCAGCCATGATCCCTGGCAGCTGAGAAGTAAAGATCACCTGAATTGCTAACAGCGACGCCTTGTACATCGGACAACTTGACGACAAGCTTGCGGCTGTAGTCTTTCAAAGATACTTTGTAGATACCGCCATCTGGATTATCTATAGTCGATGGATTGGCAATATAGACGGCGTTATTGGCATAATCCATACTGACAGGATTAGTGAAGTCGACTTCTGTCAGGTCTTTAGGTTTTTCTTTTACAACAACAGTACGTGTAACTTCATAAGCAGAGCGCTGATCTGGTGTAGTTACGTTATAGTGCACACTGTATGTTCCAACAATATGAGTATCAATGGCTTCTACGGGTTTTCCATTCAGAGAGTAGGTGATCTGTGTTTTGAGATCATGATACTTTTCGTCTTCAGCATAAGCTGAGGCTTCCTGATAGGTTTCTCCATTGATAAGAGTGATGGAAGATTCGCCATTCAGAGTGATCAGAGGACGCCCATCCATAAAGATACGGCGAATTTTTGTACCATCTGTAGAGTAGGAGGTTCCATCCGGTAAAAATATCATTCCACTAATAAGATACTTCAGATCAGGATAAGTCTTGTAAGGCGTTAGCATCTTATCATTGACGGGCAAAGAATGCAGCGAGCTGGCTTCGATTTTCTGGATACCTGATCGGATGGTTGTTCCATCAGTTGTGGAGTATCCGTAGGTATCTATGTACAGATTATCCTGGGAGTCAAAAGCAATTTTCTTGATCTTGCTGCTTGTATTGGAGAGAACAGGCTCAAGGCTTTGTGAATCGCTGTTCCATTTCATTACGCCCGAGAGATTTTCAGAGTTGTCACCGGAAATCGCAACGTAAAGCTGGTCTTTGGAGTCAAAAGCCATACCTGTAATCTCCACATCACTTGAGGCAGAGGCATACTTGGCATAGTCAGTGCTTGCATCCAATAGCTGCTCGAAAGTAAGTGGAAGTTGAAGGGAGTGAAGATTGACTTTCTTTATGTAAGAACTCCCAAGCGGAATGTAATACAGGTTATCCTGTGAATCTACAGCAATACTCTGAATAGAGTAATAATTGCTTTTCAAAATAGTTGTAGTCTGACCTGTCGTAAGGGATATCTTAGATATTCCATTTGCAACTTGTAAAAAGTATACCTCTCCATTGCGGTAGGTCATATCAAGCACGCGTGGAAAGTATAGCTGATCTGGCTTGTACACAATATCGGATACAGTTGGGGAGCTTGGCAGCGGGCTGATCACCGGCAATTCGTATACACTGGATTGTACATCGTTGGATGAAGAAACAGGCAATTCGCTGGAAGATACATCCACCGCTACAGATGCTTCTCCCGAGCTAGTTTCTGCTGCAAAAGCAGCATTCCCTGTCACCCCCGGCAGTACCAGAGAAAGTGCCAGACAGGTTGAAATAAACTTTTTCATTATAAACCTCCTTTTTATTGGTAAATCTGTTGCCACCAACCTAATATAACAGCATACGCTAGCTGTACCATATAGGCACTTAGCAATGTTTTTTAATTTGAACTATCTCATTTTGAGAAATACAGGCTCATTATTTAGAAAACTCACATTCCCTGTTAAAATCCTGTATTCGATATA
Source organism: Paenibacillus wulumuqiensis (assembly GCF_000971965.1). Lineage (GTDB taxonomy): Bacteria > Bacillota > Bacilli > Paenibacillales > Paenibacillaceae > Saccharibacillus > Saccharibacillus wulumuqiensis. The sequence continues at coordinate 275,826 of NZ_KQ040792.1, forward strand.
AGCCAGTATCATAATATATTGACAAAAATCCTTGTTATTGTGCAAACGAATGCCCTAATCAAAATAATCTTTGGAAATATTAATATTCAATATTTCTATTAAGAAAAGATATGGATAAAAATTTTGTGGGAAATGTACAAAAAAAGGATTGCTAATCAGGAAGCGATGGAATAAAATGTTCTTGCAGCCATCTGTAAACGCTTTCAAATAGATAATTAACTTACTTTCAAAGAAGGGGAAGAACAGACAGAGATAGCGGCGAGAATTTGATAAATAAATTGAAACCGCTAACAAAATCTTGTTTACTTTTTGTGCCAAAAATAAGAGAATGGTATAAAAGTAAAATTTATCTATTTGTAGCCGTTATTTTGCAAAACCAGTATACCAAATGAGAGGGTTGAGTCTATGAAACGCAAGTGGAAGAAAAACGGTTCTATGACTTTGATGATGGTATTGTTGTTCTCCGTAGTAATGAGTGCATGTTCCGGGAACACCGGCACAACAAACAGTTCGCAGACTGGCACCGAGGGAACAGGAAATCCGGCCGCAACGACGACTTCAGGCGCTGACCTGATCAAGACTGCCAAAGTACCGGCAGGCTCTGAACTGGAAAAGGCGCTAAACGGTGAATATAAAGGTAAAAAGGTAACGATGTACGGCCCTTTCGTAGACGCGGATGAGCAGAAGTTCAATGCCAGTATCAAGGCATTTGAAGAAGCCACAGGCATCGATATCGCTTATGAAGGCTCCAAAGAATTTGAAGCTACAATCAATGTACGCGTCAACGGCGGCAATGCACCGGATATCGCCGATTTCCCGCAGCCGGGTCTGCTGGAAGGCTTCGTGAAGTCCGGCAAGGTTATTGACGTAGCTTCCTTTATGCCGGATGACTATATGAAGCAGCAGTACCAGCAAAGCTGGCTGGATATGGCGAAAATGGCCGGTCCGGACAACAAGGACATCACTGCAGGCGTGTGGGCACGCAGCAGTGTGAAGAGTCTGGTCTGGTACAACAAAGCGGCTTTTGAAGAAGCAGGCTACACTGTTCCAAAAACATGGGACGAAATGATGAAACTGACCGACCAGATCGCTGCTGATGGCGATCCTGCCTGGAGCGTAGGGATTGAGAGCGGCGCAGCAACCGGCTGGCCGGCTACTGACTGGCTGGAAGATATTATGCTGCGTACCACTACTCCGGAAAACTACGATAAATGGGTAAGCGGCGAACTGCCTTTCACCGACCCTATCGTTAAAAATGCAGTAACCAAAATGTCCGATATCTGGTTTAACGAAGATTATGTATACGGCGGACGCAGTTCCATCGTAACAACGAACTTCGGGGATGCGGTAAAACCTCTGTTCACCGATCCTCCAAAAGCATGGCTGCATCGCCAGGCCGGATTTATCGTATCGTTCTTCCCTGAAGGACTGCCTGCTGACCAGTATGACTGGTTCCCGTTCCCATCCATTGATGAGAAATACGGTACACCGGCTTTGATCTCCGGTGACATCTATGCCATGTTCAACGACCGTCCGGAAGTGCGTGCGGTTATGGAATTCTTTACAACTGCCGAATCACTGCAAAGCTGGGTCAAATCCGGTGGCGTAACGCCTCCGATGAACGGTACACCGGACGACTGGTTCGCGAATGACCAGGAACGCCGGATGTCCGAATTTGTACAGACTGCAGACACCATCCGCTTTGATGGCTCTGACCTGATGCCAGGTTCTGTCGGCGCAGGTACGTTCTGGAAAGGCATGACCGACTATGTGAGCGGTACAGCCAATCTGGATGAGGCCATGCAGGAAATCCAATCCGGCTGGAAGAAATAAACCGGCCTTTATACAACATGAGATCAACACGTCAGACGGACCGGCATTGATCGGTCCGTTTGGTGTGATTAAGGGAGCATTTTTGCAAATGCCAAAGGGGGAAAGCAAATGGACGCAGGCAATGAAATCAATGTAAGGGGCAAACAGCGCTTCACACCGCGCCTGATTCTGTTATCCATCCTCGTTCCTTTACTGAATTTGGGAGTGCATACGCTAATATTCCTATTCTTCCGTGACTCCGGTCTTCCTCCGATGTTTAATGCACTGCTGGCCGTCATCTGGGGGATCTTCGGCATCTACTCCATTTACTTTAGTCTGAACTGGGTTGTTGAGCAGTATCCGGATAAATGGAAAGAAAGGGTCACCCCGTATGTATTCGTCGGACCTGCCGTGCTATTGCTCGGTTGGCTGCTGTTCCTGCCGACGCTGCGTACATTGTATCTAAGCTTTTTTAACGCGGATTCCACCAAGTTTGTCGGACTGGCTAACTTTGGGGCAGTCTTTACCGACAGACTGCTGCTGACCGCGCTTCGCAACAATCTGATGTGGGTCGTCATCGGTACGCTGGCCTGCGTTATTCTGGGACTGCTGGTTGCTGTACTGGCGGATCGCAGCAGTTTTGAGCGGCTGGCCAAAGCGATTGTATTTATGCCGATGGCGATTTCCTTTGTCGCTGCCGGGGTTATCTGGAAGTTTATCTACTACTACCAACCGGGCGACGAGCAGATCGGTCTGCTGAATGCGATTATTATCCAGTTTGGCTTCCAGCCGCAGGGCTGGCTCAGTATGGTGCAGCCGTGGAATAACCTGTTCCTGATCGTCATTCTCGTCTGGATGCAGACCGGGTTTGCGATGGTTATTTTCTCGGCAGCGATCAAGGGGATTCCCGAAGATATGCTGGAAGCGGCACGGATGGACGGCGCGGGCGAGATCCGCATCTTCTTCAAAATCATGCTGCCGGTGATCTCGGGCACTGTGCTCGCGGTAACAACAACCATTATTGTATTTACACTGAAAATATTTGATGTGGTCATGATCATGACCGGTGGACAGTACGGTACCGAGGTTGTTGCGACCGAGTTCTATCGTCAGCTGTTCATGTACCAGAATGCCGGTTACGGTTCCACGCTCGCGATCGTGCTGCTGATCGCCGTTATTCCGGTCATCATCCTGAACGTTCGTCAGCTTCAGAAGGGAGGCAACCTCTAATGCGCAAAAAAGCCAAAGCTCCACGCCGCAAAGGTCACTGGCTGGTCAATCTGATTCTGGGCATTATCTGCGTTGTCTGGTTCATCCCGACATTGGGGCTGCTCATCTCCTCCGTACGTCCGGCCGCAGATATTTTGCAGACCGGCTGGTGGACCGTGATTCCGCATCGTCAGTGGGAGAGCGTCAGCCAGATCAAGCTGGACCGTGAGACCGATCTGCGCAAGCCGATTCAGGTGAACGGACAGACGTTTCAGGATGATCAGCTCAAAGCAGGGGTAGAAGTGGGCGATCAGCGCCTGATCTGGGAAAATCGACGCTCTCGTACGGTAGACGTGCAGGAAAAGAAATGGGGTTCCTCGACCAACTTTACCCTGCAGAACTATGAGACCGTGCTCGGTGGTAAAGAGTACAAAATCACCCAGCCGGACGGTACGGTGCAGACGGAGCAGGGCAGCGGGATGGGACGTTCCTTCTGGAATACCATTGCTGTCGTGGTACCGTCGACCGTTATACCGATCTTTATCGCTTCCTTTGCCGCCTATGCATTTGCCTGGCTGAAGTTCAAGGGACGCAAAGCATTCTTTATCGTCGTTATTGCACTGCTCGTCGTTCCGCTGCAGGTTGCACTGATCCCGATCCTGCGTGACTATACGGCACTCGGACTGAACGGGACGTACTTTGGGATATGGATGGCGCATACCGCCTTCGGTCTGCCGCTGATTACGTACTTTATGTATAATTCGATCAGCCAGCTGCCCAAGGATTTGTTCGAATCGGCCTTTATGGACGGCGCGAGCAACTTTACGATCTTCTCTAAGTTGATTCTGCCATTGTCTGTACCGGCGCTTGCCTCGATCTGTATCTTCCAGTTCCTGTGGGTATGGAACGACTATCTGGTATCGCTTATCTTCCTCGGTTCCCAGCCGGAAGTACAGGTACTGTCGATGAGTATCGCCAACCTGGTCGGATCGCGTGGCAGTGACTGGCATCTGCTGACCGCAGCTGCATTTGTCTCCATGCTGACACCGCTGGCTGTATTCTTCGCTCTGCAAAAGTACTTTGTACGCGGACTGCTGGGCGGATCGGTCAAAGGATAAGAGCAAAGCGATGATCCCGTTGCTGTGCAAGCAGCGGCTGGATCGCTTCATAAGGTAACGTCTGCAAGATGATTGGAACAGCGTATAGCCGACTATCCGGCTATATCGTATTTGGATGCAGTAGTTGTCCGCCTTCCTTACCGGGAGGCGGATTTTATTTGTCGGGAAGATGTGGAGTACAATGGATGGGATACCATACGAAAAATACATAATGACCTGCACCCTGCACGGTAATGAAGGAGATATGGATATGCTCTCTGCTGCAATATCAATACTGCTGCTCATCATGGCTCTATTTGTGTTACTGTCGATCGTCTATTACAGCTGGCGTAACGGCATCTCGCCGCTACCGTCGTCACTCATTCTGCGCCGTCAGGTAGAGCAGGAAGTGAAACGGCTGGCGGCTGTTCAGCAGGCTATCGGCCGGTATGCCGCTGCCGGAAAAGAAAGCAGATCTACAGCCAGTCCATTGGCTGCCCCGGTATATGATCCAGTACATATTGGCATACAGCAGCGAACTTCCTCATCGACAACTGTTGCAGAGGATAAGGTGCCGGTTCAAGGTCCATTGATCATCGAAGCCGGTTCCGGCTGGGGAACAATGGCGCTGCATCTGGCACGTTATTGTCAGCCCTGCCGTGTAGTGGGTATTGAGAATTCGCTCGTACCGCTAGTGGTCTCACGGCTGCTTGCCCTGCTGCCGGGGCGTGCTCCCATCCGTCTGATCCGAGGTGATATGTATGAGTATGCCTACGAGCAGGGGGATCTGATCGTCTGTTATTTATTTCCCGGTGCGATGACCCGGCTGAATCCTATCCTCCGCGAACGGACCCGTCCGGGCACGTATATTATCAGCGTTTATTTTGCCCTGCCGGACTGGGAACCGGAGCAAGTGATTACGTGCCAGGATGTGCACCGGACACGTATTTATATCTATCGTACCGGCAGCCGGGTTTATAAGGTAGAAAAAAGGGTATAGATTAAAGTCCGCAATACTTCCGATTATGAAACGCTTACAATTTATTCTTTACAAATGCAAATCGGGAGTAGTAAGATTATATTTAAAGTTGTATACAAGTATACTGATATTTGAAAATGGCAGCTTGCCGTTTTTGTCCTGTTATCAATCGAGGTAAGGAAGTGAGGCCTGTACCCGGAATTGGGAATACGCAAGAGGATGCATCCCACGCATGAATCTATGCTAGAATTAATAAGAAACGGCAGCAGCCGTCAGAGCCGGATGGAACATCTACATATCGCAGCTTACCGGTTCGGCCAGTGCCTATTATGCATAAGAGGAGACGTTGGATCATGCAATATCCATCTGCCTGGATGCAGGGAGCTTCCCGCGGGGAAGCGATCGCCTGCCAGCTCAGGCTGCAAATTATAAATGAACAGATCAAGCCGGGGGAGATCATCTCCGAGAACCGGGTCGCTGCCGACTTCGGTACGAGCCGCTCGCCGGTACGAGATGCTCTCAAGACGCTGTCGGGTGAAGGACTGATCCGGCTGGAGCGAATGGGTGCGGTTGTGCTGGGACTCAATCTGGAAGACGTCAAAGAACTGTATGATGTGCGTTATCTGATCGAGAGCTTTGCCCAGCAGCGGCTGGCAGAGCAGGATAATGCAGCGCTGGTAATACAGTTAGACCGGATCATTGATAAAATGAAACTCGCTGTGAAGCATGGGGATTATGTGGACTTTGCGTATCAGGATTTTACGTTTCATGAGACGCTGGTTCTGCAGGCACAGCACAAGCGGATGATCCACCTGTGGAACAGCATTCGCCAGATTGTGATGACGGTTATCCTGATCACGACCGAGAAGGGATTCCAGACCGGTGAGGAACGAATGAACTGGGTCGCAGACAAGCATTATATGATTCTCGATGGCCTGCGTTCCCATGACCCCGAAGTTATTCATAAAGTAGTCAATAACTACTTTGCGGATTCCGCCCAGACGCTCAAACGCAGCCTGCCCTGATTGGCAGGCTGGACGGAGTGGACAAGGGGAGATCAAGAAACGGCAGCAGATACACCAGAGGATGAACTGCCAAATCGTGAGTCGGCTAATCCATGTCTGCGATAAAACAGAATATTTACGTTCAACTTGTCGACAAGTATACAATTGAATTTTATGTAGATTTTATATGGATTATTCATTCGCATTGAAAGCGCTCTATAATTTTACGTAAAATATTTCAAATTTTCATAAAGAGGATTGAAAATTTTTCATGGCATCATAAACAGAGCCGAAGTCATCCGGCTTCAGGCAGGAAAACAGGGAGGTTTTCGCGTTGGATCAATTATTTGGACTCAGTCATAATGCAACACTGCTTATCTGGACACTGATTGCGATCGTATTTCTGATCGTATTGATTGCGAAGTTTAAATGGAACCCATTTGTCACACTGCTGCTGTCTGCACTGATGCTTGGACTGCTGGCAGGCATGGATCCGCAGGATCTGATCAAGTCCGTCACCGGCGGTCTGGGCGGAACGCTCGGAACGATAGCGATCGTTATCGGTCTGGGTACAATGCTCGGTAAAATGATGGCCGAATCCGGCGGTGCCGAGCGAATTGCCACTACACTGATCGACCGTTTTGGTGTCAAACGCGTCCACTGGGCGATGATGATCGTCGGCTTTATCGTCGGCATTCCGGTATTTTTTGAGGTCGGTGTCATCCTGCTGATCCCGATTATTTTCCTGGTCGCCCGCAAGACCGGCATGTCCCTGCTCAAGATCGGGATTCCGATTCTGGCTGGTTTGTCGACGGTACACGGACTGGTGCCTCCGCATCCGGCACCGATGATTGCGATCGAAGCGTACAATGCCAATCTGGGCCGCACCATTCTATATTCCCTGATCGTCGGACTGCCGACAGCGATTATCGCCGGCCCGATCTTCGGTAAATTTATCGGTAACCGCATCATTGTACATCCGCCGCAGGAACTGGCAGATCAGTTCGCTTCCAAGGAAGACCGCCAGCTGCCGGGCTTCGGTATTACCCTGTTCACCATTTTGTTGCCGGTGATCCTGATGCTGATCGGATCGATTGCCGACATCGTGGACCCGCAGGGCGTTAACGGATTTACCCATGTCGCGGCATTTATCGGACATGAAGTGATAGCACTGCTGATCTCGGCTGTGTTTGCTTTCTTCTCACTGGGATTCGCCCGCGGATTCAGCAAAGAAGATGTATCCCGCTTCACCAGTGAATGTCTGGCTCCTACCGCCAGCATCATCCTGATCATCGGCGGCGGCGGTGCCTTCAAGCAGGTACTGATCGACAGCGGCGTCGGCGGCGCGATCGCCGATATCGCCAGCCAGACCCATATCAACGTCATCCTGTTCGCATGGCTCGTAGCGGCACTGATCCGTATCGCTACCGGTTCGGCTACCGTCGCGATGACAACCGCAGCAGGTATTGTTGCTCCGGTACTGGCCGTCAGCACCGGCGTCAATATTGAGCTGGTCGTACTCGCCACCGGTGCAGGTTCACTGATCCTGTCCCACGTCAACGATGCAGGCTTCTGGATGATCAAGGAATTCTTCGGCATGACCGTCGGTCAAACCCTGAAATCCTGGACAGCCATGGAGACCATCCTGTCCGTCGTCGGCTTGATCTTCATTATGATCCTGAGCGTATTCGTCTAATACAAACCTGGATTATCCTATCGAAATCACATGCAGCACACCAACCGGAAAGCAGAGCGGGAAGATACACCTTACCCGTTCTGCTTTACTGCGTATTCGCCCCATCTGAACCACATTACAATGAAAGCAGGTTGATACCAATGACAGACTCCACCATGAAACGAATGATCGGCGTAGATATCGGAACGACCAGCACCAAGTCCGTCCTGTTCGAGCAGGACGGTACCGTCGTCACTTCGGCCAATATCGGCTACCCGCTGCATACCCCGACCACCGCCACCGCCGAACAGGACCCGGAAGAAATTTACCGCGCCGTGCTGCACACGATTGCGGGCGTAATGGAGCAGAGCGGTACGAAGGCAGATGACATTCTGTTTGTCTCGTTCAGTTCGGCCATGCACAGTGTGATCGCTGTTGATTCGCACGGAGTGCCGCTGACCCGCTGCATTACCTGGGCGGATAACCGCAGTGCGCCGTATGCCCGCAAGCTCAAGGAAGAATGGAACGGACATGAGCTGTATCTGCGCACCGGTACGCCGATTCACCCAATGTCCCCGATCACCAAGCTGATCTGGCTGCGTGAAGAGCATCCGGAGATTTTCAGCCAGACTGCCAAATTTATCTCGATTAAGGAGTATGTATTTGCCCGTCTGTTCGGTCAGTATATTGTCGATCATTCGATCGCTTCCTGTACCGGTATGCTCAACCTCAAGCAGCTGGACTGGGATGCGGAAGCACTTCGTCTGGCAGGTATTACGCCGGATCGCCTGTCGACGCTGGTACCGACCACACATCTGATCGAAGGATTGAATGCCGAAGCCGCTGCAGAGATGAAGCTGGCGCTGTCGACGCCATTTATCGTGGGTGCCAGTGATGGGGTGCTGTCCAATCTGGGTGTAGGCGCGATTGAGCCGGGTGTCGTCGCGGTGACGATCGGGACGAGCGGTGCGATCCGCACCGTGGTGGATGAGCCGGTGACCGATCCGAAGGGACGCATCTTCTGCTATGCACTGACCGAGGACAAATGGGTCATCGGCGGACCGGTTAATAATGGCGGGATGCTGTTCCGCTGGGTGCGGGATGAGTTCGCCGCTTCGGAAGTGGAGACGGCCAAGCGTCTGGGCATCGACTCGTATGACGTGCTGACACGGATCGCCGAGCAGGTGCGACCTGGCTCGGACGGACTGCTGTTCCATCCGTATCTGACCGGAGAACGGGCGCCGCTGTGGAATCCCGATGCACGGGGTTCCTTTATCGGGCTGACGATGAAGCACCGCAAAGAGCATATGATCCGCTCGGTGCTGGAAGGGGTGATTTTCAACCTGTATACCGTCATGCTGGCAATGGAAGAGCAGATCGGACGTCCGGCCCGTATTCATGCGACCGGCGGATTCGCCCGTTCTTCGTTGTGGCGCCAGATGATGGCGGATATTTTTGACCAGGAAGTGATAGTGCCGGAGAGTATCGAGAGCTCCTGTCTGGGTGCGGTAGTGCTTGGACTGTATGGCACCGGCCGGATCGATTCGCTGGATATCGTGTCCGGGATGATCGGTTCTACCCACAGTCATCAGCCGCAGCCGGAAGCGACCTCTGTTTATCACCAGCTGCTGCCAATCTATATCTCCATCTTCCGCAGTCTGGAGCAGCAGTACAGCGCTATAGCCGAATTCCAGAACCGTATGGCAGAGGCCTAAAATTTTACAAAGAAAGATGTATTCCGTAGCAACCATACCATCTGAAAATGGTATACTGAGTCAAACAGCAATTATCGGACGCAGGACGTTTGTAGTTGTCAGACAACAGTGAGGTTGTGATGGTAGCGTGAATATCAATCTGGATATGAAGACCGTATTCATGTCCCTGGTGCTTGGTCATATTTTTACGGTAATTCTCATTAGTGCATACCGGCGCTCCTCGGTGAAGGATCGTGCGGTGAATACTTTTATTCTGGCAAAATGGTTTCAGGCAGTTGCCTGGGCGATGCTGATCTTCCGCGGGATACTGCCGGGGATCTTCTCGATTGTACTGGCGAATACCCTGTTGTTCACCGGTGCTGCGCTGGAGACAGCGGCGCTGCTGATTTTGCAGCAGTCGTATTCACGCAGGGTCCGCATATGGCATCTGCTGTATACGATCGTCTGTATTGCAGGATTTGCAGCCATTTATATGATGAACGTCTCCGAGGGGACCCGTATTATCTACGCATCCATTGGAACCGCACTGTTCCTGGTGTACCCGGTCTATCGGCTGACCCGTGATCCGCACGCCTCTTCACTAAAAAGGTTGGTCGGTTATCTGTATGGCGTCGTCCTGATCAGTATGCTATACCGGGCACTGGCCACGCTGCAGCTGGGGTCACAGGCCGGACTGTTCTCGGTCGGATTGTCCCAGACCGTATCCTTTATTGCGCTCTATCTGATTATGATTCTGGGAAATGTCGGCTTTGTCTTGTTATCCAAAGAGCAGGCCGATATGGATCTGCTGCGGATGGCCAGCTATGATGAGATGACCGATGTGCTCAATCGTAGGACGTTTATTGTGGAGAGCCGCAACACCATCCACAAGCTGGCGCGGCAGGGCAAGCAGGTATCGTTTATCCTGTTTGATATTGATGCCTATAAGACGATCAATGATACATACGGTCATTTTACCGGCGACCGTGTGCTGACAGATATGACAGACCGGATCCGACAATGTCTGTCCGAGCTGACGACAGAAGATTATTTGTTCGGCAGATATGGCGGCGATGAATTTGCTGTACTGCTGCCGGATACGGATGAACAGCAGGCAGCAGCATGCGCTGAAGCGCTGCGCCGGGCCATAGCGGATCATCCACCGGACGTCCTGCCGATCGCGTATACGATCAGTCTTGGCGTAGTGACCGTGCCGGCAACCGCCGATATTCAGATGAATACCCTGTATGTGCTGAGCGATCAGGCTCTGTACCAGGCTAAGCGTGCCGGCCGCAACCAGGTGGCTGTGCATATGCTGCAGCCGGATCGCATAGAGACAGTACATATGTCACACAAATAGACAGGCAAATAAATGAAAAAATCGGCAGCAGGATAGGGTGATACAACGTTCCTGTACCGAAATAGATCACACCGACAACACTGGTGACACAGCAAAAAGACGCTCTGATGGACAGAGCGTCTTTTTTGTCGTTTCGCAGAACAAATATACAATCAGAGAGACAGCGACTTACTTGGTTTTCGGTGTGCTGTAATGGTACAGATTGTCAGCCAGTGATTGCATGGTCGCACTGGTATTCTGCAGACGTTCAATCACATCGGTAAAGGAACTGACCAGCGTCGCCTGTTCCTTGGAGGAAGAGGTGATCTGTTCGATCTCCCGCTCCATGTTGCGGATCGACTCCTGTACATCGCGCAGTGCCGTCTCGATATCGCCGGTCGCCTGCTTGGCATTGACGGACAGCTTGCGCACTTCGGTCGCCACAACGCCAAAGCCTGCACCCAGTTCGCCGACACGGGCAGCTTCAATCGCTGCATTCAGACCGAGCAGGTTGGTCTGTTCGGAGATTTCCTTGATCAGCGTTGCCACTTCATTGATTTTGGACGACTTTTGCACGGTTGTTTTGCTGTTTTGCAGAATTTGCTCGCTGGTCGCCTGCAGCTCTTCGGCATGGGCAGCCACATGCTGAACCATATCGACGAGGCTGTTGGAGATAGAGCGGCTCTCATCCACAATTTTATCCAGATTCAAAGCGGTCGTCTGCTCATAAAATACGTTGAACATCGCTACCAGTTTGTTGTTTTCGATGATCGGTACGGAAATGCCTTCCAGCGGATAGCCGAATACCTCGGCCGGGAAGAAGGAGATAGATGGGTTCTTTTTATCTTTTACACCATTAAAATTATGAAAGCTGGGGTCAAGCGCACTGCCTGTCGAATAACCCAGGTTGAAATCTCCCAGCTGTTCGTAGAACAGGATCTTCTCGTGATCATATACGGAGACGGCGGCTTTTTCACGCAGACCTTTGGTGAAGTATGGAATTACGCTAATCAGAGCATCAACTACACTCATTTTATCCCTTCCTTTTCGGTCAATTGCAGTACATTACCTATTTATCGGCGGGGGACGGAATAATATTTAGCAACTTACAATTAGTAATATTATGGATAATAGTATAATCTATCCATAATATGAAAAGATAAATGAGCCATACAGTCATAATGCGCTGTAATTGTCTCATTTTCATAGATGATAGGCTATATCCCTTAATAAAGGAAGTCAAAATATTTCGTGATGCTGCAATTCGAATACAAAAAGAGCGGCCGACCGCAGTCAGCCGCTCCTGTAATTACAGGATTCCGGTATAAAGTATAGCTGGTGAAGCAATATATTCCACCATCCACAGCTGCCTATTACTGATGTACATCCGGTGCAGTCAGTCGCTCCAACTCTTCCAGATAGGCAAAAGCATGTTCGTCCGACGTGCCGCACATTTCCAGTGAAGCTGCCAATCCACCGCATACATCCGGGCGTTCCGGCCGGCCGAACAGACCGCAGCGGCGTTCGGAGGTCAGATGGATACAGGGGACACCGGCAGGCTTGCCTTCCGGCATACCGGGAATAGGGGATGATATGGATATGGCGATACAGCATGCTGCACAGCCAGGACGGCATTCCATCGTAATCTCTCCTGTCGGGTTCATGATGCGGGATGGGCTGCCAGCCGGAGCTGTCTTACTTCCATACATCCTCGGCGATCTGGATGACATGGCGCAGCTTCTCCCATTGTTGCTCTTCGGTCAGCAGATTGCCTTCCTCGGTGGAAGCGAATCCGCACTGCGGACTCAGGCAGAGCTGATCCAGATTGACATACTTGGCCGCTTCATCGATCCGGCGCTTGATATCATCCGTACTCTCCAGCTCCCCATGCTTGGAAGTGATTAGACCGAGTACGATCTGCAGATCACGACGCTTCACATGGCGCAGTACATCGAGCGAACCGGAACGCTCATCGTCAAATTCCATGAACAGTCCATTCAGGTTCAGCTGATCCATAATCGCATCCGCCGCACCATCATAACCGCCGGAAGCGGTCCAGGTGGAGCGGAAGTTACCACGGCAAATATGCATTGTAATAACCATATCGTCCGGACGGTTCGCAACAGCCAGATTCACCAGCTTGACGGAATCGGCGAGCATACGATCCGGGTCTTTGCCCTCCGCACGCAGCTTGGCTTTGGCTTCGTCAGAGAAGAAGGCTGCCCAGGACGTATCATCCAGCTGCAGATAACGGCAGCCCGCATCGTAAAAGGCGCGCAGCGCTTTCTGGTAAGCGAGACCAAGATCATTCAGCAGCACATCGCTGTCTGCGTACAGATCGGATTCGATTTTGCCGCGGAACTGCAGCATATTTGGGCTTGGGATTGTCATTTTGGCGGTACGATCCGGGCTGACTACACTGTGCAGGAAGCGGTAATCGTCCAGGTGCGGATGACCGGTAAAGTCGATTTTGTCGACGACTTTGATCCCGCGTGCCTTGGTCGTTACGCCGTGGAACTGGATACCCTGCTCTGCCTCAAAGGCTTCGACGCCATCCAGATTTTCCAGGAAGTCAAAATGCCACCATGCCCGGCGGAATTCACCGTCACTGATCGACTGCAGGCCGATTTCCTCCTGCTTGGCGACGATACGGCGAATCTCTTCGTCTTCGATCTGGCGCAGCTGTTCGGCGGTGATTGCGCCGGAAGACTGCTGAAGACGAGCTTGTTTGATTTTGTCAGTACGAAGCAGGCTGCCTACGTGATCTGCACGAAAAGGTGCAGTCGTACGCAGCAGGGAAGATGGAGAAGAAGTCATGGATTATAACCTACTTTCTGGATGGGAATAATATTATATTGCATCGTAGCAGAGATTGCAGGTGATGTAAACGGTCAGATGAATCGAAGCCGATTAAGCCTGCTCTTCGAACAGACGACTGATCTCGACGATCACTTCAGTGGATTTGACCATATTATCGACAGAGACGTATTCGTATCTGCCGTGGTAGTTCTCGCCTCCGGTAAAGATATTCGGTGTAGGCAGTCCCATGTAGGACAGCTGGGCTCCATCCGTACCGCCGCGTACCGGCTTGATCAGCGGCGTAATGCCGAGATTTTTCATCGCCTGTTCGGCTGTATCGACGATATGCATCACCGGTTCGATCTTCTCGCGCATATTGTAGTACTGATCGTTGATTTCGAGCAGGATGCTGTCTTCGCCGTAGGTCTGACGGAACTCGTGCACAATGCTGGTCAGCGTATTTTTCTTGTGTTCAAACGCTTCGCGGTCAAAGTCACGGATAATGTAGGAGAGCTGTGTCTGCTCCACATCACCATGGATGGAGGTCAGATGATAGAATCCTTCGTAGCCTTCCGTAAATTCGGGCGCTTCCTCCACCGGCAGGCGGCGGTGCAGCTCCATGGCGATCTTGGCGGCATTGATCATTTTGCCTTTGGCCGTGCCGGGATGCACATTGGTGCCTTTGCAGATCACTTTGGCTGCCGCTGCGTTGAATGTCTCATATTCCAGTTCACCGAGCGGACCGCCGTCTACAGTGTAGGCATACTGTGCGCCATAGGCAGCCACATCGAACTTGTGCGGACCGCGCCCGATTTCCTCATCCGGGGTAAAGGCGACGCGGATCTTGCCGTGCTTGATCTCCGGATTGCGGATCAGATGGTGCATGGCCGTCATGATCTCGGCGATGCCGGCTTTGTTGTCCGCGCCGAGCAGGGTGGTGCCGTCTGTCGTCATCAGGGTATGACCATGATAGGTCTCCAGCTCTGGGAAATCCCGTGGGGACAGTACGATGCCGAACTGTTGGTTCAGCAGGATATCGCCGCCGTGGTATTCGACCAGCTGCGGTTTTACATTTTTGCCGGTAAAGTCAGTCGCTGTATCGACGTGAGCCATGAAGCCGATGACAGGAACATCCTTGTCGGTGTTGGACGGCAGGGTTGCCATCACATAACCGTTATCGTCAAGCGTCACATCCTCCATGCCGATGGCATTCAGTTCCTGCACCAGCTGGCGCAGCAGATCCCACTGGCCGGGTGTGGAAGGACAGGTATCGCTCTCTTCATTGGACTGGGTATCGATTTGTACATAGGAGGTCAGGCGTTCAATCAGTTCGTTCTTCAAGGCTATTCAGACTCCTCTCGGTGGGTGGCGGTATATGCATCTTATTTTGTCATTTTAGCATAAGTTGGTAGGAGATAACGGATAAGTTCGCTGTCTGCTCCGTATGGGGACCGCAAAAACAGCCAGCTGTGGTGCAATACCGTCTTAACGGAAGACCATGCCAAAAAGGATAACACCGGCGGGTGCTATCCTGTAAGGATGGATATATCGTTACTGCGAATGGGAAGGCTGGGACGCAGACGATGGATGATCCTGCCCGTCGGCAGCAATCAGGCGCAGCAGATGTCTGCGAAACGCATGCATGACCAAGAGATGCACCTGGGCCTGCGTAAATTTGTACAGAATCCAGGGCAGGGACGGCAGATAGTCATGGATCGCGATCACGCATTCCCGGGTGCCGGAAATCTGCTGGAACTCCAGACGTCCCTCATGCGCTTCCTTGGTCCGGGCGAATGCCCCGCCAGTAATATAGTAGACAGCTCTCTCAGCATCGCTGCGTTTCGGGCAAAAGGTCAGCTCCAGAATCGGCTTGCGCAGGAAGCGGACGTACAGGCGGTAGCGCCCCGGCTGATCCTGCTCCGTTCGCACGATGCCTGGCAGGAAGCGTCCGAGCCAGTCCATATAATAACTGCCGGCCCAGCGGGCGTTTTTGCCCTTGGGCATCAGCACGCGCTGGATAGAGCGTACATCCGATACGGCTGCTGCTGCCGTGGCAGAGGACTTTTTGGGCTTGCTGTGCTGACGCTGTTTCTGTTTGTGCTGCTGCTGGGATTCCTGTTCCAGGGCGATCCGGGCCGCATCTTCGAACGTGACTTTGCCATCGCTGATGCCTGGCACATGATGATCCGCATGGGCGACCATCGGGTGGGCCAGACTCTCGACCAGCGGATAGACCATTTCCCGGGGCATTTGGGTAACGAGCGTTACCCACAGCCGGGACAGCCCGATTGTCAGCAGCGGTATATCGATAAATGTCCGTCGCTTGTGCATGACTTCCGCGGTCTTTTCCATCATTTGCTTATACGTCATAACATCCGGTCCGCCGACATCGATCGCCCGGCTGTACAGCTGCGGGCTGCCGATACTCTGCTGAATGGCATTCAGCACATCCGACAGGGCGATTGGATGTGTCATCGTCCGTGTCCACTCCGGCAGCGTCATGACCGGCAGTCTACGCACGAGACGGGCCAGAATCGGAAAGGATGAACCCTGCGGACCCACGATTAGTCCGGCACGAATTGTGGTCACCGGCACACCGTAGGAACCGAGCACCTGCTCCACTTCGAGGCGGCTGCGCAGATGGCGGGACAGCTGCTCGCGCGGCACATGTTCCGGGATGATTCCGCTCAGGTAGATGATCTGCTTGATTCCATTTTTACGGGCAGCCCTGGCAAAATGATCGGCGAGGATAATATCCATATCTTCGAATTTGGCCTGAGTCAGCTTGGCCGTCGGCATCATCGAGTGCACGAGATAGATCGCATAATCCGCACCTTCCAGACATTCGTCTGCCGCAGACATGGAGAACAGATCACAGGCTCGCCACTCCACATGCTCACTGTTATGTTCTTCCCGATTGTGGCGGGACAGGGCGATTACATCGTAATCACGCACCAGCTGATTCAGCATATTATGACCGATATAACCGGTCGCGCCGGTCAGTACGATTCTCGGACGATGTGTGGTAAAGGACGGCTCTGCAGTCGAGCCCGGACGATTGTCGGAAGAATTCATAAGGACACCTCGGTTTCTCAAAGTCGCTTGGGCTAGGGCGCAGGCAGACCTGCTGGACTGCGCTCCGCACGAAAAGCATATTGCTTCTCAATACCCTGTTTGAGGCAGTGCTAACCGTTCCTGGTTGCAGATCGCTATCCGGTTGAATGAAAGAAAAAAGAGAGCCTTGCAGCTGCCTATATATACAGTTTCCTCATGGGTCAGCAGCAGTTTCGGATATGTCAAAAAAGGAATATAACTTTGTTACGTTTTGGCGCAGACAGGGTAACTTTTACTAATCAGGGCTCGTCTTATTAGGCAGGATCAAGGAGGAATGCAATATGCTACGTCAACCATCCATACGAAAAGGAATGCTCGCTGCGGCGATTGCCGGAGCGACCGTGCTGGGCACAGCAGGAGCCGGCTATGGTGTGCTCACACCGGTGCCTCACGCCGAAGCCGCAGAGAGCAGCTATGCGCAGAAGCTCGTGCTGAAGAACCTGAACAGCTTTTACAAGCCTGCACTTCGGGGGCAGTTCCCCGGAGATGTAAGTTCATTTACAGTAGGCAAGACGACGAGAGATGAAGTGATCGACCGCTTCGGTGCTGCCGAAGTGCCGCGCAAGAGTGCCAGCGGATATGATCAGTACACCGCCAATATGGGGCATCCGGGATATGCTTTTCATTATCAAAATAACGTGCTGACCGAGCTGCGCTACTTTGGCACCAATGTGGAGCGCCAGACCAATATCGGCGGAATAACGATGAAGCTGCTGCGACAGCAGTGGTATGCGCCATCTTCGACGACCACGATTGGCAGTGGAGCAGGCAAGCAGACCAAGATGACTTATATCCGTGGTGACTACAAGCTGGAGTTCATTTTCAACAGCAGCACCGATCTGGATCATATCAATCTGGTCCGTGCCTGATCGGCTATCTTTGGTAGAATGGCACCTTCCAGCTGTGCGGATCAGAAAGCTGCAGCATGATGGAAAGAATAAATCGGGCAAAATAGTGGGAAATATGTTGGCAAGAACACGGAAAATATAAGCTGATACTACGAGTTGGCACTATGATGAAAAAGAAAATGGAACGACCAAGAGCCTGTAAGCAGAACGAATCTGCCTACAGGCTTTTCTGGCGCATATCAGGATAATACGTAGTCCGGTTGCCAGTGCTCCTGCACAGCTGGCAGCCGCTTCCCGGCTGTGCGTGTTGTCACCGGTTCAGATCGATTTATTTGATCCCCAGCCGCATTCGGTAGCTGAACAATACGTTAATTACGCCCCCGCGGAAAAAGTCATCCGTCATCGCCTGAAAAATACCGATCTCCGATTCCAGATGCTGCGCCGCCGAACCGAGCCGAAGTGCAGCCTGAATGCCGCCCTGGCTGAGCAGCAGACCGGTATAGCGCTCCGAACTGCACGGCTCTGTATGATGGAATACAATCTCACGGGTGAAGCGGAAATGGCCGCTGTCCTGCAGCGCTTGCAGATGGGAATTCTTGTCCCGCTTGCTCGCTGCGGTGTCCGGATCGCCATGCTGCTCGATCAGCCGGTCAGACAAACGGATCAGATGCTCATATTCCCGTTCCAACTGCCAGTTAATCGTCGGCGGCCAGTCACAGTCATAGGCGGCAAAGACCCCTCCTGTGCTGAGCGCACGCGCTGCTTCCTGGAGGGTACTAACCGGCTCCATCCAGTGAAAGGACTGCGAACAGGTAATAATATCGGCTGCGCCATTGTCGACAGGCAGCTGGTTGGAATACCCCTGTTCAAAAGTAATACGGTCCGTATCTGTCTGCTGGGTTAGCTTGCGCCGGGCGACGGTGATCATATCCTCATTCGGCTCGACACCGAGCACACGTGCTGCCCGTCCCTGCCAGATCATCGTGGACAAGCCGGTGCCGCATCCCACATCGACGACCAGCCCGGGTCGCCTTTGCAAATAATTGGTCAGAAGATCCACGACCATCTGGGGAGTCTGGGGACGATGCTGGTCATACAATTCCTGAAAGCCGTTAAACCGCTCAATATTGTTCCTCGAATTATGTTCCGGGATATTCATAAACATTCCTCCTTCACCAAATGGCAGGTGGTGTATTCAAATTGAGACGAGTATACCATACCTGTGTAAAGGGAACATCTGCAGATCCGGTGTACCGCCCTGAAATAATGCGCAATAAGCCGGACATATCGCTGACAACGTTTGGCCGGCGAGATGTGGAAATGCCCGTGTGATATGGAGAGGACAGCGAATACAGCCTGGCATCATCAACATGCAGCAGATTGACGTTTGTAAAATATCGGCGATATACTTGGACAAAGTCTGCTGCTGCCTGAGCGATAGGCAGCAGCAGAAGTGGATTCCAATCTGCTTCTTCGGCAGATCGATAGGCATGACGGTGTCAATGACAGCATCCCGAAATCAGGAAAGAGGTGACGGTAATGTCCAACGAATTACTGCAAGCATTCCAACTGATCAAAAGCAAAACATGGGTGGATTTGACTCATACCTTTGGCCCGGATTCACCGCACTTCGCTGCCTTTCCAGCGGCAGAGTTCCGAACGATGTTCGATCACAATGATGGATTTTTCGCCCAGCAGTTCAGCTTTGCCGGACAATACGGGACGCATTTGGATGCACCGATTCATTTTGTCCGGGATGCCCGTTACCTGGAGGAGCTGGATCTCAAGGAGCTGGTCCTGCCGCTGGTCGTTATCGACAAATCGGCCGAAGCGGCGGCGGATGCGGATTACAGGCTGACTGCTGCAGATATTGAATCGTTTGAACATGAGCATGGACGGATTGAACCCGGCAGCTTTGTGGCACTGCGTACCGATTGGAGCAAGCGCTGGCCGAGCCAGGAGCGATTTGAAAACAAGGATGAGCAGGGCAACAACCATGCGCCCGGCTGGTCGATGGAAGCATTGCAGCTGTTATTTGAGCAGCGCCAGATTAAGGCAGTCGGTCACGAGACATTTGATACCGATGCCGCTACCGATTATACCCACAATGGTGCGCTGCTCGGAGAGTATTATGTGCTCGATCAGGATACATATCAGGTAGAACTGCTGAAAAATCTGGATCTAGTTCCACCCAAAGGTGCAGTAATTTTTAACATCGTACCCAAAGCTGAAAAAGCTTCCGGATTCCCGGTGCGTTCGTTTGCTATTTTGCCATAAGAAATTGTATGAATATACACTATTTTTGCATAAGGGATGGTCTGAATACCGACGACCATGATGCATAAAATAGCTGCGAGGCGGATAGAAACTATACGGAAAAACCAGGCAGCTATCAAGTTATTGGATTTAGCTATTTTCGCTGCTCTGTAAAAAGTGATATGATTTAATGAAACCAATCCCAAGTAACGCCTGTTAAGGAGACATGACCATGACGATCGATATCAAAATCGAAAAGACAACAAGCCCGAAAGCCAAACCTGCAACAGAAGGTCTGGTATTCGGTAGTAAATTTACAGATCATATGTTCATTCTGGATTATGATCATGGACAAGGATGGCACGATCCGCGCATCGTTCCTTATCAAAATATCAGCATGGACCCGGCAGCCAAAGTATTCCACTACGGCCAGACGATCTTTGAAGGTCTGAAAGCGTACCTGACCGAAGACGGACGCGTCCTCATGTTCCGCCCGACCAAAAATATCGAGCGTCTGAACCTGTCCAATGAGCGTCTGAGCATTCCCGAGATCGATCCGGAAATCGCTCTCGAAGCACTGCGTCAGCTGGTTCTGATCGACAAGGACTGGATTCCGGAAGGCGAAGGCACTTCCCTGTATATCCGTCCGTTTGTCATTGCTACAGAAGCGGCACTTGGTGTAGCGCCATCCCATCAGTACAAATTTATGATCATCCTGTCCCCGGTTGCCGCCTATTACGCCGAAGGCATCAACCCGGTCAAAATCTATGTGGAATCCAAGTACGTACGTGCGGTTCCCGGCGGCGTCGGCATGGCCAAAACAGCCGGCAACTACGCAGCGGGTCTCAAAGCACAGGAAGGCGCAACCGAGCTGGGTTATTCCCAGGTCATGTGGCTGGACGGTGTACACCGCAAATATATCGAGGAAGTCGGCAGCATGAACGTCTTCTTCAAAATCGACGGCACCGTGGTAACTCCGGCGCTGAACGGCAGCATCCTGCACGGCATTACCCGCGATTCGATCATCCAGCTGCTCAAGCACTGGAATATTCCGGTTGAAGAGCGCCTGCTGTCCATCGACGAGCTGGAAGAAGCTTCCCGTTCCGGCAAATTGGAAGAAGCGTTCGGTACAGGTACCGCAGCGGTTATCTCTCCGATCGGTGAACTGAATTGGCAGGGCGAGAAACTGATCATCAACGAAGGTAAAACCGGCGAACTGTCGGCCAAGCTGTACGAGACACTGACCGGCATCCAGAAAGGCGCAGTCGAAGATCCATTTGGCTGGACGCTGGAAGTAAAATAACACCTGCAAATCATAAAGTGAATAGTCAAAGAGCTGTGCACTCCACATCATCGTGGAATGCACAGCTCTTTTTTTATGATTAACGATCTGCCAAGGCAGAGTCGGCAAAAGAATACATAGAAGCGAAAGGGGAGAAGGGAAGGCGAAGCATGATGCTGCCAAAAAGATAAGGACGCTCCGAACATCAAAAGGCTGGCCGGGATCATCAGGCTGTATTGTTCATATGGAAGATTTCCAGGTCTCGTCTTGTTATGCCTTGGTGATCTTGTTCTGGAGCACCAGTGTCTGCAGTTCATTGGCCTTGATCGCCAGGCCCATATAGTAGGCATCCCGGTCTTTGACTTTGCCTTCCATCATCAGGATGTTCAGTTCCTGGGTCTTCATATTCAGATCGATAATCAGCTGTTCAATATCCTTGATCAGCATTATATGGGGTTCCTGCTCTACACGTGGAATCGGTATGTTTATTTCCCGGCTGGAGGAAGAGGGTGTTGGCGCCTGATTGTGCAGCTGATTCTCAGCCAGATCGTAGTAAGCGGCTGTGCCTTCCTTGATCTTTACGATACGAGGTTCACGGTCTGCAATTGTGCGCAGTGCACCAATGATCGATCCTTCACTATAATTCTTCGGCAGCTGTTCCAGATATTTGCGGATCACTGCGAACCCGGTTTTGCCTTCTTTTTGCAAATATTGAAGCACGTGATTACGTATACTCTCAGCGTTAGAATTTTTCTGATACATAGCGAAGCCCCCAGGGAGAAGTCGGATGTTAAAAATCATTCTTTTTGATATATTAACATAGTATTAATACTGTATCAAGTAGTATTAACACATAGTATCAAAAGTATTAATACTGTCATGAAGTATCAAAAAAGATGATATAAAAAGAAAAATAATACTCATTAAAATGCTGGAAAACCCTGCTGTTAAAGGGTTTTTAACAGGTTGTGGTATGGTGGTTGTTCAGGCACAGTATCAAGAATATCAGTATCAAATGGCTAATAGTTAGATAGGCTTGATACTGGCAGTAGCAAAACATATGATATAGATATCACTTATGAAGGGAGGCGCTTATGCAGAAGGTGTTGAAGATGTTGTATGGTATGGTCATTGCTGCAGGCATTGTTGCGCTATTGTGGATGGTGCTGGGAGCAACAGCTGCTTTTCAAGGGGCAGTGGATCTGGTGGAGACCATCATACTGGTAGGAGTCGGGATTCCTCTGACAGGACTGATTATTATAGCTCTGTATGATTTGCTCAAAATAATAGTGTTTGTAGACCGGCTCCGTACGATAGTTCCGGTAATGATATCAGTCGGGATATTGCTGTTTTCTTTTGTTGGATATATCAGTACAAGTACAGTAGGGTGGCTAACAGAGAAGGTCAGTGCAGATGAGACAAGGATAACCGCTGATGGAAAGTATGAATATCATCTGGAGATTGTGAATGGTACACAGCGCAATTCCTCTGAACGGATTTATCTCAAAAATAGGGCAACCGGTGAAGAACAGACGATTAAGGTGCCGATCGGGATGGGCTCCGCCTATTCGGTTGCATATACCGCAGGAGAAGAAATAGGCTGGATTACGATGAAGTCGACAGACCAGAGCAATCAATACATAGTAAGCACAACAGACCAGATCATGCCATCCAGAGAAGATCCTTTGAAACCGATACATTTCCTGGTGGATGTGGAACAGGGCACGGCTATTGAAATGAATTGATAGAGACTCCGTTTCTCTTCATGAGATTCGGAGTTCTTTTTGGCGTCTGCAACTATCATCCATCTCACTGATTTCTTACTCGTTTTATAAAGGCTCCTGTCATGCGTTCATCATCCAGATGGATATATCCTCACCTTAAATAGTTATGGAAAATTTACAAATAAATGTATTAAATTCGGCTGACACGGCAGTATAATGAGTTGAATCTTCAACTATAAAGGAGGGTATTCATGAACTGGCGTGTGATGTGTGCTGCTTTGTGCATGGTTTGTGTGATGGCATGGTGTGTACCGGCTTTACCGGTGCAGGCAGAGGAGCAGGAGTTTAACCGGATCGATGTACCGAGTGGGAGTCTGATTACCGCCCATACTTCGCACCGGAGCAACATACCGGAGCGGGTGGCAGACGGGGATCTGAAAACAGCCTGGAATGCAGGCAGAAACAGCGGGGTCATCAGCGTCGTATTCAATCAGAGTGTGAAGATGAATGGGATTGAGATCGCGGCTGCCGCCTCACCTACCAGCACGGAAAAGTACCTGATCTACGGTCTCGAGGGAGACCGCTGGAAAGAGATTGGCCGCGCATCACGCACGATCGAACACCGGGAAGATGGAACGGTCACGATGCTGGACAGAATTCCGGTAACAGAAGGCAACTACAGTGGAGTACTCATTTCCATCGATTCCAGCGCTTCCTGGGTATCGATCAACGAGCTGTATCTGACGACAGGAACGTTCAAGACATTCGAGAATGCGACCGTCTCCCAGTTGAGCGGAGCGGCGCTGCTGACATGGGAGCACCTCGGGTATGGAGAGACGCTTATATATTACGGCACCAAGCCTGGGTCCTACACGAATAAGGTCGTCGCCTCCTGGCGAGGTCATCTTGGTACGAGAATCTACAATCTGACCAATGACCAGCCCTATTATTTTAAAATAGCGGTAAACATCAATGGCACCATCTATTACTCCCCGGAGCTGACGACCGTACCCAAGTCCCGCCTCATTCCCAGGACCATACCGGATGGCGTGGGCGCCTATACAGGTCCGTATTACAAGGATCTGAATCTCACCCCGGGTGCTGCACTGGATAGTGACATCTACTCATCTTGGTATTACACCAACCCCAACTATCCGCCAAATGACGATGGTACTCTCGAGATTTCTCTTAACCGAAGTGACTTTTTTGTGGATACGATGCAGCTGATCACCCAGTTCTCCCCGGTAGCCCGCGATCGATCCGATGTCCGTGAGGACGAGTATATTATCAGAGGATGGAGTGGCTGGGAGCATGGATGGGAAGACATCGGTTATTACAAAGCAACCGTCCATGCACCAGGCGGAGACGGTATCGTGGTATTGGAGCCGATCGCCATCAAACCGGGTTATTACAAATATATCGAGATTGAAGTGCATACGACAGGCACGTACGTCAGTATTAATGAAGTATCCCTCAGCGGTGATCCGAGGACTTCGGTGACGGACAGCGTGTACGGTGACCTGGCCAGTCGTGTAACCGGAGATGTATATGGTGTGTCCAAATGAGTGATAGGCAGCAATAAGGCAGCATCTTCACTCATATTGCAGGAAGAACAACAGCAAGCCGGAGCTGGCAGTTACATCTGCTGGCTTCGGCTTCTTTTATGCTGAAATCTGCTTAATTATTCAACTCCTGGAAAGGAAGGTATAGTGCAGAGCAGCGTTGAGTACAGGATCGTTCCCCTGCTGCATATCCTCAATCGTATACTGTACCGGAATATCGGGCTTCAATACGGAATAGGCGGCACGCCGGAACTCCTGTGTGCAGTAATACACGGTGATCTGGCTGTTGGGCAGGGTAAAAGGCAATATATCTCCAGGTGAATTAGGGCTGCCCATAGCCGGTTCTCCCATTGTGACAGCATGAAGTTCGTCATGCAGTGTGACGGCGTGCAGCAGAGCGGATGAGGCAGTCTGGCGATCGACCAGAACGATTACCCGATGATGGAGCTGCGGAATGCTCTGCAGGGTGGCGAACAAAGGATTAAACAGGCTTTCATCTCCGCCGGAATTGCCTCTTAGATCGATTATCAGTCTATTGACATCCAGATTGTGAATACTGTCCTGCATGTCAAGCATCAGCTGATTTACAGGATAATTCAGGTCTTCTGTGCAGGTGTTGTAATCCAGATAAAGGGCATGTTTCCCGGCAAATGAAGCAAGGCTGTAATTGGGAGATTTTTTCTCCGGTAAGACAGAGGTTGATTGTGCAGCCGGCTCCAGATTACGGGCAGCAGCGGATACCGGTATGGGGCGAACGGTAAGGGGAATCCTGGAGCCGTTCACACCGGAAAAGGTGAGCGAAATTGCAGACCCATCGTCGATCCACTGCAAGCCGTGCAGAATATCCGGTATTAGTATGTACAAAGGAATAAGCGCTCGTAAATCCTGCTCCTGATCATGGGGGATAACCGTCCGCAGCTGTCTGATTAAGGGAGCCAACGGGCGACCATTGATCTCAATTAACTCCCTGTACATGACCTGCCGATAGGGAGCAGAAGCGGCTGTAACATACAGTTTTTCATTTTGCCAGTATAGACGGAAGGGCAGTATGGTTGTCTGACTGAAACCCATTGAGTTATGCAGATGGCCTACCTCTGTCAGCGTCTGCAGAAGACTGACTTTTACCCGATCATTATCGGGATAATAGTAAGGCAGTCGCTTCATCAGCGCATCGATTCGCCGATCGAATAGATCTGCTTGATCGGGATGATGATTTAGGTGGATATCTTTATGGACATACTGCTCCCGCAGTGTGGTCAGGTCTTCTTTCCAACGCTGCTGCCAGTGCAGGTAAGGTATCAGAATGGTGATAAGTACGAGAGTGAGCAAAAGCAGCAGCAATCTGAAAAATCCGGGTTTGATGGTTGGCAGCTTCATGTCTATTCTCCTTATTCATTTTTCACTACTATATGTCCCAATCCCATATTAAACCTATGCATTTTGGTACACTGCAGCTCAAGCGGATCAGCTGGGAGTTCGCCGTTTCCGGACTTTTGTTATATAAATGAAACAAGATTATGTACTATCTGTATAAACATTTGGTGTAAATATCATGGATCAATTGCGGGCGATCCTTGATGTATGCTATAAATGATGTAGTTCCGGCAAGGAACTGCTTTAGACCCACATATTCACATAAGGCTGAGGCCATCGGATATGAATACAGGCACCGTCATGGATCTACATACGGGAGCACGATTATTTGAGAAAAAGGAGCTGTCATCTGCACATGTCTACCGAGATGAACACGCACGAAATTATTAACCTGATCAAAACAAGCAAAAAGAAAACTCCTGTCAAAGTCTACCTCAAAGGTCAACTGGAAGGACTGACTTTCCCGGAAGGCGTACAGACATTCATTACCGGTAACACCGGTGTTATTTTCGGAGACTGGGCCGATATCCAGGGTGTACTGAGCGAGAACAGTGCACAGATCGAAGACCACGTCATCGAGAGCGACCGTCGTAACTCCGCGATCCCGCTGCTGGACATGAAGAACATCAACGCACGCATTGAGCCGGGCGCATTTATCCGTGAAATGGTATCCATTGGCGACAATGCAGTTATCATGATGGGCGCGGTTATCAACATCGGCGTCGTAATCGGTGAAGGTACGATGATCGATATGGGCGCTGTCCTCGGCGGACGCGTTCAGGTCGGTAAAATGTGTCACATTGGTGCAGGTTCCGTCCTGGCCGGCGTGATCGAGCCGCCAAGTGCACAGCCGGTTGTTGTGGAAGACGATGTACTGATCGGTGCAAATGTAGTCGTACTGGAAGGCGTACGCATCGGTGAAGGCGCAGTTGTCGCAGCTGGCGCGGTCGTAACCCAGGATGTGCCTGCATTCTCCGTAGTTGCAGGAACGCCTGCACGCGTGATCAAACAGGTCGACGACAAAACGAAATCCAAAACAGAGATTCTGCAGGATCTGCGTACTCTGTAATCCGGATACTCTCGCTGTTGGTACGGCATCATAAACTGGCTCATGCCGTCACATGATGGATGACAGAGCGGCACAGATGTGCCAGCGGTCGCAGCCTTACAGCAGTGAACCGATATATACTAAGAAGGCTGTCATGGTAATCTGTGACAGCCTTCTTTGCATATTATATAGAAAATATATATATAGAAACTACAAAACGAAAAGTTGCCGTACAGTGCTGCAATCGCTGGAAGACAGTGTGCAAAAGAGGTAGACTTTTAACATGGCAATGGTTCCGGCAGCGGCCGGATCTGTCATATCAATATGGATTATGACCCTATTTACAAAGGAGCCGCATCGAATGACCACTCAATCACTGATTACGATCCGCCGCGACCTGCACCGGATGCCGGAAGCGGGCTTTCAGGAATTCAAAACCCAGCGCTACCTGCTGGATTACATAGCGACACTGCCGCAGGAGCATATCGAGGTACGCACCTGGAAAACCGGCATACTGGTCTATGTGCACGGTACATCGCCAAGGCGCCGGTTTGGTTACCGTGCCGATATGGACGGGCTGCCGATCGCCGAGGAGACGAACTATGATTTCCAGAGCGAGCATCCCGGCTATATGCATGCCTGCGGACATGATCTGCATATGACGATTGGGCTGGGCATCCTGACACATTTCACCGGGCAGCGGATGCAGGATGATCTGGTCATGATCTTCCAACCGGCCGAGGAAGGACCGGGCGGGGCCAAGCCGATGCTGGAAAGTGCAGAGCTGGCTGACTGGATGCCAGAGCAGATCGTTGGACTGCATGTGGCGCCGGAGTATCCGGTAGGTACGATTGCGACGAGACCGGGCATTCTGTTCGCCAATACGTCCGAGCTGTTCATCGACCTGATCGGTATGGGCGGACATGCGGCCTATCCGCACCGGGCCAATGATATGGTGGTCGCCGGCTGTCAGCTGGTCGGGCAGCTGCAGAGCATCGTCGCCCGCAATGTGAATCCGCTGGATTCGGCGGTAGTGACGATCGGCAAGGTCGAGGGCGGAACCAAGCAAAATATCATCGCCGAACGTGCCCGGCTGGAAGGCACGATCCGCACTCTGTCTGCCGAGACCATGGTACTGGTCAAATCGCGTATTCAGGCACTGGTGCGCGGGATCGAAGCGGGATTCGAATGCCGGGCGGAGATCGACTGGGGCTCCAATTATATGCAGGTATATAATGAAGCCGGACTGACGGGCGAATTTATGCAGTGGCTTTCCGGACGATCGGATGTGCAGCTCGTGGAGTGCACCGAAGCGATGACCGGCGAGGACTTCGGGTATTTTCTGGAGCAGATTCCGGGCTTCATGTTCTGGCTCGGCGTGGATACGCCGTATGGACTGCACCACAGCAAGCTGGAGCCGAGCGAGGATGCGATTGACGTGGCGGTACGGACGGTTACGGACTATTTTAGCTGGAAATCGGCAGCGGCAGAGTAAGACTAGCCGCTAAAATGATCGATGGAAAAACAGAGCGAGCGGAAGGAGGACACAGATATGGCGAGAACCAAAGCTTTTGACAAAACGGCGGTGCTTCAGCGGGCCATGAAAACTTTTGGACGTACCGGCTATGAAGGCACTACTTTGCCGGATCTGCTGCAGGAGCTGGGGATTGCCCGGCAGAGTCTGTATGATACGTATGGCACCAAGCGCGATCTGTTCATCATGGCGGTCAAGCACTATATGGATGGCAAGACTGAGGATATGGCAGAGCTGCTGAACCAGCCTGGCAGTGCGATCGAGCAGCTGGAGCATGTTTTTGATGTGATGATCCGGGCGCTGGTCGATCCGGAATTGGCACAGCAGTGCTTCATTATTAGCAGTGCGGTCGAGCAGGCACCCCAGGATGAAGAGCTGCGGCAGTATTTGCAGAGCAACACGGAGCAGATCGAACAGGGGTTGTATCAACTGCTGCAGCGTTCGGCAGATGAAGGTGAATTGTCTACGGCATTTGATCTGCAGGAGCTGGCGCGCTATCTCGCTCATGAGCGAATGGGTCTTATTTTCTCGGCCAAGGCGGGAGCGAATGAGCAGCAGCTACGCAGCATAACAAAGATTGCTTTGTCGGTGTTACGAAGTCATCGTGCCTGATGAGCAATATAACAAAGGTCTCCAAAGCGTAGCAGCTTTGGAGACCTTTTTGGTTTGAACGATTTTTATACTCAAAGTATTTTTTCATTCGGTTATTTGCCCTCTGTTTCTTTTCTGTCTAATGCTATCTTACTGGGGAACAGGCGCATACCAGTGCAGATTGTTACGGATGAAGTCTTCCAGTGAACGGGGAGGTTGTCCAGTCACTCGCAGAACGGTGTCGGTCACCTGATCTTCGATCCCTTCCGTGCGGATACGTGTATCCAGTCCGGCAAAGAAGCGTGCATAATCCGGCTGCATACCGGCAGTCAGCAGCAGATCCTGCAGATGCTCCTCGCTCACATGGTGATGTTGTACATCCAGTCCCGACAGACGGCTGATAATTGCAGCAGCTTCACCATAGCTAAGAGACTCCGGTCCGGTGATGATATGATCGGTATTATGCGGCTGCTTATCGGTCAGTGCATGTACAGCTACCCGGGCGATATCCTCCGCATCGACAAAGCCGAGTCTGCCGTCGCCGGTGGCTGTCGTAATTCCGGCGCCTGTTCGAATGGCATGTCCGTGTGCCGCCTCGGTGAAGTTCTGCATAAAATAAGATGGCCGCAAAATCGTCCATTCCGGCGCATTTTCCATAATAAACTGCTGTACGGTTCCGAATACCGGTCCGTCCGCCTCGATCGAAGCGCTCGATAGCAGTACCAGACGTCTCGTTCCGCCGGCCAGTGCCTGCTGGATAAATGGAACCATAACTTTCTCGGGCTGCATATCCATCACGGGAGCGACCAGATAGATGGTATCCATTCCTGCACTTGCAGCGGCGAATGTCTCCGGCTGATACCAGTCAAACCGGACTTCGGGCACAGCCGGATGACCGGAACGCGGTGAACGCATCGCTTTGCGTACATGGTAGCCTTGAGCTGTCAGCATTTCCGCTATGCGGGTAGATGTTTTGCCGCTGCCTGCAGTCAGTAATATACGGTTGCTCTGCATAATCATCCCTCCCCTTGACCGGCATCCGGCGTAGCGGCCCGTGCTACAGCGAGCGGGTTCCAGTAGTCCAGATAACGCGAGATTTTGCCGTTTTTCACTTCGACCAGCGAGATATAATCCTGTACATAGCTCTTGCCTGTCGCCTGCATGATGCCTGTGCCTTCGAACCGGGCGATGAATAGATCCGGGTCCAGCGTCTGATGAATGACCGGTGTGCTGAAGTGGCTCATCCGGATCATGCCGTCAAAGCTGGCCATATATGCGGCGAGTGCCTGCTTGCCTTCCAGCAGACGAGTGTAGCCTTCATCCGCATAAGGGAATTCAAAACGGATCTGCTCGTCAAACAGGTCCAGCCAGCTCTCGATATCGTTATCCAGCAGGAGAGAGCCAAAGCTGTTCATCAGGGTCAGCGCCTGTTCCGCACGTTCATTCAGCAGGTTCATCTGGGAAGGGGAAGCAATAAATGGGGTAGTCATAATCAATTCCTCGCTTTCTGTCCAAAATGGAATAGAATGGGTCTCTGCCGGGGCTGCAGGGCAGCTCGGACAAAGGCTTATAAGACCACTATATCTATTCCAGACTATTTAGTCAATAATATTCGGACTAAATAGTCTAAAATTATTTTGAAGGTGGATACCCGGTTGATATCAGGAGGGTAAATGGAAAGACTAACAGACCATAGGGAGGAGGCGAGCTGGCTCGGTCGCTTATATTCATGAAACCGTATGTATTTTCATGTAACAACCTGCTTTTTAACGTTAATCAGGTACAGAAATGAATAGGCAAAGTATCGCAAAAAAGCTTTGACTTGCTGATCTCCGGTGGCTTACAATACTCATTTGTCGGGTAAGAATGGTTAGATACCCGGATTATGCGGCATAATCCTTTTTGGGTTGGATTCCGCATGAGCAAGTTCCAGCACTAATCCAACAGATACGGATGATTAAAGGAGCATGGAAGCATGAGCATAAAAAAACGTATTTATGATATGGTACTGATCACGATAGGTGCCTTTCTGTTTGCACTGGCGGTCAATCTGTTTATCATCCCGAACAATCTGGGTGAAGGCGGCGTGACCGGGGTAACGATTATTCTGTATTATCTGTTTGAATGGTCTCCCGGACTGGTCAATCTGATCATTAACGCTTTCCTGATCCTGATCGGTTACAAGTTTCTGGATAAGACAAGTACGATTTATACTATTATCGCTGTAGCGCTGAATTCGCTATTCCTGCATCTGACGGAAGGCTGGCGTATCGAGTCGGATGAGATCGTGGTCAATGCGGTCTTTGCCGGGGTGATGGTCGGTGTCGGCATCGGGCTGATTATCCGTGCAGGCGGTACGACGGCAGGTACGGCCATTCTGGCACGGATTACACATAAATACCTGGACTGGAATATCAGCTACGGTCTGCTGTTCTTCGATCTGATTGTGGCGTTCTCTTCGCTGTTCATTATCGGAGCAGAGCGGCTGATGCTGACGATTATCGCGCTGTATATCGGTACCAAGGTGATGGACTTTATTATCGAGGGTCTGAATCCGAAAAAGGCGGTCATGATCATTTCTTCCCATCAGGAAGCGATCGCGGAGAAGGTCATTACGGTGATGGATCGAGGCGTAACGGTATTATCCGGTCATGGTTATTACACCAAGAATCCGAAGGAAATCCTGTATATTGTGATCAGCAAGCAGGAGGTATCCGTGCTCAAGAAAATTGTACGCACGGAAGATCCGAATGCGTTTATTACCATTCATGATGTGCGTGATGTGTTCGGTGAAGGCTTCCTGGAGCTGTCCAAGTAACTGTGATCCGGCTCTCCTTTTATGAATAAATGAAAAATACAGTCAAAAGCCGCATCATCTCCCCGGGAGTACCCGTACAGGAGATGGTGCGGCTTTTGGTATGGAAGGCAGCAGCCTGAGCATATACCTGCATATTGGATACAGAGCATAATGCAGAGGCAGTCAAGCTTCCGGACGATCATTTACCAGTAGATGATTTAGGATTTGCTTTTTATAAGTTCCAGTGCCATATCGGCTTTTTGCAGATCATGTTCAACCTGCTCTTCGATATTGTACGCATGGTACATTTCATTTTCGATCATATAGTTGGCGATTTTCTCATGCAGATCGATCGCTTTTTGCATTTGGGCTTTGAGGGTACGGCGTACACCCGGGCTGGCTGTCTCGGTCAGGGCTACCGCATAGTTGCGGACACCGGCTTTGGCAGACATCAGCAGATCGGTGGCAATCGCCAGATCATCGAGTGGTGCAGTTGCATTCATGAGCATTTCTTTGGTCATACTGTTGGAAGCCATAATGAATTCCTCCTTATTTTTGTTTTTCCAGGATGGACTTGAGGTCTTCAATTGCTTTGGTGGAGTCCTGTACATCTTCGTCCATGATCTGTCTCAATTTTTCATCCTTCACAAGTTCACGCATCGCTACCGCTTTGGTGACACAGGATGTTTTAAAAGTGAGCAGCTCGTGTACTTCGAGCATTTCATGAGTCGCTAATTGTTTGGCCATGATGACATCTCCTTTGCAACCAGTATTTAACAAGCTTTCTCTCTGTATATAAACCGGTTCGTTCGGTTTGTATCAGGGAAAATGGAAAGCTTGTCCAGTGAGGAAATATGATGGAGACCAGCATGGAGATTCGATATTCCTTTATTGTCATATAAACTGTCACAAAAGGAGGGTGGATGGTCTTCTATTAGGAATAGGAAAACGTTGTTGACAGGCAAACAGCAAAAAGCCTCCTGTATCAAAGGAGACTTTTTACTGTACATAAGGATTGAATATAGTTATGCGGTTATACGATTACTTGATTTTGAAATGCTCGATTTCCTTTTGCAGATCATCTGCGCGGGCAGCGAGCGACTGGGCGGAAGAGGTGATTTCCTGCATGGAAGCCAGCTGCTCTTCGGCAGAAGAAGCGATATCGTGCATGCTCTCGGTGTTGCGGGTGGAGATGCCGGTTACTTCTTCGACAGAACGGGCGACCTGACCAGCGTTGGAATTGACTTCCTCGACCCGTGCATTCATTTCCTGCAGGCTCGACGAGATCTGGTGGGAATTGGATTTGAGCTGCTGGAACTGCTCCGCAGATTGCTGAACCGAGGTCAGGCCGTCGGTTACGGAATGGTGAATCTGCTTGAAGGTGGACAGGGATTCGTGAATCTCGCGAATGATATCCTGCAGCAGTCCTTCGATATGCTGGGCGGACAGACGGGATTGCTCCGCCAGCTTTTTGACTTCACCGGCGACGACGCTGAATCCTTTACCGGCTTCGCCGGCGCGTGCAGCTTCAATCGCGGCATTGAGCGAGAGCAGGTTGGTCTGTTCGGCGATCGTATTGATCGTTTTCAGGATATTCGAGATTTCGTTGGACTTTTGGGACAGCCCGTTAACGACTTCATTGGCCTGATTCACCGAATGATCAATATGCTCCATCTGACCAACGGTTTTACGGATCAGCTGGTCGCCTTCCTCTGCCATTGTATTGGATGTGCGCGACAGGCCAAGCAGGGACTGGGAATTCTGCTGTACTTCCTGCAGCCAGCGGGCGACATCGTTCAGCTGGGCGGCACTGCTGCTCATGTTCTGGCTTTGCTTTTCCGCACCGGAGGAGAACAGTTCGATCGCGGACGTGATTTGTTCGGTCGCCTGGCTGGTCTGCTCGGAGCTGGCATTCAGCTGCTCGGAAGAGGAGACTACATCGCTCACCGTATCCTGAATGGAGCCGACGAGGGAGCCGAGTGACTGGTTCATATGGTTAAAGGCTTCGGACAGGCGACCCAGCTCATCCTTGCTCTTGTCTTCAACCGACTGGGTCAAGTCTCCGCCGCTGATTGCATTGGCGACATGCACAAGTTTGTTCATCCGCTTGCTGATGGAGCGTGTGATCAGCCAGATCACGGTGCTGCCAACGACGAGGGCGATAACCATCACGAGCAGTGTCTGGTGAAGCATAGGCTTTACTTTTGCATCAATCTCGCTTTGGGAGAAGTTGCCGACGAGCTTCCAGCCGGTCAGCGGGCTGGTCGTATAGCTCAACTGCTTGTCGATATTGTTGAATACGTAACTGAAATGGCCTTGTGGTTTGTTTTCTCCAATGATTCGCTTGGCAATAGTATCGGTCTCGCCTATCTTAATTGTTGGATGGGAAATATACGTACCATCCGGTGCAAGGATAAATGCGTAGCCCTGTTCACCGATCTTGATTGTGGATGTGATATTAAGCAGTGCGGCAATGCTGATATCCAGACCAACCACGCCGCTCTTGTCTTCCGTCTGCCGGGCGACAGTCACGGTCATCTCCTGTGTGGTGGAAGAAATATAAGGGCTGGTAATAATTGTCTTGCCGGGACTGGCTTCAGCTTGCTGGTACCATGGGCGCTGTCTTGGATCATAGTCGGCAGCGGTTGGTGAGTCCGAGGAAGTGAAAAATGCGCCTGTAGTAGTACCTACATAGATACCTTCGACTTTGCTGGTGGCCTTGTCAAACGTATCCAAGCGTTCCAGCAGCGTGGCACTATTGGCGCTGGTATAGTCGCTCTGCGTAACCTGGCCGGCGAAATAGTTGACTGTATCGACATTTTGCTGCATATCGTTATCAACGACTGCACTCAGTGTGCCTGCATTGATCGTGGTGCTGTCAATGAGTTCCGAGCTGAGCGAGCGCTGGGCAGTGAAATAAGAAACAAGACTGGAGGCTACCAGTGCTGTTACGAGTACAGCACAGAAGGAAAACATCAGCTTGCGGCCTAGAGATTGGTTGAGCAATAAAGATTTCATCATATTCATTGGATCCCCCCGTTAATTATCTGAATGAATATGTTATCGACAGAAAACGACGATGATTAAAGATGGAAATGCTAGGAAATTTGCTTAAAATATAAAAATAAGCAAGAAACTTAGTATATATGCGAAAAAATCATATTTACGGATCTATGACCAGCACCAAAATGCCGTTCACATCCATAAATATGCTTTAAATAGTATAGGTATACAATTACTCGAATGCCTAACTCAGGCGCTGGACAAACTGTTCCAGTCGATCCAGCGCCTGTTCCAGCACCGGACGTGCATAGGCATAGGACAGCCGGATATACCCTTCACCATATCGGGAAAAGGCATCCCCGGGCACGACAGCGACGCCGTCCTCATCGAGCAGACGCAGCGCGAATTCCATAGAAGGCAGACCGAGATGGGCGATGGAAGGGAACAGGTAAAAGGCGCCTTCCGGCTTTTCCAGTGTTAATCCCATGTGCATCAGCCGATCATATACATAATCCCGGCGCTCCCGGTAGGCGTCACGCATCGGCAGAGCATCATCAATACCATGAGTCAGTGCTTCCAGCGCCGCATACTGGCTGATGGAGCTGGCACAGGACACATTGTACTGGTGGACCTTGAGCATATGGGCCGTCAGCCAGGCCGGTGCGAGCGTATAGCCGATCCGCCAGCCGGTCATGGAGTGGGATTTGGAGACGCCGTTAATAATGATCGTCTTGTCCCGCATGCCCGGCAGCAGGGCGATCGATTCATGCGGCGTGTCGTAGATCAGCTCACTGTAGATCTCGTCCGAAATGACAAAGATGTCCCGCTCTCTCAGCAGAGCAGCCATATCCTCCAGCTCGCTGCGGTTCATGACGCGGCCGGTCGGGTTGGAAGGGTAGCCGATTACTATCGCTTTGGTGCGCGGCGACAGATGCGGCTCCACCAGTTCGGCTGTCAGCTTGAAGCCGGTGCTGCGGGTATCGACATAGACCGGTACACCGCCCGCCAGCCGGATCAGCGGCTCGTATCCGGGATAGATAGGATCCGGCAGGATCACTTCATCACCGGGCGTAATAATCGTTCGCAGGGTTACGTCCAGCGCTTCACTGGCGCCCACGGTAATAATCACTTCGGTAGGGCCGTCGTACTGCTGGCCGTATTTGATGCGCACAAAGTCCGCAGCTGCCTGACGCAGCGCCGGAATACCTGCATTGGGGGTATAGACAGTGCGCCCTTCCTGCATCGCGCGTGCTGCCGCCTCCATAATATGCGATGGTGTCGGGAAGTCCGGTTGTCCGAGCGTGAGGGCCAGCGCTTCCGGGTACTGTGCCGCTGCGTTGGCGATTTTGCGAATGCCGCTGATCTGAATATCCTTGACCGATGAATTAACCAGATGTTCCATGTGTGTCTTCCTTTCTGGATGGAGAAATATGTAAAAGATAGCGGATACCGTATCCGGGTATATCCGCCTGTTCGCTGTGCAAGAATCATTTTACAAAGTATATCAAAGTCTGCCGGGGGAGGACAGACAGATCTTCCGGTGGTCTGTGTGGCGGCATCACCCTCCCATCCATAACAATCGCTGTCAGGAGGTCCGGAATGGTCACCATTTCATCCGTACCTACACAAAAAGACCTCCACAAGGGAGGTCTTTTGCCAATGCTACCAAAGGAATACTCGCTGTAAAGCATCCAACATCCAAACAGGCGAATGCATAAATGCATGGATGCATGATGGGTTTGTTGCCCGGTGGCTTATTTCACCGTATAGCTGTAATGCGGTGAATCATACTGCGGGCCGGACTTTTCATAAGTGAACCAGTATTCGATCTTGCTGCCCGAGCGCAGTCCGGTAATATTTTTGCTCCAGGTGCCGGAACTGTCGGTCATGCGCAGATTTTGCTGGTCGCCGCTGTTGATCTTGTAGTGCAGATCCACGTACTTGGCAGTCGTTACCGGTTTGAATGTAATGCGCACTTCCGTACCGGATACGCTGCTGAGACGGGCTGTATAGTCGGCTGTGGTGTGTTCACTGCCGGTACCGGTCGTTGGTGGCGTCACCGGAGGCTCTGTCGTAGGCGGAGGTGTGGTGCCGCCGGTGAGATACTGTCCGGTGAACGGATTGAACCGGTGCAGGGACATGATCAGCCAGCCGGTGCTGGAGACGCAGTTCTGCTGGGCCATCACCCAGTAGCTGTTGCTGGTGCCTTTGAGCGAGTAAGGGATACCGCCGAGCGATGCGCCTGAAGTTCCCTGCTTTTTGATAATTTCATTATTGATGGCGTCAGCTTTGGCGGTGTTGCCTTGCAGATAGTAGGCCAGGGACATAAAGGCACTTCCTTCAAACCATACATCCGCTCCGGTGCTGCCGATCTGGTTGCCATTATCGTCATGAGCCGGCATCACCTGATCGGTCCAGTCAAAGTCATAACCGGTCAGCGTATTGCCTGCATCGTTATACGTCAGCGTCTGCTTGTAGCGCGGATTGTCCATCGTGCCCGGTGATCCGTTGGCATTTTCCACGTAGGCCAGACTGGCGCCGTAGTTATGCGTGCCGCCTGTACCCAGTGCCAGCACACCCCATGGATTCACATCGAGCGGAATCTTCGGATCGATCAGACCGGTATCATTTTTCCAGCCGCCGGTGAAGCGCTTGTGGGCTTCATCCCATACATAGTTGTCGAGGAAGCTTTTGACTTTGGCGGCAGCCGCGTTGTAGGAAGCGGCTTTGGAGGAGTCAACTGATGCATAATATTGCAGTACACGGTAAATGTCGATGTTGTGTTCAGTGGAGCTCCATGGCTCATTGGAGTTGGTCCAACCGCTCCAGCCACCGGCTACGCCGCCATTGGCCTGCTGATACTGCAGCGACCAGTCCAGCGCCTTGAGCGCCATCGGACGGTAGCGGGTGTCATTATACTGCTTCTCGTACGCCATCGCTGCCATCGCCATCCAGACGACCGGACCGACATGTTTGCGAATCTCTTCACCAGCGCCGTTATTGTACCAGTAAGAATTCAGCCAGAAGCCCTGCGGGTCCTGGATATCGCGCATCTTGTTCAGCACTTTCTCGGCGCGTCCGCGTTCCCCTTTGACGATAAAGGCGATCGCGGCGACAGCCTGATCATACGTATAGACGATCTGCTTGGGATTGTTCGGTCCCCAGAAGTCCTCAAAGCTGTCCACCAGCCCGTCAAAAGCCAATCCGGCTGTGGCATCCTGCTGGGTCTCCAGCCAGATCAGCGCCTTGTTGGAAGCGTCGCTGGCTGCATCGGCACGCACCGGTCCGGCGGCGCTCAGGGTACCTCCGACGAGCAGTACGGCAGACAGTAACATGTTGGTCCATTTCTTTTTCATACAGTTCCTCCCTCAGAATGGTATGTAGCAGGTAAGTCAAGTCTATAGTGGATGATGATAGCGCTTTCGTAAATGCGCTATGCTACGCACTGTATGTGCATTTCTACGATGGATATGCCGAAGCGATCAAACAGGGAATAGACGCATCCGGCAGCCGAAGCAGGGGGCATGTACAAACTTTTTTATATTCTTTATAAAATGCACTATTTCTATTGCAATTCAGTCGTTATAATAGCAATGGTGCCTTTTGCGTAAGATTGAAGTGGTTAAATAATAAAATGATGCAGTTTCATCACATAAAATGTTATTTAGTCATATAAATGGAAACGTCAGCTGCAGAATGATCTCTATCCGGATCGTACGGGCTGAAGGTAAACGAAACGGAGCACCGCCGGGCGATACAGGCGGATGCAAACAAGGAGGCTGTTATGAGCGAAAATACCATTATCCGGTTTGATGGGGTGACCAAGCGTTATGAGGATGGAACGCTGGTACTGGAGCATATAGATTTTGAGATCGAACGGGGTAAATTCTACACGCTGCTCGGTCCATCCGGCTGCGGCAAAACGACCATCCTGCGCATGATTGCAGGCTTTACGGAGCCGAGCGGAGGATCGATTTATTTTAACGGCAAAGTCATCAACAAGGTGCCGGCCAACAAGCGTCAGGTGAACACGGTCTTCCAGGATTATGCGCTGTTCCCGCACCTGAATGTGTTCGAGAATGTGGCCTTTGGCCTGCGTGTCAAAAAGATGAAAAAAGACCAGATCCAGACCAAAGTGCTCGAAGCGCTCAAGTTCGTCAATCTGGAAGGCTATGGCCAGCGGGCGATCTCGGAAATGTCCGGCGGTCAGCGCCAGCGGGTGGCGATTGCGCGTGCACTGGTCAACGAACCGGAAGTGCTGCTGCTGGATGAGCCGCTGTCTGCGCTCGATCTGAAGCTGCGTACAGAGATGCAGTACGAGCTGCGCGAGATTCAGCAGCGTCTGGGCATTACCTTTATCTTCGTTACACATGACCAGGAGGAAGCGCTGGCGATGTCGGACGAGATCTTCGTTATGAACAAAGGCAAGATCGAACAGAGCGGTACGCCGAACGATATCTATGACGAGCCGATTAACCGGTTCGTGGCGGACTTCATCGGGGAATCCAATATCGTACCGGGCCGAATGATCGAGGATTATCTGGTGGAGTTCAACGGCAAGCAGTTCCAGTGCGTCGATGCCGGACTGCGTCCGAACGAACCGATCGAAGTGGTGATTCGTCCCGAGGATCTGGAGCTGACGACCGAAGATCGCGGCAAGCTCAAAGTGCGCGTGGACAGCCAATTGTTCCGCGGGGTTCACTATGAGATCAGCTGCTATGACGATTCCGGTCACGAATGGCTTGTACACTCGACCCGCAAGGCCGAGCCGGGCAGCCAGATCGGTCTCGATTTCGAACCGGAAGCGATCCATGTTATGCGATTCGGGGAAAGTGAAGAAGATTTCGACCGCCGTCTGGAAGGATACGGAGAAGGCGGTGTCCATGCAGGCTAATACTCGCGCGGTCTATATGCTGCCTTATTACGTATGGATCGTCCTGTTTGTCGTGGCACCGGTCGTGCTGGTCGCTTATTATTCCTTTTTTGATGTGGATGGCAATCTGACGCTGCAGAATTACCGGACGTTCTTCACCCCTGTGTATATGCAGATGACGCTCAGCTCATTCTGGTATGCCTTTCTGGTGACGCTGTTCTCGCTGCTGATCGCTTATCCGGCAGCGTATCTGCTGACCCGGACCAAGCACCGGCAGCTGTGGATTCTGCTGATTATCCTGCCGACATGGATCAACCTGCTGCTCAAAACGTATGCATTTATCGGAATCTTCGGTACGTATGGTCCGGTCAATGCGCTATTGGGCGCGATCGGGATCGGTGAGCAGCAGTTGCTGTTCAATGCGTTCAGCTTTGTATTTGTATCGGTGTATATTTTCGTGCCGTTCATGATTTTGCCGATCTATAATGCGCTCGAGGAAATGAATCCAACGCTCATCTCCGCCGCCCGTGATCTGGGGGCATCCGGCTGGACCACGTTCCGGCGGGTTATTTTCCCGCTGACACTGTCCGGGGTCAAATCCGGCTGTATGGCTGTCTTTATTCCGTCTCTGTCGCTGTTCATGATTACCCGTCTGATTGCCGGCAACAAGGTGATTACACTCGGTACGGCGATTGAGCAGCATTTCCTGGTCACTCAGGACTGGGGCATGGGCTCAACAGTCGCTGTTGTGCTGATTATCGCCATGGCGGTACTGATGCTGCTGACCGGCGGCTTCGGTCAGGAGGTGCGTCATGGTAAATAAGAATAAATGGGGTAATCTGTATCTGGTGCTCGTCTTCGCTGTCCTGTACGCACCGATTCTGTATCTGATGTATTACTCGTTCAACAGTGCAGGCAATATGCACGAATTCGAAGGATTCACCTGGCAGTGGTATGGCGAGGTATTCCAGGATACCCGCCTGATGATTATCCTGATCAATACGCTGGTGATCGCGCTGCTGTCTTCGGCGATTGCGACGATTATCGGCATTATCGGTGCGCTGGCGATTGACCGGATTCAGCGCCGCCGGCTCAAGGATGCTGTGCTGTCGCTCAATAACGTACTGATCGTCAGCCCGGATGTTATTATTGGTGCATCGTTCCTGATTCTATTCACGATTGTGGGCATCAAGCTGGGCTTTGCTTCGGTGCTGATCTCGCATATCGCGTTCAGTATTCCGATTACCGTGCTGATGATTCTGCCGCGGCTGCAGGAGATGAGCCCGACGCTGGTCGATGCGGCCCGCGATCTGGGCGCCAGCCGCCGAGATGTGCTGACACGGGTCATTCTGCCATTTATCAAACAGGGGATTTTTGCCGGATTCTTTATGGCATTTACGTATTCTTTGGATGATTTCGCGGTGACGTTCTTCGTAACCGGTAACGGATACTCTACGCTGTCGGTAGAGATTTATTCCCGGGCAAGACAGGGTGTGGCGCTGTCAATCAATGCGCTGTCCACGCTGATCTTCCTGTTCACCACTGCGCTTGTAGTCGGTTATTACATGATCAACCGCCGGGCTCAGACCCGGACGCGCCGGACCGAGATGGCTGCCGAAATGGGGGTGCCGAGATAAATGAAGACGATTAGCCGTATGTTTATCGTAATCATCGTCGCTGCTCTGCTGCTCATGTATCTGGCTGCACGGCTGAATGTCAGCCAGGGCTACTCGGGCAGTAACACGCTGACCATCTATAACTGGGGTGACTATATCGATCCCGATCTGCTGGACCAGTTCCAAAAGGAAACCGGCATCACGGTCATCTATCAGACATTTGATTCCAACGAAGCCATGCTGACCAAGATCGAGCAGGGCGGCACGACATTCGACGTAGCGATTCCGTCCGATTACGCCATCTCCAAGATGCGCGAGGACAATCTGCTGCTGCCAATCGATCACAGCAAGCTGCCCAATCTCCAAAATATTGATCCGTCGTTCCTGAACCTGTCATTTGACCCGGATAACAAATATTCGGCGCCCTACTTTTGGGGAACGGTCGGCGTGGTCTACAATCCCA
Source organism: Paenibacillus wulumuqiensis (assembly GCF_000971965.1). Classification (GTDB taxonomy): domain Bacteria; phylum Bacillota; class Bacilli; order Paenibacillales; family Paenibacillaceae; genus Saccharibacillus; species Saccharibacillus wulumuqiensis. Next base: position 317,519 of record NZ_KQ040792.1, read on the forward strand.
AGCTGACCAACCTCAAGTTCCACAGCTGGGACGACCTGTGGGACCCATCGCTGCGCAATAATGTGCTGCTGACCGATGGGGCACGCGAGGTCATGGGTATGTCGCTGAACAGCCTGCATTACTCGCTGAATGACACCAAGGAAGCCCATCTGCAGGAAGCGCTGGCCAAGCTCAAGCTGCTAACGCCGAATGTCAAAGCAATCGTAGGTGACGAGATCAAAATGCTGCTCGCCAACAATGAAGCGGCAGCCGGACTCGTCTTCTCCGGCGATGCGTCGGAGATTATGAGCGAGAATGAAGATCTGGACTTTGTCGTTCCGGAGGAAGGCACGAACCTGTGGTTCGATAACATGGTCATTCCCAAGACGGCAGCCAATATCGATGGCGCCCATAAATTCATCAACTTTATGATGGACCCTGAGGTGGCGGCGCAGAATGCCGAGTATGTGGGCTATTCCACGCCGAACGATGCGGCACTGAAGCTGCTGCCTGAAGATATTTCCGGTGACGAGCGATTCTACCCGCCCGCGGATCTTACTGATCGCCTGGAAGTGTACGACAACCTGGGCAAGAAGATGCTCGTGCATTATAACGAGCTGTTCCTGCAGTTCAAGATGAACAAATAGACGCACATGATCCAAGAGCAGCCTGTTGTCAGGGCTGCTCTTTTTTTAACTACAGACTGATTCTCGGCTTGCCCGCTCTGGACAAGCAAAAGGAGCGGTTCAGCCTGCAGATTGGCAGCAGCGTTCTGCAGTTCGTGCAGACAACGGATGACAGCCACCCGTTCTACCATGTTGCCTTTAACATTCCTGCCAACCGATTCCGTGAAGCAAGAGAATGGCTCCAGGAACGGGTAACTCTGCATATGGAAGAAGGGTCGGATGAAGTCTTTTTTGAAAATTTCGATGCCTATTCCTATTACTTTACTGATCCTTCCGGCAATATTGTGGAGTTGATCTCCAGACAGTCGGCATCTCCAGTGGTGGAAGAGCCGTTTGGTACAGCACAGATACTGAATATTAGCGAGATCAATGTGACGACTCCGTTATTGATAGAGACGGGTGAGCGGCTGATCCAATTCGGCATTCACTCTCGCCATGACGAAGAATTGGGCGAAGGGCTCAATTTTATGGGTGAGGGGGATTCATTTCTGCTGCTGGGTCGACCAGGGAGAATATGGTTTTCTTCGGACAAGCATGCGGAAGTACATCCGGTAATCGTTATCGTCGATGAGGACAAGAGGATTGAAGTGACAGCCACAGGAGAAGTGCTGCTGGAAAGTGTGTAATCGTATTGGTGAGGCCACCTGCCAGAAGGTGTGCGCAACTTTTATAATATCAATGCGTCAATATAATATGGTTAAAAATAACTTATATTACATTGAAAGGATGTAAAAGGATGAAAAAATTCTTTATGCTAATGCTTGCTGTAACTCTTTTTTTCTCGGTGTCATCCATTACAAGTGCAGATGTATTTGATGATTCAAAGGTAAAAGTAGTGCTTAATGGTTCTGAACTGGATTTTGATCCAAACGCTATTATTCAAAACGGTAATACGATGGTTCCGTTTCGTCAGCTTTTTGAAGCTTATGGAGCTCAAGTAAAATGGGATCAGAAGACCAAAACGATTACCGCTGTAAAAGAAGATACAACTATCAAATTAACACTGGATAGCTTTGATGCTTATGTAAATAATAAAAAAATCAAATTGACTCAGACACCGTATATGGCTAGAAATACATCACTTGTGAATCTGCGATTTATCAGTGAAGCTATGGACGCTAAAGTGAGTTTTGACAAAGGCAATCTAACTGTAAATATTACAACATCTAAATAATTACAAGAACCATCATGAAGCTGTTTTGTTGAATGAAATAATACCTGCACACAAACTTAATGGATTAACAGGCACAACATCGGTACAGCAGATACTATTCAATCATTCGAATAGGAGAATAACCATATGTATAAAAGAATTATACTAGCTGTATTTGCTGTTTTTCTCGGATTAGATAATACATATTTAACAAATGCATCTGCGGGTGCAAGCAGCGGATCTGAAGCAGCCTCTATATCCAATGTAGCTGTATTTCAAGGTCATATACTGTCCTGGGATAACGGACAAGGCTACGCTGTGTTCAGTGCAGCCTTCAAACCGACGAAGATTCTGATCAAAAATTATTCTTCCAGACCGGTATATTACCGGATCACTATCAATGAACATACCATCGTTAATACAAAGACTCTTGGTGCAGGTCAATTCGTATACGAGAAAGTCAGCAGACCACTGCTCATTAGTAGCGATAATGAATACACTGTTCGTGCCTTTACCAAAGATTCTTCCACACGCAAAGTATATGTACGCGCTGTCGGCATACGCCAGTAGCTCATTCTTTATGACGGAATGCTCTTTTACGAAGGATGAGGCTGACCACCGGAAGCATCAAAAAAATGACAGACCAACAGCAACTAACATCGAGAATGAAAATAACAAACTCATTGCCAATCAGCTATCGGGCCTGATCGCCATGCCATGATCTTCATGTGCATTATGATCAGGCTTTTTTTCATCAAGTTCCTTATTTTTACAACACCTTGAAAACACGAACCTCAAACCTTGAATTTCTGTATTGCTGTAAGTAAGCGTTTACAGCATAATGTGGATGTAATGTTAATAATAATATTGATCATTCAACCAAGGGGGATAATACACAATATGAGAAAAACAGGCAAAGTCCTTTCGTTATTGCTGACCGGCGCGCTGGCGCTGGGCCTGACGGCGTGCGGCAACAGTGACTCGGGTACAGGCAGTGAAGGTGCAAGCGGTGGCAGCAGCGGCGACAAGGTCACGATCACTTTCCAGAACATCTATCCGGACCCGACGACACCGACATACAAAATGATCCGCCAGATCGTCGATTCCTACCAGAAAGAACATCCAAACGTAGAGATCGCCCTCGATACCCTGAATACCGACCAGCAAAAATTGAAGCTGAAAACGCAGGCAGCTTCCCGCGAAATCCCGGATATTACGATCGTGAATCCTTCCGCACAGATGAAGCCTTATGTGGATGCAGGCTTGCTCGCACCACTGGATGACATTCTGGATCAAGATGGCCTCCGTGATACATACCAGGAAGGCCTGCTCGATTACTACAGCAAAGACAATAAAGTCTATGCACTGCCGGACGGCAATAACATCGAAGTCGGCTATTACAACAAAGCCCTGTTCGCCAAAGCGGGCATCGACGCTCCACCAGCCACTTTCGAAGAACTGCTGGCAGATGTGAAAAAGCTTAAAGCCGCAGGCATTACGCCAATCGCGATCGGCGAAAAGGATTCCTGGACCGGTTCGTTCCTGTTCATGAATATCCTGCTCCGCACCAACGGTGGACCTGGCTTCCTGCAGGACGTGGCAGACGGCAAGAAAACATTTAACGATCCGGCATTTGTCGAAGCGGTAGATGCGTTCCAGCAGCTCGTACAAGCTGGCGCTTTCCCTGAAGGTGCAACATCCATCGACGCTACAGCAGGCGGTAACATGTTCCGTACCGGCCAGGCAGCGATGTTCTTTATCGGTACATGGGAGACCGGCGCGAACGACTCTTCTACAGTAGGCAAGGACGTTGGCGTATTCAAGTTCCCGACCGTCAATGGCAAAGGCAACCCGGATGAGTTCATGCTGGCACCAGGCAGCGCGTTTGCCGTATCCGCCAACAGCGAACATCTGGCGGAAACCAAAGATTTCCTCAAGTACTTTGCAACCAATTATCCAAAAGTATCCTTTGAACTGAAAAATGCAGTCGGTCTGGGCCAGAAAGTGGAAGGCGACTTCTCGGCAGCTGGGTACTCTCCACTCGCGATTGAAGTACTCGATATGTTTAAAAACATCAAAGGCGGCGACCTGTCCTTCGATAACACGATGAACCCGGCCGTATCCCAGGTCCATCTGAGCAGCATCCAGAACCTGTTCGTACAGCAGGTTGATCCGAAGCAGGTAGCGGCAGAGCACCAGGCAGCATTCGAAGCGAATCCTTAAGCGAATGGTCGCTGGAATGCAGCAGCGCTCCGGCAAGGAATTCTGCCAGCTAACAACTCGACAACCATACAGGCGCAAGTTCTAACAGGGGGGCGCCCACCAGCGCCTCTTTATTCATGTATGGACTTTTAGGCACTTAGCGAAGGCAAGAGAATTCTGCCAAATACCGACCTTTAAGAATAGAGATCGACCGCGAGGCGGTCATTCAGGATCTCTATTCTTAACCGGAGGTCGTGGCAGAATCTCTTGCCGGAGCGGTTGATGCACAATCTGCCCAGTAACTTTGCAACAATGCTGCACCATACAAAAAGAGGCTCCACCACTGGAGAGGAGGGAGAAACCATGAATGTATTAAAAGTACCTGCCCGCACGATCGCCATTTTTGTACTTCCTTGTCTGCTCCTGTACATAGGCACCGTATTTGTGCCGATTCTGGTTTCCTTTTATACGGCTACACTGGACTGGAATGGAATCGGGGATGCCAAGTTCGTTGGGCTGGCCAATTTCCATACGCTGTTGTTTGAAGATAACAACTTCTGGCCGTCGGTCAAGCGGACGCTGATGTATTCGGTGTTCTCCATGATTGAGATTCCGTTCTGTCTGCTGTTCGCCATCTTGCTGAACCGCTATGTTCGCAAGGGCAGCCGGCTCGTTACGATTTATTTTGTCCCGGTTATCCTGTCCAACGTTATTCTCGGACAGCTGTGGAAAACGATCTACAATCCGACTTCGATGGGCGGTATGCTGAATGGTATCCTTATCCAGCTCGGACTGGAGAACTGGACGCATAGCTGGCTGACCGAACCGGCGACCGCGATGTATGCACTGTACTTTGTCTCGCTGTGGCAGTATTTTGGCTACCATCTGCTGATCCAGTTCACCGGCGTGCAGAATATTCCGGATGAAATCTACGAAGCGGCCAAGATCGATGGCGCAGATGGTTTTAAGGCAGACCGATATATTACGTTCCCGATGATCGTACCGATCTTCAAAATATCGATTGTACTGGCATTTATCGGGTCCCTGCAGGCGTTCGAGCTGGTTATGGTTATGACCGGCGGCGGACCGGCACATGCGACCGATACGATCGCGACCCATATGTACAATATGTCCTTCCTGTCCCAGAAATACGGATACGGCAGTGCGGTGGCTACGTTCCTCGTGGTGTTCTGTCTGATCGTCACGGTTGTGATTAACTTTATCTTCAACAAAGTCGAACGCAAGGTAACCTAAAGGAGGAGAGCGAGATGCTAAAAGCAAAAAAAGGATTCGTGTATCTTCTCTTCGCGATCCTGGTTGTTACCCAGCTGTACCCGCTGTTCTGGCTGCTCATGTATTCCCTGAAGACGAACGAAGAGATTCTGAGCGGCAGCTTTTTCTCCCTACCGACTATACCGCAGTGGCATAACTATTCGGAGGCGTACACCTCCGGCAGCTATCTCAAGTATCTGGGCAACAGCGTGCTCGTCACCGGCGTGACGCTGGTGGCTGTCATTATTCTCAGCGCGATGACCGCCTATGCGATCTCCCGGTTCAAGTGGAAATACGGACCGTATGTGCTGCTGCTGTTCCTGCTCGGAATGATGATTCCGATGCAGGCGACGCTGCTGCCGCTGATGATCATTTTCAAAAACCTGGACCTGCTGGATACCCGCTGGTCGATCATTATTCCGTATACGGCGTTTGCTCTGCCGATTGCCGTATTTATCCTGAGCGGATTCATGCGCTCGATTCCGACGGATATTGAAGAGTCCGCCTTTATGGATGGAGCGAGCGTGTACCGGATCTTCCGCAGTATTATCCTGCCGATCTCCATGCCGCCGGTCATGACGGTATGTATCCTGACCTTTATCAACATCTGGAATGAGTACATCGTGGCAGCGACATTTATCTCGTCCGAGAATCTCAAAACACTGCCGTTCGGGGTGTATACGTTTGTCAGTCAGTATTCGGTCAATTACGGCAACATCGGCGCGTTCCTGATCATGGGCGCCCTGCCGGTAATCATCATTTACTTCCTGCTGTCCGAGCGTATTACCAAAGGCATGGTTGCCGGTGCAGTCAAAGGTTAGACGCCCAGGTACGCCGGTGTACCGAAGACGATCCGATCACAGTATGGAGATGCCCTGTATCAGATACCTTGATGCCGAATCGGGCAGCTGCATGATGCTGGCTGACGGGCGTTGCGTTCCACTTCGGTTTGTTTTGTAAAAAGATCCCTTAGCTGGTATTATCCAAGATATAGGAGCCTGGCGGCAGCTGGGCAGGAGGTGCAAAAAGCCTTCTGCCGCTGTCGCCCTTTGGCTTTTTTTGAAGAACATGCAGAAAGGAGGAGCTGCCTTGCCGCGCAGGTTCCGTTCCATCCATCATCGGCTGTTTATTCTGTTTCTGTTCTGTATGACGGCCATTCTGCTGATCGTTAGCGCGCTGTTCTACAACCGCACCACTACACAGTTTCATGAAAAGCTGGGGGAGATCGCCCAGAAAAACGTCTCCCAGACCGCAGGGCTGCTCGATCTGCTGCTTGCCAGCTATGACAGCCTGTCCAAGTCGATCAGCACCAACGCCGATATCGTTCGGCTGGTAGGAGAGAAAAAGAAACTCCCGCCGCAGATCGAATATATCAATCAGCACGCCATTACGACGATGATGGGAGCGATTTACTTTTCCCGTGATGATCTGGTCGGGATTCACATTATCGGAGAGAACGGCAAAATCTATAATTACGGCAACTATACGACGGTCGTGGACCCCCGCTACGACAGCTCGGACTGGTACCGGCGGATCAACAGTTCTTCCGGCAAAATGGTCTGGCTCGGTGTGTTTCCGCATTCGTTGATCGATAAGACCGAAGATGATGCCGTTTTTGCTTTTGGCCGGCCGATCTTCGATCTGAATGAACAGCACCAGATCGGCATCGTCCTGTTCGAGGCCAAAGCAGATACGGTGCTGGCGGCGATGAACAATCTCAAGCTGGGACCAAACAGTGATGTGGATATTATTACCGGTGAAGGCAAGACCGTACCGACCTCACTGGAAGCGAGTCCTGTGACTACCCTGCTGCCGGAGCATATGAAGACGCCGAGCGATCCGGGAGAAGTCATCGTGGATCAGCTGGGCGACCGCCTGATCGCTGCCTCCAAGCTGGGAACAACCGATTGGACCGTCGTCAGCTCGACACCTTCCCGGGATCTGAATGTGGAGCTGACCCAGACCAAGCGCTATCTGTTCATCATGGTTACGATTCTGATTCTCGTCTCCGCATTGGTGGCGCTGCTCGTCTCCCGTACGATTTCACTGCCGCTTCAGCGGCTGGTCCGCCAGATGAAGCAGGTGGAGAACGGCAATTTTCACGGGATGGTCCGGGTGACTTCGTATCAGGAGATCAATGTTGTTGTCGCCTCCTTTAACCATATGGTCAAGCGGGTGGAGGAACTGATCGAGCGTGTCAAAATCTCCTCGGTCAGTGAAAAGAACGCCGAACTGCATGCGCTTCAGTCGCAGGTCAATCCGCACTTTCTGTACAATACACTGGATATGATCTACTGGATGCTGGATGAGAAAGGCAATGATCGGCTCGGTGAAGTGGTGCTGTCCCTGTCGCATATGTTCCGCTACAGCAGCCACTGGGAAGGCAATGCCGAAGTCACGCTGCGTGAAGAGGTGGAGCAGATCCGCCATTACCTCAATATTATCCAGATGCGGCTGGAAGACCGGCTGACCGTTGAGATTGCCATCGATGAACAGTGGATGAATCTGCCGGTACCCAAAATGCTGCTGCAGCCGGTGATCGAGAATGCGGTCAAGCATGGACTGGAAGCGCAAAAGTCCGGACTGCTCACCGTCCGTGCCGTACCGGATGAGCATTATCTCAATATCCATGTGCAGGATAACGGAGCCGGGATGCCAGCCGAGACGCTGGAGCGGCTGCGTCGTTCACTGGATGCGTATACGGTCGAACCGGCAGGTGAAGGAGAGGCATCCGGTGTTCGCCAGGGCATTGGCATGCAGAATCTGCACCAGCGGCTGAAGTACATGTTTGGCGAAGAATATGGAATTGGGATCGAGAGCACACAGGATGAAGGAACAATCGTTACTCTGCGGCTGCCGCTGCCCGTTCAGCCTGCCGGAGCCAAGCCGGTCCCGGGACAGCTGCAACATCCGAATCATCCGGACAGCGATTTCGATCATGGACAGACAGGGCGGAATGAATTTGAAAGGGGAACCTGATATGCATATTCTGATCACAGACGATGAGAATTTTATCCGGGAAGGCATCAAGCGTACGATCATGACGGCCTATCCTGAATATCATGTGCATCTGGCGGCATCTGCTGAAGAAGCCGTACAGCTGATGAGCGAGCACCGGATGGACATTGTGCTGACCGATATCCTGATGCCCGGCATCAACGGGCTGGAGCTGATGCGCATCTCTCGGCACAAGCAGCCTCAGGCCAAATGGGTCGTCATCTCGGCCCACTCGGAGTTCAGCTATGCCCAGCAGGCGGTCCATCTCGGTGCACGGGATTACCTGCTCAAGCCGATTGGCAAGACCAAGCTGAATGAACTTATGGAATCGCTTACCCAGGAGATCCGCCAGGAACAGATTCATTCCCGCGGGGAAGAGACGCTGCGGGAAGGACTGAAATATTTACGGGAAGCGGCCTTCCAGCGCCTGGCAGCCGGGCTCAGTGTAGGTAAGCTCAGCCTGGAGCCGCTGGTGGAGGAATACCCGGAATATTATCTGCTGCTGGTCGAATTGGAGAACGAGCAGCAGCATGGTCCGCTGGAACATTTTATTATCGAAAATGTACTGACCGAGCTGATCGACCGGTACGGCCGCGGATTCGTGACCAGCTTTGACCGAAATAGCCTGCTCGGTCTGATCCGTCCGAACAGCGGCGTGGAGATCGGAGCACTGCAGGAACAGATTCGCTCCCATCTGCATAAATGCCTGAAAACTCAGCCTTTCCGCAGCGTCCACTCCGGTCCGCATCGGGACTTTGAACGGATTGCCGAGGAAGTGCGTCAGCTGCGCCAACGCCCGGATGCCGGTGTACAGGAGCAGAGCGAGCCGCGCGGCAGCGAGACGGCGATCCATGTGGCGCTTCAGTATATCAAGACCCATTTTAATGAAGAACTGTCACTGGAAAAGGTCGCAGCTGTCGTCTTCCTCAATCCGATCTATTTCAGCCAGCTGTTCAAGCAGAAGACAGGCCAGGGGTACAAGGAGTATGTCATCTCCCTGCGCATGGAGCAGGCCAAGCAGCTGCTGCTCAACCCGAACCTGCGGCTGGTCGATATCGCCGAGCAGATCGGGTACGGCAGTGTAAGACACTTTACCCAGGTGTTCCGCAAGAAGTTTACGCTGACTCCGACCGAATATCGGTTGCAGCGGAATGTGGCGGATCACTAAAAAGGAAATAGAAGAAAGAGAAAGAGAAAGGCAGCAATGCTACAGCTGCTCACCGGTTAAAGTCCTCTTTGCAGGATGGAAAGATAATGAATACGCCTAGTATAGAACGAATACGGTACACCTGTAAAAATTATACAAATAGTTATATAATGACGGTTAAGTTCACAGCTTAGCCGTCATTTTTTCAATTTTATTTGAGGAGTGAAAGTATGAATAGTTACATAAAAAAAGGACTTTGTATTGCTTTGACAGCTGGTTTGAGCTGGTCGCTTTGCAGCAGCCTGGCTGAAGCGAAAATAACTGCATTCAAGGATGTTCCAAGTCAGTACTGGGGATACACGGCAATTCAGTGGGGCGTGCAGGAACAGATCATTCAGGGCTATCCGGATCAGACTTTTCATCCTGCCGGGAAGGTTAACAAGCAGGAATACTTGACGATGCTGCTGCGTGCTTATCAGCCATCCGACCTGGATACGACAAAAGAATCAGGCGGCTGGGCAGCTCCCTATCTCGATTATGCCAGCAAATTGGGATGGAAAGGGGTTCCATCATCAGCAAGTGGCAAAGAGGTACTCACAAGAGGGCAAGCGGCTATTTATATGACAAATGCAGTCGGGAAAAATTACAGCGAAACAGATTCGATCCGTTATCTGCTCGACCAGAATCTGGTGACAGGGAAAACGTCAGCTACTGTAAAAGGCTTCCACCGGAATGATCCAGTTACACGTGCTGAAGCTGTTACCATGATCCAGCGTATGCATCAGAAAATAACGAAGCTTGAAGCCAGTCCGGCAGCAGAGCAAGCGTACACTTCCAGCCAAAAAGAAGATAACACAGGTACAGGAACAGGCAAGACAGTTAAATATACAAATTCAGACTATCATTTTTCGGTAAACCTGCCGGATAGCTGGTCTGGTCAATATGAAGCAGTTCCGGTTAAAAGAAACCGGACTTTGGCTGTGGACTTTGTGGATAAGCAGGCGAAAGAATGGGGCGGTGTAGTCTTTACCGTGTCGATCTGGCCAGCCAAGCAATGGAAGGACCAGCAAAAGGAAGTGGAGGAGCAGGTTCCTGTTCAGAAGCTGGGAGAATACAAGGATCAGGTGTATCTACTTTTCAAACCTACCGACGTGCAGTATGATCCTTCCGATTCCGAACAGACAAAACAGTACAATCAGATGTCCAATCAGGTTGCCGGGATCGGTAAAACTTTTCAGATCGTGAAGTAACAACAAGGTAGCTGCTATATACAAAAACAGGGCTGTGGCAAAAGAGAATTCTTTGCCATAGCCCTGTTTTTTGTTTTCCTGATTACTACATCGCTACTTAATTAATCAGCAATGCCTACGCGTGAACGAAGATACTGCCGATCCTGCAACTGCCGATAGGCAAAATGCGCCGTATCTCCCGTCGAGATGCGCGATCCATCTTCCGGCAGAATATCCTTTTCTACACGGTATTGCCCGGTATAGTCTCCATCTGGCAAATAGGTAGGACAGATTATCGTCCAGTCCAGTGAGGATTGCAGCAGCTGTTCATACACACTGCGATGCTCCTCGGCAGCACGGGTACTGCGCCGCTTGGACTCGAAGGACTGATAGCGGAACAGCTCCGGCTGGGTCCGGCTCTGCAAAATACCGGCAGTGCCTATGGTAATCAGCCGCTGGATGCCCTGCTGCTCCAGCAGCGGAATCAGTATCCGAGTGCTCGCAGAGAGAGTATCCGACCCATCGGTGCCGATCGCGCTGATAACGGCATCCACTCCGTGAAGTGCAGTAAGCAGATCATTTGGCTCCAATACACTCCCCGTGCAGATATGCAGCTGTTCCTCCCACCGGGCAGTGTCTTCCCCTGCTGGCAGATGGTACCGCCTAGCAAAATCCGGTTCCTGTATCGTCTGAAGCAATTGTTCCTGCAGCTTCTCCGGCGAGCGTACAAGTGTATGCACTTCATGTCCATTTCGCAGTGCATGCTGCAAAATCAGACGCCCTGTCCGGCCGGTTGCTCCCAATAGCAGAATTCTCATGAATAATCACTCCTGCTCCATGGATTATTCTTCAGCTTCATTCCAGTGCTGGCTGCAGAATTCGGCGAGTTCCTGCTCTTCCTCATCCTCAAGATCGAACTCCAGCAGACGATCGGTTCCTTTTTCGAGCAGGTCGTAGGTTACCAGCTTGCCCTGTTCACCGTCTACGCTATACACCGCACGGATATAGACACCGTTAGGTGTGTACAGATCGTCTTCTTCATCGATATTCAGATCCAGCATAAACTCATAACGCTTGCCGGTTAGAATCTGAAATGGATCGCGAATCCACTCCACCTGATAACTTGTAATTTCCATTAAATGTATACCTCCTGCGCATCGATTGGTGCGCTTAATTATAAAGTAGTGAGTATGGGCACAATACCGCGCCAGATTTATTATATCATGCTTGTAAATGGGGAATGAAGCGTTTATAGAAGAGTAGGAAGGATGGAGAAATATATTCCATATTCGTAAAAATTCTGAGTGTGATGGGTACTGCCGTATAGCTTTGCTATGTTCGAAAAGGCATGTGATTAGGAATTACATAAGGATGGAACTTTGAGCGTGACTTGGCATATAATTACAATAAAAAAGAAGTTCGTAAATACCTTGAAAAGTTTAAGTTGTATGAAGTTCGTAAATATTACGTTATATGCAACCTGAAAGACTGGGAACCCATTAGGGAAAGAATAACATGAAGAAGCGCCGAGTTCCTTATCGGCGTTTTTTGTTTAGGGTTAAAACCATTTAAAAAGCAAAGCGATTTATAGAGATAAGAACGATTAAGGTATGAGAAAAGAATCCAAATCGAAAGCACGGAGTCGCTTCCGATCAGACAAAGGAAAAAAGGAAGTTTGCAAAGCATTTTAAACCAAAGGGAATTTGAAAAAGATTGAGGAAGAACTAAAAAATCATTGGTGAAAGACAGAAAGAAAGCATAGAATTGAAGAAGGAAATAATCGAATAAGATTAAGAGAATTTGGAAGGTCACAGGCAGCATATAACATAACATTCACGCTGCGGACATACGTCCTGGGTCCGGCATTCGCCGGACACCCAGCATACGCTGGGTCGTGAATACAGGAACGTTATACGTAATACCGGAAAAACATATTTAAAAACTAGACCAGACAAAGAGTTAATTGATTTAACGTTTTGCGTTATACTATGAAGTAAGAATAGGAGGCGATTTATCATGAGCCTGGAGCAAAAATTGATTAACGATTTTTTGTCTTTACCCCAAGAAAAACAAATGGAAGTTATTGATTTTGTAGAGTTTTTAAAGATCAAAAATGCGTCTCAAACAGAATCTATGATGGACGACATTATTAATGAGAATTTAGAAGCTCTTAAAGAACTCGCCAAATGAAATCGATTACGATTGACCAATTGCTGATCTATCATCAAAAGATCATGAAGGTAACGGGTGGGGCGAATGGAGTCAGAGATCAAGGATTGTTAGAAAGCGCATTGGGTAAAGCTGAACAGACCTTTGATGGTAAAGAATTGTATCTAGGGCTAACAAGGAAAGTTTCTGTCGTGACTTTCTCCTTAATCAAAAACCATGGATTCGTGGATGGAAATAAACGTGTTGGAGTAGCGGTTATGCTACTTTTGCTTCGATTAAATGGGTATTCTATTCGATATAGTCAAGATGAACTCGTTCAATTAGGATTGGGAACAGCAGAAGGAAAATTAGATGAACAAGATATTGAGGAATGGATAATAAGGCATCGAGAATGAAGCTCGGTGTCTTATTCTATATCTTTTTGAATATTCAAAGAAGACCGGTATTACGTATAACATAATATTCACGCTGCGGGCATACGCCCTTGGCCCGGCATACGCTGGACACCCGACATGCGTCGGGTCGTGAATACGGGAACGTTAAGTGAAACCCTTGTAAAAGCAAACCCTAATTAAAGCTTAATAATGGATGTGAAGAAGTGGATAGTAAACTTGTAACGTGCACAAGTATAGGCGTGTATGGACACGCCCTTACTAAAGGGACAGTTTATCAAGCAGTGGCTGAAGAAGCCGATCGATATAGAATCTTTGGAAACCATAATAAGAGAATATGGATAGATAAATATTATTTTGCTGAGGGAGAAGTTGAAGTTCCTCTTTTAACTAGCTGGAAGTTTGATGATCGATTAGAAGACTTTGATTTAATTGAAGTAACGATAACCTTTAATAACGGAATGAAAAGATGGTGTCTAATCACAACACCGGAAAGATTGGTCGAACATTTTAAACAACCTCATTTAGATCCACCCGGGTTTAATATTCAGCACTTAATCATTGTAAGAACAATGAATGATAGAGATATTGAACAAACTTTAAAACACTTAGATGAACAAGGCGAGATCGAGAAAGCAACTCTATTTTTAGAATAGAAGATTCGAGGAAGACAAGGGCATCGCATAACATAATATTCACGCTGCGGACATACGTCCTTGGTCTGGCATACGCCAGACACCCGACATGCGTCGGGTCGTGAATACAGGAACGTTATGTGAAATTCTCGCAAAAACCTTAAAGGCGGAAAAAGCATGGATCATAAGTTTGCCATACGGATAAAAGGAAGAGAGCAGTTATTATTAGTTGGTAATAACTATTATTTTGAATTCAAAGATCCTGAAGAGACCTCTTTTCATTTACTTCGTTCAAAAGTTATGGATATATTTTGGAAAGATGCAGACAGCGGAAAGGTTTTTTTCTTTATTTATGTGTATGATCATAATGAAGATTATTTAATAAGTGATGAAGAAATTATTTCAGCTAAATTGTCTGATTTAACTGTAGGCAAGATTTACAAATTTATTCTGGACAATGGGTCTTCAATAACTGGTGAATTCATTGAACTAAAAAAGATAGGTGAAATAATACACTCAGTATGGATTGATATTGGTCGGCAACCTGTCTATTTAGATTATAGAGATATTACTGAAATAATTGAACAAACATAGATTGCTTATAATCTGCTCGAGGAAGGAAAGAACATCACATAACAACGTATTCAAGCATCAGGATGACGCCCTCGGTCGCAGACGTGGGTTCGAGGAAGTGGTTGCTGCGACAACTCCCTACGGGAGTTCGTAAATGCGATGAACGTTATACGACAATCTCTAAAAAGCACAAAAGAATAAAGTCAATACAATGTTGTTCTAATTAAATCACTGAAAATATAAATAATAAAATATCGAAAGGTTAGGATGCTTATGAAAATCAAATCGATGATTGTCGGTCTCCTAGGGGCTATGGTACTTAGCGCCTTCAGTACTGTAACGTCCACTGCCGAGGCTGCCAATGTTGTACCGGTTCATTTGAAAGTCGGAAAGTATTCGATCCTTTACACGCAGCCTGCTCCGCCTTTTGCCGACCAAGCGCATAGGGTGCAGGTTCCGCTTCGGTCGATCGAAGACCTGCTGGGCGGTAAGGTGAAGTATAACCTATCGTCCAAAACGGCAGATGTCGAGTGGATGGGTCATACCTTCCAATTCATGGTCAACTCCAAAATCGCTCAAATCGACGGGAAGACCGTACAGATGGACACAACTCCCGTTTTAAAGAATCAAGCCATGTTTCTTCCGCTCCGCTTCTTTCTCGATGCAACTGATGTGAAGTGGCGCTGGGACCAAGCCTCACAGCAGCTCATCCTTTCGGATGATCGGGTGGTCAAAGGAGAGCCTTTTGAAGACTTCATGGGAATGGATGTCACGAGCGTGAAAAATGAAAATGCGCTGGTCATTCAGTCGTATTCGATCAAAGGCAAGTATATGACAATAACGGCTCTGAATGTTTCGGGTCATACGATTCCGGCGGGTAAAGCGGATATTAATCCTCTGTTTCATTACAGTAACGGACAGTTTGGTATGGATCCCTATTCGCGATCTCCTGAGCCACCACTGAAGGCAGTAAGAAAGGGAGATACGGTGAGCAAGAAAATAAGAGGTAACATTACAAAAGATGTTGACTACGTGATTACGGTGGGACGAGAATTGAATTGATTGTTTATACCGGTAAACCAGCGTAAAAACCTACAAAAGAACCCACCGCTCTTCGCATGAAGAGTGGGTTCGTCTTTTGATCCGACATTCGTCAGACACCCGACATGTGTCAGGTCGTTAATACAACAACGTTATCTGAAAGAATCTGAATAGCAAAAAAATGGAGTGATTATATTGAATCAAATCCCAAAGAGTTGGAATACAAATAGACTTAGCATTTCTGATTTAACCAAGCAGGAAGTTCCAATCATTCAGGAGATATACCAAACAAGTACATATATGAATGCATGGGATGGTCGTGATTATGATCCGGATCATATCAGAAAATGTTTAATCAATGGAAATCTTCCGCCAGAAGGTTTACTGGAGAACTATAGAATACAAACGATAAGAATAACGGAAAATCAGCAACCCATTGGTCTAATCAGTCTATATCATGGATATCCAGTAGAACACTCCCTGTATCTTGAATTTCTATATATCCATGGAGACATCCAAAAGCAAGGATTTGGACAAGAGATCATAAAGGAATTCTCTTCAGTCGTTGCTGAATTAGGATATAAAGAAATTCGAATTAATGTCTCTACGAAGAACTGGCCAGCGTTAAGATATTGGATTAAATCCGGATTTAGTGAAGTGAATGGAATTTATGGTGATTCGATTTACTCGGAATCTAGCTTTTCCAATTTGGAACTAATGATGACTTTATAAGTGTCTCGCGAGGTCGGATTCCTTTAGATAACATGATATTCACGCTTCGGAGCCTGGCGGCGCTTGAAGTCAGTAGAACAGCGTGAATACGGAAACGTTATCTGTAACCTTAAAGACAGGGAAACCATAAGCGAAGAATAAGATGATGAAGCGCCGATTTCCCTATCGGTGCTTTTTGTGTAGAGTGCAAGACATTAGAAAATCCAAACAATTGACGACCTGACTTTGAAATCAACCAGATACGGCGGACAGCAAAATACAGATAGTTGATAAAAATAGTGTGATTCCGTCTGATATAGACCCTTACAGAATTCACAAAATCCATTTCATTAAATGAACATAGGTGCAATGCTTCTTGAACAATTGTTAAAACGGATGTATACTCATTACTTACATCATTAAAGCGCTTCATTTGGGAAGAAATGAAGCAGACGCTTAAAGGAGAAAAGATTATTTTGAAAGCACTGTCCAAAGGGCAAACTGCCCTCTTTTTGACGTTTCTTATTTTGATGTGGGGTGTGAACTGGCCGCTGTCCAAATACGGCCTGCAGTACGCTCCGCCTATTTTATTTTCGGGTATTCGGACGCTGATCGCCGGGGTGCTGCTGCTGGTTGTCGCTTTGCCCAAGCTGCGTGAACTGCGCTGGCGGCAGACATGGCCGATCTATGTGATCTCGGCAGTGCTCAATATTATTCTGTTCTATGGCTGTCAGACGATCGGTATCGCCTACATGCCAGCCGGATTGTTCTCGGCGATTGTATTCCTGCAGCCGGTACTGGTCGGTATCATGTCCTGGCTGTGGCTCGGTGAGTCCATGAATCCGCTCAAAGCGATCGGCCTCGTGCTCGGCTGCGCAGGCGTAGCCACGATCAGTGCAGGCGGATTTACCGGCAGTATCTCGGTGCTGGGGATCGTACTGGCACTGGCTTCAGCAGTGAGCTGGGGTGTTGGTACCGTCTATGTCAAAAAAGTCGGTGAACGCGTCGATCCGATCTGGCTCGTCACGATCCAGCTGCTAATCGGTGGCGTCGTCATGACTGCAGTCGGCAGCGGGACAGAGAGCTGGGCGGATATTACATGGAATGCGACATTTATCGGGGTGCTGCTGTTTATCTCGATTTTCGCAATTGCACTCAGCTGGCTCTGCTTTTTCCGGCTCGTTGGGTCGGGCGAAGCGAGTACGGTTGGTTCGTACACGTTCCTGATTCCACTCGTATCGATCATCCTGAGCGTACTGTTCATGGGTGAATCTGTGACCGTGAATCTGGTGATCGGTCTGGTGCTGATCGTCGTGAGCATTCTGCTCGTGAACCGGACGCCCAAAACCAAAGAAGTAAACGGATCATTGGAATTGAATAATTAATAAACAGAAAAGGCTCGGGGTGATATTTATGCAATCACTCCGGGCCTTTTTCATATGATGCTGCACAGCTGTAGTTAGGAGTGAACCTGCAAATAATCCTACTCCAGCGGCTTCAACAGAAGCTGCTGCTGCTTGTTAAACAGGCTCGGCGCGATCAGCAGACCGAGCAGAATACTCGTAATAATCGCCGAAGTCATCAAGGTGAAGACAATCAGCAGCTGAAATCTTACCGCGGTAATCGGGTCCGCACCGGCGATGATCTGGCCGGTCATCATACCGGGCAGCTGGACGAGTCCGATTGTCTTCTGGCCATCGATCGTCGGGATCATACTGGAGCGGACGGCGCTTTTGAGTACGGGCAGGATCGCCTGCCTTGGCGTGCCGCCCATCGACAGAATCACGATAATCTCACGCTGGCGCAGCTGCACTTCGGATTTGAGCCGGGTAACGAGCAGGCTGCTGAGCACCATGGAATTGCCGATAATCATGCCGCTGATCGGGATAATATAGCGGGCATGGGCCGGAATGATCCCCAGTCCCAGCATAATCGCCTGTGTAATAATCTCCACGACGACCAGCGTGGCGAAGATTTTGAGGGTAATATGCGGAATATTTTTGCCTTTTTTGGATACATTCAGTGCGGCGACGGTGATCATGAGTATGACGAACAATCCGACGACCCACAGATTCTCCAGGCCAAAGATGGCATTCAGCACATAGCCGATGATCAGCAGCTGCACTGCCGCCCGGATCATGGCGATGAGCACATCCTTTTCCAGTCCGAGCTTGAACGAGCGGGACAGCACCACAGCCAGCAGTACAAAGCAGAGCGACAGGCTTAATGCGAGTATGCTCATGAGGATTCCCCCTGCAAAAAGCGCTGCGCTTCCGTCGTCTGCGGCTGTGCGAAAAAGGCTGCCGCCGGACCGGACTCGACCAGCCGTCCATCCTGTAAAAACCACGTATACTGACTGACCTGGCGGGCCTGCTCCATCTGGTGCGTTACCCAGATCAGCGTCGTTCCCCGGACTTCGTTCAGCTGCAGCAGCAACCGTTCGATCACTTTGACCGAAGATGGATCGAGCGCCGAAGTAATCTCGTCCAGCAGCAGAATATCCGGCTGGCCGACCAGTGTACGCAGCAGAGCGAGACGCTGCCGCTGACCGCCCGACAGTTCCTGGGCCGGCCGGGAAAGCAGACTGGATGGCAGTTCGGCCTGTTCCAGCCAGCGGGCGGGATCGCCGCTGTCTGTTCCATGCAGCCGGCTGGCGGTCAGCAGATTGTCCTGTACGGTGCCCGGCAGCATCAGGGAATCCTGGAAGACCATGCCGACCGTCCGCCGCAGCCGGGTGATCGGCCAGCTATGTATGTCTTGGCCCTGAATGCGAATGCTGCCTTCATCCGGCGTCAGCAGCAGATTGCAGAGCGAGAGCAGGGTGCTTTTGCCGGAACCGGAAGGACCGATCAGGGTGGTGATGCTGCCTGCCGGAATCGTGCCGCTGATCTGTCGCAGTACCGGTACAGGTGCGGATTGATCGGGTCCGGGGAAGCTTTTGTTGACATTTTGAAATTGCACCGCAGGGGGCGCGGGAGTCACTGAATTCATAGGAAGGAGCACCTTTCCGAAATAATAAAATAAAATACGAATCCATACAGGTACGTCTTAAGCGGAGCGGACAGAAGCGAAAATAGCCAGCCCGCTTGTACAACTGATGGCTCATTTGTATAATACAGCATATTGTACAGAAATGATCAAAAGGAATAGACAGGATACAGCGCTTCAGCTGCTTGCTGTGTTCGATAGATCAGGAGGAACGCATATGTCATTTAGCATCGTTATATTCCAGGGACCGAGCGCATCGGGCAAAAGTACCCTGCAGGCGCGTCTTGGTCTGCCGCGCGTCGTGACCTGGACATCGCGTTCGCCCAGACCGGGCGAGCAGGATGGACGAGAGTATCATTTTGCCACAAGAGAGCAGATGGAGCTGATGCACCGGCAGGGACTGATGCTGGAGATCAGCGAATACCGGGGCAATCTGTACGGCACGTCGATCCGTTCACTGGAGGAAGACGGCCATCATAGCCAGGTACGATCCAGTGTAATGGACGCCCGGGGAGCCCGTTTGGTCAAGGAGCTGCTCGGTGAACGGGCGCTGCTGATCGGTGTCTCGGCCAGCCGCGAGCAGCTGGCACGCCGACTGTTTGAACGCAAGGTGAGTATCGAAGAGCAGGAGCTGCGGATGGCTTCCTTTGACGAGGAAATGGCAGCGCTCTCGCAGTGTGATCTGATTATCCGCAACGGCGATGGTCAGCTGCGAACCGCGGAGACGATTATCGATTACATCCGTGAAGGCATTCAGAAAAATCCATCCGGCGCATAACAGCCGCAGGATACCAGACAAGACGGATGAAAAACGGCATCTCTATAATAGAGTGCCGTTTTTTTGGTGTATTCCGGTTAGATCGGTCGATGACGATGCTGCCATTTTCATGAGTTCATCTCAGCCCATGAATATCGATGGCTCTGCTTACTTGCGATTCCGTTCCTGCAGTTCCAGCCAGATTGCTGCCATGTCCATATCGGCTTTGCCATGATGATTCGCTTCACTAAAAGTCTTGTCCGCCGCAGCAGCCAGTGGCAGATCGATGCCGTCACGGCGGGCTTCGTCCATCAGCAGACCGAGGTCTTTGGACAGCAGGCTGATCATAAAGGCTGCCGGGAACTGCTCATTCAGCAGCATGTCCTTTTTGGCATTCAGCATCGGTGTCGCTACAGCCGACTGGCCGATCATCTCCAGAATCTGTTCCCGCTGCAATCCAGCCTGTTCACCGACCACCAGCGCTTCGGCAATCCCCTGCATGGATACACCCAGCATCAGGTTAATCGCCAGCTTGGCGGAGCTGCCTGCACCGACATCCCCAAAATGAATCGTATGCTTGCCCAGAATATCAAAATAAGGCTGGCTCTGCTGCACTGCCTCGGTTGGGCCGCCTGCGAGAATCACGAGCTGTCCCTGCTGTGCAGGTGCGACTGAACCGGATACCGGGGCATCGACATAGATGCCTCCTGCCTGCCGGGTCTGTTCAGCCAGCTCACGCGCTTCGACCGGACTGATCGTGCTCATGTTGATAACAGCCGTTCCGGGGCGGATGTTCGCCAGAATCCCTTCATCGCCGCTGAGCACTTCGGTAACTGCATCGCCCTTGGTCAGCATGATGAATACCGCATCCGCTTCCGCAGCAGCGGCTCCCGGAGAGGGATGCAGTACTGCGCCTTCTGCCTGCAGCGGAGCTGCTTTGTCCGCAGTCCGGTTATATACGTGAACGGTGTGACCTGCCTTTACCAAATTGAGGGCCATCGGCAGTCCCATATGTCCTGTACCGATCCATGCCAGATTGTTCATGTGAGTACACTCCTTTACCTGTATCAAAATAGTATGTCTGGAGCATGGCATCATCTGCAGCCGCCAGCTCCATTGTGGTCATCAATCATGTACAACAAAGCATAACAGCTGCCCATTTTGCCAGTGCAATTGCTATTGAAGGCGGCACGCTTGAGTCATGCTCTATATAGGTTAATAACCACTAAAGACCAGCGCTTATCCTGCTTGATTGTATCATATCGTTTCTGCCGGAACAGTCAGAAGATCGGTGCAGGGTCTCATTGCTGCGAGATATGAAGTTGTCTTTTTCCGATGACAACAGGTTATGAAAAGAATCGGATTGACAATCCATCTACATGTAACTATAATTGTTACATGTAGAGCATGAACAGACTCATCTGCTGTTGCATGATAAATAATCCATTTCCAGGAGGAAACCACAATGAAAATTGCAGTTATCGGAGCTACAGGCAAAGCAGGATCACTGATCGCAGAGGAAGCACTGCGCAGAGGACATGAAGTAACCGCATTGGTGCGCAGCGCCGGCAAAGTACAGAACGACAAGCTGAATGTCGTAGAAAAGGATGCTACCGAACTGACTACAGAAGATATCAAAGGGTATGATGTAGTCGTTAATGGCTTTGCTGCACCGCAGGGACAGGAAGAGCTGCATGTCACCCTGGGTCGTCATCTGATCGATATTCTGAGCGGCGCTCCGGATACCCGCCTGATCGTTGTCGGCGGCGCAGGCAGTCTGTATGTGGATGACGAATTGATGACACAGCTGTACCATACACCGGATTTCCCGGATGCATACAAGCCTACCGCGACCAATATGGGCCGCAATCTGGAAGCGCTCAAGCAGTCTTCCGGCATTCGCTGGACATATGTGAGCCCGGGCGCTTTCTTTGATGTCGAGGGGCCACGTACCGGTTCTTATACACTGGGTGGCGAGAAAATGATCGCCAACAGCGAAGGCAACAGCTATTCCAGCTATGCCGACTATGCGATCGCTATCGTGGACGAAGCGGAAAAAGCAGCCCATGTGAACGAACGCATCAGCGTAGTGACCGAAGCCAAATAAGCATTAATATAGACCGCCCTGTCTCCCGATTGAGGATATTCCGCCTCGGGAAACAGGGCTTTTTGATGTATACAGCTGCCTTCAAGGCAATACTTGCTGAACGGAATCATCACCCTCTATAATTACCAAATGATGGTAGGGAGAAGGAGGTTCCTGCTGCACATCTCCTGCTATCCGAAGCTATGTCACACCATTTAATCCAAAGGAGGAATCATGAATAAACGGAAGCTGCAAAATATCATCGCGCTCATGCTGGTGCTGCTCGTGATTCTTGTACCTGTTACTTATGTACAGGCAAACAAACTCATCTACGCCGACCGGGTCAAGGAGTATCTGATCCAGCAGAAGCATTATCGCGAGCAGGATATCGCCTCCGTGCAGGGAGTATGGGGGATGAAGATGCCGGACTTTTACGTCAAAGTCATTTTCCGGGACGAGCCGTATGCGACCTATATCTACTATGCGCACAGACCGGTTATCCAGACAGATGTATGGCCCACCGATGGAGAAATCAGCAGGCCTGCGAACAGTGGACCCCTGAGACATCTGGAAAAATAGTTCAACTGTAAAATTCTCACAAATACATAGCATTCCCACAAAAAACCATATATAATGATTGAAAAACAATTCCGATCAGAATTATAGGGAATGGTGAATCGATATGGTAAAGCACATCAAAGGGATACCTTCTGTCAAAAAAGCGGTATATGATCTTATCGCCTCCCGGCGCCCTATTTCCAAAGCAGAGATCATGGAGCATTTTCAGCTGACGAGCAGCAGCCTGACCCGTCTGCTGGATGAGATGACCCGGGAAGGCTGGATTATGGAGTCCGGCTTCGGACAATCCACAGGCGGTCGGCGGCCGATTCTGTATCAGGTAAATGCAGGCTTCCGGTATATACTGGGGCTGGATATTTCGCGAATCTATTCGGTGCTTGGTCTGTACGATATGGAGATGAAGCCGCTGGAACTGGTACGCTGGAATATGGATGAGCAGATGACTCCGCAGCGCCTCGTGGAGCATGTGGGCAGACAGGTCCGTGAGCTGCTTGCCCATCATCGTATTCCCCATGAGATGGTGCTGGGTCTGGGTGTCGGCGCGGTCGGACCGCTCAGCCGGGAGCAGGGATTGATACTGAATCCGCTTTATTTTGCAGCGCCGGGCTGGTACAATGTGCCGCTGCGCAGCTGGCTGGCCGAAGCGACCGGTCTGCCCGTTATTCTGGAAAATGGAGCCAATACCGCACTCACCGGTGAACACTGGATGGTGCGCGGAGAAGATATCCGCCATATGCTGTACGTGCATGTGGGCACCGGTCTGCGCTCTGCGATGATCTCCAACGGTCGTATCGTTCACGGAGCGATCGATATGGAAGGCTCGATCGGACAGATGATCATCCAGACCGATGGCCCCCGGCTGCATGGTACAGGTAATTATGGGGCGCTGGAGGCTTTTGCTTCGGTGCAGGCGGTAGAGCAGCAGGTCCGCGCACGCAGCAAGATGAGCCGGGCGCAGTGGAGCGGAGGCAATCTGGCGATCAAGCCGGAGGCGATTAACTTTGCCACCATCGCTCAGGCGCTGGAGGAAGGCAATGAGTATGTACGGGAGATTTTCACCCAGTCGGCGGCCTATATGGGTATCGGGCTCGCCAATCTGATCAATACACTTCATCCCGAGCGCATTATTCTCGGCGGTGTGATGATCAGTGCGAGCGATCTGTTTTACCATACGGCAATCGCGGTGGCAGAGCAGAACATCTATTACTCGGACAGCTATCAGCCGGAATTCTCGCGCGGGATTCTGCAGGAGACCGCTGTATCGACCGGAGCGGCGGTTATGGTGTGGAACGAGATGGATATGTAAGGATAGGAAACGAAATAAAGCAAGATGGATATGTAATAGCTCTACCAAATAAAGCACCATCGTCTGCTCTTTGAATGTAAGGGCAGATGATGGTGCTTTGTTATTATATACAAAATCGTATGACTACCCTGATTGGTTATAAAGAAAAGCAGGATCGCTTTAGCTTTGAAGCTGCTTCAGGATCAGCGGGTCCTTGATCTTGGTATCCTGGGCCAGCATGACGATCTTGGACAGGATCTCGGCGGTACGCGGGTCTTCATCCATAAAAGGCAGGAAGATCCGGCCGCGATGCTGGGAATGTACCGGGATAATATTCAGCGCACCGGCAGCCTGCTTGTACACGATCGCGCTGCCCAGATGAATGCTGTAATGACCAAGACTGCCCTGAATAAGCGCGTGATTATTCTTGATCTGCACATTGCTAATCTTCATCAGACGCAGCGATTCTTCCACAATCGCCCGGCGCATCTCGATGGTGGACAGGCTGGCTTCCGGATCAACGCCGCCGACATGGGCGACACTGACCGCCAGATCGATATCCCGCATCACCTCGGAGAACAGGACGGCTGGAACCTGCTCCAGCGGAACCGGCTTGTACGTCGTCCGGTCATGGAACTGTACGGTCTCCAGTGTCGGAGCTTCCGTATCGGCCGGAGAGAACCAGTCAGCCATGGCATAGATGCTGGCGATCAGATTGTTACGATAGTCCACCTTCTGCAGTCCGTCCTCATAGCTGACGGTCCAGCCGCGTCCGCGCAGCAGGGCGACCGTTTTGTTCGGTTGCACCTGATGACCGGCATAACGCCGGGATACCGTACCGCTGGCTTTTTCATCGTCATTGAGCAGATACAGCTCGCGGAATACCTGTTTGAAAGGTTCCCGATTGCGCTGATCCGGACGGTCAATCTGCTTGGCATGGAACTGGTGCTGTATCAGGTCACGCTGGAACAGATGCCAGTGTCCGCTTTGGTATAGATGAAGCGGATGGGCGATAATGACTTCATCTCCCGGCTGTAGTCTGTGTTCGGTATAACCTGCCACTGCTGCCGGGGAAGTGCCGGAGCCGGAAAGCGTAGGTGCAGACTCGCTGCTCTCCCCATCCATAGCTGTACCGACAGGGTTCTCCCCGGCTGCCTGCGGCGTAAGCAGGCAGGAGGCTTCGCTGTTAATATAGCCCAGTGTCTGTCCGCTGCGGAAGACGAGAGAGCGGAAGAGCGGCGCCAGCACCGGATTCTGCTGGAGTCGTCTGACTTCTTCGGTAGTGAAGACCGTCTGATTCACCATGGAGCGTTCCAGTTCACTGCGCGCACGCCGGTACTGGTCGGTCAGTTCGGTCTTCAGCTCCTTGAGCCGGATGATGTATTCGTGTTTGTTCAGCCGGGACGGGACGGATTTGAGCGGCTTGCCGCCTTTGACTGCTGTCATGCTGGTCTTGCCTTCCGGATCAATCTCCAGCCGGGCATACAGTCCGTCTTCTATTTCATGCGGATTGAAATAAGCGAGCAGCTCATCGACTTTGCGTGCTTCCATATCCCAGGTCAGGCGTGTGACATCGGCATAACCGGCGTTGCGTGCCAGATTGTCCAGAGCGATGGCAGAGGCGGCCGCTTCACTTGCCCGGCGCTGGGCGCCGAAGCTTTTGCTTTCCTTGAGGAACTGCTGTACGAATTCGTAGCGTCCGCGGATATCCTGCTCCCGCTGCTTCTGTGCCAGCGGAATCAGCGTGTAGGCCAGCAGCTGGTCTTTGTTGCGCTTGGCCGCTACACTCTGCCGGGTCTGCTCCAGATCCAGCTGCCCCCGCGCCGCATCCGCAAACAGCTGGCTGCGCCGGTGATTGGAGCCGGCCGAGATATATTTGGCTGCGTCATACAGCAGCTTGAACCGCTCTGCACCGAGTTCCTGATAAGCCTGCTGGAACCAGTTCAGGTCAAAGGCACCATCATTGAACTCCTGCGGTGTGATCGGCGAATAGTGAGCGACGATCGTTTCCTTTTCGGCCGAGAAGGTCTCGTTGATATGAGCGTGGAAATACCAGGCTGCACTGCGCAGTCCCTGCCAGTTCAGATGGGCAGCGATAATCTCGATCCACTGCGGCGCATACATGGCCGCTTCCAGCAGGCGCTTCTCGTTAACCGGGTAGGTCTTCAGCAGTTCGGCGAGTGTCTGCTCGTTTTCTTCTTTCAGCGGATAGCTGTTTTTCAGCAGCTGGCTGAATGTTTCTTTCTTGGTGGTATTGTTATAGCTGTAAATATAGCCCCGCACAAAAGTTTCCTTTTGCAGATGGGACAGGATGGAGAGGAAATACTCCATACCATCGATCCGCTGGATCGCCATCGCCAACCGTGTGACTTCGGTTGGCAGTTCCCCGCGCTGCAATTCGATATCCATAATGCGGGCAACAGCCTGTTCAGCAAGCGGGCGGATGCTCGGGAATTGTTCCAGCAAATTATACTGGGTGGACGGACTGGTCATGAGCCGGATAAAGTCCTGCGCACGTTCACCCACCAGCATTTGCTTGTACAGTTCATTGGTCTGGATGATGCCCATCTCGTACATTCTGGCGTAATCATCGACTCCCAGATGGGTATAGGAGATATGATGAATATCCAGCGGCCGCAAGTTGTAGAGCGTATGGAAGCGCCGCCGGGCAGAATCTTCATTATATGAACGGCTGCGCAGCAGATTGACCCACGGATCTGCCAGCAGCATGAGCACACCGCCATCCGGTTCCAGATGCTCGGCCGGGAAGTCCTGCATCAGTCGGTTCAGAGCCAGATGGGCGATATCGAATACGTCCTGCTTATCGCTATCTTCCAGGTAGGCAACGAGCAGCGAATCGATCTGCTCGTTGTAAGGCAGACGATCATACCAGTCACGGATCTCGATCATCTGCTCTACCGGATAAAAGGAACGGATGAATTCGCCCCGCCAGCCTTCCAGCAGGATATGGTTCTTCAGCTCGTTATATTCCATGGCATCGGAGAAGTATCGGTACAGCTGGTTCAAGTTCTGATCCAGGCGATCCGTCTGTGTATAGAGCAGCAGCTGCAGCAACCCCAGATTATCCAGACCGCTCTGATCCAGATATTCCTGCCATACCCCGGTCAGTGGATAGCGTTCCAGTTCTTTGGACAGATCATCGTCTTCCACGATCCGGTTCCGGTAAAACAGCGGCTGCAGTTTGTTGCCAAGCAGCAGTGTATCCTTGTAGTTGCTGTAATATTCGACCTCGTATTCATGGTCACGGTGTTCATGAATCAGATCATTCAATCCCTGCAGAAACGACATGATCTTGTCCTGCTTCAGTGTGAACACCTGTGTATTCATATCGAAATGGCGTGTGTCCGGCGGGATGTTCAGCCAGTCTTCGACCAGATTCGGATGGCACAGGCCGTAGCCGTTAGCTGCCGTGTATTCGGCCGTCTGGTTAAGCTTCGCCAGCAGTGTCTTCTCCTTGGGAGTCGGGCTGGTGAGCGACTCAGTCATTGCAGCCAGCCGGTCATACTGCTGCTGACGCTCCGGTTTGCCCTGCAGCTCGGTGATCGTCTCCAGCGCAGCGAGCCGCTGCAGCTCACTTTTGCTGCCCAGCAGCCGTGCAATGACCGGTTCCAGCAGTTCTCCCGGCTGAACCAGCAGCAGCTGGATGGCACTCTGACGCAGTGATCCGGTCTTCAGCTTGAGCAGATCCTCGATCAGTCCCAGCTCGGATTCGTTCCATACGAATGTTTTGGTCAGCTGCAGCGCCTTATCCCGGTTGGACATGCTTTTATCGGTCAGGGCTGCGAATACAAACTGGCGCTGCTCGGGATCATGGCCATCCCTGCTGACTACATAATCAAGCAGGGTGCCGCGCATATCCGGACTCATCCGATCCCTGAGCTGCAGAATCTCCCCGATCATCTGTGCATCCATATCATAAGCGGCGAGATAGATCAGCTTATGGAGGAGCAGGTCGGAAGAGTACTGGATCGTAACGCCATCCAGCACGCTCGAGGAGAAGCTGATCTCGCGCTCGTTCAGTCCCAGGTAAATCTCCCTGATCCGTTCGAAATCCTGCACCCGGTCAGATTTGGCTTCCAGCAGAGGAGTACGGGGAACCCGCATCACACGCTGCGAGTCGCTCATGCCGCTGATGAAATCCCACGTATATTCGCATTGATAGCTGTAGTTGTTCAGCACCCAGTACAGCAGCTCTCCATCATGCTCCTGCAGATGGGGACGGGCAATGCGCAGACGCAGTTCCTTGTTCTGGCTGTTGCTGAGCACATACAGGGCGACGATTTGCTGATAGCGCACTCCGGTATCCATCAGGTACTGGATATGGTCATACAGCTCCTGTTCTTCATGTACAGCGGTCGCCCACAGGCTGATGTAGATTTTGTTGGCATTTTCGTCGCCAAGCCATTCCCGGCGAAGGGAATGGTCTGCCAGCGCTTCGTACGCCTGGCGGATCAGCTGTCCGGCTACACGTGTATTCGCTGCCTCGAGCGGCAGTCCTGTCCACGTACCCAGCGCCCTGACGATAGCGCTGTAACGGATCAGATCATGCTGCAAAATCGTATCGATCAGCATCATGGAAGCTTCCAGCGTACCCTGATCCAGCATCTCGGCGATCGACTGACGCAGTCCTTCCTGCAGTCTGGCAGCCACGAGCAGCTCGTTGATCATCCGGTGAGCGTCGGAGCGGTGGGACATGAGCATACCCTGAATGACCGGATAGGACAGCAGTGCAGTCTGATTATCTCCGTAAATGATCTCGTGCAGTGCCTGCCGCACCTGTTCGTTATCCCGGTCCAGCTCATAGGCGATCAGATCGGGAATGGCTTCCTGATTTACCCGGTAGTCTGAGATCAGTGGGTAGCTGCGATCAGCCAGCAGGGTCATCAGATCAAATCCAAAACCATGCAAGGACAGCAGGGAGATCATTTTGCTCAAAATTTGTTCCTTATGTAATGTGAGATCCTGGGTGCGATAGGGGCGGCGGTAATAGCCACTGCTGTATGGATACTTGGTCGCATGGGCGGTAATATAGCGGAAAACTGCTGCCGTCTGTTCATCGGTCAGTGCCGCTATCACCCTGACCAGCGGTTCGTACAGTGCTTCTCCGCTGTCTTGTGCCAGCAGCTCCAGGCGCTGCATCAGCCGGGCAATCTCCTCCTGCTGGTTGTGAACATATCTGCTCTGATACAGTTTGACACAGCTGTCCGCGATTTCTTTCCACGGCCCGGTCATCGCTGCTGCACGTTCCTCGATCCGGCTGATCGACTGCTGATACAGTTCATCCATGGTGCTCATTATTCATTCTCCTCTCCATACTTGGTCTTACCACATGCTGCCTGCCAGCATGGTCAGGCGAATAAAGGCCGCTTCATCTCCTGGAGCCAACTGTACGTTCTCGTCCAGACCGGTGACTTCCTGCTCCCGCAGAAATACTTTATATAATCCATCTTCAAAAGCGAGCAGTGCCGTATCTACAGCCTGCTGTTCTTCCGGCAGACGATCATCATGAATCTCCTGAAAGCCGACTTTGCCGACCTGTGCCTGCTGCTCGATATCATGGCTTGTCAGATAAGGGATAAACGAAGCATCGGTCTGCTTCTCCCTGAACTGCCGTACATTTTCCTGTACGATAAAGGTAATCAATTCCCGCAGCGTAGCAGGAGTCGCAGCAAGCTCCAGCGGCTGCCGGGTGAGCCAATTTTTGCGGCGTCCCAAACTTTTGACCGTTACGTAAATCAGCATGGCCGTCCTCCTTCATGAAAATATACTTTTATGATACACCAATAACCTTAGCATATCACAATCCTTTTATAGGAACAAACGTTCTGTTTTTGAGTATGCGGAGGGGAATAACACATAGAAAACACCAAAAAAGCCCTCCCACAAAATCGACTGCGACTCTGTGGAGGGCTGTTGTATTCTTATGGAAATGACAAGGACAGTGACATCAGGATTGCAGCACTGCGTATGCTTCCTGCAGTACTTCCTGCGGCTTCATATTGCTCAGATTCTTCGGCACAACGTGAACGGAGATCCGGCTGTTCAGTGCTTCCTTGACCTGCGAAGCGATCTGCTTTTCACCGCTGAGAATAATCTCATCCCACTGATGCTCACGGGCCAATTTCTCGATAATCGGTGTCAAACGCTTGATCCAGCGGGGACGGATAACATCCCATTGTTCCGTGTAATTTTCGCGCTGCTTGTTCACAGTGGATTTGAGGTCGCTGATATTCTGACTGGCACGTTCCCGCCAATCATCATTGACCATATCCCATTCATAGTAATATTCCTTGTGAATCTCGCATAACAGGCTGTCGAGTACGGTAACCGTATCGTTGCTAAGCTGCAGAATTCCGGCAGCCGGACAGCGTGACATCAGGGCTTGCAGTTCTTCCAGATGCGGCTCGGACTCAAAGTAAAAGGCATTGGGCACACCGGTCTGTATCTTTTCGCAGAAGAATAATCCTCCGGACGAATCGGCTACGATGATCAGGCCCTTTTTCATCTCGGTTCGGCTGTTTTCCACCTTTTCCTCGACTTTGGCCTGAAGCTCCAGCAGCATGTCCAGATATCTCGGATCTTCTCCGGCTTGCGTATACTCGGCGAGCTTTTTGAAACCGTTCTTGAGGCGTATCTTCCATTCCGGCTGGGTGTTGGCAGTTGGCTCAGTGTTCAGATAGATCGTCAGGAAACGTTCTGCCGATTGGGCAGAGTACTTCTGAAGTGCTTTCCAATTTTCCATAAATCCCATTGCAGTACCTCCTCAAAGAGAGTTCCTTTGTCTTTACCCGTCTGCGCATACACCCAAACTTTTTTAACAATAATTTCAAAAAAATATAATCCAAAATGAACTTCTATCAGCCAGGATGTGTCTGAAAGCTAATTACTGAGTGAGTTTGAAAATGGAGGCTGCATAAATAAAAGGTAAGAACAACTTTGCTAATTTGTCATAACACGTGACCATACGGCGAAAATGCTTCAGTTTGTTGAAGAAACATTCTATCCAATGACGTTCTGTGTACAGATGCCAATCCACTTTCCAGCTGGGAGAACAGAAGGACCTTGGTTACACGGAACAAAATCAGGGGAAGTATCCGGCGCCGGATACTTCCCCTGATATGTTTCTGTACTCACCAAGCAAATCGTTATTCGGGAATTTCACACACTTGACTTATTTTGTCCAACTTTCAATCACTTTTAAGTTATCGCCATCCTGCGCGAAGTGCAGGAACTGCATAACATCACCGGCAGTTTTTTCTCCTGTCGTTTTGTCTTCATTGGTAATTCTGTAATGAATGGCCGCCCAATCTCCGCTGATCAGCATATTATCAAAATGAATACGCTTTGTATCGGTCGAATCGGCAACGTCCTTCATAGAAGCTTTGTATTCGGAGAGGCTCAATGTGTCGTTATTCGTATGATACTGCAGGTTGCTGTCATAATAGGTATCTGCCCATTTCTCCCAGGAATCGAAACCCTGGTTCCATTTTTCGAAATCGTTCAATATAACGTTCTTAATCTTCTTGCCCATATCGGTCTGAATTGGCGTAGGATTGGTAACGGGATATTTGACTTCAAGATCCGTTGTATCAGGGATCTTTGCATTGACAGTGGCATCTAACGAAGCCTGCTGTGCTGCTTTCTCATCGTCATTCTGGAAACTTGTCAAAGCCTCAAAATCTTCGCCCTTCGTTCCAGCCCAGCCTTCCACAACTCGAGTGCCCAGCTTATCTCCATAGTCTTTGAAGTGGACAAATTCCATTACACTTCCATCCGATGACTTTTGCTTCTGTCTGTCGGTCGTTGAGATGTCATATCGAATGGCGGCCCAGTCGCCCGAAATAATCATATTATTAAATTTCCCCATCTGTATATCACTGGCTTTCAGCAATGCGTTCATGGAAGACTGATATTCCTTCAAAGTGAGTTTAACACCATGAACATTATAAAGAGAATCTGGGGTGTAAAGAATGTCGCCCCATGCTTCCCAAGTATCATATCCTTTGTTCCAATTTTCAAATCCGTTAAGCAGTCTATTCTGGATGTTTTTTTCCATTTCAGTTTCGATCGGGGTAGGATTGACGATCGGGAAACGAGCCGCTAATTCTTCCGTGTTATCGTAGGAATCAGAGACATTTACCACAGATTCAGTCGAGTTGGTGGTTGCTACTTCCTTCGTAGTGCTCGAGGGTGTGTTCGTTTTTGCTTCACATCCCACACCAGATATGAGAATGGCCATAGCTGTCATACTCATCGCAAACGTCTTAATCCTGTTTTTTTTCATATTAATTTTCCTCTCCCACTGTATGATATAAAATTATTGTATAGTTTGAGGAATTCTGCAGCATCGTACAAAAGGGCATTATGCTCTACCTTTTTGGGAACTAAAGATTGTCATTTTGTAAATTTCCACATACAAAAGTTCACTTAGGAAGATGGAGAATAGATGAACCGATTGATATGAAAGACCATGCTACTCACAAGGTTGTCTCTATAGAGTAGTAATGAAAATGATAAACAGCAGTTGACTGGAGCCGCATAAGCGTCTATACTAATCATTGTTATTAAAAGTAAGTATATTATTAATAGTGTTAATTCGGAGGATGAAATAGATGAATAAAGAACAACGAAAACAGGAAATCCTGGCCGCTTACGAAGCCAGACATGCGACCAAAGCATTTGATCCGGAACAAAAAATTTCCGAGGACGATTTTGAATTCATTCTGGAGACAGGCCGCCTGTCACCAAGCTCTGTCGGTTCCGAGCCTTGGAAATTCCTCGTGATTCAGAATATGGACCTGCGCAACAAACTGCGTGAAGTGACATGGGGTGCACAGGGGCAGCTGCCTACAGCGAGCCACTTTGTCGTTATTCTGGCCCGCAAAAATGTACGTTACGACTCCGCTTACCTGCGTGAGCAGATGATCGAAGTGAAACAGATGCCGGAAGAAGTATTCAACCAGGTACTGGGTCGCTACAGAGAGTTCCAGGAAAATGATCTGAAACTGCTGGAAAGCGAACGCGCGCTGTTCGACTGGGCGTCCAAGCAGACGTATATCGCACTCGGCAACATGATGACCGCAGCTGCAGAGATCGGTATCGACTCCTGCCCAATCGAAGGATTCCATATGGAATCGGTAGAGAAAATCCTGAATGACGAAGGCCTGCTGGAAAATGGCGAGTTTGGCGTAAGTGTCATGGCTGCCTTTGGCTACCGTACAGACAAAGAGCTTCGTCCAAAAGCAAGAAGAACCGCAGAACAAGTGGTACAGTGGATTAACTGATCCGACTCTGTGGATGGAACGATCCAAAACTGCATGACCAAAAGAGATACTCTTGTAAATGGAGTATCTCTTTTGTCTGTCTGCATACTAGGGAACGAACCGCTTCGTGCATATGGTTTGTATGGCACAATATTCAAAAAGAGGAGAACGCCGATTGTGTCGGCGTTCTCCTCTTTGATTTGCAGTATATACGAGTCAGAAAAAATTAGTGATGGTCTTTGGCTTCGCCGACACGCTGCTGGATTTCGCCTTTGGCTTTATCCAGTTTGCCTTCAGCTTGCAGGGAGGCATTATCTGTAGCGTTACCGTATTGATCTTTGGCTTCGCCTTTTACTTTGGAAACTGCACCTTTGACCTTATCGCCCAGACCGTTATCTTTATGATTATCCATAGTTAACATCTCCTGTTCTGATTGTATAATTCGATTGTGCATCCATTCCGGTAACATCGTTTGAAAGCAACCGGCTATGTCATTTATTACCCTTCAGTCTCCTGCTTTAAACAAGCAGCACAGTGAGTTGACATTCGTCGGGCTTGTCGCCACAATAAAAGCCAGCATCCTAGCAGAGCAGGAGGAAGGTAAATGGCAATTAAAGCAGTCATCTTTGATTTTGACGGATTGATTCTGGATACGGAAAGTGTATGGTTCGAGTGCTATCGTGAAGTGCTGAGCGGGTATGAGATGGAGCTGACGCTGGATCGGTTCGCTCCAAGTATCGGTACACATGGCACCGAGTTCCTCGATTATGTGGAAGAGACGATCGGTCAACCGGGAATCGGCAGTATCATCGACCGGGAAGTATACAAGCTGCACCAGCAGAAGATGGAGCTGATTCAGGCGCGTGAAGGGGTAGCCGACTATCTGCATACTGCCCGGGAGATGGGCCTGAGGATTGGACTTGCCACCAGCTCGAATCGTGATTGGATTGAGCATTTTCTCGGAAGACTGGAATTGCGTGAATATTTCGAAGTCATCAAGACAAGTGATGATGTATCCGCGGTGAAGCCCGATCCGGAGCTGTATTTGCGTGCGACGGACGAGCTCGGAGTGAAGCCGGAGGAGGCGCTCGCTTTTGAAGATTCATTGAACGGCCTGCGCGCTGCCAAGGCAGCCGGACTGCATTGTGTGATTGTACCCAATCCAGTCACTTCGCTGCTGCCGTTTGAACATTATGATCTGAGGCTGGATTCGATGGCCGAGATGCCGCTTTCAGCCGTGCTGGAGAGACTGGCAGCAGAGAAGAAATAATACGGGTGAGCAGGGATGCCCGATATCCATAGACAGGCAGATCCATCGATATAGACTGCATCATTTGATGGTTAATATCCGGGAGGAATGTTATTTTGAAATTATTTATTC
Organism: Paenibacillus wulumuqiensis; assembly: GCF_000971965.1. GTDB lineage: Bacteria > Bacillota > Bacilli > Paenibacillales > Paenibacillaceae > Saccharibacillus > Saccharibacillus wulumuqiensis. The sequence goes on from NZ_KQ040792.1 coordinate 352,065, forward strand.
ATCGTAAAGACCTGCGTATCCATGATCTCGCCGGTTTCGATTACCTGCATGAGGCACAGGCCGAGAGCATGCATCTGCTGATTCTGGACCCATTTCTGCTGCGCGGGGGCAGGGAGAAGGAACACAGCGGGCTGAATTTCCTGCAGCATGTCCGCCGCCTCGTGAATCTGTATGAACAGCATGGTCAGACACTGCATATCGCCTATGGTGAGCCGGAGCAGGTGCTGGATTATGTACTGGAGCAGCAGCAGATCGACGAAGTGGTGGTCCACCGCGACTTTACGCCATATGCGAGAGAGCGTGACCGCAAGCTGCGTCAGGCAGCCACGCAGCGGGGAGTAGCTTTTACCCTGCTGGTGGATCATATGATGATTCACGTGGAACATTTTGCCGAATTTACGGGAAAAGACGGATATTATAAAATATTTGCCCCTTTTCACCGGAAATGGCTGGATTTTCTCAGTCAGCACCCGAACCCGGTCTCTTCCACCAGTCTGGGGGAATTGAAGCTGTCCGATCAGAGAATGGATTGGCCGGAGCGTTTTCGGCCGCCTTTTCAGCTGGAGGGGTATGAACCTGCCGGTGAACCGGAGCCGCTGCTTGCGCATTTTCTGGCAGAGCTGATCGCGGACTACGGTGAAGAGAGGGATTATTATGCGATCGATCCTTCGAGCGGACTGAACCCGCATGTCGTGCTGGGGGCTGTCTCGGTACGGGAGCTGTACGACCGGGCGTCACGGCAGCAGGGGAGCGAAGAATGGATTCGCCAGATCGCTTTTCGGGACTTTTATCTGTATCAGGCGATTTATGATGAGGATTATTTCCGGTATGAGCACCGGTATGATCTGTCTGCGCTGGATGATCGTTATTTTGAAGCCTGGTATACAGGGCAGACCGGCATTCCGGTGATCGATGCTTCGATGCGTCAGCTGAACGAGACGGGGCGGATGCATAACCGTCTGCGTATTCTGTCGGCGATGTTCCTGACCAAAAATCTGCAGTGTCCGTTTACGCTCGGGGAGCAGTATTTCCGCCGCAAGCTGCTGGATTACGACAATATTATCAACCGGGGCAACTGGATGTGGTGTGCTTCACTGGGCGCCAATTCGGCACCGTACTTCCGGGTCGTGAATCCGGTCACCCAGTCGGCCAAATACGATCCGGAAGGCGATTATCTCCGTTACTGGCTGCCGAAGCTAAAAGATCTGTCGATCAAGGAGATTCATCAGCCCCGTCCGGATGCCATCGTGGATCTGAAGCGTTCACGGGCCGCCGCGATTGAGACGTACAAGGGAATTGTTCAGTCTTTGTAAAAATAAACGTAATTCATATGAAATATATGCTATAAAGAGGCGATTTTGTTAACTTCTGGTTAACAATTCGCTTCTTTTTTTACATTTCGCAGGGTTTACCGCGTACATTGTGCTGATTATTGATTGTTACAATCAACTCGTTGAATACATACGACGGCATTGGATAATGACCGCGAATCATGAGGAGATGATCATTAATGTTAAACAAGATCCGGGAAAACGGTCTGCGCAAGATGGTGTCCCCTGTAAGTGCAGGCGTACTGACAGCGGCAATGCTGCTGGGCGCACTGCCGGCAGGCACAGGAGAAGCGGCAGCCAAGGAGCAGCCGGAGATCAAAGCCAAAAATGTGATCATGCTGATCCCCGATGGCATGAGCATGGACGGTACCACGCTGGCACGCTGGTATAATGGCGGCGAAGCGCTGGCACTGGACGAGATGGCGAGCGGACTGGTACGTACATATTCGGCAGATGCAGCGATTGCGGATTCCGCACCGGCCGGCACTGCCTTTGCAACAGGATACAAATCCCATACCGGCTATGTCGGCGTACTGCCGGACCAGAACACCATGCCGGGTCTGCCTGCACTGGCACCGGGTGATGCCAAGAAACCGATCGCGAATGTGCTGGAAGCGGCCAAACTGGCCAAAAAATCGACAGGCATTATCGCCACTTCCGAAATTATGCACGCGACACCGGCCGACTTTAGCGCCCACTATCCGGACCGCAGCAACTATGATGCACTGAGCGAGCAGCAGGTATATGCAGGCATCGACGTGGTACTCGGCGGCGGCGCGCAGTACTTTACCCCTGCAGGCCGCAAAGACGGTGAAAACCTGCTGAATGTGATCCATTCCCAGGGGTATGACGTGGTGACCAACACCGCCGAACTGCAAGCTTCCCACTCCGGAAAAGTATGGGGCATGTTCGCAGACAAAGCGATGGATTACGATATGGACCGCAACCCGGTCGAACAGCCAAGCCTCGCCGAAATGACGTCCAAAGCGATTGAAGTACTGTCCAAGGACGAAGACGGATTCTTCCTGATGGTCGAAGGCAGCAAAGTGGACTGGGCAGCACATGCCAACGATCCAATGGGTATTATCAGCGATGTGAATGCATTTGACGCTGCAGTAGCGGAAGCGCTAAAATTTGCCAAGGAAGACCAGAATACACTCGTCATCGCGACGACAGACCATGGTAACGGCGGTCTGACCATCGGTGACCGTGAGACGACGAGCACGTACGATGAACTGCCTTTGTCCACCTTTATCGATCCGCTCAAAAAGGCCAAAGTAACCGGTGAAGGCCTGGAGAAAAAGCTGAACAGCGACCGCAGCAATATCGAGCAGGTGATGAGCGAATTCTTTGGCATTACCGACCTGACAGCTGAAGAAACGGCAGCGATCCGTGCAGCCAAAGCAGGCGGCATGAACGCTGTCGTCGGCCCGATGATCAGCAAGCGCGCCCATATCGGCTGGACGAGCGGCGGACATACCGGCGGTGACGTCGTATTGTACTCCTATGCACCAGGCGGCAAGCAGTTGACTGGTCTGGTGGAAAATACGGATATCGCCCGCTATATGGAATCCGCGATGGGACTGGATCTGGCAGCGGTGACGAACCGTCTGTTCGTTCCTGCAGAAGAAGGATTTGAAGCTCGCGGCGCTACCGTGACATGGGATAAGAGCGACGAGAAGAATCCGGTCATCGTCGTTACCAAAGGCACAGACACACTGCGTCTGCCTGTCTACAAAAACACAGCCCAACTGAACGGCGAGACGGTACGCCTGGAAGGCAATGTGATCTTCAATGGGGAAAAAGCCTTTGTACCGCAGCAGGCAATTGACCTGATGTAATAAGCTGGATAGTTGTTAGAACGATGTGAGATGGGATTGTTTTACAGGCTGTTCTCCGCTAGGGTATGCTTAGCGGAGAACAGCTTATTTTTGTGGAAAGGAAGTAGAAAAGATGGAGGTAGAAGATATACTGCGGATTAAAGGGATGGTGGCACAATTAAGTGCTTCGGAGCGGGATTATTATCTGCACCAGTTTCTCGCCCAGACGAACCGCCTGCAAACGGCTGATGGAGAGGTACCTGCAGCAGATCTGCTTAACGGTTATGTGAACCTCTATGAAAATCTGCTGCATCGTACTGAAAGGCGTCAGCTCCGGCAGATCCATCCGGCTTGCACGCATATTCATATGGTCTTCGGCGATTCCCAGGGAGGCATTATGCAAATGGTACTGGAATCGACCGGTGTATCGGAATGGCAGAAAATAATCGTTCTGCCTGAGAACTATGCGATAGGTCCGCTTGATCTGGATACGGAAGAAGGCAGAGCGTTACGTAGTACCTGGTTGGAAAACAATATCGCAGAGCACCGGGATTATTACAGCGAGCAATCCGATCTGGAGCAGGAATACAGCAGGCTGCTGGATCAGATCGGCAGTATTCCACCGCAGTCCCAAATAATTATCTGGGCAGACGACAATGAGGTGGAGGAGATAGGCCTTCGCCATGCCGTCTCCTTATTACAGAAATTGCCCAATCCGATAGTTCTATGCAATCCGTGCGCGCTCGCTGAGGAAAAGTATGCTCTGGATCATCCGGGAGCCCAATGTGAATACCGTTATTCGGGTGAACTGGGATTACAACAAATGGAATATGCACTGCAGCATAGGAATGAATCTGCCGTACTCAGCAGTCAATATAAGCAGCAGCTGGCAGCAGAGTGGAGAGAACTTTCCAGCCAGCAGAGCGTACTGCGTATTCTGGACGAGGGACAGATCCGGCAGGTGGCGCCTGACTATTTCGATCAGGACATCCTCCAGCGGCTGGATACAGTGAGCAATCATTCTGAAGATGGGCAATACGAATTTTGCCGGGCAGCACGTGTGATTGGTGAGGTGTATGGATGCTCAGATCGTTTTATCGGGGATGCGTATTATGAATATCGTCTCCGGGAAATGATTTACAGCGGCGTATTGGAAGTGCAGGGAATACCTGCGGGGATGCGATATTACAGTGTCCGACGCAAGGTGCAGAGCAGCTGGATGGATAGGTTTGTATTTGAATAAGTGAATGAAAAGAAGTGATTTCAATTTAAAATATGCAGCCTGCATTATATGTAAACACTAGCTAGATTACTGTACTTCTACATAGCAAACGGCTTGGACCCCAGCCTTTTCCAAATGAATGGAAAGCTTTGGTTCAAGCCGTTTGTTTGCCTATATATGGATGAACTACCGATTACCCCAGATCCTGTGCATACCCCGGATCAGGAATATTCACCAGCGTAACATACAGGCTCGACCGATCATGATCCCCGCTGCGATACGACATCAGTTCCTTGCCCTGTACATGCACTACATCCCCTGCGGCTACCGGAGTCTCGGTTCCATCACAATCGATCATCCCTGTTCCTTCGCTCACCAGAATATACACATCGGCTCCGGGGTGGCGGTGGGCAGGCAGCTGCTGGCCGGGTTCAAAGTTCAGTGTAAACACGGTGCTTTCCGGCTGCTTGAATATAATGCGCTTGGTGAAGCGCTCATTCTCGTACGGTTGAAATTGGCTTAATGATGTATGTTCCATAATTCATCTATCCCTTCATTAACCTCATTATGATTACAGCATAGGCAGGCAGCACACCTCATACAGGCGGCTATAGTTTCATTATAAAATGTCTGCTGCTGCAGGTAGTGATTACAATCACTAAGTCGGTTTTCCCGGCATGCTATCGTACAGTTATAAGCATATTACGCTTCAAAACGCATATGTTCTAACGAAAGGGACAGCATAATGAGCAAAGTGATTGCCATGAATCTTCCCGTTGCTGAACTGGCCGCCAGAGACCCGCATATTATTACGATTATGCAGGAAATTGGCTTTACCGATATTACACGTCCCGGCATGCTGCAGACCGCCGGACGCTTTATGACACTGGAAAAAGGTGCCGCTCTGAGACGGATCCATCCCGAACAGATCCGCCAGGCATTTGCACAGCATGGATATACCGTACTCATGACCACCAGGGAGGAAATGAACAATGAGCGAGCTGATTAACAACCGTGAAGCAAGAGGACCCTATACAGGTGAACAGCCTGATTCCCATACCGTAAATGCGCAGCGTCAGGATATACTCAAGCAGCTGATCAAGGAACTGCATGACGGTCAAAGTGTAAATGATGTCAAAGAACGTTTCCGCGAGGCAGTCGGCCATATCTCTGTCGCCGAGATCTCCCGGTTGGAGCAGGCGCTGATGGAAGAGGAAGGCATTCCGGTCAGCGAAGTCCAGCGGCTGTGCAGTGTACACGCCGAGATGTTCAAAGGCTCTATCGACGATATTCACCGCCCGGCAGCGGGTGCACCGGAAGAGCAGCCGGGACACCCGGTGCATACTTTTAAAATGGAGAACCGGGCGATTGAACGGCTGGTACAGTTTACCCTGTCCCTGCATATGGATCGCTTCCGCCGGGAGCAAAGTGAGTCCCACCGCATCCAGCTGCTGGAGGATATGAACCTGCTGTATGACGTGGACAAGCACTACAGCCGCAAGGAAAATCTGCTGTTTCCGTTTCTGGAGAAGTACGGGATTCACGGACCGACTCAGGTAATGTGGGGCGTAGATGACGGCATCCGGCTGGGGCTCAAAGAGATCAAGGGACTGCTGACCGGCTATGCGGCGGTGGATCAGATGGAGCCGGTCTCTGCCGAGGATCTGCTCGGTCTGATGGAGCGGGTGCTGCAGGAAGTGACCGATATGATCTTCAAGGAAGAGCATATTCTGCTGCCGATGGCGCTGGAGACGCTGACCGAAGATGAATGGCTGCAGATCGCCCGGGAAAGTGCCGAGATCGGTTACTGTCTCGTCCCTCCCGAGCAGGAGTGGATTCCAGAGCGTGCACCCGAGCCGACATTACAGCAGAATGCAGACGGAGCCTCTACGGAAGCAGGTGCCCAGCCGGGTGGAGCAGAGGGGAATCTATCGCCGCTGCAGGATGGTCTGGTTCGTATGGGCACCGGGATACTGTCCATTCATCAGCTGGAGACGATGCTCAATCATCTGCCGGTCGATCTGACCTTTATCGATGAGAATGATGTGGTACGCTACTTTTCCCATGGTAAGGAGCGGATCTTCGCCCGCACCAAAGCCGTGATCGGACGGACCGTGCAGAACTGCCATCCGCCGCAAAGTGTACATGTGGTGAATGAGCTGCTGGCTGACTTCAAGGCAGGCCGCAAGGATGCCGAGGATTTCTGGATTCCGCTCAAGGACAAGTTTGTCTATATCCGCTACTTTGCTGTTCGTGATGCGGAAGGCACGTATATGGGCACGCTGGAATTTACACAGAATATCAAGCCGATCCAGGAACTGAGCGGTCAGAAGCGCATTTTGTCCTGATGGGATGCAGCCTGTTACAATGGAAATAAATACGCGCTGTACAGCGCATCAGGAGGCGATTCCATTTGAACAGGCAGGAAACATGGAGACCGGATGATCACTGCACTCATGTCCATATCGTTTGCGGCACTTCCATAGCCGGCAGTATGAAGGTCGCGCTGGCCAAAGAAGACCCATCGGGCTCCCACAAGCTGATTGTACTGACCGAGAATTATGCGATTGGACCGGTGCAGCATCTGGATTCGGCAGCGGGAAGGGCTGCGCGAAGTGAATGGTTCAGGAACCATATCGCCGGCTGCGCGAATGAAAGGGAGCCGGCCGAGGAGCAGTACACCGAGCTGCTGGACGATATAGCCCGGATTCCGGAGCAGGCCCGTATTATCATCTGGGCCGATGATAATGCCTGTGAGCAAATGGGGCTGCGGCATGCCCTTTATCTGCTGCGCAGCCTGCCTCAACAAATAGCGGTATATAATCCATGTGCTATCTGCGAGCAGCTGTACAACAGTGAGGATGCCGCCCAGCATTATCATCATTCCGGCGAGATTCCTTCCGCCAAGCTGCAGCAGGTACTGCAAATGACCGGGAACGATACACATTATCTCGATGCCGGGCAGCGTGGGCAGCTATCTGCTGAATGGCAGACACTTACGCAGCAGAACGGTGTCTTGCGCATATGGAACAACCACCAGGTGCAGGAAGTTCCGGTGGATTACCATGATGCCTATTTGCTGGACAAGCTGGATAAACTTCGGCCGCCGACTTCCGGCAATAACGATTTCCTTATTGCTGCCCGGCTGATTGCTGAGGCGATGGCCTATAATGAACAGTTTACAGGTGATGCCTTTTGGGAATATCGTCTTCGGGAACTGGTCTACAACGGCGTGCTTGAAATAAAAGGTGTGCCTGGTGGACCGGTGGGCTACAGCATCCGCCGCAACCGGGAACTGCCCATAGACGCATAAAAGAACAAATAGCAGTAATAAACAAATAACACGTAATAAAGTAATTGTTGATCAATTGAAGTATATACTTATTTAAGCTATTCTGGATAAAATTATCCACAGCCTATCCCCAGGCATTCGGTCAAGTTATGCGGATGCATAAGCCCGCGAGAATAAATGAATATTCATGCAAGGATGAATAATTATACATAAATGAATAATATTGTGTATGTATAAGCGAATAATCCTTGCAGCAGTACAGAATACAGCAAAAACAGCCGATCTCCCAAAGGATCGGCTGTTTGATGTGCCTGGATAATCTGTAATCCAATTATACTTGCAACGAATGAACCCTTTATCCACTGTCTGCCAGACAGTGACGCAGATTCCTCGCTCAGCTGCTGCTGCTGATATTATGCTTCTCCGACAAGGCTTCCTTTTCCGCCAGCATCCGGATCAGCTCCTGGGCATTAGGTGTGGCATCGCCTGCCGAGTTGTTGTTGAACACGATGTAGATATGATCCGTCTGTTCCTGCAGCTGCAGCAGGCGGTCACGCCACTCGGTCAGTTCCTCGGTATTGTAGTTGTACAAGTACCGCAGCTTGCGCCAGTCCGGGTGGCTGCTCTTGTGCCAGCCATCCACATTGCGGCCGTGCATGCGCACATAGGTCGCCTGCCGGGATGTGGCAGCCGTAATGATCGGGATTGAGCCCATTCCGGCCTGCGGCTCATCCACAATCGTATGAATCCAGCCTTCCTTACGCATGAATTCCAGCGTACGCTCACGGAACTCCGGCATGTACCATGTCTGGTTGCGGAACTCCAGCGCACATGGGACGTCTTTCATCAGTTCACGCGTCTCGCGCAGTGTCTCCACATTGTCCCGGTTGCAGTCAAACCATGGCGGATACTGGAACAGTGCCATCCTCAGCTTGCCCGCATCAATCGCCGGTTTGAGCGATACATGGAACGCCTCGAACATCTCTTCCTTGGTATCAAAGTAGTTCTTTTTGCCGCGCAGATGCCCGGTCATGCCCTGATACGCCTTGAAAATAAAGCCAAAATGCTCCGGTGTCTGTTCGACCCATTTGGTCACATTTTTGACCGGTTGTACCGCATAAAAGGAACTATCGATCTCCACAATCGGGAAATGCTGGCTATAGGCAGGCAGCCGCTCGGGCGCTTTTATTTTTCCATATAGTTCGGGATGATCCCCGAACCCAGTTAATCCGACTTCAATCATGGCGGTTCGCCTCCTTTGCTGCTGGAGCAGGTTGATCCGGCGCGCGGATCTTCATTCAATACAGCTTATTAAACGAATGCTTACAGCGCCTAAACAGATACAGGGCTATATATGCGCCAAGCCCCTGACAGCAAGGGATTCGATCCATTTTCATATTAAAATTAAAATAGATTTTCTTTCGGTAAAGCATCGTTTACACTTAGATCATCATAATAGTCTTACCTGTCCGGCATCAGACGAAGCGGCGCACCGGTATTTATGAAATGATGGATTATATTAGAGAAACAGGGGATGAATAAATGATTAAACAAAAGCTTGGGTTGCTGAGCAAAGTATGCATAGTAATGATGCTTCTGTTCTGTTCAGGAGGATTGCTTAACCCGTCTACACTGATCCAGCAGGCGTCTGCAGGGGGAGCAGAACCATATCTGGGAGAGATTCGGCTGTTTCCTTATCCATCTGCTCCGGAAGGGTGGACCTATGCCGCTGGGCAGAACCTTTCTATTCAGACCAATACAGCATTGTTTGCATTGATCGGTACCAATTTTGGCGGCAATGGGCAGACGACGTTTGCACTGCCTGATCTGCGCGCCAAGGCACCCGCAGGAATGGGTTATTACATAGCGATGCAGGGAGCTTTTCCGAGTCGTGATGAAGGAATGCACGGAATCGGCAATGCCCTGCTGAGTGAAGTGAGACTGTTCCCGTATAACTTTGCACCGACGGGATGGATTCCTGCGAAAGGACAGCTGCTGAGCATATCCAGTTACCCCGAGCTGTACGCCAGGATCGGCCTTACGTTTGGCGGAGACGGAAAGAATACTTTTCAGCTGCCCAATCTGCCCGATCCTCAGGATAATGTGCATTATCTGATCTCCACCGATCCTACTTACTACAATCATGTGACCGGGATGGAATATTTGGGAGGACTTCTTCCTTTTGCTGTTCCCGTAACTGTGGATTCTCTTGTTCAAGCCAATGGATCGCTGCTTTCCATTGCAGACAATCAGGCATTATACAGTCTGCTGGGGAACCACTTTGGAGGCGATGGCACGAATAACTTTGGGCTGCCCAATCCGAATGGCAGCCAGGCGGAATTAATCTATTATGTATCTCTTGGAGGGATCTATCCTTCTTTTGAAGGAATCTCGCCAGCTGCGCAAAATGACAATTATTCCACGTCCAAAAATCAGGTGCTTACCGTTAGCGAAAGCGGCGTGCTGGGCAATGATTCCAATGCTGCCGGTGCGTTTTTGGTGAATTCCACCACGCATGGAACTGTAATGCTGTCCAATAGCGGAGCTTTTCGCTATGTGCCCCATACCGATTATGTAGGGACAGACAGCTTTACGTACGGAGCCTCCAATAGCTACGGCAGCTCGCTTGCCACGGTGACGATCACTGTCAATGAGACTGCTCCGCCGGTTGTCAGCGGAGTGCAGAATGATGGGATTTACAATACGGCAGTTACGCCTTCATTTACAAGCGGCACAGCGGTATTGAACGGCCAGCCGTATACAAGTGGCACGGCAATTACGGCAGAAGGCACGTATACGCTGAACGTTACCAACAATATCGGTACAACCAGTGTCCGATTTACGATTGATCGCACGCCGCCTGTAGTGACGGGCGTCACGTATGGACAGATGTATACGACCGGACCGGTGATTACCTTTAATGAAGGTACAGCGGTGTTGGATGGCCATCCATTTGTCAGCGGCAGCGCGGTGAATGCGGAAGGTTCGCATCTGCTTGTTGTTACCGATCCGGCAGGCAATGTCAGCACGGTGGCTTTTAGCATGTATTTGCCGCGAACGGTTACTTTTGACAGCCAGGGCGGGTCGCCGGCAGCCGAGCAGACAGTGAACTATGGAGCCTATGCTGTTCAGCCTCCGGCACCGACCAAAACAGGCTATACCTTTGGCGGTTGGTATGTCGATACCTCCTTCACCGTACCATTTGAATTTAACCATACGGCAGTAACCGGCAATCTGACCGTCTATGCTCGCTGGACCGTGAACAGTCATACCGTTCGCTTTGATACGTATGGCGGTTCGGCAGTAGCGGATATGGCTGTTATCTCTGGCGAAAAGGCAATGCAGCCAACTGCGCCATCCCGCACCGGTTATCTGTTCGCCGGCTGGTATACGGATAGTGCGCGTACTCAGCCATTTGATTTCAATCTTACACCGATCACCGGCGATCTGATGCTGTATGCCAAATGGGTGACCGAAGCTTATACCGTAACATTTAACACCTATGGTGGCACGGATGTACAGGATGTATTTGTGGAATATGGCGGTACGCTCGCAGAACCTGCACAGCCGGTGAAAAATGGCTACCGGTTCGATGGCTGGTATACCGATGGCGCGCTGTCGGAGCGCTTTCGCTTTGGCGTGACACCACTCACCGGCAATCTGACGCTGTATGCCGGATGGCAGCTCAATCCGGTAACAGACGATGACGATGATGATCGTCCAGCCGGTTCACCGATCACAGCAAGCTCCACGAACGGACAGCTGACCCTTCCGATCGGACGTGCGGGGGAAGTCAGCATTGGCTCCGGTATCCGGCTGCAGATTCCTGCCCATGCGGCAGCGGAAGAACTGAAGATATCGATCAATCGTCTTGCCGACAGCGATACACAGGGATTATGGACGAGTGGAATCAAGCCGGTCAGCCCGGTGTATGAGCTGCTCAAGAATGTCTCCCGAAATTTTAACGTTCCGGTGACACTCACTCTGACATTTGATCCATCGGGATTAACTGGCAGCCAGACCCCCGGCATCTATTATCTGAACGAAAGTACAGGCGTCTGGACGCTGGTCGAAGGCAGTCGGATGAGTGGCAATCAGATTACGGCGCAAGTGGACCATTTCACCAAATTCGCTGTGCTCGCAGCGGATACGAATACTAGTACTGTCACACCACAGCCGACTACAGGTAGCGATACAGCAGCGGATGCTGCACCGGTGACACTCAGCGATATTGGCGGACACTGGGCCGAAAAGAGCATTCGTCAGGCGGTAGATGCCGGTATTGTCAGAGGTTATGCCGATGGGTCCTTCAAACCGGGGCAGGCGGTGACCCGCGCCGAATTTGCGGTCATGCTGCTTCAGGCCATGGGATTGCCGGGAAGCGAGACGCCGCTTGCCTTTACCGATAAAGAGACCATCGGCAGCTGGGCCCGTCCGGCGATTGCCGAGGCGGTACGACAGGGCTGGGTTCAAGGCAATGCGGATGGTTCCTTCCGTCCGAATGATCGGATAACCCGCGCCGAAATGGCTGTGATGGCAGCCGCAGCGCTGCATAGTGATGTTATGTCCCAGCCGAAGACTACCTTTACGGATGACAAAAAGATTCCTGCATGGGCACGTGGGGCAGTAGCGGCCATGCAGCAGACCGGAATCATTAACGGCAAATCGGCCAATACCTTCGATCCTGCCGGTCAGACGACACGGGCCGAAGCGGTCAAAGTCATCATGATGATCAGAGCCATGCGAAGCAGCTAGGATTGCAGATTCGTTCTTACAAGCAGCAGACATATGCCATCTACCGGTATATGTCTGTTTGTGCAATAATTCTTTAATTTGGTAAGCCGCTGATATTTCTTCTACCGGACTGGTTAAGTATGAAGTGGGAATGATATCCACCCACATATGAAGGAGGATGATTTTCATGACTGATATACTTAGCGCAATGAAGAACCGCAGAAGTATTTATGGAATCAGCAAAGAGGCGGTTACCTCTGACGAGCGGATTCAGGAGATTGTGGAGCAGGTTGTGCTGCACACGCCTTCTGCGTTTAACTCCCAGAGCGCCCGGGTGATGATCCTGCTGGGCGAGAAGCATGACCAGCTGTGGGAGTTCACCACGAATATTCTCAAGGAAATCGTACCTGCCGAGAACTTTGCACCGACCCAGCAAAAAATGGACAGCTTCAAAGCCGGTTACGGTACGATCCTGTTCTTCGAGGATGAGTCTGTGATCCGCGGGATGCAGGAACAGTTCAAAGCATATCAGGATAACTTCCCGATCTGGTCACAGCAGTCCTCCGGGATGCACCAGTATCTGGTCTGGACCCTGCTGGAAGCGGAAGGCTACGGCGCATCGCTGCAGCATTACAACCCGCTGATCGACGAGAAAATCAAAGCCGAGTGGGACATTCCGGAGAACTGGAAACTGATCGCACAGATGCCGTTCGGCAAACCGACCGCTCCGGCAGGAGACAAGGAATTCAAGCCGCTGGAAGAACGGATCAAAGTACTGAAATAACGAATAACCGCATATGAATATAGATTTAAAAAGCAGGCACCTGTAGGAGAGGGTGCCTGCTTTTTGGTATGAGGGAACCTATTCGAGTCGGGATGTAGCGGATGCCTGCTGTTTTTGGTATGCTGCCAGCAGTTCGCTAACAGAGATACCATCGATGGTCATTCCCTCGATATTGCTGTTAACGATCGCTAAATTGTGCAGATTGGAATCTGATATTGTACTGTTGGCAAGATCACATCTTTCCATAACCACTGGTAATAAGGGATGGTCCGTCCCCAGACTGGTGTCATGAATATAGGCGCCCGCGAGATTGACATGGCAGATTTCAGCCTGGCTCATATTGGAGTCTCCGAACACGGAATGGCTTAAATTAACATTGGTGAATCGGTTATAGCTGGAATTGCTGTTCTGAAATAAGGTATGACTCATATTCAGGTTTGTAAATTTGGCCTCCCGCAGGTTTACATCGTGGAAATCGGTATTATGTAAGTTGCAATCGCGGAAATTGTGATTATCGAGATTCCTGCTGCGTGTATAGTGGGCAGCCTCTTCCTCTTCTCCCGGTATATTTTTGAAATAATACCGCTCCTTATCGTTCTGTCCTGCCAGCTGATAGCCCATCTTTTCATAAAAGTGATGATTGCGTGGACTATTCTGATCTGTATCCAGCGTCCATAACCGGACCTGGGGATACAGGGCCTCCATACTGGAAATGGCAGCGGACCCGATGCCCATATTCTGCTGAGAAGGGTCAATATACAGTCGGTCTATGCGAGCATGCTCTCTGCCGGTATAAGAAATAAGAAGCACACCCACGAGCCTATGTTGAACCATGATTTTGAAATAGGTGTTATTCCATAGATGGTATTTTTGCATTTCGACAGAGTCAAAGCCGGGAATGTAAGGACCTGCTCCATCGGTATACCATCTGCGTCGTTCCTCTTCTTCCACTGTAATCATCAAGTCCCTAATGGCAGCAGCATCTGCTGCATCCGCTTTGACCAATTCCACCTGTGCTTTCATATCCCGTACCTCCTCGTATTCAAAAGCCTGACAGCAGGTGCCATATAGAGTACAAGCCGTATCCTCGATATGCGGATGCCTGTCCTTTTCAGCTGCATGATCCTACGCCGGACCGATAAGAGTGTAACACTTTCGGATCTCATCCACCAGTTCCTGTCATTAACCGCCCGGTGCCGTCAGTACAAAAGAAACATCGCCCTGGTTCGCGCCATTGACATACAGCCGGATATGATGAACGCCAGGGTAATACACACGCGTCGTGATCAGCTTGAACGAATGTTTTTTGCGCATAGGGTGCTCTCCGGGAGCGAACTCGCGGGATACCCAGCGAAAACGCTTGGCGGCGTGGCGTCCGTTGGCTTTCATCAGGTCGACCTCATAATCGATCCGCAGATTCTGGGCAGATGAGGTCTCATTGAACAGGGTAAAGGTAAGCTCGATCTCTCCGCCAATCTCCACCTCCGGCGTGCTCACCACCAGATCACTCACCCGAACCTGTTCATTCGGCAGGTAACCGAACAGGTCCATTACCTCGGGATGATCCTGCTTGAGCAGGGTGCGGCAGCCGTGGCGAACAATCCAGTCGGTATGGGGATGCTTGCCGTACCATTCCCGTGCAATAGCGGCTATCCGGTCCGGATGATCCTTGGCGATATCATTCAGATGATTGGCGACGCTTTTGCGTACATACAGGGAAGGGTCCTGTTTTAGCTTGTCCAGTATTCGCAGTGTTGGCTCCGGGTCGATGATGAACATCTTGAGCTGAAACGACCACGGCAGCCGCGGACGGAATCCTTCACTGGCGAGCCGGCGAATATGCTCATTCTCATGATCCGCCCACCGATTCATCTGCTCCAGCATCCGCTCGGGGTCCTGCAGGATAAAAGGACGCACCGCGAACTCTGCACTGGAGTAGCAGGTGAGCTGCTCCAGTGCATGCATGGACAGCTCATGATGATCCAGCCCGTTCAGCTCCACATAGTCCGGGAGAAATAAATACTGGACTCCCGTGCACTCGGGCGCCACCTCCAGCAGAATCGGAATAACCTGCTCATAGGGAAGAGACAGCGCCGCGGTCAGCGCTTCGCTGATCCGCCGGATGCGCTGCTTGAACGCCAGCTGTTCCCATCCGGCGGCATGGACATGATCGTAAAATTCCTGCTCCCGGAAATCCGTTGCATACCGCTGCATTCTTGCCGAGAACTCCTGCAAAAAGGTATCGTTATAAAGCTCTTTGAACGTTTCCAACAAGGTCACCCCATTTTCCATAATCGTATGTAGGCATCGTATCTCTTCCTTACCAACATACCATAATTGCCATGCAGAAATCTTGCGGTTCTATTACGCCAAACAGCCGGAAGTCTTGTCCTGATAGGAGGGAAGACTTCCGGCTGTTTGGCTGTATAAGGGGAACGCTTTTGATAATACAGATTTACGAATTCAGGGGTGATCAGGACGGACTCGGGTTCGCCTCGGCCGGATCATCTTCTCCTGGCTCGTCCTCTTGTGTATCGGACGTGTCCGCAGCAGATTCTTCCGCGTTGGAAGCAGGATCATGCTCGGAGGGCTCGATGTTCAGCAGGTCGGAGCCTTCTTCCAGTACGCCGCTTTCCGGAATCGCGAGGCATGGCTGCGACGCATAATAGCTCTCCACTTCATCCTCGGTCAGATCGGTCTCCGGCAGTGTCCAGACGGATACGCTGCCGCCATTGACCGGGAAGTTGGCCCAGCCGTCTTCCTCGATCTGTACATGGTGCTGACGGTTGCGGGTCAGGTCGATCCAGATCTCGCCGGCACGTTCTTCACCGACGAACATCCGTTTTTCGCCTTCTTCGCCATTGGTCATAACGACCGCACAGCCGGAACGCTCGATCTCGCTGCTGCCTCGGCGCACCCAGCCGATGGTGTTCGGATGGTCAAAGTAATCATCCTGCTCGCCATAGGATTTGTGGTAACGGGCATACAGCAGGCAGTCCAGCATTTCCTTTTTGCCCGGAATCGGATTCTCGCCGCCGATCCCAAAGTAATCGCCATAGAATACACATGGATAGCCTTCCTGGCGCAGCAAAATCAGCGAGTAGGCGAGCGGCTTGAACCAGTCTTCGATCCAGGATTCCAGCGCTTCATTGGGCTGGGAATCGTGGTTGTCGACAAAGGTGACCGCATGCGTCGGATGCGTCTGTACGAGCGTATCGTTGAAGATGGTCGACAGATCGAATGAGTTGCCGGATATGGAAGCTGCATGCAGCTTGTAGTGCAGGGAGACGTCGAACAGGTCAATCTGGTAATCGACCGTATCGAGGAACTCCTGGCAGGCCGCCAGCTCCGGATTCCAGAACTCACCGACGATGTAGAAGTCCTGTCCGCGCTTGCTGATCATCTCACCGACAAAGTTGCGGATGAACTCATAGTTAATATGCTTGATGGCATCCAGGCGGAAGCCGTCACAGCGGGTTGTGTCGATCATCCATTTGCCCCAGTTGATCATCTCGTCGCGCACTTCCGGCATGTTGTAATCGATATTGGCGAACATGAGGTAATCATAGTTGCCGAACTCGTTATCGACATTTTCATTCCACTGCTTGTCCCCGTCAGCGATACGGAAGATGCCTGTCCGTCCCTCACGGTTATCATAGTCGGTTCCGTTAAAATGTCGGTAATCCCACTTCATTGCAGAGTACGTATCACCGCGTCCGGGAAAAGTGAACTTGGTCCAGCCTTCAATCTCAAAAGGTTCAGAGATGACCTCTGTCCGATTGTTAGGATCGACCTCGACCACTTGAAAGACTTCCGTCTCATCCGCACCTGCTTTGTGGTTCATTACCAGGTCGATATACACGTTCATGCCAAGCCGATGACAGACGGCAATCGCGTCAAGCAGTTCCTTTTTGGTACCGTACTTTGTGCCGACAGCGCCTTTTTGATCAAATTCGCCGAGATCATACAAATCGTAAACGCCGTAACCGGTATCCTGCGGCGTGTGTCCTTTGGTAACAGGAGGAATCCAGAGTGTGCCGATTCCGGCCTGCTTCAGCTCGGGAGCGATATCCTGCAGCCTCTTCCAATGTGAACCATCCGCTTCGACATGCCACTCAAAAAATTGCATCATTGTTACATTGCGATTCATGTATACATCCCCTTTTTTCCTCTATTCAAGCGGACGATCTGCCGACCAGGCAAGAGATAGAGAGCGGATTACTCTCATAGCGCAGATCTGTCGTAGATGGCGTACGGCTGTGAGAAACATTACCCATTTAGTTATCATGGCTAAACATATAGCAGTATTTTGATATGAGATTCTGCTAACGGGGAGAAAATGCAATTAAAACGTCAATATCACGTATTCACGCATCCATTGGTTTTGGGGGTTCAGATCTTCGTATTGAGATACGTATCTTCGAGCACATCGGTAGTGTCGCCGTACTCCTTAATAATGTGCATTTTGCCCCAGGCACAGAGGGAAATGGATTGTATATATCAAAAAGGCTGCTCTCAAAAAGATATCTATCAAAAAATCCCCCTGCAGTCGTGTTCTGCAGGGGGATTCGTTATGGTTATATAAGGGGTAAAAGGGGATGCCTTTATGCAGAGCGTAAGGGGTTTACGCTTCTTCTACTTCAAAGCCGGCTTGTTTCCATGCTGCTGTACCGCCATCGATGTAAGCCACATCGGTGAAGCCCATCATCTTCAGTGCGTATGCGCCCAGAGCTGCCTGGCCGCCTGCACCGCAGGTTACCAGTACCGGACGGCTGCGATCGCTCAGACGCTCGTCGCGCAGCTCGGCAGGTACACCCAGATCCGCACGGATCGGCAGCATGCCCAGTGAGATGTTCACGCCGCTTGGGATCAGACCGCAGGCACCGGCATCAGCCGCATCCTGTACGTCGATAACGAGTGTGTTGGGGTTGCTGTTGATTTTCTCGCGTGCTTCCTGGGAAGTAACACCCGGAACGTTGTTTCTTGCCTGTGTGACCATGTCTGTAAATGTTAATGCCATAATTCATCATCCTCCTGAAATGGAATATAAGTATAAGTTGCCTGACTATGTGACAGTGACGTGGAACCAAGTATATTTACCCAGAAATGGGAGAGAGAAGTCAGGAAACGGCTTCTCCAGCAAGTACTTTTTGAATATCGGCTTCAATCTCGGCCGGGTCCAGACGGGATGGGTACTGTTTGACTACATTCCCTTTGGCATCCACCAGGAATTTGGCAAAGTTCCACTCGATATCACCGGTACGGGACGGCTCAGGTGCAGCATCGACCAGATAACGGTACAGCGGATGTGCGTTCTCGCCCTTTACATCGACCTTGGCGAACAAGGGGAAGCTAACGCTGTAGTTCACCTGGCAGAAATCCTTGATCTCTTCTTCGGTGCCCGGCTCCTGGCCCATAAACTGGTTGCACGGGAAGCCCAGCACTTCCAATCCGGAATCTTTGTACGTATCGTATAACTTTTGCAATCCTTCGTATTGAGGAGTCAGACCGCAACCGCTCGCTGTATTGACGATCAGCAGCGCCTTGCCCTGGTAATCGGATAGAGATTTCTCTTCCTTATCAATCGTTGCAGCAGAATAATCGTAAACAGACATTATTCCATCTCCCCGCATCTTTTATTTTGCAAAATTATATTTTATCAAACATATTATAATTATAACGCAATCTCCTTCAAAGTCAAATAGAAGATCAACAATATTTGGCAGAAATCCGGATCTGTATGTTAGCAGAAGTTTACTGGTAAAAAGAGGAATACAGATGCTCCGCTGCGAATTAGTGATGTACCCGTACCTATGACCAAGGAGGATGCACTGATGAGAATATTGATATCCGGATTTGAACCGTTTGGTGGACATACAATCAACCCGACCGAATATCTGCTGGAAGTGATCGCGGATCACAAATGGTCCGATCTGACGCTGGAATTGCGCACGCTGCTGCTGCCGGTGCATTATGACGAATGTGTAGAGCTGCTGATCCAGGCGGTGGAGGAATTCCGACCGGATGCAGTCATCGCCTGCGGACTTGCTGCCGGACGGACTGCCGTCAGCGTGGAGCGGATCGCTGTCAATATCAAAAGTGTAGAGCCAAGTGCCGGCTATGCGGACAATCGCAATGCCAGACCGATCGACGTGCCGATTCATGAAGGCGGTCCGGATGGAATGTTTGCAACCCTGCCGATTCGCCGGATTACCGACCGACTCGTGGAAAATGGCATTCCGGCCGAGATCTCCAACACCGCCGGTACGTTTATTTGCAACAATACGATGTATGGCATTCTCGACTACTTGCAGCAGCAGCGGCCGGAAGTGCTGGCCGGATTCGTTCATTTCCCGGCATCGACCGAGATGGCGCTGCACAAGCCGTCGTTGCCGTCACTGCCGATCAGCCTCATGTCCCGTGCGCTGCAGCTAATCGTCCGCACGACCGCCGAGCAGCTGCAGGCGGACGCCGCTTCCGTATAGAAGAGGCAGACATTCTTTTTGGAACACGGTACTGCCTTTTTACATGTTGACAGTCTGCCGGGTAGTAACTATACTGGTTACAACGGTGGTGATACAAATGAAACAGATCAGTACACGCTTTTCCATGGCGGTGCACACCCTGTCGCTGATCGATATGTGTCCGCTGGAATGTACCGGTGACTTTATCGCAGCGAGTGTAAATACCAATCCGGTGGTAATCCGCCGCATTATGGGTATGCTCAAAAAGGCAGGCTTGATCGAGGTTCGTGCAGGTGTAGGTGGTGCCTATCTGCTCAAGGAGCCCGGACAGATCACGCTGCTGGATATTTACCGTGCAGTACATGCCGCTGATGAGAACCAGCTGTTCGGCATTCATGATAATTCGAATATTGCCTGTCAGGTTGGCCGCAATATCGAGCAGGTATTGCAGCAGGAGCTGCGTGATGCGCAGAATGCAATGGAACAGAGACTGGCACGAACCACACTGGACCAGCTGAACAAGCAGCTTGCCGAGATATAAACCAGGGAACAATAAAGGCTCTTCACAGAGCTTTTATTTTATACATTTGTTGTAACTATATATGTTATAACAAAAACTATTACAACATATCAGGAGGAATACAAATGACTATTTTAGTAACAGGTGCAACCGGTAAATTGGGCTCCAAAATCGTTGAGAAACTGCTGCAGACCGTACCTGCCAGCGAGCTGGCTGTCAGCGTGCGCAATCCGGCCAAAGCCGAGCATCTGCGCGTATTGGGCGTCGATGTGCGTCACGGTGATTTCGACCAGCCGGATACGCTGGATCAGGCTTTTGCCGGAGTGGATCGTCTGCTGATCATCTCTGCCGACGGCGATAACGAGACACGCATCCGTCAGCACAAAGACGCAGTCGCTGCGGCAGCGCGCGCCAATGTCGGCTTTATCGCCTACACGAGCGTAACCAATGCCCAGGAGAGCAAGCTGATGCTGGCCCCTGTCCACAAAGAAACAGAACAGGCAATTCTGGCTGCTGGTATCCCGTATTCCTTCCTGCGCAACAACTGGTATTTGGAAAATGAACTGTCCACCATCCAGGCGGTTCAGGCAGGGGCGCCATGGGTCACTTCCGCCGGTTCCGGCAAAGTCGGCTGGGCGACCCAGGACGATTACGCAGCAGCAGCTGCAGCGATACTGCCAGCCGGACATGAGAATACGACGTATGAACTGTCCGGGCCGCTGCTCACCCAGGATGAACTGGCTGCTGCTGTCGGTACGGTTCTCGGCAAGGAAGTTACCGTACAGCATGTGGATGATCAGACGTATGCAGAGATTATGAAAGCCGCCGGTCTGCCTGAATTTATCCTGCCGATGCTGGTGGGCATTCAGCAGGGTATCCGCGAAGGCCATCTGGAGATCGACCACAGTGATTTTGAAAAGCTGCTCGGTCGTCCGCTGACACCGATCACGGAAGGAATTCGTCAGATTATTGGACAATAAGCCTGGGATGCACTGTATGTAACGGACTGTCTTTTTTATAAAAGCAGCCGAAAAAAATACAGTGAATCACAGCGTATCAAGCACGATATATAGCAGTACAGCAAGCGCAATATAAAGCAGCACAACAAACAGCCGCTCCGTATCACCGGTTATGTTCTTACCGGTCATGCGAAGCGGCTGTTTTGTTTTGGATACAGATCAATTTATATTTCCCTTCAGCCCGCTGTATTCGTACAGACCGCAGCTGCTTTCCATTAGGATATGGAGCCGGCCTTGCGGCGACCAGAGGTCAGGCGCATGATCCACGCGATGATTGCCCAGACCAGGCTGACCGCCATCAGCGGAAACATCAGCAGCAGCGGAATATCGATCATGGCGCCGATCGGGTCCGGGTAGATCAGCTGGTGAATCCAGCCGGGCAGGGTGGCAGCCAGACCGATGACGAACAGGACGATACTGCCGACCCAGGCACGGCGTGACCACCGGAATGCAGCCAATACAAGCACCAGCAGCACGATCAGCTCCAGCAGCCAGATGATACGGAACAGCGGATCAGGGAACGCAGTCGATGGATTAATGAGCCACACAGGCTGCACCTCCTTGCGGGATGGGGATGATGTTACCGTTCATTATATTAGCAGCATATATTGGCAGTGGCTCTGTCATGAACCGCCGGATAACAGGATAACGACCCAATCGCCAGCAGGATGGTGAACGGCAGCAATATTAATCTTCGAATGTAATGACGATTTTGCCTTTGGCGTGGTGCGTCTCGCTGAGCTCATGCGCCTTGCGCAGTCCTTCTTCGGAGAAGGGAATCTCGGTGCCGACGATCGCATTGACTTTGCGCTGTTCCATCAGTTGGCCGAACTCCTGCAGCTGCTTGCCATCCGGCTGCAGCCAGATCGACTTGGCGGTAACGTTCATCTCACGGGCGATGTCCTCATCCGGCTGACCCACAATGGAGATCAGGCGACCGGTATCGCGCTTGAGCACTTTGAAGCTGTCCTTTTGAATCTGTTCACCCATAGTATCGAATACCAGATCGATATCGGACAGTACTTCGGCAAAGTTGGTCGATTTGTAATCGATCACTTCATCCGCACCGAGCGATTTGAGGAATTCGGCATTTTGCGCGCTCGCGGTTGTAATGACATGAGCCTGTGCATTTTTGGCGAGCTGGATCGCCAGGCTGCCGACGCCGCCTGCACCGGCGTGAATCAACACTTTTTCCCCGGCTTTGAGCTGTCCGTGATCGAACAGTGCCTGCCATGCGGTCAGACCGGCCAGCGGTACCGAAGCTGCTTCCTGATAGCTGATAGCCGGCGGCAGTGGAGCGAGCAGATGATCATCGACAAGTGTGTATTCGGCATATGTGCCGAATCGTGTCGTTTCCGGACGGGCGAATACTTTGTCGCCGATTTTCCACTCGGTGACGGCCGAGCCGACTTCGGTAATGATACCGGCGGCATCCCAGCCAAGAATAATCGGGAACTCCCAGTCCATCATGCCTTTCAGATATCCGGCGCGCAGCTTCCAGTCGATCGGATTGATGGAGGTCGCTTTGAGTTTGACGACAACCTGATGTTCACCGGGAACGGGATCGGGAACTTCCATTTGTTTGAGCTGATCTTTATCTCCATATTGTTCAATGACGATGGCTTTCATAAATTGGCCTCCTCAGTAGTGATGGGAATGGTAATACAGTATTCTCTCTATATCACATACCCATTTCGCCGGCCTGCCAAAGCACCTTCAGCGTAATGAAGTTCCAAAATGCGTTTTTAGATGAAGTACAGGCAGGCGTACAGAGAATGGTTTCTCTGCAGCGGCGAGAGATTGGAGGCGGAAGCGGGAGGTTCATGCAGCACAGATTACCACGAATCGTAATCCGGCCGGGAGCGATAACTCTCCGGCGAACAGCCGACCATCTGCTTGAACATCCGGCTGAAGTGAGCCGGCTGCTTGAAGCCGGACAACCGGCTGATCTCGGTGATCGACAGTTCGCGCTGATAATGGAGCAGCAGCCGAGCCTGGCTGATTCGGCGATGATACAGGTATTTAAAAATGGTCATGCCGGTCCATTCCTTGAACAGAGCCGCAATATAGGCACGGGATAAATGAAGATGATCCGCGATCTGCTCCAGGGTAATCTCATGCATATAGCCGGTCTCGATATAATCGAGAATATGCTGCACATACAGCTCTTTGCCGGCCCGGCTGCTGTCGGTCTGCTCTTCCCGGCAGCGGCTGGCGAGCATGGAGAGCAGCTCACACAGCTTAAGGATAAAGCGAAAGGATACCTTGCCCTGCTCTGCCAGCGGCAGCGCGGCCAGCTGGGCCAGCATCTGCTCGAATTCCGGCTGTTCTTCCCGGGTCAGAGAAATGCGCCGGTTGCCGGACTGCTCAAAAGGCAGCAGCAGTCCGCTGACATGCTCCTGCCGGATATATTCATGCAGCAGGGTCGGATCGAAATGAAGCGTCGAACGCACATACGGATGATCCGGCTGCGGATGCGGCCGATGCAGTGTCCGTCCATGCATCAGCAGCACATCTCCCGGACGCAGATGGTAACTGTGTTCGCCAATAATATAGGTACAGATGCCTTCATGAAAGTAATAGATCTCATACTGCAGATGAGAATGAAACCCGTCGACCGCCGGCGGGTGAAAAGGTTCGGCAGAGCGGTATCCATAAGTAATCGCATGATCCATCTGCATCGTCTCCGGCATGGGCAATCTTCTCCTTTTCGGTAGCGCTTACATCATTGATCCCATTGTATCACTACTTTGAAAAGGGAATCAGCAGAATTGCTTTTTTACCGGAAAGAAATTATAAAGAGTCCGAAGATACATAATAGAGGAGGTAGCAGGCAGGGGAAACGGAAATTACGTTGATTGCAGCCTGACTGCCGATGCCGGGCCTGTGATGCCAATAAACAAAGCGCCGGCTGACCTGCCTCTGCAGACCATCCGGCGCCGGATACTATCGGTTATAATGCAATCTGCCTGTGATTCCCTGCGGTGTGCCAAATCCGAGCAGACCATCCGGCTGATCCCAGGCACGCTGCTGGGCAAGCAGACACAGCTCGGCAGCCTTGAAGGCATGATCCTGTGTCATCGCGGTCTCGGTCCGATCCAGTACATCGCGGATCAGCTGACCGAAGAACGGGAAGCCCACTTTGCCAGATACATTAAAATGATACTCTCCCTCGTGATTGACCAGATACACATGATCCCGCATGGGATCGCGGGCGATATCGATGTATTTGCGCAGTTCGATATAACCGTCTGTTCCGAGCAGCACGGTCCGTCCGTCTCCCCAGGTGCCGAGTCCGTCCGGTGTGAACCAGTCGACCCGCATATAACCGGAAGCCCCGCTGTCCCCGGTGAGGGAGATCTCACCAAAGTCCTCCAGCTCCGGATACTGCGGATGATTGAAATTGGCGACCCGGCTGTGATTGATCATCGCATCGGCAGAGCCGGTAAAGGTCAGAAACTGCTCGATCTGGTGACTGCCGATATCACAGAGAATGCCACCATACTGCTCCCGGCGGAAAAACCAGTCCGGCCGCTTGTTCGCGACCAGCTGATGCGGCCCGGTGCCCATTAACTGAACGACTCTTCCGATCGCTCCCTGGCTGATCAGCTGCTGGGCATAGATGGCACTCTCCACATGCAGCCGTTCACTGTAATAGACCATGTACTTGCGTCCGGTGCGGGCGGTCTCGATCCGTGCTTCGATCAGCTGTTCCATCGTTGTGAAGGGCGCTTTATCGGTAAAGTAATCCTTGCCCGCCTGCATCACCCGCACGCCGAGCGGCCCGCGTTCGGAAGTGATTGCTGCGGCGGCGACCAGCCTCACTGTCTCATCCTGCAGAATCTCCGCTATGGACGAGGCGATCTGCGCCTCTGGATAATGTTTGTGAAAGGAAGCCAGTCGCTTCGGATTGCGGTCATAGATCCATTTGACGGTCGCTCCGGCTTCGACCAGACCGGCACACATCCCGTAAATATGCCCGTGATCCATTGCCGCGACTGCAATCGGGAATTCACCCGGTCCACAGACCGGTTCACGTTGATACTCCGTTGTCGGCGCATAAAACATTCCATCCTTGCTCATTCTGATCTTCCTTTCACACTGCTATGCAGGTTGGTATTTAGTTGTTATTTGTACGTTTTGCTCATATCCGCTGGCATTGATTCTTTATCCGTAATATACCCGGAAAAGGTCGATTCCTCACGCCGCCGGGCCAAATGATCTTCAAATTGTTTTTCATCTATCGGCAGAGTGACCCAGTCATCTTCCCAGGTGGAGAGCAGCATCGCATTGGACAGTGTCAGTCCGCGGATGCCTTCTTCACCGGGCACGATCAGCGGTGTGCCGTGAAGAATCGCCTCGATCCAGTTGCGGATAATGCCGGGATGCCCGGTCTCGGTCTCTTCGATCGGAATATCGCATTGCCAGCATTCCGGATGTCCAAACGCGCCTTCATAGCGCTCATTGAACACCGGTTCGGGTTCCCGCAGCCGCCAGAAGGTCAGCTTGTCCTGCTCGATCACGATCTTCCCGCGGTCCCCGGTCACTTCAAAACGGTTGGTCCCCGGATATTCGCCGGTAGTCGTAATGAATACGGCACTGGCCCCATTATCGTATTCGGCATATGCGGTCACATCATCTTCCACCTCGATATTCCGGTAACGACCGAACCGGCAAAAGGCACGGATGCGCGACGGCATCATCCCGGTCGTCCACTGCAGCAGATCGAGCTGATGCGGACACTGGTTGATCAGCACACCTCCGCCTTCACCGCTCCAGGTCGCCCGCCAGCCGCTGGAATCATAGTAGCTCTGCGCCCGATACCAGTTGGTGATGATCCAGTTCAGCCGGCGGATCTCTCCCAGTTCTCCGGCAGCAATCAGATCACGCAGCTTGCGATAGACCGGATTGGTCCGCTGGTTGTACATAATCGCAAATACGCTGCCGGGCGCGGCAGCCGCAGCATCATTCATCTGCTGCACTTCACGGGTGCTCACCCCGGCAGGCTTCTCCACCAGCACATGCAGACCATGGCGCAGAGCGGTGATCGCCTGGCCGGGATGATCCTTGTGCGGTGTAGCCAGCAGCACAGCGTCGATCGTGCCTGACTGCATGAGCTGCTCCGGATCATCCCAGAACGTGACAGACTCCGGCAGATTTTCCCGGCTCCAAGCTTTCATGGATGCCCGTACATCGGATACGGCTGTCAGCTCCGCTCCGGGAATCGTGCCGGACAGCAGGGTGCGTGCATGGGTACTGCCCATATTGCCAATGCCGATCACGGCCACACGTATGGATGAGGTCATAACGATTGTGCCTCCTCTCCATGCTGCTGGAGCTGCTCACGGAATACTCCGGCAAAATGGTTCAGCATCCCGGCCGAACCGAACTGTCCGCTAAAGTCTTCAATGCCCAGATAACCGTCATATCCTGCAGCTGCCAGATCGGCGATAATCTGCTCCCATGGTACGCTGCCTTCCAGCAGGGGGAGCCACTGGCACTGCCAGCGTTCTTCACTGCGCAGCCAGCCGGCATTTTTGACATGCACATGCGCGAGGTACGAACCGAGCAGCTGAATACCCATGCGATAATTCTCATATCCTTCATGCACCATATTGCCGGGATCATACAGTACGCCGACATGAGCCGGATTGAGATGCCCGACCAGCCGCATCGCCATGGAAGCGCTGGGCGCAATCGTCTCGTGATGGGTCTCGACCAGTGCCTTGATGCCATACTGGCTGGCCAGCTCCTGGATGCTGGACAGATAACGGATCGCTTCGGTCTCCAGATCTTCATAATGCCGCTGCCTGTCATAACGCGGAATACCGACACGCATCATCGACGCGCCCAGCTGCTGCGCCGTATCAAATGCCTGATGGGCACTGTCCAGATCACCGCATTTCAGATAGGGAACAAGTGCAATCGAGCGCAGTCCCCGCTGCTTGGCAGCCGAGCGGATCGTCTGCAGCTGCTCTGCAGAAGTCTTCGGATCAATGGAGCAGCGGTTGTGCCGCCAGTAGGAAGGTGCTTCCTGGACAGCATCGGCCGGGATACCGGCATAGCGCCACTCGATTCCTTCAATTCCGGCGTCTGCCGCAGCAGCAATAAGCTGTTCCGGCGTCAGATCGGGTGTACATACGGTAAATACAGATAGTCTCATCACCTGTCATCCTCTCCCTGGTATCCATCTTTCGGCTGGAAACCAGCCGTTCAGCCGCAGCTCGTCCATGGCTTGGTCGCTGCTCATTTGCTGCTCACTTGCTATTCGTTCAGCATGCATTTGTTATCGTTTGTTATATGAAGAATTTATAATCTTCAAATATGCAATCGCTTTCATACAAGCGCATTGTAGCATGGCGCTATGCGGGCGGACAGGGAATCTCATCAACAGTAGAACGGCAGATAAATAACAGGCTCAATGCCATACTGTCAGATAAATACCAGATAAATATGCGGAACAGGACAGAAAATGCGAATAAATTAGGGATGACCTTCACCCCGGCACATCAATGCTGCCGAAAAGGGGTACTATATTAAAAGTTAAAAGTAATAGACAGAGTAGCGGATACGTCCTTACCCGGATAAACCGATGCAGAGGAGGAACCCTTAATGGCAGAAATGAAAGCAGTAGGACTCACACGCTATCTTCCAATTGAACAGCCGGACAGTCTGCAGGATTTGCGGCTTCCCCGGCCACAGGCGAGCGGACATGATCTGCTCGTCCATGTACAGGCGATCTCTGTGAACCCGGTCGATACCAAGCTCCGTGCCCCCAAAGACAGGATAGAACCGGAGCCTGTGATTCACGGCTGGGATGTCGCCGGCATGTTCGAAGCGGTCGGCGAGCAGGTCCAGGGATTCAAACCCGGCGATCAAGTGTATTATGCTGGCAGTGTGACTCGTCCGGGTCCGGCAGCACGATTGGCAAGCTGGTGCTGGCAGGCTGGGAATAGAAAGCCTGATTCGTCCGGTAAAGCATACGAATAGATAGAGGGGGAGCCTTTTTTATGAAAAGGATGTCTACAGATCATCCTGTTGCTGTATATATGACCAAGCGAATTAATGAATATTATGAGAGCAAGTGCCCGGAAGTCGGCATTTGGCTGGACGAACGCTGTATTATTCTTCATTTAAAGAATTTTATCGGGACCCGTATGGAAAATATCGTGCGGCAAAAGGAAGATCCCGATGTTTTTCGCACCCTGCGGGAGCTGATGATGGAATACACGCTGCAAAACTTTACTCGGGATATGAAGGAGCAGTTTGGTATCCGGATCAAGGATATGTATTACGACTGGGAAGAACGGGATTTCTCCGGGATGATCGTGGGTCTGCTGGAAGGGGATGCTTTTGCAGAGACGGCGGAGAGTTTCCCCCATCAGTATGAAGTGAATGAACGGACCAGTGAGATTACAAATGGTGTCGAGCGGGTTCCGGACCGCATATACAGCTTCTGGATGGATGAACGCCTGCTGGTGATCGTCCGTGACGGTCTGCTGATTCCGCTGGAGCAGGAATTGCTGCGGCAGGGGGCCAAGGAGATGCTGCGCAAAACAAAGCGTGTACTGGAACGCAATGAATTTCTGTACCACAGCCGTATTCCCGAGATTCTCGGCCTTGAAGTCGAAGCGCTGTATCTGGACTGGCAGTTTGATCATGACCGCAGTGTACTGATCTATCAATTCAAATAAGGAGGACTGAAATGAACAGCAAAGACCAGCAGCTCAAAGCAACGATCCGCAAAGCCGCCGATCAGGCGTTTGACCAGGAAATGGATGAGATCAACCGTCAGATGGAAGAAGAGGTAATGATTGCACTGGTCGGTGACGTTAATGCCGGCAAATCGTCCACCATTAACCAGATTATCGGAGACGAGGTGGCCGGTGTTGGTGCCGAGCCGGGGGAGACGACCGAGATCCGGCCATATCCTTACCGGGAGAAGATCGTACTGATCGACACACCGGGACTGAATGATGTTAATGTCAATAATTCCAGCGTCACCCGTGACTATTACCGCCAGACCGATGTGGTGCTGTTTTTCCTCAATGCGGCCGGTACCGTGTTCTCCGAAGCGGAGAACAAGTCACTGGAAGCGCTGGAGAAGATAAATACCAATATCCTGATCGTACTGAACAAGATTGATGCCGCTGATGAGATCGACCGGCTCGTACGCCGCATCCGTCAGGAGACCGGGGACCGATACGAGGTCATTCCGATCTCGTCGCGCACCGGACAGAATATCGACAAGCTGCGAGGAAGCATCCTCGACATGCTCAAAAAAAAAAGTAAGGACATTTTGTTCGCCCGTACGATCAAGGAAAAGTCCTCTACCGCGAACAAATGGATTATCGGCGCAGCCACTTCTGCCGGAGCGATCGGAGCAGCGCCGATCCCGGGAGCGGACATCATTCCGCTGACCGCGATCCAGATCGGTCTGCTGACCCGCCTGGCAGCACTGTACGAGCGCCCGCTCAGCCGGGAGACCGCCAAGGAGATCGTCATCGCTTCGATTGTCGGCAATATGGGCAAAAGCCTGTTCGCTCAGATCAGCAAAATTTTCCCGGGTGCAGGTTCGGTCGTCGGTGCAGGCGTCGCCGGTTCAGTGACGCTCGCACTGGGCTATTCGGTGAAATATGCGTATGAGCGCGGCATTGATGTTACTCCGGACAGCATCAGCCGTCTCTACCGCAAGTTCCGCGACAAAGTCAAGAAAAAGGACGATCTGCCTGCGATTGAGGAAGACCAAGGCAAGCGCAGGTAATCAGCCTGTTTATTCGCTGAAAGCACCTGTATGCCATTCGGTTGAAACCTGTGCCGCTCCGGGGCAGTATACTAATTAGCATTCTGATCATGTATGGCGAAAGGCTGGTTTAGGGATTGAGAGCATTACAGCGAATGAACGGGCATATCCAGCGCTGGCTGCAGGAGCGGAACTTTAGACCCGGACAGGTCATTCGGGAGCGCTACCGGATAATTGAGCGTCTGGGAACAGGCAGCTACGGCGTCGCCTACCGGTGTGATGATCGGGTCACCGGCGAGCTCTGTGTATTGAAAAGGGTTCACCCCCTGCGCGGCGGCCGCCAGCGAGCAGAGCTGATCTATGACCGGGAATTGCAGGCGATGAGCCGGCTCCGGCACAAGCAGGTGCCGACGCTGCTGGATTCATTTATTTACAAAGGCCAGCGGTGTCTGGCGATGGAATATATGCAGGGAATGAACATCGGGCAGCTGCTGTTTGAAGAAGAGCGTACGTTTACCGAGCAGGAATCGCTGCAGCTGATGCACCAGCTGCTGGATATTGTGCAGACGATGCATCATCAGGGACTGATCCACCGGGATATCAGCCTGTCCAATGTGCTATGGTATGACGGCACGGCGCATCTGATCGACTTTGGGCTGACCTGGCGGGAGGAGGAGCCGCCTGAGCTTGTCCATGAGCTGGATGAGCTGGTCAGCGGCGACGAGCAGGAGAAGAAGATCCGCCGCAGCCTTGATGTGAGCAGCGACTTTTACGGGATCGGTCATCTGCTGCTGTATCTGCTCTACAGCACGTATGACGATCTGGACGGCCAGCAGGAACGCAGCTGGGAACAGGAACTGCAGATCCATCCCCGGACCCGGCGGATGCTGCGCAGACTGCTATTGATCGATCCGCCCTACACCGATGCAGCTGAGATCATCACCGAGCTCGAGGCAATTCTGGCCGAGCTGTGAGCAGACAGTAAGCCTGAACCGCCTATTCCATCTACAACAAACAGCCCCTTCACGGATGTGAAAGGGCTGTTTGTGCTGCTTTATTGTATACGTTATGTCCATGGCAGGCTGTTCTATATCAGCTGCTGCTGTAGGAGCTGCTGCCGCGCTTGCGCCTGTAGTGTCCATGACCATATTGATTATGTGAGTGTCCTCTGCGACTGTACGACCTGTCGCTGCTGCTATACGAACGGTGACGGCGGTGGCCTGAACTTGATTTGGACTTGAGTACCTGATTAAGAATACTTTTGATAAGACCCATCGGAGTAACCTCCTTCCGTTTTCTTATCTTCTACATACGCGCCGGATTGTTCGCCGGTTTCGATTTTACGCAAAAAATAACATGAAAACGTTCGGCTACTTCGCTGGCAATTTAATTTGAAAAAATATTATTTAAAATTAAGATTTAGATGATTCAAATGTCGAAAAATAGGATATACTTACTTAGATAGGTATAAGTTACTGGTTCATAAGTTGCATAAAAGGATGTGGATGTTCATTTATTTGTGAGTATTGATCTAACGTAAATCCCATAAAGATAGAGATGACTGTTATCCAGGATGTCGTAATCTTTTCAAATACTATTACTGAATAAGGAGTTACTTGACTGTATGAACGCTATCAAAAAAGGTATGGAAAGCTTGTCCGCCCGCATTCTGGGCATTGCCGCGCTGTGTATTATTGTCCCGATGGTGCTATCAATGGTAGTGGTGGGTTACACGGTGACCCGCTCTTATGAACAGGCAAATGCCCAGTCTATCGCTGCGATCGCCCAAGAAAAATCAAAAGAACTGAATATGGCGGTTAAGTCCCAAGTGGCGGTCGCTGATGCGATCGTGGAAGATCCGTACAATATGGATTTCTTCAACAGCCTGGATACGACTGGCCAAGGAAGCCCGGAGCAGTTCGAGCGTATCCAGGATAACATTACCGAGAAGCTGAAAGAATCGAATGGTTTGTATGAGAATATTTTCTTCTCCCATAATGGCAAAATCTATATGGATGGCATCAACGGCGCTTCGGTTGGTCATGTACTGACTGCCGAGACCGACCCATGGTATCCCAAAGTACAGCAGCAGCCGGGTCCTTTCATGAGTGATATTATGCTGTCGCCGGTATCGGGCAGCATGGTGATCGTTGTCGGCAATGTGCTTGGCGGCGATGATGCAGAGGAGGCAAATGCAGCAGCTGACACCAACGCGCTTACTATTTTCGGCGCACCGCTGAATGTGAATACACTGCTGCAGGATGTAGTACAGCAGGATGGAGATCATCAGCTCAATACGGTGGTCACCAACCAGGCCGGTCTGATCATCGCTTCTTCGAACAAGGACCAGATTATGAAAACAGACCTGAGCAAGCTGGATGCCGGTACGCTGTACCAGCAGATCCAGTCGCAGGACCGGGGTACCGGATTTATCACCATCAACGGTGAACGGTATATGGCTTCATTTGTAAAGGATAAAAACCTGAATGTTAACATCGTCTCCATGCAGCCGGTGAGCATCTATATGGATCGTGTGCATTCCATGATTACGACCATGATTATGATCACCGTGATCAGTCTGATCCTGGCAGCCATCGTACTGTTCCTGGTCGTACGCACGATCGTCCGTCCGGTGCAGCTGGCTTCCCAGCAGCTGGAACGCATGTCCCGGGGCGACTATTCCCATACCCTGCCGGATAAATACAAGCAGGGTTCCGGCGAGACCGGCGTGCTGATCCGCTCCATGGATGCGATGCAGCAGTCCACCCACCGTATGATCAATGCCGTCACTGCCGAGATTGACCAGCTGCGTCAGGCGAGCGAGCAGGCGCGTATAGGCTTTATGGATATGAACCAGAAGCTGCAGGATGTATCGGCCACGACACAGAACATGTCTGCCGGGATGGAAGAGACCGCAGCTTCGTCACAGGAGATCAGCGCCTCGACAACCGAGTTTGAAAAAGCGATCGAGTCGATCGCTGTCGGCGCCCAGGAAGGTGCGGAACAGGCAGGCGTGATCAATGAACGTGCCGGCTCGCTGAAGAGCAAGCTGGATGAATCCATCGCAGCGACCACAGTCGTCTACAACGATGTCAAAGCCGGTCTGGACGAAGCGCTGGCCCAGTCTCAATCCGTCGAGATGATCAAGTCGCTCAGTGATTCCATTTTGCAGATTACCAAGCAGACCAATCTGCTGGCGCTCAATGCATCGATCGAAGCGGCACGGGCAGGCGAAGCAGGCAGAGGATTCTCCGTCGTAGCCAATGAGATTCGTAATCTGGCGGATGCTTCGAAGGATACGGTTGGCCAGATTCAGGGCATTACCGAGCAGGTCGTCAATTCGGTCAACAACCTGCAGAAATATACTGCACGTCTGATGGAATTCTTGGCCACCGACATTGGGGCGGATTATCAGATGATGCGGGAAACAAGTGAATCCTATCTCCAGGATGCCGGTTATATCGACCGCATGGTTAGCGAATTCAGCGCAACCAGCGAAGAACTGAGCGCATCCGTGCAGAATCTGGCACAGGCGATTAACGAGATTTCCATTTCCAACAACGAATCCGCCGACGGCACCGAAGAGATTGCCGACGCTACGCAGGCTGTACTCGACAAAGCCAATGAAGTATCCGTCGAAGCAATCAAAACGAGCGAAAGCGCCGAACGTCTCGGTGCGCTGGTAGGCCAGTTCAAGTTCTGATCGGTGAATGAGGCCGATTAATCATTACAATGATCTGTTTATTTCAATATTCTGCACAGAATAATAATTGGCAGACACACAGGAAAAGACACTCTGATACATACAGAGTGTCTTTTTTTCATCCTTCACTTCGTAATATTTATATCAATGTTAATAATAAACAAATTTAAATCCTTTGGTACTCAAATTTGCGCCTTGATTTTTAACTATACAATCGGGCAGAGAATATTCGGTATTCTGACATTCACAATATGTAGTATTTCCTTTAAAATTCAATGGATGCATAAATTTACTACTACAAAAAATTAATCTGTTATGCATCATACCTAAGGAGGAAATTCGATGGTACAAAAATCAAGCGTTAAATCTCTACATACTCCCCGGTGGATTCTTGCTGCCGCTCTTTGTATCGGTTTGGGAAGCGCATTCAGCGCACCTGCGACCCAGGCTGCAAGCAATTATCCGGACCCTATGCAAGGCCTGACCGGATTTGCAGGTGCTGCCAAAAATGAATACGGACAATCCAAGTCATCCGTTACAGGTGGTAACGGTGGCGCTGTTGTTACGGTAAATACACTGGACGAGCTGAAACGGCAGGTAGGGGACACCCAGAGAAAGACGGTTGTTGTAGGCAGAAATATCAGTTCTTCCAGCAAAGCCATTGTTAATCTGGGAGCCAATAAAACGATTGTTGGCGCTTATAATAATAACAAGCTGACCAATGTATATTTGACAACGACCGGCAGTTCCAACAATGTGATCATCAAGAATCTGGTCATCGCCCATACCGCAAACATTAATGAGAATAACGATATTCCACTTTACATTAACAATGGGCAGAATTACTGGGTCGATCATGTTACACTTGAAGGCCATGGATACGATCCCAACGGTCATGACCTTGATAAATTGATGTACGTAGGCAGTGGAGCAGATTATATTACCATTTCCAACAGCAAATTCACGGATCATCGTTATGGTCTGATTCTGGGATGGCCCAATGATGACGATGCAAGTGTAAAACAATATACCGGCCTGCCGCATCTGACGTTGACCAATAACTATTTTAATAATGTCTATACACGCGCACCCGGCCTGATGCGCTATGGTTACTTCCATGTCAAAAACAATCTGATTCAGAACTATAAACTGGGCTTTACTGTAGCAACCAACGCCAAAATCTATTCCGAAGGCAATGCATTTAATGGAGATGGCAACAGCGCAATCATCAATGTCGATCCGAGTACCAAACGGAGTGGACAATTCAAGGATACGGGTTCTTCGCCGGCTATTAACTCCAATCTGCCGGTGACTACCTGGAAGCCATCCAGCAACTACGCGTATTCTGTACTGAGTCCTGCTGCTGCCAAACAATATGCATTAAGCTATGCAGGTGCACAAAATACATCTCTACAGTATCCGTAATCCATTTGCAGAGACCGGCTTAAATTAAAAGTGACCATACCGTCTGGACATTGCTCTGGACCGTATGGTCATTTTCTGTAGACCATATACACAAATCAACATATTCTTCCGATAAATGAAAAGGGAATACTGGTACAAGGAGAGGGGTAATCTACGGACCAGAGGTGTTTATCCATGCAAATCTCATCCACTTCTTTAGTGGCCTATACGTCAACCCAATCCACCAGTAATACATCCGCGCTGGAAAAACAGAAAACAGCGCTGGAAGCACAGCTCACCAAATTGCAATCCAGTACAGACAAAGACAGCACAGACAGCGAACAGCAGATCAAGCAGATTCAGCAGCAAATCCAGCAGCTCGAACGCCAGATCAGCCAAAGCTCCAGTTCATCCGGCGGCAGTTCCTCTTCCACATCGTCGACCGATTCTGCACGGTCTGCCCAGCAGGCCTCACTCGACGCACTGAAGAAGACGCAGGAAGAGAACCAGAAAGCCCAGGAGAAGCAGCAGGAACAAGCACGGCGCAGCCTGGCAGATATGGGAATCGGCAGCCGCTTCGATAGGAGTATCTAAGCGAAACGGTAGAATGGCCGCCCGTTCGAGTCTGCATTGAAGTTATCGCAATAGATTCGCAGCTATGCACAGATGTTGTGCAAGATGCCGAATTTGGAGTGTGCAGCGATCAGTCGTCCACCTTGGGGACGGCTTTTTTGTGCATTCCGGGATGCGGGATGATTCGAAATTGTGAACAAACGTTAACGTTTACTGTGATCTCAATCACTCATTTCCCTGAAAAATGGGAATAGAATTTGAGATATCTAAAATTAATATTAATTTGCAACTATTATCCGGGCAGCTGCAAACCGGCAGCATCTGCTGTAGACAGATGGCCGGGATCAGCGTAATCACCGGAAACAAAGGGAGAGATCAAGATGCTGGATGCTCATACCATTGAAGTGATCAAATCGACTGTACCTGTATTGGAGACCGAAGGGGTACATATTACCAAACGATTCTACCAGATGATGTTCGAAGCTCATCCGGAGCTGTTGAACATTTTTAACCATGCCAATCAGAAGCAGGGGCGTCAGCAGACGGCGCTGGCCAATGCGGTCTATATGGCCGCCCTGCACATCGACCGGCTGGAAGAGATTCTGCCCGTGGTCAAGCAGATTGCCCACAAGCACCGCAGTCTGGGGATTCGCCCGGACCAGTATCCGATTGTCGGCAAATATCTGCTGCAGGCGATTCAGGAGGTGCTGGGTGAAGCGGCAACACCGGAGATTCTGGAAGCCTGGTCCCGTGCATACGGGGTG
Organism: Paenibacillus wulumuqiensis; assembly: GCF_000971965.1. Classification (GTDB taxonomy): domain Bacteria; phylum Bacillota; class Bacilli; order Paenibacillales; family Paenibacillaceae; genus Saccharibacillus; species Saccharibacillus wulumuqiensis. Next base: position 388,438 of record NZ_KQ040792.1, read on the forward strand.
ATTGCAGATGCCTTTATCGGAGTGGAGCAGGAGATGTACCGGGAAGCGGAGCAGCAGCCGGGCGGCTGGAAGGATTTCCGCGCCTTTACCGTGCAGCGCAAAGAGCGGGAGAGTGCTGTTATTACTTCCTTTTATCTGGTGCCGCAGGATGGCGGGGAGTTGGCTTCATTCGAACCGGGGCAGTATATCAGCGTCAAGGTGCACGTACCGGGACAGCAGTATGAGCAGATTCGCCAGTACAGCCTGTCGGATGCGCCGGGACAGCCATATTACCGGATCAGCGTCAAGCGCGAGGACGGCGACGATGCCCATCCGGCCGGACAGGTGTCGGTCTATCTGCATGAGCAGGTGCAGGAGGGGGATGTGCTGTATCTGTCCGCTCCGGCAGGCGATTTCCAGCTGCAGCGCCAGCAGGGTCGTCCGGTGGTACTGATCAGCGGGGGAGTGGGGCTGACGCCGATGATGAGCATGCTGCGTTCACTGGCAGCCGAGCAGCCAGGGGCAGGCATTACCTTTATCCATGCGGCAGCCAACAGTGATATGCACGCGATGCGCCGCCAGGTGGAAGAGATCGCCAGCGAGTGCCCGGGATTATCGGTGTATTATTGTTACAGCACACCGACCGATCTCGACCGGCAGAGTTCGGCTTTTCATTACGAAGGCTATCTGCAGCCGGATTGGCTGAAGGACATGGTGCCCGATCTGAACGCCGACTACTACTTCTGCGGTCCACTGCCGTTCATGCAGGCGGTGAATACGGCGCTGGATCAGCTGGAGGTGCCGGTGGAACAGCGGCATTATGAATTCTTTGGCCCGGCGGCGAGTCTGGTGGCGAGCGGGAAGTAAGCAGGCTGGCGTAATAGACATAGAAGAAACTGAATGATAGGCAAAGAGCCGGAACCCTATGTGATGCGGGTTCCGGCTCTGTCTGGTTATATACGATTACATTTCTCTATCCTACGAAAAGGAAGAATCCTGCTGTTTGGCCTGGGCGCGCAGCAGGCGGTTCACCGTCTCGCGGCGGAGTCCGATCAGCTGACCGATCTCGTCCTGGGTGAGAATCTCGGTGATTGGAATGTCCTTGAGATAGGTGGAGAACCAGTGCTGCAGCTGCTCCAGTTTGTCGGCGGGAGTAACCCGGGTGAGCTGGTCGATGCGCTGCTGCATCATCCGCAGCTTGTCCTGCAGCTGGGCAGCCACCTCATGATAGCGGGCCGGATCGCGGCTCAGCTGATCATACCAATCTGCCGCATGAATAATCTCGACTTCTCCGGTCACGAGCGCAATCGCCGTGCCATGATAGTTCATCGGGCTGATCAGGGAATGATGCGGAATCATCTCCCCGGGTACAATAATATTAAATAAAAACATGCTCCCGTCCTCATGCAGCCGTACGATCTTGAACAGCCCGCTTTTGATCCGGTACAGCGGTCCGCTCTCTCCCTGGCGGAAAAGGGTCTCGCCTTTGTGAATAATCATGATTGCTCTCCTTCCATCCGGGCAGATGCTGTCTGCGTTCGGTGCTCGTTCACCGCCGGCAGACTGTACAGGTGATGATCAGCAGCATTCGAGGGCAGACAGCCAGCAGTTCAGCAGTCACACCTGCATGTGAACAGCCCATTTAACCGATCCGCTTGCTGAGGTGCTTGTGCAGCGATGAAGCAAGCGCCGGTTCATCCAGCAGCTGGCGCAGCAGCGGCGTATCTCCGCGCTCATGGTACAGCACCTGGTTGCAGTCGGCAATCGTCGAGCCATTGCCTTCATGGCGTACAAAGGCAAACCGGTCACCCGCTGTGACCTGACCCGGTTCCAGAACGCGGAAGTAAAAGCCGGAAAACCCGGTATCCCGCACCCGCAGAATCATCTCCTTGCGCTCCAGATGGGCAGACAGCTTGAAGCATGGCTGACGCGGCTGGCTGACCTGCACGACCGCTGTCCCAATCCGGTACACATCGCCGATCCGAACCTGATCTTCCCGCAGTCCGCTGACGGTAAAGTTCTCCCCGAACGCACCCGCTTCGAACGGGCGATTCATCTGCTCGCTCCACCATGGATAGTGATCGGCCGAGTAGACGCAGGCTGCTTTGTCCGGGCCACCGTGATTTTTGAGATCGCCCTGTCCGTCCTGCTCCAATCCATCTGCCGAGATACCGACCGAATGAGGCACAGGCTTTTTGATGAATCCGGTAAAGACGGTTTTGCCGTCCCATTCCACATTGACCGGCAGTCCGACATTCAGGAATAATAATTCTGGTAAAATAGCAGTAGTCTCCATCGACATTGGAAATACAGTCCTCCTCACAAACGATTTTCTTCATTAATACCGATAATTGTATCATAATAACGTATACAGACAATTCGGAAGCCGGTTCTTCCCGTGAAAGTCTTCCCTGTGGGACGCTTCTGAGAAGAAAGGAACGATCATGAATAACAACAAGCTACAAAGGAACCGGTATATACTGGTCACTCTGGTTCTGCTGCTTGCTGTAAACCTGTATCTTCATGCAGGCAGCGTACAGGCTGCGGAACAGCAGGGCCATATTATGGATAATGCCGGCTTGTTTTCCGAAAAGGATATTAGCCGGATGAATGCAAGACTGGATCATCATACATATGATCTGTACGTAATCACCGGTACAGGCATGAATCAATCCGAAGGAATGAAGCTGGCCAACCAGATGTATGAACAGTTCGGTTTCTCGGGCAACCAGCTGCTGCTGTTCATTACAACCGATCCCAATTATGTGCATCTGGTATTCGATAACGAGGAGCTGAGGGAGCGGATTGGACGCAGCAATGCAGGCAGTATCGAAGGTATAACCGACAGCCAGTTTGTCCCCTATGCCAAAAAGGGCGATCTGGCGGGCGGGGTGCTCGCAGTTAATGATTACATCAACGGACTGGGCGATCTCTCCAACGACAACAACAATTTACCGGCTCCCGGTTATGAGCAGCCCGCTCTGTCTGACCGGATCAGTCATTCCCTGCGTCAGGTGACATTCTATGTACTGGGAAGTGGTCTTGCGGCAGCTCTGCTGACCCTGCTCATTGTCCGTGCTGTTGCTTCCGAGAAGCTGCATCGCCGTCAGGCCAGACTCTCTGCGCAGGTGGATGAATGGAATGAACGGCTGAACAGCATAGCAGTCGCTGATTCGTCCAATTTGCCGGAGAATGGTTCCATTGATGGATCAACACCCGCCAGGGTAAATGCGTGGGTACAGCAAATACAGCGCCAGTCCAGCCAGCTGCACACGCTGCGAGGGCATATTGATTCCCGGCAGATCTCACTGTTCTCCACAGCAAAGCCGGCGAGGGAGCTGTCCGGGCTGGAGCAGCAGCTGAATGCACAGATCGGCCAGATCGAGGAACTGCTGCATCAGCATGAGCATGCCGGTGGAATCTCCAATCTGTCCCGCAGCCAGGCAGAATCCGCTGTATCCAATGCTATTGCATCCATACCCACATTGTCCGGTCAGCTTCCCGAGCAGCAGAGCCGGCATCTGCTGGATGCGATCGAACGGACCGATCGGGAGCTCCGCCTGATTGTAGAGCAGGAGCGGCTGATGGTGAATAACGACAATCCTTTTGCCCTGCTTGGTCATGCCCGCGAGGAAGCGATGCGTCTGCAGGAACTGCCGGTTCAGGGAGACGCAGAGGCTATCACAGACAGTATTCGGAGGATCGAAGAGGACATCCGGGAGGCGCGCGGTCTGGTCGACGATCTGATCCGCTTCCGGGAACAATCCAGCGAGCTATTGGCTCTGGCTCCGCAGCAGCTGGATGAACTGCAGCTGCTGCCCGATCGGTATGAAAAGGAAGTACAGCTGCTGCGGGAGCAGTATGCCAGAGTGCATGTGCAGCAACAGCGTGATCGGTATGCGAAGCAGCAGGAACTGCATTTGCAGGTTGAACGGCTGCTGCCGCAAATCGCCGCTGCGCTGGATGAGAATTACCAGCAGTATCGTCAGGCGAATGCGCTCAGCACCGAGGTAAGAACGGTGCTGGAGCAGATGCAGCAGCAGCGCAGTGCCATTCTCGGTTACAGGGATGAACTGGATCTATACAAAAAGCAGCTGATGGAGCGCTGGGAAATGATGAGCGCCCGCCACCGCGAAGGGGTACAGCTGCTGACTGCCTTTCATGAGGATGGAATGGCTGCCCAGCAATCCCAGAATGAGAGCTTTCATATGCTGGAGCAGGTTCACCGCCGATTGATGAATGCTCCATTCCATCTGCCGGAGCTGGAGGAAGCGATGAACCTGGCTGCAGCGCGACTGGATGTGTTCCTGCAGGAAGTGCAGGAGCTGACCGGAATAACAGACCCGGCGCAGGCGCAGATGGGAGAACCGGATTCGCCGGCAGAGCGTCCGCGTACAGAGCCGATGAGGCTTTTCAAAAATCCTCCGGATGACAACCATTAATTGGGGTCGATACGGTCACTGGTTCTACCGATTCGGTAGACTTTCTGCATCCGATCAATCCGTGGGAATAAACTCATGGGAATAACTGTACAGAAACAGCAAAAAGCAGCCCAGCTTCGTATCGGCGGTACGGAGTCGGGCTGCTTTCTTGTTGGTAGCTAAGCCAGGTTCGGCTGCCAGAAAAGGTGACGTTTAGAGCTCTGCATTCTCCGGCTGGATGAAATGGGACAGATCATGATCGGCCTTGGCCTGGTTGCACAGATTGCATGCACATACACAGTTCAGCGGCGTCGTATGTCCACCGCGTGCCCGTGGCAGCAGATGATCGATCGTATCGCCATAGCCGCCGCAGAAATAGCATGTATACTGGTCACGCTCCAGAATATAACGTCGGAAAGAACGATTGCTGTACAGGCGGCGGATCGTATGCCTGTTCACGACGACGGCCGCATATTCCCGGACGAGTACAATCGCCGTCTCCAGATCGCTCTCCTGATGCCAGCGTCGGCCTTTGTCGGTACGTCCGCGCATATAGACGATCCCTTTGCGAGTCGGGCGCAGTATCGACAGATCCAGTCCCTGTCCGCGAATGTCTTTCTGGTCAATCGAGGGCAGCTGGCGATTCGGCCGCACTGCTGTAATTTGCGTCGTTCTTGTCGTCAGCTCCGGAGCCGGTGAAGGCTGGATGGCAGCAGGAATCGTATGAGAGGCATGGGCAGACACCGGCTGTACATGAACGGTGTTGGCTGTATCTGCTGCCTCTGTCGGATTGGTCTGGTTTTTGAGCTGTTTGCGGCAGTTTCGGCAGGTGCCGCGCCGCTGGCTTCTTCCGGATTTGCGGCCGGTTCGCCGGGCATAATGGGACAGCGGATGAAGCTCTCCGCAGCGGGAACAGATTTTGGAGCCGGGACCGTCTGTTCCTTCAGCGGGCGGATCGGCTTCTATAGTTGGTGCGATGGTAGTCTCCGGCAAATATTCCGGATGAGATTGCTGCATAGATTTCACCTATTTCCAATAAATTCGGATCGTATCAGTGTCATGGTTGATTCCTTCTATTATAACGGTAAAAGGTCGCGCCGTTTGGCAATTGGTTCACAATCTTTGCATACTCCGACCAGACTGCCGTCATCATTGGCGTAAAAGGTGAGATGATTGACCTCTTTTTTGCAGTAGGAGCACTTCTGCATACGCAGCTTGGATGGCGGATGGCCGGTTCGGGACAGCGGCAGCGGGCGTACGACAGCCGGACGCCCGGACGTCTCTGCCGGCTTGGCGGCAGTGTCGGACTTGCTGCGCGTACCGGGCCGACGCTCGCGAAAGGCTGCCAGATCAACAACATTATGCGATTTGGCCGGCGGCTGACTGCCGTTATGGGATTCAGGCGCATTGGCCGTGAAAGGTGGTGACAGCTTCTCTCCGGCTGTCGGGTTGGCTCTCTTTTTGGAGGAGTGAACGATCCAGCTGATCACTGCCAGAATAACAATGACAATCCCCATTACGATAATCCATGCAGGTTGCATGCGATTCACCTTCTTTGCTGAGTATTGGACATGGTGGATAGAGATACTCCTTATTATATTACCTTTTAATTCCTGTACATCCCTTTTTTGTTACTGCCTAATTTGCTATAATGCGTGTCAAGGGTAGAAAAAAAGTATAGAATTATTTTTTGCCGTTATGTGTTACATATCGAGAGTATGGAGACGGTGGAGCCAAGGAAGCTGGATAACATATGAAAGGAATGAAGACAGTGAACAAGAAGATCAAAAGCTTTACGATACTGTGTCTGCTCGTTGTGTTGGTCGCTTCTGTGCTCAGTTCGTGCGGATCGGATACCGGGAGTAAGGAAGAGGAAAAAGGAAAGGTAACCATTAAATTCTGGACAATTGCGCTTCAGCCCACATTTAATGAATACTTTAATACCCTGATTTCAGAATATCAAAAAAGTCACCCCGGCGTCACGATCGAATGGAGCGATTATCCATACGATGCCATATCTAATAAGTTATTAACCGGAATTGCCAGCGGTAACGTACCGGATGTGGTAAATTTGAACACCGAATTTGCCAATCAGATGGCATCCAAGGGAGCGCTTGCCGATCTGACCCCTTATTTGAGCGATGAAGAGAAAAGTTCTTATTTTGAAGGCATCTTCAATTCCACTGTATTGGATGGCAAGCCGTATGCCCTGCCATGGTATACCGGTACTGAAGTGCTGTACATGAATACCCGCCTGGTCAAACAGGCCGGTCTGGACCCCAAGAATCCGCCCAAGACACGGGACGAGCTGAACGAATGGGCCCGCCAGGTCAAAGCAAAAACAGGAGCGAACGGCTATGCGCTGACTTTTGCCGCCCGGTTGTTCCCGGTTGAAGGCATCTCGATCCTGAATGAAGACAAAACGGCAGCCGCGTTCAATACACCGGAAGGCCTGTCGATGATCCAGCGTATGCAGCAGCTGATCCAGGAAGGTGTACTGGTTGGCGAAGATGCCAACTTTGACAAGCAGATCCAATATTATTCCAGTGAACAAACGGCTTTTGAGATTGCCGGGCCTACCTTTATTAACTTTATCAAAACAGCCGCGCCGGATGTATATGAGAATACGGTAGCTGTACCGCTGCCGACAGGCAAAGCGGATGTACGCCTGTCCAATACGATGAACCTGGTCGTGCCGGGCAAATCAGCAGCACCGGAGCAGGCGGCGGAATTCGCCAAGTTCCTGACCAATGCGACGAACCAGACTTCCTTTGCCAAAGCGGCCAATACGCTGCCAAGCACCAAGGAATCGATCAAGGACCCGTTCTTCACCCAGAATGACAACAAGCTGGAATCCGAAGCCAAAGTGGCCTCGGCCGAAAGCCTGGACAAAGCGGTGGATTACATGGTCGGCGTACCGAATGCCGGCGACGTGAACTCCGCCATTGCGCTGCAGCTGCAGGAGATTTTCCTCAACGGCAAAGATCCGCAGCAGGGACTGGATGCGGCAGAGCAGGAAGTCAATCAGGTACTCAAACAATAAAATAACGACAGGAACATAGGCAGAAACATATAACAGAAACATATATAGGTGAAGTCATTTTCGTTAAATCCCGGTCGCATGTGCAGGATAGCATCCTGCGGTGAAGGCAAGATACTGACCCTCCAAAGGCGGTGGACGAGCATATGAGATGGATGAGAACCGAGACGTTTGCCGCGTGGGCCTTCATGGCTCCCGGACTGCTGATTGTCGCTGTGTTTGTATTATGGCCGATCATCTACGGAATTCCATTGTCCCTGACCGATTACTCCGTAATTGGCGAGACTCACTATGTAGGATTCGAAAATTATGTAACAGCGGTTCAGGACAAAAGCTTCCTGACCTCGCTGTGGAACTCGCTGGTCTATGTACTGATTGTCCCTTTTATTCAGGTGTTCTCGATTCTGATGGCGATTCTGGTCAATACCCGGCTGCCGCTGATCAAGGCGTTCCGGGCAGCCTATTATATCCCTGTTGTCACCTCCATGGTCGCGGTTGCGCTCATGTGGAGCTGGCTGTTCAGCAACAATGGGGTCGTCAATTATATTCTGATCCAGCTGGGCATTATCCAGGAGCAGGTCGGCTGGCTGTCCAGCAGCAGTACCGCGCTGTATGCGCTGATGTTCATTACGATGTGGAAAGGCCTTGGCTATTATATGGTATTGTACCTGGCCGGGCTGCAGGGCATTCCGTCCGAGCTGTATGAAGCGGCGATGATCGATGGGGCCAGCCGCTGGCAGGTAATCATGCGGATCACCGTGCCGCTGCTCCGTCCGCATATCCTGTTCTGTACACTGATCTCGCTCATGGGGGCGATTCGCGTCTTTGACGAGATGTTTGTACTGACCCAGGGCGGGCCGGGCAATGCCACGCTGACGTCGAGTCTGTATATTTACCAGAAAGGTCTGGAGCAGTTTAACTTTGGTTATGCTTCTGCTCTGGGGCTGATTGTAAGCGTCATTGTAGGCGCGCTCAGCATATTCGTGTTCCGTCTGAACCGGAGAGGCGGTGTGAGCTACTGATGAACAAAGCGATGGAACATTCCAGAAGTAATGCCATGTCATCCGGGGTAATCGCCCGCCGTCTCAAAAAGACCGTGCGCTACACCGTTACCTATATCCTGCTGCTGCTGCTCGCTCTGCTCATGACAGGGCCGTTCCTATGGTTGCTGAGCGTCTCGCTCATGCCGGGCCGGAACGTATTCTCCAACCCGCCGGCGATCTGGCCGACGTTTATCGATTTTGGCAATTATGTGCAGGTGTGGAACTACATGAACTTCCCCAAATATATTATGAACACGCTCATTATTACGGTGCTCGGGGTCGTATTCAATATTGTTCTGTCCTGCATGACCGCCTATCCGCTGGCCCTGTTCCGTTTCAAAGGCCGGGATATGGTGTTCGCGCTGCTGATTACGACGATGATCATCCCGTCTTCGACAGCAATGATCGTGCATTATCTGACGATCCAGTGGCTGAATCTGGGCAATTCCTATCTGGGTGTTGTCCTGCCGGCTGCCGTGTCGGTATTTAATATTTTCCTGATGCGCCAAACGTTCCAGGGCATTCCGGCCGAGATCCGGGATTCCGGTAAAATGGACGGCGCATCCGAGCTGCGGATCTGGTGGCAGCTCGTCCTGCCGCTGGTCAAACCGGGCATCGCCGTTATTATGCTGCTGGAAGTGATGGCTTTTTGGAACAATTTCCTCTGGCCGATCGTCGTCCTCGATGATCCGGAGAAATACCCGCTCGCTTCGGCGCTCACATATTTGAATGGTCAGTTTTCGTATAATTTTGGCTGGATTGCAGCAGGTACCATCATTTCGGTCATTCCGATTATTCTGGTATTCCTGTTCACCCAGCGGTATTACATGGAAGGTCTGGCCGGTGCAGTTAAAGGATAAGCGCTTCGCTTATCCTTTTCTGTGCTGCCATTTACATATGACTACACCTTCAACCAACTGCCTCAAAAGCTCTCTATCCGTCCTCCTGCAAGCGGCCGGGCAGGGACGAACCACACTGAAATCAGGAAAGGGGGGAATTCATACAGAGTCTGTCCGGCACTCCAGGCAGCATCACGGCAAACATATCTCCGGTAGGTACTCTAGCCAAAAAAAGAAAAATGGCAGAACAGGGTTGTAGCGCGTATCGCAAGATGTACCGTTTTTTTGCATCTGTGTAAGGCAAGCAATAACAAACCTATACCATATGAGCCAGGAGGCTATCAAATGAAGCGTAACAAGGGGTTATGGCGCTCTATATCCATGTTGATGATCTGGGCGATGCTGGGCAGTCTGATTCCTGCCGGAGCCATCCACGCAGCGGAGCGGCAGCAGGACTTTGGCAAAATGGACGTGATGCCGATTCCGGCAGTTACCCGGATCATTACACCGACAGGCGAATTGCACGGTGATGACTGGGAACGGATCACAGCAGGCGGCGGTTGGGATGTGTATACCAACAAGGCCACGATGACACTGGAGTTTCCTTATCCCATTTATCTGAATGGATTCAAGGCGCTGCTGAACAGTAAGAACAACACGACGGATTTCAGGCTGGAAGGGCTGGTAGACGGAGAGTGGCGTGATATCGATGAAATGCAGTCTGCCTGGGAAGATCCCTGGGGCTATGCCTACTATATGCGGGCGATGACGCCGGGATGGTACAAGAGCATCCGGATCAACTTTTTCAATAAAGATCCGAATAAGGTTGTCGATGTGACGACCATCTATCTGATGTCGGAGCTGCCGCGGGTAACCGGCGCCAATGTGCTGCCAGGACAGAATACGCAGGCTGCCCTGCAGTGGGATGAAGTGCCGGGTGCCGAGAAGTATATCGTTAAATACGGACCGGAGTTCGGGCAGTATACCGACCAGATCGAGCTCAAGCCGTCCGACCGGCAGCCGGGCAATTATTTTATTATTCCGGGCCTGGAAAAGGACAGGGTCTACCATGCGATCGTTGTACCGATCGTAAACGGTCGTGAAGGCAATCGGTCGGTCGATATGTCCATTATTATCCCAAGGTCACGCTTTTTCCCGGGCGGAACGGGCTTCGGCATTAACGAATGGGACAACAGCTGGCTGTACAACAAAATGGGTGACGGCAATATGAACAGCACATGGGGCTCGATGGCTTACGGATATGTACAAGATCTCAACTATTATATCCAGATGCCGTCTACCACCTATATGACCTCCCTGCAGGTGCTGCCTGCCGTGCCGGCGGATACCACCCTTACGTATACCGCCTATGGATGGAAAGATGGGGTAGCGACCGAGATCGGGCACAAATCGTATGAGCTGGCTGCGCGGATTGGTCCGTATGTACTGGACCCGATCCCCATTACACCAGGCTGGTATGACCGTATCTCCATTCATGTGAATTCGACCAATACGGCGGTAGAGACGTACGAGATTCTATGGGATTCCAGTATGTCTACTGTAGAAGGATTGTGGACCGAGCGAGGAGACCGCAAGGTGACGCTCCACTGGAATCCGGTACCAAATGCGGACTATTATACAGTCACCTATGAATCGGTCATCTATCCGGTTAACGGAACGATGCAGGTGAGCGCGGAAGCGTACAAGGGATATCCGGTCACCGGACTCGTCAATGGACAGGAGTATACGTTCCGGGTGAATGCCAGCGTAAACGGCCAGATGGTCAATCCGACAGGAAAGGTTATTGGCAGTGCGACTGCACCCAATATCAGTAGAGCAGTTCCTGCCGGAACGATTGCGAGCGGCAGCGCAGAGCCCATACCGGCCTACGATCCGTATAAGGTCATCGACAGTTACATGACCACCGGTTATTCATTATGGTCCGGAGGGACATTTGGTCTTTCATTCCCGTCCCCGGTGAGCCTGAAAGGTGTGCAGATCTCCAGTTTTTCGATGTCTCCATCCATGCATAACTACATTATCTACGGACTGCAGGGCAAGCGCTGGACCAAAATCGGTCAGGGGAAATTGACTCCGATGTACCGATTCAAAAGTGATCCGTATGATCTGCTGCAGGACCCGATCGCAGTCAAACCCGGCAAATATGAAGGGATTCTGGTAGTCGGTGAGGTCGATCAGGATGGATTCTGGGGCAGTATTGATCTGAATGATATCAAATTGATCTATGGCGACAGCCAGGCTCCAACAAGTGTTACAGGTGATACGTACGGGGCACAGGATACCGTTATCGGAGATACGTATATTCAGTAGGCTCATGTTCATTTATCGTGAATCCGCATGGTGATGTATCGCAGTACCATCATCTTCACAATTAGCGGAATGCAGTATATGCCCTGCCACATCAATATTGTACTCTATTTGAAACTCAGGAGGCTGAACATGAACAGAAACAAGGGGTTATCGTATTATTTATCCATGATGATGATTGTGCTGCTGCTGTGCAGCATGGCACCAGTAGCCAATGCCCAGGCGGCAGCGGATACAACTGCAGCCGCAGCCAGTCTGGTCGAAATGCCGATTCTGACCGGTACACGTATCACCACCGAGCCGCAGGGGGAACTGAGCGGTGAAGCATGGACCCGCCTCGCAACCGGTGGCGGCTGGGTCACCAATGAACAGAACGCCATTATTACGCTGCGCTTTCCACAAAAAACACATCTTCAGGCCGTGACTACCCAATATTTCAGCAAAGCGGCCAATGACAATGTGGATTACCGGGTGGAAGGACAGGATGGCGGCAAATAGAAAAATATCGACGCCATGCAGCCGCAGCGCAGCGAGAAAGGTCATTATCGTGCAGTCACACCAGGCAGCTATGATGCCATTCGGCTCGTCTATTCTGCGATGAATGTAGAAGATCCGCCTTATAGAACGATCGAGATCTCTACAATCCATATGTTTTCCGATCGTCCTTATATTACCGATCTGACTGCTGAGCCTGTAAATGCGAATAATGCTGCACTTCGGTGGGATCCGGTACCGGGTGCAGAAAAGTATATTGTCCGCTATGGCCCGGAATTGCGTAACTATACGAATACAGTGGAATTAATGCCTGGAGATCTACAGCCCGGCAACCGCTGGATTATTCCCAATGTGTCCAAAGAGCAGGTTATGCACGTACTGGTTGCACCTGTAGTGAATGGACAGATCGGCAACTATTCGGCAGACCGGTCCGTACTGATCACCGATGCCCTGACTTTTCCTCAAGGAACCCGCTTCAGTTTGGATTATGATGGGGGAGGTAGAAGTTTTGCTTCCAGTATAGGCGACGGCAATATTAATAATACCTGGGGATCGTCCACTTATTACAAACAAAAAAAGCTGACATACCTTCTGGATTTCTCGGCTCCTCTGTACATTACTTCACTGCAGATGCTGGCAGCGGTACCGAGAAGTACATCAGTAAACTATACGGTGCATGGCTGGAAAGATGGCAAGAAGTCTATGATCGGACAACAATCCTATGAGCTTGCAAAAAAGCCCGGTCCCACTGTTCTTGAGCCGCTTCAGGTTAAACCGGGCTGGTATGATCGGATTTCGATTTTGGCAGAATCGGCAGATGGTAATGAGCTGTATGAAATTCTATGGCGTTCTACGAATCAAGGAGTTCAGGGAATACAGGCTGTAGGCGGCGATGGACAAATATCAGTCCGCTGGAATCCGTTGGAGAATGCCGACTACTATGTGATTGATTACGAGTCACTTTTCTTCCCGGACAAAGGTTCCATCCAGGTTCCGGTTGACGCTTCTGCCGGTTATGTCCTGTCAGAGCTTTTGAACGGGCAAAAGTATAATGTGACAGTAAGCGCCCATGTAAATGGAAGCATGACCAACCCGTCGGATACGGCAGTCGCAGCTGTATCCGCACCTGCGATTGGTCAGCCTGTTCCCGCCGGGACGATTCTGAGTGGTACAGGGAAGTATGATTGGGATATCGGATACGCAACTGATGGCAATATGAGTTCCGCTTATCAGATGCACTCCGGACATTCCATGGGATTATTATTTCCAAAAGCTGTGGATCTTACAGCGGTACAAATAACGAGTTATCTTCACGAATCTTATGGTTATAACGAACAGAAATTTACGATTTATGGACTGCAGGGGAAACAATGGATTCGTATCGGCAGCGACAAGCTGCAACCTATAAATGTGACTCAGCAGTTCGGCTACACAGTAATGAACAAAGATCTTTTGCTTGAAGATCCGATTGCTGTTACACCCGGCAAATATGAAGGATTAATGATTACAACAGAAGAAGTGATAGATGGATTTTTTCTTCTTAATTTTGAAATCGGCGACATTAAATTGGTATACGGACCGAACAATGATGTTAATGGAAACAGTGTAATCGATGATACGTATGGTGCTGCTACAGTATCCGGGAATACGTATATACAGTAAGGAACAAGTCAATACATCTTGCAAAGTCTGATAGGACCCGGCAAAGGTAAGTCTGGATGAAATCATTAACCGATCTGTATGCTGTGGCGGTATGAACCGCTGCGGTTTACGGATCAATACATAGTTCAAAGGAGCATTGATCATCATGAATTCTTCGCATGGAAAAGATGGCAAAATCGTAATTATGCCGCTGGACGAACGGCCCTGCAATTATAACTTTCCATATGAACTGGGCAAAAGCACCGATTGCAAAGTCGTCCGTCCGCCGCTCGAATGGATGGGTCACAAAAAGCAGCCTGCCGATACGGCGCGTCTTTGGACATGGACAGAACTGGAATGCCTGCGTGCCCAGGGAGCGGTCCTGTCGCTGGATACGCTGCTATATGGAGGCATTGTGCCTTCCCGCCTGCATGAACTGGATCAGGCCGAGATTGCCCGGCGGATGGACCAGCTGCGTCAACTCAAGGAGCAGAATCCGGGATTGACGCTGTATGCCTTTCAGCTGATCATGCGCTGTCCACAGTATTCTTCCTCGGATGAGGAACCGGACTATTACGCCGATTGGGGCAGGGAGATTTTCCGTAAAGGTTATCTGGAACATCTGGATGAGGAACAGAGTCTGGACCCTGCCGAACAAGAGGAATTAAGCGATATCAATGCCCGTCTTCCGCAGGAAGTGCTGGACGATTATCTGGGACGGCGCGCGGTGAATCGCGAAGCGAACCGACTCGCTCTCCGGTATGTCGAAGAGGGGATTATCGATTTTCTTATTTTTCCGCAGGATGACTCGGCTCCATATGGATATACAGCGAGAGACCAGCGGCTGGTCCGCGAAGCGATCCGTGAGAAAAACCTGGGGCTGCGCGTCTACATGTACCCGGGTGCAGATGAGGTTGGCTGTACGCTGCTCGCCCGGATGGTGAACCATCTGCAGTCGGCAGTACCGTCGGTGTATGTACGCTTCGGCTCGGTCGAAGGACCGCATATTATCCCGGCTTATGAAGACCGTCGTCTATACGAGACGCTCAAGTACCAGATTATTGCGGCTGGCGGCATGATCGTCTCTTCCGAGTCCGAAGCTGATCTGGTGCTGCTGCTGAATACACCGGGCGAGAAAATGGGCGAAGCCGTCAACCAGGGCAAGCCATCCGCCAATTATGATACCGAGCGTACGCTTGTCGAGTTGGTCGAATATGCCGGTTATCTGCTGGACAAGATCTCTTCGGACAAACAGGCTCCAGAGTATCCCCCTGCTGCTTCGCGGCATAACGATTCCGCTACTTCCCCGGCACGGAATCGCCGGCCTGTTGTAGCGATCGCAGATATCGCCTACGCCAATGGCGGAGATCTGGAGCTGCTCAGCCTGCTCCGTCAGCGGGGGATCCTGTACCGTCTCGCCGGATATGCTGGCTGGAATACGAGCTCCAACACGCTTGGCACCGTGATCGCCCAGTCGATGATCCATGTACACTATGGCATGACCCCGGATCATCTGAATTTCCTGGCCCTGCGGTATGTGGAGGACTTCGGCTACGACTCTGTCGTCCGCAAAGCACTCAGCAGCGGCCCGATCCAGGAACTCGGTCTGGACAAATTCCTGCTCGACGGTCCGCGCGGCCAGGTATCCCGGATGGTCCGCCAGGGACTGGAACAATTTATCCACGATCATCTGCAGCAGGAAGGACACTCGATCCGCATCATGGACTGCTACATGCCATGGAACCGAATGTTCGAAGTCGGTCTGACCGTACACGCCGATTGAGATGCCGCATCAGCTCCGAAAAGCAGTAAACTTGAATCGACCATCCTTTAACTGGTATAAATGATACAAAGATGGAAGTGAGATGATGAGGGATGGGCGCGAGAAAAAGCAAACAAGCGATGCCTATCCTTATTCCATCCCAAAGGAAATCCAAAATCCAAATGGAATCCCAAAAGCTAAAGCAGAAGCAGAAGTTGAAAGTAACACCAAGTACCCAATGACCTGCACGCATCCAAGCGAAGGAAAGGGAATTATGCCAGAGGCCGACATTTAAGAATGGATATTTACCGCTGCAGGCGGTATTTCAAAATATCCATTCTTAACCGGAGGCCGCCGGCATAATCCCTATCCGTAGCGGAGCCTGCATAATGAACCAGCGTATACCAGCAGCTTGTGGCTGTTGATGTTATTATCCGCTGCATTCCATTGCCAGATGGCTGCATCAACGAAGCCGTAAATGCACCTACCTACATCATCGTCGTGCCAAATTCGCACCCAAAGGAGATTTCAGCCATGAACCAACATACACTGCAAGCCGACGTCATCGTCATCGGAGGAAGCCTCGGAGGAACACTTGCCGCACTCGCAGCCGCCAAGCAGGGACTGCATGTTATTCTGACCGAACCGACAGATTGGCTCGGCGGACAGCTCACTTCCCAGGCGGTTCCCCCTGATGAGCATCGTTGGATTGAGCAGGGCATCGGTGCCCCGGGTACCTTTATCGAGTTCCGGGAGCGGGTGCGGGAATATTATCGCAACAACTATCCGCTGACCGAAGAAGCGTTGACCAATCCGATCCTCAATCCCGGCAACGGCTGGGTAAGTCGGCTGGCTCATGAACCAAAGGTAGCGCTGCAGGTGCTCGAAGATATGCTCGCCGTATATATCAATACGCAGCGTATCGAAGTGCTGTACCAGACCGTACCGGTCGAGGTCAATGTGGAGCATGATATGATCCGCTCGGTGACCGTGAACCGGCTCGGACATTATCGTCCCAAGTACACGACACTGATCGGTACATACTATCTCGATGGCACCGACGAAGGAGATCTGCTGCCGTTGTCCGGTACCGAGTACGTGAGCGGCGCCGAAGCCAGATCCCAGACCGACGAACCGCATGCACTGGAAGAAGCCGATCCGCTGGATATGCAGTCGATTACTCATGTAGCGGCTGTCGATTATATCGAAGGCGGCGACTTTACGATTGACAAGCCGGAGGAGTACGAGTTCTGGCGGCAGTATACGCCATCTTTTTCCGAGTACCCGATCCTGAGCTGGTATGCGACCGATGCGAACGATACGACCAAGCTCAAGGAATTCACCCTGCTGCCCAATGAACAGGGCGTGACGTCGCTGTGGGATTACCGCCGCATCGTCGATCCGTCGATCTGGACCGAGAAGCTGAGCGCCGAGGTATCTCTGCTTAACTGGGCGATGAACGATTATTATGCCGGACCGATCACCGGAGTACCGCTGCAGGAGCGCATTCCGAATCTGGAAAGTGCCCGTCAGCTCACCCTGTCGCTCGTGTACTGGCTGCAGACCGAGGCGCCCCGTCTGGATGGCGGCAAAGGCTATCCGGGCATCCGGCTGAGAGGCGATATTCTCGGTACAGCGGATGGACTAGCCAAAGCGCCATATATCCGTGAATCGCGCCGTATCAAGGGCATGTACACCATTACCGAACACGATGTCAGCAAGGAACTGCGCGGAGAGCAGGGGATCAAGCGCTATGAGGACAGCGTCGGTATCGGCAGCTACTCGCTCGATCTGCATCCGACCGTCAAGACGCATCGGACCTTTTATATTCCGAACTATCCGTTCGAGATTCCGCTTGGTTCGCTGATTCCGGTACGGATGAAAAACCTGCTGCCCGCCTGCAAAAATATCAGCATGACCCAGATCGCCGGCGGCTGCTACCGTCTGCATCCGGTGGAATGGAATATCGGGGAAGCTGCCGGTTATCTGGCCGCCTACGCAATCCAGCATGATCTGACGCCGCGCGAAGTATATGAATCCAGTGAACATGTGAGCCGCTACCAGGAGATGCTGACCGATGGCGGTGTGCAGCTGCACTGGCCGGAAGAAGTGGAAAAGGAAGTATTGCAGCCGCAAAAGTAAAAACAGTCTATGGATCGGATGGTACGGAGAAGTTCCGGCATGGCAGCGAAATGAATAAGCAGCAGGTTATTGTATGAGGATCAGGAAAAGAGGGCATTCGGTGAATGTCCTCTTTTCACTATTCGGCCTGTAATCATGGCCTAGTCTGTAATCCCTGTTATACATTGCGGCTCATATAGCTCATATCTCCAGAGGATGATTCGGTATCACTTACTAAGGAGGGAATGCGATGAAGTATTGGATTCTGCTGATGTTAGTATTTCTGGTCGGGTGCAGCAGTACAAGGATCACTGAATATGATCCCGATGGAGAGAAATACAGAACGCCGTCCCGTCACCTTTCGATCGCCGTTATCGGACAAGATACGCCGGAACCCATCAATAACGTGACCTACACCAGAGTGATCTGGGTCGTCTGTCGGTCCAGGATAGCCAGACGTTTGACGGCATTATCGTGACAGCGGATCATTTGGCAGATGCTGCCCAGAAAAAATACAGGTATTTCTTTATCCATACCAGGACGCCGGTTTTCTTTTTTGGTGCGGAGAAGTTGATGGTTCCCCTATTTACAGACAATAATTTTGAGCTGAATGATGTTGTTGGAAAACACGGTGCCCCTGTGTCCGGTTATATGAATACTGAAGAAGGTTATGCGATATGGGACCTGCATCTGCCCGAGCATCCCACGGAAAAGGACAAAACGACGGATATGCTGCTGCGGATATATGCCATTATCGAGCAGAATGCTGCCGAATCGTCTCCCGCAGCATTTTGATACACACATAAGCAACGACAAGAGAAGACAGAAAAACATATATTTTGAACCATGCACCTATATCCTCCAGATACCACGCATTGAACAGGCCGACCCCGGTAATACCGAGGGCCAGGCAGTCGAGCAGCAAGCGAGTGGTCCATTTCTCCGGATATCTGATTTGGATCTCATTATGCAGCAGGATACATGCTGTTTGAGCCAATAGACATAATCCCGCCAGCGAAAAGTGGGTGAACAGTCCGAACAGTATCACCAGCACGATCCATATTGCCAGCAGAAGGGTCAACGAGAAGAAACCCGATTTGTTCAGTCGCATATGTGTTTTAAGCCTCCGCGTATTCTGGAATTTGTAAATATATCCATTATACTCTATCCCCTTTGCGCAGGAGGTTGGCTTGCAGCCAAAACTCCAAATTATCGCTGTCCGGTTTGCAGTATTAAGGGGTTTCTTTCAGCAGCTCGATCAGTTCCAGCCGCAGCGCCTGCATCGCATCTTCACGATCCATTGGCATATAGCGGCTGAGCTGCTGCATCTCCGGTTCGTAGTAGGACAGCAGTTCCAGCATATACTGCTGTCCATGCGGGCTGCGGGCCTTTTCCAGCAGGGTTATAAATTGCTCGTCCGGGAGAGGTACTGCAGGCTTTTGCGTTTCCATCGGTTCACCGCCTGCTGGCTGATTTGCAGCCGGGCTGCCAGTTCCTGCTCACTTTGTCCTTCCAGATACAGTCCGGTGATGATGATGCGGCCCTGTTCGGAAGGAAGAGTATGGATCCATTCTTGCAGCAGAATCGTGTTGATGTCATCAGATTGTACCGAAAAAGAGCCGATTTGCTCGTTCAGAGGGGATTTTTCATGATATAATCTGGTTTTGGCGCGGTACTGCATCCGCCAGGACGCTTGCCGCAGCCGCTGCCGGTACTGTTCGCTCAGTGGTAAAATGACAGACATGAAGCTCAACTCCTTTGTGGTATATTTTCCAATTAAGGAAACTTATGTTCTCATTTTACCAATAAGCGTGAGCACCGGCGGAGGTCATACACCGGATATGCAGCGGAAAAAGAGACGATTTTGGGCTGCATCATGTTGCTACGACGTTCAGGTTGGCAGTAAAGAGTTCGAAGTCGAAGGGATCCTCCCGGAAAGGTGTTTTACCTCATTATGCTTAAAATTTTGCTGTTTATTTTTCTGATTCAGATTGTGTATGTTACGGCGTATACACTGCGAACGATTCTGACGCTGAAAGGGCAAAAATATGTAGCCGCCAGCATCGGGACGATTGAGGTCGTTATTTATGTCATGGGACTCAACATGGTGCTCAGCTACCTGGACCAGGTCGTCAGCCTGATCGTGTACGCGATCGGTTACGGTATGGGGATTCTGCTCGGTTCATGGATCGAGGAGAAGATTGCACTCGGTTATATTACCGTCAAGGTGATCAGCGATGCACCGAATTACCGTCTGGCCGAAGTGCTGCGGGACAAAGGGTACGGCGTCACTTCATGGATCGGACAGGGCCGCGATGGCGACCGAATCATGATGGAGATTCTGGCCAAACGCAAAAACCAGGATAATCTGTACAAAAGTATTCTGGCGGTCGATCCAAAAGCATTTGTCATTATGGTCGAACCGCGCGAATTTCACGGCGGATTCTGGACCAAAGCGATCAAGCGCTAACCGGCATATCACGTATCAGGTACTGTGTTATCGGGCAATCGCCTACATTCAATCTATACCGGACAGGCCAGCTGCTGCCGGATATTCTAATTGTACAACCCGTCTTTTCCATAGGAAGACGGGTTTCTTTGTGCTTGCCCTTTGTGGAATGAGCGATATCAGCTTCCGCCAATATCGGGTATATGCAAAAAAAGGCATCCCAATATCAGGATGCCTTTTGGTGTTAACAGCACTTTGGAAAAACAGATATCTCTTTACCCGAATAGGTTCAGATGCTGCTCCAGCCAGTCCACATAGCTCTGCTCACGAACCAGCGCTTTGGTCAGTACCAGATAATGCCCCAGCTGGGGATTGGCAAATGTCATTTCCGCGCCTTCTGCCCCGAATGTCGGCTTCAACCCCTCATACCGCTGCTGCAGATCTGTCAATTTCTCCCGTCGCAGCCGCAGCTGATCGGCGAACAGTGCACGGGCATCTTCCTTGGGCAGATTGCCGATAAAGTACATTTTTAGCATAAACGTATCTTTTTCCGTCTCTGGCAGCGGGGAGGAGGCGCTCACCCATTCCAGCAATTCGCGTTGTCCTTCTGCCGTGATGGTGTACATTTTTTTCTCCAGCTTTTCGCCCTGGATGATGGTACGGAACTGGACGAGTCCTTCATCGACCAGCTTTTTGAGCTCGGGATAGATCTGGCTGTGCTTGGCGCTCCAGAACTGTCCGATCTCTTCCTTGAACTGGCTGGTAATATCATAGCCGCTGCATTCGTGACGATTCAGCAGGCCGAGAATGGCATATTTTAATACTCGCATAAGGCAATAATCCCCCTTGATCGGTTTGACTGTGTCTATCTATAATGTTAATATAAACATGTAAACAATTACATGTTTTGAACAACTGCATATTGGCCGCTGAATATCCGAACCTGCACGTTCATGGAGAGGTCAGCTGGCGTCTGGACAGTATATACTAACTTGAGGAAGGTGCTTTGAACATGGACCAATTTGTTGGCAGTCACATGATTTATACGTATGAGAACGGCTGGGAATACGAGATTTATATCAAGAATGACCATACGATCGATTATCGTATTCACTCCGGTATGGTCGCAGGACGCTGGGTGCGCGATCAGGAAGTGGATCTGGTGAAACTGACTGAAGGTGTCTACAAAGTATCCTGGACCGAGCCTACCGGCACAGACGTATCCCTTAATTTTATGCCAGATGAGAAAAGAATGCATGGTATTATTTTCTTCCCGAAATGGGTGCATGAACATCCGGAGATTACCGTCTGCTACCAGAATGATCATATCGCTCTAATGGAAGAGTCCCGCCTCAAATACGAAACGTATCCAAAATACGTCGTACCGGAATTTGCCGATATTACGTTTATCGAGAATGCAGGCGCAGATAACGAAAAGCTGATCTCGGTCGCTCCATATCCGGGTATGACTGATGATATCCGTGCTGGCAGACCTCTGCAATCCAAGTAAGCTTTTTGATCAATGATAACTGTACCTGCACTGAAGGATACTACTCTATATCTCCTATAACCAAAAGCAGCCCGCGCTTCCTCTTATCATGGACGCGGGCTGCTTTTTTGTGCATTTATTCTATCACCCTGTCGTCGCCGCTCTCCGGTAGGATGGCTCGCCGCTGCTGATCACGCATGATATAGTGGGATCTATAACAAACGGGGATTAAGTGGAAGTCAGGTGATATATCATGAAATGGGAATTGATTTTTACCCGGCAGGGGCAGCTGCACAGGCAGTGGACGAGTGATATCGAGGTGCTGTATACCGGTCTGCATGGATTGTCGGTACAGCGCTTCAGGCTGAAGGAAGACGGGCAGCACTACATCTACAAGCCGTTCGCCACAGCAGATGATGTGATGCGGGAAGTCGGCGTCTATGAGCGGATCATGCCTTTGCTGCCGGAAGTGTACCCGCAGCTGATTGCATATTCGGCAGGTGCAGCAGTGGACGCCGGGCCAAAAGAAGGAGAGCAGCTATCCGGACTGCAGCTGGTCAGTACAGTCTCGCAGCCCAGCTGCTGGCTCATCCTGGAGGATATTGGTGAGCTGAATCATCGCCATACGGATCAGGTACTGCTGGACGTCGTGGACCTGATGGCACAGTGGCATAGCATCCCGACAGGGAAGATCCGGGAACTGCCCGATCAGGGACAAAAGCCGCCGCTGTCTGTCGTCCGAGATGAAGTGCTGCGGGAGTGGGCACAGGTGGTGCAACTGCTCATCTCGGTTCAGAGCGAATGCAATGTACGATGTACCAACAGGGATAACGGGATGGCAGAGCATCGTACACCGGATGAACATCAGCTGAACCTATTGCAGGAACAAATACGTCATTTCACTATTTCCGAATCGACAGTGCTTGCTCATGGCGATCTGCATGCAGGCAATTATGGTCTTAATCCGGCCGGCCGGCTGATTATTCTGGACTGGGAACATGCGCACAGCGCTTCGCCTTACTGGGAGCTGTATCATCTGCTCGATCTGTCGCATCCATTGTTCCCGCGAAGAATGAACCGCACACTGCGGGAGCAACTGCTGCACCGATACTGGTCGAATAGATGGCAGCATCCAGGGCAGGAACATACAGCTGCAATGGAATGGGATCGTTCCAGCTTCATCCGGGACTATTACCTGTACGCCATTGTGTACTCGCTGTGGATGTTGATGCTGATCGAGCGGGATCTGCATCAACCCCAGGCAATCTGGCCGCATCCGCAGCTGCTGGCCCAGCGCCGGGAGACGATGGAACATGTACTGCAGTGCATGGAGGCGTGGTACGAATAGCAGTTACGAGGTAACGGTATCCACGGTATTGATCAACAGGAGAGGGGGAGGATGCAGTGCGTATGGCAGAGGATTATATGAGGCTGCGTCGGTCATTTACAGCGCACGGGGACGAGCAGATGTTCAGCGTTACGATGGAGCAATTGGCCGGAGCGCTGTTCTGTACACCGCGCAATGCCCGGCTGATCCTGTCGCGAATGACCGAGGCAGGATGGATTGCTTTCCAGCCGGGCCGAGGCCGGGGCAACCGGTCTGTGCTGAGTTTCCTCCGTCCTGCAGCCGATGTGATGCTGGAGGAAGCCAGGGCGCGGGTGACCGCAGGTGATGTGCAGGCTGCCTTTGACTGGGTGCATGAATATGAGTCAGTCGCTGCTGTACGGGAAGCCTTTTTGCCGTGGCTGACGTCGTATTTTGGATATTCGGCAGAACGCAGCGATTCGGAGCAGATGGTGGAGACGCTGCGCCTGCCCATTTACCGGCCGATTGTCTGTCTGGACCCGGCGGATGCGGTATTTGCCTTTGATACGGAAATGATAGAGCAGCTGTACAGCCGATTGACCGGCTACGATACCGCTGCAGAACGTGTAACCGCAGGGCTGGCGCATCACTGGGAATGCAGCGGGGAAGGGACCGTATGGACCTTTTACCTGCTCAAAAATACAAGCTTTCACAGCGGACAGGAACTGACGGCGGAGGATGTAGCTGTCAGTCTGGAGCGCCTGCGTACCGATGCCCATGCACACAGCTGGCTGGTGGAACAGGTCGATGAAGTGCGCGTGGTGAACCGTTATGCCGTGCAGATAGTGCTGCATCGTCCAAATATGTATTTTGATCTCTATATGAGCCATACCGGCGCCTCGATTGTGCCGACAGGCGGCCATCCGGTAGCAGAGCTTCCTGTCGGTTCGGGGGCTTACCGGATCACCAGCCGCCAGCCGGGGAGATGCGTGCTGGAACGATTCTCCGGCTATTATGGCCGGAGCGCCTTGATCGACCGGATCGAGATTATGATCGTCCCGGAGCAGGAAGCGGAATACGCGATGGGTCCGGCCCCGGGAACACTGACGGTCATCACCGGAGAAGTAAGTATTCAGCCACCTTCAGACCTGCTGCGCCAGCAAAATGTTACCGGTGTATCCCTGCTGTCCGTAAACAGGCGCAAGCCGGGCATACTGCAGGACCGCTGGCTGCGGCAGGCACTGGTGCATGGAATTGATCGCACCCGCATGATCCATGAACTGGGCGATACACGGGTTGCTGCCGCCTCGGGTCTGCATCTAACGAGCAGACAGCATAATCTGCATACATACGAGGATAGGCAGGGAGAAGCGAACATGGATGCAGATGGTCTGTATGATCCTCAGCAGGCGCTTCAGTCTCTTCGATATTCTGGTTATGAGGGTGAGCTGCTGCATTTGTATACCTTTCAGCGGCATGAACGGGATGCCTGCTGGCTGCAGGCGTCGTACGGGAAACTGGGGATTCGGATCGAAGTACATATTGTGCCGTGGGCCGAGCTGAGTCAGCCGCATATCCGGGAGCAGGCCGATCTGATCCTGTTCGAAGCGGTGCTGAGCGGCGGCATGCTGCGTCAGCTGGAATATGTACATTCCGTCCAGAGCCTGCTCCGCAGCCGACTTTCGGACAATGCCGTAGAGCGGATCGACGTGATCAGCAGGAAGTGGCTATGTTCCCGCACTTCCCGTACAGATGCCGGTACGATCAGCGAATCATCCAGAGAGCAGGAGATCCGGCAGATGGCAGCATGGCTGCAGCAGATCGAGACGATCCTGCTGGGTGACTGCAGTATTGTCCCGCTGGTGGAGCGCTCGGCCATCCTGCTGCATCACCCTTCCCTGCGCGGCGTCAGGATCAATGAACGGGGCTGGACGAACTTCCAGCAGCTGTGGTTTTGCGGCAATTAATAAGCGGGATGTATCGTACAGTATTTGCCGAATAGACGGGATCATGAATGACATCGGAAGAAAGACAGAAGAAGGACAGGGAAGAGCCGCGAAAAGAGAGCGAAAAGTGGAAACATACGCTGTCCGATTTACCCTTTTTCGTGAAATGGGGTACAGCTATACTGATCTTAAAAGAATTGCAGCCATAGTGCAGGAGGAGATCGTTATGCTGGATCAGGTAAATATGGAAAAGCTGGATACACTGGAGGGAGAACTGGATCATTTTGCGGACTTGCTGGTAGCTGTGGTGGATGCTGGCGCATCCATCGGATTCCTGCCGCCGCTTGGCAGGGAAGAAGCCAGAGCCTACTGGCAGAGCGTGAACAGCCCGGAGGTGATTCTGCGGGCAGCCCGCTCCGGTGAACGGATAGCCGGAACGGTGCAGGTGCATCTGTGTACCAAGCCCAACGGAAGCCACCGCGCCGAGATTGCCAAGCTGATGGTGCACCCGGATTACCGCCGCCATGGCATCGCCCGTCAGCTGATGCTGGAAGCGGAGCATGAAGCGCGCCTTGCGAATCGCTCGCTGCTCGTACTGGATACACGTGATGGCGATCCGTCCAATCTGCTGTATCAATCGCTCGGTTATATTCAGGGTGGACAGATTCCCTTTTTCGCCCGCTCGGAGACAGGCTCGCTGGATGCGACGAACCTGTATTACAAACTGCTGGATGAAGGACTGTCCGGTCGTCAGCTCTGATCTGGTGGCTTAATGACCTGATGACGGAACAATATCGGTTATATAAAAAGGAGCGGATGGTGCATAAGTACATCCGCTCCTTTTTAGTGTGCATTTTGGCGTTCTTTTGTGTCAGTGGAGATCAGTCTGTATATTCCGGCAGACCGCAGTAAAGGCGATCATCCTTCGCATAGACCAGCTGCACTGGATAGCGATCCAGCACTATATTATGATAAGTCTAAAATACATACATCCTGCAATACCCGGAGGGCGATAAGATGATAAATGATTGGCAGATTGTACATGCTGCAGCGGATCATGCGAAGGCACTGGCCGAGATGAATCTGGAATTTAATGGCGTCACTATGGAAGAGGAGCCGCTGCGCCATTACCTGGAGAACCGCAGGGAGATCATTCTAGTGGCGCTGGATCAGAATGAGGCGGTCGGTTTTGCCTGTGCGCAGGTATTTCATTCTTTCTGCTACGAGCGGCCGAATGCGGAGATCACCGAGCTGTATGTACGTGAAGCCGCACGCCAGCAGGGAGTGGCGGGTCGACTGGTCAGACGAGTGGAGGAGGAGCTTCGTGCTGCTGGGGTGAAGACAGTTACCATTCTTACCGGTTCTTACAATGAACCGGCCTGGCGCACATACGAATCGGCCGGTTACCGGGCACAGTCAGAAACGGTATTCCAGCGCAAGCTGATCCCGATGGAATAGGGTCGAAGCAGGCATCAGGCAGTCTGTGCGCATGTAGACGGGACTGTATCTATGCATCCAGATTGTCTCTTTCTGTCGGTTCATGTCAGGACAATCTCTGCAAAAAGGTCTACAATGGATAAAGATTTATTTTCGTTTATCCAGGGTGACCCAATCATCTCCCTGACCATTATAGACAGCCGGAGCAGCGATAAGCCGGCTCGTTTCCATAGGAAAAAGGAGCAATAGCCATGACCAAAATCGGACTCATCATGCGTAAAATTCAATTCACCGAGAATCAGGGACCCCGCGTATTTGCAGAGCGGCTCAAGGCGCTCAGCGCGGAGCTGGGGGTGGAGATCGTCTTTATATCCCCGGAGCGCCATGTCAGCGGATATGACTGGCTGCCTGGCTATGAACACGAGAAAGGCGACCTGATCAATTACGATATCGTGCTCGACCAGATTCACAGCCACAACATCGACCATGTGATCTACACGGTATCCGGCTTTACTTTCCTCAAAATGTTCCTGCCGAACAGTGTGCTGTTCCCGCACAGCTTCCCCGATCCGGCGCTGACCGGCTACGAGATGATGAAGCCATTCTACACGATGGTGGACAAAGCGGTCGTACAGACGCCGTTTCTCAAAAGACAGATGGCTGCCCAGTTCGGCATTACCGATGTGGATGTGATCCCGATTGGATTCAGTGAGGAGCTGGCCCGGAAGCACTTTAACCCGGATGCAGTGGTGGACAACCGGGTGCTGTGGATCGGACGGGATGAAGAGAATCGCCGCCCGGACCTGCCGATTGAATATGCACGCCGTAACCCGGATAAGGAAGTGTTCATGGTATTCGGGGGCGAGCGCTACCGGGAGAGCATGAAGAAATATGATATTCCCGCCAACGTCAAGCTGCAGTTTGCTCTGTCCCAGGATGAGGTATTCCAGTTGATGAATTCAGCCAAAGTGTACTGGAGCAGCTCGCGGTTCGATACGTTTGCGATGCCGCTGACCGAAGCGCTGGCAATGGGCAAAATTGTCGTGAAGCCCGAGCATCCGTGCTATGACCATATCAGCTCGGCGCATTCCTTTGCCGGGAATGAGCGCAACTGGTTCGAACTGGTCAATATGGCGGTGGCGTCGCCGCGCCGCTATTCCCAGGACAACCGGGATTATGCCTTTGAGACGTTCTCGGGCAGCATCATGAAAGAAGGATATCGCAATTTTTACTCGGAGTGGCTGAAATAAGCATGTATCCATGATCACAAGGGGGAAAAGGATGACAGAGCAGCAGCGAATTGCCGTCATTGCCGATGTACACAGCAATATTCTGGCACTGGATGCGGTACTGCGTGATATCGATAGACAAGGGATTCGGCACATCTATAATCTGGGAGACAGTGTATATGGCCCGATGGAACCTGCACAGACAGCGCAGCGTCTGATTGAGCGCGGCATTGTGTCCATTCGCGGCAATCAGGACCGGGTCATGCTGGAACCCCGGCAGCCATCGCCGCATTCCACCTTTGACGACGTGCTGGAGGATCTGCAGCCTGCTCATATGGAGTGGCTGATGAGTCTGCCGGAACATATGGTGATAGGTGAAGAGATCTATGCCTGTCATGGTACACCGCAGGCAGACGATGTGCCTTTGCTGGAACAGATTACGGATGCAGGTGTACATATGCGTTCGGACGAACAGCTGATGGAGATGGTGCAGGGCATCGAGCAGCACATGATTGTGTGCGCCCACACCCATGTGCCGCGTACCCGCTATCTGCAGGACGGGCGCCTCATTCTGAATCCCGGCAGTGTCGGACTGCCTGCTTACGAAGATGATCTGCCGTATCCCCATGTGATGGAATCCCATACTCCGTATGCCCGGTATGCTACGCTGGAAAAGGATCAGGGACAATGGAAAATCACCCATCACCTCGTTCCCTATGACTGGGAATCCGCTGCCCGGCAGGCCGAGCAGAGACAGCGTCCCGACTGGGCGGTTGCTCTGCGGACAGGGAGAGCATTGCCCTTTTAGCAAGCAGCACGAAATGGGGATGCGGCTCAGCCCGCGATGCTGTCCGTGTCTGGCTGGGTAGTCCATAACCAGCAATATGCCTGATCAAGCAATCCATATGCTATATTCCAAATTCCAAATGTTCAATGACAGGAGACGATTTGATGACAACTCTACGCAAAGCGATTATTGATACGGATACGGCAGGCGACGATACGATCGCCATTTTGACAGCCTTGCATCATTTTGATGTGCAGGGCATTATGATGACCGGTGGCAATGTACAGTTTGACCAGCAGGTGGAGAATGCGCTTTATACGATTCAGGTAGCCGGCAAAGGTGGAGCAAACGGCAGCATCCCTGTCTACAAAGGCTGCGAGCGTCCGCTGATGATGACATGGAATGCGGAGTCCCACCGGACGGTCGAGGATGTGCACGGCAGCGACGGTATGGGCGGGGCTAATTTCCCCAAAGCACTGCAGCGTCCGGCAGACGGCCATGCGGTGGATTTTCTGATTGAGACGGTGCATCGTTATCCGGGCGAGATTCATCTGCTGGCGATCGCGCCGCTGACCAATATCGCGATGGCGATCCAAAAGGACCCGACCATCGTACCAAAGATTCCGCATCTGTATGTAATGGGCGGTACGAATAATGCGCTTGGCAATATTACGCCTGCTGCGGAATACAACTTCTATGTAGACCCGGAAGCGGCTCATATCGTGCTGCGCTCCGGCATTCCGACGACGATGGTTGGCTGGGAGATGTGTACGCGCTATTCCCTGATGGATGATAACGATCATGCGGAGATTCAGGCGCTTGGCACAGCGGGTACGCAATTTTTTGCCGATGTGAACAAGGTCGTCATGAAGTTCAACAAAGAAGTGCACCGGCTGAATGGCACGACCCACCCGGATACGCTGCTGATGGCGGTGGCTGCGAATGAAGCGGTCATGACGGAAGCGCATGAGTACTTTGTCGATGTGGAGACGAAGGGCGAATGGACACGCGGATACAGTGTGGTGGATATCAACGGACGTCTCGGGCAGCAGCCGAATGTGCGTGTTTGCGAATCGATCGACCGCGATACATTCAAGCAGATGCTGATCGACGTGCTGACAGCGATTCGTTGAGCCCGTAGGATAGTATTTTTATTTCCATGCTTGAGAGTGATTTGACCGTGTTTGGCTGGACGATTCGACCTGTTTTGGGGTGAAATGATTATCGGATGCAGATTTCCTCTATAAAAGTGTCTGAGTAGCAATTAAATGTGATCCGTAAGTAACTAATTGACGTAATATTAATTAGTTAATACAAGAAAATATCCTAAAATTCGACAAATTAATTCATAATTCGATAAAATAGGACTTTGGATACGTTTAGCTGAGTGATCATATAACCGATAACTTAAACATCAAGTCGAATTGTCTGGGGGAGCCGTCAATGAGTTTCAAACTGAGGACCATACTGGTTGTCGTATTTATCGTATTATCGTTAGTGCTGTCTGGTACGCTCGGTTGGGTGATGAACCGTTATGCCGTCAACAGTATAAAAGAAGAAATAGGGGATTCTTTATTCAGTACTGCGCATAATACGGCAGACAAGCTGGACAACTTCATGTGGTCGCGATCAGGGGAAATGGACTTACTGGCCAGACTTCCGGTACTCCGCGATTCGAACAACACGAACGAAGTGCATGAGATGCTGGATCAACTGCAATCGAGCTTTCCATCCTTTTCCTGGATCGGTTATACCGATATTCACGGCAAGGTACTCGCTTCCACGGATAATATTCTGCTCGGTGCGGATCTGTCCGAGCGTCCGGTCTACAAGGAAGGGATCAAGAAGAAATTTATCGGAGACGTACATGATGCAGTACTGCTGGCCAAGCTGCTGCCCAATCCGAGCGGTGAACCGCTGCAGTTCGTGGATATCAGTCTTCCGGTTATGAATAATCAAGGCCAGAAGATCGGCGTTCTCGCTGCTCATATGAGCTGGGATTGGGCGCGTGAAGTCAAGCAGTCGGTCATGGAATCTTTCCGCCAATCGGACAAGGATATTGAGGTGCTGATCGTCAGCCAGAAAGATCAGGTGGTACTGCTAGGACCCGATGGTCTGGTCGGCCAGAAGCTGTCGCTCAGCAGTGTGCAAAAAGCCCAGTCCGGAAAATCCGGCTGGCAGCTGGAGCAGTGGCCGGATGGCAATAACTATCTGACCGGCTATGCGTATGGCGATGGTTATATGGATTATCCGGGACTTGGCTGGACTGTGCTGGTGCGTCAGCCGGAATCAACAGCGCTGGCAGCCGTCGCGGATATCAATACATTTACAATTATTGCAGGCGTGATAGCTGCCGCTGTATTTGCTCTGATTGGCTGGTTCCTGGCGAACAAAATTTCGCTGCCGATTCGTGAACTGACCGGACGGGCAGATCGTCTGAGCAAACGGGAGATGGTGGACATTCCGGTCCGCCGCAGCTTCCATGAGATCGAGATCCTGTCCCGCTCGCTGCGGACGATGGTGAGTTCGCTTGTGCAAAAGGATGTCGAGCTGGATAATATGCAGGCGATCGCTCATTATGATCATCTGACCGGACTACCGAACCGTAATGCGCTGGAGACGTATCTGGAGCATACGTTGGCGGTGCATGAGGGCAACGAGGAACAGCAGCTCTGCTTCCTGTATATCGATCTGGACGGATTCAAAAAAGTTAACGATAGTCTGGGTCACCAGGCTGGAGATGTACTTCTGCAAAAAGTCGCCCAGCGTCTCAGCAGCCTTTCTCGTGAAAATGATATTACTGTTCGTCTGGGTGGAGATGAATTCCTCGTGGTACTGCACGCCTCCTCGGAACATCCATACGATGAAGCCCGGGCGTATGGAGAGCAGATCATCAGCCTGCTGAACAAGCCCTTTGTGCTGGAATACCAGAAAATTAATATCGGCTGCAGTATCGGCGGTGCGATCTACACGATCGACAGCGACAATCCGATCGAGATTGTGCGCATGGCCGATCAGGCGCTGTACCAGTCCAAGCGTGCCGGCAAAAACCGGATTACTTTTTACAACGATGAATCTTTTCCGCAGTCTGCGATGTAATGATTAAGGCAGACGGGGGAATGGCAGCAATGAACTGGGTAGACGAATAGATTGGTAATAGAAAAGAGCCCTCTCAGGGGCTCTTTTTTTGTTGTTATCTTATTAATATGTATGCTCCAGCATATAGAGCATTTGAAAAAAGATATAATAATATGGCATATCCTGACCAAAAGGGGTGGAATAATGTACAATCGTACATTTACCATCTGCTGCACGTTAATGACGGCGCTGACCGGCGATCCGTCTGCCGATCACCAGCATAATAAACAATACAATCAATGAAGAAATAATAATAATGAGTGACAGAACCAGGTAGCCAAGTGCATCCCAGCCGTATTGGAACAGGCTGAACAGCATCAGCAAAGCGCCGATCAGCACGCCAATCAGGCCGGGGATATAACGGGCACCTGCAGAAGAGGGCCGACGGCGAATCAGTATAATGCTGATAATCAACAGCACCAATGCCAGACCTGCTCCCATATAGACAAGCTGTATCAATAGTGACACCTCCATTCATTTCAGATTATCCATACTGCCTAGTCGGCTTATGCCGTACCACGCTGATCATTCATGCCACTGCTTACGGGCGGGCATAACCTTTGGATAGACGATAGAACAGCTGGAACAGCAGCACCACCAGTCCGATCAGCGATGTGCTGATCAGCGCCAGGCAAAAGGCAAGCATACCTGTCCAGCTCTCATCATTGCCGGCAGGAACGATCATCCATAACAGAATCATGCTGGCAACCAGCGCGAGCAGTCCCGGACAAAAGCGGAAAAAGCGCGGCTGTGGAGCAATTCTCGTGAGCAGCAGTCCGATCAGATAGACCAGCACGCCTGCTCCGATACCTGCGTATACGAGTTGATGGATCGGTTGCATGATTATCCTCCTTTGCGTTTGTAGATACATAATAAAATGTAAAAAAATGCATAATATGTTTCCCTGAGTATATCACAGTATACATAATGAATTGGAAAGGATAAATCGCCCACCAGGGAAAAGGAAAATAGGTTGCCTGTTACATAGTTAATATATTTGTGAATATTTTATAAGGACATATCTGTATAATCGCATTCTATTCTTCTGAATTCCAGAAAATGCCTTTTTGATAGGTTTCACCAATGAGTATTAGTTAGCAACTCACTTCGTTATTATTATACTTTGTTTAGAGTCTATAAAAGAAAACGTTTACTTTTTGGATGGAAAGGGTATCCTTAATTATGATAAATGGCTTTGCTTGAAATATGCAAAACTGTCAGCTCTTGCAATAAGCAAATTGGTTTTTCCAACTTTAAGCATATTGTAAGCGCTTTATGATAGAGCTATTCTATTATCCGACAGAACTGTATATTATGCAAAGCACTGATAAGCTGTGTGTTCCGGTCCTGCGGACGATGGCGATCAGACAGTAGGTATCTATCTTGAAGGGGATGTTAGCATGAGAAAATGGGGAAGTGCATGTCTTGCAGGCTTATTGATCATTCTGACCCTTGCAGCCTGCAGTGGCGGCGGCAACAATGCCAGCGGCGTAGTGGAACTGGAGTTTTTCCAGAACAAGCCCGAAGCCAAAGGTACTTTTGACAAGCTGGTAGCCAAGTTTAACGAAGAGCATCCGAATATCCATGTCTCCCAGGTGAATCCGCCGGATGCCGAGACCGTACTTAAGACACGTGTCGTCAAAGATGATATTCCCGACATTATCGGACTGGGCGCGACCGATACATACTCTCTTCTGGCCCAAAGCGAAATTTTCCTTAACCTCACCAACGACCCTCTACTCCAGAATATTGATCCCAAATATGTACAGATGCTGACCGATGTGACCGGCATGCAGGAAGTGACAGGTGTTCCGTTTGCCCTTAATGCCAGCGGCGTCATCTACAACAAGGAAATCTTCCAGAAGCTCGGCCTGTCCGTACCCAAGACATGGGATGAACTGATCGCGACAGCCAAAAAAGCCAAGGAAGCCGATGTCATTCCGTTTTATTTTACCTACAAGGATGACTGGCAGACCAACCTGCCGTTCAACGATATGGGCGGTACCCTGGTCGGTATTGATTTCTACAAGGAACGCCGCGAGAACAAGACGACTTTCCTATCGGCCTATCAGGAAGTGGCCAAAAAGCAGCTGGAGCTGCTCAATTACGGACACAGCGACAATTTTGGTAAAAGTTATGCCGATGGTAACCGTGCTTTTGGTAACGGGGAAGCGGCCATGTATATCCAGGGAAGCTGGGCGATCTCCGAGATCCGCAAAGTCAATCCGGATATCGATCTGGGATTTTTCCCGCTGCCTGCCAGCAACGATGAAGCACAGAATAAGCTGACCGCCGGTGTGGATACATTGCTCGCTATCTCCAATCAGACCGAGCATCCCGAAGAAGCCAAGCAGTTTATCGCGTTCCTGCTGCAGCCGGAGAACAGCCAGCAATATATTAATGAACAGAATCTGTTCTCTGCGGTAGACGGTGTACAGCAAAAGGATGAGAGCGTAACCGGACTGCTGCCGTATTTTGAACAGGGTAAAATTGTCGACTTTGTCGATCACTATATCCCGAGTGCCGTACAGCTGAACCCGAATGTGCAGGCGTTCCTGCAGAACAAGGATATCGATGCATTCCTCGGTACGCTGGACAAGGAATGGGACAAGGTAGCTGCGCGCAGGGCGAGCTGATCTGCTGCCATATGATGCAATGTAATGATGGGAAGCCAAGAAGGGAGAGGAAGACACATGTCCAAACGGATGTCCACCTATTACTGGATGACGATTCCGGCCGTATTGCTATTCTTTCTATTCCTGACGCTGCCGGCGATTCAGGGGGTCTATTATTCATTTACGAACTACAACGGATTCGGTAAAACGTATGATTTTATCGGCTTGCGCAACTATATCAACCTGTTCACGGATAATGTGGTCGGTGATGCGTACTGGTTTACGATCAAGTTCGCGGTTGTGGTCACCATTCTCGTTAACGTATTCAGCCTCCTGATCGCACTGGGGCTGAATGCGAGCATCAAATTCCGGAACTTTTTCCGAGGTATTTATTTCCTGCCGAATATTCTGAGCGTACTGATCGTGGGTTACATATTCAACTATCTGTTCTCCAACGTATTTACCGTATGGGGACAGTCTCTAGGCATCAACGCATTGTCCACGAACATACTCGGTAATGAAAATCTGGCCTGGATCGGCGTCGTGATCGTAGCGGTCTGGCAGAGTATCGCGCTGAATACGATTCTGTATCTGGCCGGTCTGCAGACGATCTCCAAGGATATGTACGAAGCATCCAGTCTGGATGGGGCCGGTAAATGGCGTGAATTCTGGAGCATTACGTTCCCGCTGATCGCTCCGTTCTTCACGATCAATATGGTACTGGCGATGAAAAATGCACTGATGGTGTTCGACCAGATCGTCGCTCTGACGAATGGCGGACCCGGACGGGCGACCCAGTCGATCTCTTTCCTGATCTATACCGGCGGATTTGAAGGTGGAGAGTTCGCGTATCAGTCGGCGAACTCGGTTATCTACTTTATCGTTATCGCCGTGATCTCGATTCTGCAGATTCGCTTCCTGCAAAGAAGGGAGATGGACATGTAATGAAGGAAAATGCACGCATCAACTGGCCGATTAATATACTGGTTGCCATCGGGACGCTGATCATTCTGTTCCCGCTTTACATGGCACTCACGATTGCACTCAAAGACCCGCAGCAGATGGCCCAGTCGCTGTTCGGCCTGCCGAAACAGTGGCGGTTTGATAACTTTGCCAATGCGATTGAGGTCACGAACTTTTTCCAGGCATTCCGCAACAGTGCACTGGTAACGACAGCGACGGTCGTGCTGACGCTGCTGACCAACTCGATGGTCGCCTATGCAATCGGACGCAATATGGAGCGCAGCAAGTTTTTCAAAGGACTGTATTTCTACTTTGTCAGCGCGATGTTCATTCCGTTCCCGATCATCATGCTGCCGATCGTCAAGCTGACCGCATCGCTGCATATGACCAATCTGGTCGGTCTGACGATTCTGCATACGGTATATGCGCTGGCGTTTAACGTATTTGTGTATGTCGGCTATATTCGCTCGATTCCGGTAGCGCTGGAAGAAGCAGCAACCGTGGATGGAGCGACTACTTGGGGGACATTCTGGCGGATCATTTTCCCGCTGATGGCTCCGATCAATGCGACAGTCGGTATTCTCGTCTGCCTGTCCACGTACAACGACTTTCTGCTGCCGCTCATTATTATCAGTGACCAGGATATGTACACGCTGCCGCTGGTGCAGTATATTTTCCAGGGACAGTTCAATACGGATTATAATCTGGCCTTCGCCTCGTATCTGCTGGCGATGCTGCCGATGATCATCATTTATCTGTTTGCACAGAAGTGGATCATTAGCGGGGTAACACGCGGCTCGGTAAAATAAAGACGGGTGAATGAGATAACCGGAAGAATGAAGTAAATAATGAAGTGAAATAGAGAAGAGACCGTATTTCCAACAGGAAGTACGGTCTCTTTATTATGGAACAAAAGTTATCTGTAATGGTTGGTATGCTGCGTACTGATGATGTACGGAATGGATGTACAAAATGAGGGTACAAGCGCATATTATATCATCCGAATGGGTCGATCAGAGCAGCTGGCGCTTAACGGTCTGCTTCGACTTCATTGGCGGCCGGATCGTCTGCCTGGATAGAAAAGGAAGCTGCCCACTCGCAGAACAGCTGGTAATCCCGCTCCACCTGGTCCGTATACGCATACGCCCAGCGGGAGATATGATGGACAAATGGTTCCGGTTTGCTGCCCATCGCTTTGTTGATTTCACGTTCGCTGTGGTAGGGAAGAATGCCTTCGCTGACGTCCTGATCGGCACGGGAGTGCATTTTGGCGGTCAGTTTGGCCATCGTGGACAGGATTTTTTGCATATCGTCGGTACTCTGGATATTTTCCAGCTTCAGCCGCTTTTTGTACGGAGAACGCTCACGCACGTAGAAGTCCCGCTCATCCAGGGTCAGGTAGCCGAGATACGGATCGGCCTTGTGGTGCATCGCCTGCTGGGTCGTAGTGACACGCTTGCCCTGGTGACCAAAAGTGTTCCAGAACGATTCCGTATACGGCAGGAAATACGCCGGTACCGGCGCACGGACTTCCTTGACCTCCAGGATCAGATCATCTTCGCCTTCCTGGGTCGCGCCGCCTTCGATCAGCACATAATAGCGATCCAGTCCGATCGAGGCGGTACCGGAGCCGTGCTTGATGGCGATATCCTTGATCTTGTAGTGATTCACATCGTCTTCACAGCAGAGCAGTGTCTGCTGATACGATTCCCATGATTGTTCGAGCAGCTCCTGCTCGCGGGCAGAAGGAATGACCAGCTCACTATTTTCCAGAAAGACACGGTCGCTCTGCATCACGGCCGTTACCTTTTCGAGGAAATGTCCCTGACGGCGCTTCTCCAGCTTGCGCAGCAGTTTGCGGACCGGGCCTTTGGCATTGCCTTCATCCATGATGAACTTGGCGGGATTCTCCTTGCCTTCGGCATAGCAGCGGATCTGCTTGTAGTAAGACAAAATATAATGTTCCAGCATGTTCAACTGCTGCTGGGTATCATAACCGAGCTGACGGCAGACGAGGGCGATACTGACGGACATGCGCAGGATATCGTACAGATACGAGCCGACGTACCCTTCATCAAAGTCATTCACATCGTAGACGATATCACCGGATTCATTACGGAACGCGCCAAAGTTCTCAAAATGCAGGTCCCCCTGAATCCATGTCGGCCGCTCTGCCGGTGTATGATACGGGAAATAATGCCTTGTCGCATCAAAATAGAACAGATACGCACTTCCCCGGAAAAAGGAAAAGGCCGTCTGGCTCATCTTGCTGTATTTCTCGGCCCGTTTGTGTGGACTCAGATTCATAATATTCGCATCAAATTCATCCAGTACCGATACCAACGTGTCTCTGCGCAGCTTGGTACGTGCACGGATTACATTCTCTGTAATCGCCTGATCTACCATAATCGCTTCCCCCTTATGTACTGCTTTTTAGCAATTATCATATCGTAAATGACCATCCCGTAAAAGTAAATTTTTCCATAGAGCGGAAGAGCGAGCAGCAGACCAATTGTTTCATAAAAAGTTAGCATGGTAAATAAATGAAGATGGTTTTTTTACATAACAGCAGTTTGGAAAAGAGGGAAAGAAATGCATATTGTTTGGTCCAGCCTGTTCATCACCGGTTCCATTATCTTGGTGGCACTGGTCTTTCTGGTTTTGCTCGTTGTGCTGATGGTTCGTATGATGCGCAGCCGCCGCTAATTTGGAAGTGAAGCATCCGTATCATCCCCAAGCCTGTCTGGTCTGCAAAGGAAGAGAATGCAGATCGAACAGGCTTTTTGTTGTTTATATGGTTATCATTACATATTAACAGCTGGTTGTTTTCTATAGAGCGTATATCCTGCTCTGTTCCATGACAGATAAATGACAGCTGATTTTTACTGTGCTATGAACAGCATCTATTTTTCGTTTAGGAGGCTTAATGATGTTTATTTGTCCTCTTGTACAGGTAATATTTATGTACTGCTTCTTGCTATTTCCAATGATTTGAATATGATGTTCGGAAAAATTCAATTTTCGCTGGTAATTCTGTGCTTCAACGCGTAGCATAAAGAGAGAACACGAATAATCCAGTCAGATACCGGCTCCGCTGTATCTGATTTTTCCGAAGCGGAGCCTGTAACACTGACATGTATCATCTGAATATCAACCTAAAGCATATTATACCGGGAGGCACTCCTTTGAATATAAAAAAGAATATTAAAAAATGGGTATTTCTGACTGTCATTTTGAGCGCCATTTGTATTGAGACAGTATCTGCAGCCCGTCTGCATTCCTGTCAGACCGCCGCCACCAGTTCGCCAGTACTCGTAAGTACTATCCATGCGGAAGGCCAGGAAGTGGCACCTGTCGATCCCGGAGAACCGGAAGGACTGCTGGAGACCATCATGACCGATGACCAGCTCGGCATTACGATTGAAGGTGCTCTTGGCAAAGACGGCAATTATCATAACCTGTCCCTGCATACGCCAATGTTCCAGTGTACTCTGCCAGGAACGCAGGTAAGCAACCCTTCCTACGCGCCGCTGATCAGTGAGGCGGATCTGGATGGAGACGGACAGCAGGAGATTATCGTTAACCTGACGTATGGCTATGGCACCGGTGCGTATCTGAATGCGATTCAGGTATTCCGCCAGAACGGCGAATCGATACCGGTCGAGCCGCTCAGCAATTCGGTACAGCGCCAGTTTACGACCGAGCTGGAGGCTTCTTCGATTCAGCTGCATGTGAATGATCGGGTGACCACCATTCCGCTGGAACGATTTACCCAGCCGCCGGCAGCGAATGAGCAGAATTATATTCATGGCGGAGATGTTCAGCAGTATACGGTAGAGGATAATCAGATCCATGCCGCCTACTCGCTGCAGGCAGGTACGAGCGAGTTCATTGGTGAGCTCGACGCTGTCTATCGTTATGACAAAGGAATGCTGCGTCTCCAGCCGCTAACTCTGCAGCTGGATGACCCTTATCGTGAAGCACCCAAAGCCCAATAAAACCTGTTATAATGCCCTATTGTAATGTATAAATAGTTCCAATAATTTATCTTCATTACCATATATAACTGCACAATTGCACAGCAAAAGGCGGTCCACGGAAGACCGCCTGGAGAGCACATGAAGCCTGATTTTTCAAAAAATGCAAAATATCAGGTTTTTTGTGCTGTCTGCTAATGCTATTTAGTGCTGAAAATGCATCTTGATCAGCACCAATGATAGACCGGCAGGACGATAAATAAGCTTCAATTGAGAACGGCCAGCTGGCTATGGGTATTCCATAACACAAACTTATTCATCGTTTTATGGAGCTTCGCTGCACATTTATGTCCCGGGAAATACTCAGCAGTTCGCGCATCCCATCGCGGATCTGTGTCTCGCTGGCAAAGGAAAAGCTGAGCCGGATATACTGGCCGGACTGCTCTGCCGCATCGAACAGCGAGCCCGGTACAAAGCTGATTTGGCGGGCCAGACATTCCCGCAGCAGATGCGGGACAGACAGATGCTCCGGCACTCTCACCCACAGACTGAGCCCGCCCTGCGGCTGCTCATATTGCCAGCCTGCCCGGTCCAGCTCTTCCTGCATAATCTCCATGCGAATCCGCAGAGCGATGCGCAGCTTATCCAGATGACGATGCAGCCGATCGGACATAAAGTAGTGCAGGAACAGCTTCTGGTTCAGCAGCGGAGTACCGCCGTCGGCCAGCGACTTGGCTGTCAGCAGTCGGGACATCCACGGTTTGCGAGCCGCGATACAGGCGATGCGCAGACCGGGCGAGATGTATTTGCTGAAGCTGCGAATATGGATGGTATATCCTTCCGTATCATAAGCGAAGATCGGAGCAGGCGGTTTGCGGTCAAAATAAATATCGCTGCATGTATCGTCCTCGATCAGCAGGCACTGATACTCCACGGCCAGATCGACCAGCTGCTTACGCTGCTCAGCCGGAATGCAGAGCCCGGTCGGATTGTGAAAAGTCGGATTCAGATAGAAAATCCGCGGCCGGTACTGCTGCATTTTCTGCTCGATATCCTGCATATCATAGCCTCCACTGTGGATGCCAACCGGCAGCAGCCGGGCCCCTTTTTGCCGGAATACATCCAGTGCGGTGGCATAGGTGGGAGACTCGATCAGCACATGATCGCCCGGTCGTATCCAGGTCTCGGCGACGATATAGATGCCCTGCTGGGCACCGCTTGTGATCAGCAGTTCCTCGGGATCGATATGAAAGGAAGCCGTCCGCCCAAAGTAACGGGCCAGCATCTCCCGCAGCTCCATATCTCCCTGGATATGGGCATAGGTGCCGAGCAGCTTGGGATACAGATCGAATACCTTTTTCATATATTCGGCAAAATAATGATTGGGCAGCAGGTTCGGATCGATGAGCGCATGAGAGAACTGATAGCGTGCCGGCAGATGACGAAGCTCGCCCATATTTCCCTGAAAGAGGGATGGCTCCAGTTCGCTGTCATGGGTCAGTGTGCCGGCTGCGGGTGGGCTCACATAATAGCCGGATTTGTGACGTGAATAGAGGATGCCGGACTCTTTGAGCTGCTGATAGGCTTTGAGTACCGTCAGTCTATGCATGCCGCTCTCCTGGGACAGCTGGCGTACGGAAGGGAGCTTCTCGTGAGCCTGCCAGTCTCCGCGCCGAATGCGTGCTTCCATATAATCGCTGATCTGCTGAAATGAGTTCTTTTCTTTATGGAAATTTATGGAATTATCGATCGGCTCATAAGGGTGCAGATCGGATAGTGAAATATTGGGCTTCAAAGGGGAATGGGACATGGTTCGCCGGGCTCCTTTCCTATTGGTGAATCATGGGTCGTGAACTTCTTGCTGGACTTATCATACCTTTTGCGAACGACTGCTTGTGTAAATCTGTTCTGTCCATGTCCATCTGTTCTGTTGTGTTTCTTTTACAATAACAGAACAAAGAGGAGGAGTGACAGATGATTATGCTTGGCTATGCCATGATGTGTGTTATTTTCGGCACAACCTTTCTGGCCATCAAGATAGGTGTAGATGCGGGGCTGCCGCCATTCTGGAGTGGAGGGATGCGCTTCGTGCTGGCAGGTCTGCTGCTGATGCTCATTATGCGTGCACGCGGCAAGGCGAGTTTCTCGGTGCTGTGGCGGCGGGAGACGCTGATCACGGGTGCCAGTATGACTTTTGTAATGTTTGCCTGCCTGTACTGGGCGGAACAATATGTAACCTCCGGAGTGAGTGCACTGCTCTCCGCAACCGGTCCGGCGATGGTGCTGCTGATCCGCGCACTGGTGTTAAAGGTAAAGGTGCCTGTGCTGGCTTTTGCCGGAGCTGCGATCGGTCTGGCTGGCGTGGGATTGCTCATGCTGCCCGGACTGTCGGGAGCAGGGGATTATCACGGATTATGGATCATGGCCTGTATCGTCGTCGTGGTCGGACAGATCGGTTATGCGGGCGGAGCCGTCTATTCCAAGCAGGTATCAACAGCACTGCATGATATCTCGCCGGTCTCCCAGAATGCTGCACAGCTGATCCATGGCGGATGGATGCTGCTCGTGCTGTCGCTGATCACTGAGCGAGGACAGGTACACCTGGACGCAGTGCTGTCTCCGGAAGCGCTCGGTTCACTGGCGTATCTGATCGTTATCGGCTCGATGGCTGGACATACGCTGTTCTACTGGCTAATTTCCCGCACGAATCCGGTGTTTCCTTCAACATGGCTCTATATCTCACCGGTGCTGGCCCTGCTGCTGGGCTGGCTGCTGTACAGCGAACCACTGAGCTGGATCATGGCTGGAGGGGCAGCGGTGGTACTGATCGGCGTCATTTTGACCAATCTGGAAGCTCTGCAGGGGCTGTGGCAATCCCGGCGTATCCGTACAACCGGCCGCTCACGCAGCATGAAGCCTGCTGTCCAGAAATAATCCCGGTTCTACGGCAGTCTATCCGAATGATTCATATAGATTCCATACCATCACAGCATGACAAAAAGGCGGCCTATTCTCCTCTTCCGAGGGCGATAGGCCGCCTTTGCGCTGCATATGCAGCGGTATGCCAGAGCGTTGTATTCAACAGGACTACGCTTTGAGTGCGATATGATTACAGATTGATCGCGTAGATGCCCGGTTTGTTATCAATCGCGCCGATCCAGATCTGGCCGTTGCCGATCATGACCCCGCGGGAACTTACCATGACGTTGTTTACATTCTGATTAGATAGTGCCCGGCGGACATTGTACGTCATAATGGAAGTATACTCATTCAGAAACTGCTTCTGGTTCAAGATGGATCGCTTCGTTCCATTCGCCGCATTCACGACCAGCGGATAGGAGATCCGTTTGGCGACAGATTCGCGGTTGCCGTTGGCGACAGCACGCTTCAGATTGGCAAAGTATCCCGTGAACTGCTTGGCGGAGCTGAATCCTGCCGTGTTCACCAGCGAAGTCGCCAGATTGGTAGAACTGCCCTGCGTCCCCGAGCTTGTACCACCGGACGAACTGTTCTGTGATGTCGATGGTGTCTTGGGTACAGATGGAACTGTCGGTACAGAAGGAGTCGCTATAGTGGAAGGTTCGGCTGCCGGTACCGTCAGATCGGATGCAGCATGAGCGGATGAAGCCAGAGTCGAAGCCAGCATGGCGGCAGCAATGACCGCTGTGCTCTTTTTCATATTCATTAATATCCCTCCAGGCGATAGGTTGATTCTTATGGATATAATACCCAGTACAATTGCATTATCCAACAAAATACTGGAAATGTAAAACAGGAATTTAAACGCTATCATGAGCGCCTCAGCACAGCAAAAAAGCCCCTCTATTATCGAGGGGCTCCAGATGGAAACGTACTGCGGCCGATCAAGGATCAGCTTTTGAGATGATAAGGCACAGTGGCAACGACAACATCCTTGTAATTAATCAGATAAGCACGCATCAGCAGACTCGTCTGGTTATGCAGAATGCTCTCCCACCAGTGCTTGGTGACAAACTGCGGAATCAGGACCGTAATATGATCGGTAGCGGAAGTCTTCCATTCCACCGTATCAATGAACCGGCGCAGCGGTCCCAGAATACTGCGGTAACGGGACTTGAGCACGATCAGGCGTACACCCGGGTCCCACTGTTCCCATTTGTCTTCCATTTTGCGAATCGCTTCATCGTCAAAGCCGACATAGACAGCGACCACATTTGGCGACAGCGTCTTGGCATAACTGATCGTATTCATCACGACACGGGTAATGCCGGCGACCGGAATGATGATCGTATTGCCTTTGATCTGCGGCTTGTCCGTAGTAATATCAATTCGGAGCTGTTCGGCCGTGTTCTGGTAGTGAATGTAGATTTTGTAGAACACGTACACCACAATTGGCAGGAAGATGAAGATAATCCACACCTGGGCGAACTTGGTGAAAATAAAGATCAGTGTGATCGACAGCGTCGTCAGCATACCGATCGTATTAATGACAAACTTCAGTACCCAGTTGGCAGGTTTGTGCTTGATCCAGCGAACCATCATACCGAGCTGGGACAGCGTGAACGGGATAAATACACCGACCGCATAGAGCGGAATCAGACTGTCGGTCTCTCCATGGAACACGATAACGAGCAGAGCCGAAGCCAGACTGAGGAAAATAATACCGTTGGAGAAGCCCAGACGATCGCCGCGTACCATGAACATATGCGGCATGTATTTATCCTTGGCGAGCATAAAGGCCAGCAGCGGGAAAGCCGAGTAGGCTGTATTGGCGGCCAGGAACAGGATCAGTGCGGTCACACCCTGTATGATGAAATAAATGATCCCGCTGCCAAAGGTCATCCGGGCAATCTGCGAGATGACCGTCTCGGTACCGGATGGACGAATACCGTACCAGTACGCGAGCAGGGTAATTCCGATAAACATACTGCCGAGGATCAGACCCATCATGAGCAGGGTTGCTGCCGCATTGCGTTCTGCCGGCTGGCGGAAGTTCGGGATGGCATTGGATACCGCCTCAACCCCGGTCAGTGCCGAACAGCCCGAGCTGAATGCCTTGAGCAGCAGGAACAGACTCACATTGGAGACCGTTGTACCGAACTCCGGCGCTGCCGCTTCGATGCCTCCGGTCATGTACTTGATCACCCCGCTGATGATCAGGAAGAAAATCGAAATAACAAACAGATAGATCGGAATCGCCAGCACAGAGGCCGATTCGGTCACCCCGCGCAGATTCATCAGCGT
Organism: Paenibacillus wulumuqiensis; assembly: GCF_000971965.1. Lineage (GTDB taxonomy): Bacteria > Bacillota > Bacilli > Paenibacillales > Paenibacillaceae > Saccharibacillus > Saccharibacillus wulumuqiensis. Next base: position 432,666 of record NZ_KQ040792.1, read on the forward strand.
CAGGAAGACGATCATGATCAGGGCAATCATTACCCGGTGATCATGCAGGATCGGAAATGCGGACGTAATCGCATCCGTTCCCGCCGACGAGCTAACTGCTACCGTCAGTACATAGTCGACCAGCAGCGAGCCGCCGGCGATCAGACTGGGCGCCTGCCCCAGATTATCCTTGGCGACAATATACGCTCCACCGCCTGTCGGATAGGCAAAAATCGTCTGGCGATACGAAATTACCAGAATAACGAGCAGTCCCAATACTGCAATGGAGATCGGGACGGAATACCATAATGCTGCAAATCCGGCGACCATCAGTACGAGCAAAATCTGCTCTGTACCGTAAGCCACCGATGATAGCGCATCGGAAGACAGGATCGCGAGCGCTTTAAGCTTACCCAGCTTTTCGGCTTCCAATTCTGCTGACTTCATCGGTCTTCCGATTAATACACGCTTTACCTTGCCAAACATCTTACACCCTCGTTTCATCAATTAAATGGATTTTAGTTGGTTACCACAAATCATTGCCTGCCGAGTGGACTGCCATAGAGTATATACAGCGGATGGATACGTAGATACAGCAATAGGATAAATGTTAAATTTTATATACACCTATTCAGCATATCTCAAGCAGTACTTTGTCGGGGCTGTGCCCATATGGACATACGGGCAAGCGTATTTCATTATACTCCTGCTTTGCAAAAAGTCATGCTATATTTTACGAAAATTTGTTAAAATTAAGTCATAAGTAAGTCAACTGCTGTCATGTCCTGAGATTCCCTATCGAATCATAGTTAATTATAAAGGAGAAACCTATGAAAAAAGTCATGATCCGTCTGCTGATCATCCTGTCTCTGGCCCTGCTGCTGGGGATTATAGCCTGTTTTTATCTCGGTTACTTTATGTACGCGTACGGAATGATTTTCCTGATTGTTGCCGTATTGTTCGGTCTTGGACAAGTAGCAAGCATCAACAATAATGTCTGGCTGCACCAGAACAGCTATGATCGTCATATCCGTGAACAGACCGAGCGCTATCGCTCCGATCCGGAAGATTGAGGTGCGAACAGCTGCATTGGCAGGAACAAATACGTAGGTAACAGCAGGAGAGAACTGCCGGATAGACGAACATCTGACCCAAAGATGGCATCGATATAATAATTGCCTATATGATTATTACACTTATTAATAGAAGAAAGCAGTTGTTCCCGAGTGGATCAGCTGCTTTTTTTGTACATAATAATCGCTGGATATACCGAAAAGTACTCATATAGAGAGCATTAAGCAGTTGATCTGTGTAAAGTAAACTTGACATCGGATCTGTTTTCCATAAAAATGGAAGTGTGGAGGGGTAAGCATGAGAAGTGAGCATCATCTGAGAAATGAAGTCAAACTGCTGCGCGAACTGAACGGTTACTCGCAGGAACAGCTGGGAAACATGCTGGGTGTATCCCGTCAGACTATCAATGCGATCGAGCGCGGCAAATACAATCCGTCCCTGCCGCTTGCCCTGCATATGGCCCGGGTATTCCGGACGACAGTAGAGCATATTTTCTTTTTGGAGGAGGAACCTTTATGAGCAAAACGCAAGTGTCACAGCAGCGGAAGCATCCCTTGGTCATAAGAATTCTGTTTATATTGGTGGCTTTGTTTCAGATTTACGTAATGATCGATAGTATTCATGTTAATCGGGAGCTCGGCAGACCTATTGATTGGCTGAGCTATATCCCCAATATCGGGCTAGCACTCATTTTACTTATCTGGGCCTTTATCAATGAGCAATTTTTTATTCGTGGCGATGAGCGCCTCGATGCCATCCGGCATAGAGCCATTTATTTGACCTTTTACTTCATGCTTGGCTACATCGCAGTCATGTATACGCTGACCCTGTTGGCATTCCTACCCCTGACAGCCAATCAGGTACTGATGCTGCTATTATATATGGGCTGCATCACCCTGCAGATCATCCACTCCATTTTACTCAAAAAAGCCTGACGAAACACTGGCAGCATACCCGTGGCTAGATCTTAGATTTTAACGAGAGAAGCAGTAAACCAAACTTTACGCACAGAACGGAAGAAAGGAAATAAGGGATCTGGACGACCTTTAAGCCTGGAGATCTTCATTCCCACCCATTAATAAAAGATCTCCAGGCTTAACCGGAGGACAGGCCCTTATTCCTTTCTGGAGTGGCTGCAGCAAGAGCTATCACTGCTATCCTTACGTCCCTATCCAAATCCAACTACATAATGACCGCCTGCCACCCCCAGCAGGCGTTTTTTTGCATCTAACCCAGCATTCACATCACATCCATCCCAATGGTCGAAAAAAGAATAACAAAAGTAATATTATCCATTTATAGAATATAATTGTCCGCCTTCTTTTAACCGATAATATAACAAAGCACCTGAGCCATTACGCGCAGGGATGCAAGGGTTTGACCAGAATAGCGAGTCCAGGATCAGAGTGGATTCGCCTCCCATAGATGCCGACGAACCTAAGAACAGACAGGAGAATGATGACGATGAGTAAAAAGAAATGGGTTGTAGTCGCCGCCGTTGCAGGTATGCTGCTCACCGGCTCGGCAGGTGTATATGCAGGTGCGAACATGGAGAAAATCTCTGCTTTCAAAAACCACGGGATCAGTATCGAGATGGATGGTAAGGCCTATACGCCGGTCAATTCCAACGGCGACAAGCTGGCACCGATTACGTACCAGGGTACCACCTATCTGCCGGTCCGCTCCATTGGAGAGACGCTGAATACGAGCATTCTGTTTGATCCGGTTAATAATAAAATACTGATCAAGCCAGGCAGCGAAGCGGCTTCAACCAAAAGCAGCAGCAAAGTATCCGACAGCGGCACCACTCAGACCACAACCAAATCAGGCAGCACGGACAAAAGCGCAGCAGCCGCTTCCGGTACCGCAGCAGATACATCCAGCTCAGCGGCAGCACCAGCTCCAAGCAGTAAACCATCTGCAGCTTCCCAGTATATTGCAGCTGCCAAGAATGCAGCCGAGATTGCCGCAAGCAATGTAACGAATGGTCCGATCGGTCCCGTTGTGGAAGAGAAAGCGGCAGTTCCATCGATTGGTATGACGACAGGCATCATTACGAGCAAGTACCTGCCGGCAGACTTCCCATTTCCGTCAGACGCAGTCAAAGGCAAAGTCAGTGAGCAGCTGGCAGGCAACAAAAAGCAGCTGTTCCTCACCTACACGACCCAGGCCAGCCTGAAAGAGGTAGGCAATGCCTATCTGACCTATTATGCTCCGCATAAGCTGGATTTGTTCAACAATCAGGTCGAGGAGACCGCATTGAGTATTGCAGGCACACTGGATGACAAGTTTGGTGTATCGATCCAGGGAAATCCCATGTCACTAAAGCCCGGATACAATGCAGTTGTAATTACACTGGCAGAACATTAATAAGCAGACAGCCTACAATTCCAAAAAAAGCGCACCGTTTTCCGTCAGGAAAATACAGGTTGCGCTTTTTTGCTATATTGCTTGCTTATGAAAGTATGTATAAACTCCATGTAAAAAGTATCATAAATTTTGCGTTAAAACCCTTACATACCCGTATTTGATAAGAACGAAACAAAAACTATGTAAATTTTTCAGAAAATTTCAATTTTAGTAGTGCAATCGGAAAATGGATATGCTAAGATACGTAGAGTTTTACAGATACCCGTCGTACATTGTCTTTTATCTTCATGTAAAAACGTGAAGATTTTGCAGTCACGAACTGCCATAATTACACCCACTATGAACACAAAGGAAGGTGACATCATGAGCGCTATGAACCCTACACACGATAACAGCCCGGCAGCCGACAAACAATTCAACCTGTTCCGTCTGACCTGGCCGATTTTCCTCGAAGTATTCCTGTTTATGTTAATGGGAATCGTCGACACATTAATGTTGAGCGACGTATCCGATAATGCGGTAGCAGCTGTCGGCACGTCCAATCAGGTTATTTCAATCGCTATACTGATCCTGGAGGTAATCGGCAACGGGGCCGCTATCGTCGTAGCCCAGTACCTTGGATCACGCAAAGTACTGGAGGCGAGCCGGATCACGGCACTGGCGATTACGCTGAACCTGTCGGTTGGCCTGCTCCTGAGTACCACCTTCCTGTTCTTCGGTGGACATCTGATGGAAGCCATGCATTTGCAGGGTGAGATTCTGGCGCTGGCCGAGAGTTATATCGCCATCGTCGGCGGAGCCATCTTCCTGCAGGCTCTCATCAACACACTGGCGGCGGTTATCCGTACGTACGGATTTACCAAAGAAACGATGTTTGTCTCTGTTTTCATGAACGTATTGCACGTGGGGCTGAACTACCTGCTGATCTTCGGTCACTGGGGTCTGCCACAAATGGGCGTACAGGGCGCAGCTGTCTCCACGATTATCAGCCGCCTGGTCTGCGTAGTCATCTTCTTCTGGCTGATGTACCGAGTGATGGAAGTACGTATTCAGATCGCTGACTACTTCCGCATGTCCAAGGAATACATTCTCAAAATTCTGAAAATCGGCGTGCCTTCTGCAGTAGAGCAGGTTACCTACCAGATGTGCCAGCTGGTCTTCGTCTTCTATGTAACGTATCTGGGCAGTGAAGCGATGGCTTCCCGCCAGTATGCCAATAATATCTCGACCTTTATCTATCTGTTCAGTATTGCGATCGGTATGGGTACAGCGATCATCGTCGGTCGTCTGGTCGGTGCGAACCGCAAGGAAGAAGCCTACCACCGCGTATGGAACAGTGTAAAATGGGCGATGGGTGCAACACTGGTCATGGACGTGCTCATTATTCTGCTGCGCGAACCGCTGATCGGCATGTTCACCGACAATCCGGAGATTATCCGAATGGCCTCACAGGTCATTCTGCTCAGCTTCCTGCTGGAGACCGGACGAACCTGCAATATTGTCATTATCAACTCGCTGCGTGCTTCGGGCGATGCCAAGTTCCCGGTGTATATGGGACTGATCTCCATGGTATGCATGAGCCTGCCGCTCGGTTATCTGTTCGTGTTCAAAATGAACCTCGGACTGGCCGGTATCTGGCTGGCGATTGCCGCCGATGAATGGGTGCGTGCCGTCATTATGTACTTCCGCTGGAAGAGCAGAGCCTGGGAGAAACATGCACTCGTACAGCACGAAGAGCCGGAAACGCCGGACAATGTGCCGATGGCTGCACCAGTCTGATCCTGCTGAACAATCATATTCCAATTATTCATATAAGATATCTATATTTTTACAATACCGCCTTTTTAAGGTATCCTTATCACAGGATCGCCGAAAGGGCGGTTTTCTTTTTATCCGCTTCATCATTCGCAGAATGGAGGAATACACATGGCATTTGGAAAATGGGCAGCAGCCGGGGCATTGGCGCTGCTGCTGACAGGAACGGTTGGATTTGCAGGGGACCAGGCACGAGCAGAGGCAGCCAGCGTACTCGGGTATTATACGCCGGATGATGCTTCCTATCAGGCACTCACGACTTATCATGACTATCTGACCGGTGTATCAACGGATTCATTCAACATGACTACCGCAGGCGGGGTAGTCGGGGATGTGCCAACGCAGGCACTGTCGTACGCCAAATCGCATGCGCTGGCGACCTATGCCTGTTTTTCGAATTTTGGTACAAGTGATTTTGATCCCGATCTGGCACATGTCATTCTGACGAACTCATCCGTACGTCAAAAAGCCGTGCAAAATATCGTTAATACCGTCAAAAAGAACGGATATACCGGCGTGAATATTGATTTTGAAAGTGTAATGGCCAGTGATCGCAATGCGCTGACCAGCTTCGTCAAATCCGTCTCGGATGCACTGCGTCCGGCGGGCTATAAGGTGATCATATCCGTTCCGGCCAAGACCGAGGATGATCCGTCTAACGGTTGGTCCGGTGCGTACAATTATGCGGCTCTTGGCGGGTATGTGGATTTCCTCCAGGTGATGACCTACGACGAACATGGTCCATGGTCCGAACCGGGCTCTGTAGCAAGCAAAGGCTGGATCGAGGATTCACTGAAATTCTCCGTCTCCCAGGTCGCTGCCTCCAAAGTGCTGATCGGTCTGCCGGATTATGGGTATGACTGGAACCTGACAACGAATCGTGAAGAAGATCACCACCAGATCGCCGGCAAAAATATCGCAGCTCTGCTGCAGAAGACCGGCGCAACGGTGAAATGGGATGCAGCCACTTCTTCACCATACTTTAACTATACGGACAGCCAGGGCAGCAAGCATGTCGTCTGGTATGAAAATGCCAGAAGTATAGAAGAAAAAGCACATCTGGTTCCTGCGTATCAGCTGGGCGGCGCTTCGGTCTGGGCGCTTGGTATGGAAGATGCATCCTTCTGGAAAGCGGTCCAAACCGGCATGAACAAGTAAAGAAAGTGCTGTCTCAGCGGATTGAGACGGCGAGCAGGGTAAACCAGTCGGCCTGAGGATTCAGGTGGCTGGCAATACAGCCGTGCTCATTCAGCCAATGCAGCAGCAGATCCGCATGGGATACGCCTTCCTCGGAAATGACGCTGCTGCGGTCGGTGATGCAGATCCGTCCATGCGGCTTGAGTACACGCCGGATCTCCAGCAGAGCCAGCAGCTGCTGCTCTGCATTCAGATGCCGAAAGGCAAAGCTGGAGACGACAAAGTTAAAGCTCTGATCCGGGTACGGAATAGCGAGCAGATTTCCGGCACGCAGATCCATATCCGGGAATTTGGCCCGGCACTGCTTGAGCATCTCCTGGGACTGATCCACACCGGACATCCGGACGCCCTGGAGCAGCAGCCGACCGGCCAGATTGCCGGTACCCGTACCAAGATCCAGTCCATATTCCCCCTCAATCGCCTGGACGGCACGCACTGTGCTGTCCAGGGCTTTTTCATAATCAGGGTATTCCGCGGTACTCTGCCTGACGTAATCATCATGATCCTGTGCCCGCTGGTCAAAGTTCCAGTGATCCTGCCAGTTCTGACGAATCTCCCGCAGATTCCGGGAATGCTCGGCCAGCTGGTAGATTTCCCTGATCGGCAGCTCCTGACGGCTGCGCAGCAGTTCAATCATCTGGGCGGTCGTCTCGGTCATGCGCTTCATCTCCAGCCACTGGGTCGTCAGAATCGAATGCTGCAGCTCCAGATAATAGCGCAGCCGTGCGCTGTCGGGCATGCCTTCCGGTTCCAGTACAGCCCGTATTTCCTTGACCGGCATACCGGCTTCCCGCAGAGCAATAATCGTCTGCAGCCGCCAGATATCCTCTTCATGAAATACGCGATACCGATTGTCTTCCTCCCGTGCAGGTTCCAACAGCCCATTTTGCTCATAAAAGCGGATCGTCCGCGCAGAGACCCCCAGCTTGCGGGCCAGTTCATTAATTTTCATCAAATGTCTCACCACCTTAATAAATGGATGTGTGCTGCCGTTATATGTTATAGGCATCTAAGTTATACACCAAGCCTGATTATAAACAAAAGGGGATACAGGCATGAAAAAAATATCCATCCTGCTGCTCACCTGTCTGCTGCTCACCGGCATGACGGCAGGCCCGGTACTGGCGAAGTCCGACCAGGGCAGCAAGTCCAGCTCCAAATCGGAGAGCAAACAGAACAAGTCCAGCGAAAAGCAGAAGGACAGCAACAGCAGCGTAACCGGTACACAGGCAGAGACTACAGCACCAGCTGTAACAGAGGTACCTGCAGTTCCTACGACTGAACCGACGGTAATATCATCTCCAGCAGCGGACCAACCCGCTGCGGACAATGCCGAAGCTGTAGAGCAAGATAAGCCGGACAAAGACAAGCAGGAAAAAGAGAAAAAGGAAAAAACGAATAACGGAAATGGTCATGCCAACGGTCATGATAAAGATAACACATCCGCAAAAGCCGCAGGTGTAACCGATGATGTATATGACAGTTCCAAAGGAAAGCAGGGCTACAAAGGACTGCTGAACGCCATGAATAATGTAAAGGATAAACCGGCCGGTCAGGTGCTGGCGAATCTGCTGCTGACCCGCTATGAGGCACAGCTTACCCCGGAGATGCAGAGCGAGCTGGAACAGATCCGCGAGCCCAAGGAAGCATTGGCCAAAGCTGCTGACCTGCTGGAAGCAGACGGCAATGTAGAAGAGGCAGCCGGTCTGCAGGAACAGGTGATCCAGGCTGATCCAGCCGATCTGGACAGCTACCAGCGTCTGGATGAGCTGACAAACCGGACAGCAGACAAATCGGATGAACTGAATCTGTTCGTTAACGGCGAGCAGGTGACCGGTGCTGCTCCGGTTGTACAGAGCGGTACCACACTGGTTCCTTTCCGCGTCGTCTCCGAAGCACTGTCTGCCGATGTAACATGGAATGCCAAGGACAAGTCCGTTACCGTAGTAAAGGACGGAAAAACAATTACACTATATGTAAACCAAAAGGCTGCCAAAGTTAACGGGAAAAAGGTAAGTCTGCAGGCCGCCCCCGTGATGAAAAAGGGTACCATTCAGGTACCGGTACGCGTGGTCAGTGAAGCGCTGGGCGCTACGGTGAAGTGGGAGCCTGTGAGCGAAACGGTCGTTATTTATGAAGAAAAAGCGTCCTCCTGATGGTGTGCCGCATCATAATGACTATATAATAACAGGACCGGCAAGGCTGGAATCATAGTACCAGTCGTGCCGGCTTTTTGTTATGTGCAGCAGTTCGGCCGTAGTGGAACAGGAACCAAGCATTTGGAATCATAATTCTTTTATGGACAAAGCAGTAATCTATAGCAGCTTTATCGTAAGTAATGATCAATTAGTGATATAAGCGATTCCATCTGGACAAGCAATAAAAACGGTGTGGAGCTTAGCCATACTTCTGCTGATGCTCCTTTTTCATGCGGATGTAATCGGGGTCCTGCTTGGCTTCATCCCATTTTAACTTGAAAATACGGGCCGATTCCGCTTTGACCGGGTCGCTCGTATAAGGAAGAACCTCACCATTCTCATCATACTTGCGGCCGCCTTTGTGGTTGGTGTATCGGCGGGCGCGGGTATAGCCCATCTGCAAAAATTTGCGCGCCATATCCATGCCGACAAAGTCGCCCTTTTCCTTGTATTCCAGAAACATGGCATAGATTTTCTCCGAGGATTCCGCAGCAATTTCCGGCGTCTTGAAGCGCCAGTGAGGGAGAATCTCGCCTTTGTAAGGTTCGACCATCAGCACACCTTGTTCCCCTTTGCCGACGCGGTACAATTTGGGATGTTCACGCAGATTGAGTGTGGAATAGTCGATATCGTAGTCGAATTTTTCTGGCATAATTATCGCTCCTTTGCATAATAGCTCTACAGCTTATTAACCGTTATCTGATATGATGGAGCTGGAAAGTTATGCAAGCCTTGACGATAGAGATTGCAAGTGTCATTCTATGCAGTTGGGGCTATATCATAATGAGTTCTAATAAGCAGGACCAGCCCGCACTCACCGGAATGGAAATCGGAATACTGATATACCACCAGATCATACTGATCAGATAACAAACAGCCTCGGCGCTCCATTGGGAGTACCGAGGCTGTTTGTTTCTGTAAACTCCATTTTGCCGACAATGTCTGTTATCTGTACCAGATCAATGCTGTCCGTTCTGCTGTCCGGCAGAATCTGAAGCAGGCGAAGGAGCGGGAATCAGTCCCAGCTTCATAATCAGCGGCTTGATCGTCAGCCCCTGGATGATCAGGGAAAATAGGACAACGCTGAATGTCAGCACCAGTATGGTCTCCCGGCCTTCAAATTCCAGCGGCAGGCTGAGTGCCAGTGCGATGGAGAGACTGCCTTTCAGACCGCCCCAGTTCAGCACCCATTTGGCTGGAGTGGAGAAATCTTTGGACCGGAACAGACTGATGAATAGCGCCAGAGTACGTGCGACCAGCACAATTGCGATAGCGAGTACAATAATGCCCCATTTATCGGCAAAACTGATATTGCGGATCTCCAGCCCGATCATCAGGAAGATCAGCGAGTTGGCGATCAAGGTGATAACATCCCAGAATGTATTGATATTTTGACTGGTAACCGCGGACATGCCAATCTTTTTACCATAGTTACCGAATACGAGTCCACCGGTAACGACAGCGATCACGCCGGATACCTGCAGATGCTCTCCGATAAAGTAACAGCTGAAGAACAGCAGCATCGAGAAAGCGATCTCGAGCGGATAGTCGTCATAATATCTGATCAACCGTGAGAACAGGAAGCCGAGAATACCTCCTACAGCTAGACCACCTACAGCAAACTGCAGGAACAGCAGGATTCCACTGCCAAATCCCAGCCAGCCCATACTGATATACGTCAGCAGATAAACGGTGGAAATCTGGAACAGCACAACAGCAATACCGTCATTCAGCAGCGATTCGCCTTCCATCGTGGTTACCATTTTCTCCGACACACCCAGCGATTTGAAAATGGAAATTACGCTGATTGGATCGGTCGCGCTCATCAGGGCAGCAAAGGTAACCGCGATTACCAGCGGCAGGCCGATCAGATAATAGGAACCGAGCATAACGAACAGGAAGGACAGCAGGGTCCCGCCGAGTGCGAGAGCGATAACCGGTCGTGATTGTGCACGCAAATGCGAAAAAGGCATCTTCAGCGTAGCATCTCCGAGCAGTACAGGAAGGAACAACGAGATGATGATCGCCTGGAATACATTAGACTGGGTAATATACGTCTCGGCCGCTTCCAGTACCGGAATATTTACCGTACCGAGCAGCAGCCCGACCAGTACGAGCGCAATGGATTCCGGCTGGCGCAGCTTGCGGGCGACAGCAATAACGGCCAGGGACACTGCGAGCAGAATCAGAATTTCAATAAATACTTCATTAAAGTGATGCATGTACAGCCTCCGTTCCGTATAAGATACGATATGTATTTACCCAACTCCGGGAAGAAATGAGTCGTTCTACCATAATTATATGCGAAACATGCAGAAGATGCAGAGAGCTCCGGTACCAGAGCATAGATAAATATTACGCAAAATAAAAAACGTACAGCTGCCATGAAGGACAACTGTACGCTTTGATCTGCTTGCAGGATAACCGATCGGTTCACTAATACCACAGTTCCGGAAGAACTGTTATTTACGCTTTGTGATCCATAATATCCTTGATATCATCCTTGAGCGCTTCGGATTGGGTACCGAAAATGACCTGTACCGCTCCACTGCCCAGCCGCATGACTCCGGCAGCACCGAGCTTGCGCAGTTCGCCATCATTGACCTGACGATCGTCTTTGACGACGAGACGCAGGCGGGTGATGCAGGCATCGATACTGTCGATATTGGACGATCCGCCGAGCTGGCTGAGCACGAGAGCCGCTTTGCTGTCACCATTGTCAGCTGTAATGGCTGCAGCAGTTGGAGCAGGGCTGTTTTTATCCGGTACGTTCGATGAACTATTGATGCTGTCATCGTCTTCGCGTCCCGGTGTCTTGAGGTTCATCTTCACGATCAGGAAGCGGAACAGTACATAATACACGAGAGCAAATACCAGCCCGACAGGGATCATAAGCAGCGGATTGGTCGCCAGCTTCATGTTGATCAGATAGTCGATCAGACCGGCGGAGAAGCCAAAGCCCAGCTTCACATTCAGCATATACATGATCAGTCCCGACAGACCGGTCAGCAGCGCATGAACGACGTACAGCAGCGGTGCTGTAAACATAAAGGCAAATTCCAATGGTTCGGTAATACCAGTCAGGAAGGAAGCGACCGCCGCACTGATAAAGATCGAAGCGACCGCTTTGCGTTTATCCGGACGTGCCGTATGAATAATGGCAAACGCCGCACCGGGCAGCGCGAACATCATAATTGGGAAGAAGCCGGACATGAACATGCCTGCCGATTTATCCCCGGCAAAGAAACGGGTCAAGTCACCGTGAACAACTTCGCCGGCTGCATTGGTATAATCCCCAATCTGGAACCAAGCGATCGAGTTCAGTACATGGTGCAGACCAATTGGAACGAGCAGACGGTTGGCGGTACCGAATACGAAGGCACCGAATCCGCCCAGACTAACGACCCACATGCCAAATGCGGAGATGGCATCCTGGATCGGACTCCAGATCATCCCGATCAGGGACGCCAGAATAATCGTTGTGGCCGCCGTGATCATTGGAACAAAACGCTTGCCGGAGAAGAATCCCAGCCAGTCCGGCATCTTGATATTGTGGAAACGGTTATACATGTAGGCTGCCCACAGACCGACGAGAATACCGCCGAGTACACCCATATTCAGTTTTACATCATCCGGTATGTAACCCATAATCCCCGGGATTTCCTTGAGGATCGCTGTCAGGATCATATAACCGAGTACAGCAGACAGAGCGGCAACCGCGTCACGGGCCATCCCGATTGCGATACCTACGGCGAAGATCAATGCCAGATTATCGAAAATGGCACCGGCGCCGGCTGTAAGCAGCGGACCGATATAATGGTTCATAAAGCCGCCTACCGCAGAGCCGAGCGGAATATCCGTCTCATAGTTGATCAGGCCGAATCCGCGCAGAATGGCGGCTGCAGGCAGTGTGGCTACCGGAAGCATCAGTGAGCGTCCGATTTTTTGCAAAAATTGTAGCATGGTAATCCCCCTTTGGATCATTCATTTGGTAAATAAATTATCCGTTTTCGTATTGTACTCTATGCAGCATTTATTTCAGCTGTTTATCCAAATCATGAAAATTATTTTCATGAGAAAGATCGAAAAGTGTGCAGCCTGTACGAGCCGGACAGCTGTGCCAGAGGCGGTCTGCTGTCCGGGTACATGCGATTATCGGCAGGAATGAATCAGGCAGCGGGTTCAGCTGTCCGGCCTGTGGGTGCGGAACAGCCGGTACAGATGCATGGTCAAAAAACAGACCTCATCTTCGGGTACCGACAGCTGCAGCTCCTGTTCCATGACCAGCTTCATCCGTGAAGCCAGTTGGTACTCATCGGCGTACTGGTCGCGAATATGCTGGATCAGCGGATTGTCGACCATCGATCCCTGTACGATCCGTTCCAGGGCAAACCGCAGATGAATCATCAGGCGAACCTGACTCATGCTGCCCTGTTTGAACGTCATTTGCCGCTCGTCCTCAATCATCTGCTGCAGCTTGCCGAGCAGGGAAGACATTTTCACCAGCTGTCCGACAGGGACGTGGGTAATGGCCGAATGAATATGATACGTCAGAAACCCGGCTTCATCCTCGGGGATCTCCAGCCCGAATGTCTCCCGAATCATATTCAGCGCATGCAGCGCCACTTCATACTCCTGGGGAAAGCAGATCTGGGTCTCCTGCAAAAACGGATTGACGATCTCGATCCGATGCCGCACCCGGTAGACCGTAAACTGGATATGACTGGGCAGCGCGAGATAGATCTTGTCATTCAATCGCTCGGGAAACGTCTGTCCGATCAGCTGGATAATCCGATCGGAGACTTCCATCACCGGCGCATCCATATCTTCAAAAAAGGTCGGATGGTTCATCATCTGCTCCCGGTCTTCCAGCCTAAACCGCTTTTCAATCCGTTCGTCTGCCGTACTCAACTCCTGCACATTTTTGGCGGCGAAGCCGAGCCCTTTGCCGAGCAGCACATATTCGGTGCCGGTCACTTGATCGCAGGCCATGACGATATTGTTGCCGACTACGCGCTCCACATGTAAAATCCGATGGTCTCTGTTCATTCCGATAATCACCTCTTGCTTGCAGAATAACACGGCAGGTGTCATCCGAAAAGACAGAAAGGGCACTGCGGCCCGACTTTTTTGCATGTAACCGCTACAATGGACCTCGGTCGTTCACAATAACGCAAAAAAGAGCCAAGACAAGGAGACACGGGCATACGATAGACGTATCCTGATATCGTCCGTTGCTTGGCTCATGCCCATTACTGGTAACACGCCGATGTACGGTCGTTTATATATTGGTTGCGGTTTCATAACGTAGCATATAACGTAAGCCAGTCATCGTCAAGACGAATTGAGCATTTTCATGATGAAAATACTAGGAGTCTATAGGTATAAGGATTTAAAGCTCTTTTTCATGGTTGTCGAACCATACCGGAACAAAAGAAAGAGTATTCCACAGGTCACAAGCTTGACTCAAACGGGAATTTTCGGTCCTGGACGAACGATAAAGAGAAGCAGCAGGATAAAATACGCTGTATCGGCAATAAGATGTATATTCAATATATGCACTCCAAAACAGAACTTGCTGGATGAATGAATCAAAATGCTTGTTTCCATTGGAAATGTGTCGTTATCCATATGCTAAATGAATATTTTCATAAATCAAAATGAAGAAAAAATTTACCACATTCTGTTTGCATAATATGTATAGCTTACGAATAAAAAATATGACGCAATATGTACGGAACGCAGGCAAGGAAATAAGGGCAAAGGACGACATTGGAGCCCGGGAATCTAGTTTTTCTCCCCGTTCGTAGATTTCCGGGCTCCACCGGAGGACGTGTCCTTATTCCTTGCCGGAGTGGATGATGCCCAGCAATACCATCACTTCAATCCATAACTCGCAGCACGATAACGCCCTCACCATGTATTATTTTCAATAATACCGAAAACCCTGTTGAAATACCATTTTCAATCTGTTAATGTATATAACGTTGATGCCCACGTGCATCATGTACCACCAACTGAATGACGACTGGAATAAATGATGATACATCATTGTATAACCTCAATAATATGGTTTGAGGGTCTCTACCAGGAACCGAACAATCCTGATTACAAGATGATGCGCAGCCCGCGTGTCCTGTTGTAATCAGGATTTTTTTGTTGTGGCTCGCACTGTTCCAGTGTTCTCGTTCGTTGCCGCTGCGCTGGCGCTCACCTGCCGGACAGCCAACCTACTATTACACAAAGGAGAGAGACGGCTTGAATTTCAAAGTATTTATCCTCACAATTGCCACCTTTACGGTCGGCCTGATTGAACTGATCATCGGCGGTGTGCTGCCGGAGATTGCGAGTGACCTGAACGTGTCGATCGGCACAGCGGGCCAGCTAATTACGATCTATGCGCTGGTGTACGCGATTGCCGGACCGACTCTGCTCGCATTCACTTCCAAAGTGGAGCGCAAATCGCTGTATCTCTGGTCGATGCTGATCTTTACCGTAGGCAGTCTGATCGCCTGCTGGAGTCCCAACTATGAAGTATTGTTCTTCTCACGGATGCTGACCGCAGCCAGCGGTTCGCTGATCGTGACCCTGTCGCTGACGATTGCCGTGAAAATCGTCGCACCGGAGTTCCGCGCACGAGTCATCGGTATTATTTCGATGGGGATCAGCTCCTCGATCGTGCTGGGCGTACCGATCGGCGTACTGGTCGAAGAAGCGCTCGGCTGGCGCATTTTGTTCCTCGTGATCGCCCTGCTGACGCTGGTAGCGATGGTCGTGATCTACATGTTCCTGGATCATATCCCGGTCGAGGAGATCATGCCGCTCAAGGCACAGTTCGCTTCTCTCAAAAACAGCAAAGTCATCAGTGCCCATCTGGTGACCCTGCTGATGCTGGCTGGTCACTATACGATGTATGCGTATCTGACGCCGTTCCTGCAGACAACGATGCATCTGAATGCGTACTGGATCAGCGTGGTCTACTTTGTCTTCGGTCTGGCTGCGGTTAGCGGCGGTATGATCGGCGGCGTAATGTCCGACCGTCTGGGCAGTACCAAGAGTATACTGATCGTAATTGGCGTCTTCGCCCTGGCGATGTTCGTCCTGCCGATGTCGGCCAAGCTGATCTGGGTATTCCCGGTTGTTCTGTTCATCTGGGGCGCCCTCAGCTGGGCGCTGTCGCCTGCACAGCAGAGCTATCTGATCCAGCATGCGCCGGAGACGGCGGATATCCAGCAGAGCTTTAATTTCTCGGCACTGCAGATCGGGATTGCGATCGGTTCAGCCTTTGGCGGTATCGTAATCAAAAATACCGGTTCGGTTACCATGAATGCCTGGGTAGGCGCGGCGATTGTCGTATTGTCATTCTGCTGTGCACTATATTCACTGTCCAGACCTTCCGGCGCATCCAAAGGCGTATCGAACCGCTCGGTGCATACTTCCTGATTGGCAGCATGAAGCTGGACGCTGTCCAAAACATTTGCAAGCATAATGTAGACCTTTATATCCGGAAGGACTAAGCTTTGCGAATCTTCCTATCGTTTCTTTATAAATTTTCACACCTCCCAATACCCGATCACAGACGTAAACGCTGTGGTTGGGTATTTTTTTGTTTTGTCTTGTAAATTGGTAGATCATTGAATATAATGTCTAATATAAATGTAGATTATTATAAATTAATCTATACAATAAATAGACGAATGACAATTGTGTTTGGATGTATTGTCGTATGCAGCGTTAGGGAGGAGAACAATATGAAGGATATCAATGAGATGAAGGATTCAAGGCACAGACCGGTCATCTTGTCGGCTAATTATGACCAGGTGGATGGACAGCAGGCTGGTCAGCAGGAGGTAGAGCAGCTGTCGCTTGGTCTGCAGACAGGACGCATGGACGGCAGGGCGGATATTGTGGCGCAGCTATGGCGTGATGCCACAGCTCAGAAGGAGGGGCTTTTATCGGAGTGGCCGATTCACCGGATTCTGGATGCATCCATTCTGATCTGCCGGTCGCTTGATTATTTTCAGGAAGCGTACAGACAGGAGCAGTTGTATGACCCGGAGCATCCGGTGTTCGACCGTATTCCTTTGCAGGGAGCGGCACTGTCGGTAGGGATCTGTACGGATAACAGCGGGATTGACGGGGACATACAGGATTTCCAGCGTGCTCTGGAAGAAAACGGATATCTCATCGGGGAGCGTTTGCGGATTCTCGCCCGGCTTCTTGAAGAGATGGGGTATTGATATGTTAGCCAATCGCTATGTCCGCACCATTATTTTGTCCCGGCTGCTGCTGCAGCTGGGGATCTGGATTCGCAATTATGGAGTACTGCTGTATGTCACAGAGACGACCGGCAACAATCCGATAGATGTCTCTTTGATTTCGGTCGCTGAATTTGCACCGATTTTTCTGTTTGCCCTGATTGGCGGGACGCTGGCGGATCGCTGGCAGCCGAGACGTACCATGGTATGGAGCGATCTGCTATCTGCCTTATCCGTAGTCGCTGTATGGCTGCTCGTACTCCAAGGCGGATGGGTCATGCTGCTCGTCGGATCATTCATCTCTGCGAGCCTGTCCCAGTTATCCCAGCCTTCCGCGATGAAGCTGTACAAGCGGCATGTGCCCGAAGCACAGCTGCAGGCGGTGATGTCGCTGTCCCAGTCGCTGATTGCCATATTTACCATTCTGGGACCGGCTGTCGGTACATTTATTTTTATCCGGTTTGGAATTGATGTAACGCTGATTGTAACCGCGCTGCTGTTTCTTGGCTCCTCCTGTATTCTGCTGGGGCTTCCGCGAGATCAGCAGCAGGTAGAGCAGTCAGACAGGCAGGGATTCAGGCATGAACTGAGAGACGGACTGCATTATATCCGCTCCAGTCGTTCGCTCCGTACGCTGAGTCTGACTTTTGCAGCGGTTGGTCTGGCTTCGGGACTCACGCAGCCGCTGCAGATTTTTCTGGTTATTGAGCAGCTTGGATTGGACAAATCCTTTTTGCAATGGTTTCTGATGGTCAATGGAGCAGCCATGCTGGCGGGCGGCATTATTATTACCGGCCTGGCCCGGAAGATGCAGCCGCACCTGATGCTGATCGTCGGCCTGCTGGTGAGTGCAGTCTGTACAGCAGGGATTGGAGCTTCCCGGCAAATGATTCTGACATTTGCGCTGCTGGCGATCAGCGGTTTCTTTTATCCATGCATCCAGGGTGGCATTCAGACGCTGATGATACGGAATACAGAGACTGCTTTTATCGGGCGCGTAACCGGTACGATGATGCCGGTCTTTATGGGTATGATGGTCACAGGGATGCTGATCTCTGGCTATTTCAAGGAATCGTTCTCTCTTTTTTCGGTATATTTGTTCAGCGGCGGTCTGATTGTTATAGGAGCACTCGTGCTGCTGCCGTTCGTTCTTCGCACTACACAACCGGATGAGGAGAAGAGAGCAGCCTAAGAGAGCAGCCTGAGGAGGCGTCCGAATCTCCCATCGGCAGAGACCGGCATGGATGGGGATTGAATATAATCATGTGTATTTATATAATGTCTAAGAAATGAATAGATGAATTCTCCATTTGTTGGATATCATGGATAGGTAATAGAGGGCAGCAGAAAGGAACAAACAGATGAACAAAGTGAAAAAGGACAAGGAATTATCGGAGCGCTTCTGGGAAGCTTCGTTGGACGAATTGAAAAGAGGGTATGTGGAAGATGTGCAGGCCGGGCCGTTTGGCGGCTTTGTGTGCCTGATCGACGGTCAAGTATTTGAGAAAGGGCAGATCTATGCCGAGGACGGCTGCTTTTACGAAGCGGAGCGGTATATGCAGATGCATATCCGTCGCCAGCATGGGTCCATGTTCCACTATTTGCTGACACTGGACAAGAAATGGACCGGTCTGACCGAGCTGCAGAGCAGTCTGGTGGAGGCTTTTTACGAAGGTCAGAGTGATACGGAGATTGTCGCAGAGGCAGGCAGCAGCAAGTCGACGATCCGCAATCATCGTTTCGCGCTGCGGGAGAAAGCCAAGCAGGCGAGAATCTTCCTGGCGATCATGGAGCTGATGGAACAGCAGCAGCAGGACCCGTCGCCTTTTATACCGATTCACCGGACAGCGACGATGCTGGATGAACGGTATGCGATTACCGAGCAGGAGAATGACTCGCTGCTTCAGCAGTATTTTCCGGAAGGACCGGATGGACCGCTCATCGATTTCCCGCGCCGGGAAAAACGGAAAATTGTCATTCTGCGCCATCTGATGAAAAGGTTCGAACCCGGCCGTACCTATACGGAAAAGCAAGTAAACGAGCTGCTGGAGCAGGCTTACTCCGACTATGTCACCTTGCGCCGCTATCTGATCGAATACGGATACATGGACCGCAAGGAAGACGGCAGCGAATACTGGGTCAAGCAGTAAGATCAGCACTGCGGCAGTATGCTGTATCTGTCCATAATAACGGCGAGAGGACCGGTAATGCCGAATCCGATTCTCATATTCATGCAAAAGCGTCAACCCTCTTTTATACAAATAAAAGAGGATTGACGCTTTTCAATCCGTTTATTGACGAAGTGGAGCTGCCGACATGAGCCGGATCATCAGTGTTCTTGATGATGGCCGGCACGCAGTTCTTTTTGAATCTGGCAGACCCGGCTCTGGGAGATACCGAGAATACGGGCCAGTTCATTCTGGGTGGCGCCAGGGTTTTCCTGCATGGCGGCTTCCACCTTGTTCATCATTTCCCCCCGTTTGTTGCGCGATTTGCGCAGAGATGAATGGAGATTACGCTGGGAAGCAGGCGGCTCGGTCATCTCGTCCAGCGGTGTATGCATAGACTCGTCACCCATTTGGCCTGCACAGCCGCCGCAGATGAATTGGTCCTTGTAATACACAAGATCATCGAAGCTGCCGCAGAAAATGCACTGGATGCCTTTGTGCTTGCGGAAAATGATTTCTTTTTCCGTAATAAAAAATTCCATCGGATCGCTAATGCCAATCTCCATCGTATCCCGAATTTCTTTGGGAATCACAATTCGTCCCAGGCTATCTAATTGACGTACCATGCCGGTTTTCTTCATAATAAAGGTCCTCCGCTTGTTCAGTTTGGATGTGATAGAATCAGTCTGTAAGATCCTTTATATAAATATACAACAATATTAGCACCGAATTCATCTTTGGCAAATGACTATGTATAAATATAACCGAAAAAGTCCAAATATATGCGCATAAAGAAAGAGGGAAAATGAGGGATTTACGATGTTTTCGGCAATATCTCCTAATAATTTCAAACGCGATTTGTTAATTTTGGTCATAAATAGCAGTTGTACCTTAGAAGCTTATATTTTATGTTTTAGAATAAATATACATAATTACGTATAATAAGAAGAATAAATCTTAGGAATCAACCGATTGGGCAATACATTCTGTATGTTGTATACAAAAAAAGCCGCCCTTGCTCAGGGCAGCATAATCAATGCAAGAATCGGTGTGGCAGCCAGTGTGAATAACGCAGATAATATCATCGAAATGCTGGAAATGGTACCGGTGAGTGAACTTAGCTCAAACGCTTTGGAAGTACCGGTTCCATGTGCGGCGGTACCGAACAGAATACCGCGCGCAATCTCACCGTCAATCCGCAGCCATTTGACAATGTAAGGTCCGATTATACTGCCGATCAATCCGGTAATGATTACGAAGATGGCGGTAATGGTCGGTACGCCGCCAATCGCCTGAGATACGTTCATCGCAATTGGCGTAGTGATGGAGCGCGGAATAATGCTGCCCATCAGGTCATGATTCAGGTGCATCAAATGGGCCAGCAGTGCAGACGAGCTGACCGCAACGATCGAACCGAACAGTACGCTCGCTACAATCTCGACCGCATGCTTGCGCAGGGTTTTGAGATTTTTGTACAGCGGTACGGCAAAAGCGATCGTCGCCGGCTGCAGCAGACGGGACAGCCATTGTCCGCCTTCGTTGTAGTGGGTATATGGTACATGCATACTCAGCAAAACAATGACCAGTACGAGCGGAGTCGTCAGCAGCGGGGACAGATAGACCCGCGGAAAACGCCGGTACAGCTTTTTGGCTCCCATATAGACGATCAGTGTAGCAAGCAAAAACAGGATGGAATTCATTTGGCGTGACGCTCCTTTCGTCTGGACATAATGGCGGCCAGCAGTCCCGAGCTGACCATAACGAGAATGGTACTGCAGATAACAATAGCGATAATCCGGACACCGTCCTGCTCCAGCATCGGGATGTAATTCATCACACCGACTGCAGACGGGATAAAGAACAGCAGCAGCTCGGCGAGCAGCCAGCTGGCTCCGAGGTCAATCCATTCCACCTTGATCACTCCGGATTGCAGCAGGATGAACAGCAGTGCAATGCCGATAATACTGCCGGGAACCGGCAGATGCAGCCAGTCCGCAAACCAGTTGAGCAGTTCGGAGAAAGCCATCAGAACAGCGACCTGCAAAATGCCTTTCCCTATATTTTTCATAGAAGAGATCCTTCTTTCATTTGCAACTTTTTCTTATATATGAAAGTTTACATCTCTTTCTTTCATAGGTAAAATTCATATATGGCATGAAATGTATTCCATTTGGCTATAGGAGGCGTGTGTGCATGGATATTCGTCATTTGCAGTATTTTATTGAAGTGGCCCGGCTTGGAAGCTTCACCCGGGCGGCGGAGGCCTTATTCATCACCCAGCCGACGATCAGCAAGACGATTCGTTCTCTGGAGGAAGAGCTGGGGGCACCGCTGTTTAACCGGGTCGGGCGTTCGGTTGAACTGACCGATGCAGGCAAGGTCATTGAGCAGCAGGCGCAGAATATCGTCAAGTCCTTTCACAGCCTGTCTTCCCAGCTGGATGATCTGCGCAATCTCAAAAGCGGTCATCTGCGCATCGGACTGCCGCCGATGATCGGGTCGCGCTTTTTCCCGCAGATTATCGGCCGGTTTCACCAGATGTATCCCAATGTGACGATCCAGCTGTTCGAAGATGGCGGCAAAAAGGTAGAGAGTGATGTGGTGAACGGATCGCTCGATATCGGGGTGACCGTGCTGCCGGTGACAGAGAATATACTGGAATATTTCTCGTTTACCGAGGAGAAGCTGAATCTGATTGTGCCGAACAACCACCGTCTGGCTGGAGCGACCGAAGTACAGATGAGTGAGCTAGCCGAGGATTTCTTTGTTATTTTCCGTGAGGACTTTACGCTGCACGGGCGGATTATTGAGGCGTGTATCCGGGTGGGATTCCAGCCGCGTATCATCTATGAGAGTTCCCAGTGGGATCTGATCAGCGAAATGGTCGGCGCCGGACTGGGTGTTGCGCTGCTGCCGGAGACGATCTGCAATCAGATCAATCCACGGAATATACACATTATCTCGAATGTCCAGCCGGTGATTCCCTGGCATCTGGGCGTGATCTGGCATCGTGAGCGTTATTTGTCGTTTGCAGCGAGGGAGTGGCTGCGGTTTACAAGAGAGATGATGGAGACCAGGTAGAGGACGAGGCAGATAGGTAGGGGTACAAGCAGAGATGGTCTGATATTTTTTATCCTAAAATGGCAGTGGAATGAATATGAGATTATGTAATAATATGAATATAAATACACAAAAGGGTGCACCTGTGCAGGAGCATCCTTTTTGTATTAACCTTTATGGCGAGTTGTCCGGCGATGCTGTACCCAGAAGGCAATACCAGCTATTCCTAATATAAGGGAAACCATGCCAAATGAATCCGAAAAAGCAGACCAGACATTATCATAAGTGAACAGACGATAAATGAATAAACCTGCTGAAATTGCCAGAAAGAACACGAAATAATATATTGGCCGTATGCGTTGGAATGCCATGATGAGAATACCAACAATAAAGACAACGAGCAGAGTCATTTCAACATAATCCATATAACCTCCTGAAAGAATGACATGTAGTGCAGGAGCAGCTGCAGTTCTTATTATAGAAGTAACCCATTTTTAGCTTAATTATTTACCTGCTCCCGGTAACCTTTCGCCGGGGTGGGCAGTCTAACCGGTATTCAAGCTGCCATTCGAGCAGACTACCGTACAGAAAATCCTGCCACAACCGACTATCCCAGGTGATACCGGTTCGCGGCGGATCGAGAGAGGATAGCCCATATGAAATATGCCCGTAAGGAAGACGTACTCGCTGCCCGTAACGGGGAGAAGGATGCGTTTATCCAGCTGATGCGTGAGATGGAGAGGCCGCTGTACCGGATGGCCCGCTCTATGCTGAGAAGTGACGATGAATGCGATGATGCGGTACAGGAGACGATGCTCAAGGCATTTCGCAATATACACACTTTGCGTGAACCGGATTATTTCGAGACATGGATCTTCCGGATTCTGATCAATGAATGTCATAATATCGCCCGCAAAGGCGCCCGTGTCGTCGTCACGGATGAATGGAGCAGCCTGCCTGCGAAGACTGATGAATACGAGCGAATCGACGTACAGCAGGCGGTGCACCAGCTGCCGGAACCACAGCGGCTGGTGATCGCCATGCATTATTTTCAGGATATGCCGGTACAGCAGATTGCGGACGTACTGGAATTGTCGGTGGAAGCCGTGAAGACCCGGCTGCACCGGGCACGCAAGACATTAATGGACTGGCTCAGCGATGAGCCGGGAAGGGGACAACATTATGAGACCAGATGAGCTGGATCGTATGCTGAATAAGGAAAAGCAAAAGCAGGACCGTCCGCTGAACGAGCAATCCCGTGCCCGTCTGGAACAGACCTATGCCCGCATACAGGGGATGGAGATGCCAGCTGCACAGCCGGAGCAGTCTGCAGAAGAGAATGTGGATCAACCTGCTGCTGTGGAGATCATGAGCCATACGTCGGCTGAGCTGGAGCCAAGCACAGAATATTCGGCAGCAGGTACACATGGCAAAGGCAAACGTCATAACCGACAGCATTCACGCAGGCGTACTGCTGCCCGCCGCTGGTGGTATGCAGGTATCGGAACCGCAGCAGCAGTGATGATCTTTGCCGCCGGACTCGGTGGCAGCTCCGGCTGGTCACTCGGCAATGTGCCGGTACTGGGCAGCTGGATACAGCCTGAATCTGCACCGAAGAGTCCGGCCGAGAATGTCCCGGCGCCCAATCCGGCAGCGGTCGCACCGGAAATTAATCAGAGTGTGACCCATGGCGATGAGACGATCACCATTACGAGAGCTTCGCTCATCGATGGAGATATGCAGATTGAATACCGGGCGAACAGCCTGGAAGTACTGGAAAAGGTATCGCTGGATTCGATCCGGTACGAAGGCAGGGGGCACGTCAACAGTGTCATGACGTTTGGCAACCCGGTCAAACAGACCGGTGTGTTTGAAGCCAAAGCAGTGGATCTGCCGGATTCTCTTCCTGCTCAGACCGCTGTGGAGATCCGCCTTACTACCGGATCGCCTGGAAGTAATACTGCAGCCGATGCTGACCATACTTCCAATAATCCTGTATTTGATTTCCGGATTCCTGCCGAGCAGATCGGCCGGGGCAAAGTGCTGAATGTAGGGGATACCCGCTCTGCATCCAAAACCGGACACTCCCTGAAGCTGGATAAAGTGCTTTATACGCCGCTGATGGTCAGTGTGGAATTGTCTTCGGCTGGCATCAATGATCCGTGGATTAGTTTTGAAGCGGAAGATGATCAGGGACATGTATGGAAAAGTATCGGCGGCGGCGAACTGGATGCTGCCGATAATCGGCTCCATTATCAGGTAGCCTTTATGGATGGAGAGATTACACCTTCTGCCCGTACCATTACGATCAAGCCGTATTATCAAGATGCGACAACCGGACAGAACAAATATTTGACGGAGCTGAATTTCACGATTCCGGCTACCCAGTAAGCTGCCAGGCCGACCCCGATGGGTCGGCTTTTTTTTATGCATATGCAGACGATATAGAGAATAAATGGAGATGATAGGAAAAGTTTATTCTGTATCCGGTAACCTTTGCCGAGGGAGATTGCTCTAACGGTTGTAACATCACAAAAACAACGATACAGGAGGCAATACTAATGAATACATCCAACAAAAATACAATGAAAGACATTCTGAAACGCAGCGCATGGGGATTGGCAGCTGCAGCCATGGTAGGAGGCGTGACGCTCAGTTCCGGTTATATCATGCAGGCACAGGCAGCACCCGTACAGCATCCTGTCGTGGCCAAGGTACAATCCTCCTCCAGCCAGAGTGACAAGGCTCATACACTCGCCGCAGCGCCGGTAATCAACCAGAGCGTCACCCACGGCAAGCAGACATTGACCCTCACCCGTGTCGTTCTCGTGGATGGTCATCTGCATATCGAATACAAAGGAGATTCACTGAAGACGCTGGAACAGGCTGCACTGTACAGCGTGACGTATCAGGGCAGCAATCTGCTGAATGACGTAATGACTATGGGCACTCCTTCACTGAAAACAGGCGTATTTGAGACCGGTGCGATCCAGCTAGCTTCTCTGCCTGCGGGCGAAGAATTGAAGATCCGCCTGATTACGGGCAGCATGGAGAAGCCGCAGGCATTTGACTATACCATCACTGCCGAGCAGCTGGGTCAGGGAACGGTCAAGGAGTACGGCAAGACCAAATCAACCAAGCAGCACAATCTTACTCTGGAGCAGGTCAATTACTCTCCAATGCTGATCGGTACCGAATGGACATCCGCCTACCAGCCAAAGGGCAGCAATGATCAATGGCTGGGCTTTGAAGCAGTCGACAGCAAAGGCAAGACATGGAAAAGTATCGGCGGCGGCGAACTGGGCGCAGACGGCAAGACGATTCATTACCGTGTGTCCCTGCTGAGTGGCGAAATCTCCCAGGGAGCCAGCACGGTGAAGTTCAAGCCATACTACGGCAACAGCAAAACCGGGAAAAAAGTCTATCTGCCGGAGTTGAACTTTACCATTCCGGTACAGCCTTGATTCATAACGGGTCAGAGCACACTGTGACAAGAAGAACTGCAAAAGTTGGATACCAACCACGAAGAAAAGAGTCTTTGCGATATGCAAAGACTCTTTTTGTATTGCGGGGAGATAGGAAATTATTTATACCATGCCTTCTGCAGGTTGCTGGTAAAGTTGGCATCTTTGAAAGGAACGTTCGCTTTGCCAAAGTCGGTCGTATTCAATGCATTACGTGCCGCCTGGGTCATATCTTCCCAGCTGATCAGAGGCTGTGTGCCGCCCACATCGCTGACGCTGTACAGCGCATGGTTCAGCGGCCAGACGCTCCGGTAGCCGATCAGCGGATGGGTGCCGCTGGTATTGCTGCTGCTCGGTGCGGCCTGCTTGAAATCACCATGCTGGGAATAGGCGATGGACTGGATTTTGGGAGTGGCGACAGCCGGATTATCCAGCCAGACGACGATGCATTCCCAGTCATGCCGATGTCCGAGACCAGGCGACGATTCATCCTTGGGGAAGTACCAGGAGTACATCACTGCCCAGGAGCCGTTATACCAGGCCGATCGTACATACACCTGTCCGGGGCTTTTGCTGCTCTGTCCGTTGGGAGATCCGGTTGGCTCCAGTCCGCCGCCGGTATTGCCCTGGGCGTCAACAGCCGGGAAAGGCACGCTGCCATTATATACTTTCAGATAGGGCTGAAAAGTTTTGGCCGCTTTTTGGGAATCGTTTACCGGAGTTACTTCGCTGAAGCCGATGACGGCATCATGATTGATCACAGCTGCATGAGCTGATGGTGCTGGCATAACTGCCGAGAAAGCGGAGGCTGTCAGTGCAGCGGTGACGATAATTTTGCCAAATGTTTTTTTCATATGTATTCCCTCCATTTCTATTTTCAGGGATTATTATCCTGTTTGGGAGAATAACTGTCTATATGAATATGTGGATGTGAAAGTATCAAATTAAGGTTGTTTACAGAAGTTTACGCAAAACATGAATGACGATAATAATAGGGTGATAGCAGAGGCAATGCATCAAAAAGAGCCTGCTGGATAGGCAGGCTCTCTGGATAACAGAAAGAAGACGGCGATCCGGGTCCATATCGGACCGATTGGCAGATAGAAGTAACCAGCGGATCGATGATCCTCAAATCTTAACGCTATTAATACGTTGTTATAAGAATATTTTACAGGTTCCCCTTCGCACTCCGCAGCTTCATCTCGCCATCCGTCTCCGGGTTGGGTGACGGCTGTATGTCCTGCCGTTTCTTGTTCATATGTTTGGCCCAATAGGCGGTTAGGATTGGCACGAGGATGGATGTGACGATTACGGAAGCGGCGACGAGTGCGGTAGCCGACTGTGCTGCCGGCAGGAACTCGGGCTTCATGCTGGCGACGATGACCGGGTTGGCGACGGCTGCACCTGCCGTACTGGAAGCAGCGAGACCGGCGGTACCGTTGCCGCCACCGATAAACCGGTCGGCAAGGATGAGCGGAATACCGGTAACGATGATTACTGCAACGCCGAGCAGGATGCCGAGCATACCAGTCTGAACGATGACACTCAGGTCAATCGTACAGCCAAGGGCAAAGCCGAAAAAGGGAATCAGCGTCTGGGTCGCTTTGCCAAAGTAGCTGCGCAGATCATGATCCAGGTTACCGAGCAGGAACCCTACCAGGAACGGAAGCACTGCACCGATAAAAGCATGCGGCTCGAATACCGCCAGACCGGTACTGCCAAGAATCAGCATCGTGACGAGCGGACCGGATTCCAGCGACATCAGCACGAATGCACCGGCTTCTTCCTTGGTGCCGTACTGCTGCATAATCGAGGCATACAGACCGCCATTGGTCATATCCATCGCCGCGATCAGCGCGAGCACGGATAGTCCCGCAAAGAATCCGGTCTGTACGCCGCCGGCAGGCAGGAATTGGGCTGCGATCATCGCTACGACCCAGGCGACGGCAATTTTGGTAAGTACGAGGGTACCGGACTTGCGAAGGACGGTACCGGTAGCGCGTATGTCAATTGAAGCGCCCATACAGAAGAACCATACCGCGAGAATCGGCACGGTGCCGGTCATCAGTCCTTTGGTGAAGGAACCGAAATACTCTCCTGCTCCAGGGGTAAAGGTGTGTACCAGCGCACCGATGAACAGCGGCACCAGCATCATGCCGCCCGGTATTTTATCAATCGTTTTCTTGATGTTCATAAGAATCCAATCCTCTCCTGATTACCGACCTGTCACTGAAGCGTTTTCATTTTCGGCTAAGCCCGAGTTCGGGAATCAGTTCAGCATACAGATCATGACTCTGCTGCAGCTGCTGGCGGAAGCCTTCGCTGTCACGGATACGCAGTCCGAGTCCGTGTTCGGCCATCGTCTGTCTGAATTCCTGCTGCTCGGCGCCCCGGGTGAAGGCATCGGCAAGTATTTGGACAATCTCATCGGGTGTATCTTCCGGTACGGCGAGTCCCCGCCATGTACCGCTGAAATTCATCGTATAACCGGTTGCTTCCTGCAGGGTAGGCACATCCGGCAGCGCCTGTGAACGTTCGCTGCCATTGATGGCGAGAACGCGCAGCTTGCCCTGATCGACATAGGTTTTTACTTCAGCCGGACTGACCGGCACAGCATCGACAAATCCGCTCATCAACGCGGATACGGCGGGGCCTGCTCCTTCATACGGAATATGGGTGAAAGTGACATGGGTGGCCTGCTCCAGCGAAGCCGCAGCGAGATGCCAGATGCTGCCTGTACCGGCATTGCCCATTTTCACTTCACCGGGATGGGTACGGGCGTAGCCGAGAAACTCTTCGGCGGTCTTCCACGGTGCATCCGCCCGCACGGTGATGGCAGACGGATCGTAATTGGTCTGGATAATCGGCTTGAACTGCTCATACGTGATCGGCAGCAGACCCATATGCGGCAGGGTCGTCAGCTCGGCGACCAGATAGGTGACCGTATAGCCGTCTGCCCGTGCATTGGCGCCTTCCATCAGGCCGATCGAGCCGCCGCCACCGGTACGGTTCATGACCGTCACGGGCTGGCTGAGATACGGCTGAGCAGCTTCGACCAGTGCACGTGCCGTAATATCCGTGCCGCCGCCGGCAGCATAAGGGACGACCAGCGTAATCGGCTTGGACGGATAATCGGTCGCGGATTTGGCATAGAACGGAACAGCCGACCAATGCCCGGTAAAAAAAGTAACCAGTCCAACAACAACAATCAATCCGGCAGCGAGGCTGCTGTACTTTTTCCAGCGGTGCCATCTGCGATTGTCAGTAGTCACGGCAAACTCCCTCTCTTCGCTGCAGGTCGGTGTTCTAATTGCCGATTCAGGAAGCGGATACGCGGAACAGGCTCATAATAAGGGAACAGGTACTGCATTCCATCGGTCTGTCCATTATTTCCAGTATCGTCTCCTTAATGACACAGTCCTGAATCGGTCCAATCAGTCGACCGAACCTGTATGCAGAATTGGTTGCTCACCTCCATGCGCGCTGTACGGATCGGACAGACGGCAGTATACCGTCGGCATCGTCAGCTGCTGATCGAATGATCATCGCTAGGCCAGAGTCCGGTATACCAGGTCCGTTATAAACAGGCTGCTGCCACTTCATCCGATCTATCCGGACAAGAGCAGCGAGCCCATCTTGCCGTCTGTTACAGCTTCAGTCTAGCGCACCATGAAGGGAATCATCTATCGGTTAATCTTCGTTATCATCTGCAAAAATCCCGGAACCGCGCGGCTTTCGCCGATCTGCATATGTTCTGGCCGATCTGCATATTGCCTCGCGGCAGCTTGTCTGCATGTATATCATGCCGCTGATCAAACCGGATCAGACCTGCTCACGGTATTTGCCGGGGGTGATCGATTTGTGCTTGCGGAAGGTCCGGATAAAGCTGTTCTCGTTCTGGTAGCCGACCTGGGCGGCGATATCGGCAATCCGCAGATTACTGTCACGCAGCAGTTCACAGGCATGATCCAGCCGCAAGCGGGTCAGATAATCATAGACTGTGCTGCCGGTCTGTTCCTTGAACAGGGCACTGACCGAAGATACACTCAGCTGCACATGCTCGGCCACATCCGGCAGACCGATATTTTCACTCAAATGCTGCTGCATGTACTGCTTGATCGCTTCCACCAGCAGATGCTCGCGGGAGCTGCGCTGGATATCCATTTGTCCGGTCAGATGGGTGATCGTGCGGGCACACAATTGTTCCATGTCATCCAGATTCATCGTGGATAACAGATGATGATGGTAATTGACCATATCCGGGGGCAGGGACAGATGCCGCCGGGCAGCGGTGTCCATGAGCTGTTCCAGCAGCCGATGGATCATCAGCCGGACAGCGGAAGGGGACGGCTGATGTACGCGCACCTCTTCGCACCAGCGGTGCAGCCAGACCATTGCAGTCTCGCTGTCCCCCTGCTCCACATCATGCAGCAGTTCCCGCCGCCAGCTATCATCCGGCATCCCATCCTGCGTCATATGGACTTCATGATCTGGCCAGTGGATCGCTCCATATCCCCGATAGAGACGCCGGGACAATGCTGCTGCGGCCTCCTGATGAGATACGGGAGCCTCGGAGATATGCGGCATCTCCGTACCGATTCCGGCAGACAGCGACAGCCGCAGATGTTCGCTGGCGATGGTCATCATCCGCTGCACATCCTGCTGCAGCTGCGTTCGGCGTTCTTCTGATGTCTGTGCCAGACGCGACTGTACCATCCAGATAAAGCTGTCCTGTTCTCCGGTAATCCCGACCGTCCTCCAGTACGGCTCCAGAATCTCGGCCATCATATTATTGAGTGCGTACTTTAGCAGCATCCGGTCGGACTCGGAGTAGGCGGCAGACCATTCCGAATAGCGGTCGATCGAGAGGACTAGGATCACTGACGGACCCGGCTGCCAATCCTGGAAATACTGCCCCCATTTGCTATGCATCTCCTGCGGCCCGATATTGCGGTGCAGCACATCCTGTACATACTTGGTCCGCAGCTCCGGCAGGCTGCGCTCGGCGACGAGTGCCTTGCTGTGAAAGTCACCGACCAGCTTGTGGATCACCGGTTCCAGATCATACAGTGACTGCCTTGAACCGTCCGGGTCTTCGGGATGCAGCAATCGGTTGATCCGGCGCAGCGGACGAAAAGCCGCATAGCTGTAGGAATAGATAGCTGCACAGCCGATCAGGATGGAGATCAGCGAGAGCAGCAGCATCATATTGCGGGCCAGCTTTACATTTTTGAGCAGCTGTTCGGTCGGGACGAGGGAGACGAGCCGCCATCCGGTCACATCGGAGAACGTCTGGTTCGCCATATAGCTCTGCCCGTTCAGCTCCACATAGGCATACGGCTGTACGCCCAGTTCTGCGAGTACCTGCTGCATGCCATCCGCCGGAACAGAGCTGCTTAGCTTGGGATAAATGAGTCGTCCATCCAGATCATATACATACTGCGAGCTGGACAGATGAATATAAAAGTTCGAGAAAAACCGGTCATAATCCAGATTAATCAGCACCGCTCCGGTGACCTGGCTGCCGGTAAGTACAGGCCGTGCCAGCGACAATAGCTCGGTCTCTCCCTGATCGGGATCGGTGCCCTGCCATCTGCGCTCGATCAGCAGCGGCTTGCTGCGTACCTGCTCAATCCAGTCGGTCCATGTACGGTCGGGTGCCTTGTCCCAGCTGCTATAGCCGGATTCGCTGGAGATCACGCTGTGATCGCTGAACCGGATCAGATCAATTGACCGGATCTCCCGGTCAGCGGCAGCGGTACGCAGATACTGCTGTATTGTGGCTGTCAGTGCAGGGCTGGCCTCTTCACCCAGCCGGATATACTGCAGTACATCCGGCTGAAAGGAAGCATCAACCGCCTTGTTGTCCGATTCGCGGAAAGCACGGTTGGTCACATCGAGATTGATCTGCAGCAGTTCAATATTCGGTGTATTCAGCTCACTGTCCAGCTCTTGGCGGTAGCGGGAATACGAGAACAGTCCAATCGCGGTAATCAGCAGCGACAGACAGAGGGTCAGCAGCAGAATGAGCCGGGTCTGTTTGTTTTGCAGCAGGAACTTTAATCGAAGTCGGAACATGCAGCAGTCTTCATCCTTCCTTGAATGCATCGGTTATTTCCCTGAAACCCGATGCTGTAATATATATGGAAACGGTACCTTTTCACTTCAAGATTGCGCTTACAATTGTAAATGGAGAGGAATGAATACGCAGTGTGGTTTGCTACATGATATAGGGTGGTGTGGTAGATCATTTGTGCTTGAGATCATCGGTGCTGTATGTAATCCGGGCATGACGAACTGCTGCAGGCTGCAGACAGGACACCGACCATGCGCTCTTTTATCCACAATCGGTCTCGATTCCATATTATCCATCTTTTGCTATTATATAAGAAACATCCGATACGGTCGAACAGCAGTACCGGAAGTGCGTATTGGAATCGGCAGGTCAGTGGCACCATGCGTGTGAATAGATGAACAGCCGATTTCTAATGATAAATGATCACCTGCGTCTCGGGATTGACGTTTTGTGAGATAATAAAGGGTACAGTACAATAAGAACCATGAACACAGCGCGAACATAAACAGACCATCTGAACCTATATAGCAGGCACCATGAAAGGAAGACACCCACATGACAACAATCATCGATATTCCTGTCCGTCCGCTGGTGGAGTACGTTTATCGTACAGGCAGCATCGAGTCCGGATTCCGGGTCGCCCAGTCGATGCAGGAAGGCACACGCATCCACAAGCAGATCCAGCAGGGCTACGGAGAACAGGGCGAGAAGGAGGTACACCTCAAGACAGAGATCCCCTATCATGATCTGCTGTTCCGGATCGAGGGACGCTGTGATGGACTATGGATCGACGAGGATGGTCTGCTGACTGTCGACGAGATCAAGTCCACCTCCATCTCGGCCGAGGATATCGGCGACGGACGGGAGGTACACTGGGCACAGGCGCAGATGTACGGCTACATGCTGGCTCTGGATCGTGGGCTGGAGCAGGTACGTATCCAGCTCACCTATGTGCATAAGAGCAGCGGCAAAGAAACCCGGCTGGAACGTATCCGTACCCGCCAGCAGCTGGTCGACTTTGCCATGGATACGGTTGCCCGGTATGCACCCTACGCCGAGATGCTGGCCGAGCACCGCCGCAGACGCAATGCCAGCATCGAACAGCTGGCGTTCCCCTTCTCGGGCTATCGGTCCGGGCAGCGGCAGTTTGCCGGAGCGGTCTATAAGACGATTGGCGAGCAGGTCAATCTGTTCGCCGAAGCGCCGACAGGTACAGGCAAGACGATCTCGACCCTGTTTCCGGTCATCAAAAGTATCGGCAATGAACGTGCCGAGCGTCTCATGTATATTACTGCCAAGACCGTAACCCGCGCCAATGCCGAAGATGCACTGATCCGGATGCAAAATAACGGGCTGCATCTGCACGGGGTGACGATTACCGCCAAGGATAAAGTCTGCTTTTGCACGGCTGACGGGATCAAAGGACGGGAGAACTGTGCCTATACGGAAGGCTATTACGACCGGATCAACGGGGCGATTCTGGATATGCTGACCGAAGAGACGATGATGACCCGAGATATTATCGAGCAGTATGCACGCAAGCATAATGTCTGCCCGTTCGAGCTATCGCTGGATGCGTCGTATGCCTCGGATGCGGTTATCTGTGACTACAACTATGTATTCGACCCGCGTGTGTCGCTCAAGCGGGTAACGGATGATCAGCGCAAGAGTACCGTACTGCTCGTGGATGAGGCACATAATCTGGTCGACCGAGGACGCAGCATGTTCTCGGCAGCACTGAACAAGTCGGACTTTCTCGATCTGAAAAGGGATTACCAGCAGTCCTCGGAATCGCTGTCCAAGATTGCCAGTGCGGTCAACGCATATTTTATCCGGCTGCGCAAGCAGATGGGCGAGAAGAACTTTATCCAGAGCCGGGAGGCGCCGGAGGAGATTTTCAAGCTACTGGAAGAATTCACGATCCGGGCGGAAGTGACGCTGCTGGAGCAGGGCGGTAGCGGGGATACGGATCAGCTGCTGGAGACGTATTTTGCCGTGCAGGCGTTTCTTCGTATCGGGCGGATCTACGATATGGAGAGCCATATTACGTATGCCGAGATGGACGGCAGCAATGTGCTGCTGCGCATGTTCTGCATCGATCCGTCCCTGCAGCTGCATCAGACGGCCAAAGGCTATCGCTCGGTCATCCACTTCTCCGCTACCTTGTCACCGATCGGCTATTACCGGGATATGCTCGGTGCGGATGAAGAAGATTATAATATCTCGATTCCATCTCCATTCTCCAGAGAGCAGCTGGAAGTGCGGATTGTGCCGCTGTCGACACGCTACCGTGACCGGGAAAAGACCCGGGATGAACTGGCCCGGCTGCTGGCCGAGCTGGTCAATGAGCGTCCGGGCAATTATCTGGCCTTTTTCCCGTCCTATCAGTATATGCAGGATGTGGTGACCGTATTCGAGACGCTGGGTGCGGATACGGATGTGCTGATTCAGCAGTCCAATATGGCGGAAGAAGAGCGCGACCGGTTTTTGAATGCTTTTCAGAGTGACAACAAGCGTACACTGACCGGGTTTGCCGTGATGGGCGGTATTTTCAGTGAAGGGGTCGATCTGGCCGGTGACCGGCTGACCGGTGTCATCATCGTCGGCGTCGGTCTGCCGCAGCTTGGACCGGAGCGGGAGATGATCCGCGAGCACTTCAGCAAGGGCGGACACAGCGGGTACAATTATGCCTATGTGTATCCCGGTATGAACAAAGTGCTGCAGGCCGGCGGACGACTGATCCGCACCGAGCAGGATCGCGGCCTGCTGCTGCTGGTTGATGACCGCTTCCTCCAGCGTCCGTATGTACAGCTGCTGCCACCGGAGTGGCGCCCGGAGTAAGGCAGAAGACGGGTGGTATGCATTGCTCGAAGATCATTTTCCAAAAAAGAATGATTGCAGCATCCAACTCGTACATAAGGGAGAGCTGGGAGGTAAGTCTATGATGGCCATGATTAACGGAATACCGCTCTGGTACACGGATGAAGGAACAGGCCTGCCGATTGTACTGCTGCATGGCGGGCCGGGTGCCTACGATTATATGGAGCCGGTCTCTGCGCTGCTGGATCAGCGGCTGCTGCGAGTGATTCGTTATGATCAGCGCGGCAGCTGGCGCTCCGGGAAGACAGGTCCTTATGATTTGGAGACATTTATAGAGGATCTGGAGCAGCTGAGAATACATCTCGGGATGGAACGCTGGATGATATGCGGTCATTCCTGGGGCGCCTCACTGGGACTGGCTTATACAGCTCATTATCCGCACCGTGTGGATGCGCTGATCTATCTATCCGGCACTGGCATTGATCCGGCATGGCATGAGCAGTACCGGATCAATCGTCTGGCAGCCATGAATTCTGTTGATCGGGAAGAGTATATCCATCTGCGCTCCATATTGGGTACACTGACCGGAGAGCTGTGGCAGCATACCTCTGATCGTATACGCGAGCTCAGCGTCAGGACAGATCTGGTGCGGCAGGAGCAATATGACCAACTGCCGCGTGTAGACGGGCAGTATCTAAATAATGAAGTGAACCGTCAGCTGATAGACAGCGTTAGTGCTTACTTTGCGACCGATTCTTTCCGGCAGGCACTTGCCGGTATGGCAGTTCGGGTGCTGTGCATTCACGGCGAGAATGATCCGAGGCCGGTTTCAGTGGTGCGGCAGCTCTCGGACAAACTGCCACAGGGAGTGCTTATATCGATTGAAGACTGTGGTCATTATCCCTGGCTGGATCAGCCCGAGGAACTGGGCCGCCGGCTGCAGCATTTTTTAATGTACGGGACCATGGAATAGCACAGTTAATTACTTTGATAACGGTCTGTATATAGCAAATCATCCCCAAACTCAACCCACCAAAAAACCTCCTTTCCCCAACATGGATTCATGCGGGAAAAGGAGGTTTTTGTGATTGTGCATTTAAGATTGCAATCAATTATACATACAAAAGATATTAATGAGAGGCCTTGTTGATCGCATTATATGCCCAGTGCTTCGCGGGTACATCTTTCCAGGAAGCGGCTGTTGTGGCATTGTCTGTAGAGCTATCCTGCAGACGGTTCAGTACAGTAACGATCTCTGCGCGGGTGATTGGCTTGTCCGGGTAGAACTTGCCATCCGGGTAGCCCTGCATCCATCCGGCACTTACGACCTGCTGGATATAAGCGGCAGCCCATGTTCCATTCAGATCGGATGCCTGTACGGAGGAATTGCTATCCGCTGCTGTATCGAGTTCTTTCCAGCGGGCAATCAGAGACGCCAGCTCGGCACGGGTCATGGCTTTGCTTGGTTGGAAACTGCCGTCCGGGTAGCCTTTCATCCAGCCGTAGGACTGGATCAGCTGGATACCGCCGGAAGCCCAGTACGTGGCAGGAACATCCTTAAAGGAAGTGCTCGCTGCACTGACCGACTCGCTGCCGTTCAGCAGGCGCTCCAGCATGACAGACAGTTCAGCACGGGTAACCTGCTGATCCGGACGGAATGTGCCATCCTCGTACCCCTGGATATATCCGCTGGTTGTTACGGATTTTTTGGCGGTACTGCCGGACTTGCTGCGTTTGCTGTCTGCGGCAGGGGCTGCTGCCTCGGAAGATGCTTCTCCGGTTGGAACAATATCATCCAGACGGGAAGCGCCGCCTCCGCCTCCACCGCCGCCTGCAAATACAGGGGCAGGTGCACCCGGATCTACCGGAACCATAGGGATGATTGGGAACGTAATCGTAACCGGCGGCCCTGGTGCGATATAGGTGTCAGAAGTTGGTGTGGGTGCCGGTACAGCAGTGACCGGTGTGGAAGCTGCCGGTTCCGGTGCTGATGGCACAGGTGTGGATACAGCCGATTCCGAAGTTTCTGGCTGTGCAGGTACAGGTTCTGATTGTACTGGCGTATCTGCAGCAGCATTTACCTTGATCGTATACGTTTTGAATTTGCCATTTGGTGCAGTCACCTGCAGGTCAAGGGCAGTCAGGCTGCTGCTCAGCGGCTCGGAATATTTCAGCTGCTGGGTGCCGTATACCTGCTCGGTCACAGTTACACCATTTACCGATAGGGTGGTATCCGGATCATATACGCTGGCAAATACGGTTATTTCCTCTGCTCCGGCGTTCATGTTGGCTTCATACGAAGTTACATCCCGTTGGAACATAGGAGTAAGCGAGCCATTGACCAATGACAGTGAAGTCAGCTCGGTCTTGCGGTCCGGTGCCTGGGCATGAATGGTAAATGCCTTCTCCAGCATGCCGCCTTTTGGTCCGGTAGCACGTACGCGGATCGAATAGCTGCTTACGCCAGGAGTCAGTGGTGCATCGATCTCCAGACGGTTGTTGCGAATAGCAAAGAACTTGTTGTCACGGTCATTCTCGCCGTTAACAAGAGTATAGATGATCGGTGCATACGTATCCTCGGTCACCGCAGAGAATTGCCCAACGACCGTTCCCGGCTGTGCATCCCAGGTGAGTGTATCGTCGGAAAGTGTAACATCGGCTGGCGCATCATTCAGAGCAGTGGTGTAATCCGCATGGATCGCAGCCAGTGCGCCGTTCATATCCGGGTCTACACTGCTGTAAAAGACCAGCTCTGTTGTCTCGCCCGGCTCCAGATTACCGGCGTCAAAGGCCAGTGTCAGCCAGTCATCCGAAGCTGCTGCAGCCACGTGGATGCCTCCGTCTGCACGAAATGCCGGTTCACTGTAAGGATTGCGGCTGAAACCGATGGAAGCCTGGGCGCGCGGGTCGCTGGCTACATACATAAATACATTATCGCTTTTGTTGCCGATTGCCGCAGCAATCGCATCGGGATCTTGTGGTGGATTGGAAGGTACCCAGTTGATGGTGCTGTTGTCGCCATTCAGATCAGCATCCATATCAGGGTCGAGGAAGCGCATATAATGAACATCGTAGACGGAGGCGGTTACGCTGGTGTTGGTGAGATGAATAGTTGTTTTATAAAAAGAGTCTCCTGGCTTGAATGAAATCGTCTGTTCGACTCCGAGTGCTTTGTCCAGCGTGGTGCCGGTTGTTTTGGCGGCGAGCTGTTCTTCGGTAGAAATATCTTCCGTAGTGCCGGGTACTTCGATACTGCCGTTTTGCTCTTCATTGGTAAAGCTCTGTGGACTGGCTTTTGGCGCGGAACGGTAGCCGACCGTAAATCCTTCGGATGGACTGCCCGGCAGCACATAGTCGCCGCTGGTCATTTCCTTGCCTGTATCATAACCGTCGCTATCGGTATTCAGTCCGATCGTTTTACGAAGCGGACCAGGGTGGAATCCGGCGGGGCTGTCACTGGATGTGCCCAGTGTACCACTTTCGGAGATACCCAGCTCAATATACGAACCGCCCAGATAAGTGTCTCTGCCTACCTGCTCATGCCGTGCCAGTGCATCGGCGTGAACATTTACAGGAAGAGAGGGCAGCAATAGCAAGACAGCCAGCCAGCCGCAAACGCGCGGTTTGAGAGATACGTGATGTTGCGAACGCAGCCTGCTCCTTCTCATATTCAATTAACCTCCTTTATATCTTGAGAATTGCATAAATCTGCAAATACTCTATTACTATTTATCGTAAAATATTTGTTATTTTTAACATTTATATGGCAAAAAAAATAGAAATGTCGAAATTAGCCGAATTTACCCCCAATATATGGTGATAATATTGTTCATTTACCAAT
Organism: Paenibacillus wulumuqiensis; assembly: GCF_000971965.1. Taxonomy (GTDB): domain Bacteria; phylum Bacillota; class Bacilli; order Paenibacillales; family Paenibacillaceae; genus Saccharibacillus; species Saccharibacillus wulumuqiensis. The sequence continues at coordinate 470,986 of NZ_KQ040792.1, forward strand.
ATTTTGGTAACAAACATTCTTAATTTGTAAGAATAAGCTTAAAATGTGGTGAAGTAATGGTATGATATAACTAATGATTGACAAGAATTTAATGAGAGTTATAAAATTAGGTAACCTAATAAATAGTCTAACTAAATAATAGTATATAGATCTCGGGGTGAATGACTGTGGATGAAGAACTGAAGTTTGAAGGAATATCACCAATGGGTGAGGAATTGTTGCGTGCATTCCGCCTGTTCCGCAGAGCGGACTGGCGCCAAAAGCCGGTCGCCGGCTATAAGCCGAGTGAGATTATGGCACTGATCTGTATCGGCAATCAGGAAGACTGCAAAAGCTGCGGGATTCAGGTATCCGAACTGAGCCGTATGCTTCGTGTCACTTCTCCGACGGTAACCCAGTTAATCAAGGGCATGGAAAATGATGGCCTGGTGGAGCGCAATATGGATCAGACTGACCGCCGCGCGGTTCGTGTAACCTTAACGGATAAAGGCGAGACCATTATGGATCAGTCCCTGGCTGTCTTCAAGACTTCTTTTGAAGGACTGGTAGATTATCTCGGCGAAGAGGACAGCCGCAAATTGTCCGAACTGCTGGGACGTGTATTTGAGTATTTCCAGGATCGGGTGTTTGAACCGGTAGAACCTGCCCATAAGGGAGATGGTCTGGGTGACTAGACTGCTCCGCCAGCTGCGGCCTTATTATCCAATAATAGGGCTTATTCTGGTGCTTACTTTTTTGCAAACGATGTCGGAATTGTTCCTGCCGACGCTGATGGCGGATATTGTGGATACCGGGATTGCCGCCGGTAACACGCCGTATATCTGGCGTATCGGCTCCTATATGATTATTTTCGCCGCGGTTGGGATGTTATGTTCGATCACGGCCAGTTATTTTTCGGCCAAAGTCGCGATCGGGTTCGGGCGTGATCTGCGCAGCCGCGTATTTGCGCATGTGGAGAACTTCTCGCTGCAGGAATTTGACCGTATCGGTACGGCTTCATTGATTACACGTACGACCAATGATATTACCCAGCTGCAGCAGGTGCTGACGATGATGCTGCGCATGATGCTGATGGCCCCGCTGATGATGCTGGGCGGTCTGATCATGGCGATCTCCAAGCAGGCTCAGCTGTCGCTGATCTTTGTCGTGGTCATTCCGGTACTCGGTCTGGCCATTTTCCTGATTGGCCGCAAAGGAATGCCGCTGTTCAAAGAAATGCAGACCCGGCTGGACAAGCTCAACATGGTCATTCGCGAGAATCTGACCGGTATCCGGGTCATCCGTGCCTTTAACCGGGATCGTTATGAGAACAAACGGTTCGACGGTGCCAGCCGCGGTCTGGCCGATACGGCGATCCGGGTCAACAAGCTGATGGCATTGATGATGCCGGTCATGATGATCGTGTTGAACTTTTCGATTATTGCGATTATCGGCTTTGGCAGTGTGGAGATCAGCTACGGACGGATGCAGGTCGGTGACCTGATGGCCTTTGTCCAGTATGCGACCCAGATTCTGTTCTCGTTCCTGATGCTATCGGTGATCTTTGTCATGGTACCGAGAGCTTCGGCTTCGGCGACACGGATCAATGAGGTGCTGGACATGCAGCCGGATATTGTGAATCCGACAGAACCGGTACAGCTGTCCAATGAACGTCAGCAGCCGGTGACGCTGAAGTTTGACGATGTGACGTTTCATTATCCGGGCGCCGAGCAGGCTGCGCTGGAGCATATTACCTTTGAAGCCAGACGAGGTGAAGTGACCGCGATTATCGGCGGTACCGGCTCAGGCAAGTCAACGCTGGTCAATCTGATTCCGCGCTTCTATGATGTGAGCAGCGGCCGGATCGAAGTGAACGGCACCGATGTACGTGAGCTGGAGCAGTCTGCCCTGCGGTCTCGGATCGGTTATGTTCCGCAAAAAGCGATGCTGTTCAGCGGCACGATTGCGGACAATATCCGCTATGGCCACGAGACGGCGACCGATGAAGAGATAATCCATGCTGCCCGTATCGCGCAGGCGGATGAATTTATCTCGGGTATGCCGGAAGGCTATCGGTCGGAGATCGCTCAGGGCGGTTCCAATGTGTCCGGCGGGCAAAAACAGCGTTTGTCGATTGCGCGGGCGCTGGTACGGCGGCCGGAGCTGTATATTTTCGATGACAGCTTCTCGGCACTGGACTTCAAGACCGATGCCCGGCTGCGCGCTGCCCTCCGCGAGGAGACGACCGAGGCGACTGTACTGATGGTCGCCCAGCGGGTGAGTACCGTGATGGATGCCGACCGGATTATCGTGCTCGATGAAGGCCGTATGGCCGGTATCGGCACACACCGTGAATTAATGGACACCTGTGAAGTATACCGTCAGATCGTATCTTCCCAGCTGTCCGAGGAGGAAATCGCATGAGTGAACCATCGAGAAACCGATCATCAGCGAAGCCTCAGGGAGGACCCATGGGTGGCCCGGGCGGCCCGCCCGGCATGTCGCTGCCGGGGGCCAAACCCAAAAATTTTAAAGGAACACTGCGTCGTCTAACCGCCTACCTCAAGCCCCACTGGGTGCCGCTGATTGGTGTACTGGCCGCGGCGATTCTCAGTACATTGTTCAGCATTGTCTCGCCGCGTATTCTTGGACTGGCGACGGATGAGCTGTTCACCAGTGTTACCGGCGGGCGCGAGATTAATTTTGATTACATTTTCCGGCTGCTGCTCATGCTGGGCGGGCTGTATCTGTTCAGCTCGCTGTTCGCTTATTTGCAGCAGTATTTTATATCAGGGGTTGCCCAGAATACCGTCTACGAGATGCGTCGCGAAGTCAAAGGCAAGCTGACCCGCCTGCCGCTGCGCTACTATGACCGGCATACGCACGGGGAAGTGCTGAGCCGTGTCACCAATGATATGGACAATATCAGTACGACCCTGCAGCAGAGTCTGACGCAGATGATTACGTCGATCGTTACGCTGATAGGTGTCATTATCATGATGCTGACGCTCAGCCCGATCCTGACGCTTATTACCGTGCTTACCATTCCGCTCAGCCTGATCGTGACCATTGTTGTCGCCAAGCGTTCGCAAAAGCATTTTGCCGGACAGCAGGCGGCCCTGGGACGATTGAACGGGCATGTGGAAGAGCTGTATACCGGTCACTCGATCGTCAAGGCATTCGGACAGGAGCGCAAGGCTGTAGAGGAATTTGATACGCTCAATAATGATCTGTATGATTCCGGCTGGAAAGCACAGTTTATCTCCGGTACGATCATGCCCCTGATGAACTTTGTCAGCAATATCGGCTTTGTGCTGATCTGCGTGGTCGGCGGGATCATGGTGACGCGCGGCAGCATCGGAATCGGCGGGATTCAGGCCTTTATCCAATATGCGCGCCAGTTCTCCCAGCCGATCACCCAGCTGGCCAATATCTCGAATATTATCCAATCGGCGATTGCGTCGGCAGAACGAGTATTTGAGGTGCTGGATGAAGAGGAAGAAGAAGATCATCTGCCGGGCACACTTGCTGCTCCGGCTGCAGCTGCCACTTCCGCAGCCAGCCATGCAGATGGGACAGCTGCTGGTTCAGTCGCAGCCGATCAGGCAACGCAGCCTGTGACAAGACCGGGATTCCAGGCCAATGTGGATTTTGAGCATGTACAGTTCGGCTACAAGCCGGATCAGCTGCTCATTCAGGATATGAACATTCATGTAAAAGCCGGCCAGACCGTCGCGATTGTCGGTCCAACCGGCGCCGGCAAGACGACGCTGATCAATCTGCTGATGCGGTTCTATGAACTGAATGGTGGACGCATCCTGATCGATGGTCAGGATATCCGGGAGATGTCACGCGGAGAGCTGCGCAGTCTGTTCGGTATGGTGCTGCAGGACACCTGGCTGTTCGGCGGTCCGATCCGCGATAATATCGCCTATGGACGCGAGCATGCGACCGAAGCGGAGATTATACAGGCAGCCGAAGCTGCACGGGCGGACCATTTTATCCGTACGCTGCCGGAAGGCTATGATACCGTGCTGAATGAGGAAGCGTCGAACATTTCCCAGGGGCAAAAGCAGCTGCTGACGATCGCCCGCGCCATTCTGGCGAATCCGTCGATCCTGATTCTGGATGAGGCGACGAGCAGTGTCGATACCCGTACCGAAGTGCTGATCCAGCAGGCGATGAACGAGCTGATGCAGGGACGGACGAGCTTCGTCATAGCGCACCGGTTGTCCACGATTCGCGGAGCGGATCTAATCCTGGTGATGAACCATGGTGAAGTGATCGAGCAGGGAACCCATGAGGAACTGCTGGAAAGCGGCGGATTCTACGCCGACCTGTACAACAGCCAGTTCTCCGGACAGGAAGCCGGCTGAGATCGGTAACAGTGCTGCAGGGATGCAGCATATCAAGCGAGGTAATAGTGAAAAGATGAAAAGGCCCGTTGATTGGATAGGATGCTATCCGGTTAACGGGCCTTTTATGTGCAGGTTGGAGAAAATCCGTATCTGTAGAAGATCCGTGTGCAAGCGTAGGGATATGTGGATCATTACAATTTTCAGCTATCGGCAGAAGTATCCCCGGATAAGCCGGCACTGTACTCGTCGAAGCTTTTCCCCGAATCCACCCAGCCGATATTGATCGCTTCCCACAGATAGAGGGAGGCAGCAGTCGGATAGGCGGCCCAGTTCAGCTCATGCTGCTGGGTATAGCCGGCATCGTCGCGTTCCTCCATATTATGCAGCCAGCGGGCCGCGCGCTGCAGTCCGGCATCGCCATGAGAGAGGATACCGGTGCGCCCGAGGCTGAAGATCAGGAACATCTCGGCTGTCCAGCGCCCGATGCCTTTTACCGCGACGAGCGTCTTCATCACTTCTTCGTCAGGCAGCTCATCCAGCTGGTCCAGCGGCAGTTCCCCGCTCATGACCCTGTCGCACAGATCGCGGATATAGCGGATTTTGAACATCGAGACCCCGACCGAACGCAGCTGCTCATCCGATAAGGCAGCCATCGTACACGCGCTCATCTCCGGCCCGCACAATTCGGTAACCCGCCCCCAGATCGTCGCCGCCGCCTTGACCGACAGCTGCTGGGAAATAATCGAGGAGACCAACGACACAAATGGATCAGCCCGCAGCGGAATCTCCAGCGGCCCAATCAACTCAATCAACCGCCCAAGCCTCGGATCAGCCTCCCTAAGCTCACGCATATTAGCCCCCTCCAACTGAAGCACCATCCTAGCCACCCTGGCTCGATCCGATGACTGCCTATCAGAACTGCTCATAAATAACCCCTCCCCCAGCTGCCATGACAGCGATATAGATGTATTGTACCAGCTAACCACTAGAAGAGAACCCATCCTTCAAATCGCAAATGTATATCTTCGGAGAATGACATTTAAAAAATCCGATCCATCGACCAACCAAACTGCCTAGCAGAAACCAACCCAATTTACCCACTAACGACGAAGAAATACAGCTGCTCCACCAATACTGAGGTATTATGAAGCTAAAGCTAAACGCGAAGTAAATCAACAAGCAGCCAATGACATCATTCCACGTAACGCAAGAAAGGAAATAAGAGCAAAGGACGACCTTTAAGCCTGGAGATCCCCATTTCCAATATCCAATTCAGGGATCTCCAGGCTTAACCGGAGGACGTGCTCTTATTCCTTTCTGGAGTGAATGCTGCAATCCCCGCCACTGCACTAAACTTAAACGTTGAATAAATGCCGCACACCCCCTTAGCACGCTACTCTGAAGTCCTCAAAAGAAAAAGCCACCATGATCACTCATCAGGTGGCTTCCTCCATCAAATAATATTCAAATCGCTGTCTTAGTGAATACTCTTCTTCTCAAAATTCCCGCCGATCACTTCACTCACATGCTCGACCGCGAGGAATGCGGTCTCATCAATATCATGCACAATATTGCGCAGCTTGGCGAGTTCCAGACGGCTGACCACGCAGTAGATTACCTGTGTGTCTTCCTTGGAATAACCGCCCTTGGCATACATGAAGGTTGTGTTGCGTCCAAGACGGTCCATGATCGCCTGGGAGATTTCTTCGTATTCCTGGGAGATGATGGTGACGGATTTGGATTCTTCCAGACCCTCAACCACAATGTCCATTACCTTGGCGGCGATGTAATAGGTGAAAATGGAGAACATCGCGGAATCCCAGCCGAAGACGAATCCGGCAGCCGCAAAGATAAATACGTTGATAAGCATAACGATCTGTCCAACCGGCATATGGAATTTCTTGGACAACAGGATAGCGACGATCTCGGTTCCGTCGAGCGAGCCGCCGAACCGGATAACAAGCCCGATCCCGAAGCCGAGAATCACCCCGCCGAACATGCTGGCGAGCATCTTGTCATCGGTGAGTGCAGGCACATCGTGCAGGTAGACAGTCATTAATGACATGACGGCGATACCGTATAAGGTGGAAAAGGCAAACGTCTTACCGATCTGCTTATAGCCGATAATCAGAAACGGTACGTTAATGATAAAAATGAATATCCCGAGCTGAATCGAAGACAGCTCTGATAAAATAATCGAAATACCGGTGATTCCGCCATCAATTACACTGTTCGGAATCAGGAAAATCTCCAGCGCGACCGCCATCATCACGGCACCTGTGGTGATAAAGATGAACTTGGCGAGCAATTGGGCAAAGGTAAGCTTACGGTGTCTTCTTGGCATACGCAATCCTCTCTCTCCAGTAATGTAGGCAGGATTGTTGATTAATTCCATACGCGCTGCAATAGCATTCCTGTCGATCACCATCCGGATCGCAGACCGGATTATAGACAGTTATAAAGTAAATACAATTCAGGTGTTTGAAATCCCCTGTATTATACGTAAATATACTGTAACCGGATAGCGCCTGTATCGAACTATTCAACAATATTTACTTATCTCAAATTAAAAATGATAATATACCTATATAAATTATATCATAAAAAAAGCTGCAAGCCCAATAAAAAGCAGAATTTAATCAATTAATTGCAAAAAGGGCAGATTTCACGACCAATTCCTATTATATCTCAACCAATCGATGAAAATATACCGGAATGTCCTGAAATCGCTTGCTTATGTTTGAAATATATTCCGTAGCAGCTGATTATTCCCTATTATCGACAGGAGGAATTCATGATGTATAGCAAAGGCTTATTGATCTATAACGGCAATGCGGGTTCGGTAGACAGCGCACAGGTTGGAGCGGTGCTTGGTATTCTGTCTGCGGAGCTGCCTGAACTGAATGTACGGCGTACGAGCGAGCCGGGAGAAGCCCAGCAGATTTGCCGCGAGCTGGGAGAGCAGTACGATGTACTGTATATTCTGGGTGGAGATGGAACGGTGCATGAATGTGTGAACGGGCTGGCCGTACTGGAGTCACCTCCGGTCATTGGAGTACTGCCCGGCGGCACATGCAATGACTTTTCCCGTACATTGTGGATGCCCCAGCAGCTGCCAAGAGCGGCAGAGGTGCTCAATGAACGGCGCACCCGCACGATGGATATCGGCACTGCCAATGGGCACTATTTTACCAACTTCTATGGAATCGGACTGATCTCGGAGACGTCCCAGAATATCAATTCGGATATCAAAGGGGCCTTCGGCAAGCTGGGATATTTTCTCAGTACCCTGCAGACGGTGCGGACCGCAGAGCCGTTCCGATTTGAGTTGAGTCATGACGGAGGAGAGATTGCCGGTGAAGCGGTGATGATCTATGCTGCCAATGGCCGCTATCTCGGGACTAATCCGCTGCCATTTCACGATGAGTCGCTGGAGGACGGACTGCTGGATGTGCTGATTATCCGGGAAGCGGGACTGCCGCTGCTGCGAGAGCTGCTCAGTCGCAAGACGCCGGGCCAGTGGAGTCCGGAGAGCAGTACGATCGAATATATCCAGACGAGCCGCCTGAATATCCGGACAGAGCAGCCGATGCCGGCGGATACGGATGGGGAAATCTATCTGGAGACGCCAGCAGAGCTGGGCGTGCTGCCAGGCAAGCTGACTTTTCTGGTTGGCGAACAGCCGGTCTCGGGCTGATTGACAGGTGACTGAGACGACAGATCAGGGAACTAACTCTAGCGATTTGGTATGCTATCCCCCATAATAGGAGAGAGCAAGGTAGAGTCGAAGCGAGGATGCACAGCAGGAATAGCCGCAGAGTTTCAAGAGCGCTTCCATAGAGGGAAGCGCTCTTGGCCTGGGATAAGGCAGAATCGTTTCGCCGATCAGCATGAAATTGGGGGAATGGAATAATATGTCACAGATTCAATCCGTATATTTTAACCATGATGCCGGTGTCGATGATCTGGTATCGCTGTTTATGCTGCTGCAGATGGATAATGTTCGCCTGACCGGCGTATCGGTTATTCCGGCCGACGGCTATCTGGAGCCGGGAGCGGATGCGAGCCGCAAAATTATCGATCGTTTTGGTACCTATGCACCGGAGACGGCTAAATCCAATTCACGTGGCAAAAATCCGTTCCCGCCGGCATGGCGGATGCATACCTTTTATGTGGATGCACTGCCGATTCTGAATGAATCCGGTACGATGGAAGCACCGCTGTCCGAACTGCCGGCTCACCGCCATATGATTCGTCAGCTGCTGGCGACCGAAGGCAAGACGACGCTGCTGTTCACCGGACCGCTCACCGATCTGGCGCGCGCGCTGGATGAAGCGCCGGAGATCGAAGACAAGATCAACAAGCTGGTCTGGATGGGCGGCGGATTCGAGCGCGGCAATGTGGATGAGCCCGAGCATGACGGTACGGCAGAATGGAATGTATTCTGGGACCCGGAAGCCGCTCACCGTGTATGGCAAAGCGGTATCGAGATTGATCTGGTCGCCCTGGAGAGCACGATCAAAGTGCCGCTGGATCTGAAGATTCGCAAGCGCTGGGCATCCGAGCGCCGGTATGAAGGTGTCGATTTCCTCGGCAACTGTTATGCCTGCTGCCCGCCGCTCGTCCATATGGAGAACAATTCCACCTACTATTTCTGGGATGTGCTGACGACACTGTCGATCGGCAAGCCGGAGCTGGTGAGTAAGAAAACGATCAACTGCATCGTCATTCCGGAGGGTCCTTCCCAGGGCAGAACGGTGGAACAAGCAGACGGACGCCCGGTGAATCTGGTATATGATACCGATCCGCAGGCGTTCTCCGACTATATGATCGCACTGGCTCAAAAGGCGGCACCGGCACGTTACTGAAGTCCCTGGCAGGCGGAATCTGACGGTATCGAATTGCAGATATATGAAAGACAAGCATGCTGTCATATACATCCCCATATACAATCCAATCCCAAAAAAGCTGTTCCTCACGTATCCATCTGGGTACGCAGGGAACAGCTTTTTTGCATAATGGCAAATGGTTGTTGGTGTTTAATTTGAGCCCGGTTCGTGGTCCTGCAGGCAAGTCAGCATTCCGAAGACGAAGAAAAAGTCGCTCCACCAAGCGGTTTACAGCCTTTCCGGTATGCCAGCTTCAACACCGGTGTAAAATGATTATATTGGACTTCACCCGATCATGGTCTGTGCTTGCTGCCGGATCTGCATCAACTGTTCCCGGACGCGCACGACCTCACCGACGATAATCAGCGCCGGATTGCCTAGCCGGGCGGCCTGTGCAATCGCATGGATATCTTCCAGCGTACCGGTCAGCACCCGCTGGACAGCAGTCGTACCATTCTCGATAATGGCGACCGGCGTGTCGGCAGGCCGTCCATAGCGTACCAGTTCGGTACAGATCTGCTGCAGTTGGCTGACGCCCATGTAAATGGCCAGCGTATCCACACTGCCGGCGAGCAGATCCCAGCGCACTCCATCTCCGGCGGATTCGCTGCCAGCTTCCGATTGTGCACGGCTGGCGGTCACACAGGCAAAGGAAGTCGCTATCCCGCGATGCGTCAGCGGAATATCCGCACCTGCCGCCGCGCCGATCGCTGCCGTCACACCGGGCACGATTTCATAGTCCATGCCATGCTCCTGCAGGAACAGCGCTTCTTCGCCGCCGCGGCCAAAGACGAGCGGATCGCCACCTTTGAGCCGCACCACATGCAGTCCGGCCGAAGCATGCTGCAGCAGTGTACGATGAATAGCCTGCTGACTCATATGATGCAGACCCGGGGACTTGCCACAGTAGATTCGCCGTACTTCCGGACGCGCGTACTGCAGCAGTTCCTCGCTGACGAGCCGGTCATACAGAATCACATCGGCCTGCTCGATCCGCCGCAGCGCCTTAACCGTGATCAGCTCCGGATCGCCCGGTCCTGCGCCGATGATGCTTACCATTCCCTGTCCTCTGTTCATCGCATGGCCTCCTTATAAAGATTAAATACGTACCTGCTGTATCCTACCTGGCTGCCAGTGAAGGGAGCGTGATATAGATGGACCCACTGTGCTCGTCAATCTCGGTCGCAAAGGTATTCACACAGCCTTCATCCGGTTCCTGGACTCTGCCGCTGCGAAGTTCGATTTTCCAGTCATGCAGCGGGCAGTGAACCGTGGTGCCGCAGACCATGCCTTCCGACAGCTTGCCGCCCTTATGGGGACAACGGTTCTCGACAGCGTGAATGCTGCCGTCGCTAAGTCGGAACAAGGCGACTTCCGTCTCTCCCAGGGTGAAGGTGCGTGATCCTTTGACATCGATATCGGAAATGTGGGCGATTTGCATTCTGTTCATCGCTGATCCCTCCTTAGATTAGTGGCGTGCCGGTGACGATCCGCTCAGTGCTGCTGCTCCGCTCAGGTCTTCAAAGTTTTTGCGCAGGCTGTCGTCTTCGATAATCTTCTTCCATGGATCGGTTGTGTAGCTCAGTGTCTCTTCGATCCGGCTGACCAGCGCCTGACGGGTATCTGTATCGGCCAGCTTTTCCTTGATGGAATCGAGACCGACACGTTCTATCCAGGCGGCGGTACGCTCATTCCAGCGGGCACTTTCCCGGTAATACTGGAGAAAGGCAGATGTCCACTCCATGACTTCATCCTCCGTCTTCACCGTACAGAGCAGCTCACCGGCACGGATCTTCACACCGCCATTGCCGCCCACGTACAGCTCCCAGGCGCCGTCCAGGGCAACGATGCCCACATCCTTGATACCAGATTCGGCGCAGTTGCGCGGACAGCCGGAGACCGCCAGCTTGACCTTGGCAGGAGTATCCATGCGTTCAAATGCTTTTTCCAGCCTGATCCCCATACCCATCGCATCCTTGGTACCAAACCGGCAAAAGGTGTCGCCGACACAGGTTTTAACGGTACGCAGTGTTTTGCCGTAGGCATGACCGGATGGCATGTCCAGCTCTTCCCAGATCTTCGGCAGGTCTTCCTTTTGAATGCCAAGCAAATCGAGACGCTGTCCGCCGGTGAATTTGACGAGCGGCACATTGTATTTCTCTGCGACAGCGGCGATTTTCATCAGATCGGCAGGTGAAGTGACGCCGCCATAGATGCGGGGCACGACCGAGTAGGTGCCGTCTTTCTGGATATTGGCGTGATAGCGTTCGTTGGTGAACCGGGATTCTTTTTCATCCTCGTATTCGCCGGGCCACAGCATGCCCAGATAGTAGTTGAGGGCCGGGCGGCATTTGGAGCAGCCTTCCGGTTCGGCCCAGTCCAGCACATGCATCACTTCACGTACGGTTTTGAGTCCCATGCGCTGGATCTCGGACACCACTTCGTCCCGGTCAAGTGAGGTACAGCCGCAGATGCCTTCCTTGACCGCTGCCCCGGCATTGTCGCCGGCGTACAGCTGCAGCAGTCCTTCGACGAGCGGTGCACAGCCGCCGCAGGAAGCGGATGCTTTGGTGCAGGCTTTGAGTGACTTCATCGTATTGCAGTCTTTGTTCTGAACCGCATCGCCGATAGCAGCCTTGCTGACTCCGTTGCAGCCGCAGACAATCTCGTCATCCGGCATACTTTCCAGCCGCTGGAGCGGAGAGACGGCAGCAGCTCCGACGGCTGGCTGGCCGGTGAGCAGTTCCTTTTCCCGGCCCTTGACCGATTCACCACTCTTGATCAGGGAGAAGAGGGAGGCGCCATCCGATGTGTCTCCGAACAGTACGGCGCCGATCAGCCGTCCGTCCCGCATAACGAGTTTTTTGTAAATGCCATCGATATCGTCCTGTATCCGCAGCGACCGGGTATCCGGTGTATCCTGGAACTCACCGGCAGAGAATACATCCACGCCGGATACTTTGAGCTTGGTGGAGGTGACAGAGCCTTCATACGGCAGCGTCTCTACACCGGCAAGCCGCTTGGCGAGTACGGTTCCCTGTTCATACAGCGGTGCCACGAGTCCATAGCCGATGCCGCGGTGTTCCGCGCATTCGCCGACCGCCGAGATGCCCGGTACGTTGGTGCGCATATAATCGTCGACGAGAATGCCGCGCCCGATCTTCAATCCGGCGGATTGGGCCAGCTGGATATTTGGACGAATGCCGACTGCCATGACGACCAGATCGGCTTCCAGCGAGGTACCGTCGGTAAAGCGCAATCCCTGTACCCGGCGCTTGCCGGTCAGTTCGACGGTGCGCTTGCTCAGCAGAAATTTCATACCCTGTGCTTCCAGCTCCTGCTGCAGCATCAGTCCTGCCGGACGATCGAGCTGGCGATCCATCAGATGCTCATTGATATGGATGACCGTGACGTCCATACCCAGATTGAGCAGCCCGCGCGCCGCTTCCAGTCCGAGCAGCCCGCCGCCAATGACAGCGGCTTTTTGATGCGTTCGGGCCGTCTCCATCATCGTCTCGCAGTCCCGGATATCGCGGAAGCCGATGACCCCGTCTTTGTCCGAGCCGGGCAGCGGCGGGATAAAGGCGCTGGAACCGGTCGCCAGAATCAGTTCATCGTATTCGGCGGTAATGCCTTTGGATGAGATGACCCGGCGGGCAGTTGGATCAATCTGCACGACCGGATCGCCGGTATGCAGGGTGATGGCATTGTCGGTATACCAGTCCAGCTGGTTGATGATGATATCATTCATATCTGCTCCACCGGCAAGCACCGACGACAGCAGTATCCGGTTATAGTTGGGATGCGGTTCTGCACCGAAAATGGTAATCTCATAAGCTTGCGGAGCCAGCTTGAGCAGATGCTCTAGCATGCGTACACCGGCCATTCCGTTGCCGGCCAGTACCAGCTTTTTGATCGGTTGGTTGTTCTCTCTCATCCGAATCTCTCCCTCCAGGTATCCATTCATCTCTTGTATATGACGGAGCGGCTGTTTGCTGACAGAACAGACAATAGATGATGAAAATAGAAAAAGCCTGTCCGGTTACACGGCAGGCAGGGCGCAGCAATAGCGCAGCTTGCAGTATAACGGAACAGGCTTCATTGCCGTTCTATCAGATACATCATTGTATCCTCTCGTTACTTATGCGCTAACTATAAGACATGTATAACTATGTGTCAATATAAATAACATAAAAATTTTATTTGAAATTATAAGTTAATTATGTTTACATGAAAAATATCAAAAACTGTATTTCATTTCATTTTTACCAGTGATTTATCCATATAAAAGCTTATTCACAGATAATATGTGAACTTTTCTGCTGCACCAGATGGACCAGGATAGGAGGGAGTATCTGTATAATGCGTTCCTTACTCGTTATTCGAATGGAAAATATCATGGATGATCCGAATCGGGCAGCAGCGGGCCTATTCCCCGAGATGATGCTGGAAGAGAACGGTTATCAGGTACAGGTCGCCGATGGAAACAGCTCTGCCCGCGTGCTCCGGCTGCTCGGGGAAGCGGATGCGGCCGTACTGGACCTGCCGATTGAGGAGATCCCCGAATGGGAGAAGCTGCTATCGCAGTCCCGGCCGATTCCACTGCTGTGGTGGTGCAGTCAGCAGACCGCCTCTTCCTCTGCGGAAGCCTGTGAGACCGAGATTGCGATAGACGGCATACTTACGCCTTCGATGTGTGACCGTGAGCTGCACTGGGCCCTGCATTTTGCAGCCAGACAGTGCATGGAGCGGCAGCAGTGGGCCAGTGAGCGCAGCCAGCTGCAGTCCCGGCTGGAAGAGCGCAAATGGATCGATATGGCCAAGGGCATCCTGGCCGACATGAAAAATATTTCCGAAGCGGAAGCCTATGATCTGCTGCGCAAAAAGGCCATGAATGAACGTAAACGTATGGTGGATGTGGCGACCGCCATCGTCAAAGCGCATCAGCTGCTGCAATCGTAGAGCCAGAGGAGGAATCTGACATGAATATGACCGAGATACTCAAGGAAGTCGGACGCGGCAAGCGCGGTTCCCGTGATCTGAGTTACGAAGAATCGCTGCATGTCGCCAGTATGATAATGCACAGACAGGCATCCGATGTACAGATCGGCGCCTTTTTTATGGCGGAACGCATGAAAATGGAAAATGTGGACGAGATGCAGGCGTTTGTGGATGTATGCCGGCAGCTGTCCTGGCGGACACCTTTTCGCGGAGGGGGAGTGGACTGCGCCGGGCCGTATGACGGACGGGTCAAATCGTTTATCGCCGGGTTTGCCACTTCCTTTGTGCTGGCCGCTGCAGGTGTGCCGGTGACGCTGCATGGCAGTGAACCGCTGCCGCCCAAATGGGGAGTGACGCTGCCGGTGCTGCTGCGGGAGATGGGTGTGGATACCCATCATCTGACCCGCGATCAGGCGCTGCATGCGGCGACCGAGACGGGGCTGCTGTTCGTGGCGGCTGAGCAGTGGTGTCCGCCGCTTGGCGAACTGCGCCAGCTGCGTGAAGAGATCGGTGTGCGAACCGTGCTGAATACGGCCGAGAAGCTGATGAACTACAGTCAGGCGCCGTATCTGGTCTATGGCGTATTTCATAATACCTTTTTTGAGCGGATGTCCAAGCTGCTGCTGCGGCTGGACTATGAACGGGCCTTTATCGTGCAGGGGCCGGAAGGCTCGGAGGATCTGTTCATCGACCGTCCGACCCGTACCTACCGGGTGGAGAATGGGGAAGCCCGGCTGGAGATTATTGATCCGGAAGCGTACTTTCTCGATATGTCCGTACCGGAGATGAACTGGACAGCGGCGACGCAGATCGCTGTGACCGAGCAGGTATTCGCTGGCACCGCCGACCGGGCCTTTACCCACCAGGTGCTGCTCAACAGCGCCTACCGCCTCTACCTGGCCGGCAGATCCGGTTCGGTCGAACAGGGCGTATACGATGCCAAAGCACTGCTGGAGAGCGGCCAGGCCCGTCAGCTGTACTTGCAGTGGGGCAGCCTGATGCGCGGTGAGCAGCCCAATATGCTGCCGACCGGCAGTGTATACTGAAAGACAGTAGAATATACACAAAAAAGCAGCCGCTTCACCGGAATCCGGGAAGCGGCTGCTGTGCATGCTATTTTGGTAGAGCCGATGTATCCATGATTCAGCGAACAAAGCCTGTCACTGAATCGGTACACGGTCTGTTATTCATTGTTTTCATCGTTTTCGTCATTGGAAGTTACCGGCTTGCGGGTAATCTCCAGCTTGCGGTAGCGGCGTACACCGCGGCGCAGCACACGGATGCTCAGGTTCTCGAATTCGTACACGGCACCGGCCGGAAGGTCGGGACGCTGGCCGTATAACCAGCCGCCAATCGTATCGAGCTCTTCATCATCCAGTTCGATATTGAGAATATCGTTCACGCGGTTAATAAATACTTTACCATCCACGATCAGATGATCTTCATTGATCCGCTGAATCTCATCCTCTTCATCCGCATCGAATTCGTCACGAATCTCACCGACAATTTCTTCCAGAATATCCTCGATTGTGATCATACCCGAAGTACCGCCGTATTCATCGACCAGAACCGCAATATGCGTGCCTTCCAGCTGCATCCGTTTCAGCAGATCCTTGACCGGAATCGTCTCGGATACGGACATGACCGGATGGATCAGGGAAGCAACATTCAGATTCGCCTGCTCTTCAGCCGCGAGGAAGAACTGCTTGGTATTGATCATACCGACAATATTATCTTTGCTGCCTTCGGCAACCGGGAAACGGGTGTACTGCTCCCTGCGGATAATCTCGCGGTTCTCGGCAGGAGTCTTATCGGTGAACAGACAGACCATATCGGTACGCGGCACCATCAGTTCCTTGGCGATCATCTCGTCAAAGGCAAAGATACGGCTCACATAGCCAAATTCACTCTGGTTGATCTTGCCGCTCTCGTAACTCTCGTTCAGAATGATCTGAAGTTCCTCTTCCGAGTGGGCTTCTTCATTCTCGCTGGCAGGCTTCAGACCAATCAGACGGCACAGGCCGTTCGCCGATCCGTTCAGCAGCCAGATGAACGGGTACATGATGCGGTTGAAAATAATAATCGGACGTGCCGTGTAAAGGGTCACCAGCTCCGCTTTGCGCAGGGCTACGGTTTTTGGTGTCAATTCACCGACCACCACGTGGAAATACGTTACCAAAATCAAGGCGATTGCATAGGACAAAATATGCGACAGCGCTGCAGGTACATTCATATCATGGAATACCGGTTCCAGTACCGCTTCAACGGTAGGCTCCCCGAGCATACCAAGTCCGAGTGCCGTAATGGTAATCCCCAGCTGGCACGTGGACAGGTAGGCATCCAGATTGGAAATGACCTGTCTGGCCGAGCGTGCTTTTTTGTTCCCTTCGGCGATGAGCTGGTCGATCCGGCTCGGACGCACCTTTACAATTGCAAATTCCACGACAACAAAAAACGCCGTACAAATAATCAAAATAACGAACAAGGTCAGATTAAGACCTATATTTATACCACCGTCTGACAAAAAAATTCTCTCCCTTCGCGCGTTTGCGCATCGATACAATTTGGATTATGATATGCCGCCGTATGGCAGCTCTGTGACGACGATGAACCTCGCTAAGAACAAGGTACGGACACATTATCCATATAATTGGACCGATACTTGAGCGCGGCCAAAAGCAGGCGCTTAAGCAAGAGGGGTATAGAGGAAAGCAGATGAGCGCGGTCTATCGCCACAATCCGTGTCTGGCCTGCAAAAAAGGCCGTCAATGACATCAGCGCCGGCAGATTCGGCATATTATTGCCGTCATCTGTGTTACAGGTATGGCGTGCTGAGCCGAATGACATATTACACGGATTGATTCCGTTCGTAACGGCAAAGTCATAGTCTGTTTCGTCTGCCGATTGAAACGGCAGGCAGAACAGCAGCATGACCAGGCTAAAGAGCAGTGCACTCATCTGCCGCCTTCGAGAAGGTAAATTATCCAAGTAGCATCTCCCATTTGTCGGGACGGCAGAGCCGTCCGTTATCGTAATCCCTGTGCCAGGCAGGCACAAAAATGACATTAGTTAAAGTTATACGTATTTTACAGGATATCGTTTCAAAAACCAATGTTCTTTTTGTTACGTTTTCCGTCAGGACGGCAAATACCGTGCCAGCAGGGGAAAATAAAAATACAGCACGCCAGCCATTCACATGACCAGCGTGCTGTATTTTACATTGCCAGCAAAACAAAGAAGACGATAGCTAGCACAAAACGATAGATCGCAAACACGGTCAGCGACAGGCGCTTGAGCAGGTTCAGGAAGGTTTTGATCGCAATCATGGCCACGATAAAGGAAGTGATAAAGCCGGCTGCAAAAAATCCAAAATCGTCCATACTCAGGAACTCGGCACTCTTGTACAGATCATATCCGGTTGCACCGAACATAATCGGTACGGACACTAGGAAGGTAAACTCGGCGGCAGCGACGTGGGATACACCGAGCAGGATACCACCGGAGATCGTCGAACCCGAACGGGAGAAGCCCGGCCACAGCGCCAGACACTGGAACAGACCGATGCCAAAAGCCTGCTTGTACGTAATATCATCGACCGTCATATTGCCTGCGCTGCGACCTTTGCGCCATTCGGCATAGATCATCAGCAGACCGCCGACCACGAGACTGTATACAACCGTTTGCGGACCGAATAGGTATTTTTTGATCACGTCATGCAGCAGCAATCCCACCACAACAGCCGGCAGCATTGCCAGTGCGATATGTAAAATATTAAGACGATGCGGAGCGCCTGGACGATTGCCCTGTTTGAGCCGTCCGCGGAACAAATCGGGAATCGTCATCAGAATGTCGATAAATTTGCGCCAGTACAGGACAACAACGGCGAGTACGGCACCGAGCTGTACGACGATTTCAAATGATTTGACCTGCTCGGAATTCTCGTCCAGTCCCAGCAGAAAAGCGGTCAAAATCATATGACCTGTACTGGACACCGGCAGGAACTCGGTGAGCCCTTCGATAATACCCATAATAATGGCTGAAATAATATCCACGAATGGACCTCCTTTGGATGTGTATTTGCATGGATGGCAAATACCTGACTTGGTTTACATAAACAATGACGCCTATTTCCAACATGATGTTCGGTTTGCAGAAAGCAAACCACGCTTCTACCATAGTATGAGAAAAAGTGGGCACCAGTCAATTTGCCATCTGTCCGTTGACAGAAGTGGATTTTGGTCTGCTGGACCGGGTTCTGAACTGAAAGCACTAGGACAGGTTAGCTACCAACCAAAAGCAATCGCTTACATTGAATTTGAGGGTTACTTTGGAATAGGAATGTGGTCGAAAGCTGTCGATTAATTTATTTGTGACAAAACGGCAGAAATTTCAAAATTCAGAACCCTTATTGAATATATGGAGTATATAGGAAGAGAACGTTGCTTACTGCCGCGCTTCCGTTAAGATAGAAGCAGGATCTCTGGCAGACCTGCGCAGACAGGAAGCCAACTACCATCCCGGCATATCCCCATTACCAAAAAGGAGTGATTTATCATGGCTTTTGTAATTAACAATCTGACAGATAACAGCAATACGGTGATCAAGGAAAAACTGGGCAGCTTTACCGTGCTGGAATACATAAAGGATCTCAGCACCACCTCGGTGGTGGATGCTACAGCGCAGTATTACATGTCCCACAGCAATATGCACCGCAAGCAGCTGATGATCGAACTGAACAACAGCGAGATTATGATGAAGGCAGGCGCGATGCAGTACACTGTCGGCCGGATGGAAATGACGACCGGGATCAAGGATGCAGGCGGGGCGGTCCGCAGCTTTTTTGGCGGAGCAGCGAGCGGGACGGGAGCGATCAAGCCACTTTATAAAGGAACAGGAACGATTCTGCTGGAACCTACCTACAAATACATCTGGCTGATCGATGTTGATAATGATGAAGTGGTGATCGAAGATGGATTGTTCCTCGCCTGTGAGACTTCACTGCGCATCGGCGTGACGGCGCGCAGCAATCTGTCTTCTGCGGTACTGGGCGGGGAAGGTCTGTTCAATATGAGCGCCAGCGGCAAAGGCGTCATCGCGCTGGAAGCGCCGATTCCATCGGAAGAAGCGGTCGTGGTGGAACTGCAAAATGATGAACTCAAGGTGGACGGCAACTTTGCGATGATGTGGTCCAACTCGCTGAACTTTACCGTGGAGCGCTCCGGCAAGACCCGCATGGGCTCTGCCGCTTCCGGTGAAGGACTGGTCAACGTATACCGCGGCACCGGCATGGTCTGGCTGGCTCCGCTGGCGGCATACAGCTGATCTGCAGGCAGTGAGGAAAATCTTTTTCAGAAACAGGTATGAAAATATAAAAAAAGACTAGCCAAATCCAAAAGGTTCTGTTATTATTAAATCAGGAATTAGAATAAGTCTAAATTTAAAATAAAGAAAAGAGGAATTAACTATGACAACTGTAAATAATCAAACCCATACATCCGAGAATACACAGATCGATTCCCTTTATAACGCACTGAACATTCAAATCGCCAACTGGTCCGTACTGTACACCAAGCTTCACAACTTCCACTGGTATGTCAAAGGCGAGAACTTCTACACCCTGCATGCCAAATTCGAAGAACTGTATGATCAGGTAACCGGTTATATGGACGATGTGGCAGAGCGCCTGCTGGCTATCGGCGGACGTCCGGTCGCTACCATCAAGGAACAGCTGGAGCTGTCCACTCTGCTGGAAGCAACAGGAAATGAAACTGCCAACCAAATGGTCGTTTCCGTTGTGGAAGACTTTGCGACCCTGTCCGGTGAGATGAGCGAAGCGATCACACTGGCTGAAGAGCTGGCTGACCACCCAACTGCCGACCTGCTGACAGGTATTCGCGGTGAAGTGGAGAAAGCTGCCTGGATGCTCAACGCTTACCTGGGCCGCTAATCTGCAGTTCGGCCGTATACAGCAACCCATCCCTTTTGACCTGCAATAACTGCTGAGGCAGTCCGGTTCATACCCCCTTATGAACAATAATGAATACCATTTGATTTATGCATGGCCTTACATCAGCCTGCCGGGTAGCGGATCTACTACCTGGCAGGCTTTTTGCTGTGCTTTGTGTGCTGATTTTGTGACAGTTTGCTGCTGTTACTGCCAGATCACTTCTGCTTCACGTATAATGGGTAGAAACTTATATTAAGTAAGTTCATTTGACGAAGATACAGGACCATCAGCGGCCTTCATCCGGAAGCGCCGTTTATCCGTATGTACAGGATAGATTCAATGAAATCCATAAAATAATGAGGTGGACGAGATGGCGGTAACCTATCCGCTTGTTCAGGAAGCAGAATCCTTTATCCGTGTGTGTTATGAAGAGCTTGGCAAAAGTGAAGCCGAGACGACCACCCGGCTGGAAGCAATATATGAAGAAATTGAGCATGACGGCATCTATACCCATACGCTGGAAGAGCTGAGTCACGGTGCCAAAATGGCCTGGCGCAACAGCAACCGCTGTATCGGCCGCCTGTTCTGGGATCATCTGGATGTACGCGATGCCCGGCAGGTGGAAGGTACCGACCGGATTGCTGCCGAGCTGCTGGAACATATCCGGTATGCAACCAATGGCGGCAAAATCCGCCCGACGATTACCATTTTCCGTCCGCGTGATGCACAGGGGCGTGAGACGCGCATCTGGAATCATCAGCTGATCCGGTATGCCGGTTATGAGACGGAACAGGGGGTAAAAGGAGACTCTTCTTCGCTCTCCTTCACACGGTTCTGTCAGCATCTGGGCTGGAAGGGAGCGGGCACTGATTTTGATGTGCTGCCGCTGGTTATAAGTGAGAATAATGGCGCTCCAAGGTGGTATGAGATTCCAGTGCAGGATGTGCTGGAAGTGCCGATGATTCACCCGGATTTTCCGGAATTTACAGAGCTGGGGCTGAAATGGTATGCTGTTCCCATTGTGTCCGAGATGCGGCTGAATATCGGCGGGATTCAATATACGGCTGCGCCGTTTAACGGATGGTATATGGGTACAGAGATTGGTGCCCGCAACTTTGCCGATGAGCACCGCTATAATCTGCTGCCGGCGATGGCCCGGATCATGGGGCTGAATACGGTCAGTAAGTCGACACTGTGGCAGGACCGCGCACTCGTGGAACTGAACGCAGCAGTATTGTACTCATACAAGCAGGCCGGCGTGAGCATCGTGGATCATCATACGGCAGCTTCGCAATTTGAGAAGTTCGAGCAGCGCGAGGCGGCAGCCGGGCGTGAAGTGACCGGGAACTGGGTATGGCTGATTCCGCCCATGTCTCCGGCAACGACGCATATTTTTCATCGTCCGTATCCCAATCGGACGGTTACGCCGAATTTCTTTTATCAGGACAAAAAATATGAGCGGAGCGAGACCGGCACCACGGATGGAGGCGGCTGCCCGTTTCATTGAGAGGATGAATAATTAGAACATGCTAGGATTCGGAAGGAACAAGGCACCGCGCCGGATGAGCCAGCAGATGCAGAGCTTTGTGAATCCGGCCCGGTTGATACCGATGGGATTTGCAGTTATGATCCTGATCGGTACGCTGCTGCTCCGGCTGCCGGTGTCCAGCGCCAATGGCAAGTCTGTTGACTGGTTGAATGCCCTTTTCACGGCGACGTCTGCAGTATGTGTAACCGGACTTGCTGTACTGGATACCGGCACGGATTTTTCCGTATTTGGACAGATCGTAATTATGGTGCTGATCCAGATCGGCGGTCTGGGCTTTATGACATTCGGGGTATTATTTGCCGTTTTGCTGGGCAAGCAGATCGGGCTCAAGCAGCGGCTGATGATTCAGCAGGCGACCAATGCGTTCTCCACCCAGGGACTGGTCAAGCTGTCGCTGAACATTTTCCTGATCGCCTTTGTACTGGAATCGGTAGCGATGGTTACGCTGGCGCTGCACTGGACACCTGAAGTCGGCTGGAAACATGCCTGGTACCAGGGTGCCTTTTATGCGATTTCTTCATTTAATAATGCGGGCTTTGCGCTGAGTCCGGATAGTCTGTCCGACCATGTCGGTGATCCGGTCGTGAATACCGTCGTGATTACCCTGTTTGTGATCGGTGGCCTGGGCTTTATCGTACTGACGGATATTTTGCAAAAGCGCCGCTGGCGCCGCTTCTCGCTCAATACCAAGCTGGTGCTGACAGCGTCGCTGATCGCTACCGTATTTGGAATTTCTTTTGTACTGATAGCGGAGTGGAGCAATCCGGCGACACTGGGACCGCTGAGTACAGGAAAAAAAATCTGGGCGGCGATGTTCCAGGGGATGATGCCGAGATCTTCCGGGTACAACACTATCCATATTGGAGGCCTGATGGCTGCGACCCAATTTGTTTTTATTATTCTGATGTTCATCGGGGCAGCCAGCGGATCAACGGGAGGCGGCATCAAAATCAACACCTTTGCAGTCCTGATTCTCTGTCTGTACAGCGTCGTTCGCGGGCGTACGGAGATTCACGCCTTTCAGCGGAAAATCAGCTTCGAAATGGCATTCCGGGCGCTGGCGGTTATTATGATCTCGTTTGGTATTGTATGTGTGTTGACGATCCTGCTGGCGATTACGGAGAATGGTTCCAGCGTTACATTCCTGGCGATTTTCTATGAAGCGGTGTCCGCGTTTGGTACGGTAGGTTCCTCGATGGGCCTGACGCCGAATCTGTCTCCTGCAGGTAAGCTGATTATAATTATCACGATGTTCATCGGACGTCTGGGTCCGCTGGCACTGGCTTTTGCACTGGCGCAGACGAAACGTCCGGCCAAGTACAGCTATCCGGAAGAAAAGGTGTTGATTGGTTGATGGCCATTGTTTTTTCGGTAAACACGAGCTGCAGCCTGGAGAAAATGCAGCTCGTACGCAGGGATAATAGAGCAGGTATAGTAAAGTAGGAGCAGCCAATCTTTTGCAACCGGCTTTTGCTTGTCGATTAAAGCAAATATGGATATAGCATGAGAGATTTTCGCTTATACCGGAAGGATTTTGCAATATTTGCAATAATCTCCTTATTGGTATAAGCTTTTTTTAATTGATCCTGTATCCTGTGTTATATTGCAGAAGGAGGAACGGAAATGAGTCATATCTTGTACATGGAAGACGATCTGGAAATCGGTGGTTTTGTTAGTCAAATGTTGAAGCAGCGTGGCTACAAAGCGGTTTGGCTAACTTCCTCTCATGAATATGAGGAATATGTTAACGAAGCTGATATGGTCATTCTTGATATTATGATGCCAGGCCTCGACGGGTTTACGGTGGGACAGCGTCTGAAGGTTCTCAATCCACAGCTGCCGATCTTGCTTCTGACTGCCCGGACAGCTATTGAGGATAAGCTTAAAGGGCTCGAATTTGCTGATGATTATATGACCAAACCATTTCATCCAGAAGAGATGGTGGCCAGAGTCGAAGTATTGCTGCGTCGTTTTAACAAAAATGAGGCTGATTGTCTGGAATTGAAACATCTGCTTATTTACCGACAGGAGAAGCGTATCGTTAACAAGCAAACCGAAGAAGAAATCTTTTTGACAGACAAACAATTCAAGATTTTTGATCTTTTGCTGCGCCATCCTAACCAGATTTTGACTAAAGAACAAATGTATGAGAATGTCTGGGATCAGCCTTATATGGAAGGCGATAAAACATTGATGGTACATATACGTTATTTGCGGCAGCGAATTGAACATAATCCCAATGAACCTGAGATTCTGGAAACAATTCGTGGAATTGGGTATCGGATCAAACAATGAATATGAAGCTATCGACTAAATATCTGCTCCATATTATCCTGTCAGTGCTTTTTTTTCCCATAGCCTTTATGGTAGTGAATTTTATCTATTATATGACTTTAACCTATGTATTGAATCAGCAAGAACATATTTATTATGAAGAAAACAAACTGCAGAGCAGTTGGCAAAAAGATATAGCAAGCTGGAAAAACAAATCTACAGAAGATATTATTGATCATTTGCGGAGAACACCAGATTATCGCTATTCTGAAATTGCCTGGATCAGCGATCAGGGTGACATTTTGTATGCGTCGTCCGACAAACTGAAATTGCCGCATGAGCCGCTTGATGTCAGCGAAATTATACGTTGGAATGAGCAGGCTAACCATAAGCATCTGGTGCTGGCTGCTTACCTACAGGGAAGCGAGGCGCGCGGATATGCCTATCTGGAGACTCCGCGTACCATCATCGGCTCGCAATGGGAAATTTTGCGCGACCGGTATGCCCATTTCTGGTTTATTGGCATATTTTTTGTCTGTGCATTGTTTGTATTTAGTTCCTGGCTCTTTTTTGCACGAATCCAGAAAAGACTGGTTACCCTACAAAAGCATATGCAAAAAACGGATCATGATGGTATACCACGTAATCTGGATGTGAAATACGAAGATGAACTTGGTCAGGTAGAACATTCTTTTAACAAAATGGTGAATGAACTGAGGAACAGCAAACAAAAGGAATCAGAAGAGGCGGAACTGAGGCGCAAGTTGATTGCCGATTTGTCTCATGATTTGCGTACACCATTGACGGTAATCCGCGGTCACACCTTTATGTTGAGTGAACAGCCATTGACGGAAAAAGGAAAACTGTCTGTGCAGGTCATCAATGATAAGGTAGCCTATGTTGGCGAGTTGATTGATAATTTAGCTTCTTTTTCGCTACTGGCTGCCGGCAAACTTCCATTGAATAGGCAATCAATCGATGTCGTCAAAGTGCTCCGTTCTTCGCTAAGCGCATGGTATCCGATTTTTGAACAGGATCACTTTATGGTTGAAGTTCAGCTGGAGCAAAGTATGATTTGGCAAGCAGATGAACTCTGGTTGCGTCGTATTCTGGACAATGTTTTTCAAAATGTAAGACGTCATGCCGCACAGGGACGCTATGTTTTTGTCGGTACAATTAATACTGCATCCGGTATAGCGATTGCTATTCGGGATCATGGCCCGGGCATTCACTCCCATTCTACCCGTAAGGGTGCAGGGATTGGGATGTCTATTATAGACATGATGTGTGCACAGATGGAACTGGCCTGTACAATAGATAGTCATGATGAAGGAACATCTGTCTATATTCATTTAAAATCCGGCAAGGCGGAGACTGCTCAGATCGAGTAGTTTCCGCCTTTTTTGCTGCCTGCAAGTTTAAACGGAATTTAAACGAAAGCTACCACTATTTTTAAACTACAGCATGTACAGTGAAATCATACCTTTTCAAGGAAGGATGAAGTATATGACAGAACAGAATGCTGCATTGCGAACTGAACAGCTTGGCGTATCCATCAAGGGCAGAGCCATTTTGCAGGATATTAATTTGCGGCTTGAGAAAGGCCGCATTTACGGTTTGCTGGGACCAAATGGTGCCGGGAAAACCACACTGCTAAAAGTACTGCTGGGCATTTTTCCACCAAGTGTCGGAAGCGTCTGGTTTGATGACCGTAATCTCTACAAACAGCCTGACCCGAAAATAATCGAAACAATCGGCAGTATTATTGAATATCCAGGGTTTTACGATAACCTGACCTTATCTGAAAATATTGAGCTTCATCTTCGATATCTGCATCGGCAGCAAGCCAAGGAAGTGGATGACGTACTGCGAAAAGTCGGGCTGTACGAACACAGGCACAAGTTGTTTTCGCAAACTTCACTTGGAATGAAACAACGTCTTGGCATAGCGAGGGCAATTGCCCATTCGCCACGGTTACTGCTACTTGATGAACCGACCAATGGACTCGATCCTTACGGTATCAAGGAAGTACGGGAAATGCTCATTCAGGAAGTGCTGCGTAATGGCACAACTATCGTTATTTCCAGTCATATGCTGAGTGAGATCAATCTGATGGCCGATGACCTGATTATTATGAACCAAGGGAAAATCATTTTCGAATCTGCTTTTTTCAAAAATACACAGGAAATGCATTTGTACCGTTTACCTACTGCAAATACTTTGCAAGTAGAAGCCATTATGGATTTTTCCAGCCACGTTCTGTCAAAAGGACCCGACGTCGTCGAGTTTATATCCGTTCTACCCCCAATTGAAGTGCGCAAACATGTGCTGCAGCTGGGAGCCAATGCACAGGAACTGGAAGGCTATAAATTATCCCTAGAAGACCTGTATTTGAAATTGCTTGCAAAGGAGTATCGCTATGAATCTGCTGCTGCGGAATGAATTTATGAAGCTAAAGCGTCTCAAATCACTGTATATTATCTTTTTTCTGAGTTTTTTGCCTTTTCTTATTAACGGTATCGGTTTGCTGTCGATGGGGGGAGAACAAACATGGACACGATTTTACATGTTTGTATTCAATCAATATTCGGTTTTGTTTCCGACCGTAATTTTCATTTTCTCGGGGTTTTACTTTTATCTGGAGTTCAAAAATAAAACCGTATTGAACTGGATGTCTTATCCATATCCGCGTTTCAAGCTCATAATGTCCAAGCTAATTGCTGCTTTTATCTTGTTATTCCTAATATCCGCTATAAATCATATCATTCATCTGGGTACATTGTTCGTCGTTTTTGGTAGTGGTATGACAACCTCCGAGTTTTGGAAGTTGCCACTGACTTCCTTTACATCAACTACGCTCAGTTTGTTGACGATTCCGGTAGCGGCGCTGATTGCATTTGTCAGTCGTAATATCATTGTAGTCATGGTTAGCGGGGTGGCTGCTTTTATGATTATGACGATCTTGTTGGCAAGCGATGTATCCATTGCTTTTCCGTTCTCTTTCATTTACCGATTCAGTATTCAAATGGTCGAGCATAGCATGGGATATTCCAGTGTGCTTCTATCTGCCAGCGGTGCATTCATTATGTTTGCGTATGTGACCATTTCCCTGGCAGGTCTGTATGTGTATTCTCATAAAACAAGAATGTAGGAAAGGATGAGTATCGTGGAACCTGTACTATTTGTACTTTCTATGCTGGCGTTGGCTTGTACATTATTTATTTTTGTAGGAATGATCCTGAACAATGGAATCAAAGGAATTCTTGATTTATCCAAAAAGCCTGTAAAATGGATGACAGGGTCCTTTGCCATGTATATTGTTTTGTTTGCTGCTTACATATGGAGCAGCATCTAAAGAAGGGTGCTTTCGTACTCTAACAAATGGGGTGATAGGATGGAGAATAGCCATCTGATTCGTTCAATAAAGTATGTGGGCATATTATGGGTTGCTATAGTGCCGATTTTTATTTTTTCTCATATGCAGTATGCATATTCCGCTTATTCCCATGTATTTTTTACAGTAATGCTTGTAGGGATTTTTATAGCCTTTGTGCTTATTTGGAAAGAGAAAAAAAGTACTTCCTGTCCGGAATTGTCCGGGCAGCGGCTGCTCCAGTTTGCAGGCAAATGTCAACATGCAGCCACTGCTGTGGAAATCATTAACTTGCTCAAAGATGAAATGAAAGAGATTATGTCAGAACAGGACATATTCATTTCTGTTTATGATAAACAGCAGAATAATTTCAATGGGCTACCCCTATTTTTTGAACGAAAGTCACTGGAATCATTAACGCCGGGACAGTGGAAATATGCAGATGACTACTGGATCATATCGGTGGGAGAAGGATTACAGGAGCATTACTATCTATATAGTGTCGGTAAAAAAGTAGCACTTCCAGACGTCGCAACGGAAAAATATTTTACGCTGCTGGCATGTCATGTACAGCTGCTGCTGCATAATCAGCTGCTCGTTCATAGCAATGTTGATAAACTGATCCACACCCATGCTTCTTCGATCCATTCCTCACCGTTGGTTGCACAAATGCTCTTTTCGATTGCAGAAGCTGAGCGAAAAAAGCTTTCGCACGATATTCATGATTATCTAATCCAAGAAATGATTCATATGAATCGAATCATTGAACACCATCGTAATGTGCATCCAGACATACAACAATTGCACAATCAAATGCAACACAATATTGGTTACCTGCGGGATTGCTGCTTTGATTTAAGTCCTCCTTTTTTGCAACAGCTGCGTTTGGTTGAAAGTCTAAATCTGCTTGTCGATCAACATAGGAATCAAAATCGATGCGAAATTGAATTAATATGTCGTATAAATATTGAAGATTCATTTTCGGAAGTGTTCAATATCAATATATACAGGATTGCCCAGGAATTATTGAATAATGCTGCCAAGCATGCGCAAGCCCAGTATATTATATTAAGTTTGTTACAAAAAGAAGACAGAATCATATTGGTATATGAGGACAATGGCGTAGGGATTGATTGGGACAAAGTAAATAAACAGAAGACCCATTTTGGATTGACAGGAATCAAAGAGCGCATTAAGAGCATGAACGGAACATACGCAATCGTTTCCAATATCAATGAAGGTCTGCTTTTTAAATGTGAATTCCTTTCGGAATCATATACATCATAGACATTGAAGGAGGAGTCACTTCGTGAATATTCTCTTGGTTGATGATCATATCGGTGTAGCACAAGGAACAAAAGCAATCTTGGAAAGGCGGGGCAGCATGAAGGTTACGCTGCTATCATGTAGCGGACAGGTTATGGAGCACTTGCATAATCGGCAATATGACTTAATCCTGTTAGATTTGTATATGCCAGAACTGAATGGAATGGAGTTGGCCAAGCTTATACTGGATTATGAACCTGCATCCAGAATCATTATTTATACCGGTTTTGATATTGCGACTCATTTCAATATGATGGTGAATATTGGAATTTGCGGATTTATTAGCAAGTCATTGCCTGAAGAACAAATGGTTAGGGCCATTGAATGTGCGATGCACGGGGATACGCTGATCCCTACATATTTATTTAAGCAACTCAGAAGGAAGGAAGTCAGTACAATTGAGCAGCCCATGGAAGATGCGCAAGAACCGCTACGCGATATTACATTAAATGAACGTGAACAAGATATTTTAATGGGCGTAGCAGAAGGTATGACTAATCGGGAATTGTCCGCCAAACTGCTAATCAGTCAGCGTGCAGTAGAGTATGTTCTAACAGGTGTGTATAACAAGCTAGGCGTAAAGTCCAGAACTGAAGCGTTGATTAAAGCCAAAAGATATTCCCTTTTATCCGTTAGTATGATTTGATGGCAGCAAAAAGGAGCAGTGTTTACGAACACTGCTCCTTTTGCGTGTCCGCATCGTATACCTTCGGAAAACCGCAAATTAAAGGCGTTATTCCGAAGGTACCTTTTCGCTGACGGAATCGCATGGATCGATTATGATGTTCTCAAGGGAATATATGGATGATGAAACAATATATTCCCAAAAAAACGAAATGGAGGAATTTTAATGAAAGAACAATGGTATGACTTCGCTGGTAATCTCGAAATGGAACTGAATGAAATTTCATTGAGTGAACTCAGTGGAGGAGCAGAAGTACAGGGGCTTTCCCAGGGTAACGACGGCAAGGTATGTACACTTACTTGGGAATGCGGCCTTTGTCCAACACATACTTGCTTTTGTTAATTGAAAAGCTTTAGCCATGTACAGCACAAGTCCATAATGCAGGGAGATGCACACATCTCCCTTTTCTAAAAAAGGGGATGTGAATCTGATGACAACCATGACCAATCTGTTAATGAGCAAGGAAAGAAAAGGACCACAAGTTTTAGATACGGAATGCCAGTTGCTCGATCGTAATCTGGAATTGATCTATAAACAAAATAAAGAACTGGCTGAGGAAAGCATCCAGCATGTTATGTCGGTATCCAATCTTGAAGAGGTAAAACAATTGTATTATACAGGGCTACATACATCTGGATTCAAAATGAAAGTGTTTGAGCATCTAAAGTGTACTATAGCTTCTCAGCAGGTTAAGCCTGATCAGATTAATGACAATATTATGTTCCATACCTTTGCCTTGAAAATTACAGCGTACTTTTCTCAACTGTTACCGTTCTCACGCATCAATGAACAGCGGCTGGAGAACGTTACACATATCCAAAGCCGGATCATGGAGCAGCTTGAAAAAAGTATTCTTAAAATATCATACCGCACTCTCGTTCTGGATATGAATATAAACCGTGAACAAGGGAAGTTGTTGGGAACAACACCCGAGCAACAATATGAGTATTACCACCATCATTGTTTGCAGGACAAAGCATATATGGAGAAATTTTTCGAAAAATATCCAGTATTGCTGAGAGCACTCGGAGGAGAAATACGTAAATACAGAAAATTTTTGAACGAGTTATTTGCCCGATTTGAAAGAGATTACGATCAAATTGCAGCCTTATTTGCAGTATCAAAGGCTGTACAGATACGTGATATCGAAATGGGAATAGGTGACTCTCATTCAGATGGACGCAAAGTTACCCGCCTGGTTTTGAACTGTGGACAGCTTATTTACAAGCCGCGCAGTCTATCTATTGACAAACTGTACGAGAAAATCATTCATTTTACCAACGAAATGTCCAATGCTCCGGATTTGCAGCTACAGGCGCCTGGAGTACTGGAACGGAAGCATTATGGTTGGGCAGAGTATATTTCTTTCCAAGGCTGCGCCAATCAGCAGCAGGTTCAACAATTCTATACGCGAATGGGAGCACAGATGGCATTATTGTACACTTTGCAAGCTGTGGATTTCCATTCCGAAAATTTGATTGCACATGGAGATCAACCTGTATTAATTGATTTGGAATCACTCTTTCATCCAATGTACGAACGAGATCAAGAAGAAGCTACCGCCTATCAGCAAGCTGAGAAAAAATTGAACGAATCGGTTCGTGCGCTTGGCCTACTTCCATTTTTGTTTGCAGGGAAAGCGGATATTAGTGGTATTGGTCGTCAAGGGAAAACGCAATCCATCTTGAAAGTACCGCAACTAAAACACGCCAAAACCGCCTATATGCAGGTTCAGCGTGAATATACCGAAACAGACGAAAGCTATAATCAGCCCTTGCTGGAGAACACGCTTGCTATCAACCCAAAACAATATGTGAAGGAGCTTAAACAGGGATTTGGGATGATGTACGAGCTGTTATTTCGTAACAAACAGGCATTATGTCAGCTGCTTGAGGATCATGGAGCAGCAGCCATTATCCGCTTCATACCCAAACCTACCGTAAAATATGCTTCCTTGCTGGAACTTAGTTTTCATCCTCGGTTTCTGCATAATTCTATTGATCGTGAAGTATTTCTGTCTAAGATATGGGAGGATTCGAAAGGGAAAGCGGATTACGAAAAACTTGTTATACATGAATTTGTTGATTTACTTAACAATGATATTCCTTATTTCAGCATTCATCTCAACCAGAGACATTTGTACACGGCTAAAAGAAAAGAAATAGGTGACTTTTTCAGGGAATCTCCTCTGGAAATGGTCCAGCGGCGTATCTCTGGACTTTCAATGGAAGATAAGGATTTTCAGTTACAAATCATTGAGCTATCTATGCTAGCGGCAGAGGAGCAAAAGCAAACGGTACTCAAGCAATTTGTTAGCAAAGAATACAGTGATTATACGCAAGAACCCGCAGCTGGATATAAAGCATTACTTCAGGAGAAGGCTATACGACTGACTGAGTATATCCATGCTGGCGCTTATCACAGCTGTATATCGGACAAACCTACTTATGCCTGGCTGAACACCATGCCTGTAGGCGTGGAAGAGCTACAATGGAATTTGTCTGTTATGGGTGATTCCCTGTATGATGGCTTGTCGGGGATGGCTCTTCTGAATCTGAGTTTATGGAAAGCCGGGGAAGGTTTGGAATATCGCCAGCGGGCAGAGCATATTATGGATGATGTCATTGAACGTTATTCCAATCTGGAGATTAATGCAGATAATCGAGAGCGTATATCAATTGGAGCATACTCGGGAATTGCCTCGATTGTTTATACATTGCTAAATTTTTACCGGATGACAGGCAAGCGACATTTTTATGAAGGTGCAGGAACCGTTGCGAGTCTTATTCCCAAACTGCTGCCATATGATAGAGAATTGGATCTGATCGGCGGCAGTTCCGGTGCACTGGCTGTTATGGCACGAGGATATGAGATCGAGCAGGATCCATTGTTTCATGATCTGGCTGAAGGTTGTGTAAAACATCTTCTCGACAGTGCCATTTATATTGATGATCAACAGGTGACGTGGAAAGGCATTGCCGGTAAGCCGCTGACAGGTTTTTCACATGGTAACGCCGGCATGATCTATGCATTGCAATTGTGGGAAAGATATACGGATAACAAGGAACTGAAGACAATAATAAAAAAGGGACTGAATTTTGAAAACAACCAATCAAGCCATGGGAACTGGAATGATTTGCGCAAACCTGTGCAGGAAGCAGCTACATCCGCATGGTGTCATGGTTCGCCCGGCATTTTGATGTCTCGTCTGGAGTTGGCAAATTCGAGTGACTCCGAGGTTGCTCTACAGGCGGTACATGATCAACAGATGGCACTGCCCAATATACTGCATGACGGATTTGGAAGAGAGCAAAGTCTGTGTCATGGAGACATGGGTAATGGAATGATTTTGATGCAGTATGGTCGAAAAACCAACCGTCCAGCCTGGTTAAATGTGGGCAAAAATTTGATTATCGAAAGTGCAACTAGCCGTCTGAAATATCAGTGCGGTGTCGGAAATGAAGTGGAAACTCCCAATATGATGCTTGGACTTGCCGGTATTGCATATGGAATGCTGTATGCCTGTCATCCGGAACTGCCCAATATTTTGGACCTGGAACTGAGTCATACACCGTTATCGGAGTAGGAGGAGGCATATGCAGTTATTTGCGAGAAAACTACCCGTTATTTTGCAACTGAATCAATATGATTGCGGAATCGCCTGTCTAGCTATGCTCGCAAGTGGAATAAGAAAAAAGCGGATTGATACAGCCGAGTTTCGCGGTCACGGTCCTGTGCTGGGGCGTGATGGAGCAAGCCTTTCATTATTAAAGCAAGCTGCAGCACAGCGCGGTTATGAGTTGAAGGCATACCGTTTGCAAACATGCGAAGAGATAAGCAAACTGGTTGAAATAAGACCTATTATGGTGCACTGGAATTACAACCATTTTGTGATTGTAGAAAGGTGCACAGATCTGAAGATCACCATCATTGATCCCGCTTATGGAAGAAGTGACATATCTATCGAGAGTTTTATTCGTTCTTATAGTGGAACATGTGTAACGCTTGAATCAAGTAAAACTATACAAGCACAGGATAATGGATTGATAAATCCGGTAGCAATGCGAAGGCGAGGGTTGGTATACAAGCTATGGAAGTATTTGCGCGGGGACAAACAGCTGTTGGTGTACATTATACTGCTGACTGTAGTGTTTCAAATTCTTAATCTGGCAGCTCCCTTTTTGACCCAATATGTTATTGATTCTTCCCAGCAACAGCAGAAGTGGTCTGTACCCTGGCTGGGCGGAGCGGTAGCGGCATCCTTGTTTCTATTTTTCGGACTGTCCCTGTTACGTATGAAGTTTATTGTTCGATTACAAGTACACATTAACCGTGCTTTGACAGAACAGGTACTGCACAA
This sequence comes from Paenibacillus wulumuqiensis, assembly GCF_000971965.1. Classification (GTDB taxonomy): domain Bacteria; phylum Bacillota; class Bacilli; order Paenibacillales; family Paenibacillaceae; genus Saccharibacillus; species Saccharibacillus wulumuqiensis. The sequence goes on from NZ_KQ040792.1 coordinate 504,727, forward strand.
GCTATTCGTGATGCCTCTAAAATTTTTTGAATCCAGTTCAACAGGAGATATTTCGACGAGAATTTATAATATCGCAGTCATACGTGAAGTGATCTCGCGTCTTGCCTCTACTTTTTTGCTGGATATTAGTCTTCTGGTTACCTTCTTTGTGGTCATGCTTGCCTACTCGCCGATGCTGTCGCTAATTGTGGCGGCAGGTGCAGTTTTCCAGATTATCAGTACGGTATACTTGCTACCCAAAATCGAAACCTTTACCAAACAGGAAGTGGGAAGCCAGGCACAGTTTCAGGCACAGTTAATTGAAGTGCTGCGCTCAGTAGGATTTATTAAGACAGTTGGCAAGACAGAACCGATTGAACAACAGCTGAAGGATAATTTTGGACTGCAGCTAAGTCATTTTGAGAAAAGAATGGGATATTCCTCATTACTCGGGTCGATCTCCAATTCCATTAACTTATCTCTGCCATTATGTATTCTTGTGATAGGTATGGCAGGATTACCGGGAAATGGACTTACACTCGGTGCGCTTGTGGCATTTTCCAATATTGCAGGACGTTTTATGACACCGCTGGGTTCTATCATCGGCAGTCTGGAATCCATGAAAATGGTGGAAGAAATGATTAACCGGGTAGAGCACATTATCTGCGAAGATGAAGAGAATCTGAACGAGGATCAAAGCTTGCAATTCCAGCCTGATCGGCATGTCATTCAGCTTCGGGATATACGATTCAGTCATAACGGAAAACATTATGAACTTGACGGAATCAATCTGGATGTGCATCCCTTTGAAAAAGTAACTCTAATTGGTAAAACGGGAAGTGGCAAATCCACTCTGTTCAAATTGTTGGCCGGATTGTATGAGCCAGCTGGAGGTAGTATCCATTATGGAACGACCAATAGCAGGGATATCAATCTGTGTGCACTGCGTGAGCATATGGGTTATCTCGTTCAAGATACGCATTTATTCAATGATACGATTCTGAACAACATACGCTATTTTAATGAGCATGTGCGAATGGAGGATATTATTCAAGCGGCTAGAGATGCCTGTATCCATGATGAAATTATAAAGATGCCTATGGGTTACTATACCGTTATTGGTGAAAATGGAGTCACTCTTTCCGGTGGACAGCGACAACGTATAGCTATTGCACGTGTACTAGCCAAAAAGCCACGGATTTTGCTTGTGGACGAAGGTACGAGCAATCTCGATGCTGCTACTGAAGAGACCATTTTACGCAATCTATATGCCAAGCCAATTACTGTTATTTCCATTACACACCGCAAAAGCTGGCTGGAGCATGCGGATCATGTATACGAACTAGACAAAGGTAAACTGCGGCGCGTATCCGCGCAGGAACATAGTGGTAGTATAAGTGGTTTGCTGAAAGGAGGTGATGCTGTAAACGGTCAAACGATTTAAGAGACGTATCGGCTGTTCAGTGTCAGAATGCTAATCCATAATCAATAATCCAAAACCCAAATAACAAGGAGGAAATTAAAATGAAAAAACAAGAGCTGATAATCGCACAGGTGTCCGAAAAAGAACTGAAAGAACTGGCAGGCGGTGCCGAATCCACACCAAACGGTACACCGGCTACAATCATTCCGGTATCTCTGGCCATTTGTCCGACAACTCGTTGCGCTTCCATCGTGGAATCCTGTAACGGCTAAACCGGTATGATGGTAAGCAAAAAGAAAGGGATACTGTATTGTGGTATTCCTTTCTTTTTGCATTTGCAGATTGTCAGCAACGTAGCCAATTTGGAAAGAAAGGGGCGATTGATATGAAAACATTGAATGATCCGTACAACGAGCTGATGCTTACCGGTAGTACAAAACATATGCCGGCATCGTTGTTTGATGAGCAGGATTATTTTAAGCATTTTATTGCTTACTACATGCAGCCAGTTTATACCCGTATCCGCTCGGGACTGCAGCAATTGGATCAGGAAGTGCTTGATCAAGATATGCTGCTGCATTCCATAATGACCAATTACAAAAAAAAGCTGTATCGAATGGTCGGTAAGACCATTATTTATGAATTCCATCAAACATTTGATGAGTACGATGAGCATTGCAATTCCAGATACTATGACTATTTTGCTGAGAGTCTGCGAGATACAGAAAATGTAGAAAGGATAATGAATAGATATCCGGTATTGCGGCGGCTGATTAACAAGTCTACCGAACAGTTTATTGCATTTAACCTTCATATTATTTCTAGATTTGTGGAACAATATGACTACATTTGCCGGACGTTCCACCTTTCGGGTATATTAAGTCAACTGAGTACAGGGGCAGGTGATGATCATCAGCAGGGGAAAAGTGTAGCCATATTGGATATTGGTTCTTCAAAGCTGGTATACAAACCTCGATCCCTGAAGGTCGATTTGTTTTATCGGGAATGGATTGAGCATGTAAATGTTACCTGCAGCACTAATCTGCAAACACCTTTGTCTGTAGATTGCGGTACATACGGATGGCAGGAATATGTGGAATCGCGACCCTGCTCTTCGTTTAAAGAAGTAGCTAGATTTTATCATGAGTTTGGTATGCAGCTTGCTTTTATCTATGCATTTCAAAGCTCGGATTTCCATTATGAAAATGTAATTGCTGCAGGTGCAAGTCCAATACTAATTGATCTGGAAACTTTATTTCAAGGCAGTCCGAGATTCAATACCCAAAATCAAGAAAGCCATCCTACACTGGATGTATCGCGAATTATAAATAAAACAATCCTGAAATCTGCAGTCTTCGATTACACGAGTTTTGCGGATGAACGCGGAATGCATCATATTGGTGCCCTGATCGATGTGGACAAGCGCAAAATTGAAAATGAAGCTGTTGTGAATATAGGAAGCGACCGGATCTCCATTCAGCGGCAAACACAGGAAATGGTTAGTCATGGCAATATGCCGACATATGACGGATATGTTCAATATGCCTATGATTATGAACATATTCTTGTAGAAAGTTTTGCTGATACGCTAGGCTGGCTGAGCAAGGATACGTATCTGAAAACGCTGATTAAGAAATATGCCGAAGCGGAAATTCGTATCATTATGCGTCCTACTTATTTATATAGTACCTATCTGGAAGCTTTATATCATCCTGATTATCTTCGAAAGGAGGAAGAGCGAAAACGGGTGTTGTCTTTTATTGGAAATGCCTATGTACGTTATGATGCCTTTGAAGCTATTTTCCCTTCCGAGCTGAAGGACATGATGGATGGAGATGTTCCCTACTTTTTTACAAGATTATCTTCACGTCAGCTCTGGTCAGCAACAGGGGAAAATGTACCTGTGAATATTTTGCATCATAGTGCCAGCGATGAAGTATTGGAACGGCTGGCTGGCATTAATGAGGCAGAAATCAGGCAGCAGGTTCAACTAATCAGCATGTCTATGAGTGTCATGGTTGCAAATCAGCAAGCCAAACCTGCAAATGAGAAATCATTGTCTACCAACCGATCAAGTAAAATATCCAGTGTTCCGCTATCCGCTTCCATTGAAGAATTTATTCGTCTGGAAACGCAAAATATTACACAACAGCGGCTTGAAGTTGCGGACTATGCACAGTGGCTGTCAGTTGTTTCCATGCCGGATGGACAGCATACAATAGGACCGATGGGGTTCGGATTGTACAATGGACTTGCAGGTATGGGCCTATATTATGCTGCCTATGCTGAAGTGTTTGACGACAAACAGGCAGAGACTATGGTAGCCGATATCGATCGTTCTATTCGACATATGTATCCGCTGAATGCTTATAAGGATAGCTACTCCGCATTTTATGGTTCCACCTGCTATATGTATTACGTTAATGGATTGCGTCATCTGTCTGTATACACTGAAGAGGAACGGCAGAGATTATATAATGAGTATATGGATGGACTTGCAGAACAATTGCCTTCTATTCGGCAAAACGATTTTATGGGAGGGCTAGCAGGCGTTCTTAAAGTACTGGTAAATCTGTACAAGTCCACACTACTGCCACGGATCAAGCAAACAGCACAGCAGGTTTGCTGCGAACTGTGCAGACGTGTCATTGTTGAGAAAGATAAAGCGTATTGGTTGCCCGATACAGGTACCGGTAAGCCTCTTGCAGGATTTTCTCATGGAATCACAGGGATTGCCTATGCATTATCCGAATATTTTGCGCATGTAGAACAGGATGAGGCTGTGCTGGACATCATTGGTCAGACTCTTGCTTTTGAAGATCAATTTTATTGCAAGACAACCGGACAATGGCAGGATAATCGTGATAACCGACAGAGATGTTCATCGCCGATGTGGTGTCACGGTTCTGCAGGAATTGTACTTGGACGCAGTCAAATTGCCGATTCTACAAAAGGATTCATAACACCGAACTGGCTGAATGAATCGCTCTCCGATCTGCTGCTCCATGGACAGGAACATCAACAGGGGAATTCACTTTGTCATGGTACAATGGGCAATGCTGATATTTTATACACGCTTTCACAAAGTGAAAAATTTGTGTGTGAACGGGAACGAATCGAATTATTTGCCACGAACTGGATGGATACTTTTCGTTGTAGTTTGCATACAACAGGTTGGAGAAATGGAGTTGCCAATGATGCTTACAGCCCCGGATTAATGCTTGGACGTACCGGTCAGCTCTATGCACTGTTGCGTCGTTATTCCGGCAATTTGCCTTCCGTATTATTGTTGGATTGATTGAGATCACACACTGAATGACAAGAATAAGCTCCAATGCAAAGTTACAGGATCATGTAACCATGCGTTGGAGCTTATTTTCATGTTGCTATAAGACTTGAGATATCAAGATTGTTCAAATTGGCTTATCCGCCGCTCCCACCAGTTGAGCAGCTTGCTCAGTGAATAGGTGAGGATCAGGTAAATGATCGCTGCTGTCAGATATGGTTCCCAGATGCGCATATACTGGCCACGCATCACATTGGCATAATACATCAGCTCTTTGGCTGCGATGACCGTGAGCAGAGAAGAGTCTTTGATCAGCACGATAAATTCATTACCAAACGCAGGTACCATTCGCTTGATCGCCTGGGGCAGGATAATGTAGCGCATCGTCTGGCGATGTGTCATGCCAAGCGACAGGGAAGCTTCGGTCTGTCCCTTTTCCACCGATTGGATACCCGCTCTGAAGATCTCTGCCGTATAGGCCGCCGAATTGAGCGTCATCGACAGGACAGCAGCGATCATCACATCCGTATGACCGACCAGCGCCGGTACGACGCCAAAATGCACGATCAGAATCTGGACGAGCAGCGGCGTACCACGGAAGAAATTGATATAACAGGCCGCCGGCAGCCGGAAGTAGGCGCGTGCCGACATCCGGCCAAAGCCGACGATTAAACCGAGCAGAGAGCCGAGAATAATGGAGAGAATGGAGATCCCGATCGTGAGCAGGGTTCCCCGCAGCAGCATGGGCAGATAATACAGGATGATATCAAAACGAAACTCCTGCATGGCTTAGCCTTTGGCCATGGCTGCTTTGAGGTTGGTCAGATCCGGTTCTTCGCCAAACCAGGTTTTGTAGATCTCTGCGTACGTTCCGTTGTCGATGACCTTCTGAATCGCCGGGTCCAGCTTGGCTTTCAGATCACTGCCTTTGGGATAAATAATGCCGTAATACTCGGAATCAAAGTTCTGGGAGTCTGCGATGCTCACCAGATTTTTATCCGGGTTGTTTTTGATATATTCACGCACCACTGCAATATCCGCGACGACCGCATCGGCTCCGCCGCTGTCCAGCTCCATCAATGCCAGCGCATTGCTTTCGAACTTGCTGAGACCGGCACTGTTGTCGCCCATGATGCCTGTCATCAGAATATCGGCGGTAGTGCCATTCTGGACAGCGACTTTTTTGTCCTTGAGATCCAGCGCGGATTTTACCGGACTGCCCTGTTTGACCATAATGATATTGGTCGATTCAAAATAGGGAAGGGAAAATTCATAGCTGTCTTTGCGCTCATCGGTAATGGAAACCGAAGAGATGCCTGCCTGATACTCGGTGCCCTGGCGTACACTCTCCAGCATCGTATCCCAGCCGACATTGGTCACTTCATGCTCCAGTCCGGCTTCCTTGATGACTGCTGCGATAAAGTCGATATCGAATCCTTTGACCTGATCCAGATCCATAAATTCCATCGGTGCATAGGAAGCATCGGTAGCGAATTTGACAGGTCCGCTGGCTGCGGCAGGTTCACCGGTCTCACTGCTGGCAGCAGGAGCAGGGTCCTGTGCAGGTGGCTGCCCGCAGGCAGATACCAGACTTATTACCAATGTTAGTAAAATTAACAAATATCCCTTTTTCACTATGTAACCCCCTAATATTTGAATGTATATTAGAGATTCTAGCAAGAAATATAAGGGATAACAATGAAAATATACGATATATGTTAGTTTATTTTACATATACATTTGAGAATATCTTGTTTATCACGAAATGAAAATTGTATCCATAGATTTCAGGTCAGCAAATCTTCCATCCCATACGTTTTCATGATGAAGAATAATCTGCTCGGCAGTCAGTGTCCTGCTATCGAGTGTGCTGTGACTCTCCGCTGCTACAATATTATGCTGGTAACCGAGACTGTAGGCTGCGCGCAGAGTCGTGTCCAGACAGAATTCGGTCTGGGCTCCGGCGAAGATAAGCTGTTCGATCCCATGCTGCTGCAGCCATTCCAGCAGTTCGGTCCGGTAAAAGGAATCCCAGCGGGTTTTACGGATAACCGTATCTTCGGGCATGCGGGACAGGCGGCTGCAGATCTGCCAGTCCGGCGTATCTACGTACAGATCCTCACCCGGCGTATAGCTGGTATGCTGGATAAAGACCACCGGTACCTGCTGACGGCGTGCTCCCGCAATTAGCTCATTCACGTTCGCAACCAGCGGTTCACGGCGGTATAATGCATTTTCCTCACCCGTGAAAAAAATCTCCTGCATATCGATAATAATCAGTGCCTGCTTCATGGTGAATCATCCTCTCTTTAGCATAGTAAAGTATGTAACAAGCATTCATTATACCGCAAATCGGGCTATTGTCATGGATGTAAATTCCCGGTTCGATTCCGGCACTTCTGCACAGCGGTTCCAGATCAGCATAAGTCTGCTGAATAATTAGCGTTTTGAGCGGACTTATGGAACAATATATGTATAACCCAACCCGCTCCCAGGAGCCGGAGAAAAAGAACGAAAAGGATGGAGACATATGAACGAACAACGGATTGAAATCAGCAAAAACGTACTGACTGACTGTCTGGGTCTTCAGCCCGGCGAAACCCTGGTTGTCGTAACCGATGACAGCCGCAAGGAATTGGCAGAATCCCTGTATGAAGCCGGCAAGCGCCTCGGCGCCGAATCGATGCTGATGGTCATGCAGGAACGCAGCAAATCAGGCGAAGAACCGCCAGCCTCGATTGCCATGGCGATGATGAATGCTTCGGTAGCCGTCTGCGTCACCCGCTATTCCCTGACCCATACCTCTGCCCGCAAACAGGCAGCAGCTGCTGGTGCACGTGTGGCGACGATGCCGGGCATTACCGAAGATATGTTCACCCACGGTGCAATCACGGCCGAGTATTCCAAAGTCAAGGAATTGACGGAAAAAGTCACAGCGATGCTGACCCGCGCTTCCACCGTACGGATCGAAAAGGGCGGCTACAGCCTGAATTTCTCCATCGACAGCAGAGAAGGCGTACCGAGTACCGGTCTGTATCTGAATCCCGGTGAATCCGGCAATCTGCCTTCCGGTGAAGCGTATATCGCACCTCTGGAAGGCACGGCGGAAGGACAGATTCTGGCAGACGGTTCGGTAGCAGGGCTCGGCGCGCTGAGCAGTCCGCTGCTGCTGACGGTTGCAGACGGCAGACTGACGGCCGCCGAAGGAGACAAAGGCGATGAACTGCTGCGTATGCTCGGAGATGACCAGGGACGCATGCTGGGCGAGTTCGGGATCGGTACGAATGACAAAGCCCGTATCACCGGCATCGTGCTGGAAGACGAGAAAGTATATGGAACGATCCATGTGGCCTTTGGCAGCAATAATACATTTGGCGGTACGGTCGCGGCAGGCGTACATATCGATATCGTGGTGAAGCAGCCGGATGTGTATCTGGATGATCAGCTGATCATGCGTGCCGGCGAACTGCTGGACTAACGGACGGACACAGAGTACCAATTTGCGATAACGGCGGTGAACAGAAATGAAGACAACAGGAGTAACACTGCGCGAACTGCTGCAGATTCCGCTGCTTCGGAGCGCCAGCGTCATCAGCGGAGCGCGCGGACTGGAGCGGCCGGTACAATTTATCGATATTATGGAGACCCCGGATCTGGACGGCTGGGTCCGGGAAGGTGTGCTGCTGATGACAACCGCCTATCCGATCCGGCATGAACCCGGACGACTGTCCAATATGATCGTCGCCTTGTCAAAAGGGCGGGCAGCCGGTCTTGCGATCAAGCCGGCGCATTTTCTGCAGGGCATACCGGAGGAGGCGATCCGGTTGAGTGAAGAATGCGGACTGCCGCTGATCGAGCTGCCGCCGGATATTCCGTATACGGAAATTACCCAGGCGGTGATGGAACAGGTGCTGGATCGCCAGGCTTCCATGCTGCGGCGGTCGGATGAAGTGTACCGCAAGCTGACCATGATGGTGCTGGAGAATATCGGCATCCAGGCGGTCAATGACCATGTATCCGATCTGCTCAAGGCACCGGTCGCCGTGATTGATAATACCGGCGTCACGATCGTCTCTTCCCCGGCAGGATGGGATTACCGGCAGGCAGATCATCCGCTCAGCTGGAATATCAATGTAGATCGGCGCAGCGTTGCCCGCCTGATCGTGGATAAGGAAAAGCTGGACGCGATGGAAGAGGTCGGTGTGGAGCAGGCACGGTTGGTACTGGCGCTGGAGCTGATGCGCAACAAGATCATCGAGGATACGGAGAGCCGTTTGCGCGGCAACTTTATCGATGAACTGATGACCCCGCCGGTTCCACCGCGCCAGGAAGTGGAGCAGCGCGGACGCCAGCTGGGCATGAATCCGGCGCAGCAGTGGGAGATTGTCGTGATCGAAGGCCAGACGGCTCCCGAGGAAGAGTGGATGAATCATCTACTGTCCATCGAGGCGGACAAATATGGAGTTCGTCCCCATGTGGAATTCCGCAGCAACCGTGCCATTTTGTTCCTGCCTACCCCACCTTCGGAGCAGGAACAAGTTGCAGATGGCGAAGAGAAGGAGATCCCGTGGGATACCATTATCGCTGGCTGGTTAAATGACCGTCAGGGCCATCTGCATGGCTACCGCGCAGGCATCGGCCGGCCGAAATGGCTGTGGGATATCCACCATGGATACAGCGAGGCACGCAGCGCACTGACCATCTCGCGCCGCTTGAGCGGAGGCGGTTCACTGACCGCATTCAAGGATGTGGAGATTTACCACCTGCTGCGCGGCTCGGTCGATGAGCGAGGCTTTGGCGAACTGTTCGACCGCAAGCTCGGTCGGCTCCGGCAGTACGATGAAGAGCATCACAGTGATCTATTGCGCACACTGTTCTTTTACCTGGACAGCCGCGGCAGCCTGATGGATACAGCCAACCACCTGTTTATCCACCGCAATTCGGTCAAGTACCGGCTCGACCGAATCCGTGATATCACCGGCATCGACCTGAACGACCCGCACCAGCAGTTTATCATTCATATGTGCCTGATCTATTACTACCTGATGGAGCATCCGGAAGACTGACTCGATGTTCTGTCTGCCATAGATTCTTCAACACCAAGCAATGCCCGGCTGAAAAAGCTGGGGCATTGCTTTTTTGTTAGGCAGGCTAGCCGGAGAACATGCCCTTCCTTTATTCCTTTCCGGAGTGGATAAAGGAATCCACCGCAACCTGGCAAGCGGCAGATCCCATTCTATCACTGCTGAAATTTGCTGAAATCCCCGCCGAATTTCAAATTTTAAGTAAATAAATATTAACTAATCTTCCCTTACCTCCGATTAAAGGTAGTGTTGAGTTAGTTAATAGCAGCTTCGGAACCTGTCATCGAATACAGCATCCTAGAATCTGCAGAATATATTCAGGTTCATAAGAAACTGGCACAATTGTGGATCAGAGGACAAAGCGATGTCCGAGGGGGAATCAGGGGTTTATGAAAAGATTGGGATTTAGGGAGAAAATGGTGATTTTCATCAGTCTGGTGATTATCATCGGCAGCGGAATGCTCGGATATTATGCCGTGAAGAAAGCGGATCATCAGATCGTGGGAGCTGCGCAGAAAAAACTGCTCGGTGATCTGGACACCGGCATGCTGCTGATTGATGCCATGTATCCGGGGGAGTGGTCAGCACGGGATGGCAAGTTGTACAAAGGTACGACTGTTATGAACGATAATTTTGACTGGCTGGATACCTTTGGCAAGAAAACAGGCGATACCGCGACACTCTTTTTGCAGGATACGCGTGTAGCGACCAATGTGATCAAGCCGGACGGCAGCCGTGCTGTCGGCACGAAAATTTCCGATAAGGTTGGCAATATCGTGCTCAAGCAGGGACAGCCATACACCGGTGAAGCCGAGGTTGTCGGTCAGGTCAATCAGGCCGCCTATGTACCGCTTCACAATGCAGCCGGTGATATTATCGGCATCTGGTATGTCGGTGTGCCGAATGCGCCGTATGAGCAGGCCAGTGACGAGTTTGAACGGGGAATTATTCTGTTTATCATTTTTGAAGTCATCGCAGCGATTGTCGTAATCTGGCTGCTGACCAAGCGTATGCTGCGTCCGCTCGTCATGATCACGCGTGCCGCAGAGCAGGTCGCCGGCGGCAGTCTGCAGGTGGAACTGCCGGAAGTAACGAGCCGGGACGAGATCGGCAGACTGTCCGCCTCGATCCGTACAATGATGGACAATCTGTCCCATCTGATGCAGGATATCCGCCAGAATATGTATTCTTCGGCCAGTCAGATCAGCTCCTCATCCGAGCAGTTCTCACGTTCCCTGGAGGAGATGAGCAGCTCGTACAGCCAGGTCGTTGTCAGCAACAAGGAAATGAACGAGAACGCCGAAGCCGGCAGCCGGGTACTGCATGATTCGATGGAGACGATGAATGCACTGTCACAGCTGATCCAGCGTGCAGCCATACGTGTGAATGGCGCCGTACAGGATTCCCAGTATACCCGTGAGACCGCCCAGCTGGGCAAGGAAACGATGGCCCAGACGATTGATGCGTTGGACAGTTTTGCCCGCTCTTCGGTGGAAAATGCCCGTATCGTCGGTCAGCTGGCGGAGTATTCCAAGGAAATCAAATCGATCGCCCATACCATTTCCGGTATCGCCGGTTCGACCAATCTGCTGGCACTCAATGCTTCGATTGAAGCGGCGCGTGCGGGGGAAGCGGGACGCGGCTTTGCCGTGGTTGCTTCCGAGGTACGCCAGCTGGCAGAACAGGCCAGCGAGGGAGCCAACTCGGTCGAGGAATTTACGAGCAAGATGAGCGATTCGCTCCAGCAGGCGGTTGATATGCTTCAGCAGGGGCGGACGCATCTGGATACCGGACGCGCAGCCGCCCAGTCTTCCGGGGAAGCGCTGGAAGCGATCTGGCAGGCGGTGGGTACAACGGCAGCGAGCGTACAGGAAGTGTCCGTGATTGCCCGTGAGAAGGTAGAACATGCCAAGCGCGTGACCGGCATGATGAGCAAGCTGGAAGAGACGATGGAGCATACATTGTCCGCTTCCAGTCGTGTACTGGCAATTTCCGAGACGGCAGCGAGCGAATTGGAGACACTGGCCGCCGGTTCACAGGAACTGGATGCGATGTCCAGCCAGCTGCAATCTGCCGTATCCAAAGTATTATCCTAATCATACAAATGCCCGCTGAACCGGTGGAATTACCACCGTGCGTCAGCGGGCATTTATAATAATCGAGGCAATGTCTGCTGCTTGATGCAGTAACCAATATGCGTAATCCGCCTACCATACTGGTCAGTAAAAGAGCAGCTGGCAGCTTACTGGCAGCCGGTCGGATTCCAGCGCAGATCCGAGGTGATCGGCAGTTCATGACTGACCGCTTGGATAATCTCCTCCGGATCGTCAGAGACGAACAGCCGGCTCAGACAGGATTCCCCGGTAAAGCCTTCGTTCATGCTGTGCCGGACCATCTCCAGCAGCGGATCGTAGTAGCCGCGAATATTGTACAGACCGAGTGGTTTATTGTGAATGCCGATCTGGGACCAGCATAATACTTCGAATAGTTCCTCCAGTGTACCGAGCCCGCCGGGCAGTGCGATAAAGGCATCTCCCTGCTCCTGCATCATGGCTTTGCGTTCGTGCATGCTGCCCACCTGTATCATCTCTGTTAATCCCTGATGTACCCGCTCGCCGTGCAGCAGTCCGCCCGGCATGATACCGGTCACTTTGCCGCCGGAAGCCAGCGCCGCATCCGCTACCGCACCCATCAGACCCAGACGCGACCCGCCGTAGATCAGGCGGTAGCCGAGACCGGCAATATGAGTACCCAGCTGTGCAGCATACTGAAGGTAATCGGGATGATGTCCTGCTGCTGATCCTGCAAATACACAGATCGACTTCATGCTGTTCACTCCTTACAAGGGAATAATTTACAGTATACCATAGTATATATAACCTTTATTTACGCAGTTCATTGGGAAATAAGGTCTTATGCAAAATAAATAACGTTTTATACAAAATAAACATAGGGCAGGCTTTCCGCTGCACGCCTACCCTTCATCAATCCGACAGCAAAAATCCCCTGCCGGATGATACATGGCAGGGGATAGCAGGGTGGAAAAGGTAAGAATTACTGTGGATTATTGGTCCAGATGCCGGCTGTTTTCAGTACGACACGGGAAGGCAGCTTGAGACCGGCGAGTACCAGTTCAGCCACATCTTCCGGCTGCAGCATACGATCTTCATCGCCGATCGGCAGACCGGCATTGACCGCCAGCGGCGTATTCACGGTGCTCGGGTTGAGCGCAGTGACACGGATATTGGACTTGCGCACTTCCTGCATCAGGGCTTCAGTCATGCCGAGCAGGGCGAACTTGGATGCACAGTACGCCGAACCTGTCGCAAAGCCGCGCTCACCGGCAGTAGAAGCAATATTAATAATATCGCCGCTGCCCTGTTCGATCATCGCCGGCAGCAGCTCATGGGTCACATAATAAGCGCCCATCAGGTTGACACGGATAATCTGTTCCCATTGTTCCGGGTCCATCTCCGCCAGTTTGCCAAAGGAAGCCGTACCGGCATTGTTGATCAGAATGTCCACATGACCGAGTGAAGCGGCCAGTTCGGAGACGGCAGCACGGGCTTCCTGGGAGTTGGACACGTCAGCGGCAGCAGTGAATACCTGTACACCGTGCTGTTCGGACAGTGTGCTTTTCAGTTCGTCCAGATCGGCAGCTGTGCGCGCGAGCAGACCCAGATTGACGCCTTCGCGTGCGAGTGCCTCGGCGATTGCTTTACCGATCCCTTTGCCGGCACCGGTAATAATGGCTGTTTTATTGCGTAATTCCATGATGAGATAACCTCCATTTTCACGATAATATCCTACGGCAATAGTATACTACTAATGTTCCCGCAAAAAAAATGTTTCACGATATTTGTAAAAGGGTAATCAAATTGGTTACATATTCCGACATATTCTTGTATAATAGTTCAATAATTTCAAAAACTTGAAATGACCGAACTAAATTTCAGGAAAGTGTAGGGATGCCTGTGGACCAACGTCACGTCAAAACAACCATTCAGACTCTTCTTCATCGCGCAAATAGTGATGTACGGGTTCGCACCAGAAAAAGATTTCCGGGTCCTCGTTCCGTAGGCGGAAAGTTCGGCATGAACAGCCGCATGATCACATTGTATCTCCATGAAATCGAAGAACAGTGCTTTAACTTATTCGGTTCCTTAAAACATGTGAATGATTATTTCACCATCATCCTGGCACATGAACTCGGCCATGCCGAGGACCCGATGCTCGAACAGCTGGCAGATGATCTCGACGAGTGTACCGACCCGCTGCTGCGTGCACGCATCGCGCTGCGGATCGAGGAAAATGCATGGGAATTTGCCCGTGTGCTCGTTCCCGAGGTGAGCAGCTATGTATTCGAACAGATCGTGGACTGCTCGCTGGAAGCTTATTATGACGCAATTGACCGTGCTGCTGCTGAAGGTACCGGCCTGGAAGTGATCGCCTGATGCCGCTGAGATGGAGTGTTCCCATGGAAGCTGGCTTTCCGGTCCAGCCCAGTGCTGCTGCGGTTAATTGGACGATGATGATTATAGATTAGAGACAGATTGCTGAGTGTATCATACGGCGATCTGTCTTTTATTTTGCCATTTTTCCGGTTCGGGCTTGGTGAATGATCCCGGATAAGGTATGGTAAAAGGAAATGATATCCATATCAAACTGACACAGGTGAACCAGACACGGAGGGAGATTACACAGATGGCAAACTATATCGGCTGGATTCGATCCAAAGTAGGCAAGGAGCATATTTTCACTAACTTTGCCGGAGCGATTATTACCAACGAGCGGGGCGAGATTCTGCTGCAAAAGCGCCGGGATAACGGCCAGTGGGGCTTTCCCGGTGGAGCGATGGAACTCGGTGAATCGGCAGAAGACACGGTTAAACGGGAAGTGATGGAGGAGACCGGTTATGCGGTAGAGATCCGTTATCTTCAGGGTGTCTACACCCGGTATGATTATACGTATCCGAACGGAGACAGCGCTCAGACGATGCTGACGGCCTTTGTCTGCCGGATCACCGGCGGCGAGCCGCTGACGGAGAATGAAGAGACGAGGGAGCTGCGCTTTTTTGCACCGGAGTCGGCCCCGCCGCTGTTCAACCGGCAGAATGTGGACATGCTGGCTGATTTCCGCGAAGGTCGCAAAGGTGTGTATCGGTAACTATGACTAGGTGTGTATGCACTGCGCAGTCGAATGCTTTCCAGCAATCGGATAGCCAGATTGGTGCTCATCAGTATAGTTTTTGATATACAGCTGTTTTATAAGAAAAGAGGGCATTCCTTTTAGCCGGGAATGCCCTCGTTCTTTATGTTCTGCTTCCACCTACATACTACTAATAGTCGTGTCATATGGAGTACTCATATCATCTTATAACACAGCTGCCAAAGCAATATCCTACTTCAACCACCTTTTTTCCGAATCAGGCCTGACTGGCGACAATCGCCTGCTCCAGATCCTGGATCAGATCGCGGATATTCTCCGTACCGACCGAGAGACGGATCAGCTCGGGATTCACACCGGCTGCCAGCTGCTGGTCTTCATTCAACTGCTGGTGGGTGGTGCTGGCCGGGTGGATGATGAGCGACTTGGAATCACCGACATTTGCCAGGTGGGAGAACAGCTTTACATTGCCGATCAGTTTCTGTCCGGCAGCCGCTCCGCCGCGGATGCCGAATGTCAGGATGGCGCCTTTGCCGTTGGGCAGGTACTTTTGCGCCAGCTCATGGGAGGCATGGCTGCTCAGTCCCGGATAGCTGACCCACTCCACATCCGGGTGCTGCTCCAGATATTCGGCGACCTGCTGAGCGTTCTCGCTGTGACGTTCTATCCGCAGATGCAGCGTCTCCAGCCCCTGCAGCAGCAGCCACGCGTTGAACGGAGAGATGGGAGCGCCCAGATCGCGCATCAGCTGCACTCTGGCTTTGATAATATACGCATGCGGTCCTACCGCATCACTGTACACCAGTCCGTGATAGCTCGGGTCCGGCTGGGTGAGGCCGGGGAACTTGTCATTTACTTTCCAGTCGAACTTGCCGCTGTCCACGATCACGCCGCCGATCGATGTACCATGTCCGCCGATGAATTTGGTGGCGGAATGAACGACCACATCGGCGCCATGCTCAATCGGACGCAGCAGATACGGACTCGGGAACGTATTGTCCACGATCAGCGGAATGCCATGCTCATGGGCAATCGCAGCGACCGCTTCGATGTCCAGCACATTGCCGAGCGGATTGCCGACAGTCTCGGCATACAGCGCTTTGGTTCGCTCATTGATCGCGGCACGGAAGTTCTCCGGATCATCGGAATTGACGAATTGTACCTCAATCCCCAGCTTGGGCAGCGTATTGGCAAACAGATTATATGTACCGCCATACAGACTGGCCGCCGAGACGATATGGTCTCCCGCACCGGCGATATTCAGAATGGAAAAGGTAATCGCAGCCTGCCCCGATGCCGTTGCCAGTGCACCGACGCCACCTTCCAGCGCCGCAATGCGCTTTTCGAATACATCGGTCGTCGGGTTCATCAGACGGGTATAAATATTGCCGAATTCCTTGAGCGCAAACAGATTCGCAGCGTGTTCGCTGTCACGGAATCCGTAGGAGGAAGTCTGGTACAGCGGTACAGCCCGGGAAAATGTCGTCGGATCGATTTCCTGTCCGGCGTGAATCGCAAGCGTTTCCAATAAATAAGGATTAGGTTCAGTCATGGTCAGTCTCCTTTGAACAAGATGAGGTGCGGTACAGCGATTGTTCCATTCATCATGATGTCGGCAGTGCCATAGTGTGTGAGAAATTGATTTGTACTATTCTCGCACGGGGCTGTTCAATATTCAAGCGGCAAATATCAATTTTGGAATATTCCATCTTCTATTGGAAAGTTGAATATAAAGAACAGCCGCAGCGTGACGTCGCTGCGGCTGTTGGGCATGAATCATTGTTCTTTTTTGGCAGGCTTGGCATACTTGGCATAGGCTTCCTGCAGAATCGGATAGCTCTTTTTCGGACGCTCATGGGCGACCGGTTCGTTCCATGGCTCCCAGGTATAACTGCCAAATTCCGGCGCATTAACAGCAGTCTGGCTGTTTTTTGGCACCAGCAGCGGTGAGGCTTTGACACCATCGGTCTTCTGCGGGGCGATGCCTTTGGCCTGATACGGATTCTCCCAGACTGTCAGAGAGCTCGGGTCCATAAAGCCAAGCAGCATCCACGGGATCGCGAATTCGATCACATTGTCCTTCGCATACCAGTCGGACAGGTTGTTGAATTCCGGGCTGGCCGGATCGTTGATACCGTGGTGCAGTCTACCGACCTCCAGTTCCTCAAACGGCATGGTGACTTTAGTCTGCGGCAGATACAGCTCCCGGTTCAGCGCGAGCTTCCACGGCAGGAAGTAACCGGCCGCTCCATTGGCATATTTCGGATCATACGGGATTTCCTTGCGGGAAGCGCCATACAGATACGTATGCTGGTCGTAGGCGCTGTTGATATAGAGATGACCGTCCTTATCCGTATTGCCTTGAAGGCTCAGCAGGAACTCGATCGGCTGGTCAAAGGTCACGCCAGGCGCCTTGTCGGACTTGAGGCTGCCTTCGCCATTCGTATTGAAGCCGATATACAGGTTGTTCTGGCTGAAATCCCAATTGCCCTGTTTTTTCTCCAGTTTGATATACAGATTGGCGGCATCATGGGTCATCTGCATCGTCATATCCGGATAATCATGGGTGACCGCCGTCTGGTTTTTGTTCCAGTCTTCGGTCTTGCCATCCAGATGGATCATATCATCCGCACTGGCGCCCGGTTCCACAGCGATCACGCCAAAATGCTCTTCATTGGTCAGACGGCTGCGCCACATGGCCCGGCGATCGGCCGGTTCCAGATCAATTGTATTCCACGTGAACTTGAACCATTCATCCTGCCATTCGAACAGCAGAGCACCATCCAGACTCTCATCATAAATATCCTTGACCATTCCGGCATTCAGCTTGCCCTGCTCCTCTTCGGTATGCATCCCCTGGTTCCGTCCGAGCGGTCCATAGTGAGCCATCCCGCGTGAGCTGGGCATCCCGAACTCGGCGACGATAAGCGGGATGCCCTGGTGATGCTTCCGCATATCATGCAGATAACCGGCATACGGATTGACCGTACCATCGGCTTTTTTGTATTTCCGGTACTCCGGCTGCTGGCGCAGCAGATCCGGATAATACGGATAAATATGATAGGAGGAAAAGTAGCCGGCCTGCCAGTTATTCGCCACCGGCTTGATATTCATCGGGTCGACCGATACCAGATCTTCCTGTGCCAGCGGTTCGTTCGGATGCTCCAGGGGATCTGTCGTTACCCAGTTGGTAAAGGACATCGGATGCTGCCATCCGTATTTCATATCTGCTTCCGCCGCTACATCGAGCATGCTGGCCAACCAGCTCTCAAAGGCAGTAGCGTCCGCGTCTGCGCTGAAGTACTTGCCTTTGTACGGCGGTTGATCCGGGTGGGCCTTGTCGGTGACATCGACCGTATACGGGAACCACTCTGTCCCAATGATCCAGCCGAGCAGATAAGGGGAGACATCCGCCGTATACTGCCCATGCGCATGACCGGGACTCTCGGCAATCGTAATCCGTCCGTGGATCGCTCCTACCGCTTCCTGAATTTCCTTGGTAAATGTCTGGGTGATCTCCGGCGTATAGGCATCGCGGCCTCTGGAGTCTTCCCCGATCAGCTCTTCTTCCGGTGACCAGACCCCCTGCATCAGGTACAGAGGTTCCTTTTGCGTCTCGTTGTACTCCTTGAGCGCTTCATAGAAAAAAGGAGGCAGGATCGTATAGATCCGCAGTACCCGAATATTCATCGCTTTCATTTCCGGGAACCAGCGCAGATAGTCTTCCTTGGTCGGACTCAGTTCTCCGGGATAATGGCCGGGCGTTGTCGCACCAAGGTTAATGCCTGCCCAGAAGGAAGGCTGCCAGGTACTGCCGTCATACACAGCGAGCTGCTCACCCACTACAGTGGAGGTACGCTTCACTCCGCCCTTGTCGACGACAGGCACGGTATAGGCATTGTCCCCAGGAACGGAAGGCGTGCTACCAGCAGATTCGTCTGCAGGATTGCCGCGCAGCAGCCAAAAGGAAAAGGCGGCGATGACGACAACCGCAGCTACGACAGTGATGATCAGTGGACGGTTTAAGCGTTGATTTGTTCTTTTTCGGGATCGCATAGAGTCATCCTTTACATCAGAATAGAAATACCTGTATCCATACAGTACCACAAAGAAACCATAATATATCAGCAAAACCATTACCTTACATAAAAGTCTGAGCGAATTCGGATAAATCTTACAAATTTCGTTCAATTTCTCCACTTTTGTTGTCAGTGGAATCATACCGGGTAAGTGCAACAGAGGGAGGCGATACATTATGAGAAAACGTCGGACAGCCCGATCCTTGCAGCCGGCCGTCAAAAGCCGCCGCATGCGTATACGCAAGCCGGATGACTACAAACTGGCAGTCGAATTCAAAAAACGCCGACTGGTAGCCGAGAACCGCTATGAGCTAATTAGTCTGCTGAACGATATGATTACAACCGTCTGCTTTTTGGTCGGCAGCTATTTTTTCTTTACCAGTCAGACCAAGACCGGAACCGTCATGTTTGTTATCGGCAATGCGAATACATTATTTAGAGCCATCCTTTCATTAATACGCAAATTCCATGTGGAATGGATGACAGAACAAGGGCAGACGAGCGAGAAATAGGTAGCCTGGGAGCAGCGGGAAATAACAGGATCATCAAGCTATCCAAATGATATAGGTTGCACCGAAACAGGTCAGCCAAGTTGCCTAGACAATATTGCGCAGGGATACGCCAGCTTCCCTGGTCCTGTTATGATGCAAAAAACCCCGGCTATCCCAGCCAGGGGTTTCATTTTTATGGGAACGAAAAGAAGATCTTGGCAAGTGCCGTGGTTTGCCATGTTATTCGACCCTGTATACTGCGGCCTGCATTCGGCGGCAGCAGGAGTGCGCAGGACTGAAACAATCATCATCCGAATTCAGCCGCTGTGGCCGATCAAGACTTGATCTGCTTCAGCGGTTCGGTTGGCGGGCCTTCGAGCACTTCGCCCGTATAGCTGAAGCGTCCGCCGTGACAAGGGCAGTCCCATGAACGTTCCGCTTCATTCCAGCCTACTTCGCAGCCCATATGGGTACATGTCGTATCGACCACATGCAGCTTGCCTTCCGGATCGCGGTAGGCGCCGGTACGTTTGCCATGATGCCAGATGACCGCGCCCTGGTCCGGCTCCAGGTCTTCCGCTTTGCGGCGGTTAAAGTCGAGCTTGCCGGTGACCAGCTCTTTGGCGACTGTCGCGTTATGGCTGACAGCGGTCTTGATCCGCTCCAGCAGCGGCATTTTACGGGAAGGAGAGAACAGATCGGTGTACCGGTTATCCCGGCCCATGATCAGATCGGTGATCATCATGGCCGCGAGCGTGCCCGAGGTCATCCCCCATTTGGCATAAGCGGTACCGACGAGAATATTCGGCTTGTCGCTGGTCACATAGCCGATGCATGGCATCCGGTCGAGGGAATACAGATCCTGCGCCGACCAGCGGTACGGAATATCCTTGATCCCGAGCAGCATACCGGAAAAGGTCTCCAGATCCGCATAATGCATCGTTGTCTCTTCTTCCTGGCCGGTACGGTGTCCTTTGCCGCCGACAATAACGTACTGCTGCCCGTCAAAGGTAGCGGAGCGCAGCGAATGCTTGGGCTCATCCGCACTGAGATACATGCCGCCTTCAAAAGGCGTCTCTGCACGAATCGCCAGTGAATACGAACGCTGCGGCTGCAGCCGGGCAAAGTAAAACCCGTTCTGGTCGGTCACCGGATAATGCGAGCCGGATACGACCTTGTCACAGGTCACGCCAAATTCCTGATCCTGCACAAGCAGCCGCGGACGGTCGCCGTCTTCCACTTCCTCGATCATCGTGTCCTCATATACCTGACCGCCCATCACCCGGAACTCCATCAACAGGAATTTCAGATACTGGAGCGGATGGAAGCGAGCCTGGCCCGGCAGGGCAATTGCACCTTTGACCCGCAGCGGGATCGGCAGCGTATCTACCCATTCTCCGGGAATACCGAGCTCGCGGTATGCATCCATTTCCTTTTCCAGATTTTTGAGTTCGTCATCGTCCGATTCGACATAGAGATAGGCCGTCTCTTCCTGCCAGTCACAGTCGATCACGTTGTCCTTCACCAGCTGCTGCATGAACCGTTTGGCTTCTTCGGCCGCTTCATAGTACAGAATGGCACTCTCGTTATCCACATGCTTGCGCAGATGGTCGTAGATCATGCCGTGCTGGGAAGTGACTTTGGCTGTTGTATAGCCGGTCGTGCCGTTGAGTACCTTGCCGGCATCGAACAGGGCGACCTGCTTGCCTTCCTTGGCCAGCAGATAGGCCGCCGTGATCCCGGTAATGCCGGCACCGACGACAGCAATCTCTACATCCAGTTCTTCACGCAGCGGGGGAAAAGAAGGCAGTTCGGTCGTGGCGCGCCAGAAGGAGTAGGGATGATCCGGTAGTTCCGTTTCGGCAGCTTTGCGGGTAATGTCCTTGTTCGTATCCTCTTTCATTATGTCCCTCCTGTCAGATCGTAAGCGATAGGTAACTAAGCATATCCTTTCATTACCACTGTCAGCAGGGGGTTAATCGAAGAGTGTACAAAGTATCGTCTTATCGCCGCAGTTCATCCAGCGTCTCCTGCCAGCGGGATAGCACGTCGTCCGGCTGATGCAGCCGAATAGTGATGCCGGAGGTCAGCTCCGCATACTTGGCCGTATCCTCGCGTACATGCTCGATCACGGCTTCGAATCGTGCCCGCGGATAGACAGCCTCCTCCAGCTCCGGCAGCGGTGTACAGGACAGCCGCAGCGCGTAGGATACTCCTTCCCAGACAAAGGTTAGCAGTGCCTTGCCGCTGCGCTGCAGATTGCCTGTCGTCGTCGTACCCTGCCAGAGAGCCAGCCGTACATGCCGCTCATCGAGCATCAGCATTTCGCCGGCACTGACCATCGCCTGATGGGGATAGCCATCTTCGCCAATCGTGAGCAGCGGCATGGCCAGATGCTGCTTGTGCTGCAGGTCCTGTCCATTCAGCAGCTGCATCAGGGAAGGGGTAAGTGTAGTATGTTCCATGGTAATTCACTCCATTTCTTGTTCTTGTAATTTCGCGTCTGTTATAGCATAAAGTGTCCCGCCCCGCAGCCGATATGGCATTTTGCATAGAAGCAGGTGGAACAGGTAAAATCATAATACCCGTATGTATTGATCATACCACTGATTGCATCGTACGCATTCTTACTGGAACAGGAGTACACCCATGCTGCTATTTGATACGAGACTATGGATCATCGGAATGATCCTGATTGGCCTGATTCTGCTGATCCTGTGGCGAGTATACCGCCGCCGCGGGATCTACCTGCTGATCGCAGGCATTTTCGGCGTTTATATGTTAAATGTGATCCGGTATACGTTCTTCCCGTTCCCGATCGACCCGCAGCTGCTCACGCTGATGCGCATAGCCGGCAGCGAGCCGGGGATGGTGCGGTTCAACATAATACCGTTTCACTCCCAGTTCTATGATTCCATCCTGGACGACAAGTCCAACTATCTCAATATTCTGATGACCATCCCCTACGGTCTGCTGCTGCCATTCCTCGTACCGGTGCAGTACCATCGGCTCCGCATGGTCTGGCTCGGACTGGGCATCGGGGTAGCCGTTGAGACGCTGCAGGGGATACTGAATCTGCTGCTTGGCTATACGTACCGGACGGTCGATATCAACGATATTATCTTTAATTTTACCGGTGCCATGATCGGCTGGGGGCTGGTGAGTCTGCTGCTGCGGACTTCGTTTGGCCAGAAAAGCCTTGCCAGCTGGCTGCCGGATGTGTTAAAAAGGAAATAATTAAGAACGAATCCATGAATCCACCGCTCCCGGGAAGGAGCATGGGCTATTCCGGATTCGTTCCAACCAAGGAGGTGAGGCAGGATGTTAACATTCCCATTATTTATTACGCTGGAGCGCAGACCGCTGGGCAGCTGTAGTATTGTACATTCATTTGGCAAAGACGGGAGAAGTCTGTCCAAAAATGAATACTCGTACAATGGCGAAATGCCGCTCCTGCCTTCAGCCTCGGTCGGATTTGCAGTATAGCGGATCAGGAACCGTACAGAATTGGTATGCAGAACCACACTTCGGTGTCTCCCTGCATCTATTTCCTGTACGTCTTCCGATCCGGTCTATATCGTATCTCTGAGATCCGCCGGCGCATGAAGCGTCTGCACTCGGAGACTCCTCTGTTCATCAGGGGACTTGACTCACAGAGTACAGCCGCAGGGACATTTCCCTGCGGCTTTTTCGTGTACCCATTGATCTGTGACAGGCTCACAGCGGCAGGTACAGGCGAAATTCCGGTGATCCCGCCGGGCTGACAGGCAGCAGCGCATTTCCCCTCAAAAAAATACAAACAGCTGCACAGTGAACAGAGACGGCGCATTCCGTTATCTCGGTCTCTTCGCTGCAGCCTGTAGAGGAGAATATATAATATGTCTATCATGATCGCCTGTCAGCAGGTTCAACAATATTACGGAGCCGAGCAGGTTCTGTCCAGTGTCACTCTCGAAATCCACAGCGGCCGCAAAATCGGCCTGATCGGCCTTAATGGCGCCGGCAAAACGACCCTGTTCCGGATGCTGTCCGGACTGGAGCGCCCTTATCAGGGCAGCCTTCATATCCAGAAAGGCGCCCGTATCGGCTATCTGGCCCAGGTACCCGAATATACCGGGGACACGACCATCCTGGATGTACTGCGCGGCAGCTTCCGGGAGCTATTGGATCTGCAGCAGCATATGGAGCAGCTCACCGTACAGATGGGAGACAGCAGCCTGTCCGCCCCGCAGCTGGAGAGAGTGCTCAAGCAATATGGCGAAGCGCTGGATCGATTCGAGCAGGAGGGAGGCTATGAGATGTCCGCCCGTATCGATGCCGTATCGAATGGCCTCGGCATCAGCCCGGAGCGCCACCAGGAGCGCTTCCATGCCCTATCCGGCGGAGAGAAGACCAAAGTCTGTCTGGCAGCACTGCTGCTCACCCGTCCGGAGATTCTGCTGCTGGATGAGCCGACGAATCATCTCGATATGGACGCCGTCGTCTGGCTGGAGCAGTTTATCACCGGCTCGTCTGCTACGGTAGTCATTATCTCCCACGACCGTTATTTCCTGGACAAAGTCGTGCAGGAGATCATCGAGCTGGAGGACGGTGAAGCGACCAGTTACCCGATGAACTACTCCGCCTACCGGGAGGAGAAGCAGCGGCGGCTCGTCCGCCAATTCGAAGATTATCAGGACCAGCAAAAGGAAATCAAACGCATCCAGGAATCGATCAAGCGCCTGATCGAATGGGGCAACCGCTCCAATCCACCCAGTCCCGCCTTCCACCGCCGGGCCGCTTCCATGCAAAAAGCGCTCGACCGTATGCAAAAGGTCAAGCGCCCGGTCATGGATCGCGCCCAGATGGAGTTGGACTTGCGCCAGCGCGAACGTTCCGGCGAACGTGTACTAGTGCTGGATCAGGTATGGAAAGCATACGGAGACCGAATCCTGCTGCAGGAAGCATCGGCACTGCTGCGCTATGGCGAGAACGCCGCGATCATCGGCGGTAACGGAGCAGGCAAGACCACCCTGCTGCGTATGATCCTCGGCCAGGAAGAACCCGATGCCGGCAGCCTGACTCTCGGTTCCCGCACAGATGTCGGCTACCTTGCCCAGGAAGCAGCTCCGCCGGACAGAGGCGAGACCGTACTGGAATGGTTCAAGCTGGAAGCGAGGATGGAAGAAGGCCAGGCCCGTGGTCAACTGGCGAAGTTTTTATTTTATGGACCCGATGTATTCAAGAAAGTCTCCGGACTGTCCGGCGGTGAATGGAGCCGCCTGCGTCTGGCGATCCTGATGCACCAGCGTCCCAATCTGCTGATCCTGGACGAACCGACGAACCATCTGGATATTTCCTCAAGGGAAGCGTTGGAAGAAGCGTTGGAAGAGTTTCCAGGGACGATATTGACGGTGTCGCATGATCGGTATTTTATTAACCGGATTGCGGGACAGATCTGGAGTCTGGAAGATGGGGAATTGAAGGTGACGTTGGGGAATTATGAGGATTATA
Organism: Paenibacillus wulumuqiensis; assembly: GCF_000971965.1. GTDB lineage: Bacteria > Bacillota > Bacilli > Paenibacillales > Paenibacillaceae > Saccharibacillus > Saccharibacillus wulumuqiensis. The sequence continues at coordinate 529,728 of NZ_KQ040792.1, forward strand.
AAAAATAAATAATTACAAAAAAACAAAGTCCTTTAAAAGTTATTTAAAGGACTTTGTTTTTTTAAAATCCCATACCATGGTCAGTAGTATTTATCTCTGAGTTCATATTGGTAAGAGGAGAAACAGGTAAAATGCTAATTAGACCTAAAAAAAGAATAAACGAAATTGTTAATCTTTTCATCTGAGCCCACTCCTTTCAACAAATTCTCATATTCAGCTAATTGTTCGGAAGTTGCCATAGACTTTATTTGTTGCATTAATGCTATAATATCTAATATTTTATTTTTATTATATATTTTAATTGATAGCTTTAAGCTTTCAATTAAATTACTAATACCTTCATTGTTAGATTGTTTTCTTAAATTATAAATGGCAAGTTGATAATGTAAGTTAATGTAACGACTTATAAGACTAATTTTGCTTTGTGATTTGCTGTGTACAACATTATTTTTAATAACATTGGAAAATTTAGATAATATTTCATCTACATCAAATTCGTATTCATTAGCGGCTTTTAAAACATTAGATATCGCAGGAAGAATCTCCTCAGGATGATTTTCTAAAAATTCTATATACTGAGGTAGAACATTAGTATTCCCCATCATTACGTCCATAAGATACATATTAGCTGTTGCAAAGTAAGTAAGCTTATGAACCTCTTTTTCGCCATCCTCATCCAAACCTTTAAACCAACTTAAATCCATATATTGAAGAATGTATTTTTTGGCTTCTTCATAATGGCCTTTATGTTCTAGAGCTACACCTTTAATAAGCGAAGATTGACCATAATAAAAAACTAAAGGTCTTTCAGTTTTTATAGGTAAGTAACAAGTGTCATTATCTATTTTTTTTGACTCAATAGTATAAACCATTGTAACTAAATTAGATAATTCATCTGCATACCTCTCTACAGTATCCCAATTCTGTAATAGATAATAAATATTAGCGAGATAAAATAATCCATCTAACATAAAATGTTCAGGGAGGCGATCTCGGAATGGTTCAAAACGTACTGCTGCTCTGAAAGTTTCCTCGGTATTTTCCCCAATAGATGCTCTAAATACACGGTAGTGGGCAATCGCCAGTCTCTCTGAATGCTGATGCTTCTCATTCTCGATAACGCATTCATAAAAAGGCAGAGATTCTTTCACTTTGCCTTCTTCATACAGCTCCTCAGCCAAACCAAATACAGAAACCGTATTCGACAGATCCTCCATCAAGCGATCCAATACCGCCTGAATGCAGTCATATCTTCCAATCTCTGTACACCTTAATAAAAATGCTTTAATCCGCCGCCAGTCAGCCTTTTCGTTGATAAAGCATTCATCCACATAATACTCATACATCCAGCCTTCCGGGTGGCCCAGTGCTTCGGCCATCAGATCCAGTTGGCGGATGGAAATCGATTTGGGCGGATTACCATTCAAAATGCCGCTGATGATACCGCGGTTAATTCCAGCCAGCTTACCAAAACTGCTGAGTGAATGGCCTTTTTGTCGAATACCTTTTTCAATCTCAAGTCGTATGGTTGTGGTGTTGGTAATCATAACCGAACACACCCCTTTGTTCCGAAAGTTTCCCGTTTGTTGCGCCCCAGTAAACCCATGATCTTCAAATTTATTACATTATATATTAGGGTTTGAACTGCGGTCAATTACTTTTAATGGATTGAGCCAAATTTAGGTATCATAAATAGAAAGCTGTCTTATCGCGGAGGATAGACAGCTCTCATCAAAGTGGTTATTTGGTTTCCATTTTAGGAATCGTCCGCAGCTTGTGCAGCAGTGCCAGACAATCGACCATTCTGGAGTTATTGAAGTTCTCGATTGTCGTCTCCATCGCCGATAAAATGACATCCAGCTGCTCCAAAGGCTTGCTGCGATTCAGGTGATACAAAGCCAGCTGGTAGTAGATGCGCACGTGACGATTCAGGTCAGCCTGTGCCGAATAGGATCGCCGCATATTGATATTTTCCAGCATATCTGCCGGAAAGATCACATCGTCATAACGTGCCAGTACGTAGTCGATATCCCAGTCATGGATATTGCTTGCTTTTAGCAGGATGAATAGACTGGGAAGAATCTCAAGAGGATGTTCTTCCATAAGCTGCAGATACTGGGGCAGAGCTTGCTCATTGCCCTGCAGCAGTTCCAGATTATACTCATTGAATTTGGCATACATACTGAATTTTTGGACTTCTTTTTTGCCTGCTTCGTCCAACCCGCGGAACCAGCTCAGGTCCCTGAACGGTTCCAGGTATTCTTTGGCTTCTTCATATTTTCCTTCGAGTTCAAGTGTACAAAAACGCAGTAAATAACTTTGTCCATAATACACGACGAGAGGACGAAGCAATAAGGAAATCACTTCTGTTTCAGTAGGAGGCTGCTGACCATAGCATCTATCGTAAATGGAAGACGATATTTGATTCAGCTCAACGGACAGCCGTTTGACACGCTCCCAATCCTCCAGTATATACGAGTGGAAAGCCAGCTTGAGCAGTGAATCCAGCTTCAGGTGATCAGGCAGTTTGGAATAGTAGGGCTCAAAGCTAAGGGCAGCCCGATAATTTTTCTCCAGATCGAGTCCAATTTCCATCATAAATATACGATAATGACTGATTGCGAGTTTCTCAGAATGATGATCTTTTTCATACTGAATAACCGCTTCATACAGGTAGCGTACAGCCGGATAATCCGCTTCCTGCACAAGCTCCTCAGCCAGATCAAAAATATGCTGGAGCTGTCCCGGAATAGGAGCCAGACGTTCCAGCAGAGAATGAATATTATCCAGTCTGTTCAACTGGATGCAGCGGATCAGGAAGGGTCTAAGTTTGCGCCAATTCAGCTTGTTTTCAGCTGAAAAGTATTCTTTGAGAAACTCATCATATAACCAGCCGGGAGGCTTGTGCAGTGCTTGGGTCATCTGGTCGAGCTGCTGAATCGACATGGATTTGGGTGATTGGTCGCTTAGCGTAGCACTGAGCACACCTCTGTTGATTCCGGAAGCATTGCTGAATTGGCTGAGAGAAGAGAAGCCTTGTTGCCGAATTTCCTGTTCCAGTATAGAAGTCAGACGGTAAGACGGTTGCACAGGTATCACCTCAATAGGCTGGTTTTACATATTGTGGCCAATCATGTATTGGCTTGGTTTTGAAGTAGATCCAGATTCATTTCTCTCATTTTCTTTAGCAGCGTATGGGCATGCAAGAGATGCTCATGGCCATACTGCTGAATAACACATTCAAACATATTCAAAATCGCTGCCAAATTCTCATCATATAGTTTCTGGTTAAAATGGTATAAAGCAAGTTCGTAATAAAGGTCAATATAACGACTGACGCCTATCGAGAGGTCCTTGTAATTGTGCTGCCAAGCTTCGAGTTGATTCATTAGATTGACGGACTCAAACGAATAAATTTGATCGTGAAATGCTTCGAGAATCTCGGTAATGTCGTAGCCGTACATATTGGCTGATTGCAAAATGACATTCATACTGGCAAGGATCTCACCGGGATGCTGTTGCAAAAGGCCTTTGTAAATAGGCAATCTAGAGCAGTTCCCACGAAGCAATTCCATATTCAGGGCGTTAAAAGCAGCATACATTTTAAACTTTTCGACTTCATATCGGCCTTCATCGTCCAGACCGTGGAACCAGCTCAGGTCTGCAAAATGGGGGAGATAATAATCCGCTTCCTCATAATTCTGGGTGAGTTCGGCAACAGTGAACTTCATCAGATAACTTTGACCATAATAGACTACAAGAGGCCGGGCTGCCCTGAATAAGGAAGATTTCTCAGCTGATTGACTGTCACATTGACGGGCGTATATGGCGTGACTGAGTTCCATTAATTGATCAGCACAGTCGGACATGTGCTTCCATTCCTTGACGGTAAAATAAATATTGGCAAGTTTGAGCAGGGCATCCAGCATGAAGTCCTCAGGCAGGTTGGCGCAAAAAGGCTGGAACACCAGAGCAGCTTTGAAGTTTTGCCCGATCATCTCTCCGGTATCCGCCTGGAAAATGCGGTACTGACTAATCGCCAGTTGTTCGGATTGATAATTTCGTTCATATTGAACGATGCTTCGGTACAGAGGCAGTGCGGAGGGCAGCTGTTCATCCGCTGTCAATTGCTCCGCTAACTCAAAAATATGGGTAAGATAGAAGCTGTCCTGCAGTATCCAGGTGATCAATTGATCTACCGACTGGGTACGATCCAGCTCGATACAACGAAGTAATAAGGGACGAACTTTTCTCCAGTTTACTTTGGTATGCTGCAAACAGGATTCTTCAATAAATTGTTCATACAGCCAGCCTTCCGGTTTGCCAAGGGCCTGACCCATTTTGTCGAGTTGATTAATGGAAATGGGCCGTGGGGAGCTGCCGTGCAAAGTAGAACTCAATACCCCACGGTTGATGCCGGATAATTTGCTGAAACTGCTAATCGTATAATTCTTTGCCTGAATTTCTTGTTCTACGATCTCACGAATAGTCATTACATGGTTCACTGATGGTCCTCCTCTCCGCGGAGACACACGACTGATTGAAGCGAGTGGTACCCTGCAAAGAACCAGGGTACCGATAGGTGAAATAACTCAGTAATTGAAGATTTTATCTCAATCATGTATTGAATCACTAAAGTGTCAGTTTATATACATACGAAAATTCACTGTTATAGGGAACCGGTTAATTTCCGCAGCTTTTTGAAAAGATTCAGGCAATCCATAATACGTCCGCGATTGTATTTCTCAATAGTGGATTCAAGTGCATACAGGATTTTTTCCAGTCGCTCATCATATATTTGCCGATCACAATGATAGATGGCTAATTGGTAGTAGACATTTACGTAGCGGCTGATGCCAATCGTAATGTCCTTATAATTATATTTGGCGCTGCTTTCCTTGGTCAGATAGGCTAGAATGTCTGCCGGATAAATAATGTTTTCATAGCGACTAATAAAGTGATCGATATTGTAGCCATATTGATTTGCTGCTTTCAAAATCACTACTGCGGAAGGTAACACTTCCTGAGGATGTTTTTCGAGAATCTGTAAATACTTTTTAAGTACATTTTCCTTACCTCTTAACAAATTAAGATTTAGAGTATGAAGCATGGCATAAAATTTGAAGCGTTCAACATAGTACGGATTCTCGGAGTGATCATCCTCAAACCACTTCAAATCTGCAAATAAATCTACACAAACCTGAGCTTCATCAAATTGCTCTTCTTCTTCATATGCTGCGCATTTGAGAAGAAAGCTTTGACCATAATATAAAATGAGCGGGCGCTCTGAAGTGAACAAAGGCGCTTCTTTATCGGCTTTTTTGGTCTGGAGCCTTTCCTTATACAATTTAGAGCTGAGTAGATAAAGTTCATCCGCCATTTTTTTCGTATGTTCCCAGTCTTGCAGTGAATAATAAATATTAGCCAATTTGAGTAGAGCATCCAGTTGCAATGGAGCCGGAACAAGAATACGAAAAGGCGCAAAGGTTAATGCAGCCTTCAAGTTGTTTTCGATGTTATTTCCTATGGAAGATTGGAAGATCCGATAATGACTAATCGCGAGACGTTCAGAGTGTGAATTGCGTTCATATTTAATAACATATCTGTATAGTACATTCGCCAAAGGTTCTTCTTGTTGAGTCAGATTCTCGGCCAGATGAAATACGTTATCCGTATACGATGGGTCTTCCAGCAGCAAATAAAGAGTACGTTTAACCAGATCATCACGCTGTAATTCTACACACCGTACAATTAGTGAACGAATACGACGCCAATTGGGCTTTTCTTCCGAAAAGAAACATTCTTCAATAAATAATTCATACAGCCAACCTTCCGGTTTGCCGAGAGCCGTGTTCATTTGATCCAGCTGGTTAATAGAAATTGGCCTCGGAGTGCTGCTGTTGAGCGTAGCGCTCAAGACACCACGATTCACACCGGAGATCCGGCTAAAGCTGCTCAGGCTGTGCCCTTGAACAGCAATTTCTTTCTCCAGTTCATGACGTACGGTTTGTAATTCTGACATGATCTCACCTCTTACTTGTTGCAGACTCAAAGCTTCAGATTATGTGTTTATTGTGTAAATTCTCTTAATTTTTTGAAGAGATTCAGACAGTCCATAATTCGTCCACGATTGTATTTTTCTACGCTGGATTCTAATGCGTATAAAATCTTTTCAAGCTTTTTATCATATGTTTTGCGATTACAATGATAGATCGCCAGCTGATAATAAATATTTACATAGCGAGTGATATCTACTGAAATATCATAATAAGGTCTCCTATCCTTCTGATTACTCCTCAAATAGTCCAGAATATCCGCAGGATAGATAATATCATCAAAATAAGTAAGAAAATGGTCAATGTCGTAACCATGATGATTGGCAGCTTTAATAATGATCAGGAGGCTAGGGAGAGTCTCTTGAGGGTACTTTTTTAATAGCTCAAAGTACTCCTTTAATTTGCTTCCGTCGCCTGTAAGTATCTCTAGATTCAATTCATTGAACATGCCAAAAAACTTAAAGCGTTCAGTATACATTGTGTTTTCTGGATGGTCATCTTCAAACCAATGAAGGTCAGAGAATTGCTCCAGATGTATACGTGCTGTTTCATAATCTTCCAGATATTCATTGGCAACAAACTGCATAAGCTGGCTTTGACCGTAATAGACGACAAGCGGACGTTCTGTAGGCGGCATTCTAAACTCTTTCTTTTTACTTTTAGCCTGCAGTTTTTCTTGGTGAACACGGCTGGATAGCTGGTACAATTCTTGAGACAATCGAATAACAGAATCCCAGTTTCGAATGGTATAGTTGATAATAGCCAGCTTCAGCAGCGCATCCATCTTCAAATAATCCGGTAACCGGTTCCGAAACGGCTCAAAGATTAATGCAGCCTTCAGATTATCCTCAATATTATGCCCAATCGATGCCCGGAAAATCCGGTACTGGCTGATCGCCAGCCGCTCGGACTGGTAATTGCGTTCATTTTCAACCACACATGTATACAGAGGAACCGTTTCCACTGCAAAGCCAGCTTGAACCTGTTCCTCAGCCAGTTCAAAGACATGTCCGATGTGGTTGGGGTCTTCCATGAGCAGATAGAGTGTACGCTCGATCAAATCGTTTCGATGAAGCTCCATACAGCGCAGCAGCAGCGGGCGTATACGGCGCCAGTTCGCCTTGCCCTCGGTGAAGCTTTCTTCAATAAACTGCTCATATAGCCAGCCTTCCGGCTTGCCGAGAGCTGCTCCCATTCGGTCCAGCTGGTTGATGGACATGGGCTTGGGCGGGTTGCCGTTCAGGGTAGCGCTCAGAATGCCGCGGTTAATGCCGGAGGCGTTGCTGAAGCTGCTGAGAGAATAACCCTGCCGGGCAATCTCCTGCTCCAGTTCGGTTCGTAGTGTGATTAGATTATCCATGCGGATCACCTCTTATCCTGAATTGGCATAAAATGTTATAAATTCGAAGCTGCACTTTATTGTACGGCCTATATCATCTTTTACGTAATGACCTATCTAATACGTTTCGTAAATGATTTGCCGAATCCGTTAATTTATATATATCATGCGTTGTTTGCCGTTCTTCATCTGGAGTACCGGCCCGTTATTAGCGGAGATACCGACGAACCAACTCCCCTGACTTTACCAAAAAAAGATAATTTTTATTATTATACAGGTTACTCAAAAGGGTAAAACCTCGTTTTTGGTAACTTTACATAATCGCGCAAGTTTATCCCAGAATAGAATCATTACATGAAAAAAAAGGGAGTGATTACAAAAAAAATAAGTCGGTTTTTTGTAAACTGCTGCAATAATAGACATACAGGCGATGGTAATCAGGCAGCAGACAGATAGAATCTGATGCCTTCGACTTGTCACTCTGCTTGTCGTAACGTTTCACCTGCCACCATAATTTCACCGCATCAGATTCATCCGCGGGGGCAGCAGAGGGTGAACTACACAAGAACGCAGCTTTTTGATATAGCGGTGAAATTCAGGTTAAAAGCAGCACTCAGCAAGCGTAGCAAGACCGTAGCAAGTATAGCTCGTGTAGCAAGTAAGCAGTACAAGCAGCCTTATCACATAAGTAGTACAGCAGTTTATATCATAGAACACCAATAACATTCCCTGAATAATAGAGCAGTACCGAGTGAAGCCTGATCCCAGCGATCAGGCCTTTTCTTTTTGCAGCAGGTATCCACGGATGACTGATAGCAATGTTCGTACAGCAGTTCTCCTATATATAGACGCAGAAGCAGCCCAAAGCGTTCTATTTATTTTCCATTTTTTATATATCAGCCTGTAGGCAGACTAATCTGCACCACCGTATAACGGAAAATAATAGCAGGTTATATAAAAAAATAGTCGCTGTTGATAAAATTTTAAAACCCGGTTTTTTGCAAACCTCTGGCATAATTCTCTATAAGAGTAATTCCACGGAATAAGGCTCTGCCCGGTTACGCGCCCCAGTTTAACTGTGCACATGCTTTTGTTCACTGTAAGCAAGCAGGATTTGTGTTGTTATGACGTCCGTTCTCTGGCACAGCTGTGCCTGTAAATGATTGATGTATGATCCGTACCAGCAGGCTGTCGCCAGTATTTTTACGACTGGAGAGGGTCTGTTTTGGGTTGTAGATCTGTATTTCTACGCAAACGGCTAAGTTTCGACAGAAGGGCAGCAATCAGATTAGTCAATTATGCACTGGTGTTACCATATGAAATACATAATAATGAGATTCTCCGGTAAATATGCAGGCTGCGGTCTGGCATCAGGAACTCAAGTCCGCTGGATCGTGATGATGAATGTACGTACAGATGTTGATTCGATTGTAAAAAGAAGATTAAAATTTTTTTTCGATTTCCTGTAAAAACCATATTTTACTGTTTATATGCCCTTTATCTGGGGTAAAAGAGAACTCGGGAGCACATTACATCTTATGGAGGGTTCACCATGAATAGGCTGTTTGTAGCCTTTGTAGCATTTTTGAGAAAGCGTCTGATTGGCAATGTCATTCCGGCGGTAGTTATTCTTTTGTTCTGGTTCTACGGACTGCAGGCCAGTATGGAAGATTCGATTGGTACAGCGCTCGTCGCGTTTATCCTGCTGTCGATCGGTGATATGGTGTCCCTGTACTTTTTCGAGAATTCAACCAAACATAAAAAGCATGTAGGCTAACCACTGAATCGTCAATTACGATTATACTCACCAACTGCAGATGATTAGTGGAGAGCATACGCGATAACAGACAAGCAAATGTCATCAGTCACACGGGCTGATTACCATACAGGCATATATAGACAAAAAGCACCTGTTCCATACGGACAGGTGCTTTTTGTTGTACATGTTACAGGTGATATGCATGATACGGATAATATGCTTAATCGGCATATAGTTAGGAATCCCAATTCATACTCAGACGCGGCGTGCCGGAATAGGTGGCACATGAGCAGCTTTGGGAATGTCCGCCTGATCGACTTTGAAAGCAGGCAGATATTTGTCCGGATTGGTAATATGCTCCGGTTCAGTGGAACGCCAGGTGAAGATGCAGGTCGAGCACATATGCACGGTCCATACGCCGGCTACCGGAGAGGCGGCTACCTGTTCAGTATGCTGCGAACCGCAGCGAGGGCAGATATTCATGTGAAAACACTCCTTATCCTATTAGAAGATGGGTTGATGCCGTCAGGACTGCTGACGATTCAGCAGATTGATGATTTTCTTTTCCCACTGGTCGACACCTGGAGGGGAATCGAGCGGCTGGGAGTAGTGACCGCGCTGTTCCGGCGCGAGCGGTGTGGTCGCATCAAGAATCATTTTGTGCGTAATACCGGCCGGGTCGGAGCCGGGATCAAGCGGCAGGACGGACAGATCCGGGATAATAACCGCATCGTGCTTCGGATGCAATTTGGTAGAGATCGCCCACATCACCTGAGGCAGGTTGAACGGATCGACATCTTCATCCACGACGATAACGACCTTGCAGTAACCAAGACCATGCGGTGTCGTGAGAGCGCGCATACCGACGGCTTTGGCGAAGCCGCCGTACCGGCGTTTGGTCGAGATGATGGCGACCAGGCCGTGGGTGTACATGGCGTTGACAGCGACCACTTCATTCGGGAAAGCTTCCTTGAGCTGCTGGTACAGCGGCACGCTCGTATTGACTCCGATCATATAGTCGGTCTCGGTCCATGGCATTCCGATATACAGATGTTCGAAGATCGGGTTCTGGCGATGGTAGACACGGTTGATCTGGATGACCGGCATGCTGCGGCCGCCGGAATAGTGTCCGGTGAATTCACCGAATGGACCTTCAAATTCGCGTTCACCGCACAGGATCTCGCCTTCCAGTACCACTTCGGCACCCCATGGAATGTCCAGGTCGGCATCTTTGGCTTTGACGATGCGGTAAGGTTGTCCCTGGATCGCGCCGGCCATTTCATATTCGGATTGATCGTATTTGAGCGGTGTAGCAGCTGCCGTAGTGATAACCGGCTCGCAGCCGAGTGCGATTACGACCGGCAGGTTCTGGCCGCGCTCTTCAGCCTGACGCAGATGAACAGCGATATCATGCTGCGGTACCGGCTGGATACCGAGACGGTCTTTGCCTTTGACCTGCAGGCGGTAGATGCCGACATTTTGCTTGCCAAAATGCTCCGGATCGTCCTGATCACGGGAGATGACGCAGGCTTTATCGATATAAAAGCCACCATCGCCCTGATTAAGACGGAACAGGGGCAGCAGTTCAAACAGATTGATATTCTCGGTCAGCTCCACTTCATGAAACGGTGCGGTCTCCTCGCGCTGTACAGGCATCGGGAATTGATCGTACCGGTGGGCAAATTCGAAAAATTGCTCTTTTAGCGGTGTGTTTTTGGGCATGCCCATCATGAGTGCATGGTTCGGCCAGGAGCCGATCACGTTCATGGCGATACGTGCCTGGTCTTTCTCATAGCCGTTAATGTTGTTGAACAGCAGTGCCGGTGATTTGTCGCCCAGATTGTTCAGCGCTCTTGTCGCTGCGGAGATGTCGGGTTCCAGATTGACCTGTTCCTCGACCTTCAGCAGCTGGCCTTCCTTTTCCAGTGTGTTCAGAAAGTCACGAAAATCCTGATAAGCCATCATGCATTGCTCCTTTGACAGATAGTATGTGTTGCAGATATATCGCATTAGATGAGGATGAAATACATTTTTGGGATAAGAACAGTTTATTTGCCGATGCCATCCCAGCGTTTGGCTTCATCCCGGTGAATACCGAACTGATCCAGCGCCCGATAGACGATATGATCGACCATCTCATCGATGCTGGCCGGCAGATTGTAAAAGGCCGGCATTGGCGGCATGATGATCGTGCCCATGCGCGACAGTTTCAGCATATTCTCCAGATGGATATTGTTTAGCGGTGTCTCGCGGGTGAGCAGCAGAAGCTTTTTGCGTTCCTTGAGCACGACGTCAGCGGAACGGGTGAGCAGATTGTCGGCCAGTCCCATCCGGATCGAAGCCAGCGATTTCATGCTGCAGGGAGCGACGATCATTCCATCCGTACGGAAGGAACCGCTGGAGATTCGTGCCGCCTGATCTTTGTAGGAATAATGGTAATCCGCCATTTGCTCCACGTCTTTGACCGAATAAGGAGTCTCCAGTTGAATCGTGGCAGCTGCCCAGGAAGACATTACTAAATGGGTCTCCACACCGGCTTCCCTGAGCATCTGCAGGATGCGCACACCGAAGATTGCACCGGTCGCACCGGTAATGCCTACAATAATCTTCATTTTTGCATCTCCTTGTGTCATTGTTGTCATATACATAGTGTGCGTTCATAATGGATATACGTAAAATATATATATAGTATAAATTGCATACTTTTGGCGTATGTACAGTCTGTTCATATAGCAAAGCTATACTGAAGATCATTCATACATTAAATGCGCTAACCTAGTTATAATCAACTATTTAATGGTTAAATAAACATTTTAAGGGAAGTGGGCGGAGAGATGGATATTCGTCAGCTGCATTATTACTGCACAATCGTAGAAGAAGGACAGATTACGCGGGCTGCCAGAATGCTGCATATGGCCCAGCCGCCACTGAGTCAGCAGCTCCGACAGCTGGAAGAGGAGTTGGGCGTAACGCTGATTCACCGGGAGGGCAAGCGCTGGGAAGTTACCCAGGCCGGGCAGCGATTGTATGAACGCGCCCGGAATGTACTGCGGGAGATGGATAATATACAGCAGGAAATCAGCGATGTGGACGAGGGGCTGACCGGTTCGATTACGATAGGCACGTCCTCGATCTGTATCTCGCGTGTATCCAGACATATCAGCGAATTTCATCGGGACTACCCGGCGATCTACCACAAGATTCTGTACGGGGATACATCCCATCTGGAAGAACTGCTGCAGCAGCACAAGATCGACTTTGCCCTCCTGCTGCTGCCGGTGGACAATGAGCTGGTCTATGAAATGATGCCGCTGAGCGATGATCCGTTTGTCGCTGTTATTCCGAGGGAGTGGACGGAGCTGTGTCAGGCGAAGTCACTGACACTGGAGCAGATTGCCGATTATCCGCTGCTGCTGGCTCGCCGGATGTCCGGTGAAGGCACGTATGAGAATATTATCGGGGAGTTTGAGCAGCGTCAGCTTCAGCCGCGGGTGATTCTGGATTGTCCGGATATCTCGGCCCTGTTTTCTTTTGCCGCTGCCGGAATGGGGCTGACCCTGATCCCGGAATCGGAGATCCAGCAGGTGTACGCCGACCGGCTGTGCGTGATTCCGCTGGAGCAAGCGGCGATTCGCACCCGGCCTGCACTCGTCTGGCTGAAAAATCGCTATATGAGCAAGGCGGCGAAGCAGCTGATTAAACGTATAATTACCAGCTAAACCATATGCTGTGTACTCAAAAGACGATGATCTTCTTTTTACTAACGTATGTGAAAATGGACTTGGTAATACCCATGACGTTATAATACGAATGACCTAATAAATAGATTTGTTTCCATCTATCGGGTCCTGGTGTAAATTGCCACCAAGGCAGGGATTAACGTCAAAAAAAGTATAAAATTTAAAAATGATGAAACGTTACGTGCGCAGGAATAGTATTACATAGAAACAACGAAGAGGAGGCTCTAATCCATTTATGAGTATTAATCTGGTCAAAGGACAGAAAATCGATCTGACAAAAGGCAGAAGTGGTCTCACCAGGCTGACTGTCGGTCTGGGCTGGGACCCTGTACAGACGCAGTCCCGTGGATTGTTCGGTATGAAAAAAGCCAAAGCTGCTGTTGACTGTGACGCTTCCGCCCTGATGCTGAATGAGAATGACAAACTGACGAAAAAAGGCAATCTCGTCTGTTTCTACAATCTGCGCAGTGAGTGCGGATCGGTAGAGCACAGCGGTGACAATCTGACAGGTGAAGGTGATGGCGACGATGAACAAATCTCTATCGATCTGTCCAGAATACCGGCAGATGTTCATAAAGTATTAGTAGTCGTCAACATTTATCAGGCCGAGCAGCGCAAACAGGATTTTGGCATGATCGCTTCCGCGTATATCCGGGTAGCCAATGCACAAAGTGGTGAAGAGCTGGTCCGCTTCAATCTGACGGATAATTATTCCGGCATGACTGCACTGATTACCGGTGAAATTTACCGTAACGGTTCCGAATGGAAGTTTAATGCGATTGGACAAGGCAAACAGGCAGCCCATGTTGATATCCTCGCGAATCAATATGTATAAGCCGGCCCTTTGAAAACGGGATGTTCAGTTTTCGGGAGTCGATAGATAACTTTAAACCTATACTTAAATGAAAGAGGGAATTCACAATGGCAATTAACTTGAGCAAAGGTCAAAAAGTAGATCTGACGAAAACAAATCCGGGGCTGACCAAAGTAATCGTCGGTCTGGGCTGGGATACCAACAAATACGATGGCGGCGGAGATTTTGACCTCGACGTGTCCATTTTCTGTGCCAATGCTGCTGGTAAAGTAGCAAGTGATAAAGACTTCATTTATTTCAACAACCCTCAAAATGCCAACGGTTCTGTTGTACACAGCGGTGACAACCGTACAGGCGCAGGTGAAGGCGATGACGAGCAAGTCAAAGTGGATCTGCCAGCCGTACCTGCAGAAGTGGAGAAAATCGCATTTACCATTACTATCTATGAAGCAGACACGCGTAACCAGAACTTCGGTCAGGTATCCAATGCCTATGTGCGTATTCTGAGCGAACAGAGCGGCGAAGAACTGATCCGCTTTGATCTGGGCGAAGACTTCTCCATCGAGACAGGTGTAGTTGTCGGCGAACTGTATCGTCATTCCGGCGAATGGAAATTCAGCGCAATCGGTAACGGCTACAAAGATGGCCTGGCAGGTCTGGTCCGCGACTACGGTCTGCAGGCTTAAGCAGCCCAAACGGCTATCTTATGGTAACTTTTCTGAGCAGGGGGCGAACTTCATATGACGATCAACCTGGCTAAGGGACAGCGTATTGATCTGACCAAAACCAATCCCGGGCTGACCAAGGTAGTAGTCGGTCTGGGCTGGGATATTAACAAATACAGCGGCGGCACCGACTTTGATCTGGATGCCTGTGCCTTCCTGCTGCATGAGGATGGCAAAGCCAAATCCGAAGAAGACTTTGTGTTTTACAATCATCTGGTTGCCTATGGCGGAGCTGTTGCGCATACCGGTGATAACCGTACCGGTGAAGGCGAAGGCGATGATGAGCAGATCGTCGTTGATTTCAGCCTGATACCGCCAAACATTTCGCGTGTGGGCATTACGGTGACCATTCACGATGGAGACAACCGCGGCCAGAACTTTGGTCAGGTGAGCTCCGCATTTGTTCGGGTTGCGAACGAAGCGGGTGGCAGCGAGCTACTGCGCTTTGATCTGGGCGAAGACTTCTCTACGGAGACGGCAGTTGTATTTTGTGAATTTTACCGGCACGGCAGCGACTGGAAATTCCAGGCGATAGGCAGCGGCTTTACGGGCGGCCTGGCGGCATTGTGCCGTAATTATGGATTGGACGTTTAATTCAAGCAAAGCATTTACAAAGACCAAATAGAATCATGCAATGGAATACAGGGTGCATAACAGCCTTGTATTCCATTTTACAATCTGCCGGTAAGGATGAAGTAAATCCCATGTCAGACTCCAGAGAAGAGGTCTACGGATGAGTGTATCCATCGTCAAAGGACAGAAAACAGATGTAACCAAAACCAATCCGGGGCTCAGCCAGCTGAATATGATGCTGGGCTGGCAGGCGCCTGCAGCGCTGGAACTGGATACTTCGGCATTTCTGCTGCAGCAGGATGGACGTGTCAGCAGTGACAACGATCTGATTTTTTATGGCAATCCCGGCAATTCCTTTATTACATATCAGGAGAATCCTGCCGGTAGTGATCAGCGTCAATTTCAGCTTATGATGAATGCGGTTCCACACAATGTTCAAAAAATAGCGGTGACGCTCACCATTTATAACAGTGGCGCCGGTCATTATACGTTTAGCCAGGCCAGCGGGATGTATCTGCGCTGTACGGATGGACGCACCGGAGCAGAGATTTTCCGTTATGATCTTGAAAATCATTTCTCCAACGAGACGGCTATTGTCATCGGAGAGTTGTATAGATACCAGTCGGAGTGGAAGTTCTCCGCTGTGGGTGCGGGTTATTTTGGCGGATTGAAAGAGCTGTGCGGCAGCTACGGGGTCGAGGTGGAAGATACGCCTCCGGCTGCACCTTCACCACCAACTCCAGTACCGCCAGCGCCTGTACCGCCGACTCCGGCACCACCAGCGCCTGTACAGCGACAGGTACCACCGCCAGCCGCACCACCGGCTCCCGCTCCGCAGGCAGCGCCGCTGAATCTGCGCAAGATCGAGCTCAAGAAAAAGGGCGATGTAATCAACCTCCAGAAAAAGGCCAGCGGTACACTCGGCGAACTGCTGATTAACCTCAACTGGAACCGTGTGCAAAAGAAAGGGCTGTTCAGCCGCGGAAGCGGAGGGACGGATCTCGATCTGGGCTGTCTGTATGAGCTCCAGAATGGCAGCAAGGGCGTCGTGCAGGCGCTGGGCAACAGCTTTGGTCATATGGAATTCGATCCTTATATCGCGCTCGATGCGGATGATCGTACCGGTGCCCGTGCGGGCGGTGAGAATATGCGCATCAACGGCAACAAGATTGCCCAGATCAAGCGCATTCTGGTCTTTTCCTTTATCTATGAGGGCATTTCGCGCTGGACAGAAGCAGATGGCGTCGTCACCATTTACCAGAAGGACGGTCCCGATATTATCGTGCGTCTGGATGAACATGATAACGGCAAGCCGATGTGTGCGATCGCGCTGATCCAGAATGTGGGCAACGAGACGTTCAGTATTGAGCGGGTCGTACAGTATTTCCCGGGCCATCGCCAGATGGATGAAGCGTTCCGCTGGGGCATGCGCTGGACAGCCGGAAGAAAATAAACCGAAAAGCTTGTGATTCACCTCTGTTGTTGTGTGCGGTTGTAGAGCACTACTGTCGTCCCTCCTGCTGGCTATACAGGAGGGGCTTATTTTATCTGTAAGGTTAGCCGGATGACAGCATCATGGCAACCAGGGCGGGGCCCATTCAGGAGGGGTGTTATGCGTTACTTTAATTATTTGTCACAGGCGGAAGAGCAGGAGCTGTTCTACTCCGTACCGGTTCACTATGATAACTCTTCCGAGCGGGATCTGCTCGCTTATGCGATCGGACCGGCGCTGTACTGTCCGGCAACCCGGCCGACGATCGCCCGGGACATCCTGACCCAGAAGCACCGCGGATTGACTTCATGGGTGTTCGATCTGGAAGATGCGATCGGAGATCAGCAGGTGGAGGCGGCTGAACGTTCGCTGGTGGAGCAGGTCCATTATTTGCAGGAAGTCATGGCGACCGACCCTTCGGTCCGGCCGATTATCCCGCTTCTGTTTATCCGGGTGCGAAGTGTGCAGCAGCTGCAGCGGATTATCCGCCATATGGCAGGCGGTATGGAGCGTATTACCGGCATTATGCTGCCCAAGTTCAGCGCTCCGGTCGGTCAGCAGTATTTTGAGGTCATTGCAGAGTATAATGATTTCAGACGTGAAGGTGCTCCGGTGCTGTATGGTCTGCCGATCCTGGAGACGGCAGCGGTCATCTACCGGGAGAGCCGGATGGACGAATTGATCGCGATCAAGCAGGTGCTGGATACTTACAGGGAATATGTGCTGAACGTGCGCATTGGAGCCACAGACTTCTCCAGTCTGTTCGGACTGCGGCGCAGTTCGGAGATGACCATCTATGATATTACGACGATCCGGGACTGCATTTCGGATATTATCAACCTGTTCGGCCGGATGGATACCGGGTATGTCATCTCGGGACCGGTATGGGAATACTTTTCCAGTGGGGAGCGGGTACTGAAGCCGCAGATTCGCCAGTCTCCCTTTGAGGAGGCACTCGGGGCGGACGGGCGCAAGCTGCGCAATGAATATATCAACCACCATGTCGATGGACTGATCCGGGAAGTGATTATGGATAAGGAGAACGGAATGATCGGCAAGACGATTATTCACCCTTCCCATATCGGACTGGTGCAGTCCCTCTACACGGTCAGACAAGAAGAATACGAAGATGCACAGGGGATTATCGCCAACAATACAGGCAAGCTCGGCGTCTTCAAAAGCGGATATGCCAACAAAATGAACGAGATCAAACCACATCTTAACTGGGCCAGACGGATTATGGCCCGATCACAAATATACGGGGTGCTGCATGAACAACAACATTTCATCTCTTTACTCTCAGAGCAAGAACGGCACGTCTACGTATAATATTCTGGATGGATTGGCAGTGCATGTAGCGGTCGAGCACAATCCGTTCCAGCTTCCGCTGGAGCAGCTGTTTGAAATGGCTGCCCGGGTCAATCCCAAGCGGTCCTTTCTGTTTGTCAGCAAGGTGCTGGGCAAGCATCTGGCGGTGAATCCGTACCAGTCCCTGTTGAGCGGAGCAGCTCTGTCACTGCTGTTGTACCGTGAAATGAACACAGAGATGGACTCGGAGGTCGAACAGTTGCTGCCCGGTCTGATCGAGGCGATGTCCTCCGGTGTAGGAGTGGCCGGGGCATACGAACAGCTGATGCGGCTAAAGCTGAAGCTGCCGGAGCCGGTGGCTTTTATCGGGTTTGCGGAGACGGCGACTGCGCTTGGACACAGCATGTACCATGCATTTAGCGAGGGAGCGACCTATGTACATACAACCCGCCATCAGATTGTAGGTCAGCAGCCATTTATCCAGTTTGAAGAAGAGCATTCCCATGCAGTATCCCACCGCTGCTATGCACGTGAAGCGCGCATGATCGCCGGCGATCATCCGATCGTACTGGTCGATGATGAGATCACAACCGGCAAGACGGCGCTGAATATTATCCGGGCGATTCATGAACAGCATCCACGTAAAGCCTACTATGTCGCTTCTCTGCTGGACTGGCGAAGCGAGGATAATGTACGACGATACGCCGAACTGGAGCGGGAGCTGGGTATCGCGATTACACCTATTTCACTCGTCAAAGGCCAAATTGAAGTGGAAGGCAAACCGGATCTCTCACATCCGGCCTATGTACCTGGTGGGACGGCATCCCCGGCGCCAGTAAACAGGATCGAACTGGAAAATGTGTTCGAACTGCTGGAAAACACACAGTCTGTCGATGGCGCAGGGGTACTGCATAACGGGCCATTTATGATGGGAACCGGCAGATTTGGTATTGATGAGCAGAACAACCGGCGGACAGCTGCCGGTATCCGGTTGGCGGCTGATATACTTCGCAGACAGCGGAAGGGCCGGCGTACCTTATGTCTAGGCACCGAAGAATTCATGTACATCCCGATGATGATCAGCGCAGAGATGGGGGAAGGGATCTCCTATCATTCGACGACACGCAGTCCGGTATACCGGGCGGTCGACTCTGGCTATCCGATCCGGACAGGGCATACATTCACTTCGCCTGAAGACAGCAGTGTCACCAATTATGTCTATAATCTTATCCCGGATGTGTATGACGAAGTATTCGTATTTCTGGAGCGGCAGGTGCCGGAAGGAAATCTGGATACACTGATCGACAGTCTGCAAGGCGGCATGTTCCGGCAGATTCATATTGTGATCTGCGGCAGTACCCAGCTGAACCAGGGAGGTCAATAACATGACGATCGAGACGCATAACGCATGGAACGAGCCGCAGCTGGCCGATCCTGCACAGCTGGGCAGCTACTCGCCTGCTGATGTGGTATTTCTGCTGAAGGATCTGAGCGATGTGAATCTGGAGCGTGGTACCGAGGAACGGGAAGAGGCGATCCAGACGGGTACCCACTATTCGGAGATGCTTCCGCAGGAATACCAGCCGACCGATGAGTATGTGGAGCTGTTCCAGCGCACACTGGCCGATTCGGCAGAGAAGGTGGCGCTGGCTGCCGGTGTGGTCAGCGAGCTGATTCTGCACAAGCGTGGACCTCAGACAGTGCTTGTCTCTCTCGCCCGGGCAGGTACGCCGGTAGGCATCCTGATCAAGCGCTATTTGCTGTACAAGTACAATCTGGATCTGCCGCATTACAGCGTTTCGATTATCCGGGGCAAAGGCATCGATATGAATGCCCTTAAATATATTTTGCAAAAACACGGAGTCGACAAGCAGATTCAGTTTGTCGACGGATGGACCGGCAAGGGCGCGATCCGTAACGTGCTTATACAATCCTGTCGCGAGTTTGAGGAGCGATACGGTGTTACGCTGAATGATGATCTGGCGGTACTGGCCGATCCCGGCGGTTCTTCGGATACGTACGGGACGAGGGAAGATTTCCTCATTCCGAGTGCGTGCTTGAACTCGACGGTATCCGGGCTGATGAGCCGGACCGTTCTGCGGGATGATCTGATCGGAGAAAATGATTTTCACGGGTCCAAATTTTACAGACAATGGCTGGATCAGGATCTGTCCAATACATTTGTCGATCATATCAGCGAATACTTCTCTGCTGTACAGCAGCTGGCGGAGCAGCAGGCCGGGGAGCTGCTGGATCATCCTGTACCGGCGAACTGGCAGGGGATCGAAGATATTCGCTGGATTCAGCAGGAGTATCAGATCGGGGATATTAATCTGATTAAGCCGGGTGTCGGTGAGACGACGCGTGTCCTGCTGCGCCGGGTTCCCTGGAAAATCCTCATCGACCGGGAAGACAATCCGAATCTGCGCCATATTCTGCTGCTGGCTCGTGAGCGTCAGGCACAGATTGAAGTCTGCCCGCAGCTAACCTATTCCTGCTGCGGGATTATCAAGCCAAGAGAGGAGCCATCCTGATGCTGCTGTATGCTAGTGATCTGGACCAGACACTGATTTATTCGGAACGCTCCCGCGGGATGGATGTGGACGATCGTGTGATGATACCGGCTGAAATGGTGGACGGACGTGTCATCTCCCATATTTCGATCCGGGCGCTGGAACAGCTGAGAGAGATTGCCGGGAGTATTCCGTTTGTACCGGTGACGACGCGGGTGCTGGAACTATATCATCGCATTCATATTTTCCGGGAACAGGTTGTGCCGAAGTATGCGATTACGAGCAATGGCGCTCATATTCTGATCAACGGTCAGGTGGACCGGGAATGGCATGAGCAGATTATGCTGGACGTACGTCGTCAGTCAGCGCCGCCTGCCGAAGCCATTTCCGTCTTCCACCGGGTATCCGATCCATCATGGATTATCCGGGAGAGCTACTGGGAAGAGACGTTCTTCTCCGTACTGGTCGACCGGGAGATGATGCCGGATGAGCAGGTGATGGCGATTCTGCCGGAACTGGCGCAGCTGGGCTGGGGTCTCTCCATTCAGGGGAGAAAGGTATATCTGGTTCCTTTCCCGGTCAGCAAAAATCGGGCGATCGAGCATGTAAAATGCATGGCGGGTGCGGATCGGGTCATTGCTTCCGGGGATTCCCTGCTGGACCGCGGACTGCTGGATTACGCGGATGAAGCGATTGCTCCTGCGCACGGCGAGCTCTACCGCGGCTTCCGGAATGGTGAGCTGCAGGGTAAATACAGATTTACCGCACGTTCCGGCATTCGGGCGGCAGAGGATATTCTGCAGTTTGTGCTGGACATCATGAACAGGGAAGGAATCATGAACTATGAGCGGACGGAAAGTTAGAATCTGGTTCAATCGCAGCTTTGCGGTAGGATATCATTATATGAATGCGGTACGTCACAATGAAGACGGCATGGCATTTGAGATTTATGGCACACACCGCGATCCCGAGCATGTATCACTGCGTGCCTGCGACCATACGGAGGTAGAGCCCGTATTAACAGGTGAAGCCTATGCAGCGTACTGCCTGGACTTTTGCCGGCGTCACCAGATTGAGGTGTTCGTTCCGCGCTGGGGGATGCGTTATGTGGTCGCGGCAGCAGCTTCCTTTGCCGAAATGGGTGTGAAGCTGGTCTGCTGTACGGATATGGAGCTGCTCGATGAGATCGAGGACAAGGGCAACTTTTTCCTGTCGGCAGAGCAGAATCAGCTGATGGTCGTGCCGGAATATCGGCTGGTGAATACAGCCGACCAGTTCAGACAGGCGTATGAAGAACTGCATGAACTGGGTCTAAGCGTCTGCTTCAAACCGACACGTATGGAAGGCGGGGTAGGCTTCCGGATCATCGACCCGGATTATGATGCACTGGGCGCGCTGTTCGATACGGTGAGTCCAAGAATATCTTATGAGCAAGCCTATGCGGCACTGTCCCAGGCGGAGTCTTTTCCGGAACTGATGGTGATGGAGCTGCTCGAAGGTCATGAATACAGCATCGACTGTCTGGCTTCTCCGCAAGGTGAACTGCTGGCTGCTGTCCCAAGGCGCAAAGCCGGCGGACGCTCCCGTCTTCTGGAAGAAGTGCCTGAATTACTGGAAATCGCCCGAAAAGTGGCGCAGTTTTACAAGATTCCGTATAATTATAATCTACAATTGATTTATCAGGGCAATGTCCCTAAAGCGCTGGAGATTAACCCGCGCATGTCCGGCGGTCTGCATATGACCTGCCTGAGCGGTGTTAATTTCCCTTATCTGGCCGTTAAAATGGCTCTTGGTTATAAAGTCGATCCGCAAACGCCGGAGTATGGATTGTTAACCAGTTACGTAGAGCAGCCTGTTCTGATGCAGGGACAGCCTGCGCAATAAATAGATCAGCTGAAAAGGCAGGTGAATATGGATGAGTAAAAGCAGAATGATAGGCAGAACGTTACTGGCCGGAGGTGCAGGGTACCTCGTCGGTTGTGTGCTGGATATATGGGTGCCTGGCTATATCGCTCTTCTGTTTCCGCTGGCGGGCTCCATCTATGGCATTACACGGGCTGAACGCAAAGCACGTCCATCGCTGGAATTTACACAGCCTGAGCCGGAGCTTCCAAGAGGAGGCAGTAACCAGCTGCCTTCATCCGAGAGAAATGCGCCTGAACGCTCTGCCCGAGCTGCTGCTCCACCAAACCCTCAGCCTGCTGCAGCAGCTTCCGCCGCCGGTGTGCCGGCTCAGGAACTCCAGGAGATTCCGCCGGTATTTCAACCGGTAATGGAATATTTGAGCGTGCTGGAAGAGATGATCATTTCCGAAGGCCAGAAGAATAATCTCGATAACGAAATCGTGGAGAAATCCTGCTCGTTGTTCCTGCGTCTGCAGCGCGTAATCCCAATGCTGGCCGAGATGCATAATGACGATATCAACCATACGGTCAAACGGCTGGTGCTGAAAGACCTGAACAGCGTGATCAACCCGTTCCTGCGTCTGAGCGGCGAAGCCAAAACGAAAAATCGCCGCATCCTGCTCGATGGGCTGCGGGACGTTAACAACCGCATTACCCATATCGTCAAAACGATTGAACATAAAGACCTGATCGAACTGCAATCCAGAGCGGAAATCATTCATCAGCGTTACTCCTGATGCCTGAAATAAAGGTGCGGTGCAGCTGCCCTGCTCCGCCCGACAACCGCTGAAATAGATGAAAGGGGAGAGTGCGATGGCAACTCCACCGTTAAATTTAAAAAAAGAAGATGAACAAAAGGTTACCCAGGAAGCTACTGTCATCATCCAGAAGGTGGCTCAGGCAGACAGCATGAGCCTCGATATGCTGATGGATGAAGTCGGCAAGCTCGGCATGCAGACGCAGGAGCGGGCTACCCAGACCCTGCAGATGCTGGACCGTCCGGTCAACGATCTGATGTCAGGCAAGTCCAAGCAGGTCTCCAATCTGATCCTGTCCCTGCGCGATGAATGCGAAGCGCTGCAGCAGAGCAAAAATGTCAGCCTGTTTGGCAAACTGCTGCGCAAATCCCCAATCAAAAATTACGTCTACAAATACCAGTCTGTCAGCAAAAACGTCGATGCCATCGTGCAGGGTCTGCGCGACGGCAAGGATACACTGGAAGAGAATATGATCAGCATGCGTACCCTCAAGCGCAATTCCCTGCAGGAGATCTATAATCTCCAGTACAAAATCGCCATGGGCGGCGAGCTGAAAAAGCTGTTCGAAGCCGAAATTCAAAAGCCGGAAAATGAACATCGCAAAGTCTATCTGGAACGGGGCTTGCGCAAGGTAATGACCCGGACCCAGTCGATGACCGAAAATATTATGCTGTTCAATCAGGCGATTGCCGCCACCGATATTGTCAACGATACGAATGACAAGCTGATTGATTCGGTTAATGACTCGGTGTACAAAGCCGCCAACCTGATCAAAATCTCCGCCATGATCGCGCTGGCGATCGAAGATCAGGAGCGGGTAGCCGATGCGGTCGAGAGCGTCAACCAGACGATCGAAGATCAGTTCAAACGCAATGCCGAGATGCTGAAAACGAACAGCGAACGCTCTGCCGAGCTGCTCAAAAAGCCGACCATGTCGCTCGAATCGGTCAATCAGGCGATTTCCGATCTGATGTCTGCGCTGGATACATCCGAACGTTCCAACCGCGAGATTATTAACAGCTGCCAGGATTACACGGCCAAGCTGTCCACCATCAACGAACAGATGACCCGCCGCCTTGGTCTGGAAAAGGCAGAGACTTCTGCCGGATCATCGGCAGCGCTAAATGGCGGTACTGCCGGTTCTGCAGCCGCCCGCGATCCGCTGGCTGATCTGTTACGGTAATCGCAGGGCGAGAAAGCGGTAGACAAGCCGGAAGCAGGAATAACATCCGATATATAAAGCCCTTCTGCCGATGCAGAGGGCTTTTTTTCATGGGAGCAGAGAGCAGAGAATAGAGAGCAGGGAACAGGCACGCTGGCTTGTCTGGAATCAGAGCATGTTGGAGTGACAGCAGCGACCATAGGAGCCATAGAAATCTCCACTAATTATTACGCTAATTATGACCTGACAATTTAGCTTGTAAGGGCTTTCTTTTGGTAAATGATTGCATTACCATAAAAATGTAGCAGCACGGAAAACGAAAGCAGAAAAACATTATTCGGTATAATGCACCCTTACAGACACTAAATTTAAAGGAGATATAACAATATGGAACAAACAACCAAGTATCTGTTTCAGGATCATACCCAGGAGCTCGATCAGCGTGTTCATGATCTGGTATCCCGCCTGACTGATGAGGAGAAGATCGAATCCATGCTGCAGTATCAGCCTGCGATCGAGCGGCTCGGTATAGGAGCTTACAAGCACGGTACCGAGGCGGCGCACGGGATTGCCTGGCTGGGCGAAGCGACCTTTTTCCCGCAGCCGGTCGGACTGGCATGTACATGGGATAGCGATCTGATGCGCAGAATCGGTAAAGTAATCTCGGATGAAGCGCGGGTGATGTACAAGCGCAATCCGGCCGTGAACGGGCTGACACTCTGGGCGCCTACAGTCGATATGGAGCGTGATCCGCGCTGGGGACGCAATGAAGAAGCCTATGGTGAAGATCCGCGGCTGACCGGTGAGCTGGCAACCCGTCTGGTAGAGGGCATTCAGGGGGATCATCCTACATATCTCAAGGCTGTAGCGACGTTGAAGCATTTTCTGGGCAACAATAATGAAGTGGATCGGGGCAGCGGCTCATCCAGTATCGATCCGCGCAATATGCGGGAATATTACCTCAAGGCGTTTGAACAGCCATTTACCGAGGGCAAAGCCCAATCGATGATGACAGCTTACAATTCCATCAATGGTACACCCGCACTGCTGCATCCGCTCGTCCATGAAGTGGTCAAAGGCGAATGGGGCATGGACGGATTTATCGTCAGCGATGCCGGTGATGTAATGGGCATTATGAATGATCACGGATATTATGATTCGCATACGCCAGGCGTCGCGGAATCGGTCAAAGCCGGTATCGACAGTATTACCGATGATGCCGATCTCTCCAAAGCGGCACTGCGTGAAGCGCTGGAGCAGGGGCTGCTGAGCTGGGAAGATATTGATCGTGCGCTGTTCAACACATTCCGGGTGCGCTTCCGGCTCGGCGAATTTGATCCAGAGGAGTTGAACCCGTATGCTGCGATCGGGGAAGAATCCATGATGACTGATGAAGCCAAAGTGATTGCAGCAGAAGCTGTACGCAAATCAATCGTCCTGCTCAAAAATGATAACGGCACCCTGCCATTGTCCGGTCAAAGCACCGGCGATATAGCCGTGATCGGCGAACTCGGTGATATCGTCTATCGGGACTGGTACTCCGGCACCCTGCCTTATGCAGTTACCGGCCTGCAGGGTATTCGCTCCAAGGCACAGGGCAATGTGCATTATCATGACGGGAATGACCGGGTGAGCTTCACTTCCTCGGGAAACGGAAAATTGTTATCCGTTCAGCAGCCTGCCTCCGCAGAGGAAAAGCCAGCCGTTCGGGCAGGTATGACTGTCTCTTCATCTGCTGCACAATCGGCAGACGGTGCAGCGGCAGGATTATCCAGTGAAGAGGACAACAGTATATTCACCGTATCCGACTGGGGATTTGGCAGTTACACGATTCGTTCGGCCGCAAATGGCAAGTACTGGACGGCCGATGATGATAGCCAGCAGATTACCGCTTCCGCCGACGAGGCCTATGGCTGGTTCGTCAAAGAAGTATTCGGTCTGGATCAGCAGGAAGACGGACGGGTGGCTATCAGCACATGGAACGGACGCACTGTGCATGCTGGCGGAGACGAGGGCCAGCTGATCATTGCGGATGAGAAAGATGCACTTGCCGAAGAGATATATTTTGACAAGAACGTACTGGAAAATGGATTGGAGCAAGCAGTAGCTGCGGCTAAGGCAGCCGAGACGGCTGTTGTATTTGTAGGCAACAATCCGCTGATCAACGGCAAGGAAGAGAATGACCGTCCGGGTCTGGAACTGCCTGCTTCGCAGCTGAAGCTGATCCAGGAAGTATATGCAGCCAATCCGCGTACCGTGGTTGTTGTCGTGGGGAGCTATCCATTTGCAATGGAATGGGTGGAAGAGCATATTCCGGCAATTCTCTATCTGTCCCATGCGGGTCCGGAACTGGGCAGCGCCGTAGCGGATGTGCTGTATGGCGATTATGCTCCGGCAGGACGTCTAAATATGACCTGGTACCGCTCGGAGGAGCAGCTCGGGGATCTGAGAGACTACGATATTATCCGTTCACAGCGGACGTATCAGTATTTTGACGGAAAGGCGTTGTATCCGTTCGGTCATGGTCTGACCTATGCACCGATACAGTACAGCGATCTGAAACTGGATACGGCAGAAGTGGATGCTCAGGCCATGGTCCGTCTGTCTGTCCGGGTCAGCAATACCGGTGATATCGACAGTGATGAAGTGGTGCAGCTGTATACGAGGCTGGAGCAGTCACGTATACAGCGGCCGCTGCGTACATTGCAGGCTTTCCAGCGTATTCATCTGGCAGCCGGGCAATCACAGACAGTAACATTCCAGCTGGCGGCTGCAGAACTGGCCATCTGGGATGTAACCCGCAGCCGGTATTGCGTAGAGCCCGGCAGCTACACATTCATGATCGGACGTTCCTCAGCAGACATCCAGCTGCAGGCCGAAGTCGGGGTAAATGGAGAAGTGATTCCGCCGCAGGACCTGAACAAGACCGTGCTGGCAGAGAACTATGATGATTACCGTCACGTCCATCTGGTCGAATCCAAAGAAGGCGGAGCTGCGGTGGAAGCCCGGGAAGACGGAGCATGGGTTCTGTTCAGCGATGCGGAATTCGGCGCAGCAGGTGCAGGGCACTTTCAGGCGCGGGCAGCCTTTGCCGGACAGCAGGGAGAGATCCAGGTTCGTCTGGATGCACCGGATGGAGTACTGGTGGGGACGCTGATACTGGATGCATTAGCTGCCGGAGCACAGAACTGGCAGGATGCAGGGATCGACGTGCAGCACATTACAGGGCGTCATGATGTATATCTGGTACTCAGCCAGGGAACTCGTATTCGGGAATTTCAGTTTGGCGCTCGGCCATAGCAGGCAGGCATTGGATGCGATGGATTAACGATCGGGAAACGATTGCTTGATTGTGAAGCCGTACAAAGCATAATTAAACAAGCAACAGCAACAGCAACAGCAACAGCAACAGCAACAGCAACAGCAACAGCAACAGCAACAGCAACAGCAACAGCAACAGCAACAGCAACAGCAACAGCAAAAGCAACAGCAACAGCAACAGCAACAGCAAATAAGCGGTATCTTTCCCAAGGGAGAGCTGCCGCTTATTTTTGCTGGATATACCGTTGTCTTTACATCCGGCCAGTTTTGCCGGGCACGAGGCAGAGATTGTTACTATTTCCGGGCCTGATGCCATCAGATTCTTCATATACGATAAAAGCAGGATGGACTCGCGCTCAGCCCTGGTTGAACTGGTGAATAGGCAGCTGAACAGCAACGAAGAAAGCAAGGATCAACAGCGCGGCAATTATTCCTATACACAGAGCTTTGCGGATCATGCCGGGTCACTCCTTTCTTCAGGACTGGGCTGCGGTCTGGCGCTGCTTTTTGCCATAAGTGGCGAGGCGCCATACATATTCGACCGGTCCCATGCTGAATCGACTCAGCCACCAGCTGCTGATAATCATCTGAATGATCAGAATGAATACAGCTGATATCATCAGCACTGTAATATGCACCTGGGATGGCCAGTGCAGCAGATACGACAGCAGCAGAATCATCGCAGTCTGGGATAAATAGTTGGTCAGGGCCATGCGGCCAAGATTGCCAAGCGGTGTCAGCAGGCGTTCTATCCGCTGGTGGCGAAGCAGCAGCGTCAGTGTCGTTACATAAAAAACGCTTACCGGTAATCCGCTCAGGGTAGAGGCTGTATCAACCAGCCCGGTCTGATCCAGAATCCGATTACCGAGCAGATGCAGCGGCCAGATCAGCAGCAGCGAGGTAACCTGCGTAATCCGCAGCCCTTTGCGATAGCGCTTCGGCTCGGCGAATAGTCCGATCTGTCCAGTCCATTTCCCCAGGAAGAACATACCGAGTGTCTCCAGCTGGGCAATTCCGAGCCAGAAGGCACTCCCCCCAATAATGATCAATGCCAGCAGCAGACTCACCCAGGGCTTGGCCCGGTGAACCGGAATCAGGAAGAAACCGAGTATCGCATACACGAGCAGTGCTTCACCAGGCTGAAAGTAGTGATGAATAATACCGATCAACAGCAGAATGACCAGCCTGCGGGTAAACCGGATCAGCGGCCGATCCCCGCGAGCCTCCGCACGGGTTATAAAAATATGAAATCCTACCCCAAACAAAAAAGCAAAAATAACATAAAACCGCTGTTCCACAGCAAAATACAAAAACTTCTGAATGTTTTCATCCAGCGGGGTCTTGTCCAGATTGTAATTCACCAGCTGCATAATATTGATCAGGATAATCCCGCACAGTGCAAATCCCCGCAGAATATCCAGGTTGGCCAAACGTCTCAATCTAACTCCTCCTTCATGCGAATCTCTGTACGTAAGACAGCATAGAGGGAGAATATGTTTCCTGATCCTCTATCATATACAGTCGCTCCATGCCTTCAGCATAAAAGAAGATCCCACCGGGTACTATCGATTCACCTTACGGAAAGCTTACAGCATTGAAAGGTAAGAACGGAGCAGGTATTCACGCATAAAAAAAGACGCTTCATCCGAAGCGTCCCATAATGTATTCCTGTGTGGAGTTTTTCTCGGGATTGGTGAAAATCTTGTCCGTCTCCCCATGTTCGACCAGATTACCAAGGTAGAAATAAGCGGTATAATCGGATACCCGTGCCGCCTGCTGCATATTGTGTGTAACGATAACGATCCGCAGATCGCTTTTTAGCTCGGAAATGAGTTCTTCGACTTTGCCGGTGGATACCGGGTCCAGTGCAGAAGCCGGCTCGTCCAGCAGCAGAATCTGCGGATTGACCGACAATGCGCGGGCGATGCACAGACGCTGCTGCTGACCGCCGGAGAGGGACAGTGCCGACTCTTTCAGGCGGTCTTTGACTTCATCCCAGAGTGCGGCGCGGCGCAGGCTGGTCTCTACGATCTCATCGAGCTTTTTGCGGTTTTTGATCCCGTAGTAGCGCGGTCCAAATGCGATATTCTCATAGATGGACTTGTAAAACGGGTTCGGACGCTGCCACACCATGCCAATCCGCTGACGCAGCTTGATCACATCGGTGGTTGGAGCAGCGAGATCGATGCCGTCCATCCAGATATGACCGGTACTGCGTGCTCCGGCGATCTCGTCATTCATCCGGTTCAGCGAGCGCAGGAAAGTGGATTTGCCGCAGCCGGAAGGACCGATCAGCGCGGTAACGGTTTTGGCCGGAAAACCAAGACTTATATTTTTGATGGCCTGATACTCGCCATAATAGACACTTAGATCTTCAGTACTGAAAGGCATTGCCATAATATAAAATCCTCCTTGAGTGGACTGCCATGGAGGGGCAGAAACGGTCTGCCCCGATAATAATCCTGGAAATCTAGTTCATGCGTTTGGAAGCCGTCATGTAACGATACAGCGTACGTCCGAACCAGCGTGCCAGCAGGTTGAAGATCAGTACCATAATGACGAGTACCGCCGAGGCGCCAGCTGCAACCTGAATTGCATCCGGTGCCAGTCCTTCACTGTTGACTTTCCAGATATGGGTCGCCAGTGTCTCGGCCGGACGCAGCGGGTTCAGCGGTGAACGCGGATGCAGAGGATTCCAGTCCGAGAAGTTCAGTGGAGGTGTGGTCATCCCGGAAGTAAACAGCAGGGCTGCCGCTTCACCGAATACACGTCCGGCTGCCAGAATCGTACCGGTAACGAGCGAAGGAATCGCGACCGGCAGCATGATGGAAGTGATGATTTTCCATTTGGATAATCCCAGTGCCAGACCGGCTTCTTTTTGTTCACGGGGTACAGCGGTGAAGGCCTGTTCCGTAATCCGTACCATCAGCGGCAGGTTGAAAATGGTCAGAGCCAGTGCACCTGCCAGCAGGGAGAAGCCCATATTGAATGTATTAACAAAGACGAGCAAACCGAACAGACCGATAACGATCGACGGGAAAGAGGACAATACCTCTACGACCAGTCGGATAAAGCTGGTAATCTTGCCCGGTTTGGCATATTCGGACATATAGATACCGCCGCCCAGACCGAGCGGGATGGTAATGATCATCGTCATGATCAGCAGGTACAGGGAGTTAAATAGTGGTGGTCCAATACCTCCGCCCTCGCGGATCGTCTGCGGTTTGGATGTCAGGAAGTCCCAGCTGATATGTCCCAGTCCGCGGAACAGGATAAATCCGAGCAGTCCCAGCAGAATCAACACAATGGAGAGAGCAAGCGCAACAATGATAACCGTAGCTATTTTGTCTGCATTTCTGGCCCGTGTTCTGGCTTTGGTGTTTACGGTTTTCGTGGTCATATCCGGTTTCTCCTTTCGAGCAGGCGTATGATGAGGATGAACACGAATGTCATCAGCATCAGCACGAGTGCCATACTCCACAATGCATTATTCTGAATAGAGCCCATTGCTGTGTTACCCATACCAAGTGTAATTACACTGGTCAGTGTGGAAGCGGACTCCAGCAGGGAAGTCGGGATGTAAGGGGCGTTACCGATAACCATCTGTACCGCGAGTGCTTCACCGAATGCGCGGGCCATACCGAGTACGATACCGGTCAGCAGCGCAGGCAGAACCGTTGGCAGCACGACACGGTAAATCGTCTGCCAGCGTGTAGCGCCCAGTGCATAGGAAGCTTCGCGCAGACCGCGCGGCAGGGAAGCCAGCGCATCGGCGGCTACGCTTGTGATAGTAGGCAGAATCATAATCGACAGTACGAGTGCACCGGCACCCACACCAATCCCCTGCCCGCCAACATTGTCGCGCAGGAACGGAACAATCAGGGTCAGACCGATAAAGCCGTAGACAACGGATGGAATACCGGACAGCAGCTCAATCGCCGGCTGCAGGATACGTTTACCGAATGTCGGCACGATCTCGGTCATGAACAGTGCAGCTGCAATACTGAGCGGACTGGCGAGAAGCGCAGCCAGCAGGGTAACCATAAAGGAACCCGAGATGGCCGGAAGTGCACCAAACGAAGGCTCAGCCGCATCCGGCGCCCAGTGTGTACCGAAAAAGAACTCGGTCAGGCTGACGCCGTTCACAGCAAAGGTAGCGACACCTTTGGATGTAACAAAATATACGATGGATACGATGACTGCGATCAGAAATACGACACAGATAGACGTATAAATTCTGCCGATCCAGTCTTCCAAACGGTGCTTCTCAAGCGGCAGCCTGCGACGCTGTGCTTCCCGTGGAGTAACTTTGGAATGCTCCATAAGTAATAACCTCTTTTCTTCATGCTTTGAAATAAATGTCTTGCCGGTATCTCAACAATTCAAGGGAGAATGATGATATGCGTTCTGTATAAAAACGTGAAAAGAGAGGCGGGGTCCCCGCCTCTTCGAGCCATGGCGTTCGAGCCAGCAGCTGCATCTTTTCATCCGTTATATTCGATTGAAAGCTTACTTTTGGCTAACTTTACCTTCCGCATCGCGTTGTACCTGCATACCGGACATTGGAATGTAGCCCAGTTCAGTTACATCGCTTTGTTGAACGTCTTCGCTCAGCATGTAATCCAGGAATGCTTTGGTAGCAGCATCCGGCTCACCTTTGGTGTACATGTGCTCGTAAGCCCAGATTGGGTATTTACCAGCTTCAACGTTCTCAACCGTAGGCTCTACACCGTCATAGCTCAGTGGAGCTACGCTGTCATCCAGGTAAGACAGTGCCAGGTAACCGATAGCGCCCGGAGTCTCAGCGATCAGCTTTTTCACTGTACCTGAGGAATCCTGCTGGATGGAACCGGCTGGATCTTCCGTTTTCTCGCCCAGTGCGTACTTCTCAAAAGTAGCACGTGTACCGGAGCTGCTTGGACGGTTGATGACCACGATCTTTTGATCCGCGCCGCCAACTTCTTTCCAGTTCGTTACTTTACCAGTGAAGATGTCGACCAGTTGTTGTTTTTTCAGGTCTTTTACGTTAGCACCCGGATTGGCAACAGCAGCCATAGCCACAACCGCTACCTGGTGATCTTTCAGCTCGGCTGCTTTGTCAGCATCCAGCTTTTCTTCAGCGAATACGTCGGAGTTACCGATGTTGGCTTGACCTTCAGACACCTGAGTCAGACCCGTACCACTACCGCCGCCCTGTACTTGAACGGATACGTTAGCATATTTTGAATCTGCCATAAACTTTTGTGACACTTGTTCAACCAGTGGTTGCAATGCTGTGGAACCTACAGCCAGAATAGAACCGCTAAGCTCAGAAGAACCAGTTTCTCCTGTGCTGCCGGTATCTCCACCAGCACCCGATCCCGAAGTAGTTCCGCCGTTTGATCCGCAGGCAGCAAGCACGAGGACCATTGTCAGCGTAAGAAGCATGATTGGCAGTTTTTTAAACATTTGTAAAGTCTCCTCCCCCTAATTAAAGGCGCAATACTCTTATGTGTTTTGTTCTTACATGACTTATTCTAGGGGGGCAGTGTTAGAGTTAAGTCTTAGTTTTGTAAACTCTGTATTAAAATTTCGCGAAATTGTTTGAGAAATGTAAGCGGGGCAGCGAGAGAGGATGAAAGAGGAAGAACAGTTATGTTCCGGATGTTCTTTTATATAATATAAGAAAATGAAAAAGCAGAGATATAAACACAACAAAAATGCCCCGTCTCCGGAACGCCGGAATCGGGGCATCATTGAAATGAAATGTATACTGTCACAGGCTGCCTGGCAGCCAATGACATCAGGCCTCTTACATCGTGGCTGGGCCACTGCCTGTGCTGTTATGGGATTGCTTGAAGTCCTGAATCTCGGATTTCACTTCGCCTACTGCCGATTGTGCTTCGGTTTTGAAGTCCTTGGCAGTGCTCAGGGATTCCTTGAGAACGCCGACAACTTCCTGGCCTTTCTCAGCGATTTCATGACCTTTTTCATTAATCATCGGCCCTTTTTCTCTGACCAGTTCGGTAACCTGAGCCAGTTTGGCACGTGCTTTCGCACCTTGCTGCGGGGCGACCAGAACAGCTACACCTGCACCTACCAGCGCACCTGTTACTGCACCAATGGCTAGTGTTTTTGTTGTCTCTGTATTCATGTTCATTACTCCCTTCGTAGTGAAGTGCTTGTTTATTATTACCCACATTTGCGGATTTATCCCAAGTTATGTTGACAACCAGGCTATTTATTTTATCCTGCCTGTTCCATTTGACGGATAAAGGCCTGGCTGGAGAGCGTCTGCCCGCTTATTCGGAAGACGGTATGCAATGATGATAACAAAGCCCTGCTTGAGAGGAGCAGGGCTTTGTTATGGTATTGTCGGATCTGCCAAAGCAGCAGATTCTTATTTATTCAAGGTACCTACATTGACGATGCTTGGCGCCTGATCAGCACGGGAATGCATAAAGTCCGGAGCTGGCTTCAGGATCGGAGCCTGACCATAGGCTTTTGGCTGTTGAACGTATTCAAAGTCGCCTGTACCGTCCATTGCAGGACCGCTGGCCCAGCGTCCGGCTGCACTTTCTTCACCTTGGGAGAAGTTCATGAACTGGTGAACCACTTCACGTTTCTCCAGCTCTGGAGGGAAGGAAGCCGGTGTAATTGGACCCTGCTTCGCCTCGATTTCGGCGATAGCGGCCAGCCACTGATTCTGGTGCATGGTATCGCGAGCGATCATAAAGGACAACATGTCGCGGATACCAGGATCGGTTGTTTGCTCATACAGGCGGATAACCTGCAGACGTCCCTGGGATTCGGCATTCAGGTTGGCACGGAAATCAGCCAGCAGATCGCCGCTCGCTACGATATAGCGGGAGTTCCACGGATAACCTACGCTGTCGGATGGCAGTGCGCCCAGACTGGATACAATCGCGTGCTGCGGATTCATACCGCCCAGCACAGCGCCGATCGCAGGGTCTTTGGCCATTTGCTCTACCTGATCCAGCGGTGCATCGTCGAGCAGCTGAGCAATCATTGTTGCCAGCATTTCCACGTGACCGATCTCCTCGGTACCGATATCCAGCAGCATATCTTTGTACTTGCTCTCAGCGCGGCTATTCCAGCCTTGGAACAGGTACTGCATCATAACGGACATTTCACCATATTGTCCGCCTAGTACTTCTTGCAGCTTTTTGGCATAAATCGGATCCGGCTTGTCTGGCTTGGCAGTATACTGTAACTCTTTAATGTGAAAGAACATAATGTAACTCCTCCTTTGTTGTATAAAACTAGAACTGGGATGCATAGGGATTCGTAACGCTGTACATATTCACTTCAAGTTAAGTAATCACACTTTGCATATGATTCATCAAAAAGGTGAATCCGCAGTCTGCATCAGCAGCCCAATTATGAAAAGTGTCCCCAATGATACGATGGCCATCGCAAACAACTATTAACCAATTCATATTGGATATAACCTGTTTTTGGACGGAGAAATTACAAAATTGTTATTTATCAAGCAAAAAAAAGTGAAAAAAGCAATCCTTTATCTGGAAATAAAAAGCAGATCAGAGTATGCCGGCTTCGCATATCCCTGATCTGCCGCACGCTATAATATTAACGAACATTGCTTGTTTTACTAACATGAAGATTTGATAAAGGAGCACACCCTACTGAAAGTCATTGCCGATCTTCTCCTTCAGATACATCCGGTAAATATGCACAATCGTAATCTTGACGGCCATATAGATCGGAATAACCAGCAGCATACCGAGGATGCCGCCCATATCTCCCCCGACGAGCAGGAGTACGATAATGGTGAATGGATGAATATCCAGCTGATTACCAAAGATGATCGGCTCCAGCAGATTGTTCTGAATCAATTGGGCTACAATTACAATTACGATCGCCCAGATCCCCATCATCGGAGAGTCTATAAAGCCGACAATCGCCACAGGTACAGCAGACAGAATCGCTCCGATATACGGGATGAAATTCAGGAAAAAGGCCAGGAACACGAGCAGCAGCGAATAGGGCAGATCAATAATCAGAAACCCTATATAAAGCAGTATACACAGCGCGAAATTGACGAGTACGCGTCCGGCGATAAAGCTGCTCAGGGAATCATCAATCTCGGCCAGCATCAGCTTGCCGTCTTCACGGAATTTCTGCGGAAACAGCAGTACCAGACGCTCGGACAGTTTTTTGTCGTCCTTGAGCAGGTAGTACAGCATGATCGGCACGGTAGCAATAACCAGCACAATATTGGATACAAAGGAGAACATGCTGGAAATATGATCCGACAGCCAGGTGAATACCGTATTCAGATATTCGGTAAGCCGGGACAGCATATCGTCGCTGCCTCCCCGATCCGGCAAATACTGCTGGATAAACGAGTTATGCTGCAGCGCTTCGACCTGTCGAATAATGCTGTTGGTGAACTCAGGCGTATTCTGTACGAAGCTGGTCACCTGATCACGCAGTGTCGGCCAGCCGATCATGGAGAAAATGACCAGAGCCAGAATGATCACCACATAGATCATAAGTATGGACATGGAACGCTTGACTTTGCGCTTGCGCTCCAGCCAATTTACCAGAGGACGCAGCGGATAGTAGATAAATGCGGTAATGAGTAGAGGTACAATCGTAAGACTGATCAGCGAGCGGATCGGCACAAAGATAAAATCAACCAGCGTCCCGAGATAGATGATCAGCAGTATCAGCGCAATGCCCGCGCCAATACGAAAAAAGCGGTTTTGTATCATAGACAGGTTCCTCCCGGAAAATAGTCCAACTCTATGCGGCTTAGTTGCTTATATGTATGGTAGCCCAAGTAACTTCGCTATTTAAAAGAGCTGATAACTGTATATAAACGCTATTATAGTCTGCTCAATCGCGATGCCGGATTTTTCATACGGATTCCCGACAGGCGTCAGGGGAGGAGGATGTCGGATCATTTTCGGGATAAACATTTGGAAGCGGATTCTTCTGGCGATATAATAGAACACAGATGCGCCTATTCCGATAGGGATGGCTGTACAATTCCGGTATATCCGCTGGAGGGAACAGACGCATGATACATATTAACGAGGAGGCTGTAACCGATGACGATGAATTACCGCAGACTGGGCGGAAGTGGGCTCAAGGTTAGTGAGATTAGTCTGGGAAGCTGGCTGACGTATGGAGGATATGTGGAACGGGAGAATGCGGTCAATTCGATCCGTGCCGCGTATGATCTGGGCATTAATTTCTTCGATACCGCCAACGTGTATGAACGCGGAGAAGCGGAAAAGGTAGTCGGCGAGACGCTGAAGTCGTATCCACGTGAATCCTATGTACTGGCGACCAAGGTGTTTGGCAATATGGGAGACGGTCCGAATGATAAAGGCCTGTCACGCAAGCATATTATGGAGCAGTGCCATGCCAGCCTGAAGCGTCTCGGCCATGATTATATCGACCTGTACTACTGCCACCGCTTCTCCCCGGAGACGCCGATCGAAGAGACGCTGCGTGCGCTCGACGATCTGGTGCGCCAGGGCAAGATTCTGTACGTCGGCGTGAGCCAGTGGACCGCTGCACAGATGCAGGCGGCTGTCGGGGTAGCCGACCGATATCTGCTCGACCGGATCGTCGTGAATCAGCCAATCTATAATATGTTTGAACGTTATATAGAAGAAGAAGTGATCCCGCTCGGCAAGAAATACGGCATCGGCCAGGTTGTTTACTCGCCACTGGCTCAGGGACTGCTGACCGGCAAATACACCTCCGGCGGCCAAATCCCGTCCGACAGCCGTGCCGCCAAGCTCGGATGGGACGAGAAAAAGCTGGATGAGCAGCGCCTGAGTCAGGTACAGCAGCTGCAGCGTATCGCCGACGAAGCCGGATTGTCTTTGACCCATCTGGCACTGGCCTGGATTCTGCGCCAGGATAACGTCTCCAGCGCCCTGGTTGGAGCGAGCCGTCCGGAGCAGATTCAGCAGAATGCGGGAGCTGCAGGTGTGAAGCTGAGCGAGGATGTAGTGACTGCGATTGAAGAAGTGTTAAAGTAAAGAAATAAAGCCCTAACTAAAAATCCCTTCTGTAGTATAGCGGTACAGAAGGGATTTATGGGTTTAGTTGGAATGCAGATGGAGCGTAAATGAATAAAAGGAGAATAAACGATGCCCGAGAGAAATATAAGCAGATTGGTGTGTACAAGGCTCAATTTAAAGATCACGTTCGGGAACCGCCAGGAAGAATTGCCAGAGCATAATGTGTGAAATCATACCTGAGTTTCTTTTACTAATAGAAGGGAGGAAGCTTCATGTCATTATCCGATTATTTAAGAAAACATAAGGTAGTTTGTACGGAGTGTAATCAAGAATTGTATGTTGTTGGTTTCGGAAGTATATCGGATAAGCTTAAATGTTTCTCTTGTAATATATATTATGCATATACGATACAGACTAAAACCTTAGTAAAAGATCCAAAGTATGCCGAGTTGCTGAGAAAGTGGGATACCGGCAGCGGAGAATGGCCTGGTATACCTAGTAGTGAAATATATAGCCCATGGTATTTTAAAAAAATAGTACGAATGGTAAACAAGAAGTTGTGAATAAAGAAAGTTGATGGTACATAGAGACTTCCAAAAAAATCAATCCTGCTGGGAGTTTGGAAAGACAGAAAAGTATTTCGGATTCTTCTATTCATTATGAAGACGGCCAATATAATATCATGATTAAACTGAACGTATTCAATATAAATAAAGCCAGGAGTCTATTCACTTCATTGGTACGATTTATAGAATACTCGTCGACATTCTATGTAAGAGAAGATGAAAAGAATTATTGTACATATTACTTGCTTTCCGCCATGGATAGTCAAAAAGCATTTTTGTGTCATATTGTTTTCCAATAAAAAAAGACTTTGAGGATATTCCTCAAGGTCTTTTAGCTATGGATAAATTCAAAAAAGAAACTTGCTACAATCTCAACCCGTCACACTAACCTCAAAGATGCAGCAGCCGCTGCGTATACATATACAGCTCCTCATACCTTGCCACTACATCCTCCATCGCATTGCCTCGGAACCGCTCGAACAGATTCGTACACTTGAGCAGCAGCAGGCTGTAATTCCACTGCTGGGACTGCTGCATACACTCCAGCAAATACCCAAATCCCTGCCCGTACTGCCCATGCTCCAGATAATACGTCGCCAGCTCGTACAGCAGCCGGGCATAACGTTCCAGGTTGAGCTGCAGCGTATACAGCTCATCATCCAGTGTCTGCGCTTCCAGATCGTCGATCTCATGCTTGAACTTCGGCAGTACCGTACTCAGGTCCAGCCGATGGCGATTGGCCGCAGTCACTACATTCAGCAGGAACACGAGCAGTTCTTCCGGTCGCTGCTCCACATACTGCACATACTCTTCCAGCACATCCGGCTCACCGGCATACAACCGTGCTGCATAGCTGTTGGCCCGTGCCCATTCTTCAAACCGGTTTTTCCATAATAAAGTCTCTTCGTCCTCTTCCTGCACCCAGTCCAGCTCGGTGGTCAGCTTGAGATAATGGGCGACCTGTTCGTAATCCTTGTATTCCTCATTCGCATGAGCGCGCAGCAGATACGCATACGATATGTAAAAGAACCACGGCTTTTGCGGCTGGCGGTCAGTGGGCAGCTCGCCGGCCTGTTTACGATCGTAGAGCACTTTAGCTTTGTCCAGCAGAATCTCGGCGATCTTCTCGACCTTTTTCCAGTTGCGCAGGGAGCGGTACGTATTGGCGAGATCGGTATACGCATCCAGCTGTTCCACTTCATTCAATCGTTCCACAAATGGCTCGAACCGGATCGCCAGCTGATAGTTCTCCTCCTGGTCATCTCCCTGTCTCGCCATGAACAGACGATAATGGCAGATCGCCAGCCGCTCGGAATGCTGCTTGTTTTCGCTCTCGGCTACGCTTTCATACAGCATGCTGGCAGCTTCCTTTTTGTCTTCCCGGAAAAAGTCCTCGGCTGTCTCGAACAGGAATCCCGGATACTGTGACTTGCCTGCGAGCATACTGACAATCTTCTGGATACAATCCAGCTTGTCCAGCTCGACACACCGGTACAAAAACGGCTTGATCCGCCGCCAATCCGGTGTGGCATCGTTCAGATATTCATTAATGTACTGGTCATACAGCGCGCCCTTCTCCAACTCCAGAATCTCGGTGATCTTGTCGAGCTGCTCGATGCTGAGTACACGGTTGCCATTAAGGATGGAGCTGATGATTCCCACATTGATACTATGTTTCTTGGCAAAACGGCTCATGGAAATCTCTTCTTGCTGAATACGTTTTTCCAGTCTGTCCCGGATTAGCAGCAGATTATCCAAAGGGCACACCTCCTTTGTGTAATTACTTGATTAGGCAACTAGTAAGTAAAGGTATAGCTGGATTTGAAAATATAGTCGAATCGTTTCGTGTAAGGTTCATGAGAATGATGTTTCAAAAGCTCAAAAGGTTATAAGGTTTTTAAATAAAATATAGCGGATGAAAGCGCAGTGAGCAATCCATTTTACAAATAACTGTAAGGGGAAACTACGAATGCTGACATTATGCATGCAAGATAATTGTTATGAGGTAAGCTTTTTTAACGTACTGGTTATGCGGGTCTGCGAGTCATTACGCATATCGCATACAGCGCAGGAATTGCCTGAAGGGACTTGATCTATATGTCGCTTATTCTACATTATACGACACTGCGGAATAACTATTCACGGACAAAAGAACCGTTTAATGAATATTATATAGTAAATAATTAAAATCTATGAGAATGATTCTCGTATTATTCGCAAACCTATTGACCGACATTTGAAATGGATTTATACTTATTCTAAAATCAAATTAAGGGAATGATCCATGTGAAAACTATCAATCTGACGACGCAGCGCAAAGCTGTCTACGAAATCGTCTGCAACGCCGAGGATCACCCGACTGCCGCTGACGTAATGAACCGGTTGGTAGAGCGTGGTCATAATTTCGCTTATGGTACTGTATATAACTCGCTTAGATACCTGACAGATAACGGCTTGATCCGTGAACTTAAGCTTGGTGAGACGGCCAGCCGCTATGATGGCAAAATGGACGATCACCAGCATATTGTATGTGAAACCTGCGGACGTGTGGATGAAGTCATGACCGATGCACCGCTGCAATGGTACGCTGATGTAGCGGAGGAAACCGGGTACGATGTCCATCATGCACATGTTGTATTTAAAGGAGTGTGTACCGAATGCAAAAACAAATCGAAAAAGTAATTGAGAATGATTATCTTTCTGATTCAAGATCCAGCGTCAACTGGGCTCCGGACAACAGCTACGGAGACATGGAGATAGGGATTCAGGCTTGCCCGGTAACACGCCGCGTCGTTATTATCAGTCCGGCTCCGAGCCGTATTCATGAACTGACACGCATGCTGTCCGACAGCTGCTTTGATGTGATGGTATTCCACCGCTGGGAAAATAACGGCGCTGGTGCAATCGGTGCGGATCTGTACATTTTTGATATGATTACTTCTGCAGGAAGCAGCGACATTGAGCTCGCCAAGCTGCGCGTAAATGATAATAATTCTCATGTACCATCCATTTTCCTCGTTCGTGAGGAGATGCTGGCCCTGGGTATGAAGGAATGGACCGAGGAAGAACTGCTTGTCTGGCCGATGCGTCCGCAGGAAGGACTGTATCATGTGGAACGTGTCATTCGCTCCAATGCAAGCCGTCCCGCTGCGCCTGCTGCGGATGATACCCAGCATCGTACGGTATTCAAGGATCTGTGGATCGATCGCAAGAAAATGACGGTACACCGCGGACAGCAGCGTGTCGAGCTGACCAAGACGGAGTATGATCTGCTGCTCATGCTGATCGAAGGGGAAGGCAGTGTATTGTCCCGTGAACAGCTGATGAGCGAAATCTGGGGCACCCAGTTTTTTGGCGGCAGCAATGTGGTCGATGTGCATGTGAAGAGTCTGCGCAAGAAAATCGGCGACAACGCGTCCGCACCTCAGTATATTGCTACTGTGCGCGGTGTCGGTTACCGTCTCGCAGATTAATGGGATTAAGCTTGCTATATATGTTAGCCGGAAGTTTTGTGGTTGAAATTCCGCTTTTAACAGGTGAATGGATTTATTGAGAAATAACAGGATAATGAGACGGATGAAAGAATATTCACCACTTCTTCATTTAAGGCTCACCCAAGGCTCATGTGTACCTCATGAATCGCACGGTTGGCGATGTTAGAATGATTCTAAACTTACGGATTTTGAATTAAGTCTAATTGCAAGTCTAATTCATTGATGGACAATAGATCAGGAATAGACCGGTAAGACAGCAGACTTGATTCTGTCCGATTTGAAAGGATGATTCTAACGATGGATAACCGTCTAACCACCAACCAGGGTGCTCCTGTAGGAGATAACCAGAATTCCAGAACAGCCGGCCGCAGAGGACCTGCACTGCTGGAGGATTACCACCTTATCGAGAAGATTGCCCATTTTGACCGTGAACGTATTCCCGAGCGTGTCGTACATGCCCGCGGTGCCGGAGCCCATGGCGTATTCCGCGTGGCCAACAGCATGAAGGAATACACCCGGGCCGCTTTTCTGCAGGAAGCAGGACTGGAGACACCGGTGTTTGTACGTTTTTCCACCGTTATCCACGGAGTCGGTTCTCCGGAGACGGCACGCGATCCGCGCGGTTTTGCCGTTAAGTTCTACACCCAGGAAGGCAACTATGATATCGTAGGCAACCATCTGCCGGTATTCTTTATCCGCGATGCGATCAAATTCCCGGATATGGTACATTCTCTCAAGCCGGACCCACAGACCAATATTCAGAATCCGGGCCGCTACTGGGACTTTATGACTCTGACGCCGGAATCGACACATATGATGACCTGGCTGTTCTCGGATCACGGCACCCCGGCCAATTACCGCGAGATGGACGGATTCAGCGTTCATGCCTTCAAGTGGATCAATGCCGAGGGCAAAGTGACTTATATCAAATACAAATGGGAATCCAAGCAGGGCGTACGTACTTTCTCCGCTGATGAAGTGCGTGAGCAGCAGGGCAGAGACTTTAACCATGCGACCCGCGATCTGTTTGACCATATTGAACAGGGCAAGTTCCCGGAGTGGGAACTGAAAGTACAGTTCATCAAGCCGGAGGATATCGACAGCTATTCCTTTGATCCGCTGGACCCTACCAAAGTATGGCCGGAAGAGCAGTTCCCGTTCCATCTGGTCGGCACGATGACACTGAACCAGAACCCGGACAACTTCTTTGCCGAAGTGGAGCAGTCCGCATTCTCTCCAAGCGCGCTCGTACCCGGTATTGAGCCGTCGGAAGACAAGCTGCTGCAGGGTCGTCTGTTCTCCTATCCGGATACACAGCGCCACCGCCTGGGACCGAATTATCTGCAGATTCCGATCAACTGCCCGTACGCACCGGTGCGCAATCACCAGCGTGATGGACTGATGAATGTGAACCAGGATAATTCCCGTTTCAACTATGAACCAAACAGCTATACGGATGGACCTGTTGAAGATCCAGCCTATCGTGACAGCGAAGTAGAGATCGAAGGCAAGGTAACCCGTCAGAAAATTGAGAAAACCGATGATTTCACCCAGGCCGGTGAACAATATCGTTCCTATACAGCCGAACAAAGAGATAATTTACTTCAAAATTTGGTTAATGATTTACAGGGAGTGAAAAAGGATATCCAGCTGCGCGCGATCTGTAACTTTATCCGTGCGGACCGTGAATACGGCATGCGTCTCGCTCAGGGACTGAATGTGGATATCAGTGAATTCATGTCCCAGATGCGTTCTTGATTTGTAGTAACGTTATCCAGCAGCCTGCTTTGATCATAAGAAGGGGTATGGTGTTATCATCACCCGAAAGGCAGGATGCTTTTATATACAGCCTGTTGAATCGCTCTCCCGGAAGCAGAGGATACGGAGCTGTTCAACAAGCTCATACTTTTCACTGTCTGCGGCGTACTCAGCCGGGAAATAATGCAGGATGACGAACCC
This sequence comes from Paenibacillus wulumuqiensis, assembly GCF_000971965.1. Classification (GTDB taxonomy): domain Bacteria; phylum Bacillota; class Bacilli; order Paenibacillales; family Paenibacillaceae; genus Saccharibacillus; species Saccharibacillus wulumuqiensis. The sequence goes on from NZ_KQ040792.1 coordinate 573,215, forward strand.
CGTACATGCTGCCTGAACCCGTAAGCCGCAGCGGACAAGGCCGATCTGGCCATCATATATACAGCAGAAGGAAGCAATACTATGAGCAGGATATAGTGTGGGCTTCCTTCTGTCTTCTTCTCCTTTTATCATCCCTGCTGCCTGCCGGGATCTATTCCATCCAGAGAGATACATTGTAGGTAAGGACACTGTGGTAAAAGCCATACTTTGCCGGAATGCTGTAAGCCCGAGATTATGATTGCAACAGCAAAGGAGAGGTATATCATGAGGAAATCATGGAGCCTGAAGATATGCGGTATGGTTGTAGTGTTCATGATGATCGGTTTATGGAGTACGGCAGGTTATGCAGCGGCGGATTCGACTGTGAAGCCCATTCAGCAGCGGCCTCTTAATTTGCCTGCCAGCTTCCCTGTTCCCGATGATGCGCAGACCGTTACAGCGGTGCAGAATAGTACTGATGAAGAGAAGTTTGTTCTGTTCACGTTCCAGACCCGGCTCAGTATGGAGACACTGGCCAAGACCTACAGCGAGTACTTCCGCGAGCATGATATGCAGGATGCGATTGAGACGATAAGCGAACGCAAGATGGTCATTCAGGGAACCAATGAAGCGGCCCGGCAGAACTGGATTCTAACCGCCGTGCCTGCGGCATCCGCAGATGGACAGGTGGAACTGACCGTTGTCTGGACCGATGAGCGCTGAATGGAAGAATAGTACGATGTAATGTCAGACCGGTGTACAGTGAATTGGATACCGTGTGCAGGACTGGAGACGATACGGACGCGAAGACCGAATATTGGGGTCTTCGCGTTTTTTATAAATAAATACTTATGGTCATATGGATGATATGGTAAAAAATATAAATTGGTTTTAAAGCATTTTCTGCGTCTAACAATGAATAATGGAATGTTGGGAGGAAGAATATTCGTTATTTTTATACAACATGCCGACAAATAACTGTTAAAAAAGGATGGACTGATACACATAATATGATAATATACAATTAAGTACTGAAATTTGACTTGTTTTGAATGACTACACTACAATATGTAGTGTGAGGTGGCGTAGATCAAAATGAAAATACAAAATTTCAAAGTAGGGGCTACAGGGATGGATCGTTTTTTTGGCCCATTGGAAGCACAGGTTATGAATGTGCTGTGGGACATGGATCATCCGATGACGATCAAGGAAGTGCAGACATCACTCAAGCCGGCCAAGCCGCTTAGCTTCAATACGGTGATGACTGTCATGAACCGTCTCGTCGACAAGGGCGCCCTGCTCAAACAAAGCGAAGGCAGAAGCTTTCATTACATCCCGTCGGAGAGTCGCGCAGATTTTTTGAACCATCAATCCAGGGAATTAACTCATGAATTAATGGAAGAGTTTGGATCACTCGCTGTAAACCACATGGTGGATGTACTTGAAGAGGTGGATCCTCAACTTATTCAAGCCTTGGAGGAAAAGATCAGACAATGGAAAAACAACGCGTAGAATGGTGGCAACGTCGTTCCGAAAGACTGCTGAAGACAGGGCTGTTCATCACTTTGTTTACGATGGGTCTGATGGTGATGTATGCGCTGCATGTATTTTTCGGTTGGAATATTCCGTTTGACTTACTGCGCATCTGTAATCAGTGGATGAAGGCACATGGCTGGCTGTCGGTCAGTCATCTGCTGGAGATGCTGGTTCTTTGTACCTTTGTACTGTATATCGGTTATGGGCTGGATCAGTGGTACGGGTCATTTCGTGCGATGCGGCGCTTCCTTCAGCTGGAGAACCACAGGCTGTCCGCTCTTTACAATGAGCGGTACAGTCCGAATGGGCGGGAAATATTCCTGATTGTCTCCTGCGAGCAGCCGCTGGCGCTGACAATAGGTATTGTGAACCGACGTATCGTCCTGTCCGAAGGACTGCTAGCTCTGTTAAATGAGGACGAACAGCAGGCGGTGCTTCATCATGAGCTGTTTCATTATCATAAGCGTGATCCGCTGACGACGTTCTTATTGAGACAGGCGGCATGTGCGCTGTGGTTTTTGCCGATTGTCCGTACATTGGCCCAGCATTACAAAATCTCACGCGAGATTCTGGCAGACAATTATGCGATTGAGCGGCTGGGTACACCAATCGGTATCGGAGGTGCGCTGCTGAAGCTGGTCAAGCGTTCCGGTTCCCGGATGGAAGTGTCGGCACGAATGATTTATTCGTCCTTTGCGGACACATCACTGAACTACCGGATACAACGGATTATCGATCCGCAGAGCGGAATATCGCCCCGATTACCATGGTGGTCGATTCTCGTATCTCTGCCGATATTGGTGCTGTTGAGCATTTTGTTATTATGGTCGCTGATTGAGTAAGATGCAGGCCGGATATGCCGAATTTACAGCATGTCCGGCACAGCGGCTTTATTTTTAAATCATAACACTACAACGTGTAGTGTAAACCATCAAGGAGGCGTTCAAATGAATATGGCAAGAAGGAATGTAGAATTGGGGATACTGATTACGAGAGTGCTGACAGGATTGATCTTCCTGCTGCATGGCCTGTCCAAGTTCCAGGGCGGGATTGGGGGCGCGATGGGGTTCTTTCAGGGAATGGGATTGCCGGGCTGGCTGGCGCCGGTTGTAGCCGTACTGGAAATTGCCGGAGGAATTGCACTTATCTTGGGGCTGTTCACCCGGATCGCCGGAGTCGTAACTGCCTGTATCATTGTAGGTACGCTGGTTACCGCTCACAAAGGGGACCCGTTCCTGATGGGTACCGAGTTCAATTATCTGCTGCTGATTACCAGTCTACAGATGGCGATCAGCGGCAGCGCACTGCTGTCTCTGGACGGTATGTTCTGGGGCAGGGAACGCAGTCAGAACCGCCGATTGGCGGAGAACTGAGAACTATGGCGGCCGGTTGATTCCGGCAAGAATAATCCGGGGAAGGCATCATTCCCTATCTGGAGGACACGGCTAGCCGTGTCCTTTTTGGCATGCCTAAACTCATCTGGCAACGCAACAGGAACATGATGCAATCCATACGGGTACGTAAGTGTCATGCATGTGTCGAACATTCAGCAAATTTCGGTTCGTTTCGATGATTATCTAAATAATTAACATCGATTGGGCGATATATACAATATTATGGGTATTGTCAGCTCTATTTATGGAAGAGCAATGGAAATTAATTAAGGGAAAGAGTGTGAAATAAATGGGGAAGAAATTAAATGGACGTAAGCTGCGCTGGTCAATCCGCAACCAGCTGATTGTGGCATTTGCAATTGTGCTGCTCGCCCCGAGTCTTGTGATCAGTATCACCATGTACAACAATGCCAAAACACAGGTAGCCAGCCAGCTGATTACCAGTGCGAATGAGACGGTGAAGACGGCGAATAATTTTGTGAGCAGCGCGCTGGATGCCAAGTTCCATGATGCGGAAGTGCTGTCGGGTTTATTTAACGAGTCCATGATCGAAGGACGGCTGAGCCCGCAGATCCTTCCCCGGCTAACGCAGTATATCAAGCTGCATCCGGAAGCGATTGATGTGTTTGTAGGTACGCCTGATGGTACGATGATCCGCGGTGTGCCGAAGGACAATGAGAACGGATATGATCCGCGAGAGCGTGACTGGTACAAGCAGGCTATCGCTGCACCAGGTACGACTGTCATGACCTCTGTCGTGATCAACTCCAGCAACAAGCCGGTTGTGGTCATTGCACGGACCCTGCCGGATAATTCGGGTGTACTGGGTATCTCACTCAACCTGGAGAATATCGCCAAGCAGGTAGATATTCAGGTTGGTCGTGAAGGATATGTAATTGTGCTCGACAAAGATCAGAACTATGTGGTCAGCCGTAACGGCAAGCCGGGAGAACCGGCGACCGGTGACTATCTGTCTACCATGTACAGCCAGGATCATGGCAAGATTGATTATACTTTTGAGAATCATCCCAAGCAGATGGTATTCCTGACCAATCCGACAACAGGCTGGAAAATTGCCGGAACCATGTATACGAGCGAAGTGGATACAGCGGTAGAGCCTGTCCGCAACCAGGCGTTTATCATTGTCGGAATCTCCATTCTATTAGCTGCTATTATCGTCTTCTTCTGCATCCGTATGATTATGAAGCCGATTCAGCGCCTTCGTCAGACAACAACACTTATCAGTGGTGGTGACCTGACCGTAGAGATCGACCAGAGCAAAAATGACGAAATTGGCGATCTGGCGCGGGACTTTGCCGTTATGGTAAACAGTCTGCGCGATATGATCGAGAACGTCAAAGATACAACTGACAATGTGTCCTCCGCTTCCGAAGAACTCGCCGCCGGTGCAGAAGAAACTGGACGTTCGGTAGAGCACGTAACAATGGCGATTCAGGAAGTGGCAACTGGCAGTGAACGTCAGGTGGCAAGTGTCAATCAGGGAGCAGCTTCTATCCAGCGGATGTCCGAGCGGGTAGCGGAAATCTCCAATCATGTCAATGAAGTTAGCCAGACGATGGATGAAGCTTCCAAAGCCGCTGTCAAAGGAAACGAATCTGTTATTGATGTAGTACAGAAAATCTATGATATTCAGCTTACCGTTGACAAGCTGAGTGAGATTATTACCCAGATGAGCAATCAGTCTTCCGAGATTGACAGCATCGTCGATCTGATCCGCAATATCGCCAAGCAGACGAATCTGCTGGCCCTGAACGCTTCGATCGAGGCAGCCAGAGCTGGTGAGCATGGCAAGGGATTTGCCGTCGTTGCAGAGGAAGTGCGCAAGCTGGCTTCCGAATCCGGCGATTCCGCACAGCGTATCAGTGATCTGATTACCGGCATGCAGGGCGTGGTCACCCAGTCGCTTGATGTTATGGCGCAGGCCAAGCAGAACGTGGAAGGCGGTATTATCGCTGTCGATACATCCGGTCGTTCCTTCTCCAAAATCAACCGCTCGATCAAAGCGGTATCCCGTAAAATGGATGATGTGTCCGGCACAACCGATCAGCTGAACAGTGAAGCCGATGCGGTGGTCGCTTCGATTGAAGAAATCGCCAGCATCTCTGACCAGTCCGCGAGCAACACCGAGACGATCTCTGCAGCAGCGCAGCAGCAGCTCGCCTCGATGGAGGAAGTATCCAGCGCGGCAACCGATCTGACGCGTCTGGCCGAACAGCTGCAGAATGTCGTAGCACGCTTCAAGCTATAAGAGCGGGTAACCCTTATAATAAAATAGATTGTGGTTGTTTAATCTCGCAGCCGCTGCTCCATATATGTAAGAGGAACAGCGGCTGCTGTTTGTTGCAGCGTGTATCTGTCCTTTGCAGAACTGGTGCATGACCACAGGGAGTTATACTACTATTTAGCGAAAAGGGCGAATTGGTGATTGACCAGATCGTCCATAAGCGGAAGTCTTGGGGAGGAACAGGTATGATCACATTGTATCCGGCAAGCGAGCGATTTCATTTCGAACAGGAATGGCTTCGCGGAAGTCACAGTTTTTCTTTTGGTGAGTATCAGGACCCTGCCAATACGGGATTTGGTGTACTGCGTGTATTCAATGACGACACGATAGCGCCGGGGTATGGATTCGGTGAGCATTCGCACAGCGATATGGAGATCGTATCGATCATACTGCAGGGACAGCTGCGGCATGAGGATAATATCGGCAATATGGCGGTCAGTTCATTCGGCGGCATTCAGCGCCTATCTGCAGGCACCGGTGTTGTTCATACCGAGCGCAATGCGTCCAATGAAACGAAATGCAATCTGCTGCAGCTGTGGTTTGAACCGGAAGCGAGAGGGCTGGCGCCATCCTATATGAGCACATCCTATAATCCGGCTTCACTGAGCGGGCGTCTCCTGCCGGTGGTAAGCCGTCAGGGTGGAGAACATCAGGCGACGATTCATCAGGATCTGACCATTTACCTGAGTCGTCTGGAAAAGGGGCAGCAGATCGAATTTTTGCAAAAGCCGGATCGGCGTACGTATCTGTTCGTAATTCATGGTGCGCTCCGGCTCAATGAGGAAGATGTGCTCAGCCGCAGGGATGCGGCCAGATTGGAATGGGAAAATCGTCTGCAGCTGCAGGCGGAAGAAGCGGTATTTTTCCTGCTGATCGATCTGCCCTGAGGAGGAGAACGACGCAAGTAACTGTAAATTCCTGCGCGGATGGGCTAATTTGCCAACCAATTACCGGGCTTGTGCCAAACAAATCCTTTGACTTTCTTCGAACATATGTGCTCTAATTAAATGGATACACTTTAGATGACTGCAGGAAAGCCCGCTTATTTCATTCGAATTTTATCCGGCTGACCTGCCTTTTTTATTTATAACTCTTAGAGTTATGCATCACCTACCCTCTTAACGATGGCTGTTGCTGTCACTTTCACCATTTGGGCACACTGTTTTCAGCTGCTATCTTCCATCCTCACATGTACCTGCTGCCGGTATGCAGATAGCAATTTTAGTATAGGTCCGGTATGGTATATGCAGCCTCTGTGCTGGAATTGCCATACCGGAGACAGAAGGATTGATCCAGGCAAGCAGCTTCATCAATAGGCCCGCTCAGCGGCCACAGGAGGCAAGCGTATGAATTTAACGGATGAACAGGTAATGCACGAGCAGTTTGGTGTCGGTAAGGTACTGGAGAATGATGATGAACGGATCGCGGTAATGTTCTCCGAGGAAGTGGGACGCAAGGTATTTGTATTCCCCGATGCTTTTGGCACTCATCTGAAAATCAATAAGCCGGAGATCCAGGATACGCTGTACAAAGCGTATGAAGCCAAGCGCAAACAGCAGGCAGCCGACAAGCTCCAGTTCGATCAGGATCGTGCGGAAGAAGCGGTCCGTGTAGCTGCCGAACAGGAGAAAAACCGTAAACCTGCCCGTAAAAAACCAGCGGTACGCAAGTAACCGTCTGCATACGATGATCTTATACCAACGGCCCGTCAGGATTCTGATGAGGCCGTGTTTTATTATGTGCAGAACATGACACAGCTATGCAGAGATCTCTGCAAAATGATAAAAATTTGAATAATATGTACTATTTAACGGAAATACGGGTAAGGACATAAAAGGGAAAGCTGCCCCATGTGAAAGGGGATCAGCAGCCGGGATATAAGATTACGGCATAGGCTGATCCGTTACCTGAGCGGTAAAGGCAGATTTTTGACAGATGCTTTTTATATTATGCAGTAAAGGAGACTTGCCCGTATCATGAACATACCAAATGATAATAAATCGCAGGCCAGACAGGCGATCCTGATCGGAGATTATGGAGAGGATGCCCCTTATCATCCACTGGATCAGATCGAGAATCATGTCCGTGAGCTGATGCCGCAAGGGTGGGAGCTGCATGTATCGGATGATTATGACATGCTGGATATGGAACGTCTCGAAGCCTATGACCTCTGTATCGTCTACACCGATGCATTCAAAAAGAAAATTAATCCCAGACACACAGCCGGAATTATTACATATGTAGTGAATGGAGGCGGACTGCTGATACTCCACTGCGGTGTATCGCTTCAGGAGACCAGTTATGAGCTCAGACAGCTGATGGGCGCGCAGTATGGGGGCCATGAAGAATACGGCGCACTGGAGATGCATATCGCTTCGCCCGGCCATCCGATCATGAAGGGTATACACTCTTTTGTCATGGAAGAAGAGCCGTATGAGTTTACGCTGCTGCCGGGTGTGGAACGAACCATTTTGATGGAATACACGATGAATGGTGATACCTGGCCGGCCGCCTGGTGCTCCCGTTATGGCCTGGGACGCACCGTCTATCTGATGCCTGGACACCATGCGTCTTCCTTTGCTTATCCGGAATATCGGACCATGATTGCGCAAAGTATCTGCTGGGTGGCAGGCTGCGATTGAGTGGGCACGAACATACCGGAAGTTCAGGTTATACCGGATTAGGCATATGGCTGCTGAACCGTTATACTAGAGAGAGATGGACCATGCATGGACATGTTGCCATGAGCCGGTAATGATGATTTTACCGGAATATGCCAATATGCAGCTGATTGTTGTTGAGCCTTGACCGTACTTTACTTTATGTCAGGAGGAATAGAGATGAGCGATTTGTTCAAAAGAGCGTTATCCCTGGGACTGGGTGCTACTGTAGTCAGTAAGGAAAAGGTAGAAAAAGCGGTAAATGATCTGGTCAAACGCGGAGAATTGGCCCCATCCGAATCCCGTGCACTGGTCGATCGTCTGATGGACCGCGGAGCGGAAGAACAGAACCAAATGAAGGACTGGATGCGTGGTCAGATCCAAAAAATGCTGACCGAGCTGGATATTCCGACCAAGGAAACTGTCGAACAATTACAGCAGCGGATCACTGTTCTGGAAAAGCGTCTGGCTGAGCAGGAACAGCAGCAGCCGCCATTGTTATAAGATGTCTCTGCATATCCGGCACGCCGGAAGGTATAGGGAAATCGCCATGGCGCTCATGCGTCATGGCTTTGGTTATATGGTCGAAGAGATGGGACTTCACCGTATGCTGGCGATTCCGCTGAAGCTGGCACGCCGTGATGTCCACGGCATTCGTACACTCGCAGAGCGGATTCGTCTCGTACTGGAGGAGCTCGGTCCTACTTTTGTCAAACTGGGACAGCTCGCCAGCACGCGCTCGGATCTGCTGCCGGAGAACGTCATTAATGAACTGGTAAAGCTGCAGGATCAGGTGCCGCCTTTTCCGGGAGAAGAGGCACGCCAGATTATTGAGCTGGAGCTGGGTATGAGTCTGGAAGAGATGCTGGAGACTTTTCAGGAACAACCGGTGGCTGCCGCCTCGATTGGGCAGGTGCATCTGGGTAAGCTGCATACGGGTGAAATGGTGGCGATCAAAGTACAGCGTCCAGGCGTATCCCGTGTAGTACAGCGGGATTTGGAGATTCTGCAGGATCTGATCTCACTGGCCAAGCGTCATCTGGAATGGGTCGCCCAATATAATGTAGAAGAAATTATCGAAGAGTTCTCCAAATCCATGCGCGAAGAGCTCGACTATAATATTGAAGGCCGTAATATGGAGCGGATCGGTCAGAATTTTGAAAAAGACCGCCGGATTCATATTCCGAAAACGTACTGGAATTACACATCTGCCCGCGTTCTGACCATGGAATTTGTCGACGGCATTCATATGGGGAAGCCGGATGATATTGTGGAGCAGGGACTGAAGCTGCCCGAGGTGGCTCAGCGCCTCGTGGATTCGATGCTGCAGCAGATTTTTATCGACGGTTTTTTCCATGCCGATCCGCATCCGGGCAATCTGCTGGCACTGCGTGACGGGCGGATCGCCTATCTGGATTTTGGCATGATGGGCCGACTGAGCAGTGATACGAAGAACGGCATGGCCGGCTTTGTCATCGCCCTGCTGCGCAAAAATACGGATAGCATGGTGCGGGCCGTTATGCGGCTCGGATTTGTGCCCGAGGATATTAACATGTCTGCACTGCGCAATGAGCTGGAGCGGCTGCGGGAAAAATATTATGATCTGCCGTTCTCCCAGATTGATCTCGGAGAAGCGCTGAATGAGATGTTCGCGATTATCCGCCAGTACAAGATCGATATTCCGACCGATCTGGCATTGCTCGGTAAGGCACTGATCACGCTGGAAGGTGTCATTGAGCGACTGGACCCGTCGCTGAGCATTTTGAATATGGCGGAGCCGTTTGGCCGTCGGCTGCTCAGTGAACGCTACAGTCCGAGCAAGATTCGTCAGCGGATTACAGATGGTGCGTTTCAGGCGGTAGAAATTCTCACCGATCTGCCACGTCAGGCGTCCGAGTTGTCACGGGTGATCCGCTCCGGCAAACTCAAGGTGGAAGTCAGCGTGCCGGAGCTCGGGGAACTGCTGCACAAGATGGACCAGATCAGCAACCGGCTCGCCTTTAGTATTGTGCTGCTGGCATTCAGCATCATTATGGTCGGACTGATTATCGGTTCGTCCCTGAGGGATCAGACACCGATCCTGTGGGGACTGCCTGTTGTGGAGATCGGCTTTGCCATCGCCACATTGATGGTAATCTGGCTGCTGGTCGTCATTTTCAGGTCAGGACGATTTTAGTACAGATCCTCTGCTGCGTGAAGACCGAGCGGTCAGCTGGATCAGCTGCTTATCCGACAGATAGACCTGATTGAATGCGATAATATTTTCTGCTTACAAGCTTATCATACGCTTTGTCCGAATAGACGGTAATGCTGTGATTACTGCCTTTTCGGACAGAGCGTTTTTGTTATATCAAAAATGGACGCGCTTACATTTTAGTTAATCCGACGATACAGCAATTAACAGTAGAGACATTGCTTAAAATTGGTTATAATGAAAATCTATCTTTGCCACGGACCCGGGTTTCCTGCGAGAGGAAAACCATTTTACATCAAACAAGCACTGTGCTTCATCTGATCAGTAATGTTCGGGAGTTGTACCTAATTCAATCGGATCGTTGTCACATGTCTGAAAGAGGAAAATCATGAACTACAAGCAGCAATGGTTCGGTAATATCCGCGCGGATGTACTTGCCGGTATTACCGTAGCCCTGGCCCTTATACCAGAAGCGATTGGCTTCTCCATTATTGCAGGTGTCGATCCGATGGTCGGCCTGTATGCTTCCATCTGTATTGCCATTGTTATTTCGTTCGCAGGCGGTCGTCCGGGTATGATCTCGGCAGCGACTGGAGCGATTGCCGTGCTGGTCGGTACGCTGGTCGCCCAGCATGGTGTGGAATATCTGTTTGCCGCGACAATTCTGGCGGGGATTTTCCAGATTATACTCGGCTGGCTCAAGATCGGGCGGTTTATTACCTTTATCCCACAATCCGTCATGACCGGATTCGTCAATGCGCTGGCGATCGTTATCTTCTCGGCCCAGCTGCCGCAGTTCGTGGGAGCGAACTGGCTGATGTACGCGCTGGTGGCGCTGACGCTGGCGATCATCTACATTTTGCCGCTGTTCACCAAAGCAGTGCCTGCTCCGCTGGTGGCGATTATTATCGTCTCGCTGCTGACGTACTTCATGCATCTCGATGTGCGTACGGTAGGTGATATGGGCGAGCTGAGCAATCAGCTGCCATTTTTCCATCTGCCGGTGGTGACGATCAGCTGGGATCTGTTCATTACGGTGCTGCCGTATTCGATCTCGATTGCTTTTGTCGGATTGCTGGAGTCGCTGCTCACTGCAACCATTGTCGATGAGATGACCGAGACGCGCAGCAACAAGAACCGCGAAGCACAGGGACAGGGACTTGCGAATATCGTGAGCGGTTTCTTTGGCGGAATGGCGGGCTGCGCCATGATCGGCCAGTCGGTTATTAATGTAAAGTCCGGCGGACGGGGCAGACTGTCTACCTTTATCGCCGGAGCTTTCCTGCTGGTGCTGCTCGTCGTACTCGGGACGATCGTCCGCGAAGTGCCGATGGCAGCGCTCGTCGGTGTCATGATCATGGTCTCTATCGGAACATTCAGTTGGAATTCACTGGTGACGATTCATAAGATTCCGCTCGCCGAAGCGGTCATTATGGTAACAGTGGTAGTGATCGTCGTACTGACCGACAATCTGTCAATCGGGGTAGGCGTCGGTGTCGTGATGAGCGCACTGCGGTTTGGCTGGAAAATGTCACAGCTGGATATTACCGAAGCGGAAGACTCTACTGCTGCTCACCGGGTGTATCAGGTACGCGGACAGATGTTCTTCGGTACGATGAGCCAGTTTGTGGATCACTTCGCTCCTGCGGACGATTCCAAGGAGATTACGATCGATTTTGCCCGCTCCCATATCTGGGATCATTCGGCGGTCATCGGTATCGGCAAGCTCAAGGAAAAATATGAACAGCTGGGCAAGCAGGTTCATATTCGCGGTCTGAATGAAGAAAGCCGTCAATTGTACGAAAAACTCGGCCGTTCTGCCCCTTCCGGGCATTGACGCGGCGGGAAATAAACGTTATATTGACGCTATAGCTGTCGTTAGAATGGTCGGTAATCTCAGGCTGCAGCCTGTGTTGGGCTGCGGATGATCATAATGGTATCTGTCACGGACAGATGCAGAAGCATCGGTATCACGCCGGTGCTTCTTTTTACGAATGCTGCATGGTATACAATATGAAAAGACAGGTGAAATCATTGAAAAATTTTAATTCATTCGGCATCTCGCCAGCGGCGGTTGAACTGCTGGCCGTCAACGGAATTACCGAGGCGACCGAAGTTCAGGAAGCTTCCATCCCTGCATTGATGAACGGCGAAGATGCAATCGTACAGGCAAAGACCGGTACCGGTAAAACACTGGCCTTTTTGCTGCCTATTTTTGAAAAATTAAATCTGAATGTAACCGGCGCACCGCAGGCGCTCATCGTTGCACCTACACGCGAGCTGGCTCTGCAGATCGCTACCGAAGCCCGCAAGCTGGCAGATGCCTACGAAGGTGTTCGTATTCTCGCTGCCTACGGCGGCCAGGATGTGGAACGTCAGCTGCGCAAACTGGAAGGCGGCTGTCATCTGGTCGTAGGTACACCGGGACGTCTACTCGACCACATGGGCCGCGGTACACTCGATATGACCAAGATTCGTACGCTTGTGCTCGATGAAGCTGATCAGATGCTGCATATGGGTTTCCTCAAGGAAGTGGAACAGATCATTATGGCGACATCCCCATCCCGCCAGACGATGTTGTTCTCTGCGACGATGCCGGATGGTATCCGTCGTCTGTCCGCCCAGTATATGCGCAAACCGCGCGATTTCCGCGTCGGTACGGAAGAGACAGTACCGCTCAATCTGATCCGTCAGCTGGTCGTGGAATGTACACCACGCGGCAAGCTGGCTGCGCTGCGTGAATATATTGAACGGGAACGTCCGTATCTGGCCGTTATTTTCTGCCGGACCAAGCGCCGGGCGGCTGCACTGAACGAAGAGCTGCAGCAGATGGGCTACGCTTCGGACGAGCTGCATGGCGATCTGTCCCAGAACAAGCGTGAGCAGGTTATGAAAGCATTCCGTGAGGCCAAACTGCAGCTGCTGGTTGCTACCGATGTGGCTGCACGCGGTATCGATGTTGAAGGGGTGACCCATGTATTCAACTACGATATCCCTCAGGATGTGGAATATTATATTCACCGGATCGGTCGTACAGGCCGTGCAGGCGGCAAAGGCCGTGCAATTACCTTTGTAACGCCGCATGACCGTCAGGAACTGGAACAGATCGAACGCCAGACGAGTCAGAAACTGCCGCGCGAGATCTCCCAGACCTCCGCACAGTCGGAAGACTCCGGCGAACTGCTGTCCAATGTTCGTCCCAAGTCCCAACGTACCGGCGGCGCAGGCGGTCGTACTGGCAAAAACAAACGCAGTGAGAACGGCAGCCGTGAAGCTCGCGGAAGTTACCGTGATGAGCCATCCGGCCGTTCCGGTGGCAGACGTGGCAGCGGACGTTCCTCCGATCGTCCGGCTTCCGGCGCTGGCAGCAGCACAGGTACCGGCGGACGCGGCGGCAAGAATAAGCGCAGCGACAATTCGGCACGTCCGGCCAAAGCGACCAGCACGCTGACAGGCGCTATGGCACGTCGTACCGATGAATCCGGTTCATTCCGTCGTGATTCCAGCAAGGCGGCAAAAGGTTCCGGCGCCAGTGCAGGCAGTCGTACCCGCGAGTACGGCAAGAGCGGCGGCAAAGGCGGCAGCGCATCATCCCGTCCGGGAAGCAGCCGCCAAGGAAGCAGCCGTCCCGGCCAATCCGGCCGTAGTTCCGACAGCAGAGGCCGCGGCGGTAAACGCTAATCGCCGTCAATGATTCGGATAGACAGGAACATGCGGCTCCTGCAAAGGGTAAGCATGTGCTGATTTGAATAGGTATTCCGGCAGCCCCTTGTCTGTATAAGGGGCTGTTTGATATGCCGGGTGTAACAGAAGATTTGTTGATAGGCAGGCAGCAGCAGATGCGCTGTTTCGAGGGGCTCTTTTATCAAACAGGATATGTATACAGTTGGGACACATGTCCTTTTCAATGGATAGGCAGCTGTTCTTATAATAGACAGTACATCTTATACAACAGAATCTGAATGGATAGCGCCAGGAAATGGAACGGATCATGGAAAAGCAGGCAGTTCCGGCGATCATACAGGAATATGGGAGGAATCATAGCAGCATGAAAGGAATCATTTTCGCCCTGCTGGGCGGTGCGTGCATTACCCTGCAGGGTGTAGCCAACAACCGGATCAGTCAGGATATCGGGACTTGGCAGGCAGCCACAATTACCCAGCTGACCGGATTTATTCTGGCAGCACTGGTACTGCTGGTTGTCCGGGATGGCAGCTGGCAGGGATTCAAGCAGGTGAAGCCGCTGTACTGGTTTGGCGGTGCGCTGGCTTCGGTTATTATTTACAGTGAAGTGATGGCGATTCAGTATGTGGGAGTGACACTGACGGTGTCTGCGCTGCTGATTGCCCAGCTGTGTGTGACTTTTCTGATCGATCTGAGAGGCTGGTTTGGCGTAGTTCGGCAGAAGATGACGGTACCGCAGTTTATCGGCATTCTGATGATGATCGGTGGCGTGGTCATTCTCAAGCTGTAATGGGATACAGCAGCAGAGCCGATAATATCACCGGTTCATCTACATTTGTGCCACAGGATAGAACTTAATAATGAATCAATAAGGAGTGTACACTCATGCTTTTAGGTATTTTGCTGGCGGTTGTCGCCGGCTCACTGGTCAGTCTGCAGACCGTTTTTAACAATCAGGTGAATGCTCGTGCAGGTTCCTGGGCGACCACTACACTCGTACTGGGTATGGGATTTATCGCTTCACTGGCAGCGAGTCTGATTTTTGAAGGGAAAGGAACCTTCTCGCTCCAGCATATGCAGCTCTGGTACTGGATCAGCGGAGCGATCGGCGTAGGCGTCGTGTTCTGCCTGGTGCAGGGTATCCGACTGCTCGGCCCGACCTTCTCCACCTCAATCGTATTGATCGCCCAGCTGGCGACGGCGCTGCTGTTCGATTCGGCCGGCTGGCTCGGTCTGGAACAGATTCCGCTGACACCCGGCAAAATTATCGGGGTACTGGTGGTAGTCGCTGGTATTCTTGTCTTCAAATTTGGCGGTAGACGCAAGACCCATGTGGAAGAAACTACTAACCCGTCTTCCCAGCCACAGAATTAAGCATTTGGGAATGAAGAAATGAAGAGGGTACGGGAATGCTGTAATGTAAAGAACAGTTCCCTCCTTCATGGCAATCAGCTTAGAGCAATAAGATGAAGAATAAGAACAATAATGACAGCAGCGGTACAAACCGTATGTTCTCACTTGGTAAAAGTCTCCCGGCATGCTCGTGCACTGGGAGACTTTTGCTGTCTGTTATACAGGCAGTTACCATACGGAGCGTGTCACCGGTTCGGCTGCCGGATGAAGAGAGATACCTGCTGCCATACTGATTCATTTGGATGGAATTGAAGTGAAAAGATATTATGAAGTTGCCGAATACAATGCTAAGCTAACGATAGATATAATTTGAACAGATAGGAGAACTGCGAATGAGTATAGAGCATATGGAGAAAATGGAGACCCTGCTGCCAGAGTGGCTGGAGACGAGCCGGCTGCGTACAGGACAGGGGGAGGCTGCCTCGTATATTCCCGAGCTGGCCAAAGCATCCCGTGATACGCTGGGAATTTTTGTCGCTGATTCTCAGGGCAAGACGATCTCGGCAGGGGATTATGGGATTCCGTTTACGATGCAGAGTATTTCCAAAGTATTCACTCTGATTCTCGCCCTCATGGACCATGGCGAAGAAGCGGTTTTCTATAATGTAGGCAAAGAGCCAACCGGCGATGATTTCAATTCTATGATCAAGTTGGAGCTGGTCGAGCCGGGCATTCCATTTAACCCGCTGATCAATGCGGGAGCGATTACCGTCTCTTCGCTGATTGCCGGAGACAGCCCGGAGGACAAATCCGATCGCATCCTGCAATTTTTCCGCAAGCTTGCCGGTAATGACGGACTGGATTACAATATGGACGTCTATCATTCCGAGCTGGAGACCGGTGACCTGAACCGCTCACTGGCCTACTTCCTCAAGCAAAATGGCGTACTCAAAGACCCTGTGGAGGATGTGCTGTCTGTCTATTTCAAGCATTGCTCGATCGAGGTCAACTGCGCAGACCTGTCGCGGATGGCGCTTGTACTCGCTTTTGACGGAGTAGATCCGTGCAATGGAGAGAAGCTGATCCCGCGCCGCTACGTGCAGATCGCCAAGACATTCATGGTCACCTGCGGCATGTACAACGCTTCCGGCGAATTTGCCATCGACGTCGGCATCCCGGCGAAAAGCGGCGTGTCCGGCGGCATCCTTGCCCTGGTGCCCGGACAATATGGCATCGGAGTCGTAGGCCCGTCGCTGAACAGCAAAGGCAACAGCATTGCCGGTGTGCATCTGCTGGAGCGCCTGTCCAAGGAATTCAGCTGGAGCCTGTTCTGAGTCGATTGAAATATAAAAGGTAACCTGTGCACGAGCGGACCACTAATTCATTTGGTAGTCCTGCACACTGCATATGGAACAAAAATATGAACAGCCTGAATGAACTGTTCCCCATCGAGCAGGAACGTGAATAACAGGAACACTTCATTCCCCACCACCAAAGTCTGCCGCCCAACTTCCCTGCAATCCGTGGGAATTTAGGCGGCTTTTTCTTGATATCGGTTGACAAGTGATAATGATTATCAGTATCTTTAAATAGATGAAATTATCATGAAGAATCAACACTTTTTCACAATCCAACAGACAATCAACTATTTTTCATACTATCATCCATTACTGATGCAGAAAGAGGCTTGCTTATGACTCGCAGTACGTTTGTGAAAGGCCGGCAGACCTCGCCGAAGGAAGAAATCTGGTCGCGTCCTTATGCAGCGCTGCTGATTATCATTGGCGGGCTTGTGCTTTTGCTGGCCGGACTCGCATTTTCGGTCGCAAAGGGCAGCAGGCAGATTCCGCTGGACGTGGTCTGGCAGGCGATCGTCGCATTTAACCCGGCCAATCAAGATCATCAGGTGATCTGGGAGCTTCGGCTTCCACGGGCAATTGCCGGTACGCTTGTCGGCGCCGCTTTTGCAGTCGCTGGTGCGCTGATGCAGGGAATGACACGCAATCCGCTGGCCGATCCCGGGCTGCTTGGGGTGAACGCCGGTGCCGGGTTTATGCTGGCGCTGTGCTTTGCTTTTTTCCCGGGACTCAGCTTTAACCAGTTGATCATGTTTTCCTTTATCGGTGCAGCGATCAGCGTCGTGCTCGTCTATGGTATCGGTTCGATTGCCAAAGGCGGACTGACACCGGTCCGTCTGGCACTGGCTGGTTCCGCCGTAGCGGCGATGCTGGTCGCGCTGTCTGAAGGGATCGCGCTGTATTTCCGGATTTCCCAGGATCTCGCGTTCTGGTATGCAGGTGGTGTAGCCGGGGTGACCTGGTCACAGGTTAATATTCTCTGGCCTTGGATTGCTGGTGCTCTGATCGGGGCACTGCTGCTGTCCCGGTCGATAACGATTCTCAGTCTTGGCGATGATGTCGCCTCCGGACTCGGTCAGCGTACCGGTCTGGTACGCCTTGGTGCAGTGCTGGTCGTCATGGTACTGGCAGGAGCTTCCGTCTCCACGGTCGGTGCGATTGGATTCATCGGTCTGATGATTCCTCATGCGGCACGTGCACTGGTCGGCGTCGATTACAAATGGGTTATTCCGACCTCCGCGATCCTGGGCGCGCTGCTGCTTGTGTTTGCCGATACGTTCGGACGGCTGCTGAATCCGCAGACCGAACAACCGGTGAGCGCACTGATTGCCCTGATCGGGGTTCCTTACTTCTTCTATGTCATTCGGAAGAAAGTGGGGGATACCTTTTGAATCCGATTATTTTTAACCGTAAACGCACGATTCGCACAACGATTACCATCGCCGCGCTGATCGTGATTGCTTTTATTACACTGCTGCTCAGCATGAATACAGGCTTTACCAAAATGTCACCGATGGAAGTGCTGCGAACGCTGTTTGGCGGCGGTACACCACGGGACAACCTGATCCTGTTTGAATTCCGGCTGCCGCGTATTGTCATCGCGCTGCTCGTCGGGACGGGGCTGGCGATTGCGGGTGCTATTTTACAGGGGGTATCCCGCAATGCGCTGGCCGATCCGGGGATTCTCGGAATCAACTCCGGAGCGGGACTTGCGGTCGTGCTGTTTGTTGTGACGAATCCGATGCGCGAGTCCGCTTCACCGATGTTTATGCCGTTTCTGGCATTGATCGGCGGCTTTGCGGCGGCGGCGATTATTTACCTGATGGCCTACAAAAAAGACAAGGGTATCTCGTCCTCGCGGCTGGTGCTGTCGGGGATTGCCCTGGCGGCAGGGATCAATGCACTGATGATCGTGCTGACCCTGCAGCTGGACCCGAATGAATTCAACTTTATTGCAACCTGGCAGGCAGGCAGTATCTGGGGCAGCAGCTGGAAATTCGTGCTTGCGCTGCTGCCATGGATTGTCGTCCTGCTGCCAGCCGCCCTATGGAAAGCCAGACAGCTCAATGTATTCTCGCTCGGCGATGATACGGCGACAGGGCTGGGCTCGTATCTGAACAAGCAGCGTCTGCTGCTGCTGATTATTGCGGTTGCACTGAGCGCTTCCTGTGTAGCGGTGAGCGGAGGGATTGGCTTTATTGGCCTGCTGGGGCCGCATATTGCCCGCAGGCTCGTCGGTCCGCGGTATGAGCATGTGATCCCGGTGTCTGCCCTGATCGGAGCGGTGCTGCTGCTGATCGCCGATATGGTCGGCCGGACACTGATGGACAATGCCGAGATTCCGGCCGGTGTCATGGTCGCGATTATCGGTGGCCCGTACTTCCTGTATTTGCTGGCCCGTTCCAGAGCCTGATCTTCTGCAGAAGTGCCGGACAATGACCGAAACGTTACATGTAAGCCCATATATACGGCATCTGCCTGGCAGAGCCATTTTCAGCAACACCTGATACTGCCGGATAATTTGCTACTATTATATAAAGCGGCACAGCATACGGATCTGCTGCCGACTGAAAGGGATGGATGAACTATGGTGCGTTTGATGACGTCCAAGCTGGACATTGCCTATGAGGACCGTCTGATTGTGGAGGACTTGAATATTCAGATTCCACAGGGCCAGATTACTGCGCTGGTCGGTGCGAACGGATCGGGGAAATCCACGATTCTGAAGACGATGGCACGTATTATGCAGCCCAAAGCAGGTGCTGTTCTGCTCGACGGAAAATCAATCCATAAGCAATCTACTCGTGAAGTCGCCAAGCAGCTCGCGATTCTGCCGCAGACACCAACCGCTCCGGAAGGACTGACCGTGACCGAACTGGTCTCCTACGGACGTTTCCCTTACCAGAAGGGATTTGGCTCGATGAAGGCCGAAGACAAGGAAAAGATATCCTGGGCCATTGAAGCGACCGGCATGATGGACTTCCACGATCGTCCGATCGACCAGCTCTCCGGCGGTCAGCGCCAGCGCGCCTGGATCGCGATGTCGCTGGCACAGGATACGGAGATTCTGTTCCTCGACGAGCCGACGACATATCTGGATATGGCGCACCAGCTGGAAGTGCTGCAGCTGTTGGAGAAGCTCAACGCCACCTCCGGCCGCAGCATTATCATGGTCGTGCATGACCTGAACCATGCTTCCCGCTACGCCCACCATATGATCGCGATCAAGCAGGGGAAAGCCGTCGCCGAAGGATCACCGGTCGAAGTCATGACTTGCGACGTCCTGCGAAACGTATTCGGCATCGAAGCTGATATCGTCGTCGACCCGCGCAGCGGTGTGCCTCTGTGTCTGCCGTACGCTCTTGCAGGCAATGTACAGGCTGCAGTAGCTGCCGAGCAGCAGGTACAGGAAGGTCGCCAGCACACCCAACTGCGCACCGCTGCCCAGAACTGAGTTACACACTATAACAATAGAAAGCCGCTTCTACCCGGAACTCGCCGAGTAGAGGCGGCTTTTTTAATTCAATCCCTCTATCGAATGCAAAGAACTTCAATTCTTTTAAATTACCCTTCACTCCAGTAGCGGATGATGTCAGCTCTCCCAGTCAATACACTACATCACCATACACTTGTGAAATTATGAACAAAGTATGAACGTTAGCAAAACCTATTGTAATGTGATAAAAATCACAATATAATAAGAATACAAGGTGAAATGATTCACAAGCACAAAGCAGCATAGATTTATCCCATTCAAAGCCTGTGAATGAATCACCTGTTGTTGACCTAATCGCCTGATTATTATTTCATTTACACCCATGACCTGATAGACACAAGCTTCAACAAATACAGATTGACTCAGGAGGAAACAACCATGAAAGTAGCTGTTATTGGATGTACTCACGCCGGAACTTCCGCAATTGTGAACACTGCCAAATTATACCCGGATGCACAGATTACCGTATACGAACGTAATGATAATATCTCGTTCCTGTCCTGCGGGATCGCATTGTATGTCGGTGGTGTGGTAGAGGATGCGCAGGGACTGTTCTACTCTTCGCCACAGCAGTTGGCCGAGCTGGGTGTCACTACCAAGATGCTGCATGAAGTGACCTCCGTCGATACCGATGCCAAGACGCTGACTGCACGCGATCTGAACACCGGTATTGAACTCACTGACACCTATGACAAACTGATCGTTACGACCGGCTCGTGGCCGATCATTCCGAAGTTCGAAGGCATCGAGCTGGACAACATCGTCTTGTCCAAAAACTTTAACCATTCCAATACCATTATTGAAAAAGCCAAATCTGCCCGTAACATCGTCGTGGTCGGTGCCGGTTATATCGGTGTCGAGCTGGTCGAAGCATTCGAAATGAACGGCAAACAGGTGACTCTGATCGATGCGGAAGACCGTATCCTCAGCAAATACCTGGACCCTGAATTCACTGCCCGTACCGAACAGCTGCTGACCGACAAAGGCATCCAGCTCGCTCTCGGCGAGAAAGTCGTGAAGTTCGCAGGCGAAAACGGCAAAGTCAGCACCGTCGTAACCGATAAAGGCGAACATGCTGCCGATATGGTCATTCTCTGCATCGGCTTCCGCCCACAAACCGAGCTGCTCACCGGTCAGGTGGACATGCTGCCAAACGGTGCGATTATCGTCAACAAATATATGCAGACGAGCAAAAAAGACGTTTTTGCCGCTGGTGACAGCTGTGCGGTATTCTACAATCCGACGGGTCAGCATGCGTATATCCCGCTTGCTACGAATGCAGTACGTATGGGTACACTGGTCGCCCGCAACCTGGTTACACCAACCAATGAGTACATGGGTACACAGGGTACATCGGGTATCAAGATTTATGAACAGAATATCGCCGGTACCGGGATGACTGAAGTATCCGCCCGTCTGGCTGGTCTGGATGTAGAGACTTCCACGTTCAAGGATCACTACCGTCCCGAGTTTATGCCAACACATGAGACCGTCACTCTGAAAGTGGTCTATGAAAAAGACAGCCGCCGTATTCTGGGCGCACAGATTATGTCCGAAGCGGATCTGACCCAGTCGATCAATACGATCTCGGTATGTATTCAGACCGGCATGACGGTGGATCAGCTGGCCTTTGTCGACTTCTTCTTCCAGCCGCACTACAACAAACCGTGGAACTACCTGAACAGTGTGGGTCTGCAGGCGCTGGCACCGGTCGAAGCCAAACAGCCGGTTACCGTCTGAGCCAGTCAGCCTTAATTTATCAATATCTTTGCCTTACTATGTGAAAGGTAACACAATGTCGCTTAATGGTTATTCCGGCAGTGGAGCGGAGCCTATTCATCAGAGTTCATTTCCTATGCAACCCGGCTGCTTCCGGCATCTGTATCCGGAAGCGGTGGCTCCGGCTCTCTGCCGTTAACATATATTCATGCTCCAGCGTAAGGATTGATCACAGGAGAACTGAATGATACGGTTTCTCTCCGATCACGATTCACCGAACATCACGTTCACAAATGGTTAAATAAGCTTTCTTGTTTGCCCGTATGGTTTTTATGCCGTACGGGCTTTTTTTTTATGCATATCGTGACATTTGTTACTTTTTTCACAAAGTATATCCATTAAAATTGAAATATGAGAAATTGACCATAGATGAGGAGAGAACATATTATGGCTTATTACAAACCACAGCAGATTGCTATGAATACGATAGAGACAGGCGTGACCAAAGCACGCTCCAGCTGGACGCAGATGCTGGTGCTTGGCTTTCTCGCCGGTGCTTTTATCGCGATCGGATTTCTGCTGGATATTCGCGTGATCGCCAATACACCGGAATCCTGGGGCAGCTTTGCCAACTTTATAGGCGCATCGCTGTTCCCGGTCGGTCTGGTACTCGTACTGGTCGCGGGCGGAGAGCTGCTGACCGGTAATATGATGGCAGTGCCGCTGGCACGGATGGCCAAGCGCATCTCCACCATGGAGCTGGTACGCAATCTGTTTGCGATCACGGTGGCCAACCTGCTGGGCGCATTGTTTGTTGCTTATTTCTTCGGACATATCGTCGGACTGACCGAGACCGGACCATATCTGGCAAAAACAGTAGAGATGGCCGGTCATAAGCTGGAAGGGAATTTTCTGCAAATGTTCCTATCCGGCATCGGCTGTAACTGGCTCGTTGCTCTGGCTGTCTGGCTCTCCTACAGCGCAGACAGCATCAGCGGCAAAATTATGGGCATCTGGTTCCCGACCATGTCATTCGTCGCTATCGGCTTCCAGCACGTTGTCGCCAATATGTTCCTGATTCCTGCTGCTATCTTCGCAGGTTACTATTCCTGGGGCGAATATCTGATGAACTTTGTACCGGTCTGGCTCGGCAATCTGACCGGTGGCGCATTGTTCGTCGCCTGCGCGTATTTCGTCGCTTATGTACGCCAGCCGAAAATAGCCGCACCGGCAGCACATCCTGCAGGCGGTCATACCGTAGAACAGCCAGCAGCTGCTACAGGCATGAGTGCAGGAGCGGCTGTGTCGATGCCGCTGCAGCACAGCGAACAGGCTCATTGATTAGTTGATAGATGATATTAGACAATCTCATAAAATAACAGATGAATATCCTAATCTGGATACAAAGAGCCCATGTTTTATTTACGATACAGGGCTCTTTGTTTGATTTAAAAACCGATCATTGGGTAATAAATACACTATATATGCCCTTAAGGACATGTGCCTTTGAGGCTTACGAGGTGTAATCATGAAAAATTTGGATCAAGATCAATTAATTGAAAGACAAAAAGAGCTGGAAATGGAATTACAGCTGCTTCGCCTTCAATTAGATGATTGCCAGGAGTCCAGAACTCATATAGAAAAAGTATCTGAAGACAAGTCGAATTTTATCGCCATACTCAGCCATGAGGTCAGAACACCAATGAACGGCATTTTATCTATGGTCGAACTACTGCAAAGAACCAGATTGGATGAAGAACAGAACAGTTATGTGGACATTCTTCAAACCAGCAGCAATTCGCTTATGTCATTGGTAAATAACCTGCTTGATATGAGCAAAATGGAAGCAGGCAAGATGAAGTTGAACAAGGATCCATTTGATGTAATAAATACTGTAGAAGATCTGACCTATGCACTGGCGCCCAGGGCTTTTGAAAAAGGAGTAGGGATACATCTGAATGTGCATTCGGATATTCCTCTGTTTGTTATGGGGGATGCACTCAAGGTGCGTCAGATTATTATGAATCTGTTGCAAAATGCGATTAAGTTCACTCATAAAGGGAATATTAAAGTTTCTGTATTTTTGCTGCCGCCGAAGTTTGAGAATAGGCTGACAGTGAAGATTGCCATTGAGGATACAGGTATAGGGATTTCTGAAGAGCAGCTGGAGCATATTTTCGAAGTGTACAGCCAGCTACATTTGGACAAAGATAATATTTATGGAGGCACTGGGCTGGGATTGTCGATCAGTAAGCATCTGGTAGAACTTATGGACGGCGAGATTCAGGTGAAAAGTATGCATGGTGTAGGTACGGAAGTCAGTCTTACCCTGCATTTTGAACAGTATACTGACCTGCCATCAATTCCGTTCCAGACTGATATTTTGCAGGGACTTCGTATTCTGCTGCTGGACAGCAATGTGGAAAGCGTAAATATTATCTCGGATATGCTTACCGAATGGGGAGCACAGGTTACGACAACATCCAGCATGAACGAACGCTTCTTTGATGAGTTATATCATCATGCCTATGACCTGACACTGATTGATCTGGAAATGATCGACCATGAACAGTGGCTCAAGGACAGATTGAAGATTCAACAGCAGTCCATATTTTTGCTGGCTCCGCTCGGTCAGAAGGTTGAAGGTGAGTTTCGGGATACTTTTGACACAGTCATTACCAAGCCAATCCGCAAAATTCATATGCTTAACAGTATATTGGCGCTACAGCATAGCCAGCGCTAAATAACAGGGCATGATATGGAAAAGATTTTAAATAAGGTATTTCTACTATACATGGCAAGAGCATATATACAAAAAGGACCTTTCATTAAAGAAAGAGTCCTTTTTGTATGGATTCAGCGAAGCAAGACAAATGAAATCCGCCATAATGCGGTTCGGGGGAACGAAACCGTAGTATGGCGGATTCCGGGAGTGGTCCATGATATGACAGAGGGTGAGAATGAAGGGGACATCACTCTCGCCAAATGCCGTTACTTATTGTTAAACGGGTCTACAGAACTTGAAACACCCACCGAATAAATTCCTGAAAAATTTTATTAATGTGCTGTTAGCCCGTACATCCAGGGAACATTCCGGTCGAAATGGCGATCCGATTCCAGCTGTTAATGATATTAATCGCCATGATCAGATCCAAGTATTCCTTCTCACTGAAATGCGCCAGCACACGCTCATACACGTCCTGCGGCACGCCATGCTGCGACACCTCCGTGACCACCTCGGTCAGGTGCAGTACAGCCTTCTCGGCGTCGGTGTAATAAGGCGTCTCTCTCCATACACTCAGCAGGGCAATCCGTTCTTCGGACTCGCCCATTTTGCGCAGATCGCGGGTATGCATATCCAGGCAAAAGGCACAGCCGTTGATCTGGGAAGCGCGGATCTTGATCAGTTCATACAGAACGGGATCAAGTCCCTGTTCCTTGATAAAAGTCTCGAGCTGCATCATTTGCTTGTAGACGGCAGGATGGGTCTGGTAATGATTCATACGGGTTTGCATGGTAATGCCTCCTTGGGAAATGGGATCTTCTTATAAAGCAGGCTGTTCTTTTCCGGAAAAGTCGCCTTCAATATATAAGACAGGGCAGGCATGGCATCTGTGACACCCGATGAAATGAAAAGAGAAAAGCTATCTGATTCAGACCGGTTCCCGGAGTTTGTCGGGATTGGACACCATGTAGACATTCTGAATCTGTCCGCTGCTGTCCCACTGCAAGGCACATACATAGACGGTACGTCCATCCCGCTGCAGCTGGAGTCCGGGCTCACCGTTGATCCATACCATCGACCACTGGCCGTCCAGCGAACCCTTGCTGGCGATCCCGTGGAAAAATGCCGTTACACGGCTGCGGGTAAGGATCGGACGCAGGGCGGCGCGGACTTTGCCGCCGCCATCGGTATACAGCCGCACATCTTCCTGCAGTCGTTCCAGCAGCGGCTGCAAATCACCTTCCCGTGCCGCTGCCAGAAAAGCAAGCACAAGCGACTCACCCTGCTGGCTGGCGACCGCAGAAGATACCGCAGCCGGCTCCAGCCGGGCATGAACCCGGCTCAGTATTTTGCGGCAGGCGGCTTCGGATTTGTCCACATATCCGGCAATCTCGCAGTAATCATAACCGAGCGATTCACGCAGGACAAAAATAACACGTTCCACCGGAGACAGCTGATCCAGCAGCACCATCACTGCATAACTGAGCTCCTCCTGACGCAGCATGAGCTGTTCCGCATCGGAATCGGCAGTGGAGGAAGAAGGCATCTGATCGACCACCGGGTGCAGGGAACACTGGAGATGATCGTTGTCATGATTGCTTCCAGATCCGGCTGAACGGGAACGCCGGGAAGAAGCAGACTGCAAGGACGGTTCCGGCAGCCACGGACCGGTGTAGAGTTCACGCTTTTTGCGGGCGGATTGCAGCAGATTAATACTGCGGTTTGTGACGGCACGGATCAAATACGCCTGCATATGCTCAATCCGAGGCAATTCCTCCTGCCGCTGGCTGAGATAGACGAACAGGTCCTGTACGATATCTTCCGCGTCGGTCATAGTCCCGGTCATCCGGTAGGTGACAGCCAGCAGCCGGGAATAGTACATGCTGTAGATCCCGTCAAGAGAATAAACGGTAGCTGTATGTTCAGGATGGACGGAATGTGCATGAGGTGTATCCGATTCTGGCGATTCAAGAACTTCAGGTGCAATGGATATCGGTGATGTGGATGGATTTTCCGGTTTCGTATGTAAGAGAGAAGCTGGCTGAGAGATATGATTGGGTTCCATAGAGTGGTTCATGATATATGGCTCCTTTACTAATGTTGAATAATAGGTTGCTATTAGCAGGGTAAAGCATCAAAGGGATGGCTTGCCACCCGGCACAGAGTAAAGCATACTAGGGTGGAATGCCAAAAGCAGATGATCGGTAGTCCATGCTGTACAGGGCTTGCAAGATGCCGGTGATCCGGGCGGAGCACAGCAGGCAGTACATCAATATACGCAGCCCGTAGCAGAGCGGAGCAGATGAGATATTCCGACGGGGCACGAAGAGGTGAAGAATCGTTATGTTGTCGGAGAAAGTAGTCAATCACTGCAAGCATCAGGGCTGGTGGTTTGATGATATCACGCAGGAGTATATGGATGCACTGCAGCAGATTAGGATGGAACTTCATTCGGATTGTGCTCTTTTTTATTTGCATGCGGAAGACGGTCCTGCGTTCAGTGGCAGAAATCATCAGCAGATGTACCAGATCTGCTGGTTTGTCGTGAACAGTGACAGTTATACGATGAGTATACAGGGAATCCATCAGACGTTAAAACTTCCGAAAGAATATATTCCGCTGGACAGCTTTGAAGGCGAGTACGGTTATTTCTATAACCGCAGCACCGGGCAGGTTCTCGGCCTGGGACTGGAAGAGGATTGGTATCGTTTTATAGAGGGTACGCTGCAGCCGCAGTGGCCGGATTTTAATGCTTTTCTGGAATGGTCTTTTGAGTTGGACTGATTAGCAGAGCAGGAGAAGAAAGGAAATGTAATTATGCGCTGGCTTAAAACCTACCCGCGGGAAATACAGGTGTTCCTGTTTGCGAGTCTGATCAATGCCGCAGGCGGGTCACTGATGTGGCCGCTGGTAACTTTGTTTGTGTATCAGGAGCTGGACCGTCCGATGCGGGATGCCGGCTTCGTTGTGCTGCTGCAATCGCTTGGAGGGATTGTCGGACAACTGCTTGGCGGAACGCTGTACCACCGCCTGGGTGTGAAGAAATTGATCGTCGGTTCGCTGCTCATGAACGGGCTGCTGCTGTTTATGCTGCCGATCGTCAGCGATAACTGGCATTTATTTATGGGCACGATGGTATTGATCGGTTTGTTTAACTCGATGTCGCTGCCGGCGATCCAGGCGTTTATCGGCTTCCGGTTTGCCGACCGGCGGGGCGAGCTGTTCAATATTGTCTATGTCGCCAACAATATCGGTGTGGCGCTCGGAACAGCACTCTGCGGAATACTGGCGGATATTTCATTTTATCTGTCATTTGTGCTGAACGGGATCAGCTGTGTGCTGTTTGCCGGGTTCTTCTATGTATATCTGAAACGGATTGGCGAGGGGACCGAGGCCGGTGCTCCTATTGATGAGAACAATCCGGGACGCCCCAAAATGGAAAAAGGCGAAAGCACCATCTGGCTGCTCGGTCAGGTGCGAGTATACTTGTTCATGGGTGTCGCCACGCTGTTCCTCTGGCTCGGCAACTCGATCTGGAATACCGGGGTGTCTCCCTTTATCGTTAGTTCGGGCATGCTGATCAGCTATTACAGCCTGCTGTGGACACTGAACGGGATGCTGATCTTTGTCGGACAGCCGTTTGTGAATCTGGTACGCCGGCTCGTCGCCCAGACAGCACAGGCACAGCTGACGGCGAGTGCGGTCTTTTACCTGCTCGGCTATATCGTGATTCTGGGATTCCACAATTATCCGGCTTTTATCGCCGCGATGATCCTGACGACCTTTGGCGAGATGCTGATGTCACCGGCAATTCCTTCCTTTGTATCGGAGCGGACCGGGGCGTATGCGCCATTCTATCTTGGGGTCGCTGGAGGGATTGGAGCCGTCGGCCGGGTCATCGGACCTTATGTGATGGGAATATTCTATGACCAGGGCGGAATTATTCCGGTCAGCTGGGTCGCCGTGGCTGCCGGTGTACTGTCGCTTGGATTCTATGTCGTGCACAGCATTGCCCAGCGCGGCGTCATCCTGCGTCCGCGAGATCATGCCTGATTTATTCAAATGAAAAACAACCAGGCAGCAAGCAGTGTGATCCAGGTATATCACTGGATCTTCCAGCCGGATCGAATGCTATAATGAGAGCAGAATTACCGCTGTTCGCAGCATAACTTTTTTTGGGGAAAAGGGGTGTGTCGGATAAATATGCAATCTGCTGTTCCATTGACGATCCGTCTGTCCACCATGAAAGATGCCAGAGAGCTGATGACGCTCGACCAACTCGTCTGGAATGAACGGAATACGCCCTCGATTCTCTGCTGCTCGTCCCGCAGACAGTATCTGCAATCCTCGCCGCCTGGCAGTCAGCTGCTGGCGGTCCAGTCGGATCGGCTGTGCGGTTATATCGGCTTCCGCCATCCACATCCACTGGAGATCAGCAGTCATGTCTACGATATTCATATTGCCGTGCATCCGCATCATCAGGGGCAAAATATCGGCAAACAGCTGATGGATGCATTGTGCGCTCATGCACGCGCGCGCGATATCCGCAAGCTCACGCTGCGGGTACTGTCGACCAATACAGAAGCCGTCCATTTTTACGACAAATACGGATTCGTCGAAAATGGACGGCTTCAGGAACAATTTTATATTAATGGACAATATGTGGATGACATCTTTATGACTTACTGGTTATAGGGATGCTGGCCATAGACACTCTGGGTGATGATATCGGTCAGTTCCTCTTTTTGTGCCCGGTATGTATCCGGTGAAAGAGTTCCGTCAATCAGCCGCTGTGTAAGCATTTCGTTCATTTGTGCCACCTGCAGGTCAATAATGGCCTGTGGGTTTTTGTTGTTACGGCGGGCAGTCTCAGCCAGTGTATGGCCTTCATACAGATCATCATAGACATCCTCATCTGAAGCAGCGCCAAGCGCACCGAGGAAAGGGTCCTGCTGTTCACGGGTGACGGAAGAAGTGGACGATGTGGCAATTGACTGCGCGTTGGCTTGCTCCCCGAGTAACAGACTGCTGATGGCGATACCGAGCAGCAGCGTGCTGATCATCGCTTTCCCTTTACGGATTCGGCGATAGGTGTTCGTGCTTTTCATATGGATACCTCACTTTTTTTCATGCTGTCTTGCTAATCTTACCTTCTCATCTTACCCTCTCCGGCTTAAAGGAAACTTAAAAGCATGTAAAGAATAGCTAAAACATCTGCAGCGAAATGTAAACATATCTCCGCCTGTACACCAATCAGCTGATAATTTACAAATAAATCCTGTTCCGGACGCAGATCATGTTTCAAAGGACAGGGGAACCATTTAAGTAATACTTAACAAGCGACATACCAAAATTTACTAAATAACAGGTACTGAATGATCATAAAAGTAAATGGGTAGTCTCTTCATCCCGCCCTTCACCGAAGTATCCGTAGGAACCCAAGTTATCGTCATGGCCGATCAGGAAGAAACGAAATGGAGGATACGATATGGAGCGTATGCGTAAATATCAGCTGTTGTTCAAAAGGCAGATCCAGGAACAGCTTCAGAAAATGCTGGCATCGGAGGCCGAGACACCGGAAAGCGAAGTCTACCGGATGATTCACTCGATCAAAGGAACAGCAGGAACGATCGGTCTGCCCGGATGGTATGCGGAAGCTATTCGTCTGTTGATGGCATTTGATGAAGAAGGAGAACGGACGTTTACCAGCAATCAGCTGTTCCGAATGCTGGAACCGCTGATTGAACTGTCCCGTACGACAGAACTGGAACTGACTATGGCCAATCTTCCTGAAGAGGCGGATGACGAAGCCAGTCCGCAGCGCAATATATCAGCTACAGGTACCGTGCTGGTGCTGGATGA
Source organism: Paenibacillus wulumuqiensis (assembly GCF_000971965.1). Lineage (GTDB taxonomy): Bacteria > Bacillota > Bacilli > Paenibacillales > Paenibacillaceae > Saccharibacillus > Saccharibacillus wulumuqiensis. The sequence continues at coordinate 603,480 of NZ_KQ040792.1, forward strand.
CGATATTGGACTCCTGACCCTGCTCAAGGATGAATTGGAAACGCAGGGACTGATGGTACTGGCTACTCCTTATCCGGACAAAGCGCTGAAATGGTTCTATGATATGCAGCCGGACTGTCTGGTGCTGAATTTGGTGCTGCCAGACTCGAATGGGTTCCACTTTTTGTCACAAATTCAGGCGCTCTGCGACCTGCATCTGATCCCGGTAATCATCATCAGCGCACGCAGTGACAAGGATACGCGTATGCGCGGATATGAGGCAGGGGCGGATGAGTTTATGGCCAAGCCGCTGGAGATGGATGAATTCTCACTGCGCGTCCGCAAGCTGGTCGCCCGCAAAAGGAGGTTGAACCGACTGCTGATGCTGGATGAAAATACGGGAGCCTTTACGATGAATATTCTCGATCAGCAGCTGCCCCGGTTCGCCGGACAGCGGGGCGGAGCCAACCTGATTGCTGTGCATCTGCAGGGAATGCGCGGATACAATGAACGCTGGGGCTATGAAGCCGGAGACCGGCAGCTGCGCCAATTCTCGGATTATATCCGTATGCAGCTGCGTGTAGAGGATATATGGGTGCATGAACGATCCGGACACTTCTATCTGCTGCAGCCGGAATTTACGAGAGAGCAGAGCTTTGCCTTTATGGATAATCTGCTGCACACCGGAGATATTGCCGGTATGCTGGAGGAAGTACAACTGGCGGTACAGTATGCGATTCTGCCGGTACAGGGAGACCCGACTCATCCGGGACTGGTCAGCGAAGCGTTGAGTCAGGTGAATCGTATGCTGACAGCAGCCGAGCAGTATGAACAGGGCAGCAGCGGTATGGCAGCATCTGTGCCTGCTGTCCTGCCGGGCAGCAGTATACTGCCGCTTCGACTGGCAATTGTGGACGACGATCCGCTGATTCGCAGCATACTGGAACGGCAGCTGCGTGATATTGGCGGAAATCAGCCGATAGAGCTGCGCGCCTATGAGGACGGACTGGCTTTTATGGAAGATTCATGGAATCAGGAGCCAGGGCGGTATTTGCTCATTCTGGACCGGATGATGCCTCGTATGAACGGGATGGAAGTGCTGGCACGCGTTCGTGAGCGATCCAGTGCTTCTGCGATCTATACGGTACTGATGCTGACGAGTATCGATAATGAACAGGGGATTGCCGAAGCGATTCGTGCGGGGGCCGATGATTATATGACCAAGCCGTTCAGTATGGTCGAGCTGGAAGCAAGGGTTCGCCGTCTGCTCAGCAAGGTATATACGAATAAATAAACAGGGATGTTGGTACAGAGGCAAGATCTATGGATGTAACAGTAAATCGGTACAAGCAAAGGGCAGCAGAAACAAGGCGGTTTATCTTTAGAGCAGTTATGGGATAAATGCATCATATGAAGATATCCATTCCGTGAGGATATTCTCATATGATGCATTTATTTTGAACAGAATTATTTCTATTAAGCAATCATAAAAAATAGACCGGAGCAGATGCCCGGTCTATTTGAATATAGCGAATAGCGTCTTGTACTCGTCCTGTATCCGGTTAGCGTTTGAGCTTCCATTCCTGCTGCAGCATGCCGTAGATGGCATGATCCACATAGCCGGATGGCAGCAGCTCGGTCTCGCGGATGATGCCTTCCAGAATAAAGCCCAGACGTTCCGGAACGGCACGGCTGCGCTTGTTGGCGGTGGCACAGCGGACTTCGACCCGGTGCAGGTTCAGCTCCAGCAGCGCGTAATCGACCATGACGCGCAGCGCCGAGGTGACCAGTCCGTGTCCCTGGTAATTTTCGCCGAGCCAGTAGCCAATACCGACCGTACGATGATTCCAGTTGATCTCATGGAAGCCGATAATGCCGGCGAGTTGATCCTTGTACCAGATGCCGGCGGTGAAGCCGCCATTTTCCATCGACTGTGTCAGCGCGGCACGAACATAGTCTTCGCTTGCCTGCACGGAAGTGGTGGCATCCACCCAGGAGAGCCACTGGCGCAGATACGAGCGCGACTGGTCGATCAGCTGGTAAATATGACGGGCATGGGCAGGCTCCAGCGGCCGAAGCTCTGTATCGTCATCCAATATATATGTAAACATGCGGGGAATTCCTCTCTTTCCTGAATAAAATAACGATGATATGGGCATCTTATCGCGGCCGCAGCGGTGAACGCTGTTCAAGGGCGTAGATATCTTCTTCCAGACCGGCCATACGCTCATTCACGAGGGTGCGGCAGTCCGACAAAGCCTGATTATACACGTGGGGACCGACCGATTTCAAAAAGAAATCCAGTACCGTATCCGCAGCGAGTTCACCGATGCTTTCTCCCCGTTCCATTTCAAAAAACTGACGGATATCGGCGATCAGAAGCTCGCGGGTGTCCCGTGGTAATTGTAAAGGTTGCATAAGCGATCCTCCTTGCAGACGATTTAACTTATATGCTACCGTATTCACTGCCTTCCGTCAAAGCCATTTAGCCGCAATTATAGCGTTTGCAGGCAGGACTGGAGTCGCTTCATGAAGGCGCTATCCTTGCCTAAGTTTTCAGAACCGTTATAATAGAAATTATTCGTAACAGAAACTGAACGACGAAAGGTTGATAGGCGTGGAGAACGAGAATTTGACTCCTTCTAATTTTATCAAGACCATTATTACCGAAGACCTGAAGTCCGGCAAGGTCAACAAAGTGGTAACCCGCTTCCCGCCGGAACCGAACGGTTATCTTCATATTGGACATGCCAAGGCCATCTGGGTCAATTTTGCACTGGCAGACGAGTTTGGCGGCAGAACGCATCTGCGCTTTGACGATACGAACCCTGCCAAGGAAGACGAAGAGTATGTACGTTCCATCGAAGCCGATGTCAAATGGCTCGGCTATGAATGGGAAGGCAAGTATTTTGCTTCCGACTATTTTGACTTTATGTATGAAAAGGCAGAGCTGCTGATCAACAAAGGTCTGGCCTATGTGGATGACCAGTCTGCAGACCAGATCCGTGAGACACGTGGAACATTGACCGAACCCGGACAGGACAGCCCTTACCGCAATCGTACGGTCGAGGAGAACCTGGACCTGTTCCGCCAGATGCGTGACGGCAAGTTCGCCAACGGGGAAAAGGTACTGCGTGCCAAGATCGACATGACTTCGCCGAACATCAATATGCGTGATCCGGTGATCTACCGTATCGCTCATCTGGAGCATCACAATACCGGTAACAAATGGTGCATCTATCCCATGTATACATTTGCCCATCCGCTGGAAGATGCCTACGAGAATATTACGCATTCCCTCTGTACGGTGGAATTCGAAGATCAGCGTCCATTCTATGACTGGGTGATCCGCGAGTGTGACGTGGATGCCGAGCCGCATCAGTATGAATATGGCCGCCTGAATCTCGCCCAGACGCTGACCAGCAAGCGCAAGCTCAAGCTGCTCGTGGACGAGAACATCGTCGATGGCTGGGATGATCCGCGTATGCCGACGATCTCGGGAATGAGACGCCGCGGCTTTACACCGGAAGCGCTGCGCTCGTTTGTGTACGAGACAGGCATTTCCAAAAGTCAGGGAATTGTAGATCTGCAAATGCTGGACCACTTTGTCCGTGAAGATCTCAAGCTGCGTGTACCGCGCACGATGGGCGTACTGCGTCCGCTCAAAGTAGTCATCACCAACTATCCGGCAGGACAGGTAGAGATGCTGGATGCGGAGAATAACCCGGAGAACGAAGAGATGGGTATTCGCCAGATTCCATTTTCCCGCGAGATCTATATCGAGCAGGATGACTTTATGGAAGAACCGCCGAGCAAGTATCATCGTCTGTTCCCTGGCAATGAAGTGCGCCTGAAGCACGCGTACTTTATCAAATGCAACGACTTTATCAAGGACGAAGACGGCAATGTGGTGGAGATTCACTGCACCTACGATCCGGAGACCAAGAGCGGTACCGGCTTTACCGGACGCAAAGTCAAAGGAACGATCCACTGGGTGGAAGCGACGCAGGCTGTACCTGCCGAGTTCCGTCTGTATGAGCCGCTGATCAAAGCGGAAGAAGAAGAGCTCGTGGAAGAGACAAGCGGCGGCAATGATGAGATTCCAGAGAAAACATTCCTGGATTCCATCAATCCGAACTCGCTGGAAGTGGTGCACGGATTCGTGGAGCCGGGACTCAAAAATTCCGTAGCCTACGACCGCTACCAATTTTTCCGCCATGGCTATTTCAGCGCCGATCCGAAATACACCATGCCTGGCGATCCGGTATTCAACCTGGTCGTATCGATGAAGAGCTCATTCAAAATGCCAAAAGTCTAATTAAACTTCTGCGACCGCATCAAGCGGTATAAAGCATAAAGTATGAATATAAATAATAAGCCATTAAAAAAGCCGGAACTGTGCAGACAGTTCCGGCTTTTTGTCGTATTCCCGGTATTCGCAATAGCTATTCGATGGACAGCCATGTGATTCTGCCGGATCTGGATATTCCGTGTATCCTGCAGAATGTGTGAGCCTGCGAAGCTTCGCGAACCATAATTGTTTTCGATACAAGCAGATATTCGGCTGCCGATCATCCAAGTGGTTTATTCTTCATCCGGCAGCTGATAGCCTGTCCGCCGCACATTGAGCCACATCAGGATAAATCCGACCGCTCCGGCAAAGGACAGCAGCATGCCGACCAGATACATATGCTCCGAACCGAAGTTCTGGAACAGCCAGCCGCCGAGGAAGCCGGCGATGACTCCGGCCAGACCGCTCCAGGTCATCGTGTAGATCGCCTGACCGGAGCTGCGGAACTGATTAGGTACGAACATCATGGTCAGCTGGGTGCCGACATAGAAATAACCGCCAAATGTCACTGCATGCAGCAGCTGGATAAATACGACCTGCAGCGGGCTGACCGCCTCCGCCATCAATAGCCAGCGGAGGGTGAACAGGATGCTCACAATCGCCAGCCAGCCCAGCATAAAGGAAATCCGGCGCTTCAGGAACCGGTCAAACAGCAGGAACAATGCCGCTTCAAAAATCGATGAAGCAAATACCGCCCAGCCGACCATGCTTTTGCTGCCGCCCAGTTCAATCACATACAGCGAGAGAAAGGTACTGTTCATCATATTCGGAATGGACACAAGTACCCCGAGCACGATAAAGCCGACAAAGTATCCATTACCGCTGAACTGGCGCAGTGCCCGCCAGCTGAGTGCAGCGGCTCCGCCCGGCGAGCGGGTCTGTGCAGGCATGACCAGCATCAATCCAATCGCCACCAGCAGCAGTACGGTAAAGACGATCCCAATCCTGGAGACGCCCAGATAGTCGATCACCGGACCAGCCGCGACCGCAGTCAGTGCCCAGCCTATCGATCCGTACAGCCGGAATCCGCCGAACTTGTACGGCGTCCCATCGATATAGTTCAGAATCAGCGTACTGGTCTGAGCAAACATCGGTGTCTGGAAAAAGAAAAAGCAGGCCATTACTATATAAATAAGCGTGTAATTATGTACCTGGAATACCATCTGCACGAGCAGCAGGGTACCGGTCATCATGATCAGCAGAATCAAGCGTGTATTTTGCAGTCGGTCGCTGTAATAGCCCCAGAACGGATTGGCAAAGAGCGAGATAAAAGGACCGATCGCCATCAGCGCACCAATCTGGCTCTGGCTCATCCCGATATCCTGCAGATACAGCTGAAAGAAACTTGTAAAAATAACCATCGTTCCATATATGAAAAAAGTATACCAACGAAGGGAGAGGAGTGCAGGCTGAGACGAAGGTGAACGCATGACGGGCCAACCCTTTCCGAGAACTTTTAGTTCACTGTATCATTTGTTGAAAGGGGATACAAACCATTTTGGACGAAATTCATCTAACGGTGGATTCGTAATTACTCCGCTGTCACCTTTTCGCAATAATCTGTGAATTCCTTGCCGGATTACGCAGCAGAGGTTCGATCCTGATCAGGATGCAGTATACTGTTGAACAGGAAGAGAAGTGAACAGACAGGAGAGAGTGAGCATGAGCAGGAGGGAACACCATGTATAAGGATACAGCTGGCATTATTCTGGCCGGTGGACAGTCCCGGCGGATGGGGACAGATAAGGCGCTGCTCAAGATCGGGGAGCGCAGCGTGATTGAACGGGTCGCAGCAGCATTGGGGAGCTGTGTACCCCAGCTGTGTCTGGCTGCCGCCGAGGACCGCAGTTATGACTTTTTGCAGCTGCCAACAGCCCCAGATCGGTTTCCCGGGCAGGGACCTTTGTCGGGACTGTATGCAGGGATGAATGCACTGGATGCACAGTGGTATGTGCTCAGCGCCTGTGATCTGCCTTTTGCCAGTACACGGCTCTTGGAACTGCTGCTGCAGAAGGCACAATCTGCAGCAGACGGACTGCCGGTACAGGCTGTGCTGCCGACCTATCAGGGACGCCGGCATCCGCTGTATGCCGTATATCATCACAGTGTACGTCCTTCGCTGGAGACAGCTCTGCAAAAGGGGCAGCTGAGGGTAATGGATTGGCTGAATCAGCATCGTACGATAGAACTTTCACTAGAACAGCTACTGGAGCAGCACAGCCAACAGGCAAAAGGTGACCTGTCCTCCTGGTGTCTGCACAATATGAACGACCCCGAAGCATACAAGCAGGCGCTTCAACAGGCGGATAGCAGCAGATTTTTGCAGTGAATATGATACTTGGCATAGACAAAAGGGGCAGAGCCGCCGCCAAACATGGCTATTTTATGAACTTAGGGCTATTTGCCCCCTATTTCTGCCCAATTCAGGTACAATACAGGTAGGAAATACGTTGTCCAACAGATGGTTTTGGTTGACAGACTGCGCTGCCAAATTGTTCGTTTCCCTACTTGGTCGCTAAGTTGCAAGCGCTGACATATGATAAGTGAATAATATCACAAGGGGTGTATTCTCATGACAGTAAAGATGGAAACATGCATGAAGACAGATTGGTTGTACAGCCGGGTCATGACCTATCGTTTGCTGAGTGAAATGCTGCAGCGGCGTCCTACGCTGTCCAAGCTGATTGAATGGCGCAAGGAAGCCGGACGCATCCGGATTCTGTCCGGACAGACCAACCCGCTGATCCATATGCTGGAGAATATACCGCTGACCAATATTATTCAGTATGCGTATAACGAATGTGTCCAGTACGACCAGCTTTTCCTGGAGCAGCGGCTGCCGCATCGTCCGCGTGCTGCGGAATATCTGCCTGGTGCCCAGGAGCGCTGGAGTTATGAGGCTACACTGAATTCGATCTATGCGCGAGCAGGTATTGCTTTTAAAAAGATGGATCAGGAGACCGATGATCATATCGGGATCGAATTGGAATTCATGTCACTGCTGGCTGAGCGTATGGCCGAGAGCGAAGGCAATGTGCTGGAGCAGAATGCGATGATCCAGGCACAGACGGATTTTCTGGAACATTACCTGCTGCCATGGGTGCCGTCTTTCTGCCGGGAGCTGAATGAGGCAGCCGAGCATGACCTGTATCAGATGTGGGCGGAGACCGCATCCGCCTATCTGATCGAAGATCTGTATAACCTGCGTGTGTACGCAGCCGAGCAGCATTTGTTACGATAATCCGAATAGACCACCATATCGATCATCTATTCTCTGTTAAAAGAATAATTTTGTCTACCAAATAGGTCAAAACAGGCGTCAAACCTGTCTCTCCTGTCCAATGATCATTAAAGGGGGAATACCGCCTTGCCTACGTACCGATGTTTGAAGTCCAAAATTGTCGTCACGTCAGTCGAGCAGGTCAGGGAATTTCCGTCACTGGACTGGGCCCGGCAGTATGCACTGCGGGAACTGGTTCCTCATGAGATTAACTTTGTGATTCGGGATGATGATACAGGTGAACTTTTTATGGATGTACGATTTGCCACACATACAAATAACCCCTGAGCCTAGGACTCAGGGGTTATTTGTATACTCGTACTGATGCGCTGTACATCGTCCAGATCAATCAGACCGGCTGCAGGCTGAAGCGCACAGGCACTGCCGCAGGCGGAACCAAGGCGCAGCATATCGGTTAATGCTCCGCCCCGACTGGCTGCCGTTACCATACCGGCGGCCATCGCGTCGCCGCTGCCGAGTGCACTCGTGATCTGCAGCTCAGGCACCCGGACCCGGTAAAAGCGGCCTGTCGCCCGCTCGGCGGCTATCGCGCCATCAGCGCCAAGCGAAATGGCAGCCATCGCGGCACCATGATCCAGCATGGCGGTCAGAGCCTGCCGCAGCTGCTCTGCTGAAGGCGGCAGACCGCCTGTCGTTATGCCAGCCCAATCGCAGGCTTCCTGGGCATTGGGCTTGACCAGATCCGGTGCCGCTTTGATACCATGATGCAGGGCTGCTCCGCTGCTATCGAGCGCTGTCCGGGCACCGCAGTCGCGTACGATGCCGATCAGCCGGGCGTACAGATCGTCCGGGCATCCCTGCGGCAGACTGCCGGAGAACAGTACCCAGTCGGACTTGTGAGCCAGTGTCTCCAGCTGCCGGGTCAGCTGCTCCAGCTGTGCGGACGTGACCAGCGGACCCGGCTCGATAAGCTCGGTCTGTGTCTGTTCCTGCTGCTCCAGAATCGTAATCGCCAGCCGGGTCTCGCCATCGGCCTCGGTGAACTGGCAGTCGACCTGTTCGGCAGCGAGCAGATGCTGCATTTTCTGTCCGTTATAGCCTGCCGTGAATCCGGCGGCAGCTACGGGTTCTCCGAGCTGACGGATGACCCGGGCGGCATTGACGCCTTTGCCGCCGGGCAGCGTCAGTCCGGCCGTTCGGTGAACGTGATTGATTTGTAAGGAAGGAATCTGGTAAATAATATCCAGTGCCGCATTCAGTGTTACTGTCGTAATCATGAAGCCACCGCCTCTGAATGAGAGTTACGGATGGTCTGCATGGTCTGCTCAGGAGATCAGTTTCAGCCCAACGGCCGAAGCAATGATCATCGCGATAAACAGGATGCGCCAGCCGCTTTTGGCTTCATTATACATAAGCATGCCGACAATTGCGCCCCCGACCGTACCGATACCTGTCCAGACCGCATAAGCGGTGCCCATGGCAATACCATTCATCGCATAGGTGAGACAGGAGAAACTGCCTGCAAAAGCCAGTATGAGCAGCATAACGTTTAACACGGATTTATGACGTACAAGCCGGTTCATCCTGATGACACCGACCACTTCAAATCCTCCTGCAATAACAAGAGCTAACCAGTACATCAGACCTCACCTGCCTTTTCTGCAACTTTGCTTTCATTATCCGTGACAAGCTTCAATCCAATCACGCCAGCCATCAGCAGCAGAATAAGCAGCAGTTTGGTCCACTGGAACGGTTCCCCGAAGATCAGCATCTCCGCTGCTACGGTTCCACCGGTACCAATCCCGGTAAACACTGCATAGACCGTACCAACCGGCAGCCGATTGGAAGCTTTGATAATCAGATAAAAACTCAGGGTAATCCCTGCCGCTGTCAGTATCCATTCGCTGACGGTTCCGGCATGTTTGAGGCCGGATACCCAGACGACTTCAAGCAGTCCACCGATAAATACATATAACCAGTTGCGATTCATGATGTTTGTTCATCCCCTTTGTAATGCACATCCTGTGTGTCTTTAGTTTTGATTTTCCCGTTATTGATGAACGGCCTGAATCCCACGCCAGTATACCGGCCATATGGTATTCAGCCGCTGTACCGAGCGATGGGACTGTCCGTACAGCATCTCGATCAGGATACCGTCGGCGCAGGTCATGTATGCCTGGGAAGCTGCCTCCGCAGATAGGCAGAGGGAGAGCTCGCCCTGATCCATGCTCTGGCGCAGCAGCCGGGTCAGACGGGATTCCAGTCCGTCCAGCAGATTGTAAATTAGCGGAATGACCTCTTCCCGAAGCGCTGCAGGCGGAAAAAATGACATGCGGATCACGAATTTGATCGTATCATCACTGGTATATAACTCCTGCAAATAGGTGAGCAGTCCGCGCAGCTTTTGCTCCGACGGCTGTTCCCGGTGGGCAATCATATAACGGATAATCTGATGCTTCAATGCCCGTGCCGCCCGGCTCAGCACCTTGAGGAAAAGATCTTCCTTGCTTTTAAAATGGGCGTAGATCGACGGTTTCTTGATTCCTGCTTCTGCAGCCAGTCTGGAGAGCGAAGCTCCTTCATAACCATCCTTCGCAAAATGGGACAATCCAATATGGAGCAGTTGTAACTTTACACTCATAGTTTCACCTACCTAACGGTCGTTAGTTAAGGTGATTATTTCACATCATTTTTAATATGTCAAACCGGTATTCTCCGGTAAATGCCTATACGACAAAAACGCCTGCTCCCCGGAAGGACAGACGTTTTTGCCAATAATATATGAAGAGCCGACTAGCGAGGACAGATTACCTGTACAGCCCCTACAGATGGATAACGATTCAGAACGTGGTAAAGCCGAGGATCAGCTGCAGTCGGTAGGCGATATCCTTGATCCAGGTGCTGTCTTCCTGGTAAGCACTCAGCGGCAGGGTATACTGCTCTCCATTGTTGGTCCATAGCATGGTGAAGTAATCATTTACTTCCTTCATCAGTGCATTGTCCCCGGGAGCGGAGATCCACAGATCATTTTCCAGATTGTAATCTTTCAGATTACGCGGGGTAAAGTTGGACGAGCCGCCGATAATCAGATCATTGCCTGATCCCCGATCGATATACATCAGCTTGGTATGATACTGCTCTTCGGTCGTGTTATACCAGCGAATGCCGATTTTGCCGTCGGTCTCGCTGCTTAATTCGGCAGCAACCGGACGGTTTGGGATGCCGATTTTGTCCTGACCAAAGGCATTTTGGTTCGGGTCCAGAATAAGCTGGATTTTCACACCCCGCTGTGAGGCATTGATCAGTTCGGAAGTCACCTGCTTGTCGGCAAGGTAAAACATGCCCATCCACAGGGTATCTCCTTCGCGGGTACTCTGTATGCCTTCCAGCAGGCGATCGTATACTTTGCCTTCGGTAATATAGCGGAGCTGGATATCTCCTTTGCCGGTCGTAGCCGGTGTGGAGGCTGCAGGGCCCGCCAATGCACCAGAGCTGCTGCTTGGCTGGGTGGTCTCTTCATATTCCGGCAGCTGTACCTTGCTGCCGGACAGATCGATCACCGCCTGCTCCGCCCGCAGCAGATCGGCCGTGATCGGTCCCTGCACCTCAAAGGCGATATTGGAATGATACGCGCTGGCATCATGAATATTGCCGGTAGAGACGAGTGCGCTGTTCTCGGTGATGACTGCTTTGCGATGGTTGGCTTTGACATTCATCAGCTTCAGATAGGAGCGGAAGGTCACATTGGGACCGGATGTAGCCATGCCGTTGGGAATATGTCCATTGCCTTCCTGGCCGAACCACTGGAAAAAGGTACGCCATACCGCCGAATAGACCGGCGTCGAATCGCGCAGCGGGTCCACATCCGTCATAATGACATCAATGCCGTTTTGCTTCATTTTCTCCAGCAGCGGATTGGGATTGGAATTGTAATCGGTATTGACCTCATCGGTGATGAAGACAATTTGCAGATCCGGCACCTGCTGCTTGCGCTGAATCAGTTTGTTGGTGAGCTGCTCGCTCAGCTGCGGGTATTTTTGCCCTTTATGTACGTAATTGTTGAACAGGAACATATCGATGACGATGTAGTCTTTGGCTTCACCGATCATTTTGACGATACGATCGTAGATTTGCCTTTTCTGGGTAAAGCTGTTCTCGGTTCCCGGAGCGGCATAGGTCAGATCGTAATAAAAATTCACATGGTCCACATTATAGAGCGGGCCTTCATAGGATACTCCCGCAGGCAGTGGTTTATGGGTCTGATAGATCATAACGGCGATAAGCCAGATAATTAGCAAACCAAGCAGGGAACGCAGGGAAATGGCCTGCCAGCTGGACTTGCGTTTACCGGGACCCGAAGCATGAATAGGTGGTGTATTTTTGGAAAATGCTTTCATTAGCAGTGAAGCTCCTTTCAGGATGGACAACAGATCATGTCACATATGTATCCATATAACAACAAAAGTCGGTTTTTGACGCAAAACGTCAACATGTAAATTAATGGATTTTTAAGAAGATTAAAATTTAATTTTGTAAAATCTGTGACATACAGTTGCAAACGGGGTATCGCGCGTTTATATATAGTTCATGGGTATCCATCATAGTTACATGTAATACCAGAATAACGCTATCACAGAGGAAAAAGGGGAATGTAATGAAAGCAATTCAGTCTACCCGCAAAGCAGTTATTGTTGGGGCAGGACCCGGAGGATTGGCTGCAGGCATGATCCTTGCGAGTCACGGGTACGAGGTGGACGTGTATGAGAAGCAGCCGGTGGTAGGCGGCCGATCTTCCCGTTTGCATCTGGGTGAATACCGGTTTGACCGCGGAGCCACATTCCTGATGATGCCTCACCTGATCGAGGAGTTATTTGAGATGTCCGGCCGTTCGCTGGATAATTATGTAGACATGCAGGAGCTGACACCGCTGTACAGCCTGCATTTTGGGGATATGGTATTCAAGCCTTCCCGGGATCGCGAGGATACGGCAGCACAGATCGCCCGCCTGTTCCCTGGCGATGAGCAGGGATACTATCGCTATCTGGAAGAGGAAGATGTGAAGCTGGACAAGGTGATGCCTTTGCTGCGCCGTCCATTCTCCAGTCTGGCCGATTATATGCGCGCTGATGTTCTTCGTGCGCTGCCCAAGCTGCATCTGAATGATACCGTCTATGGACGGCTGTCCCGTTATTTCAAGGATGAGCGCCTCAAGCAGGCTTTTACGTTTCAGTCCAAATATCTTGGTATGTCCGCCTGGGAATGTCCGGGTACATTTACGATACTGTCCTACCTGGAACATCGCTATGGTCTTTTTCATCCCAAAGGCGGGCTGAATTCCGTGTTTGAAGCGATGGCACAGGTGATCTCCGAGCACGGCGGACGCGTACATACTTCCAGAGGGGTACAGCGTGTCATCACGCAGGGCCGCAAGGCAACCGGCGTGATCTTGGACAACGGCGAACAGATCCATGCCGACCATGTAGTAATCAATGCCGATTTTGCTTCGGCAATGAACCAGCTGTTCGAACCCGGTGTGCTGCGCAAGTATGCGCCGGATCAGCTGGCACAGAAGAAATATTCCTGTTCGGCCGCGATGCTCTATTTGGGGATTGACGGTGCTGTCGATCTGGAGCATCACTCGGTTCACTTCTCTGCCGATTATCACAAAAATGTAGATGAAATCACCAAGTTCAAGACGTTATCCGAGGACCCGTCGATCTATGTGCACAACCCTTCGGTGCTGGATTCAACGCTGGCTCCGGCAGGCAAATCGGCGCTGTATATTCTGATGCCGACGCCGAATCTGACAGGCGAGACCGACTGGGAAGCCAAGCGCGAGCAGGTGAAGGAGCAGATGCTGGATCGGGCAGAGCAGATTCCGCAGCTGCAGGGACTGCGTGACCGGATCGAGACGATGAGCTTCTTTACCCCGCTGGACTGGGAGCAGCAGCTGGATGTGTATCAGGGAGCGACCTTTAACCTGACCCACAATCTGGGACAAATGATGGCTTTTCGTCCACATAATCAATTCGAGGAAGTGGATGGCGTATGGCTGGTTGGTGGAGGAACGCATCCGGGCAGCGGACTGCCGACGATCTTTGAATCGGCGCGGATCAGTACATCGCTTATTTTCAAGCAGGACGGGGTAGCCCATTCTTCCAAAATGGACGCCGGATCGGTTCTGGCCGGGGCGGAGCCATCATGAGCCGTAGGAAAAAGATCGCCATCGTCGGCGGGGGCATCGGCGGATTGACGGCAGCCCTGTTATTAAGCCGCCGGGACGTCGATGTAACGGTATTCGAACAGAGCGACCGGCTGGGCGGACGAATCGCCTTTGAAGAAGAGGGCGAGCAGCGGATTGATCAGGGACCGACGATTGTGCTGCTGCCGGAGATGCTGTACAGCATTCTGGAGGAAGCGGGAGTCAGTCGTGATCGCCTGCCGCTGATCGAATGTGATCCGCTGTACCGTATTCATTATCCGGATGGCAAAGTGCTGACCAAGCATCGTGATCCGGAGCATCAGGCAGAGGAAGTGGAACGTGTATTTCCCGAAGAAGGACGGAATTTCCAGCGGTTTATCCGTGAGATGAGTCCGTTGTTTCCACGGGGGCAGACTTCTTTTCTGGAGCGTGACTTTCCGGCCTGGACGCAGTTTTTTAGCGGAAGCAATCTGTCGTTGATGCGCAGTCTGCGCGCCTATCGCAATCTGAGCAGCGCGGCAGGCATGTATTTCCGCCATGTACAGCTGCGTGAAGCCTATTCGCTGCAGAGCCTGTATATCGGCGGCATTCCCGAAAAGACGCCGGGACTGTATACGATGCTGCCTTATGCGGAGCATGCTTTTGGTGTCTGGATGCTCAAGGGAGGATATGGCATGCTGCCGCAGATTCTCGGAGAAGAGCTGGCGGAGCGCGGTGTTACCGTCCATCTGAATTGTCCGGTGGAGGAGATCGAGGTGCGACATGGTGTCTGTCTCGGTGTCCGGGCAGATGGAGAAAAGCAGGCATTTGATGCTGTATTGTATAATGGGGACTTTCCCTATATTCATTCCCTGTTATCTGGCAGCGAGCCGCCGATCAAGCCGCGCCGTACGCCCTATCAGCCATCTACCGGATGTGTACTGATCTATGCGGGTACCAGGCGACAATGGCCGGATATGCTGACCCATCAATTTTTCCTGCCGAATGGTCTGGATGCGAGTTTGCGCGAGACCTTCCGTAATCGTCAGCTGCCGCGGGATCCTTCCTTTTATGTATTCAATCCGGTGGCACTGGATGAAGATGCAACTCCGGCAGGCGAGAGTGTTCTGTATTTCCTGATTCCGGTAACGGATGAAGCAGGCATCGACTGGGAACAGGATACCGACCGGCTCGTGCAGCAGGTGCTGGATTCCGCCGAAGAGAGGGGATTCATCGGACTGCGTGATTCCC
The DNA here is from genome assembly GCF_000971965.1 of Paenibacillus wulumuqiensis. Classification (GTDB taxonomy): domain Bacteria; phylum Bacillota; class Bacilli; order Paenibacillales; family Paenibacillaceae; genus Saccharibacillus; species Saccharibacillus wulumuqiensis. The sequence continues at coordinate 618,483 of NZ_KQ040792.1, forward strand.
TGAAATGGATGAAAGTACGCACACCGGCGGATGCGCTGCGCAGCGGCTTGTATGGAGGCGGCAGCTTTGGGATTGCACCGATTCTTCGTCAGTCCGGTGTCTATCGCCCCCAGCCCAGACCTTTTCCGACCATACGCCGGTTATATGCAGCCGGAGCATCCGTGCATCCCGGCGGCGGCGTACCGATTGTGATGCAGGGAGCGAGAATGGCTGTACAGCAAATTGTAAAGGAGTTGGGAATTTGAATTATGTAAGCGAAGCGGATCTGCAAAGCTGCGAAGAAATGATCCGTCACGGTTCGTCGTCTTTTTATTATGCCTTTAGCTGGCTGAACAGTCCCGAGAAAGAAGCGGTTCATGTCATCTATGCCTTTTGCCGGATGATTGACGACAGTGTGGACGAGCCGGACCAATCCGCCTATACGATTCAGGAGCTGCAGTCCCTGTTTGCCAATCTGGAACAGGCGGAAGGACACTTTATCTGGCCTTCCCTGCGCTGGCTGTTTGATGCGTTTCCTTCATTGTCACGGACGCCGTTTCAGCGGCAGATGGACGGGCAGACATATGATTTGACCTTTACTCGCTATTCCACGATGCGGGAGCTGGAGCATTATTGTTATCTCGTAGCCGGTACGGTGGGCGAGATGCTGCTGCCTGTACTCAAGGGCGAGCACAGCGAAGAGATCCGTCATTCCGGCATTGCGCTGGGCAAAGCAATGCAGATCGTGAACATTATGCGGGATATCGGTGAAGACGGACGCAGAGGACGGCGTTATGTGCCGCTGGAGCTGCTGAACAAACACGGCTATACCGAGCAGGAGCTGGAAAACGGCGTGATCAATGATCGTTTTCGGGCGATGATGGATGAGCTGCGTCTGCTGGCCGAGCAGTGGTTTGCGACAGGGCTTGGAGATTTACATGCTTATCCGGAACGCAGTGCGTTTACGGTGGAATTGGCAGCGACATTTTATGCGGGCATTATGGATGCCATTGCAGATAATGAATACGATGTATTTTCCCAGCGTGCCTATGTGGATGAAGCGCGCAAGCGTGAGCTGCTGATGAAGGTAGCTCTGCATCATGGCGTAAATCTGGAAATGCTTGAACGGCCTGCGGTATCCTGATGGGCTGGTTATTCTGGATCTGGTACGCGATTGGAGCCGCCCTGCTGTTAACCATTCGCGTACCGGAAGTGCTGGATTTCTCGAATGGACTGTTTCTCGTATTTTACGCGCTGTATGCCCTGTATCTGATGAAGCGACATCAGGTGTATTGGCAGCTGTCCGACCGGTCAGTCACTGGTGGGAAGAGCAAACCGTATGTCCGTTTGCTGCTGCCGGCCGTGATAATCTGGCTGGGCGGGATGTCGCTGGAATGGATCGGTGTACATACCGGATGGCCGTTTGGAGAGTATGAATATACGCCTGTGCTGGGCAGCCTGATTTTCGGTGTACCGTGGACGCTCGGGTTTGGCTGGATTGGTGTGGTAGCCGGCGGAGCGCTGCTCAGTAGTGCCCGGGTGGAGACAGGCAGGCAGGTGCCTGCTGCTGTACGCTCCTGGTCTGCGCGTCTGCTGCGTGCTGTCAAAATCGGCATCTGGATCATTATTCTGGATCTGGTACTGGACCCGGTCGCCCATGCGCGCGGATTCTGGCACTGGGGCGGAAGCGGAGGATTTTATGGAGTGCCATGGAGTAATTTTATCGCCTGGTTTGTCGTGGGCGGAGTGCTCTCGCTGACACTGCCGATATTATTTATCACCCGCAAGGTGCACCGTCAGGCGACTTTTCTGTATCAGGGCATGCTGCTGCTGTTTGGGCTGCTGGCCTGGAAAGCAGGCATCGAAGGTTCGATGCTGGCGGCTGCGCTTGGCATACTGCTCGCGGAAGGGAGCTACCGGTATGATACCCGCGCATAAGTCGCTTTGGTTTGACCGGATGTTTATCCGTTACAACGAATGGTATCTGCTGCGCCGGAATTTTCATTCCTTTACCCTATCCGGTGAGCTGGATCTTGCACCGGCGGATCAGCCGGCCCTGTATATTATGAACCATAGTTCCTGGTGGGACGGTCTGCTTATTTATCATGCGTTTCGTCATACCTCGGCTGCGGATCACTATGTGATGATGGAGGAGCGTCAGCTGAACCGGTATGCCTTTTTTGGCAAGCTGGGCGCTTTCTCGATTGATAAAGGCAGTCCAGGCGATATCCGGCAGTCGCTGCGCTATGCGGCCGGGCTGCTGGAGCAGGGCAAGCGGGTATGGATGTTCCCTCAGGGAGAGATACGGCATCTGGAAATGCGTCCGCTCACTTTCCGTCCGGGTATCGGTCTACTGCTAAGACAGACCGCTGGTTCCGTGCCGGTTATTCCGGTGACATTATATTATGGACTGTATCAGCATGCCCGGCTGCAGGCTTCTCTGCAGGTCGGTGCACCTGTATATCAGGATTGGAGCAGACTGTCGCCCCGTGATTGTGCCAGTCGGCTGGAGACAATCATCACCAGCCAGCTGGACGATCAGCGTAACCGGCTGCTCATGGCAGATGGAGAGCTACCGGGTTCCAAGGATCTGATCCGCCGCCAGCGCTCTACCGATGAGAAGTACGACCACTATCGCAGCCTCAGAAAAAGGTGAATCTATGGAGTTCATGCTGCAGGCAATAACGCTCTGGCTGGTCCTTCAGCTGCTGTTCACAATCTGGAATCTCCGGCAAATGCCAAAATTGGGCAGTCGGCTGCATTCGTACGGATGGGAACAGCAGTATGATTACAGCCAGCAGAACAGCAATACCACTACCCATCATACATACAGCGGCACTGCTGCTGGCCCGGCGGATGGATTAGCGGCATCCCATGGGACTGAGCTTGCTTCCACCGGCAAACAACGACCGCTGCTGTCCATATTGATACCGGTTCGTGATGAGGAGATTAATATCCGGGAATGCCTGGAATCGGTGCTGTCCTGCCGAACCGACAGTATAGAGCTGGAGATTCTCGTCATGAACGATCATTCCGAGGACGGGACGGTTAGCGAAGTGAAAAAGGTAATGGCGGACGATACCCGTGTCCATCTGTACGAAGGGCGGCCGCTGCCCGAAGGCTGGATGGGCAAGTCGTATGCCTGTCATCAGCTGTCCCAGCATGCACAGGGAGAATGGTGGCTGTTTGTGGATGCGGATGTGAGACTCGGTCCGGAAGCGCTGGAGGCAGCGATGATAACGGCACGCTCCCAGCAGACCGGACTGATCAGCGGCTTTCCGCGCATGGAGACGGGAACCTGGCTGGAACGTCTGGTCGTGCCGATGATGGCTTTTGTGATTGGCTATCATCTGCCGATCATGATGGTGCGGCGCAGTCCACTTCCCTTTTACCTGGCTGTAACCGGGGCGTGGCTGATGATTCACCGGGATAGCTATGTACGCTGCGGCGGTCACAAGCATATTTTTAATCATATTGTTGAAGACATGGAGCTGGCCAAAGCGGTCAAAAAAGCCGGTGATCCGGTTACGCTGGCGGATGTGCAGCGTCATACCTCGGCCCGCATGTATCGTAATGCCGCCCAGGTATGGGAAGGCTACAAGAAAAATATATTTGCCGGTACCGGGCGCAATCCGCTGCTCGTACTGGGGATTACTGTATTATATACACTGCTGTTTATATGGCCGCTGCTCATGCTGATCTATGGTCTGATCACCATGCAGACGGAGCTGATCGGCTGGTCGGCAGCAGCCGTACTGACAGGGATGCTGAGCAAAGGAATCATCGATCATCACAGCGGCAAGCCATTTTGGATGGGTGTACTGCTGCCTGCCAGTGCTCTCTGTCTAATCCTGATTCTGCTCGATTCCTGGTTCGCAGGCATCAAGGGCAAAGGCTACAGCTGGAAAGGCAGGACCTGCGGATGAATATCAATCAACAGCCCGGCAGCCGCAAGATCATTATCATTGGTGCCGGTTTTGGCGGATTGTCATGCGCCATTACGCTGGCAGTCAGAGGCTATGAAGTCACTATGCTGGAAAAGCAGCCTGTCGTGGGCGGCAAGCTGCAGTCGATTGAACGGGCCGGCTATCATTTTGACCGGGGACCGAGCACGATTACGATGCCGCATGTATTCCGCAGCGTATTTGAATATGCCGGCCGGTCGATGGATGATTATGTGCACCTGTACGAACTGGAGCCGCGCACACGCAATATTTTCGCTGATGGATCGGTTGTGGATCTGAGCCGTGACGCCTCCGTGACAGCGCAGCAGATTGCTGCATACAGTCCGGAGGATGCGTTGAATTATCCGCGCTTTCTGCAGGAAGCCGAGGCACTGTATCAGAAAGCGGATACCCAGTTCCTGAATACCCTGCTGCTGTCATGGAAGGACAAGCTCAAACCTTCCATGGGCAAAAGTCTGCTGCGTGTCCGTCCGCTGACTACGCTCCAATTGCTGCTGCGCAAATATTTCCGTCATCCCAATACATTGATGCTGCTGGGACGGTATGCTACCTATGTGGGAGCTTCCCCGTATCAGGCGCCGTCGATTTTTGCCATGATGGCTCATGTGGAAGCCAATCAGGGTGTCTATGGGGTACGCGGAGGTACCTATCAGATTGTGCGCGGGATGGAGAAGCTGGCGCTGGAGCTGGGCGTACAGATCCGAACGGGTGTGGAAGTGAACCGGATTCTGACGAGTTCCGGCCGGGTAAGCGGGGTGGAGACGGATCAGGGAAGCTGGCAGGCCCCGCTGGTCATTGTAAATGGGGATGTACTGAGCGCCAATCGAATGCTGCTGCCACAGGAGCAGCGTCCTTCCCTGCCGGATCGACGGATCGACGCCTATGAGCCTTCCCTGTCCGGATTCGTAACACTGGCCGGTGTACCGCAGCAGTACGATCAGCTGCTGCATCATACGGTCTTTTTCCCGGAACAATATGAGCCGGAGTTCCAGTCGATTTTCGGGCAAAAAAAGCCGCCAGTCCAGCCGACGCTGTATATTTGCCATTCCGGTTATTCCGAACCGGAGCTTGCGCCGCCGGGTGGCAGCAATCTGTTTATTCTGGCCAATGCGCCCTATATATCGGATCAATGGAACTGGCAGGAGCAGCGTGAATCATATGGTCAGCAGATCGGTAAGATCCTGGAAGGATACGGTCTGTACGGCATCCGCCAGGGCCCGGTCTGGGAACATTATACGCCCGAGGATATTCGGCGTGATACGTATGCGCATCAGGGTGCAATCTATGGCATATCGTCCAATGGTCCACGCCAGACCTTTTTCCGGCCGGGCAATCGCAGCCGGGATGTGCAGGGATTATGGTATGTAGGAGGCACGACTCATCCCGGCGGAGGCACGCCGGTTGTGACGCTGTCCGGGCAGCTAGTCGCCCGGCATATTGCCGATCATTTGTAGGCTCTACAGACACAGTTCTGGTGGGCATTGTTCGGAATGCAGGCAGCATATCTATTATTCCTGTTTGGATTACAACGGAATGCTGGTATATTTAAATAATGGGCTTGCAGGATGAGCCAAATGAATACAAGGAAGTGGCCGGTCCATCGCAGAGGGCTGATCAGCATGATCATGACAGCATCTGCAGGCGGCCGGTTTCAGAGAGGAAGGGCTCATGAATCAGGAGAACCCTATAACAGGCAATATTTCCGACCGGAAAAGCGCACATGTACGACTCTGTCTGGAAGAAGACGTAGCTGGAGCAGGCGTCACCTCAGGACTGGAGCATTATCACTTTCGTCACCAGGCGCTGCCGGAGACGGATTTTGGCAGTATTGATCTGAGTACATCATTTCTGGATATTCCGATGCGTGCGCCGCTGCTGATCAGCTCCATGACCGGCGGCAGCGAAGCGACCGGGCAGATCAACCGTCGTCTTGCCGAAGCTGCGCAAAGCCGCGGCTGGGCGATGGGACTTGGATCAGTCCGGGCAGCGATTGAGCATGATGAGCTGGCGGCTACATTTAATGTGCGCCAGCAGGCACCGACTATTCCGGTCATCGCCAATCTGGGAGCGGTTCAGCTCAATTACGGATTTGGTATCGACGAATGCAGACGTGCTGTGGAACTGGCGGAAGCGAGTGCGCTGGTGCTGCATCTGAACAGCCTGCAGGAAGTGTTTCAGCCGGAAGGCAATGTCAACTTTGCCGGACTGCTGTCCCGGATCGAGCAGGTCGCCCGGCAGCTGGATGTTCCGGTAGGCATCAAGGAAGTGGGCTGGGGCATTGATGGAAGTACCGCACGCCGGCTGGCCAATGCCGGAGCTGCTTTTATCGATGTAGCTGGAGCGGGCGGCACATCATGGAGCCAGGTGGAGAAATTCCGCAGCAGCGATCCGGTGCGCCGCGCCGCTGCCGAGGCATTCGCAGGCTGGGGGACGCCGACCGCGGAGTGTATCCGCGACGTGCGCGAGCAGCTTCCGCAGATGCCGCTGATTGGCAGCGGTGGACTGAGTCATGGCGTCGATGCCGCCAAAGCGATTGCACTCGGTGCCGATCTGGCAGGCTTTGGCCGTTCGCTGCTGGGAGCCGCGGTCGAATCGACAGAGGCACTGGAGCAGGTGCTGACCCGTGTAGAGTTTGAGCTGTCGGCAGCCATGTTCGGCGTCGGAGCTGCCCGGATCAGTGAACTGCAGCAGACCGACCGGCTATACAGATACGAATAGAATAGCCATGCACCAAGCCCGGGATGGATTCCGGGCTTTCTCGCGTAGGTTTGAACTTAATCTAATCTGGAGTTAAGCGAAGTTTTTTGCAAAAAACATTTTGAAATTAAGAAATTTTCTGCAAAACTCTACAAAATTCGTGCCTGCAAGACGATAACATATAGGTAATTCGTACTATACATCATGATCGTAATTGCAGGGAGGAAAGAGAAATTGAAAAAGCTTCAGCAAATCAGATTGGGGTTGCGTCCCAAACTGTATCTTATTATTCTGCTGCCATTATTCATTATCGGCTCGCTGACCATGTGGACGACTCAGCGCCTCATACAGGAATCAGCGTTATCTACACTTCAACAAAGCAATGAGACGCTGGCGACCCATACCGCAGCACAGCTGAATACGGATGAGATCCGTAAATTATATACGTACAGTGACCCCGAACAGAGCCAGGAATACAAAGACCTGCGCACCCAGATCAATAATTTGCGATTGCAGTCCGGGGCGCTCTATGTATACCTGTTTAACTACACGGATAATACATGGTTTTACACAGTGGATGGAGCAGACTGGAATGATGAGGAATACAGTCCTTACAATGATTCCATGGATTTTGATGCCGATGCGGCAGCACGGCTGACTGCCGGCCAGAGCGTGACCACCGATGTGGTGTCTGATCCGGAATGGGGAGATTTGTTCTCTACCTTTACTCCGATCAAGGACAAGAGCGGCCAGACCGTAGGCTATCTGGGAATCGATATTTCTGCAGCGGCTGTTAATAAGGTATATGAACAAACACTGACCCAGGCATACAAGCTGGTCATTCCGATCTTTGCCACTGTTGTGCTATTGGCAGCACTGTGTGCGATGCTGTTTATCCGCCGTACACTGTCTCAGGTGGGAGAGATCAAGCACAGTATGGAGCGAGTCACTGAGGGAGATCTGACTATAGGATCGCAGCGCATTACCGGTGATCAGCTGGGTGAGATCAGCGACCTCAACAATTCCATGATCCATCATATTACCGAGATGATTACCAGCATTCAGTCTGGTTCCAGTACACTGCAGGATTCTTCCCAGTATATTGCTGAAGTCGCCGAAGGAACACTTCGCCAGACAGAAGAACTGTCCCGGGCTATTCAGGAAATTGCCTCCGGTTCGACCCAGCAGGCAGAGCAGACCGAACAATCCGTCCAGCAGTCGACCCAGCTGGGCCATATTATCGATGAAATCGGCAGCTATGTGAGCCAGTTCAGCGCCACAGCCGAGCAGCTGTCGAGTGTGAGCGACAAGGTAAGGCACGAACATGAACAATTGTTACAACAAGGAAAAGATAATGTCGCCCGTGTCCAGCAGATCCAGCAGCAATCCGAGATTCTGGCAGAGCAGTCCCGCGAAGCTTCCAACATCAGCGGACAGGTGCAGAGCATCGTCAAGCAGACACAGATACTGGCGCTTAACGCCTCGATCGAAGCTTCCCGTGCCGGTGAAGCAGGCAAAGGCTTCTCGGTCGTCGCAAGCGAGATGCGCCATCTGGCCCAGCAATCCGAACAGTCCATCGGCGAAATCGACAGTATTCTCCGCCAGTTTGTGGAGCAGATCAGCCGGATCAATGTACAGTTTGAAGCGAATATGGATTCGGCGAACCGTCAGGAAGTGCAGATCGAGGAGTGTATGGAATCCTTTGAACAGGTAAGTCGGGTGTCCGATGAAGTGCATCAGCTGGCGCTAAAGCTGTCGGAGAAAACAGACGATATGCAGCATATCCGCCATGAGGTAGAAGAACATCTGGGCTATATCGCTTCGGCAACCGAGGAGACGTCCGCCATGACCGAGGAAGTCGCTGCCAGTGCACTGGAACAGCAAAAATCCGTCTCGGAACTTTCCGAGATATCCGGCAGCCTGAAGACGCTGGCTCACGACCTGAAGGGACAATCGGATAAATTTATCGTATAGTTCGTTTGCCACCTCTGTTGTTCTCATATATAATAGTGTGGAAATTCAGATCGAATGCTTACCAATTCAACTAATAGGAGTTGTCATATAAATGGCTTTGAAAGCTGGTATTGTCGGGCTTCCTAACGTCGGGAAATCCACACTTTTTAATGCAATTACCCAGGCGGGTGCCGAATCCGCCAACTATCCGTTCTGTACGATTGATCCAAACGTCGGTATTGTCGAAGTGCCGGACGAGCGTCTGGACAAACTGACCGAACTCGTTGAACCGAAAAAAACCGTCCCTACCGCATTTGAATTCGTCGATATCGCCGGTCTCGTACGCGGCGCAAGCAAAGGCGAAGGCCTGGGCAACAAATTCCTCGCCCATATCCGTGAAGTCGATGCAATTGTACACGTGGTACGCTGCTTTGAAGACGAGAACATCACACACGTCGATGGCAAAATCGATCCGATCAGCGATATCCAGACGATCAACCTGGAGCTGATTCTGGCCGATCTGGACAGCGTTGAGAAGCGTATCGACCGTTCCAAAAAGAACATGAAGGGCGGCAACAAGCAGTACGCACAGGAAGTGGAAGTACTGGAGCGCATCAAGGAAGCCCTGTACAACGACATGCCTGTCCGCAGCGTGGAGCTGACCGACGAAGAGCGCCTGATCGTTCGCGATCTGCACCTGCTGACGATGAAGCCGGTACTGTACGCAGCCAACGTAAGCGAAGATGGCGTAACTGAAGCCGACACCAACCCTTATGTTCTGAAAGTCAAAGAATTCGCCGAAGCGGAAAATGCCGTTGTCGTTCCGATCAGTGCCAAGATCGAAGCGGATATTTCCGAAATGGAAGATGAAGACAAAGCGATGTTCCTCGAAGAACTGGGTCTGTCCGAATCCGGCCTGAACCGCCTGATCAAGGCAGCCTACCGTCTGCTCGGTCTGTACACGTACTTTACAGCCGGTGTACAGGAAGTACGCGCCTGGACGATCCGCAAAGGCACCAAAGCTCCTGGAGCAGCCGGTGTTATCCATACGGACTTTGAGCGCGGATTTATCCGTGCCGAAGTAGTGAGCTATGAAGATCTGGTCAATGCCGGTTCCATGAACGGTGCCAAAGAACGTGGCCAGCTGCGCCTCGAAGGCAAAGAGTATGTCGTGCAGGATGGCGACGTTATGCACTTCCGTTTCAACGTATAAGAATTAGACGGATCTACCGGTTCATTCCTATATGAAAGTATAAAGTATAAAAGCCTTATTCCATAAAGCTCTCCGTATACGCTAGGTATACGAGTGGGCTGGCGGGATAAGGCTTTTATTTTGCCGGAAAAGGCTGATGAGGAGCATGCCCAACCTTTTCAGTTCTCATTGCTGGATACACACAAATAAATGCAGGAACAGCCCGTCATTTGACGGACCGTTCCTGCATCAATAATGGTTATCCTGTATTCATCCTGATGATTCCTGCATGATTAGCGGTTCACGTTAACCATGCCTGCTTCGGGATAGCGTTCGCCGACCGCTGCACCTTTGGGAGCGACGGCATCAATCCGCTGCAGCTCTTCATCGGTAAAGGAAACATCCAGTGCTCCCACATTTTCCAGCAGATATTTGGTCTTTTTCGTGCCGGGGATCGGAGCGATATCTTCTCCCTGTGCCAGCAGCCAGGCGAGCGCCAGCTGGGAAGAGGTGCAGTTCTTCTCCTGAGCAATCTCGCCGATCCGGTCGACCAGATCAAGATTTTTCTGGAAATTATCGCCCTGAAAGCGCGGCGAGTAGCGGCGGTAATCATCTTCCGCCAGATCATCGAATGACTTGATCTGACCGGTCAAAAAGCCGCGTCCGAGTGGGCTGTACGGCACAAAGCCAATTCCGAGCTCACGGCACACCGGCAGAATCTCGTCTTCCACATCCCGGCTCCAGAGAGAGTATTCGGTCTGCAGCGCCGAGATCGGGAATACATCATACGCCCGGCGAATCGTCGTAGCAGAAGCCTCGGACATTCCCAGATAGCGCACTTTGCCTTCACGTACCAGTTCGGCCATCGCCCCGATCGTTTCTTCGATTGGTACATCGGGATCGACGCGGTGCTGATAATACAGGTCGATCGTATCGATGCCGAGCCGCTTCAGGCTTTTCTCACATGCTTCGCGCACATATTCGGGACGCCCGCTGATTCCCTGGTACGATCCGTCATCACCACGAACATTACCGAACTTGGTGGCGATGATAACATCATGGCGATGCTTGCGAATAAAGGGACCGATAAACTCCTCGTTGTGTCCATTTCCGTACATGTCTGCAGTATCATAAAAAGTAATACCTTTCTCAAAAGCCAGCTCCAGAGTGCGCAGCGATTCCTGCTCATCCCTTCCCGAGTAGAACTCGGACATTCCCATACATCCCAGACCGAGCGGTGATACGACAAGCCCCTGCTTTCCAATGGTTCGTTGAGTAATGGTCATGATTTTCCTCCTTGAGGTTCATGTAATGGCTGACGGGCGATAGAGAAATAGATACGCTGTACCGGACATGAGCGGATGGCTGCACATAACAGACATCGAAGCTAATCATTCCGATATGCTTATTATAAATAACCGGCAGAACAATAGCCAAATCCGGCTAAAAACGCTTCGTCAGCCCTACGCAAAAAAATGGTGAAAACTGCATATTTAGGATAGGAAAGCTGTCCTGCTTATGCTATAATCAAGAGTCGTAACCCTGTATTTGACGCATAATGGCAGCTGTATCCCGTACATCTGTGATGCGGTTGGAGGCAGGGTATTCCTTTTATCGTTATATTTCCGTTTGCGGAAGTTGTTGGAACAGGCATATTTCACAGTTCCAAGTGGATGTGCGGTATCGTATTTTCCCTGAATTTTATAAATAACTATTGAATATATGAAGAGGTGGTTTTCCGTGTTAGATCGTTTACAGGCATTAGCGGACCGCTATGAGAAATTGAGCGAGTTGTTGTGTGATCCGGATGTGGCGAGTGATTCCAAGCGTCTGCGTGATTATTCCAAGGAACAGTCGGATCTACAGCCGACATTTGAAGCGTATACCGAATATCGCCGGGTAACCGAAGAGCTGGATGCAGCCAAGCAGCTCCAGGGCGAGAAGCTCGATGACGATATGCGCGAGATGGTCAAGATGGAGATCGATGAACTGTCTGCCCGCAAGGAAGAACTGGAAGAGCAGATTCATATTCTGTTGATGCCAAAAGATCCAAATGACGATAAAAACGTCATCGTGGAGATTCGCGGCGCGGCAGGCGGCGACGAGGCAGCATTGTTCGCAGCCGATCTGTATCGTATGTATACCCGTTTCGCAGATACACAGGGCTGGCGCGTCGAAGTGCTGGATACCAATGTCAGCGATCTGGGCGGATTCAAGGAAGTGACTTTCCTGATCAATGGACGCGGCGCTTACAGCAAGCTCAAATTCGAGAGCGGCGCACACCGTGTACAGCGTATTCCTTCGACAGAATCAGGCGGACGTATTCATACGTCCACCTCGACAGTGGCGGTTATGCCGGAAGCGGAAGAGCTGGACATTGAGATTCATGACCGAGATATCCGTGTGGATACATTTTGTTCCAGCGGTGCGGGCGGCCAGTCCGTCAACACGACCAAATCGGCAGTACGGGTTACCCATATGCCGACCGGAATCGTAGCGACCTGTCAGGACGGCAAATCTCAGAACTCCAATAAGGAAAAAGCGCTTCAGGTACTGCGCGCCCGTATCTCCGATATGATGCGTCAGGAAGAAGAAGCCAAATACGCCGGCGAGCGTAAAAGCAAAGTAGGTACCGGAGATCGCAGTGAGCGTATCCGTACGTATAATTTTCCGCAGAGTCGTGTGACCGACCACCGGATCGGACTGACACTGCACAAGCTGGATCAGGTTATGAATGGCGAGATCGAAGAAATCGTATCGGCGCTGACACTGGCCGAGCAGGCTGACCTGATGGCCAAAGAGGCCTGATCGGTTGGCACAGGATCAACAGCTGTTCGTCATGCAGCCGCAGCGAAGTATAAGGGAAGCCTATGTTGAGGCTTCTTCTTTTTTAAGGGAGCAGCAGGTGATGGAGCCGGAATCCAATACCAGACTGCTGCTGGAATGGGTGCTGGGATTATCGGGAGCTGCTTATTATATGGCACTGCCCGACCCCTTTCCGGTAGACAAGCGTGAATCCTGGGAGAGCGTAGTGAATCGCAAAGCCCAGGGTGAACCGGCACAGTATATTATCGGGGAACAGGAATTTTACGGAGAATTGTTCCACGTGAATCGTTCGGTACTCATTCCGCGTCCGGAAACGGAGCTGCTCGTCGAAGCGGTGGTGAAGCTGGGGCATACGCTTCCTTCACGCGCCGATGGAGAGCGTCCGATCTGCGTCGATATTGGCACAGGCAGCGGAGCCATCGCGCTCACGATTGCCCGCCTTTGTCCCGATTGGGAAGTATGGGCAAGTGATATTTCGGCGGACGCTCTGCAGGTCGCACAGCATAACAGCAGACAGCAGGGCACGGAGATTGGCTGGCAGCAGGGCAATCTGCTGGAGCCATTTGCCGGGAAGCGTGTGAATATTGTGGTATCCAACCCGCCGTATATTCCCGATGAAGACATCGCCGGATTGCAGCCGGAAGTGAGAGAGCATGAGCCGCTGACCGCACTGGCCGGCGGCCCGGATGGTCTCGGACCTTACCGGATCATGATGTCCCAGCTGAGTCTGCTGGCGAATCGCCCGGAGATGGTCGCTTTTGAACTGGGCCAGGGACAGGCCCCGGATGTTGCACAGATGGTTCGTGAAGCGGGCTATGAACAGATTCATATTATCAAGGACCTTGCCGGTATTGAACGTCATGTAATTGGAATCCTAACCTGAAGCAGTACAGGTTGAATGCGAAAAGGAGACAGGCATGATCACAAAGCTGAAGCGGATCGATTGGACACTATTTACGATTTTACTGATCATGATGGCGATAAGTCTGGTGGTCATTTACAGCGCGACCCACAGCAGCTCACGTTTTGGCGGCTCTACCAGCAAAATGGCCATGTACTATCTGGCCGGATTTATTGTCTTTTTTATAGCTGCACTCGTGGATTACCGGCTCTGGATCCGGTATGCCAAATATATTTATATCGGCGGGATTGCCCTGCTGCTGCTCGTTATGATCATCGGTCAGACGCTTAACAACGCCCAGGGCTGGCTGAGTATAGGCGGTTTGAGTCTGCAGCCGGCAGAGCTGTTCAAGCTGGTGCTTATTATTGCCCTGTCTACATTGCTGGCTTCCAAAAAAAAGCTCAAGCTTTTGTTCTGGCAGGACATTACGCCTTTGGTTGCCGTAACCTTTGTTCCGTTTGCTATCGTTATGGCGCAGAATGATCTTGGAAATGCGCTGAGCTATCTGATCATCATGGTGGCGCTGCTGTGGATCGGTAATATCAAATACACGCAGGCGATCATTTTCACTACGCTGGTAGCGGTCATGGTCATTGTGGGTATTCGCAGTTATGTAGCGTACCATGATCAGATTGAGACGTATCTGTCAGAGATCAAGCGGGACCACTGGATGGAACGTATTGACCCGTGGCTGATGCCGGACGAAGCCACACCCAAGGCGATTTATCATACACGCAATGCCAAACTGGCTATCGCTTCAGGCGGTCTGGGCGGGGAAGGATTTATGAAAGGCAGTTCTGTACAGGCGGAACGTGTGCCGTTAACGTATTCGGATTCGATCTTTGTCGTGGTAGCAGAGGAGTTCGGATTTATCGGGGCAGCAGTACTGCTGTTACTGTACTTTACGCTGATTCACCGGCTGGTACTGGTATCCCTGGAGTGCAGGGAGCGAGCCGGGCCTTATCTGATTATTGGTATTGTGGCGATGCTGCTGTATCAGATATTTGAAAATATCGGCATGTTTATCGGTCTGATGCCGTTGACCGGGATTACGCTGCCGTTTATCAGTTTTGGCGGTACCTCGCTCGTCATGAATATGGCCTGTATGGGTCTGGTCATGAGTATCCGGATTCATAACCAGCTGGATACGGAAGATCTTCCCATGGAAGCGTCGAGCCGTTACACACTGAACTAGATTAGAGTACATAGCGTACTCACCATACAGCTCAAGCTCGATAATGTCTGCGGATTACGCAGAATGATGAGTTACGAGAATACCGCAGAACCCAACAGCAGACGGCGTCAGGATACAAAAGGAGAACCGGGAGCTTGCCATCGGGTCTCCTTTTCTGCATGACCAGGGATATGGACGTATAAATATTGTATAGAGAATGGCAGGCAGGGCAATGCATACAAGACAGGGAGGCAGTACATGATGAACGATTGGACGGAGAATGGTTATTCTCCATCGTCTGCGGATCAACCGGTGAGAATCTGGGATGCGCGGCAGGTGAATACAGCAGAACAACATATTGCAGAAGCCGGCGAGATTCTGAGAAAGGGCGGGATTGTCGCTTTTCCGACAGAGACGGTGTACGGGCTGGGAGCAGATGCAGGCAATTCCGCAGCGGTTGAGGCTGTATTTGCTGCCAAAGGAAGACCATCCGACAATCCGCTTATCGTGCATATTTCACAGCTGGAACAGCTGGATCGTCTGGTCACGAATGTGAAGCCGGTGGAACGCAAGCTGATGGAGCAGTTCTGGCCGGGGCCGCTTACTCTGGTCATGTCGGTGCAGCCGGGAGCGGTATCTCCGTATGTCACAGCCGGACTGGATACGGTAGGTGTGCGGATGCCGGATCATCCGGTGGCACTGCGTCTGATTACGGCGGCAGGATGTCCACTGGCTGCGCCGAGCGCCAACCGCTCCGGCCGTCCCAGTCCAACCACAGCGGAGCATGTGGCCGAAGATCTGTCTTCCCGCATCCAGGGAATCGTAGATGGCGGCAGCGCCGGTGTTGGGGTCGAATCGACCGTTATTCAGGTGCAGGAGGATGGAGCGGTACTGATCCTCCGTCCGGGCGGCATTACGGAAGATCAGCTGCTCACAGTCGCTTCATCGGTTATGAGGGACCCGGGGCTATCTGGCCTGTCAGCCGATACGGCACCGCGTGCACCGGGGATGAAGTATGCCCATTACGCTCCGCGCGGCAGTATGACCATTGTGCTGGGTGAGGAACGTGATGCTGTACGCCATCATATTCGTGAGCAGCTGCATCAGGCAGAGAAGCGCGGGGAGCGTACCGGGGTGCTGCGGTTTGACGAGGATCAGGATGATTATGGAGCAGCGCTGCAGCTGTCGCTTGGCAGCCGGTACACGCCGGAGGTAGCGGCGAGCCGTCTGTATGCCTGTCTGCGTACGCTGGATGCACATGGAATTACCTTTATCATGGCTACAGGCTGTACCGAACAAGGCGTCGGCATGGCCGTGATGAACCGCCTTTCCAAAGCAGCCGGCGGCCGGATGATACACGTATGATCGTGTTCCCCGGATCACCTGCCTGTACGAGTGAACGATAGGATGTCTTTTGCTATAATAGAGGTTAAGCAGTACAATGATCTGAATCCTGAATCCATTGAATGGAGGTGCGTGGTATGCATCGTATTTTATTTGTATGTACAGGCAATACCTGTCGCAGTCCCATGGCGGAGGCTTTTATGCGGAAGCTGGCGCAGGAACGCGGAATACCGGTAGAAGTTCGTTCAGCAGGGGTGGCTGCGGTCGATGGAATGTCCGTTTCCCATCATGCCGAAGCTGTATTAAAAGATCATCAAATTTATGATCGTCTGACCTCCTCCTCTCTTACAAGGGATACGATAGAATGGGCCGATCTGGTGCTGACACTGACCGGCAGCCACAAGCAGCATGTGCTGAGCCGTTTTCCGGCAGCAGCGGGCAAAGTATACACACTCAAAGAATATGTGGAAAATGATGCCCATGTGCTGTCTGATCTGGAAGAACTGGATAGCCTGCATGCATCACTGGAAATACGCCGCGCCCTTGGGGAAAAGATTGACTCCGATGAGTATGAGCGGCTGATCGAGATTCAGCAGCGTATCCCGGGCTTTGATATTATCGATCCATATGGCGGCAGCCGGGATGATTATGAAGTGGCCGCAGCCGATATCCGTACTGCACTGGAAAAGCTGCTGGACAAGCTGGAAGCCTATCGCCCCAGAGAATCCTGAAAAATTAATTTTATCGCAGGAACGTGTTGATTTTATAAAAAACATGTCTTATGATGTAAGCACAAGACAGACCCGGTGTAACTGGCGACAAGAGTGGAACCTGACCACGATGGAGCACTGGGATATACGGCCGGTCGCCTGGGCAAAGAGCAGATACACATCGCATACGCATGTGTGTCCTGCTCTTTTTTTGGTCTTTGGGAGTCCGGCATGTTCTGTTGTCTGTGATCGCCTTTTGCCTGGCAGTATACATTACAGCCCACAAGCAGCTGGAAATGCCGGAACGGCATATGTTTTTGGATCAATGTCGCCGTACCTCTCCTGCCTGCGCTATAATAATGATGAAAAGCGGAACTGAATCATGTCGGTGCTGTTGAACATTGTGATAAAAGCACAAAGGAGGCAGGAGAACAATAATGGCTGATCAGGAAAAGATTGCATCGATTCGACGTAATGCTGCAGCGGTTACCCGTGAAGTGGCGGAAGCTGCGAATCTGGGACCCCATAAGCTGCTGGTAATCGGTGCCAGTACCAGCGAGATTGCCGGACAGCATATCGGTACATCCGGAACGCTCGATATTGCGGAAGCCCTGGTAGAAGGAATCCGGGAAGTACAGGCGGAGCTGGGATTTCAGCTGGCCTTTCAATGCTGTGAGCACCTGAACCGTGCACTGGTTATTGAACGTTCCACCCTGGAGCGGTACAACTGGACCGAGGTGGCGGCAGTGCCGATTCCGCGTGCCGGAGGCTCCATGGCCGCGTATGTGTACCAGACGATGGAAGATCCGTGCCTGGCCGAGACGGTGGAAGCCCATGCCGGAATCGATATCGGTGAGACGCTGATCGGCATGCATCTGCGGCGTGTAGCTGTCCCTTACCGGCCTGCTATCCGCTACATAGGCGAAGCCCGCGTCAATGCAGCGCGTATCCGTCCCAAGCTGATCGGCGGCGAACGTGCCGTATATGCTCCGCTTCCACAGGCGGATGGCGGAGCATGCGACTGATTCCGGGAAAGACCAATAACGATTGTGTTTACACGCAGCCTGTCTGCGATTTTAGCTTGAATAAATAATGACCTACAGGGGGAAACGACGAATGATGGAGCAATTGAGAAACAGTGATCCGGCAGTACTGGAAGCAATGGGATTGGAACTGAAGCGTCAGCGCACCAATATCGAACTGATCGCCTCCGAGAACATCGTAAGTGAAGCGGTTATGGAAGCTATGGGTTCCGTACTGACCAACAAATATGCCGAAGGTTATCCGGGCAAACGCTACTATGGCGGCTGTGAGCATGTGGATATCGTCGAGAATATCGCCCGTGACCGTGCCAAGGAACTGTTTGGTGCAGAGCATGTCAACGTGCAGCCTCACTCCGGCGCGCAGGCCAATATGGCGGTATATCTGGCAGCGCTCAAGCCTGGCGATACCGTACTCGGCATGAATCTCGCTCACGGCGGACACCTGACACACGGCAGTCCGGTTAATGCTTCCGGCCTGCTGTACAACTTTGTCGCTTATGGCGTACGTGAAGACAACTTCCTGATCGATTACGATGAAGTCCGCAAAGCGGCATTCAAACATCGTCCCCGTCTGATCGTGGCCGGTGCGAGTGCTTATCCGCGTACGATCGACTTTGAAGCACTGGCTTCCATTGCCAACGATGTAGGTGCGCTGTTCATGGTGGATATGGCTCATATCGCCGGTCTGGTCGCTGCAGGCGAGCATCCGAGCCCTGTGCCACATGCCCATTTCGTGACGACGACGACCCACAAGACACTGCGCGGACCACGCGGCGGAATGATCATGTGCCGTCAGCCATGGGCAGCTGCTATCGACAAAGCCGTATTCCCGGGCTCCCAGGGCGGTCCGCTGATGCATGTAATTGCATCCAAAGCGGTAGCTTTTGGTGAAGCGCTGCAGCCTTCTTTCAAAACCTATGCCCAAAATGTAGTCAAAAATGCCAAAGTGCTCGCACAGACACTGGTGGACGAAGGATTGACGATCGTATCCGGCGGTACCGATAACCACCTGATGCTGGTCGATACCCGCAATATCAACATCACCGGCAAAGAAGCCGAGCATGTACTGGATTCCGTCGGCATTACGACCAACAAAAATGCAATCCCGTTCGATCCGACCAGCCCGTTCGTAACAAGCGGTATCCGTCTTGGTACGCCTGCTGCCACATCCCGCGGCATGGACGAAGCAGCGATGGAGCAGATCGGCAAAATCATCGCCATGACGCTCAAGTCTCCAAAAGACGAAGCTGTACTGGCACAGGCAAGCAAGCAGGTTGCTGAACTGACAGATCGTTTCCCGCTGTATGAGCAGGTCAAATACTAAGGATCATTTGTAAAATGAACCGCAATCAGTCCGGGATTTCACATGGTATGGGGCTGATCAACAGTATTATACTCAGTTTATATGTAATTATATTCTTATGAAAATCCGGCTGGATAGAACATTTATACAGCTCTTATATTCAGCCTGATCCCGCAAACCGGCAGAGGAATTTCCTTCTGCCGGTTTTTGTATACTTTTCCAGTAAATTTTTTTGAAAAAATTAAAATAATTTACCCCATTCAAGCCATTTACCCTTATAATAATAAGGACTGGGTGAAAACAGGATGATTCCGCTTATATTTGGAAAATGTAAGCGTTATACTACAGGATTCGAGAATTGCGTGAAATCAGTAGAGTTGCGGGTGAAATTGCCCTGAGGTAATGATATAATAGACAAGATTTACGGGAAGAAGCATTTTTCCCAGTCCTTACCCTTATGACATGTCATGTGACTACATACGGATACGCAGGACTTAACTATTGTTATTATTGAACATACCGGAGGGACTAACCATGGCAAAACTGGTGATATGCGATCACCCTTTAATTCAACACAAACTCACGTTTATTCGTGACGTTAACACCAATACCAAAGAATTCCGTGAACTCGTTGACGAAGTGGCTACCTTGATGGCTTACGAGATTACACGTGATATTCCGCTGGAATCGATCCCTGTGGAGACGCCTGTCGTTAAGACCGAAGGCAAAGTGATCTCCGGGCGTATGCTGGGACTAATTCCGATTTTGCGCGCAGGTCTGGGCATGCTCGACGGCGTTCTGAAGCTGCTGCCTGCAGCCAAGGTGGGCCATGTCGGATTGTTCCGTGATCCGGATACCATGCAGCCGGTGGAATATTATGTGAAGCTCCCGACAGATGTACAGGAACGCGAACTGATCGTGATCGATCCGATGCTGGCTACAGGCGGCTCTGCGATCGCAGCGATCGACGTACTCAAAAAACGCGGCTGCACCCAGATCAAAATGATGAATCTGATTGCTGCTCCTGAAGGTGTCAAAGCTGTACATGATGTGCATCCTGACGTTGATATTTATGTAGCGGCACTGGATGATCATCTGAATGATCACGGCTATATTGTCCCTGGTCTCGGCGATGCCGGCGACCGTCTGTACGGAACTAAGTAAAGCGAGGTATGACCACAATTATGAAAAAGATCAAAGTAATGACTATTTTTGGCGTGCGTCCGGAAGCGATCAAAATGGCTCCGCTCATCCTGGAGCTTCAGCAGCATCCTGAACATATCGAATCCGTTGTCTGCGTTACCGCCCAGCACCGTCAAATGCTGGATCAGGTTCTGGAAGTGTTCAAAATCACTCCGGACTATGATCTCGATGTTATGAAAGACCGCCAGACGCTGAATGAGATTTCCATCCGCGTTCTGGGCGGACTGGAGCCTGTACTGCGTGAAGCCCAGCCGGATATCGTACTGGTTCACGGCGACACACTGACTACGTTCCTCGCGAGCTATGCCGCATTTATGCAGCAGATCAGTGTAGGACACGTAGAAGCGGGTCTTCGCACATGGAACAAGATGTCTCCATATCCGGAGGAGATGAACCGTCAGCTGACCGGCGTACTTGCCGATCTTCATTTCTCTCCGACCGAATGGTCTGCCGGCAATCTGTACAAAGAAAATAAGCTTGCGTCAAGCGTGTATATCACAGGCAACACCGTTACGGATGTGTTTCAATATACTGTGCAGCCTGATTATCACCATCCGGTACTGGAGTGGGCAGCAGGCAAGCGCCTGATATTGATGACCGCACACCGTCGTGAGTCACAGGGTGAGCCGCATCGTAATATTTTCCGTGCCGTCAAACGTATTGCCGATGAGTTCGAAGATATCGCCATCGTATATCCGGTTCATCCGAGTCCAGCCGTCAAGGAACCTGCGCATGAGATCCTGGGCAACCATCCGCGCATTCAGCTGATCGATCCGCTGGACGTTGTGGATCTGCACAACTTCTATCCGCATACCCATCTGATTCTGACGGATTCCGGCGGTCTGCAGGAAGAAGCTCCCTCATTTGGTGTACCTGTACTCGTACTGCGTGATACGACAGAGCGTCCGGAAGGTATCGAAGCCGGCACGCTGGAGCTGGTAGGTACGGATGAAGAGAAGATTTACGAGCGTGCACAGGCACTGCTGACCGATCAAGAACTGTATGATTCCATGAGCAAAGCGGCTAATCCGTATGGAGATGGTCAGGCATCCAAGCGAATTGTCAATGCCATTTTGCACCATTATGGCGTTTTGGAAGAGCGTCCTGAAGAATTTCACACAACGTTCAAAAAAGGGCCTACAGCAGTCTTGTGAAATGACGGATTACAGTATACAGTGATACTGTAGGGTAGGCGCGATAACCCGCACGGTTATGAGGTTCTTTTGTGAGGACTTCGCGTTAATGCGATAAAGTGGATGGTTTGACAAAGACTTTGCCAATTCAGTACAATGAACTGGGATTCTGAGGGTGAACATACTATGACACAGGAACCGCAAGGCAATAAACCTGATTCATCGCCGTGGAAGGCTGTCGGCCTCGTAAGTGCAATCGGGGTTGATCTGGCTCTATGCACGTTAGCCGGATTCTGGTTTGGTTCCTGGCTTGATGGAATGTGGAATCATTCAGGACTTGGCATAGGTCTGGGAGTGCTGGCGGGGCTGATTGCAGGTATCGTCAGTATCGTCATCATTATCCAGAAAATAACGGGGGAAAGAAATGACTGAAATACCAGGTTACATATATTGGCTGACCCGGACCACCTTTATTTTTTGGGCCATCTGCCTGCTCGTAGTTGCACTCTTACCGGATTATCGTCCTATTGCCTTTGGATTGATTGTAGGCTCCGCAGTCAGTTACGTGAACACCAAGTATCTGGCTCGCAAAGTACGTCTGATTACTGAAGCAGCAGCAAATGGAGAAAAGAAAAAGAGGGGACTCGGGTTCTCTCAACGTGCAGCTGTGTCTGTCGCAGCTGTGATCCTTGCTGTTAAATTTCCACAATGGTTTGAAATGTACGCTCTGGCAGGAAGTCTCGTATTTGCGCCGTTCGCGCTAATCGTAATCGGTTTTATTCTTTCTCGCCATGAAGATCGTAACTCCGCTAATGAAAGGGGTGAGAAAAATGCATGAATCACCGATTATAGACGTGGGGTTTAAAATTGACTTGTCGGTTGTGATTATGCTGATCGTCACTTGTGCCATCGTATTCATTCTGGCCAAGCTGTCGACCCGTAATCTCTCCGTGGACAATCCGAGCAAGCTGCAGAACTTTATGGAGTGGGTCGTTGAATTCGTTCAAGGGCTGATTACCAGCACGATGGATTACAAAAAAGGAAGACCATTCCTTTCACTCGGTATTACGCTGATTATGTTTATCTTCGTCGGCAATATGCTGGGACTGCCATTTGGTCTGGTATTCGACTATACCAATGCAGCAAGTGCGACATTCTTCGGACATCCTCTGACTCCGGTTGTGGAAGGTCTCGCGAATGGAAGCCATGGCGTGGAAGTGGCATGGTGGAAATCACCAACCGCCGATGCGGCTGCGGCAATGGGTCTGGCGCTGATCGTGTTCGTACTCGTTCACTATCTGGGTATCGTCAAGAATCCAAAGCACTACTTCGCTCATTACTTTAAACCATTCTTCTTCTTCTTCCCTATCAATGTCATCGAGCAGTTGTCCAAACTGCTGACGCATGGTATGCGTCTATTCGGTAACATCTTTGCGGGTGAGGTACTGATTGCTGTCCTGCTCAAAATGTCGGCTGTCTGGTATGGCGCGATCGCGTCGGTTATCGGTCTGGTTGTGTGGCAGGGTTTCAGTATATTCGTTGGTACTATCCAGGCCTTTGTCTTCACGATCCTGGCTATGGTGTACATATCACAGTCGCTGGAGACGGATGAAGATCACTAAAGCTTTATCGGTAATTACAGGCTAGTTTGAATAGTCTGCGTTCTGTTTCTAAAGGCAATCGGTTTCAAGGTTCGGAAGTTAGGATAACCCTTCGTACCGGGCTCAATATACATTCAATCACTTATATATCTCTAAGGAGGATTTTTTCACATGGGAGCATTAGCATTTATCGCAGCGGCAATCGCTGTAGGTCTGGGTGCGCTTGGCGCAGGTATTGGTAACGGTCTGATCGTAAGTAAAACAGTTGAGGGTGTTGCTCGCCAACCGGAAGCAAAATCCACACTGCAAACACTTATGTTTATCGGTGTAGGTCTGGTAGAGGCACTGCCAATCATCGGTGTGGTACTGGCGTTCATTTTCTACTCTCAAGCATAAGAAATATACAAATCACTTGGCGGGGAAGGCCACAGCCATCCGCGCCTTCTTTTTAGCGTACAGGATGTAACGGATGATTATTGAAGCAGAAGTTAGGGAAGGAGTGAGCTGAATTGCATTTCGTATGGAGCAGTTTTGTATTTACTATTATTGCGTTTTTGATCCTATACTGGTTGTTGAACCGCTATGCGTTCGGTCCGTTGTTTTCGGTGATGGAAAAACGTCGTGAGCTGATCAAACAGCAAATGGATGAAGCAGCTCAGACACGCCAGCAGGCGACTCAATATGTAGAAGAACAAAAAGCGGCTTTGCAGCAGGCTCGTAAAGATGCTCAGGATATTATCGAGCAGGCTCGCCAGACGAGCAACAGCCAGACGGAACAGCTGCTTAATCAAGCCAAAGAAGAATCCATGCGTCTCAAAGATGAGGCTGCACGCGATATCGAGAATGAGAAAAACAAAGCCGTGGCTGCACTTCGCAGTGAAATCGGTGCTGTCTCTGTACAAATTGCTTCTAAAGTGCTGCAAAAAGAAGTCGATGCCAATGCGCAGGAACAACTGGTGGATAACTACCTGAAAGACGTAGGGATCAGACAATGAGCCGGGATTCGGTAGTATCTTCCCGCTATGCCAGAGCACTTTTTGACGCAGCGTCCGATCAGGGACGGGTAGAAGAGACAGGACAGGAACTGAAAGCGGTCGTTGAGGCTTTTGAAATGGATAGCGAGATGCGCAACTTTATCGCTACACCGAATATATCGCTTACGGACAAGGAAAACGTACTGAAGAACGTCCTTTCCGGCAAAGTATCCGATGTACTGCTGAACACCCTCCTGCTGCTGATTGAACGGGGCAGACAGGGCGTGTTCAGTGAACTGCTGAGCAGCTACAACAACATTGTAAGTCGTACGCTGAATGTTGCAGACGCTACAGTGTATACCCCTTATCCGCTGAGTGAACAGGAACAGGCCGAAGTGGCTGCCACTTTCGGACAGATATCAGGCAAGCGCCTGAAGGTTGTGAACCTTATCGATGAGAAGCTGATCGGTGGACTCAAAGTCGTGATCGGTGACACATTGTATGACGGAAGCATCTCAGGCAAGCTTGAGCGTTTGGAAAAGTCTTTTCAAAGACAAGCATAAGTAGACAGGAGGGACTGACTTGAGTATCAGACCTGAAGAAATCAGTACATTGATAAAAAGTCAAATCGAGCAATACAAAAGCGATATTGAAGTCGTTGAAGTCGGTACCGTTATCCAGGTAAGCGACGGTATTGCCCGTATATATGGTTTGCAAAACGTAATGGCCGGCGAACTGCTTGAGTTTTCCAACGGTGTAATGGGTATGGCCCAGAACCTGGAAGCCAACAATGTCGGTGCGATCATTCTGGGTGAATACACCAATATCCGTGAAGGCGATCAGGTTAAACGTACTGGCCGCATCATGCAGGTTCCTGTAGGCGAAGCAATGCTGGGTCGTGTTGTTAACGCACTGGGTCAACCAGTCGATGGCAAAGGACCAATTGCGGCTACAGAATATCGTCCTGTCGAGAGTGCTGCACCAGGGGTTATCGACCGTAAATCGGTTCATGAACCAATGCAGACAGGAATCAAGGCGATCGATGCAATGGTTCCAATCGGTCGTGGACAGCGTGAGCTGATTATCGGTGACCGTCAGACCGGTAAAACGGCTATCGCCATTGATGCAATCATCAACCAGAAGGGCCAAAACGTAAAATGTATTTACGTTGCGATCGGACAAAAGCAATCCACTGTAGCACAGGTTGTTGAGACACTGCGTCGTCACGGTGCGCTGGATTACACAATCGTCGTTACAGCATCCGCTTCCGAGCCTTCTCCACTGCTGTACATCGCTCCATACGCAGGTTGTGCAATGGGCGAATACTTTATGTACAAAGGCGAGCATGCCCTGATCATCTATGATGATCTGTCCAAACAGGCTGCTGCTTATCGTGAACTTTCCCTGCTGCTTCGCCGTCCACCAGGTCGTGAAGCATTCCCGGGTGACGTCTTCTACCTGCATTCCCGTTTGCTGGAACGTGCAGCCAAACTGAGTGATGCAAGAGGCGGCGGTTCCCTGACAGCTCTGCCATTTATCGAGACTCAGGCATCTGACGTATCCGCTTATATCCCGACCAACGTAATCTCGATTACAGATGGTCAGATCTTCCTGGAATCCGAGCTGTTCTATGCAGGTCAGCGTCCGGCGATTAACGTCGGTATCTCCGTATCCCGTGTAGGTGGTTCCGCACAGATCAAAGCCATGAAAAAAGTAGCAGGTACACTGCGTCTGGATCTGGCGCAATACCGTGAGCTACAGGCATTTGCCCAGTTCGGTTCCGATCTGGATAAATCCACGCTGTCCCGTCTGAACCGTGGTGCACGGATGATGGAAATCCTGAAACAGGGTGTCAACCAGCCGCTGCTCGTTGAACAACAGGTAGTCAGCCTGTACACCGCTGTCAAAGGCCATCTGGATGATATTCCGGTGAGTGATGTACGCCGCTTTGAAGGTGAGTTCCTCGCATTCATGGCCAGCAACCACAACGCCATTCTGCAATCCATCCGCGATACCAAGGATATTACAGCAGATAACGAAAAAGCACTGGTTGATGCGATCAACGCATTCAAAAAAGGCTTTGCTACCAGCTGAGCCGCTGATCGGTAACCAGGATATATAAATCATTATTTTTCTTTAATATAAGATCCATGGCTGTTCAAGATCATGCGATCCAGCCTGATGATTGAACAGCAGCGGGATCTGGCAGGTCCGGTGAGTATTCGCCGGTAAGCCTGCTCCAAATCTTATGCTTTGAAGTAGATTCAAGGTCAAGGTGGTGAAATCATATGGCTAAAGGTATGCGTGAGATCAAAAGGCAGATCAAGAGTGTACAGAACACCCGTCAGATTACCAAAGCGATGGAGATGGTTGCTGCTTCCAAGCTGCGCAAAGCTCAGGAGAAAGCCCAATCGGCTCGCCCGTATTCCGACAAGCTGCGTGAAGTGGTAGCAAGTATCGCTTCCGGCACCAAGGGGATTCATCATCCAATGCTCGATACCCGTCCTGTCAAAAGAGTTGCCTATCTGGTCGTTACTTCCGACCGTGGACTCGCAGGCGGTTACAATGCCAACGTACTTCGTCATGTCTCTGCTGAAATACGCAAACGTCATACGTCAACAGACCAGTATGAGTTATTCGTAATCGGCCGTAAAGGACGCGACTACTTCCGTCGTCGCAGTATGCCGACAACCGAAGCGGTAACGGAACTGTCCGATTTCCCGACCTATGCGGATATCAAAACGATCGCACAGGCTGCTGTACAGGGATATGAAGAAGGACGTTACGATGAGCTTCACTTATGTTATAACCAGTTTGTGAATCCGTTAACTCAGGTTCCGACGCTGACACGTCTGCTGCCGATGGACGCTATGGAGACTGCCGAACAGGTCAGTGTCAAAGCCAGCTATGAATACGAGCCTTCCGCTGAAGATGTACTCGCTGTTCTGCTGCCGCGTTATGCACAGACACTCATTTACAATGCCCTTCTGGAGGGTAAAGCAAGTGAGCAGGGCGCACGGATGACAGCAATGGGCAGTGCAACGAAAAATGCTTCCCAGCTGATCGGCGATCTGAAACTGGTGTACAACCGTGCACGTCAGGCTGCCATTACGCAGGAAATTACGGAAATCGTAGCAGGTGCCAGCGCACAGAACTGATCGGTCTACACATAGGCAGCAGTTATGAACGGCAATAGGGCAATCACATAAACCAATTGTTTTATACAGCAAGTCAGTAGGAGGGAAAACGATAATGAACAAAGGACGCGTTGTAAGTATCACGGGTCCGGTCGTAGACGTGGAGTTCGAACGTGGTCAACTTCCGGAAATTCTGCATGCGCTCAAAGTCGAGACTACACTGGATAATGGTATTGTTATCGACTTGACGCTTGAAGTATCCAATCACCTGGGCGATAATCTTGTCCGTTGTATTGCGATGTCTTCCACAGATGGTCTGGTACGCGGTCTGGATGTAATCAATCTGGGCGGTCCAATCTCTGTACCTGTAGGTAATGTTACGCTGGGACGTGTATTTAACGTACTCGGTAACCCAATCGATGAAGCGGGCGAAGTTGTCGCTGAAATCAAAAACCCGATTCACCGGGAAGCACCAAAATTTGACGAATTGTCCACACAGGCAGAAATGCTGGAGACAGGGATCAAGGTTATCGACCTTCTCGCTCCATATGCCAAAGGTGGTAAAATCGGTCTGTTCGGTGGTGCCGGTGTAGGTAAAACCGTAACGATCCAGGAATTGATCAATAACATTGCCCAGGAGCATGGCGGTATTTCCGTATTCTCCGGTGTCGGCGAGCGTACTCGTGAAGGTAATGACCTGTACCACGAGATGAGAGATTCCGGCGTTATCAACAAAACAGCCATGGTATTCGGCCAGATGAACGAGCCGCCGGGCGCACGTCTGCGTGTTGCACTGACCGGTCTGACAATGGCCGAATATTTCCGTGATGTAGAAGGTAAAGACGTACTTCTGTTCATCGATAACATCTTCCGCTTTACTCAAGCGGGTTCCGAAGTATCCGCCCTGCTGGGACGTATGCCGTCTGCGGTAGGTTACCAGCCTACGCTGGCTACCGAGATGGGTCAGCTGCAGGAACGTATCACTTCCACCAAAAAAGGATCGGTTACATCCATTCAGGCGATCTACGTACCTGCGGATGACTATACGGATCCAGCGCCAGCGACGACGTTTGCCCACTTGGATGCAACGACGAACCTGGAGCGTAAAATCTCCGAGATGGGTATCTTCCCTGCGGTAGATCCGCTGGCTTCCAGCTCCCGTATCCTGACTCCTGAAGTTGTAGGCGAAGAGCACTACAACGTCGCACAGGGCGTACAGCGCATTCTGGCTCGTTATCAGGAACTGCAGGATATCATCGCGATCCTGGGTATGGACGAGCTGAGTGAAGAAGACAAGCTGACAGTATCGCGCGCACGTAAGATCCAGCGCTTCCTGTCCCAGCCTTTCCACGTCGCAGAGCAATTTACCGGTATCAAGGGATGTTATGTACCTGTAAAAGAAACAGTGCGCAGCTTTAAAGAAATTCTGGACGGTAAGCATGATGACCTTCCGGAAGCAGCATTCCTCTTTGTAGGCACAATTGAAGAGGCAGTGGAAAAAGCGAAAACACTGTAAGCAGATGCCTGCAAAACGTGAGGAGGGATGAAAGTGAGCACGTTTTTACTGGAGATCGTTACACCTGAACGTCTGGTGTTTTCCGAACAGGTAGACCGGCTGAAAGCGACCGGGATTGATGGAGAGCTGGGTATTCTGGCTGGCCATATTCCGATGGTTACACCGCTCAAAGTCGCTCCACTGGCCTTCCAGGCCGGCAAGCAGCGTACAACGTATGCTATCCAGGGCGGATTCCTCGAAGTCCGTGCGGATAAAGTCGTTGTACTGGCAGACAGTGCCGAGAAAGCAACCGAGATTGATCTGGATCGTGCACGTGCTGCCAAAGAGCGTGCCGAGCGTCGTCTGAACAACCGTTCAGGTCAGGATCACACTGATTTCCGTCGCGCAGAGCTTGCTCTGCAGCGGGCGATGAACCGGATCAAGGTATCGTCATCAGGTGAAAATAGATAAACGTATGCAGCCGGCCCGTCCAAAGCGGTCCGGCTCTTTGCGTTATTGCCGTTATTCCGATCGCCTAACCATGACTATTAGCGATGTCTGACTCCAAGCCTCTTTAGTGCCTAAAACGCGACAATCGGCAAAAACAGCCGTTTTCTGGATAGGATGTCAGGTATTTCGACCTATATAAATAGATCGCCTAATGCTGTAAATTTATGCATGTTATGAGAAAAAAACAGCGCCAATGCTGGTTATTTTCTGTAAATACACGATTATGTCAATAAAACGGTGATTTTTGTAAATTTGGGACTAGATTCTTTGGGTAAGGGCAAGTATTATAGAATAGTCCGTATTAAGGCTGATTGCTAAGTAATCTTTGTAAGGAGGGCAAGAGCTGAAATGAATACAGTAGATGCGGGAGCCGCTGTCGGCGCAAACGGTTTGCTATCCATCTTCATCTCGCTTCTTTGCATCGGTCTTTCATTTTGGGCACTGCAAAACTTAAAGCTGGACCTGCTGATCCGTTATCCCAAGAGTGCTGCCGGTAAGTTGCTTCAACTTCTGCTGGCCATTGTGCTTGGGCATTTCGTATCTGCCTTTTTGCTCGATTATATCCGGTGGACACAGTCTCTGCGATTTATGTTTTGAATGTAAAGAGGATGGTTATAAGTGTTTTAGACTTATTTCACGGTTTATTGCATCCGAAGATGCGAGATCAACAGCGCAACAGTGTACCTCTCTATGTTGAGACGACCGCAGGATAATCAACTACTATACCAAATATTAAAAATCAAAATTTATGCAATAGGGCATTATAATACCGAGCGAATAGATAATATACGAATGGCATTGCATCAAGACAAACTTGTCTCCGCCAGCCAGTTATACTATTGATTCCTCCTTTATTATGCCGGATAAGCAAAATGACGCGCGGAGGGAACCCTAATGAGCAAATTTATCGTCCGCGGTGGCAAGCGATTGACAGGAAATGTCAAAGTTAGCGGAGCTAAAAATTCTGTTCTTCCAATTATTGCTGCCTCACTGCTGGGAGAAAACGGTGTAAGTATTATTCATGACGCACCGTCCCTAGACGATGTAATGACGATTAACAAAGTATTGGAATCGCTTGGAGCGGTGGTTACATACCAGGATGAGACGATTCATGTGAACGCACAGGAATTGTCCTCATGCGAAGCGCCTTATGAATGGGTAAGCAAAATGCGTGCCTCTTTTCTGGTGATGGGTCCACTCTTGACTCGTATGGGTCATACTCGCATTTCTCTGCCTGGCGGCTGCGCAATTGGCACACGTCCAATTGATCAGCATCTCAAAGGCTTTGAAGCAATGGGAGCAGAGATTAATCTTGGACAGGGCTACATTGAAGCCAAATGCGAAGGTAGACTTCGCGGTACCAAGATTTATCTGGACGTAGCGAGTGTTGGTGCAACCGAGAATATCATGATGGCTGCGACACTGGCAGAAGGTATTACTACAATTGAGAACGCCGCAAAAGAGCCTGAGATCGTGGATCTGGCAAACTTCCTGAATGGAATGGGAGCCAAAGTCCGTGGTGCCGGTACTGGTGTTATTCGGATTGAAGGTGTGGAGAAGCTTCAAGGGACTGAACACACGGTTATTCCGGATCGTATTGAAGCAGGCACATATATGGTAGCAGCTGCTATTACTGGCGGTAATGTATATGTGGAAGGTGCGATTGCTGACCACCTGGGTCCTGTTATTGCGAAGATGGAAGAAATGGGCGTGGAGATCATTCCTGATGAGAATGGGGTTCAGGTCATTGCAGACCGTCCTTTGCGCGCCGTAGACGTAAAAACTTTGCCGTATCCGGGCTTCCCGACGGATATGCAGGCACAGATGATGGCATTGATGCTGGCTTCCGAAGGTACAAGCATCATTACCGAGACGGTATTTGAAAACCGCTTTATGCACGTCGATGAGTTCAACCTGATGAACGCAGGTATCCGCATCGAAGGCAGAACATCGATTGTTACCGGAGATGCAAGCCTCGTTGGCGCCAAAGTGTGCGCTACCGACCTTCGTGCCGGTGCAGCGTTAATCTGTGCAGGTCTGATTGCAGAGGGCACTACCGAAGTACGTGGCACTCATCATATCGACCGTGGTTATGTACATCTGGCTGAGAAGTTGTCCGGTCTGGGCGCAGATATCTGGCGTCTGGAAGAAACAGAGACCAAGACGGCTGCAGCTGAGCAAGAGCAGACGGTTTCTCTGGGAGACAATGCCAAGCCAACAGGCGCTGCCCTGCTGAATGCACAGCCAACAGGCGTCTAATTCATTCATTGAGCCTGCTTGTCCGGCCGTTTAATGTTAGACGGTCAGATCGGCCATATACAATAGACAGAGAGCCAGACCTTCCGAGGTCTGGCTTTTTGTATGGTTACATGAATGTCATTTTCGGCAAATAACGAACAATGGCGTTGAATACACCCGGTAAGTATGCTAATTTTAATAAAGATTGACCGTGATTAGAGTTTGACGATCTGAGCATTTGGACGAAATGCGAATTCTACTATAGATAGTAACGTTCTCAGGATGCAGGCAGCTGTATTGGTGAATTCGCCCAGACGGTGTGGTGATAAGAGGCTCTTTTACCGGAAATACAACTTTTGGAGGCTCTTGACATGTTTAGCAAGGATATCGGGATTGATCTGGGGACAGCGAACGTACTGATTCATGTGAAAGGAAGAGGTGTCGTTCTGAATGAACCTTCAGTGGTAACGCTGGAGAAAAACACCAAACACGTTCTCGCTGTAGGCGAAGAAGCTCGTCGTATGATCGGTCGTACCCCTGAAAATATTGTAGCGATCCGCCCGCTGCGTGACGGGGTTATCGCTGATTTTGAAGTAACCGAGATGATGCTCAAGTATTTTATTAACAAAGTGGGCGCGAGAAACTGGTACAGTCATCCGCGCATTCTGATCTGTGCACCAACCAATATTACTTCCGTAGAACAAAAATCAATCCGCGAAGCTGCCGAACGCAGTGGAGCCAAAGAAGTGTTTCTGGAAGCAGAACCAAAGGCGGCTGCCATTGGAGCCGGCATGAATATCTATGAGCCAAGCGGCAATATGGTAATTGATATCGGTGGAGGTACCAGTGATATCGCTGTACTGTCCCTCGGCGATATTGTTACTTCTTCATCCCTCAAGGTAGCCGGGGACAAATTTGACGATGCCATCATGCGTCATATCAAAAATGAATATAAACTGATGATCGGTGAGCGTACTGCCGAAGATATCAAAATCAATATTGCTACCGTTCGTCCGGGCGGAACGCAAAGAGAGATGGATATCCGCGGCCGGGATATGGTAACGGGCCTGCCGAAGACAGTGACCATTACCGCCAATGAAGTACAGTCTGCCCTGTCCGATACGATCCTGTCCATCGTGGCATCGGCCAAAGTCGTGCTGGAACAGACTCCACCGGAATTGTCTGCCGATATTATCGATCGTGGCGTTATCCTGACAGGTGGCGGTGCGCTGCTGGATGGTCTGGAAGAACTGCTGTCCCAGGAACTTCATGTTCCGGTACTGGTTGCTGAAGATCCAATGCACTGTGTTGTCAAAGGAACTGGAATTATGTTAAATAATTTGGATAAAGTCTCTAAAAAAAAGTTCTGACCCAGCCGATATAAAACATATAATGCATAAATGACGGTTTTTTTATCCATATAGCAATACTGTGGTTAGATTCAGAACGTGAGAGGAGTATCCGGAAATGTTAAGAGGTCTTTATACTGCTGCTTCTGGTATGATTACTCAACAGCGCCGCCATGATACAGTGACGCAAAATATCGCAAATATCAACACCCCCGGCTACAAACAGGTAGAGAGCATTGAACGTTCTTTCCCGGAAATGCTGATTGCCCTGACAGACGGGGACCATGGCGCAACGAACCGTAACATTGGCCGCCTGAATACAGGTGTGCTGGCCGAAGAGAGTATCTCCATGAACGTACAGGGAGATGTGCGTCAGACGAATGCACTGGATGACTTCGCCCTGGTATCGGAGATTAATCTGGCAGATCCGGCCACCGGACAAAATATTCCTTTCGATGCTTCTGGTAAATATATCGCGGAAAATGGCACGGTAACCTATCGTCCACAGGCCTTTTTCGCAGTAACCGGTAAAGATGGCGAAACAGGCTATACCCGTGATGGTAACTTCCAATTGAATGGAGCAGGCAATCTGCTCACTTCCACTGGCAACCAGGTACTTGGCGAGAACGGTAACCCGATTGTACTGCAGGGTTCCATGGAAGATTACATGGTTGATTCCCGCGGTGTAATTACAGCGAGAGCAACAGGCGATGAAGTGGGACGTATGGGTATTACCGTCGTTACACAGCCAGGCCAGATGTCCCGCAGCGGTGATGGATTGTTCCGTATCGCCAATGCCGAGGCAGCCGGAGCAAGAGCGCTGGAAGCAGGCGACAATGTGGAAGTGCGCCAGGGTTACCTGGAAGGCTCCACAGTGGATGCAGCGGCCTCCATGGTCGATCTGACAGCAGCGATGCGCGCTTATGAAGCCAACCAGAAGGTTGTACAATTTTATGACAAGAGTCTTGAGAAAACCGTCAACGAAATCGGACGTGTATAATAGAGCACAATAGATCGTAAGCAAAGGAGGCCAATAATGAATAACTCCATGATCAGCGCAATGGTGGCAATGACCGGCATTCAGCAAAAGCTGGGTGTAGTATCCGATAATATCGCCAATGCCGATACGGTAGGCTACAAAGGCAAGCAGGCTACGTTTGAGGATGTATTCACCACAGTCAAACAGCAGCCGGGTGCTGCCTCACAGCTGCCGGGTCGTGTTACCGCTCCTGGTTATAACATCGGATTTGGTTCCCGCATGGGTGATGTAACGATGGATATGACCCAGGGTGCGCTGAAGAATACCCAGAATCCGACCGACCTGGCGATCCAGGGAGACGGAATGTTTGCAGTAAGCGTCGATGGACAGCAGGGCTGGACACGTGAAGGATCATTTCATTATGTTCCTGTAGCCAATGATCCGAAGAGCGCTTATATGGCAACCGATCAGGGTTATCTGCTGCTCGGAGACAACGGCCAACCGATCAAAGTACCCGCCAAGACACAGATCGATATTGATGCCAAAGGTGTCATTCGTTCTACAGATGGCAACGGAAAAGTAACGGTTGTCGGTACCCGTACAGTGGATCCTAACACAGGCAGAGAAACTATTGTTCCGCAGCGTATCCAGATTGACCGGATTACCCATCCGGAAGGTCTGCAGCAGATGGACGGCAATCTGTTCGTACTGCCGGCCAATCAGGAACGTGCTAACGTGATCGGACAGATGTCCGCAGCCACAGAAGTTCGTCAGGGCTATCTGGAAGGTTCCAACGTGGACCTCAGCAATGAAATGACGGAAATGATGACAGTGCAGCGCGCTTATCAGCTGGCAGCGCGTGCCCTTACATCCAGTGATCAAATGATGAACCTGACCAATACGCTCCGTGGCTAGTCGCCGCTCCGCTATTCAGGAAGCAGCTAAGACTCAGAAAGTAGCTCCAAACAAAAAGCTAACCCGAAGACCGGCTGCTCCTGAACCAAAAGAACGGGAGAAGAAGCCAGCCCCTTCTCCAAGTTCAGCGGGAACCAAAACCATGCGTGTTATGCTGACGATTGCCGGATTTGTCGTAGCGATTCTACTCGGCATGATCGTAGGCTATGCACTTCTGGGACACAAAAGCATAGCGGATATATTGTACCCGGAGACATGGGCGCATATTTTCCAGCTTATCTTTGCACCCTAAGAGAATAATGAGTTAATACAGAAGAGACTCCTGCCTTGGCAGGAGTTTTATTTTTTATGCCGAAACCGTTATAATGATGGGGATGCTTAAAATGGCTGAAAATTGCTTACATATGATATGGGAGTATAAATGGATATATCATACTGGCAGCAAATGAAATATGCCCAAAAGATATATTCCATTATATGGGTCGAGAATCTATAATAATGGAAAATGAGAGGAGACTGTCCATGTACAATGTACAAGAAATTCAGGAAATCATTCCGCACCGCCCTCCTTTTCTGCTGGTAGACCGCATTCTGGAGCTGGAAGAAGGCAAGCGTGCTGTCGGGATCAAGAATGTAACGATCAATGAGCCTTTCTTCGCAGGCCATTTCCCGGGTTATCCGGTCATGCCGGGTGTACTGATTGTTGAAGCACTCGCCCAGGTGGGTGCAGCTGCCATTCTCAAAGTGGAAGCGAACCGCAGCAAGCTGGCGATGTTTGCCGGAATCGATAATGTTCGTTTCCGTGGCCAGGTTGTGCCGGGAGATACACTTCATCTGGAAGTGGAGATTACCCGCATGAAAGCTTCGATTGGCAAAGGACGTGCTGTTGCTACCGTAGACGGCAATGTAGTGGTCGAAGGCGAGATTATGTTTGCACTCACTGCGCGGGATAATGCCTGAACAGTGAGATAAATAAAACGATATTGGATTGAGAAAATATATTCGAGTGGAGAAAGGAAGGATATAATGACAACCCTTAGTGAACAGGCACAACGCAATTTGGATCAATGGCTGAATGATACGACAATCGATGCGAAAACCAAAGAGGAATTGCAAAGCTTAGACGGACAGGTACAAGAGCTGGAAGACCGTTTTTATCGTGATCTGGAATTCGGTACAGGTGGTCTGCGCGGCGTCATCGGAGCAGGCAGCAACCGTATGAACTCTTACACGGTAGGCAGAGCGACGCAGGGACTGGCGGAATTCATTTTGTCTGTACATAAAGGAACGGAAAAACCGTCCGTTGTGATTGCACATGATTCCCGTCACTTCTCTCCCGAGTTCTCTCTGGAAGCTGCCCTGGTACTGGCAGGCAACGGTATCGTGACCAAACTGTTCCCGTCGCTGCGTGCTACGCCGGAGCTGTCTTTTGCTGTGCGTCACCTGCATGCAACAGCCGGTATCGTTATTACAGCCAGTCACAATCCGCCTGAATATAACGGCTACAAAGTCTATAATGCAAGTGGCGGCCAACTCGTTCCGCATGAAGCGGAGCAGGTTATCAGCAACATTCGCGAAGTAGCTTCATTTGCAGATATCAAACGTATTAGCCGTGAAGAAGCGGAAAGTCAGGGACTGCTCGTATGGCTGGGCAGTGAAGAGGATGAAGCTTTCCTCGATACAGTTACATCCATTAGCGTAAACCGCGAACTGCTGCAGGGAGAAGCCGGCAAAAACCTGAAGATTGTATATACACCGCTGCATGGTACAGGATACCGTCCGGTGCGTGAAGGTCTGCAGCGTCTGGGCTTTACCAACGTATCGATCGTAGAGCAGCAGCAGGAGCCGGATGGCAACTTCAGTACCGTTAAGTCTCCGAACCCGGAAGAGCGCGAAGCGTTTACACTGGCTATTGAGCTTGGTGAAAAAGTAGGCGCGGATATCCTGATTGGTACCGACCCGGATAGCGACCGTATGGGTGCTGTCGTCAAGGATCCTTCCGGCAAATATTTCGTACTGACAGGCAACCAGTCCGGTGCAATTATGATTCACTATTATCTGAGCCAGCTGCAGGAGCAGGGCAAACTGCCTTCCAACGGTGCAGTGGTGAAGACGATCGTTACCAGCGAAATGGGTGCAGCGATTGCCGAACATTATGGCGCGACAGTGTACAATACACTAACCGGTTTCAAATATATCGGTGAGAAAATGAACCAGTTCGAAGAGACGGGCGAGCATACTTTCCTGTTTGGCTATGAAGAAAGCTATGGCTACCTGGCCGGCAACTATGCACGCGACAAGGATGCCGTTGTTGCAGCACTGCTGATCAGTGAAGCGGCTGCCTACTACAAGCAGCAGGGCAAGACGCTGTATGATGTACTGCAGGAACTTTATGAGCAGTTTGGTTACTTCCAGGAAAGTCTGGAATCCCGTACGCTCAAAGGTAAAGATGGTGTCGCTCAAATCCAGAGCATTATGGAGAGCTGGCGTACAGACAGTCCTTCCGAGATCAACGGTGTTCAGGTAACTGAAGCCCTTGATTATTCCAAAGGACTGAACGGATTGCCAAAAGAAAACGTATTGAAATTTATGCTGGCCGATGGTTCCTGGTTCTGCCTGCGTC
This sequence comes from Paenibacillus wulumuqiensis, assembly GCF_000971965.1. Taxonomy (GTDB): domain Bacteria; phylum Bacillota; class Bacilli; order Paenibacillales; family Paenibacillaceae; genus Saccharibacillus; species Saccharibacillus wulumuqiensis. The sequence continues at coordinate 655,727 of NZ_KQ040792.1, forward strand.
CATCCGGTACAGAGCCGAAAATCAAAGTGTACTTTGCTGTACGCGGTGATTCCCAGGCTGACTCCGAAGCACGCATGAATACTCTCAAGCAGGCTGTAATGAGCCGCGTCGACGGATAATTTCTCGTAGTGATTGAATTTGCGCCAAGTCCGCAGCAAAAAGTACAATTTCTCATGAATTTGTAGTAGGACTTGATTGACGTACAGTATATAATAAAGCAGATGAATGAAGGGGTTCCGCTGCCAGGTGCAATCTGAGCAGCGGAACCATTCGTTATGTTTGGCCCCCGGCTGTCAGCAGCGGGGAGTCCGGCATGACGATCTTATTAAGGAGGTACTTTAGTGGTTCAGAAATGGCAGCGTTGGAACAACGCTTCTGCAAAATGGTTATGGATACTCGTAATTCTCGGTATGGTGGCTTCCCTGCCGATTGCCTATAATCGTATCCAGACAGAAGCAACGTCCAAAAATGTGGAGTTTGTATTTAATTATCGTAATCTGATTACTATTGCGTCGTATCAGCCTCATCCCCAGGATTATATCCAACAGCAATTACAGCGGCTCAAAGATGCAGGGGTTGGATCGGCAGCTGTATACCAGAGCAGTTTGAGTGAACTGCAAACCTCACAACGAATTCATGTGTATAGTTCTGCGGATGTGGCTAATCTCCAAGATCAGGCGATTCCACTCAACGAAAATTTTACATATGTCCAGTTCACCAATGAAGAGAACGCGCAGATGTTGAAGCCTGTTCTTGAGCGAGTGTTCGGTTCATTGAGTATTCCGGTGTCTTCCTGGTCGTATCAGGGACTGCCGGGGGTAGTGATTCAGACGTCACCGGATGATGCGGGACTCAAACCGCTGGATCCGGACCCCATCACGATGAAGACCCTGCATGATATGGGCTTCCAGATCGTTCCGCGTCTGAATGATGCACTGCCGTATAATCAGGCGATGCTGAGCGGACTGCTCGATCAGTTTACTGCTTACGGTGTGAAAACCATTCTGTTCGATGGCAGTACCGTCACAGGATTCAATGATGATATTGAGAAAAAGAGCATTACCGGGTTTGCACAACTGCTCAAAAAGCATCATATCGCTATTGCAGCAATTGAGAACCTCAAAGCGCCTCAGGAAGGTTTCAGCAAGCTGGCTTATCTAAACGATTATAATGTGGTTCGTCTCTATTCACTGAGTGAGGGAGATTCCCAACTGGATCCGATTACTGTTGCTGACCGTTTCGTACTGGCCAGCAAAGACCGTAATATCCGTATGATGTACCTGAATCTGGCAGTATCTCGTGATACCACCAAAGCGAAAATGACGAATTCCATTGATAATGTCATTAACAGCCTTCAGGCTGGCGGCAATGCCATACAGGATATTCAGCAAAATGGCTTTACCATTGGTCCGGCTGTGGCACGCGAAGTTAGCAGCTTTGCCATGGAGCGCTATGCGAAACTGCTCGTACTGATTGGAGCCATCGCAGCCATTTCACTGCTGGTGTACTACTTTGTACGTCGACTGACACTGATCGCTTTTGTGCTTGGGCTGATCGGCAGCGCCGGATTAATCCTGATTCACAAAGCACTGCTGCTGGAGCAGGGAGTCGCCTTGCTGGCAGCGATCAGTATTCCTACGATTGCCATGATTTATGCCGTGCGCAAAGTAGACCGTCTGTATGAGTCCCGACATAACCTGTCAACAGGCAAACGTGTTATTCAGGCAGTGGTACTATTCATTATTACATCCTTCTGGTCATTGACCGGAGCACTGTTCATTATCGGTCTGCTGGATGATATTACGTACCAGCTCGTTATCAATCAATTCCGCGGCGTTAGTCTGCTGCACTTTGCACCGATTGCGCTGACGGCCATCTATATTGCTTTTTATCACGGCAAGGAAGGGTTCGGCTTTGCAGGTGTTCGCAAGCTGCTCAAATCGCCGGTTACTCTGACATGGATTATCGTGCTTGGCATCGTATTTATCGTCGGCCGTTATTATCTGGAGCGTACAGGTAATGCCGGAGCGGTGTCTCCACTGGAAATGCAGTTCCGTAACGCTTTGGAAGGATTGTTCAATGTCCGTCCGCGTAACAAGGAGTTCCTGATGGCACATCCGCTGTTCATCGCTGGAGTGTTCATTGCAGCCAAGTATCGTCATGCCATTTATATTCTGATCATTGCTTCAATCGGTCAGTTGTCGATGGTAGACACATTTGCCCATATCCATTCGCCTGTGCTCATTTCCCTGTCCCGCGGTCTGCTGGGTATGGGACTCGGTCTGATCTTGGGACTGGTTGCAATTGTAATCTGGCAAATCATTGAAAGGTGTTGGAAAAAATGGCTTCCGTCTCTGTTCAAATCGTAATCTCAGGTTATTACGGCTTCCGCAACAGCGGTGACGAGGCGGTCCTGAAATCCATACTGAATTCATTGGCAGCCCAGGAAGAAGAGCAGGGCATCCGGATCGTACCGGTAGTCCTGTCCAATGATCCGGAATGGACATCCCGTATGTATGGTGTCCGTTCCGTTCAGCGGATGAAGCTGGGCGAGATTCGCCAGCTGCTCAAGGAAAGTGATGGTCTGATCAGCGGCGGCGGCAGTCTGCTGCAGGATTCGACCGGACTGCTCACCATCCCGTATTATCTGGGCATTGTCCATATCGCCCAATGGGTACGCAAGCCGGTATTTATTTACGCCCAGGGCGTAGGCCCGGTACAGCGCCCGTTCTTTTTCAAATGGATTCGCAATGTATTTCGCAAAAGTGCCTATATTTCCGTACGTGATCAGGAATCGGCTGCATTGCTGGGCAAAATGGGCATTGATGTCTCTTCTGTCGAAGTGGTAGCCGACCCGGTAATGGGCCTTCCTTTACCGGAGAATATGTCTGCTGCACAATCATCCGACAGCAACGGATCTTATGGAAATGTTGCAGAGACCGGCACATCCTATACCACAGCCGCTTCGGTTCCGGTTATCGGTATATCAGTCCGATTCTGGGACAAGCAGCGCCGCGAACTGGATGGAATTGCCGAAGGGCTGAAAATTTTGAGTTCCCGGCGTCCGGTTCATCTGCGCTTTCTGCCGTTCCACTTGCCGGATGACGAACAGGCTTCACGCTATGTAATTGATAAAATTGGAGACATTAGCGGAAATGGTAGTATAATCAGTACAGTTGAGCAGGTCACCGATCCACAGCAAATGCTGGCTGAAGTAAGCCGCTGTAATGTACTGCTCGGTATGAGACTGCACAGTCTGATCTATGCAGCATCACAGTCCGTCCCGCTAATGGGTATCTCCTATGATCCCAAAATTGATCAGTTCCTGAACCGGATGCAGATCAAGCCAACAGGTACGAGCTCGGTTACCGAACCTTCACGTCTGGTGGAGGACGCGGTATACTTGCTGGAACATGAGCAGGAATGGAAACATAACAAATTACCGCTTATTCAGGCACTACAACAGGATGCTGCCAGACCGGCTCATTTTATAGCTCAATATTTTCTGGCCAAAAGGTGATAACAAATGAATCAAATCCAATCTATTCCGACCGTGCCAATTTACGGTCTGAATGTATCCAAACTGAATATGAATGATACCGTAAGCTACCTGGAGTCCATCGTGGGCACAGGCAAGCCTCATCAAATCATTACCGCTAATCCGATCATGATCATGACAGCACTGGAGCAGCCGCAGTATATGCATATTATGAAAAATGCCGAACTGCTTGTTCCTGATGGTGCAGGCCTGGTATGGGCCGCTTCTACCTGCGGGCAACCGGTGGCTGAACGTGTGACTGGATTCGATCTGCTTCACCGACTGCTGGATGTCGGTCAAAAGCACAGCTGGAAGGTCTATCTGCTTGGCTCGACATCCGAAGTGATTCAGGCTGCAGCCGCCCGGTTACAAAGTTTATATCCTGGCATTGTGATTGCCGGATACAGAGACGGATTTTTCGGACCGGACCAGGACGCGGAAGTCATCGCCGGTATTCGGGAAGCAGCACCGGATCTGCTTTTTGTAGCAAGGGGTGCAGATACGCAGGAGCCATGGATTGGCAGGTATAAGCAGGAACTTGGTGTACCGATTATGATGGGCGTAGGCGGCAGCTTCGATATCATTTCAGGCAAAGCGAAGCGCGCACCAGTAGCGTTTCAGAAAATGCGGATGGAATGGTTTTATCGCCTGATGAAAGAACCTTATCGTTATAAACGGATGCTTGTTCTTCCCAAATTTGCTCTAAAAGTGCTTAAAGACAAGGAAAGCGTAGTAAAAGCTCAGTAATCCCTTGAATTTCCTATGCATTTTTGTCGAAAAGTTCTTAAAAAAAGCTTGGTGTTTAGATTCGAACGGAGTATAATTGGCTCCGTGAGATAAATTGGGGGTCGAAAAGCAAAATGTTAACTATTTGTATTATCGGGTTTGTCCTGGCGCTCGCCTTAGCGCTGGCACTCACACCACTCGTCAAAAAGTTTGCAATTCGAATCGGAGCAGTAGACGTTCCCAATGCCCGCAAAGTGCATACACGAATTATGCCGCGGCTTGGCGGACTCGGGATTTTCCTGGCATTTACGATTGCATTCGTTGCAGTCCTACCATTTTTGCCTTTTGATCTTCCTGCACGCGACGCTAACTTTATGAAAGCTTTCTTTACGGCCGGCTCGATCATTGTACTGATCGGAGTGCTGGATGACCGTTTTGAATTATCTGCCAAAGTTAAATTATTAGGACAAATCATTGCTGCATGTGCAGTAGTATTCGGATACGGTATCAAAGTTGATTTTGTGGATATTCCTTTTCAGGATAACTATTTCTCACTCGAAAATTGGATTTCCATTCCGCTTACGATCTTCTGGATCGTTGGCGTAACCAATGCGATTAACCTAATTGATGGACTCGATGGTCTGGCAGCCGGAGTATCTGCGATTGCGATCGGCAGTATCTTCACCATGTCACTGATCATGGGGAACTATCCTGTAGCGCTGCTGTGTGTACTGCTGCTGGGTGCCATTATCGGATTCCTGTATTTCAATTTCCATCCGGCCAAGATCTTTATGGGGGATACCGGTTCTTTATTCCTCGGTTTCAGTCTGGCCATGCTGTCACTGCTTGGTTTCAAACAGATCGCGGTGGTGTCCTTTATTACACCGCTGATCATTATCGGTGTTCCACTATCCGATACATTCTTTGCAATTATCCGCCGCTGGGTACATAAAAAGCCGATCTTCGCTCCAGACAAAGGTCATCTGCATCATTGTCTGCGCGAACTGGGACTCAGCCATCGTCAGACCGTATTAATGATTTACGGTATTGCAGCATTCTTCGGTGTTCTGGCGATTATCCAATCGTCGGCTGCATTGAATGAAGCCAACTGGGTTACGTTCGCGGTCATTTGTATCATGATGTTCGTGATGCAGATCGGTGCCGAGCTGATTGGTCTTGTCGGTAAAACAAGACGCCCGCTGCTCAGTCTGATTGCACGCCTGCGGGTCAAACCTGATCCGACCAGAGGCAGCAAATCCTAGACAATGAGTACTGGAAAATGGTTGGTTGATGGTAGTTCAACTCTTGCTACAACCGACATTTCCATTTTAAAATGAATCGCTTGATCGAGTTTCTTCTATATAATATATACAAGAAATAAAGCTCCTGTAATGGCTATGGTTAATCATAGATAATGGCAGCCGAATAAGCGAATAAGGTACAGTTGAATCGCACCATCCTAAGCTCTCTTCCTCCGGGAAGAGAGCTTTTTTATGGAATTTCCTGTTTTTATTAAAATATGGGTTGCATCTGCCGATAAAATAGGTAGACAGGTTAAGCCCGCCAAAAAGAGTTGGAGCGGTGACCGGAATAAAAGGAGGAACATTATTTTGAAGAAAATACTATCGATGCTCATGGCGGTAGTCTTGTTGGTTGGTATTTTGCCGCAGGGGATTGGTGGAAATACGGCCCAGGCAGCGAGCTTCTTTATTTTCCCGAACGAAAGTTATGATCCTGCATCACCACATGTGGTTGGAGATAACCGTGTTACAATTAGTGGTACATTTAACGGTGTAAATGCCAGTACTATCAAGTATAGAGTAGTCCGTGTATATAAAAACGGAGACAAATATGTGGAGGACTCCTCCAATGAGAATAAAGGGTTAACAAATTATACAATTAGTAACTCCAAGATAACTGTAACGGATATTCCTTTATACTCCGGTTTGAATAAAGTCGAGTTCTCAGCCAGTCCAGCTGGTGGCGGAAACACAGTTAACGAAGCGATTTACTTCGATTATCATGATGGCCCAACAGTATATAACCTGTCCGCTACATTGGATGGCGATACTGTAGCACTGAACGAAAATGTTCCTGCAGTATTAAAAGCATCCCAGAGTGGAATCAGCTTTGGACAGGATAAAGCGAGTATTGCTTTGTCAGGTTCGGCACCGAATGCCAAACAGGTTATTGTATCTGTAAACGGCGGTGCAAGCAGAACGGCTAACGTATCAAGTACAAACAGCTATCAGTTTACAGTAGCGCCACTTACTTTGATCAGTGGAAAGAACACTTTGGAAATTCAAGTGATCAATGGAACTCAAAAATTGGTTACCTATCGTGAAGTGACTTTCTTTAATGGTAAAACTACTTTTTATGACACTTATGCAGTAAAAGGTACTACTAATTCAGCAGACTTGGCAACATATCCGGATGTGAGTGTAGCTCCTGATGCTGATGGAAAAGGTACTGTAGATATTACAGGTAAAGTGGTAATTCCTTTAACAACTGCAGGTGAGCCTGTTCTTACCGATTATATTGAATACACTCTTGCAAACGGAGTAACGAAGACCGGATCTGTTACACCAGAAAAGATTGCAGCAGAAAGTACTTCAGCCTATATGACAATGAAGTATACCATTCCCGGGGTTTCAGGGATTGAATACGGCAAGCGTGTAGATGTAACGATCAAATTAAAAGGTGGTTCTGCTTCTACAAGCAGTCTGGGATTCACACTGCGTGACAGTTCCGCTCCTTATATTACTAAAGTGAATTACTTGCCAGGTTATTCAGCTTCCACTAGTAATACCCAGGCAGCAGGATTGAGCAGTACCGCTCTGGATGGCGCTAGCATCTTTTCTTTGCCAACAGCAGTAGAATTGTTGGTTGCAAATGGCGATAGTGACACTACAATTACTACTACAGCCAAAGATGCCAGTGGTAAAGATGTTGCAGTTACTCTTACCCCAATCAGCTCTCAAGGGGCAGGAACCAATGTACAAAAAATTCTATATAAATTGACCAATGTATCGGTAAATGGAACAACTACACTCTCATTCACCGCTAAAAAAGGAACAGCAACAAGTTCGGCTGTGACAGCAACGGTTAATTTCTTGTATGGTCCTTATGTTAGTTATACCAAAGCTTACGATAGCCAGGTTGTACAGTACGGCCAAAATGATACAAATGTGGCTACCAGTGTAATCGAAGGTGCCTTGGACTCATTTAAAGGCCAGATTGTCAACGTAGCTAATGAGTCTGATATTGTATATAGCGGAGCAGGACAGACTGTTTTCTTCTATATCAATAATACACTGGTACCTTTGGAGCAAGTAGGGGACAAGTTTCATTTCAAAGTAGGCAATAGTGCTACTGCTTATAAGGCGATGTTCTCGGGAGAGAACACAGTGAAGTTTGTGCTGAGTTCTTCGAAAACAACTTATGAAAATACAATTAAAATAAATCTGGTTCCTACAGACATTCCGGTTATTCCTGCTGATAGCAATCTGGGAATATTCCCATTCAAGTATAGCGGCGGAAGTGACGCACCACCTAAAGCAAAAGATAATGAGAATTTCCCGATGAGTGGTACAAATTATACAACAAAAGAAAAAGCTTTTAACTTGTATGGTACATTTGATTTCCTGGATCTTGGGAAAGACAAAACATCAGTAGAAGCAAACTTAAGCAAAGTAGCAACCAAGACAAATTATAAACTTCAGGTTGTGGACTCTGAAGGAAAAACATTAACTTGGAACTTGTCCAATACTTTTACAGGGATGAAAAATGGAGAACCCACAGGAGATGTAATTAACTCTTCAGGTACTACTGTGGATCGTCTGACAGTTTACTATGACTATGACAAGCAATCATTTGCATTTATCGTAAGAAATCAACCTATGGGAGATAGCCCTGTAGTATTCAGTTTTACAGTGTATAACGCTGGTGATGGTGGTCCAACAGCTAGTGCTACGGTGGAAGTTGACCCTTTGACAGGCACTTATAATATTGTAAGACCATTAACTGCGCAAAAAGTAACGAACAGCAACTTTATTGATGTAATTGTTGACTCCAAGAATGCTACTGCAGTAACTATTAATAAAATTAAGGCCGAGAAAACTTCTTTTGATATGAATGGTGATGGTACTCCAGAATTTGAAAATGCATATCGAGTAACTGTCAAAGATCTTAAAGCTAATAAAGAAACAAAGATACCGGTTACTGTAACGATCGGTGATGAGACTTTCAAAGACACGGTAGTAGTCAAGTATGTGCCTACGAACATTCCAGGTGCACAATTCATGCAGGAAATGAAAAACTCTGCCAAAGTATTTGACGGAAAATTATCACTCAAATTCCCTTCAGGTACCAGCCTGGTTCGTCGTGATACGGATACTGCGGAAAAGCTGAAAACAGAAGTATTTACTGATCATAATCTGTTGTTTGCTATTGCAAATAGCACTGATGGTGTTACTGATCGTTATAACTTTGAAGATGCTAAACCTGGTGTAGAGCAGCAATATACAATTGGGCGACAATATTTTGTGAATAACTTTAATTCTCATTTTGTTAAAGCAAGTGATGTTTACTGGATTGATCCAGGTATTGCGGATGATATTTCTACAGGGAAAAAGTTTGATCCCATCAAAGATGGTCAAAATCCGTATCAACCAGTGACTTTCCCTAGTGATCCTGTAGCACCAAGCTTCTACAATCGTGACCCGGACAATGAATTGGTTCCTTCCAAGCGGGGAACAATGACATTATCCTACCTTTCGGACATGGCTGAAGATGCAGGTAAACTTGTAACAGTATTCTACTTTGATCCTGAATTGAAACAATGGGATAACGTTGGTGGAGTGGTCAATGCTTCCAAACGTACGGTTACTGTACCATTGGATCGTTTCGGATACTATGTAGTAGCCAAGCTTAGCTATTCTTATAATGATATCGTTCAGCATAGCTATGCACGTAACTATATGGAGACTTTGTTTGCCAAAGGAATTATGAATGCTACAGATCCGGATACTGCTTTTGGTGCTAATCAATATATTACACGCGGAGAATTTGTACGCTCCATTGTAAAAGCCTTGCAGATCCCGCTGAACTATCAAGGTACCAAACATTTCATTGATTTGAATACCAACATGAGTTCGATTACCCAAAATGCACTTTATGATTTCCGTTATATCGAGACAGCAGCTCGTGCAGGCTTTGTACGTGGTACAGATCCTCAGGTATTCAGCCCTGGTGACAATATTACTCGTCAGGATGCAGCTGTTATCATTGCGAGTGCTACCAATCTCAAACTGGAGACCGATATCGACAAAATTAATAAAGGTCTCGTTAAATACTTTAAAGATTTTAACTCCATTGACCGCTATGCCCGTGCTTCTGTACTTGCTGTAGCGAAAAAAGGTTATATTACCGGTTCGGCAATTGATCCTAACGATGCAAGCAAAGGTTACACTTATGATCCAACAGCCAAAATGCTGCGCTCGGATACGGATGTAATCTTGGCCAGAGTCATGATTGGACAAAAGCTTCTGCCTAAGATGTAAGACTATCTTTTATCAATACTTTAAAGGGAGTACCTGGTTGATCAGGTACTCCCTTTTGCATGTTTAAATAGCCTTGAAGCAGCAAGCATGTACCTTTTTTAAATGATTAAATGCTTTTTTTATAAGTGGATCTTAAATAAGAGAATAAAAAACTAAAAATTCTTTTGCAACATCTGCAACCTTTTCGCAACCCCCTGCGTCTATAGTTTTGGAAGCAGCAAATGATTCGATGAAATAACTGCTCCCAACCTGTTTAAACAGTATCCAAGCTGTTTAGTACTACTATAGTTACCAAAAAGTAGTCAGTCAGGGTAGACAAATTGGTGTTTCTGCTAAAAGTGTAGTAAAATTAACAAGGTTGAGCCAAAAAACAGAATTTGATTAAAAAATCGAAACTTTTTTTGGAAGAACCGCAACTTTTAGAGAAAACATGCGTCTACATATATGAACCTGATGAAACGACAGCAAACACATGCTGGCAGGTTGTTGAATGAACATGAACCCTAATGGAACTTTTCAACAATCTCAATGTGAAAAAATGTCTTTACGGCATCATTGACGCAATGTATAATACTTTTGGACACTGCGGGTTTCGATTGGCGAATGTTCCGGTTACGATTTTCTGTGATTTTGTCACAGATATCATCATACAAAAACAGGATTTGCTTAAACTCGGAAAGGGGGTGTAACGACTGATGAGTGACAAAATCCATAACAAACAAAAAAACAAAAAAAACGTTTATGATATTCAAGGAGGAGAACAAAAGGTTATGAAAAAGTCTACTAAAAAAGTTATTAACGTAGCAGCAAGCGCAGCTTTGCTGGCTGGTGCAGCTCCGGTTGCAGGTATTATCGCTCCAACAGCAGCACACGCAGCTGGTAGTTTCACAGTAATCAACGTTCCAACACTGAGCTCTTCTACTGGTGGAACACTGGTAAATCTGGGCCGTGTGAACATTAACATCGACCAATATACGCTGACTTCTGCAACTGAGACTACTTACATGACAGTAACTCTGCCAACTGGTTTCGAGTTTAACAGTGATGCATTTACTTCTGATAGTGCTACTGGTACTGGTACTCGCGTATGGGTTGCTGATGCAGGTGATAGACAAACTATTAATGCTACTGCACAAGCTCTGAGCCCTACAAGTGCACGCATCGCTATCACTGGTTCTAACCAAAATGATGATGTGACAATCGGTTTTGCTCTTGAAAATATCCGTTCTACTGGTCCTAACAGTGGTGACGTAAACCTGAGCTTCACTGCTGCTCCAAACAGTGGCCTGCCAACTGGTAACGTAAAAGTTGCTACTGTGGTATCTTCTGGCCAAATCGCTCTGGAAGCACGTGATACTCAATCCAGCAGCGACAACTTCAACTTCACACTGCGTGTGACTGAATCCGTTGCAAGATCCCTGAAAACTGGTAACGCGGTTAAAATCAAACTGCCAGCTGGTTTTGAATGGAATGCAGTAGGAACTTTCACTCCTCTGTATGGTGATCTTTCCGCTTCCGATATCACTACTTCTGTAGATGGTGATACTCTGAACATCTCTGCACGCAACACTGATACTCTGTCTTCCGCAGCTTCTTCCTTCGACCTGGCTCTGAGCTATACTGTTGAAGACGAAGATAAAGCTAAAGAAGGCGATGTAACTGCTACTGTTAGCGGTAACTCTTCTGCAAACGTATCTTCCCTGGTTGTTGGTACTTATGGCCAATACGGTGGTGGCGTAACTGTTGCTTCCCCAACTACAGTAGTAGCTGGTCAAGATGAGCAACAAGTTGGCGATATCGTTGTTAAAGAAGCTGTAGCAGGTTCCTTCATTGCTGGCCGTACAGTAACTCTGCAACTGCCTGAAGGCGCTCGTTGGCAGTCTGTGTACGAAGATGGTGAAGATGTAACTGGTACTACTGGTTCTGTTGACACTGCAAATGGTCTGGTTGCACCAAACATCACTTACACTGGTACTGATGGTCGTACACTGCGTATGACATTCCCTACTCAAAACACTTCCAACAATGCTGGTTCTGTTACACTGCGTGACGTTGAGATCGCTGTTCAACCAGGATTCACTGGTGACCTGAACGCAACTGTAGCTGGTAGCCAAGGTCTGACTGGTACAGTGAAACTGGCAACTGCAGTTTCTTCCGTATCCCTGACTGCTACTAACGCAACTTACAACATCGCTATCGGTACAGATAACGCTGCAATCGGCGATCTGACACTGAAAGAAGGCGCTGCTGGTGCCCTGACTGACGATGATAACGGTCTGGTTGAAATCCTTCTGCCAGCTGGCGTAACATTCGGATCCACTCCAACTGTATCCGTAACTTCCGGTGACCTGCGTATCCGTAACGTATCCGTAGACACTTACAACAACAGCGCTACTCAAGGCGTTCTGCGTTTCTACGTAGATAGCGAAAGTACTACTGCAAGTACTGTAGCGATCAATGGTGTAAACCTGCGTATCGACCGTACTGTACCACAAGGTGAAATCATCGCTAAAGTACAAGGTGACGCAGCGGCAAACACTGCTTACCACGGTGCTGGTGACGTAACTGATGTATGGCGTGACAGCTACCGTTATGCAGCTCAAGCAGCTATTGCTACAATTGGTACAGCTCCAGCTGACCAAACTGACAATGCTGTAACTGCAATCTACACAATCGGAAGCACTGCTTACAGCGTAAACGGTACTACTCGTACTGCTGAAGTTGCTCCTTATGTAGAAAACGGCCGCACTTACTTGCCAGTTCGTTACGTAGCTGAAGCTCTGGGTGTATCCCAAGCTAACATCCTGTTTGACAAAGCAACTTCTATGGTTACTTTGATCAAAGGCGACCGCGTAGTTCAGCTGAAACTGAAAACTAATCAACTGACTATCAACGGTTCCACAATCAACATGGACGTTAAAGCTGTAACTAAAGCTAACCGTACTGTACTGCCAATCGCATGGGTTGGTAAAGCACTGGATGCAACTGTACAATACGATGCAGCTGCTAAAACTGTAACAGTAACTAGCAAATAATATCCCTGATATTATTGCTACACCATAGAAGGTAGTCATACCTTCACTGAGACACCTCGGAGTAGGCAACTGCTCCGGGGTGTTTTTTTATACATTTTCATTTTAATTACAAGATATATATCCTCAATTCATTTGCAGCATTGTATGCTGTATCTGCATACTATATGGATAGTGTTTATTAAGTGGCTATATGGAGTGAGATCTAATCAATGATTACTTTGCTTGGAGGAAAACAATGAAAAAATATTCAACCTGGATATTGGCAGCAGGAACAATCATGGTAGGTATCTGGGCAGGAAGTTCATTTACTACAGTTAGTAATGCAAGCAGTCAATTGGGTTCTGCTGATGATCCAGTCGTCACTAAAAGCTACGTCGATCAGCAAATCCAAAAAGCTCTGGGTGGCACGATTAGCAGTACCGATTCCAAAACAAACAGCAGCAGTTCCAAGGATACTCTTCCATCGAGCTCCGCCAGCACCAATACATCAGGCAGTTCAAGCAATAAAAATAATACCAGCAGCACAACAACTACACCGCCAGTAAGTGGAAGTACAAGTACTCCAGCTACACAGACAGGTTCTAGCTCATCTGCCAGCAATGGTGTAAGCATTGTAGAACTACGTCCAGGTAAGAAGTTGATTGCTGAGCCAGGTACACAGCTGATTGTGCGCACAGGCAAAGCGAAGGTGTACAGCGAGGGAACGAATGGACTTATCGATATCACAGTGGGTAAGGAACTTGGGGGCTCTCAAGCAGCACCCAATAATCATCTGCTGTTATTTCCAAGAGAAGGACGTGGTGTAGAAGTCGATTCTACTCTGCGTTATAATGCGACAATTATGGTCATTGGCAATTACAAAGTACTATAATTGGATGTTTTACTATGAAAGGTATTTATAGAAATTTAGTGAATGGTAATTAGTTTATTCAGTGTTTAGTATTGAATATCAAATTTAGAAGTATAAGGTATCCTATTTTACTGTTATAATTTTATAAATCCGCTGTTATAGAAATTCAATATGCTGTTATTATATGAAGCGATTTTACAAGATGAATTTCGTAAATGCATAAAATGACGAAAAAGCATATCTACCAAGAGAGATACAATATCTGTTTTGTTACAAATTGCTTTGGTGTAGAGAACTATTTCATTATGCATATACAGGCTATTCACAAGAGACACTATACAGATACCGTAACAGATCTATAGGGAATCTGATTTTGCAGAAATATTATTCCTTTTATCTTTGATCCTAAATTCATGTGTAATTGTGTGATTTTTTAATTATGTGATTTTGTAAGTAAGGTAATTTACTATCTGCCATTATGAAAACAAGGCTTATTTAACTGATAATTCGGTTTCACCTGTATGGTTATTTCAATGTACAAACTTACAAATAATAAGTTTGACACCAGGTATCAAATACGTTATTATGACTTTTGAGGCTTGTAAAGCAACCTTTTCCCTATGGAAAGGGTTCATTTTTTGTGTAGAAACTCTTGATATGCACACTGAGGTATTTTGCACAACGCTCACACCTTATTATCCATATGGGAGGTTGGAAACTGTTGTCCAATATTAAAAAACATCTATTTACATCAGAGTCTGTAACTGAGGGACATCCGGATAAGATTTGTGACCAAATTTCTGATGCCGTACTGGACGCTTTTTTGGCAAATGACCCGAATGCACGTGTTGCATGTGAAGTGTCTGTAGCTACAGGCCTGGTACTTGTCATTGGTGAAATTAGCACAAACTCGGAGTATGTGGATATTCCATCTATCGTTAGAAATACCGTCAAAGAAATTGGCTATACTCGTGCCAAATACGGCTTTGACTATAATACATGCGCAGTACTGACTTCCCTGAACGAGCAATCTGCAGATATCGCTCAAGGCGTAAACGCAGCTTTGGAAACTCGTGATCCGGAACAAATGGAAAAAGAAACCGAAAACATTGGTGCAGGTGACCAGGGTCTGATGTTCGGATTTGCTGCGAATGAGACGCCTGAACTGATGCCTTTGCCTATCGCTCTGTCTCACCGTATCGCACGCCGTCTCTCTGAGGTGCGCAAAGACGGTACGCTGGACTACCTGCGTCCGGATGGTAAAACACAGGTTACTGTGGAATATCAGGATGGCAAGCCTGTACGTGTAGATACAATCGTTGTATCCACACAACATGCCGAAGAAATAACACTGGAGCAAATCCAAAAAGACATTCGCGAGCATGTTATTCTACCGGTCGTGCCTGCAGAACTGCTGGATGATGAAACAAAATACTTCATTAACCCTACTGGCCGCTTCGTTATCGGTGGTCCTCAAGGTGATGCCGGTCTGACTGGCCGTAAAATCATTGTAGACACCTATGGTGGTTATGCACGCCATGGCGGTGGTGCATTCTCCGGTAAGGATCCTACAAAAGTAGACCGTTCCGCGGCTTATGCTGCACGTTATGTAGCGAAAAACCTGGTTGCTGCGGGTCTTGCTGAGAAGTGCGAGATTCAGTTGGCTTATGCAATCGGTGTTGCTAACCCGGTATCGATTAACGTAGATACGTATGGAACAGGCAAAATTGACGAAGATAAGCTGGTAGAACTGGTACGCGACAACTTTGATCTGCGTCCAACAGGCATTATTCGTATGCTGAATCTGCGTCGTCCGATTTATCGTCAAACAGCAGCTTATGGTCACTTTGGCCGTACAGATGTGGATCTTCCTTGGGAACGTGTCGACAAAGCAGAACTGTTGAAATCTCAGGCAGGTCTGTAATAGAAGCCTAACAGCCGATTTTATAGTATAGATCGTATCGCTGAAGTACGGCAGTAACGGAATACTTTTGATATCCACAGGTATTGAAGGTTTTCGCAACTATTGTACGATAGAGTAATAAGAGCTTTTCATATCATCGGTTATAAATAATGAACTGTATTCATGCCGTCCGGTCCAATTGCCGGGCGGCTTTTTATTTTTATGTCAATATCCTGTGATTTTGCTGATTGTATCGCTTGTTGTACATATCCTGCCACAAGTGTATTATACAAATACTTTGGCAGGTATAAAATCAATTTAAATAATAAAGATGACAATATTTCAATAAAGTAATGTTTGTTCCGTAACTTTTTATTCTTTTTGTAGTCTAACTGATACAAGGATAACTTTACTGTTTGACGTTTGGATGGATTAGATTGATGATGATTGAGGGAACGAATAGCTTATCCCTAATGAAGAGGAATAGATAAAGAGAAAAAAATGTAATTTCAAGGAATAGGAGCGTTCAATATTATGACTGGCAAAGCAAAAACAATGCGCAAATGGATGGCACTTACCATTGCAGGCACGTTGTGGATTCAACCTGTGTTGGAGATCGGTGTACCATCGGCAGCCTGGTTCCCTGTACACCGGGCTGAAGCGGCTTCAACTACCAAGCTGAGTGAAAGCAATATCACTTCAGGAGCCCAATTACTGGAATACCGCTATAACACTACCCGTTCCGGCAAATCGGCGACTGCTATCGCAGACGTGGTAAAAGTGGATCTGCAGAACCCGTATGTCAATCTGAACGTAATGACCGGACAAGGCGGTAAATTTACTACCCGTCAGTCTGTAGAAGGCATGGCCAAAGAAACGGGGGCTGTTGCAGGCGTAAATGGTGACTATTTTAATACCAGTGCAGAGGGCGTTCCAATGGGCGCTCAGGCATCGGATGGAGTGTTAATGTCCAGTCCGTCCCAATTAGCAGGTATGTACGCTTTTGGTGTAACCAAAAGTGGAACACCAATGATCGAACAGTTCACCTTTGAAGGCAAGGTAACAGCAGAAGATGGTTCCACGTTTGATCTGGCAGGTATTAACCAGGCTTCCTACATGACCGAGCCGGATAAGACTTTCAGCCATACCAATAAGTTGTATATTTATACAGATGCCTGGAAAGCAGTAGAACGTCCGGCGAACAGCTCCACTACACCTACCGAAGTGCTGGTACAGGATGGAGTAATTACTCAGATTTCATTAAATAAAGGGATCAAACAGACGGTTCCTGCAGGCGCTTATATTTTAAGAGCTCATGGAACAGCTGCCAAATATATTCAGCAGCATATGGCAGTCGGCCAAAAAGTATCAACCGACTATGCGCTGAAAGTCCGTTCTACCGGCAAAACAGTAGATCCTGCTGATCTGAAAATGATGATTGGCGGTCATACCATTCTGGTGGATCAGGGGAAAACCACTTCCTTTTCCCGTAACGTCAATGCGATCGGCGGTAACCGTGCCCGTACAGCAGTAGGCTACTCCCAGAATGGACGCTATGCCTATATTATCGCTGTTCAGGACAATAACAACAGTGCAGGTATGTCACTCTATGAGCTGCAGTCCTTTATGGTCTCGATCGGAGTATGGAAAGGGATCAATCTGGATGGCGGCGGCTCCACAACGCTTGTAACGCGTCCTCTGGGCGAGAAGCAAGCCGAACTAACCTTCGAGACCGAGTATGGCGGAACGACGCAGCGCAGCGTGGTAAACGGTCTGGGAGTGTATACGACAGCTCCACAGGGCAGTGTCAAAGGATTCAACATCAGTGGTCCGAAGCAGCTGCTGCTCGGTCAGACTGCGAAATACACAGCTAACGGATATGACACGTACTACAATCCGATTAACAACGAGAATATCAAGCCTACCTGGAAAGCAGGCAGCGGCAATATCAAATGGACAGGCAGCGAGTTCAAAGCGACCGGTTCGGGTACAGCCAAGGTTATTGCTACCAGCAATGGCATCAGTACCAGCATGAATGTGGATATCGTAGGAGCAGATGCCATTCAAAGTCTGTCTCCGGCAAGTGCTACAGCTACGCTGAAAGCAGGGACTACGATTGCCGTACCTGTAACAGCCAAGCTGAAAAATGGCTCCAGCATGACTATTTCTCCGGAGACCCTGGATTGGGAATTCATCGGGTTCAAAGGAACGGTCAAGGATGATCAGCTGACGATCAATTCGGTGGATAGTAGTACTACAGTGGGCTACGCTATTGCCCGTTATGATGGCTTCAGCACCATGATGGTACTCACGACCGGCGGCGGCTCGATAACCACATGGGAAGACTTTGAAAATACAGGTTACAGCATCAGCTTCCTCGGCAATCCGAGTGCAGTTACCGGTACAGCAGCAATTACACAAGGAGCAGAGGATCACGCGAACTCCAAAGTGCTGCAGCTGACCTATGATATGACCAATGGAACAGGCAAAAAATATGCCTATGCCCAGCTCAACGGCAATGCAGGCAAAACGCTGAATGCCGGTACCAAAGCAATGGCTGTTGATGTATATGGCGACCAGAGCTTTAACTGGCTGCGTGCTGAAGTTGCCGATGCCAGCGGTAAAACCGTCTATATCGATCTGGCGAAAAGCGTGAACTGGAAAGGCTGGAAAACACTCAATGTGGATCTGTCCTCACTGGGAATCAGCTATCCGGCCAAGTTAAAACGGATCTATCTGGTTAATGTGGAAGAAGGACAGGATGAGCGTGCCGCAACCGGAAGCATCCAGATTGATAATATCAAGCTGACAGGGGCTGCCCAGGCAGCAAGCTTCACCAATCCTTCAGGTGCACTGGCGATGACAGTCGGCCAAAAGACCGCGACACTGAATGGCAAATCCCAGTCGGTCGATGCAGCTCCCATGCTTCGCAATAATGCTACCTATATCCCGGTAAAATACATTATTGATGCTTTTGGCGGACAGGCCAACTGGGATCAGAAAAATCAGCGGGTCACCATTCTTCGTTCAGGTGAACTGATGGATCTGACTGTCGGTGACAAGCAGTATGTAATGAATGGCAAGCTTCAGAGTTCCAGTGTAGCACCTCTGGTAGTGTCTGGCAGGACTTTAGTCCCGCTTCGTCTGGTTTCTGAAGAGCTTGGACTGACTGTAAAATGGGATCAAAAAACCAAGACGATTACTGTCCAATCATGATAAGTTATAATATGATATAAAAGTATCATATAATTGACTTACAGAAATGGAGAAGATCAAGTGGAGTTCCACGCTGATGCGATAGATCACGTCATTAAGAACGCAACAAACGTAATGGAAAACAGCAAATATCAGATCTTTGAGATCCTGGATACTTCCCGAAGAGAACTGCTTTCTCTCAATACGGAGCTGGAGCTTGTATTGAGAGAGACAGCGGAGACCATCGAGAAGGTCGATCAGCTCGAAGTTGGTTATCGCAGTTCCCGAATTAGACTCACTGAGGTAAGTCGCGACTTTGTGCGGTATAATGAAGAGGATATCAAGCAAGCCTATGAGAAGGCGACTCAGCTACAGCTTGATCTGATGATATACCGGGAAAAGGAAATGTACCTGAAAGCCAGACGGGACGATTTACAGAAGCGGGTTAAAAATGTGGAAAGCTCCATCGAGCGCGCTGAGACGATCGGTTCGCAGATGGGGGTCGTACTGGAATATCTGTCCGGTGAGCTGAATCAGGTTACCCGTATCCTGGAATCTGCCAAAAACCGCCAGCTGATTGGTTTGAAGATCATTTTGGCTCAAGAAGATGAGCGCAAGAGGATTTCCCGGGAAATCCATGATGGGCCTGCGCAATTACTGGCAAACCTAGTTCTTAGGACGGAAATTTTGGAAAGAATGATTGCCAAGCAGGAATATCAGATGGTTAAGGACGAAATAGTAGATTTGAAAGCACAAGTGCGTTCAAGCTTACAAGAAATGAGAAAAGTAATATTTAATCTGAGACCGATGGCACTGGATGATCTGGGCCTCATTCCTACTCTTCGAAAATATGTGCAGGATTATGAGGAAAAAACTCGAATCCGTTCCATCTTCGAAACAAGAGGGAAGGAATATCGGCTTACTTCAGCCATGGAGGCTGCTATCTATCGGCTGGTTCAGGAGGCACTCACAAACGCTTCCAAACACGCTGAGCCTACGTATGTAACAGTTATTCTTACATTCCAGGCGCAGATCGTGAAGCTGACTGTGGAAGATAACGGTAAAGGCTTCAATCTGGAGAAAGTAGAGCAGCGTACCAAGGACCATAATAATTTTGGATTAATCGGTATGCGTGAGCGGGTTGAATTACTGGACGGCAGAATGGAAATTGAATCTGCTGAAAATCAGGGTACAAAAATTGTAATTCATATTCCGACGAACGTGGAAAAGTGAAAGGGGCAACAGAATGGAAAACCATGATTACGGCGCTAAAAAAATTAAAATACTGCTAGCCGATGATCATCAACTGTTTCGCGAGGGGCTGAAGCGCATCCTTAATATGGAGGATGATCTTGAGGTGATTGGCGAATGTGGAGATGGCATTCAAGTGCTGGAGTTCTGTAACCATACTCCACCAGAGGTTGTATTGATGGATATCAATATGCCAATTGAGAACGGGGTAGAAGCTACAGAGAAGCTTCGTGAGCTTTTCCCGGATATTAAGGTTATCATTCTCTCCATTCATGATGATGAAAGTTATGTTTTCGAAACATTGCGCAAAGGAGCATCCGGCTACCTGCTGAAAGATATGGAAGCAGAGTCACTGGTCAATGCTATTCGCTCTGTTGTTGAAGGCCATGCCTATATCCATCCCAAAGTGACTGGCAAACTGATTCAGCAGCTGCGCCGTATGACATATGTCAATGAAACCGGCACACTGGCAGATAATAATAACAATGGCGAGACAGGCGTTAAGTTTGTCGCAGGCGATGACAATCCACTGACCCGCCGTGAAGCAGAAGTTCTCCGTCTGATGGCAGAAGGCAAGAGCAACAAGATGATTGGTGAATATCTGTTTATCAGTGAGAAAACAGTTAAAAACCATGTCAGCAGCATTCTACAGAAGATGGAAGTTGACGATCGTACACAGGCCGTTATTAATTCTATCAAGCATGGCTGGGTTACTCTGTAATCCATTCGCCAAATAATGTAATCGTATAGAGGTATAACAAGTGAAGCACACTTTCCTGTAAGGGAGAGTGTGCTTTTTTTTCTATCAGAATTATTGCATAGAGAATAGATAGGCGTATAAGCCAGATAGGAGAGAGCAAAAATGCAGGCAGTTTTGTATACGGTAAAATATGCGCAGGGCTGGTCGCTCCATATATCACTTGATCTCAGGGTTGATCTCATGTGGTGGACAGCTCTGGCAAAACGAGAGCAGCTCAGTGAGCAGATCTGGCTGGTAACAGTCGCCATGCCGCTGGGCAAGGCTCTGCAATGCTGTGCTTACATGAAAACATTCAATAGGTCTTCTATACAGCAGGAGACCTGGTTGGCAAATATTCATCGGTTTCTGTTGGACTATTCTCATACAGGCGCGTCCTCTGCACTCGGGAGTACCTATCCTCATAGTCTCAATACCGATCCGGTAGGGCATTTACTGTGGGATATGCAGATGGGCTGGACCGAGGCGGGCGAGTATGTACTAAGCAGCTGGGAAGAAGATCAACTGCCGGGGAATCCGGCTTCATCCCTATGGAAAAGGAAACTTACCGATGAAGCTGTATATATAAGCCGAAAATTAATCGGACGTTCTCTGCTTCTCAATGAATGTACTGCCATGCTCCATGAAGCAGGAGGTTCCCTAAATGCTTGGAAAAGCTCTATCCAGCTCGCTTATCTCAGCAAGCACATTCGACTGCGGTCAGCAGTACATCCGGCAGACAGGCAGAAGCGGCAAACAAGTCTTCACCATCGATTGTCTGCTCGTTTGCATACACTACATTCTGGTGCAGCACAGTGCCTTCGCTGTGGAAGCAAACGTATACGTTATACCGCCTGTGCCAGCTGCGGCTCTGCTGCCTGCGGATATTGCGAAGACTGTCTTGCCCTTGGTCGAAGCCGGGAATGCGGGCTGCTGCTACAGGCTGTATATCCAGATAAGCGGACTGCGCAATCCGTAAATTCAGCTTGGCATGTACTACCGGATACGGAGAACGGCTCCAGTCATCCGGCTGCATGTTCTTCTTATGACATTTCCTGTACTCCGGAAGCGATGCAGCAGCGCTGGAGATTGAGTCCGGCGCAGACAGCGGCCGCTTATCAGGCATTATTATTTTTAACTGCATCCGCACCGGTCTCTGCTGGTCAAAACACGACTAAGGATTTTGCTGAACAATTCGAATATGCTGAACGCCGGATGATTCCAAACGTACCAACCGGGAATGAAATTAATGAATATTCGACTGGGAATAAAAAGCACATTGGAGGATTCAGCCGATTTTCTTCCTTTATAAAAAATGGGCAGAACAAAAATCATCTCAGACTGCCTAGATTTTGGCCCGGTCGCACTCGAAAAAGCATTACCCATACAAATACCTTGAGATCAGCAGGTCAAGAACGATTTCTGTTATGGGCTGTCACCGGGGCAGGCAAGACAGAGATGGTGTTTCCTCTTCTGGAGCATGCTATTCGTACCGGCGGCAGGGCAGTAATTGCAACTCCGCGCCGGGATGTGGTTCTGGAGCTGGCTCCACGTATTGCCAGAGCATTTCCGGATATTGAGATTGCCGTATTGTATGGAGGCAGTGATGAGCGGTGGCGGACAGCAGCACTGACGATCGCTACGACACATCAGCTGATGCGGTTCCATGAAGCTTTTGAGCTGGTGATTATTGATGAGATCGATGCTTTTCCCTACCATAATAACCCTATGCTCAGCTATGCAGCTGCTCAGGCATGCAGCCAGGGCGGCAAATTCATTTATTTATCTGCCACACCATCTGCCGAACTGCAGCAGGAAATAAAGCGGGGAACCCTTGCCCATGCCAAAGTGCCGGTTCGTTATCATCGTCATCCGCTGCCTGTACCCCGGCATCTCAGAATGCCATCCCTGACCAAATGCATCAGCAGCAAGCAGATTCCGGCTGCTCTGCGCAGTCAGCTGCATACGTCCATCAATCGGGGTGCACAGATATTTCTGTTTGTTCCCCGTATTGCCTGGATAGAAGATGCAGTCGAGCTGATCCGAAGTTACTTTCCCCATATATATGTAGAAGGTACATCCTCGCAAGACCCGGATCGTATGGATAAAGTCAGTCTTTTCCGACAACAGCAGATTCGGCTGCTGGTGACAACGACCATTCTGGAACGCGGTGTAACGATTCCGCGAAGCGATGTATACATTATGGATGCGCATGACAAGCTGTATGATGCAGCTGCACTTATCCAGATGGCTGGTCGGGCAGGTCGTTCCATGGATGATCCGGCAGGAGGTGTGTTTTTTGCATCATCCGACTGGACGGTGGAGCAGAAGAGAGCCTTGAGTCAGATCAGAGGGATGAATCGAATTGCCAGACAGCAGGGATATCTGAAATGAACAAAAGGAATCATTACTCTATTTCTACATATATATAATCAATCCAGCCAGAGACAACTAAAATCAAAGAAAGGAGCTTATGATGTCTATTCAGCAGCTGTCCACCTTATGGGAAGGAATATTATCCTATCTGCATCCGCACCACTCTGCCTGTATTGCCTGTAATCGTCATACAGCCATGACCGGTAGAATCCCTGGTTTATGCCACCGCTGCATTGCTGTGATTCCATGGATTCATCAGCCGGTATGCAGGGTGTGCGGACGTGCCGTAGACTGTCCCGATTGCCGCCGTCATGCATTTGCCAATCGTCATTTCACATTCAACCGCAGTGCAGTGCAATATGATGCCGAGATGAGAAGATGGTTGGCAGAGTATAAATATAATGGGAATGAGGGTTACACCAAGGTGATTGGAGGTATATTAAAAGAGGGATATTACCGTATGCAGCAGGAGATGACTTCTTTTTACCATCATATATGGTATCCGGATCTGATTACATGGGTGCCAGCCAGCCCGGACCGTCTGGTCAGCCGGGGATTTGATCAAGCCGGGGTGATAGCCGGTGAACTGGCAAAAGCAATACGGGTTCCCTGTCTTCCGCTGCTCATCCGTAATCGTCACACCGTCAAACAAAGCACACAAGGCCGCCGGGAGAGGATGAAGAACGTACAGGGAGTATTCTCCTATCATCCACAGGCCCAGGAATGGCTGCTGCACGTTTTACAGAGAAAAGCGACTTCTCCTACCGACACTTCGCTATCTTCAGCAATAGGAATAGGAGATAGGAAGAATATCAGCCGTATTTTATTGATAGATGATATTTATACAACAGGAAGTACCATCAACAGTTGTGCAAAAGCGCTGCAGCAAGCTGCTGTCAGCAGGGGGATTACAGCCGAAGTATTTGCACTGACCTGGTCACGTTCCTGATCAGAAGGCTCTTTCCAGAAAAATAGGAAACAAATTGAGAATAAGAAGATAGGGCTATATGTATCAAGCTTTGTAGGCATATTCGGAGCGATTGGAAGATGAATATGTTAAAGTGACTATTTATTTTAGGTACGGTTACTAACAAAATAGCCTCCATTATACGATATAAGTATAGACAAACATTTTAATTGTTAAGCTTAATCATATAGATGTTATACATTTCAGGAGGCGAATACAAATGAACTTAGCAAACTGCCCGCAATGCGGTAAATTATACGTGGCCAATCTTAGAGGAATGTGTGGAAACTGTATCAAGGATATCGACCATCAATACGAGCGCTGCAATCAGTACCTGCGCGAACACAAAGGAACAACGATTACCGAATTGTCTGAAGCGGTTGATGTATCTATCAAGCAGATTACAACATTTATCCGGGAAGGCCGCATCTCGATCGCGAATGCGCCGAATATGGGATATGCCTGTGAGGTATGCGGAACCGTTATCCGTGAAAACAATATGTGTGAGCCATGTCGCACCCGTCTGACCAAGGATATTCGCAATGCTTATCAGGATGAAGAGCCTGCCAAAGAATCGGGAAGTAATAGCCATGGTGCCTACCGTATTGTCGACAAATACCGCAATAACTAGGAACTGTTCCTATTCCTAGTCAAATAACGACATTTCCTAGTACTATAAGAGGGCTAAAACTTGCATAGCTACGCAGCTTTAGGACTTAAGCAGCGAAAAAAATCACTTCATAATTAACCACTTTAAGACTATAAAATTTGTAGCTAAACTCGTCGATAATCTTAGTAAGAACAATCGGTTGCCTCATGATACCAGGAAATGAAGCAATTTGGATATCACCCAACTTTCCTGGTATCCTCTGGAGGACTTCCTATTTTGAAAAGACAGTCCCTCTTGCAGGTACCATAGACGGTAAGAAGTAGGAACTCTTTCTCAAATTTACTAAGGAGTGTGTAAAACACCATGAAAATTAACGATACTCAACGTGTAAACGCAATTAACCCATACCAAAGAAGTGCAGAAGCCAAGTCCGTCACTAACGATAAAAAAGCAGGCCGTAAAGACGAAGTATCCATCTCGCCGGAAGCCATGGAAATGCTGCAAGCCAATGCAGCTCAAGCATCTGCCGATGCAGAACGTGCACAAAAAATCCAAAGTCTGAAAGAGCAAGTAGCTGCAGGCACTTACAAAGTAGACGCTGGTGCCCTTGCTGACAAACTACTTCCTTTCTTAAAGGGAACGGGGAATTAAAAAATGAGTGAAACTGTGCAGCCGCTGGTGGCTAAGCTAAATGAATTAAATGAGAGTCACCTGCAAATGATTGAACTGGGAGAGAGCAAAAAGCAGACCGTAATTCAAAATGATATAGGTGCTCTGATCAGAATTATGAATCAGGAGTCCAAGTTAGCCAAACATATCGAGCAGCTGGATCAAGAACGTGAAGAACTAATTTATGCGTTCCTGCTCGAAAGAGGTATCAAATCCAAGCTGCGTCTAAATCTGACTGAATTGGCGCGTCTGGTATTTGATCCCGAAGAAAAACAACAGCTGCTTGCCGCTCGCTCCAAGCTTTTCAATACACTGCACAGTCTCCAACAACTCAACGCTTTGAACAAGCAGCTGATTCAGCAGGCTTTGGATTACGTGGACTTTTCATTGGAGACATTGACACTTGTTCCTGAGCTGGACATAACTTACCAGCATCCGGCAGAAAAAGCTTACGGAGCAAGGCGTTCCGGATTGTTTGATACAAAAGGTTAATACTAGGAGGATCTTATGACATCAACATTTCATTCCATTGAAACGTCCAGACGAAGTCTAAATACGACAAGTACGTCTTTGAATACAGTTGCGCATAATATTGCAAATGCCAATACAGCAGGTTATTCACGGCAGGTGGTACATACCAGTGCCACCAATCCGCTTGAGGCAGTGGCATTTCGGAATTCTACTTCTGCCGGCCAGATTGGTACAGGGGTAGAAGCAACAGCAGTCAAGCGCGTCCGTTCCTTATTTTTGGATGGGCAATTTAGAGGAGAAAATGCTTCGCTCGGAAGCTGGGATATCCGTTCGGATACACTCTCCAAACTCGAAAAAGTTATTAATGAACCTTCTGAAACCGGCATGCAGACAGTACTCAACAAATTTTGGAGTGCATGGTCTGACCTGAGTAACAATCCTCAAAGTACGACCAACCAAAAGATCCTTAAAGAAACAACATTGGCTTTGACAGATGCATTAAATCAGACCAGCAAACAATTGGATGCACTTAATACAGACTTGACTTCAAGTGTAGGATTGGATGTATCGACGATTAATTCTCTGGTGTCGACAGTATCCAGCCTCAATCAAAATATTATGAAGATTGAAGCTCAAGGTAACGATGCAAATGACCTTCGAGATCAACGCGATTATGCGGTGGATCAGTTGTCTAAATATGGTAATCTGACTGTGACCGAGTTGAATACCGGTTATCAAATTAACTTTGCGGGTCAGCAGTTGGTAACAGGTGGTATAGTAACTCCCTTGACTGCTGATGCAGTACAGGCTGCTTACGATGGCGGTACGCTTACTGGTGGTGAACTGCACGGTTTAATCTACTCCCGTGATCAGTATGTGGCTGGACAAAAGGCGGAGTTGGATCAGTTGGCAAACACGCTGGCAAATGGAGAATTTACAGCAACCCTGCCTTCAGGTTCTGTCGTTCCTGAAGGGACAGTCATTAACGGTGTTACTTATTCCGATGCAGCGGGCAACCGTACTCTAACATCTGACCTGACTTTTACCGTTAAAGGTATTAATGGGTTGCATAAATTGGGCTATAATAGTTCCGGCAAACCAGGTGGAGATTTCTTCACAGCTACCGGAGGTAATGGTACTATTACTGCTGGTAATATTACACTTAATCAGGATTTGCAGACTACACCGGGCAACATTGCTTTTTCTTTGCGTACTACAGGCACGGGTGCAACTGAAAAAGTAGTAACTGGTAATGGTGGATTGGCATTAATGATGTCTGAATTGAAAAACTCAAAAATCGACTTTGGTGGATCTACTCCAACTACCGTTCAGGATTTCTTTAATGGGCTGGTAGGACAGCTTGGCGTTGACGCAGCAGAAGCTACACGTCAGGCAGAAAATGCTGCCACGCTGACCAGCCAAGTTGATTCTAATCGTCAATCAGTTAGCGGTGTTTCTCAGGATGAGGAAATGGCGGATTTAATTAAATTCCAGCATGCGTATAGTGCCGCTTCACGTTTTATGACCACGATGGACCAGCTGCTTGAAAAGCTAATTAACGGCACTGGACGAGTTGGACTCTAATTAGTAAGGAGTATTATTATGGCGATTCGTATAACTTCCAACATGATGTCTTCGCAATCCTTGCGTAACTTGAACAGTAACCGTGCGACTTTGGATAAATTAAGCGACCAGTCCTCTTCCGGCCGCAAAATCAATAAACCTTCGGATGATCCTGTAGGAACAACGTATGCTTTGCGCTATCGTGCTGAATTGGCAGCGAATGATCAATACCTGAGCAACACAGATGAAGCCAAAAGCTGGCTTGATTATTCGGATACTGTTATGGGGCAGGCTGGCGATGTAATGACACGCATCAAAGAATTGGCTATACAGGCAGGAGCAGGTACAACAGATATCGATGGACTTAAAGCTATTCAAAGTGAAGTTACTGAATTAAAAAATCAGCTGGTTAATATCGGTAATAGTCAGCTAAATGGCAAGTATATTTTTAATGGGCAGGAACTGGATCAGCCACCATATCAATTATCTGGTACAGTTACAAATTATAGTGATGTAGTGACTGATACTGGTGGGGTAACTTATGGTATCAGTGAAGGTGTATCCATTGATGTCAATGTCACCGGTAATGAATTTTTCGGAAGCAAAGCAGACACGGATAATGTATTCGCTACTCTGGATCGCCTGAATACTGCTTTGACTAATGGAGATCATGAAGCCATTACAAAAGAAATCAGCAATATTGAGAGCCGGAAAGATAAAATGGTAACTTCACGTGCCGAAATTGGTGCAAAGACGAATCGTGTAGATTTGATTAATAACCGTTTGGATGATCGCCGCCTGAATGTAACCACACTTCAGGCAAGGGTAGAAGATGCAGATATTACGGAGACTTTAATTAAGACAACCACTGCACAAACGGTATACCAAGCAGCATTACAGACATCTGCGTCTGTTATGCAGATGTCTCTTGTGAATTTCTTGAAATAAATTTACAATATAAGTAATTCGTTAGAAATTAATTTAACGACAAAAGGCTATGGACTAGTTTGTCCGTAGCCTTTTGTTGAATCAAGGAGGAATTTGGGTCATGTCGGATTCACATATCAATTCTAACGGTCCTGTTGTAGAGCAGGATAGTGAATTTACATTTGCAAAAGGTATTCCGGGGTTTCAAGAAGTAAATAAATATGTAATTGTTGAATATGATAATCTGTTTAGCGTATTACAGGCTGTAGACCAGCCAGAAGTCGGCTTTATTATTGTCGATCCTTTTCAGATCTATTCTGATTATCAGATTGAACTGCCAGAGGAAGTTATAAATGAATTGGATATTACAGCGGAGAATCAGGTAGTTATCCGCAATATTGTTTCCTGGCATAAAGATCCGGAGAAGAGAACGGTTAATCTGGTAGCACCACTTGTATTCAACCTGGTTAACCATCAGGCCAGACAAATTATTCTACAGAATCCTGCATATATGATCCGTCATCCTTTGCAGCAGTCTAATCTGAAAGGAGATTGAAGCTTATGCTGGTACTGTCACGTAAAAAAGGCGAGTCTATTATGATTAATGATCAGATTGAAATTACGATCTTGGCGATTGATGCTGAAACAATCAAAGTAGGTATTAAAGCGCCAAAAAATATAGAGATTCATCGTAAGGAAATTTATGAAGCCATTCAGTCAAATAACCAGAATGCAGCAGCTAGCTCGGCTCAATTAAAAAGTTGGCTGCAATCCGAAAACAAAAATTAAATTTCAGGATAAATCTAATTATCTATAATAAAATTAGGATTGTGGTCGATATAATATATAGTGAGCAGGAGTTCAGGAGACGGCCGACTTGGACTTTGAACACTATGAGGAAAAATTAAAATGATCAATCAACCACATGGATGTGGGATGATTCAATTTCAGGGAGGAAATAACAATGATTATCAACCATAATATCCAGGCACACACAGCGTAACTTGAACCTCAACAGCACATCTGCAAGCAAGAATATGGAGAAATTGTCTTCCGGTCTGCGTATCAACCGTGCAGCAGACGATGCAGCGGGTCTGTTCTGT
>NZ_KQ040792.1:685305-686758 GCF_000971965.1 Paenibacillus wulumuqiensis
AGCTCCATGCTGACTCGTATGAAAGAGCTGGGCGTACAGCAAGAAAATGGAACGTACAGCGCAGGCGACAAATCGAACATCAAAGCGGAACTGGGTCAACTGGGCGCGCAAATTGATGCGATCATGAGCAACACGAACTTCAACGGAATCAAAATCACTTCCAGCATCAGTATCCAAGCGGATGATGATAAATTCAAAATCACAATCAAAGGAATCTCTACTGCTGGCTTTAAAGGTATGACTTCCGGTGTTACTCTGGCTAGCACAAGCGATGCGATCAAAAACGTAGCAAAACAACGTGCTAACTTAGGTGCAATGCAAAACCGTCTGGAATACACTTCCAACAACCTGGGAACTACAGTAGAAAACCTGACAGCATCCGAGTCCCGTATCCGTGATACAGACATGGCGAAAGAAATGGTGGCATTGTCCAAGAACAACATTCTGGTACAAGCTTCCCAATCCATGCTGTCCCAGGCAAACTCTTCGCCACAAGGCGTACTGTCCCTGCTTCGTTAATTTTAAAGCTCAATTTGCAATCTGCTTATTCAACCCTTGCCATTTATGGCGAGGGTTTTTTGTTATACAATTTTTATAATAGCAAGAGTACATAGTCGCCAAAATGATTTGAGAAAAATGATAACTACTATAAACAATTCAAATCAAGTGGACGATATATATAATAGAGCGAGAGAGCTACAAGTAACGGCCGTCTTGCAGCTCTCTCGTCAGTAATATTCAAATATTCAATCAACCACATGGATGTGGGATGATTCAATTTCAGGGAGGAAATAACAATGATTATCAACCATAATATCCAGGCTTTGAACACACAGCGTAACTTGAACCTCAACAGC
Source organism: Paenibacillus wulumuqiensis (assembly GCF_000971965.1). GTDB lineage: Bacteria > Bacillota > Bacilli > Paenibacillales > Paenibacillaceae > Saccharibacillus > Saccharibacillus wulumuqiensis. Next base: position 686,163 of record NZ_KQ040792.1, read on the forward strand.
ACATCTGCAAGCAAGAATATGGAGAAATTGTCTTCCGGTCTGCGTATCAACCGTGCAGCAGACGATGCAGCAGGTCTGTCGATCTCCGAGAAAATGCGTGGTCAGATTCGTGGTCTAGAACAAGCACAACGTAACGTACAAGATGGTATCTCTTTTGCACAAACAGCAGAGGGTGCAATGAACGAAATCAGCTCCATGCTGACTCGTATGAAAGAGCTGGGCGTACAGCAAGAAAATGGAACGTACAGCGCAGGCGACAAATCGAACATCAAAGCGGAACTGGGTCAACTGGGTGCGCAAATTGATGCGATTGTAAGCAACACGAACTTCAACGGAATCAAAATCACTTCCAGCATAAACGTACAAGCAGATGATGATAAATTCAAAATCACAATCAAAGGAATCTCTACTGCTGGCTTCAAAGGTCTGACTTCTGGCGTAACGCTGTCTGCTACATCAGCTGCAATCAAAGATGTAGCAAAACAACGTGCTAACTTGGGTGCGATCCAAAACCGCCTAGAATACACTTCCAACAACCTGGGAACTACAGTAGAAAACCTGACAGCATCCGAGTCCCGTATCCGTGATACAGACAT
>NZ_LAQP01000004.1 GCF_000971965.1 Paenibacillus wulumuqiensis
TATGTCCATCAGGTCAAGGAGAAGTGCCTGGGAGCTTACGCCCACCAGGAAGTGTCCTTTGAGCGGGTTGTCGAGGCGGTCCAGCCGGAGCGGCAATTGAATCACCATCCGGTATTTCAGGTCATGTTCTCTTCCGAATTCGATGACGAGCAGCATATATCTCTTGCTGAAGGGATGGATATGATCCCGATCGAACTGGAAAATAAAGTATCCAAATTTGATCTTTCGATTCATGTGGTTGAGCAGAAAAACAGTGTTAAATGTGAACTGCAGTACCGTCTCGATCTGTTTGGTGAGACGATGATGAATGAATTGGCGGATCACTGGTTGTCTCTTTTATACGGAATTGTTGAGCGATTCGATCAACAGGTATTTCATTTGCCGATTCATCATGTCAGCGTGAACACGGGCGATTCAGCCCACCCGGCGTCCAGCCCGCTCGCACAGCCTGAGCATATGTTTTTCTATGATTATATCGATCAGCTGGCAGGCCGCCAGTCTGGCGCAGCGGCTATTGTATTCGACCGGACCACAGTTACTTATAGTGAACTGACCACGTATGCCAGCCAAATTGCCGGTTATCTTGCCGAACGTACCTATCCTGCACAGTCAGCGATCGGCGTCTATATGAATAAAGATTGGAAAGTGATCCCTATCGTACTGGGTATTATGAAAGCCGGTCATATTTTCGTTCCTCTGGACCCTCAGCATCCTGTGCAGCGGACTCAATACATGATGGAAGATGTAGATTTACAGGCTGTTTTTGTACAGCAGAATCATCAGCTGGTCGGAACGAAGAGTATGGAGCTGCTGGAAGTGGACAGCCTTTGGGCGGATATGATGGCGATGGATGCCGTTTTTGTAAATACCGCACGTCAGCCGGAAGATAAAGCCTACATCATTTATACATCAGGTACGACCGGCAAGCCGAAAGGAATCCCGATTAATCACCGCAATCTGGCTTATGCCTGTCCGTCCTGGAAAAAGGCCTATCATACGGACAAAGTGAAACGCTACGTGCAGCTGGCGAGCATTGCTTTTGATGTCTTTATCCAGGACATGGTTCGAAGTCTTTGTTCGGGTGGCACATTGATTTTGTGTGATCGCCATACACTGATTAATATGCCTGATCTGTACCAATTATTGTACTCGCAGCAGGTACAGTTTGGTGAATTTGTACCTGCTGTTTTGAAAAAGCTGGCTTCCTATATGAAGGAGCAGCATAAGCGGTTGCCGGAGCTGCAGTTGATCGTTTCAGGAGCAGATACATGGTATGCCAAAGACTTCGCAGACCTTCGTCACTTGTTCCATGAGCAGGTTACCTTCATTAATTCCTACGGAGTTACAGAAGTGACTGTGGATAATCTTTATTTTGAACTTGGCCCCGCAACGGTGCTGGAAGGGGAGATTGTACCCATTGGCCGCCCGCTGCCTCATATTCGTGCCTATATTCTGGATGCTCATCAGCAGCCGGTACCACATGGTGTATCCGGTGAATTGTACCTGGGTGGCCCATCCGTATCGCAAGGGTATTATCGTCAGCCTGCGCTTACTGCTGAGAAGTTCGTATCCCTGCCGCATATTGATGAAGGTCTGCTGTACAGAACCGGCGATCTGGTACGCTGCTCATTTGCAGGACATATGGAGTTCCTGGGACGCAGGGATTATCAGGTCAAGATCAGAGGATATCGTATTGAAATTGGTGAAATTGAATCGATCATTCGCAAAACCGGACTTGTACGGGATGTGAGAGTGACTGCCAGAGAAGTTCATTCGGACAAACGGTTGGTTGCGTATCTGATCCCGCATTCGGATTCCTCCGGCAAGCTGGTTCACAGTGAACTGATTTCCATACTCAAGAATGAACTGCCGGCTTATATGGTGCCCTATGCCATTGTGGAGCTGGAACAATTTCCTTTGAATGCCAATGGCAAAGTCGATGCTCAGGCATTGCCTGAACCGGACAGCAGTCTGCGGGAACAATCCTTTGTACCGCCGCAAAATCCGTTTGAAGAATTGGTTGCTCATATCTGGCAGCAGGTGCTTCAGTTGGAACGAGTCGGCCGACATGATCACTTCTTTGAACTGGGGGGACATTCCTTGATCGCTGCGCAGGTAGCTTCAAGGTTACAGCAGCAGCTGCAAATGCCGATTCCATTAAGTCTGATTTTTGAATGTCCTGTATTGGAACAAATGGCTGTGCGCCTAGAAGAATCCGTCATGCAGACATTGAACGCCATGTCAGACGAAGATGCAATGAATATGTTGACACATTAAGGGGGAACCGTGAATGAGCTCCATGTCCGGACAGGCTGTACTTTTATCCGAAAGCAAAAACCAGCTGCTGCAGCAGTTACTGAGTCGCACAGGATCAACCGGGTATTCGATTCCAAAGGTACCGGCAGGACAGCGTATACCGCTATCTTTCAGTCAGCAGCGATTGTGGTTCCTGGACAAATTCCTGGAAGACAAAAGTGTGTATAATATCCCGCTGTTTATGCGGCTGCATGGGAGTCTGGATAAGGAAGTGCTGTTCAAGTCCATTGTTCATATGCTCAGAAAACATCATATTTTAAGAGCAAGCATTGCAGATCATGGAGAAGCTGCCGAACTCCAAATTGGAGAATCCCTGAACGGATGGATAGAAACGATACCTTATATAGCCGAGAAGGACGGCGAGCGGGAATCATTTGTACACCGTATGGCTGAGCAATGGTTAAGCCATGAGTTTTCATTACAACAAGGTCCTTTGTTCAAAATTGCTTTACTGGAGCTATCCGATACTGAATTCGTACTGCTGATCTGCCTGCATCATATGATATTCGATGGCTGGTCCCAGCAAATATGGATCAGAGAGTGGACACAGCATTACAACCAACTGGTTACCGGAACAGCACAGATCGGGGAAGAATCACTGCGTATACAATATGCGGATTATGCCTGCTGGCAGCATCGGCAGCTGGAATCCGGCCAATGGGATCATCAGTTATCGTACTGGTCAAAGCAGTTGTCCGGGGCCCTGCCTGTATTGGAACTTCCGACAGACTATTTGCCTCCGGCGATACAGACATTCAGGGGGCGTCAGCATGTGCTGGATCTGTCTGCAGAACACAGCCGACAGGTAAATGCGTTCTGTCTGCACCATGGAGTCACACCGCATATGTTCTTTCTGGCTGCGTATAAGGCACTTCTCGCCATATACAGTGCCCAGGAAGACATCCTGGTAGGAATACCGGTGGCCGGCAGGCACCATGGAGAACTGGAAAATATAATCGGCATGTTTGTAAATACGCTTGTGATTCGCAGTCTGGTTGATCCGGCGTATTCTTTTGCAGACCATGTACAAAATATTAAAAAGCTTTGCCTGCAAGCATATGAACATCAGGATATCCCGTTTGAGAAACTGGTGGAACAATTGGCGCCGGATCGCAGTACGAGCGGTTCTCCCATTTTCCGTACACTCTTTTCCATGCAGAACTATTCTTCGGACGATAATGTGGATCTGCATGGTCTGCAGTCGGAATGGCTGGAAGTCGAAAATCATACCGCCAAATACGATCTGTCTCTATTCATGAGCGAACAGACAGATCGGTTTACGGCGGAATGGCAGTACAATACAGAGCTGTTTTGTGCGGATACGATTGCCCGTATGGGCAGACATTTTGAACAGCTGGTGGCACAGGTACTGAATGACCCTCATATTACGCTTGGTGAAATCAATGTCTTAACACCGGATGAGACGTTGATGTTCTCGGAGGTTAACCGGACTCAATCCGATATTCATTCCGGATCGGTCCAGGAGCTGTTTCGCCGGCAGGCTGTGTTATATCCCGATTGGCCGGCTGTACATGAAGAAAACCGGATATTGTCCTACCAGGAGCTTGAAAATCTGTCAGATCGGGAGGCACTCCGGCTGCTGCAGCATGGAGTACAAGCGGGCCAGCGAGTGGCCGTTTGTCTGGAACGCTCCGCTTCGTTTGTTGTTGCCGTACTCGCGGTATTAAAAGCCGGAGCCGTGTATATACCGCTCGATCCTTCCCTGCCGGAATCGAGGCTCGCCTATATTCTTGAAGATGTACAGCCGCAGGCCATTTTTGCAGAAAGAAAAGCAGTATCTTTTCTGCATAAGTATACGGACCAGTTATTGATTATGGACATCGATAATCCGGCTGGAAATCAGGCTGCTGTCGGTGCGGATGAATCAGATCGTTCCGGGTTGGATTCCATACCATTACCTATCGGATCGGCAAATGATCTAGCCTATATTATCTATACATCCGGTTCTACAGGCACTCCCAAAGGTGTATGTATCCGCCATGAGGGGATTATCCGACTGGTTCAAAACACAAATTATGTGGATATTCAGCCGGGCCATCAGGTGGCGCAGATTGCCAATGCTTCTTTTGATGCCATTACATTTGAACTGTGGGGAGCCCTCTTGAATGGAGCCTGCCTCCACATTATGCCGCAGGATACGGTGCTGTCTCCTCCTGCATTCAGTGCATGGATCAAGGAGCGAAGCATTTCCTTTATGTTTGTTACAGTGACGCTTTTCAATCAGATTGTGCAGCAGGTTCCGTCCGCTTTTGAAAAGCTGGATACACTGCTTGTCGGCGGAGAAGCTTGCCATCCCAAATGGATGAATGAAGTGATCCGGCATGGTAAACCGCTTCATTTGTTAAACGGCTACGGGCCTACCGAAAGTACAACCTTTGCACTGACATATGAATTAAATGATCTGGTGCCGGATACACAGTATTCGATTCCGATTGGTCGACCTATTAGTAACTCCAGCGTATACGTGTTGGATCCGTATGGACGTCAGGTACCTGTAAATGTGCCGGGTGAACTTTACATTGGCGGAGCAGGCCTTGCCTCCGGTTACTGGCAGCGCGATGAATTAACAGCCAGTCGATTTGTTCGCTCTCCGCATCTTGATGAGGAAGTACTTTACCGCACCGGCGACCGGGTGAAGTGGCTGCCCGATGGAACGATCAGTTATCTGGAACGGCTGGATCATCAGGTGAAGCTGCGTGGGTACCGGATTGAACTCGGAGAAATTGAAGAGACGGTAAGGCGCCATTCTGGAATTCGGGAAGCTGTGGTTCGGTTACGGTATTCGGCAGATCAACAGCCATTTCTCGCCGCCTACTTTACAGCCGGGGAGCCGGTCGTGCTGATGGAGTTGAATGCGTATTTGAAATCGGTGCTTCCGGATTACATGATTCCATCTGCCCTGCTGCGGGTGGATAGCTTCCATATGACAACCAATGGCAAGATCAACACGCATCTGCTGCCTGATATTCCTCACGGTTATTTTGAGAGTGCAGAGTATGCTGCTCCTCAGAGCGAAATGGAAGAAGTGGTTGCTGAAATATGGCAGGATGTACTCGGTATATCCCGAATAAGCATGCATGATTCTTTCTTTTCAATCGGTGGACATTCTCTGCTCGCGATTCAGGTTATTGCCGCTCTGGAACAAATATTGGAACAGAGCTTGAGTATCCGGCTTTTATTTGAACATTCGACAGTTCGTGAACTGGCTGCAGCTCTGGATGCATTATGGTCTGAACAATAAGTGCCTTCGTCTATTAATATTTTGAAAAGAGGAATCAGCATGGAGTTTACAGTGGCTCAGATTCAGGCAGCACAGAGCGTGCTGCATCGGCATACGAAAGAGACACCTGTTCAGACCAGTGAACTGTTGAATCGGTTAACAGGAAAAAATGTATGGCTCAAACCCGAATTCAATCAGTACACCGGTTCATTCAAATACCGCGGCGCTTTCAATTTTCTCGCTTCTCTGGATCGTTCACAGTATAGAGGAGTAATTGCAGGCTCATCGGGCAATCATGGCATAGCGGTATCCTCGATTGCTGGCCGCATGGGGATTCCGGCGACAGTTTGCATGGCAGAAGATGCTTCTTTGTACAAAAGGAAAACCATTCTTCATCAGGGAGCTGAAGTGGTGTCCTTTAATCGGATGCTGCAGAACAGGGAAGAGGTAGTAAAGGGGATAGCGGAAGAATATCAGCTGTGCATGATTCCTTCCGCCAATCATCCATTGATTATGGCAGGAGCGGGAACCATCGCTTTGGAAATGCTGTCCGATGTGGATGAGCCTGTACTGGATGCGATTATCGTTCCGGTAGGAGGGGGAGGGCTCGCATCGGGTGTAGCGCTGGCAGCACATCATGTCCATCCAAATATCCGCATTATCGGGGTAGAGCCTGCCGCAGCCAATGACGCCAGCCTTTCCATAAAAGCGGGCCGGATTGTGACTATCGATACACCGCAGACCCTGGCGGATGGGCTTTGCCACAGTCATATTGAAAAATTGCCTTTCCGTATTATGCAGGAGCAGCTTGAAGATATTGTAACTGTAACCGAGCAGCAGATTGAATACGCATTGGAGTTGGCACATACCCGTCTGGACCTGGCGATTGAACCCACGTCGGCTGTCGTTATCGCAGCCCTGCTGTTCGCCGATCTGCCCCGGCACTGGCGCCATATCGGTATTGTACTGACCGGAGCCAACATGGATCCGTCTGTATACCCGTCGCTGCCAAACCACATTATGCAAAGTTCGGCAGTTCATTGAGACGTATACCGTTTGGCGAGATTGTTCAGCATGGGATGAGGAGATGCACCTAATGAAATCATTATTCAGCAACCTTAATTTTTTATCTCTGTTTACAGGACGTATGGTTACCAATATCGGTGACAGCATTTATTATGTAGCTTCCATGTGGCTGGTCTACCAGTTGAGCGGCAGCACATTTTACACGGGACTGGCAGGCTTTCTGATTTTGCTGCCCAAGACGCTTCAATTTCTGACCGGACCACTCGTGGACAGATGGAATGTCAAAAAGACCCTGATCACTACCCAGCTGCTGCAGGCAGTACTGATCCTGATCATTCCGGCTGCCTACATGCTGGATCTGCTGAGCGTGCAATTGATATTGATTGTTATGCCGTTGCTTGCCATTATTGCAGAGTTTGCCTATCCGGTGCAGACCAAGATGCTGCCGCTGGTGTTGACCAAGGACCAACTGGTCAAAGGAAACTCCCTGATGGCATTTGCTTACCAGGGAATTGATCTGGTGTTCAATGCGCTGGCTGGTGTAATGGTGAATCTGGTAGGAGCTATTGCATTGTACTGGATGGATTCGGTTACTTTTATTGCCGCCGCCATCTGTTTTGCCATGCTGAAGCTTTATCAGCCGGGTCTTCTGCAAAAAGAACCTGCAGCAGTGGCTGCCTCCTACTCTTTTAAAATATATATATCCGATTTGCAAAAAGGCTTTTCGATTGTTTTTCATTCCCTGCTGCGCTTTTTTCTGATCGGACTTGTGGTGGCGAATTTTGCTATCGGTTGTTCGATGGCAGTACTGCCTGCATTTGCAGATTACATAGGCGGGGCAGAGAGCTACGGATTGTTGCTGGCGGCGATGTCGGCCGGTTCACTGATTGGGGCTTTGGCAGGTGCGTCTTGCAGCAAATACCGGATGGGGAAGCTGATTATCGTATGTTTTACTATAGGTGCCGTATGCTGGACCATATCAGCCATGGTTACCCTGCCGGCTGTTTCAATTGTGCTGTTTGGAATCGCATGGATTTTTATCGGTATGGTCAATGTGATGTTCGCAGGCATTTTTCAATCGGTTATTCCCAATCATCTGCTGGGCAGGGTCAATTCGGTGATGACGAGTATCAGTGTAATTGCAATGCCGATCGGCTCCCTGCTGGGAGGATATTTTGCCACGCGTATGCAGCCTTCGCTGCTGCTCGCGGCGGCAGGTGGCGGAATCTTTTTTATAGCTGTAGTATGGCTGCTTCATCCTCGTCTGCGTCAACTTCCTGCAGTTACTCAAATCGACCGGTCCATTCTGTCTTTGAATATACCGGAAGAGAAGGAGGACGTTGAACTATCCAAGCCCATTAATCCACAGTGCAAAACAATTGGGTAATGCTCGGTAATTTCTTTCATTGACTTTAACGATTAACTTTTTTACAATAAAACCATTGTTATAACCGGGTAGCTTTATGCTGATCGGTTCATAGTTAATGCTCAGTGAAAAGGAATAGTAATATCAGCAAGCATTACATAGAGAGTCGGCGGCTGGTGCAAGCCGATATGATGCTGGTGTGAACTCGCCTTGGAGATATGCGTCAGGAATAACGGAATGCAGCCGGATCACTACCGGATATCATAACCGCAGATTCTGAAACGCATCGGCTTCCTGCCGTTATCAGGAAACTAAGTGAGTGAATGGTGAAGCATACCTGTTCGCTAACTAGGGTGGTACCGCGAGATCTAACCTCTCGTCCCTAGCGATATATACGCTGGAGACGGGAGGTTTTTTGTTGCTTTCGGACGTGAATGCTGTGTCGTCCGGACGAATAACAGAATGCATTATCAGGAGAAGGGCATCACCGGAGCAGCCATTTTTATACTACAAGGAGGAAATACTATGACAGAAGTACACACTTCCCAGCCGGGCTACCGTCCGCAGGAACTCGAACCCAAGTGGCAGGGCTACTGGGATGAGCACAAAACATTCAAAACGACCGAGGACCCGGGCAAACCGAAATTCTATGCGATGGACATGTTCCCGTATCCATCCGGCGCCGGTCTGCATGTAGGCCATCCGGAAGGTTACACGGCGACAGATATCGTTTCCCGCTACAAGCGCATGCAGGGTTACAATGTACTGCATCCAATGGGCTGGGATGCGTTCGGCCTGCCTGCTGAGCAGTATGCGATTGACAACGGCGGTCATCCGCGTGAATTTACGATTCAGAATATCAATAATTTCCGCCGTCAGATCAAGTCCCTGGGCTTCTCTTATGATTGGGACCGTGAGATCAGCACGACCGATCCGGATTATTACAAATGGACACAGTGGATCTTTATCCAGCTGTATAACAAAGGTCTGGCTTATATCGCCGAGATTCCGGTCAACTGGTGTCCTGCACTGGGCACGGTACTGGCAAATGAAGAAGTCATCGATGGTAAAAGTGAGCGCGGTGGCCATCCGGTCATCCGTCGCCCGATGCGTCAATGGATGCTGAAAATCACCGAGTATGCAGATCGTCTGCTTGAAGATCTGGATGAGCTGGACTGGGCGGAAAGCATCAAGGATATGCAGCGCAACTGGATCGGCAAATCCAAAGGTGCGGAAGTTACTTTCCAGGTAGAAAATACAGAAGAAGAAATCCGCGTGTTCACAACACGCCCGGATACACTGTTTGGGGCAACTTACTGTGTGCTGGCTCCTGAGCATCCGCTGGTAGAGAAAGTCACAACAGCGGAGCAGCAGGAAGCAGTCAAAGCTTACCAGGAAAAAGCTTCCCACAAAAGTGATCTGGAGCGTACCGACCTCAACAAGGACAAGAGCGGTGTATTCACAGGCGCCTATGCAGTGAATCCGGCGAATGGCGAGAAACTGCCAATCTGGATCGCCGATTATGTGCTGGCTGCCTATGGTACAGGTGCAATCATGGCTGTACCGGCTCATGATACACGCGACTGGGAATTCGCTCAGAAGTTCGAACTGCCGATCATCGAAGTGGTTGCCGGCGGCGATGTCACCAAAGAAGCCTATACCGGTGAAGGCGAACACGTAAACTCCGGTATGCTGAATGGCATGCAAATGGAAGAAGCGATCTCCACCATGATTCAGTGGCTGGAGGAAAACGGCAAAGGTGAAGGCAAAACGACGTATCGTCTGCGTGACTGGCTGTTCAGCCGCCAGCGTTACTGGGGAGAGCCGATTCCAATTCTGCATCTGGAAGACGGAACCATCAAGCCGGTACCGGAAGACAGTCTGCCACTGCTGCTGCCGGATCTGGAAGAGATCAAGCCGTCCGGTACAGGCGAATCGCCGCTGGCCAATGCAACCGACTGGGTAAACACGATCGATCCGGAGACAGGCATGAAAGCACGCCGTGAGACCAACACGATGCCGCAGTGGGCCGGCAGCTGCTGGTACTACCTGCGTTATATCGATCCGAAAAACAATGATGAACTGTGCTCCAAGGAGAAACTGGATTTCTGGATGCCGGTGGATCTGTATATCGGCGGCGCCGAGCACGCTGTACTGCATCTGCTGTATGCGCGTTTCTGGCACAAAGTGCTGTACGATATCGGCGTAGTTAACACCAAGGAGCCTTTCCAGAAGCTGGTTAACCAGGGCATGATCCTCGGTACCAACAATGAGAAAATGAGCAAATCCCGCGGTAACGTCATTAACCCGGATGATATCGTCAACGAATACGGTGCGGACACGCTGCGTCTGTACGAAATGTTCATGGGTCCTCTGGAAGCGACCAAGCCGTGGAACGAAAATGGCGTAGAAGGCATGCACCGCTTCCTGGCACGGGTATGGCGTCTGTTTATTAATGAAGAAGGCACTATCAGTTCCAAAATTGTCGACAACGGTGGCGATGACAATTTCAAGCGCACATGGCACAAAACGATCAAAAAAGTGACCGAAGATATGGAGAATCTGCGCTTCAATACGGCGATCAGCCAGCTGATGATCTTTATCAATGAAGCTTACAAAACCGACGAGCTGCCTCGTCAGGCAATGGAGAACTTCGTTCAGCTGCTGTCTCCGCTGGCACCGCATATTGCCGAAGAACTGTGGTCTCGTCTCGGTCACAGCGGCAGTATCACCTATGTGGAATGGCCGAAGCATGACGAAGCCTGGACAACCGAATCCGAAGTGGAAATCGTTATCCAGATTACCGGTAAAATCGTGCAGCGCGTCAACGTTGCCAAAGACATGGATGCCAAAGCGATGGAAGAATTCGCCCTGTCCCTCGATGCGGTCAAACAGGCGATCGAAGGCAAGACGGTTCGCAAGATTATTGCTGTGCCGGGCAAACTGGTTAATATCGTAGCCAACTAATTTAGACTATTGTTGGACAATGAATAATCGATTTGAGTATTGAGCTTCTTATTATTTACCTCCTATGCGATGGGAGACCAATTACCGGGATACCGGTAATATACCGGGTCCCGACAAACAGAGGTGCAGGTATGAAACGTAATATGATATGGATAGCAGCCGTGTCGGCTCTACTTGGAGTCAGTCTGATTTGTTTTGGTGCAGGGCAGCCTGCGGATGAAGGGACACCCTGGACTGTACTGAATGAGAGAACCGAAGCTTCACTGGCAGAGAACGCTCAGATCGATCATGGAAAAGGAAAGACGTATTCTGCCGATGCCAGGCAGAATGCGGAAATCCCTGCTCCGCAGACAGCGACGGTCCAGCCGGTATCCACACAAACGAAGCCGGACAGCCAGCCGGATTCAGGTCAATCTGCTGCGTCCTCTCTTGAGAGGACAGGTGAGCATGCAGCAGCTGTGCTCGGTTCCGATACCGGTACAGCCGCTCACTCACCCGGACGATCCGAAGATGCAGGTACTGTCCAATCCGGTAAAGGATCACAGCCCATATCTGGCCAGTCATCTGATCGGGTAGCAGAATCTGCGGCCGAGTCATCGATCAGTACAACCACTGCAGAGGATACGTCCGGCAGAATCAGTATCAATCAGGCCGGTCTGACCGAACTGACTGAACTGCCCGGCATTGGGGAAAAGAAGGCACAGGCTATTATCGATTACCGTAATGCACACGGTCCTTTTCGGAGTGTAAGCGAACTGGATAATGTCAAAGGGATCGGCAGCAAAATGCTCGCCAAACTGCTGCCATACGCAAGGCTTTAGATGGTTAAGGGGGAAGACCAGGATGCGTAAAGACTGGGATACGTACTTTATGGATATTGCACATATGGTATCGACACGTTCACGCTGTCCGCGCCGTCATGTCGGTTCCGTACTCGTACAGGGCAAAAAGCTGCTCGGTACCGCCTATAACGGAGCACCAATGGGTGTGCCGGACTGCTCGGAAGCGGGCTGCATGATCTCGGAAGAGGTCGAACTGGTGATATCCGGCGGTGTCGAGACGATGGTAAAAAAACAGCGCTGCATTCGTACGATCCATGCCGAGCAGAATCTGCTGCTGTTTACAGACCGTGCAGACCGCGAAGGTTCTACTGTATATGTAACGGATGAACCCTGCTGGACCTGCGCCAATATGCTGGCCAACAGCGGTATTGTCGAAGTGGTCTATCACCGTGCATATCCCAAGGATACTCGCAAAGTACATGAAATGATGCGTCAAAAGGGAATTGTATTCCGTCAGCTGCAGGCCTATGAGCCGCCGCAGCAGACGGTAATTATCGATTGATTGAATATATGCCGTGCAGATACATGTCTGCACCCTCTGTTATTTCTCATCGCACAGGAGAATAGAAGAAGTCACCGTTAATGGAAGAACCATTATCAGATCCGCCGGATGCCTGTCATCCCGCTGGTAAGATAATGGTTCTTTTTTGCGGATATCTATGGAAAAGATCCGTTTTCTCTATTCTTCCTGTGTGATGGAGACACATGAGGAGCAGATTCGCCAAATTTGAAAAGCAAAGGAGAAACGATGAAAACAAGACCACTGGTTGCATTGTGCGCAGCCTGGGTGACCGGCAGCATGTTTGCAGCTGTTTTGCAAAATGGCGGTTTTGGATGGGGAATGCTCGGACTATCGCTGATCGCGGCGGCGCTATTTATTTTTTTGCCGGATCACAGACGTGTGGTACTGATCCTTGCACTGACAGTGACCTGCGCTGCGGTATACTGGCACTGGAACGACAGACATAACATCAGCATGCTGCCGGCGCTGCTGCAGCAGTCACCGGAGCAGATAAATGAACAGCCTGTTTATGCAGAAGGAGTGATTACCAGCCTGCCGGAGACGGATGGAGACCGCGTCAGTTTCCGAATGAAACTGTATCGACTATCACAATCAGAGAAAGCAAAGCCACAGCAGGAGCAGGAGTTGGAGACGGTAATCGTACAGCTCAAGCTGGCTGCACGTCAGGAGCTGCAGCAGGCAGCAGTATGGAAGCGCGGCGACCGTATAACAGTCCGAGGGACCTGGAAACTCCCTGGAGAAGCTCGCAATTTCGATACTTTTGATTACCGTCAGTATTTGCGGACCCAGTACATTCACTGGATGATCAAAGCCGAAGGGGCCTCCACACTTCAGCCTTCCAATATTCATGTTACCGGTCCTGCTTCATGGCGATGGCAGCTGCTGCGCTGGAATGACGATACCCGGCAAATGCTTGGCAGCCGGATCGGACAGATTTTCCATACCGAAGATCAGGGTTATATGAAAGGACTGCTCATTGGCGATGCCAATGATATCGATCCGCAGCAGTTCGCTTCTTTTTCCCGGCTGGGACTGACGCATATTCTGGCCATCTCCGGCCTGCATGTAGCGATCTATACCGGCATCCTGCTCTGGCTGCTCCGCAAAATAGGTCTGACACGTGAAAGAGCCTGTCTGGTAGTCATGCTGCTGCTTCCCGTCTATGTACTGCTCACCGGGGCTTCACCGTCTGCGATTCGGGCCGGTATTATGGGAATGATTGCACTCTATGCGGCAAGCCGGGGAATGCTCAAGGACGGGCTGCATATTTTGTGTGCTGCCTGCTGGGGTATGCTCCTGTATGAGCCGTATTTTCTGCTCAATATAAGCTTTCAACTTTCCTTTGTTGTGACGGCAGGATTGATTTTGTATGTGCCTTTGATGCAGCCCTTGCTGCAAAAGCTGCCTTCCCGGCTGGCTGGAGCACTGACAGTGACGCTGGTCGCACAGATGATTTCATTTCCACTAACGATTTATTATTTTAACCAGTTTTCGCTGTTATCATTTGCGGCCAATCTGGTACTGGTACCTGTATCCAGTCTGATTGTACTGCCGATAGGTTCCATAGCGCTGGTACTCAGCTATATATGGCTGCAGGCCGCGGTATGGATTGGCAGTATGGTGTCGTGGATCAATATAGGATCTTTTCGGATTATGGAATGGCTGGATGGACTGCCATTTATGCTGACGATCTGGCACTCTCCATCGCTTGGCTGGATACTTATTTATTATGGTGCGCTGTATCTGCTGCTTCGATCCGGCCGGGACCTGATACAGTGGAAGCAGGAGCAGGACGGTTTCTCCACATCAAATGCAGTCCATCCAGGGGCTGTTGTATATGACGGTGAGGAGACGCAGGCTACCGCTCCGCTGCCTGCAAAGTATCGGAATTCCAGTATAATGGGCGGTAGGAAAGCACCTCATGGGAAAGGCCTTTTCGGCACAGGATCAGTTCAAGCGATGTCTGTAGGTATGAATGGACTTTTCCACGCAAAATTCTGCTATGTATCCGATGCTGATCGCAAAGGTTCACTGTATCCAAGCCGGCTGGAACAGCACTGGATGACCGTTTTTCCAGGGAAGGTGCTCCTCTTGGCAGTCCTGTCTGCTGTGATTACAAGGGTGGTCTTTTTCAAGAATGTAGGCTCTCCCTGGCTGCGCCGTCGACTGCTCGTGATCATGCTCGCTCCGTGTCTGCTGATTTCCATGCTCATTTACGGCTATGAGAGTCCATTGCAGCATGGAGACGGTGTCGTTCAGTATCTGGATGTAGGACAGGGCGATAGCATTCTGATTACTACACCCGGTGGAAAGCACATTCTGGTCGATGGCGGAGGTACGATGAATTTTGAGCAAAAAGGGCAGGAATGGCGCAGGCGCAAAGATCCTTATGAGATCGGAGCCAAGCTGCTCGTACCGCTGCTCAAGCAAAGAGGAATTCATCAGCTCGACGCAGTCATTCTGACACACGGTGATCATGACCATGCAGGTGGCCTGCTGGCGGTAGCAGAGCAGATACCGATTCGCCGGTTTATATTTAATGGAACGATGCCCAAGGGCAGTGGGTTGGATGAGCTGATGCGGACACTGCTGAACAGGCAGGTACCGGTATATGGCTCTTCGCCGGGAATGAAGCTGCAGCCGGATAATCAGACAGAACTTGCCTTTCTGTCACCAATAGCGGTTACTTCTGATCTAAATACCGATAACGCAAAAGAGACTGATCCTGCCGCCGCAGCCCTGCAGTCTTCCTTGTCGCATCCCCTTGTGTCTGCTGTAAATCCGCTTCCGCGCAAAGAAGAACAGAATCATTACTCTGTGGTCTTTTTGCTAACGATGAATTCACGCCGTTTTTTATTCACCGGTGATGCCGATCAAACAGAGGAAAAGGGAATTTTGTATGAGCTGGCTTCCAGGCAGAATCCGCAGCCAAATCCACAACTGCAGAATTCACAGACATTTTCCGACCAGTCTATTCCTATGCCTGTAGATGTGCTCAAAATAGGCCATCACGGCAGCAAAACATCCACCTCGGCAGAGTGGCTTCAGTATTGGCAGCCGACATTGTCTGTCATCTCGGTTGGTCAGTACAATACATACGGCCATCCGACCGCAGAAGTACTGGAGCGGATTCATGCAGCCGGCTCGGATGTGGCCCGGACCGATCTGAACGGCGAAGTGCAGATAAGGGTAAATGCAGATGGCCTGCTTTCCCGCCGTACACTGCTGCAGGATGATACCCCATCGAAATAGCGGCAGATCACATTCATTTCCGAGCCGCCGTCTTTACTACTCATCTACCGACCAAATTAGCCGGACCCGCAGCGGAAAATGCTGCGGGATTTTAAAGTTATCGGTCAGAAGATGACGAATAGAGCGGATTTTGGTATCCTGAATACAGCTCTCGTCCGCATCGCCGCTAAAATCGCTCCAAATCCGCTCTGAAAGTGATCTGGAAATGGCCCGGATTCGAATGATTCCTACATAGGGTAAGTGTTTACAAAGCCATTCATCAGTACCATCCGGGATGAATCAATAAATTGAAATTATTTTAAAAGTACTGCAACAATTAGACGGGGTTATGCGTCTAGGGGTTGTAAGGAGAGGGGGATCCTCCGTGGTGGAGCAGGGACTCATCAAGGCCGCCCAAGAGGGAGACCGAGATGCTCTAATCACCCTATTAAGAGAGATAGAACATCATGTGTACAAAACAGCTTACTACATTTTGAACAATGAACAGGATGCTCTGGATGCGGCTCAAGAGGCACTGATCCGTATTTACACCAAAATCGGTTCCTACGAAGAAAAAGCACAATTCAAGACCTGGGTGCAGCGAATCGTGACGAATATTTGTATTGATAAATTCAGACGCAGCAAACCTACTGTTTCCATTGAAGAACACGAAATGGTGTTCGAAGGTCATGACGATGTGGAACACGAAGTGATGCGTGCTTATACGTCCAAGGACGTGAGAGAAGCGATCAATCAACTGCCGGAGCATCACCGTACGGTTATCGTGCTTCGGTATATACAGGATCTATCCTATAATGAAATCGCGGATTGTCTGGATTTACCTTTGAATACAGTAAAGTCGTATCTGTTTCGAGCCCGGCAACAATTACAGAATCTGCTAGCAGATTATGAGAAAGGAGGAATGATTGGATGAAACGTGAAGTAGCGGAAGAGTGGATGAGCCGCTATTTGGACGGTGACCTGAATGGGGAAGATACAAAAGCCTTGTTCCGTTATATGGATGAGAATCCAGAAGCGGCAGAGACATTCCGGATTATGACGGCTTTATCGTTACGCCTGGAAAAGTTACCTGATGTCACACCAAAGTACAGTCTGGTAGATGCCATTCTGCCACAGCTCGATCTGCTGGATGAAGAACGGCGCACGGAAAGTGCTTCCGAGATCGGTATTATGGAACCGCAGCAGGACGATCAGGATGAATTGGCAGATCGCCGTCGCCAGCGTCGCACCTGGCGTGAACGCCTGCCGGTACGTACGATCGGTGGTATTGTTGCTGCCGGCGTGGTACTGGGCGTATCGATCGCCAGCTATGAACCGAAGACACTCAGTGAAGCTGGCCCACAACCTGTGCCTTACAGTGCGCAGCAGGAAGAAGCCCAGCCAGAAACAGGCAGTATCACCTCACCACCGGATACAGAAAGCAATGTGGATCCGCCGGAATCAGATCAGCCGTCCACCGGAAGTCAGGAACCATCCAATGGCAAGGATACCAAGGAACCTGAGACTTCATCCAATACACCTTCTGCAGGGGAAAGCACGAATACACCTTCGGCTTCAAAAGAGCCGAAAAGTGACGTGACTACCCGGGAAAGTACCCGTACATCGGATACGCGTGAGGAGCAGCCTCCTGCATCGGGCAACCGTGGCGGAATCCCTTCAGGGGACAATGGGGATTCAGGTTCGTCAAGCAGCAGCTCACAGCAGCAGCCTGCTTCGAACCCGGAAGCGTCTTCCAGCTCGAAATCCAGTTCACCGGACAGCGGCAAAACGACTCCGTCCGCTGATACAGGTTCGGGTACTGTGAACAATGAGGCTTCCCAGGACAAGAAGAGCGCAGCGGACAGCAAGTCGAACGCTGATAATGCACCTTCGATTATGTCTCAGGAAAGCACTACGCCTGATCCGGAAGCATCCGGCAATGCAGCACCAAAAGCGGATGCTCCGCCGGCTGATGCGCCTACACTGGACAGCAAGAGTACAGAACGTTCCCTGCTGCCTTCCGGTGTGAACGCACCGAAGCAGGAGCAGGAATGGAAGGCTCCTGGCGCAGAATATACCGTCGTACTAACGACAGATAATATTTTGCGACTGGATAGTCTAGCGGAAGATAATGTAAATGGACGTACCGTTGTTTCTTCCATTTCGTTGAAAGGAACCCTGATCAGCGGCAGATGGTCGGAAGATGGCAAGACATTTACCTATCAGGTCAACGAAAGCGGCATAAGCAAAACGTACAAAATCAGTATCGGTAACGATTAACAAGAGAGATAAAAAGGTTAGAATGACCTGTGATCCTGCCGTGCTGGTATACAGGCAGGATACGGGGTAAAGCATCCTGTAGATAAAATATAGTACAATGCTGAAACAAAGGACTTTCTGCGAGAAAAAGCAGGAAGTCCTTTGTCGTCTGTTCCTTTTTCCGTTACAATACTTATATTGAACTCAGGAGGAACGGAATATGGATCTGAAGACAGCCAGTAAAGACATTCAAAATAATAAACCCGCCGCGATTTATGTATGCTATGGAGCGGAGAAATACCGGATCAAGGAATTTATCGATTTTGCCACCAACCAGCTCATCGAGCCGGAACATCGGGACTTTGCGCTTGCTCATTATGATCTGTCCGAGACGGCTCTGGAGACGGTCGTGGAAGAGGCAGAAGAGATTCCTTTTATGGTGCCGCGCAAGCTGATCATTATCAGGGATTCCTCGGTACTGACCGCAGGCAAGGATAACAGCAAGCTGGAACACCGGGTCGAATCGCTACTGCGTTATATGGAAGAGCCTGCCGAATATTCCATTTTGCTGTTCTGGGTAAATGGCGAGAAATTGGATGAACGCAAAAAAATCGTCAAAGCGATCAAAAATCATGCCTGTGTGCTGCCATTCCAGCCGATGGGAGCCGAAGAGCTGCTTCACTGGCTGATCCGCCATGCCAAAAAGCAGGAATGTGAATGTTCGACTGCGGCGGCCGAAGCGCTGGTACAATCTGCCGGCACCGGACTGGGTATTTTATCGGCAGAAATGGACAAACTCTGTCTGCATGCAGGTCGAGGCGGTACGATTACCGTCGATAATGTACACCAGCTGGTCGCCCGCAGTACGGAGCAAAATGTATTCATGCTGGTGGAGCAGATCGCTGCGGTACGTCTGGAACAGGCGCTGACTATCTTTTATGATCTGCTCAAGCAGCGGGAAGAGCCGATCAAGATCGCGGCTCTGATTGCCCGCCAGTTCCGTATTATGCTGCAGGTCAAGGAATTATCCGGTCAGAATTATTCCCAGCAGCAGATCGCTTCCCAGCTCGGTCTGCATCCATACGCTGTCAAAATTGCCGGTGAACAGGCTCGCAAATTTGACAGCCAGAAGCTTCGCTCGATCGTGGCCCATCTGGCCCGTCTGGATTACCAGATGAAGACAGGGGCGATCGACAAAGTACTGGGACTGGAAATGTTCCTGCTGCGGCTGGGTGCCTGAATAGGCAGCTTCCAAAGCCCGAGAGACCCTCTCAAACAAATAGCCCTGCTGAGATCAGTGGCCTGTAAAAGGCTTCAATCATCAAGCAGAGGATATACAGAGAGAGGTCTCCGGGCTTTTTTTGCATGCCTGTTTGGTGATCCAGCCCACCGTAAAAGGATATCCGGATATAACAATAAACCCCTGACCGGCGAACCGATCAGGGGTTTATATTAATCAAGCTTAGGCTTGGCTGGAAATTGCGTTCAATTTCTTAGCCAAACGGGATTTTTTACGAGCAGCCGCGTTTTTGTGGATATGGCCTTTAGTTACAGCTTTATCAAGGCTTTTGGAAGCAGCAGCAACAGCAGTTTTTGCAGCTTCAACATCAGTATTCACAAGTGCAGTATCTGCAGCTTTCACGCTAGTACGCAGAGCGGACTTTTGTGCAGCGTTCAGAGCACGACGTTTTTCGTTAGTTTTTACACGTTTTACTGCGGATTTAATGTTAGGCATTACATTCACCTCCTGTAAAGCATATACGGATCATCGTTAAGACTCACAACTCTAAATATTTTAGCATGGACTATAGTCAATTGCAATACTATCTTGCTTCAAGAAAATTATTCCCGGTGATCCTTCCATTTTACTTAGCGTTGTGGGATTGCTGGGGAATCAAGCAACTGCTATAATAAATTGATTAATGGAATGGTTGACCTTTCAAGAAGGACCGGACCATCAGCATTATATTTCAGGCTTATGTTGGGGGTAAGGAATGACTGATATTGCAGCAAGACAGAAAAAAATTCGTAATTTCTCAATTATTGCGCATATAGACCACGGTAAATCAACACTGGCTGACCGTATTCTGGAGTACACTGGCGCACTGACTTCACGTGAAATGCAAGAACAGGTACTGGATCAGATGGACCTGGAGCGTGAACGCGGAATCACGATCAAGCTGCAGGCTGTACGACTGACGTACAAAGCCGATGATGGCGAAGAGTATTTGCTCAATCTGATCGATACACCGGGACACGTCGACTTTACGTACGAAGTCTCCCGCAGTCTGGCAGCCTGTGAAGGCGCTCTGCTGGTTGTGGATGCTGCACAGGGGATCGAAGCGCAGACACTGGCCAATGTGTATCTGGCACTGGATAATAACCTGGAGATTCTGCCGGTTATTAACAAGATCGACCTGCCAAGCGCTGATCCGGAGCGAGTTAAGCAGGAAGTCGAAGATGTTATCGGTCTGGATGCAAGCGAAGCGGTACTGGCTTCGGCCAAAGCGGGCATTGGTATCAAGGAAATCCTGGAACAGGTCGTGGAAAAGGTACCCGCACCAACGGGTGATCCATCCAATCCTTTGAAAGCGCTGATCTTTGACTCGCATTATGATCCGTACAAAGGGGTTATCATCTACTCCCGGATCGTGGACGGCAAGATCAAAGCCGGCTCCAAAATCAAAATGATGGCGACCGGCAAGGAATTTGAAGTTATTGAAGTCGGCGCATTTATGCCGCGTATGACGATCGTGGACGAACTGAACGTCGGCGATGTTGGATTTATCGTAGCGGGGATCAAGACGGTTGGAGATACGCGTGTCGGGGATACGATTACCGATGCGAAGAATCCGACAGCTGAAGCACTGCCGGGTTACCGTAAAATCAACCCG
The DNA here is from genome assembly GCF_000971965.1 of Paenibacillus wulumuqiensis. Taxonomy (GTDB): domain Bacteria; phylum Bacillota; class Bacilli; order Paenibacillales; family Paenibacillaceae; genus Saccharibacillus; species Saccharibacillus wulumuqiensis. The sequence goes on from NZ_LAQP01000004.1 coordinate 20,666, forward strand.
ATGGTCTACTGCGGTCTGTATCCGATCGAATCTTCCGATTATGTGGATCTGCGTGAAGCACTGGAGAAGCTGCAGTTGAATGATGCTTCCCTGAGCTTTGAACCGGAATCTTCCAGTGCGCTGGGCTTTGGCTTCCGCTGTGGATTCCTTGGACTGCTGCATATGGATGTTATTCAGGAACGGATCGAGCGCGAATTCAACATTCCGCTGATCACGACGGCACCGAGCGTTATCTATCATGTTACCCTGACCAACGGTGATGTGATTACGATCGATAACCCGTCCAACTATCCGGAGCTTGGCCGGATTGAGTATGTAGAGGAGCCGTTTGTCAAAGCTTCCATTATCGTACCGAATGATTTTGTCGGCACCGTTATGGAGCTTTGTCAGACCAAACGCGGCGAATTCATCAATATGGAATATCTGGATACGACCCGTGTTACGATTACGTACCAGGTACCGCTGTCCGAGATCGTATATGACTTCTTTGACCAGCTCAAATCCAGTACCAAAGGATATGCATCCTTTGACTACGAGATTTCCGGTTACCGCAAGTCCAATCTGGTGAAAATGGATATTCTGCTGAACGGCGAACAGGTCGATGCATTGTCCTTTATCGTTCACCGTGACCGTGCGTATCATCGCGGACGGATTATCTGTGAGAAGCTGCGCGAGCTGATTCCGCGCCAGATGTTCGAAATTCCGATTCAGGCTTCCGTCGGTACCAAAGTCGTTGCCCGTGAGACTGTCAAAGCGATGCGTAAAAACGTACTCGCCAAGTGTTACGGCGGTGATATTTCCCGTAAGCGTAAGCTGCTGGAGAAGCAAAAAGAAGGTAAAAAACGTATGAAGCAGGTCGGTAACGTAGAAGTACCGCAGGAAGCCTTTATGGCGGTTCTGCGGATCGACGACTAGTCTGTCCTATAAGCAAGCTTTACCGGTGAGACGAGGGGAAGGCCTGGAAACGGGCTTTCCCTTTTGTCCATTGCCGAGATGTTATCATTTAGATCTCAATTTAACGATGACCGTACCCTGGTATACAGCCAGGTTCAAAATAGAATGACGGGGAGGAAAAGAGTCATGAATAAACCACTGAACAACGACGCGCCCCGTGCGATATACATGCACATTCCGTTCTGCACGAATAAGTGCTTTTACTGCGACTTTAACTCTTATGTTCTCAAAGACCAGCCGGTAATGGATTACCTGCGGGCGCTGGAACGTGAGATGGAATATACGGTGCAGCAGCATCCGCCGGGCACAATTGATACGATTTTTGTCGGAGGCGGCACACCTACTGTGCTCAAGAACGATGAGATGGAATATTTCCTCAAGTCGATCCGCACGTATTTTCCGGATTGGTCGGATAATATCGAGTTTACGATGGAAGCCAATCCCGGAACGACGGATGCGGACAAGCTGGCGATTATGAAGGCAGGCGGCGTTAACCGTGTCAGCTTTGGCGTTCAGGCATTTCAAAATGATCTGCTGACCGGTATCGGGCGTATTCATAATACGGACGATGTATACCGTAGTCTGGAGAATGCCCGCAAAGTGGGACTCGACAATCTGTCGATTGACCTGATGTTCGGATTGCCGAACCAGACGCTGGATATGCTGTCCTACAGCGTGGATCGTGCATTGGAGCTGGATCTGCCGCACTACTCCATTTACAGTCTCAAAGTGGAAGAGAACACGCTGTTCCACACCATGTTCCAGAAAAATCAGCTGCCATTACCCGATGAGGAAGTGGAACTGAAAATGTACCTGCTGCTGATGGAGAAGATGAAGCAGGCTGGATATGAGCAGTATGAGATCAGCAACTTTGCCAAGCCGGGATATGGCAGCCGTCATAATATGACGTACTGGCGTAATGAGGATTATTATGGTCTTGGTGCAGGAGCGCATGGATATGTAGCTGGCGAGCGCCATATGAATATTAAAGGAGTTAACCCGTATAATGAAGCGGCCCAGCAGGGTCTGCCTCGCCTGGATCACGCAGAGATCGATCGCGAAGAAGCGATGGAAGACTTTATGATGGTCGGACTGCGTATGCTGGAAGGTGTATCCAAGGAACGCTTTACCCGTCAGTTTGATGGTGCAGAGCTGGATGATATTTTCCGCGGCCCGATTCAGAAGCTGATGCAAAAGGAACTGCTGGAAGTGACTGCAGAAGGCTATCGGCTCAGCGAGAAAGGACTTCTGTTTGGCAATGATGTATTTGGTGAGTTCGTCGGCAGTCTGGTTCAACAGACGGAGACCGTCTAACCGCATGGATTCTTCCCGGAACGGTATATCTTACACAGGATGTATGATCGTTGTTAGCCGATCCGCATAAATAGACATGATATGACCCATTTGAGCAATCAGTCCCATTTTTGGAACTGATTGCTTTTTTTGTGAGTACATACGGGTAGATTGGTTTAAGTATACATAGTCATTGAATAAAAAGTGAATCATTGAATAAAAGGTGAATGATTGAGTGGAAGAATTTGCTGGTAAATGAATGCGAAAATTCGTGATATGCGCAACAGTAAAAATAATACGATTCGCACAAATACCCTTAATTTACCTGGCTGGATAGGGAATGTACGTCAGGAAAAATAATAGTGTCAGTACAGCTTTTTTTATGGGATTGGATCTTGAAAATAAATTCGTTATGTTGTATATTTATACGTATTAATTCAATCGGTATATGTATGAAGTCAAGGGTTACATGACTATCCTGTCTGCATATATCACTATAATTGCCAAGAACCCAATACTTACAATTTAAATAAAAGGTATACGGACCTGTGTCGTCGCATTATGCAACTGATCCGCATCACCGTCCCGAGGAGGAAACAAGAATGCCCGCTGTAGTCACTTGCAGAGCTGCCGTACCCGAAGATGTAGAACCACTGTATCAATTAATTGCCGGTTATGCCGAACGGGGCATTATGCTTCCTCGCTCGGCTGAAGCACTGCACCGTCAGCTTCGGCATTTTGTCGTTGCAGAGATTGATAATGAGCTGGTCGGCTGCGGCTCCCTTTGTCAGCTCGGTCCGGAGCTGGTGGAGATTCGTTCACTTGGAATCTCCGACGGGCATAAAGGGCAGGGTATCGGGTCCCATCTGCTCAACAAACTGATCGAGCATGCAGCAGCCCGTAAACTGCGCAAGGTGATGGCGCTAACGTATGAAGTTTCCTTTTTTAAAAAGAACGGTTTTGAAGTGGTGGACACCAGCATTTTCCCGGAGAAGGTATGGGCGGATTGCAGACATTGTCCCAAGCAGGATCGCTGTGATGAGATTGCTGTCCTCAAAGTACTGAATATCTGATTTTGTCAAAAAATTTCACCCGTCGAGAGCAGGACTGCGGCGGGTGTTCAATTTTTACAAAACAACCACAGTAAAATAGCCAAACTGACTTGACAATAAATGAGGCAGTTTGGTATTTTTGTATTAGTCGTTAGCACTCACTAATGCTGAGTGCTAACGAAGTGGATATCTTTCTCTATAAGGAACCGGCATATCCCTTGGCTGTTTCTTTTCAGGGAATCCGATTTGGAGATTGAATTGATCCTGGACAAAAGAACAGTGCGGAATATATGATCCTGATCCTCACAGAACGGATATCTTACCAAAAGGAGGGAGCCTCATGTTAACCGAGCGTCAAAAAATGATTCTGAATGCAATTGTGGATGATTACATTCGTTCGGCGGAACCTGTCGGGTCCCGTAGCATATCCAAACGAGGCGATGTGAATTACAGTCCGGCGACCATTCGCAATGAAATGGCCGATCTGGAAGAACTGGGATTCCTGGAGCAGCCGCACACCTCAGCCGGACGTATTCCTTCCCAGAAGGGTTATCGTTATTATGTGGATCATCTCACACCGGTTGAAGCGGTCAACACCGCCGAGATCAAGGAGCTGAAGCGTTTCTTTGCAGAAAAGCTGTCAGCGGCCGAACAGCTCATGCAGCATGCTGCGATGGTGCTGTCCAATGTGACCAACTATACTTCCATTTTACTGGGCCCCGAGGTATTCCATACCTCTTTGCGCCATTTTCAACTGCTGCCGCTGGATGACGAGACGGCGATTGCCATCATGGTTACCAGCACAGGACAGGTGGAAAACCGCAAAATTCGGATTCCGGACAATGTGTCCGCATCCGAATTGGAGCAAATGGTCAACCTGCTCAATAGCAGACTGACCGGTGTGCCTTTATATAAATTAAAAACCCGAATTTTCACGGAAATCAGTGAAGAGATGCAGCGCCATCTGGAGCATTATGAAGAAATGATGGCTACGCTGAATTCTGCTTTCGGCCACGAACAGGAACAGAAAATCTTCCTGAGCGGAGCGACGAATATGCTGATTCAACCGGAATTCAGGGATATGGACAAAGTCAAAAGTATTCTGGATCTGCTGGAAGAGACGCCAACGCTTACCCGTCTGATGGCGGAAGCTTCTGCGCCCCATGGTATCCAGGTACGTATTGGTGCGGAGAATGCGCATCAAGCTTTTGAAAATTGCAGTCTGATTACAGCCACCTATGAGCTGGATGGCGAATCATTGGGTACTATTGGTATACTGGGACCTACACGCATGGAATATGCGAGAGTAATGGGCATGCTGAATATGCTGTCACATGATATGACCCGGATACTCAAACAATGGTATCGTTAATTGTTCTCTCTGATGACTAACATATATTGCTTAAATGTATCAGGAGCTGCAGTATGAATAATAAGGAATAACGAGCTATTACAAGGAGGTGAACAATCTTGAATAAAGAGCAATCCTTTCAAGAAAACAACAACCCGGAAGATCAGGAAATGATGAACGATATCCAGGCTGAAGACAACAATGTAGCCGCAGAGTCCGTAGACACTACCGATTCTGCCAACACGGAGTCCGCAGCCGAGGAAGTCGTATCCCGTGCTGAACTGGAACGTGTGCAGGCACACGCAGATGATCAGACACAGCGTCTCCTGCGTGCACAGGCTGATTTTGATAACTTCCGCCGCCGTACACAAAAGGAAAAGGAAGAACTGGCGAAGTACGCTTCTGCCCAGCTCATTACTGAACTGATCCCGGTTATCGATAACTTTGAACGCGCGATGGCTACCCGTCCGGAGAACCCGGAACTGAAATCCTTCTCCAAAGGCGTAGATATGATCTTCCGCCAGCTGTCTGACGTACTCAAAAACACAGGCCTGACACCAATGGAAGCCGTTGGACAACCATTCAACCCGGAATTCCATCAAGCTGTCATGCAGGTAGAGTCCGACGAATACGAAGAAGGCATCGTCGTGGAAGAGCTGCAAAAAGGCTATGTGCTGAAGGATAAAGTTATCCGTCCGGCAATGGTTAAAGTAAGCGGCTAAGCGTGTGGCATCATAATTATGAGCAGCTGTCCGGCATTTTTAACGTCGGCAAGCTTATGACATGATAGGCACGAGCTTCTATCTCTCAACCTAACAGTAACTTTTGCTTGATTAAAATATCGAACATTCTTTCAAAAAAACATAGACGTTACAAGGAGGAAATTAAGCATGAGCAGAGTAATTGGTATCGACCTGGGTACAACAAATTCATGTGTGGCAGTAATGGAAGGCGGCGAAGCAGTCGTTATTCCTAACCCGGAAGGCGCACGTACGACCCCTTCTGTAGTCGGCTTCAAAAAAGACGGCGAGCGTATCGTTGGTGAGACAGCGAAGCGTCAATCCATCACTAACCCTGATCGCACGATCAGCTCCATCAAGCGTCACATGGGTACAGACCACAAAGAAACCATCGATGACAAAACATACAGCTCCCAGGAAATCTCCGCGATGATCCTGCAAAAACTGAAATCCGATGCAGAAGCTTACCTGGGCCAACCGGTAACTCAAGCGGTTATCACGGTTCCGGCTTACTTCAATGACAGCCAGCGTCAAGCAACCAAAGATGCAGGTAAAATTGCAGGTCTGGAAGTTCTGCGTATTGTCAACGAGCCAACAGCAGCAGCACTGGCATACGGTCTGGAAAAATCCGAAGACCAAACAATCCTCGTATATGACCTGGGTGGCGGTACATTCGACGTTTCCATTCTTGAACTGGGCGATGGCTTCTTCGAAGTTAAAGCAACCAGCGGTGACAACCACCTCGGTGGTGACGACTTTGACCAGGTGATCATCGACTATCTGGTAAGTGAATTCAAAAAAGATCAGGGCATCGACCTGAGCAAAGATAAAGCAGCTGTACAACGTCTCAAAGACGCAGCTGAAAAAGCGAAAAAAGAACTGTCCGGCGTACTGACAACTACGATCTCGCTGCCATTCATCACGGTCGCAGACGGCGTGCCTCAGCACTTGGAAGTAAACCTGACTCGCGCGAAATTCGAAGAGCTGTCCGCTTCTCTCGTAGAGCGTACACTCGGCCCGACTCGTCAAGCGATCAAAGACTCCGGTCTGAGCGCTAACGAAATCGACAAAATCGTTCTGGTGGGTGGTTCCACTCGTATTCCTGCTGTACAGGAAGCAATCAAAAAACTGACCGGTAAAGAGCCTCACAAAGGCGTTAACCCGGATGAAGTTGTTGCACTGGGTGCAGCGGTTCAAGCGGGCGTACTGACTGGCGACGTAAAAGACGTTGTCCTGCTGGACGTAACTCCACTGTCCCTCGGTATCGAGACAGCAGGTGGCGTATTTACCAAAATGATCGAGCGCAACACTACAATCCCAACAAGCAAATCCCAGGTGTTCTCCACTTATGCGGATAACCAGCCGAGCGTTGAAATTCACGTGCTGCAAGGTGAGCGTGAAATGGCAGCCGGCAACAAAACACTGGGACGCTTCATGCTGGGCGATATCCCTGCTGCACCACGCGGCGTACCGCAAATCGAAGTTACTTTCGACATCGATGCCAACGGTATCGTTAACGTATCCGCAACAGACAAAGGTACAGGCAAGAGCCAGAAAATCACCATCACTTCTTCCAGCGGTCTGAGCGATGAAGAAGTTGAGAAAATGATGAAAGACGCTGAGCTGCATGCTGAAGAAGACCGTAAACGCAAAGAACTCGTTGAAGTTAAAAACAGCGGCGACCAGCTGATCTATCAAGTGGAAAAAACAATCAAAGATCTTGGTGAAAAAGCGGATGCAGGCGAAGTCGAAAAAGCCAATGCTGCCAAAGACAAGCTGAAATCCACACTGGAAGGCGACGATGTAGAAGCGATCAAAGCGGCTACAGAAGAGCTGAGCACTGTGGCACAGGCTCTGGCAGTCAAACTGTACGAGCAGGCTGCACAAGAGCAGCAGGGCGCAGAAGGCGCTGCTCCGAAAAACGACAATGTTGTGGATGCAGAGTACGAAGTAGTCGACGAAGACAAAAAAGACTAAGCATTGTTTGGATTACCAATACATGTACGTCTATCCAAACGATTTTTGCCTTGCAAAATATCGTATACAAAGCGCCGGTTAATCCTGGCGCAATCAGCTAGTGCTTGAAATGGGAAGGTCAAAGCCGGGGCATCCCGTGCTTTGACTTTCATTTTTTATGGGAACATGGTATAACACACAGAGTGCTATATAACGGGAGAACTTGCCGGTATGAACAAAGTCTGCAGCGAGGTGCGTGTATCGATCGCATATCATGCAGAATTTCGGACACAGGAAGTCTTTCAGACATAAATACAACCGGATTCGTTATCCGGTAATTCATAGCATTCAGATAAAGGAGTGGAGGTGGACCGATGGCGGATAAGCGCGATTATTATGAGGTACTGGGCCTTGGCAAGGATGCTTCCGATGACGAGATTAAAAAGTCTTACCGGAAGCTGGCACGCCAGTACCACCCGGACGTTAACAAAGAGCCGGACGCGGAAACCAAGTTCAAGGAAGTCAAGGAAGCCTACGACGTACTGAGCGATTCATCCAAACGTGCCCAGTATGATCAATATGGACACATCGATCCGAATCAGGGCGGCTTTGGCGGAGGAGGATTCTCTTCCGGCGGCTTCGGTGATATTTTCGATATGTTCTTTGGCGGTCAGGGCGGCAGACAGCGTAACCCGAATGCCCCTCAGCGTGGTAACGATCTGCAGTACACGATGAACCTGGAATTCAAGGAAGCGGTATTTGGCAAAGAAACCGATATTACGATCAACCGTACCGAGAATTGTGATGTATGTGACGGTTCCGGCGCCAAGCCGGGCACCCAGCCGAAGACCTGTTCGGTATGTCATGGCTCCGGTCAGGAAGAAGTGGTACAGAATACGCCATTCGGCCGTATGGTGAACCGCCGCAGCTGTTCCAATTGCGGAGGTACAGGTACCATTATCGAAGAAAAATGTAACAACTGCAGCGGCAGCGGCCGTGTAAGAAAGCAGCGTAAAATCCATATCCGTATCCCTGCTGGGGTGGATGACGGTTCACAGATGAGAGTCAATGGTGAAGGGGAAGGCGGTGTACGCGGGGGCCCTCCGGGTGACCTGTATATCGTATTCCGCGTGAAATCCCATGATTTCTTCGAGCGTGAAGACGATGATATCTACTGCGAGATTCCGCTTACCTTTACCCAGGCTGCGCTTGGCGACGAGATTGAAGTGCCGACACTGACTGAGAAAGTCAAAATCAAAGTACCTGCAGGTACTCAGACCGGCACCTATTTCCGTCTTAAAGGCAAAGGCGTACCTCGTCTGCGCGGTACCGGACAGGGCGACCAGCATATCAAGGTTGTCGTGGTGACACCAAGCAATCTGACAGACGACCAGAAAGAACTGCTGCGTCAGTTCGGCTCACTGAGCGGCGAGAACACGCATGAGAACGAGCAGTCTTTCTTTGACCGTGTGAAAAGAGCATTCCGCGGCGATTAAGCAGCGGCATGTGAACTAAACAGGATAAAGTGACCCGGTTCTGCCAAGGACCGGGCTTTATTTTGCATAATGGGCTCAAAGGAAAGCCACGGCATTTCAGAGTTGTCAGCTATGTTTCTGTACAGCCAAGGAATACATAGTCTGTTCAAATCCATAAAACAAGTCTGTTCATCGGTCATGCCCTGTAAAAGCAGGCCATTTTGAATTATACTGTTAATCTGTAGTACAATGAAGCGTAATGCACGCTCGAAAACAGGAGGAACTTAAACCATGTTATGGCATGAATTAACTATACATACAACCGAAGAAGCGGTAGAGATGATTTCTAACTTTCTGCATGAAGCAGGCGCAGGCGGCGTAACGATCGAGGAATCCGGTACACTGAACAAGCCGCGTGATACTTCCTATGGACAATGGTATGAAATGCCGCTGAACGATATTCCGGAAGGATTGGCAGTTGTTCAGGGTTACTTTGCCGAAGCGACCGATATGGATGCGATCGCAGCCGAGATTGGCACGCGTACGAGCCAGCTCAAAGAGTTTGGTATTGATGCAGGTGCTGCGACCATCTCTGTGAAAACAGTGGACGAGGATGACTGGGCGAACGCCTGGAAGCAGTATTTCAAACCGATTCGTGTATCGGAGCGTCTGACGATCAAGCCGACCTGGGAAGAGTACACACTGGAGAGTTCGCAGGAGCAGATTATCGAACTGGACCCGGGTATGGCTTTTGGAACAGGGACACATCCGACCACCTCGCTCTGTCTGCGTACGCTGGAGACCGTAATCCACGGTGGTGAAGAAGTGATCGATGTCGGTACAGGCTCGGGTATTCTGGCCATCGGTGCCATGAAGCTTGGTGCGAAGAGTGTACTGGCACTGGATCTTGATCCTGTCGCAGTCTCAAGTGCAGGGGAGAATACACGCCTGAACGGACTGGAACAGGATATTACAGTATATGAGAGTGATCTGTTGTCCGTACTCAAGGCTGACCCCGATAGCCTGGATGTAAAGCTGAATGTTACGCTGCCGGTACAGGTAGTTGTAGCCAACATTCTGGCCGAGATCATTCTGCTGTTTATCGATGATGTCTATGAAGCGCTCAAGCCAGGCGGTGTGTATATCGCTTCCGGTATTTATAAAAACAAAGAAGACGATGTGCGTCAGGAACTGGAAGCTGCCGGTTTTGTAGTGGAAGGTGCGCATCGTGATGAAGACTGGATCGCCTTTGTAGCGAGAAAGAGGTAAGGAATGGATTTTCTGGATGACATTTTATTTGTTCCGCTGGATGTGCTGCCATTTTACGTACTGGCGCTCGTCATCGGATTTACCGTACATGAATTTTCACATGCGTATGTAGCGAGCAAGCTGGGCGATCCTACGGCCCGGCTGCTCGGACGGGTGACGCTTAACCCGGCTGCCCATATTGATCTGCTCGGGATGATCCTGCTGCTGATCGCCGGCTTTGGCTGGGCGCGTCCGGTGCCCGTTAACCGCGAGAACTTCAGTCGTCCGCGGCTGATGGGAATTATGGTATCGGCGGCAGGACCGGTCAGCAATCTGCTCGTGGCTCTGTTCACTGCCATTATTTATTACGCACTCAACTATTTCGGCCTGATCGGCTCGTTTGCCAACAACCGGATTGATATCGCGATTTATACGTTTGTGGAAAATATGATTCTGATGAACTGCTTCCTGTTCATCTTCAATCTGATTCCGCTGCCGCCGCTGGATGGCTACCGGATTCTGTCCGACTGGCTGCCTCCGCGCATCAGCGCACGTCTGCAGCGTGTGGAACAATGGGCCATGCTGCTGTTCCTGCTGCTCGTATTTATCCAGCCGCTGCGCCAGGTGACCATCCTGCCGCTGTATCAGCTCGCCAATACGCTGGGCAGCAGTTTTTACACACTCGGCAATGTCATATTTGGCGGTTGAGCAGTCAAATAACCAAACAATCTTGATGATAGCCCCAAAGCCGCTGACCGGAACTTTTTCCGAGCAGCGGCTTTTTACATATTCATGAAATTCATGAAGATCAGGAGTCGACATAATGGGTATTAACATGGTGGAGCATGAAAATGCTTTACGATCAAAAAGGATAAATATGAACAATTATTGAACATTCACAAGGTGAATGAACCTCTTCAAAAGGGCAAAATAATTGAAAATCGCCTATAAAAAGGAAGAAAATTCCTTTCCAAAATGAAGATTAAGTGAAGTCCCGTACATCGCTTGACATGACCCTGTGTATAGTATGATAATGATTCTCAGATTATACTTATTCTAATTACATTTTAGGATAACCAAAAAATATTGGAATCAGGAGGAATTTTATTATGTCTCTTATCGGTAAAAAAGTAGATGCTTTCAACGCAAAGGCTTTCCACAATGGTGAGTTCATCGATGTATCCGAACAAAACTTCCAGGGTAAATGGAGCGTTGTCTGCTTCTATCCGGCTGACTTCACTTTCGTATGCCCAACAGAGCTGGGTGACCTGCAGGATCAATACGCTACACTGAAAAATCTGGGTGTGGAAGTATACTCCGTATCTACTGACACTCATTTCACACATAAAGCATGGCACGATCACTCCGATGTAATCGGCAAAATCGAGTACATCATGATCGGTGACCCTTCCCAACGCATTTCCCGTATCTTCGACGTTCTGGACGAAGAAGAAGGTCTGGCACAACGCGGTACATTCATCATCGATCCGGAAGGCGTTGTTCAAACGGTTGAAATTAATGCTGACGGTATCGGCCGTGATGCAAGCACGCTGGTAGACAAAATCAAAGCAGCTCAATACGTTCGCAATAACCCGGGTGAAGTTTGCCCTGCAAAATGGAAAGAGGGCGCTGAAACCCTGAAACCAAGCCTGGATCTGGTTGGTAAAATCTAAGTTTAAACTGAAACGTTTAACGGTAAGGAGCATGAGCAAATGGTATTAGATGCAGAAATGAAGGTCCAACTGTCGCAATATCTCCAGATGCTGGAGAGCGACATCGTGCTGAAAGTCAGCGCTGGCGATGATAAAACATCCCAGGAAACGCTGGCACTCCTTGACGAACTGGCTGCCATTTCTCCGCGCATCAAAGTGGAAACAGCGGTACTGGAACGTACACCAAGCTTCAGTGTAAACCGTGTAGGTGAAGATACCGGCGTTATATTTGCCGGTGTTCCACTTGGACACGAGTTTACCTCGCTAGTTATGGCACTGCTTCAGGTAAGCGGCCGTGCACCAAAGGTGGATGACAGTCTGATCGCTCAGGCGAAAGCAGTTAAAGGTCCATATACATTTGAATCCTATGTCAGCCTGACCTGCCACAACTGTCCTGATGTGGTACAGGCGCTGAATATTCTGAGTGTACTGAACCCGAACATCAAGCATACGATGATCGAAGGTGGCGCATTCAAACATGAAGTGGACAGCAAAAACATTATGGCAGTGCCTACGGTATTCCTGAACGGCGAGCCATTCGGCAGCGGACGCATGTCTCTGCAGGATATCCTGTCCAAACTGGGCGCAGGCCCGGATGCGGACGAACTGTCCGAGAAAGCACCTTATGATGTGCTGGTAATCGGCGGCGGTCCTTCCGGCTCCAGTGCAGCGATCTATGCAGCCCGCAAAGGTATTCGTACCGGTCTGGTAGCCGAACGCTTTGGCGGTCAGGTAATGGATACGGTCGGTATCGAGAACTTTATCAGTGTAAAATACACCGAAGGTCCAAAGCTTGCAGCCAGCCTGGAAGAACACGTAAAGGAATACGGCGTGGATATCATGCCATCCCTGCGTGCCAAGCGTCTTGAGAAAAAAGACATGGTTGAAGTGGAACTGGAAAACGGTGCTGTACTGAAAAGTAAAACCGTTATTCTCTCCACCGGTGCACGCTGGCGCAATATCGGCGTACCGGGTGAAGAAGAATTCAAAAATAAAGGCGTAGCCTACTGCCCACACTGTGACGGCCCTCTATTCGAAGGCAAACACGTTGCAGTAATCGGCGGCGGCAACTCCGGTATCGAAGCAGCGATCGACCTGGCCGGTATCGTGAAGCACGTCACTGTTCTTGAATTTGCCTCGGAACTGAAAGCCGATTCCGTCCTGCAGGAGCGTCTGTACAGCCTGCCGAACGTAACGGTAATCAAAAACGCGCAAACCAAGGAAATTACAGGTGACGATACAGTCAACGGTATTACCTATATCGATCGTGACACGATGGAAGAGCAGCATGTGAAACTGCAGGGCGTATTCGTTCAGATCGGTCTGGTGCCTAACACCGACTGGCTGAAAGATACACTTGAATTGACTCGCATGGGTGAAATCGTCGTGGACAAACACGGTGCAACCAGCCTGCCTGGCGTATTCGCTGCCGGCGACTGCACAGACAGCGCCTACAAGCAGATCATTATCTCGATGGGTTCCGGCGCTACTGCAGCACTGGGCGCATTCGATTACATGATCCGCAACTAATCGGATACAACGAGCAACATGACTCCGGCAGTCAACCCGCTGTTACGATAGGCAGCCGGATCATACGCTCTGTATATCCGGCGCTGTGATTCATTACATGCCAACCCAATAAAACTCCCGTTCCTGCAACCGGATCATCCGGCGCAGAAGCGGGAGTTTTTTGTTGGGAGAATCAGCAGGAAATGCATCAGAATACATAACCTTACCCCGAGCATGCAGTAGCATTTACCATGAATTCCGATGTACAATTTAAATTGAAACCCTAGCCCTACCTGTTCAAAAGTTGTATGATAGGGATTCAGGTATTTCACTCCGATATGGAGCTGCAGGGCCTTTGGAAGTCCGGCTTGTCTTTACAAACCGGGCTATTTGAATGTCACCCGGTGCTCCCATGTGCTGCAATAACAGGCACCGGAGTCAGGCGGCAGGCTACATAAGCAGATTATTGATCCACGCCGCATACCGACCCATGCCAGAGAATGTCAGGATTCAATTCCAGTACGAAAATGCCATACAGAAAGTGGATGAGTGATGCAGCGATATTTTGTACCGGCCAATCAGTTCAGTGAGCAGGAAGTTACGATCACTGGTGAGGATGCACGGCATATTATAAGAGTGATGCGTTCGCAGGAAGGCGACGAGCTGATCGCCTGTGACGGCAGTGAGCTGGATGTGCTGGCCGAGATTGTCAGCATGGAGGACGGCATTGTCATCGCACATATCGTCGAGCGGCTGGAACAGCTGTCGGAGGCGGGGGTGCAGGTTACGATTGCCCAGAGCCTTCCGAAGGGCGACAAGATGGAGACCGTGATCCAGAAATGCACGGAGCTGGGAGCAGCAGCATTTGTTCCTTTTCTATCCGAGCGTACGGTGGTGCAGTATGATTCACGCAAGGAAGAGAAGCGTATTCAGCGCTGGAGCAAGATTGCCAAAGAAGCGGCCGAGCAAAGTCATCGCAGCCGTATTCCCCAGATCGGTCAGCCGCTCAGCTGGAAGCAGCTGCTTGCTACATTTGGGCAGTATGATTTAATCTGTTTTTGTTATGAAAAGGAAAATGGCAGCCAGCTGCGCGATGTGGTTCAGCCATTTGCTGCCAATCTGCAGCAGAGACAGGATGCGGACACACCTGCACGGGTGCTGATTGTTGTCGGACCAGAAGGCGGGTTTGCCGAGCAGGAAGTGGAAGCAGCCGAGCAGCAGGGGGCTGTGCCTACAGGTCTGGGCAGACGGATTCTCCGCACGGAGACGGCTGCCATGACGGCGCTGGCCTGCATTATGTATGAAACCGGAGAAATGGGAGGAATTTAACTTATGCCATCTGTAGCGTTTTACACGTTGGGCTGTAAAGTCAACTTTTATGATACCGAAGCCATGTGGCAGCTGTTCAAAAATGAAGGCTATGACCAGGTCGATTTTGAAGAACAGACTGCGGATGTATATGTGATTAATACCTGTACCGTAACCAATACCGGCGATAAAAAAAGCCGTCAGATTATCCGTCGTGCCGTACGCCGTAACCCGGATGCGGTCATCGCGGTAACCGGCTGCTATGCACAGACGTCCCCGGCCGAGATTCTGGATATCGAAGGCGTCGATCTGGTCGTCGGTACGCAGGATCGCGACAAGCTGATGGATCATATTCGCACCTTGCAGAGTGAGCGTCAGCCGATTAACGCTGTACGCAATATTATGAAGACACGCGAGTTTGAAGAGCTGGATGTGCCGGACTTTGCCAATCATACCCGCGCATTTCTCAAAATCCAGGAAGGATGCAACAACTTCTGTACATTCTGCATTATTCCATGGTCTCGCGGACTATCTCGCAGCCGTGCAGCCAGCAGTGTAATCGCCCAGGCGCATCAGCTGGTAGCAGCAGGCTACAAGGAAATCGTACTGACCGGTATTCATACGGGCGGCTACGGGGATGACTTGGAAGATTATGATCTGGCGGATCTGCTATGGGATCTGGACCGGGTCGAAGGGCTGGAACGTATCCGTATCAGCTCTATCGAAGCGAGTCAGATTGATGAGAAGGTGCTGGATGTACTGAACCGCTCTTCGAAAATGTGCCGTCACTTCCATATTCCGCTGCAGGCCGGCGATGATAACGTTCTGAAACGGATGCGCCGCAAATATACGGTAGCTGAATATGCGGAGAAAATCCGCCGTATTCGCCAGTCCATGCCGGATGTAGCGATTACGACAGACGTCATCGTAGGCTTCCCGGGCGAGACGGAAGAAATGTTCCGCAATGGCTACGAGATGATGAAGTCGATCGGCTTCTCCGAGATGCACGTCTTCCCTTATTCCAAGCGTACCGGTACACCGGCTGCACGCATGGAAGATCAGGTGGATGAAGAAGTGAAAAATGCCCGTGTACACGAGCTGATCGATCTGTCCGAACAGATGCAGCTGTCCTATGCGGAGAAGTTTGTCGGTCATGTACTTGATGTGATTCCGGAAAATAACGATAAAGGATTATACGGTGAAGGCATGATCGCGGGATATAGCGATAACTATCTGCAGATTGCTTTTGAAGGATCGGAAGATCTGGTCGGCAAGCTGTGCCGCGTTAAGCTCACCGAACCCGGCGTCAATACAAGCAAAGGTCAACTGGTTCGTGTATTGGAGCAGACTCCAACTCCGCTGGCCCAGTAAGAGCTTTTATATCGTTTTATAACAGACAGGATACGACGAAAGGATTTCACTTTACCGTTCGGTTAAGGTGAAATCCTTTGTTTTGATCAAGCATGCATCTGTGTGCATACACACAACCGGCAGCCAAAACGTAAGTTGGCGGGCTGTACGGACTTTATGAGGGAGTGACCACTATTGGCAAGCATCATTTTGCATCAGAAACGTAAAAAAAGACTCGAGCAGGGACATCCATGGGTATTTGAAGGCGAGATCGCCGAGGTGGAAGGTCAGCCGGAACCCGGTCAGATCGTCAGCATTCTGAACCATCAGCGCAAATTCCTCGCTTCCGGTTATTACAACCCCGCGTCTCGTATCACGGTACGTGTAGTATCTCATCAACCGCTGGAAGATCTGGATACCGCCTTTTTCGCAGAGCGGTTTGAATGGTGCCTCAAGCACCGGACACGTTTTCTGAGTGGGGAGAATGCTTATCGGCTTGTTTATGGCGAGGCTGACTTCCTGCCGGGTCTGATTGTTGACCGGTTTGGAGAGATTCTCGTTGTACAATTGCTGACACTGGGAATGGACCGCCGCCGCCAGCAGATCATTGATGCGCTTGTACAGGTTGTACAGCCTGCCGGCATCTACGAACGCAGCGACGTATCCGTACGCAAGCTGGAAGGTCTGGAAGAAGTCAAAGGCGTAATGTATGGAGAATGTCCACGCCACGTAACCGTATCGGAGAACGGGCTGCTGATCAAAGTCGATATTGAGGAAGGCCAGAAAACAGGCTACTTCTTCGACCAGCGCGAGAATCGTGCTTCGATTGCACCGCTGATGCTCGGCTGGGGTGAACGAAGCGGCATTCAGCTGACAGAGATGGGGCAGGATGGACAGCAGGTGACGGTACCGGTGAACCGCAACGGCAAAGTCGTCGACTTCCCGTACTGGGATGGCGCGACCGTGTTGGAGTGCTTCTCCCATACCGGCAGCTTTACACTCAATGCATGCAAATACGGAGCCAAAAAAGTGACCTGTCTGGACATATCCGCTCATGCGATTGAGAGCGCCCGTGAGAATGTGCGTCTGAACGGATTCGAAGACCGGGTGGAGTTTGTTGTGGATGATGCCTTTGATTATCTCCGCAGCAATGCCAAAGGGCTGGAAGAGCGAAATCAGCGTGCTGCTGCCGATGCCGGACAGGATACATCCAAGCCGATGACAGCCGGCGGCGGACGCAGCTGGGATGTCGTTATCCTCGATCCGCCTGCTTTTGCCAAAACCAAGAGTGCTGTACCTGGCGCAATCCGCGGTTACAAGGATATCAATCTGCACGGTATGAAGCTGGTCAATGAAGGCGGCTATCTGGTTACGGCGAGCTGTTCCTATCATATGCGTCCCGATCTATTCCTGGAGACGATCCAGGATGCAGCCAAAGATGCTGGCAAAGTGCTGCGTCTGGTCGAATGGCGTGCAGCCGGCAAGGATCACCCGCAGATTCTGGGTGTAAATGAAGGACATTACCTGAAATTTGCGATCTTTGAAGTACGCAGCAAAGACTTTTAAACTATAATCAGATAACGATCAATAATTTCTAAGCCATTTATTGATCTTATCCCATAATCCCCTCTTTCCGGATATACAATACGATGTATTTCAGGCAGAGGGGATTTACATATGTTTGCCGGATAATGGCGAACAGGATTGAATTATGAGCCGGATTGTATTACTCTTAATAGGATAAGGGTAGGAACATGTGTTCCTTTTTTTGGTATTGTATTTTTATGGATATGACGCTGGGGATGCTTATTTGCGGTCCTTGCTTAATGATCCTTGCTTGTGATCCTTATATGTTCTGTTTCTATAACAGGTTAATTGTGAATATAGATTTTATTTTGCAGGAATGAAGGTGATGGTATGCCACTCAAGTTTATGCTGGGCCGTTCGGGCAGCGGCAAGACGACAACAGTCATTCAACGGATTATCGATCGGATTGGGCAGCAGCCGGATGGTCCGCCCATTTTGCTGCTTGTGCCTGAACAGGCTTCCTTTCAGGCGCAGTATGCACTGATTCGCACGCCCGAGCTTCGCGGTAACATACGGGCGCATACGTACGGGTTCCGTCATTTTGCCGATTGGATTCTGCGGGAGACCGGCGGTTCGGCTCGTACGCCAATCGGCGATGAAGGCAAGAAAATGCTGCTGTATAAGCTGATTCATGCCCATCAGCCGGAACTGCGGTTATTCGGTGCATCCAGTGACCAGTTCGGTTTCATCGGCAAATTAAGTGAATTGTATACGGAGTTCAAGCATCATGCTCTGTCTGCAGAAGAGCTGGCCCGTTATGTACAGCAGCAGGGGACACGGCGTTCGCCGCTGCTGAGCGATAAGCTGCATGATCTGCAGCGCATCTATCAGGAATATGAACAGGGACTGGCCGGTCTGTATGTGGATCGTGATGATACGCTGAATGATCTCGCAGCCGCGATCCCGCAGTCGGAGTCGCTGAATGGGGTGGAAGTATGGATCGATGGATTTCACAGCTTCAGTCCGCAGGAGTATGCGGTTATCGCCGCGCTGCTGGCCAAGGCTGTATCGGTTACGATTACGCTCACCCTGGATCGGCCTTATGAGGAGGAGCCGCCGCAGGAGATGGAGCTGTTCCATCCGACGGCGCTGACGTACCGCAAGCTGTCCCAGCTGGCTGCTGCGATCGATGGAAGCACTATGCCGACTATCGAGAACCTGTCGGCCTCTTTGGATAGCGTACCGATTCGTTTCCAGCACAGTCCGCAGCTGGCGCATCTGGAATACGGCTATCGCCACCGCAAAGTATGGCGTGCGCCATCTACTGATCATGAAGACGCTCAGGAGCATGATATTACTATTCACAGTGCGCCTAATCGACGCTCCGAAGTGGAAGCTGCCCTGCGTGAGATGGTGCGGATCGCCCGGGATAAAGGTGCGCGATGGCGAGATATGGCGCTGTTCGTGCGTACGCTGGATGATTATGAACATGTGATTGAGCCGCTGCTGCAGGATTATGGCATTCCTTATTTTATGGATAAACGACGCGGCATTCTGCATCATCCGCTGGCCGAGTTTCTGCGTTCTGCGCTTGATATCGTCATGTATCACTGGCGCTACGAAGATGTATTTCGCTGCATCAAGACGGGGATGCTCGTTCCCGATGATGGGCGTGTCAGTGGGGAAGACCTCGACCGGTTGGAAAATGCGGTGCTGGCGACAGGCATCTACGGCTCCCGCTGGACCGATGGACGTCCATGGCGGAATATCCCCGGTATTCATATGGACAATGAAGAAGAGCGCAGTGAAAGCCAGCGTGCGGCTGCACAGCGTATCGAGCAGGCGCGAGACCTGGTGACCGGGCCATTGATTACTTTTGAAAAGAAAATCAAAAAGGCTCGTCATGCGACCGAGATGTGCATCGCTCTGTACCAGCTGATCGAAGACTGCAATATTGCCGGACAGTTGGAGCAGATGAGCGGCAGTGCAGCCCTGGCAGGCGATCCGCTGCGGGCACGTGAGCATGTACAGATCTATGGCAGCATTATGGATCTGCTGGAGCAGATGGTGGATATTATGGGAGAAGGCGAGCTGGAGCTGGCTACTTTTGCAGGTCTATTGGAGACAGGGCTTGCCGGTCTGCGGCTTGGTATTATTCCGCCCGCGATGGATCAGGTGCTGATCGGTTCGATGGATCGGACCCGCCCGATGGATATCCGGTATGCATTTGTGCTCGGAGTGAATGACGGGATCGTGCCGTCCGTATTTATGGATGATGGTATTCTCAATGAAATGGAACGCACCAGCATGTCGGAGGACGGACTGGCGCTCGCACCGGGTATTACGCGCCGTCAGCTGGATGAGCGTTTTCTGATATACAATACGCTGACCATGGCAAGCGACAAGCTGTGGATCAGTTATTCCCAGACCGATCACGAAGGCAAAGGACTGCTGCCGTCGGAAGTGATCACCCAGGTACGCAGTCTGTTTCCTTTCCTGCAGCATCAGAATAACAGCCCGGCTGTATCAGCGGCAGAGCAGGACAGTGCCCGGATTAGCCGTCCGGCGACCACGCTGCCGGTGCTGATCGGACAGCTGCGGGACTGGAGCAGAGGCAGCGCGATTCAGCCATCCTGGTGGCATGCCTATAACTGGTATGCAACGCAGGAGAAATGGCAGCCCCAGCTGCACATGCTGCTGGATTCGCTGTTTTATGAAAATAGTGGACGGCAGCTGGCCGAGGATACGAGCCGTCATCTGTATGGCAGTGTACTGCGGACAAGTGTCTCGGGTATGGAGCAGTTCGTCTCCTGTCCGTTTGCCCACTTTGCGGCTCGGGGACTGAGGCTGCGGGAACGTCAGGAATATCGGCTCAAAGCACCGGATATCAGCAAGCTGTTTTATGCTTCACTGACCGACCTGGCGAAAGATCTAAAAAATCAAGGACGCAAATGGGGCGATCTCAGTCCCGAGGAATGTATCCAGGCTGCCGAAGCGGCAGTGGACAAGCATGTGCCAAGGTTGCAGGGAGAGATTCTGTTCAGTTCCAAACGATACGGCTATATTATGCGCAAGCTGCGTGAAATCGTCAGCCGGGCCTCTGTGATTATCGGAGAACAGTCCCGCCGCGGAGACTTTGAACCATGGTATCTGGAGCTGGTATTCGGTCCCAATGGAGACTGGCCGCCGCTGCGCTTCACGCTGGATAATGGCTGTACGATGGAGATCGTCGGCAAAATTGACCGGGTGGATATCGCCGAAAGCGATAATGGACTGCTCGTACGCATTATCGACTACAAGTCCAGCCAGACCGATCTGAAGCTGCATGAAGTCTATTATGGACTGGCACTGCAGATGCTTACCTATCTGGATGTACTGCTGACCCATGCGGAAGAGATGCTGGGACAGCCAGCTTCGCCTGCAGGTGCATTGTATTTCCATGTGCATAATCCGATGCTGCAATCCGGCAATCGGTTGACCCTGCAGCAGTCCCAGCAGGAACTGCTCAAGAAATTCAAAATGAAAGGCCTGTTGCTCGCCGATCGCGATGTGATCGGCCGGATGGATATGGAACTGGACAAAGGCTATTCGACCATTTTACCGGTAGCCGTGAAGACCGATGGCGGATTCTACAGCAGCTCGGCGGTAGCATCGCCTGGACAATGGGATGAACTGCTGCGCAATGTCAGACAGACCGCACGCGATATCGGCACAGGCATTACCGATGGACAGACCGATATTACCCCATACCGGATGGAGCAGGAAAAAGCCTGCACCTTCTGTTCCTACAAGTCAGTCTGTCAGTTCGATGAATCCGTCAAAGGCAATGCCTATAACATATTGAAGAAACCAAACAAAAATGAAACGTGGGAGCTGCTGCAGAACCAGCAGAACACGCAGAAAGGAGAGAATTCCATTGACCGTTAACCCAACCGATTATCCTGAAATGCCAAGACCGGCAGACAGCACATGGACCGATGCCCAGTGGAAGGCCATCTCTTTGCGTGGCGGCAATATGCTTGTCGCTGCTGCAGCTGGTTCTGGCAAGACGGCCGTACTGGTAGAGCGAATTATTCGCCAGGTGACAGATACGAATCATCCGCTGGATGTGGACCGGATGCTGGTAGCGACTTTTACCAAGGCAGCAGCGACCGAGATGCGTCAGCGTATTCGG
Source organism: Paenibacillus wulumuqiensis (assembly GCF_000971965.1). Classification (GTDB taxonomy): domain Bacteria; phylum Bacillota; class Bacilli; order Paenibacillales; family Paenibacillaceae; genus Saccharibacillus; species Saccharibacillus wulumuqiensis. Next base: position 42,315 of record NZ_LAQP01000004.1, read on the forward strand.
ACGGCGTTGGACAAGGAAGTGCTGCAGCGTCCGGATGATGAACGATTGCGCCGTCAGCTGGCTCTGCTCGGCCAGGCTTCGATTACTACCTTGCATTCCTTTTGCCTGGAAGTGATTCGTCGTTATTATTCACTGATTCCGCTGGACCCGGGTTTCCGTATTGCCAGTGAAAATGAAAGCGGCCTGCTGCGTCAGGAGCTGCTGGAAGAATTGTTTGAGGAGAAGTATGGCGAGGAAGAAGAACGCGATTCCAAGCAGTTTCACCGATTGATGAACTGGTTCGGCGGAGAACGCAGCGATGATGCGGCGATTGTGCTCGTAGAGCGGCTGTATCATTTTGCCCGCAGTCATCCGTGGCCGGAACACTGGCTCCGGCAGACGGCTGCCCATTTCCAGGCCGCCGATGGAGCCGCTCTGCAGAACACGCCATGGGTGAGCTATATTATGCAGGATATTGAAGTGTCGCTGGAAGGGATCGAAGCACTGCTGCTGCAGGCTATCGATACTTCTCGGCTGCCGGGTGGACCGGCTGCCTATGCAGACAGTCTGAATGAAGATCTGGAAGTGATCCGTCAGCTGCAGGATGCGCTGCGAGAGCAGCCCTGGACAGCGCTATATATGACTTTCCAGAATGCCGGATTTGGCAAGCTCAAAGCGGTACGCAAAGAGGGCATTGATCCGAATCTGCAGGATACCGTCAAGCAGTTGCGAGAGAATGCCAAGAAAACGCTGGCTGATCTGAAATCTTCGTTTTTCGGTCGTACACCGGATGAATTTGCTCAGGAGCTGCGTGAAGCGGCTCCGCTCATGATGGAGCTGGCCGAGCTGGTTATTCGTTTCAGTAACAAATACCAGCAGGAGAAGCAGCGCCGAGGCTGGGTAGACTTTTCCGATCTGGAGCATTATGCTCTGCAGATTCTGCGCGATCCGGCATCTGAGTCTGATCATGTGCTGCCTTCTTCCGCTGCATTGGAGTACCAGGAACGATTTGATGAAGTCATGCTGGATGAATACCAGGATACCAACTCGGTGCAGGAGCAGCTGATCCGGCTTATTTCTAGGCCCGAACAGGGCAACCGGTTTATGGTAGGCGATGTAAAGCAGAGCATTTACCGTTTCCGTCTGGCAGAACCGGGATTGTTCCTGGAAAAGTATCATACCTACAGCGAAGACTGGCAGGGAGAAGGCCGTCGAATCGATCTGTCACGCAACTTCCGCAGCCGTCAACAGGTCGTGGATGCCGTGAATATGATTTTCCGTCAGGTGATGAATGAGAAGGTCGGCGAGATCCGTTATGATGAACGTGCCGAGCTTGTAGCCGGTGCCCAGTATCCTCCTGGTGAACAAAATGCCTACGCACCGGAGTTCTGGCTGATTGACCGTGCGGGCAGCGAACGAGCGGCAGACAGCGAAGAGACAGCAGAGCTGCCTGCCGGTTCCGCTGCGGATGAGGCGGAGTTGGAAGCGGCCCGTCTGGAAGCTCAGGCGATCGCCACGCGCATCCGTGAGATGGTAGCACCTGACGGTCGTCCACTGATGATTTATGATAAAAGTATGGATGGACTGCGTCCGGCGGAATACCGGGATATGGTTATTTTGCTGCGCTCCGTATCCGTATGGGCGCCGATGATGGTAGAGGAACTGCAGCTGCTGGGCATTCCGGCTTACAGTGATCTGGAGCAGGGATATTTCGAGGCGGTGGAAGTGGACATTATGCTGTCGCTGCTAGAAATTATCGATAATCCGCAGCAGGATATTCCGCTCGCCTCGGTACTGCGTTCACCGATTGTGGGACTCAACGAGAATGAGCTGGCAGCAATCCGGCTGTTTGGCAAGGATGTTTCCTATTATGAAGCGATGCTGCTGGCATCCGAACAGATGGAAGAGCATCCTGCCGGTTGGAACAGCAAGTTGCGCCGTTTTATGGAGCAGCTCTCCAATTGGCGTGCCCAGGCGAGAGAAGATGAGCTGGGCGATCTGATCTGGCGGGTTTATCGGGAGACCGGTTATGTGGATTGGCTGGGCGGATTGCCGGGTGGTATCCAGCGTCAGAACAATCTGCGCATCCTGTACGATCGTGCACGCCAGTTCGAGCGTTCCACCTCATCCCGCGGCTTGTTCCGCTTCCTGCGCTTTATTCGCCGGCTCAAGGATAATGGCGGCGATCTTGGTGCTGCTGTATCCGGCAATCAGGAGAACGCGGTTCGTGTGATGACCATTCATAAGAGTAAAGGTCTGGAATTCCCGGTCGTATTCCTGGCAGGCATGTCCAAAATGTTTAACATGCAGGATCTGAATGGCTCGTTCCTGATGCACAAGGAACTTGGTTTTGGTCCCAAGTTTGTCGATGAAGACACACGGGTGAGCTATCCGATGCTGCCCAATCTGGCGATCCGCCGGAAGGCACTGACAGAACTGCTCGCTGAGGAGATGCGCGTCTTGTACGTTGCACTTACACGTCCAAGGGACAAGCTGATTATAGTCGGAACGGTACGTGGGCTGGACAAGAAAATCTCCGCCTGGAGTCAGGTTCAGAATTCGGATCAGCTGGAGCTGCCGGATTATATACTGGCCCGCGGCCGCAGTTATCTCGATTGGCTTGGACCTGCGATGATGCGTCACCGTGCGGCATCCGTGTTCCGCGAACGCAATGAAGCAGCAGCGGGACCTTATTCGGACTGTCTGGCTGCCGATCCATCCGACTGGCAGATTCGCATCATCGACAGCCATGAACTGCGGATAGCAGATGAAAATGGCGAACTGAGCTATGCCGGCCCGCGTGAGCATGATCCCAAATGGCATGCATTGATGGAAAAACGTGCAGTCACCGCATCGGAAATCCGCGACCATTTGGATACAGATACAGATACAGATACAGATACAGATACAGATACAGATACAGATACAGATACAGATACAGATACAGATACAGATACAGATACAGATACAGATACAGATACAGATACAGATACAGATACAGCAGATTGGCAGCACGTCGTTCATGATCGTCTTTCCTGGGAGTATCCGTATGAGGATGCGGTGCATACCCCGGCTAAGACAACAGTCAGTGAGCTGAAAAGGCAGCTGGCTAACGATGACGTGCCTGATGCGGATGTATGGGAAGGAATCTGGAACCTGCAGCCGCTGCTTGGCTCGTTTGCCAGCCGCAGTGCATCTGCACCATTGGCTGCAGATACCGCTCCATCTTCACCGCAGCCGGATTCTACAGCAGACAGCGACATAGAAGCCGGTACGATGGCTTACAGCCTGGCGTCCAGTCTGTATACCGACGGTACACTCAAGCTGCAGCGTCCCAAATTTATGGAGAAGCGCGGCTTGAGCGGAGCCGAGCGGGGAACAGCCTACCATACGCTGATGCAGCGAATTCCGCTTAACACAGGTGCGGTAGATGATTCGCTCGTAGACCGTGTCAGGGAGGAATTGGTTCAGCTGCAGATTCTCACCCAGCCAGAGGCAAATGCAGTGAAGACCAGGGATATTACTGCCTTTTTCTCTAGCGATCTGGGACAGCGCTTGACAGCATCTCAATGGGTCAGACGCGAGATGCCATTTAGCTATGGCATTCCTGTCAATGAACAGGGCGATATTATGCTGGCGCAGGGAATTGTCGATTGTCTGTTCCGCGAAGGTGAACGAACCATTCTGATCGATTACAAAACGGATCGCATCGCAGCCCATGAAGGCGGCCTGGAAGCGCTGGAACAGCGTTATCGCCTGCAGCTGGAATTATATGCCCAGGCGGTTCGTGAATCGCTGGGCTGGAAGGTGGATGAGCTGTGGCTGTACTTTTTCGATGGTGCACGGGCCGTGAAGCTCTAAAGGTAGAAGGCAGCAAGGTCAGGTACAATTGAAATGGATACCTTGCATCCGTAGTTAGACCAGCCTTCCTTTTGCATACTGTTACAATAGGAACAATCTGCAAATAGAGAATACAAGAATGAAGAATGAGAAATAAAGAGCGCAAAATGAAAGCCAAACGAAGATCAAACCAAGAAAAACCGAATACCAACGAATACCAAACGAGGTAACTGTCAGGGCCGCCTTTTTAAGTGCAGCCCTGCCGTTATTATGATAGAGATGAAGGAGGAGTCCAATGCGTATTTTACATACGGCAGACTGGCATTTTGGCAAAACACTGGAAGGCCGCAGCCGTCTGGAAGAGCAGGCTGCCTTTGTGGATGAATTGACACGGATCGCAGACGAGCAGCAGGCCGATCTAATCCTGATGGCTGGTGATGTATATGATTCGGTCAATCCTCCAGCAGCCGCAGAGCAATTGTTTTATGAAGCGGCAGCCAAACTGACCGGCAATGGACGCCCGATGGTTATTATTGCAGGCAATCACGATCAGCCCGAGCGGATCTCGTCGGCTACACCGCTTGTCCGCGGTAGAGGGATTCACCTGCTCGGTGTACCGGCCGCAGAGGGGCTGCAGATTCATATTCCTCGCACATCCGAGACAGCGGTTATCGCACCACTGTCCTATCCATCGGAAGCCCGATTGAATGAATTACTGACCGATGATAATGAGGAAAATCTGATCCGGCGCGCCTATAGTGAGCGTGTCGGTCTACTGATGAAACAGCTGGCGGCAGGGTTCCGCCCGGACACGGTAAATCTGGCGATGAGTCATATTTATGTACTGGGTGGTGTAGAGACCGATTCGGAGCGTCCGATTCAGGTAGGCGGTGCCTATACGGTTGATCCGTCGGCACTGTATACGGGCGCCCAGTACACGGCGCTCGGTCATCTGCATCGCGCGCAGGCGGTCAAGGGTGAGGGTATGATCCGCTACAGTGGTTCGCCGCTGGCCTACAGCTTTTCCGAAGCCGGTCAGGCCAAATCTGTCACCATGCTTGATATACAGCCCGGCGGTATTCCGCAGATGGAAGAAATATTCCTGACGAGCGGACGTCCGCTCGTACGCTGGAAAGCCAAAGGCGGCTTGGCAGAAGTATACCAGTGGCTGGAAGAAGGCAGAGATCCGAATTCCTTTATCGATCTGGAGATTTCCCTGCAGGAAGCGCTGGCCATGAGTGATATCCAGAATTTACGCAAAGTCTGTGGAGGCATCGTTAACATCCGTCCGGTCTATCCGGAGACCGAAATGCAGGAGCAGTTCAGCGAGCGCTCCCAGCTGCCGGTGCACGAGCTGTTCCGCAAATTTTATGAACGCCAGACCGGCGGCGCTGTTCCGGAAGACCGGCTGGTAGAGCTTTTCCTTGAACTGATTGATGCCGAGGATGCCATGGAATCACTGAGTCAGGATAGCGATGCCCGGTAGACTATCCAATAGACTTTTTTCTTTTAATTTGAAAAAACAGCTGAAATATCAGCTTCAACCATATCGCAAGGTGAATAAAAGCAAGCAGATTATATGTACAGATAGAGGGGATGCAGTATGAAGCCGATCACCCTGAAATTATCAGGCCTGCAAAGCTACCGTGAACAACAGGAAATCGATTTTACCGTTCTGTGCGAGACCGGTCTATTCGGTATATTCGGCCCAACCGGCAGCGGCAAATCCACCGTACTGGATGCCATTACACTGGCGCTGTACGGCAAGGTGGAGCGCGCGCAAAATGGAACACAGGGTATCCTGAATCATTCCGAGGACGCCGTGTTTGTTTCGTTCTCGTTTGAGCTGCTGTCCGATCTGGGTCCGCATACGTACCGGGTGGAGCGGCGGTTCAAGCGTACAGGAGACCATACCGTCAGCAATACGATGAGCCGGTTTATTGAATGCCATGCCGATGGAGATCGGGTGATGGCGGACAAGCTGGGCGACGTTACCCGCTGCGTGGAAGAGTATATCGGACTCAAAATGGACGACTTTACCCGGGCAGTGGTACTGCCGCAGGGCAAATTTGCCGAATTCCTGTCATTAAAAGGCAGTGACCGGCGCCAGATGCTGCAGCGTCTGTTCCACTTGGAACGTTACGGCGACCGGCTGATGCAAAAGCTCAGTCAGCGTGTCAAGGAAACCGACAATCAGCTCGGCCGTCTGGCTGCGGAGCAGGCCGGTCTGGGCGATGCTTCGGCCGAAGCGGTGAAGCTGTCCAAGGAGCGTCTGCAAGCCGCCATTCAGGAAGCGGAACAGATTCGTCGTCAATTACAGGAAATCAATGTACAGGCCGAGCAGCTGGGCAAAATACGCGAATTGATGAAAGAACAGACCATGCTGCAATCCAGACTGAATGACCTGCAGCAGCATGAGCAGGATATACAGGCACTGGAGCAGCAGATTGATGGTGCAGCCGCCGCGCGTGTGCTGCTTCCGCTGCTGGACGCCTGGAAAACGGCGCTAACCCGGCTGGAACAGGAACAAAGCCGCTCCAACCTGCTCAGAGAACAACTGCAGCAGGCCGAGCAGGCTGCAGTACATGCTGCTGAATGCGAAGATCAGGCCAAACAGACATTATCCCTTAACGAACCTCGTCTTGTTCTGCGAATGGAACAGCTGCAGCAAGCGTTGCAGTTGCAGCAGGAATGCAGCGGTCTGGAACAGTCGCAGGCGCTGCTGAACTCCCGTCTGGAACAGACCAAGCAGCAGCTGGCAGAGCTGCGGCGCCAAGCCGATCATGAACAGACCATGCTGGACAAGGCAGAGAAGCGGCGTGAAGAGCTGTCTGCCCAGCTCAAAGCCTGCGAGGTACGCAATCAGGATCGCAAAGAGCTTCAGGATGCCCAGCAGCGCCTGTCTGCCCTGGATGCGGCTCGTACCCGTCTGCATGAAATGCAGCAGGAACACGACCATTACCAGCAGACCAATCAGCGTACGCATGAAGCTTGGAATGCACTGCAGCAGGAGACACTGCAGCACAGTGAGCAGGAGCGGACGCTTTATCAGACAGCTTCCCGTCTGTTGCAGAGACATCAGCAGGATGAACAGCATTTGCTGCAATTCCAGAACGTCCTACGTGATCAGGAACAGCAGTATCGTCAGGCAGCCCGTACAGCCGAATCCCATCGTCTGGCCGCTGTACTGGCGGCTCGTCTGCAGGATGGAGAACCCTGCGCAGTCTGCGGTTCGGTACACCATCCTCAGCCGGCTGCTGCACCGGACACTAACGATGCTTCGGCAGACCAACATGAACAGCAGCTCGGCGAGCTGGAGCAGCTGCAGCAGCTGCAGCAGACTGCCCGTCAGCTGAATGACAGTATCCGTGCCCGCCGCTTTGAACTGGATAGTTTGCTCGGTGAGTGGGAATGGACGGCTGCTGATACTCAAGCGGCTGCGAATGACTCTGGGCAAGCAGACAACATCAGTCCGGATGCGACTAATGCCATGCAACAACTGGAGAGCTTAAACGGATATCCGGCGATGAACAGCTGGCTTGCTGCTGCACAGCAGCATAGTACTGAGCTGGAACAGCAGCTAAGCCGTCTCAAGCAAGAGATCAGAGTATGGCGTCAGCAGCAGCGTGAATGGTCTCAGCGTACAGCGTCTCTGCAGACCGAGCAGCAGAGTGCAGCCCGTCTGCTGGAGCAGTCTTCAGTCCGGCTGAATGCCGCCCATCAGGCAGTGAATGATCTGCAGCAGGATTGGCAGGCCAAGCTGGCTCATCTGACCGAGCAATCCGCGCGCGAAGGATTTGCCCGTATTGCCGCTCTGGACGAGCAGGCAGAGAAGATCCGCGAAGGTCTGGAGAAAAGTACACCCTATATTGAGGAACGCCAAAAAGCACTGCGTCACTGCGAGCAGCAGCTGAACCAGCTTGACCGTCAGCTTATTCAGGACAGCACCCGGCATGAAGGCGACGAACGACTGCTGCAGGAGAAAAAGAACCGTCTGCAGGAATGGATCGGCAGCGAGTCGGTAGAGCAGCTGATCCGTCAGGTCGAAGTGGAGCTTGCTAAGTATCGTCAGGAATCCGAGAAATGTATTCGCCAGCTGCGAGAGGCGGAGCAGCGTCAGCAGCAGGCTGCCCAGGCGGTAGCGCTGGCTGAACAATCCTGTGCTTCGCTGGAAGAACAGTCCGTACAGACTGGACAACAGTGGCAGCAGGCGCTGGAGGATTCTCCTTTTACAAGTGCCGAGAGCGTCAATGCTGCCCGTATGGAAGAGCAGCAGATTCAGCTCAGCCGCCAGCGGATCGACCGGCATCGTGAGCAGCAGCGTGAACTGTCGCTTCATCTGCGCGAAGTAGAGACGAAGCTGGACGGACAGAGCATTACCGAACAGCAGTGGCAGGAGATTCAGCAGCGCTGGACGGAGGCTCGTCAGGCCGATGAGACGGCACTGGAAAACAGAGCCAAAGCCGCGCGCGATTTTGAAGATCTGGAGCACCGTCATGTGCGCTGGTTGGAGTTGGAGAACGAGCGTACCTCGCTGGCCGTGGAAGCAGGACATCTGTCCAAGCTGCAGGCAAGTATGCGCGGTAACGCCTTCGTCGAGTATATTGCCGAAGAGCAGTTGATGCAGGTCAGTCTGGCTGCATCGGAGCGTCTGCGTTTCCTGACCAAGCAGCGCTATTCACTGGAAGTCGATTCCGGCGGAGGCTTTGTCATTTGCGATAATGGCAATGGGGGGATACGCCGTCCGGTATCGACATTGTCCGGTGGTGAGACGTTCCTGACCTCCCTCTCGCTTGCCCTGGCACTGTCGGCCCAGATTCAGCTGCGTGGACGCTATCCGCTGCAATTCTTTTTCCTGGATGAAGGATTTGGTACACTGGACCCCGAACTTCTGGATACAGTGGTAACTTCTCTGGAGAAGCTGCACACGGATCGGCTGTCTGTCGGTATTATCAGCCACGTGCCCGAACTGCGTATGCGACTGCCGCGCAAACTCGTTATTATTCCTGCCGAGCAGGCAGGCAGCGGCTCCAAAGTCATGCTGGAAAAAATGTAATGAAACACCGCTTCTCCAACCAATTGAATGACGAAAGGGGCCATTTCATATGGTACAACAACAAAACTGTTTATTTTGCAAAATTGTAGAGGGAAGCATACCGAGCAACAAAGTATACGAAGACGAGCGACTGCTTGCTTTTCACGATATTGCTCCGGCAGCTCCTGTCCATGTGCTCATTATTCCCAAAAAGCATATCGACTCCATGAATGAGGTGATCGAGGAGGATCTCTCCCTGATTGCCGATATCCACCGTACAGCCATTCAGCTGGCGGCGGAACTGGGAGTTGCCGATAGCGGCTATCGCCTGATCAACAACTGTGGTCCGGACAGCGGCCAGGCCGTTCAACATATTCATTATCATCTGCTGGCCGGTACCAAGCTTGGAGCACTGACAGGAATTTCCGATTCTCACGCCTGATGATTGCTTTTGGGATTGGAGGCGGACGTGCTAAGCACTGGTCTCTCCCCGCCTTTCTTCAAGCCAGATATGCTTTGAATTCAATAATTATATAAAAAAGTAATTATTTGAATATTTTTAACTTAAATTAGGCCGGAAATAGTGTTTCCAATCGCCCAAAAACCGGGTATATAATATAACGTTAAAAAAATGACTGGAAAAAGCCCTGTTCAGGTTGACACTTCATTTAACTTTCACCTATAATGAAAGTTGATAAGCCGTGTTATTTTTCCGGACGGTCTGGTCGGAGGGAGGGAAAACTGGTGTCTGAAACGAAAGTTCGCAAAAACGAAACAATTGATGCAGCACTTCGTCGCTTCAAACGCTCCATCGCTAAAGATGGCGTTCTGGCTGAGGTGAAAAAACGCAAACATTATGAAAAGCCGAGCGTAAAGCGTAAGAAAAAATCCGAGGCTGCGCGCAAGAGAAAGTTTTAGGAGGATTTATCCGTTATGAGTCTTAGCGAACGATTGAACGAGAATATGAAGCAGGCCATGAGGGACAAGGACAAGTTCAAATTGTCTACGATCCGCATGGTGCGTTCCACGATAAAAAATCTTGAAATAGATTTAAAACGTGATTTGAACGATGAAGAAGTGCTTGATATTCTTAGCCGTGAGATCAAACAGCGCAAAGATGCCCTCCAAGAATTTGAAAAAGCAGGTCGTGACGACCTGACAAGCAACCTTAGAGCTGAAATTGAGATCATTTCAGAGTATCTTCCCGCCCAGCTTTCTGAAGAAGAAATTAAAGTCATTGTACAGCAGACCATCCTGGAGACCGGTGCTTCTTCAAAAGCCGATATGGGAAAACTGATGAGCGCCTTGATGCCTAAGGTCAAAGGTCGCGCAGACGGAAAAGTTGTGAACCAAACGGTTCAACAACTTCTGCAATAAACAAATTCAAAAGCACCTTCTTTCTTTGAAAGAAGGTGCTTTTTTCTATACTTTCTTCGGGAAAGACAGTTCCTCGGCGCTTTTTCAAAGGAATGTGACATTTTAATGAAACGTATTCATTGATTTCCCGTATAATAAAAAGAGAAGGTTTTACCAGTTCTAACTATATTTTAGTATCGTGATGACAGTATCGTAGTGTCCGTATGAAAGGCAGCCTGATCCGTGTGACGAAGAAGGTCTACCTGAAGAGAAAGGGGCTACAACGCATGATGAAACAAACAGACGGCTTGAAACGTTATCGCCGTCTTCTGATGTGGGTATTCATGTCGATGATGATTTTTGCTATGGGAATAACATCCATTCATTCGGTATTCGCTGCTTCTCCATCGGCAGGAGCAACTTCAAGCGGGGCGGTTTATGTTATTCCAATCGACCGTGAGATTGAGAACGGGTTACAGAAGTTTCTTGCTCGTGGATTGCAGGAGGCAGAGCAAAATAAAGCCTCATGGGTTCTGCTGGAGATGAGTACGCCTGGCGGGGAAGTTCGTGCAGCGGAAGGTATCGGCCAAATGATCCGCAACAGTGCAGTTCCAACAGCTGTGCTTGTACAGGACAGAGCCGCTTCGGCAGGTAGTTACATTGCTCTAAATGCAGACAAAATTTATATGCAGCCAGGCAGCATGATTGGTGCAGCTGCAGTCGTGGATGGTAAAGGACAGCCCATCAATGATGCCAAGCTGGTGGCTTACTGGAAAAGCGAGATGCGCTCTGCAGCTCAATTGAATTCGCGTAATCCCGATATCGCAGCAGGGATGACGGACGTTAACATGACAGTAGCCATGCCAGAGATTGATCAGACCAAGGAAAAGGGACAAATTATTTCCCTCACTGCCCAGGAAGCTCAAAAAGTCGGTTATGCCGAAGGAGTGGTATCTTCTGTAAATGAGGCGGTAGCCGCTCTGGGGCATTCACCAGCTGATATCGTTCGTGTAGAGCCTTCGATCGGTGAGAATATTGCTCGTTTCCTGACCAATCCTATAGTAGCGACGATCTTACTGTTTATCGGTATTGCCGGTATTGCCATCGAGATTCTGGTCCCGGGTTTTGGGATACCAGGTATTATTGGCGTTGTTGCATTTGGCCTTTATTTCTTTGGTGGTTATGCAGCAGGTTTTTCCGGATCAGAGACATGGATTTTGTTTGGTGTAGGCCTTGTGCTGCTCATATTGGAGGTGTTTATACCAAGTTTTGGTATTCTAGGTGTTCTTGGAGCTGCCAGTCTCATAACCGGTGTAGTGAAAGCCGCCTATGATACGAGCAACGCGCTTCTGTCGCTGGGGATTGCTTTTGGAGTAGCAGCAATATTCGTATCGATTGTAGCCGTTATTTTCAAAGAACGAGGCATCTGGAATCGTTTTATACTGAAAGAACAGCTGTCTTCAGATCAGAATTATATGTCCAATCTGCAGAGAGAGCAGCTGCTCGGATTGGAAGGTGTTAGCCTCACACCTCTTCGGCCTTCCGGTACGATTATAGTGGATGGCCAGCATCTGGATGTGGTGACTCAGGGTGTATATATTGATAAAAATTGCCCGGTGCGGATCATTCGCATTGACGGTAGCCGGATCATCGTAGATGAGAAAGCTGAAGATACCGAGCCTGATGTTCATGGAAGTATAGGACCTCTTATTTAACCGGATCGCTGAAAAAGGCAGGGAAGTGTCATCTTGTCTCTGCATATTCAGCGGGTATGTCGCTTGAACAACAGTAGAATACAAGAGTGATTGGTTGGTTTCATCATCTGTCATTCTACTGTTATTCTTACATATATACCTGCTTATCGTTTTATTGGCTGGACCATCCGTCAGAACTGTGTACAAACTGCTCTTTCTCTATATGTATAAAGCAGGTATTTGTTTTGATCAAGCAATGACCCAGCCATCAAGATTATTTTTGATTGTTATTTTGTTAGTAAATTCTGAAATGGAGTGTGATCTAACCAATGAGTCCAGGTATTTTAAGTTTTCTACTAATCGCCGTTGTTGTTATCGTTGTCCTTAGTGTGTTTTTCAGTTTCTTCCCGGTAGCCTTATGGATTTCCGCAGTGGCTTCCGGTCTGCGGGTGAGCATCATTACCCTCGTTGCGATGCGCCTGCGCCGGGTTGTGCCTTCCCGTATCGTTAATCCGCAGATCAAAGCGCATAAGGCCGGTCTTGGATTGAGCTTGAATCAGCTGGAAAGTCACTATCTTGCCGGTGGTAATGTGGACCGCGTGGTAAACTCCCTGATCGCGGCACAGCGTGCCAACATTCCACTGGAATTTGAACGCGCCGCAGCGATCGATCTGGCAGGCCGTGATGTGCTGCAAGCCGTACAGATGAGTGTTAATCCCAAAGTAATCGAGACGCCTGTCGTAGCTGCAGTAGCCAAAGACGGTATTGAAGTCCGGGTTAAAGCCCGTGTAACCGTACGTGCTAATATCGACCGCCTGGTCGGGGGTGCCGGTGAAGAGACGATCATCGCTCGTGTTGGTGAAGGTATTGTTACAACTGTAGGTTCGAGTACATCTCACAAGCAGGTACTGGAGAATCCGGACCTGATTTCACGTACTGTACTGCAAAAAGGACTGGATGCCGGTACCGCATTTGAAATCTTGTCCATTGATATTGCGGACGTGGATGTAGGCAAAAATATCGGCGCGATCCTGCAGACCGAACAGGCAGAGGCGGACAAACGTATCGCCCAGGCCAAAGCCGAAGAAAGACGTGCAATGGCTGTTGCACAGGAACAGGAAATGAAGGCGCGTGTCGTAGAGATGAGAGCGCGTGTAGTTGAATCCGAATCGGATGTACCTCTGGCTATGGCCGAAGCGCTGCGTAAAGGCCAAATGGGTGTAATGGATTATATGAACCTCAAAAATATCGAGGCGGATACACAAATGCGTGGTTCGCTCGGCAAAGTAAACGATCCGAATCAGGGTGGCAGTGATCAGAACCCAAGTAAATAAGGATGTGCTTAATATATGATGGACTGGATTTTTAGCAACATCTATATTGTGCTGATTATTGGCTTTGCTATTTTCACAGCAATCAGCAGCCGTTCGGGTAAGGGAAAGTCCAATAATCGTCCTTCATCCATGCCTACATTTGGCGGACAGCCAAGGCAGGGAGATCGTTCTGCCCGTGACGCTGTTCCACCGCTTATCAATGATAATGGAGCCGAGGAAGCCCAGCGTCGTTATCATGAAGCCCAGCGGCGTTATAACGCTCCGGATACGTATGAGAGCAGTGAATCCTATGAACAGGATGAGAGCTGGGATAACAGTTCCGCTCGTCCTGCACTAGAATCCAGCAGAGATCATACAAGCGTCCGGGGAGAAAGCGGCGAACTTGAAGGATTGTCCGGCAGACAGGCAGCGTTGGATCAGCGTCTGAAGAGTCTGGAATCCAACCTCAAAAGTCGTGCCGGCGGACTGATTACTGGCAACAATGCTCTAAAAAGCAGTCCCGAGGAGCCGGAAGCTGTACAGGTGAGCGGAGAACAGGTGCATGCCGATCAGCTGCGTCAAGGAATGATGTGGGCAGAGATTCTCGGATCACCGCGTTCCCGTCAGCCATAGGTATGGAGCCGCGGGAGTAATCGCAATTCCTGAGGAATACGTTTTGTTCCATCAGGAGCCCAGCAGCAGTTATTACTTTAATGAACCGGTCTCTACGAGGCCGGTTTGTTCTTTACATCTGCTTCAAACCGCTGCATAAGGGTGAATAATAAAACCATATGCCCCTAAAAAATTTTGCATGAGCACGGATACAATGGTAAAGTTTATGAAGAAGGCAGCATATACACTAATTCTATAATTGAGGAGATTGAGGCTATTTGTCAGAGCAAACGCAAAGCGTCAGAATACCCTTGCAAAACGCAGAAGAAGGCTTGTCGTTGTTCGGTCCACAGGATAGTTTTCTAAAAATCATCGAACGCGAAATGGAAGCCAATATCGGCAGCAGAGAAGCGGATATTGTTATTCAGGGTCCTGTTCAGATGGTGGATAAGGTACAGCAGTTATTTGAAGTGCTGCTGGAGCTGATCCGCAAAGGCTATGTTCTCACAGAACGGGATATTTTATATGCTATTGAGCTTGCGAAGGATATGCGGGCAGATCAGCTGCTCGACTTATATAAAGGAGAGATCACCCAGACGTTCCGTGGAAAGCCGATTCGTGTTAAAACGATTGGTCAAAAGCACTATGTATCCACGATTCAGAAACGTGATATCGTCTTCGGGATTGGCCCTGCAGGTACCGGTAAAACCTACCTGGCGGTAGTGCTGGCTGTAGCCGCACTGAAAGAAGGTAAAGTAAAGCGGATCGTGCTGACTCGTCCGGCTGTTGAAGCAGGCGAAAGTCTCGGCTTCCTGCCAGGCGATCTGCAGGAAAAGGTAGACCCTTACCTGCGTCCGCTGTATGATGCCCTATACGATGTTATGGGTCAGGAGCAGACAGCCAAAGCGCTGGAACGCGGACTGATCGAAATCGCGCCGCTCGCTTATATGCGCGGCCGTACACTTGATGATTCCTTTATCATTCTGGATGAAGCGCAGAACACCACGCCGGAACAGATGAAGATGTTCCTTACACGACTTGGCTTCGGCTCCAAAATGGTAATTACAGGAGACGTGACCCAGATCGATCTGCCACGCGGTAAAAAGTCAGGACTGGTGGAAGCCCGTCTTGTGCTAGATGGCATAAAGGAGATCGGGTTTGTAACATTTGCCGAGCAGGATGTGGTGCGTCATTCACTGGTACAGAAAATTATCGTCGCATATGACAGAGCATCAGAGAATCTGGAATAGCAGACGGTCAGTGGGTACGCAGCAACCGCACATTTTGAATATTCAAAAGTGAGAGGACTGTATGTATGACTTCCAAGGAACCGTCCCAACGCAATTCGTTCTATTCCAGAGTGGCAGGATGGAAGAGCGGCCGGGGAACCCGCTATATTTTATTTGCAGTACTGCTTGTGCTTTTTTATGGAAGCCTGGCGCCCAATCTGGTACCGCAGCGTTTTGATATTCAGGTCGGTGCGGTTAGCGAAAAAGATATTGTGGCGCCTATGCAGCTTCCCAATAACAAAGCTACACTGCAGGCGCAGGAAGCGGCAGCGGAAAAGGTCGAAGCCGTATACACTATTGTGTCTATGCACAGGGACAATGTCATGTCCCAGATGCTGGAACGAATCGAGTCGCTTAATCAGGATGATCAGATTTCCAGCTCGGATAAGGCACAGATATACAGCCAGGAGATTCCGCAGCGCATTCGTAATTCGGTTGCTAATTTTATCCGCAATCAACGGGAATCAGGTAACTATTCCGCACAGCTGTTGGATGAGATGCAGAAGACCATTGCCAATCAGACCTACAGCATTCCGGAAGAGACTTTCCTGAAGATTCCGCGTTTGTCCACAGAGGAAGTTCAGCAAATGAGCCAGGTGGCCACGTCGATCGTCTCCAGACTGATGAGCGATCAGATCAGGGATGCCCAGTCCGCCAGAGCACGTGTGGCAGAGATGGTCAGTACCAGCTCGCTGAACAGCCGGACAGCGCGTGAAGTCTCACAGGAGTTGATCCGGGCTACATTGACGGCCAACAAGTTCTACGATGAAGAAGCGACCAAGGCTGCCAAAGTAGAAGCGCGTGAGAATACGCCAGTCGTGTATGTGCAGCAGGGAGATGTTATTGTACCTGCAGGCCAGATTATTACCCAGGAAATGTACACACTGCTGGACGAGAACAATTTACTCAAAAACGAAGTGAACTACTGGCCTCAGCTGGGGCTGCTTTTATTTGCTTTTCTGCTGACGCTGGGGATCTATGTGTTTTTCCGCCAGAATGCCCAGAGAGGCACACCGTACAACAATTCGCAGCTGCTTATGCTGATCCTTATTTTTGCGATTAGTATTGTAAGCTTCCATCTGGTGCGTATTTTACAGGCGGGCAATTTCCCGTACTTTGGTTATCTGGTGCCTGCGGCACTCGGAGCGATGCTGATTACCGTACTGCTGGATATTCATCTGGCTTATGTATGTTCAGTTGTACTGAGTATTCTGGTCAGCGTAATTCTCAATATGCGGCAGAATGAGATATTCGATTATCAGTTTGGATTGTTTACCCTGGTCGTTTCATTGACGGCTATTCATTGTATCCACCGTGCGAGCCAGCGTTCCACCATTCTCAAGGCAGGCATTATGACCTGTCTGTTTGGAGCGTTGACGGTACTGGCACTTGTGTTGTTAAATGATGAAAGCTGGACGCGCATGACCGTCATGTATGCGCTGGGTTTTGCTTTTATCGGAGGTCTGCTGACGACTGTGCTGGTGCTGGGGTTGATGCCATTTTTCGAGACGACTTTTGGTATTCTGTCGGCGCTCAAGCTAGTGGAATTGTCCAACCCGAATCATCCGCTGCTGCGCAAGCTGCTGATTGAGACGCCGGGTACATACCATCATAGTGTAATGGTCGGTAATCTGTCCGAGGCCGCAGCGGAAGCGATTGGCGCGAATGGCCTGCTGTGCCGTGTCGGTTCGTATTATCACGATATCGGCAAGACCAAGCGGCCGGGTTACTTTATCGAGAATCAGAATCATATGGAGAATCCGCATGACAGCATAGATCCGAAGCTCAGCAAGTCGATTATTATTGCTCATGCCCGTGATGGTGTGGAGATGCAAAAGGAATACAAGCTGCCCAAGCCGATTCGCGATATTGCCGAGCAGCATCATGGTACGACTTTTTTGTATTTCTTTTACCAAAAGGCGCTCAAGCTAGCGGAAGAGCAGGGGTTAGAACCTGACTTTACAGAAGAAGATTTCCGTTATCCGGGTCCCAAAGCACAGACCAAGGAAGCGGCGGTGGTTGGTATCGCGGACAGCGTGGAAGCGGCGGTACGTTCCCTGAACAAGCCGACTGTCGAGCAGGTCGAAAGCATGATTGAGAAAATTATCAAAGGGCGTCTGGATGATCACCAGTTCAATGAATGTGATCTGACGATGAAAGAGCTGGATGTGATTGCCCAAACGCTCAAAGAAGCGGTAATGGGAATTTTCCATTCCCGTATTGAGTATCCGGAAGATATCAAGAAGCCGGAGATAAAGGAGAAGAACGTATGAGTTTGCAGCTCGCTTGGGAGAATGAACAAACTGAATATGAAATTACCGGGGAGCTGATCTCGCTGCTGGAGCAGGTGCTGCAAAAGGCAGGCGAGCAGGAAGGTGTTCAGGAAGGTGAGGTCGCGCTTACCTTTGTGGATGATGAGGTGATTCACCAGCTGAACAAGGAATACCGGAATATGGATCGCCCGACAGATGTATTGTCCTTTGCCATGCATGAGTCTATGGACGATGAGATGGAGATCAACTATGGTACAGATCCGGAAGCAGACGGTGAGCCGCTGCCTGGAGATATGCTGGGTGACATTATTATTTCCATTCCGCGTGCAATTGCACAGAGCGAGGATTATGGACATTCGGTGGAGCGTGAGATCGGGTTCCTGTTCGTGCATGGATTTCTGCATCTGCTCGGCTATGATCATCAGGATGATGAGAGTGAAGCGGAAATGATGGGCAAACAGGAAGCGGTATTGCAGCAGATCGGATTGACCCGCTAATGAAAAAGAGAACGTGGAGAGCTGTATTTTATTCTGCGATTGAAGGCGTGATTGCAACCTTCCGTACGGAACGCAATTTCCGTGTGCATGTGCTGGCGACGATGGTAATTATCGCGGCAGGCTGGTTTTTTCATGTTGATATTGGAGACTGGATGCTGTTGACGCTGGCCATTGCGATGGTGCTTGGCGCGGAACTGATGAATACCGCTGTTGAGGCTGCTGTTGATTTATGCTCTCCCGACTGGCACCCTTTTGCCAAAAAGGCCAAAGACGCCGCGGCAGGCGCTGTGCTGGTCGCTTCTCTTGCGGCGGCTGTAATCGGTATTGCTGTTTTTATCGGGCCGGTGCTGAGCTGGCTGAATATTTGAATGGGCAAGCTGATAATTATAGAACCAACCTGATTGAATCGGGTGTCATTTGCGAAATCCTCTTCTGCAGCACTTTCGGGTGGCAGGGAGGATTTCTTTGCTCCGTGAGCGAGAATATGGCTTTGGTGTAGATCACAGAAAGATAGTCTGACAGCAAAACCGTTTCACTATGGGCGAACAGGCATAAATCGTGTAAAATAGATATATACTGCTGTATAGCCAGTGATAGACGTCGCTGTCCGAACAACAGCCATTTTCCGATGCAGCAAGCAGAGACCGCAAATGAATGATAGGCAGTATAATTTCTGTACAGGAAATACTTGTCTGTTTATACGGATTTGATTATAAATCAACGTTATGGATAAGATGCGCAGCAGTAAGCAGCCGCGCACATTGTATACAGCAACCTGCAGGGAACCAAACGGGATAATGAATTCCGAATTATAGGAGGAACACGATGGAAGCATCACAATTACTACAGGAAGCCATAATCGCGCGTGCCAAAGCCTATGTTCCCTATTCGCATTTCTCGGTAGGCGCAGCCCTGCTGGATGCCAGTGGACAGGTGCATCATGGCTGCAATATCGAGAATGCCGGCTACTCTCCAAGCAACTGTGCAGAGCGTACGGCCCTGTTCAGTGCGATTGCACAGGGGCAGCGTCCGGGTACTTTCAAAATGCTAGCCGTCATTGGAGAGACCGATGAGCCGATTGCTCCCTGCGGGGTATGCCGTCAGGTGATGGTGGAACTGTGTCATCCCGATATGCCTGTACTGCTTGGCAATATGAAAGGTGATATGCGTATGACGACCATTGCCGAATTGCTGCCGCATGCGTTTGGTCCATGGAATCTGGATCAGTAAATACAGAGATTCATAAAAGCCGGATAAGATTAATTATTTTTAACAACCCAGGCGGATACCGATCCGCTAATGAACGGAGTGTAATATGTCAAAAAAACAATTCAAATCAGGATTTGTCGCGATTGTAGGCCGTCCGAATGTAGGGAAATCCACCCTCATGAACCAGGTGATCGGTCAGAAAATCGCGATTATGTCCGATAAGCCACAGACGACGCGTAACAAGATTCATGGAGTGTATACAACCGAAGAAATGCAGATCGTGTTTCTGGATACACCGGGCGTGCACAAACGTCAGTCCAAACTGGGCGACTTTATGAACCAGACGGCGCTGAACACGCTGAATGAAGTCGAAGCGGCTCTGTTCCTCGTGGATGCAGCTGAAGGACTCGGCGGTGGTGACCGCTTTATCATCGAACATCTCAAAAAAGTAAAAACGCCGGTATTCCTCGTGATTAACAAAATTGATCAGGTGGCTCCGGAGCAGCTGCTGCCGATCATTGACAAATATCGTTCGCTGCATGAGTTTGCCGAGATTGTACCGATCTCCGCCAAGCTTGGCAATAATGTCAATACACTGCTGGAACAGCTGGGCAAATACCTGCCACAAGGTCCTCAGTACTATCCGGACGATCAGGTAACCGATCATCCGGAGCAGTTTGTCTGTGCCGAACTGATCCGTGAGAAGATTCTTCAGATGACCCGCGAAGAAATTCCGCATTCCATCGCGGTAACGATCGAAGACATGTATACCCAGGAAAATGGACTTGTAAATATCTCCGCTGTCATTTATGTGGAACGTGATTCCCAGAAAGGTATCATTATCGGCAAGCAGGGCGCACTGCTCAAGGAAGTGGGCAAGCGAGCGAGGATGGATATCCAGAACCTGCTCGGTTCCAAAACCTTCCTGGAATTGTGGGTAAAAGTGAAGAAAGACTGGCGTAACCAGGATCGGGTCCTCAAGGATCTCGGCTTCCACCGGGACGCGTAATGAAGCGAAACAGAGCATTGATGCAATGCTCTGTTTCTTTTGTAACAGCAATCATACTATCGGCAAATACTCCAACCAGCGCCGGATCGACCCGCTGGAATTCAATACAGATCAGGAGATGACGCATGCTATACAGAGTGGGAGGTATCGTCATCCGCAGCATGGATTACGGCGAAGGCAACAAGATCATTACCCTATGCACGGAAGCACACGGTAAAGTCGCCGTATTTGTGCGCGGAGCCAAAAAAGCAAGAAGCCGCCATGGTGCGCTCGTACAGCCATTTACCTATGGAGAGTTTTCCTTTATCCGCAGCGGAACGGGAATGGGGACGCTGAATCAGGGAGAAGTAATCGAATCTAATCACCGGCTGCGTGAAGATATTATACTGGCCGCGTACAGCGCATATGCGTGCGAGCTGGTGGACAAGGCACTGCAGGATAATGAGACCGGCCATTTCTGGTTTGAACAGCTCAAGGCCTATCTGTCCTTTCTCGGGGAAGGCCGTGATCCGGTCGTGCTCACTTCACTGTTCGAGATGAAAGTGCTGCAGGCCGCCGGTTACGGACCGCAGGTGGATGCTTGCATGTTCTCCGGCGAGACAGAGGGCAAGTTCTGGATCAGTGCGGGACTGGGCGGCATTTTATCCGAGAAGGAGCGGCGCCAGGACCCTGCAGCCGTACTCGTATCTCCGGGTGTGCTCAAGCTGCTGCGTCTGTTCAGCCGGCTGGATATCCGCCGGCTGGGCAATATTGATGTCAAGGAAGAGACCCGTACAGAGCTGAAGAAAGTCATGAATTCCTTTATGGAAGCGCAGCTCGGCCTCAAACTGAAATCACGCCGCTTCCTGGAGCAGCTCGAACGCTACGAGATCTAATAGGCATGAAGATTGGCGTTAGGAAGACATCAGGCAGATATTCCCATGTTTTCCATTGATGGAGAAATGGTAGTTCGCCGAACAGTGGGCCACCGTCATTCCGTCTGGTTTTTCAGCTTGTTGAACCTGTGCGAATGTAGAAATCTGCCTGTAGACTCCTATCCATTTCGTGCATCATTGCAAAACGACATTGACGAACCACGCTAATTCCGATATGATCTAACTTATAAATTGTGTCTCCTGCAGACACACATGATGCGTTGACCGGTATAGTAAATTGCTGATTATCGTCCACTAGCGAGTCAGGGATCGTGAGAGCCTGATGACGACCAGCAGTTGAATGGCAGCCGTGAGCATATGAGCTGAATATGGAAAAGTGGATGACATGCAAATGTCTTCAAATAGGGTGGAACCGCGGGAACTGAACCTCTCGTCCCTATGTCTGTAACCAGGCGTAGGAACGGGAGTTTTTTGCGTGCGTTGCAGATGCCTATTTCAGCGGGAGAGCACGACCGGTTGCTGGCTGCCGGAACCCGATCTTTTCATGGATACAAGATTCGGGCCGATTCCAGTAATCCCACTACGAAGATAAAGGAGTAATGTCAATGAACTTCCAGCAAATGATTTTGACGCTGCAAAATTTCTGGGCCGAGCATAACTGTATTATCGTCCAACCTTACGATACGGAAAAAGGTGCCGGCACGATGAACCCGATGACATTCCTGCGTTCGATCGGTCCTGAGCCTTGGCGTGTCGCTTATGTTGAGCCTTCCCGCCGTCCTTCCGATGGCCGTTATGGGGAGAACCCGAACCGTCTGTACCAGCATCACCAGTTCCAGGTGATTATCAAGCCTTCACCGGACAACATCCAGGAGATTTATCTGGACAGCCTCAAGGCGCTTGGTATTGAACCGCTGGATCACGATATTCGCTTTGTCGAAGATAACTGGGAGAACCCGTCCCTCGGCTGTGCGGGTCTCGGCTGGGAAGTATGGCTGGATGGTATGGAAATTACACAGTTCACTTATTTCCAGCAGGTGGGCGGTATCGAGACCAATCCGGTATCGGTTGAGATCACCTACGGTATGGAGCGTCTGGCTTCGTATATTCAGGAAAAGGAAAATGTATTTGATCTGGAGTGGGTAAATGGCATGACCTACGGCGATGTATTCCATCAGCCGGAAGTGGAGCATTCCACCTATACGTTTGAAGTATCCGATGTGCCTATGCTGCTCAATCTGTTCAGCACCTATGAACAGGAAGCCAAGCGTGCGATGGATCAGCATCTGGTATTCCCGGCTTATGATTATGTACTGAAATGCTCGCATACATTCAACCTGCTCGATGCGCGCGGCGCAATCAGTGTCACCGAGCGGACGGGCTACATTACCCGTGTACGGAATCTGGCGCGCCAGGTGGCGGCCACTTATCTGGAAAATCGTGAGAAGCTTGGCTTCCCGATGCTCAAGAAAGGAGAGATGTAATCATGGCGAAGGATTTATTGCTTGAAATTGGTCTGGAAGAAGTGCCTGCCCGCTTCCTGCGTGCGGCAATGAACCAGCTGCGTGATAAAACGGTCAAATGGCTGGATGATTCCCGTCTGACTTATGGAGAAGCCAAAGCATTCGCAACACCGCGTCGTCTGGCCGTATGGATCAAGGATGTAGCGGAAAAGCAGGAAGACATCAACGAGGAAGTGAAAGGACCTTCCCGTAAGATTGCCAAGGATGAAAACGGCAACTGGAGCAAGGCTGCACTTGGTTTTGCCCGCAGTCAGGGTGTTGATCCGGAACAATTTACATTCCGCGAAGTCGGTGGTGTGGAATACATCTATGCCCGCAAGAGCAGTATCGGTACCAGCACGGAGACTATTGTGGCCGAGGCGCTGCAAAATATCATTACATCCATGAACTTCCCGAAAAATATGCGCTGGGGTGCATATGATTTCCGCTTTGTTCGTCCGATCCGCTGGATGGTCGCTCTGTGGGGACATGATGTAATTGATTTTGAAATTACTGGTGTTCGTACAGGACGTGTGACACGCGGTCACCGTTTCCTCGGCACCGAGACCGAGATTGCCGAGCCTACACTCTATATGGAAGCACTGCGCGGACAGCATGTTATCGCTGATGTGGAAGAGCGTGAAGCGATGATCAGTGCCCAGATCTCCCATCTGGCAGCCGAGCAGAAGTGGAATATCGATGTGAAGGAAGATCTGCTGGAAGAAGTACTGTTCCTGGTAGAGACGCCGACGGTACTGTATGGTACGTTTGATCCGTCTTTCCTGAACATTCCGCAGGAAGTGCTGATCACTTCGATGCGTGAGCATCAGCGCTATTTCCCGGTACTGGATAACGAAGGCCAGCTGCTGCCGTACTTTGTAACGGTTCGTAACGGTGACAGCCGCTCGCTGGATGTGATTGCCAGAGGTAACGAGAAAGTACTGCGTGCCCGTCTGTCGGATGCGAAGTTCTTCTATGAAGAAGATCAGAAGATGAAGATCGAAGACGCGGTTGCCAAGCTGGATAATATCGTTTTCCATGAAGAAATTGGAACACTCGGCGAGAAAGTGCGCCGTATTCGCCAGATCGCCGATCAGCTGGGTACTGCACTGCAGGTGCCGGCCGACCAGGCAGTGGCCATCAGCCGTGCTGCAGATATCAGCAAGTTTGATCTGGTGACCCAGATGGTCTATGAGTTCCCTGAACTGCAGGGTGTCATGGGTGAAGATTATGCCCGCAAAGCTGGCGAGAGCGAAGAAGTGGCCCGTGCCATCTTTGAACATTATCAGCCGCGATTTGCCGGTGAAGCCGCACCTGCTTCGGTGACCGGGGCACTGGTCAGCATTGCGGACAAGATCGATACGATTGTAGCCTGCTTCTCGATCGGCATTATTCCGACCGGTTCACAGGACCCATATGCACTGCGTCGTCAGGCGGCAGGCATTGTTCAGATCTTGCTGGAACGCGGATTGTCGCTGACTCTGGAACAGATTTTTGATATTGCACTGAATATTCATGAAAATTTAAGGAATATGAAACGTTCTTCCGATATAATACGTATAGAATTATATGAGTTCTTTGGACTGCGTGTGAAAAAGCTGCTGTCCGAGGCACTCCGCTATGACGTGGTAGATGCTGTTATTTCGGCAGGATTCAATCATATTGGCTCCGTGGTCGCACGCGGTAATGATCTGATGCAAGCTGTTAATGAAGTCCCTGACTTCAAGCTGATCATCGAATCGTTTGAACGTGTATCCAATCTGGCTGCCAAATCGGCAGGTGCAGTTGTGAATCCGGCGCTGTTTACAGAAGCAGGAGAGACAGAACTCTATGCAGCATGGCAGTCGGTCAGCGTGCCTTACCATAATCTGCTTGCCGATAATCGCACAGGAGAAGCATTGACTTTACTGGCAACACTTCGTCCGGCGATTACGAACTTCTTTGATCATATTATGGTTATGGTGGACGACGCTGCGGTACGCGAGAACCGTCTGGCTCTGCTGACTGTGATCGATCGCGATATCAAGCTGTATGCAGATTTCTCCAAGCTGGTTAAATAATATATTATATACTAACAGATACAGTTATACGGAACGACGATGAGAAATGATGTCGTTCCGTATTTTCGGCTTTGTAAACGAACGTATGATCCGTGAACCTGTATGCTGTCTAATGTAATCCCGGAAAGGAGGACATGTATTGGAATCGGAATCGCTAAGCCGTATCCCTACCATCGTGGTAGATGGCGATGCCTGCCCGGTCAAAGCAGAGATTGCTGAGACAGCGCGCTCTTTTGGAGTGCCTGTACTGATGGTGTCCTCCTTTGATCACCGAATTCAGGCAGAAGAAGGTGTACGTGTTGTTCAGGTAGACCGCAGCGATCAGAGTGCGGATCTATATATTGTGAATCATGTTCATGCCGGCGATATCGTCATTACCCAGGATTATGGGCTGGCTACGATTGCTCTGGCCAAGCACTGCCGGATATTGTCCTTCCGGGGAATGGAGTTCCATGCAGACAATATCGAATTTCTGCTGGCACGCCGTCATGCACAGGCCAAAGCAAGACGTCAGGGCAAGTATGGTAAAGGGCCCAGACCGCTTACAACGGACGATAAGAAAAATTTTCAGGCCAAGCTCGTAAAACTTTTAACAAATTTGCAGGAATTTCATTCGGAATAGCGAATATTATTTATCGTGTGAAAAGAGATGAAGGTGGTAACGATGAACACCGGATATAGCGGTGGTATTCCTGATGAAGTCATTGAAGCGGTACTTCAGCATAATGACATTGTTGACACGGTAGGCAAATATGTTCATCTGACCAAACAGGGAAAGTACATGAAGGGCCTCTGTCCGTTTCATTCGGAAAAGACTCCTTCGTTCACAGTCACACCGGAACGCCAGATTTTTTACTGTTATGGATGCGGCGCGGGCGGCAATGCCATCAAGTTCAGAATGGAAATTGATGGTTTGTCTTTCCCGGAAGCGGTCAGATTAATGGCAGAAGAATCACATGTCCCTTTCCAGGATGGAAAAGGAGCGGCAGCCACTCCGCAGAACAAGGAACTGGAACGTCTGCTTCAGGCTCATGAATGGGCTGCCAAGCTGTTTCATTATCTTTTGAAAAATACGGAACACGGGAAATCTGCGATGGAATACCTGCGGGCCCGCGGATTCGGCGATAAGCTGATTGATCAGTTTCAGATTGGTTATGCTCCGGACCGCTGGGATACGCTTGTGCAGTTTTTTGAGAAACGTTCTTTTGATCTGAAAGAAATGGAAAAAGGGGGACTGCTGTCTCCCAGACAGAATGGCTCGGGCTATGTGGACCGCTTCCGCGGGCGGGTCATGTTCCCGATCATGAACCGCAGCGGAAGAGTAATCGCATTTGCAGGCCGGATTCTGGGCGAAGGCCAGCCGAAATATCTGAATTCGCCGGAGAGCCGACTGTTCAACAAAAGCCGTACACTGTATAATCTGAACCTGGCCAAAGGACCAATCCGCAAGCAGGGACAAATTGTATTGATGGAAGGCTTTGGTGATGTGATTGCAGCATGGGATGCGGGGGTACAACATACTGTAGCGACAATGGGTACAGCATTGACCGACAATCATGCCTCACTGATACGCACGCTAACCGAAGAGGTGGTGGTCTGCTATGACGGCGATAACGCCGGTCAGGCAGCAGCACTCAAAAGTATCCCCATTCTGGAAGGTGCAGGCCTGCATGTGAAGATTGCCGTACTGCAAAACGGGCTGGATCCTGACGAATACATCAAGACGTATGGTCAGGAACGATTTGTGGAGCAGATTATTCATGGTGCAGTGTCAACAACCAAGTTCCGGCTGATTTACATCAAAAAGAATTACAATCTGCTGGAAGAGGACGGCAAGGCTGCCTATGCGCAGGAAGCGATCAATGTGATTGCCAATCTGGGTTCACCGACCGAGCGGGAAGTATACCTCAAGGAACTTTCCGTTGAAGTGGGTGTATCTCTGGACAGTCTGAAGCAGGACTGCAATCTGGCGCGCCAGACGCTGAATCGCAAGCAGCCGCAATCCGGCCAGCAGGGCGGTCGTGGCGGTGGCAGTGGCGGAAATGGACGGAGCTCACGCAAGCCTACTGCTCCGACGCTGCTGCCCGCCTATCATGTGGCTGAGCGACGTTTACTGTCGATTATGCTGCAGGATGGGGAGGCGGCCACCTATGTGGCGCAGCATCTGGGAGAAGCTTTTAATATCCCGGAACATGCAGCGCTGGCTGCCTATATCTATTCGTATTATGCACAGGGCAAAGCGCCTGATGTCAGCCGGTTCATCGGGTCGCTCCATGATGACCGGCTGGAGAAGACTGCAACATCCATCTCCATGATGGATGCCCCGCTGGATGAGACGCTGCGCGGAATGGATGATTACATTCGTGAAATCAAAAAATTCCCGCAGCAAAAACTGATCGAGCAAAAAAGAGAAGACATGCTGCGCGCGGAGAAGTCCGGTGATTTCCTGCGTGCAGCTCAAATTGCAAGTGAGATTATCACCCTGGAAAGACAATAAATGTTCTGAGCATTTATTTTCAGGGAGGAGGGAGTCGAAAGATGGCGAACGATCAGCATACTGAATTGGAAACCGAATTAACGCTCGAACAGGTAAAAGAGCAGCTTATTGAGGTAGGTAAAAAGAGATCCTCCTTGAATTACAAGGATATTATGGAAAGACTGGCCGCTTTTGACCAGGATGCTGAACAGATCGACGAGTTCTACGAACAACTCGGAGATATGGGTATCGAAGTAATCAATGAAGGTGACGAGGAAATCACAACCGATTCCGAGAATGAGCGTGAAAACGGGGATAACGAGTTCAGCTTTGACGATGATCTGGCACTGCCGCCAGGTATCAAAATCAATGACCCGGTCAGAATGTATCTGAAAGAAATCGGTAGAGTACCTCTGCTTTCCGCTGACAGCGAAGTCGAGCTGGCCAAGCGGATTGAACAGGGAGATGAAGAAGCGAAGCGCAGACTGGCTGAAGCCAACCTTCGTCTCGTGGTCAGTATTGCCAAGCGGTACGTAGGACGCGGTATGCTGTTCCTGGATCTGATTCAGGAAGGCAACATGGGTCTGATCAAAGCCGTTGAGAAATTTGACCATACCAAAGGATACAAGTTCAGTACGTATGCAACCTGGTGGATTCGTCAGGCCATTACCCGCGCGATTGCGGACCAGGCCAGAACAATCCGTATTCCGGTGCATATGGTAGAGACCATCAACAAGCTGATCCGGGTATCCCGTCAGCTGCTGCAGGAACTGGGGCGCGAACCGACGCCGGAAGAGATTGCAGCCGAGATGGAACTGAGCGTCGAAAAAGTACGCGAAATCATGAAAATCGCACAGGAACCTGTATCTCTGGAGACACCAATCGGGGAAGAGGATGACTCTCACCTGGGTGACTTTATCGAGGACCAGGATGCACTGGCACCGGCTGATGCAGCAGCTTACGAGCTGCTCAAGGAACAGCTGGAAGATGTGCTGGATACGCTGACTGAGCGTGAAGAGAATGTACTTCGTCTGCGTTTTGGCTTGGACGATGGACGTACTCGTACACTCGAAGAAGTGGGTAAAGTGTTCGGTGTTACCCGTGAGCGTATCCGTCAGATCGAAGCCAAAGCCCTTCGTAAACTGCGCCATCCAAGCCGCAGCAAACGTCTGAAGGACTTCCTGGAATAGAATTCAACCGCTTATTTAAATAAGCAATCATACAAGGGATCTGCTGCTATTGCTGCGGCAGATCCCTTTTTGTTCTGAATAAATGGAACCCCTTTACTTTTGGCACCAATTCAGCGATATATACTATAGGTATAAATGAACTTTGAATGAATGCAGAAGCGGGGGAGTATTGTGAATCAGGACAAAAGAGGAGTTATTCTGGACGAAATTGAATACTGGCGGGAGAATCGTCTGCTGCCGGCGCATTATTGCGACTTTTTGATGAATCTATATGACGTAAACCAGGAGCGGGGCGACAAGAAAGTATTGTCCATGCAATCATTCAAGCAGGGCAATATCAGGACCTGGATGTTTACGTTTCTGATGCTTTGTTTTATCTGTATGGTACTGCTGTACTTTACGACATTTCCAATTCTGGTACAGCTGGTCTGTGTGCCGGTATTTACGGCGCTTTGTTATACAGGCGGCATCCGCTGGCGCAAACGCAATCCGATTGCTTCGTCTTTTCTGCTGGCGGTCGGAAGTATGTTAATGTTGGGACTGGGTATACTGGTGATCCGTCAGCATGGACTGGATCCATCTTTTTGGATTACTGTACTTGTCCTTGGATGTGGGTTAATCTGGTGTATAATGGGATATGTGATTTCCAGTCCGGTGCTGCTGTATATCGGGTTTGGTGCTTTTGTATTGTTGTATGCCGGATTTTTTGCCCGTGTGAATCCAGAGGCGTCATGGCTTGTACTGCAAGGCCTGTGGCTGCCGCTTAGTCTGCTGCTCGTATGGTTCAGCTGGCTGGTACATCATCGTGGTAAAAAGCTGGCGGCCGTATATTTTACGAGTGGAATCGCGATCTGGTTTATGCCGGAAGTGGATGAAGTACTGCTTCGCGGTCAGATGCCGGATATTTTTGCAGCGCTGTGTGTAACCAAGATTGCACTGGCTTGCATTCTTTTATTTATACTTCGAAAAAAATGGATAGTGTGGGTGGCTGCATGAAATTATCAACTAGATTAACAAGAATTGCGGAGCAGATTCCAGCAGGGAGCCGGCTGGCGGACATTGGGTCCGACCATGCCCTCCTGCCGGTATTTGCTGTGCGTCAGGGACGGGTAACGCAAGCAGTAGCCGGAGAGGTCAATCAGGGACCGCTGGATGCGGCTCAGCGCCAGGTCAATGAAGCCGGGCTCGGTCATGTGATTCAGCCGAGGCTAGGTAACGGTCTGGCGGTGCTGCAGCCGGGAGAGGTGGATGTGATTACGATCGCCGGTATGGGTGGTGCATTGATCGTGACCATTCTTTCCGAAGGGCTGGATAAGCTGGAAGGTGTATCACGCCTGATTTTACAACCGAATGTTGGAGAAGAGTTCGTCCGCCGCTGGCTGCTGGAGCATGGCTGGTTCCTGTCTGCCGAGCAGATCCTGGAAGAAGACGGCCGTACATATGAGATCCTGACAGCGGATCGGCTGGAGGATGCGGCGGTGCGTAATGGAGAGCTTTACCGTGAACGGCTGCTGGCAGGACCTGAAGGCTTGCAGGTAGAGCTGCATGATTTCAATCTGCTGCAGTTTGGTCCTTATTTGCTGGAAGAAGCTTCATCAATATTTGTGGAGAAATGGCAGCAGGAAATCGGCAAGCTGGAGAAAGTCGCTGCCTCGGTCGGCCGTTCGGATACGGATGAAGCCAAATTGAAAGTAGCTGCGCTCAATCAGCAGATCAAGCTTGTGAAGGAGGTACTGTTATGCTTGCAAAAGGACAAACGGTAATCCAGTATATGGAGCAGTTTGCACCCAAATCGATCGCTGTACCGGATGACCGGATCGGTCTGCAGCTTGGTACGCTGCAAAAGGACATTACCGGTATACTGGTTGCACTCGATGTGACGGAAGAAGTGATCGACGAAGCGATTGCGCTGAACGCCAATCTGATTATTGCCCATCATGCGATTATTTTCCGGCCGCTCAAAAGCCTGCAAACGAGCACGCCAATGGGCCGCCTGTATGAGAAACTGATCAAGCACGATATTGCTGTCTATATCAGCCACACCAATTTGGATATCGCCGAAGGTGGCGTTAATGACTGGATGGCAGAGGCGCTTGGACTGCGCCAGACGGTACCGATCGAGCAGACGTCCACGGACGATTATCTGAAGCTGGTTGCTTTTGTACCCGCTTCGCATCTGGATGCAGTACGCAGTGCGGTCTGGGCAGTGGGAGCTGGCCATATCGGCAATTACAGCCACTGCAGCTTTAGTGCCGAAGGAACAGGGACGTTCCTGCCGGAAGAAGGCACCAACCCGTACAGCGGCGAGCAGGGCAAGCTGGAACATGCTGCCGAGGTTCGCTTTGAGACGATTATTCCAACCAGTCTGCGCAACAAGGCAGTACAGGCATTGATCAAATCTCATCCGTATGAAGAAGTAGCCTATGATCTGTATCCGCTGGCACTGCCGAGCAAAGCTTATGGTCTCGGACGTGTCGGCAAGCTGGATACGCCGGTCAGCCTGGGCGAATTTGTCGATATCGTTAAAAAGGGACTGGATGTGCCGACTGTACGTGTCGTAGGCGATCTGCAGCGGACGATCAAAAAAGCTGCAGTCCTCGGCGGATCGGGCAGCCGTTATGTGAACGGAGCCCTGTTCAAGGGCGCTGATGTAATCGTAACCGGTGATATTGATTATCATACCGCTCACGATGCACTGCTCGCCGGTATCGCCATTATTGATCCGGGACATAATACAGAGAAGATTATGAAGCCGGGCGTGGCAGGCGTGCTCAGCGCGCGTCTGCAGGCAGACAAGTACACAACCGCTGTGCATGCGTCTGCTGTTAATACCGAAGTATTCCGGTTCGTTTAAACAGGTACCGACAGAGAAGAAGAATAAGACAGAACAAATAATAAGGGCTGTGCAGACTACCAGAATGAACTGGATAGGCTGCCCAGCCTTTTTTTATGAATGGGGTTTGCGCTCTGAGCTGCGGTACTCGGCCATTCAGCACATCAAGGGTTATTTGGATTATAAAAATAGCGAGAATACACTGGAGCTGCTGTATCAGGAGCAGAGACTCCTAAAAAAGAAATATATCACTGAAATTCGGATGCGGGTTGTCAATAAATAGAATTCAAATAAAATTGCATTTGCCTCTTGCCACCACTGCGTGAAAATTATATAATACGATGTGTTGCGTTCGCGGAAAGTTTAACAGACAATCGCCGGTAGCCGAGAGGCTTCGGGAGGAAAGTCCGGGCTCCGCAGGGCAGGGTGCTGGATAACGTCCAGTCAGTGCAAACTGAAGGATAGTGCCACAGAAATGGACCGCCGATGGCTCGCAAGAGCACAGGCAAGGATGGAACCGAGGTGTAAGAGACCCCGAGGAACACTGGTGACTTTGTTCCTGGTAAACCCCATCTGGAGCAAGACCTAAAGAGATACGGCTTTTCTTCGGAAAAGCAGCCTTAGCCCGAGGTGTATCGAGGTTGGTCGCTGGAGCCAAACAGCAATGTTTGGCCTAGATAGATGATTGTCACCAAAAGTGGGAGGGTAGTTCCCGATCGAACCACAACTGGTACAGAACCCGGCTTACGAGAAACTTTCCCCACTGACGCCACGTTGATTTAACAAGTACGATAGCTATTTGGTCATGTATGGCGGATTTATTCGCGTGTATAGAATACAGCTTCATCATATTTTTACTGACCAATTCAATATCCGCTATACAAAAGCGGTGTGTCTTCCGATAATATATGGAGACACACCGCTTTTATGATGAAAAACAGGTAAAAACGGCAATAGTCGATGAAATCTTTATCATGGACCTGCCATATGCCTTGATTGTTGAGGGGAATGGAAGTAATCTATATGATATTAAACCAATCATCGGCTGGTACATTGGTGAGACCAATTTTCAGGAATAAGCCAATTGGTTAAAAGAATCGTAAGACAGTGGCAGTGAAAAGCTTAAAAATTGATGCTTATAAACTGCGCCGTAACTAACACATGAGATGAGTTTTATGGTAGGATGTAAGTTAAATCAGGGTTAAATTTTACAACGACCTAACCCGGTCTTGAAGGAACCAATTAAGGGGGAGCTACAGTCATGTCAGCTGCAAATGTCCATAAGTTGAGTGAAGGCACACGGGAAAAGTTGAAACCGGTCATCGAGAAACTGGAAGGGTTTTTGAATGAGTATTCTCTAAAGGCTTTGGCAGCCGAACAGGGAGAAGATACATTACCTTTTTACAAAGGGTTTCTGGCAGATTTGCGTCACCTGCTGGTATTCTCCGAAGTATCCTATGAGAAATTAGGCGTCGTTCTGCGTCGTGCTAACTTTGATGCAGAATTTGCTGAAAAAGCTCTGTATAACGCATATCATCAATGTGTAAACAGCTTTTTCTATCCCAAAAATGAGTGCTACTCCGAAGATGGACGTTATGCCTACACAGGGCAGGAAGCTATCCGTTTCCGTCAAACGCCAGTGAAGCCGGTTAGAGAAATTATTCTGGAAATCACCAGAACATTCGAAGAACTGCGTGATGATCTGTCGTATTACGAAAGTGACTATCTGACACAGCGCCGTATGAATCAGCGCCACGCTTAAATAACGCATACCAATAATGAAATTGACATGATAAGGGTGCCTGGCTCAGGCATCCTTATTTTTTATAAAATGCAGACTAATCTGCATGGAATCCAAATCAGCGATATACATAAAAGCGTCCAAGGAGCTTCTTGTAGATATGAAAACCAACGACAGAACTACAGATAAACCGTATGCTCAGCGCTATCCTGCCTTTGTGTACTCCGTGCTGAACGCCTGTATACCAGGCACTATATACACAGAGTCAATGGATGGACAGATCCATACGCTAATTGACATCCCTACTCCATTTGATCTGCCGAAGATCACTTCCGCATCCCTTTATGATGTCGACAGACCAATATGGGCGGAGACACCGTCAGGTCTATATTATGCAGGAGGATGCTGTCCTTCGGAATCATTCAGCCATATAGTCCATGAGCGCTGTCTGGATCGGATGCGTACCGGTGAGAGATTTACTTTATTTTCAGGGGAGCCGCTCTGGGATG
Organism: Paenibacillus wulumuqiensis; assembly: GCF_000971965.1. Lineage (GTDB taxonomy): Bacteria > Bacillota > Bacilli > Paenibacillales > Paenibacillaceae > Saccharibacillus > Saccharibacillus wulumuqiensis. Next base: position 75,607 of record NZ_LAQP01000004.1, read on the forward strand.
AAATGGCTGCTGATCTTCCTGCTCCACTTCGGCAACTCACCAGACAAGCGATGAATTATCCATCCACAGCTATGCTGGATACCAGAAGACAGATGCCTGACGGATATGAGCTGCAAAAAATAAATGCTTCCGTTATTCAAAAAAGCGCAGTTTTTGACGAAAAGTATTATATAGCGTATTGGCAGTCGCTTGCGAACTATATGATCCATGGATTGGGCTATGCCATTTTGTATGAGAATCAGGTGGTTTGCGAGTGCACTTCCATTTTTGCAAATGCATGGACAGCGGAGATGGATATCTATACAGTGTCAGAACATCGAGGCAAAGGTTTGGCCGTAATCGCTGCAGCCGCTTTTATAAAAGAATGCTTGCAAACGGCACGCCAGCCCGTATGGGAATGCGGCACAGATAATCAGGCTTCCTTTCAGCTGGCCTTCAGACTCGGATTTGTACCCGCCTATACTTACAGCGTATGGGCACGATAAGGAATTGTGCCATACAGGAGATTGTTCCTATTTCCTCTTAGGATCAGCAGAATCGTCATTCATTCTCATGCCACAAGAGTGCAAAAGCAGTACACTGAGAATATAGAGAATATTTAGACGGATAATCCTTCAATTATTTATAAATAGACAGGAGCTACCAACCGTATGCAAATTGATCCAAATACAGCAAAACAAATGCTTGAACTGCGATATCTGAATGCGTCAGGTGGAGGCAGTACGACCCCTGCGACGGTGAAGACCAATGATACGGACCAGCTGTTTCAACTGATGCTGCAGCAAAATATTGGCACATCTGCGGAAGCACAGAGTTCCGGAGCGGCTGTACAGGATCTGGCTAGTCTGGTATCGACAGGCACCCCTTCTTCCGTAACAGGCAGCACGTATGGAGCAGGATCTACAGATCCATGGTATAACTTTGATCAGCTGCCGGAAGTAAGTCCGGAGAATGCGACAGCTACTGCACGTACTGGCATGTCAGCAGGCAGCATTCCTGCTGCTGTATCTGCCGGTGGTGATGTGTCTGCGCTGCAGGGACTGGGCGGAGACGACAGCGGAAGCAAGGCAACCGCTTATAACGATCTGATCAGCAAGGCCAGCAGCAAGTATGGAATTCCTGAATCACTGATCAAAGCGGTTATCGATGTAGAGTCTTCCTTTAACCCGAATGCCGGTTCTTCTGCCGGGGCCAAAGGGCTGATGCAGTTGATGGATGGTACAGCCGCCGGTCTTGGAGTCAGCAACTCTTATGATCCTGCCCAGAACATCGATGGAGGCACCAAGTATCTGTCCTACCAGTTGAAGCATTATGACAACAATATCAAGACTGCACTGGCTGCCTACAACGCAGGTCCGGGTCGTCTGCAAAGACTCGGTATCTCCAATGATAACGAGCTGATGGCCAAGTTTGATCAGCTGCCAAAAGAAACACAGCGTTATATCGGTAAAATCGAGAACGCACAGAGCAAGTATGCCCTTTAATTTTCAGTGATCCATCCAATAAAGCCAACTCTTCAACCGGTAATGTATGGTATAATGACAGGCAGACGGTTTTAGCATCTGACTGTAACTTTCAGAAGAAATGGCATCGACTATTATTTTTGAAAGAGATCAAAAAGCGGAGCGTTTATCCGTATTTTGGTCTCTTTTAGTCTTGTCTGCTGCCTGTACCTATAGATATGAAGCAGGAGGTAGGATCGAATGAAATATTTTGATTATGCGGCAACGACGCCTCCTTATGCCGAGGTCGTACGTGCCATGTCCGAGATCATGGACCAACATTACGGCAATCCCTCTTCGCTTCACCGGTATGGTGAAGAAGCGGAACGGCTGATTCGCCGTGCGCGCGAAGTGACAGCCGGTATACTGGGTGTTCAGCCTTCCGAGATTATCTGGACATCCGGGGCGACAGAGAGCAACAATATGGCAATCAAGGGAGCGGCCCTGCGCAAAGGACGGACGCAAGGGCATATCGTCACCACCATGATCGAGCATCCGTCCGTCTATGAGACATGCCGTCAGCTGGAGCTGTTCGGATTTGAAGTAAGCTATGTACGTCCGCTGCGGGATGGAACCATATCTCCAGAAGATATACTTGCTGCCATAAGACCGGACACGATTCTGGTGAGCGTCATGCATGTGAATAATGAGACAGGTGCGATCCAGTGGATAGAGCAGATTACACGCTTGGTCAAAAGCAGCTATCCGCGTGTACTCGTCCATGTGGATGGAGTGCAGGGATTTGGCCGGGTTCCCGTATCCCTGCGGGAATGGGGAATTGACCTGTACAGCTTGTCCGCCCATAAGCTGAGAGGGCCCAAAGGAACCGGTCTGCTGTATGTAAAACAGGGAATTGAACTGCTGCCGCTGCTGACTGGCGGCGGGCAGGAGCAGGGCTACCGTTCCGGCACGGAAAATGCCGCCGGTATTGCCGGTATGACCAAAGCGCTGCGTTTTGCGGCAGAGCGGCAGGAGGAGCAGTATAAGCACCTGAGTATGCTGCAGGATCGGCTCCAGCAGGCGATCCGCAATATTCCGGGACTTGTATTGACCGAGGTGTCGCCTGCAGCACCGCATATTGTTCATTTTACGTATCCGGGCATGAAGGCTGAAGTGGTACTGCACAGTCTGGAACAGCAGGGCTGCCTGGTATCGACCCAGTCTGCCTGTTCCTCACGCAAGTCGGTACCAAGCCGTGTGCTGACAGCGATGGGAATGGATCGCGAACATGCGGACAGCGGCATCCGGATCAGTCTGGGAGACGAACATACGCTGGAAGATATGGAGTATCTGATAGGAGCGCTTGAACAGACAGTACAGTCACTGCGCTCATTGGAGAGGAGATAAAACGGTTTGATGCATAATATTAGTCGCCTGATGCTCAGAATGGGCGAGATTACACTCAAAGGAAAAAACAGAGGCCGTTTTGAAAAGGTCATCGCCGAACATGTGCGTGAGATCCTGCGTCCTTATCCGCAGGCCAAGGTACACCGTGAATATGGACGATTATACGTGGAGACCGGCGGCGTATCCGCCGAACTGCTGGTTGGCCTGCTGCGCAATGTATTTGGAATTGTGGATATTATTCCGGTCAAACAGGCAGAGCCGGAGCTGGATTCCATTATTCAGGCTGCACTGGAACTGATCGGCGAACATGGTATACAGGCAGCGACCACATTCAAAGTTACCGCACGAAGGGTCTGGAAGCCATTCCCACATTCTTCCCAGGATATGAATCACCTGATCGGGTCACCGGTGCTGCGTGCCAACCCGCTGCTCAGCGTGGATGTACACCATCCCGACATTGAGCTTCGGGTGGAAGTACGCGAGAATGCAGCCTACATTTACAGCCAGATTATTCCGGCAGTTGGCGGATTCCCGCGTGGCAGCAATGGCAGAGCAATGCTCATGCTGTCCGGCGGGATTGACAGCCCTGTAGCAGGATGGCAGTCGATGAAAAGAGGACTGGAGATTGAGTGCGTCCATTTCCACAGCTATCCATTCACCAGCGAGCGAGCCAAGCAAAAAGTCATTGATCTGACCCGCGTACTGGCTGGGTATGGCGGTAAAATCAAGCTGCACGTAGTACCTTTTACCGAGATTCAGACGGCCTTTACAACGACAGGACAGGATAATCTGATGATTACGCTGATGCGCAGAGCGATGCTCCGGATTACGACCCGTCTCGCTGAGCAGCAAAAGGCACTGGCTATCGTTACCGGTGAGAGCCTTGGGCAGGTAGCGAGCCAGACGCTGAACAGCATGAATGTCATTGAACGGGCGACCGAACTGCCGATTCTGCGGCCGCTGGTCATGCAGAGCAAAGATGAGATTATTCACGTCTCCCAGCAGATTGGCACTTATGAGCTGTCGATTCTTCCTTACGAAGACTGCTGTACGCTGTTTGTGCCCAAGTCGCCGGCAACCAATCCGAATCTGCGGATTGTGGAGAAGGTCGAGTCTTATCTGGAGCTGGAGGAAATGATTCAGCGAGCGGTGGAACAGACCGAGCTGCTCATCATTGAATCCGGTTCAACTGCCGACGATTCCCTGACGGCAGCTGCAGAAGAAGACTGGCTCTAAGCGAAGAGTTACAAGCTGATGCAGACACGATGAGCGTTGGGTGAAAGCAGCTGGCTGTTTGATTTCAACTGCTCATGACTGCGAAAAGAATTTATATAAGTAAATTTATTAACTAAAGGCAAGAGCCTTATCAAAAAACAGCTGCATTATCATTCGCCGATGGATATACCGGATATGAATGAGAGCAGCTGTTTTTTTTGATGCATCTAATGAACAGTGAGCCTACTTTTTTAAGGGCACTTGATTATTAAATAACCATAGCGGTTCATTGGACGAACCAGCGGGATTAGGAAGTTGTACGACGGCTTGCCTGCCGATTTTTTAAATAGCCGGCCAGCAGTACGCCAATGATGATAAAGATAATAAATATCCATTTCCACAAAGGATGTGCTGCAAAAACACTGTGCAGGCGATCTTCCTCGGTAATCATATGCGAAGCGGTATAAGCAAGCACCGCACTGCCGACATAGATAATCCACGGGAAACGATTGGTCAGTTTGATAAAGATAGTACTCCCCCAGACGACGATGGGTACACTGATACAAAGACCGATAATGACCAGGCCGACATGCTGGTTGGCAGCACCAGCGACGGCTATTACATTATCCAGACCCATCGCTGCATCGGCTACGATGATCGTCCAGACGGCACTCCACAGGGAGGTTCCGGCTTTGACTTCCTTGTGCTCTTCGTTATCGGTAAGCAGTTTGTAAGCGATAGCGACCAGCAGCAGACCTCCCACAACAAGCAGCCATGGAATCTGCAGCAGCCAGATAACGGCGATCGTTGCCACGATTCGGATGATCACAGCGCCGCCCATACCGTAAAGGATAGCCTTTTTCTGTGTTTGCTGCGGCAGCTTGCGTGCAGCCAGTCCGATAACGATCGCATTATCGCCTGCCAGGATCAGATCGATAAAAATGATGTTCAAAAGTGCCAACCAGAAGCTGGCTTGAGTAATATCCAAAATGTCTCCACTCCTTTATGTTTGCCTGAATTAACCGATAATAATAGTATACCGGCAGCTGGGTGTTTAACAGGACAGGTCAATTCTTTGAAGTTCTGTTGGATCAGCGGATCAAGTATATCGGAAACGCTGAAGCCTGTTCCGTATTTGCAGATCGGCAGATCATGATTGCATGTTGTATTAATAACCAGAATGCCGACAAGATTAACCGCTGCAGGCGATGAAAGCATGGGCGAAGAGGCAGCTTTTATATAGTCTTTTTGCGAAAGATCGGCTACACTGGAAATATGGAGACACACGGAATCAGCTGCTGTATTTGGATAAAAACGGCTGGGAGGAGAGCATCACATGACGAATCGTAATCAGGGAATTATCGCAATATTTATTATTCTGGCCGGGCTGATCATTTTGCTTGGCAAGCTTGGTGTATTTACTTTTATCGGCCACGTTTTCTGGCCGCTGCTTATTTTGCTGCCGGGTGTGCTGCTGCAGCTGTTTTACTTTAGCCGTACTGCTCCTTCGTATGTATTAATTCCTGCAGGCGTACTGACGGTATACGGTATTTTATTTTTCTTCTGCAATATCTGGGGCTGGTCGTTAATGGCGTATCTGTGGCCGCTGCTGCTGCTGGGTATCGCTGTCGGCTTGTATGAGTATTACATGCTGTCACCGTTTGCCGTATCCCGCAATATCGGCTTTGCTGCAGTCATTCTGGGTGCGCTGTCCATCATTTTGCTCTTTTTCAGCCTGCTGGGAACTTCGGCATTATATCTAATCGCACTGCTGCTGATTGCGGCGGGAATCTGGATGCTGCTGAACCGCAGTAATTCCAAAAGAGGCTGGTAATAAGTATGAATAAGCTTGATTTATGTGATATATGCCGTATAATGAATAATGAATCAGTTTACTAATGACGGTTTTCACAATTTTTTTATAATAAATAGTAGAGCGTCGGCTTCGTTGACCGACGCTCATTTTATGGAGAGGATTTGGAGAATTTTATGCATTTAAGAAATAACATCCGCAATATCGCCATTATCGCTCACGTTGACCATGGCAAAACAACACTGGTAGACAAACTGCTGCAGCAGTCAGGTATTTTCCGTGATCACGAGACGATGCAGGAGCGTGCAATGGATTCCAATGATCTGGAGCGCGAACGTGGTATTACGATTCTGGCTAAAAATACAGCTATTACCTATAAAGACTACCTCATTAATATCGTGGATACACCTGGACACGCCGACTTCGGTGGTGAAGTAGAGCGTATCATGAAAATGGTTGACGGCGTTCTGCTCGTCGTTGACGCTTATGAAGGTTGTATGCCTCAGACCAAGTTCGTACTTCGCAAAGCACTCGAGCATAACCTTACCCCAATCGTAGTCGTTAACAAAATCGACCGTCCGGCTGCACGTCCGGCTGAAGTTATCGATGAAGTTCTGGAACTGTTCATCGAGCTGGGTGCCAATGACGATCAACTGGACTTCCCTGTCGTATACGCATCCGCATTGAACGGTACATCCAGCATGGACCCTGAGAAGCAGGACGAAACGATGCAAGCTATGTATGATACTATCGTAAGCAACATCCCTGCACCAACTGAAGACACAGAACAGCCGCTGCAATTCCTCGTTACACTGATGGATTACAACGAGTATCTGGGACGTATTGCAGTTGGTCGTGTAAACCGTGGTATTATCCGCCAGGGTCAATCCGTAACCGTTATTACCCGTGAAGGCCAGAAGAAAACAGCTCGTATCGAGAAGCTGTTCGGATTCCAGGGTCTGAAGCGTGTTGAAGTTGAAGAAGCGGGTGCTGGTGATATCATCGCACTGGCCGGTATCAAGGACATCAACATTGGTGAGACGATCGCTGATCCACAGAATCCGGAAGCACTGCCGGTTCTGAAAATTGACGAGCCTACGCTGCAAATGACATTCCTCGTCAACAACAGTCCATTTGCCGGACGTGAGGGTAAATGGGTAACATCCCGTCGCCTGCGTGATCGTCTGTTCAAAGAACTGGAGACCGACGTGAGTCTGCGTGTAGACGAAACAGAAAGCCCTGATGCTTATATCGTATCCGGACGTGGTGAGCTTCACCTCGGTATCCTGATCGAGAACATGCGTCGTGAAGGCTATGAGCTGCAGGTATCCAAGCCTGAAGTTATCGTTCGTGAAATCGATGGCGTACGCATGGAGCCAATCGAGCGTCTGATGATCGATGTGCCTGAAGAAAGCATGGGCGCAGTTATGGAAAGTCTGGGAAGCCGCAAGGCCGAGATGGTCAACATGATCAACAACGGTAGCGGCCAGGTTCGCCTGGAATTCCTGATTCCAGCACGTGGTCTGATTGGATATCGTACGTACTTCCTGACACTGACTCGTGGTTACGGCATTATGAACCATGCGTTCGATAGCTACGGCCCGCTCGTAGCAGGACAGGTTGGCGGACGTCACCAGGGCGTACTCGTATCCAGTGAGAACGGTTCTTCCACACTGTACGGTATTTTGTCGGTCGAAGATCGCGGTACACTGTTCGTTGAGCCGGGTGCTGAGATCTACGAAGGTATGATCGTTGGTGAGCATACCCGTGATAACGATATCGTCGTTAACATCTGTAAAGAGAAGCAGCTGACTAACGTTCGTTCTGCTACCAAAGATGATACTGTTAAAATGAAAACTCCGCGTCTGTTCTCTCTGGAGCAGGCTCTGGAATACCTGAACGATGATGAGTATTGTGAAATCACGCCAAAAGCAATTCGCCTGCGCAAAAAGATCTTGAACAAGAGCGAGCGCGAACGTGCTGAGAAACACCGCAAAGCAGCACAAAATAGCTAAAATCGGTCGTGAAGTTGCAATTATAATCTGAATTCTTCATTATAGTAGGTGGCTGAATCCTAAGTATGCTGGTGATCAGCATGCAGGGTTCAGTCACTTTCACTACATTTATCTAAAACGATGGAACAGGTGTTGAGAGCAATGAGTACGACAGCAGGAGGACTTCCGCCGCGAGCGGGGGGCAAGGCCAAATCGCAAAAAGCCGGCAATCCCAAGTCCAATAAAAAACAAAAGAAAAAAGTTAGCGGCTTCAAACGGTTCATGCAGATTCTGCTGGTCGTGATTCTGCTGACAATTGTAGGTGTTATGGCGTACGCTGGTATTCTTTATTATCAGCTGCAGGGAATGTTCGAAGGTAAAGGTGGCACAGGTCAGACTCCAGGTATTATAGATACCAGAGTCCCTGAGAAATCTGCCAAAGAAAAGCCGATTACGATGGCTCTGCTCGGTACGGATTATCGCAAAGAAACCGGCACGCGCCTAACAGACGTAGTAATGGTAGCTACGCTCAATCCGGATACCAAGTCTGCCACGATCGTATCACTGCCGCGGGATACGTACTTCCAGCTGGATGGGTACATTCCCAACAAGCTGAATGCGTATTATCCTAAATTCTATGCGGAAGATAAGAAGAATGGTACGAACAACGCCATGGAAGAAATGCAGACCATGCTGGGCAAATACCTGGGAGTCGACGTCGATTATACGACGGTTATTAATTTCCAGGGCTTCAGTGATGTGGTCGATGCTGTAGGTGGTGTAGATGTTAATGCAGCCATGAATATGTGTTATATTGACCGTGCAGACGGAACCAATATCAATATCAAAAAAGGGCCGCAGCATCTGAATGGAGAACAGGCACTCGGGTATGTACGTTATCGTCATTCCAGCAGCTCCTGTAGTCCAAGAACACAGGAATCCAGTGACTTTGATCGTAACAAACGTCAAAATGAAGTGCTGAATTCCGTAGTCGACAAAGTCCAATCCTTTAGTGGTGTAGCCAAACTGAGTTCGATTATTCAGTCGGTTGATGATAATATGGAGACCGATATTGAAGGCAGCCAGTTCACCAATCTGTTGACGACGTACTGGGATATTCCAAAAGCGAATATTAAGTATATGCCGGTAACAGGTGATTGGAAGAGCCCGTATGTGTATATTAATGAAACCGAGCTGGCCAACGCCAAACAGGCGCTTCAGGACGAACTGAACGGAACAGCTACACATGCGGATCAATTTGATGGAGCAAGTACTTCCACAGGAAGTACCGGTCAGTCAGCGACTGCACAATAAAACAAGATCTTATCATACTTCCGCTTATTTCCGCTTCTGTTACAAGAGCGGAAAGGCAAGTATATTACAGGTTTCTGCTCAGGCAGAGACCTGTATTTTTTTATTTTATGGGAAAATACAATGTCCTGGCGGGCGCATTTCAAAAGCGGATAGGGTGTGCTATAATATCCGTGCACCTTACTTTTCACTGAATGCACGGACTGGAGGTTTTAGGATGCCGCGATTAATGTGCAGTACGCTATCGTATGATGGAGTGATTTTATGCGGACAGAATAAAACTTTCGCTCAGCTGTATGCAAGAGGTGCAGCTTGTTATGTGTTGTCTCAAAAAAGCGATTTAATACGAAAAGTCTGGTGCTCTGCAGCCCAGGCTTTTTTGGTTTTATTTCAAGAGGAGGGTGAGGCTTGGCGGTTCAGGAAGCGGGAAGCATAAGCTGGAGGCATCAGAGATCACAAACAATTCGTACCCAGGGGGGAATCTCCATGAAAAAGATTTTTGTATTGGATACCAATGTGCTTCTTCACGATCCGAATGCCATTTTCGCTTTTGAAGAAAATGATGTAGTTATTCCCGCGGTGGTTTTGGAAGAAATCGATTCAAAAAAACGGAATGCGGATGAAATCGGACGAAATGCCCGTGGCGTCTCCCGTTCACTGGATGCGCTTCGTGAAATAGGACATCTTCATGATGGAGTTCAACTGGATAATGGAGGTACACTGCGTGTCGAACTGAATCACCGCAGCTTTGCCAAAGTGCATGAAATGTTCGGCGAGGTGACGAATGATAACCGGATTCTCGCAGTTGCCTTGAATTATGATCTGGAAGAACGCGAGAAAGAAGTGCCGTGTCAGGTGATTCTGGTCAGCAAAGACGTGCTCGTACGTGTCAAAGCCGATGTGCTTGGACTGATGACGGAAGATTATTTATCAGACCGTGCAGCCGAGCCGAATGAAATCTATACCGGTTACACAACACTGCAGGTTCATCCGTCTGTAATTGATGATTTCTACAATAACCGCTATTTATCCGTGAATGCGCTGAACCTGGGATATACCCTGTATCCCAATGAATTTGTTATTCTAAAAGATGAAATGGGCAGTGGCAAGTCTGCTCTGCTCAAAGTCAGCCATGATGGCAGCAAACTGGAGCCGTTATTCTTGAGCAATGAGCCGATATGGGGCATTGCAGCGCGTAATGCCCAGCAGCGGATGGCACTGGAACTGCTGCTTAATGATGATATTCCGCTTGTAACGATTACCGGTAAAGCCGGCACAGGCAAAACGCTGCTGGCACTGGCCGCTTCGTTATCCAAAGTGGAAGACGAGCAAAAATATAAAAAGCTGCTGATCGCCCGCCCGGTTGTACCGATGGGCAAGGATATTGGATATCTGCCCGGCGAAAAGGACGAGAAACTTCGTCCATGGATGCAGCCAATTTATGATAATCTGGAATTTCTGTTTGATACCAAAAAAGCGGGTGATATCGATAAAATCCTGATGGGCCTCGGCAGTATTCAGGTGGAAGCACTCACCTATATCCGCGGTCGGTCGATTCCTGGACAATTTATCATTATCGATGAAGCACAGAATCTGTCCCGCCATGAAGTGAAGACGATTGTGTCCCGTGTAGGGGAAGGCAGCAAAATTGTACTCGTCGGTGATCCGGATCAGATCGATCATCCTTATCTGGATTCGATCAGCAACGGTCTCACCCATGTAGTCGAGCATTTCAAACAGGAAGGAATCAGCGGCCATATTACCCTCGAAAAAGGGGAGCGTTCCAAACTGGCGCAGCTGGCTGCTGATCTGCTGTAATATAAATGAAGAAAAGCGTCCTCACCGATTAAGGGAGGACGCTTTTTGATATGCTTTATTCCAATTAATATGCATAATCATTAGTAGCAGAAGTTGAGTGTAGCAATGCACTATATTTTAGTTCAGTGATAATTCCAGCTGCACATTCATCGATTGAGGTACAATAGCGACCGAAGTGGCTTTGAGATAGGGAATAATCTGTTCAGGATAAAATCCGAGATCAAATTCATTTTCCAGCATGGCACATGTCGTATCCGGTAAGCGCAGTCCATTAAATACGAGCTGATCGACCCGGAAGCGCATCACATTCTGCGTAGTATTCTCGATTTCATAATGTCCGATAATTTCCAGAGACAGCTGGCCTTCCTGTCCAGTGACAACAAGTCGATCCTGTTCAAAGTTAAACTGCAGACTGTCCGGCAGTCCAGCAGTATGATGCAGAAAATCGTTGAGCTGCTTCTGCTCGATCACGATGGTATACTGCCTGCCGTTGATCCGGATCGCACCGGGCTGTGACTGGAGAAAGTCCGGAAATTGCTGCATGGATTGCGCCAGTGCACGAAAATAGTTTTTTACTTCGTATAGACCGATATTTTCCCAATAAGCATTCATCTCTTCTATGAGCTGCCGGGCAGTCTCCGGCTCGGAACTGGAAGCAAGGCCGCTGTGAATTCGGGTCTGAAGGGAGGCTACCCGCTGTCTCTGCTGCTTTAGTCGGTCGCCGATATCCGTCAATTCAGCAGATGTACGCAGTAAATCGCTTCGTATCGATTGAATCTGCTCATATCGTGATCGATAATCAGCCATAATTTTCTGATCATGATCCAGAATCATTTTGTAATATTCATAAAAGGCAATAACACCGGAGATACTTCCTGCCGCCCAGAATGCATTGCGCAATTGTTCGCGTTCCCCGGTATAGTAGGCAACCAGTATTTTATCGGATTGCAGTTTGGCATCGCTGAGCTGCTGCTGACTCGTAACAGCCTGCTGTTCCAGCTGCTCATACTTGGTACGGGCAGTCTGTTCTTCCTGACCAATTCGCTGGATCTCCTGATCCAGTTCATTTACCGAAAGGCTGTCTTCCAGCAGCTGACGGGTCTGTGGATCAAGCTGTGCTGCAGATTCAATGGAAGGAGCAGCATTTACCATGGCAGAAGGTGCCATTATAGCAGTAGTAAGAGAGAAGCAAACGACACAGGCAGCGTAAATGGGTTTCATCTATCGTTTCCTCCCTGTATAATTAATATTGTTGCTGCAAATAAATTCATTATTCGATTTGCGCAGGCAATCGTGCAGCAGGATAGCAGCAAAAGTTGTCTTTATGTATACATATAGCTGTTATTGATTTTAATCATGTATCATGCAGTGAATGAGTATTATAGAATAGGGTTATTCTTGACTCATCTATTCTTATTTTATCGTATACTATGTTCGGAGGGAATCACATGATTATTGATATTTTTGGAGCAGGCTCTCTTGGCTTGCTCTTTTATAGTAAATTGGCGCTGACAGAAGAAGAGATCCGACTGAACTTATGGACACGTACCGAGGAACAGGCTTCACTGATCCGCGAGCAAGGGGTCCAGTTTTATCCGTCTGCCAATTCGGTTTCCCTTATGGATAGTCTGACGATTCCGGCGAAAGGAAGCGTAAAGCCAGTATCGGACATTCGGCAGACAGATCAGAATCAAAAAGCAGACATTATTTTGGTGACCGTAAAGCAGACCCATCTCACAACTGATTTTGTTCGTCAGGTGGGAAAACGTGCATCCGAGCGGACTGCCATTATCTGTTTTCAAAATGGGATACGAATGGACAATCTATGGAGGGATCAATGGCAGGTTTATGCAGGCATTACAACAGAGGGCGCCAAGAAACCATCAGCTCATGCGGTAGTCCATTCCGGGTATGGGGAGACAGTAATCGGCCGATTGGTCCAAGGTCACAGTACTGCAGACAGGGGAGATGAATCGAAAGGTGCAGAGAATGGGCAATCGGACGCTATACTTTTGTTATTAAATTTATGGACTAAAGCAGGACTTAATGCCTCGCTGTCGAATAATATCGAGATGGCCATATACCGGAAACTGATGATCAATGCGGTGATTAATCCACTTACGGCTTTGTGGCGTATACCTAATGGAGAGCTTTTGCAGAGTCCCGAGCGGATATCGGTGATGAAAAGGCTCTATGAAGAAGCGATTCAGGTATATGACAAAGCAGATATAGAATGGTCAGAATCACTGTGGAATGATATCTTACAGGTATGCCGTGCGACAGCATCCAATACCTCTTCCATGCTTGCTGATGTACAGCAGGGCAGAAGAACCGAGATTGAATGGATAAATGGCAGTATCGTCGAGATTGGCCAGCGTCATCAGATTGCAGCACCCGGGCACGAATGGGTATGCGCCCTGATTGAGGCAATGACCACAAAGGAGGCAGATTAATGGGAGGATTTTTTGGGTGGCTGCTAAATGGAGCGATTTTCTTGAGTCTCGTTCCCTTTATTCCTTTCCTGGCTGCATACCTCATCAGCCGGTTTAAGAAAGAGCCGAAAAAGAAAGCGATCGGAAATGCAATGGATGTGACAACGCCTTTCCTTTATATTTCGGTAGCCGCATTATTTAACATCATATTCAACAGCCAAATGGGATTTTACATATTTTTGTTAATTTTGCTGTTGGCGATTGGTATTATAGGCAGCGCACAGAATCGGTTAAAAGGGAAAGTGGATTTCCAACGACTTTTCCGGGCGGTCTGGCGTTTATCGTTCCTGTTTTTGAGCTTAGGTTACATCGTGCTGCTTTTGATCGCAATTTTGCAATACATAACACGATAAACGTGTCGAAAATTGGAATAATTTTGCTTTATGTCAGGTATTCCTCCGTGGGATGAAGCCTAATATACTCACACATGTGATAAATTTGTTGAAAAAACCGAAAAAAAACGCTTTTTTTAAGATTAAGATATAGATTTTTTTGACCACTGTTTTTTGACCACTGGTTGTATAATAAATAAACATATACCACATTTTTTAGGGGGAAACTGCTAGATGAAAAAGAAAAGTTGGTTAGTACTTATGACCCTCGTGCTAGCTTTTAGCACCTTGCTTGCAGCTTGCGGCAGCGGTTCTGAGAGTGGTACAGGTACAAGTGGACAAGCAGGAGAAGGCACTGCAACACAGGATTTACGTATTAACATGAGCGCAGAACCTCCTACTTTTGATCCGGCTCAGGCAAAAGATAGCCAGACAAATACGGCTCTGAAGCTGATGTACGAAGGTCTGACCCGTATGGGCGCAGATGGCAACCCCGCTCCTGGCGTTGCTGAGAAATGGGATGTATCCGAAGATGGTCTGAAATATACTTTCCACCTTCGCGATAACGCAACTTGGAACAACGGTGAACCTGTAACAGCGGAAGATTTCGCTTATGCATGGGAACACGTTCTGAGCCCAGACACTGCTCCGGCATCTGAATATGCTTACCAGCTTTACTACCTGAAAAATGGCGAAGCGTTCAACACTGGCAAAATCAAAGATTTCTCCCAGGTTGGCGTAAAAGTTGTTGACGAGAAGACGCTTGAGGTAACTCTTGAGAACCCTGCACCTTACTGGTTGGGTCTGACTTCTTTCTACACATACTATCCGGTTAACAAAAAGAACGTTGAAGCTAATGACAAATGGGCTGCAAAAGCAGACACTATGGTTACTAACGGACCGTTCACTTTGACAACATGGACTACAGGCCAACAGCTGGCTTGGACCAAAAACGACAAGTACTGGGACAAAGATAACATCAAATTGAATACGATTACGGCTTCCCTGGTTAACTCCGGCGCAACCGAGTATTCCAGTTATCAAAGCGGCCAGCTTGATTATGCTGGTGCACCAACTGGTGAGATTCCAACCGACCAGATCCCTGCTGCAAAACAACAATTCCCGGATCAATTCCAGGCAAAAGGTATTGCAAGCACGTACTACTATGAATTTAATAACAAAGAAAAACCTTTCGATAACGCAAAAATCCGTAAAGCGTTTGCAATGTCCATCAATCGCCAGGCGATCGTTGACAGTGTAACACTGGGCGGTCAAATTCCGGCATTTGGTTTTGTACCTCCAGGTATCAAAGGCCAAACGGACGAATACCGTGCTGAGCATAAAGACAGCTATTTCAAAGAAGATGCAGCACAAGCAAAAACACTGCTTGAAGAAGGTATGAAAGAGGAAGGTTACACAACTCTGCCTCCAATCACACTGATCTACAACTCCAGTGAAGCTCACCAAAAAATCGCTCTGGCGATTGCTGATATGTGGAAAACCAACCTGGGTGTAGACGTGAAAACCGAAAACCAGGAGTGGAGCGTATTCCTGAACAACCGTCAAAGTGGTAACTTCCAAGTTGCCCGTGCTGGTTGGACAGCTGACTACAATGATCCAATGACATTTATGGACATGTGGGTAACTGGCGGTGGTAACAACAACGCAGGTTATGCAAATCCGGCATACGACAAACTGATTGATGATGCAAAAGCAACTCAAGACAGTGCAAAACGTATGGCTGATATGTCCCAAGCAGAGAAAATGCTGGTTGAAGACGATATGGTTATTATGCCAATCTACTACTACACTAGTATTTCCCTTGTAAAACCTAATCTTAAAGGAATCGTTGTTGATTTCAGTGGAGCAGTTGACTTCTCCAAAGCGTATTTCGAATAATTCAATAATGAATTTGGCAGTTAGATGATTGCTGCGGGATATATGTGGAGATTTTCCAACCATATATATCCCGCTTTTATGTGTGTTTGTTGTTTTACCATATATTGCTTTTTCTAACTTTGAATATTGCAAGTTTTTACTTGTTTCTATTAAATAATATGAATCGCAATTTTGCTTTTTATGAATAGTAAAAGGAATATCATGGTTCAACGTAGCGCATAAAAAATACACAAAGGAGGGTTCCAGAAGAATGGTTAGGTATATTGCCGGCAAGTTTCTTTTTATGCTAGTGTCTCTATTTATTCTGGTATCACTGACATTTTTTCTGATGAAAGTCATTCCAGGGGATCCTTTCATGTCAGAAAGAGCAGTACAGCCTCAGATTAAAGCACGTCTGATGGCGCAATACGGATTGGATCAACCAATTCCTGTACAGTATGTACGTTATCTGGGCAATATTATTCAAGGAGATCTTGGTATTTCGATGAAATATCAGAACCAGGATGTTACCGGACGGATTGCTCAAACCTTTAAGCCTTCTTTGCAGATTGGTATTTTTGCAATTATCATTTCGATTATTGTCGGAATTGTGCTTGGTCTAATTGCGGCTTTGTATCATCGTAAGCTGATCGACCATGTGGCCATGATTTTGGCAATTATAGGAATCGCGGTACCGAGCTTTGTGCTTGCGACGCTCATTCAGTATTTGTTTGCTCTCAAACTTGGCTGGTTTAACGTAATGGGTTTCAGCAAGCCTAGTGATTTTGTGCTTCCGGTAGCCGCTTTGGCGGTACAGCCAATCGCCTTTATCGCACGTTTGACCCGTTCCAGCATGCTGGAGGTACTTAACTCCGAATATATCAAAACAGCCAAAGCCAAAGGTCTGAATGGCTTTACTATTATGACTCGTCACGTCGTACGTAACGGTATTTTACCGGTTGTTACTTATGTAGGGCCTATGACTGCTAACGTTATTACGGGTTCTGTTGTTATTGAGCAGATCTTTGGTATTGGTGGTATTGGTAAAGTATTCGTTGAAAGTATTACCAACCGTGATTATACAATGATTATGGGTGTAACCATTTTCTATGGTGTAATTCTGATGCTTGCACGTTTTATAACAGATATTTTGTATGTGCTGGTTGATCCGCGCATCAAACTGTCTGGAAGAAAGGGGGCTTAACCGTTGGCAGCTACTGGAAACCAAAATCCGAATAATGCAACTGCTGATACGGCGAGCGATCCGACTATTCAGCAGAAAAGTGTGTCGTTATGGCAGGATGCCCTGTATCGTTTATCTCGTAATCCTGTCGCTATGATTAGTTTGGTTGTACTCTTTATTATTATTTTGATGTCAATTATTGGCCCGCATATGGTGCCATATAATTATTATAGTAATGATCTGATGAACACGAATAAATCAATGTCGGCAGAACACTGGTTTGGTACGGATAACCTGGGGCGTGATATGTGGGTTCGTACGTGGATGGGAGCTCGTATCTCCCTGATCGTTGGTTTCTCTGCAGCACTGATTGACCTTATTATCGGTATCATTTACGGCGCTGTTATGGGTTACAAAGGCGGCCGCGTCGATGAAGTGATGAACAAAATCTCCGAGATTTTGTACTCCATTCCTTATCTGCTGATCGTCATCCTGCTGCTGGTTGTTATGGAGCCAGGATTGACAACTATCATTTTCGCACTTGCTGTAACCGGCTGGGTAACCATGTCCTGGATTGTACGCGGTGAGATTATGCAGCTGAAAAATCGTGACTTTATCCTGGCAGCACGTTCCATGGGTGCAAGTGGCAGCCGTCAATTGTTCAAACATCTGCTGCCCAATGCATTGGGACCTATTATCGTAACAGTAACACTGTCGGTACCAAGTGCAATCTTTGCCGAAGCTTTCCTGAGCTTCCTCGGTCTTGGTGTACAGGCGCCTGTATCTTCTCTGGGTTCGATGATCAATGATGCACTGCAGGGATGGAATCTGTATCCTTGGCGTATGTGGTTCCCTGCTGGTCTGATCTGTATCACTATGCTGGCATTCAACTTGCTGGGTGATGGTCTGAGAGACGCACTGGATCCGAAACTGAGAAAATAAAATCTATAGGAGGTGGGCTAAGTGGAGAAAATCTTAACAGTCAAGAATTTGAGCGTGTCTTTCAGCACTCGTGCAGGTGAATTTAATGCCGTAAAAGATGTCAATTTTGAAATTGGCAAAGGAGAGACGCTGGGTATTGTTGGGGAATCCGGTAGTGGTAAAAGTGTAACCGCTCAAACCATTATGCGTCTGATTCCTTCTCCGCCTTCTAAGATTAAAAGTGGAGAAATCACTTTTTTGGGCGAGAGCCTGCTTCATAAAACTGATAAGCAAATGGAATCGATCCGTGGTAAAGATATCGGTATGATCTTCCAGGATCCAATGACTTCCCTGAATCCGACTATCAAAGTCGGCAAGCAGATCACGGAAGTATTGCAGAAACACCAGAAGATGTCTTCTACCGAAGCCAAAGCTTCTGCATTGGAAATGCTCAAACTGGTCGGTATCAAAAATCCGGAAGTCCGCTTCAACCATTATCCGCACCAATTCTCGGGTGGTATGCGTCAGCGTGCGATGATCGCGATTGCACTGGCATGTCGTCCATCCCTGCTGATTGCGGATGAGCCGACTACAGCACTGGACGTTACGATTCAGGCACAGATTCTGGACCTGATGAAAGACATGCAGCAAAAGCTGGGTACATCCATCATTCTGATTACACATGACCTGGGTGTCGTAGCAGGCATGTGTGATCGCGTCGTGGTTATGAAAGAAGGAGATGTTGTAGAAACAGGTACAACATCCGAGATCTTCAAAAACCCGCAGCATCCGTACACCAAACGTCTGCTGAACGCATTGCCTCGTCTGGATGAGCCGAAAAAACCGAAAATGGTATCTGCCATTGCCGGTCTGGACCCGACTCGTCCGCTGGTAGAAGTGACGAATCTTCGTCAGCATTTTAACCTGGGCAAAGGTAACATCCTTAAAGCTGTTAATGATATAAGCTTCAAAATCTATGAAGGTGAGACACTTGGGGTCGTAGGTGAATCCGGTTGTGGTAAGTCGACAACAGGTCGTACGATGCTTCGTCTATATGAGCCGACTGGAGGAAGCGTTAAATTTAACGGGACGGATATTTTCAACCTGTCTCCACGTAAAATGAAAGCGATGCGTAAAGATATGCAGATGATCTTCCAGGATCCATATGCATCTTTGAACCCACGCTTCAACGTTATGGATATTATCGGAGAGTCTCTGGATATTCATGGACTGGCGGGAAGCCGTGCAGAACGCAAGAGACGTGTAGAAGAATTGCTGGATATGGTAGGACTGACGGCGAGTCATGCTACCCGTTATCCGCATGAATTCTCCGGTGGTCAAAGACAGAGAATCGGGATTGCCCGTGCGCTGGCTGTTAATCCAAAATTCATCATCTGTGATGAGCCGCTGTCCGCACTGGACGTATCGATTCAGGCGCAGGTTGTTAAATTGCTGGAAGAACTGCAGCAGCGTCTTGGTCTGACCTATCTGTTTATTGCCCATGACCTATCCATGGTAAAACATATCAGTGACCGTGTAGCTGTTATGTACATGGGTAAAATTGTGGAACTGGCAGAAAGTGAGGAGCTGTACGCGAATCCGCTGCATCCTTACACCAAAACACTGCTGTCTGCAATTCCAATCCCTGATCCGGATGTGGAAGTGAACAAGCGCAGAATTCTGCTGCCAGATGAGCAGCAGGCGCCTGTAGAATCCGCTAACCCTGGTGCTCCAAAAGATCCTTTCAATCTGGAAAATTCCGAGCTGTTGGAAGTATCTCCAGGACACTGGGTGGCTCAGCCGCTTGCTTAATTTATAATCGTTTTATATAAAAACCGTCATAATATATGACGGTTTTTTTCTTTATTTCAAAAAGTATAAAAGTATGCTGATTTCTTTGACTAAACGGCTATACTTTCGTTACAATCATATAAGGTATAGAAGTTACAATAAGTAACAACGATGAGGAGGACCTTACCCCATGAATGTAGTCCCGGAGAGGCTACCTGCGAATCAGCCGCTCGCAGAGCGGTATATGAATGATTTTGCATCGGTAAGCAGCTTGTATAATATGAAAGTTACTGATCCGCAGACGTGGGTTCAGCGTGCAGCATGGCTGGATCAGAGTAAGCACTCCCGGATGGAACGTGGAGCGTTGGTAGATTGTCTAGAATCCTATAATCATTTACACAATAATCATGAAGAAGTCCACAAATCACTGGAACTGCTTCGCCAGGAGGAGACACTGACGATGGTCGGCGGCCAGCAGAGTGGTTTGTTTACAGGTCCGCTTCTGGTTATTTATAAAGTAGTAACCTTGATTCTTGGTGCACGGGAAGCGGCAGCCAGGCTGAACCGGCCTGTAGTGCCTGTGTTCTGGATTGCCGGTGAAGATCATGACTGGGATGAAGTGAATCATACGTATCTTCCCGATCGTGACGGCCAGGCGGTCAAAATCCGTATGGATCATGAACGTGGAGGTCATTCACCGGTAAGTCGTACATCCATCGACCGCAGTCATACGGAAGGTGTACTGAAGCAGTTCGAGAGCCTGCTGCCTGACAGTGAACATAAGAGTGAATGGATTCAGGAGCTGCGCAAGTATATGGAGCAGTCAGACAATCTAAGCGGGGCATTTGCCAAACAGCTGGGACGTTTGTTTGGACGCTTTGGTGTGGTGCTGCTGGATTCAGATGATCCACAGCTGCGCCGACTGGAAGTTCCTGTATTCCGCAAAATGATTCAGCAGAATGATCAACTGACACAAGCTTATCTGGCAGCAGCGGAGAAAGTGCGTGCACTTGGCTACGAAGAACAGGCGACAGTTGCCGAGGAAAGTGCCAATCTGTTTTATATCCATAGTGATGAAATTTATGCCAATGAGCGGATACTGCTGTTCAAGCGTGACGGCATGTTCACCGATCGCAAAGGTCTGGTGACATTTACACCAGATGAACTGCTGGACATACTGGAACAACACCCCGAGCGATTCAGCAACAATGTACTGACCCGTCCATTGATGCAGGAATCCCTTTTCCCCGTATTGAGTACGATTCTGGGTACCGGAGAGATTGCCTATTGGGCGCTTACTCATCAGGCATTTGAGATTCTGGATCTGCAGATGCCGCCGATTTTGCCGCGGATGTCCTTTACGATGGTAGAAGAGAAAATTCAAATGCTGATGCAGCAGTTCGATCTTTCTTTTGATGATGTGCGGCAGCGGTTTGGAGAAGTAAGAGAAAAATGGTTGTCCGAACAAGAAGATTACCATTTGGACGAGCGTTTCGCAGAACTGAGACGCCAATTTGATCAGATATATATGCCGTTTATTGAATCTCTGGCTGAGGTGGATCCATCATTGCCTCATATCGCCGAGACCAATCAGCACAAGATCGAAGCACAGATTGAATACTTGCATCGCAAAAGCAGCAACGCGGTAGCCAAGCAGCACGAAGTGGGACTGCGCAGACTGGATCGCATTGCTCATTCGCTGTATCCTTTTGGCAAGCCGCAGGAACGTACGATCAACAGCTACTATTATCTGGGTCGGTATGGTGAGCAGTGGCTGGATCAGCTGCTGTGTATCGAGCCTGATCTGGATGGCGGGCACCGCTTGATCTACATGTAAATGATGCATGCGACAAATGGATTTACTTTACCACTATACGGCATGACAAACGGTGGATATTCCGCATCCGATCAGGCTGTTGAGGACACCTTTTACAACAGATCGGATTCATAACTGCAATGCATATCAAATAGAGCATTCTCGTCGGGAGATGCTCTATTTTTATGTGGAAATGGACATGGGCCAAGCAGTATGAATAGTATCTGTATCCCGTTTGAATACTGCGGCAGGAGTGGTGAAAGAAGAAATAAAGATTGCTTCTTGGATAGGTATGCCTTTAAATGGAACTATCAGTGGGTTATAATAATGAGCTGGAATTATCTATATGCAGAGGAGAAATGAATATGACATTGCCATCCCTTCAAAACAGCATCGTCGCTGATATGGCGCTTGCTCCGGAAGGCCACCGTAAAATTGAGTGGGTATCTTCCCATATGCCGGTATTGAACCGGATTCGCGAAGAATTTGAACGTGATCTTCCTTTCAAGGGACTGAAAGTTACGATCTGTTTGCATCTGGAAGCCAAAACGGCTTACCTGGCCAAAGTGGTCAAGGCAGGCGGCGCGGAAGTAACTATTACCGGCAGCAACCCGCTGTCCACACAGGATGATGTATGCGCGGCACTGGTTGAAGACGGAATTACCGTATTTGCCAAATACAATCCGGACCCTGCCGAATATAAAAGTCTGGTTCTGCATGCACTGGAGACCCGACCGGATCTGATTATCGATGATGGTGGAGATCTGATTACATTGATGCACGGCGAGCGCCCGGATCTGCTGGAAGGTATTCGCGGCGGCGCCGAAGAGACGACTACAGGAATCATCCGCCTGAAAGCCCTGCAAAAAGAAGGCACACTCCAGCTGCCGATGGTCGCTGTCAATGATGCGTACTGCAAGCATCTGTTTGATAATCGTTATGGTACCGGTCAATCTGTATTTGACGGTATTATCCGTACGACCAATCTGATGATCGCCGGTACTACGGTTGTTGTCGTCGGCTACGGCTGGTGTGGCAAAGGGGTGGCGATGCGTGCCAAAGGACTCGGCGCGAATGTCATTGTCACTGAAGTGGATGCGATCAAAGCGGTGGAAGCCCATATGGACGGGTTCCATGTAATGCCAATGATCAAAGCGGCAGCGCTTGGCGATTTCCTTATTACCGTAACCGGCAATAAGGATGTTATCGTAGGCGAGCACTATGACGTAATGAAAGATGGTGCTATCGTATGTAACGCCGGTCATTTCGATGTGGAAGCGAACAAGCCGGATCTGGCAGCCCGCGCCGTATCGATCCGTACCGCCCGCAAAAACATCGAAGAATACAAAATGCAGGACGGCCGCCGCATTTATCTGCTGGCTGAAGGCAGACTGGTTAATCTGGGTGCTGCAGACGGTCATCCGGCTGAAATCATGGATATGACATTTGCCTTGCAGGCAGTGGGCCTTCGTTATGTCAATGAAAATTACAAGCAGCTGGGTGCTGGCGTCATCAGTGTACCTTATGAACTGGACGAACAGGTGGCCCGTTACAGACTGGAGAGCCTGGACATTGGTATTGACGTTTTGAGCGATGCACAGAAATCTTATCTGGACAGCTGGTCTTAACAGCCGTCGAACCGAAGTCCTTATTGTATAGTTAGTGGAGATGGATAATATATTTGTCTGAGAAGATGGCAAATGTATTATCCATTTCTGTGTTGATTGTCTGATCGAAAGGGAGGTTTTGTTATGAACAGGGTACAGGAAGAGTACATATTGAAAAACAGACTCAATATGCTCAAACAAAAAGACTTTAAGCTGGATAAAAGCGATCGTATTGAAGAGGTTATCAAGTTAATGCTTAGACATATAGGATCAACAGATAGCGAATTGCGGGATGGTCTTATTTATACAACTTTCGCGCACTGGATTATTTCAGGAGAACTGTCCGAAAATATACTGGCTTACATAAAAGATAGCATGCTGGATCATGAACATTTGTTTTATAACATAGGCGAGACAAATACCGATTCGGTTTTTGTTCGTTCCTTTTCGGTTTTGTTGATCCCACTGCTGCTGGAAAGAAATCAGGCACGTCCATTTCTGGAGCGAGATGAACTGATGGAGATCAAGGAAAATCTTCTGCTTTACATCAGGAAAGAGAGAGATAGAAGAGGTTTCGTAGAAAATAAAGGCTGGGCACATACACTGGCTCATACGGCAGATGCCATACATGCATTATTTCTTTATACTGATCTGCCGCCGCAGGATCATATTACATTTTTGGAAGCTATAAAGATGGCTGTCTGTATAAAAGAAGTTGCCTATACCAACCTTGAAGAAGAAAGACTGGTAACTGCAGCAGTAACCCTGCTTGATCAGCAGAAGCTGACGGAGACAGAAGTTGAAGACTGGATCGACAACTTTTTGAAATGGGATAAAACCGAGGTATGGAATGAAGAATATAAAATCATATTCAATATTAAAAGCTTTCTGGGAAGTCTCTATTTTCGTATTCATGGCAATCCCGAATTTGTCCATACAGCCAGTAAGATAAAAGTTGGGATACATACAATGATGAAGAATTACATATAAGGAGACTGTTCGTAAGGCAGAAATGTAAAACTTCAAAAAAAGCTCTCACTAGTCAGACAGCAATCGAAATTTTCTCAAGCAAGTTACTAAGCAAAAAGACCGATTCTTCCGATATAGAAAAGTCGGGCTTTTTGCGCGCTTTTTTGCAAAACAATATGCTGATTTACATAAAGATTTAAAAAAAGTTACGTTTTTCAAAAAAAATTGACATTTAAAGAAGGGTTTTGATTTTATACGACGAATCTATTATGCTAGATAGAGTGGAGGAAAGTGGTACATAGTGGGGAACAATGGGTAAAAGGAGTGAGCCGCCAATGTTCATGGGTGAATTTCAGCATAACATTGACGATAAGGGCCGGATTATTATTCCAGCCAAATTTCGCGAACTTCTGGGTCAATCCTTTGTTGTTACCCGCGGTCTGGACCATTGTCTTTTTGTCTATCCCATGGAGGAGTGGTCTCTCCTGGAACAAAAGCTTAAATCTTTGCCGCTAATGAAAGCTGATGCCCGTGCTTTTACACGCTTCTTTTTCTCGGGAGCACTGGAAGGAGAATGGGATAAGCAAGGGCGGGTCAATCTGCCGGGCAATTTGAGGCAGTACGCCAGGCTGGAGAAGGAATGTATCATTATCGGTGTCTCCAACCGGGTAGAGATTTGGAGCCAAGCTGTATGGGAACAATATTATAACGAATCAGAACAATCATTTAACGAAATTGCTGAGAAGCTGGTTGATTTTGATCTTGATCTGTAATCGTCTAGGAGGTTTACATCTTGTTTCATCACATCACTGTATTAAAAGAAGAAGCGACAAGAGCACTTCAGGTCAAACCTGATGGAATCTATGTCGACTGTACGCTCGGGGGAGCAGGACATAGTTCGGTAATTGCAGCTGAACTGGGAGCGGGTGGACGACTGATCGCTTTTGATCAGGATGATACTGCGCTGAATAATGCCAAAGCGGTACTGGCACCATATGAGGACAAAGTCACTCTGATCAAAAGTAACTTCCGTTATCTGGAGGAAAAGCTTTTGGAAGCCGGAGTGCCGGTCAAAGATGGAGTACCGCAGGTAGACGGCATTCTGTTCGATCTTGGCGTTTCTTCACCTCAGTTCGACGATGCTGACAGGGGATTCAGCTATAATCATGATGCTGCGCTGGATATGCGGATGGATCAGTCCATCGAATTAACCGCCCGGACTATTGTGAATACCTGGCCTGAACAAGAAATCGCCCGCATACTATATCGATATGGCGAAGAAAAGTTTTCAAAGCGTATTGCCAAAGTAATCGTAAATCGGAGAAATGAAGTACCGATTGAGACAACAGGGGAACTGGCAGAACTTGTCAAGGAAGGCATTCCTGCTGCAGCCAGAAGAACGGGTGGACATCCGGCCAAGCGTAGTTTTCAGGCGCTTCGGATCGCTGTTAATGATGAATTGGGTGCTTTCGAAGAAGCGCTTCATCAATCAGTACGCTGTCTGGCACCAGGCGGACGCGTATCTGTCATTACGTTCCATTCTCTCGAGGATCGATTGTGCAAGCAGATTCTTGCAGAATATCTGGAAAAGGACGTTGCACCACAGGGCTTCCCTATTTATGTGAGCAACGGCGGCGTACTGAAATTGGTCAACCGCAAGCCGGTTCTGCCAACAGATGAGGAAGTAACGAGTAATAAACGGGCAAGATCCGCTAAATTGCGTGTTGCCGAAAAAGTAAACAAAGAAAATCTACAATAAATACAGTGAGGAGACGGATACATGGCTTATACACGCGGGAACCTGGCCGTTAAGCAAAAACCGGCTGAAAAGGTCGTACGGAAATATCGTGAAACGACAAAAGTGGTTGTACGCCGATCTGCCCTGCCGATTCAAGAAAAAATGCTGTATCTCGCAACCGTTCTGTTCTGTGTTGCGATTGCAGGAATTATTGTTTGGCGTTATGCGTATATTTATGAAATCAATAAAAATGCGCAGGAAATGGCGAGTGCTACAGCCAAGCTGCAGCAGCAGACCACACAAAATGAACTGCGTCAGCATCTGCTTGAGAATGATATCGTTGCGCGCGCAGCTGCTCTGGGTTACATAGAGCCTACCGATATTGTGCCTATCCAGGTATCACGGGACAAAGGAACAACCGCTACCTCGACGGATATCAAAGTGAACAACTAAAGCGGGGGATCAGGCAGTGGATAAAAGAATAAGACTTCGTGCTTTACTCATAGGAGGAGGCATCCTCCTTTTTTTTGCTGTACTCATTATCCGTGTATTCTGGATTCAGGTCGTACAAGGATCGGATTGGCATAAATATGCAGTCAAACAATGGGAAAAGACAAGTACCATTTCTGCTGTTCGTGGTACAATTACCGATCGTAACGGTAACAAACTGGCGATGGATGCCCCTGCCTATGATGTCGTACTTAATCCTAAAGTGATTGCAGAACTTGGTGTAAAGGATGAGATTGTAAGCAGATTGCATGAGATCCTGGGCACGGATGAAAGTGAAATTGAAAAGCAGGCTACATCCAAAACCACACCCACAGCCAAAAATCCTGTAAGCGAGCTTCGTGTATGGCGTGAGCTAAACTCGGGCGGTCGTAGGATTCCACAGGACAAAGCCGATCAGGTGAATGCACTGATTGCTGAACTAAAGGAAAAAACAGATGAAAAGTATGACGTGGGTGTACAGCTGAATGTTACAACAAAGCGGTACTACCCCAAAAATGAATTGGCTTCCCATGTACTCGGATATACGAATAACGACGGCGCAGCTGTAGCCGGAATAGAAGCTTATTATGATAAGCAGCTCAAAGGCACAGACGGTTCGATCCGTTATCAGCGTGATAATCAGAATGACAAACTGCCGGATTCACAGGATGTGTATCAGCCAGCTATGAATGGCAGTAATCTGAAACTCACAATTGATGAGACAATCCAGTATTACACGGAGCAGGCGATGAAAGAAGCCTACAAGCAGCTCCAACCGAAAAGCATAACGGTTATTGCTGCCGATCCGAATACGATGGATATTCTGGCAATGGCGAATATGCCGACATTTGATCCAAACAAGTTCAATGAGGTTACCGAAGAGAATTACGATAGCTTCAAAAATCTCGGGATCAAAGCGGAATATGAGCCGGGTTCCACTTTTAAGATTATTACTCTCGCTGGTGCAGTCGAAGAAGGACTGTTTAACCCGGAAGCAACCTATCAATCAGGTACCATACAGGTAGGCCGCACTACACTGCATGATATCAACCGTGTCGGCTGGGGACCTATCACTTACCTGACAGGTCTCAAGCGTTCCAGTAATGTAGCTTTTGTCAAACTCGGCTATGA
Source organism: Paenibacillus wulumuqiensis (assembly GCF_000971965.1). Classification (GTDB taxonomy): domain Bacteria; phylum Bacillota; class Bacilli; order Paenibacillales; family Paenibacillaceae; genus Saccharibacillus; species Saccharibacillus wulumuqiensis. The sequence continues at coordinate 102,954 of NZ_LAQP01000004.1, forward strand.
AATGTTGGGAGCCGAGAGACTGCGCAAATACATTGATGCTTTTGGATTTGGTGCTCGGACCGGAATTGATTTGCCTGGTGAACTGCCGGGTGCTATTACATTCGATCCCAATATCAAAACAGAGGTCGCTACAGCAGCATATGGGCACGGACGTGTACAGGTTACCCCTTTACAGCAGCTGGTCGGTGTCTCTGCAGTAGCCAATGGCGGCAAGCTGCTGACTCCTCATGTGGTCAAGTCGATTACCGATCCGAATACAGGTGTCACTACCGATGTTCCTGTGCATGAAGTGCGTCAGGCAATTGACGCCGCCACATCGGAGAAAGTACGCGGCTATCTGGAGCAGGTCGTATCTGACCAGGAAATCGGTACCGGCCGTCATGCTTACATTGATGGTTACCGTGTCGCCGGTAAGACCGGTACCGCGGTCAAAGTTATTAACGGCAAGTATGATTATACCAAGCAGGTCGTTTCCTTTATTGGATTCGCACCGGCAGACAAGCCGAAGATCGCCATGATCGTCGTGATTGACCAGCCGGCCGATTCCAAGCTGGGCGGCGGTGCAGCCGCAGCACCTGTATTCAAGAAAATCGTGAGCCAGGCGCTTCCTTACATGGGCGTGCCGAAAGCAAACGAAGATATCACGACGCAGAAAAAAGAAAAGACACCAACCTCTGCACCTGCTCCTGCCGTATATAATGTACCTACACTTACCGGCAAAACGGTGGATGCAGCCAAGAAAAAGCTGATTGCCAGCGGAATTGCCTTTAAAGTGGTAGGTACAGGCAGCAAGGTCGTCAAGCAGTATCCTCCTGTAGGTTCGGTAATGGACGGCGGTCAGAGTGTGTATCTGATGACTGAAGACCCGACCAAAATGGAAATTCCCGATCTCAAAGGAGAATCACTGCGTGATGCGCTGGAGATTCTGAATCTGATGAAGGTCGAGGTCACGACAGTAGGACAGGGTTATGTGGCAGAGCAGGTGGAGTCTTCGGGCAATGGCCGGAGAATTATCACACTTACGCTCAAGTCGGCAAGAGCTACAGTCACAGGCGTTGATGATCCGGAAGAAAATGCACTGGGTACCAAAGATGAGACCCAGCCGGCAGACAGTAAGGATGCAGCGACCGAATCCAAAGAAAAAGATTCAACAGAAAAGGCGACAGAAGAATCCACTTCATCGCCGGATGCATCTGCCGAGTCATCGGCATCATCTTCCCAATCAACGGGTACAGCAGCAGATCCATCCATAGCAGAGGTAGGTAGTGGCAGTGCTACGACGACTGGCTCTGTGCAAGGACAAGGAAGTACCTCCGGAAGTTCGCTCAAAATTCCGGAACCTACAGGTGCTCCAACGAACTAATGAGTTAATGCTAATTATGATAACCCGGCAGTCATCGGTGAAGGGAAGCCCCCTTTATTCATCCGGAGACTGCCGGGTATCGTTATTAATTTTGGAAAAGAGGAATCGCTATGTTGTTATCTGAAGCGGCCAGCCTGCTTATTACATCCCGCATTGAAGGTGCTGCAGATGTTTCCATTACTGGCATGGAAATTGACTCACGCAAGGTAAAAGCAGGGGATTTATTTATCTGTCTGCCAGGCTTTACGGTAGATGGACATGATTTTGCCGAACAGGCATTGAAACAAGGTGCTGCTGCTCTGGTGGTGGAGAGAATCCTGCCGCTGGATATTCCGCAGCTGCTGGTGAGCAGCTGCCGTCATGCGATGGCTGTACTGGGAGATGCATTTTACGAACATCCCAGCCGCAAGCTGAATATGATTGGAATTACAGGCACGAACGGCAAAACCACAACTTCTTATCTGATTGAGCGTATTATGAATGATCATCATATCAATACAGGCTTAATCGGAACGATTGAAATGCGTTATAACGGTAAAGCTGTGCCGATGCCTCGTACCACACCAGAAGCGATGGAGCTTCAGCGTCTGCTGCATGAGATGGTGCAAAATGACGTAGAGTGCTGTGTAATGGAAGTGTCTTCCCACGCGCTGGAACAGGGACGTGTCAAAGGTACGGATTACCGGACAGCCATTTTCACAAATATCAGTCAGGATCATCTGGATTATCATGAGACGATGGAACAGTATGTGGCAGCCAAAGGGCTGTTTTTTGCACGTCTGGGGAACTCTTATGATGCCGATCCGGCTGAGCGCAAATATGCGGTACTGAATGCCGACGATCCGGCAGCAGCCTATTTCCGCAGCATTACAGCTGCCGATGTGATTACATATGGTGTGGATCAACCTGCAGATGTACAGGCATCCCGTATCCAGATTACAGCTAAAGGCACTGCATTCCACCTTGATACATTCCGCGGAAGTACAGATATCACACTTCAGATGGTAGGCAAGTTCAATGTGTATAATGCACTGGCTGCAATTACAGCAGCGCTGATCGAGAATGTGCCGCTGGAGCGCATCCGTGAGAGTCTGGAGCAGATGCCTGGTGTAGATGGCCGTGTTGAAGCGGTCGACGCCGGACAGCCATTTGCCGTCATTGTAGATTATGCCCATACACCGGATGGACTGGAAAATGTACTGCGTACCATTACCGAATTTGCAGAAGGACGGGTATTGACCGTATTCGGCTGTGGTGGTGACCGTGACCGTACTAAACGTCCGTTAATGGGACAGGTAGCTGCGAGATACAGCGATTATACACTGGTAACATCGGATAATCCGCGTACCGAGGACCCGCAGGCGATTCTGGATGATATTGAAGCCGGACTGCGCGAACAGCAGGTGGCAGCGGATAAATATGAACGTATCGTCGACCGCCGTGCCGCGATTCAAAAAGCGGTTGAAATGGCACTCCCCGGCGATGTACTATTGATTGCGGGCAAAGGCCATGAAACGTACCAGATTGTAGGTACGGAGGTTCATGATTTTGATGACCGGCTGGTAGCCAAAGAAGCGATAAGGGGTCTTTTCAAGTGATAAATACAACTATTGGACAGATAGCAGCCATGTGCGGCGGACAGCTGAACGGCGATCCGTCGGTGCTCTGTCATGGCGTCGTTATTGATTCCAGACAGCTGCATGATAACTGCCTGTTTATCCCGATCATCGGGGAACGGGTAGATGGACATGATCTGGTAGGACAGGTGCTGGCAAACGGAGCCGCAGCAGCGCTGTGGCAGGCGGATCATGGCACGCCGCCTACCGGGAATACCATTGTCGTCGAAAATACGCTGGAGGCGCTCCAGCAGCTTGCGAGCGCTTATCTGGATAGTACCGAAGCGAGAGTAATCGGCATTACCGGGTCCAACGGCAAGACAACGACCAAGGACATGATTTATGCCCTCATGACCGAAGCCTATCGGGTGCACAAGACAGAAGGCAATTTTAACAGTCATATCGGTCTTCCACTGACCATTCTGGCCATGCCTGGGGATACGCAAATTTTGATTCTGGAAATGGGTATGCGTGCACGCGGCGAGATTGAGCTGCTGTCCCATATCGCACGTCCCGATACGGCTGTTATTACCAACATCGGAGAATCCCATCTGGAGCAGCTCGGCAGCCGGGAAGAAATTGCCCGTGCCAAGCTGGAAATTGTAAATGGTCTAAAATCCTCGGGTCTGCTCGTATACCATGGAGATGAGCCGCTGCTCAAGCAGGTATTGGCTGAACCGCAATATGTCAGTCAGGAAATGCGCAAGGTTACGTTTGGCATGGAGCATAACAATGATTTGTATGCTACTGGAATGATGACCCAGGGACAGTCCACCATATTTACAACCAATGCGCTATCGGAAGAAGCCTGGAATCTGCCGGTGCTGGGAGCGCATAATATGGTCAATGCCATGGCGGCGATCCTGGTGGCTAATGCATACGGGCTGAGTGAAGCCCAGATTCGACAGGGATTTGCCAAGCTGCGTCTGACAGGCATGCGGATCGAGATATTGCAGGGGAGAGACGGAATCACCCTGCTCAATGATGCCTATAATGCAAGTCCAAGTTCCATGAAGGCAGCTATCGATGTACTGGGCAGTCTCAAAGGCTACAAACGCAAAATCGCCGTACTCGGGGATATGCTGGAACTCGGAACCGAAGAGCTTGCTTATCATGAACAGATTGGTGAATATGTGGATGGGCAGGCAGACATGCTGCTGACCTATGGAGAGCGGGGAAAAGCGATTGCCAGCGGCGCAGCCAGACATTTGCCGCCGGAAGCTATCCGTTCCTACACATCCAAACAGGAATTGATCGATGATCTGCTGCAGACCGTCCGCAGCAAGGACGTTATCTTATTCAAGGCTTCCAGAGGCATGAGACTGGAAGAAGTTATACAGGCGCTGATGCCTGATTCAATAAGCAACGCATAGGCGCTGGAGGAGTAGGAAAATGGATTTTCAAATATTGTTATTAGCGGCTGCCGCATCATTCATATTGTCAATTATCGCGATGCCGATACTGATCCCGCTGCTGCGGCGCATCAAGTTCGGACAGCATGTACGCAGTGACGGCCCACAGACCCATCTGAAAAAGGCAGGAACGCCAACAATGGGCGGTATTGTTATTATCCTGGCAGCGACACTCGTCTTCATCAAGTTCTCGGTGATTGATACGAACTTTTGGGTGCTGTTAACGTCTACAGTAGGATTTGGCCTGATCGGATTTCTCGATGATTACATCAAAATCGGCCTGAAACGTTCACTTGGCCTGACAGTCAAGCAGAAATTGGTAATGCAGCTGTTCTTTTCGGCGATTATCTGTTATTTGCTGATTGATAAAGGGCATAGTACGGCGCTTGGTATCCCAGGGACTTCATTCTCCTTTGACTGGGGCGGCTGGTTCTATTATCCGTTCATCGTCATTATGCTGCTGGCAATTACCAATGCGGTTAACTTTACCGATGGAGTAGACGGATTGCTGTCCGGGGTAAGTGCAATTGCATTTGCTGCTTATGCAATTATTGCGATTCAGGCGACGGCACCTGCTGCTGCCGTATGTGCTGCAGCAATGATCGGCGCAGTAATCGGATTCCTTGTGTTCAACGCGCATCCGGCCAAAGTATTTATGGGAGACATGGGTTCACTTGGGATAGGAGGAGCGATCGGCGGTATTGCGATCGTAACCAAAAGTGAACTGCTGTTCCTGATTATTGGCGGTGTGTTCGTTGTGGAATTGCTGTCCGTTGTTATTCAGGTGGTCTCCTACAAGACCCGTAACGGCAAGCGTGTATTTAAAATGGCACCGATTCACCATCATTTTGAATTATCCGGCTGGTCGGAATGGCGTGTAGTGACGACCTTCTGGGCAGTCAGCCTCGTATTGGCTGTACTCGGAATCTATATTAGCAAGGGGTTGTAGTGATGAATGATCCTCAATCTTACCGCGGACTGCCGGTCGTTGTGATCGGCCTGGCACGCAGCGGTGTCGAAGCGGCCAAAGCGCTGCATCGTCTCGGTGCTGTTGTGACCGTCAATGATTTGAAACCAAGAGAGCAGTCCCCCGAAGCAGCCGAGCTGGAAGAACTGGATATACAGGTCATCTGCGGCGGGCATCCGGAAGGACTGATTCACCGGGACGTGGCACTGCTTGTCAAAAATCCCGGTATCCCTTACAGCGCGCCGCCGATTCAGCAGGCGCTTGAACTGGGTATCGAAGTCATTACCGAAGTCGAGCTGGCTTACCGAATATCCGATATTCCAATGATCGGTATTACCGGTTCCAACGGCAAGACGACAACCACTACATGGGTAGGTCAAATGCTGGATGCCTGTGGACTGCATCCGATCGTGGGCGGTAATATCGGTATTCCGCTCTGTCAGGCTGTTGTAGAGGCTGAAGAGAAGGATAATGCCATTATTGTGGCGGAGCTGAGCAGCTTCCAGCTCAAAGGCACCCGGGATTTCAATCCGACAATTGCCTGTCTGCTGAATGTAGCCGAGACCCATCTGGATTATCATGGCACGATGGATGACTATGTAACGTCCAAACGCAAAATTTTTGAAAATCAGGGTGAAAAGGATACCGCTGTTCTGAACTGGGATGACAGCTACTGCCGCAGTATGATCCCTTATATCAAAGCAGGCCGTATCATTCCTTTCTCCGTGAACGAGGAGCTGGGCAATAACGCAGCGATGACAGCTGCCCTCTCAGCGGAGACGAATATGTCTGTATGCGGAATGTACGTATCCCCGTCCTACCTGCCGGATATCGAGGATGAACTGGTACGGACGATCATGTACTGGGATGAAGTGCGGGGCGCTGTGCCGATTCTGCGTGTGGATGAGCTGGGTATTCCCGGTCGTTATAATGTGGAAAATGCACTGTCCGCCTGTGCGATTGCTATTGCCGCAGGCTGCCAACCGGAACAGCTGGCAGACACCCTGCGCAGCTTCCGCGGTGTGGAGCATCGTCTGGAGTATGTGACGACCCATAATGAAGTGGCTTACTACAACAATTCCAAAGCTACCAATGCCAAGGCTACGATGATGGCACTGTCCGCTTTTCAGGATCAGGGAATTGTACTGATTGCCGGTGGATTGGATCGGGGATCCGATTATATGGATCTGCTGCCTGTGCTTCAGTCCCATGTCAAGGCTCTCGTTCTACTTGGTCAGACCCGTCACAAGCTGGCGCGTGTCGCCGAACTGGCAGGAATCGTTTCCGTACAGATTGTAGAAGAGACAGCCGATGCGGAGCAGGCCGTTCGACAGGCCGTTCAGCAAGCATCTGAACTAGCGGAATCCGGTGATATTGTGCTGCTGTCGCCTGCATGTGCCAGCTGGGATATGTTTGCCTCCTACGAAATCAGAGGGAAAGTATTCAAGCAGGCTGTCAGCGAACTGTAGATTCCTGATATATACAGCTCTGGTAATCCTGCTAATAGCCAGGTACCCTATTGTGCTATACAATATGTAACTTAGAGACTAAGATACGCAATTTTAAATGAAAGGAGGTGCGATAAATGCGAGTTATATTAACAGGAGGCGGAACAGGAGGCCATATATACCCTGCACTGGCTATTGCCGAGCAATTCAAAGAGCAAGGCATCAAAGCGGAGTTTCTGTATATCGGCGGCAAGCGCGGCTTGGAGACCCGGATCGTACCGGAAACCAAAATGCGCTTTGAAACGATTGATATTACCGGATTCCGCAGGCGCCTGTTCTCACTGGAAAATATAAAGACAATCAATCGCTTTATACAGGGTGTCAAAATTTCCAAAAAGCTGATTCGTGAATTCAAGCCGGATATTGTAATTGGTACCGGTGGTTATGTATGCGGACCGGTAGTGTATGCAGCTGCCAAGCTGGGGATTCCGACCATGGTTCATGAGCAGAATGCAATTCCGGGACTGACCAATCTGTTTTTGAGCGGTTATGCCGATACGGTAGCAGTCAGTTTTGAGGAAGCTATCTCCAAGTTCAAACGAGCCAAACATGTGCTGTTCACAGGAAACCCGCGGGCTACCATGGTACAGCATGCTGATCGCGAACGTGGACTGGCTTCACTGGGACTTCCGGGAGATGCCAAAGTAGTACTGATGGTTGGCGGAAGCCGTGGTGCACGCGCCCTTGTGGAAGCGATGGTGCAGGCAGCACCTTTGCTAAAGCCAAAGCCCGATGTACATTATGTATTTGTAACCGGTGAAATCTACTATGATGAAATCTATGAACGCATTGATCAGGCGACTGATTCGATGCCGAATTATCTGCATGTACTGCCGTATATCCCGAATATGCCTGAAGTGCTGGCAGCGACTTCTCTGGTGATTGGCCGGGCAGGTGCTTCTTCACTCGCGGAGATTACTTCACTGGGTACACCTTCCTTGCTGATCCCTTCTCCAAATGTAACCAATAATCATCAGGAAGCCAATGCGCTGGCTCTCCGAAAAGCTGGAGCGGCGGAGATGATTCTGGAGCGTGAACTGAGTGGAGAAACCTTGATTGCCCATATTGACAAAATTATGGATCATGAAGAGGAGCGACAGAGAATGTCCGAAGCTGCTTCCACTCTGGGCACTCCGCAATCGGCCTTTTTGCTTGTGGAAGAGATACAGCGTATCTGCGGTGCTTCTGCGGTAACCCAATAAGGATACTGAACCGTTACATAGCAGTCGTCCATGCCAAAAACGGAAATGGTTTATCCATATCGGACGACTGGCACTGTGCTAAACAGTTCTCGTGATATGCAGGCAATATCGGGAGACGTTTTGCACTGATTGGGGATTCCAAATGGGACATGCTATAATGACGGAGAAGTTCAGGTATAATCTGGCTGCACTACGGATTGAATTGAAATAAGACTTATTGGAGAATTGCCATGCCAAAGCAAAAACTAGTTGTTCTTCCGAAAAATGAATCTCCTGCAGGATCCCGTCCTTCTGCGGGTCACAAACGATCCGGACGCAAAAACCGATTGATCATTCTGCTGAGCATATTCTTCCTGCTGGTACTGGGAATTGTATTCTGGTTCTCACCGCTGGGCAAAATATCAGAGATCACTTTCAGAGGTAACGCGTTTACATCCAAGGAGGATCTGCTGTCAGTGACCCGTCTGGCCAAAGGCAATGCTTTTTACGGTACTTCTGCAGACACGATCAAGGAAAGGCTGCTGAGTATTCCTGCAATCGAGAGTGCTGCAGTGACCAAGCATTTTCCGGGTAAAATCGATGTTACGATCAAGGAGTACCCTGTTGTAGCCTATGAACTGGCAGGGTCCGGACAATTGACAGCTATTTTGCAGAGCGGAGCTTCGGTACGTGCCGACACGCGCGGCGTAGCTGTAGAAAAGCCCGTCCTCACCCAGTGGGCGGACTATGAAGCGCAAAAGGTTCAGCTGTGCAAAGTACTGGGAACAATACCGGGTGAACTGACATCGGATATTTCGGAGATCATCCCTTCTCCAACGCCTTCGTTCCCAGATCGGATCATGATGTATACCCGTTCACGCTTTGAAGTGATTACAAGCATATCGCTGCTCGCGGACAAGGTGGAATATCTGAATCAGGTTATTGAGACGCAGCCACCCGGCGTAATTACCATGCTGGAAGCCGATGCCTATACCCCGTTCAATCCGGATGATATCAAGGATGAGACGGAAGAGACACCACCTGCACAGTAACGATTTTGACATCTTTTACTAGCAGAATGTACTTTTTGACAATGTTCGGGCCGCAATACTTTCTGCCGCGTCAGAAAAATGCTAGAATAGGCTGTATAGATATTAAAGAATTGTAAACTTTAATACTGGCTTAACAATTTTCTGAAGTACCCGGTGAGCTCTTTCTTTTTTCTCCAGACTTTTAGCGTTTTTCGAGACCTCAAAAAGTTTGCAGAAAAAAGAGGGAAAGCATATGAAATGTGGAATACTAATGTAGAGAGCGTTTTATGGAAAATGATTTTCGGAAATTGAGTTTCCAGCTTTTAGGCAGCAAGCCCGGAAGAACGGAAATGCACTATTTTAACTAAGGAATTTACAGGAGGTGCCAAGGGCTTGAGCAACAATGACATCATTGTTAGTTTGGACATCGGTACATCCAAAGTTCGTGCTATTATCGGGGAAATGAACAATGGAACCTTTAATATTATTGGAGTTGGATCTGCCGACTCGGAAGGAATTCGCAAGGGCGCGATCGTTGATATTGATCAGACCGTGCAGTCCATCCGAAATGCAGTTGATCATGCAGAGCGTATGGTCGGCATTCAAATATCTGAAGTGATTGTAGGTATTTCGGGCAACCACATCGGACTTCAAACGAGCCACGGAGTAGTAGCCGTATCCAATGAAGACCGCGAAATTGGCGAAGAGGATATCGAACGGGTGCTGAAAGCGGCAGAGGTTATTGCCCTTCCGCCTGAACGGGAAATTATCGATGTGGTCGCCAAGCAATACGTGGTTGACGGACTGGAAGGAATTCAGGATCCGCGCGGCATGATCGGAGTCAGGCTGGAAGTGGAAGCGACCATCATTACAGGCGCCAAGACATCCATTCATAACCTGCTTCGTTGTGTAGAGAAAGCGGATCTGCATATTAAGGATCTGGTATTGATTTCCCTGGGAGCCGGACAGCTGGCACTGTCCAAAGACGAGAAAACGATGGGAGCCGTGCTGGTTGATATTGGAGCAGGTTCATCCACCATCGCTATTTTTGAGGAAGGTTCTCTTAAGGCTACCTCTACCTTGCCGATCGGCGGCGAATTCGTCACGAACGATATTGCTTATGGTTTGCGCACCCTGACAGAGAATGCGGAGAAAGTAAAGCTCAAATACGGCTGTGCGCTTCATGAAGAAGCGGCTCCGGATGTTGTATTCAAAGTACAGCGTATCGGCAGCAACGTCGACAAGGAGTTCACACAGCAGGATCTGGCAGCGATTATAGAACCGCGCGTACAGGAAATTTTCGAATTGATTCGTCAGGAAGTTGTACGTCTCGGTTATCATGAGCTGCCGGGTGGTTATATACTCACAGGAGGCACTGTATCCATGCCGGGCGTTCTGGAGATTGCCCGTGAAGAACTGGCAGCCTCTGTCCGGATCGCAGTTCCTGATTACATCGGTGTACGCGACCCTGCCTATACGAGCGGTGTCGGCATCCTGTATAATGTGATTCGCAATATTCGCGGCGGCGGAAGTACAGCTGGCGCCAACAAAAAGGCACCGGCTCGTAACAAAGCCGCATCGACCCCGGAGAGCAATGCAAAACCGGGCTTGATTGAACGGCTCAAAAACATGTTCAGTGAATTCATTTAATAAAAGAAGTTCATTCTAGCTTGGAACGAGCCATTCATGGACAATGAGGGGGAGATGGAAGAGTATGTTGGAATTTGATTTCGAAATGGAGAGCCTGGCCCAGATTAAGGTCATCGGTGTTGGCGGCGGCGGAAGCAATGCAGTCAATCGGATGATTGAGAATGGTGTCCAAGGCGTGGAATTTATAACGGTAAATACAGATGCACAAGCACTGCATCTGGCCAAATCCGAACACAAACTGCAAATCGGCGACAAGCTGACACGCGGTCTGGGTGCAGGAGCAAATCCTGATGTAGGTAAAAAAGCAGCCGAAGAATCCCGTGATCTGATCAGCAATACGCTGAAAGGGGCAGATATGGTATTCGTGACTGCAGGTATGGGCGGCGGTACAGGAACAGGTGCAGCCCCTGTAATTGCAGAAATTGCGAGAGAGTGCGGCGCGCTGACAGTCGGCGTCGTTACTCGTCCGTTCACTTTTGAAGGCCGCAAGCGGTTTTCCCAGGCAGAACTTGGTATCGAAGCACTCAAGGAAAAAGTAGATACCCTGATCGTCATCCCAAATGACCGCCTGCTGGAGATCGTCGACAAGAAGACTCCAATGCTGGAAGCATTCCGTGAAGCGGATAATGTACTGCGTCAAGCCGTACAGGGTATTTCCGATCTGATCGCTGTACCGGGTCTGATCAACCTTGACTTTGCTGACGTGAAAACCATTATGACCGAGCGTGGCTCGGCCCTGATGGGTATCGGTGAAGCAACAGGCGAGAACCGTGCAGCGGAAGCGGCACGCAAAGCGATCATGAGCCCACTGCTGGAGACTTCCATCGAAGGCGCACGCGGCGTGATCATGAATATTACAGGCGGCAACAACCTGTCCCTGTATGAAGTGAACGAAGCGGCTGAGATTGTTATCAGTGCATCTGATCCCGAAGTCAACATGATCTTCGGTGCGATCATTGATGAGAACCTCAAGGAAGAGATCAAGGTTACCGTCATCGCGACGGGTTTTGAACATAAGCCTGCACAGCCAATGCAGCCGGCACGCCGTCCATCCGCGTCCCAGCCGCAGCAGCCAACTTCGGGCGAAGCTCCAGCTGAAGAGAAAGCGCCTAGTCCGCGCCAGTTCAGCAACAATAATCAGCAGCCAAGTGGAGACCAGCTGGATATCCCTACTTTCCTGCGTAACCGTTCCCGTCACAAAAACGACTAGAACCGGTAACACATAAGCGGAAATGGGAACCGGATTGGTGAACATTCCCTGATAGAAGATGGACATGATTTACGGAAAGGACTTGTTTTCTACGGAAAACAGGTCTTTTTCATTTCAACAGGCTTTATGTATTTTGTTAAATATCCGTACATCTGCTATAGAGCAGTATATTATTCTGCGGCTCCATAGGAACTGTACAGAACTGCCAGAGATGAGGTATGCCATATGGAACCATTTATTCATACAATCGAAAATAACAGGCCGGAGCTGTTTATGCTGGACTGTTCCGCATACAGCAGCGGATTGACTGCAGGCTTTACCGGACGGCGCGGCGGTGTCAGCAAAGCGCCTTACAATTCCTTTAATCTAGCCTATCATGTCGAGGACCAGGCAGCAGATGTGCTGGAGAATCGCAAGCTGCTCTGCGATGCGCTCGGCTTTCGTCCGGAGAACTGGGTATGCGGAGAACAAGTGCACAGCAATCATATTGCCATCGTAACAGCGGATCATGCAGGTAAAGGCTGGGCTGACCGGGAAAGCGCATTTCAGGCAACCGATGGGCTGATCACCAATGTGCCCGGCATATTGCTGACTTCCTTTTACGCGGATTGTGTGCCATTATATTTTATAGACCCTGTACATAAGGTCGTAGGACTGGCGCATGCCGGCTGGAAAGGTACGGTAGCCGATATTGCCGGGGAAATGATTCGGACGATGATAGAGCAGTATGGCAGCGATACAGCCGATATCCGTACAGCGATCGGACCTTCGATTGGCAGCGGTCATTATGAAGTGGACAGCAAGGTTATGGATGCGGTAGATGTTTGGACAGCCAGGCTTGAGGGTAATGGTCAGCAGCTTACATACGCGAGACCGGGCAAGCCGGGCAGAACCTGGCTCGACCTCAAACAATTAAATCGGGAAATTATGATTTTTGCAGGAATACAGCCCCAGCATATCGAAATGAGTACATGGTGTACGTACGAGAACAATGATTTGTTCTTCTCTTATCGTGCAGATGGAGGACGTACAGGCCGTATGGCAAGCTGGGTTGGTATAGAAATGGAGTGAACTACAGATTGGGACTACAGGAACGTATAGCTCATGTACAGGAGCGTATTGCCGCTGTCTGTGAGCGAAGCAGCCGCAGTGTGGATGAAGTCCAGGTAGTCGCTGTCACCAAATATGTGTCGCTGGAAAAAACAGCACGCGTACTGGATGCAGGACTTGTACACCTGGGAGAAAACCGCTGGCAAAACGCCCGGGAAAAATGGGAAGCACTGCATGATCGAGGTGTATGGCATTTTATCGGTCATTTGCAGACCAACAAAGTCAAGGACGTTATTGGCAAATTTCAATATATCCATTCCCTGGATCGCCTGTCACTGGCCAAAGAGCTGGAGAAAAAGGCAGCCGAACTGGATATCCGTGTAAATGTATTCGTACAGATTAATATATCAGGCGAAGAGTCCAAATACGGGCTGGCCCCGGAGGATGCGCCTGCTTTGCTGCAGGCTGTTCAGCAGATGCCGCATCTGAATGTGGTAGGACTGATGACGATGGCACCGGAAGTGGATGACCCGGAACAGACACGTCCGGTATTTCGCGGACTTCGTGAATTAAGAGACCGGCTGAACGAGCTCAAGCTGACGGAACAACCTATGCAGCATCTGTCGATGGGAATGTCGGGCGATTTTGAGATAGCAGTTGAGGAGGGGGCGACCTTTGTACGCCTTGGCTCCATTTTGGTGGGTAAAGAGGAGGATTAACGATGGGAGTAATGAATCGCTTTATGAACTTTTTGGGGCTTCAGGAAGAAGAGGAAATTGTGGAGCGCGAGCAGATTATTGAGGAAGATGATGATCACCGTGAAACTTCTCCAGCCGATCTACGTAAGAACAGTAGAGCGAATAATGTCGTTAGTATTCATTCACAAAAAAATGTGAAAGTCATTTTGAATGAGCCGCGAAGCTACGACGAAGCGCAGGATATTGCAGATCATCTGCGCTCGCACCGCTCGGTCATTGTGAACCTGCAGCGTGTCCGTACGGACCAGGCGCTGCGGATTATCGATTTTATGAGCGGAACGGTGTATGCACTCGGCGGCAGCATTTCCAAGATCGGCGGTAACATTTTCCTGTGCACACCGGATACGGTGGAGATTGAAGGCACGATCGCGGAGATACTTGGTGAAGATTTTGATATTAACAAGATGAGGTGATAGAACGTTGGGTACAGTTTTTGCGGTATTAAACATTTTGTACCAGATCTATACGTATATGCTTATTATTTATATCCTGTTGTCCTGGCTGCCTAGCGCACGCGAAAGTTCGTTTGGACAGCTGTTGGGCAAATTGGTAGAGCCTTATCTGGCGCCGTTCCGCCGCTTTATTCCGCCGATTGGTGGAGTATTGGACATTTCGCCAATCGTGGCGCTGTTCGTACTGAATTTGGCTTTTAGCGGCCTTCAGTACCTGTTGATCAGCCTGTTCTACTAATTTGGATTAATGATAAGTCACTATACGGCAGACGGATGTTGCAGGCCGAATACGGCTATATCCTTATACAGTACAGGAGCTGTCGCAGGATAGCTCAATGAAAGGTAGTAACCACTCATGCATAGTAACATTCATCATCATTTTCATCCGGATGAGCGGGAGTTTGTAGAACGGGCTGCGGAGTGGGTTGATAACGCAGCCCGTTATCATGAGCAAAAACTGACGGACTTTCTCGATCCGAGACAGGCCTATATTTTGTCTACACTGATCGCCAGAGAGCCGGATGTGCAGCTGCGTCTGGATGGCGGTGCGCCCCATGCTGAGCGCAAGCGTGCGCTGGTCGGTCCGGATTATCTGGATCTGGAGTCGGAAGACATGCAGCTGGAAGTATTATCGATTACACCCGAGGGTCAGAAGTTCACGGAACTGGAGCATGGCGATTATATGGGTTCCATTCTCGGACTCGGGATGAAGCGCGGCAAGGTCGGCGATATCCATGTACTGGATGATGGCTGTCATACCGTTGTGGCTTCGGAGATCGCTTCCTATCTGCATTTGCATCTGAATCAGGTTCACCGTCTGCATGTAATGACCAGTCTGCTGCCGATCAGTGAACTGCGGGCAGCTGTATCCGATATTCAGACACTGGAACTGAGCGTGGCCTCGATGCGTCTGGATGGCATTGCCAGCGATGTATACCGGCTGAGCCGCAGCAAAATACTCGTTCCGATCAAGGCGGGTCGCTGCCGGGTCAACTGGAAACCCGAAGAAGATCCTTCCCATCCTCTCAAAGAAGGGGATATGGTATCCGTCCAGGGTTTGGGCCGTTTCAAGGTGCTTGAACTGGAAGGAGTGACCAAAAAAGGAAGGTACCGAGTCAAAATCGGTAAATATGTGTGATAAACAGTAGATCCTTCTTTGACGTTCTGGCTGCACAAGCGGATAGCATAACTGTCTGCGGACTGCCTGGCAGGTAAAAGGATGTACACGAGGCAGTCTGTCCGGCTGACGATCAGGCAGAAGGTTGGACAAAAAAACGGACCGGATCCCCATTCAGGTCGGTTTTTTTGTACCGGCTGTTATTTCCGTGGTGCGTACAGTCGCCAAACAGGATCAAAAAACAGGTGCTGTTGGCCGATATAGACTAACATATCTGCTTTCGGCACAAGAGTATATTCAACGTTGCCGAAATACAGTATGATAGCAGTAATGAGGCAATTTAAGCGGCCTGAATATTATAGGAGGTGTCTATTATGCCATTAACCCCGCTGGATATACATAATAAGGAATTCTCGCGTCGGCTGCGTGGTTATGACGAAGACGAAGTGAATGAGTTCCTGGATCAGGTAATCAAGGATTACGAGGGAATGATCCGCGACAATAAAGACCTGCAAAACCAGCTGCTGGCGGTGCAGGAGCGTCTGGACCATTTCGCAAATCTGGAAGAGACACTCAGCAAAACGATCATCGTTGCCCAGGAAGCGGCCGATGAAGTGAAAAACAATGCCAAAAAAGAGGCTCAGCTGATCATCAAGGAATCCGAGAAAAATGCGGACCGGATTATCAATGAGTCGCTGTCCAAGGCACGCAAGATCTCCATGGAAGTGGAAGAACTCAAAAAGCAGGCTTCCATCTACCGGACCCGTTTCCGTACACTGGTCGAAGCGCAGCTGGAGCTGCTCAGCCAGGATGGCTGGGACGCACTGGAAAACCAGACCCGCGAGCTGGAGCGAACCAGCAGCGAACGTCAGGAGCGTAACGAGCGTGAGCGTGAGCAGTGGAACCGTGAGCGCGAACGCCTGGAAGACCGCGAAGCGGAAGAGTCACGTTCTACAGGAGATATGTACTGATATGCAAAAGATCAGGTTGACATTTTCAGCCTGAAGCGCTATAAATATTTTATGACTGTGTATGGATTCCATATTCCGGCACAGCTGACTGTACTGCATACCGTAGCGTAAGCAGACGGTCAGAGATCGTTATAGTGCAATATGATATAACTTCTAAATTCAGTGATGGGGCCAGTACAGGCTGTCATTGTTCCCAGAGAGTTGGCGGCAGGTGCAAGCCAATGAACAATGCGCTATGGAAAATCTCCCCGGAGAAGCGCGGCTGAACCGTAATTTGTAGTAAGCCAAGCCGGATTGCCTGCCGTTACAGAGGCACCGCATTAGATGATGCGGGTACAAGTGTCATTTTATCTGTGGAGATCAATCGCTGCAGCCGCAAGTACATTTTGACAGTCACTCAGCTTGTGATTTTGCTGAGACCGGCAGGAGTGTATGGCAGTCAGCCGATGATGATGTTCGGCTTTACAGCAGACAGATGAAATGGAACAAGGGTGGTAACGCGAGCAGCCTCGTCCCTTTTTGGGATGGGGCTTTTTTGTGTTCTGGAACATGTGGAATACATGGATAACGGCTGCAAGATCAGCTCTTCTTCCTGCAGTCAGACAGAAGGTCACAGCACAATGAGACAGATCGAAAGGATGAAATGGACATGCAAAAGGTAGATATCAAAGAAAAAGCACGGGCACGGGATCTGCGCATCCTGAATAAGTGGAACACGGAACGTACATTCCAGCGTTCCATCGAGAGCCGCGAAGGCAAGCCGAACTTCGTATTTTATGAAGGACCGCCAACCGCGAACGGCAAACCGCATATCGGACACGTACTCGGGCGAGTAATCAAGGACTTTATCGGTCGTTACAATACGATGAAGGGCTATCGTGTCGTGCGTAAAGCAGGCTGGGATACACATGGTCTGCCGGTAGAACTCGGCGTACAGAAAAAGCTCGGCATTTCCCATAAATGGGAAATCGAAGACTATGGCGTAGAGAAATTCATCAACGAATGTAAAGCGAGCGTATTCGAATACGAGCAGCAGTGGCGCGATCTGACCGAAGCGATCGGTTACTGGACCGATATGGATCATCCGTACATCACACTCGATAATAATTATATCGAGAGCGTATGGAACAACCTGGCAACGATCCATGACAAAGGACTGATGTACCGCGGACACCGGGTAAGCCCATACTGTCCTTCCTGTCAGACGACACTGAGTTCCCATGAGGTGGCTCAAGGGTACAAAGACGTCAAGGACCTGAGTGCAACTGCCAAGTTCAAGCTGCACGACAGCGGCGAATATGTAGTGGCATGGACGACAACGCCTTGGACACTGCCTTCCCACGTGGCATTGGCGGTTAATCCGGAGATGGAATATGCACGTGTCAGCCAGGATGGCGAAGTATACATCATGGCCAAAAACCTTGTCGAAGAGGTTATGAAAGAAAGCAAAGGCGATTATGAAGTGCTGAGCACGATGCCGGGTGCCGATCTGGTCGGCAAAACCTATGACCCGCCATTTAACTATGTCCAAGCGGAAAAAGCGAACATCGTCCTTGGCGCAGGGTTTGTTACCGATGCGAGTGGTACAGGTATCGTTCATATGGCTCCGGCTCATGGTGAAGATGACTACCGTGTCTGCCGTGAGAATGGCATCACTTTTGTAAACATGGTTGATCTGGAAGGTAAATTCGTTGATGCGGTAACTGACTTTGCCGGTCGTTTTGTCAAAGACTGTGATGTGGATATCATCCGCTACCTGTCCGAGCATGGACGTCTGTTCAGCAAAGAAAGATACGAGCACAGCTATCCGTTCTGCTGGCGCTGTGATACACCACTGCTCTACTATGCAATGGACAGCTGGTTTATCCAGACGACAGCGATCAAGGATCAGCTGATCGCCAACAACAACGAAGTAAACTGGTATCCGGGTCATGTGCGTGAAGGACGCTTCGGCAAGTTTCTCGAAGATCTCGTGGACTGGAATATCAGCCGTGACCGCTACTGGGGTACACCGCTGAACGTATGGGTATGCGAGGAGACCGGTGAGCAGTTTGCACCGCACAGCATCGCCGAACTGCGTGAGCGTGCCATCGGTGATGTGCCGGAGAACCTGGAACTGCACAAACCGTATGTGGATGATATCAAAGTTCGCAGCTCCTGCGGCAAGTATGAAATGAAGCGTACACCGGAAGTGATCGATGTATGGTTCGACAGTGGTTCGATGCCGTTTGCCCAGCAGCATTATCCTTTTGAAAATGTGGAGACCTTTGAGCAGCAGTATCCGGCAGATATGATCTGTGAAGGGATCGACCAGACACGTGGCTGGTTCTATAGCCTGCTGGCCGTATCCACACTGATGACCGGCAAGGCACCGTACAAAGCGGTTATGGCGACCGGACACGTACTGGATGAGAACGGACAGAAGATGTCCAAATCCAAAGGCAATGTAATCGATCCTTGGGAAGTGATCGAAGAATATGGTACTGACGCTTTCCGCTGGGCACTGCTGTCCGATAGTGCACCATGGAACAGCAAACGCTTCTCCAAAGGCATCGTCGGTGAAGCCAAATCCAAAATGATCGACACCCTCGTGAATACACATGCGTTCCTGACGCTGTATGCAACGATCGATGGATTTGACCCGGCAGAGCATCCATTCCAGCCATCGGCACACAAACTGGACCGCTGGATCGTTTCCCGTCTGAACAGCTTGATCGTTCAAGTGGAGAAAGCACTGGCTGTCAATGATTACCTGAACTCTTCCAAAGCGATCGAAGGCTTTGTCGATGAACTGAGTAACTGGTATATCCGTCGTTCCCGTGACCGCTTCTGGGGCAGTGGGTTGACTGAAGACAAGCTGGATGCTTACCGTACACTGACGGAAGTACTGCTGACGACAGCCAAGCTGGTAGCACCATTTACACCAATGCTGGCAGAAGATATCTACCTCAACCTGAGCAGCGGCGAGAGCGTGCATATGGAAGATTATCCGGTAGTGAATGAAGCACTGGTGGATCTGGAGCTGGAGCGCGATATGGAGACAGCACGCCGCATCGTTGAGTTGGCGCGTAACGTTCGTAACGAGACCGGCATCAAGAACCGTCAGCCGCTGTCCGAGCTGATCGTCTCGCTGGACAAGGATTTTGATCTGGCATCGTATGAAGAGATCATCAAGGACGAGATCAATGTCAAAGGAATCCGTACCGAGCATGACGATGCAGGCTTCGTCGATTTCAGTTTCAAACTGAATCTGAAAGTTGCCGGTAAAAAGTACGGCAAAAACGTAGGTTTCCTGCAGAGCTTCTTCAAGGAAATGTCTGCCGAAGAGACCCGTAATGTTGTGGCAGCCGGTGTGCTGAACATCACTTCTCCGGAAGGCGAAGAGCTGCATGTGACGAGTGAAGAACTGCTGGTAGAGAAAAAAGCCAAATCCGGCTTTGCTTCTGCATCCGGCTATGGTCTGACTGTCGCACTGAACACCGATATCACGCCTGAACTGGAACAGGAAGGCTGGGTACGCGAAGTAGTACGTACCGTACAGGATTACCGCAAAAAGCTTGACCTGCCGATCGAGAAATATGTTCACCTGACCCTGAACGTCAGCGACGAGCTGCGTCAGGCAATCGAAGCATTCGATCATGTACTGCGCGAAAATGTACTCGTCACCGATGTAAGCTTTGGTGAAGTGGAAGGCATGGAGCAGGTAGAGCTGGTCGGTCAAAAAGCAGGTATTCATATTAACTGAGTGGTTGATTCAAGGCAGGATGGAATGTTGTGATTAGCATATTGGATTTGCATTCATATTACGTTCTGCTGATTGCTTCCAGGAGTGAAATATGAGGCTGGCTGTTTTACTTTAATAACGATTGAGCTCATAGATATAATATTGAACCCACCTTTCCTTTGCTGGAAGGGTGGGTTCTTTGTATTGCATAAATGCAAGTCAAACAATGAAATGTAAATAGATAGCATTTTCATTATATAAAGAAATGTAGTGATTTTTTTTATAATAAGTTAGGATAAGGACAACAGAGAACGGAGGGATAAAATGCCAACATAGTATTCTATCAAACCCATACATAAACCTGATTTAATTCTTATAACAACTAATTATTAAAATCTTAATTATAAAGAAATGAGGAGAGCCAAGATGAACAGTATAGATTTGAAAAAAGCCCGGATACACAATCTTAAAGAAATTGATATTTCTATTCCCAAAAATAAACTTATCGTCGCCACTGGTATTAGTGGATCAGGTAAATCGAGTCTTATGTTCGATATCATCTTTGAAGAGGGGCGTAAAGAATATCTGAAATCTATTGGCTTGTTTGGAGATCTGGAAGATGAACAGAAGTTTGATAGCATTTCCGGCATTGGGCCTACAGTTGCTGTGAAGCAAAGTGTTGTGCGTCAAGCCAACCCTCGATCAACCGTGGGTTCAAGAACAGATCTTCTACGCCTTATTGGTCTGCTCTTTTTCAGTGAAGGTCATCTTTCTTGCTCACAGTGCGAGGAAGCGGTAACGAAAGGGGTAAGCTGTAGTGCCTGTGAAAATGAAAGGAATCAGCTCGATCTCGGCTGCTTCTCCTACAATAATATTAATGGCATGTGTGTAAAATGTTCAGGACGCGGTGCTTATTATCAGGTTAATATGGACAGGTTAGTTCCAAATGATCAAATAACAGTTCGTGAAATTTTCAAATCTATCCATGTTACTCCCGGCATAACAAGGATAGTGGAGAGACAACTCAAATCCTATATGGATATATCGTATGCGGAGCTGCCAGAGTCTATCAAAAATGAGGTCATTAATGGTCATTACACGAATAATAGTGCCAATCAGAGTTTCTGTCTGTCTCGCATATTGCAGACTCGTCATAAAAAAGGTGAGTATATGGATAACCTGTACGAGCTGGTTGCATGTCCGGAATGCAGTGGCTTCCGCATTAGCGACCAAGCACGCAGAGTATTCATTAATGGCCAACATATTGGAGAAGTCGGAAAGATGACACTTCTGGAAGCGAGACTCTTTTTTGAATCTGCGCTGGAAAACAGCTGTTTTACAGCACCAGGGGTGATTTTAAGTCAGGACATTTTACGTAAAATCTCTTCATTGATCCGATCTCGTTTAGGGCATTTATCGCTCTATAGAGAAATGTCTTCCTTAAGCGGAGGAGAACTGCAGCGATTATTTCTTAATTCCCATCTTGAATCGAAAATGGAATCGCTGATCTATATCCTTGATGAACCCACAGTAGGATTACATGAGTCAGAAAAAGCTGAATTGCTGAACTCCATTTATGCACTCAAGGAATTGGGGAATACCGTTATTGTAGTCGAACATGATAAAAGAACGATTGAAGCTGCTGATCATATTATCGATGTCGGACCGAAGGCAGGCATCGAAGGTGGACAAGTTATTTATGAAGGTAGTTTTGCAGGGCTGCTTCAGTGCGAGGACTCACTCAGCGGGCAGTATTTGTCCGGAAAAGCAAAAATGCCGATCAGAACGTTGAGACCCGATATATTTAGCGATGAAAAGTCACCCCGATTAACGATCCATCATGCAAAAACGAATAATCTGAAAGATGTGACGGTATCGCTGCCGCTTGGCGTCCTGGTTGGTGTGGCGGGAATTTCCGGCTGTGGAAAAAGCTCGCTAATTTCAAAAACGCTGGTTCCATTTCTGAAAAAGCATTTTCGCAATTCATCAAGGAATAACACCCTAATGTATAACGGAGATTATCAAAGCAATATTGAAGATGATGCGTCACTTATTGAGACAGTAGTGGAAAGTGTGGATGGTCTGGCATATTTGTCGGGTTTTACGGAAGTTTCCCAAGCGCCAATCGGTAGAAATATTAATTCCAATCCGGTTACCTTCATTAAGATCTGGGATAAAATTCGCAAGCTTTTCTCTGACCAACCTGAAGCTAGACGCTTACGGCTGTCAGCCGGGCACTTTTCATTTAATTCCGAGGGGGCCTGCGAGAATTGCGGAGGCAGTGGTCGTCAAGCAGTGTTTCCTGGTACAGCCATGAAAATTTATATAACGTGCAGCAAATGTAAAGGAAAGCGATATAATGATGCAGCCCTGCAGGTGAGATACAAGGATAAAACCATTGCAGAAATTCTTGACCTGCAAGTATCGGAAGCGGTCTCATTCTTCAAAGAACATAAAACGATCGTTGCTACCCTGGAAGTGATGGAGCGTATTGGCATGGGTTATATTACACTGGGACAACCGACTTCCACAATGAGTGGGGGAGAAGCACAACGACTGAAGCTCGCAAAAGAGATTGGAAAGAAAAAGAAAGGGAATATTCTGTATGTCATGGATGAGCCGACTACCGGGTTGAGTCTTTACGATACAGCACAATTGATCAAACTGCTGGATGAACTGGTCAAAGATGGAAATTCGGTTATCGTTATCGAGCATAACTCCGAAGTATTAAATTCATGTGATTGGATCATTGAGCTGGGTCCAGAAGCGGGAGCAAAAGGGGGCAAAATTATTGCAGAAGGATCACCCCAGACGTTAAGAGACAATCAGGCATCGATAACCGGAAGATATTTGGAGAGGAATTAAATGGTACACAGCCATGCTGCCTGACCAGACCAATAGACGCATCATTTCCGCCTATGCTACAATAGGAAAAGCTGTGTTCACGATGCAAACGGACAAAATGACAATTAATATCCGCTGCCGCCGGCACAGGATTGAACAAACAGGGTGGAGGATGAACGTGATCTATTATGTAATTGCGCTCGTGGCTATTATTATCGACCAGATCAGCAAATACTTTGTGGCAACACGTATGGAACTCAGAGAGCAAATTCCGGTAATCGGTGACTTTTTCCTGATTACGTCACATCGCAATCAGGGTGCAGCGTTTGGCATTTTGCAGAATCAGCGCTGGTTTTTTATCGTGATTACGATTATTGTAGTGGCTGCGATTATATGGTATATCCAAAAAGTCAAATCACGGCCGGATAAGCTGCTGCCTCTGGCACTGTCACTTGTGCTGGGCGGAGCGATTGGCAACTTTATAGATCGTGCACGGATGGGTGAAGTCGTCGATTTCTTTCAATTTAACTTTGGCAGCTACACCTTCCCGATTTTTAATGTGGCGGATTCCTGTATTGTTGTCGGCGTGGCGCTCATTATTCTGGACGCGCTGCTGGATATGATCCGCGAGAAGAAACAGCCTGCTAAGCAGGAAGAGGAGAATGTATAAGTGAGTAAGCAAGAGAATCATAATCAGGCTGAGAGCCTGGAATCTGTAGAAGAGATGGATACATTGGAAGTAACCGCAGAGATGGACGATATACTGGAAGACGGCGAGGAAGCAGGAACAGAGCTGCTGGAATGGACCGTGACTGCAGACGAAGCCAAAGCACGTGTGGATAAATATATTGCCGACCGTCTGCCGGAAGGCATTTCCCGTTCCCAGGTACAGCAGTGGATTACCGGCGGCCATGTCACCATTAACGACCAGCCGGTCAAAGCCAACCGCAAACTGGCGGAAGGCGAGCAGGTCGTCGTACGTGTACCTGATCTGTCGGCTGTAGAGATCGAGCCGGAAAATATTCCACTCAACATTGTATACGAGGATGCTGATGTAATCGTCGTGAACAAGGCGCGCGGTATGGTCGTTCACCCGGCAGCCGGTCATTCCTCCGGTACGCTCGTTAATGCACTGATGTACCATTGCACGGACTTGTCCGGCATTAATGGTGAACTGCGTCCGGGGATTGTACATCGAATCGACAAGGACACGAGCGGCCTGCTGATGGCTGCCAAAAATGACAAGGCCCATGCGTCCCTGTCTGCACAGCTCAAGAACCATACCGTAACACGCAAATATATTGCGCTCGTACATGGCAATATCGAGCATGATCACGGAACGATTGATGCACCGATCGGACGCGCTTCCCAGAACCGCAAGATGTTCACGGTGACAGAGAAAAACGGCAAGCGTGCGGTTACCCATTTTGCGGTTACCGAGCGGTTTGGCGATTTCACTGTAGCCGAGCTTCGTCTGGAGACCGGCCGTACACACCAGATCCGTGTGCATATGAAGTTTATCGAGCATCCATTGGTGGGTGATCCGATGTATGGACGTGTCCGTGCCAAAGCTTCCTTTGTCCAAGGTCAGGCACTTCATGCCGCTATTCTTGGCTTTGAGCATCCGACTACGGGAGAATATATGGAGTTTGAAGCACCTATTCCGGAAGATATGGAACAGGAATTGCATGCTCTGCGCAATCGCTAATCCCGTCCTTTATCAGGAAATAGGATGAATTGGATGCTCTAATACAATATCTCAAAAGTCTGTCATTCCGTTCAGGGTGGCAGGCTTTTATTTTTACTGACAATACGACTTCACCGGTAAATGAGAAGCAGAGGGACAACTATTCATTGCTCAGATAAATATGCATAAAAAATGCATACTATACATATCTGACTTGCGATGATAAATATGGAGGTTGACATGCCTCATTCTTTCTGTCATAATTCAATGCAGATGAATAAGCACCTTTAATTCAGTCCCGTGAGACTGGCAAGGTAACGTGAATGATGTTCACTGTAAGTACACCCTCTGATGGAGCGGTGAGGTTGCAGTGCGTCTGAGTATGACAGTCATGACTGCGGTCGATGACTCGAGACTCCTTGCCGTTTTGGGGCAGGGAGTCTTTTTTATACCCTGCATCCAGACGGCTACAGGTAGACTCGGGTACATCATCTGCAGCCAGCATGTTAACCACGGGGCCTTAGGTGTACGAACCACAAACCTGAGGAGGCTATAAATCATGACGATGGATACGCACATTATCATGGACGAGACGGCAATCCGCCGTGCTCTTACCCGTATTGCACACGAGATTCTTGAGAAAAATAAAGGGATTGAAGATTGTATTATCGTAGGTATCCGCACACGCGGTGTCTATTTGGCAAGACGGATGGCAGAACGCATTGAGGAGATCGAAGGTACGCCTGTTCCTTATGGCGAGCTTGATATTACAGGCTACCGGGACGACCGCAAGGAAGAGCAGGCCGGACTGACAGAACAGATGATGCTGACACCGGAAAATCTGAGCATCAGCGACAAGAAAGTTATTCTGTTCGATGACGTACTCTACACCGGCAGAACGATCCGCGCAGCGATGGATGCCCTGATGGACTGCGGCAGACCAAAGCAGATTCAGCTGGCGGTACTCGCCGATCGCGGACACCGGGAACTGCCGATCCGTCCGGATTATATCGGTAAAAATGTACCTACCTCCAAGCTGGAAGAAATTGAAGTACGCTTGAGCGAAGTGGATGGCAGCGATCAGGTCAACATTATGCAGCATCGGGAGGTGACTGTATGATCATGGCAGCACCTACATTGCATCAGCGCAGTCTTCTCGGTCTCAAGGGCATGAGTGCACACGAACTGACATCGATTCTGGACCGGGCGGCTTACTGGGACGCTCATACGGAAAAACAGGTATCTGTACTCCAATCCAAATTTGTCGCGAATATGTTTTTTGAGAACAGCACGCGTACCCGCTTCTCTTTTGAAATGGCCGAGAAGCGTCTGGGTGCGGAAGTACTGAACTTTACGGCCGCCGCTTCCAGTGTGGAAAAGGGTGAGTCGATCTATGATACGGTACGTACACTGGAGAGCATGGGCATCGACGCGGGCATTATCCGCCTCAAACCTGCCGGTGTACTCCAGGAGCTGGCTGCCAAAGTAGGCGTGCCGCTCATTAACGCGGGGGATGGTAACAACGAACACCCGACACAGGCTTTACTTGATCTGTATACAATGCGCAGCCACTTCGGTTCGGTCAAAGGGTTGCATGTAGCGATCGTCGGCGATATTCTGCACAGCCGGGTCGCCCGCTCGAACTACTGGGCATTGAATGCGCTGGGCGCCAAAGTAAGCTTCTGTGCACCCGATAATATGAAAGCTGACGACCTGCCGGATGCCCACTATATTGGTATGGAAGAAGCGCTGCAGGCGGATGTGGTCATGATGCTGCGGGTGCAGCTGGAGCGCCATGCAACAGGCATGCTCAAGTCGGCTGAAGATTACCGACTTCAATACGGACTGACTGAAGAACGGGCAGCCAAAATGAAAAAACATGCAATCATTATGCATCCGGCTCCAGTGAACCGCAACGTCGAAATTGACGATGCACTGGTCGAAAGTGCCCAATCCAAAATCTTTACCCAGATGCAAAATGGCGTACCGGTACGTATGTCTGTCATCGAACGAGCTCTGCGTAACTAAATCATACAGTACGGAATGACTGAATTCATATCAGGTATCCGCGTCTGTAGGAGAATAGGACCGACAGAGCGGATACCGAAAATAAACCGGCGGATCTATCCGGAAATGATGGATAGCTGAAGCCCATTTCGGAGGGTAATCATGACACTTTTCATAACCAATGCAAGCGTACTGAACGGACAGGGACAGCTCGAGAATACTCATGTATGGGTAGAATCCGGTCGTATCAAACATATTTTCTCCGGAACCACTTCTGTCGATGAAATCAAAGCTTCCCACGGTGGCAGCTCTGAGATCACAGAAATTGATGCTTCCGGCAAGCTGCTCACTCCCGGGCTGATCGATATGCATGTGCATCTGCGCGAACCGGGCTTTGAACATAAAGAAACAATAGCTACAGGAACACAGGCTGCAGCTAAAGGCGGATTCACGACAATCGCCTGCATGCCAAATACCAAGCCGGTGACCGACAAGCCGGAAGTGGTACAGCTGGTGCTGGACAAAGCCGCACAAGCGAACGGTGTCAAAGTGCTGCCGTATGCAGCGATTACGTATAATGAGCTTGGCCGCGAGCTGACCGATTTTGCTGCACTCAAGCAGGCTGGAGCGATCGGATTTACCGACGATGGTGTCGGTGTACAAAATGCACAGATGATGAAGGACGCCATGAAGCTGGCGGCCTCACTCGACATGCCCGTAATTGCGCACTGCGAGGATGATTCACTGGTTGTCGGCGCTCCTGTAGCCGAAGGCGAATTTGCCCGCAAGCACGGTCTCAAAGGCATCCCGAACGAGTCGGAAGCAATCCATGTCGGTCGCGATATTCTGCTGGCGGAAGCTACCGGTGTTCATTACCATGTGTGCCATGTCAGCACCGAACAGTCCATCCGGTTGATCCGTATGGCCAAATCGATCGGCATCAACGTTACTGCCGAGGTATGCCCGCATCACCTGATTCTGTCGAATGAAGATATCCCGGGTCTGGATGCCAACTGGAAAATGAACCCGCCGTTGCGCTCGCCGCGTGATGTAGAAGCCTGCATCGCCGCACTGGAAGACGGTACGCTCGATATGATCGTTACCGACCACGCACCGCACAGTGCCGAGGAAAAAGCCAAAGGCATGGAGCTGGCACCTTTCGGAATTACCGGATTCGAGACGGCTTTCCCGCTGCTGTATACGAAGTTCGTCAAGACCGGACGCTGGTCTCTGGAAATGCTCGTACAGCGCATGACGGCTGATCCGGCAAGAGTATTCCGGCTGGAAAGCGGACGACTGGAAGAGAACGCGCCTGCTGATCTGACATTGATTGATCTGGAAGAACAACGCACGGTTGATCCGTCGACATTTGCTTCCAAAGGAAAGAATACACCATTTACTGGATGGGAGCTGCAAGGCTGGCCGATCATGACGATCGTAGACGGTCAAGTCGTGTGGTCACAGGAAGTTACAACTCCTAGTGCATAAATATACTATAATGTGATATAATTATTCATAGAGCATAAAGAACACGGTGTATGAGCTTCATACCCGTCCCAAATAACTTTCAGGATAGACAGAGGAGTGAATCGGAATGCAGGCAAAATTGTTATTGGAAGACGGAACCTTATTTACCGGCCAGAGTTTCGGAGCGGAAGGTGAAACGACAGGTGAGGTTGTATTCAACACCGGGATTACCGGTTACCAGGAAGTGCTGTCCGACCCATCCTATTGCGGACAGATCGTTACGATGACATATCCGCTAATCGGGAATTACGGAATTAACCGCGATGACTTTGAATCGGTCCGCCCGTATATTAATGGATTTGTCGTCCGCCGGCATGAGCCTGTTCCCAGCAACTGGCGCGCCCAATATACGATTGATGAACTGCTGCGGGAATACGGCATCATCGGCATTAGCGATATCGATACACGGATGCTGACCCGTCGCATTCGTCATCAGGGTACCCTGCGGGGCATTCTGACGACAGCTGCACTGTCTACGGAAGAACTGATGGAGCGTCTGCAGGCGACCAGCTCGTCGATTGACCAGGTCAGCCAGACTTCGACCCGTCATATTTACAGCAGTCCCGGTGCCAAGGAACGGATCGTACTGATCGATTACGGCGCCAAGAGCGGCATTATGCGTGAACTGACACAGCGCGGCTGCGACGTGGTGGTGGTTCCTCAGGATACGACGGCAGAACAGATTCGCCGCCTGCATCCCGACGGTATTCAGCTGTCCAACGGCCCTGGAGACCCCAAAGATGTGATGCATGCAGCCGGCGTGATTGCCGAACTGCTCGGTGAGTACCCGATCTTCGGGATCTGTCTAGGACATCAGCTGTTCGCACTTGCCTGCGGCGCCGACACCGAGAAGCTCAAATTCGGACACCGCGGTGGTAACCATCCGGTCAAGGATCTGAGCACAGGCCGCTGCTATATCACTTCCCAGAATCATGGTTATACAGTGAAGGAAGAGTCCATCAATGGCACCGACCTGGAAGTGACCCATATCAACAATAACGATAAGACGATTGAAGGTTTGAAGCACAGCAAATACCCGGCATTCTCGGTACAGTACCATCCGGAAGCAGCGCCTGGTCCATTTGATAACAGTTATCTGTTCGATCAGTTCCTGGAAATGATCCGTGAACATAAGCAGCAAAACCCCAAGAAAACACGTCAGGCTGAGATGATGGCCGCTGTGAAAGGAGCTCGCTAAGTATGCCGATAAACAAAGATCTCAAAAAAATACTCGTTATAGGTTCCGGGCCAATCGTTATTGGTCAGGCAGCCGAGTTTGACTACGCAGGCACACAGGCCTGCCAGGCCCTGAAAGAAGAAGGCGTGGAGGTGGTGCTGATCAACAGCAACCCGGCCACTATTATGACTGATACGAATATGGCGGACAAAGTATACATCGAGCCGATCACACTGGAATTTGTAACACAGATTATCCGCCAGGAACGTCCGGATGGACTGCTGCCGACACTCGGCGGCCAGACCGGTCTGAATATGGCGGTAGAGCTGGCACGCGCCGGTGTACTGGAGAGCGAAAATGTCAAACTGCTCGGCACCCAGCTGAACTCGATTGAAAAAGCGGAAGACCGCGACCTGTTCCGTGACCTGATGCGCGAACTGGAGCAGCCGGTTCCGGACAGCACGATTGTAACCACACTGGAAGAATCGATCGTGTTTGCCAATGAGATCGGCTATCCCATCATCGTTCGTCCGGCCTACACGCTGGGCGGTACAGGCGGCGGAATCTGCGTTGACGAAGAAGAACTGCGCGAGACGGTAGCGGCAGGACTGCGCTACAGCCCGATCGGACAATGTCTCGTAGAGAAAAGTATCGCCGGCATGAAAGAAGTCGAGTACGAAGTAATGCGTGACGCCAACGATAACTGTATCGTTGTATGTAATATGGAGAACTTTGACCCGGTAGGCGTTCATACCGGTGACAGTATCGTCGTAGCACCGAGCCAGACGCTGTCTGACCGCGAGTACCAGATGCTGCGCTCCGCATCCCTGAAAATCATTCGTGCCCTGAATATCGAAGGCGGATGTAACGTACAGTTCGCACTGGATCCGCAGAGCTACCAATACTATGTCATCGAAGTGAACCCGCGTGTCAGCCGCTCATCGGCGCTCGCTTCCAAAGCAACAGGCTACCCGATCGCCAAAATGGCTGCCAAGATTGCGCTTGGATATACACTGGACGAGCTCATGAACCCGGTTACCGGCCAGACGTATGCTTGCTTTGAGCCGACACTGGATTATATCGTAGCCAAAATTCCACGCTGGCCATTTGACAAATTCACCGGTGCCAACCGCAAGCTGGGTACCCAGATGAAAGCAACCGGCGAAGTAATGGCGATTGGCCGTACATTTGAAGAAGCGATTCACAAAGCGGTCCGCTCGCTGGAAATCGGTGTTCACCGTCTGCATCTCAAAGATGCTGCCGACCTCGAAGACAGCAAGCTGGATGAGCGCCTGACCAAGGCGGATGATGAGCGTCTGTTCCTTGTCGCCGAAGCATTCCGCCGCGGATACAGCCTCGATCAAATTCAGGAGCTGACCAATATCGACTGGTGGTTCCTCGACAAGATTGAGCGTATCGTCGCTTATGAATCTGTCATTACGATGGAAGACGAACTGACCGATGAGACGCTGTATACAGCGAAGCGGCTTGGATTCACCGACCGCTCAATCGCCGAACTGCGCAGCCAGAACAAACCGGATGACAAATTTAACAATGAACATGCCATCCGTGCCTATCGTAAAGAAAACGGCATGATGCCTGTCTTCAAAATGGTAGACACCTGCGCTGCCGAGTTCGAAGCGACAACGCCATACTACTATTCCACATTCGAGACCGAGAATGAAGTGACTCCGGCTA
Organism: Paenibacillus wulumuqiensis; assembly: GCF_000971965.1. Taxonomy (GTDB): domain Bacteria; phylum Bacillota; class Bacilli; order Paenibacillales; family Paenibacillaceae; genus Saccharibacillus; species Saccharibacillus wulumuqiensis. The sequence continues at coordinate 133,904 of NZ_LAQP01000004.1, forward strand.
CCAAGGAGAAAATCGTTGTACTCGGTTCGGGACCGATCCGTATCGGACAGGGGATTGAGTTCGATTACTCTACCGTTCATGCGGTATGGGCAATCCAGGAAGCCGGTTATGAAGCGGTCATTATCAATAACAACCCTGAGACTGTATCGACTGACTTTAACACATCGGACAGACTGTACTTCGAGCCTCTTTTCTTCGAGGATGTCATGAATGTCATTGAGCAGGAACAGCCGGTAGGCGTAATCGTACAGTTTGGTGGACAGACAGCGATCAATCTGGCTGCACCATTGCAAAAAGCAGGCGTCAAAATTCTCGGAACGAGCCTGGAAAGTATCGATGAAGCGGAAGACCGCAAAAAGTTCGAAGCACTGCTGTCCCGCCTCAATATCGCCCAGCCGCAGGGCAGCACCGTGCTGTCTGTGGATGAAGCGGTAGAAACCGCGCAGAAGCTCGGTTATCCGGTACTGGTACGCCCATCCTACGTACTCGGCGGACGTGCCATGGAGATTGTATACTCTGACGAAGAACTGCTGCGCTACATGGTGGAAGCCGTCAAGGTCAATCCGGAGCACCCGGTACTGATCGACCGTTATATGCTCGGCAAGGAAGTTGAAGTGGATGCCATCTGTGACGGCGATACCGTTGTGGTACCGGGTATTATGGAACATGTGGAACGTGCAGGCGTTCACTCCGGTGACTCCATCGCAGTCTACCCGCCGCAGCATCTGTCTGCAGAGCTCAAGGAAAAGATCGTCAACATCACGATTCGCATTGCCAAGGAACTGAAAACGATCGGCCTGCTTAACATCCAATTCGTTATTTACCAGAATGAAGTGTACGTGATTGAAGTGAACCCGCGCTCCTCCCGTACCGTACCATTCCTGAGCAAAGTCACCAATATCCCGATGGCCAATGTAGCGACGCAAGCGATTCTGGGACGCAAGCTGGCGGATCTCGGATATGAGGAAGGCATGTGGCCGGAGAGCGACCATGTCTCTGTCAAAGTGCCGGTATTCTCCTTTGCCAAGCTGCGCCGCGTCGAACCGACACTCGGACCGGAGATGAAATCTACAGGTGAAGTGATGGGACGCGATCTGCTCTATGCCAAAGCACTGTACAAAGGACTGATCGGTGCTGGTATGAAAATACCATCCACTGGCGCCCTGATCGCTACCGTAGCGGACAAAGACAAAGATGAAGCGGTTCGCCTGCTCAAAGGCTTCTACCGTCTCGGTTACAAAATCATTGCCACCGGCGGTACAGCCGATGCACTAAAAGCAGCCAATATCCCGGTAACCGTTGTCAACAAGCTGTCCGAAGGTACGCCGAACATCCTGGATCTGATTCGCAGCGGACAGGCGAACTTCGTGGTCAACACATTGACCAAAGGCAAAACACCGGAGCGTGACGGATTCCGTATCCGCCGTGAAGCGGTAGAGAATGGCGTCGTATGTATGACGTCTCTGGATACCGTTGAAGCGCTGCTGACCATGCTGGATACGATCAACTTCTCGTCTTATGCAATGCCTTCTTTGAGCAAGGAGAAGCAGCAAAGCAAAGAGAGTCTGGATATCCAGGCCGTTGTCGGCCAGCTGGAAGACCAGGAGACAATCCTGAGCTAAATGATGATGAGCCACTTGTGCGGCGGACCATTCACGTGTCCGCCGTCATTTGTGTGCGCATATGTGCATATAAGCAGAGAACAGAGGTATAGTTACACAAGTAGGATGTAAAAGTAACAGGAAAAAGGGAGTGGAACAATGAACCAGGCTCTACATAGCGCTGCCCGGCGGCTGATCATTGCACTGGATTATCCGAACGCAGCAGAAGCGGGTCAGCTGATTACGCAGCTTGAAGGCATCCCCTGTTATATGAAAGTAGGCATGCAGCTGTTCTACACGGCAGGTCCGGACTTTATCCGTGAGCTGAAATCGAGAGGCTATTCCGTCTTTCTCGATCTGAAAATGCACGATATTCCCAACACTGTCAAAGGCGGTGCACATAGCATCACCCGTCTGGGTGTCGACATGTTCAATGTGCATGCTGCCGGTGGACGCCAGATGATGGCAGCGGCTGCAGCCGGTATGGAGCAAGCACTGCAGGAAGATTCCAGCCTGCAGCGTCCGCTGTTGATCGCCGTAACACAGCTGACCAGCACGTCGCAGGAAACCATGAATCAGGATATCGGCATTCCCGGCAAAGTGGAAGACACCGTCGTACGTTATGCCCAGATGGCCCGGGAAAGCGGACTGGACGGAGTAGTATCCTCACCGCTGGAAGGTCCTGCGATCAAGCAGATGTGCGGGCATTCCTTTATTACAGTCACACCGGGAGTACGGCCGGCAGGCAGCGATGCAGGCGATCAGAGCCGGATTATGACACCGGGACAAGCGATGGCAGCAGGCAATGACTACCTGGTCGTAGGCCGCCCGATTACCGGCGCCAAAGACCCAAGACAATCTGCAGAACAAATCATAGAGGAGATGAGTGTCCATGTTAACGATTGAAGAGATTCCGGCTCATATTGCCGCAGCCTTGCTGCAGATTGAAGCGGTAGCGCTTCGTCCGCAGGAGCCTTTTACCTGGACGTCCGGTATCAAGTCGCCGATCTACTGCGATAACCGGCTGACTATGTCCTATCCATACATCCGCGATCAGATTGCAGATGCATTTGCCATGATCATTCGCGAGCAGTACCCGGATACGGAAGTAATCGCCGGTACAGCGACAGCCGGGATTCCACATGCTGCCTGGGTGGCCCAGAAGCTGGATTTGCCGATGGCCTATATTCGCGACAAAGCCAAAGGACATGGCAAGCAGAACCAGATCGAAGGACTGATCAAGGAAGGCCAGAAAGTGATTGTAATCGAAGATCTGATCTCCACTGGAGGCAGCTCGATCAAAGCGGCTGAAGCGGTACGTGAAGCAGGTGCCGATCCGCTGGCCGTACTGGCGATTTTCAGCTATCAGCTGGATAAAGCCGTTCAGGCTTTTGCCGCTGCCAATCTGCCGCTGCAGACGCTGTCCAACTATACGGCACTGATCGATAAAGCTGTAGAGATGGGCAAAATACAGCCGGACGATCTCGCTCTGCTGCATTCCTGGAGAGAAGACCCGGCTGCATTTGGCAAGTAAATAAGCTGAAGTAAGCTGAAATTGTCTACTAACGCCTGGTGAACGCTTGCTTGCAGCTTCACCAGGTCTTATACATATCTGTCAGCGGTTGTGAAAAAATATTGACAGCGATAAATGAGATGCGGTATATTAATTAAGTCGCTGTTTACTTGATGCACCAGAAGAGAACGCTCTTTTTGGTCACAAGGGCCTATAGCTCAGTTGGTTAGAGCTACCGGCTCATAACCGGTTGGTCGGGGGTTCGAGTCCCTCTGGGCCCATACTAAAAAAGGACTGTCCATCGTCAATTGCTGACATGATGGACGGTCCTTTTTATTATGCATCAAAAGGTTAACCGATTAACGCCTGCCGCGTCTCTTGAAAAGTATAACCAGCAGTACAATAACAACGATAATCAACAGAAATTTCATATGGGGCCACCTCCTTGAATCAGCGGCCTTTTTCCAGAACCTATCTCCTGGAAAATAAACAGGATACATGGTACCTCATCGATAAGCTGCTGTCATTATAGTGGGAGTTTAGATAATGAAGTGAGAGACGACCCTGCCTGAATCCTAAATGCGGGAAGGCTTGTCTTTGTCTGTTTCATCATCTTTATCCGTAAAGTCTTCACGTACCTTGTTTACCGCTTCGCCGACTGCTTCTTCCAGCAGGTCCTGAGCGGAACGGTCGTTATTTGGATCGGGCTCGGGAACAGGATCCACACCTGCGCCGCGTTCTTTATGGGAATCTTTATATTCATCTGGATTGTTCATTGTCATTCATCCTTTCTGTATCGTCTATGGGTAGTGAACGGAATTAAAAGGGAAACTGTACAGCTTTAATGAGCGGATAAGAATAAAGAAAGCTATGTTATCGAAATAAACCATTGTAGGAGGCGCTGAATCATTTTGTTAGCAAAATAGCCGTTCATTTGGCGGCTGTAAAAGAGTATCCGAAAGACGCAAAATGGAGAAGAAAAAGGTTCTAAAAATTTATGCTTTACAGAATTTCAAAATTATTATATTATATGTTGGTGACTGAAACGCGCAGGTTCATATCATGAGATGATATACTACATAGCAATTAATGATAAGTATTCATACACCTGAGTAACACAGCTCACTTGACCTTAACTTGCCGGGGTGGCGGAATTGGCAGACGCACAGGACTTAAAATCCTGCGGTAGGTGACTACCGTACGGGTTCGACCCCCGTCCTCGGCATACCGTATTAAAAGCCCGTAGTGGCGCGGATTTCAAGACGTAACCCTGTACGAGAGGGGTACGTCTTTTCCTCGTTATGTACGTAAATTCACCGAAAGATACTACGATACGCAAAACTTTCCCCGAACGCATAGTACTATCATATATCGTATTCCCTACTTTACGCAAGCATTCTCGAACTGTTCCGTTAAAGCATACGAAAATACATACGACATTTGGGCGCACTCTAACGGAGTTGCGTCCTTTTTTTTTGCTTCGAAATAAGTCCGTAGCTGCTTCTCGGTCTCTTTATACTCCGGCGTTACCAAATGGCCTAATTCAAAGGATACATAGCGGAACCCTAAAGGAGGAATTTCTGCTATGGCATGGATTACGGATAAATGGATCGACCGGTCTGCCCGTGACGAAGTGGTCGCGGACCTTGCGGACCTTGCGGATAGCCTGCAGGACGCCGATATGTCCGAACTGGACCCGGATGACTTGGCGGAGATCGCTGCAGCTATGGACGAGCTGGACCGGTTGGAACGGATTAGCGAATGTGAAGAGGATCTTATCGCGTTCGCTTTCGAATATTTCAGCGAGGCACGTAATCCGGGAAATCCGGGTAACTGGGACGGCTTCGATATCCAAGACCTATCGGAAGCGCCGTTCTTTCACCGTGAAATCGCCGAGATTATGGACGATGTCAGTAACGTAGAGGTAAACGCTAAGGTAGCGGTGGCGGCGCCCCGTTCACACGCTAAATCAACGTATTTATCAAAGGCGTTTCCTCTGCGGGAAGTCTGCTACCGTAAACGTAAGTACGGAATTATCATTTCGGAGACGCCGACGGTCGCCAGCGCCAACCTCGATTGGATCAGTAATCAATTAAAGTATAACGAAAAGCTGCGTCGGGACTTCGGTCCGTTACTTTCTCAAAAGCCTCACGAAAATATTCGGGATAACAGCTCGGAGTTTATCGCCTGGGAACCTACGGAATCGGGTGCGCCAAAAATGCTTGCACTGCTGCAGGCGGCATCAACCGGTCAGGCGCTTCGTGGTCGTAACTGGAACGGTGTACGACCGGATTTACTCGTATGTGACGATCTGGAAGACGTAAAGACTAACGCAGCGACTCCGGAACAACGTGAGAAGATGCGTAGTTGGTTCAGTCAATCCGTCATGCCGCTGGGCGACCCGAAAGGTAAACGTACGGCGCTCGTATATATGGGAACTACCGTCCACCATGAGGCGCTGTTAATCGAAGTCTTATATAAGCGCGCCGATTTCCGCTCGAAGGTATATCGAGCTATTATCGAATGGCCGGAGCGTATGGATTTATGGGAGGAATGCCGCCAAATCTATACGGATCGGGAACGGGATCATCGAGCCGCCGACGCTAAGGCATTTTACGAAGATAATCGCGAAGAAATGGACCGCGGCGCTGTTGTATTGTGGCCGGAAGCGCAGCCGATATGGAAGTTGATGACCTGGAAGTGGGATAACGGTAGCAAGGCGTTCAATACCGAGTATATGAACAATCCGATTGACGAGGAATCTATGATCTTCAATCCGGAGAAATTCACGTATTGGGACGGTGGGAAATACGCCGACCTACTCGGAAGTTATCCGCGACCGTCCGGTGATTTCGAAATATTCTTCGGTATTGACTTCGCCATGGGTAAGCAGCGCGGCGACTACTCCGCAATTGCCGTCCTCGCCCGACATAAAAAGACCGGCACAAAGTTCGTACTCGATATGTTCCTCGAACGTATCAAGCCGGACGCCTTCATTACGAAGATCGTAGACTACGTATTACGGTATCAGCCGGACGGGGTCGCGGTAGAGACGCAGGCAGCGCAGGAGTTCTTTGCGGATATGTTGAAGGAGGCGCTCCGGGCAGCCGGGTTCCCAACGTCAACGCGTATTCGCGAGATTAAGCAGAAGTCCCGTAAGGAGCTGCGTATCGAGGCGATGCTTCCGGATATCGAGGCCGGAGCCATTCAGTTTACGAAGAAGCACGCCCTATTACTCGAACAATTCGAAATGTTCCCGAACGCTACACACGATGACGGTCCGGACGCCCTCGAAATGGCGAATAGTATTTCGAAATCTGGTCGGAAGAAGATCCGGAACAAGCCCGCCGGTTTCTAAGAAGGATAACGCCCTCGTTTCGCTTGTATTTCGCCTGCAACTAGGCGCTTTACCTGCGGACGGGGGCTATTTGTCGTTCTAAGACAAAACGAGCTCTACGACGCTAATATCACGGTCAAATAAATACATAGATGACGCTCCTCTTATTACGCAAGGCCGCTCGTCAAGGCGGAGAGGTTAGCAGGTGAACGACCCTCGGGTCGGATCAGATAACGAAGGAGCGGAATACATGACGGAATTTTACAACATTAAGGAGAAAAAGCTGTTTTATCCTGGGGCGGCGTATCCTCCTGACGTAGAGATCCCTCGTCTGGCTAAGTACGAACGCGGCCGGACTATTTTCGAAGGCCGTCACGCCGAGATTTACGACCGGGCGTCTTCTTTGCTAAAAGATAGCCCTCACGCGAGCCAGCTTAAGACGCTGTTTATTGCGGTTAACCTGATGGATTTACTACTGACGAAGCCTGCGGACCTAATGGTCGGAGAGGCACCGTCCTATTCCAGCGGAAAGGACCACGGATCGGTCGTTCAGGAGCGCGTCGACTCTATCGCAGAGGAAAACGACCTAACGCAATTGATCCACGAGGCCGTAGTCGGTGCCGGTATTCGAGGAGACTCGTTTATCAAGACGTACTATGCGCCGCGGGCTGACATATCTGAAACGCTAGAGCTGGGGCTTACACCGCCACCGCAAGACTTAGAGCCGATCATCGAGCCGGTTGACCCCTCTATTGTATTTCCGGAACTGTCCCGCGGATCAAAGAAGCGCTTTAAAGCGATCAATATCGCGTGGGTAGAGTGGGAAATCGAACGTACGGATATGATTACGAGCTTATTTACTCGCGGCCTGCAGTATACGGACAAACCGTACCTCAACGTAGAACGCCATATCCCCGGCTACATCATCTACGAACGTTACGAGCTCTTTAATTCCGGCGTGGACACTTCGTATGACGTCCCGATCTCTACGTACAAGATTGGCGAACAGGTTGCTACCGGCCGCCATCAAGATATCGTACCGACCGGAACAAGCCGTCTTCTTATCGACCACATCCCGTACAAAACGACGGACGAGCACTGGTCCGGAATCAGCGGTATCGAAAAAGTAGAGTCTGTATTGAGCGCGATTAACGAGCGCCTGGTACAGATCGACTACATCCTATGGAAACACGCCGATCCGACCGCCTACGGTCCGGATATTGACGACGGAGATACGGCGCGCTGGGGCGGCAAATACATTCCGCTGGAAAGTAATGACGTCACGCCGGGCTATATGGTGTGGGAAGGTCAGCTCGAATCTGCTTTTAGAGAGCTCGATCTACTGCTCGGTATCGTTTACCAAATGTCCGAAACTCCACAATGGCTGTTCGGTACGACATTAGCCTCGGATAAGGGCGGTACCGGTACGTCTCATACGGACGTGGGTGCGATCAAGGCGCGCTTTATGCCGATCCTATCCAAGGTCAAGCGTATTCGTACTCACGTAGACCGGGCGCTTCGTGACGCTCTCTATAAGGCGCAGGAACTCGAACTGTTCGCCAATCAGGGCGTTGAAGGCTTCGAACCTTACGAGGCGGTCTACCCTAAGATCGAATGGCGCGATGGTCTGCCGCGTGACGATAAGGAAGCTGCAGAAGTAGCACAAATCCGGACCGGCGGTAAAGCTACGCAATCCGTCATGGACGCTATTAAGGAAATGGACGGACTGTCTGACGCCCAGGCTGCGGAAATGCTCCGCCGGATCACGGAGGACGATGACCGGACGCTCGGTACGGTAGACGCTTCGATCTTTAACGAGGAGGACCCCGTAGATGAATCCGATCAATAAGATCGTCGGTTTATTCAAGTCCGCTAAAAGCTCGCTCGGTAGCGCCGTGTCCCGTTTATTCGGGCGCGGCAAGGTTACCGCAGCAGATGCGAAGGCAGCGCAGCAAGAGTCCGACCGCGTCTTAAAGGAACTCCGCAAAGAGTCCGACATATGGGTCCGCGATAACCTGACGAAGGCAGCGAAGGACGGCGTAGCTAAATCCATGTTCGACCTAAAGGAAGCGCGGTCCCTGCTCGAAGCTGCGGACAAGGCGAAACTCAATAAGCCCAATCGGGAAATGCTGGCCTTAATGATTCAGCAGACAAACGCCGACGTGCTGCAGGTTACGAACAATATGGATCGCCGTATGAAGCTCGTTATTCAGCAGACACTCGCGGAGTCGTTACGCAGCAACTTTTCTCAAGGCGTAAATACTAGCGGATCAATTGCGCAGGACGTACTCGCCCGATTACGTCGTACTGCAGGTGTCGCTTTAGATACCGGAATCGTTGACGCTGCAGGCCGCCGGTGGAAGCCGGAAGTCTACGTCGAAATGCTCGTACAAACGAAAATGGCGGAGACCGCGCGGCAGGCAACGATTAACGACGCTCTGGAACGGGAGGTGTATTACGGAATAATTTCCAGTCATGGCGCGAAAGATATGTGCCGGAACTGGGAAGGACGGATCGTAAAACTGGTAGCGGATGCGCCCGGCGACTATCCGTATATCGGCGATCTTCCTACACGTGAAATATTTCATCCTCGGTGTCGACACACAATTTCCCCGATTCGAAACCCCCAAGGAGGCTAACCCATGAGAGATCCCATCGCACGCTATCCCATCAGCGGAACCGCTGACAAATCAGTAAACCTACCTGAACGCGCTTCGTACTTGGTTCTTTACAATGATGGTTCAAGTAATGTAACGGTCACGGTCGGCAAATCATTCTCCGTCACCATCGCGCCCGGCGACTTTTTCGACGAAAGGCTGGACCCATTTGACCGAATCAAAATTACGGCCACTTCTCCGTATCGCGGATATGTTCGCGTACCCGAGGGAGGTAACCTGTAATGCGTGACGTATCCGCAAGACGGTCCGCTCGTAAAGCGCAGAACATGGCGAAGCTGGCCGCACCTCCGGTCTCCACCGCTAAAATCCTCGGAGACTCCATAACGTTCCAAAATAACGTCGCGACTCATTTTTCTGATCGCGGCTATTTCGTATGGGCTAACGCGTATCTCGGTCAGGCTTTCGAGTTCACCGGTAACTACGGCGTTTCCGGACAGCGTTCGGACGAGATCCTCAAACGTGTCGGTGACGTTATCAACGTAGACAAGCCGTCCTATTGCTTCGTACTTGCGGGCGTGAATGATATCTCGCAGCAGGCTACGAAGAATACCACGGCAGCCGGAACCTTTGCGAATATCCGAGCGATTTACGACGCTCTGACGAACGCGGGCGTTACCGTTATCGCGTTGACCCTTCCGGCGTCTAACTCCTGGACTACGGACACGCAGAACGCAATGTACTTCGAACTGAACCGCCTCATTAAGGACTATGCGAGAGTAAGTCCGAACATTATTCTCGTAGACGGCGGTTCTGCGTATCTCGATCCGGCTTCGCTCGGTCCCGTAACAGGCATGACGGTAGACGGTACGCATCCGGCACCGGGCGGTGCCTCTCGTATGGGCCGTTTGCTGGCGGACGAACTCCGTAAGCACATCAAACTGCAGCCGACGACGCTGGCATATAGCAATATTGATCCCGGTAACATGCTCAAGAATGCCACGTTCAGCGGTACCGGCGGAACAGCGGCCAACGCATCTATCACTGGTGATATTGCGGCAAACTGGATCGGCGCCGCATATTCGAGCGCTACCGTTGTAGCGAGTAAAGTTAATCGGTCCCTCCGGATGGGTCAGCGCCAACGTCTGACGATCAGCGGCGGCACGGCTACGGGGAATGCGTACCTGTACCAGGACGTCTCTACCGGATTTGCAGCGGGAGACAAAGTATACGGGCAGATTGCGCTCGAAATAGACGCATCCTCGGTCGTTACGAAGTCTATCGAGTTCGGCGTAGACTGCCGATCCGTTACCGGCGGCGTGGGTACTTCGCTCGGAACGTATTTCGGTATGTTCCACGAATCTGCAGCGCCGGATCTGAATTACACACCGACCGGCCAGTTAATTCTACGGACGCCGACCTTTACCGTCCCGGCGAACACGAATCAACTCCGTTTTAGTCTCCGGATTCATATGTCCACCGGAATTGTCGACGTAGATGTAGCGGATTTGCGTAAAGTTTAGGTCGTTAGGTTACTTCGGAGCCTCTTTCGCGGCCCATAGAGTGAGCCGAATAAACGGATATCTCCGAAATGACAGCTCGATAGGCTGACGTCATGCCTTAAATTGACGGAGACCATGCGCTACGCAGCGGGTAAACGCGGACAGGGAGGATTATGAGTAAGTATCTTTTTAGAATGTCACCACTTTTTAGCGAGGACAAAGGCGGCGAAGGCGGAAGCGGCGGCAATCCCGATCCGAATCCAAACCCGGACCCTAATCCCGAACCACCTCGTACATTCACGCAGGAAGACCTCGACCAAATTGTAAAGGATCGTCTTTCCCGTGAACAAAAGAAGTTCGCAGACTATGACGATATGAAATCGCAGCTTGAGCAGCTCCTGGCAGACAAGAAAGCGCGAGAAGAAGCGGAACTTACCGAGACAGAAAAGCAGGAGGCGGCAGCTAAAGAGGCGCTACAACGTGCCGAAGAAGCAGAGCGCGCTCGTGACCAGGCTGTCCAATCTGCAAATACACGCCTTATCAACGCCGAGTTTAAAGCCGTAGCTCGCGACCTCAATATTCGCCCTGACGCCTTACCCGATGCCCTGGTCCTAGCGGATCTATCCGGCGTGTCCGTTGATTCTGACGGCAATGTGGTCGGTGTAGAGGATGCGGTTAAAGCGCTAGTCGCCTCGAAGTCTTGGCTGCTGGCTCAACCGAAACAAGCGGACCCAATCGGTGGTCCTTCCGGAGGTCCTGCGCCGAAGGGTGATAAGACGAAGGAACAGCGCCTTAATGAAGCGGCTGAGATCGTTCGGAAAAATCCGACACCTCAAGCGCTGATGCAATATACGAAACTCAAACGCGAACTCGGTATGTAACGGACGTCCTAACGGGCGTCTTTTTTATTTCCTATAAACCAACTAAAAGGGGATACCACACATGACACAAATTTTTGGCGCCGACCTGATCGGTAAACGCGAGTCCGTTACGGATCAAATGCTACTGCTGAACCCGCACACGACTCCGCTGCTTTCTATGCTCGGTTTTGCGAACCCAATCGCGGCCGTAGAACATAACTGGTTCGAAGATACAATGTTCGCGCAGGAGACTACGGTAGCGGGCGCAGTAACTAACGCAGCCACTACGATGGTTGTTGCGAGTACCGAACCCTTCCGCGTTGGCGCAATCTCGCAAGTGGGCGAAGAACTCGTTAAGGTTACGGCGATTAACGAAGGTACAAAAACGCTGACTGTCTCTCGTGGTTACGCAGGTACGACTCCGGCTGCGGTGACTGACGGCTCTACTATCGAGTTCTTGTACGTAGAGGGCGTAGAGGGTGCCGACGCTCGTTCTGCTCGCAGCAAGAAGCGCGTACGTAAGTCCAACCTGACGCAGATTTTCGATGATACCGTAGAAGTTTCCGGTACGGCTGCCGCGGTTGCTCAATACGGAATTACGGATCTGTATGAGTACGAGAAAGCGAAGAAAATCCAGGAGCTTTCCCTGCAACTGGAAAAAGCCATGATCGGCGGTATCAAGAACGAGAACGGTAACATTCGCCAGATGGCGGGTCTTCGTTCGATGATCCAAACGAATGTGAAGGACGCTGCAGGTGCTGCGCTGTCTCTGAACATTCTGAACGATTCCCTGCAAGCGATCTACGAAAAAGGCGGCTTTGCTACCGGCGGTAACTTTGAGGTTATCGTGCCGGCGAAGCAAAAACGTGCTGTAGGTACGTTCGATAAAAACCTGATTAACATCGACTCCGACGATCAACGTCGCGGTACTGTAGTTAGTCGTCTGATTACTGATTTCGGCGAGTTCCCAGTTAGCATTAATAACAACCTGAACGCCGACGAGCTGATGATCATCGACAAGAACCGTACTCAAATCCACGCACTGAATGGCCGCGAGTTCGGTCATGAGTACCTGGGTAAGAGAGGCGACTACTACCAAGGTATGATCGTCGGTGAGTACACGCTTGAACTGCACCAAGAACAAGCGCACTCTCGCATCAAAGGTCTGGCGTAAGCTCGGCCGTTCTATTCCGGGCCTGCCGCGTAACTGCGGTGGGCCTTTTTCTACTTTATACGGAGGTGTAACGAACGATGGCAAAATACACATCGCGATACAAGGAACTTAGCTTTTACGTAGAGGGCCGCGAGTACAAGTTCATGGACGGAGTATTCGTAACTAGCACGCTGGAACAGGACGAGGTACTCGGTCGTGTTGCTGACGCTACCCTGGTCGAAGAAGACGCAGAGGAGGCGGAAGAAGAAACGGAAGAAATTGCGGCCGATCCGGAGGAAGCAGAAGCACCGGCCCCAAAACGCGGCCGTAGGAAAGCCGCAGCAGCGGAGTAAGGAGCCGACCTATGACAGTGACTATTCCGGAAGCGGACGTTTATGTTAACGAAAATTGTATCGACGTAGAAGACTGGCAGGCTGCCGAAGAAGCAACCAAAACACGATACCTGAACGTGGCTGCTCGGACGCTAAATCAGTACTACCGGAAGTATATTATTCCGGATAACGCCGTTTACGAGTTCGCTAATACCTTGGCGATTCTCTATAACGATACGGGACGTCTGCAGCGCCAAGGTATCGCGTCTTTCGGTCTGACCGGCGTATTCAGCTTGAACAATAAAGAGGGCAGTACGACAATGCCGTATGACTCTCTTCGTAAGTTTATTCCGCAGACAGCGCTCGACCTGATCGGCAATGAAAACGACGTGAATCTGACGCGAAAATCCGTTAAATGGACGGTGATGTAACGTGGCAATCATTCCGTTAAAGCAGGCCGTTATCGTCAGCAAATCCAGCGGGCAAACAACCGGCTGGGGTCACGCAGGTCCGGGCGTAGACGTGCCTTATAAGGTTCGAGCATCCGAGCAAATGAAGCTCGTAAAGAACCAGTTCGGAGAGGAAGCCGTTTCCTCTCTGACGCTTTTATTCGATAAGATGCCGGACATCCGCTATGACGACGTGATTTCGTTTACGAACGAACTGGGCGAGACGATCCGTCTTAAGCCTATCGCGATTCAGCCCCGACGTCACTTGTCCGGGCGAGTACTAATCACGGAGGTCAACCTGTAATGGCAAATAACAGTATCAAGTTCGATCTCGGCCGCGGTGCTCCGTTCTTCCGGAGAGTGGTCGGTAAATTCCTACGGGGATACGGCCGTAAGCTTGAGGACGCTGTAGAGGACGGATCGAAGCGCGGCATGGAAGACGCTCTCGACGAGTGGAAACGCCGGGCTACGGATCTTGCTCCGCTTAAGACCGGTAACCTACGCCGCAACATTACGGCCGAAACGAAAAAGCAAGGCGACCAGGTAGTCGGTGAGCTTTCGGTAACTGCCGTCACTACGAGAGGCCGCAGACGCTTCGACTACGCTACGTACATCCACGATGTTTATCCGACCCGGCACGGTGAGTCCTTTAAAAATCCGACCACCTCCGGGACTATTCCCCGCTTTATCGATAAGTCCGGCGAACAGGTCGAAGACAAATTCCGCAAGGATATCGAAGCTTCTATCAAATCCGAAATCAAACGGAGGGGTCTGTAATGTCAGTCATTACGAATATCCTCGCCATTGAATCCCTACTCAAAACGATGTACCCGACCGCTACTTTCGAGAAGCAGACAACGCCGGAAAAGCCCACGCCAAACACATTCGTTATTCGGATGGTATCGGACAGCCGCGAACTTGAAACAGGTTCGTGGTTTGTTGTGGACCGGGATTACCAGATCATCTATTTCACGGAGTATGCAGAGGAAGCTCTACCGGTTATGGATGCCATTTCTTCAAAGATATATAGCCAGATATCCATCCCTGCAGAAGGCATCCGCTTCGAAGGTTTTAACTTCGCGAACCCGGAGCTGACCGGAAGCAAACTATACGGCACAGTCGGTATTCTTCGGACATCCGTTCGTGAGAAACGCGACCTTCCTACGCCGGAGAAAGTCGGAGAGGTTATCGTAAGCCGGATCGAAATTCGGCCACGTAGCCCTAAATAAAAGGAGGAACTCACATGGCAGGCGGAACGTTTGATCCAACGTCCCTACCGATTCAACCCGGCCTATACGCTAATTACGTAGAAGCCGCATCTGCTCAAATTACCGGAGGCGCTCGCGGCATCGTCGCTATTCCGCTGTTGACTTACGGCAGCAAGGCGCAGGCCCAGTCGTTTTATACGATTGAGAACGAGAAACAGGCGGTCGATACCTTCGGAACAGCGAACGTTAAGTCGATTCTGCTGGCGCTGCAGGGCGGAGCAAAAGAGGTTCTCGTATATACGATGCCTACTACGCCAGACGCTGACGCATACATCAATATGCGTAATGCTTTCGAAGCACGCCCGTTCAATGTTTTCGCATTTGACGGAGAGTCCAGCGCGTCAGAACGAGCCGCTACGAAAACGTGGGTCGCTCGAAACCGTACCGAAGGTAAACACTTCGTTGTGGTCATCGGGGGCACTGCAGCGGAGGACGCCGACCCAGCGGCAGGTATCGCTCGTACGAATCTGAACTCGGACCAGAATATCGCGAATCTGACGACCGGCGTTATTATCGAGGGCGTTTCCTACAGCTCCGGTAAGTTTGCGCCATGGTTGGCCGGTCTGATCGCAGGTACGGCAATCAATCGCGCAATCACTTACGCCCAGGTACCGGCAGATGACGTTACGCTGCGCTTGACAAAGACGCAGATTGACGCTGCTCTGAGCGCTGGTTCTATCGTGTTCAAGAACGACGGCGTAAGAGTCAAAGTTGTTCAGGGACTCATGACGGACAAGCATAAAACCCGAAGCATCCGAGCGCGTCAGGCGATCCTAACGGACATCTCGCAGACAGCGGAGGATAGCTACATCGGTAAATTGAATAACGACGCGGACGGTCAGGCAACGTTGATCGTAGCGGTGAAGGCGTATCTGGAATTGCTGGCTAATAACGGCGTTCTGAATGCGCCTTCCGTCGTTCTCGATCCGGAAAACAAGTCTATCGGCGATAAGGTATTCCTCGTCATTTCCTACGTGGAAGTGGATTCGATGGAACGTATCTTCTTGACCATCAACGTATAAGGAGGGGTATCCCATGACTGGACCACTTAACGCCCAGCGTACCATCTCCGGTACGTTCGGCAAGACTATCGACGAAAACGGTAACTGGTTGAACAACGTGTACAAGATCGAAGCGAATATCGAAATCACATTCGCGGACGTCAAACGATCCGGTACGCGCTGGATGGGGAACAAAGTTACCGGTCTCAAAGGCTCCGGTACCATCGGCAGCTACATGATTACTTCGGAATGGATCGAAAAAATGGCGCAGGTAACGGACGATAAAAGCTCGCCCTTCACTACGCAATTGATTGTAACTCTGGCTGATCCGGAATCCTTCGGTGCCTACCGCGTTCGATTAATGAACGTTACTTTCGATAAGATTCCCGTTGTTCAGTACGAGGTCGGCGAGATCGTAGACCAGGAGCTTACGTTCTTGTTTAGCGGTTACGAAGTCCTCGAATCTCTGCGCGGCGAGGGTTAATACGGAGGGCCTTCGGGTCCTCTTTTCTTTTTACTTAAACCAAAAAAAAAACTATCGGAGGTTGAACATATATGAGTAAAGCACTGGAAGCACTGCTCGGAGCAAGTAAGGACGTAACTGGCGAGGTTTATATGGAGCGGTTGGGTACGAGCCTTAAAATTCGTCCGGTTACCACGCAGGATATGGAAAGAGCTCGCCAGCGTGCAACTATTGGTCCCGGTAAAGTGGACGAACGTGTACTAACGAACCTGATCATCGCGGCAACTACACTGGAACCCGACTTCGGCAATAAGGATCTGCTGGCGCATTATGGCGCAGAGGATGCCGCGGACTGCGTAGAAAAGTCCTTGCTGATGGGCGAACGATCTCACTTGGAAGAGAAGATTATGAAACTATCCGGATACGGCCAGTCTGATCCGGTAGAAGACGCAAAAAACTAATCCGGGCGGGTGGTGAGGCGTATATCCTTCACGAGATATTCCAGCGTCATCATATCCCGCCCCACGAAGTTTACGCGCTCGATCCGCGGCATAAAGCGTTCTTATTCGCTTCGATGATGGTTGCGTTGGAACCGGAAATAAAAGAATCGCAGCAGCGTGATAAAGAGAACGCCGAGGCATTCCGTGAACTTAACGCGAGAGGAGGCTGGTAACCGTGTCATTTGATATTCGGGGTACGCTACGTTTGGTCGACCGTATGTCGAGTCCGTTACGGGGCGCGATGGGTACGATTAGTAAATTCACCGCAGCGGGTGCCGGTCTCGGTCTCGCGGGTATCGGTATCGCAGGGGCGCTCGGTACTGCGCAAGGTGCCGCTCAATTGCTAGGGGACTCTATGTCGAAAGCGATGGACTTCGAAGCACAAATCGACTCCGTAGCTGCGCTCGACAAGAGCCTCGCAAAAGGGTCGGCCAACTACGATAAACTAACGGCGCTGGCGCTTGAAATGGGCGCAAAAACCTCGTACTCCGCTCTCGAAGCGGCTCAAGGTATGGAGGAGCTGATTAAGGCGGGCCTCTCTGCAAAACAGGTTATGGGCGGCGGACTTGAAGCGGCTTTGAACCTCGCTGCAGCGGGCAGTATCGAAGTTGCGGATGCAGCTTCCGTAATGTCTATCGCAATGAATGCGTTTAAGCAGGACGGCATGAGCGCGGCAGACGCAGCGAATATCCTCGCATCAACAGCGAACGCTTCTGCAACGGGCGTAAACGAGCTTAAATACGGTATTGCTGCCGTCGGTTCCGTTGCAGGATCGCTCGGCATGACGTTTAAGGAGACGGCCGCTTCGGTCGGTATCTTCGCTAACAACGGTCTGTCTGCATCCGATGGCGGTACATCCCTGAAAACGATGCTCGCGAATCTGCAGCCGATGACCAAGAAAACGCGCATCCTGTTCGATGAACTCGGTTGGACCGTCAACGGCACGAATAATAAATTCTTCGATGCTGCCGGTAATCTTAAGGACCTGACGTCCATCGCGGGTATCCTGAACGACACAACGAAGAACATGACGAAGCAAGACAGGGGAGCACTCTTCCGAGATCTGTTCGGATCGGATGCCGTCCGTGCTGCGACTATCTTCGCGAAGGAAGGCGCGGAAGGCGTAGCGAAGTTCCTGAAACAGGTCAAGGAAGGACCGACAGCGCTTGAGGTTGCAAAAGCCAAGTTAAATAACGCTAAAGGTGCGGTCGAGCAGTTGTCCGGTGCTTTTGAGACGTTCCAGATTTCGGCGCTGACTCCGATGATGCCTGCGATTAAAGAAGTTTCTCTCGGCCTTGCTGACATGTTTGCCGGAGCTGCTCCCCAGGTCAAAAAGGAAATGGAATCGGTCGGTAAGGGTGTCACGGATTGGATGGAAAAGATACGAAACAATCCAGCGTACAAAAACGCGAAGACACTGAGCGCTAAGATTGACTTCGTATTTAAGGACCTTTCCGCTACCTTTTCGAAGTGGTACAACGAAGAAGGAAAGGCGAAGCTTACTAAGGCTACCGAGAAGATTGCAACGTTTGTCGGTGGCGTACTGAAAGATGCTGCTCCTACGTTAGGTAAGGTCGGATTACAGGTCGGTGGCGCCATTGTGGCCGGTATGATGCAGGCGATCAAGGAAAACTTTAACCCGCTCGCAGCTATCGGAGGTTCAGGCATCGGCGGCGCCCAGTACGGAGCTAACGTTATCGCTTCGCAGAATAAGCTCAATAATACGCCAGACGGAAAACCAGTGCTCGGCCAGACTACGCTGGGTACCGGCGGTGCTCCTAAATCGAAGTGGGAATCCGCTCTTGATAGCGTAGGTGACGCGATTGGGAACGGCGTAAACTGGGTCAAATACGGTTCTCACGCGGGCGGTCTCGATAAGGTTCCGTATAACGGCTATAAGGCGAACCTGCATAAGGACGAAACGGTCCTGACGAAAGGGGAAGCGGCCGACTACCGTAGCGGTAAGAGTGGTAAGGGTTCGGTAGTTATCGAGCAGGTCATCATCAATAACGAGCAGGATTATCAGGCGTTCCTTACACGGCTAACGAACGACCTGGCGAAGCTCGGATAATAGGAGGGGAAAACGTGCCAAGTTCGCAGCAGCTATGGTTTAAATTCAACAACGGCAAAGAGGTTCTTTGGTTACCGGTAAATCCGGAAGCCATTTCGGTAACGACCACACACGGATTTCAGGACGTTGAGGTATCGAACCTGGGCGAATATACGGTAATGGGAACGAATCGGCTTCGCAGCTATTCGTTCTCTTCGTTTTTCCCCTCATATTATGACGGATCGTATTGCGAGCATGATCGGTTCGACAAGCCTACCGAAATTGCATCGCAGATTGAACGCTGGATGCGATCCGGCAAGCCCATTCGATTTATCGTAACGGGAACAGCAATCAACCTACCGGTTACTATCCGCAACTTCGAGTATGAGGAGCGCGGAGGCGATCCAGGCACGCTATGGTACACGATAGAACTTAAGGAATATATTTTCGTAGAGACGCCGAAGAAGAAAGATCCTACGAAAAAGGCTGCGGCTCCGAAAGCTACTACGAAAGCCAAACGGCCAGACTCTACGGTCAAGGCGAAGACATACACGGTTAAGGCCGGAGATTCTCTATTTAAGATCGCCCAGCGCGCCGAGGTACTCGGAGATGGCGATAAATGGCGCGACCTATACACGAAAAATAAATCCGTCATCGGCTCGAATCCGAACAAGCTCAAGCCGGGGCAGAAGTTGGTGATACCGTAATGGCCGTGAATATTAAGCTACTTTATGATAACGCGATCTGGATTGAGCAACTGGCGAAGTCCGTGGAATGGTCCGGAGACGTTGCGCAGCCTCACCGAACACTTACGGTATCCTATTCGAATACCCTGGACGGTAAGGACGAGCGTATTGACTTCGAACTTGGCAAAGAGCTCCGGTTTTACGTCGACAATGTCGGCCTATTCCGGGGTGTTATTTTTTCCTATTCGACGGATTCAAACGGTGACGCAACGGTCACTGCTTACGACGAGAACATTTACTTAACGAAGAATGAAGACGACCAGAAGTTTGTCGGGATGACGGCGACCGCCATTGTCAAGTCGCTTTGCAAACAGTTCGAGATTCCCGCGGGCGATATTACGGAGACCGGCTACGTTATTCCGAAGATGATCCTGCGTGGTAAAACGTTGTGGGATATGATCGTTACGGCATTGACGGAGACCCGGAAACATACGAATCGAAAATATATCGTCTATACGAAGAATGGGCGCCTATGTATGAAGGAGAAAAAGGAATCGCCGGTCCGTTGGGTTCTGGAAGATGGCATCAACATTTTGACCGCTAACCGATCCGTCTCCATTGACGATATGGCAACGGCCGTTAAAGCTTCCGGTGGCGACGATGAAAAGCCGATCACCTTCACGGCAAAGGACACGGCCCTGATCAAGAAATACGGACTTATGCAGAAGATGGAAAGCGCCGATTCAGACGCGACCAGCTCGCAGATTCAGGCACGGGCGAAAGAGAAGCTAAAGGAGCTCGCCAAGCCGAAAGATGAAGCGGATATCGACGCGCTTGGCAATGTCGAAGTTATTGCGGGCTCGGCCATTTATGCCTTCGAATCTATTACGGATCTTGTCGGAGGATTTTACGTTAACGCCGATACTCACACGTTCGAGAACGGCACACACACGATGAATGTTCGGATTTCCAAAACGGACGAGCTTCCGAAAATGGAATACGAAGGTGACGACGAGAAGTCGAAAGAGAAGAAAACGAAAGCCAAGAAGGACAAGAAGAGAGCCAACGGTCAGACGAATAATCACGGTAAACGCCGTACGGTTAAGGACGTCGATAAGGATGTCGCCGCTCTGCAGCGTCAAATCGAGCAGCTTAAAAAGGAGGGCTAACATGGCAATTGAGAAAATAGACGGGGGCCCCGTCAGCCAGTTCCGCGACCTAATTAAACAGGTCGGCCATAACCGGGATACCGACGTAGAGTTCGGAACGGTCCTGGTCGGCTATCCGGCGTTATCTATTCAGTTGGATAACGCTAAGTTTACGCTCGATGCCGACGACGTTGTAGTGCCGCAGCACCTGACGAACTGGACAGAGAAGATCGCTATTAAACCGCAATCGGTTACGATCAAGCTTTCGGAGTATACCCGGCAGCAGCAGAAAACGCAGTCTAGCTCGGTTATGGACGCGGGTATGTACGCGGATCAAATTATCGGCACGCTGGAAATTGCGGAGCTTGAGATCGAGCACCAAAACGAGCTCGTAGCGGGCGACCGCTTGGTAATCGTATCAGCGGGCGAAGGTCAGCGCTATTTCGTATTGGATAGAATACCGGCAGGAGGTGGCACGGATGGCGTTCAGTCCGTTGAGTGATAATTTCGAAGATACATCGTTTGTCACGGAGGATGACGTACTGCCCTCGAAGACTTACGCGCTCGACCTGGATACCGGCGCAATTGGTCCGATGGTCGACGGCACGGCTGCGCTCAAGCAGTTTATTCTAAAAGCAATCGCGACGGAGCGATTTCACTACACCGTATATGATACGGATTATGGCTGCGAGCTGGAAGACTTGATCGGGTCCAATGTAACCGCCGAACTTCTAACGGATGAGATCCCGCGCGTGATTACCGAGGCACTAATATATGACGACCGGATCGACGACGTATACGATTTCGTAACCGAGCAATCGGGCGATAAAGTGTACGTCTCTTTTTATGTGGACACGAACCAGGAAACTATCCCTATCGAGGTGGTGCTGTAATGTACGAATCGCAAACTATGGCCCTGATCCTTTCCCGGATGCTTACGGCCACTCCAAATACGATTGATAAACGCCAAGGCTCCGTTACTCATGATATGCTCGCCCCGGCTGCGGTAGAGCTGACGCAGGGTTATTCCGAGTTGGACGCTATCCTGGAATTAGCCTTCACGGATACTGCTACGGAGGGTTACCTAGAGCGCCGTGCCGCGGACTACGGATTGACAAGAAAAGCGGCTGCTAAGGCGAAAGGCTTCGTTACATTCCGGGCTAACAGCGGCCAGCCGCCGACTACTATTCCCGCCGGTACACTCGTATCTACGGGCGGAGATCAGCCGAACTACTTCATCGTAGACGTAGGCGGTACGACGTCAGCGGCTCGCCCAAATTCGGTCACATTGGCCGTTACTGCAGAAGTGGCCGGAGCAGCCGGGAACGCGGATAA
The DNA here is from genome assembly GCF_000971965.1 of Paenibacillus wulumuqiensis. GTDB lineage: Bacteria > Bacillota > Bacilli > Paenibacillales > Paenibacillaceae > Saccharibacillus > Saccharibacillus wulumuqiensis. The sequence continues at coordinate 155,717 of NZ_LAQP01000004.1, forward strand.
AAACGCAGTCACGGCGATTATAGGCGATCTCGTGGGCGTACTGACCGTTACGAATGCAGCGGCCTTTACTGGTGGCGTGGACGCAGAGAGCGACGACGAACTTCGCGTACGCTGCTACGACCGGGCGCGTCAGTCTGTAGCGTCAGGTAACGCCGCTCACTATCGACAATGGGCGCTTGAGGTACCGGGCGTGTCTGATGCGCGAGTATATCCGGTATGGAACGGCGGAGGTACGGTTAAGGTCGTAATCCTCGGCTCCAATAAACGGGCTCCTGACGCTGCAGTCGTGGCCTCTACGCAGAAGTATATCGACCCTACGCAAGACGGTACCGGCCAAGGACAGGCGCCTCTCGGAGCCATTGCTACGGTAGCTGCTGCGGTCGAAGTTAAGATCAACGTCTCCGTTAAGGTGGAATTGGCAGCAGGCGCCTCTCTGGACGAAGTAAAAGCGCAGCTCACCTCTGACGTAAATGAGTATCTCGGACAGCTAGCGTTCTCTGACGCCCTGGTTCGTTTCAATAAGATCGGAACCCTGTTACTCGATTCCAGCCCCATCGTCGACTATACGGACTTAACGCTTAATGGGAGTACGGGGAATATTCAAATCAAAGACGGCGAGGTGGCAGTATTAGGGACGGTGATCGTTACATGAAGACTTTGGGCGAACAAAAGCAGGCAATGAAGGATTATTTGCCGACCTATTACCGCGAATCCGTGATCGTAAATAACATCATGGATCGGGATGCGGCCGAGATTAATAAATGGATTATGACAGCCTACGAGGTCCTAGACCAGATGTTCATCGGTACGGCGACCTGGGGCCTCGCTCGTTGGGAGCACATCTTCGGAATTAAAGCGGTGACCGGCCAGACGTACGAACAGCGCCGAGAGATCTTGCGGTCGAAGCTCCGGAGTAGTGGCAGCGTTACGGCTGCGTTGGTAAAGTCCGTAGCAGAATCGTACTCTAACGGCCAGGTATCCGTTACGATAGATGCCGCAAAGTACACGGTCAATATTACGTTTGTAAGCGCCGTTGGTATTCCGGGTCAGCTCGACATCTTAAAGAGCGTAATTCGCGGTGTTATTCCGGCGCACTTAGCTATCGCATTCAACTTCCGATACCTGCTGATTAAAGAGGTTCACGAAGTTATGACACTCGATCAAATCCAGTCCCATAAATTATCAGATTTCGCAGGAGGTGCGGTCTAATGGCGAGCAATACGCCCAATCTCGGCTTACTCAAAAAGAACCCTGTCACGGACGGCAATGATACGTTCAATATTCAGACGATGCTTAACGATAACTGGGACAAGATCGACCTCGCTATCGGAGACATCCCGTCCCAAATTGACGAACTGTCTGAAACGGCGGTCACGTATAAACCGATTCCGGCCGGAGTTACTAGCGTAAACGGGCTTGTAGACATTGGCATTTATTTCACGCCGAACATGGAATCGTTGTCTAATATCCCCGCCAATCCGGTAGCTGGCGCAAACTGGCTTAATACACACGCTTTATTCAACGTGTTCAATATTACGCCTCCTTACGCCGGTCCTTCGTTTCTACGCGTGATTGAGCTGTACGTAACTCACGGTACTACGCAATATTACTTCCGCCGGAACACGAAGATTAGTATCTCTGGCGGGACAACGACGGTAACTCACGGGTCGTGGGAACGTATGATCACATCAGCAGGCGGAACGATTACCGGAGCGATGATCGTAGGTAGTACGCTCGGTGTGTCCGGAAAATTAACGGCCAGTGGTGGGCTTGATGTAGCCGGAGCGGTAACGGTCAGCTCAACGATGTCTGTAGGCGGAAAACTAACGGCTAGCGGAGACCTCACTGTCAACGGAGTTATTACTACGCCAACACTACGCGGCGGAGTGTCCGCTGTACTTGCGTCGGAAACAGCGGCCTCCAAACGGTGGACATTTCATATCGCTGATTTTAACGAGGGTACGCTGTACATCTCTCCGTCTAAGACAGCGCAGGGAGCCGATTGGGATTTCGATAAGAACGTTGCCCTTCGGTCTAATGACGGGAAGCTGTCCAATAACGGTCGTGTGATTCTCGATGAAATCGACGCGGTAAAGCAATCTGGCGTTAAGGTTAAGCAGGATTTAACGGACGCGCTTAACGCCCATGGGATAGCGTCCTCTACCGGCGATACATTCCAAACGCTAACGGACCGAGTAAGAACGGTAGCCTACGGGCGTAAGTATGTGGATTCCGTTAAAGCATATCCTGGCGTAGCTGATCGAGGTTGGTACCAAACGGGAAACTATATCGGCCGTTTATGGGACAGTGATTATCGCATTCATTACGGAGACCTGCAGATTAGACTTAATAATCCGATTACGGAATGTTTAAATTCTACACGATTCGACTTGAGTAATGCATGTGGTGCACACCTAGTGTTACTTGACAGCGCCGGGAGAGCTGCTGAGATTATGCCGTGGGTTAAGTGGCAGCCTACAGGCACGGTGGGTAGCGGAAACTTCGGAAACGCGTATGTAAACAAAATCACCTTTGACCGTACGATTCGTAAGGTAATCGCGAACGTGAACAAGCCATCGACAACGCTAAGTCCGACGACACTACCCGCCGAAGACATTTCCCTCACGCTTCCGAATGACTTCAATATCGACGGACCGATTACCATCCGGTATGAGAGCGCGGGATATACGTCTGGAGGCGGCAGCTGGTGGTTCACGTCGCTGGGCTCGATTTATATGTAACCGACATAACGAACAGAAGGGAGGTGTACGTCATGGACCCGGCAATCATGCAGTCGGTATTAACGCAGGGGCCGTTCGCGGCTCTTTTTGTTTGGCTTCTTTTCCGCGTCATGAAACAGAACGCGGAGCGAGAGGCGTACCTGCAGAGTCTCCTCGATAAGTTTTCGGAAAAATACGATTTGATCATCGAGCGACTTGACGGTATCAACGTAAAAATCACGGACAAGACGGAGGAGGACAAATAATGGCGTTAACACTCGAACAGGTAAAGCGTAAGTCGGCCTCGCGGTTGGCTACGCTTAATTCCGTATGGAGACTCGCAGCAGAGGCGGTTATCGAGCGTGCCTATAATCGCGGCGTCTATATCGTTCTGGTACAGGCGCTTCGAACCTACGCAGAGCAGGACGCCCTATACGTGCAAGGACGGAACGGGGATAAACGGAACATTGTGACGAATGCCCGCGGCGGCTACTCGAACCATAATTTTGGCTGCGCGATTGATTTCGCCCTACTGAACGCCGATGGTACGCAAGTATCCTGGGATACCAAGCGCGATTGGGATAACGACGGCGTACGCGATTGGATGGAAGTCGTCGAAGAGGCGAAAAAGCTCGGCTGGTCGTGGGGCGGCGATTGGAAAACATTCGTCGATATGCCTCATTTCGAAATGACGTTCGGACTGTCTACGGCTGATTACCGTGTAGGACGTCGCCCAATGCCTGCGCAGCTTCGGATCGCAGAAGCAAAAATTAACTCGGTAATGAAATCCGAGATCAAAACGGAGGATGACGGTATGACAGCAGCGGAAAAGAAAGCATTCGAGGAACTGCAGGCGAAAGCGGAGGCAGCCGGTAAAGCAACGGCGGAATCGGCAGCTTTAATCGGTAAGTTGACGGAACGTATCGCGTACCTGGAAGGCCGTGACAAAATGGCAAAACTGCCGGAATGGTCGATCAAACCGTTTGAAAATGCGAAGGCGGCGGGCGTTGTTAATAACGCAAATGAGTCGTCTTACGATATCTGCCGAGTAGTTACGATGCTGGATCGTTTGGGCGCATTTAAAACGGATACTACGAAGGAGGTGAGCTAATATGAAGAACGTTAAAATTGTGCCGCTGATTATTGCGCTGCTGGGGTCGCTCAAGCTGATCCTTGCAGCTTCCGGTATCGAAATTCCGGACGCTACAATCGACGCTACCGCTAACGGCGTGGCTGCGGTTGCTTCCGTAGTTGGTATCGTCATGTCGCCGGTTAAAAAGCCGGAGGATACGAGCGTTAACTAACGATTGACAGTCGGCGGCTTATTAAAAAACGTAAGCTCTAGCGGATTGAAATTTGCTACAGCTTACGTTAAATTAATTTTTTTAAATCTTTTAGTATTACGACTATAATTCTTCTCTGCTGGGCATACTTTCTAAAATCAACCATCCATCCAGAAACTGACCAAACAATTATTAAAATGGAAACAAAAACGAAAAAAAATAGAAACCCATAATGTTTTTAGTGAGAGTACATATGCAATTTATGGAGTTAGAAGACCTAAAAGAAGTGTTAAAGCCACTGTTTGTTTAGATATTTCTTCTTGAGTTTCTAGTTTCGCTTTGGTCAATTGCAGTTGCGCTATTCTCTTAGTATCAGATTCTATTTGAATAGTTATTGACAACTAAGCATTTTATTAGATATGTTGGAAGCATCAGAAAAGAGGAGAACAAGTATTATGAATAAAGCGGTCAGAGCTCTTATAATAATTAATATTTTGATTTTAGTAGTCTCTGCTTACATATATGTACTCAATCGCCAACAAGCGAAGGAAATTGGCAATCTATCTAAACAGTTAGATAAAGCTAATGTACTCTTCGAAGATGTAAAAATACTTAAAGCTAATGAGGCATTTCAGCGTTTAGCCCATACAGTTGAGGGTGCATATACAACAGAAGATTTTATAGTAGAAAGAATAAATTTCTATACAAATAAAGATAATACGAAGTTAATCGGCGTAACTTTAAATCTTACCCCTCAATCGAAAATGGCACTATTATATAAAGACGCCGGACAATTCGCTATATCGGATCGCGAGTTTCGGGCTAAATTAGAGCCCTTTATACCGGAAATAAAGAAGTATTATGGTGTATTTAGCGATACGTTACCGTGGGGAAATAATGTAAATGCTACAATAACAGTACGTAATTACGAAGTCGCTACGTATAAAGACGGAAAATTAATTTTGACGGGGGAGTGAATACATGAAATACGAATATTTAGCGATATTTACATATGAAAAAGAGGGAATTAGCGTAGAATTTCCGGATTTACCTGGCGCATATACCTGCGGTAAAACGGATGAAGAGGCGATGCTTATGGCGCAGGAATGTTTAGCGGGATTTTTAAGTGAAATGTTGGCGGATGGTGATAAGATTCCGCAGCCTAGTCGAACTGAAGATATACGCCTTAGCGAAAAAGATAAGATTGTAGCGATTCAAATAGAAGAATAAAAGAAGCGCAGACTCTACTAAAAGACTTGATCTTTTGAGTGTCAGCGCTTTTTTTTGTTAGCGTATTAGAAAAGGTAAAATTTCAGTTTGCGATAAATTTCCTTTCATATCTTCAATAGATAGATAAGCTTTATAAGAAATACCTTGTGTAATTTCATGTATTATATTATCAATAATATGTGAAATTGCACCAAAACTAAGATTGATTCTTAAAATTTCGTTTGGATTAATATGTGCAAAATTATCCCTAGTAAAAGGAATCCAATTGCTATTTTTTCCTGGTATCCAAAAAGCTCCTAGACCTATAGTAATAGTCGCGTCTAATTGCTCATTTATAATAAATAACGTAGCATGTGCTAAAAGATTAATATGAGTTCCTACATTAATAATATTTGCTATGATATTCAAACGTTTTTTTTCATCTAAAGTAAAATTGTAAAAAGAGCTATTATGAAATAGTTCTAGCTTAAAAGGAGGGACAATAATCTTATCTTTCTCATTGTACATCAAGTCAAGGTCATACCGTGTAGCAGGATTAGTACGTGTTCCTTTTCGCACAGGGATATAGCATTCGATATTTTTATGTCTTCGTATTACATGCGGTTTATTAAAAGATTGTGGAATATGAACTACTACAACGTATTTATCATCTATTTTAATTTCATGAAAATTAACATCGAAAGAGTCTTGAAGTTTTCTATAAATTATATCTGTAAGTTTAGCAGAGTCGATAGGTAATCGTGTGTCGTAAATTTCTCCGGTTTCTCCATCGATACCTATTATAAAATAAGCATCAGGGCCTGGAGTGTTAACCATTGCAGTAAGATCTTTTACAAATTCTGATTGTCCTTCCTCATCTCTTTTATTTTCCTTGGTAAAAACTTTCCAGAATTCTCGTTTTAACTCTCGTCTAGGATTCTCGTACTGTGCGCCAGCTTTTATTTGACGACTAATGTTTAAAATATCGGACGTATTCAACATAATAAAATATCGCTCCTTATTTATTTAGGAATATACTGGCACTAAGTTGGTAAAACGTCAGCTTTCAGCGTCATTTTTAATCCAACATATTTCGGCGTGATTTCCTCGATCCGTACATCCTCTAATATGTTTAATCTTAATAGTGTCGTAGTAAATAGTTCCGTATTACTAACAAGCTTGCATTTATTGTATTCGTTTACATACGTATTTTATGTTTCCTTCATTCCTCATTTATGTACTCTATCAAATCCCCAGGTAATACATTTAGTTTGTTACATAAAGTATCCAGTGTAGGAAAATCCACTCTTGTATTAGCATTTAAAGCCAGTGCCTTAACTGTATTACGACTAAGCCCAGTAAGTTCTATAATATCCTTCGGTTCCAAGCCCCGCTCTTTCATTATTTTATCTAGTGAGAAACGAATCATAATAAACCTCCAAAAAAAACAAATTTATCAACTAGTTGACAAGGTGACAAAGTGAATATACTATGTAATTATGTCAGTTAGTTGACTAGTTGACAAAGTGATTATAGCACGTTCAAGCAACCTTAAACAAGGAGGATTTTTCGTATGATACATAACTAATATAATTCTCACTATTTATTAGCGTTTCGAAACGGTCGGTAAGTACTAATCTTCCGGCCATTTTTTACACCTGAAAAGGGAACGTATGTTCTTTATATAAAGCTAAAATCATATATATATATATTTTGATGTGAATAAATAATGATTTTAATTAGAAAACTTAATTAAATAGACCAAATATCAAAGGAGGCCACTCTTATGAAAATTACAAACGAGCAATTCAATGAAATGTATGCAACTGAAATCGCACCAATCGTACACAGCGTCGCTAAATACTTCGGAGCAGTGACGCACATTCCAACCGCTGAATATGAAAGCCGCTTGAATTACGAAGCTTGGCTCGCTGTTCAGAAATTCGACGGAGAAAAGGCGAGTTTAAAAACGTTTCTTTATATGCGTCTGAAAGACCGCGCTAAACGTGTTCTTTACGATGAACGCCAGTCTAAAAATAACGAAAGTATCGATGGGGCTACAAACGACAAAGAAGGGAAATCGACTGCTTATCGGCAGTATGCGAGCGATATAAATGTCGAGAATGACAGCATCGCAACGGAAACTATACGAAAACAGCGTGAGCTTATTCATGTACTATTGTCTAGCGTGAAAAAGTTAGACCCGATTATTCATGAGCTTGCTGACCGCTTCCTCAACGGTGAGGCTGATTCGGTTGGAGAGCTGGCGCGAACAATGGGAATACACAAGCAAAAGGTAGCTAGAGCGCTGCAATATGCGGCGCGTAGTTACGACGAAAATAAATTCGGTCCCTTGAGCGATTACTTGTCCGCTTAATTCGAGATTAATTAATCTTAATATACGCAAATATGTGACCAGAGTAGTCTATCTTGTGGATACTACTCTATAAGGAAAATAAAAACCAAAAGGAGTGGCAATATGAAGAATCAAGATTTAATTAGTATCGTGTCTCAAAAGGATCTTACAGCTAAGTTAGAAGGTGCGCAGCCACAAGAGTTCATAAGATTACACATTGACAAAGCAGTAGCATCCGGTTTAGTGGCAAATATGGGAACTAAGTTATGGGCTACATTATCCGTAATCGCTATGTTTACAAATGAGAAAGGGCAGAGTCAATGTAGTCAAAAACAGATTGCTAAAGCGCTAGGTGTTAGTCAGACAACTGCTAAAAGGTACCTATGTGCTTTAACTAATTATAGATGGAAAGGAGAACCTATATTAAAAGTAGAGAAAGCGCCGGATTGCGGTTGTGAGGATATGTCCTTATATACGATATTGTCCTTCTAATAAGATAGTATACGATAGGCCTGGCGATTTAAATCGCTGGGTTTTTAGTATAACAATAAAGCTATAAATGAATGGATATATTTGAGTGGATATAATAAATACAGGTAAATTATAGAAAAATAAGCCATCCAGTAAGAGGTAAGAAGATTGTTTGCGGATCGGTAAATACTTACGACATTATAAGTACAGAAAGCTACACAATACATCATCACCACAATTTTTTTTGAAGTTGGGCGTGACGAAATATAACTATTATTCTGCAACGCCTATTTTACATATTAAGCAAGGACTTATATAGACGTTACTTATCGCCCCTACTCACGCGTTAATGGGTGAAGCGTACGATTACGTACGACATTACGCATTGGAGGGCGATTTAAGATGATGGTAGATGGCGTAGATTTCTTATACGTATACAGTACGGCTTTGTTTAAGTTCCTGCAGCAGGGCCGTTTCCGGTACGTATGTATCGGCGTAAATGAGCGTTCAGGCGGCCGATTTTGGCTGTACGTGAAGACGGAGGAACTGCGCGGAGCATTAGACCGCTATGACGCGCTGAAAACGTCCGAGGAGGCGTAGTCTATGAAAACACGCATTATTTACGACGACCAGGACGAGTTGTTTCGTATAAGCAGCCGTCCAAATCGCTGTATTTTCCGGAAGGATCTGCGAGACGGCAATAAGTACACGTTAGAGTTTTACCGTGTGCGGGTTCATACGCCAGGTCATCCAATAATCTATCGTTGGTACGTCAGCCTGTACGTAGGCGACTTCCGAAAGGCGAATAGCTGGCGGCGGACGTTTAAGAGTAAAGAGATTACCGGCTCGGGTTCTATCCGATGTCTACGATCCGCAGCGGCGCAAGTACGCTGGTTTATCACGCACCTGGATAAGAACGAAGAATTGGCGATTCAGGGAACGGACGAGCGGCGAGCGCGAGTATATGACCGGCTGCTGAAATATCCGGAGTTTATCGAGCAGGACGGCATGATCATCGCACGTAATCCGAATATATGGACGTGGGAAAGGAGGTGATTACGTAGTGGCCGAGTATAAGAAACTCGTTGATCCGGCTACCGGCGAAGTCCATCCGAGAGCGGTCATTCTATCGGACGGCGACCGAGTATCCAGCGCGGCCCAAAGAACGAACTACCGGCGACGGGGCGGCAGGTCAGCCGAATTTACAATAACGAATATGGAGAATATTGACGAGGTAATTGACCGCGTTTCGGATAAGAATTGCGGTTATTTGCTGTACCTGCAGTGCTTCGTCAACTATGACGCCATACTCGAAAATCCGGATAAGACGGCCATGAGTCGCAGCGATATCATGCGTACGCTCAAAATAGGCCGGACTACACTCACGCAGTTCCTACGGGAAACAACGGCCGCGGGCGTAGTTATTGAGGATGGCGGCAAATACCGAATTAATCCACGTTATCACTTCCAGGGTAAAACGAGCAATTCGGCCGTGGTTAAAACGTTTGTCGCCCGGATAAAAGAGCTGTATACGGAGGTTAATGCGAAGGATCTCGGCTTCGTATACAAACTAATGCCGCATATACACCTGGAAACAAATACGATCTGCGCCAATCCTTTCGAAAAGGACGTAGAGAACACGATCCCGCTTACGAAAGAGGATATCGCCCGGCTTACGAATGTGACCGAAAAGTCCGTTTATACGAAGCTGCGCAGCCTTAGATTCGGAGAGCAGTACGTATTTGCCGAAGTGGTGTACGGGCGGTCCCGGTATTATAAGATCAATCCGTTCGTGTTTTACCGGAAGAATGGGCGGCCAGATGCGACGCTGCGAGAGATATTTTCCTTACGTAACAATTTCACATCGGTAAAAACGCGAACAAAAAAGGCCGGACATCGGTAAAAACGCGAACATCGAAAAAGTGGCTTCGGCCTTAGAGCCACAAGGGTTTGCGGCGTTTTAGGGGTCAAATTTATTCTTAGTCTTTAAGAGCGCAATAATTACGAAAAGATACCTCATGTTTGTACTCACTCCGTTCATAAAAACAATCGGGGCAGGGGAAGCATGAGGTCCTTTTAATTAGGGCGTGTTAAGGTAGTTATATCTCCGTACCTTTAGGGACGGGCGTGTGACCGGAAGGGAGCACGCATATACATAGCGATAGGTGAGCGTACACTATAACGCCCATTTATCGCTTATTTTATTTACGGGAGGAATACGTATATGGGACGTCCAGGACCGAAGAAAGCACGCGCATTAACAACGGAAATGTACATCGCTATTAAATGGATGGCGCTACCTAAACGAGGAGGTAAGACGTACGAGGAGCTCGCAGAGTTGGTCGGAGTACATCGCGCTACCCTATTCGAATGGAAGAAGAATCCGGTATTTGAGGCGGAACTCAAACGGGAAATGATCCGGAATACGCAGGATAAGTTGCCGGAGCTTCTGGATTCGTTAATTGACATCGCTATAGCGGACGGTAACGCAGCAATGGCGAAGCTGGCGCTGCAGGTGAACGGTATGCTTACGGATCGGGTCGAGATCGAAACGAAGGATAGTTCGGATGGCGTTGATTTGGACGCGCTTAAAGACCGAATTAAGCAGCGTAAACGCGATTAATGTGTACGTTAGTACAAACGGTTAGGGCAGCGTAAAGCGGTCGATACGCAGCGGATAGGACGGTAAAACGAAGGGCGTATGTAGTGCGGATAGTGTCCGTAGAGTCGTACGCTCTTAAAGCCGTCCAATTCGTTATGTGGTGCGTAATGGGGACGCCGGGTTGAGTACGAGCGTGTACGACACGGGATGGCGTATAAGTCTACACGGGACTCCTGGCGCCTACCCTGCCCGTAATTTTTCGGTGAGGATCGGTCAAATAACGATACATAACGGTGAAACTGCGGAAAAGTACAAATAGCGGAGCGTATACCGGTCGATCCATACGTAATGAACGGCGTATAGCCCGTAGTGGCGCGGGTTACGGGCTCTGGTCGGTCGATTGACTTGTGTCGAAAATGTATGTTTTGTACATATGTTGACGATTTAACGCAGTAAAGTACGTACCCCCAAGCGCCCCTCCGAACGGCCCCAGTCAGGCCGGTAATATTCGCGAGCACCGAAATTAACTTTTGACTTTAGCGTAGTAAAGGACGCCCCCAATGCGGAAGCGTCCCGGAGTCTTACCGTAAGTTGTCGAGCGGCGAAAACTTCTGATGCTGCTTCGATAGGTCTTGCGAGAACAAGTTTACGTACATACGCGTTACTACTAACGATTCGTGGCCGAGCAATTTCTGCAGACTGAACGCATCGCCGCCGTTCATTATATAGAGCTTGGCGCAGGTATGGCGGAATGTGTGCGGACTGCAGCGTACGCCTTTAATACCCGTTATGTCGCCGTAGTTCTTTATCGTCTGCTGCATCCCGCGAGATTTAAAACGCTTGTCGTCGATGTTTACGAATAGGGCTTCCGTTGATAGACTGCCGCGTAGCTCTAAGTAAGTTCGCAGCATCTTTTCCAGGCGTCTACTGAACGGTACGAATCTTTCTTTGCGGCCCTTTCCATATACGCGGAGTATCCGATCCGCCCAGTTAATGTCCGAAAGGTCGAGCCGCTCTAATTCAGATATCCGGACGCCGGTATCTAAGAGCGTGGACATAATTACGTAGTCGCGGTAGCCCGTGAACGTTTTCTTATTCGGCGCATCGAATAGCATCCGGAGCTGGTCGTCCGTAAAGGTTTCGATAATTCGCTTTTCGGACCGTATCGCGCCGAGCTTCGACATCGGGCTTTGTGCTAAGTGACCCTCCTCTACTAAATAGTTGAAGAAGGCGCGCCAGGTTCTGATCAGCTTGTTAATCGTTTGGTCCGAAGGATATTCGCCGATACCCCGGTTAATGCGTGTCTTACGTTTATTGTCGATCACAATCGAGATATGGGCTTTCGTTATGTCCCGTGGAATCTGGACGCCAATATCTCCGAGCAGTAGCGTAAGCTCGTGCAGGGCATCTCGGTAACTATTGGTCGTGTTCTTCGTGAGGTTCCGTAATTCACAATTACGTAGATACGAGGCTACCGCCAGGTCTATATCGGTCGATTCGTCCACTACCTTCGTAACATGATTTCTTCGTCTTCTGGATTCGGTCATTGATTTCGCCGCCTTATGCGTTTAGTGTACGTATACGAATCGTATACTGTGCGTTGAGGGGTCCGTTATGTAGAATATCGTTGTAGTGGCGGAATTGGCAGACGCACAGGACTTAAAATCCTGCGGTAGGTGACTACCGTACGGGTTCGACCCCCGTCCTCGGCATACAGAAAAAGCTTTCTTTCCTTACAGGGAAGAAAGCTTTTTTTATTATACAGAAGCCAAAGAGCAGAGATCCATAAATCGGATTTTAAATAATATTTCAATATATGAAAAATTCATAATAGAGAAAACAAAAAAAAGGCCGCGTCCCAACGAAGGGACAGCGGTCTTATTTATGCACAAATACCGTGTCTTTGCGTGAATAGAAGGTCACATTCCCATCTTCATTTTTCAGCATTATGTAATCTTCGGTAATCCGCTCGATCACTCCATGTTCTACACTAAAACCGGGCTGCCAGGCGTAGACCTTGGCTTGAAACAGCGCAGCAGCGAAGAAATGGACATTGGTTGTCAATTTGCGTTCCGTGCTTTCGTTCATGGGCGTTATGCACCTCCGTACACAGATAAATGGAATAATGGTAACAGGGCAGGAGGCATGATGCCGATCCCGGACCGATAGGCGAATCGAAATAGCCTGCTTGTGATCCTGCTTTCTAATATAGTAACAAACTGTCTCGCCGATCACAATGGAGCAGCAGGATGGATAGGCAACAACAAGAGAAGCTTTCCTCTTTTTTAGCGCAGATCAGAGGGAGTGCGTCCGCGCAGCTGACGGAATACCCGGTTAAATGTACGCACATTGCCAAATCCCGATTCCAGCGCAATATCGATCAGCTTGCGATCCGACTGCAGGATCAGCTGCTCGGCATGACGAATGCGCAGCTCATTAATATATGTATTATACCCTACCCCAGTGACCGTTTTGAAAAAGCGGGAAAAGTGAAAAACGCTCATCCCTGCATAGTCGGCACCATCCTGCAGTGTACATGGCTCTGTGCAGTGCTGTTCCAGATGCTCCAGCAGCTCCTGCATGACCTTCAGATGAGCCAGCGTGCGGGAATGGTGTCTTCGAACCGACGAATGGTCGGCAGCCAGGTAACGCAGCGCCAGGCCGCTCAGCTGATGCAGCAGGCCGGTAATGATCATTTCATACTGGGATTCATGATGCTGCACTTCCGCTGCCAGCGAACGAATCACCGGCTCGGCCTGCTGCAGGAACAGCCGGTTCTGCTCCCCATCCGGCCCGTGGGGAGATACGAAGCTGGACCGAAGCGGATGCTCCTGCGGCCATCCGGCAGGACTGCCAATCAGCCGTGGGTTGAAGATAATCAGCAGAATGCTCGATTCCAGACCGGTACTGTCGTAATAGTGAATATCTCCGCTGCCGCACAGGGCCATCTCTCCCTGATGCAGTACTCTCGTCTCCGAGTTGATCCCCATACGTACCGATCCTTCATACACGTACATAAACTCAAGATCATGATGCCAGTGCGCCAGAAAGTTAATATTCCGGATCTGTATCGCCTGAAAAGGAAACCCTGTCTCATAATAGTACAAACGGTTCTCGTGAAAAGCGCGCATCCTCTCACCTCAGATAGCTTGGTATGTAATGTTCTTGACGGAAAGTCCTGTATTCGGTCACCATTTGGCATAACTGCGGAATCATGGAGGCTGATACCGGATTACATGAATACTAGCAAAAATTGTCCATCATTACAATGAAAATGACGCGCATTGAACAATCATTTTCCCTACAATACATAGTATGTAAGCGTTACAAAAATAAGATCTGTACCAGATCGAATACACAGGAGAATGAGCAGATATGACCAAACAGGCATTGATCGTCAGAGGCGGCTGGGAAGGACACCAGCCGGTAGAAGTATCCGAGTTATTCGCCGAATGGCTTAGAGCGGAAGGTTTTGAGGTAGAGATATCCGATACACTGGATGCATTTCTGGACGAGGAGAAGCTGAAGCAGCTGAATCTGATCGTCCCGGTCTGGACAATGGCGGAGATTACGGATGAGCAGCTGCAGCCGGTGCTGCGTGCTGTCGCTTCCGGTGTAGGACTCGCCGGCTGTCACGGCGGCATGTGCGATTCGTTCCGCAACAGCGTCGATTGGCAATTTATGACCGGATCGCAATGGGTCGCCCATCCATTCAATGATGGTGTCGAGTATGAAGTGCAGATGGTCAAGTCGGCGGACAGTCCGCTGATTGAGGGCATTGCCAACTTTACCGTCAAGTCGGAACAGTATTATCTGCATGTCGATCCGGCTGTACATGTACTCGCTACGACAACTTTTGTGATCAGTGACAGCCCTCATTCGGCCAATGGCGAAGTTCGTATGCCGGTCGTCTATACGAAGCGCTGGGGCGATGGCAAAGTCTATTACAACTCGCTTGGTCACCAGGCCAATATTTTCGATATTCCGGAAGCCAAAGAACTGATGCGCCGCGGACTGCTGTGGGCAGCACGCTAATTAGACGAGGGAGAGGGGATTATTCATTATGGATAAAATCAAAATCGGCCTGATTGGCTGCGGAACCATCAGCGATATTTATTTGCAGAATCTAACGCATACATTTGTCAATACGGAAGTGTATGCCTGTGCCGATCTCAATCCCGACAAAGCCAGCCAGGCAGCGGAAAAATACGGTATACCGCACATATGGACAGCGGATGAGATTATAGCAAGCGAAGAGATCCAGATCGTGGTGAATCTGACGACACCGCAGGATCATTTCGAGATTTGCCGTCAAGCGCTGGAGGGCGGCAAGCATGTGTATGTGGAGAAGCCATTGTCCCTGTCACCCGAGCAGGGCAGTGAACTGGTGAGACTGGCGGAGGAGAAAGGACTACTGCTTGGCGGAGCACCGGATACGTTCCTCGGTGCCGGACTGCAGACCTGCCGCAAGCTGATCGATGACGGATTTATCGGAGAGCCGCTATCGGCGACTGCCTTTATGGTCAATCATGGGCATGAGAGCTGGCATCCGGCACCGGAATTTTACTACAAAAAGGGCGGCGGTCCCATGTACGATATGGGCCCTTATTATCTGACTGCCCTGATTTCGCTGCTGGGGCCGGCGGAACTGGTAAGCGGTATGACCCGCACTTCATTTGCCCAGCGTACGATTACGAGTGAACCGAAGTTTGGCCAGGTGATCGATGTGGAGGTGCCGACGCATATTGCAGGCACAATCCAGTTCCGCAGCGGTGCGATTGCAAGCATGATCACCAGCTTTGATGTATGGAGCAGCACCCTGCCGTATATTGAGATCTATGGTACGCTGGGAACGATGCTTGTACCGGACCCGAATACCTTTGGCGGTCCGATCCGTCTGCGCCCTGCCCAGGGCAGTGAATTTATGGAGATTCCGGCGGTTCATCAATATGAAGAGAACAGCCGAGGGATCGGTATCTCGGATATGGCGGATTGTATTCTCCATGGAGGCACTCCACGTGCGAATGGGCAGATGACCAATCATGTGCTGGAGATTATGTATGCTTTTCACAGCAGTGCAGAGTCACGCCGTTATGTTGAACTGACGACTACCTGCGAACAGCCGCAACCGCTGTCATATGGGCTGGTAAATGGATACCTGCGCTGAAGCTAAACAGAGCGTCTGGCTGAAGCAAACGACAGCAGCGTATAGAGAATGATATGGATACAACAGCGGTATCGGACGTACGCTAATTTTTTCATCAAAAATGAACTTTTCTGCTGACCATCCGAGAGATATTCGCTTTTCATATTATCACTCAGTAGGAGTCCATTTGTTGAATAGTAAGGATTGCCGAAAGCGGCAGCTGGCATGATGGCTGCTGCTTTTTGATGTGTATTTTTTTCCATATTAATAGGATTCATTATTATAGAAACCTCTGCTGCAGCAATCTAATCAGCAGACTAGGATGATTTTTATGTAAAGCTGTTATTTATTACGTGTTATTGATTAAGCCGTCGGGTCATCCAAAAAGGCATACTGTCCGTTTCATGATATATCGGTTCATGTCCTGCATGCCCCTCATCCAAAAAAAGGTGAAACCAAAATCGAATTGCATTATGATGAATTTGGGGTAATAACTGAGACAGGTATCAGCGAGCAGCTGGATACAGGAATAATCCATCGACAGGATGGCCGATACAGAAAGGATGTTGATTATGTTTGATAATGATTGGGATGATATTTTGAAGGAGGAAATGGAGCAGCCCTATTTCCAGGAACTGATGAGCTGGCTGGATGCGGAGTATGAAGAGCATACCATTTACCCGCCAAGGGACTTGCTGTTTCAGGCGCTGCGTCTGACTCCATATGCGGAGGTCAAAGCGGTCATTTTGGGTCAGGACCCGTATCATGGTGCCGGTCAGGCTGAAGGACTCAGTTTCTCTGTGCAGCCGGGAGTTAAAATTCCGCCTTCACTGCGTAATATTTACATAGAGTTAAATGAAGATATTGGAGCGCCGATTCCGAATCACGGTTCGCTCGTTAGCTGGGGCAAGCATGGTGTACTGCTGCTCAATACGGCACTAACCGTACGCGCCGGACAGCCGGCTTCCCACCGGGGCAAGGGCTGGGAGCGATTTACCGACACGATTATCCGACTGCTGAATGAGCGCAAGGAACCGATGGTGTTCCTGCTGTGGGGTAATCATGCGGCAGAAAAACAGACACTGATCAATACGGAGCATCATCTGGTGATCCGTTCGGCACACCCAAGTCCATTTGCCGCACGTAAGGGATTTTTCGGCAGTCGCCCGTTTTCACAAACCAATCAATTCCTGGAAAAGCATCAGATCGAGCCAATCGACTGGACAATTCCGCAGTTATCCTGAGGGGGTGGCAGATGGAGGTGGAGATGATGAAGCACTGGGAAGGCAAAAAAGTCGTAATTACCCGGGATGATGAGTATCATTCCAGACTGTACGGTACCATACAGCATTGGGATATCGAGAAGAATCGGCTCATCCTGCAGCCGGGTTCGATTCATATTCTGCTGAATGATATCCTTCATATCAAGGAGCTCAAAATGCTGCCCCAGGATCTTAATTCGGCAGCCTGGGAGCTGAATTCGGTCGGTTATCTGATGAAGCAGCCGGTTCAGTTTGATAATGCCATTTTGTTCGGCTCCAAAGTCATGATCTGGAAAGACGATCAGCTGATCGAGCCATTTGCGCGGCTGGTCCGTCATAACCGGGAGCGGGTGATTCTCGATGATCATCGCACCTTCACCAAAGCAGATCATCAGTTTGTCGTACGCTCACGCAGGGGATGCTGAGCTGTATAACTGTGCAATAAAACATAACCGTTCACAGACTATCGTCTTTTATACAGGACGATAGTCTTATTTTGGAAATTAAATGGCTTTTTTTACATACAAACCTTCATTCTATGTGTTATTCCTCCGATATTAATAGAGGATTGGATACAGACGATACTATACTAAGGGGAGAAATGAATGACACGTACTGCTAAATTGGGGAATTGGATGCTTGCACTAGTATTGGTCAGCACGATGCTCTTTCCAAGCGGAGTATTCGCGGCGGACACTACTGCGGTATCACTCAAGTTCGATGATAACAATACGCTGACCTTGTCACTTGAGGATGACGGACAGGAACTGAATGTATACACCGTTGACGGTTCAGGCAACACAACAGACGTATCCGACAAAGCAACATGGTCTACCAGCAGTGCAGCTGTAGCTACCGTGAAATCCGGGCAAGTTACACCGGTAAGCGTAGGTACAACGACCATTACTGCCAAGTATGGCGACCTTGCTGCAACCAAGAAAGTGACAGTAACATCACCTTATACCGCTCTCGCACTGTCTCCGGCAGCTGGAACCAATGTAACCATTGGCGAACCTGTTGAGTTCACAGCAACAGCTACTAAGCAGGACGGAAGTACAGTAGACGTAACCGATAGTGTTACATGGTCTACATATGACATTAAAGTAGCCAAAGTAGTCGAAGGCAAAGTAACAGGAATCTCCCAGGGAACAACATCCCTTACGGCCAAATATGCAGGTCTCGTAGCAACGACCGATCTGTATGTACGCTCTTCCTTCCAGGGACTGATGCTGACTCCGGAAGATGATCAGATCATGTTCATTGGCCAGCAGCCGAAGCAGATTGTAGCTGAAGTAGGCGATGCCAGCCGTGTACCAACCAATGTCACTTCCAAAGTAACATGGACATCATCCAACCCGCTGAATGCTACAGTCGAGAATGGCGTACTGACCCCATGGGTAGAAGGTACGTCCACGATCAAGGCTCAATATGAAGACTTTACCAAGACATTCAAAGTAACGGTCTACAAAACAATGACCAAAGTACAGGCAAACGTAGATTCGATCGACCTCGTAACCGGCGGATCGGCAGCATTGCCAAAAGTAACCGGTACAGCAGTGGACGGTACCACCAAGGACCTGTCCAAACTGGTGGACTGGACGATTGATAGCTCCATCGCATCCGTAACCACTACCAAACTGGAAGCCGAAGGCGAAGGCGACACCAATCTGGTCGGCAAAATCGGCGATATGACGGTAACCGTTCCGGTAAGCGTCAAAGCCAAAGCGCTGACACTGACACCGAGCGCATCCAGCCTGAGCATCGTGGTTGGATCTACAGCCAACCTGCCCAAAGTAGAAGCTGTCACTGCAGATGGTAATACCATCGATGTGACCGATGAAGTGGAGTGGACACTCAGCTCCGATAAAGCCCTTCTTCAGGAAGGAAAAATCAAGGCACTGGTCAAAGGCAGCACGTCTCTCAAAGGAACCTACTTGAACAAAAACGTGCGTGTAAGCATCAAAATGGAAAGCAAAATCAATTCCATCACGGCGACACCGGCGATCATTGACCTGAATGTGAACAAAAGCAAATCCATTATGGTTAAAGGCGTTTATGCCGATGGCAAAAAAGCAACACTGTCTTCCAAAATGAACTGGGTATCTTCCAATCCGGCAGTAGCTACTGTCAAAGGTGCCAGCGTTAAAGCGGTTGGTGTAGGTTCTGCTACACTGACAGGTTCATACCAGGGTCTGACAGCAACCGTTAAAGTAAATGTAACCTCCAAGCTCAAAAAGCTGACCCTGTCCGAAAAATCACTGAAGATGACTACCGGTGATGCCAAGACCGTTACCCTGACAGCCGAGTACGATACCGGTGAAATTGTCGATGTAACCAAGGGTGCGATCTGGACGACCAGCAAAGTAACTGTAGCTACCGTAAAAGAAGGCAACATTACAGCAGTAGCCAAAGGATCGTCTTCGATCAAAGCTGACTTCGGCGGCAAACACGTATCCATTAGTGTCTCTGTCAAAGATGTAGCAGCTGCGAAGTAAGCACATTGACTGGATGGTACATGCCAAACAGCATAAACTGCCTGTAGATCATGAACAGGCGAAAAGAACCTCTGCTCTCCGGCAGAGGTTCTTTTTTTTGTATGGATACAGGCCAATAGACAAAGTTTCCTTGCCAAAAAGCAATAGAGAGTATAGAATAGGAACATATGTTCTTTATGTGAAGCCACACCTTTACAGCAGAGGAGGAGAATCATGCTGGATGATTTTGAAAGGAAGCTGCTGCGCGTATTATTTAATTTCTTTGCCCGCCACCGCCGAATGCCGAGCTGGCGTGAACTGTCAGCGATGACATATCGCTCGGCGGATGAACTGGTACATACCCTGAAGGCGCTGGAGAACCGGCAGTACATAGACTGGAATAACAAAAACGATCCATCAACCATCATCATGATCCAAGGCTGGGAGCGCCGGGAGAAGCGTCCGCGGACTACTACTGCACAGGTGACCGACTCTTCTTACTGGACACAGTACTGACCGAATCGGTAGGACTGCTATGGATTAGATAACGGATAGTATTTATTGTATGCCTGCTTTGAGGTGTCTGGCTTTCTGGAATCAGCAAGTTAGATATTGACAGCCCTTATCCGATTTGGTATATTACTTCTTGTGATTGTAATACGACCTGTTAGCTCAGCGGGAGAGCACTATCTTGACAGGGTAGGGGTCAGTGGTTCGATCCCACTACAGGTCATACCGAAAAGTCCTTGATTTCTCAAGGACTTTTTTTATTTGTCTTTTTATTTATTCAAATGAAATGTTTGCAATTTAGGTTTAAACATAACAAACAACAATCGGCCCAGTAAGTTTTGAAACAGCTGTAGAAACTCGGTCTTGTTCAGTTCCGGGCCTTTTACCATTACTTCATAACATTCCCCCGCTTGAATCATACGATAAGCTGCATTCTTATATCCATTTTTCAGATAAAAGTCTTTACGTTTGACTCGCTGAGTATAGTTATCGGCAGTCGAATCAAGTTCTTCAATATTCAGCACCAGTCGGTGTTCGGGATAATCCGCTTCAATCATGGATAAAATGGTTTTGCCATAGCCTTTGGATCTTCTGGAAGCGTCGATAGCCAAATAGAATATAAAAGTAATATTGTTCCTGGAGAACATGTAGGCGAATCCAATAAATTCTTCGCGGTCATAATAAGCAACAAAATGTACACCTTCTTTTTTCGCTTTCCTCAATAAAACAATCATCGGAATTCGCTCTCTTTTTGGGAACGCTTTATGATAAAGTTTTTTTACAAGGTCCATATCTTCAAAATGGTTGTCAATTTTTCTGGTATCTAACATGGTGCCAAGTCTCCTTTGATAATAATGATCTGTAACCAATCCGGTAAGACCATTTCATAATTGGCTGAGAATTTTGCGGCAGATTATATCTTTTCTTCGTTTGTATGTCGGCTTCGTACCATGACTTTTTCTCCATTGATATCCAGTTCACCATTAAATCGGAATCCAAATTTCTGATATAGATACAGAGCCCCGTGATTATCATCAAACAGGCTAAGATAAATGTCGCTTGCATCGTAAAGTCGATCCAGATAGCTAATTAAGGCATCCAGCATTAGGGTTCCCATTCCCTGACCTTGATATTGTTCATCGATCAGGAAGCGGTCCAGCCATACGCGCCCATTCATGCCTTCGCCCGGAAATCGTCCATACATGGCAAAGCCGACCAGTGCATCATCTGCATACAAGGCAGCCGGTTGATAAAGGGAACAGTCCTGCGCTTCCTCGAGGCATTGGGCAGTATTCTCAATATAGGAAGTCTGGTGTTGAGCTACGCGGAGTGCCAAAACGGCAGAAAGATTATCTGTAGTTACCTGTCTGATTTCTATTTTCATAGGATCACCTGATCGTTCTGGAGAGCAGAGAGTCTGTTCTCCTCAATTTGGAAGACATGATTTAGAATAAGGTATACCGTAACCGGATAGTCAAGGGGGCACCATGGAAAAAAGAAAAACGGAAGTGTATTTAATAACGGAGAATTTGCGCGTTTATGCAAGGTGAACAAGCGAACGCTCTTTCACTATGATGAGATTGCAGTGAAAAATCCAGCAGACTATGTCTCCAAAATTACGATTGGAGTGACAGCGAACAGGTCCGATTGAGCACAGAAAACAGCAAGCGAAAGTGGCAGTATTTTGAATAAAAAAATAGCCAAACTTGAAATCGAGCATATACCTTTTCATAATAGAAAACAAAGGAGGGAGAGCTGCATGGCTGAACAAGCGTACGCATATATTGACCGGACTGCTGGACAGGTATTCCATGTACTGACCGACTATACACTGGCTCAGCGGGAAGCGAGAGATCGGGTGATTGAATATCGTGGTGAGCATGAAGGAGGCTACCCGGTTGCCGATCAACGGCAGCTCATTATCTATACCGGGCAGCGGATCGAGAAAGACAATTATCCGATTCCGCTTTATATTCAGGCAGCGATTGACGCACTCGGTTGATGGAGAATGATTATTTTGCCAGCTCCCGGTAGCGGGGGCTTTTTGCTTTGTGTATAATGGACTTTTGGAACACAGGTAATTGCACACAATGTAAAGTAAAGGAGCTAACATCATATGGGTCAGCGTTACCGAATTACCCGGGAAATGCAGCAGGAAGGCAGCGCCCAGCAGCCAATTACGCTGGAAGAATGCAAAGCTTATTTTGAACTGCAGCCTGATATTGTATACACACCGGTCTTCACGGTCAAAGGAGAAGCCACCATGTCGATTGAGGGTGACTTTTTCCTCTGGGAGACAGAAGGGGCTACGATTCCTTTCCGTCATTTTGACGGCGATCTGTATGTCTCCGGCATGAATGAAGCCGTTATTCCCAAAATGATCGAAATTGCCAGCGCGCTGCGTGCGGATATTGCTGAGGATTGATAAAGTGCAGGCTCAGTTTCCTGACAGACTCTGGGCTGGCAACATGAAAGACGAGATTGGAATTTATATAATTGATGCAGAGAAGCTCCTGTACAACAGGGGCTTTTTTGCATCTTCTTTTATAAAAAACTACTAATAGAAACTACCAACTCCCCAAAAAATAATTAAAAAAATTCGCAAATAACTGTTTGAAATTTACAGCTGCGGGGTGATATTAGATAGACAGCGAAATTATATTTTGGAGGCATGAGAAACGTGGAAAACAGAAACGAACAGTATGGCTTTGACATAGAAAACGAAATGGATTCCTTTATTATGCAGGTGAGCCAAATCGTTAAAAACCGTGATAACTCGGATCTGGCAGTACGAGGCAAAGTGACTCAACTCCTCAGCCAGTACATGGAAACCAACTAAACCAACAATTTAATATAGCATTGATCCGGAGGACATTTCCTCTGAAATGAATGATGTATGTAACGGACAGCGTGCAGGCTCAGGTATCCATGGATATCCGGTCTGCACGTTTTTGATTTATACCGTGCAGATGGACGGTGGCTGCTGCCAAATGGGAACCGGGATGAATGGTACTTAAACTCTGCTGCTTTTTTTGTTATGATACATAGGTTATGAAGAAGTCTACTACGATCTCTGGTGAAAGCGGAATGCATTATCGTTTACCAGACTCTATGCATAGATAAACGCTCGCCCAACGCAATATTGCGATTCACGCAGGAAAGGAGAATAACCGCCATGAAGAGAATATTCCCTGCTGCTTCAAAGTCCAAGTACTGGACGATACAGTCGCTGTCTGCCTGGGAGCAAGCCCAGCAGTACGGATTTTTGGAAGGGCATAGCGATCATATTGCCTACCCCGAGCCTTATCACTGGATGATGACCCAGATGACGGAGCGTCTGCCGCTTTATGATGGCAGTTACCCGGTGTGGGTATGGAAAGAAAAACCGGATCTTCTGCAGTTGAATCATTTTACCGGCCGGGAAGAGTGTGTCTGTCTCACCCTGTCCCTGAATCCACTGAATGTATTGCTGTCGGACTTTCAGGAGTGGCATTCGGTATTGAATAATACGTTCAATGCAGTGGACCGGGCAGAGTGGGACGCATTCCAGGCAGGCTGCTCATTACTGACGAAGGAACAGAGCTGGCTGCGCATATTCGATCTCAACCGCCCACTGGATACCGACTGGTCCGGCACACAGGAGAGACGACTGCAGGGTGTCACCGGCAGGGTCCGGCTGCAGCAGGTGCTCAAGGCAGAGTATCTGACCGAATCGAGCCAGGCCAAAAGGTATTATTACTGCTGATGAATTGTACGACGCGTTTACATAAGGAAGGCATCTGAGCTGTATGCTTCGAAAATCGACTTCCATTTGGCAATCTAATATGATGGAGCGACTTGGGCGTACCATCAAGAAAAGCATCGGCTGCGTGCGGATGCTTTTTGCTGTACCAATATGTATCCGAAGAATGAATAGTCATAACCGAACAGTGGTTTAACGTTATCGTTCAGCCATAATTCTTCACACTGTCAAAGTATATTCATATTTTCTACTATTCAATATACAGTACGGGGGTATAGTATATAGAAGAGGTGTATGTATTCATTTTAATCAACAGCACATCAAAAACCAAAGGAGTGTTCCATTATGAAAAAAAGTCTAATCTCCGCTGGAGTCGTCACCCTGCTCATGATCAGCGGCTGCAGCAGCGCTAGCACAGAGAAACCGGCCGATTCCGGCAGCAGTACACCGGCCCAGTCACAGACCGAAGGAATAAATGACAGTTCCATGTCCATGAATAATGAGGGTGACAGTGGAGCCATGCATCATTCCGGTTCGTCTGAAGTACCGGCTGGTCTGCAAACGGCGCAAAACCCTGAATTTCCGGTAGGCAGCAAAGTTATGATGAGTGCAGATCATATGGAAGGCATGAAAGGCGCCGAAGCTACCGTTACAGCTGCTTATGATACGACCGCTTATAGCGTCTCCTATACACCGGTGACAGGCGGCGATCCGGTCAAGGATCACAAATGGGTCATTCATGAAGAGCTTCAGAATGCCGGTGAGCCACCGCTCAAGCCAGGAACCGAGGTCGTACTGAATGCGGATCATATGCAGGGCATGAAAGGCGCGCAGGCAACTATTGATTCGGCTGAGCAGACAACAGTTTATATAGTCGATTACATGCCTACAACAGGCGGCGAAATGGTTAAAAACCACAAATGGGTCACCGAGGATGAACTGACTGCAATGTAAAAGTCAGCAGCCAGGCAGTAGATATGCAGTTCACTGATTCAACTGCACATACAACGGCTATACAATATATGCAGCATATCGATGCTGCCGCCAAATCGGCAGTCAGCTATGTTCATTCGCAGCACTGTGTATTAATATAAATATAGATGATGATCTACGAGGCAAGCCTTTTGCGAGAGGCTTGCTTTATTTGGGCCGTATATACAGAATAAACAGGGGCTCATCGGCAGATCAGACGGCATCACAGCGTTTACCCATTACATTTATACAGGAGGTCCCATGGCTCAGTTTACATATACAGGGTTGATTAATCGGACGATGGAAATCTTTGAACAGCACGGGAGTGCAGAAGCATATCATTTTATAACCGAACATCAGGAAGACGGAGCCGGCAATCCGGCCCAAATATACAATCTGCGTTACAGTCTGGCTGCTTCTTCTGGGATGCACGAAGAGGCGCTGCAACTGCTGCAGGAAGCGATAGTGGAACAGGAGTACTGGTATGCGGCGGAATATCTGTTGGAAGAGGAGTCGCTGGAGTCGCTGCAGGATGATGCGGAGTTTCAGCGACTGATTGGAATCTGCCGGGCACGTGAAGCACAGGCTCTGACCGAAAGCAGTGCCAAGCTGAATATTGTACTGCCTGACCAGGAGAAACCGGCATCCGATTTCCATACCATCTTTGTACTGCATGGCGAACAGGAAAATATGGATATTGTTCAGCCATACTGGAGCTCACTGCTTGAACGGAATTACAAGCTGGCACTGCTGCAGTCTTCGCAGGTGCAGTTCTCGGGTGCTTATGATTGGGTCGATATCGATGCAGGCATGGACGAGCTCAAGCAGTCCATGGAAGAGCTGGCCCGGATCGATAATCCGCAGCTGGAGATTCGGGATTGCCTGCTGCCGGAGAATGCACTGCCTTCCGGCAAAAGACCTGTTCTGGCGGGATTCTCTGCCGGAGCTAGGGTAGCAATGAATACAGCCGCTGAATATTCCACCGGTGTAAGAGGTTTGATTCTCGTCGCTCCCTGGATGCCTGATCGGGAAGAGTGGGAGCTGGGACTGAATGCCTGGAAAGAGCACGGGGTCAAGCTGTATATTATTTGCGGCGAACGGGATGAAGAATGTCTGCCGGGTGCGCAGGAACTGGTGGAAGCACTGGATTTCAAAGGTATTCCTTATGTATTCAAAAACGTGACCGGGCTGGGACATGATTATCCGGCTCATTTTAATCAGATGCTTCAGGAAGCTGCAGCCTTTATTGAAGGCTGAGGCGAGAAGGTGCATCATATTTTCAAACGGAATCGAAATAGTTATAATCAGGTATAAGTGACAAGACATATTATGAATGCTATGAATGCACAGAGGGAAGAGTGAACGGAGTGAAGATAGGGATTTTTGATTCCGGTATTGGCGGCTTGACAGTCATGCATGAAGCGATGAAGCTGATGCCGGACGAAGATTATGTGTTTTATGCGGATACCCGGCACCTGCCGTATGGCGAGAAGCCCAAGGATGAAGTTCGGCAGTATGTGCTGGAAGCTGCGGATTACCTGGCTGCCCAGGATATCAAGGCACTCGTTATCGCCTGCAATACAGCGACCAGTATCGCAGTGACCGATCTGCGGCAAAAGTATGATTTCCCGGTGATCGGTATTGAGCCGGCGGTCAAGCCTGCTGTACAGAACAGTATCGTCAAGCACAAAAAGGTTCTGGTGCTGGCGACCCGGCTTACTTTGAATGAAGAGAAGTTTCATAACCTGGTCAAAAGCATAGATACCGGCGATATTGTGGAAAGTGTACCGATGCCCGGTCTGATCGAACTGGCGGAACAGCGGAAGTTTGCGGATGAAGATGTACTGCCTTATTTGCAGCAGGCGCTGGGTCACCTCGATCTGCGCCAATATGGCACAGTGGTGCTGGGGTGTACGCATTTCCCGTATTTCCGCAGCAATCTGCGCCGCTTCTTCCCGGAGGAAGTTGATATTATCGATGGAAGCAACGGAACAGCACGGCATCTGCAGCATGTTCTGCAGGAGCGCGGACAGCTTGGTGAAGGCACCGGTCAGATGAACTTTATCAAATCCGGTGAACCGGCGGAAAGTCCGGAAGAAATGATGGATTATAAGCATCTGCTGGGATTGTTGTCCTGAGTAGGATGCGGAATCGGGTAGAGTTAGAGCATTGAATTACGGATGCAAAATGACGAGGTGTGTAGGAAGAGTACCGGTCTGGCATTAGCTTAGGATATGGCGAGAGCACAAAGCAACGATACAAGTTGCCATTATTACAATGGCGGGTACCTTTTAGAAGGGGACCCGCCATTTTTTTGTTTATTCCATCTTTGTTTATTTCATTTTGATTTGGGTCACTACTATACATTACAGTGACAGGAGATTGAATGTTAGGTGGGGGAATTGGAAGCCTATAGAAATTGAAGTACAAGGAACTAAAGTACATTGGAGTGGCATCTTACGACACGTGAGATACCACTTTGGTACGTTTGGTGTGTGGGGTATAAGAGGCGGGTTGACGGTAGACTTTGGACGAAGTGGCAGAACGTCTGTGTTGGACTGGAGCAGTGGACCGTGACGCAGCGGAGACAGTAGACTTGGGTGATGGGTTGGCAGTCGATAAGGCTGAACTGGAAGGTGTGGATACCGCTGATGGCGCTCCAGAAGACCTGGATGCGGACGAAGCTTTGATGGTCGAAGCAGCAGCCAGTTGTTTGACGGAAATGGTTGGTCGAATTGCCTTGGAAGGCTGCCAGGCCAATATGTTCTCTTCGCGGAACGTACGTGGTTCCCCAGAGCGGAGACAGTCCGCATACACCAGACCGTTGCGTATTCGCTTGATCTCGATTCGTCGCTGAGTTAGCTTGCCGGTCTGGTCCATATATACAATTTCAAGCAGTTCTCCAATATGTTTGGCTAGCATAATCATCCCTCTAATCAGAACATTTGTTCTCTTATTTATTCTTATTATATACGAACAAGCGTTCTTTTTCAATCCATTATTATAGAGAATGTATGGCGATAGACCGCTTTGTTAAAAGGTAGTCAGCAAGCTCATTACCGGGTACAATGATGAGGATAGTCAGAACAAGAGGATCGGCCTTTTAGTGGTTTGACCGAATGGAGGAGAAGATCGAGATGGCAAGAGAAGTGATAGAGGTTCATACCCAGCAGCAGCTGGAAGCATGTTTTGCAATCCGGCGTAAAGTATTCATTGAAGAGCAGAAGGTACCGGAACATATTGAGATGGATGATTATGACCGGCTCGATAGCAGTGCACACCATATCCTGCTGCTGGAAGAGGGGCAGCCTGTGGCCACAGGACGCATTACGACCTATACGGACGGGTCTGCCAAAATGCAGCGTATTGCCGTACTCGCGGATTATCGCAAAGGCGGATATGGTTCTTCTCTAATGGCAGGAATGGAAGATTGCGCGCGGCGCAGCGGTTATACCGGAGCTGTGCTGGATGCCCAGTGCCATGCAGAGGGATTCTATGCGCGTCTCGGTTACCGCAATATCTCTGCAGAGCCATTTGACGATGCCGGCATTCCGCATGTACGCATGGTCAAGGATTTGTAAATAAAAACAGCCGGGACGGATACTTCACGTTCTGCTGCACGGAAAAAGCTGCTTTTCAGGTCAGCGATACAGGACCTGGAAAGCAGCTTTTTGATGTGGTTACTTGGTTGCGATTAACTATACAAAAGAACTGTACAAAAGCTGCTGCGGCCAATACAATACGCATGACATCGGAATACAAGTACAGCAGCCGGCCAAGACACTCGAACATAAACGCCGATGCAGCAGCCCATGAACAGGCAGGTGATCCGGCGGTTTGTCCTCTATTCCGGCAGTCGGTAGATACGATGCTGCTCGATAAATTCCATGCCGCCCGTTTTGCCGACAAAGTCGTCCTTATCATCATTATAATGCATCAGCTTCACCCGGGAACGCACCGCCTCTGGCAGTGTCATCAGTTCATCCAGTGTGGCATGCACAATACCGGGCGGATGCAGCTGGCAGTCATGCAGAATCTGCTTAACGCCGCGGTCGTGAACGAGCTGTTCCAGCAGATCGGATTGGAATTTCATATCGGCACTGTAGAAAATCTCGTTGTTGATCAGTACGGAATAGCTGTTTTTGCCATCGATATGCGGCGTCTGAATGAGTTCAATTGTTAGCCCGTCAGCGAGCTGCACCGATTGATTGGCTACCAGCGGCTGTACATCGAATACATCCTCGATCTGCTCAATGCCTTCCTGACTCATGCCGCCATAGAGCGTATGCTCCCACAGCGGCCGGATCAGCGTACTGGCGATATAGAGTACCGGCTTGCGGTTATGTACAAATTTGCCGCGGAAGCCCAGCTCTTCCAGTCCGCCGACATGATCCCCATGAATATGCGTAATCAGAATTGCATCGATGTCATTCAGCTTTTTGCCCAGTTCATGCAGAGCCATGGGAGCGGTAATTCCGCAGTCGATCATCAGGGTATAATCCCCGGCAGAGACCAGTGCATTATTGTTGTAATATTTTTTGGCAAAGGCATTGCCAGTACCCAGCATCTGTAGTTCAATTGACATATATATCCTCCTGTTCCCGGTTGAAATGATAATTTCAAGCTTAGCGGACGTGCAGTTTCGGCTGGCCGCTATGGTAAGGCTCTGTTATCACTTTACCATGAGCGGTAAGCAGAATGGAAACGTGCATTTTTGTGCTGGAATTTACCGTAAATCCGGTTCTGCAGCGGCTTAAAAGGTTACAAATTTTTTACCGCAACTGAAAAGAACTTATGGAGTATACATGTATGAAAGATTAGAATGTTACTGAGTGATTAGGATACATTTTGAAGGAGGGGCAACGTATGATGTGGAAAAGAGTAGCTGCCTGCACACTGGCTTTCTTTTTGATGGGAAGCTCGGTTCTGTTTGCAGATTCCGCTTATCAGCAGGTGCGGGTCTGGATTAACGGAAATGAAGTGGATGGCGGTTCTTATGTGATTAACGGCAAGACCTATGTGCCTCTGCGTGAAATGGACGGACTGGTCGATTACGACAATGATGCCAAGACCGTCAAACTGTATAAACCGAATGTACATATCTTTTTGTTCAAAGGGGATACTGCCTTCGGCAATGTCAGCAAGGGCAAACTCAAATTCAATGTATTTACCCAGGTAGACAATCTGGAGACTGATATTGCTGCAGTCAAGGTAGCGATCACCGATCCTTCCGGCAGCCAAAAAGATATTCAGAGTCAGAACATTACCCAGCAAAAAGACAACTTCTGGTTCCGCACGTATGACTTCACCTACAACTTTGCGGCATCCGGAGAATACAGGGTCGGCTTCTATATGAAGAAGTCCAAATCGAGCGATTATGTGCTCGTCTCCGAGAAGGTCATTACGGCGTTAAATCAGTAAGCAAAATGCCTGTACCTGCGTGTTCATGGTTCAATTGACCTGTAGGATGTAAAGTGGTACGATACACAAGTGTTATTTTTAGTATGGAGCTACTGTCCGGATTTGGCAGGTCCATCAAACGTAAAGATATCATCCAAATTGATACGAAAGTGGGTTATCCTATGAGCGATAAACATGTACACGACGAGAACTGCAACCACGATCATGACCATGAGCACGATCACGAACATGATGAGTTTGTACTCAGTCTGACCGACGAAGAAGGCAACGATGTAGAAATGGTACTCGTTGAGACTTTTGATGTAGGCGAGAAACTGTATGCGCTGCTGCTGGAGCGCGGCAACCCGGAAGCAGACGGTTATATCATGCGTCTGGAAGAAGAAGAAGACGGTATGGTACTGGAGAATATCGAAGATGAAGCGGAATGGAAAGCAGTAGAGCAGGCATATGCCGAGCTCGTTGCCGAATCCGAGGAGTAATCTTCCTGTCGGCAGGCAGTTGAGACTGTCTGCGCGATAATATTCAGTACAGAGGAGTTCGGTTCCGCTTGGGAGCCGGGCTCCTTTTGTTTGTCCATAATTGTGCATGGCGGAATCCAGATATGAATTGGCAAAAAGGCGATCTGCTCAGCAGACCGCCTTTTTAATCTTTTTATGGAGAATGTTTTCCTGGGTTACAGAAGAGCTTTTATGAAAGACCCTTTATAGTCTCGTCTATCTGGAATAGTCCGGTCTATATGGTTAAGCCTAGAAAATGGCGTCTGTTTCCACAATGACTTTTACATTGCGAACACTGCGGTCTTCCGGACCTTTGACAGGCAGACCGACTTTGACATGATCGGTAATATAGTCGATATTCTCCTGCGAGATGACTTCACCCGGCAGTAGAATCGGAATACCCGGTGGATAGACATAAATGAATTCCGCAATAATCCGTCCGGCCGATTCTTCGAACGCAATCGTCTCGGTATCCCCGTAAAATGCCTCACGCGGTGTCAGTGACAGCTGCGGAATCTCCGGGATCTTGACGACCAGTTCCTTGATCTCGCGGCCGCTGCCATAAAATGCAGCAGCCATATCGGTTAGAGCACGAATCAGGATATCCACGCTGTCCTGTGT
Source organism: Paenibacillus wulumuqiensis (assembly GCF_000971965.1). Taxonomy (GTDB): domain Bacteria; phylum Bacillota; class Bacilli; order Paenibacillales; family Paenibacillaceae; genus Saccharibacillus; species Saccharibacillus wulumuqiensis. The sequence goes on from NZ_LAQP01000004.1 coordinate 187,003, forward strand.
ATCGCCGGGAGTCACCAGACAGAGAATATTGTACATATCACTCAGTTCAATCTCCAGATTGTAATGGTCGCGCAGCCAGTTCTCCGCATCATAACCGGTAATGCCCAGATGACGGATATGGATCGTCAGCTTGGTCGGATCATAATTGAATGTCGCTTCCCCGCCGAGCAGTTCTTCGCCAAAGCAGTACAATCCATCGATATCGTTGATCTTGCGGCGTGTCTCCTGAGCCAATCCGATGACACGCTCGGCAATCTCATGTCCGTTTATGGCCAGATTCCGGCGGGATGTATCCAGCGAAGCCAGCAAAATATAAGATGTGGAAGTAGTGGTCAGCATACTGATGATGGTCTGCACCCGCTGCGGGTTCACATGACCATTTTTTACGTTAACGTTCAGTACCGAGCTCTGGGTCATGGAGCCGCCGAGCTTGTGCACGCTGGTAGCCGCCATGTCTGCACCGGCTGCCATCGCGGATACCGGCAGCTTTTCATGGAAATGGATCAGCACACCATGCGCTTCATCGACGAGTACCGGAACGCCGCGGCTGTGAGCCAGATCGACAATTTCCTTGAGATCGGCACATACACCGAAGTAGGTAGGGTTAATCACGAGAACCCCTTTGGCATCCGGATGACGATCGAGCGCCCGGCGTACCGAAGAGGTCGTAATACCATGGTCAATCCCCAGGTTCTCATCACGTACAGGGGAGACAAATACCGGCTTGGCTCCGGCAAAAATAATCGCCGACATGATCGACTTGTGCACATTGCGAGGGACAATCAATTTGTCGCCCGGTGAGCATACGGTCATGATCATCGTCATGATCGCGCCGCTCGTTCCCTGCACGGAGAAATAGGTATAGTCGGCACCGAATGCATCGGCTGCCAGTTTTTGAGCCTGCTCGATCACACCCATCGGCTGATGAAGATCATCAAGTGGTGCGATGTTGATCAGATCTATAGAAAGGGCGTTATCGCCAATAAACTCTCGGAATTCCTGATCACTGCCGAGTCCTTTTTTATGTCCCGGAATGTGAAATTGCACGGGATTGCTGGCCGCATGCTGCTTAAGGGCAGTGAAAAGCGGAGTTTGCGTATGATCCATCGAAGCTGTCACAACCTTTCTAGAGGTGGAATATGGGTAAACATTTTAAAACCAAACAAAAATGAGTATAGCAAAATGAGGGGGGAATGCAATAGTTATCTTATGGGAAACTTGCAGTCCGCCGCCAGGTGCATGCTACAATACAGATGCCAATTGGGGAAACGGAAGGTCTGCTTTACCGGCATTCTCCTGACGGATACCATTGCACCATCTGCTGTCGGAACGTACAGACAGCGGGGCAAGCAGTGTAGATTGCTTGCTGCTAACAACCTGAAGGGAGTATGTCATGTCCGCTACTATCCATCATTCCCGCCAACTGCAAGACCGCAAAAGCAGGTACAAGTTTAACTTTGTATGTCTGTGGCTGCTTATTTTCCTTGTCGAATTTGTAAAGGGTGGGCTGCTCGTAACGCTGCTGCCACTGTACATGGGGCATCGGCTCGGCCTGCCTGCTTTTGCGATCGGCCTGGCTTTTGCACTTCAATATGTAGGAGACAATGTGCTTCGCAGTCCGGCCGGTTGGCTGGCCGAGCGTCTAGGTTTCCGCATGACGATGACGCTGGGCATGATCCTCGTACTGGTATCCGTATTCATGATGGCGACTGTGCAGCAGACTGGCTGGCTGATTGCAGCCTGCGCTATTATGGGCATTGGCAGTGCTCCGCTCTGGCCATGTGTCATGTCGAAAATTACGGATCTTTCCAGCGAAAATGGCAATTATGGCACGCCTATGAGTATTATCGAGATTGCCTCACTGGGAGGCGCCGGACTCGGACCGGTCATTGTGAATTGGCTGAGCAGCCGGGACTCCTATCATTTTACATTTGATATGCTGATGGTGTGTATGGGCGCAGTTATCATTGTAGCTCTCTGTCTGCCGGGCAGAGGGCGGAAGCGGGAGCCGGCAGGTGCTGCACATGCACCTGAACAGCATGGTATTGACGAAGGGTGTTCTAATAAGCTTCAGATGGATGAAGCAAATAACCGCGCAGCCCGTACAGGAATGAATCGTATTCGTTATTATGCCCGTCTGATCCGGTCGCTACATATTCATCCGCTGCTGTATCCGGCTTTGTTTATGCAGTCTTTTGCCCTGGGTATACTGACACCGATCATTACGCTGTACGTGGTCAGGGAACTGGGACTTACTTCTGCTTATTTCAACGCACTGCTGATCGGAGGCGGTGCGGTTACCGTGCTGGGTCTGATTCCGGCAGGACGTTTGATTGACCGTCTGGGCAGTCGGATATTTCTGCGTACCGGATTTCTGCTTGCGGCCGCGGCACTGATTGGGCTGGCTTCGACGCATATGCTTTTTTGGATCTGGGTGTTTGTACTGTGTACAGGATTCAGCTATGCGATGATTCTGCCCGCATGGAATGCTCTGCTGGCCCATCTGGTCCCCCGTGAAGAGAAGGCGGCGGTATGGGGATTGTTCCTGACACTGCAAGGTTCCGGCCTGGTGATCGGGCCGCTCGTATCCGGCCGGCTGTGGGATGCGGTTAGTCCACAGGCGCCCTTTTTCGTCAGTTCGGCAGCGATGCTGTCGTTGTTCGTTATTCACTGGCTGATGACCCGGCGTCGTCCCGATTTGAAATAGCAATTGTTTTGATGAGTTTAAATATCAATTGCTGCAGCACACATCATGTATATATGCGCACAATTTATGAATACAAATGAAAAAGCAATCTTTCCAGCTATACCGGCTGCCGGAAAGATTGCTTTTTTTGTTGAATGGATATTTCTATTCAGGCAAAAGCCATTTTATACAATGGCAGCAATTGCTCAAAGGTCTGTTCGACCGTTTTGACAAAAGCATCGCCGTCACTCAGCAGTGGATCATCCTTGTCAATACGCAGTCCGCAGATGACTTCGGATTTTTTGACATTTTGCAGTTTGCTGCCGATCTCCAGCAGCTGCTGATCATTCAGCTCGGACTGGAGAGTTCCCTGGGGCGACATATGATCGGTCGACCAGTAGAAATGATCCGGCACGGTTTTTCGGATCTCCTGCAGGCGGGAAGCTATGGCTTTGCCAAAGTCCACTTTGCGCGGGCTCTCGTAAATGATCGCAAATACGACAAATACATGGCTGCCAAACATGCCGACTTCAAAATGCGGCAATGCCTTGTAACCGCGCTTGTTGGCAGCCCAGGCTACCCATGTATCCTTGGGAGGATTAACCGTACGGCGTGCATGTTTGGCTACATGCACATACATTTCTTCACCGCTCAGAGCGGACAGATGCGGCTGGATCATCTCGCCCAGCATGGTGAGCTTGGGCCGTACGCGGTCGATCAGGGCTTCCATACGCGGTTCCAGCCCGTCAATCGAGAATACTTCAAAATCGCTTGTCTTAAATCCTGGAAAAACAGTTGCATTCATTGTTGTAAAGCCTCTCTTTCTAACGGTTCCGACTTCTAGCCGAATTATAGCACAGGATCTGCCTAATATTTCATGAAGATTATATGTGTCTCCAATGTTAACTGCTTAGATAATCCGGCAAACGGGTAAAAATAAACAAGTCAAACCAGTAATTATTCCTGCATCAGACTTCTATCTTACTACAATTTATATTGCACAACATCCAGAATGGATCGTTTATACATGAGTGGTTTTACCAATAAATAATACAGGGAAAAGGAGGGACTACCATGAACAAAAGCTATGAAGTGGAATACTGCAATCTGGAACTTCGCTTTGAACGCCGTGATATTCAGAATCTGATCCGTGATTTGATCAAAGAGGGATATTCACTGTACTGGCGTGAAACGGAGGATTCTTTTATCGTATCGATTCGGACCGATGATCACATGACCAAGCTGCGGTTCCAGCAGACACAGGAAGGCTACAAGCTGATCGGTGACTACCGTATCCACGATGCACGGCTGGCGGAGTGGATGGAAAAGCTGATCGGTGATACCAAAGGGCATGCGATTGTGAAGAGGTTCCGGGATCAGCAGATCCTGGTAGAGAATATCCTTTTTGGTGAAGTGATACGGATGGTGGAGATTTCCGGATTCGAACAGCGTATTCTGTATCAAAAGGAATCCACGCCAACCCGCGAATCGCTGAATGCGCTCTACATGTCGACCGAAGGCGAGCAGCGTATTGAATCGACCGAGCGCAAGATCGATGAAGCGCTGGACCGCCTGAATGAAGCGATCAAAGCAGGCGATGCAGAGCAGATAGCAGAATGCAAAAAAGTGTTGGAAAATCTGCGTTTTGAGCTTGTATGTTTGGAAAAGTAAAGTTAAAGGCGTGATATGCATGGTAATCGTAAAAATAGTTTGAATTTTACGTAAAAAATTCAACATTTTTATGAACTTTCATGGGATCACGCCTTTAGACTTTCTTTATAACTATAAAACATGTAAAATGTTGAATTGACTCAACTGAGAATATACAGATTAGTGAATAAAAAATATTGTAGTAAAGGATGGAGAACCAGAAATGTCCAAACAACAAATTGGTGTAGTTGGTCTTGCCGTTATGGGCAAGAACTTGGCTCTTAACATCGAAAGCAAAGGGTTCAGCGTAGCCGTATTTAACCGCTCCCCGCAAAAAACGCATGACCTGATGGAAGAAGCCAAAGGCAAAAATATGGTTGGTACGTTCTCAATCGAGGAATTTGTCCAGTCTCTGGAAGTTCCACGTAAAATTCTGATCATGGTTCAGGCGGGCCCTGCTACAGACGCTACCATTGAACAGCTGGTTCCACATCTGGATCAAGGCGATATTATTATTGATGGCGGTAACGCCCATTTCCCTGATACACAACGCCGCAGCAAAGAGCTTGAAGAAAAAGGCTTCCGCTTTATCGGAGCCGGCGTATCCGGCGGTGAAGAAGGCGCACTGAAAGGTCCAGCAATTATGCCGGGCGGACAGGAAAGTGCCTACAAGCTGGTAGAACCGATTCTTACAAGCATCTCTGCACATGTAAACGGCGACCCTTGCTGTACATACATCGGACCGGACGGTGCGGGCCACTATGTGAAAATGGTCCACAACGGTATCGAGTACGGCGACATGCAGCTGATCGGCGAAGCGTATAACCTGCTCACTTCTGTGCTGGGTGCAGATACCAAAGAACTGCATTCCATCTTCGATGAGTGGAACAAAGGCGAGCTGGACAGCTACCTGATCGAAATCACAACCGATATCTTTACCAAATACGACGAAGAAACCGGCAAACCGATGGTTGATGTCATCCTCGATGCTGCCGGCCAAAAAGGCACAGGTAAATGGACTAGCCAGAGCGCCCTGGATCTTGGCGTACCATTGTCCATGATTACCGAATCCGTATTCGCACGCTTCCTGTCCGCGATCAAGGAAGAGCGCGTAGCTGCAAGCAAAATCCTGAGTGGACCGAAGACAGAAGCTTTCTCCGGTGACAAAGCGGAATTCATCGAAGCCATCCGCAAAGCACTGTACGCTTCCAAAATCGTATCCTACGCTCAAGGTTTCGCACAAATGCGTGCAGCATCCGATGAGTACGGCTGGGATCTGAAATACGGCAACATCGCGATGATCTTCCGCGGCGGCTGCATTATCCGTTCCCGCTTCCTGCAAAACATCAAGGACGCTTACGACAAAGACGGCGGCCTCAAAAACCTGTTGCTCGACGACTACTTCAAAAACATCGTCGAAAACTACCAGGACGCATGGCGTGAAGTCGTAGCAACAGCTGTAAAATATGGTATCCCGGTTCCTGGCTTCTCCAGCGCACTGGCTTACTTCGACAGCTACCGCACCGAACGTCTGCCAGCCAACCTGCTGCAGGCACAACGCGATTACTTCGGCGCTCACACCTTCAAACGTGTGGACAAAGAAGGAACATTCCACTACGAGTGGATGAAAGAACAATAATCCATTCTCTAATCCCGCATCTCCAACCAAGAGATGTCCGGTAATAAGTAAATAAGCAGTACTTCAGCTTCTAACTACAATTCAGCTGTACCCCAAAAACCTCTCTTTCTGCCACCATAGAAAGAGAGGTTTTTTCTATCTTCATTCCCGCTGCCCCTTGGAGGAGGAACTTGATATTTGAAGATCGCACGAAGCGGAGAGAAGGAAAAATGCCATAAGGCCGACATTGAAGAGGGTAGTTTTTACCACCTTTCCACCTATTCGGTCAAAACTCCCCTCTTCACCGGAGGCCGCTAGCATTTTCCTTCCCGCAGCGGTCCCCGCGATTCGCAGCGATCCATTCCTCACCCCACTCTAAACCATTGTCTAAACTTTCTCCCATATGGTATGATGTGTGGAATAAAACACATGCTGAAAGAGGTGTAGCAATTGCATCAGGAAAGTGAAATTCAGCATTCCAATATTATTCTGGTTGGCATGATGGGTACGGGCAAGACGACCGTCGGTACACTGCTGGCTGGCATGCTGGACTATCCGCTGGTCGATATGGATACATTGATTGCAGAGCGAGAAGGGATATCCGTGCAAGAGATTTTCCGCACCCGGGGTGAGCCTTATTTCCGTGATCTGGAGAGTCAGGTACTGGAAGAAGTGCTAAGTCGAAAAGGGCAAATCATCTCCACAGGTGGCGGCTGCGTGCTGCGTGCCGGTAACTGCTCGATCATGCTGGAAAAAGGTCTGGTCGTTGCACTGACAGCGGATGCGGATCATATTGTGAACCGGGTATCCGGAGACAACAATCGTCCACTGCTGGCAGGAGATACGCGGCAGCGGGTCCAATCCATTATGGAAGAGCGCAAGGATGTGTATCGATTTGCACATGTTACGGTGGATACCTCGCTGCTCACACCGGAGGAAGTAGCTTCTCATGTTTTAACACGTTACCGCGTTCAAGCTTTTTAGATTTTAGGCGAGAAAGGAAAGAAAAACCAGAGTGCGGATGTACAGTGCACTCTGGTTGATGGGATTATTCCTGTCCAGCAGGACAGAGAAGCAGGGAGCGAAGATTATTCGCTGTCTACCCAGTCGATCATGCCGCCGGACATGTTGATGCAGTTGGTATAACCAAACTGCTGTAAATATTCGCGTACACGTTCGCTGCGATAACCGCTGCGGCAGATGAGGATTGTCTCGGCGGACGGATCAATCTCTCCCATACGATCGGGGATCTGGCCCATGGGGATATGGCGTGCGCCTTCGATCATGCCCTGAGCGACTTCTTCGTCTTCGCGTACATCAATGAGCTGTAGCTGCTCGCCTGCAGCCAGGCGCTTCCGCAGTTCATCGGTAGTAATCTGTGTATGTTCAGTCATGGTTCTCGACCTCTATTCTTTAAATTTTAACGATGTGTTCATCATACCGAAGCACCGATAAGACTGTCAATTGAGTATACAGGGCTGCAAGCAGGCAAAAGATCGGTCAGCAGCGAATGGAATGCTGTCTGTCCAGACTAACTATATGATTATTGAGGAGAATGGAAAATGGATGTAATTGTAACCCCTACCCCAATTTTAAAAGGAGAGATTGGAGCATTATCCTCCAAAAACTATACGACACGCTATCTGCTTGTTGCTGCGCTGGCAGAAGGCACAAGTACGATTCATTTCCCGGCACACAGTGAAGACAGTGATGCAATGCGCCGCTGTATCCGGGATCTGGGTGCTGTGCTGGAAGAAGATGAAGAGAAGATCGTTATCACCGGTTTTGGCAGCAACCCAAAGGATATCAAAGAGCTGAATGTAGGTAACGCCGGAGCGGTACTGCGCTTTCTGATGGCGATTGCAGCGCTCTGTCCGGAAGTTACTTTTGTGAATACATACCCGGATTCGCTCGGCAAACGGCCGCATGATGATCTGATTGAATCGCTCGGTCAGCTGGGTGTACAGGTAGAGCATCAGAATGGACGCCTGCCGATCACTATTCGCGGCGGACAGCCAAAAGGCGGTAAGATCACAGTATCCGGCAGTGTCAGCTCCCAGTATCTGAGCGCCTTGCTGTTCCTGACACCACTGCTGGAGGAAGACAGCGAGATTACGGTGCTGCATGATCTGAAATCCAAAGTGGTCGTTGGACAGACACTGGAAGTGCTGTCCCAGGCAGGCATCGTGATCGAAGCGAGCGAAGACCTGATGCATTATCGCGTACCCGGTCGTCAGCAGTACAAAGCCCAGGAATACACTGTACAGGGAGACTATCCCGGTTCGGCAGCCGTGCTGGCCGCTGCAGCTGTCACCCAATCCGATGTGACCATTCATCGTCTGCCGGTAGAGAGCAAGCAGGGAGAGAAAGCGGTCGTGGATGTACTGCAGATGATGCAGGTGCCGCTGACTCACGAGAATGATATTGTGCATGTGCAGGGCAATGGCAAGCTGAAAGCTGTTGAATTTGACGGGGATGCCGCTACCGATGCCGTCCTGGCGATGGTAGCTGCTGCCGTATTTGCCGAAGGTACATCCCGCTTTTATAATGTGGAAAACCTGCGGTACAAGGAATGTGACCGGATTACCGATTATCTGAACGAGCTGCGCAAAGCCGGAGCCAATGTGGAAGAACGCCAGGCCGAGATTATCGTTCATGGCCGTCCAGAAGGTGTGGAAGGCGGCGTGACCATTGATGCGCATTATGATCATCGTGTAATCATGGCGCTGTCCATCGTCGGACTGCGTGCCAAGGCACCGATCCGTATTCAGGATGCCCATCATGTGGCCAAATCCTATCCGCAGTACTTTGATCATATCCAGGCGCTTGGTGCCAAGGTAGAATGGGTATAGAGTCTAATAGTTCATTGTGACAAAGGAGGCGGACAGGATGGCTTTTGAGAATCCTTCCAGGGAAGAAATTAAGAAAATACTTGAAGATGTAGGTACAATCGCGGTGGTAGGGCTGTCGGACAAGCCCGATCGTACTTCCTATATGGTAGCCGGAGCGATGCAAAGCCGCGGTTACCGCATTATCCCGGTCAACCCGATGGCTGCCGGTCAGCAGATTCTCGGCGAGACCTGCTACGCCAGTCTGCGGGATATTCCGGAGCCGGTCGATATGGTCAATGTGTTCCGGCGCAGTGAATTCTGCGCAGACGTAGCGCGTGAAGCGGCAGAAGTTCATGCCCGTACGCTCTGGCTGCAGCTGGGTGTATTCAGTGATGAAGCGGCAGAGATTGCCCGTCAGCACGAGATGAAGATCATCATGGACCGCTGTATCAAAGTCGAAGAAGCCATTTTGCGCCCGGTGAGAAACTAGGGCAAGGCGCCCGTCTGAGTGGCAGAAGAGAACTGGGCCTTTCCAGGCATCTCCTGTTCAGAGTTTTTTTAACTTCAAACCCAGGATCTGTCCCGGCTGTTTCTTTTTTGACTTGGCAGGATGCCGAGACAGATATATCTTCATGCGTCGTATAATTATGAAGTGCACCCTTTAAAATGAACATTAGAACCCGCTTCAGGCCATCTAATGCGCATTTTGGGGTGCATTTTGCATGACAGGCATTCAAAAAAATGGATGCCGCCTCTCCATCAGTAGTCCATCATACATACAGGCGATTTGCAGGCTGCAGACCCGCTTGAAAAATAGGACCAATCGGCCGATCATCTCCTCTTTTCAGAGCATAAATTGGTGGATACAAAATAGGGTGCATAAAAAGTGGAAACTGCTTTGACAAATGCAAATCAACAGCGTACCATCAGGTATAGGAAGGGGGAAGGCGCGTTGAACTGGCTAGGTTCCCTGCAGCAGTTCGGAAGGGCAATTATGCTGCCAACGATGGTACTTCCGGCTGCGGCCATACTGCTCAGTGTTGGCGGATTACCCTGGGATGCATGGGGCGCACCTGTGATCTCGGAAGTCGCAACTGTAGCAGGACAGAGTATCTTTCATTATTTACCTTTCATCTTTGCGATAGGTGTGGCGCTGGGACTTGCCAATCAGGAAGGACCTGCCGGTCTGGCTGCATTTGCCGGCATGGCGTTATACGACTATGTTATCAGACATTTCAGCAGTGAATTAATTCAGCCTTCCACATTAATCGGCATTATTATGGGTGTGATTGCCGGAGCGGCCTACAGGCGGTTCAAAAATGTGCGGCTTCCTGAAGCGATCCAGTTTTTTGGCGGATCGCGTTTTGTTCTTTTATTTATGGGATTATTCTCATCTCTGTTCGCCTGTCTGATGCTGTGGATGGCTCCGCTGCTTCAGGATGTATTAAACGGGCTAACCTGGGTGTTATCTACGATGGGTGGTCTGGGGCTGTTTTTGTATGGGGCATTGTACCGCGTACTGTCGGCATTTGGACTGCATCATCTGCTTAATAATATCGTCTGGTTTCAGATTGGCTCGTATGAAGCGCATGGCGATATCGTGCAGGGCGACCTGCCGCGCTTTTTCAGCGGTGATCCGACGGCAGGCATCTATATGGCGGGATTGTATCCGGTAATGATGTTTGCGCTGCCTGCTGCGGCGCTGGCGATTATCCATGAAGCGAGAGAAGATCTCAAACCCAAAGTCCGTAAAACCTTTATGCGGGCGGCTCTTGTCTGCTTTTTGACAGGGGTGTCCGAACAGATTGAGTTTGCGTTTCTGTTCGCTTCACCGGGACTGTTTATGATTCATATCTTCCTGTCCGGGCTGGCGATGTGGATTACGTATGCACTCGATATCCATCATGGATTTTCCTATTCTGCCGGCGTAATTGATTACGTACTGAACTATCATCTGTCCACCAATGCCTGGCTGCTCATACCGATTGGTATCGCGTATGCGCTGGTCTATTATGCCATTTTTCGGTTCGCCATACGAAGGTTCCGGATTCCGACGCCCGGACGTGAGGAAGCTTCTACACTGGGCGATTGGGTCGGCAATATTCCTTATCAGGCACCGCTTATTTTACAGGCGCTTGGCGGCAAGGATAATATCGTACAGGTCGAGGCCTGTATTACCCGCCTGCGCCTCACGGTGGTGAATGACCGTCTGCTCGATAACCGTGCACTCAAGGAACTCGGATCGGCCGGTCTGATCAAGCTCGGCGGAGGCAATGTACAGATTGTGTTCGGTACCTATTCGGAGCTGATCCGGGAAGAAATACGCAAGCTGATGGAGCACGATCTGTCTCATGTGAAGTTCTGTGCGCCGGTACAGGGCAAAATGATTCCGCTGGCGGAAGTGCCGGATCAGATTTTTGCCGGCAAACTGGTGGGCGAAGGGGTAGCCTTCATACCGGAGAGCGGCGAGTTGGTCGCTCCGGTAGCAGGTACGATTATTCATATGTATCCGACCATGCACGCGCTTGGCATACGAACGGTAGAAGGGGTGGAAATTCTGCTTCATATCGGAATAGATACATCCCAGCAAAAGGGATGCTTCGAAGCTCATGTAGCTGCCGGAGATGTAATAGAACCCGGGCAGCTGTTAATCAAGTTTGATCTCGATACCTTGCAAAAAAACGCACCGTCTCTTGCGACGCCTATGGTAATTACCAACCCTGATCGCGTAAGATCCTGGAGCTATGCTCCATTTAAACAGGTGAAAAAAGGACAGGGAACAGTAATGTCGGTCGTATTGCATGACAAGAACGGTGGGGAGGAAAAAGCATGATTCAAGGAATTGCGGCTGCTGCAGGAGTAGCCATTGGAAAAGCATTTGTACTGCCTACCTGGGAATGGGATGTACCGGATCAGAAGCTGGATACCGTGGACCTGACCCAGGAGTTTGAACGTTTATATGAAGGAATACGTACATCCAAGCATGAGATCGAATCGATGAAAAATGAGTTTGAGGAAATTGCGGGTCCGGAAGAATCCAGCATTTTTGATGCCCATATCGCAATTCTGGAAGACCCCGAGTTTATGAATGAAATCCGGGGCCTGATCGAACGCCAGTACAAAGCGGCAGAAGTAGCGGTACAGGAAGCGACAGACCATTTTGTCACGATGTTCGATTTGCTGGATGATGAATATATGAAAGAACGTGCTGCCGATATCAAGGATGTGGGTAATCGTCTGCTCAAACATCTGCTTGGTGCACCGGAAGTTACGCTGCCGACCGATACACAGCCCTACATCCTGGTAGCCAAAGAACTGCCGCCGTCCCAGCTTGTGCATCTGAATCCGCAGCATGTGCTCGGAATCGTGACGATGATGGGCGGCAAAACATCACACTCGGCGATCATGGCGCGCGCGCTGGGCATTCCGCTCGTATCGGGCCTTGAGAATGAGCTGGAATCATTGATCCAGACCGGCGAAATGCTCGTCGTAGACGGGGACCATGGACGGGTGTATGTTGAGCCGGATACCGCGATTGTAGAGTCTTATCAGCGTCTGCGCAACGAACAGCAGCAGCGCAAGCGTCAGCTGGAGCTGCTCACTTCGGTTCATCCGGTGACGACAGATGGCATCAAAATGCGTCTGTCTGCCAATATCAGCTCGATCAAGGAGCTGGATATTGCTTTGAAAAATGGAGCCGAAGGAGTCGGTCTTTTCCGCACCGAATTCATGTATATGGACCGCAAATCGCTGCCCGAAGAGCAGGAACAGTTTGATATTTACCGGTTGGTTGCCGAGAAATGCAAAGGCGAGTCTGTCGTTATCCGTACACTCGATATCGGCGGCGACAAGGAGCTGGATTATTTTGAACTGCCGGAAGAAGAGAATCCGTTCCTCGGGTATCGGGCGATCCGGATCTGCCTGGATTATCAGGATATGTTCAAAACCCAGCTGCGTGCCATTTTGCGTGCAAGCGCCTATGGCAAAGTCAAAATCATGTATCCGATGATCTCCTCACTGGAAGAGCTGCGCCGGGCGAATGAAGTACTTGAGCAGGCCAAGCAGGAGCTGGATCAGCGCGGGATTGACTATGATTCGGATATTGAAGTCGGGATTATGATCGAAGTGCCAGCAGCTGTAGCCATCGCCGATCTGCTGGCGGATGAATGCGACTTTTTCAGTATCGGCAGCAACGATCTGGTACAATATGTACTCGCAGTAGACCGGATGAATGAGCATATTGCCCATATGTATAATCCGTATCATCCGGCGGTACTGCGGATGCTGCGCGCGACGGTAGAGGCCGCACGTGCCAGCGGCATTCCGGTAAGCATCTGTGGAGAAATGGCAGGAGACGAGCGCTCTCTGCCATTCTGGATGCATCTTGGGGTAAGGCAGCTGAGTATGTCCCCACAATCGCTGCTGCGGATCAAGCAGTCCATTTTGCATACTTCATCCACCGAATCTGCACGGGAAGCCGCGCGCTGGATGAAACTCAAGACTGCTGGCGAGATTGAGCAGAGGATGAGCAGTTATAATGCTGCACTGCATGAAGCGATAGCCGCGGATGAGCAATTGCTCTGCTCTCCCATCTCGTGAAAGAACCGATTTAACTCATAAATCATAAATAAAAATAACCGAGTAAGCCAAACAGCCGCTTCCCGATTCAGTGGGAGCGGCTGTTTACTTTGTGCATGATTACCTAAAAGAAATGTATCAGGTGTATTGGCAATGCTGTATATCCACAGATCATATATCCGCATCCTACAGGCCTAGCTTAGAGCAACCTATTTAGAGAAAGGAGTCTCAACATCCTGCAGGTGCAACTGCAGCGATGCCAAAAGCAATAAGAGTAATCCTGTTACTCACCCGCAAGTGCATCGCAGAATGCTTTGCCGTAAGGAGGCAGATCCGGCGGACGGCGTGCCGAGATAATATGTCCATCGACGACAACGGCTTCATCTTTCCAGATGGCGCCTGCATTTTCCATATCGTCACGAATACCGGGGGTGGAGGTGACCGTTACTCCCTCGAGAATCTTGGCCGAAATCAGTACCCAGCCTGCATGGCAGATCTGCCCGATCGGCTTGCGGGCTTCGTTCATCTCACGCACCAGTTCCAGTACTTTCGGATAGCGGCGAAGTTTATCGGGTGCCCAGCCTCCCGGAACGAGAATACCATCATAATCAGCGCTGTCCAGCTCGTCAAAGCTGTATTCCGCTTCAGCGGGTACGCCGTATTTGCCGATATATTTCTTGCCTTTTTCCGCACCGGCCAAATGTACTTCGGCACCTTCCTCGCGTACACGATATACAGGAACCCACAATTCCAGATCTTCAAATTCCTCATCAACCAGAGCGATTACCTTTTTGCCTGCTAATCTCATTATGAACTTCCTTTCTTTACCAATCTTTTTTGGAATAAAAATACAAGAATGATCCTGCCTGATAGCCTGTCGCTATGGGCTATATTGTAACAAAATAACAAAACTCAATCAAAATTAAAGTCTCAATCTTGTTTCACAGCACCAATGTTAAGGATAATTAGATATAATTGCATATAAATGTATACTTCATGAAATCAAAATGAGAACGTTCATGAAAGTGACTTTCAAGCGTAGAAGCCTAAAAAAGCGGTAACAATGACAAAAAAATAGATTTTTCAGCCGTTTTTTGGTAAGATACTTATGATAGTTAATCATGAAAACGTTCTTACATTCTGGATAGCAAAAAAGGGGATGTGTGGATAATGGCAAATGTAAATCAACTGACAACGATTGATCAATTACAGGAAGCGCTCGACCATACTGCACAAAGACCACTTCTTGTATTTAAACATAGTACCCGTTGTCCGATTAGTGCAGGCGCATATAGTGAATTTCAATCTTACCTCGGTGGCAGTCCAAGCGAAGAGGTGGATTACGGATTGATCTATGTCGTGGAGAATCGCGATGTTTCGAATGCAGCAGCCGAGAAGCTGGATCTCAAGCATGAATCCCCACAGGCAATTTTGATCAAAAACGGAGAGCAGGTATGGAACACATCGCATTCCCGTATTACTTCAAGCGCATTACGTAAAGCACTGTCCTAAGCATCATGTCCTATGATTGCATACCATAGTGTTTTATCGTATCATGAACGTAATTGAAAAATTAAGAAAAATGTTGAAAATGTAACGAAAATTTATTGGTAATGGAGAGAAGGCACGTGACAGTAACTATTTACGATGTAGCACGCGAAGCTGGCGTATCCATGGCTACCGTATCCCGGGTAGTGAACAATAACCCTAACGTTAAACCGCAGACCCGCAAAAAGGTCTATGAAGCGATTGAACGTCTGGGTTACCGCCCGAATGCCGTAGCACGTGGATTGGCAAGCAAGAAGACAACAACTGTAGGGGTTGTTATTCCGGATATTTCAAATTCAATCTTTGCAGAAATCGCTCGTGGTATCGAGGATATCGCAAACATGTACCACTATAATATCATCCTCTGTAATGCCGACAAGAAAAAGGAAAAAGAAATTCGCGTTGTGAATACACTGCTGGAGAAGCAGGTGGATGGCCTTCTGTTCATGGGCGGAACCGTAACAGAAGACCATTTGCAAGCGTTCCAGACAGCAGCAGTACCTATTGTATTGTGTGCTACACGAGATGAAGAAGGTATCATTCCTTCTGTTGATATCGATCATGAACAGGCTGCATTTGATGCAGTGAATACCCTGATCCGTCACGGACACCGCGATATCGCGATGATCAGCGGTACGCTGCAGGACCCGGCCAATGGATATGCCCGTTTCCAGGGATACAAAAAAGCACTGGAAGCAGCTAATATCGAATACAAGGAAGATTGGGTACGCATCGGTAACTACCGCTACGAATCCGGTGTGGAAGCGATGAAGTACTTTATCGGACTCAAAAAACGCCCAACCGCTATTTTTGCAGCAACCGATGAGATGGCTATTGGTGCTATTCACAGCATTCAGGATGAAGGACTCAAAGTACCGGATGATTTCTCCGTTATTTCCGTCGACAACATCCGTATGGCTTCCATGGTGCGTCCACAGCTGACAACGGTTGCGCAGCCAATGTACGATTTGGGTGCAGTAGCCATGCGTCTACTCACCAAGCTGATGAAAAAAGAAAACGTGGACAATCCCCGCGTTATCCTGCCGCATGAGACTATCCTGCGTCTGTCTGTGAACCAGCGTTAATTCCGGCTTATTCATTTCGTTCAAGATAAATAAAACCTCCTGTTCTTTAAGAGCAGGAGGTTTTTGCCTATAAAAGTAGTTGTTGCATTTTAGTAGGTATCACATTAATGAGGAAGCATAGCAGGAGAAGTAGGATTAGCAGAAGGAGTAGGGGAGCAGTAAATAAAGTTTAGTACATCCATAAAAAAGCGCATGATCCCGAAATCAGCTGATTTCCAGGTCATGCGCTTTTGAGTGTATTTTATTCTCGATAGGCGACTGCGGAAGTGGGCTTGGAAGACTGATTGCCATTCACAGCCACTACATAGAAGAATCCCCGGATCGCTGAGCCGGTATTGTATTGATACACCGGATCTTTGACATCGCCGATCAGACTGTAGGGACCACCGATTGAGTGGCTAAAGTAAACCTTGTAGCCGGTCGTTGTCTTGGATGGAGCACTCCAGGTCAGATTGGCAATGCCGGAGCCGCCTGACTTCACGCTAAGTGATGAAGGGCTATCCGGTGCTCCGGTGTCGCTCTGTTCCTCCTGTTCATCCCGATCTTCATCGTCAGAGCCACCACCCAGCTCACTGCCCTCCATCGGTTGATCGTCCGGAACGACTTCTTCCGGTGCAGGCACAGGGCTGTAACTTACAGCGCCGCTGGCTGACGATTCATGACCGCCGACATCCACGGCAGTTACATAGAAGGAGGAAGCTCCATCACCCGGTACGCTGGAGCTAAAGTAATTGCTGCCCAGCTGGATCGACTTCTGATACTGGTACGATCCGCCACCGGTTGAGCGGTAGAGACGATAGCCGACTACATCCGAAGAGCCGCTGGAGTTAAAGGTAATGCTGGCACTGCCGCCGCTGATGGAGATGCGGACATTGCTTGGTGCTGCTGGTGCACTGCCATCATCTCTGCGCGGGTCGACCGCTGTTGGTGCATCTGCACCTGCATCTTCCGGCAGATAATGACTCAGCGAATATCTGGCGCCTGATGAGCTGGACAGGGCACGCTGCAGATCTTTGATCAATTGTGAAATAGGCATTTCACGCTTGACGACAGTACGCTGGTTGACCATATCATCTGGTGTACTATCTTGAGGAATATAATTTACGCCATTGTAGGTAATATATTTGGCATAGGATACTCCATCATCAAAGTCTTTCGGTACAAACTTGGCATTGAATATATCCGTAACGAGCTTGCCGGACCGGCGGGTAGCACTGGTCGGCAGCTTGCCGCTGTAACCCGAGACTGTCTGGGTAACAATCCCATCCGGTTTGGTAAAGGAATCGGTCTTGAACAACTGTGGATCACTGTCCGTTACCCGGTTCATAATGGTTGCCCACAGTGTACGGGCACGCTTCTTGCCATCTTCGGATAGCGTATTTACCGGCTCACGATAACCGGCCCATACGCCAAGCGTCACATCCGGCGTAAAGCCCATGAACCATACATCCGCATAATTCTGGGTAGAGCCCGTTTTGCCGGCAATCGGAATCTTGCCGTATTTGTTAAACATCGTCTGCAGAGAACGTCCCGTACCATCGGAACCCGAGATAACGGTACGCAGCATATCGGTCATCAGATAAGCCGTCTGCTTGGAATAGACACGTTTTGGTTCTGGTTTGTGCTGGTAGACTACATTGCCATACGGGTCAACGATTTTGCTGATCATATAGGCATCATTGAATACTCCCTGGTTGGGAATCGAGCCATAGGCATTGGTCAGTTCTTCTACGGTGACTCCGTATTTCAGACCGCCGAGTACTCCGGTCTGTGCGGAATAATCATCCTGGGTAATCGTTGTAATACCAAGTTTCTTGGCAAATGTCCAGGCTTTGGCAATACCTACCTTCTGATTGAACACTTTGAGTGCAGGCAGGTTCAGCGACTCATTCAGCGCTGTACGTGCTGTCACCAGACCCTGGTAACGTCCATTGGCATTACCTGGGATATGGTACCCCTTGCTGCCATTTTCCATAATCAGCGGAGCATCATCCAGAATACTCGCCGGCTGAACGACTCCGGAATCAAGTGCCGGCAGATAGGCTGCGATCGGCTTCATCGTCGATCCTGGCTGACGAGTCATCTGGGTCGCATAGTTCATCTGTTCTTCCTGGAAACTGCGGCCTTCGATCATGCCGAGAATGGCGCCGGTCTTATGATTGATCATCATCGCGGCGGTCTGTTCCCGGCCTTTGCTGCTGCTGTCCGGTGAGAAGTTGCTGCTGTCTTCGGCAATTTCATGCATCGTGTTATAGATGGTTTTGTTGATAGTCGTGTACACCCGGTAACCGCCTGTGAGCAGCTTTTGTCGAGATTCTTCCAGGAGTTCGTTATATTCCTGGGAAGAGAGCGCTGCCTTGTCCAGATCCGGATTGTTCAGATTTAACAGAACCTGTGCGCCCTGCCGCTCGGTCTCCATCATGAGATAAGGATAAGTGGAGTAGGCTTTGGCCGTCGGCTTGGCGAGCGCACCCTTGATATCAAAAGCCAGTGCTTCGCGATACTCGCTATCTGTAATTTTTCCCAGATCCTTCATGCGCTTCAGCACGAGCTGCTGACGTTCCACTGCACGGTTGAAGCCTGTTTCGTTAAAGCTTCCTCCACTGTTAAAGGCAGAATATGCGCTTGGAAGCTGCGGCAGGCCCGCCATATAAGCGGCTTCGGCAATATTGACCTCACTCAGATCGTTAATGCCGAATATGCCTTTGGCGGCTGCTTTGATTCCAAAAATATTGTATCCGCTGGAGCCTTTACCAAAAGGCATTTTATTCAGATACGCCGTTAAAATCTCATCCTTGGTCAAGAAACGCTCGATCCGCATGGATAACAGCATTTCCTTGATTTTACGGTCATTGGTCTTATCCGCACTCAGAAATACCCGTCTCGCCAACTGCTGGGTGAGTGTACTCCCGCCAGTCTGAACCGATTCATTCAGTACTTTCTGCTTGACTGCGCGAAGGGTACCGTTCATATCCACACCCATATGTTCATAAAAACGGTTGTCTTCTATGGATACAATAGCATTGATAACGGATTGCGGAATCTGATCAAAAGTAACGAGTCTCCGGTCTTCTTCGGTCCTGAGCTGACCGATTGGAGAAGCATCACTAAAATAGGCAAAGCCGGTTACCGCATTTTCATCAATCGACTTTACAATTTCTGCACGTGAACGTACCGGTTCATCTTTTACAATGGAAGAGACGTAGCCCAGCAAAATACCGCCTGCAAACAGACAGAAGGTAAATCCTGCAATGAGTATCCACTTGACAGCGGTCCATGTCTTACGGCCCCGGAAGCGGGTACCGGCAGACGAAGCAGGTTTTTTTGTTGGACGATTGTCCTTCTTTTCAGCCATGATTCTTCCCCCTTTTACCAGCCACTATTATAGCATAAAACAAGTGAGTATAATCAGTTTCTTACGACCGATAAGCAGGGTATAGGCACAAAGTCTGAACCGACAGCGTTGACTTGCCTGTACGAGTGTGATATAAACGTAATATCCTGACAGCCCAAAGGTCTATTCGGTCAGGTTGGTGTCATTGCCATCGTAGAGCAGCTTCAGGGAAGCAGTGCTGGGCAGACATGCTGCAGATTACGAATCTGCACATTTACGCAAATTATATCCGACAATTGTATATAGCAAAGGCTGAGAAAGACACCCAGTAGAAGTGAAGATCATCCTGAATCAGAGAGCCGGTGGTTGGTGCGAACCGGAGAGGACTTCCTTTGAATTACAGGTCTGGAGCCGTCCGGTGAAAGATGCATACACGGCCCGAGAGGGCAGATGGAGCAGATGTAAGCCAGGACCGGAATGAAATATTCCGTTATGAATAATGAAGTGAGAATCCGGTCGGTTCCGTTCATGATCGGTGTGCTGTAACAGCAGCCGGTTTGTGAAGGCACATGATTCGATTCTAATTAGGGTGGTAACGCGAGGCCTGCTCGTCCCTTTATAGGGGTGGACAGGTCTTTTTTGCGTTTATACATACCGCGAGCCTGCCCATCCCATCAGGAACAGATACACCATATTCCAATGAATTCATTGAAGGAGCGATTATTATGACAAAGTGGGAAGAACTATCCACAGATCAGCAAAATGAAGTAGAACGCCAGCTAAGCGTCATCCGCCGCGGAGTGACCGAGATTGTACCGGAGGACGAGCTGCGCCGCAAAATTATCAAATCCATTACAACCGGCAAGCCATTGACCGTCAAACTCGGTCTGGACCCGTCTGCCCCGGATATCCACGTCGGCCATACGGTCGTCCTGCAGAAGCTGCGCCAGTTCCAGGAACTCGGTCATGTGGTCCAGCTGATTATCGGTGATTTTACTGGACGAATCGGCGATCCTACCGGTAAATCCGAGACACGCAAACAGCTTACCGAGGAGCAGGTCAAGCATAATGCCGAGACCTACCAGAAGCAGATTAACAAAATCCTCGATCCTGCCCAGACCAAAGTATACTTTAACTCCGAATGGCTGAGCCCGATGGACTTTGCCGAAGTGGTCAACCTGGCTGCCAAAGTAACTGTAGCACGCATGATGGAACGGGATGACTTTACGAAACGGTTCCAGAGCGGACAGCCGATCAGTATTCATGAATTCTTCTACCCGCTGATGCAGGGGATGGATTCGGTAGCGCTGGAGAGCGATATTGAACTGGGGGGTACGGATCAGAAGTTTAACCTGCTGATGGGACGTACACTGCAAAAAGAATACGGCAAAGAGCAGCAGGTAGCGATCATGCTGCCGCTGATCGAAGGTCTCGATGGTGTGCAGAAGATGAGCAAGAGTCTCGGCAATTATATCGGTATCGATGAACAGCCGAACGAAATCTACGGTAAAGCCATGAGTATTCCGGATGAACTGATGGTAAAATACTACGAGCTGACGACCGACATGTCCAATGAAGATCTGGACCAGCTGCGCAAAGGTCTGGAAGACGGCAGCGTACATCCACGCGATGCCAAGATGAATCTGGCGTACACTTATGTCCGCATGTACCATAACACCGAAGCCGCTGAAGCCGCGAAAAACCATTTCGTTACTGTATTCCAGCAGCGCGCACTGCCGGATGATATCCAGGAAGTGACGCTGGAGCCGGCTCTGCTTACCGATGGCAGCATCGGTCTGATCGATCTGATCAGCCATCTGGGCTTTGCTTCTTCGAAGAGCGAAGCGCGCCGGAGCGTACAGCAGGGAGCAGTCAAGATCAACGAGCAAAAAATCGATGATGTCAATGCTATGGTTACACCGGCAGATGGAGATATCATCCAGGTCGGCAAACGCAAATTTGCCAAACTGAAAACCATCTAATCGAAGTATTCTTTATTAGCGGATCTTGCTTTATAAATAGAAGCAAATGAGCTTTCTGGCACATTCTCTTTTCACTGGATTACAGGGGAAAGATCAGTCTGATTTATAACAGATTGCTATCATTTATATGCATTAAGGGAATAGAATATGATTCTATTCCCTTTTTGTAATGTGCATAACTATACAGAAGCCGCTCAGGCTCTTATAGACTCTCATTTCTACGTTTATAATTAGACACAGTACATTTGGCAAATAGTTTTACACTTTTGCAGAATAGGGATACAATTGCATATTTTACTGCTGTAGTGATTTACTCTATTCATTTTATCCAAAAATGTCGATAAAAGGAGGTAGATAACTATCCCACTATGGAAAGGAAGAAAGACTTGACCAGATACCGATTCAAAAGCATTCAGGCGCGAATGATGTGTACTGTGATGCCTATCATATTCGTAGTGCTTTTAATGATCAGCGCAATCTCCTACGAGTTCGCCAAGCAAAAGCTAAACGAACAGATTAACAACAGCGTCAGTCACTCTCTCAGCAATGTAACCGACAATATTACGAATCAGCTGTCCAGCCACTCGCTGCTTGTATCTTCATTCGCAGGTACAGCAGGCCAGCTCGGAACGGATATTACTATTGACCGCTATACAGATATTGTCGAAAAAGACGTGGAGCAAAGCGATATTACCTACGGAATGGGAATATTTTTTGCGGCTGATGCCTATGCTCCCGGTGTAAAATACCGCTCTGCCTATGCCTATCATGATGGGCAGCAAATTGCTACCACGCATGAATATGATGATCCAGCCTATGATTATCTCAACCAGGCCTGGTATACAGGCACAGTAGCAGCCAAGCAAAAGATGTACTATTCGGAACCTTATCTGGATACGAAGCTCAATGTATCCATGATTACAGCAGGTCAGGCGATCCATGATGCCAACAATAAACTGCTCGGTGTAGTAACCGGTGATCTGGATATGAGCAATATCCAGAATATCGTCAGTCAACTGAATGTAGGAATGGGAGGTACAGCAGTACTCACCGACCATCAGGGAAACATATTGGCCAGTGGTAACCCGGCACTGAAAACAGGGGCATCCATGTCTACTGCTGCCGGAAGTGCATTCGAACAGCAGCTTCAGGGTGGTGACTCCGGTCAGGTGGATTTCTCACTCGGTGGAGAAGAGCAGCATTTTCTGTTTCAGACGATAGAGCAAACCGGCTGGAAAGTCGGTGTTATACTGCCTGAAGCAGAAGTTCAGAAGCCTACCAATGAGCTGCTGCTTTTGCTGAGTGTCATCAGTCTTATCGGGATGATTATTATCCTCAGTACACTCTGGATGAACAATCGCAGTATGGTCAAAGAAGTTCGCAAGATCCGTCAGCTGAGCGATTACATGGCTCAGGGTGATTATTCGCATGAATTGACCAGTGACCGTCAGGATGAGTTTGGCCAGATGTCGAACGGATTCCAGCGTGTACTAAATTCCACATCTGCTGTTATCGGACAACTGCGTCAGGAATCGAATACGGTAAGCGAGACAGCGGGGCATCTGTCAGATGGCATGTCGCAAGCGGCTAGCGAAGCCCAGCAAAATGTAGAGCAGATGGAAAAAGTCAAGCACGGAGCGGAAGTTCAGTTGGTCGCTGCTTCAGAAAGCACGACAGCGATGGAAGAGATGGCAATCGGCATTCAGCGTGTCGCCGAGTCGGTACAGCAGGTATCCGAGGCTACGCAAGGGATTGATCACAAGACTCGTCAGGG
The DNA here is from genome assembly GCF_000971965.1 of Paenibacillus wulumuqiensis. Lineage (GTDB taxonomy): Bacteria > Bacillota > Bacilli > Paenibacillales > Paenibacillaceae > Saccharibacillus > Saccharibacillus wulumuqiensis. The sequence goes on from NZ_LAQP01000004.1 coordinate 210,089, forward strand.
CAATGCCAAGCTGGCTGAGCTGAATCAGCAGATTCATACAGCCAAAGGTGCACTGGATCAGGCGGGCATGGTCGTTAACTCTCTGGATGAGCGTTCCATTCAGATCGGCGGCATCATCGATATTATTCAGGAAATCAGTGGACAGACCAAGCTGCTGGCACTCAATGCCTCGATTGAAGCGGCACGTGCAGGGGAACATGGCAAAGGATTTGCCGTGGTAGCTTCGGAGATCAGCAAACTGGCCGAGAATGTAAGTTCGTCTGCGGGGCAGATTACGACACAGGTAAGCGCGATGCAGATAGAGACCCGTGCCGCACTGCAGGGAATGCAGCAGGGCAGTATGCAGGTAAATGAAGGACTGCATGTACTGGAAGAGATTGAAGCCAGATTTATCGCAATCAGCCGTGATATTGAGCGGGTAGCTGATGAAGTACAGGAAGTTTCTTCCGCTTCCGAGCAAATGTCGGCCGGCTCCGAAGAAGTGAGCGCCTCGATCAGCCAGCTGGCGGATATCGCCAGATCTTCTTCTTCAGGTGCGACTGATGCTCTGGAGCGTTCCAGACAGCAGTTGTATTCGCTGGAAGAATTGAACCAGTCTGCACAATCCCTGAATCAGGTATCGGATGCACTGAATTCTGTGGTCTCACAATTTAAAGTACAGATGTCTGATCAATAAGCTGAAACTCCAAAATATCATTGCATGGGGAGACGCATATCATCACATTCTGGAACGCAGTTAACAGGAATCAAGTGAGCATGAAACGGTGATATGGCGTTGTTCGATATTTAATTCTGTTAGATTACGCTCCAACCTACCTAATATTGATGCACGCAATATACAACCGATAAGGCAACCTACCTGTGTGGTTACACAGATAGGTTGCCTTATTTGTGATGTATACTAACAGTCTCCATATCCATTACACTCACTAGAAAGCATAAAAAAACCGCCGGAGATTCCGGCGGTTTTGATTCGTTAAGATTAACGGTTGTACCACTCAACGATTTGTCTTTCATCGATGTCTTGAGTCAGTTCGGAACGCTCAGGCAAACGGATGAATTTACCTTCTGTCGCGCCTTCGTTGAACTCAACGTAAGCTACCAGATGAGTGCGGTTTTCCAGAGCTTCTTTAACAGAAGTCAGGCCACGGCTTTTTTCACGAAGACCGATTACATCGCCTGGTTTTACAGAGTAAGAAGCGATGTCGACTTTTTTACCGTTTACAGTCACGTGACCGTGAGCTACCAGCTGACGAGCACCTGGACGGCTGTTTGCGAAGCCGATACGGTAAACGAGGTTGTCCAGACGGCTTTCCAGCAGGAACATGAAGTTCTCACCAGCGATGCCTGGCAGTTTTTGTGCTCTTTCGAACAGAGTAGCGAATTGTTTTTCACCCAGACCGTACATGAAACGCAGTTTTTGTTTTTCTTGCAACTGCATACCGTAGTTGCTCATTTTTCTGCGTTGGTTAGGACCGTGTTGTCCCGGAGGGAAAGGGCGTTTCAATTCTTTACCAGTGCCGCTCAGGGAAATACCTACGCGACGGCTTAATTTAAATTTAGGACCAGTGTAACGTGCCATTTATAGCAAGCTCCTTCGTAATTAAAGTATAGTTTTTGATAAAAATACGGGGCTTTGGGTCTTTGATTCAAGTTGCCGCTTATGATTTGTCGTGAGGCAGGATAGAAAACCACACTACTGACAGGAATGTTCAGCCGCAGTCTTGTCAGCAACCATAAGCGTGAGGGTGAAACAACGTTACGCCCAAATCAGAATCTATCCATTCTTCATCAAGAATAAATTATAGCTTGAACACAATCATAAAGTCAATCATTTTCACGCAATAATCAATGAGAATTTTTGTGTTTTCTACGTTTGCAATTATACGTGCAATCCGCGAGGACAGCTTGTAAAATGAAAATAATTCATATTTCAAATTCACCGGCCGAATATGCCGTATCAAGAGGAGGATTTTATGCCAGACCATACAAAGAATTCGTCAGCACAGAGCTGGCGCGCTGAAGCCGGGCATACCTCCTATCCTGTAGTGCCTGTCACGGATGACACATTCTGGCTGCAAAAGGCGGATATCAGCGAATCTGATTTTCTGCATATTGAGGCACTGCTTGAGGAATCTCTCAAAGACTGGTATGAACAAAATCGCTCTATTCATAAAGTCCGGCATTCAGCCTGGTTTCTGCTGAATCATGAACGCAAGTATATAGGAGGAATCGGCCTGCTGCCCGGACAGGAGTCCCTGATCCAGCAGATAGTGAGCCATCATCATTTGCATCCGGATACAGCGGATAATCCTTCCATGGAACAGATCGAGACGGCTTATCAAGAAGTAATAACGATTCCTCTTTATACTCGCACGAGCGGCACATTGTTCGTGCTGCTCGGCTGTATTGCTCCGGCAGCAGATCCAATTACAGCCGATGATCTGGAGATGCTTGGGCTGCATTACAAATCCTTGTTTTACAAACGGTTTGAATATACGTTTGTTGCGGATATGTTGAGCTCGCAGACGGTCATGGAGCGCGAAGCCCAGCGTCGTACCGTGCTGTTTCATATTATTCAGCGTATGTATGACAAATTCGAAGTAGATGCGATCATTACGGAAATGTTTGCCATTGTGGATCAGATGTATCCGTTGGTGCGTTTTGAACTGCTGGTATCCCAGGGGGATCAGAATCTTAATCCGCGCGTCAAGCCGCTCATGCTGCAATCTTCGCTGGATGATATGCGCGTACGGACTTTTTCTACAGGTGAGGTATCGGTAACTGTTCATCCGGGCACAGATGGAGTTTCGGATAGGATGGAGGCTGCGATTCCTCTAATGGGCAAGCAGGGCATCTATGGTGTCTTTCATGTCGTTTCGGATTATCCGCTGGAGGAAGAAGATATGGAGCTGCTGGTTGTTATTTCCGAAGCGGCAGGTCGTACTTTTGAAAATGCGAGACTGTATGAACAGTCCCAGCTGCTCAACGAAGATCTGCGTCTGATCAACAATATTACCCAGCGGCTGAACCAGAGTCTGAAACTGGAGGAAATATTTGAATTTGCAGTGGGAGAGCTGCTGAAAGTGTTCAAGGCAGAGCATGTGATTGTGCTGTATCTGAATCCGAAAACAGATCGGTTTGAGGTGGTATCCGGGAACGTTCCGGCTCTGGAAGGCGGTTCGGTCGGCAAAGACGAAGGTTATACAGGCCTTATTTACCGGAACAGAGAGCCGATTATGATGTCCGATTACTGCGGCGATCCAGGCAATGAATCCATATTCATGAAGGCAACTGCTTCCAACTCGATGATTGCCTCGCCGCTGATGAGCAGCGGTGAAGTGAATGGAGCCATCTATCTGGGACATCCGCAGCGCCACTATTTCTCCTATGATAATTTCAAATTGCTGCAGGTGATCACTACCCATATCGGATTGTCCGTATCCAATGCTGCGCTTCATTCGGAAGTGCAGCGGATGGCAAGCCGGGATGCTCTGACCGGACTGTACCAGCGCAGGTATCTGGATGACTCCATCAGCAATTATCAGAGTGCTACCTACAGCGGATCGCTGCTGATGGTCGATATCGATAAATTCAAAGTGGTCAATGACACCTATGGACATCAGGTAGGTGATGAGATCCTCAAGCAGGTGAGCCAGATTATTCAGCGGCTTATCCGTGAAGGCGATATTGCTGCCCGATGGGGCGGCGAAGAACTCGCAGTCTATTTTCCACAGGTAGATAAAAGTCGTGCTTATCATATTGCGGAAAATATCCGGAAAACGGTAAGTGCAGAAACCGATCCGCGAGTAACCGTATCCGGCGGAGTCTCCGACTGGAACTGGAAGGACAAGGATGTCAGTGTAGAGTCCCTGTTTTATCGGGCTGATATGGCTTTATATCAGGCCAAGCATAATGGACGCAATCAGATTCGAATGGATGCGGATATGCGCTCCTGAGCCCATTTCAAGCATATAAGCAGCACAGCGGGTTACCCTTGAGGGAGGACCGGCTGTGCTTTTTTGCAGAGGACAAAAAATGGGTGCTCATGGTACACTGTTTTTTGAATAATTAACCGTTGTTCAAAAACAGTTGGAAAAGGGGACGAGACAATGCAGGATCCTAGAATAAAAGTGCTCGCCAGAAATCTGGTACAGTATTCCATTGATGTACAGCCAGGCGAGAATGTACTGGTCGAAATGATCGGCAGCGAGCGTGATCTGTTAAATGCAGTTATCCATGAGGTGGGCGCCAGAGGCGGGAATGTATTTGTACAGCTGACCGACCGCAAAGTGCAGCGTGCCATGCTGATGAATGCAACCGAGGAAGGTCTGGCCGCATGGGCTGCACTTGATCTGGAGCGCATGAAGCAAATGCAGGGTTACATCGGTATTCGTGCCGGCGATAACATCAACGATCTGGCCGACGTGCCGGAAGAGAAGATCAAAATGTACAACCGACTCTATCAGCACACGGTACATAGCGAACAGCGTGTGAAGCACACCAAATGGGTCGTACTGCGTTATCCGAATGCGAGCATGGCACAGCTGGCTGGCATGAGTACAGAAGCTTTTGAAGACTTCTACTTTGATGTCTGCAACCTGGATTACGCCAAAATGGATAAAGCTCAGGACGCGCTGCAGGCGCTTATGGAGCGTACGGATAAAGTGCGTCTGGTCGGCAAAGACACCGATCTTGCCTTTTCCATCAAGGATATCGGTGCCAAAAAATGCTCCGGTCAGCGCAATATTCCCGATGGTGAAGTATTCAGCGCCCCTGTACGCGATTCGGTCAATGGTACGATCACGTACAATACCCCGACTGTGTATAACGGTATCAGCTTCGAGCGGGTAACATTCCGTTTTGAGAACGGCAAGATCGTGGAAGCCTCGAGTAATGATACCGAGAAACTGAACAATATTCTGGATTCGGATGAAGGGGCACGTTATATCGGCGAATTCGCGATTGGCTTCAATCCACATATTCTGCATCCGATGAACGATATTCTGTTCGACGAGAAAATTGCCGGCAGTTTCCACTTCACGCCGGGACAGGCTTATGAAGAAACGGATAACGGCAACCGCTCTTCCATTCACTGGGATCTGGTATTTATCCAGCGTCCGGAATACGGCGGCGGCGAGATTTACTTTGACGATGTGCTGATCCGCAAAGACGGCATCTTCGTACTGCCTGAGCTGGAAGCACTGAATCCCGAGAACCTGAAATAGGCAATATTCGCAGACATTACAGTACGTCTGCAAAATACTGTTATTCATAGCTTGATCAAATAGGCAAAAAGAGGTTATATATGGATAGGGCGCCTGATAGGCGACTTCACGATATAACCTCTTTTTCTCTGAAAACGGACCTAAGAAAGAAGTTGCATAAGAAAGCGTATTCATTTATGATGTAAGGGAAAACGAGGTTTAGTGAAATTCAAAGCAAAAGTAGGAGGGGTTCTCATGGCAACCAGTAATACGAATAATGCAGCAGTAGTGGAGATTGCACAAACTGCGGGTCAGTACACTTCTTCAATCGTACTGCAATATGAGACAAAGTTCATCGATGTCAAAAGTATCCTGGGACTGTTCACTACGCTGGTAGCCAATCACGAATATGAGCTGCACGTACACGGACCGGATGAAGAAGCCGCAAGAGCGGCGGTTGTCGCTGCTTTTGAAAAGCATGGTCTGAGTGTCAAAGTTGCAGATAAGTAAAAAAATCAGGGATGCTGCCGTCTGCATGACGGTAGCATTTTTGGCTTTTTCATAGCATAAGGCATGACTTTTTGCAGTTCATTACCCTGCAAATATGCAGAAAATGGAAGGATTACCGGGCAGCGGGGAACGATATTTTAAATATAAGGTATTTCCGCCCGATTTACAGGGAGGTTCTTGTATTGCCCTCCAATTTCGTCTAATATTAAGAATAGTAATGGCCGAGAGTTCTTGAACATGGGGGGGAAGAACATGACTTCATCTGATTTGCAAGAGCAGTTGAATATAAAAGCATTAAATCTTCTTCAAGAAGATGCACATAAAATTGAAAAATTGATTGAAATCCAGATGGAGAATTTGGATACCCGTTACTGTCCTCTCTATGAGGAAGTGCTGGATACCCAGGTATACGGCTTTTCCAAAGAAGTGGATTTTGCTGTACGTGCTGGTCTGGTGTCGGATCCTGTAGGCAAGCAGCTCATCAGTAATCTGGAGCGCAATTTATCCGTATTGTATGAAGCGATGAATAATAAGACACAGTCTGCAGAGTAGCAGACTTGAATGACATAGAAATGCCTGTACCTCATTATGGGGTACAGGCATTTTTTGCTGTAAAAAAAGGATATCGCGAGAGTACGATACATACTATCGATCTGCCGTATTATCCATTTGCGGTCCGAACGGGAAAAGACCCCATCCGCTGGCTATGTAGAGCAGCAGATGGAGTCAATGTTGCAGGTGTATCTTACTTTCTAGACGAGATAGAAGGATACACCAAGAATGATATAGACGACGAGCAGCAGGGTACCTTCATACCAGTTGGTCGAACCGTCCTGGATAATCGACTTGGCGATAAAGACCGATACCATAATGGCTACCAGCTCCAGCGTCGTGAAGACGATATCCATCGTATTGCCCAGGAAGAAGCTTATAAAGATCAGTACAGGTGCTACGAACAGAGCAATCTGGAGACTGCTGCCGACTGCGATTTCGACAGAAGCACCGATTTTGTTTTTCATGGCGAGCATGATCGCTGCACTGTGTTCAGCTGCATTACCGATGATAGCAACCACAAACGCACCGACGAACAGTTCACTGAAGCCAAAGTCTTCGGTAAAGGTCTCCAGTGTGCCGACCAGCCATTCACTGACAAATGCCGTCATCACGGTTGCGATAACGAGATAGAGAATGGATCTGCCTTTGCTCCAGTCCGGTGACTCGTGTTCATCTCCGCCTTCACTGGCTACATCCGCGAGATAAGCCTTGTGGGTGAACATGGAGAAGACCAGCCAGGCGATATAGGACAGGATCAACAGCCCGGCAACAATGAGACTGAGCGTATCCACCTCGGTGCTGGTGATGGAGTGAGTGTTCAGGAACAGCGCCGGTACGAACAGGGCGATCACTGCCACAATCATCAGCGAGCCGTTCATGCCGGCGAGGGAGATGTTGAAGTTCTGTACTTTGAACTTCACACCACCCGCGAAAATACTGAGACCGAGTACCAGCAGCAGGTTCCCGATAATGGAACCGGTCAGACTGGCTTTGACCATATCATACAGTCCTTCACGCAGCAGCATGATCGCGATGATCAGTTCTGCCGCATTGCCGAATGTGGCATTCAGGAAGCCGCCCAGCCGCTGTCCTGCATAGTGTGCCACGTTCTCTGTCGCACGTCCGAGGAATCCGGCTACCAGTATAACGGCAATCGCCGATACGATAAACTGGAGAATCGGATTCAGATGGGCATAATGAGCGACTGCACTGAGTATGAAGAAAATAATAAGCAGAATGGTTGATAGATTTTTTTTCATTGTGCCACCTCACTTTTGAATAGGTTTCTTTTTGATGTTCTACATACTGCTGATGCTTCCGTGAAAAGAAATGATGGGATGAACAGGGCTGCCGTACTCTGACGGTGTACCGTACGGCATAATCTTCCTATTCATTAACCAATCATTCACAACATATGACAGTGACCCGATTGCAGCCATATGGGTATGAACATAGGAAGGACATCATACTAACTATGTAAATTCTTTAACAATATACCCAAAATAAATGCAAATGTAAACGAAAGTGAACGAACGTTTCAGAGCCGCAAACAGCGGGTATAAATATTGTTTTTGAATATCTGGGCAATATGCAATAAAATAGAGAGGTAAACATTATGGTTAGTTGCATCCATGCCGTAATACTGCGAACAGGGATGCAAGCTTTGGAGGAGGATGGACATGACCGAATCATTACAGTTGGAGATGGGCACAATCAAAATTGCCGATGACGTCGTAGCAAAAGTGGCGGGCATGGCCGCACTGGAGACACCAGGCATTGCTGCTATGTCCGGCGGGTTATCCGAAGGATTCGCCAAACGTCTAAGCGGTAAAAATGTGCAAAAAGGGGTAACAGTTGAAGTCGGACAAAGTGAGGCAGCGATTGATCTGCGGATTATTGTACTGTACGAAACTCCGATTCATGAGGTATGTCGTATGCTCCAGCAAAATGTGCGTGAAGCAGTAGAGAACCTGACCGGTCTCAAAGTGGTTGAAGTAAATGTCAAAGTAGAAGGCGTAGCCTTCAAGGATGACATGATCGAGACCGAGCCGCCAGTTCGTTCCAGATCATAATCAGACCTTACAACAGCATACTACGATTGCACATACAAAAACGGCGGGGAATTCCCCGCCGTTTTTTATATGGTTTATTCGTTTTTTATTTCATGCGCATGGAGACGGACTGACGGCGTGTATAGCCATTGCCGGACTCCTGCTTTTCAGCAAGTGCACGGTTGGTCTCGCGCGAGATACTGAGCATAATGCCCATACTCAGCATCATGATCACGAGTGACGTACCACCATAGCTGATAAATGGCAGTGGTACACCGGTCAGCGGGATCGTCTTGGTGACGCCGCCGATATTGATAAAGGCCTGGATCGCAAACAGCCCCATAATACCAACACCGGCCAGCGTACCGAAAATATCCGGACACCTCAGTGAAATGATAATGCCTCGCCAGATAAAGTAGGCATATACCAGCAGGAACAGCACCGTGCCGATCAACCCAAATTCCTCACCGATAATGGCAAAAATAAAGTCATTATATGGATTGGGCAGATAATGCAGCTTTTGGATACTTTTACCGAAGCCGGCACCGGTCACACCGCCTTCGCCGATCGCGGTAAGGGACTGAATCATGTTATAACCGCTGCCCCTTTCATCCTTGAAGGGGTCAATGTAAGCCTGAATCCGGTCAGCTCTGTAATTGCCCTTGGTCGGTTCATCCTTTTCGAACAGGGAGTTGATCCCGAATACGATGGCCGCTCCCAGCGCAAGCAGCATAACAGACGCCAGAATATGCTTCATACTGGCTCCGCCCACATAAATGATCAGTCCGGCTGTTGCCACGAGAATCATACATGAACCAAGGTCAGGCTGCAGCATGATCAGTCCGGCGACCAGTCCGACAATCAGCATTACCGGAATGTAGCCGGTACGCAGATCCCGCAGTCTGTCGCCTTTCTTGGCAATCAATGCCGAGAGGTAAAGGATAACGGCCAGCTTGGCAAATTCCGCTGGCTGAATGGAAGCACCGCCGGGAAGATGAATCCAGCTTCGGGCACCGTTCAAATGGACACCAAAAACCAGAACGGCCAGCAGCAGCACAAGTGTCACGAGAAAAAAAGGTGCAAACCATTTTTTGTATTTGCTGTAGTGGGCCTTCATGGCGAAGAACATCGCTATCGTGCCAATAATGGCGAATATAATATGACGCTTCGTAAAATAGAGTGCATCATTATTGTAATTGGCATTGGTCAGTGCAAGACTCGAGCTGGCACTGAATACCATCAGAATCCCAAAGCCGATCAGCACAAAAGTCAGGACGAGCAATTGAAAATCGGGTGCGCCCTTTTTGATCACTTTGGGAGGTGACTGTGAAGGTCTGGGCATATTGCGAACATTGGAATTTTTGGAACGGTAACGGTCTGCAATACTCTGGTTGGTGGAAGATCTCGATGTAGTTTGTCTTATTTTATTCATTCATGTATCCCCGGTAATGGAACGGATATGTACAAATCTGCAGCACGGTTGTCTGTGTTCAGACAATTTTTCATCATGCACAAATCCTCCTTTTGAAATAAAAGCATTTAATTATGTTAAGTTTATCTTTCATGATAGTACGTTTTAAAAGCAGGTGCAAGCTTTTGCTTGCTTTTGGAAGAGTATGGAGAAATGCATTTTACAAAAGATCCTTTTTGCTTCAAAATAATGCCTAACCAATTATTTAACCTGCTTTATACAATTGAAACATATACACATGGCCAAATTCATTATAAAGCGAAGGGATGGAATTGCAGATGGGGGATTACAACTGGAAAGCATTATATCCGGAGATGGTAGAATGGCGGCGGCATCTTCACCGGCATCCGGAGCTGTCTTATCAGGAACATCAGACAATGGAATTTATCGCTGAGCGACTGCGTTCTTTTGGTGTAGAGACACAGGCCGGCGTAGGAGATACCGGAGTGGTGGGGATCATCCGGGGCAGTCTGCCGGGCCGTACCGTAGCGCTGCGCGCAGATATGGACGCTCTTCCGATCCAGGATGAGAAAGATTGCGAGTATGCTTCACAGGTTCCGGGTGTGATGCACGCCTGCGGTCATGATGGCCATACATCGGGACTGCTGGCAGTCGCACGCTATTTTAGTGAACAGCGCGAGCAGCTGCGCGGTGAAGTGCGTCTGATTTTCCAGCCGGGAGAAGAGGTCTGTCCCGGCGGAGCCCTCAAAATGATTGAAGCAGGCGCCATGGAAGGTGTGGATGCGATCTACGGGGTGCATCTGTGGACTCCATTTGCCGCAGGTACACTGGCAAGTGCTCCAGGGCCTGTTATGGCTTCTACCGATGAATTCTTTATCGAGATTACAGGGAAGGGCGGTCACGGCGGTATTCCGCATGTAACGGTGGATAGTCTGCTGACCGGCGCACAGCTGGTTGTCCAGCTGCAGTCGATTATCAGCCGCAATGTGAACCCACTTCATCCGGCGGTATTGACGGTAGGAACGATCCAGAGCGGTACGGCGCAAAATATTATTGCAGAGAACTGCCGAATTACCGGAACGGTGCGTACCTTTGACGAAGAGACACGAACGCTGATCCGTCAGCGGATCGAAGAGGTGAGCCGTCAGCTGTGTGCACTGAATGGAGCGGCGGTGGATATTGAGTACATGATGGGATATCCGACCCTGGTAAATCATGCGGGCGAGACGGATCGCTTTTTCCGTGTAGCTGGCGAACTGTTTGGCCGGGAACAGGTATTCCAGACCCCGCCGATGATGCCGGCAGAGGATTTTGCCTATTATGTACAGAAGGTACCGGGCTGCTTTATCTTCGTCGGAGCAGGCAACGAGCACAGCGGAGCCATCTATCCGCATCACCATGCCCGCTTCGATATCGACGAGTCCTCCATGCTGAATGCCGCACGGATTCTGGCAGCGATGGTCGAAGATTTTCTGAACGAACCGGAAAAGGAATTGTGCTAACTTGCTTATGGCAGAATCCGTAACATGCTGTCCATCGATTTTGGAAAAAGACTTCTAATCTGCCAATTCCTTATGATATGATGAGAGGGACAGCACGTATAATCAACACGTACTGTTGCTGTCCATTATATACAGGAATGGGATGAACTTCATGAGCGTAACCGAGACCAGAACGGTTGATATGGCCGAAGTCTTGACATGCGCCTATGATTTGGGCGATATGATCAACAATTCTATCGAAGTCGCGAATTATCTATATTGGAAAGAACGGATGCAGGTTCATCCGGAAGTACAACGCTTGGTGATCAAGCTGAACAGCAAGAAGGAGCTTTTCGAGGAAACCCAGCGTTTTGGTCATTTTCATCCGAACTATCATGCCGCGATGCAGGAAGTACAGGCGGTACAGGAGGAAATGCAGCGTATTGAGGAAGTTCGCAGATTCACCGAAGCTGAGAGCAACCTGGATCGCATGCTGTATGAGATGTCGGAGATGATCGCACATTCGGTCTCCGAGACAATCAAGGTTCCAAGTAATGATCCTTTACCAAAAGGAGGCGGATGCGGTAGTGGAGGCTCATGTGGATGCGGCGGATAACAATCCGCGCCAGGAACAGGAACAAGCCATTTTTCCGGAACGGATCGGATATATTATTTGGGTCAGTGATGTAAAAGCGGCTCGCAATCTTGAAAAGTACGGTTGTGTACACTATATTTCACGCCGTATGCAGTATGTGGTCATGTATATGAATTCCGAGAAAACGGATGATATATTGAAAAATATGCGCAGACTGCCTTATGTACGCAAGATCGAGCGTTCCTACCGCAATGAAATCAAGACCGAATACAGCAAAAATGTACCGGATCAGACGCAGTTCTACGGTATCTGATTCAGCAGTTTATAAATAATGGAGATGCAGGCAGCGCTCTTTTGAAGGGCGCTGCAGCAGATCCAACCGGAATATAGCAGCGGCCAATAGGTCGCTTTTTTTATTCTTTTTTAGAAGCGGTTTCATAAATGGGTGATAATTGGTATAAAATAGTAAAATATATCATATAATTTTTAACTTTTTGACTTTATGGGTTAAAAGAGAGTAAGGAACTGTCGATATACTCTGTAGTGGGACTCAAGAACTGTAGAAGTAGTACAGTTGGTTAATTAATATGATAAAAATGACACCGTATCGTAGTCTGGGCCGTAAAATAATATATCAATTGGTAGCTTTCTCGCCCTATTTTAGGTCTTTGGATTTATTTATTTATAATCAATAGGCAATAATACTTAGGCGGAAAGACCTGTGAAGATGGGGAGTGAATAATTATAATGAGAGACAAAGTAATGGAGCGCTGGAGTACTTATGAACCATTTCACGTTGCACTGGGTGAGAAAAAAGTAGCAGATGTGGTAATTACCCATCATGCTATCAGTCGTTATAATGACCGAATCGCCAAAGCAGATACTCCGACAGAGGATATCGCTGCCTTTATGTGGGATAGCCTCAAACAGGATCGCATCATTTCCTATTACCGTAAAGAAGAAGATGTGTATCTGATTGATGAAGATGTGGTCGTTGTCGCGGAATTTGCTGAACTACCCGGTGAGTATGATCTTGCAGGCAATCCGCTTCACAAAATGATCGTCGTTACCTTCCTCGGCAAAATGTCCGAAACGATCGAGCTCCGTGATCTGAAGTCTTATTATTCATGGTTGAGACACTCTCGCCGCATGACACTCATCAAAAATAGCCGCAAACGCAAATAACAGCACTTTACAGGTACATTCAAACGATGGCCCACCTGCCGCTCCCGAGCGGATCAGTGGGCTGCCCATAATGGTACGGACTCCAAGAGCCTGCAATCGCAGGCTCTTTTGTTATGGGCTTTTTTTGCGGTACAATTAAGGTACGACCAAGGAGGGAAACGGCATTGGCTTTTAACTTTCATCAGTTACATATATTTTATACGGTGGCCGAGCGTGGAAGCTTCTCGGCAGCAGCCCAGGCGCTGTATATGACCCAGCCTGCAGTGACTATGCAGGTACAATCACTGGAGGAACATTTCGGAACCAAACTGTTTAACCGTACGACCAAACGAATCGAGCTGTCTGAAGCAGGGCATGCGCTTATGCCTTTTGCCCGCCGGGGGATTGAGCTGATGCGGGAGACCGATGCGGCGATGTCCCGTTTTACCGACAATATGGCTGGGAGGCTGCTGCTGGGCGCCAGCAATACGATTGGCGAATATGTACTGCCCCGGCTGCTCGTGCCGCTCGGCCAGCGCTATCCCGACATGAAGATTATGCTGAAAGTGATGAACACAACACAGATTCTGGATGAAATTAGCCGCAATCAGCTGGACTTTGGGCTGATCGAGGCGCCGGTGGAGCATCCGGATATGACAATCAAGCCGGTGATGCAGGATGAACTAAAGCTGATTGTGCCTGCCGGACATCCGCTGGAGAGCCTGGAGAAGATTACACTGGAGGATGTGCTGAATTATTCGTTTGTGCTTCGGGAGAAAGGATCGGGTACAAGACAGGTGATGGAGGAAGAATTTATTCGTCATCATATGGATCTGGATCGGATCAATACCGTAATGGAGCTGGGCAGCACCGGAGCCGTCAAATCAGCCGTAGAAGCGGGCCTTGGCATTACGATTCTGTCTCCGTCTTCGGTCAAGCATGAAGTGGCACTGGGCCTGCTCAAGGTGCTGGATATTGAGGGTGTATCTTTTCAGAGACAATTCTATTCGATACATCTCAAATCAACGCTGCTGAGCATACCATCGATTGCCTTTTTGCAGTTTTTGCAGGAATATTCACTAACCTAGACGATAGTTAAAAAATCAACAGGCAGGAGTGAGATCATATGAATCATACAGACTCTATCTATCTGGGCTATGCCGACCTGCATAGCCATACACAGGCTTCGGATGGAATGAATACCCCGGCTGAAAATGTGCAGCTGGCTGCGGAAGCCGGGCTGACCGCACTCGCCATTACCGATCATGATACCGTGACCGGTGTGGCGGAAGCGCTGGCAGCCGGTGAACAGCATGGAGTGACTGTTGTGCCGGGAGTGGAAATCAGTACGATGGAAGACGGCAAGGATATTCATATTCTCGGCTATTACATGAATATCGAAGATGCTGTTTTTCTGGACAGGCTGGCCGGGCTTCGCCGGATCAGGGACACGCGCAACGAGATGATTCTGGCAAAGCTGCGTGAACTTGGAGTAGAGATTACGATGGGCGATGTGCTGAAGCAGCTGGGACGCGAACTGCTGCCGGATGAGAGTATCGGACGACCTCATATGGCGGATACGCTCGTAGCCAAAGGATATGCCGAAGACATGCGTGATGCATTTAACAAATATCTGGCTCAGGATGCAGCCGCCTATGTGTCTCCGCCGCGTATTCGTCCGCATGAAGCAGCACAGTGGATTATCGAGGCGGGTGGTGTACCGGTCATGGCCCATCCGGGAATTTATGGAGACGATGATCTGGTCGCCCGTATACTGGATGAGAGCGAACTGGCCGGACTGGAAGTATATCATTCGGACCATTCTCCCGAAGATGAACAGCGTTATCTGAAGCTGGCAGAGCAGCGCTCGTTAATCGTTACCGGGGGCTCGGATTATCATGGTGAGCGTCAGGGCAAGGTGTTTCACGGTCCGCTTGGTGGCAAACGAGTGCCGGCAGATGTGCTGACCCAGCTGCTTGAGCGGGCTTCGAGCCAGGTATAGAGCTGCAGATCAATAAACATACACCTATACGGCAATGTGGCAAATACATGTACGCAAAATGGTAAATACATGCATACAAAAAAAGCGTTCCTTCACGTCGAAAACAGACGCTAGGAACGCTTTTTGTATACACATTAGTATGGGTTAGGCAATCATACTATTCAGCTGTAAATACAGAAATGGACTGCCGGAATGAGTGATTACATTTTGATCGTGCTGCTCAGACGCTTGATCACATCTTCTTCGGGGGTGATGAACAGGGTCGTCTGATGATCGTAAATGACAAAGCCCGGCTTGGAGCCGCTTGGCTTGTGCACATGGCGGATCTGGGTATAATCGACCGGCACGCTGCTCGATTCCTTGGCCTGGCTAAAGTAAGCCGCGAGCTGAGCCGCTTCGGCCAGTGTGGCATCACCAAACTCGCTGCTGCGGATAACGACGTGCGAGCCGGGGATATCCTTCGTATGCAGCCAGGTATCATTATTATTTGCCATTTTATTGGTAATGTATTCGTTTTGCAGGTTATTTTTACCCACATACATTTCGATGCCTTCACTGGACGTATAAATGTGCAGGGTAGGGCGATTGTCTTTCTTTTTCTTTTTGTTCTTTTTGTTGCGGTTGCGTACATATCCCTGCTCGGCCAGTTCCTCGCGGATCTCATCGATATCCTGCAGTGCCGCACTTTGCAGCTGCTGCAAAAGGGAATCCAGATAGGCGATTTCCTCATGGGTGCGGGTCAGCTGCTCTTCGATAACGGCAAGACTGTTTTTGTATTTGTTATACTTTTTGAAATAACGCTGGGCATTGTCGGAAGGGGAGAGCTGCGGATCGAGCTGAATCTTGATCGGACGCTGCTCTTCATCATAGAAATTGATCAGCTCGACTTCCTTGTCGCCTTTGTTGATCTGATGCAGGGAAGCGAACAGCAGTTCACCTTGAATCCGGTATTTCTCGGCATCATCGGCTTCCAGCTGATCTTTGCGCAGGTTGTCGAGCTTTTTGATATTTTTGCTGCGCTCATTTTGCAGGAAACGAAGCAGATCGCTTGTTTTCTGCTTGACGGTGTCGCGTTCTGCCTTATTTCCATAATAGGCTTCAATACATTCACTCATCGATGCGTAATGCTTTTCTTCATCCTGGATCAGCGTGAGCGGTACTGCCGAGAAAATAAGTTTGCCTTTGGCATTGAGTCCGCTCACCGGATGGAATTCTCCCTGACGTACCTGCTCCATCAGGGTATCGAAGGTTGTCCACAGAGCTTCCGCATCAAGAGACTTGTAAGCGTTCGAGTGCTCTGACGAACCCGGCTCAGTCTGTACACCACTGCTGGCCGGAGCGGTATCTGCTGAGGAATCTGATTTGGCAGAGTTCGTACTGCCGCTGAGCGTGCGATTTACAATTTCACTGGCAATCAGCGGACTGATACCTGTAAAGGCATCGAGAATGAAGCGGGCAGGCGTGTCCGTATGAGATTCATACCCCGTCATAAACTGCTCCCGGTCCGTTTCCAGCGGATTCAGCTTGTTCTGCTGCGGCGGTTCCTGATAGCTGAAGCCGGGCATGATCACCCGGTAGCTGCTGATCGCTGGAGTAACGTGTTGAATACCATCGATAATCGTATTGCTGGAGGGATCCAGCAGAATCAGATTGCTGTGTCGTCCCATCAATTCGACGATAATCCGTTTAACCGATACATCGCCGAGCTCATCGCGCTGGCGAATCTGGAAATGAATAATGCGCTCCATGCCGACCTGTTCGATCGCTTCGATAATCCCGCTTTCACAATGCTTGCGCAGCAGCATGCAGAACATGGGCGCTTCCTGTGGATTCATAAAGGACTGTTCGGTAAACTGTACGCGCGGATACGTTGGATTCGCGCTGAGCAGCAATTTGCGATTCTCCCGCTGTGCCCGGATTTGAAAAACTATATCACTATCTGTAGGCTGATAAATCTTATTAATACGCGACCCGACCAGAATCTGCAGATCCTGGACAATCGCGCGGGTTACAATACCATCAAGTGCCATGTCGTTTATTCTCCTTTAGCGTCTAAGCTTAATCAAACGCGCTATCCAATAAAAAAGTAATTTATACAACGTAAAATTAGGTTGTCATTCGTACTACAATACACCTATTCTATCATGCCACAAAGCATTCGCAATTTATAGTCGTATCATGTATGCTTACCCAGTAGGAAGTGATTGAACAGCATATTCAGGGGAGAGAATGACGATGGAATTTACCAAAATGAACGGACTTGGCAATGATTTTATCGTGGTGTACGGTGAGCCTTCTCTGCCCGCCAATGCGGCGGAGCTGGCCATCCGGCATTGCAACCGGTACTTTGGAATCGGCGCGGACGGGCTTGTATTCATACTGCCTTCGGCCCGTGCGGATTATATGATGCGGATTATCAATGCAGACGGATCGGAAGCGGAGCAGTGCGGCAATGCCATCCGCTGTGTAGCCAAATATGTATTTGACCGCGGTCTGATATCCAGCGCCGAGATTCAGATCGAGACGATTGGTGCAGGCGTACAGGCAGTCACGGTACAGGCGGAAAATGGCAAAGCGGTTACGGTACGTGTCGATATGGGTGAGCCTATATTGGAAGGTTCCCTGATCCCGGTAGCCCTGGAAGGCAATCCGATCATCAACCAGCCGATTGAGGTGGAGGGGAAGCTATTTCATTTTACCGCCGTATCGATGGGCAACCCGCACTGCGTCATCTATGTCGACGATGCGGTGAATGTTGACCTTCATAAATGGGGACCACTGCTGGAGACCCATCCGCTGTTCCCTCGCAAAGTGAATGTCGAGTTCACGACCGTACAGAGCCGCGAACGGATCGACATGAGAGTATGGGAGCGCGGAGCAGGGCCGACACTGGCCTGTGGTACCGGTGCCTGTGCCACACTGGTGGCTTCGGTACTGAATGGATATTCCGATCGCAGTGCCCATGTGTCGCTCAAAGGCGGCGACCTGTATATACAGTGGGATGAACGCAGTAATCATGTCTATATGACCGGTCCGGCAATGACCGTATACACCGGACAGACGCTCGACTGAGGCCCGGTTATACCTTTTAACTATATCAGCCATTTTCGCCTGGATTTGCTTACGTTTTGTGATACATTAAGCGTAAATTGATACAGCGAGGTGTAGCAGATGAAGCCGGATTTGCGAGCAAGATGGACAGAAGGTGTCATTGTAGGCGACGGAGCAATGGGAACGTATTTATATCAGTTGGGATTCCCGGTAGGTATTTCCTATGAGGAACTGAACCTGCTGAGTCCGCATATTATTGAAGATGTGCATCGTCAGTATGTCCATGCAGGGGCAGAGATGCTGGAGACGAATACCTTTTCTGCCAATCATGAAAAGCTGGCCAAGTACGGGCTTGAACATAAAGTGGAAGAAATTAACCGTGCTGGTGTGCGGATTGCCCGCAAGGCTGCTGGTGAGCAGGCCTATGTGGTCGGCTCGGTCGGAGCGATCCGGGAAGGCAAGCGTTCGAATACGCCGCTGCCGGAGCTGCGCAAATATTTCAGACAGCAGCTGAATGCGATTCTGGAAGAAGGGGTGGACGGCATTTTGCTGGAGACCTTTTTTGAATTGGAAGAACTGGCTGTTGCGCTCAAGCAGGTGCGCAAGCTGACCGATATTCCGGTCATCTGCCAGCTGACGGTCGAAGATGCGGTGCGTACGCTGGACGGGTACAGTCTGCCGGATGCTTTTGCCATATTAACCGAGGCAGGGGCGGATATGGTCGGACTGAACTGCCGGGTAGGCCCCAACGGAACGATGCGGGCACTGGAATACGTACGGGGCAAAGTATCATTGCCGCTGTCCGTGTATCCTGATGCCGGAGTAGCCAGCTATGTGGATGGCGAATACCGCTATAAGGCAAAGCCATCCTATTTTGGTCAAAGCTCGATCCGGCTCGCGGAGCTGGGTGCGAGAGTGATCGGCGGCTGCTGCGGAACGACGCCAAAACATATTGCCGCGATTGCGCGTGCGCTGGCGGATTATGTGCCAGCTCCGCTCGATTTCTCGAAGGTGCAGGTTCCCACGCCGCAGGTGAGCATTACGATGGAGAAGGACATTCTCGGCGGCTGGGGTTCCGACCGCGAAGATACGCCGCCGACGCTGGTCGAACTCGTCAACGAAAGACCGACAGTGATCGTGGAACTCGATCCGCCGCGTGATCTGGATATCACAGGATTTATGGCCGGCGCGGAAGCACTCAAAAAAGCCGGCGCTGATGCGGTCACGATGGCTGACAATTCACTGGCGGTGACGCGGATGAGCAATATGGCACTCGCCCATCTGGTGCAGCGAGAGACGGGATTGCGCCCACTCGTACATGTGACCTGCCGGGACCGCAACATGATCGGCAACCAGTCGCATATGATGGGACTGAATGCGCTGGGGGTGGATCATGTGCTGGCGGTAACGGGTGATCCGTCCAAATTCGGCGATCTGCCGGGTGCCAGCTCGGTATATGACATGACTTCATTTGATATGATCAAGATGATCAAGCAGCTGAATGAAGGGATTGCTTTCTCCGGTAAAGTGCTCAAGCACCGTGCACGCTTTGTGGTCGGGGCTGCCTTTAACCCGAATGTAAAGCATCTGGATAAAGCTGTTCAGCGGCTGGAAAAGAAAATCGCTGCGGGAGCCGATTATATTATGACCCAGCCGGTCTATGACGAGCAGCTGATTCGTGATATGCGTGAAGCGACCAGACATCTGAGTGTCCCTGTATTTATCGGCATTATGCCGCTGGCAAGCGGGCGCAATGCCGAATATTTGCATAATGAGGTGCCGGGCATTCAACTGCCGGATCATATCCGCGGCCGTATGGCCGGACTGGAAGGCACAGACGGAAGACAGACCGGGGTGGCGATTGCCAAGGAACTGCTCGATGTGGCGCTGGAGTATTTTAACGGGATTTATATTATGACTCCATTTATGCTGTATGATATGAGCGCACAGCTCACCGAATATGTATGGGCAAAAGCAAAGCAGCGTCCAAACCCCTTGTTTCATGGTAAATAATCAATTACAATAGGATAACGGATGTGATGCCGATGTCATTCAGTATGACCGGATACGGTCAGTCCGCCGTGCAATATGGCGGCTACAAAATCCAGATTGAAGTCAAATCCGTCAATCACCGCTACTGTGAAGTGATGCTCCGATTGCCCCGTGAATGGGCCGGTCTCGAGGATACGCTGCGCAGGCTGGTACAGAGCCAGCTCAAGCGGGGACGGATCGACGTGTTTGTGAATAAAGAGCAGGATGGCGGCGAGCGGGCAGCACTGAAGCTTGATCAGGCAGCAGCCCGGTCCTATATTCAGGCGGCCCGCGAGCTGCAGCAGCTCGGGGAGCTGGAAGGCCAGTTGGATATTAATCAGCTGCTGTCGCTGCCCGGGGTCATGACCGTTCAGGAGAATGGGAACGATGATGATCCGGAGCAGTGGAGAGAGCTGCTGGAGCAAGGTCTAGGCGAAGCGCTGACAGGCCTGCTTGAGATGCGTGCCAGAGAAGGACGTCATCTGACGGAAGATCTGCGCGGACGGCTCGACCATCTGGAGCAGATCTATACCGAGATGCGCCGACTGGCTCCTACGGTAGTGGAAGAACATCGACTCCGGCTGCGGCAGCGCCTGTCAGAGCTTCAGGACGGAAGCTTTCACTGGGATGAATCCCGAGTAGGGATGGAAATCGCCATCTTTGCGGATCGTTCCAATATTGACGAGGAATTGACGCGTCTGGCGAGTCATTTTGAACAGTTCAGGAATCTGCTGCATGCCGATGACCCGATCGGACGCAAAATGGATTTCCTGCTTCAGGAAATGAACCGGGAAGTGAACACGATTGGTTCCAAAGCTAATCATCTGGCTCTAGTTAACCATGTCGTCGAGATGAAAGCGGAGCTGGAAAAAATCCGTGAACAAGCCGCCAATTTGGAATAAAGACCAACAAGCGACCTTATTTCGGCGCGATTGAGTCAAATGTATAGGGGGAAAAACCTGAAGATGGCAATCAAACTTATCAATATTGGCTTTGGTAATATTGTATCCGCGAACCGGATTATTTCAATCGTAAGCCCGGAATCCGCGCCAATCAAACGTATTATCCAGGAGGCACGTGACCGTCATATGCTGATTGATGCAACCTACGGAAGACGTACCCGTGCGGTCATCATTACAGATAGCGACCACGTCATCCTCTCGGCTGTACAGCCGGAAACGGTAGCACATCGCCTGTCTCTCAAAGACGACGATAACGACGAATAAACAAAAACAGGCTGTCGGCCTCTTTGCTCCTGCAACGATGGTCGGCAGCCCTGCATTGGAGTGTACCATGGCTAAGGGATTATTATTTGTATTATCCGGTCCGTCCGGTGTGGGTAAAGGAACCGTAAGTGCAGAACTTCGTATCCGCAAGCCCGAGCTGATCTATTCCGTATCAGCGACGACTCGCCAGCCGCGAACCGGCGAAGTTGAAGGTGTGAACTATTTCTTCAAAACGCATGATGAGTTCAAAAAAATGATTGATAACGATATGCTGCTTGAATATGCAGAATATGTGGGTAATCATTATGGAACTCCTCGTGATTTTGTGGATAGAACACTGGAGGCAGGAAATGATATTTTCCTGGAAATTGAAGTACAGGGCGCACTTAAGGTAATGGAGAAGTTCCCGGAAGGCGTATTTATTTTCCTGACCCCTCCATCTTTTGAAGAACTGCAGAATCGTCTGCAAAATCGCGGTACCGAGACGGTAGACACGATCAACAACCGTATGACAGTTGCTGCGGATGAGCTTGAAATGATGAAGCATTATGATTATTCCG
The DNA here is from genome assembly GCF_000971965.1 of Paenibacillus wulumuqiensis. Taxonomy (GTDB): domain Bacteria; phylum Bacillota; class Bacilli; order Paenibacillales; family Paenibacillaceae; genus Saccharibacillus; species Saccharibacillus wulumuqiensis. The sequence continues at coordinate 231,954 of NZ_LAQP01000004.1, forward strand.
TTGTAAATGATGAGATTGATCTGGCATGTCAGCGCATTGAGAGCATTATTATCGCCGAGCACTGCAAGATCCGCAAATAAGAGGCTGGAAGCCTGAGCTTTCAGCACGATGAAGAGGTGCGTATTCATGTTATATCCTTCCATTGATGAAATGATGAACAAAGTAGACAGCAAGTATTCGCTCGTTGTAGCAGCTTCCCGCCGTGCCAGACAACTGCGCGATGGCAGCAAAAGTGAACTGCATGATGCGCGTTCCCACAAATATGTAGGTGTTGCATTGGAAGAAATCTACAATGACAATATCAAGATTGAGCGCAGAACCGAAGCTGAACTGGAGCAAAGCGACCGCGAAAATAACTAACCCTTACTGCAGAGGCGTCAGCAGGCTGGCGCTGTTGGTAGTGGATGAATACACCTGTCGGGCAACGTGTCGACAGACAAGGATAACAACCGTGAGGTTGTTATTTTTTGTGTGCAAAAGGTCAGAACTGTACAGTTTGGCTTCCAAAGACAATGCACCGATCAGCCGGTGAAGGAACGGTATATTTTAGCCGCCATCCGAATGATATGGGTTACCGATAACTTAATTATTTACTGCATATATAACCGGAAGAAGCTCTTTCTTCCGGTTACTTTTTTTTCGAAAAAGAGGTATAATTAAAGGATTGAACATGATCTTGTCAGAGGGCTGAATGTGCGCTCTTTTTTACAAGAATGGCTCTATAGACAGGCTGAAATTTATCATCATACGATATATTTCGACTATATATGAAGGACATTTTTCAATCCCATTACTCTACAGGAAAGCAGGGGAAATAGATGCTAAGAGGTAAAAAGATCGTACTTGGTATTACCGGCGGTATTGCGGCCTACAAAGCGGCTGCACTGTGCAGTGGTCTTGTGAAGCAGGGTGCGGACGTGCATGTCATCATGACGGACTCGGCATCCAAATTCATTACAGAGCTGACGCTGCAGACGCTTTCCCGTAATCCTGTTCATATCGATACATTTGACGAGCGCAATCCGGAAGTGGTCACCCATATTCATCTGGCGGATCTGGCCGATCTCGTGCTGATTGCCCCGGCGACGGCCAATACCATTTCCAAAATGACACTCGGTCTGGCAGACGATATGCTTTCTTCCATGCTGCTGGCGACAACGGCTCCGATTATGATCGCTCCGGCGATGAATGTGCATATGTATCAGCATCCGGCGATTATGCAGAATATGAATACGCTGGTCAGCCGCGGCGTACTCATGATTGAACCGGGTGAGGGCATGCTGGCCTGCGGTTATGTAGGCAAAGGCCGTCTGGAAGAACCGGAGACAATTATTCGGGTAGTCCATGATTTCTTTGCTGCCCAGCAGCAGCGTGAAGAGATGCGTCATCTGATGGCTGGACGTAAAGTGACGGTGACGGCAGGAGGTACGATTGAGCGAATTGATCCTGTTCGTTATATCACCAATGACTCTTCCGGCAAAATGGGTATTGCGGTTGCTCGTGCCGCTTATGCAATGGGTGCGGATGTACGGCTCATTGCCGGTTCGGTGCAGGTACCATTGCCTGAAGGAATCGATACCGTACGAGTACAATCTGCACAGGACATGTATGAGGCCGTAATCGGAGAATGGAGTCATACGGATATTATGGTCCAGACTGCCGCGGTCGCCGATTATCGTCCCAAGACGGTTCATGCGACCAAAATGAAAAAAAATGATGAAAATCTGGTGCTCGAACTGGAAAAAACAACCGACATTCTGGAAAGCCTCGGTCAGCGTAAAAACAATCAGTTCCTGATTGGCTTTGCCGCCGAAACGAATAATGTCGCAGAATATGCGATGGGTAAAGTCATACGCAAAAACTGTGATCTGCTGGTGGCGAATGATGTCACTATCGCCGGAGCAGGCTTTGGCACCGATACCAATAAAGTACAGATTTATGATGCTCAGGGACTGGTAGAAGATCTGCCGCTAATGAGCAAGGACGATGTCGCCTTCCGGCTGCTGTCAATTGCTGCAAGCCGACTGAACGGGGTGTCTGCTTCATGAGCAGAATTGCCCAGGTTATTGTCGATGTGCCCAGCCGGGGGACAGATCGGCCGTTTGATTATATTATTCCCGAATCGATGAAAGGCTGGCTGGAGATCGGCAGCCGGGTTGGGGTTCCCTTTGGTCCGCGGACATTGCAGGGATTTGTCGTGGGATTGAGCATGGAGTCGGACACTCCGCCAGTCAAGCTCAAGCCAATCAAGGAACTGCTTGATCTGACGCCACCGTTATCCGAAGATCTGGTGGAATTGTCGGAATGGATGAGCGGCCGGTATGCCTGTCACCGAATTACAGCTTTACAAGCCATGCTCCCCGCCGCGCTCAAAGGCAAGGCGGAGCGCTATATCCGGGTAACCGATCGTTCGGAATGGGCAGAACGGGAAACGGATTTGCAGCATCAGAATCTGGATGAATTGGTGCTGTTCGAGACGGTGGACGAGCTGACTGATAGCGAAGCCCAGATCGTTACCTATATTCAAAAGCAGCAGGAAGTGCGTATGGAGCAGCTGACGCGCAAGTTCGCCAATCAGGCGGATGTGATCAAGCAGCTGCTCCAGCGTGGTGTATTATCCGAAAGCCGCAGCATCCGTGACAAAGTGCAGAAGAAAACGATTCGTACGGTTGCCCTGCATTTACCGGAAGATGAGATTCGTACCATTATTGAAGAATTCCCGGTCAAAGCGCGGCGTCAAAAGGAAGTACTCACCTTTATCGCAGATACGGGTGGCGAGATTCCGCTCAAGGACATCATGACCGTACTCGGTGTGACAGCCGGAACCGTCAAGTCGCTTGCGGATAAAGGATACATTGTGATCCGGGATATGGAAGTGTTCCGCGACCCTTACAAAGACCGCAGCTTTGCACCGAGTCAGCCGTTTGTGCTGACCGGTGAGCAGCAAATGGTCTATAACGCGATTGTTGAACGCCTGAACACACGGACCGAAGGCGAATTTCTGGTTCACGGCATTACAGGCAGCGGTAAGACAGAGGTATATTTGCAATCGATTCAGCGCGTCATAGAGCAGGATCGGCAGGCGATTATGCTCGTACCGGAGATTTCCCTGACCCCGCAGATGGTTGAGCGCTTCAAGAGCCGGTTTGGCGATCATGTGGCAGTAATGCACAGCCGCCTCTCCAGCGGAGAGCGTTATGACGAATGGCGCAAAATCCGCGAAGGTCAGGCACTGGTGGCGATCGGTGCGCGTTCGGCGATTTTTGCTCCTTTTGCCAATCTGGGATTGATCATTATGGATGAAGAACATGAGACTTCTTACAAGCAGGAAGAGAGCCCCAAATATCATGCCCGCGATGTGGCGGTACACCGTGCTCATCAGCATGGAGCTGTCGTCATTCTCGGTTCGGCTACTCCTTCCCTGGAGAGCTATCATGCAGCCCGTTCCCAGAGCAGCGATGAATTCAATCCGGCACTATTGGAAATTCATGGCCGTGCGCTTGGAAGTGAACTGCCCGAGGTGCATATCGTCGATATGCGCGAAGAGCTCAAGGAAGGCAACCGCTCTATGTTCAGCCGTCCACTGCATCAGGCGATTGAAGACCGACTGGAGAAAAAGCAGCAGATCGTACTGCTGCTGAACCGGCGCGGCCACTCCACCTTCGTAATGTGCCGTACATGCGGATATGTGGCGGAATGTCCGAACTGCGATATCTCGCTCACGTTCCACCAGCGCTCCAACAATCTGCGCTGCCACTACTGTGGTCATGCTCAGCCGGCGCCAGAGACCTGTCCGGAATGCAATAGTGAGCATATTCGCTACTTTGGTACAGGTACACAGCGGGTCGAGGAAGAACTGGCCAAACTGTTCCCCGGCATCCGCGTCGTACGGATGGACGTGGATACAACGACACAAAAAGGTTCTCATGAGAAGCTGCTGAACCGTTTCCGGGACAAGCAGGCCGATCTGCTGCTCGGTACGCAGATGGTCGCCAAAGGGCTGGATTTCCCTGATGTAACGCTTGTCGGCGTCATCGCTGCCGATTCGGCGCTGCATCTGCCCGATTTCCGTGCCGCCGAGAAAACGTTCCAGCTGCTGACCCAGGTCGCCGGGCGCGCAGGGCGCCACCATTTGCCGGGTGAAGTAATTGTGCAGACGTACAACCCGGATCATTACTCGGTGGTCCATGCGAGCCGGCATGATTATGCTTCCTTTGTACGTGAAGAGCTCAAGCATCGCCAGGTACTCAGCTATCCGCCATACTGCCGGCTGGCACTGATCACCTTTTCCCATGAAAAGCTGCCGCTGCTCGTGCGGATTGCCGAGAATTATGTGCAGATGGTCAAGGATCAGGCGCACAAGCTGGGCTGGCTCGGCAGTCTGGAACGCTTCTCTACTGAAGCGCTGGATGTGCTGGGACCGGTCGCTTCCCCGATTCCAAGGCTAAAAAATAGATACAGATTCCAATGTATGATAAAATGGCGTGGAGATATGGACGTTTCCCGGCTGGCAGAGCATATATCTGAGCAGCTTCAGGACAGCGTACGTGATAAGGATCTGCAGATTAGCATCGATGTGGACCCGCAGGTATTGATGTGATCAGCCGGGTAATTATTAGCGGCATTCTGTAGAGTAACCGATGCAATATGCAGAGGATAGATAGGAGTGAAGGGCAGCAGCTGTTGAAGTGCTGCCCTGTGCTCTGCGTACGTGTATGAATGATCGTCAGGTAGAGCGGTAACGAATCGTAATAGCTGCGGCAGAGGCTGCAGAACAACAAGATGATGGAAAACAGATAAAGGATGGGATGCACGATGGCAATTCGTATTATTGTAAAAGAACCGGATGAGGTATTGCATAAGAAAGCAAAAGAAGTTACCAAAATTACTCCCAACGTACAAAAGCTGCTGACCGATATGGCAGACACCATGTACGACGCGGATGGAGTAGGTCTGGCCGCACCACAGGTCGGCATACTCAAACGCGCAATCGTAGTCGATGTAGGAGATGAGCATGGTCTGATCGAACTCATCAACCCGGAGATTGTAGCGAGCAGCGGAGAGCAATTCGGTTCGGAAGGCTGCCTCAGTATTCCGGCATTGAACGGAGAAGTGCGCCGAGCGATGGAAGTAACGGTCAAAGGTCTGGATCGCAATGGACAGGAAATTACCATTACCGGACGCGAGCTGCTGGCACGTGCCCTTCAGCATGAGATTGATCACCTGAATGGTGTATTATTCACCGATATTGCCGAGCGTGTCTATGACCGCAGACTGGACGAGGAAGGAGAATAAGCGTTGACTGTTAAAATTGCATTTATGGGAACACCCGAATTTGCCGTAGCCAGCCTGAACGTACTGCTGGAAGAAGGCATGAATGTGGTCTGTGTAGTGACGCAGCCGGACCGTCCGCAAGGACGTAAAAAAATACTGACACCTACACCGGTCAAAGCAGCCGCGCTGGAGCATGCTCTGCCTGTACTGCAGCCGCAGCGCATGCGCAGTCCCGAAGCTGTAGCCGAGCTGGCTGCCTATGAACCGGATCTGATCGTAACTGCAGCCTATGGACAGATTCTGCCCAAAGCGGTGCTTGATCTGCCACGTCTTGGTTGTGTGAATATCCATGGCTCACTGCTGCCCAAATATCGCGGCGGAGCGCCGATTCAGCGTTCAATCATCAACGGAGAGACAGTGACCGGCATTACACTGATGTATATGGCCGAAGGTCTGGATACGGGCGATATGATCTCCCGTCTGGAAGTGCCGATTACCGATGAAGATACTTCAGGTACATTATTTGCCAAAATGAGCGAAGCAGGCGCTGTACTGCTGCGCCAAGAGCTGCCGCGTCTACTCGAAGGTCCCCTAGAAGCGGAGCCGCAGGATGACGAACAGGCGACCTATGCACCGAACCTGACACGGGACGACGAGAAGATCGACTGGTCGAAGGATAGCCGCGCCATCTATAACCAGATTCGCGGACTGGTGCCTTTTGCCGGCGGATTCACGCTCTGGAATGATGAAGTATTCAAAGTATGGAAAACCCTTCGTCCGGATTCATCAGCTTCACTGCCTGCAGGAGCAGCCGATGCAGTTCCGGGAACAGTGGTGGACATGGGGCCGGAAGGCATTACCGTCCGTACGGGCGATGGTGTGATCACATTGACTGAAGTGCAGCCTGCCGGTAAAAAGGCGCTGCGTGCAGCAGACTTTGTGCGTGGTACGTCCCTCACCAAAGGCACGGTGTTCCAGTGAGCGATCAGAAGAACAACAGCAGCCATGGACAGGGTAACTCTGCCGGTCAATCAGCCGGAACAAAGCGCAGTACCCATTCGCGCCGCAACAGCGGCAGCTCCACTCGCAAACTGTCGGCCCGTGACGTGGCACTCAATGTACTGACCGATGTGGAAGTGGAAGGCTCCTACAGCAACCTCAAGCTTAATCAGGCGCTTATCCAGGCCAATCTGGAGCGTTCCGATGCCGGACTGGCTACCGAGCTTGTCTATGGTACAATGGCGCATTTGAATACTATTGACTATTTTCTGGATCAGCTGGTCACCAAGGGGATGCAGAAGCTGCAGCCATGGGTGCGCAGCTTGCTGCGCATGAGCTTTTACCAGCTTTACTATCTGGATCGCATCCCTGCACATGCAGCAGTGAACGAGGCGGTTAATATCGCCAAGCAGCGTGGGCATCAGGGCGTATCCGGCATGGTAAATGGCGTTCTGCGTAATGTGATTCGACAGCTGGATGAACTTGCGATCCCTGAAGGGCTTCCGGCAGCGCAGCGCATTTCTCTGCAGTATTCCCATCCCCAGTGGATGGTCAAACGCTGGATCAAGCAGTACGGGGAAGAGACAGCAGAGCAGATCTGCATGTCTAACAATGAGCCGCCTGCTGTCAGCGTACGGGTCAATACATTCCGCATTTCCCGGGAAGAAATGATGCGTACATTGAATGAAGCTGGTTATTATGCACAGCCCTCTGCAGTAGCGCCTGATGGCATACTGGTAGGAGGCAGCGGCAATATGGCACTGACGGACTGGTATCGCGATGGACTGATCTCCATTCAGGATGAGAGCTCCATGCTGGTCGCCGAGGCCGTGCAGCCGCAGCCCGGCATGAACGTGCTGGACTGCTGCGCAGCTCCCGGAGGCAAGACGGCGCATATGGCGGAGAAAATGAAAGATCAAGGATGTATTGTCGCCAATGATATCCATGATCATAAGCGCAAGCTGATCGACGATCAGGCAGAGCGTCTGCATCTGAATGTGATCGAGACGGCAATTGGGGACGCATTGACACTAGTGGATCGTTACCCGGCTGCTTCCTTTGACCGTATTCTGCTGGACGCTCCCTGCTCGGGACTTGGCGTAATTCGCCGTAAGCCGGATCTCAAATGGAACAAATCCCCACAGGATATTCAGGATATCTCGGAATTGCAGCAGCAGCTGATCCAGCAGGTATCCACACTGCTGAAGCCGGGTGGTATTCTGGTCTACAGCACCTGTACGATTGAATACAGCGAGAATGAGTATGTGGTGCGCCGCTTCCTGGATCACAATTCTGACTTTGAACCGGCAGATACACCGCTGAATCCGCTCAAGGAAGCAGCACAGCAGCGCGGCTCAGCCGGCAAGAAAAGCAATGAATCCAGTATCGGACTGCAAATTTTGCCGCAGGATTACCATTCGGACGGATTTTATATTGCGGCTTTGCGCAGAATGAGTTAGTATATGGTCTTAGCACAACCGATCGATGAACAATAATGGCCTACAGCAGGTACGTCAGACGATGCTCTCGCTTTAAAACAGCAGAAGCTGGCGGGTACCTCTTTAGGCTTTCTTTTTTTTGTGCTAAAATAGTAAAGATGCAAACCCGATGTAAACCGTATTGTAAATGAACAAAAATGATTTACAAAATAAGATATGAAGAATAGGTGTGATAAATTCAATGAAACCCTTTATATATGATTATTCCCTGGAGGATCTCCAGGCATGGGTGCAAGAAAATAACGAGCCTGCTTTCCGTGCAGGGCAAATTTTTGACTGGCTGTATGTGAAGCGTGTATCTTCTTTCGAGGAAATGACCAACCTTTCCAAAGGACTGCGCGCCAAGCTGAACGACCAGTTTTCTTTTGTGACACTGAGCGAGATTACCAAGCTGCAATCCAAGGATGGTACCGTAAAATTCCTGTTCGGTCTGCATGATGATCATGCGATTGAGACGGTTATTATGCGTCACAACTATGGTAACAGCATCTGTGTAACGACACAGGTCGGCTGCCGGATCGGCTGCACATTCTGTGCATCTACCCTTGGCGGACTGAAGCGTAACCTGACAGCCGGCGAGATTGTAGCCCAGGTTGTTCAGGCGCAGAAGATTCTGGATGAGACCAATGAGCGTGTCAGCAGTATCGTTATCATGGGTTCCGGCGAACCGTTCGAGAACTATGAAGCGACCATGAAGTTCCTGCGCATCATGATTCACGAAAAAGGCCTGAATATCGGTCAGCGTCATATTACAGTATCCACAAGCGGTATCGTACCGAATATCTACAAATTTGCAGATGAAGAAACCCAGATCAACCTGGCGATCTCCATTCACGCGCCAAATGACAAGCTGCGTTCCAAGCTGATGCCGGTTAACCGCCGCTTCCCGTTTGATGATGTGATGAAATCCCTGCATTACTATATGGAAAAAACCGGTCGCCGGATTACGTTTGAGTATGCGTTGATCGGCGGCGTCAACGACCGTCCGGAGCATGCCGAAGAACTGGCAAACGTCCTCAAAGATATGATGTGCCACGTCAACCTGATCCCTGTCAACTATGTGCCTGAACGTAACTATGTGCGTACACCGCGCAAGGATATTTTTGAATTCCAGCGTATACTGGCGGACAAAGGCGTTAACGTAACGATCCGCCGTGAGCAGGGACACGATATCGCTGCAGCCTGCGGACAGCTGCGTGCGAAGCATATGGAGTCGACAGCGAGGTGAGCAGAGTTGATTAGAGCAGCGCAACTGAGTGATAAGGGACGCGTTCGGCAGGTTAATGAGGATTCGGTGTGGATCGGCAATATACAGGAAGAATATACACTTGGTATTGTAGCAGACGGAATGGGCGGCCACCGGGCAGGCGACACAGCCAGCCAGCTGGCCGTACAGACGATAGTTAGTGATCTGCAGGGACTGGAAGCCGGATTGTCGGCTGAAGCTTTTCGTGCGGCGCTTCATGACGCTATTTTGCATGCCAACGATATTGTTTTTCATATGGCAAAGACGAACAGCGATTACTATAACATGGGTACCACGGTAGTAGCGGTGCTGCTGCGCGGCAATCAGGGCGTGATCGGGCATATCGGAGACAGTCGTGCCTATCTGGTCGGTGAGGATGAACTGCGTCTGCTGACGCAGGATCACAGTCTCGTCAACGAGCTGCTCAAGACGGGACAGATCAGCCAGGAAGAGGCTGCGGCCCATCCGCGGCGCAATGTGCTGACCCGAGCACTCGGTACGGATTCTGAAGTGAGCGTGGAGTTGGATGATATTCAGCTCTCCTCCGGAGAAGTGCTGCTGCTCTGCAGCGACGGTTTGACCAATATGGTCACCGGTGATCAGATCGAGACGGTTGCACTGGCGGGGATTCCGCTGGAAGATCGTGCCAAGCATCTGGTCACACTCGCACTGGAAGCCGGTGGCGAAGACAATATTACGGTTGCCCTGTTCGAAATCAATGACTCTGCACCCGGGTCGGATACAAAGGGGTGGACATCATGATAGGACGTATTCTCGGCGGCCGCTATGAAGTACTGGAAGAAATCGGCGGCGGTGGTATGGCACTCGTCTACCGGGCCAAGGATGTACTGCTGAATCGTCATGTAGCGATCAAGGTACTGCGCCAGCAGTTTGTATATGATGAGGAGTTCATCCGCAGATTCCGCCGTGAAGCACAATCGGCGGCATCGCTGTCTCACCCGAACGTCGTCAGCATCTACGACGTCGGACAGGAAGACGATATTCATTACATCGTTATGGAGTATGTCAATGGACAGAACCTGAACGAAATTATCAAAGAACGTGCTCCGCTGCCGGTGGAAGAAGCCGTACGGATTGCGACGCAAATCTGCGATGCGCTGGAACACGCCCATCATAATCAGATTATTCACCGTGATATCAAGCCTCATAACATATTGATTGGCCGTAATGGACGGGTAAAGGTAACAGACTTCGGGATTGCCCGGGCGGTTACTTCCACCACCATTACGCAGACCGGCTCTGTGGTCGGTTCTGTACATTATTTTTCTCCCGAGCACGCCAAAGGTGTAACAACAGGAGAAAAATCCGATCTCTATTCGCTGGGGATTGTTCTTTACCAGATGCTGACCGGCAGACTTCCGTTTCAGGGAGAAAGCCCGATCAGTGTAGCGCTGAAGCATCTTCAGGATGAATTTGAAGATCCGAGACGCATCAATCCGCTGATCCCGCAGAGCGTAGAGAATATCATACTGAAAGCCATGCGCAAAAATCCTGCAGAACGCTATCATTCTGCGCACGATATGCTGACGGATCTGGATACCTGTCTGCTGCCGGAACGCAGTACGGAATCCAGAGTCTACTTTGCAAGTAACGATGATGACGAGCAGACCAAGGTCGTATCGGCGATTCGTCCCAATTCCATCCCGGTCGGTCTGCCGGATGATGAGGTGCGAAGCATGGAGAGAGACAGAGGCAAAAGCAAAAGCACGGCGGCTTCCAAGCAGCAGAACCGCAAAAAAACGATCATTATCGTTTCTTCGGTGCTGGCTGTGCTGCTGATCATGTTCCTCATTGTATTTTATGTAAATAAGACGCTGAATGAGGACGAAATTGCCGTACCGAGCGTCACCAACATGACTGAGCAGCAGGCTCAGGTGGAACTCGCAAAATATGGCCTAGACGTTGCGGAAGAGGTTCATCGTGAGTATCAGGAAGGCATTGCTCCGGGTACGGTATATGAACAGGACCCGCAGCCAAATGCAATGGTCTCAAAAGACACTAAGATCAAACTCAGTGTCGCCATGGCCAAGGAACTCAAAAAAATGCCTGACTTTACCAATTCATCCTATGATGATGCCCGTAAGGAATTGATTGAGATGGGCTTCAAGGATGACCAGATTGTAAGACAGGATGAGAATAATGAAAGCGTGGAAGCGGGCGTAGTATTCGATCAGAAGCCGGGTGCCAATGAAGATGTCGATCCGGAATCCCAGCCGGTCACACTCATCGTCAGCAAAGGAGTATCGACGACTTCAGTACCATCTGTAGCCGGAATCAGCCAATCGGATGCACAGTCCAAAATCTCTTCAGCAGGTCTGAAGGCAGGCAGTGTGCAGCAGGAAGCAAGCTATACGGTCGACAAAGGCAAAGTAACCCGCCAGAATCCACAGCCTGGCGGTTCAGTAGCCAAAGGAAGTGCGGTTGATATTTGGGTAAGTACCGGTTATCCGCCGGAAGCATTGAATTATACGTATACCGTATCCGTACCACCGGCTACCGCCGGCAAGACAAGCAAAATCAATATTGTCTATACGGATGCACGCGGAGCTGACCGTGATTGGGGAACCAAGACGATCGACTCCCGCAAATCGCTTCAGGTCAATATGGTGCTGGACCCGAACCAGAATGGCGTCGTGAAAGTCTACCGTGATGGACAGTTCCTGGACACGTTTGCGATTGGTTACAATGAAGCCAAGCAGGGTACACTCCCGGAAGGTGTAGTGGAACCTGAAAATACCGGAGAAGTTACGCCTCCACCGACGACTCCTACTCCACCAGCCGAGGAGACAACTCCTCCGGAAGATGAGGCAACCGATGATCCAACTGCGGTTAACGGTGAAGGTAAAGGTAATGGAAAGGGCAATGGAAACGGCCAGGGAAATGGCAATGGTCAGGGAAACGGAAATGGCCAGGGCAATGGAAATACCGATGAGATCGGCAGTGACACAAGCACCCCATAACCGAATGTCGTTATCCAAAATGCAAGATCAATGAGAGGACGGATTACATGCCAGAAGGCTTAATCGTCAAAGCGCTAAGCGGATATTATTATGTGAAACCTCAGCAGAATGATGAAGAAGTTCCCGCAGGCCAGCCGGCGACCATTCAGTGCCGCGGCCGCGGAATCTTCAAAAAAAGAGGAGAGTCTCCTCTGGTAGGCGATCAGGTTATCTATTCATTGACTGAAAATGGAGAAGGCACGGTAGAAGAAATATTGCCACGGAGGACGGAATTGATCCGTCCTCCTGTGGCTAATATTCGCCAGGCTGTCCTGCTTTTCTCGGTCAAGGAACCCGATCTGAGTCTTATCCTGCTGGATAAATTTCTGGTACATATCGAGCATGCGGGCCTGGAACCGTTAATCTGCTTTACCAAAATGGATCTTCTGCGTGCAGAAGACAAAGAAGATACCGGAATGCGCGAAGCGGTGGAGCGGGCCAAAAAGCTGTATGAAGATATTGGTTACCAGGTAATTCTGACCAGTGCCGAGCTGGATATGGGTACGGATCAGATCCGTCAGGAGCTGAACAACAAGATCAGCATGTTTGCCGGACAGTCCGGTGTGGGCAAGTCTTCCTTGCTGAACAAGGTCATTCCAGGCAGTGATCTCAATACAAGCGAGATCAGTATGCGCCTTGGCCGCGGTAAGCATACGACCCGTCATGTAGAGTTGATCGAACTGGAAGGCGGCGGTTATGTCGCTGATACGCCAGGTTTTAGCCAGTTGAACTTTACACAGCTGGGAGTCGAAGATCTTGGCTCATGCTTCCGTGAATTCAACCGCTATTCGGGCGGCTGCAAATTCCGTGGTTGTACCCATTTGCATGAACCGGACTGCAAGGTTCTGGATGCACTGGATAACGGTGAGATCGCCAGTACCCGGTACAAGCACTATGAGCAATTTTATCAGGAAATGAAAGATGAGAAGCGGAGGTATTAATTATGCATAAGGTGAAAATAGCACCTTCCATTCTGTCGGCCGATTTTGGTAAACTGCTGGCAGAAGTAGCTGAAGTCGAGCGCGGTGGAGCGGATTGGGTGCATATTGATGTAATGGATGGACACTTTGTACCGAATATTACTTTCGGTGCACCTGTTATGCAGTCCATTTCAGCCCATACCGGTCTGTTCAAAGACGTGCATCTGATGATCGAGAATCCGGATCGCTATGTGGAAGATTTCGTCAAAGCGGGTGCACAGATGATTACAGTTCATGCAGAAGCCTGTACGCATCTGCATCGGGTTATTCATCTGATCAAGGAACACGGCGTCAAAGCAGGTGTAGCGATCAATCCGGCTACTCCGGCAGCAGCGATTCGTGAAGTGCTGGAAGATGTCGATCTGGTGCTCGTTATGACCGTGAATCCGGGCTTTGGCGGACAAGCATTTATCCCTCGTACCGTGAACAAGATCCGCGAAATTCGCAAATGGGCCAATGAAATGGGCCATACGGCTCTGCATATCGAAGTGGATGGTGGCATTACCGCTTCCACAGCCAAACAGGTTGTCGAAGCAGGTGCGGATGTACTCGTAGCAGGCAGCGCTGTATTCAACACACCGGATCGTGCCAAAGCGATTCAGAGCATTCGTGACAGCCTGCACTAAGCAGAATCACATAATGAGAATTTGTTGTACAGAGCATTCTAGAAACAGACGGGATTGGAAGCCAACCAACTTCAATCTAATGCTATTGACTGGCTAAAAAAAGCGCCGATACCTCATCGTATCGGCGCTTTTGCTATATGTTCTACACGTATAATTCCAGGATCATAAGATCAGAGGATACAAAAAAGACAGCAAAAAAGCATCTCTATGTAAGTAGAGATGCTTTCTTCATCGACATATCATTATACGCGGGTAACTTTACCGGATTTCAAAGCACGAGTACTTACGTATACGCGTTTTGGTTTACCGTCTACGAGGATGCGAACTTTTTGAACGTTCACGCCCCAAGTACGGCGGTTACGGTTGTTAGCGTGGGATACGTTGTTACCGCTGCCAGCTGTTTTACCAGTTACATAACATTTACGAGCCATAGTTACACCTCCTATTTCCGAAAAAGTGCATGAAAACAACACTCATAACATATTATCACAATCGAGAAAGCAACGTCAACACTTCTAAATACTTTATTTATTTCTTTACAGGGTTATAGTACAATATAAGGTAGTTCAATATGTGTTTTTTTTGCATGATCAGCAGGCTGCAATCTGCTGGCTGACAGGGTGGCAATGCGGCTCTGCAGAGGTCCGCATGCAGCGGTACAGACCGCATCACATAAGGCTTTGCCCATTATTGGTACTTGGTACAAGTACGTGGTTCTAAATTATTTGGAACGGGTGAAGAACAAGCAGCGTATAAGTAACCCATGTACGCTCTTTTACACTACCAATTAGATGACTACTGAAAATGAAAACTCAACAATGCGTTCTGTCCAAATATCAACCCGGACAGAGCTGGTATGGATACATGAGGAAGGGGAATTTTCTTTGAGTAAGCGTTCTTTAAATGGAACTGATTTTACCGCTATGGTACTGGCGGGAGCGGAGCGTCTGCATCAGCATGCAGAGCACGTCAATTCCCTGAATGTATTTCCTGTGCCGGACGGCGATACAGGAACCAATATGAATCTGACAATGACTGCCGGAGTTACGGAGTTGAAGCGCAATACTTCTCCGCTGATCGGTCAGACCGCCACGGTGCTGTCCAAAGGACTGCTGATGGGCGCACGGGGGAATTCGGGCGTTATTTTATCCCAGCTGTTCCGAGGGTTCAGCCGAGCAGCAGCATCACGTGATGAGCTGAATGCAGCACAATTCGCAGCAGCTCTGCAAAATGGCGTAGAGACAGCCTACAAAGCCGTCGTCAAACCCGTCGAAGGTACCATTCTGACCGTAGCCAAGGAAGCAGCCAAGCATGGCTCTTATTATGCGCGCCGTACAACGGATATTACGGAACTCATGGGCGAGATACTTCGCCGTGCTCAGGAGACGCTGGCACAGACACAGGAAATGCTGCCAATACTAAAGCAGGTCGGTGTCGTCGATTCCGGTGGTCAGGGACTGGTATACATTTATGAAGGTTTCTATGAATATCTGCTGCATGGAACAGCGACTTCTGCAGGTGCGCAGGCACAGGCAGCGAGCCGATCTGTGATGCAGCCGGGAATTACCGGCACATCGAGTCAGGCATCTGCTGCTGCGGTTGCCCAGGTGCCTGCATTTGATACACCGATGTCGGCTCAGGCACGTCTGGAGACCGAAGATATCGAGTTCCTGTATGATATGGAGTTTTTCATCAATCGGCAGCTGGGACAGAACCGGAATGCCCGTTTTGAAGAAGAGAAGTTCCGCCAGGCGCTCGCTGTTAATGGAGATTCCATTATCGTGATTGCCGATGATGAAGTAATCAAGGTCCATGTGCATTCCAAGGCACCGGGCGAAGTGCTCAATCTGGCACTGCAGTATGGTGAGATTACCCAGATTCATATTCTGAATATGCGTGAGCAGCATCGCGATCTGCTGTCGGCCGGACTCGATATTGCCCCGCCGCCGGATCTGTTTGCCGAGATTCCACAGGCGCCGCTGGATCCCCAGACGGCTGCGGTTCCTCCGGCTGAAGAAGTGGCCGCTTACGGACTGATCGCCGTCTCTTCGGGCGATGGCATCTCCGAGATTTTCCGTAGTCTGGGCGTCGATACGATTCTGGCTGGCGGACAGACGATGAATCCAAGCACGGAAGATTTCGTCAAAGCGGTAGAGAGCCTGTCTGCACGTCATATCTTTATTTTACCGAATAACTCGAATATCGTACTGGCTGCACAGCAGGCACGTGATCTGCTGGAAGGAAGTCGCCAGATTACCGTTATTCCGAGCAAAAGCATTCCACAGGGAATTGCTTCCGCTTTTGCCTTCCAGGAAGATGAGAGTGTGGACATGAACGAAAGCAACATGACCGAAGCGCTGAGCCATGTGAAGTCCGGTCAGGTTACGGTCGCGGTACGTGATACCACGATGGAAGATATTGATATCAAAGAAGGACATTATATCGGGATTCACAATTCCAAAATTGTCGCGACGACTCCTGCGCTGCTGAACACCTGCCAGGAACTGCTGTCTTCCATGATCGAAGATGGTCAGGAAGTCATCACCGTGCTGGTTGGCAGCGAAGCGGATGATGCGGATACGAGAGCTCTCGCCGCATGGATCAGCGAGACTTATCCGGATGCGGAAGTGGAGATTCATGAAGGTGGACAGCCAGTGTATCATTATCTATTCTCCGTGGAATCCTGAGTGGCAGAAATATTATAGAGCGAACACTGTAAAATGTCTGATACAGCTGTATTGGGCATTTTATAGCAGTTGTGTTATTTTGGAGAGAAGGAGGGATAGGGATGGCCCATACCATTATTGTGACAGAGAGCACGGCAGACATTCCTGCAGAGCTGATATCCAAATATGATATACGTATTATCCCGCTGAGGTTATTTTTTGGAGAGCAGACTTATGCGGATGGAGTCGATATCACCTCTGCTGAATTTTACAGCAAACTATCCTCTTCATCGCAGCTGCCTACCACATCCCAGCCTTCCCCTGCTGATTATACAGCCATGTACGAGAAGCTTACAGCAGAGCATCCGGGCAGCGAGATCGTATCGATCCATCTGTCCTCCGGTCTCAGTGGTACGTATCAGTCCGCAACAATCGGACGCTCCATGCTGGATGAGCACAGCCATATTACCGTAATCGATTCCAAATCCGCTTCCTACGGGTATGGACTGGCGGTAGTGCATGCAGCCAGACTGGCGCAGCAGGGCCGTAGTGCCGCCGAGATCGAAGCGGAAGTAGCGCGTATACTGAGCCGCCGCGAACTGTACTTTATGGTCGATGATCTGGAATATCTGCGCAAGGGAGGACGGATCGGCAGAGCTTCGGCTGTACTCGGTACGCTGCTCAATGTCAAACCGATTCTCTCAATCGATGAGAACGGAGTGATCTATCCGGTCGAAAAAGTGCGCGGTCAGAAAAAGGCTATGATACGCATCGTCGAGATGATGCGGCAAAATCTGAATGTACGTAAAATCAATCTGGCTCTTGGACATACGGCGAACCGGGAATCGTGTGAACCCTTGCTGCAGATGATCAGAGAGCATTATGAGATTGGCGAACTGGTCTTCTCAGAAGTGGGGCCTGTTATCGGCACCCATGCGGGGCCCGGGACGATTGCCATGTTTGCATGGCCGGATGAGGAATAGATGAGGGATGATGAATATCAATCTGGATCAGATTGGCGTTCGGCAGGTCAATGGCGTGAGTGCTTCCAAGGAACAGGAGCTTCACGCCTTTGGCATCTCTACTGTACTTGATCTGCTGGAATATTTTCCATTCCGGTATGAAGATTATCGCCTGCGTGCGCTTCAGGAGGTCAAGGACGGCGACAAAATTACGGTCGAAGGCAAGATTGTCGGCCTGCCGATATTACAGCGCTATGGCAAAAAATCACGTTTGACCTGTAAAGTAATGGTGGATGACTGGATGGTGACAGCCACCTGGTTTAACCGCCATTTTCTCAAAGACCAGCTGACCTCGGGCAGAACTATTATTCTGACCGGTAAATGGGATCAGCGCCGGTCCACCATGACGATTACCGATTCGGAATTTCCGGATAAAGGAACCCAGCGCAGCGGCAGTCTGCAGCCGGTCTATTCGATCGGCGGCAAGATTACCCAGACCTGGATTCGCAAAATGATCGGTCAGGCGCTGGATCAATATGGAGAAATGATTCCGGAAGTACTGCCGCAGGAGCTGATTCGGCAGTATAAGCTGATGCCGCGCAAACAGGCGATTCGCCAGCTGCATCAGCCTGCAGATGCAGGTGAGGGCAAGCAGGCACGGCGGCGGATGGTATATGAAGAGCTATTCCTGTTCCAGCTGAAGCTGCAGGCTTACCGAAGCATGAACCGCAAGCGTACGACAGGCATTGTGCACACGACCGACAATGCGACGATCCGCGAATTTGTGCGCAGTCTGCCGTTTGAGCTGACCGATGCACAGAAGCAGGTCGAACTTGAAATACTAAAAGATATGCGCTCCCCCTACAGCATGAATCGTCTGCTGCAGGGAGACGTGGGCTCCGGTAAAACAGTTATCGCAGCGATAGCATTGTTTGCCACCGTTCGCTCGGGTCATCAGGGAGCGCTGATGGTGCCTACCGAGATTCTGGCGGAGCAGCATGTGCGTTCACTCAAGCGCATGTTTGAGCCGTTTGGCATTACCGTGGAGATGCTGACGAGCAGTGTCAGCGGACGCAAACGCAAGGATCTGATCGCTTCCCTGCAAATGGGCATGACCGATATTATCGTCGGTACCCATGCGCTGATTCAGGAAGATGTCTTTTTCCGCAGCCTTGGTCTTGTGGTCACGGATGAGCAGCATCGCTTTGGGGTGAATCAGCGCAGTGTGCTGCGGCGCAAAGGGTTTGACCCGGATGTGCTGACGATGACGGCTACGCCGATTCCGCGTACGCTGGCGATTACGGCATTTGGCGATATGGATGTATCGACCATTTCCGAACGTCCCAAAGGGCGCAAGCCGATCGCCACGTACTGGGTGAAGCATAATATGATGGACCGGGTCATGGGCTTTATTTCCAAGGAGATCGATCAGGGGCGTCAGGCATATCTGATCTGTCCGCTGATCGAAGAATCGGACAAGCTGGATGTGCAAAATGCGATTGATCTGTTTGTGCAGATGGATCAGGCTTTTCCGGGTTATCAGGTGGGGCTGCTGCACGGCCGGATGAGCGCAGCCGAAAAGGAAGAGACGATGCGTGCCTTTTACAGCAATGAAATGCAGCTGCTCGTCTCCACGACGGTTGTCGAGGTCGGAGTCGATGTACCGAATGCTACGCTGATGATCATTATGGATGCGGACCGGTTCGGGCTTTCCCAGCTGCATCAGCTTCGCGGGCGCGTCGGTCGGGGTGAGCACGAATCGTTCTGTATCCTGATCGCCGATCCCAAATCCGAGATCGGGCAGGAGCGGATGCGGGCGATGACCGAGACGGATGACGGCTTTGAAGTATCTCGCCGTGACCTGGAACTGCGCGGGCCGGGGGAATTTTTCGGTACCAAGCAGAGCGGTCTGCCGGAGTTCAAGATCGCCGATATGGTCAGCGATTTTGAAGTGCTGGAGATTGCCCGTAATGATGCGGCCCGTCTGGTCAGCAATGATTTCTTCTGGACGTCACCGGAATATGAAGCACTGCGCGAATTCTTGAACAGACAGCAGGTATTTCAGGGTGAACTGATTGACTGATTGCTGGGACAATTAGTGATACAGGGTATATTGATCTGTCAATATGATATGGAATAAGTATGATGATCCATTTATACATCAATGAATCAATATACCATTGCTGCTAAGCGTATAAATGAATAGGCAAGTAATAAAAAGGTTGTATTTCCATCTGTCAGGAGCCATCAGGCTTGGCAGAACAGGAATACAACCTTTTTGTTGAGTAATATGCTTTTGGATATTCTTTGGCATGGTGGAGTATACTCACACATCGGTGTTGACAGCCATCCACTAAATACTCAGGTCATTCCGTATGCAAATCAATGCGTTCAATGTGGATAAAATGATGCATCAGGCCTTTTGTTTACGGATATTTACTTAACGAATATCAATCAGCCGCTGGATCTGCTGTGCGGCAATCTGCAAATACTCTCCATACTGCCGCTGTGTAATTTGTCCGGAAGCTTCGGCTTCCTTGAGGGTCATACTTATGTGTTCGAGCAGCTGTTCGCTGAACTGTGTGGCAGCGAGACCCTGATGTTCTGCCATATGCTGTATGCTGTCCCCATCCTGCAAATACTGTCTTAATTCCAAAGCCGTCAGTCCCAGCAGGCTGGCTGCGCCATCGAGAATATACGTCAGGGTACGTTCAGGGTCGATATCGGAATGAACTGTACAATAATGCTGCTCTGTATATGAATCCGAATTGGAACGATGCTGCAGGTACGATGATGTTTTACTTTTGTCCGGGATAAATCCTGCAGCAGACAGCGTGCGACCACTGCCTGTCTTGTATCCGGCTGCAGCGTACAAGGGTGCGCTAAATGTTGAACTGCCTATGGGAATTGCCAGTGCCATTGAACGACTGGTAGGAATATGCTTCATCTCCATGCTGCTTCCTGCCTCTCTGCTGTTAAGAATACTGCTTTCATTGTACCCTGCCTCCATGAACAGTCTGTTAAGGCAAACTTAAAACCTGATGAAATTCCGGCAAATTCCCATTCTTTTTGCAAACCTGTCACACACCAATCGAGTACATCGTTTATACTATAGATTATGGGTTTTAACGACGAAGCTGGAGGCATTGGCATTGAGCGGGAACTATACAGGTATTATATTGCTGCAATTGTTCGAACGGGCAGCGCTGCTGCTGATCTGTTTATTTTTACTGAGTAAACTACCGAATTTCCGGCAGATATTTCAAAAGGAAGTGCTGGATACCAAGGATCGGATTATTTTATCGGTTATTTTTAGCGGTTTTGCTATCCTGGGAACCTATACAGGGATCAATGTGGAAGGTTCTCTTGTCAATGTGCGCATTATCGCGGTCGTCTCGGGAGGAATCCTGTTTGGCTGGCCGGTGGGACTGATTACCGGGGTAGTCTCCGGGCTGCATCGCTATCTGATCGATATCGATGGAGTAACCTCGGTTCCCTGTCTGATTACGAGTATTATCGCCGGGATTCTGTCCGGTTATATCCACAGCCGGATCAGCCGCAAGCGCCGCTGGATTGTCGGTATTGCGGCAGGCATGATCTGTGAGGCACTGACGATGCTGCTCATTCTGCTGATGGCCAATCCGGCAGAGTTGGGACAGGAGATTGTATCGATCATTGCCCTGCCGATGATTCTCGGTGAGGTGAGCGTCGGATTGATCGTCCTGTTCGTCCAGGGCGTTGAAGGAGAACGGGAGAATATTGCTGCCCGGCAGGCCAAGCTGGCACTTGATATCGCCAACAAGACGCTGCCGTACTTCCGTTCGATCAACAGCGATTCGCTGCGAAAAATATGTACAATTATCAGGGAGGATATTCAGGCGGATGCGGTAGCCATTACCGATACACGCTTTATCCTTGCTTATGTGGGGGTGGGGGAGGAACGTTATAATATCGGCAATGAGATTATTACCGATGCAACCAAGCAGGCGATCTCCAGCGGAGAGATTGTCATTATTAACGACGATACAGAGGGCAAAGTCCCTCATATCCAGTCGCTGATCATTATTCCGCTCAAGGAGAAAAGTGTGGTCACCGGTGCCCTGAAAATCTACTACAGCAAAGCCTACAAGATCACCTATTCCCTGCAGACGCTGGCTGTCGGTCTGTCCCAGATCATCTCCACGCTCATGGAGGTATCACGGATTGAGCAGATGAAGCAGATGGCGAACAAAGCCGAGATTAAAGCACTGCAGACGAGCATTAATCCGCATTTTCTGTTTAATGCGCTGAATGCCATTGCTTCCTCGATCCGTATTGATCCGGATAATGCACGGGAGATGATTATTAATCTGTCCGGTTATTTGCGTCACAGTCTGGAATGGAGCGACGAGCTGATTGATATCAACAAGGAACTCGGTCAGGTGGTCAATTATGTGGAGATCGAGAAAGCGCGTTTTGGCAGTAAATTGACGGTAATTTATGATGTTGATGAAGATGTAGAAGTGAAGATTCCGAGTCTGATCATCCAACCGCTCGTGGAGAATGCGATTGTACATGGCATTCTCAAGGGAAGAGGTTCGGGTACGGTAACCCTGTCTGTCAAGGATCGGGGAGAACAGGTGGAGATTATCGTCGAGGATACGGGTACAGGTATTGACGACGAAATTATCCGGAAAGTATATACGAGCCAGATGCCGGAGAACCGGATCGGTCTGTCCAATGTACATCAGCGGGTAAAGTTGATCTATGGAGAAGGTCTGCATATTCAGCGGTTGGACAAAGGAACACGTATTCAATTTAGAGTCAGAAAGGAGCGCGTATGAGAGCAATCGTAGTGGAGGACGAGTTTCTGGCTCGCCAGGAACTGGAATATTACATCAAGACGTACAGCAGTATCGAGATTATGGGGAGCTTTGACGATGGGCTGGATGTGCTGAAATATGTACAAAATCATGAGGTGGATGCCATATTCCTCGATATTAATATTCCGTCGCTGGATGGTGTACTGCTCGCCCACAATATTAGCAAATTCTCGCGCAAGCCGTATATCATATTCATTACCGCATACAAGGAACATGCCGCTGAGGCATTCGAGATTGAGGCGTTCGACTATATTCTCAAGCCATACAGCGAATCCCGGATCACTTCCATGCTGCGCAAGCTGGAGAACACGTATGAACGTGACCATCGGCCGGATACGGGCGGTAGGGGAGGCAGCGTTCAGACTGAACATTCTCTACCCTTATCAGCTGCCACGCAGTCTACAGAAGGCATAGAGCCTACTGCGCATCATGTAGGCAGCAGCCAGGCGTTTGTACATCATCAAGCCGGCCAGACTGCTCATACGGCGCATGCGCTGCAGGGCAAGATCAGTCTCTGGAAAAATGACAAAATCCAGGTAATCCCTGTGGATGACGTCTATTATGCATCAGCGAGCGAGAAGGTCACCCATGTGTATACCCGACGGGATGAGTATACGGTCAGTGCGAGTATCAGCGATTTTCAGGCGACGCTGCCCGAGGAATATTTTTTCCGCTGTCACCGTTCCTATATCGTCAATATTAGCAAAATCCGCGAAATTGTACCGTGGTTCAACAACACTTATTTACTGCGTTTACATGATCTGGAATATGAAGTTCCGGTCAGCCGCAGCAAAGCCAAAGAGTTCCGGCAGATCATGAATATATAAAGGCATTTCATTCCGTAAATACCGCATTTCATTCCACATTGGTTATAGCGCCTATATGGTAGGGGTATACTTGGGGTGTAGAGAATTCTCGTTAAACGGACTGCTTTACCAGAATACCAAGCAGCCTGCACAGGTTGAGAACCTTTCACCTGTATACACACACTATACTTTGCGGTAATTACGGAAAGGAACATCCATTATGAGCCAAATGTTGAATCACACGCAAGCTTCAATGTCCTCAAAAACAGCCACTTCCAAACCGGCAAACCGTTGGCTGATTGCTCTCGGAACTGTCATTGTACAGATGGGACTTGGTACCATCTACACCTGGAGCCTATTCAATCAGCCGCTCGTCGACAAGTTTGGCTGGGAACTCAGCTCGGTTGCCATCACATTTTCCATTACCAGCTTTGCACTGGCATTTGCCACTTTATTCTCCGGTAAATTGCAGGAAAAATGGGGCATTCGCCGCCTGATCGGAACGTCCGGTATTGTGCTCGGGCTAGGGCTAATGCTCAGTTCGCAGGTATCCTCGTTGTCTCTGCTGTATTTGCTGGCTGGCGTCGTTGTCGGTTTTGCAGACGGTACCGCCTATATGACTTCCCTCTCCAATCTGATCAAATGGTTCCCGGAACGCAAAGGACTGATCTCCGGCATCTCGGTCGGCGCTTACGGAACAGGAAGTCTGATTTTCAAATATATTAACGGCTCGCTGATCGGCTCGGCCGGTGTATCGATGGCGTTCCTGTACTGGGGTATTATCGTCCTGCTGATGATTGTGATCGGTTCCCGATTTATTCGTGAGGCCGTTGTCACAGATACGGTGCAGGCAAGCAGCAATCAACAAGTGAAAAAGGGTACAAACGCTCATAAACCTCTGTCTCCATCGGGTCCAACGGTAGTTACTCATAACTATTCGGTCAAAGAAATGCTGAAAACAAAAGAAGCGTATCTGCTGTTCATCATGTTCTTTACCGCATGTATGAGCGGTCTGTACCTGATTGGTATCGTCAAAGATATCGGTGTGCAGCTGGCAGGTCTTGATCTTGCTACAGCAGCCAATGCAGTAGCCATGATCGCGATCTTCAATACGGTCGGCCGGATTATTCTGGGCGCCCTGTCGGATAAAGTAGGCCGGATCAAAGTGATCTGTGGTACCTTTATCGTTACAGCTGCGGCAGTAGCCGTGCTAAGCTTCGTTCCTCTGACCTATGGTATCTTCTTTGCTTCCGTAGCGGCCATTGCGTTTTGCTTTGGCGGTAATATCACCGTATTTCCTACCATTGTCAGTGACTTCTTCGGTCTGAAAAATCACGGCAAAAACTACGGTGTGATCTACCAGGGCTTCGGTATCGGGGCACTGTCCGGTTCCATTGTGGCAGCCTGGATGGGCGGCTTCAAGCCAACCTTTATCGTGATTGGTATTATGTGCATTATCTCTTTCCTGATTGCCGTGTTTATCAAACCTCCGGTCACTCCGCAGGCGGTACAGGAAGAAGCACCCAAGGAAGCCAAATGGAATGCCAAACCGCATACGGCTCGTGGATAATGTTATCCTTGTGAGCAGAAGAAGTGACAGTGAACAGGGTATCAATCCAATTATAAGCAGTAGATTATCAGGTAATAAAACAGCCTGCTATCCGGAAACAAGCCTGTATCTCCGGATGACAGGCTGCTTTCTACCATGAATGTACTTTGATGAAATATGGAAATGAAATTACAAAATTTAGAAAAATGATTCTTAAAGCCGGGAATATAGTAATATTGAATATAACTATCTCTACCCCAACCCAAAAGGAGGAGTGAGACATATGTCGCAGATTCGATTATGTACGCGCCCGCAGGTCATTTATATGAATTTGTTGGAAGCGCTCTCCCGGGAAAAAAGTTTGTCCATGCTGAAAGCACAGCATGAATCAAGAGAACGAAAAGAACTGTCAGCAGAAGCAGGTTATTATACATTTCTCATGGAAGATCAGTCTACGCTAATTTATGTCATTATTGATCAGTCCACCAGCATTCCTTATTTGCTGTTATCCGGTCCGGCAGCAGACGATGCTGCTCGTCTGCTGTATAATACCGGAATGGTAGGTTCGATAGACGAAGTGATCGAGTGGTGTACCAAGGCAGATAACACCGGAGATAAGATCGACGCCATTTGCCGTCTGGGTATTGCATCTTATTTTGAAATGCAGCCGGATATTCTGGATATTTTCACCCGATATATGCAGGATACAGATGTACGGGTAAGGCAGTCTGCTGTATTCGCCACCAGCTTTGTCGGCTGGCCGGAATTTGAAGGAATGCTGAAGCGTACAGCTGAAAAAGACCCTGATGAACGGGTATCGATGATCGCCAAAAGTGCAATTCGTATTATGCGAGAAAGTGACTGGAAAGCTGAAAAAACACCGGGTTAGATCACCAGGAAGCAGCCGACGCATGATTCATATAGGGAAGCGGGAAATAAGAGCAATGGCTAGCTGTGAAGCATGATATCTTCGGTTTTTTTACCTGACCAGGGATAAACATGCCTGATAAGCGTCCAGGCTCTTATTTCTATGTGCAGCCATCTAAGTATCAAGACATAAACTTCATCATTATGGTATATAAAATACTTCTACCGCTATGATTTTGATCTATATTCCTCGAAAAAAGCGAAAATTTGCCGAAATCGGGCAAATTTCTGCATACAGGGAATCACATTCTGTGTAATTCGTGCTAAAATGGCTATAATGATGCCATACATGACATGACCATGCTGCTTGACTATTCATCAGCTGCTCATCTGTACGGCTTTCTATTTATTCCTTGCCGGCAAAGGCGTACCTATCGATGATGTACAGCCCATCCCGAAGGAAGTTGCGAAAAGGTGGACGATGAATATGAAAATGACCAATCCGGCCCTTACCCGCAATCAGAAGCTTGCAAATACATATCAGATTCGCCGTACGTTATCGGTCAGCGAATTATCTATTGTCTATGTGGCAAGACATATGGAGAAGGGTACACTGCATGTAATCAAGGAATTTTTCCCTGGTGCACTGGTGGAGAGAAGCCGTGACCGTCGGTCGGTGCAATGCTCCCAGGCAGGGCTGAAATCTAAATATACCGAGATGCTCTCCACCTTCCGTCAGGAAGGCAGCATTCTGCGTGAACTGAACCATCCGGGGATCGTCAAATATGAGGATGAATTTGAGGAGAACAACACCGCCTATCTGGTGATGGAATACTGCCGCGGGATTACGCTGGATCGGTATATCCGTCAGTCTTCTCCCCAGACAGATCCTGCGTTTATGCAGTCCCGGCTGCTGCCTGTTATTGAGGCGCTGGAGCATATTCATCAGCACGGTTATATTCACAGGGATGTGAAGCCGAGCAATATTATGCTGGTGGAAGACGGGCAGACCAAACTGCTGGACTTTGGTTCGGCTGTACGTTATGAGAACAAGACGCACAGCATTCTGACGACAGCGGGGTATTCTCCGATTGAGTTTTACTCTGGTCGCTCCTGTCAGGGGCCGGTATCGGATATTTACAGTCTGGCGGCGACGTTTTATTTCTGCTGTCAGGGCAAAGCACCCGTCGATGTACCCAAGCGTCTGTTCAATGATACGCTGGAGAAGCTGGGGAGCGAGCAGGTGGCTTCACCGATCCTTTCCCGGGTAATTCACTGGGGACTGGCCGTATCGGCTGACAAGCGCTGTACGTCGCTCAAATGGTTCAAAATCGCTGTTCAGGCCGAGCGCTTCTGGAAGCGGAATCTCGTACTGACACGCAGCCAGAAAAAGCATCGTTCTGCCGAAGCGATAGATGGGGTGAAAGCGACCAGCCTGTCATCGGTATCACTCGATAATCACATGGAAGAGGTTCTGAAAGAAAGCGAGCATTCAATAAAATAAGCGGAAATGCCATCAGATAACAATAGTACAAGCCCAAAACCACACGTCAATCGTGTGGTTTTTTGTTAAATAAATGTAAAACTTTCTTTCAAATCATTTTACAAAATAGAAAATAATTACAAATAGAAAGAACGATGTGCAGTACATTTAAAAAAAACGATAAAAAATGGACTATTTTTGGAATCATATTTATGCAAATAAAAAATAGGTCAAAAGTTTCGGTGAGTATTATAAAGTAAATATAAAAAAATCTAAGTTGAAAACTGATACTTAAGAATGAATTATTGTCTTTTTGATATCGCCCAGTAATCTAAAGGGAAATTCAAATTCTTTACATAATAATCTTTTAATTGAAAATGCGAACATGCTTTCCCGTGAAGGGTCTAAAGACCCGGAGTCATTAAAAATAGTATAATTTTCATTAAAAGTAAGAAAGTATTAGAAATTAATTTATATTGTTATTTTTTCGACATTATTTTTTTGATGAAAGGAAAAATTCGATAGTTTCGACAATATCCCTTATGTATGTATAGTCGTATTTTCCTATAAATAAGGCTGAATTCAAAAAATTGACAACCTCTACTATTCATATTGTATGATACATTTTGTAACTCGGAAGTCATGGAACTAAAGTGGGAATTGCAAACACCGTTTTAATCGTATTCGTACTTTCCTCAGCTGCTTCCCGGCTCCGGGTGTGAACGTTGTATACATAGCGTGAAGGCCAGAATGGAGGAAACTGCGTTGGATATTATTAATCAAACGAACCGTACAATGCTCTTTGAAGAAATTAACCCGGAAAAGCTCGATCTAATCACCCTGGTTGGTGATGTTAAAGGTATCGATAGCCTCAGTGACGATAAAATCAAGGAAATCAGCCAGCATTTGTTGGTGCGCAGCTTTGATGATTTTCTGAACAAATTTACACCGACCGTATATTCTTTCTTTAATGCGGCTAATCAGAAAGTGGTCTATACACTTAAAAAGCCGGAAGGAATTGCCGACGATTGCATTTCCGAGATCCGGATTGACCAAAACAACGATTTCCTGAAAATGCTGTTTACCCTGATCGATACCAAGCGCAGCCAGGGAATCACTAACGTTGACTTCAAATTCGAGAATCTGCTGGATATGATCTCACCTAAAAAAGTGATGGACGATATCCGTCAGGTACGTAAAGAAATTCATTATATGTACGGACAGTACGATCAGCTGGATGAAGCGGATCCGAAAAAACTGGAAATGGGTGACAAGCTCAACCAGATGTTCGAAGAAGCGAGCCAGAACTACAACAATGTTATGGCGATGCTGCCGCTGGCCATCGAAGATATCAAAACCCGTCTGCTGCTGGGAGGCACTCAGGATGATCAGGCGGCTGAAGAATTCCGCATCGGTATGCTGACCATCGGTGAAGGCGGCGAACTGCAAATCGTGGAGGCACCAAAAGCCCACACCACGGAATTGATGCTGCTCGATGATAATGGCACAAACGAACTGATCTCCGTATTCGAAGAAGATTACGAAAGCGTCAGCGAGAATCCTTCCATGTATGTCAAAGACCTCGTGGTCCGCACCTTCTGTCCACTTCCTGCCGTAAACACCGAAGTGAACACGGAGCTGGAAGTACAGAATTACAATACGTACCTGGAATTCTACAAAAATGCTAAAGATGAATTCGTCAAGGCGGTTAAACCTCTGGTCGAGAAACTGCTTGGTGTGAAGATGTTCTTCGACCAGTATGCAACCAAAAACCGTGGTATGGCACCAACCCTGCTGATTACCAACACCAAGCTGGATATGCTGGTGAAAAGCACGAATGCACCACGTCTGGAGACATACCTGAACACGGTCAACTCCAAAAATGACTTTACCGATACGATCTGGTTCGGTATTGTGCCATCCATTGAGATGGAAGCAGCAGGCAATGTGCGTGTTAGTCGTGCCCGCTTCAAAGGTACAGAGAAGTCGGCCAAGCAGGAAGGCAACACACTGGAGTCCATGTCGATGCTGCTGCAGATCGTCAAAAACTACAAAGTACAGTTGTTCTTCAACTTTGAATCCGGTGAAGAGACGACATTTAACCATGTGGCCACTTCCGGTATCGACAAGTTCATGGAGAAATGTACACCACTGCTGCGTCAGGATTACAGCGAATTCGCGATTCCTTGCGTACCGAACTTTACGATTATTCCAAAAGACAAATCCGGCGTCATTATCGACAGCCGTATGATGCAGACCGAAGCCGGTGTGCAGCTGTCCAAGGAAAAAGAAGATATTCTCAAACTTTGGATCGAAGGCGTGTATGTAGGAGCTGCCTATGTGGCTGCCGGTCTCGTCTCTGCGTACCAGTGCCCGGAATATCTCAAGGAAATGTTCAAGGATGTACAGCGTGACGCACCAGGCGTACGCTTTGATATTGAATCCGGCGATAACAGCCTGCGTTTTGTAACGACAATGGCCAAGGAAATTACCGGCTTCACCAACAGTATCAAGGATTCCATTAACCGCCGTAACTTCGGCTTCGTCTTCTCTTCGGAAAATGCGCAGCTGCAAGGTAAGGATATCCGCAGAATTACCGTATACAAAGCAAGAAGCCTGGCGATGTCCGAAGATGGATTCGATTCCATTTACAAGACACTGGTCAGCACTTATGTGGAGCGTATCCTGCGCTTCCAGACGAGCGATTTCAAATACGAGAACATCGTCAAATTTTTCAGCAACAATCCAAGCAGTCAAAAGAGCCGCTGGCTGGGTGCCAAAGGCGCTGTCAATTCCATCGTTCAGGACGGCGACGATCTGAACTATGTGATCGACGAGAAAAACAATCTGTGCAATATTGATCTGGTATTTAACGGCAATGTGAAGAACCTGGAAGTCACTATCACCAAGGCAACCAGCGCTGCCCGAGCCTGATCATAAAAACTGCAGCAGGACACGGCAGGGATTCCGCAACGTGATGACGGGTATAACCGTCTGGAATCCCTGCCTCGCCTGATGCCCTGCCCGGAGAATGAGGCAGAGAATCAGGTAACAAGCCGAAATCATTATACATAGAGCGATCGGCAGTATGCTTACTTAGGACTTATTACAGGAACTTCATAGCAAGCGTAATTGTGCCGGTACTCGGGTATGATGCTCAGGTTGTATGTTGGGAGTGCCCTTACGGGTCTACTCTTTTACATAAATTAAAAAAGCATTTATATCAAGGAGGAACACAAATGGGTTTCACACTCAAAGTAGAAGGCGCAGAAACAATTGAACTGGGGATGGACAACATCCAAACGGTGATCTATGACACAGATACACCGGACGATTCCAACGCACGCTCCACAGACGTTGGTTCCACACTGAGAATCACAGGTAAAATCATCACAGCTACCGATGGTGACAACGCAGATGACACTATGAAACTGGCTCTGTGGTCCCTGGTACCTGCTGAGAAAGCAGATTGCTACCGTAAAGTAACACTGGAAGTTATCGCTGCTGATCAAGTGATCCGCAAAATCTACTTCCCGAACGCTTTTGTTGTAGATTACACAGAGCACTTCGGCGATGTAGAAGGCGTAGGTCAATTCTCGATCTACATCAAACAAAAGAAAGACAAAACCGAACTCGCGAAAATCGAGGGCGGATACGCAGTTTAATCCACCAAGTTGGAGCCGTGCAGCTGCGCGGCTCCATAACTTACTTTTAGGTAACTTTTGTGGATGGATTTCATGAAGTGAATTGTATATGAACAAAGGAGGCAAGAATCGCTTGATCAATTATTATCAGGTGCTTGGTCTCTCCCAGACCGCTACACCGGCCGAGATCAAACAGACATACCGCAGGCTCGCCAAGCAGTATCATCCCGATACGAACCAGGGCAGTGCTGAAGCGGAACAGAAGTTCAAGCAGGTGCAGCAGGCTTATGAGACGCTCGGCAATGAAGATGCCCGTCACAAGTATGATCAGAAGCTGGCAGGAGCATCCACAGGTTCTACCGGACCAGCCGGACAGGCAGCAGGAAGCCGCACCACCCGGAGCTCGGCAGCATCGGCAGGAGACAAAAATTTTGATCCGCGTGATGTGCAGACCCAGTTTGAACGCTTTTTCGGCTTTAATCCGAAAAGCAATGATGCGTCTATCAAAAAGGACGACAAAAAGAAAAATCCGCTGGATACCTCAGCGATATTTGAACAATATTTTGGCCCCCGAAAAAAATGATCGTGAAGTGATGGAGGTTGTACATAAGTGAAATCGGAAAGAACCGTAGGTCTATGGTGTATTGATATCGGCATTGCGCTGATCTCGCTGTCTACACTGGTGTATATTTTTGTAATTCCATCGATTTTGCTGAAAATTATAGCTATTCTGGCCATGGTCATTGCCTTTGGCTGGTATGCGTACCACCATTTTTTCAAAAACCAGACCGATGTGCCTGTCTATCAGGAAGTAACGGAGATCATTCTGATCGATGAATTCGGTGAGCGAATCAAAGGTTGGGATATCGTCGGTGAGACCAGCATGCTGATCGGCAAAAACACCCGTCACAACAAAGTGGATATTGATCTGTCCGGCAGTGATTATGCGTCACTGATCAGTTCGCAGCACGCCGTACTGAACTGCGTCAATGGCGAATGGTATGTGGAAGATGCGGATTCCAGCAATGGAACCGGTATTCGTTCGGCTGCCCAGAACAAATCCAATAAAATCGAAATCGGACGTCCCTATCAGATTGGACCGGGAGACGTTTTATATATTGCCAATACCAGACTACTCGTAAATTAAGATTGGGAGATGAGCACAAATGAGTTTGACAAGATGCCCGAACGGACACATGTTCAGCACGAGAAGACACGGAAGCACTTGCCCTTATTGTAATACTGTCGTAGCTGCAGAGGCGGCCTATCCGAATCAGCGTCCTGCGGTACGCGTTCAGGATGAAGAAGATAAGACAATGCCCTACCTCGGAGAGACGGTTGGTATTCATCCGGTAACCGGATGGCTTGTCTGCATTGAAGGACCACAGCTGGGCCAGGATTACCGTATTATGGCCGAAAAGAACTTTATCGGACGTGCCGAAGAAATGCATATCCGCATTATTGGCGACAACACCATTTCCAGACGCAATCACGCTGTGATCGTCTATGATCCGAAAAAGCGCAACTTCTATCTGCTGCCGGGGGATGCTTCCGGTCTTGCTTATCACAACAACGAAGCGGTCTACTCACCGGTAGAACTGAATGCCTATGATGTGATCCAGCTGGGACACAGCAAATTTATCTTTATCCCGCTGTGCGGCGCCCACTTCGAATGGGAAAATAACGCCATGATTGCAGAATAGGAGAACGAAATCGTATGAGTGGAACACCTTATATTATCGTGCTCTGTGCCTGCATCGCCGTAACCGGCCTTGTTTTCTGGCGCCGCCGGCTGACAGCGGGGCTGTATGGAGATGTGTCGCTCGCAGGAGAGGCCGTCAGAGAGGCGTCCCAGGTACTGATCGGCAACGGTCAGACGATCGGGACACGCTCCGAGCAGGATGACTACTTTGCCAGCAAGACAACCGCGGCCGGTACACTCGCTGTGCTGGCTGACGGGATCAGCGGTCTGGCCAATGGACGGATGGCGAGCACGCTGGCAGTAACGACTTTCCTGCGGGAATATGATGAAGTACAGAGTTACCAGCAGATTCCGGATTATATGGAAGAAGCGGCTTATGCGAGCAATCGGGAGATTGTACAGCAGCTCAAAGGCAATCATGGTGGCACAACGCTGGCAACCGTGGTCATCAGCGGACATCATCTGTACTGGGGAGCGGTGGGCGACAGCATTATTACCGTGTTCCGCAACAGCAGCTTCATCCCGGTGAACTCCATGCATACACTAGGTGCGGTACTGCAGCAAAAAGTACTGGCCGGCGAAATGACCCGGGAGCAGGCGGAGAGTAGTCCGCAGCGCAAGCAGCTGGTCAATTATCTGGGCTATGAAGCTTTTGACAGTATGGAGATTGGTGATTATCCGTTTGTACTGCGTCCGGGGGATAAAGTGCTGCTGTGCAGCGATGGGATTCATGACGCACTGACAGAAGTAGAATTGGAAGCCATTTTGACGACGACCGATGATCCGCAGGATGCTGCCGATCAGATCATTGAAAGTATTGAGCAAAAAAATCTGAAGCATCAGGATAACGCGACTGTCATCATTATGCAGCAGGGCTAAACGGGGGTACCGATGAGAAGGGAAAATAGCGATGTAAAGACGGCTTTTGTGTCGGAAGCAGGCTCTTTGCTCGATAATCGTGATTATTTTGCATATACGGAACTGGATGATATGGCTTGCTACGTACTGGCGGACGGGCTGGATGAAGATCAGCAGCAGCGCAGCGCCGAACTGGCAGCGAAGATTATTCTGGAAAACTTTATGGAAAAGCCGACGATGTCCAAATGGCGCATACGCAGATGGTTGAAAGAAGCACATGAGACGCTCAAGTTCGAGAGCCGCCGGATGCGCCTTAAGGCCAGTCTGCTTGTTGTCGTTACGGACTATACCAAGTATGTGTGTGCATCGAGCGGGAATACCCGGCTGCACCATCTGCGCAATGGTCGTCTGCTGCTCAAAAGCAATGACCAGAGTCTGGCCCAGATCATGGCGGACCGTGGCAAATTGGCGCCGGACCGTGTATATCATCACGAAGAGAGCAGCAATCTGATGCAGTATCTCGGCATGCCGGAAGGGTTTGGCATGTCCTTTGTCCGCAAGACACGTATGGTGGATGGCGATGTGCTGCTGCTCAGCAGCGCAGGTCTGTGGAAAGGATTGGATCTGACCGAAATTCTGGATTCATTGTCCGAAGCCAAGGGACCGCAGGAATTCACAGATACACTGGAAGAAGTTCTGCTCAGCAAGCAGTCCTATTACTACGACAATTACACGGCAGCAGCCATTTACATGAACAAGGTATATCAGGATGATCCGAAGAAAAAATGGCGGATTATCCGCCGGATTCTGATTGCAGCGTTAGTATTTTTTGTACTTGGCGGCGGGGTGCTCTGGGCGACCTACCGCAATATCGAGAAAAAGGCGGAAGCAGCGGCCAATCTGATCGAATACCAGCAGACCGGCGACCAGTACACTCAGCAAGGTGATTACAGCAAAGCACTCAAAGCCTACAGTGAAGCCCGCAATGCGGCGATCAAGATCAAGGATCGCCTGCACAAGGTTACACTGACCGACAAAATGAAGATCGCTCAGGCACTCGTCGATGGCGACGGTCACATTAAAAACCAGGAATATGATAAAGCGATTATCAGCTACCAGAGCGCACAGAAGCAGGCGGAGAACTATCCGATCTTCAGCGAAGCGGATATCCAGAAAAAGCTGGAGCAGACCAAGACATTTGCCGCCGTAAATGAAACGGTCAAGGCAGCGGATCTTAAATTCCAGTCCGGTGAATACAGTGCAGCCAAAAAGCTGTACGAGCAGGCCAGCAAGGAAGCCATTCAGGCATCGTATACGGATGCGCAAAAAGATGTGGCTGCCAAGCTGACCGACACACAGACCAAGCTGGATGAGATTCAGCAGCAGACCCAGGAACTGCGGGCGGAGAAGCAGGAGAAACGCGGCGACAAGGCGCTGGATGCCGGCAATTATGATCTGGCCGTAGATGCGTATGGTCAGGCACAGGGCATTTACCAGGAGATCGACAAGCTGGAGAAAGTCCTGGCCATGGAACGCAAAATTGGCAAGGCCGAAACCGAACAGGATAAGTTGGCCCAGGAGGCCAAAGATGCAGCCGATGCTGCCTCAGCGGCATCCGCACAGGCAGCAGCATCTGCAGCGATGAACGGCAGTCTGCCGGTGCCTACATCGGCACCAGGTGCTGGTATGAGTGCCGCCAGCCCGGCAGCGAACGGCTCCGGTACAGCATCTTCCGATACTACAAATGGGGCAGCAGCAGGTACAGGCACCCAATATGGATTGACCGACAGCAAAGTTGCCAATTAATAACATATCCATATCCAGAATAGACAGCAATGAAAGGAGAGGGTGAGCCATGAAAGAAATGCTGGAGTCCCTCATGCAGGACCGGATTCATAAGTTGAGCCAGCTGGAAGACCGCAAGCTGATGCGCCAGCTGGTCAATGAATTCCTCGTTAATATGGTCGATTACCAGGAGCAGATGCTGGATAAGCTGGAACAGCGGGTTCTGGAAGAAAGCAAGACTGTGAGCAGTCTGTATGATATTTATACAACCGTATATCGTCAGGAAGACTGGGATGCGGCACATGAATTTTTGCATCCGGTACTGCCGGAAGATGTGCAGCCGCAGGTGCTCAGCCTGCCGGAACTGCTGATGGTACAAGGTGAAGCGGAGCAGGAGCCGAAGAACAGACTGTTCCGCCTTTTCCTGGAGATGGATAGCACTCAGGTGCTTGCCCTCGCCCGGAGCGGTCGTATGTTCAGAGCACGAGTGACGACAGATGCTGGCGTATACCATGTCGGTGTACAGCTGCGGCCAAGTACCGATTATCAGCGTGAGCTGGAGCGGTTGTATCATAATTTCCAGGTCAATGGATTGGCCTGGCGGACCGTACATCATCCTTATATTTATAAATTTGTAGACGTCATGTTACATAGCTGGGAAGACAAGCCGCAGCAGGAAGAATCGATCGTATCGATCACTGTGGATATGGAAGAATACGAGCCGTATCAGCGTCCGGGCTGGATTCCGGTCTGGAATGTACAGCGGCTGAAGATCAAGAACAGCGGCTTCCCGATTCCGGCACTGGACCGGATTCATTATGAGCATATTATCTCCCTGCACAAGTATGGTACCGAGCATGGATATCTGGCGGATGGTGCAGCCGCGGACATTCGTTACATCAAGCGCAGCCCGGGTGAGATGGTCATCGTCTCTCCGGGAGACCGTTCCGGTTTCTGGGATATTATCAAAATAAACCGCCCTGTGGAGCAGCGCTGGACCTCGTCAGCCTATCCACTCCTCAGCAACGGTCTGCTGGACCAATTTGTGCATCATCATGCAGCCGGTCAGATTCTGCCGGTGCGTACAATG
This sequence comes from Paenibacillus wulumuqiensis, assembly GCF_000971965.1. Lineage (GTDB taxonomy): Bacteria > Bacillota > Bacilli > Paenibacillales > Paenibacillaceae > Saccharibacillus > Saccharibacillus wulumuqiensis. Next base: position 267,872 of record NZ_LAQP01000004.1, read on the forward strand.
GGAGAACTGACCAGAATCGTTCGCGCCCAGCAGGCTTCTGCAGGGGTGGAGCTTCACAATGTTCAGGTTCGACAGGATACACCGGAAGCTGCTGCTGTACAGGCAGATGTGGAGACCGTGGAACTGAATCCATTTCTCGGGGACAACATCCGGCTCGATGTTCATCGACCGGTATTGGAACTTTCTTTCCGCCGTCTGCCGGAGCACCGCCTGCCTGCTTTTCTGCATGGTGACCAGCTGGCTTATCTGACGGCCGAGCTGCAGCGTCAGCTCCCGGAATACCGCTGCAAAGGAGTCTGGCTGTGAACTATATCTGGGATTTGATGATCAAGGCGCAGGATAATGGTATGCAGCCGGAGCAGATTCATTTCCGGCCGGCCCGCTATTATTCGCCGTATATGGAGCTCAGTCTGTATGATCTGAATGCCACGTCGGTGGATACATATGTGGAGCTGAATCCGTATTACCGTTTTGAGCAGTTGTTTGGCAGCTGGTTTCATCCCGATCTGGAAGAGGATGAAGAATTCCGACATGCCTTGTTCGATATCATTGTCCATTTTCTGGCGCAGATGGATATGTATCAGGGAATGACCCGGAGAGAATATCATATCCGCTTTATTTTGCGGGATATCGAAGAAGGTGTATTTGGGGAAGAAGCGGTTCGTCAGCTGGCACTGCTCAGCCGTGAAGAGCGTGAACAGCTCGGAGAGCAGCTGCTGAGACTGTATGAGGTCGGAGAGCCGCTGTCTCTGCTGCGCCGGATGTTCCGTGACTGGTTCCCGCGTTCACTCATCTATGTGAATCGTGAGGAAAAGGAAGAATTGATGATCTATGTCGGCAAGCAGGATACACCGCCGAATATCGCCAAAGTACAGCTGCTGCTGACGCTGTTCCTGCCTGTGCATTTTGAGGTAAGGCTGTATTGGACGCATCATTTTGGTCTGATCGGCACGGGAGAGACGATGATTATGGACCGGATTGCAATGTATTGATTGAGGGAAAGGAATGACCGCTATGAATAAAACATACTCCTACCGGCTGCACAATCATCCGCTGGAACCCCAGGGCAGCAAAGGGCAGGCGCGTTTTACCAGAGAAGAACTGGAAGAGATGACCACCTTTGAGCTGCGCAATATTTGTTACAAGGAACGGCTCGTGGAAGGAATCGCAGGTACACTGGATCGCGAGGAACTGATTCGTACCATTCTCAAGTTCCGCGGCATGCAGAATACCCTGCGTATCGAACAGTTTCGCAAAGGCGGGTTCGAGCGAATTCAGTCGGTACTGGGACGCTATCTGAACGCCCAGAAGCCGGATCATGGCAGCATTAGAGTACCTGCCCGGATCGTTCTGTATCAGGGCATACGCCTTGGCAGACTGGACGGGTATAAGATCGAATCCGGCACGGTGATCGGCGAGAATGTGCTGCTGGTGAACGGCAATGGAGAACTGTGCGGCATTCTGAACGTCAAGATGATCGAAGACCAGCCGGGCAAATATTTACTGACCGCGCCGAGTCACTGGGAACACCGGATGACATCGAACCAGAATTACAGTCTGTATTTTACCCGCCGTCAGGATTCGGATTATCTGTATCATGCCTATTACAGCGATCGTCCGCTGATTCCGGCCAATCTGCATTATTACCGTGTACCGGTAGCGGAGCTGGAGATTCGGATGCCGGAGCCGACCGATACGGTGTTGGCAATCGATTTTGGTACATCCAATACGACAGCAGGTGCTTATCTCGGCAGCGGTTATGGATCGATGATCCAGCGGGAAGATTCCCCGGTACGCAGCACAGATCGTCTGCTTGGAGAAAGCAATGCCTATCGTACCCAGGATGCCGTCAATTATGTCGTATTTCCCAATGTAACCGACAAGCAGGAGCAGTGGCTGGAGCTGCTGCCGACACTGGCAGCGGCAGCGGATTGTGCGGACCCCGAGAATGTCCGGCTCGTCTATGGTTATGATGCGCTTGCTTATATTCAGCGTAATGGTCATAACAGCCGAGCGACCGTATTCCGCGGCATGAAGCGCTGGGTGAATGATTATGAACGGGTAGAGGAACTGATGGATGCCGCAGGCAATACCGCCTATCTGTCCCGCAGCGAGATTCTCAAAGGGTATATCTCCTACGTGGTCGAGACGGCCGAGCAGCAGTTCAAATGCCGATTTGAGCATTTGCATATTTCCAGTCCTGTCAAGCTCAAAACCCAGTTCCTCGACATGTTCAACCAGATCCTGCCGGATTACCGGATCGAAATGAATGATGCACTGGATGAGGGCATGGCTGTACTGTATAACACGATTGCCGACCAGATTGACAAAGGAACTTATATCGACGGGGAAGAATACCAGGCGCTTGTCATCGACTGCGGCGGCGGTACAACCGATCTCAGTTCCTGCCGCTTCAGTATCCACGAAGGCCGCATTTCCTATGGTCTGGATATCCATACCAGTTATGAAAATGGTGATACCAACTTTGGCGGCAACAATATTACCTACCGGATTATGCAGTGGATGAAAATTGTATTTGCCGAATGGTACAGCGGCCAGCAGCGCCGGATCGACATGGACGCACTGATCGATATTCCGGGTGCTGAGCTGTTCCGGTATGTGGACGAATACGGCATCAAAGCTGTGTACGAAGGCATGGAAGCACGCTATCTGGAAGCTGAGAAGATTATCCCGACGAAGTACCGGGATTATGAGCATCACAGCCGGGATGAATACCAGCGTGTACGCGGCAATTTCTACTTCCTGTGGGCGATGGCTGATCAGATGAAGCAGGAATTTTTCCGCAAAACCGGTATCCTGCGCAGCCGTTTCCAGGATGATAATGAGACCATTCTGGACAGTGATATCAAGATTACCAAAGTCGACCGCTGGTTCCTGTCCATCAGCGAGCCGGATGGACGACTGCGTAATGAATACCGTCCGCCGGATGTGGTCTTCAATATTCGCGAGATCAATCAGCTGATCAAAGCGGATATCTATGAAATTGTGCGCAAGTTCCTGGACGAATTCTACCAGGATGGTCGTCTGCAGGACTATTCGATTATCAAATTGACCGGACAATCCTGCCGGATCGACGTGTTCCGCGAAGCACTCAAGGAATTCGTTCCCGGCCGCAGTATCGAGTTCCGTCAAAAGGCCAAAGAGAACAGCCAGGTGCCGGATCTCAAGCTGGCCTGTCTGCGCGGCGCTATCCGTTATCTCAATGCCAAAAAGATCGGCATGATCAAGCCGGTACTCACCAATGAGATTCCAGCGATCCCTTACTCGGTCAGCGCCTATACGCACACCCGTCAGGAGAAAATGCTGATCCGCAGTCTGGAGCGCCACCATACGTACGGTAACGTCTCCCGTCCGCAGCATACGTCCGAGATCGAATTCTTCGTCTGGGCCGACGACGGCAGTCTGCGTCACCGTTATGTCTACAAAGGCTGGGCACCAAGCTTCCGTCAGGTTGTATATGAGGAGATTGCCGAGATGTACGGGGATCATATCATTCAGGACGAGACGGATTCGATCAGCAACGGCGAGACCAAGTTCTTCGTCTTTGCCGGCGATCAGCGCTGGGGCTTCAACGTGGTACCGGTACTGCGGGACAATGAACAGCTGTATGTGGCAAACCGCCAGTTCTTTGCTTTTGAAAATGATCTGTCGGAGCTGGATTTCTTCGATGGTACCAAATAAAGCACCAAGTAGTTGGTTGTTATTATTATTCCCGGCGATATATCGTCAGGCAGGTTATGCAAGAGGCTGCAGAGCGGAGCACATCTCCGCCTGCTGCGCTTCTTCAGAGTGATTCTGTTACCTCCGTTTGTGTTCTCCGTACTATTGACGCAGCCAGGCATACCATTTGTTCCAGATATCATACTATAGGCAGTTCCTTGATATGGAATCTGCCACTTATCCATCAACCGGTAAAGGCCGGTTCTCTGCTGAGAGATTACAGGTAGGCACCTGTATCCAACAGTACGAGATATCAGTAAGAGCAAGCAGTATTAGCAGTATTAGAAATACCCGCAATACGACAATGTGAGAACTACCAGAGCTATTAGAGCTGCCAGAACTGGTAGAATCACCAGAACTGTTATAACCATAAGAACCGCCTTAGTTTAACAGCATGTATACTCGATAAGTTATTACTACTGGAGCAGCATCACACCGGAATATAAGCCCAGGCACAGAGCAGAAGCAACAGGGTCACTCTGAAGCAGCGGAGCATTTGCCCGATGCAGATAACCCGAGCATTATCATGGATTCACGCATTTGGCAGCATGAGTGCAGCAATCTAATTATCAGGTTGGCAAACATCATTTCATCATGCCCAACAAACGATTTAACCTATACAGTTCACTGCAGAAAAGGAAGGGAGGAACCGGCATGTTCCAATACAGTTATCCCCGGTTCGAAAAAGGACGCGTACTCAAAACAGAAATGCTCGCCAGTGTAAGGGATTATCCTCGCAGTCTGGTCGATGTTCGTTACCATGAGTACAGCGACGGCATTATTACAGGTGCACAGGTGACCGTCAATGAACGGGAGCTGACAATTGCCCCGGGACTGATCAAGCATCAAGGTCGGTTGTATGTGCTGGAGCAGGAGCAGCAGATTGAATACGATGCGACCGGTGTGGAGACTATATTGAAAGTACGGTTTTACGAAAATGGATCCGACCGTGACTTTGAACGATATACCGGCGAGATTGTGCTGGAAGAAGAGATCGTGAGCGAGAGTGAAATCGAGCTCGGCCGATTCAAGCTGAAGCATGGTGCTGTACTGCGTTCGGAATACGTGGACTTTGCCGACCTGGTGACGGAGTATAACACGTTTCATACCGTGCATATACAGTACAGCGGCATCGGAGCAGCGACGATATCACCTTTTGTTTTCCGCTGGTTTGCCCGTGAACTGTTCGCCCAGGGAGCGAGCCACCCGAACCCGCTGGACTTGTCCTTTGCACTGCTATGCCTGAATCAGGAGCGGATCGAGCGTGCAGCTGTACTCAGCTACCTATCGGCCCGATTCGGTCACCCTTACCGGGAGCTGGATAATGCCAAGATTCATCAATCGCTGGAACGCGTACTGGCCGAGAACGGCGGACGCCGTGGCAAGTCAGGTATGCAGCGCTCCGGACCACAGCGAATGCTCGTGGATTGAACATTTTATTAAGAATAAAAAGTAAGTTGAATAGCAGTATAGATAATCTCAAAGTAGGATTTGGTAATCAGAGGCATTGCATGCGTAAAAGATCGGCATCATTATTTGCAGTAAGAATGAAAGAAGGTACTTGCTAATGAAGCATATGGATGAGTATATTATCTCGCGAATGTATGGAACTTTTTCTACAAGCTCCAGTTCAACTACCGAACTGAAGAATGAAGAATCTGTCTTAAATACAGCAGCTGAGCGCTCACAGGAAGAAACAGTAATTACCATAGATGAAAAACCGATTCGCTTTACAGCTGTAGAACTGTCGGAAAAAGGTATAGCGTGTCTGCTTCCTGATTACTTTGCTCCAATGCCTACAGAAGAAGCACGTATGAAATATCCATCTGAGCAGCGTCCAACTGTAATTTACTGTAATCCGGAAGGCACAGTGGATTTCACGCTCAATCCTTCCGATATGGAGGCCGAAGATCATGAACTGGAACAGATTGCCAAGCAGCTCTCTGTTATGCTTCGTGACGTACAGCCTATACGCAGCTGGAAAGGCATGGAGACACTGACAACGGAACATATGACACTAATTATCATGCGCTTTGTGACATCCGCGATCGATGGTCATATTTATAATGAGATGCTGCTGTTTAATCGTAATGGCAGGCTGCAAATCGGTACTTTTCATTGTGAAGCCGAACAAATGGAGCAGTGGGAACCAGTGACGGAAGTCATTATCCGTTCATTGCGTCTTCTGACAGAAAGGGAGCATACATATGAGTCTGGATTATCATAATTTGCAAATACAGCCGTTTCCGCTAGTAAATCTGGAGCAGTTCACCTTAACAAAGAAAATTAATGAGCACACTCACTTATACTTTACAGGAGTTATTCCTGAAGAAATGAAGGATAGCTATATTAACAGTACGGAGACAGATACCATTATTCAAGTAGGGCAGCTGGATGAAAGTAGACAAATCAAGCCTTTATTTAGCGGGATTGCACTCTCTATTGAAGTGAAGGTAGTACGCGGTGTGTATTATCTGGAAGTGGAAGCTGCTTCCCATACGTATCGGATGGATGTGCAACGTCGAATCCGTTCTTTTCAGGATGTGGAGATGACCCTACCCGAACTGCTAAAACAAATCGGCAAAAATTATGAAGGTTTGGACGTAATCGATGGAGCCACAGGCGGAACAGCAATGAAACGTATTGCTGTTCAATACAAAGAGACGGATTGGCAATTTCTCCGCCGACTCGCCTCACGTTATCATACGAGTCTTATGCCAGTAGCGCAGTTTGATGAACCGAAATTTTATTTTGGTATTCAGGATACGTACCAGCCTGTAGTCCTGGACCATACACGTTACACGGTGCGCAAGCGTATGGTACCTTTCCGTTATTTTCAGCAGAATGATGGCACAACTATGGAAGAAAATGATTTTGTGGTATATGAAGTAGAGACCGATGAAGTATTGGATTTGGGCAGCCATATTCATTTTCAAGGAAAAAGTCTGTATGTAACAGAGGCCTACATGGATATGCATAACGGCTTAATCCGTCACCTCTATGTGCTGAGTTCCTACAAGGGTCTTCGCCAGAAAAGCTATTATCAGGAAATACTCGCTGGTGCCTCGCTGAATGGCACGGTCATTGATGTTCGAGGCGATCAAGTGAAAATACAGCTGGATTGTGATGAAAAACAGGATGTATCCAGAGCGCATTGGTTCCCATATTCCACAGTCTATAGTGCAGGGGATCATACAGGTTGGTATGTAATGCCTGAAAAAGGAGACCCGGTCAGTCTGTATTTCCCGGGCAGCAGAGAAGAGGATGGATTCGCACGAGGAGCCATTCGCAGAGCTGCAAGAAACGCCCCAAATAATAAGCTTTCCAATCCGGCTGTAAAAATATGGCGTACTCCTTATGGACGTGAAATACAATTGGCACCGGATGGAATTACTGTGAGCGCTCAGGATGGCGCTGTATATATCCATCTGGATAATAAAAATGGCATCCAGATTGTCAGCAATCAACAGGTAAGTATCTCGGCAGGTGGCAATCTCAGTCTATCGGCAGGCAAAACGATGAGCTTATCGGCAGGCGGATCACTAACACTGGATTGTAATGGAAGCCATATTAACCTAAGTGGAACAGCAGATGTGAAGGGTGCCGAAGTAAAATCGAATTAACTTATAGTTTAGCTGCCTTACTTTCAAAAAATGCCGAAAAAACAAGCAAAATGGTGTTGCTCAATGTAAGTACAATCTGTATTAAGTCGGTAAAAATCAAAACCATATCCAAGCCCATTATGGGTACGGCAGAAAATCTGTAACAAAAATTAATAGATCGGATGCAGCATATCCAAAGCAGGTGAGAAGCAATGTTTTTAAACAGGTCCTTAATAACTGCAGAGCAAAAGGAAATTATCCGTAGTCAGGTTAGAGCGCGTATTCAGCAGCAGCTGAGAAGTGATTATCAGGTATTTCGAAATGACTGGTTAGAAGAGATCAAAGCGAACTTTATCTCCTGCTGTCGTAATATTTGTATTCAGCAGGCTGCTGGTGCCAAAGAAGCGGTCGATTATATTTTGTATTCGCTTCTGCGTACCGGTTTGATGGATGATCAGCCTGCCTATCTGATTCAAGCGACAGATGAAAACAATGTCTTTGACCGCAATCCATTGGAATATGAGTATGACGGTAATTGTCTATACCGCTATTGGAAACTGCTGTTGGAAGAGCTGACTGCAGAAGCAAGTAGCAGCGGCTGGCAAATCAGTGTAGTCGAAATGGACCATATCCGTCTGGAAGAAGCGGATTATTTCCATCATGCAATAATACCTTTATTGCGTAAAGCGGTTCGCCAGGCCGTTCAGCTGCCGGAGTATATGAAGATGAATCGGTCAGAACAATTGGAAATACGAGCGGGTGAGTACCTTGATCAGAGCATTTTGATTTACAAAGAAAATCGTACTAACCCCAATGCTGCCGAGATACATCTTTGGCTCTCAGAAAAGAATCCTTATACCTATGGGTATCAGCATATACATGATATAACGCTTTCGATGAATGATTATAAGGAAATGGATTTTAGATACACTACTTTTCGTTGCGTTCAAGTGGAGCTATGCCGCCTGGATTTCTCGATTCTGGCAGGCACCCAGTGGCAGGAATGCAAACTGGAAAAGTCGGCTCTTCCATTCAGTCTGCTGCATGGAGCTGATTTTAGTGGTTGTACATTACAGTATGTATTGCTGGATGGAGTTATGGGATCAGCAGGAACAGAGGAACTGGATTGGGAGCCGCTTGGATATGATGGTGTAAATTTTACGCAGACACAAATCTCGCATTGCTGGCTGCGGGAGTCTAAGCTTCGGGAAGCCTGTTTCCAATACAGCCAACTCGATCAGGTCGATTTTAGCAAAGCAGGTTTGCGACAGGCCGATTTCCGGGAATCCCGGCTTACGAATATTATTTTTCAGGATGCCGATCTTCGAGATGCCTGTTTTGATCACTGCAACTTGGATAATGTTTCTTTTGCAGGAGCTAATCTGCAGGGAGCATCTTTTAACGGAGCGAAGCTGAAAAATATAGATTTTACTGATGCTGTGTTATCGATCAAACAGCTGGACGCACAGCAGCGTCATAATGCATACGGTATCGATGTAGCCGGAGGTAGATTGCAATGAGATATTTTCAACTATCAGGTGATGATCGCATACCGAATACGATTAAGCCACCAGCCTGGTCAATTCTGCAGCAGCGTGAAATCTTGTCTTCGCTATCACTTCCCGGTCGAGAGCTGCCTCCGTTAACCATTCATGTACATGAAGATGATTATACTATTTATCCGGATATGCTGAACATTCCGGCACCGCTCGTATCGGATTCACTCAAGCAGTTGTTGGAAAAGTTCTTGCCGAATAAAGGATGGCGTGCGGTGATGCTGTCGGATATCGATCGTGGCCGCCAGCATCTATACTGGCTGCTGCAGCCGGACGTTGTTGAAGCCCGTTCTGTTCAAAGTATATTTCGCCCGGATGGTACCTTGGAGCAGCTTGTACTACATCATGAAAAGATCCAGCAGCCTATTTTTCGGGTTGCTGGATTGCGTGAACCGTATGTCTATATCAACCTGGCTGCAGCAGAAAGTTTGCTGCGCCGATCCTATACAGGAATTCGGCTGATCAGAATACCGACAGTAAGAGCAGAATAAATATATTATTCTGGCGTGGAAAGGAGAGACTTATGGAGAATTCCCAGATTCAGGCAGGCAATGGTGCCAAAAAAAGCTATGTGGTAGCAGGGGCTATTCTGAGCTGCAGTTACGGTACGCAGCCTACCCGGCTAAAGCGCCCGTTCAGTCATGGCGTCTATGTCAAAAACAAGGCGCAAATGAATATTGGTGACTATCTGCCGGGGACAAATATCAGTTCATTTGGCAATTGTTCTTGTCTACAAAATCCTGCTGTGCAAGCTAGCAATATGGTAGATATCTATGGTGTCAAAAAGGCGCCATGCATACCAGCAATCACACAACCATGGCTAAATGGAAAGTCGGATGTGCTGATTGAAGGACAGCCTGCACTTACTCATAACTGTACCCATCAATGCCTGTATGGAGGAAATATCAAGATTGAGAATGATGGACAGGAATTAGATTTCTAGAATAGGAGACTACATACCTTGACTTTACTATTCAAAGGGATTGGCTATGAAAGTCTGCGGCTGGATGGCCCTATTCATCCCCAGCATTTCAATGAGCTGACCATTACCCGCAAACTCAATGAACATGGTTATATGATGGTCACCGGGGTATTGCCAGAAGAACAAGGGGCAAGTATGATTCATCATGAGTTGGAAGGGCAACCAGTGGTGCTTCGTCAATTGGATACGGAGGGTCATTCGGTTCAGCGATTATTTCATGGGATCATTACTCGCTTCACGGTTCACTGTATTCGAAGTGTCTATACATTTGAGCTGGAAGCGATCTCGCAATCAGGGCAAATGGATGTGGAGCGTAAACGGCGATCTTTTCAGCATACCAAGCAGACGTATGCTGAACTGGTCACTGCACTGGTACGCGAATATACGTATGGAGATGCTATTGATACCATAGCGAATGCTACCCCGTTAGGTGGCCTGGTATTGCAGTATGATGAGACTGACTGGCAGTTCCTGAAGCGGCTGGCCTCCCGATTTGGTTCGGTACTTGTACCGGAGATTACGGCGGCTTCGCCCAAAGTCTTCTTTGGCGTGCCGGAAGGAAAATCCTATGCGCTCGGTGAAGATACCTTTTACCGGATTCGTAAAACTTTTGGACAGATTCGCTCAGCGGATGGAGATGTAGAAGACTATAGTGCCAATGTAAGTACCTCTTCTAATAACAAGCACATGTCTGGTTATATCTCCTACTTTATTGACAGCCTGCAGTATTATGCACTGGGGGATCATCTTACCTTACCAGCGAGTGCCGGATCAACCGAGTTGGTTGTGGTACAAGCTCATACCGTGCTGCGAGATGGATTACTTGAGACTTCTTATGAATTGCAGCATCCCCAGCAGATCCGATTCTACAGCTATGACAATGAACAGATGATCGGGATCACCCTGACCGGTACGGTAGAGGAAGTAGCGGCTGACTTTGTCCGCGTGAAGCTGGATATCGATGAGGCGTATCATCGTAAGCATCCGAGAGCAGCAGTTAACCAAGAACTTAGCTGGTTTCCGGTCAGTACACCCTATGCCGCTGAACAGCATACCGGCTGGTACGACATGCCCGAGAAAGGGGAGCAGGTAGAGCTGCATATCCCCAATTCCCTGGAATCCAATGCCCATGTGCTGGGCAGCTTGCGCCAGCAACCTGCCAGTGTTAGCGATCCGGATACCAAAATATGGAGCCACCCGGCAGGCAGTCAGGTGCAGATGGATGGACAGGAGCTTCGCTTGTCCACTTCCGGTCACATGACCATTTCTCTGCAGCCGGAGAGTGGAATAGAGATCAGCAGTCCCGGTCATATCGGCATTCAGGGTGGCAGTGTACAGCTCAATGCCAGCCAGACGTTGTCGCTAGAAGCTGGAGAAGCGATTCGTCTGAAAGGCGGCCAGAGCAGCATGATTGTAGATGGTGACACCGATCTGCATGCGCCGACGATTCATGAGGTAGGGACCGTAAAAGCTCCTGTAGTTGTAGCCGATCTTGCCCTGGTGCCAGAGCCGCCGCTAATGACGATAGAAGCGTACAAAGCCGGTCAGGCCGCAGCGCAGCAGCAGAAGGCGAAAGCTCAGGCAGTAGCTGCACCACCCAAAGCGAAAATCACTCCACCAGCCGAACAGAAAAAAGCAAGCGGTCTGCTGGGGTTGCTATCTAAGGTAACTGCTGCCATTCCGATGAAGACGACGAGCAAGGTGTTGATGGGAATCAACAGCCCGCTGGCAAGAGTGGCAGGAGTGATGATGCAGGTGAATGCCACCGTGCCAGCACGCCGATCCGGTGGCGGAGGCAGTGGTGGTGGGAAAAGCTCCTTATTAGCGAGTGTCGCCAGTTCGGTATGGCAGGGAATTGTAAGACAATATGAACATGATCAAGAGCAGCGAACCCACTATGATCACTGGATTTTAGGGAAGGTATTCACCAGCGCTCGTAACCTCATTACATCTTCTAGCCCTTTAGATTTTGTGAAAACACTATGGAATGAATCGTTATCGCTCACAAATGCATATCAGCAAGTGCCGGACAAGATTAGAAAACAGTGGAACAAAGAATATACAGAGCGAGAATTGAAACGACTCGGAGAAATGGACATCAAAGATTTAACCTTAGCTGAGGTGCTGCAGTTAAATCCTGGAGGATGGAAATTTTTTGATAAAGAAGCTGAAGGTTACTATATTACGCAAAACTATTATACGTTATGGATGTATGGTAGCAACGCCTATAAGCGTCTAGATAATGCGATGTATGGTAGCGGTTATTTCTTGCCCAAGTTAGAAGAGATGCGTAAGCAAGGAAAGGATCTTTCTCAGCTTACTGTAGCTGAAATGGATGAAATGAGTCAGAGTGAAGCAATCAAATTGGAACGTATTAGCCTAGCTACTACACTTGCTTTGGACTTTACAGGTTCAAGGAGCATAAGTAGTGGATTTTCAGAACATCTTCCTATTGGAAAAGGAACGGGAAAAAGTAAACCTTTACTAGAGCCTTCATTTGGGAATAAAAGCGGTAAATTATCTTATACTCACGACGCAGATGATCATCTTGTAATTGGAAAAGCATTGGTTCAGAGAGGAAAAGGCATCAAAGGAGTTAAGGGTGCACATAACAGAGACAGTTTCATGGAAATTTTGAAAAATGATGCTGAGAAACATGGTTATAAATTAGAAGATTACATTGTTGATGTAATACCTCTTCCCAATGCTAAAGGGGTATACGAAGTGAAATATAGAATCGCTGCACAAGAAATAGATAGGAGTATTTCTGTTAAACCTAACGAGCCTCCAGTAATGAAGGTAGTTCCTGGAGTATTTACAGATATAAAAAATCCTAAAACTATATATGATCCTCATATAATAAGTGATGAAGCAATGAAAAAGATGGCAAAAGAAGCTTTAGAGCAAGGAACACAAAATGGAAGCTTATTGAAAGGCACTTATAAATCAGATGAATACCCAGAAGGATTGAATTTTACTGGGCATTTAGATAAGGAAGGTAATATCACTTCTTATTATCCTTCATCTAAATAAAAAAGGAGTGTATTCACTATGTTGTCACAGATAACTGATAAAAAAACACAGCAAGAATTAATGGAAAGATTTTTTTGGTTTATTGGGGATGGATATTTTTTGGATGCCTTACATGCATACAAAAAAGGGGAGGGATTTGGAATAGAGAGTATAGCTTGTTTGTTTCATGATGAATTTCAGCCTTGGGAAGAGACGTACTTTGGAAATAGCGGAGTAGCCTATATAGAAGAACAAGATCCATATGAAGAGAGCTTAATGTTTGTAATGAATTATCAAGAGTTTTATAGACATCTTCAACAAAATAGTGATAAATATCTAATAAAATTTCCACAGAAGAAAATTGAAGTTGAGGAATGCTTGAATGCTTATAGAGAAAAATTTAATATTAATGACTTATCTAAGGAGTGATAAGCAAGTTTAATTAATTCAATATAAAGTTAGTCTTAAAATAAAATTTTAATAAAATTGAGAAGAACTAGGATGTGTCTGATAATGAATGTATAAGGGTAGGTTCTACTTATTTTTCAATGGATATTGATTTAGAGGATGAAGAGTATATAGAACGATATCGAAAAGAAAAGTTTAAATGTATGGTGTAAATACTAACATATTTAGTAGTGTTCAATTTATATCCTGTACTTTTGATAAGGGATAGCTAAAGTTTCTTGAGTTTGTTGGGAAGCTATTAGAAAATAATGATCAGGATTTGATTATTGAAGATGGTTATAGTTATCCATTATTAAAAAGAATACAGGGGAATTTATTTATAAATAGTAAACTTGATGAAGAAACGTCTTGGTATGTAATGAAGAAAATGTAAAGCTACTTAATTAGCCATACCAAGAAATAGATTTTTAAGTGAAAAATCAGGAAACTTAATATTATTAGCAAAGCAGATCACAATTCAGGATTATTGCTTGTATTGTGATTTTTTTTGTCTGCAGGTTAATAGTTCATCCAGGAAAGGGGCCTTTTATGCAGCATGTAGTAACATATGACCAGATTGAGATTATGCCGTATAAGCTAGTTCGGCTCCATGATTTTAAAGTGACCAAGACCGTCAACGATCATGCCCGAATGACATTTACCGGCATTATCGACGAGAAGAAGCGGGAGCTGTATGTACAGGCTTCGGATGAAGATACTCAGATCAAAGCCTTTATCAAAGACGAAGCCGGTAACCGCCATCCCATCTTCCGCGGGATCGCCATGGAAGTGGAAGAGCATGTCGTCAATGGGGTACATTACCTTACCGTTGAAGCGATTTCTCATACGTATGAGCTGGATATCAAGCGCCACAAGCGCTCTTTTCAAAATCCGGGCCTGTCTTACAATGCATTGATCCAGAAAATCATCGCACCTTATGGCAAAGCAGAAGCCCAGGATATGGTCACCGACGGACAAGCGATCGGTACCTTCGTCATGCAGTATGATGAGACCGATTGGGAATTCCTGAAGCGCCTGGCTTCCCATTTCTATTCACCGCTCATCCCGGCTGTCGGCTACGGCGTACCCAAATTTTACTTTGGACTGCCGATGGGACTGGACAAGGGCGAGATTGATTCGATCAATTACAAAGTCAACAAACGTGTAGCCGATTACCAGCGCGCTGCCGAGAATCATATTCCCGGTGTTCAGGATCAAGACTTTATCCAGTACGAAGTGGAATCAGTCAAAGTACTGGAGCCCGGCTACGAAGTGAAATTCCGCGGACAGAAGCTGCTCGTGAGCGAAGCCGTGACCGAGATGAAAGGCAGCATCCTGACCCATACGTACAAGCTGTCCCCACGCAGCGGCATCCGCCCGATCAAAAATTACAACCGGACCATCATCGGCGCCTCGATCTACGGTAAAGTCGTCGGCATCCACCGGGACAAAGTACAGATCAAGTTCAAAATGGACGAACAGCTGGATACCAGTACTGACTTCTGGTTCCCGTATTCGACTATCTATGCATCGGCAGATAATACCGGCTGGTACTGCATGCCGGAAGAGAATGACGATATCCGCATTTATTTCCCGTCTTACCGGGAAGAGGAATGTTATGCGATGAGCTCGGTGAAAAGGGACGCGCCGGCGCCAGCAGCTGCGTCAGCAGCACACGCAGCGCCAGCACCGACTGCTTCCGGATCGCATTCATCCGGCGGTAGGGGAGCATCATCTCCGACAGCATCCGCAGCACCAGCAGCATCTGCAGCTGCGAGTCAGAAAACTATCGAATCACAAATGGATCCGCGTCTGGCTCAGGATCGTATGTCCGATCCGGCAGTCAAGACGATGAGAACAAAAAGCGGCAAGGAAATTATGCTTGCTCCACACGAAATTGTCATTTCAAGTGGCAGCAACCTGTATATCAAGATAAGCGATTCCGAGGGCATTATTATTAATAGTCCTTCTAACGTCAATATAACGGCAGGTACAGAAATGACACTGTCTTCCAAAGATATGAAATTGAATGCAGGTACGATTGAATTAATGGGGAATGGCAACAGCATCCGACTGGATGATAAAACTACCTTTATGGCTACGGAAGTCAAAATGAATTAAATCGGAGTGTTTACACAATGAATAAGCAGGAAGCACTTCTGCATTTTAAAGAACATATTGTACAGGAGTTGTTGGAACAGCGTTTGAATGAAGTTCAGCAGATATTTAATCAGCGGCATATCGAACTTACAGCCGACTTAATAGCAACTTTTCAACAATTTTGTCAGCAAGTATTGGATATGCAGGATAAAGAGAAGAAAGCAGATATTGCATTTATTAACTTTTCCATGCTGCGTACATCGATCTTATCCGGATCCTATGTATATCTAATCGAAGCCTATTCAAATGAGTGGTATGAAGACCCGAATAAATGTCATTTCACCTATGATGTCTCCTGGTTGTATTCTTGCTTTGCTCTATTGATGGCTAATCTGAAGCAAGAGTCCAAAAAGTATATGAGTATCCTGAATGAAGCAGATGCAGAAATAGCGGCTCTTGAGACGCTTCCTTATTTCCATCAATTTATTGTTGCTTTGGTGCGTTTTGCTATACCTAATTTTGTAGAAAGTTCTTTGTATCAATCGATCCGTAAATCCACAAAAGTTACTATACGTGTGGGTGAATATAAAGATATAAGTGAACAGATATATGCAGTTGATGAGGAAGCGGCTGTGATTGAGCCGTCTATACTGCAGAATCAGGATGGATTCGCTTATGGCAATGCCCATAATGCTAATTTACATGGGTTGTATATGGAGCGTCAGGATATGAGGTATAGCGATTTCACCGGTGCACAGTTGGGAGCAGCCCGATTCAAGGAATGTTTTTTGTTTGGAACGCGTTGGTATCGTGCTGTAATGCCAGGATGTGATTTTGGAGGTTCGGTTATTAGTGACGCAGATTTCCGTTATGCCGATTTGCAAAATGCAATTTTCTGCCAAGCCAGTGCTCAACGATTGAATCATAAAGGTAAACGCCTGCCAGGAGTAATGGGCCTCCGTTTTGAATATGCCAACTTGGATAATGCCGATCTAACGGGCATTCACTTTTTTGAACAAGCCTATTTTACGGGAGCTTCCATGAACCAGACTCGCATGTATGTGCATGATCGAGACAAATTCATCTTCAGCGATGAACAGCGAAAAGCAATTCAGTGGGTGGAGGGTGAACAAAGTAATGAAACTGCCGCAATACTACTTACTGCAGAATGATGAACGGATAGAACGCAGAATCCAGCCATTCTCTCCGCTGGCGAATGGAAAAGATTTCGCAGCGATGCCTCCTGTACAAGTATGGAATACAATCGCACCCAAAGATGCGGAGTATACCGATTATTTGTCTATTGGTAGTACGGTATTATTTTCAGATCCGCTTAAGCATATTTTAAGTAAATACAATCTAAAATCGTCTTTCAAACTGATTTATCTAATGAGCCAGAATACAGGAGAATCACATTCCTATTGGGTATGTAATATGCCTGGTATACATGCATTATCTGTAGAAGCGGAATTTTATCCGCATAATCAAGCGTTAAAGCGTCTGGTGCTGGATGCTTCCCAATCGGAAGGACATCACTTCTTTAAATTGGAAGGGATTCGTGAACCTCATATCTTCTTGAGTATGGATGCTGCAGAGAGTCTGCTTCGCCGGTATTTGACAGGATATGTATTGCAACCGGTAGACATTCAGTAGGGGGATAAGCGAATGCAGGAATATTGGGATGAATTATTTCTGGACATCCATAACCAGAGAATAATAAATGATGAGATGAACTCCATAGAAACGGATGACTCCTGGATGAACTGGAATGTCGAAGAATGCATGCATGGGATTGCATCCGGTCATCTAACCGGCAAGGACGATCAGGAATGGCGAATAACAGCAAAAGGGTTGTATGAAGGACGACTGGTCCTTCATTTGCCGGAATCTTTTGTAGAGAATCACCAGATGAGAATAGGCCAATCATCAGATTCTATTCCAAGCTATATGTTTCAGGACAATCAGCAGCAAGTTGTTATTGGTGTTAAGCCTATTATGGAGAGGTTGAACGAAGATCAAATCAATACGATACTTGACCGGATGCTTGAGCAGACCAAACAGGCTCAGCCTAATATGGAGATCATGACAAGAGATATATTGTATATGGATGCTGCAGATACAGATATTCCTTATTATGAAACGGTTTTTTTATTAAAACCCGATCCTTTTATGCAAATTTTGTTTATTCGGACACTGGCTGAACGATCCTTTATTGTGAGTATGCAGTTCAAGCTGGAGGATGTGGCGTATTGGCAGCCATTGGCTCATGCCATCTGCTGCTCGATGCGATGGTTGGAAGAGTAAACGTTAATAAGTATTGATGAATAGAAAGGGGAATTGTGTATGTTTGGACTTGGAATGCTGGTTCAGGCGCTGGCCATGAATGTACTGGGTGGAGACGATTCTTATGTATCCAGAGGTGCTATGCTAAAGTGCAGCCAGGGTACGGACCCAGGTGTACTGAATCTGCCTATCGATCATGGAGTGTACGTACATGACCCGGAGAAGCCGCTACTTAACGTAGCTGATGCCATATGTGCACCCAATGGCAATATCAGTTCGGAAGGTGCTTTTGGTTTCTGTAAAGTAACAGGGAGCCTCTGCAAGCCAGTGATCAACTTCGGTACGAAGTGGAGTAATGGACAAACCAATGTACTGATCGATGGTGAACATGCTTTGTTAACCCGATCGACACTGCCATGTGCCTGTCAACCTGTGGTAACGGATGAATATGTCTTTTACGGGGGTACGACGACGGCAAGTTATACCAAAGTGAGCAAGCCATCATCGGACTTATCCGGTGGAGTGATTACCATAGAGACCAATGGTCAGGATTAATTGGAGATGTCTAAAAACAAGAGGTGATTGGAACATTGCAGCTTCCCGGCTTATTAACTTATAAAGATATGGAACTGATCTGGCCGTATGGTCATGTACGATTGCATCATATTGAAATGTATCAGGAAATGGATCATCATGCACGGATGCAAATTATCGGTATGATTAGTGAAGATCAGGAAAATGCTATCATTAACCATGCTGCCAGTCAGGATCCGGTAGAGCTATGGTATACCCAGAATGGCCAAAAAAGACCATTGTTCATGGGTCAGATCCATAACATCGAACTGCAGGGCGTACATAATAACCTACAGATCACATTGGAAATAGTCTCTCATAGTTTCAACCTGGATATGAAACTCAAAGAAAGATCATTTCAGCAGATTGACTGTACGTATATGGACATTGTAGATAGTGTACTGGACGACTATCCCAGGTCGGATAGATTGGATGAAGCATTGGGTGACCGTTTAACCGGACAATTCATTATGCAATATCAGGAGACCGATTGGGATTTCCTGCGGCGTCTGGCTTCACATGCCGGTGCGATGCTGCTGCCTAATATTACCATGCATGGTGTACAGATATGGATTGGTCTTCCGGAAGCACGCCGACATATTGACCTCCAAGATATACCCTTCCGGAATAAACGCACTATTGCTCCGTATATGAAGGACGCCGCTAATGGCAAGCAGACATCGGCTATCGACTATACAAGATATACATTTGAATGGCATAATATACTGGATATTGGAGATACCGTTATCCGGCACGAGATTAAATATGTTATCGTTAAACGTTCTGCCCAGATGCAAAAAGGGCAGCTGGTCTGGTCTTATGAATGTGCTCTTCCCGAAGGAATTAAAGTAACACGGATCCGCAATACGGTGATTACCGGGGCGGCAATTGAGGGCAAGATTCTGGATGTTCACAAAAACCAGGTCAAAATCCACCTGGATATCGATGATTCACAGGATCCTCAGCATGCTCGCTGGTTTCCTTATTCGGCAGAAGGTAATCAGGTCTGGTACCTGATGCCGGAAAAAGGAGCGCAGATCAAGCTTTATTTCCCAAGCGCAGAAGAGGACAGAGCCATGGCCATTCAGTCTGTCCGTACCAGCGCATCGCAACCTTCTCCGGTTGCGGCGCCAGTAGGTGCTCCAGCAGCGACATCATCAGCTCCGGCACCCATGGCGTCAGTTGTGCCAACCGAGAGTCCGGCAGCCCGTATGGAACGCAAAATGTCTGATCCAGGCACCAAGTCATTCGCCAACCCTCAGGGCAAGGAAGTCAGCATGAGCGGATCGGAACTGGCACTGAATGCGCAGGAAGGCGCTCTGTATCTGTCCATGCACATCTCCAAAGGAGTTAATCTGACCGGCAACCAGAACGTGTCCATCCATGCAGGTGGTTCCCTGGAATTGAACGCCAGCAAGATTTCCCTGACTGGAGCGGACCAGTTGCAGATGCAGACCCTGACCGATGTACTGCAGCTGAAGACGGATGCCTCAAGCAAAAGTGCGGAGATTACACTGGAAGCCTCGCGGCATGGTGTGCATGATCATCTGTTGTCTCCATTTGAACAAGCTTTGCAGAGCAAAGGACTGGCTGCGATTGAGAAGGAACGCAAATCTGCCAGCGCACAGGCGCAAATGGATGGAATGAAAGATGCCGGGGTGGAAATTGCTAAAGGGTTATGGGGACTTGTCGTCGATGTCGGTGATCTGACAACGACCACTATCATGGGAGATGCCGGTGCCCAGACGCTATACAGCTGGGTCAGTGGTAAGCCGGTCGGTACCCTGATGGAACGCAACGAGACGGTCAAAGGTACCGTTGAAGGGGCCAAAGCAGCAGGCACCTACGCCTGGGATACGGTAACATTCCAAAAATCGGGGAGCCAGCTCAAGTCTGATGCCGGAGCAGCCATCGATACGTACTTACAGCCTTTCGAGCAAGCGTCCAAGCAGTCGACCCTGAACCCGCTGACGAGCAGCAAAGAAGAGTACTATAGTGTCGGTTATGGAGGCGTCAAATCCCTGGAGCGCGTGATCGATACAGTTGGCGTTGCCAAAGGAGCTGCCAAACTAGTTACCAAAGCCGGTAAAATCGGCAAAAGTATGGCTAAAGCCGGAGCGAAGGAAGCGGCGGAAGAAGGAGCAGAAGCGGCTGCCCGTGCTGCCGGAGGTGGCAAGCTGCCAAACTCCAGACCGGGTCCAGCAGTTGGACAGGGAGGAGCGAAGCCAGGGGCGATGCCATTTATGGTTCCTATCGAGCGGCTTGGAGCGATGATGGAGAACCTCAGCGCCCGGATGAATCAGAACAGGCTGGCTACAGCAGGCGTTGGTGGACTGGATCATCATGGACCGATGCGGATGCATTCGCATATTCCGGAGGATACACCGGATCGGCTGCGACAGAAGCAGGATTTGAAGGATGGATTGTACTCAGGCAATGGACCTACTGTCATGCATCATAACAGCGGAGGAGCTATTAATTCTTCTCCGCTCACACAGGGCAATTCATCACCTCACACTCCAGGCACGTATACCTTGGTAGGCAGTGGTGAACAATTTATGCGTAATGCTAAGCGAAACAAGGTACTAAAACCGAATATTGAGTATAAACTGAAATCCAAAACTATACCGCCATCTGAATATACCTATCGTACAGATAACCAAGGACGTATTATTAGTTGTGAAGGAACGCTTAAATTAGGAAAGGGAAAGCGGAGTCTGAGTGCTCAGCGAAAAGCAGGTAATAACGGAATAAGACAAGATCGGTTACCTGGTGATCATGGTGGTCATATTATAGGAAGCCAGTTTGAAGGAGCTGGTGGCTTAGATAATATGGTTGCCATGGATGGACAAGTAAATGGTGCTGGTGGTAAATGGTATAAAATGGAGACCGAGTGGGCAGATGCACTTAAATCAGACCCCCCTAAAAAAGTAGAGGTTAAGATCAACATAAACTACTCTAGAAATTCCATAAGACCAGATTCATTTGAAGTGACGTATTGGATTGATGGGAAAAAGAAAGCTAGAACAATAAAAAATCAAGCTGGAGGTTAATTTATTTTATGATGAACGTAGAAAATATTTATCAAAAGTTAGCATCAGCTATAAATGATATCATTCCTACAGAGTGGGAAAAAGTCTATTTCTATGGTGAAGTCTTGGATGATTCGAGCGAAGTTTATTTTTATTTCAACACTTTGGAAGCTCCTCAAAATTATATATATGTGTATGAGATACCTAACCTATATCATGTAGAAGAAGAAGTAGTAGATAGGGAAGTTTTTGCATTACATGCTATCTGTGAAGAACTTCGAGAAGTTTTCCGAGAGAGTAACCAAGAATTATGGACGAATTTTACCATGATTATTGATCATACCGGGCACTTTAAAGTAGATTATGATTATACGGATCTGATAAATATAGAAATGACGGATTTTAAGCGCCAACTTATTTGGGAATACGATCATTTAGGCATGGTACCTACTCATCCTGGGGATCAGGCATTTTTAAAAGAGTATTTAGAAAAGAGAGAATCTCAAAACTAACTTATATTAACAGCTAAAGGAGAACATCAATGCAATGGAACCCTCAAGCTCAAGAAGTGGCTGACCTTCTAACTAGAATGAATAAGAAACCGCTTGAAATCGAAACCTACGAAGTAGCGAAAGTGAATATTGCGTTAGCTCTACTTCGAGAGCGGCCTGCCAATACCGAACTGACTTATGCTACGATTGGATTGAGCCTACTCCCTCTTCAAAATGATAAAGGAGAATCAGTAGGACCGTTTGAACTGATTGTACCTTCCTTTGCTGAAGATACAGCGTATCGAAAAGTGATCGACCAAGTAATCCAACAGATCCTAGAAACAAGAAGTGTTGGAAACACGATCTTTCTGAATGCGATGGAAGCGGGTTATCCTGATTTGAAAATGAAGCACATTTATCTAGTGAGCCCCTATTTTTGGGAACCGGTATGGGAGGATGGTGGGGAAATCATTCATGTGAATGGGAAACGTGTGCGCTGGCTGCAAGTAACGCCTATTTCCGAAGCCGAATACCGATTTGGTGAAGAACATGGCTACGCAGAACTGGAAAATCTGCTAGTGTCTCACGACGTAGATGCACCGGAGATTAATCGTGAATCTGTAATATAGATCGATTCAAATAACAGATGAGTAGTTAAGTTTTAAGACGATCCGGATAGTTGAGTTTACATCTGGAACAAAGAGATGGATCTTTACGATTACTTTGTCTATAGTATTATTGTAGGTCGGGACACGAGAATAATCTCGTGTTCCGACCTATTTGGGTTATACCAGCAGATTTGAAGCCATTAAAGTCTTGAAACTGGCAACCTAAGTCGGCAAGCCGAAGCAAACTAGAGCCATGTCTTTTACGGATTCTATCGAGCGGCTTGGTGTGATGATGGAGAACCTCAGCGCCCGGATGAATCAGAATAGGCTGGCTATAGCAGGCGTTGATGGACTGAATCATCATGGACCGGTACGGATGCATTCGCATATTTCGGAGGATACACCACAGCGGATGAGGCAGACGCAGGATTTGAAGGATGGCGCATATTCGGGTCGTAAGGCAAAAAGTGAGCCTGATCAGAAGCCTATACATCAAGAGTCGAAAGACCCTATAGCTGCATCGTCTAATAAGTTTGAAAACACCGAAGAGAAGATAGACTCTAAAGATAATATAAAAAAAATGATTCTTTGGAATTAAAAAAAGGTAAGCGTCTAGAGTTATCAGATTTCACTAAAGAAATAATGGAAACTAAGCCTATGAATTCACCTGTTTCTAAAAAATGGTACAATAAAGGTGGCCATATCTCAATTGATGAGAATGGAACCTGGACATACACTAACAAAGATGGAATATCAATTAGTTCTCCTGATGGGTATCCTGATTTCTCAGCATATTACCATCCTACTGTTAAGCCTGTAACGATAAAATTTACTATACCTAAGAATCCTCAAGAAGATTTCAAAAAAGCTAATTTAGAAGCAGAACTTAGTAGAGATTCTGATCCACCAGTGCCAGCAAATAATAAGCCCCCTGAAGGTTATACATGGCATCATCACCAAGATGGAGAAACGATGATTCTTGTTGATGAGGATATTCATAGAGAATTTAGGCATATTGGTGGTATGTCAACGATAAATGGAAAAAATAAAAAAGGAGATTAACTATGACAAATATGGATCGAGAAAATGAGAAGATAACTATAGATGATATTCATAAATTTGAAGCTGAGTATTTTCTTAAGCTTCCTGAACAATACGTTGACTTTTTACTTAAACATAATGGAGGATATCCAGAAAAATCAACATTTAAAATTTCTAATGAAGAAGGCGAGAGTGTAGTAAATAAATTTTATGGAATTGGCAATATGAAGGGTAATTTGGGCAAAGTATTTGAAGTTTTAGATGGAGAATTACCCAGAGGATTTATATCGATTGCTAATGATCCAGGAGGAAATGAGATTTGTATTGGAATTAGCGAGAGATATTTTGGAGAAGTTTATTTTTGGATACATAATATAGAATCAGAGGAAGAAATGGACAATATGTTTTTCTTGAAAAGTAGTTTCAATGATTTTTTTGATAACTTGTATTAAAAATCTATTCAATATAAATTATATCACTTATAGTCATAAAAAATTGATTATTTTTTTGTTCTTTTGTTGTTTAGAGCATATAATGCCAAATGAGTCGAATGGCTGAATTCGATTAGATATGACCTATATACTTCGTTTTAAAAATTTCTTTATTTTAGGTATACGTTTAGCAGGGGTTCCAGCTTTAGTATCTAAACATCATCGTTTTATCACCTTAAAAAGGTTAATCATGGAAATGAAAACTATGATCATCCTTTTTTTGTTATACTGACTGATCACCAAAGTCAGTAAGATTGGCAAAGGCATGGCCAAAGCCGGAGCAAAGGAAGCGGTGGAAGAAGGAGCAGAAGCCGCTGCCCGTGCTGCCGGAGGTGGCGAGCTGCCAAACTCCAGACCGGGTCCAGCAGTTGGACAGGGAGGAGCGAAGCCAGGAGCTATGCCATTTATGGTTCCTATCGAGCGGCTTGGTGCGATGATGGAGAACCTCAGCGCCCGGATGAATCAGAATAGGCTGGCTACAGCAGGCGTTGGTGGACTGGATCATCATGGCATGGTACGGATGCATTCGCATATCCCGGAGGATACACCGGATCGGCTGCGACAGAAGCAGGATTTGATAGATGGATTATATTCGGGTAATGGACCTGCTGTTATGCATCATGATAGCAAGGTAGTAGATAATCAAGAAAGTACTTCTAAGACACATGCGACTGAGAAATCTAAGCATCCAATAGAAGAAAAAAATAAAGATAAAGACAAAGAAACGATTGAGAAACAGAATGATATTGTAGATGATTACCTTAACAGTATAGTTGTAAATGGAATTGTTAATAATACTGAGATGAAAAAGTTGAAAAATGCTATTCAAAATCATGTTTTCAGTGTGGATGAATTGTCCAAGATTAGAAAGAAAATGTCTGATTTGGGTATTATTGAAGAATATAATAATGCATTAATTAAAATTGACTTTGGTAAGTATCTTAGAGGATTACTAGGGGCTCCCCCTACTGATATGAAAAATCCTCATGCTCACCATATTTTATTTAAAGTAGGTCTCGGTCAGAAACAAAAAGAATTAGTGCGAGAAGGCCAAGAGATACTTGGAAAATATGGAATTGATCCAATAATCGGACCGGAAAATCTTGTTTGGGCCCCAAATAGAATTGCTGGGCCACATAGTATTGAAGCTTTAGAAAATGTCATAAAGCAGTTGAAGGCAGTCGATGCGGCAGGAGCAGATGTAGAATATATTATTGAAATATTAGAAGATCTTGGAAAACAGGCTGCTTCTAGAAAATAGTGATTAAGGGAGTGTTTAGTATGGATAAGAATCAAGTTGCAAAAGATATTAGAAATTCCATAAAAAAGGGACAATTAGATACTTTTAAAAACTTAATCGAGAAAGATCCAGAAATGCTAAATTGGATGACACCTTTTGGCACTTGGTTACATGTGGCAGTAGCACACGGGCATTTAGATATAGTAGAATACCTTATTAAGCTAGGAATAGATATTAATGCACAAGGGGGAACTTTTTCTACAAATGCTCTTGAAAGAGCTGCTACAAAAGGACAATTAGATATTGCTAAATATCTAATTAGTAAGAATATAGAGATTGATATTAGCGAGCCAGATAGAAACCCTTTATTTGCAGCCGTATATGGTGGGAATTTAGATATTGTTAAATTATTGGTAGAAAATAATATAGATATATTTAAAAAGTATTCAGGAGAAATTATGAAAAATATGGACGCATATGCTTTTGCTATAGAAAGAGGGCAACTAGAAATTGCTGAATATTTAAAGCAGAAGATGAATAAAGAGAATTGATTTTTGTTAGAATAATGTGAGCAAGTTAAGTATAATGCAATCAAAAAATGATTAACTATCATAATGACTAAAACACTTAATTATTTGTCGAGGTGTGGTATTATCCCCTCAAGGTAGACAGTGAAAAAAGACCTCATGCTACAATGAGATCAACACTGGAGACCGGAGGGGATTTTTCATGGCCAAAAAGGACAGACATTTAACCGATACAGCGAAGAAACCAAGCGGAAAGCGGTTAGACTGGGAACGGAAGAAGGCTGGAGCTATTCCAAGATTATGGAGAAGCTAGGCATCTTAAACAAAACCCAGATTGGAAAGTGGATCGAAAAAGTAAGAACGAGGAAGGATTTACCGATGAACGCGGGCGATGGAACAAAACCAAATTTGAGAGCGTGGAAGAGGAAAATGTTTATCTTTCGTAGGTATTCTACGACCAACGACAATTAGAAAAGGCCTGCCGGCTGCATCAGCTGCCGACCGACTGGCTGCATCGGCATATCAGCATCAAGCACCAGCATGGGCGCATGATCGGCCGGAAAAAAGGTGTAGGCATGCAGCGTGCCCGGCAGATACTGAATCTGCCGCTCGTCGGAACGCCTCATCGGGCTATTGACGACGCCCGCAATATTGCTGGTATTTTTGCGCAAATTTTCGAACATATTCATATAGATGAATAAAAATATAGGACCGGGTGCGGACTGCGGTTTATCCTAATACATGGTAAAATAGAGATGAATTCCATGGTTAATTTGTATAGAATTACTGGAATCTAATCCGGATTGTGATAAACGGATAACATTTTTCATTTATCTGGGCATTGAAGCTTTTAGAATTAGGGGCTTTATCGCAGAGAGAGTACATAAATATCGCGAATATAAGGTATGACAGCAGCTATCACGGCTGTAGCGTTCCGTTAAGGTGTTTGCTGACTGTCACAGTAAAACGGAATACCAATTCTTGCATAAACGCGTAATATACTAGGCATTTCCGACTGGTTAATTAGACTTACCCGTCAGTCATTTAAATAAAGGGGGAACATGATGAAATACGATGATGAGAAGATTCTTGCTCTGCTCAATCAGGTGGAGCAGGCACAGCAAAATACCGATATTCTGGCAGGACCGGTCGAAGCGGAAGGTCAGGAATATACTTTTGAGCAGAGATCCTTTTTTGACGATCAGCTGTATCTGCATATCCCTTCCAGTTTTGTCCCCATGTCCAGGGAAATGCAGCGGGTCAAGTATCCGTATGAAGATCGTCCGGCTGTTATTTTGACCAATGCCAGAGGAGAAGTGGATATTACGCTCCAGCATGTAGATCAGCCGCTTCAGGATGACTGGGTACAGGAGCTGACCGCCGGCATGAAGCAAATGATTAAAAATATGCAGCCGACGAATGTATTTTATGAAGAGAAGACCGAGAGCATCAATGGCAAGACAATCGGCTATTTTGATTTTAAAAGTCCTGCACTCGACCAGCCTGCCTACCGGCTGCAATTTTTCCTGGAGCTGGGTGGAGAGACGGTTATCGGCGGATTCACCTGTTCGTATAAAAGCTACCAGGAGTGGCGCAGTCTTGTTATGCAGATGATTCATACTATTCATACCGATTCCCTGAAAGGAGAATAAGTCTGATGACCTTTGCATCCACCCATTCCCAATCCTTGCCTGATTTGTTGGGAGGCAGGCCATTACTGCCGACCATTTTCACCAAGGCTGATATCCGTATTGAGCCTTACCAGTTCGAACGGGTACTGGAGCTGCGCATCGTCAAGCAGCTGAATGAACATGTGACCTTCTCCCTGCGAGGCATCGTGCCAGAAGAACTGATGGACCAGTACGTTGAACGTGCCGACGAAGATGAACGGATTGATGTATTCATTAGCAATCTGTACGAGGAAGTCCGTTTGTTCCAGGGCGTCGTCACCGATATCTCGGTCAAGGCGATCAATGATGTGCGTGAGCTGCATATTGAAGCGCAGAGCATGACGTTCCTGATGGATATCAAGAAAAAGCAGCGTTCTTTCCAAAAAATTGAAGATACATATCGTGATTTGTTTAATCATCTGGGCAGCAGTTATGCCAAAGCGGAGATCCGGGATGAAGCTTCACATGGCCAATATCTGGAGGAGTTATTTGTACAGTATAACGAGACCGATTGGGTATTTGCTAAGCGGCTTGCTTCCAGGCTGAATGCGCCGCTTATTCCGATGTCTACACAGGCCGGACTGAAACTGATGGTCGGCGTACCGGAAGGGGATTCTCCGATTCTGCTGAACGAACATAACTATACAGTCAAAAAAGACCTGATGGAGCACAAGCTTAAGGCGAACAATGGGCTTCCCGATGACCGGGAAGAATCCAGTATCAGCTATGAGGTTAGCAGCTATGAGTTATTGGAACTGGGTAGTCCGGTCCGTTTCCAGGACAAGACATTGTATATCGCTTCCGCTGAAATCGCCACCGAAGGCGAACTGCTTATCGGACGCTATATTTTGCGCGATCGTCCAAGCTTCCGCCTGCGCACGATCTGGGCATTTGAACTGTCCGGGGCCTCCCTGTTTGGCAAAGTGACGGAGATTATGAAGGACCAGGTGAAGATCAAGCTGGATATCGACCAGGGATCCGACGAGAGCGGCGCCAAATGGTTCGCGTACTCCACTGTCTATTCCTCCCCGGATGGCAGCGGCTGGTATGCCATGCCGGAAGCGGGCGACCAGATTCGTCTTTATTTCCCGGATGAACGTGAGAAAAATGCCTTTGTCGCAAGCTCTGTCGATCTCAAATCATCGGACCCGGTGAAGCGCAGTGATCCGGCGATCAAAAGCATCAGCACCAAATACGGCAAGCAGGTCATATTCAAACCGGGAGCGGTAGAGATTATGGCGAGTGGACAGCTGCTGATCCGTCTGACCGATGAAGGCGGTATCGAGATTAACAGCAACAAAAAAATTATTATGACTGCGGACGAAGATATCGAGATTACCGGCAAAACCAAAATTACGATCGAAGGCCAGGAAGGCGTCGATTTCATCCAGGCTGGCGCGACCGTTAATATCAAGGATGATGTGAAGCTGAGTGGAGGCAAGGTGAATATCGAATGAAGATGCCGGACCGCGACAGTGCGCTGGATGAATTTTTGCAGCAGCATGTGCTGGAAGGCTGGCTGGGCGATCTGCCTTTGATTGAACAGCGCTTTGCAGAGCAGCAGGAGATCATTGAGCGCAGTCTGATAGACTCCCTTCGGGAAGCCTGCCGCATCGCCGCGAAGCTGCAGTCTGCCGGACAGAAAGGGCCGATCCGGTATATGTACATCTCTCTGCTGCGTACCGGCATTATGAACAACGAAGCGACCTACCGGATCGACTGTTATGACGAACGCTGGTTTCTCGATCCGGTCGATGCTGCAGTGCATTGGAATGCTGATTTTACATTCCAGCCGCTGTTTGACCGGATGCGTCAGCTGGATGAACTGCGCCGCCCATATGGCAGGCGGATTACGGTAATGGATATCGAGAAGATTCAGCAGATTGAAGCGATAAAGTATCATACGCTCACGGTTGAATTTATCAAGTCGATGATGCCTGTCTGGGTAGAGCATCCTGATTGGAATGAACTGAAAAAGGCTCCCGGCTGTGCCATCTATGCCGGTGAATTCCGCGATGAGAGCGAACTGCTCTGCCAGCTGGAAGACAATGTGAACGATGCGGTAAACGCTGGTGTACAGGGAGAGGAGCAGAATGAGCGATGGACTACTTTCTCCTGAAGCAGGATATGCGTTATACGGATATTCCGCGGCTTGAGCCGATTACCCAGCAGATTCCGGTATGGAAGCTGCCGCAGCTACAGCCGGATGATATTGCTCAGCCATTAGCGTTATATATTCGCTCCGAAGAGGAGAGCGAGTTTCTCGATTATATGGAGGAAGCGGTTCCACTGCTATCCGAGCGAATGATGAAGCTGTGGGCGATGTATGAGCCAGCGATGGTTTTTCGAATCGTCGTATTGATGGACAGAGAGCGACGGCTGCAGGTTCCATATTATATTCCTTTTCCGGTTACAGCAGATGTGCTGCATCCGGATAGTCAGTGGAATCAGGATCGTCGTCTGCTCAAGCATATTGTACTGGACGCCGCAAAACTCCAGCAGCGAAAAATCTTCCGGATTGCAGGCAGCACCCGCCCTGAAATTGTGGTCCGTCTTGATGCAGCTGAAAGTATGCTGCGCCGGGATATGACCGGGATTCGATTGGAGCGTCTTCCTGTTGGGATATCGACGATGACTAATTGATGAACATTGGGGTCTACATACTGAAAAAACGTTGCCATAAAGGAGGGAACTTACGTGGCAGATGAATACTACGTTGTACGCGGTGCTTCCATGCGCTGCAGCTGTGGATCACATCCTCGCAAAATCAACCTGCCGGTCAGTCACGGATCTTTTGTCAAAACCCAGCCGATGATGAATGAAGACGATTATAAGCCCGACAACGTACCGAGCTTTGGCGTATGCAGCAGCTCACTTAACCCAAGCTCGGAGACGGTGTATCTCGTTGTCGAGGGCGGTGGTCAGGTACAGGGCAAGCCATGCCTGCCGCAGCTGTGCCAGCCATGGATGATGACCAAGGAAAAGACACGGGTCGAAGGCAAGCCTGCACTGACCACATCGTCCTGCCATGTGTGTCTGTATAAGGGAAATATTACATTCGAAACGAGTGGACAGGAATGATGAGAGGGGCCGAAATGATAGAGACGATCATGGATGCACTTGGGCTGGGCAGTCCGGAGGTCATTGGCTATGACCAGCTCAAAGTAAAATGTCCGTACCCGCTTCAGCATATTCACGGGCTGGAGATTCAGTGGAAGCCGGGAGAGCATGCCAGGCTGCAGCTGACCGGCTGGATGGATGAAGATATTCAGATGCAAATGCCGCTCGCCGCTTCCGTACAGGATGAGATCGAGGTTACATATGGTTCATATGGGGCGGAGCAGCCGCTGTTCCGCGGTCTGGTTAACAAAGTCGAGGCGATTCGCCAGAATAACCGGCATGAGATTATTATTGAAGGTATTAGTGCTTCTTCCCTCTGGGATATTCAGAAGCGCAAGCGTACTTTCCCGGAGCAGACGCAGACGTATGAGGAATTAATCGGCAAGATCAACACCGATTATCCCGGCAGCTCCGTGGCTTTCCATACCGGAGGCGATCAGCAGGTCGGCGAAGCGATTCTGCAGTATGAAGAGACCGACTGGGCGCTAACCAAACGACTGGCGAGCCGGTTACAGACCGTCATCGTCTGTGATATGCTAAAATCCGTAAAGCCGAGACTGCATTTTGGACTGCCGGAAGGCAAGCAGGTGCATGTACCGGATAATGTTCCCTATACGGCACGTAAAGACCTCAAAGCCTATCAGCAGGCCGGAGGTTCAGCGGCCGGATTGCATGATACGGATTTCTTCCGCTATGAACTGCAGCATATCGAGCCGTTTGAGATCGGAGACCGGGTCACTTTCCGGGATAAAAAGTTAGTTGTACGCGAAGTACATGCCGTTATGGAAAAAGGACAGCTGCTGTTCAACTATGTACTGTCCCGTGAGCCCGGTGTCCGCAGCCTGCTCATCACCAATCCCAAAGCGATCGGTGTATCGCTGGAAGGAACCGTACTCGCGGTACGCGGCGAAGAAGTGAAGCTCAAGCTGGATGTCGATAAAGACGACGGCAAAGCCGATCCACACTGGTATCCATTTGCGCCGCCGACAGGCAGCCCGATGTACAGCATGCCGCAGGTCGGTACCAAAGCCACTCTGTATCACCCGGATGGTACGGGAACCCGCGCACAGATCATTGGCTCGGTACGTACCAATGGAGCGAGTGCGCCCAAGACGAGTGATCCGAATATCCGCTATTATGGCAGTGAGCACGGCAGTGAACTGAAAATGGCGCCGGATCATGTGCATATCCATGGCAATCCGGCAGGTACCATGGCGATCAGCCTGGAAGACGGCGTAGGCGTCACGATCCGCAGTCCCAAGAAATTGACGATTACCGGCAAAGAAGACATCGTTCTGTTCAGCAAAAAGAAAGTAATCATCCAGGCCGGCGAACAGATTATGGCCTACAAAACAGGCGGCACATCCGGCATCTCGGTAGAAGGCGAATACCATCTGCTCGGAGAAAACGTCTGGGCCGACGGAAGCGACCGGACAGCTTATGCCGCCTATCAGGATGAACCGCAAAAAGGAACACCACCACCGCCACCCGATCCACCAAAGCCGTTTGACTGGGGCAAGCTCGGTCGTAACGTGCTGGGTGGACTGGCGATTGTTGTGGGCGTGGCTGCGCTGGCCGCATTTACCGTAGCGACGCTGGGAGCAGGACCGGTAATTGTAGGAGCGGTTGCAGCAGGAGCAGCTATTGCCGGTACAGCAGCTGTTGGAGCGCAAGCCGTATCGGATATTGCCCGGGGGGAAGTGAGCGACTTCGGGGAGTATGCGACGACCGCCTTGCGGGAGTCGTTTATTGGAGCAGTATCGGGAGCAATCTTTGGGCCGCTGGCGCCGGCAGCTACGCTGCTTGGACGTATGGGAGCAGGAGGAGTCATTGCTTCAGCAGAGGATATCGCCAGTCAGCTGCTGCAAGGGAAAAAGATTGACTGGAATCAGGTGGCTCTGTCCGGACAGATTGGCTTCCTGACTGCCGGTTTGCTGGATGCTAAGGTATTGGGTGCTGTAAGTAAAGGACTCAAAAGCGGAGGAAGCAAGGTAGCGAACGGAGTCAAAGGAGCCGGAAGTAAAGTTGCCGATGGACTTGCAGGCACGAGCCAATGGATCAAAAATGGAGCAACCAAAGCAGGCGAAGCAGCTTCTCGTTCGATCAGTAAACTAAAATCTACCGGTAGTAAGCTGGGTACTAAAATCGAGAATCTTAGTACTTACGCGAATCGTAAGAATTACGAATTTGAAATTAAACGAGCTCCTCAATTGCAAATGGCTGGTGGACCGGACGTAGGATTCCCAAGTTATTCCATGTCGATTTCAAAAGAAGGAAATACTCCTTTATTTACTTTTAACTCCAAATCAGGAAAACTTGGTCCTGAAGCCAGTCAAGCAGAAATTAAAGCACGAATCGACGAACTCAGCGAACAAATGTCTAAACTGGATAAGAAAGCAAATGAAGAAGCTTATAAAAAATTAAATCGAGAAAAAAGTAAATTAACCAATCGATTGGATACTCCTGATGATATTAGTCAGCATTTTGATCTTACCGATGCCAAAGCATATGAGCGTAAAATTGATAATTCCAAGTATTATCATCATGATAAAGGTGACTTTGGCGAGGAAGTGGCTAAGATCATTGCTGAAAAGAATCAACTGGGAGATGATATATCCGATCTATTCCAGGTTGGAAGAAATGGTATTGATGGGACATTCTTGTCAAAAGGACCGCCTCCTAAGTTAACAATGATTGAGGCGAAAACATCCGAATATGCTAACTTTGGCTATTCTAGCCAACAGAAGCTAGGAGGGAAAAATTATTTTGAAGATATGCTTAAGAGCAAAGAAACAAGATACGCTGATTTTAAAGAAAAATATGATGATTTAAAAGATGATAATCCAGGATTGATATTTGATTATATAAGAGTGGAAGTAGATATTAGTAAAACTAAAGTTGGATTTGGTATAGACGAATTAAAAGTAAAAGATTGGAATAAAGGAATTGAAGAATAAAGTGAGGAGTATGCATATGATAAATGAAAAAAAGCTAAGTTTAGCATATAAAAAATATAAAAAAAACTTCAGTGAAGGAATTACACCGGAATATGAACAAAAAAGATATCTTCGAAGAGAAAATAAAATTAAAAATATTATTGAAACAAATGACACAGAAAAAGATCATATTTTGCTAAATAGCCTAGATAGCATTTTTGATTATAATATGTCTTTGTGGAAAGCTAATATTTTAATCCAAGAAGAATATAACACCAATTCTTTTAAAAATATGCAAATGACAATATTTTATGAATGTATAGCTCAAGAAATCTATGAAACTCGTTATCCTGATATGCATGTACAGTATAATTTTAAAGAAGTCATTACAGCATTAATCCATTTTGTGATGTTTGGTTGGGAAACAGAAGAAAAAATATTATTAACTTTTATCAAAAAAAACTTAGGTAAACATTTACTGGATGTTAATAGTCATTATAAGCATAGTTGGTATTTATTAAATTTATATCTACAATATCGAAATGAAAATATAATGGGATGCAATAAAGATATTCATCAAGTGATAAAAGAAAAGCTTTTAAAAGCAGGCCAAGAGGTAGAGTTTATTCCAATTGATCTTAATATTTATGATGAAATGCTTGCAAATTGGAATACAAATAGTGTTGAAGAAATTTCAGTTTTGATTTCGAAATTATCTGATTATCACATGGCATTGGCATCTGAATTAGGAAATTCTATCGAATTCGGCGATTATGTATATGCCTTTTACCCTTATGAAATTCTATTCTTGCTCCATGTCAGAAAAAAACTAAACCTGCCTGTTCCCAACTCTTTCGAAGATTTCCTGATGAATACGGCTGAAGCCAAAATGCAATTTGAAGATCCCGAGCCATATCCTGAGTGGGACCCTATGCTGCGCATGATTGATGATTTCTATCGAAAAAATTATTCGGAGTATATTCCTAATCAGCACGGTCCACTTTTTGAACAATAAAACCCGATACGAAAGGAAATAATCAGTATGTCGCTGGAAGCTATTTTACCTTTCATCTTTGATCACCCCGAAGATGTGAAAGCTATTCTCGAAGAAGATCCAAACGACCTGTATCAGTATATACTGGATTATGGATTCGCCACCAAAAAAATATTATATCTGGATTATCGTGGAGAAGAAGGCCGGGAAATCGTAAATTATATGCTGGACTACGAATTTGAACGAGGGATCGAGCTGGCTTCGGAAGATGTTATGGAAGAGCTGGACGAAATGATGGACTATGCGTTTGTTCAGGATAAAGTGAAAGTCGTTAACCAGAGAATTGCTCCTGCGGGTTATGGATTGTTTTTTTATCCAACAACTGGCGATTTCTATGCATTATTTCTTAGCAAACTGGAATACAAAGAACAACTGCTGCAAGTGGAAACACTGGATGATGAGAATATGCCTGAACAGGAACGTTATATCAAATATTATCTCTAATATACGTTTTAACTAGGAGTATATGAAATGCAGTGAGCAGGATTATGCACATAGGAAAGGAAAGCAGGCCAACTAAGTTTGATTATTCTTGGTCTGCTTCTTCTTGTCTGTGCTTCTGATTAGGCAAAGAGGTCTTTAAATGATATGGCACATGTTCTTCATTTAAGTTGCTGCTCTACTAGGTAAGAAAGGAGAGAATGTATTGAATGTCAGAGATTTTACTCAAGAGCAAGGAAGTTTTGGAGAAGAACTGATTGGCATTATTGCACAAAAGAATAATCTGGGCGAAGATGTCTCCCACCTGTTCCGAGCTGGAAGAGGTGGAATAGATGCTGCTTTCTTGGCCACCGATCCAGCTCCACGACTTACGATTGTTGAATCAAAGACTTCTTGCTGGGGAACATATCCGTATTCCCGTTTAAAAAAGCAAGGTGGAAGTATTTATTTCAAGCATCTGCTGAAAAGTTTGGATTATCGACATCGAGATATCCAGCTTCATTTCCAAAAGCTGATTTGTACGTATCCTGAACTTAACTTACATTTTATTCGAGTTGAGACACTGATTGAATTAACTGAAGATCGATTTGTAGTAGAAGATTTAAAGGTGAAAAGTTGGAAAGATTCAATAAATAAGTAATGGATAGTCTATTGTTGGCATAAAATGATACTGACATTAAGAAAGAGTAGAATCATATGAGCGAGAATCATGCTCATATACATAGCTAGCACGCTTTGGCCGTTTATTCTAACGATCACTCCGAAAGACAGCTCAGATGCCAAGATATGCCTTCCCCAAAGTAAACGATTACCGGCAAAGAAGATATCGTCCTATTTAGCAAAAAGAAAGTGATCATCCAGGCCGGCGAGCAGATCATGGCCTACAAAACAGGTGACACATCGGGGATCGCGGTAGAAGGCGAATATCATCTGCTCGGTGAAAAGGTATGGGCGGATGGTAGCGACCGGAGAGCCTATGCCGCTTATCAGGACGAACCGCAAAAAGGAACACCGCCACCTGATCCACCCAAGCCGTTTGATTGGGGCAAGCTCGGTCGCAACGTGCTGGGTGGACTGGCGATTGTGGTTGGTGTGGCTGCGCTGGCAGCATTTACCGTAGCGACGCTGGGAGCAGGACCTTTGATTGTAGGGGCTGTAGCGGTAGGAGCAGCAGCAGCTGGCGGTATTGCGGTAGGTGTACAGGCTGCATCGGATATTGCTCGGGGGGAAGTGAGCGACTTCGGGGAATATGCGACAACCGCACTGCGGGAGTCGCTGATTGGAGCCGTGACTGGAGCAGTATTTGGTCCATTGGGAGTTGGAGGATCGATCGCCGGTAAAATGGCACTGGGTGGTGCAGAAAATGCCATATCCGATATTGCCAGTCAGATGATGCAAGGGAAGAAATTCTCCGAAATTGACTGGAAGTCGGTTGGGATGAGCGCAGGACTCGGTGTGGCGACTGTGGGCGTTGTTAACTCCAAAGCAGACAAGGCGATAGGAAATGCCATAATTACTGGAGCTAAAAAGACTCCTGCTTTTATTAAAAATGGAGCCAAGGCTTCCGTTGAAGCTTTCCAAAGTTCATTGAATAAACTTAGTGAAACAGGGAGTAAGCTGGGTCAGAAGATAAAAAGCGGATTAGATAATATGATGAGTCCTCAGATGATGACTGCTGAGGGTGTACCTATAAGATTAAATGAATCTGCTAATATAAAAAATACAGAAATACCAAAAACAGAAGTACAAAAAAACTATCTTAAAGTTATGGAGCAAGGCCAAGGAACTAATCTTTCTGTAAGGGAAAAACAGAGACTAATTCCAGGTACTCCAGGTGAAATCGAAGTTAGTGATTCAACGAAATTAGGTAAAAACTTATTGGAAACTATGGGATTAAAGAGATCAGATAGTTGGATTGATTATCAAGCCCAGCATATTATCCCAGGTGAATTATACAACCATCCTATAATAGAGAAAATCGGAATGGAGATCAATCATGCTTCTAACGGCATATTTTTACCAATTCCTTCTTCGAAAATAAGTCCTATGAGTAGACACGCTGGATACCATAGTATCTACAATAGGGTAGTAAAAAAACAACTTGATAAAATGGATATTAATGCTAGTGTTGAAGTGCTTGAAAAGCAAGTTTATGAATTACAACAGAAATTGAAAAAAGCAGTTGAGCAAGGGCTTCCTTTGTACAAATCTAAGATTCCTAATCAAAGACAACTAAAACGTTTACTGAAGAAACCAATAGAAGATAGGATGGAAATATGGGATAGAGGCGGAGGAGCCACAGAAGAATTATGGGAAAGGTGGATAAATAAATGAAGTATGGAGAAAACACCATTTTAGTGCAAGAGGTTATTGATTTTATAAGTAATAATCTTTTATTTGGCAATGAGAAAAAAAGCAATTTAAGTAGTTTGATAATTAAGGACTTTGAAAAAGCGAAAGATCTGGCATGGTCTCAAAATTCAGAATCAGTAGACGTACTCTGGCAAGATATTAAATCAAATGAAAGTGCTAAAATATTAAATATCATATCTCGCAACGAAGATCTGAAGATGATGGAAGACGAATTATACGATATATTTTTGAGCGAAGAGAATTATAATGAAGAATTTTTTCCTATGGAATTCTGGGATATCAATGAAGAAGTGCAGTCAGATCTGTATAAATGTGCCTTGAATCGTTTAGTAAATGGACAGAAAGAAAGCTTTTATGAATATATCTTTGAAATTTATCAAGCAGGTGGATGGGCATGTGGTTGGGAAGGACAATATCCTGAAGGAAAACTTATAATTTTTATTCCTAATGAAGGATTTGAAAGATAATAGAATTTAGAATTCATGAATCTTAATAAAGCTTAGAATGAAGGTGGCAATATAAAAGCAAACGAAGTATTTAATAAGGTATGTAGCTTGATAGCAAGCAATTATTCAGAGCGCGTTTGGAAATACTCTAAATCAAGTCATTGGATGACTAAAAAAGATAAAAAGTATACCTATAAAGTGTTTTTTTATACTAGTTGGAATAATATATCGGATAAAAATGTAGCATTTTATAGCGAATTTGCGATCATCAATTCCAGTTCAAAAAGAAAAGTATTTCACCTTGATACTCGCCAGTGTAATATACCTAAAGGTCAATCGTATTAGAATATAGCTAACGAACAACAACAGAATTCGGCTCTTTATGAATGTAAGAAGTGGCTGGATGAGACTTGCATGCCGATTGCAGATGATTGTATTAATAACCTGGATGAATTTGTGAAAAAAGTTGTAACAGAGGGCTTTTATCCATTGTTGGGTTACATTGTTGATATTGATTTTGTCTTGAATGAAGGTTCGCGCGAATTAGCAGAAGAAGCAGCCAAAAGATATTATGATCATTTAAAAGCTCCCATACAAAAAGAGTTCAGAGATAATTATGCGAGTATGATGGCAGATGAAGATGCTGTAAGTGCATATGGGAATAATATGATGCGAAACCCATCTAATTTTAGAACAATCATAGAAAATAAAATTAATATTAATTTTTAACCTAGGAGGTGTCTAAAAACTCAATAATGAGTTTTAGACACCTTCTAAATATGTTACGATTTTTTAATCCTTGATATAAGTTTATTTTGTGAAAAATGTATTATAAATAGCCTTGAATAGCTCCAGTACTTAAAAAAATTAAAGCTTGATTTTAAAAGTTCTTACTTCAAAGCGATTTTAGTAACATAAAAGATTACACTAGGATAAGTGTGCAACTTTTGCAGAATTGTCTAACATGCTTAAGGAACTTTCAAAAAAATATATAACAGTAAACTAGAACTAGATAAATTAAACACTTAATAAATTTTGAAGTTCTTTTCGACTTAGTTTGAATGAGCTTTTTTATTTGAAAATTTAAAGTGAATAAGCATATTTGGAAGAATAATATAAAGCTTAAGTTGATAAAAACAAGAAGAATGTAGTAATTAACTGGAACTCATATTGATTGATAGAAAAGTGATTCTTCAGTATCTTGGTAGCCCTAGATTATGTGCATATCTATGGCAATCCGGCAGGTACCATGGCGATCAGCCTCGAAGATGGCGTAGGCGTCATGGTCCGTAGTTCCAAGAAATTGACGATGACCGGCAAAGAAGATATCGTCCTATTTAGCAAAAAGAAAGTGATCATCCAGGCCGGCGAGCAGATCATGGCCTACAAAACAGGCGGCACATCAGGCATCTCGGTAGAAGGCGAATACCATCTGCTCGGAGAAAACGTCTGGGCCGACGGAAGCGACCGGACAGCTTATGCTGCTTATCAGGATGAACCGCAAAAAGGAACGCCACCACCTCCGCCTGATCCGCCCAAGCCGTTTGATTGGGGCAAGCTCGGTCGCAACGTGCTGGGTGGACTGGCGATTGTTGTGGGCGTGGCTGCGCTGGCCGCATTTACCGTAGCGACGCTGGGAGCAGGACCGGTAATTGTAGGGGCTGCAGCTGCCGGTAGTATTGCGGTAGGTGTGCAGGCCGAAACCAAATTTATATGGTGATCCCCAAATCCAAGACCTAGTGGTCCTTTAGCATCGGATAGTGAGATTTATTATACTGAACCTGGTAGTGAGAAAATAAATCATAAATGAATTATTAATAAAGAAACAGGTAAAGGATATTGGGATGAGCTTGATTAGTTATTGAAGGAGGTTATGTTTTGAGTTTAGTACAGTCCCCTAATTTATTTACAATCGCAATGTTTCCTTCTGTAAAGTTGAGGGAAATTGATTTACTTAACAAGCTTTTAGATATATTTGAACAGGATGAAAAATTTATTCCAACACATTGGGGAAATAATGAGTTGGTGCGATTAGATTATAATCGCAATGATATTTTGAATATAATATCTGCAAAAGACATTGGAATTTCAGAATTATATTTATATCGTAATCAATCTCGTATAGAATACTCAGGACGTTTCAATCTGGATTTATCTTTCCGATCTTTCTTTGAATTTGATTTTAAAAAAATGGCTACTGAATACTGGCACTCTTTTTTTAAATTTTCTGATCAATGTGCCGAAATTCTCAAACCACGTTATGGTATAGCTCATATATTTTGGCCCTCTGTTATCCCTTGGGAGACAGAAACAGAGAAGTTGCAGCGATGGATGAATTTTTGTTCACAGCCAGCACCAGTAAATCTAGGAGTTAGTGGGCCACTTGGCTTGTCAACAAGAACCTATTTTGGATCTGATATTCTTACTCTTATTGATCAAGAAATTCTAAAGAATACGCCAGCAATAGTTACTAAATTAAAATGGGGTGGAATTTGTATTGATGTTGCAGAAAAATCCTGGGAAGTGAGTAAGGATGATTTACTTCAAAAATGGGAAAAAGCAATGAATTCTTTCGAAAAAAATGAATTATTTGCTGTACCTAAGTTTAATCAAAAAAATCGTAGAAGTATTTCTTTTCAAGCTAATAAAATTTGGGAGAATTATATAAAATCTAATTTAGAGGTATAGTGATGGAACCTTCTTACAGAAAAAATATTATCTTATATAAGCGAGTTTAAAATTGAAAACCAAGTTATTAAGAGGTTGAATTTAAATGAAGCCGATTTTTCTTATACCGGTTTTTCTGGAATAATGGCAGATGGAATGTCTGCTGTAATGTCTAATTTTGAAGCCTCGATTTTTGTGAATACTTCTTTTCTGGATTGCAATTTTGAAGGTGCAAATTTTAAAAATGGAGAATTAATAGGTACTTCTTTAAACTTTTCTTCATTACAAAATGCGAACTTGGCAAATATAAACGCAAAAAAAGCAAGCTTTTCATATGGTAATTTGACAAATACTATTATGAGAGATGGTAATTTTAAAGATGCTGATTTTACAAACGCAATTTTAGACAATGTGGATTGGCAGGGAGCAAATCTAGAAAATGCAAAGTTTGATTTAGGAATGTTTGAAAAAATCAGAAAAACGTTTGAAGTTATTTATTAAACCACACCAAATAATAACCGGGGAGCGACTCAAAGTTGTTGCTCGGTTATTTTTTTTGGTACCATTCGCTGCAAAAAGCAACTGAGCAAGGACTTCCTCTGTATAAATCTAAGACTCCTGCTCAAAGACAACTGAAACGATTGTTAAGGAGACCGATGGAAGATAGGATGGGAATCTGGGATAGAGGTGGAGGAGCAACAGAAGAATTAAGGGAAAGATGGATAAATGAAGTATGGAGAAAACACCATTTTAGTGTAAGAAGTGATTGATTTTATAAGTAACAGTCTTCTATTTAGTGATGAGAAAAAGAGTGATTTAAATATCTTAATAATTAAAGATTTTGAAAAGCAAAAGATCTGGCATGGTCTCAAAATTCAAAATCAGCAGATGTACTCTGGCAAGATATTAAATGACGAATTGTCAATCCAAATGCAACAGTTCGTTTTGAAGCGATGCGTGTGTCGACTTCTAGCCTAAACATTTGCGAGGCCGGTTGTTAATCAGGTGAAGCGCGTGCTGAAGCTCAGCGTCGGACACTTTGGCAAAATCATGGCCTTTGGGAAAAAACTCTCGAAGCCATCCGTTCGCATTCTCTTTGGAACCTCGCTGCCAGGAAGAATATGGATCGGCAAAGTAAACATAGGCCTGCTGAGCTTCTTGCGCGTCGTACCGCCCAGACGATCCATTACGTTTGAGTTCTCGGCTGACAGCACCCGTTGACCGACCCAGCACCCGGCCAATCGCTCGGATTTCGGCTCCCTGACTATGCAAGAGTTCTAGTTTGCTGCGTTCGATTATGCTAAAATGAGTGCAGCTCATGGCGGATTCTCCTTGTAGAAGGTGGTGTGGTAACTTCATTCTACACGAATCCGGCCATGAGCCTTTTTATATTTCATTCGACGTGGTGCACTTCATTTTACAATCCGTCAAGTATAAAATTATTTTTATTATTCTATCAATTGTTTAATATGGAGCTTAGAAAAGTTTAATGATTTTTGTGAATAAAACTTTTAAATAACTAAAGAGGATGCTTATGCAGAAATTGTCAAATGAAACAAGAGATATCCTTTTGCAAGCAGGATGGAATCCAAATAATAAAGTTGAATTAACCGAAATAGTAAATTTTTTAGAGGCGATGGGCTATCAAGTTTTCAATCCAGTGATTGATGCATTAAGTCAATATGGTGGAGTAGAATACAAATTCAAGCACCCGGATGGGAGTTTTGAAAATTTTTATTTTAACCCAGAAGAAGTTATTGGAGATTACTATGAAAAAGAAGATTTTGAAGAATTTGAAGCACGAGTAAAAGAGCCGCTTGTTATAATTGGAGAGGCATACCGAGGGAATTTGATAATGTTTATCTCAAAATCCTGGAAAAGTTTTCGGGAAAAATGGGTATTCGTTGTTTAAATTTGGAGATGATATTTACGAGGCATTAGATACTCTTTGTTTATTTAGAAAACCAGAAGAGATAGAATATGAAGCATTATAGTGATCGATCACCTCAAAGCACAAAGGAGCCTATGACCTATGCCGCTATCCATAAATAACAGTCATATCCCATCAATGGGCGATTATACAGATCTTTACGAACGTTTATCAAAATATATTTCAAAATTTGATAGGAATTGGATAAATGAAATAGAAGCAGCCAAAAAAGAGGATATAGTGATATTAAAACAATTAACTCAAATGAATAAGTACCATTATCAATATCCAGAAGAGTACGAAATTTATCTTAGTTATATGGGACAAGATGATAAAGGTCTGCTAAATACCCAAATTCCTGGTTATTCTTCAATATCTGAAATAATTGAATCGTATGAGGGAATACATGAGGAACAGCCCGAGACTTTAAGTGATAAGTATGTACATTTTTTTCAAAAGGAATTATTTGATGGTCAATTATCGTTCGACTTTAATCAAACAAATAATCCACAAATTGTTATGACTGATGAAGACAGCCAGTTTGTAAGTTATTTTGCAGATAACTTTGAAAAGTTATTATTTCAATGCGCTTTTAGTAAATATGAAAAGTTACACTATGATAAATGTGTAAAGTTTGCTGGATCTCACAACATGTTCAAAGAGGCACTGAAAAACAATAATGTATTAAATGCTTCTGAAATGATCAATAAAATTTCAGAAAAATATGGATTTCAAAAAGTATGGTTTAGCGACCTCAATCACCATGTAGGTTTTAGAGAAAGAATTAGCTTGTATATCGATAGTAGAAATGATTCTCTACGTGGATTTATAGTTGGTGATTTAGATAAAAAATTCGAAAATATTAGCAATTCTTTATTAAATGAATTATGTGTCAATCCTAAAAATTGAGTAATTATATATTTTGATTTATTTAATCCCTTGTATGAGCTAATTTCTTTTTCAAAAGATATATAATAAACAATAGTAGATAATTCAAATACTTAATAATTTTTTACAGCTCTTTTCGACTTATTTATAAGTGGAATGAGCTTTTTTATATGGTGATCAGTTCGTAAGATGATATAGCAGTCGTGATCTATAGCCCCAAAAAGCTGACAATAATGTAATGTTCAGCAAAAAGAAAGCCATCGTCCAGGCCGGCCAGCAGATCATGACCTACAAAACAGGCGACACAACTGGCATCGCTGTAAAAGGCAAATATCATTTGTTCGGTTAAAAGATAACTAGATGGACTGGCAATTGTTATAGGAGTAGCTGTTTTGATGGCATTTACCTAGTGTAGATAAGGGGATCTTAATGAATAATTATGTGAATACGTTATATCAGATAAGATTATTAGAAACTCAAGAGGAATGTGAGGAGTTTGATCAATTATTAGAAATATTAGATAATGAGCAAAATTTTGATCTGAAAGACTTATTTATGGTTTTTGATGAAAATACACTTGAAGAAGAAGTCATGTTTGGTTTAGTACATTATGTAGAATCTTTTGAAGCAGAAGATTATTTACGATCTTTACTGGACTCTTTAATTAATATACCTTCACACTCTATTTATTGGATAGAAATACTTTTGAAAAGAATTCTTAACAATGATGAATACAAAAAAACATTGATTAGTATATTGGGGAGTCAGGATGAGAGAATTGACTTTCAACTTAAGAGTATACTTCAGTCAGTACAAGAAGATAATCCTGCTCGTTTTAGCTCCCCAGTTGATGAAGTACTAACAAAATTAAATGGAAATCTGGAGAAATAAAATGGTAAATTCCTCAATTGTTATTTGTATTCCTGGTAAATGGATGAATTTGGAGGAAATAAAAATGGTTTTGCACATAATTTAGAATATGATTTGAGAGAAAACGTTATAGTCTCAAAAAATAACGATGAATTTTATAAAATCATTTTTGAAAATCGTGATGATGAAATGGCAGAAGCATTTCAGTTTGCAGGAACCAGTAAAATCTCTCAAGAAGATATTTCCGAAATCAACCAACATACTTCAGTTGTTTATTTAGTTGGCGAAGCAGGAAATTTGGAAAAAGTACATCAGATTATAAAGTTGACGAATACTGTTTTAATGCTTGGTGGATTGGGGGTTAAAATTGAAACTACAGGTAATGCAGTTGGCTGTACGTGGTGGAGACATTTGAACGATAAAATGGACCCTATGGAAATATGGAATACATTTGTAACTATAGTAGAAGA
The DNA here is from genome assembly GCF_000971965.1 of Paenibacillus wulumuqiensis. Lineage (GTDB taxonomy): Bacteria > Bacillota > Bacilli > Paenibacillales > Paenibacillaceae > Saccharibacillus > Saccharibacillus wulumuqiensis. The sequence goes on from NZ_LAQP01000004.1 coordinate 312,463, forward strand.
ACAGGATTATTATTATACTTGCGGAATGCATAACTTTAGCTTGCCTGATATAATTACGTTTAAAAATCAGTTATCTTTGGAAGAGGCACAGTGGCTTATGCAGTATTTCTGCTTATACAACATACTGGAAAGACCAATATTAAATAATAATGATACTTTTAGTATAACTAAAGACACTCCTAATTTTTTACTTAAACATAGCGAGTGTAGGCATTTTGAGCAAAACGATTTATTTTATAATCCATATGGAATCTGGGCATTGGCTAGAAAGGGAATTGGGCCAAAGGAAAACGGATAGTACATAGGTCTGAAAATAATTCGAGAGATAAAGAAGCTTACTATAAAAATGGTAGATAGTTTTTGAGAGTATTTTTCTTTTATCGTATATAACAAAAGAAGCAGCAATGTCATGTTAGGATTACAAAAAAACAATAAATATAAAAGTCGATTAAACGACCTATTCACTATTCCCAGCTTTAAGAAAACTGCAAAAAAACCTCATTTCACGCTAGTCACCAACGGTACGGGCATTGAAAATAGGATTTATCCAAATAAGAGCAACCAGACAATATGGAACATAGTGTAATGGATAAGTACGATAGCAGGAGGGTATGCTGTCAGTTCATATGGTACAAATATAAGAGTAAATAATTTTCAGAAAAATTAATACCCACAAAAAACAATGACCGAACTGCAGCCTAAAGCTGCAGTTCGGTCATTGTTTTACGTACCAGCTGATCGGCCATTCGTGTCGTCTCTGGCAGTCGATAGCGGGGAGCCAGCTGCAGAATCCAGTCATTCGCTGTTTCCAGACTAATCCGGTGCCCCACAGACACGAACACAGGCTTCACATCAGTCTGTGTACGCAGTACACTGCCCACCTGTTCCTCTCCATCGATCAAAGGAGATGCAGATCCGCGAGTATGTCCAGGCTCCGTATATTCCCCAACCAGTCTCGTCTTCCCGCAGCCAATAGCCGGTACATCAAACAGAACACCCAGATGGCAGGCCAGTCCGAATCTTCTCGGATGAGCGAGTCCCTGACTATCGCATACAATCAGCTGCGGCTCATGTTCAATCTGCTGCAGTGCCTTGATGACCGGCGGCAGTTCCCGAAAGGAAAACAGTCCCGGCAGATAAGGGGACTGCACCGAGTCTTTGACCGTAATCGACTCGATCGTTTCCAGGGTAGCTGCATCCAGAATGACGACAGCTGCAATTAGCTGATCGGTATGTTCGCTGTAAGCTACATCGACCCCGGCAATATACTGTATATCCGGCAGCTGATCCTGCGTGACAACCTGCTTGGCCAGTTCCTTTTGGAGTGCTATTGCTTCCTCTTCATTTAAATCCCAGCGGTGCTGTACATTTACTTTCATAATCGCTTTCCACCTATCGGTATGTATTGGTAACCGGATGAACACCCAAATATCTGCAGATCATGAGGCAATAAGAGCTCCATGTAACGCATGAGAACTCGGATCACGACTTCATGCAGATCGGAATGATGGTTTTCATATTCCATATCATACATAGTATAATGGCAGAATGTAAACGAGTATCTTCTGGATTCGAGTGGATCGACTTCCATTTACAATCTATTCTGGCAGGTGAGCATATATGATGAACATACATATCGAGTATGGTGAGCATATTATCGTGGCAGTCCGGCTGGCAGGGCGCTGGAGCTGGTATGTCACGGAAAAGGAACACTGGTTTATGGATCTGCCGCGTTTCCATCAGGCTTTTATCGATAAAGGATATGATCTTTCTGCTCATACAGACTATGGGTACCGGTTTGATATTCCGATTTTGAATGAGCATACGGCATCTTCTTTTCTGGCTTGTATTAAAGATGAACAGGTAAGCGTAGAGGCGCTGAGAGCAGGGCTGATCATGCAGCTGAGCAAGTATGGCAGCGATCCGGAAGCGCTGGCCGGATGGGCGCCTGCGCTGCTGGTGGATTTTGATAACAAGCAGTTATCTTCCTATTTCCCGGAACCCGCTTCGTTTGAACAGTATGTTCCTGAAGGGTGGACCGGACATTACGAGAATTTTACCGGGCAGCTGCCTGATCCGCAAAAATACTGGGTAATCAATGAGCATGACTATTTTGCCAACAGCTGGCAGTGAAGGATAGTCCATGGAAGCACATTCCACTACATTAACCACAGGAGTGCATACATCCGATGAACAAGCAAGTACGACTGCATTCTTCCTTCTATTATCTGATTGGCACACAGACCCTTTCGAATGCCGCTGATATTATTTATATTATGGGCATTGTCTCGCTTGTGATGGCAGGTACGGATTCGATTCTGGCGGGTGTATTTGTGCCGTTTTTTCGGTCATCTTCCCAGCTGATCAGCGGTCTGATTGCCTCGCTCATGCTGGTAAGGTTCCGGCTGAACCGGCTGCTTCTTTTTTGTCAGCTGGGACAGTTTGTTATTTTCGCAGCTTTGGCACTGTATTTGTGGGTATACCGGGATAGTGCGTCGCTGACTGTGATATTCGCCCTGATCTTTGGCATGTCCTTTCTGGATGGGTGGACGACACCGGCGCGCAACAGTCTTGTGCCGCGCCTTGTTCACCGGGACGAGCTGCTGCGGGCGAATGGGATGATCTCGGTCAGCGACCAGATTATCCGCTGTGCAGGCTAGGCGATGGGAGGTATTCTGGTTGCCTGGATCGGAGCTTTGCCTACTCTGATGCTGGCTGGCATCTTTTATGCGGTTGCCATGGTCTTTACTGCCTTTATCCGTGAACCGCAAGGGCATGAACAGGAAAACATGCCGGATATGACGCGATCTCTAATTGCCCAGCGCGGAGAAGCTGCCTCTCCGGAAGAAGAAAAGACGGCACCGCTGCCTACAGGCAGTGAACGCGAATATATGAAGACGCTGACCGAGGGCTGGAAGCTGATCTGGCGTATCCGCAAAGTCCGCACGATGATCTTTATGGATATGGTGGATATGCTGGGCGGTTCGGTGTGGGTAGGGGCATTTATCCTTGCTTTTGTCGTACAGGTACTGCAGCAGAGCGAAGAGTGGTGGGGATTTATCAATACCGCTTATTTTGCAGGAGCGATTGGTGGCGGGCTGTTGGTCGTCGGAATGGTCCGCTGGCTGCAGGGGCGGGAGTTCCGCGCGATGCTGCTCGGTATTGCCATCTATGCGGCTTTGACGCTGGTCTTCGCCGTCATGACTAACCCGTATATCTCACTGCTGCTCGTGGTAGCGATGGGACCTGCGGCGGAGCTGGCAGCGGTTAACCGGCGTACACTGCTGCAGCTGAGCGTAACGAGGGAACAGCTGCCCAAGCTGCTGTCTGCCCAGGATGCCACATTGAATTTCACTTTTTGCATCTCTCTGCTCATTATGGGCTGGATCGCCGAGCAGTTCGGGATTGTCAATCTGTACCTGCTGGCAGGATTAATGTCCGTATGTGCACTGGTTGTCGGTATACTCAGCCGTTCTGCTTTTCAACAGGAGGCGACGATGAAACATTCGGAAAAATCATTGAATTCTTAAAATAACAGGGTGGTGAACAATCTCATCACCCCACTGTTCGTTGGACGTTCCTCGCATTATCCTTTACATAAAAACGAAGAAATGCATGCTGGGTGGATACCAGTATATATCTTCTCCGTCTTATTCAAAGTAACTTATAGTCATAAGAATAGTTATAACAGAGAGATAACGCTACTCTGATATATACAAATGGATATAAACCTAACACGAACTTTACTCCTATTTTTTTGAGTCTTATCACCCTGTTTTTCCCAATTCATATTACTGTATAATAAGGGGATTATATAATAGGGGGTTTTTGTTTTGAAAAAGTTTAGCGTTGTATTACTAGGAGCAGCAGTAGCTGTATCTCTGGCAGCCTGTGGTAATGATCAAGCAGCCAAAGCACCGGCAACCAATGCACCCGCAGCAGGAACAGAAGCAGCAACAACTGCTCCGGCAGCAGTACCTACAGCAGACGAGCTGCTGACCAAAGCCAGTGAAGCAGCTGCCAAAGTGAAAAGCTATGCGGCAGAAGCAGTCATCAAGCAGGATGTCAATGTAACAGTAGATGGCAAGGAACAAAAAATGCAAAATGAAAATTCTACAACTATGGAAGTTGTACAGGAGCCGATGTCTGCTCACATGAACATTTCCACCAAAGTGGTGCAAGGTGAACAAAACCAGGAGCAACAACAGGAACTGTACATAACCAATGATGCTGTGTATCTGAAAGCCAATGACACCTGGCAAAAAGCTCCTGAATCCGCAAAGCAGCAGTTTGTGGATCTGATCAAACAGCAGGGTACCCTGAAAGACACACTGGATCGCATGAAAACCATGGCGAGCGATACCGAAGTAACGGATGAAGGCGACCACTACAATCTGGTAGCTACCCTTACCGGTGACAAAGTCAAAGAACAGGCGCAAAAATTCCTGAGCGGCGATGCTGCCAATGCTCAAATGGCTGAAATGATGAAACAAATGAACATCCATGATATGGATGTGACTTACATGATCGACAAAGCAACCTCCAACCTGACCGGAGCTGCTGTCAAAATGACCATGGATATGGATCAGCAGGGTCAAAAGGTAAATCTCGTTATGGATATGGACAGCACCTACTCTAAATACAACGAGTTCGACAAGATCGAAGTACCGGCTGATGTGGTAAAAAGCGCGAAATAATTAATTTCAAGAAACACTGCATAAGCACAGAAAAGGCTGTAAATTCAATGATCCTATGGATTATAGTGAATTTACAGCCTTTTTCTGTAATTTACAGCGAATAACCATGATAAATCAGGGGCAAGCAAGCTGTTTAGCAGCGGTACCGACGTGGTATAATAGATGTAGCTACACATTCTATAATCAAGAAAGGATCAGGATACCATGTGTCCCCGAAGGATGATTTCCCAAAGGACGATTTGGAAACGTTATGATCTCTCCTATACTTAGCTTTTCCGTAGAGTAGTCATTCACTTGGACCTATTCTTACGGAAGAGGAGATAATTGTATGCGAAGGACAAAGTCCTCCAGGTGTACCTCCCGTAAGAAAAGGTCGTTTCAGACCACACTTACGAGAAAACGAGGGAGCCTGTATGAGGAGAAGAACAAATTGGAACACAAGTTGGATGGTGGCAGGGAAACAAATCTTGGCCATACTATTGGGTACGTTTATTCTGGCGTTTGCTTATTATCATATTAATTTTTACAACAATCTGTCGGAAGGCGGATTTGTCGGGTTGGCGCTGCTGGGCAAGTATTTGTTTGGTTGGTCACCCGCATGGAGCACGTTTGTACTGGATATTCCGGTTATTTTATTGGCCTGGTGGCTCAAAGGGCACCGTTTTATGGTCTATACACTGATCGGAGCCGCGTCATTTTCCATTTTCTATTCGGGATTCGAACAACTATCGCCGTTTGTCGTGGACTTACACGGGAATCTGCTGATTGCAGCAGCTCTATCCGGTTTGTTGACCGGTCTCGGAGCGGGTATTGTGCTTCGTTATGGAGGGGCCACTGGAGGCGACGATGTATTATCGAGACTGATCAGCGAATGGAAAGGCTGGAAGATCGGTAATGTTTTCTTTGTAGGCGATATTGTTGTACTGGGCTTGTGCCTGTTCTTTTTGCCTTTCAAAGAAACCATGTATACGATGCTGGCGGTCTGGCTGGCAGGTAAAGTCATTACCTGGACCGTAACCGTCAAGGTCGATATCAAATTGCCCCATATTGTGCGCTCTGTGAAACCAGCAACACCGGTGCAGTTACCGGTTCAGACTGGCCCCGCAGCGCGGCAGTCATGATGCAATTTGTGTCAGTCAATAAAAAGAGGCATATCAGCATAACCTATAGGTTAGCGCTGGTATGCCTCTTTTGCATGCAGCTATAAAGATAACAGGAAAGCCTGACGCCGAGTGTTAGATCGGATTATGCGAATTACGCATCTGTGTCTTTTTTTCTACCATATAATAGCTGAGTATGGCCCCAATCATGCCGATCGCAGCGATTAGACCGCCGGTCAGCGGTACATAGACCAGACCAGCATGTGTAATCACGACCCCACCGATAAAGGCACCGGCTGCATTACCCAGGTTGAGTGCAGAATGGCTCGATGTAGCAGCCAGGCGCGGCGCTTCGTGAGCGAGATTCATAATACGCAGCTGAATACCCGGCATAATACCAAAGGCTGCTGCACCCCACAGGAAGATAACGACCAGAGTCAGCCATGGAATATGCAGTACGGCAGACAGGCTCATTAGCATAACAGACAGGATAGCGAAGATCGTAATAATCGAAGGCATCAATTTCCAGTCAGCCAGCCTTCCGCCGACAATATTGCCCAGTGTAACGCCGATTCCATACATAACGAGAATCCAGGTGACATTGCTTTCCTGGAAACCGGTGACATCGGTCAGCATGGGAGTGATGTACGTAAATACGGTAAACATGCTGCAGCAGCCAAAAGCGCCGGTTAACAGTACAAGCAGCACCTGCGGCTGAAACAGACTACGTACTTCCTTCGCCAGACTCGGAGCAGCAGACTGCTCAATCCGCGGAATCAAAAAGATAATGCCGATCAGTGAAAGGACACCCATGATCGTAATCGCGCCAAAGGAAGCACGCCAGCCCATCTGCTGACCGATCAGAGTGCCAAAGGGAACGCCGATAATGTTAGCGATCGTCAATCCGGCGAGCACCATCGAGACTGCACCTGCACGTTTGTCCGGACGGACGAGCCGGGCAGCGATCAGTGAACCGGTACCGAGAAAGGTACCGTGAGCCAGTGCGGTGACGAGCCGTGAACCCATCAGCAGCCCATAGCTGGGAGCGAGTGCAGCGACCAGATTGCCAACGATAAAGATCACCATGAGCAGACAGAGCAGCTGTTTCTGAGCAATACGGTTGGTTGCAATCGTAAGAATAGGCGCACCTACAGCCACGCCAAGGGCATAGCCGGTAATCAGCTGGCCGGCCTGTGGAATACTCACATTCAGATCATTGGCGACATTGGGCAGCAGCCCCATAATAACGAACTCCGTCATCCCGATTGCAAATGCGCCTGCAGTCAGGCACAGCAGGGCAGCCGGGAAACGGTCATGTTGTGGAACCGAAGGTTCCGGTGAGACAGTCGGTTGCATCATTTCTCTCCTATTTCTGAAATTTCTCTATATTTCTGATATATTCATACTAACATTTCAAATTGTAAATGAACATCATTTTACCCGAGAGGAAGATACCTTATGCTGGACACCAGTCAGGAAAAACAATTAAGCAAATGGCTCAGCCGAATTCTGCGGCACTCTCCCGAACAGTATGGAATTGTACTCGATGCGGAAGATGGTTCCTGTCCAATCCGTGACCTGGTACAGGTGATTTCGCAGGATCACAAATGGAACTTTGTCACCGAAGAGCATATCCGCTACGTCGCAGCCCGTTCGGACAAACAGCGCTTCGAGATTGATCAGGACCGGATTCGGGCAAGATATGGACACAGCCACCCAGATGTACATTATGAGCCGGCAGTGCCGCCGCAAATACTGTATCATGGAACTTCCGAGCAGGCCTGGTCCACGATCCGTCAGGAAGGACTCAAGCCGATGGGCAGACGGTATGTACACCTGTCGGCAGCTACAGACTTTGCTGCTCTCGCAGGCCGCCGCAAAGGAAAATTGATCATGCTGGAAGTAGACACCACAGCTGCGGTGGCAGCAGGTGTATCCTTTTACGATGCCGGTCATGACGTATGGTTGTGTGATAGCATCCCGGCCAACTGTCTCAAGCCATCCGAGCACTAACCGATATATAACATCATTTTTGTTCAGGAGACGCATATAAAAAAGCAGCGCTGTAACAGCCGCTGCTTTTTTGTGTTTATCGTTATACTGCGGTTTGAACTTTCACAGTTAGCTTACTACAGAGAGAACAGAAGCTCCTATGAAATCAGACTGCCGGCCTGTAACACGCATTTACTGCTGATTCTGTCCCAGGTCAAATCCTTCTGCGAGCAGACGATAAGAGCGGATACGTGCTTCATTATCATGAATAGCCGACACGATCAGCAGCTCATCCGTTTGGTAATCCGCTGCAAACTGAAGCAGCTTCTCGCGCACCTGATCCGGTGTACCTACAACGCGAAAGCGGCGGGTATCCTCGATATGTTTTTTTTCGGCAGGAGTATACGGATACTCTGCTGCTGTCTTGGCAGAAGGCAGATACGGCATCGGACGATTCTCGCGCAGCATCAGGAAATAAAGATCGTTACTGCGCATATGGTACTCGGCTTCTTCCTCGGTCTCCGCGCATGACACGGTGATCGCCGCCAGCGACTTGGGCACAGATGCCATCACAGACGGCTGGAAATTTTCCTTGTAATGCGTAACAGCATCTTCACCGCCTGCAGTTCCGAAAAATTGGGCAAAGGCATACGATGCGCCTGTCATCGCCGCGAGTTCTGCCGTACCGCCGCTGGAGCCAAGCAGCCACAATTCCGGAATGGTAGAAATACTCGGTTCAGCGATAAGCCCGGCAAACCGGTGATCCGATGGCGTAGCATCATTCAGATAGCCGATCAGATCGACAATCTGCTGGGGATAACGGTCTGCGCTGTGCATGGAAGGGAATTTGCCTTCCTGCAGAGCACGTGTAGCGAGCGGCATACCGCCTGGTGCGCGTCCCACACCCAGATCAATCCGATTCGGATAGAGAGCTTCGAGCAGGCGGAAGTTTTCAGCGACTTTGTAGGCACTGTAATGAGGCAGCATAATGCCGCCGGAACCGACGCGAATACGCTTGGTCTGGGAAGCGACATGAGAGATCATAATCTCGGGACTCGAATGAGCGAGACTGGGAGAGGCATGATGCTCTGACATCCAGAACCGGGAATAACCCAGCTCATCTGCTGCCTGAGCAAGCTTCAGTGTATTTGCGAGCGCATTGGATGCGTCATATCCTTCATTAATATGAGACTGGTCAAGCACGCCTAATTTCAACATGAATGTTCACCTCGGGTTTGTATTTGGCCAAAATAGAATCGTTATCTGCTCTATCGAATATAGAAGGCAGGTGCCAAGCTGTTTCAATAATAAATATTTTGTAAAAGCGATAATCGATCTGCTGCTGTAACCAGCATACACAATTCGTAACTTTTTAATACTATGTTACTTTAATACCGTAACTAATAGTATAGTCCATTTTCGTAACAAATACAAAGAGTTCTCTATTATTAAGCTTCTATTCCTATCCCAAGGGTTGACTGAGACAACCGGTATGTACAGGTTGGCGATCATGATCGGTAAATAAAAGTGTTTGGTCTATGGGCTATTCGGGCAGTACATTTCCCGGATGAGTTCTGCAAACTGTCTGGCAGCCGGAGTCATATCATTCCAAGACAAAGCAGCTATCCCGATATCACGTACCACGGGCGGCTGAATCTCCTTGACAGTCAGTGAATGCCGGACAGAAGAGAGACTGAACCGGGAAACGATACCGATGCCCAGATATTGACCTGTCATATGCACCAGTGTCTCTACACTCTGCACAGTCAGACTTTCCCGCATGGTCATTTGGTTGTGCTGCAGTGCGCTGAGTAAAGCCGCTTCATGACCGCCTGTACAAAAAATAAGCTCCCCGTCATACTGCTCCAATGCGATGCTTTCCTGATGTATCAGCGGATGATCATCCGGAATAATGGCTACCATTCGATCATGAATTAGCACATGTGTGTCCAGATGATCAAAGGGGGAAGAGAGAATACCAATCTCCACTACACGCTGTTCCAGCCATTCCCGGATTTGCTGGGAAGTGCCTTCCTTGAGTTCAATCATAATTTGAGGATACCGGGAACGAAACAGACGAATAACCTCCGGCAGCAGATTGGTTGTTGCCGCAGGAAAGGAACCGATCCGAACTTTGCCGCGCAGCAGCTGATTTTCTTCACAGGCCAGCTGCTGCATTTGCTGCTCCAGCTTTTTCATTTGCCGTGCCAGCAGAAGCATCTCCTCTCCAGCAGCGGTAAGCAGCAGACCTTGATGTTTGTCCCGTATAAATAATTTAATTCCGAGCGATTCTTCCAGTTTACGGATACCTTTGCTGACAGCAGGCTGGGAAATAAACAATTGTCTCGCTGATTCCGTAATATTCATCGTTTCGGCGACATGGATAAAGATATCGAGTTGATTCAGATTTATAGTCATCGTTATATCATAACCTATTGGTTATGCCTTTCTATCCAAATTGATATTTTAGTTATCTATATGCTTTCTTTATACTAAAACAGATTCAACTGCAATAAAAGGCGGCGGGTGGAGAATGAATCTATAGCAGAGTAGAAACAGACAATATCAGGCGGACAGAAGGGAGCGAGCATATTGAATTCACAAATTAGTATATGCGAATATACGACGGAATCAAATGCACAAACAGATCGACCCATTTCATTTCCATGGTCTGGACTGCTAGCGCTGGCTATGACCGGATTTATCTGTATTCTTACAGAAACACTGCCAGCGGGATTACTAAGGCAAATAGGTGAAGGGCTTCATATATCCGAAGCACTGGCAGGTCAGCTGGTTACTTTATACGCGCTTGGTTCACTGGCTGCTGCGATACCGCTGACGACACTCACACGCAGCTGGCGAAAAAAGCCGCTGCTGCTGGCCTGTATCGTCGGATTTTTGATTTTCAATTCCATTACGGCGCTTTCAGTTCATTACATATTTATTCTGGCTGCCCGCTTTTTTGCCGGTATGGCTGCTGGTGTCGTATGGGGAATGACTGCCGGGTATGCAAGACGAATGGTGCCCGAATCCATGCGTGGTCGGGCGATGGCAGTAGCGATGTGCGGCACACCGCTGGCTCTGGCGCTTGGTGTACCGGCAGGGACTTTGCTCGGTCATCTGATAGGGTGGAGGCTGGTGTTTGGGGTGATGTCGCTGCTTACGGTAGGACTGATTGTATGGGTAGGATATAAGCTGCCGGACTTGTCCGGTCAACAGGACAGTCAGCCGCTGAAGCTTCGCAGCGTACTTACCCTTGCCGGAGTAGGTCCGGTGCTGATCGTAGTTCTGGTCTGGGTACTGGCACATAATATGCTGTATACCTATATTGCTCCCTATCTGCAAGCATCTGGCTGGGGAGAACGTACAGGTCTGGTGCTGCTATTGTTCGGCCTCGCCTCGGTGGCTGGGATTGGATTGACCGGTGCATGGATCGACCGCTGGCTGCGTCAGCTGGTACTGCTCAGTACAGCAGGCTTTGCTGCAGCTGCATGTGTGCTTGGTCTGGCCAGCCACCTGCCGTTATTGCTGTATACAGGAATCGTACTCTGGGGACTTACGTTTGGAGGAGCGGCTACACTATTGCAGACAGCTCTTGCCGATTCGGCCGGTGAGCATGGCGATGTTGCCCAATCCATGCTGGTTACGATGTGGAATCTGGCAATCAGCGGCGGCGGGCTGGTTGGCGGTATTGTGCTTGAGACACTTGGAGTTTCTTTTATACCCTGGTTGGTGTCCCTATTGATGCTAATCGCATGGGGCATTACAGGGCTGTCGCGTCGACATGGATTTACATCGGCAAGGAATAAGAATACTGCTTGATCAAAAAGGATAATATACGTGAACAGAAAAAATCCGCCTTCCCCGTAGGGAGGCGGATTTCGCTTATAATAACCTGCAAATATAACCATCTGCAAAAGCTCATCATACTCGTTTGTCACATCAAACCATTCTATTCGAGATTCGCATGGTTGGTGAACATGGCCGCAGAATCGCCGCCGCGCTTGTCCATCAGACTCAGCATAATGGCATCGAACAGCAGCAGGATTGTCTGTTCAAACAGTGATCCCATCGGCTGAACGGTCTCGTAGCTGCCCTGATCCGCCGGATCTTTGGGAGAGCCGGGTACCTGGACAACCAGATCGGCGAGCTGACCGATAGAAGATTCAGGGAAAATGGTGACAGCTGCCAGCGTTACATCCGCTTTGACTGCTTTTTGCGCCATAATATGAAGCCCCTGTGTTTCCCCGGAGCCGGAAGCAATGATCAATAGATCTCCTTTACCGGCTCTTGGCGTTACCGTCTCACCGACTACATACGCATCCAGTCCAAGCTGCATCAGACGCATAGCCAGCGCTTTGGCCATGAGACCGGAACGACCTGCACCCGCGGTGAAGATTTTACGGGCACTGAGAATCTGTTCGGTCAGCTGTTCTACCTGTGCAGCGGGAATCGCGGCCAGGGTACCCTGCAGTTCCTGCAGAATCCGATCGAAATGTCCGGAAATGCCGGTTACTGTGTTCATGGATTACGCCTGTGCGATCAGATCGCGAATCTGGGAAGCAGCAGCTGCTTTATCGTCCTGGCTGGTGATTCCGCCGCCCACGATAACCAGATCCGGGTTGGCTTTGATTACTTCCGGCATTGTTGCCAGTTTGATACCGCCAGCTACAGCTGTTTTCGCGTTTTTAACGACACCTTTGATGGTTGCCAGATCTTCGAAAGGATTCTGTCCGGCAGCCTGGCCGTCATAGCCAGTGTGTACGCAGATGTAGTCAACGCCCAGATCATCCAGTTCTTTGGCACGAGTCGCAATATCCTTAACGTTGATCATGTCAACGAGTACTTTGCGTCCCTGTTTTTTGGCTTCGTCTACACAGCCTTTGATCGTCAGATCGTTACTTGCACCGAGAACAGTGATGATGTCAGCACCAGCTTCGGAAGCTTTCATGATTTCATAACCACCAGCGTCCATAATTTTCAGGTCAGCCAGTACTTTTAGATTAGGGAAAGCTTCTTTCATGGCTTTGACTGCATGCAACCCTTCATTGATGACGATTGGTGTACCAATTTCCACGATATCGATAAAAGGTTCCACTTCTTTAACAAGTGCGATACCTTCCGGGATGTTTACAAGATCCAGAGCGAGTTGAAGTTCCATAAGATTAATTTCCTCCTGTAAGATACCGTTTTGCACGGCATAAATTAGTGTAGTAATACGATGCGAACAATAGGAATTAGTAGTGGAACAGGCAGTTAATTGTAATCATTTTCTGTCTGTACCCGTTGCGTTCGCTGTAATGCTAGTATAAAGTAAAATACGTGCCTTTTGTAAGTACGCACTTTTTCTTTACATAGTGTCTAAAAGTATACTATGGGAAATAATGCGGGTTAACACCTTTATATTTGATAATTCTTGGAGGAATGAATAGATGCGTGAACGTATATTTAACTGTGAAAAGGAACTAACCCTGTCCGTGATCGGGGGCAAATGGAAAATGCTGATTCTGTGGCATCTCGGCAAAACAGGAACCAAGCGTTTTGGCGAACTTAAGTCGCTGATTCCCGGCATCACTCAGCGGATGCTGGTCAGTCAGCTGCGTGAGCTGGAGGAAGACCTGATCATTCACCGCGAAGTGTATGCAGTTGTCCCGCCCAAAGTGGAATACTCGCTAACCGAGATCGGAGAGAGCCTGATGCCGATTCTGGATGCGATGTATAACTGGGGCAAGAACTATATGGAAGTGGCCGAAATTGAGCCGGTCGAGATCAAGCCTGCACTGTGGAAATAAATGGTAAAAGAGAAGTTTTGCAAATAAAAGTGTAACAGCCCCTTGTTTACGGTTATAGATACAGAGAGCCAGAAGACCAAGGAGGAATTACACAATGAACATTACAATCATCGGAGCCAATGGACAGATCGGCAAAATACTCGCACAAAAATTAACCGGTACCGGAGAGCATCAGGTGACAGCTGTTATTCGCAAGCCCGAACAGGCAGATGCCTTTGAGCAAATGGGCGCCAAAACCGCCATTGCGAACCTGGAAGGTACTGTGGATGAACTGGCACAGGCTATCCAGGGGGCAGATGCTGTAGTATTTGCAGCAGGTTCAGGCGGCAGCACAGGTGATGACAAGACACTGCTCATTGATTTGGATGGAGCTGTCAAAAGTATGGAAGCTGCCGAGCAATCCGGCATCAAGCGCTTTGTACTGATCAGCGCCATGTTCGCCTATGATCGCAGCAAATGGTCAGAATCAATCAAGCCTTATTATGTCGCCAAACATTATGCCGACCGGATGCTGGAAGCCAGTTCACTGGACTATACGATTATCCGTCCAGGCGGCCTGCTGAACGATGCAGGTACAGGACAGATCCAGATTGGTGAACAGCTCAGTGAAGGCGGCAGCATCCCGCGCGAAGATGTCGCTGAAGTGATCGCTCATGTGCTGGATCAGAAGCATACGTACCGCAAAGGGTATGATGTCATCTCCGGCGATCAATCGATTGCGGAAGCTGTGCAGTCGCTCGCCAAGTAATTCCTTTACATGGAGTAGTATCATTCATCCATCTATACCTGAAATATAATCAAAACCCGGCTGCCATGAGGCGTGCCGGGTTTTTGGGATAGCCTTTTACTTCTTTTTGCCTTCCGGATGATTCTCATCCCATTCTTCCGCTTTGGAAGTGCCGATCGCAATCGCGCGTCCTTCATCGTAGCCTTCATCCAGCAGGGCATTGGCAATCTCAACCGCTTTCTCGCGTACACGCTCATCCAGATTTTTCATGGATGGGGGATAGTCATTTTTGGTCCATGGCATAAGTATCGCTCCTCTATACATAGTATGTTCGGAATACCAGCTTAAGATGACAGCTGGTATTCTGCTTTTCCCAGGCTGTGCCTCTTTATACCATGTACCCGTACCAACCAAGCATCGAAACGCAGCAAGGATACCATGCTGCATCTACTATAGCGACAAGTGAACTGCACTGCTGAACCCGCCAGCGAAAAAGATGAACAATACAAAGCCCAACAAAAAAGCCCCTCGATCCTGTACAACGGAATGAGGGGCTTGCTTTGTATTTAAAAGATAATTACTGGAACAGTACGTTATACTCGCCGTATCCTTCTTCTTCCAGCTTTTCTCTAGGTACAAAGCGCAGAGCCGCAGAGTTGATGCAGTAGCGCAGTCCATTAGGACCCGGACCATCGTCGAATACATGGCCGAGATGGGAATCCGCTTCACGGCTGCGTACTTCGGTACGAACCATAAAGTGGGTGAGGTCCATGTTTTCTTTGACATGGTAGTCACGGATCGGACGGGTGAAGCTTGGCCAGCCGCAGCCGGAGTCGTATTTGTCGGTAGAGCTGAACAGCGGCTCGCCGGATACGATATCGACATAGATGCCATCACCGTGATGATCCCAGAATTCATTGTGGAAAGCAGGCTCGGTACCGTTTTGCTGGGTAACCTTGTACTGCATCTCGCTCAGACGATTTTTTAGATCGGACTTGTCGATCCGATTGGACCAGTGCTGCTCGATGAATGCGTCACGACCGGAGCCTTTGCGATAGCGTTTGTAATGACCCGGATTTTTTTTGTGATAATCCTGATGATAGGTCTCTGCTTCGTAAAAGGTCTGAGCTGGCGTAATCTCGGTTACGATCGGCTTGTCAAAACGGCCGCTAGCCTGCAGCTCCTGCTTGGACGCTTCCGCCAGTTCGCGTTGACGCTCGTTATGATAGAAAATACCGGTGCGATACGAAGATCCACGGTCATAGAATTGTCCGCCCGCATCGGTAGGGTCCACCTGCTGCCAGAACAGTTCCAGCAGTTTCTCATACGGGAAAATGGTTGGATCAAATTCGATCTGTACTGCTTCCGCATGACCGGTCGTTTCCTTGCATACTTCCTCGTAGGTCGGATTCTCGGTATGCCCGCCTGTATAACCGGAACGAATACTGATAATGCCCGGCAGTTCCTCAAAAGGGGTTACCATACACCAGAAACATCCACCGGCAAAGGTTGCTTTTTCGTAATGGGATTCGCTCATTATATGATTCACTCCATTCTTGAGAGATAGGTAAAAGATAATGGTTTACCGTACAAAATCCATTTGTGAATTGTTCAATAAGATTTTATACAATTATAATTATAAACCATTTACTATAATAAAACCAAAGATGCCCTGATTTAAATCAATAATATCAAATTTTATGGATATGACGGAAAAGATATAGACAATATAGTTATAGCTAATATGATTCCATTGTTGTATAATCATGTTATTGTTCTGAGATAGTTTCCAAAGGGGAGTAGCTTCCTACGATAAAGTCGTCATTACGGGATTAAGTCCCCGGCTTTATTGGCAGTATATAAATATTATACTGTTAGCGAGACCTTTGCCTGATTACGTAATTGGGTGAGGTCTTTTTTGATGCCTGCATCGCCATCACCCAATTACGGTGGTGGCGTTTTTTGATGTCTGGAGGCTGCTTTGTGACTTTCATTCCGGCGGTTGCCGAAAACAAAAGGGGATTGGACGTATGGAGTTGTTTACCGTGGAATTCTGGATAGCCCTCGCATCGATCATTTTGATCGATCTTGTACTGGCTGGTGACAATGCAATTGTTATCGGTATGGCTGCCCGCAATATTCCCAAAGAAAACCAGAAAAAAGTAATTATCTGGGGGACAGTCGGAGCATTTGTGATCCGGGCGATTGCTACACTGCTGGTCGTTTATTTGCTGAATATAACCGGTCTGCGTCTGGTCGGAGGACTGGCACTGGTGTATATCGCCTACAAGCTGCTGGTCGAAGAGAAAGAAGACGACAATATCTCGGCCAGCAGTCAAATGTGGGCAGCGATTCGTACCATTATTATCGCGGATGCGATGATGGGATTGGATAATGTACTGGCGGTTGCCGGTGCGGCACATGGAGACTTCCCGCTGGTAGTTGTAGGGCTGGCCATTTCCATTCCGATTATGGTCTGGTGCAGTACATTGATTCTCAAGCTGATTGAACGTTTTCCATGGATCATTGCACTCGGGTCCGCTATTCTGGCCTGGACGGCTGCGAAGATGATTATCGAAGAGCCGCTGATCAAAATGTATTTTGAAAACGGCTTTATTAAATACGGCTTTGAGCTGGTTGTGATTGTACTGGTGGTCCTGATCGGACTGCGGGTCAAGAAGAAGAATGCCGAAGCCAAAGCAGCCGAAGAAGTCGCTCTGTAAGAGGACGGCGGACAGTCTGTAGTGAAATACGAAAAGTTAAAAAGCAGACGATAAAAGAGAAAATGCTGCTCGAAAATGAAAAAGCCGCTGATCAAGCACTATTATTTCTTTCTGACAGACTGTGGAGGCATCGAATCAAATGCATGTCAGCCTGGAATGCACAAGAAAAGGTGTTATGGATCAAGCGGCTTTTTGCATGCATTCATATGCATGGATGGACGGGATGGCTGTATAGTATGCGCAGCAATCCGATTGTCTTTCTGCCATCAGAGGCTGGTACTGCTTTCGCATATGGTTATAATAAGAGAGTGGATTTGGCAGCGTGTTCTTGAATAGTTGCATTTTATTTCAGGCTGAAGGAGAATTCATCATCATGGAAAATGGAAGCAAAGCAGGACAGCGTCAACGGGTAGGTCTGGTCGGCATTGGCGGGATTGCACAAAAGGTCTATCTGCCGCTGTTGTCGGCACATCCGGGAGTGGAACTTGTCGGTGTCGTCAGCCGCTCGGAAGCTACCGTATATCAGATGATAGAGACATACCGGTTGGCCCAGGGAAGCACACAGCTGGATGATATCGCAGGCTGGGATGTGGATGCCGTATTCGTACATAGCCCAACCCCAACCCACTATGATATCGTGACACGGTGTCTGCAGTTGGGATTGCCAGTCTATGTGGATAAGCCTTTGTCCTATCATATGGAAGAATCCCGCCGGATGGCTGCCATGGCCGAAGAACGCGGGCTTCTGCTGGCAGTTGGCTTCAACCGCAGATTCGCTCCTTTTTATCAAAAAGCAAAAACATGGCTTGCTGAAGCCGGAGGATTTGACTGGTGTGAAGCAGCCAAGCATCGGACAGGTATGCAGCGTTCCTCTGCCAGGGAGACGGTCTATGATGATCTGATTCATATGCTGGATCTGCTGCTGTGGCTCGGTGGTAATGATTATGAGCTGCTGTCCAGGCAGCTGCGTCAGCACGGAAATGGAGCTATGCTGCATGCATCCGGTATGCTGTCGCTTGGCAGGGAGCGCTATGCCAGCTACAGCATGGCACGCAGTGCCGGAACGGATCTGGAGAAACTGTCTCTTCATGGAAGCGGCCGGTCGGCAGAGGTGGTTAATATGGAGAGTCTCTGTTTATATGAGAAAGACCAACTGCCGCAATATGAGAGCTTTGGCAGCTGGGATACGATTTTGCAGCGCCGCGGTTTTGCGGGAGTGGTCGACCACTTCCTCAATCATCTGCAGACGCCGGAGGAGTGCAGCATCCGTGCTGATCGGGTGCTGAGTACGCATCTCCTGGCAGAACAGCTAACAGCCGAATTATAAAAATGGCATAATAAGATATACTGAACTATTGAATATAGGCCACAGGCAGACCATACGAAAGAGAGGGTACCGTAATGGATGATTATGAATTTATGACACGGGAAGAGCAGATGAAGCAGCGTGAGGAGCAGGTGCTGGAGAGCTACAGGCAGGATGAGGATATGATGATTCTCGTATTTACCCAGTGGTGTGTCAATCGGGGATTCGACGCCAAGGAACTCTACCAGCGTGCGTATCCGGATCAGGTCGATAATCCGCGTCTGGAGCAGGGCATACGGCTGACCGTACCAAAGGAAGAAGCGGGTGATATTCCGGATGATACACTGCTCGGTGTATTGTCCGTATACGGCAACGATGATCTTGCATTTGTCGTCAGCGAAGAGATTGAAGCGCAGGAAGCTGCTCGCAGAAGACAGAGCGGGGAGTAAGCATTTGTATTTTTCGACATTGTAAAGAATAGGTTGTAGAAGGATGGGCGATTGTTCTGCAAGAAGAGAGTTGTGCATCTTTTGCATAAGTATTGCGGAACATCGGTCTCTAGTATGCAATCCGGAAATGAATTTCAAAATGAGAAAAGTCCCGGTGTATAACCGGGACTTTTTTTATACTGTTGATATGCTGTTGATTTATACTGTTCATCTACGCTGTTATGAAATCAATCTTTATCAAATGGACAGTTAATGAAATGAATAGTATGGGAGAGACAGACTGATCAGCGTACCAGCGTAATATTGGGAGCAGGCGGTGGGCTCATGCCATCTCCGATAAAGAAGCCCGTATGCGGCGGCTGATTATACCCTGCATTCTGCCAGGCTACACCAAGGCGGTAGACCGGATCATGCATTAGTGTATAGATTTTGCTATCCGTTACTGCGGTAGTCGTATAGATACGCAGGGCCGAACTGTCGGAAGTGCGCCATACTACCTCTTCCCGCCAATCGCCGAGCAGATCGGCCTGCAGTGCGGGAGTGGATTTGGTACCGTTATTGGAGGCAGTTCCACCGGCGGTAAGCAGATTTTTGGTTGTGCTGCCGGTATAGTCCCATTTATCAATCCGATTGGCATCCAGCAGTTCTCGCAGCGGGTCGCCGTCCCACCAGATCGCAAAGTTGGTTGAAGAAGGCAGCTTGGTGCCGAGCTGTTGTCCGGTAATCGAATACAGTCCGCCATTGGCCCACACTTCAGCCCCGGCGGTACGTGGATCAATATCGGCTGCAAGTCCGCGGCCTACATCGGTACCTGTTTTGATTCCCCATAGTACAGACCCGGTTCTGGCGTCATGAACTTCCAGACCATAGGCGGAACCTTTGTCTTCATGCACCTGAAATACTTCCAGCCCGGAGCGTTTCGGATTTAGGTCCCCAGCATGCATCGCATCGCCATGTCCGAGACCGGTTGTGTACAGACCTTTACCGTTGTCATCGACTGCCATGGAACCGTATAAAATCTCGTCCCGGCCGTCATTGTCCACATCGGCAATACTGAGGTTATGATTGCCCTGTCCCGCATAGCCGGCATTGCCGGAAGCGGTAGAGTCAAAGGTCCAGCGCTTGGACAGCTGCGTTCCGTTCAGATCATAAGCGACCAGCATCGTTTTGGCATAGTAGCCGCGTGTCATGATCAGACTTGGGGTCGTACCGTCCAGATAAGCGACAGCAGCCAGAAAGCGATCCACCCGGTTACCATAATCGTCACCCCAGTCGGCGACTTTACCACGTGCCGGTTCAAAATCGATCGTATCCATTTCCCGTCCGCTGGAGCCTTCAAAGATAGTAAGGTACTCCGGACCCGACAGTACATAACCATTGCCGGTACGGTAATCCTTGCTGTCATCTCCGATGACTTGACCTGCTCCATCGACTGTACCATCGGCTGTCCGGACAGCCAGCTCGGATACGCCATCCCCATTCAGATCATAGACGATAAATGGAGAATAGTGAGCGCCGGCGCGTATATTGGGTCCCAGGTTGATTCGCCACAGGCGGGTCCCATTTAACTTGTACGCGTCCAGATAAGTCTCGCCTGTGTAACCAGCCTGGGAGTTGTCCTTGGAGTTGGAAGGGTCCCATTTGACGATCAGTTCGTATTGTCCATCACCGTCAAGGTCTCCGGTACTCGCATCATTGGCCGTATAAGTATATGCCGTACCGTCAGGAGAAGTACCTCCTGCAGGCTTGGATAGAGGTACATTAAGATAAGCATCAGCCCATACCCGCGCTGCAGCCGAAGAGGGTTGTTCCTTGCCATCTATAACAGCCCTTACGGTATAGGTCGAAGAAGAGGTGCCGGCAGTGTCCTGATAGTTGGTGCTGTCAGTCAGGGGAACACTGTTAACAAGGGTATCTCCGTGATAAAGGTTAAAGGCAGTACGGGATGCTTCGGTGCCAAGCAGCCGCCAGCTGACAAATACCCCTGTTCCGCTTTTTACAGCGACCAGTCCACGATCTAGGGCTTCCATTTGTCTTGGTGAAGCGGCATCCGCTGGTACAGCAGGCAGCATGGACAGACCCAGTGTACTGCATGTTAATGCTGTACTCAGCAGCATCGCAGTTGATTTGTGTCCAAGCTTGCTTTTTGACAGTCGGGATTTTACTTTTTGAATAGCATTCATATATGAGTACCTCCTAATGTTAGCGTTTACATTTGTCGATAGACAGAAGGTTTACTTTACAAAGATAGATAGCAGGCCTGCTATTACGTTTCATCATACCGAACAGCCTATCCCCATTTATATAGTTATAAATTACTAAATTAAAACATATATTTAATTATATGGAAGTTAATAATATAAAATTTGAGAAGTTCGCCTGAATAAGAAGAAATTAATGCACACGCGAACAAAGCGACAGCAGAAGGTTTTATTTCATTGGTTCAGTTTATTTCAAAAGAAACGATCAGTAGTATAATGGTGTTTATTATGTAGTGATTTATTTAAAAATTCATTATTAAAAAAAATATATATTGTTGCGAATAACAACTTGGCAACCGATTACGAATATGTTTTAATGATAAATATTACGAATAAAAAAATTGTAGATAAATGTAGAAAATTGATATTGGAGGATAACGGAATGATGAAAGCTACCGGTATTGTAAGAAAAGTGGATGAATTGGGAAGAGTCGTTATTCCGATAGAGCTTCGTCGCATCATGAATATCGATGTCAAAGATGGACTGGAAATTTTCGTGGACAGCGATCGCATTATTCTGAGAAAGTATGAGCCATCCTGCATTTTCACAGGAGAGACAGAAGATCTGGTATATTTCAAGGGAAAGCTGATCAGTCGCAGCGTTATTAGTGAACTGACCGAGATGCATGCTGCAACCAAAAAGAACTGACAGATACACGATATGCATATATCGAATAGCATAGATCATAGACATGAATGAAGGGCTGCGGAATGCAGCCCTTTTTTGCAGCGCGTACCTATGCACTTACATTATGCATTACATATAATAAAGCTTGGTCTTGAAGTCAGGTAATATGCTCACGCTTGGATATCCGGAATTCTTTGGGGGACATGCCAAATTTCGAGCGGAATACCCGGTGGAAATACGTATAGTTGGCGAATCCTGACGATTCTGCTACTTCTTCGAGTGGCATCGGGCTAAACATGATACGCTCCTGAGCCATATTGAGCCGTACTTCCAGCGCGTACTGCATGATAGTCGTATCAAAAGCCTCTTTGAACAGGTGCACTGCTCTTGATACACTGATGCCAATATGCAGCGCAATATCCTCTAATTTAAAGGTGGAAGAGGCGTTTTCCTCGATGTAATTTTTGATCTGGTATGCCAGATAAGTTTTGGGTCCCCCGGTAGGCTGCTCGGCCAAATAACGGTCCACCGACAGGCAAAGAATTTTCATATAATGGGAAAGGATTTCGGGATACGGATTATCCATCCGCCGCTTTTCCATCGAAATCTGACGCATCAGATCCATAATATTATCGGTCAGCGGAATCTTGAGCCGGGCGGGACGCTTGCGTTGATGCCACCACTCATCCGCCCACTTGCCTCCAAAAAAGATATGATAATCCCCGCTTTCCACTGCAGATTTTCCGGTTGAACCCGGCGTATAATCGATTCTTAGCTCATAAGGCTGATCAGGGGCATAGATATGAAAATCACCCACTTCCACATTTACCAGTTGACCATTCTGCCGAAGCTGACAGCAGCCCTCGGTCTGGAAGCGAAAGAGATAGTTCTGTATTCCCTGAGGCTCATGCATATGAAAAGGTTTACGGTGAAAGGAATATCCTGCTGTATATACTTTACATTCTTTTCCATGTCCGTCCATTAAAAGATCCTCATTTCAGCAACAAATTTAAATTTTGACCAAATAGTTCATGTTTTAATCATATTATTCATTTTAATTGATGCGGTTAAGTAATACTATGGTTACGAGCTTAAAAACACCATAATTAACAAACGGACAATCGTATGCATAAGTCCAGAGCATACATAAGGGGTTATCATACATTGGCGAAGACCAGAGGAGGATTACCTGTGCAGCGAATGAAAGCCGGATTAGTCGGATGCGGTAACATCAGTGCCATTTATCTCAAAAATCTTAAATCCAGTCCGGTTGTCGAAATTGTGGCATGTGCTGATATGGTGATTGAAAAGGCAAAAGAACGGGCTGAAGAATTTGGTGTTGTAAACGTCTTCACTCCAGATGAAATCATGCAGCAGGACGATATTGAGCTGATTATTAACCTCACCATTCCTGCCGCACATGCGAGTGTCAATCAGGCAGCCCTGTCTGCAGGCAAGCATGTATATGCCGAAAAGCCATTCGCCGTATCACTGGATGATGGACGACGGACCCTGGAAAAAGCCAAAGAAGCAGGCAAAAGGGTCGGCAGTGCACCGGATACGTTTCTTGGAGCCGGTATTGAGACTGCGCGTCACGCTATTGAGAGCGGTTTGATCGGAAGACCGATTGCAGCTTCCGCTTTTATGATGGGAGCAGGACCGGAATCATGGCACCCGGATCCGGAATTCTTTTACGCCCCTGGAGGCGGACCGATGTTCGACATGGGACCTTATTATTTGACAGCGCTCGCAAGCCTGCTTGGTTCCATGACAAGAGTCAGCTCTTCAGCCGGTATTCTGATGCCGGATCGTATCATCCACAGCGGTGCCAAGGCAGGTACGCCAATCCGTGTACAGACGCCTACGCATCTGGCTGGAACCGTTGATTTTGAGAATGGTGCAATTGCCACGATGGTGACGAGCTTTGATATTCCTGGAGGATCGCAGCTGCCGCGTATGGAAATTTACGGTACTGCAGGCACCCTGGATATCCCTGATCCCAACTTCTTTGACGGAGATGTACGCCTGAGACGTGCGGGTTCTGATGAATTTGAAGTTCTGCCGCCGGTATTCGAGCCGATCAACAATGATCGCGGCAAAGGAGTCAACGAGATGGTACAGGCGATTCGGGAGAATCGTCCGCATCGTGCAAGCGGTGAGCTGGCCTATCATGTTCTCGAAGTAATGCATGCCTTCCAGCGCTCTTCTCTTGAGGGCAAGCATGTCATTATTGAGAGTCGTGCAGGTTATCGGCAGAGCAATAGTTGACCGCAGACCTGATCCGAACGGCATCCTGCCCGCTGATATGTATTGTTGACGGCAAGCTCGAGTCATATGAATACGATTTATAACGACAACCAGATATCACATCAATAGCTGTAATTAATTACTATAACTATGATACAGGAGTGATTGAAGCTATGTTAAAAGTCGGATTGCAATTATACACAGTACGTGAGGATCTGGAACGCGATTTTGAAGGGACGATTGAAAAGGTAGCTGCGCTTGGGTACCAGGGCGTTGAGTTTGCCGGGTATTATGGCAGAACGGCAGAACAGGTCAAAGCGGTGCTCGACAAGCATAACCTGGAAGTAGTTGGTGCCCATACGCCATATGCAGATCTGCTGGAAGACGCACAATCCCTGATTGATTTTAACAAAGCTATTGGTAACCGTTACATTATCGTTCCTTATCTGACTGAAGAGCAGCGTGGCAATTGGCCGGAAATTTTCGAAAATCTGCGTAAACTTGGTGAAACTTGCAATCAGAATGATGTGGTATTACTGTATCACAATCATGATTTTGAACTTACAGAAAAAATCGGCGAGCGTACTGTACTGGATGCCCTGTATGAAGAGATTCCTGCCGATCTGATCCAGGTGGAGCTGGACAGCGCATGGGTGGAGTACAGCGGTTATAGTGCGGTTGAATATATTGATAAATATGCTGGCAGACTGCCAATCGTACACTGGAAAGATTTCAAACGTACCAGTGATGGTATCCAGATGATGGAGCTGGGCGAAGGCGAAGCACCGGTAGCGCGCATCGGTGATGCGGCAGACAAAGCCGGAGCGGAATGGATCGTGGTCGAACAGGATAACAGTCTGCAGGCTCCAATGCAAAGTATTGAACAAAGCATAAACTGGGTGAAAAGCTATGGCGCCAAAGGAGGCGTCGTAAATGTCTGATCAAGTACTCCGTATCGGTATTGTCGGCTGCGGCGGCATTGCCCAGAACAAGCATTTGCCAAGTCTGTCCAAGCAGCCGCTCGCCAGTCTGGTAGCCTTCTGCGATATTGTGGAAGAACGTGCTTCCGAAGCGGCCGAGCAGTATGGTACCGAAGATGCCAAAGTATACACCGATTACAAACAACTTCTTGAAGATAAGACGATTGATGTGATTCACGTGTGTACACCGAATGATTCGCACGCTGTAATTACAGTGGATGCACTGGAATCGGGCAAACATGTCATGTGTGAGAAGCCAATGGCCAAGTCGACTGCCGAAGCACGCACGATGGTGGAGGCAGCCAATCGTACCGGCAAAAAGCTGTCTATCGCCTACCAGAACCGCTTCCGTTATGACAGTCTGTATCTGAAGCAAATGGTCGAAGAAGGCGACCTGGGCGATGTGTACTTTGGCAAAGCGCTCGCGCTGCGCCGCCGTGCAGTTCCGACATGGGGAGTCTTCCTTGATGAAGAAAAGCAGGGCGGCGGGCCGCTGATCGATATCGGTACCCATGCATTGGATCTGACACTCTGGCTGATGGATAACTACAAGCCAAAAAGCGTTATGGGAACGACATTCCACAAATTGGGCTCCCGCAAGAATGCAGCCAATGCTTTTGGACCGTGGGACCCCGAGAAGTTCAAAGTGGAAGATTCGGCATTCGGCTTCATTACAATGGAAAATGGTGCTGTCATTTCACTGGAATCCAGCTGGGCGATTAACCTGCGCAACTTTGCTGAAGCACAGAGCATACTGTGCGGTACCGAAGGCGGGGCCGACATGACTGATGGACTGCATATCAACGGCGAGAAAAACAGCCGACTGTATGAAAGCAAGATTGATATGGGCTCCGGAGGTGTAGCTTTCTATACGGGCGGTTCCGAGCATGAAGCCGACCGTGAAGCGAGAATGTGGCTGGAGGCGATCGTAGAAGACAAGGAACCGCTGGTCAAACCCGAACAGGCATTGATTGTGACACAGATTCTGGAAGCGATCTACGAATCGGCACGTACCGGCCAAGCGGTTTACCTGGAATCCTAAGCTGGAGAGACAGCATGGACAAAATAGTCATTTAAGGTAAATTTTATTTAAAAATTTCGTTAAAAAGCAAACTTTTAAACTCCAGTTTACGTATTAATAAATATAGAATCATTCGCGGCAGCATATGATGCATTGTATTCACCTTACCAACAAAAACAGTTGAACCAGGAGGACGAACGAATGAAATTGGGCGTATTTATGGTATTGCTTAACAATATGAGCTTTGAGGAGGCACTGGACTATGTAGTTGAAAAAGGTGTCAAGGCGGTAGAGATTGGCACCGGCGGTAATCCGGGTAACGTTCACTGCAACACCGATGAGCTGCTCGCCGATAACGGCAAGCTGAAAGCATTCAAACAGGCCATTGATTCACGCGGCCTGATCATCAGCGCACTGAGCTGTCACGACAATCCATTGCATCCGCAAAAAGCGATTGCCAAAGAAGCGCACGACTCTTTTATCAAGTCCGTGCAGCTGGCTGAGAAGCTGGAAGTACCTGTCGTCAATACGTTCTCCGGCTGTCCGGGTGAGAGTGACGATTCCAAATATCCAAACTGGCCGGTAGCACCATGGCCCAACGATTTCCGCGACCTGCTGGACTGGCAGTGGAATGAGAAAATTATTCCTTACTGGAAAGAAGCAGGCAAATTCGCTTCAGACCACAATGTAAAAGTCGGTCTGGAACTGCATGGTGGCTTCTCCGTTCATACACCGGGCACACTGCTGCGACTGCGTGAAGCAGCTGGTGAAGTCATCGGAGCGAACCTAGATCCAAGCCATATGTGGTGGCAGGGAATCGATCCGATCGGCGCGATAAAAATTTTGGGGAAAAATGGCGCAATTCATCACTTTCATGCTAAAGATACGGCTACAGATACCGATAATATGAATATGAACGGTGTAACGGACATGCACTCCTACGCTGATATCAAAGAACGTGCATGGCAGTTCCGTACCGTAGGTTATGGTCACGATGTAAAAACCTGGGCTGACATCGTCAGCGCACTAAGATTAGTTGGATATGACTATGTCGTTAGTATAGAGCATGAAGACGGACTGATGTCCGTAAATGAGGGTTTCACTAAAGCCGTCCACAATTTGCAGCAGGTCATGATCGAAGAAGAACTTGGCGAGATGTGGTGGGTCTAACAACAGGGAGGCAATAATAGTATGATTAACGTAACAGTCTGGAATGAGTTTGTACATGAGCAAATCCGCGACGACGTCAAAGCTGTATACCCGGATGGAATTCACAAAGTACTTGCAGACGGATTGACCAAAGAAGGGTTCGCCTGCCGCACAGCAACACTGGATCAGGATGAGCATGGTCTGACAGAATCCGTTCTGAACTCTACCGATGTTATGCTGTGGTGGGGACATACTGCACACGACCTGGTGGATGATGAGATTGCAGAAGCGGTAGTAAGACGTGTTCAGGAAGGCATGGGATTGATCGTGCTGCACTCCGGACACTTTTCCAAACCGTTCAAGCAATTGATGGGCACAAGCTGCGATCTGAAATGGCGTGTCGCAGACGAACAGGAAATCCTGTGGTGCGTGAACCCGAATCATCCGATCTCACAGGGTGTTAATCCATCCATCACACTGGATAAAGAGGAAATGTATGGCGAGTTCTTCGATGTTCCGGCTCCGGACGAGCTGGTATATCTGAGCAACTTTGAAGGTGGCGAAGTATTCCGCAGCGGCTGCACCTACCGTCGCGGTCATGGTAAAATCTTCTACTTCCGCCCGGGCCATGAGACATATCCTACGTATTACAACCAGGATATTATGCATATCATCTCCAATGCGGTACGCTGGGCACAACCAGCAGAAAATGCCCGTCCTGAATTTGGACGGACTGAGCCAAAACGAGCAATCGGCAGCAAAGTACTGGCATAATTTTTATAAACAAACAGCCAGTGCATTTTCAGCATAAGAGACAGGCTGCATACGTTCTTCGGTCAAACGAAGATTACTTGATCATACTCCAGCAACCTTGTTGATTGAACCCTATATTATACACGATTGCCGGTAAGCCTTGCTTTTATGATGGAAACGAAAATAGAGCCATAAACAGAGTACGTCTGTGGGAATATCCACAGACGTACTTTTACATAGGTAGCTTGTAGAAATTTGGGTAAATAAAATATGTATACAAATTATTGGGTAAATGGGGTATAGATATGTCAAACCAAAATCAGACATCTTCGCATATCGGACCTGTACCGCTGCCGCCCGAACTGGTACATGCCTGTCTGGAACGAGTGAAGGACCTGCGACTTGAAGGGTTTTTGACCGGATTTGGCAGATGGCCCGGTAAGCTAATGATGGTAGGGGAGGCGCCAGGAGCAACAGAAATACAGAATGGTCGTCCATTTTCGGGTCAGGCCGGTAAGGTACTTGATGGTTATCTGGAAGCGCTGGAGATTACAAGAGACGATTTGTATATTACCAGTGCCGTCCGCAGCCGCCCGTACAAGGATAAGCCGGTTAAAGGCAGTCCGGATCGTCTCAGTCGATCCAATCGTACACCTACCCGGGCCGAAGTGCTGGCATTTGCCCCTATTCTCGACCGGGAAATTGCTGTAGTACAGCCACAGATCCTGATTACACTGGGAAATATTGGTCTACAGCGGCTGCTTGGCGAAGAATATACCATTACCGCATGGCATGGACAGCTGATTCGCAGACGGATTCAGCAGGTGCACAGTGAACATCCGGAGCAAGGATATCATCTGTCCGATCAAGAATATTGTATTTTCCCTATGTATCATCCTGCAGCCGTGCTGTATAATAGATCATTGACTGATATTATTGCTGATGATCTCAGACAGCTGCGTGAACAAATCAATGAGAACCTGCAGATGCGTGGAAACCAACAAGGACCGTAATGTTTTCGTTTTCTTATTAGGTAAAATGTGTTAAAATATATATGCTAACTAATTGTAAGCTTACATGGAATTTTTATATATAAAAGCTTACGATAACCCACTATTGTGCTATGGACGGATGAAGAGGTGAAAAGACATGGAACAGCATCAGTTGGGATTATGCCCTCGTTTTGAGACCGCGTTTTCTTTTTTGGGAAAAAGATGGAATGGTCTGATTATTCAGTCACTTATGAGCGGACCAAAACGTTTTAAAGATATCTCCAACCTCATTCCGATGATGAGCGACAAAATGCTCTCGGAGCGGATGAAGGATCTGGAAGGAAGCGGAATCCTGACTCGTCAGGTATATCCGGAGACTCCGGTACGAATCGAGTATGAACTGACCGACAAAGGCCGGGCACTGCAGCCAGTAATGGAACAAATCCAGAACTGGGCAGAGCATTGGGTCGATTAATGCCTTATGGGCGACTCGGTACCCACAGATACGTTCGTAATTAAAAAGCTTTCCGCCTGGTATTTATCAGCGGAAAGCTTTTTGCATATGCGGTGGGTTGTATCGTTCGCGTAATCCGGAGAGGCCGGGGAGAGAGGTCGGCGCAATCAGATTCTGCAGATTTCTCTCGGGCAGAGCTCGCAGTGACATACTTCCTGCAGAGCTTCCAGATCATGAATAATGATCATGCCATGCTCGTATTCGATGACTTCTTTTTTGCGCAGATCGCTGAGCATCCGGTTTACACTTTCTCGTGTAGCGCCAATCATATTGGATAGATCGGTATGAGTGATTTTCTTGTTGATCAGTATCGATCCATCTTCATTATAGTCCTCACCGTACGTATTGCTGAGACGGATCAGGGTTGAGCAGAGTGCACCTGGCTTACCGTACAGCATCAGGTCGCGCACTTTGGTCTGGGTCAGCCGGTGATGCGTACCCATCCATTTCATAAAGTCGATAGCAAAGTCGCAGTGCTGACAGATGATCAGTTCCAGATCCTTATGCTCAATTACAGCGACTTCGGTATCTTCCAGAGTCTCTGCTGTAAATCCGAGTCGTGTGCCGGAGAACGGATCAGCCTGTCCGATCATATCACCAGACTGATACATATATAGGATAAGTTCTTTACCTTCGTCAGTGGATTTGGTCAGTTTGACACGTCCGCTTTTGATAAAGTAAAGCTTGTCGGACAGATCTCCTTCCCAAAACAGGTGCGAGCCGGAAGGAATGCTGCGCTCCGTTGCATAGGCCAGCATCCGCTCCATATTGATTTCCGAAAAGCTCGAGGTATTGCCTGCGACGTTAGTGTTCATTATTTCTGCAGATTTATTCATGTTCGTCCTCCCCTTCATCTCCCAATTATACGCGAAAATAATCGGATTGCATCATGTTTTAAGGAAAAATTTACTAAATTTAAATTCGATCTATGTTCCTTCAAATTAATGCTTTTAATAGTATAGTGATTATTTTAAAAATTAAACTTTGTGATTATTTTCACTTTTATTATAGCTCCAGTTAGTTCAAAATGCAAAAAGAAAAAAGCCAATCATTAATATTTTAAAAATAAAAATTGATTGTGAAAAAAATCACATTATGATTTATATCTCTATGTTATGATCAGTGCGTAGACAGAAAGCACCACACATTCTGAGGAGGATGAGAGAAATGGCTGTTAAAAATGATGCCACTCGCACCGTAGAAGTTACTGCACAGGAAGAAATTCAAAGAATGATTGATAAAGCCAACAGAGCACAATCCGCATTTATGAAAATGAATCAGGAACAAATCGATGAAGTTGTACAGGCGATGGCACTTGCCGGACTGGACAAACATATGTATCTTGCCAAGCTGGCTGTTGAAGAAACAGGCAGAGGGGTATACGAAGATAAGATTACCAAAAACATCTTTGCTACTGAATATATATACCACAGCATCAAAAACGAAAAAACAGTCGGTGTGATTGAAGACAATGCATACGACAACTTCCAGAAAATCGCTGAACCGGTCGGTACGATCATGGGGATCACACCGGTAACCAACCCGACATCCACCACAATGTTCAAAGCACTGATCGCGATCAAGACACGTAACCCGATCATCTTCGGTTTCCATCCATCTGCACAACAGTGCAGTAAGGAAGCTGCAAGAATCCTGCTCGAAGCTGCAGTCAAACATGGCGCACCGGCAGATTGTATCCAGTGGATCGACAATCCTTCCATGGACAAAACAAATGCATTGATGAATCACCCTGACGTAGCACTGATCCTGGCTACCGGCGGCGGCGCAATGGTCAAAGCAGCATACAGCTGTGGTAAACCGGCACTGGGCGTAGGTCCTGGTAATGTACCTGCCTTTATTGAGAAAAGTGCAGATCTGAAACAGGCGGTAACCGACCTGATCCTGTCCAAATCGTTTGATAACGGCATGATCTGTGCATCCGAGCAGGCGGTTATTATTGAAGAACCTGTATTCGAGCAAGTGAAAAAGCTGATGATCGATAACGGCTGCTACTTCCTGAGCAAAGAAGAAGTGGGCAAACTGACTGCAGGAGCCATGAACGTAGAGAAATGCGCAGTCAACCCGGCGATCGTTGGTCAACCAGCAACCAAAATCGCTGAAATGAGCGGCATTACTGTTCCGGCAGGTACCAAAATTCTGGTTGCCGAGCTGGAAGGTGTAGGTACCAAATATCCATTGTCCGCTGAAAAACTGAGTCCTGTACTGGCTTGTTACAAAGTAAAAACAGCAGAACAGGGTATCGAACGTGCTGCACAGGTTGTAGAATTCGGTGGTATGGGTCACTCTTCGGCTATCCATTCCAACAATGATGAAGTGATCCAGAAGTTCGCAGATCGTCTGCAAACCGGACGTATCATCGTGAATTCGCCTTCGACACACGGCGCGATCGGTGACATTTACAATACGAACCTGCCTTCCCTGACACTGGGCTGCGGATCGTATGGCCGTAACTCGACTTCTTCCAATGTAACAGCAGTCAATCTGATTAACGTGAAAAGGGTGGCGCGTCGTACCGTGAATATGCAATGGTTCAAGATTCCTTCCAAAGTATACTTTGAAAAAGGTTCGACTCAATACCTTGCCAAAATGCCGAACATCAGCCGTGTTATTATCGTAACCGACCCAATGATGGTGCAGCTGGGCTATGTGGAAAAAGTAGAACATTATCTGCGTCAACGTCAGACTCCGGTAGCGATCGAAGTATTCTCCGATGTAGAACCGGACCCATCGACAACCACTGTAGAACGCGGTCGTCAAATGATGGAACGCTTCCAGCCGGACTGCATTATCGCACTGGGCGGCGGATCGCCAATGGATGCTGCCAAAGGCATGTGGCTGTTCTACGAATACCCTGATGTGGAATTCGATAACCTGAAACAAAAATTCATGGATATCCGCAAACGGATTTACAAATACCCTCATCTGGGACAAAAAGCACAGTTCGTCGCTATCCCAACCACTTCGGGTACAGGTTCGGAAGTAACATCGTTTGCGGTTATTACGGATAAAGAAAAAGGTAACACCAAATACCCTCTGGCCGACTACGAGCTGACTCCGGACGTAGCGATCATAGACCCTGAGTTTGTCTACTCCCTGCCGCGTGTAGCTGTAGCCGATACCGGTATGGACGTACTGACTCATGCAATTGAAGCCTATGTATCGAATATGGCGAATGACTACACTGATGGTCTGGCAATCAAAGCGATCCAACTGGTGTTCCAATACCTGGAGCAATCGGCACTGCAAGGTGACAAACTGGCACGTGAGAAAATGCATAATGCTTCGACAATAGCCGGTATGGCCTTTGCTAATGCTTTCTTGGGCATCAACCACAGCTTGGCTCATAAATGGGGCGGTCAATACCATACAGCACATGGACGTACCAATGCGATCCTGATGCCGCATGTTATCCGCTACAATGCGAAAAAACCAACCAAATTCGCATCGTTCCCTAAATACTCGCACTTCATCGCTGACGAACGTTACGCTGAAATCGCTCGTATCCTGGGGCTGCCAGCGCGTACTACCGAAGAAGGTGTAACCAGCCTGATCAACGCAATTCGCGATCTGAACCGCAAACTGGGTATCCCTGAATCGTTCGAAGCACTGGGCTTTGATGCGAAAGACTTTGAAGCACATGTTGATTACCTGGCTGACCGTGCATTTGAAGACCAATGTACAACTGCCAACCCTAAAATGCCGCTGGTCACCGAGCTGGCAGATGTATACCGTAACGCTTTCTACGGTAAATTCGAGTAAGACTACAGAATACAGATATGTAGCAAGCAAGTTACAGTAGCAAGTAGTTTTACCAAAGCAGCATACAACCATATAATGTAGTTTTATGATCATCGGAATTGCTTTCATCGGCTGCTGTATGCAGAAGGTGGGAGCAATTCTTTTATATTCGACGTAATTGCATACCATTTGCTGTAACTGTAACTGTAACTGTAACTGTAACTGTAGATGCGCTTGTGCTTATGTGTTCATTTTAATGGGAAGGATGTTGGGACTTGGCTGGGAGGGGAGGCAGCAGGCGCTCCGGTAAGGGATTCTCCTTCCGGCCTCCGGTTAAGAACGGATATGTCTGAATCACCGCTTGCAGCGGTACATATCCGTTCTTAAATGTCGGCTTGAAGGAGAATTCCCTTACCTCCGCTGCGTGCGGCTTGCTTCATTTTCAGTTCGGCTGCGTATGACATTCCTTGGCAGTTTTTAATTAGACATAGTGGAAGGCAATGGGATAAATATAAGTACCGATGAGTGGAAGAGTGCGAGCATAACAAGTTAAGAATAGAAGTATGGAGGAATACAGGAGTATAGGAATGCAGAAGTGGAAGAAGATTAGCAATAATTTTGGATTTGCTTGATTAATGTTTAGCATGGCTGATTACAATTAAAAAGCAGTAAGCAGTAAGCAGTAAGCAGTAAGCAGTAAGCAGTAAGCAGTAAGCAGTAAGCAGTAAGCAGTAAGCAGTAAGCAGTAAGCAGTAAGCAGTAAGCAGTAAGCAGTAAGCAGTAAGCAGTAAGCAGTAAGCAGTAAGCAGTAAGCAGTAAGCAGTAAGCAGTAAGCAAATCGTTGGAGAAACAACTACTTGTACGCTGATCAAGCCCAAGCTTTAACAAAGTAATATTCAACTTACGAATTACACGAGAACAAAGCGCTGCATACAAAATTGGCTAATTGCATGCAATATGAAATGATGCACCCTGCATGGAACGCAAGAAAGGAAATAAGGGCAACCGACGATATTTAAGCCTGGAGATTCTCTGCTTCTCCCAACAATTCAGAATCTCCAGGCTTAACCGGAGGAGGGGCCCTTATTCCTTTCTGGAGTGGTTGATGCCCCAATCCGCAAATCATCATTTGCTTTAAATTGGATTCACATCAATTTGAACAGTCCAAACTTACAGCAACTGTATCTTTAATCCATTGTCATCTGTATTGATAATCGGAAGAAGCTTGGAATAAAACATAACTGTATTGTCCTGAACCCGCTTAATTCGACTGGTAAACTGTTATACATTTTGATGAATGCTGTATCAATGACAGAAAGTGATAAAAATCATAATTAGCATCTTATTTTGTGATATATATCACATCTTGAAACAGCTCTGTCCGTCATAATAAAGACATAGCCGGAGCACAAGTAACCGGCGCCATGTTTAGTCAAGGCATAGCCACAAAATCATTTGTGATTAAATTCACAAATATTGGAGGGATTATCAATGTCGGTAATCGAAAGAAACGTAATGGACCAGTCACAACAGGATGCATGGAGAGGTTTTAACAAAGGCAAATGGACCAACCATGTTGACACTAAGAACTTTATTGATGAGAATATCAACCCTTACCTTGGAAATGAATCGTTCCTGGCAGGCCCTACTCAAAATACAAATGATCTCTGGAAAATCGTATCCCAGCTCTCCAAAGAAGAACGTGAAAGAGGCGGCGTATGGGACGTTGACGTAAATACACCAGGTTCGATCACATCGCACGGTCCTGGTTATCTGGACAAAGATAAAGAACAGATCGTCGGTGTACAAACAGACGAACCGTTCAAACGCTCCATTCAGCCTTATGGCGGTATCCGGATGGTTATTGATGCTTGTAAAGCTTATGGCTTTGAAGTTCCACAATCGATCGTCGATACATTCACCAACATCCGCAAAACACATAATCAGGGTGTATTTGATGCCTACACAGCCGAGATTCGCGCAGCCCGCAAATCCGGTATTGTAACCGGTCTGCCGGATGCTTATGGCCGCGGCCGTATCATTGGTGACTATCGCCGGGTAGCACTGTACGGTGTAGACTTCCTGATGAAACAAAAACAAAAAGAGCATGATGAGACAATTGGCGAAGGCATGGATGAATCCACAATCCGCCTGCGCGAAGAAATCAGCGAACAGTATCGTGCACTGAACGAACTGAAACAAATGGCTGCTGCTCACGGTATGGACATTTCCAAACCGGCTCAAAATGCCAAAGAAGCTTTCCAATGGTTGTACTTCGGTTATCTAGCTGCTGTCAAAGAACAAAACGGTGCAGCAATGTCTCTGGGACGCGTATCTTCTTTCTTGGATATTTACATCCAGCGCGACCTGCAGGAAGGTACTCTGACTGAAGAGCAAGCTCAAGAACTGGTTGACCATTTTGTAATGAAACTGCGTATTGTCAAATTCCTGCGTACACCGGATTACAACGAATTGTTCAGTGGTGACCCAACATGGGTAACCGAGTCCATCGGTGGTATGGCTGTAGACGGAACAACAAGAGTAACGAAGAGCAGTTTCCGCTTCCTGCACACCCTGTACAATCTGGGACCTGCACCGGAACCGAACCTGACTGTTCTCTGGTCCGAAAAACTGCCGGAGGGCTTCAAAAAATACTGTGCCAAAGTATCGATTGAGACCAGCTCTATCCAGTATGAAAATGATGATCTGATGCGTCCATTCTACGGCGATGATTATGGTATTGCCTGCTGTGTATCCGCAATGCGTATCGGTAAGCAAATGCAGTTCTTCGGTGCCCGTGCCAACCTGGCCAAAACACTGTTGTATGCAATCAACGGTGGTAAAGACGAGAAATCCGGTGCTCAGGTAGGTCCTGAATTCCCGGCCATCACTTCCGAATATCTGGACTATGATGAAGTCATCGCACGCTACAAACCAATGATGCAGTGGCTGTCCAAAGTGTATATGGATGCACTGAACATCATTCACTATATGCATGACAAATACAGCTATGAACGTATCGAGATGGCGCTGCATGACCGTGACATTCTGCGTACAATGGCTTGCGGTATCGCCGGTCTGTCGGTAGCAGCTGACTCCCTGAGCGCAATCAAATATGCCAAAGTCAAACCAATCCGCAACGAACAGGGTATTGCTGTAGACTTTGAAATCGAAGGCGACTTCCCTTGCTACGGTAACAACGATGACCGTGTTGACCAGATCGCTGTTGAGCTGGTAGAGACATTCATGGGCATGATTCGCCAGCACAAAACGTATCGTGAAGCTGTACCGACTCAATCCGTACTGACTATTACTTCCAACGTGGTATATGGCAAGAAAACAGGTACTACACCAGACGGACGTAAAGCCGGCGAACCATTTGCACCTGGTGCGAACCCAATGCATGGTCGCGACAAAAAAGGTGCCCTGGCATCCCTGAGCTCTGTTGCCAAACTGCCTTATGAACACAGCCTGGATGGTATCTCCAACACCTTCTCCATCGTGCCAAAAGCACTCGGCAAAGAAGAAGAGATCCGCAAAGCCAATCTGGTAGCCATGCTGGACGGATACTTCGGTAGCGACGCTCACCATCTGAACGTCAACGTCTTCGATCGTGAACAACTGATCGACGCTATGGATCATCCGGAAAACTATCCACAACTGACCATCCGCGTATCCGGATATGCCGTTAACTTCATCAAGCTGACCCGCGAACAACAGCTCGATGTCATCAACCGCACATTCCACAACGCAATGTAATAGAAAGTACAAAATGTATTCAAATTACCGCACCAATGCTTGCCAACCGCATTTCTTTTAGAAATTAAATGGTCTCTTTGCACAGAGCGAAGAAGGAGATGGATTGCTCTGACGCCGCCTTTGTGCCAGGATATCGACTGCTTCAGCAGTCATTCCAGATATCCTGCCACAACAAGCGGCAGAAGAGCAATCCACTCCTTCTGAGCGGTGCATCTACAGAGCAGATTTAATTTCTAACATAAAAGCAGTGGCAAATCACACCAAAAGAAAGGGGCTGAATGATCATGGTAACAGGCCGTGTTCACTCGCTGGAAACATTCGGTACTGTCGATGGTCCAGGTATTCGTTTCGTACTATTTATGCAGGGGTGTCTGATGAAATGCCAGTATTGTCATAATCCCGATACCTGGAATCTGGACGGAGGCAAGGTGATGCAGCTGGAAGAAGTACTGGCTGAGATTGAGCCTTACCTGAATTACTACCGCAGCTCTGGCGGTGGACTCACCGTATCGGGCGGCGAACCGACACTTCAGGCTCCTTTTGTCAAAGCATTGTTCAAAGCGGTAAAAGAACGCTGGAATCTGCATACTACTCTTGATAGCAACGGCTACAATGATGGGGAAAAGATTCACGAACTGCTGGAAGTTACGGATCTGGTTATGCTGGATCTGAAGCATATCAATAATGAAAAGCACAAAAAACTGACCGGAGTATCCAATGAGCGTACGCTGAAACTGGCACAGTGGTTATCGGATCATGATCGCAAAATGTGGATACGACATGTATTTGTACCCGGCATTCATGATGCTGAAGAAGATCTGATTGCACTGGGAGAATTTATCGGAACTCTCAAAGGGGTAGAGAAATTCGAGATCCTTCCTTATCATCAGATGGGCATTTATAAATGGCAGTCGCTGGGCCGCATCTATCCGCTGGATGGCGTGCCTTCACCGACTGATGAAGAAGTGGAACGTGCCTATCGCCTGATCGAACAAGGACGCCGCCAGGCGACCTGCGTATAATCCATATATACTTCAATATACTTCAATATACGCACAAGAGTAGTACAATTAATATACATGGTCATACTGCAGAGATCTTGAAAAAGACTATCTGCCGCAGATGATTGGGTCGGAACGCATTCGGGGGGATGCGGGATGAGAATCATCATAATGAACATGTATCTGAATCAGCCTTTCTGTCCATTGCGACAGGAGGGCTTTTTCACGTTTTTAGCAAATATAAGAATTGTGTTAGGAATAATTATACGAAGAAGTATAGAAGTGTATCGAGAGAAATGTATTCTGCGGGTAAGCTATTTGGAAAGTTTAGTGATGAGGGAGATATCGAAACCGGAAGAGATGGTTAGGGTTGATCCTTGTTGTCATTATGGCTGGCTCGTATACTGAAGGGGTATGATACATCCAACACACAGGGAGGATACACATGCATCGTATTCAGTTATCGGATCTGACGCTTGAACAGAAAATCGGACAATTATTTATAGGCGGTTTTCATAATGTTACGCCGGATGAGCAGGTGCGGATATTGATCGAACAGTACCACACAGGTGGAGTGATTTACTTTCGCCGCAACATTGGTACTCCGCGCCAGATTACAGAGCTGTCTGCTCAGCTGCAGCAGGTGGCGAAGCACAGCGGGCTGCCGCCTTTATTCATTGCGATTGACCAGGAAGGCGGGATGGTCAGCAGGATTGACCGCGAAGAGCTTAGTCTGATTCCCGGGAATATGTCTCTTGGAGCTGCAGACGATCCTGATCTGACCGGGCAAGTGGCTGCGATCAGTGCACGTGAGCTTCGTGCGCTGGGCATTAATCTGAATCTGGCTCCCTGTATAGATGTGAATAATAATCCCCGCAATCCGGTTATCGGGGTGCGCTCCTATTCCGAGAAGCCGGATAAGGTGGCTGAGCATGGAGCAGCCGCGATTATTGCCATGCAGACCGAACAGGTAGCTGCGACGGCCAAGCATTTTCCGGGACATGGCGATACGGAGGTTGATTCACATTATGGACTGGCATCAATACCTCATGACCGGACCAGACTGGAGCTGGTGGAGCTGCTTCCTTTCCGGCGGGCAATTGAAGCTGAAGTGGATCTGATCATGTCGGCTCATGTGATATTTCCTGCATTTGAACCAGAGTCGATTCCGGCTACGCTGTCTCATGCAGTGCTGACCGGTCTGCTGCGGGAGCAGATGGGATTTGAAGGTCTGATTATTACGGATTGTCTGGAGATGCATGCGATTGCCCGGCATTTTCCGATTCCCGAAGCAGCGGTTAGGTCGCTGCAGGCAGGTGCCGATTTGCTGCTGGTTAGTCATACGCTGAAAGACCAGATCGCTGCAATAAAGGCTGTACGTACAGCGGTAGCGGAAGGACGTCTGACAGAAGAACGTATTAATGAATCGGTTGAACGCATACTGGCCCTCAAAGCCAAACGCGCAATGGAGCAGAGTGTTTTGGAGTGGCAAGATGAGAGACTTCATCTGCATATTGCTGAGTCGGGAGCTGTACTACGTGAAGCTGCAATACGCAGCATTACGGTTGTCAAGGATACCGGGCAGCTGCCGCTGAAGCCGGGACAGCATGGGCTGGTCGTCTGGCCACATGTGACTCGTGAGACGGAGGTTGATGAACCTGCCGCTCATCGGGTGAGTCTGGCACAGGCTATTCGTCATTACAGTATAGAAGCAGATGAGGCAGTGGTTGATGCTGAGCCAGGACAGTCTGAGATCGAGCAGGTGATGCAGCGTGCACATACAGCAGATTTTATCGTGATGGCGACCTATACATCGGCAGGTGAACTTCCGGCAGGACAGGCCCGACTGACTGCTGCGCTTGCAGCCCTCCCCAATAGTCCATTGATCGTTGCCTCTGTACGCAATCCTTATGATATTAATCATCTGCCTGAAGTAGATACGTATATTTGCTGTTATGAGAATCGTAAATATGCGATTGAGGCACTGGCAGGCGTTCTGGCAGGACAGCATCCTGCTGCAGGCAAGCTGCCGGTCAGCCTGAATGAACGGTATAGTGTAGAAGTATAAATGTATGATTCCCCTACAAATATAAATGAAGATC
Source organism: Paenibacillus wulumuqiensis (assembly GCF_000971965.1). Classification (GTDB taxonomy): domain Bacteria; phylum Bacillota; class Bacilli; order Paenibacillales; family Paenibacillaceae; genus Saccharibacillus; species Saccharibacillus wulumuqiensis. The sequence continues at coordinate 352,415 of NZ_LAQP01000004.1, forward strand.
CTGCAGCTTGTGCTGCTCGATTGTTTTATTCGGAAACATGCTTAGACGAAAAATATGCGATACAGCAGGATATCAGGAAATATAATCAGACCTGTCTATTCGTACAGACAGGTCTTTCGTCTATATCATACTGTGCAAATTGGAATTATCGATTTGTTTTCTACACTTCCAGAAGAATAAAGAAAATATATCCATTCTCATCCACTAAAACCAATTTATATCATATTTGCTGATCCGTTTGTGTCCAAAATGTGAATGAGAAAAAAACCGGCAAGCTTTCCTTGAGAAGAGAGAAACTTTTTAGAAAGTGCTGCGTCTTAATAATGTGTCATTTCGGGGGGATTCTGTTTTTTGACATTTAAATTACAGTAGATTGCTACAAGAAGGAGTCGAATAATGAAATTCAAGAAGAGTTTTCTAGTGGCTGTACTCGCTTCTACTCAGATTGCTGCAGCATTTCCTGCCAGTCAGGCATTTGCAGCCGAGGGCGATGCAGAAACGGGTATTGTGCAGGATGTGTATGATAATGCCCCAAATACCTATACGGTTCCATCCATTAATCCTGATCCAGCAGCAGCGGGTACAGAGGATCAGACTGGAGCAGATGATGCAGCGGTAGACGGAACTACTCCATCTGCAGATCCAGCAGCAACACCAACTACACCGGCACCAGCAGCGCCTGCTAAGCCAGCAGCGCCAACTGCCAGTCAGCCATCTGTAGTAGCAGATGTGTATTCTGCAGGACCTGACAAACTGATTTTCATGATGAATTCCAATCAGATTTACCGTGATGGTAAATTGTATTATTCCAACCAGCCGATGACGGTTAAAAATGGAGTATCCTATGTATCTGTGCGTGCACTGGTAGAGCGTGTGGGACTGACGCTTACATATGATTCCAAGACCAAAGAAACCGTCATGAAAAAGGACGGCAAAGAACTGCGCTTCACAACAGACAGCAAGTATTACACAGTAGATGGTGTGCGCACGCTGATGAAAGGCCCTGCTTACCAGCAGAAAAATGTATTCATGGTGCCGCTGACTTCCATCACGGCAGCACTGAATATTCCTTATACAGTACAGGGCAAAATGGTCATCATGGATCTGCAGGTCAAACCTACAGCTTCATTTACCGTATCGCCTACTGCCATCTATGCTACACAGACCACAGTACAATACACAACCAAAACAAAAACATCTGATGGTGGTCCCGTTGCTGATGAGCGCTGGACAGGACGCGAAGATGTTTTCGCTGAAGCCGGAGCTCATGTAGTGACCTATCAGATTATGGATTCCAAAGGTCAATGGAGTGATCCATACACAGTAACGATCAATGTACTGCCTCCAAACCAGCCGCCGGTAGCGATGTTCACGACAAACAGTGAATCATACCGTATGGGTGAAGCTATCGGTTATACCGATATGAGTACGGATGATGAGAATGCTATCGATGCATCCAAAACACAGTGGGTCAACAAGGAACTGGCTTTCTTTACACCGGGGCCACAGACGATCACACTGACAGTAACGGACAAGCACGGTGCAACAGGCACGTACAGCAAAACTATCAATATTACCAATGAGACATTGTACACAGCAGAGCAGTTCTACCCGCTGTTCACACCAATTGGTGATTCTTTCAATATTAATGGTGCCGAGATTCCAACATGGCAGACGATGACTTCCGAAGTTTCTTCGGAGCCGGTACGCCTGATCCGCAGTAACAGCCCGGAAAGAACACTGTCCGAAGGTATCGTTTATCAGGAAACTGCGAATGGTCCAACACGTATTATGGTTCATCATCTCAATGAGACGGGCAAGCGTGTGAAAATGTATGTTATTGCGACCAATACAAATGCGACACCAGCAACACTGAATATTCAAGATGTAGGTTTTGGTGGTCCAAACCCTTATGCAACGGCTGCGGGTAAGGTATCTATCGACCGTTACTACAAGTCCATTCAATCCGGTACCGATGCACAGACTATTGTTGTTCAACCGGGACAGAGCCAGATTATTTTCAATCAGCTGAATGCAACCACCATCAAGCCGGATAATGTTATCTCCCTGTATGGTGATCTGGTCAGCGATTCCAATATTCAATACACCGTGATGATGGTTGATGAGAATGCCGATCCGATCGCTTCCATGGCTACCCTGCCTAAGCTGGATCGTGACGGTATCCACAACCGCGGTACGTATGACAATGCAACACGCATTATGCATGTACCAGGTCTGATCGGCAACTCGAATGTACGTATTCCACTGGGTGACAACAACAGTGATCCGAACCTGACAGGTACAGATCCAATGTCCATGACCGAAGCATCCAATGCCGGTAACTTTGGTGTACTGTACAAAATCAAGCTGGATATGGTAGCTCCAAACACGCTGATTTCCTTTAATGCGCGTGGTGGACGTTACTCCGGTTATATCTTCGTGAATGGCGTAAGCACAGCAATCAAAAATAACGGTGCAGCAACTTCTGCCAACGATAACGTAGTACTTTATCGTACCAGAGCTTTGGATACAGAATCCGTAGAGATCTGGTTCACAGCAGCACCGGGCAGCAATCTGCCGGTTAACCTGCTGTTCAGTCAGCTGCCGGCCAAAAAGCAATAATTTCCACTACCCTTACGATTTGTTCCATCCGAAATGAAGAGGCGGCGTTGCAGCCGTAACCATTTAGACCGGAGTCTGCATTGCAGCTCCGGTTTTTTTATTTGTTCAGGCCGGGTTGCATGAAATCAGAATCACCTTTAGAATCAGAATGATCGACTCAAAATAGGGTGAGAATAATTCGGCAATATCCCTGTTTTGGTGTATAATAGTTATTATTACGAATAAAATAAACGATGGTTAGAATATAAAATAGCTGTAACCATGACAGGAGGAACAACTCATGCTGTCTACTGAGGAAATTATTAATATTATGTCAAAACAGGGACTGCGGATTACCGATCAGCGCCGTACGCTCGCCAAATTGTTTGCGGAAGCGCCCGGGTATCTGACAGCCAAGGATGTCTACGAATATATGGGACAAAAATACAGCGGGCTCAGTTTTGATACGGTATACCGCAATCTGCGGGTGATGCAGGAGCTGGGTGTGCTTGAGCAGATTGTATTCGAAGATGGCGTTAAATTCAAAAGCCATTGCAGCCAGGATCATCATCACCATCATATGATCTGCCTGCAGTGCGAGAAAACGTATCCGATCGCTTTTTGCCCGATGGATATGACAGATATGCCGGACCAGTTCGAAGTGATTCGCCACAAGTTCGAAGTATTTGGTTATTGCAAGGACTGTCGGATGCAGCTGGGCAATCTGCCCACAGATGCACAGTCTGCTGACGGCAAGGGTGGAGATGGTAAAGAAGGACCTGCACTGCATCTGAAAACAAGCGCGCCTGCTTTGGAGACGGAATATGCGGCAGGAAAAAGCCAGTGAATAAGCCACAAAAATGGAGCCGCCGCGCAGTGCAGGTGCCGATCCATATCTACCGCAAATTTATCTCTCCGCTCAAGCCGCCGAGCTGCCGCTTTTATCCGACCTGCTCCCAGTATGCGCTGGAAGCGATAGAGATTCACGGAGTGCTCAAGGGCAGCCTGCTGGCAGCGATACGGATCGGCAAATGCCATCCGTTTCATCCGGGAGGAATCGATATGGTGCCTCCTGCCAGAGAGCGCAGGAAGCGAACGACTGAATCGACAGCAGTCTCTTCCTCACAGGAGCCGGAGCTAATGCAGAACCGCCGTAATGCTTGACAGCTTCCGTGAGAATTAGGTATATTCAATTACACAAGTCATATATACGTTTCCAGTGAATGGATAAGTATACGGGTTAGGCCCAGTACAGAGAGCCGGAGCAGCTGTGAACCGGTCTGGGAGCCGCTGTAGAAGATGGTCCGGGAGGAACTGTAGTCGAGCGGATGACACTCGGTAAGAGTGTGGTGCGTAAGGCTGCAGCGTGAGCCAGCGTTAATGGCCGGCCTGCAAAGGCTGCTGAGCCTGCTGATGCAAATGAGCAGGGAAGTTGGGTGGTAACACGTGAGTACAAGCTCTCGTCCCATTAGGGACGGGGGCTTTTTGCTGTGCCTTTAACATCAGAATCCTCATTAGATTTATCGTATCCGGCTGTATATGCCGTTATGCCTATGCCCACTGCTGTTTTCGTTGATTCTAACCAAGGAGGAATAATAATGTCTGACAACAAAACATTTTACATTACAACACCGATCTACTATCCGAGTGACAAGCTGCATATCGGTCACGCGTACACGACAGTAGCCGGGGACGCCATGGCCCGTTACAAGCGCATGAGAGGGTATGAGGTTCGTTATCTGACCGGAACCGATGAGCATGGACAGAAGATCGAACGCAAGGCAGAGGAAAAGGGACAGACACCGCAGCAGTTCATTGATGGCATCGTAGAAGGCATCAAGAGCCTGTGGGATAAACTGGATATTTCCTATGATGACTTTATCCGTACGACAGAAGATCGCCACAAAAAAGTCGTGCAGGAAATCTTCGACCGTCTGCTGAAGCAGGGCGACATTTACAAAGGCGAGTATGAAGGCTGGTACAGTATTCCGGATGAGACCTACTACACCGAGACCCAGCTGGTCGATGTGATCCGCAACGACAAGGGCGAAGTAACCGGTGGTAAAAGCCCGGATAGCGGCCACCCGGTAGAGCTGGTCAAGGAAGAATCGTACTTCTTCCGCATGAGCAAGTATGCGGAGCGTCTGCTGCAATATTATCAGGATCATCCCGACTTCATTCAACCGGAGTCCCGCAAAAATGAAATGATCAACAACTTTATCAAACCTGGTCTGGAAGATCTGGCGGTATCCCGTACAACCTTCGACTGGGGCGTCAAAGTCAAGGATGATCCAAAACATGTTGTCTACGTCTGGATCGATGCGCTGTCCAACTATATTACAGCACTGGGCTACGGTACCGACAATCCGGAGCTGTTCAACAAGTTCTGGCCGGCTGATATTCATCTGGTAGGCAAAGAGATCGTCCGTTTCCATACGATCTACTGGCCGATCATGCTGATGGCGCTGGATATCCCGCTCCCCAAAAAAGTATTTGGTCACGGCTGGCTGCTGATGAAAGACGGCAAAATGTCCAAGTCCAAAGGTAACGTCGTTGACCCGGTAACACTGATCGACCGTTATGGTCTGGATGCACTGCGTTACTATCTGCTGCGTGAAGTGCCGTTCGGCTCGGATGGTACCTTTACGCCGGAGAGCTTTGTAGATCGTGTGAATTCCGATCTGGCCAACGATCTGGGCAATCTGCTCAACCGTTCGGTAGCCATGATCGATAAATATTGTGACAGCACGATCCCCGCCTATGCCGGTCGTGTGCTGGAAGTGGATGGACTGCTGGAAGAGACAGTACAGCAGACAATTGACAAAGTGGAGCAGGCGATGGAGAAGCTGGAATTCTCGGTAGCCCTGACAGCGATCAGCCAGCTGATCAGCCGTACAAATAAATATATTGATGAGACCCAGCCATGGGTACTGGCCAAGGATGAAGCCAATCGTGCCCAGCTCGATTCCGTAATGTACCATCTGGCTGAATCTCTGCGCATTATCTCTGTATTGCTGCAGCCGTTCCTGACACGCGCACCAAAGCAGATCCGTGAGCAGATCGGTGCGACGAGCGACGAACTGAATGTATGGGACAGTATTCGTACGTACGGCCAGCTGCCTGCAGGTACCCGTGTTGTCAAAGGCGATCCGATCTTCCCGAGACTGGATGCCAAGGAAGAAGTCGCTTATATCGTGGAAGCGATGGGCGGTGTACTCAAAGCGGCAGACGATACAAGCGATCAGGCAGCGACCGAGCAGCAGACCGTAACAGCACCCGCTGCAGAACCGATCGAGCAAAAAGAAGAAATCAGCATTGATGATTTTGCCAAAGTCGAACTGCGCGTGGCACAGGTCATCTCCGCCGAACCGGTGAAAAAAGCGGACAAGCTGCTTAAGCTGCAGCTGGACCTCGGCACCGAGCAGCGTCAGGTCGTATCCGGTATCGCCAAGTTCTATACGCCGGAAGAGCTGGTCGGCCGCAAGGTCATCTGCGTGACCAACCTGAAGCCGGTCAAACTGCGTGGTGAAGAATCACGCGGCATGATACTGGCTGCTTCCCACGGCGATCAGTTAACGCTGGCTACCGTGCCGGAAGGCATGCCAAATGGAGCCGTTGTAAAGTAAAATCGATGGGCCGATAAACAGGCAGTTATCATAACCGGAGAACCTTCAATGCATAGGCTTTGCGGCAGCATTGAAGGTTCTTTTTATGGTGAAAAAGTCTGTTAAAACTTGCCAAGCTGTCTACATTCCATGTATGATTATTGAATGAATTATGTGCCAGATACGTATTATGCGGCACCTGTATGACAAATAAGAACGTGTAGGTTAAAGGGGGAGCAAGATGCCAACGCCCAGTATGGAAGACTATTTGGAGCGCATCTATAAGCTGATTGATCAGAAGGGGTATGCGCGTGTATCGGACATTGCGGAGGGATTGGAAGTTCATCCTTCATCCGTAACGAAGATGATCCAGAAGCTGGATAAGGATGAATACCTGATTTATGAGAAATACCGCGGACTGGTACTGACCAGCAAAGGAAAAAAGATGGGCAAGCGTTTGGTGGACCGCCATCAGCTGCTGGAAGATTTTCTCGGAATTATTGGTGTAAATCCTGACTATATATATAAGGACGTTGAAGGCATCGAGCATCATCTGAGCTGGGACTCCATTACCCAGATCGAGACGCTGGTGGAATATTTCCGCCGCGATCCGGAACGGGTAGCTGAGCTGCAAAGACTGCAAAATGAGCTGATTAGCGATTCATAGGGCAGACATCTGTCGATTATCTGGCAGATGTCTTTTATTTTGTCCGCAACTTTTGGATACAGAATCGGTCTAATGAAGTAGGGTTATTTAGCCGATCAGAACATATAGAAGCATAGTCGTTGAAGAAGCATGGAAGCCAAGTCAAAGGAAAAGTTAAAAGATTTACTGGAGGTACATGAATGAAACTTTATCGGTATTTATCATTATTTCTTGCTATGGTCGTTGTTTTTCCTCTGGTGAGCAGTACATTGTACGCCGCTGATACCAACATCAAAATCGTGCTGGATGGCAAAACGATTCAGGGAGATGCTGCTCCGTATATCACCAAGGACACCAATGTTACCATGGTCCCGCTGCGTCTGATCAGTGAAAATCTGGGCGCAGGCATCGCCTGGGATCAGCAAAAAAGTGAAGTCACAATCACTCATGGTGAAGACAAGCTGGTATTAACAGCCGGGCAGCCTACTGCTGAAGTGAACAACAAGCAGGTGGCACTGGATACTTCGGTACAGATCAAGGGCGGTCGTGTGATGGTTCCGCTGCGCTTTATCGGTGAAGGTCTTGGTCTGGGAGTCAACTGGAACCAATCCACACAGACCGTAACGCTGACAAGTGCAGGCGGCGCAAATTCCACTACAGGCAGCACAAGCGGCAAAGGAAGCACGCTCAATGCTTCGCCTTCCGGCACCACATCCGGCAGCCCATCGGCTGCCAAAGAACTGCGCGGTGCCTGGATCTCCACCGTATTCAATCTGGACTGGCCAAGCAGCTCCAATGCAGCCAAGCAAAAGCAGGAATTCTCCAAAGAGTTGGATGATCTGAAAGCGATGGGTATGAATGCAGTATTCGTACAGGTTCGCCCTTCCGGCGATGCGCTGTATCAATCAGCAACTATGCCATGGTCGAAGTTTCTGACTGGCACACAGGGCAAAAATCCGGGTTACGATCCGCTGGAATACATGGTAGCCGAAGCGCACAAGCGCGGCATGGAGCTGCACGCCTGGTTTAATCCTTTCCGCGCGACTACCGATTCCAAGACGGCTACACTGGCATCCAATCATGTGGTACGTCAGCATCCCGACTGGGTCATTTACTTTGACGGCAAATATTATATCAATCCGGGTGTCCCGGCAGCCCGTCAATCAATTATCGATACCATTATGGAAGCTGTTAATAATTATGATATTGATGGTGTTCATCTGGATGATTATTTCTACCCGTCATCCGAGACATCTGCCAAGAAATTTAACGATGACAAAGCATATACAGCTTATAAAGGCAGCTACACAAGCAAGAGTGAATGGAGACGCGCCAATATTAACAGCTTTGTCCGTGATCTGGGCAAATCCATTCATGCGTCCAAGCCTTCTGTACGCTTCGGGATCAGCCCGTTCGGCGTATGGCGCAACAAATCCAATGACGTGACCGGCTCCGATACCAAAGCTGGCGTAACCGCGTATGACAGCATGTATGCCGATACACGTACATGGATCAAAAATGGCTGGATCGATTATATCGCTCCACAGGTATACTGGAGCTTCTCCCTGCCAGCCGCTCATTACGACAAAGTCGTAGACTGGTGGGTTAATGAGACCAAGAACACTGGCGTAGATCTGTATATCGGCCATGCCATCTACAAGATCAATACACCGGAAATTGGCTGGAATATATCCAACGAGATTATTAACCAGCTAAAGTATAATGCCAAATACAGCAACATCAAAGGCAGCATTTTCTTCAGCTACAAAGACCTGAAAAAGAATCCGCTCGATATTGTCAGCAAGCTGCGTTCTTATTGGGGACAGTAAGGACTGCATACAGAGATAGACAGAAGATATGAAAAGATAACCAAAGAGCATTTTCAGAGATAGAGAAGATTTAATCAAAATCCCCGCTGCATCTACAGCGGGGATTTTGATTTGGAGACAGCCGGCATGCAAGACTTATAGACAATAAAAGAAACTCCAGCAATCATTTGCAGCAGGTGAACTGCTTCCATGTGATCGCTGGAGTTTTATTTAACAGAATTCATAGTTTCGCTGCCGTTTCCAACTAGTGATACTTTGGCAGTTCCTCATCATCCTTGCCTTTGTTGCCCTGAATGACCTGAAATGGATAATTCTTTTTCGGTTTGCTGCTGCCGGAGCCTGTTGTGCTGCGGCCCGTTGGACCGGTTTTGGCAAAAGGAGAAGGTTTGGATACATTTTTGTAATTGCCTTGCTGTGCTTTGACTTTTGCCATAGTGCGGGCAGAAGGCTTGATTTTCGGCTGTTTGCGTCCAGCGCCGCTGTAAGCGGGAGAGGAACGCAGCAGCATAATTGCAATAACCAGAATGACTACCGTCACAATCAGTCCGCCCCAGTTAAAGGTAGCAGGCATAAATATCATTTGGTAGATGTTCTTGACCAACCCAATCACCGCCAACAGTATCGCAACGACAAAAACAATAATTTGAGCAGGTGACTTTCTCATGTTTATCATCCTTTCACAGGGTCAGGAGCAGCTTCAGGTACTACCGATGGTGAAGACGCACGGGCGAGCTGCGTATCCAGCTCGCGCATCCGGTTAAAGGAAGCGATCGAGACTTCCAGCTGATCCAGCGTTGGTTCTTTGGTGGTCAGCAGCTGCAGCCACAGACCCGGGTAACCGAGATAGCGCAGCACCGGAATATCACGCAGACTGTTGGTGAATTTGAGGAATTCAAACGAGACGCCGATCACAACAGGCAGCAGGACAATCCGCTGGAGAATCCGTTCGCCCAGTCCGTCCCAATGGAAAAAGGAATAAATAATTACGCCGATAATGACCGTCAGGATAATGAAGCTGCTGCCGCAGCGGTAATGCAGACGGCTGAACTTTTGCACACTTTCCGGTGTCAGTTCCGCTCCATTTTCGAAAGCGGTGATCACTTTGTGTTCGGCTCCATGATACTGGAACAGGCGCTTGATCATCGGCGTCTGGGAGATTGCCCACAAATAGACGAGCAGCAATATGATTTTAATAACACCTTCCAGCAGATTGTGCAGGAAAAGGTTATGGAACAGATTTTTGAATAGCAGGCTTTCCAGTACAGCAGGTACAAGGGTAAAGATCAGCTTGCCGACCACAAGCGACAGGACGCCGACAACCGCTACACCGAGAATCATGCTGAGACTTGTTTTGGACTCTTCTTTTTTCTTTTGCTGCGCGTATTCTTCCGGGTCCATCTGATCTTCGGAATAGGCATCTGCAGCATAATTGAGATGTTTGGAGCCTTTGGCGCTGGAATCAATCAGACTGATAATACCGCGCAGAAGCGGAATGCGGCGCAGTGTACGCACCCAGGGTTTGTCTTCTCTGGGAACTTCCAGATAGGTGATCTCACTATCTTTGCGTCTTACGGCGGTTACGTTGACGTGCTTTCCGCCAAACATGACGCCTTCGATTACAGCCTGGCCGCCATAGCTGACTGGAGTGGATTGTTTTGGCAAGTAAGGTCACCCTTCCGTTATTCTTCATCATTCGCATGATGATTTCGCGTATTCCGATACCAGTATAAAGTAAAAAATGAACTGGTACAGCAGCCTTTGCAGAACAGAAATGCTGCTACTCATATTGTAGCGGATTTTACGTATCTTTACCAGAATATGCATGGCGGGAGCTGTAAAAGTGAATTATTTAACTGACTATTCTCAAAAATGTGCAGGGTATGGTAAAATAATCTCTGGCTATTTGCAAGACAGAACGGAGCGAAGGGGAGAGGTTCAATGAGTACAGCACGTTTAAACAAATTGCGTCAGGCCATGAAGGAACGCCAGCTTGAAGCGATGTTCATCACAAGCAGTGTCAATCGCAGGTATTTGACCGGATTTACCGGTTCGGCAGGCTATGTTATTGTGACGGCAGAACAGGCTTACCTGTTAACAGATTTTCGTTACATGACACAGGCACCTGAACAGGCGGCAGCGTTCACTGTGGCCGAGCATGCTCCAAACGTAGTGGATACTATCAAAGAACTGCTTTCCAACTGGGGCATACGTTCTATCGGATTTGAACAGGATCAGGTACCTTACAGCAGATATGCCGCCTACAAACAGCATCTGGCTCCGGTGGAACTCGTTCCGGTCTCCGGCATGCTTGAAACCATCCGTAACTTTAAGGATGCTGAAGAAATTGCCATTATCGAACAGGCAACCGCTATCGCTGACCGTACGTACGACCATATCCTGAGCTACATCAAGCCAGGCGTTACCGAGAAAGAGCTGGAGCTTGAAATGGAATTTTTCATGCGTCGTCAGGGAGCTTCCGGTCCTTCGTTTGAGACAATTGTCGCCTCCGGTGTACGTTCGGCTCTGCCGCACGGAGTGGCCAGCGATAAGCCGATCGGTCATGATGAATTTATTACGTTTGATTTTGGTGCCATCTATAACGGATATGTATCCGATCTCACACGGACGGTATTTGTCGGCACACCTTCCGACAGACACCGTGAAATCTATAATGTAGTGCTGGAATCCCAGCTGCATACGCTGCAGCATCTCAAACCGGGAATGACCGGCAGGGAAGCGGATGCTCTTTCCCGCGACATTATTACAGCACATGGTTATGGAGACGCCTACGGTCACAGCGCTGGTCACGGCATTGGTCTGGAAGTCCATGAAGAGCCCCGCCTGTCCAAGCTGAGTGATACCGTACTGCAGCCGGGTATGGTCGTTACCGTAGAACCAGGCATTTACATACCTGGATTTGGCGGCGTACGTATTGAGGACGATGTGCTGATTACCGAAGACGGTATCCGCATCCTGACTCATTCCAGCAAACAGTTCACGATTTTACCGGTCTAAGCAGCTTCTTCCTGTTATTAGCAGGATCATGAGGAATGCTTGCCGAATAAAATAAACTGGGATCAACGAGATGAACAGGCTGCATGGATCAAGCTTGCATAAGCAGATTCCGTGCAGCCTAAAGTGTCCGGTGGTCACAGAGTTTAACCCTTAACAGAATATCCTGTAGATTATAGGGTATAGTACAATATATAGGCAGTCTGCCGGACAGGCCTTTTTTGGAACCGTTCGGCTCTACAGATAGGCATATATTGTATCGAACTTGGCTTTACCATATATGAGGAGGCGTTATTTTGATTTCAGTTAACGATTTTAAAACAGGTTTGACCGTAGAAGTGGAAGGCAACATCTACTCCGTTATTGAATTCCAGCACGTAAAACCAGGTAAAGGTGCTGCATTCGTGCGCTCCAAGCTCAAAAACCTGCGTAACGGTAATATCGTTGAACGTACATTCCGTGCAGGTGAGACGATTGCCCGTGCACAAATCGAAAACCGCGGCGTACAATACCTGTATGCAAGCGGCAGCGAGCACGTATTCATGGATAACGAGACTTACGATCAATTTGAGCTGAACGAAAGCCAGCTGGAATGGGAACTCAAATTCCTCAAAGAAAACATGACTGTTAACATTGTTAGCTACCAGGGCGAAATCCTCGGAATCAACCTGCCAACATCCGTTGAGCTGGAAGTTACTGAGACAGAGCCAGGTATCAAAGGAAATACTGCTACAGGTGCGACGAAGAGTGCAACAATGGAGACTGGCCACACGGTTCAGGTTCCTCTGTTCATCAACCAGGGCGACAAACTGATTATTGATACCCGCGAAGGTAAATACGTATCCCGCGCGTAATGATCTGCAAATCGGCGACTTCGCCATAATAGATAAAGGCTGTTCCTTCCTCCTCCAGCAGGGGGACAGGGACAGCTTTTTCTCTATCAATCAATGGATGTCTAAAATTTGCGGTAGTACTTAGTGCGTTGTCGTATTATACTGGTAAAGACTAAGCATTTTCATGCATTAAAATGCATAACATGCTGGATACGCTGTTCAATCCGGGCTGCGGCCTTGCTGTATGCCTGTATCAAGTAGGGAGTGAAGAGGTCTTGGCTTTGTACGTGATGAAGTTCGGCGGGAGCTCCGTCGGTGATATTGAGCGCATGCAACGTGTAGCAAAGCGCATTATTGAAAAGCAGGATGAAGGTCATCAGTGCGTCGTTGTCGTCTCGGCAATGGGCGATACAACCGATGATCTGATCGATCAGGCACGGCTGCTGAATCCGAATCCACCTGCACGGGAAATGGATATGCTGATGACAGTTGGCGAGCAGATTTCCATTGCCATGCTGTCGATGGCGATTCATCAGCAGGGACGTGAAGCCGTATCCTTTACCGGGTGGCAGGCAGGCTTTGAGACGGAAGCGGAACATGGCCGGGCGAGAATTACAGCCATTCGTCCCGAACGGGTGCTGAATGCGCTGGATGCCGGAAAAGTCGTTGTCGTAGCCGGTTTTCAGGGGACGACGGCAGACGGAGAGATTACTACATTCGGACGCGGCGGCTCCGATACGACGGCCGTTGCTCTGGCAGCAGCGATTCAGGCAGATACGTGCGAGATCTATACGGATGTCGATGGCATCTACTCGACCGACCCGCGTATCGTCAAATGCGCACGCAAGCTGAGCGAAATCTCTTATGATGAAATGCTGGAACTGGCTAATCTCGGCGCAGCCGTATTGCATCCGCGCGCAGTGGAATATGCCAAACACAACAACGTGCGCCTCGTCGTACGGTCCAGCTTTAACTATAATGAAGGAACTGTGGTGAAGGAGGAAGCAAGCATGGAACAGGGAGCGGTAGTCAGTGGAATCGCTTACGATAAAAATGTGGCGCGGATTACAATCAGAGGGGTCAACGACCTGCCTGGTGTACTCGCCAAAATGTTCGGTGAACTGGCATCCGCCAAAATCGACGTGGATATTATCGTACAGAGCGGTGTCATGAACGGCAAAGCGGACTTTTCCTTTACCGTCAGCCTCGAAGACCGTCTTGGCGCGCTGAATGTAATTGAAAACATCGGCGGTGAGCTTCCTTACGATGAAGTGACTTCCGAAGTTGATCTGGTCAAAGTGTCCATTGTCGGTGCAGGCATGGTCAGTCATCCGGGTGTTGCCGCGCAGATGTTCAAAGCGATTTCCGATCAGGGTGTCAGCATCAAGATGGTCAGCACTTCCGAAATCAAGGTATCCTGCGTTATTGAAGCAGGCAGGCTGAACGATGTTGTATCTGCGCTGCATACGGCATACGGTCTGGATACCGAGGAACAGGCATTTGTCGGCGGACCGCAGGATCGTCGCTAATTTCTGGATATAAAGCCAATATTATATAGGTTTATTCAAGGCGGGAACATCATTTTAAAGAAGATCTTCCCGCCTTTTTCATGAATATGCTATAATACATAGCGTTATGTGAAACTACCCCTAACTGAGTGTTTTACATTATACTCAGCTTACAGGCAACGAAGCCAAAGGAGTGAATTAATAGATGTTTAAATTAAATGAGATTAAAGAACTGATTCAACTGGTGGATGAGACATCCGTACAGGAAGTTGAAATCGAAAATGAAGGTTCCCGTCTGGTCATTCGCAAGCCAGGCAAAGCAGAGACGGTCTATGTACAGGCTCCAACTGCTGCACCTGTCATGCAGCCTGCAAGCCAGCCGGCGGCGGCTCCACAAGCAGCACCTGCGGCTCCAGCTGCCACTGCTGCACCGGAAGTTGACCCGACTCTACATACCATTGCATCTCCAATGGTCGGAACTTTCTACCGTTCCCCTTCTCCAGAAGCGGGTGCATTTACAGGTGTAGGTGAGAAAGTAAACCACAAATCCGTGGTATGTATCATCGAAGCCATGAAACTGATGAACGAACTGGAAGCCGAAGTGAACGGAACCATTGTGGAAGTGCTCGCTGAAAACGGACAGCTCGTTGAATATGGACAGCCATTGTTCCGGGTAAAACCGGAATAATCAGTGCTGTTCGTGTATAAGGCCGGAGGAGGAAAGGCAAAATGAAATTTCAGAAAATATTAATCGCGAACCGCGGTGAAATAGCGGTTCGTATTATCCGCGCATGCCGTGAACTCGGCATCTCTACAGTAGCAATCTATTCCGAAGCGGACCGTGATTCACTGCATGTCCGTCTTGCGGATGAAGCTTATTGTGTAGGACCTACCCTGTCCAAGGACAGTTATCTGAATCTGACCAACCTGATGAGTGTGGCCACATTGACCGAATGTGATGCGGTTCACCCGGGTTACGGATTCCTCGCAGAAAATGCGGATTTTGCAGAAATCTGTGAATCCTGCAATATTACGTTTATCGGACCATCCCCGGATGCGATCAACCGCATGGGTGACAAGTCCGAAGCGAAGCGTACGATGCTGGAAGCTGGCGTACCGGTTATCCCGGGTTCCGACGGTATCGTCGAAGATCTGGATGAAGCGGTAAAAATCGCACGAGGTATCGGTTATCCGGTCATCATCAAGGCAACAGCCGGTGGTGGCGGTAAAGGGATTCGTCTTGCAGAAGATGAAGAATCCCTTGTCAAACAAATTACAAATGCTCAGCAGGAAGCGGAAAAGGCATTCGGTAACGGCGGCGTCTATCTGGAGAAATACCTGACCGGTATGAAGCACGTGGAAGTGCAGATTATCGCTGACCGTCACGGCAATGCCGTGCATCTGGGTGAACGCGATTGCTCCGTGCAGCGTCGCCGCCAGAAGCTGGTAGAAGAAGCGCCTTGTCCGGTACTGTCTCCGGAACTTCGTGCGGAAATGGGAGCTGCAGCAGTGCGTGCAGCACAGGCGGTTAACTACTCCGGTGCAGGTACGCTGGAATTCCTGCTTGGCCAGGATGGCCAGTTCTACTTCATGGAGATGAATACCCGTATTCAGGTGGAACATCCGGTAACGGAAATGGTTACAGGAGTGGACCTGATTCAGGAAATGATCCGTGTGGCCGAAGGCAATCCCCTTTCCTTTACCCAGGAAGATGTGAAAATCAACGGTTGGTCGATCGAATGCCGTGTTAATGCGGAAGACCCTGAGCGTAACTTTATGCCAAGTCCGGGTAAAATCGGATTCTACCTCCCGCCGGGAGGCCCTGGTGTGCGTGTCGATAGCGGCGCCTACCCGGGTTACACGATCTCACCTTATTATGATTCAATGATCGCCAAGCTTATCGTATGGGCGCCAACACGTAATGAGGCGATTGCCAAAATGAAGCGTGCGCTCGATGAATTTGCGATTGAAGGCATTCATACAACAATCCCGTTCCATATGCGTCTGCTGAGCCATGAGACGTTTATCCGCGGCGATTTTGATATCAAGTTCCTCGAAGAGAATGAGGTGTAATCCGGTTTGTCAATAAACCGGGTACGTGTTATATTTAGTTTACCTGGCAGGAGGTGTAGAAAATGAGTACATTACCGACTGAATTCGAACGGACCGATATCGGAGAAATCCAGATTGCCCCGGAAGTCATCGAAGTGATTGCAGGACTGGCTACGATTGAAGTGAACGGTGTAGCAGGAATGAGCGGAGGCTTTGCCGGCGGTATCGCTGAGCTGCTCGGCCGCAAAAATCTGTCCCGCGGTGTAAAAGTGGAAGTGGGACAGCGTGAAGCGGCTGTGGATGTATCCGTCATTATCAAGTACGGACACCGTCTGCCTGAAGTGGCGGCTGAGATTCAGCGCAACGTCAAGCGTTCGATCGAGACGATGACCGGATTGAATGTGGTGGAAGTGAACGTACAGATTCACGATGTTCATCTGGAGACCGTTGAACGGATCGAAGAGACCGAGTTTACACAACGCGTAAAATAAATGAGCGGCATACACCTGCTCAATACTGAACCCCCGACGTCACTGTCAGGGGTTTACTATAATGTAAGGAGGCTGCACATTCTTGGCTAAAATCATGGATCGGCTGTTATTGTTTATTTACAGCCTGAGTATTGGAATTTTATCTGTGCTGGCTATCCTGCTGCTCAGTGGACAGGTGCCGATGGAGCTTGATTACCGGAATGAGCAGGTCCTTTATATAACTGTCATTGTGGTGGCAGTTATCCTATTCCTGCTGAGTATCCGTTTTTTCTATGTATCTATCCGTACTGAACGTGGTCATCTGAATTCCGTTCATCAGCGTACGGAATTTGGGGATGTGCAGATTTCACTGGAGACGATCGAGAACATGGCGCTCAAAGTGGCCGAGCGTACACGTGGTGTACGTGATGTCAAAACACGCGTACGTGTGGTAGAATCAGGTCTTGAGATTATGATCCGGGCCATTGTGGATGGAGAACATTCCATTCCCGGGCTGTCGGAAGAAATGCAGAAAAGTATTCAGACACAGGTAGAGGATATTACCGGTATCCCGGTCTCTTCTGTCGCTGTGTATATTGCCAATATCGTTCAGTCCCCTGCCTTCAAAAGCAGAGTGGAGTAGAAGGGAGTTCTCCTGATGATGTGGAAAGCGATCTGGGACACTCACGGTGGACGAATCCTTGGCGTACTGGCCGGTATCGGCTGCGGTATACTGTATCTAACCATTGGTTTTTGGGATATGTTGTTCTTTGCATTGTTAGTGTTCATAGGTTATATCGTCGGTCGTAACCGGGATCTCCGGTTAGGTCCAACCATTCCCTGGCAGCGGATCAGTGAATGGCTGGCGGACCGCTGGCGTCCATTTCGTTGAACCCTGTCATACATCATTCCCGGATTGCAATCTTATTTATAGCAGGCAGTACCGGGAATGAAAGATGACAGGTTTTTTTGTTGCTATGGACAGGTTTGAGAATCATATGGGACATGAAAACAACTGATGCTTTTTCTAAAAAGGCAGCAGATTTGATAAACCGGCAGGTGCTGGCCGCCTGATCGGAAAAATACAAGGTGTGCGTTCATACGAGGATGTTGCAATATATCCCATCACGCAATCACCAGGAGGATAAACTGTAATGAAAAGAAGATTAGCGCGGGAACTTACCGTACAAAGCCTGTACCAGATGGAAATGAATGAAGTTAAGGCCGAAGAGGCGATCATGATGCTGCTGGAAGAAGCAGCATCCGACAATGAGTCCGAAGTTGAACTGCGTGATGAATCCCAGCTCAAAACGTATGTGATCGATGTGATTGGCGGCATCTGGGAGAACAAGGAAGCGATTGACCAGCTGTTGGTAGATTATTTGCAAAACTGGCAGGTAAGCCGTCTGTCCCGTGTAGACCGTCAGATTCTGCGTTTGGCAGTATATGAAATGGTATTTGCCGAAGGCGTACCGGCCAAAGTTGCCGTCAACGAAGCAATTGAACTGTCCAAGCATTTTGGAACCGAAGAATCCGGCAAGTTTGTCAACGGTGTACTCGGCAAGATGATTCATGATCTGGATAAACTCAAATCCCAAAAAGGCTGATTAACTGCAGCTACCCAGAAGCTTTTGCAACTTAGAATAGCCCGCTGCTTGAAAATAAATGATGGTAAGATTGACCCTATAAGGTACCTATCAACAATTAATTTTCCGAACAGACAAAGGAGCGATTATCATGGCAGCAACAATCATTAGCGGTAAACAGATTTCCGAGGAGATTCGTCAGGACATCAAGCAGGAAGTGGATAAAATGAAAGCACAGGGCTTCCAGCCAGGTCTGGCGGTTGTCCTCGTCGGCGATGATCCGGCTTCACACGTTTATGTGCGCAATAAAGAAAAGGCCTGCCATGATTTGGGCTATTATTCCGAAGTACACCGTCTGTCCGCAGATACTTCGCAGGAAGAACTGCTGGCGATGGTCCACAAGCTGAACAACCAGGACAATATTCACGGCATTCTCGTGCAACTGCCGCTACCGAAGCAGATTGCGGAGAAAGCGATCATTGATGCCATTTCCCCGGAAAAGGATGTGGATGGATTCCATCCGATCAATGTGGGCAATCTGGTGATCGGCGACGATAGCCTGCTGCCATGTACACCGGCGGGTGTGATCGAGATGATCAAGCGTACCGGTATCGAAATGTCCGGCAAGCACGCCGTCGTAATCGGCCGCAGCAATATTGTCGGCAAACCGGTCTCCCTGCTGCTGCAGCGCGAAAATGCTACGGTAACAATGTGTCATTCCCGTACAACCAATATGAAAGAACTCGCCCGCCAGGCGGATATCCTCGTGGTGGCGATCGGTCGTGCCAATTTTGTGGATGCCAGCTATATCAAGCCGGGTGCAGTAGTCATTGATGTGGGCATGAATCGTCTGGACAACGGCAAGCTCGCAGGTGACGTGGACTTTGAAAGTGTGAAGGCAGTATCCGGTCCGATTACTCCGGTTCCGGGCGGCGTAGGTCCGATGACGATCACCATGCTGATGCAGAACACGCTGGTAGCGGCCAGACGTGCCCATGGTCTGAACTGAGAAAGGGGATCTTATGCAGCAACAGCAGCGTATATACTCCATCAAGGAGATTAACAAATATATCCGGATGAAAATGGAGTCCGATTCGCTGCTCTCCGAAGTATGGCTGAGAGGCGAAATCTCGAACTTCACTCACCATTCCAGCGGACATATGTATTTCACCCTCAAGGATGAAAGCAGCCGCATCAAGTCGATTATGTTTTCTTCGTATAATCAGCGGCTTCCGTTTATTCCCAAAGAAGGCGCCCGTGTTATTGCCAAAGGCTATATCTCGGTATATGAACGCGATGGACAATACCAGTTCTATGCGACACAGATGCAGCCCGACGGGATCGGCAGTCTTTATCTGGCATATGAACAGCTCAAGCAAAAGCTGGAGCATGAAGGCTTATTTGATTCTGCACGCAAACGTCCGCTGCCCCAGTATCCGCGTACGATCGGTGTGATCACTTCACCAACCGGAGCCGCGGTACGGGATATCGTAACTACGATCCGCAGACGCTATCCGGTCGTACGGATTGTCGTCTATCCGGTACTCGTTCAAGGTAAAGGAGCGGCTCCATCCGTCGTCAAGGCGATTCGCAATCTGAACCGAATGGATGAAGCGGATGTGCTGATCGTCGGCCGCGGCGGCGGATCGCTGGAGGAATTGTGGGCGTTTAACGAAGAGATGGTAGCGCGAGCAATTGCCGAGTCGAAGATTCCGGTGATCTCGGCTGTCGGTCATGAGACCGACTTTACGATCGCCGATTTTGCAGCTGATCTGCGTGCAGCCACTCCCACGGCTGCGGCCGAACTGGCTGTACCGAATATTATCGAACTGCGCGCACAGCTGCAGCAGGTGCGTCGTCAGCTTAAGCAGGGACTGCTGCGTCTGTCCCAGCGTCAGCGTGACCGACTGAACCGTCTCAAGCGTTCACCGGCACTGCTGCATCCACAGCGTCAGCTGGTGCAGCACATGACCCGGCTCGATATGCTGGAGCGGCGTCTGACGAGCAGCCTTCAGCGGCGTGCCCATATTCAGCGCGACCGTCTGGGACGCTACAATCAGCGTCTGGCCGGGCACAACCCGCAGGAACAGCTGATCTATGCACGCAGACGTACCGATACGGCTCGTCGTCAGCTGGAGCTGAGAATGCAGCAGATCCTGCGACAAAAACAACAAAAACTCGGCTTCGGCCTCAAACAGCTGGATGCCCTAAGCCCGCTCAAAGTAATGGCGCGGGGATACAGCCTTGTATACGATGAACAGCAGGAACAGCTCGTCAAATCAGTCTCCCAGGTAGTAACCGGGGACAGAATTACTGTCAAGCTGGAAGATGGACAACTGAATTGTCAGGTACAAAATATTGAGGAGGCGGACAACAATGGCAAAGGCAGCGAAGGAACAGGAGCTTAATTTTGAGCAGGCAATGGACCGGCTGGAAGAGATCGTCTCCGAACTGGAACATGGTGATGTACCGCTGGAAAAAGCGATCGATCTTTTCCAACAGGGAATGAAGCTGTCCCAGGTATGCGGCTCCAAACTGGAAGAAGTGGAACGCAAAATCGAAATGATCGTGGAGGAAGACGGCGAACTGCGTAAAAAGCCTTTTGATGCAGCGGAAAGCGGTGAAAATATTGAGTAACCGTCCGGAACTGAAACAGTATATTCAAGACATTTCCACCTACATGGAATCGCGTCTGAAAAACGCTCTGCCTGAAAGCTGGCAGGTGCCGGATACATTACAGCAATCCATGCTCTATTCCCTGATGGCCGGCGGCAAAAGACTGCGTCCGGTATTTGTTATCGCCGCAGCCGAAGCGCTGGGCGGCAGCAGGGAAAAAGCGGCTCCGGTTGCCTGTGCCGTGGAGATGGTGCATACGTATTCACTCGTTCATGATGACCTTCCGGCGATGGATGATGATGATTACCGTCGCGGCAAACTGACCAACCACAAAGTGTACGGTGAAGCGATGGCGATTCTCGCAGGAGATGCGCTGCTGACCCATGCTTTTCATAGTGCAGCCGAAGCGCTTCAGGCTGGTGTACCGGCGGAAGCTGTCGTAGCCATCATCAGCGATCTGGCCGAATATGCCGGTCCGCGCGGGATGGTCGGCGGTCAAGTGGCGGATATGCAAGGCGAGCAGGGGATGACCGAGCTAAGTCAGCTGCAGTATATTCATCTGCACAAGACGGCTGATTTGTTCATGTTCTCGCTAACTGCCGGAGCGCGTACAGCTGGAGCGACAGAAGAGCAGCTGACTGCACTGCGTCAGTTCGGTTCGGATATCGGGCTTGCTTTTCAGATTCAGGATGACATCCTCGATGTGATCGGCGACGAAGCCAAGCTGGGCAAGAAGACGCAAAGTGACAGCAAGCTGCAAAAAGTCACCTATCCTTACTTCATCGGTCTGGAGGAATCGCAGCGGGAAGTCGCCCGTCTGACAGCAAGTGCCAAGGCAGCGCTGCAGCAGGCCGGTCTGCAGGATTCCAGTCGGCTGGAGGAAATTGCTGACTATTTGGTGCAACGTGACCATTAAAGGTTACGTATAGCCATGAAGGTTCGTCTATTCTATAGATCACCCACATTCACTCTCTAAAAGTGACAGGATTTCGAATTAAGTCCGGCTTGTGGTATAGTGAATAGTAATAATATATCGAAGAATAGCTGAATAAAATCAATTTGGATGTAAAAATGTGTCCAAAGGAAAGCGGGGAAATGGTGTGCTGCTTCCACAGATTCATCAACCAAGTGATCTAAAAGATCTAACAACAGAACAATTAACCGTACTGGCAGGAGAGATTCGTCAGTTTCTGATCGAAAAATTATCGGCAACCGGCGGTCATCTGGCCTCCAATCTCGGGGTCGTGGAGCTTACCCTGGCACTGCATTATTTGTATGACAGTCCCAAAGACAAGTTTATTTTTGACGTAGGACACCAGGCATATGTGCATAAGGTTCTGACCGGACGGATGGACCGCTTTGATACCCTGCGTAAATACAAAGGATTGTGCGGCTTTGTCAAACGAAATGAAAGCGAACACGATGTGTGGGAAGCTGGTCACAGCAGCACATCGCTGTCTGCTGCCATGGGTATGGCGCTGGCGCGTGATTTCAAAAAAGAAGACAACAAAGTCGTCGCTGTGATCGGTGATGGTGCGCTGACCGGTGGTATGGCGTTCGAAGCACTGAACCATATCGGTCACGAACAGCGCAAGCTGACCGTCGTACTGAACGATAATGAGATGTCCATCGCACCCAACGTTGGTGCCATGCACAAATACCTGGGCAAAATCCGTTCGGATAAAGGGTATCTTCGTGCCAAGGACGAAGTGGAGCAGCTGCTCAGAAAGATTCCGGCGATCGGCGGCAAAATTGCCAAAACGGCGGAAAAACTCAAAGATACCCTCAAATATGCGATGGTATCGGGTGTGCTGTTCGAGGAGCTCGGCTTTACTTACTTTGGTCCGGTAGACGGACATGATCTGCCCAAACTGCTGGAGACTTTCCGTCAGGCGGATAACGTGGACGGTCCTGTACTGATCCATATCGTGACCATCAAAGGCAAAGGCTATCTGCCGGCCGAAGCGGATTCCTACAAATGGCATGGCATTACGCCATACAAAATCGAATCCGGTCAGGTGCTCAAGGCTGCAGGCAATCCAATGTACACCGAAGTATTCGGTCAGACACTGATCGAGCTGGCGGAACAGGATGAGCGTATCGTAGCCGTTACACCGGCGATGCCTGGTGGATCGGGACTGTTCCCATTTGCCAAGCGCTTCCCGGATCGTATGATTGATGTCGGCATTGCCGAGCAGCATGCAGCGACCATGTGTGCAGCACTGGCCATGGAAGGAATGAAGCCGGTCTATGCGGTCTATTCCACGTTCATGCAGCGTGCCTATGATCAGATCGTACATGATATTTGCCGTCATAATGCCAATGTCATGTTTGCGATTGACCGTGCCGGATTTGTCGGAGCGGATGGGGAGACCCATCAGGGCGTATATGATATCGCGTTCATGCGTCATATCCCGAATATGGTCATTATGATGCCCAAGGATGAGAATGAACTGCGCCATATGATGAAAACAGCGCTGGATTACAATGAAGGTCCGATCGCTTACCGTTATCCGCGTATTAACGGTCTTGGCGTAGCGATGGATCAGCAGCTTGTTCCGATTCCGATCGGCACTTGGGAAAAGGTTCGCGAGGGCGATAACTACGCCATCCTCGCATCCGGCCCGATGGTACAAATGGGAATGGAAGTGGCAGAGGAACTCAAGCGCGATGGTATGAACGTAGCGGTAATTAACGCACGATTCATGAAGCCACTGGATGAGAAGATGCTGCTGGAACTGGCGGACAAAGGTACACGCATGCTTGTTGTGGAAGAAGTATCCCAGGCAGGCAGCATGGGCAGCGCAGTGCTGGAATTCTATGCTGCACAGGGACTGCATGAAGTCACAGTAGGTCTGATGGGTGTACCAGATGAATTTATTGAACATGGCAGCATCAAGGATCAGCAGGCTGAAGCCGGATTAACACCGGAAAATATCGCTGCCTCTCTGCGTGCGCTGGCTCCCGGCAAAGCCTGGACGTTTCAGAAAAATTCCGTATAAGCATAAAGTGATCACAGAGAGTGCATCGACTCCCTGTGCATTCCTGTCTTGGGGAGAACAGTAAACGATATGTACTTCTCTGTGAGCAGTAGTTGAATAGATATGCACGAAGCGGGAAGGGTTCTTTCCGCTTCGTTTGCTGTTGGAGTGCCTCGGCTTCAGGTATAATTACTATCAGACTGTAAAAACTGAGTGTAAAAAGCGAATATCACTTTGATCAAATCAACTTCTCTGTCGGCTGTACGAACAGCCAAATCCGCTTTGGCTTTACAATAGACGGAATAGATATTCAGATACGCTAACCATAGCAGGACTGAGCCGGAGGCGATTTATTATTAATATGAATGTAGGAGTTACTCACCATGGCAAGCGATAAGGAACGGGTTGACGTACTGCTCGTAGAGCAGGGATATTATGAGAGCCGTGAAAAGGCCAAAGCAGCCGTTATGGCGGGCCTGGTCTATGCCGGAACCGAACGTTTGGAAAAGCCGGGCATGAAGATTGCACGCGATACAGCGCTGAATGTCAAAGGGGCTGTTCACCCGTATGTCAGCCGCGGCGGACTCAAGCTGGAAAAAGCACTCAAGCATTTTGGCATTGAGATGAACGGCCGTACGATGCTGGATATTGGCTCATCCACCGGTGGATTCACTGACTGTGCCCTGCAAAATGGCGCCGAGTATGTTTATGCTATTGATGTCGGATACAACCAGCTGGACTGGTCGCTGCGCAATCATCCGCAGGTATGTGTGATGGAGCGGACCAATTTCCGCTATATGACACCGGACCAGCTGGAAGGTCCTGTGCCCAATTTTGCCAGTATTGATGTATCGTTCATCTCACTGCGGCTCATGCTGCCTCCGCTCAAGGAACTGCTTGGCAGACCGGCGGATATTGCAGCATTGATCAAGCCGCAGTTCGAGGCAGGCCGCGACAAAGTGGGGAAAACCGGAGTTGTACGCGATCCCAAAGTTCATCAGGAAGTACTGCTGACCGTATTATCCTTTGCCCGTGAACTGGGCTATGTATTAAAAGGCCTGACTTTCTCGCCGATAACAGGGGGAGAGGGGAATATTGAATTCCTCGCGCACTGGTACCTTCCTTCCGGCGAAGGGGACGATACGCTGGAACAGCTGGATACACTGGATATTGAACAGCTTTCAGCCCAGACTGCTGCTGAAGCTTCGCATACATTTAGAGGCGGCGCAGCCAAGCACCAGTAGGAAATGACTGTATAGAAGCAGAATCTGCGGCGTCAGAGCATGCCGGAGCAGAGCTGCAACAATCGGATAGCAGATACAGGAGAAGCCTGCTGCTAAGCGTCAAGCTGGCAAAAGGCTTCTTTTCGCCGCTGCTGCGTGGTCCATGGTACAGATACAGAGTTGTAAAAAGTTTGGCGATTAAAGTTTGATTTGGCTATTGATTTACGAACAGATATTCCTATATAATGAGAACGAACGTTCCTCCCGATAGCAATATTCACCCCGGGTTGGACCTTACCGTTCTGGATGTTACAATAGGATAATGTGCGAAGCTGAATTGAATGTCGTTAAATGGACTACAATATTTTCCATTTATACAAAGGAGTCTACCTTGTTCATAGCGAATAATTATAGGTCTGCCTGCATAAGATTGGCAGCGATATGAACAGGTATTTACGACAATAATCACTTGCATGCTAGCTATAGAGCATACCATTAACGGAGGTCTGTATGAAGGGACAGCGACATATCAAAATTCGAGAAATTATTACGCATCAGGATATTGAGACACAGGATGATCTGGTAGAAGCACTGCGTCAGGCAGGTTTTCAGGTTACCCAGGCTACGGTATCCCGGGACATCAAAGAACTATTGTTAATCAAAATTCCGACAGATGACGGAAGATATAAATATTCTTTACCAACGGATCAACGCTATAACCCGGTGCAAAAGCTCAAACGTGCACTGGTGGACAATTTCCTGCAAATTGACTTTACGAATAATCTGGTAGTCATGAAGTGTCTGCCCGGTACAGCCAATTCCATTGCATCTCTGATCGACAGCATGGAATGGTCTCAGATTATGGGTACCCTTTCCGGCGATGACACAATGCTGATCATTTGCCGTACTGAAGAAGACAGCCAGAAAGTCATCGAGCAGATTATGGGATTCATTTCCTGAGTCACTCATTACTCTGTGCAAGATGACGTCGTAATTCAATACAGCCGGTTGGATCAAACCGCCTGCTGACATGCCGGAGATGTGATCCTGCTCGTTATAAGCGTTGCTCCATAGTCTTGTACACGAAGAGGAGTGAGCTCCATGCTGGTCATGCTGAGCATTAAAAACCTGGCTGTTATTGAAGAAATCGACGTTTACTTTCATAAAGGATTCCACGTACTGAGCGGTGAGACCGGTGCTGGTAAATCCATCATTATCGATGCGCTCGGTCTTATTGCAGGCGGAAGAGGCTCAGCGGATCTTGTTCGCTACGGATGTGACAAAGCGGAGATGGAAGCGCTGTTCGAACTGCGTGCGACCCATCCGGTATGGGATACGTTATCCCGTCTCGGTATCCAGGGTACGGCAGAGGAACATCTGGTTATTCGCCGTGAAGTAACCGTGAATGGCAAGAGTACCGCACGGATTAACGGGCAGCTGGTTAATCTGTCCATGCTGCGTGAAGTGGGCGAACAGCTGGTTAACATTCATGGCCAGCATGAGCATCAGTCCCTGATGAAGCCGGAACGCCATCTTGGATTGCTGGATACATTCGGCGATGTCAAGATTGGCCCGGTCAAAATGAAATATCATGAGCAGTACAATGCCTACATCAAGGTAGAACGTGAACTGCGTGATCTGCAGGAAACAAGCCAGAAAACCTATCAGATGATGGATCTGTACCGCTTCCAGCTGGAAGAAATCTCTTCGGCCAATCTGCAGCCAGGGGAAGATGAAGAACTGCAGGACGAGCGTCTGCGCCTCGCACACAGTGAGAAAATGATGGATGCGGTATCCGGCAGCTATCATAATCTGAATGGTGACGGCAGCATGGGAGCTCTCAGTGTGGCATTGTCCCGTCTGGGCGATGTATCCCGCTACGACTCCAAGAACCTGGACCCGATTGTGGAACAGCTGCAGTCTGCCTATTACCAATTGGAAGATGCCATTTACCAGCTGCGCAGCTATCAGGAGAATATCGAATTCAATCCGGGCCGACTGGAAGAAGTGGAATCCCGTCTGAATCTGATCTCCGGCCTGCGCCGCAAATACGGCGAGAACGTGGAACAGATTCTGGAATACTACGAGAAAATCCAGCATGAGACCGATTTGCTGGAAAATAAGGATGAGCGCCTGCTGGAGCTCACCGACAAACGGGACAAGCTGCGCAACAAGCTGCTGGAGACCGGTGAGAAGCTGAGCAAGCTGCGCCGTGAGTGCGCTCAGGAACTGGCCGAACAGGTAGAAGCGGAACTGAAGGATCTGCAAATGCAGCGTACCTCGCTGCGTGTGAATATCGCTTATATCGAAGATGCCAACGGCGTCTGCTGGAATGGCCGCAATATTCGCATTACCCGTCAGGGTATTGATACAGCAGAATTCCTGATTTCCCCGAACCCGGGTGAGCCGCTTCGTCCGCTGGGCAAAATTGCTTCCGGTGGTGAGCTTTCACGTATTATGCTGGCACTCAAAAGTATCTTTGCCCGTCATGATCAGGTACCTGTACTTGTATTTGACGAAGTGGATACCGGTGTCAGTGGACGTGCAGCCCAATCGATCGCGGAGAAACTGTTCAAGTTATCTTCGGAATGCCAGGTATTCTCGATTACTCACCTTCCTCAGGTAGCATGTATGGCAGACCACCAGTATCTGATCGAGAAACAGATTGTCGGTGATCGTACAGCTACCCGTGTCGTCTCCCTCCACGAAGATGGTCGGGTCGATGAACTGGCACGTATGCTAGGTGGCGTCGAGATTACTGAGAAAACGAATCATCATGCTCACGAGATGCTCAAACTGGCAGAAGCACGCAAAGATGATTCATCCTATGCGGTTCACTGATTGTACAGGCAAACGGTACAGGACGCTGTGTAACCTCGCCTGATAGATTCAGTCCTTTAGACCACTTATTGGATGTCAGACCATATTAACGGCAGGAGAGCTTGGTGCAAGCTCTCCTTTTTGCTTACATATACAAAGACTGATCCCGAAAACGCTGCTTTGCGGTCGAGTGATATACCAGCAAACTATCTCAAAAAGCTGGCAAGAGAAGAGTTGTCTTAAATAAGTATGCAGTATACTTTCTAAATTAGATTTATTTTAGAAAAAATGGTAAAAAACCCCGATTTTTATTTTCGACAGAAGGGATTATAATAAAAATGTCGAAAACTATAAAAGGCATGATAAAAAATTAAACTTTATAACGAAAATAGCTGTATTTATATGTCGATGCACTACAGGTCCTAATAAATGAGGCTGATTTTAACCAATGACCCAGGAGGGATTTTTTGATGTCTAATATTCGAGTATTACTGGCGGATGATAATCGTGAATTTACCAATATGCTGGCTGAGTATATTTCCGGTCAGGAAGATATGGAAGTGGCAGGTGTCGCTTTTAACGGAGAAGAAGTACTGAAGACAATTGAGCAGCTGCCTGAGCTGCCGGATATACTTATTCTGGATATTATTATGCCTCATCTGGATGGACTCGGTGTACTGGAACGTCTGCGTGATATGAATCTGAATCCGGCACCGAAAGTGATTATGTTGACCGCGTTTGGTCAGGAGAATATTACACAGCGTGCGGTACAGCTCGGCGCATCGTATTACATCCTGAAACCGTTTGATATGGAAGTGCTGGTAAGCCGGGTTCGTCAGCTGGTTGGGCAGCCGCTTACAACCGGCGGTGGCGCTATGCAGTCTTCCGGCAATAACAACTCGATGAACAAATCGTCGATGTCGTCACCGCCCAAAACCCGTAATCTGGATGCCAGCATCACGGCAATCATCCACGAAATCGGCGTGCCGGCTCATATTAAAGGATACCAGTATCTGCGTGAAGCGATTACTATGGTATATAATAATATTGAGATTCTCGGCTCGATCACCAAAACACTATATCCGGCCATCGCGGAGAAATTCAAAACGACTCCATCCCGTGTAGAACGGGCCATCCGTCATGCGATTGAAGTGGCCTGGACAAGAGGCAATATTGACAGTATCAGCCATCTGTTCGGCTATACGATCAACATTAGCAAATCCAAGCCGACAAACAGCGAATTTATCGCGATGGTAGCAGATAAACTGCGCATCGAGAATAAAGTAACGAATTAATGCGGAACAGCATGCTGCATTAAGCAGCTATGCAAGTCACCAGATAGGTTGAATCGTTGGCAGGAGCGTTCATCGTTAATGGATGAGCGCTTTTGTTTGTAATAGGCAGACCACCCATGAGATAGTCTATCCATGAAATGTACCTTATTCGATAACCACAGGAGACCGGGTAAACTAGGGCTGTACACTGTAATGCTCCAGGTTATTCTCTTTCTGCTGTATATAGTGTTTCTCATTGCAGTTTGACTATCCAATTTCGCCGAACGTAATAGAGCCACCTCATAGGAGTATTTTCGGAATTCCCAATAGATCATTCAAAAAGTTAAAGGAGGAGACCAATTTTGTCCCAATCCAATAATCGTGTTACCAAGCACTCTACATATCGTGAAATTTCTAGTGCTGCTTCTGCAGAACTGCCTGTCTCGATCAGAGAACATCTGCGGGCAGATTGTGAGCAGTGTGTAGGGCTGTGCTGCACGGCACTTGCTTTTAATGCTTCAGCAGATTTCAGTATCGATAAGGCTGCAGGACAGCCGTGTTATCATTTACAGCAGGATTATCGCTGCGGCATCCATATGGATCTGCGTGAGAGAGGGTTTCGTGGATGTACGGTATATGACTGCTTCGGAGCAGGCCAGCAGGTTGCCCGGTTTACGTTTGATGGACAGTCGTGGCGGCAGGAAGAGACGGCACAGAAGATGTTCGAAGTCTTTCCGGTCATGCTGCATCTGCATGAGCTGATCTGGTATCTGGAGCAGCTCTCTACACTGGAAGCGGCGGCTGCACTGCATCGCGCTGCGGCTGAGCTGATGCAGGAACTGTTGGCATTTACCTATCTGAGTCCTACCGAACTGCTGCAGCTCAACCGGGGAGAACTTCATATGCGTGTGAACCGGCTGCTGACGGAAGGCAGTGAGCAGGTACGTACCGAGGCACGCAGGCGATACCGCACTGCTTCGGGTCAACCACGTAATTATGAACGGGGAGCCGATCTGGTCGGCAAAAATCTGCGTTCTGCCAATCTGATCGGTACCAATCTGCGTGGAGCCTATCTGATTGCTGCTGATCTCCGGCAGGCTGACCTGCGCGGAGCCGACATGATCGGAGCGGATCTGAGAGATACGGATCTGCGTGGAACCGATCTGCGCGAGACGTTATTCCTGACGCAATCCCAGATTAATGCAGCTATCGGCGATATGAATACAATCCTGCCGGATGCACTGCTCCGACCGGCCCATTGGCAGGCGAAATAGTATGACTGCTCATGACTTGGCAGGGTACTCGGTTCTCTCGATCAGCCAGATTCCACGAAAAGATATAGAAGATTTCTTTGTTGAGAACTGGGGAAGTCCGGAGATGGTAATCTCCAGCGGAACCTATAACTGTCTGGAGCTTGAAGGATATGCAGCTTTGGCTGCAGATGGCAGCATTTGCGGACTGGTGACATGGGTAATTGAAATGGAAGATAGGCAAGTGGAACATAAGGTTTGTGAATTGATTTCACTGGATAGTCTTCGACAAGGTAAAGGCATAGGCAGTCAGTTATTGAAACAAGCGGAATACACAGCAGCTGCGGCAGGGTGTACAGAAATGCAGCTGATCACTACCAATGATAATTTGCAGGCTCTTGAGTTTTATCAAAAAAGAGGATATGTACTGACAGCGTTATACCCGGATGCTGTTAGCCACGCACGGCTGTACAAACCGTCCATTCCGCTGGTAGCGGATAATGGTATTCCTATACGGGATGAATTGCTGCTCAGCAAGCGACTTTGACCGTAAGCGGCCTTTGTATGATGCAGTACATAAAGAGACCGATTGAAAAGTTGGGCGTAATTCTTTACAATTTAACAGTATCGTTGGATCGGCAGCAGGCAGTATGCCGAACAGAAGGACGAATGGAGGAAGAGATATGGAGAAAATGAATGCCTGGGTAGTTGTAATTGCTACTTATGTGGTAGCAGTGGGTGTGTTTTTCGGTACATGGAAAATCAGCGATTTGCTGTTCTTCCAATAAGTTAGCCGGAAGATAAATAATCAGCTTCCATGTTAATAGGGAGGGCGTTTATACTGCCCTTATCCATACAGGCTGCAAGAATACCATCAAAAGGGCTATCCGGGTAGGCAACGGATAGCCCTTTTGGTTAACAGGCGTCCTGCCCGGTACTGCCCATAAAGCAGCAATCATTTGGTCTGAAGCCGTTTCTCTGAATCCCGACACGACCCGGATAGCATAGACAGCGATATAACAATAGTTGATCGAAAGCAGAATTAACCGTTATTTAGGTCCATTCTTTTCTGTAGGCGAGCGGGGTGCAATCAACTCGTGCCTTGAACAGATTAATAAAATGGGATACATTGTAAATTCCGACAGCACTGGCAATCTGCTGGATACTTTTATCCGAATAGCGCAGCATGTTTTTGGCTGCATTGATACGGATATTGATCAGATACTCGATCGGTGGCAGCCCGATGTACTGTTTGAAATCTCGGCTGAGCTGGAATTTGTTAGTGTTGTATTTTTGGGCCAGGTCATCCAGCGTGATAGGGTCTGTATAATGATTCTCCAGAAATTTCTGCAAATCGAGAATAGAGGAAGGAATACCGTTATTCTTTTCTCCGGTATAGATGGAAGTGAGCAGAATCTGGGTCAGCAGCTCGACGATCAGTTGAGAACTGATTAATTCTGTTTTATTGTTCCGTGGGACCTGGATCTGAAGCAGCTTGCGAATCAACTCGGGGATTTCGGAAGATTCAGCCGGATGGCAGACAGGCATCTGTCTTTGTCGGAACTGCTCATAATACCCATCCAGTGTAGCTCCCTGTACATGCACCCACAGGAATTCCCAATCTTCTTCCTGAATCGCCTCATACCGCTGATACTCCTTACAACTAATAAAAAACAGATCTCCCTGACCGACCGTGTACTGCTGTCCCTGATAATGCAATCTGCCGCGTCCGGAGAGCGTATACAAAATCAAATAAGAATGCAAATGATCCCGTTCGGTAAAATAGGGAAAGGTTGTCTTGAAATAACCGATTTCCTGTACAAAAAAATAGCTTGCCTGTGCAGTTGAAGACGGGGTAAGAATCAGACGGGTAGACTCATCCGTCCATATATGTGAAGCTCTTTCCTGTTCGCTCATCATCAAATCGTCCTCCTGCATAGATCGCATTTAAAGATAAGTAAGACCCAGCATTTAACTAAGTAAAGGTTAAATCACATTTAAATTGTAAGCGTTATCTTGAGAATTGGCAATTACTTCATGAGTAAAGAGGTATGTATTTTCCATAATAGGCAGGGGTAACGGTAACAATGTATATTTGGCAGCTGTGTCCTCCAATAATAATAAGGAAATCCATGCGGTAGAGCCTCATATCCCAATTATAGGAAAGGAGGCTCCAGGGTATAGTTATGCATGGGAATCATAGGCACAAACTACTTTGCAATAAGAACAAATTACTTTACAGTAAGAACAAATACAAGAACCAGTTACTGTGGCAATGCCTCATGATTCGCCGAATTCTCGTCCCAGCCATTATAGAAAACAACTTCAGTAGCGATATAGCCTCTGCTATCTGTGGTGGAAGCTACGAAGCGAAACGTGCCCCAGTCGGATGTAGAGATAGAGAAATGCTGATACTCGCTGGACGAATCGAGCCGGGTAACTTCAACCGGCTCCCATTTGGCTTTATCATAATTATACTTCTCTGTCGAAAAGATCATATGCTCTCCCGGCGCGATATAGTATCGAACATCAATACTGCTGGTATCCGGCGTATTCCAGGAAAAACTGTAAAACACATCTTTATCCGATACAAACTGGTGAGAATCTGAATAAAAGCTTCCGCCCATAGGGGATACCGTATCATCCGATGCTGCTTGAACAGGGTTGGCATTGGCAACCAGCATACCGACCAGGCTCAAAAACATAATAAATAACATGGAAAACTTTCTCATTATTCTTCCTCCTCAAGGATCAAAATGGGTAGGACAGGATCAACCGACCAGGCAGGCATCTGCAGCAAACGGTAAGGCATCCCTCCAATCACATGAAGTACCCATCCTGGAAGAGGAAAGAAAATACGTATTGGGTCATAATGGGAATTTACCATATAATTCTTATTAGCACTATAGGAAGTAGGGTCAATCATCTGGAATTGCAGCGAAAAGCAACACAAACTAAAAAGGCCACCCGCAGGTGACCTTTCTAACCCAGATGGCGCTATTTAATTCTGACCGCATCCCGCGCCGCCGGTGTTCTGATAATTAAACCAGAACCTCGGTTTGGGTAAAGGACGCGTTCAACATGTGATTATTGATGTTGACGCACCTCCTTTCTGTATGAACTTATCTTAGCATAGGTTTACATAAACTTCTAGTACTATTTGCAAAAAAAGATAAAAATAAACTTTGCTACGTGCACACTTACATATGAAATAGGTTAAATTCGCGATTATTTACTAAAGTGCTGAATTAATAGGTGAAATTTTGCCGAATTCCTGTATAATGCCTTATAAACAGAGTCAAATTATACGGAATCTGCGAATAGTGCGTATAAGCAGATTTCAGTGTTCTGTCTTCATTATAAAGTATGTTCTCTACTAACCACAAATCCGTCATAGCCGAAAGTTTAAACGCATTAACTTGATAAATGCCGTTACTCTGGTAAGATAGTTTTTGTGCTCAGCGTTTGATAGCGTACACGTGACATGCGAGCTTCAATGAAGAGATCATTTTGTAAAGCAAAGTATTTTCCAGTCTTCAGCGATAGGCCTTGGAAACGCGAGATCCAACTAAAAAAGGAACATTCCATGAAATTAGAGATCGAATTAATTCCTGACTCAACGATGACGGTCAATCTTCGCCAGTATATGAGTCCTTACCGCTGGCGTCAGCTGTCCAGGCGCATACAGGAGCGGGATCAATATACCTGTCAGCTCTGCGGACGGGTAAAAGGGCTTGATATCGACAAGCTTCATTGCCATGAAAGTTGGGCATTTGATGAACCCAATCGTATACAGCGTCTGACCGGTCTGCAATCACTGTGCTTTCAGTGTCATATGATCAAGCATATCGGTTTTGCCGAGATGAACGGCTGGGTAGAGAAATACCAACTGATCGAGCATTTTTGCCGGGTAAATGAAGTGACCGCTGCTGACTATGCTGTTCATTTCCAGGAAGCTGTACTATTATGGATGGCCCGCAACCGGATCGACTGGACGGTCGAACTGGGCGATTATATAGCATGTGAGAAGTCCAATCAGGAGACAGAATAAATCGGATAGTGTACGTCTGGCAATCATGATTACATAATCTGCCGGCCAATGACTTGTTCACACATGTATTTACAGGTACGACGGATATTTATGCAAAGGTATGTATGCATTTTGTAGCCCAGGGCGTTTATACCATTTACATCATAATTGTATTCATACTAATCCAAACGCTGATGATTACGCGGACCAGCTGCAAGCTGAATTTCCAGAACATATACAAAACTGGAGAAGCGGACTGGACACCGGATATTCGTAGTTAAATCAAAGCTGATTGCGAATTGCATAACATGGAATTTTAGTTAAATTCACGCTTTGATTAAAACGATATTTTGTAGTACATTAGCTGTTGAAGAAAGAGGAGGTTTCTAATGTACTCAAGCAAACAGAGTGACGCTTTACACATCATGACTTACACCCTGAACAGTGGTATTAAGGGCACTGTGCCTTTATCTAACCAGCAAATCGAAGAATGGCTTGAAAGTTACAGAACCAACACCCGTTTCATCACCAGTATCGGCAAGGAATTTTTCGGTTTGAACCCCGAGCTGGTCGCTGATTTCAAAGTCCAGAATCAATTTTCCGATTATCAGCGGGTGCTGGTACCGAATCAGCCAGAAGAGGCTGTGGACCATCTGAGTTCCGCTTATAAACAAAATGAGATTCTGATTAAAGTGGACTGCAAATGCGGAACTGCTTATACAACAGATTCACCATTTATGCGTACCAAATGGTACTGCACCAAATGCAAGGAAATTGTCTTCCTGGATCCGAAAAAAGGCAAGGTCGAGACATCCCGTGGAGAAGCTTATTATATGACCAATAAGTATTTCGTGGAGCGCGGTCCGATCGAATAGCATACACAGTCTGTTTCCGGCTTTGTTCTCCGTATTACCTATGGAGATGCGGCCGGAAGCAGACTGTTTGTGTGCAGTTTTATTTACTGAATCTCATTTATTGAATCTCCTGTGTATATGCATTGGGCTATAGGTACATAAAGCACCGTAGGTATGTAACCCGGTGCATATCACATTAAGATGTAGGGCCAGGGTAAAATATGGTCTGTTGCTGATTCCGAAAATCATAAGAATATTACAGCAGCGAACTAAATATCATCACGCAGCATACGGTCGGTTTCATACGCATGACAGGATACTGAAAGATCGATAGATATAAACTGCTTGGCCAAGGCGTAGAGCGAGATGACGGAGGCATGCATGAACTGCCGATCGCAGTGTGTTATAATACGGGGCATGTGTCCGGACAGCTGTCCGGGACTCAAGTTACCGAAAGGAGGATGCGATATGCGTTCAACATTGCCGTCATACCGCTCCCGTCGGCTGCCGGTAGTCCGGCTCACGATCTGGATTGTGCTTACGCTATTATGGATGGGACTCATTTTCAACGTATCCAATCAGCCGTACCAGCAGCAGGATATCAAGCCGCTTCTGTCCGACTGGATCGCTGAACCGTCACTTGCCGCTTTTACGCCGTCGATTGAATTTACATATGGAGGGTATACCGTCAGCGGTCATCATCCTTATGATTTCTGGGAATTTTTTATTCGTAAAGCCGGTCATGTCAGTGAATTTGCGCTGCTGACTTTTTTATTGATTCGTGTATTTTCATTGCTGACCGATTCCCGATATGCACCGATGCTGTGGGCTGGACTGGTCGCTTATGCATATGCGATGACCGATGAGTGGCATCAAAAATCGGTTGCAGGCCGGACGGGACATTTCTCCGATACGCTGATTGATGCGATCGGGATCGTGTTGATGCTGGTCATTTACATGCTGATCCGGCGCCGGCGATCACGGAGGAACGGTCTTCGTTTTAACTGAAGGCTGACGCAGTACCCGATTCAGCAGTGAAATCGAAATCAGGTATAACAGGTATAGCAGGAAAAGGGACAGGTGAAGCGAACCTGTTCCTTTTTTTTGTGGATGGGTCTATACATTTTATTGTGAAAGCGTTATCTTATTTACAAATTGTACAACCTGCGGTAGAGCAGAAAGGAGCCATAATGGATGAATTTCAGTTCAGACAGGGTACGGCAAAAGCCGGACTGGTGGCATATCGGTGATATAAGAGAACGCCTGCGGTACACGGCGGAAGAGCCGGAATACGAGACATGGTGGCAGGATATCCGGGAATACGCGGAGCTGGCGGCAGCGGAGCCTCTGCCTGCGCTAACATTTGAAGCTTTTCGCGAATTTGCCGATACGGGCGGTCGTGAGCAGTATGAACGGATTTATTTTGAAAGGCGGGGACGGGTAGGAGCACTGGCAATGATGGTACTGCTTGGTATGTCCGGCACGGATACAGATCATTTACGACAGACATTGGATGAAGCAGCAACGAATGCTGCCTGTATCGATAGAGATCCGGTAATGCAAGAACGGTCTGATGCTACATACGAAGTTGATATGGTTTGTACAACCGCTGCCACGGATGTTGTCTATGTGCGTGCGCTGGAAGAGGCACTCTGGGATCTGTGCGGGGAATATACATGGTGCCTTAACGCGCATCTGCCTGAAGTGCCTGCCTATCCGGTATGGGAAGAAATCGATCTGTTCGCAGCAGAGACTGCCGGTATGCTGGCTGAGCTGGTAGTGCTGATGGATGGAAAAGTGGATAATCGCATCATCCAGCGTATGCGTGATGAAGTACTGCGCCGGGTGCTGGAGCCTGCAGGTGATCTGTCACGTACCTTTGGCTGGGAGACGGCACATCACAATTGGTCCGCAGTATGTGCAGCCGGCTGTGGTATAGCGGCTTTGCTGCTGCTGGAGGATCGTGAGCAGCAGATGGTGGTGATTGAACGCATGAAGCGTGCAGCAGAGCATTTTCTGGCCGGTTATGGCGAGGATGGGGGCTGTGCGGAAGGGCTGGGTTACTGGATATATGGATTCGGCTATTATACATATTGGATGGATATGCTATCGAAGGCTGATCCGGATGGCAACCATCGGATGGATGATCCCAAGATTGCGGAGATAGCCGCTTTTCCGGAGCGTGTTCATCTGTCAGGGGGAAGATTTGTTAATTTCTCGGACAGCGGGGAACAGGAGATTCTGCCGCCAGGGTTACTGTCCCGCCTGGCAGAAATGACCGGGCAATCGTATTCGTTGCCGTTCGCTCTACCGGCTCTCCGGCAAGATCCCTGCCGCCGATGGGGACATCTGCTGCGGAATATATTATGGTCGGAACCATTTTATTTCAGGTCATCCGTAGTAGAGACGGCGAACCGGGAGGATGGATCTGTTAATGCTGCCGGTACAAGTTTGGTGAAAGAGGGGCATAACGCATCTGTATCTGCAGCATCTGCAGAGGAGAAAGCTGCCGGACATCGAAAAGGACTATTTAATCATTACTGGACAGTTCTGTGCTGGCTGGTCAGCCGGGCAGAGCAGGAGACTCAGCAACAACAGCCAATAAAGCAAGGATCGGAAGCGGATCATCCCTTTACCGCTGCTTTTGCTGCGAAAGGAGGGCATAATGATGAGCCGCATAATCATAATGATCTGGGCAGCTTTATCCTGCATGCAGGCGGAGAAAATATCCTCTGTGATCCGGGAGCGGGGATGTATACACAGGCTTATTTTGCTGCGGGAAGGGAACATATTCTGAACATTTCCTCCGCCGGGCATTCGGTTCCGCAGATCAACGGGTATGAACAGCAATCCGGCCTTGATGCAGCAGCGATCGTACAGCATATCCATACTGCCGGTCATGAAGTGCAATTTGTGCTGGATCTGACGGCTGCGTATCCGAATGAAGCAGGTCTGGTGGCGATGCACCGGAATTTTCACTGGATTAGGAGCGAAGCGGAAATGAAGCTGCATTTGCAGGATAGTTTTCAGTTTGTGCAGGCAGCTTATGCAGCAGCCAATGAGACACCCCATGAGACGGCAAAGGGAACACTGCATCCAAGTGGAGTACATCAAAAAAACGATAATCGTGTGATTGAGCGTCTGATCAGCCATGTACAACCAGACATACATGCCGAAGAGGTGATCTGGACAGGCAGCCGGGCACAGGTGCGGATGCAGATTCCAAAACAGCAGTGTCTTATCGAGGTAGAGCGCATCCCGCACCAAGATCATGACGGACAGCCGATTGTGCTGTATCGTACTCTGCTTGCATTTAGAAGCAAATTTACAGAGGATATACCGGAACAGCAGCTGGAATGCAGCCTGGAATTTACGATTTCTCCACTTGTATAGTCGGTCAGCAGGCTCCTTTGAAAGGGATGTTCAAGAGTGTGTTGAAATCAGTCAATTCTATCGAATTTGTGGTCGGGATACCGGTGATACAATAATTTCCGATACGATCAGCATAGGAATGAAGGGAGATTGCTGAACCTCATGGAGCATGTATACGCACAGCGTTATGGATGGGAAAAAGCGATGGAAGACTATTGCAGTCAGTTGGAGGAGACCCATCCACTGGAAGCATCCGACTGGGATCATACGCGGCGGATTCGTCTGCTGTCCCGTATGATCGATCACTACCGTCAGTATCAGACGGAAACCGGAGAAATTACAGATCCTTATTCAGGTGCAGAGCGCTATTATTCCACGCCCTCGTATGCAATGGCAGCTGCACTGCTGGTACAGCAGGGTAGAGAGGATCTGCTGTCATCAGCATCATCTGCACTGACCAGCAGTATCGATTCGCTTGTTGGGCATCAAGCGCCGGATCAACATCCGGATTTCTTTCCGGTCATGATTATGGGAGCCTATCGTCTGCTCCATCGTCTCGTGCCGCAGCAGGCAGTCTACTGGCAGGAGCAGCTATCCCGAATCGTACCTGAAGAAGCCTACGTATTTACGATGAGCAAAATGAATAATCCTAACCGCATGATCAACTGGAATGCGATTATGCTGTCCGGTGAATACATGCGTCATGCGGAGGGACTAACGAATCAAGGAACCGACTGGATGGATACCTATCTGCAGAATTACCACCTGCCCCGGTTCACTTCGCTCGGCTTGTATCAGGATGGCCCGATGAACCTGCCGAACTGCCCTTTTGCCTATGATGTGGTGACACGATATCATCTGACCCTGATGATGTTGTCCGGCTATGACGGTCAGGCAGCAGAGGAACTGCGCCGTCATCTGCAGCACGGGGCGATGAGTTCGCTGCTGTCCCTGTCCCCGCTGGGCGAAATGCCGATTCGTGGGCGCAGTTCCCAGCATCAATGGAATGAAGCGGCGGCAACGTTAATTTTCACCGTGCAGGCGATTCAGTCACACCGACAGGGACAGCTGAAACTGGCGGGAGCTTACCGCCATGCTGCCGATCTGACCTGGCAGGCGATCGAGCAGTGGCAGACACCGGAAGGTTGGCTGCATATCGTTCGTAACTATTATCCACCGGAAGAGCGGCATGGCTATGAGGTATACACAAACCATACCTGCTACAACCTCTGGACAGCTGCTGCACTCGCCTACAGTATTCAGTATGGGGAGGAACTGGAACAGATTGCTCCATATCCGGTACCTGCCGAACTGGGCAGCCGTGTGCTGAAGACAGATGGCTGGTTCCAGACGTTGTTCAGTACGGTGCCCGGACAGCAGTTGGTCATCCATACAGCGCTGAACGATCCATATAATATACCGGGTATGGCGCGCATTCATCATAGCGGTCTGCCGGGGCTGATCGGGCCGTCGGCAGCTGGATACCGGGATCAGGGATTTACCCGGTTTGCCGAAGGAGATGTATTCCCGCTCGCCTATACGCCTGCCTGGCAGGCGAGTGACGGACATTGGCATCATCTGGCCGAGGGCATTGCGGGTGCGGAGCCATTCAACTGCGATGTGGGCGTTGATCCTGCGGATGGCGGCGGATGCTGCACGCTGCTGGAAGATGACTGTACCGGTACATCCAGCCGGTTCGTGCTGCGATGGGAAGGGCCGCTTGGAGCGATTGGGAGTATTCTTGCCAAGTATGAACAGGTTCCCGGAACAATACGTGTTACTTATGAGTTGGAGGAGAGGGAGCCGCTGGAGCAAGGCGACGATATCATGGGGATCGGTGCATGGCTGCCCTTGTTTATGAGCGATGGACAGCATCTCTCCGATATTGAACCATTTTTCCTGGAGCTGCCTGAGCGGGGACAAGAATGGTCCGGAAAGGTAAATACAATCACCTCACAGCTGCTGCAATCCCCGTCTATCCCACCGGCTGACGTGGCTGTCCGCAGACAGGGGATAAGGGTCGGCTACCGTGGCAGTAGACTGGAGATTATACCTTTGACGCCGGACGTGCATATTGCTTTTCCGGAAGAGGCATCGTTCGTAGCCTGCCGCAATGGTCTGCTGCGGGGCGCACGGCTGGAAGCAAGCGGCAAACAGCTGGCTTTTGAGATCAGGCTGGGTGGAAAAGGGTGAAAGTGGAACAGGTGGCCGAGCATCTGCATCTGAATCCGAACTGTTTCAGCTACAAAAGTTATTTCCTGAAGCTGTACAAAATGTATACAGGTCAACCACCTGTCAAAAGCAAAGGAGAGAAATTATGAATACAACCGAACCGGCTGGCTGGATCACGGAAGCATGGGAATGGGCAAGCGAACGGACGCAGAGCAATGCTGCGGTCATTCAGGATCATTTCCCCCATGTGGCAGAGAATGGCAAATACGACCGCTGTGCACCGGAGTGGTGGACAGCCGGCTTCTGGCCGGGACTGCTGTGGCTTGTTCATGGAACAGGTGATGACAATCAGAGCCATCTGCCGGTCCGCAGTCTGCCCACAATAGAAGACGAACAGGAAATGGATCTGGCAAGCGAACTTGGAACGCACCATGAACCGGAGATGGTGGAGCAGACGGCGGAATCGGCAGCGGAAGGAAAACCTGCACATTATCAATTACCGCTGAGCCGCTGGGCCGAGAGCTGCGAACGTCAGCTGGAGCATTGCCTGTACAATCCCGAGCTGGTTGACCATGATCTGGGCTTTATCTGGCTGCTAAGCGGTGTGGCGCGTTATATCCATACCGGTGACCCGGACTCCCGCAGACGCGGGCTGCTCGCTGCGAATCTGCTGGCTGCCCGGTTCAATGTACGGGGCAATTATATCCGCGCCTGGAATTTTGGTTTGCCCTTTATGGATACACGCGGAGTGGCGATCATCGACAGTATGATGAATCTGCCGCTGCTGTACTGGGCTTCGCTAGAGACCGGTGATCCACGCTATCGGTCGCTGGCGATAGAGCATGCGGATACGATTGCCGGGCAGTTTGTCCGGGAAGATCATTCCATCTGCCATATCGTGGAGTTTGACGCCAGTACAGGAGCGAGGCTGAAGGAGCATGGCGGTCAGGGATTCGGACCCGGCTCGGCCTGGGCACGCGGCACAGCCTGGGCATTATATGGATTTGCTCTCTCCTATGCGTATACCGGCAAGCAGTGCTATCTGGAGATCAGCCGCCAGACGGCAGACTTTTTCCTGGGACAGCTTGGTGAACGGATTGTGCCGTACTGGGATTTCCGGGCACCGGAAGAACACCGGGATGCACTGGACTCATCGGCCGCAGCGATCGCCGCCAGTGGACTGCTGGAACTGGCCCGGCATCTTCCGGTCAAGGAGCGGGGAGCCTATGAACAGGCCGGTCAGCGAATCATCAGGGGATTGTATGAGCAATACTCGACCCGGCAGATCGGTGGTGAAGGATTGATCACCCATGGTACGGTTCATTATCCGGAGCGGCGTCATCTGAATGTACCGATCATTTATGGAGATTATTATTTTATGGAAGCATTGATTAAGCTGCGCGGCGGACGGGGACTGTTTACGCCTGGAGCTGTATAAGGTAAGCGCAGTTCATCAGGATGTCGGTCTATCCTGAATTGTTCTGGCAATACAGATGTGGCAAGCACGGCAATCCTCAAAGTGAATTCGGGCTTGTTTTGGCAGCTTCGTGAAGAAGCATAGTGAGCGAAGAATAATGAAGAAGACGAATCCGCCAGCCATATTGACGCCGATCGGCCAAAATGGACTATAATAGAACAGAAGCAAGAATTACCGACGACGAACCGGGCACATTGTGCCTGGTTTATCGCGTTTGGGAGATAGAATAAACCAGCGGCCTGGCATAAGGCGGACACCATGCTGGCGGAAAGGAGACAGGACCGATGAATAAAGAAGAACAGCAGGAGTGGATGGAACAGACCGAGACCCTGCTGCGGCAGGAGAGACTGAGTCCCGAAGATGCGGAGGCGGTGCAGAAGCTGCTTGAGATCGTGAGTGAACTGACCGCAGAGAACAAACGTCTGCGTACCGCTCTCGTCAAAGCCAATTCCAATAAGCCCCGGATGTCCAGTCGTCTCAAAGACGCACTGTATGAGTGATTATGAAGCCATGAATCTCTCTGCATGGACTACCGGCAGACGGACATAGAGAACCATAGAGAGTTATGTTAGAATAAATCTGCATTCCGGTTGCAGCCGGCTATGCATAGATACCCGGCAGTTATGGAGCCGAGAGGAGAATAGATGAGATGAGCGGTTATCAGACTCATACCAACAACACAGAAAACACCGAAGCAGCCGGCCGAATCGGCTATATTAGCCCCAAGGCAGCGGCTTATCTGGCAAGCAAACGTACACAGGGACTATCGCTGGAACGCATTGTGTTCCTTGGTAGAACATTTGAAGAGTACATGTCCATTCTGGGACTGGAAGTGGAAGACTTGAGGGGGCGGCGGATTCTGGATTGTCCGGCAGGCGCCTGTTCTTTTGCAGCGGAAGCTTCCTTGTTTGGAGCCGAAGTGACGGCCGCCGATATGGCTTATCATTTTGGAGTCGAAGAATTATACAACAAGGGTAAGCAGGATATCGGACATATGATCCATTCCATGACGGATGCCCGGGAGCAGTATGACTGGTCGACACTGGGTGGCATTCCCCAGTTGGAGACGCTGCGTACCGAGGCGCTGGACCGGAGCACAGAAGACCGCAGACTTCACCCGGAGCGTTACATACCGGCGGTACTGCCGGATTTGCCATTTGATGATCAGACATTTGATCTGACGGTATCTGCCCATTTTCTGTTTTTGTATGCGGACCGTCTGGACGAGGAGTTCCATATTCGCTGTCTGCGGGAATTGATGCGGGTGACCCGGACGGAGATTCGGATTTTCCCGCTGGTCAATTTGAAAAGTGAACGGGTTGCTTATGTGGAAAAAGTGGTTGCCGCTGCCGGACAGGGCAGCTGGGAGACACAGGAGATTCCTACCGAGTATACATTTCAAAAGGGTGCGGACACGCTGCTTCTGCTGAAGCGTGTATAATATACAACAGATGTTAAGACCATTCAGGAAAAGAGAGTGAATATTCATTATGACGATTAATTGTGATATCGCGGTACTGGGCGGCGGAACTGGAGGGTACGTAGCTGCCATCCGTGCGGCACAGCTGGGCAAGGATGTAGTCATTATCGAGCAGGACAAGCTGGGCGGCACATGCCTGCACCGCGGCTGTATTCCGAGCAAAAG
The DNA here is from genome assembly GCF_000971965.1 of Paenibacillus wulumuqiensis. Lineage (GTDB taxonomy): Bacteria > Bacillota > Bacilli > Paenibacillales > Paenibacillaceae > Saccharibacillus > Saccharibacillus wulumuqiensis. The sequence continues at coordinate 396,271 of NZ_LAQP01000004.1, forward strand.
CCTGCTGCGCAGTGCCGAGGTGTACGCACTGATGCAGGATAGCGAACAGTACGGCGTAGCGGCAGAACAGGTATCGCTGCAGTTTGACCGGGTACAGTCCCGCAAACAGGGGATCGTGGATCAGCTGCACAAAGGCGTACAATATCTGATGCGCAAAAACAAAATCAGAATCGTACAGGGACAAGGACGCGTCATCGGTCCGTCGATCTTCTCCCCGCAGAGCGGCGCGGTAGCCGTGGAACTGGAAGATGGCGAAATGGAGACGGTGGTCTCCAAAAATCTGATCATCGCCACCGGCTCCCGTCCACGCTCCCTGCCGGGTCTGGAAGCGGATGGACACCTGATTCTGAACAGCGATCATGCGCTGCAAATGGAGCAGCTGCCTGATTCGATGCTGATCGTCGGTGGCGGCGTTATTGGCATGGAATGGGCTTCCATGCTGCATGACTTTGGCGTACAGGTTACGGTTGTTGAGGCTGCACCACAGATTCTGCCACTGGAAGATGAAGAAGTGGCACGCGAACTGCGCAAGCTGATGGAAAAGCGCGGCATTACCATCTATACAGGCGCGGCCCTGCAGCTGGATTCGTACCAGCCGGGCGAGCAGCAGTTCACCATTCAACTGGTGCATCAGGAGCAGACGATAGAACTGACCGCTTCCCGGATGCTGCTGTCGGTTGGACGTCAGGCGAATGTGGAGACGATTGGTCTCGCGAACACGGATATTCGCGTGGAGAATGGATTTATCAAGGTAAATGGAAACATGCAGACGAGCGAATCGCATATTTATGCAATCGGTGATGTGATCGGCGGTCTGCAGCTGGCTCATGCAGCCAGCCATGAAGGCATTACAGCGGTGAACCATATCTGCGGCGAAGAGACTCATTACAACCCGGCCCAGGTATCCCGCTGTGTGTATACACGTCCGGAAGTGGCAAGTGTCGGTATTACCGAGAAGGAAGCTGCAGCACAGGGACTGGATGTGAAGACCGGCAAGTTTCCTTTCCAGGCGATCGGCAAGGCGCTCGTATACGGCGAAAGCGATGGGTTCGTCAAAGTTATCGCTGACCGCAATACGAATGATCTGCTTGGTGTACAGATCATCGGTCCGCAGGCGACAGACCTGATCAGCGAGGCTGCACTGGCGCAGTTCCTCAACGCCACACCATGGGAGATCGGCCAGGCGGTGCATGCGCATCCGACACTGGCCGAGATTATGGGCGAAGCGATGCTCGCGGTGGATGGCAAAGCGATCGGCATGTAAAAGTGAATAAAAAAGGAAAGATGGACTTCCAATCGTCAGACTGGAGAAATCCATCTTTTCTTTTTCGTGCAGATGTGATTATAATAGGGTTATGCTCAAGTCTTAGTACCAGGTTTTAAGACAAGCAGACATAAGCACTGGATGGTTTGCTGTTCGCTGCTTATGATGAACATGTGGAAGTGGGCAGAGGATGCAGGCGGACAGGCATTTCCGCCGTGAATTTGCGCAATGACTGCATGGGCGTGTAACCTTTACAATATACGGTGTAATACATCGTAATGCTGGTAAACAGTTAAGAGGGAGAACCCTGTTCTCTCCGTCATTTATGAAGGAGGTACCTGTAATGAAAGCAGAAGGTACTATTGACCAACAAACACGGCACGGGAAGCTCGGCTTGTCCGATGCCCAGGCTATTGAAATTTATCGATATATGATGATGGCGCGCAAGTTCGATGAACGTTCATTGCTGCTGCAGCGCGCCGGTAAAATTAATTTCCACGTCTCCGGCGTAGGCCAGGAAGCGGCCCAGGTAGGCGCGGCTTTTGCACTGGACCGGGAAAAGGACTATTTCCTGCCGTATTACCGTGACTATGGATTTGTGCTGTCTGTGGGTATGACTGCACGCGACCTGATGCTGTCGGCATTCGCCAAAGCGGAAGATCCGAACAGTGCCGGCCGCCAGATGCCGGGTCACTTTGGCAGCAAGCGTCTGCGTATCGTGACAGGCTCCAGCCCGGTAACGACGCAGGTTCCTCATGCGGTCGGCGTCGCGCTGGCAGCGAAGATGAAGAAGCAGGAGCTGGTATCGTTCGTTACTTTTGGCGAAGGTTCCAGCAACCAGGGAGACTTCCATGAGGGCTGCAACTTTGCCGGCGTACATAAACTGCCGGTTATTATCATGTGCGAGAATAACCAGTACGCCATCTCCGTACCGGTACACAAGCAGCTCAGCGGCAAGATCAGTGACCGTGCACTCGGTTACGGCTTCCCCGGCATCCGGGTTGATGGCAACGATGTACTGGAAGTATATGCAGCCGTCAAGGAAGCGCGCGAGCGTGCGATTCGTGGCGAAGGACCGACGCTGATCGAGGCTATGGTCTATCGTCTGTCCCCGCACTCCACTTCCGATAATGATCTGGCTTACCGGACCAAGGAAGAAGTCGATGCCAACTGGGAAAAGGATGGTCTGCCGAAATACAAGCAGTATCTAATCGACTGCGGCATCTGGAACGAAGAGCAGGATCAGGCATTGCAAAAAGAATGCACCGAAATTATGAAAGAAGCGACGGAGTATGCGGACAATGCCCCTTATCCGAGCGCGGATGACCTGCTGAAGCACGTATTTGCAGGGGACGGGGAGGATGTTCAGTAATGGCTATGATGGAATATATCGATGCGATTCGCCTGGCGATGAAGGAAGAAATGGCGCTGGACGAGAATGTATTTGTACTCGGTGAAGATGTAGGCGTCAAAGGCGGCGTATTTACAACAACCAAGGGACTGCAGGAAATCTACGGGGAAGACCGCGTTATGGATACTCCGCTGTCCGAGTCTGCGATCGCAGGCGTAGCGATTGGTGCCGCTATGTACGGAATGAAGCCGATTGCCGAAATGCAGTATTCGGACTTCATGCTGCCTGCGACCAACCAGATCATCAGCGAAGCGGCCAAAATCCGTTACCGTTCCAATAACGACTGGAGCTGTCCGATCGTCGTACGTGCGCCAATCGGTGGCGGTATCTTTGGCGGATTGTATCACTCCCAGTGTATGGAATCGGTGTTCTTTGGAACCGCCGGTCTCAAGATCGTAGCGCCGTATTCGGCTTATGATGCCAAGGGACTGCTCAAAGCAGCCATTCGCGACCCGGACCCTGTGCTCTTTTTTGAAAATAAAAAATGCTACAAGCTGATCAAGGGCGATGTGCCAGAAGATGATTATGTCGTACCGCTCGGCAAAGCCAATCTGCTGCGTGAAGGCGATGATATTACGGTCATCAGCTACAGTCTGCCGCTGCACTTTATTATGCAGGCTGCCGAAGAGCTGGAGCAGGAAGGCATTACCAGTCATGTACTGGATCTGCGCACCATTCAGCCGCTGGATCGTCAGGCGATTATCGATGCAGCCCGCCGCACTGGCAAAGTGCTAATCGTGCATGAAGACAATCTGACCGGTGGTGTCGGCGGTGAAGTCGCTGCCATTATCGCGGAAGAATGCCTGTTCGATCTGGATGCTCCGATCCGCCGTCTGGCAGGTCCGGATGCACCGGCGATGCCGATTAACCCGCCGCAGGAAAAAGCGTATATGCTGAACAAGGATAAAGTAAAAGCAGCGATGCGTGATCTGGCCCTGTTTTAATATCCGATCTATTAAAACAGCTGCCGTCAGACCGGTCCAACCGGGGAACGGCAGCTTTTAGGAGTGAATATAATGTCCCAAAAAGGAAATCCGACCGATGTCGTGATGCCGCAGCTCGCCGAGTCGCTGGTATCCGCCACAATCGCCAAATGGCTCAAACAGCCCGGTGAATCTGTCGATCAGTACGAACCGATCTGTGAAGTTATTACGGATAAAGTAAACGCCGAGATTCCTTCCGTGCTGGAGGGGATTATGGGTGAACATCTCGCAGCCGAAGGACAGGAAGTGGCTGTCGGTGAAGTGATCTGCCAGATCTATACGGAAGCCGGCGCTGCAGAGAGCGCTTCTGCTCCTGCCGCTGCCTCCACACCGGCACCAGCCGCTGCACCAGCGCAGCAATCGGAGCCTATCGTATCAACGGCGACTCCCGTGCAGCGTACAGCTGCTCCACAGCAGCAGTCCCAGCCTGCAGCAGCAGCGGGTGCAATGGCCGGTCGTTACTCACCAGCCGTGCAATCCCTTGCTTCCGAGCATGGACTCAATCTGTCCCTGATTCAGGGTACGGGTGCAGGTGGACGCATTACCCGTCGCGATGTACTCAAAGCGCTGGAGAATGGGACAGCTCAAGCTGCTGCCGTTCAGCAGCCTGCTGCACCATCCGCTCCGGCAGCGCAGTCGGAACCTGCTGCGTCCACGACCGACTATGCGGTACGTAATTCCGGAATGCATCTGAGCGAGACACCGGCGATTCAGAAAATCGAGCTGGAGCAGGCCGAGACCGCACCGGCACGTGGAGAGCATCTGATTAATGTCACTCCGCTGCGCAACGCGATCGCCCGCAATATGCGTCAGAGCGTATCCGAGATTCCTCATGCATGGACGATGATCGAAGTGGATGTGACCAATCTGGTCATGCTGCGCAACAAGCTCAAAGAGGAATTCAAGCGCAGTGAAGGCATTACACTGACCTACCTGCCTTTCCTGATCAAAGCGGTCGTCAATGCGATTAAGGATTATCCAATTATGAACTCCGTCTGGGCTGTGGACAAAATTATCGTCAAGCGCGATATCAACGTCTCGCTGGCTGTCGGTACCGAAGATTCGGTGATGACGCCGGTTATCCAGCGTGCCGATCAGAAGAACATCGCCGGTCTGGCACATGAGATCGAAGATCTGGCACGTCGTACCCGAGAAGGCAAGCTCAAACTGGATGATATGCAGGGTGGTACATTTACCGTCAATAATACCGGTTCCTTTGGTTCCGTACTGTCCTATCCGATTATCAACTATCCACAGGCGGCGATTCTGACATTTGAATCGATCGTGAAACGTCCGGTCGTGATCAATGACATGATCGGTGTCCGCTCGATGGTGAACCTGTGTCTGTCCCTGGATCATCGTATTCTCGATGGCGTGATCTGCGGACGTTTCCTGCAGCGGGTGAAGGACAATCTGGAAGGCTACAATATGGAGACCAAGTTGTATTAAGCTCCGGTTTGCGTTACATTGAAATAAAGCAGGCAGCAGGTTGCTGCCTGCCCTTTTGAATGAAATGAATTCATGAATAGGCATAACAGGTATGTAAAGGTTGACAAACGTAACGGTTTTGTCGGCCTTTTGCTTATCATCCGGATAAGCCGATATGACAGGATGAATCATCAGGGAAGGAAGTGCTTTGTTGATGGGGAAAACGATTCAGGTATCCTATACGCCGCTGATGGAATACGCAGCCGCATGGGACAAACAAAAGGAAATTGTACGTGGTATTGACGAAGGTGAACAGGGAGAGCAGCTGCTGATGCTTCAACATCCACCAACGTATACGATCGGTTCGCAGCGTCATCCCGAGCATTTATTATGGAGCGAAGAGGAACTGAGACAGCGGGGAATTGCCCTGTTTCAGATTGACCGCGGAGGAGATATTACATATCATGGCCCCGGTCAGCTGGTCGGTTATCCGATTCTGCTGCTGGACGCGGCCAAAGGCATAGATCCGCATCGTTATTTGCGCACCCTGGAGCAGGTCATTATCGATTATCTGGCCGATCAGGGGATCGTGGCCGGACGCAAGGAAGAATACACCGGTGTATGGGTCGGCGATCTGAAGATCGCTGCGATCGGTATCAAGTTCAACAAATGCCGTAACCGTAAAGGCTTTATTACAAGTCACGGGTTTGCCTTCAATATTGCTTCCGGTATTCAGCAGGAGGGGTTCACAGGAATCATTCCATGCGGGATCGAGCAGTACGGGGTCACTTCACTGGAGGATATTACCGGCCGCCCGTATACGGTGGAGCAGGTGGCACAGGATATTGTGCCGCATTTTATGCGTCATTTTGAATATGAGCAGCCGGAACATGAGGCAAGCTTACAGCAGAGGCTGAATGATTGAGAACAGCACCGATGCGACCATAGCGATCAGCATCAGGTAAATAAAAATACGAAACCATTTTTTCTGTTGCATTTCTGATGACTCCTTTATCTGTTCAATATAGAGTAGGCGTATGTCGGTAAAATAAATAATCATTTTTATCATACCGACTGCACAGTCGTTTTGCAAAGATTTTGGCCAGATAATCACAAGGACAAAGTGAAATTAATGTGACAACCATCCAAAGGAGCGAATCATTGTGGTATCCGAAAGCAGATTAATCGAAGAATTCATGGAACTTGTACAAATCGACAGTGAGACCAAGCAGGAGCGCATTATTGCCGACCGCCTGACCGAGAAGCTGCTGGCGCTTGGCTTTACCGTTATTGAGGACGAATCGTCCCTGCGTACCGGTCATGGAGCAGGCAATCTGATTGCTACTCTGGCTCCGAATACGGACGCGCCGATTCCGAAAATTTTCTTCACTTCCCATATGGATACGGTGAAGCCGGGCATCGGGATCAAGCCGGTCATGGACAGCGAAGGCTGGATCACGAGCGAAGGTGACACTATTCTGGGAGCGGATGACAAAGCCGGCGTGGCTGCGCTGTTCGAGATGATCCGGGTGCTGCAGGAACAGAATATTCCGCACGGCCAGATTCAGCTGGTCATCACAGCAGGCGAAGAGTCCGGACTGATGGGCGCGCGGGCAATGGACCCTGGATTGCTGGACGCGGACTTTGGTTATGCGCTGGATTCCAATGGAGCGGTAGGTACGATCGCAGTAGCGGCACCGACACAGGCACGTATCGTCATGGAGATCTATGGCAAGTCCGCTCATGCCGGAGTGAATCCGGAAGACGGCATCAGTGCGATTCAGGTGGCCGGTAAAGCGATCTCGCGTATGAAGCTGGGCCGCATCGATCACGAGACCACAGCCAATATTGGCAAATTCGAAGGCGGAGGCGCGACGAATGTAGTATGTGACTATGCCCGTCTGGAAGCCGAAGCGCGCAGCCTTGTCCACGAGAAAGTGGAAGCGCAGCTGGCTGCGATGAAGGAATCACTGGAAAATACCTGTGCCGACTTTGGTGCTACTGCCAAGTTCCAGAGTGTGATCGTCTATCCGGGCTTCAAATTCACGGAAGAAGACGCGGTCGTACAGCTGGCTCAGCGTGCAGCGGCAAATCTCGGTCTGCCGAATGACATTTTCCATACCGGCGGCGGCAGTGATGCCAACATATTTAACGGCATGGGCGTACCGACAGCCAATCTGGCGGTTGGCTACGAAGAGATTCATACGACCAGTGAGCGCATTCACCGCAATGAGCTGATTAATGCAGCCCGTCTGGTGATCGAGATCGTACGCGAGACCGCGCGGCAATAGGCCTGTTTTCTCTTTATCGATAATGTTTCGTTCATAATGAAAGTACGGAATTGTCAGCCCTTCTGTCTAAAAAAGCATAAAAATGTGTAAAGAGTTAGAGCTGCACTTTTGCAAGCTGCAGCTGATCCCAAGGAACCAAATCGAAATGTACTGCAGATCCAGATATGATCCATATCGGCAGAACGTTTACTTTTACTCATGCAATGGAGGGAATATAATGGCTGAAAACAAAAATAAACAACTGAATGAAATCACGCTGTCTACGGAATCCATTTACAAAGGCAAAATCATCTCCGTACAGGTCGATACCGTCAAGCTGCCAAACGGCGAGGAAAGCAAGCGCGAAGTGGTCAAGCACTCGGGAGCGGTCGCTGTACTGGCGATCCATAATGATCGCATGATCGTAGTGGAACAGTTCCGCCAGCCGCTGGGACGCACCCAGGTGGAGATTCCTGCCGGCAAGCTCGATCCGGGCGAAAAGCCGGAAGATGCAATCAACCGTGAACTCAAGGAAGAGACCGGCTATACCGCCAAAAGCATGAAGCTGCTGTTCTCCTTTTATACGTCACCGGGATTTGCCGATGAGATCATTCACCTCTATCTAGCGGATGAACTGACTGAGGGCGAAGCGGAGCTGGACGAAGACGAATTCCTGGAAGTAACCGAGATTACGCTGGAAGAAGCATTTGAGCAAATTCGCGACGGACGCATGAGCGATGCCAAGACCATTATGGCCGTACAGGCTTGGCAGCTGCTCAAATTGGGAGCCCAGCCGGGGCAATGAGTTCCCTGCAGCGGGTCTACGCCGATCTGCACATCCATATCGGGCGAAGTGAGGACGGCCAGTCGGTCAAGATCAGCGGCAGCCGCAACCTGACTTTTGCCAATATAGCCAAAGAGTCTTCCCAGCGTAAAGGTATTGGATTGATCGGCATTATCGATTGTCATTCACCGGGAGTGCAGCAGGATATTCGTCGTTATATCGCTTCCGGCGAAATGGTGGAATCTCCCGGCGGCGGAATTGTATATGGGGACACGACAATTCTGCTCGGCTCGGAGATCGAGATTCGGGAGCCCGGGTATCAGGAAGCGCATGTGCTTGTCTATTTCCGTGATCTGGAGCGAATGACTGATTTTAGCCGCTGGATGAGCGGGCATATGAAAAATCTGCAGCTCAGCTCCCAGCGTCTGTACGTCTCGTACCGGGAACTTCAGCAGCAGGTAAGGCAGCGGGATGGACTGTTCATCCCTGCGCATATGTTCACTCCGCATAAAGGCATCTATGGCAGTGTTACGCCGCGGATGAGCGATGTGCTGGATATGGACAAGATCGATGGCGGCGAACTCGGTCTGAGTGCCGACACGACGATGGCCGGCTATCTCAGCGAGCTGGACCCTTATCCGCTGTTGACCAACTCGGACGCCCATTCCCTCGGCAAGATTGGCCGGGAATATAATGTATTCCGAATGCAGGAGGCGAGCTTTGACGAATTCCGCCATGTACTGCAGGGTCATAACGGCAGAGGAATTGAAGCCAACTATGGTCTCGACCCGAGACTGGGCAAGTATCACCGTACCTACTGCAGCAACTGCGAGCATATTATCCATGAAGACGAGTCGGCACTGGAACGCTGCCCGTACTGCGGCAGTACGAAGCTGACAATAGGCGTACTGGACCGGATTCTCGGCATCGCCGACCGGGATGAGCCGCAGCCGCCTGCAAACCGGCCGCCGTATCGGTATCAGGTTCCGCTTGCCTTTATCCCCGGTCTGGGACCTGCCAAAATGAACCGGCTGCTGGAAGCGTTCGGCACCGAGATGAGTATTCTGCATGACACATCCCGCGACGAACTGGAAGCGGTGGTGGGAGCCGAGATTGCCCGTTATATCGAACTGGCCCGCAGCGGTAAGTTGACGCTCAGTGCAGGTGGCGGCGGTACGTACGGCAAAGTCGTTACCGGATAAAAGCTGAATAAGGAGCATTGTTGTACGTCATATCCCGGCAAAGAAGAAGTGCTGTTGCCTTTCTGCATGAGAGGAGACAACAGGCTTTATCTTTGCCGGTTTTGACATTTCGCATTGTGCAGTACAGCAGGGAAATGAACAGGTTTTGCCCAGAGGCAACAATGCTGTGCAAGTGTACTAAAAAGTTTGACTTTGTCTTGGAACTCCCCCTATAATAATTGGAGTGAGCATTCAAGCGATGCAGTGATTTCCACAGGGGGAGGGCAAAAATGGAAGCACGGATCGATAAAATCAAACATCAATTACAATCCAAAGGTTACAAATTAACACCCCAGCGGGAAGCCACCGTCCGAGTGCTCCTTGAGAACGAAGAAGACCATCTGAGTGCCGAGGATGTATTTATGCTCGTGAAGCAAAAGGCTCCCGAAATCGGTCTGGCCACCGTTTACCGTACCCTCGAGCTTCTGAGTGAACTGCATGTCGTGGAGAAAATTAACTTCGGCGACGGTGTCGCACGTTATGACCTGCGTACCGATACAAGCAAGCACCATCATCATCATCTGATTTGCGTGCAATGCGGAAGTATGGACGAGATCCGCGAAGACTGGTTGGGACCGCTCGAGGAGCGACTGGACAAGGAATTCGATTTCTCGGTTCTGGACCACCGGCTCGATTTTTATGGAGTCTGCTATCGCTGCAAGGACAAAGAGCAGCAGGACAATGGAATTGAATAGCTGAATTGGATACCAGAGACTCTCGCCCGATATTTGGCTGTTCGGGAGGGAGTCTTTTTGCCGTAACCATCTGTCCATAGACAGAAGGATCACCAAGTGACTGCAAAGGAGGCTGATTTCCAGTGAGTGATTATTTGGAAAGATTTATCCGTTATCTGACCGAGGAAAAAGGACTGTCCCGAAATACGCTGGAATCGTACCAGCGGGACCTGAATCAGTTTCTGGAGTTTGCCAGGCAGCGTCATCTGACAGAGCCGGATCAGATCCGCAAAACACATATTGCCCTGTTCCTGGGAGAAATGCGCCAGATCGGCAGAGCGTCATCCACCATTACCCGGATGACCGTTTCGCTGCGTTCATTTTGCCAGTATCTCGTTCGGGAAGGGATTATCCAGCAGGACCCGTCTATACATATGGAAGCACCCAAAGCGGAGAAACGGCTGCCTCACGTCATGACAATCGAAGAAATGGAGCGTCTGCTGGATGCCCCGGAAGCGTATACGGCGCAGGGTCGGCGTGACCGCGCCATGCTGGAGCTGCTCTATGCTACGGGCATCCGCGTCTCCGAGCTGATCTCGGTCAATGTGGAGGATGTACGGCTCGATCTGAGGTTCCTGCGCTGTGCGAGCAGCTCGGGCAAAGAGCGGATCATTCCAATTACCGGTGTCACCGTCAAGCGTGTAGGTGAATATATAGAAGAAGGTCGCCCGCAGCTCATCCGGAACCATCCGGAAGAGCAGGCGCTTTTCGTGAATCAGCTCGGCACCCGGCTGACCCGCCAGGGCTTCTGGAAAATCATCAAAAAGTATGCCCGGGAAGCCGGAATTGAGACCGCCATCACTCCGCATACGCTGCGGCATTCTTTTGCCGCCCATCTGCTGGAAAATGGAGCCGATCTGCGTTCGGTACAGGAAATGCTCGGTCATGCCGACATCTCCACGACCCAGATCTACACCCAGGTATCCAGAAAGAATATGAAGGATGTGTATGAGGCTCATCATCCGCGTGCCAATGCGACCTGATTCATCTACCGAATAGGAGGCATGAGTCATGACAGAAATCGAACAGCAATCACGTTTTAGACGAATCTGCGTTATTGTACTGGATAGCGTCGGTATTGGTGAACTGCCCGATGCCGGCAAATTTGGAGATAAGGGTGCCCATACGCTGGCACATATTATGGAGCAGGTACCAGGCACACAGCTGCCGAATCTGCAGCGCCTTGGACTCGCTAATATTACCACGCTTCCGCCGCTGGAGGCTGCCGATCAGCCGCTGGCATACTACGGCAAGATGGCCGAGACTTCGGTCGGCAAGGATACGATGACAGGACACTGGGAATTGATGGGCCTGAATATTGGGACCGCGTTCAATACATACCCGAACGGGTTCCCGCAGGATCTGATCACCCAGTTTGAGAAGCGAACAGGCCGCCGTGTGCTCGGTAACAAGCCGGCCTCCGGTACCGATATACTGGATGAATACGGCGAAGAGCAGATGAGGACCGGTTCCTGGATCGTCTATACGTCGGCAGACAGTGTGTTCCAGATTGCCGCTCACGAGGATGTAATTCCGCTTGAAGAGCTGTATGCTGCCTGCGAGGTGGCCCGTGAACTGACGCTGGAGCCGGAGCATTCGGTGGGACGTGTGATCGCACGTCCGTACAAGGGCGAACCGGGTCATTTCACCCGCACATCGAATCGGCATGATTATGCGGTGAGCCCACCGGAGCCTACGGTACTGAGTCGGCTGGAGAATGCAGGCTGTGATGTGATCGCTGTCGGGAAAATCAATGATATTTTCACCGGCGAAGGCATCACCTCTTCTTATCCGACCAAGAGCAACGAGCATGGCGTACAGGTGACGCTGGAGCAGCTGAAGCAGGATTTCCACGGCCTGCTGTTTACCAATCTGGTGGACTTCGATTCGCTGTATGGACACCGCCGCGATCCGCAAGGGTACGCGCAGGCACTGGAAGCTTTTGACCGCTCGCTGCCGGAGCTGATGGAGCAGATCGGCGAGCAGGATCTGCTGATCATTACCGCCGATCACGGTAACGATCCGGTTCATACCGGCACCGATCATACCCGGGAATATGTGCCGCTGCTCGTCTACAGCCCGGCGCTTGCATCGCCCGGTGATCTGGGTATTCGTGAGACGTTCAGTGATCTGGGTGCCACGATTGCCGACAATTTCAGCGCCGGCAGAGTGATGCACGGGGAGAGCTTCCTAAATCTTTTGAAATAAACAGGTTTTCTATTTGAAGGGGGAAATCAATAAATGACAACGATTAACCAAGCAACCATTAAAGCAGCAGCAGACTACATCCGCAGTCAGAGTGACCTGACTCCGGAAGTGGGACTTATTCTCGGCTCCGGCCTGGGCGTACTCGCCGAGCTGGTCGAGGAGGGAGTATCCATTCCCTACAACAGTATTCCGCATTTCCCGGTGTCCACGGTAGAAGGACATGATGGTGAACTGCTGCTTGGCAAAGTGCAGGGTCGTCCGGTCGTTATGATGAAAGGCCGCTTCCATATGTATGAAGGTTATGGCCCGGAAGTAACAGCGTTCCCGGTACGTGTCATGAAGGAACTGGGCGTATCCAGCCTGCTCGTGACCAATGCGGCAGGCGGCGTGAATACATCGTATGAGCCTGGCGATCTGATGGTACTGAGCGACCATCTGAACATGACCGGCCGCAATCCGCTGATCGGACCGAATGATTCGGCACTGGGCGTACGCTTCCCGGATATGTCCGAAGCCTATAGCCGCCGTCTGCGCCAGGTATTCAAGGACACCGCTGCCCAGCAGGGACTGAAAGTGCAGGAAGGCGTATATGCCGGGCTGCTCGGCCCAACGTACGAGACCCCGGCTGAGATTGTGATGCTGCGCACGCTTGGCGCGGATGCAGTCGGTATGTCGACGGTATCCGAAACAATCGTAGCCCGTCATGCCGGTATCGAAGTGCTGGGAATCTCCTGTATTACCAACATGGCAGCCGGCATTCTCGACCAGCCGCTGTCTCATGATGAAGTCATGGAGACCGCCGATCGTGTACGCGACCAGTTCCTGAAGCTGGTACTGGCTGTTATCCCGCAAATGTAAATTTCCAGATCGGGACTGAGAGAATAATCTGGTAGAAATGATAGCAAAAAGAGCCTGTAGATAATCCGCAGGCTCTTTTTGCTGTTCTGGTTTAGAGTATATCGTATTGGCATTGACTGTAATTATAGTTGTATCTTTATCTGTGATTGTGCATACGCCTATACGCTGCACTGCGATAATTTTGCTATACGTTTATTTGGTTAACATTATATTTATAAATTTTCAATTCTAACTCGTCCATGCTCTATACCCGGATATCCTGCACACTCTCAATCGTAAAGCTTTCGGCCACTGCTTCCGTTGGATAGGCATCATGTTCACGCAGATGGCGAAATTCCAATCCGGTCAGCTGTTCGATATGGGTTACTTTGACTTGATACGTCTTGTACGGACCGAGTTCGTCTTCGGTCTGCATGGTGCGCAGCAGTCCTTTTTGCGAGATCAGATAGGCGGTGACAGACAACTGGCCGTCATCCTTGACGATGGCAGCGACTTTCCAGAATTCCTCCGGCAGCTGGATACCGCGGTAGGCGATATCATTGTCACGGAACACCGGACCTGTGAAAATAGTTGCTTTGCGCTTGTTGCTGCGGGCATGCTCCAAAATATAATCTTCTAGGCCGAGCCAGGTGTCCTGATTGAGATCCTTGTGTTGGGGCGCGCAGTTGGTAAAGTGAAACGTGTCCACATTTGCCCGGTCTGCATCCTTGCCCCAGATCGGATCACGCCGCCGTACGAGATGACCGCGATCCAGATCGTTATCCCGGTAGATTTCATTTCCGCTCTGATACTGCTCATCCATCCGGGAATCATACCGCCATTTATCCGACCGTCCGGCATCCTGGAGCTGGCTGCCATCGATATTCACGACCGTATAGATGGCTAGCCTGCGTGAACGGCTCATTACGATAGAGAAATGGGTATAATCGAGAATGATGGAGCCGTTGTGGAGCGGAGCCACATCCTGTGTCAACTCCGGACTCAGTCCAGGATGCGGAATCTCATATTCCTCGCCCAGAAATTGGCTGTCATAACCGTCCACTTTATCATACCAATCCATACTCAGTGCTTCACCTACACGTAATTTCTCATCTTCATAGCGCTCGTCCTGCGGTGCCATTGTACCAGCCTCCTTGGATTTTAGTAGAGCTCATATATTAAGTATCCAAATTAAGGGAGTTATAACCTGCCGCGTGTCCATTCAGATCATTTTCCGTAGGTGGACGAACCGACCGTGTCGCCAGCTGGAGCAGTATTGCTGTCTGTTCCGGCTTCCTGCTGTAGGCTGCTGTCAACCGGAGCCGGATTCACTTCAGGACTTGTGAAGCGCAGACTGTTATCTGTCGTATCAACATCCAGCATCGCTCCCGTTACCTGGCTGATCAGACGTGCCGGTACATAGATGACATTGTCCGTCATCTTCGGTGGTGCACTGAGCGTAATCGTCTTGCCGTTCAGTTGGGCATATCGGCTGTTCAGCGTAAAGCTGACTGTTCCTCCCGCACTGGAAGTGGCAGTTACGGTCTTCGCCGCTTGATCCCAGAACGGTACGAATCCATAATGGGTCAGCAGCGGCTTGTACGCTACATAAGTAACTCCATTTTCACGGAAAGCCGGGATCGCCTCGGCTGGCTGCTGTCCATCGATCCATACGGCTACTTTCGATGATGCAGCCGGACGTTGAGACGGTGCAGCATTCTTTTTCGCCCAGAGAGAATAGCTCTCCTGTGCGAGCCACAGTCCGACTTTTTTGTTGCGTCGCCATTCTTCGGCAAAGGCGGATACCGGCAGATTTGTCTCCCCCGGCTTGATGCCGATCTCCGGGGTGAAAGCCGGCCGTTTGAACGTTGTGATAAACCAGTCCGTATAACCACCGCCAGACGAATCACTTCGCTGCGGCATCAGCCGATATCCGGTCAGGTCGCTGAAGATCCGCGCCAGCCGCTTATCACGTGGAAGATTGGCCGCCAGCGTATGGAAGCTCCAGTAAATGATGCGTCCGGCCGAATGATATGACACGGCAATCTGCGGATCAATCTCGTACGTGAACGCCACCATCGCTTTATTTTCCAACGTCTGTACCGGAGCGGTTCCTTTGTGATTTCGCCAGAACGGATAAGGGACATTCGCTTCCAGGGTGGACCAGTACGAGTCGTACTGGCGATTCGGGTCGATTCCCTGCAGATTGGCTTTCCAGCGTTTGAAATTTCGACTGCCGCCATTCATGCGTATAAGCGCCTGATGTACAGAAGCGGGAAACGGACTGAGTCCCAGCTGCTGCAGTGTCACACCATCCGGATTGACCATTGGGACGAACCAGATTTTGGTTTTGTCCAGAATGGTGCGTACATCATAACCTTCAAACTTACGGTCGGCACTGTAGGCAGCCGCATACTGTTCGATCATGTACATATTAAGTGTAGTTGTCAGCCACTCGCGGGCATGATGGGAGCCATTGATAAATAGAGTCGCTTCGCCGCGGCCAAGACCGACCGCCCAGATCTCCCGTCCATAACGGGTTTGGCCGATCGAACGATACTCGATAATATCCGGATACTTGCGGGCCAGCGACTCGATATCCCTTGTCAGTCTGGCATATGTATAGGTGGCGGACGGGTCTACCACATTTCCACTGCGTGCTTCTGCTTGACCGGGAACGATGGCACTCAGCAGAACCAGCAGCATGGACAGGGTGAGCAATATACTTTTTTTCAAGACAATCCTCCTTGGTGTTCATGATGTGTGTGCCGGCTGCTGATCACCATGACAAGGTGAAGAGGATAGTAGCATAGAGAGAAAGAAGATGACAGCAGCTTTTAACAATTATATCAATATATGACTGGTAATAATATTTAAAGTTCGTGATTGCTACCATTAAAATAACTATAGATTGTAATACAAACAGGCTATAAATCTGGCGTCGCAGCTGCAATGAAATCGATATTTTCAAGGCCCTTTCCAACAAGATACGTCTCCATATATTAAGATTGCTTGGATAAACTGTAAAAACCCTAAAACAGCAAGCACATTTGCCCAAGGAGGTCAGCATCAAGGGCGGCGTATGTGTAGGTAAACTGGAAAGTATATACTACAATTTTCATTAGTGGAGCGACGGCGACATTTCTGATGACGCGACGTGGTACTGATGTGTATTGCGCTGTATTTTGTATTCCGCGAGAAAACGGATAAAATCAGCGCATCCTCATAAAAGAGAACCGGTTAGGAAGCGGGCAATGTTAATGGTACAATATGGAATCAAGATGGTGAACAGAAAGACAGCGTCTGCCTGAAGGGCGGCCAGTCTGTTTTGTTACATATCAAGCCTGTTCGCCTATCATCACTTATTCAGGAGGGATACTATGCTGCAACCTGCACTTGTAGAGAAAATATTAAATGCTGCGCTGGAAAGTGGGGGTGATTTTGCCGAAGTGTTCGTGGAAGATCGTACCGACCGTGATCTGGGCATGCTCGGCGGCGTGGTGGAACGCGCGCTGTCCGGACGCGATTATGGAGTTGGCATCCGCATCCTGCAGGGTGTGTTCTCGGTGTATGCGTATACGAGCGATCTGCAGGAGGAGCATCTCATAGACACCGCCCGCAAGGCAGCCCGCGCGCTCAAAGGATCTTCCGGTGACCTTGTACTGAATTTTGATAAAGTGCAGTTCGAAGATCGTCACCCTATCCTGCAGCGTCCCTCGGCCTCGCAAAATGCCCGCAAAATCGAGCTGATGCGTCAGGCACATGAAGCGCTCAAGACTTCTCATCCACTGATCGAGCAGACCTCGGTCGGTATCCTGAACTGGGAGCAAAATGTATTGATCGCGAACTCCGATGGACTGTGGGCGGAAGATACCCGCACCTACACCCGGATGCGTATGAGTGCAATTGCCGTGGATGGAACCCAGCGGCAGTCCGGATTCCGCGGACCGGGAGCCTATGCCGGACTGGAGCTGCTGGAGCAGATGGATATCCAGGCCGAAGCACGGGAAGCCGGGCGGATCGCCGGTACGATGGTCCAGGCGGGTTATGCACCAAGCGGGCAGTTCCCTGTCGTAATCGAAAATGGATTTGGCGGTGTTCTGTTCCACGAAGCCTGCGGTCATGGTCTGGAATCGACCGCGGTCGGGATCGGTGCTTCGGTATTCGCCGGCAAGCTCGGCCAGCAGATCGCTTCGCCGCTCGTTACCGCGGTGGACGACGGCACGATTCCGAATGCATGGGGATCGCTCAATATTGACGATGAAGGTATGCCGACCCAGCGCAACGTACTGATCGAGAACGGCATTCTCAAAGGCTATCTGATCGACAAAGTCGGTTCCCGCCGCATGAATATGCCGCCGACCGGTTCCGGTAGACGCCAGTCGTATAAATTCGCTCCGGCATCACGGATGAACAATACCTTTATCTGTGAAGGCAGCTCGACCCGCGAAGAGATGATCGCGAATACGGAATACGGCATCTACGCCAAGTCGCTCGGCGGTGGCTCGGTCAATACAGCGACCAGTGATTTCAACTTTGCCATCAATGAAGCGTACATCATCCGCAACGGCCAGATTGCTGAACCGGTCAAAGGTGCCACCCTGATCGGCAAAGGGCTCGAAGCGCTGCAACATATCGATATGGTCGGCAACAATCTGGATCATGGGCAGGGCATGTGCGGCTCGGTCAGCGGCAGTCTGCCGGTGAACTGCGGTCAGCCGACACTGCGTGTATCCAAAATGACCATTGGCGGCAGAAAGGGGGGAGTAAGCAGATGAATATTACTGAGTTTCAGGAAACGCTGTTCCGCCAGGGACAGGAGTACGGTTACACCGATATGGAAATCTACTACTCCGGCAGCCGCGCCATCTCCACAGCGATACGCAAAGGTGAGGTGGATACGTACCGGATCGCGGAGACGAACGGGCTATCTTTCCGCGGGACGATCGGCGGCAAGCTGGGCTATGCATTTACAGAGAAAATTGCCGCAGACAGCATCCCTTTTCTGCTGGAAGAAGCCGAAGGCAACGCAGCTGTACTGGAATTGGAAGATGAAGCTGACCTGTTCGCCGGTTCAGTAGAGTATCCACAGCTGCAGACCTATTCTGCTGCACTCATGCAGACCGATCCCGAACGACTTATCCAAGCGGCCCAGCAGGTGGAGCGTCTCGTACTGGAAAAGGATAACCGGATCACGATGGTGCGCCAGAGTGCTGCTAGTGTGCGTGAGCATGAACTGCTGATTGCCAATACCAAAGGGCTGCACTGCCATCAACAGGACAGTATCGGCAGTGTAAGTGTGTATCTGCTGGCTGGTGAAGAGCAGGAGACGGTGAGCGGGGGATGGTTCGACTATTCCCTGACCGACTTCTCGGATATCCGGCTGGAAGAGATTGCTGTCCGTGCTGTAGACGAGACTGTGTCCAAGCTGGGTGCATCTTCTGTACCGTCGGATAATTATCCGGTGATCCTGCGCGAAGATGCCGCTTCCAATCTGCTGCAGACCCATGCTTCGGTCTTCTCGGCGGAAAATGTGGAAAAAGGCTTCTCCAGCCTCGTCGGCAAACTCGGTCAGCGCATCGCAGGCAGCAATATTACGCTGATCGACGATCCGCTGATGCCAGGTGTCCCGGGAGCATCGATATTTGATGCCGAAGGTGTGGCTGCGCGCCGCAATGAACTAATCCGGGAAGGAACAATGATGACCTTCCTGCACAACCGCAAAACAGCATCCAAGGCAGGGCTGGAGACGACCGGTAATGCTTCCAAAGGCGGGTACAAAGGCAAAATTGGCGTGTCTTATCATAATCTCTACCTTGCGCCAGGTACGCGCAGTCTGGATGAGCTGATCGCGTCGACCGAACGCGGCATCCTGATCACAGAGCTGCAGGGACTGCACGCGGGTACCAACCCGACAAGCGGCAATTTCTCGCTCGCCTGCCTCGGTTACCTGATCGAAAACGGCAAAATCAGTCGCCCTGTCAATCAGATTACTGTCTCCGGCAACTTTTACGATCTGCTTAGTGAGGTGGAAGAACTGGGCAATGACCTGCGCTTCACCGGCAGCTGCACCTCGCCATCGCTCAAGGTTCGCTCGCTGTCGATTTCGGGAGCGTAAAATGAAGTAGAAAGTAAGAAATGAGCAGTAAGTAGTAAGAAAAAATAAAAGAGCTAAAGCTGCTGTTATGAAGCTTTAGCTCTTTTCGTATGTCCGTGCTTGGATAGAGCTCTATGATGCTGATGAAGAAGGTGCTTTGTTTACTATTATCATTCGTATTCAATAGAATAAACCGATAAACGTTAAATATTTAATGATTTAATCGGTTCATCATTTGAGTGGTTGAGTAAATCTCCTCCTAATACGTCCTGGTAATACATACATCTATTAAACTAATTACTGAACTATCGCGGGGAAAGCACAGGCTTAACAATAAGAAGTTGCTTTACATTCATCTTCTGGTTTATAATACCTCATAATTCTATGCATAGATTTACTAGGTATATTAAAAGAAGGAGGATCAGCATGAAAATCAGCAAAGAGCTGCTCAAAGGCTCTACAGGTACACTTGTACTGACGCTTTTATCACAAAAAGATATGTACGGCTATGAATTGATCAAAGAGTTGGAACAAAGTTCCCAGGGCATATTTTCGCTAAAAGAAGGCACATTGTATCCGATCCTTCATGCCATGGAGTCCGAACGCTGGGTAGAATCTTACTGGCAGGAGAGCAGCGGCAGGAAGCGTAAATACTATTCGATTACAGAGACAGGAATCGCGCAGCTTCAGGAAAAAACACGAGAGTGGAATCTGTTCAAAAATGCAGTCGATAGGGTCATTGGAAAGGAGAGTATGGGATGAGCATACACCAATCTCGGCATACACAGAGTGCTGCCGAATGTTCCCGGCAATTTCTGAATACCGTTGGCAAGGGAATTCGTTCCAAAGCAATGCGTGAGGAAATACGTATGGAAATGCAGTCCCATCTGGATGAACTGGCAGCCAGCAGACAGGAAGAAGGTTACCCGGAGGAGGAAGCGATGCTGTGGGCGATTGATCAAATGGGAGATGCCGATGCATTGAACCGCTCTTTTAGAAATATACATAAACCTGTTCTCAACTGGAAGCTGCTGCTGCTTATCGGAATGGTAGCCGCCATGGGGCTTTTGACTGTTTTCTCCTTTAGTGCAGGTTACAGCGAAGCAGATTACCACAGTGCAATGATCGATTTCCAGCTCTTTTTTAGCATTCTGGGAATGATAGTGTTTATAATCTTTTATTTTCTGGATTATCGTCTGTTCAGTCGATATGCCTGGCATCTCTATGGGTTTACCCTGATCGCGGAGTTACTGTTATTCCACGTCCCTTCGAGAATAAATTTTGAAGGAAAAGGGTGGTATTATGCAGTAATTGGACCTGTTTCACTGGATTGCTGGGCATTGGGGATATACGCTTATCTGATCGCTATAGCGGGTATACTGTCCCGGCAGGATTGGTCAACGGTCGATTGGAAGAGCAGATCCCATCTTGCTGTTCTGGCTGCGATGATTTTGCCTGCAGGCTTATATTTTGCTTTTGGCATGACTCACTGGCTGACACTGATTTTCTATATTGTTGCGGTTGCCATGATGTATGGCCGTGCAGGCGGTAACCGCCGACTGATTGTTGCACTTTCTGCAGCTTTTGCAGCAAGCGTTGGGCTAACCTTGTTCAAAAACAAGCAGGCATGGAATCGAATTACGGAGACATTTTCTTTCGCAGCGCCAGATCCGAATTATGCCTACAATAGATTTCAGATTATGCATTCTGTCCGCAGTGCAGGTTGGTGGGGACAGGGATTTGGCGTACGAGCCGATCATCTTCCGTATTCACCGTCCCAATTGGTGTTCACCTATTTCACCTACGCTTTTGGCTGGATTGCTGCAGGGGTACTGCTGCTTGTCATAGCCATATTCATTACCCGGTGTCTGACGACCGTACGTTTGATTACAGATCCGTACGGACAGCTCGTATTCACTTCATTAGCAGTGATGCTGATCGGGCAATTGCTGTATACACTGGGAGCTTCTATCGGTGTGCTGCCATTTACAACTATGTATATGCCATTCTTTGGTTATGGTGCTACAGCTACCATTCTCAGCTATGCGGCTATCGGGATGATGCTGGGCATCTATCGTCGCAAAAACCTGATTTCTGTGTCCAAGAAGGTTCTATGACTGCGATAGTATCAAATAATTGTACGGAAGAGATGTCTCCAGCGAAAGATTTATACTAAAATTATTTACACTTCATACAAGAAAATATACTCTCTATACAAAAGTTATTGTATTACCGGAATATAAATTGTTAAAAATCACATAATCCAGGTCCATATCTTGTCTCCAAATGTTACAATAAAAGGAACACCCACATTCCATCCGGGGCCATCCACAGTAGCCCCATATAATACAAATGTTCAGTACAATAGTCCATTCTGCACCTGTGGGAACCGTTCTATACTGACTGTACATTCAAATGAACGAACGGAGGACAACGATGTATTTACATGGAACAAGCAAGATCAATGAGCAGGGACATCTTGAAATTGGCGGCTGTGATACGGTTGCTCTGAAAGAGCAGTATGGCACCCCTTTATATATTATGGACGAACAACTCATCCGTCAGCGCTGCCGGGAATATATGAACGCTTTCCGCGCGACGGGGATGCAATTTCAGGTCGCTTATGCGAGCAAGGCATTCTGTACCATGGCGATGTGCCGCATCGTAGAAGAGGAAGGGCTGTCGCTGGATGTGGTCTCTGACGGAGAACTGTACACAGCGATGCAAGCCGGATTCCCGGTGGAACGTATCCATTTCCATGGCAATAACAAGACGCCGGAGGAGCTGGAACTCGCGCTGGATGCAGGTATCGGCTGTTTTGTGGTCGATAACCTGATCGAGCTGCATCTGCTGAATGCGATCGCTGCGGAGAAAGGGCTGCAGCCGAAGATTCTGCTGCGCGTTACTCCTGGTGTCGAAGCGCATACGCATGAATTTATCTCTACCGGACAGGAAGATTCCAAATTCGGATTCGATATCGGCAACGGTTCTGCGTATGAGGCAGTTGTTCAGGCGGATCAGCTGTCCAGTGTTGAACTGCTCGGTTTGCACTCGCATATCGGGTCGCAGATTTTTGAAGTGGATGGGTTTGAAGTGGCAGCTCAGCGTGTATCGGAGTTTGCCCGTCAGCTGCAGGACGAGAAAGATATTTATTTCTCCGTCATCAATCTGGGTGGTGGCTTTGGCATCCGGTATACCGAAGAAGACAGTCCGCTGCAGGTGTCCGATTATGTGCAGGCGATTGCCGAATCGGTCAAAAAGCATTTTGCCGACAGTGAAGGAACTGTGCCGCAGATCTGGATCGAGCCGGGACGCAGTATCGTCGGCGATGCCGGTACGACGCTGTATACGGTAGGAACGAGCAAGGATATCCCCGGCATCCGTAAATACGTATCTGTCGACGGCGGCATGTCGGATAACCCGCGTACAGCCCTCTATGATGCCAAGTATGAAGCGGTGATCGCCAATCGTGCGGCGGATGAAACGTCCGAGCTCGTATCGGTCGCCGGCAAATGCTGTGAGAGCGGCGATATGCTGATCTGGGATATTGAGCTGGCTCATCCGGTATCCGGCGACCTGCTCGCTGTGGCCTGTACCGGTGCCTACAACTACTCGATGGCCAGCAATTATAACCGTCTGCGTCGTCCGGCCGTCGTGCTCGTTCAGGATGGACAGAGTGAGGTAATCGTCAGCCGCGAGAGCTATGAAGATCTGGTCGGCAATGACCAAATTCCGGCCCGTTTGCAGGCATCGGCCGCTTTGCGCAGCTGATCCACAGGTAGAGAATATGCCGGGATGGTTATAATCTTTTGCGTTGAAATGAATTTCATAGTAAACTGATAGGGTGCTGTGCTGATCGCCTTTACGGGTATTCAGCATGGCATCCTGTATGTATTTTTAATATACAGCTTGTTGAATACACTCAATAACGCTGATACACGAGAGGAGATAGATGATTATGGCAAAACAGGCTAAAATCAAATTGGAAAATGGCGGCGAGGTAGTTATCGATCTGTTCGATCAGGATGCTCCTAATACGGTTGCCAACTTTGAGAAACTGGCAAGTGAAGGGTTCTACAACGGTCTGGTCTTCCACCGTGTAATCCCAGGTTTTGTAGCTCAGGGCGGATGCCCGAACGGTACAGGTACTGGTGGTCCAGGTTACATGATCGATTGCGAAATCAACCCGAACAAACACGAGCGCGGTTCCCTGGCTATGGCTCACGCCGGCCGCAACACAGGCGGAAGCCAGTTCTACATCGCTTACCAGCCACAGCCTCACCTGGATGGACAGCACACTGTTTTCGGTAAAGTCGTAAAAGGTATGGAATACGTTGACGCATTCCAGGGCCGCGACAAAATGGAAACTGTAGAAGTGGTAGAAGCATAATTTACAATTACTTATGAAATGATATCGCTTGGCGGTTGTGTAATGCAGTCTGCCAGCGATCAGACAGGCTGTCCGGTGTCATTCCGACATTGGACAGCCTGTTTTTAGTTTGTGATTAGACCTATACATTTTAGAGGAGCAAAGATATGAAAACAGAGGAAATACATAACGAGGTTGCCAGACTGAATAGAAATATGCCCTTATGGCAAAGAAAGATACATCTTATTTTAAATGCCTTGGCGGAAATATTGAGCCCGATCCTTCCCGTTGTAATCGGTGCAGGACTATTAAAAGGAATTGTTGTTTTATTACTCTCTTTGGGATTGATTTCATTTGAAAGTCAGCTTTATCAGCCTCTGATTATCATCTCGGATAGTGTGTTTTATTTCCTGCCTGTTCTTGCTGCATTTAGTTCTGCGCGGCAATTCAGAACCAATCCGTATGCAGCGGCGTTTATTGCAGGTATTTTGTTGTATCCGGGCATGATCGAATTTTGGAACAGTGCGACGAGTACAGATCTATTGGGAATTCCTGTACCTGCTGTCAACTATGCATCCACCATTATTCCTGCAGTACTGGGAGTTTGGTGCATGTCGTATATTGAAAAAGGGCTGAAACGCATTATTCCCAATATACTGCATACCATTTTTCTGCCGATTGCCATGGTATGCGTCACTATACCGTTTGTAGTGATTCTATTTGGACCAATTACAGTCGCAGCCGGCAATCTTGTTGGCCAGGCATTTATTGGGCTGTATGAGGATTACAGCTGGCTGGCCGGGTTTCTGCTGGGAGCCGTCTATCCAATCCTACTGTTAACCGGTATTCATACCGGTCTTCCCCCTATGATGATACGATCGCTGTCTGACTATGGTATGGATTATATGCTGGTTGTGAGTATCGCTGCTTACTCTGCTCAGGCAGGTGCAAGTTTGGCGGTATGTCTGAAATCCAAAAACAAGTCTCTCAAAATGGTAGCGGGTGCGGCCGTATTTACTGCATGTATGGGTATTATGGAACCTGCTGTGTACGGTGTAATTGCCCGGTTAAAAAGACCGCTTATCGCTGCAGTGATTGCAGGAGCAGTCGGCGGCATAATCATGGGCATTTTCCAAGTCGGTGCTATCGGGATCGGTACAGGTCTGATTGGTGGGCTGTCGCTGGTTGTGGAATCATCTTTTATGTATTATGTGATTGGCTGCATCGTTAGCTCTGGTATTGCTGTCATACTGACTTGGGTGATCGGATTTAAAGATATCACTGAATTGGATTTACGTGCAGAATGTATAACTGTAGATACCAATGAGAAGGAACAATAGAGAACAATTTAGCCTGAAATTTTGGGGATTGCATATGAACAAGCAGAAGCTCAATGGAACATTCCGTTTCATTGAGCTTCTGTTATTTAAAGCGAGAATTAATCCTCTTCCTGCTCATCCCGTGCTTTTTTGCGCTGCAAATAATAGACAATCGAATACGGAATCAGCAGACACACAAACACAACTCCTCCTACAATAAGTGCATCCCGCATCGAATTCTCCGGCTGGCTAAACCATACTGCACCACCGGCAATAATCCCGGCTCCTGCCGCCAGAATCAGATTGTACAGGTAAGGCTTGGGTTTGCGGGCAGTCTCGGAACGATCCATATCTACGGAAATTCTAAGATTGGCATAGCCAAGAGTCATCGCCGTCAGCATAAATACGATCCATATCGGCTGCGCTATCATCTCTTCCAGGCCATACTTTACCAGTGTGTACAGCAAAATGATGGCAATCCCAGCGCTTTGCACGCCAAAGGCAAGGCGGATGTTTTTTAGATTCTGCATAACGAGTCGTTCATCCTTGATCGGTCGCATACTTTAGTCCTCCCTGTCTGTCCAGAATAGTTCATCCAACGACTGATTGACCGCATAACAAATCTCCAGACACAGACGCAGTGTAGGATTATAGCTGCCTTTCTCAATCAGACTGATCGTCTGGCGGGTTACACCGGTCCGGTCGGCCAGCTGCTGCTGGGTCAGTCCCGCCTGAATACGGGCATTTCTTACTCTGTTTTCCAACGCAGTCACCTCTACCTATATGTAACATATATATTGCATAATGTAAAATATAGATTACATTTTCGTTAAACATAATAACGTTATGTTTATTTTTATAATGATCTGTGCTAATTTATATAACAAGTAATCATATGCCAGTTGGCTCTGTCCCTATGAAGCGTTGAAGCAGCATCTGAATTATACGTATCCAGGTCAGGAGATGAGGGCAAATGCAACATAATACGGATGTGCCGCATGGTCTGCTGCTGCGCAAGGCGATGCTGCTAAGCGGAGAGCAGGTAGATGTACTGATAACGGAAGGAATCATTTCTTCGATTCGTCCATCCCGTGTAATGCAGCAGGAATCTGTCCAATCAGGAACGCAGCAGATTGATTGTGACGGATGGTATGTCACCAGCGGCTGGATTGATATGCATGTTCACGCTTATTCCGAGCTGTCTCCCTACGGGGATGAGATTGATGAGATTGGTATCCGGCATGGCGTGACGACAATTGTGGATGCCGGCAGCTGTGGCGGCGATGATATTCATCAGCTGGTGCAGCAGAGCATCGATACACGGACATCGCTGCTGGCCTTTCTGAATATTTCAAGAATTGGACTGCACCGGGTAGATGAACTGTCCAATCTGGAATGGATTGATGCAGCTCGGGTACAAAAAGCGGTGCAGCAGTATCCCGGTCATATCGTCGGACTGAAAGCAAGAATCAGCGCCAGTGTGGTACAGAATCTGGGAATTGAACCGCTGCGGCGGGCAAGGCAGTTATCTGCACAGATGAATCTGCCATTGATGGTACATATCGGCTCGGGACCGCCGGATATCCGCGAGGTGCTGAGTCTGTTGGAATCCGGAGACATTGTCACCCATTATCTAAATGGCAAATCCAATAATCTGTTCGATGAGCATGGTCAGCCGCTGCCTGAACTGATCGCTGCCCTGCAGCGGGGGATTCATCTGGATGTGGGTCATGGATCGGCCAGTTTTTCTTTTGCGGTAGCCGAGCAGGCGAGAGATGCCGGCATTCCCCTGCATACGATCAGCACAGATATTTACCGTCGTAACCGGCTGGATGGACCGGTGTATAATATGTCCAACGTACTCAGCAAATTTCTGTATCTGGGCTATGAACTGACCGATATTATGGAAGCGGTAACGACCCATGCGGCGCAGTGGCTGAATCGTCCGGAACTGGCTGGCATGCAGGCTGGCGAACAGGCAGATCTGACCTTGTTTGCCATTGAGCCGGGGCCGATCATACTGACCGACTCGGAGGGAGAACAGCGTACAGCAGACCGACATATCGAAGCGAAAGGGGTCGTCAAAGATGGAACATTCTTTACATGCCAAGTACGGACTCAAGCGGGTCATTAATGCCAGTGGGCGAATGAGCATTCTCGGTGTATCCGCACCGACAGATACGGTGATGGAGGCGATGAAAACAGGCGGCCAGAGCTATGTGGAGATCGCCGATCTGGTTAACAAAGCGGGTGATTATATCGCCCGGCTGATCGGTTCGGAAGCGGCGGTGGTCGTCAACTCGGCATCCAGTGGCATTGCACTCTCGGTCGCGGCGATCGTCACGGAAGGGAATCTTCGTCGCAGTCTGCGGCTTCATCAGGAACCTATTGTCCGGAGCGAGATTCTGATGTTCAAAGGCCACAACGTCCAGTACGGCGCGCCTGTCGAGACAATGGTCTATCTGGGCGGCGGCAGGGTGGTCGAGGTTGGTTATGCCAATGAAGGCCGCGCCGAGCATCTGGAAGAAGCGATTAACGAGCATACCGCAGCCATCCTGTATGTCAAATCCCATCATGCTGTGCAGAAGAATATGATTTCCTTTGAAGAAGCGTGGGAGGTGGCTCATCGTCATCAGATTCCGATGATTATCGATGCGGCAGCCGAAGAAGAGCTGTCCCGGTATATTCCGTATTCCGATCTGGTCATCTTCAGCGGTTCCAAAGCTATCGAAGGGCCGACCTCCGGCATCGTAGCCGGTAAACGGATGTACGTGGAATGGCTGAAGACGCAGCTGCACGGGATCGGACGCAGCATGAAGGTGGGCAAGGAGACGACATTCGGTCTGCTGCAAGCACTGGATGAATATCAGGACAAGCCGGATCGGAGCGAGCAGGAGAAGCAGATCCTTCAGGATATATTGCTGCCGCTGTCGAGTCAGCAGGGCATCACCGTCACGATTGTTCAGGATGAAGCGGGCCGGGCGATTTTCCGGGGCAGGGTACATATTGATCCGGCAGCAGCCAATCTGACCGCGCAGGAAGTGAATGATCGGCTGCGCGAAGGGGAGATCGCCATTTATACACGGGATTATGGAGTGAAGCAGGGCTTTTTTGATATTGATCCGCGGCCGCTGCTGGGCGATGATCTGGAGATCATTGCAAGCCGGATACGGGAAATTACAGGAGGCTGACATATGACCATTTTATCCGCAAGACTGTACCGCGGCCGTGCGGCACTCAATGTGCTGGCAGGCAGTATCGATAATGCAAAGCAGGTATTTGAAGCCGCTCATGGACATGTACTGGTCGGCGTGCTGTCCAAAAACTATCCCGATGTCGAGTCCGCGGTGGAAGCGATGATAACGTATGGTGAAGCGATAGAGGATGCGGTATCGATCGGGCTTGGAGCAGGCGATAATCGTCAGGCGGCAGTCGTCGCCGAGATTGCCCGCAGCTACGCGGGTGCACATATCAATCAGGTATTCCCGGCTGTAGGGGCCACACGTGCGAATCTGGGCAGCAGAGACAGCTGGATCAACAGCCTGGTCTCACCGAGCGGGAAGCCGGGATATGTGAATATCTCTACGGGTCCTGTCAGTGCCGCATGTGCCGATCAGGCTGTCGTCCCGGTCAAGGCAGCGATTGCGCTGATTCGTGATATGGGTGGCAATGCGATCAAGTATTTTCCGATGAAAGGGCTGGAGCTGGAAGAGGAGTACCGCGCGGTCGCAGCCGCCTGTGCGCAGGAGCAGTTTGCCCTGGAACCGACCGGAGGCATTGATCTGCATAATTTTGAGCGAATTGTGCAGATTGCACTGGAAGCGGGAGTGCCGCAGGTGATTCCGCATGTGTACTCTTCCATTATCGACTCCGGCAGCGGGGATACGATAGTGGAGCATGTACGGACACTGCACCATACGATGACCGAACTGGTGGATCGTTATGCATGAGACCTCTGTAGATGTACAGATGGGAGCAGGCTGCCGTGTAGCGGCTTTTGGCGAAGTGATGATGCGGCTGCAGGTGCCGGGCTACGAGACACTGGCGCAGGGCAGTGAGCTGAAATATACATTTTCCGGTACAGGCGTCAATATTACCTCGGCGCTGTCCCGGTTCGGTCATGACGGCTATCTGATCACCACGCTGCCGTCCAATCCACTGGGTGAAGCAGCGATCGCCTATCTGCGTCGGCTGGGCATCTCGACCT
Organism: Paenibacillus wulumuqiensis; assembly: GCF_000971965.1. Lineage (GTDB taxonomy): Bacteria > Bacillota > Bacilli > Paenibacillales > Paenibacillaceae > Saccharibacillus > Saccharibacillus wulumuqiensis. The sequence continues at coordinate 425,423 of NZ_LAQP01000004.1, forward strand.
CACTGATCCAGCGCAGCGGCAAATATATCGGTATGTACTTTCTGGAGAATGGATTCGGTCCGCGGCCCGGACGGGTGACCTATACGGATCGTCTGGGCAGCAGCTTCAATACAGCCGATCCGGACAACTATCCGTATGAACAGATCGCTCAACGGGTGCAGCTGATCCATTTCTGCGGTATTACACTGGCAATGAACGAAAGTGTGCGCCAGCAGATGAAGCGGCTGGCAGCAGCGGTACGAGAGCAGGGCGGGCAGGTTGTGCTGGACTGCAATTACCGCCCATCACTATGGGGTCCTGACAGCTATGAGATGGCCCGTCCGCATTATGAAGAAATGCTGGCCCATGCGGACATCGTCATGATGAACGAGCGAGATGCAACAGGCATACTCGGCATGTCTGCAGAATCGACAGATCGCCTGGACCAATTAAAACAATTGATTCCACAGGTCGCCAGGAAGTATGATATTGCTGTAATCGCCGGAACGCACCGGGCGATTCATGAGGATAACACCCATTCACTGCAAGGCTATCTTTACAAGAACGGTTCATTTGTCTTTTCCCGGCTGCTTACGTTTCCGGTGCATGATCGGATCGGCGCAGGTGATGCCTATACCGCCGGTATTATTCATGGTCAATTAACCGGCATGGAACTGCAGCAGACTGCCGATTATGCGGCGACCGCTGCCATGCTGGCCCATACGGTTACCGGAGATACCCCGTTATCGACCGATATGGAGATCCGGCAGGCCATGACAGAGCAGAGCAGGGATGTAGACAGATGACCAGCAGAAAGGCAGGGACATTTCATGTCCATTACGCGAAAAAAAGGACCTCTTTATTTGCAGGTCAAGAAAATTATCAAAGACCGGATTCTGCACGGCGTCTATCCAATGGGAACAACAATCCCTTCCGAGCCGCAGCTGGAAAATGAATTTGGCGTCAGCAAAATGACCGTCCGTAACGCGGTACAGGAGCTGGCCCAGGAGGGATATGTGGAGAAGCGCAGCGGCGTGGGTACGACCGTGATCCGCAACACATCCCTTTCTAGATTGTCCAAGGGCAAACGGTTCACTGAGCTGCTGGTCGAAGAAGGGCACCAGATCCGCAAGCAGCTGCTGCATTCGGTCTGGGTGACCAATGAACCCGACAGCGAGATCTATCGGCTGTTCGGTCCGCGCTGTCTCAAGGTGGAGCGCCTGTACTGGCTGGATGAACAGCCGTATATTCATTATGTGAATTATCTGGCACCGGTATTTCCGCTATCACTGGAACTAAAAGGTCTGGAACTGCAGTCGATGTATGATTTGATTGAAGAATATGGAATCGAACTGCATAATTTCCGGGACAGCTTTACAGTGGCGACGGCGGACTTTGCAACCGAGGTGCTGCTGCGGGTAAAAGAAGATACAGCGCTGCTGCAGCGGCTGCGGTATTCCTATGATACGGACGGCAATCTGATCGAATACAGCAAAGGCTTTTACAATACAGAGCTTCAGCATTATCTCGTTAATTACGATGTGTAATATTTAATCAAGGTGCAGGCTGCATGGAGATATCGATATAGCAGATTCGCTGTACGGCTGATTCCGGAATCAACCGCATAACGAAAAAGGACAGGTTTCCTGAGAGAGGCCTGTCTTTTTTCGTTATTTTTATTTATTTGTTGGCGAATTCGATCATTCGTTTATTTAGCCGGGGCGTAAAAGCTGATCGTACCCGTACTCTCATCCGCGCTGACGAACAGATTGCGTCCGTTGACCCGGTGGATGCCTTCCGGTGATTCGCCTGCCGTTGGAATCAAGCCTTTGTATACCGGCTGGGCCGGATTCCCGATGTCAAAAAATAAAACTGCATCCGCGCGCTCGGAGGCTGCGGCGAGAACCGGTTTGCCATTTACAGTGGATACCGTCAGATTCTCGACTTCACTGCCTTTGTTGGGACTGCGATCGTCCGGATACAGTCCGGCCTGTGCTGCTGCGCGGTCGATCAGATTGCCGCTGTCATAGATGCGGTTGCCCTGCAGATCCCAGACGGCAATATTGCGGCCTCCTGCTTTGACGCCATCTTTGAATTCGTTTTTGCCCAGATCGCCTTCGTTGGCGGTGATTACATATTGACCGTCCGGGGTAAAGGCAATGCCATCCGGTTCATAACGCCCGGTCATCGTATCGGCAAAAGATACGTTGCCATCGTCTTTGAGATCCGCTGCATGGCGGGTCGTTCCGAGAGCGAACATGCGGGTAATCTGCTTGCTGTCCAGATCAACGAGGGCAATGACGTTGTTTTCCTGCAGCGTTACAGCCGCTGTAGTGCCTGCTTCATTGATGGCAACATACTCGGGCTGCGGCTCATGCGGATAGATGGCTCCTTTTACACCGCTCAGATCGACAGGAAGATCGGTCACCGTGCCGTCCAGCGCATTGGCCTGGTTGAACTGGACAATTGTAATGCTGCCGGGACGCTTAGCATTTGGATAATCGAATTCTTCCGTAGCCGGGTCCAGCTCCTCATCTTCAATCGCGATGACCGCATAGGTGCCGTCTTTGGAAATGGCGATCGAATCGGGTCCAATACCAAGCGGATATGTTTTGGCTATCTTGTAGCTGGACAGATCAACGACCGCGAGTATACCCGGGTTGGCTTCATTTTTGTTGTCACCGGTACGAATGACAGCCAGCGCATATTTGCCATCCGGCATCACCGCTACGCTGGTAACTTCCGCTTTGGCAGAAAGAGAATGGAAGCTGACTGTTTTGGCGACTTTGGTTTTGTGGATATTGGCAATATCCAGAATCGTAATGCTGCCTTCATCCGCTTCGGTCACGACCAGACGCTTGCCATCCGGTGTGGAAGAAGCAATCTCGGCTTTGTCCGAAGGCATCTGAAAAGAAGCAGCCAGCGTATAGCCCGTCTGATTCTGCTTGGCCAGCACAGCCTGCTGCAGCTGCCCGGTCGTATGTTCTGATACATACAATGTGCCGTTACGGAAGACCGGCGCCTGATCCAGCCGAATTGGCTTGCCTGCGAGCATGGCCATCGTACTGCCCGAACGAAGGGAGAGCGTCACACCGCCAGCGGTCACGACCGCTTTTTGGGAAGCCCCATTCCAGCTAATCTTGCCCTGCATATTCTGCACCGCAGTCCGCAGTGAAATATCCGCCTTGGCTGCAGCAGCCGAATGCCCACCGCTCACCAGACTGCCTCCAAGTACTGCCACCGTCGTCAGCAAAGCCAGACGCTTTGCCAGTTTCTTGCTATGTATACTATTCCACTGAATCATCAACAAACTCCCCTTTTATTTATAATGAGTACAGCACACAAAATGGATATGCATATATATAAACAAAGCACGTACAAATGTTGTATCCGCACGGAACGAAAGAAAGGAAATAAGGGCAAAGGACGACCTTTAAGCCTGGAGATCTTCATTTACCCCATTACAATAAAAGATCTCCAGGCTTAACCGGAGGACGTGCCCTTATTCCTTTCTGTAGTGATTGATGCTAACAACACATAATATTAAAACAAGCGATATCAAAAAATATATGCTGCAACATTTCATCCGTACAATCATACACCTGAAGGTGCACAAAATCTTTACTGTAAGCAGTCTAGCAACCAACCATATCCCCGGCGTTAAAGCAAATCAGCTGGTTTGTAAAACTTGGATTATGCTAAAATGACAGGGTATCACACTACATTACACGCGGACATATATCCGTGATAAGGAGAATACATATGCCGGGAACCTTATTTGTAAATGGCCGCTTCAACCCGCATACCGGTCTGCCTGCCGGCGCGGATGCAATCTATACCGAGGATGGAATGATCCGGGCCATAGGAAGCACCCGTGAGCTGCAGCTGCAGCTAACCGGTTCGCAGTACAGTACTGTGGACTGGGAAGGTGCTTCCGTGCTGCCTGGACTGGTCGATTCGCATATGCATTTGTCGATGCATGGAATGAAGCTGTCCATGCTGGACTTTTCCGATGTGCGATCCAGGGAAGAGATGCTGCATATGATCCGCGAACGGGTCCGTATTACGCCTGCCGGTGAATGGATTCTGGGCCTGAACTGGAATGAAAATGCCTTCACTCCAGCTGTGCCGCCGCTGCGCCGGGAGCTGGATGAGATCACGACCGATCATCCGGTCTATCTGACACGGACCTGTTTTCATGCGTATCTGGCGAACAGTGAAGCATTTCGCCGTGCCGGTGTAACGGCAGCCACCCCTGATCCTCCATCCGGCGCTTACGGGCGCGACGAAGCGGGCGAACTGAACGGCTGGGTGTATGAGGAAGCCAATATGGCTTTTACCGCTGTCCAGCCAGAACCCGATTACATCACCCGCAAAAATGCGATTCGCCGCGCCTGTGAAGATGGACTGCGGCTCGGACTGACCGGCGCACATACCGAAGATTTGCGCTTTCTCGGCAGTATCGACAATATGCTGCGGATTTACCGGGAGCTGCGCGAAGAGGGGCTGCATTTCCGCAGCCATCAGCTAATTTATTATACGCATCTGCAGGAAGCTGAGGCGCTGGGACTGCGTGCTGGAGATGGCGACGAATGGATGCGGATCGGCGCAGCCAAGATTTTCTCGGATGGAGCGATCGGCGGCCGGACTGCGCTGCTGCAGCAGCCTTACAGCGATGCACCGGCGACCAAAGGCATGGCGATTCATCCACAGGAGCGACTGAACGAGATTACCGCCTATGCGCGGCGCCTCGGATTCCCAATTGCGGTTCATGCGATCGGAGACGGTGCAGCAGATATGACGCTATCCGCCATGGAAGCCTATCCGCTGCAGGGCATCAGCCATCTGCCGGACCGCTTTATCCATGCCCAGGTACTGGACGCTTCTCTGCTGGAGCGAATGACCCGGCTGCAAATGATCGCCGATATTCAGCCAAGATTCGTTGCCAGCGATTTCCCATGGGTAATGGACCGGGTAGGCCCGGAACGTACAGATTACCTGTACGCCTGGAAAAAGATGCTCACCGCCGGCGTCGTCTGCGCCGGAGGCAGTGATGCCCCTATCGAACCGCTGAACCCACTGCTCGGCCTGCACGCCGCTGTCACCCGGCGCAGACCCGATATGATGGAACCCGCTGAAGGCTATCTGCCCGAAGAACGACTGAGTATCCATGAGGCCGTACAGCTGTTTACAACCGGCAGCGCCGCCGCGGTTGCCGAACAAAACCAGCGAGGCTCCATCCAGATCGGCAAAGCCGCCGACTTCACTGCCCTGGACCGCGATATCTACCAAGGAGCCGACACCCTGCTGCAAGCACAGGTGCGCATGACTGTTGTAAACGGTGAAATCGGCTACCGCGCGTAGTACAAGAACTGTTACCGGTTAATGTACGCAAGTGATACAAAATGAACACAAATAAAAGCCCGCCAATTCCGTTTTATAACGAACTGGCGGGCTTGTTACATAATGATGCCTCACAGACAACTGCGCACATAACGAAAGAAAGGAAATAAGGGCAAAAGACGATTTTTAAGCGTTTGGCAATAAAAACGGGAGGTTCAAGTAAGAAGTGATTTTTGCAGAGCAAAATATCTTACTGCTTTAAGCCTGGAGATCTTCATTTATCCAAGTACAACAAAAGATTTCCAGGCTTAACCGGAGGACGTGCCCTTATTCCTTTCTGGAGTAATTGAAGCAAAAAGCACCAATTTTTCATGCTCCCCTCATCACAGAAAAAAGCAAATTCTCCACCTCAAAATGTACTTTCTTGATTTTCACCAAGTAAGATGGTATGATTTCACCAGCACGCTGCAGACAAATGCAGACGTGAGAAGTGACCATACAATTCGATAATATTTTATCCTCGGGGCGGGGCGAAATTCCCCACCGGCGGTGTTGAGACAGTATTCGGATGCGACTCCATTCATGGAGTCGGCTGCTGAATATGAAGCTCTAAGTCCGTGACCCGTCATCTGTGCCTGCTGGCCGGATGCGGTGGATCTGGTGAGAATCCGGAGCCGACAGTATAGTCTGGATGGGAGAGGAAAAAGGGTGCCACCGTTATCATAACGGTCGTACTAGGTTTGTCATTTATTTCACATATACTCATCAGTTTATTTCTGGCAGGCATTTTTAATATGTCGTGTTATACCAGAGAGCGAGCTGTAAGATTATCTTGCAGCTGTACAGCCGTATGAGTTATGTCGATAATGCACAGGGATGTCGAGACCTTTTTGCAGGTTTGCGTGTATTTGCCGTATCGGTCTGTCGTACATTGTACAGCTGAGGGCCATTTCGCAGATCCAAGGTTTTTTTGACGACCATGTCTGCTGGAATCCATAAATGACAATCATGATTTCCTGTCTGATACACAGCCCCGTTGACCCGGTTATATACCGAGTCGCGGGGCTTTTTGTATATGCATCAGGTGAGATTGTTAGAACGATATATTTTTGTTACTATATTATTAATAGTAACTATGTGTGTTTCGTGCTGGACAGCAGCTGACCTAATACGAAACGCGACTCACCCAAAGGAGCCTTGAATATGAACGTATTAAACGATGAATTTTATATGTCACTTGCACTGGATATGGCAGAGAGAGCTCAGGGGCAGACGGATATTAACCCGGTGGTCGGCTGTGTCGTTGTCAAGGATGGACGGATTGTCGGCATGGGTGCCCATCTCAAGCGAGGTACCGGTCATGCGGAAGTTCATGCGCTCAATATGGCTGGCGCCGACGCGGAGGGAGCAACGGCTTATGTGACTCTCGAACCGTGCAGCCACTATGGCAAGACGCCACCATGCAGCGACCGTCTGATCCAGGAAAAGGTCAAGCGTGTCGTTGTCGCCGCAGTAGATCCGAATCCTCAGGTAGCCGGTTCAGGCATTGAGCGGCTTCGCAGTCATGGTATAGAAGTCGTTACCGGTGTACTGGCGGAGCGTTCGGAGCGGCTGAACGAGACATTTAACAAATACATCACGACCAGGATGCCATTCGTTACGCTCAAGACCGCCAGTACGCTCGATGGACGTCTCGCTTCACGCACAGGCGACAGCAAATGGATCTCCAATGGCGATGCCCGCGAACGTGTCCATGGGATGCGTCACCGTCACCAGGGCATCATGGTCGGTATCGGAACGGTACTGGCAGATGATCCCGAACTGACGACCCGTACCACCGTGCCCGGTATCCATCCGGTACGGATTGTAATTGACTCCAGACTGAGTATTCCGGATGGAGCCCGGCTGCTGAATACGGAAGAAGCCGATACGATCATTATTACAACGTCACAGGCTGACCCTGATCGAATGCGGCAGCTGGAGCAGCAAAAGGGTGTACGTATACTGATCTGCGGCGATGGACCACAGGTGGATCTGCCACTGGCGATGCGTACACTGGGTGAGCAGGAGCTATCCTCCATTTTGCTCGAAGGAGGCGGCCGGCTGAACGGAGCGATGCTCGAAGCCGGTCTGGTCGATCGCGTGACGCTCTTCTTCGCTCCCAAGCTGATTGGCGGCGGAATGTCCACTTTTACCTTTGACGGATTCGAGAAGATGAATCAGGCGGTGACGCTGGATCAGATGGAAGTGCAGCAACTGGACGATAACGTCTGTATCAGCGGACGTGCGGTCTACCATCATCTGTAAACGTAAAAAATCTCAATATTCAGCATATCCTGAACCAAAGGAGGAAGCCCATGTTTACCGGATTGATTGAAGAAATCGGCACCCTGAAGCGCAGTGAACGCCGCGGCGAGACGATGGTGCTCAGTATTACTGCCTCCCGCATCATGCCCGGTCTGGCGATCGGTGACAGTGTATCATGCAATGGTGTCTGTCTGACGGTCACCTCGATTGCCGGTTCGCTGTTCACCGTGGATGTCATGCCGGAGACCCACCGTCTGTCCAGTCTCAAGGATCTTCACTCCAGCAGCCCAATTAACCTGGAGCGGGCGATGGCGGCCAATAGCCGATTCGGCGGTCATATTGTGCAGGGTCATGTCGACGGAACAGCTGTCATCGAGCAGGTGGAGCATAACCAGAATGCGGTCGTTTTCCGGATCAAGCCGCAGGATACTTCCCTGTTCCGCTATATTATTCCCAAAGGCTCTATCGCTGTCGACGGCATTAGCCTGACCGTAGTGGCAGTTATGAACGATAGCTTCACCATCTCGATCATTCCGCATACGCTCAAGGAAACGGTGCTTGCCCATCGTAAGCCCGGAGATACCGTAAATCTGGAATGTGATGTACTCGGCAAGTATGTAGAGCATATGCTGCAGTACCGCTCCGCTTCACCAAATGATGCACAATCCAACCACCAATCGGCACTGACCGCCAACTTTTTGCAGGAAAACGGATATATGTAGTGCATCATTGGAGCATTTTCGTCAGCAGCCCATTTTTATACCAAGGAGGGACCTACCATGGATAACGAACCTTCCGGTTTGCACCGGATTGAGGAAGCATTACACGATTTGCAGCAGGGTAAAGTTATCATCGTCGTGGATGATGAAGACCGGGAAAATGAAGGCGACTTTATTGCGCTCGCCGATCATGCCACCCCGCAGGTAATCAACTTTATGGTTACCGAAGGACGCGGTCTTGTCTGCCTGCCGATCACGGCAGAACGCGCCGAACAGCTGCAATTGCAGCCGATGGTATCCCAGAATACGGATTACCACGGCACAGCCTTTACCGTATCGGTCGACCATGTGAGCACATCGACAGGCATCTCTGCCCACGAGCGCTCCATGACCGCCCAGGCGATCACCGACCCGGCAGCCGGCCCCGAACATTTCCGCCGCCCGGGCCACATGTTCCCGCTGATCGCCAATCCCGGCGGCGTCCTGTCCAGACCCGGTCACACCGAAGCGGCCATTGACCTGGCCCGCCTCTGCGGAGCATCTCCCGCAGGCGTTATCTGCGAAATCATGAACGAAGACGGCACCATGGCCCGCCTGGACCAACTGCGGACCATCGCCACCAAACACAACCTGCAGCTCATCAGCATCCAGGCCTTGATCACCTATCTACAAACCAAAACCAGCTCCACCCCAAGCAACCCGGCAACTTAAGCAAAAAAATGTATTTTCCAGGGATAGATACCAACATGTCACTCCAGTCATCCTATCCCACCAGCACCACCAAACCATCATCCCAGAACCAAGCTAAGCATCACTCCTATCACCTAACCAGCACCACCAGCAACCCCAGGCAAGCAGCGCAGCGCCCTTGCCCACCTTACTGTCCGACCATCTTTTTTCGGGAGGCAGACAGCTGATCTTGATGCACGGAGCGAGGGGAAAGGAATGATCCACAAGGCCGACATTTAAGAATGGATATCGACTGCGAGAGCAGTCATTCCAGATATCCATTCTTAACCGGAGGCCGGTGGATCATCCTTTCCCCGAGCGGACCCATCACAGCAGCAGCTGTTCGCCTCCCCACTAACCCTACTTGAAATGAGGAAACTAACCATGGCTAACATTTTTGAAGGACATTTAGTCTCGCAGGATCTGAAATTCGGCATTGTCGTTGCCCGTTTTAATGAGTTCATCACCAACAAGCTGCTCAGCGGCGCACTCGACGCTCTCCAGCGTCACGGCACACCGCAGGACAATATCGACGTCGCCTGGGTACCCGGAGCGTTTGAAATTCCGCTGATCGCCCAGAAAATGGCTGAATCCGGCAAATATGATGCCGTTATCACCCTCGGCACCGTGATCCGCGGATCGACCAGTCATTATGACTATGTCTGCAACGAAGTCGCCAAAGGCGTATCCGCGATTAACCTGAAAACAGGCGTACCGGTCATCTTCGGTGTGGTAACCACCGAAAATATCGAACAGGCCATCGAACGTGCCGGCACCAAAGCAGGCAACAAAGGCTGGGATTCCGCAAATGCAGCAATTGAAATGGCGAACCTGACCAGACAGATGAAATAATTACTGAATAGTAGCGATTTTCCCGAAAAGAGGCTATCCTGAAAAGGAATGAGCCTCTTTTTTGCTGAATATGTATGGTCATAGCTATGCATTAAGGATAAAATAAGGTTTGTATGTTAAGCTTGTCGATGCTGCGACTGCCTGAATATAGAGGAGATGTGCGTTATGCATTTCCGGAGAACAGGGCCGCATCGAATGAATCCCATTAAAGGAGTGTGCCTGTGACTGTACTGTACAAACTGGAAACGTTTGAAGGGCCGCTCGATTTGCTGCTTCATTTAATTGACGAATCGGAAATTGACATCCAGAATATTCCGATCAGTGAAATCACGGAACAGTATCTGGAGTATCTTCATAGTATGAAGGAACTTGAGCTCGAAGTGACGAGCGAGTTTCTCGTTATGGCGGCGACGCTGCTGTCGATCAAGAGCAAGCTGCTGCTGCCCAGACCGCCGGTCATGGAGATGGATGATTTTGATTATTATGAGGAAGAAGATCTGGACCCGCGCGCAGAGCTGGTGCGCAAGCTCGTCGAATATCGCAAGTACAAGGGCATTGCCGGACATCTGCGTGAGCGGGAAGAAGAGCGGAGTCTGATTTTTACCAAGGAACCGGAAGACCTCAAGCCCTTTACCGCCAAAGTCAATTACAATCCGGTCGAAGGACTGCATACGATGGATCTGGTAGAAGCTTTCCGCAAGGCGCTTCGCCGGGCGAGCCGGAGAACACAGATTACCCGCATCCAGCGTGATGAGATCTCGGTCAAGGACCGGATTCGTGAAGTGGCCAATCGTTTTCTGGCCCTGGAACGAGGAGAGAACCTGCTGTTCTCCAAACTGCTGGATCAGGCCATGTATCGCCACGAGATTGTGGTAACGTTTTTGGCCGTACTGGAAATGATGAAAATGAAGCAGATTTCGTGTTATCAGAGCCAGTTGTTTGATGACATTGTGATGGAGTGGAGAGGAGAAATAAGCATTAATGAAGTCCCAGAAGTTGAAAGCAGTTATTGAAGGCATGCTGTTCCTTTCCGGTGAGGAAGGACTGAATATCAAGCAGATCGCCGAAGTGACCGATCAGCCTGTACAGACGGTCCAGATCGCGATTGAAGAGCTGCAGGCCGATCTCAAAAAAGCTCGCCGCGGCATTCAGATTATTCATATCGCAGGCAGCTATCAGCTGTCTACCCTGCCGGCACATGCATCCTATTATGAAAAGCTGGCGGAATCGCCCAACCGTTCTTCTCTGTCCCAGGCTGCGCTGGAGACACTGTCGATCGTGGCCTACCGGCAGCCGATTACGAGAGTGGAGATCGAAGAGATTCGCGGAGTCAAATCGGAACGTCCGATCTACACGCTGGTCAACAAAGACCTGATTCAGGAAGTGGGCCGTGCCGAAGCGATCGGTCGTCCTATTTTATATGGAACAACCAAGGCGTTTCTCGATTATTTCGGTCTCAGCGGACTGCGGGAACTGCCGGATGCCGCTTTGTTCGAGGATGCCGGAGATCTCGAAGAAGAGACCCAGCTGCTGTTTCACCGTCTCGAGGAACAGACCTATAATGAAGATATTCCTGCACTGCAAGAACTCGGTGAGGAACTGATCGAGGCGGCACAAGAAGTGCTGACTGAACAACCGGCCGCAGAATCTTCGCAGCAACAGGATGATGAAGAACACAAAGCCTGAGCAGGCATTACTGTACGGGAAGTGAATATTCTATCTGACGAGGATGGGAAATATATATTCCCGATCCGCAGTTCAATAAAAAGCAGACCGACGGGAGGCTATCCGGCAGGTCTGCTTTTTTTGGTAAAAGCGTAACCGCTGCTGCCCTGCCGTACCATCCGTTCCGCTTTCCTTTAAATGGGTAACGTTATTGCCGCAAACAGCGGGCTGCCGGTTTATCCATTTTTGGCATAATTCGTAATCTCAATTTAATTTGATTATTGGTTCCAGTCATAGTAAGGTGTAGGCATAACCCAATAGCGAAAGGATGAATGAAGCGATGAGCAATCTGCAAATCACGCCTTACCGCCTTACCCTGCAAGAGTGGAAGTTCAAGGCAGCCGATGAGAATGAATGGCTGTCCGCTCAGGTACCGGGTACTGTACATACCGATCTGCTGGCGCACGATCTGATTCCCGATCCATTTTATGGTACAAATGAAAAAGAAGTACAATGGGTCGACAAAAAGGATTGGGAATACATAACGACTATCCAGCTGGATCAATCCGCTCTGAAGCATTCCCATGTGGAACTGCTGTTCCATGGACTCGATACGTATGCGGATGTATATTTGAACGATCAGCTGGTGCTGTCCGCAGATAATATGTTCCGTACCTGGAGAGCCGATGTGAAAGGATATGTCAAAGAAGGAGAGAACACGGTACGCATCTATTTCCGTTCTCCGATTCAGGAAGATCTGCCCAAACTGGAAGCACTTGGTTACGCGCTGCCGGCGAGCAATGATCAGTCGGACGTAGGCGAGCTGGGCGAGCAGCGTGTCAGCATCTTTGCCCGCAAAGCGCCTTATCATTATGGCTGGGACTGGGGTCCGCGCTTTGTAACGAGTGGAATCTGGCGTGAAGCCGAGCTGGTCGCCTGGTCAGACGTGCGAATTGAAGACGTATACATTCGTCAAAATCAGGTAACGGCGGAATCCGCTGATCTCACAGCTGTTATCCAGGTGTACTCCGAGCTGGAGCGCAAAGGCTATCTGCATATCCACACAGAAGATCAGAACTGGGAACAGCAGGTGACGCTGCAGGAAGGTACCGATATCATCGAGATTCCATTGACGCTGGAAAACCCCAAGTTATGGTGGTCAAGAGGCCTTGGCGAAGCAAATATGTATACGTTTACAATATCTGTGACCGATGCAGCCGACCAGCAAAATCAGCTGGCCGAGCAGAGTATCCGTACCGGTATTCGTTCGGTACGTCTGGTAAGGGAAAAGCATGGCGATTACCCGGGAACTTCGTTCTACTTTGAGCTCAACGGGGTGCCGGTCTTTGCCAAAGGAGCCAACCATATTCCGAATGACAGCTTCCTGCCAAGAGTCACTTATGAGCGATACCGGCATGAGATCGTATCGGCTGCTGAGGCCAATATGAATATGCTGCGCGTATGGGGCGGCGGCATTTACGAGAATGACGAATTCTATGAACTATGTGATGAATACGGCATTATGGTATGGCAGGACTTTATGTTCGCCTGCAGCATGTATCCGGGAGATGAAAAGTTTTTGGACAGTGTACAGGCTGAAGCGGAAGACAATGTACGCCGTCTGCGCAATCATCCATCGGTGGTCCTCTGGTGTGGTAATAATGAGATGGATTCCGCATGGGCGCATTATATCGAAGATGGCGGTTGGGGCTGGAAAAAGAATTATACGGCAGAGCAGCGCGAACAGATTTGGAACGACTACAAAGCCATTTTCCATGAACTGCTGCCGGACGTGGTAGCCAGTGAATCTCCGGGTATCGACTACTGGGCATCTTCCCCGATGGTCGACATGACCGATACGGTAGAGCAGCATACCCAGGGACTGACAGACAGCGGGGATATTCACTATTGGGGTGTATGGCATGCCAGTGAGCCGTTTGAACGGTACAACGAATATGTTGGTCGCTTTATGAGCGAATATGGTTTCCAGTCCTTCCCGGAATACCGTTCTGTTCGTACCTATGCCGAAGAGTCGGACATGGAACTGGAATCCGAGGTGATGCTGCGTCATCAGAAGAATGGTGCCGGTAACCGTCTGATCAAGGAATACATGGATAAATATTTGCCGGAACCCAAAAACTTCCCGTCCTTCCTGTACATGAGTCAGGTGCTGCAGGCCGAAGCGATGCAGATGGCGATTGAAGCTCACCGCCGCAACAAGCCGTACTGCATGGGTACGCTGTACTGGCAGATGAATGACTGCTGGCCGGTCGCTTCCTGGGCAGGCATGGATTACTTTGGCCGCTGGAAAGCGATGCACTATTACGCCAAACGCAGCTTCCGTGATATTGCCGTATCGGTAGACGGTTCGAGCGGAGAGCAGTTTGATATCTATGCCATCTCCGATGTGCTGGCTCCAGCCGCACTGATGATCCGGGTCAAAGTACTCGGCACGGATGGTGAACTGTACAAGGAGATTCCGCAATCGTTCAGCCTGGCAGGCAATGAATGTCTGAAGCTGATGTCCCTGTCCAGAGATCATCTGCTGGATGGCGTCGATCCGAATCAGGCGGTGCTGCTCGTTGAGCTGGAGCATGATGGAGAACTGATTGATTCCCAGCTGAGCTACTTTGTCTCGTACAAGGATATTTCGATGAGCCCACCGAATATCATGGTCACGGAAAAGGAAGAAGACGGTGCAACCGTAATCGAACTGACCACAGACAAGCTGGCCCGCCAGGTATGGCTGTCTGCGGATAATGCAGGGGAGTTCAGTGATAACTTCTTTGACCTGCTGCCGGGACAGACGTATCGTGTCCATTTCTGCCAGCTGACCGATGTGGTACAAAGCGGATCACGTAAACCGCAGTATGGTCTGTCATCCGCAGCCATGGTGCCGTCCCGTGCAGAGGGACTGAAAGTAACATCAATGGCCGACTATATCAAATAAGCAGCCATACGATTAGGGATCTGTTCGGCTGAGATGTCGATATGACAAGTGTAGAGATAACAACAGTAATTACCGGAGCCGGATCGGTTCCTGAACCATCCTATAATTTATGATCAGGACGATCGCCTATCTACAAAAATCCTCAACCGCTGCTGTACGGGCAGGTTGAGGATTTTTTGTAATATCGATCGTTATTTTTCTTTCTTTACTATATAGTATTCAACCGACTGCCGGATGACCGGTATGCTTTCTGCGCAGGAATAGCAGCTGTACCTTCTTATGAGTGCCTGATTTCTCCAAATTGCAATGAAGAAGAGCGTTAACTTTATCCTTTATCTTGTGATTTTGTTCGCATATGAGTATCATTAACATGAGGTGAAATGACTATTATGGAACGATTGCAGAAAATATTGGCTCAAGCGGGTGTAGCTTCACGCCGTAAAAGTGAAGAACTGATTCTGGCGGGAAAAGTAACCGTCAATGGTGAGGTAGTCACTGAGTTGGGAACCAAAGCGGATCCGACTGTCGATGAGATTACGGTAAACGGAAGATCCATCGCAGCTGAGAAGAAAGTATACTATATGTTTAATAAGCCCAAGGGAGTCATCACGAGTGTAACTGATCCGGAAGGACGGAAAACTGTACAGGACTATCTCAAAGGCGTTAATGAACGCGTATTCCCGGTTGGACGTCTGGACTATGACTCCGAAGGGTTATTGATTCTGACCAATGATGGTGAACTGGCCAACAGACTGACCCATCCCAAGCACCACGTACCCAAAACGTATCTCGTTACGGTAGAAGGTGTACCGCACGGCGATTCTCTGGACAAATTCCGCAGAGGTATCCAGTTGGAAGATGGTATGACCCAGCCGGCAGAAGCTGAGTATTACGATATCGATACCGACAAGAAGCAGGCTACCATCCGTGTAACGATCTATGAAGGCAAGAACCGTCAGATCCGCCGCATGTTTGATGCCCTGTCCCACAAAGTTATCCGTCTGAAACGGATCGCTTTTGGCGAACTGCTGATTGGCAATCTCAAGCGCGGCCTTCATCGTCCGCTGAGCAAACAGGAACTGGACGCTCTGCAAAGAGGCTCCAAATAAGCATTGCCGGATCATCGGCTTCAGGCAGGCACGACCATTATGGTTCGCCTGCCTGAAGCTGTACGCCGGAGGTCATTTGCAGGCAGCACAGCCTGCCGGTGACTATCAAAAACTACAGAAATCATTAATTCTGATATTCCGTCGCACAGCTGGGGGGCTTTAGGAAATGAGTGAACAATTGAACCGTATTCTCGTAGTGGATGATGAAGAACGCATTCGCCGTCTGCTGCGCATGTATCTGGAAAAAGAAGGTTATGAAATCGAAGAAGCCGAAGATGGTGAAACCGCGCTGCGCAAAGCTCTTGCTGACGACTATGGTCTGATCATGCTGGATCTGATGCTGCCGGGAATCGACGGAATTGAAGTCTGCAACCGTCTGCGTCAATCCAAGTCCACACCGGTATTGATGCTGACAGCCAAAGGCGAAGAGGTGAACCGCGTGCAGGGCTTCGAAGTGGGTGCTGACGACTATGTGGTGAAGCCGTTCAGTCCGCGTGAAGTCATCTACCGGGTCAAGGCGATCATGCGTCGTTCATCGGCGACCGCCTATCTGTCTCAGGAAAACAATTCAAGCAACAATATCGTGTTCCCGAACCTGATTATTGAGCACGACGCACACCGGGTGACGGCAAGCGGCCATGAGATCAGTCTGACGCCAAAGGAATATGAACTGCTGCACTTCCTTGCTTCGTCGCCGGACAAAGTATTTTCCCGGGAAGAACTGCTCAAGGATGTATGGAACTATGAATTTTTCGGTGATCTGCGTACCGTTGACACCCATGTTAAGCGCTTGCGTGAAAAACTGAATAAAGTCTCTCCCGATTCTGCCGCGATGATCACGACCGTCTGGGGGGTAGGCTACAAGTTAGAGGTGCCTAAATAAGTGGACTTCTGGAGAACGCTTGTCGGTAAATTGTGGCTAACGATCAGTGGACTGGTTGCCTGTGTCCTGCTGACACTGGGGTTGTTTTTACTGCCTTATATTGATACCAACTTTACCAATTCAGACGCGATCAAAAGGCTGTTTACGTATGTATCGATTATCGGATTTGCGCTGACCACTTTTTTTGCGCTGTTCCTGCTGACCAAGATAACGCAGCCGATGCAGCAGCTGATTCAGGCGACAGACGGCATCCGCAAAGGGAAGTACAATACACGCCTGGCGCTGCGTACTGGTGACGAGATTGGTCAGCTGGCAAGCGCCTTTAACCATATGGCCGAGGAACTGGAAAAGAATATCCAGAATCTGCAGCTGGAAAAGGAACAGATGGCGAGCGTACTGCGCAGCATGGGTGATGGTGTAATTACCTTTGACAAGAAGGGCAATATGATCCTGCATAACCCGCTCGGCGAAATGATCATGGACAGCTGGCACAAAGCCGGCTGGGAAGGTCAGGAGGATGGCAGCGGTGCGGCCGCTTCCAAAGTGCCGGAACCGCTGTATCCGATGTTCGAGCGGGTCATCCGGGAACGTCAGGATCAGAGCTCCAATATCCATGTCAAGCAGCAGGTATGGGCCGTCAATATGACGCCGCTGTACTCGGGCGAGGATGTGCGCGGTACCGTATCCGTGCTGCGCGATGTGACCGAAGAGGTCAAGGCAGAGAAAATGCGCCGCGACTTTGTCGCCAATGTATCGCACGAGATTCGAACGCCGCTGCAGATGATTCAGGGTTACAGTGAAGCACTGCTCGATGGCATGGCTTCCTCACCGGAGGAAAGCAATGAACTGGTGCAGGTGATTTACGATGAATCCCTGCGCATGAGCAGGCTGGTACAGGATCTGCTGGATCTGTCGCGAATGGAGGCCGGGCACACGGACATGAATTTCGGGCAGATGAATCTAAATGAATTGATGGACCGGGTGTACCGCAAGTTCTCCGTACGTGCCAAGGAACGCGAGCTGGAGCTGGATTTTGTTCGTGATGAAACGCCGTTGATGCTGGAAGCGGATGCCGATCGGCTGGAGCAGGTATTTACCAATCTGCTGGACAATGCATTCCGCCACACACAGG
Organism: Paenibacillus wulumuqiensis; assembly: GCF_000971965.1. Classification (GTDB taxonomy): domain Bacteria; phylum Bacillota; class Bacilli; order Paenibacillales; family Paenibacillaceae; genus Saccharibacillus; species Saccharibacillus wulumuqiensis. The sequence continues at coordinate 443,091 of NZ_LAQP01000004.1, forward strand.
CTGGTGGCACCATTACCGTTACCGCTGCGGTGGAAGACAGCAATGTTCGTGTGTCCTTCCAGGATACGGGTGCAGGCATTCCGCTGGAAGATCTGCCGTTTATTTTTGAGCGGTTCTACAAGGCGGACAAGGCAAGAGTCCGTGGAGAATCCGGTGGTACCGGGCTTGGACTGGCGATCGTGCGCAATATTATCGAAGCCCATCAGGGTAGCATTACGGCAGACAGCCAGGTAGGCAAGGGAACTGTATTTACCCTGCGGCTGCCTGTGCATCATGAAGACCGGGATTGAATATATAAAAAAGCTCCTGCCGATTATCCGGTGCAGGAGCTTTTTTAGTATGTTTATTTGTAAAAGTACATGTTATAGGCAGAGTCCATGATCTGTTAGGCCAGCACGACTTCCTGCGCAGTGTTCAGGTTTGGCAGGCTGGTCAGCTCGACGAGTACCTGCTTCGGTACATCTTTGTCCACAGTCAGGATCATGATCGCTTCGCCGCCTTCAATTTTCCGTCCAACCTGCATGGAGGCGATATTGACATCTTTTTGACCGAGCAGGGAGCCCACATTACCGATGATGCCGGGTTTGTCCGTATGGGATACGAGAATCTGGTGACCGGCAGGCAGTACATCCACCGAATAATCATTGATGCGGACAATACGCTCCCCATAACCGCTCAGCAGGGTACCGGAGATTCGCTGATCACTGCCATCCTGGCCTTTCAGGCTCACCGTGATCAGATTGGTAAAGCCTTTGGTCGATGGAGCACTGGTAACAATCACATTTAGATCACGCACTTTGGCCAGATGAAGCGAGTTGACGATATTCGCTTCCGAACCGAGATGACGGGAGAGAATGCCTTTCAGAATATAACGGGTCAGCGGCTGGGTATCCACTTCGGACAGATCGCCCGCATAGTCGATACGGATCTCCTGGATCGCCTGTACGGAGATTTGAGCGGCAAAGCTGCCCAGCTTCTCTCCCAGTCCAAAGTACGGCTGCAGCTTGTTCATGACGCTTGCAGCGACAGGAGGCATGTTGACCGCATTTTTGAACGGCTCGTCACGCAGAATATGCAGTACCTGCTCGGATACATCGATCGCTACGTTTTCCTGGGCTTCCACCGTGGAAGCGCCGAGGTGAGGCGTTACGATAATGCTTGGATGATTCAGGAAAGGGTGATCCGCCTGCGGTGGCTCGCTCTCGAATACATCAAAGGCCGCTCCGGCCACAATGCCTTCATCAATCGCCGCTACCAGTGCCAGCTCATCGATGACGCCGCCGCGGGCACAGTTGATGATACGCATTCCTTTTTTCATGATCTGGAATTGCGGTGTCGAGATCATATGCTTGGTCTCCGGCGTAAGTGGTGTATGCACTGTCATAAAGTCGGCATGCTGCAGAATATCATCCACACTGGCCAGCTTGACACCCATCTTGTCGGCACGCTCCTGAGTCAGGAATGGATCGTAGCCGAGAATATCCATACCAAATGCTTTGGCACGCTTGGCGACTTCACTGCCGATGCGGCCCATACCGAGTACGCCCAGTGTTTTGTTACGCAGTTCGACCCCGAGGAAAGATTTGCGGTCCCAGGTACCGTTAATGGTTTTGGCATAGGCCTGTGGAATATGGCGTGCCAGAGCCATCATCATGGCAAAGGTATGCTCACAGGTTGTAATCGTGTTACCGTCCGGTGCGTTGATGACGATAATGCCGCGCTGGGTAGCGGCTTCCAGATCGATATTGTCGACGCCGACACCTGCACGTCCCACGACTTTAAGCTTGGTTGCAGCTTCCATGATTTTGGCTGTAACCGTCGTCTGGCTGCGTACGAGCAGTGCATCGTATTCGCTGATAATAGCAGTCAATTCGTCTTCGCTCAGTCCTGTCTTTTTGTCTACCGTGATGTCCGAAACATCCATCAGTTGTTGAATCCCCAGATCGCTAATTGGATCAGATACCAGTACCTTAAACATTATTTCTTTCCTCCTCCAAAATGGTCATTCTTTGTTTTTTTGTCATTCTCCTTGTTGGCTGTACAGGTTGTGCTTTATATAAACATTTGCCTCTGTCACGGACGCTGACAGACAGCTGCAAATGTTAATATCCCGGATGATCCTGACTCCATTTAATTACCGAACAAACGCACTAACGCACAAAAGCAAAAATTATACAAAAAAAGCACTCATCCGCACACTACGATTGTAGTCAAGGGACGAGAGCTGTCGTGGTACCACCCTAATTCGCTGTTCTCTCACAAGAAACAGCCTTATGGTCAAATCAATTGACCCGATTCATAACGGAATCACCCGACTGTACCTACTCCAATTTCAATACAGTGACTCAGGAACGCTCAAAATATACAATCGGTTTACCGGTTTGCACCAACCACCGGCTCTCTGAAAACCAGAGTGCAATTTTTTTCCTTCACAGACGTTAAAGTAATTTAATTTTTCATAATGTACCATGGGTTACATACCATGTCAATAACGTATTTTGGAATCAAACACGAATATTAAATGTGAAAAGTGATTGAATATACGTATTATGCTCTGTTGAATCCTATTGTATCCCAGAAGCGTAATCAAATACAGCATAATTATATCTGACTGCCTAAAATAGGTTCAGCGGTCTATATATCAACCCGATCACGCCGGATAGCTGGGAACAGCGAACGAAACCGGCAAGAGGATTATTTGCTTTGGTGAATATCATGCTATAATGAATTTTATTAATGGAAAGCGGGCATCCGGCTCAATGCTTGACCAAGAGGATTGTGATTATGAAAAAAGGCAAGTTTCGATCATTTAAATTAAAACGTGTACAGCCCGAACAGCTGACTGACAAGCTGCTGCTCGCCAATCTGTATCTGACCCAGGGACTTACATTGCTCGTTGGCCTGATCTGGATATGGCTGCAGGGACGCAATCCGTTTCTGCTGCTTCAGCTGCCGACCAATCTGCAGTTTGTATGGTGGGGGCTTGGACTCGCTGGAGCGATGCTGCTGGCCGATCTGTTCATTTCCAGAGTAATTCCGGAGAGCAGTATGGATGACGGCGGGATTAACGAAATGATTTTCAAAAACCGGCCGATCTGGCATATCGTGATTATTACCCTGATCGTCGGCATCTGTGAAGAAATTTTGTTTCGTGGAGCCATTCAGCACGCCTTTGGACCGTACTGGACCAGCATCATTTTCGCAGCTATTCACTTTCGGTATCTGCGCCACTGGATTCCGACTGGCTGGGTGTTTGTCAGCAGCTACGCTCTTGGGTATATTTATATTGAATCCGGTACATTATGGGCACCCATTTTATGTCATTTTATGATTGACCTGATATCCGGTCTGATTATTTCGTTGCGGAGGGAAAAATGAGCGAACGTCTAAGCAGGTTGGAACGTTACAGCACAACTAGGGATACAAGCAGAATAGAACGTTTTGGCAGCAATCGGGATGAAGGTTTGCTGATCGGCGGACGAATCAAGTTACCTGCCGGTCGCAGCAAGCGTTCAGCACGAACCGTACGGCAGTCAGCGTATCAGCCAGTGAATCCATCTGTTGAGGCAGAAGGCAAAGAGCAGGGCGAAGGAGAAGAGGAAGAGGGCGAAAAGGAATATGCGCCACGCAGCACCATCTATCCGGCTCGCAAAATCAGGTTAGCCAAGTTCTTTTATGGCTATCTGATCTTCATGTTTGTGGTACTGACCGGTATGCTGCTCTGGTGGGGTTTCAAGCTTTCCGGCTTTATGCTGAGCTGGGACAAATTCAAAAGTCTGTTTCTGCAATAATTGGTAATACATTTGAACAGCCAACAGCTGCTTGATCCACAATATTGAAAATACAAAAACGCAGAGTGCGGATGTTTCCGCAGCTCTGCGTTTTTATATGTCGATATGTTGTTTGCTTAGCGCATTTCCGGCTCGATTGTATCGGGATCGACAAAAGTGTATCCTTTGGCTTCCAGCTTGGTCAGCAGCTCATCCAGTGCTTCCACTGTCCATGGCAGTTCATGCATCAGAATGGTACTGCCGGAATGCAGCTGATCCATCACGTTGGTAATGACAGCCTGGGGATCATCCTGGTTGACCCAATCCAGTGAGCCTACAGACCAGTTCATGTACATCAGATTGTTTTTGGCAGCGACTTCATGCACGGCATCATTGCCTGCTCCATTAGGCGGACGCAGGAAACGTGGAGTGATATTAATCGTTTCTTCAATGATTTTCTGGGTGTCTTCAATTTGCTGCTTTACTTTGGCGGCTGATTCATTTTTGAGTACGATATGATCATACGTATGGTTGCCGATCACGCCTCCGCGATCATGAATCAGTTTGAGCAGCTCCGGATGCTGCTTGACACGGCTGCCGTTTACATAGAAAATGGCACGGGCATGATGCTTGTCGAGCGTATCCATCATGCTGTTGATCATTTTCGCTTCTTTTGGACCATCGTCAAAAGTCAGCAGAACGACTTTTTTTGGCGTTTTGTCCGATTCTTTATTCGGCACAATATCATAGTTTTTGTTCATATGATATGTATAGCTTGCAGGTGCTTCGGCCTTGACATCTTCAGCCGGCTTACTGCTGCCTTCCTGCGCTTTGGCTTCCGTTGAATCGGTGGCAGTCGTACCTTTGGCTGTGCTCTGTGGTGTCGTGCCGGATTCGGCGCTTTGTTCTGTAGTGACGGTTGGTGTGGCAGGAGCCTGATTTGCACCCGTATCGCCGGCAGTAGTCTGGTTGCTGCATGCGGATAACATCAGCACGGATAGGAGCAGCCAGCCCGCAGTTTTCTTACCCATTCATTTCACGCTCTTTTCTGTCTGTATTTTCGGTAACCAAGCCGCTGAGGTCCGTGAAAATGACTTTTGCAGAGCCAATGTATTTATTCAGCGGACAACAGTACGCCTATGTAAATTAAATCCCTAATCGGCATAAAAAATCAACTCTTGTATAAATTTTCTATGTGATTTGGGCATACAAATGCCTAATAACCCAAAAAGCAGACAAATGAATCAGCCGCATAATGATAAAACGCTTACAATCATAATTATGTGCAAAGCGTTTTATTACGTGCATTTAAGGATAATAAATGGTAACATATATAATATAGCCTTGCTATATTTAAACCATATGAATAGGGAATGGATGACACGCATTATGCGTGATCACAACCTATGTTTTCAAGGGGGATCCTATCATGAAAATAGAAAGATTGAGCTCAGACAAAATACGGATTTTCCTTACTTTTGATGATCTCACTGAGCGCGGGATTCAAAAAGAAGATATGTGGCAGGAGATTCCAAAAGTGCACGACCTGTTCACTGAAATGATGGACCAGGCTTATACGGAGCTTGGGTTTGATGCTACCGGTCCACTGGCGGTCGAAGTATTCGCGCTTCCTGCACAGGGTATGGTAGTGATAGTAACTCGCGGTAAATACGATCAGCATCTGGGTACCATGAACGAAGATGATCTGGCTGATGAGATATACGAGATGGAAGTTACTCTGGAAGAGACCGATTTTATCGCCTATGCCTTCAAGGACTTCGAGACATTGATCGAAGCGGCGCATACGCTTTCCCAGAACGTAACGGAGGCTGGAAGACTGTATCATTACAAAGATCAGTGGGTGTTCACCCTTGATCCTGCTGAAGTGGATATGTCCAAGCACGCAGCCCTGATTGCTGTACTGGCTGAGTTTGGTGATGCTACTTCGGTTACCGAAGCTATGCTGGAAGAATACGGTAAAGTGGTTATGCCGGAAAATGCGGTAGAGATTATCTGCAACCATTTCAAGCGTAATGACTGAATGAAATCAAGACATCCAGGTATTTCCTTCGCTTAATAAATAGTCCGAACCGGCCGGAAGGAGTTCCTATTTCGTATGTTGCACATAACGGCACATCAACCGGTGGTCAGGCTATAAATCGATGAGGGGGAATCTGGGTGTCTTTATTTTCAATTCTGATGGCTGCAATAGCTCCGGGTATTGCACTGCTTGTATATGTCTATCTCAAGGATAAATATGACACCGAACCGCTTCATCTGGTGATCAAATTTTTTCTACTCGGAATTGCTATTGTATTTCCGATCATGATTATTCAGCGGGCAATGGTACTCGGTCTTGGAGAAAGTCCGTATGTTTTCTCATTTCTGATTTCTGCGGGTGTAGAGGAAGCAGCCAAGTGGTTTATCATTTATCATATTTTGTACAACCATACGGAATTTGATGAGCCTTATGATGGAATTGTCTATGCTGTTGCTCTTTCACTCGGATTTGCCACACTGGAAAATGTGCTTTATGCGCTCTATAATTCGATGTCGGTGGTGTCGCTGCTGGCACGCGGTCTGCTGCCGGTATCCGGACATGCATTGTTCGGTGTCATCATGGGATACTATGTAGGCAAAGCCAAATTCACCGCCACCTCGCGCAAACGGCGCTTGTTTCTCGCCTGTGCGCTGGTGTTGCCACTATTCTGGCATGGTGTATATGACTTTATCCTCCAGACGGTTACCCAGCACTGGATGTGGTACATTATACCGCTGATGCTGTTCCTCTGGTACGGCGGCATGATCAAGATTGCACGTGCGAATAACCGTTCACCTTTCCGGTTTGTCAAAAGGGAAGAGGAAATGAATACGTAAATAGACGCATCAATAAAACCCGCAGTCGGACAATAGATCCGGACGGCGGGTTTTATTTATAATAAATATAGTTGGCGGTGCTGGGAACGGAATACAGCTGCATATTGATTTGAGTACTATCAATCAGAGAAAGATATCATTTGGGGAGTAGTTCTGCAGGATACAACGCGCTTAGGCAGTATGCTCTGGTTGTCAGCCCTTGGGAACAGCCAATTGAAGGTGGACACAAGCGCTGAAGTGCCGTATCGGATACCAATCGCCCAAAACGGATTGCTTGTTGTTGTAAGCAGTAAATCGATTTTCGAACCCTCTGGGTGACTGTACGCTTTTGCATGTTCTAGGGGACTGTGTTATAATTTGCTTGACGCAGGCAATGCCTGCTTTTTTATTGAGTTGGAGTATGATGGTTGAGGGGGAGTTCCCGGTTGGAACGCCAAATGTTAGAACATAACGGGAAAATCAACATTGCGATTGATGGACCTGCCGGCGCAGGGAAAAGTACAATTGCACGTATGGTCGCGAAGCGGCTTGGCTATGTATATGTCGATACGGGAGCAATGTACCGCGCCGTCACATGGCATATGCTTCAATTAAATATTGAACCTGAAAATGCCGAAAAGGTGCTTCAAGAAGCACAAAATCTGGTGATTGAATTAATACCTGATGAACAGGGACAGAAGGTCCTGGCTAATGGAGCGGATGTAACTGCAGATATTCGTAGTCTGACCGTGAACCGGATTGTGTCACGATATGCGCAAATCGAGGGGCTGAGAGTAAAGCTATCGTCTTTACAGCGGCAAATGGCTTTGCGTAAAGGCGTTGTGATGGATGGACGCGATATCGGTACTCATGTGCTTCCAGATGCAGAGTTGAAGATCTTTATGACAGCAACTGTGCAGGAACGTGCCAGACGCAGGTATGCAGAAATGGATGCTTCGGAGGGTATTACACTGGAGCAGCTTGAACGCGAGATTGCAGAACGGGATCAGCTGGATGAGCAACGTGAATTTTCTCCGCTGGTATGTGCAGATGATGCGGTGGTACTGGATACAACGTCGATGTCTATCGATCAAGTATCCGATCACATATTGATGCTGGCCCATACTACAATGGCAGGGAGAGTCCAATGATGTTCTATCGATTCATTCGCGCTCTTATACGCTTTTTTTATCGCATTCTGTTCCGCATCAAGGCTGAAGGATTGGAGCATATCCCACAGGAAGGTGGCGTGCTGCTCTGTTCCAACCACATCAGTAATCTGGATCCTCCCATGGTAGGCATCCTGATTAAACGCCAGGTTCGCTTTATGGCCAAGGAAGAACTGTTCCATGCTCCTGTACTGGGACCGATTATTGCAAGACTTGGCGCTTTTCCGGTCAAACGGGGCGGCATCAGCAAGGAATCGATCCGTACTGCGCTCACCATTTTGCGTGAAGGCGGTATAATGGGGATTTTCCCTGAAGGTACGCGCAATTCTCAGGCAGCAGCTGCCAAGCGTGGCGCTGCAACTTTTGCATTGCGGAGTGATGCGGCAGTAATTCCGGCTGCGATTATTGGAAACTATAAGCTTTTTCGTACAACCAAGGTTGTATATGGTCCACCGGTCGACCTTTCCGCTTACAAAGGCAAAGATGCGACAGGTACGGCTGAAGAAGCAACGGAGAAAATTATGGAAGCTATCCGTAAAATTATCCGTGAAAATCAATGAATGTGTTTTGAACTCAGCATTACTGCGAGTTTAAATAAATGGGGTTTGAATCGAGGAGGGTATTGACATGTCGGAAGAAAATAATAACCAAGAAACTACCGAAGTTACAAACCAGGAGGCAATGGATCAGATCGTCTCCGTGAAGAAAGGTGACACTGTCACAGGAACAATCGTCAAAATTGATGATAATCAAGCTTATGTAAGTATTGGATATAAATATGACGGTGTTATTCCAGTCCGTGAACTTTCTTCAGTACACGTAGACAGCGCTTCTGAAGCTGTAGAAGTGGGCCAGGAAGTGGAATGCAAAGTTGTAAGCATCAACGACGAGAAAGAAACTCTCGTTCTGTCCAAGCGTGCGATCGACAGTGAGAACGCATGGGAAACACTGGAACAGCGCTTTGAATCCGGTGAAGTATTCGAAGTTACTGTATCCGATGTTGTAAAAGGCGGACTGGTAGCTGACGTGGGCGCACGCGGATTTATCCCTGCATCCATGGTAGAGCGTCACTTTGTAGAAGATTTCAGCGATTACAAAGGCCGCACACTTCGCGTTAAAGTAAAAGAACTGGATCGCGAAAACAACAAAGTAATCCTGTCCCAAAAAGAAGTGCTGGAAGCGGAATACGAGTCCAACAAGCACAAAATTATGGAAAGCCTGCAAGAAGGCCAGGAGCTGACAGGTACTGTACAGCGTCTGACTCAATTCGGTGCATTCGTTGATGTAGGCGGCGTAGATGGTCTGGTACACGTATCCGAGATCGCTTGGACACATGTAGACAAGCCAGCTGACGTACTGTCCGAAGGCGACGAAGTAAAAGTAAAAGTTCTGCGCGTTGATCCTGAAAAAGGCAAAATCAGCCTCAGTATCAAAGCAGCTCAACCAGGTCCTTGGGAGACTGCAGCAGAGAAATTCCATACTGGCGATGTAGTAACCGGTGAAGTAAAACGCCTGGTGAACTTCGGCGCATTCGTTGAAATCGCTCCAGGAGTGGAAGGTCTGGTTCACATTTCCCAAATCTCCCACAAACACATCGGTACTCCGCAAGAAGTACTGGAAGAAGGCCAAACCGTTTCCGTTAAAGTACTGGATGTAAATCCTAGCGAAAAACGCGTTAGCCTGAGCATCAAAGAAACCGAAGAAGCTCCTGCAGATGAGCCAAAAGCTCCTAGAGAACACAGCAACAAGGGTAACAGAGCTCCGAAACAAGAAGAGCTGAACAACCCTAACGTATCTCTGAGCAACCAGGGCATGAACGTAACCCTGGGCGACCTCTTCGGCGATAAACTAAGCAAATTTAAGTAATAAGGAGCAAGCGCCCTCCTTGCTCCCTAAACGGCAACGTTTCAATGCCGTTTAGATTGGATGCAAGAGCAAGCGCCCTCCTTGCTCCCTAAACGGCAACGCTTCAATGCCGTTTAGACGTATGACCACTACGCATAGACAATAACTTTAACCCACCATCTCTTACAGCAAATCCGAAATGCAAATTTCATTCGCTCCAGAGAAACCACGGTTCAAGGTTACTGTCTAGCAGGGTGGTTCCGAGCAAGCGCTAGCGTTGCTACTTTCACTTAACCAGCATAAATATTTCAGGGCTTAACCCGTACAGTCCACCAGATTATTGCGGAGGATTCAACGGCTAAGTTCACCAGATAATCGGCGAATCCGTAATGGGTTCGCCGATTATTGCTTTTCACTGACGTTAAAATTCATCATAATGTTAGCCAAGGCAATGGTTTTTTGCTATGATGATTAACGGAAAGATAGAACAGGAGGAAAAAACCTATGGCAAGACCCGTAGTAGCAATCGTTGGACGCCCGAATGTGGGTAAATCAACGGTATTTAACCGGATGATCGGTGACCGGTTGGCAATTGTAGAAGACCGCCCGGGGGTAACCCGTGACCGGATATATGGAACTTCAGAATGGAATGGCAAGCCTTTCAGCGTAATTGATACCGGTGGTATTGAACTGGATGGCGAAGATATGATGCTCAAATCGATCCGGATGCAGGCGGAGCTCGCTATCGCTGAAGCGGATGTGATCGTATTTATGTGTGACGTTAAAAGTGGTTTGACCCAGTCCGATGAGGAAGTGGCACAGATTCTGTATCGCTCCCGCAAGCCTGTTGTCGTAGCTGTCAACAAAGTCGATAACATGAACCGGATGGATGATATTTATGAATTTTATAATGTAGGTTTCGGTGATCCAATCGGTATCTCCGGCAGCCATGGCAGCGGTATGGGTGATCTGATGGATGCCATCGTGGCCAATCTGCCTGAGCTGGAAGAAGATGAGTACGGCGACGATGTGATTCGTGTTGCTCTGATCGGGCGTCCTAACGTGGGTAAATCTTCACTCGTTAACGCCATTCTGGGCGAAGAGCGCGTTATCGTCAGCAATGTAGCCGGTACGACACGCGATGCGATTGATACTCCGTTTGAACGGGATGGACAGCGTTATGTACTGATCGATACGGCAGGTATGCGCAAACGCGGTAAAGTGTACGAGAATACCGAGAAATACAGCGTCATGCGTGCGATGAAAGCGATTGAGCGTGCGGACGTAGTCCTGATGGTTATCAACGGTGAAGAAGGCATCATCGACCAGGATAAACACGTTGCCGGTTATGCACATGATGCGGGTAAAGCCGCCATTATCGTTGTAAACAAATGGGATGTTGTCGAGAAAGATGATAAAACGATGCAGCATTTCGAGAACAATATCCGTGATCACTTCCTGTTTATGCAGTATGCTCCGGTTGTGTTCCTGTCTGCACTGACCAAACAGCGTATTCACAAGCTTCTGCCTGTTGTACAGCAGGTAGCCGAGCAGCATTCACTGCGTATTCCGACGCATTTGCTCAATGATGTCATTTCGGATGCGATTGCGATCAATCCGCCTCCAACCGATAAAGGGAAACGTCTGCGCATTAACTATGTGACCCAGGTAGCGGTAAAACCACCTACCATTATCGTATTTGTCAATGAGCCGGAAATGATGCACTTTTCCTATGAGCGTTATCTGGAAAATAAAATCCGGGCGGCTTTTGATTTCGTAGGAACGCCGATCCGTATCTTTACACGTCGCAAATCATCGGACGATTAAGGAGAGAAGCTTGTGATTGTATCGGTTTTAGCCATCATAGTGAGTTATCTTCTCGGTTCCATCAGTTTTAGTGTGCTGATTGCCAAAGGCATGAAAGGAATCGATATTCGTGATCATGGCAGCGGTAACGCAGGCGCAACAAATACGCTGCGTGTGCTCGGTAAAGGCCCGGCAGTTACGGTACTACTGCTGGATGCACTCAAAGGCGTAGGAGCGGTATGGCTGGGAGTATGGCTATCATCCTCTCCTACCTACTGGGTTCCGGCATTGTGCGGAATTGCAGCGATTCTGGGCCACAACTGGCCGATTTATTTCCGCTTTCGCGGAGGTAAGGGAATCGCTACCACGATTGGTGTACTGGCTACCCTGTGTCTGCTGCCATCTCTGGCCGCTGGTGTGGTGGCCATCCTGGCTATCGTGTTCACACGCTATGTATCGCTGGGCTCTCTGATCTTCGTTACGCTGACGCCGATCATATTGCTGTTCCTGGGATATTCGACGCCAATTATAACAGTTAGTGTCATCATCTGGGCGCTGGCAGTCTGGCGTCACCGGGCGAATCTGTCCCGGATCTTCAAGGGTACGGAAAATAAAATCGGAGCAAAAGCGGACAAGGGAGGAAGCGAAGTTGTCTGATAAGGTAACGGTTCTGGTAGCGGGAAGCTGGGGCACAGCGCTTGCCTGTGTCCTGGCAGATAACGGGCTGCAGGTATCTTTGTGGACGCGCAGCGAGGAGCAGGCGAGCGAGATCAACGGACAGCATACGAACCGCAAATACTTGCCGGAGGCAGTGCTGCCGGATAATATCACCGCTGCATCCAGTCTGGCCGAAGCGATGAGAGACACCCAGGCGGTCATTATCGTAGCGCCTTCCAAAGCGATGCGTGAAGTGTGCCGTCAGCTCAAACCTTTTTATCATGAAGATATGCTGTGTGTTCATGCAACCAAAGGATTTGAGACCGAATCGCTCAAACGCATGTCCACTGTGATCAGCGAGGAGCTCGGTGCCAAGGAATCTAATATTGTGGTTCTTTCGGGACCGAGTCATGCTGAAGAAGTGGTCAAACGGATGCCGACGACCGTAGTGGTCGCTTCGCGTAATGAGAGAGCGGCTGCAGCTGCCCAGACTCTTTTCATGAATGAGGAATACTTCAGGGTGTATACGAATCTGGATATGATTGGTGTAGAGCTGGCAGGTGCACTCAAAAACATTATCGCGCTTGGCGCAGGCATGTCCGATGGACTGGGCTATGGGGATAATGCCAAAGCGGCACTCTTAACACGTGGTATCGCTGAGATGGTCCGGGTCGGCAGTGAAATGGGGGCGAACCCGCTGACTTTTGCCGGTCTCGCGGGTATCGGTGATCTGATGGTAACCGGTACGAGCCGTCACAGCCGGAACTGGAGAGCAGGTTATATGCTGGGTCAGGGCAAGTCACTGGAAGAAGTGATGAATTCCATGAACATGGTGGTGGAAGGCATACGTACGACGCAGGTGGCGCACGATATGTCCCGCAAGTACAATGTCCAGATGCCGATTGCCGAGCAGCTGTACCGTGTTCTGTTTGAACAAAGCGATCCGCGTGAAGCGGTCGAAGCCTTAATGGGAAGAGATCCCAAAAATGAGATGGAATCCATGAAGCTGGAAATCTGGCAACAGTGGCATTCCTGATCTGACATGGAGTCAGACGTACAGAGAACGAGGGGGAATCCTGTCGTTCTTTTTGTACAGGTCTGAATGCAGAGGGGGCATATTCACAATGTATAATCCTGAACACTATTTGCAGCCGCATTCGAAGCTGCAGCAGTCACTTACGGATATCGCACGTTGGCTCGATCAGGGCAGTACGGATACACACTGGCTGCTGGGCGGGAGCTGCGGACTGCTGCTGCAGGGAATCCCACTGGATGAGGCGCCCCGTGATATTGATCTGTATGCAGATGGCAGCACGATACAGAGGCTCCATGAGCAGCTGCAGGTCCATACTCTGGTACTGGATGGTCCGGAATTGAACGAGACGAGAATGTATCGCTCTGTTCTGAGCCATTATCAGGCGGGAGACTATAAAGTCGAGCTGGTCGGAGACTTTGAAGTACGGGCGCGGGAATCGTATTATCGGGTACATATTGATAAAAGTCTGTATGATCATGCGCAGATGATTACACTCGGCAGCCATGAGATAGCAATTATGCCTCTGGCACATGAATTGGTCTTTAACCTGCTGAGAGATCGGCGGGACCGCTACGAACGAATCGCCGAGCAGATGACTGCCGAGCCAGAGCGCCATGCTGCGCTGGTGAAGCAGATTATTGCTGCAAATGGTTTTCATCCGCAGATGATTCAGCGCATTCACAAGTTGGCCGGAATCAATAACTAAGAGGAGGAATCCCAATGTCTGGACGACAGCAAGGTCAGGTGGAATTTTGGCCTGCCGGCAAATCGGTGCTCGTGCCGGAAGGAGCAACGCTGCTGGCGGCTGCCAGGCGTGCAGGGGTACATCTTCCCGTGCGTTGTGACGGCAGAGCTGCCTGTCTTATGTGCAAGGTGACCGTTTTACCGGAAGATCAGCCAGTCGAAGGAATCTCGCTTTCCCCGCCGGGAGCAGTGGAGAGCCGGAAGCTGGGAGCCTCTCTGGAGGAGCACATACGTTTGGGATGTCAGGCCAGGGTGACAGGCCACTGCGTTGTTCGTATACCGGAAGATCGCCTCAAAGCCGCTATCCGCAAACAAATGGAGCAGCAAAATGACGATTTGAGCGACTGGTAGTATTTAGCAGTTCGGTGGTATCCGATAAAAAAAGCGTAAAACGCTTGAAATTACGGGGTAGCTGTATTACTATAGGTGTGTTCTGTGTCCCGGCGATAGCTGGTACAGTCCATATTCCGAAAATTCCGCGGCGTTTACCTATATTTTCGTTAATGCGAAAACCAAAGTAGCAAGTGGAGAAGCTTATATTTGCATTAGGAGGTGAATACACATGAACAAAACTGATCTGATCGCACAGGTTGTTGAAAAAACAGAACTGCAAAAGAAAGATGCTACAAAAGCGGTTGACGCTGTTTTCGAAGCAATCTCCAGCGCCCTGCAAAGTGGTGATAAAGTCCAACTGGTTGGATTTGGTAACTTCGAAGTTCGTGAGCGTTCCGCACGTATGGGACGTAACCCGCAAACTGGGGAGCAAATGGAAATCCCAGCGAGCAAAATCCCGGCTTTCAAGCCTGGTAAAGCACTGAAAGATGGAATTAAATAAGCTGTACATATTCCATGTTCAGGAAAGGACCGTGATCTTCATGTTCACGGTCCTTTCCGCATCTGCCAGCATACTTAATGTAACAGCGATGACAAGCAAAAGGAGGAAATGATGGAGCCATCAAAAGACGGTATTGTAAATGGTGATTATGTAGTGATCAAGGCCAAGGAAAACGGAGTGCAGGTTATCGGTCTGACCCGCGGACGGGATACTCGTTTTCATCATACGGAAAAGCTGGACAAAGGTGAGCTGCTGATCGTGCAGTTTACGGAAAATACATCCGCCATCAAAATCAGGGGCGATGCTGAAGTGCATACCAAGCATGGTACCGTGAAAACGGAAGATTAATATGGCTGCTGCACAACACTGTCGCAGCCTGCAGCACCTATACTGGCTTCCTCATTATTAAGCTGGACTTAATTGTGGGAAAGCCAGTATTTTATTGTTTATACAACCCAATCATAATGGACTTACAAATATTCACTTGCCCTGTCTTGTCGAAAAAACATATGTTATAATGAACTGAAATGTTTAAATCTAAAACATTATAGTTTGTGAAAATATAGACTTGCCAAACGAAGGCATGGAGGCTGAGATGAAACCGTATCGCTTATTGGAAACATCCCAAAAATATACAGAATACGATATGATTCAAGAGCATACCGAGATCCCCGATTTTCCGGACATAAGAGCTCGGCTGCTGCTGGCTTTTTTGAATGAGGCGGCAGATACGGAACAGGAAACATCCCGGGGGCAGCTGTTTTCCCTCGTTACAGGGCTGGTACAGATGGCTCTGGATACGCATGATCTGATCGATACTTCCCCATTGCATCAGGAAGAAGATAAAATGCGCTCCCGCCAGCTGAATGTACTGGCAGGCGATTATTTCAGCAGCCGCTTCTACGAGCTGCTGGCCAAAGCGGGCGAGATTGAGATGGTAGCCCGTCTCAGCGAAGCCATTTGTGAGAACAACCGTCTGAAAATGAATCTGTATCAGCAGGTCCAGAAAACGCCGCTTACCTCCGAACAGTATATCGAGGCGATTACACAGCTGAAGATGCAGCTGTTTCTTTCATTTACAGCCTATCTTCCGGCCTCCCGCACCACGTTGTGGGAAGAGCTGCTGTATGAATTCAGCCGCTGCGAGGTACTGGCCGAGGATATGCAGCTGGAGGAGGCTTCCCTGCTGCAGCGTCCATTCGGACATTACAGCTTGTATTATGCCTTGGAGCAGGCAGCCGAACAGGATCAGGCTGCCATGATGACCGAGCCGACAGACAGTCCGCGCTGGGCGCAGTGGTATGAGCAGTATGGAACAGCCGGGCAGATCAGCCGACTGCTGGAGCAATCCCTGTCTGCGATTGAGACACATCTGCAGCAGCCTGGCAATGAGCGCCTGCGTGCAGACATCTCCCGTTTGACGGAAGGATATGCCACTCTGCGTTAACCGCATAATCCAAGTAATTCAGAAGAGGTGGTAACACTATGAGCAAACCGGAAAGTGTCAAACCCAAAGAACAATTTGTCCAGTCGGTGTTTGAATCGATTGCGCCACAATACGATATGATGAATGATCTGCTCAGCTTCCGCATGCACAAGACATGGCGTAAGTTTACGATGAAAAAAATGAACGTCCAGCGCGGCGATTCTGCACTGGATGTATGCTGTGGTACATGTGACTGGACGCTCAGTTTGGCCGAAGCCAGCGGTACCGGTCAGGTATGCGGCCTGGACTTCAGCCCGAATATGCTGCAGTTTGGACAGAAAAAGATTGACCGTGACGGGTGGAGCGATAATATTACGCTGACCCAGGGCAACGCGATGGATCTGCCTTATGCGGATAATTCATTCGACTATGTGACGATCGGATTCGGACTGCGCAATGTGCCGGATCTGGTACAGACGCTCAAAGAAATGCAGCGTGTCGTCAAACCTGGCGGTATGGTCGTTTGTCTGGAATTATCCAAGCCGACCTGGCAGCCGTTTAAAGGCATTTATTATTTTTATTTTCAGAATTTGCTGCCGCTGATGGGCAAGCTGGTCGCCAAGCGTTACGAACAGTACAAATGGCTTCCGGACTCGCTCAAAGCTTTCCCTGGACGCGAGGAGCTGGCCGATGTGTTCCGTGAAATCGGACTTCAGCAGGTTCAGGCTTATCCGCTAACCGGTGGGATTGCGGCACTTCATATTGGGATCAAGGAGAAGTAGGATGTTTAAGAAGATTAAGATATTTTTGGAAATGATTAAAATTGAGCATACCCTGTTTGCCCTGCCATTTGCCTTTATGGGCGCGATGCTGGGATCTTATGTAGTCAAAGGGCATCTGCCAACCTGGGAGCAGATCGTCTGGATTCTGGTTGCCATGGTCGGTGCACGCAGTGCAGCGATGGGACTGAATCGTCTGATTGACCGTACCTTTGATGGCAAAAATCCGCGTACGATGATGCGGGCCATTCCGGCCGGGCTGCTTCGCTCTGGTGAGGTCGTTATCTTTATTGTAATTTCACTCGTTGTCTTTTTCTGGGCGGTGACCCAGTTATCACCGCTGGCACTCAAGCTGCTGCCAATCGCGGTGTTTATGCTGATTTTCTATTCCTTTACCAAACGATTTACCTGGCTGTGCCATGTTGTGCTCGGGATGACGATTGCGCTTGCTCCGCTGGGCGGATGGGTCGCTGTCGCCGGCCGGCTCGACTGGGCAGCTATTGTCTTCTATATTGCGATCACGTTCTGGACAGCCGGATTTGACGTTATCTATGCGTGTGATGATGCGGAATTTGACCGCAAAGAAGGATTGCATTCCATCCCGAGCCGCTTCGGTATTCCGCGCGCACTCAAAATCGCTCAGGGATTCCACGTTATTACAGCAGCCGGTCTGATCAGTCTATTGTTCATTACGGATCTGGGTGGATGGTATATCGCCGGCGTGATTATTGCCTGTGCGATTCTGTTCTATGAGCACTATATCGTAACGCCAAAAGATCTGAGTCGTCTGCAAACGGCATTCTTTACGATGAATGGAGCGCTCAGCATCATTATGTTCGTGTTTACACTGGTTGATCTGGCGGTTAAACAATGGTGGTAAACCGTCCGGAACACGCACGGTCCGAGTCTGACGCCCTTTTTCCTGCCGGTTATCATCCGGATCATGTCAGCAAGCGTTATGTGATTGGCATTACCGGAGCCAGCGGCTCTGTATACGGCGTTCGTCTGATCGAAGTACTGTTATCGATGGGCTACAGTGTCCACCTGGTGATCTCAAATGCCGGGTGGAGAGTGCTCAAGGAAGAACTGGACTGGACAGCTTCCAGCAGGGAAGAGATGCTTAGCGAGCATTTCGGTTCCCTGCCGGGCAAGCTGGTGTATCATTCCTTTTCGGATATCGGTGCATCGATTGCGAGCGGCTCTTTCCGGGTCAAAGCAATGATCATTATTCCCTGCTCCATGGGGACACTGGCGAATATTGCCGGAGGCACTTCCTCCAATCTGATGACCCGTGCAGCGGATGTAATGATTAAAGAAGAACGGAAACTGGTTATAGTTCCAAGAGAAACACCTTTGCATGCGATCCACCTGGAAAATATGCTTAAGCTGGCCCGTATGGGAGTCAGTATCATTCCGGCGATGCCGGCTTTTTATTACCGCCCTCAGACACTGGAAGATGCCGTCGACTTTATGGTTGGCAAAGTGCTCGATATTCTCGATATTGAGCATCATTTATTTGAACGATGGGGGAATAACAGTGAGTAAGTTTGAATTGCCGATCAAAATTGGTAAAATTGAATATACAAATGATTGGCCCATTTATCAGAACTTTGATCCGACGCAGCTGTCTGTACCGGCTGTTATCCACAGCGATCTTCCGGCTAACCTGAACCGCGGTCTGCTGGAAGACCGTCTGTATATTACACCGGTATCTTCTTTTGCTTATGGAACACGTTCTAATGATTTCTGGCTGCTGCCGGATCTTTCGGTAAGTGCCCGCAATGCGGTCGGATCGATTCTTCTGTTTTCCAGAAAGCCGGTAGCGGAACTGGGAAGTGGAACGATCGCGCTGACAAATACATCAGCCACATCCATTAATCTGCTCAAAATTATTCTGGATAAGCGTTATGGTTACAAACCGGCATACATATCCATGGATCCGGATCTGGATCAAATGATGGAGAGCTGTGATGCCGCACTGCTGATCGGTGATCATGCGATTGCTGCTGCACAGCGGGAGACAGGGTATATCATTACCGATCTGGGACTGGAATGGAAACAGTGGACCGGACTGAGCATGACATTTGCTGTCTGGGCGGTGAACAAGCAGTTTGCTGCAGCGTATCCGGAGCTGGTAAGCGAAATTGGCGAGCAGCTGCGCATCAGCAAGCAGCGCAGTGTAGCTGATCTGAATCCGGTTATTCATGAAGCACGCCAGAAAATGGGCGGCAGTCATGAATACTGGGAGCACTACTTCCGGCAATTATGGTATGATTTTGGAGAGCAGGAGCAGCAGGGCCTCGCTTTGTATTTTAAATATGCCTATGAGCTGGGTTTGCTGGATCACGAAGTGAATATGGAATTATGGACTGACAATACGATGACACGGGTGAACGAATGAAACTACTGGACATTTTCGGGACACTAAAAAAAGATATGAACGTAATTGAACGTGAGCTCAGCCGCAGCATCGATACCGAGCATGCGCTGCTCAATGAAACTTCACTTCATTTGTTGAAAGCGGGAGGAAAGCGGCTTCGTCCCGCTTTTGTGCTGCTTGGAGGCAAGTATGGCAATTATGATCTGGAACGGCTGAGCAATGTAGCCGTCCCGCTCGAACTGATTCATATGGCTTCCCTGGTGCATGATGATGTTATCGACGATGCACAGACGCGCCGCGGACAGCTGACCGTCAAATCCAAATGGGATAACCGGATTGCCATGTATACCGGTGACTATATTTATGCCAAGGCACTGGCTATTGTAGCCAGACTGGAAAATCCGGAGATTCATCGTGTACTCGCCAAGGCAATGGTACAGATGTCCATCGGTGAGATGGAGCAGATCCGCGACTTTTTCAATACGGATCAGACGATTCGCCGTTATCTGCTGCGGATTCGCCGCAAAACGGCACTGCTGATTGCGATCAGCTGCCAGCTGGGCGGACTGGCTGCGGATGCACCGCGTGAAGTTACACGCCAGCTGTACCGCTACGGCTATAATGTAGGTATGGCGTTTCAGATTCGTGACGACGTGCTTGATCTATGCGGTACGGAAAAACAAATCGGCAAGCCTCCGGGCAGTGATCTGCGTCAGGGCAATATTACGCTGCCGGTGCTGTATGCTCTGCAGGATAATTCGCTGAGAGAGCCGCTGTTGGCCGAGATCAACCGGATTCATCAGGCGAATGGGGAGACGGACGTCAAGCAGGCTGTTCAGATGGTCCGCGGCAGCCAGGGAATCGAACAGGCTGAAGTGCTGGCAGATCGATATATTCAAAAGGCGATGGATGCGCTGAAGCAGCTTCCATCCGGCAAAACACAAAAGCATTTGCAGGAAATAGCGCATTTTGTTGCTAAGCGCTCCCATTAATGTTGTGAATTTCAAAAACATTTCTCGACAAGAACTAACAGACAGACCACCTCCGGTCGATATATAAGTTACGAAGTATGTGAATGGCTTTCCGCTAACCGCATCAAAGGCTGGTTGCTTGTCGGAAATCAGGCACATAACGAGTATTGTACTTTTTGAGGGTAGTATTTTATCAAAAAATGTCGGAAACGTATATGATGGTGTTTCTTTCTGTAATTCACACTTTCTGTTAGAATACACAAGTGGGCATCTTGAAATTGCTCCGATAGCAGATCACTTTGTAGATAACAGGAGAGTGAATCAATGGAACGCACATTTTTGATGATTAAACCTGATGGAGTACAGCGGGGGTTAATGGGACGCATTATCAGCCGCTTCGAAGACAAAGGATTCAAATTGATCGGAGGCAAGTTTCTTATTCCGACGGAAGAGCAGGCCAAGCGGCATTATGCCGAGCATGAAGGCAAAGTGTTCTACGGAGAACTCATTGACTTTATTACTTCAGGACCGGTCTTTGCCATGGTATGGGAAGGCGATGATGTCATCACATTATCCCGTACACTGATGGGCAAAACCAAAGTCACTGAAGCACTGCCCGGTACAATCCGTGGGGATTTCGCTGCTCACACTCCTTTCAATCTGATTCATGGCTCCGATGCGCCCGAGAGTGCAGAACGAGAGATCGCGAACTTTTTCACTCCAGACGAGTTAAGCGTTTACGAAAAAAACATTTCCGTCTGGCTCTAAACATACCCTCGCATGGACTACACTCAATATGAAATCAAGGAAGTGATGCCATGCTTACAAATGATGCCGTTCAACCAGACTCGGACTATACAGGTTTCATCAAAAAAGTGAAAGATAGTACGGGCATTGACTTAGCACAGTATAAGGAAGCACAAATGAAGCGCAGACTGACAACGCTGCGTACCAAAAACGGTTTTGCCACATTCTCTGCATTTTTCGATGCCATGCTCAAAGACAAAGCATTATTTTATGAGTTCCTCGATCGGATGACGATCAACGTATCCGAGTTCTGGCGTAACCCGAACCGCTGGGAAGTGCTGCGTGACAGCATTTTGCCGCAGCTGCAAAAGAGTGGCAAGAACCTCAAAGTATGGAGTGCTGCCTGCTCGACAGGTGAAGAGCCTTATACCATCGCTACGATTTTGGCCGATAAAAATATTCTGTCTTCAACGACCCTGCATGCGACTGACATTGATGATGGTGCCCTGGAAAAAGCCAAAAAAGGACTTTATCTGGAACGCTCGCTCAAAGATGTACCAGCGGATGTAGCCAAACGTCATTTCACACCAAATGGTCATATGTTTGCTGTAAATGACAACCTCAAGAAGGCTGTGCAGTTCCGCAAGGGAAATCTGCTGACAGATACGTTTGAAACCGGATATGACCTGATTGTATGTCGTAATGTCATGATTTATTTCACTGAAGAAGCCAAAAGCATGCTGTACCATAAGTTCGCGGCGAGTCTGCGTCCGGGCGGCGTATTGTTTGTAGGCAGTACGGAGCAGATTTTCTCTCCGGCACAATACGGATTTGATTCATCCGAGACGTTCTTTTATCACAAAAACGGCTGATTGCAGCCGTAGTGGAAGAATGGTAAATGTAGCTGCATGGGGGGAACCGGCAGTATGCAGCAATATAGGGCCAGTACGGGCAGTTAGATCATGCCCTCTGGCCGGCAAAGGTATTGCTGAGCGGTGAATTACTTATAGCTCTACTAACCAGAAATACAAGAAAGTCTGCTGCTTCGCGGTATTATGATCCGCTGAGGATGGCAGAGTCTATCAATATCGAAGATAATGCACAAAACACGCAGTCTGTTTTGCTCCGGCAGCAGACGGCGTGTTTTTGTTATACAGAGCCGGAAATATTCTCTTTTCCATATGAAAATGCAATGCTTGACGTTCCTTGTCAAATGGATAAAGGCTGTACTATAATAAGCAAAGGTAATTACGGATTTTAGCGATGCACAGTTTAACAGTTTAAAGGGGGAACGCAAAAATGAGTATACGTTACTTAACAGCAGGGGAGACTCACGGACCCCAGCTGACTGCGATTATTGAGGGGCTGCCGAGCGAACTGCAGCTTGATTTTGAGGAATTGAATTTCCAACTGGCACGCCGCCAAAAAGGCTATGGCCGCGGCCGCCGGATGCAAATTGAAAAAGATACAGCGGATATCGTAGGCGGTGTTCGTCATGGATATACGACGGGCGCACCGGTTGCACTCGTTGTTGCCAACAATGACTGGAAGCACTGGACCAAAATTATGAATATCGAGCCAATGGAAGGAACGGATGAAGAGAAGCGCCGCGTCCATCGCCCGCGTCCCGGTCACGCCGATCTGAATGGCGGACTCAAGTATAACCATAAGGATCTGCGTAATGTACTGGAGCGCTCCAGCGCCCGCGAGACAGCGATTCGCGTGGCGGTAGGTGCAGTAGCACGCCAATTCCTGGCTTCCTTTGGCATCAAGGTTGGTGGACAGGTAATTCGGATCGGTGAGATCGAAGCGCCGCCGAACAATCTGCCGCTTGATGAGCTGGTAGCACGTACGGAAGAATCGTCAGTACGCGTGGTCGACAAGGAAACCGAACAAAAAATGGAAGCCTACATCGACCAGATCAAAAAAGAAGGCGACTCCATCGGTGGCATCGTGGAATGCATTATCGAAGGTGTCCCGGTTGGACTGGGCAGCTATGTGCAGTATGACCGCAAGCTGGATGCACGAATCGCCCAGGCAGTCATGTCGATCAATGCCTTCAAAGGTGTGGAGATTGGCATCGGATTCGAGGCTGGACATATCCGCGGCTCCCAGGTACATGATGAGATTATGTACAACGAGGAACGTGGCTATCACCGGGCGACCAATCGTCTGGGTGGATTCGAAGGCGGCATGACCAACGGTATGCCAATCGTCGTACGCGGCGTCATGAAGCCGATCCCGACGCTGTACAAGCCGCTGCAGAGCGTGGATATTGATACGAAAGAACCATTTACCGCTCAAGTGGAACGCTCGGATGCATGTGCGGTTCCGGCTGCCAGCGTAGTGATGGAGAGTGTGGTCGCCTGGGAAGTAGCCAAGGCTTTCCTGGAAAAATTCGGTGGTGACTCGATGACAGAAATCCGCAAAAACCTGGAAAACTACCAGGCTCAGGTGGATGAATACTAATGAGTGATATCCGGATCGTCGACGTTCAACTTGGCGAACGTTCGTATCCCATTTACATTGGCGAAGGATTGCTTCAACAGGCGGGCAGCTATCTGGAAAAGCATCAGCTGTCCAAGCAGAGTCCGCTGCTGATCGTTACGGATGAAAAAGTGGCTGATCCGTATTTGAGTATAGTGGAGCAGTCTCTGACTGCTTCCGGATTTAAAGTGGTTACAGCGATTGTGGGGTCCGGTGAGACTTCCAAATCGCTGTCCGTATTTGAAGCGGTAATGACCAAAGCGATTGAAGGCGGTCTGGACCGCAAATCTGCAGTCATCGCACTGGGCGGAGGCGTTGTGGGCGATCTTGCCGGTTTTGTGGCTGGAACGTACATGAGAGGCATTCGCTTTATCCAGATGCCGACCACGGTACTGGCGCATGACAGCAGCGTCGGCGGCAAGGTTGGAATCAACCATTCCCTTGCCAAAAATATGATCGGTGTCTTCCATCAGCCGGAGCTTGTGCTGTATGACCTTTCTGCGCTGAAAACTCTTCCGGCACGTGAAGTGTATGCAGGACTCGCCGAGATGGTGAAGCACGGACTGATCTGGGATCGTGAATTTGCCTACTGGTGTCTGGAACATGCCGAAGAGCTAAAGTCTGTGGATATGCAGGCCATGGGTTACGGTTTGGAAAAAGGCTGTTCGATCAAAGCGGCAGTGGTGTCGCAGGATGAACGGGAAAATGATCTGCGCGCTATCCTTAATCTGGGTCATACGATCGGTCATGCGATTGAAGCGGTAGCCGGCTACGGCGAGATTATTCATGGTGAAGCTATTTCGATCGGGATGGTCGGTTCGGCTCTGATCGGTGAAGCATTGGGTGCAGAGCCGGGATTGGTCGATACGACCCGGGAAATGCTGCAGTCGCTTGGACTGCCTACCGTACTGCCGGAGCATCTGAGTGTGGACCGGATCATGAAGGCGATGATGCATGACAAGAAGTTCCAGGAAGGGCAGATGACCTTTGTAGTACCGCTGGAGATTGGCAAAGTGGAGATTAACCGCAATGTCGATTACGATCTGGTTCGCAGGACCGTTGAGCTTTTAAAGAAAGAGGTGTAGAACCATGTACGTACGAGGTATTCGCGGAGCCACTACAGTGGCCCGCAACGACCGCCAGGAAATTCTGGATGAGACGCTGGTACTGCTGCGGGAAATTGTGGCCCGTAATGAGTTTGAACCGGAAGATATCAGCAGCATCTGGATCACAATGACACCTGATCTGGATGCGGTCTTCCCGGCTCTGGCAATCCGCGAGATGGAGGGCTGGAATATGGTTCCGCTGATGTGTGCACTGGAAGTGCCGGTACAGGGTAGTCTGCCCATGTGTATCCGGCTAATGCTGCATATCAATACGACCAAGACCCAGCAGGAGATCCGGCATGTCTACCTGAATGAAGCCAAGCGGCTGCGGCCGGATCTGGCTACTTCCTGAGCAGACAGGGAATGATGTATTGTTGAACATCATCGACTACCTATAACAGATCAATGATAGAGCAAAACAGCATAGAGGAACGATACAAAAGCAAAGGCATCTCTCTGTCTTTGCTTTTTCACTTTAAAGCGTTAAAATAATTTACATATCCCAAAAGTTATTTAGGCATCATGAAATATATAGTGGATATAAAAATAAATTTTTGATATAGGACTTTGAGCTTGATATCAGGACTTTGAGGATGAAGCAAATGAATGATATCCAGTGTACAATCATCTTTTTCACTGTAAGGGTTGCGTCAGCTGCTCGTTGTAGGGTATAGTATACAACAAGATTAATAAGCAGTATGAGCCGTGTATTGAGATGAGATGCAATTGAGTAGAGAAGAGTATAGATGAGAAGAAAACGTAAGCCCTATCGGCGGACAGTATGGATAAACCGCATATGCAGAGTAGATCAGCAGATGATGGTTGTCCCGGTCGTGTGTCCGTAGCGATTACAGGTGCGATGGCGTTTTAAGAGCAGAACCGGAAAATGAATGAATCCGCAGAGCAGGCCGCTTTCCAGAGGGAGAGAGCTGCTTTTGCCATAATCGTATCGATCACTGTCACAGGACAGGATGATACGTTCAATTACCGGGGAAGCGGGAAATGGATGAATATGTCTGTTTCTTACATTTGTACAATTTATACCAATAGCAGCCTTCATGCGTCATTACGCGTGAAGGCTTTTTTTGTTATCCGGCGTGTCATTATCAAATTCAAACGAACTATCCCTATACGAGACAAAGGAGCGGATACTTATGATTCAACCACAGGTAGAGCAAGTGATCGCAATGGCAGGTCAATATAATCTGGTTCCTATTACCAAGCGGCTGCTGGGAGATATGGAGACACCGATCCGGATTTTCCAGCGTTACGCGGATCATAAGCGAGCCTTTCTGCTGGAGAGTGTGGAAGGTGGCAGCAAATGGGCACGGTATTCCTTTATCGGCAGTGACCCATTCCTGATGATCTCCGGCAAGCAGGGACAGATCACACTGGAAGTGAACGGCGAGAAAAAGGCCTTAATCGGCAAGCCGGTAGAGCAGCTCAAAGCGCTGCTGCGCCGCTACCGCAGTCCCAAGCTGGACACATTGCCTCCTTTTACAGGCGGAGCGATCGGATTCTTCGGCTATGATCTGCTGCAGTATTACGAGAGGCTGCCGGCTCACCGGGTGGATGATATGGGCATGGACGATATTCAGTTTATGTTTTGCGATCAGATTGTGGTCTTTGACCATGTGAAGCAGCATATCCTGCTCGTCAGCAATGTGCACATTCCCGAGGGAGCAGATGATCAGCAGATCCGCAAAGCCTATGACCAGGCTTCACGCAAGCTGGAAAGTATGGAACTGCTGCTGCACAATCAGCCGCCAGTCAGCACAGCAGGACGCGCTCCGGTATCCGAAGATATCGAGATGGGCGAGATTCAGTCGAATATGACCAAGGAACAATATCTGGGCGGAGTAAGCCGGGCCAAAGAATATATCCGGGCCGGAGACATTTTTCAGGTGGTGCTGTCCCAGCGCTTCCATATTGAAACTGAGGTTGCTCCGCTGGAAGTGTACCGGGTACTGCGAACGATGAACCCTTCGCCATATATGTATTACCTGAAAATGGATGACGAGATTATCGTCGGGACCTCGCCGGAAGCGCTCGTCAAAGTGGAAGGCGACCGGCTGCAGACCCGTCCTATCGCCGGTACGCGGCCGAGAGGTAAGACAGAGGCGGAAGATCAGGCACTGGCCGAGGAGCTGCTGCAGGATGAGAAAGAGCGGGCAGAACATCTAATGCTCGTCGATCTGGGACGGAATGATCTGGGACGTGTATCCGAATACGGTACGGTCAAGACCGATTCTTTTATGCAGATCGAGAAATACTCGCATGTCATGCATATCGTGTCCAATGTATCGGGCCAACTGAGCAAGGACAAAGATTTCTTTGATGCGTTTCTCTCCTGTCTGCCAGCGGGGACGGTATCCGGCGCACCGAAGCTGCGGGCGATGGAAATTATCGCAGAGATCGAGAATGAAGCACGCGGTGCGTATGCCGGTGCCATCGGATATCTGGGCTTTTCCGGAAATATGGATGCATGCATCACGATCCGGACGATTATTTTCAAACATGGTCGTGCCTATGTGCAGGCCGGAGCCGGTATCGTCTGGGACTCCATTGCGGAAAATGAATATGAGGAAACAGTCAACAAAGCCAAAGGGATGCTCAAATCGATCCGGGTAGCGGAAGCGATGTTCCCGCCCCAAGCAAAGCAGCAGGATACGGTGACCAATCAGGATTATCTGTATGGCTACGAGCCGGTACCACTAAAATAAAACACGAGTTGATAACGTGATTTCGATATAGCATGAAAATGAATTTATACGTCTACAGTTATGGTATTTTACAGTAGCAGAATTCAAAGGAGGAGACGATATGCATACATCAGCAACGATGCAGCAGGCCATTACCAAAGTCATTCAGGGAGAGCATTTGCAGCGGGAAGAAGCGAACCGTGTGATGAGTACCATTATGAGCGGGGAAGCGACACCTTCGCAGATCGGCGGGCTGCTCACAGCGCTGCGGGTCAAGGGAGAGACTGTGGAAGAGATTGCAGGCTTTGCCGAAGCGATGCGCATGAGTGGCGGACGGGTGCCGGTATTGTCCTCCAATCTGCTGGATACGTGCGGTACAGGCGGATCGGGCATTCACAAGTTTAACATTTCCACCGTATCGGCTATTATTGCTTCATCGGTATCGGTACGTGTAGCCAAGCATGGCAACCGGTCGGCTTCCGGCAAGGCAGGCAGTGCGGATGTGCTGGAAGCACTCGGGGTCAATATCGGACTGAATGCCGATCAGGCGGCCCGCTGTCTCGATGAGATCGGCATCTGCTTCCTGTTTGCCCAGGTATTCCATCCATCAATGAAGCACGCCGCCGCCACCAGACGCGAACTAGGCGTACGCACGGTCTTCAATATGCTGGGGCCGCTGACCAATCCGGCAGGCGCAGACCGCCAGCTGATCGGATTGTATGATGGCAGCAAAATCGAGACGGTCGCCGAGACGCTGAATCTGCTGGGACTCAAGCGTGCGATGGTCGTCGCCAGTCATGACGGACTGGATGAGATCAGCATTGCCGCTCCTACACGGATCGCCGAGCTGCGGGACGGACAGGTGCAGACGTATGAAGTGAATCCGCATGATTTTGGATTGGATATGCATCCGCTGGAACATATGCTTGGTGGAGATGCACTGCAAAATGCAGATATTATCCGCCGGGTACTGCATGGAGAGAAAGGTGCTTATCGTGATGTTGTACTGGCCAACACGGCAGCCTGCATTTACCTGGCCGGACAGGCCGATCATCTGGCAGAAGGTGCAGCCATTGCTGCGGCAGCCATCGATTCCGGGGCAGCAGCTCACAAGCTGGAACAACTAATTCAGACAACGGAGGCATATAGCTATGTATCTTGATCGTATCGTCGTAACCAAACAAAGTGAAGTGGAACAGTTAGCCAGCCGGTTCTCGTTGGCAGAAGCAGAGCGTCAGATATCCGCCATGCCTGCAACGCGTGGATTCCGGGATGCACTGACCAAGACACCAAATCGCAGCCTCGGTCTGATTGCCGAAGTAAAAAAAGCTTCACCGTCCAAAGGGCTGATTCGTCCGGACTTTCATCCGGTACATATCGCTCGTGCCTATGAAGAGGCTGGAGCCGATTGCATTTCGATATTGACCGATGTGCAGTATTTCCAGGGAAATAACAGCTATCTGACCGAGATTCGTGAAGCGATTCAGCTGCCGCTGCTGCGCAAGGACTTTATTATCGATGAACGGCAGATCTACGAAGCGCGTCTGATCGGAGCAGATGCGATTCTGCTGATTGCAGCCATTTTGACACCTGCACAGATTCGTGACTACCTGAGACTGGCTGTATCACTCGGACTGGATGTACTGATCGAGGTACATGATCGTCATGAACTGGAGATTGTACTGGCAGCCGAGGGAGCGGTAGAACATGGATTAATCGGTGTGAATAACCGCGATCTCAAGACTTTCGAGACTACGCTGACAACGACCGCAGAGCTGATCAAGCTGCTGCCTGAAGGAGTGCCTTTAATTAGCGAGAGTGGGATTATGTCACCGGATGATATCCGTTATGTAGCTGAAGCGGGAGCTGCCGGCGTGCTAGTTGGAGAATATTTTATGCGACAGGATGATATTGCCCAGGCGGTCCGAACCCTCATGCAACCTGCGCAGTCTCGTTTGCAGTCTGCTGCCGAGGATTCCCATGAATAATCAGCAGTCACAATCTGCTTTTTCCCATCCTGATCCTGCTATAAATGAGAGCGGAAAACACAATGGTAAAGCAGAAACGAGGATAAAAATTTGTGGACTTCAAAGCGTTGAAGTGCTAAAATCTATGATACCGTTACCCGTCGATTATATCGGGTTTGTGTTCGCAAAAAGCAAGCGTCAGATCACACCACAGCAGGCAGCCGGATTGATCGGAGTGCTGCAGCAGTGGCCCGATGGAAAGCGTCCACAGAGTGCAGGAGTGTTTGTGAATCCGACGATGGATGAACTGGGTGCTGTCATGAGCACTGCTCCACTGGATGTGATCCAGCTGCATGGCCAGGAGACACCGGAATTTTGCCAGCAGGTACGTGAGGTGTTGGATGTGCAGGTATTCAAGGTAATCTCCCTTGGCGGCAATCCGCAGCAGCCCGAGTTGGATGCTGCTGCTCAATTGGAAATGTATGAAGGCAGCGTAGACGCCTTTTTATTAGATACGTATGACCCTCTGTATGGAGGAGGCTCCGGCAAGACATTTGCCTGGGACCGGA
Source organism: Paenibacillus wulumuqiensis (assembly GCF_000971965.1). GTDB lineage: Bacteria > Bacillota > Bacilli > Paenibacillales > Paenibacillaceae > Saccharibacillus > Saccharibacillus wulumuqiensis. The sequence goes on from NZ_LAQP01000004.1 coordinate 472,943, forward strand.
TTCGTGCTTACCATGACTGGACCGCAGCGCGGAATATCCCGCTGTTTGTCGCGGGAGGACTGAACCCGGATAATGTGAATGCACTGCTGTCCGGCTATCCGCTGGAAGGTATTGATGTGTCCAGCGGCGTCGAGACGGATGGAACCAAGGATATTGCAAAAATCAAATCGTTTGTGGAAAGGGCGAGATCATAATGACAACACTACCTGATGCAAAAGGAAGATTTGGAGACTTCGGCGGACGCTATGTGCCGGAGACGCTAATGAACGCACTGATTGAGCTCGAAGAATCTTACCGCAGATATGCGGCTGACGATGAATTTAATGCAGAGGTTGCCTATCTGCTCAAAGAATATTCCGGACGCGAGACCCCGCTTTATTATGCAGAGAGACTGACCGAACAGCTGGGCGGTCCAAAAATCTATCTCAAGCGTGAGGATCTCAACCATACCGGCGCTCACAAAATCAACAATGCGATCGGCCAGGGTGTACTTGCCAAGCGCATGGGCAAGCAAAAAGTAATCGCCGAAACAGGAGCCGGACAGCATGGCGTTGCGACAGCCACGGTCGCAGCACTGCTCGGTCTGGAATGTAAAGTATTCATGGGTGAAGAGGATATTAAGCGTCAGCAGCTCAATGTATTCCGCATGAACATGCTGGGCGCCGAAGTCGTACCGGTTACCTCGGGCAGCCGTACACTCAAGGACGCAGGCAATGAAGCGCTGCGCTACTGGGTCAGCAATGTGGACGATACGTTCTACATTCTCGGCTCTGCCGTCGGTCCTCATCCGTATCCGATGATGGTGCGTAACTTCCAGCGGGTGATCGGCGACGAGACCCGCCGTCAGATTCTGGAAAAGGAAAACCGTCTGCCGCATACCGTGGTAGCGGCTATCGGCGGCGGCAGCAATGCGATCGGCATGTTCTATCCATTTGTGGAAGATAAGGAAGTACGCCTGATCGGTGTGGAAGCGGCCGGCCGGGGTATTGATACTCCACTGCATGCAGCCACGATGAGCCTCGGTACCAAAGGCGTATTTCAGGGCTCGATGAGCTATCTGCTGCAGGATCAGCATGGACAGGTGCAGGAAGCACACTCTATTTCAGCCGGACTGGATTATCCCGGTGTCGGCCCGGAGCATTCGTATCTCAAGGATATTGAGCGTGCCCAGTACGTGCCGATCACTGACCAGGAAGCATTGGATGCACTCAAGCTGCTGTGCCGGACCGAAGGCATCATTCCAGCACTTGAATCCGCTCATGCCATTGCCCATACCGTCAAGCTCGCCAAGGAAATGACAGCGGATCAGTTGCTGGTCATCTGCCTGTCGGGACGCGGTGACAAGGATGTCGAATCCATTATGAGATATGAACGGGAGGGGTCGCTATGAGTATTACAGGACAGAGCCAGAACCGGATGGATGTTACATTTTCCGAACTTCGGGAAAAGGGCGGCACCGCGCTGATTCCTTTCCTAACGGTAGGTGATCCCGATCCGCAGACGACCGTCGATATTATCGTCGAGCTGCAGGCGGCCGGAGCACATATCCTGGAGCTTGGCGTTCCGTACTCTGACCCGCTGGCGGATGGTCCGGTGATCCAGCGCGCATCCCAGCGTTCACTGACTCATCGGGTGACGATTGATACCTGTCTGGAAGTCGCCGAGCAGGCGCGCAGCCGCGGAGTGACGATGCCTTTTATCCTGTTCACCTATTACAATCCGATCCTGCAGTATGGACTGGACCGCTTCTTCGAGCAGATGCAGCATTATGATATCAGCGGCATGATCATACCGGATCTGCCGGTGGAAGAATCCGAAGAGATGCGCAGCCGCTCCAGAGCAGCAGGTGTCAGCCTCGTACCGCTCGTGGCACCTACTTCGGAAGAACGGATTGCTTCCATTCTGGATGGGGCACAGGGGTTTGTGTACTGCGTCTCTTCGCTCGGTGTAACCGGTGAGCGTGCTTCTTTCCATAACAATGTGGAGCAATTTATCCGTAATGTCAAAGCAAACACGGATCTGCCGGTAGCGGTCGGGTTTGGCATTTCCAGTCATGAGCAGGTACGTAAATTTTCCGAGTTCTGCGACGGCGTAGTGGTGGGCAGCGCAATTGTGCGTCAGATCGAGTCCCAGATTCCGCTGCTTACCGACCCGGAGCGCAAAGCCGATGGGCTGCGGCAGATCCGGAATTTTGTATCCGAATTGATCGGATCGGAATAAGCGATTACGGTCTGTCATGGCGATCTTACCAGGTACCGTTACTGTCTGATCATCATCAATAAAATAACAGATTGCTGTCATGATCATGCAGTGGAGAACAGAGTTTTTGCTCCGGCTGCATTCATGAAACAGTAACCGTCATGCTGTACCAGCGGATGGGATCATATCGGATCAGCGTGAAACAGGTTTTCCGCGGAAACGATGGATTCCGTCCGCTAATTCTGTATAATGAAATGAATACGCAGCAGAAAAGAAACCGTACAAAGTCCGAAGGAGTGGTCCCGAAATGAAACCGAAATCCCGTATTGTCAATATTCCCGTCTACCAGCCAGGCAAGCCGATTGAAGAGGTGAAGCGCGAGCTTGGATTGACTGAAGTGACCAAGCTGGCTTCCAACGAGAATCCGTATGGTTCAGCACCTTCCGTACAGCAGGCGATTGCGGCAGAACTGTCCCAGCTGCACCTGTATCCGGATGGCGGCGCTGTCGAGCTGACTGCCGAGCTGGCAGCTTCGCTTGGCGTGCAGTCCGAGCAGATCATCTTCGGCTGTGGTTCCGATGAGATCATTGCTCTGATTACACGTGCTTTCCTGGAGCCGGGTGATGAGACCATCATGGCCGACCAGACATTCTCTGTGTATAAGAGCAACGCAGATATCGAGGGTGCTGCTGTTCACGAAGTGTCGCTCAAGGATGGCGTGCATGATCTTTCGGCGATGCTGGAGCAAATCAATGACCGTACCAAAATTGTCTGGGTATGCAATCCGAACAACCCGACAGGTACGATTGTGGATGAAGCCGAGCTGGTGCAATTCCTCGATCAGGTACCGGCGCATGTGCTGGTTGTACTGGATGAAGCCTATTACGAGTATGTAGTGGACGGCGCCTACCCGCAGAGCATCCCAATGCTGGATCAATATCCGAATCTGGTCATTCTGCGCACATTTTCCAAAATCTACGGTCTGGCTGCACTGCGCATCGGCTACGGAGTCGGTGGAGCAGATGTGATCAAGCTGATCAACCAGGTGCGTGAACCGTTCAACACATCACGGATCGGACAGGCTGCAGCTCGTCAGGCGCTGAGAGACCAGGCTTTTGTCGATGAATGCCGTACCAAGAACCGTGAAGGCATTGAGTACCTGACAGGACATTTTGATCGTCTGGGCCTCTCTTATTTCCCGAGCCAGACGAACTTCATCATGGTCGATACCGGGCATCCGGCAATGGAAGTATTCCAGGCCATGCTGAGCCGCGGCGTCATTATCCGTGCCGGTCATCACAAATATCCGAGCTATATCCGTGTGACCGTTGGAACACCGCGCGAGAATGAGATTTTCATCCATGCACTGGAAGAGGCACTGCAGGAACGTACTGCCTCCGTATAAGACTGAGGTACTGCGTTAAGTAGGCTGTATAAAAGGGAACAGGCGGATTTCCTCCGGCAGAGAAGTTGGCAGGCGAATCCGCTGCTCACCTGTAACCAGGGATTATGGTGCTTTAAAGCATCTATGCAGCATATCATTTGGCGTACAAAGCAATCTAATCAATGAAGAATGAGTGGGATAATTATGACAACAAAAATTGCAATCTTCGGCGTAGGGCTAATCGGCGGTTCACTCGCGCTTTGCTTTAAAGGCAAGCCGGGTCTGCATGTGACCGGTTATACGCACCTGCCGGAATTGATACATACCTTCCAGGAGCGGCAGGTTGTCGATCATGCAACGCTATCGGTAGAGGAAGCAGCATTGGAAGCGGACTTTATATTCCTCTGTGTACCGGTCAGTCTGCTCGGAACCTATCTGGAGCAGCTGAGCCGTCTGCCGCTCAAGCCAGGCTGCATCATTACCGATGTAGGCAGTACCAAGGGATCGATCACAGCCTGTGCCGATCAGCTGCAGCTGCGTGAGGATGTGCATTTCATCGGCGGTCATCCAATGGCAGGATCGGAACGCTCCGGAGTAGGGGCCGCTTCCTATCTGCTGTTTGAAAATGCCTACTATGTGCTGACTCCGCCGGCTCAGGTACCCCAACCTGTGTACGAACGTCTGGCTGATCTGCTGACACAGCATACCCGTGCCCAGATTATCAAAGTCGAGCCGCTGATGCATGACGAGATTGTCGGGGCGATCAGCCATTTGCCGCATGTGATTGCGGTTGCGCTGGTCAACCAGATTCGCAGCTATAATGAAGGCAATCCATTATACCGGATGCTGGCAGCAGGAGGATTCCGAGATATTACCCGGATTGCGTCCAGTGACCCGATCGTATGGCGGGATATTCTGCTCAATAACCGTCATATTGTGCTGCAGCTGCTGCAGGACTGGAATGAAGGAGTGGAGCAGTTTATCGGTCTGCTGGAGAGTCAGGATGCGCGTGGTATCGAAGAGCAGTTTGAAAAAGCGGGTGCTTTCCGCGATGAGCTGCCCGAGCGTCGCAAGGGCATGATCGCCAAACTGTATGATCTGTACCTCGATGTACCGGATCATCCCGGTATTATTGGCAAAATTACGACCGAAATCGGTAACCGCGGCATCAACATCAGCAACGTACAGATTATCGAGAGCCGGGAGGATGTGCCGGGCGTCATGCGCCTGTCTTTCCGCAATGAGCATGATATGGAGCAGGCGAAGGCAATGCTCCAGCAAAGTGAATACTCCGTATTTGTCTGAGAAACGACAGTTGTTCAGCAGGGAAGCACTGTTAACCATAACTGCTGTCTTACGGCTGTGTCGTTCATCATCTTCAGCACACGGTAACTCGTATCCTTTATAAGGACGTGCTCATGATCTCTAAGAAAGTTATGTCTCTTATTATTTCCGAGAAGGCTGTATCTCACATCATCTCCAGGAACGCTGTGTCATTCACAGCGTTCTTTTTGTTTTTGTTATGCTGGAAAGGGTAATAGGCTGTTGAATGTAAAATATTTACCAATTTATTCACCGGCAAAAATGCCCAAGGAGGAAACAGGATGACATCTCACACACGAGATATCCATGATGACACGGCTGAGCCGCGTCGTATTTACAGCAAGCGCAATATGTGGTCAGGTTTCTTGTTTGGCGTAGGACTGGCGGCTTTTATTGATGAGACGATTTTTCATCAGCTGCTGCACTGGCATCACTTTTACGATTTGTCGACCACAGCGGTCGGACTGGTATCGGATGGATTTTTTCACGCGTTCAGCTGGTTTGCCACGATCGCTTCCCTGTTTCTGTTCGCCGATCTGCGGCGGCGCAAGGCACTCTGGATGACACGCTGGTGGGGCGGCGTTCTGCTCGGAGCAGGGCTGTTCCAGCTGTATGACGGACTGGTACAGCACAAGCTGATGGGGATTCACCAGATTCGGTACAACGTCGATCTGACGCCCTATGACCTGACCTGGAATATTATTGCGGTCATCATGATCATTATCGGCAGCATTCTGGTCTGGCGCACGCGCCGTGCCTGATACCGGTATGCAGGTAGGCTCAAAACTCCAAGGCTTCAAGGCTCCGCTAATAACTTCCCTGCCAGCACCGATTGATCAGGCTGGCAGGCTATTTAGGATGAAAGGGGAAAAGGGAAGATGGAACATTCAATGGGACATGGAGGCACTTCGGCATCGATTGCAGTGGAATTGATCTGCACACTGATCTATGCGGCTGCAATATTGGGCTATACGCTGATGGGACTGCTCTCCAGCCGAAATTATAAATCCTGGCCGCTATACCGTTACCTCTGCTGGTATGCAGGCTGTACCTGTGCAGTAATCGTCATTATCGGGCCGTTCGCAGCAGCAGCGCACAGCGATTTTCGCATACATATGATCGGTCATCTGCTGCTCGGAATGCTGGGTCCACTGCTGATGGCTATAGCTGCTCCGGTTACACTGCTGCTGCGCAGTCTGCCGGTGAGCCGGGCACGGGGGCTGAGCAGCTTCCTGCGCAGTCCGTATCCTGCGCTGGTCTGTCACCCGATTGTGGCAGCTCTGCTGAATACCGGTGGTCTGTGGCTGCTGTATACGACTCCGCTCTACACATGGATGCACCAGTACACCGCAGTTAACCTGCTGGTTCATCTGCATATTCTGCTGGCAGGGTATGTATTCACCATTTCCATGCTGTATATCGATCCGGTAGCTCATAGGTATGGCTATGTGTACCGGGCGATCGTGGCTATTATAGCTGCGGCTCTGCACGGCATGCTGTCCAAATACATTTATATTCATCCTCCGGCAGGCATACCGGCGGGGGACGCGGAGACAGGGGCAATGTGGATGTACTATGGCGGGGATCTGGTTCAGCTGATCATTATCGGGCTGTTTTGTTACCGATGGTACCGGGATGCACGTCCACGGAAGCTGGTTGTATCGACTGCTTTGGATAGCTGATTCCAAAGCGGTCATCACTTGGAAGTACACGTATACATTAAGTGGATATCACATTAATTTTAAAAAAATGTAAATTTACCAAAAAAGATTAGCTAAAAGGGTTGACTTAATGAAAGCGCATACAGTATACTGTAACTACAGTATGGTTTCTCTCCACTCCTATCCAATAACTGGAGTTTCTGAAATATGAAACTCGAACCGCTAACTTATGTTAGCGGTTTCTTTTTTTGTCCGAACAGTTATTTAGCGAACTTTGAATTGCAGCAGCTTTGTATGGTATAACAGATAAGGGAGTTTTCGTCTGCCGTTATCCAGTAGGGAATTCAGCCTTTGATGGAACCGATCTTGCAGCACCTACATAATCGATTTGGGATGTATACATAAATAATTGCACCTGGTTCCAGAAAAACATCGTTTCATCCCATCCCTTGACTGCGGATAACGAGGCACAGCAGAAGGGATAGCAGGAGAGTAAGCGTTTTTTTCAACCGTACAGGATTAATTAGATGGCTGGATCAGCAACCTTTTAACTTTGCCATCCGTCTAAAAGTCAGGTATGATATAAAGGTTGCACTTGTGCAGTGCCATGAAATGAATCGGTTTGGCTCCGTACCGACGGCTCATTTCCATGAATCGGCCTGGCCGGCAAACGATCTGCTGGCAAGTGATTATTCTGAACGTATTCAAGCGGCCGCGAAGCTGCATTTGAAAAATATAAGCAAGATGTCCCTTCTGTCCGGTCAGCCTGATTGAGGCTGAGCCCATTATTCCAGTCGCTCGTTCGGTTCTCCGAACAAGCCTACCATCCATATAAAATCAGTGAATTGTTGTCAGCTGCGGAAAATGTTATAAACACCGCAACTTTTGCCGTCCTATCCGGTATTATCTAATACATAAGGAATGGGAAGATGCGGCGGCAACAATGAGGAGGGTCGCATTTCAATGACAGATTCCCTGTTAATTCAGGAAATTAAAAACGGTGATGTGGAGCTGTATTCTGAGCTGATGCGCCGTTATCAGCGCAAGATTCTGGCGTTTATCTATCATATGCTCAAAAGCTCCAATCTCGAAATTATGGCAGAAGACCTGTGCTCGGAGACGTTCTACAAGGCTTACAAAAGCCTGCATTCCTTCCGTGAAGTGGATGCTTCGTTCTCCACCTGGCTGTATACAATCGCACGCAATACCGTCCTGAGCGAACTGCGCAAGCAGAAAAACGGCAGTATTCCTCTGGAAGAGAGCGGCTACACTCCGGTGGCACCGAACAGTATGGTGCCCGAGCAGGCTGTACTGCGCGGAGAACGCGTCCAGATGGTGCGGGAAGCGATTGACCAGCTGCCTGAAAAACAACGATCTGCTTTGATCCTCCGCGAATACGATCAGCTGGACTATCAGGAAATTGCTGATATCCTCTGTCAAAGTGTAAGCTCCGTCAAATCTCTATTGTTCCGGGCAAGAGCGAGCGTAAAAACACGGCTAGAGCCGTATTATTATGACTCGGTCTACAATCAGCCTAGTGAAGGGATGAAGAGAAAATGAATTGCAGAGAGGCCGAAGAGCTGTTCGGGATCTATTGGGACCTGACACCGGATGATCCACGCCGGTTGGCACTGGACGAACATGTTCGGGAGTGTCCTGACTGCGCGGCAGAATTTGAAGTGTGGAAAGAAAGTCATGAACTGATTCAGGCGGAAACAGCACAATTGGAAGATATGCCGACCATGACGATCCGCGCCGAAAATATAAACCGGAACGTTATGGACCGGATTTATGCCGAATCGCCGTGGCTGGTACAGACGGATGTAAAGCGTGGACCTATCTCGCGTTTGTTTCGCCGTCGTCTGTCCGTCTGGATCTCCTCGCTCATTGCGGTCTTTATATGCAGTTCCATTTACTTGACACTCGATATGACAGGCACGTTTGAACAGCAGCCGCAACCGGAAAGGGTTATCGGCATTGTGCCTACTGCTGTGGCTACAGGCGATGATAGTACCGTTGTGTATTCGTCGCTTCATTTTGCCGGATCGGAACGGGGATTGATCGATCCGCTGGTGATTCCGATGAATCCGAGCCATCCGCAGTACTGGATGATTTTGTCGCTTGTCGGCATGCTGCTGGCGCTGGTCTCCCTGCGCTGGCTCGCCCGGACCAAACATCAATAATAAACACAAAGATGCACAGCCTGTAGGCAAATTCCGCAATTGGACGGATGCCGGCAGGCTTTTATTTATGTTATGCTGTAGATATTCATAGTCAGTACATAGCAGCGATCGCAGCATGCGTGAGCAGTCGGAGAAAGGGTGTAAAGGAAAGATGCGGATCGGATTAATCAGGCACGGCTTGACCGACTGGAATGCGCTGGGGCGTATTCAGGGGCACAGCGATATTCCATTAAACGAGGAAGGGAGGAGACAAGCGTCACGGTTGGCGGAACGACTCGCGGTAGAGCCGATTCACTGGGACCATATTATTTCCAGCAGTCTGCAGCGTGCTCATGAGACCGCGCAGATTATCGCACAGCGGCTGGACATCCCACTTCTGGAACCGGATGAGCGCCTCAAGGAAAGAGGCTTCGGTCAGGTGGAAGGATTAACCTGGACCGAACGTGAAGCCAAGTGGGGTACAGATTGGGAGACGCTGGAGCTGGGGCAGGAAAAGGTCGAGCTGCTTCAGGAACGCGGAATGAGCTTTCTCAATTCCACCTGGGAACAGTTCCCCAACCATAATATTCTTGTCGTTAGTCATGGCGGTTTCCTCTCGCATCTGTTCACTTTGCTGCTGCAAGAGCAGCATAGAGAGCGAATCGGCAATTTGTCACTGACTGTTCTGGAACGGGAAGCCCAAGAATGGAAGGCTTTGCTGTATAATAATACGGATCATCTTCAGTAATGAGGTATGATGTGATATATGGACGCAAATGGAAGCATGGTCACGATTGAGGCTGGTTGGAGAACCGTCACGCGTGCTCATTGGTCTATATTGAGGTATACCGATAGGAGAAAAGAGTCGGAGATAAGAGGCTCCAGCATAAAGTTTACAGCATTGTCATTATTTTTTATCACTTTTTTTGTGAAATTGCTGATGCGCTTACACATCTTTTGGTTAAAATCCAGATAAGGAGCGGATAACATGTTATTGCCCTACCACAATCAATGGCCGATTGTACACAAAAATACATTCATCGCTGAGGGTGCCAAGCTGATCGGAGACGTGAAGCTGGGCGAGGACAGTAGCGTATGGTTTAATACCGTACTGCGCGGAGATCTCGCTCCGGTAATCATTGGTGACCGATGTAATGTACAAGATCTGGCTGTAGGACATGTACATGAGATTCACCCCTTAATTATTGAAAATGATGTTTCCGTCGGACACTCTGCTATTGTTCACGGCTGCCGGATCGGTCAAGGCTCCTTGATCGGAATGGGTGCCATTTTGCTGAACGGAGTAGAGGTTGGTGAATATTCGTTAATTGGTGCAGGTTCAATTGTCACAGAGAATAACAAAATTCCACCTTATACTCTTGCACTCGGTTCACCGGCACGTGTAATCCGCGAACTAACCGAAGCTGATCTGCAGCGAATGGCCAGGACTACACAGAGCTATGTGGATAAAGGAAGAGAGTTCAGGAATCCATGAATAGCATTATGGAGGTGCGCCCTATGTACAAGATGAAAGTAACCTATGAGGTCATGTTGGGTTTGGCAGCTGAGATGGTATGGGACCAAGTACTTCGCGAACATCGGATTGAGGAACTGAACACACTTATTGATCGGGCGCTTGCCGACAGAGATGAAGAATCTTTTCAGAAGTGGACTAATGAATTGCGTTCATTAGCGCCGGCTATTGAAGTCGAACTGCCAGAAGTGGAGCATTATGAACGTAAATCATTATCTCACTAAGACGATATGTATTTATCATTTTATCCTATAAAAGTCTGCCGTGATCTGTGGCAGACTTTTTTGATGCCATTTTTTGATCGTATGTACTCCTGACGGCTGACTTGAAAGGGAAAAGGCAGAATAGCGCTTGCTTGTTAGCATACTTACTTTTAAACTAGTAGAGATTATGTCCGGAATGGGCGGTATTCGGCAATACGATGCCATGCCTTCGGCTGGATAGAGATAAAGGAGAATGGAAATGCCGATTTCTTATTTATGGAGCAGAATGTTCCTGACGGATCGCCGGCTGTTGTGGCTGCTGCTCATCTGCAATGCGCTGGGGACGATTTACGGATACATATGGTATGGTGCACAGATGGAATATACACTGGAACGCTGGCCATCCTGGATGGTTATATTTGTTCCGGACAGCCCGACAGCGAGCCTGTTTTTCAGTATTGCACTGGTCTTTCTGATGTTTCCGCCGCGCAGTGAATGGCTGCAGATCGTGCGCAAGCTTTTTGAAGCACTAGCCGTCGTTACGTCGGTCAAGTATGGCGTCTGGGCGGTTGTCATGATATTCTGGGGGCAGGCGCTGGGCGATACACTGGTGTGGGAAGACTGGATGTTGACCTTTTCCCATCTGGCGATGGCGATCGAATCGCTGCTGTTTGTCCGCTTTTTCCTGTTCGGCTGGAAATCATTGATTATTGCGCTCGGCTGGACATTGCTCAACGATTATATGGATTACAGTCAGGGCATTTATCCGTGGCTGACGGAAGAACTGGTCAAACGGCTGAATCAGGTACGGAATTTCACAGTAACATTGACGGTACTATCTGCACTGGTTGGAGGTCTTGCTCTATGGCAGGCTCGCCGTGAACGCAAACGGCTCTAGCTGATCGTAAGGAAGAATTCTGGCCCTGCACACTCATGCGGAATCGGATGGAGGTCTTCAAATGGAAGCGGCAACCGGCAAAATGATGGCTCTGGTGTACGATACCTATGGCATGTCCGATGTTCTTTATGTGGAAGAAATGGAAATTCCTCAGGCACGCGATCATGAAATACTGATCAGAGTGTATGCTGCATCAGTGAATTCCTGGGATTGGGACCTCCTGCGCGGCAAGCCATTTGCCAATCGGATTGGTCGGCCCTACAAGCCGCGTTACCGTATACTGGGCGCCGATGTGGCAGGACAAGTTATCTCGGTAGGTGCTGCTGTAAGCAAGTTCCAACAGGGAGATAGAGTGTTTGGCGACATTTCCGGGTGCGGGTGGGGCGGATTTGCGGAGTATGTATGTGCCCATGAAGACGCGTTGACATTGATGCCAGAGGATCTTGAATTTGAGCAGGCAGCGGCTATTCCACAAGCGGCTGTGCTGGCTCTGCAGGGATTGCGTGATCAAGGAAAGCTTGCCAAAGATCATCATGTACTGATCAATGGTGCAGGCGGCGGTGTGGGTACATTCGGTATTCAATATGCCAAATGGCTCGGAGCTGAAGTGACCGGCGTGGACAGCATGGAAAAGCTGGATCTGCTGAGCAGGCTCGGAGCGGATCATGTGCTCGATTATACACGCAGCGATTTCACTGGAAATGGTCAGCAGTATGATGTCATCCTCGATGTAATCGGGAATCGTTCGATTTTTGATATCAAAAAAGCACTCCGACCCGGCGGTACATACGTGATTATCGGGGGGACTACATTCCGGATTCTTGAAGCGCTTGCGGCATCTCCATGGATCGGCTGGTTGGAGAAAAAGAAAGTAAAGCTGCTGATTCATAAACCGAATCATGATGATCAGCTTGTCTGGAAGTCGCTGGTGGAGACAGGCCGGATTACACCTGTGATCGATCGGAAGTATTCATTACAAGAGGGAGCCCAAGCATTACGGTATTTCGGTGAAGGTCGTATGCTGGGCAAGGTCATCATTACGATGAAGTCGGATGTTCACTGACAATCCAGTTTTCAAAAATCCGCTTAAAGCCGCCTGTGCAAGGCGGTTTTTTATTTTGACTGAATATTCGCTGGTTGGTATGACACGATTCCGGCTGGATGGAATAAAAATATAAATTCAGTGAACCGGATGACCTTCTGCTGCATCTTATATAAAGAAAGAGTACAGAGGGAGGAATGAATGGTGTGAATCTGACTGAAGAAGTAAGACTGGCACAGGGAGGCAGCAAGGAAGCATTTATCCGGTTGATTCATGATCTGGAGATGAATCTGTACCGGCTCGCCCGCTCCATGCTTGGCAGTGAGGACGATTGTGCGGATGCCATACAGGAGACCATTGTAAAAGCATATATGTCACTCTCTCAGCTGCGAAGGCCCGGAGCTTTCAAATCCTGGATCTACCGCATTCTGATCAATGAGTGTTATACCATTTTGCGCAGACAGCAGCGGATGATGGTCACCGGGGAAGAGATTAGCATTACCGATGTACATAATCATTATAAACGGATAGATCTGCTGGAGGTTGTGGATCAATTGGAGCATGAGCTGCGCACCGTCGTGATCCTGTACTACTTTGAAGATATGCCAGTACGGGATATTGCAGAACTGCTGGACATCTCTGCCGGTACGGTCAAGTCCCGCTTGTATCGCGCCCGCGCAGTACTTGCAGCCAAGCTGGAACCAGAGACGGAAGGGAGAGTACGCTATGAATGATCCACTGGATCGTCAGCTGAGAGAAAAAGCCAAGCAGAGCGCTCTGGAAATGCCTGAAGTGATTCGGCAGCGTATTGATCAGACACTCGCTGGTCTGCCGGATAATGCTGATATCAAAGATTCCAATCAGTCTGCAAAATACTCCAATACCAATACATACATATTTCCAAAATGGGCTATTAGTGTGGTTGTGGTTGCTGGCCTGATTGCCGGTATTACCTGGTACAAGATGCCCGTTTTTGCGGATATTGTACGTTCCCTGTTCAGTCAAAAGAATGCACCGGATAGCGGGCTGTTACATGCACAGGAACTTGGGCTTGTTCAACATCCTAATATTGAAATGAAAAATAATGGCTATACGATAAAGGTTGATGAAGCCGTTGCCGATCCAACCCGTGCGATCATGGCACTTGAAATTTATGGCCCCGATGGAAGAATGAATTCCAATTTGTTTTTGAATTATGAAGCTATTGTGATTAAAGATGATAAAGGGAAAACGGTGGGAACCATGTACGATATTGGCGGAACCACCGACTTTTATTATATGTGGGCTGTATTTGACGAACCCCTTCAGACAAAGAATATTACGATAGAAGCGAATATTACCAGCTTGAAAGAAGCATATACCCATAACATCATACAAGGGAACTGGAAATTCCAATTTACGATTGACTTAGATAAAGCAAACAAACAGACCAGAATCATTCCGATCATAGGAAACTATACGTCGCCTGATGGAATGAGCATAAGCTTAAAACGTATTACACGTATGGTTCAGGGAGTACGGCTGGAATTGGATACTCAATTATCTAAAAAAGCACTGGAGCGCTCTCCAGGAGAACTGTGGAAAGAGCAGGAAATCCGATTCCATATTGAGGATAGGTCGGGGAATCATATTGTAAATGTAAGTTCTGCTGATCCTAATCCGAATGTATTAACTTCTCAGCATATTGCAGGTGAAAAGACTGGAGAAATGCACTGGAGCTATACATTCAGTGATTTGCCTGTCGATCAACCCTATTATTTGGTATTAGACGGGTATCTGGTAAAAGAACGTGATGGACATGCTCTGACATTTGACCCGGCTCATGTCAATTATCCCTTGTCTTTCGATTCTATGGGAGATCAGCTAAAGTTGGGGAAATATGAAGTCAATCATGAAGGAGATGACCTATCCAAATCGTTGGAGGGAAGCTTGCCTGTAATCGGTAAGGTCAAGAACGGTATGGATAGTTATGAATATACAGCGATAGATGAATATGGAAACACATATAAAGTAGATGGAAAAGGCAGCTATAAATCAACCTCTGATAAAAATAGTGCCGGTATCGAGCTGGATCAGTTCAAGAGTAAAGATGATGATATGGGCTATGAACTCCGTATATTCGGATTGGATAGAGTACCTGAAAAGCTTACACTCATTCGCACAACGACCAAGCGTTGGTATGGAAATACCAATTGGAAGATTAAAATACAGGAAACCAAAAACACAATCAACAAAAAGGAAAAGCAGGAAAAGTACAAGCTGAAAATAGACAGGCAAACTACAGAGTAACAGTCATATCCAGCAGCAGAAAAAGCACTGAACAATTCGTTCAGTGCTTTTGTCATATAAAGAATTCACCTATCCTTAGCGAATGTTTTTCGGGTTTCATTGATATGTTTCCCAGTGCTAATATACATATTGGCACTGTATGACCCCGATTCTGGATAAATACCCTATATATTGCCGCTCCATACGTCCAGATATTTAACTCGTCTCAGTGATGCAGCTCTTCCCGGAACCCTTCCCCATGCACATCATTCACTTCATTAATAATCACAAATGCCCGCGGGTCCACCGATTTCACAATTGTATGTACCCGCCGGATCTCCTGACGGGAGACGACGCAGTAGGCGACTTCCTTGGCCTGCTTGGAATAGGCGCCAATCGCAGGGATCAGCGTCACGCCGCGATCCATTTCTTTCATAATAATCTCGGCAATCTCCCCGGCATGATCGCTGATGATCGTAAATGCTTTGCCGGAATAAGCGCCTTCTTGGATAAAGTCAATAATCTTGGTGGCAATAAATACCGTTACCAGCGTGTACAGCACCAGCTCCTTGGAAATAAAGAACAGGGAACCGCCAATAATGATAATGTCCAGCACCAGCATAATCTGGCCGATACTCCAGCCGAATGCCCGGTTCAGAATTGTCGCGATAATATCCGAGCCACCCGTCGTCCCGCCGAACCGGAATACGATCCCCAGCCCAATTCCCAGCGTTACGCCTGCGTACAATACAGCCAGAATATAATCATGCTGCGTCTGGAATGGCACAATCCAGCCCATATCGATCAGCCGCTCGAACAGCCACAGGAAAAAGGTCAGCGCAGCGATTCCTACCCCGGTGTAAATCATCTTTCGCCGACCGAGCATTTTGAGTCCGATCAGAAACAGTGGAATATTAATGATTAATGTGGACAGCGAAGGCGAGATGCCAAAGGAATAATTCAGCAAAATGGTAATTCCGGTAACGCCGCCTTCCATAAGTTTATTCGGAATAATAAAATACAACAAACCAAAGGCGTAGACGCCCGCACCGAACAGAATCGGCAAAATAACCCTGAATTGCCGCCAAAATTGTTGTACCATGATGTGAATACCTCCATTGGAATAGTCAAGGATAAAGGGAAATAGGTACAGTAAAAAGGATTTGTTTTCAAAATCGCTTTAGGATAACATGGTAATGACATATTCAATTGACACCATATCGCAGAATGGTACATACAGAATGATATCAAATCCCGGTTGCAGCCCGGCCCATTCTTAACTATATGGGGGAGTCATGAATTCGGCAATAGGCAGTATTGGCGGCTTTCCGGAGCGTATACATACCTATACACCATTTGTAATTTTTATACTATTTATCTGGAATTTACGGAGGGATTGAAATGACAGAAAAATCACTTGCGGAAATGCAAAGAGAGGTAGACGCCTACATTTCTCAGTTCAAGGAAGGATACTTTTCCCCGCTGGCCATGTTGGCGCGAATGTCGGAGGAAGTCGGTGAACTGGCGCGTGAAGTAAACCATTCCTTTGGCGAGAAGCCCAAAAAAAGCGACGAAGACGATAATTCGATCGAACTGGAACTTGGCGATATCCTGTTTATTACGATTTGTTTTGCCAATTCGCTCGGGATTGATCTGGCGGAGGCTCATGATAAAGTAATGCATAAATTTAATACCCGGGACAAAGACCGCTGGACACGCATTGATGCGAAATCGGACGGAGACAGTCAGTAAATGCAGCCGAATGATAAAGTACTGGCTCATTTGACGGATACACACTTATAATAAGTATCTATATAATGATAATGAATAGCAGCGGTAAAGGAGATTAGTCATGGACAAACCGATTCGTGTAATTGTAGCCGGCGCCGGAGGGCGTATGGGCAAGGAAGTTGTAAAGCTGGCGCTTGGCGATCAGGAGTTGGAACTCGCAGCTGCTGTCGGACGCTCCGATGCAGGCAAGGATGCCGGAGAAATGGTAGGAATGGGAACAGCGGGTGTGCTGGTGACAGCTGATCTGCAGGAAGCACTCTCTGCCGTGCAGGCGGATGTGCTGGTCGATTTTACAAACCCTGAATTTGCCTATGAACATGCCAATCTGGCGATTGCAGCAGGTGTGCGTCCCGTGATGGGAACGACCGGCTATACACCCGAGCAGATTGAAGAATTGAACACCAAATGTGAGCAGGCCGGCATTGGCGGCTTGATCGCTCCGAACTTCTCTATTGGCGCTATTTTGCTGATGCGCTTCTCGGCGCTGGCAGCCAAGCATTTCCCGCATCTGGAGATTATCGAGTATCACGGTGACCAGAAGCTGGATGCGCCTTCAGGAACCGCGGTAAAGACAGCGGAGATGATCTCCGAAGTGCGTGAATCCATGAAGCAGGGCAATCCGAACGAAAAGGAAACCATTGCCGGCTCACGTGGTGGAGAGTACGATGGATTCCGCATTCACAGCGTACGTCTGCCCGGAGTATTTGCCCAGCAGGAAGTGATCTTTGGCAGCTTTGGCCAGTCACTCAAAATTCGTCATGATTCCTATGAGCGCGCAGGTTATATGCCAGGCGTGAAAATTGGGGTACAAAAGGTTATGGAATATACCGGTATGGTATACGGGTTTGAACGATTCGTCGACTAAGCGGAAAGTAAATCTTCCAGTGATCTGCCTGTGTATCTCGTAGGGGTCGCTGAACAGTTAGTGAATATACCGATAAATAGATAAATGATGGGAGAGATGTCTGTGTTTCAGATTGCTTTTATCGCGCATGATCGTAAAAAGGATGAAATGGTTAACTTTGTAACGGCCTATGAGCATGTATTCCAGGGCCACCAGTTGTATTCCACCGGTACAACCGGACTGCGGATCATGGAACAGACGGAACTAAAAATTCACCGCTTTATGTCTGGTCCGCTGGGCGGTGACCAGCAGATCGGTGCACTCGTTGCCCAGAACCAGCTGGATCTGATCATTTTCCTGCGTGATCCATTGATGGCGCAGCCGCATGAACCCGATATTACGGCACTGCTGCGTATCTGCGACGTGCAGGGTATTCCGGTAGCGACCAATATTGCGACTGCCGAGATTCTGGTTAAAGCGCTGGATCGTGGAGATTTCGCCTGGCGTGAGCTGCCGGACAAGTACAAACCGGTGGAGGATATGAAATGATTGAGTCGCTGGACATTCTGATCTTCGGCGCTCATGCGGATGACGCGGAGATCGGGATGGCCGGAACGATTATCAAGCATACCGCAGCGGGTCTGCGGGTAGGCATCTGCGAACTAACCGAAGCGGAAATGTCTTCCAACGGTACGGTCGAGCTGCGCAAGCAGGAGGCGGCTGCGGCTGCGGAAGTGATGGGCCTTGCCTATCGCAATAATCTGAGGCTGCCGGATCGCGGTCTGGAACGCTCGCGGGAACAGCTGGATGCCATTACAGCGGAGATTCGCCGCTGTGCGCCGAAAATTGTGTTTGCCCCTTACTGGGAAGACCGCCATCCCGATCATATGGTATGCAGCAAGCTGGTGGAAGAAGCGGTATTCAATGCCAAGCTGCGACGCTATATGCCGGAGCTGCCGCCGGTTACCGTGCAGCAGACGTATTATTACTTTATCAATGATCCGGGCCCGGCCAATCTGATGATTGATGTAAGCGAACATTACGAACGCAAAATACAGACGCTGTCCTGCTATGCTTCGCAGTTCGGCGGTCTTGGCAGCGACAGCGATACCGTCGCGACGCCGCTGAATCAGGGCTATGTCGAGCGTGTTCGCTACCGTGATTCACTGGCCGGACAGCGCAGTATGGTTCCGTATGCGGAAGGGTTTGTTACCCGCACTCCGTACGTAGCCGAACGGCTGCTGTAGGCTGTTGCTGTGCAAAGTACAGGGAGCTTGCAGTGATTGGTATTTGGACGGAAACAGGGTATATAAAAGATATATTTTCATATAAACATACAGATATACATTAATGGATGATTAGAGGAAGGGAGACTGCCCTTATGGACAAGATGCTGAAAATTGGCATCACTTGTTATCCGTCACTTGGCGGTTCCGGCGTCGTGGCGACCGAACTTGGCAAGCTGCTTGCCGAAAAAGGGCATGAAGTGCATTTTATTTCGCATAGTGTCCCTTTTCGTCTGGGAACGTTTCACAAAAATATTTTCTATCATGAAGTCGAGGTTAACGACTATTATGTATTCAAGTATCCACCATATGATCTGACACTGGCGAATAAAATGGCCCAGGTGGCCAAAATGCAGCAGCTGGATGTGCTGCATGTGCATTATGCGGTACCACATGCAGTGTGTGCCTTTCTGGCCAAACAGATGATCGGTGACCATCTCAAAGTGGTAACCACACTGCACGGGACAGACATTACCGTGCTGGCTCAGGACGAATCGCTCAAGGACCTGATTCGTCTGGCGATCAACGAAAGTGATGCAGTGACAGCCGTCTCCAAGGATCTGATCCGGGAGACGCATGAGCTGCTCGATATAACGCGTGATATTGATCTCACGTACAATTTTGTGGACAAACGGGTATATTATCCGCGGGAAACGGCCCAGCTATGCGAAGATTTCGGATTTGGGGATGACCGGATCATTATGCATATCTCCAACTTCCGTCCGGTCAAGCGTGTCAGCGATGTAGTCGATACCTTTGCCAGAATCAATGCCGAGATTCCTTCACGGCTGCTGTTTGTCGGCGAAGGCCCGGATCTGCCGAAGATCCAGTGGCAGATTCAGGAACTGGGGTTGACGGATCGTGTACATTTCCTTGGCAAGCAGGACGATATTCCGCAGGTAATCTCGCTGGCCGACATTCTCATGCTGCCTTCCGAAAAGGAAAGCTTTGGCCTGGTGGCGCTGGAAGCGATGGCCTGCGGCGTACCGACGATCGGATCACAGGCCGGCGGCATTCCCGAGCTGGTCGTTCATGGAGAGACCGGCTATCTGGCACAGATCGGGGATACGGAAGCGATGGCAGGCTATGCACTGCAGCTGCTGCGTGATCCCCTGCTGATGCAGCGGGTACGTGAACAATGTATCCAGCGGGCCCAGACGGAATTCAGCAATGAAGCGATGTTAAATAAATACGAACAAATCTATTACCGCGTACTGGGCCGCGAGATGTCCCATACTTCTGCGGTACAGGGTTGAGAGGAATAAGCAATGGATTGGAAATGGATTGATCCACAGATGGCGGAGCAGGGTATATCTCTGCTCCGCCATCTGGTTGAACAGGGATATGAAGGTTATTTTGTCGGTGGCTGTGTCCGGGATGAGCTGATGGGCCGTCCGGTAAATGATATGGATATAGCGACCAATGCCACACCCGAGCAGGTAATGGCTTTATTTGAACATACCATTCCCACGGGAATCGCTCATGGAACGATCACTGTCATTATGAATGGTGAGCATTTCGAAGTGACTACATACCGCACGGAGAGTGATTATACCGATCACCGGCGTCCGGAGCAGGTGCAGTTTGTCAGCGATCTGTATGAAGACCTGCGGCGCCGGGATTTTACGATGAATGCAATCGCCCGCGGCATCGACGGCAGCTATGTCGATCCGTTCCATGGCAGGGAAGATCTGGAGCAGGGCATAATCCGCTGCGTCGGTGACCCGGAGGAGCGGTTTGAGGAAGATGCGCTGCGTATGCTGCGCGGTATCCGTTTCTCGGCGGTATTTGATTTTACGATTGAAAAGGCGACCTGGCAGGCACTGCTGCACCGCCGCTCGCTGATCAGCTATATTGCAGCCGAGCGTATCCGGGTCGAAATGGAGAAAATGATCGCCGGTCCTCACCCGTTCAAAGGTATCCGGCTGCTGCAGGAGAGTGAACTGGTACCATACATGAAAATACAGGTGCCCTGCCCGCCGAAGCAGCCGGAGCTGCTGAACCGGTTGGCGGATGTGCCAGCTTCGCCTGCCGCATTGCGATGGACGCTTATGATCATGGCGCTGGGACTGGATAGTGACCGTATGAAGCCTTATATGAAGGAATGGACCTTTTCCAATGCCTTTATGGATCAGGTATCCCGTCTGCTGCGTATGAATGATCGACTGCTTACTGCTTCCGCAGCCGGGGAATCTCTGTACGAGATCTATGTCTCCGCAGTTATCGATTATGGATGCGAGGCAGCCCTGCAGTGGCGGCAGCTCTATCCGGTTCTGCCGGAACAGGAACAGCGGCAGCTTGCGGTTGCCGCGCAGCATGCCCAGGAGTGGCTGGATGGAATGAGCATATTCGGCCTTGGGGATGTACAGATCAATGGACAGGAGATACTCGCAGCCCTGCAGGCCAAGGGGGGGCCATGGCTGGGTAAATTGATGAACAGTATTCTGCTGGCAGCGGCTACCGGTCAGCTGGATAATGAAAGGGAAGCGATTCTGGAATATGCCCGTCAGCGGTACGAAGAGAGGGAAGACTGATGCGTGATGAACAACTGCTGGCGCTCCTGACCGAGCGTCCAGGTGAATATATATCCGGAGAAGAGATCAGCCGCCGGATGGCCGTCAGCCGAACCGCCGTATGGAAAGGCATTAACCGACTCAAGGAGCAGGGATACGAGTTCGAATCGGTCACCCGCAAAGGCTACCGGATCACCCGTTATCCGGATCGGTTCGATGAAGTCTCCCTGCGTATGCGTCTGGGCGAAGTGACCTCATGGGGAGAGCCCTTGCACTTATTCCCGTCGATCGGTTCCACACAGGATATCGCCCGTACATTGGCCGAACAGGGCGCACCTGAGGGGACACTGGTCATTGCGGAAGAGCAGACCAAGGGGCGCGGCAGACAGGGACGCCACTGGCATTCCCCTCCGGGCCGCGGCATCTGGATGAGCCTGATTATGCGTCCGGTGCAGCCGCTGCAGTATACCCCGCAGCTGACCCTGCTGGCGGCAGTCGCCGTCTGCCGGGCACTGCGCAGTGTCAGCAGCCTGAATATCGGTATCAAATGGCCGAATGATCTGCTGATCGACGGGCGCAAAGTATGCGGCATTCTCGTTGAATCCGCTGCCGAGGATGGGTATGTGCGTCACGCGATTGCCGGAATCGGCATCGACGTCAATCTGGCGACCGAAGACCTGCCGGAAGAACTGCAGTCTATTGCCACATCGCTGCGTATGGAAAGCGGCGGCGAGCCGCTGGATCGTACCGTGGTAGTGGCAGCGGTCGTACAGGAACTGGAAGCGATGTACCGGCTGTACAGCGAGCAGGGATTTGCGGCGATTGCTGCGTTGTGGGAAGCGCTGGCTTTCTCCATGGGTCAGCATTTGACCGTTCATACTCCGCAGGGCGTGATAAACGGAACAGCGACAGGGCTTGGAAGCAACGGTGAACTGCTGCTTCAGCAGGAGGATGGTACTATTTTGCCGGTATACTCGGGTGAAATTAATCTCTAACCGGGCAAGCAGAGGCATCAGAGCTACCAAAAGCACTCCAACATTATAAAAGCACCCAAATACCAGTGGCGCTGAAAGTCTTCAAGCACCAAAAACACTCAGGCGCTAGAGGCAATAAAGGTACCGGTAAAAGCACTGGAGGACTGAGCAGAATGCAAGGGGATATATCAGTATTTGGAATCTATATCCCCGGTAGGTAAGTAATAAAATGTAATTAACTTTAAATAGTGAAATTGTGGAACGACTCTGGTATACTAGCAGGGAAGACGGTATCGGCATGACCGAACCGTACTTTATGATGTTAACTTGGTGTAAGCTGGCAGGCGAGCACCGTCAGAGGATATGGAGTCGTGCCGAGCGATTTGGCCGTGTGGACAATTATGTCCGGCAGCCTATAGGCAGCAGCTCTGTACCGTCCGGGATCTATTTTTCCGGCTGATCTGTATTCTGCCCTACTATATGTATCCTGCGGGATACCCATACGAAGCGAGGTGTTGGCTAACTTCAATTCTGCTCTGAGCCATGAAATGGACCGAGACAGGAGAGACGATCGCAAAGTGACTCTTTTTTGGACTCAGGACCTTTTTAGTGATCAACTAAAAGGTTTTTTATTTTGTCCAAATACTATATTGATTAGAAGGAGCTTGATGTCACATGGCAGCCAAAACGCCGCTGAATATTGTAAAAATGAAAAAAATGAAAAAGGAAGGCGATCCGATTACGATGGTGACCGCCTATGATTATCCGACAGCACAGCTGGCTGAAGAAGCCGGCGTAGAGATGCTGCTGATCGGAGATTCACTGGGAAATGTAGTGCTGGGATATGATTCCACCATCCCGGTAACGGTGGATGATATCGTCTACCATTCCCGTGCGGTTGCAAGGGGAGCACAGTCTACCTTTATCGTGGCGGATCTGCCGTTCATGACATATCACGGAAGTATAGATGAGACCCTGCGCAGCGTGAAGCGCATTATGCAGGAAGGACATGCTCACGCTGTGAAACTGGAAGGCGGAGCAGAAATCGCGGATACCGTAGCAGCTATCACGCGTGCTGGTGTACCGGTGCTGGCTCATATTGGTCTGACACCGCAATCGGTGCATCAGATTGGCGGATACCGTGTACAGGGCAAAGATGAGCAGGATGCCCAGCGTCTGCTGAATGATGCACGGGCGCTGGAAGCCGCAGGTGCATTTGGCGTCGTACTGGAGCTGGTCACCGAAGATACGGCAGCAATGATTACCGGCCAGCTGTCCATCCCGACGATCGGTATTGGAGCAGGCCGCGGTTGTGATGGTCAGGTGCTCGTATTCCATGATGTGGTCAAATACACATCGTCCTACCGCGAGAAGCGTTTTGTCAAAACGTATGCCGATATCGGAGCTACGATCCGCACGGCTCTCGAAGAGTATGTAAATGAAGTCAAAACCCGTGCTTTCCCGGCGGAGCAGCATGCTTTTAATCCGGATCAGGAAGCACTCGATTCCTTATATGGAGCCAAACGGAAAGGAGAGGAACAGGCGTGAAGGTACTACACAGCATCGCAGAGATTCGTCAGGAAGTGAAAAACCTCCGCAAGCAGCGCTCTCAGAATGACCATGAAGCAACCGTCGGTCTGGTGCCTACCATGGGATTCCTGCATGAAGGTCATGCCAGCCTGATGCGCAAAGCCAAACAGACCAGCGATATTGTGGTCATCAGCATTTTCGTCAATCCGATCCAGTTTGGACCGAATGAAGATTTCGAGCGTTATCCACGTGACGAACAGCGCGATCTGGCGCTGGCTGAAGCGGAAGGCGTGGATATCGTCTTCCTGCCGACCGTAGAGGTGATGTATCCATCACCGACCAAGACGCATGTCACTGTAGCGGAGCTGACCGATACACTGTGCGGGGCATCTCGTCCCGGTCACTTTGACGGCGTATCGACCGTGGTGACCAAGCTGTTCAATATCGTCAAACCGGACCATGCCTTTTTCGGAGCCAAAGACGCCCAGCAGGTCGCGGTCATTACCCAGATGGTGAATGATCTGAACATGGATATCGAGATTGTTCCTTGTCCGATTATTCGCGAAGAAGATGGACTGGCACTCAGCTCGCGCAATGTCTACCTTTCCAGGGAAGAACGCGCGCAGGCGCTCGTATTATCCCGTTCCCTGCGTCTGGCACGTGAGCAGATTGCGGAGAATGATACAATGACAGCCGGTCAGGTACGCGAACTGCTGCGCCGCGAGATTGGCACTTCTCCGATAGCGGTAATCGATTATGCGGAGATTCTGTCTTTCCCGCAGCTGGAAGTGCTGGCTGACAATATGGTACTGCATGAACTGAACCAGGAAGTGATCATGGCGCTGGCTGTTAAATTTGGCCCAACCCGTCTGATTGACAACGTAATCATGGAAACGAAAGGTGTGTCCCTTCATGTATAGAACAATGATGAAATCCAAAATCCACCGTGCCACAGTTACAGAGGCCAATCTGAACTATGTCGGCAGCATTACGATCGACGAAGATCTGATGGAAGCGGCGGATCTGCTTGAAAATGAAAAAGTACAGATCGTCAACAACAACAATGGTGCCCGTCTGGAAACATACGTCATTACCGGCCCGCGCGGCAGCGGCGTTGTCTGCCTGAATGGTGCAGCCGCACGTCTCGTACAGCCTGGCGATACCGTAATCATTATTTCGTATGCGATGATGAGCAGTGAAGAGCTGCAGACACATCGCCCAACCGTTGTCTTTGTGGATGAACAAAACAAGCCGGTCATGGAAGCGCACAAGGAAGTTCACGCAACCATTATGTAATGGGAAAGATACAAAACGGCTCATGAGCTGAGCCTGCAGCTGGCCCAAAGGTCTTTTACTGCGAGGCAGCGGAGCGATGTCAGCGATGAGCATATGTTCCAAAATGAACAACAGCCTGCCGGTAGGATTGCCGGCAGGTTTTTTCACCCACTCTGGATTTCCGGAAAAGAAACCGGAACCATGATAATTACCGGTGGAAGCCGGTGAAATGGATAATATGCGTAGGCGAACCCGGCGAAATCATGTATAATAAAAGAAACATAACGCCTAAGCAAGGTGATACCGCGTGCCTGTCAAACACGTCATGTATCACCTTTTTTATGTATATAAAGGATAACCCGGGCGGCCGGGAGAGAGATTGCCGTGCAGCCGTACAGGCTGTATGCAGG
The DNA here is from genome assembly GCF_000971965.1 of Paenibacillus wulumuqiensis. Classification (GTDB taxonomy): domain Bacteria; phylum Bacillota; class Bacilli; order Paenibacillales; family Paenibacillaceae; genus Saccharibacillus; species Saccharibacillus wulumuqiensis. The sequence goes on from NZ_LAQP01000004.1 coordinate 498,240, forward strand.
ATGCGGCAGTTCCCGTCACCTCGCCACGTTTTCAAAACCGCCTCGTTCTGGTATGCTGATAGGTGAACATTTTGACATCAGGTGTGACGACTGCAAGGAAAGGATTTAGACATCCATGAAATTTGCCGTACTGGATTTTGAGACAACAGGAACCCAGTCCTCGGATGATATCATTCAGGTGGGTCTTGCTGTTATAGATCATGATTTAACCATTACACAGGTATACAGCTCCATGGTCAAACCCGGAGGCAAGATTCCTCCGTTTATTACCGGACTCACCGGTATTCGCAATGAAGATGTGGCAGATGCTCCCGAACTGGATGACGTCATGCTGGAGATGATACCGCTGCTGGAAGATGCCGTACTGGTCGGGCATAATGTAGCCTTTGACCTGGGATTTCTGCAGCGTGCGCTGGACCGTACCGGTTATTTGCCATTTACCGGCAGAGTGCTGGATACGATGGATTTCCTGCGTATTTTTTTCCCGAATCTGCCGAGCTATCAGCTCAGCATGGTCAGCAGTTCATTGGGGTTCGAGCATGATCGTCCCCATCAGGCAGACAGCGATGCATTGGCGACAGCTTATGTGTTCCTCAAATGCATCGAAGAGCTGGATGGTCTGCCGCTAATTACCGTGCAGCGTCTATCCGAGCTGTTTGATAACCAGGACAGTGATCTGGGCTGGTATTTTGACGGTGTGCGTATGCAGCGTGAAGCGCAGCCTTCCCAGGATCTCGATGAGCATCGCTTTTATCGTCAGCTGGCCCTCAAGGTAGGCGACTGGATGGATATCCCGTCCGCCGAGGAAGCGCGCGAAGGCATGCCGCTTGCGGATGTCTCCTTTGATGAGTTCCTAGAGCAGGTCAAGGACAATCTGCGCAAGCTGCTGCCCGATTATGAAGAACGTGAGCCGCAGAATCATATGTTTGATGAAGTGGTGCGTGCGCTTACGGATGAGAAGCATTTACTGATCGAGGCAGGAACGGGAACCGGCAAATCGCTCGGTTATCTACTGCCTTCCATTTACCATAGCGTCAAAAACAGCGAGAGAGTCATGGTCAGCACGCATACGATTAATTTGCAGGAACAGCTGCGCGAACGGGATGTTCCGCTGCTCACTCAGGTCATTCCGTTTGCTTTTCGTGCTGCTGTATTCAAGGGACGACAGCATTATTTGTGTCTGCGCAAATTTGAGCATAAAATAAATACAAAGGAATTCCAGAGTCCCAAGGAAGATGTGCTGATCGCAGCACAGATGATCGTCTGGCTGACAGCAACCGAGACCGGGGACGATGAAGAGCTCAATATGGGGAACCGAGGCGGCGATTTCTGGGAAACGGTCGCCAGCGACACGGATTCCTGTCTTGGACGCGCCTGTCCATGGTTCCGGCAGTGCTTTTATCACCGGGCCAAGCATGAAGCCGGTGCAGCCGATGTGGTCATTACCAATCATTCCAAGCTGTTTACCGATATCAAGGCTGGCCACCAGCTGCTGCCTGCCTATGAACATCTGGTTATCGATGAAGCCCATCATCTGGAAGATGTGGCCGGCAAGCATCTGGGCATGCACATGAAATATTTCACATTGGTTCATCCGATGCTTCGTCTGTTCAAGGACAGCAAGACCGGCCAGCTGGCGATTCTGCGTCAGCAGCTGGGCTCTTCGGGCAGTGAACGCGGTATGGAATGGGCAATTGCAATCGATAATCTGTATCCAGAATTGACGGATGTCAAGGAAGACTGGGATAAGCTGAGTGAGCTGCTGTTCGCCCTGCTGCCGCAGCGCAGTGATGCGGCTCCCGGTGAAGCGGCACAGTTCACGCTTCGCCTGCTTCCGCAAAAGAAACCGGACGAATGGGCCGAAATTACCGAGCTGGAGAACCGGATTCATATCGGTCTCAGCCAGATTATCCGCAAGGGTGAGCAGGTGATGAGCAAGATCAAGGAATCGGACGAGGTTCTGGATAGTGATGGACTGGTAACGGATGTGTCCGGACTGTTCAAGGATCTGACCGGCGTACGCGATGATCTTCGCCATTTTATCAAGCTGGACAGCGACGATACGGTATACTGGTACGAAGCCAATGGTAACTACCGCAGCAAGTCGCTGCAGATGTATGCCGTTCCGGTCGACGTGAGCCAGCAGCTCAAGGAGCATTTCTTTGACAAAAAGAAAAGTATTGTGCTGACATCGGCAACGCTGTCGATCGACAAGAACTTCCAGTATATGATCGAGCAGCTGGGACTGAAAGATGCCGAGCAGGAAGGCAAGCTGAACACCGTCATGCTGGAATCGCCGTTCAACTATAGAGAGCAGTCGCTCGTATTGATCCCGAGGGATTTCCCGAGCGTCAAAGGCAGCGTGGGCGATGAGCACTTTGTCAGCATGCTGGCCCGATCACTTGCGGATGCCGCCGAGGCTACGCGTGGACGCATGCTCGTCTTATTTACTTCTTACCGGATGCTCAAGCAGGTGTATGAGCCTCTGAAGGAGAAATTATCACAGAGTGATATTGCCGTCTTCGGACAGGGAGTGGATGGAGGCAGCCGCACCAAGCTGACCCGCCGCTTCCAGGAGCATCCGGCCTGCGTACTGCTGGGGACGAGCAGCTTCTGGGAAGGTGTCGATATTCCCGGAGAGGCACTGACCTGTCTGGCAATTGTGCGACTGCCTTTCCAGCCGCCAAACCATCCGCTGGTAGAAGCCAAAAGCGAACGGCTCAAAAAAGAAAAGAAAAATCCATTTATGAAATTATCTGTACCACAGGCAGTTATCCGGTTCAAACAGGGCTTTGGCAGACTGGTCCGGACAGCGAATGACCGCGGTATTGTGCTGATTTATGATACCCGGGTCATCGAGTCGTATTACGGCAAGCATTTCCTCTACTCGCTGCCCGGTCCGAAAATGGAACATATGCCTACCGAGCAAATGGTTCCTCGTATTGCACAGTGGCTGAGCCATCGTGAGAACGAAAAGGATGCTGCACATCAAGAGGGGGAGCAAGCATGAAATCCGACAAAATATCAGAAGCGGTCGTGCGAAGATTACCTGTCTACCTGAGATATCTGAATGAGCTTCATACCCGCGAGGTACCGACCGTATCCTCGCAGGAACTGGGGCAAAAGCTGGACCTGAATCCGGCCCAGATCCGCAAGGATCTCGCCTACTTCGGTGACTTTGGTCGCAAGGGAATCGGGTATGACGTATCCTATCTGATCGAGAAGATCCGTCATATTCTCAAACTGGATCAGCAAATCAATGTAGCGCTGATCGGAGCGGGTAATCTGGGACACGCGCTTTCCAACTATAATGCCTATCTGCAGGAGACGATGAAGATCGTAGCGATCTTTGATTCGTATACGCCCAAGGTAGGCACACAGATCAACACACTGACCGTACAGCCGATCGATGAGCTGTCCGATACCGTTCAGGCCAAGCATATCCGGGTCGGCATCATTACCGTTCCCAATACCGAAGCCCAGCGTGTTGCCGATCAGCTGATCGAAGCAGGCATCGAGGCCATTTTGAACTTTGCACCGATTATTCTGAAGACACCACCGCATGTACGTGTGCATACGGCAGATTTTACTACCGATCTGCTCAGTCTGGCCTACTACCTTGAAGACGGAAAGGAATTAGAGACGAATGAACAATTCACCGAGTAAATGGATGATCAAAAACGGGATATTTGCAGCTTCCCATGGAGAAAAAGCAGTACTCTACGGCCATATGGTCATCGAGAATGATATCATTACCTATCTGGGCGAGGAGGAGCCTGCCGACCAGGAAGGAATGACCATCGTAGATGGCAGGCACCAGTTCTTCATTCCGGGTCTGGTTAACAGCCATGGTCATGCGGCCATGTCCCTGCTCCGCGGATATGGCGACGATCTGGCTCTTCAAGTGTGGCTGCAGGAGAAAATGTGGCCGATGGAAGCCAAATTTACGAGCGATGATGTCTATACCGGTACAGCACTCTCCGTACTGGAAATGCTCAAAGGCGGTACAACTACTTTCCTCGATATGTATGACCGTTCCGAACGTGTGGCCGAAGTGGTCGAACAGTCGGGAATGCGCGCGGTACTGATGCGTGGTGTAATCGGTCTGTGCTCCGAAGAAGAACAAAACGAGAAGCTGAATCAGGCGGTACAGTTCGTACGCGACTGGCACGGCCAAGCCAACGGACGCATCACGACAATGATGTCTCCACATGCGCCGTATACATGCCCGCCGGCATTTATTGAGAAATTCGTGCAGGCTGCACATGATCTCGATGTGCCGCTGCATACACATATGTCCGAGACGATCGCCGAAGTGGAGCAGAACGTACGCGACTACGGTCTGCGTCCGGTAGCCCATCTGGAGAAACTCGGTGTATTTACCCGTCCGACGCTGCTGGCACATGCCGTGCATCTGACGGATGAAGAAATTCAGACACTGGCTGCCCACAAAGCAACCATTTCACATAATCCGGGCAGCAACCTGAAGCTGGCGAGCGGGGTAGCCCGTGTGCCTGATCTGCTGCGTGCAGGTGTAGTCGTATCTCTCGGTACCGATGGACCAGCCAGCAACAACAACCTGGATATGTTCGAAGAAATGCGTCTGGCCGCTCTTATTCACAAAGGCGTATCCGGTGATCCTACAGCAGTACCGGCGCTGGAAGCTCTGCGCATGGGTACCGAATATGGTGCCAAATCCGTATTCCTCGATAATACAGGCGTGTTTGCGGTAGGCATGAAAGCGGACATTACCTCCCTGAATATCGATCAGCCGCATTTCCTGCCGTTTACGGACTTTATCTCTCATACGGTATATTCCGCGAGCGCCAAGGACGTACTGCATGTCTGGGTAGATGGCAAGCAGCTGATCAAGGATGGCGTATCGCTGACGCTGGATGAAGAGAAAATCCGCCGCGAAGCACAGCTTGCTTTTGAAGGTTTGCTTACACGCTAACCGGAAGTTGAACAGAAAGGATGGCGTGTCTTGCGAAATTTGGGAAGTGGCAAGTGGATAGCGATTATTATTACGGTAGTAGGTCTGATTGTACTGTGCGTGAACCAGTTCTATGTGCATGTTATGGCCAAGCCATGGAGTCATGAAAAGGAAGCGCTGGAGATTGCCCAGAAGCAGGCGAATCTGACTTCACTGACACGGACATATCAGTCGGTCTGGAATGAGAAATCGATCTACTGGGTCGTGCAGGGACAGAACGATCAGCAGCAGGAAGTCATGGTCTGGGTGAAGTTTAACAAAGATGGCACTCCGGTACAGGGAGCCAATGCTGTACATGTAGAGAAAATAGCCGGAACGATGAAAGTGCAGCAGGCCGAGCAGCTGGTGCAAAGCGATCTGCCGGGCGCTGAAGTCGTTCGTGCCATACCGGGTTCATACAACGGCAAATATGCCTGGCAGGTTTTTGCCAAATCCGGTGATCATTATTATTATATATTCTACAATTTCCGTGACGGCACCAAGCTGGGTGGACCGATGGAACTGCCAAATACCCTGACCGGTACTTAGAATAGTGGACGAAGAGCAGGGGACGGATCATGAATGATCCAGCCTGGGCGTACAAGAGCTAATTGTATGTGTAATTATAGAAAAAGCGACCGCAGGGAGTACCCACTCCTGTACGGTCGCTTTTTTTATGGATTTTATGAATTACTTTTCATGCCTTATAGCTTGAACTGGTACACCGTTTCCTGCAGCTTTGGCTATATTCTGCTGCGTAGCGGTATGGGTAGTGCTTTCTTCGGGGAAAGCTTGGGTAAACTTGCAGCAGGTGATCGAAAAGCGGTAGTATAGTAATAAGCTTTTTTAATTAATGATTAGATCAAATTATATCTGGAAAGAGAACGTATTTATTTCCAGGCGCAGACTAACAATACCATTAGATAATGTTCTAAGTTACCGTTATAACAACGATTTCTGTTCATATATTCGACAAAATAACAAAAAATCCGAAAAGGTTCGTTTGCATTGAAGCATACGTACAATTTCGGATTTTACAATATCATTTATTATGTAAAAAAAGTTCATAGAGTTGCCTTAAAATGGAGAAAATGGGTATGATATACTTCAATTATCTACAATTTGTGTAAATTATTTTTGGGAATTGCAAAAAAACCTGTCGTTTTTGGGTTACCGAAAGGCCATTGTCTGCCGAAATAAAGTTATATGAAAAATAACTGCACCATGTATATACACAGAGGAGGACATGCATGAAACTTCGGGCGCTGCCTGTTATGATTACCGTGGTCGTTTCAATTGCCGTACTGTTTGGGGGTTGGTTTACGTATCGTCAGCTCACCCTTCATAACCCGCTTATGAAAATTGTCCAGTCTTATCCAGGTGTGAACTCCGCTCAGGTTACTATTAACCAGAAAGAAGTTGCTTTGAAACTCGATTTAAAACCGGAAGCGGATTTGGGAGCTCTCGTTCAGCAAATCCACAAACAAAGCACTGATATTCTGGGCACACGCACTCTTAAATTAGAAGTGGTTGACCATTCGGATGACAAGCTGAATCAGATCTGGGAGAATGCGATGTTTCCTGTATCCCAGGCAATGGCTAACCGTGAATATACTGAAATACCAAAGACTCTTGAAGAAATCGCCAAGCTGAACAATGGTGTTCAAGCTAAGGCAGAAATGGATGACCTCAATGTCTATGTATCACTCAGCAACGGCAAAGCCAGCAAATTTCTTATTCTGCCGCGCAGCACTCAAGCTACAGGAGGAAATGCCTAATGCCTAAATGGACCAAAGAAGTTGTTATCGGATTTGTCCCTGTCCTGCTCATTTTCCTGTTATACGTTGGATATAATATATTGCCTCTGCTGCTGCTGGTAGCTGTAGTCGGTGGAATCCTGTTCTTCATGCAGGCACGCGGCGGACTCGCTGTCGGCGCCAGCCAGGAACGCAACCGCAAAAAGAACGGTCCGGTCAAGCTGACTTTTGAACAAATCGGCGGTCAAGACAACGCCAAGCGCGAACTGCGTGAAGCGCTCGATTTCCTTGTACGTCATGATGAAATTAATAAATTCGGTATCCGCCCGCTCAAGGGTATCCTGCTGACAGGCCCTCCGGGAACCGGTAAAACCCTGATGGCCAAAGCGGCTGCACATTATACAAACTCTGTTTTCGTCAGCGCTTCGGGTAGTGAATTTGTGGAAATGTATGTTGGTGTCGGCGCAGGACGTATCCGCGATCTGTTCAAGGATGCACGTACCCGTGCGGCCAAGGAAAATAAACAAAGCGCGATTATCTTTATCGATGAGATTGATGTAATCGGCGGCAAGCGTGAAGGCGGACAGCAGCGTGAGTATGATCAGACGCTGAACCAATTACTGACCGAGATGGATGGTATCTACAGCAACGAAGCGCCACGCATTCTGATTATCGCTGCTACTAACCGTAAGGAAATGCTGGACAGTGCACTGCTGCGTCCGGGTCGTTTTGACCGTCATATCCAGGTCGATCTGCCGGACAAAAAAGGCCGCAAGCATATTTTGGAACTGCACGCTGCCAACAAGCCAATGGGTCCTGAAACCAATCTGGACAAACTGGCTGAAGAAGCTTACGGATTCTCCGGTGCACAGCTGGAGAGCGTAATGAATGAAGCTGCTATCTATGCGATGCGTCAGGATGAAGAAATGATCAGCCAGCGCCATATGTCGATGGCGATTGATAAAGTCATGATGGGTGAGAAGACAGACCGCGAATCCAGTGCAGAAGAGAAACAGCGCGTTGCCATTCACGAACTGGGTCATGCCATTATGGCAGAGGTTGTCCGTCCGAATAGCGTCGGTCAGGTTGCTCTGAGCCCGCGCGGTCAGGCACTCGGTTATGTTCGTCACAATCCGCAGCAGGAACAGTACCTGTACACCAAGCCTTTCCTGGAAGAGCAGATCATGATCGCGCTCGCTGGTGCAGCTGCCGAAGAAATGTATTATGAAGGCCGCAGCACAGGTTCGAGAGGTGACTTCGACCAGGCGCTGAACATTGTGCAAAATATGGTTGAAGCCGGTCTGACCAAGCTCGGTATCGTTACAATTAACATGGTTCCCAAAGAACTGCTGATGAAAGAAAGCAATGCAATTCTGGAAGAACTCGGTGAGCGTACCCGCAAGTTGCTGGAGGAACGCCGCCACATTTTCGACAGCTCCCTTGACATTTTATTACAGGAAGAAATCCTCTCGGGTGAGCAATTCCGCGAACAATTCAAGAAAAGTTCAAATGTACCAGCTTAATTCAAAAAGCTGGTACTTTTTTTTTACTTTTTGCCTGTGCTACGGTATTATTAGATGTTGGAGATTATATAGAAGCCCGGCATTTTTCATCATTACATTTCTTATGCTTGGCATGGTTGAAATAGACGAAAACAATCGTTTGTCTCGTTCTGTTTTGCTTTAAATAGAGCTTGGGAAGAATATGAAAGTGTGAAGGGCCAGATGGTATCCGGCTAGAATATTTAGCTTATATACCGTACTGAATATTGGAAGGGTGGAATAGAAAGCATGAATTTTAAAAAAGTCGGCGTTATCGGCGGCGGTACAATGGGTCAGGGCATTGCAGAAATGCTGGCCAAAAAAGGTATCGAGGTGCTGTTGGTTGAGAAAACTCCAGAAAAACTGGACAATGCATGGAGCATGATTGAGACCAGTCTGGACAAGCAAATGGAAAAATGGGCACTGACCCAGGCGGAGAAAAAGCTTATTCTCGGCAAAATCCAAAAAGTGACCCACTTTGCCGATCTCGGTTCCTGTGATCTCGTTATCGAGACGATCAGCGAAGATCCGGAAGCGAAAAAAGAAGTGTTTGCACAGCTGGATCAGGTCTGCTCCAGCAGCGTTATCCTGGCGAGTAACACATCCACGCTCAGCTTGACCGAGCTGGCCAGCTCCACCAAATATCCGGAACGCGTCATCGGACTTCACTTTATTTATCCGGTATCCAAAATCGACCTCGTTGAAATTATCCGCGGTCTGCGCACTTCCGACCAAACATTTGACCAAACCAAAAACTTCGTGGAAGAGACAGTGGAAAAAAGAGGAATCATGGTCTATGAATCCCCTGGTTTCGTAACGAGCCGTATCATCTGTCTGCTGATCAATGAAGCGCTGCATGTGCTTGAAGAAGGCGTAGCTTCTGCCGAAGATATCGACGATGCTATGCGTGTTGGTTACCAGTTCCAATACGGACCACTGGAAATGGCTGACCGCTTCGGTCTGGATTCCGTCAATGCCGCCCTGGAGCGTATGTTCCGCGAGTATGGCGAGCTAAAATACCGCCCGGCAATCATTTTGAAAAAAATGGTGCGTGCAGGCAGTCTTGGCGTGAAAACAGGCGAAGGATTCTTCAAGTATGACAAGGATGGTGACCGGATATGAAAGTACTCGTAATTAACTCAGGCAGTTCTTCACTCAAATACCAGCTGTATGATATGACCGATGAATCCGTTCTGGCCAAAGGTTTGGTCGAGCGGATCGGGATGGACTCTTCCATTCTGACGCACAAGCCGACAGGCAAAGAGGAAGTTACCGAAGTTAGCGAAATTCTCGAACACAACACAGCGATCCGCAAAGTTATCGAGAAGCTGACCGACAAAACACATGGTGTACTGGAAAGCGTAAGTGAAATTAATGCTGTCGGCCATCGCGTCGTACACGGCGGCGAGTTCTTCAAAGAATCCGCTATCGTGGACCAGCAGGCCAAAAAGGACATCCGTGCCCTGATCGATCTGGCGCCGCTGCATAACCCGGCTGCCATCATGGGTATCGATGCTTCCGAAGTCAATATGCCAGGCGTACCGCAGGTCGTTGTATTTGATACGGCGTTCCACCAGACGATGCCTGAAAAAGCGTATCTGTACGCTATTCCACGTGTACTTTACAACAAATACAAAGTACGTCGCTACGGTTTCCATGGCACATCCCATTATTATGTAAGCCATGCAGCAGCCGATTTCCTGGGCAAGCCGCTGGAAGATCTCAAAGTGATTACGGCTCACATCGGTAACGGCGGAAGTCTGACAGCCGTACAGGGTGGTATCTCTGTAGATACTTCCATGGGTATGACTCCACTGGAAGGTCTGATGATGGGTACGCGCAGTGGCGATCTGGATCCGGCGATCGTTCCTTATGTAATGAACAAGGAAGAGCTGACAGTAAGCGAAGTGAATCTGATGCTGAACAAGCACAGTGGTCTGCAGGCGATCTCCGGTATCAGCAGTGATATGCGCGAGATTACTGATGGTCTGGAAAAAGGCGATCCTCATTCCACACTGGCATTTGAAATGTACGAATACCGTCTGCGTAAATACATCGGTTCCTATGCAGCAGCGATGAATGGCGTAGATGTACTTGTATTTACAGCCGGTGTAGGCGAGAACTCTGCAATCGTACGTAAATCCGTTTGTGAGAACCTGAGCTATCTGGGTGTCGAGATCGACGAAGAACTGAACAAAGTACGCTCCGGCGATCCGCGCCGCATTTCCACACCGAATTCCAAAGTAGAAGTGCTGGTTGTACCTACCAATGAAGAGCTCGTTATCGCACGTGATACCTACAAACTCATCAACAAGTAAGAACAACAGCATGGTATAGACAAGGGGAGAATGAAAGAATGTCCACTAAAACCGTTATTAAAAAAGTCAATGAGCATATTGGCGAAACCGTAACGATTGGAGCATGGATTAACAACAAACGTTCCAGCGGCAAAATTCAATTTTTGCAGCTGCGTGACGGTACAGGCTATATCCAGGGCGTTGTCGTGAAAAGCGAAGTTCCGGAAAGCGTCTGGAACGATGCTAAAAGTCTGACCCAGGAGAGTTCCCTGTACGTAACCGGCGTGGTTCGTGAAGAGCCGCGCAGTAAATCGGGCTATGAGATGACTGTAACCGGCATCGAAGTGATCCATATCACGTCTGAATACCCGATTACACCCAAAGAGCATGGCATAGATTTCCTGATGGATCATCGTCACCTGTGGCTGCGTTCCAACCGTCAGCGTGCGGTTATGGTTATTCGTGCGGAGATTATCCGTGCGGTGCAGGAATATTTCAATACGAACGGCTTTACCAAAGTCGATCCGCCAATCCTGACGCCTTCCGCGGCAGAAGACACCACAGAACTGTTCCATATCAAATATTTTGATGAGGATGCCTACCTGACACAGAGCGGCCAGCTGTATATGGAAGCTGCTGCAATGGCGCTGGGTAAAGTCTATTCCTTCGGTCCTACATTCCGCGCCGAAAAATCCAAAACCCGTCGTCACCTGATCGAGTTCTGGATGATCGAGCCGGAAATGGCTTTCACAACGCATGAAGAAAGTCTGGAAGTACAGGAGCAATTTGTATCTCATGTGGTACAATCCGTACTCAAAAACTGTCGTGCCGAGCTGGAGACCCTGGAACGCGATGTAACCAAGCTGGAAAACATCGTGGGTCCATTCCCGCGTATCACATACGATGAAGCGATTGAATTCCTCAAAGGTAAAGGCTTTGATATTCCATGGGGCGATGATTTCGGTGCGCCGCATGAGACAGCTATTGCAGAAGCATATGACAAACCGGTCTTTATTACCCACTATCCAAAAGACATCAAGGCTTTCTACATGAAACCTGATCCAGAGCGTCCGGAAGTGGTGCTGTGTGCGGATATGATCGCTCCTGAAGGTTATGGAGAGATTATTGGCGGCTCGCAGCGTATCGACGATCCGGCATTGATGGAGCAGCGCTTCCAGGAACATAACCTGGGCGAAGCCTATCAGTGGTACATGGATCTGCGTACTTACGGAACGGTTCCTCACTCTGGCTTTGGACTGGGACTGGAACGTACAGTAGCATGGATCTGTGGTCTGGATCACGTTCGTGAGACGATTGCTTTCCCTCGTATGCTGTACCGTCTGTATCCATAATTTCTGTACCGACACATGACTCAGGGTGGACGTATCGAAAGGATGGTTAAAATGGGCGGAGAACAATGGAAAGCATGGGCGAAAGGCGCTGCGTATACGATGGGCATGCAGACAGCCAATATACCTTATGCGCTGCTGAAGTATTATCAGGCGCTGGATCTGGATGATGCTGAAGCGATGCTGCTGCTGCAGCTGCTGTCTTTCCGTCAGGTGGAGCATAATGAATTTCCAACGCTGGAAGAGCTGGAATGGAGAACGGGTGCAGCACCGGGAATGATCGCTGCCCGTATCCAGAAGCTGATGAAGGCTGGATTTATTGTGATTGAAGATGAACAGGACCCAATGACAGGCATCCGCTACGAGCGGTATGACCTGAGCGGCTTGTATGAGAAACTGGGCACCATTCTGGCCTCCGAGCAGCAGGAGCGGATTACGGCGATCAGTCAGCCGCCTGCTGCTGCAGTTAGCCAGGCAAGCAAGGAAGAAGAACGGGAACGTAATCTTTTTATTATTTTCGAAAAGGAATTCGCCCGTCCGCTGTCTCCGATGGAATGCGAGACCATCTCCGGCTGGCTGGATCAGGACCGATATCCGGAAGAACTGATCTTAATGGCGCTCAAAGAGTCTGTATTCGCCGGTAAGCTGCATTTCCGGTATATTGACCGTATTTTACTGGAATGGAACCGGAACCGTGTACGCACGGTTGAGGACGCCCGGGCCTACACCCAGAAGTTCCGTCAGCGTTAAGCGGCAGATCTGCTGGATAATAGACCTGGGCTGTAGAGAAAAGTCCTGCAGGACGAGCTCACAACCAGTGAATGACAAGGCTAAATGATAAAAAGGCTGTTTTCAGGAGTCAGATTCCTGAGAGCAGCCTTTTTGCTATGTATCATGAAAGAATGGGATGGTAAGAGCTAAAGAGCTAAAAGTCAGTAATAACTGTCGTCTATTCATATCATTGTAGACTATGTATAACACACAATAACCTTGCATAAAGCAGAGCGAGAAAACATACATCATAGTAAATGGTTAGGCTAAATAGATCATTTGGCAAAGCAAATTCAGCAAAAAAATAAACACTTTAAAATATTTTTTCGGAATATTTTTTTGTATTGTATAACATTATTTAACTTTAAATTAAAATAGTGTTATAAATCTGATTATGAATAATTATTTATTTTATCGTATAAATATTGTAATTGGGAATTATGATAAACACCAATTCAGAAATTATTTTTGCAAATGCATAATTAATAATTTACTCATAAACATAGAATCAAAATATATATATGTTAGTTTATATAACATCATGAAATGACACCTGTTATTATAAAGTACGTGAAAATTCAGAATGATTCTGAAAAAGGAACATTTTTTTAGGTAAAAATCTTTTCATAGCAAGTTATTTAGGGAAGCTATATAAATATAAGGTGTTTATAAAGTAATGACTATCTATAATTATTGATTCAATTAGTAAGCAAATAATATTAAATCGAACAGAAAAATTGTCAAAATAGCTAACATAATAGAAAATAGGATACAAATTGTGAACAACAAGTGACACAAACAGATTTGTAAACGGAAAATGAAACAATATGCATCCAAAATAAAGAATTGTAAAATCTATGTAAAATGTAAGCGTAACAATAAATAGGTTAGCATATAGTCATATTTGAATTTAATTTTACAAAATCATATCCGTATTGATTTCATTAGGCTTGCAATTTATTTGAAATAGGAGTAAAGTAACTTTTGCCCTTAATAAACAAGTACCGGTTGTTTGAAAAAAGTGTGCTGGAGCTTATATTTATTCATCAGCGCATCTCATCTACCAGAGTACACAGTAAGATAAGCATCAGGATTGGCTGCAGGAGTTTACTTAAATATCGATGTAAAAAAACATAATTAGAGGAGAGTTAAAACCATGAACGCAAAAATTCAAAAAGTGTTATTGTCCACAGTAGTAGCAGCAGGTATGGGAACTGTTGCAATCGGAGGAACTCACGCTTTCGCAGCATCCGATAAATCCAACCACGACAAAAACAAAGACAGAGCAGAAGCTGTTGCTGATAATGCTGCTTTCCTGGCTGCACAAGAAGCTCAATTCAACGCCCTGTTCGGTACTAAAGAAGATACAACTACAAAAGAAGAAGCAGCTGCCCCAACAACCGAGACAACTGCTCCAACCAAAACAGAAGCTAAACAAGATATCGTTGTTGTTGTTCCACAAGGTGCCAGCCTGACTGAAATCGCTGCTCAATACGGTGTAACTGTAGACGAACTGGTTGCTGCCAACAACCTGCTGCCTGCTGGTTACCAACTGACTGTTCCACAAAAATAAGAATTATTCACTGATCGGCCAAGAAAAGTGTAATTGTTCAGAGAATAAATTGGACTCATTTGCTGCCACAAATGGGTTCATGATCTGAAACTTATTTTGTGCAACACGCAATTTCAGATGTGCAGAATCAACGTGATACTGTACGTCTGTTTTTATAATTTAATTCAGTATACGGGTATTTGTTGCAAAGGGCAATAATAAAATAGTTTTTTATACAATAAAAGCTGACATTCTAAAAAATGTCAGCTTTTTTGTGCGCTTTCATTGCGCTAAAACCGAACGTACATTATGAAAAAAAATCATTCGTTCGGCTTTATTGTTCTGGAACAACTGCTCAGGATTTGCGCAGCAGCAGATCTCGGTAAATATATTCAAAAATAAACTCAAATGCTTCAAGATGGCGCTTGGCTTCAAAGGCATTTTTCCCCCAGGCGTAAATACCATGACCACGCAGCAGAATACCGGGAATGGACGGGTTTAATACACCGGACACCAGCTCAGCGATTCTGGGGATCTCGGCATAGTTGGGTAATACCGGAATCGTAATTGCCGCATTTTCCTCCCAGATGTTAAAAGCCTTGATCAGTTCCAGCCCCTGGATCGGAACCGCCCCTTGCTCACCGAAATATTCGCTGACCAGATTGTTAAATACGGTATGCACATGGAATACGGCTCCGCAGCCTGTTTCCCGATAGATCTCGCAGTGGATCAGTGTCTCTGCGCTCGGCTTGAGACCGGTTGTCTCGCATGGACGGCCGTCCTGATCGACGAACAGGAAGTCGGACGGCGTACTGACCGATTTGTCCTTGCCGCTGGCGGTAATCGCAAAGTGGAAGTTATCCGGGGTATAGTCGCCTACACGCAGCGACAGATTGCCGCTTGTACCGGGAAACCAGTGGCGGGCAGCAAACTGTTCCTTGATGCCGCTCAGCTCTTGCAGTGCAGCCTGTTTTTGCTCAAGAGGTATGTTCACAAAGCTCATGAGTGAATCGCTCCTATTCTTTGTCGGAAATCGTTAATAATATCATGGAATGTCTGGAACGGGACATGGGGTACGCCCAGCTCCTGGCATTTCTCTGTCAGTACTGAACGCGAGTAGACCAGATCAGCGATCCGTGCACCTTCAAAGTCAGTCAGACTGTCACCGATCAGAATGCGCTCATATCGCTCAGGCGGAAATTCACGCATGACGGTCGTTTTGCACATACCGCAATCGTTCTGGCAGTGCTCGTCACATGGATGCGGCCATAGAATCTCGATATGTTCTCCGGAAAAGTCGGCGCTGTTGCAGAAGATATGCTCTTCCGGGATACCGAATGGCTCCAGCAGCGGTTTGAGGAAGAAATCGATTCCTCCGCTGGTGACATAGTATGGAATCTGATGCTCACGCACCAGATTCAAAAACTCCTGGAACCCTTCGCGAATGCCCGCATGAGTCATGACGAACTCGACAATTTCGTCTTTGCTGGAAGAAGGCATCAGCGCGAACATGGCACCTACTCCATCGCGGATGGAACGTTTCTGGGCGACGACTTCCTGCATGATGGATTCATAGCCCGGCGGAGAGAAATGCTTCATAATCGCGACAATATTGTCGGTATTGGTAATCGTACCGTCAAAGTCGCAAAAAATAACCGGCTGTCTGGATGTCATTGCTCTGCCCCCCAGATCTCAATTGCCTGAGCCAGTTCGGTATGTCCCTGAACCGCATAATCTGCCAGGGATACACCGGCCAGCGCGGCATCAATCGCCTGCTGGAAGGCTCTTCCGCCTGCACTGGCGCCGCCTGGATGGCCGTGAATACCGCCGCCCGCATTGATGATCACATCGGTGCCAAAGTCTTTGAGAATCAATGGCACAAGCCCTGGATGAATGCCCGCAGATGGAACCGGGAAGCTCTGCTTGTACGGCAGGCTGCCGGTAATGAGCTGCTCACGGATTGCCATATTTTCCTCGCGCGGCATCGTTACCGATCCATACGGAGAAGGGAACAGCACCAGATCCGCTCCTGCCAATCGCATCAGCTGCCCGAGCAGTACCGAAGCGGAGATACCATAGTAAGGGGATGGGTAATAGGCACCTGCAAGTGCAGGGTGAGCCATGATCGGAATGTTGATCTCCGGATCGGCGCTCAGCTCGGACAATACGTCATAGCCATAAGACAGCACATTGAGCAGCAGGGCATTGGCACCGGCATCAATTGCTTTTTTGGCCTGTTCTTTCAATTGGAAAGTATGACCGGTCAGATTGGCGGCATACAGCACTTTTTTGCCGGTCTCGGCTTGAGCGGCTTCAGCAGCCTGCCGACAGGCGGCTACACGCTTCTCGATCGGTGTCAGTTCATTTTCGAACAGGATCTCGTCATCCTTGATCAGATCTACACCGCCGAGTGCCTGAGCGCTGAACTGGCGGGTCAATTCATCCAGATCATGACCGATTACCGATTTGAAAATACTCATTAACAGTGGACGTTCCGGTACACCCAGCAATTGACGTACACCCTGAATGCCGAATTTTGGTCCTTTAAAATGACTCAGGAAGGGCTCGGAGAACTCCAAATGGGTCAGCTTGATACGTCCGTCCATGGAAATCTTGCCAAATACAGTAACGAGCAGCGCAGGAATATCACTGCTGAAATTGGCATCCGGATAAGCGATACGCACATCGGCATAACGCTCACCTCCGGCTGGCTCGTGTACTTCAACCGAGATAACCTCGCCCAGATGCTTTTTCATCGATTCCTGCTTGGCGGCAGGCAGTTCGGTCCAGCTGCCGACGGTCATGCCGATCGCGATAGACTGGGCCTTTTTGTGGAAATCCGCTTTGTCATCATAAAGTCGGTAAGAGGCGATACAGTAGCTCATGAATTTTCCTCCTTTAATACGGCTCCCATCTCGCGAGAGCGTTCTGTACAGCGCTGAATCGCACGAACAATGGTATTTTTCATGTGTTCTTCTTCAAATACCTTCACAGCCGCAGCGGTCGCGCCATTCGGGGACGTGACCTTGGCTCGCAGATCAGCCGGGTCTTCGCCTGTCTGCTGCACCATGTGGGCTGCGCCGATTGCGGTCTGCACCGTCAATTCACGTGCCTGCTCTGGTGTCAGTCCGCCCTCGATACCCGCCTGGATCATCGCTTCCATCATATAGTATATATAAGCGGGACCACTTCCGGAAATACCGGTCAGCGTCTCCATCTGGTTTTCCTCGATTTCCGTAACCGTGCCAACAGCTTCAAACAGATGACGCACAAGCTTTCTTGCGTCGGCAGATACTTCATCCGAGAAGACGATGCCTGTCGCGCCAAGACCGATGGTGCTGGACGTATTCGGCATGGTACGTGCGACAGGCTGAGCCTGACCGAGCAGATGCTGAATACTTTCAACGGAAAGCCCGGCAATGACAGAGACGAGCAGCTGGTCGGGACTGAGCAGCGGGCCGAGTCCCCGCAGCGCTTCTGCTGCATCGGCTGGCTTCATCGCCAGAATGATAATTTTGGAAGTGCGCAGTACATTTTCGCGTTCCGACTCATGGCCGATTACCGATACACCGTAGCGCTGAATCAGATAATGAAGCCGTTCCTGATTACCACGGTTGAGCATCGTAACCTGTCCCGGTACGACAACCGAGCGGTGTACCAATCCTCGCAGAATAGCTTCAGCCATCGAACCTGCGCCATAAAAGCAAATCGGTTCCTGAATAAGTGTTTGTTGCTGTGCTGAGTGACCCATAATTGATTTCATCCTTTCTCTATGACCTGTATAAGCAGATCATCTTGCATGCATTTCATACGTGTATACAATAGTGGAATTTGAAAATATCCAAATCATTGCTGTTCATTGACGGATTGGCCGTTTATTGACGAATCTGTCCGTTGCCGTAGATCCGGTATTTGGTGGAAGTGAGTGCAGGCAGTCCCATAGGGCCGCGGGCATGAAGCTTCTGTGTGCTGATGCCAATCTCTGCACCAAAGCCAAATTCAAATCCATCGGTAAACCGGGTAGAGGCATTGTGATAGACGGCTGCCGCATCCACTTCCTGCATAAAGCGGGCTGCATGGGCTTCATCGCGGGTAACGATACATTCGGAATGCTTGGTGCTGTAGGTGGCGATATGCTGGAGCGCTTCATCCAGACTGCTCACCAATTTGATATTCAGAATATAGTCATTGTACTCGGTCGCATAATCCTGCTCGGTCGCTATTTCCGCCCAAGGCAGCAGCTCACGCGTAAGCGGACAACCGCGAACTTCTACCTGATGCTGACGCAGTGCTTCAGCCAGCTGGAGGAACGCTTGCTGGTCATAGTCGGTATGAACGAGCAGTGTCTCCATCGAGTTGCAGACCGAAGGACGCTGCACTTTGGCATTGAGCGCGATATCGCGGGCCATATCTGCATCCGCCGAAGCATCGATAAATGTATGGCAGATTCCCGCGCCTGTCTCGATCACCGGTACGGTGGAGTTCTGAACCACATTTTGGATCAATGAGCTGCCACCGCGCGGAATAATCACATCGATCAGACCATTGAGGCGCATCAATTCATTCACAGAAGCCCGGTCGGCATCTTCAATCAGCTGAAGGGCTTCTTTTGGCATGGCAGAGCGTTCCAGCGCTTCGTGCAGCACTTCGATAATTTTGCGGTTGGAAGACAATGCCGCAGACCCGCCGCGCAGAACGACAGCATTGCCTGTTTTGAGTGATAAACCGGCGGCATCCACGGTAACGTTCGGGCGTGCTTCATAAATAATACCGATAACCCCGAGCGGCACACGGATTTTCTCAATAATTAATCCGTTCGGACGTTCCATCGTCTCCAGCAGGGTACCAACCGGATCGTCCAGATCGGCAATCTGGCGCAGCGCCGAAGCGATTGCTTCGATACGTGTATAATCAAGACGCAGACGGTCAAGCATGGACTCGGAAGTCCCTTCACGCCGTCCTCGTTCAATATCTTCATGATTGGCTATCATAATAACTTCTGCCTGATGAACCAGCGCTTCAGCCATAAGCAGCAGCGCTTCATTTTTGTCAGATGTACTCAGATTGGCGAGCGCACCGGCAGCCTGACGGGCCAGTGTAGCTTTGGCAACAACTTCACTCATTGGAAATCCCTCCTGATTGGAATGTTTATATGGGTTTGATTATTTTTTTATGAAAATGATGAACTGCAGTCATCCAGCGATACTCCATAATCTCTGCTTAAAGTGAAATCCACTCATCCCGGTGAATGGCTTCCAGGTGATGAATATCCTGAATACCGAGTCTGGCAGCAATCTCAGTACTGGGCAGTCCGGCGATCTGCAGCAGTTGATCATGATCATAGTTGACGATGCCGCGTCCCAGTGTCTCTCTCTGCAGATTCTGTACTTCGACGACATCGCCGCTGTGAAACTGGCCCTCTACCTGGCGAATGCCAACGGGCAGCAGACTGCGTCCATCGTGCAGCAGTGCTTTTTCGGCCCCCTGGTCCACGATCAGCGTACCGAGCGGGATAGAGAGGAAGCCGAGCCACTGTTTTTTCATCGGCAGGGAAGAGCTCTGGGTTGTAAAATAAGTACCTTTTCCGGTACCACGGGCTGCATTCAGCAGATCACCGGCATCGCGTACCTGACCGACAAATACCGGCACCCCGCCGCGGGTAGCGATTTTGGCTGCATCGACTTTGGAGCGCATACCGCCTGTACCAACAGCCGAGCCTGCGCCGCCGGCCATCGCATAGATTTCATCCGTAATCTCATCGATTCGTTCGTACCGCACCGCATTCGGGTCTTTGCGCGGATCGGCTGTGTATAATCCATCCATATCGGTAAGAATAAGCAGATTGGACGCTTTGGCCAGATTGGCAACGAGAGCGGATAAGGTATCATTATCACCGAATTTGAGTTCATCTACTGATACGGTATCATTTTCGTTGATAATCGGGATTACGCCCTGTTTGATCAGCTCTTCGATCGTCATGCTGGCATTGGCGGCCCGTTTGCGATGATTAAAGTCGCTGCGGGTCAGCAAAATCTGGGCACTGACAATGCCGTGCCTGCCAAACGCCTCCTGATAATCACGCATCAGCAGCGCCTGACCGACCGAGGCGGCAGCCTGCTTTTCGTGCAGCAGCTTGGGACGTACGCTGTAGCCGATTTCCCGGAAGCCTGCCGCCACTGCACCCGAGGTGACCAGCAGTACGGCATATCCGGCCTGCTGCAGGGCAGCGATTTCTGCTGCAAAAAAATTCACTGCTTCATGATTAAGTCCACCCTGGGGACCTGTCAGCGAGCTGCTGCCGATTTTGACGACAATACGCTGTTGTACCATTGTTTGTTCACTCCTTTAATTCATAAAAAAAGACCTTCATCCCCTGTATCTGTTGATACAAAAGGACGAAAGTCTGTACTTCCGCGGTACCACCTTTGTTGACAGAAAATGCTTCTGTCCGGCTCCAATCCCGGATAACGGTGGGGGACCGTTCAGCGTTTGGGCGCTGAATGCTCGGGGGCAGGTTCGGCAAAGGCAAACGGTGAATCCTTTCAGCCCGTGGGATTCACTCTCTATACACGCTGCGATATTGCTTACTATTCCCGTCATTGCAGTTATATCATCATAAGGTCAGTGGAATGCTTTTTCTCACAGCAGTATAGCGGCTGCAGCAGCTTATCCATCTGATATTCATGTTCTCGGCGTAGCTGGTATTGCACATTAGAATAGCACGTTCCGCTGCTTTTGCCAAGCACCGCATTGCTTGCTTCCAGCAAGTTTTTCAGAACAGATTCAGTTTACCGATCCGGCGAACCGCTTCACGCAGACGTTCTTCCGAAGTCAGCAGGCCGATACGTACATAACCTTCACCCTTGGTACCAAAGCCGATACCTGGTGCAACCGCGACATGTGCCTGTTCCAGCAGCAGTGTGGCAAATTCTCTGGAGCCCATGCCTTCCGGTACAGGCAGCCAGCAAAAGAAGGAACCTTTGGGTGCTTCCGCTTTCCAGCCGATCTGGTCCAGTTCTTCAAAGAAAGCATTACGACGGGACTCGTACATGGCCACCAGATCGGTGACACACTGCTGGTCATCGGTCAGTGCACGCGCTGCCGCCGCCTGAATGCCGCCGAACAGGCTGACATACACATGATCCTGCATCAGATTGATCAGGCGAATGATTTCTTTGTTGCCGAGCGCAAAAGCAACGCGCCAGCCGGCCATATTGTAAGTTTTGGATAGAGTGTAGAATTCAACGCCCACTTCCTTGGCGCCCGGCACCTGCAGGAAGCTGACCGGCTGCTGACCGTCAAAACCGATCGCACCATAGGCAAAATCACTCGCAACCACAATCTGGTGTTCCCGTGCGAACTGCACCGTTTCTTCATAGAAAGAATACGGAGCGGTCGCAGAGGTCGGATTGTTCGGGTAATTGAGGAACATCAGCTTGGCACGCTCCAATGTCTCGGGCGCGATTGCACTGTAATCCGGCAAATAAGCATGATCTTCGGTCAACGGCATAAAAGCCATCTCTGCACCGGCCAATGCTACGCCGGACCAGTAATCCGGGTACCCGGGATCAGGCACGAGGCAGACATCGCCTGCTTCCAGCATAATCTGACTGATTTCAATCAATCCGGTCTTGCCGCCAAACAGTATGGCCACTTCCGTCTCGGGGTCCAGATCCACATCATAATCTTCCTTATAGCGCTGGGCGGCAGCTTCCTTGAGGAAGGCATACCCGGAGAACGGCGAATATTTGTGATACTGCGGATTGCCTGCCGCTTCCCTCAGTTCCTCAACGATATGAGAAGGGGTCGGCTGGTCGGGATTGCCCTGTCCCAGATTGATCACATCATGTCCGGCAGCGACCTGCCGATTCACATCCTGAACAAGTTTGGCGAAAAACTGCTCGGGCAGCTGATTCATGATACCGGCAGGCTTGATTGCAAAAGCAGAGCCTGTGCCGTGGTTGTTATTTTGCATTGTATTCATCACTCCGGTGGCTTCATTTTGGGTAAAATGTACATAGTCTTCCTAATCTATCACGATTTTTCCGATGAGTATAGGGGTATTTTCTGGAAGAGGTGAATAGGCATTGATTTTATCAGAATACTAAGGATATGATGGAAACAGAAACGATTATGCCGGTGCTGACAGCCGGAATTGAATGGTAAGGAGAGAAGATGAATGACAATGCGTACATTACATATAAGCCTGATCCAGATGGATATTGAATTGGGCAATCCGGAGGCCAATCTGCAGCGGGCTGAAGAATGGATTCGTCAGGCAATGGAAGCTCATCCGAGACCCAATGTAATCATGCTGCCCGAGATGTGGAATACCGGCTATGCGCTGGATCGGCTGGACGGACTGGCTGAACCGGAGAATGGGCCTTATACATTCTGGATGAGTGAGACCGCCCGGCATTACGGAATTACGCTGGTAGCCGGCTCGATCTCCGAGCAGCGGCAGTCCGGCTTTTATAATACGCTGTATGTGTTCGGCCCGGATGGTGAGCGTACCGCCCGCTATGACAAGATTCATCTGTTTAAATTGATGGATGAAGAGAAATTTATGCAGCCTGGCGAACAGACGGCTTTGTTCCCATTGGGAGATATTACGGCAGCCGCCTCGATCTGCTATGATATCCGTTTTCCGGAACTGGCCCGTACACTTGCGCTGGACGGAGCCAAAGTATGGTTCGTACCGGCAGAATGGCCGCATCCGCGTCTGAACCACTGGCGTACGCTGCTGACCGCGCGGGCGATTGAGAACCAGATGTATGTCATTGCCTGCAACCGGGTAGGCCGGGATAAGAAGAGTCATTTCTTCGGTCATTCGATGGTCATTGATCCATGGGGAGAGATTCTGGCCGAGAGTGGCGAAGAAGAAGGCATTCTGACTGCGACGATCGATCTGGATCTGTCAGAAGAAGTGCGTGAACGCATTCCCGTATTTGCAGACCGCCGCCCGGAGCTGTACCGTCATCAGGACTGATGCACCTAGAATGGATACAGGCAGAGAGTGCCTATATAATAGAATAAGAAAGATTAAGAACCGTTCATTGACTGCATACTGCTGCCGGATGAACGGTTTCTTTTTGGATAAGCGGGTAACGCTTACATCAGAACCGATTTTGGATAAAGGAGGGTCAGGCCATGAGCATCACATTTCTGCTGGTAAGACACGGTATCAAAGAAAGAGCAGCTGGTGATGTACCTATCACCAGCGAGGGGAAACAGCAGGCTATACGTACAGCACAATATTTGCGCAATCAGCCGGTAACTGCCGTTGTAACCAGTCCGCTGCGCAGAGCCCGCGAGACGGCTGAATATATATCTGCTGCTGTTCATTGTTCATTAAAGACAGATGAACGTCTGAGAGAACGAGCGAACTGGGGAGATCTGCCAGGCCAGACTTTTGGACAATTCGTGGAAATGTGGGAGCAGTGTACAGCAGACCGCGAATACATCCCCCCGGTGGGAGATTCAGCCCGTCAGGCGGGAGAGAGGCTGAACTCCGTATTGTCCGAACTGGCAGCAGAACATCCGGCTGGCAGCACAGTAGTGATTGTTACTCATGGCGGACTTATTACAGACTTTCTCGTCGGCGTATTGTCCGAGAGTGAACTTAGGCGCTGGCATCCCCGGTTCATTGCTGAGCAGAGCACACTGATTCCGGAATGTTCCATTACGGAACTTCTGTATGACAGGGGACACTACCAGCTGACTTCATTGGCATCGGTCGAACATCTTACAGAAGACTAGGCCAAATAGCTGTTATTATTACTTACCAAAAGTTAGTTAGTTGTGGTTTCAAAACTGTTTTGCTTTACCCCCTTTTCTTCCTGTCCAGAGTGGATATAATAAAGGTATAGAAATTATCTACAATTAAAGATATTTAATACTTGAACATTCACAACAACATGTGATTACATCAAGCTACATTGGCAACTATCCTATCAACCATCCAAAAGGAGCTGGAATTCATGACACTTCGTACAGCCGGAATTCACCACATTACTTCTTTCGTTACAGACCCGCAGCGCAATGTTGATTTTTATGCAGGAGTACTCGGACTGCGTATGGTGAAGCAGACCATTAACTTTGATGCACCGGAAGTTTATCATTTATACTTTGGCAATGAGGGCGGCAGCCCGGGGACAATCGTAACCTTTTTCCCGCAACCGGGATCGCGTAAAGGTGTAATCGGCGCAGGTCAGCTGGGTATTACCGTATTTGCAGTACCGTCTGGCGCACTGCCTTTCTGGGAAGAACGCCTGAATCGCCTGAACGTGCATGTGGAAAAGGCAGAGCGTTTTGGGGAGCAGCTGCTTCGTTTTACCGATTATGATGGACTGCGTATTGAACTGGCGGAACGTGAAGAAGGAGCACTCAGCACCTGGGAGTGGGATGGCATCACTCCACAGCAGGCGATCAAAGGATTCGGCGGCGGTGTACTGTTCAGCGGACGTCCGGAACGTACGCTGCATACGGTAGAGCATGTGCTTGGACTGACCCGGATTGGCGAAGAAGATGGATATGTACGCTTCAAAGCAGCCGGTGATATCGGTAATATCATTGACGTTAATTCACGTGATCTGCCGCGCGGTATCGGCGGCGCCGGAACCGTTCATCATATCGCCTGGCGGGCAGCGGATTTTGAAGAACATGAGCAGTGGCGTGAACAGGTAGCTGCAGCCGGATTCCAGCCTACCCCGGTTATCGACCGTCAATACTTTAATGCAGTGTATTTCCGGGAAGATGGGGGCATACTGTTCGAGATTGCGACCGATCCTCCAGGCTTTGCCAATGACGAGACCGCTGAAGAGATGGGCAGCAAATTGATGCTGCCGGAATGGTATGAACCGCAGCGCGCGCTGATCGAGAGCAATCTGCTGCCCATCCAGGTTCGCAAAGTGGAGGGGAAATAAGATGACAACTACAATGAAGCATATATTCAAACAGGGAACCGACCTCAATCAGCCGGTACTGCTGCTGCTGCACGGAACCGGCGGCAATGAGCATGATCTGCTGCCGCTGGCGGAACTACTGGCACCGGAAGCTTCGGTGCTCGGTGTCCGGGGCAATGTATCCGAAAATGGCATGCCCCGTTTTTTCCGCCGACTGGCAGAAGGGGTGTTTGACGAACCCGATCTGATCGCTCGCACCCATGAGCTGAATGCATTTCTGGATGCTGCGGCAGAGGAATATGGATTTGACCGCAGAAAAGTGGTGGCTGTCGGGTATTCCAACGGTGCCAATATCGCTGCCAGTCTGCTGTTCCACGATGCCACCTCCCTGCAGGGAGCGATTTTGCACCACGCGATGGTCCCGCTGCGCAGCCTGACTCTGCCAGATTTGACAGGTATTCCGGTATTTATGGCTTCGGGTACCAATGATCCGATTATTCCGCGTCAGGAAAGCGAAGAGCTGGGAAGTCTGCTGGCTGATGCCGGAGCGGATGTAACGATGCACTGGGAAAATAATGGACATCAGCTCACGGCAGCAGAAGTACAGACCGCAGCCGAGTGGTATGCCCGCAAGTTTCGCTGAAGATAAAGCAGATACAACAACAGAACAGCAGATACACAGTATCCAGACAAAATTGCAAATAAAAACGGGACAGCTCCTCATTATGCTGTCCCGTTTTTTGTATTGATTTTAAATTCGGATATCAATTACAGGTGAAGAAGCAAATATGTAGCTCATTGGATATCCGTTGTCTGTCGTTTTGATGCTGTTGATCAGATCCTGGATCGCTTGTACATCCGGTGCTGCTTCCTGAGCGGCTGCCCGGCTGTCCTGAAGAGTGTTAATCTGTCGGGAGGCATAATCGTTAAATCGATCATTGACATTTTTGATCCAGTCTCCGGGAATGCCGCTTTCCTGAAGATTATAATTGAGTGCTGCTTTGATTGTACCGAGCGCATAGCCCAGCGCATTATCATCCACATAGTGAGGAATGGTCTCATGAATCAGTGAAGGCTGATGCATTTGCAGAGAAGCGTTTTTCATATTGTAGTCAAGCTGCTGAAGCTGTTCAAAAGTGGACGTGGAACTAGGAATCGGACTTTTAATCCCTACTTTGGTCTTGAGTGCCTCAGTCATCTGCATACGTACATCCTTTAGTGTATCTAGCGACATAAAGGATGAATAGGCTCGGGAGCTGGTGGCCAGTTCGGCAGTTCTGGATGCTGCCAGGCCAAAAACCTCCTGCAGCTTGGCTTGTTCTTCGGTCCGTTTGTCGCTGCTCCATGTGCTGGTGCCGGCAATGCTGTTGGACAGGATCGTGTACTGATTCTGCAGCTGGTTGTACATCATACCGAGATCTTTGCTATTCCAGCGATCTACCGCATCATTTAGAGCATTTTCCATATCGGTGCTGTTCATGTTCTTCACATCAACAAGTCCGCCAATCATGGAGTTTCTGGAGGCCAGAATGGAAGCGGGTACTCCTTTGTTAGGCACTTCAGATGCAGGCGGTTTGATACTGGATGCTGCTTTTTGAAGAAATTCCGGGTTCAGCGGGTACATTTGTGGTGAACTGATTTTCATGGTATTTCTCCTTTCCGTATATTGGACTACCTCTTAGTTATCGGGAAAAGGGAAAAAATAGTAAAGATGTAAGCTGAAAAAGTGGATCATACCAGGATACAGACATGCGGGACAGTACGTACAGAGGTCTAATTCACAAAATTATATACAACAAAAAAGCCCATATCCGCCTTTTTGGAAGAAGACGGTATTCCGATTCTGATCTGCAAGGATGAGAATCGGAAATGATGGGCTTTGATTAACGATATAGGGAATATATGCTTCAGCTAATGAAGACATCGGATCAAAAGTGCATATCGCATATGGAGATTATTTACGATCTTGCGGAGCCGCGCAGGAACCATCTGTGCACATCTCGCCATCTGCCGAATTACCGAGCATCTGCAGCGGATGGTCTTCTGCCCAGATATCGTTCAGTGCTTTGGTGAACATTTCGGTCGGCTGGGCACCGGATACGGCGTATTTGTCATTGATCACAAAGAACGGCACACCGGTAATTCCCAGCTGGCTGCCCAGATGCTCCTGACGACGTACCAGATCGCCATACTGCTCGCTCTCCAGCACAGCAGCAGTCTGCTCACGATCCAGACCGACACTTTCTGCGATATCGATCAGTGTAGGATGGTCACCGATATGACGGGATTCGGTAAAGTAGGCCCGAAACAGCGCTTCGTTCATCTCTTCCGCTTTGCCCTGATCGGCCGCATACTGCATTAACCGGTGTGCATCAAAGCTGTTGGTCAGTATCATCGTATCGAACTTGAAGTCCAGTCCTTCCTGGGCTGCCTGGGCACCTACGTTCACATTCATCTCGCGTGCCTGTTCAATGGTAGTGCCGTACTTTTTGGCCAGACTCTCATAGATATTCAGCGGAATATCACGTTCTGCCGAAGGATCGAGTTCAAAGCTCTTGTAGTTGACGGTTACTTCTTCCGCATGCGGAAACTGGGACAGTGCATTTTGCAGTCTTGTTTTGCCAATATAGCAGAAAGGACACTGATAATCGGACCAGATATCAATTTTCATGTAAAAACCTCCGGATTATTGTTGTGCTGCTTCACCTGAGCGGATACGGGAGCCGCCGGACATCCGCAGCCTGCATCGCAAGCGGCAAGCGCATAAACCATATGGTCTCATCCTACTATATTTACTTTTAATAATCAACTAACAATTAAACAACTTCTTGACTGCCAATGGATGACGTGGCTAATTTATTGGTTTATTGTTCTATTCACTCATTTCGTATTTTACGGACGAATCCTGCTGAACATTCAACTGATTACGTTCTCCCCACTCGCACATCATATTCAAAATAGGCATTAGGGACAGTCCTCTTGCAGACAGTTTGTATTCAACTTTGGGCGGAATCTGTGGATATTCCGTACGGATGACCAGCTGATCCCGTTCCAGCTCCTTTAATGTATTACTCAGTGTTTTGAAAGAGATATTTCCAATACAGCGTTTGAGTTCATTGTATCGCATTGCCGGTTGATGCTCGTAGAGCCAGTACATCACAATCATTTTATACTTGCCACCGACAAGGGAAAGGGTATAGCCGAATCCGGTATCTTTCAGATTCGTATTGGTGAGATTATACGATTCCATAGTCATATTACACTCTCCTTGAGGTTAGTATCTAACCTTATTTTGCGTACTTCCCCGGACAGGCGGAAGGGGTTTACAATGAGCTGGAAATCATAAAAGCAAATGGAGGTTATTATGAAAACACTGGTTATTGTGGCACATCCCCATATGGAACAATCCCGGGTCAATCAGCGCTGGGTCAGCGAGCTGGCGAAATATCCGGATAAATTCACTGTTCATCAGCTATATCAGGCTTATCCCGATGGGCATATTGACGTAGAGCGGGAACAGGCACTCGTTGAATCTCATGGCAGTCTGGTATTGCAGTTTCCGTTATACTGGTTCAACTGTACACCGCTTATGAAGAAATGGCTGGACGAAGTATTGACCTATGGCTGGGCTTTTGGCTCTACCGGCGATCGGCTGCGTAATCGTCGTACAGCGCTGGCGGTGACGGCAGGAGTCAGCGAAGATGATTATTCGCCTGCAGGCAAATACAAGTATACGCTGGAACAGATTTTACTGCCGTTTGAGATGACATTTAACTATATCAATGCCGACTACAGAGGTTATACCGCTTTTTACGATGCGGAATATAAGTCGACAGATGAACGGATTGAAGGCAGTGTCAGCGGCTATATCGATTTTCTCAGCAATCTGTAACCGACACGAGTAATAATTCGGAAAGTTAACCGAAAAATGTACGATTGAAAATCAGCAGTTATTTGTAACTATAGTATAGAAGGAAAAAATGATGAGTACGAGTCAATTAGCTACCATTTTCTCTGTTCGTTCCATTCGCACTTTGCAATAATCTCTTACGGCAGGCTAGACTCTTTCATGGGTAACTACGTTGACCATTGTTTCCTTGAATGTCTCGATAAAGGCTTCAGCCGCTTTGGATAAATAGCGTCCTTTGCGCCGGGCAATAACGAGAGTACGGCTCGGAACAGGTTCTTCTAAAGGCAGATAGACCGGAAGAAATTCACCGCGTCGCGCCCGGGCGATATAATGAGGCACAAACGTAACCCCCATACCTGTAGCGACAAGAGACTGAATCGTCTCGATATTATTGCTCTCAAACACAACCTGCGGCTCAAAGCCGGCTTCGCTGCACACATCAAACACAATTTTGCGGAAGCCCTGTCCTTTTTTGAGTACGATAAAAGACTCATCCTTCAGTTCGGACAGCTTGACCGGTGTATGATCACCTGCGAGGAAACGCTGGGCGAGCGGGTGAGCAGGAGGTACGGCGAGATCGATCCGTTCTTCCGCTACCGGTTCGTACGTCAGTGAGGATTCGGTCAGCGGCAGCGCGAGCAGGCTAAGATCGGTCTGGCCGCTGGCGGTCAGCTTTTCCAGATTAAGCGATGTATCTTCCAGCAGTACCACATCAATCTGGGGGTAGGCTGCGCGAAAAACAGGCAGTACATGCGGCAGCAGATGGGAGCCGGTAATCTGCATGCTGCCGACGATGACGCGCCCGCTCTGCAGCTGGGAGATATCCGCCATTTCCTTGCGCAGCTGTTCGACCGAATCGATAATTTTCTGAGCATGTTCCACAAAGCTTGATCCGGCATGAGTCAATTCGACGGTGCTTGTATTACGCTGGAACAGCAGTACGCCAAGCTCCTTTTCCAGCTTGGACAGCTGCTGGCTGAGGGAAGGCTGGGCGATATGCAGCTTCTCGGCGGCACGGGAGAAATTGCGTTCTGCAGCAATCTGCAGCGCATATTGTAGTTGT
This sequence comes from Paenibacillus wulumuqiensis, assembly GCF_000971965.1. GTDB lineage: Bacteria > Bacillota > Bacilli > Paenibacillales > Paenibacillaceae > Saccharibacillus > Saccharibacillus wulumuqiensis. The sequence goes on from NZ_LAQP01000004.1 coordinate 528,356, forward strand.
CTGAGTTCCATGGAATGTCTCCTTTAATCATCATTCTCTTATAAGATTAACCTATAACTTCTATAGATATAATATCTTAGACCTATCGCACACACAATGTTATATTGTAATCATTATAAAAAAGCCTGTTGAAACGATACAGGCCGCCGATAAAGTAACTACCGATCTTTTTCCACATATTGCAAATTATGCAGTGGTGGAGTGACAGTCATTCAGCAGTAAAAAAGAGCAGCAGTGCATTTTCAGGTCCGATCTCTACGGGACACCGGTTCACCGGCATCCCACCGAACATGCAGCAGCTTGGGATCACAATCCATGATGGGGTGAGAATAATGAGCAAAAAGACATTGTATGAGAAAATCTGGGATAACCACGTAATTCATCAGGAAGAAGGCAAGCCGAGCGTACTCTATATCGATCTGCATCTGGTTCACGAAGTAACTTCTCCGCAGGCATTTGAAGGTCTGCGTCTGAGCAAACGTCAGGTTCGTCGTCCGGAACTTACTTTTGCCACAATGGATCATAATGTACCTACGTTTGACCGCTTCAATATTACTGACCCGATCTCCAAGCAGCAGATTGATACGCTGACTCAGAACTGCCGTGATTTTGGTGTCAAGCTGTTCGATCTGGATACGATTGACCAGGGTGTTGTTCACGTTATGGGACCTGAACTCGGCCTGACTCATCCGGGCAAAACGATTGTATGCGGGGACAGCCATACATCGACCCACGGTGCGTTTGGCGCGCTGGCATTCGGAATTGGAACGAGTGAAGTGGAGCATGTGCTGGCGACGCAGTGTCTGCAGCAGTCCACCTCCAAAACAATGGAAATCCGCTTCAACGGTTCGCGCAAGCCGGGCGTAACAGCCAAGGATATGATTCTCGGCGTCATCGCCAAATACGGAACCGACTTCGCTACAGGGTATGTTATCGAGTACACCGGTGAAGCCATCCGTGATCTGTCCATGGAAGAGCGTATGACCGTATGCAATATGTCGATCGAAGGCGGAGCGCGTGCAGGACTGATCGCACCGGATGAGACGACATTCTCCTATCTGCGCGGACGCCAGTATGTACCGCAGGGTGCCGCATTTGACGAAGCGGTTGCCCGCTGGAGAGAGCTGACGACCGATGAAGGTGCAGCTTACGATACCGTGCTTGAATTTGATGTGGATGCACTGATTCCGCAGGTGACCTGGGGCACCAGCCCGGGTATGGGTACCGATATTACTTCGGCTGTACCGAATCCGGCCGACTTCACCACTGAAAATGAACGCAGAGCCGCCGAGAAGGCGCTTGAATATATGGATCTCGTACCAGGTACTCCAATGTCCGAGATTCCGGTCGATTATGTATTTATCGGCTCCTGCACCAACGGACGGATCGAGGATCTGCGTGCTGCCGCCGAGGTGGCGCGCGGCTACAAAGTATCCGATCGTCTGACAGCAATCGTCGTACCCGGCTCCGGCCGCGTCAAAATCCAGGCTGAGAAAGAAGGACTGGATGTAATTTTCAAGGAAGCCGGTTTTGAATGGCGTGAAGCGGGATGCAGCATGTGCCTCGCGATGAATCCGGATGTACTGAAACCGGGTCAGCGCTGCGCATCGACCTCCAACCGTAACTTTGAAGGACGTCAGGGTCGCGGTGGACGTACGCATCTCGTCTCTCCGGCAATGGCGGCAGCAGCAGCGATCACCGGCCGCTTTACCGATGTTCGTGACTGGGAATTCAAGAATGAACCTGTATTGAACTAAGTACGGTATTTTAGAGAGGAGTCTTCATCAATGGAACCATTCAAACAGTTAAACGGTATTGTCGCACCGGTCGACCGGGTTAATGTAGATACAGATGCCATCATTCCCAAGCAATTTCTGAAACGGATCGAACGGACAGGCTTCGGCCAGTTCCTGTTCTACGAATGGCGCTGGGATGAAGAGGGCAATGTGAACGAGAATTTCGATATGAACAAGCCGCGTTACCAGGGAGCATCCGTGCTGGTCTCCCGTGCGAACTTTGGCTGCGGTTCTTCCCGTGAGCATGCGCCGTGGGCGATCATGGACTACGGATTCCGCTGCGTTATTGCTCCGTCCTTTGCGGATATCTTCTATAATAACTGCTTCAAAAATGGCATCCTGCCGATCAAGCTGTCGGAAGAGCAGGTACAGGACCTGTTTGAGCGCACGGATGCACATGAAGGATATCGCCTGAAAGTGGATCTGGAGAACAAGCAGCTCACCGATGAGTATGGACTGCATATTGGCTTTGATCTTGACGAGCACCGTCGTCAGTTCCTGCTGCAGGGACTGGATGATATCGGTCTGACGCTTCAGCATGAGTCTGCGATCACAGCGTATGAGCAATCCAGAGGTGCCCATCTGTTTGCCTGATTCTGCAGGAGAATGACCGATATTAACATTTTGTACCGTCCAATTTACAAATAGTTATTACAAAAATGCATAACTCTGTCGATATTAGCTACGACAGATCCTTATGCATTTTTTTTTGCGGATGCCAATCCGGCGCAGACGAGGCAGGCTCTGCGATCTCGTCCATCATGCTTAAAAAAGGACAGCGCAGAATCAAGAAAAGCGCCCGGAAATGAAAATTGGCTCGCAACTTTTGCAGAGTGCAAGCGTCTAATATGTCGTCTGGTAATAACATTTGCCGGTACAGCCGTGCTGGGTAGTTCGGTAATCAAAACGGGAATGGTAGGGGTGAAGAATGAAGAAATTAGGTTTTTTAGTCTTTTTGTTGGTGTTTATGTGGTCCTTTCCCCATATCGGCGAAGCTGCCACAGACACGAGAGTTGTACTGAACGGTCAACAGCTCAGCATTCCGGAAGACGTGCAGAATATCAAGGGCTCGGTGATGGTGCCGATTCGGGTCATTTCCCAGAATCTTGGCTATCAGGTGAAATGGGATCAATCTGCCGGACAGGTCAATATTGATGGTGAAGGCAAGTCCATCCAGCTGTATATTGGCAAGAATGCAGCTTCTGTAGACAACAAAACGTACAGCTTGAACACCGCACCGGTCGTTCAAAATGGCACTACACTGGTACCGATCCGACTGGTAAGTGAACAGATGGGTATCGGAGTTCACTGGAACAACAGCGACAAAATCGTCACATTGACATCGACGGGCACGAGCACCGGCGGAGGAACGACTTCGGACGCGGACAATGCAACTCCCGAAAACGGTCTTGCACTGGTGAACGGCATCAGCTTCAGTGAAAGTCGCCTGCTGGTGACGCTGGATAAGAGCGTGACGCCAAAAGTATCAAAAATGGATTCACCGAACCGGATCGTGGTCGATTTGCCAAATGCCGATTTCGGTAAAGGTTTTGCCCAGGGGGTCAATGCAGAAGCGGGGCAAATTGCTACGCTGGCTGTGCCCAATAACGATAATGTCTCCCAGGTTCGTTACTCGCAGTACAGTACCGATCCATCCAGTGTACGTATCGTTATCGATCTGAAAAAAGAACGGAACTACGAAGTGTTCAACGAAGGTCAGGGTCTGCTGATCGTGGATCTGACAGCGAACAACGGTACAACCAAACAGCCGGATTCGACGACAGGCGCAACACAGCCGGGTTCTTCGGTAGGTCATTCCGGCAAAAAGGTTGTCGTGATTGATGCAGGTCACGGCTACCAGGATCCGGGTGCTGTAGGCTCCCAGACGACCGAGAAGAAGCTGAACCTTGCACTGGCACTCAAAGTGGAGGCACTGCTCAAGAACGATCCGAATATTGATGTCGTGCTGACACGTTCGGATGATACGTTCCTCGAACTCAAGGAGCGTGTCAAAGTGGCCGAGAAGCTGAATGCGGACGTATTCGTATCCATTCACGCGAACAGCAGCGGTTCATCTGCTGCCTCGGGCACGGAGACGTACTACCAGCGCAGCAGCAGCAAAAAGCTGGCACAGACGATCCACAAGTATTTTGTAGCCGCTACGGGCTTTAAGGACCGCGGTGTACAATACGGTAACTTCCATGTTATCCGTGAAACGACAATGCCTGCCGTACTGCTCGAAGTGGGCTTTATCAGCAACCGGACGGAAGAATCCAAAATGATGGATTCCGCCAAGCAGGATCAGATTGCCGCATCTGTCGTTAAAGGCATCAAGGAATACCTTGGTGTATCCTGATCCATTCCTAAACAGGAGGATATCCGGTTAACGGTATCCTGTCTGACCGGGCCAGCCTCTCCTATCCGCAGGGAGGGCTGGTCCTTTTTTATGTCATTTTCTGTTAATCGTCCGACTGCTGAACAATTGCAATCATCGCCAATAAAATTACTGAAATTTCATGTAAAGTATACGTGCAATTACAGTCAGAACATGTTAAGATACGAATTGTATTGTCATTGAAGATGGAGCATCAGAGTCTGACACGTAATCCAGCAATCCCATCATCAGGTACCGTGAGACGATACCGTCTGCATCACGATCCATATCGTGAACAGGCGGTTTTTTGCAGGAGGAATGAAAATGAATGCCGCTACCGTAAGACATATTCTGGACACGCTTGCCGGCATGTTTCCCGATGCCCACTGCGAGCTTAATCATAGCAATGCCTTTGAACTGACGATTGCCGTACTGCTCTCCGCACAGTGTACAGATGCAACAGTCAATAAGGTAACGGTTGATTTATTTCAGAAATACCGTACACCGCAAGATTATCTAAACGTGCCACTGGAAGAGCTGGAGCAGGATATACGGCGGATCGGTTTGTATCGCAGCAAAGCCAAGCATATCCAGAATTTATGCCGGATTCTGATCGAACAGTATGGCGGCGACGTGCCAGGTGAGCATGATCTGCTCGTGCAGCTTCCGGGTGTGGGCCGCAAGACAGCCAACGTCGTCGTATCCAATGCGTTCGGAGTGCCTGCTTTTGCCGTTGATACTCATGTAGAACGGGTATCCAAACGACTGGGTCTCGCAAATTGGAAAGACAATGTACTGGAAGTGGAACGTAAATTGATGAAACGGGTGCCGCGCGACGAATGGACGCTATCCCATCACCGATTTATCTTTTTTGGAAGGTATCATTGCAAGGCGCAAAACCCGGCCTGTCAGATCTGTCCATTACTCGACATTTGCCGTGAAGGCAAAAAAAGAATGAAAACATCCCTTCTGATCAAGGAAAAGCCCGCCAAGCCGCGTGCCTCCAGAGCAAAGGGAAAGCAATCTAACACTACAACATAAAAAGAGGTCGAACGTTATGAAATGCATTTCCGTCTACACTGATAACTTTGAGCAATTCTCCGATATCTTCGAGCAGATCGTTGCTGAAGAATTGGCCGAAAACGAAGAAAAAGTAGTTGAAGGCATCACTGTCAACTATTCCGGCGATGTTCCGGAACATTACATCGAGCGTATGGCACAAAAGCGCGATGTAGTCGTGATGAAAGACAAAGGCAGAGGCATCACGATTCTGCAGCACGGCAAACTGTTTGAAATTCTGGTTCCGGTTGCGGAAACGGAAGCAAGCGTAGTTTAATACATCACGTCTGTGGAGAACGGCTGCCTGTCAGCGAATGATCTCCCAGCGGCTCAAAAGCTTTTTATACGATGCATCCCTGTTCGCAGGGATCGTCTATAAAAAGCTTTTTTGTTGTAGATCGACTTTAAAATGGATCACTGGTTTCCGATACATCGTATACAGTGCTACAATACAGATAAGGATAAATTTTAAAATAATATGCAGGCGCATCACTGTCGCCTGTACCGAATCAGCACAGGAACACACCGATTGAACCATCATCAGAAAGTGACGGAGGACATACTGATGCAAGCGATTACAACGCAGAGAGAAGATTCATTCGAACTTATTCTGGAGCAGCTGGCAAAAGAATTAAACCAGCAGGGAAATCACGCCGCTGCTCGCAAGGCCCATGATCTGCAGCTAAAGTACCGCTCGGAGGAGCTGGTACTGGCGTTTTGCGGTCATTTCTCGGCAGGCAAATCCAGCCTTATGAACTGGCTGTGCGGCAAGCAGATACTGCCGACCAGCCCGGTGCCGACTACCGCCAATATTGCAGCTATCCGCTGCGGAGAGCCGCGGGCGGTTGTGCATGTGCACGCAGGCGACCAGCTGGAGATCGGGCTGAACGATCTGGATGAGTACTGCAAAAATGGCGGCGACTATGAATCCGTGGAGCTATGGGACCGGATTACGCTGCTTGGACAGCATGGGGTGCTGCTGGATACGCCCGGCGTGGATTCAACAGATGCAGCTCATGAAGCAGCTACCTATTCGGCACTGCACCGCGCCGATGTTGTCTTTTATGTAATGGATTATAATCATGTGCAGTCTGAGACGAATCTTTCCTTTGCCCGCACCCTGTACGAACGGGGCAAGCCGCTGTATCTGATCGTCAACCAGATCGACAAGCATGAAGATCAGGAGCTGTCCTTTGCCGATTATCGTAAAGGGGTTGAGCAGGCTTTTGCCAGACGGGGGATTGAGCCTGCAGGTGTGCTGTATGTCTCCCGCCAGGTGCCCGATCATTCGTATGGCCGACTGGAGCGTCTCCGGGAAGTGATTGGCGAGCTGCTGCAGGACCATCGGCCGCTGCTACGCTACAGCCTGTCACAGGCAGCGTGGGAGCTGGCAGAGGAACACAGCAAGTGGCTTGTTCAGCAAATGTCGATAGACGTGGAAGATCAAGCGGACGAGACTGAAATGGACGATACGGGCGAAAAAGTGGAATTTTCCATGGAGCAGGATCATTCCGAAGAAGAGCCTGATACCAAGCAGGAGCCGGATGATCTGCCTGCCTTGAGCGGGAAAATCGCACAGCTGCAGCAGCGGCAGTCCGAACTGTCCGGCAATCTCAAGGCGCTGCGTGAGAAATGGAGCTGGGAGATTGGCCGGCTGATGGAGCAGGCCAATCTGACACCGGCCGATCTGCGTGATCTGGCCCAGCTCTATCTGGAAGGTGAACGTCCCGGATTCAAAAAAGGACTGTTCGCTTCCAGAGAGAAAACGCTGCAGGAGCGCGAGCAGCGCAGACAGACGTTTTTGCAGGCTTTTCAGGAGCAGGTAGCCGCTCATCTGGATGTGCATGTACGCGGCCTGCTGCGCGGCTGGAGCCGGGAGCATGAATTATGGAATGAGGAGCAGGAGACAGCACTGACAGCATCGCTGCCAGAGATAACAGCCTCTGATATCGAGAATGGTGCGGGCAAGGATATGGCGGTCACCGGGGAATATGTGCTTAATTATACGCGTGCACTGCGCGAGCAGACCGCTGCCCGCTATCGCCGGGCAGCACTGGAAGCAGCAGATCGGCTGCTGGAACAACTGCAGCCCGAGATCGATCGCCAGCTGGCTGATCTGCAGGCTAAACAGAAGCAGCTGCAGGTGCGTTATGATGATCTGCTGCGTCAGCAGGAAACCGAGCAGCAGATGCAGCAGCAGGATCAGGCGGTTCGCAGTCTGCTGCCGCAGCGGGAGACCGAAGTACCGGACTGGCTGCCGCGTATCGAAGTGGCGTCAGCCGGGCAGAATACCGCTGCGGGTCATCCTTTATCTTCACAGGCAGAACAGACTGGAGCGATGAATCGTCCGTCTGCCGAAGAGAAGCGAAGTGATTTGTCTGTAAAAGATCAGCGGGAGAATAATAATCCTGCTTTGTCTTCTGCTGCGTCATATGATGCCTCAGCCGGAAGCGATAAAGGTTTTGCTGCAACGAAAATGGAAGCTATCAACGAAGCAGCATCTGAGACTGTATCGAAGCAGGCAGCCGGGACTGGATCGTCGGCGCGCAGACAGCGTCTGCTGGATACGGCTGAGCGGCTGCGTCATACCGCTGACAAGATCAGCGGACTGCCGGGTATGACTTCCCAGGCCGAAGAGCTGCGCCACCGTGCCGGTGTAATGGAGGATGGCAAGTTTACCCTGGCACTGTTCGGTGCATTCAGTGCAGGCAAGTCTTCTTTTGCCAATGCCCTCCTGGGTGGGCCGGTGCTGCCGGTCTCGCCGCATCCGATGACGGCGGCGATTACGCAGATTATGGGAGCGGACGCTGCTCATCCGCACGGAACTGCCGTTGTCTTCCTCAAGGATGCGGAAGAAATGCAGGAGGATATCAGCGGAGCACTGCGGCTGCTTGGTCTGCCGGATCGTACGCTCAATCAGGACTGGCGCAAAGCGGTGGCTGCACTGTCTCCGTCGCGCATTCATCCTTCTGCCCGTGCGCACTACAACTTTATTATGGCTGCAGCAGCTGGCTGGGAGCAGATGTCCGGTCATCTGGGTGAAGAAGTGGTCGCCGATATGCAAGCTTTCCGCGGATATGTATCGGAAGAGCAGCAGTCCTGCTTTGTCCGCCGGATTGATCTGTATTATGACTGTGATCTGACCCGCCAGGGGATGGTGCTGGTCGATACACCGGGTGCTGACTCGGTCAATGCCCGTCATACCGGTGTAACGTTTGAATATATGAAGTCTGCGGATGCATTGGTGTTTGTAACCTATTACAATCACGCCTTTACCGCTGGCGACCGTCAGCTGCTCGAGCAGCTGGGACGGGTCAAGGGCAGTCTAGCCCTGGATAATATGTTCTTTATCGTGAATGCTTCCGATCTGGCTTCATCGGAAGAGGAAAAGGATGACGTAGTGAACCGGATCGTCCGCGAGCTGAATACAGCGGGCATTCGTGAGCCCAATATTCATGCATTGTCCAGCCGCCGTGCTCTGCATGGTCAGGACGAAGGATTCCGCCAGTTCCAGCAGAGCTTTAATACATTTGCCGATGAGACACTGGCCGGGCTGGCTGTACATGCTGCGCTGGAAGAAATCGGCCGTATCCGGGACATGATTCTCTCCTGGGAGCAGGCTGCAAGGCAGGGTGAGGCTTATCGTCACCAGCGCAGACAGCAGCTTATGACCGAGCAGCAGACAGCACGGGAAGCAGTCAGCGGTATCGCACGTACCGAGCCGGACCGCAGAGTGCAGGAAGAGAGTGGAGAGCTGCTGTTCCATGTGCGTCAGCGCGTGCGCCTCAAGACACTGGAATGGATACCGGAAATCTTCAACCCGGCACAGCTGAACCAGGAGTCTACCGATCTGAAAGCCGACTTTGCCGCCTGTGGACGCGAACTTCAGCGGCGTGTCGGCATTGAGCTGGAACAGGAAGTGCTGGCCACCACGCTGCGGATGGAAAAGGCTGCCCGTCAGCTGATCAGCGAGCGCATGAGAACCTATGGCCGTGAAGCGGAAGCCGGTGCACAGGGACTACGCCTGTCTGCTTACGAACCATCCGGCTGGGAGACACCTCAGCTGCCGCCCCTGGCATTGTCCCAGGCGCTGGACTGGAAGTCACTCTGGTCCATGTTCCGTAATCCTCGTCATTTCTTTGAACAGGGAGGACGGGAGAAGCTGCGCACAGAAGTAACTGCCCGAATCGACAACATGATCGGTCAGCTGCTGGAGGAACAGCGTGAACGGCTGGCTGCTTATTACATCGATGGCCTGAATGCGAGATTCCAGGAGACGGTCCGGGAGATGCACCGCCAGATCGCCGAATGGGCAGAGGCAACGGAAGCATCTCTGAGCATGTCCGACGGTCCGGAGCGCTGGCAGCAGCTGGCTGCCGAACTGGATGCACTATCATCTGACCCGGCTGCTTTTGAGCTTCATCATTAACAATATAATTGTGCACTAAAGTTATAGAAGGCAATTCCCTTTGCGGAAATGCCTTCTATTTTTACATATTATTAATTTCCTTATTATTATATGAGTTGCTCGAAAATAGGTGTTTCAAATTTGGAATTACAACGCTTATGTTTCCTGAAGAATCTCAGCGGTTTACAAAAAACGGGACTATGGAATAATTGGCTGTTATCACGAGCATTTTGCATGATTTCATTATAATCGGCTCATTATATATCGATTATGGCATTAATTTGACACCATCGACTGTAAACGGTCTCTTTTCCTCTTTGCGGGCAATTGGCGACGGTGGTAAGCTTCATTATGCTAAATAACCTGACAGGTGATTGAAGGAGGAACAACATGGACGTTCTCAGGCAACTGCAAGGCTTTTATCGCGAAAAAAAGAGCTATCTCTACTTCTCCATCTTTTGTCTTGCAACCGCTACCGCGCTCGGATTGGTCTATCCGAATCTGCTGAGATACCTGATCGATGACATTATCAGGCTCAGGCGGTTTGATCAGGTTCCCATGCTGGTCATTGGACTGTTCGTCGTTACTGTTTTAAAAGCATTTATGCAGTTCCTGCACGGTTTTTTCGGTGGAAGGCTCGGTAATTTCCTCGCCTACCGGCTTCGTAATGCCTGCTATGAAAAGCTTCAATTTCTTTCCTTCCGTTATTATGATACTGCCAAGACAGGCGATCTGATGTCCCGTCTGACCGGAGATCTGGAGGCCATCCGTAACTTTATCGCGTTTGGTTTTGCCCAGCTGCTCAATGTGTTCCTCATGGTCATTTTCGGGGCAGCCGTCATGTTCTCGCTCAACTGGCAGCTCACCCTTGTCACCCTCATTTCCATTCCGTTTCTCGTCTATGTGGCTTTGCGCTTTGAATCACGCATTCATCCGGCTTTTCAGGAGATGCGACTGGCGTTAAGTTCACTTACAACAGCTGTACAGGAAAATATCACCGGTGTACGCACGATCAAGGCATTTGCCCGGGAGTCGCATGAAGTGGACAAGTTCTCCGTACGCAATGAACGCTACCGGACCAATCAGATTTTTGCTTCATCTCTCTGGAGCCGTTATTTCCCGGTGATGGAGCTGCTGGCTTCGGTATGTATCGTCATTTTGCTCGGATTTGGCGGTACGCTGGTGATCCAGGGATCGATGACTCTCGGGGAGCTGGTCGCTTTTTTCACCCTGATCTGGTACATAATTGGCCCGATGTGGGGACTTGGCTTTCATATTAACAACTACACCCAATCCAAGGCATCGACCGAACGGATTCTGGAAATTCTGAATCAGCCGGTGGATATCAAGGATGAACATACAGCTAAACCAGTGCATGAAATCAAGGGGCATGTGGTATTTGATCATGTGACCTTTGCCTATGGCAACAAAATGGCAGCCGTGGTCGATATCAATCTGGATGCGCCTCCCGGCTCGGTGATCGGGCTGCTGGGCGGTACAGGCTCCGGTAAGTCGACCATTATCCAGCTGCTGATGCGCGCCTATAACGTAAATGAAGGCAAAATCACACTGGACGGTACCGATATCCGGGATATCCGAATTGAAGATCTGCGGGCACAGATTGCCTCTGTTTTCCAGGAAACCTTTCTGTTCTCCTCCACGATCAAAAATAACATCGCCTACGGGATGGAAGAAGTGACCATGGAAGAGATCGTTCGTGCCGCCCGGCTAGCCAAAGCTCATGAATTCATTATGGAGCTGCCAAAGGGCTATGATACGATTGTCGGCGAACGCGGTCTGGGATTGTCAGGCGGACAAAAGCAGCGTCTCGCTATCGCGCGAGCCCTGCTCAAAAATCCGAAGATTCTCATTCTGGACGATGCGACCAGTGCAGTCGATATGGAGACCGAGCATGAGATTCAGTCCGGGTTCCAGGAAGTCATGCGGGGCAGAACAACTTTTATTATCGCGCACCGGATCTCCTCGCTGCGTCATGCGGATGAGATTCTGGTACTGGAAGAAGGACGCGTCATCCAGCGCGGCAAGCATGAACAGCTAATCCATATCGCGGGTCCGTACCAGGACATCTATCATGTCCAATATGCGGATCATATCTCCCGTCTGCAAGAACAGCCGGAGACTGACATGCCGGAGCCGGATGGCTGGAAAAGCGAACTGCCGCAGCCAGGCAGTGGGGAGCAGGTGAGATACCATGAGTAATCCGTCCATGAACAATACATCCATCGATGACAAGCAAAAAGTGATGGATACCTCGGCATCGGTACGGGTAGAGGAGCGGTTTATCTACCAGGATGACGAGCTGATCGACAAAGCATTTAACTGGGGACAATTCAGCCGCCTGTTCAGTTACATGAAGCCGTATGCCCGGCAGCTGCTGCCCTTTATTCTGCTTATGATGGTGCTCGGAACCGTAACCAAGCTGGCGGTCCCGCTCATTACCGGTATGGCGATCGACCGGGCGATCCAGCCTGCTAACGGTGTACCCAGTCTGAAGCTGCTGTATGGACTGACTGCGCTCGCACTGGTGCTTTATCTGATTCAATGGGCAGCCAATGCCTACCGGATCAAGTACACCAATATTATCGGGCAACGGGTCATCTACGATCTGCGCTCGGACCTGTTCAGCCATATCCAGCGGCTGTCCTTTTCTTTCTTTGATAAAAGGCCGGCCGGTTCGGTACTCGTCCGGGTGACCAATGATGTGAACTCCCTGCAGGATCTGTTCACCAACGGGGCGGTCAATGTCATGATCGACTGTGTACAGCTGCTCGGGATCATTGTCATTTTACTGTTCATCAACTGGAAATTGGCACTCGCGGTTATGCTGACCGTGCCGATCATGTTCTTCGTCTCCACCAAGCTGCGCAAAGTCATCCGTCGTTCGTGGCAGGAAGTACGGATGAAAAACTCGCGTATCAATTCCCATCTGAATGAATCGATTCAAGGAATTCGCGTGACCCAAGCGTATACACAGGAAAAGCAGAACATGAAATATTTCGATAATATGAATATGTCGAGCAAGCAGTCCTGGGACAAAGCGTCGGCGATGAACCAGATGTTCGGACCGTTGATCGAAGTAACCGGCGGTCTTGGATCGGTCATTCTGTTCGGGTTCGGAGCCATGCTGATCGCCAGCGGCGAGATTGAGATCGGTATTCTGGTCGCCTTTGCCAACTACGTCAGCAACTTCTGGGACCCGATCAACCGGCTCGGCAATATGTACAATCAGCTGCTTGTTGCCATGGCTTCCTCGGAACGTATCTTTGAATTTATGGATGAAAAGCCTTCGGTAGCCGACAAGCCGGATGCCCATCCCATGCCGCGTATCCGCGGTGATATCGTGTTCAAGGATGTGGTGTTTGAGTATGAACCGGGCCGTCCGGCACTTAAGGGAATCAATCTGAACGTCAAAGCCGGACAGTCGATTGCCCTGGTCGGTCATACCGGTTCAGGTAAATCAACCATCATCAATTTGATCAGCCGGTTCTATGATATCAAGAGCGGCCAGATTACGATCGATGGTCAGGATCTGCGTGATGTGACACTGGAGAGTCTGCGCAGTCAGATCAGTATTGTGCTGCAGGATACGTTTATTTTCTCCGGTACGATCCGTGACAATATCCGGTTCGGACGCCTGGATGCGACCGATGAAGAGGTGGAAGCCGCAGCAAAGGCGGTTCATGCCCATGTATTTATCGAGAAGCTGGCCAAAGGTTATGATACCGAAGTCGAGGAGCGGGGCAATGTACTGTCTATGGGACAGCGGCAGCTGCTCTCCTTTGCCAGGGCGCTGCTGGCCGATCCGCGGATTCTTATTCTGGATGAAGCGACAGCGAGTATCGATACGGAGACCGAGCTGCGGATTCAGGAAGCGCTCAAGGTACTGCTGCAGGGAAGAACATCCTTTATCGTCGCTCACAGGCTATCGACGATCCGCCATGCCGACCTTATCGTCGTGCTGGATCACGGAGAGATCAAGGAAGAGGGTACCCATGAGCAGCTGATTCAGCGCAAAGGGGTATACAACGGACTGATCGAAGCTCAGTTCCGCTTTTTGTAAGATCGTCTGGATCAGTCTGGATCGAACAGCTTGAGGAATGACAAAACTATCCGGTTTGCATCTTATAGCAGACTGGCAGCTGCTCGGACGAGAATTTTTCTGCCGATATAAATCGGAATTTCTCTCCAGTATGGGCGATAGGTGCCGTGGAGCGGCAAAGCCGGGTCTGCTCGCCAGCAAATAAGTGCCTTCAATATCCTTTTATATCCATATAAGCCTCTTATCTGCTATTCACGTGAGCAGTGATAAGAGGCTTTTTTTGCTTAAAAATGTTTCTTGTAAAAAGCAGGAAACAAGCAAATATACAAATTGTGACAAAATTCGTGAATGAAAGCGTCATCATTTAATAAATTTCGTGATTTGTCCAAAAATTTAAGTAAAGTGGGTTGCAATCTAACTTGGAAGGTAAGAAAATAAGAGTGTCAACACATTGTAAAGTTCATTATCAACATCGTCGGGAATTTTACAATGTGTTAATCACTTAACAGCAAAGAGAATAGACAAAGAGCACAATCTGTACCAACGGAGAGTTTTGCAGTTCGAGTAGTATGCAAGCTTGACGCAGTGTAAAAAAGTGGATAAGGGAGTGCTGTTTATTATGTGGGGGGCCCCAATGTCTCGCCAGGCGAAGAAAATTTTGATGCTTGGCAGCGGAGAACTTGGTAAAGAAGTAGTGATCGAAGCTCAGCGTCTCGGCGTGGAATGCATCGCCGTAGATCGCTATCCGGACGCACCTGCGATGCAGGTCGCTCACCGTTCTCATGTCATTGATATGCTGAACGGACAGCAGCTCAGGGAAGTTATCGCCCTGGAGCAGCCGGATCTGATCGTACCTGAAATTGAAGCGATTGCGACGGATGTGCTGGTGGAGCTGGAGCAGGAAGGCTATCATGTCGTTCCTACCGCTACAGCCGCGAGATTAACGATGGATCGTGAGGGGATACGCCGCCTGGCTGCCGAGACACTCGGCCTGCCGACTGCAGCGTACCGATTCGCGGATAATCTCGAGCAGCTCCAGGCAGCCGTCGCTGAACTCGGAACACCCTGCGTAGTAAAACCTCTGATGAGCTCGTCCGGCAAAGGACAGAGCGTCTGCCGTACGCCGGAAGATACGGAAGATTGCTGGAATACGGCGCTCGAAGGAGCCAGAGGCAAGTCAGTACGGGTCATCGTCGAAGCCTTTGTCCATTTTGAAAGTGAAATTACACTGCTAACGGTGCGTTCAGCCTCAGGTACCCTGTATTGTCCGCCGATCGGGCATATTCAGCGGGATGGGGATTATGTGGAGTCATGGCAGCCGCATTACATGACTGCGGAGCAGCTGGCAGAAGCCCAGCATATCGCCGGCACCATTACCGGACATCTGGGAGGATACGGATTGTTCGGTGTGGAGCTGTTTCTTACGGCGGATGGGGTAGTCTTCAGCGAAGTATCGCCAAGACCGCATGATACGGGTATGGTAACGATGGTAACCCAGGACTTGTCCGAATTCGCTCTGCATGTGCGGGCGATTCTCGGTTTTGAGATCCCTGGTGTCCATCTATTGACCCCTGGCGCATCGGCAACACTCAAGGCAGCACAGACTTCAAAAGATTTTGTTGTTGGCGGACTGGAAGAAGCATTGAAGCTGCCGCGTACGCAGGTACGGGTATTCGGCAAACCGGAGACCAAACCCGGACGCCGGATGGCAGTGGCACTCAGTGCGGACGAAAGTGTGGAAATCGCGCGGAAGCGTGCCGTTGAAGCGGCCGCTCTGCTAAAAGAGGAGTATGTACATGTCGACTAGTGTATTAATGCCTGTTGCGGAAGTCCGTAAATTCGAAAGTAAAGATGTTCAAGCTTTGACTGGCCTGATGCGTGAACTTTGTTACCCTATGACGGAGAGTGTACTGCGTGACCGGATGGCTGCACTGGAAGGCAAGCCCCAATTTATGACCCTTGTCGCTGAACGTGAAGGACAGGTGGTTGGTATGATCGCTCTGTATCGCAAGACATCTTATGATACAGGTCATCAGACTTCCCAGATTACCGGTCTGGTGATCTCGGAAGCCTACCGCAACAAAGGAATTGGCCGTGAGTTGATTACGACAGCCGAACGTCAGGCGCGTGAAGCCGGAGATCATTCCGTATTTGTCACCGGAATGAACCGTGACGAGCGTCTGTCTTCCTGCTCATTTTACCAGCATATGGGTTATGAGAAGATCGGCTGCAATTTCATTAAACAGATGTAAGTATCATCAGATGCAAAATGACGGCTCCCCTGCATCAGGGGAGTCGTTTTTTATTTCTCTTTAGGACACCGAGGCTGAATCGGTGTCTTTTTTTGCAAATAGGCACATATTTCATGCAAAGTTGCCGATATATAGCAATAAATGTTAAAATCTTAGGCGGATTTGAACATACTCATTTTACAGGAGGATTTGTACTTATTATGAAGCTTACCCAACTGAAACGCATTGTCGCATCGGCAGCAGCTGCCGGAGTTCTTGCAGCGACACTCATCGCACCAGCAGGTGCACAGGCAGCTCCATCCAGTCATGTTCAATATACACACAAAGCATATGCCAAACTGTCTGCGGACTTTACAGCAGCCGGGAAAACGGCCGTTACAGCCGATACGTACGCTTTTGTCGCTCAGGTAGCCGATCTCGTGAATCAGGAGCGCAGCAAAGCCGGACTGAAGGCGCTGGCTGTAGACACCAATCTGCAGACCATGGCTCAGGACAAAGCAGTGGATATGTACAAAAACAATTACTTCAGCCACACTTCACCTACGTACGGATCACCATTTGATATGATGAAGACTTACAAAATCAGCTATCGCGCTGCAGGAGAGAACATCGCCAAAGGCCAGACTTCTCCCGCACAGGTTATGAATTCCTGGATGAACAGCCCGGGTCACAAAGCCAATATACTGAGCAAAAACTTTACGCATATCGGTGTAGGTTATGTGAATGGTATATGGGTGCAGGAATTTATCGGTAAATAATGTTAAATGTATTTACAGCTATAAGAACCGATTTGACAGAATCATGATCGCAAAAGAAACCTTGTGGATGCTCCGGCTTGCCGAACAGTCCACAAGGTTTCTTTTGTTATAAAGATGCAGCGGACAGGTCAGGGTGCGTACGTTCCTTTTACATTCTATTGACAATCCGCAGGGCACTCCCTAGTATAAAGTTACATTTCAACCGATGCATTAGATCGCAAGATGGGGGAATCACAGTCATGAAGACGATCAAATATTGCAGTAAAAACGACAGGGTCGGCACCAAAAAGGTCTATCAGGATATCGGAGAGCGGTTCCCTGATATCGATCAGCAGCGCAAAAGCTGTCTGAGTGAGTGCAAAACCTGCCGCCGCCAGCCCTTTGTCAAAATCGGCAAAAAACAGATGCTCTGTGCAGACTCGCCGGACCAGCTGTATGAACAACTGACAGCATTAATCGCTCAATCCCGTTCCAAGTCCGGCAAAAAGTCCGAAAATAAATCTAAATCGGATCAACAGCAAGAGGCTGCGATGATTTCTTACCGGTTTGCAGCGCAAAACAAAAAGGAATTATCTTTTTCGCTGAATCCTGTCTCTGCTGTCCAATTAGCCAACAAACTAAGAGCACTACAGCTATCCGGCAAACCGAAAAAGATGAAAGCCATCCGTCTCAAAAAATCATCTTCGGTCAAAGCCAGATTGATGGTGATGATAACAGATGGCAGTAGCAATCAGCTACATGCACAAAAAAACGAGCTGATCCTGCAGCTGACGCAGTCTGCCATACAGGACCTATTGTCCCGACTGGAAAAGTATATCCAGCAGGGCGAGTGGTCTTCTGCAGCACCATTCCTGTTGGAGCGTCCGGGCTTCAGCAAGGAAGTACAAATGTATGTTGTTGCTTCTGCACCGGAGCAGCAAGTTGTCACCGGATAATATTTTCAAGATGAAATATCCGCAAAGTATCTGATATAACATCACTGCAGCAGATCATGATTTCCATTTATAATAATATGCATGCAGATGCCAGCATTATTGGCATCGATATCGAAAAGGTATAACAGAAAGCCCCATCGTCCATTTTGATAATGGACGATGGGGCTTTTGACTATTCATAAATCTGAAAATTATATCGGAATGGGACATGTGGGGATCGAACCCGCGACCTGCCGATTAAGAGTCGGATGCTCTACCAGCTGAGCTAATGTCCCGTACCAGAAAGGCTGTTATTGCTGTATTCAAATCAACAAAGCAGCATAATACTACGCATAACAACTATGACTGTGGTCAGTATACACCTGTGATTGATGTTTGTCCAATCTGCTCTTGCGGGTGAGTATCTGTTGGATGAGGTGAGGACTCGATGCTTATACTGGTGGAACATCATTCCTACTGCCGTACGTCTGCCTGACAAAGTTCACAGGTTCTGCTGAATAGCCTGCTTCATCTATGGACAGATGGGGAAATAATAAAGAAGCATATGTACACAACAGCCAGCAATTGTATCAACCGGATCAATTACATAAGGAGAGGTGGAAGCGATATGAAGAAGACATGGTGGAAAGAAAGTGTCGTATATCAGATTTATCCGCGCAGCTTTATGGACAGTAATGGAGATGGAATCGGTGATATTCCGGGCATTATCAGCAAGCTGGACTATCTGCAGCTGCTTGGCGTGCATGTGGTCTGGCTCTGTCCGGTGTATGAGTCACCGAATGATGACAATGGCTACGATATTAGCAACTACCAGAATATTATGGATGAATTCGGCACACTGGAAGATTGGGAGCAGCTGCTGGATGGCCTGCATCAGCGCGGTATGAAGCTGATCATGGATCTTGTCGTCAACCACAGCTCCGATGAGCATGCCTGGTTCGTCGAGTCCCGCAAATCCAAAGAGAATGCCTACCGTGACTACTATATCTGGCGTCCGGGTCAGGAAGACCGCGAGCCTAACGACTGGAGCTCCTTTTTCAGTGGATCGGCCTGGCAGCTCGATGAGACAACCGGCGAATATTATTTGCACCTCTTTTCCAAAAAGCAACCGGATCTGAACTGGGAGAATCCGACTGTGCGGGAAGAAGTGTACAAGATGATGACCTGGTGGTTGGACAAAGGAATTGACGGGTTCCGGATGGATGTGATCAATCTGATCTCCAAGGACCCTCAGTTGCCCAATGCGAGAGAAGAGACGCCTCAGCTGGGAACAGGCGATCCGGGAGACATTTTCCCGTATCATTTTGGAGGCAAGTACTTTGTCAACGGTCCACGGGTGCATGAATACCTGCAGGAGATGAATGCAAAGGTACTGTCCAAATACGATATTATGACGGTCGGTGAAGCGATTAATGTCACCCCTGAAGATGGTGCATTGTATGTCGGAGAGGATCGCAATGAACTGAATATGGTATTTCATTTTGAACTGATGCGGGTCGATGCCGGCAAGGGCGGCAAATGGGATATCCGTCCATGGGAACTTCCCGAGATCAAGGCGATCATTAGCAAATGGCAGACCCTGCTCCACAATAAGGGCTGGAACAGCAATTATATGAACAACCATGACCAGCCGCGTATGGTATCACGATTTGGCAATGATACCCGTTACCGCAAGGAATCCGCCAAAATGCTCGGGACGCTGCTGCACACGCTGCAGGGCACACCGTACATTTATCAGGGTGAGGAAATCGGGATGACCAATATCCGTATGCCATCCATTGATGATTACCAGGATATCGAGACAGTGAATATGTACAATGAGTATACCCAGGCTGGAATCGACAAAAATAAAGTGATGGAATCGATCTATATCAAAAGTCGGGACAATGCCCGTACGCCGATGCAGTGGGATGATTCCGAGCATGCCGGCTTTACGACAGGCAAGCCATGGCTGCCGGTCAATCCGAATCATGACAAAATTAATGTCGCCGAAGCGCTGAATGATCAGGATTCCATTTTCTATTATTACCAGAAACTGATTGCCCTGCGCGGAGAGCACGAAATTATCGTCTATGGGGACTACCGTCTGCTGCTGCCGGATGATGAGCAGATCTTTGCCTATATGCGGAGTTATGAAGGAGCGCAGCTGCTCGTCGTACTGAACTTCTGTGACCAGAACGTGCATTTCCGGCTGGAGGACGAGGTTCATTACGAGCAGCATCAGCTGCTGATCAGCAACTACGAAGTGGACGACCAGCAGGATATCCGTCAGCTGAGTCTGCAGCCATATGAAGCAAGGGTATATTTACTGAAATAAAAATTAATCCGCCAGCTGTAATTACAATACACAGGAAAGGGACGCTCTGACCGATCTGCCGCTGTTTTCGGATCGACAGCGTCCCTTTTCCAACTTAGAGGACAGAGTGTACAACTTCCAAATGGTTGGCATACACTTGGATAGCTGCTGATCATTTGGAAGTTGTATACATAGTGTATATAATGAAGAGTACCACTTACTATAATTTATAACTTGGAGGTCACAGGATGAAACCATCTTCATCATCGGCACGAATATGGAGAATTACCAGCATCGCTTCCATCATAGCAACGTTACTGCTGATCGGCGGTTTTGTATATGCAGTCAATGATGTTGTCAATCCGGTAGGCAGCTCCTATACAGCAGGTGATTCTGCCGGCAGCGGAGATACCGGTTCCCAGGCCGCCGTTGATCCGGCGACGGAAGGAATACGCATTGCAGCCATGGGTGACTCGCTGGCCAAAGGAACCGGCGACGACGAAGGCAGCGGATTTGTACGCCGTACGGTCAATCTTCTGCAGCAGCAGGGAGTCGATGCCAAGCTGGTCGCCAATCTGGGCATTAACGGGCAAAAGACCAATCAGGTGCTCTCTTCACTGGAGCAATCCGGTGTGCAGCATACGCTGCGTCAGTCCAATGTCATTATGCTGTCGATTGGTGCGAATGATCTGTTCAATGGTGGTGAAGCGCTCGGCAATCTGGACGAGCAAGCTCCTACTGCCAAGCAGCTGCTGACCAACCAGCCTCAGGCAGCGGCACGACTGCAGAAAATTCTGGATCGACTGGCAGAAATCAATCCCGATGCACAGATTATTTACCTCGGTCTGTACAATCCGTTTGGAGATCTGAAAGAACTTCGTGTACCGGGCAATCAGGCGGTAAGTGCCTGGAATATGAAAGCGACCGGCCTCACTAATACGAACGAACATATGATGGTTATTCCGACGTTTGACCTGTTCCAGAACAATCTGGATCAGTATTTGTCGGCCGATCATTTCCATCCAAATGGTGATGGCTATGAGCAGATTGCCCAGCGTATCGTTCAGAGTATCCGCTAACCGGGATGCCGGATAATCATCGAAATATACCTTTTTCATTCATTATGCAGCGGGATTTGTCCGCTTGGGAACAATACAGTCAGGTCACTACGTACAAGTACAGGTTACAGGAGGGAATATCAACGGATGAATAGACCAAACCCGGACATTGCCACAGCGATTACTGGCGGCGAACAGACAGAATCGGAAATCATACTATCGGCTGTAAAAGTAAAGAAAAAGATCGGCAAGCGATGGATTATCAAGGATGTGACCTTTAACGTGCGGGCAGGTGAGATCTTCGGCTTTCTCGGTCCCAATGGAGCAGGAAAGACGACTACGATCCGGATGCTGGTCAATCTGATCCGACCGACCGAAGGACAGATTACCATCTGCGGATATGACGTAACCCGCCAGCCGGAAAAGGCGCTGG
The DNA here is from genome assembly GCF_000971965.1 of Paenibacillus wulumuqiensis. Classification (GTDB taxonomy): domain Bacteria; phylum Bacillota; class Bacilli; order Paenibacillales; family Paenibacillaceae; genus Saccharibacillus; species Saccharibacillus wulumuqiensis. The sequence continues at coordinate 549,785 of NZ_LAQP01000004.1, forward strand.
CCTACGTAGGTTCGATTGTCGAGAATCCGGAGATGTACCCATATCTGACCGGCTGGGAGAATCTGCAGCATTTTGCCCGGATGCAGCCGGGCGTGGATGAACAGCGGATTCAGGAGGTTACGGAGATCGTTCGCCTGGACGAACGGATTCATGATAAAGTGAGCAAATACTCGCTGGGGATGCGTCAGCGCCTCGGTATTGCCCAGGCACTGCTCGGCAGACCGAAGCTGCTCATTCTTGATGAACCGACCAACGGACTCGACCCCAAAGGTATCCGTGATATGCGGCTGTTCATCCGTGAGCTGGCGGCCCAGGGGATGGGCGTGTTTGTCTCCAGCCATCTGCTCAGCGAGATTCAGCTGCTGTGCGATCGGGTCGCCATTATCGGCAACGGCCGGGTAATTGCGGTAGGCAGTGTTAACGAGCTGGTCGAAGACAGGGAACATCTCGTCGTCTGGGAACTGGAGCCTGCCGATCAGGGAATGCGCATTTTGAAGTCCCTGCCTCAAGTCAGTGTGCTGGATATGGAATCGGCACATCTGGATAATGATACGGCTGCTTCACTGAAGGCAGACAGCATCATCACCCGCACACCGGAAGAACAGATATCTTCAACCATTCAGGCTCTGGTACAGGCAAATGTCCAAATTCATAACGTACGCAAACTGAATCCTACCCTGGAGCAGCTGTTCCTCGGCATTACGGAGGGTGAGACGATTGAATAGCATCTGGCCGCTCGTACAGAATGAGACGATCAAGATTATCAAGAAAAAGCGGTTCTATGTCATCCTGCTCGTGCTGCTCGTGCTGGTGCCGATGTTCACCTATGCACAGATGCGTCAGGCACAGGAGAACCGTACCAAGTTCGGAGATGACTGGCGAACCGAGCTGCAACAGGCCATTACGGATAACCAGAACTCCCTGGGCAGTGACCGGGTACCGGAAGAATGGAAAAAGTACCGCCGCATCTTTATCCAGCAGATGCAGTATTATTTGCAAAATGACGTGAATCCGAACGAACCGGGCGGTGTCACCTTTACCCGTGAATTCCTCGATAATTCCAGCAGCCTGTTTATCCCGCTGCTGATTATGACGATCGCTTCGGATCTGGTCTCCGGTGAGCGAACCGGCGGCACGATCAAGATGCTGCTGACGAGGCCGGTGCGGCGATGGAAAATTTTGCTCAGCAAGCTGATTACGCTGACCATGTTTGTGTCGCTCATCGTCGTATCGACCTTTATTATATGTTATGCAATATCGGGGCTGGCATTCGGATATTCGGGCTTTACCATTCCGGTATTTACCGGATTCCAGCCAAGTGAGACGGGCGTGGATATGGCGACGGTGCATGCGGTGGACCAGTGGCAGTTTATTCTGATGCAGATGGGACTGATCTGGTTCGTCGGATTGACAGTGGGGCTGCTGGCTTTTATGGTATCTGTGCTCGTACGCAGTACCGCTGCGAGTATCGTCATTATGATGGCGGCGCTGATCGCCGGGACGATTCTGACCAATATGGCTTCTTCGTGGAGCAGTGCCAAGTATCTGTTTATGGTCAATCTGGGCCTGACCAATTACCTGTCCGGCAGCCCGGCACCGATCGAAGGCATGACCCTGCCGTTCTCACTGGCGGTACTCGGCATCTGGGCCGCGGTATCGCTGGTTGTGTCGTTTGTCGTCTTTACGAAAAGGGATGTACTGAATTAGCATAAATGCTGCGAACTCTGCTAGTGGTGTTCCATCCTGTATCGGTTTGCTGTCAAAGCAGCTGCCCGAACAGTGAAATGGAGACTGGCAAGCTTGCACGCTTCTTATTATTCGTTAAAATAAACAAGTCTGCCTTTGCAGGATGCGAACGCACCTGCAGGCAGGCTTGTTTTCATGAAAGAGCATGATAAAAGGATAAACGGGTGTACTTGTTCGTACTCCTTTGCAACATTTCCTTTACGAAAACGGGAGTTTGATTTAGAATAAATGAAGAAATGGAAACATGTGTTTGCATTATTTCCGAACAACATACTTATAAATTACATTTAATGTAAATCGTAATATGTGATATGCTCAAGGCTTGTGGTATGCTTAGGCAAAGCTGAGGATAGCCTGAAGTGATATAATCCTCCCTTCGGATACCGAAAAGGATTGTTCGGCTGGCTCTGGCGTAATTTTCGACAAACCAGTATACTACTAAAGCGTAGGTTGAGAAGCACGAAGCATGATTGCAATAAATAAAGGGGGGCCATGAATGGTCGAACAGATCGATTCACTTACAAATTCATCCCGGGATGGCGTTAATCCGCCAGCTACAGGGTATGATGCTGACGACATTCAGGTGCTCGAAGGGCTTGTTGCCGTACGGAAGCGTCCGGGGATGTATATCGGTAGTACAAGTTCGTCTGGACTGCATCATCTTGTCTGGGAGATTGTAGACAATGCAGTCGACGAGCATCTTGCAAAGCATTGCGACAAAATAGAGATCAGCCTAAACAAAGACGGTTCTGTAACCGTATATGATAACGGCCGGGGAATTCCGACGGGAATGCATAAAAGCGGCATCCCAACGCCTCAGGTCGTATTTACCATTCTGCATGCCGGCGGTAAATTCGGCGGTGGCGGATACAAAAAGTCCGGCGGTCTGCACGGTGTAGGGGCATCAGTTACCAATGCCCTGTCCGAATGGCTGGAAGTGGAAATCTACCGGGATGGCGGAATTCACCGTCAACGGTTTGAATACTGGATGGACAAAAAGGGCAAGGAACATGTCGGTGAGCCGGTAACCGGTCTTGAAGTGATCGGCAAAACCAAAGTCACCGGCACCAAAGTTACCTTTAAGCCGGATATCCGTGTATTCCAGAACGGAATTTCCCTTAACTATGATACGCTGTCCGAGCGTCTGCAGGAGATTGCTTTCCTGAATTCGGGGCTGGAGATTCTGCTCAAGGATGAGCGCAATGACAAAGAAGACCGTTTCTATTACGAAGGCGGCGCCAGTCAGTTCGTTGAATATTTGAACGAGGGCAAGGACGTACTGCATGATGTGATTCATTTTAATGCGGAACGTGAGGATATCGAGGTCGAGATTGCCCTGCAGTATAACGCAGGTTATACCGAGACGATTGCTTCCTTTGTCAATTCCATTCCTACTCGCGGAGGCGGTACGCACGAGACCGGATTCAAGACGGCGTACACCCGGGTACTCAATGATTATGCCCGCAAGATGAGCATGCTCAAGGAAAAGGAAAAGAACTTGGAGGGCGGCGATCTGCGCGAAGGCATGATGGCTGTTATCAGCGTCAAGATGGCTGAGGTGGAATTTGTCGGCCAGACCAAGGACCAGCTGGGCAGTTCCTCTGCACGCGGAGCCGTGGATGCGGTTGTAGCCGAGAGCATGCAGCGTTTCCTTGAAGAGAACCCGCAGGTCGGCCAGAAGCTTATCAAAAAGGCGATTCAGGCTTCCAGAGCCCGTGAAGCTGCCCGCAAGGCACGCGATGATATGCGTACCGGCCGCAAGCGCAGCGAGAGCTCCAACCTGAACGGCAAGCTAAGCCCTGCACAATCCAAGGACTTTTCCCGCAATGAACTGTTTATCGTTGAGGGTGATTCCGCAGGTGGTTCGGCCAAGCAGGGACGTGATTCCAAGATCCAGGCGATTTTGCCTCTTAAGGGTAAACCGATGAATCCGGAAAAGTCCAAGCTGGCGGATGTAATGAAAAACGAAGAATACCGGGCGATTACCTCGGCGATTGGTGCCGGTATTGGACCCGAGTTTGCGATTGAAGACAGCAATTACTCCAAGATTATTATCATGACCGATGCCGATACGGATGGAGCGCATATTCAGGTGCTGCTGCTGACGTTCTTTTACCGGTACATGAAGCCTCTGATTGACCAGGGGCGTATCTATATCGCTCAGCCGCCGCTGTTCAAAATCACACAGCGTTCCGGCAAAAAGACCAATCAACGTTATGCATGGACCGATGAGCAGCTGGAGAAATCGCTCAAGGAATTCGGCCGCAATGTCGAGCTGCAGCGTTACAAAGGTCTGGGTGAGATGAATCCCGATCAGCTGTGGGAGACCACAATGAATCCGGAGAGTCGTACGCTGCTGCAGGTACAGATCGAGGATGCGGCCAAAGCCGAACGCCGCGTATCCACACTGATGGGCGACAAAGTCGATCCGCGCAAACGCTGGATCGTCGAAAATGTCGATTTTACAGAATACGAAGAGTAATATTTCCATACAATAATTCACGCTATAGACGGCAATCAGGAATGAGACACACCAGCTTTCAGGGATGGTTTTCATTCCTTTTTGCACGAATAACAGTTTTATAAAATAATCCGGCTGCGGCCGGAAGGTAAGGTGAACGGATGGCTACAAATGAACAGTATATGCCGGCGTTTCTCGAAGAAGTCGTCGGAGACCGATTTGGTCGTTATTCCAAATATATTATCCAGGACCGTGCGATTCCAGATGTACGGGACGGATTAAAACCGGTACAGCGCCGTATTCTCTATGCGATGTACGAATCCGGCAATACACCGGAAAAAGGCTACCGCAAATCTGCTAAAACCGTCGGTGACGTAATGGGTAACTATCACCCGCACGGTGACTCTTCCATCTATGATGGTATGGTCCGGATGGCACAGCCATGGAAAATGGGACATACACTCGTGGACGGTCATGGTAACTGGGGTTCCCCGGATGATGATCCGGCAGCAGCAATGCGTTATACCGAAGCACGCCTGTCTGCCATTGCCATGGAGATTCTGCGCGATATCGACCGCAATACGGTCCAGTTCAAGGACAATTTCGATAATACAACCAAGGAACCGACCGTTCTGCCGGCCCGTTATCCGAATCTGCTCGTCAATGGTGTCAGTGGTATTTCATCAGGTTTTGCGACCGAGATTCCGCCGCACAGCCTGCGTGAAGTCATTGAAGCCTGTATTGCACTGATGGAGAATCCGGCGATGGAGCTGGATGAGCTGATGACTCATGTCAAAGGTCCGGACTTCCCGACCGGCGGCATTATTATGGGCGGCAGTGGTATCCGCGATGCGTATGAGACCGGTAAAGGGCGCATCTATGTTCGTTCCAAAACCGAAATCGAGACGATGCGCGGCGGCAAACAGCAGATCGTGATTACCGAGATCCCTTATCAGGTGGTAAAGGTACGTCTGGTCACCGCGATGGAGAATATCCGTCTGGAGAAAAAGGTCGAAGGTATTGCCGAAGTTCGTGATGAGAGCGGCCGTGAAGGCCTGCGTATCGTCGTGGAACTGAAAAAGGATGCAGACGCAGAAGGTATCCTCGCTTATCTGCTCAAAAAGACCGATCTGCAGGTAGCCTACAACTTTAACATGGTCGCTATTGTCAACAAAGCTCCACAGCAGCTGGGTCTAAAAGCGATACTGCAAGCATATATCGCTCACCAGCGCGAAGTGGTGACCCGCCGTACACGCTATGATCTGGACAAACTGGAAGATCGTGCGCATGTGCTGGAAGGTCTCGCCAAGGCACTGAATATTCTGGATGAAGTGATCGCAGCGATCAAAGCATCCAAAAACCGTCAGGATGCCCATCAAAATCTACAGTGGATGTTCGGATTGACCGAGCGTCAGGCCGATGCCATTCTCAGCCTGCAATTGTATCGTCTGACCAACCTGGAAATTAATCAGGTGGAGAAAGAACTGAGCGATATCCAGAAAAAAATTAAAAATCTCCAATCCATTCTGGACAGCGACAAAAAACTGATCGGTGTCATCAAAAAAGAATTGATGGAGAGCTACGACAAATATGGAATCGAGCGCCGCTCCGAGATCCGTGATGAAGTGGAAGAACTCAAAGTCAATCTGGAAGTTCTGGTCAACTCCGAGGATGTGCTGGTTACCCTCTCGAGCGGTGGATACATCAAGCGTACGAGCATGATGTCCTTTAACCGTTCCGGTGCAGAGCGCAGCGGCTCGGGAGCCAAGGAAGATGACTTTATCCGCCAGGTACTGGATGTGAATACACTCGATAGTCTGCTGATCTTCACGCAGCGCGGTCAGTACTTCCTGCTGCCGGTGCATCAGATTCCGGACTTCAAGTGGAAAGAAACCGGTACGGCGATTGTCAATGTCATTTCCATGACCCGGGAAGACCGGATCGTCGATATTATCCCGGTACGCAATCTGGAAGAAGAGACAGGCAGTCTGGTGTTTGTCACCAAGCGGGGACAGGTCAAACGGACCGAACTCAAAGACTATGCAACCAAGCGCTCCGGTGCGGTAGCCGCCTGCAAGCTCGGTGAAGGAGATGAAGTCATATCCGTCAGCCGCGGCGATCAGGCACGCGACCTGATGCTGATTACCCGCAACGGAATGAGCATCCGTTTCCGTGCGGAAGAAGTCAGTCCGATGGGCCGGGTATCGACAGGGGTACGCGGCATTCAGCTGGTGGATGACGATGAAGTGGTCATTTCGCTATGGGTAGACGGGGAAGAAGATGGACAGCTGATGGTCATGACCGATCTCGGTTATGCCAAACGAACGTCCATGCTGCAGTATCAGACACAGAGCCGTGGGGGCAAAGGCGTATCCACCTTTGAACTCAAAGAAGGCAAGCGCGTGAAGCCGAACGGTAACCGCATTATCGCTGCTTTTATCTGCAAGGAAAATCGTTCGTTTATCGCCATTGTGCCGCCAAATCGCACAATACCATTTAACAGCAAGCTCGCTCTGCAGACCGATGAACGCCGACATATCGGTAAACCGATTGTCACACTCGACAAAAATGATGCAATCATCGCTGTACTGGAAGATGTATCAACCGCTTCTGTCAGCAGCTAACCGGATTGATTCCAAAAAGGGCTTTTCTGCTGTATTCTCTGAGATTCATACATTCAGAGAATACCAGGGAAAAGCTTTTTTCTGTTCTACTATCCTGTACAAATGCTATAGCTTCAGAATATGAATGCTAATCTGCGATGACTGACTTCCTTCATGCATGAAGAAGTATCATAATATCTCATAAATAAAAATCCCCTGCGTTCCGGAATAGCAGCCATGTTATGATGCATGGTCGATACTCTGTACAAACAGGGGATTTTTATATTTTGTGTATCCTTTGGATATCTTGGATCAGTAGTGAAGCTTGTTGTTACATACAGAATAAAAAACCTGCCAATATTGTATCTGTATCTGTATCTGTATCTGTATCTGTATCTGTATCTGTATCTGTATCTCTGTATTTTGTCTACTCTCCAACTATTTCCAGTAGCTAATTACTGTCCAAGCTGTACTTTAATCTGTTCATATACATCTTCATTCCACTGCGTCCATGGACGAGTACGTGGTGGCAGAGAGACAAAGGTCATCATTTTTCTGGATACCGGATGCGGTACGCCTGTGCAGACCGACCAGAGAGCCAGCTGCTCGCCTTTGCTGTTCACTTCCGCACCGTATTTCTGATCACCATACAGCGGATGACCGCTGTGGGCCATCTGCACACGAATCTGATGCGAACGTCCAGTATGCAGATGAATCAGCACAAGCGACAATTCACCGGTGCTGGCGATCACTTCGTAATCAAGCACCGCATCTTTGGCACCGGCAGTCCCTGGCTTCACCACGGCTACCATATTGGTCCGTGAGTCTTTGAGCAGTGTATCTTTTAAAGTACCCTGTGAACGCGCAGGCACACCGCGTACAACAGCAGCATACTGTTTGATCATACTGCGGCTGCGTACCGTCTCGGACAGACGAGAAGCGGCCTTGGATGTTTTGGCAAACACCATCGCTCCGCCGACCGGACGATCCAGCCGGTGAACAAGGCCGAGAAATACATTGCCCGGCTTGTTATGCCGCTCTTTGAGATCGGCTTTGAGCAGTGTAAGCATGTCAGGGTCGCCGGTATTGTCTTCCTGGGAAGGAATATTGACCGGCTTGACGACAGCGAGCAGATGATTATCTTCGAATAAGACTGGAATGGATGCGTTCGGTGTGCTCATAACCGATCAGCTTTCCCAGCGGCCGAGGATACCGCATGGCAGGGTCATTCCCGAATTGGTGATCGGCAGACCGATCTCTCCCGAAGAAATGGTACCGCCATAACGCTGCTTCATGGTCATGCTAAGAATATTGGACAATACCGTCGGTGCCAGACCGGTTGTATACGAGTTGATCAGCATGAACAGCGGCTGGTCGGACATGATGGTCATGCATGATTCCAGGAATGGATACAGACTCTGCTCCAGCTTCCACATTTCTCCGCCTGGTCCGCGTCCGTAGGAAGGAGGGTCCATAATGATCGCATCATATTTGTTACCGCGACGCTGCTCACGCTGCACGAATTTGAATACATCATCGGTAATGAAGCGTACCGGGCGATCGCCGATACCGGACAGCTGATGGTTTTCTTTCGCCCACTGCACCATACCTTTGGCTGCATCGACATGCACCACTTCAGCACCTGCAGAGGAGGCAGCTACCGTCGCACCGCCGGTGTAGGCAAACAGATTAAGTACGGAAATCGGACGTCCGGCATTGCGAATTTTGTCCATCATCCAGCTCCAGTTGGCTGCCTGTTCCGGGAACAGACCGGTATGCTTGAAGTTGGTCGGTTTGATATGGAATTTCAACTGTTCATAACCAAGCTCCCATTTTTCCGGGATTTTGCGTTTCCATTCCCACTCGCCACCGCCCGAGGAGCTGCGGTGATAATGACCGTGCACCTGATTCCAGCGTGGATCGTCGGATTTCTTGGGCCAGATGATCTGTGGGTCCGGACGACGCAGCAGGATTTCTCCCCAGCGCTCCAGACGCTCTCCATCACCGGTATCGATTAATTCATAGTCTTTCCATTGATCTGCAATATACATGTGTAACCATCCTTATGATTTATTTCTTTCAGAGCCCGGGCAAGCTGTGTAAAACGCCGTTTATTCTGTAAACAGAAAACATCGTTTTTCGGCAGCTTCGAATATCGGCTGCAGAAACACGAAAATAGACAATAATAACCCGCTCGTCAAATAGGTTTACCGCATTTTATTGTACAACAATAGACGGGGAGGCGCTACAGATGTTTCGGTTTGGACAGCCGGATGAGCAGATGAATCCAACGTATGAGGAGACAGGGCAACGATGGAGATACCTGCATATTTTGTTTAGAACAACGATATAATAAACATAAACAGGAATTATTATAATTTAATGGATAATTCTGTTGCTAAGAAAAGAAGGAGGGATGGAGAGAAGCAGAGAGAAATCGAAGATAAATGAATGGATATCAGCATCATTTACAGAGCGATCATCCAATCATAGCCAAGAGTACTGGTGCGGGTCCATTCGCTGTTTGTGGACATGGTTATTATTCTGTTTCCCTGAAAACGATACGAGGGAGGAGCATTACAATGAAGTCAGCCAACGTTGGATCGGCACTGCATTGCAAAATAAAACAAAATCAGCGTTCACGAAAGAAATACGCAGACATTCCTGTCATACCGCAGGCAGCGATTGACGAACAGACCATTCCGCTTGGTTTGCCTGCTTCTTCGCACAATTCTCCAGATAAACAGGCAGGCTTTTATTATTGTACATCTCCGGTGCAATATTCCAGCACATTGCTGACTGAGCAATGGATCACCGAGCAGCTGCTAACCGAAGAACGACGGTGCATTGCAAGGGATATTCATAATGTTGTCAGTCATACACTGACCCTTTCCTTGATCCAGCTGGACGCAGCCCAAAAGCTGCTGGATATCAATCCAATTGTGACACGCGAAAAGCTCGAATCTTCTCAGGAACTGATCCGGCACGGAATTGAGGAGATTCGGCGATTTACTCATCATATGGCCAGCCAGACTCCCTCGATGAATCTAGCCTCCGAAATTGCCCTTCTTATTGATAATATTCACAAACACACTTCTATTGAGATCGACTGGACCGAGCTGTTCATTCAGATGCCAGTATGTACTGCAGCAGGAGCAGCTTATGAATAAGCTAAAATTGCTGGTGGCGGATGATCAGACGCTTATGAGGGAAGGGTTGAAGACCATACTGGAATTGGAAGAAGACATCATCGTGGTGAATACAGCTGCGAACGGCCAGGAAGCCTGGGAAATGGTACACCGGAACGAGCCGGATATTGTGCTGCTGGATATTCAGATGCCTGTCATGGATGGAATATGCTGCGCCCGTAAAATTAAACAGCATCGTCCCGATATGATTGTACTGCTGCTCTCCACCTTTATGGATGAGCAATATATTATGGAGGGCATGAGGAGCGGAGCCAATGGTTATCTGCTCAAGGATATGGACAGCCGTCTATTGATTCAGACGATTCGTAGTGTGACAGCCGGACAGTTTACGATGCCGGCAGCTGTCGCTATTCAGCTGGCAGAAACGATAAACCGGCGATCGGTAGAGGCTGATCGAACCGCTTTCGGTCAATCTGCCGATTTTACAAGGCGGGAACAGGAGATTATCACACTTATGAGACAGGGGCTTACCAATAAACAGATTGCCCAGCAGCTGTATATCCATAGCGGGACTGTGCGTAACTACATCAGTATTATTTATGCCAAAATGGGCGTGAACGATCGTATGAGTGCACTGATGTATCTGCAGGCCAAATAACTTCAGACTTCCTGATGCCACCTGACCGGTCTCTATAGACCGGTTTTGCACAGCGTTTAATTACATGACAGTAATGGAATTATATTACATAACGAATGACAGCAATCACTATGAGAATGACTATGTCATCCTGTATAAAAGAGATACAACCAATCCCCGGCATCCTGGCTGCTGGTATTCATAAAATCAGACATGAAAAAGGCCACCTCGTACAAAGGTGGCCCCATCATAAGCAGCAATTGATAATACGGGAATTACTCGGTTGGACTAAGAGTCCAGGAATTGTCTGCATTCAATGTTGCCGTCATGGAATACACATTAGCCGGGAAATCAATCTGCTGTGTATGTGTAATCCCTTCAATATTCATGACCTGACCCTGAGTGTAGTTGCCAAAAGTGATCCAGTATTCCGGATGGGGAGTGAAAATTTCTTCATAATTGGGCTGTGTGGGAATGATAAAGGTTCCAGCTCCGGACATGCCTACTCCTGCAGCACCGAGAGAGGAAGGGACGGTCTCATCAAAAGTCATCGTCAGCTGACCGGCTACCCCTTTTACAGGAGGCTGAAAAAAGAAGCCATATTGATCACGGGAAAGCGTAATACTGTTGCTGCTTTGCAGGGAAGGAACATTAATTGTCTGAGAAGCATCAAAGATAACGCCGGGCTTCAACGTACCTGTCTCCGACCAGACAAAGCAATAATCAACCGACCAGTCGAAGCGGACTTTGGTGTTGCTGTGAGCGCCTTCGGTCAACCAGGCAAGTGATTGAATCGTAGATGAGCTGCTTTGCTTTGGCAGTGTCTGATACAAACAGGCATGTCCCGCGTTGGATGAGTTATTGACAAAAACCACTTCATATTGCTGTCCCATAGATATTCCTCCCGGATATGTTTTTTTGGAATAGCGGCCGCTATCACTGATCAGAAGCGGTTTGTCGCTCCTATATAGAATGGAATCGGCAGGCCTTGATTTACAAACGATTCCCGAAAATAAATTGGTTGAATATGGAAATTGCGCTTCGTATAATTGGAGCTAATCCATACCGCAAGTAAATTGCAGCAAAGGAGGTGATATCAAGTGAATCCTGTGTTGTGTACTTATGAGGAATGTCTGGTTGAGCTCAAACGAAGTGCATGGCGTCTGCAGAGCAAGACAAGAGCACATATCAAGCGAGAGTGCGAGTGGGCAGAGGATTACAACGAAGTTGATAGTGCATGCAGTCAATTGCAGCAGTTATGCGAAGAAGAGTTTATTCAGTATGCACTAAGCCATATTTCCTCATCAAAAGCCAGGCTGATTATTCAAAAGCTGTATGTGGAAGATCTGTCGGAGAAACAGGTGGCAGAGCAACTCAATCTGACCCAGCAGGCGGTGAACAGGTGGAAAAACATAGCGCTGCAGGAACTAAGGAGCAAAAAGAATTTGCTGAAATATGTGCAGCTATAGTACAGGCAGAGGAAGGAAGCCAGGAACGGTTGATCGCCTATTTTCAACAGGATATGCAAAAGCTCAGCCGGTATATTCGGCTGCCCGAGGAGGAGATCATGCAGGCCCTTCAGACCGATTTGCTGGAATATGTAATTCGTAAAATAAAAAGCACAGAATCCCAATCCCAGGATTGAGTATCTGTGCTCTTTGAGACAGACTTAACAAGCGGCAACTTGTTAGGTACACTCCTCTTTGGGAGAGAGGAGATCTATCCGGTACCTGTTCATAATTATTCTGGATGAGGTGGCGAATTCCTGTTTGATTTTACAAAAAACAAAGGAGCTGAATAACATGAGTACCGAACAAAGAGTAAAAGGACTGGATACCACACAATCTTGCATCCACCAAGCAGAGGATCTTCACAAGCAAGGATATGCTTTTGTAGGCAGATATTATAATGTCAATCGTCCGGAAAAAAATCTGACATTGGAAGAAGCTGAGGCACTAAGCAGAGGCGGTATAAAAATAGTCGCCGTATGGGAAAATGGGTATCCGACTACATCCGGTTATTTTACGGAGGCAGCAGGCCGCGCAGATGCTGAAAGAGCTTATGACTATGCCCAACATGTGATCCATCAGCCAGCGGGATCAGCGATTTATTTTACTATCGATTATGATGCATCTGTGGCTGATCTCAGCCATGGTATTCATCAATATATGCAAACTCTGGTAAGCACATTCAAGGCACACGGCAATGCGTACAAGATAGGTATCTACGGTTCAGGCCTTACGTGTGAATATGCGATCCAGCATATCCCCGATATTCATTACACCTGGCTGGCAGAATCATCCGGTTGGACACATTCCCGGACATTTACAGGCTGGAATATCAGACAGACAGGCAGCGGCAGCTTGCATGGCCTATCGATCGATCTGAATGAAGCTGTCGGCAGCTACGGATCTTTTGATATTCCTTTGTAAATAACGGCTTCCCGATTCCATTATAAGTAGACAGCATAATCAGCAAAATGTCCCAATACAGGCTGTCAATCATAATGAGTTGAGGAGGAAAAAAGATGCATGAGAAAAATCCGGAAACCATTCCCGATCAAAACTGTACACTCTGTACCATTGCCGGTCTTCACATTCCAGCGCTTACTCCCTATCAGGTTTTCGAGCAAACCGGTTATATGGATGGTCCCCCGCATGATAGCGAAGCGATCTCCGCTATGCTGGTGACGATGAAAATGTCGGATGGTAGCTATGAGCGTTTTGCAACTCTGGAAGAAGCTGAACGAGCGATGCTGCAGTTTGGTGATAATCAGAAATTTTGTGTGGGTTATGCAAGTGATCAGGACGTTGGACATATGGTTGCTGCCCAGAAAGCGATGGGTGGGATGTACTATTATGATTTTCAGAATAGTACACATGCACAACTGCCGACCAGTCCCGGGCATAAATTTTATGTGTGGCCTATATACTCCTAACAACGGATTAATGCATTTATATAAACAAAGGCGGTGAATACTGATGCCATATACGTTGACGTATGCTAACGAAAATCAATTTGATAAAGACTATGAAGCCCTTCAGGAGGCGGAACAGGACAAATATAATGGCTGGCGCAATCAGGTAGTTGAATATGGAGCGATCCAGGCAGCCAGATTAGAGCATATTGAAATCAAAAAAATACGAGGTGCCGCTGAAAATCAATGGGAACTCGTGATTGGCAGAAAAGAAAGAGTGCAGATGTTCCTTGAGGGAGAGAACGTAACTATCCTGGGAATCGGACATTTGTAAATCATTCACTCATTGAGATTCATATCGGTCCAATTGAGAAACGCCGGAGCATTTTTCGGCGTTTCTTGTTGTACATACATGGATCAACCATATAATCCGCAGCACGATAAATGACCAAAAAACCGCGTAGTAAAAGGAATTATGGAGCCGATCAGATAGGATGATCAAGAAAATAAAAAACAAATTTAAATAAAAAAGTTGACAATGATAATCATTATCAATTATGATGTTGTCAGAGAAAAGAAGTAAGAGAAACAACGTACAACAGGAGGATGAACATGCCGAAAATATTAATCGTTTTTGCCAGCATGACAGGCAATACCGAAGAGATGGCAGACCTTATTGCAGAAGGCATTACATCCGCAGGCGGTGTAGCTGAACTAAAACAGTCCATGGATGTGGATGCAGACATTCTGCTTGAATATGACGCTGTAATGCTTGGCGCCTATACATGGGGAGACGGCGAACTGCCGGACGAATTCCTCGACTTTTATGAAGATATGGACAATCTGGATCTCGGCGGCAAAAAAGCAGCCGTATTCGGCAGTGGCGATACCGCTTATGACCAGTACGCGGCAGCGGTTGATCTGCTGACCAACAAGCTGAGAGAACGCGGTGCAGAGATCGTACAGGAGAGCCTGAAGATCGAGCTCAACCCGTCCGCGGAAGACAAAGAAACATGCCGCAGCTTCGGCAAACAATTTGCCAGCACGGCAGTTAGTCTCGTATAAGTGAAGTGTACGGAAGATGGTGAACACATAATGAATTCCCCTGCGACATGGACCGACGATAATGCCGTACTGCGGGACTATCAGCTGGAGGACTGGCTGAGAAAGACGTACACTGCCGGGACGCATACGGCAGGTTCGTCCGGCCGTACTGCACAGCAGAAGCCCGGCTGGAAGCAGCGTGTCCAATATGCTGTAGGGCATGCGGTGAACCGCTATTACAGCCTGGACCCGGAGCTGCGCGAAGTTGCCAATATGGGACAGCTGCTGGATTACCGCTGGCCCAGGCGGACCCAGTGCTTTGAGAGTGAGCGGCATTACTGGGATACCAAGGACCTGATGATCCGGCGTCTTACCGAGCTGCTGCCTCCCAATCATCCGGCAGCCTATCCGGTCATGCTGTACGAACAGCATCAGGTCATGGTGCCGGAACTGGGAGCGGAGCTGTCGCTGATCTTTCAGGCAGCCTGGCAGGTGCCCTGGACAACAGCGCAACCGGATGCAGGATCATCCGGACACAAGAGCCTGATTGTCCAGAAGTTCTTTCTTGAGCATGAGCCTCAGCTGGAAGAAGCGTTTATCCATCTGTCTTCCGTATTTTGCCAGTCTGCCTTCGGCGCTTTGCCGGAGCGGATTGAATTATTCAATATAATTGAAGGCACGGTGCGGCAGTATGTGCCGCATGCCGATCAGTACACGGCTTCCGTCGATTATCTTCATTTGCTCCGCCATGCCGTACCGGGCGGAAATCGCTCCTGCACCAGCTGTGGGACGAACGTCGGTATGGCATACCTTGCTCCGCAATGGAGCCTTATGTAGGTGAAAGAGGAAACGTATCAAAATCCCCCATCATTTTGATGCTGTTATCTTTTCACATAAATGCACTACAGGAACATACGGCTTCCCTGTTACAGGGGAAACAGGACGGTTGAACCTTCTGTCCCAGTCATGTACGGAATGTTCAGCCGTTCTGAGAAAAAGCGTTGATCCTGTTATGGACCGGACCTCCATAACAGCGATCAACGCTTTTTTGTATATCCGGATAGGACATAGCTTAATCAATAGTAGGCTATGCATAAGGAATACAGTTATCATATATTTTTAGCGAAATTTATGATGAGCAGAGAACGGGTCCTGTATGGAGGGAAAGATCAAACAAAAAAAGACAGCGGCAGGAATCCGCTGTCTGTATAGCTGGTTATACCTGTGCTGCAGAGCGCAGCGGAATTCCCTGATACTCATAATAATCCTGAATATCCTGATGAACAAATCCGCAGGATTCGTACAAATGAAGTGCCCGGTTATTATCTGCTACTACATTAAGCCATACTTCCTGTCCAAGTCTTTTCTCTTCAGCAGCGATCTGACGCAGCGCACTGCGTCCGAGGCCGTGTCCGCGAAGAGCAGGATCAATCGCGAAACCGTATATCCAGCTCTGTTTATCCTCGCGGCTGACTTCGATTTTGCCGGCTGCCAACCCCTGATGTTCAATAACATGCATAATTTTGGATAAGGGACCATGAGGGCTGGATAGTGCATTCATCGTGGAAGATTCCGGAATATCGAATGCATCGGCATCAAGACGCGCCCACAGGGGAGCATCTTCTTCCCGGAACAGCCGCAGGGATGCAATCTCATGCATAACAGGATCAAGCAGTGATCCCTGTTCATCCAGTTTCATCGTATATTCTACGCTGTTGAGCGACGTACGAAGCGTATGAATCCAGCTCTGCCCGGAAGTAGACGCACGCGGGACGTTCAGTAACACCCGATGAGCCCCGGAAAATACACCACTGTCTGCAGCCTGCTGCCAGAGCTTCGTAAATAGACCCTGACGACGGTAATCCGGATGTGTCATACCGCATACTTCAATATTGGGACCAAATTGGTAAACAGCCAGATAAGCTACCAGCCGGTCCTGATCGTAATGGAAAAAGTCTTCCGTACTGCCTGGAGTACGATTTTTGAGCATATCCCAGTTAAGCTTCAGCATGATCTGTTCATATTTCTCGCATACCATCTGAAGCTCAGAAATATCTGATAATTGACGGAGTTTTAGCATGGTTTGGATGTCCTCTCTTTTGAGCCAGACAGATTACCGCAGGTGAGATCATGTATCCTTTTTCCTGTTTCTTATGAAAATCAACATCGATCATCTGTCTTTCACTGGATACTTATACGTATGTATACCCTGTTTATTAGCCGTTGTACAAACGGATAGTAATTCAATTATATAAAGAAAGGACTAGATAAAGCTATATTTCTTTCCAATTTATTCATGAACCAATATCCTTTACCATCTTAATTATTGCGTCACCCAGAACGTATACTTATCGATACAAAGCAAAAAATCCGCAGCATGATCAATCAGTGCCGCGGATTTTTCCGGTTAATAAAAGCAGGATAAAAGAAATCAAAATCGTAATGATAGTCAGGCTCCAGGCGAGCTCCATATGACCAGCATCAACCGCGAAATAAATAGCGGTCGGCAGTGTCTGCGTCTTGCCCGGAATATTGCCGGCTACCATCAATGTAGCTCCGAATTCCCCAAGTGCTCTGGCAAAGCCAAGTACAAACCCGGTCACAAGTGAACGCCAGGAGAGAGGCAGTACCATATACCAGAGCACCTGCAGTTCACTTGCTCCCTGGGAACGGGAAGCTTCCAGTACATCCCGGTCGACGAGAGCGAATCCGGTTTTGAGGGTCTGGTAGACGAGGGGAAAAGAAACAACAGCCGATGCAATCACCGCCCCGGTAATGCTGAAGACAATCGGCTGGTGGGTTAGCCATTCGGCAGCCTGGCCGATCCAGCTGCGTCTGCCCAGAATCGTGAGCAGCAGCAAGCCGACGACCGAAGGCGGCAGCACAAGCGGCAGCATGAACAGCGTTTCCAGGATCATTTTGCCGGGAAAAGAATGACGGTTCATCCAGGCGGCTATCCACACGGCCGCTGCAAAAGCAAGAATACCCGAGATGCAGGCAATTCGCAGCGACAGCATAACCGGAAAGCCTACAGCCTCCCAGGACCAGACTTCACTCATGAGCCGCTGGATACTCTGCTGAACCCGTATTTCTCAAATACAGCCTGAGCTTCGTCGGTCTGAAGATAAGCATAGAACTGGGCCGCTTCCTCGCGGTGAGCGGTTCCGGCAAGCACGCCTGCCGGATAGACAATAGGATCATGACTGTCCGGCGCTGCCGTAAAGGCAATGTGTACACCATTCGATTCCAGCGCGTCGGTCTTGTAGACAAATCCCGCATCCGCATTGCTGGTCTCTACATAGGAGAGGACCTGTTTGACATCCTTGGTCTGTACAATCCGTGACTGCAGGCTATCCCATAGATTAGCTGCCTGCAGCGTCTGCTGGGCATACATGCCGGCAGGTACGGATTCCGGCGTACCGACAGCGAGACGTTTCAGGCCGGGTTGGGCCAGGTCCTGTAGGGAAGTCGGTGGATTGGGGCTATCTTTGGGAACGACCAGCACCAGCTCATTGGTCAGCAGATTGGTCTGATGATCCGGGTCGATGAGCTTCTGGCTGACGAGAGCTTCCATTTGCTTGCTGCCTGCAGACAGGAACAGATCGGCAGGTGCGCCCTGTTCGATCTGCTTTTGCAGCGTACCGGAGGCGGCAAAGTTAAAGGTTAATTTTACATTGGGAAATTTCTGCTCATACATCTGTTGAATCTCCTGCAGGCTGTCCGTCAGACTGGCAGCTGCCGAGACGGTTAATTCAGTTGTGCCGCTGGAAGCCCAGCCGCCCTGCTGGGAAGCGGTTCCCGACTGCGCCGACCCGCCAGGGGAGCAGGCACTGAGTGCAGCTGCGAACACCATCAGCAGCACCATTACAGGTAAACGGTGCATAGAGAGGCATGACAGTTTATCCTTATTCTTATGTAGAGATTGCATGGGTCTCCTCCTTAACAAAATAGATATGGATCGTTCACACTGAATCCTATCTTAATACAACAAATATAAACGAAACCATACTAAATATCACTACTTATATCTGGATATCATTAATTATGTCGAAAAAGATGAGGGTAGCGACCTTTTATGAATTGCAATCCACCGTTCTCGCAGGTAAGATGAACGTATCTTGTCAGCGACACAGGGAGGAACCACCTATGAATGAAGAGGTGTCATATACCACGGAAGAGATTGCCAGATTATTAAAGGTATCCAAATTAACCGTCTATGACCTGATCAAAAAAGGCGATCTGCCTGCCTATAGGGTCGGCAAACAGATGCGTGTAGATCATTATGATCTGGAGACCTACAAACAGCGTGCCAAAAATGGAATGGTACGGGAAAATAACCAATCCATGAACATCCGGGATCTGCAAAGCGGATTGTCACCCGGTCAGGCAGCTTCCGACCATGCACTGCAGCCGGGCAAGAGCGGGGTTATGCCTGCCAATGAACCTCTGAATACCGATCCGGCGGCGGTATCGCCGGAGTTTGTCCATGCCGCTTATGCGCGTCCGGAAGAGATTCTGCGTAATACCGGCACGATGCAGCCGGTCACCCAGGAGCCGGTACCACCGCCGATCAATAACAAGACAATTGTCATTACCGGACAGGATACGAGTCTTGATCTGCTGGCCCGTTATATGGAAAAGGATAACCGCTACCGTCCGCTGCGTTCCTTTGCCGGAAGTATGGACAGCCTCGTATCGATGTATATGGGCAATTCGGATATTGTCAGCACCCATTTGTTCGATGGAGACAGTGGAGAATACAATCTGCCCTATGTACGCAAAATCATGGTATCCTGCCCATTTACCCTGATCAATCTGGCGTCGAGGCAGGCAGGCATCTATGTGCAGCGCGGCAATCCGCGGCGAATTCGCAGCTGGAGTGATCTAAGCCAGCCCGGTCTGACGATCGTCAATCGGGAAAAGGGTGCCGGAGCACGTGTGCTGCTGGATGAGCAGCTGCGGCTTCATCAGATTCGTCCTTCCACCGTACGGGGATACGGCAACGAAGAGTCGTCCCATATTGCGGTCGCGGCCCGGATTGCTGCCGGACAGGCCGATGTCGGAATAGGCAGTGAAAAGGCTGCTTCCATGGTCGGAGTTGACTTTATTCCGCTCGTTACGGAGCGCTATGATCTGGTCGTGCTGAACAAACCGGACAATGCCGAATGGATTGCGATGCTCAAACGCATTTTGCAGTCTGCGGACTTTCGACAGGAGCTGGAGGCGCTTGGGGGATATGATCTGTCCCGTACCGGAGAGATATTGTATGAGAGTGTCCATTAGAACCGCGATCGATAAGGTAAAGGGAAAGGACAATATACCTTTTACCTTATCATCCATCGTCCGGATGGAGGGATAGCATGGAGTGTATCATTCTGATCGGTATTCCCGCATCAGGCAAATCGACCTTTTACCGGGAACGATTCTTCAATACCCATATGCGCATTAATCTGGACATGCTGAAGACCCGGCACCGGGAGCAAATCTATCTGCAGGCTTCGCTGGAAGCCAAGCAGCCGTTTGTTGTCGACAATACCAATCCGGCGGCTTTGGATCGGCAAAAGTATATCGAAGCTGTCCGTTCCTATCGATTTCGAGTGGTCGGTTATTATTTTGAGCCGGATGCCGAGGCTTCACTGCAGCGCAATCAGCTGCGCACCGGCAAAGCGCGTGTTCCGGACAAGGCGATACCGATTATTCTCAACCAGCTGGAGGAGCCTTGTTACAGCGAAGGATTTGATGAGCTGTACCGGGTCACCCTGCAGAATGGGAAATTCAGTGTTGTTATGATAGAGCGCGCTGAATAGCAGGCTAACCATCACTTGTATTGACAATGATAATCTTTATCATTTACAATAAACGTATTCTGATCCCGGCAGGTTGATCTATTGATTGCCGGCCTTATCGGATGGAATCTGTTGAGCTAAATGAGGAGGTATAAACGATGTTCGTAATTATTCGTACCATGACTGTCAGTGAAGGTAATGCCGATAAAGTCGTTGAACGTTTCAGCAAGCCGGGGTCGCTCGTTGAGCAGCAGCCGGGTTTTATAAATATTGAGGTTATGGTGAAGCAGACCCGCCGGGGAGAGGAAGAAGTCGTTATCCTGTTCCGCTGGGAGTCCGAGGAAGCCTGGAAAAACTGGGAGAAGAGCGACGCCCATATTCAGGGACATCGCCAAAATGCCGGACAGCCGAAGCCTGAATACGTACTGAATGCGACTCATGCCCGTTATGATGTCAAGGCGGTCAAAGGCGCAGCAGAACCTACGTCATAATAGAACCGTTATGCGTATCCATACGTATTTTCACATAACGAAATGTGCTATCAGATCCCATAATTAATAAAAAGCACCCTTTCCGAGGAAAAGGTGCTTTTTGTTATGCTATCCTATGCGCTACCACATGCACATTTAGGCACGTGAATCAAAAGGTTCGATGGTGACCATACTCTGATCGAGCATGGAGACTTCATACGCCTTCTGGGCAGTCGACAGACGCTGCTGCGAAGCGATCGGCATGTCCTGTACCGCTGCGGTGGACATTTTGAAGCTCACCGACTGAGGACGAGGCACCTGCTGTACATGTTCCAACTTGGGCGCCTGACTCTGCGGGATTTTCTCCAGTAAATGATCAAAATTAACAGCTGTATCTGCGGTCTGCTGGATCTGCTGCTCGGAACGTTCGGCTTGCTTTTGTTCGCGACGGATCAGCATCTGCCGGGTATAAGCTGCAACTTCGGCTGTAATACGCCGTACAGCCTCAATAGGGTTAACTCTCATTTCATCTCTCCTTATCCGGGACTTGCTTCCTGTCTATATCCGTTCTGCTAAATGGCTGTCTTGCACTATTTATATCGGCAAAAGCGACAGTTTATATTACTCGCTGGTCATAACCGTGCATAATGAAAATGCCTTGCGATATTTTTATTGAAAAAAGCCCCTCGTGAAGGCGCATCCAGTAGACGGTAATACATATCGGATGGAACATCATAATATACATAATCGTGACCGTTACGGAACTGGACATACAGAATCGAACGATCTCTATCGTAGGAGACGGCAGCCAGGTTGGACGATCCGATAGCAACCCAGTTCATTAATGTCCCTCCTTCTATTATCTCTCTTCTAACAGGTGAATTTCAACCTTTATACTGTAATCATTGACATTTAAATTCGGAATTTGATACATTAACTTTATGTTATTAACAATGTGATAATTAATTCGGCGAGTAGACAGACAGAGGCGGATAAGAGCGGAAGTGGAGAGAAAAGTGGATGCACATCCGGATAAAATTCTCAACGCAGTGTTCTGACGGCATTCCTGTCACTCATTAGTAAACAAACAGGCTGTGCCTGTAACACCTTTTCAATAAAGATGGAGGCAAATAAATGACAAATCAGTATTCCCTGAATCATGAAGGACTTACCGAGCAGCAGTTTCTTGATCAATATGATGCCGATGTCTATGAACGGCCTTCGGTTACTGCCGATATGTTGATCTTCACGATTATGGATCAGGAGCAGGATAATTATCGCAAGCTCCCGGAAAAGTCGCTGCTGCTGCTGCTGATCCAGCGCGGAGAGCATCCGTTTCTCGGACAGTGGGCGCTGCCGGGAGGCTTCGTCGGTATGGACGAGAGTGTGGATGAAGCTGCGGCACGGGAGCTGCGAAGCGAGACGGGGCTGGAGGACATTTATATGGAACAGCTGTACACCTGGGGAGAAGTGGACCGTGATCCGCGTACCCGGGTGATCAGTACATCTTATATGGCATTGGTAGATTCATCGGCACAGCAGGTAAGCGCCGGAGAGGATGCCCAGGATGCTCGCTGGTTTGAACTGAAGTACCGGGTTCAGCAGGAGGCCAAGGTTCATCTGCCGGACGGCTGCCGTCTGGAAAAGGAAATTCATATCAGCCTGCGTCATCAGGATACGGAGCTATCCGGGATCGTAAAAGTAACCCGTACTTACCGCGGTACGATTACCGGCGTGCACTGGGAAGTGCTGGAGAGTGAAGGCATCGCCTTTGACCATGCCAAAATGATCGCTTACGGTGTAGAGCGGCTGCGCAGCAAAATTGAGTATACGGATATCGTATTCAACCTGATGCCGCCGCTGTTCACCCTGTCCGCACTGCAGCAGGTGTACGAGACGATTCTGGACCGCGAGCTGCTGGCACCGGCTTTTCGCCGTAAAATTGCTCCGCGTGTGCTGGCGACCAACGAGTACACACGGGATGCCGGTCATCGTCCGTCCCAGCTGTACCGGTTCCGCCCGGAATGGGAAGAGGCATGACCAATTATATAACGATAGCACGCTCTAATTCCTGATAAAAAGGGATTGGAGCGTTTTTACATATTTTTTGGCGCTTGTGCCGCTAGTCAGGTCGGTAATTAGAGCGCACTTGTATAGGGATTCATAAACATTATGAACGATAGGAACGATTTTATGGAGGAAAAGAAAATACGAAACAAGAACATCCAGCCATTCTTTACACTAGCAAAATTCTTTATACCAATAAAATTAATTCAATACATGAAAAATTCAAAATAGTCAAACTATAAAAATAGAACTTTTCTGCGCCAATGGATGTGCAATATACTATCTGCTATCTAGTTAATAATTTTTTTGGAAAAAAGGTAAAATAAAACATAAATATGTGATATGATACATTTCGTAATATAACTAATTAAGTAATCTTTTGCATTGGCATCATCTTGTAATCATCCAAAAACAAAGGGGCTATTTACAATGAAAATGATGAACAAAGTATGTACAGGTCTACTAACCGCAGCGCTACTCGCAGGTACAGGCATTGCGGTGTCTACAACGGCAGAAGCCAAGCCGGCACAACAGCAATCCGCCTATACAGCTGTTAAAGGCAAAACCGTCTATTACAAAAACTGCACAGCTGTACGCAAAGCAGGCAAAGCACCACTGTACAAAGGAGATCCAGGTTACCGGATTCGTCTGGACCGTGATAAAGACGGAATTGCCTGCGAATAATCAGGTCGATTCGGTTCGAGCCGCTGATACCCTGAGTATGAACATAGAACATCCATGAATCGCTTGAAGATTATGAGTGGCAGATCATTTACGCCAGCAGGAATGCCGGAGTATGGATCTCCTTTCAAAATAAATACAATAATCAGTCATCAAAAAAAGTTGGCTATCACAAAAAGCCCTGCCGCCAGTTAAAGTGTACTCTTCGAAATGGTCATTCAAGAACCTTTTGGGTAAACGAATGACCATTTGAGGATACCTGTTAATTCTGGGGCAGGGCTTTTTTATTTCATTATTTTGATATTGCATTATCGCAATTGTAATCGTGCATGATACAACATAAACGAATGGAAACAGCGCAGCCTGCCCATTTTCAGGGACAGACCTTTGTGCGATAGGCCAGTACCTGTTCTATTTGTTCGTGCCTACTCCTGGAGGTACAGCGTGGGCACCGGGCAGCAGCTTTTTGACGCTATAGGTTTCTTTGGCTGCTGTATAGTCAGCTGACTGGAGGGAGCGGGTATCGCGCAGCAGCGGCATCCGTAGGACAAAGGTAGTGCCTGCGGGCGAGCTGCCTTTCAGGAGCAGCTCGCCACCCTGGGCGCGTGCCAGCAGCTGGCTGTAGGTCAGACCCAGCCCGAGACCGCGTACGGCCCGTTTTTTGCGTTCACCACGATAGAAACGCTCGAAAATATAATCCTGCTCCTCCGGTGCTACGCCAGTGCCATTATCAGTCACTTCGAGGTGGATATGCTGCTGTTCAGCATACATCACAATATGCAGCTTGAGCGTCTGTCCCGGCGTCACCGCCTGAAGGCTGTTGTTCAGCAGATTGACGAGAATCTGCTGGATTCTCAGGGCATCCCCGACCGTGTAAAGAGAGGAATCCGGCAGTTCGGATATTACCTGCACCATGCTGGAATCATGCAGCAGATTCCACTGGTAGATCACTTCCGCGATCAGCACCGGCAGATCCAGCTGATCATGGCGTACCTCCACACTGCCGGAAGCAAACGCATTGTAATCCAGCAGGTCGGCGACCATGCGTTCCATCCGGTCGGATTCCTTGAGTGCGATATCGAGGAATTCCCTGGCTTCTTCCTGCACAACCACTTCATCGCGTACAGCCATGACCAGACCTTTGATCGAGGTGACCGGTGTCTTCAGTTCGTGCGTCACTCCGGCGAGGGAGAGGGCGCGCCATTCTTCCAGATGTTTGAGCCGCCGGGCCATATCTTCAAACGAAGATACGAGCTGCTGAATCTCGCGTTCAGGAGGATGGATATTGAGCTGCACATCATAATTGCCCAGACGGATCTGCTGGGCAGCATCGGCGACACTGCCGAGTGGACGGGCAAGTTTGCGGGACAGCAGATACAGGGTCAGCCAGCCCGTCAGAATCAGAATCGTCAGCAGCAGGATGGAGACCATCATCTCCTGCGGACTGTAAGTGAGTGCTTTTTTGGACTGGAGAATGATGACTTTGCCGAGCTGCTTGTTATCGCTGTCGATCGGGGTAGTGATCGCCACATAGCGGTCATCCCGCGGTTGGCTCAGATCGTCGGTTAGCTTGTCACGCATCTGCTGCTCGGTCATGGCAGGCCGGGAGAACTTGAGGTCGCCTTTTTGGTCCGTAATCATCAGACAGATATATTCATCGATATTGAAGAAGAACAGCCTGTTTTTGACGATATAATCCAGCTTTGGAGGAATGGTCAGCTGTCCTTCGGGCGAAGTCACCCGGTCGGCGACTTCCTGACCGAGCAGACCGGCTGTCTGAAGACGGCTCTCCATCGTTGCATCCCGCATCCAGTAGATCGCAGCAGCGGCAATAATGGTGAAGCCGATACATAAAATAATGAAGTATCGTATCGTCCAGTAGGACAGTAGCGACGTGGAGCATACCCGTTTTACTCGTTTAGCCAAAATTGATACCCCATTCCTCGTAATGTGCGGATCTCTCCGGTCTGCGCTGACCAGTGCGAGAGGGACTGGCGCAGCCGCTTGATGGACAGATCGACTGCCCGGTCGCTGCCCTCATAATCCATGCCCCACACCTGTTCAATCAGATGATCCCGTGTAAAAGTACGGTTAGGATATTCGGACAGAAACAGCAGCAGCGACAAATCCCGCGGACTGAGCGGAACTTCAGCGCCATTCAGATAGACACGCTTGGCTGCGAGGTCGAGGACCAGATTGCCAAAATGCCTTTTGCTTGCCGCATCCGTCAGATACGGGCGCCGCCGCAGTACGGCATTGACCCGTGCGACGACTTCTTCCGGGGTGAATGGCTTGGTCATGTAATCATCAGCACCGCTGTCCAGGCCGTTTAGCCGATCTTCGATTCTGTCCCGTGCGGTCAGCATAATGACCGGACAGGCGCCCTGTGCCCGAATCAGTTGCAGCAGCTCCCATCCATCCATGCCGGGCAGCATAATATCAAGCACGACCAGAGCGGGAGCGCAGGACTGGAATCTCTCCATGGCAGTATGGCCGTCAGCCGCATGCTCGGTATCAAAGCCAGCCTTTTTTAAATAAGCGGACAAAACGCGGGCAATTGCCGGTTCGTCTTCAATAATCAGAATCAGACTCATAAGGGTGAAGCTCCTTGCCGAGTAGTATCGTGTCTGTACATAATACTTACTTTTTTATATCTATTGTACATGGGCAGGAAATTGGGCTGCAAGCTTTATCATTAAGTACCATCCTTTTTTAGTCTGCAGGATCATCGACATATTCCCGACACATTAACCACCTATACTTACGTCATGACCTAACCAAAGGAGAGAATATAATGACGAAAAAAACAAGAAACTGGATTATTGCTTCTGCAGTTGTCGTGGTGCTGCTGGCTGTCGGTGGATATACATTTATGCAGAGCTATATGGGAAATAAAGTGGAGATTCAGCAGGTGATTCCGACAGAAGCGGCAGCTGCTGAAGGCCAGGCAGCAACAAGTGGAGCAAATGTGACCGGTACGGAACTGAACGGCGACTGGGCGATCAGCGACGCTTCCAAAGTGTATTTCTCGGTAACCACTTCCCAGGAAACTGTCAACTTTGTGGACAACAAAGTATCAGGCAGCTGGAAAGTGAATGTGGATGATCCTGCCCAGATGTCTGCAGAAGGACAGATCGACATGAGCGCTATCGATTCCGGTACAGCACAGCGGGACGAGCACGTGAAACAGGCCGATTTCTTCGATGTAAGCAAGTTCCCGAATGCGACTTTCAAAGCGACTTCATTTGAAGGGCTGCCATCCGAATGGGTGTCCGGTGCAACAAATGAATTCAAAATGGCAGGCACGCTGACTGTCAAAGGGGTAGAGAAAGAAGTGACATTTGATGCCAAGGGCGTCTACCAGGATGGCAAGATTCTGTTATCCGGTACAACGATGGTTACTTTCCAGGACTTTGGCATGACCAATCCTCACTCTGTAGTGATGACGACAGAGAATGATATCAATGTGCAGCTCGAACTGGTCCTGACCAAAGGCTGATCACAGGCGATCAAATAATGTTTGAAGTATAAACTGTATGACCAACCGCATCAGAAAGAGAAAAAGCCCGGAAAACATTGAGTTTCCGGGCTTTTTGCCATGTTAATATATACGCTTCGTGACACAATCATGCAACTTAATTAGCAAGAACTGAGTCGGAATGTGCAAATAAGGGTAATTTGCCATTGACCAATAGGAGCACCGGTTTTACCGAGCACCATCCATTCATACATTATCATTCAAGTCTACTTTATACTTTGGTTAGGAGAGGAGATTCAATGAGTAAAATAATTTTCGTATCCAATCGCTTACCCGTAACAGTGAAAAAAACTGAGTCCGATCTTCAATATAGTAAAAGTATCGGCGGCCTTGCTACAGGGCTGAAAAGCTATCATGAGCAGGGGGACAGCCTGTGGGCCGGCTGGCCGGGCATTTCCAGCAATGACCTGAATGAACAGGACGAGAAAGATATTGACCAGGAGCTGCGTGAGGAGTACAACTGCCTGCCAATCTTCCTGTCCGAAGAAGAAATCGAACAGTATTACCATGGATTCTGTAATGAAACGATCTGGCCGCTGTTCCACTACTTTACCAATGCGACCGAATACAATGTAGATACATGGGAAGCCTACAAAAGAGTGAACCAGAAATTTTTCGATTCGATTGATCCGGTTATCGAACCGAATGATACAATCTGGATTCACGACTATCAGCTGATGCTGCTGCCGCAGATGATCCGTGAGAAATATCCGGATACCAAGATCGGATTCTTCCTGCATATTCCGTTCCCATCTTTTGAAATTTACCGTTTACTTATCTGGCGTGAAGAGATCCTCAGAGGACTCATGGGTGCCAACCTGATCGGATTTCATACTTATGATTATGTGCGTCACTTCCTGAGCAGCGTACGTCGTCTGCTGGGCAAGGAGCACAACCTGTACAAAGTTAATTATGAGACTTACAGTGTACAGGTCGAAGCATTCCCAATGGGAATTGACTACGATTATTTCGCCAAATCGTCCGTACAGAGCGATCTGTCGAACGAAGCGCTGGAATTTATCGAAAGCACCAAATCCGTACAGAATATCATCTCCGTCGACCGTCTGGATTATACCAAAGGACTGCCGGAGCGGATCAAGGCGTTCAAGCAGTTCCTGAACAAGTATCCGGAATATCATGAGAAAGTCCGTCTGAACCTGATCGTCGCGCCTTCCCGTGTCGGGGTAGAAGCTTATGATAATCTCAAGCGCGAGATTGAAGAGCTGGTCAGCGCGGTCAATGGTCAGTTCGGTACGCTCAGCTGGATGCCGGTATGGTTCTTTTTCCGTACCTTTACCCAGGACGATCTGATTGCGTTCTATCGCAACAGCGATGTGCTGCTCGTTACGCCGCTGCGCGACGGGATGAACCTCGTAGCCAAAGAGTATATTGCAGCCCGTAACGACTACAAAGGCATGCTCGTTATGAGTGAAACGGCCGGAGCAGCGAGTGAACTGGGTGAAGCGGTTATCGTCAATGCCAACGATTACGGTGCAATTGCAGCCGGTATCAAAACGGCACTTGATATGCCGGATCACGAGAAAATCGAGCGCAACAAAATGCTGCATCGCCGTATTTCCCGTTATAATGTGAAATTCTGGGCCGATGAGTTCCTTGAAGCTCTCAAAAATACAACAGATTCCCAGGTGGAGACCAAAGATGTGGTAGACATCAAGTCCGAACCTTCCAATGTGGAAAAAGCATATATGGAAACCGAAAAGCGCGTTCTGTTCCTCGATTACGATGGTACATTGGTAGGCTTTAAGCCGACACCGGATCAAGCCAAGCCGGATGAGGAACTGCGCCAGATCCTGAGAGAGCTGTGTGCGGACAAGCGCAATACGGTCGTTATTATTACCGGACGTGATCGCGATGTGATCGAGAACTGGCTGGGCGATCTGGATCTGCATATCATTGCTTCCCACGGCCTGTGGCTTCGTGAACCGGGTGGCGAGTGGAGAATGACCATGAGCGTGGATAACGATTGGAAAGAATCGATCCGCCACGTATTGGAAATGTACACCGACCGTACACCGGGTTCCCTGATTGAGGAGAAAGAATACTCTCTCGCATGGCATTACAGACAGTGTGAGCCGGAAATCGGTATGCTGAAACGTAATGAGCTGCGTGAAGCACTGCTCTCCATTACACAATCGATGAGCCTCGGCATTCTGGAAGGTAACAAAGTGCTGGAAATCAAGGATACCCGCATGAACAAAGGCCATGGTGCTCACCAGATGCTGCAGGGCAAAGACTTTGACTTTATCTTCGGTGTGGGCGATGATCATACGGATGAGGATCTGTTCGATGCACTGCCGGAAGATGCATTCTCGATCAAAGTAGGCTCCGGTAATACCCATGCCAACTACCGTCTGAAGTCCTTCCGTAATATCCGTCAGCTGCTCAAACGTTTCGTTGATCTGAGCAAAAAGTAAGCGGAAATGGTGTGAATGATCCAAAATCAACGAAGTATTTTACCAAGAACAAAATATATGTTAATTGCTATCCATACACCCGGTATTCTATGCCGGGTGTATTTTATTGGAATAGAACGAAAATAAGACGAATAGGATCAAGCGAATCCGCGGTTACCGACAGACACAGACTTGCAAATTGTCGTGAATATTGGAATTTTATCCTGTCCTAGCGGGAGCGACAAGATTATACTTAGACAGGTAAGCATACAGACAGCAGGTAATGCGATTCGAAATACATAATACTCAAGTGGAGGGAACATCATGAAGTCAGTTGAACAAGCACACCAATATATGCACCAAGAGGGCATGAAGCAGCTGCTCACCGGACTGTACGGACAGGATGAGCTGGAGATGCAGTTGAATCGGTATGAACAGATGATCGGCAGCTTCCTGAACCGGTACGAAGCGGATCCACAGCAGATCCAGCTGTTCAGCGCATCCGGGCGGGTAGAGATCGGCGGTAATCATACGGATCATAATCATGGCAAAGTGCTGGCTGGCAGTATTCATCT
The DNA here is from genome assembly GCF_000971965.1 of Paenibacillus wulumuqiensis. GTDB lineage: Bacteria > Bacillota > Bacilli > Paenibacillales > Paenibacillaceae > Saccharibacillus > Saccharibacillus wulumuqiensis. The sequence continues at coordinate 579,873 of NZ_LAQP01000004.1, forward strand.
CGATACGATCGCAGCGGCTGTACCGACCGAAGAACCGGTTATCGTACTTGTCTCCGAAGGGTATGAGGGAGAGTTCAAAGTCGATCTGAATGAATCATCTGTAGACGATTCTGAGAGCGCTACCACCAAGTTGCTGAGAGGTATCGTAGCCGGTTTCCGTGAGAAAGGGCTGCATGTCGGCGGGTTCCGCGCCTATGCGACGACCAATGTACTATCCGCATCCGGACTCAGCTCATCGGCTTCTTTTGAAATGCTGATCTGTACGATTCTGAATCATTTCTATAATGAGGGCAGACTCGATGCAGCGGAGATCTCCAAAATCGGTCAATATGCCGAGAATCAGTACTGGAACAAACCATCCGGTCTGCTCGATCAGATGGCCTGTGCGTATGGCGGTATGGTGGCGATGGACTTTGCCGATCCATCCAAGCCGCAGGTAGAGCAGCTGCAGTATGACTTTGGGGCTGCCGGATATTCGATGATGGTCGTTAATACGGGCGGGAATCATGCGGATCTGACCGAAGATTATGCAAGCGTGCCCAATGAGATGTTTGCTGTGGCACAGGCGCTTGGTGCCGAGTACTGCCGGGATATTACACTGGAGCAGATCTATGGAGAACTGCCGCGTCTGCGGGAGCAGGCAGGAGACCGTGCAGTGCTGAGAGCGATGCACTTTCTCGAAGAGAATCGCCGGGTGGATCGTCAGGTCGAGGCGCTGCGTAAGGATGATATGCCGGCTTTCCTGCAGCTGTTGACCGCTTCGGGCAATTCCTCCTGGAAATGGCTGCAAAACTGCTACCGTGATTCGGATCATCATGATCAGAGCATGGCCGTCGCACTGGCGATTACAGAGATTTATTTGCAGGATATCGGCGGAGGTGCCTGTCGTCTGCATGGTGGCGGATTTGCCGGTGTGATTCTGGCGGTCGTGCCCAATGAACATGCCGCAGGTTACAGAGAGCTGATCGAGAAGACACTGGGTACATCGATCTTCGATATCCGCATCCGCGAGAAAGGCGCTTTTTGCCTGAATGCCCTGCTGTAATTCATTGGCTGGGCTATAGAAAGACAATATAACGGTATACACAAAACAAGACCCTGATAATAGAGGCTCCTGTTCACCTATCTTTGCTCATCATGCAAAGCGGTTGTAAAGGAATCCCCATCTAATCAGGGTCTTGTTTTGTTGCGCTTATTTATGCTATACGCTGTTATTGAAAAGCCTGCTGAAGCTTTTGCTCATACAAGGCCAGATTCTCCGCATCATAGCAGACAAACCGGATACGCTTCATATGACCCTGTCCGCTGAGATTGACGTATTCCTTAACAGCCTGAATGGCTACGTCGGCCGCCTGGGATTTGGGATAACCATAGATGCCTGTGCTGATATTTGGAAAAGCAATTGTTGTCGCTTCATGCTCATTTGCCAGCCACAATGAATTGAGATAGCAGTTATGCAGCAAATTATCTTCACCGCTGCTGCCTCCATTCCATACAGGACCGACTGTATGAATGACATAACGTGCCGGCAGTCGTCCTGCAGTCGTAATAACGGCTTCGCCAGTGTCACAGCCACCCTGTCGGGCGCGAATCTGCTGGCATTCCTCGAGGATCTCCGGTCCGCCTGCGCGATGAATTGCTCCATCGACACCACCGCCCCCCAGCAGGCTGGAATTGGCGGCATTTACGATGACATCAACATGTTCCCGGGTGATATCACCCTGAACCGCTTCGATTATCGTATCTTTGAATTGTATTTCCATAATCATAAAACCTCCCTCGGCGGGGTAGCTGGACAGAATGAGCCTTTTTGCAAATGTTCTTCTGTCGCTGATCTGCTCGCCATTCGTTCCCCAACCTGCTTGCTGCGGTCATTGACTGGCTGCAGGTACAGACCCGTACGATCAAATGGAGTTACAGATTAGCGCAGCGGAGCAAAGTCCTTGATTTTCAGCATGATCTCATCAATCTGCTCCAGCACCCCGGTATTCAAAGATATATTTACCGCTTCTACATTCTCCTGAATCTGATGCGGCTTAGTGGCGCCGATAATAGCCGAGCTGACGCCCGGCTGACGCAGTACCCAGGCGAGAGCCAGCTGGGAAAGTGAGATATTCATGCTGCCTGCCAGTTCATTCAGTTCGGCGACGACATGCAGTACATCTTCACGCAGATAGCTGTTGATCACCTGGTTGACGGAATCATCGGCTGCACGGGTACCGGCAGCAGGCGCCTGACCCGGTTTGTACTTGCCGGTCAATACACCCTGTGCGAGCGGGGAGAAGACCACCTGGCCCAGTCCGTACTGCATCGACACCGGCAGTACTTCATCTTCGATATAACGTTCGAACAGATTGTAGATCGGCTGGTTGGAAGCGAGCGGACGCAGACGGAGACGTTCACTGATCGCTGCCGCACCGGCGATCTGGGCGGCACTCCATTCACTGACACCTGCATACAGGATTTTACCCTGGGCTGTCAGATCATCCAGTGCACGCAGTGTTTCTTCGACCGGGGTCTCCTGATCGAACCGGTGGCAGAAATAAATATCAATATAATCGGTACCCAGACGCTTCAGGCTCGCTTCACACTGCTCCATAATATGTTTGCGGGACAAGCCTCGATCATTGGGACCATCGCCCATTGGGAAAAACAGCTTGGTGCTCAGTACATAACTGGAGCGTTCGTAGGCGGATAAGGCGGCACCAATCGCCTTTTCTCCTTCGCCGCGGTTGTAAGCGTTTGCCGTATCGAAAAAATTAATACCATATTCAAATGCGGTGCGGATGCACTGATCTGCGGCCTGCTGCTCGGCGGCGGTGCCATAGGTAAGCCAGCTGCCGAGCGCGATTTCACTTACTTTGAGGCCGGTATTGCCAAGATTGCGGTATTTCATGTGTAACACTCCTTATGTAAGACAGAATAGAGGCAACAGTTTTGCCGTCTTATCCATCATTGAACAAAAAGCTGCTTTCGTCAATCTGCTGGATTACTCATCTTGGGCAGGAGACGGGAAATAGGCACCTGCCTGCAGCTGATTCACAAAATGCTGCAGCCACTCGTAATACTGCCGGGCATGCTGCAGCTTATGCAAATCACGCAGACAGCTTTCCCGTTCCTCGGCCGAGGTATGCCGGGAGAGAATGATCTCGGACAGCTGGGGAATGACTTCTTCCATGGAGGTGGTCATGACGTCGATCTCCCGCTGCAATTTGGTGCCAAAAAAGTTCTGGAACGTGCTGAAATAATTGGTGTCTGCCTGATACTGGTCTTTGCGGTCACGTTTCTCGTCAAGCTTGTTGATCATGCGTGACTCCATCAGGGAGCGAACGGCATAACTCATATTGCTTTTGCTCATATTCATATCGTTTTTCATTTCTTCCAGTGTCATCGGACGGTCCTCGAAATACATTACTCCATAGAGCTGACCGAACGAATGATTCACCCCATACAGGTCCATCGTCTGGGCAATCGCTTCAATCATCTCTGTTCGCAGCTCCTGCTGTCTGGAACGGGAGTTCTCATTAGGCATCTCATTTATTTCCTTTTCCACAATATCACCTCATAATCTGTGATTAACTTCCAGAAAAAGCTGAAAAATTTACAATATTCATCAATGTTTTTACACTGGGATAACTCATGATCTCTTATTTGATTGTACAATATTTTTTGTACGGAAGACATATAAATATAAAAAATGCGTTTCTGAAAGAAGTATTAAAGAAAAATTGAACGCGGGAGTGGATGTATTGAAAACAAAAATATTCCGGGAGACAGAGGCACTGCTGTTCACAATGCCAGCCGTCATTCCACTGCTGGTATTCTGGCTGGGACCTCTTGGATACATATTTTATCTGAGCTTCACGGATTGGGACTTTATGAGTCCGGACAAGCTCTTCGTCGGACTGGACAATTACCGCTATCTCCTGGGCAATCCCGAATTTTATCAGGCGCTGAAAGTGACTGCCCTGTTCGGAATCGGCAGCGTAATTCCAATCATGATCGGCGGCCTGCTGCTGGCTCTGCTGATGAACAGCAAGCTGCGGACATCGGGCATCTATCGCGCTTTTATTTTCTCGCCATGGGTTACACCGACTGTCGCAGTATCGATCGTGTGGTCATGGATCTTCCAGCCGGATGTCGGTTATGCGAACCATGTACTCAGCTGGTTCGGTATTGCGGGTATCGGATGGCTGCAGGATTCCAACTGGGCACTGGTTGCCATTCTGATCGTTACTCTGTGGAAATCGGTCGGCTGGGCGATGATCTTCTATCTGGTAGCGCTGCGTAATCTGCCGTCGGATCTGCTGGAAGCCGCTTCGATGGACGGAGCGGGAGCATGGAGCCGGTTCCGCCATATTACGCTGCCGCTGATCTCACCGACGACCTTTTTCCTGGCCGTTATTCTGACGATCCAGTCGCTGCAGGCGTATGACCAGATCAATGTCATGACCCAGGGTGGCCCGGCGGGATCGACGCGCACGCTGCTGTATCTGTATTATCAATCCGCCTTTGAGGCATTTAACGTAGGGGAGGCTTCTTCAGTGGCAGTCGTTATTATTCTGATCTGTGTACTGCTGTCAGGGTGCTCGTTCCTGATTGGAAGAAAGATGGTGCATTACCAGTGAATATGACAGGAGCAGGCAAGGATACAACGTCGTATGAACCGGTGACCCCCGGACGACGCCGATCGGGATCGCGCAGTAATGGAGCAGCAGGCCGAAGAGACGGGACGGTGACCCGTTATCGTTTGAGCGGCGGTACGGCGCTGCGGTATATCATGCTGACGGTAATCAGTCTGCTGATGGCTTTTCCATTCTATTGGATGGTCATGAGCGGATTCAAGACCAATGATGAGATTTTCCGCTTTCCGCCGACATTTTGGCCGGAGACCTTTCTCTGGAGCAATTATGTGGATGCATGGCATGCGGCTCCATTCGCCCGCTATATTCTGAACAGTATCGGTGTTGGAGCCGCCATTTCACTGCTGCAGATTATCAATTCAAGCATGATGGCGTATGCGCTGACCCATATGCGCTTCCGGCTCAAAGGGCTGTTCACCGGTGTCGTGCTGCTCGGCTACATGATCCCGAGTACAGCCGTCTATCTGCCAAGCTATCTCGTACTGAGCAAGCTGCAGCTGCTGGACAGCTATACGGGGCTGATCCTCTCCAACTGTGTCAGTGTATTCTCGATCTTCCTGATCCGGCAGGCTTTTATGCAGATATCCCATGAGCTGGTGGAAGCCGGACAGCTGGATGGAGCTTCCCATTTCCGGATACTGTGGACGATCATCACGCCTCTGGCACGTTCGACGTTTGCAGTGATGGTGCTCATTACCTTTATCGAGCAGTACAACAACTATTTCTGGCCGATGCTGATCACCAAGAGTCCTGATCTGCAGCTCGTCTCGGCGGGGCTGCGCAGCTTCTTTGTGGAAGGAGGGGCCTATGGTCTGAAATGGCCGCAAATTATGGCCGCCAGCGCGTTTACAATTGCACCACTGCTGATTCTGTTTTTATTTACCCAGAAGACGATTATGCAGAGCGTGAATATGTCGGCAGGCGTGAACAAGAACTAATCCGGAAGCTGTATTGCGATTCTATCCAATAATGAAAATGAGAAGGGAAGAATGTCATGAAACCATTCCGCTTATATGGAAAAGAAATCTTCAAACAACGTTCTAACATGATTAAAGAGAGCGAATACATTAAAAATCCAACCGGTACCTCCGCGCATCTGCCCTCTTCTGCAGCAGGACGACGCACTTCCCGACTGCTGAACTGGAAATCCGGATTGTCGCTTATGCTGATCGCCAGCTTCCTGATGATTACCGCCTGCGGTTCACCGGGCAACAGCGCTACAAGCGCAGCAGGCAGCAGCACGGCATCCCAGGGACCGGTTGAAATCGAATTCTGGTACGGACTCGGCGGCAAGCTGGGCGATAATATGAAAAAGACGATCGATGAGTTCAACGCTTCTCAAAAAGATGTTATCGTCAAAGGCATCGTGCAGGCTGACTATGATGAGACCGGGCAAAAGCTGCAGGCTGCCATCGCTTCCGGACAGGTACCGGCTGCAGTACTCAGCTCCAATATCGACTGGGCCAAAAAAGGCTATTATGCACCGCTGGATCAATTGATCGCTGCAGATCCGGATTTCAAAAAAGAAGACTTTGTACAGACATTCCTGAACCAAGGACAGGTGGATGGCAAGCAGTATTTCCTGCCGATGTACGGTACGACCCAGGTCATGTACTATCGCAAGGATACGCTCAAAGCAAACGGCATCGACCCGGCAAGCCTCACAACCTGGGAAGCGCTCGCGGCAGCTGCTGCCAAAATGACCAAAAAGGAAAATGGCAAAACCACGTTCTACGGCTGGGAGCCAATGTGGGGCAGTGACAATATGATGGATGCCGTACTGAGCAAAGGCGGCAAAATTCTCAGCGACGATGGCAAGACCGTCATGATTGACTCCCCGGAATGGGTGGAGACATGGGATATGTTCCGCAAATGGATTCATGAAGACCAGATTATGACGATTCACTCCGGCGGACAGGGCTGGGAATACTGGTACAAAACGATTGATGATGTAATGAAAAATAAAGCAGCGGGATATACCGGTTCCAGCGGGGATCAGGGTGATCTGGACTTCAAAATCGTCGGAGCAATGGAGCAGCCGGGCTGGCAGGCAGTGGGCGAAGGCAAGCCGGTCGCCAATGCGATTATGGCAGGCATCCCGGCCAAAGCAAGTCCGGAGCAGCAGCAGGCCGCTTTCAAATGGCTGACGTATTTCTCCAAAGCATCCAACACGGCACAATGGTCGATGAATACCGGCTATATCGCGGTTCGTCAATCCGCACTGCAAGATCCTGCTTTCCAGGCGTTCAGCAAGAAAAATCCGCAAATTGAAGTGCCGCTGAAGCAGGCATCCCATGCTTCACCGCCATTCCAGGACCCGACCGGCGGCAAAATTACCGATGCGCTCAAAGTAGCTGCCGACCAGGTACAAATCAACAATGTCCCGGCTGCCCAGGCGCTGCAGGAAGCCAAGGTAAAGGCACAGCAGGAACTGGATCGTGTAAACAGCCGCTGATTACCAAATAACATGTCGCAACGATGAACCATGACAGTGTACAGCAGCCGATGGCACTGTACACTGTCTTCAGGTACACGCAGGAAAGGGAGCAACACCGATGACTGAAATGATGAAAAACATAAGCCATCCACTGGAGCAGGCGAAAAGCATAATGGACGATCTGTCCCGCGTTCAGGCAGTACTGCTGGACAAGGACGGAACACTGCTGGATTTTAACAAGATGTGGGGCTTCTGGACCGATGAAGTGATGCGGCTGGTGAATGTCCGTCTGGCCGAGCACGGATGTTCCCTGGAACAGGAGCAGGTTCCGTACATCTGGGGAACGGTGCATGATGAACACGGGCAGATGACCGATTACGACACCCAGGGACCGCTGGCGATGGGCACGATGGAAGAAGTGTATGCCATACTGATCTGGCATGGTTACCGGGCCGGACTGTCTTGGGCCGTATCCAAATCGATCGTTCATGATTGTATCCGCGAGGCTGATCTCGCTATGGAACGTTCGAAGCCTGCATATCCGCTGCCGGGTGTACGGGAGTTTCTGGAACAGTGCCGGGAGAATGGAATACGGCTTGGCGTAGTCACAGCAGATGATACGGACAATGCCCGCAAGCATCTGCTGTGGATGGGCATGACCGACTATTTTGATGTGATCGTCGGTAATGATGCGGTACGTCAGGGCAAGCCTTTTCCCGATATGGTACAGCTGGCCTGTGAGCAGCTCGGTATCCCGGCAGAGCATACCGTCGTGATCGGCGATACAAGCGGCGATATGCAGATGGGCCGAGCGGCAGGTTGCCTGCTGACGATCGGGATTGGCAGAAGCGATAATATTCAATCGGCGGACGTGGTAATCGATTCCTTTGACCAGCTGCTGCGGCAGGGCGGGGAGCGGAAATGACAGGCAGTACAGGCTGGGTTCTGCTCCTACTCGCCATCGTGCTGGAACTGGCCGGTACGATTATGATGAAAATGTCGGATGGCTTCAGCCGCATCCTGCCGTCTGTACTGATGTTCGTCTGCTATGGAGCCAGCTTCACTATGCTGAACTATGCAGTTCGTTATATGCCGATCAGTATTGCCTATGCGATCTGGTCGGGCGTGGGTATCACACTGATCAGCATTGCCGGTTACTACTTTTTCGGAGAACGATTGAAAATAGCCTCCGTCTGCTGGATGGTGCTGATTATTGTCGGAATTATCGGATTGAAATGGAGCGATGCACAATGAAGCAATCGGAAATGAACCTCATCGGACAGCAGGAGAAGAGCTGTCCGAATCAACCGTTAGCCAGCTTTCAGGTCATTACGGATACACATGTCACCGACGATCCGCAGCATATTCACAACCTCCACTGGGAACAGGCACTCGCGGATATTGCCCGATATGGTCAGAACAGCCTCGGCGTTATGCATGTGGGCGATGTAACGGATCATGGCCTGGAAGCGGAATACAGAGAGCTGCACCGGATATGGGAGCCGTATCGGGAGCAGCTGCCACCGTTCTTTTTTACAATGGGCAATCATGATGTAGGCGACTTTATCTGGGAGGAAGCGCCGCAGGAACTGACTGGACTGACCGGCCAGCAGCTGCTGGAATTGTGGGAACAGTACCAGTCTCAGATGGCAGCAGAAGCATCCCTCAAAAAGGAAAAAGATTCCGCAGCGGCCCGGCAGCTGTGGCAGCGCCGAATCGGCAATTTTAACGAAGCGACGGGTACAAGAGGTTCCTACCACGATCACTGGATCGGCGGATATCATTTCATCTTCATCGGTACCGAGCAGCCGCTGTCCAAAGACTGCCATCTGTCGGACGAGCAGCTGGAATGGATCGATCACAAGCTGGCCGAACAGTCTTCCCCGGACCAACCGATCTTCCTGTTCCTGCATCAGCCGCTCATCAATACGGTAGCCGGCTCTCTGGAACAGCAGGGCTGGTACGGGGTCCATCAGGACGAGCAGCTGCGCCGCATCCTGTCCCGCTACTCACAGACGATCCTGTTCACCGGCCATACCCACTGGCAGCTCGGCGCACCGCACACCCACTACGACGGCCAGGGCCAACTGCCTACCATGTTCAATGCTTCATCCGTCGGCTACCTGTGGACAGACGAAGACGAATACCTGCTGGGCAGCGAAGGCTACTACGTAGAAATTCACAAATCGCATGTACGCGTCCGAGGCAGAGACTTCACCACAGGCACCTGGATCGAACAAGCCGACTACACCGTCCCATATCCCATCTCGGCTGCCCTGATCGAATAGGGTAGACGATCCGCTCTATGCTCTACAATCAATAGCATGCGGACAAAGGCTAAATGACTACACGAATTAATTGTGTAAATTCATGAATCGCATGTATTGGCCAAATCTCAAAATTACGTAGGTTGCTAAAGCTGAAAAACTCACCAGAATTGCATGTTCCTAGAACCGAAAGGTCTGAGCTTGAAACAATCTTGCATTTAAAGTAGATAGGCAACTCCAACTGCATTCCATCCACAGAACGTAAGAAAAGAAATAAGAGCAGCGGACGACCTTTAAGCCTGGAGATCCCCATTTTCAATATCCAATTCAGGGATCTCCAGGCTTAACCGGATGACGTGCTCTTATTCTTTTCTGAAGTGGATGCAAGTAGATTCGAGTGGATGCAAGTAGATGCACCCCACCCGATTAGGCTCCCCCCTGCAATTGTGGTATCCTTACATCTGGTTCTGCTTTTACAGCAGTCATTCTGTTTATAATATAGAGAAAATAGAATTGGAGAGATGATCCGGATGAAATTGGTTCCGCCTCAGTCATTTACCTATCGCGGGGGAGCGAGGGCTGCCCTGCTGCTGCACGGGTATACCGGCAACACGCTGCATGTCCGCAAGCTGGGACGTTTCCTGAATGATAGAGGGTATACCTGTCATGGACCCCTGTACAAAGGGCATGGCAGTACCCCGGACGAACTGCTGCATACCAAGCCATCCGAATGGTGGAAAGATGCCGTAGAAGGATATGAATACCTGGAGCGGGAAGGGTACGAAGAGATCGCGATCGTGGGCGTATCGCTGGGTGGTGTGTTTGCTCTGCGGCTGGGTACCCTTTTCCCGGCCAAAGCGATTGTATCGATGTGTGCGCCTGTACGTGAAAAAGGCAATGAAGATATCCTCAGACGGGTGCTCGAATACGCTCACTGGTTCAAGTCCATAGAAGGCAAGGACGAGCCACAGATCCAAAGGGAACTGCAGGAACTGGCTGCCGAGCCGCTGCACAGTCTGGATCAGCGCTGCGCGAATTGATCGCTTCAACAGCGCGTCAGGTCAAGCGCATCGCTGCGCCCACACTGATTATGCAGGGGGAGCTGGATGAAGAGCTGTACCACGAGAGTGCCCGGATCATTTATGAGGAATTGACCGTGCCGGTCAAGGAGCTGAAATGGTATGATCAGTCCGGTCATATTCTTACCATGGACAAGCAGCATGATCTGGTGTTTGAGGATGTGTATCGATTCCTCGAGAGTCTGGAATGGGATGCGGCAGGAACGACACTCTAATGGAAAGAACGATTGGGCATTGATGAATAATGCTGTCTGGCCTAACGATTAATAAATCATAAGCCGAATCGTTAAAAAGTGAAGCACGCTTATTGACCGGTAAAAAGGCATGAAGCGTGCTTTTTCGCATCATCTAGGATGTGGATAAGAGGATAACAGTTCGGAGAAGCAATCGCATGCAGTACAGACTAGCATTTTATACAGTGCTGCACAAATGATAGCGTGTATGTACCCGTTAGTATATGAAATGCCCGCCATGAGAACAATGCAGAATGTTTGCGAATAACGTCAGGTTGCCCTACAATCAATCTCATAGCTTTCTGTTTTCGGGACCTTTATGCCGGAAAGGTAACATCAAGCATAAGGACAGAGTATGTATAGCAGAAGACATGGCCTATATTTACCACTACGCAACTGTAAAAGGAGAGACGACAGCATGGATGAAATGACACTAATGATGAAGGAACTGACCGAGACGGATGGAGTATCCGGATTTGAACGGAATGTTCGGGACAAGATGGCGGGTTATCTGGAACCGTTGTCCGATGAAATACTCAAAGATCGCCTCGGCGGTATTGTTGGCCGAAAAACCGGACGTGCAGCCGGTCCCAAAGTGTTGATTGCCGGCCATCTGGACGAGATCGGATTTCTCGTGACCAGCATCACGTCAAAAGGATATCTCAAATTCCAGCAGCTGGGCGGCTGGTGGCCTCATTCGGTCATGTCTCAGCGTGTAAAAGTCAAAACGCGCAAAGGCGATTATATCGGCATCGTCGGTTCCAAACCGCCTCATATTCTAGAGGCTGCCGAACGGGAGAAAGTCGTACCGCTCAAAAACATGTACATCGATATCGGCGCAAGAGATGCGGACGATGCCAAAGCGATGGGCGTGCGTCCGGGTGACTGGATTGTACCGGTATCCGAATTTACGACGATGCGGGATGATGAACTGTGGGTCGGCAAAGCGATCGATAATCGTGCAGGCTGTGCACTCGCTGTTGAAGTCATGAAGCGTCTGCAGCAGCAGGAACATCCCAATGTACTGTATGCCGGAGCGACCGTACAGGAAGAAGTCGGTCTGCGCGGGGCAACCACGATCGCCAATCTGGTGGAGCCGGATATCGCTTTTGCATTGGATGTTGGAGTGGCAAGCGATATGCCTGGTCTGGAATCCCAGCCGGTGCAGACCAGTGTCGGTGACGGTCCGCTGATCCTCCTCTTCGATGCCAGCATGATTCCGCATAACGGTCTGCGTGATCTGGTGATGGATACGGCAGAGGAGCTGAATATTCCGCTGCAGGTCGATTCCATACCCGGAGGCGGAACCGATGGCGGCAAGTTCCATCTGAGCGGCAAAGGCTGTCCAACCCTGTCAGTTGGCTTCCCGACGCGCTATATTCATACACACAATGCCATTATGGCGAAAAAGGACTTTGATCAGGCAGCAACGCTGCTGACAGCTGTAATCCAGAAGCTGGACTGGGATCTGGTCAACGAGCTGTTTGGCTGATTGCGGCTTCGTCTAGGTCCATTTGTTTCAGGTTTTAAAAAAGCAAGGGTTTCACCTATACAAATGCGGTATATACAGAAGCAAGGCAGTTCCGCTGGTGATCAGGCGGAGCTGCCTTGCTTTTTGCCGTCCTGCCGGAGTCTGCGTTGCAGCAGCACATAAAACCATCTGCATGGACTATTTTCATTGCAGCAACTGTATAAACAATGACTTTCAGCATTGTCTGCTGCCGACACAAGAGTAAGCCCACCCATTTGTACGGCCTCTTGCGCCGCTGCAACCGGTACAGCTACCTATAGCTGGCTATCATACTTTCCTGTCCGGCAGTCCAGCATGGTTTGTGGCATTCTACAGCCGCTGCATGAACAGCTGCATCCGATCCAGTGCCTGCTCCAACTTGGCAGGGGAAGTCGCGTACGAGCAGCGGATGAATCCTTCGCCGCCTTTGCCAAAAGCAGTGCCCGGTACAGCCAGTACATTCATTTCCTTGAGCAGCCGCTCGGCGAACTGGTCCGAAGTCAGTCCGGTATGCGCGATGGAAGGGAAAGCGTAAAATGCACCCTGCGGTTCGTGGCATGGCAGGCCAATCTGGCGCAGGCCGCTTACGAACATGCGGCGGCGTTCGTTGTACGATTCCATCATCCGGTCCTTGGCCTCCAGACCATGCGGCTTCAATGATTCCAGAGCCGCGATTTGGCCGAGGATGGGCGCACACATTACGGTATACTGGTGGATTTTGAGCATCGGCTTAATGAGTTCTTCCGGTCCGCATACATAGCCGATACGCCAGCCAGTCATGGCAAAGGCTTTGGAAAAGCCGCTGATCAGCAGGGTACGTGCCTTCATGCCCGGCATGGAGGCGAAGCTGACATGCTTGGACCCGTAGGTCAGCTCTGCATAAATCTCGTCGGAGAGCACAGTCAGATCGTATTTTTCCACGAGCCGGGCGATCGGCAGCCAGTCTTCATAGCTCATAATGCCGCCGGTCGGATTGCTCGGATAGCTGAGAATGAGCAGCTTGGAGCGCGGTGTGATTTTGGATTCCAGTTCAGCGGCAGTCAGTTTGAATCCATTGTTGGCCTGTGTCTCAATCTCCACCGTTCTGCCGCTGCACAGTCCGGTGATGGGCGAATAGGACACATAGCAGGGGGAAGGAACGAGAATCTCGTCTCCCGGGTTGATCAGTACCCGCAGTGCCAGATCGAGTGCTTCGCTGCTGCCGATGGTCACCATCATCTCGTGAACGGGATCATAGTCCAGCTGGTAGCTGGTATTCAGATAGCCGGCGATACTTTCACGGAGTTCGAGCAGTCCGGCATTGGGTGTATATTCGGTGCGTCCTTCTTCCAGCGCGCGGATACAAGCTTCCCGTACAGCCCGCGGCGTGGTAAAGTCCGGCTCTCCAATTCCGAGGGATATAATGTCTTCCTGTCCGGAAGCATAGTCGAAAAACTTGCGAATGCCCGATGGCGGCATCTGCTGTACCTGCGGGGTGATCAGACTGCTTTTGGTCAATGAACTCATGATTGTTCCTCCTCGGTGAAGCCTGTCCGTCAGGATGGCTTCGTTTCTTTTATCGTGCTGCTGAAATATGGTCAGATCCCGGCAAGCGGGCGTGAAGATCAGACAGAGCAGCGGCTGATTGGATACGACAGTGGCAGCTTGGTCTGGATAGCATGGCAGGTTGCAGAGAGGGCAATATTTCTGCGGACAGCCTTTTGGAAAACAAAAAGAGCCCGCCCCTGAAAAGGGACGAGCTCTGCCCGTGTTACCACCCTGGTTCCACTTCATGACAAAGTGGCACTCTGCAACGTATCCATCAATACGTGTTCCCGTTAACGCTGGAAATGCGGCAGCACCTACTGTAATGTTCAGCCTGCTTCTCGGGGATGGCTTCGGCTATATTCTGAACGTTGGCTTGCACCTTATCCAACTCTCTGTAGATCAGAATCATAGCGTACTCTTTCCCGTCACGGAATGTATATATGCATCTATATAACCAAAAGGTTCATGTTCAATCCAATGGATTCAGGATCAGGGAGATTGACTCCGGCAATCCTGCTTATTTCGACCGGTCAAAATCGTAGGCTCATTATAATCCGGTTTTTTGCAGATTGCAATAGGCTTTTTTTGGCATGGAATTCTGAACCGGTTCGTAAATGCTGCAGCGGCAAGGTGACAGGCCATGTCTGATATTTGTTCAAGTTTTTCGTTATTTTGTTCAACGATACCTAAAATTCCATCTTCGCAGTTCTGTATATTCTTCAATTTATTCTGTGTTTTTTTCAATTTGTAAGCGCTATCTTTGACCTATGATGAAGAAGGATTCAGTTTCTCGTTTCCCCTGTTATTCCGGCATTTATATGCAGTTTCGCCAGCCGGAATCGTACACGGTAATGGGAACTGGACAGCCCTTGGCCAGAGCGTCGGAAGCAGGCTTACTTAATTATCCTTATGCGAAAAGGAGAGGAAGGAATGAACAAAAAAGCGAGGTCGGCATTCAGCATTGTGGGCACGTCCATTTTATTGCTTTCGCTTGTCCTGCCTTCAGTAAGTGTACCGTCCAAAGCACAGGCAGCAGAACCAGCCGCCAGTGCAGCAGCAGTGACCCGTACGATCAGCATTGACCCCGAAAATGTGGTGCAGTCGGACTTTCTCGGTGTAGGGGTCAATATTATTCCGACCAACACGATGGATCTTGGCCGGAAGTACGGGTATAACGATGCCTATTGGGCGATGGATGTGAACCGGATTCAGAAAATCCAGCCGAAAGTCGCCAGAGTCTGGTTCCAGATCGACTGGATGGAGCCGGAGAAGGGACAGTATACCTTTGACAGTCCCAAGATGAAAGAGTTCTATCGTTATCTGGATGCTCTCAAAAGCGCCGGTACGGAAGTCGAACTGAACTTTGGCTGGAAGGTAGGCAAGACGGTTCAGGACTGGTTTAATTTCCCAGATCTGAAAGACCCTTATGTGAGCGCACCAACCGACCTCAATGCCTACGCGGCTTCGGCTTCAGCCGTATTGAACGAGCTGCTGAACGAGCGCGGATATGACAATGTCAAATATATGACCTTTTACAATGAATCCAACGGCAGCTGGGATTTCGAAGGTCCTGCCGATCAGAAAGCCTATTTTGCCGAGATGACACGCAAAGTAAGCGACCGTCTCAAAACAGATGGACTGCGCGACCGGATCCAGATCTGGGGACCGGAGGAATCGGGAGCGCTGAACTGGATAGAATATATGAAACAGAATGCCGATAGCGCTTTTGATGCCTATACTTTCCATGTGTATGGCACCGGCTATGAAGGACTTGAAAAAGTCATTAGTGACCGCACCAGCATAACCGGCGGCAAACCGGTCGTTATGACCGAATTTGGCTGGGCTGATGACAATGCGAGCAACTGGGATGCCGGATTTGCCAATTCCGTGATTCGTGCAGCCAATGATGGTCTGAAAGGGGCATTAATGTGGCAGATGAACGGTGCCTGGACGTCCGATCCGGATGGAGACACGAACGGTACGTATACGATGTGGAGCTCGCTGCCGCTCGACCGGACGCCGCGTAAAACTTACTATTCCGCCGGCTTCCTGAACCGCTACATTCCGGAACACAGCGATGTTCTCACTGCGGATACCGGAGGAGCAGACGATATCCGTGCTGCTGCCTTCAAGGGTAAAGACGGCAACTATACCGTACTGGTGGAATCCAAAGGTGGCGAAGCCAAAAATATCAATTTCAACTTTGGCGGTACAGATGTGAATAAAACGTTCTACAAAATGACTTACCGCGATAATGTCAATATAGACGCAAATGCGATACTTCCGCAGGTGGAAAAAGCATTTGCTGCAACCCGTTCCTTTACCGACAATGATACGGATACCGGCTATCATTTCTCCATTTATACGACAGCCAAGCCGCAGACCCAGGTAGCGGTCACGCCGGTAGAGAAGACGATTACCGGAGCAAGCACATTGCAGCTCGATGCCAAGGTAATTGATGCAGTGTACAGCGGACAGACGATCGTCACCGAAGATACGTATGGCATGGATGAAGCTTCTGCAACTGCTGGAGAAGAAGCAGCAGACAATACACAGTCTGCGACAGCTGACGATGACAATCCGGATGAAAATGCACAAACTAATGCAGCTTCCTCCACTCAAGCAGTAGATGGCAGCCGTACAGCAGCAAGCTCCACAGCTCTGGCTGTACAAAATGATACTGCATCGACAAGTACAAATACCGCTGCGGCTGTAGAGAACGATGCTGAACCAGCTGCTGTCGGTACGGTCAATGAAGATACGTACAGCGACGCAGCCGATGAAGAGCAGTCTGCGGCGGCAGCCGGTAATGTTACATGGACCGTACTCGGAATTAATAACGGAACGATTACTCCAAATGGTCTCTATACCGCACCGGATCTCGCTTCCGAGCGTCTGGTAGCGATCAAGGCCACCAGTAGCAATGAAGTGGGCGCTTATGGAATAGCACTTATCAAAGTCATTCCGCGTTCCATTCCTACCCGGGTGGATGCACCGACATTCAGCCTGAAGCCGGGACTCTATGACTCGGCGGAAGTGGTATTTATCGAGACCAAGACACCGGGAGCACAGATTTACTACACCATGGATGGCACGACACCGACAGCATCTTCCAGATTGTACAAGCATGGAGCGGTTCTGCCAAACGGCGGCAACCGGATGCTCAAGGCAATAGCGATCAAGCCGGGATTGGATAACTCAGGTGTTACCGCAGCCCTTTACAAAACAAGGGATGTAGCAATTGGACCGGATGGATATGAATTCTGTATGTACGAAGGCAAGGTATGCGAATTCACCGGTGAAGCGATGGTCGCTTACGGGGCAGACGGCATTTTCAAATATAAAACATTTACAGATGATGTGGAGTGTACGGATGAGTCGTTTGGTGTTGATCCGGCACCAGGCATCGCCAAACGCTGCTTCTTCACCAACGATATTCCGGATGAGACACCGGTAGTCACCATATTTAACGCAGGATTTGAGAAGCCCGGAACAAGCAGCACGCGTACCGGACCGTTAACCAACGGATGGACATTTGATTCCCGTTCGGGCGTATCTCTAAATGGGAGCGATCTGGTAGGTGATAAAATTGTTGCACCGTCAGGGGTGCAAGTAGGTTACCTGAAAACAGATGGTGGTGTGAATGGTACACTCACCCAGCAGCTAAATTTCCCGGCGGGCACGTATGAAATGAGCTTTGATCTGGCGACCCGCGCAGATTATGGGGTGCAGAAGTTTGATATCTATGTGGACAACGAGAAGATTGACTCATTTGCACCTGAATTTACCAATTATCAAAAGGTAACCACTGAACCATTTACGGTAACTGCAGGCAAGCATACGGTGAAATTTGTAGCCAACTCGGTAGTGACTAATGATACAGATCATACCGCTTTTCTGGATAACGTGTTTATCCGTGTAGCCAACAGTCTGCCTGCCCAACTGAAAAATGGTGGGTTCGAGACACCGGTCATTCCGGCTGACAGCAAGTCCAAAACGAAACCGGGTCCATTTACCAGTGACTGGGTATTTGACAGCCGTTCCGGTGTTCAAGCCAATAACAGTGTACTGGGCAATGTAACCATACCGGAAGGTGTACAGAGTGCCTATCTGAAAACGGACAATGGCATCAACGGTACGATTACCCAAAAGCTGAAGTTCCCGGGCGGTTCGTATACGCTCAGCTTCAAGTCAGCCCAACGTACCAATCTTAACAAAAATATCCAGAAGTTTAATTTTGTGGTAGATAATCAGGTCGTGGGCAGCTATGCCCCTGAATCCGGCAGCTATGTCGCCTATACGACAAGTCCTTTCACGGTCACAGCCGGGGAGCATACACTCAGGTTTGTCGCCACTTCCACGTCGGGTGACAATACAGCCTTTATCGATGATGTGAAGCTGAACCTAATCCAATAAGCATTTGGTACACATGGCAAAACAGAGCCGAAGCTGTCACGGATCGGCTCTGTTTTGCTGGTATTACCACATAGCAGGCAGATCTGCTGCATCGGGATGTATACATGAGAGGCAATGAGTAACTGCAAACCGTTCGCAGCAAAAGGAGAGGAAAATTATGAATACGAGGCAGGCCATAAGCAAGGATATGCTGGATCGACAGAGCTTTCAGGCACAATTCACACCATGGGATCAGCCTGCCCGGCAGGTGGAGATACAGCCGGTAATCCGTCAGGACGGAATCGACAGTGATCGACTGCTGAACGGTTCGCTTCAATTGGCTCCGGAGCTGGTGCTGGATGGGAATTGGGAAATGGCAGAGGGCGGAGAGGATCAGGAGCGTCTGCAGGGGCAATGGAATGATGTTATTCCGGTTCGCGTACCGGGCAGCATTCATCAGGCGCTGGTGGAGGCAGGTGTCATCGGCGATCCTGCATTTGGGGAGAATGCCGATATTGCCAAAACCTACAGTCACAAGACATGGTGGTACAGATGTACATTTACACTGGACCCGGACAAGGTCTGGAGGCATCCGCGGCTGAGCTTTGCCGGGGTCTCGCCTGCATGTGAAGTCTGGCTGAACGGTCACCCACTCGGGGAGCATACCGGTGCATTCGGCGGTCCGGAGCATGATATCTCCGCCCTCGTGGAGCAGGAAAACATATTAATTGTCAAAGTCCATCCGGCACCGCTCGGCAATGAGTGGAATATCTGGCATTCGACCGTTGTCTTCAACTGCAATTACGGCTGGCATTATGTCAATCTGCCGGCTGTCGGCATCTGGCAGAGCGTACGGGTGCATGGAGAACCGGACGTCTCGATCCAACATCCGTATATGGCTGCGCTGAGCGAGGAGAATGCAGCCCGGGGAATGATGGATTTGTCGCTCACACTAACGGCGCGGGAGTGGGCTGGATCAGGTGTGCTGCAGGGCTGGATCGAGCCGGATAATTTTGCCGGACAGGGTATTACGTTCAGCCAGCAAATTTCTGGAGAAGAAATGTCTGCAGCAGGGGAAATGAAAATGCATCTGCAGCTGCAAATTCCGGATCATCGGATGTGGTGGCCGCTGGATATGGGAGAGCAGCATCTGTACCGGTTGAAGCTGGCTTTTGTCCCGGATTACGCGGCAGACTCTCTGTCAACAGGGCGGAAGGAACACGATATATCCGTCAAGGAAGTGCTGGGGGATCAGTGTGAGCTGACTTTTGGCATTCGGCACATCCGCATGGACCCGCTGCCGCAGGGGCAGCAGCCGGACATGTACAACTGGACATTTATGGTGAACGGCAGGCCGTTTTTTGCCAAAGGAACCGGCTGGTGTACCATGGACGCGCTGATGGACTTTCGCCGTGAGAAATATGAGCATTTCCTCCGGCTGACCGCAGAGCAGCATGTGAACTTTATGCGCGCCTGGGGCGGCGGGATGCCGGAGACCGATGATTTCTATGATATATGTGACCGGCTGGGCATTCTGATTATGCAGGAATGGCCGACCTGTTGGGGCAGTCATGCCAACCAGCCGTATGATGCCCTGGAAGAGACGGTAATTGTAAACACGCTGCGTCTGCGCAATCATCCTTCCCTCATCATGTGGGGCGGCGGCAATGAGACGAGCAGTGAGCTGGAGCATGAGAGTATGCAGATGATGGGGCGCTGCAGTGTGGAGCTGGATGGGACACGCCCCTTTCACCGTACCGATCCGCTGGGCGGCAGTACGCATGACCATATCGTCTGGAATGGCTGGACACCGGCGTACAGCTTTGACTATTATGCCGGGCTGGATGATATGATGCTGAGCGAATTCGGTCTGGCTTCCTCGCCCAATATGGAGTCGGTGAAGCGATATCTGCCGGAAGAGGAGCGTCATGTCTGGCCGCCGGAACCGGGTAAAAGTTTCTATCATCATCTGCCGGCTTTTGATACCCGGGATGAGATGCGGATTCTATCCGAGTTCGCGGATTCGTTTGTGCCGTGTGATTCGCTGGAGAACTTTGTTGCCGGTACCCAGATGGCTCAGGTCGTCTCGCTGCGCCACAAGATGGAGCGTGCACGATGCCACTGGCCGGAGCAGATTGGAGTCGTGACGTACAAGCTGAATGATGTCTATCCCGGCGTGTCATGGGCAACGATCGACTGGTATGGTGTCCCCAAGATGTCGCACTATTTTACGGCAGATGCCTATGCGCCGCTGATGGTATCTGTCGTGTTCGACAAGCTGAACAGTCCCGAGCAGCAGTCCTTGCCAGTGTATCTGCTGGATGACCGGGAGCAGCTGGAGGGAGAATGGACAGCCGGAGTGCGGGTGTATAACGCCAGACTGGAAGTTATGCTGTCAGAGTCGTGGCAGGACAGCGATTCCAATGGACAGGTACGAAGGCTGGGACAGCTGGAAATGCCGGGAAGCCAACTGGAAGACGCACCGCTCTTGGTCGTGGCGGAGATCGTACAGGCGGATAATGTGCTGAATCGTACCTTTTACTGGATCAACTTTGACGCGAGACAGGGAGTGCTGATGAATCTGCCGTCTGCCAAGCTGGAGCTGCAGATTCAGGAGCATCAGCAGCATCAGGGAGATCAAAGAGAACATCATATTCAGCCACATCAGGCAAATCAGCCCAAGCCGCCCAATCAGGCAGACATGCAGGAAAATGTATACGAAGCGGCTAATCCGGCTGGAAGCACTCATCATTCATTTACAGACCGTTATTCCGGCCGCTATCCGTATCCAGTCACGGTCACCAACCGTGGAAGCTATCCGGCGGTGGCAGTAGAGCTGTATCAGACAGTTCAGGAGACCCCGGCTTCACAGCAGGTTGGGGCAATAGAAGATGCGCCGTTCATGGCTGAAGATAATTTTATCTGGCTGGATGCCGGTGAGAGCCGGACGATACATGTCAGCAGTGTCCGCAATATAGCGGTGCGTGCCTGGAACTGTCGTCATTCATGAGCAGAGGAGACAGGGACGAAGTGCAGTTGTTCCATAACGATATTTGCAAAGTAAAAGGTGGAGATACCGATGAATCGTTCGAACTTTTCTTCAGCTGAGACGGCGTATGCTCCAAATCATCCAACGACCGGTTCGGCGGAGCGGATTTTCCGGCAGCTGCATGATCCGCCGGCAGTGTACCGGGCAATTCCGTTCTGGTCGTGGAATGACCGACTGGACCCGGAGGAGATTCGCAGGCAGGTACGCGAGATGAAGCAGGCGGGAGTGGGCGGATTTATTATGCATGCCCGCGCCGGGCTGGAGACGCCCTATCTGGATGAAGAATGGATGGACTGTATAGCAGCCGGGATCGAGGAAGGGCAGCAGCTGGGGATGCAGGTGTGGTGTTATGACGAGAACGGCTGGCCAAGCGGATTTGCCGATGGGGTAGTCCCGCAGCTGGGACTGGATTACCAGCAAAAGTGGCTGAAAATGGAAAGGATTGATCCGGAAAAGGAAAAGCATTCCGCAGTAACAACCGATGATGCTGCCGTTGCCAAGAGCCAGAGCTGCACCATTGCCTGGTATGTTTGCCGGGAGGGGCGCTATGTGCAGATTCCGCAGGAACAGCAAGAGCAGGCGGAGCTGCGTCTTTATTACGAAGTGAATCCGTATTATATCGACACGCTGGATGCGAAGGTTGTTCATGCTTTTATCGAATCGACCTACGAGAAATATGCAGATCGGTTTGCTGTGCATTTCGGTCAGGCGGTGTACGGCATATTTACCGATGAACCGCAGTATGGACGCAATCAGGTGCCGTGGTCATTTACCCTGGAGCAGCAGTTCCGGCAGGCTTATGGAGAGGAGCTGCTGGATATTCTGCCGCTTCTGTTTCTGGAAGAGGATGGATATGAATCGGCGCGCTACCGGTTCTGGGAGCTGGTAACCAGACTGTTCTCGGAATCTTTTATGAAGCAGATCGGTGACTGGTGCGAGGAACATCAGCTGCGTCTGACGGGACATGTGGTGAGTGAAGATCATCTAACAGCACAGACCGGAGCGGTCGGAGATGCGATGGCTTCGTATGCCTATATGCAGACTCCGGGCATCGACTGGCTCGGCCGCTTCATCAGCAATCCACTGACGCCCAAGCAGGCCAGTTCGGCAGCCCGTCAGCTGGGGCAGAAATTTGTACTCTCCGAGACGTTTGGCTGCAGCGGCTGGAATGTATCCTTTGCCGATCTGAAATGGATTGCCGAGTGGCAGTATGTGCATGGCATCAATCTGATGTGCCAGCATCTGGAAGGCTACAGCTTGCGCGGCATCCGCAAGCGGGATTATCCGCCGTCCCTGTACTACCAGCAGCCCTGGTGGGAGGAATACAGCCGGTTTAATGATTATTTTGGGCGGTTATCGATGCTGCTGGCAGAGAGCCGCAGACAGGTCGATATCCTGCTGCTGCATCCGATCCGCTCTTCCTGGATCGTCTACAACAATCGCACCACAGAGGATGGCGAGCGGATTCATGAGGACTTTGTACAGATCAGCGACTGGCTGTGCGGGCTGCAGTACAGTCATGATTATGGCTCGGAGAGCATTATTGCCAATCACGGAGCAGTCAAAGACGGACAGTTTGTGGTGGGACAGGCAGCCTACAAGCTGGTTATTCTGCCGCCGATGGTCACGCTGGCAGAGCGGACGCTGGAATTGCTGCTGGAATTCGTTCGCCAGGGCGGCCGGGCGATCGCGCTTGGTACATTGCCGGTAATGGTCAATGGGCGTCAGGATAAGCGGCTGACAGAACTGGCATCCTACGTATCCTGCTTGCCGCTGAATCATCTATCTCTGGCAGATCATCTCGCCGGTCATCTGGAAGCCGGCATAACCATTCGTGATCTGGTACAGCTACCGTCTGCCGGACCATCTGATGCCGCTTCCCTGTCGGAACAAAGCGTACCGGACAGTGCACCGATCCTGAGTCAGATCAGTACACTCGGAGAATATACCCTCTGCTATCTGGTGAATACCGACCGGATGCACAGTTACAATGCCGAGATCCTGCTGCCCTATCACGGAGAGCTGGAGCAGATCGAGCTGGAAAAGGGAAAGGTTATGCCTCTGACAGATACAGTTGGCAATGATCCCGTACAATCTGGACAAGGTGTAGTGGTTAGACTTTCCTTTGCTCCTGCGCAGTCTTATATGCTGCGCCTGCGGACAGAACAGGCTGTTGCCGCACAGCAGGATGCAGCAGGGCGAACAGATACGACGGATACAACGGATGCGGCTTCAATCCAAAGCAACTTACGAACAGCAGAAGATGGCCCAGCTGCAGCTGTGGACACATCGGTGCAGCAGATTATCCGGACAGGGAAGTCCTGGCAGCTCACCCGCAGTGATATGAACAGCCTGACCCTGGATACATGCCGCCTGCGTGTGGACAGAGGAGAATGGTCGGGAGTGCAGCCGGTTATTTTCCTGCAGGATCAGCTGGTCGGTCTCGGTCATCCGGTAGCAATTGAACTGGAATTCACAGTAGAGGCACTGCCCGGAGATTATCTGAACCGGGAAATGTACCTGATTATCGAACAGCCGGAGCAGTATGTGATCAGCATCAATGACCGCCTTCTTGAGCAGCGGGAGCTTGGGTGGTGGCGGGATATTGCTTTTCGCAAGCTGGATATGACAGGTTATCTGACCGCCGGGCCTAACCGGATTACGCTGGCGCGCCATTTTGCCAATTCTGCCGAAACGTATGAAGCCGTAGCGAGAGCCAAAGCGTTCGAATCCGAAGGCAACAAGCTCTTCTACGACACGGAGATCGAGAGCATCTATCTGCTGGGCGATTTTCATGTAAATAGCAGTGCAGGATATATCCTGGTGGGGAATGGTGCAATCTATACCGAGGGTTCTTTCCGGCTGGAGGAACCGCAGTCTGTTATGCAGACCGGCGATCTGACGACCCAGGGACTGAACTTTTATGCAGGCAATGTGCAGCTGTCCCAGCAGCTGATCCTGCCAGAAATGGAAGCTTCGCAGCGCGTCTGGTTCCGTTTTGACCGCCCGGATGCAGTACTGTCAAGGCTGTGGTGGAACGGGCAGGAAGTGCATACTTTTATGTGGGCGCCATATGAAGTGGAGATTACGGATTATATTCAGGCAGGGGAAAATGAACTGACCATCGAGCTCATGTCCAGCTGCCGCAATCTGCTCGGTCCTCATCATCATGTACGCGGGGAGCTGACTATGGTAGGTCCGGACAGCTTCAAGGATACGCCGAGCTGGACAGACGGGGACCACCCGGAACGACATATTTATACCGATCGGTACTGTCTGACTGCCTTTGGACTCAAGGGAAGCCCGGAGATTATTATAAAAGAATAACACTGGTATAAAAGGGTGATAGTAGTATAAATCAATCAGTAGCCGCAGACCTTCTGAACAGACAGCAGTCTGCGGCTGCTGATCTCCTGCAATAATTACAGAAAAAGGTCTGTTTTGACTCAATATATCCCAGCCCTATACGTAGACTTTCCCTATTTCATTTCCGAAAGGATGACCATCATGACCACCTATCCGCATCTGCCCCGTCTATGCATCAGCGATAATCAGCGGTTTCTGGTTACCGAAGACGGGCATCCATTTTTCTGGCTGGCCGATACGGCCTGGGAGCTGCTGCACCAGTTGAACCGGGAAGACACCGAATATTATTTGCACATCCGTGCCGTACAGGGATTCAATGTCATTCAGACGGTCGCACTGGCCGAGCTGGATGGTCTGCGTACACCCAATGCATATGGACGTCTTCCTTTGCTGAATGATAATTCCGGTCTGCCGGACCCGCTCCGGCCGGATCTTACGGGAGAGTACTCTTACTGGCAGCATGTCGATGAGATGATCCGGCTCTCGGCTTCGCTCGGCATGTATACGGCGCTGCTGCCGACTTGGGGAGACAAATTTCATAAGATGTGGGGCAAGGGGCCGGAGATTTTCACACCGAATAATGCTTTTGAATATGGCAAATGGCTCGGTGAACGCTACCGGGAAACGGATTCGCTGATCTGGGTGCTGGGAGGCGATCGTCCGCTGCAGACCCGCCGGCATTTCGAGATCATCCGGCAGATGGCACTCGGGATCAGGGAGGGAGACGGGGGAAGACATTTGATGACTTTTCATCCCAAGGGTGGCGTATCTTCGTCCCTGTATGTGCATGAGGAAGAGTGGCTGGATCTGAATATGGTTCAGTCCAGTCATGGTGCCGGTGTGCGGGACAATTATCGTCTGATCCAACAGGATTATCATCTTCGGCCGATCAAGCCGACACTGGATGCAGAGCCATGTTATGAAGATATCCCGATTGATTTTGAGCCGGAGAACGGATATTTTGATGAAGTGGATATACGGCAGGCGGCTTATTATGCGGTATTCAGCGGTGCGGCAGGTCATACGTATGGTCATCACTCGGTCTGGGCGCTGGCGGATGGACTGTACAGCTCCGTGGCCATGGATCAGCCCGGTGCCTTTTTTATCATGTCCTGGCAGGATGCGCTGCAGCGTCCGGGAGCCAGGCAGATGCAGCATCTGCGACATCTAATGGAGAGTGTAGACCATACAACGGGACAGCCGGCTCAGGAGCTGCTGCAGGATCCTCTGACCGGAGCCAACACTCCAGTGGCAACGAGAGGTAAAAATTACATATTCATCTACTGCCCCCAGGGACTGTATGTTAAAGTTAGATTGGGAGAACTTCCCGGTACGGAGCTGACTGCCAGCTGGTATTGTCCGCGCACCGGACAGCATACCGGGCAGCTTCGGATTCCTAACACAGGTACCCGCCGATTTACCGCTCCTTCCAGCGGCAGGGGCAGGGACTGGGTATTGTGTTTATACTCTGGAAGCAAGGAGTGACCATCATGTATACAGTGATGATTGTAGAGGATGAGATGCTGGTGCGGATCGGACTCAAAAATTCGGTTGACTGGAATAAATTCAATATGAAAGTGATTGCGGACCTGCCGGATGGACAGAGCGCATGGGAGACATATACGCAGGAGAAGCCTGACCTGATTATTACGGATATACGCATGCCCCGGATGGATGGTATGGAGCTGATTGCCCGGATCAGGGAAGAGGACAAACAGACACGGATTGTCGTGCTGTCCTGCCTAGAAGAATTCGAACTGGCACGCCGGGCCATGTCGCTTGGTGTATCCGGTTACATTCTCAAATTGACGATGACCGAAGAGGAGATTGAGAGCGTATTGTCCGGCATTCAGCGCGAATGGAGCGAGCAGCAGAGTGCGGTTAGTGACCGAGCAGCCGGGTCGATGCTGCCGGCCAATATGGAACTGGTCAAAGAAAAGTTTCTCAAGGACTTCCTGCTATACGGAATTTACTCAGCCGACGAATTCGAACGATTCACCCTGCAAAGCGGCATGCGCCTCTCGCCGGTGCGGATCGTGGCCTGTACGATTGAAGTGGATAACTATTCACGGCTCAAGCAGAAATTCCGCGATGAGCATGGACATCTGATCAAGATGACGCTGCTGAACATTCTGAATGAGATTACGACTTCCTTTAAAAGGGGGGAGGGATTCTATGTCGATGAGACGCATTATCTGCTGCTGCTCAGCTTTGAGGATATATTGTCCGAGCAGGCGATCCGTCAGCAGATTGCAATGATGCTTCAGCGGGTGCAGGAAGTGATTCGCACCTACTTTAACAGCTCCGTTTCCTTTGGTATCAGTCAAATTGGTAGCGCATACAAAAACTTACTGGGACTGTACCAGGAGTCCTGCCAGGTGCTCAGCAACAAATTTCTGATGGGTACCGGGCTGTATCATACCCGTAGCGAACAGGTGGATATGACCCCGATAGAAACACAGCTGGAGAGGATTCGGCAGTATGCTCCTGTGCGCGAACTGCTGTCTCCGCTCCGGCAGGAACGATATGAAGGGTATATCCGTATCCTGCGCAGTCATCTGCAGGATGACCGCAAATCGATCCAGCATCTGCTGTTCCAGTTCATCCAGTGGGTCAGCACCAGTCTGTATGATCATCATCAGAACGAGAAGACGCTCCTATTCAATATTACCGGCCAACTGGAGCAGTGTGATACGCTGCCGGAGATGCTGGATCAGGTGATGGCGTATCTGTCCGAGGTGGTGGAGTATTCCCGCAATCTGCTCTATATGAGTAACGAGATTGCCCGGGCGCTCCAATATATCAAGCAGCATTATGCCCAGAATATCAGCCTGCAGCAGGTCGCCGATCATGTGAGCCTGAGCTTTGGATATTTGAGCAATCTGTTCAAAAAGGAGCTGCAGATTACCTTTATCGACTATCTGAATCGCTACCGGATCGAACGGGCCAAGGAGCTGCTCATCGGCACCAATCTCAAGTCGTACGATATTGCAGTACAGGTAGGTTTTTCGCCGGAATATACGTATTTCAGCAAAGTATTCAAAAAGGTGACCGGACTCAATCCGAACGAATATCGCAGACAGTGGCTCAGCAGTGCGGGCACAGGCGGGCAGACAGGAGCGAATCACAGCCTATGACAGGATGGCGGCGCTCCGGCAAGACCGGCAAAATTCAGCATCTCGGTACCCAGCTGATCGTCTTCTTCATGGCGGTCAGCATTATTGTGTTCTCCCTGGCGACCTATCTGCTGTATACGTTCATGCTCGGATTGATCAAGGAGCAGAACGAGAAGCTCTTGTACCAGCAGTTCCAGCAGATTGATCATAATATCCATAACCTGATCAGCGATGTGGATCGGCTGTCCAAGCTGTTCCTGCTGGACAACAATGTGCAGAGCTATATCCAGAGTAGTGAGACCCGTTCCCAGCTGGAGAATATCGATTTGAAAAAGGACATTTACGCACGGATCGCCAACTTTATCAGCAATTACAGTTATATTCACTCGATCTACATCATATCGGATGCGAACGGTGCGCTCGGCGGAGATGCGACGCGGACGCTCGTACACTCCGACCGTGCCTGGACGGACAGCTTTTTCCAATCCGAGGGTTACGAACGGGCCAAGCAGTCTTTTCCCAATCTGACGGTCGAAGGCGGTATGACAGAATCGTACTATAACCCTTACATTACCGGGGAGGCTGACGGCAGGCTGATCAGCCTGATTCGCGGGGTACGCGCCCTGTACGACCCGCAGACAAGCGCCACGTTGATCTTCAATATGGACGAACAGTATCTGGCTTCGACCTATTCGGCTTCGCTCGATATGGCCGAGGGCAATATGTATATTGTTAACAGTGACGGCCGGATTATTTCCGGCAGCAGTCCGGATAGCGTAGGGCAGCAGAGTCCCTACCTTCCTCCGGCAGGCAGTACGGCAGCATTCGGCAGCTATGATTCGGTCAAAAATGGTGATCCGATCCAGATTGTGTACTACCGATTGCAGGACAGCGACTGGTACATGATGCGCGAAGTACCGCTCGGTCTGTTCTCGCAGCAGATCTTTTCCGTGCAGCGGATTATGCTGCTTGTATTTGCGCTCAGCATTCTAGTTATTTTCGGCGTCTCGTATTTCTCGCTGCGCCGGATGATCCGCCCGCTGCATCTGCTCGCCCACAAGATGCGGGATGTGAGCAAGGGCGATCTGGGTGTGACGTTTACCGATATTCCGAATAACGAATTCGGTACTGTTATGCGACGGTTCAACGAGATGTCGCTCAGTATCGTCGATCTGCTGCGCCGCAATAACGAGATTCAGGAGAATCGGCGCAAGCTGGAGATCGAAGCGCTCCAGTATCAGATCAATCCGCATTTTCTGTACAATACGCTCAATATGATCCGCTGGATGGCCTCGATGATCAAAGCGGATAATATCGTGAACAGCGTGGTCGCACTTGGCAATATCCTGCGTCCGGTCTTTGCCAGCAAGGACAGCATGTGTACGCTGCGGGATGAGCTGAATTATCTGGAAAATTACATCAAAATCATTAACTTTCGCTTCAACAGCACGATTCGATTTGAATTCGATGTGGACCCTGAACTGCTCAATTGCCGGATTCCCCGCTTTATTCTGCAGCCTGTCGTCGAGAACTCAATCAAGTTCGCCCGGCAGGAGGGAGAAGGGATCGAGATCAGTATCGAGGTTCATGAAGACGGGCAGGATCTCTGGATCTCGGTCATCGACTCGGGAGCAGGCTTCGATCCGCAGCGGCGGGAACAGCTCAATGCACGTCTGGCCGCAGGAGAGAGCTATGGAGAAGCGGAAGGGGATATCCATGCTCAGCCGGATGCCAACACGGGCACCGGAGTCGGACTGTATAATGTCAACAAGCGTATCCAGCTTTATTTTGGACAGGGGTATGGTCTTCATGTGCCGCAGGTGCCTGCTGGTGCAGAAGTGACAATCCGACTGCCCAAAATGACAGATTCCTCTCAGCAGGATGGCTTCGGGGACACTCGCCCGGCCGAATAATTCACAATCATCAACAGCTGCTCGGCCATATGGTCGGGTGACGCTTCAAACTCATGCTGCGCCCAGTTCATAATCAATCCCCAGATCGCATACGCCTGATAGCTGGAGAACAGCTCGGGATCGATGGAGCTGGGCTGCCTGGCATCTGTATATGGAGAAGAGCTGATCTGCTGCATGCCCTGCAGACAGAGCTGCTGCAGCTGGCTGCAGATTTTCTGCTGGAAGCCTGCCATCGAGTGCGAATGAATAATCAGCCGGTAAAAGCTGCGATGGGCAGCCACATGATCGAAGATCGTAATCGCCGAAGACACCAGTTCACTTACGTCCAGAAAGTCGTTTTCCCCGTAAGGTTCCATATAGGAATCGGTCAGATCCTCCAGTACGTATTCGATCAGCTCATCCAGCAGATCTTCTTTGTATATATAATGCTTGTAAAAGGTGCCCCGGTTCACGTCTGCAGCTGCGACAATATCCGTGATCGTAATGGCGCGAAAATCTTTCTGTTCCAGCAGCTGCAGCAGTGCCTGATGAAAAGCCTGCTTGGTTTTGCGTATGCGGCGATCCATAATGATAGTCTCCTTTCAAAACTATTCATTCACCAAAAATAGTACAGTCAACAAAATGGCGCTGATCTGTTGCTTATCCGACAGGAAAGCGTCTTTTTACTGATTGAGACTGTACCGATGTGTTTGTATCATATTCATAAGGATGTTGTTTAGTCAACATTTGTTCATTTATGTCAATCTACTAGTATCAATCCAAAACGACTGTGGAGGGAACCATTATGAGACTGGAAAATAAAGTTGCTGTTATTACAGGGGCTGCCTCAGGCATGGGCAGGTCATCCGCATTGTTATTTGCCAGGGAAGGTGCCAAAGTGATCGTATCCGATCTGCGCCAGGATACCGCCCAGCTCACCGTAGATGAGATCGAGGCGGCGGGAGGTACTGCCATTGCACTCAAAGTCGATGTGACCCAGGAGCAGGATATCCAGAACATGATCGATACGGCAGTCAGCACATATGGAACAGTCGATATTCTGGTCAATAATGCCGGGATCATGGATAACTTTGTTCCGGCAGAAGATCTGACCGATGAACTGTGGGCACGCATATTCGATATCAATACGACCAGTGTGATGCGGGCTACCCGCAAAGTACTGCCGATCTTCAAGGAAAAAGGCAGCGGCGTCATCATCAATATCGCTTCCAACGGTGGACTTAACGGCTCCCGTGCAGGAGCGGCATATACTGCTTCCAAGCATGCAGTAGTCGGATTCACGCGCAATGTAGGCTTCCAGTATGCGACGCTTGGCATTCGCTGCAATGCCATCGCTCCGGGAGCGGTCAAGACCAATATCAGTGCCAGTATGACCGAACCGAATGCCTTTGGTCAGCAGAAAGCCATGCTGGGCATGGGACTGAATCCCAAACTCGGCGAACCCGAAGAAGTCGCTGCTGCAGCACTGTTCCTCGCTTCAGACGATGCCAGCTTTATCAACGGAACGGTGCTTGTAGCCGATGGCGGCTGGAGCGCTTACTGATTAGCATACGCTCTAGGTCCTGCATAGCGCACCGCCGATTTGTAAGGTGAACCAGTTCTGCAAGGCGGCAGCCGGATTTACTCTTCCATTTGGGGCATGGTAAGATGCATACAGGACCGACAGGCTCTGTATAGCTGCTCTGTCACATATGCTCATGGGAGGTTGGATTATGCTGCTCTGGAATGGCAAGCTCGTTAACGAAGAAGACGTACAGGTCTCCTACCGGGACCGTGGTTATTATTTCGGTGATGGAATCTATGAGGTATTCCGTATCTACGAAGGACATTTGTTTGAAAAGGAAGCTCATCTGGATCGTCTGTATAACAGTCTGGCCGAGATCAAAATTCGGATCCCCTGGAGCCGGGAGGAACTATCTGCCCAGATGGATCAGCTGACAGAGACGTTCGGCGCACAGGACGGCATGCTCTATCTGCAGCTCACCCGCGGTGAAGCAAAGAGAGCACACGCCTTTCCGGCCAGCAGCCAGGCAGTCATGCTCGGCTACTGCGAACCGCTGGCTCGTCCGGTCGATGCGATCGAGAACGGCATCGCGACGATCACCTGTGAAGACGTACGCTGGCTGCGCTGCAATATCAAATCGCTGAATCTGCTGCCCAATACGCTCGCCAAGCAGGAAGCCGCCGAAGCCGGCGCGACTGAAGCCATCCTGATCCGTGCGGACAATACGGTGACCGAGGGCAGCTCATCCAATCTGCTGATCGTCAAGGATGGCACGATCTATACCCATCCCGACGGCCCGCTGATCCTGAGTGGCATCACCAAAAAAGTCATCGAACGCATCGCCGTCGATCTGGAGATCCCGTACGTGGAGCGCCGGTTCACCCGTGAAGAACTGATGGCAGCCGACGAAGCGATGATTACCAGCACCACGATGGAAGCTGCTCCAATCATCACCATCGACGGCCAACCGGTCGGTACCGGCATTCCCGGCCCGATCACCCGCCGCCTGCAGGAAGCCTACCTCAAACAGGTACACGCCCTGATCGCCGGTACAACTCCGGCTTCTCGCACTTGATCGCAAGAAAGTTTCAAGATCAATCTTAACGATAACAGGAAAATAAGTAGACCACTAAGCCATTAATCTGCCAAATGAACAACCAACTGCTGAAAAGCACCCTTCATATGCTCATTAGCTATCTATCCGGTTAAGCTAATGAACATAAAGGGTGCTTTTTTATATCCCCATTAGCTGCTCCGCAGTATGGTGAAATAGCTCAAAATGACGTACGTCTTTAACTGCATAATAAGCATCCCCGCACATAGCGGAGCAAAGGAAATTCGGTCAAAGGACGACCTTGGAGCCTGGAAATCACCATCTTGTCCAACCTGTTCATGATTTCCAGGCTCCACCGGAGGACGTGGCCGAATTCCTTTGGGCAGTAGCTGCTGCCCATCCACATCAGTTTCTACAATATAATCAGCGTCTTTTGTTCAACCATATCTGTAGATCGTTCAACTCCCCAGCCGATTCAGCCCGTCATCTGTAGATTGTTCAGCTTTTTTTACAGATTGTTCATTTAGCGCCCTCCCCTTGCATATTAATATAAGGACATGACAACCGACTCACAATCAAGTCCGATCACGACCTGCCGAGGTCCGTGGCAAGAAGAACAAAGGAGGTTCCGCTGTGGAGATTACGTATAAAAAGGGAGAAGTTGCGCAAACGAAGAAGCGGAAGATTCATGCAGACGGAATCAAATTATTGCTGATGACCCTACCGTTCATTGTTTTTGTAATCGCTTTCAGTTATGTGCCGCTGTTCGGCTGGGCGTATGCTTTTTTCGATTACAGGCCGGGGATTCCGCTCAGCCAGACGGATTTTGTCGGGATGGAGCATTTTCGCGAGATGCTGCATGACCGGGATATGCTGAGGGTTATGATCAATACACTGGCGCTGAGCCTGCTGTCGATCCTGGCTGCCCCGCTGCCGCTGGTACTGGCGATCATGATCTCGGAAGTACGCAATGGCTTTTTCAAAAGGCTCATTCAGACGACGACCACACTGCCCAACTATATCAGCTGGATTATCGTCTTCTCGCTGGCCTTCAGCATGTTCAGCTCGGAAGGGGCGATCAATACGATCATCGCCCGGCTCGGACTGAGCGATACACCGCTCAATGTACTCGGTAATCCCGAACATGTCTGGCTCGTCCAGACCCTGCTGCTGATCTGGAAAACGATCGGCTGGAATGCAATCATCTATCTGGCAGCGATCGTCGGCATCGATGGAGAACAGTATGATGCCGCCAAAATTGACGGCGCCGGACGGTTCCACAGTATTGTGCATATCACAATACCGAACATTATGCCTACCTTTATCGTGCTGCTGCTGCTCGCTGTAAGCAATCTGCTGTCTGCCGGATTCGAACAGTATCTGGTGTTCAACAATATTATGGTTGCCGACAAAATTGAAGTGCTCGACCTGTACGTGTACCGCCTGGGTCTCGTAACGAATGACTATCCGTATTCGACGGCTGTCGGCATGTTCAAGTCCGTCATCAGCATCATCCTGCTCTTCATGATCAACAGCCTGTCCAAAAGGGTCAGAGGCGAGAGTATTATCTAACAGCCGTTGTCACTCTACCGCTGATTCTGCCACGTACACTGTCATTCATGAACGGCATGCAGTATACGTGGAAGTACTCTATTAGAGCCGGAAAGGAAGGAACAGCTATGGAAAAGACTGCCAGGATGCGTACCCGCAAACCCATCAATTGGCCGGATATGGCCTTCAACGCAGTGAATTATACGCTGCTTACGATCCTGCTGATTATTACGATTTACCCGTTTTATTATATTTTCATCTATTCGATCAGTGATTCATTTCAGGCACAGAGCGGTGTGTTTCTGTGGCCAGCCGGATTCTCGCTGGAGAGCTACCGGGCGACGCTGCAGCTGAACGGTCTGCAGGAAGCAGCGCTGGTCTCGGTACTGCGTACGATTATCGGTACCCTGCTGACGGTAGTCTGCTGCTCGTTTTTTGCCTATCTGATCACCAAGCGGGAGATGCCTATGCGCAAGCTGATCTATCGTTTCGTGCTGATCACGATGTATTTTAACGCCGGATTTATTCCCTGGTATCTGACGATGAAAGCTTATGGTCTGCAAAATAACTTTCTGTTATACGTGCTGCCAAGCGCGATCAGCGGATTCAATATTATTCTGATCAAGACGTTTATCGAGCAGCTGCCGCCTGCGCTGGAAGAATCTGCCAAGATAGACGGTGCAGGTTACTTTACGATCTTTACCCGGGTGATTTTTCCGTTATCTACGCCGATTATTGCAACGATTGCCGTATTTGCCGCACTGGGGCAGTGGAACACCTGGTTTGATAATTTCTTTCTGGTGGAGAATCCGAACCTGCAGACACTTCAGCTGGTGCTGTACAACTTCCTCAACCAGTCCAACAGCATTTCCAGCATGAGTGCTGCCGAATTGACCAACTCGGCAGAAGTGCGAACGATGACACCGCAGTCGATCCAGATGACCATTACGATGCTGGTTACACTGCCGATCGTCATTGTCTACCCGATGCTGCAGCGTTTCTTTGTCAAAGGAATCATGATGGGCGCCGTCAAAGGCTGATCCTTACGCTGGCGCAGCTGTCTTCAGGCAGGTAAGATAACAATAATAGGAGGTCGTATGATGAGAAAAAGAGGTAAAACCAGATCGGCAGCCGCACTTTTACTTTCTTTTGTGATAACGCTTACAGCTTGTTCGAGTGGAGCAGAGAACACGACTGGCAGTGCCAGCCAGGCAGGCACCGCAGACCAGAACGGTATCGTGACCCTGCGTGTGCTGGTCAATGAGACGGGAACCAACTGGAATACGTACCCGGACAGCGATATCGCCAAAGAAATCGAAAAGAAAGTCGGCGTGAAGATCGAATACGTTGAAGCCGATGCCAATAAAATGAATGTACTGCTCGCCGGCGGCGATCTGCCGGATATCGTACGGGCCGATCCTACCCAGTATGGCAAGCAGCTGATTGATGGCAAACTGATTATTCCGATGGATGATCTGCTGGACAAGTACGGCAAGGACATCCAGCAGACGATTCCAACCGTAGTCGATTACAGCCGGTCCAACTGGAGCGAAGGACAGAACAAGCTCTATTTCCTGCCGCCACAGATCCAGGCAGATCCCAGCCCGATCTACCCGAATCTCACGATCGGACCAACTATGCGCTGGGACTATTACAAGGAAATCGGCACTCCGCCCATTAACAGCACTGATGACCTGCTGAATGTGCTGCAGCAGATCTCCGCCAAGCATCCTGCCACTGAAGAGGGCAAGAAAATCTACGGTGTATCCATGTGGCAGGACTGGGGGCTATGGCCGTATATCATTCCATTTACCTGGATTACCCAGCAGAGTGCGATTGGCAGCTCTGACCTGTTCGCCAAACCGATGGGTGAGCATCGTCTGATCAATGTGCTGACCGACGAGAACTCCAACTACTGGGTAGCGATGGACTTTTATAATCAGGCGTATCGGATGGGCCTGCTGGACCCGGATGCATTGACGATGAAAAATAACGATTACATGGCCAAGGCGACAGCTGGTCAGTTCATCCTTGGGCCAGCCACCTGGGCGATGGGCGACTTCAATGCCAAGTACGCCAAGGACGGTAAAGGCTATATGGTTCTGCCGGTAGGCAAGCAGGCATGGAGCGGCGGTGTCCGCCCGGTAGGCTGGGCAGACAAGAGCTATGCCATCTCCAAAAGCTCCAAATATCCCGAGAAAGCGATGGAGTTCCTGAATTATATTCATTCCTACGAAGGCGCCCGCACGCTCTACAGTGGAATCGAAGGCAACCACTGGAATATGGAAAATGGCAAGCCGCAGCTGACCAAGGAAACCATTGAAATGAAAGTCAATGGCGGTGATGCCTGGGAACGTACCGGTATTGCGCTGGATCAGAATCTGATCGGTCTTGGCGGCAGTGTCATCGATCCGAAGACCAAGACACCGGTCAATCTGTTCTCTACCGAAGAATCAATGGCCGCAAGTTCCACCACACTGGAAAAGGATTTCAGCAAGCACTATGGTGCGTCCTATCCGGGAGAAGTGGTATCCAAGCTGGTGCAGGAGGGCAAGCTGCAGGATGAGAATACTCCACTGCAAAATATGACAGCCGAGGAGATTATTCAGGAGAATACGGTTGTACTGCCGGTACTGAATGATGATCTGCTCAAGCTGGAGACCCAGCTCAAGGAACTGGCTGCACGTACAGCAGCAACGATGATCCTGTCCAAATCAGATGAAGATTTTACCGCCAACAAGCAGGAGGCGATCGCAGCTTTCAAGGCGGCCGGAGCCGATCAGCTGACCCAGTTCCTGACGACCGAATACAGCAAAGCACTGCAAACCGCAGGCGTGAAGCAGTAACCTTTTCATCAGGTTCATGAATGACAGGGTCGGTTCAAAAAAGCACATACCAAGGGTAACCCTGTATGAAAAAAAGGGCCAGTATCCTCCGAGGAGGTGCTGGTCCTTTTATAATTACAAATAGTAAGTTGCATTTATCCGTTATTACCTGCTGATCATATATGATTTGTAAGCGTGCGAAGCATTCATGTCTATCTATCCTGAATCTTCGTAACCGGTTATCTGTTCACCGACGTCTGGTTGTTCCTCTGGACGTGAATAGTGTCTTGTGACTTGTACGTGTACCGGAAGTGCGTGCAGCTGGTGTGCTTATAGCAGGTACCGGGAATGCTTCCTTGAATGAACCGGTACAGCTGCTGCATATTCGTCCCTGACGGATCGGTTGACGGCAGCATTCGCAAGGGAAAGTGAGCTTCGGATAAGTGAAAGAGAACTTGCCTTCTTTGATAAACTGGTACAGTTCATTGATCTCTACATTGGCTGCCTGGCTTAATTCCTGGGTAGTGCTGTTCGGGTATCTCCAGAGATGATCCATACACCGTTTCATTGTCGAATCCAGCTCATTACTGCATCCGTTGCACATTTTACGAAAATTTTTCTGATAAACATTACCGCAGCGCGGGCAATAATCTACCATCAAAGTCATACGGATCACCTCTTCTCATGATTGATTATATTTGAATAATTATTGGATAATGGCACGGTAACTAGGTCTATGTGTTCATAGGTCTATAATACTATCTAAGTAAGGGCATAGCAATATAAATTATGTGTAAAGACTCATATATTTTAGTTCCATAGGCTTATATAACTAAATTTACCAATTTAACATGACAA
The DNA here is from genome assembly GCF_000971965.1 of Paenibacillus wulumuqiensis. Classification (GTDB taxonomy): domain Bacteria; phylum Bacillota; class Bacilli; order Paenibacillales; family Paenibacillaceae; genus Saccharibacillus; species Saccharibacillus wulumuqiensis. Next base: position 617,200 of record NZ_LAQP01000004.1, read on the forward strand.
TGGAATATATGCAGTATACCTATCTTACCAAATTGCTGAGAATAAGTAAGCAATTGGGTTCCCATCTCATTGTTAATATACACAAATACGCAAAAACGAATCAGGAATTAATTACCAGCTCTTGTAGACCCAAAAAATAGCCTACCGGATATCCGATAGGCGAGAGATAGATACACTAGTATTAATTGGCAGAGTGCAGGCAAGCATAAGTACTGCTGCGAGAGGCCCCAGTACTATGGCAGCAGTCTTCCATACGCTTAATCAGGCAAGAATTATTGCTCAGCCGACAGCCGTGCAGATTTCGATAAAATGCCCGTCGGGATCGGTCACGTAGGCGACCGTCTGTCCCCACGGCTTGGTCACCGGTTCACGGATCACCGGAACATCCTGACTGCGCAGATCCTCAATCACTGCAGCCACATCCTCGACCACAAACCCTACCTCAAACGAACTGGCCGCCGGCACATCCGCCGTCAATCCAAGATCCAGCAGTTCATTGACGGATTCGCGTGTATTGATCGAAAGTGTGGTGGCTCCGGTATCAAATTCCACGTAGGTGCCGGCTTCCATTTTAACTGGCAGACCAAGAATATCCCGGTAAAAACGCATCGATTGCTCAAAATCATTTACATACAGGATCACATATTTCATGGACAGTTTCATCGTTATATCCCCTTTGGCATCATAGTCTACATCTGTCTTCCCCAATCACTTTGCTGGTCCTGGTGCTGCATGCTGTCAGTCAGGCCCAGCCCGTTATCAGTAGCTTTTGGCTCTGGGCTTCACAAGTGGCTGTTGTGTTCTGAAGGAACAGATGAGCAGGAAGAGTCTCTTTTAGCATAATCATATGTATTGCAAATAGATTGTAAAAAACGGCCATAATGGCCCGTAACCCGTAACCCGTAACCCGTGAAAAGGATCTGGCAACCAGTAGTTGGCAGCCAAATCCAGTTAGATTATTCCAAAATTTCCGCACGATCACCTGACGATTGTATAACCTGACCGGGTGCGAGTCCATAATACTGCTTGAACGCACGATTCAGATGAGACTGATCATAATACCCATGAGCCGCCGCCAGATCGCTGAACCGGTGTCGTGACATACTATCAGGATGAGCAGACTGCAGCTGCCAACTGTGCAGCATGGACTGGAAACGGATAATGCCTGCGATTTCCTTGGGAGAAATGCCCAGCTGCTGCTGGAAAAGCCGCCGGATCGTACGTTCACTGTAATGAAGCTCGTCGGCCAGCCCGGACAGTGTGATATTCCCGCGCTCACTCTGGATATACTGCAGCGCTGCGGTGAACAGGGAAGGAGGCGCTGTATCCTGCTGCTCCCATTTTCTGCATAACCAGTGGTCAAGCAGAGAGATGCGGGCTGTCACATTCTCCGCGCAGATTATCTGCTCGGTAATGGCATCTGCTGCCGAACCATATAGATTCTGCAGCGTGACTTCGCAGCCGTACAGTGAGCCTGCCGGAAGACCCAAAATCCGCGCTGCCTCACCCGCATACATCCGCACCCCAAAACAGTGCATCGGCTGACCAACGGACATCATCTCATATCTGCACATCAGCTGGGAGATAAAAGCACTTCCCGTCACCTGTCCCGCCATCAGATCAAAGATAATATCAATGCAGCCATCAGGAATAACGCGATGCTCTATAGAAGCATTTCCCGGAGCCGCATAGGAGTTCCAATAACAGGCAACCACCTGCCGCAGCGGCAGAGCAGGCCTATATTCCTGATAACAGTAGCCCGGGTGCAGCAGCCCATGCTGAATCTCCGGAGGCTGAAGCGGTTGCAAAAGCGTCATCATCCTACTCCTTTCTGTAATTATTTTGCTTTTACCGAAAAAAAGAAATAGATATCGATAGCTATCAACTCAATAGGTTCAAAGTATTCGGATGGAAGAGAAGTGCATTGCAGGATCATTTCCTTCTTCTCTTTCTTTGTCCTCAGTATACCATCGCAAACAAGCATATTGGCATCCTTTTCAATTCAATCTCGATTGAATTACTCCCAGCATCTCTTATCCATCCGAAGCATTTCCATAAATAAATAATTAGTTATTATCATATTGATTATAACTAAACTTCGTGCTATTCTTATTCCTATCAACATATTAACAAAATGTTATTAACATATGTCGAACACAATATTTGTAAAAAAGAAAGGAAGGATATACCATGTTCGGACTGCGTTTCGCCAAATTCCAACCCAGTGAGTATGTCATGAAAATCAAAAACGGCAAGATTGTCAGAGAAGGAGTCGGGTTATCCTTTTATTACTATGAACCCACGACTTCGGTTGTTGTCGCACCGGTGTCTTCGATCGATGTTCCGTTTATGTTCGAGGAGATTACCCGTGATTACCAGATGGTGACTGTTCAGGGTCAGCTGACTTACCGGATCACCGATTATCGACAGACGACCCGGATTCTGAACTATACGTATAGTCTCAAGAAAAATAAATACATCTCCGATGATCCGGGCAAGCTGTCCCAGCGGGTGATTCATATCGTCAAAGTTCTGATGAAAAAGCGGCTGGAGCAGATGCCACTGCGCGAAGCTATTCAGTCCAGTGAATACCTGGTTCAAAATATTACAACCGAGATGCAGTCTAGCGAAGAACTGCAAAAGCTGGGGATCGAGATTATGGGATTGTCCGTACTCGCTATTCTGCCGAACAAGGAAACGATGCGGGCACTGGAAGCCCAGACACGGGAGCAGATTCTGCAGGATGCCGATGATGCGCTGTACGAACGCCGTAATGCGTCAATCGAGCAGGAACGGCGGGTGCGCGAGAATGAGCTGAACACCGAGATTGCCGTGGAGACCAAGAAGCGGCAGATTCGGGAGACCCAGCTGGAAGCCGAACGTTCCATGAAAATCAAGCAGAATGAAATGGAACAGGAGCAGCTGCAGTTTGATACCGGACTGGAAGAACAAAAGCAGGCGTTGATCGAACTGAGCATCGCCAATAACAAAGCCCGGGCCGATGCCCGCGCTTATGAAATGTCGGCAGTGATGAAGGCGCTGCAGGATGTGCAGCCAAGCGTACTGCAGGCGATGGCCAATCTGAGCATGAAGCCGGATCAGCTGATCGCAGCAGCATTTCAGGGATTGGCGGAAAATGCAGGCCGGATCGGCCAGCTCAATATTACACCGGATTTGCTGCAGGGACTGCTGGGTGATCCCGGTACGAATTACGCCCATACAGGAGCCGAGCGGGGAGGACGAACCAGATGAATCAACGGATCACGGAGAATACAATTATTCTCGTGCAGCGCCGCACCCGGCTGCAGGAACTGATCGTTCGTTACAATACCATTCAGCAGGCACAGTTCTATATCGAGCGGCTGGGAGCGGACTTTGGCGATTATGTACAGGAGGATCGCATGTATCATCAGGCGCTGGAGCAGGCAGTAGCCGAGCTTCAGCCGCTTGGCCGGGTGCAGCGCCTGGACCGTGAGCATGTGCCCAGCTTTATTTTTGGACCAGAGGATATTGTAGTGGTATTGGGACAGGATGGGCTGGTCGCTAATACGATGAAGTATGTAACAAATCAGCCGCTGATTGGAGTGAACCCGGACCCGCAGCGCTGGGATGGTGTACTGCTGCCTTTTACCGTTGGGGACCTTGGCAAGGTGATCCCGGAAGTGTTCCGCCGTCAACGGCAGGTACAGGAGGTGAGGCTGGCGAGAGCCGAGCTGAATGATGGACAGTCGCTGACCGGTGTGAATGATCTGTTTATCGGACGGCGAACCCATGTCTCGGCACGCTATGAGATTCGGGTCGGGGAGCAGCAGGAACAACAGTCTTCCAGCGGTATTATCGTCTCGACGGGTATGGGTTCGACCGGTTGGTTCAAGAGCGTGATGGCCGGTGCAGCCGGCATTGTGAGACAGGCGAGTCAGCAGGAGGTGCAGCTGAGCAGTCGTGATTCTTCTTTTGCCTGGGATGCTCCGTATCTGTATTACAGTGTACGCGAGCCTTTTCCGAGCCGGACCACGGCGGCCGAGCTGGTATTTGGCCGGATTGACAGCAATCAGCCGCTTCGAATCGTGTCCCAGATGCCGGAGAACGGGGTGATTTTCAGCGATGGAGTGGAAAGTGATTATCTGGAGTTCAATTCCGGTATCGAAGCAACGATCAGCGTGGCACAGCAAAAAGCGCATCTTGTTATCTGATGCGCTTTTTGCTGTGTTTGGTGTATGCACGGAACAGGCAGTAGTGGATAAATTGCGAATTATTTGATCCGGATAATCTGTGTATCAGCATAGGCAGACGTTCCCAGCGGTTTGACGACAACCTCCAGTGAGTCCGGATCATCCAGCAGATTACTGTAATACACATGTTCAAATGTATACGGGTCATGGCTCACGACCCGGCTGCCCAGCGGCTGAAGGGTAATCGTCTGGCCGTCTTTTTCGGAAATAACGCCTCGTGGACTAAGCCATACTCGGTCGGGCTTGGCATATTCCTTATCCATATTCGAATCGGCAGTAAAACGCACCCGCATCTCCAGCGGAGACAATTCAACCCGGGTTAGCCACACAGTATGATTATTCCAGTCAATCGCCTGATTTGGGTAAATAATCTCGGTTTCCTGAGTGCGGAATTGGGGAGCAAGCGAGAAATGCACCAATAATGTAGGGGAATAACGGATTCGACCCGGTTCTGCTGCCGAATCCGGCGTGATAGACATAATCCGGAACTGGGCTGCGATTTCTCTCGGGAAATTCTGGCGATGATCCAGCCGCATCGTCGCTGTGCCAAAGTACTGCTGCCGGTTCTCTTCGCCATTGGTGCCATTCATGCGTACCCGGGAAGCATTGATCGGCTTGCCGGTGGCAATATTAAGCAGCTTGACACTGCTGACATGAGGAATCTGACGGCTGTCGTTGGTCTCTGCCGTATAGAGGATGATCAGCCGATTCTCGTCTGCGGTTACCGCATTGATGGTCAGTTTGTAGCCTTCCTGTTCGGCCGTTTTGTTCACCATCTGAATATAATTATGATCCATGGCAGAGACCAGGCTCTGATTATGCACATCATCGGTCTGATAGACCCGGAAAGGCTCCAGTTCTCCCCAGCTTGCCGCATTGGCCTGAAGATCATCCGGTACAGGTCTCAGCCATGTCGTCGTCAGCAGAATCAGCATGACGATCGCTGTCGCGATCACGACGACCAGCAGCCGGGCATCCCACCATTTCTGGCGTACTACAGGCTCGGTCGCTGCGGGCTCGGCCTGCTGTACGGGCAGAGAATCAGTGGCAGCAGCCAGCGGCGGTTGAACAGAAGGCTGTGTTATACGCATGGCATCAGTCTCCGCTGGCAATATTCGTTTGTCATGGTCAGTCATGCTACCAGTCCTCCTGTTCGTCTAAGTTCATCTGCTGTATAGGATTGAGCAGCATCGTATGTTATGGATTGCATTCTAATTTTACCTCGTTCTGTGTCTGTAATTCCAGCTATTTCTGGTAATGTTATGCCAATTTCATGTCGCTTGGTATGTAAAAGCGTCCTAACTGCTGCAGGTGCACAGAAGATAGGACGCATGGAAACCGTAAAAGGTTACATTATACTTTAAATTCGTTGATTTGGGCCTGCAGCTGTTCCGCCGTATTGGCGAGTGAAGCGGAAGAAGTCGTAATTTCTTCCATCGAAGCCAGCTGCTGTTCGGTAGCGGCAGATACATTCATGGTACCTGAAGCTGTCTCTTCGGTAATCTGAGAGATTTCTTTGGAGAAGCGTACAATCTCTTCCGTGCTGGCCGACATCTGCTCGGCGCCTGCAGATACGTCTTCAATATCTCCAGCCACCTGATTAACAGCTGCCAGAATATCCTGGAAAGCATTACCTGCGAGCGATACGGACTGGATGCCTTTGCGCACTTCCTGGGTGTTCACATCAACCGCCTGGATAGCGCGGTAGGTCTCTCTCTGGATCGTATTGACCAGCTCTGTAATCTGGCGTGCGGATTCGGCGGATTGTTCAGCCAGCTTGCGCACTTCATCAGCTACAACAGCAAAGCCGCGTCCTGCATCTCCGGCACGTGCCGCTTCAATCGCTGCGTTCAGTGCGAGCAGGTTGGTCTGGGAAGAGATGCCTGTAATCACATCGGTAATATTACCAATTGTCTGGGAACGCTCACCCAGTTCCTGTACCACATGAGCCAGAGAAGTCATGGAGTTCTGGATCGAATCCATCTGGGCGACAGCTTCACGGATTGCCGCATCGCCATCAGCGGATTTAGCTGCAGCTTCGGTCGCGGACGAGGAGACCGTCTGGGCACGGATGGCAATCTGCTCGACGCCGATAGACATTTCCTGCATGGCCTGTGCGGATTTGGCGGTCAGATCGACCTGGCGTGTCGTACCTTCGGCCACTTCCTGTGTCGTCTCGGCAATCTGGCGGGATGCCTGGGTATTCTGTTCACTGCTGGCAGTCAGCTGTTCGGACGAGGCGGCGATCATCTCGGAAGTGGAAGCAACCGATTCGATCAGATTGCGCAGATTGGTGGACATTTTGTTAAAGGAATCCGCCAGCAGACCAATCTCGTCACGGTTCCGAATTATGATCGCTTCACCGGACAGGTCGCCATTGGCAATTTGCTCAGCCGCGGATTGCAGGGATTTGACCGGACGAGAGATCAGACGGGCGATAAATATGGCGATACCGATTGCCAGGACAACGGATATAATCGTCAAGATAAAGATATTGCGGGAAGTGGACGTTGACAGATCTACCGATTCAGCGGTCAGGGTTGTAGATTGCTGATTCTCCAGCGCAATCAGCTGACTGATGGCTTCACTGGCGGCATACCAAAATGGGTAGGCTTCCGTATGCAAATCGTGTGAAGTCTGCAGTTGATTGTTAAGGCCGGCTTCAATCAACTGAGGCAGTAAAGCAACATATTTATCGTAATTGGTTGTGAATTGCTCATATATTTGTCTTTCCTGATCCGTCTGGATCAATTTTTCATACTCTATGCGTTCTTTGGCGATTTTTTCCAGGATTGAATTGTAGGAATTATTAAGATCTTTTAACTTGGACGGATCAGTCTCAAAAAGGATATTGAGTACCAGACGCTCAATATCGGATGTGTGGCCATTCATCGTACCCAGCAGGGTCACGCTCGGCATAGATTTGCTATTAAGTTGCTTTAACTGGGTGCCCAGATTATTAATCCCCATTGTAGACATCAACCCCATAAGGGCAAGAAGCAGGACAACAACGATAAAACCGGATAAAAGCTTTGTTTGAATATTAAATCTCATTAATTCACGCTCCAACTGCAAGATGTAATGTACTGTATTATAGTCTGTATATATATCGACTCATCTGCCCCAAAATTTATACATAAAACAGGAATTCATTTAGTCAGGAAAATAATAAGAAAACCCGGTAGAAATGGGTATATACCAGCCTGATCAGTTTCTTTATAAGATATGGAAATATAAACTAATTTATATAAATATATAGTTTAAATTGAATTACATTATAGTAAGCGTTATCATCAGAGAGAATAGGCAAGCAATCAATTATCTGATGAAATGGAGTGTGTATCGATGCATCATCAATGGGCACCTTATCCACCGCTCGGCTGGAACAGCTGGGACTGTTACGGAGCTGCTGTACGGGAAGAGGAAGTACGCGGCAATGCGGAATACATGGCAGAACATCTGCAGGCATTTGGCTGGGAGTATGTAGTGGTGGATATTCAGTGGTACGAGCCGGGAGCGGTATCTTCCGCGTATCGCTCATTTGTGCCGCTGGAGATGGATGAATATTCGCGGCTGATTCCGGCAGTGAACCGTTTCCCGTCTGCGGCCGGAGGTCAGGGGTTCAAGCCGCTGGCCGATTATGTGCACAGCCTGGGGCTGCGGTTTGGCATACATATGATGCGAGGCATTCCGAGACAGGCGGTACACCAGGATACGCCGATCAAGGGAACGACTGTGACCGCCCGCCAGATCGCTCATCCCAACTCGATCTGTCCATGGAACACGGATATGTACGGGGTGGATGCCTCGCAGGAAGGCGCACAGGAATATTATGATTCACTGTTTGAGTTGTATGCGGAGTGGGGCGTTGATTTTGTCAAAGTCGATGATATCGCCGCTTCCCGGTTGTATGATACCCATCTGCCGGAAATGCAGCTGATCCGCCGGGCGATTGACCGTTGCGGTCGCCCGATGGTGCTCAGTCTGTCTCCCGGACCGGCACCGCTGGAATATCATGAGCAGTTCGCAGCCAATGCGAATATGTGGCGGGTGACGGATGATTTCTGGGATCTGTGGCCGCTGCTGCATGCCATGTTCGAACGCTGTGAGAAATGGGCGCCTCATGTCGCCGAAGGCCGGTGGCCGGACTGTGATATGCTGCCGCTCGGTCATATCGGTATTCGCTCGGTCGATGGCGGCGGCAGTGATCGCTGGACCCGGTTTACCCGTGATGAGCAGCTGACAATGATGACGCTCTGGTCCATTTTCCGTTCACCGCTCATGTTCGGCGGGGAGCTGCGGGATAATGATGCATGGACCTTGTCGCTGCTCACCAATAATGAAGTGCTGCAGGCGAACCGCAGCAGCCGCAATGCCCGTCAGGTGTTCCGTGATGAGCAGGACCGTATTGTGTGGACAGCCGAGCAGGAAGGCAGCGAGGATCGTTATGTGGCGCTGTTCAATGCAGGGGACGAGGATGCTGTGGTGCGCGTGACGCTGGAGCAGCTTAATATTGATGGAGCGGTGCAGCTGCGCAATCTGTGGGAGCGCTCGGATGCCGGCGTAGTACAGGGAGAGATCGAAGTGAAGCTGGCGCCGCATGGGGCAGCCTTTTACCGGTTGAGCCGGGTGTGAGGAGTAGAGTGGGAATATAAGGACAGAGCTGGCAGGCAGGACCAGAAGTTACCCTGGTGATAGGAAATATGCTATGATTCATAGGAGTGTTCAGCATGGAACAGGAGGATGAATATGGCGTATCAGATCAGACTGGAGAACGATGAAGATTTTCAGGATGCGATGGATCGGCAGTCGGTTCTGCGCATTTTCCGTGGGGATGATTTGATCGAATCCTCGGTGAAGATTGTGCGTTTTGATGAGAACCGGATTGTGGTTCAGGCGGATATTAGTGATATGAAGTATTACAGCAGGCAGGAATGCGAGTTTTTTGAGCAGCGTCAGGCACGGCGATAGGATGAACAAGTGGATTTGGCTGCTGAGTCGTGGCGGTATCACGATAGTATGCAAAATAAAAGGGCGGTACCTCCAGGGTATCCGCCTTTTTTTGTGCTGATAGATCGGGTGTAGAACGAACTTTGCATGTCCCCCCTAATATAGGGGAGACAGCAGCATCCACTCCAGAAAGAAATAAGAGCACGTACTCCGATTAAGCATGGAGATGCTTTAATTGTAATAGAAAATGAGGATCTCCATGCTTAAAATAGTAAGATATTTTGCTTCACAAAAATCACTTTTCATTGAACCTCGCGTTTCATAAGCCAAACGCTAATTTGCTCTTATTTCCTTTCTTGTGCTCTGTGCAGGTGGATCACCAGAGCGTACTTTTGGAGACTAGTGCAGATGCAATGTTTGTTCCTGCCCATTAGTTAAGACAATTCGCAACCCATCAGGATCTGATAGCATATCACTTCCGAATTCATATTCTAAATGATAACTGCCATCGGCGGTTTGTCCTCCACCACCTGAATTAGGAGAGCGATTGATTGGCGTAAGTGTATCTCCTTTTTCTGATAATAAATAAACTCTAGGATAATTTACCCCATAGTCTATTGGAGGAGGCAATTCATCAAGTCGCATTTCAATTTTTGTGGACAATGGTAACAGTTCTACTTTGGTTATTTGTAAGTTTATATTCTCCCATGTATACTCCATATCTTTAGGATAATACGTTTGGCTTTGCTGTAAAGAAAATTGAGGTGCCAGATCAAATGGTATTTTAAATATTGGCAAAGTGTGTATTTCACTTTGTGGAGGAGCAACTTTAGCATTTTTCAAAAGTTCTGCCTTTGCAGTACGAAGCTGAAAATGTCCTGTCATTTTATTAGGGAATCGCTGAGAAGGATCTAACGGAACAATGCCTATTCCCCTGTAAAATTTAGGGTTTTCTAAAGATGTGCCGCCCCACGTGCTGCTGCCTTCACTAACGACCTGATGAGTACTTGCATTAATAAACCGTATTATACGGGGATAAAGAATTCCTTGGTCTGTATGACTCTCAATAGTGAAAAAATAAATGACTTGCTTTTGATCTGCTGTTACTGCATTCAAATGAAAAGTGAGTCCATTTTGTGTAACTGATGTATTCATTCGCTGAACGTAATTATGCTTAATAGCTATATTCAATGAATCATAAGTGGGATCACTGTAATTGGCATCATCAGAATTAATGTATAACGTCCGAAATGGCTCTAGATCACCCCAATTATCTTTTTGTTTTGGCTCGTTAAGTACAGCAGCCGTTTGGGGAAGTTGGTCATTTTTATAAGTCACCCCCACTAAAATAGCAATAACCATAACTGCAGACAAGACACTTACCAGTATGGGAGATCTGATTCCTTTAAATAACCTACCCACCACATTCATGCGTCTGGCAGGCTGCTGCATGCCTGCACGAATCGCTCGGATTTGCTCGAAATCTGAGGCAGGAGGCTGCTCAGCGCGCATCTGCTTCGCATCGTGCTGCAATACCTTTTCCACATCATGCTTCATCATACCAATCCTCCTGTTTGTCCATAAATTTGCGCAGCTGCTTGAGTGCCTGGTGCTGCCAGGTTTTGATCGTGCCTTCCGGTTTGTCCAGAATACGGGCGATCTCGGGTACGGTCATATCATTGTAATAACGGAGCAGCAGAATATGCCGGTACTTGGGCTTGATCTTCTCCAGCAGCGCCAGCATCTGCATCCGGCGGTGATCCATGTGGATGGACGGTTCCGGCATCTGCTGTGGCATCGGTGAGATCTTTTTGCGGCGCCGCTGCTCATCAATACATATGTAGATAAGAATGCGAATGATCCATGGCTTGAACGCGGCCGGATTTTTGAGAGTTTTGCGCTTTTTCCATGCCCGGTAGGTTGCTTCCTGGATCGCTTCGAGGGCATCGTCGTTATTGCGCAGATAACTGTAGGCAATCTGGTGAAGCTGATTTCGGTGAGACAGCACCGTCTGGTAGAATCGTTCTTCTTCGCAGGCATAATCTGCGGTTAGACCGTGCAGCTCGGTGTCTGCTTTGGATACAGTCACGATCTTTCCCCCTTTTGGATATCTATATAGTATAGACGAAGAGAGCAGGGCAGAACGTTTTATAAAAACAGAAAAAGGCTTCCACCCTGATACGGCGGAAGCCTTTTCCATTGTCTAATGACTGCTCGGAAGTACGGATCTAATGAAAATACTCTTCGTTACGGATACTCGCTGCGCAGATAAATACCGGATTATCCCTGATTAAGCTGTTGTATGTGCAGTGGCAGACAGGGCACTTCGATTGATCGCGCTCCAGTTGTTTTTGATCCATGCCAGTGCCAGTGTACCTTCACCTGCGTGAATGCCGGCGACCGGGATAAAGGAAGCAATCTCAATCTGCAGGCGAGGGGCCATATGGGCAATCTCTTCCTTAAGCTTAAAAGCACCTTCCATATTGTTGGCATGCATAATGCATACGTCGCGGATATGCTCGACATCTTTTTTCAGAATATCCAGCAGGCGCAGCTTGGCTTTTTTCATCGTGCGGATTTTGTCCTCGACGATGACTTTGCCTTCTTCAAAGCGCAGCAGCAGATGGATCGACAGCAGCTGACTGATCATCAGCTGGGTACCGGATACCCGTCCGCTGCGATGCAGCTGGCTCAGGCTGGCCGGAATCATATAAAAGGACATTTCCTGGATTATGCCATCGATCAGTTCCTTGATCTCCAGAGCGGTTTTGCCCTGACGCTGCATCTCGATGCCCTGCATCACCATCTCACGCAGCGGGAATGCACCGACTTTGGAGTCGATGCCGATTACGCTGACTTCAGCTATCTCGGCTGCCTGGAGAGAGGAATTGTACGTTCCGCTCAGCTCGGAAGAACAGTGGATCACGATAATATCGTCATACTTGTCCTTGATCTGTTCATAGAGCTCTATAAATTCTCCGATCGGCGGCTGGGAGCTGCCTACACGGTCATGTACACGCATTTTCTCATAAAATTGCTCGGCGGTAATATCGATATTCTCACGATATACTTCATCACCGGCGATCAGGCAAAGAGGTACAATATAAATATTATTCTCGCTTGCAAATACAGGATCGATCATTGCGGTGCTATCAGTTACCCAGGCGATTGTTCTCATAATAAATCACTACTTTCTTATGGAAGATTCAACAATTCCCTGAAAACCAGCTCAGCTAGCCGCTATTTTCCAAAGATTGTGAGCATATGTTCTGCAACAACGAGCAAGATGTTATTGCAAAAAATACATATGTAGTGTAAAACTTTGTGATATAGTTATTATAACCATATGTAAGGATGATTACAAACTCGTCACATGTAGATAAAAAGCATATCGGGTTACAGGAATACAATATATCCGTTATAATAGAAAGAAAAGTCCGGCGCTATAACAAAAGATAGATTATTTATTGAAGTGGTGACGAAGCAGTGAACTTTACTAAATATATAACAATAATATGAATAGATGAACCGGAAGAGGAGGAGAATCCCGATGAACCGACCTGTGATGCAGTATCCGCTTCTGGATGAATTAAGAGACTGGGGCGAAGCCAAGATTGAATACCGCTTTCCCCGCTGGAAGCAGCTGCCCCAGATTGAATTGTATATGGATCAGATGGTCGCACTGCTGGAAGGGCAGTTCCGTCAGTTTCCAGGCGATACCGGCAGCAAGCTGATCACTCCATCCATGATCAATAACTATGTCAAACAGAAAGTCATCCCGCCTACTGTGAAGAAGAGGTATTCCCGTACTCATATTGCCTATCTGATCATGATCTGCAATCTCAAGCCAGTCCTGCCGATCGCTACCATACAGACGATGATCGAAAGCCAGCTGGAGATTCATACGCTGGGCGAAATCTATAATCATTTCTGCGATGAACAGGAAGCTGCTTCCCGCTACACGATGGAGCTGGCTCGCCAGGAAGCGCGTACTCTGCGTGAAAGCGCCGGTTCGCAGCAGGAGATGCTGTCCAACTTCTCACTGAAAATGGCGACCCTTGCCAACGCAGGCAAGATTCTGGCCGAGAAAATTACCGGACTGGAAATGAGCGAGGAAGCAGAGAAAGAAATATCCATACAATCAGAACAGCAGGCGGTCAAATAAGTATTGCAACCAACGGATATCTTTCCATCAGTTTATCTACAAATAATCGAATATTAATACACTCTGAAATTAATAGAAAAGCTAAAAGGCAGTTGATTAAGGTCTTTTGGGTAGACAGTATCAAGTTCGTAATCTGGCAATAAGAAAGTGAGCTGTATCAAATAGAGAATATAAAAAGGAAGAGAAAACTACAGTGTACTTACTGTTAGTTTTCTCTTCCTTTTTTATTTATGGATATGATTAAAATTAAATATGGTCAGTTACTACGACGATATTCAGAGCGACCACTATAGAAGTCTGCCTGAGCTGGATTGCTGGTTGGAGCCTCGTCCAATCGAAGTGATGAATCATTTGTAAAGACCTCCTTTTCGGCCTTTCAAACCCCAAATTTTGTGCAGAAAAATGCAGAAGAAGTATTGTAAATAGTACCAATTATCCAAAATTTTTAATAGTTATAAGAAAAATTAGCGACTTGTTATAGATTCTATGATAAGCGCAAAAATGTATAATTGTATGGTGTATTACTGACTTTAAAGTCAGCTTAGTTTTGATTGAAAGGAGAAACTATGAATGAGCAACATGGATGAAAAAATCATTTCCATGATTCATACTTCCAGACAAAAAGAAATTGAACTTTCCAATAGTTCATCCATCCGGGAGCAGGAATCAAATCAGCATTTTAAAAGTGAAAATGAATCCTTGAATAAGGCGGATGTGCGCCAGTTGTTGTTATCGATTGGTGAAAGCAGTGTTCCTTTTCATGAAGCAAGCTTGCTTGATCATCAAATTAATATACATAAGCCAAAATTATTCCGTCTTATGACCGAACAGGAGGCTGCAATCAAGTATCCATCTGAACGTCGTCCAACACTGATTTATACGAATAATAATGCAACTATCAATCTGACGTTCAACCATACGAACAGCCTGCTTGATTACCAAGAGATCGAAGAATTCACGCAGGCAATGGCTACGATTCTGCAAGCAAACCAGCCCGTGCGACAGTGGATCGGTCATGGTCTTTATACTGCAGGGGAACAACAGTATGGATACTGTGAGTTTATTTCACCAGCATTGAATACAGATATTTATAATCTGATGTTCTTTGCTTCGCTGCAGGGAAAAGCACTCGTTGGAGGATTTAATTGTATAGAGTCTGATCAAACCAACTGGCAGCCGATTGCTTGGGCAATGCTGGAGTCATTGGTCGTACATGAACATGTGCAAGGAGGAAAAGCCTGATGAGTACAGTATCTGCCACTTACAGTAATTTACGAGTACATCCGTATGATCTGGTCAGTCTCGAAGAGTTAACAATCACAAAGGAAATGAATAATCATGCACGTTTGCGCTTTACGGGAATCATCCCGGAAGAGAAGCAGGAGAGCTATGTAGAAATGACGGAAGCTGATACGGCAGTGGAGATACGGCAGCTCGATAACCAAGGGAACACCGACACACTGTTCCACGGTATCGTACTGCATGTCGGCATTAAGACGGTACGCAGCGTCTACTATCTGGAAGTGGAGGCCATATCACACACCTATCTGCTGGATGTGAAGAAAAAAAAGCGTTCCTTTCAAAATCATGCCATGACATATGGGGAGCTGCTGAATCAGGTGGCTTCGGATTATGACAAGTTTGACGTGATGGATGCAGCGACAGATGGAGCAGCAATCGGGAATTTTACCCTGCAATATCTGGAGACGGATTGGGAGTTTCTTAAGCGGATGGCTTCCCGTTTTCATACTTCGCTGATGCCGGTAGCCACAGCAACCCATCCCAAATTTTACCTGGGCGTGTTTGAGAGTTCTTCCAAAGGAAAACTGGATAACTATCATTATCAGTTAGAAAAGCGTATGGATGATTATCATTACTATTCTGCCAACGACGAAGGTGCCTTTGACGAAAATGACTTTATCGATTATGAAGTGGAGACCGAAACGGTACTTGATCTCGGCAGCATGATTGAATTCAAGGGACGTCAAATGTATGTTCGCGCTGTACATACCCAAATGAAGCAGGGAGTAGCTCTGCATCGTTACTGGCTTTGCAGCCGTAAGGGATTGCGCCAGAGACAGCTATACAATGAAAAAATTATTGGAGCCTCGATCCAGGGCAAGGTCATTGGAATTGTCAAAGACACGGTTAAAATCCATTTATACATCGATAAGGCACAAGATGTTGGCACAGCTCACTGCTTCCCGTATTCTTCCATGTATACGGCAGAGGGCAGCAGCGGATGGTACTGCATGCCAGAGACCGGTGATCACGTTCGTATCTACTTCCCGGGAAGCCGTGAGGAAGAAGCAGTTGCCAGCAGCTCGGTCCGCCAGGATAAGTCAGAAGGTACCAGCAATAAGGTTAGCGATCCAGACAAGAAGATTTTGCGCACGGCAGCCGGCAAAGAGATCATGCTGGCGCCGGATGAAATTGTAATCACCGGCAAAGATGGAGCGGTTTTTATCCGGCTGAATGAAGGCGGAGGAATCGAGATTATCAGCAATCAGCAGATTACGCTGAAAGCAGCCCAGGACATTATGATTAATTCCGATAAAAATGTTACCATCTCTGCCAAAGATGAGATAAGTCTGTCCTGCAAAGAAAGCAGCATTCTCATGGATGGAAGTACCAGGATTATCGGTAAAAATCTGAATACCAACTGATTCAGGGATGTAGTGGGCAAATAAGGGGGAGAATGATGAATTCTGTGGAGGTCCTCAGTCATTTTGAACGGCATGAGGTAAGATCCTGGCGTCAGCGCACACTGCTGGAGTTGGACGCTGCGTTTGGGCAAGGACGAGAAGAATGGATTGCAGCTTTTTTAATGCATTTTGAGAGCTGGTGTTCCCGGCTGCTCGAAAAACAGCAAAAAGGCGAAAAAGGGAAGATTGGCTATATCAGCTATCACCTTTTGCGAACCCGTCTGCAAGAAAATGAAGCCGTTTATCTGGTGGAAGGAATGGATGATACCTGGTGGTTGGATAAACAGCCTTATCAGGGATATTATGCGGCAGACTGGGCATTCTCTTCATGGATGAAGTGTAAACAGGAGCTGCTTTTTGCAGCTCATTCTTATAGCGGCAGAATACGCGATCCTCAGCTTGAAAAAATAGCTCGTAAAGAGTGTGAGCATTTTCATCGCTATGTCATAGAATTAATTCGTCTGGCGATGCCAAGAGCAGCAAAGCTGGATGCTTATCAACGACTGCAGCGGGAAGAAGTTTTCGAGGTACGGGTAGGCGAGTATATGGATCACAGTGTTGTGGTCTATAAAGAGGATCGGCGTCAGCGCGAATCGGAACATGTTCGTGAATGGATTCGTGAAAGGCATGAGAATGACTATGCTTATGAAGCTTATGAACATTTCGATTTGGCTGGCGAGCATGCGGCAGGACTGGATTTCCGCTACTCTACCTTTCATAAATGTAATCTCAAGCAGATCGATATGCGATGGAGCATGATGGTTGGAACGCGCTGGGAGGAATGTTTCCTGCAGCAAGCAGATTTGTCGGAAAGTTTGGTACATGGCGCATGCTTTGGTGGTTCTAATATGAGAGGAGTCAACTTGCAAAAAATTATGGGCGGCCGATCTCGTGAAGCCTCTACTCATTGGGTAATGCCCTCTCTGGATGCAGTTAGTTTTGTTCATACCGATTTGAGAGAAGCGGATCTGTCCTATGCAGATATTCCTCAAGCCGACTTTTCTTTTGCTGATCTAAGGGGCGGAATTTTGCATGGAGCGAATCTGGAGGGTGCCATTTTGTGCAATGCCAATCTAAGTGATGCAGAGCTGCAGGGAACTAATCTTAGATATGCGGATCTGCGCGGTACGGATCTAACAAACGCCAATCTGGAAGGAGCCGATTTGACCGGAGCCATTGTAGAGTGTGCAGTCCGGCCATCCGGTGAATGAACACGACTGCAGGAAGGAACAAAGGGATGGAATATTTTATATTAAAACAGGACCAACGACTGATCAATACGGCGCAGCCACAGCAGGTATCCCGGCTGTTACCGCCAGAGCTGCTGCTTCCCGAGCGTCATGGTGCACTGGATGACATGAATTTGTATTTCACGGTACAAAAAGGTGGCTTGATGGAGCCTACCGATTATATCCAGCATCCGGTACCTTTAATGTCGGACGCGATGAGAAAGCTTCTAATTCTATGGGAGCCGTCTATACGCAGCTATCCAGTTACGTTAAACGATACGGAGCTAATCGAGCATAAGCTATACTGGCTGGTGCTTCCCCCATTGGTGCAAGCTCTGGCGGAAGAGACATCTTTTTATCCTGATGGGAGTCTAAAGCAGCTCGTACTAAATAATGAACAGCTGAGAAATTATACAGTTTGTCAGTTGGCAGGTATCCGGGAGCGGATCATTCTGGTTAATCTCGGTCTCGCCGAGAGTATCTTGCGCCGAGATTATGACGGTATCTGTCTGGAACGTATCGGAGCATCAGCTCAGGTATACTAATATCAATCTATTTGCAGATGAACTTCAAAGTGTAAGGGGGAAATGCAATGCAAGTCGAAAGTGCAACGCAAGCTTTGCCTTCTGCTGCGGGTGCTCAGCAATCTTATGTGGTAGCCGGAGCTATTATTAGCTGCAGTTGTGGAACGCAGCTTACCCGGCTGAAAGTACCGGTAAGCCATGGTGTATACATACGGAAGCTGCCACAGCTGAATATCAATGATTACCAGCCTGGTATCCATATTATGAATTTTGGCAATTGTACCAATCAGCGTAACCCTGCTGTGAAAAACGGTTCGGTGGATACCAATGGGGTTCAGAAAGCACCCTGTGTCCCGGTAATTACGGCACCCTGGATCAATGGCAAAGAAGATGTACTGGTAGAGGGTCAGCCTGCCATGCTGAACGTCTGTACGAATAGGTGCGTATATGCAGGCAGCCTGATCAAAGTAGAAGACGATGGACAGAACCTGGGTGGTGTCTCGGTCGGCGGAGGTGGCAGCTGATGAGAGGTGCAGCCGTTATTCCACTTTTCGCAAGCGGGAAAGGGGCAGTTAGATGAGTACCGTACATACATGGACAGGCTATGGACAGCTGAATATAAAAGGACCTTTTGAGCTTCAGCGTCTGCACGAGTTGAAGCTGGAACGCCGTGCAGGCGAACATGCGTATCTGCAACTGACAGCGATTATACCTGATCAGCATACGGACACCTATGCAGCCTTATCTGCAGAAGGTGAATCGATTGAGATCCAGGAGACAGATGAGCAGGGGAGCGTACTGCGTACCTTATTCCAAGGTTTTGTTCGGCAGCTTAATATTGAAACTGTGCGGGGAATCTATTATCTTAAGTTGGATGCTGTTTCTCATTCGGCCCGGCTGGATCATAAAGTACAGATTCGTTCTTTTCAAAGAGGACGTCAGACTTCGGGAGAAGTCATAGAAGCGGTATTAAGCGGCTATGCTGGCTCGGATGTTATCGATAATGCGACACAAGAAGATCATTTGGAATCATTGGTTCTTCAGTACCGTGAAACCGACTGGCAGTTTATTAAACGTCTGGCTTCCAGGGTTGGAGCTGTTGTTATTCCCGAATCAGCAGTTAGTACGCCAAAACTGTGGATTGGTATTCCGGAAGGAGGAATAACACCGCTTCCCGAGGATGTAGCCTATACGATGAGCCGGGACTTACAAAGCTATGCCGCTGTTCAGGCTGCAGGTCATGAAGTGCAACTAAGTGACTTTACCACTTATGAAATACATACAGAGCAGTGGCTGGCACTCGGCAGCCGGGTGAGCTTTCGCGGCCGGGAACTTGCTGTCGGTTCGGCTGTAACGCTTTTGCAAGACGGTATTTTACAGCATGTATATGAGCTGCGCCGTGAAGAAGGGATACGCCAGCCCCAATTTTTTAACGAGAAAATTATCGGTGTCTCCCTGGATGGCAAAATTATCGATCTTAAAAGCGATCAGGTGCGCGTCCATCTGGATGTAGATGCTTCACAGGACAAGAATCTCGCGGTTTGGATTCCATACGAGAGTGCTTATACGGCTGAAGGCAGCAGCGGTTTGTACGTAATGCCCAAACTGGGGGATGCGGTGAAACTATATTTTCCAGGCGCCGAAGAGGAAGAAGTCAAAGCACAGGGTTCTGTTCGCAAAGGAGCTCAACCATCACCGAAAGTTAGCGACCCCAGCCAGAAATACTGGGGAACCGATTATGGCAAAGAGCTGAAGATGGCTCCGAGCGAACTAAGTTTAACCGCCATCGAGGGCAGTCTGTTCATCTCGTTGGAAGATTCGAGCGGTATTACCATTCAGAGTGATACAGCCCTATTGATGTCGGCTCAAAAAACACTCGAGATCACTTCCGATACAAAGGTCGGTATCCAGGCAGGGGAAGGCATCTTTCTTCTCAGTGGTACAAGCAGTGTTATAATGAATGGAGATACGGATATCCTCGGAGAAACGATCTATCTGGATGGTCTGATTAAAGCTCCGGTAAGCATCGAAGACTTGGAACCTCAACCCGAAGCACCTTACCAGGAGGAAGTGCAGGCAGAAGAACCTCCAGAGAAGAAGAGTTTCTGGGAGAAAGCTCTGGATGTAACACAGATTGCGCTGGACGTGGTTGGTTTAATTCCCGGTGTAGGGGAAGTAGCTGATCTTGCCAATGCGGGTATCTCACTGGCTCGTGGAGACTATGTTGGAGCCGCCTTATCTGCAGCTGCAGCGATTCCTTTTGCTGGCTGGGCAGCTACAGGAGCAAAAGCTACGCGGAAAGTGGCAAAAGCAGTGGATGCAGCTGCAGGTGGCTCCAAAGCCGCCAAAGCTGTCAAAACGGCTGCAAAGGTAACGGGAGCTGCTGCTGGTCGAATGGTGAAATCTGCAAGCGAGATCGCTGCGAAGCTGGCGGCAAAAGCAAGCTTTGTACTTGGCAAAGTCACAGTTGGTGCTCGAAAAGCGGCCCGCCAGCTGGATGTGGATACAATGGCGGCCAGTTTGTCCAAAGCTATGCAGAAAATGAAAGACAGCATGCGTAATATGGAAATTCCAAGGTTAATGCCAGCACATGCGATGGCAGGCGGTCCGAGCTTGGGAAGAAAGACATTTGGCGAAGCCTATGATGAGATGAAAGACAAGGCTCAGGTTATGATGTCCAAGGTCTTGCCTCCGCCTAAAAACGGAAAAGCAGGCGGAGGACCAACTGGTTCACACCCGCCAAATCCGAACAATATCACAGAAGCCGAATTTGACCAACTGGCTGCTGTACTCAAAACTCAAAATCTATCAAGGGTTATGGTAAAAGAACTTAAACAAGGTATGGCTCAAAACAAGTTCGCTATTGAAAAAGTGGTTGGTGGAAAAGCCAAGTATAAAATTGATGTACTCGATAGCAAAGGTGTTCCTACTACATCGGTATGGATTGATGAATTTGGTAAGACGACAGGTATGAGCTGGACGGTGGGCACAAAAGTCAAACGTGGCTCGGGTTACAGGAGAGCAAAAGTACCTAAAGGAACAGAGCGAGGACATATCAAATCGGTTAATGAGGGTGCTTTAGATAACGCTGTGGAGGACAGCCCGTTGAATATTATTCCTCAGACACGCCCTGTTAACGATCCGAGAATGAAAGCATTTGAAGCATATAGAGTTAAACAGTGTCAAGGAGAAAAAGTTATTACCGACATATTGGATGACCCTGCAGGTTATGTAAGAGTTCAAATTCCTGGAAAAAATATTAATGTTGTATATAACCCATTATCTTCTGAAGCAAAAGATTGGCCTAGCGACTGGTATAAAACTAAAGGACCTTTTGAATAAGGAGCGATGTAATTGAATCCCTATTTGTATGTATTAAAAATGAAAAATAATTACGGATTTATTAATAGCCAAGGTAGCACAGTCATTCCTGCCTTGTATAAAGATGCTAATAACTTTCAGGAGGGATTAGCGTATGTCTGCACAATAAATAATAAAAAGGGGTATATAAATCCAAGTAATGAACTAATAATTGAATTGGATGCTGATTATTTAAGTGATTTCAAAGGCGGATTAGCAATATTGGGGAAAGGAGATAAACAAGGGTGCATAAATAAAAATGGAAATATTGTTATCCCTGTCGTATTTGATCGCATTAATGCGATTAGTGAATCGGGTACTGTCATAGGCCTGAAGAATGGTGTTATGGGTCTTTACAATTATAAAGGGGAAACAGTAATGGAACCTCAATTCAAATCCATACAAGCTTTTTCTGACGGGATGGCTGCAGCAAAAAAAGAAGGAAAATATGGATATATTGATGAAAAAGGAAAAGAAGTCATCCCTTTTCAATTTGCATCCTGTGGACCTTTCAAAAATGGATACGCCCAAGCCTCATTAGATAATGACAAATACGGGTTTATCGATAAAACAGGTGAATTCGTTATCCCCCCAACGTATTACCAGCTTTTTGACTTTAGCGAAGGCTTGGCAGCATTCCGCCTCAAAACAGCAGGTAAATGGGGATTTATCAACCCCGATAACGAAGTGGTGATTAAACCCAAATTTCAGAGTGTGAGTGACTTCAGTGAAGGCATATCAGCCGTAGAGCTCAAAGACAGTTACGGGTATATTGATCGGCAGGGTAAATGGATCGTAAAGAATAT
>NZ_KQ040793.1:0-105623 GCF_000971965.1 Paenibacillus wulumuqiensis
ATGAAAAATGCACCCCCAAATGTTCATTAGTTTAACCGAGGGGTTTTCTAATGTCCATTTTAAGGGGTGCAGTTCATCGCGGAGACAGGCTTTTCTATATTCTCATTCGCTCTCGAACAACCTTAGGCTTGTCCTTCCGCTTTACAGCTTCCTTCAAGCCAGCGCATTCAGGAAGAAGGAGTGGTATTACTTTTCGTATCAGTCAATGCAAATATAAGCGCATTCATCAGATACGATCGGCGCACCGGCTTGGATACTACACTTTTGGACCATGTTCGCAGGGTGGGGTCCATCGTCATGCCTACAGAGGTGAGCAGAATGACCGGGATGCCATACATCTGCTGCAGCTGTTCGATCTGCTGGCGTATGACAGTCTGTTTTTCTGTCGCTACCAGCTCATGATCCAGCATAATCACGTCAAAACTCTGCCCTTTCTCCAGCCGCCGCAGCATCTCTTCGATCCGATCCGTTTGCGACAGCTGGATATCCCAGTCTTCAGCGAGACGGGACACCCACTGTAATGCCTTGTCGTTATCATCTACGACCAGCATCCGTTTGCCCTGCAAAATCGGCTGGCGGAAAGTAGGCACAGAGAACTCATGACGAGGCAGTGTCAGAATAAATGCAAATGTCGAGCCCTTTCCTTTGATACTGGAGACGATAATCTGGCCGCCCATCAGCTCTACCAGCTGTCTGCAGATGAGCAGTCCAAGGCCGGTTCCTTTGTATTGACCCTGCTTGTTATGCACCTGTACATACCGTTCAAACAACTGATCCAGCTGCTGATCATCAATCCCGATCCCTGTATCTGTGACTGAGAATTTCACAGATACTTCATCGCTATTCGATTCAGGCAGCACCTGAGCCTGAATATGCACATCACCTTTTTGGGTGAATTTGACCGCATTGCTGATCAGGTTGATCAGGATCTGACGGATCTTGCGTGTATCACCGTACAGGATCGGAATATTCTCTTCAATCTCCAGGATGATCTCAATATTGCGTTCCATCGCTTTGGCAGCAAACAAATAGGTCGATTCTTCCACTAGAGCAGGCAGATCAAACAGCTCCATATCAACCTGCATTTCCCCGGCTTCCATCTTGCTAAAGTCCAGTACATTATCGAGCATCTCCATCAGTGTATGACTGCTTTTGCGGATAATATCCAGATGGGAACGCTGTTCCGGGTTCAGCGGAGTCGGCTCCAGCAGTTCCACCATACTGATCACACCATTGAGCGGATTGCGGATCTCATGACTTAAGATTGCCATCGTATCCGATTTGTACTGCAGCTGCAGATCGACTTCTTCCTTTTGCTGCTTGAGATCGTCCAGCTTGACCGTAACCTGCTGATGATCCTGGATCAGATCATCATTGATTTCGATTTGCTGCTCCAGCCGGTTCTCCAGTTCCACAACGTACGACAGGAAGATCGCCATCGAATGCATCGTTTTGACTTCCGACTTGGAAAATATATAACCTGGTGTATGCAGTGCACATACCGTACCGAACGATTCTCCATTTTGTAAAAGCACCGGAAATCCTATAAATGAATGATCTCCTGTATTTGCTGTTACCGGCAATTCGCAAGTATACGGATGGGTCAGCGTATGTGAAATATAAACGACTTTACGGGAGACCAGACCGCAGTAGGTATCCTGCAGGGGGAGCTGAATTCCCTCTTCTACCAGAATCTGATCTCTATTGAACGCTTTCAGTATATGATTGGTTTTACCGTCATTGCTTGCTACAAATATCGTATTTACCTTCAACATGCTGCTGAGCATATCTGTAATATGTCTGGCCGCATCCACAACATTATCAAAAAACAATTTTTGGATCATGGTCCACCTTTTTTTTCTTTGAATTTCTAAGGAGATTACATTAAAACGACGTACAAACAGTATAGGGGATGAGCGATGGCATAGATATGCTAAATAATTCCATTCTTCATAATTATTTAAACTGTATGGGAGAAATTGCAGATCACATTATAAAATAAAAAAAGGCCCTTGCAGAGCAAGGACCTTTTCTGTGAAGCGGGTGATGGGAATCGAACCCACGCTATCAGCTTGGAAGGCTGAAGTTCTACCATTGAACTACACCCGCATAAATATCAGTATCGGGATGACACGATTTGAACATGCGACCCCCTGGTCCCAAACCAGGTGCTCTACCAAGCTGAGCTACATCCCGAAGTCAGTCGCTAAGAAATATTATCTCTTAACGACAGGATCTAATATACCATAATCACATTTATTTGGCAAGCAGATTTTACATTGGACATACCTGAAAAATGATCTGCCTTGATAAATATACCGTTCACTTTCCTGATCGCCATAGCCAAAAACCGGCCTGTCCTTTTCAGGACAGACCGGCTGTATGGGATCAGATATTTCTCTGCTCTACCGGGATAAAGTCATGCTCCAGCGCTGAAATCAGCCTTTGGGAGACTTCTCGAAGCTTACTTCCGGTGTAGTCAGCTTGTCGTAGAAATCAACAGAGTTATCCTTGTCTTCGGAAGCGCGCAGCGCCATCGCCGAACGTGGATGCTCATCGAGTGTACCGGTGATCATATAAGGAATCAGGTAGCCCCATTCTTCTTTTTCACGCAATGGAATCATATGCTTGTCGATAACTTCCAGAACCGGACGAAGTGTGTACTTCGTGTTCTTGAGATGGGTAACGAGCAGTTCGGTCGGGCAGTTACCTGCCGCACGGCCCATGCCGTATACGGAGGCATCCAGCAGCTCGACACCGTTATCCGCAGCAATCAGCGTATTGGAAAACGCCAGCTGCATATTGTTATGGGTATGTACACCCAGACGTTTGTTTGGCAGATTCGTCTTGAACTTGTCTACCAGGTAAATGAAGTCCTTGTAGTCCAGGCTGCCGTAGCTGTCTACGATGTAGACCACATCTACTACGCTTTCCTTGATCAGTTCAAACGCTTCAAGCAGTTCATTTTCCATCACATTGGACAATGCCATAATGTTGATGGTTGTCTCATAACCGCGGTCATGGAACGTCTGAACAAGCTGAAGGGCCTTGTCAACATCCTTGATGTAGCAGGCTACACGGATCAGATCCAGCATACTCTCTTCACGCGGCAGAATATCATCTTCATCCACACGACCGATATCGACGAGTGCAGACAGCTTGGTGTGGCCTTTATGAGGAATAACGGTACGAAGGAACTCGTCATCCAGGAAACGCCATGGACCTGCGGATTCTGCACCTTTAAGCAGCTTTGGAGAGTTTTTGTAGCCGATCTCCATGTAATCGATGCCTGCTTCATTCAGGTTATTATACAAATCCTGTACAAATTCAACGCTGAAGTCCCAGTTATTCACCAGACCTCCATCGCGAATCGTGCAGTCAACAATTTTGCAGTGGTTGAGTTTCATTGTTAATCTCCTTTCAGCCGTTTCATTCTCTCCATGATACTGTACGCGGAATTGAAAAGTAAAGAAAATTCTCACATGCTTTAACGCATCAATTGAATAAATCGACTATTTCGGTTGTTTCTGCTGCTGTTCCCACTGCTGCAGTTCTTCTTCGCTAACAGAATGATTGCCATAGCGCACCTCATTATACCAGACAATCAGACGCTGCATGCTGGACGTTTGTATCTGCTCTGTCTGCATATGGGACGTGCGAGTCTGTTCGGTCTGCACGCTCTGCTGGCGGCGCTGATCCGAAGTGGGAATCTCCACTGATGGGGACAGCCTGCGGGCAATATCGGCTGGTGTATCTGCGACATTTATCGTTATGCCTTTTTTACGGGCACTGCGCAGCAGCTGTCTGTAATGGTAACGTACCCGGCCGGATGGGTCGGATGGTATTGGTTCGCTGCGCCGGTTCCAGCGCAGACGCGAAGCAAGCGGCTTTTGTATTTTTTCCGTATGATCGGTGTAGCCTTTCGGTTCGGCTGTATCTTCTGCGAGTGCACCTCCCCACAGACTGGTGAGCCAGCGGGACAACCGGGGCGCATATTTGCGAATCAGACGGTACAGCATCCAGCCCAGCCAGCCGGCAAAAGCAGCCAGTGCCAGCAGCATGACAATCTGGGCAATTCTCTCCAGAATTAACGGATTGAATGAGCTGCTGTCTGATTCTGGCAGGTCCATCGGCGGCAGCATGGGCGGATTCACCGGTTCGGTAGGCTGTGACAGCTGCGGCGGTACATCCGGTGACAGCAGCTGTACCAGTCTGTGCCAGAGCCAGCGCAGTGCGGCAGACAGCTGGCTGCTGCCGCCGATAATCGCAATCAGGATCACCACGAGCCAGGTCCAACTGCGGCTGCGACGGATTACGGCACGCAGCGCTGCCAGGGAAAATCCTTCTTCAAAAGCAATACTGCCAATCTGCTGGGAACCGAGACGGAACAAAATGGAAAAGATGCTGATGGCACCTGCGGCATAGATCGATCCGCGCACCTCATCCAGTCCGCCGGCATGTCCTGCTGCCACATAGGCAATCCAGGTCACCCCGAGCAGGATCATTTGCCATTTTAGTGGAAATACCCGATCCCATTGCCCCGCCGCCAGCACAATGCCATAGAGCATCGCTGCTGCACCCAGCACCACAGCGATGATAAGCAGCGGCATGCCGCCCGACTCGCTATAGAGCCACACTAGCGCTGCTGCAGTCAGCATCAGATAGATCACCAGACTGATGATCCATTTCCATCCGGATGATCTTGCTTGTCCGGCAGTACGCAGCACTGTTCCGAGACCCGCCATCGACAGCAGAATCAATAACCAGCCGGCAGGCTGCTGGGTACGCAGCCAGTACACATCCAGCAGCAGAATGAGCGGATAGACTGCTGCCATGCCCGCTATAATATGTATGGCATACCACACCAGTCGGTGCCTTACCGGCAATGTGGTTCGTGGATGGGCTGTCATCGCTTCACCTCCCTGCATAATTGCAGCTTACTTTGCCGCATTTTTCAATTCCTCCACACCGGGAATCGGCAGGATGCTGACTTTGGAACCCGCCTGTTCGATCCTTTCCACTTCGGTACGCATCGCTTCCGAATAATGCGGAGTGATGATCAGAATATCCAGCCTTTGCTCGTTGTCTTTGGGCAGTAGTGTATGCAGAAACTGGGGAAATGGCCGGCGTAATCGCAGCTGCAGCTCGGCCATTGATTGCAAAATGGCAGTGAGCTGCTCGCTGCCATAGGCAGGCCACAGCCGCGCATCGGCTTCATCTTCGGAAGGCATGATCGCGTTATGTCCAAAACCGGCTTTCATCCCTCTGCCGATCAGGTCGGCAGCAGCGGTTGCGGCGCAGCTGATCGCATACTCGGCCACGATCGGCTCGGTCACAATGCTCCACATCTGCTCGCTCAGCTCAATATTAAGCAGAATCATCACTTCCGGATCGGCGCTGTACCCATGCTGGAACACCTGCAGCTGACCAGTGCGTGCGGTCGCCCGCCAGTGCACCTGATTCATCGGATCACCGCTGCGGTATTCGCGCACCCCTGTAATCAGGAAAGGATCTTCATTAATCCAGCGACGGGTCTCGATTTCTCCCTGCCAGCTCCGGTAAGCTTCCGGCATATGGTCCAGCGGTATATAGGCAGGATACACCATCATCTGCATCCGCACCTGCACCGGACGGCTGACCCGGGCCAGTCCAAACAAATCTCCCGTCGTCATGAGTGCGCTCTCCATGCGGAAACTGCCGCGCTGCCTGCAGACCATATAGTGGCGCCGCACAATACGGGTACGCCGTCCCAGACTGAACAGGCTGTTGTGGTTCTGATATACCGTCCCTTCGCTGATAACCGTATCAGTCGTCCCGGCAAATTGAAATGCCATCGGCAGCATCGCTTCCAGGCGCAGCCAGGGCAGCGGCAGCGCGCGTCCATTTTCCAGTATTTCAATCATCTCGACCGGCTCACCAACATGACAGCGGTTACGGGAAAGCTTGCGTTCATAATGAATCGGTGCAAGAGAACGTCTGCCAAATACCAGCGCCTGAATCACAATCATGACGGCAGCGACCAACATGAGCCAGAACAGTTCCATTTATTTCACACTGCTTTCTATACCATTCTCTGTCGGCACCGGCTCCGTCTCCAGAATCGACTGAATGAGCTGCCGGGCCTGCTCTGGTCCATTATGATGCCTGCTGCGGAAGACCAGCCGGTGAGCGAGCACTGGCGGTGCCAGTGTACGGATATCATCCGGCAGCACGTAGTCTCGCCCTTGAATAGCTGCAAAAGCCTGCGCTGCGTGCAGCAGTGCCTGGGTGGCGCGCGGGCTGGCACCGAGAGCTGTCTCGGGATGTTCACGCGTAGCTTCAGCGATTCGGACCATGTAATCCAGCAGATCTTCATGCACTCTGACCTGACGGCATATATTTCGGGTCTCGATAATCTGCTCCCTCGTTACCTGTGCATCTGTACTGCTGGATGTATTGTTTTGAACATTGGGATCGGCAGTATGGGCAAATTCCAGTTTGGCGTCCGCCCTATCCAGCGACCGTCTCAGAATCTCTACGCCTTCACCAGAGGAAGGGTAACCGAGCGAGAGCTTCAGCATGAAACGGTCCATCTGCGCTTCCGGCAGCGGGAAGGTGCCCTGGTTATCCACCGGATTCTGGGTGGCGATCACCATAAATGGATCTTCGAGCTTCATACTGGTACCGTCGATGCTGATCTGCTTCTCTTCCATACATTCCAACAGACTGGACTGGGTACGGGGTGTGGCCCGATTAATCTCATCCGCCAGTACGATATGGGCAAATAAAGGCCCCGGACGGAACATGAATTCGGATTCTTTTTGATTATAAAAGTTTCCGCCGGTCAGATCCGACGGCAGCAGATCGGGTGTAAACTGGACACGCTGAAAGCGGCAGTTCATTGATGCAGCCAGTGTCTTGGCAAGCATCGTCTTGCCGGTCCCCGGCACGTCCTCCATCAGCACATGACCCGATGCGAACAGGGCGGTCAGCAGCAGCTGAATTTCATGCTGCTTGCCTACGATTTTCCTGCCTATCTCTTCCTGCAGACGTTCAGTGATACGTTGTACCTGGTTGATCGGTATCATGAGGCTTCATCCCTTCTTATGTAAATCACACACTTCCCTATCATACAACGATACCGGTGCAAATGAAAAAGAGCAGCCGGTCAAAGGCTGCTCTTTTTGGTAGAGAGTTGTACGCAGATAGTGGATATCACCGTACACTGAGCTCTCTTCTATTATTTATGCTGAAGACGCGAACGACGCATACTCATTACGGCAAGACGTCTTTTCAAATCACGTTCCCATTTTTCATCCTTGATTTCCTTGGCTACCGCCAGCAGGTCCAGACTCATGTCGATCTGCCGCTGTACCATATCTACAGGGTCATCCTCTTCCACATTCACGCAGTTCTCGAACATGGTGTCATCGTCTTCCATCACATAATCCTGGAAATCGATCTCCGGTGTACCGTCATCATGTGCATATTCCGCGAGAATCTCGTACTCATTCTCGACTTTGTAATGCACTTCGATACGCTCACACACCGGGCACACCAGCAGAGGAACATTGTGAACCTGGGTTCGAAAATGTTTGAGGGTCCCTTTCGTTCCAATCATACTGCCGCCACAGCAAAAGCTCATCGTAGTTCTCCCTCCAGACATGATTCTATAATCGTAAAAAGCGACTTCGCATCAATGTTAAATCCATGTTTGTGAAAGATTATTAACCAGCTTATCTCCATTTTACACCTTTTCCGGATAAGACAAAACCCCTTTATTCGTAAAATACGGAGATAAAGGGGTTAATTTACGCAGGTGAAAACAGGCACAAATCAGCTTGTTAACCGTATTCCGGTGCTGCCAGATTATTGACCGGCACCGGCTGTCCGGCTGCAATATTCGCAGTCTACGAAGGGCTCGGGCAGCACAGCAATCAGGCTTTGCGGATGGCTGCCACGATCAGGTCGCCCATTTGCGTGGTGGACAGTGCCTTGCTCTTGTCGACAGCGATATCCGCTGTACGATGACCTTCGTCCAGCACTCCGGCTACCGCTGCTTCGATCGCATCTGCCGCTTCACTGTATCCAAAAGTAGTACGGAACATCAATGCCAGCGACAAAATGGTAGCGATCGGATTCGCCAGACCCTGTCCTGCAATATCCGGCGCCGAACCGTGAACCGGCTCATACAATCCAAAGCTTCCTTCACCGAGTGAAGCCGAAGCCAGCATGCCGATCGAACCGGTCAGCATCGCCGCTTCATCGCTCAGAATGTCTCCGAACATATTCTCGGTAACGATCACGTCAAAGCTGGAAGGGCGGCGCAGCAGCTGCATCGCGCAGTTGTCGACCAGCACATGCTCCAGCTCCACATCCGGATACTCCGGAGCAATGCGGTTAACCATCTCACGCCATAGACGGGAAGTCTCCAGTACGTTGGCTTTGTCGACAGAAGCCAGCTTTTTGCGGCGTCCCTGGGCAATCTCGAATGCCTGTCTGGCAATACGTTCGATCTCGGTTACATTGTACACACAGGTATCTACCGCTTCTTCTCCGTGGGCTCCCTGTCTTCTCAGCTTCTCCCCGAAGTAAATGCCCCCGGTCAGCTCCCGTACCACCATCAGGTCTGTGCCTTCCAGCACTTCCGGCTTGAGTGTGGACGCTTCCTTGAGGCAGTCGAATACAACTGCCGGGCGAAGATTGGAGAACAATCCCAGTTCCTTGCGAATACCGAGCAGTCCGGTCTCGGGACGCAGCTCTTTGGGATTGTCATCCCATTTCGGTCCGCCTACAGCCCCCAGCAGTACGGCATCCGCACTTTTGCAAATGCGCAGCGTATCTTCAGGCAGTGGTGTACCCTTTTCATCAATAGCGATTCCGCCGAACAGGGCATGCTCGGTCTCAAAGGAATATCCGAATACCTCTTCGGTTTTTCTCAGCACTTTTTCCGCTTCGGCTACAACTTCCGGTCCGATCCCATCACCGGCGATGACTGCGATTTTTTTGACGTCTGCCATATATATGACTCTCCTTTGTTCAGCGGTTGATCCGCATCTGCTTGATAGTTGGAAAACGGGTCGCTCTTATTCACGAATTACTTATATTCAGTTTTAACACACATGTCAGGTATGCGCCAAGATATACAAACTATGACGCTGATAGGCATAACCTATAGAGCGGAGAATACTTAGAATAATTGGTCAAGAACTGACCCGGGGTGAATAATACTCCTAAATATATACATAGTGGTTAGCTTTATATGGATTATTACAAGAATTACAGTATTATCGTAATCCACATACTGCGGATGATCATCGTAGAGATTGATGTATCATTAAATGAAATACCGTATGCTTTTTGCACCTTACAAACTCATTCTTCTGCTTTCTATTTTCACTCTAAAACGTTATTCATTTTTTATACCCTTCCTCTATCTCCCTTGCCAAATGAACCATTATACATTTTACGAAGTTCGTTATTGTTATATCCGATATAGTCATAGTCATTAATACCATATATTGGTTAACCGGATTTGAACTTGCTGTCCAAGAGGAATAGAATATTACCGAAACCTTGTTGGATCATCGTATCCAACCAATCAAAGGAGTGGACGATAATGGAATATTCATATCTTGGCAAGTCAGGCTTGAAAGTCAGCCGGATCTGTTTGGGCACAATGAACTTCGGACCGGTTACCGACGAGAAAGAATCTTTCCGCATTATGGACGCTGCTCTGGATGCAGGTCTCAACTTTTTTGATACTGCAAATGTATACGGATTCAAAGTAGGAGTTGGCGCTACCGAAGAAATTATCGGACGCTGGTTCAAACAGGGCGGAGGGCGCCGGGAGAAAGTCGTACTGGCAACCAAAGTATATGGGAAAATGCATGATGAGACCGATGGTCCCAATGATGAAGGTGGACTGTCCGCCTATAAAATCCGCCGCCATCTGGAAGGCTCGCTTAAGCGCCTGCAGACGGATCATGTGGAATTGTACCAGATGCACCATGAAGATTCACGAATCAGCTGGGATGAACTGTGGGGTGCTTTTGAAGTAGCGGTTCAGCAGGGCAAGATCGGTTATGTCGGCTCCAGCAACTTTGCCGCCTGGCATATTGCGATTGCCCAGAAGGAAGCGGAGAAGCGCCATTTCCTCGGTCTCGTCTCCGAACAGCATAAATACAGCCTGCTCTGCCGTGAGCCGGAACTGGAAGTACTGCCTGCTTCCAAAGAACTGGGACTGGGCGTTATTCCATGGAGCCCGCTGGATGGCGGACTGCTCGGACGCAATGCCCTCAAGAAAATCGAAGGTTCCCGCAGCGGCGGCAATGCCGAACGCGTAGAAAAGCATAAGCAGCAGCTGGAACAGTTCGCTTCTCTTTGTGAAGAACTGGGTGAGCCGCAGGATGTGGTCGCTCTGGCCTGGGTACTGGCGAATCCTTCGGTAACTGCACCGATTATCGGGCCTCGTACATCCGAGCAGTTTGAGAGTTCACTGCGTATACTGGATGTGAAGCTGGATGAATCCACCATGAAGCGTCTGGATGAGATTTTCCCCGGTCCTGGCGGCGCCGCTCCAAAGGCTTACGCCTGGTAAATGCACGATACCAATACCGAATATATGATCAGCAAAGCCCCTGCGGATGAATCACATCCACAGGGGCTTTTGCCTTGTATCCATATTTATGCTTTCTTTTGATTACCAGCAAATGATCGCTGCAAGCCGATTACAGCGTCTCCACCAGAATGCCAAGCGGCGTCGAAGACGCACCGGCGATCATCAGGCTGAACGTGTATTTGCTGTTGCCGGGCGGTACGCTTGCTACATAGACCGGCGCTTTTTGCTTGTTGGTACGCATGAGCGGCACTCCATACACGGTATCATTGACACGCACCGCACCACCATAGCTTCCGCCGCGCGGGTTGAGCGAGATCTGAACGGTCCGCTTCTGAGTACCCGGGTTGTGCACCGGTACGGTGACATTGTAGATTGCGCCGAACTGTGCCCGGTTATCCAGCGACAGTTCCGGCAGCTCGCTGGCTGCAGCAGTGAACAGCTGATCCGCTGGCAGCGAGCCGTCTTTTTTCACTTTGGCAGCTGTGGGATAGATGACACGGCTGCTGCCAACCGTATAGGTTGGAGTGACTGCATTGGTCTCCGAGAACGTCCAGTTGCCGCGTGGATGTGCCTGTGGAGCCGGCGGCAGCGGAGCGTCTTTGATCAAAGTAAGGTCATAAGCGGTATCACGGGAAGCGGCTGTCCGTACGGTATACAGAATCTCTCCGCTGTCTGTACTTTTCACGGTAAAGTCGTACGTAAAACCGAGCAGCTTGCCTGGCGGAATAATAAATTCCTCAATCAATCCGGACTGCTGCTGCTTGATCAGTGCAGTGTTGGGTGTACGATCATCTGTCGTATCTGCCAGAATTGCCCGGGAAATGCTGCCACCAATATCCGTGATCCAGTTGACTTCGTCACCACCGATACGATACTCGCGAGTGACATCTTCGATGCGAAGCGCGCCATGATTGGCCCGGTTCTCCACGGTAATCCCTACTTTGACCGGCGTTGTCAGCACATTATAATGCCATCCGAATACCCGGTGAGTGATTGTGCTACTGCTGCTGCGCACCACGTCATGCCATAGTGTCCCCTGGCGTACCGGAAAAGTCGTCTCGCTCAGTGTCTCCGGGTTGTCGCTGACCATTAGTCGGCGTGTACCACCCCGGGTCGCCGAAGCGATATCATACTGTGCTACACCTGTCGTATCCACTGCTTCAATCGTCAAATCACGTCCACTGTCTCTCATTAGTAATTCCTCCCTTATCAATGTGGCCCTTAAAGACTGACTAAGTACTTGATCGAACAGCCAGCTTTTTTTAAGGGTTCATCTATAAAGGTAAAAAATCAGGCATTTTCACAACTTCGATTTTCATTTAGTTCATATAAATAATTAGCTTGTGCTTGTGCTTCAACCTCAACCTCAACCTCAACCTCAACCTCAACCTCAACCTCAACCTCAACCTCAACCAAGTATCGCAAAAATCCCCTCAGAGAACCAGCAGCTGATTCCATAAACAGAATCATTTACCGCTGTTCCACCCTGAGGGGATCGCATATATACTTCACTTATATTTTCATTCCAAATATTACAGATTCACTATCAGATCATACTGATGTTATCACGTCTGCCATAGGTTTTGCGCTTCTCGACCAGACGGTTCAGCGAATCCACATAGGCGCGGGCACTCGCTTCCAGAATATCCGTGCTAACGCCGCGTCCTTGGGCAGTGATGCCTTCCTGGGTTAATGCAACATGCACTTCACCAAGTGCATCCTTGCCCTGGGTAACCGCTTTGATCGAGTAGTCCGCCAGTGTTACATCTTCCTGGGAGGCCTTATCGATCGCGTTGTAGATCGAATCCACTGCACCATTGCCGCTGGACTCTTCGTGACGCACTTCGCCGTCGGCTGTCGTCAGGCGTACTTTGGCAACCGGTACCGATTCACTGTCAAAGGACACAAACAGGGAATCCAGCTGGAAGAATTCCGGCGCATCGGCCAGACGCTCTTCCAGCAGTGCAAACAGATCATCCTCGGTAATTTCTTTCTTTTTGTCCGCCAGGATTTTGAACTTGGCAAAAGCGGTATTAATCGCATCCTCATCCAGTTCGAAGCCCAGTTCGATCAGGTGCTCCCGGAACGCATGGCGGCCGGAATGCTTGCCCATAACCAGTTTGCTCTCTTTGAACCCGATCGTCTCCGGCGTCATGATCTCATACGTGGATTTCTCCTTGAGCATACCATCCTGGTGAATTCCCGATTCATGCGCAAACGCATTTGCACCAACAATCGCCTTGTTGCCCGGCACAACCATACCGGTCAGCTTGCTGACGAGACGGCTCGTACGGGCAATCTCGGACAGGGTAAAGGACGTCTTCGCCTGGTAAAAGTCCTGTCTCGTTTCCAGAGCCAGAGCCACTTCTTCCAGCGCTGTATTACCGGCGCGTTCGCCGATCCCGTTGATCGTACCTTCAATCTGATCCGCCCCGTTCAAGATCGCGGCCAGCGCATTGGCTGTCGCCATCCCCAGGTCATCATGACAGTGTGCGCTCAGCTGTACCTTTTCCACACCGGGTACATTTTCTTTGACATATTTGAAAATATTGCCGTATTCATAAGGAGACAGGTAACCGACTGTATCCGGCAGATTGACGACGTAAGCGCCTTCTTCAATCGCCATTTTCGTCATCTCAGCGACAAACTCCAGCTCGGTGCGTCCGGCATCTTCGAGCGAGAACTCCACTTTATCAAAATATTTGCGCGCATAACGGATCGCCGAACGTGCCGTATCCTTGACCTGCTCTTTTTCCATGCGCAATTTATACTGGCGGTGAATCGGTGAAGTCGCCAGGAACAGATGTAGGCACGGATCTTGCGCCCCCTTCAGCGCCTCGCGTACCGCATCGATATCTTGCTCTCTGGAACGCGACAGTCCAATAACACTCGCATTCTTCACTGCACGTGCCACAGCATTAACCGCTGCCAAGTCTCCAGGCGATGCCGCAGGAAAACCGGCTTCAATACGATCGACACCCAAACGCTCAAGCTGATGAGCAATCTCCACTTTCTCACGAGTATTCAAATTAACCCCTGGCGATTGTTCCCCATCTCTCAGCGTAGTATCAAAAATATAAACTTTACGCATTATCGCACCTCCTTGTTTTTATAGGTAAAAAAATAATTCTATATTCCCCAAGTAATGAATATACCTTACTTACCTCCCAACTGCCTTCCTCTCTACTTCCCTACCCTAACCTTAAAAAACAAGATTTTAAATTGATTTGCGGCAGGCAGGTTGGATACGTGCCAGCGGAGGGAAAAGAATGGTTCGAAAGAAGCGAAGCGTTCGCCTTTAAGATCTGATTTTGACTGCTGAAGCAGTCGTTCAAAAAATCAGATCTTAACAGCGATCGACCGAACAATCTTTTCCCGGAGCGCCCGTATCTCAACCCGACCTCCCCCAACTCAAACTTTCAAATCTTATTTTTTAATCCAATGCATCATATCACGCAGCTGTGAACCCACCACTTCCAGTGGATGCTCGGCTTCGTTGCGGCGTGTTGCCGTCAGGAAGGCACGACCGGATTGATTTTCCAAGATAAAGTCGCGTGCGAATTTGCCCTGCTGGATATCGGTCAGTACTTCTTTCATTGCTTTTTTGGTCTCTTCGGTAACGATACGAGGACCAGTTACATAGTCACCATACTCCGCAGTGTTACTGATAGAATCACGCATCGTCGCCAGACCACCTTCATACATCAGGTCAACGATCAGCTTCAGCTCATGCAGACATTCAAAGTAAGCCATCTCCGGTGCATAACCTGCTTCGGTCAGTGTCTCAAAGCCTGCTTTAACCAGCGCACTCACACCACCGCAAAGTACAGCCTGCTCACCGAACAGATCCGTTTCGGTTTCTTCACGGAAGGAAGTCTCGATAACCCCGGCACGTGTACAACCGATCCCTTTGGCATACGCCAGACCGATTTCTTTGGCGTTGCCGGTAGCATCCTGATGAATCGCGATCAGGCCGGGTACGCCAAATCCTTCTTCATATGTACGACGCACCATGTGACCAGGAGATTTGGGAGCAACGAGCAGTACATCATTTTTAGGAGCAACGATTTGACCGAAATGAACGTTGAAACCATGAGCGAACATCAATGCAGCGGTTTCTTTGAGGTTTGGCGCGATTTCGCTGTTGTATACGCTGGCCTGTGTCTCATCCGGCATCAGGATTTGTACGATATCCGCTTTTTTGGTCGCTTCAGCTACAGACAACACTTCAAAACCATCGTTTTTGGCCTTGTCGAACGATTTGCCTTCACGCAGACCGATCACAACAGACAAACCGCTGTCGCGCAGGTTTTGTGCATGTGCATGTCCCTGGCTGCCATAACCGATTACTGCGATTGTTTTACCTTTCAATACGTTCAAATCTGCATCATTTTCGTAATAAGTAGTTACTGCCATTTTTTCTTCCTCCTTTAATGTATGAAGCGTAGTACCGGCGCTGCCGATGGTTATTTCAACCCTCTGAGAAGAGCGGGTATTTCAAAAGAACGATTAGACTTCGTCTGTTGGTCCGGCATTACCCTATTCATCCATACAGCCTTGTGAGGATACTCTGTCTGTCATGCCTGCTGCTGCAGCCTTGCCAACTTTTCAGTACGCTATGTTCTTCTCAAATCCCCGCTCTTGTCAGCGGGCATGACTATGTTTTTATACGTTACCGCGTATCATCGCTGTCGCGCCTGTGCGGGAAAGTTCGCGGATGCCGTAAGGCTTGAGCAGTTCCACCATGGCATCAATTTTCTCGGTATCGCCAACGACCTGTACGATGAGACTGCTGGGTCCAATATCGACAACCGCAGCGCGGAATGTCTCGATAACACCCATAATTTCGGGACGCTCTGCCGGCTCTGCCTTGACTTTGATCAGCGCCAGTTCACGTGCAACCATCGGACGGGAACTAAGGTCAATTACCTTGATGACGTCGATGATTTTGTAAAGCTGCTTTTCGACCTGCTCCAGCGTGTTCTCGTCCCCGGTTGTTACAATGACCATCCGGGACAATCCTGCTTCTTCCGATTGACCGACGGTAATGCTCTCGATATTGAATCCGCGGCGGCCAAAGAGTCCGGAGACTCTTTGCAGCACGCCGGGCTGGTCATTCACTAATACGGCGATGGTATGTTTCAGCGTTGTCGGTATCATTCTTTATCCCCCATTAACATTTGATCAATGGTAGCTCCCTGCGGAACCATCGGATACACATTTTCATGCTTGTTGACTACGAATTCCACCAAGACAGGACCCGGTGTATCCATCGCTTCCTGCCATGCGGCGGCCGCTTCTTCCTTATTCGTCGCCCGCAGTCCCTTGACTCCATAAGCTTCAGCCAGTTTGACAAAGTCCGGACTGCCGGAGAGGTCGATATGACTGTAACGGTTATCGTAGATCAGTTCCTGCCACTGTCTGACCATGCCAAGCACCTGATTGTTCATAACGACAACTTTGACCGGGATGTTATTAATGGCGCAGATCGCCAGTTCCTGTGCACACATCTGCATACCACCATCTCCGTTGATGGAAATAACGAGTCGGTCCGGGTTGGCCATCTGGGCACCAATTGCCGATGGGAATCCAAAGCCCATTGTACCGAGTCCACCCGAGGTCACCCAGGAGCGCGGCTTGTTAAACCGGTAATACTGGGCTGCCCACATCTGATGCTGCCCCACGTCTGTCGTTACAATCGCTTCTCCGCGAGTTGTATCATTGAGCATTTCCACAACCCACTGCGGTTTGAGCACTTCGTCGGAATCGTCATAACGGAAAGGCTTCTCCTTTTTCCAGCCGGCGATCAGGGTGCGCCATTCATCGGCATAGCTGGAATGACCGGCTTCGATATTGAGCATCTCCAGTACGGTCTTCACATCGCCGACGATCGGAATGTCTGTCTTGACGTTTTTGCCGATTTCAGCCGGGTCGATATCGATATGGGCGATCCGGGCATGCGGGGCAAATCCGTCCAGCTTGCCGGTTACCCGGTCATCGAACCGTGCTCCGATGCTGATCAGCAGATCGGACTGCTGAATCGCATTGTTGGCTGCATAGGTACCATGCATTCCCGGCATCCCGATCCACAGATCGTGCCCGCTTGGGAAACCGCCCAGTCCGAGCAGTGTCGTCGTAATCGGAATACCTGTCGTCTCAACGAACTTTAGCAGTTCTTCATGTCCACCGGAGTAGACTACACCGCCGCCTGCCAGAATCAGCGGACGCTTGGCTTCGGCAATCGCCTGATGCAATTTGTCCAGCTGCAGCTTGTTCGGCATCACTCTCGGGTTGTACCCGCGCATCATCACCGGTTCGGTATGTGGTTTGAATAACGATTTGGCTGCCGATACATCTTTTGGAATATCGATCAGCACCGGGCCTTTGCGTCCTGTATTGGCAATGTGAAACGCCTCATGAATAATTCTCGGCAGATCTTCCACATCACGAACGAGGTAACTGTGTTTGGTGATTGGCATTGTAATCCCGGTAATGTCCGCTTCCTGAAAAGCATCGGTTCCGATCAGCGTTGTCGCCACATTACCTGTAATTACAACGAGGGGTACGGAATCCATATAAGCTGTCGCGATTCCGGTGACCAGGTTGGTTGCCCCCGGACCGGATGTTGCGATACAGACGCCGACTTTGCCGCTGGCACGGGCATAACCATCAGCTGCGTGAATCGCTCCCTGCTCGTGCCTTGTTAACAAATGCTTGAAATCATCGAATCCGTGCATAGCATCGTAAATGTACAACACCGCTCCACCCGGATATCCGAATACACATTCCACACCTTCCAGCAGCAGACTGCGCAGCAGCATTTCCGAACCTGTAATGACTTCAGGTTTCATCCATTTCTCTCGTAATTCATCTGTCGATTGCACATTGGGTATTTGCGCGCTCATCAGTATTCCTCCTCCCAAAATTTACATCAATCTCACACAAACAGCATATACAAAGCCGCTGCATCCCAATCCGGATGCATTCTGATTACGTATCAGGCTGGCAGCTGAGACGAACAAGGTATCAAAAAAAGCCTTTCGTCGCCTCACACAGAAAAGTGTTCTGTAGAGGGACGAAAGGCTATCGCTTCCGTGGTACCACCCATATTCGTGTACAGCCTCACGGCAATGTACACCTCGCCAGGTAATGTGCTTGTGCATCTTACCTGTAGTCTGTAACGTAGACTGTACGATTTTCCCTAATAATCATCAGAATCGATGCCTTTCAGGAAAATGGCTCCAAGGTGAGCTCGTATCTAAGGGTTTTTGATGAAGCTTGCAGCGAATGCTTCACTCTCTGGACAAAATAGCCCCTAAAACTTCGTCCTCTTCATAGCCGATAATTGGTATTCTCATCCGGACCGTAACAACTAGGTTGTTGTGTCGGCCGCTAATTTAGGAATATTATATGACTCATTCCAGACAGAGTCAACACTAATTTTTTTGTCTTTTTGAACAATCGTTTTGACATTCTCAAACTGCTATATTTATCCAATGGTCGAAAAAACCTTTTGTATCAAGGGATTATACTATGTTATTTTAATCCATCGTTTACATAACCATTTTCCCATTTGTGCTCGGTGCACAATCATTCGCTATAATTCTGTATGGCATTTTGTATATAATTCACACATGCTTTAATTTTAAAATTAACATTTTATAATCCTTTTTACAAAAGAATACTGCTTTGCAGATGATTCCTCACTACCTGTTTTTATGTTTACTCAGGAAAATTCATGCTGCTTCGCCCTGCAAATTTTATATACAAAAAAGCCGGAATCCGATACATCGAATTCCGGCTTTTTTGTATATAAGAGCCAGTATGCAGCATGTACTGTCTGACAGACGGCATACCGGGCTCTTTTAGACAGACAGGATCGTACAATTCACTGTCTGTCTATCGCTTGCTTGGATCGTACGGCTGCCCCAATGCTGAAGGTGCGCTGGAGCGTCCCACAGCTGCAACCAGTACGATAATGGTCAGTACATAAGGAAGCATGTAGATGACTTCAGGCGGAATGCTCTGTGTCCAGGCAAACAGCTGTACATAGTTACGCACGGCTTGTGCCAGACCGAAGAACACGGCTGCACCAAAAGCACCAATTGGATTCCATTTACCAAAGATCATCGCTGCGATCGCGATATAACCCTGGCCGGAGATCGTATTATGCGAGAAGGTACCGGTAGTGGTCAGCGTAATGGTCGCGCCGCCAATTCCTGCCAGTGCACCACTCAGCATAACGCCGATATAACGCATCCGGTTTACTTTGATACCTACCGTATCGGCTGCACTCGGATGTTCCCCGACGGAACGTAGGCGCAGACCAAACGGCGTTTTGTACAATACATAGAAAGATACAAAAACAAGGATAATCGCCAGATACGTGGTTGGATATGCATTGAAGATCGCATCACCCAGCAGCGGAATCTCGCTCAGATAAGGAATAGCGATACGGCTGTAACCGGCGATCAGTTCCGTCTCACCCGCACCCTCAAACAGCAGTTTAACCATATAAAGCGTACTTCCTGCTGCCAGGAAGTTGATTACAATACCGCTGATGACCTGATCGGCTTTGAAAGTAATCGAAGCCAGTGCATGAATGAGCGATACAATCGTTCCCATTACAATCGCAGCCAGCAGGCCCATCGTTGCCGCCGAGAATGCATCCATGCCCGCATCCTGTGCATAGTGACCTACAACACCGGCTGCAAAAGCGCCAAAGACCATCAGACCTTCCAGTCCCAGGTTCGTCACACCGGATTTTTCCGAGAAAATGCCGCCAAGGGAAGTGAATATCAGAGCTGTAGCAAATACAAGCGTCGTATTAATGAGCTGCCCGATAATTGTTAATACGTCCATTTACAACACCTTCTCTTTCTTACGCTTGGCATAGAACGGCTTCAGTACCCAGCGCACAATACCCTGTGCAGCGATAAAGAATATAATGGCACCGATAACGATACGTACGATCTCAGGCGGTACATCCGCGCTGAAGCTCATACCTGCCGAACCGTAGGTCAGCGTACCGAACAGAATGGAACCAAGGATAATACCAAACGGATTATTCATCCCGATCAAGGCTACCGCGATACCGTCAAACCCGGTTCCCGGTGAACTCGCCATAACCGACTGGTAACCGAATACCCCGAGTACTGTAAACGCGCCGCCCAGACCGGCAAACGCACCACTGATGAACATCGCTTTGACTACATTGCGATTAACGTTCATACCTGCGTATTTGGAAGCATCCTGGTTAAAACCTACCGCACGCAGCTCATAACCCTGCTTGGTTTTCCACATAAAGATATAGAAGAATACCGCAGCAAGCAGCGCAATCACGGTTCCCCAGTGTACACGCGCGTTGCCCATCATCTCGGACAACCAGCCGATCGCGATAGAAGCTGTTGGCTGAATATTCACCGAACGGTTCTCGCCTTCCAGCAGTGCAAAGTTGTTAATAATCATATTGGACAGGTATAGACCGATCCAGTTCAGCATAATACAGGATATAACCTCGTTCACGCCTCGTGCAGCTTTGAGATAGCCGGCAATCGCTGCCCACAATCCACCAAATACCGCACCCGCAATAACAGCCAGCGGAGCATGGATGTATACAGGCAGTCCTTGCACATGGATACCGACGATGGAAGCTGCCGTCATCCCGATCAAGAACTGTCCTTCACCACCGATATTGAACAGACCGGTACGTGCCGCAAAAGCAAATGCCAGACCTGTCATAATGAGCGGTGTCATCTCACGGATCGCTTCACCAAAGTTATACGAGTCTCCGTATACACGGGTAATCAGTGCACTGTAGGCTTCAAACGGATCATAGCCGCCAATCAGCATAACGAGTGCGCCGAGAATCAGACCCATAATAATGGCCACCAGAGACAGAATGAACGAATCCCCGGTAAATATCTTCATTAGTTTACTCATGCGCTGCACCTCTCTTTACGGTGCTTCCCGCCATCATTAAGCCCAATTCCTGATCATTGGTTTGTTCCGGCAGCACTTCACCCACAATTTGTCCTTCATAGATAACCGCAATCCGGTCAGATACATTCATGATTTCATCCAGTTCAAAGGAAATCAGCAGAACCGCTTTGCCCTGGTCACGCTGGGCAATCAGCTGCTTCTG
The DNA here is from genome assembly GCF_000971965.1 of Paenibacillus wulumuqiensis. Taxonomy (GTDB): domain Bacteria; phylum Bacillota; class Bacilli; order Paenibacillales; family Paenibacillaceae; genus Saccharibacillus; species Saccharibacillus wulumuqiensis. The sequence continues at coordinate 20,745 of NZ_KQ040793.1, forward strand.
TACAAATTCAATCGCACCCACATCCAGACCGCGTGTCGGCTGTGCCGCTACGAGCAGTTCCGGATTCTTGTCGATCTCACGAGCGATAATCGCCTTCTGCTGGTTACCACCGGAGAGTGAACGCGCCATTGTATGGATGCTTGGCGTACGCACGTCAAAAGCTTCGACCAGACGGGTAGCCTTTTTGTCGACTTCATCATATTGCAAAAATCCGTTTTTGTTATACGGTGCTTTGTAGTACGTTTCCAGTACCATATTCTCACTGACCGAGAAGTCCAGTACGAGACCGTGCTTGTGACGGTCTTCCGGAATATGAGCTACGCCGGATTCAGTGACTTTACGCGGAGTCAGGTTGGTGATGTCTTTGCCATGCAAGGTCACCTTGCCACCCTCTACATGTCTAAGACCGGTCAGCGCCTCGATCAGCTCAGTCTGTCCGTTGCCGTCTACGCCAGCGATACCCAGAATCTCTCCGGCTCTCACCTGCAGATTCAGATTGTTCAGTACAGCCATGCCATCCTTGTTTTTGGAAAGGATATTTTGCATTTGCATAACGACTTCACCAGGCTCGGCAGCTTTTTTGTCCACTTTGAAACTGACGTTGCGGCCAACCATTTTCTCGGCTAGTTCCTGTGGAGTGGTCTCTGTCTTTTTGACCGTATCGATGACTTTACCACGACGAATGATCGTTACCGTATCCGCAATTTGCATAATCTCTTTGAGTTTATGAGTAATCAGGATAATGGATTTGCCTTCCTGAATCAGACGCTGCATAATCTCCATCAGCTCGGAGATTTCCTGCGGTGTCAGTACAGCTGTCGGCTCGTCAAAGATCAGAATGTCAGCGCCGCGGTACAGTGTCTTCAGGATCTCTACACGCTGCTGCATACCGACCGAAATATCATGAATCTTGGCATTTGGATCTACACGCAGACCGTACTGTTCGGACAGCTTGCGGATCTCCTCAGTTGCTTTTCTATAATTGATTCGGGCACCTTTTCTCGGTTCGGAACCCAGAATAATGTTCTCCGTAACGGTAAATGGCTGAACGAGCTTAAAATGCTGGTGGACCATACCGATGCCCAGCTCAATTGCTTTGTTGGGGCCATCGATGACAACCGACTTGCCGTTCACTTCAATGCTGCCTTCATCCGGCTGATACAACCCGAAAACGATATTCATAAGCGTTGATTTGCCGGCACCATTCTCACCGAGGAGAGCATGAATCTCGCCTTTATGCAGCTTCAGACTGATCGAGTCATTGGCTACGATACCCGGAAAACGCTTTGTTATTTGTTTTAACTCTACAACAGGGGTTGCTGTATCCATTAGATCACCCTTATAAGCAAATTAATAGTTCATGTATTACCCGGCACTTGCTGTTTCCCTCAAAATTACCTGTAGACGTAACAACAAGGCTAGTTATTAACCAGCCTTGTTTTTCATACTATATGATCAGTAACAATTATTTCACTGTATCAGGTACTTTAACTTCGCCAGCGATGATTTTTGCTTTGTACTCATCAACCAGTTTCAGTACGTCAGCAGGTACGTTTTTGCTGGATGTATCCGCAATACCTACGCCGTCATCTTTCAGACCCAGTGTTTCTGTGCCGCCTTTGAAAGTACCATCGATTACTTCCTGGGATACTTTCTCGACTGCAGTATCAACACGCTTGATCATGGAAGTCAAAGTTACTTCATCACCGAACTCCAGGGATTGGTCTTTATCTACACCAATAACCCATACTTGCTGTCCGGATTTTTTGCGGGATGCTGCTTCGTTAAATACGCCTGTGCCTGTTGCACCGGCAGCGTGGAAGATAATGTCCACACCTTCATTGTACATCGTTGCCGCAGCTGCTTTACCTACATCCGGCTTGTCAAATGCACCGGCATAGTTGGCAATAAATTCAGCTTTAGGGTTAACCGCTTTGATACCAGCCTGGAAGCCAGCTTCGAAGCGTTGGATCAGAGGGCTTTTCTCGCCGCCTACAAAACCGATTTTATTCGTTTTTGTCATTTTACCGGCAACAACGCCTACGAGGAAGGAACCTTCATTTTCGGAGAATGTTACAGATTTAACGTTTGGAGCGTCTACTACACTATCAATGATTGCCAGTTTGGCATCAGGGTTTTGTCCTGCAACGGTTTTGATTGCGTCTGCAAGGTTGAATCCAATACCCCAAGTCAGGCTATAGCCGTCTTTGACGAACTGGTTAAGGTTAGGAATGTAATCCTGGTCCGATTTACTTTGCAGGTATTTTACACTTGCTCCGCCAGCGGATTGTACTTTTTCAAGAGCTTCCCAGGCAGATTGGTTAAAGGATTTATCGTTTACGCCGCCTACGTCAGTTACCATACCGACTTTGACGTCGCTGGAACCTTTGCCTTCAGATGTGCTGCCGCCACTTGCATTGTCGCTCTTGTTACCGCATGCTGCCAGAAATACCGACAGTGCCAGTACCATAATCAGCGAAAGTGAATAGACCTTCTTCATGTATCTTTTTCCCCCTTAAAAGTATCAACTATGTTTCTGTCTCTCTCATGAAAACACGAACATTTTCTGAAAATAACATTATTTTGTTCGCTTTCGGAGCAGATTTAATAGTCACTGAACCGATTATACAATCATGTGATAGGAAAATCTACTATTTTAATAACAAATGGTCAATTAATTTATCCTCTAAACTATGTAAGCGGTTTATATTGTAATTTTTTACTAATTAATGTTAGGTATGTGTTATATAACCTTCACATACTTTACAATATATCCGTTTTATTAGGGTAAAAAGAATAAAATTGACGATTATTCCTGACATCTTTATTTCCTCATGGACGGTTTGATTCCATATATAAGAAATCACCTTTTCAGCAGCAAAATCAAAATAAACAATCCCCTAATTAAGTGCATAATAGCCTTCTTATCCAGCTAAGATTATCCATGAACAACCTGGATGGAAAGACCCAAAAGCCTGCACCTGCGTAATGCCCTTCAGACAGTTTACGTGATTTGCCTGCGGACAGCAACACATTTCTGCTGCTGCTCCGTTTCAGAATCCACTCTCTGGAATACTGTAAATAAAAAGGAAATTCGCAATATCACCTTCACTTGTTATTTCGGACAAAACCCTGTTTTTGATAAGCCCCTGTCTGGTAAGCAGCAAGTCAGAATTGATTTTCGATAGAATAAGCAACTGCACCTTGAGAGCCGTCTGCATTGGAAATACGAATCATCCAGTCTCCGGCCTGCTGTGCAATCCATGTATATTGAGTCGTAACCTTTTTGCCTGGAGCGATGGTTACTTCAGCACATCGCTCTCCTGTCGGATCATTCAGATAATATGTAAATGATTTTGTGCCTGTATTCTTCATATGAATTTGGAGGTTCTGTGTTCCTGTGCTCGACTTTGCATTTACAGTGAACACCTGCTGCGCTTGTCCATTGAATATAACTTTAATCTCATTCAAAATTTGTTCTGTATGTAATGACGTTTTACTGCTTTCGTGATGCTCTGATTGATCAATAGACTGTGCTGAAAGGGCAGCTGCAGGGAGCACAGGCTGTGTAACAGGATGCTTTATACTGTTCAGGCTCGCGACTGTGATGAACAGCAGGGCTGCGGCTGAAGATACAATGAACATGTGGCGCTTTCGCTTCATTATAATGGTCCTCTCTATGTATATAGGTAGTGACTATTTGCTCTGTACCCTTTCGTTTATCATTTAGTACATAATAAAAGGCCATCCATTATCCAATGAATAGATAAATAGATAGCCTTTTATAGGGCGCAAATTAAATTACGCGTTGATTTTTTCTTTTGCTACAGTAGCCAGGGAGTTGAACGCAGTTACATCGTTAACTGCCAGGTCTGCCAGCATCTTACGGTTGATGTTAACGCCAGCCAGTTTCAGGCCGTGCATCATTTTGTTGTAAGACAGTCCGTTCAGACGAGCTGCTGCATTGATACGTACGATCCACAGTCTGCGGAAGTTACGTTTTGTTTGACGACGGTCACGGTAAGCATAGAGCAGGGATTTGTTAACCTGTTCTTTTGCTGTTTTGAAAATACGGTGTTTGGAACCGAAGTAACCTTTTGCCAGTTTCAGATATTTCTTGTGTTTACGACGTGTGACGAATCCGCCTTTAACTCGTGCCATATTGATAACCCTCCCGGAAAATTAAATTATTTAAGATTAGCTAAGCCTTGTTTCAAACGTCTTACGTCGCCAGCTGCCATCAGCGGGCTAGTTCCCAGTACGCGCTTTTGACGTTTGGATTTGTGAGAAAGCAAGTGGTTTTTGAAAGCTTTGTGACGTTTCACTTTACCAGTTCCTGTAACTTTGAAGCGTCCTTTTAAACTGCTATGAGTTTTCATTTTAGGCATTTGAATATCCCCCTTAGTTATTTTTCGGCGCCAAGATCATAATCATGCTGCGGCCTTCCAGTTTGGGCTGGCGCTCTACAGTACAGATATCTGCAACTTCATCTCTTACGCGTTCCAAGACTCTTTGTCCAATATTTGCATGTGCAATCTCGCGACCGCGGAAGCGGACCGAGCATTTCACCTTGTCGCCATTATTCAAGAATTTGTTCACGTTACGGAGTTTGGTTTGGTAATCATGCTCCTCCGTATTCGCATGGAAACGCACTTCTTTCAGTTCAACAATCTTCTGATTTTTGCGCGCTTCTTTTTCTTTCTTCTGCTGTTCGTAGCGGAACTTACCGTAGTCCATAATCCGACATACCGGAGGCTTCGCTTGCGGAGCAACGTTAACCAGATCCAGATTCAGATCGATCGCCATTTGCAATGCTTCGCGAGTCGGCTTAATTCCGATTTGTTCACCGTCAGCACCTACCAGACGTACTTCTTTTGTCCGGATTTCGTCATTGATCATATGTTCTTTACTAATAACCTTCCACCTCCAAGATATAATAGACACTACTATTACAAAATAAAAAGGGATGCAGGTCTCATCACCCGCATCCCTTGATCAGTATACATTCATGACAAATCATTGTCGATAAATTACAGATCAATGAACCAGCCGATAACAGATCGGTCAGGTGAGAAGACTAGCTTCTGCTTTTCATTAACGTTCTCGTTAACACACTTGAATATTATAGCATGGGTTTCCATACAAGTCAACAGCCTGCACAATTAAATTATGCAGGCTGTTGAGGACTAGTTATATGATGCACTCTCGCTTACAGAGAGCTTTGTTTACCCTGTACTTCTTCCAGCCGTACCACACGTGTATGTTCGGTATGGCTCCACTGTTTGTTGTTCTGTGTAAAGAATGCGTAGAACGTAATCGGCCACCAGGACAATCCGTAGATTGGGAACAACAGCAGATACATGTACACTTTCCACGATTTGACCTTCTCCAGAATCATTGCCAGGATAAAAGTCACTACGTTGGCGAAGATCGCTACAAAGGCTACCCACATCGGCATGTAGTTATATACAGATGCGATATGAGGACCGCCCAGAATCGCTGTATCGATCCATACTGCCGCTGTCATCAGGAAGGTAATCAATACGATGTAGACGTTAACGCTGTAGAGCGCCAGGTCAAACTTGATAATGTTGGCTTCCTTGATACTTTTCCACAGCAGCGGGAAGAAATAGCGGCGCGCCACTGTAAAGTGACCTTGCATCCAGCGCAGACGCTGACGGGAGGAAGCTTTGAATGTCAGCGGCTTCTCGTCAAATACTTTGGCGTCATAGCTGAATTTTGGATAGATGCCTTTTTCGGCACAACGCATGGTGAACTCCAGATCTTCTACCAGACTGGTTGCACCCCAGCCGATTTCCTTGAGCAGTTCATTTTCAAAACACATACCCGTACCACCGAGGAAGTTCGCCATATTCAGGTTATGACGGGACAGCTGCCACAGACGGTTGATGTACCAGTAGGATACGCCGTAAGCTGCAGTGATCCATGAATCTTCCGGGTTCTTGGTGTCGATATAACCCTGGATAACACGTGCGCCTTCACACATGTCATTGTTCATTTCTTTGAGGAAGTTCGAAGCAGCCAGATTGTCCGCGTCAAACATCACGATACCGTCGTACTGGCGAGGCATACTCCACAGTTCGTTCAGCATCCACTCAATCGCATACCCTTTACCGCGCTGATTGGGATTTGTGCGTACACATGCGTTCATGCCGTGGCTGCGTACAATATCAGCTGTGTCATCTGTACAGTTATCACAGATAACGAACACATCGTACAATTCTTCCGGATAATCCATTTCTTTCAGGTTTTCCATCAATGCGCCAATAACTTTTTCCTCGTTATGCGCAGCTACCAGAATCGCAAAAGACTTTTGCGGAGCATGCTCCGGTCTTCTTTTGCGTTTGATAATCCCGAACAGGGAGAACCCGAACTGATAGACCGCGATCAGTGCCAGCAGAATCTGCAGCACTATAAATGTTGTATCCAAGATATTACCCATGAGAATGTGTGACCCCCTTCATATGAAACCCCTTCAAACCCTGACGACTGTTTTCTCTTTTGTCTAACACTTCATTTTTTGAATATCTGTTTTATAAATGACTCAAATTTCATAATTCCAAGTAACTGATGTAAGCCTCATGAAACTTTTACATGTAGACATAAAGATTTTGCACACTTTTTGCTCATTTGTCAAAGGTATCAAATGCAGTATGCTGTGAAAAACTCTATAATTAGGACGACAAACACGGCGAAAAGGTTCCAAGGCGAGGTCTATCAGCGTTTTATGGTATAATATCTTGGTTTTTCTCACTTTTCACGTCTTTAGCCTTAATTTTACAGTTCGATTTGGAAAATGGAACCAGGCAACAAGTTGCCTGACAATCTATAAACCGATTAATTTCGCTTGAATCACAAACTGTAAATGGCCTGATTATCTGTCTTTGTCCGAAATGAATGAGTAAACCGATTAGAGGGTAAGAGTAATTAAGGGAGATTATGTATGATTTAACCCTGAGTTAACGTTATAATGCTTGAAATGGTTAAAGAATAAAAATATGATTAATTTAAGCCTACAAAGGCAATATATACGGGGGTCTCTCATGCGTCAGTTCCTTATACGTCTACAAACCATGGAGCAGTATATTTTCAGATGGTTTAACACAAGGCTTCATAACCGGTTCCTCAACATCTTTTTTTACTATTTGACGAATCTGGGTGGAGCCACTTTTACGATTATTGCTACACTGGCCCTTTGGCTGCTGGCACCGGCTCCCTGGGATCAGGCTGGTCTGCATGCTGCTGTTGCATTGGCAGTCAGTCATATCCCTGTCGCTATTGCCAAAAAACTGTATCCGCGTATACGCCCGTATCTCGCCATACCCGAGACGATCACTTTTCGTAATCCGCTCACGGACCACTCTTTTCCGTCCGGACATACGACAGCTGTATTCTCGGTAACGGTTCCGTTCATGCTGGCTGATGCACATACTATCCCGTTTCTTCTGCCGCTGGCATTGATTGTAGCGGTGTCCCGTATGTATCTGGGGCTTCACTATCCATCGGATGTACTGGTAGGCGCGCTCATCGGATCGTCGGTTGCTTTTGGCACAGTTGCATTGTGGCCGTAAAGCGGTTATTGTAACAGTACGGTAACATTGTTACAGTTATATTACAGACCGGCTCAAAAACGGTCTGGAAGGCTTTATTTACTTAATTGAGAATACCTTGCAGAAAAGGTGAAATGAACGTGTCAAAATACAGAGTGCTGCTCTTGTCGGAAGGTTTTGGTTCAGGACATACACAAGCTGCTTATGCCCTATCCAGCAGCCTGCGTAAAATCTCACCGAATATACAAACCAGAGTACTGGAGCTCGGCAGTTTCCTCAATCCCAAAGTAGCGCCGCTCATTATCACCGCCTATAAAAAAACGGTTGTCTCGCAGCCAAAGCTTGTACGCATGATGTATCGCAGTCAATATAAAAAATCGATCAACCGTTTGGCAACACTGGCGCTTCATCGTATTTTTTATACGCATACCCAGAATGTGATCCGGCAGCTGCGACCTGATATTATCGTATGTACCCATCCGATCCCGGGTGCGGTTATTTCCCGGCTGAAACGTCTGGGTATGCCGATTCCGCTGTGTATGGTGATTACGGACTACGATGCTCATGGAACATGGATTATCCCGGAGGTGGATCGCTATCTGGTCTCCACGGATGGAGTACGTTCCAAGCTGATGATGCGTGGAATACCATTCTCCAAAATCAAAGTCACCGGCATTCCCGTACATCCGAACTTCTGGGAACATCCCAGCAAGGCGGAGATCCGGATGCGATTCGGCTTAAAGGATATGCCTACTGTGATGATTATGAGCGGCGGCTGGGGAATGATGAGCGATGATGCTGTCAATGCTTATCTGACCAGCTTCGCAGACCGAGTACAATTTATTTTCTGCTTCGGCAGCAACGATAAAGCCTATCAGCGGGCACAGCGGGACCTGAACTTCGGTCATGAAAATATCCATCTGATCCGCTATACCAAAGAGATTGATAAACTGATGGAAGTGTCGGACCTGCTCATTACCAAGCCGGGCGGGATGACATGCACGGAAGGATTGGCCAAAGCGATTCCGATGCTGTTTTACAATCCGCTGCCCGGGCAGGAAGAACAGAATTCCCGTTACTTTACCGAACAGGGCTGGGGTGAACCGATCACCTCGATCCATGTGGTTACCCAGTGGATGGAACTGCTCATTAATGATTATGATGCTGTGGTAATGCAGCGCCAGCTCAAGCTGGAGCAGATCGACCGTTATAATCCTACCGAATGCGCACGCAGCATCATGGATATGGTTGAACATAATAAGGTCTTAACCTGAGTTCAGGTTAAGACCTTATTTGTGTTTGTTCCTATTGAACAGGGTACCGGATCAATATTTGTCCAGACGGGACTTCTGGTATTCCTGCAGGGCATCCTGCCCTACCAGTACTTCGCAGCGGTGGATGCGCATCCCTTTACCCATAAATTTGGATTCATATTCGGTCATGACATGTTCTTCATTAATGCCATCGCGATGCAGATTCAGACTGATATTGGTCATCTGCAGTCCGTAATCGGCAAAGGAATTGATCGAGAACTCGAACAATGTCTCCGAATCGGTCTTGAAATGAATCTGCCCCTGCGTATTCAGCAGACGACAGTATTTCTCCAGAAAACGCGGATGCGTCAGACGACGGCGTCCGTGCTTTTTCTTTGGCCATGGATCACTGAAATTCAGATAGACGCGCTCGATCTCACCCGGTGCGAATATATCTTCAATATTCTCGATATTGGCCAGTGCCAGCTGAATCGTCGTTGGATCGCCCAGCTCCGCTTCGTTCCAGGCAATACGCGTTTTCTCTGCGGCACGACGTACCAGTTCATCATACATATCAAAGCCGATATAATTGACCTGCTGATTTTTGACACTCATCTGGCTGATAAAGCGTCCTTTACCCATTCCGAATTCCACATGGATCGGATAATCATTGTTAAAACGCTCACGCCATTTTCCTTTATAAGCTTCAGGGTTCAATACGACAAGGTCCTGCTGCTGCTCCAGATCCTCGCGAATCCCTTTTCTACCTCTTAAACGCATCTTTGTCCTCCGATTTGAATAATTCTCATCATTATTTCGTACGGAATTATTTTGACGAAGAAAACGGGAAATGTAAAGAGTTATCTGCTAAAAGGTATATAAAAGGAAAGAAGGATTTCCGCATCCTGCAAGCAGCACGTGGAAATCCTTCTTTCTATATTTGGAATTGGGGTCCAACAAATTTAAGCATTCATAGTCTACCCATTTTCTGTCGGAAAATCAAATCCATTTTCCCTAGTAGCCATGATGCAATTAAGAAATTAAGCTAGGTGCACCTATTATTAACCACTTTAAAGCGCTATGACACGCCTGTTATTTGTTTTTTTCAGCAGCTTTATTTCCTATCGAAAAACTTGGAAATACGACAGGCTGGCTATGGGCAGAATCACTGCGCCTCTTTGGAAGTTGAGCTATAGTAGAATGACCGCATTCCCTCCCCTCTGTTCATTTATTTTTGTTACAATAGGGATTATTGATTGGCGGAATAATCAGAATATGGATATACCATAAAGGAGCTTGTAGTATGGTTACTATAGAACAGACCGACTCTCCGATTCTCTGGGGAGATAAACGATTCCATACATGGAACACCGAGATGCGCGAGCAGTTCGGAACAAAAGTATTCAAAGTAATGCTGGATGCGGGATTCACCTGTCCTAACCGGGATGGCACGATTGCCAAGGGCGGCTGTACGTTTTGCAGTGCGCGCGGTTCGGGTGACTTTGCCGGCAGACGCAGGGATGATCTGGTCACCCAGTTCAATACCATTCGTGAGCGGCAGCACCAAAAATGGCCGAATGCCAAGTATATCGGCTATTTCCAGGCATATACCAATACGTATGCACCGGTAGAAGAGCTGCGCGAATATTACGAAGTCATTCTCGAACAGCCCGGTGTGGTCGGTCTCGCGATCGCCACACGTCCCGACTGTCTGCCCGACGATGTGGTCGATTATCTGGCTGAACTGAATGAACGGACTTATCTATGGGTGGAAATGGGACTGCAGACGATCCATGAGTCCACTTCCACGCTTATCAACCGGGCTCACGATACGGCGTGCTATGAAGAAGCGGTCGCCAAGCTGCGGGCACGCGGCATTCGCGTGTGTGCCCATATTATCTACGGGCTGCCCCAGGAATCGCATGAGATGATGCTGGACACCGGGCGAGCTGTAGCCAATATGGATGTACAAGGGATCAAGATCCATCTGTTGCATCTGATGCGCAAGACGCCAATGGTCAAGCAGTATGAAGCGGGACTGCTGCGGTTTCTGAACCAGGATGAATATATTAAATTGATCGTTGATACGCTGGAGTTCCTGCCGCCGGATATGATCGTTCACCGATTGACCGGCGATGCACCGCGTGATCTGCTAATTGGTCCGATGTGGAGTCTTAACAAATGGGAAGTGCTGAACTCGATCGACAAAGAACTCCGGCAGCGTGATACGTGGCAGGGCAAGTACTGGAGGGGGCGCTAAGATGGGATTTTTGTCTGTTCTCAGTTATGCCCATAAGCTGGCTGCCGAACGGCTGGGCAGCCTGGGTGGTCCACAAGCAATAGCTGTCGATGCTACAGCCGGTACAGGTGCAGATACGCTGATGCTGGCACAGGCGGCAGGCGCAGGCGGGCAGGTGTACAGCTTTGATATTCAGCAGCAGGCGCTGGACCGTACCTCGGAGCGGCTCGGCAAGTATGAATATCCGGACAGATTAGCCCGGACCGAACTGGTGCTGGACAGTCATGACCGAATGAAGGAACATATCCCTGCCGAGCTGCACGGGCGACTGCAGGCCGTTATGTTCAATCTGGGTTATCTGCCAGCCGGCGATACCTCGGTTATCACCCGCCCGGAATCGACACTGCCGGCGCTGACAGCTGCGCTGGAGCTGCTGGACGTACGCGGTGTACTGACTATTGTATTATATCCCGGCCATGCTGGCGGCGCGGAAGAAGCCGAGGCTGTGCAGCAGTGGGCCTCTTCCCTGCCTACTACTGCGGCACAGTGCATCATCTATCGACAGCTGCAGCGCAGCGATGCACCTTATCTGATTGCTATTGAAAAAAAGCAATTATAATAGATCCTATGAGCAGGCTCTATAACCTGTTGAACCAAGGCGGCTCATTATAGGAATCAGAAACCGATCCTATTCCCCTTTCCAAATAAACTTGAGGAGATGAAAACACTATGGCAGTACGCAAATTGGAACATGTAGGCATTATGGTGACTTCTATCGAAAAATCGATTGCTTTTTACGAGCAGGTAATCGGGCTTCAGCACCTGGAGACAAATGGTCATGTGGATGATTCGATCCGGCTGGCATTTCTTGCCTTTCCCGGTCACAGCGAGACGGAAGTGGAACTGGTGCAGGGCTATACCGGTGCATTGACCGAGGAAGGCCGTGTGCATCATATCGCTTTTACCGTTGATAATATCGAAGAGGAATATACACGTATCCATGGACTGAATCTCTCCAATCTGGATCAGCAGATTACGACTTTACCGAACGGAAGCCGATATTTCTTTTTCAGCGGCCCGGATGGGGAGCGTCTGGAATTTTTCCAGTCTGCACGTTAAGATGGATAGAGCCCCGGGCTTTACATCTGATATTGTCTGTGGATAGGACAACGATACATACGGGGTGAACGCTAACTATATGACCATGTGGAGGAGAGAGATTAATGACGAAGCCATACCCACTGCAATTTCAACCCGAATTCAAGGAACGCGTATGGGGAGGTAGAGCGCTGGAACAGTTCGGCTGGGAGATTCCCGAAGGAGCGATTGGTGAAGGCTGGATGATCGCGGATCATCCGAACGGTACTACATCGGTAATCGGAGGCGAGCTGGACGGCAAGAGCCTGGATCAGCTTCGTGAGACGCTGGGCCGTGACTGGTTCGGTACACGCGGTGTATCCGAGACCAACGGACGCTTTCCCCTGCTGATCAAACTGCTGGACTGCAATGATGATCTGTCGGTGCAGGTTCATCCGACCGATGATTATGAAGGACTGCCAGCCGGCGAACTGGGCAAAACGGAAATGTGGTATGTACTGGATGCCAAACCGGGCGCCAAAATTATCTACGGACTCAAAGAAGGCGTAACCCGCGAATCCCTGGCGGAAGCGATCCGCAACAATCAGATTATGGATGAACTGCAGGAAGTTCCGGTGGAAGCCGGCGACACCTTCTATATTCCGGCAGGTACGGTACATGCACTGTGCGCCGGTGTGCTGGTCGCCGAGATTCAGCAGAACTCCGATACGACGTACCGTCTGTATGACTACGATCGTCCGGGGCTGGATGGCAAGCCGCGTGAGCTGCATATTGAAGATTCCCTTAACGTGATTGCTTACGAAGGTGCCGGTGCCACCACGATGAAGACCGATGGACTGTCTGCAGGACAATGGCTCACTCTGGCAACCTCTCCTTACTTTATTGTAGAAAAAGGAATTGTTGACGGTGCCTGGAGTCTGTCTACCACACCAGAGAGCTTCACCATTCTCGTCGTAGCCAATGGCGAAGGTTCCATCACATGGAGCGACGGCAGTGCACCGCTCAAAGGCGGACAATGCTTCCTGCTTCCTGCCAACCTCGGTGATTACACACTGGATGGCAGCTGCACGATTATCCGCTCCTATCTGCCTTAATCCGTCATTCTCTTGAGCATTGCGCTGACTTAATATTTTTGATCTCATTAACCTGTACCAGTGGGATATTCGCTCTGGTACAGGTTATATTTATGGATGGAAAGGAGCTGAAGGCCATGCAGGAACGTACTTTTCGTATGACAGATGAGGAAGGTATTCATGTGCACATCTATGAATGGCTGCCTGACGAGCAGCCGATACAGGGCATTGTGCAAATCTCGCACGGTATGGCGGAGACCGCAAGACGTTATCAGCGGCTGGCCCGGTCTCTCACCTCCCACGGATATGCTGTCTATGCCAATGATCACCGCGGGCATGGTCTGACAGCGGCGACACCGGAGGATATTGGTGATCCCGGTGAAGATGGCTTTTACTGGATGGAAGAGGATCTGGCTATGCTGTCGCGCTGGATTCATGAGCGCTACACTGCACTGCCGCTGTATATGCTCGGGCACAGCATGGGGTCCTTTATCGTCCAGAAATTGATGTATGAGCATCCCGAACTGTATGACGGATTCATCTTGTCCGGCACCAATGGTCCGCGTGGTCTGCTGCAGGCTGGTGCAAGGCTGGCCCTGCTGCAGAGTCGGCTGCATGGACCGATGCATCGCAGTATGCTCCTGAATGCACTCGTATTCGGTCCATTTAACCGCGGACTGCCTCGTCCACGTAAAACCCGGTTTGACTGGCTTTCCCGTGATCCCGAGGAAGTCGCACTGTTCATCAATGACCCTTACTGTGCGCAGCTCGCCAGCGTGCGTTTTTATGTTCATTTCTTCCAGCTGCTGATCGAGATTCATCAGCCTGCCCATATGCAGCGAATTCCAAAGGACAAACCTGTCTATCTGTTCAGTGGCGACCGCGATCCGGTAGGAGGCTATGGAAAGGGTGTACGCAAATTATATGAGCAGTATCAACGTCTGCAGCTCGGCGATGTGGAAATGAAGCTGTATCCGGATGCCAGGCACGAGACGCTCAATGATACGAACCGCGAGGAAGTGACCGCCGATATTCTGGACTGGCTTGGCCGCCACTGTCTCACAGCCAAATAGCCAGCAGACCGTTTTGATTCTGGTCTGCTGGCTATTTTAATGTATATTATTTCTCTGTCTCTGAAATGAAATCAGGAAGATACGTGCCGTGATGTACGCAGCAGATTCAGTCCAAGCAGAACGAAAATGCCACCGGTGATCTTGTTCAGATAGCGGGATACCCGGCTGGATTGCAGCCGATCCGACATTTTGCTGGAGAACAGTACGAGCAGAATGCACCATAACAATCCGGTCGCGCTGAATGTGAGCCCGAGCAGCAGAAACGGAATGGGTCCCATCCCCTGTGATGGACTGACAAACTGAGGGATAAAGGCCAGATAAAACAGCGCTACCTTGGGATTCAGCACATTGGTCAGCATGCCCTGCAGATAGATTTTGCGAAGCGGACGCTGCTCCACCTGCTTGAGCATCGTTCCCTCTTCCTTCCGTGCCATCAGCGCACGAATGCCCATCCAGATCAGATAACCTGCACCGATCCATTTGACCAGATTAAAGGCAAGTGCCGACTGCATGAGGATCAGGGACAATCCCAGACCGGCCAGCAGCGTATGTACCAGTGAGCCGCTGACAATGCCGTAGACGGACATCAGTCCCGCCTGTCTGCCCTGGAACATGCTGCGGCTCAGAATATAGATCGTATCGCTACCTGGTGTAATATTCAGCAGAATACTCGACAACACAAACAACCAGTAATGTTCAATGCCCCACATCTCTCGATTTCCTCCCTATCCATTGTAATGCTGTCTATGTCCATTCGATACGGTCTATTTCTGTTCGTCCGGTTCCTCTTCAGCGGAAGTATTCAGATAAGGCAGCAGTTCGCCATGCTTGCCGTAATTCTGCGGCGCCAGATCTTCAAAAAAGATAAAGATTTTCTCTTTTTCCACTTCGAACACATCGGATACCAGCTCCGACATTTTTTGTACCAGTTCACGCTTCTGCTCGGTCGTCTTGCCTTCGAGTACTTTGACAGTGATAAATGGCATTTTTCTTCACCCTTTCCGGAATAGTCATCTGATAATGAAATAGCATACCACGTATGAATCAAGGAAAACATATTTGGGAGGGAATATTCTGATGAATCCTCATCCGTAGGAGGTGCTAGAGCAGCAGCTTTTTCTCATAACAAAGACTGCTCTCATCATCCACATAAATGCCAAATCGCTCAATCTGTCCATAGCCGTGACGCTGGTAAAAAGCGATGGCTTCCGGCTGGGCAGCCCCGGTCTCCAGACGAATCGCCCGAAAATGCTCCTGCTTCGCCTGCTTCTCCAGCGCCTGAAGCAGCTCGCCCGCTATTCCCTGGCGGCGGTGTGAAGGACGTACATAAAATCGTTTTAGCTCAGTGCTCTGTTGATCCAGCGCACGTATTGCTCCGCAGCCTACAGGCTGTCCTTCGGCAGTATAGGCGATCATAAAAGTGGCAGAGTCATCCGGCTGTAATCCATACACCGACTCTGACGGATAACATTCCAGCAGATAGGTATCCAGCTCCCGGATCAGCATATGCAGATCCGCCTGATCTGATTTTACGGGTGAAATGGTAATCATGAATACTCCCCCTCTGTGATAACTCTTATCCTTATCAAGCCAATTCGTAATGATGAACAACCGGAAACGGATCATAGTAGTGATGGAGCAGCTTTTTCCATTCCTGATAGGGCTCCGAGCCCCGGAATCCTTCGGTATGGTCTTCCAGTGTCTCCCAGCGGACGAGCAGTATGTATTGATTGTCGATCTCCAGACAGCGCTGCAGTTCATGCGACAGGTATCCTTTCATGCCGGCAATAATGGCGCTGGCTTCACCAAAGCTGGCTTCAAATGCGTCGGTATGTCCAGACTTGACGTTCAGTATGGCAACTTCCAGAATCATCGTGTAACCTCCTTCATCCAAATAGTGAACTGGCCTAGAAATGCTGCTATCGCTGTCATAACAGCAGCCAGGCGATTATGCTTGTATCATATATTGACGAATAAAAGGTACATCGTCAATCCCTGATTGTTGTCCGTATTGTTGGTCCCATTTATCCATAATTGATTTGGTCACAAAAAAACCTGTATTCCCGGCAGCCAAGCCTTTATTTCAAAAGGCACTCTACAGGAAGTACAGGTTTTTTATTACTTTATCACTTTAGCTATTTATTATTATATCTTGCCGGAGCAGTAATTAATCCCGGCTGGCCAGTTTGCTGAGCAGTCTTAGAATCTCCACATACATCCAGATGACGGTTACCATCAATCCGAATGCGCCGTACCATTCCATATACTTGGGCGCACCGGCCTGAGCGGAATCCTCAATCGTCCGGAAATCGAGCAGCAGATTGGCAGCTGCCACGATGACGACAAATACGCTGATTCCGATACCGATCCAGCCGGTATCATGAATATAAGGTACACTCATGCCAAAGAAACCCAGTACGAAATTAATCAGATACACAAAAGCAATCGCCAGCGTACAGAGCATAATGCCCATCGCCAACCCTGGCGTTACACGCACAATACGCGTCGCATACAGCAGCAGCATAAAGAACAGAATCCCTACCGTAATCAGCACCGCATTGAGTGCAATACCGGGATATACCATCTCGACCATGGCTGACAATCCGCCCAGTGCAAGACCATTTACGATTACATACAGCGGCGCAGTGACTGGAGCGATTTTGGGAAAGAATACGGTTGGCAGTGCAATCACGAGGCTGCCGATCATGCCGACGATCATGTAAGTACGGACGTCTTCGCCCTTGTTAAATAAGTACCATGTGTACGCAGCGGACAGAATCAGCAGAACGGTCAATACGAGCGCTTTGCCTGCGGCGCCTGCAATCGTCATGGACTCCCTCTGATCATAATCTCCCGCTTCCGAGAATGTCCTGCTGTTAAATACCGGATTTTTCAAAGCCATACCATCATCTCTTTTCTTCGATTATGAATAAATTACATCCTTTATTATTAACGGCATTTCTGTCTGAAAATTGAATAACTGCCTGCTAACCGGCTCTGATGATGCTATAACAAACCAGCCTGACGAATCAGCTGCAGCAGCTGCCGATCATCCGAGGTGTACATATTCAGCAAAGTCTCATAAGGGTCTCCGGCAAGCGATAAATACGGAACGTTGTCTCGTATTGCCTACTGCCTCCAGTATAGATATGTATTATTTCCAGAACGGATACAGGAAACAAATAACGGTACAAGGTTCTGCCCCTGTCCGGCTTCCACCGGAGCATACAGAATGATCCTTATACCGTTATTTGGCTATCATCCATACTTGCTTATCAACTTGCTTTCCCTATGCTGCAGAGACTACCTCGTACACGCTCGGCAGCCTTTTGCATCGAACAACGGAGCTTATGCGTCAGCCCTGATTCTCCCAATGCTCATGGATGAACTCATCACGGCCGGACTTCTCGCGGTCTTCCTTGTAATGCTTGGTGTTCTTTTTATGGTAATCCTGATGATATTCTTCGGCCGGATAAAAGACATCGGCAGGCAGAATCTCGGTCACGACCGGCTTGTCGCCAAAACGGCCGCTTGCTCCCACTTCCGCTTTGGTCTTTTGCGCCAGTTCCTGCTGCTCATCATTATGATAGAAAATCGCTGTACGGTACTGTGATCCACGATCATGGAATTGTCCACCATCGTCTGTCGGATCAATCTGCGGCCAGTACAGTTCCAGCAGACGTTCATAAGGAAACAGTTCCGGGTCAAATGTAATCTCGACCACTTCATAATGACCGGTATTGCCGGTCTTGACCTGCTCATAGGTTGGGTTCTTGACGTGTCCGCCAGTATAACCGGATACGATACCATGAATGCCGGGCAATTCCTCAAATGGAGTGACCATGCACCAGAAGCATCCGCCAGCGAATGTTGCTTTTTGCAATTCTGCCATATTGATTTATCCTTTCAGCTGTAAATTGGGTAGTCTTCAAATGATAACTGCCTTGGGCCGGATCGTCTGCTCCAACTTCTCTGGACAGACGGGACTGCATCTGCAGCGTATTGAGGCTGGCTCCCTGTCATCTTCTCTATTATAACGTGTTGTCAGGAAATTGCCCGCCTCATTTTGGGATCGTCTGTGAATGCTCCAGCCGGCGCAGCTCCGCATTATGGTAGCGGCTGAGCAGCAGCAGGGCGATGACGGCGCCGCACAGCGCAAATGTCATATCCCACTGGGTATCCCATACATCACCCTGTGTACCGAGAAAAGCTTCGGCAGCCGTACCGGTAATGCCTGCCACTGCAAATTCGATCAGTTCATACGCTGCACTGATCGCCATGCAGACGGAGATCACGATCGTAACGAGCCATTTCCCCGGTCGCAGCGGTGACGTGCGCAGCAGCAGCTCCCTGACAATCATCGCCGGAACAAATCCTTGGATAAAATGCCCCAGCCGGTCATAATAGTTGCGCTCCAGATGCAGGCTGTCCTGCAGCCAGTTGAACAAGGGCATCTCTGCGTAGGTATAATGCCCACCGATCATCAGAATGATCATGTGCAGTGCGATCAGACTGTAGACGAGACCGGTCAGCTGGAATCGGCGGTAGGTAATCAGCAGAACAGCGCCACCAATGATCGCCGGGAATACTTCCAGTATCCAGGTAAACCAGTCATGCGGATATACCGCTGACCAGATCAGCACGCCTGCCACGATGACCAGCAGCAGGAGGTGCAGCTTTTGTTCCCGCCGCTGCTTCTTTCCTGTACGTAATCTGTTCATTTCCGAGACTTCTCCTTTGGCATATAGAGTTCGAAAAAATCTGTTATGTAGGTGTAATGTGTCTGGTGGTGCCATTGTAACATACTATAGAACAAACAAAAGCCGCAAATCCAGGCATGGCCTGCGGATCTGCAGCTGATTCGGCATTTATTATATGTCTGTAATGATCAATCTTCTTCTCTGGGGATGTAGACGACAAAACCGCTGTCTTCACAATACACGTCACCGAACTGATAAATTCCGCTTCGGCTGACGAACAGCCATTCCAATACTTTTTGAATGGTTTGCAGCATGAGAGTCCCTCCCGTAAATTCAATAAAACCTTAACGGTTTAAGCACATTTTACGGGGGTGATTCCTTTGTGTCAATCACTATTTTTGTAAAAATATGTTAAGACAACTATCGTTATATTAACTGTGTGTAAACGTAGTAATCCGAATGCCGTAATGTCTTACGCCATAAGGGCTCACACGTATAAACCTTACGATGGAAAATGATGAAAATAATAACTTCCAATTATTAATTGAGCTCTTTCTCGTATATAATAACTTCCATATTATCCCTGGTAATCGAATGCTTGATATATTGGAAATTCTGGCGTTTCCAGAACGCGTGGGCAGGCTCATTTTCCAGATTGACGGCCAGGCGAAATGCTTCCACTCCCTGGTCGATCAGACGCTGTTCAAACGCCTGAAAAGCCTGCTGTCCCCATCGCTGCCCCTGATACTGCCGGTCGATCATGAACAGACCGAGCCACGGATAACCATCATTCGGATTCAGCGACAGGTATTCCACGATGCCGATCGGCTGATCATTCCTGCAGATCACATATCGCTCTGCTCCCAGTTCCACCGTCTCTGCAACCTCCTGCCGGATCTCCTCTGCGGTGAGCTGTTCCCTGCCTTTGATAATACGATTATAAAACGGATTGGAATTAATGATCGACAGTTCGACTTCCAACAGCTCAGATGATGTCTTCACAAATGTGATCATATTCTCCTCCTTGGCCTCTTTAATTATGTAAGTTTTTTTCTAAATAACTGTATATTTAGAGCCTGTTCTTTTTCTCATCCAGGTAAATATCCAATGCCCGGATCGCACGGCGCAGCACCTTGATCAGCAGAAATAAAATGTAGATGACAACTACGAATAAAATCGTACATACAATAAGCCATAATACAGGCAGTATAGTCCACAAGCCTACATCTCCTACAGCTGTCTCTGTCATTATTCTCCCTCTTTCCCTATCGATTCTGCAGAATGCATAATTCACCAATTCGGCAGTTGTCACTAAATTTTACCATACCGTTGTTAGTTGCGGGTAGATCAGAGGTAATAACTTCAAGAATAGAGTCATCCGCAGACAAGCTGTTCTGCCGAAATGGATTGCAGATTGTTCCTATCACTTTTTTACAAAGGAGTCGACTTACCATGACCAATAACAAAGACAAAGCTATTCCACACGACCACACGATCGAAGGCGGTATCGGACTGTTGTCGGAAGGATATGAATTTGCCATGCATCGCCGTCAGGAATTCAAATCGAATATTTTCCAGACCCGGATGCTGGGGCAGAAAGCGATCTGTATCGGCGGCAAAGAAGGCGCAGAACTATTTTACAATGAAGAGCTGCTGCAGCGCGGAGGTGCCATCCCCAAGCGTATCCAGAAATCGTTGTTCGGTGAAAAAGGGGTTCAGACGCTTGATGGACAGGCTCATATGCATCGCAAAAAGCTGTTCATGTCGCTCATGTCCCCGGAGCGGCTGAGTGAAATTCAAGAATTAGTGAGGCAGCAATGGGAAGCCGCCGCGCTCAAATGGCAGAGTACCGATCAACTGGTTCTCTTCGATGAAGCCCAGCAGGTCTTGTGCCGGGCCGCCTGCCAGTGGGCCGGTGTGCCTCTGCAGGAAAGTGATGTGAAGCAGGTCGCAGATGATCTCGGCGATATGGTGGAGTCATTCGGAGCGGTCGGCATGCGTCATCGCCGGGGCAGACAGGCACGCCGCCGGACCGAACAGTGGATCGGCAATCTGATACAGCAGATCCGCGAAGGTAAGCTGGAAGCTCCGGAACAGACGGCTGCCCATGCAATGTCCTGGCACCGCGACCTGGAGGGCAATCTGCTGGATCTCAAGGTCGCAGCTGTCGAACTGATCAATATCATCCGTCCGATTGTGGCGATTGGCCGCTATGTCGTGTTCAGTGCTGTTGCGCTGCACCATTATCCGGAAGCCCGGGAGAAGCTGGTACAGTCGCTGCAGTCCGGTGATCATACCTACAGCCAGTGGTTTGTCCAGGAAGTACGCCGATTCTATCCGTTCACCCCAATTCTCGGTGCCCAGGTACGCAAGGATTTTACCTGGAAAGACCATCCGTTCGAAGAAGGAACCATGGTCATCCTGGATGTGTATGGCACGACTCATGACGAGCAGCTGTGGCAACAGCCTGATGCGTTCCGGCCGGAGCGATTTGAACACTGGGGAGGCAGTCCGTTCGATCTGATTCCGCAGGGCGGCGGCGATCATTACCGGAATCATCGCTGTGCCGGAGAATGGCTGACGATTGATGTGATGCGGGTCAGCCTAGAATTCCTGACCACTCATATCCGCTATGATGTGCCTGAGCAGGATCTGACGATTGACCTGTCCCGGATGCCAGCAATTCCAGAGAGCCGGTTCATTATGAGCCATGTTCAGATGCAAAACTAAGCGGGATAGGACGGCACGCACGATTACGGTAAAATGGGGTAATAGGATGCATAACCCATTGTTCAGGAGGAATCTACGATGCCGCATGATACACAGCATGTCTCTTATGGATATGAACCACCGGTCGAGAAATTCAGAGGTACGCTGATCTTCTACGACTCGTTCGAGAACACGACGGATGAGGAGCTGGCAGAAGCTGCGGCGATTGCCGACCGGATGCATTTTGACCGGCTGGTGCTCTATCCGCTGCATGAACAGACCGTCAAGCGCATGTCCAAAGCGCCGGTCTCACCTTTTTACAAGCGTGAAGATCGGCTGCATGAATGGAGACGCGACACCGGACGCAAGGATATCATTATTGAGAACTGGGAAGGCAAACGCAAAAAATACACACCGATCGAAGCCGCCCTGCGCACGCTGATCGATCATTATGCCTCTCCCTACTTTCTCCTGATGACACCGGAAATGGCCAATCTGTTCGCTTCCTTTTCCACTTTTGAAGAATGGATTGTCAAAGTCAGTCTCGTGCTGACCAAGCGACCATCCCATCTTCATCCCCGGCTGGAAAAATATGCTTCCCGCTGGCGGGTAGCCGGAGAGCAGCGTGACCAGGACAAGGAATCCCAGTCCTGACATTAGCGCCGCGATCCCAGTTTCTCTGGCAAATGCCGAACATATAGCGAATACCGACCGATAGGGCAGATATCCTGCTGATAGCAGAGCAGGATATCTGCCTTTTATTCCGGCAAAATCTCCTGCATCTGTTCGCTGCCCAGCATCTGCCGGAAATGGTGGATCATATGGGCAATATAATCCATCGCCAGCCATTTCAGCGTCATCTCCTGTCCGCTGCGGGTGATGCATGTCTTCTCAAAATCCTCAGCCGGAATCTGATTGAGCAGTGTCGCGATCTGCAGATTGCGTGTCATCCAGAGCAGGACCAGATCCTGCTGGTCATAGCTGTTCTGATAATCATTCAGCTCGACCCAGCGATCCTGATCATAATCGGTTAGCCGAACCGGTTCTTCCGACAATGCTACACTGACAAACCGGATATAGTTGTGTGAAGCCGAATCGCAGAGATGTCCGAGTGTCTCCTTTTGCGACCATTGACCGGCATGCGGCTTGGCGCTGAATTGGTCCGGTGGAACATCATTTAACTTTCCCTGAAAGTGGATAACCAGTTCCTGTAATCGGTGGCTGAGTGAATTCATATGCAGCACTCCTTGTTTGGGATTTGTGAACAGGATTCATCTTCTGAATTTAATTTTACCAAATTATAGCACACAACAAAAAGCTGTCCGCTATCTGCACGGACAGCTTCTTTTTACAGAAAGCGATAGAGTCATCTGCTGCCGGTTAAAACAATTGGCAGCTCACCATAATTAATGGCTGAAATGAATATTTTCTTCAAGCGTTACCCGCGAACTGGTCGGTCTGTTGTACGGATGTTCCTTGTCCTCGTAGCCCAGCATAATGCCGACTACAATCCGCTGATGTTCGGGAATACCAAGAACCTCGCGTAAAATATGCGGATAGGATACCGAGCTGGCTGCCGGTGTGGAACCCAATCCATGCTGCGCCGCAGCCAGCATCAGATTGCCGGCATAAATGCCTGCATCCAGTGTGGACCATTCCGTCAGATTTCGATCCAGACAAATGAATGCCGCCACCGGTGCATTAAAAAAGTAAAAGTTATTGCGCCAGTTGTCTTCACGCGCCTGCTGATCGCCACGCGCAATGCCACTCTGCTCAAACACTTTGGCATAGGCTGCATTCATGCGCTCCTGAAGATACTCCGGCCATACGGCAGGTCTCGGCATATCGGAATCATCGGCCGAAACCTTCTCGTCATACGCCTGCAGATTGGCTGCACGCAGCCGCTCCAGCGTCTCACCTGTTGCTACATGTACTTCCCACGGCTGGGAGTTGGCCCAGGAAGGTGCTTTCTGTGCATCTTCCAGCACACTTCGCAGTACCTCGTGA
Organism: Paenibacillus wulumuqiensis; assembly: GCF_000971965.1. GTDB lineage: Bacteria > Bacillota > Bacilli > Paenibacillales > Paenibacillaceae > Saccharibacillus > Saccharibacillus wulumuqiensis. The sequence goes on from NZ_KQ040793.1 coordinate 44,468, forward strand.
GGAACCGGCTGTGATGTATACTTGCGAACCGTTTTACGCTGTTCAAATAAATTACTCATGATAAATAATGCCTCCTCTGACTGTGTAGAAACGGATTGTGGACGGATGTCCGGAATAAGCATCCCACTCTGCCGATTCTGTCTTATTTAGTTACAATTAAATAGCAGCTTTTACTATTATACCTGATTATGTTGTGACGACAACTATTCAGCTCTCTATTATGATTGTTCTGTATCTCCAGCCTTGCTTGCAGATACTACATACGCTGCAGACCTCTATAGTTTGTAACAAGACGCCCGATCATAATCGAGAAACGCATCATATTCGTAGTGGTATTTTAGGGCCATAACGATCATCGTCAGCGATATCGGTTGGCCCGCCTGCTTAAGCACCTCGATAATATCTTTAAAGGTTGCCGATTCGGCCAGATGGCGGAATATGATCATATCCGGACGGGTTCTTCTGTGGTAATCTTCTTTACGATCTTTATACCTGCTCATATTGTTCCTCCTTTTCATCCAGAAATATGCCGGATCAAATAAGGCATCCCGACAAATCATTCAATTTCTGTCATTAACAACCTGTTAACTGAATAATTATGAATGTTTATGATTGAACATGATTGAACATGATTGATAATGGTGAAATTAATTTGTGGTCAATATAAAATGGGAAAACTTTTTGAATCATATACTACTTTTGGCCTAATAAATTGAGCTGTTTCATACGATAATAGGTATTATCCAGGTAATTCAATCACTTACTAACTCGATTAACTCTAGATGAAGAAACCTACTGAGAATGAATTTGGACGTGGAGGCAAAAGTACGATGACAACCAATAATCAAAACCCTACCGTAACCGATGCACTTGTAATCAAGGCCCTTCAGAACAATCTGGCTATTATCCGTTTTGACACCAATCGGCAGGTCGCTTATGTAAATGACATTTTTGCAGCTGCTATGGGTTATTCACCGTCTGCCATGATCGGCATGTGTCACAAGCAGTTTTGTTTTCCCGAATTCGCCAACAGTCCCGATTACGAGATAATGTGGAAAAACCTGCTTTCCGGGAAAAGTTACCAGGATAAAATCAAGCGCATGGACGCGAATGGCAATGCGATCTGGCTTGAAGCCACGTATATGCCTGTATTCAGTGAAGCAGGAAACAAAGTGATCAGCATTACCAAAATTGCAACCAATATTACCAAACGCCAGCTGAACATTACGAATGTCGTACAGGATATGCAAAAAATGGCCGATGAACTGAGCCAGCGCGCCGAGACCGGCATTCAGCGCAATCATGATCTGCTGTCCAGCATTAACAAAATTGCCAATGTCGCACTGGAAAATACGTCGACTCTCCACAATCTGCATCAGCAGGCGCATTCCATCCAGGGAGTCGTACAGACGATCCGTGAAATTTCCTCACAGACCCATCTGCTGGCGCTGAATGCAGCCATCGAGGCAGCCCATGCCGGTGAATTCGGACGCGGATTCGATGTCGTCGCCAAAGAAGTACGCAAATTATCCGGCATGGTCGAAAAGTCTATTATCGAAGTCAAAAACAGCGTCGACTCCATCACTGTGGAAATTAATAAAATCTCTGACGGAACTACAGGGGTGCAAAACAATGTAGAGCAAAGCCAGCAGCAGATCCAGGTCGCTCTGGATGAATTCTCCACAATCGCTTCCTCTGCCCAGCAGCTGGATAACCAGGCACGCAAAGTATCCAATATTATCTAAGTCATAACAGGCAGGGTTATCCCTTCCTGCACCGTATCTGCTGCATTCATTTTCATATTAGCAGCATGGAGCCATCATCCAATCGGTTGGTTATTTGCTGATTGATTGGTTCCTTGCCCAACGTCCGCCGCTCGGCATCGCAAGATATTGTGATACTGATCGGCTATTTTTTTGCAATTTTTCTACCTTTAACGATATGAAGGGATAGAACATCTCGCTTGAATTGTATAAAATAGGAAATAGAAGCAGTCATCCCTCCTTCACTGCTCGACATTGAAAACGTTATCATAATGAAGTGGTAATCCGAAACAGCCAAATTACTGCAAAGGTGGTCATACGATGGAATCCTCATTTCTCAAAAGCTACAGACCGCATCTGCACTTCGCACCCCAGCAAAACTGGATTAATGATCCGAATGGACTTGTTTATTTTGAAGGTGAATATCACCTGTTCTTTCAGCATCATCCGCATTCTACCGTCTGGGGACCGATGCACTGGGGGCATGCCGTCAGTACGGATCTGATTCACTGGGAAGAACTGGACATTGCACTCTACCCGGATGAACACGGCACGATCTTCTCGGGCAGCGTCGTGATTGACTGGAATAATACATCCGGTCTGTTCCCGGATGAACCAGGCATGGTAGCTATCTACACCAGTCATCTGGATACGGCCGATTCACCGAATGTGGATGCTCCCTATGTACAGTCCCAGTGTATCGCCTACAGCCATGACCGCGGCCGCACATGGACCAAGTATGAGCATAACCCCGTGCTGCGCAGTACCGACAAAATGGACTTTCGCGACCCCAAAGTGTTCTGGTATCGGCCCAAAGGCTACTGGGTAATGGCGCTGGCGACAGGGCAGAGCATCTCCTTTTATACTTCGTCCAATCTGCTGGACTGGAAATTGGTCAGTGAATTTGGTGCCGGAATGGGCTGTCACGAAGGCGTATGGGAATGCCCGGATCTGTTCCGTCTGCCGGTGGAAGGCACCGAAGCCAGCAAATGGGTGCTGCTCGTGAGCATCGGGGACAGCCCGGAGCTGTATCACGGCTCCCGTACACAGTATTTTACCGGTTCCTTTGACGGACGGCAGTTTATGCCGGATCACTCGAAGATCCAGTGGCTGGATTATGGGCGGGACAATTATGCCGGAGTCAGCTTCTCGGATATTCCCCAGTCGGATGGCCGCCGGATCTATATGGCCTGGATGAACAACTGGCGGTATGCCCATCAGCTGCCAACCGGCAGCTGGCGTGGGTCCATGACGCTGCCGCGTGTGCTCTCGCTGCGCTCGATCAAGGACAAAATGGTACTGTGCCAGCGTCCGGTAGCCGAGCTGGACAGCAGCTTTACTTCCAAAACCAAACTACGAAGCCTGTCCATCACGAGCGGCCAGACGTATGAAGTGGATCTGCCGGCGAGCATCGCAGATATCAATCTGCATCTGCAGCATGATGGTATTGAAGAGTTCGGCATCATTATCCATCATACGCCAGACCAGCAGACCAGTGTGTCCTACAATTCCAGCAGCGAGCTGCTGAGCGTTAAGCGCCAGCTGAGCGAGGAAACGGAATATGCGCCTATGTTCAACCGTCCGCAGCAGATTCATATCCCGGCGAGCAGTCATTTCGGACTGCGAATTATTCTGGATACTTCGTCGGTTGAAGTGTTCGTCAATGATGGACTGTATTCGATTACCAGCCTCATTTTCCCGGACAAAGCCTGTGAGCGGATCTCCATCTATACACGGGGCGGAGATATTCGGCTGTATGACAGCTATATCGCAGCTGCACCGTAACGCTCCGGGTATATAGGCATTTGTATGGTTTACTGGTTATAGCCTGCCTTTCCATTGGGTAGTAGCAAACAAGGCAGCAGGGGAAAGGAATCACCCTGCTGCCTTGTTTTTTTACATGCCGTTCCATTCCCGGTAAAAACGGTTTACATATTCCTGCATATATTGATGACGCTCCTCGGCAATCTCTCGAGCGGCTGGCGTGTTGATCCGGTCCTTGAGCTTGAGCAGCTTCTCATGAAAATGATTGATCGCGGTGCTCTGGCCGTTGCGATATTCCTCAGCCGTCATCTGCTCCCGTACAGGTACTTCCGGGTCATACATCAGATCCCCCACATGTCCGGCATATACAAAGCAGCGTGCAATCGCAATCGCTCCAATCGCATCCAGACGATCCGCGTCCTGCACCACCTGTCCTTCGATCGTGCGCATCGGCGGATTGCTGCCGCCATTGTAGGACATATTGCTAATGATATCGAGAATATGTTCGCGATCGGTCGGCTCCAGTGGCTGGCTATCCAACCAGCCGTTCAGCCGCTGCATCCCGACTTCCTTGGATGGATTTAACTTTTCATCCGGAATATCATGCAGCAGCGCAGCCATCGTTGTGACGAATATATCCGCCTGCTCGGCCGCAGCCAGACGCCGGGTCATCTGGACGACCCGGTGAATATGCCACCAGTCATGACCGCTCGCCTCCCCGCTCATTTCCCTGCGGACAAAGGATTCCGTCTCATCCAACATCTGCTGTTTTCCCGGAGAAATCTTGGATTGGCTGTCCGTAAGCGGTTGCTGTGCAGGAATGGATTCTGTCTGGTCATGGGCAGGCTCTGTCGGTTGGTTCATCGTTAGTTCCTCTTTTCTGCTGTTGTATTTTTGGGGAGTGTGTCTGCTTTTGCAGAAGAAGAAGTCTGCGAACCCATGCTGTGTTCCACCTCTGCCATGACCAGATAGATGATACCCAGTACAGCGGCTGCCATGCTCCAATATAGCGGTGCCTGACCTACAACATGCAGTGCATCTTCAAAATGACCGGCCCATACATTCATTCCGCTGCCTATGATCGCGGCACTGATGTACCTGCCAATATACAATATGGCAGCAATCCCCAGCAAACCGATTCCTGTTCCGCGTCGATTCATATATTCCCTCCTCCCCGTATTATTCTCTATTGTTCATTCTGCCAAATCATATCACAATCTCCGTTCGTCTACTCCTCCTGTCGGCAACCAGCGGTAGAGTCTCTGACCGCTCTTCTGCCTATCTACATTCTGCGAATTTATTTCATATCCGAAGGAATCGCTGCTCCGTGGGGATTATCGACTTCCCAGCAGATCAGCGTCGCACTGTCATATGCCTGATGGGTATGCAGCCTGCTCAGGATATGATGCAGATTGTGGCTCATGCTGTTGTCATTGTACAACGCTTCATACAGATGAGCCGGAGAGTTGTAATATCCTTCGGCACCATCCAGTACACCGTCGGTCAGCATGACGATCACATTGCGCCCGCTTCTCAATTCCCTGCGGCCGGAGCTGTAACACGGCACTGGCTGATCAAATGTATTGACCCTGCCGATCCACTCATAAAACTGCCGCTGATTGAGCATATATTGATCCCATTCTGCCAGCTGTGGATGTAAAAGATAAGCCGTACAATCCCCTACCGAGAACCACCACAGATACTGATCCCGCTGATACAGGATCAGACAGGCTGTTTCTCCTTCAACATTCTGGCAAGCCTCCCGAAAATCCCTGCCTGCAAAAAGACCGCTGAAATAATGATCCAGCCGCTGGAACGTATCGCTGCTGTTCAGCACCCGATCCAATTCCTCCTGCTGACTGAGCAAATAATCAATGACCAGCGTCGCACTGTCGGCCGACTGGTGGGCATCCATCAGTACAGCCAGCTTCCAGTGCCCGGTCTCGCTCTGAATGATCATCAGCCCATCTTCGTTCTTATTCGCACCACTCAGCGTATGTCCACCATAACGTCCAATATGTATGCCTTTTTGTTCGGAGACAGAAATCTCATCCAGAAACATATACCTGCTGCCTACCCAGCTGTAACTCATCGCTGCTGCCTCCCTTTTTTGTCCAATCTGCGAAAATCACTGTAATGAATTCCTTTATTATTAACCTTATCCGACGTACGCACCACACGGTAACCGCAATCCTCCACTGGGGGATTATTGGTGTGCTTATTCGCATTCGGTTTAGTATCATGATAGCTGCATTTTCAGAAAAGTAAACAGACCGCGACATACCTGCCACGGTCTGCATCGACAATAATGCGCACTTCTTACATCGCGGCACTTTCCGGTGCAAGGGGAGCGACGAAGAATACCGGCTTTTGCTGCTCATTCTGCTGATAGGCGACCATTAACAGACTGCGTCCTTCCGCGCCGGTAATCGGCACGCCAACCAGCAGCTGATCGAGGCGAAACGGCAGTTCTTCCATCACCATATGCTTGTGCATTTCCTTGTCGCTGAGTCCCAGCTCCGCAAATTCCGGTGAGATCGTCTCCGGCTGCTTGACCGCACGCTGGATATGATGGTTAAGCCGGGTCTTGTCGACGGTCGGTTCCCACCAGATTTTGCGCGGCTTGTATTTATGATTGAGAAAGTAGTCCAGCTTCATCAGTCCGAGGATCACATCCATCCGTGCTGTCCCGCGATCTGTCAGGAACGATTGCAGCCGGATAAACAAATCTTCCAGCTGATGCCCGATCTTTTGCCAGCCCTGCGCTTCCCAGTAATTACCGAACTCCTGGAAAAAGTCGAACGGTGAGCTGAATTCATCCTTCATCAGATAATGCAGCGTATAATCCATCCGGTGAGCGTTCCAGTACTTTTCCAATACATCTTCCAGCCGTTTGAGCCGGACAATATCGTCAAAAGACAGCATATGACTGCTCAAAATCTCATACGGCGCCTGATCCATATACGTGTATTCATACTTGTCCGCATCGATTCGCAGGCCGGTGCCGCGCAGCATTTTGAGGAAGCCCAGTTGCAGCTCTTCCGGTCCAAGTGCAAATACATCGTTGAACGTTTTGCGGAATGTATTGTAATCTTCCATCGGCAGCCCGGCGATCAGATCGAGATGCTGGTCGATTTTGCCGGACTCTCTAATCTTGGTAACGGTACGGCTCAGTTTGGTAAAGTTCTGCCGGCGCTTAACCAGTTCATTGGTCGGATCGTTGGTCGACTGCACGCCAATCTCGAAGCGGAACACACCCGGCGGCGCATGCTCGGCCAGATAATCCAGCACTTCCGGACGCATAATATCGGCGGTAATCTCAAACTGGAACGTACAGCCGTTATGATTGTCAATCAGAAACCGGAACATTTCCAGTGCATAGTCACGCTTGATATTAAAAGTACGATCCACGAATTTGATCAGCTTGGCGCCATTTGCAATCAGATACAGAATATCGCTCTTGGTTCGCTCAATATCAAAATACCGTACTCCCACCTCAATACTCGACAGACAGAACTGACAGCTGAATGGACAACCCCGGCTCGTCTCAAAATACACGACCCGCTTTGACAAATCCGGGATATCCTCCACAAACCGGTGCGGACTCGGCAGCGCGTTTAGATCCTGCTTTGGACGACCCGGCATGACGATAACTTCTTCACCTTTGCGGTAGGCGACTCCATAAATAAAGTGGTACTTGCCTGCTCCTTCGATCTCCTGGAGAAGATGGTGGAACGTCTCCTCCCCTTCCCCGATCACGATAAAATCCACATTATGCAACCGGTTCATCCAGTATTCGGTATCATAGGACACTTCCGGTCCGCCGAGAACGATACGAACTTCCGGCAGCACTTTTTTGAGCACATCGATGACCTTGATCGTCTCTTCGATATTCCAGATATAACAGGAAAATCCGATCACATCCGGACGACGCTGGTACAGATCGGACACGATGTTCATCACCGGGTCCTTGATCGTGTATTCGGCCAGGTCGATGTCAAAGTCTTTTTCGCTGTAGGCTTTGAGACAGCGGATCGCCAGGGACGTGTGAATGTATTTGGCATTCAGGGTGGACAGTACGACTTTCATGGGATCGCTCCTTTCAGTGTGCGTAGGCGTTGGCAGACTTCTCTTTTCTCCGCTCCGTGCGTGTGCCTGTCTATGAAGCAGACGTAAGGAATGTAATACCGTACGAGCCGATATGGAACATTAATATACGCTGCTGTTGCGGTTGTTGATTATGGTAGTGAATGTGTTGTTGACGTCCTGGATGACCTGGTCGGCGCAGGTGTTGATGAAGAAGTGGCCATCTGGATAGGTGAAATAATCACAGGAGACTGCAGAGTATGCGCTCCAGCTATGGATGTCTTCTGTGGTCATATTATCCTGTTCTCCGGTCATGACGAAGATGGGCAGCGGAAGTGGTGGGTACTGTCCGTCATATCGATAGTCTTCCACCAGACGGAAATCGGCCCGCAGGATCGGCAGGAACAGCTGCAGCAGCTCCTCATGCTCCAGTACGGCGTCCGGCAGTCCGCCGAGTGTGCGGACTTTTTCCATAAATTGATCATCCGGTAGGGAACCCCACTGGTGATCCCGACTAATATGCGGCGGCACCCGGCCTGCGAAGAAGCTGCAGATTGGATAGCGACCGGTCTCCCGGTGCACTTTATGTATCATTTCAAAAGCCAGCATGCTGCCCATGCTGTGTCCCACAAAAGCAAACTCCCGGTCGTCTTGCAGATGATCTCTCATATCCTTCCAGGCACTCTCAATCACCGCGTCCATTTGCTCCAGCAGCGGTTCGCTCATCCGGCTTCCATGACCGGGCAGCTCTATCGGAATCAGTTCGACGTCGGGATGCAGCTGCTTTCTCCAGCTGTTAAATATATTGCTGCTGCCGCCGGCATAGGCAAAGGCGAACAATCTGATTTTGCGTGCATTCGAATGGCTGTATAACATGAAATATCGTTCCTCTCTTCAGTGAAATTGAATACAGGGTGATGCTTTGTTTGCTTTTCCTATAGCGGCTTGAGATAATACGTTCCTTTACAGACAGCCGAGTACCCAGCCTTCGCGCTGGATCAGCCCGTGTTCATCCACACCCAGCGTAGCCAGCTGCAGATACGGCTCCAAGGTGTGGGACTGATCGCGCTGCTGCATCCAGCGGGCGATATAGCAGGCATCCCGCTCGTGTTCACTTATCGCGGCACTCCAGCCATCTTCCGCTATCCGCCGCCGATACAGTGACGGATATCCCTCCACAATCACATGATGATCTGCCGGAATATCCAGCCCGTCATACGGCCAGAAATGTACTTTCATCCCGCGTTGCTGCTGATATCTGCGCAGTCTGCCAATCCATGGCAATACGGTATGGGTCGAATAGGAGACGGCGCCCTGCATACCGGATACCCGGTCCAGATCGGTGACGCTTTTGGTACTGGGGATGAATTCACGCTCCACCAGCCGCTTGTCTGTCGAATTTGTATAATCGGCCTGCTGCTTGCTGTCTTTCATGGTGAGCCGGGTGGTTTTCCACGTACGATTACTCCACTGCAGGAACTGGTCCCAGTCTGCCAGCTGCAGCCGATCAAGCTGTGTGACCGGATAGGATAGACCCGCATCGATTCCAATGATCATTCGTTCACTGCTGTTCAGCAGTTGATCACGCAGCCAGATATAGATGCTTCGCCTTGACCACCAACCGGATTTGGCAGGAGGGATATTGATACTGCGGCTTGTCCTGTCGGGAGGCGGGTACAGCAGACGGTAAATGCCTGCCTCATCAGCCTCGGCTACTGCAAGACCGCGTATATGCGAATCCGGACGCTCTGCACCGGAATAATCTATACCTATATATTTCTGAAATAAAGGCATATCAACCTTCCTTCACTTCGTTATTTATTGAAAAGAATACCATTGGTAATTGGAAAAACACATCTTAGACTGGGCTAAACTTCCAGTCTTGTTCAGTATACACCGCGATCCGCATGATGGCGACGTCCGCTCGGATATTCTTCATGATTCACTGGACCGCAAAATATGTATGTTGCTCTGCTGATTGGTCGCAGAGCATGCTGTACTTAATAGAAGACAATGCAGCGGACTAAAAAAAGCATGGCACCCTCACAGGCACCACGCTTTTTTCTGAAATCAATACAACTATAAATACCCGTCATCTTCCTACAGCTCATCACCATAGACGCTGTCTTCTTCCATCGTCTTCTTCTGGAAAAAGGCAAGAAACGGCTCGCCGTATTTGCGATATTTGACTTCGCCGACCCCTTTGATCGTCAGCATCTCGCCTTCGCTCTGTGGCTCCACTACACTCATCTCACGCAGTGTAGCATCGTTGAAAATGATATAGGAAGGCACGCCTTCGCGTGAAGCCAGCTCACGCCGGATCAGGCGCAGCTGTTCGAAGATCGTCTCGTTCACGGCAGACAGCTCTTCACCGCGGCTGCCGGAACGACTGCGTGAAGACGCGGCTCGGCCGGCTGCAGCAGCGGCAGGCAGCGGTGCTCTTTGCATCACTTTGTGCTGGCCTTTTAACACTTCGCCAGCCAAAGGCTGCAGCTTCACTACCGGATATTGCCCTTCGGTCAGCAGCAGATATCCCTCGGCAGCCAGTACATTGATGCGCTCGGAGATTTCCTTTTCCGTCAGATGAGACAGCAGGCCATGGGTAGGCAGCTCGTCGAACTTGTATTGTACGATCTTTTTGTTGCGTGATCCCTTGAGCACCTGGGCAACGACGGATACGCCGAACCGCTCGCGCAGCCGGTAGATGCAGGAGAAGATCTTTTGCGCTTCAATGGTCGTATCGACCAGTTCGCGGCTGTCCCGGCAGGAACTGCACTGTCCGCACGGCTCACCGGAATGTTCTTCGCCAAAGTAGTCCAGCATGGCGTTGCGCAGACATTTGGTCGTATAGCAGTAGTCGATCATCTGCTGCATTTTGCGGTAATCGTTATGCTTGCGGTCGCCTTCGTTCATATTCTGTTCCAGCAGGAACTTCTGGGTCATGATATCCTGCGGACTGAACAGCAGAATACATTCACTCGGATCACCGTCACGACCAGCACGGCCGGCTTCCTGAATATAGGCTTCCATATTTTTGGGCATATTATAATGAATAACATAACGTACGTTGGATTTGTCGATCCCCATACCGAATGCATTGGTCGCGACAATGACACGCACATCATCGTACAGGAATGCTTCCTGGCTCTGATCACGCTCATCGTCACTCATCCCGGCGTGATAACGACCGGCACTTACACCGCTGCTGAGCAGACGGCTGTATAGATCATCCACATCCTTGCGCGTGGCAGCATACACAATCCCCGACTCATTTTCATGAGAACGGGCATAATCAATAACAAACTCCTTGCGCTGGGTCCCCCGCAGTACGGACATGGACAGATTGTCCCGTCCCAGTCCGGTAATAAATACTTCCGGTTGATCCAGACGCAGCAGCCGCAAAATATCGCTGCGCACTTCCGGCGTAGCCGTAGCGGTAAAAGCCGCCACCATCGGGCGCTCCGGCATCTGCTCCACGAATGGGGCAATCTCCAAATAACTCGTCCGGAAATCATGTCCCCACTGGGAGACACAGTGTGCTTCATCGACAGCGATACAGGTAATCTGCATGCCGTTCATCTCGTCACGGAACCAGTCCAGCTCCAGTCGCTCGGGTGCAACATACAGCAGCTTCAGTTCTCCGCGCCGGGCGGCACGAATACGATCATTTACTTCTTTGCCCGACAATGTGCTGTTAATATACGCAGCAGGCACTCCGGCTGCGGTCAGTGCATCCACCTGATCCTTCATCAGAGAGATCAGCGGTGAAATCACCAGCGTCACCCCATCGTTGACAAGCGCCGGAATCTGGTAACAGATCGACTTACCACCGCCGGTTGGCATAATGCCCAGCGTATCACGTCGTTCCAGCAGACTGGAAACAATCTTGCGCTGTCCTTCCCGAAAATCCTCATATCCAAAATATTTCTGCAGCAGCTCCTGTGCCTGCTGCATGGCAGGCGCCTGCACGCTCATGTACAAAACTCCTATCTCATAAAATGTATCTTTACATCTTGTAGTATTGATTGGCTTATCATATGATCTGCCCAGCGGCAGGTGACAATTAACTTTATCTCATTACAGTATACTCTTCTTCTATTTTATCAGAGTATGCCTGTGAATGTATGCTATTTGCGGCAGACGGCAAAAAGCAGACCCGTAAGGATACGTAGCCTGCCTGGTCTGCTTCCTGTTTTCAATTATAGCGTAATCTATGGTCTTTTCCCAGTGTATTTGCATCTGCTGGCTACGATATAATCATCCTCTTTTCTCAAATCATATGGATTAGTAGCAAGTTAGCACTACTCTTTATCAATACTATGTAATAAGAACCATTATAATTTTGCATTATTTAGGGCTTAAAGTATATTTATGGTTGACAACTAATTGTTAAGATATATAATAAAATGGTAATTTAATACATTTAAAGGGGATAGTAATTTGAAATTAAAATTGAAAATATTGAGTGTCGCTGCGCTTGCTCTATCAATTGGGGTTAGTATGAGTAACCCTTCTGCTTATGCACAATCCGGTTCCTCTACAGATTCTTTTCCAAAGCCTCACAACTTTAAACCATTAATTGAGTCAGCACCCTCCGCAAATAAATCTGCTGATCAAAAGAAAGTACCTCCTAAAAATATCGATTTGCAAAACCAAAATCTGCGTAGCCTAACAGTAGCCGAAGATACATACGGCACTAACACCTCACCGGATCAAGCTCTTACCATTAATAGCAACACCATTACTAATGGCTACATTACTCAGCAGGGAGAGAGCCGCTGGTATAAAACATCCGTGCCCGCCAACTTGAAGCTGACTGCTTATATGGCTGCAGGCGCTACCAACACCGATTATGATCTGGCACTATATCGCCTGAACACGACAACATCTACGTTGGAACAAGTCTCTCTCTCTTCCAAAGGCGCAGGACTGTATGAGCTGCTTAGCTATATTGCAACGTCTGGAACCTACTATATCAGTGTAACTTCTTACCAAGGTGCTGATACAACCAATCCATTCACGCTGTTTACTACTCAATCAGACAGCTATGATCAAAGTGAGCCGGATGATAATCCATGGTTTGCCAAAGATCGCGGTACTACACCTTTCACCAGCCAACAAAACATTGATAATGCTCTCGACGAAGACTGGAGTAAAATCACTTTGAATGCACAGAGCAAAGTAAATCTTCGTTTGAATAATACGTCTGCTAACGGTACCTATATGCTGCAAATCTGGGACGCCAACCTGAAAAGTTTGGGTACACTGAACCAGAATGCAGATGGACAGATTATACTTCCTGCTGGAAGTTATTATGTGCAGGTAATGGCACCATCCAATTTTGACCTTACTACCCCCTATACACTCAGTGTTAATTACCAAAATGCGGCCATTACACGTGTTGCCATTAGTGAAGTGGTCTCCGACCGTGGTGTGCAAGGAATGGTAAACTATGGTTACGGCAAAAAGTGGCGAGTAGGCTATAATATTACCGTTAAAGGCCGTGCTTTTGATGCTACGGGCAATCCAATTGCCAATGGACTGGTAAGCGTAGGAGTAAAAGTAAAGCTGAACAATAAAATTATTACACAAGTTGGCACTACAGACAGTATGGGATACTTTTCTGTTCCACTGAACATCGGCCCGGCTATAGGTCAGTACTCTTATTCTGCACCGGTGTCTACTCATTATTTTGATATTATTGATATTGCCTTTGCAAGTGGAACAAATACCGTGCAAGCCGATATTAATACACTGTATCATTTTGCATACAGCAGCTGATAAAAATAGAATTCTTGAATTTTATTACAATATAAATTATCCTTTGTTATTGGACCTTTTCTTAGAGGACTCAAATACAAGAAAAGCGGCAATCTTTCCTCGGAAGGATGCCGCTTTTTTTGTATTTGTGCAGTCTTTCTATGGCTGGATGCCATAGCATGGGTCGAGCATATTAGGTTTTACGCAGAATTTGCTGAATATAATACACTACATAACACAGCACCATAAAAGCAATCCCGCAGTAAAAAGCCAGACTCTGATTCGGATCAAAGGCTATACCGATACACGACGCCAGACAGAGCACAAAAGCGGCAATCGGTACAAACGGATACAGCGGCGTGCGATATTTCAGATCGCGTACATCATGGCCTTCACGAATATACTGTCTGCGGAACATGAACTGGGATGCCGTAATGCCCATCCAGACCACGACAACGGCAAAGCCCGACACCGACACCAGGAAAATATATACCGTATCCGGTGCCAGCACACTCGACAGCAGCGCCAGTCCCCCGCCGAGCATACTGACGATCATCGCATTCAGCGGAATGCCCGCACGGGTCAGTCTGGCAAACAGCGGCGGCAGCAGACGCTCGGAAGAAAGCGACCACAGCATCCGCGAACACGCGTAGAGACCGGAGTTCGCCGCCGACAGCAGCGCGGTAATGATAACAAAGTTCATCAGATCCGCCGCATACGGAATACCGATCCGATCAAATACAACGACAAACGGACTCTCGATCACACCCGCCTGCCGCCAGGGGATCAGGGCCGACAGCACGAAAATCGTACCGACAAAGAAAATAATGAGGCGGCCCACAGTCGCCTTGATCGCGCGCGGAATCGTCTTCTCCGGTTCCACACTCTCCCCGGCGGCAATACCGATCAGCTCGGTACCCGAGAAAGCAAAGTTCACGGACAGCATCGCCATAAAGATCGGAAAGATGCCATTTGGGAACAGCCCGCTGTCACTCGTAAAATTACTGAGCAGCGGTGCAGCATTCGTATCGTTCATCGGCAGCAGTCCAAACACCGCCGCCCCGCCCAATACGATAAACAGCAAAATAACCGCCACCTTGATACCGGAAAACCAGAACTCGGCTTCGGCAAAAGAACGCACCGAGAACGCATTTAACAAAAAGACCAGTATGGCGAATATGCCGCTCCACATCCAGACCGATGTATCCGGGAACCAGCGCTGCATTAATAGACCGGCTGCCGTAAATTCCGATCCGAGCGCGACTGCCCAGGTAAGCCAGTACATCCAGGCAATCATGTACCCGGTGCCCGGGCCGATAAACTTCGCGGCATACGCGTGAAAGGCTCCCGTTACCGGCATATGTACAGACAGTTCGCCCAGACAAAGCATTACCAGATAGACGATAACCGCGCCGACCAGATAGGCCAGAATCGTACCGAGCGGACCTGCCTGATTAATCGTATATCCCGAACTGAGAAAGAGGCCGGTTCCGATCACACCCCCGAGAGAGAGCATGACCAGATGACGGCTTTTCATTTTGCGTTGAAATTGTCCGGCTTCGGCTTCCTTAGCCGCCGGTTCCTGTTCTGCTGACATGACATTCCTACCTTTCCTTATTGAAGCTTATTCAATTTGCTGCGCTATGCTTCACCTCTGAGCGCTGCACGCACGCTGCTGATATCTGCGGGTGTCGTACGACAGCAGCCGCCGATCAGCCGGGCTCCCTGCTCATACCAATCGCGTGCCTGCTGTCCATAATCCTGTGTGCATGCAGATCCATGCCACGTCTTGGTCACGGGGTCATACTGTTCACCGGAATTCGGATAGACCAGAATCGGCTTGCTCGTCTGTGACCGCATGGTACGGATCAGCGATGGAATATAGTCGAGAGCGGTACAGTTAATGCCTACGGCTGCCGCCTGCTCCTGCGTATCCAGCCAGGCTGCGCAATCTGCGGCACGTTCTCCGCTGCTGATATGTGCTCCGTCTCTTGCACTGAAGCTGAACCAGGCATACACACCGGGGAACTGCTGCAGCACAGTGATGATCGCTTTTGCTTCGATCAGGCAGGGAATGGTCTCGCAGGCCAGTACATCCGCACCGGCAGCGACGAGTTCCCGGATACGCGGCTCGTGAAATTGAACGAGCTGCTGTTCATTCAATCCATAGTCTCCGCGATATTCGGAGCCATCCGCCAGATAGGCACCATACGGACCGACAGAGGCAGCGACAAGCGGACGTGGACGATGTGGGGCTGCAGCGGGTTCGATATCCGGTTGATTCATGACGGACTGCTCCACTGTAGATCTATTGTTCAGATTGCCCGAGCCTGGATAGCTGGACCAGAATGCATCCCGCGCTTCCACCGCAATCTGTACCGATCTGCGGATCAGTTCTCTCGCCTCCTGCTCACTCCATCCGCGCTGCACAAAGCCCGGAATTGTAGCCTGATAACTCGCCGTAATCGCGCAGTCCGCTCCTGCTTCAAAATACCGGTGATGCACCTGCCGGATCGCCTCCGGGTTATCCAGCAGCAGCCGTGCCGACCAGAGACTGTCATTGAGATCCGCACCACTGCGCTCCAGTTCGGTAGCCATTGCGCCGTCCAGGATCATAACCGGGTATTGTTCCAATATAGACTGAATCGGATTCATGCTTTACCCCTTTCATGCAATAAAGTTAATGCTGTTAAAAGTTCCTCCTGACAGAAAATAACTGCACCCGGACCCGCCATCAGCGGAAAAAGTGCAGTCTGTCCATCCTGCCAGACATGTCAGCTTATTGTGAACGTATTTTAGATGATTCCTGTTCATTTGTAAACCATATGTACAAAAGACAGCCTGCATGATCGCTGGCTGTCCGTTCTATTCGATATACTGTTTTATTTCAAATACATTGAGCCTTCATCCTGTAATGGCATCAGGCAGTCGCTCAAAAATGATCATAACTGACAAATTCGCCTACAGGCTTGCGGTAGCCTCTAATGCGCTGGCTGCCGGTATCTTCCCTGCCGATGGTAATCATCATCGCAGGTACATACCGCTCCGGAATATCCAGTATCTGCTGCACGGCAGCAGGATCAAAACCGATCATTGGACAGGTATCCCAGCCTTTGTCCTTGGCAGCCAGCATGAATGTCATCGCGGACAGGCTCGCATTACGAATCGCCTCGTCCCTTTTGAATACTTCGCCCCGTTCGTCATAAAACTGCTGCACTGATGCTACCTGAATATCATATTCCTGCTGATTCAGAATACCAAGATGAAGCAGTCCTTCATTGATCTGCGGGGCATTGTGATGGGCATCCATATGACCGAGTACGATCACAACTGCCGAAGCGGTCTGGACTTTGTACTGCTTGCCGGAAGCTTCATATATCTGCTGCTTGCGCTCTTCATCCTGAACGATCACATAGTGTGCATGCTGCAGATTAAAGGCAGATGGTGCATACTTGACCAGTTCAAAGATCTCCTCCAGCTCATGGGATGAAATATCAACCTGGGGTAGAAATTTATTGGCGGATCTTCTCTGTTTGATAATGGATACCAGTTCACTCATGCGATATCGTTCCTCTCATTTATCGGGTCGGGTAGATCGATTAAATCTGATCTGAATTGTTCAAATTAGATCAGGGCATCCAGCGAGTAAGCACCTGCACCGGTCAGGGCGACACCGATCAGTACGACGATCAGGATCAGGTTGAACTCGTAACCGCCTGCTGTATTCCAGAATCCATTGGGAGCATGCACTTTGACGATCGCCATCACCATGGTCAGCGAGAGCAGCACAGCGACGATTGGAGTGAACAGTCCTGCAGCAAATGCCAGACCGCCCAGCAGTTCCACCAGTCCGGCCGCTACCGCTGCTGCTACACCAGGCTTGATTCCAAGTGATTCCATCCAGCCTCCGGTTCCTTTGGGACCGAATCCACCAAACCATCCAAACAGCTTCTGCGCTCCATGCGCTGCAAAAATAACACCAATCACGACACGTATTAACAATAATCCCATACTCAACATTTTCTTTTCCTCCCGTATTTTAAGTTTATTTTTCAATAACAATCTGCGGATGCCTTTGATTGCAGGCTGATGACTGATAAGCAGATTGTTGTTTGTCTGTTTTGCATAAAAGAGCGATGTTCATTTTTTCCTTGCTCCATCGCTATTTCGATAGTATCTTTAAATTAAGATATTATCCCAAAAAAAATGTGCACTTTGATGTGCGTTGATATCGATTTCTTTATTGATGATTCCGTAGATCATCGTTCATCCTGTTCTACAGAAATTTTTGAAGTATAATCATCTGTATTTCCTCCATAATCTCCATTTGATAAATCTTAATATTAAGATATTTATAATATAACGCCTCTTTTGATCAATTGCAAGCTTTTTTATTGTTTATTTTACGTGTTTTTGTGCTTCTATGTTTATGCTCTTGTGTTTCCATTTTTAATCATTACCGATTGGGTTCCATATAAAAAGCAGCCGTCAAGCCGGACAAATCACTCGGCGCGTTTAATCCGCCGACCGATTGCCTGACTTGCTGGCTGCTTTATTTTTACTTATTCCTTTATTCTTACTTATCCATTGTTATAAAAGACTTACCTTTTGCAGATCTGCATCCCTCCTGTCAGTTCCCCATCAACCGCACTTCATGCAGGGTCGGTGTGTACCAGTTGTTCGGATTATTGTGCAGCACGGCATTAACCATATTGATCCGCACATAACGGGCAGTGAACGATACGGCATCCGAAGTGAATCCATAGGCTGTATTGTTCGTGCGGTCAATCGTCGTGTAATTGACACCATCATTGCTGTATTCGATTTTGTATTTGTAATAAGCTTCCGACCCCTTGTACAGGAACCAGGAAATATTGACCTCGCTGATCTTTTTGGATGTACCGAGATCGATCTGCCACCAGGCGGGCCATGCAGCAGAGCTTGCCGCCCAGGCAGACTGAGCATTGCCATCATTTGCATTGGAAGCAGGAGACGAACCGGCTGCCGAGATCGCTGTGGCTGGTTTGCCCTGTGCATAATTGGTCAGTACCGGCAGTGTAACTTGTCCGGAAGCGGCATCGATATTCCAGCTGCTGTACCAATTCAGGGAAGCGGTGCGGGCGCTGTCATTGAGCGTCAGGGGCAGCCAGATAAATTTGTGATCGCTCAGATTGAGTGGATTCCAGCGGTCGCCCATATAAATATAGCTGGTGCCCGAGCTGCCCGATATGGTCGCAATCGAATGAATCTGTGTCGCATAGGCGGATGGATCTCCGAATGGTGACAACGCAGACCAGCTGCCTGTCATCGACGAAGACGTTGCGTAACTGCCCTGATTGGGATACCAGCCGGATGCCTGGGAAGTGAACAGATAGTAGGTACTTCCTTTCTTCACTACTGCCGGCGCTTCCCGGTAGGCGCCCTCGAATACCCAGCCGACAAAGGAAGACACATTCGTATACTCACTGTTCAGCTTGAAAATCGCCATGGAATTGTTGGCACCACCGTTATTCTGGCGGGAAGCAGTGATCAGATACGCCTGATTGTCCGTATCCACGAATACTGTCATATCCCGGGATTCATAATCGAGCGGGCGGAAGCTTCCCAGATAGGTAAAGTCTCCATCCGGTGTATCACTGGTAGCGACAGCGACGCGGGCGAGTGAATAGTCACTGCCATTCTCGTAGTGCGCCCACATTACATATTTGCCGGTGGCTTTGTTATAAATGACTTTGGGGCGTTCAATTTTGCTGGAGGCGAGCTCGGCGGCGGAATTTTTGGTCAAGATGCTGCGTCCGAATGTCCAGTTTCTCAGATCGGTGGAGGTGTACACGTTGACCTTGTCGAATTTGCCACTGACAGCGTGCTCTCCATACCAGTAATATGTAGAACCGACTTTGAGAATATTGCCGCTGTTCGCCTGAATAGGATTGCCTGCGGTATCTTTCCAGTCGGTTCCGTTGGTGATCGTCGCATTGGCTGCTTCGGCATGCCGGTCTCCGGCTCCCCAGCCGGTCAGTATGAGCAGCAGACCCAGACCGGTGAGCAGCAGCTTGCACGGGAATAAACGGGTGATCTTTTCCATACATTCATCCTCCTGCTTGGATAGTATAGACAGCTTTGGTGGAATACATGCTTATTCTATGAACTTTTGTAAACGCTTACAATAATAGAATAGGGAAATGATGCCCAATATAAAGGAAGAACTGCCTATGCTGGATCGCTGAATATTAGTTGGTCTTCCATCTGCTGCCCATGATCCGGGAGGGTTAGACGATGAGCATGAGTCATACCGATAGACGTATCGCACTGGTTACAGGGGCAAACAGTCCGCAGGATATGGGGACTGCGATCTGCCGCAAGCTGGCTTCAGAGGGTGTGGATATCTTTCACCTACTGGAATGCGGATGCCGGGAGAGCTGGCGTATGCGGCGACCAAGGGTGCGATTTCCGCATTTACCAAGTCCCTCTCCCGTGAACTGGCTCCGCTGGGGATTACGGTAAATGCGGTCAATCCCGGACCGACCGATTCAACGTGGATGAATGATGAGATGCGCGAATATCTTTTGCCCTAATTTCCAATGAGACGTATCGGTACACCCGAGGATGCTGCTTGAATGATCGCTTTTCTTGCCAGTGAAGAGGCGCAGTGGATCACCGGTCAGATTATTCATTCGGAAGGTAGATTTATCCGCTGATCCCACACAAGCTTCGCCGTTTGGCATCTTCACTTCTCTATATACCGACTCCAATTTCATCTCGCCAGCGAACGGCATGCGTGCGAGCCAGCTCCACAAAGGCAGTGAATGACGGCGACTGCCATTTTTTGAGATGGTAGACCATCTGGGTGCAGACGCGCTGATTGTCGTCATTCCACGCCAGCGCAGCCAGCTTGCCTTCTTCAAGCTCTCTGCGGACCGTCATCGTCGGCAGGAAGCTCAGACCCAGACCCGCCATCACACACTGCTTGATCGCTTCGATACTCCAGAACTCCAGACTGGGATCTGTAAAGATACCATGCCGGTTCAAATGCTGCTCGAACAAGTTGCGGTACAGACAGCCTGTCTCCGTATGCAAAATGGTCTCCAGCCGCAGATGTTCCGGCAGCACCTGTGGCTGGAGCACGAGCGGATGATCCATCGGTGCGATCAGCGTCATGCGCTCCTCGACCAGTGTCTCCATATGCAGATCCCGATCGTCCTCTTCCGGCAGCAGGGTGAACACAATATCCAACTCGCCTCGGCGCACCTGCTCCTTGAGCTCCGTGCAATTGCCCGGTCTGAGAATCATGCGTACATTCGGATAACGATTGCGGAATTCCCGAATAATGTCCGGCAGACGCGAGGCGGCGAGCGATTCTGGCGCACCGATATTCAGCGTTCCTCCCGGCTCATCCGACGAACGCACCACATCCCGCGCCATATCATGCATCCGGGCAATCTCCTGGGCATACGGCAGCAAGCGGCGTCCGGCATCGGTCAGCAGTATTTTCTTGTTAATCCGGTCAAATAGCGGCGTATTCAGCTCCTGCTCCAGTGCCTGAATCTGCGCGGTGATACTAGACTGTGCATAATCGAGCTTGTGCGCTGCCCGGGTGAAGCTGCCGGTCTCCACTACCGTCAGAAAAGTAAACAAATGTCTGGATTCCATTCCCATTCCACTCCTTCATCTGATCCGTTTTATACTGATCCATCGGTATAAGCGATGGATGTCATTCATAACTTCCGTTTTTCCGATGGGACTATTATCTGCTAACCTGTAGAAAATTACAAGGAAAGCAGGAACGCATATGTCATCTCTACCTGATCACACTCCTCCCTACACTGGTCATACAGCCGCGCAGCAGCCGGGACTACGGCATTCGATCGGCATGTCGCAGGCGGTCGCGCTGTATATCGGTGCTGTACTCGGCTCCGGCATACTGATCGCTCCCGGTCTGGCTGCACAAATGGCCGGCCCTTCTTCACTGATTGCCTGGGGCTTTATGACGCTGCTGATTCTGCCGATGGCGCTGTCCATGGGTCTGCTCTCTGCCCGCTTTCCGAATGCGGGCGGTGTATCGCATTTTGTGACGCTTGCCTTTGGTCCGCGTGCCGGGGCGCTGACAGGCTGGTTTTTCCTTATGTCCGTACCGATCGGCGCTCCTGTCGCTGCATTGACCGGGGCCGGTTATATGACAGCTGCGATGGGGTGGAGCGACTCCATTCGTATTCTGCTGGCTGCGCTGATTCTCGCTGCCGGGCTGGTCGCCAACTGGATCGGGATGCAGCTGGCAGGGCGCATTCAGATCGCTGTTGTGCTCTCCATTATTGCCGTACTGACCTTTGCCATTGTAGCGGCCATGCCGCATATGCAGATGGTTCACTTTACCCCGTTTCTGCCGCATGGATGGCTGCCGGTCGGACAGTCTGCCGCGATGCTGTTCTGGTGCTTTATCGGCTGGGAAGCGGTGTCCCATATGTCTGAAGAATTCCGTAATCCGCAGCAGGCAGCAGTGCGGGGAATTATGATTGCTGCCGTGATAGTGGGCATTCTGTATTTTCTGACTGCCCTGGCGGCAGTTGGCACACAGAGCTATCTTCATGGCGGCCCGGATACATCGCTCGTATGGATGATCAGCCTCACGCTCGGTCCATGGGGCGCCATACTCGCCGGACTCACCGGCCTGTTCATCTGTACAGCTACCATTATTGCCTATGTCGGTGCTGCCTCTCGGGTCGCCTATGCACTGTCCCGGCAGGGTTATGCACCGCGCTGGATGAGCAAACTGTCACAGCGGTATAGGACACCGGCAGGTGGTCTGGCTTTTCTGACCGGATGCTTTGCCGTTGTAATGCTGCTGTACGGCAGTCATGTTCTCTCGCTGTCCGTGTTGATTCAGCTGCCAAATGCCGCTTTTATCCTGACCTATCTGGCAGGCTGTGCAGCAGGTATACGACTGCTGCGCGGATACCGGGCAGGCGTGGTGATCAGCTGGATTTCCTTTGCTTCAACAGCAGTAATTTTCCCTTTTTCCGGCTGGGCTATTATGTATCCGGTTGGGATAGCGGCTGTTTTCCTGCTGATTCTGTGGCTGCACGCTAAACGTGGAACAGCGCATATTTTTTGAAGACCTTTTTCATATACTTTTCACACATCTCTCCCACGGTTCTCACATAATCGACTGGTAAGATGAATTTAAATCAGCAGTCAGTCATTCCGGAGCGAGCGCCTGACACCGACGGATACAGGACAGATACAGATCGTCCCCCGGACAGTATCTCTGCCCTCACTCCGGCTGACTGATTGCTTATATCCTACCAATGAGGTGACCCTGATGAAAAAATGGTCTAAAAACGCAGCAGCATTGTTAACAGCCGTAACTGTACTCGGAGGAGCAAGCAGCGTATTCGCCGCTACTCCTACTATCAATCCGGCACAACCAGCCAAAAAAGTAGAGTCCGCCAAACCGGCAGCCGCTTCCAAGCCGCTGATCGCCAAAGCACCTGTCACTTCCAAAACGTCCAGCACGATGAACAAAAAAGCGCCGGTGACCAAGAAAGCACCAGCCACCAAAAAAGCCGCTCATTCCACAGCCAAAAAAGCGACTCATAAAACCAAAACACACAAAACCAAAGCAGGCAAATCCGCCACTCACAAAGTAAGAGTGCACAAAAAAGCCGCTCACAAAGCCAAACATACTGCGCATAAAGCACGCACTACACACAAAGCGGCTGCTCATCATACCAAACAAGCGGCTCATAAAGCGCGTACTGCTCACAAAGTGACTGCCCACCATACAAAAAAAGCGGTTCACCAAGCACGTACTGCTCACAAAACAGCTGCACACAAATAAAAGTGATACTGTAAACACACTGCCTTACACAAGAGGAATATTGTAAATACACTGCGTCATGCTCACACGCTAACTCTTTATCATTCAGGTATGGTTCCCGATTGAAAGGGTTGAACGGTTACTAAAACTTGCTGCAAAAAGGCGGAATGCTCTTCTGAAGAGTTTCCGTCTTTTTGGCATCATCCAGCTTTGGTGATGATCGCAATCACCAAGCTTACCGGAAGACTTTTCCAACTTTGAAAAGTTCTCTGTTCATCTGTTACATTAACATTTACATAAACATCTGCTATCGTACATGAGCTATTTATTTCCCTGTAAAGGTGGACTTGGCATGACCCGTATATTTGTCGTGGATGACGATCCTTACATCCTCCAACTGATCAGCAGCTATTTGATCAAGGAACAATATGAAGTGTCTTCGTTCGCACACGGACGAGAGCTGCTGGAGCATGTCCGTGCCCTGCAGCCGGACTGTCTGATTCTCGATATTATGATGCCGGGCATCGATGGGCTGACGCTGCTGACCGAGCTGCGGACCTTTACCGAGATTCCTATCATTATGATCTCTGCGCGCGGAGAAGAAGTCGATCGGCTGAATGGGCTGGAGCTGGGCTGCAACGATTTTCTGAGCAAGCCGTTTAATCCGCGCGAGCTGGTCGCCAGGGTCAAAAGTATGCTCCGGTTAATCCACAGCAGCAAACTGGCCGCTGAAGCCGCCGTTCTCTCGGCATCGGAATCTGCGGACGCAGTGAATGCAGCCGGGCATCTGACGGATGAAACGCCATGTCCACTGAACGCTGGCTATATCAGTGCTGGTAATCTGCAGATCTCCGAAGAATTCCGACAGGTCATTGTACAGGGACATGAACTATCCCTCACTGCCCGTGAATTTGAACTGCTGCTGTTCCTCGCCAATCATCTGCAGCGGCCGTTCAGCCGGGAACAGTTGATCCAGCAGGTGTGGAATTACGACTTTTTCGGTGAAGTGCGTGTCGTGGATGATCTGGTCAAACGAATCCGCAAAAAGCTCGTGCAATACCACTCTACATTAACGATTGATACCGTCTGGGGCTTCGGCTACAAAGCGGCTGTTCATGAATCATGAAAACGATCCGCAGCAAAATGCTGCTGGCGCTATGCGCAGGCATGCTGGTGACGGTCGCCATTACCGTACTGCTGTTTATCCGGCTGATCGATGATCTGCTGCTGAATCAGGTCAAGCATCAGCTTAATGAACAGACGATCAAGGCGGTGCATATTCTAAATAACGATGATATGGACAGTCTGGACAGCGACAGCTTCCGCTTTTTTATCAAAGATACACTGTTTTATGCAGATTATTTTGTGCTGGATATGCAAAATAAAGTCGTCGCCTCCAGCAACTCCGCTGAAGTCGGCACACAGATGAACGGCTTCCCGGCCAATCGGGAAGGCATTATGCAGCTGCATGATACCAAGGTACTGTACAGTGAAGCCAGGCTGACGCATCAGCCGTTCCGGGTCATATTGTATTCGCCGCTCTCCTCGCTGCGTGCGCTTTATATCCCGCTGCTGCGGACGACCCTGCTGTCGATTGCAGCCAGCTTTATCGTGATTTTGCTGATTGGTCTGTTTGCTGTATGGCGCATGGTGCAGCCGCTTAACCGGTTAAAGGAAGCGGTGAGCGCCTATGAACCTCATCGTATGTCCAAAGAGCCGTTTTTGCAGGCGGATCATACCGAGATCGGCGAGCTGATCAGCACCTTTCAGCTGATGGCCAACCGGCTGCAGCTTCATCATCGGCATCAGCTGGAATTTCTGCAAAATGTCTCCCATGAACTCAAGACACCCTTGATGTCCATTCAGGGATATGTATATGCGATACAGGATCAGGTGCTGCCAACGGCACAGGGACTGCATATTATCTCGACCCAGTCACAGCGTCTGATCGATATGGTGGGCAAGCTGCTTCAGCTGTCCCGCCTGGAGAGCGTGGATGAGGAATGGCCGGTCACCCGGATCGATCTGCGCAGTATGCTTGAAGAAGCGGTGTACCTACTGCTGCCCAATGCCCAGCAGCAGGGAATTCAGCTGCATGCACAGGGTGAATCACAGTCTGTCGAGGTAGCGGCGGAGCAGCTGTTTCAGGTACTGCTGAATCTGCTGCAAAATGCGGTGCGTCATACGAAAGAGCAGGTGATTCTCTCCCTGGAACAGCCGGAGCACTCTCAGATTGACTGGATTATCCATGTGGATGACGATGGACCGGGCATTGCCCCCGAAGAGCAAGAGCATATTTTCCAGCGCTATTATGCCGGGACCAATGGAGTGACCGGATTGGGACTGGCAATCAGCAGTCAGATCGCTTCCCGGCTGCACGCCGAACTAACCTGCGGCACGTCACCGATTGGAGGCGCCCGCTTTACCCTGATTCACTATCGGACTGATCCTGCCCCATCTTCACCTGATTCAATCATGCCACATCCTCATAAAGGTGCTTGACACCAGGGTCTGATTGGGTAATCTAATGGTATAGAGGCTGTATAATCATTGCTGAGACGCTGCGTGCTATCCATTGATTAGACAGCCTCTATATGCAGATACAACATCCCGATCACGTGGAAAAGGAGGAATTACGATGTCTGGTATCAGAGTTGCCCGCGATGAAGAGCAGCTGGTCATTGACTGGCAGCGATCCAAGATTGAAATCCCTCTCGGTGAGGCCGTCCATGTCGCTGTTGATCAAGATGTATTCAATTCCGATGACCATCCGGCTCTGCTCAAATGCCCGTATGGCACCCGGAAGCGAATCGTCATTCAGACGTCGCCGAATACGTATCTCGTACTGAACGACAAGTATATCTCTGTCATGAACAAATCCCAATTCGGCAGCCATAGTCTGAAAACACCAGTCTGAGCAGTGTCTAAATCCCTGTTCTCTTTCCCCTGCTATTTGTGACTCGTCATTTCATGACATCCTTCCGGTCCCTGCAGGCAGATGGTTGGGTGACCAGCTGCAGGCTGAGCTCCGTCTTCTGCCTGCTTCCGGACTGGAAAAGGATGGCCTACCGTAGAAGTCGTTCAATGATTCGTCTCGGATAAACTATCATCCGGGGACAAGACTGATTTCCCGGCTGGTCCGCTCATCTGCCATCATGCCACCTTGTACATACAAGATAAGCAAGCTGCTCTGGATATCCTGTACATCATCTGTTATCATGGGTGCGTATGTGATCAACAGATTCCCGAGCAGATTCAGCAGCATCCCGGATCAGATCCGGCAAGATCGGCTTCTGTTTTTGAATGAGTAGATTGGGTAAATTAACAGTGTTTCAACCGGGGCGCATATGCGATTATGCTGACTGGCTAAGTTGATGGCTGTCCATCCAATCCTTGTATCTCATCTATGACATCAACAACATCCATACACCCACACTCATTGATAACAGGGGGTAACCAATATGGGGTTAACCAAGCAAGAACGTATCCAGCTGCACAATTTTAACAACCTGACCAAATCACTCAGCTTCAATATGTATGATATCTGCTACACCCGTACCAAAGAAGAACGGGAAGCATATCTGGAATATATTGATGAGCAATACAATGCCGACCGTCTGAGCAAAATTCTGACCAATGTATCGGATATTATCGGGGCTCACGTACTGAACGTGGCCAAGCAGGATTATGTGCCACAGGGTGCCAGTGTAACGATGCTGATCTCCGAAGGACCGGTAGAGACGGCGCCGAATGCTTCATTCGAAGAATCACCAGGTCCGCTGCCCGAGCATGTACTGATGCATCTGGACAAAAGCCATATCACGGTGCATACGTATCCGGAATATCACCCTGACGAAGGAATCAGTACGTTCCGCGCGGATATTGACGTGTCCACCTGCGGCGAGATCTCCCCGCTCAAGGCGCTGAACTTTATGATCCATTCCTTTGATACGGATATTATGACGATGGATTACCGGGTTCGCGGCTTTACACGTGATATCGAAGGCCACAAGCTGTTTATCGATCATGATATCAGTTCCATTCAGAACTTTATCCCGGACGAGGTTCAGGATATGTACCATATGATCGATGTGAACGTATATCAGGAAAATATTTTCCACACCAAATGCAAACTGAAAAAATTCGATCTGGATAACTATCTGTTCGGCTATACCAAGGAGTCCCTCTCCGAAGAAGAACAGGCACAGATCACCAAAAGACTGACCCGCGAAATGGATGAAATCTATTACGCCAAAAATATGGACGATAAGGACGAGTAGGAATGAGTCACGAACTACTGACTGATGTACAGCATCATGAAGATTATCGTGAAGCACAATTCTTCTCTCCCCTATTTCAGCGAAATGTCTCTGTGCACCTGATGGACACAGAGACTCCGCTGGAGTATGCAGCTGTTTGTGCGGCTGCATTCAATGCACTGAACTCTGCACAGCTACGGCAGCTGTATCGTTACAGCCGGGACTACTGCCTTGATTTCTGTGAATATGTCGGTGAGACGCCGCCGGAGATCAATCAGCCAGAAGACATTTTGCCGCTGATCCAGCCGCTCGCTCTATCAATTCCGTCAATCTCTGCCGAAGAGGCTGTACAGACAGCGCCGGTGATTCATCTGGAGCTGGACTGTGACTGGGAACCGGAGCACGGGCTGGAATGGCTAATCCGGGATGGGCAGATTCTGTATGTCGGCAGCTGCGAAATGCTGCAGGAATGGCAGCCTGAATCCTATTATGCGGACTATGCACTTAATTATGTATTTGGGAATACATACGACGATCTCTAGAAGATCCGAAATACTTCCCTCGGACGGGCACCGACTTCAATCGGTGTCCTTTTTGTTATGCTTTTACAGCGTGAATATGTCCCGTAGCTTTGCATATATCCTATAACTTTGAATAGGTTCGTATCTATTGTGCATGCTTATTCGTTTTCTTGATTGCAGGCCAAACTATCATATCCGAAAAGGAGAACGAACCATGAAAATTGCCAATGGAGTAACCATGCTTGAACTTCAGATTGAATCTTTCGCCGGTCCTCAGGAGCTGAATCCCACGCTTGTCTGGGACGAGGATCATACGGTGCTGATTGACACGGGCACTCCCGGACAAGGGGAATTGATTCGGATAGCGATAAACGATGCCGGAGTTCCTTTTGAAAAATTAAATGTTATTATTTTGACGCATCAGGATATTGACCATATTGGCAGCCTTCCCGAGATTCTGCAGGCAGCTCATTCGCACATTGAGTTTACGCTCATGAAATCGAGAAACCCTATATTACAGGAAAGCTTTATAGCGTGGACGGTGTCTTACAAGGACCTCATCTCCCGCAATTGCGTTATGTATCCGGTTGGTCGGGTCCGATGACGTACACCCTAACGCCTGATTTCCGTCCAAATGACCGGGCTGCATCCAGATCTTTCATGTATACGTCTATTTTATTGCCTTTGATCGCACTGCCGGTATCTTCCGCTTTGCGGTAGCCCACGCCTTCGATATACATCCACCAGCCCATGGGGATCACCCGGGGATCTACAGAGACGGTCTGCCCCTCGGCTACGATAGCTCCGGAGGCGGTCACTCCATAACCGGCATCTCCCGGCTGCTTGCCCGTACTCTCCAGCCCGGCCGTATAGGCAGTCAGCTCGGCTTGCAGTGTATAGCGGTAAGACTTTACAGGCGATGATGCCGCACCAGCTGCGATCTGTGAATCGGCTGGCTGGCGAGTGGAAACGGATAGATCAGGACTGCTGCCGGGATAATCATGATTTATCTCCACATCAGCGGATGTGGGAACAGACACAGCTGCTGGTGTGGAGACAGACAGAGCTGGAGTGCTCGGTGCAGGTTCTCGTGTACCCACGGCAACCACCTGTGGATGGTAAGGCTGCACTGTTTCTCTGGAAATGATCTGGTCGGATACGGCCATTCCATCATTTATTCCAGCCAGACGGGTCAGTCTTACCAACCCGGTCTGACCGCTCTGGATAATCTGCTGCTGCCCCTGTGCCAGCTGTGGATCATTGTAATAGACCGTCTCATACGGAATAGATTCCACCGTTACCGTCTGCTGCCGGGTTACCCGGGTAATGCGGATAGTCATCCGGTTATGCAGCGGTGTATCGGCCTGCGGCTGCAGCAGATCATCAGGTGCCAGCTCGATATGCTGCTGGCGAAGTACATCGCTGACCGTACTCCCATACGTTTGGACACTATACTGACGTCCATCAGCCAGAACGGATACTACCGACGCAGCTGGAGGATGCTCTTCAGGCTGCAGTGAAGTGGAATACATATACAGCAGGATAATGCCGATCAGAAAGGCGGCACCTACAAATAGCAGCACAGGTGCCAGTACAGGATAGCGGTAATACATGGCAGACGATCTCCTTTCACAACAAAAAAGCACCAGACCCCCATATTGAGGAGTCTGGTGCTTCCAGTTCCGAATCATTGATTTTATTTTCTACAGTATAGCTGCAAAATGTCCATTTGCCAATAGATTAAACCACACGTGCCATAATACGTGCCTGCACCTGCTCCAGCAGCACGCTGCGCCGTTCATTGACCTTGTCCATCAATTCCATGCACTGTCGTTCATAGACTGCCCGCTGCTCCGCATTTTGCAGGGTGACGAGGTTGATCTGTACCGTCAGCATCGAGGAACGTGCCGCCGCCTCGAACAGGATGATACCGATACCGATATCGGACAATACGGTATGGTTGCATACATCGATCAACGGAGCTGCGCTGTACAACCCGTACAGACAGCATTCCATCAGCTTCAGCGGTGTATCAATCGCCTGAATTTTCATGTCATATACGGTCTCCTGACGCTCTTCCTGCTGTTCAGGAGTGCGATGCGGCATCCGCAGCGCTTCGATATACTGTCCGAAAGCTTCGATATCCTTGGCCATCAGCCATTCGCAGGCTGAAGAAATATACTCCATGTCCTGCAGCGCCTGAGCCACATGCTGTTCAATCTGCTCGTATCCTTCTCCCTGGGAAAAGTTGGCTGTCATCGACGTCATCGCTGCAGCCAGTGCTGCGACAATCGAGGATACACTTCCACCGCCGGGCGTAGGCTCCGATCTGGCAAGCTGTTCCATAATTCTGCGTAGAGGCTCATCCCATGATACTGTGTTCATTCCGATCCCTCCCATAATCAAAGCCTGGTCTTTCTGTATGTTACTTACCCGTTTTACCCGAATAGAACATCTCCCTGTCAAAAACCGGCGGACCATGACACCTGTTCGGAACTCTATGGATGCAAATGGTCGCTCAGTTCGGCTTTGGGTCTGTTTTTCTGTTCAATCAGCATTCTATGAATCTCGGCCGGATGAATCGGCTTGGCGATCACATCCAGCATACCGCTCTGCAGGCACTCTTCCCGGATATCACTGCCCACATTGGCTGTAACCGCCACAATCGCTGGTCTTGCTTCTGTTGGCAGCAGCTGCTGGATCAGATTGGAGACTGCAATGCCATCCATCATCGGCATATGCACATCCATAAATACGAGATCATAATGATGGCGCACGATCGCCGCATAAGCTTCAACTCCATTGCTTACCGTATCAACCTTACAGCCGAATTTCTGGATAATATCCTCCATCAGCTGCTGATTGACCGGATGATCTTCTGCCACCAGCACGGACAGGTCCGATACATCGATCTGGTCACGACTGATCCATTCCAGATCAACCCCTGCAGCCTGTTCCGGCTCTGCATCTTCGGTCTGTTGTGTACCCGTCCATGCGCAGGGCAGGATAAAGCGGAAAATGGAGCCCACGTGTTCACGGCTCTCCACCTGGATCGATCCGCCCATCAGCTCGATCAGCTTTTTGCAGATGGACAGACCCAGTCCGGTCCCCCCATATTTGCGGTTCAGCGCAGGATGAAGCTGGGAAAAGGAATGGAACAGCAGATTCTTCTTGTCCTCCGCAATGCCGATGCCGGTATCCTCGACCAGGAATTCCAGCATAAGCTGCTTTTTCTCACTGTCTTCATACAGCTTGTTCACAATAATGCCTACCGTTCCCTGATCCGTGAATTTGATGGCATTGCCGACCAGGTTGCTCAGAATCTGCCGCAGCCGGTCCGGATCGCTTACGATCTTGTGCGGCAGATCCGGTGCTACATACCAGGACAGATCCAGCTTTTTCTCCATGGCGGCAGGCATGAACAGCTCTGCCACATTCGCTACCAGCGTCTCCAGTTCAAATTCTTCAGGCTCTAACGAGAATTTGCCGGCTTCGATCTTGCTGAAATCCAGAACATCATTCAGGATACGCATCAGCGAGGTGCCGCTGCTGCGAATAATCTCCGCATAATCCCGCTGCATCTCCGTCAGATCAGTTTCAAGCAGCAGATTGGTCATGCCGAGTACACCATTCATTGGCGTACGAATCTCATGACTCATCATCGCGAGAAAGTCGGATTTGGCCGAAGCTGCCTGCTCCGCCAGTTCTTTTTGCCGCAGCACTTCACGTTCATTGGTAATATCACGGAATACGATGACTGCTCCCTGAATCTGGTCCTTGTCAATAATCGGATTCACATTGTACTCTACCAAGCAGCTGGAACCGTTCTTTTTCCAGAAGATTCCCTCCTTGATGGAACGTGCAATGCCATCGCTTATTGTTGCACAGATTGGACATTCCTCGGTCGAATACGGGACGCCTCCCGGTGCAGATGGATTGATGACATGATGACTGTAATGTCCGTTGAATTCCTCCTGGGGAAAGCCCAGCATATGCAGAGCAGCCGGATTGGTGAACATGACTTTGCCTTCCTTGTTCAGTCCGAAAATACCTTCCGATACGGAGCTCAAAATCAGGGCATGTTCATAACCCAGTTTCTCCAACTGCCGGATATATTGCTTGCGCTCGGTCACATCAGTGGCAATCCCGTAGACCCCTACAATCTCGGAGTCCACGATAATCGGCACATTGATCACATTGATGTCAATCACTTTACCACTGCTGTGAACAATGGTTGTCTCGTAATTTTGCGGAATGCCACTGCGCGCTGCTTCAAAATGACGATTGGTAGCTTCCATTTTCTCCGGCACAATAATATCACGAAACGACATTTGCATGATCTGTTCCAGCGGATAGCCGAGCAGCATGGCCAGATTGCCATTGCTTGATGTATAATTGCCTTCCATATCAAAGGAATATACGCTGGCCGGATTATACTCGAACAGCGACTTGTAGCGCTGTTCGCTCTCCTGCAGCTGACGTTCCGCCTGCTTGCGATCGGTAATGTCGCGGGATACCGCAATAATTTCTTCTATATCCCCGGTGACTTCGTTATAGCTGTACCGGCCTGTACTCTCAATCCAGACGTAATGTCCGTCTTTGGCCCGAATGCGGTAGGAGACCGTGTACGAACCTTCTATACTTAGAATTCTTTCCAAATAACGGGTTACCGCTTCAACATCATCCGGATGAAAAAAATCATATGCACTTTTCCCTATCAATTCTTCGGGGTTATATCCGAGTATGGTTTTGCAGGCAGGTGACGCATACAAATAAACAGCCTTTTCATCCGCCATATGTCTGGAAATAAAATCAAGAGAGTGCTCAGAGATAAGCCTAAATTCCTTTTCGCTTTGCCGAACCTGATTGGCCATCACTTTTTGTGAGGTGATATCTCGGCAGATGCCATAAATTCCTATAATCTCTCCGGTGTGATAGATGGGGGTAAATGTAATCTGCAGCCAGATTTTGGAACGGTTCTTGTGCAAGGCTTCCAGTTCCATGGTTGAAGCCTTGCCCTCCAATGCCTGGCTAATCGAAGATTGCAGAGGCTCTATAGTACTACAGGTCTGCGCAGGCCTCTCCATTAGAAGATATAACTCTTCAAAATCATATCCTGTCATATGCTGAATGGCAGGGTTCGCACAGACTAGTATTCCTGAATAATCAAGAATCAGCATACCATCCGGCGACTGGGTAAATAATGAATCCTGTAAAGCACTTTCTGAAATCAGTTGCATAAGTAGTTCTGTATGATTCTGTTTCAAAAATACCTCTCTCCCTGTAGTTTGACTCAATCTATTTTTCCAAAATCATTTAGTTGTTAACACCTGGATTACATCCAATAATAATGGGAATATTGGCAAAAAACCAGACTTATTCCTTAATTACACTATATTCTCAAAGGGGACACATTCCTTTTGGCAGCCAATCGGAATGAATGAATCTGCAAAACAGACATAATCTTCAAGAACACTTTGTCAGGCTCCCTGCAAGTCGGGTATAATTAGACGGTACGCGATGATGGATGGAACTTATTTGAAAGTCCTAAGTCTTTATCACACCTATAGAAAGGACGATGGTATGGTCCGCTTTGGTATTATTGGTACTAATTTTATTACGGAACGATTCATTGAAGCCGCCAAACGTAATGACGATTTTGAACTGACTGCACTGTATTCACGCACGCCGGAACGTGCCAAGCAGTTCGGACGCAAGCATGAAATCAATCATCTGTTCACTGATCTGGAGGAGATGCTGAGCAGCGGGCAGGTGGATGCCATCTATATCGCCAGTCCCAACTCCCTGCACGCAGAGCAGGCTGTTCTCTGTATGGATCATGGCAAGCATGTACTCTGCGAGAAGCCGCTCGCTTCCAATGTGGCAGAGACACAGTCCATGATTGATGCGGCCAGACGGAACAATGTGGTGCTGATGGAAGCGATGAAGTCGACGATGATGCCGAACTTTGCCGCGCTGCGCAGCAGTCTGCCCAAGCTCGGACAGGTACGCCGCTATTTCGCCAATTACTGTCAGTACTCGTCCCGCTATGATGCCTATAAGGAAGGCAATATCCAGAACGCCTTCAAGCCCGAGTTCTCCAACGGTGCATTAATGGATCTGGGTGTCTACTGCATTTATCCGCTGGTGGCCCTGTTTGGTCGTCCCAACACGGTAAAAGCCACCGGTGTTATGCTGGAATCCGGTGTGGACGGTGAAGGCAGCATTGTCGTCTCCTATGATGATATGGATGCGGTTGTAATGTACTCCAAAATCACCGACTCTTCCCTTCCTTCCGAGATCCAGGGCGAATTGGGCAGCATCCGGATCGACAAGATCAGTGAGCCGAACCAGATTGTAATGACCTATCGCGGCGGTTATACGGAAGAGCTGCATGTCACCCAGTATGAACCACCGATGTATTACGAGATTCGCGAGTTCCTCGATCTGATCGCCGAAGGCCGTCAAGAATCCACTACCAATTCCTGGGAAAATTCCCTGATCACAGCCGAGATTATGGAAGAAGCCCGCAAGCAGCTGGGACTGATCTATCCAGCTGACCGCAAATGAATAACCGATTGAAATACTTTATTCTCTCCGCAGCATGCAAAAGGAAGACTACACCTCAAAGGGTAGCCTTCCTTTTTTGATTTCAATCTGATACATAATTTGGTAAGCCTCCTTATTAATATCGGATATAAAGTTAATAAATGAATAGTATGCCAATATATGTGAATGATTTTCGCAAAAAAAGAAAAAGAGAATTGCTCTCTTGCAAGCAATTCTCTTTCATTTAACGTGCAGTTTCCGTCTCGGTCATCAGCTCATCCAGCGCTTTGCCATACTTGCTAAGCCGCTCCATGTCTTTTTCGGAAGGCTCCACATTGCGGGAAGGGTCCATGTTATCTTCAATGTCCGCCATTTTGACCGTACGAGCCAGGGAGTTCTGCTTGGCCCGAAGAACGAAGTTCTCATAAGATTCATCTTCCCGGCGGCTCATCGCCTGAACCGCTTCAACGATTTCTTCGGAGAATCCTTCGGCTAACAGGTCATGAGCGGTCACATCCGTATCCTCCAGCACATCATGTAGGACAGCGACAATACGCGCTTCTTCCGAACTCATTTTGAGCATGACGCGCAGCGGGTGCAAAATATACGGCTGACCTGAACGGTCGTTCTGCCCGGAATGTGCACGGGTCGCAAGAATAATGGCTCTTTCCAGATTGCTCATCAGTACTCACATCCTTTGATATAAAATATACGAAAAAACTCTGCCTTTTAGTTATTACACAGGTTTAGCCGGATGAATCAGCTCATCCGGCTAAACCTGTATATGCATTGAACTGGATCATATCCTGTTCAAGCCAGGACAATAGGTACTGCCGGTTTCTTCTGCGGAAAACGAAAAGCTTCATCGCATGACTGCCATGAAGCTTTTCGTTTTCCTCTTATTCCTTTTGAACATTCAGTCCGGGTATACGTTAAAGTCCGTTACAAGCTGCACCGGGCTTCCATCCTCGGCATATCCGATATAGCTGTGATATACACCGTTGCCGAATCCGCTGGAAAAAAGAGCAATATTGTCTCCGGTCTCCAGTTCCGTGACCAGCCAGCTGCGGGATGGACGGAAAGATTCGATCGCTGCGGATTCCCATGCATCCATCAGTTCCTGGGCCATCTCGGGATTGTCCATCTCCTGCTGTTCGGACAGCCACTGATACGCCTGGGCATCCAGCAGGCTTCCGGTTCCGGAATCGACCGCATATCCCCAGCGGGCCTGTTCATACAGATTGTTCGGATCGGCATCCGGGCTGAATTCACGCTCCGCTCCTGCCCAGCGGGCTACCGGAGCATCGCCGAATACGACGCGTACAAAAGCAATACGCTCATCCACCAGATCTTCACGGCCTTCCTTGTACACGGCCGGATCGGTAATGCGGGCAATTGACAACTCGACAGGGAAAGATCCTTTAGGGAACACTTGCACAAATGGGGTTGACTCAATGAGGCTGTACGGATCATCGGCCACAATTTTACCTGTGGTCACGCGCAGCTCCCCGATAGACTTGGTATAAAAAGCAAGATTGCGTCTCTGGCCTCTCCAGAACTTGACCTGTTCCAGGTGAACACCTTCCCCGAACACTTCTTCCAGTACCTTACTCTCATGTATGACCTTGTCCATCTTTCTTTCCTCCCTCAGCAGTTAAGATAATATGCCACGCCAACATGTCATGTAACCTAGGCAGATCTGCACAGCAGAACAGCAATTCATCGACCGGACACAGATTGCTCGCAGTCTCCGTGCTACCACGTGAGGCAGTATGCCGCTCCAACTATCGCGTATGATAACGTCGGACACTTATGGATGATTGAGGATGACGCCAGTCGCTTTATAGTAGATTAAGTATCATTATACCCTTCTCAACCGCAGAAGGAACATTTTTTTATGACATATTCACAAAAATATATGGTTCAAATTTGGAAATCGGCAGTGGATGAATCGCTATGTTTTGTTTCCGCGTTCATTCTTCTTTTTCCGACAAAACGAAGATGGAATATGATTTTAGATGATGTGGATATAACAGTTATTGAATGATTTTCCGGTATCGCGCATAATGTGATAGATGAGTCATCAAGAGAGAGGATGGAGAAGGAGTTTGGAAGAATCGACAACCTTCAGCAGGGCGATCAATGAAATTATGGATACGTGCATGCTGGCCGGTCAGATCATGCTGCAGAGCGGTGCGGAAACGTACCGTGTGGAAGATACAATGACCCGTATTGCCAACTCCTACGGACTGCCGGGCGCGCACAGCTATGTGACTCCCACCGCGATCATGTTTTCGATTACCGGTGCGGAGAGTGCCCGGCTCGCGCGTATTCAGGAGCGTACGACCGATCTGCATAAAATTGCCCAGGTCAATGCCATCTCGCGGCAGATTAGCAGCGACCAGCTGGCACCGACCGAAGCCTTTCTGCTGCTCAAGGTGATCGAAGCCGGCCCTGCCGAGTATTCGCCCTGGATGAAAATGATTGCCGCAGCCATTTCCAGCGGCTGCTTTACGATTATGTTCCAGGGGAGCTGGGGCGATTTTATCCCGTCCATGATTGCAGGCTTTGCCGGCTATACGACGATGCTCTATTTGCATAAATGGGTTCAGGTCAAATTTTTCGCAGAGTTGTGCGCTGCCTTTATTATCGGTCTGCTGGCCTCACTGTTTATCGGCTATGGCTGGGGGAATGAACTCGACAAAATTATTATCGGATCGGTCATGCCGCTCGTTCCCGGGCTGCTGATTACCAATGCGATACGCGATCTGATGGCAGGTCATCTCGTATCCGGTATCTCCAAAGGAGCGGATGCCCTGCTCACCGCCTTTGCAATCGGTGCGGGAGTCGCCATCATTCTGACGTTCGTCTGACCTCGATGAACCGATAGATCAGGAAAGGAAGTTATGCCTACCATGCTGGCCCAGTTAATTACCAGCTTTATCGCTACCGCCGGCTTTGGCATTATTTTCAATGCACCACGACGCTCACTGCTGCAGTGCGGCGTTGCGGGTATGCTCGGCTGGATGGTCTATATGCTGCTGTACACGCACATTGATCCTGTGGGTGCCACCCTCATCGCCACATTTATTGTAGGCGGTATCAGCCAGGTATTTGCGCGCATTTACAAGACACCGGTCATTATCTTTAGTGTAGCAGGCGTGATCCCGCTCGTTCCCGGCGGACTCGCTTATAATGCGATGCGTTCCTTTGTGGAAAATAACTATGCAGCAGCGACCCAGCTGGCTGCGCAGGCGGCTATGCTGTCCGGTTCCATTGCGCTGGGACTCGTGTTATCCGAAGTATTCAACCAAATGATACGCCGTGCCGCCCGCTAAGGGGCTGCACGGCGTATTTGGCCTGCATTGGTTTATGGGACTCGCGTATGTGCGTATGTGTATCGTTTGGACTTAAAATGATTGATACAGGGGACTGTATTGTTCTGCAGATGACAGAATGCTTGATCCGCTCCATTGGTGGATCATCAGACCGGCAGCTCTCCCTGCACATAGTGTCCGGCAAGCTCTTGGATGAATTCGTGGTCCACGCCGAGCAGATGAGCGCAGAAGACCAGATCCATATCGTCGCTCACATAGGCAGCCAGCTCACTGCTGTCGAATGCCCGGATTATCTGGTCAAATGCCTGGCGGCACCACTCCTGTACCTGTTCTTCCTCTGCCGGCGTCAATCCTTCACGGCGCAGCTGCTGATAGGCGTGATTCCATGCTGTATCAAAATCCGCACTATCCCTGTAGTCCAGATACCGCTCGATATCGAGCTGCTCCCGCATATCCGGAGACAGCAGCGAACCATTGCCCAATTTGAATTGTAATTGCTGTATGATGGTTGCCTCCATGAGTATCCCCCTCTATGCTCAGGCAGGGCGGCAGGACAGCTTCACCCACTCGTTCACATCGTCAAAACCGATCACCACAGTCTTGAGCATATGTCCGGGATAACGATGCTCCATCGGAACGAACTGGGCGCATTCATCGTCCGCCACGATGCCAAAGGCATCATTGGGCAGGCTCAAAATAATGCCCTGCGGGTACATCACCTCGATTACTCCGGTAACTTTATCACCGATTTTGTAATGGGCTTTGACCTTGTCCCAGCCTTTCCGGTAAGGCCGCATCGCCTGCTCCCATACCCGTTCAAATTGTTCCTGCGAAATATCTTCGCCTTCCGCACCGTCCATGCTCTGGTCAAACTCCTGATCATACAGACAGAAATGAAG
Source organism: Paenibacillus wulumuqiensis (assembly GCF_000971965.1). Lineage (GTDB taxonomy): Bacteria > Bacillota > Bacilli > Paenibacillales > Paenibacillaceae > Saccharibacillus > Saccharibacillus wulumuqiensis. The sequence goes on from NZ_KQ040793.1 coordinate 83,221, forward strand.
CTCTTCATCCGGTCGGCTGGATACGACCCAGCGCTCTTCATCCTCAATGACCTGACGCATCACCGTGCGGTCGTCGTCAATTTCAAAATAATAATTCTCGTCACTTTCCTCAAAGCGCAATCTGTAATATTCCATGCCGCTGCCTATCCCTGACTGCGGGAAGAGCGATTGGATTCCTGCATCCCCGCATAATACGCTTCTCCCGGATCTACGTCGAGTACGACCCGGCGCGGTCCAACCAGCGCATACTGATGTTCCACTCTCCAGCGCTGATCCTCATGCATGCCGATCGTCTCTCCGTCCGCAATAATATCGCCCTGATGATACAGATACTCCGCCGTATTCATAAGGAACTGAGCCACTTCCGCAGGTTCGATATCGTAGAAATGACACTGCACATCCGGTACGCCAAGCGCAGCCAGCCCGCGGCTGTCCATGACCATCTCCCGGCGTTCATTGTCCGACTGGATATTATACAGCCGGATATTCAATGCCCCATATAGTTCATTCCCCTGGCTGAATGCCTGCAGCAGTGCCTGCGGATCGACCAGTTTGTCGCTCTCCTTGTAATAAACCGCATCGCAGGGAGCGATCTCCAGAATCGCACGCAGCACATGGTTAAACAGCGGCAGCCTGCGCTGATGCGGCATTCCCCGGGCCATCATGTCGGTGAGCATCATCTCATAAGTGCAGCCTGCAACCGCATCTGCAACCTCCGGCCAGTGCCAGGATTGCTGGATCGCCGTCTCGTATTCTTCAGGCTGTACCGCGTTTTTGGATGGCATCAGCACTGTCTGAACAGGCATGGGTCCTTCCTGATATTCCAGTGTATGATTCAGATGGAAGAAATGGTAATGATCCTCCAGCGGTTCCTCGTTACCATTTGCAGAAGTATTGGCTTCCCAGACGGCCAGCGACTCTTGTTGTTCGTCCAGATCATCTGCCGTATTCAGCGGGCCGGTGTATTCCTGCACTTTGGCATACAGGGCTTCACGGTCGATGACCGGCTTTTGCCTGTATAGCAGCTTGGCGGTATAGATGGCCGCATATCCATAGTCTTGTTCAAGCCGCTGCTGTTCCTCCTGTGGGTCTGGTTGATTTGAATTGATCGGTTTCATTATTTTACCCCTTTCACTCTTGTCATCTGCCTGTCTATGATGGCTAGCCTATTATTACCCGCATGATAGCTGTTCTGAATTATTGTACCCAAAAATGGCATGATCGCGATTTATGTCATTGTAGAGCTGCCCTGTTTCAGGGAAAATCAGCATGTACAAGTATGTAAGGTCAGGAACAATTGTTATTTTCGCTTCAAATGTTATATAATCCTCTTCATCGCAAAGAGTTACATTTTTTTCCACTCCATTTCTGCTGTGCGATACAGCCACAGCAATTGATACTAACGCGTTTACTTATTGAAGGAGGTTATACTTATGCTGCATCCCAACACGATCAAAGTCCGCGAACAAATCTGGAGCTTTGCCGACTCGCTGGATGAACCGATACTGAATGAACACGCCCGTCCCGACCAGTGGACGATTGCCCAGGTTATGGAGCATCTGTACCTGATGGAGACAGCAATCACCGATCGGCTGATACAGACCCTGCAGCAGAATGGTCCTACACCGGCTCCCATTTCCGGGGCTACATCCACTCCATCTTTTCATCTGACACTGGACCGTTCCCGTCATACGCCTGCCCCTCCCGAACTCGTTCCGGCGGATAAACATCTGACGCTGACTGAACTGCGCACCCGATTGGATCGTTCCCGCAGTCGTCTGGAAGAGACGATTGCCGCAGCCAGCAGCGAAGATCTGCGCGGCAAAACGATGAACCATCCGATATTTGGTCCACTGACCCTGGAAGAATGGCATGAATTTGTCGGTCTTCATGAGCAGCGCCATCTGGAGCAGATGAAAGAGATCCAGGCTGCGCTTGGCAGTACCGGATAACTCCGAACCGACTTTGGTCGCTTGCAGATGCTGTGGTACGAAAATGCATTCCAAGCGGACTGCAGCAGCGCTCAATATTCAAACAGACTGCTGCCCGGTTACCTGTTCGCCTCCTGTATCTTGTGAGGTGGACGGGTGAGCGGGCTATTTGGGATTTCAGATGGCTGTATTCTCATAAATGCCGCTATGACTTGTAGCACTCACTATATATGCATCCTGCCTTCGGATACCGGCAGCAATCAGCCATTTAGATGTGCAGCGTTGATTCGATCATCCGATATTCATAACCGGAAGAAATAACCTCGATATGGCTGTCATAGCCCATAATCAGATAATGCTGCAGACCAAGCCGATGATGGGGATCGAAAAGGTTTTCTTTATCGCGGAGGATGGCGGAATTGTCGATCCGGTACAATCCGGGCTCCGGATGATAGCCGTGTCTGCTCCAGAAGGACAGTACATTATCAGGAGCTGACGGCATTTCGATATGGCCGTGATTCATTTCAAAAAAGTTCATTGTTACACATCGCAGCTCTGCTACCGTACGGAATTGCAAGAGCATCTCGCGGTAATGATTCTTCTCTACATCCTCCCTTTGCTGGATATCGATCCGGACGCTGACCCCGCCGGACTCCGTATAGGTCACTTCAAGATCGGTAGCCGTTATGCGAAAATCGACTTGTTCGGGAATTAGACTGATCATAAATTTTCTCCATTCCTGGTCTGTGCCGGGCTGCCGGCTGCAGTCCGTTTACTTGGATACCTTTTGCCGCTGGCCTCGCGGATTGTTCATTTCCTTTACCGATGCCAAAAGCGTTATCATTATGAGCGATTATATCACCTCCCGCCCTGCTGACCTAACCGTTCGATCATGCCTGCGGCTTTTCCTGAACGGGATTAACCGCTACAATAGAAAGAGTGATATTGCCCGCCAAGGGTAATGGTATTACAGAATCCGCATTATTCATCTTACAATGACAAGGAGCTGCACCTATGGATGACAGAATTGCCACCCTGCGTGGATTAATGAGAGAGGCTGGTATGAACAGCCTGCTGATCACCGATCCAAAGCATGTCTACTATCTGACCGGATTTGCGAGCGATCCGCATGAACGTTTTCTGGGATTGTTTATTCCCGATGGAGAAGAAGCTTTTATGCTGGTGCCTGCGCTGGACGAAGACAAGGCGCGCAGCGTATCCAGTGTGGAACGAATCGAGACCCATACGGATACAGACAACCCGTACATCCGGCTCAAGCACTGCATCAGCGGCAATGTCGGCAATCTGGGTCTGGAAAAGGAACACCTGTCGGTTGCCCGCTTTGAACAGCTGTCTGCGGAGCTGAACGCAGCTTCCTATATCGATGTAGGCAGTATACTGAACAGCATGCGTTCACGCAAATCGCCGGAAGAAGTGGAGCGGATGCGTGAATCCATCCTCAAAATCGAAGAGGTGCTGCGCCGTGGGCTGTCCAGCGTGAAGATCGGCATTACCGAAATCGAACTGGTCGCCGAACTGGAATACCAGATGAAAAAGCTTGGTGCCGAGAAACCTGCTTTTGACACGATGGTATTGTCCGGTCCAAATACGGCCTTGCCTCACGGTGTACCGGGATCACGCAAGCTGGCGTCCGGTGAGCTGGTCATGTTCGATCTTGGACTGTTTTACAATGGTTATGCGTCGGATATCACACGTACGTTTGCTATCGGTGAGGTCGATGAGGAGGCGAAGCGCATCTACAACACGGTGCTGGCAGCCAATGAAGCGGCGATCCGGGCGACTCGCCCGGGCGTTACTTTTGCCTCGATCGACAAGGCTGCGCGCGATGTAATTACCGAAGCCGGCTACGGTCCTCGCTTCATCCACCGTCTCGGACATGGTCTGGGCATGGATACACATGAATATCCTTCCGTACATGGCGGCAATGAGAACGTACTGGAAGAAGGCGTACTGTTCACCGTTGAACCGGGTATCTATGTACCGGGCCACTGTGGCGTACGGATCGAGGATGATGTAATCGTAACGGCGGATGGTGTGGATGTACTGTCTTCTTTCCCAAAAGAACTGACGGTTATCGGCTAATATCGCTCTATCGGCCAGAACCAAATAAAGACACGCTTCCTGCGCATGGAATATACGCAGGAGGCGTGTCTTTTTGCTGTTGCAGACTCATTGGATCAAGCAGGAGAGTCAGGTTTTATAGATTCATTATCCTACCCGACGGTGTCTGTACCTTATGATTGTTACATCAGTTATCAATCGCTATGGTCAGGACCGTGGCTTGGCTGACGGCTCTTCCCCAACCGCTGCCTGCGGCTGGATCAGCAGCGAACGGTCTTCCTCATGCACTTTGAAACTGCGTGCCAGATACAGGAAAGGCGTGCCTGCAGCGGTAAGTACAAATTTGAGAATATAGGTTGTCAGGAAAATCTCCAGCCAGACCGACCATTCGTACATGCCCAGAAAGGCGATGCTGCAAAAAACAAGCGTATCCACAAACGAACTGATCATTGTACTGCCATTGTTGCGAATCCACAGCTGATGCGGAGCCGGAAAAAGGCCGCGCAGCCATTTATACAATCGAACATCAAGGAACTGACTGACCAGATAGGCGGACAGGCTGGCGATCAGCAGAATCGACAGCGGACCGAAGATCGTTTTCAGCGCATTCTGGGCATCCTCGGCAATGCCTCCGCCTGGTGCCACCTGGAAATGAATAGCCATCTGCATCACAATCGTCGTTACGACCAAAGTGAAAAATCCGAACCATACCGCCCTGCGGGCAACACGCGAACCAAAGCGTTCATTCAGCAGATCACTCGCCAGATACATACTCACATACATCGTATTACCAAGCGTTGTCGTAATACCAAACAGCTCAATGGTCTTGATCACCTGAATATTCGCCAGAATAGCAGCGATTGCGATCCAGCCATACATCCCCTTGATGCCAAAAATTCTGTAGCAGATCGTAAATAACGCATAATTCACGATCACGAAAAAAATACCCCATTCTATATTAAACACTACTCTTCCCCCTAGTTTTGATGACGCGGGATGGTTACGAACCGCGGAATATTATTGAAAACCTGTTCTACTTTATCACAGGAATACTGCATTGCCAACATATTGTGGAAAACAGTCCCAGTTTATACGTACAGTATATCCACTCTTTTTCCAGTTCTTTCCGGGAAAACAAGACCAGATATCCATAAAAAAACAGGCATGCCCGCTGCATCATCGGATGCGTATGGCATGCCTGTTTCCTGTTGGATTTCTTTGATACATGACCGCAGGATCAGCTTTGTAATCAGGACGCTTCGGCTGTATCCAGATCCCGGTCTTCGTTATTGTAGATATCTTTGTCATGTTCCTTGAGTACACGGCTGCTGACCAGGCCGGCTGTCATCGATCCGCTCACATTAAGCGCAGTGCGACCCATATCGATCAGCGGTTCAACGGAAATGAGCAGACCTGCCAGGGCTACCGGCATATTCATGGTCGACAGAACGATCAGCGCGGCAAATGTAGCTCCACCGCCCACACCTGCAACACCAAGGGAGCTGATCGTTACAACAGCGATCAGCGTCAGAATGAACTGCCAATCCAGCGGATTGATGCCCACGGTCGGTGCAATCATGATCGCCAGCATGGATGGGTAGATCCCTGCGCAGCCATTTTGTCCAATCGTCGCGCCAAAGCTGGCGGATAGATTGGCAATCCCTTCGGAAACGCCCAGTTTGCGGGTCTGTGTCTCTACGTTAAGTGGAATCGTCGCCGCACTGGAACGGGAAGTAAAGGCAAACGTCAAAGTAGGAATAATTTTCTTCACATACTGTACCGGGTTCAGTCCGCCGATAGCCAGAATGATCATATGAATGACGAACATCGCGATCAGCGCCACATAGGAAGCGACTACGAATTTGAACAGATTCAGAATATCCTGTCCGCTCGTGGTGGCGACCATTTTGGTGATCAGCGCCAGAATGCCGTATGGCGTCAGACGCAGAATCAATGTGACCATGCGCATAACGACTCCATAGATCGATTCCATCAGATTGCGGAATACTTCACCCTGGGCAGGGTTTTTACGCATAAAGCCAAGAGCCGCTACACCGACAAAGGCCGAGAAAATAACAACAGCCAGTGTGGACGATTGACGCGCTCCGGTCATATCTTCAAACGGATTGGTCGGAATAAATTCCAGCAGCTGGGCCGGCAGCGATTTGTCTTCCACCTCACCAAGACGTTCCTGCAGCGCCGCTCCACGTTCCTGCTCGACCTGTCCGATCGGCATGCCTTCGGCAGTCAGATTGAAGCTGAGTGCGGAAGCGATCCCTACTGCGGAAGCGATCGCTGTTGTCAGCAGCAGTACAGCCAGAATGGAACCGCTGATTTTACCCAGGTTCTGACGGCCGCTCAATTTGAGAATGGCCATAATGATCGAGACCATAATCAGCGGAATCACGACCATCTGCAGCAACCCTACATAGCCGTTACCGACCAGGCTGAACCATTCCATCGAATCCGAGACCACCTCGGAATCCGGTGTATAAATCAACTGAAGTGCCGCACCGAACAGAATACCGAGCAGCAGACCGGTGAAGACACGTTTCGTAAAGGAAATATGCTTCTTCTGCATCCAGACCAGTACGCCGATCAGTACAGCCAGTATCAGTACATTCAGTATAACTAGAAATACATTCATTACTTCTCCCCCTCGAATCTATAAGTTATCTGTATAATTCCGGTTTTTATTCTATCACAATTCCGAGTAAACAAGTAGTGTTAATTGCATGATATATAAATCCGATTTTTCGCCTTTATTTTGCTTATTTTGATATTTTTTTATCAAATTATTGTTTTATACGTAAAAATACCTATTCAAACTACGGTCAATTGATATAGAATAAGAAATTATTTATGCCTTTTATCATGGTTCATTTAGCTTATAAATATTCATTTTCATATTATTTCGGAAATGAAAAAGTTTATAAGCCTAATATATTGTCGAAAGGAGTCAAGCAAAACAGGGACCTGGTACTCATAGTACATACATATGGATTACAGCCTGTCTTTATACTTCTTAAGAGTATGTATCGTAAAAGCCACGTCAGTTATTGTTACGTCGGGGGACAAACTCAGTTGCGAAAGTCATTGGATTATGAATTTCAGCAGAGAATTGCAGACTTGTTAGGTATGGAGAGGGGATTCAGCATGTTTCGAATTAATCAATCGATCAGCCGTAAAATTATGGTGACCTTTGCCCTGTTGATTATCGCAGTGTGTCTGGTCATGAGTATTTTCTTTTATGTTATGACCCGGGGAGTGGTCAACAACAATGTGGTTCCCCAGTTCCGTCAGGTGCTGAATATTGCGATGGACGGTATTCTCAAAGGTCTCGACAATACGCAGGTTATGCAGTCTGCCCAGGGCAACAGTGGAGAAACGATGAAGCTGGAGACCTATCTGGATACCCAGCTCAAAGCGTATGAGCTGGACAATCTGTATGTACTGCGGGTCGACGAGGACAAAGCGGTCGTGACCGCTCTATCCAATGCCTCCAAAAATTTCAAAAAGGAACAGGCGGTCGAGCTGAGTGACAATATTCAGCAGGCGATGAAGGATGGCAAACTGCTGACCGATCTGTATACCACCGATGCCGGCTCGCATGTTACTTATTATTATCGCGTGCCGGGCAGCTCGATCCTGGTTGCTGCCAGTATGGATGCCAGCTTTGTCGACAGCATTACCCGCAATCTGGTACTCATGACGCTGGTAATGGCGATCGTGTCGGTAGCTGTCTGCCTCTGGATTGCCTACAAGTTCAGCCGTAAAATCACTCTGCCACTGGCACGGCTCGTACGCCATACCCGGCTCGTCGCCGAAGGCAATCTGCAGCAGGATATCAAAATGACCGGCAGTGACGAGATCGCCCAGCTGGCACGAGGCTTCCGCCTGATGACCGAGAATCTGCGCGCTATGGTCAATCACGTACTGGATAGCTCGGAAAAGGTGTCCATGGGTACCGAAGCATTGACTTCACGGATCAATAAAATGCACAAAATGGTCGACAGCTCTGTCGAGTCCATCAGCACGATTGAAGGCGGCAGTACGATGATCGCTACCTCCTCTACCGAAAACGCCCGTGCGATGGAAGAGATTACGAACGGCATCCAGCATATCGCATCGTCTACAGCCGACATTTCGGATCAGATCGGCCAGGCTTCAGACAGTGCAGTCGCCGGTAATGATATGGCCCAGAACGCGATTCAGCAGATGAGCTCTGTCGAGCAGGTTGTGACCGATACACGCCAGTCCGTACAGACGCTGATCGACAGTTCCGAAGCAATCAGCCAGATTCTGCTCTCAATTGGTGAGATCACCAAACAGATTCAGATGCTGTCACTCAATGCTTCTATCGAAGCAGCACGTGCCGGTGAACATGGACGCGGATTCGCCGTCGTCGCTGCCGAAGTACGCAATCTCGCTGATCAGTCCCGTGGTGCTGCCCACCAGATCGAGTCTGCGCTGCAATCGATTCGCGAGGAATCGCTGAAATCCACCGAGTCGATGAACCGGGTTAGCCAGGAAGTACAATCCGGTACCCAGCTGGTGCATAAGGCCGGCGAAGCCTTTAACCAGCTGGTCGAGCTGATGCAGCAGGTGAATATGACCGTACAATCCACCTCGGCTGCTACCCAGGAGATGTCCGCCAGCTCCGAGCAGGTCAGCGCTTCGGTCGATGAGACCGCCGAAATCACCCAGAAGGCACTCAGCAATATCAAAGGCATTGCCAAAAATACCGAGCGTCAATCTTCGGAAATGTTCGCTTATGCCGCAGTGATGCAGGAATTGAACGAACAGGCGGTTTCCCTGCAGGAAGCGGTCAGCAAGTTCAAAGTGGGCTGATTGCTCTAGAGCATAAGCATGGCGGTCTCATTGTGCAGATAGCATGTATCATGCTGTAAAGAGTTAGTTGTATATAGAGTTCGATTATGATTGGATCATTTATGTAACATCAAAAAGCGGCCTTCGTAGGATGGAAGGTCGCTTTTTGGGCTGTACCTGCATTTGGTCGGGTCGCTTCATCCGCTCTAGAAAGGAATAAGGGCATGTCCTCCGGTTAAGCCTGGAGATTAACGCAGCAAATAAACAGATAAAATATAGAATTGCGATTATACAGGCCTTAGCGACCGGCTGCAATATGATAGATACGTTCCATATCCAGATGCTTGCGTACCGTATCGGCCAGGCGGTCAAAGGCTTCCTCGCGGTGGGTGTATCCGTGGATGCTCTCGTTCAGCGGTTCCAGTCCTTTGAGCTGCCGCAGGGAATTGAGCCAGCTGCGGCGCAGCCGGTCATTATCGAATACGCCATGCAGGTACGTTCCCCAGACCGACCCATCCGGCAGGATGCAGCCGTCTTCAATAGCAGTCGGGTGGTGATCGGTTATGTGGTGCAGGTGGAACAAGGATTGCACATCGGCTCCGGATTCTACGGTTGTGGTGCCCATATGGATTTCGTATCCTTTTACGGGAATGGTCGGCTGCTCTTCATCTGTCTTTTGCAGGAGCAGCCGACCTGCGGCGGTCAGATGACCTTCTGCATGCACGGTCGTTTTGGATGCCGCAAATACGGTCGATATCGGCAGCAGGCCGAGTCCTTTGGCAGTTCTTGGAGTCGGCGAATCATAGCCGGCCGGGTCCTGCAGCGTCTGTCCCAGCATCTGGTAGCCGCCGCAGATACCGACCAGCTGTACGGCTCGCCGGGCGTGCAGTTCGCTGATCCTGCGGGTCAATCCCCTTTCCTGCAGAAATTCCAGATCGCCGAGCGTGTCCTTGGTTCCCGGCAAAATGATCACATCCGGCGTACCGAGCTGGTCTTCATGATCTACATAACGCACCGATACATCCGGCTCGGCTTCCAGAAGGTCCATATCTGTGAAGTTGGAGATGCGCGGATAATGAATAACGGTAATATCCAGTTCACGGCCGGGCAGCGGACGGCTGGATTTGCGCTGCAGGGCAACAGAATCTTCCGCTTCCAGATGCAGATTCTCCTCGTATGGCAGCACGCCGATAACCGGAATGCCGGTACGCCGCTCCAACCAGTCGAGTCCGGGCTGCAGCAGGGCGAGATCACCGCGGAATTTGTTGATAATAAAGCCTTTGACCCGGCTGCGTTCATGGAGTTCCAGCAGCTCCAGCGTGCCGACGATCGCAGCGAATACACCGCCCCGGTCAATATCCGCGACCAGCAGCACCGGCGCATCCGCCCAGCCGGCCAGATTCATATTGACGATATCCCGGTCCTTGAGATTGATCTCTGCCGGACTGCCAGCCCCCTCCATCACCACCATCTCATGCTGATCGCGCAGCCGGTTCAGCGCCTCCATCACCAGCGTACGGGCCTGCGGCAGAAAATTCTGACGATAATCCCATGCGCTCATCTGTGCATAGGGCTGACCATGTACCACAATCTGTGAATGCATATCCCGAACAGGCTTGATCAAAATTGGGTTCATGTCGGTCGTAGCGAGTTTGCCGCAAGCTTCGGCCTGCACGCCCTGGGCCCGACCGATTTCCCTTCCGTCTACAGTTACATAGGAGTTGTTGGCCATATTCTGGGATTTGAAAGGCGCCGTATCCCATCCATCCTGGGTAAAGATGCGGCAGAGGGCTGTAGTGATTACACTTTTCCCCACATCTGATGCTGTTCCCTGCAGCATAATGATCGACCTTCTCATGAAGATGTCTCCTTTTGATTTCTTATTGTCCCAGCAGCCCGAACTGCTGCCAGATGACGGTAATCATCAGCAGAATCAGCATTTCAATCCCTTCATTCAGGGCACCATACAGATCACCGGTCAGTCCACCGAGCCGTCTGGCTGCACGCCCGGCCATCCAGCCGCCTGTCAGCCAGGCACATAACGGACTGAGCAGGCAGCAGAGCAATGAAGCCAGGGCTGTGCGGCGCAGATGATCATCATAGCCAGCCAGCGGTATGGCTTCGGCCCATCCAGCGACATGTAGGATCAGCAGCCACAGGACAAGCACGATCAATCCTGTAGAGCAGAGCGCTGTGTATGACGCGCCTTTCAGCTCTTGCCGGCCCGTACCCGAGAACAGGGCGGCCAGCCCTTCCTGCTGTCTGGCTGGAGGCCAGCCTGTCATCGCCTTGACGATATACCAGCGGCTCCAGATCATCGGCAGTACCATAACGGCACAGATTGCATATGTAGAATGAGGCGTTGCTGATAGCAGCGTATAGAGAAGCGATCCTTTCAGCCCCAGCAGCAGCACACAGGCGATAACTCCCATCGCGCCTACCCGGCTGTCTTTCATAATATCCAGCATCTGTTCCCTGGAACGGTGGCTGAGCAGACCATCTGCGCTGTCCATCCAGCCATCGAGATGCAGAGCGCCGGTTAGCCCAATCCACAGGCAGAGGGCGAGCACCGATGCAGGACCTGCTGGCAGCAGCCACTGAAAAAGCACCGCTCCGGCAGCGGTGCACATTCCGATTACAAGTCCGACCAGCGGATAATACTTTACACTGCGGCGCAGCAGCTCATTGCCAAAATCCAGCCGTAGCCGCACCGGGATACGCGAGAGAAACTGAAAAGCCGCCGCTACCGCTTCCATTTCCTTGTTCATAAATGGTATTCCCTGCTTTTCAATTCAATCGGTATGCCTGCCGTCACCAGAAATACACGCGAGCACAGACTGGCCATTCGGCGGTTGGCAATCCCCGCCAGATCGCGGTACAGCCGGCCAAGCGGGTAAGCCGGCACGATCCCATCACCCACTTCATTGGTCACTACAATCACAGCTCCCGGATAATCTTCAATGGCAGCAGCCAGCTCTTCGACGGCCTGCAGCACTCTGGCCTCCACATCTGCCTCATGCTCGTATTTGAACAATACATTGGAGAGCCACAGTGTCAGACAATCGATCAGCAGGGCAGGTGCTGTACCATCCTTTTCGGTCCGTTGACGCAGCAGCCCGGCCAGATTGAGCGGCTCCTCGCATACCTGCCAGTCATAACCGCTCTCCTGCCGCTGCTGCTGATGGCGCTTAATTCGTTCTTCCATCTCATCATCAGCAGCCTGTGCGGTTGCCACATACCAGGCTTCTTCGTGCTCGGCGGCGCAGAGACGCTCAGCAAAAGTGCTTTTCCCGCTTCGCGCTCCACCAGTCACCAGCGTTTTACCGGAAAGGTATCCACTCATCCCGATACAGTCCCGGAACTGTCAGATACCCCTGCACTGGCAAAAGTAGCCATCTCGTTCATCAGATGACTGACTGCATCAATCATATGCAATGCCATCACACCGCCGGTACCTTCACCGAGGCGCATATCGAGCTGCAGCAGCGGACGGATTCCAAGCTGTTTGAGTGCAAGCCGGTGGCCTTTTTCTGCCGACAGATGGGAACCGATCAGATAACCTTTGACCTGCGGAGCCATTGTATAAGCTGCTACTGCAGCTACAGTAGAGATGAATCCGTCCAGCACTACCGGACAGGATTGGGAAGCTGCCCCGAGGATCACGCCGACCAGACCGGCAATCTCCAGACCGCCTACTTTGGTCAGCACATCAATCGTATCCTTGCTGTCCGGCTGATGAAAAGCAAGTGTTTCCCGGATCACTCTGGCCTTGTGCCGCAGTTCACTGTCGGTCAGACCGGTACCTCGTCCGGTGACTTCTTCCGGTGATAATTCGGACAACGCACACAGCATCGCACTGCTGGCCGTCGTGTTTCCAATTCCCATTTCTCCAGTGACAAACAGCTGGCTGCCGCGGTCGGCTGCTTCAATCGCAATATTCATACCGGTCACAATCGCCTGAATCGCCTGTTCGCGGGTCATTGCCTGCTCGCGTGCCATATTGCCGGTTCCCTGGCGGATTTTGTGGTTAATCAGCTCGGGATGCTCGATATTGCCCTTGACCCCGATATCCACGCACAGCACATCCGCACCTGCCTGCCGGGATAGTACATTAATCGCCGCTCCCCCGGACAGCATATTCAGCAGCATCTGCTGGGTAACCTCCTGTGGAAAGGCACTGACTCCCTCTTCACATACTCCATGATCCGCAGCCATCACGATGACGGTCTTGCGGTCGATCACCGGCTTGACCTCTCCGGTAATACATGCCAGCTGCACAGCCAGATTCTCCAGCATGCCCAGGCTTCCCGGCGGTTTGGTCAATTGATCCAGATGCAGCTGTGCCGCACGGCCCACTTCCAGATGGACAGGTTGAATACGTTCAGAGACTTCTCGAATGAACTGCTCCATGATAATCCTCCTTCTGTGAATGTCTGCCTACTGTCTATTCCACAGCTGTCATAGCCCGGTAGGCATACCGGCAGACATTCCCATCTACGTTTGTTTTTATAGTATGTTGATACCCATAGCAATGATAATAAATCTTACTTTTCACTGCCGCTTCAGCAGCAGCTGGGGAACATGAATATCCGGATGATGCACAATGGCCGGCTCCACCTGAAATAGACGACGAATCGTCTCTTCCTGCATTAACTGCTGCGGTGTACCAGCCTGAACAGCCTGTCCTTCATTTAGCGCCAGCAGGCGGTCACAATACCGGGCAGCCAGATTCAGATCATGCAGCACCGCAATAATCGTAATGCCAGATTCCCGCCGCCATTCATCCAGCCATTCCATAAAATGAATCTGGTAGGCAATATCCAGATACGTGGTCGGTTCATCCAACAGCAGCAGCTTCGGCTGCTGGGCCATCACTTTGCCAAATGCGACCCGCTGACGCTGCCCGCCGCTCAGCTGATCCAGTGGACGATCGGCCAGCGAACGCAGATCAAGCCGGTCCATAATCTGATCAATCAGCTCGTCGGCTGTATCCAACTCATCGCGGCCCAGCCAGCTCTGATACGGATACCTGCCCATCGCCAGCACTTCCCGTACCGGATAATGCAGCGGTGCCAGCCCCTCCTGTCCAAGCACGGCTGTGAACCTGGCAATACGGCGGCGGCTGTAGCTGCCAATATCCTGGCCTGCCAGCATTACCTTACCGGTATCTGGTCGCTCAATACCAGAGATCAGCTGCAGTAGCGTAGTTTTGCCGCTGCCGTTGGGCCCGATAATTCCCCAGCACTCCCCTGCCTGAACCTGCCAGTTTACATCCCGCAGTACCGGCTTGCGGGCGTAGGATTTACCGGCCTGCTGCAGTGCCACGACAGGTACGGATGCTTTTTCCTGATATTCCTGCGGATCGGTTGTTGATGTCATGATGTCTCCTCCTTTTCCGGCAGTCTTTACGATGATGAACGTTCTGGATGCAGATCACACGGCTTCTCTACTTACTCTGCTGCTTTTTGTAACGATGCAGCAAATAGGCAAAGAACGGCGCACCGACAAAGGCTGTCACCACCCCAAGTGGAATCTCGGTCGGTGACAGCACGGTACGCGCTACGGTATCCGCCCACATCAGGAAAATGCCGCCGCCAAGCGCCGACAACGGAATCAGCAGACGATAGTCGGAACCGACCAGCAGCCGGATCATATGCGGGACGACCAGCCCGACAAAGGCGATCACCCCTGATACCGATACCGCTGCCGCCGTAATCAATGTTGCCACGATCAGCACCAACATCTTGGTCCGGTCTACCGGAAGACCCAGATGAGCAGCTTCCCTTTCCCCGAGCGCCAGCAGATTCATTGCCCGGGACTGACTCCACAGGAACAGCATGCCGGCCAGCACATAAGGCAGCATCACGACTACATACGGCCAGCCCCGCAGACTCAGACTGCCCATCGTCCAGAATATAATCTCATTCACACTTCCCTCCGACATCGAAGCCAGAAACGAGACGATCGCTCCGAGAAAAGACTGCATCACAACCCCCGACAAAATCAGGCTGTTGGTCGGAATCCGTCCCTGCTCACGCGCCAGCATCAATACACCGTACAACGTGATCATACCGGTCGCAAAAGCAACCAGCGGCAGCGTCCAGCCACCGAGCAGCGAATATTGATAACCGGTGAAAATAAGCACCGCCGCTCCCACCGATGCCCCTGACGAGACACCCAGCGTGAACGGATCGGCCAGCGGATTACGCAGTACGCCCTGAAAGGCAGCTCCCGCCACCCCGAGTGCCGCTCCAACCAACATCGATAGCACTACACGGGGCATGCGGATTTTGAGCATAATCTGTTCTGAAGCCGTACTCCAGTCCGGCACGACCCATTGCTGCATAAAAGGCAGGTGATGCAGCAGAATGCGGGTAATCTGTCCGGCCGGGATATAGACCGAGCCAATTCCGGTTGTCAGTACGAAGCTGATCGCCAGTACAACAATGAACAACAGTACCGGCAGCGCGGCAGCGCGGCTCATTTCTTAACCAGATCCGGGTAAATCGCATGGGCAATTTCCACCAGTCCGTCTGTTACGCGCGGTCCCGGACGGCTGACCAGATCATCATTCAGACCGAATAATTGATCATTTTTGATCGCTTTGATTTCACTCCAGCCGCTGCGGGCACGGATAATCTGATCCAGTGTCTGCTTGGTTTTGGTATCGACCGTTTCCTTGGAATAGAGAATTACATCCGGGTCGGCTGCGACGATATTTTCTTCATTAATTTCGTTCCAGCCTTCGGTGTCTCCGGCAATATTAATGCCACCTGCGAGCGTGATCAGCTCATCCATAAATTCCCCTTTGCCGACCGTCCAGCCGGGAGAGAACTCGATATACACTTTTTTCTTCTGCTCCGGCTTCAAGGAAGCGACCGCATCCTTGACCATCTGCATCTGTTCCTTCATATGATCTGTTACTTTGCGGGCCTCCGCCTGACGGTTGGTGATCTTGCCATACAGCTCGATATTGCTCATGACATCGTTCACCGTTTTTGGAGTCGTTTTGAAAATATTAATGCCTGCATTACGCAGCTCCTGTACCAGCTCCTCACTGGAAGAAATGCCGGTAAAGACGATATCCGGATTCTGGGCGATAATTGCTTCCACATTGGGCTTGGTGATTCCGCCGATTTTAGCTTTGGTATTCACCTGCTCGGGATAATCATCATACTCCGATACTCCCACAATTTGCTGATCCAGTCCCAGGGCAAACAGGGCTTCGGTCTCTGCCGGGGAGATGGACACGATACGCTGCGGTGCCTGATCGAACGTAAATGATTTGCCGGTTGCATCCTGTACAGTTAACGGATAGACCGTCTGGGAGACGGCTGTACCGCTGTTTGAAGCGGCTTCATTGCCAGCCGGCTGCTGCGCAGTTGGAGCACTTTCCTGGGCAGGTGCGCAGGAAGCCAGCAGCAGGGCGAGCGACAGAATCATGATGGACGTCGCCCACCGGGAAGTATACTTGTTCATATTCATTACTTATTCTCCTTTGATAACAGCTTCTAATAGCAGTTTTATTGATTGTAACCTCATGATTATAGGGGAAAAGGCACGACCTCACAATCCGCTGCATCCCACGTCAGCAGATAACCCCTACCCGGAGGAATCGTCAGCTCCCAGAAATGGATACCCGGACAGCACCGTGTGATGAACTGCCGAATCACTCCGCCATGAGTCATGACCATAATGCGTCGCACCGAATCGGATCTGTTCAGGGACAGAGGCATACCGGTCGGATTCTTGGCAGCAGTCGGCTGATCTTGGAACGGAGACCGGTTTGCGAGATGCTCCAATCTGCCGAAATCAGGCAGAATCATCCGGGCAAACTGCTCAACCCGCTGGCTAAAATGCTGCCAGGATTCTCCATCCGGCGGGCAGATGGACGAAGGATCATCGATCCAGCGCCTGTATGCCGGCTGTTCGCACAGATCATTATAGGTCAGTCCTTCCCAGCGGCCAAAGTCCAGTTCACGCAGCCGGGCATCATGGATCACTGCGGGCATTGATTCGGAATAAAGTGAACGCGGCATAATCCGCTCCAGTGTCTCCCGGCAGCGCAGCAGATCGCTGCAATACATTCCATCCCACTGCCAGTCCTCCAATGCACGGCGTACAGGCTCCAGTTCCTGCTGAACCTCGTTAATTAGCGGCAGATCGGTATGTCCCAGATATTTCTTTTCCCGGTTCCACTGTGTCGTGCCATGGCGCAGCAGCACTATCTGCATCTTCATGTTCCGCCACCGCCTCTCCCTATCCACAGCAACAGCGCAGTTCCTCCAAACGCCATAACCGTGCCGGTCCAGTACATCAGCCGGCTCGTCCGAATAATATCATCCGGCACCATGCTGCGCCGGGCTGTACCCATATAGGCACGATGGGAAATGACACCGTGATAGCTGTTCTGTCCGCCAAGCCGGATCCCGAGCGCTCCGGCGACCGCGGCTTCCGGGTAACCGCTATTGGGACTCGGATGACCGGAAGCATCACGCATAACCGCTTGCCATGCACCGGCAGCATTTAACCGCATTGGCATACTCAGCATAACCAGCAGAACAGCCGTTATACGCGCCGGGATATAGTTGGCTATATCATCGAGCCGGGCAGAAGCCCAGCCGAGATAGAGATACCTGTCATTTTTATAACCGACCATGGAGTCGAGTGTATTTACTGCCCGGTAGGCCATTGCCAGCGGCGCTCCGCCAATCATTGCGTAGATCAGCGGGGAGATGACTGCATCCACGATATTTTCGGCGATGGTCTCCACCGTTCCCCGGATGATCTCCGGTTCGTCCAGATCAGCGGTATCCCTTCCGACGACCATGCTCAGGGAGCGGCGGGCAGCAGGCCGGTCCTGCCCAATCAGATCCCGGTAGACAGCCATGCCTGCCTGCTTGAGACCTTTGGAAGCGATCGTTGTCGCAATCAGAACAATCTCCAGACCTGCTGCTGCATACGGATGAATCCATTGCGCCGCCAGCAGCAGCATCCACGTCATGACCCAGACGCCACCCACGATGAGTATCGGCAGCAGCAACCCTGCCATACGCAGACGATGTTCCGGCAGTCGCCAGCTTCGGATCATCCGCTCCACTGCCTGAATCGCCTTGCCCATGCCAATCACCGGATGAGGCAGCCAGCGGGGATCACCGATGATGCGGTCGAGTATATAAGCTGCCAAAGGTATCCAGCCGCCTCCTGCCCAGAGAGCATTATACTGCCAGTACAGCAGGCTCATCGCATTTCAGCCTGCTGTGGATCGATCATGATCTGCTCCCAGCATTTCAACAGTTGTGTATTGCTGTCTTCATCCTTTACAGCGATCCGTATATGCCTGCTGCCAAGCCCGGGATACATGGCGCAGCTGCGGATCAGAATACCATGCTGGCCCATAGCCATTTGAAAATGTTCCGCTGTCCACGGTTCCGGCAGCTCGGCCAGCAAATAATTGGCTTCTCCCGGACAGACTGTACAGCCCATCCCCGTGAGATGTTCATGCAGCCGGTCACGCTGACTTCTATTATGCAGGATCGTCTGCTGTTCATATTCCGCCGCCTCGCTATTTTCGAGACACCAAGCACCGGCAGCCAGTGCGAGTGTGTTCACACTCCAGGTTACCTGCTGGCTGCGCATTCGAATGGACAGTTGCGGGGAACTGATCGTATAGCCAAGACGCAGACCGGGTATGGCATAAAATTTGGTCATCGAGCGCACGATGATCATATTCGGATATTGCTCCAGCTCACTTTGCAGTGATACACGTCGGGCTCTCGGAATAAAGTCGGTAAAGGCTTCATCCACCACCAGCGTTACGTCATGTGTTCTCGCCGTATCTGCTATCCGCCGCAGGTCTTCGCTTACGTACTGTACACCATTGGGATTATTCGGCTGACCGAGAAAAAGCAGATCCACCTGCGGAATCAGCTCGCAGATCTCTGCTGCATCCGCCCGGTAATCCAGTTCCTTGCGCCCATGAATCCGAATCACTTCACTGCCATACTGGCCTGACAGCTGGGCATATTCCGAGAAGCACGGCTCGATCAAACCTACCCGTTCCGGACGCAGTGCCAGCAGCAGCAGTGCCATGCATTCTGCCGCTCCATTACCAATCACCAGCTGTTCTTCGGTGCAATGATTCCGCTCTGCGAGCAGTGAGCGCAGACGCCGATGCGCCGGATCGGGATAATGCATAATCTGTGGCAGACAGTCCGCCAGATAGTCCAGCAACCCCGGAGGCGGTCCGGCCGCATTCATATTCGCGCTGTAATCCAGCAGCTCCGAGACCGGCCGTCCAAACTGCTCGGCCGCCGTCTCCCGGTCGCCTCCATGTCCATAGATTTCAATCATACCTGCTGTGTTCTCCTTCCTGCTCCTTGCAGTCTCCACATCGTCTATTAGGCTTGCATGTTGGACAGGCAATGCAGAGACTGCAATTTCATATATGTATGTAATATTACATTACTATAGCTTGCCGAATAATCTCAATGAAAACGGTAGAGATCATCATTCATCCTTTGCTGGTTATTCCAAAAAAGGCCGCCGGTCCGCTTGGATTCAAGCAGCCTGGCGGCCTTTCTCTGTACAGCGATATCTGCGCTGTACGGTTATATTCTGCGATTCTCCTGATCTTTCATATGGTGCTGCTCATCAGGTACACGACCCTGATCGGATACTCCTTGCTCGAGATCCGGTGATTGCTCTTTACCATCCACGAAATTTTTCATGTCCTGGTTATGCTGATCTTTTTCCTGCTTACTTTTCAGCAAATCTTTTGCTTGATCACTCATCGTTGTAGGCCTCCTTATAGCAAGCGTTAACAGCTATTACCCGTCTCTTTTTGCAGCTAAACGCGGAATTGTCCATCCAGCTTCAGGCAGGCGGTGTTTCCGGATCAATAGTCAATACTATCATTTTGCATAATTCAATTGGTTTTGGTATATCTTTCGTTTACAATAAGAAAGCAGGCATATTTGCGAACATTTCAGTCTCCGGGACTGCCCGGCAGAGCGGCCGTTCATCCGTTTTGTCAGGCAGCGGTTGTACGCGCTTCGCAGAGATCATGCCGGTAAGGTGAACATAAATGGAGGAAATACCATGCTCTTTATCGATAACAAAGGCATTACCGATCCAACGATCAATCTGGCTATTGAAGAATTTGTGCTTAAGCATCTGCCGATGGATGACAGCTATCTGCTGTTCTACATTAATGAACCATCCATCATTATCGGCAAGCATCAAAATACAATCGAAGAGATCAACGCCGAATATGTAAAAGCCAACCATATTCACGTCGTACGCCGTCTGTCCGGCGGTGGCGCCGTCTACCATGATCTTGGCAATCTCAGCTTCAGCTTCCTGACCAAGGACGATGGACAGTCGTTCCACAATTTCCGCAAATTTACCCAGCCGGTTGTCGAAGCGCTGCAGCAGCTTGGCGTCAATGCCGAACTGTCCGGACGCAATGACCTTCAGGTCGGCGAACAGAAAATTTCCGGCAATGCCCAGTTCTCCACACGCGGCCGCATGTTCAGTCATGGTACGCTGATGTTCAATTCCGAGCTGGATAATGTGCAATCTGCACTCAAGGTCAACCCGGAGAAATTCAAGTCCAAGAGTACCAAATCCGTGCGCAGCCGGGTCGCCAACATCTCCGAATTCCTGAAGCAGCCAATGACGATGGAAGAGTTCCGTGATGATATTTTGCGTCATATTTTCGGTGTGGAGCCTGCCGATGTTCCCCAGTACGTACTGACCGAGGAAGACTGGGCCAAAATCCACGAAATCTCCGCAGAACGCTACCGCAACTGGGACTGGAACTACGGCCAATCCCCGGAATCCAATATCAAGCACGCCAAAAAATTCCCGGCCGGCATTATTGATATCCGCATGAATATCAAAGAAGGCCGTATCCACGAAATCAAGATCTACGGCGATTTCTTCGGAATCGGCGATGTGGCGGATATCGAGGACCGACTGCGCGGCCAGCGTTATGAAGAAGCGGCGGTGCGCGAAGCTCTCCAGGGGCTGGACCTCAAACATTACTTCGGTAATGTGGAGCTGGAAGACTTTGTCGGACTCGCCCTGCTGGAAGATTAAGCGCCCAATCCGAATGATCCATATACACCCATAAATACAGACCCATTTGAGGATAGAAGGAGAGCATACGATGTATAAATTAATCGCTATTGATATCGACGATACGCTGATCAACGATGACAAGGAAGTAACCCCTGCCACCCAGCAGGCACTGGAACAGGCTGTTGCCAAAGGAACCGTGGTGACACTCGCTACCGGACGCGCCTATGCATCCGCCCAGGCAATTGCCCGCCAGACCGGACTGAACGTACCGATCATCACGTACCAGGGTGCCCTGATCAAAAACCTGATGGATGAAAAAGTCCTATATGAGCGTTATGTACCAATCGAAGCGGCACGCAAGCTGTTCGAATACTGCGTGGAGCACAATCTTCATCTGCAGACCTACATCGATGACAAACTGTATGCGCGCGAGCTGAACCAGCATCTGATCGACTACACAACGCTCAATCGTACACAATATTACGTAGAGCCTGATTTTATCAAAATGATCGAGCAGCCTACACCAAAAATGCTGATCATCGACGATCCGGCCTTCCTAGACGAGCTGCAGCCGATTCTGCGTGAGCTGCTGGGCGACGGTGTCCACATTACCAAGTCCAAGCCGGAGTTCCTGGAAATTATGCACAAGGAAGGTACCAAAGGCGCTGCCCTGACTTTCCTGGCTGAACATTTCAACTGTGATTTGAAGGATACGATCGCTGTCGGCGATTCCTGGAATGACCACGAAATGCTGGAAGTCGCTGGTCTCGGCGTAGCAATGGGCAACGCGATTCCGCCGCTCAAAGAGATTGCCGACTACATTACGGCGAGCAACAACGAAGATGGCGTGAAGCAGGTTATCGAAGAGTTTATTCTTAAAGGCTGATTGTGTGCGGGCACGTGTACGTTATGTGTATATGCACATCCGCTGCGTATATGCACATCCGCTGCGTATCTGCGCGGGTTACGCGTATGTGCATCATCCGCTGCGGAAAGGGATTTGGTCACGTCCTCCGGTTGAGCCGGGAGATCCGGAATAGGTTAAAAGGGCGATCTCCCGGCTCAAAGGTCGTCCTTTGACCAAATTCCCTTTCCTCCGCTATGCGATTGAGCATAACTTGGACGCTGTATCATTTCTCTACTGCGTAATTAGGTCGTGCTGGCAGTCAGGAGTTTGTTATACAGCTGGTGATAATAGTTAGTTGTTTATAAGCATTATATAGTAGAGCAGCAAAAGAAACGGATACAGCAAAAAATAGAAATTGTACCACGTAAAAAGTAATACCAGAAAAGCACCTTGCCAGAGAGTATAGCATCATTCCGTGATATTGCCGGGATAATGCTATACTCACCGCAAGGTGCTTTTGATTTTAGTGTTGCTGTATACATTGTGTGCTCATGCTTATGCTTATGCTTATGCTTATGCTTATGCTTATGCTTATGCTTATGCTTATGCTTATGCTTATGCTTATGCTT
>NZ_KQ040793.1:105633-459295 GCF_000971965.1 Paenibacillus wulumuqiensis
GACTAATTATACATTTTGCATCTGGTCCAGTGCTTCAAGGTAAAGTACCTGCAGGAACTTTTTGATGCTGACTTTGCTTTTGCTGTCATCGCGTTCTTCGTCGATCTCTTTCATTTTGGCCCGGATATCTTCAAAGTCGAAATAAAGCGGAGCATAGTGTTCGAACTTGGGATTGCCGTAATCTGTCAGTCCGATCGATGCCAGGTGGGTGAGTGCTGTCGTAACGGTACGGCGGATACGCTGTTCGATCGCTTTGGCTTCTTTGTCGATTTCGCGCGGCGTCGTTTTGTAGCTGGCAGCCACTCCTTCGTACAGCTGCTTGAGCGGCGGGAATGGACCTGCCTGACCACGCTGCAGCAGCATTTCCATAATGGCGGTAATGTCGTTGCAGCCGGCTTCGCCGACAATGCCCAGATTCATATAAATGGGGCGTATGACTTCGCTGATGCTGCGCGGCTTGACCGGTACCGCAGTCTGACGTTCGGCAGACAGCAGATTCAGCGTGTCCAGACGGGACAGCGAAGACTTGAGTTCATGCAGATATTGCTGAATCTCCGAATGCTCACTGACCCGGGACAATACCGACTCCACTTCAATCCGGTTAATCGGCTTGCGGATAAAAAATTCGATTCCCGACTGATACGCTTCTCCGACCATCTCCTGATTCTCGATCTGCGAGATCATAACGTATTTGCCGCGGAATCCTTGCCGCTGCAGCTGTACAATCGTCTCCAGTCCATCCTGATCGGGCATCAGCCAATCGATCAGCACGACATCCGGCTGACTTTCCATAATGACACGCATGCCTTCCTCGCCACCTCTGGCCGTACCGGTTACTTCGCCCAGATTGCTTTCCCTGATAATATTCTCCAGCATGGCGCGTGTTGCCGGATCGTCATCCACAATACAAAAAGATAATCCCATATTATCCTCCTCTCTTTAGTGAATCGGTTGGTAGTTCTACTCGAAACGCCGTTGTCCATGGTGCATATTCTTCCTGCTGACAGAGCCGGACACTGCCGCCCAGCGAGGCGATAATATCATGCACATGCGACAGCCCGATTCCGGTCGCCGCACTGCCTCCCTGCGCAAACTTGGTCGTGAATCCCGGTTCGAAGATCATCTCCCGGTCACGCTCGGGAATTCCTTTGCCTGAATCAGCGACCGTTAATACAGTGCGATCACCCTGCTGCTCGATACGCAGTTCAATTGAACCGGACTTGTCCAGTGCCTCAATCGCATTGGCCAGCAGATTGTTCAGCAGCGTCAGCAGCGGGATATAATCCGATGTGAGATAATCCTGCTCCAGATGGGCGCTGAACACAACCTGCTTGTTCAGCATGATCGCATATTTACGGTTGCCGCGAATAGCATAATCCATAATCTCCGACAGGGACAGCAGCGACTGTGCATCCTGCTCAAACAGCTTGAGCAATCCAGCAGCGATGCGCTGGGAATCTTTTTTTACTTCATGTATTTCCTGGGTAATACTGAGCTGCCGCTGACTGAACTCGCTCAGCCCTTCCCGCTTGAGATCCGTATATAGCCTATAGCTGCTGCTGGTAACCCGCTCAATCGTATCCATCGATTTGCGCAGGTAAAAGACTTCCCCATACAGACCGGAACTGACCGACAGCATCTGTTCCATCCGCTTATTCTGCTCCAGCGATAGTGCGCGGATCTGGCTGACCGCGATGCTGCTGTACAGCCCTGTCATGAAAAATCCCCGGATCGCCGCCACGAGAACAATATATCCCCATATCGCCGGATTGCCTATTTCCGATCCGGTTAGCAGCCATCTGCAGATCATCTCGATCGTATTGGAACTAAAGTCAATGCATGTCGCAAGTACCCCAAGCAGCAGCAGATTCATCCGTTCGATCTGCCCCTGAATCAAATACATGCCGATGGAAAATGTCAGATAGTACAACCCGCCGGACGTATGCACCTGCAGCCGGTCCATCCATTCAAACTCGGCCGGTCTCAAAACCAGATCCAGCACAATCCGAAATACAATAACCGCCACTGCCGTCCATATTCCTGCCCGGATAAACGGCAGCCGATTCATCAGCAGCAGAAACAGCAGAAATGCACTGCCGCCCAGACCGATCCGGAACAAATCACCCGGCACCGGATTGATCTTGAATTCTCCGGCAATCGCTGTTCCGAGCGCTACCGCCAGAATCTGTACTTTCTCCTTTCTGAAAAGAGCAGGCATACGTCCTTCAGCTCCTTTTCGACGCGAATCGGACTGGCGTGCAATCGCAGCTGGCAATGGAGTTCCTGTCGTTTTGTGAAATTGTTTATATGGTATCATAAAAATTCCCTTTCATGCTGTTTTCATTATAAAACGCTCTCCATAACGGTTATACAACATGTTTCATCCTCCAGAGATAACAAAAACCGGTCTCCTTCCGGAAACCGGCCGCCTGTGTGTACTTTAAGCCGTTCTGGTCTCCAACCGTCTGGAGATCAGGGATAATGTATAATTTACAATAAAATAGATCATCGCGACAAGCAGCAAAATCGGGATCGGATAATTATGATTCTGTCCCATAATAATCTGCGCATTATGCATCAGCTCCGCCAGCGCCACGATAACCGCGAGCGAGGTGTCCTTGAGCAGGGAGATAAACTGGCTGACCAGCGGTGGCACCATCCGACGCAGCCCCTGCGGCAGTACGATATGCCATAGTGTTTGTACCGCGCCAAGCCCTGAAGAACGCGCCGCTTCGACCTGTCCTTTGGGAATCGACTTGAGACCGGCACGGACAATCTCCGAGATCATTGCCGCCTCGAACAGAGTCAGGGCAATAATGGCGCCTACCGGTATGGTAAACTTGAACTGAACACCGAAAAATGAAATCTGCGGTACCGCAAACTGAACAAAGAAAATGATCAGCAGCAGCGGCAGATTACGCAGCACTTCCACGATCACAGTCAATACCTGAGACAATACAGGTATCTGCATATAACGGATAACCCCTACAAAACATCCAATTACAAAGCTGAATATAATAGCAAAGAAGGCCACATACAGTGTCATGCCCAGACCTTCCATCAGAAACTTCAAATTCTCGGGTGAATACGCACCTGCAAAATCCATAGTACTCCTCCTTTAACCCTTATTGCTGATCTGTTATGAACTTTTGGCCAGTCGGCGTTCCAGTACATGAGAACCATAGCTCATCGGTATAGTCAGAATGAGATAGAACATACCTGTGAAAATATACGTATCGACGGTAGCATAACTATCACCGTTGACCTTATCTGAGAAGTACATTAAATCCAGACCTGAAATGACAGTAAGCACCGAAGAGTTTTTGATCAGGTTGATAAACTGGTTGCTCAGTGGTGGAATGACGAGTTTGATCGCCTGCGGCAAAATAACATGCAGCATCGATTGTATGTAAGTCATTCCTGAGGAACGTGCTGCTTCCATCTGTCCTTTAGGTACGGACAAGATCCCGGCACGAATCGCTTCCGCAATAAAAGCAGATGTATATACTGTAAGTCCAAGTGTACCTGCCTGAAATCCATCCATTCGTGCTCCAAACGTATGCAATCCATAGAAGAAAAACCATACAATTATAAGAAGTGGGATATTACGGATAAATTCTACATAGGCTGTACCAAACCACTGCAGCGGCTTGATTGTTGTAATTCGGAAAACGGCTATTATTGTACCGAGAACAAAGCTGCCGATTAGCGCTATTACGCTGACTAAAATGGTATTTAAAAACCCTTCCAGATAGACTGGGAAATACTCTGTTAGAATCGAAAAATCCGGCATATATTTACCTCCTTTAATTCTCTGCAGCCAAGCGGGTTAACGAAGCAGGCTGTACCTTTACCAGGCAGCTTTGCGTCTGCCCTCTTTGCTTTGTACTTCCTGTTTCCCGCTTACTTTTTTTGTTCACATTATTGTACGGTTTGTTCTTTGTTTCCAAACCAGCTTTTACCTAATCCTATTTTTTTGTACGGTTACAATCTCAGCTGTTCTAACGAAAAGGATGGGCGTGATTGCCCATCCTCGGTCTTATTTAATTTATGCTGGGTCGTTCATTGTCATGGCGATCCAGCTTATTTGTTTTCCGGTGCTTTACCGATCCATTTTTTGTACATCTCATCATAAGAACCGTCTGCTTTCATATCAGCCAGCCCTTTGTTGATTGCTTCCACCAGACCGGTCTGGCCTTTTTTCACCGCGATACCATATGGCTCATCGGTAAATGGCTTGCCCACCACTTCATAGTTCGGGTCCTGCGCAGCCATACCGTACAGAATCGCATCATCTGTCGTCAATGCCTCACCCTGTCCGGCTTTGAGAGCGTTAAAAGCATCCTGGTAGTTATCAAATTCCAGTACTTTCACATCAGGCACTTTTTCTTCGATATTATCGATCGATGTCGCGCCTTTGGCTGCCAGAATTGTCGTATCGGCAGTTACATCCTCAATCCCTTTGATCGGGCTGCCTTTTTTCACGAGCAGGGATTGACCTGCCTGGAAATACACATCGGAGAAGTCGACTTCTTTTTTGCGCTCATCCGTAATTGTCATCGTGGCGATAACCATATCCACATCACCATTGTTCAGCATAGGAATACGGGTCTTGGACGTTACTTCTTTCAATTCCACCTTGCTCTCGTCCCCAAGAATGCTTTTGGCGAGGGCATGAGCCATGTCTACATCAAAACCTTCTACTTTGCCGCTGCCCGGATCTTTGAGACCGAACAGTTTGGTATCATATTTAACACCGACGATCAATTTGCCGCGCTGCTTGATCTGATCGATTTGCGCACTTGCATTACTTTCGGCAGATCCGCCGCTGGTATTCGTTGTGGTCGTACTGCATGCTCCCAGTACAGCTACCAAAGCCATCATACATACAAGGAGGAGCGAAAATCTTTTTTTGTTAGACATCATTCATTTCCCCTTTTCATTAGTATAAGTGTCAAAACAGGCAAATATCCGGCAGTATGATTAGTGATTCAACAGACGGCTGAGGAACAGCTTGGCCCGTTCTTCCTTTGGATCGGAGAAAAATTGCTCCGGAGGAGCTTCCTCCACAATCTTGCCCTGATCCATAAAGACGACCCGGTCAGCCACTTCACGGGCAAAGCCCATTTCGTGGGTAACCACCACCATCGTCATACCTTCCAGAGCAAGCGCCTTCATTACGTCCAGTACTTCTCCGACCATCTCGGGATCAAGCGCCGAGGTCGGTTCATCGAACAGCATAATCTGCGGCTTCATCGCCAATCCCCGGGCAATCGCCACACGCTGCTGCTGACCACCGGATAACTGGGAAGGATACGCCTGTGCCTTGTCGGCAATGCCGACTTTTTCAAGATAATGCATAGCCGTCTGATGCGCTTCGGCTTTGGAGACGCCCAGTGCCTTGATCGGCGCGAGGGTAATATTGTCGATGACTTTCTTGTGCGGATACAGATTGAAATGCTGGAACACCATGCCGATATTGCGGCGAAGCTTATTCAGATCCGTTTTGCGTTCATCCACACGCACTCCATTTACGGTCAGCTGGCCGCTACTGGTTTCTTCCAGACGGTTGATACAGCGCAGCATCGTACTTTTGCCGGAGCCGGAGGGACCGAGTACCACCACAACCTCTCCTGACTCGACATGCAGGTTAATTCCAGTTAACACCTGAAAGTCTCCGAAAAATTTGTCAACTTCATGGAAGGTAATCATCATTTTCCTCCTTTTTATGTAAAAATTTTATCTTTTTCATGCTTGTACTGTCAGGTATACTTACATTTTTAATAATATTAATCTACACCTACAGAAAACTACGTAAACCTACGCTTTAGTGTTGTAAATTCCTGAATTCTTATAAAAAATCATCAAAAAAATACAAATAAACCGGTATCTTCTGATACCGGTCCACTTTTACAATTTGCATTCCTATTTTATTCCTCGGGCAGCAGCGCTGTGTAATTACCCAAATCAATTGTCATGCCTGTACGCGCCGTACTGGCTCCGACCGGCAGCTCCAGCTCCTGCCGCAGATCCACATCGTGGGACATATGCGTATAAATCGTCTGGATCGGTGCCAGCTCATCGACCAGTTCGGCCGCTTCACGCATATCGTATACCGAGCGAGTGCTGTATTCTGCTTCTTCGTGGACAAAGCTGGTACCGAGAATCAGCAGATCCAGACGATCCATCAATACCTTTTGTTCGTCGGTAAGACCGATGGCATCCGGGCAGTACACCCAGCCAAAATCATGCTTTTCCATCCGGTAAGCATAGGAATACCCGTTAAATCCATGATGCACTTTCCATGGCGTCATTTTCCATCCGCTCAGCATCATGCCTTCATCATTGGCGATCATGTCCAGATGCTTGCTAATCCATGGATATTGACGCTCAATGATATTCAGCACTTCCTGCGGTGCGTATACTCGTCCCGTGACTCCCTGCCATCGGCATGCATCCGCCCATTCCGGCAGTCCGGCAATATGGTCGAAGTGCGCATGGGTGATCACGATATCCGTAATATCCGCACGCCGGTTAATCATCTCCATCTGCAGCCGCCAGTCAGGACCACAGTCGATCAGAAAGTCACCTTCCGTACTCTCGATCAGCACGGATGAGCGCAAGCGCCGGTTGGTACCGCTATTCCTCGCCTCGTCGCATACTTCACAGTCGCAATATACCCGGGGAACACCCATTGCATCTCCTGTCCCCAAAAATGTTAATCGATCCACTACACGTCCGTTCATACTGTATTCTCTCCTTGAGCCTGAGGTCTATTGCTTGGTCGCTAATGTCATATTTCATAAATGCAGTCTGTTGGTTGTTCACATATAAAATCGTAGTCTATTGTATCTAGATGATATACCATAAAGTATACCATCTTCCCGCCATTTTCGATATTAATCGTAATGAAGATGCCTTTTGAAATCGATAATCTGCACCATTCCAAGAAATGAAATACAAAAAAGGGAAAAGCCTATTGTCTGCTTCTCCCTGTTCTTTATTTTCTTGGATAGATAATTGTACCTGCAGATCTTTTATTCATAATTGGCTGGCAGTAAACGTAAATAGTATCAAATCCCTGCCAATATCTGATACCAGATCCCTCGTTTGGAATACAGCGAACTTCGTACTTCACTCCATCCTCCCAGGTACTGTATATCGAATAGCCCTGGCGGATCAGGATACTCGCTGCGGTGAGCGTTCATCGCCTGCTCTTCCACCGGACGGAATCCATGCTTGGCAAAGATCTCCTGGGCCTCGGGTGTACGCAGATAATCCAGAAAGGCTTCCGCAACTTTACGGGTGCCGTGCTTGTCTACATACGAATCCACGACGGCAGCGGGATTCTCGATCAGGATCGTATCGTCAGGCACGACCAGATCATACTGTGCTCCCTTGGCCATTCGTGCCAGCAGTTCATTTTCGTACGTCACAATGACATCGCCTACCCCGTATTCAAAAGCAGCCATCGATGCCCGTCCGCTTTTATCGAGCGATTCGATATTCTGATGAACCGCCTCCAGGAAAGCTTTGGCTGCGGCCGGATCTTTTTTGCCTTGTTCACGTTCCGACTGCTTGAGTCCTGCACCGTAGATCGCGTTGATATCCCACTGTGCGCCGCCGGAAGTCTTAGGGTTGGGATACAGCACTTTTACACCCGGACGTGCCAGATCCTGAAATTGATGAATGCCGAGCGGATTGCCCTTTCGTGTCCCGAGTACGACGATCGAGCGTGTGACCATGCCCTGATACGGAGCGTCTTTCCAGTTTTTATCGACCAATCCCGCTTTGACCAGCTTGTCGACATCGCCTTCGAGCGACAGAATCGTCACATCCGCTTCAAAGCCTCCGGCAATCGCCCGTGCCTGTGTACCGGAAGCTTCATACGACTCCTGGAAGCTTACCTTCTGGCCGGTTTTGTCTTTCCAGTACTGCTGAAATTGCGGCAGGATCTCACCAACTGCATCCTTGGCTACACTGTAGGCGCCGATTACCAGTGTCACATCCCCTGCTGCCGCCGGAGCAGCGGATGCAGGCTGTGCTCCGGGTTCTTCCTTGCCGCTGCATCCGGAGAGCAGCACACTCAGCAGGATAATCCATATCAGTAATCCTGCAGATAATGGGATTCCTCGTTTCACTCTGCTCTCTCCTCTCCGATCTGTGCTGCTTGTGAACAGAAATTGTCCTGCTTTCGTACTGGAGTGTCCAGCTTTTCGCAGCCGGCTCTTCATCTAGATAAATACCGATAACGGATCGGCTTTGAGTGCATTTTCGGCAATCCAGCTCTCCTGATCGTTGAACAGATACGCCCGGTGAACGAGCACATGAACTTCCTGTCCGACTTCCAGCGTATCCTTTTCCAGAGAACGGTACGTGATCAGGCGGTTCGCGCCCACCTCAACCTCGACCATCCACTGGCTGCCCCGGAAGTGCATATGTTTTACCGTGCCTTTTTCTGTCGCTGACAGCAGTCGGAATTCATGCGCTAGGCCAATCTCGATATATTCCGGCCGGATCAGTGCACGGGCATAATCGGCTGCTCCCGGCTGCTCGAATCCTTTGAGCTGGCCAATCTCATCCACAATCGTAGACTCCCCGATGAAGGAAGCGACAAACGGCGTGGATGGCTGCTTGTAAATATCCCATGGCGTGCCCTTCTGCTCCAGACGGCCGCCGTTGATGATCATGATCTCGTCAGCCACCTCGATCGCTTCATCCTGATCATGAGTAACGAAGATCGACGTAATGCCGACCCGCTCGATCAGTTCGCGCAGCCAGGTACGCAGCTCCTGCCGGATCTTGGCATCGATCGCTGCGAACGGCTCATCCAGCAGCAGCAGCTGCGGCTCTGGTGCCAGTGCCCGGGCAAAAGCAACCCGCTGCCGCTGTCCGCCGGATAGCTGATGCGGATACCGATGCTCGAATCCAGACAGGCCGGTCAACTCCACCAGTTCGCTTACCCGATCCCGGATCGCCTCCTTGCGGGTTTTCTTCACTTTCAGACCAAACGCAATATTATCGAACACGGTCATATGCTTGAACAGCGCATAGTTCTGAAACACAAACCCGATCTCCCGTTCCTGCGGCGGCAGATGGTTCACAGCCTTGCCATGGAAAATGATCTCCCCGCTGTCCGGCGACTCCAATCCGGCAAGCATCCGCAGAATGGACGTTTTGCCGCCGCCGCTCGGACCGAGCAGTCCGATCAGATGTCCTTTGGCAATGGAGAAGCTGACATCCTGCACGGCATGAAATTGACCAAAATGCTTATCCAAATGACGGACTTCCACATGCATATCAGAGCACTTCCTTTCTTTTCTTGGCACGTTCCATCAGCAGCAGCAGTCCAATCGAGAATACGGCGAGTACAAGCGCGACTCCATTGGCCGCGGTAACATTAAAATTCTCCATATCCTGATAGACCAGCGTCGTCGCCGTCTGCGTCTTGTTGATAATATTGCCCGACACGACCAGCACCGCACCGAACTCCCCGAGTGAGCGGGCGACCGTCAGGATCGTACCGTAGATGACCGCCCAGCGGATCGACGGCCAGGTGACCTGCCAGAACGTTCGCCAACTGTAAGCGCCAAGCGTCGAAGCAGCCTCCTCCTGATCCGTACCGATCTCCTGCAGCACCGGCATCACTTCCCGCACCATTAGCGGGAATGTCACGAACAGCGTCGCAATAACCATACCGGGGAATGCATAGACAACTTTAAAGCCGATTTGTTCAAAAAAAGTCCCGATCACCGTATCCGGTCCGAGCAGCAGCACAATCATCAGCCCGCCGATTACCGGCGATACCGCATACGGCAGATCGACGATACTGTTGAACAGCTGACGCAGCTTGCGGCTGAGCCAGGTTCCCCGGACCAGATAGATGCCCATCATAATGCCGAATATGCCATTGAGTGCAGTAACCACCAGGACGATCAGCCCGGTCATCATCAGCGCATGCAGCGCTTCGGGTCGGCTGAGTGCCTGCACGAAGCCTGCGCCGCCTTCATCAAAGGCTCCCGTTGTCAGTACAACGAGCGGGATCAGGATCAGAATGCTGAATACGAGCCAGGTGAGCGTAATCCATAATCTTCTCATCGGCTCATCCTCCTCGTCTGTACCAGATTGATCAGCCACAGAATGATAAAGGACAAGGTCAGCAGCAGAATCGATACAGCTGCCGCGCCCGCTTCATTATCACTCTCCACCTCACCGAAAATATAAACCGAAGCCGTCAGCGTACGTCCGGGAATATTGCCTGCCACCAGCACCACCGCGCCAAACTCCGCCAGTGCACGGGAAAAGGCCAGCATCGCTCCACTCAGAATACCCGGCACCATCGCCGGCAAAATCACGTGGAAAAAGGTTCGTGTACGGGAAGCTCCCAGGGTATAGGATGCCTCTTCCGCCGAGCGGTCCAGTTCCTCAAGCAGCGGCTGGATCGCCCGGATCACAAAAGGAAAAGTCACAAACACCATCGCCACGATAATCGCCGGCTGATGAAATACCAGATCCAGCCCGACTGAAGCCGCTGCCTTGCCTACGATACTATTGGGTCCCAGCAATACGAGAATCATCAGTCCCCCGACAGCCGTAGGCAGTGCAAACGGCAGATCCACAATGCTGTTCAGCAGTGATTTACCCGGGAATTCATATCGCACCAGTACCCAGGCAGCCATCGTACCGACGAGCGCATTGATAATCGTAGCCGTCAGTGCCAGCTTGAGCGTCAGCAGCACCGCTTTCCAGGCGATCGGGTCGCCAATATTCTGGACAAAGGCTGTCCATCCGTCCGATAGTGAATTCACATACACTCCGGCAATCGGCAGTACAATTAAGATGAGAAAATACAGCAATACAGTCGTGCGAAATCCCCATGTCCAACCTTTGTGGCGCAGTAATGTACTATTCACTGGAAGACTCCTTTACTTGAAACTCAACAATTCATTTTATTTTAACCTTTATTTCCTATTAGTATACTTGGAATTAAATCTTAGCCATACTTTAGCAAAGGCTGACTTCCAGCGTCAATGAGAAGTTTACTTTTTGCCAAAATGATTTATAGTCATCTGCAATGTTCGTTTTTAGAGGTGATTCAGCAGCATTATGGGCTTAAAACCACCATTTTATGCGGTAAAACTTCGCTTTGCCGATAGCTGCTGGAATTATGTTTTGCTGTTTTGGTTCCTTTGCCGATTCTGTCTTTTCACTTACTGATCCGATTAATCACTGCCAGATGAGGTAATATCAGAATAGAAATGAGCTTGAATAAGGGATAAAATGATATCAGAAGCACCTGAACGCCCATCCTAAGACTCATCTTGAAAAAAAGTAGGAAAAGAGGGATATCCATGCTGTATACGATGCAGATTTCTACCGGCAAACGTGATGAAATGAGGGATATTACAAGAGAGGTTTCTTCCAAAGTCAGCCAGAGCGGCATACAGGAAGGTATTGCGATCGTCTATTGTCCGCATACGACAGCAGGCATTGCGATCAACGAGAATGCCGATCCGGATGTCAAACATGATGTGCTGATGCGCCTGGACGAGGTCTATCCGTGGGAACATCCCAAATACCGCCATATGGAAGGCAATACCGCTTCACACCTCAAGTCCATTACAACCGGCCCGTCGCAGACGATTATTATTCAGGACGGCCGATTGCTGCTCGGACGCTGGCAGGGCATTTATTTCTGTGAATTCGATGGTCCACGCCAGCGGGAATATATGATCAAGATTATGCAGGGCTGATCCGAATTAGCTCACCGGGTTAGCAAATATAAAAGGCGACTGGTCTGCATCAATTGTGCGGACAGTCGCCTTTTGTTTTGAACATATTCTTTTGCCGGATAGCCAGCATATGCCTCACCGTTCATTTCACTATAGGGATTCAACGTTTTGACAGAGCAAAGCCTTAAAGTGCAGGTGCAGACGAATGCCCCTTTCACCATCCTGTCCGGGTATCCGATTATACAATTCATCATCGGTGTCCTCTTATAATACCCGGCAGATCGTCTTGACATGGGCAATTGCTGCAGGCCTGATCTCGTCATAGGTGACCCTGTCCTGGATATAATAAGAGATGAATCCGTGAATGGACAGAAATAGACTGAGCGGCACAGTATGCATCGCTTCAAGCGTATGCTCCGTCATATTCATATGCTGCCTGACAATCGAAGAGAACAATTCAAAGCAGCGTGCCTGTTCGGCACGACAATAGCTTAGCAGTTCCTCATCCCGGATCATGAACATAATCTCGTACTGATGAGCATTATCCAGCCCAAAACGGATAAATTCAATCAGCAGACGCTCTACCTTGTTCCATTCGCCCTGCTCCGGCGATTCCTTGACTTCCTGCAACAGATAGCAGAGATGGTCAAAGTCCTCCATGACAATCGCATAGAACAGTTCCGCTTTTTCCTTGAAATGATAATACAGTGAACCATGGCTGTAGCCCAGATGCTGGCCGATACTTCGCATCGAGATTGCACGGTACCCCTTCGTTACAAACAGATGTCTGGCAGCCTCTAAAATTCTCTCCCTGGATAACTCCTGCTCTACCGCTCTACGTGCCATAGTGTGATTCCCCTTCAAGCATTTTGCATAGTCAGATTAGAAGCGCCTGCTGTGGTATCTGTAAATGATAGATCTCTGCACAGATATATCTCCACGCAGTGCCCGATTCTGCTCTATTTCTCTTGTTCTTCCGTAAAATACAGCTGTTCGCCTGTCGTGATCAGTGACTGTCCCTGCGTAAGATCAGTCATCCATTCCTGAAATGCTTCAGCTTCGCTGACGACCGGCAGACAGTTTAGAATAACTTTATCGGTAAAAGCGGTCTCTCCCATACGGATGCCCCGGCTGCGCAGTTCATTCTCCACTTTGCCGAGCCAGGTATAATCCAGTTCAACCTTTACTTCCTGATGCAGTACACGGGTAATGGCTTCTCCCGCTTCAATCGCAGCCACGGCTCCGTCGGTGTAAGCCCGGATCAATCCACCGGCGCCCAGCATGATTCCGCCAAAATACCGGGTTACGACAATCGCGATATCCTGTAATCCCTGGTTTTTGATCACCTCCAGAATAGGCTTGCCTGCTGTTCCGCTCGGTTCGCCATCATCCGACTGGCGCTGGATTTCGCCTCGCGAGCCGATCAGGTAGGCAGAGCAGTTATGCGTGGCATTCCAGTGCTGCTTTTTGATGCTTTCTATAAATTCCAAGGCTTCCTCTTCGGTAGCGACCGGTCTGGAGTGACCGATAAACCGGGATTTTTTGATCACGATTTCCTTGGCTCCAGCTTGTTGTATCGTCTTGTAGCGTTCAGGTTTATCTGTTGTCATGATGATCCTTTCCTTACCGTTCCTGCCTGTTATGCAAGCAGTATTCATGTATTCCCCTATAGGTCAGAGTACTGTATAACTCGCACTCTATGTACCAATACCTTCCAGGTTACTAAAGATATCATACAATATATTTAGGTATCAAGAAAGCAGCTCCCTGGCATTGCTGCCCGAGAACTGCTTTCTTCATGAAGTTTATCCTATTTTACCTCAAAAGTAGCTTATTGGAAAAGACTTTTAAATCAGCTTCTTGCAGGTTTTATGCAAAACTCTCCATGATTACTCGGAAAGTCTGGCTTCCAGTTCCGCTTTTTGCTTTTCAAAGCCTGGTTTACCCAGCAGCGCGAACATGTTCTTTTTGTAAGCTTCTACGCCTTCCTGGTCGAACGGATTCACGCCGGACAGGTAGCCGCTGATACCGCAGGCTTTCTCAAAGAAGTACACCAGGTAACCGAAGGAATACGGAGTCTGGTCCGGAATGTTGACGATCAGGTTAGGCACCTGGCCGTCTGTGTGCGCCAGCAGTGTACCCTGGAATGCTTTTTTGTTAACAAAGTCCAGTGTTTTGCCTGCCAGGAAGTTCAGACCATCCAGATCTTCCGGATCTTCTTCGATCGTAATATGGCTGGCCACTTCTTCCACCTGAATGACGGTTTCGAAAATGTTACGGCTGCCATCCTGGATAAATTGACCCATGGAGTGCAGATCAGTCGAGAAATCAACCGCTGCCGGGAAGATACCTTTAAAGTCTTTACCTTCACTTTCGCCGTACAGCTGTTTCCACCATTCGGATACGAAGTGTAAGGATGGCTCGTAGTTAACCAGAATCTCGATCGCTTTACCTTTACGATGCAGCGCGTTACGAACGGCTGCGTACTGGTAGCTCTCGTTCTCGGCAACGTTCGGGTTGCTGTATTCTTTGGCAGCATCGGCAGCACCCTGCATCATTTCTTCGATGTTAACGCCAGCAGCTGCGATTGGCAGCAGACCTACCGGTGTCAGCACGGAGTAACGTCCGCCTACATCATCAGGAATAACAAAGCTTTCGTAGCCTTCTGCATCCGCCAGTGTTTTCAGTGCGCCTTTGGCACGGTCTGTTGTAGCGTAGATGCGTTTGCGTGCTTCTTCTTTACCGTATTTTTTCTCCAGTTCTGCACGGAAAATACGGAAAGCAATCGCCGGCTCTGTCGTTGTACCGGATTTGGAGATTACATTCACGGAGAAATCTTTACCTTCGATTGCCTGCAGCAGATGATTTACATAGGTGGAGCTAATGTTGTTACCGGCAAAGTAAATTTCCGGCGTTTTGCGTTTGTCTTTTGGCAGTACATTATAGAAGGAATGCGTCAGCATCTCGATCGCTGCGCGTGCACCCAGGTAAGAACCACCAATACCGATAACGATCAGCACTTCGGAATCACTCTGGATTTTGGCAGCCGCTTTTTGGATGCGTGCGAATTCTTCTTTGTCATAGTTGTTAGGCAGGTCAATCCAGCCCAGATAGTCGGAGCCTGCGCCAGTACCATTGTGCAGTTGTTCGTGAGCCAGACGAATCGGCTCTGCAAAATAATCCACTTCATGTTGAGCGACAAAAGAAAGAGCTTTGCTGTAATCAAATTTCACTTTTTTAGACATAATATTGTTACCCTCCCAAAATAAATTATTTGCACACTCCGACCAGTTGCTGATCGGTCTACTGCCTGATGCGGTATTCTACCCTATATGGCCTACCTGAGTATGTACCCTGACCGGATGCCGGATGACACCTTTTTATAGCAAATGAGCATGTTCTGCGCTCCTGCCGGTGATCCATCGCCTGCCTATACCCAACCGAATGCCGGTCATGCTACACTTAACGGGTCAGGCCATTTCTGCTTTTAGTATGACCGGATGATTCCCGTATTGCAAGCATCCCGGCTGCTGGCAGAACAGGCACGCTTTGGATTACAGACAGAGATGGAGGAACAACGCTATGAAAAAAATAGGATTTATCGGTCTGGGTACAATGGGTCTGCCGATGGCAGAAAACCTGCTTCACAAAGGCTTTGAGCTTACGGTATATAATCGCACTGCATCCAAGGCCGAATCGCTGGTCCAGCAGGGAGCACGGCAGGTACATACTCCGCGCGAAGCCGCTGCAGGACAGGATATGGTGATTACCATCGTCAGCGATGATGCTTCCATTCATGAGGTCTATCAGGGTGAAGACGGAATTATCGCCGCTGTGCAGCAGGGATTAACAGTGATGGACTGCAGCACGGTCTCCCCGCCGCTGGCTCAGGTAATCGCTGCTGCAGTTGCCGAGCGCGGTGGTATCTATCTGGATGCGCCGGTTACCGGCAGCAAGCCGGCAGCCATTGACGGCACGCTTGTATTTATGGTCGGCGGCAGCCGTGAGGCAATTGACGCTCATCAGGACGTATTCCAGGCGATGGGACGACTCGTGATTCCTATGGGAGATAACGGCAGCGGAGCTACCGCCAAACTGGCCCATAATACAATGGTCGGCATTCACACTGTTGCACTGGCAGAAGGCTTTGCGATAGCTTCCAAAGGAGGCATTGATCCATCCGCCTTCCTGCAGCTGATCAGCAATGGCGCTGCCAACAGCCGTACCATCGAGCTGAAAGGCCAGAAAATCATCGATGGCGATTACAGCAACCAGTTTTCCCTGGCGCTGATGCTCAAGGATCTCAAGCTGGCTTCTTCCCTTAATGACAAGAACGGTGTGCCGTCACCGATGCTGAATCTGGCCAAAAGCCTGTTCCAGGCCGGTCAGTCCAAAGGCTATGGTGACGATGATCTGTCCGTTATCGCCCGCTGCTATGAAGAATGGATCGGCCAGACGATCAGCGGCAAATCGCTGTAATTAGCAACCTGCTTTACTATAAAACCTGAGCTCAGCGGCGCCAATGAGATATAGCACAGACGCTATAAGCATCCGTGTGCCGCTGCTGCAGGCTGTGAGCTTTAATAATGCAGAATGATCAGGCAGTATTCTTTTGATAGCTCATCCATAAGATGCGGCCGATCAGAAGATACTGCTTTTTTCAGTGTAGCGCATTATCGTACTGCACTATTTTAGAACTGCTGCAGCTGTTCCTCATAAAGATATATTCCGCTGACTGCCATCTTCCGTGCAGGCTGAACTCCCAGCTCCTCTTGCCATGCTGTACAGTCAATCAGGAATACGAGCAGCAGTAGTCGGTAACGGTCTTGATCTCCAGCTTGAATCTGGAATTGGCAGGCACTTCAAAGGTCGCCTGTCCATCGATCTCCATCCATTCCTCTGCTCCCGGCAGTTGAACAGACAGCTGACCGGAAAGAATCTCCATCGTCTCATGCTGATCTGTTCCGAATTCATAACTGCCCGGCATCATGATTCCAAGCGTGACTTTACTGCCGTCCGGCAGCAGAACCGTTCTGCTCGTCACTTTGCCTTCATAGTAAATATTGGCTTCCTTGACCACTGTAACCTGTTCAAATTGACTCATCCGCTTATACCGCTCCCCTGTTTATCAAATGGAAAACATCGGGTATCCCCGTGATATCAACACGATACCGAACCCTGGATTAGAAAAAAGCGCAGAGTGGCGCTGGGCCACTTCTGCACCTTTTAAGGTCAAACGATATTAGGACAGCAGTCCTTTAACTTTTTGTACCACATTGTCTACTGTGAATCCGTATTCGGCCATTACGCGGTCGCCAGGAGCGGAAGCACCGAAGGTAGTGATACCCAGGATTGCGCCCTTGTCGCCAACATAACGTTCCCAACCGAATGTTTGAGCCATCTCGATAGCAAGACGAGCTTTGACATCTGGCAGGATAACGGAATCGCGGTAAGCCTGATCCTGTTTTTCGAACAGTTCCCAGCTTGGCATGCTGATAACGCGTACTTCGATGCCTTCAGCTGCCAGTGCTTCCTGAGCTTTAACAGCCAGCTGCACTTCGGAACCTGTTGCGATGATTTGTACTGCTGGTTGTCCGCCTTTGGCGTCGGATACAACGTAAGCACCTTTTTTGATGTTTTCGCGTACGCCTTCTACCGTACCGGCCAGGATTGGCAGGTTTTGACGAGTCAGTACGAGAGCGATTGGACCGCCTTTATTTTCCATGGCATGAGCCCATGCAGCAGAAGTCTCGTTACCATCCGCAGGACGAATAGTAGTCAGACCTGGAATAATACGCAGGGAAGCCAATTGTTCGATTGGTTCGTGTGTAGGACCGTCTTCACCAACAGCGATACTGTCGTGAGTCAGAACATAAGTCACAGGCAGACCCATCAGCGCTGCCAGACGTACTGCCGGACGCAGGTAATCAGTAAATACGAAGAACGTACCGCCGAATACTTTAATACCGCCGTGCAGAGCAATACCGTTCATTGCGCCTGCCATTGCGAATTCACGTACGCCGAAGTAGATGTTACGGCCATCGCGTGTTTCAGGTGTGAAAGTTTCCAGACCTTTCAGGTGAGTCATAGTGGAGCTCTCCAGGTCAGCGGAACCGCCAGCCAGTTGAGGTACACCATTGATCAGACCGTTCAGAGCGTTACCGGAAGCAACACGTGTAGATACCGCTTTGTCTTCTGTGCTGTAGAATGGCAGTTCTTTGTCCCAGCCATCTGCCAGGTTACCGGAGAATGCCGATTCAAATTGTGCAGCCAGCTCAGGGTTTGCTTTTTTGTACTCGGCAAACATTTCGTCCCATGCTTTGTTGGCTTCTACGCCGCGCTCTTTTACTTTTGCAAAGTATTCACGAACTTCGTCCGGTACATAGAAATCTTCTTCGTATGTCCACTCGTAGAATCCTTTGGTCAGTTTGGCTTCAGCAGAACCCAGCGGAGATCCGTGCGTACCGCCGTGGCCGCCAATACCCTGTTTGTTCGGGCTACCGTAACCGATTACTGTTTTCACTTCGATCAGTGTTGGACGGGAAGTGTCCGCTTTTGCTTCTTCCAGAGCTGCTGCGATTGCAGGCAGATCGTTACCGTCTTCTACGCGCAGTACTTGCCAGCCGTAAGCTTTGAAACGATCTTCTACGTTTTCGGAGAAGGACAGACCTGCTTTACCATCCAGCGTGATGTCGTTGGAATCGTACAGCATGATCAGTTTGCCCAGTTTCATATGACCTGCCATGGAAGCAGCTTCACTGGCTACGCCT
Source organism: Paenibacillus wulumuqiensis (assembly GCF_000971965.1). GTDB lineage: Bacteria > Bacillota > Bacilli > Paenibacillales > Paenibacillaceae > Saccharibacillus > Saccharibacillus wulumuqiensis. The sequence continues at coordinate 124,136 of NZ_KQ040793.1, forward strand.
TCCATCATGTCGCCATCGCCACAGATTGCATAAGTGAAGTGGTCGATCACGTTGGCGTTGTCTTTATTGTAAGTTGCCGCCAGATGGGATTCAGCAAGAGCCATACCTACAGCCATTGCCACACCTTGACCCAGAGGACCTGTTGTTGCGTCAACACCAGCAGTGTGACCATACTCAGGGTGACCCGGAGTTTTACTTCCCCATTGACGGAATTGTTTGATTTCATCCATTTCCAGACCGTAGCCGGAAAGGTGCAGCAGGCTGTACAATAGCATGGAGCCATGACCTGCAGACAATACGAAACGGTCACGGTTTACCCATGTAGGGTTAGCCGGGTTATGTGTCATAGTTTTAGCGAACAGCTGGTAACCCATTGGCGCGGAGCCCATTGGCATACCCGGATGTCCGGAATTTGCTTTTTCAATCGCATCGATCGAAAGTGTACGGATCGTGGAGATTGCAAGATTATCCACGTTGGAGTTTTCGGACTTGCTGATGCTTTGTTCTTGCTCTTGTTTCTTATCAGTCATGTTAATCCTCCTCATTCTTCTTGGTAAAGCGAGGTGCTCAGACCCTACTTCATCTGAGATAAATTCATCTATGCAGTGGTCTCAAATGAAATGATTCTTCTTGAGTCTTTCAATTTGACTTATTAGCCCTTTGTCCATTGTAACACTTGTCCCGGCAGTTTACCATATCGTTATTTCACTACTTTGTATTTATACCCAATATCCCATCCGCTAAAAGAGGAGGATTATATTTTGAAAAGATATGTCCTGCAAGTAATCATCGCCGGTCTGCTCAGTGGAATACTGCTCGGATTTTTCCTGAAATGGATTCAGCTGCTGACCGGATCAGGCGTATACACGCTGCTGCTGAATATTGATTTTGTCCCCATGCTGCCTGACCGGTTGCCCGAATGGCTGGAATTCAGCCTGCATCTGGCCGTGTCGGTTGTACTCGGTTTCCTTTATCGGCTCTGGCTGATTCGCTGGCCGCATCCATGGATCTGCGGTCTGCTGATCGGAGCCGCTTCCTCCCTGCTGTTTTTCCCGTTGGCGCTACTGTCCGAGCGGGTACCGCGAGTGGATGATATGACGGCTTATATGTACTGGCTGGCCGGGCATATGCTGTATGGACTGGTACTGGGGCTGCTTGGTTATCTGGAACTGCGGCGTACTTCTGCTACCGTAACATATTAATATTAACGGAGCGTTAAGAGTAACTACAGACACAAGGGTTTTACGAACATAGACGGCTTATTTAGACATGTACAGCTTATTGAAAAAATACATTTCCCACGTAATCGTTTAGTTACAGCAGCTACTCTGACATTTCTTCTGACTTCATGTGGAGATGGATGAAGCACAAACACCAAAAAGCCACTTTGATTACAAAGTGGCCGGGTATATACCTATTTGCATTTCTCATTTCTTTATACAAAACAAGCGCTTTAGTTAAATACAACCGTCTTGTTCTGATGTACCAGAATGCGGTCCTCGGTGTGCCATTGCACAGCACGGGCCAGCACCACGCGCTCGATTGTGCGTCCGATTCGTTTCAGTTCATTGACATTGTCACGGTGGCTGACACGCTGCACGTCCTGTTCGATGATCGGGCCACCATCGAGTTCTTCGGTTACATAGTGAGCGGTTGCGCCGATAATTTTCACACCGCGATTATAGGCCTGCGCATACGGCTTGCCACCCACAAATGCAGGCAGGAATGAATGATGAATATTAATAATCCGGTTGCGATAATGCTCGATAAAGGTTGGCGAAATAATCTGCATATAGCGGGCCAGCACGATCAGATCAATATCCGCTCCGATCACTTCCAGCTGACGGCGCTCGGCTTCCTGCTTGGTATCCGCAGTGACCGGAATATGATGGAATGGAATGCCAAAAGACTCCACGTAGGCACGCATATCATTATGATTGCTGATCACCATCGCGATATCCGCATCCAGATCACCGGCCTGCCAGTGCCAGAGCAGCTCGACCAGACAATGATCTTCCTTGGATACAAAGATCGCCAGCTTTTTCTTGCGGCTGACTTCATTAATAACCCATTTCATCTGGAAACGTCCGGCAATCTCTTCAAAATCCTGCTTCAGTCCGCTCAGACTCTCAGCCAGCTCCGGCAGGTCAAACTCGATGCGCATAAAAAACATGCCGCCATCCGGGTCCATCGTGTACTGGTCGGACTGCACAATGTTGGCTCCATGTTCAAATAGGAAACGGGATACCGCAGAGACGATGCCCGGTCCGTCCGGACAGGAAATCAGCATACGCGCCCGGTTATCCTGCTGCTCGCGTGCAGATTGGTTTTGCTTTACATGTACTTCCATAAGTAATTGATTTCCTCCTTTGATGACAGTACAGGAACGTAATGCGCTATCCAAAATATACGTCCTGACTTTACAGCTTCCCCACGATAAAGGATCTTGATGAAGAACAGCTTCTTTTTGAACTTTCGGGTAATCCCAAAATATCTTATATTACAATCTATGTGATCCCGGCCGGAAAGTAAACAAATTTATTTAATGAATCGGTTGTAACGTTTCAGAGCAGAGATGACTCATGAGCCATTATGACGATTCGCTGAATGGGAATATGAACTTTATGGTTAGATGTACGGACGGGAAATGGAATATGATGTGCAGAGTCTGCTTGGATAAGCCTGCATACAACCGCCATTAGTATGCACACTCTTCTCCCATTTCTACTTTTAGATGCTAACCATATCAAGTTCATTAATGCAACACAGAGCTTTATAAATGTGATAATAGCTTTGTTAATGCGATACATAGTTTCGTTAATGCAGTACACCGCTTTGTTAATACGGTCTATCTCTCTTCTGATATACAAACCAAACAGCCCTATAACACAGATATGAGCTCTGCATACAAGGCTGCTTGATTGGCTGAACCTTTCGCGCCAGTTCAGCTGCTTAAGTGTGTCTGCGATTGCTTAGCTGACTAGGCTTTTTTTCTTCTGGATGATAAATGACTACAGAACCTGCTTACCGGCGAGGAAAGCGATCAGACGCAGGTTGATCTGCTCTTCGCTCATTTCGCCCAATAATCCGTCTGCGGTGATCAGATCGTACAGGCGCTCGAGCGGCTCACGCGGATCGGCTTTGCGAGCTTTGGCATCATTTTTGAGTACTGTCCAGGTATCGAGTACGAATGAACGCGCTTCAAGACCCTGACCTTCGAAGAAATGGTGCAGCTTCTCTACATCTTCCACAAATCCGCTGCCGAATCGTCCGGACAGATCACCGCGCAGCAGTGCGATTTCGACTTCGTACATCGGACGCTGCTTTTTGGCGTCTTTACCGATCCAAGGCGTCTCCAGAATAAACGGTCGTCCCTGCAGCTTCTCATGATGTACCAGACGGTTGAGCGCTTCAAAGCCAATCCAGCCGGAGCCGATTGGCGTGTGGCGGTCCTTGCCTGCGCCTACCGGATTTTTGCTGTCGTTGACATGGACAACAGTAATGCGATCCAGACCAACAATACGGTCAAAATCTTCCAGCACGCCATCCAGATTGTTGATCAGATCATATCCGGCATCATGGGTGTGACAGGTATCAAAGCAGACGGTGAGCCTTTCATTATGCGGTACCAGCTCCATAATTTGAGCGATTTCCTCAAAGCTCCGACCCATCTCGGTGCCTTTACCCGCCATGGTCTCGAGCGCAATATTGACATCCGTTTCCTTGACTCCGGCTAGCACTTCTTCCAGTCCGGCAGCAATGCGTTTAATTCCGTATTCGGCATCCATATCTGTAAATGCGCCCGGATGCAGCACAATATTGCGTACACCAATTTCATGAGTACGACGAATCTCTTCCTGCAAAAAGCTTACTGCAAGTTCATACGTATGTTCCTTATACGAGCCGAGATTGACGATGTACGGAGCATGCACGACAATTTCCTCTACCCCGGTAGCTGTCATTTTGGCTTTGCCTTCTTCAATAAACATCGTGTCCATCGGCTTGCGGCGCGTATTCTGCGGCGCCCCGGTATATATCATAAATGAGCTTGATCCATATTCAGCCGCTTCATTGGCTGCGCTCAGCAGTCCCTTGCTGGAAAATGATACATGGGAACCTATTTTTAACACGGTAAATTTCCCCCTTAGATATGCCTGGTCTTCGCGAATCCAACCTATTTTAACGTGAATAGGTAAATAAATCTAGGACGGACGCATGAATAATTGATTAAGACGCACAGCTTTGTTTACCGGCAAGACAGCACAAATACATTTTACCGGAGCAGAGTAGCGGATAATGGTTAATAATAACTAGAATGTAGTTTTGGAACGTTGGAATATACGTTTCCTGATGAATATCTGTTCAGGAATAATAGAGAAGCAGCGCGTATGACAACAACGGATTAACCAAAGAAGTTAGCTGCATATTCGGATAACTTTGATCCGTATACGTTGATCCGCATAAATAGTACATTACTTTACCGAGGAGGCCAATTTATGAACATTGTAGTATGCGGCGGTACCGGATTTGTAGGAAGTCATCTTGTGCCTTTTTGGCAGCAGCAGGGACATACGATTACCATTGTCACACGCAAAATTACCAAAGACAAAAAGACGGATCCCACCATTAAGTACATCACCTGGGAAGATATGGAGCAGAACCCCAAGCAGCTGGAAGGCGTCGATGCCATTGTAAATCTGGCAGGCGAATCGCTCAATCAGCGCTGGAGCACCAAAACTAAGCTGGAACTGGTGGAATCGCGTATGCGTACGGTGAATATCGTATCCAAAACGCTGGAACAGCTAGAGCGCAAACCGGAAGTCGTTGTTCAAGCGAGTGCCATGGCAGTGTATGGCACTTCTCAGGACGAGACATTTGATGAAAGCAGTGAACGGAGAACGATGAATTTTCCGTCCAGTCTGGCCGAACAGTGGGAAGCTGTAGCCGACAGCATCAAAGATGTGCGCCTGATCAAGCTGCGTGTCAGTCTGGTCTTTGGCAAAGATGCCGGCGTCTACCCTCTGATGACCCTGCCGTATCGCATGTATGCTGGCGGCAAGATCGGTTCCGGAAAGCAGTGGGTATCCTGGATTCATATCGATGATATGGTCAGACTGATTGACTTTTGTGTCATGAACAAAGAAGTCAGCGGACCGGTCAATGCTTCCTGTCCCGGACCGGTCCGTTATGAGGAACTGGGTGCTGCTCTGAGTAAAGTACTGCACCGTCCGCATTGGTTCCATGTTCCGTCCCTGCTGATCAAGCCGGTGCTGGGTGAGTTGTCGGTTGTGCTGCTGCAAGGGCAGCGAGTCATTCCGCAGAAAGCGCTGGACCTTGGATTCACATACAAATTCCCGGATATCGAATCCGCCATCGCCGATCTGGAAGGCAAAAAAAGCTCACAGCCTTCACATGCCTGACCGGTTGTCTGATTGATTTTATTGTATAGGCAGATAATTTGACAAAAGCCGCCCGATCAGCACAAAGATGCTGGAGAGGCGGCTTTTTGGGATTGCTTATATCGATTTCATTTTTTGATGTATTTCTTGATTTTCAGCTAGTTCATATCCTGGATATTTCGTCCTTTCAATCTGTCTTTGGATAGTCTGCTTCTTTAGATTTTGCATCTTCATATACCCCAATTTAACTAAGTCGGAGTGTATACACTGCTCTTGCGATGGTAAAAGAGTCTCCATCCTGCATAGGATATGACTTATAAGGCACGAGCGGCTCGCTGCCGAGTAATGTGCCGTTGCGCGAACTGAGATCCTTGATCATTACCTGCTGTTCGCTGATTTCCAGTTCCACATGGTTGCGCGAAGTACCGATCGATTTCTCATAATAATGTACGCCTTCTTCTGCCCGTCCAATCAAGAAAGTGCCCGCAGTCAAACGAATCGGCTCCGTATGAATACCATCCAGCTCTCTGCGCTCCAGATAACCCTGGAATGGTTTGGAACTTCCCTGTGAATGTGCAGCAGCAGATTCATCCAGCAGCACCGTTGCCATATGGGAAGACAGCAGTCCTGTATCCGGCAGAGGTTCCCCCGATGGCTCCATCGCCTGATTAGAGTGGCCAGAAGCAAATGAGCGCTGGTTATTTGCCATTTGCCTGCTGCCGTTGTTGGCTCCGAGATGACCAGGCTGCATGACGTTATTATTCGAATGCTGCCCGGTCTGTCTGGCAGAGTCTCCACCAAAAATAGCTGCAATACTCTGATCACGCTGACTCATCGAATCTGCTCCGTAAGCAGAAGCTCCTGCTGCAGCCATAGCCAATCCGCTTGCAACAGCCGGCTCAGGCTTCCAGCGCCAGCTTTCACTTCCGTATTCTTGGTCTTCCTGCTTTGACTTATGAAGCACAGGCAGCTTGAGCTTGCTGGCTGCAGACCATTTTCCTTTAATTATCATGTAAATTATAATACCGATAGCTATCGTAAGAACTGTACATCCATACAGCATCATATCATTACCATGCTCCAGATAACCGAACCTCCAGATCATGGCGACCAGCAGTGCTCCTCCTGCCAGCAGGTAGGTACGGTGGGCAGAAGAAAGAGGTCTGGATTCCGATTCTTCATTGTCCTCATTATCCGCTTCAGATACGGATGCCATCCCTGCTGTTTGTGGACGAAATGGATTTACTTTGCCGGATGAAAACAATGCTGAAGGATCTGCTGAATACAGCGGCGGATTTCCACTTTTCCCAGCAGGCATGGGTGAAGCCAAAGACGGATTACCAGCTCTTGCATCTGAATGCGCCGTCAAAGGAGCCGGGGCATTCTGCCGCTCTCGCAGTTGCTGAAGCACAGGGTGAGCTGCTCCCGGAGCAGTCGAATCTTTTACATATATTGAATTGCCGGCTTGTGAATGACTGCTCATCCCTCCATGCGGATGAGTATCCGGTACAGGACTTCCTGCCCGAAACCCTGTTCCTGACTGAATCGGCGCGGCTGCCTGGGCACTACTACTGGATGGTCGATAGCCAGTATTTGCACTGCTATAATCGGCATATTGTTCATTACCCGGCTGCTGGTAATCTGCCAGAAGTTCCAGCAGCAGCAGTTTCAGTTCCTGCAGATTAAAGTTATCGTTCTGGCAATACTTGAGAATACGCTGCACTTTATTTCCGGTTAACTCTGCCACATAAGCCATCCAGCGGGAAGCCAGTCTGCTGAGAATCGACTGCACCGGCTCATCCGTAAGCATTTCCAGAGATGGTACATAGGTCAGATACAATCCTCCTGCCTGAAGCGTTCCATCAACAAACATATACTGCTCATCCAGCACATAGTTGGGCAGTGACAGCATATACTGGCTGCTCTCCTCCAGCGTGGATACGATCTGCAGCAGCAATCCCAGATATTCGGCGATGCCCATCGGTTCACTTTGCAGACAATGCCGCAGCATCTTTTTGCCGCTGATATCATAGCGCAGTACCGCCTTCATATTAACTTCATGCAGATGAAGCTGCAGTATGCCGCGAATCCGTGAAGACAGCATCATGCCGGTTTGTGTTTTGCTCAGATCATTTTGCTGAAATCCCGCCTCACGGTCAATCGTCATATACGTCTTGCCATCCTGAATAAAATCCTGTGTTAATATCTCCATGATCGCTCTCACCTCTACTCCTTAGACATCCAGACTCAGATATACCAGTAACAAAAAATAACACTTGGCAGCACGGCCGCCATAAATGGAAATGTCAGATACTGCTGCTGCTCTGCCTGACTGGCGCGGAGCGGTTGCTTCCATAGCAGGGCTCCTGTTACCTTCCACAATACTCTGCGCATGCGCACAATTGTCTCGCGCCGCCACAGCATAATCACCAGACCAATCACACCTGCAAAAATAATCGAATACATCAGCATCTGCGCCGTCATACCAATCCCGAACCAGGCGCCAATACCGCCAAACAGCTTCACATCACCGGCACCCACTGCACGAAATGCATACAACAGCAGCATAATGCCGAATCCGAGCGCAAATCCCTTGCCAGCGAACAGCAGCCCTTCCCACCGGTTGGTAGCCAGATGATAAGCCAGTCCACTGATAATAAATAATATATTGAGAAAATTAGGGATCTTACGTGCACGGATATCCGTCCAAAATGCCCATATTATAAAAATGCCCCCACCGATAAACATGCTCTCCATTCGCCTGAAATGCTCCTTTCCATTCTTGCCTCTACCTTACTGTCTCACGAATCCGAAATAACAGGTCTGCCATCATACTGGGCAATCTGGAAAGTTCCCCGGATCTTTTGCCCATCAGCTGTCGTCAACACATAGGTCGCCCAGCCGGCAGTCGCGGTCGATGGAATTTTCCATGTCCAGTCAATATTGCCTTCTGCATCGGCAACAGCCTGTCCCAAGCCTTTGGCCGTACTTTCCCCGCTTTTGTAACGGATCTCCAGGCTCACCACCGAGCTGGGCGGCGCTGTCGCCTTGATGGAAATCATCGATTCGGGATGTGCTGGCTGCGGTACCGACACGACTTTGACTCCTGTTTCTGTCTCGGTTGCTTCCTGAGCGGTTGCACCAAATTCGCCGGTATCTCCAATCCAGAGCCGCTCTGTCGACCGGGATTGCAGTACAATTGGCTTGAAAATAAGCGGTACCCGAAAAGGAAGCTCATATTCGATCTCGATACCAAAATACGGATTGGTCTTATTGGACAGATCAGGCACGGTTACTTCCGTAACATGGATACGGCTGTAGTCAATGCGGTTATCAGAAGCAATCTGCTGAATCAGCGGCTTGATCGCTGCATCCAGTACAGCAGCGGCCGCCTGATTTTTCAACTGCTCAATCTTTGCATCGCCGCCGCTGGCAGCCTCCATCATCCATTCATTGATCGGTGATGGAAAGGCGCCTTCATACTGTGAAGCCAACTCGCTAAGGCTCAACTTGGGCATAATCGGATTGGCGTCGATAGCTTCCGAAGCTTTCTGTACCGGATAGATATGGGTCGCCACATATCTGGCCGTATCGGAAGTCACATTATTCAGCGCAGTAGAGACGAGCGTCATCTGAACGAGGTACACGAGGAAGATCGCGACGAACAGGAAGATCGGCAGCACCATGGCTGCTTCCAGTACGATACTGCCGCGCTCCTCCCTTTTCAGAGCCGAAGGAAACGGGATAATGCACAGCCGCGATTGGTTCCTGGATGCATGATTTTTTTCGTGAACATAATAACTGCTCGCATGGGATGACGTTTGCTGCCTGGAATACCGAGCCACAAATCTGGACCCATGGTCCAATACACCGATCGGCTGCAGGTCTATCCCTTTCTTGCTAGTATCCGTAGTCTGCCTGTTTATCTGCATAATACACACCCTGTTCCACGGAGCTACCCGCCTGTCCTGTTTTCAGCATCTTCATGACTCCAGGCAAAAACCAGATTCTCATTCCTGTTCGCACATGTGCCGATGCATACGTATTGCGTTCTGCCGGATTGATTTTGGTACTGTGACGAATCAATGCAAGCATTCGCGACATTTTTTTCTTATCATTGGTCTGAAGCAAAAATAATCTCAAATAATCTCGATATTCAAATGGAACTTTCATATAAGCAGACAGATCCGTATGACCCTTGGTAAACAGATCGATCATATCCTTGATCGCCATCTCGACTCCGTAGGCAATTCCGGCTGCCAATACAGCCAGCGGATGTCCCAGCTTCGCACTTTTTACGAGGCCTTCAGCAGTACGGATCGCCAGCCGGACACCGAATATTTCACTGTAAGCTGCTGTAAGGTTGGCCGTCGGACCATTGAATCCGTAAATAATATATTCAACCTGCTGATGTTCCACCGCGAAGTTCTGAATCATTCCCTCAAGATCCACATTTGCCAGAGCGTCGGCTGCCTGAGCACCATCACCCTTTTGCAGACTCTCTGCCATATTGCGGAAAAAGGTGACATCAAACGGCTCAAAGTAATGGATCGCATATTCATTTTGGAAAAATTCATTGCGTCCGTTCATCAGCGATTCGGATACCCCACCGAAAATAACATCCATTGCATCCATCGATTTCTGGCTTTCTTCGTATGGATCTTTATCCACCTCCACTTGGGATTGTTCGCCTCCGGCACTGCTGTTGAACTTCAGACTATCCTCATAGTAGCCGTTCACTTCGCTGAAATCGGCATCCAGTGCAGTAGCCGCCGCTCCCATACCGGCAATACCGCTCAACATCATCGTAGCTTTTTTCATATCCTGCTTGGCCTTGTCTTCATCTTTGGCAATACTATCCGTGCCGGCACGTGCAGCAGCCAATTGCTTTTCAATCTTGCCGATCGTTCCTTCCGGTGCGCTACCCAAATAGTTGTCCAGATAATCCTGCAGCAGACGAGCCGTACGGATCGTGCTGTTTTTCAGAGCCGATGCGCTGCCGGAAGTCTGGGTGATCTGCTGGTTCGCTGCGGTAACCAGACTTTTTACAGCATGGGAGACACTTGTATAATCATCTCCTTGCGATTTCACGGAAGCTTCCATCTGGTTTAATAGCTCCTGGGAAAGTACCAGCTGATCCAGATTTTTACGAAGTTCTGCCAGCTGCTGCTCTGCACCCGCATCTCCTTTGGCCGTACTGCCGGGTATGCGTGCGCCGCTTACCTTGTCATAGGAAGCATTAGCCGATCGATTCTTCTCTTCCTCGATAATATTCGCAATTTCCTGGTTATAGTGTCTGATTTTGGCCATCAGCTCTATACCTTCACTGTATGTATGTGCATGAGTCTCCAGCAGGTTTTCCACCTTGGGATTTATTTTCTGCAGCAATGAAGAAGATCGGCTTTTGTATGCAGCGATTTTGGCTGTATTGATCCGCGGTTTGTCCTTTTTCTTGCGTCGTTTGTCTTCATCGATCAGATCGGTGTAATTTTTAAATTGCGCCGCAATCTGGGCTATCGAAGAGATCGAACCTACATTTTTGTCTGCAATGGAGCTTCCCGCCGGATGCATAATCATTTTGGCCAGTTCCTGCACTTCGCCTGCCGTTTTCTTTTGCAGCGCAATTAGCTCATCTATCGCCTTTTCCCTGGCTTCATAAGGTTTGCGTACTCTGTTCAGTACAGATACTGTCTGCGTAGTCTCCTTCATCACTCCGGACATCGTACGCATCTTCTCTACAATTTCAATCGTAAAGTCAATCGGAGCCTTGTATTTCATCTCCTCCTGAATCTGCTGATTGAATGTATCGTACTTGCCGAGCGGACGGCTGAGCTGGATAGAAGTCTCATCGGCCTGCAGCGGGATGAGATGGAACCCATCCTCCTGATCAGTATAGTTAAAATTTTCCGTCAGCGCCGTATCCAGCAGCTGGGTGGCATCCGACTCACCAAAAGCGAATAAGCCATATTCCTTTTGAAACTCAGGTTCATACGCGGACATGACCGAGCGAACCACCGCATGGGTCAGCCGCTCGGATTGCACTTCCATTGCCGCAATTCTGGAATAATCGATAAATACGGCAGTGAACATGAATACCCCTGCCAGCACCACAATCATAAAAATCGTAACCGCACCACGCGTGTCGGTTACTTTGTTCCATATGGGTCCAAACCAGCTGCGCCTATGCTGCTTGGTTAATCGTTTTCTCAATGGGATTCACACTCCTGATTCATTCAGGCAGACCACTATGGAGCCTGTCCGCCAAACATTTTCAATATGCTTCCTGCCTGCCCCAGATTGAGAGCTTGTCCGTATTTGCCGGATACTTTGGCACCATAATAACGAAGCAATTCCACATTACGGATAAATTCGACAGGCTCCACAACAACTGCTCCTGCGCTGACCTCTGATTGAAGAGGCTGGCCAAGCTCCCGTTCCAATGCGCCAAAGGATACAGGACGGGAAAGTGTAGTCTTGATTTTTCTGATCATCAGTTCGTTGTTATAAGCTATATCTCCACTCATTTCACCAGGAACCCAGGAGGCAGCGGCAGATAATTTATCCGTAGGCAGTGATCCGCCGCTGCCTCCTGGAATGGAAACCTCTGCTGAACTGGATGCTCCTGCCCAACCAAATAGTTTACTCAACATATCATCCTGGGTCAGACGCCAGTACAATCCATCATTCTCACCTTCTGCATATGCTCCGGTAACCGCATCTTTATGGCTGTTATCCCAGGAGTATGCTGCACGTTCGGACGTTTTGGAAGCCGCCTGCTTCAGCATGGTGTTCTGGTACTGATACATACAGAAAAACAAGATCAGCAGCGTAGTGAACAGGATAATGGGAAACACGAGGGAAGCTTCAATCGTGAAGCTTCCTTTTGTGTTTTGCCAGAGACGTTGGATAGACAGATTATTTCTTGAATTCTTCACTTTTTTGTCCCATGTAATCCAGCATGCCGGTAACAACTGCAGTAATCTTGCTTTTAAAAGCCAGTGCAATGATCAGAATGACTGCAATGATCAGTACCATTTCCAGCGTACCGATCCCGTCTTCTTCCTTCCAGAAACTTTGGATTCCATTCCAGGATTGCTTAAGTATGTTTGTCATTTCATTTCCTCCTACATATTCATCATCATAAATGCCGGCGTACCGACCAATATCATTACAATTACAAAAATCATGACCATCGGAAATACCATCTTGGACGATGCCTGCTCCCCGCGCATGCGGCTGACTGCCTTACGCTTATCCCAGAGCGTACGCGACAGATCGCGCAGCGCGAGTCCGAACTCTCCGCCACCGCGACGGAAGTTCAGCAGTACCGTCGTTGTAAACACCGATACTTCCTGCACACCGCAGCGCTTGCTGAATGTCTCCAGTGCCTGCTGAAAGGAATACCCGTTCTCCAGCTCGTTCAGCATCTGGACCAGTTCTTTGTACAACGGATGCCCTGCTGCACTTTCCTGCTTGCGCTGCACACAGCGTACAATAGCACGCTGCACCGTCTCACCCGCTCCAACGAGCAGTATGATTTTGTTCAGCAGCTCCGGCAGTTCCAGCAAAATATCCTGCTCCCGTTCCTGCACTTTTTTCTGCAGATCACGGAATAATGCAACAGGAAGTACCACTGCCAGCATGGCTCCAAGCCCCAGCCAGGTGGCACTGCCTCCATTGACAGCAGCCAGGACAAAACCTACCGTCAGCAGCAGCCAGACATAACCGGCCATTTCTGCAATATACAGCAGTGACCGCTCTCCGCTCATGTGGACCCCAAATCCTTTTTGAACAGAGCTTTGAATACGATAAAAGACCCCTGAGAAACGCGATACAAATCTAACTTTCTCTATACATACCAGCATTGCCGGCAGCAGCGGCCGCAGCTTAATCACTTCAAATGAAAGCCCGGCTAGCTGCTTGTGACGCTCCTCTGCACTTTGATGCAGCACAACCCACCCTACCGCCAGCAGAGCTGCCATCAGCCCTTCCAGCCATACCCAGATCAGTTTCATTCACCTCCTCTCAGCAAATATTCACCGGGCTATTTATTACACCCGGATATTCATAAATTTCCGAATCAGCCAAAAGCAAAATCCCAGTGCTCCCAGACACAGCGTCGATACGACGATGCCCAGCGGATTACCATACATCGGCTTCATAAAGTCCCCCGCTGCAACATTCAAAAAGATCAGGAAGATAAATGGCGTAGCTATAAGTGCATTGGATTCGAATTTTTTCTGCGATACCATAACTGCGATATCCTGCTGGATATCCAGCTTCTCCCCGATAACAGAAGATGTCTTGCGCACCACTTCAATCAGATCTCCACCTGTACGTTTACATGTAATAAACACATCCGCAAAATTACCAATATCTTCATTGGCTGTGCGATTGCTAAAATCCTGAAGCGCTTCTTCAATCGGCTGACCATAATCCAGCCGGGTCGTAATAATATTGAGCTCACGAATCATATCGTTATCACCATCCGGATATAACATTCGTAGATCCTGCGCCGCTTCCCGGAATCCATTTTCGACCGATCGGCCGGCAGCCAGCGAAGAGGACAACGAATACAATGCCTGTTTGAAATGAGAACTAAGAGCACTGCGCCGCCGCTCGAGCAGATGTCTGCGCAGCAGCTTTGGAGTAAACCATCCGGCAGCAGCCAGCACCGCTCCAATCAGCCAGTTATGATAAAACAAATAACCGACCAGCAGAAATATAACGCCGCATATCAGCATGCAGCCGAACCGCTGTACAGCCGACAGCTCATACACGGTATAATCCGTTAGTACACTGCCTGGATCAGCCGGTATGCTAGCTGCATCTGGCACGGCTGCGCGTTTACTGCTGCCTGTCCCGACAGCGAGTGTGCCATTATCGGTCTGCCTGCTGCCTGACCGGTTTTTAAAATGAAGCATCCCTCTCCTTAACCTCCTCTTCAGGCTCTGGCGCTATATTCCGGATTGCTGATCGCTGCCAGTCTGCGCCATTCCTCAATACCGGCCGCCCGCAGCTTGTCCGTATGGATCAGCAAATTGCCAGTAGGCGCCAGATTGCCAATGATTTTGCCTTCCTTTTCCCCATGTTCTTCGAAAACAAACAGCGGATTAAGCACTACCTCGCCATCGATCATACCGCGCACTTCCGAGATCTCTGTGATTCGACGCGAACGATCCCGCAGCCGGGAAAGATGCACGAAAATATCGATCGCAGAGCTAATCTGCTGACGTACTACCTGAATCGGCAGCTCGGCACCGCTCAGCACCATCGTCTCCAGCCGGCTGAGCATATCCCTTGCACTGTTGGCGTGACCGGTAGAAAGTGATCCATCATGGCCTGTATTCATGGCCTGCAGCATATCCAGCGCTTCCGCCCCACGTACCTCACCGACGATAACCCGGTTGGGACGCATACGCAGTGAGGAACGGATCAGATCGCGGATGCTGATTTCCCCTTTGCCTTCGGTATTGGCATTTCGCGTCTCCATCGATACCAGATTCGGAACGGTACGTATTTGCAGCTCCGCCGAATCCTCGATGGTGATAACGCGTTCTTCCGACGGTATGTACTGGGATAATGCATTCAGGAAAGTAGTCTTGCCCGAGCCCGTTCCCCCGCTGATGAAAATATTAAATTTACTGCGCACCAGCGTCTGCAGCAAATGAGAAGCTACAGGCGCCAGTGCTCCCATCTGCACCAGATCATCCATCGTCATCGGATTCTCAGGGAATTTACGGATCGTCATCGTCGGTCCCTTGAGCGCTACCGGCGGCAGCACGACATTGACACGCGATCCATCCTTGAGCCTGGCATCCACAATTGGCGATGATTCATTGACGACCCGGTTCACTCCCGAGACAATCGTCTGGATAATATCTTCCAGCCGCTCCCGGGATTCAAATACCGTTTCACTCTGAATCACTTGACCATTGCGCTCGATAAAAATATCCTTGTGACTGTTAATCATAATCTCGGTTACACTTTTGTCGTCGACCAAAGGCTGCAAAATATCCAAGCCGCGAAACGAATCAAATACCTGCCGGACCAGTCTGCGGCGCTCCCCTGCTGTCAGGCCCGGATAGCGGCTGTTGTCCAGTACCTTCTGCTCGATCCGGCGCATCAGTTCGTTGTCATCGACCGTAAATGTCACATCCAGAGCGGACCGGACTTCATCCCGCAAACTGATAAATAAATCTTCGTTCACATTCCCACCCCGCCTGCAGCATAAGCCTGATCATGAGGCATCCGGCATAATTTTAAAATATCACGCTGGAAAATCGGCGAGCACCAGAGCAGCTCACTGCTGGTCACCTGCTTCCACGAAGGCACATACGGAAGCGTACCTTCCAGCTCCATCCCTGACATCGGCAGCGGATTCATCACGCTTCCGGTGAACCGGTTCATTACAAAGGAAATCCTGGAGCATATCTGTTCATACCACCGGGGATCATGAGACTGCCAGTATGACATCCATAGCCCTGTCTTGTGCATGCACGGCAGATCATCAGTCAGCAGCCAGATAATACGGTCACTGACCTGCAGCGCAGCTCTCATGCGCTCCTGACCTCCGGACTCGCCATCGATAATGATATGGTCATACTCCCGGCTGCCCGCAATATAGGCGATCAGGGATAATGCATCCTGTTCCGTCATGTGCAGCAGCTCATTAAAGTTCTCCGGCGGCTCAAATGTATCCGCCTTGATCTCTTCCGCATATACCGCATAATGTGAAGGCGGATGTACAGGCAGTTCCTTTTGCTCTGCTGCAGCCTGCAGATCATACAGCAGCCGGGACAATCCGTTCTCCGCCGGCTGCCTGCGCTCCAGCCTCAACAGATGTGTACTGCTGGCCGCCTCCAGATTCAGATAAAAGACCGATTGTCCTCTTAAACCCAGCTGTTTGGCCATATTCATCGCCGTCACTGACTTGCCGCTGCCGGGTGCTGCAGAGTATACCGAAGTGATCATCGCATGCTGGCCTTCTTTTAGGGTGATATCCGGAGCAGTAGTACGTCCGGTCATACCAGACAACTGATCCAGCAGGTTGTGGAGCGGCTGGTACTTGGCAAGTGTGACGCCCTCCGTATAATCCTCTGCTTCTTCACTCAGTCTTACCCAGCGTGCGGTCTTGATATTTTCACTGTGCAGCCATCGTTTCAGAAAAACCTCTTCTGCCGCTACCAGTCCGCGATGCTCTTCCTTGTCCATATAGGTCATGAACATATCCACATCAGAAAACGCCCTGATTCGTACTTTGGCTGCATATTCACTTTCCCGGATGTACCTCAGCAACAGCTCAATGTACTGGCTGTCCTCCACACATAGTACGA
The DNA here is from genome assembly GCF_000971965.1 of Paenibacillus wulumuqiensis. GTDB lineage: Bacteria > Bacillota > Bacilli > Paenibacillales > Paenibacillaceae > Saccharibacillus > Saccharibacillus wulumuqiensis. Next base: position 140,871 of record NZ_KQ040793.1, read on the forward strand.
TCTGTACCGGAGCCATTGTCTTTCCCCCTTTTCCCAGGCAACAAAAAAAGCACCGTTTAAATAACGCACAGAGAGTGCGGTACTTAAACGGTGCTTCCGTTGCAAGAACTATATTTAACGATAGGATACCATAGATTTTATAGGTCTGCAATACTATATCCGAAAATAATTACCGTGCATAAAGAATCACTCTCTCTTATTTCTGCATCCATTAGCCTATACGCCCTATTATCTTCAGCATCCATTTATTACATTAGCGTCACATCTGTTGCTTCTTCAGTAAAATGGGTTAAAAATTCAAGGAATATACTTTACAAAAGAAAAGGTGGAATTGTAATGGAATCGAATCGGAAACCGCAGCACAAATGGGCGGCACTCCTGTTGGCAGGGATGGTCAGCTTTTCTTTGGCTGCGCCTGTATCGGCGGCAGACAAAGTGCAGCCGCTCAGCAACCCATCCTGGACGTCCCCTTCCCTGTTCAACGACAAAATGGAGAATGCTCTCGCTATACGTGCCACAGACGTACACGCAGTACCTGCCAAAAAAATCGCTTATGTACATACCCAGCAGGATATGCCCAACACCACGGGCAATACGGACAACAGCTGGTACCTCGATACCCTGCAAGCGTACAGTACAGTTACCGGCAAGCCGCAGTGGAGTTATGTACTGCATGAATCTGACGGTCCTTACACGCTAACTACACAGATGGCGTATACCCCTTATGGAACCGTCTATGTATATGCCGATTATTCCGATGGAACCCACAAGCTCCATTCGATCAATACTTCAGGCAAAGCCAACTGGGTCAAGGCACTTCCGGATACGAGCGATATTACCCTGCTCAAGGATGGCTCCCTGCTCGTTGCTTCACGCGGCAAAGTGAATAACCAGGGTATCATTCGCTCGTCGCTCAGCCGTTACGACAATAATGGCAAGCTGCTGAACCAGCAGGCTATCCAGGGTTCTGTTCTTCATGCCGAAGGTAACCGCATCATCGTAGCCGCCAGCAAATTGACCAAAAACGAGAATGGCTGGCAGGCTGTACCGAATCCAAGGATTGACGTATACGGTCTGAATCTGAAAAAGCTGTACCATTACCAGTTCCCGGCTAATGCCAATGTATATGGAGATGGCAGCGATTCGATGTTTGTACTGAAAAACGGCACTGTACTGATCCGTACCAATATCGATCAGGTCGGCAACAAACTGTTCGCCTTTGATCCAAAAGGCAAACTGCTCTGGGGACGCATGATTCCCGGCGGTTCCATCACCCAATCTACGGGCACCGGTTATACCACCTATGAGAACGGCAATCTAAAATTGTATAATGTAGCTTCCAGCAAATCCGTAGCTTCCGTCAGCCTTGAAGGCGACGCAGCAGATTACACATGGGTGAAACGGACAACGGACGGCAATCTGATGGTTAATATGGATGATCGCATGTACATCCTTTATCCATCCAATCTGGCGGTTGTACATGTGTTTAATACAACCAAGCTGGGTTCACCTGTCGATTACAATGACCATACCGTTTATTCCGTAAATGAAAAAGTACTGACCCGGTACCCGCTGAAATAACAGGCTGTCCATGTGGGTACTCTATATGACTGCTATTCATACGTACCAGGACTGAACAATGAACATAATCGTTAAATAATAAGCACAACAGCAAAATAAAAACCTGCAAGGCCGGTATTATCCGGTCCTGCAGGTTTTTATTTTGCTGATGATTTATTTTTTAAATGAAAGATACTTCTCTTCATCTACATTGCTGCAATCTGGTATACGGTCGATTACTCGATAAACCGTTCCCGGATCTCCGGTGTCGGTAACATACACTGATCCGATTTGCCAAACCAGCGGTAACGATTGCGGGCGACCAGATTATATACACTGTTGCGCAGCACTTTCGGTACGACGATAAATGCATACAGCAGCGGCCATGCATAACGTAGACGACGGGCAATACGCAGTGCAGCGGTAGAGCGGGTATAGAAATGCCCCTTCTCGATCAATACAAACGTATCCATCGTATCCGTACGCAGTCCGCCTTTTTGCATCAGCTTCTGGCCGACTTCCGACTGGATCGAAGCGAAATGAAAGATTCCTTTCGGATCACGTTTGATAATGAACTTGGTAGCCCCCTGGCAGAAATGACATACCCCATCCACCAGTACAATCGGATGTTCTCCCTGAAGCAATTCCTCAATCTGAGCATCGGTTAATTCGGTCGGTTCTCCCGGACGGGATACCGGAGCATGTGCGGTTACCATATGATTCACTCTCCTTTTCGTTGATCGTTCAGTTCTCTTTATCCTTATATTTACCCCATACTGCCGCAAAGATAGCAAAAAAGCGCGAGAAGTTAATCCCCGCGCTCTGCAATATGAAATTGTACTCTGTTCTTAGTTGGCCAAAGCTTCGTCAATCAGCTGACGATCTTTGATCTGCTGGTCAATCTCACCGGCAAATGCGTTAAAGCAGTTGCAAATGAAATCCTTACGGCATACAGGACATGGCTTGGTTAACAAGCGGTTAATATTGGTCATTTTCCATTCTGGAAAACGATTGTAGAACATACGACATTCTGTTCCATCCGCCAGTGTTGCTGTAAATTCATACAAGCCTTCTTTTTCGTTAATACCGGCTTTTTTCAATGTCGTAATCGTTGGTCTATATGCCATTATCATCACCCGTTATCCTTTAAATTTCGTAGCGAATTACAAATCACCTATGACATCTTAAAGAATTTTCAGGTGTGTGTCAACTCCAATCGCCTGCGGGTTGGCATAAATAGGAGCTGAACAGCCTTTATTTCGCCAGGATAAGGTCTTGACTGTGCCATCTCCAGGTGTCTGCAATTCCAGAACTTTCGGCTGTATCCCAAGTGTACTGCGCCCTGAGAACATCTTCCAACGTCCTGCTTATGTACATTTTACCCGTCCCCTGTATTTTCAATCGTTATCCTGCAAATTCGCTTCTTTTTCAAAAGGCAGCTGCATGAGCCGAATGAATATGCGATAAAAGGCAGATCCCCCAGCGGAATCTGCCTTTTGTTACGATTATGCTATGCTTACTTCAGGATGAATATCTGCCTTCATTGCAGCATTCCTGTTAGCAGCATTTATGTGTTAGACAATATTCAGTTCCACATCAATATTGCCGCGGGTTGCTTTGGAATACGGGCAAAAATCATGTGCTTTTTTGGCAATATCCATCGCTTCTTCTTTGGAAAGACCCGGGATACTGACATCCAGACGAACAGACAGCTTGAAGCCATCATCCGAAGGATCTTTGTCGATCATAACGTTACTTGTAACGACTGTATCCGTCACGTTGACCTTCTCTTTGCGGGCTACATTAGCAAGGGCGCTCTGGTAACAGGCTCCATAACCGGCTGCAAACATTTCTTCCGGATTCGTCCCGTTTCCACCGCCGCCACCAAGCTCTTTGGGCATAACCAGACTTACATCCAGCGCACCTGTGCTTGATTCAACCTTACCTTGACGTCCACCATGAACTTTTGCAGTTGCTGTATAAAGTGCCATTATCATTTCAGCTCCTTTGTCTAATTTGTTTCAGACCAACACTATATTTGTAAAGCACCGGACCAGAAATGAAACTTAATTTCGACAAATTGTTTTTATAGCTAAAATTGACTATACTTAATTAATTTTCTAAAATTAAATTGTTACCCATTCTGAGAGGAGCGTGAGATCCATGAGTATTTATTCATACAAAGCCGTCTCTATGCGTGGTGAAGAAGTCTCTCTGGAACAATATAAAGGCAAAACCCTGCTGATCGTGAATACCGCCAGTAAGTGTGGACTCACTCCACAGTTCACCGGTCTGCAGGAATTATATGATAAATTCAAAGACCAGAACTTTGAGGTACTTGGATTCCCCAGCAACCAGTTCGCCAACCAGGACCCTGGTAGTGATGAAGAAATTTCAGAGTTTTGTCAGCTCAATTACGGTGTCAGCTTCCCCATGTTTCAAAAAATCAACGTGAACGGAGCTTCCGCCCACCCGCTGTTCCAGTATCTTAGCGAACAGGCACCAGGCATACTCGGTTCCAAAGCGATTAAATGGAACTTTACCAAATTCCTGATCGATGCCAAAGGCCACCCGATCAAACGTTACGCTCCCAAGACGACCCCGGACAAAATTGAAGCCGATATCCAGAAGCAGCTTCGGTAGACAAACAGGCATCAACTGAATTCTTACAGCAAGTCGTCTGCAGAAAATTCACTCCAAAAAATTTTATAAAAATTTATTGGGGAAAACAAGCCTGTTGAGACAATGACATAAGCTTACAATGGCTTAAACTCACAAAAAAAACGCTGCCAGCTTATCACTGACAGCGTTTTATGTATTATATCCTACTTGTACAACTTTTGCGGATGATTGAGGTCAAGTGAAGGTCACTTGATAATCCGACAGTTATAATTTCCTGATTACAATCTTGGTAATGCGGTCGAGAGGACTCGAACCTCCACGGGTATACACCCACTACCCCCTCAAGATAGCGTGTCTGCCATTCCACCACGACCGCATAATAATAGCAGAAATCATAACAACTGTATCAGTTTATCATTATTATTTGATATTGTAAACTATTAATTTCATTATATATACAAAGAAAAAGAGAAGTATATAGGACTCGTTTGTAGCAGGCCCAGCAATGCTTTGAAAATGGGCTGCGCGAGTTTCCTGAACACCGGGAACTGGAATTTTTTTATGCGATGGTGTTTTAAAATCTGGATGAACATGTGGAAGCGATGAGACGTCTGTTAATCCAGCTGGCCGATACATCATCGGATCAGGGTATTGCCGGTTATAACAGAGCGATCCGCTTTTATTCCAATCAATTGGATCGAATATTGGGTCAAATATGGGACTAGTTATATAAAGAATTTAATGTTCCTCGAATATGTAGATTATATTCAGTTTATTTATATGTTAATTAAAATGACATAAAATACATTCTTTTATTGAATATAGATACAAACATCATAATAATTAATTATTTATCGCTAAAAATTTGTTTTATCAGTCAATTATATTGACACATTAACCTAATATATGTAAGTATTATTTACAAATTGAAAGAAATTAAATTATTAATCGACAGTAAGTTATATTAATTTACATTCTGCTGACTTCATCCCTCTATCCCGTATACTTTCACACATTAAAATAAAGAAAAACAACAAACGGAGGCTGATGGAACAATGAACAGTAGCCAAAAGCTGCTCGCTTATGTGCAATTACTGGATGCCAAACTGCCAACTGCCAGCTTTACCCATGCTCATCATGTGGAACAACGTGTACAGGAAGGCATAATCAGTAATGTCGCCCAATTGGAGCAGCATCTTGTAGATCATCTGCAGCCCCATTTATTTCAGTGGGAAGCACCGGCCATCCACAGTGTCTATATGGCCAGCAGCGAACAGGATGCATGGACACTTGCTCTCATTGACAAGATGATCATCCAGCAGATTATCCCTGCCGAATCAAGGGATGAAGCCCGCAAGACCGGAAAGCGCTTACTAAAATTGGCACATAGCCTGTATCCATGGATGAGCTTCACGGTATTGGAGAGAGCGGTTTATGAGTATCAGGCGATTCTATCACTCACCACCCTGCATGCCTGGATTAACTACCATTTGGGGACTGAACGAGATCAAGCTGTCAACTGCTACCTGTATACCCTTCTCTCCTGCTGCATCAGCCGGGCTGCTCGTCCGCTGCAGCTGAGCATCCCGCAGGCCGGCATACTGACAGATCGTCTATCTCTGCAAATGGAACAGCAGTGGCAAGAACAATCCAATCAGCGTCAGAACAGTCCTGGTGCAAGTCCGGTCAGCAGTATCATCAAGTAGTATCTCTGGTCCTCCGTCTGTATACCGCCAGTCTACTCTATGCCGCAAGATAATCTGCCAACAATCCCCCTTCAGCAACAATCATCTTTTTAAAATACACCAAAATACACTAAACTCCATCAACACGGCAAAAGTAAACACGACAAAAAGAGTCCATCATCTCTCCGGACTCTTTTTGCTGTGAATAAAACCGGTATATCCCGCCGTCCAGCCAGAACCAGACTGCTGCGAGCCTAGTCTTCCTGCAGTCTTGATTTGCGATACGCCGTAAATTCGATGTATTCCTTGATAAACTCTTTCTCGTTATCACTCAAGATTTCTTCCTGGCAATTCAATTGCCCCATAAGTTCAAAAAAATAAGGACTGCTCTGTTCTTTGATCAGTTCAGCTTGACGCTCCTTGCCAATAAGAAGCCAATCCAGACTGACATCAAAATAGGCAGCAATCTCAATCAGCTTATGAGTACCCAGTGTAGATTTTCCCCTTTTCCAGTCGCCAAAGTTACCTGTACTGATTTTGAGTTGTTCACAAAATGACTTTTTGGTAATTCCTTTGTTTTTGATCAGCAATTCGATACGATCATAAATAGATTGCGGCTGCATATATTTCCACTCCCGACCTTGTCATCTAACAACACTTATATAAGTAATTAATTGTTGATTAAAAACGCATTTAAGTATATACTAACTTTAGCGACATTTTTTTACTTCTTTTCCTGAATCATTATACCACAGGCCCTGCGACGGGAGCCTGGATGCATATTCTGCATGGTATGATGTTACTTTTAAGCAAGGGGTGATATTGTTGAACCGCAAGCAGCCCGTTACCTCTTTTGGCTGGGCAATCAAGCAGCGGCTGGCAGAAATGCAGATGGATCAAAAGACGTTTTGCGAGTGTTATGGGATTCCACCATCACGTTTATCCAATCTGATTAACGGTACACGCAAAGCTACACGCTATCGTAAACAAGTCGCCGAACTGCTCGACATTGCCGAATATAATCACTGATCGGCGCGTAACATACATACAAGCCATATCGATGGAACCGGAATAACGGATAGCAGGAGACCAGATGTTCATTTATGTATTGCCATAACCTTGTTCCGCCGTTCAGTGAACCCATTAGCGACAATTCTATACCGGCACGATAAATACAATTATGAATTATAATATAGTATGGTTTGGCTGCGAATTCAATAACCATATTCATCCAAAATCCATTTTATCCCTGTTCAGCCCTTTCCCCCCCGGCTGAACTGCCTGTCTGCAGCTTCTTCTATTGCCAGTAATTATGGAAAATAGACCTGCCCAACGGCTTATCCTAATCGCGCTCATTTCTATGCTGTCAGCGTATATTCTAACACAAATAAAGAGTCCCTGTTATCTTATCATAACAGGGACTCTTTATTATCTTACTAGTATGCGGTCGAGAGGACTCGAACCTCCACGGGTATACACCCACTACCCCCTCAAGATAGCGTGTCTGCCATTCCACCACGACCGCGCAGACAAAAATATAAATGTGAGCCATGAAGGACTCGAACCTTCGACACCCTGATTAAAAGTCAGGTGCTCTACCAACTGAGCTAATGGCTCTTACTATAAAATGAGGATGACCCGTAGGGGATTCGAACCCCTGTTACCTCCGTGAAAGGGAGGTGTCTTAACCCCTTGACCAACGGGCCACAATTTCTTAACAACAAAAACGAGTATACCAACTCTAGAGTTAGATTGCAAGCATTTTTATAAAATAAATTTTTGACTTAAATTTCACTTATCATAATAAGTATTTTACTTGTAAAATAAATTAATAATACTTATAATTACTTATATAACTTACTTTCACGCAGATCACTCATTAAATAGATAAGAGCTGCAGCCGAGTACTGTTTTCGAATGGATAACCTACAAAAAGGAGATTTTCCGGATGTATCAGGAAGAGCGAATGCTTCACATTCTTAAATATCTTGAAAGTCATCAGCGGATCAATATCGAGGAAATCTGCAGTCTTTTCCATGTCTCGCGCGATACGGCCAGGAGAGATCTTGTTCGGCTGGAAGAGCAGAATTCCATCATCCGCACACGCGGCGGTGCCATGCTGTCTACGGCCACGATGACCATCCCCAGTTATAAGGATCGGCTGAATACCGTCTCTTCGGAAAAGAAAAAAATCGGGCAGCTTGCAGCTACCCTAATTCGGGATGGCGAACGTGTGATTCTGGACTCTTCCACTACGGTGCAGGCCTGTGCCGAATTTATTGAAGCGGCAGGCTGCACAGTCATCACCAATTCGATCAATCAAGCGGATATTCTCTCGGACAAGGAAGATATGACGATTCATCTGCTCGGCGGTCAGCTGCAGTCCCAGCACCGCTATGTATATGGCTCCGAAGCGATCGAGGCACTATCCCATTATTTTGCTGAACGCGCCTTTATCGGCATTGGCAGCATTTCCGCCAAAGGACTAACCTCCCTGACCGTAGAAGAAGGCCGCATCAAGCATAAAATGATGCAGCAGGCTGAAATGGTGATTATTCTGGCTGACCATTCCAAGTTTGGACGGGAATTATTTTATAAATTTGCTGACCTGTCGGAAATCGATCTCATTATTACGGACCGTGCCCCCAGTGCAGAGATGACGGAACTGCTGCAGCAGCATGAAGTTGAATTATGGATTGCCGATCAACCCCAACCCAAGGAGCTGAGTGTATGAGTATCAAATTAATTGCAATCGATCTGGATGGAACTTTGCTAAGCGGGCACAGCTATGTCAATGAGGTTAACGCCTCTGCTATTCGTGCCGCCCAGCAGGAAGGCATCATCGTCAGCATTGCCACCGGGCGTGCCCACCACAATGTCAGAGATATCCTTAAGCCAACAGGCCTCGTGACACCGGTCATCTCTTCCAACGGCTCTGTCATTCATGATGATGAATCGCAGCATCTCTTCTCTCTGCCGCTGGAACGCCAGCAGGCGATGGAAGTGCTGGACTGGCTGGAAAAGGGGAACTATTATTACCAGGCTCATACGAGCAAAGGAATCTATACAATCAGCAATGGCCATCAGCGTCTCGCTGTGGAAGTGGACCGTCTGCTCAGTACCAACCCTGATCCGACACTAATCAAAATGCTGGAAGCCATGCAGTCGCATGGTGCCCAGGTACAGCTGATTCGCGTATCGTCTCATTATGATATTCCGGATGAGGCAGATTTCTATAATATCCTCGCCCTCTCCCTTGACCCGGATAAGCTGGAAGCCGGCCGACTGCATTTTGCAGAACGTGATGATATGACCATGGTCGTCTCCGGCAGTCATAACTTTGAAATGGAACACAAAGAAGCTTCCAAAGGAAACGCGCTCAAGCATCTGGCTGCGCATTACGGTATTGCAATGGAGGATACCATGGCGATTGGCGATAATTTTAACGACGTCTCCATGATCACTATGGCTGGCAAAGGCATAGCCATGGGTAATGCCGAACCTGAAGTGCAGGCCATTGCAGATGAGGTGACACGCACAAACGAGGAAGATGGCGTAGCCCATGCCATTTATCGGGCGCTGGGCATGAATATTCCTTTATCTTGAGCTGCTCAGGTATTGGATTACTTGCTTTTTGAGACCCCTTATAACTCTAATAACCTTCTATTTGAGAACAGGCTGTACTTGCAGCTGCTCTTAAAATAGAAGGTTATTTTTACATCGGTCTATCCAATACCATAGCGGCAGATCAATAAAAAAAGAGCCAGCATATGCTGACTCTCTTAATAGCTATTATGTATACCACATTAAAAATCATATGGCGGAGAGAGAGGGATTCGAACCCTCGCACCGCTTACGCAGTCTAACCCCTTAGCAGAGGGTCCCCTTATAGCCACTTGGGTATCTCTCCAAGAAATGGCTCCCCGAACAGGACTCGAACCTGTGACAACTCGATTAACAGTCGAGTGCTCTACCAACTGAGCTATCAGGGAACAATATTGAATACAAAAATTAATTTACCATGATTCCTGAGGTAAGTCAAGCACTTCAAGTTTCAATTTTCCACTGCATTTGCCGCAGCGGTATTTATCGGGGTTCATGCGTCTTTTGCGCAAATACTGGGTTGCACATTCTCGGCAGACGAGCCGATAGCGGTATAGCTCCTTGCGCTTAATGCCCATCATTTCCGGTGGAATCTGGCAGTAGCGTCCGCCTCCTACCCGCTTCAGCCAGTACTTGAACTCGGGATCGCGATGCTGGTAGCCAAGTCCCTGAATGTGCAGATGATAATGGCACAGCTCATGCTTGATAATTTTCTCTACTTCTTCCCTACCGAATGCCTGGAGCTGATGCGGATTAATCTCAATATGATGACTTTTCAAAAAGTAGCGTCCTCCGGTCGTACGCAGTCTCGCATTGAAGACGGCACGGTGCAGAAACGGACGTTCAAAATGCTGCAGTGACAACTGTTCCACCCAGACTTGTAGTTCGTCGTTCGTCATGAATCCCGGCATACTCCTTTAATGTTGTGGTTCTTCCTGATTGCTGTTATGCTTCCGGATGATGGCGGATGGATCATTGCCACAGCCTTCTCTTGAATTTTAACTTTGTTATGCGATACACTTCAAGTACTTACTCTAATTTTTTACCAATTTTACATACCGCAAACCGGATGACTCATCCGAGCAGCCTGCGGATATGTTACTTAAGGGAGAATACCGATGACAACAACTGTTATGCGCTATGTAATTCTGCAGCATGAGGACCAGCTGCACTATGTGGAAATGCCTGCTGAGTATGCCTACCAGCTCAGCGCACTGAATCTGCGACTACATAAGGAAATCAGCAAGCTCACTGCTGATCATATCCCTTCCCTTCCACGCGCTATCGCTGAATGTGATAACCTGGAACTGCTGAATCCGGAGGCAGTCCTGTTAAACGGCCTGCATTACATTAACGAGCTGGAGCAGTCTTTTGCAGCCCTCCAGGAAGAACAATATCCGCTCATCTCCCTGCTGACCGAGATTCGCGCTTTGCAGGCTCAGCTGGAGCAGTGGTATGAGGAATACGAGGAAGCCCGGCTCTAAGCGTCCTATCCGTCACCAGGCGGCTTAGAGGGGCTGAATCCATTCACTCTCGGAGATAACGCAAAAAAAGGCAGTATGCGATAAAATGCATACTGCCTTTTTAGTGATCATCCACCTTGTAGATCCGAAGATGGTTTATATATATATCCTTTACAGGCCAATCTGATATCAGCGATCCGGATAGATGCAGATAAATGTCCTCTGCTTACTGGGCTGTCGCTTGATTGGCAGACGATGGACGCATGGTCAGACCGACTCTGCCTTTTTTGACATCAACGTTCATAACCCAGACAGTTACATTGTCACCAACCGAGACGACATCCATCGGATGCTTAACAAACTGCTCGCTCAGCTGGGAAATGTGTACCAATCCATCATTTTTGATACCAATATCGACAAAGGCACCAAAGTCTATCACGTTACGAACCGTTCCCTGCAGCTCCATACCTGGTGTCAGATCTTCGATCTTGAGCACGTCCGTACGGAAAATCGGCAGCGGCAGCTCATCACGCGGGTCACGGCCCGGACGCTGAAGACTGTCCAGAATATCGCGCAGTGTCGGTACACCGATTTCCAGCGATTGTGCTGCTTCTTCCACATTTACAGCAGCCAGTGCTTCGACAGCTTCCGGGCTGCCCAGCTGTTCCGGCTTGATGTTCAGGGATTGGAGCAGCTTGTTGGTGGCATCATAGGATTCCGGGTGAATACCGGTGTAATCCAGTGGATTGTCCCCACCCTTGATCCGCAGGAAACCTACACACTGCTGAAGTGTCTTCGCACCGAGGCGAGGTACTTTTTGCAGCTGCTTGCGGCTGGAGAATCGGCCGTTCTCTTCCCGATACTTCACGATATTTTTGGCAATCGTGGCATTTACGCCCGCTACATAGGACAGCAGGGAAGGCGACGCTGTATTCACATCGACACCAACATGGTTAACCGCCGATTCGACGACGCCTTTCAGGCTGCTTTCCAGGTGTTTCTGGGATACGTCGTGCTGGTACTGGCCTACTCCGATGGCTTTTGGGTCAATCTTGACCAGTTCGGCCAACGGGTCCTGTACACGGCGTGCGATGGAAGCTGCACTGCGCTGTGCTACATCCAGATCCGGGAATTCTTCCTGGGCGAGCTTGGAAGCAGAGTATACACTTGCTCCCGCTTCACTTACGATCAGATAAGCCAGCTTGCGATCCTCAATCTCCTGGATCAGTTCAGCAATGAACTGTTCGGTCTCACGGGACGCTGTACCGTTACCAATAACGATCAATTCGATATGGTGCTCATCGATCATACGGCGGATTGTGTCCGCAGCCTCCCTTTTCTTGTTCACCGGTGGTGTCGGATAGGTAACTGCCACTTCCAGCAGCTTGCCTGTCTCGTCTACGGCAGCCAGCTTACAACCTGTCCGGTAAGCAGGGTCCACGCCGAGTACCCGTGTCTCCTTGATCGGTGCCTGCAGCAGCAGATTGCGCAGATTACCCGCAAAGATGGAAATCGCCTGGTTATCCCCTTTTTCGGTCAGTTCCGTACGTACTTCACGCTCAATGGAAGGCGCGATCAGACGCTTGTAGGCATCTTCAATCACATTATTCAGAATATCGCGTACGGCAGAAGGTCCCTTGATTATCTGCTTGTCCATATAACGGTATACCGGCTCAGGAGCCACTTCCAGCTGCACCTTGAGGATATTTTCCCGTTCTCCCCGGTTAATCGCGAGGATACGGTGCGGAGGCATCTTCTTCGCCAGTTCACGGTAGCTGTAGTACATTTCGTATACGGATTCTTCGTCCGCTTTTTTGGCTTCGGTCACGAGCATACCGTGATCGAGCGTATACCGTCTGATCCAGGTACGCAGCGCTGCATCATCCGAGATGTTCTCGGCAAGAATATCCATCGCTCCCTGCAGCGCGTGAGAAGCGTCCTCTACGCCTTTCTCCGCGTCGATATAACGTGCTGCCTCTACCAGCGCTTCAGGCTGCTTGGGCTGGCTCATGATCCACTGGGCGAGTGGCTCCAGTCCTTTTTCCTTGGCTACACTTGCGCGTGTTTTGCGCTTTTGGCGGTATGGACGATACAGATCTTCCACTTCCTGCAGCTTGGAGGCATTCTGGATCGAAGCGGCCAGTTCACTGGTCAGCTTATCCTGCTCGCTGATGATGCGGAGCACTTCATCCTTGCGATCCTGCAGATTGCGCAGGTACTGGTGACGTTCTTCAATATCGCGCAGCTGGTTCTCATCCAGTTCACCGGTCATTTCCTTACGGTACCGGGCGATAAATGGAATGGTATTGCCTTCTGCTAGTAAATCAATCGTTGTACGAATTTGTTTTAGTGAAATTTGCAGCTCTCCGGCAATTTGCTTGACGATCCGTTCGCGGACCTGCTGCTCACTGGCTTTCGCCTGTTCTTCGGTAATCGGTTTTTGTTCAGACAATCTTATCCCTCTTTCCGCTCTTCCCGCAGGAAGAACCCTGTCATCATACATATATTATCTCAGACAATAAGCCTGATTTCCACCCGGTATCACGAAGTAAAGGGCTGTAAAGACGCAAAAAACCCGGTGCATTCACCGGGTCCGCTTGCTCACCGCAGGCCTAGAAATCTACCAGGCCCAGGCTGATCTGGAGCGAGTCATGCACACGACGCATGGTCTCTTCATCCAGATGTGTGATTTTGTCAGTTAAACGCTGCTTATCAATGGTACGAATCTGCTCTAATAAAATGACGGAATCCCTGTCAAACCCGTGGGACTTGGCGTCAATTTCCACGTGCGTCGGCAATTTGGCCTTCTGGATCTGTGCCGTAATTGCCGCCACAATGACCGTCGGACTGAAGCGATTACCAATGTCGTTCTGGATTACCAAAACTGGTCTTACGCCACCCTGTTCGGAACCGACGACGGGCGATAAATCTGCAAAAAATACATCGCCGCGCTTTACGATCAATGTCTACACCCCGCTAACTAAGCGGTCCAGAGTGATATCCGCCTCTTCCTCCGCATAAAAAGCTTCGCACGCGATTCTCAGATTGATCTTGGCCATTTCCATGTATCCACGCTGCATTGCCTCGCGGACATGCCGCTTCTTACGCTCCGTGAGATACCCTTTCATAGCCTTTCTGATTAACTCGTTGCGGTCGGAATTCTCCAAAGCTGCGATCCCATCCATCTCCTGCAAAAGCTGATCCGGTAAATGGACCATAATCCCTTGCACATTTTGCATGTTGTCCAACTGTCCAGCACCCCCAAAACCTTTTCCAGCCATACCCCTTAGCTGATTTAACGGCATTTTTACATACGCGAATCCAAGTTTCTGGTCTGCGCCACACGCACAGTGCGTGAGGCAACTTTGCTGCCATCATTATAAACCACATTATGGGCGCGAGTACAGACTTTTCATCACAATATGTAAGATTCGCCTCAAAAATCCGGTTTCCTTCAATCCCAATAGAAATATTTTACCTATTAAGTAAAGGATTCCAGCGGCTCAGGATATTACCATTTTGGTAATAGACGCGCGGCACTCTGGCTGCAAGCATGCAAATGATCTCGTAATTGATGGTTCCCAGCTCGGAAGCAAGATCGTCAGCAGTAATCGTTTGGTCCTGCTGGCGACCGATTAGGACAACCTCTTCGCCGATTTGGATTTCTTCTGCGCTCTCCGCAAAAGATTTGAGTGATACCATACACTGATCCATACAGATTGTTCCAATCACAGGGACGCGGTGACCGCGGATCAGCACCTGTGCCTTGCCGCTTAACATACGCGAATAACCATCTGCATAGCCGATCGGAAGAGTGGCTATCTGTTCATCTGCACCTGTGAAATAACGGGTGCCATAGCTCACTCCGGAACCGGCAGGAAGGGTCTTCAGATAGGATACAGCGGTCTTGACGGTCATAACCGGTGTCAGGTCTATCACCTGCTTGTTCACTTCAGTCGAAGGATACAGCCCATACAGTGCAATACCAACCCGAATCATCTGTGGCGACAGCTCGGGAGTATCAATAGCAGCGGCACTGTTCCCCGTATGTATAATAGGGATAGTATAACCCAGTCTCCGCAGTTCCCGGTCCACTTGTTGGAACCTCTCGTATTGCATCAGTGTATAACTTTTGTCCTGCTCATCCGCCTTGGCAAAATGAGTAAACATTCCCTCTATCTCCAGAACAGGCACCTGAAATGCCTTGACGATAAAATCAGGCGCTTCTTCCGGGAAAAGGCCCAGTCTCCCCATCCCGCTATCAATTTTGATATGAGCTTTGAGTTTGCGTCCGGAAGAATCAACTGTCAGCCGGGCAATGGCCTCGAGCACTTCTTCCGTAAATACATTTAAAGTAACGTCGTATTCATAAGCGGCTGCTACCGCCTCGGGACCGGTGTAACCCAGTACAAGTATCGGCAGACGCACACCATGCTGACGCAGCTCAATCGCCTCATCCAAAAACGCAACACTCAGGTAATCCGCGCCAAGTCTTTCCAGTTCCCGGGATACCTCCACTGCCCCATGTCCATAAGCATTCGCTTTTACACATAATAACAGCTTCGTCGTATCCGGCAAAGTCTGACGGAAAGCCTCATAATTGGCACGCAGCGCATCTAGGTTAATTTCAGCTCTTGTTGGTCGATATTGCTGTTGCAATTACAGTCACCTTCTATCCGTTTTTGCCCGCATGGGCAATACACCTATGTTAATGCGGAAGCCGGATAGCTGTCAATTGTACCTGAGTGAAAAAATGGCGGATGATTCCCTACTCTTACATTATTTATAAGATAAAAGAAAGGTACACTCATTAATGGAAATTCCGGTGATTGGAAATCCCCTTTAATGAGGCCATGCATACATCCTGCCCAGCAGTGAATACCTGCAGGACATCCTTTACGAAACTATACAAAAATGAACCTGATCGCGCTGTTGCTGCTGCACTTACGGGTCCATCTATGTTTTAATACTTACCCGCTTATTTAAAAATAGAAGCGCGATTTTGGCAGAATTGAAAATTTATGAACATACCTCACCCATATACAGAAAGAATCTGCAAGCTGCTGCTGTACTTGCCTGTAATTCCCTGTTCTATTTTACAGCATATCCATTATATATCGGCAGGTACGATTCATATGCTGATACCCATGCCGATGAAAACTCAAAAACAAAAACCGGAAAGATCAGGGAAGATCTTTCCGGTGTAATAATTCTGGCAAAGCCGGTCAGGATACGGCCTGGCACTTTTTGCCGCCTTTATTTTTCTCCCGCTCCTTCATCTGGCAGGAAGAACAAACTCCCTGAAAATCCAGCCGATGGTCTGTGACGGTAAATCCAAACTCGCGCTCCACCCGTTTTTCCAGCGAAACGAGCCAGTCTTCCATAATCTCTTCTACATTACCGCACTGGGTACAGATGAGATGATGATGCAAATGGGGACTGTTCGCTGCCCGCAGGTCAAATCGCGCCGCTCCATCGCCAAAATTGACTTTCTGCACAATCTGCAGTTCGTTCAGCAGATCAAGCACCCGGTAGACGGTAGCCATGCCGATCTCCGGGAATCGTTCCTTTACCAGCAAAAATACTTCCTCTGCACTCAGATGATCTTTTTCATGTTCCAGCAGTACCCGGATTGTCGTCTCACGCTGAGGCGTCAGCTTGTAGCCTTTAGACTTCAGACGCTCTTTGATTCTGTCCACCTGTTCCGTCAGCATCATAATGTCATTCACACCTTCCGGTTTATTTTGCATTTTTCATTAACGCATTCGATTGATTATCAGGCC
The DNA here is from genome assembly GCF_000971965.1 of Paenibacillus wulumuqiensis. GTDB lineage: Bacteria > Bacillota > Bacilli > Paenibacillales > Paenibacillaceae > Saccharibacillus > Saccharibacillus wulumuqiensis. Next base: position 157,587 of record NZ_KQ040793.1, read on the forward strand.
ATTCATTTGATTATTCGTTCCAAGCATAGTATGGATCTGCCGCTTCATCTATATCTTCACGCACACTGCCTTTACTATTTTCACGATACACTTATTATATCACATCGTATTTATACTTAGAATAATTATAATTCCATAATACCTAAAATGAGGACAGCTTGTAAATAGAAGCAGCAAAAAACCTGGAGTCATCAAAACCGGCTATTTCCGTTACCAGATCTATGTAATGATATACAATTTGCTTGTCTGCTGACTTCCATATTTCAATAAATTGGCGTTCAGATATTATTATTTTTATTGCTTTGTGTTATCAGATGATCATACCCTGCAACCGGAAATAGGATGAATTCCATAGCAGTCCACCTCAAATATCAGCCATGGCGAACGCTGCTGTATTTCTTGTAAACCTTTCGGATAATAAATGATAATATAGCTAATCTTTGTTCTATATTCTTTTGCAGACATGTATATAGGAAAAATAATGAATGCGGTTACATATTCTCTCCCAAAACCCTTGCAGGCTTTTATTTTTTAAAAGTATATATAATAATAAGGAAGTGATTTTCTATTTTATTAATGTTAATAAAAACATTAATTATTAATATTAATATTGACTGATTAAGAAATCTATGCTACATTCGGTTTGTAAATTTATGCAATAAAAGCCCAAAAAAGCGCTATTAAATTGTAGGCATAAGCATGTCAGGAAAGGATGAAGCACGTTGTCACAATCTAATCTCAAAGCCAAAATGATCGTCGATAAGGCCTTCCGAATTGCGGAAGTAGATAAAAGAATTTACGGCTCTTTTATTGAGCATCTGGGCAGAGCGGTATATGGCGGTATTTATGATCCTTCTCATCCGTCCGCTGATGAAAACGGTTTCCGTAATGATGTAAAACAATTGATCCAAGAGCTGCAGGTTCCCATCATCCGTTATCCCGGAGGCAATTTTGTATCCGGTTACAACTGGGAAGATGGAGTTGGTCCGGTAGAATCCCGTCCAAAGCGTCTGGAACTGGCCTGGCGTACAGTCGAACCAAACGAGGTCGGTACCAACGAGTTCATGCAGTGGGCCAAGCAGGCTGGCTCCGAAGTCATGATGGCGGTTAACCTGGGAACACGCGGCATCGATGCTGCACGCAACCTGATCGAATATTGCAATCATCCTGGTGGTTCCTACTATAGTGATCTTCGCAAACAGCATGGCTACGCAGATCCGTATGGTATCAAAACCTGGTGTCTGGGCAACGAAATGGATGGTCCATGGCAGATCGGTCACAAGACTGCTGAAGAATACGGCAAGCTGGCGCTGGAGACAGCCAAAGCGATGCGTCAGGTGGATTCCTCCATCGAGCTCGTAGCCTGTGGCAGTTCCAATACGGCAATGCCTACTTTCCCGCAGTGGGAAGCAACGACTCTTGAACATACGTATGAAGCTGTCGATTACATTTCCCTTCATCAATATTATGGCAACCAGGATAACGATCCAGCCAACTATCTGGCGAGATCAATGGACATGGATCACTTCATTCACACCATTATCTCTACTTGTGACTTTGTCAAAGCCAAAAAGCGCAGCAAGAAAACGATGTACCTGAGCTTTGATGAATGGAATGTATGGTATCACTCCAACGAAGCGGACAGCAAAATGGACCCTTGGAGCATCGCGCCTCCTCAGCTGGAAGATGTGTACAATTTTGAAGATGCACTGCTGGTCGGCAGTATGCTGCTGACATTCCTGCGTCGTGCAGACCGTGTGAAAATGGCCTGTCTCGCCCAGCTGGTCAACGTTATTGCACCGATCATGACCGAAGACGGCGGACGAGTATGGAAGCAGACAATCTTCTATCCTTACATGCATGCTTCCACATATGGACGCGGCATCTCTCTGAAGCCGGTTGTCGACTCTCCGGTGTATGATGCAAAAGATTATACGGATGTTCCTTATCTGGACAGCGCAGTGGTTCATGACGAAGAAAATGATCACCTGACGATCTTCGCACTTAACCGCCACCTGACCGAGTCGCTGGATCTGAACTGTGATGTACGCTCATTTGAAGGATATCGCATCGTGGAACATATTGTTCTGGAAAATGATGACCTCAAAGCCGTGAACACTGCAGACGAAGAAAAAGTCGCTCCACATAATCGCGGACAATCCCAGCTGGACAATGGTATCCTGACTGCACGTCTGTCCAAGACATCTTGGAATGTGATTCGACTTTGCAAGGCCTGAACTGCTCATCCTTTCCTTTTATGAATACGTTATCATCCAAAATCTGCTCGATGGTCAAAAGCTTCATGATTTACAGGTTTTAATTTTATGAGGGGGTCATTCCATGTTTGGTAAAAAAAGCTGGTTAATCGTATTAGCTTCTGTAATGATGTTATCTCTTGTCCTCGCCGGTTGCGGCGGTAAAGGCGCTTCTGATCCGAACCAACTGACATTTATGTTCCGCGGCGGTCCGGATGAATTGAAAGCCTACACGGCTGTCGTCAAGCAGTTTGAACAGGATAATCCAGGAGTCAAAGTAAAAGCAATTCAGACCAACCCGGATCAATATGCCGCCAAATTGCAGGCAGCAATCACAGGTAACAGTGTACCGGATGTATTTTTCTACAACCCTGCCGATCTGAAAGCCTATACCAACAATAACATCCTGCTCGATATCACCAAGTACATCGAGAATAAACCTGATGTGGATCTGAAAAACATGTGGCCGCAAGGTGTAGATATGTACCGTTATGATGGTAACGAAGTAGGCCAAGGCGCCCTGTACGGTCTGCCAAAAGATCTGGGTCCATTCGCACTCGGATACAACAAAACCATGTTCGAAAAAGCAGGCATTGCGCTGCCGGACAAAGACAAGCCTTACACATGGGATGAGTTCATTAAAGTCAATCAACAGCTCACCAAAGATACAGACGGTGACGGCAAACTGGACCAATTCGGTACAGGCCTGAACGCCGAGTGGACACTGCAGCCGTTCGTATGGAGCAACGGTGCTGACTGGCTGGATAAAACACACACCAAAGTAACAATCGACGATCCTAAATTCATCGAAGCACTGCAGTTCTTTGTAGACATGCAGAACAAATACAAAATCACTCCTGCGATTGAACAGGCCCAGACTCTGGATACCTACCAGCGCTGGATGAGAGGCGAATTGGCCTTCTTCCCTGTGGCTCCATGGGATCTGAGCACATTCAAACGTGAACTGAAATTCGATTATGATGTGATTCCATTCCCTGCCGGTTCGACTGGCAAAGCTTCATCATGGATAGGCAGCCTGGGTATTGGCGTATCCAACAAAACGGCTAACCCTGAACTGGCAGCCAAATTGGTAACTTATCTCTCCGCTTCACCAAGTGGACAAAAATCCCTGGTAGATGCAGGCGTACAGATTCCTAACCTGCAGGATATGGCCAAAGAATGGGCAGCTGATACTTCCGCTCCTCCTGCCAACAAAGAAGAATATCTGCAAATCGTTAATGAATACGGCAGACCGCTTCCTGGACAATTCACGTACAATGCAGAATGGTATGCACTATTCTTCACCGATCTGCAGCCGGTACTCGATGGTAAAATCGCAGTCGCTGATTTTGTAAAACAGGAACAGCCGAAGATGCAGGCTATGCTTGATCAGGCTGTAGCTGCCGAGAACAAGGCAAAAGAAAGCAAACAAAGCAAATAACACGATCCATACTACTTTAGTACAAAACAAGTAATTGCACTATAGAACAAGTAATGAAGATACTGCACCAACAACGGAAATGATGTTAGTGTTCTCAGGCTCTTCCCGGGAGGCTAACATCATTTTCATTCCCGTACTGTAGCAATGCTGAAATGCCTATTTAGAAACATAGGGGTGAACTTATGAAAGCGACTTCTGATATTTACCAAGAAGGAAATGCGAGCATGGTTAAAAAGAGATCCAATCTGTATCGTAAAGAGAAAATTTTTGGTTTCTTGTTCATTTTACCGCCAGTCATTGGTTTCTTGCTGTTTACGCTTTATCCGGCACTTTACTCCATTTACGGTTCCTTTACGGATTGGAACGGACTTGGCCAGATGAACTTTATCGGGCTGGACAACTATAAGACATTGTTTACTGATAATTTCTTCTACACATCCATGTATAATACATTTTTCCTGATGATCGGTATCCCGATTGGACTTTTACTGTCCCTGCTTCTCGCACTTGGACTGAATCGTAAGATTCCGGGCACTACTACGTTCCGTGTTATCTACTATGTTCCGGTTATCTCTTCACTCGCTGCGATCTCTATCCTGTGGCAATGGGCTTATAACGGTGACTACGGTCTCGTCAACCAGTTCCTCGGACTGTTCGGTATCAAAGGTCCCAACTGGCTGGCCAACACCGCTACCGTCAAACCAGCGATCATTCTGATGACCATCTGGAAAGGTCTTGGCTTCTCCATGCTGCTCTATCTGGCTGCTCTGCAAAGCGTCTCCCGTACGTACTACGAAGCGGCAGAACTCGATGGCGCCAGCGGTTTCAGCATGTTCCGCCATATTACCTGGCCGATGGTAAAACCGGTAACCTTCTTCCTCGTCGTTACCAACATCATTGGTGGTTCCCAGATCTTTACGGAAATCAACATCATGACACCTACCGGCGGACCGGAATACTCTTCCGCAACGGTCGTGTTCTACATCTGGCAAAAAGCATTTGAAAACCTGCAAATGGGTTATGCCTCTGCGATGGCCGTTATTCTGGGATTGTTCATTTTCATTGTTACCCTGATTCAGTTCAAGATGAATGAGCGTTCCTCATTCGATATGGATTGATCACGATAGAGAAGGAGTGAGTTAAGAGATGGTATACAGCAAACAGCAAAAAATGACCAATGCGATTATTTTCATTATTCTGTGTCTGGGTGCGGTATTTATGATTCTGCCGCTGCTCTGGATGATTTCTACATCATTCAAAAACCGTGAGGCCGTCTTCGCCCTTCCACCGGAATGGATTCCAAAAGATTTCCAATTCACCAAATATGCAGAGATCTGGACAGCCGGACCGCTGATGAGTGGTATTATCAACAGTCTGATCGTCGCGATTACCGTAACGGTAATCGGTACGCTGACTTCCAGTCTCGCTGCTTTTGCTTTTGCCAAAATGCGTTTCCCTTGGAAAAACCAGATCTTCCTGCTGCTGCTGTCATCGATGATGATTCCGTATCCGGCAGTTATGATCTCGCAGTTCATTATGTTCTCCGGCTGGTCATGGGTAGATACCCTGCTGCCGCTGATCGTACCGGGTCTGTTCGGTAACGTGGTTATGATCTTCTTCCTGCGCCAGTATCTGTACAGTATTCCAAACGCGATTATCGAAGCTGCCAAAATTGATGGTACTTCCTACTTTGGCATCTATGCACGCATTATCGTACCGCTGATCAAACCGGCAATCGCTGCACAGCTGATCCTGTGGTTCATGGGAATCTGGAATGACTACCTGCCTCCGATCCTGTATCTGAACTCACCGGAGATTCAGACGCTGCAGCTGGTTATCGCCAACTTTAACGCAAGCTATGCGATTCAGAGTGATTATCCGCTGATCATGGCTGCATCCGTTGTATCGCTGCTGCCGATCCTGATTATCTTCCTGATCTTCCAGCGTCAAATTATTGAATCTGTAGCGATCTCCGGGGTGAAAGGATGAGTATATTGTTTCCTTCCTCTCCTCCGGATCACAAGCTCTACGATACAACCATTCTGGATGATGAATCCAAATGGACGATTAACAACGCACATGATCCGGGCATTCTGAAAACGGATCAAGGGTACTACATTTACTCTACGGACGTCCGTATGGGCGGCGAGCTGACTCCAGGCGTGATGGTACGCCGTTCCCAGGATCTGATTCACTGGGAATGGGTCGGCTACGCCCTTCCGGGCATTCCGGAGATTGCCGCAGAATGGTCGCAGGCGATCAATCTGTGGGCGCCGGATGTAGTTAAAGTAGGCGACAAATATCGTATGTATTATTCCGCTTCGACCTTTGGCAGTACACGTTCGATGATTGGGCTGATGGAGAGCGACTCTCCGGAAGGTCCATGGGTCGATTGCGGCTCCGTGGTTCGCACCCAGGAGGGTGACGGACCGAATGCAATTGATCCCCATGTAGTTAACGATACCGAAGGACAGCAGTGGATGGTATATGGTTCGTTTTTTGGCGGTATTCATATCCTTCCCCTGGATCAGCAGACAGGCAAACCTACCGTTGAGGGATTTGGTACGCTGCTGGCAATTCGGGACAAGGCTACGGTAGATGGTGCGATTGAAGGACCTTATATTGTCTATCATCCGGAATTCCGGAAATATTATTTGTTTGTATCGTATGACTCGCTGTTTAGCGATTATAATGTGCGTGTGGCCCGTGCAGACCATATTACCGGTCCGTACACGGATATTCACGGTCATGTACTGACCGATACGGATTATCGCCCGCAGCACGAGATTGGCAACAAGATTGTTGGCGGTTACCGTTTTCAGGAAGGTGAAGGCTGGGTCGCTCCGGGGCATAATTCGGTGCTGAACGATGACGGCGACTTTTACATTGTCCATCATGCACGTGGAGAAAAGGACAAGCATTGGTCCTATCTGCATATCCGCAAAATTCTCTGGACGGCAGACGGCTGGCCGGTCGTTTCACCGGAACGTTATGCCGGAGAGCAGGAACAGGATCTGGAAGCGTCTCAAATCCCCGGACAATGGGAGACCATTTTGCTGAATCCGGGTGAGAACGGTCAGATTCCTTCGCAGCCGTTGGAGCTTCGCGAGGATGGCAGTCTGCAGCATCATGGACAGCCAGGCAGCTGGCAGCTGCAGGATGCCCGTACGCTGGTCCTGGAGTGGCTGAGCACATCCGGTGAATCACAGCGCAGTGTAGTGAAACTGCTGCCTTCATGGGATTGGGAGAGACATTGCCCTACGATCGTATTTACAGGAATGACCGAGCGGGGCTGGTCGATCTGGGGCAAACAAATTGCATCGATAACCGTATAATGATAGCATGAATATAAAAAAGGGGAGAATCCAAGGTTCTCCCCTTTTTTTATAGCCTGTTATCTAAAGCGTTTACAATTAGACCTGCTTCTCCAGTTCGTTGGACGGTGAACCGGAATGTACCAGCTTGTCGTAATACAGACGGAACACGATATCCTGGTTGTAGTTACCGAATCCGCGGCCGAACAGGGTCAGACCTCCAACATGCTCGGAAGAAGGCTCTACGGCGATGCGCAGCGTCCACTGGCGATCACGTACATTGACATGATCCAGGTTGATGTCCGATATTTTGATGCCATCCATGTACGTACCGTCTCTCGAGACCTGCAGATGCTTCAGCAGGCCGTACTGATTGACGATATCAGGCCACCACTGCGGATTATACTTGCCGCGCTTGTCCCCAAAGTCTCCGGGACTGGTCCATGTACCCAGTTTGACATCATTCAGATAGAAGGTGATATCCGAAGGAAAACGATTGTCCGTGAGCGGCGCCTCGGAAGCGATTTCCAGGGAGACCAGCAGCTCCAGCGGATTCTCGGTCGATAACAGAAAGTTGGGAATTTTATACTCGATAAAACCTTCACTAAACCACAGTATCTTGGCCTGAAAACGCTCGGCATCAAAGAAATACCGCGTATCATCCACCTGACCGATAAATTTCTCCGGTGAAGCCAGTCCGCATGTCGGTTCCACCTGAAGATCGGTATAGTGACCGATCGAGATTTCACTCTCATGATACTGGCGAAGATGTTCGATTTTATTCGGGAAAATGATATTCGCTTCTTCAACCTGAAGTGAACACACTTTCTGTACGCCGCCTTTGCCGGGCTGCATATTGGTAGAGATGATCGCTGCTTTTTCGAGTTTCTTGACGTGCATGGAGACGATGGCGCTTGTCAGGCCAACTGCCTCCGCCAACTCGCGAATATTCATCGGTCGTTCAGCGAGTAATTGGATGATCTTGTGCCGTACACTGCTGGCCAGGGCTTCGTATACCGGCAGTGATTTATCCGAAATGTCCAGATTCATATTCAGGCTCCTCCATTAGCGAGTGTGTAACATTCATATATACCTTTCCACTATATCCTTATGTTAACAAAAATACAAACGTTATCGCTAGTAATTCTCAAATTTTATATTACCTGTTAATATCAAGGTGCATTTCAAGGCAATTTAACCATATTAAGGAGGAATTTATTTATGATTAATATGAATATGAATGCAAAAGAAACCAAAGGTATTATCAGCCGCCATCTGCATGGACAGTTCGCCGAACATCTCGGCAGATGTATCTATGAAGGTCTGTGGGTGGGTGAAGATTCTCCCATCCCGAATACGGAAGGTATTCGCAACGATGTTTTGGAAGCGCTTCGAAAATTACATATTCCTGTACTGCGCTGGCCAGGAGGCTGCTTTGCCGATGAATACCACTGGAAAGACGGTGTAGGTCCGCGTGAGCAGCGCGCGCGCATGGTCAACAATCACTGGGGCGGTGTCGAGGAGAACAACCACTTTGGTACTCATGAGTTCCTAAGACTCTGTGAGCTGCTCGATACAGAACCTTATATCAGCGGCAATGTGGGCAGCGGCACAGTACATGAGATGCAGCAATGGGTCGAGTATATGACTCAGGGCGGTACATCGCCGATGGCAGACTGGCGTCGTCAGAACGGGCAGGATCAGCCATGGAAAGTGACGTACTTTGGCGTAGGGAATGAGAACTGGGGCTGCGGCGGCAACATGCGTCCGGAATATTACGCAGATCTGTACAGACATTATTCCACCTATGTGCGCAATTATGATGAGAATAAAATTTACAAAATCGCCTGCGGTGCGAACGTGGATGATTACCACTGGACCGAAGTGCTGATGCGCGAAGCCGCTCATCTGATGGATGGACTCAGCCTCCACTACTATACGCTTCCATCCGGCGAGTTTTTCCCGGTCAAAGGCTCTGCCACTGACTTTACGGTGGAAGAGTGGTTCCAGACGCTCCGGCTGACTCTTCATATGGAAGAACTGATCACCAAGCATTCCAAGATCATGGACAAATACGACCCGGACAAAAAGGTTGGCCTGATCATCGACGAATGGGGAATCTGGACCGACGTAGAGCCAGGCACCAACCCGGGTTTCCTGTACCAGCAAAATACAATGCGTGATGCCCTCGTCGCCGGGGTCAACCTCAATCTGTTCTACAAGTTCTCGGACCGGGTCAAAATGGCCAATATCGCCCAGATGGTCAATGTGCTGCAGGCGATGGTTCTGACCGAAGGCGACCGGATGCTGCTGACGCCTACGTATCATGTATTTGATATGTATCAGGTCCATCAGGACAGCGAACGACTGGATCTGCAGTACGAGAGCCCTGAATACAAACTCGGCGCACAGTCTATTGCCAAAATCAGCGCCGCCGCTTCCAGGGACCAGGATGGTAAAATCCACCTCACGATCTGTAATCTGAGTCATGCGGATAGCGAATCCTTCTCCTGCAAGATCGAAGGTGTCGATCCAGCATCCTGTACCGCTGTCGGCCAGCTGCTGAGTGCTGATGAACTGAATGCCCATAACACGTTCGAACAGCCGGAAAAAGTCACGCCTGCGCCCCTTGAAGTGTCCCTGTCTGCAGATGGTACACTCACCTTCCAGCTGCCACCAGCTTCGGTCGCTGCGATCACACTGTCCTGATTGGAACAGTCATGATGTATCAGCGTACAGCAGCCGAGCATGGCTGCAAAGGCTGCAACCGCAGTCCGCAGCTGTCAGAGGAAAAGATTCAGCGACTGATTACCATCGCGCTGCAGGGCAAGGCGCCGGAGGAGCTGGCTGCCGAAGAGATTCAGCAGCAGCGATTTGAGACATGTATGTCCTGCCCTTCCCTGCAGTACGGTACAACCTGCAAGCACTGCGGCTGTCTCGTTCATATCCGCACCCGCCTGGCTGCATCCAGCTGTCCTTCGCCTTATGGTTCACAATGGCAGAGTGAGGCATGCAAAGAGGTATAAGAGACAACTAGCTTATGGCTTGGGGTGTGATGTGTACTTCTCTGAAACGGATGAGATTGTTTTAAGGTTTCCAGGCTTCTCCGCTTCTGCTCGTTTCCAAGCTATTGTGAAGACATTGGAGACGGTATACAGGTACATGTGCAATAAACCTATGCTATTTGCTTACGGTTAGTGTATAATCCATACTGGTTATTTGATAATAAAACCGTGCTCCCCTTTGTCTCTGACAGGGCGGGGCTTATGGATTATAAATATTATGGAGGTTTCTATGTCCCCACATCAACTGGCAAAATTATTTGCCGAAGGCAAGATCAGTGAAGATACATTAGTAGACATTCTGCATCAATGTTCTGTCGTACCGCTGCTGTATGACGAAGGCAGCCAGATTACGGCCGATGATTTCTCAAGTCGTCTGGAGAATCCGCTGGAAGGCGAAGCTGCCGAGGCCGCTCAGGCGCTGTATACAACCGTAGTACAGGCTTTCCGCCGCTTTGCCGAACCGGAGAGCTACGAACGGCTGCAGGATTGTATTAGCCTGCAGGAAGATCTGTGCATGACAGGCGTGCTGTCGGTATCCGACTGGATCGACTGGCTGGAGCGCACTGCCGCGGGAGAGACTGAACTTCCTACTGCCGATTTCCACAGCCTGTTCGAAGACCTGCCGGAAGGATACATGATGCAGGACTTCCACGATGATCTGATGTATATTTTGGAACAGCCGGAGAATCCCAAATATGATGAGGCTGTGAAACAGCAAAAGCTGCTGTATCACCAGCTCGGAGTGAGCGATTAATTATCCGGTATAAATCAGGCAGTCAGCACTCTGATTGCTGCACCGCTTCGTTCAATCGTTCAATCGTTAAAATTAGATAAACCAAAAAAGCACGCTTGCTTCAGGAAATGCTTCCAATTCATTAAATATGAGCTGGAAACTGACCGATAGAGCAAACGTGCTTTTTCTTATTTCGCATATCTTTTTTCAATTATCTTTTTTTCACATTACATATGATTCACTTCTATTAATTATTTACTTCGTTTTGGCTTTTACTCCCTCTACTTTCACCAGCGCATTAACAGTCTTGGATACGCTCGGATCGACCACAGAGCTAATCTGGATCTGCAGACGGACGATGCTGTAACTGCCTGTCGGGTACTTGATCAGCACACCGTTATCGTCCACATATTTATCATCGCTGCTGGAGACAATCTTGTATACCAGCCGCTCATTCTGGGGCAGTGTCAGTACAGGCTGGCCCAGCGTATGGTTACCATTCTGAATCTTGTTAAAAGGCCGCACAGCATCCGCTACACGATCGGCTTCCGTGCCGGCGATCCGGTAGGATAGATTGGCACGTTTGGTGGAGCTGCGCTTGACGTTGCCTGTCTCATCGATGTTGTAGGCTGCGATTTCCAGCTGGTATACCCCTTTTGGCAGTGCCTGGAACACTGTCTGACCGGAAGCGTTCAGTGCCATTGCTACATTATCGATATGATTGAAATGATAATATCCCGGCGCATAGATCGGGTAAGCTCCATTCACAGGTTCTTTTACCTGCTGCACCAGGGTACCGGCATATTTGCCATCCAGACCATACGCATTCAGTTCCAGTACATTGGCATCTGTAGAAGTCAGACGGAATGCGATGTCTGCGTAATTTTCTTTGCCGTTCATGCGAATAACCGTATTGCTGATCGATATATCCTGAATGCCCTGGCCAATATCAGGAGCATTCTGGCCGACATGAATCACAAATGGCAGATGCAGCGATGGATATCCTGCAGCGGTCAATACAACTTCTCCTTCATATACACCGTCTGCTGCCCCGGCAGAAGGCTGTACCGCAAGTGTGAATTCGGACGAGGAATGTGCATTTGCCGTAATCATGTCTCCTGCTGCCAGACCCTGCAGACGGGCGTTGATCTGGCTCGTGTCCGGTGTCGCTACCGGACGGGATGGATCGGAAGTTACGCTGCTATGCATCTTCACACTCGCCTGGTAGGTTACGGCTGTACCTGACGTGTTTTTGAGCTGGAGCTTTTTCAGCTGTTCACTGCCGCCTGCCGGCACTGTACCGAATCCGGCGGATGGATTGTAATTGGTAATGGTCTGGCGTTTCCAGTTCTTATCCAGTATGGTCACCGGCTCTACCGTCTGCAGCACAGCCGGTGTGTAGACAGCTGCACTAACATTGGCGCGTCCGGCACCCTGGGAATACACATCATAGGCTTTGCCCGTTTCATCGGACAGACGATCCGAAGTATTGGCAAGCGCTGCCCGGATATCAAAAGGCGTCCAATCCGGATGCTCCTGCTTCAGCAGTGCAGCCATGCCTGCTACCATTGGTGCTGCCATGCTCGTACCGCTCTCACGCTTGTACGCCTGGCTGTAAGAGGCGTCCTGAATATATTTGCCATAAGCTGGTACGGTCGAACGGATATTCACGCCTGGTGCAGCCATATCCGGCTTGATGCCGAGCAGTCCATCCTGATTCGGGCCGCGTGAGCTAAAGTCAGCCATCCGGTCACCGGCGACTTCCGTTTTTGGATAATCTCCGCTGAAACGGAATTGAAGCGGCTGCTCCGGATGCGCCACTGCAGCACGTGCCAGAGCACGTCCTTCTTTTCCACTCATATCAAAAGCAGGGATATATTCAAATCCCTCTCCAATATAGGCAGTTGCACCCAGATAGCCATCACGCCCATTGATACTTGTCGATAGATCAGCTTGATCCGGATGAGCTGCCTGTGCATTGCCATTAAATATAATAACGGCACGTGCGCCATGTTTGGCAGCCATTTTGATCTTGTCGTCGAACTGCATATTACCGCGGGAAACGAGCACAATTTTACCCGTCACATCTTTGTTCCGGTAATCCGCTTCGCCGCCGAGTCCCACATAGACTCCCTGCACTGCTCCTGTACCGATAATATCGGCAAAATTTTCGCGGTTCAGCTTCCATGCCATTGCATTGAGCGTATAGGTCTGCGCAGCGGATGAGTTGGCATACACGTCATCGCCGACCGTTTGGCCTTTCTCTGTGGAAGACGTCAATGTACGCAATCCACTATCTCCATAGACCGAGGCAGTTGCCGTTGCCTGGTACAGACGGTATGAAATGGATGAAGCGCCAACCGAGATCGCCAGCTGGGAAGTGGCCGGAGAGTTGACCGAGTAATAATAAGGGCCTGCGGCAGCATCATTGCCATTGGCAACCACGACTGTCGCACCGCTCAGCACCGCATTGTTGACTGCCGTAGAGATCGGCGAATTCACATCTTTGTTGGTGCTGATGCCGAGGGACAGATTGATAATATCCATGCCATCCTTGACGGCATGCTCAATACCATCGATCAGTGTAGCCGAATTGACGCTTTCCTTGTTCGTTGCGGGATTGCGTGAAGCTACCCGATACGCGTAGAGGTCCACATCGTAGGCTACCCCTTTCTGTACCACTTCACTGGTCGTATTCTCGGCGCGGCCGGCAATGATGCCTGCGGCATGAGTCCCATGCAGACTTCCCGGATATCCCAGTCGGTATGTATCCTGAGCGATACTGATAGGCGGTGTCTCATACGGATCACGATCTTTGTCGACCGAATCATAGCCGCCTTTGTAGGCCTTGCGCAGATCCGGATGCAGATAGTCCAGCCCTGTATCAATAACGCCGACTTTTACCCCTTTACCGGTCAGTCCCTTGGCCCAGGCGGTCTGCGCTCCGATCAGTGACAGTGCGGATGGATCATAGGTGGCCTGGCCTGCAGTCTGCAGCTTCTCTTCTACCGGAATATGGTACACTGCACTATTGTCATAAATGGACTTGATGCCCGGTAGCTGGGCCAGAACGGGAATCTGGTTGGCCGGAATCGAGATCTCCAGTCCGTTCAGTACGGTATTGTAACGATAATTGACCTTTAGCTGAATGCCTTTGGCGAGTGCCTGATTGATCATGGACGTCTGCTGCGAATTGACCGTGCTTTCTGTCGACTCGGCAGCTACCGATTCCAGTCCAATCGTCGCAGCATACTCCCCGACAGCCGCCGGCTGTGTAGTCAGCTGGACAATGACATTGGTACGCTGGCTGGAATTCGTGTTGATCTCCGGCGAGATCACATTGGTCTCACCCGAAGTGAGACTCAGCAGTTTATCCGGCAGACTCTTCTGCTCCAGTACATATGGAGAAGAGAGACTTCCGGATGCTGCATAGGCTGCTCCCGGAGATGCGGCCAGTCCGGCTGTGATCAGTACAGCCAGTGAACCATAAGACAACTTGCGCAGAACATGTAACTTTTTCAAATACGTTCCCTCGTTTCCTAGTTATACTTGCCCATTTCCCGCAGCCATATCGTATCATTACAGGTGACTGGTGAATAGCTATTTTCTCCATAAATTGTATTCACTGGAGACGGTCTTGTCATCAACCTTTAGATATAAATATAAAAAAAGCACTCTTCCGGCGTACATGTGCACCTGATGGTGCGTTCATGTCTGCGGGAAGAGTGCTCAAAAATTACTTTTCCATTGAAATCAGGTCGCGTTTATACTGCCAAACGCTAGGGTTTTGTGATTTTGATGAGTGCGTTGACCGTCTTGGTTGCGGACGGATCTGTTTTGGAGCTGATCTGGATTTGCAGTCTGGCAATGCGATAGTCGGTGTACGGGTATTTGATCAGTACGCCGCTGTCGTTTACATACTTGTCATCGCTGCTGGACAGGATTTTGTATTCCAGACGCTTGTCTGCCGGCAGGTCCAGTACTGCTTTGCCAAGGGTATTGTTGCCCTGGAGAATATAATTGAACTGCTTGGTAGCTGCAGCTACGCGGTCTTTTTCCGTACCGGCAATACGGTAGGACGAAGAAGCACGTTTGATGGAGTCTTGATTGATCTTGCCGTACTGATCAAGGTTGTATGCTGTAATCTCCAGTTTGTATACGCCTTTATCCAGCGCTTTGTACTCATATCCACCGGAAGATTTCTGGCTGATGTAGATGTTATCGACATCATTGAACCGGTAGTATCCTGGTGCAAATACCGGATAACCATTTTCGCCCGGAGCCTGGATGACCTGAACCAGTGTGCCGACATATTCATCTTCGATATTGTAGACATTCAGCTCTAGCACATTGGAATCAGTAGCCGTCAGGCGGAATCCGATATCTGTGGAATCCTGCTTGCCATCCATACGAATCACGGTGTTGCTGACTGCCACTTCCTGTACACCCAATCCGGCATCCGGCACGCTGTTACCTACATGGATAACGAAAGGCAGATGCAGTGATGGATATCCGTTCGCTGTCAGGACGACTTCCCCTTCATATACACCTGTCGCTGCAGCTGCAGAAGGTTTCACTGCCAGTTTAAACTCGGAAGCCGAGTTCGCACCGACCGTAATGGAATTGCCTGCATTCAGACCTTGCAGAGTCGCTTCGATATTGCTCACATCCGGTGTAGCAATCGGCTCATACGGATCGGAAGTGACGTTATTATGCATTTTCACGCTCGCCTGGTACGTAATTGTCGAGAAGGAAGTATTTTTCACCTGCAGCTCTTTGAACTGGGCTTCACTTCCTGCCGCTACCGTACCAAAAGCAGCTGATGGATTGTAGTTGGTAATGGTCTTGCGGTTCCAGTCTTTGTCGAGAATCGTGATGTCTTCCACCGTCTGCAGAACAGCCGGTGTATAGACTGCAGTCCCTACATTCGCGCGTCCGGCACCCTGGGAATAGACATCATACTGTGTATTGGACAGATCGTAGAGCGTATCCGCTGTATTCGCCAGAGCGGCACGGATATCGAACGGTGTCCAGTTTGGATGCTCCTGCTTGAGCAGTGCAGCCATACCGGCTACGTGTGGTGAAGCCATACTTGTACCATTTTGACGCTCATAGGCTCTGCTGTAGGAAGCATCCTTGATGTACTTGCCATAGGCAGGTACGGATGAGCGGATATTTACACCCGGTGCAGATACGTCCGGCTTGATGCCGAGCAGTCCATCCTGGTTCGGTCCACGGGAGCTAAAGGAAGCCATCGTATCGCCGCGTACTTCGTCTTTTGGATATTGATCGCCAAATGTGAATTCAAGTGATCCTTCGGAAGCCAGTGCTTCTCTTGCCAGTGCACGGCCTTCTGCACCCGCCATATCGAAGGTTGGTACATAGTCGAATCCTTCGCCGATAAATCCGGTCGCGCCTACATGACTGTCGCGTCCTGGGATACTTTCGGACAGATCCGCTTCATTCGGATTGCTTGCCTTGGAGTTACCATTGAAGATAATCGCCGCTTTGGCACCATGATCCTTGGCATTTTTCATTTTATCGACAAATGGCAGATTACCACGGGAAATCAGTACCACTTTGCCTTTGACATCCTTGCCTGCATAATCCGCTTCGGCGCCCAGTCCTACATATACACCTTCAAGGGCATCCGTACCGAGGATTTCGGCAAAGTTGCTGCTGGATACGTACCAGCTCATTACATTCAGTCCATAGGACTTTGCGGATGGATCGCCGTATACATCTTCGCTTACGGCTGCACCTTTATTTCCATATACGGACGCAGATACGGTCGCTGTATAGGTGGCAAAAGGAATCGATGATGCCCCTACGGAAATGGCCAGCTGGGAGCTTGCCGGTGAACCCATGGAATAGTAGTAGTATCCGGAATCTGCTGCATTACCGTTCGCTACGACTGCCGTTACGCCGCCCAGTACGGCGTTGTTGATCGCTACGGAATCCGGGGAGTTAACATCCTTTTCCGTATCGGAGCCCAGGGACAGGTTGATCACATCCATGCCGTCTTTGACCGCATGCTCGATGCCATCAATGACCTGTGCGGATGAGCCGGAAGCACGGTTGGTCACCGGGTTACGGGACAGTACACGGTAGGCATACAGATTCGCATCGTAGGCTACCCCTTTTTGCACGATATCACTCGTCTTGTTCTCGGCACGTCCCACGATGGTACCGGATACGTGTGTACCATGGGAAGTTCCTTCAAAACCGGTACCATAAGGATCTTCATCTACAGACAACGGCCGGTCTTCATAAGGATCGAAGTCTTTGTCTACAGAGTCATAGCCACCTTTGTAGGCGCTTTTAAGATCCGGATGTTCGTAATCGACACCGGTATCGATAACGCCGACTTTGACGCCTTTACCGGTAATGCCTTTGTTCCAAGCCTGCTGTGCACCGATCAGGTTCAATGGTGCAGGGTCATATGTAGCTTGTTTGGCTGTCGCTGTCAGGGTTGGCGGCTCCTGAACAGGAATTGTGTAGTATGTGCTGTTTTCATAGATGGATTTGACACCTGGCAGTTCAGCCAGCTTGGGAATCTGGTTGGCCGGAATGGAGATTTCCATACCATTCAATACCGTATTGTAACGGTAATTGACGTGCAGATTGATACCTTTGTCCAGCGCCTGCTTCACAATGGAGTTCTGCTGTGAATTGATAGCGCTCTCGGTAGACTCGGCAGCCATGGAACGAATGCCCATCTGAGCCGCATATTCACCAACTGCTACCGGCTGGTTGGTCAGCTGCACGATGACACGAATCGTTTGGCTGGACTTTGTGTTGATTTTGGGTGAAATGACGTTCGTCTCGCCTGAAGTCAGGCTGATTAACTTATCGGGCAGCTGCTTTTGATTCAGCAGATACGGAGATACGGCTGTACCTTCTTCTGCTGCATAGGCTGCACTCGGAGACCATGCTGTTCCTGCTGCGAGCAGAGCAGCCATGGATACCACAGATAACTTGCGAAGAACATGTGATTTAGTCAAATTTCGTCCCTCATTTCATCAATTTGGTTATTCAATTGTCAAAAATCCCGGCAGTACCCCTATTTCCACCATCATTTATTTATGTAAGCTTTATTAACCCCCTTTTCTATATTATAGGAATATTTTATTACATAGCATTATATTACCACCTGAATTAACCACTGGCTAGATATTTTATCCATGTATAGATAAATTTTGCGCTACTTATAATGAAATAGTTCTTTTTTATCAAACTGCACAATATATAAGGACATTTTACATATTCACATACAAAAAAGAGCATTTCTGTTCACTATTCAGGAACTGAAATGCTCGTATAAATATACCATTATATGGAGATAATATAATTGTCAGCTATTCTTCCTTCGGAACCAGATCAAAAATGGTTCCATCCTCCATTGTATCGATCAAACGATCCAGCCACAGATAATAACGGATCGCTTCCTGCATCTTTTCCTTGTCCTTTACCAGTACACTCCGCGCCGGAATATCCGGCATATCCGCAATCAGCTTATCAATTTCCTTGACCGATTTGCGAAAAACAAGAATATTGCTCTCTACAGCTTTACGCCATTTGATAGCAAAAAAATCGGTAAACGTCTGGTACCAGTCATATTCCACTTCGTACAGGTCTTTACGTGAGCCTTTTTCCCATACTTTATTGACCATATGCAGATCAAGCAGATTGCGTACCCCGGTACTCATGCTCGTCTTGCTCATCGCCATCTCACGTCCCATATCATCCAGTGTCATCGGTCGATCTGCAAAAAAAAGCAAGCCATACAGATGGCCTGTAGACAATGTTACTCCATAAAGATCCATATTGCGTCCAATCACTTCAATAACGCGCTTTCTGACTTTTTGCACCGTCTCCTGCTGCGATTCATCCAATTGGTCCAAGCCCATGCTTGCACACTCCCATTCTATACATACAGTTTATACTATACGATCGGTAATAATTGACTTTCCCCATTTTAAAAAAATAATCAAAAAAAGTAAAGAAGAGCATTTGCGAGTATTACCCAGTATATCGACGTATTTCTTCTATAAATATCGTACAGTTTTTTCTGTACAAACTTATTATACGGATTTTACGGTTGATTTGCAAAATAGTATTTGTTACACTTAATCACGTTGCGTTGCAAATCGTGAAAATATTCTTTGTTACAGAAATAATGATAATACTTTCAAGTATTCATTATTTGAAATTTGGGTAATAAATTCGGTGATGTATTCCGGCTAACTCTCTTCGTATCCATTTCTTCGTTTCATTCAAGCTTCCCTCACCTACCTGAATGACAAAGAATAACCGATAAGCAGCCCGTGTTGAAAATCGTGAATTTAATGATTGTCCGTCAGCACCACCGCAGGAATATCGTATGTGTTTCTACTATATATAAGGGGTGACAATGCATGTCTATTTTGGAAATCAAAAATGTAAGCAAACTGTTTGGCCCAAATGCAGAGCAGGGCGTGAAACTGCTGGAGCAGGGATGGACCAAAGAGAAGATGGCAAAGGAAAAACAAATCACGGTCGGTGTGAACCGCGTAAATATGGAAATCAATCAGGGCGAGATTTTCGTCATTATGGGATTATCCGGCAGTGGTAAGTCCACACTCGTACGTATGTTTAACCGCCTGATCGAGCCGACTTCCGGTGAGATTCTGTTACACGGCAAAGATCTTCGCAAAATGAACAAGGAACAGCTGCGTAATGCACGACGCAAAACAATCAGTATGGTGTTCCAGAAGTTTGCCCTTTTCCCTCATCGTACGGTACTCGAGAATGTGGAATATGGTCTCGAGATTCAAAAAGTAGCCAAAGCCGAGCGCAGAGAAAAAGCGCTGATTTCACTCGAACTCGTCGGCCTCAAAGGCTGGGGCGATAAGATGCCGGATGAGCTCAGTGGTGGTATGCAGCAGCGTGTCGGTCTGGCCCGTGCACTCGCCAACGATCCGGAAGTACTGCTGATGGATGAAGCGTTCAGTGCACTGGATCCGCTGATCCGCCGCGATATGCAGGATGAGCTGATCGAGCTGCAGGACAAAATGAAAAAAACCATTATTTTCATCACACACGATTTGGACGAAGCTCTTCGCATCGGTGACCGGATCGCCCTGATGAAAGACGGCGTGGTCGTACAGATTGGCACACCGGAAGAAATTATGATCCAGCCGGCCAACTCCTATGTGGAACGCTTCGTCGAAGACGTGGATCTGTCCAAAGTACTGACAGCCGCACATGTTATGCGCAGACCGGAGACAATTACTCTGGATCGTGGTCCTCGTGTTGCACTGGAACTGATGCGTGAACGGGGTATCTCCAATCTGTTCGTCATTGACCGTTCCAAAAAGCTGCTCGGCATCATCACCGCCGAAGACGCTGCCACCGCAGTACGCCAGCAGCAGAAGCTGGACGATATTCTGATCAAGGATGTTCCTTATGTAGCTCCAGAGCGTGTGCTAAATGACTTGTTTGAAATGGTAAGTACCGCCAAACTGCCTGTTGCTGTCGTCGATGATCGTGAACGTCTGACAGGCGTTATCGTACGGGGTGCCCTGCTGGGTGCACTGGCTGGAGAAGTTGAGAACGGGGAGGTTGCTTTGAATGCCTAAGATTCCTATTGCCCACTGGGTTGATGTAATTGTAGAGTGGCTCAGTATCCACTGGGCTTCCTTCTTCAAGGGAGTATCCAATGTTATTACGTATGTGGTCGACATCTTCACCTGGTTGTTTATGCTGCCGCATCCATTTTTGTTCGTTATCATTATCGCACTGCTCGGTTATATGGCCGGACGGTGGACGATGGCCTTCTTCTCGGCTGTCGGATTCCTGCTCATCTATAATCTGGGGTACTGGACAGAGACGATGAACACACTCGGTCTCGTCGTTACGTCTGCCCTGATTTCCATTATCATCGGGGTACCGCTCGGCATCTGGTGTGCTTCCAGCAAAATTGCTGCACGCATCATTACACCGGTGCTCGACTTTATGCAGACGATGCCTGCATTCGTCTATCTGCTGCCGGCTGTTACTTTCTTCAGTCTCGGTGTGGTTCCCGGTGTTGTCGCTTCTGTCATTTTCGCGATTCCGCCAACCATCCGTATGACCCACCTGGGGATTACACAGGTATCCGGCGAATTGGTCGAGGCCGCCGATGCTTTTGGTTCCACCGGTGCACAGAAGCTGTTCAAAGTACAGCTGCCACTCGCTCTGCCATCCGTTATGGCAGGTATTAACCAGACGATTATGCTCTCTCTGTCCATGGTCGTTATTGCGTCCATGATCGGTGCACAGGGTATTGGTGCGGTCGTATACCGTGCGGTCGGCCAGCTCAAGATTGGTGAAGGATTCGAAGCCGGTCTGGCAGTCGTTGTTCTCGCGATTGTACTGGATCGTCTGTCCCAGAGTCTGTTCAACGGTAAACGTAGAAAAGCGGCTTAATACAGCCGCTTCTCTTTTGCCCATTATTCAACTGTCCATAACATTCCTATACAAAGGAGCGATAATGCAATATGAAAAAGTATAGAAACTGGCTGTTATCCGGCTGTATCGTACTCATTATGATCATCTCCGCCTGTAACCCGGAGCGCCAGCCATTCCCGAGTTTCCCGGGCAGCGGTGAAGCGGCTACGAGTTCCGATCCGGTCGGTACGCAGGTCAATCACCAGATTATCGGTATTGATGCCGGGGCAGGTATTATGAAAGGTACCCGCAAAGCGATCGAAGACTACGGTTTGAGCGACTGGACACTGGTTGAAGGTTCCAGTGCCGCCATGACCGCCACACTCGCCAAAGCGATACGCAATGAAGAACCAATCATCGTAACCGGCTGGACGCCGCACTGGATGTTCAGCAAATATGATCTGAAATACCTCGAAGATCCGAAAAAATCATTCGGGGAAGCCGAAGGCATTCACACCCTCGCCCGTAAAGGCCTGCAAAAAGATGATCCTACCGCATATCAGTTCCTGGACCGTTTCTCCTGGACATCTGACGAAATGGGTGAAATCATGGTCGCTATCCAGGATGGTACAGACCCTGCACAGGCAGCCAAAACCTGGGCGGAAGCTCATCCGGATCGTGTGAACGAATGGACCAAAGGTCTGAACAAAACAAACGGCAAATCACTGACACTCAGCTATGTAGCCTGGGATTCCGAGATTGCCAGCACGAATCTGATGAAATATATCCTGGAAAACAAACTGGGTTATAAAGTAACTGCCCTGCAGGTTGAAGCCGGCCCTATGTTCACCGGTGTAGCCAACGGAGATGCAGATGCTACCGTAGCGGCATGGCTGCCACTCACACATGCCGATTACTGGGAGAAATACAAAGCCAAACTGGATGATCTGGGCCCGAATATGGAAGGTGTCAAAGTCGGTCTGGTCGTTCCAAAATATATGAATGTAAGTTCGATTGAAGACCTGGTGGATCAGCCGCAATAATATCGGCTTCACTTCGCTTACTGTGTTCCATTTACAGATCGGATGAATAAATTCCATACCATTCAGGCAATACAATAAAAGGCACATTTCCTGTTATTCAGGAAATGTGCCTTTTATCATGTATAGTACTATTCAAGCCGGTACACCATGCAGACATGCCGCCAGTGTACTATTCCCCCATAAGGGCAGGCTGCTTATAGCCCGCTGTCTGAATCGTCCTGATGCTTGGTCAGCTTTCTGATCCAGAGTCCAAACAAAAGACATGCTCCGAGGATCATAACTCCGTACAGCAAAATATAAGGTGTATGTGCGTTGAATTCCATAAATAAAGGCAGCAGCGCCGTCATTGCAGTTTCCATATCCATTCCTCCTCCGCAAATTTGCAATAATTAATTTTTACCCACTATTAGTCATTTTACCTCAATTAATACCCTTGTGCCATCCGGATAATTGTCTAATTGGTTACTAATCCATGAACCGGCTCCCCGATTATCGGAAGGTGTGACATATCGTATATCCGCACCGGCGCCGCCTTCCTTGCACATCGCCATCGGCCATTCATCCCGGTCATATCCTTTGCGGGTCTCGATTCCTTTGAGCGACTCACGGCGGTTTTCCTTGGCGCCTTTGCGATCAATCGTGCAGATCGCCGATTCTCCGGCAGCAATGGCATCCTTGATATGGTCGCCTGTCTTCGGATAACGATTTTTTGGGAAAACGAGCGTATAGTCTGCCTGCTCATTCTGGTCCATTGAGCTGGATGACGGATTCAGCGCGCCGGTAAGCGAACCCAGATCGACTTTGCCGGTAAATAGATAGATGGCCACAACAACGACCAATGCGCTGACGACGGCCCCTATTCGCTTGGGTGACATAGATGTATATTCCTCCTGTTGTTTCTTTCTTTTATTAAAATATTTTTTTTAATATTAATGCAGCGTTAATACTTAACTAACTAAGTGATTTTGTCGATAAATAGACTAGGTTGACTATTATATAAAAAGGTATCTATATATATCAAGGGGGGACACCATGAAAAAAATATGTACAGTTGTCCTGTCTCTATCACTCGCTGCTACAGCATTGCCTGGGATAACTTCAGCAGAACCTAACTCACGTAATTCCGAGCAGTCTTCGTCAGGTGCCTCTGCTTCTCGAGGTTCCGAGCAGTCTTCATCAGGTGCCTCCGCTTCTCGAGGTTCCGAGCAGTCTTCATCAGGTGCCTCTGCCTCTCGAGGTTCCGAGCAGTCTTCGTCAGGTGCCTCTGCCTCTCGAGGTTCCGAGCAGTCTTCGTCAGGTGCCTCTGCTTCTCGGGGTTCGGAGAAATCTTCATCAAGCTCATCAACATCTCGTGGCTCGGAAAAGCAACCCGCGGCCGCACGCTCTGCAGAAGATCCACTTGCTCAGTCATTAGAATTACTTCCAGAAGAGCCAGCAGCCGAAAAACGTGTTATTGTTACTTTTAAAACTAAACCAGATAGAGGTGCGGTTGAAAAAGCAAGCGGCCGAGTGAATCAGGAATTCAAAAACATTCCAGCTCTCGCTATTAGTATACCAGTAACAGCTATTAAAGGATTACAAAATAATCCGAATATTGAATCAATTGAGTCTGATCAGGTAGTTCAAACGGAACAAACTCAGGACTGGGGTATAGCTAAAACAAATGCTCCAGCAGCTTGGAAAACCGGTTATACAGGTAAAGGTATCAAAGTGGCAGTTGTAGATACGGGAATCGAATCGCATGAAGATCTTGTAATTACAGGTGGTACTTCAGTGATCTCCTATACTTCATCCTATACAGACGATAATGGACACGGTACACATGTTGCCGGTATTATTGGAGCACTCAACAATAGTATAGGTATGGTTGGCATTGCACCAGACTCTAGTTTGTATGCAGTCAAAGCTTTGGATCAAAACGGTAGTGGTTATTTGTCAGATGTAGTAGCAGGTATCGATTGGTCTATAAGTAACAATATGGATATTGTGAATCTTAGTCTTGGTACAACCAGTGATTCTTTCGCATTAAAACAGGTTGTAGATAAAGCCTACTCCTCAGGTCTTCTTGTTGTGGCAGCCGCTGGCAATAATGGTGCAAGCGATGGTTCTGGCGATACGGTTAATTATCCGGCACGTTATGATTCCGCTATAGCAGTAGCAGCAACCGACTCGACGGATCAAAGAGCGAGCTTCTCCGCAACCGGCAATACTGTTGAAGTAGCAGCACCAGGAGTTAGTGTACTGAGCACCTATCCGGGGAATCGTTATGTGAAAATGAGTGGTACCTCTATGGCTGCACCTTATGTGGCAGGAGATCTTGCATTGCTGCAGCAGGCATATCCAACACTGAGCCATTCAGAACTGCGTGCAAAACTCGTTGCTACCGTTGTTGATCTTGGTTCAGCTGGAAAAGATTCGTGGTTTGGATATGGTTTAATTCAAGCACCTTATAGTAATGTAAATGAACCTGCACCCACAGAGTCTTCACCTCTGGCAACCCAGACACTGGTGACTACAAATAAGTCTTCTTACAAAGCAGGAGAATCAATAACCATTACCGTAAAAGTAAAAGATTCCGCAGATAAATTACTATCTAGTGCAGCAGTATCTTTGACAATTACAAATCCTCGCGGAGCTAAAACTGCATTACAGGCTGTAACCAATTCCAGTGGTACTGTTTCATTTAATCTGACTACTGTCAAAAATAGCGTTAAAGGAAGTTATCAGGTAAAAGCCGAAACCTCTCTTAATGGTTATGCAAGCAGTACAGCGTCGACTTCATTTAGTTTAAGATAATTTAAAAAGTGAAAACACTCTTGGCTTGATTGAGAGTGCTTTCACTTTTTTAATATTTTTGATCCATAAGAAACCGGACCGACCCGGTCTGCGTATAATGTCATAAGCTACATAGAAGTGCAACGATCATAGCTTCAGGCATTCCATCCACTTCGTCCGTATACTCGCAGGTATGTGGCTCTATTTTACTTTCAAAGGAGAAATGTCTATGTCATTCTTTAACAAAATGCTCGCTCGTGTCGGTGTTGGTGCTGCCAAAATCGATACCGTGCTCGATCAAAGCGAATATTATCCGAACAGTGAAGTCCGCGGCATTGTCCATGTACAGGGTGGTAACGTCGATCAGGACGTTGGCAATATCTATATCGAGGTGATGACCCAGTACATCCGCGAACAGGATGACAAAAAGCACTATGTCAATTACACGATCGCCAAATACCGTGTATCGGAAAAAACCCAGGTTAAAAATGGCCAGAAGCTGGAGATTCCATTCGGATTCACCCTTCCTTCCCAGACGCCGCTAACGCTCAGCAATCAGAAAATATGGCTGCATACCGGCCTGGATATCGAGATGAGCGTGGACCCGACAGATCAGGATTATATCGTCGTACGGCCGCATCCGTATATGGATACGGTTTTCGAAGCGACCGAGCGCCTGGGCTTCCGCTTCAAAGCTTCTACGGTGGAATATGCTTCCCGTTCGCCGTTTGGCGTCCCTTATGTACAGGAGATTGAATTCTATCCGGGCGCCCGGTTCCACGGACGGATCACCGAGCTGGAGCTGATGATGTCACTGACCAGCAACGGACTGCAGATCCTCGTCGAAGTGGATCGTCGCGGCCGCGGACTGGGCGGATTCTTCGCTAATGCATTTGATATGGATGAGCGCCGCGCGTGGCTGGATCTGACGCCGTCGGATCTGAATCGTGGAGCGGATTATGTGGCACAGCAGCTGGAGCGGTTGATTGATCAGCAGAGCCGGTAAATAAACTTATTTTAATCCACTTACTGTGAGCTTGATATTATTTCTAAAAAAAGAGCCTTACACCCAATTAGGTGTAAGGCTCTTTGAATTGAAGTAGATAATATTGATGTACTACAGATTCAGAGAATCTGTTATTACATCATGCCGCCCATTCCACCCATGCCGCCCATGTCTGGACCTGCAGCGGATGCTGGTTCTGGTTTGTCAGCGATAACCGCTTCAGTAGTCAGGAACATTGCTGCTACGGATGCTGCGTGCTGCAGTGCGGAACGTGTTACTTTGGCAGGGTCAACGATACCTGCTTCGAACATGTTCACCCATTCACCGGAAGCGGCGTTGTAACCAATGCCTACTTCTTCTTTTTTCAGACGCTCAACAATAACGGATCCTTCTTGACCAGCGTTAGCTGCGATCGTACGGATTGGCTCTTCCAGAGCACGCAGAACGATGTTTACGCCTGTTTTCTCGTCGCCTTCTGCACTTACTGCAGCTACAGCGTTGTATACGTTCACGAGTGCAGTACCACCACCGGATACGATACCTTCTTCAACCGCAGCGCGGGTTGCGTTCAGGGCGTCTTCGATGCGCAGTTTGCGCTCTTTCAGTTCGGTTTCGGTTGCAGCACCGACTTTGATTACTGCTACGCCGCCGGACAGTTTTGCCAGACGCTCTTGCAGTTTTTCTTTGTCGAACTCGGAAGTTGTTTCTTCCAGCTGCGCACGGATTTGGCTGATACGTGCATCGATGTCCGCTTTGTCGCCGGCACCGTCAACCACGATTGTGTTTTCTTTGGTTACGCGTACTTGACGTGCAGTACCCAGTTGGTCGATGGTAGCGGATTTCAGATCCAGACCGAGTTCTTCTGTGATCACCTGTCCACCAGTCAGTGCAGCGATATCTTGCAGCATCGCTTTGCGACGGTCACCGAATCCAGGAGCTTTAACAGCTACTGCATTGAATGTACCACGCAGTTTGTTGACAACCAGCATCGCCAGTGCTTCGCCTTCGATATCTTCAGCAATGAGTACCAGTGGTTTGCTTTGTTGTACAACTTTCTCCAGCAGCGGCAGGATTTCCTGAGTGTTGCTGATTTTTTTGTCAGTGATCAGAATGAATGGGTTGTCCAGGACAGCTTCCATTTTATCTGTATCTGTGATCATGTATGGAGAGATGTAACCGCGGTCGAATTGCATACCTTCTACAACTTCCAGCTCGGTTGCGAATCCACGGGATTCTTCAACAGTGATAACACCGTCGTTACCCACTTTTTCCATTGCTTCTGCGATCAGTTGACCGACTTCATCGTCAGCTGCGGAGATAGCCGCTACCTGTGCGATAGATTGTTTGTCTTCAACGTGACGGGAGATGCTTTTGAGTTCTTCAACAGCTGCACGAACCGCTTTGTCGATACCTTTACGGATTACCATAGGGTTAGCGCCTGCAGTTACGTTTTTCAGACCTTCGCGAATCATCGCTTGAGCCAGAACGGTTGCAGTCGTTGTACCGTCACCGGCAACATCGTTGGTTTTGGTTGCTACTTCTTTAACCA
Organism: Paenibacillus wulumuqiensis; assembly: GCF_000971965.1. Taxonomy (GTDB): domain Bacteria; phylum Bacillota; class Bacilli; order Paenibacillales; family Paenibacillaceae; genus Saccharibacillus; species Saccharibacillus wulumuqiensis. Next base: position 185,178 of record NZ_KQ040793.1, read on the forward strand.
GCTGTGCACCCATGTTCTCGAATGCATCTTCCAGCTCGATTTCCTTGGCGATGGTCACACCATCGTTGGTGATCAGCGGGCTGCCGAATTTTTTCTCCAGAACGACGTTACGTCCTTTTGGTCCAAGTGTTACTTTTACTGCGTCTGCCAGAGCGTCTACACCACGAAGCATTGCGCGGCGAGCGTCTTCACTGAATTTGATATCTTTAGCCATTTGAAAAGTACCTCCTCAGTATTATAGAAATTCATATAAGGTTAAGATTTTGCTTGGCAAAAATCATAAATGTATTGGAATGCAGTGCCCATCCAGCGCCTGGCGCCGATGAAGCACCCTCTTTGGATGTAGCTAAGTAAATGCATTCAGCAAACCGGAGATTAACCCAGAATCGCGTGAATGTCGCTTTCTTTCATAATCAAATATTCTTTGCCTTCATATTTGATTTCTGTACCGGCATATTTCGAGAAGAGAACACGGTCGCCTTCTTTTACTTCCAAAGGAACACGAACTCCATCTTTCAACAGTCCGCTGCCTACCGCAATGATAGTGCCTTCCTGCGGCTTTTCTTTGGCAGAGTCTGGAAGCACGATTCCGAATGAAGTCGTCTCCTCCTGTTGGCTCGCTTCTACCAATACACGTTCACCTAAAGGTTTGATCATGAAAAATAGCCTCCTTAAAGTTTGAATGGAATCATCTTGCAGGTAGCAGTCTACCCATGTGTTAGCACTCGACCACGTCTAGTGCTAACAGCCAACTTTATGATACTCAACTTGAGCGATGATTTCAAGTCCCTTTGTATAAAATCCTGTAGAAACGCTTAAAATCATCTCAAAAGAAAAGACCATCCATGGAGCAGAATTCGAAATTTCACATTCGATTCCGCCGACAGATGGCCTCTTGTTCCAAATCTTTTATCTCAAAAAGTAATCATGCCGATCGCTTCTCACGGATTGTTTTTCACGGGCAGGCAGCTCAAAGTTCGCATCAAATTTAAAAATATATGCTGCTGTCAGCCAGATGATCCAACAATTCACTCCGAAAAACAAATAGCCGTAATAACCGAGAAAGGGCATTTCCGAGAATACATGCAGTTTGTCGAGATAGGGAACAGAATATTTCCAGTAGTTTGGATTGGTTGGTGCGCCTCCATTGAAATACTCTATGCCATAATTCCACAATTCCCAGAAAAATCCGTTTAATACTGTAGCAATAGCAATCAAAAGAATCGGTGACCAGTTTCCTTCCCTAATGGACGTAAACGGATTCCATAAGCCTGAAAGCCCCATTGCTGCCGACAACAGTGGAACCAGCGCCAGCCAAAGCACAAAGAACAGCTGATGCGGAAAATAACCCATCGCCACAGCCAGCACCAGACCGAGCACGTACAGAGTAATCATAACCGGCTTGTTCAGGGAAATCCGGGGGCCGCTGCTATACCGTTCGTTTAGTTTGGGAAATGTTTTGAGCAGCAGATACCATTCCACTATTGCAGGCAATACCGTCGTATACGAGAGTGAAAACCAGAATATATTGCCGAAATTTGAGAATACATCCTTATTGGGATAATACCAGTTGCTAACGACAAAATAGTTGAGATACTCAAATGCAAACCAGCTGAAGCAGGATACGATCGCAAGCAGTTGAAGCAGCCTGGGCTTGCTGGAAATCAGCGAGACCCCACTATTACGCTTATATACAATGCCATCCAGCAGAAATATAAATGACCACCATAACGGTACAAATGTATAGGCTTCGAAAAATTTAAACACAGGCAGCTGAGACCACATCACCAACCAGCAAAAAAGAAGAACCGGAATTGCTATCCAGAACCACAGCGGAAATTTGGTATTTGCTGAAGATGGATGCTGAGCATGAATTTTTACTTTGCTAAATCCGAATAGTCTCGGGAATATCAAAAATACTGCCAAGAAAAGCGCGATTGTACAACCAACCACAAAGAAGGATAGACTGAAACCAGGCGGCTCCAACACTTTTTGTGATGGAAATAACCCGTAACCTGGTGGCAGCCCATCCCACTTTATAATACTCCCTATCAAAGGCAGGATAAAAATCGATAAAAACGTAATGATCAGAAATACAATTTTCTTCAAACGTCTAACCCCTTTTTCTATGTAATAAACGGTGTTTTCTGTACTGTTTTCAACAATATTACCGTTTTTCCGACAGTTGCATCTGACCCGTATTTACTATTTATAATCTCCTGTCGCCAAAAAAGATAGTGTTTTTATGGAAATAAAAAAGTATTCTGCAGAAGCCCGGATGCCTGATCCAAAGGCCCCTTTATCTGCAGAATACCTGTCATTATTATTAGATTTCTTCTAATAGCCGTGCGGCATCCCTGCGCTGCTGTCTGCGATAGACGACTTTGGACAAGATCACACTCAGCTCATACAATGCCAAGAGCGGAACGGCAACCAGTATATCGGAGATAAAGTCCGGCGGCGTAATAACTACCGCTACAAAAACGAGTACAAAATAAGCCGGTTTGCGTATTTTGGCGAGCAGCGCCGGGGTTACAATCCGGATCGTGGTCAGGAACATAACGATGATCGGCAGTTCGAACAGACCGGCTACCGGGAATACGATATTCGACATAAAGGTAAAATACTGCACGACCCCATACGTCTCTTCCAATCCCATACTGCGGGTGACCTTGGACGTAAAAGCAAGGGCCATCGGGAAGATAATGTAATAAGCAAACATCACACCCAGCAGAAACATCACAAATACAAACGGAATATACCGCCTTGCCGCCCTGCGTTCATGCGGCAGCAGCCCCGGACTCACAAAAGCCCACAGCTGATAGACGGCGCACGGCAGCGTCAATGCAATCGCCACGACCATGGCGATTTTCATATACAGCCCGATGCCATCCCAGAACGAGAATACATGAAATACCAGCTGACGGGCCGTCTCTGCGGCGACCAGGTACTGGTAGACCGGCTGCGCCACCAGCAGACCGGCAATCAAGCCAAGGAGCAGCACCGCAATCACAATAATCAGCCGCCGCCTCAGTTCGGTCAGATGATCTATCAGAGACATATCTTTTTCGGAATCAGACATCGTTCTCCTCCATTCAATTCTGTATTTCCGTTCTGATCCGCAGCCTGTACCGTGGGAAAAGAAAATCCCTTCCGCCGGGGAAGGGATTCGGAACATGGCCGATACAGTGATTCTCATCCTCCATCCAGAGGTGAGCGGCATGCAGATCCGTCTATGTTCAGCCTATACCGACTGCCGCGCGGCAAGGAGGGTTAAGGCACTAAGTACATGTAATTAACGCTTCTCTTCCGGACGAACTTCCGGCACCACTTGGGCACTCTGAATAGAATCGGTATGAACCTTGGCCGTCTTGTCTTCATCCTTCATCATATCGCGTGTGCCTTCCTTGAACTCACGGAACGTCCGGCCTACGGCACGTCCCAGCTCCGGCAGCTTATTGGGACCAAATAAAATCAGCGCAAGAATGATCAGCAAAATAAAACCGGTAGGACCAATTGAATTAAACATGTGGAACTCCTCCTTCATTCTCCAACCGGAACAGGTCCTGTTGTTCTCCTATCATAGCATAGCTACGCGTTTGAATTCATTATTGGATTACATTACCACGACAAAAAGCACAATTTTTCTTGACGAAAAATTGCGATGGTCCTGTCCCGGCAGCCTGGCAGCTTCCGCATCGATGCTGCAGTGCTGTCATTTCATGCCAGCAGCGATCATGAAAAAGCATTGATCTATAGTGAGCATAGGCAACCGATCAGCGTTCATCATTGGGACTAAATTGTCCGGTAATCATCAACAGCGCTTCCGGCAGCTGATCCATAATGGCAGCCAGATGCTCATGCACGCCTTTGGGCGAGCCCGGCAAATTGACGATCAGACTGCGTTCGCGAATGCCACAGATGCCGCGGAACAGCATGGCTGAACGATTCTTCTGCATGACGGTAGCCCGCATGGCTTCTGCCATTCCCGGCACTTCGCGCTGGATCACACGTCGCGTCGCTTCCGGTGTCACATCACGCTGGGCCAGCTCGGTTCCACCAGTCGTCAGGATCAGGTCGGCATTAAAATATTCCGTCATTTCAATCAGTGCAGCAATAATCTCATCCGGCTCATCCGGTACAACACGATACTCTACAATCTTGCCGCCCAGTTCTTCTTCGACCAGTTCACGGATGACCTGTGCGCTTGTATCTTCACGCTCTCCGCGTGCTCCTTTATCGCTGGCTGTGAGAATAGCCGTTCTCCAAACCATACGCTCACCCTCCCTATCTCTATGCCAATCCCTGTTCTGTGTACTCTACTCTCTTTGTGCTGCCTCTGAATCTATCGTATAGTCACCGCTTTTGCCTCCGCTTTTGGACAGCAGACGCGTCGGACCGATAATCATATCTTTTTGCAGCGCCTTGCACATATCGTAGACGGTAAGTGCAACAGCCGATGCTGCTGTCAATGCTTCCATCTCCACACCGGTTTTGCCCTCGGTCTTGACCTCGACCTCGATATACAGCTCATCCTGGTCATTATCTTCAAAGGTAATATTAATGCCGGTCAGTGGCAGTGGATGACACATCGGAATCCAGTCCGACGTACGCTTGGCCGCCTGAATACCTGCCACCTGGGCGACAGCCAGTACATCTCCCTTGCCGACCTGGCCTGCTTTGATCGCAGCCAGTGTATCCGGCTTCATGATGACACGGGTTGCAGCAACTGCTTTTCTGACCGTGCTCTGCTTGCCGGAGATATCCACCATACGTGCACGTCCCTGCTCATTAAAATGAGTCAGCTTGCCCGCAGATACCGGCAGCCCTTCGTATTGTTCATTTTCCTGATTGCTCATTCGATCCCAACTCTCCCTAGACCTGCTGCTCCGTATGCCGGTAGCCCGAAGCTGTAAATAAAATATCAATCCGAAAATCATGCGGCTCCATTGGAATGGAAGGCATCATCTGCGTTTCAAAAGCAAAAGCCCCCAATAATGGACGCCGTTTGGATGATACTGTTAACTTGTGCATAAATCGGTCATAGTACCCGCCACCATAGCCGATCCGATTGCCATATCGGTCATATCCGAGTCCTGGCACAATGACCAGATCAATCTCCTGCCACTGCTCCGGCGGAAAGGCCGGCAGTCCATCAGCCGGCTCGGGAATCCCGTAAGCGCCAGGTTCCACATCCATAATCGAATCGATACGATGCAAATGAAAAATACCCTGGTGCCGAGGATCAATACGTGGGACCAGTACCGTGTCGCCCTGCTGCCAGCAGTAATCGAGCAGCGGCAGCGTATCCGGCTCATCCCGATAGGCCAGATAGCTGAATAGAGTAATAGCGGACTTGCCGCTTGTCGTACGTAATCGTTCTATATATGACTCAGCGGCAGTGCAAATCTCTGCCGATTCTTTGATTCTCTGTGCGGGGTCCATATTCAGACGCCGCTGTTTGAGCTGCTTGCGCAAAAGAGATTTCCCAGAAGCAAAATCCATCAACTACCTCCTTCTGCAGATCAGGCTGCTTGACCGGATAGTAGGCCTGAGTCACTCATATTGACAGTGTAACACTTTCCTGTCAAAAAACCAATTTCCCTTTCCATCATTTACAGTATCGTAACCGTCCGCCGCAAAAGGAATAAGCCATGCAAAATAACGCGGTTTCATGTACACTGAATAGGATGGTCTCGGACATAGACAGACCTTTCCCGCACAATAAATGGCATGATAAACTGCCTGAAGAAGATCTACCCTCTCTAAGAAGGTCAAATAGGTTTACTTTACAGTAATAAACGACAATGATAAACGGCATGTGACGGCAGACAGCAATCCCGGTCAATCAATGACCATATTCCTGCTTGTGGCCGTACAGCTGATGACTACAATTATATTACGTTCGCGTCTGGAATTCAGACGCTTGGAAGGATGATCATAGATGTTATTACAGGCAAGCGGTATTACCAAACTATACGGCATTACCCCAATCCTCGACGGAATTAACCTGCAAATTGAGGAAAGGGAACGAATCGGTCTGGTCGGCGTCAACGGCGCCGGCAAGTCCACTCTGCTCAAAATACTGGCTGGTGAAATGTCTTATGACAGCGGCCAGGTATTTCGCAGCAAGGAACTGACACTGGGCTATCTGGCACAGAACAGCGGACTGCATCACGGCAGCACGATTGGAGAAGAAATGCGTTCGGTGTATGCCGATCTGATCGAGACGGAGCAGGAACTGCGCACCATGGAACAGCAGATTGCCGATCCGGAACGCATGACCGACGAGAAAGCCTATGCTGATCTGCTGGAACGTTATGCCCAGCGGTCCGACTGGTTCCGTGAGCGCGGCGGTTATGAGATGGAGACGCGTATCCGCAGCATCCTGCACGGAATGGGCTTTGCCGAATTCTCGCAGGATACACCGGTATCCACTCTCAGCGGCGGACAGAAGACCCGGCTCGCACTTGCCCGCATTCTGCTGCAGGCTCCTGATCTGCTGATGCTGGATGAGCCGACCAACCATCTTGATCTGGACACGCTCGCCTGGCTGGAAGATTACCTGCGTGCCTACTCCGGCGCTCTGCTGGTCGTCTCTCATGACCGTTACTTCCTCGACCGTCTCGTAACCGGCATCGTAGAGATCGAACGCCACCGTTCCAAGCGCTACACCGGTAACTACAGCCGCTATATCGATATCAAGGCCGCCGAGTACGAGACGGCAGTCAAACAGTTTGACAAACAGCAGGACGAGATTGCCAAGATGGAAGAATTTATCCAGAAAAATATCGTTCGCGCCTCCACGACCAAACGTGCCCAGAGCCGTCGCCGGGCACTGGAGAAAATGGACCGGATGGATCGCCCGCAAGGTGATCTCAAAAAAGCCAACTTCTCCTTTACCGCTTCCGTCGTCTCCGGCAAGGACGTGCTGCGCGTACACAATCTGACACTGTCTTATGAAGACAAGCAGCGGCTGTTCGAGCCGATTTCATTTGAACTGTGGCGGGGCGATATGGTCGCACTGATCGGTCCCAACGGTACCGGCAAGACGACACTGCTCAAATCCCTGATTGGCGATCACCCTCCGGATGCCGGCAAGATCGAATGGGGTGCCAAGACCAAGATCGGTTACTACGATCAGGAGCAGGGACATCTGAATCCGAACAATACCGTACTGGAAGAAGTATGGGGCAGCTTCCCTCATCTGGAGGAAGTGCGAATCCGTACGGTACTCGGTAACTTCCTGTTCAGCGGTGAGGATGTGCTGAAAAAGGTATCCGCGCTCAGCGGCGGCGAGAAAGCCCGTGTCTCTCTCACCAAACTGATGCTGCTCGAAGCCAATGTACTTATACTCGATGAGCCGACCAACCATCTCGATCTGATGAGCAAGGAAGTACTGGAGTCGGCGCTGATGGATTATGAAGGCACGCTGCTGTTCATTTCCCATGACCGTTATTTCCTCAATAAAATGGCGGAACGTATTCTGGAGCTGCGTCCGGATGGACTGACGACTTATCTCGGTAACTTTGATGATTACACCGCCAAAAAGCAGGAACTCAAGGAACTCGCCGAAGAAGCAGCTGCCGCTGTACAGGCCAAGAATGCGTCGACTGCCGCCGCTGCCGGTATACCTGCCAATTCTTACGAAGAAGGCAAACAGGCCAAGCGTGAAGAACGCAACCGCAAACGCCGGCTGGAACAGCTGGAAGTCGATATCGCTGGCTGGGAAGAACGGATCTCCGAGCTGGAAGAGCAGTTGACCCTGCCTGAGGTTTATCAGGATTATGAGGCTGTGCAGTCCCGTCAGGAAGAGATCGCCCGGCATCAGCAGGCACTGGAAGAAGCTTATGAGGAATGGGAAACCCTCGCGGCTGAATAAGCAGCTGTCAATACCTGTCCATGAATTTGTAAAACTCTTTATCTTTTTTGTAAAAAGAGCCATCCGACTTTGTAAACAGGTTTATCCACAGTTGGACGAGGTTATCAACGGAAAAATATGGATGATTTCGATTCGTTTTCGCTGATAAATCGGCTCTTTTCACTTTTATCCATATTTATCCACCGAGTTATGCACATTGTCCACAGATTTGGTGATAATTATGGTTATCTTCTATCCCCTGCTTCAAATTTAGTGAAAAGGTTAATGCAGAGCCATATTCCAATCTTATACACAATTTTCAGGGGATATGTGGATAAACTTGTTAACATCTTGACAGAATGATTAGCTCATGCTGTACATTGTAAAACCCATTATTTGCTATAAGACAGTAATATTCCATCTTTATGCCTGTAAAAAAGGCTGTTTCCACCAAGTGTATCCACTTCGGGGAACAGCCTTTTTGAGTTATCATGTAAATGTAGACAGGCTCTGGATCGTCAGCCCATCTGCGGCGAACCGGCTACCGACCATTTTTCCAGTGACAGGGACGGATCGCCCTTGATGTCCAGTCCCGAGAATTCCCCGGTCTTCCACTTGAGATAGGCCGCGGCTCCGATCATCGCTGCATTATCGGTACAATATTCAAACGGCGGGATAAGCAGTTCAATTTGCTCACGTGCACACCGCTCTGTCAGTGTTTTGCGCAGCCCTTTGTTGACGGCTACACCGCCGCACAGCAGCAGCTGACGTACGCCGTACGCTCGCACGGCACGAATCGCCTTTTCCACCAGCACTTCAACGACCGACTCCTGGAATCCGCGTGCAATCTCGGCAGTCATCGGTTCATCGCCGCGCATCTTCTTCTGGTTGACGACATTCAGCACCGCTGATTTCAGGCCGCTAAGACTGAAATCATACGATCCCGGCTCCAGCCAGGCACGCGGCAGGTCGATTGCAGATGATGCTTCCATCGCCAGATTGTCCACATAAGGACCGCCCGGATAAGGAAATCCAAGGGCGCGTGCGACCTTGTCATACGCTTCACCGACCGCATCATCGCGGGTGCTGCCAATCAGCTTGAACTGGCCTTCACGCTCCAGCAGTACCAGCTCGGTATGTCCGCCGGATACGACCAGGGCCAAAGACGGATACTGTATATCCGCCACCAGATTATTCGCATAAATATGACCGGCAATATGATGGGTACCGATCAGCGGTTTGTCCAGTGCAAAAGCCAGACTTTTGGCTGCCATAATGCCGACAAGCAGTGCACCGACAAGCCCCGGACCCTCGGTAACGGCGACTGCCGAGATATCTTCCAGTGACAATCCGGATTCGTCGATCGCCTCTTCAATCATCAGGGTAATGCTTTCCACATGCTTGCGGGAAGCGACTTCCGGTACGACACCGCCAAATGCTTTATGTGTCTCGATCTGGCTGGATACCAGATTGGACAGTACTTTTTTACCGTTCTGTACAATAGCGACCGAGGTCTCATCACAGCTCGTCTCGACCGCCAGAATGTTGCACACCTGCTGCTGGTGTTCCTGCTCTATCATGAATTATCCACGCTTCCTTCCATATTTCCGTACTCTCTCTGCTTGGGAAGCTCACACCACATAATAAGTGCATCTTCGTTGTTGTCCGAGTAATAACCTTTGCGTACGCCTGCATCGGTGAAGCCCAGCTTGCGGTACAGACGCTGTGCCGGATCATTGGTTACCCGCACCTCCAGGGTCATCCGCACCATGCCCAACTCGACAGCCCAGTCCATCAGCCGGAGCAGCAGCGTCTGCCCCAGTTTGCGCCCGCGATACGTTTCCCGGATCGCTATATTGGTAACATGGGCTTCATCCATAATCGTCCACATGCCTGCATAGCCTACGATATGATCATCCAGCTCAATGACCAGATACCGGGCAAAATGATTCATCGTCAGCTCATTGCGGAATGCTTCCTCGGTCCAGGGAAGGGTGAATGCCTCATGCTCAATTTCCATAATTTCCGTAAGATCCTCAATCGTCATCCTGCGAAGAGCCGTTTGCTCCTCACCAGGGCTGAATAGTGATTCCACAGCTGCACTTCCTTTCTTTAGGAATGACGCAGCAGATTGGCTTCCGCCTCCGACAGCTGCGTGTAATTGGGTAACAGGGTATGCACCGGATCATGCTGTCCGGCCAGCAGACGTGCTGCGCCTACCTGTCCGGCCTGCTGCGCTTCGAGTACACAGCAGCGGACATACAGGCGTTCTCCCACAATGGTACGCAGCTGCTCTGCGCGTTCAATGTGGTTGGTGGTCTCTCCAACGATCAGAATGCGCTGTGGGCGTTGATCGTCCGGCAGGGATTCATAATATTCACCAATCCGCTGCATCCACTCTTCCATCAGAATAATCCGGTCATCCTGCATCTGCTGCGGCAGCTGCTCGGATGCACTCATCCGGAACAGTCCGGTATAGACCTGCGCACGACGTGCATCGATCAGTGGAATGATCCAGTCCAGCGTGGTAGCCGTCATTGCAAATGTATCCTGCTGCTTCGTATCGTCCAGCGTCTGCACAGTATCACTGCCTGCAGCTGCAGAACCTGCATGGTAACCGCTCAGCGCGAGTGCTGCCAGGCTGGAGAATCCGGCAACCGGCAGTTTGAGTGCCCAGGCCAGTGTCTTGGCGGTGGTAACGGCAATCCGGATACCTGTGTAGGAACCCGGTCCAATCCCTACTGCAATCCCGTCCAGCTGCTGACGCGCAGTGCCGGTCTGCTCCAGCAGGGTCGTAATGCTGCTCATCAATCCTACCGAATGATTACGGTCTGCATCGCTGCTGTGTGCCGCGAGCACCCGATCTTCCTCCATCACGGCTACGGCCTGCGCCGCAGTCGCTGTATCCAAAACCAAAAACCGCTTGCGCGGTTGTCTGTTCATTTCATTCATCAATTGTCACTGACTCCATTCTGTATTAGCTCCCGGCACCATCCGGCATAGGGTTCCCCGTAACCGGTACAGGCGATCGTACGGCTGTCATCTTCATTTACGGTAATCTGTAGAGCCAGCCGATCCTCGGGCAGCAGATCCTCAATCCGGCTCGACCACTCGACCAGTGTCGCGCCTTCACCGAAAAAGTATTCATCCAACCCCAGGTCAGCCGCTTCCGCTTCACTGATCCGGTATACATCCATATGGTAAAAAGGCATGCGTCCTTGATACTCTTTGATAATCGTAAAGGTAGGGCTGTTCACCATGCCCGGGACACCGAGATGACGGGCAAACGCCTTGGAAAAATGCGTCTTGCCGGCGCCAAGATCCCCATCGAGCGTAATCATCGTACCCGGCATCGCGCGCTGCGCCAAAAAGGCTGCCAGCTGCTCCGTCTCTTCCAGGTTATGGCTCCGGTATTCATAATTCTGTTGTGGCTTCTGATTCGCCATAATTGCCTCCATTGCGAAGGACGGGAATGTGTCCACGCCAATTTCGCTTTCTATCCATAATCTTGTGCCGACACAGCCAGCAATCCTGTCCGGCCGCCGGATATTCTCCTGCGGCAGGCAGGCTGTTACAGAGATTATATCATATTCCGCTGCCGCTTAGGCCGCTCTGTTGTTTTTTGTGAGGTTGTTTGATCCTGTATCAGTCAGATCTGCCTAGAGCAGCGGTGACAGCATCCGGGACAGTGTCTCCATCGTTTTCTGCACCCGGGAACGGCGGATAAATTCATGATAATTGATCCGACTGCTCTCCTGCAGATCGCGGGTAAAGTCCTGCATCAGACGCTCAATCGTCTCCTGTTCAAACAAAATGGCAGACAGCTCAAAATTGCTGTAAAAGCTGCGCATATCCATATTGGCAGTACCGACCGACGCCAGCAGATCATCAATGATCATCACTTTGGCATGAACGAACCCTTTTTCATACTGGTGAATCCGTACGCCAACCCTCATCAGTTCCTCGATATAAGAAAGCGATGCATACTGCACAATCTGGGAGTCGGATATTTTGGGAATAATAATATCCACCTGCACCCCGCTCACCGCTGCCGTCTTGATCGCGGCATAAATACTCTGATCGGGGATAAAATATGGCGTAGTAATGCAGATTCGCCGCTTGGCAACAGCCAGTGCACTGAAGCACATTTCCTGAATCGCATTCCAGTTGCGATCCGGTCCACTCGCCACGATCAGCGCCCGTTCACGCCCGACACACTGATGCTCCGGGAAATAAACCGGATCGGTGATTCGCTGACCGGAAGCAAATTCCCAGTCCTCCAGAAATACAATCTGCAAAAAGTATACCGTATCTCCGCGGACTTCCAGATGCGTATCCCGCCAGTACCCCAGATTCGGGTCCAGTCCCAGATAATCATCCCCGATATTCAGCCCGCCGATAAAACCGACTTCCCCGTCGATCACCAGAATTTTGCGGTGATTGCGGTAATTGACTTCACGCTGGATAAAAGAGGTGAATGGCGGCAGGAAAAAGTAGAATTCCACACCTGCAGCCTTGAGCTTTTTCACAAAGGTATGTTTGAGGTGATAGCTGCCCAGTCCGTCGCACATCATGCGTACTTTGACACCGGACTGCGCTTTGCGAATAAGGATTTCGGTGAACTCCCGGCCAATCATATCATCCCGGAAAATGTAAAACTGAATGTGGATATGATGCTGAGCCTGCTCCAGTGCCTGCAGCATCGCTGTAAAGGTCGCCTTCCCATCGGTCAGCACGTCAATCTGGCTGCACGAGGTAATCGGGTTCTCGGTCAGATGGGACAGCAGCGAGAACAGACGGCCCTGGGCCAGAAATTCCTCATTGCCCATATCTTTGACTGAGCGAATCACCGCGGCCTGCTTCCAAAGCCTGCTGCGCACCTCGCGGAAAATAATCGTTCCTTTTTTGCGAATCGTTCTGCGGCTGCGGTAATTGCGTGCCACAAAGTAATACACCACAAACCCGATAAAGGGAACACAAAAAGAAATAAACATCCAGGCGACCGCTTTGGTCGGCGAACGGAATTCCAATACCAGAATCGTACCGATCTGGGAAATAAAAATAATGCACAAAATAAACAACCAGACCATGCTGTGCTTCCTTTCCGGCTAAATAAAAATAGTATACAAATCGTATCATATCAAATGCTGTACTTATTTAGCGACAATTGTACTGTTATTCATATAACCACAGCATAACCGAACTGATTCAATCCGTACCCTTGTAAAATATTCCATATGGTATGTCCGATGATTTGGAGCAGGGCAGGAAAGGATATATTCGCAGAAGTACAGCGCATAACCTCTTGCAATCACAGGAAAAACGCCCTTCCTGCCGAAAGGACGCCTTGTACAAGGATGTATGCTTATCGCTATCATTATAGAATTTAGTTTGAGTCTAGACGGCCGCCATTATGCCCGCACATCACGCTTCGTAAATGACCACCAGGCGATCAACACAAAGACCACAAAGTAGACAGCCAGCACCAGCAGCGACCAGCCAAGTGAAGTAACTCCAAACATTCCATTTGGATCTTTCATATACTGGGTCAGATCCAGATTGGCTGGCAGGAATACTTTGACAAACCAGTAATCCTTGGGCTGCAGAAAAGCCTGAAGCAGCGGCGTAATAATGTTCCCTGCAAAATACAGCAGAATCGCCAACGTAATCGCCAGTGCCGTCGAACGGAACAGCGCAGACAGCATAAATGCAAAAGCAGCCAGCATCAGCGCGCGGATATAATTGTACAGCACAAGCAGAAACAGATTGCTTTCCCCTTCTCCAAACAGACTGGATGAAGACGACGGGAACAGAATATACCCCATCACTGTTACCACGAGCAGAAACAGCAGCGTCAGCACCAGTGTAAACAAAGCCACCGACAGGAACTTGGAAGCGAGAATCTTCCAGCGCTGCCATGGACGAATCAGCAGCAGCTTGATCGTTCCGGTCGCAAACTCACCGGCAACCGAGTCCGAAGCGATAATGAGCGAAAACAGAATAACCAGAAAATACATCGCAAACGATTGCTCAATTGCCTGCTGAGCGCCAAACGGGAAGTCACCCAGATTCATCAGCACCAACATTAGCGGCGAGAAGACTACCAGGAAAATAAGCAAAATCCATGTGGATACCCGCAGATAGATCTTCAGCGTCTCATTCCAGATCAATTGCATAAAATCAGTCATGACGCTCCCCCTCTCTCGTCATCGCAAGGAACTGGTCTTCCAGCGTCTCCCGGATCGGCGTAATGCTGTAGACAGCAATGCCGTTTTGTACCAGCAGCGCATTCAACCGGGCGATCTCTTGACGGTCTGCAGCAATACTCCAGCTGCTGCCGCTCACCTGTCCGCCTCCGCCGATCCGTGCAGCCAGCTCCGGCTGATCGGTCTCAAACCGAACCATCATCTTGGCTGAAGCCGAAGCGGCGGATGGATGAGAAGCATGATCCAGATGACGCACATCCACGAGACGGCCGCCATTAATGACAGCGACGGTATCGCACATCAGCTCCATTTCGGACAGCAGATGACTGGAGACAAAGACGGTCGTGCCTTCCTCCCGGCTGAGTGCGCGTAAGTAATCGCGCAACTCACGGATTCCCTGCGGATCCAGTCCGTTGGTCGGTTCATCGAGTACGAGCAGACGCGGACGATGCAGCAGCGCCTGTGCAACACCAAGACGCTGACGCATTCCGAGAGAATAGGTGCTGACCTTGTCATAGATCCTATTACCGAGACCGACAAACTGAACCACTTCGCTGATCCGCTGCTTGTCGACGCCCGGTGACATACGGGCATACTGCATCAGATTCTGATAGCCGCTCATGTATTTGTACATTTCCGGATTTTCTACAATGGCACCAACCTTGGCGATCGCTTCCTCAAAATGGGTACGAATATTCTGGCCTTCGATCAGAATATCGCCCGAGGTGATCGACATCAGACCGACCAGCATGCGGATCGTGGTCGTCTTGCCTGAACCGTTGGGGCCGAGAAAACCGAATACCCGTCCTCTTGGCACATCCAGCGTCAGATTATCAATAATGGTCTTGGAGCCGATTTTCTTGGTCACTCCGCGGAACTGCACGACCGGCAGATCGCTGCCTGCCGGCAGTACGGCATCCAGCCGGGTATTATCGCTGGCTGGCATTGCCGGGGACGAAGGCGATTGCGAAGGCGTCGCTGATCCCGGAGATGTCGGTGTACCGGATGGATCATTTGTTGAGAGCTTATCCATAATTATGAAGCTCCTTTCTTTCGGTAGATTGGTTGATAGTAGGCTAGCTATTTCTGCCTGCTTGCTGCTTGTCGTTTTCGTTTTTCTGTTTGTTGTGTGATGCTCGTTGGCCTCTGCTATTCTGGTTCCTATGTATGGTTGCACCTGATGCACTGTTCCTGAGGACTCCGGCGTCAGGCGTTATCATTGTAACACTGCCCTGACAATAAAAAAAGAACCCGCCAACCTGCCGGAAGCATGGGACGGTCCAATCGTAAACCTGCGGCTTACAAAGACGGACCATCCGGACACTCCCGGTAGATTATACGGGTTACTTGTTAATGATAAAGGTTATATTAAACGCTGCTGTTCCACATGCACTATTCCATAATATCAAAGATAGCCAGCAGCATCATGAGACCTGCAAGCAGACTACGCACCGGAACGGGCCAGTTCACGCATATTGGCTTCAAAGGCAGCGAGCAGTGCCGCTTCGCCGGTCAGACCACTTTCGTGAACTTTGCGGATTTGTTCGGTCATCCGTTTGTAGTCTTTTGGAATGACGCGAACGAAATCCTGGGATTGATGTTCCCAATCTTCCAGTACCCGTTGTCCTGCCTGGCTGCCGGTATATTGAACATGACGCTCGATCAGTGCACGCACTTCTTCGAGTTCTTCCGGTTCCTCCAGCGACTCCAGCAGGACCATCTCCAGATTGCAGCGGCCGACAAAGTCGTGACTCGGATCGAGTACATAGGCGACACCGCCGGACATACCTGCGGCAAAGTTACGGCCGGTTGTACCGAGTACAACGACACGTCCCCCGGTCATATATTCACAGCCATGATCGCCTGTGCCTTCAACAACGATATTGGCACCGGAGTTCCGAACGGCAAACCGTTCGCCTGCAATTCCGTTAATATATGCTTCACCGCTTGTGGCTCCATACAGCGCGGTATTACCGATAATGATATTTTCTTCGGCGGCAAAGGTAGCCCGGGCATCCGGCTTCACGATGATCTTACCCCCCGATAGTCCTTTACCGACATAGTCATTACAATCTCCTTCAACCTTGAGCGTCATACCTTTCGGCACAAATGCACCAAAGCTCTGACCTGCTGAGCCTTTGAAGCTAAAGGTAATCGTATCTTCCGGCAGACCGGCTGCACCGTATTTACGGGTCACTTCGCTGCCGAGAATGGTTCCGGTCGCCCGGTTGACGTTACAAATCGCCAGTTCCGCTTGTACACGGCTGCCATTTTCCAGCGCAGGCGCTGCCAGTGGAAGCAGCTGCTGCATATCGAGCGTCTCTTCCAGCTGGTGATTCTGCTGCTGTACGTTGAAGCGTTCGCTGCCTTCCGGAAGCTTCGGCTCATGCAGCAGGACAGACAGATCCAGTCCTTTTTTCTTCCAGTGATCTGCCGCGTTCGCTGCATCGAGACAATCCAGACGGCCTACCATCTCCTGTACGGTACGGAAACCCAGCTCAGCCATAATCTCGCGCAGATCCTCTGCGACAAACTTCATAAAGTTAACCACATGCTCCGGATCGCCGGTAAAGTTCTTGCGCAGTTCCGGATTTTGCGTCGCTACGCCGACCGGACAGGTGTCCATCTGACAGACACGCATCATGATACAGCCGAGCGTAACGAGCGGCGCAGTGGAGAATCCATACTCCTCGGCACCGAGCAATGCTGCAACAGCGAGATCGCGTCCGCTCAGCATTTTGCCATCGGTCTCCAGTACGACACGGTCGCGCAGATTGTTCATAATCAGCGTCTGCTGGGTCTCGGCCAATCCAAGCTCCCACGGCAGACCCGCATGACGGATCGAACCCTGCGGAGAAGCACCTGTACCGCCGTCATAACCGCTGACAAGGATAATATCTGCACGTCCTTTGGCAACACCGGCAGCGATTGTGCCGACACCGACTTCGGATACAAGCTTCACGTTGATGGCTGCACGAGGATTGGCATTTTTGAGATCATAGATCAGTTCGGCCAGATCCTCGATGGAATAAATGTCATGGTGCGGCGGCGGTGAGATCAGACCTACGCCCGGCGTGGAACCACGCACTTCCGCTACCCATGGATATACTTTACGGCCCGGCAGCTGTCCGCCTTCGCCCGGCTTGGCACCCTGGGCCATTTTGATTTGAATTTCATCGGCATTGACCAGATAGTTGGACGTAACGCCAAACCGTCCGGAAGCGACCTGCTTGATCGCACTGCGGCGGGAATCGCCGTTGGCATCCGGTACGAAGCGGGCAGGATCTTCGCCGCCCTCACCGGTATTGCTCTTGCCGCCGATCCGGTTCATCGCAATCGCCAGACTCTCATGCGCTTCCTTGCTGATCGAACCAAAGGACATGGCGCCAGTCTTGAAGCGCCGCATGATCGATTCGATCGGCTCTACCTCTTCGAGTGGAATCGGTGCGCCGTTTGGCTTGAACTGCAGCATGGAGCGCAGGGTCAGGCGCTGTTCGTTCTCGCCTTCCACCAGGGCAGCATACTTTTTGTACAGCTTGTAATCGCCGGTACGTACGGAATGCTGCAGCAGGTGAATCGTCTGCGGGTTGAACAGATGCTGTTCCCCGTCATTGCGCCACTGATAATCGCCGCCGGAATCCAGCACACGGTCATTGCCGTCTTTGTCCGTAAAGGCACGGGTATGCTGTGACAGAGCTTCCTGAGCTACTTCTTCCAGACCGATCCCGCCAATCCGGGAAGGCGTCCAGGTGAAGTATTGATCCACAAAGTCCTGCTTCAAACCAACCGCTTCGAAGATCTGTGCGCCGCGATAGGATTGAATCGTCGAGATGCCCATTTTGGACAGGATTTTTACGACACCCTTGGTCACAGCTTTGATATAGTTTTTAACTGCTTTCTCGTGGGAAATACCACGCAGCAGCCCCTGCTTGATCATATCCTGCATCGTTTCGAATGCCAGATACGGATTGACCGCACTGATTCCGTAGCCGAGCAGCAGTGCAAAATGATGCACATCACGCGGCTCGCCGGATTCCAGCAGCAGGCTGACCCGTGTACGTGTGCCCTGACGGATCAGATGGTGATGCAAACAGGCCACTGCCAGCAGAGCCGGAATCGCTGCATTATCCTTGTCCGTACCACGGTCGGACAGAATCAGGAAATTATGTCCTTTGGCAATAACGCGGTCTGCCGCTTCGCACAGGTTCACCAGTGCAGCACGCAGTCCTTCGGCGCCTTTGGACGCCTCAAAGAAGATTGGAATCGTCATCGCCTTGAAGCCCGGACGGCGTACATGACGTACCTTGGCAAAGTCCTCATTGGACAAAATCGGCGTATTCAAAATAATCTGACGACAGCTCTCCGGCTGCGGATCGAGCAGGTTGCGCTCCGGTCCAATCGCGGTGGCTGTCGAGGTCACGATCTCTTCACGAATCGCATCGATCGGCGGATTCGTAACCTGGGCAAACATTTGTTTGAAATAGTTATACAATCGCTGCGGCTGATCCGACAGTACGGCCAGCGGTGCATCATAGCCCATCGAGCCAATCGCTTCCGCTCCAGTCGTTGCCATCGGTTCAATAACTTTGCGCAGCTCTTCAAATGTATAACCAAATGCCAATTGCAGCTGCTGTACATTGTCATGATCCGGCTGAATCGCTTCCGGTGCTTCCGGAACTTCATCCAGATTCATGAGATGCTCTTCCAGCCACTCTGCATACGGCTGCTCGGAAGCGATCTTTTCCTTGATTTCCTCGTCGGAAATAATACGGCCTTCCTGCGTGTCGATCAGCAGCATCCGTCCTGGACGCAGACGGTCTTTGTATAAAATGTCCTCTGCCGGTATATCCAGTACACCAACTTCAGAAGACAGAATAATCCGGTCATCCTTGGTTACATAATAACGTGCCGGGCGCAGACCGTTACGGTCAAGCATCGCACCAATCTGAATGCCATCGGTAAATGCCATAGCGGCAGGTCCGTCCCACGGCTCCATCAGACAGCTATGATACTGGTAAAACGCCTTCTTCTTCTCATCCATGGTGTCATGGTTGCTCCATGGCTCCGGTACCATCATCATCGCTACATGTGGCAGGGAACGACCGTTCAGATACAGGAACTCCAGCGTGTTATCAAACATCGCCGTATCCGAACCATCCGGGTTAATGACCGGACGGATCTTGTCGATATCCTCACCGAACACTTCGCTCTCAAACAGCGATTGACGGGCATGCATCCAGTTCACATTACCGCGCATCGTATTGATCTCACCATTGTGGATCATAAAGCGATACGGATGGGCACGATCCCAGCTCGGGAATGTGTTGGTACTGAAACGGGAGTGAACAAGCGCCATGGCCGATTCGAACTCTTCATCACGCAGATCCAGATAGAAATCTCCTACCTGCGCCGTCGTCAGCATTCCCTTGTAGACCACCTTGCGGCAGGACAGACTCGGAATGTAGAATGTCTCTCCGCCTGCTTCTTCCGCATAACGGATATGACGCTCGGCCAGACGGCGAATGACATACAGTTTGCGTTCAAATGCCAGTTCATCCTGACTTTGCAATGCTTCACTGCGTCCGATAAAGAACTGGCGTACGACCGGCTTGGCATCCTTGGCCGATTTGCCGAGCGTGCTGTCATCTGTCGGAACGGTACGTGCTCCAAGATACACCTGGCCTTCCTGCTCGATAATGCTTTTCAGCACAGCTTCATGACAGCTGCGCAGCTCTTCATCACGGGACAGGAACACAATCGCTACACCGTACTGACCTTTTGCGGGCAGTTCAAAACCATTGGTCTGTGCTTCCCTAACAAAAAAACGATGCGGGATCTGTACCATAATACCGGCTCCGTCACCGGAATTCGGTTCACTGCCCTGACCGCCGCGGTGCTCCATATTTTCGAGCATCGTGAGTGCCTGACTAACAATCTGGTGACTAGGTATTCCTTTGATATGCGCGGTAAATCCCATACCGCAGGCATCTTTTTCAAACTGCGGATCATATAGACCCTGCTTCGGAGGTAAACCTGTAATGTTCATAATACGCAACCTTTCTATTATGAAGTGAAATGTCAGAAGACGAGCCAGAGGACGGCCATACGAAGAAGAATGCTGCTAAAGGATAGGGTATACAAAACAGACTGCTCTCTCCATTCATTGGGATATACATCTCTGCAGATTCGAATGTAATGGAAGCAGCCTATTTGAATATAAGGTTCAGAAGAAACAGCGGAAGAATAATTATCCACTTATGGATGCAAGCGACTTACTCAGCGTATGTGATATTGTTGTAACCTAATGGGTTTTATACATTTTAACACTGAGCTCACATCATAGCAATTCAAACTTTTTATATATCCGATAAATTATTATTTTGCGTCAAAGCATTAGTGTGATAACGCAGTACAATAAATTCTGCTGTATAATCATACATTATAGTTAATATTATATTCAGTTTAGCAGAGAGTATTGAAAGTCCGTCTTTTACAGCAGTTCTTTTGCGGTTCCCCGTCAGATTTATGATGCAGAGACAGAGGGAACTGGCTAGTTGATCCGTCAACAGACAAAAACGCACAGCCCCGTTGGATAGGGCTGTGCGTTTTTGTATTGCCTGATGCTGCATATGGATTGATCCAGTTAATCTGTTCCTTGCTGCTGCTCTATGAATTCCAAAATCCGTTCACCGACGGATTCATCAAATGTCTACACTCTCGCCGACCTGAAGAACAGAGCCTTGCAGCCCTTTCTTTTGCAGTGCAGCGACAAAAGCATCTCCATCCTGCTCAATCGCCGGGAAGGTATTGTAATGCACAGGAATGACATGGCCTGCTTTGACCCACTCTGCAGCCAGCAGTGCATCTTCCGGACCCATCGTATAAAAGTCACCGATAGGCAGGGCAGCTGCGTCAATTTTGTTCAATTCCCCGATCAGCTTCATATCTCCGAACAGTGCTGTATCGCCTGCATGGTACAGCGTCTTGCCACCCATCGTCAGCAGGATCCCCGCTGGTTCGCCGAGATAGACGACCTGATCGCCATCCTGGATAGAGGACGTATGGAATGCGAGTGTGAATTTGACTTTGAAGCCGTCAAACTGTTTGGCACCACCAAGGTTCATACCTACCACTTCAGGCGCTCCCTTGCCGGCTGCATACTGCGCCAGTTCAACGATTGCAATCACCGGACAATTATTATTCTGGGCAATCTCCACCGTGTCACCATAATGATCAGCGTGACCATGTGTCAAAATAACCGCATCCACCTGGATGTCTTTGAGATCAATATTGACTTGCGGATTGCCGGACAGGAATGGGTCGATAATAACCTTTTTGCCGCCTTCTTCGACCAGCAGACAGGATTGACCGTAATATGTGATTTTCATGGATGAAGCACCTCCGGGATTGAATTGATTTTCCACCGTTTATTGTACCACCATCGATCGCAGATGTGTAACTCTGCAGGGCAGAACGGAACAAGCTCCAGGAATCGGCAGCTTATTTATAAAACGTATGGTGACCAATTTGCTCCACTTTGGTTCGGGTATTGGGAATATCAAAATCAGTCGCCAGGGAAAGCGACACAAAATAATACGTATTATCCGGAACTTCCTTGCGGCCTTCCAGCGCTTCATGCACTGCTTTTACCGAATCGGCGTTAGGTGTCACACGCTCGAATCTGCCGTTGGTTACCGGGGAAAATTGATATCTCTGATAGATTACATCTTTAATCGTGTCGGGGAAATTAGCGGACCGCAGCCGGTTTAAGACAACATTGGCAACTGCCACTTTGCCTTCGTACGGTTCGCCTTCAGCTTCTGCCATAACGATACGTTCAAGCAGGAGCTGCTCTTTATCAGACAATGCGTAGGTCCAGGTAGCCTGAGATTTGTTGCTCTGGCTAAGCAGCTTTGTCCGAGTAAAGTATAAGTGGGTTGGGGTGGAATCACTAATGGACGAACTTGCCGTCACTGCCGCCGGCATTGCTTTTGCCTTGGCTGTAGCGGTGTTCGCCTTGAGTTGTGCAGCTTTTTTCTTGTGCTGTTCCGCTTTGAGTGCTGCAGCTTCTTCTGCCTTGACCTGATAAATCAGCTTTTGGGTATGATTATGGTTCCATGTCATAAATGCCGTGTCGGTCCTGACATTCTGGGCATGAGAAACTGAACCTGCCGGCTGCGCACCCCATGCAGGCAGCTCAGTAAAGGATTGTTGGCTCGTCATTTTGGAATCCATCCAGAAAGGGAGGGACATAACGAATATAAAAAGCACGCCGAGTAAAGGCGTAATCCACTGATTGCGTCTAATAAAATCCATTTTCTTCCTCCAGTACTGTTAGCATACTCCTAACCCTATGTAACCTTTTTGACCTTCCATTTGAATACACCAACATTCAAATTTTGAATCACATTCAGTTTCACAGCGTTATTTTCTCTCCGGTGATGCGGAGCAATGCCAACTTGAATTTGAATCTCCGGATTTTCCGGAATTCAATACTTATTTGAGCATGATGATCATGCTGTTCCCCTATAAAATGCCGCCGGATTGCAGCAGCAAGTATATTATTATAACTTGTTTACTTTTGTCAAATTGACAAAATCGCCATTTTAGGCTTGGTCATCTGCCGGATAGTGGAAATGTGCCTGCAATCTCATACATCGGCTGCTGCCCGAGACATGTCCGGTACAGTACCATTTCATCGACGAGCCAGCTATCCGGCGATGGGTAGTCTTCCGGCGTCAGTTCGGCAAACGGGGCGCTGCCGTTATATTTGCGGGCTACTGTCAGATGCGGATGATAGGGACGCTGCTCGGGTGTAAACCCCAGCGGTATGCACATCTGCTGCACTTCAGCCTGCAGATGATGCAGGCTGTCCGTCTCTCCCTGCGGTTCAATCCACAATACACGCGGCGCTGATGGATTGCCGAACACTCCGGCTCCGCCCAGCTGAAGTTGAAATGGCGGTACAACAGCTGCAGCCTGCTGCAACGCAGCACTCAGCTGCGGCAGTCGGTCCACATCCACATCACCAAAAAACTGAAGTGTAATATGCAGATCATCAGCGTAGGTCCAGCGGCGAAAAGAATACCGTTCCTGCGCTTGCCGGCTCCATGCCGCCAATGTAGGGGCTGCTTCACCTTTAATCTGCAAAGCGGCAAATACACGTTCCTGTCCTGTCTGAGTCCCCATCCTTACACTCCCTTTCACCTGTCATTCTATTTGGATCATATGCTTGAAGTACATTCATCATAAATCAAAGTATGATTATTTACGAACACCTGTTCCGAACGATCTCAACCAGTATACACTAATCTTCAAAACAGTGCAAAACTATTGGCGGAAATTACACTGCGGATTCGATGCTGCTCAGGGCAGGTAATATCGTAAAGTAAGGTTTGTCCTGATGGAAGTCATTTGGTCTGCAAGCGTTAATTTGTTATCATTTGGAAGATACGTACATTATTATTCATTATCATTATTCATTAACCGGGGAGGTACATTTATGTCCAAGATCGTGGTTCTTCAGCATCTCAGCGAGTCACAGCAACAGAAAATACAGCAAGCTGCATCCTCTTATGAAATCGTGACTGTTCCGGTTCGTGAAGCGGATCACTCCGTATTGGCGGATGCCGAAGTCATTCTCGGATGGTCGCGCAAACTTCAGGATTTTATTTTGTCGGATCAGTGTCCGGTAAAATGGATACAGACCTGGTCGGCAGGTGTGGATAAAATGCCGATGAAGCAGCTGGAACAAAAGCACGTACTGCTCACCAGCGCGAACGGCGTGCATACGATCCCGATCTCGGAGCAGATTTTTGCCTACATGCTTGCATTTTCACGCAATCTGCACCGGGCTGTTCGCAATCAGGAAAAACATTCCTGGGACGAGAGCGGTAACTTTACCGAATTGCATGGTAAGACGATCGTTATCGTTGGTGTCGGCAATATCGGAGCAGGAACCGCCCAGCTGGCCAAAGCATTTGGCATGCGGACAATCGGTGTAAGACGGTCAGGCAAGGAACAGGAAGGCATCGACCGGATGTATAAGATGGATGAGCTGGATGAAGCGCTGGGTGAAGGAGATTATATCGTTAATATTCTTCCGCTTACCGGCGAGACCGAAAAGCTGTTCAATAAGGGCCGCTTTGCAGTAATGAAGGATAACAGCATATTTATTAATGTAGGCCGAGGGCCGACTGTGGACACGGATGCGCTCGTCGATGCTCTTCAATCCAGCCGGATTGCCGGAGCGGGACTGGACGTTTTTGACCCTGAGCCGCTGCCGGAAGATCATCCGCTCTGGGACATGGAACAGGTGATCATTACGCCGCATATTGCAGGCAGCAATGAGCATTATACCGACCGTGTTATCGATATTTTCGTCGAAAATCTCAAGGCCTATCAAGGCGGTCAGACGCTGCCGGTTAATCTGGTGGATTATAGCAGACAATACTAATTCTAGTGTGCATATGTAGAGATTGATGTATAGAAAAAAGAGGCGACTCTTCCTTCACGAATCGCCTCTTTTTCGTTTGTAAATCAGGATAATTCCCGATTTTATAGTTAAATTGAACTGTATATTCAATCATTACATGTAATAAATATGTTTTTTTCAATTTTTCGACATCGAAAATCAGCCGGATGACGGTGTCCATGAGACAATCGATTCATAGACGTTAATGCGCTCCTGGTAACGATTCAGCGGGCAAATCAACAATAGTTCGTCTGCCCTATATTTTAGGCACACTTCTTGAAATTGCTGCCAGATGGACTCTTTGCCACCTACGAGCGGCGGAGGAATCTCTTCACCAATGGAAGCAATTCCTGCCGGTGAACTTTTCCAACGCTCATATAACCGTTCGGCTTCCCGGTCGGTATGGCCGGCAATGACACGCACAGCCAGAATGACTCTGGGCTGCGGATGCAGACGTGAAGGTTGAAAATTGTCCCGGTACTGCTGAATTGCAGCCAGCCCATCGCTTCCACTCATAAAATAGCCGAATACATATCCTGTTCCATTTTTCGCTGCCAGAGCGGCACTTTTACGGTTGGTACCGAGCATCCAGCATTCCAGAGGATAGACAGGCTGGGGACGTGCCAGCACCTGTGTATCTTCTACCCTGTATTCGTCCTGCAGAAGACTACGCAGGTCCTTCACCAGCTCGGGCATCTGTGCCACATGGGATAAATAGTTGCCACTGAGTGCAATCGCCGCATGAGCAGAACCGCCCGGAGCGCGTCCGATTCCCAGATCAATACGCCCGGGATACAAGGCTCCCAGCATGCGAAACGTCTCGGCTACTTTCATCGGGCGGTAATGAGGCAGCAGCACGGCTCCGGCTCCGAGACGAATCGATGAAGTGCGTGAACCGATATGAGCCAGCAGAATTTCGGGAGCCGTACAGGCCAGCTGTGCCATATCATGATGCTCGGATAGCCAAAAGCGGTGGTAACCGGAATTCTCCGCCATGATCGCCAGCTGCACCGAACGTTCCAGCGCTGCTTCTACCGAGGCGCCTTCCAGTACAGGTGACATATCCAGTATGCCAAGAGGTATCTTCTCGTAAGTCATGGATGCACCCTCCTCTATTCATTTTGCGATAGATTGCAGCTGTATGTTTCGGGTGTAGAATGTTCATTTGTATGCATACATTATAATAGTAGAAAGTCGTTTGGAATCTGCTGAATCCCCAGCGAATTTCCCTGTTACAGCCGCAGGTTCAGGCCCTTTTACAGTTATACACGGTCGGGGATCATCAAGTCGTATTTCCGACAATGTATAGTGATCAGTCTACATCGTAGATGGAGCCGACTTTGAGTCCGTACAATTCATTATAGATTTTCTCGGCAAATGCGTCGGTCATGCCGGCGATATAATCAATAATCATGCGTTCCCATGTCCATACCGGCTCGGGACTGGCCTGATCATGTTCAAACCGCTGCAGCCAATCCGGCGGCATGATTGCCATGGACGTCTCCTGGTCGACAAAGGCTTTCCACAGACGGCGGATAATCCATTCGCTGCGCTTTTGCAGACGCTGTACCCGCAGATCACGAATCATGGTCACCCAGGCAAAACTTTTGAGTACACTCACCGTACGCAGCATATCCTCGTCTTCCCTGTTATCATAGACGAAGGTGACCTTTTTCCAATCCTTATCTTCGATCACGCCCAGCTGGCTGACAAAATGGTTCACCCAGTACGCTTTGACCTCGCGACGGGTACGCGAGTAATCCAGTCCGCATGTCGGCAGCTTCTCCCGCCATACCCGCAGATACGTATTCAGCACCTCATCGACTTTGGCTTCGATCTGCTGATTGTTCCACCCTCTCCAGAAACGATCTTCCAGAGTCGTAATCTTCTCCATAATCAGGTGGCGAATATGAGGATCATGCATGAAGTGTTCATGCACCTCTATCTTGCCTGCCTTGATGCCATCTTCCAGATCATGCGCCGAATAGGCGATATCATCGCACAGATCCATCAGCTGCGCTTCCAGCGTGGTCTTGCCGTCAGGAATTCCCCATGCCTGGCGAATCTGGCGAATATACTGCCATTCGCGCTGATACAATCCTTTTTTGTTGACCATACCGGAATATGGATATTTGTTAATACCGAGCAGTACGGCATCACACAGATTCAACCCGTCCAGATTTTCCCTTTTCTCCAGGAACATGATCAACCGGAAATTATGCGCATTGCCTTCGAAATGCTCGTATTTCTCACGGATCTGCAGATGGATCTGTTCCCGCTCTTCTTCGGTGACCACTTTGCCCTGCAGTGCTTCGGCGGTCTTCTGCTCGATCCAGTCTTCCAGAATATGAGCGAGTACTTCTTCGCCTTTGTGTCCAAATGGCGGGTGTCCGAAATCATGGGCAATTGAAGCGCACTCCACCACTTCGGGATGGATAATCAGACCGGGATTGTCTGCCCGCTGTTCATCAATCTCCGGGTAACGACTAAGCAGACTTTTGGCTGCCTGTCTGGCAATCTGGGCCACTTCCAGGGAATGGGTCAGCCGTGTGCGATAATAATCGCCGGTGCCTGCTCCGAATACCTGGGATTTGCCCTGCAGCCGACGGAATGTCGGGGAATGAATCAGCCGGGAATAGTCCCGCTCGTATGCTTCACGGGAAGCTTCATGTTTGTCTTCCTCGTATTGACGATGTTCACGCAATGATTTTAGTTCTGCAAATTTATCCATATCATGTTCTCCTATATTTTCTGCATCCTGTAACGTGCGGATTGGAGTGATTATACACATTTTTCAGCTTATAGGGAAGGATATCCTATTTGTGCGATTATGGTACGTATTCTCTTACGCTTTTATTTAACCTTTTTCGGCTGCTGTGCTGCACTTCATTTTATAGCCCTATATATAGAAGAAAAAATCCGGACCTGATGATCCGGATTGGTGTATTCTTTCCTATAAGGTTACGATTACTGATTTTTGAGCTTCGGATCGAAGGTATCGCGCAGCCCATCCCCCATCAGGTTAAACCCGAGCGATGTCAGCAAAATGCAAAGACCCGGGAAGATAACGGTCCATGGCGCGGTTTGGATAAATTGACGGGAATCCGACAGCATTTTCCCCCACTCCGGATCAGGCGGTTGAGCACCCAGTCCGAGGAATCCAAGTCCGGCAGCTTCGATAATCGCCGTGGCCACACCGAGGGTTCCCTGTACAATGATCGGCGTCAGGCTGTTTGGCAAAATATGCTTCAGCAGAATCCGTGAATCGCCGACTCCAATTGCCCGCGCTGCTGTGACGAATTCTTCCTGGCGAAGCGATAGAACACGTGCACGAACCAGCCGTCCATAGGTCGGTATGTTCACAATCGCAATCGCATACAGCGCATTCTGCAGCGATGGCCCCAGAATAGCGACGATCGCAATCGCCAACAGAATTCCCGGGAAAGCGAGTAGAATATCGAAGAACCGGGAAATGATCATGTCAATCCATTTGCCGTAAAATCCGGCCAGCAGCCCCAGCAATGTACCGATAATAATCGAACCGACGACAGACAGCAGACCGACCCAGAGCGAAATGCGTGCTCCGTAGATCGTTCTTGTGAAAATATCCCGTCCCAGATCATCCGTCCCGAACCAATGCTCAGCCGATGGCGACTGCAGCCGCTCCGACAGTACCTGAGCGGTATAATCATACGGCGTAATCAGCGGTGCCAGCAACGCCAGCAGGACGAAAAAAAGTACAATGACCAGTCCGACTACCGCTGTCTTGTTGCGCATAAACAGGCGAATGCCATCCCGCCATGGTCCTGATTTGATTTCCTTGAGCTGCGCTCCCGATCCCGTATCCAGTGATGCCTGTGTCATATTCTCACCTCTTACTTGTACTGGATGCGCGGATCAAATAATGCATAAAGCAGATCCACCAGCAGATTGATAATCACGAACATGACCGCAATAATCAGGATTCCCGATTGGATAACCGGATAATCGCGGTTGCTGATCGCTTCATAAATGTATCGTCCTACGCCTGGCCAGGCGAAGATCGTCTCGGTCAACACTGCACCGCCGAGCAGCGCTCCTGTCTGAATACCGATAACGGTCAGCACGGGGATAAAGGCATTTTTGAGCCCATGCTTGTAAATGACCAGGAATTTGGAGATGCCTTTGGCTTTGGCTGTGCGGATATAATCGGACTGCATCACTTCCAGCATACTAGAGCGGGTCATCCGTGCAATAACGGCCATCGGAATCGTACCGAGCGCAATCGATGGAAGAATCAGATGCTTCATTACTGTCCACAGCTGGGACCACTGCCCCGAGATCATGGCATCAAATACATAGAATCCGGTAATCGACTCCATCGGATCACGCTGATTCATCCTTCCGATCGAAGGCAGCCAGCGCAGTTCGTTTGCAAAAATCCACTGCTCCATTAATCCCAGCCAGAAAATCGGCATCGATACCCCGACCAGTGCGATCAGCATACAAATGTAGTCAAACCAGGAATTACGCTTCCATGCACTCACAATCCCTGCATTTACTCCAATAACGATAGCAAACAGCATACTCGCCACCGTCAGTTCCATGGTAGCCGCCAGATAAGGGCCAATCTCCTCTGCAATCGGCTCACGGGTGCGGATGGAATTGCCCAGATCCCCCGTCAGCAGATCACCGAGATAGGCAAAGTACTGTTCCAGCCATGGCCGGTCCAGTCCCAGCTGTTCACGCAGTGCCTGCTTGGATTGCTCGGTCGCCTTGTCTCCGAGGATGGTATCCGCCGGGTCACCGGGAATGGCATGTATAATCGAAAATACAATCAGCGTCATGCCCAACAGTACCGGGATCAGTACGAGCAGACGTTTTGTAATATAGGAACCCATGCGTTCATCACCTGCCATACGTTCATTTGTACAGTGAAATGACATGACTGCAAAATCGGCAGCATGCCATTTCAACTGTATTGATTCTGTCTGCTTATTTACGCATTACTGTTCCATATAAATGTCCGCATACGGCTCCGAACCTGTTGGTGAAGGCGTATAGCCTTTCAGTTTGGAAGTTGCGGCCAGCAGCGGCGTGGAATGGACAAGCGGTACCCATGGTGCATCTTCCTTAATAATGACCTGAGCCTGTTCGTACAACTTGGCACGTGCATCCTGATCGGTCTCCTGCTGTGCCTGTACCAGTAATTTGTGCAACGGCTCGCTGACATACTGGCTGTAGTTATTGCCACCGATGGAGTCTTTGTCGAGCAGCGGGTAGAAGAAGTTATCCGGGTCACCATTATCACCGGTCCAGCCGATGATGAACAGATCGTCTTTTTCCCCTTTGCTCAGATCATCCAGATAGGTCGCCCACTCCGGAGACTGGATCGATACTTTCACACCGATTTGGGCAAAACTGGCTTGAATGACTTCAGCCACTTTGCGTCCATCCGGCATATACGGACGAGACACCGGCATCGCGTAGAAAGTCAGTTCCTGATCGATTCCATTTGGATAACCGGCATCTGCCAGCAGCTGCTTCGCTTTGGCAAGGTCAAATGGATAATCTTCGATCTCTTTGTTATAGCCCCACAGGGTTGGCGGGATCGGGTTAACGGCTGGTTCTGCCTGGCCGGCAAAGAATGCGTCAATAATACCTTTTTTATCAACGGCATGGTTTAATGCCACACGCACTTTTGGATCGTCAAATGGTTTTTTGGTTGTATTGAAGCCCAGATAGGCTACGTTGAAAGGTGGGCGGTTGAACTTCTGCAGATCCGGGTTGCTTTCCAGCGTCGCCAGATTGTCAGGGCTCAGATCTTCCATCAGGTCGATCTCACCGTTTTGCAGTGCATTGAAGCGGGCAGTGTTATCCGGAATGGAACGGACAATCACCTGATCAACCTTCGGCAGACCCTTCTGCCAGTAGTTCGGGTTTTTATCGAGTGTGATCGAGTCGCTGCGCTTCCATTCCTTGAATACGAACGGGCCGGTGCCTACAGGATTCGATTTGAAGTTTTCTTTTTCTTTTTCAACAGCGGCAGGACTGGCAATGGAGAATGGAGGCATAGCCAGATTTTGCAGGAAAGGAGCTTGAGGTTGGTTCAGTTGGAATTCCACAGTAGAAGCATCTACCGCTTTTACACTTTTGATGACGCGGGCTTCTTCGGGACCGAACATGGAATCATAATAGTCGAAAGAATCACCTTCGAACTTGAATTCGCTGTTCGGATCGTTCCAGCGATTAAAATTGAATACAACCGCATCGGCATTGAAATCAGTGCCATCATGGAATTTTACACCCTGGCGCAGCTTGAATGTGTAAGTCAGGCCGTCATCGGAAATGGTCCAGCTCTCTGCGAGGGCAGGCTCCACTTCAGTCGTGCCTGATTTGTAAGCAAGCAAAGGATCAAAAACCTGCTGGGCAATCTTGAGAGACTCCCCATCCGTTACGATCGATGGATCCAGTGCAGCCGAATCGCCGCCGCGGCCTACGATGAGAGTGCCACCGCCAGCTGCTTCTCCACCTGACTCGGAAGCAGCCGGTGCTGCAGAATCATTATTGCCGCTGCACCCGGACAGGATCAGTACAAACGATAAAACCAGTGTAACCATCATTGTCCAACTTTTTCTCACAAGCATTGGCTCCCTTCTGAATGGCGAAATCGTGTTCAACCCAATTTATACCCTAATATCTTTTTTATCTATATGTATATTGTTATAGATAGAAGGAATTGGAATTGACCACAGGATGAATTTAATTTACATTATGATGTCGTGTTTGGCAATGAATTTTTACAATAATCCTCTTTTTTATTTTAATAACTAACATCAAACGACAGTTTTCGATACATATTCGTCTTTTTGATGCATTTATGAGGATATATGTTATTTAGTATCCGCTTCCATTTCCAGAGTCGAACATTTTGATCTATAGGATTTTTATAGTTAGATAATAATTCATTATTAATTATGTATTTATCTTCATAATTATGATAATTTATTATGTTTTTAACAAATAAACTTACCAAAGGTAGTAACACTTTTAATAAAATACTGCTAGAATAAAGTGGTACTAAGCAAAAGGGGAGGCATATTATACTTATGGTAACGAAAAAAATGATTTTCAGCCTGGCTGTGTCAGCAATGTTCACTCTGAACATGTCCAGTCTGGTCAATGCTGCTGCTCCATCCGCTCTCACAGTGGAAGGCATCAGACAGCAAGCGGAGCAGGATGCGGGAACAGGTACGCATATCACTCTTTTACATACGAACGACGTTCATGCCCATGCCTTGGAAGAGACACCTTCGATGGGTCTCGCCAAAATTGCCGGACTCGCCGATCTGTATCGTCAAGCGAATCCGAATACTCTGCTGCTTGATGATGGGGATGCAGTACACGGTACTTCATTCGCTACACTTGTGCGCGGCGAGAGTATTATCAAAGTCATGAACGAGATGGGCTTTGCTGCCCTGACACCGGGTAACCATGAATTCGATTACGGGTATGAGCGTCTGTTGGAACTGTCTAAAATGGCCAACTTCCCGTTCATCTCCGCCAACCTCACCCAAAAGGACACCGGAACAGCGCCTTTCGAGCCTTATATTATTCGTGAAGTTAATGGCGTAAAAATCGGTTTCTTCGGTCTGACCACACCGGAAACCGCCTACAAAACGAATCCGAATAACGTAACTAATGTTAACTTTACTGATCCTACCGAAGCTGCCCGCAAAATGGTCGCCGAGCTGCAGGGTAAAGTTGATGTGATCGTAGCGATGGGTCATATCGGTATGGACCAGTCCACCGAGCAGACAAGTATCGATATTGTCAAAGCGGTACCTGGCATTGATGTATTCATCGATGGTCACAGCCACACCCTGCTGGAAAACGGTCAGATGGAAAATAATACGCTGATCGCCAGCACCGGTGAATATGGTGAGCATCTGGGCGTGATCGATCTGTGGGTCGACAAAGGCGATGTAACCAAAAAAGAAGCCTACACCCTGGATGAGAAAGCGGCTGCGAGTGTAACTCCCGACCCGGAAGTAGCCAGCCTGATCACGTCGATCCAGTCTTCCCAGGAGCCGATCCTGAATGAAGAAGTCGCCAAGTCTTCCGTACTGCTGGACGGTTCCCGTGAGAAAGTCCGCACAGGCGAGACGAATCTGGGCGATCTGATCACTGACGCGATGCGTACCGTATCGGGTGCAGACGCAGCGATCACCAACGGCGGCGGTATCCGCGCATCGATCGATGCCGGATCAGTCACCAAAGGGGATGTGGTTACCGTTCTGCCATTTGGTAACCTGGTCATTTCCATTGATGTGACCGGCGCTGACATTCTGGCTGCACTGGAAAATGGGGCAACCGATTATCCAACCGCCAAAGGCGCCTTTGCCCATGTATCGGGAATTACGTACAAAATCGACCCTGCCAAACCGGCAGGCAGCCGTGTTCACTCCGTAACGGTAGCCGGCGCACCGCTGGATCTGAACAAAACGTACAATGTCGCTACGAATGACTTCCTCGTAGCCGGCGGCGACGAATACAAAATGTTCCTCGGCAAGCAGCAGACCGGAACGTACGGCACACTGGATGAAGCACTGATCCAACATATGCAGTCTCTGGGCAGTGTGAATATGCCAGCTTCAGAGAATCGTATTACGGCAGCAGCAGCGCCAGGCAGCAGCGTCAAGCCTGTATCTGCTCCAGCTGACAAACCAGCCACTGCCAAACCGGCTGCTCCAGCCAAGCCTGCGACTCCTGCCAAACCAGCATCCAAACCGGCACCGGCTGCCAAGCCTGCTGCTCCCGCAGCAAGTGCCGATACTGATGTATATGTAGTGAAAAATGGCGATACCCTGTACTCCATCGCCAAAAAACACGGCACAACCTGGCAGCAACTGCGCGATGCCAATGACCTGACTAACGCGCACTGGATCTATCCGGGCCAGAAGCTTGAACTGCCGGATGCTTCATAAGCAGCTCTACTGCAAGTAACGTTCGAGTTGGCAGTACAGGCATGATGCGATATTATGCGATTTAACCACCCGTATTTGAATCACACCATTCAACTGTGCAGTACAGGAGTGGAATCAACACGCTAAATACTATGTATGTTGAAGTTAATCGTTAACACAAAAAAGGACCTGGCTATAAGCGCCAGGTCCTTTTTTTGCTGTTTCTAATAAAACGATTTTTACAATCACTGGATATAAAACTTTATGCATCTTTCCTATACATAGACACTTCAGACAACAAAGATCAAATGACATCTCCAGCTGATGATCCACACATCAATTTCCATGACCCATGTTAACCAACCAATCCACCTGCCGTTTAGCGGCTCTCTCGGGTAGTTCCATTTTTCGGATTGAACGCCAGTTCAAACAGCCCGGTCGCCGACAAACCGGCGAGCCCACCTGCCCACAAGCGGGCAACCAGATCCAGCTCGGTAAATGGATATGCCGCTGCACCAATCAGCAGCCCAATCACCATGCCGATAACGGGTACCAGACTTTTGGGAATAGTCAGCGCTGTTTTGACCATCTGGACGAGCGCCAGAATAATTACAGCGAGTGTCGAAGCAAAAGTCAGTACATCATTGAACAGTTCCATGTCGCATTCTCCTTTCGTTTGGTTAGATGAGTCCTTTGCGGTACATTACGGTAATCAGGCGGTAAAAGTCATAGCTGCCGCCTTCCGGATCATCCACAATCCCTGCAGCCACTGCCCGGTTGACGGCTTCCTGCGCCCAGTCCGGAATGGTCATGCTGCGACTCTGCTCGACCCGCTGGACCCGGCCGTCCATTTTGCTAATGCTGGACTTGAGCATATCCCGGCTGTCGGTCAGGGACGCGATCCGGTCAGCCTGTGTTTTGACGAGGGCTTCCAGCGCGGCAAAAGCTTTCTTTTCTTCTGCAGTCATTGGTTCTTCATCTCCCTGGTTACTGTTATTTGCATATCTCGCCTGCAGCTCACCGAGCGTGCTATGGTATTCATTCAGATCGACGCCGCCCCGAATTCCTTGAACCTGGCCCGAATCGGTATACTGCCAGAAATCCCAGCGCTGCCAGGCGGTACAGTCATCCGGCACCCGGGTATTGCTGTAGCGGGCGATCCACAGATCATAATCGCTCAGACCACGGCCGAATTGGGCCGCAAAAGCATTGCCGGTATACAATATCGGACGGCGGCCACCCAGGCGTTCCACTTCCTGCAGAAAAGCAAGTGCGATCGCAGTGATCTGGCTGGAGTTCAGCTTGCCCGGATTATCCTCATAATCCAGCACCGGCGGCAGGTCCAGACTTTTGGCTCCACCTACCATGTTCAGGCAATCGATAAAATGAACAGCTTCCCGCTGCGCGGCTGCAGTACTTTGTGCATTCAGAAAATGATAAGCGCCCACCAGCATTCCTGCTGTGCGGGCGCCCTGAATATTGGTGATAAACCGGTTATCCCGGTAGCTCGTCCCTTCACTGGCTTTGACAAACACAAACTGCCGGCCATCTGCCCGGACCTGATTCCAGTTAATGCTGCCCTGCCAGTGGGAGACGTCTATGCCCTGGGCATTACGCTTGTTTCTCGCCTGCATCCCGGATGTCCTCCTCCTGATTATGGTCGATCTGGCTTTCTTTGTTTTCCTTGTTTTCTTTGATTTCCTTGACGGCTTCCGGCTGGGCTTCATCGATCAGCATCGGATTCTCCGGCGGCGTATTTTTCGATTCAAAAATATGCACGGCGTTTCGCAAAATATTCGGCATTGGCAGTCCCATTTTGCCGGCGTTCTCGATCACCGAGAGCAATTCATTCGCCAGATAAAAAAAGATCACGGCATCCTGGAAGTAATGCAGACTCCCAAGTGCCTGATCGATGAAGTGTGCAATGGACACGACGACGAAAATCGCGACTTTGCGGATAATTCCTTTGAATCCAACCCTGCTTTTTAATTCGCCCCTCATCCAGGCAGCCGCCCACCCAGAGAACCAATCCACAATGACAAGTACCAACAATAAGTTAATCAACACATCCCAACCCCCAAACAGGTAGCCCACAGCAGCACCATACGCTGTCGAGACTACCTTGATGATTTGCGGCCACGGCTCCCCCATCCCCTTCTTCTCCTTTCTCTGTCGTTTAATCCTTATGAAGGACACTACCATTTACTATATCTAGGTCGGTCTGCACATAGGCTAACAGGTTCGCTGGTACATCATCGATGTGACGACGCCCTGCGAGAATCAGTGCTGTGTAAGTAGATGCAAGCAGCTTTAATGTCATTTCATTCATGACATATTCACCTCCCTTCTCCAAAGTCCATAAGGCAAAATAAAAGAGGTGATCCTTGCACCAGTTCTCCACCGGCGGATACCTCTTTCAGCTTGCTGTATTTTATAAGTTTTCTGAAATAGACACTTCTATTCGGCAGTCTCTCTACACTGGCATAAAAAAGTATTCATTTCTCACTTATTATAGTGCGAAATCATTTTTCTCTGGACAGGAGCATTTCATACAGCGATGCAATTAACTCCTTATTGTCCAGGTCTGCTTGTTCCAAACGAGCAAGCTTTTTCTCTACCGTTTCCGTTGCTTCCGTAGCTGGCATAGAATTTTTAATCTTTTCAATCTCTTCAGCAGATAACCCTTCGACCCATTGCTTGCTTTCAAAATCCCACTTATTTTCGTAAAACCCTCCTGAACTAGGAATATACACTATAGTTTCTCCATCTCGTAACGTTTCAGAATTAGTTTCGATTTGTCTAATCCACATTCCAGTTTTTGAGTCGACTATTGGTAAGACTGCCATAGTGAAATCCTCCTTTAATCAATTGAATAACTGAACCCTTCAAATGATATATTCGTAAGCGCCCCAGTACCTGCATTTATGATCTGTACTCTTCCGTCCGTAAAAAAATCTATTCCGACAATTCCATTTGTTGAGGTGTTAGGGTAAGTTCCAAGCGCTACAGTAAATGCTCTTTTTGTTGCATAGACTGAGGGCATTCTAAAAAGTTCTGTTAAAGGTGAACCAGTACCATTACTTAAAATTCCTCGGAACCATACTCGATTGCCCTCAATTCGAAAACCAAATCCTAATCGTGCAGACCAACCATTTAAAGGAGTTAAATAATTCCATGATTTTCCATCTTTATCGCTTTTTTTATTTTCTACTACTGATACGCGCCTACCTACTCGTTGAACATTTTGAATCAAGTCATTAAAAATGGCTCGTTCATTCTCAGGATATACTCC
This sequence comes from Paenibacillus wulumuqiensis, assembly GCF_000971965.1. GTDB lineage: Bacteria > Bacillota > Bacilli > Paenibacillales > Paenibacillaceae > Saccharibacillus > Saccharibacillus wulumuqiensis. Next base: position 221,956 of record NZ_KQ040793.1, read on the forward strand.
TACAAAATTTACCGTTGGATTAAAAGAAACAGGAAAATATGATACAGAATAGCTAGCAAGAGGATCAAATCTATCTGCTGCTATACGTGCTTGTTGAAATCCTAAAACCTCGAAAAAGGAGGCTGTCGATAAAAAATCCCATTTATCTATTTTACCATTCTTGTATATTTGTAAAAAGGATCTTACACGCTCAGTAGGGGAGGAGCTTGGCATGGTTGCGCCATTGATATAATAGTAAGAGCCATTAGCGAATTGAGGTTTCACTTGATCTCTAACGATTAGGCCAGTACCCGTCTCAACAAAGTTATCTCCTTGATCAAGATTTAGAGCTCCTTCAATTGTAATTGGTTCAGGAATAGCTGCAGGCCGACGATACATAATCATATAGTCACTTACTGGACGGGATACACGATAGCCACCGGGAATTAAATTTTCAGGTCTGGCGGAAGGGACCGTAGACACATTACCGCTATAATCTATACCATTGAAACTGGTAAGTGGGGTCCATCGTTTATTAAGTCCGTCCGTACGAGAATATACACCTAGTCCATCATTAGCATTTGTAGATCCATCATACATCTTCCAACCATACATATAAGCCTTGAATTCATCTATAGTCGGAGAATATCCGTCTGCCCAGCCGCTATCAGTTGCTGAAATTGTTAAATAAAAATTACCTGCACCATCAAAGGAAGCCACGTCTGCTTTATTGGAGACAGTATTTAGCATAACTGTTCCATCAAATTTTATTGGGATGACTGTAGAAGGTGAGTAAGATTCATATCCGACAATTTTGATTTCTTTAAAACCGGATAGGCTGGCACTTATTACCCAGTTCAAATCGCCAGGTAATGCGCGCTTACGCCAGATTGCGTTTTTATAATACTGACCTTCCACTCCTAAAAATAATGTATCACGATCTGTATCATTAGTGATCACTGGCGAAGCCAACAATTCAGTATCAAAAGCCAGCATGGCTGCAACATCCGTCTTATCCTTGTTGGTCCAGCGAATTGCATAAGGATTTCGTACTCCAGCGAGCCCCTCCGTATATGGATACTTCACAGCGATCTGATCCACGGTCATTTTATCAAGAGCTGTATATTCGGCATCCGAAATTTCATAAATTCTGAGTCCATCTGCATAAGCTATATTGCCTGCAGCTGCCGCATTAAGTCTGGCGACGATCTGTGTATTGTTCACGTCTACACTCGGGCTATACTTCATATAGGCAGTAATCCATTTACCTTTATCAGTAAATACAGGCGTACTGACCGAAGTACCCTGCAAAGCCAGTAAAACGCTTTTAGCAGACTCATTATAAATATGCCCTACAGCAACGTACTTTTTTCCTGCTTTTAACTGATAGGGTTTGGTCGAAACTGCATCTGCAATGGTATTGGCAGTAGTGGCTGTAATTTTCACCGAACCGCCACCAACTACACTTTTGCTGCTATCCAGCGTAATGGTCGATTGAAAGCCAGCCAAACCGGCCATGCTTTTGTTCGGTCCCCATGTTCGAGCCTCCAGATTGAGAAGCATACGTCCTGTAATTCCGGTAAGCTGAAATGGTGTATCCCGTTTAGCCGTTATTGTCTGTGTCCCTGGTTGCAGCACAATTTCTTGTCGCACTTCTGTATCCAATCGATTATGCAAATCACCGAGTCCAGCCTCAATCCGGTTCATATCCTGCTCGGTTACGGTGTCATTATAGTTCCAATCGGTCTTTGCCTGATAGTCCATGCTTACGCCCCTTTCACTTCTACATATTGTTTAACAACCGTATCTGCCGCAACAGGAATAAACACTTCGCTGCTGCTGATGATTTCATCACTGACAGAACGTAATTCCAGCCGGGTGACCGATGAGAGATCAACAGCTGGAATCAAATATTCCAGTTCTACCAGATCATCTGTTACCTGCTTGATTCTGAATTGGGTTATTTGATATTCTCCATTCAATGTCACTTTGGCAATCCGTTGGTTGGTATAGCTTGCGATTTCCTGAAGATAACTATTCTGGATCATAACACCCGAACCTCCTCTCCAAGCATCGTAAATGGCGTGCTGCCCAGCTTCCACCGGGTAGACAGTCTCGTATTGCGTTCAGCAGTATAACGATAAGCCGTTTCGTGCAATATAATGGACTCTCTAAGCGATGTTTGCTGCATATAAGCCAGATTAGCCGGTTTAATCGTTTGCACCGTATAGTTAACTTCCTTGAATACCGCCGCATCTGTCAGATTGGCCATAATTGTCAGCACAAAGTTTTGAATATCTACTGTCGCACTCGCTTTACCTGCCCCTAATAGCTGATCCAGTTTTTGTTGCAAATAACGAATTGTAAATGGTGGCTTGGTTGTATAGCGGTTAACAATCCGGCGGCGGCGGAAATCCAGCGTTTCGATCGTTGGATCAGCCTGAATCTTCAGCTGTTGTTCTCTGCGACGTAATGCCGCTTCACTGGATGTCATGACAAACTGATCTCCAAGCAGTCTCAAACGGCTTGCTTCAAGCTGATCCATCTCCATTTCTTCTGTATCCAGCAAGGCAATAAACTCTCTTACAGAATGATAATATTCCGGCTCATACTGCATTAATCGGTTACTCAAGGGTGCCCACTCCTCCCCATACGGCAATCTGTTCAGCTCCCAATACCAGATTGGCCGGTTTGCCGTTAACTGTAGTATCCGTTACATCTGCAATTCCCTTTACACCTACAATGCGGGCATCCAGCTGGCTAATACGGATAATGATCTGCTCCTGATCTTTCCAGCCAGCTGTCAGCTCTTTGACATAGGCTGCGAGTATATCATTCACATCCAACTTCACCTGCCCTACAGTGGCACCAGGTTCCAGTGTTAATTTTGTACTTACAGTGATGACTACTTCTTCTACTCCTGCAATTGTGACCCGGTGTCCAATGGGGGCAAGTCCAATGCCTTCTCCACTATTCACAACCGGATCGATAGCTGTTTGCACACGGCTAATTAGCTCAGTTGAAGGACGACGTCCATTGCTGGCAATAATAGTACATTTGACCGTTCCTCCTCCTTTCCAAACCGGGAATACTTTGACGCCTCCGACTCCTTCCATCTCATTGATGGTCTGCTTATAATCCGAAATATTACCGCCAAATGGCTGTTCATTAATGGCCTGCAAATACCTGGACCGCAATGTCTCATCATCTTCAGCATTTTCTCCGGGCACCAGTACAATATTCAGTTCAGCTGCTGCGAGTCCGGCAATATAATCAAGTGGCAGCAGAGCCCCGGTTGCAGTATTACCAGTCTCGCCTGCGGTCTCACAGGTGAGTGCGTATTCACCTGCACCGAGACGCGCAGTTATCTCATAGACTAGATCTCCACTGGCCAATCGACTGCCAATGGGTACTTCTGCTCGTGTACCATCACCTTTATAAAAAATCCCTTTACGAACGGCATGAGTAGCTGGCTCTCGCTGGATACCATATTCAGCTGTACGACGTTCCAGATATTCACCTGTCGCCGTATCTGCAAAAGAAAGATTCAGCTGAATATCCAGTTCAGCGTACATTTGAGCCAATTCCAATGCTGCTGGTGCCAGAGCATCATAGATGATACTGCCCTCTCGTTTATCCATTTGATCCGTTACACGATCCAGCATACGCTCCAGTAGTGCTTCGTACGTTTGCGTCTCATACATGAATTTAGCTCACCTCCTCGTCAATCTGAAATGCTCCATATACAGTCTGTACAGTGAAGCTAACCCGAATATCATCACCTGATGTCCATGTTGTACGAAAATCGGCAATTTGTTCGATACGATCATCCTGCAGTAGAGCTTCCGTAATCATTCTTCGAATTTCTGCCCGCACATATAGATGATCCTTACCAAGAATTTCTCTATATTCTGTACCGTAATCGTTACTATAGATCAGATGTTGATAACGCTCTGTAGTAAGAATTTTTAATACCGCCTGTCGCAAAGAATCCAGGCCATCTACTTTACCAGCAATAATTCCGCGTTCCCAATCTACTTTATAAGTCAAACCCGGCATAACCAGATCTGCAGTATCCAGGCTTTGATCCGGCTGCAGCTGTAATCCTGTAGGAATCATACGCTATTCACCAACCGATCCAGTACCACATAACTCTGACCGCCCTGAACACGCAGCAGCAGTACTCTATCGCCGATCCGTAAACCGGTTACTGTCGTTCCATTTTCCTCAGCGGTCAGCTTGCTGATCGTCTCCGGTATAACGAGCACCGAGGCCGGCAGAGTAAACCGTTGATCAATATTAATTTCCAGCGGTTGATTATTAAGCACAGTTCCATACATTACAGCCATTGGATTTGCATTGGATACAGCTCCCAGACTGGCTTTGCGAATAATATCAAGCATATTTACACCACCTTCACATCGAGAGACATTGTATGATCTGTCCCGGAAAATTTGTGACTGCATTCTTCCACCAGATAAACCTGTACTTCAAATTCATCAAGCAGAATATAAGCAAACTGCCCTGCACGTACATTGACATCACCGATTGCATCTACAGACAGGGTGACCTGCTCGCGATTATATAGCTTCAGGTTAAGTGAGAGTGCTTCCTCAATCTGAGCGATATTCCAACTATCTTCTGCCTTTTCATACTTTTGGAGTAATCCCCATGCACCGATATGATTAAGATCTCTTTTGATAAAAATATCCCGGTGTCCGGTATCTTTATTATCACGATAGAATTTGATCTGATTGTACGTATCCGAATCAATACTTTTCTTGATCGAATAATCATACAAATAATGGCCTTTTCCGAGAATGACAGAAGGCTTCATACTCCGGATATCCTGCAACCGCAGCTTGCCAAAGTCATCGTAAAAGACCATCAACTGTGATTTGTACGCTAGCGTATGATCCAAGGCACCCATAATAATATCCAGCAGCTTCTTGTTATCCTCGATCAGTGACGGAATTGTATATTTGCCTTTATCCAGCTTTCCAAGTTTTAAATTATTTTTGGTTGCGATTTGCCGGATAACTTCATCTGCGGTTACATTGGTAAACACAAATGTGTCATTACCAAGCAAATAACGCACCTGGTCATAGGCAGTCACTTTTATCTGCTTATCTGTGCCCGTACTTACTGTAAAAATATAGCCATAAAAAAGGTTCGCTTCATTGTAGATGAAGCGAACCACATAGCCATTTTGTACGTCAAAATCTTTTTTCTGGTAGAAACCATCACTAATCAATGTAAATTCCAGTGAAGCTGGTTTGCCTATTCGACTGGTTTTCCAGGTGATATCCGAAGCAATACCAGATATGTCCCAGAGACTGCCTTGTTTGTTATCGATATGAAGCTGTATCATTGGGCAGCCTCTTTCTGTGGCAGCTTGATCACCATTCCAATCGGCAATTTACGCAGCTCACTATCCTTGATATTGTTCAGCTTCTGTATTTCTTTGTACCGACTTCCATCTCCCAATTGTTTCTTGGCAATCTTCCATAGCGAATCTCCAGCAACCAATTTGTAAGTTTTGGGATTTACTTTGGTGTCGGTACGCTTTTTGGCTAAGGTAGATTTGTCTTTGTCTTTTTTGATTTTAACTTTGAGTGCACGGTAGAAGACATACTCTTTCAAGGACAGCTTAAACTGAATGTCTCCCGAGTCTCCCGCAGCCAGTGTCCAGTCGAATTTTTCAATACTGACTGCCATGTTGATTGCCATGAATGTTTCATTGGAAATAAAACGTTCTATTTCGCCCTTTGCATTCTTTACTGCTGTATCTCCAGATAATGCAGACTCGGGCAATTGTAGACCAGAAAACACAAAACGGATAGGACGCTTTGTCTCCATCCATTTCTGGATCATTTCTACATAGTAGTAAGGGGTTTGTAACTCCTTGCCAACAACAAATGGATAACGTTGACCTGGGAAAAAGCTTTCCAACGTAATTTCGCGCAGCTTGTTTGGTTGGATTGAATTAATCTCTCCAAGATCGATGATAGTGTAACTTTTTCCATCCCCACTGCTATTAATCTCAATTTTTTCAGGATTTACTGGCAGTCGGATCGCTTCGCTTTGATTATTAAACGCCAGGAAAAACCCATACTCCTCCATATCAGGTATACACCCCCTGCGCGGTCGAGACAAATTCTTCTTCCAATTTGCGACCAATATGACCGACAATTGTGTCCAGGTCTGCACCACTATTAATATCACCGGTAGTCACTTGTACAGTCGGGGTTAGATTTACAAAATGCTGAATGGCTTGTATCTCAGCCAAATTGCGCAGCAATTTTAAATCTTCACTGGAGATATCAACTGTACCTTCAATATTACGGATGCTATCAACACTCTTTACATTATTAATGTTGTTTTCAGTATTTCCAGCTGGAGGATAGCCTCCTGGCATACCTACTCCAACTCCTGTTGCTCCTCCATGATTCATTGCTGAATGTACAGCAGGTGGTGGTGTTTTAACAACATCCGCACCTTTTAATGGAGTACCTTGATAGTTACTTAAAGAATCTTTTACTTTACTTGTACCATTAGTTAATTTATCACTCAATCCTTGCCAAGCTTTAACACCGTTTTGATTGGCTCCACCCACATTAGCATTGATTTCTGGTTGATCCATTTGAAACATATTTTTAGTTTTTTGAGGAGCCTGGCTCTCTAAAGCTCCCATCATTTTTTTTACACTGTCGCTTGCACCATGAAAATCTGTCCCTTTTAACAAATCTATGCTGCCCCAATTTGTACCGAACAATTTATTAAAATAGGGAAGTATTGTATTAATACCTGTAATAACACTGTTCATCGCATCAGCAATCAACGAAGTAAATCCATTAGCGAACGATTCTGCTCCATATACAAGATCATACATCACTTGCAAAAAGTACATTTTTAATGAGTAGAAAATAGTTTGTACGGTAAACACTGCGTCATACCAAAGTTTTACAACTCCATTAACAACAATGGCTACAAATGCCCACGCTGCCATAAAGACGATCCTAAATACTTCTCCTATTGCGTATATCGCACCTACGATCATTCCCATCATCTCAGAACCACTTATACCCATCATCTGCAAAATAGATATAACAAGAGCAATAGCAGCCACTACGAGCAAAATAGGCCAATTTATCATGAGCCATTCTGCTGCAATAATTCCAAGTTGTATAATCATAGCTGCCAATAACACAAAAGCAATTGCACTGAGTATAGGTGAGACAATGTCCCAATGCTGCTGAATGACACCCGTCAAAAACAGCAACCCATTAACCAGCATTGCTACAACATTAGCAACAACTACAAAGCCTGCAGTCAGAGCATCTATAAGCACTTGGAACTGGTCTGATTCAAATGCATTATTTAATGCATCTAAGGCAGGAACTAAGGCAGTTAAAGCTTGTGAACCAACTGAAGCTAACGTATTACTATAATTATTCGTCAATTGCGTCCATTTTGCACTAGGAGAATCCATCATTGTATCGAAAGCTTTTTGAGTAAAACCTTGCTTTTCCATTAACGCATCCAAGGATTGGATATAACCATCCACATCTCCCGATTTTCCTTTATCAGCAACGCCTGCATTCTCCATGCCTTTTGCAGAAATACCAAATGAGTTATTTAAAGATTTAGTATCACCTTGCATTCCACTAATTAAAGCATTAACAGTGTCATTATAACTTTGACCAGATAACACACTAAGTTTAGATGCCATATTATTTAATTTTTCTGTTTGCATGTCATTAGCTGATTGTTTAAGAAAAGAAAGAGAGCCTGAAAGTACATCTTTTGGATTCATACCTGATGATAATGCTCCCTTTTTGTACTTTTCAAATAACTCTGTTCCTTCTTGGCCGCTTCCTGTAGTAACAACAAATTTACGTCTCATCGTATCATCTTCAGCTGCTCCAGCAAGCGAATCTTTACCTAATCCATATGCCCCAGAAGCCAACTTATTTCCAAATGCTGCTACCTTGGCAATGTGATTTTTAATATTCTCCCATTTACTAGCCTGCTTATCAGCCAAATCTTCTGCTTTTTGAGAAGAATCATTCAGATTATTTTGAGCATCTGCTGTGTCATTAATAGTATCAGTAACTCGTTGTTGAGCTGCCTGTGTCAATTGCAATGTATTATTAAAATTATTTTGAGTAACATTTAGCTGGGTTAAATGGTTATTGACATTTTGCACAGTCTGATTTACCTGATTAAACGAATTGGTAATGTTGTAAACAGGTACATTAATTGAAATATTACTCAAAGCTATACTAAGCTGCCTTGAGATACTAACAGACAGACTTTGACTAATATTCCCAACCAACTGTGCTCCTATATTCGCCATTGCTTCACCCCCTATACATCAATTATTTCCTTTTTTGCTTACGTTGTGCCTGTTTCTCTGCCTCCACACGTATTGCAATCATTGCGTAGATCGCAGCACGTTCATGGATAGACATTTTCATTAAATCATGTGGTAAGATGTGCAACTCATGGAGGGCATAGTAAGCTAGATTCGCTTCGCTGTCGCCTCCATTAATTAGTTTTTTACGTCATTAACCAAATCATTCATATCCCGGTTGAAACCGTTCAATTCCTGTACACGTTCACCCAATGCAGCAAACTCACCTGGAAGAAGCATTTTGCGCAGCAAGGATTCTGCACCTATTACCCCATAGGATTTTTGTAAGTCTGCATTTTTCAAATCAGGATAGATAACACTGGCACTCATCAACTTAGCCATATATTCATTAGGATCGATCTCTGGCGTATACATGCCATTTTTCCCTTTCACTTTACGAGTAGCTGCTTTACGGCATTCCTGATTTTCGTCCTCATTCATGCTACGAAGTTTCCAGCTTACAGGGTTACCATCTGCATCTTTGAATCGTGCAGATACTACAAATTCTTCTACTACGTCAGAAGATACGTTTTGTGCAAAAAACAGGCTTAATTCACTCATGGATAATTCCTCCTAATAGTTGTGCAATATTTTAATATTCAACAATATCCGCTTTGGCATCATATCTAATATTCCGCTGAACTGATGACAGATGTACCGGAAGAAACCTCAAAATATATGTGCTCATCCGGTACATAGCCACCTTATTTAAATATTATAAACACGTTGTTACATGAATTAATTGAATTACTGAGCCGGTGCGCTAAATGCCTGGTTAATATCTACTCCATCAAAAGTAAAGCTTACTTCTTCTTCCAGTGCATCCGATTCAGTATCCAGCGATGCCATAATGACACTGTCCAGATTCACATCGCGCAGGATAATAGTCTGGTAACCAATACTCGATGTTGGATCTTCGTTTGTCACTTCGATATCAAAGTACGTGTCTACACCCGTCTTCATGTAATCCAGCATCATCTGACGGAAGCGGGAAGTCATATAAAAGATGGTCATGGTACCGGATCCTGACCAACCTGTTGCTTTATGCTGCACTCCGCGGCGTCCCAGCGTTTTCACTTCGGCTTTTTGCTTTTCTACGGTAGCTTCGAGCGTTTTGATATAAAACATTTCCTCTACCTGGTTATTGATTGTTGCAAACGCACGGCCTTCCTGGCCGGAAATGGTATCTTTCGCTTTTAGAAATGTCATCTTAAACCACCTTCACTTTCATGTATACTTTTTCAACGGAATCTACAGGTTGTACATTTACTTCTACTACAATGCTATCCACTTCATTACCTGCAGTTACACTAATATCCGACTGAGCATCAAAGTTCTGTACTGCTCCAATGTTTTGCAGATCTGTCAGATACGCTACACACTGTGAACGGAACAAGCTGCGTCCATCTGTATTGTTATTCACTTTACCAATAAAATACGATTCAAAAATACGCTTAAGGTCATTGGCAATACTATCGAGTACACGCACCACACGGTTTTTGGCAAAATGGCGTGCTTTTTCCGGCGTATAGGACACGAATGTATTGATATCCTGTTCCACTACAGCGCGGTCGCTGCTAGCTGTAAATACAAACTCCCCTTTTTGCAAAGCTGCCTCTGTCTCGGTATGAGTGAGCTTCCCATTAACATCTACAGCATCGTCATAAGCGCTATAGGTCAGGGATGCGTTAACAGCAGCACCGGCAGTTGCACCTGTTACCCAGGCTACACTCTGTTTTGCATCCAGTACTGTACCATCACTCAACACCACACCGTTTTTCACGCTGATTACACCTTCATGATCAGCATTAGGGTAGTTGGCAAGCACAGCCTGTACCTTTTTGCCCTCATTGCTGCGCAGACGTTTGATGTATGCAGCATATACCGATTTCAGGGAAGCATCATCCGAGATCAAACCGACTGTCTGGAATTCCAGTGCTTCAAGCTTTTCCAGATATGCGGTATGATCCGCATTGGTTGCCAGCGCACTTGTACCTCCAGCCAGTGGAGCACCCGCAGTCGGTACAGGTGTCCCCTTACCACTGAAGACAACATAGGTATTGCTCGCCAGCTCTTCTACTGTACTTACTGTCTGCTTATCGACCACAGCACCTTCCAGCAGCGTTGTTACATCAAACTGTGTTTCATTGTTAATATTCGTTTCTACTACGATTGTCAACTGATTGCCTCTTGTACCACTATATTTGGCTGTTGCTGTCAGCGGCTCTACTTTTACAGAAGCAGGTGTACCATCATTTAGACGGTATACAATGAGCTTTTGTGCACGCTTGAGCGCTTCACGAATCAGTAGCATTTGTGGAGAAGTATAGTCATAACCAAGAGTCTGCAGCGTATTGTCTCCAGCAACAATGGTAAACATCTTCTTGGGTGCTCCCCAATCAAGGTTCAATGCCAAACTTGCCGTGCCACGCTCACCCAGTGTCCCAGGGAGTTTACCCTCAGATACAAAGTTAATATATACACCAGGGCGAATTTTATTTTGTGTTGTATAAGTTCCTCCAGCCATTTAATTGGCCTCCTTATTCATAAATTGATGTAGCAGAGATGTTGCTTGTTCAATCGTGTACGGTTTGTCTTCTTCCAGCAGCCCGGATAGTACATCCTTTTCAAGCTGAGTGAATTTTGTTGATTGCATAAATTGCTCTTTTCGGTATGAACCGACAGCAGCTTGTTCAGCCATTGTTTCTCTCTCCTTTGATATACGTTTGCTCTACCTTTAAATTGTCTCCATCTGCTACTTTACATGGGAAGCAGGGGATACATGTTGGTCCATTGTACTCATCAGTACACCTGAAGCCGGCGGGCGAACAGTGCGTACCGGATAGTTGACCCGGATTCGGGGAATACCGTCATCCGTATCCCACCGTAATTCACTGGCCCGGCACAAATCTTCGCCAGTCCCGATAGTCTCAAGCGCTTCAAATAGTTGTTCAACCTGCTCATCCGCATAATGTTCAGCTGCTGGAACGTACCGAATCTCTAACGTGTACACACGTACAAATCGATCACTACGCTCACGCGTAAAGTCTACTGAAACCAAGCGATACTCCAACCTCGGCTGCTTTGGCTCTGGCTTTTCTGCCCGTTCAAACGGAATGTCTGGAAACTTCTCATGCAGTGATAATTGCACATAGGTGACAACCTCCTGTGCATTCATGTTTCTTCCTCCTTTACCGAGAAGGACGCTCACCTCCTTCGGTTATTACTTACGGAATCAAGATAAGGAAACTTTGCACCACCAATGTAAAGACTCATTATGTGGAATATTTTTATCCCTGTGGTGTTCCTTGTTTCTTCATTTCCGATAATACAATCTTACACCGGATTTCTCCTAACGGAGACGGTGCTATGGACGAAAAAAGGACGGTTATCGGTTGAGTTTGGAGGTAGAAAAGCGGTAAAAAGACGCCGGAATTGGATCAGTCCTGCAGCAGCGCCATTTCAGACATTTCCAGCCTGTATGTCCCGCCATAACATACCTATTCAGCAGCCTTTGTATAGATCAATCCTTTACCATCTGTTCCTGCGCCAGTACAGAAGCAGTATATGCTTCCACCCCTATATCCGCAAACCGTACAAAAAAAAGCCTGCCCGCAGGCAGACTTTGATGTATATCCCCTATTTCCCATTGTCGACAACTACCACTACTGCTCCGTCGGAGACGAATTGAGAAACACACTAGAGAACAGATAGGAAATCATCGCAAATACCGGAATGCTCCATAGCAGCAACGGCGAGCTGAACCATGCCGGCAGCGGCATCCACAGCATAATTGCCCAGCTGACGATAATGCCTATTCCATTAAATAGAAGAAACTGCAGCGGCATTCGCTGAATATTCAAGCGTAGCCAGCGGTTCAGCGGCGCGAGAACGACCAGCGAATAACCGAACAGCGGTACAAAGAGCAGCAGCAATACCACCAGCTGCGAACGTATTCCCATTTCCGAGACGAGCACGGTGTTTTGCAAAGCAAAGTTAAGATAGATCGAGCTTAGACCGCTGACGAGCAGAGAGACGACCGTACTGTCAAACAGCCAGGCTTTGTATACATGCTGTAATCTGAACCGGTCGGCTGCCGCTGGGACGGCAGATCTCCTCGCGGTATTTAATTCCCTTTTCACAAAATCAGAGCTCCTGTTCCTTGGCTTATATTGGATGATCGCCTGCAGTTGTCTGATGGCTATCCGATATTCTATGTACAGCGATAATCCGCATGAGTATAAACGCCTACTATTTTACCATAAAATAACATAAAATAGCGGTCGATACCATAAATTATCTTCTTCTACCCTTATTTCTTCCTGTTATGCGATCATACCACATCATTATGAATTACCTGTGAAAGTTCTAACCGAATCAGCAGACAAAAAAAGCTGCCCGGATCAGCGGGCAGCTCGGCAGTCATAAATCAATCCTGTTTTACTATTCCTTTTTGGTCAATAAAAACGTACCCAGTAACGCTACGCATATAATAGCCGGAATACGCAAATCATGAGGCAAGAACTTAGTTACCCATAACGCAGTAAAAATAGTGGAAATGGCCAAATAACCAAGCCACTCCTTGGAATCTATATTTTTTTTATTTAAAAATAAATTTATATATCCTATTGGAGGGGTAACAATCGATAGAATTATAATGACCATTGGACGTAGATACCATTTTTTTTTCATTTTCCCTCCGCTAGTTCCATACCTGTCTTAAATTTGTGTTTTATAACAATACAGCACTTATTGCACGAGCAATAATATCTGCGATCCAACCTGGTATGCCCAAGTGCACGATTGCTTGCGACAATGCGTCTTCAATACTGCCACTAAAATCAGTAACTACATCTAGAGCTTTAATGAGTGCTTCGACTTTTACTACGGCAATAATTTTATTTTTCATTGATTGACTTACAGGTAGATATCCTACAGCTTTTGATATAGCATTGTCAATCTTTGTCTTTCCTGCTTTTAGAGCAGCTTTGATTCCTTTGATAGTCCAGCCGACTTTTCCTTGCTCAGCATTTCCTCCGACATGTCCTTGACCTCCAAGAGGTGGTACAACCGGTGCAGGTGAGTTATTATATGTGGCAGAACTCACCGAAGTAGCATTTGCTGAAGCGGAATAAGGAGAAACTATAGAAAATAGTAAAGCTGTTGCTGCCACACTAACCGTCACTTTTTTGATCAAATTCGAATTCAAGTCATTTCCTCCCAAATATGTAATTTTTATTACTTTAACAATATACATGCTCTGGGATGTCGAAGTAAGGCTTATTTTGTTGTTTATTTTTTTGATCAAAAAGACCTATAAAAACGATTACTATCATTCCTCTATAAAAACTCACCAGCGAATTAACAAGGGAAAAGCTGCCTGTGTGAACAGACAGCTTACAAAGAATAATTGAATTATTCCTTTCACCATAACCTATCAGGAAGTGCTGCAGGAAGCTTCTGCCCGGCGGGTACGCTTCTTCTGCGGCATCAGCTCATCCAATCGGATCATGCCGGTATCGGCCAGGGCGAGAGCCATTTTGTAAAAGGCACGGGCACGGATCTTGACGTAGGTGTCTTTGCTGATCGGTGGATCGAACAGATAGCTGTATACTTTATAATCGAAAATATCATCATGCTTGAGATAGCGCTCGCGTACGAGCAGCTGCTCCCGCTCATTCAGCCGTTCCACGATCGCCTCCACACGCTCGCAGTAAGCGCGGCGTGCAGCAGGAGTATCTACATTATAAATGGCTGCACCTGCCGTCGGATCTCCGGACACATTGGTCGGTCCGTGCATTCTTGCTTCATATGAAGCTGTAAGCGAAGTCTCTCTCATCTCAAACGTAATCGTCTTGTAAATACGGTATTTCTCAAAAACAGCTTCTACAGCAGCGCGTGTCTGTCGGCGGTCCAGCTCGGGCAGGGAAATCATCGGGTTCATTGTACAACACTCCTCGGATGTAATATATTAGGTAAAGAAAATCAACGGTATACGTAATACAGCGATACAACAGTCGTGGCAGCTTCAGCCGCCGCTCGTCTCCATCTGGCATTTCTAATTTTGCCTTTTGGCAACGATATTGGATATATAACCTGTTCATTCCTGATTTAACCACTAAAAATTCCATATTTTTGTTAATGTTCGTATTTTGTTCGCATTTCGTATTCCTAAGATACCATGCTGACAGGCTCTTCGTAAAATCCGGTTTAAGGTCATTTTCACCTCTTAATCGTTCATTATCTCCATTATTCTCTTCACCATGTGCCTTTTGGCAAAGAAAGGATTTCCATTGTTTACCTAATGGCAATATTGGGGTATAGTACATATATACGTTTTGACTTCTTGTGTCATGTTATGAACGATTGGTGTTCACAGTGCCTATAGAAAGGGTGTTTTGTCGGTGGATAATTCTTCATTTGGCAGTTATTTGAAGCAAATACGTGAGCAGAAGAACTGGAGTATTAACCAACTGGCAGACCTCGCCGGCATCAGCACTTCACAAATCTCACGAATCGAAAATGGCAAACGCGGTGTACCCAAGCCGCAGACGATTGAGAAAATCGCCAGGGCGCTCGGTGTCCCGTATGCGGAAATGATGGACCGGGCCGGATACCTGCGACCCGAGGAGAATCAGCAGACTCCGGAGTGGGCGAATGCACGGGACAGACGTGATTTCAAAAAAATGTTAGAGGAAGATGGTGAATTGATGTTTGACGGTGTTCCGCTGGATGATGAAGACAAGCAGCGGATCAAGGATGTGTTGACCGGGTTATTCTGGGAAGCCAAGCAGATGAACAAACGCAAGCCGGTTGCCCCGGATGATCGCCGCAAACGTTCCTGAGACATCGTCGCCCATGCAGACGACTGTACCTGCAGTCTCTGCTCTACCGGCAGTTGGAGATTACAGCTGCACCTATAACGCCAAACGCTTACGAGGTGATTGTACCGATGGATGATACTGCAGCTCATCTGGTCCACAAGTATAAGACAAACTGCCCTTTTGAAATTGCTGAAGCGCTCGGCATACATATTCGCTACATGGATCTCGGCAAGTCCACCAAAGGACTGTACTACAAAAAACTCCGGCGGCGCTTCATTGTAATTAATCAGGGCTTATCCGATCAGTGGCAGCGATTTGTGTGTGCGCACGAATTAGGTCACGATCGGCTTCACAAAGGATTGAGCCGCTTTTTCCTGGAGGAACATTCTTACTTCTGGCCGGGCAAGCTGGAAAGGCAGGCGAATTCGTTTGCCATTACCCTGCTGACGGCTGGACAGGAACAGCGTGCAGGTGAGACGCTGGAAGCTTTTGCGATGCGCACAGGCATCCCCCGGGAAATGCTATATTTTTTTAACCTCTGACCGAACATATGTTTGTTTCATTCCTGCACTTCGATTTGTTTGGTTCACATACTTCTGCTGCACAGCAAAAAGGAACGGCCTGGTAAAGCCGTTCCTTTTTGGCATGTTCATAAAGTGTGCAAATGATGCTCTAACGCGGCTGGACACAGCAGAGTAATTGCAGACTAGCCCGACAGTTTGGGCAGGAAGACAATTCCGGCGATGATCAGTGTCAGAATAATGCATACATTCTCGACAGCAGAACCTTTTTTGGTTCCTGTGCTCATCAGGTTGAAGCGCAGCTTCCATTTCAGCGGCGGCAGCAGGCGGACGCCGCGGTTGGTCAGTGAATCGGCCAGCAGATGCAGCAGATAGGAGACGCCCCCGGCAACCCAGATGCTGGAGCCCAGATGAGCTGTGGTGCCATAGAGCAGCGCTGTCCAGGCGGCGGTGCCATAGATCGTATGCGTCAGCCCGCGGTGCGGCAGGAAAGTACAGATAATCAGCAGACTACCGCCCATATAGTTCCATGGAGCAATCTCGCGTCCATAGATAATAATGCCGACACCGATCAGGAACATGACCACTTTGCGCAGCGACCGGGTCGGCAAAAAGGCGACAAACACTATCGCTACCGCTATGCCGATATCCCATGGCATGCCGAATATCCCTTTCCACAGAATCCAGACGACAGAGGCAAGCATAATCGTCTGCAAAATGCGCAGAATCGGCTCGGACAGTGTCTTGGATACGAGGATTGAATTAGGCTCGTCAATATCGGGTAATAATGAACTGACGGCAGCGGCCACTACAGCAGCCGAAGTCACAGGAACGCCGGCCATCGTCATGAGCGATACCGTCAGACCTGTACTGATAATAAAGTGGGATTTGCCCATCATAAGCGTGTTCTTCCTTTCAGATTGCTTGCGCGTTGATCGTGTTGTAGGAGTGACTATGCCTCATGCGGCACAGGTGATATCCGTTCGGCAGAACGATTTGTAAATGAACTGTTTTTATTATCAACTCAATGTTAAATTTTGGATATCATGTGCTGTGGCTCGCTGAATTATAGTATGGTAATGATAGAAACAGCTTATTATCCGCCCGTCTGATCCATGACTTTCAAGAGCCCTGTTCGGCTCCTTACTAAGGAGAATGATTGATATGAGACGATCCAATAAATGGCTTCCGGTCCTGCTCTGCAGTCTGTTGTCCGGTTCTTTGCTGACCGGGTGCAGCTCTGACATGCTGGCCGGCAGCAGAGCAGATCATACCAAAGGCTACAGTGCGTCCGTCAAATCGGTGCAGGTCATCCAGCCGCAGCGCACTTCGGTGAGGGTGACGCCTTCTCCGGAAGCCCATGATCCGATTTTGCCGGAACAGCTGGCCGATGTGCTGCTGCAGGGCAATTATGAACTGGTCTATTCCCAGACCTCGCCGGAATTCAAGCGCGAAGTCTCTTGGCAGGCATTTGTCGATACCGTGCAGTCCCTGAACAGCAGAGTCGAGCGTTATGTACCGGTCACGGAGCAGCATTATGAAGATTCCCTGCGCAAAGTATGGGTCGACAGTCATAACAGCCGCCAGATTAGCGCCCTCTTCGCCGAAAATCATGCGGATTACCCTGACTACACCATTCTCGGTATGCAGATGCAGCAGCTGCACATCCATTAGACAGACATACAGCATTATATGGAACTGAACTATTATAGCACATATGTTCGTGTAAATAAAAACAAAGAAGGCGGATGATGACATGTAGATGCCATATCCGCCTTCTTTGTTTTTGCCTGTCTTCCCTGCCAACTGCCGCTGCAGGCAGTATCAGGCTTCCGCTGCATCCGATCCGGCCTGCTCCATCTGCTGCAGACGCTCCATAATCCGGCGCTTGCGGTACAGTGTACGACCGACTTCGGTCAGACTTTCCAGTGAGTTTTTATTAACAAAAGAGCCGAAGACGATCCCGGCAATCGGTACGGCCTGGAACAACTTGCGCCAGCCAAAGTTATCACGGTACGTCATAATTACTTCACGCCAGCCCTGAATCTGGGAGAAGACCTCTTTGCCTGTATCCCCTTTTTCAAAATCCGCCAGTTCTTCCAGTACCGCCTTTTTGCCGACCACATCCGAGGAAGCGAACTGCAGACATTTCAGGATAAACAGCCGCTCTTTGGGATCGGAAGGATAATACCCGTAGCACAGGGCAATCTCTTGCAGTGCCTTGAGCGAGATGCCGATCATCGCCGGAATATCCGCTGCAATCGTAAAGATACCGCCTACTCCCGACGCGGCTCCCTCCAGCGCTGCCAGATTGGAACGGCTTCTGGAGATTTCCAGAGCCGTATTATCCATCACCTTGAGCGGCAGCTGGGCCACATCGCGCGGAGTCAATTCCGCTTCTTCCTGGCCATTTGCTTTGGCCAGACGCTGCATAATTCCTTTGGGGGAGACGAGATATTTGCCGCCATTTTGAATAAAGCGTCCCAGCTCATTGAGCGCTGTTCCGATCTTGTCCCGGATAAATTTGGGGGTCAGACGATCCAGCAGCATAAATGGAATCCGGCCGATTTTATCCAGAATCGAGCTTCCTCTCTGATCATTCTCCCATTTGGCGATCTGCTGCAGTTCCTGTTCCAGTTCTGTACGGCTCTCCTGTGTATGCATCCCATCGACTCCTCACTGTTGATATGTATGTGTATTCCATACGCTGGTGCTTCTGTCTCTGTGTATATGTATTATACCCGATTCAATCGGTTTCATGACAACACGGTCTATGTTTGTGCGGCGACCGCCGAATCAGGCCAAGACCGGCCTATGCCGGAAGTGACTATCTTGGCATCATCTTCTTCTAAAATGAAAAAGCCGCGGAGCATCTGCCCGCGTCTATAGGTATAAGGTTATGTTGGATATCCCTGCTCACACAGGGAGTACAGCCGCGTGCAGAGCACGTACCGGCTGTCAGATCATCTGTGCAGAATCTTTGGTTGTATCCTGAGTCTCACGGTTGTCACGTACAGGCACATAAGTGACCCGATCAATCAGCAATCCATTGCCAACGGGCTCTCCGTTTACTGTAATGGTGATTTTTTTGAAATTGGGATCAAAGTTAGTATCGTACATATTGTTCACTCCTCGAATGTTATAATAGAAATAGTCGTATATGGATTCCATTTACAATGGATAAAAAGGCGTTAATCCGGTGTATAGCAGGTTACAGAAAATCAGATGCCGTTCAGATGGCAGGTGAAAATTCGCCGCTGGTCCTCCAGGACATGTATTTATTACCCTGTGCAATGACCTGTTAAACAGTTGTCTGCCAAAAATCCAGATTCATCAAGTGAGCACAGGCTGTTTACCTGCCTGGCTGCTGCCCTTTTGATTCATCCATTTTATTAAGAAAGTGCATCATCGCTGCCCTTTCATACGTAAACCTTGTAGACTGTACTGAATCAGCGTCCATGCAAAATTCAGTGTTGTGGTTAATATACAGTTAGGATACCTGTCTCCAAGCAACCGCTCCACAGTAAGGAGGAATTTATGTGAAATTCAAGTCCCGCTACCTGCAGACCGGTCTGATCGCGGTACTCGTTCTGTCCGGACTAACAGCCGCCCAGCCTTCTGTTCACGCCGGCTGGTGGGAAGACTATAAAAATGGTGTCAAAAGCTTCACCAGCCTGCCCGAGGAAGTCAATGAACTCAAACAGGGTTACAGCAATGCGATGAACCAGCTGGATCAGGCGCAGACCAGCATCGAAGCCTACCGGGAGGAAAATGCCCGGCTGGCCGAGCAGAACCAGCTGCTCGCGCAGACGATCCAGCAGCTGCAGCAGTCCGAAGCCGAACGTGCGGCAAGCGCCCGCTTCTGGAAAACGATCGTCTTCTCGGCGATCGGGCTTGTAGTCCTGTGGTTTGTTTTCACCCGTCTCGTCCGGTTTGGACTGCGCCGCCGTTAAGCTACGGCGGCTCTTTATTTATATGCTTATTATGGGATAAAGGAGGTTCTCTCTTGCAACTGGAATGGCAGCAATCCACGCATCCCCCTGTCTCCGGACAGGCGGTTACTGTAGCATTATCCGATCAGGAGAAGCTCCATATGCTTCACCCTGGACAAATTATCGCGTATGACGGCCCTTCCGGCGGACGGCATGACCGACTGATGGATGTCAAAGGCATGTACCGCAAACGCAATCTGATCCGGGCTGACTTTACCGGTCCGTGCCGGTTTGTCGCCTCCCTGCCGCCCGGATTTAACATGATCCCAATTACGATCGAGCCAGGCAGCGATCTGCTGTATGATTTTCGCCATTTGTTCTATTATACGGAAGGCATCACTATGCAGACACGGCTGCTCAAACTCAAAAACATCCTTATCACCCGGGATGTGGTCAAAGTGAAATTTGGCGGTCAGGGAGAGATTGGACTGCTCACCCAGGGAACTGTCATGGAGATGAAGCTGCATCCATCCACTCCGATCTATGTGGATGCGCGCAGCCTGCTCGCCTATCCGGAAAATGCCACCCTCAAGCTGAGCGTCTACGGCAATCATCTGGCCAGCCAGCATATGCACTACCAGTGGGCCATAACCGGCAGCGGCTCCATTCTGATCCAGAGCGGCCATGATAACGGTGAACTGGCAGAGCATCTGAACGATGACAGTCTGTTCCGGCGCATCCTGCGCGAAGTGATTCCGTTCGGCGGCATTTTTATCAAATAAGGATCGATTCGGTAGCATTTTTAACAGACCCCTATTTATACTGATCCATACCTAATTCACATCACAAAATCTTTGTACTAAAAAACCCTCCTTATCACTCAATCGGATAAGGAGGGTTTTGTGTTGAGAAAGGTTCAATAACCGGCTTCTTTCTAACCACTTACCGGCCGATTTGTTCGTTCAGAACGGCATTTTAAATAGCTTTCCTTTGCGTACGACTGCCGGATAATCCATTCCTCTTACCGTCTGTGCAATCGGTCAGCGTGAACCTTCTGCTGTCAGGATATCCTGCTCCAGATTCGGAGCAGCCAGATCCGCTTTCAGATAGGTCTCATCGGTCGGCAGCAGCAGGTTGAACTGCTCGCTGCTGCACAGCGTGATTTTGCAGTTCTCCACGGCAAAGTCGAGCACATGTCCGCCACCGTTGCGGGCATCATTAATAAAGTGCAGATGATAACCTGCGACACCAATTCCCTGGGCAAATGCCGGTGTCCAGAACCCGGCGATAATCCCTTTCACATTTTTGAAATGGAAAGACGGCTGGGACTTGGTGACTTCCACGAATGGTTTGTACGGTTTCTCCTGATGCGGAACCGTACGGGTATGCACTTCGCGGAACTGTCCTTCGATCCGGATCGCATGGAACACGTTCGGGCTGGAGATCAGTCCGTCCAGTACCTTTTCCAGCTCTTCCCGGGTCATGGTCCGGTTGAACTCATGCGTCTGCTGGGCTTCGAAAAAAGTCACGGTAGAGAACGGTGTGCTCTCTTCCAGCAGCACCCGTTTGGCTGTGCCGTTCGGATACAGATGGTAGAACGATCCGTCAAAAGCGATCATCTCTCCATCCAGCTGGTGAAAAGTACCGATCCCGAAATCGCCGTACTGCTTGAGTTCTCCGAATGTGATTGCACCGTCATACAGTCCGCTCAATAGGGCAACCATCGTCGAAGCTTGATAGACTACAGGGTTTTTCATGATATTTCTCTCCTTTTATAGGTCCGTTCCATAGGTGTACTGTCAGGTATTTTTCTCGTCCGATCAGTTCATGGCATCCGGCAGCAGTTTGGCGCCGAGCTTGATGTTGTCTTTGTAATCGATAGGAATATCCACAACGACAGGTCCCTGCTGGGCAAGCGCCTGACGCAGCACCTCTTCAAGCTCGCCTGGATGATGAACACGCAGACCGACCGCACCGAAGCTCTCCGCATATTTCACAATATCCACATCTCCGAAATGAACACCCGAGGTGCGGCCGTATTTCATTTCCTGCTGGAAAGCGACCATATCATAGGTACCGTCATTCCATACGATGTGGACGAGCGGAGACTGTAGGCGTACCGCGGTTTCCAGTTCCATCGAGGAGAACAGGAAGCCTCCATCACCAGAGATGGATACGACTTTCTCATGTGGATTGACCAGTGCAGCGGCAATCGCCCATGGCAGTGCGACGCCCAGTGTCTGCATACCATTACTGAACAGCAGACGGCGCGGTTCATACGAACGGAAGTAACGGGCCATCCAGATATAGTGGGAACCCACATCACAGGTAACGGTCACCTGATCATTGATCAGCTTGCGCAGGGTACGGATAAAGTACAGCGGATGCACGCGCCCTTCTTCCGCAGACGTGATCGCAATATCGTCCTGGGTCAATCGGTTCTGCTGGCGGCGCATGGCATTGCGGGCTTCAGTGGAGAAGCGCAGCCCTTTCAGCAGCGGAGTCAGTGCATTAACGTTCATCGCAATATCCCCGATCAGCTCGCCGGCTGGCTGGTAATCCTGGTCAATATCGGCTTTGCGGTTGTCCAGATGGAAGACAAGGCGATTATCGCCCTTGTTCCACAAGTACGGATCATATTCGATCGGATCATAGCCGATGGTGAGCACCAGATCAGACTGCTGCAGCAGAATATCACCCGGCTGGTTGCTGAACAGACCAACGCGGCCATAGAAATGATCTTCCAGATCACGCGAGATCGCTCCGGCAGCCTGGAACGTCTCTACGACCGGCAGATCGGTATCACGAATCAGCTCACGTACCGCAGCGGTTACCGCCGGAGAGCTCGCCTTCATACCGAGCAGCAGAACCGGCATTTTCGCCTGGCGAATCTGCTCAGCCACGGATGAGATCAGTTCGGTGGGAGCCGTTCCCAGCTGAGGCATCCGTGTATTATGGAAATGAAACTCGCTTGCTTCCTGCAGCAGCACATCGGTAGGTAGACTGACAAAGGCTGCACCCGGCTGGGAAGCGGAAGCTTCACGGAACGCATTGGTAATCGCTTCGGCGACGTTATCGGGATGTCCGACTTCGACGCTGTATTTGGTTACCGGCTGGAACAGACCGGCATTATCCATTGATTGGTGGGTCCGCTTCAGACTGGCTGTACGCGGAACGGCACCGGCAAGTGCCACGACAGGATCACTCTCTGCATTGGCAGTGACCAGACCGGTTACGAGGTTGGATGCACCAGGACCGGATGTTACCAGACATACACCGGGTTTGCCGGTCAGTCTGCCGATCGCTGCCGCCATAAAAGCAGCATTTTGTTCATGTCGGCACACGATCAGCTGTGGACCACGGTCCTGCAGTACATCGAATACCGGGTCAATTTTGGCACCGGGAATACCGAATACATATTTAACATCCTGGGCAATCAGGGTATCCACGACCATATCGGCCCCTGTCTTTGCTTTCGGTGTGGCGGCAGCCGCCATTTCATTGCTGGAATCAGAAGTCTGTGCATCGGAAGATTGGGCAGTTGGGATCATCATATTCTCTCTCTCTGTTCGGGTAGTCGTACTCATTCTATCCATCTCCTTTTTTTGGTGTGCGTATGTTATTTTTCTGTAATTACATGTAAATATGGAAAAGAGTACATATCTATTCTATTACCATAAAAAGTAAAATCAACCCTTAAAATTTGAAATATCTACTGAAAACGATAACAAAATGACCATAGTCCCGAAATAGCTATCAATTTCTTATTACGCTATTCATGTAGCGTTTTCATGCATGATTTTGCCCGTTCATGCCGGAATAAAGCCGATATTCCAATCTTTAGAATTTAAAAATATGTATAAAACAGCATATTACCATCATGTTCCAGTCTACATTGTTTATAAAAACTATAGCGCTTACCCAATAACAAAGAATCAATGAACGACACTCCAGCGGAGCAGCAGTATAAGCCAACTGGATACCAAACACAAAAAACGCCCTACTTTTCATATCATTCGAAAAGTAAGGCGCTTGCTTTGATTTTATTCACATTGGGGAAAAAACGGCTTATGATTTCCAGAGTTCAAAACGAGGCTCGACCAGCTTGTTCAGCATTTTGTACTGCTTCTGGTCAATGTAGGCCATCAGCAGATGCTGACCGAGTGCCATATAGACAAACTGCCGCTCTCCGCCGCGCCGCATATCCAGCTGAATTACCCGGTCAAAAAACGTCTTGTCTGCCCATTCATGGTAATACCGGATATCCCATTCGACTTTCTCTCCATGATACAGGAAAGAGAATAACACCTGCTCTTTCTCGTGATCGAGGCAGCTGCGGATAAACTTCATATCCAGCTGATCTCCGGTCATCGCCACCATACGTTCGGCCAGCTGAGTATATAGATCCGTGTTCTCAATTGCCTGCAGATCGACGTACCAGAGCTGATCCGAAGGATAGACGCATTCATGATCCGTACATATCTGTTCTCCGAGTGAAATCAGCAGATTGGTATATGGCCGCTCCTCATACCAGGACAGTGAATTGCCAGCGATTACCTGCTGCATCTCCACCTCGGCATTCAGTACAATGCCTGCCTCTTGCAGCTTATTCCACTGCTCTGCTAACGGAATCGTTTTATTGCGAAAAAAACTGATCATTATTAATCTCCTCTCTGTTATACATTCCTCAGATTGGCATTGTTTAACGGCCTTTTTCGTCGCGCTTCAACCATTCTTTCGCATTTACGTTCACATCTATTTTGCATAGTTATTTTTGGTCTGTAATAAGGGTACATCAGGTAACTGCCATTTCTGCTCGTCTGCTAGATGCCTTGTTTCCAATATGGTGTATACGGATACTTTACGTATCACAGAGCATATTTCAGTGTAACAGGATCGTACCTGCAAAATCCTGAGTCTAAAGACTCCGTTATTCAAAATTTGAAGATATTTGTCATAATCGGCATACGTGATTGCGCAATTAATAGTCTTTACTACCCATTATATTTACAATTGAAAAGGGTGTCGACCTATCTTTTAACTAATTTCCTTGAGTAAAATGCTTAAATACTAACTTTTTAAATACTTTCGACTTTTTCTGAGGATAACCAGTAAATTGTATCTATACAGGCATGACTTTGTGCCTTGAGTATTAAATAGCGTCCCGATCTAAATAAAAAGGATATCATTATCAAGATGAACGATCAACAACTGCAGCACAAATAGCCACCCGCTGTATTAGATACAGTGGATGGCTGTGGGAAACGTACTTTTGGGGGCTGTTGGACCGACTGTGTTTATACCGAAAACAGCTGTGAAAAACAGAAACAGAATAGAACCTGTCAGATGATTGAGCACAAGATCATGTTCCGGTTATCGGATCAGTTGTTGGCATTTTCCTCGCGTTCGCGCTGGACATGAGGCGGTATGTCCTCGCTGGCGCAGGCATCCCAGGCTGCATCGATAATCCGATCGAATTCATCGTCATTTTCCTCGATAACGGTCTCCAGGGCTTCGATCTCTTCTTCCTTGCCGGATTCATTGAGGAAATGCAGGCTGTAATCCCAGTCTGTTCCCCGTTTGGAGAACAGGGTGATTTCATAAGGTTCTGCATGACCTTCGACTTCCAGTTCGACTTTGCCGATATAGCCTTTTTCCGGTTCTTCCATCTTCTCCAGCTGAGCGCGGCGAATGGTAATATTCATGGGTGAATCTCCTTTATGGTTAGTTAGTTTGATATAAGCGAGTGGTTAAGGCGATAGTGCCTGATGTATGGCTGCTTGCGGTCAGGTTGGTGCTATCGCTGTCTGCTTTAAAATAACATGAATGGGGAGTGCTTGCCAATGGATATAGGGAGGTTAGTCATCATTCACTCCAGAAAGGAATAAGGACACGTCCTCCGGTTAAGCCTGGAGATCCTTTAATTATTGGGAGGGAAATGAGGTTCTCCAAGCTTAAAGCAGTAAGATATTTTGCTGCGCAAAAGTCACTTTTTATTGCACTCCGCGTTTGAACTGCCAAACGCTTAAAGATCATCCGTTATCCTTATTTCCTTTCTTCCGTTCCGCTAATATTGCATACACCTGTTTGGTTCTTTATTTCGGCGATTGTATGAGTTGTATGTTCAAGTATATATTCGCAGCTGGCTTTATCTGAATGATACGCTACTATTATTTTAAATGTCTGATTTACTGGTCTTGTACCAGTTCAACTTATGCAACTCTTTTAGGGTGACTGTAGGAACGAAAAATTGATAATCCAATTTTCTCGTTAACTGACCTATCATAAAATCTCCATCTTCAGTTTGTTGGATTTTCCAGTGCTGACTGGCAAAAGCTGCTCCTTGTTCGATCAGCTTCATTGCCTGATCCCAGGTATAGGTTTCATCAACTTCAATTCTCTCGGTAATGTATGTTTGATAAGCAATAATTTGTTTTTCATCGCCAGCATTTCTCGATTCAGAGTCATAAACCAGTTTGAAAAGTAAACCATTCAAGTCATTTTCCAGATAGGTTTGTACAAATTCATCAGAAACAAAAATTTTAAGTGGTAGCTCAGGAATCCGAAAAATATGTCTTTTAGCAGAACCCCTTAAAAGCTTATGTTTGAAAACATGATTATCATATCTTTGAAGTAATTTTAAGATTCTAATTCTTTTTGGTATAGCCAAACTATGATCAATATAATCATCTATATTGAGTATATTGCATATAAAAAAGTTATGGTCAGGATGAGTCACAGGTAGAAATTCAACCTGCTCTCCAATTAAAGGTTGGAATATCTCTACTACTTTTTGACTGAATAGAGGTAGTCCATATATGAAGTTTGCAAAATCGGAATATAGACCTTCTAAATACGTTTTTAATTCTATGCCTGGCCAGTCAATGACTTTCTCTCCTATACAAAATAGATCTATTAATTCTTCTATTTTTTCAGCAGTCTCTAATTCATCGATACTTAATGTTTCATCCATAATCGCAATGCTCCAAATTTTCATTCCTGTCCTTCTTTCTTTAGAATATAAATTCCAAAAGTAGTATACCGGGATTACGACTCATCAGGTTAAATTTTTGTTTGAATAAAAAAGATTCCATCTCGCTTAAAATCAGTACTCTATCTTTATAAAATTCATGCTTAAATTTTCTACATCCCAGCCAGTTTTTCATCTATAAAATCGTTTCCTTCTCCTGAATCCAAAATAAAACATTTTCCTAGTTTATTGGCTTCTTGTTCAACAAACTCGAAATACTCATCTTTGATCAAGAAGTTGGTCAAGCAGCATATGCTGTTCTGCCCCTATGTATTGGAGTTATTTGATACGATTGGCGAATATGCCAGCTACCTGAATCAACAGGATATCTGGTATTTCTGGTGGGATTGATTTCTGTTAAATAGAGCGGCAGCTCTGTACGGCAGCGATCCTCTACTGGCATAATTTACCCTAGCAATCATGCTTGAATATGCTATACTGATGAAGCGGTTTTTACAGCCGCATCCTGAACAGAAGAAAGTCCGTGGTTGTCCTGATTGGAACTACTATTTATATCATCGGTATAAATGAAGGTTCTGTGCAGTACGACGCGGGAGAGGTTCGCGAACTCCCTCTATAAAAAACTAAAACCGCCTCATTGCAGGTGCCTTTTGAATAGATTATCCATCATGAGCTGGACACCGCCTCTGCCGGAGAACGCTTTGTTCCCGTAAGATCGCGAAGCTGTCTACTGTGGATACATCATTTAAAATGCCGCAATCGCAGGTTTGTTTTTGCTTGAGCATTTTGTATACATCCGGGTCTATTTATGCATAATTGATTTTCCCTCATAAGATGCTGCAAAATGCCACTATAGATCAAGTTCATGGAACTCTCTTCTTCCCAAAGGACAACAGAAATCACGTTTGACCAGGAATATGTATCCTGCCTGATGATAAACGGCTATTGCCGGATCGTCTTGTTGTGCAGCAGATACCATTTCAGGCCCGGCTATATTTTCTGATATCCCCTGATGGAAATGGAGAGATTTTTTATGCTTAAAAATGAAAAAGCGGTTGTCGTATTCAGCGGCGGCCAGGATAGTACAACCTGCCTGTTCTGGGCCAAACAGACTTTTGCCGAGGTGGAAGTCGTTACTTTTAACTACGGGCAGCGCCATAGCGCCGAGATCGAAGTCGCCAAGCAAATCGCGGAGGAACAGGGTGTACAGCAGACGATTCTGGATATGAGCCTGCTGAACCAGCTCGCTCCCAATGCCCTGACCCGTTCGGATATCGAGATTACCGAGGAAGAAGGACAGCTGCCAAGCACGTTCGTCGATGGACGGAATCTGCTGTTCCTGAGCTTCGCGGCCGTTATGGCCAAGCAAAAGGGCGCACGTCATATCATCACGGGCGTATGCGAGACGGACTTCAGCGGCTATCCGGACTGCCGTGATATTTTCGTCAAATCCATGAATGTCACGCTCAATCTGTCGATGGACTATGACTTTGTCATTCATACACCGCTAATGTGGCTGGACAAGTCGGAGACGTGGAAGATGGCAGACGAACTGGGCGCTTTTCAATATATTCGCGAGAACACACTCACCTGCTACAACGGCATCATCGGCGATGGCTGCGGAGAATGCCCGGCGTGCAAACTGCGCAAGGCAGGACTGGATAAATACATGCAAGAACGCACAGCCACCCCGGCTGCAGGCCGCATCATGATCGAGCTGGATGACACGGATACGTCTGCGACAGCTCCGCAAGGAGGCCAGCGATGAACCAGCCCGGACCATTTCGCATCGTAGAGAAACTGCAGCAGTATGGCACCGATATCCAGCATGAGCAGCTCCGCTACCATCGCAAGCGGGTGCTCGTTAACAAGGAATTCACGTTCGATGCAGCCCATCATCTGCATGCCTATGAAGGCAAATGCATGAACCTGCATGGACATACGTATAGAGTTATTTTTGGCATTAGCGGCATCCCGTCCACCAATGGCATTGTGATCGACTTTGGCGATATCAAGAATATCTGGAAAGAGCGTATCGAGCCGTATCTGGATCATCGCTACCTGAATGAGACGCTGCCGCCAATGAATACCACTGCCGAGAATATGGTCGTCTGGCTGTATGAACAGATGGAACAGGCGCTGCAAAGCGACCCTTACTGTAACCAGATTCAGGGCGGACGCACCGAATTCGTCCAGCTGTACGAGACACCGACGAGCTACGCTGAAGCCAGACGGGAGTGGATGGAATCATGAGCCGAATGCTCACCGACAACCCCGCCGATATGATGGTCGAACCGATAAACAGTAAGGAAGAGTCAAATAATACAAATGACCCGGCTGGCCGCGAAAATGAGCAATTCCGTCGCGGCAATGAATCTGCCGGTACGCCAGTCCGCCCTACAGCCACTATACCGGTACTGGAGATCTTCGGACCGACCGTCCAGGGCGAAGGCATGGTCATCGGGCAAAAAACGATGTTCGTGCGCACCGCAGGCTGCGACTACCGATGCAGCTGGTGCGACTCGGCTTTCACCTGGGATGGCAGTGCCAAAGACCAGATCCGCAAGTTGAGCGCACAGGATGTATACGATGAGCTCAAAGCTATCGGTGGTGACCGTTTCAACCATGTCACTATCTCCGGCGGCAATCCGGCACTGCTGGGTTCGATCGGCGAACTCGTACAGCTGCTCCGTCAGGACGGCATCCGTACCGCTGTCGAGACACAGGGCTCCCGCTGGCAGGACTGGCTGCTCGATATCAACGACGTCACCATTTCCCCCAAGCCGCCAAGCTCGGGTATGGAGACCAACTTCGAGATACTCGACAACATCATCCGCAAACTGCGCCAGAACCAGATCAACCAGATGATGCAGGACATTATCTATGCCGACTCGGATGAGCAGGCTCCGGTCGACCAGTCGATCAGCCTCAAAGTCGTTATTTTCGACGAAGCCGATCTAAAATACGCCGAACAGGTACACAAACGCTACCCGAACGTACCGTTCTACATGCAAACCGGCAACCCGGACGTCACCAGCGCAGACGAGAACATCGCTTCTTCCCTGCTGCACCGCTACGAATGGCTGATCGACCAGGCGATGGACATCCCCGCCTTCAACGACGCCCGCATCCTGCCACAGCTGCACACCCTCGTATGGGGCAACAAACGCGGCGTGTAAGAGAAGTTGTCCTTTGATTTCAGTAATAAATGAACATGCTGTGATAAGCAGCCGTATTCAATAGAAGGCCAGTAGCCGAATCTACTGTCATCCCAATACCCTCATGCCAGCCGCAGGCTTGAAGATCTTTTTTGTTAATGTACTTTATTTTAATGTGTGCAAATGAACTGCACGCTCCAGCGGAGAGGATGAAATTGCTCTAAAGGCCGCCTTTAAGCCCGGATATTTACTGCTGCAAGCAGTCATTTCAAAAATATCCGGGCTTACCAGCGGCCGACAGAGCAATCTCATCCTCGCAGCGCTGCTGCTCTCCATGCACACTAAAATCCCACTGTAAAAAAGGAGATTCCCATATGTCAGGAAGACAACAAGACGAAATGCAGGACCTTACCCTGCTCGGCAACCAGGGCACCAAATACACATTCGAGTACGACCCGAGCATCCTGGAGAGCTTTGACAACAAACACCCGTACCGTGATTACTTTGTCAAATTCAACTGCCCGGAATTCACCAGCCTCTGCCCGATTACCGGCCAGCCGGACTTTGCGACCATCTATATCAGCTATATCCCCGACGTGAAAATGGTGGAAAGCAAATCGCTCAAGCTGTACCTGTTCAGCTTCCGCAATCATGGCGATTTCCACGAGGACTGCATGAACATCATCCTCAACGATCTGGTGAAGCTGATGGACCCGCGCTATATCGAAGTATGGGGCAAATTCACCCCGCGCGGCGGCATCTCCATTGACCCGTATACCAACTATGGCAAGCCGGGCACCAAATATGAGCAAATGGCCGAGCATCGCATGATGAACCATGATATGTATCCGGAGACGATCGATAACCGTTAATATCAATCCCTCCAGGAAGAAATAGGGACCTTTTCTCCAGGTTTGAAGCCGTAGGATATTGGCTTTTTGCAAAATCATTTTGTATTGAACCCCGCGTTCGAACTGCCAAACGCTTGAAGGTCACCTTTAAAATAAAAGCTCACGATCCCCACTGCTTGGTGAGGATCGTGAGCTTTTTTGTCATGATGATGAGCTGGATAGGAATCCTTGTCAGTGCATTATCGATTATTATCTCCAATATATCGTACGAATGTAACATCTGTAGAATATGCCTCTGCTTATTTCTCACGTATGCTGCCAGCATTGTTCAAAATAGACTCAGCGGCTTTTCATTGGGAATACAGAGGGATTGGCCGATTGGTTCATCTGTCATCCCATGCTCACGGGTGTATACAATATGTCCACGTACCATTGTCAGCTGCACCTGACAGAAGATCTCGCGTCCTACATAAGGGCTGTGTTTGTGCCGGTACAATAGCTGTTCCTGATCTACCGTATAAGAGGTATCCAGATCCACTATCACCAGGTCCGCGTCTGCACCGATGCCGATTTCGCCCTTTTGTGGATACAATCCGAAGCGCTGGGCCGGTGCAAGTGAAACCATCCGGCTGATGAGCGGCAGAGGTAATCCGCGTTTTACATAACCTTCACTGATCATCAGTTCCAGGGAATGCTGTGCTCCCGAGATACCTCCCCATGCTTCGAACATATGCGCCGCGTCTGTCTTGAGTGCAGTCGGACAGGGTGAGTGATCGGAGGTGATCATGTCGATCTGTCCGGCGGCGATGCACTGCCAGAGCAGTTCCTGTTCCTCCAGACTGCGCAGCGGTGGCGCACACTTGGCAGCAGGCCCGATCTGCTCCAGATCCTGATCGGTCAGGGTCAGATAATGGGGACAGGTCTCCAGCGTGACGTCCATCCCTTCGGTGCGGGCATTCTGGATCATCTGTACAGCGGCTGCGCTGCTGATATGGACAAAATGCAGCGGACAGCCTGTTTGTTTGCCATATTCCAGTGCCTGGATGACCGCTTCCAGCTCGGCCTCGATCGGACGGGAAGCAGAGTAATCGGCAGCTGTCGTACGTCCTTCCGCCAGCAGAGATGCTGTCAGCTTCGAGACGACAGGCTCGCTCTCGGCATGAAGTGCCAGTACCCGGCCGATGCGGGCGATACGCTGCATACCTTCCAGCAGAGTGGTATCATCGACATTACGGAAGGCTTCTTCGTCGGGATCTCCCGGTGCGGACATGAATGCCTTGAACCCGCATACTCCCTGTTCGCTGAGTGCTTCCATCTCTTCCAGATTGCCGGGCACTAGGCCACCCCAGCAGCCATAATCGACATGGGAATGACCGGCAGCCAATTCCCTTTTCCACTCCAGCGCAGCCGTCGTAACGGTAGGCGGTACGCCGTTCAGCGGCATATCCATATAGGTGGTGCATCCGCCTGCTGCCAGTGCAGCCGAACCGGTCTTGAACCCTTCCCAGTCGCCAAACCCCGGTTCATTAAAATGCACATGGGCATCGATCATGCCGGCCATTACCTGCATGCCATCAGCATGTATTACCTGCACCGCACCTGCAATATCCGGGGCAGACAGTCTGCCGATATGCGCGATTTTACCGTTGTGTACAGCGATATCGGTCTGCTCTATGGCATCCGGAAATATAACATTCCCGCCGATCACGACCAGATCATATACATGCATAGTCTGCACGCTCCTGTC
Organism: Paenibacillus wulumuqiensis; assembly: GCF_000971965.1. Lineage (GTDB taxonomy): Bacteria > Bacillota > Bacilli > Paenibacillales > Paenibacillaceae > Saccharibacillus > Saccharibacillus wulumuqiensis. Next base: position 254,375 of record NZ_KQ040793.1, read on the forward strand.
TGCAGTTATTTGATATCCGACTTCACCAGTGAAGCATCCACATCCTTGAGCAGACTCAGGTCATGATAGGAAGCCGGAGCCGGGATGGATGTGATATTACCGACAGACAGCAGGTAGTTACCGACAGCAGGACCATTGCTTCCATTTACATACGTATCGTCCACGGTCATGGAGTAGACGTTGCGGTTCATGATTTCCTTGAGTTCGGCTTCACTCAGATGCAGCTCGGGAGCGAGAATCTTGATCGCTTCTTCGCGGTGATCATTAATATAAGCGGTGGCTTTGTTCAGTGCGCGCAGTACCGCTTTGACCGTGTTTGGATTTTCCTGGAGATATTGATCGGTGACCTGCATCGTCGTATGCACGCTCATCCAGTTTACGTCGCCTTTTTTGTCAGGCAGTTCGCTCTTGGTACCACTGAACAGGAATTTGCCGCCGCCCTGCACCGCTTTGGTAATAAAGGGTTCCCAGGCAGCCATCGCATCGATATCCCCATTTTGCAGCGCGACCACCGCGTCACTTGGCGCCAGATTGACGAATTTGATCTTGCTCACATCTACGCCAAGCTCTTTGCCCATATTATCGATGGCGATTTTGACATCGGCGCCATTCGGGATGCCGATCGTTTTGCCTTCCAGATCCTTGGCCGAACCGAGCTGCAGTTGGGAAGAGCCGACCACTGCCTGTGTACCGGCAATCTGGGCCAGTGGAGCGACGATTTTGACACCGATATTGTTGGACTTGAGGATGATATCCATAAAGTTGGTCTGGATGCTGATCGGCGCACTGCCGCCGGAGACCATTGGACCGATATCCGGGCCGCTCTCGATCAGTTTGCTCTCTACATTCAATCCTTCTTCCTTAAAGTAGCCCAGCTTGTCGGCAATGATCTGCTGCGAGGAGATCTGTGCATCCCGAACACCGACCAACGTAATATCCGTCTGCTCCAGCCCTGTGCTTGATCCGGCTGCACTGCTCGCTGCAGCCGTTTCTTTGTCTGCACCACCTCCGCTTGAACATGCCGTTGCCAGTACCGTCACCATTGCCAGACCCGAAATCATTTGCAGCCAGTTCTTCTTCATCTTTATTTCCCCCTTGAATATAGAATTGGTGTACTTTGTATAGGGATACCTCCTGCTGTGATGGTCTGGCTGTAGGGTAATCATCCTGTGTCTGCGAGTCGTTATCTGATCTTTTCGACCGCCTCGCCCATTCCGCCCCGGCGCCAGGCCAGCACTTTGCGTTCCAGCAGCTTGAGCAGCAGGGCGAACAGGCTGTATTCGATACCGATCAGAATAATCGCCACGAACATATTGGTTACTTTAAAATAATTGCGGGCATCCACGATCAGATAGCCCAGCCCCGAATCGGCGCCCATCATCTCCGAGACGATCAATGCGGAAAAGGATAGTCCCAAGCTGATCTGTGCACCTATGAGCAGATTGGGAATAGCTGAAGGAATCATGATACGGGTAAATACCTGACGTTCCGAGGCGCCCAGGCTGAGTGCCGAACGGATCAGTGTGGAAGGAACCGATTTGAAGCCTTCCACCGTATTGACCAACACCGGGACGAATGTCGTCCAAGCGATCAGCAGTACTTTGGGAAATTCGCCGATACCGAACCAGATAATGAATAGTGGCAGCAGGGCCAGCGAAGGAATCGGACTGACCAGCGTCAGAAAAGGAGACATCCAGCGCTCCAGCATGGAGAATTTGCTCATCAGTATCGCGAGCAGTACCGCCACTGTCGCTCCGCAGGCAAATCCGCAGAAAATGCGCATCGAGCTGGCGATCAGACTATCGAGAATAATTCCCGTCTTGGCCAGTGCCCAGCCGTCATGGATCAGCAGGGAAGGCGCCGGCAGAAACAGTGGATTGAACATCTGCAGGCGGCCATTCAGCTGGGAAAACAGTTCCCACATGGCAAAGAATAAAATATACGGGATTATATTTTTGATCGTGTCCACGGTGGACTGGAAGCCTTTTCCTTTACGCTTGCGAGCCGTGCTTAGCTTGAGTGCCGGTGCTGCTGCCTCGCCTGTTTTGGAAAGCGTGGTCTGGATATCGTTCATGCGCTAACCTCCTCTTCGTCTTCCATCAGCAGCCGTTCAATCCGGGCCATCGTCTCTGCGAATCCCGGTGAATCAAAAGAACGCGGATGCTGAATGCCAATTTCAAACACTTCTGCGATCACACCATGCTTCATCACGACAACCCGATCGGCCAGATAGACCGCTTCGCTGATGCTGTGGGTCACAAACAAAATAGTAGTGCGCAGCTTCTCGTACAATCTCCGCAGTTCACGCTGCATCATGTCCCGGGTCAGAATATCCAGTGCGCCAAATGGCTCATCCATCAGCAGAATATCCGGGTGGCTGGCCATCGCTCGGGCAATACCTACCCGCTGCTTCATGCCGCCGGACAGCTCGGCCGGATAATGGGCGCCGTAAGCTTCCAGTCCGACGAGGCTGAGAAATTCGGCAGCCGTCTTGCGGGCCTGCTTCTTGGGCATTCCCTGTACTTCCGGGCCAAAGGCGACATTCTCCAGTACCGTGCACCATGGGAACAGTGCATGATCCTGGAACACCATGCCGCGCTGCCGGGATGGTCCCTGAATCTTCTCGCCGTTGATCTTGATCTCGCCTTCATCCGGGAATATGTAGCCGGCCACCATATTCAGCAGTGTCGACTTGCCGCAGCCGCTGTGTCCGAGAATACAGATAAATTCATTCTCATGTATCGTCAGATCCACATCCTGCAGAATCGTCCGCTCACCAAAGTTCTTGCGTACCTTTTCAACTGTTAATTTCATACGGCATCTCTCCTTTGGGTACAATCGGTCTAATTTTCGCATCCAAGATTGTATACAATCCGGAGCAAATGAATAGTCAGGACGTCGAACTGCCTACCTGCCGGTGCTCCTGGAAAATATCCGCAAGCGACAATGACCGTGTATGCTGCTCGTCAAAATTCAGTTCCTTCTCAATCTCCCACAGATGTTCCAGCATCATCTGCTCAGCTGCCTCGGCATGACCCTGATGGATATTTTCCAAAATGCGCTGATGATCCTGGCAGCATTTGGTCTTCTGCTCCCCATACAGCGCAATGATGACATACGACAGGGAGATCAGTTCTTCCAGATAGCGATGATAGTACGCATTGCCCGACGCTTCCGCCAGCCGGAGGTGAAAGTCTCCCGTTATCCGAATCGCTTCAAAAATCCGCCCATCATGCTGTGCCTGATGTTCTTCCTCAATCAATCGGCTGAGCCGTTCATACTGATCATGACTGAACTGCTGACACACCTTCCGCACCACTGCCACTTCAATCACACGTCTCATCTCAAATACCTGCCTGGCTTCCTGAATCGTCGGACAGGATACAAATGCCCCTTTGTAAGGAACGATCGTAACCAGCTTCTCCGCAGCCAACCGACGGACAACATTGCGTACCGGTGTTCGGCTTACCCCAAATGACTCGGCCAGCACTTCTTCAACCAACTGCATATTCGGACGCATTTTCTGTTCAATAATGGCCTGCTTGATCGCATAGTAGATTTCCTGTTCCTGGCCCAATATTCATGCGCTCCTCCCTGCCTGATTTCGCAACTTTATTTACACGGAGTATAAGTCTGGTTCAGAGTTAACGTCAATATATATAACATAATTCGTATTATTTTCTATTTTCGTGCACTAAAACTGGTATAAACCTTTGTGTATACTGCTAAATATTCATTTTACGTTATGTATACTTACTTATTATTCGGATTTATTGAATTTTAATTAGCTGGAAATCGCTTATGTGTAATGTAAACTAACATTTTGTATGCAGTAATTCGCGGAGAAAAGAGAATTCTGCCAGCGCCCGACATTTAAGCAGGAAAATCGGCCGCTGTAAGCGTACATCCAGATTTTCCTTCTTAACCGGAGGAAGCGGCAGAATCTCTTTTCGCAGCGGCCAAACTCCACCCGGCAATCTTTCAACTTTTCCTACTCCCAGCAAATAAGCAGATGCCTATCCACAAATACGCATGGAACCTCAGAACTTAGAGTCCAAAGAGGTACCAACCTTGTCCGCAATCAACCAGCAACCACCCAAATGAACACAAAAACGACAACTGCTTATAGATTACTAAAGCCACGACTGTTAAAATATACCAAACACGACTTAGCAATCATATCAACTTTATGATTACTACCGTGCTGCTCTTGGCTCATTACCGTCTGTAAGCCCGCACACTTGGTTGCTCAGTGCTCTATTGCTCCATCATCTCGATTATCGACAGGAGGAAGCGAAATGGCAGGTCAAATGAGAGTCATTCCTTACAAAGTGGTCGCTCAGGCAGAACAGGTACACGAGACTCCGCAGGGAGTTGCGTTGATTCAGGCTCCCCAGGTATGGGAACAGAGCCGCGGAGAAGGCATTACAATCGCTATTCTGGATACCGGCTGTGATACCGATCATCCGGATCTGCAGGGCAGGATTCAGGGAGGACGCAATTTTACCGGAGATGATGACGGGAATCCGGATATTTATGAGGACTATAATGGTCATGGTACCCATGTGGCTGGCACGATTGCCGGAATATCCAATGACTCGGGCGTAGTCGGCGTGGCACCGGAGGCGAATCTGCTGATCCTCAAAGTGCTGGATCGACAGGGTTCTGGACAGTATGAATGGATTATCGATGGCATCAACTATGCCGTTCAGCAAAAGGTCGATATTATCTCCATGTCGCTCGGCGGTCCTGAAGATGTACCTGCTATGCATAAAGCGATTCAAAAAGCGGTAGAACAGAATATTCTGGTTATCTGCGCTGCCGGCAATGAGGGAGATAATAACGAAGCGACCGATGAATATGGCTATCCGGGTTACTATAATGAAGTGATCAGCGTCGGTTCGGTCGATCTGTCCAGACAATCTTCCGACTTCTCCAATACCAATACCGAGGTTGATCTGGTAGCACCGGGCGAAGATATTCTGTCTACCTACCCGGATGGCAAATATGCTACGCTGAGCGGTACCTCCATGGCTACCCCTCATGTATCGGGAGCGATGGCGCTGATCAAAATCATTGCCAATCGCAGCTTTGAACGGGAACTGACAGAGCCGGAGCTGTATGCCCAGCTGGTTCGCCGGACAATTCCTCTTGGCTATTCAGCCCGTGCGGAAGGTAATGGATTTTTGTATTTAACCGCACTGGATGAGCTGGTCGGGGTGCTCAAATCTGAAGCGATGGTGAAGATGCTGCATCGTTCTTGATTCGTACTTTCTTAATTGATGCTATCAATATCACAGAATCTGTATTCCGGTTGATGCCTCCTTTGCATGTATAGAACTAAACATAAACCTGACTTCCCTTATCTATCCAGCACATCCGTTGCCTTGCTGCATCCGGATGTGCTTTTTGGACTTCCATGATGAACAGCAGGTGATAGACGATAAACAGACGATTTTAGTCGCTATTATGTCTCTTTAATACAGCTTTGAAAACTATACCAATTATTTTACTTGTCACACAAAGTATTTTTCGTTCGCCACTCAATGATTAATCAAATTCTGATATACTAAAATACAGATTTAACGTACATTGAAGAAAAGTTATATCTTCATCTACATATTATTTTATTTAAAAGGAGTCCTGTCCCGTGTCCTTATCAACGGCGTCCTCTTCTGCCGCCAAAGCGAAAAAGCGGAATATCCCCCCTTCTGCCAATCAGACGATATTTGGCGTACTGCTCGCCATTTCGCTTGTTCATTTGTTCAATGATTCGATGCAGTCTGTTATTCCGGCGATCTTCCCGATTCTCAAGGAGACGATGAATCTCAACTATACCCAGATTGGCTGGATCGCCTTTACGATTAATTTTACCGCTTCGATCATGCAGCCGTTTATCGGTCTCTTCTCGGATAAACGGCCCACTCCGGCACTGCTGCCGATCGGTATGGCTTTTACGTTTACCGGGATGCTGCTGCTGGCACTCGCCGGCTCGTATACAGCTGTGCTGATCGCTGTCGTATTTGTCGGATTGGGATCGGCTACCTTTCACCCGGAAGGCTCCAAAGTATCTCATCTGGCCTCCGGTAACCGCCGCGGCCTTGCCCAGTCGATCTTTCAGGTAGGGGGCAATGCCGGACAGTCTCTCGCTCCACTGCTGACGACGCTGATTTTTGTGCCTTATGGTCAATTTGGAGCGATCGGCTTTACCGGTGTGGCTGCGATCGGTATTCTGGTGCAGCTGTTTATCGCCCGCTGGTATGGTGGCGCCCTGCAAAATGAGAATCTGCACAAGAAGCGCCAGACTCCCGAAAAGATTCGTCCGGAGCTGCGAAGCCGAATCGCTTTTGCCATGGTCATCCTGATTCTGCTCGTATTCGTCCGTTCCTGGTATGTCTCTTCGATCGGCAGCTATTACAGCTTTAACCTGATCGAACAATTTGGATTGGGCGTTGGGGATGCCCAGCTGTATGTATTTCTGTTTCTCGCTGCAGGTGCAGTAGGTACCTTTTTTGGCGGTCCTCTGGCAGACCGGTTTGGTAAACGGAATCTGATTTTCCTGTCGATGGCAGGAGCGGTACCACTGGCGCTGCTGCTGCCTTATGCTAATCTGCTTTGGACCGGCATTTTGCTCGCTATTATTGGCTTTATTATTACGTCCAGCTTTTCCGTAACCGTGGTCTATGCGCAGATGCTCGTACCCGGCCGGATCGGTACGGTATCCGGCCTGATTACCGGCCTTGCTTTTGGATTGGGCGGTGTCGGAGCACTCGTACTCGGCAGCTGGATCGATTCGATCGGCATTTCGCCGGTGATGCAGATCTGCAGCTTCCTGCCGCTGCTCGGTGCACTGACTTTCCTGCTGCCATCGGATCGCAAGCTGAATGAATGGACCAATGGTGCCTCGGCATAACCAGGCTGCTCTACCTTGCTCCTGAGCCAGCCTGTCGATTAGAATGGGCATTATACGGATTGAGGCATATGCATGCAAAAGGACGATTACCGGATTAATAAGATACGCACGCAAAAAAACACCTGTCCATCGGACAGGTGTTTTCTATTTCATAGTTCTCTCTATATTCCTCAGGTCAAGAGGAATGATGCTTAGCTTCCCGCAGAAGCTGATGCACCAGCAGAAGCGCTGCTGTTGGCGATATAACCATTGCTCATCGCTTTTACTTTAGCCTGCTGTACAAAGTACTGCATCAGTGTCAACTCGGCTTTGGCTTGTGCTGCATTCACCTGATACTGGTGTTTTTCCATATCGTACTTGGTCGTTACACCGGCATTGTAGCGGATCTGCATGTTCACGCCATCTACATTGGCATCCTGTGCCAGACGCTGGGAAGTCTGAACATCCTTGAAGGCTGTGTCCATATCCTGTAGATTGGTTTGAATCGCTTTGGCATAAGTCACTTTACCCTGTTCCAGCTGCTGTTCGGCAATTTGAGTGGTCGCTTTCAGCGCCTGCTCGTCAAAGCTGTTACCGGTAATTTTTTTGTCTTCATCCGTACGGGCTTTGGCTACGCTGTTACCCAAAGACTGGATTTGATAAGATTTGCTCAGCAGTGAATCTGCATCCACTGTAGGAGCCGGCTCCAGTGTTACCTGGATAGGGTCCAGCTTGAGATTCGGATCATACACAATACCCAGATCATAGCACAGGGTTGCCAGTGTTTTTTGGTATGTGTCTTTCAGGGTTGTCAGGTTATCCTGCTCTGTTTTGAGCGCACGGTCTGCTGTGTCGATATCTTCCTGTGTTCCGGAACCAAGGGATTGCAGAGTTTGTGCACGCTGCAGATCACGAGTCAGTACCTGAATGTGTTCCTGGGACAGGGAAATTTGTTTCTGGTAGGAAAGCAGCTGTACGTATTGACCGGTCATGGCCAGTCTTGTACCTTCTTTGGCTTCATCCACCTGCAGCTGAGTGTTCAGCTTCTGGGTGTCCAGATCGCGCAGATTGTCTTCGAGTGTCTGACCGGTCTGGGAACCCTGTGAAAGTGATACTTCATTACTCTTATTGGTTGTCTCATAGTGCAGGCCCGGAGAAGCGTTCATGTAATCGATATAGTCGACACCGAGGCTGGCATTTTGCTGATCCAGCACTTTATATTTCAATTGCAGCAGTTGCAGATTGTAAGAGTCATTGATCGCCAGATCAATCACTTTCTCCAGATTCAGGCTGTCTACCTTTTTCGGTTCTCTTACACCGGAGATCTGGGATTGTGGTTGCTGGGCTGTAGCGCTATCTGCTGCAGCTGTTGTTCCGTCCGTTGTTGTGGTTGTTGCAGCTGTGCTGTCTGCTGCATGTACGAGTACTGCTGGCTGCGCTGCAGCAAGCAGCATTGCAAATACAGAAGCACCTACCATTGCTTTTTTCATATACCAATAACCTTCTTTCCTATATTTCATCCAATTAATATAACTGACTTTGTAAGCAAATCAAAAACACTTAGTATTCCTAATAAAATTAATTTAGCATTCCTAACGAAATAAATCAACCATAATCGTGATAAATGGGTTAAACTTTTAAAAGGCCCACCTATTAGTATAGCTCAATTTAACGATTCCAACCACCCGAAGCAGCGTTCTTACGGCTTCCTCTCCATTTTGCCGTTTCGGCGCATCCTAAAAAAAGCAGGATTCTGCTGTAGCCCCAGATTCCTGCTCGGTTATGAAAATGATGATCACTTCCGGTTTTACCACTGCCACTCAATAATCATAATGACAACAGCTACAAGCAGCGCTGCTGCGATCAGTAATTGCATCCGTTCACGTAATATGGGCGGCTTTACAGCCAGGTACTGAGGTTGCTCCTCGCCGTCATGCTGTCTGTTCCGATCTTGATCAGGTCTCATGTGCAACACCCTTCCTTCCATATTTTGTATCTCGATTATACAATAAACTCACCTGCAGTCACACAATATTCACAATATTCTTGCCATGTTTCTTTCATTAAAAGACACAATGGCCCCGGTTTCTTTCTTTATATATGGAAGTGCTTTTATTTTAACATCGGTTCGAGGACGTATTTTTGATAGTTTCAATCTACATCCCGGGATTGAGTACATAAAAAACGGCTGTTGATACAATTGACAAGTAGTGTGGATTGATTCTATAATTCACCCATGAACTAGAGAGTACAAAAAAAACTGGGGAGTTTAGAGGAGGATACTGAAATTATGAGGAAGAGCTGGCCTATGGCCTTTACAGCACTTCTGCTGGCAGTCAGTCTGACTGCTTGTTCGACCGAGAAGGCTGCAGTGGAACCGGCAACCAGCACGGTTCAGGTTGCCACTGTGAAGCAGGAATCACTGGATGCAGTCTATGATCTGTCCGGTACCCTCGCTGCTTATGATGAGACGCCTGTTTCCTTTCAAATTAATGGAACCGTCTCTGCTGTAAATGGCGATGTAGGGGATCGTGTCAATAAGGGCTCTGTAATGGCGCAATTGGATACGGCGGATATCCAGCTTGAAGTCGAAAATGCCAACCAATCCGTCGCTGCTGCACAGGCTGCATTGTCCAGCGCGCGCGCTTCGATGACCAATGCGAGAGCGGGTCAGCAGGCTGCTGCTGCAGGCGTGGCCTCTGCGCAGGCACAGGTCGAGAGTGCCCGTGCCAGCGAGCAAGGCGTACTGTCCGGCAAACGCCCACAGGAAAAAGCACAGGCTCAAAATGCAGTAACCAAAGCACAAACCGCTTATGATCAGGCCAAAACGGCCGCTGCCCGCGCACAGACCCTTTTCGATAACGGGCTGTTAACCCAGCAGGAGAACGAGCAGGCGCAGACCACATTGGCTAACGCAAGCGAAAGCCTCAAGGATGCACAGGAACAGCTGTCCCTTATTCTCGAAGGCGCCAGCCAGTCGGATCGCGCTTCTGCCGCTGCCGCTGTCAAACAGGCACAGGTTGGCATTGAAAATGCACAGGCCAGCGTCGCACAGGCCAATGCTGCTTTCGAGCAGGCACAGGCCGGTGTGGAACAATCCCAAGCCAGCTATGATCAGGCTGTGATTGCTCTCAATACAGCCAAGCTCAAACTGTCCCGTGCGAATCTGAAAGCTCCTGCTTCCGGTGTTATTCTAACCAAGCAGCTTTCCGAAGGCCAGACGGTGAGTGCAGGTACGGAAGTATTCACCATCGGTGAAATGAATCGTCTCAAAGTGCTGCTGCCGATTCCGGATAGCGAGATTGCACAGTGGAAAGTCGGACAGGAAGTAAGCATCAGTCTGTACGATGAAGTCCGTACCGGCAAGGTGTCCAAACTGTATCCGCAGACCAACGAAAGTACCGGTTCCATCAATGTGGAAGTTGCGATCAGCAATCCGAATTCGGACTGGAAACCCGGTCAGGTCGTAAGTGCTTCCCGCCAGGCTTCCTCCAAACAGGGACTCCTGCTGCCGGTGGAAGCGGTAATCAGCTCCGGCAGTGATCCGTATGTATTCAAGGAAGTCAACGGCAAAGCTGTCAAAACGACCGTCAAACTCGGCAATCTCTACAATAACCGCTACGAAATCGTCGGCGGGTTGAAAGTAGGCGATAAAGTCGTTACCCGCGGTGCAGACCGTCTCTTTGATGGAGATGATCTGACAGTGGGCAAAGCACAGGACAACCAGGCTGCTGCTCCTGCTGCCAACAATGCGAACAGCGGGGCCAAAGCTAATGATTAATTACTTTGTCCGCAAGCGTAAAATCACCCTTCTCTTCTTCGTTATGCTGATCCTGTTCGGTGTCACGCAGCTGGCCCAGATGCCAAAGCAGCTCATGCCGGATATCGTTGTCAAAACGGCTCTTGTTACCACTACATACGCTGGTGCAACACCGGAATTGATGGAACAGACCGTTACGGAGGTATTGGAGCAGAAGATCAAAGAGGTTACCAATCTCAAAACGATCTCCTCCACCTCGGGAAACGGAATCTCGACGATTACCGTTCAGGCCGAGGATGATGCAAATGCCAAGGATACATGGAATGAACTGCGCCGCAAAGTCGAAGATGCGCAGGCGGAACTGCCGACCGATGCCGATACACCGGTCGTTAATGATAACCTGACATCCACTTTTGTCCAGTCCTTTGCTATTTACGGCAAAACCAAAGAAGACATCTATGGTCTTAGCGATCTGATGAATACATGGCGTGACCAGCTCCGGTCCGTACCTGGTATCACCAGCGTTGAGATCCAGGGGATTCCGGATCAGCAGGTACGTATCGATCTCGATATGGCCAAGCTGCAGCAGTACAATATCTCCTGGGAAACGATACGACAGGCAATCCAGTCCGAGAACAACCGTGTACCTACAGGTAATATTACTTATGAGAATCGCTCTTATCAGCTGACGGTTGATAAGGCAACCGACTACAATACATTAAAGGATATTGTAGTCTTCCAGACTGAAGCAGGCATACCGGTCTACCTCAAAGATGTAGCCGATGTACAGCTGCTCAAGCAAACGGAATCCTACTTAAGTTATTACAACGGTGTTCCTTCCATTTCACTGGATATCAGCAGCCAGACTGGTTCTGACGTACCAACAATGAACGAACGTCTGACCGAGAAAATGAATTCTCTTAAAAAGACACTGCCGGCCAATGTCAAAATCGTCTCCCTGTTTGCACAGAATGACGAAGTGGAGCGGATCTTTGGTGGATTGATCAAGGAAATGCTGATCGCTATCGCAGCGGTTATCCTGATCTGTACGCTCGGTATGAACCTGCTCACCGCCGGATTTGTGGCCCTTGCCATTCCGGTCTCGATTGCGCTCGGCCTGATCTTCCTGCCGGGGCTCGGCATTACACTGAACCAGATTACGATTGTCGGTCTGATCATCGTACTGGGGATTCTGGTCGATGACGCGGTCGTCGTCAATGACAATATTGAACGAAGGCTGTCTACGCTCGGAGAGAATCCGACGGATGCCTCGATCAAAGGAACCAAGGAAGTGGCCATTTCCATTATTACCGCTACACTGGCAACAATCTCGGCCTTCCTGCCGCTGATGGTGCTGCAGGGTGATATGGGTGCCTTTATTCGTCCGATTCCGACCGTCATCTCTCTCTGTATGCTGGCGTCAATGATCATGTCCCTGACGATCATCCCGATCTTCCGCCAGTGGTATGAAGAACGTCAGATCGAACGCGGCAAGCGTCACATCGACAAGCCTGCCGGTCTGCTCGGTCGTCAGATTCAGGCGGTCAGCAATGGCTACGCACACCGTCTGATGCCAAAAGTATTAAAACGTCCACTGCTGATCGGTCTGATTGGTCTGGTCGTCAGTACATTTGCTTATGGACTTGCAGCTTTCACTCCTGTAGAGCTGTTCCCGACATCCGAAGATCCGCAGATTACCATCAATGTGAATCTGCCTTCCGGTACATCGCTGCAAGAAACGGACCGGATCGTCCAGAGCATGGCTGCATGGCTCAAAAAGCAGCCTGAAGTTGAAAACATGGCGTATGCTTCCGGCGGCGCCGCTCCCCAGCTGTTCACCAACTTGAGCGGACTTGGCGGCGGCAGTGCCAATGCCGGGCAGATTCTCATTACCGGTAAGCATGGCATGAACATCAGCCAGACGACCGACGAGTGGGCAGATACGCTCAAAAAGGATTATCCGGGCATCCAGACTTCCGTAAGCGGAACCGATCTCGGGGTATCCGTCGGTAAGCCGGTATCCATCCGTATTCTCGGAGATGATCTGGAAGAGATCCGTAGTCTGACGGATCAGATCAAACAGATTATCGGTAACACACCAGGTACTTATGGTATTAGCGATACGATGGGTATTGATAACTACGCGCTTGATTTTGTCGTAAACAAACAGGCGATGGACCGTTACAAAGTAACCTACGGCAATCTGACCCAGACCCTCCTGATGATGGGCAGCGGGATGAGTGTTGGGGACTTTGACAATGGCGAAGATCTGGTGGATATGAAAGTGTACATGAAGGGCTCGCAATCCGTCAGCCCGACCACACTGCTGCAGCAGGTAAACATTACCAACTCGGCAGGCGTACAGATTCCGCTGTCCCAGATCGTCAGCATGAAACCAACATTCTCCATCCAGCAGATCGACCGTTATGATCTACAGCGTGTCAACACGATCGAAGCTGACGTCAACGGACGTACAGCTACCGAAGTTATGCAGGAGATCCAGCCGAAGCTGCAGCAGCTGAATTTCCCTGAAGGTTACACATGGGAAATTGGCGGTGAAACGTCCAACCAGGCAGATACATTTGGTGACCTGGGTAAACTGTTCGTTGTTGCTGTCTTCCTGATCTTTATTCTGATCGTAATTCAGTTCTACTCCCTGTCGATTCCGCTCATCATCATGACGACGGTGTATCTGGCAGCAGCCGGTGGTATTCTCGGCTTGTTCCTGACACGTACACCAATCGGCTTTATGTCGGTCATGGGGATTATTGCCCTCGCGGGTATCGTCGTCCGGAACGGTATCGTACTGATCGAGTTTATCGAGGATGCCAGACATGAAGGCATGGAACTGAAGGAAGCGATTATCCAGGCGGCCTCCGCCCGTTTCCGTCCGATCCTGCTGACTTCCCTGACAGCGATTGTCGGTATGATTCCAATCGCAACAGTTGGCGAGCTGCTGTTCCGCCCGCTCGGAGTTGTCATTATTTTCGGTCTGATCTTCTCGACCATTCTGACTCTGTTCGTTGTTCCATCTCTCTATATGGTTGTCGCTCGTTCCAAGGACAAGCGCCAGGCACGCAAAATGGAACGCAAACAAAGACGGAGAGAAAAGCTTAACGCTGCACCCAAAGTATAATTCCGATTGACGGGTATCATCCCAACATAGTAAACGGAAGGAGCCGGACGTGTAAGCCGGCTCCTTCCGGATCGAAAACGGACTCTACAGCAAGGGTCCGTTTTCTGTATTTTATTGGCTTATTATATGTGGAAGGAGAAGCGCCCTTGAAAAGCAAAGAAGAAGATATTATCGAGGCAGCGGTTCGACTTTTTTCCGAAAAAGGATATACGGCAACATCTGTTGACGAAATCGCCAAAGAAAGCGGAATGGCCAAAGCTTCTTTTTACAAGTTTTTTCAAAGCAAGGAAGATGTACTGATCGCGACGGTAAAAGCACATTCGCAGATTGTGGAAGAACATATTTTCCGTTTTTATGCTTCTGCAGAGGTCGAGCCGCTGCAGAAAATTGCCAGCTTTATTCAGGTGCATATGGAAAGCACCCTCGAAAGCAAAATCCACTCGGTCATGATGTCCGTGCATGATAAAAGCATCCTGCAAAATGAAAAGCTGCTCGAAGAATGCCTGAGATTGGAATTTCGGCTGAATCAATGGAGCACCGACTGTCTCGTGGATATTTACGGCGACAAGGTCAAACCTTATGTGTACGATATTATTTTCCTGATTCGCGGACTGCTTATGCAGTATATGTTTCTGCCGGTTATCGGTGTCAAATCGAATCTCGATCAATCCGAACTCTCCGGCTATCTGGCGAGAATGGTCGACTGGATGGCTGCGAGTATGTTCGATCATGGATACAAGCCGATCTGGAACTGCCAGGAAATGCAGATCGGACAGCAGGACATCCAGGACAGCCCGGTTTTCAAAGGAATCATGATTCACGAACTGCTGCTCAGCCTCAAGCGCAGTCTGCATCATCTTCATCTGCCGGATGAGGAAAAGGAAGAAACCTGGCAGGTATTATCCACTCTGGAACAGGAGATTACCGCTGAACGTCTCCGCTCCGGCCTGATCAAGGCAATGCTGCAGTTTCTGGAGCAGCAGCCTGTATTTGCAGAAGACTGCGCAAGATTGAAAAAAATACTGGCTGTCTGATCGCCAGTAATCGGCACAAAGCAAACAGGCAAACTCTGTCGGCGGCTCGCCTCATCGTACGATAGACCGCCCGCCGTCCGCACTGAAACACCGTTCACCTGTCCGTTTTCTATATCACACGGAATCCGATGTGATACGCCAAAAAGCTGTATTCCCTTAGAGGAATACAGCTTTTTTTGGGAATATACTGATATACTGCGCACAGCAGCAATATCGACACCTGCAGATCAGGAGCTTATGTGCAGCTCCACGCTATCCGCAGTGGAACTGCTGCCTTGCACCGATATTCAGTATTTATCCGAACGATCTTCCTGCAGACGGGCACGCATCTGGGCAATCGTGCGTTCCAGACTGAGGATCGCTTCGGTTACCACGCTCTTATCCACACCATTCTCCAGGGCCTGGGCTCTGGCAAAGGCGCGTTCCTTTTCTTCATGGATGCGTTCCTTCTCTGCCATAACACGCTCTTTTTCATACGTTTGACGGCGCTGAAGCTCATTGTATTTATCGAGCAGATCCGTAATGATCTTGTAAAAGCGCTCATAGTCGAGGATGACATCGTCCAGAAAGAAATCCACTTCTTCCTGTGAGTATCCTCTCATCTTGGTCGTAAAATCCTTTTCATGAATCGTCAAAGCATCAAACTTGATCCCCAGCTGCTTGAATAACCGCTTCTGATCCTCCAGCTTGCGCTGATAATTCTCATCTACAGCCATGTTTATCATTCCCCTCATCCCTGTTCGCACAAGTACTTTATCTGTCTATAAATGTACCATAAAGAACAGGTTAGGGAAAATAAAGTCCGCAAAACAATCTCAGCGGAGCACCAGCCGGAACACGTGGGCAATCGGCGTCATGCCGCCTGCCCGGGCTTCGTCTGGCAGCACCGCATTGATTCCGTCCGGATAATCGGTAAAGGAAAGCCCTTGCACGACCGTCTCCCCGAGCAGATCCAGACTGACAATGTCCCCGTCATAGGGAATGTGCAGAGTCGCCGGGACCTCCCCTGTCTCCTCAGGGTACAGGTAGGCTGCATAGATGACTCCCTCTGCCAGCTTGGCAGTGAATGCCCATTCCCCGGTAAAAGCAGGCGCTATGCTGCGGGTCTCGTATATCGCTTCGCCGTATACATTCAGCCATGCACCCAGTCCCCGGATTCGCTCAATCGCGCCCTCCGGCAAGCGTCCGTCCGGCTGGGGGCCGACATTGAGTGCCAGATTGCCGCCCTTGGATACAATCTCCAGCAGCAGATGCACCAGTTCGCGCACAGATTTGTACTTATCTTCATACCGGAATGAAAAGGAAGTTCCCATCGTCACACAGCTTTCCCATGGAATCGACATCGGCTCGGCCGGGACGGTCTGTTCGGGCGTTACGATATTCTCATACGGTCCTCCTACAGTACGGTCGGCCGCCAGCAGCCAGGGCTGCGTTTTTCTGGCCCGTTCGACGACTTCCTCCAGCCGGATATCCTGTCCACCTTTGCCCGGTCGGACCCAGCCGGCATCCAGCCACAGCACATCGATCCGTCCATACCGGGTCAGCAGCTCCATCATCTGCTCATGGGTGAATTGAACAAATTGTTCCCACAGTCCCGGATACTCATGCGGATCGTAGCTGGGACCGCGCCAGGTGCTGCCGCGCTCCATGCCTTTGGCCCAGTAATAGGGAGTATGCCAGTCCGCTTTGGAAAAGTAGGCCGAGATCGCAAGCCCCCTTTCCCGGAAAGCCTCAAACAGATGCCCTACAATATCCGCATACCGATGACGATGAAACGGCGTATCCGGCCCGGTAATCCGGTAGTCGGTTGTACCGGTATTCCACATGCAGAATCCGTCATGATGCTTGGTCGTAAAGTTCAGATAGCGGAACCCGCCTTCCAGTGCCAGATCGGCCCATTCCTCCGGTTGGAAGCGGAGCGGATTGAATGTCTTGTTCAGGTCAAAATATTCCCGTTTCAGCTTCTCCACATCCGGCTGCCAGTCGATGCCTTCTCTGGACCAGTCTGCATCATCATCGCTGAGTGCCCATGATTCGACGATGCCCAGCTGGGAATATGGTCCCCAGTGCATCATCAGCCCCAGCTTCTGGTCCCTGAACCATTCCAACCGTTCCAGCAGATACGGATTGTCCGGCTGCACCCAGCTGTCTTCACTGCTGTAGTTATGCACACCGCTCTCGATCTCTGCTGCCGTTTCCTCAGGCTGCTGTGGGTTAACGGATGGATCATTCATGGGCTGCACCTCCTATCTGAGGCGATGAAGAGACAGGCTCATCCAGCAGACCTTTTTGCATCGCTGTATAGACGAGCCGGGAGAACAGACTGTTGGACCAGGCGAACCATGGTCTTGTAAATATCGCCGGATCATCGGCATGGAAGCCCTCGTGCATATAACCGGTCCCTGCATCAGTCGCTTCCAGCATATCGATCATCGCCAGCATCTCCTCATCCGTACTCGCCGTCAGGCCCTGCATGGATAATCCCATCGGCCAGACATAATCCGGCGGGGTATGCGGACTGCCCATACCGCTGGCTGCCTGCCCCGAGAAATAAAACGGGTTCTCTGTACTGAGAATAAAGCGCCGGGTGCGCAAATACATCGGATCATCCACTGCACAATACCCGAGATAAGGCATCGATAGCAGGCTCGGTGTCCCCGCATCGTCCATCAGACAATGGTTGCCATAGCCATCCGTCTCATATGCATAGATCGGTCCATACACCGGATGACGATAAATTCCGTACAATTCAATCCCATGCTGCACCTCTTCCTCCATTCGGGCCAGTTCCTCACAGAAAGCCAGATCGCGGTAGACTACCCGCACCATCTCCTGCATCTGCTGCAGACAGACAACGGCAAACATATTGGACGGGATATTATAATGCAGCTCGCAGGCATCATCGCTCGGACGGAATCCCGACCAGATCATACCGGTATAGCTGACCGGCATCCCGAGCCCCTGATTGCGGATCGTATCAATCGGTGGACAGTTCCGCCGGGTGAACCGGTACGGCGACTCCTCCATATGCCGCTGTTCGGTCCGCCACAGCTCATAGATGCTGCGCAGCCCCTGCTTGAATCCGGCATCAAAAATATCGGTGCTGCCGCTCGTTTTCCAGTAATGATAAGCCAGCCGGACGGTAAAACAAAGCGAATCCAGCTCAAACTTGCGCTCCCATACCCATGGTCCCATATCCGTCTCGTCCGCCGGGTCCCAGTGCCAGTCATTGGCCGTCTCGTTAAAAGCATTGGCATACGGATCAATTGACAGGTACAGCATATGACGGCGGATCAATCCGCTGATGATGCGCTGCAGCTGCTCATCTTCGGCACAGAGCGGCACATAATGCATCAGCTGCTCCACCGAATCGCGCAGCCAGAGCGCCGGAATATCACCGGTAATGACAAAAGTCGTCCCATCATCCAGCAGCTTGGTCGTCGTCTCCAGCGTATTGGGAAAGCAGTTACGGAACTGCCGGGCCAGCCGTGGACGATGACGCAGCCGCTGCTCTGCCTCGGCCAGCACTTCACGGACAGCAGGCGGCAGTTCAAACGCGGACATTTTCAGAGTTTCCAGTTCATGTTTCATAACAGGGTACCTCGCTTCCATTTCAGCGTTTTAATTTCGTAGGGACGGAAGGACAATGTGATACGACCATCGGTGACAGGGATGCTCTCCAGCTCATCTTCCAGCAGATTGGTCAGCACGACCTGATCACCGGAAGATAATTCCGCTGGGATGATATTTTGATGTTCGGCACTACCATGTTCACCTGCTCCAGGACTGCTGCCTGGCCGGGAATAAACGTCGTTAACGGCTTGGTTTGTTTCACTTTTTCCATTTAACACAGGCCAACTGATCTGCGCTGTGCCGCGGCTGCCGGAGGATTCGTAGAGCCGCATAATGGTACCGTCTCCATCCTCGGCTAGCTTGATCGTCTCCAGAATAATATGACCACCTTCATAATTCAGCAGTGAACCTCCTGCCGGCTCAAGACCTTTTGCCTTTGCCGCATGATCATCGGCAAATCGGTAAGGTGCGGGCTGGTTAAGCTCCATGGCCGCACGCATGATATGGGCCTGCCGCCAATTGCCATCGTGCGGCAGCAGGGAATACGTAAATTCATGATTGCCCTGATCCGCCTGCTCATCCGGCCACTTGGGTGCACGTAGCAGGGAGAGACGCATATGTCCATTTTTGATATCATAGCCGTATTTGCAATCATTCAGCAGGCTGACCCCATAGTCGCCCTCGGAGATATCCGCCCAGCGGTGCCCGCATACTTCGAACTGGGCCTGTTCCCACGATGTATTGCTGTTCATCGTCCGCTCCAGTGCGCCAAATGGAATCTCATAGGTGGCGGAGGATGCTACCAGATCGACCGGGAAATTCACTTTGAGCAGCTTATGACTTTCCTGCCACTGTACCCGGGTCTTGAAGTCAATGCGCGGGTGATCATTATACAGATATATATCCTGGGTAATCTCCGACTGTCCGATCTGCCAGCCGAATCGCAGAATATCCCCGGTATGGCCGTGCATAATGACTCTGGAAAATAACAGCTGCGCCTTGCCGGCTGGCTGCCGGGCGAACAGCGGATCAATATCCCACGCATCCCACAGCGTCGGACGATCATGATAATAGCCAAAAGCATTGCCGGTATGCCCTGCTTGAATCAGCTCCCGCTGGTGCCGCCGATCATACAGGGAATGAATCTCGCCCCGCTCATTGAAGCCAATCCGGTATAACGGAGTCTCCCAGACCGGCGGTACGGCTCCGCCAAGCACGATATCTGCCGGATGGCTCACATCATCTTCATGCTCATATTCGCCTGCGACATTCATGCTTGCTGCCGATGGTTCCGCCATGTCACCCTGCTGCGGACGAAGCTGGAGCACCCGGCAGCCGAAGGCGGGAATGGACGGAACGTATACGCGAAGCAGATAGGCAGCTTCGGTTCCTTGTTCCTTTTCCGGCCTACGGGATGGTTGGCGTTCTGCCGACTCTCCATCTGCTGGATAGCTGGACCCGGACGACTGTCCATTCGCTCCAGACGGAGCTGTGAGCGGAACGAGACCGGGCAGGCGCTTACGGGCAGCAGTGAACCGCAGCGGCGGTGCAGCAGTCTCTGCTGGCGGCTCTGTCATTTCCAGCGGTACGATATCACTGCGCAGCTGCTGGCTGTCCTGATCATATACGGCTATTCCCTGCAGCTCGCTGCCTCCCTCGATCTCCAGCCATTCGCCGCGTTCCCAGCCCAGACTGTTGAACACCACACACGCAGTACCTTCGCCGGACAGATCCAGCGCATCCATCCATACATCCAGCGCCTGATCCAGCGCACCCTGACCGATCCGCAGAATCTCCTCGTATTCCACATCCGACGTATCGTATACCTCGGTAATTGCCGAACCGGGCACAATATCATGGAACTGATTGAGCATAATGCCGATCCAGCCCTGCCTGAACCGTTCGGTAGTAATGACCGCTCCTGTCGACTCACGGCTGTTGTTCCAGATCAATGGACTGACCGAATAATCGGCCGGAGAATGGGCTGTACCGGATGGATCTGCATCCTGACCGGACAAAGAATCCATAGGCCGGGACAGGGATGGAGCCGGGATTGTTTCTTCCCTGTTCTCCCTGTCTGCATCGCTCTGCTGCGCAGGCAGGCTGGAACGGTTAAGCTGTATCGCTGCGAGCCGCTCCCAGATTTCCGCTTCCCGGTATAATGCTTCCGCCTTGCGGTTATAACGTTTGTTCCATGCCTGGGTCGTGTAGGTACCGCGGTGCAGCTCCAGATACAGATCGCCGTGCCAGACCGGCAGCTCGTCTGCTTTTTCCATAGTATGTTCAAAAAATTCCCTGGCTGTTCCGAATGCAGTCTGCGGCTGACCGATCATCATCTCCGAGTGCTGCACGTACTCCACCATATCGAGGGTGACGCCGCCGCCTCCATCTCCGTGACCGTACAGCAGCATCTGCTCGGGATGGATGTCTTTTTGCCGGTAGGATTGCCAGTGTTCGTCGATATCTTTGACACTTGTCGATTCATTGACCCCATGATTGAGATAGGACAGCACGGGTGTCCCATCAATGCCGACCCACTGGAACAGATCGTACGGGAAAATGTTCGTATCATTCCAGTTCAGCTTGGTCGTCATAAAATAATCAATGCCCGCCTGCCGCAGCAGCTGGGGCAGGGATGCCGCGTAGCCGAACGTATCCGGCAGCCACTCGATCGTCGACGTCACCCCGAACTCCTCCCGGTAAAAGCGCTGTCCATACAGCAGCTGCCGGGCCAGCGATTCGCCGCTCGGGATGTTCAGATCCGGCTCCACCCACATGCCGCCGACCAGCTCCCAGCGTCCTTCGGCGATATAGGCTTTTACTTTGGCATACAGGTCGGGATAATGATCCCTCACATAGGCAAACAGCTGCGGCTGGCTCTGGGTATAAATGAATTCCGGATACTGCTCCAGCAGCGTACACATCGTCGAGAACGTACGGCTCGTCTTGCGCACTGTCTCGCGGATCGGCCACAGCCAGGCGATATCGATATGCGACTGGCCGACCATGATCATGCGCCCACTCTGTTCCTCAGTGGAAGCGTACGGACCGACCTGTTCACGCAGCAGCTCTTCCAGCTGCAGCCATGGCTCTTCCATTTGCCAGGAATCTTCCGGCAGTTCGTAGGCTGCGTTCATGCACTGTTCCAGCGCTTCCTGAATGCGCATGCGGCGCATTTCTCCCTCCGGCAGGCGGCGAACCGCATCCAGCAGCAGACGCAGGCTGTATCCCAGGCTGCGCAGACCGGCATTGACGCTGACCAGACTTGCGGTAAATCCGGTCAATGGCAGTACCTTTTCCGGCTGTCCATTCAGTGGATCATGAGGTTCGGGAATTGGATCATACAATTCAATCTCCAGCTGGATCGTCTGTCCGGTATGCTCCGGACGCAGCGGCACAAAGGAATGGTTCCGGTCCAGTCCGTGGTAGAACTCTCCATTAATGCGAAGCAGTCCTTCCCCTCCGCCAGCGCTGAACAGCAGCCCGGCCGGGTGTTCCGACCAGGACGCCGGCAGAGCAGCCTTCGCTTCCAGCAGATAGGTAATGCCATGCTTGCCCTGCAGCGTCATGTCGCTCTGACGGCGGGGCGACAGCGTCTCATAGCGTCCGGCGGTAATGTAGCGCACTTCTTCGATCGTCCAGTCCATCAGGTCTATCTGTTCCAGCCATTGTCGTCCGGCAAGATGCTTCACAAATCGTTCCATTCGATGCATAGTGAATAGGCCTCCTTGAGCAAAACTGCTTGGGTAGTGTGCATATCCTTGAGCGATAGACTTTTATATAAGGGGATGCGTCCATATTGGCAGACAGTGGATACAGTGACAGGAGCAGCAGACGGGAAAACGGACAGCCCTTTCCGGCATTCGATTTTTGGGCTTTCCGACTTGGTGATCTTCCGAGCCGGATTACCTTGTTCACGGCGTGACTGTCAGTACAGCGGTAAGACCCTCTACCGAGCTGCTGCCGAGCTGCAGGGAGAATTCGCCGGGTTCGACCACACGATCCAGCCGGGCGGTTACAAGTTCCAGATGTTCCGGCGTCAGGGTAAAGGTAACCGTGCCGCTCTCACCCGGCTCCAGCCATATTTTGCGGAAGCCTTTGAGTTCCTTTTCCGGGCGGGTCACCGAAGATACCAGATCGGTAAGATACAGCTGAGCCACTTCCCAGCCTGCCCGGCTGCCGGTGTTGGTGATGCTCACCGTGACCTGTGCCGATTCATCTGCCCGGATCGTCTGCGGCGTCACTACCGGATCACCATAGGTAAAGGTCGTATAGCTCAGCCCGTAACCAAACGGATAGGCGGGCTGCAGGTCCATTTCCAGATAGCGCTTGCCCCGTGTCCGCTTGCCGTTATAGTAGACCGGCAGCTGGCCGACATGACGGGGCACGGAGATGGTCAGACGTCCCGAAGGATTCACGTCGCCGTACAGAATCTCGGCCAGCGCATGGCCACCCTCCTGACCCGGATACCAGGCTTCGATAATGGCATCCGCATGTTCATCGATCCATGGCTCGGCGACCGGACGGCCATTGATGTAAATAACGACCAGCTTCCTGCCGAGTGCATGAATAGCCTGACACAGCTCCAGCTGTACACCGGTCAGATGCAGATCGACCCGGTCAATGCCTTCCCCGCTCTCCATCTCGCTCGCTCCGCCGGAATCATGAACCAGCGACTGACCGGTACGCAGATCGACCGTTCCCTCGCCAAAGTCCCGTGCACTTGATCCACCGAGTACGAGGATGACCGTCTCTGCCTGCCCGGCCACTTCCAGCGCATAGTCAAAGCCTTCCCGCGATTCGTCTCTGACCCGGCAGCCGGGTGCATACAGCAGCTGCTCCTCCATTCCCCGGGCGGCCAGATGCTGACGGATGCCTTTCAGCACGGTAATCACTTTGCCGTCCGGCTGCGGGGAAGTATAATCTCCCAGCTGGTTGTACGGCGTATTGGCATTGGGACCGATCACGGCGACTTTGCCGGATGAGGCAGGATGAAGTGGAAGCGCATTCTCTTTATTTTTCAGTAAAATAATGCCCTGACGGGCAACCTCACGGGCCAACTGGATATGCTCCTCCGAATGAATCAGACGAGCAGCCCGGTCCGGGTCCACATACGGATGATCGAACAGTCCGAGCCGGAACTTGATCTCCAGCAGACGGCGAACCGCCTGATCCAGATGAGCTTCATCGGCTATTCCCTGCTCCAGTGCCGAATCCAGATACCGGCTGAACATGGCACCGGACATCTCCAGATCGATGCCTGCCCTGAGTGCCAGAGCGGTCGCCTGCTCGCCGTTCTCGACGATATTGTAGCCGTGCACGAGCATATTCATCGCGCTGGCATCCGTGATTACGAAGCCTTTGAAGCCCCATTGTTTGCGCAGCACGTCTTCCAGCAAATATTCACTCGATGTGCAGGGCACACCGTCGATTTCGTTATAAGCCGTCATGACGGATACCGCTCCCGCCTCCACCGCTTTGCGGAACGGCACCAGATCGATCTCGTGCAGTTCCTTCATTCCCATATGTACAGGCGCTGCATTGCGTCCGCCCTCCGAAGCCCCATAGCCTGCAAAATGCTTGAGCGTAGCGATCACACTGTCCGGCGCATCCAGCCCCCGGCCCTGCAGGCCTCGCACGGCAGCCGCCGCCAGCTCTCCCGCCAGATACGGATCTTCGCCATATGTCTCCTCGGTCCGTCCCCAGCGCGGATCGCGTACGATATCCAGCACCGGCGAATAGGTAGCCACTCCGCCCTGGCTGCGCGTCTCGATCGCGACCGCATGGCACATCGCTTCATACAGCTCCGTATTCCACGTACTCGCCGCCAGCAGCGGCACCGGATAAACAGTAGCGCCGATCGCCATATGTCCATGCGAGCATTCCTCGCCAAACATCAGAGGAATGCCGAGCCGGGAGTGTTCGAGGACATATTTTTGAATCTCATTCAGCGCGGCTGCTCCTTCACGCGGAGACAATCCCGTCTCCAGTGTGACTTCGGTCCAAGGGTCTGCCCGCAGCGCCGCATACAGCGCACCTACACGGCCTTCGGCAATCTGCTGCCGGAATGGCTCGGTCAGCGTAATCGTACCGTCTTCATTCCGGTCGAAGGTCTGCCAGCCGAATATCTGCACCAGCTGCCCTACCTTTTCTTCCCTGGTCATTCGTGACAACAAATCCTGTACCCTCTCCTGCAGCGGATAGGAAGCGTCTTTGTAGATCATGATGGTAATCACCCTTTACTCGTTGGTTGAGATCATGACTGAAGTGAACTGGTCGTGTCGGCTTTTAGCAAAGAATGTCTAATTTATCGGAGGTTTGGCAATGGTGTTGTGTTAGTACTTCTGCTTTGATGAAGGGATACCTGTCTAAAAATGATTAAAAGTTTTACTTTATACCATAAAAATTATTTCAATCCTCATCCTTTCTTTGCAAATCGAACAGCAGTCTCTCAGATCCCCTGTTAGATGCTGATCGTTGCCACATTTACCGATCTGACGAAAAGATGAATCCGTGCACGGCAAAAAAGACGGGATACGATAATCCCGCCTTGTCGTGAAGCCTTATGAAGAAATCCATAGATCAAACATCTGCAAATGTTCAGAACGCCCAGTTGCCCTGACGGAACACCGGCTCAATCGTGCCGTCCGGCAGTTCGCCGTCAATATCCAGCTCTGCCGAGCCAACCATAAAGTCCACGTGCGTCAGGCTGACATTGGCGCCGCGTTGTACCAGCTCTTCCTTGCTCAGCTGGGTACCGTTTTCGATATTGGTCGGATAGGCGCTGCCCAATGCAAAGTGACAGGATGCATTCTCATCAATACCGGTGTTGTAGAAAATACGGTTCAGTCTGGAAATTGGTGAATCATGCGGAACGAGTGCAATCTCGCCGAGATAAGAAGCTCCTTCATCGGTAGCCAGCAGGTCGGTCAGATACTCACGCCCGGATTCCGCATCATATTCCACCACTTTGCCATCCTGGAAAGTCAGCGTAATGCCATCAACCAGACGACCGTTCAGATTGAGCGGCATCGTGCTCGTCACGGTACCATTGACGCCGGTACGGTGGGGCATCGAGTATACTTCCTCGGTTGGCATATTGGCGACAAAATAGGTACCCGCTTCGTTCTCCCCGCCGCCGCTGCGCCAGATATGACCTTCCGGCAGCTGCACATGCAGATCGGTTCCCGGCGCGCGGTAATGCAGGCTTTTGTACTTTTTGCCATTGAGCAGATTTTTGCCCTGGCGTAAATGTTCAATATGCTCACGCCATGCAGCGACCGGATCATTATCCACTGTCACCCGGTTCATCATGAAGATCGCTTCCCACATTGCCGGGATACGCTCTTCTTCCGGCAGATCGGCATATACTTTGTTTGCCCAGGCAGCGGTTGGCGCCTTGATCAGCGACCAGCTGATGCGGCTGTTGCGCGTGTAGACGCTGTACTTCTCATTGGCGATAGCGGTCGCTTTGACAGAAGCGGATACTTTCCACGAATCAATGCCGTTAAACAGCTCCGGATTGGGCACCTTGATGCGCAGAATCGCTCCACCCTCTTCGGCAAACTTTTCCATCATCTCGGCATGCCACTGTGGATAATAGTCAAATGTATCATCGGCCGCATGCTCATAACGGATACGGGTCACCTGCTCATCATCCCAGTCGACGATTACATATTTGGCACCGGCATCGTAGGCTTTGGCTACGATCAATCTTGTCAGTTCCGCCGTCTCCAGAGGTGCATTGACAATCAGCACCTGGCCCGGCTGGATGTTCACGCCTACCTGAATGACCAGTTCAGCATACTTTTGCAGCATGGTTGTAAATGAATTCATTATGCTCAGCTCCTTTGTCATAACGTATGTAATTCAGTGGCAGTTTTAACTCTGTTATATAAAATTAAATTTAGCACAAATAAAGTTTGTATTTTCTTGAAACGCTATAAACTAAGCTCTGACGAATTCCGACAAATACATTAACAGTAAAAACTTAAGAAACTAAGCTGTAAGCGTTCCAAAAAATCAAACATTTATTCTTTACAATTGACCACTGGATAATACCAATCTTACTCATTATACTCCTTAATGCCACAGTCTACACCATCTGAGCAATCCATCTGGCAATGAATTTTATTTTCACCACGTAAAGGGGAGTTATTAGCCGATGTATGAAAAAAACAAAGTTATGAATATGTTATGCCTGGTTACTGTCGCTTTATCATTTATTGTATTTGCTCTTCATAAATATACTCATCTTATTCCTGACCTGATGACAGCGGCTCATACACAGTCAGCTGCCACTAGCTCCTCAGTGGATGTTGTCCGCTATATCCTGCTGGCTGTTCCTCTGCTGCTGCTCATCAGCTCCCTTCTTTTATTTAGTCGCAATTCCCAGCATTCCTATCTACCTATAATGAATACACTGATTCTTACTCTGGGCAGTATCGCGCTGATCGCAGCTGGAGATGGGCTGGTGGAATATCATTTCTCTGTATTTATGGTAGTTGCATTTGTCGTTTTTTATGATTCACTGGCACTGGTACTGCTCACAACTGTTATTTTTGCCGTACATCATCTGGCTGGATTCTTTCTATTCCCGGTGCTGATCTGCGGTCAGCATGAGTACTCTTTCTCCCTGCTGCTTATCCATGCGGTCTTCCTGCTGCTTACGAGCGGCGCAGCCATACTGCTCATCATTGCCAAACAGCGCTCCACGCAAGCACTGGAAGCCGAGAAACAGCAGTCGGAAGCCCTGAACGAGACTGCTGTCATCCAGCTGCAGCAGAGCGGACAATATATGGAAGAATCTTCTTCTTCCCTGCAAAGAAACTCGCAGTCTCTGGTGGCACTATCCGAAGAGATCGCCACTTCTGTTCAAACGATCAGTCAACGAGCTACTACAGAACTGCTGCCTTCCCAAAAAGGAAGTGAACAAAAGCTCGATCAGATTACAGCCGTTATTCATGAGATTACCGGTTCTCTGGAACAGCTGCATGACGCCTCCCTGATGTCGATCGGCAAAGCCAAAAACGGCCGCGAATCGCTCACTCAAATCACTGCCCGGATCGAAGCATTGCAGCAGGATGTCAACGAAATGGCTGCCGGTATCCACAATATTAACGATCATGCCAATGAAATCTCGCGCTTTATCGAGATTATTGCCCATCTCGCTGAAGAGACCAATCTGCTGGCCCTGAATGCCTCTATTGAAGCAGCACGTGCCGGTGAACATGGACAGAGCTTTGGTGTCGTCGCCCAGCAGGTGAAAAAGCTCTCTATCGAAACAGCCGACGCCCTGAAAATGATGTCTTCCATCATTCATCAATTCACTCGCTCTACCGGAGCTGCTCTGCAAACCTCCGAACGGGGTACGTCAAAAATGCAGGAGACCCTGGCTGATACCCACCAGACTTCTGTAACATTTGATCAGATTTTGGAATCTGCCGAAATCACCGGCCAACATGTCAGCAATATCACTTCACGTACTACGGAACTGAATCAGCATACCCGGACGGTTAACGAAGCGACCCACTATGTTACCCGGATGATCGAAGAGGCCGTTATCAGCCAGCAATCGGTAGGCGCGACGATTGAAGAACAGCTGCAGCACAGCCACTCGGTTAACGATGCCGCACAACAGCTTCACCAGATGGGTGATCAGTTGAATGAACTGGTACGGAATTTCAGCAACAAAGGCTCTTCCAAAAAGTAACAGGATAATAAAAGCTTTAATTGCCCCATCAGACAACTTTGCCTCAACCTGAAGCAGCGATATCTCGATTATCCACAATACCTAAAAGGCTGATGTTTCTTCATTTGAGAAGAAACATCAGCCTTTTTCGCATTAGAATCATGACCTGTATTCAGACTGTGACAAATACGATAGTTCTCCGCCTCCATCCTGCAAATCATTCATATCATTGCATCATTATCCCGCCTGACGTGCCGATTCACCAAGGGCTGCACTGCGCAGCCAGCTGCCCCGCCACCGGGTCTGCATCACCACGAGCAGCACGAGTGAACAGAATGCGATAATTCCCAGGACAATAAAGCCCGGTGTATACGATCCTGCCGACTGGTACAGATTACCGAGAATAAGCGGCAGTGCATAACCGCCCAGCCCACCGGCAGCACCGACGATTCCCGTTACCAGACCGATCTCATTGCCAAAACGCTGCGGCACAAGCTGGAATACCGATCCATTGCCCGCTCCCAGGCACATCATGCCGGCAAACAGCAGTACGACCACGACCGGCAGTGGCGGCAGGAAAGAAACACACAGCAGCATCGCTCCGGCACCGGTATACAGATACATCAGCATCCGGGTGCCGCCGATCTTGTCCGCCAGATAACCGCCGACCGGACGGAAAAAGCTGCCGGCAATAACACAGATCGTCGTAATATCAGCCGCATGTACCGCTGACAGTCCATACTGGGTATTGAAGAAAATGGTCAAATAGTTGGCCAGACCGACAAAACCGCCAAAGGTCACACAATAAAAGGCACAGAACACCCATGCATCCCGCTGGCTCAGTACCGAGGCGTACTGGGACAGCTTTTTCGGTGCCGGACGCTCAGGACTATTTTTGGCGAAAATACTAAAGTAGATAAATACGATCACAATCGGGATCATGGCGATACCAAACACGACTTCCCAGCTGCCAAAAGACTGGGCCAGACGGTTGGCAAACAATGTCGCCAGCACCGTACCACTGTTGCCGGCGCCAGCGATGCCCATTGCCAGTCCCTGGTGTTCCTTGGGATACCACTGGCTCGCCAGCGGCAGTGCTGCAGCAAAGGACGCACCGGCAATACCAAGCAGCAGGGCGACCACATACAGCTGATCCAGCGACTGCACCCACTGCCAGCCCAGATAGAGCGGCACCAGTGTAACGATCATACCCAGCTGAGCAGTCAGCTTGGGACCGATATAATCAGACAGAAAACCAAGCAGCAACCGCAGAATCGATCCGCCCAATACCGGCAGAGCGACCAGCTGCGCCTTTTGCACAGGGTCCATCGGATAGTCCTGGGCGATGACCACACTGAGCGGCCCGATCAATCCCCAGATCATAAAGCTGATATCAAAGTACAAAAAAGAACCAAATAACGTAGGCTTATGCCCGCTCTGCCAGAAACTTTTGCTCTCCATAGCTCTCGCTCCTCTATATTCAGTAATGGTTGTGATACCCGGGATCACTCTCTTTTTCATAAGTCCATACAAAAAGCCGCAACTCGTCCTTTGGATCAAAGAACAAAATTGCGGCTTCATTGCCTGCATTCAGCACAGCATTGTGCTTGGGTATGTAAACTTATGGATCACCGGATAGTGAATTTGTTTCAAATTATAAGAATATATTTCCTGTATGTCAATTAAATTAACAAATTTTGATCAAAATAAATCAATATGTAATTTTATATAACATTAATTATAGTGAGTATTCGGATCGACAAAGGCATATCTGGACTAAATAACAGCAAACGGTCTACTATTCATCGTTGGATGTCTCTCTCCAAATTGATCACTTTTGCAAGTAAAAACCATACTTTGCCAAAGACCGCAGTTGTTCCCGCTGCTGCTCCTGTCGCCATCGCTCTTTTCCTCTCTATATCATTCTCTTTATTCCCTTCTCCGGTTCTTTAATTGTTCATTATTGAACACTTTACATGAATATTAACTAATTTTAAAAATACTTTGTACAAAAATATACGTTTTGTATATACATTCCATGCTGCATTGATTAGAATAATGACATATTCAACCAGTTCTCATGAAAAGAGGGGTAGCATGGAGACCGTGCTTCGCAATTTGTTTCAGTCACTGGCCAAGAATCCTTCCGCCAATAAAATGGCTAAAAAGTATGGTTTGCGCTTTGGCGCGAGACGTTTTGTCGCCGGGGTCACGATTGAGGAAGCGGTGCAGGCGGTGCGCAAACTCAATCAGGATGGCCGGCTGGCAACACTGGATCATCTCGGCGAATTTATCTCTACCCGCGAAGAAGCGATGGAGTCGACCGAGATGTGTCTGCAGACGCTGGATGCCATCTCTCGCAGCGGGGTGCAGTCCAATCTGTCTCTCAAAATGACTTCACTCGGACTTGATATCGATCGCCAGCTCTGTATCGACAATATGACGACCATTCTGGAGCGCGCCCACAGCTACGGCAACTTTGTCCGCATCGATATGGAGGATTATGCCCACTGTCAGATGTCGATTGATATCTACCGTGAACTGCGTAAGCAGTTTGATAATGTAGGCATTGTGCTCCAGGCGTATCTGTACCGCACGAGCCAGGATATCGAGGATTTGAATGAATACCGTGCCAACCTGCGGGTGGTCAAAGGCGCGTACAAGGAACCTTCATCCGTCGCATTTCCAGCCAAGGAAGATGTCGACAGCAATTACCGCAAAATTATCAGCCAGCATCTGGCCAACGGCAACTATACCGCCATCGCTACCCATGATGAGGCAATCGTCCGTTATGTACGCGAAGAAGTGGTCCGTCAGGATATTCCGCTCAGTCAGTTCGAGTTCCAGATGCTGTACGGCATCTGCGAGGATCTGCAGAAGCGGCTCGTACAGGACGGCTACAAAGTCCGGGTATATGTGCCTTATGGACGGGACTGGTTTGGCTACAATATGCGCCGCCTGGCCGAGCGCCCGGCCAATGTATGGTTTGTGCTCAAAAATCTGTTCCGCTAACGCCAAACAGGCTTGCCTGTGAGCGATAACGCCCTTCAGACAAGCCTGATGTTTGCCATGTTCACAGCTGACTGCGCATGCGCAGCCCATTGCGGTTGATGGCAGCCTTTTACAGCTGGTGCTTGGTCATTTTGTTGTACAACGTGCCTCTGGAGATGCCCAGCATCCGGGCGGCGATACTTTTGTTGCCTGCGGCTTTGCGCATTGCTTCTTCAATGCGCTGCTTTTCCTCTTCCTCGGTGACACGGGCTTTGAGACCCGGAGAAGCAGCAGGTTCGGCAGCAGTGGCAGCAATCATAGTATCTTCCTTTTCCCGACTGAATATCGGCGGCTGATCGCCCTGCAAATGCTCCGGCAGATGCTCCAGCAGCAGGGAATCGCCTTCACTCAGAATGACGCAGCGCTCGATGACCGCTCGCAGCTCGGCAATATTGCCCGGCCAGTCATAACGGGCAAAGGCCAGCATCACTTCCGGTGCTACACGCGGCACGGGCTTCTGGTAATGCACCGCAAATTCGCGCAGATACATATGCACCAGGATCGACAGATCTTCTCTTCGCTCACGCAGCGGAGGAACCGTAATCGTCACGACACCCAACGCGTAATAGAGCTCGGAGCTGAACTGCTGATCCGCCACCCGCTGATCCAGTGCGGTCCGCGTGGCAGCGATTATGCGCGCATGCAGCGGGATATCCTCCTGCCCTCCATACCGGCGGAACGAACGCATCTTGATCGCGCGGTACAGCTTGTTCTGCATATCCGGCGGCAGCTTGTCAATCTCGTTGAGGAACAGGGTGCCGTCTCCGACCTGCTCCAGCTTGCCGGCTTCCTGAATATCCTGACCGGAATACGTACCGCCGATAAATCCGAACAATTCACTATCCAGCATACCGGGTGGCACCGCGCCACAGTTGAGGGACAGAAATGGCGACTCCGCATGAGCGCCAGCCAGATGAATCGCCCGGGCGAGCTGCTCCTTACCGGAACCCGCTTCGCCGTACAACAGTGCCGGCGTGTTCAGCTCGGCGATCTTTTTGCCGATACGGACGACTTTGCTGATGCTGTGACTCTGTCCATCCATGAGAGTGAATGGATCACTGCGGCGGGGCATCGTATCGAGGATGCTGGCCTGGGCATGGGACAGCTCCTTGTTCAATTTGACCAGATGGGTAATATCCTGCTCCGAAGCCAGCCCGCCTACGACACGGCCTGCCGGATCAAGCACCGGAGAAGCATTGATCAGCACATGGGTGCCTTCGGAGGATTTGTGGTACATGTTGCGGACTTTGCGTCCTTCATCCAGCACGCGCAGCAGCATGATCGATTCCGGATCAAAATGCTCGCCGATCGTCTGCCCCATAATGCGCTCATGCGGAATGCCGTATATCTGTGCGGCTGTCTCATTCCAGCAAATAACGGTCCCATCCTGATCGACGGCTGTTACCGCATCGGTCACGGTATCGAGCAGTCCGTTCAGATACATCTCGGCTTTGCTTTTCTGGCGGTGCAGCTGTCTCAGCAGCTCGCCTGGACTGAGAAACCCTGCAGGAGTTCCATCCGGCTGAACAAACACAACCGGGCGGCTGAGCGACGATGGCAATTGATCCACCCATGTTCCGGCTGGATCAACAGCTTCCTTTTTGACGACAGGTGAAGGGGCATAACGATTCAGAGACTGCTCAATCTCGTCCGCTGCCTGCTGCCAGAACGGCAGATCTTCATCGGTAAACAGATAAGCCTGCTGTTGATGCGATATATACACTGCCTGACCCTGATGCAGCAATTGTGCGATCTTTTGGGCATCTTCCCGAGCCAGCAGTTTAGTTATATTTTCGTTTATTTGTAATTGTTCATTATTGAACATAATAATCTCTCACTCCATGTAATTTAGTAACAATTTAACATGTCCGCCCCTCTACTGACAACCGTCTTACCGATTTCCTATTCCCTGCCAGTAAATTAACAAGCAAATTGATTCACTCCAAAATGAATTTTAAACAAGAGGCATTCCAGACAGCAGATCGATGTAATCTCTGCAGTACTCGCATAGTAGATAACCAGGGATAAACAGTATTTATTGGATTTAATAGAATTATTAAATTCATAATCATTGACTTATTCTCATAGTCGATTTGTTCATTATTAAACATTTAAATAAATAATTTTGTTCAAATTGTACACAAAATTATTTAAAAGTGTATAATTCAAATAAATGTATAACTTTACCATTCATGCTTCCATTTCTGTTTCCATTATGAGAGGAGATCTATTAATGAGTAAAATGACGAATATCCGCCCTTTTGCCAATGAGCCTTTTGTTGATTTCAACCAGCCGGACAACCGCGAAGCGATGGAGAAAGCGATTGCCCGTGTCAGAGCCGAACTCGGTCAGACCCTTCCGCTGCATATTGGAGATCAGAAGATTGTAACTGAAGACAAAATTTGTTCCATCAACCCTGCCAATACGGATGAAGTTATCGGCTACATGAGCAAAGCCAACCAGGAACTGGCCGAACAGGCGATGCAAGTCGCCCTGCAGACCTTTGAGACATGGAAAAAGGTTCCCGCCCGTATCCGCGCCGATTATCTGTTCAAAGCCGCTGCTCTGATGCGGGAACGCAAGCATGAATTCTCAGCCCTGATGGTGCTGGAAGCCGGTAAAAATTATGCCGAGGCAGATGCTGATACAGCGGAAGCGATCGACTTTATGGAATTCTACGCCCGTGAGATGCTGCGTCTCGATCAGATCAATGAGACCCAGCCTCTGACACCGATTCCCGGTGAAGACAACCGTCTCACCTATATTCCGCTCGGCGTCGGCATCGTGATCCCGCCGTGGAACTTTCCACTTGCGATCTGTGTCGGTATGACCACAGCTGCAGTCGTATCCGGTAATACGGTATTACTCAAGCCGGCCTCCACCACACCGGTAATCGCGCACAAGTTTGTCGCTCTTATGGAAGAGATCGGACTGCCAGCAGGTGTGATCAACTTTGTGCCGGGCAGTGGGTCCGAGATTGGCGATTATCTGACCAGCCATCCAAAGACCCGTTTTATCAGCTTTACCGGTTCCAAGGAAGTCGGACTGCGCATCAGCCGCCTCGCTGCCGATACAGCGGAAGGCCAGATCTGGATGAAGCGTCTGGTCGCTGAAATGGGCGGCAAGGACGGCATCGTAGTCGATGAGACGGCAGATGTGGACGCGGCTGCCCAGGCGATCGTCGCTTCGGCCTTTGGCTTCCAGGGCCAGAAATGTTCGGCCGGCTCCCGTGCCGTGATCGTGGAATCCATCTATCCGCAGATCGTAGAAAAAGTGACCGAGCTGACCGGACGCCTGTCCATTGGTCTGCCGGAGCAGAACTATCCATCCGGACCCGTCATCGACCAGGGTTCCTATGACAAGATTCTGGATTATATCGAAATCGGCAAAACCGAAGGTCGTCTGGTCGCAGGCGGCAGTAAGGCCGAAGGCAACGGCTACTATATCCAGCCGACCGTGTTCGCGGATGTCGACCGCAAAGCGCGCATTATGCAGGAAGAGATCTTCGGTCCGGTTCTCGCTCTCTGTCCGGCCAAAGATTACAAGGAAGCGATCGAGATCTACAATGATACGGAATTCGGACTGACCGGGGCGTTCTTCTCCACCAATGAAGAGCGAATCAGCGAAGCGCTGGAGACGATGCACTGCGGCAATCTATATGTGAATCGCAAATGTACCGGGGCGCTTGTGGGGGCACAGCCGTTTGGCGGATTTAACATGTCGGGGACGGATTCCAAGGCTGGGGGACATGATTATCTGCTGCTGTTCACTCAGGCGAAATTGACTTCGCGCAAGCTGTAAGGGTTGAGCTGTGTTGGAGTTACAGTGGACTGAAGTTGTACGTATTGTAAGCGTTATAGTGCTGGAGAGATGTTATTGAGAATATGCTTCTGGTGGAAGCCTCTGTATGAATGGATACGGGGGCTTTTCGCTGCATATTAAATCGTGTATGTGTATAATGCTGCTTCGTTTGTAAGAACGCTTTGGAGAGCGTAGTATAGCAGAGTCTGAGTCTGGAGTCCGGCTGGCATCAACCACTCCAGAAAGGAATAAGAGCACGTCCTCCGGTTAAGCGTGGAGATCTTTTATTATTAGGAGGAAATGAAGATCTCCACGCTTAAAGGTCGTCCTTTGCTCTTATTTCCTTTCTTGCGTTCTGTGCTTGGGCATCTTTGTAGTCTGCTCGCGTACTCTACTCGCTTTATATGCGTGCCTTCGTGCCAAATGGTCGTTTATTCAGTCCTTAATTCAAGTACTCTTGCCATGAAATGCAGTTTTCTTTGTGTACTTCAATGTACCCTATCCTAGTAATGCGATTGCTCATGCTTCCAACTGGAATAACTTTTTTATAAATACAAATCTTGCAGCGTTTGTTTTCAATATGCTGCCGGTAAATAGTTTTGCTTGGATAAAGATAATTAAAATCAATCGTAATAATTAGCAACAATCCTATTTAACCAGTGATATAACTCAATCTTATGTTATAATAATTAACTCATAATCAGTAAATAATTCTCCTCTCTTATTATACGTCAATTATATTGACATACATTTCAGAATCCTTTACTGTTACTTTATAACTTTCACACAAAGACGTGTGATCTGAATTGGTGGCAATGATGCCCTTTTCCTGTTGATAAGTCAGCAGAAAAGGGCTTTTTCTGTTTAGTTATGGAAAAATGATTTTGCTTTGTGATCCTCTTTTACTTCTTATGCCTGTTGGATCGACTGTGCTGTATTAAACGTTACTGCTTTATATAGTGTCAGGTAAAGTGACGCTCCGTAAAAATACTTCATAATAAAAAACTATTGCTCTGTAAAGAAATTACATGCGCGTAAAAATGATTTGATGTGAATTTCGATGTATCGGATATTGGGTGGATTCATTTAAAACAGAGACAGATATCAGGATGGATAAAAGGAGGAAATCGTATGCCCTCACGGTTGGTTGTTATTGGGAATGGGATGGCGGGGATGCGTTGTGTAGAGGAGATGGTGAAGCGGCGGGCAGGACATTTTCAGATTACGGTATTTGGAGATGAGCCGCGGCCGAATTATAACCGGATTCTGTTATCCAAAGTACTGCAGGGAGAGAGCCGGTTTGAGGATATTGTACTGCATTCGCTGGACTGGTATGAGGAGAATGGAATTCGGCTGCATACCGGGGAGCAGGTGGTACGGATTGATCCGGATCGGCGTACGGTCTACACGGCTTCCGGGATGCAGGCACAATATGATGTGTTGATTCTGGCAACCGGGTCGGTGCCTTACCTCCCTCCGCTGCCCGGTTCGGAAAAGAAGGGGGTGATTTCCTTTCGCAGCATCGAGGATTGTCAGCGGATGACCGAGTATGCCAGCCAGTACAGCCGGGCAGCGGTCATCGGCGGCGGACTGCTCGGGCTGGAAGCGGCGCGTGGACTGCTGCATCTCGGTATGGAAGCACATGTGGTGCACAATGCCTCCTATCTGATGAACCGCCAGCTGGATGCACTGTCGGCAGGCATGCTGCAAAAGGAACTGGAGCAGCAGGGCATGATCTTCCATCTGAACCGCAATACACTCAAAATTACAGGGACCGTCCGTGCGCAGGGACTGCGTTTTGATAATGGAGAACGATTGGCTGCCGATCTGATCGTGATGGCGGTCGGGATTCGCCCCAATATCCGGCTGGCGGAACAAGCGGGGATTCGCACCGGCCGCGCCATTCAGGTGGATGACCATATGCAGACCAGCCTGCCGGGGATCTATGCGGTCGGTGAATGTGCGGAACATCGCGGCATCTCCTACGGTCTGGTCGCCCCTCTGTACGAACAGGCTCAGGTGCTGGCTGCACATCTGTGTGAACAACCGACAACCGGTTACCGTGGCTCCATTCCCTATTCCCAGCTAAAAATCTCCGGAGTGCATGTCTTCTCGGTCGGCGATGTTCAAGCTGCGGAAGCGGAAAATATCGTACAGCAGTACGATGGCGTGCAAAAAACGTACCGGAGAATCCTGGCTACTCAAGGAAAAATCAGCGGCGCCGTGCTGTACGGCGAGACAGCCGAAGGAACAGCTCTCGTCGAGATGGTACGCCGCGGGCAGCCGGCTGAGCAGTGGCTGGCAGACAGCAGCGCCCATTCGCAGACCAATGATAATCCGGCAGATGCCGCAGCGATCGCCCTCTCCCCGGAGTCGGTCGTATGTGCCTGCAATGCGGTCACCAAATGCACCATTCTGGACACCATGACCGCGCTGCATTTGGAGACGGCAGATCAGGTCAGGGAACATACCCGTGCCTCCGGTTCCTGCGGCGGCTGTCGTCCTACTGTAGAAGCGCTCGTTCGCTGTCATGCCGCGGGGATGACAGCATCGGCGGCTCCCTCTACTGCTTCACATGTACCTGCAGCGGCAGAGATGCCTTCCATCTGCGGCTGCACGTCCCTCACTCATGACCTGCTGCGTGATCTAATTCGTGAGCATCGCTGGCAGACAGCTGCCGAAGTGATGCAGCAGCTGGATTGGGTCAATTCGGATGGCTGTCCATTGTGCCAGCCGGCGCTTCAGTATTATCTAAATACTCATGATCCGTTGCAGACTGCCGGGTCGATCTTTTTGCCAGCATCCTATGCTGCACTGCTGATTCATGCCGATCCTCTACTGCTGGAACAGCAGCCGGATGCCGGTTATCTGCTGGAGCAGCTGTACAGAAGATGGCAGAAGATGATCCCGGCCGTTCCTTTGCATATCGCTGCTTCGGTTGATGCGAACAGCCCGGCCGGTCTGCTGCTGCACGATCTGGTGGTATGCGGCTCTCCGGCAGGCTGGGAGATCCATGCTGGCGGCAGCTCCACCGGCTCTTTGCGCAGGGCACAGCTCATCGCCCAGACCGATTCCCTGCAGGATGCGATCCAGCTATTATCGCTCTGCATCAGCCAATACCATGAACAGGCCTATTACGGCGAACCGGTCTGGCAGTGGCTGGAGCGCACAAGCCTGCTGACCATCCGTGAACAGGTGCTGAGCCGCTATTACGAGCAGACCGGTGAACCGGTACAGGAAGGGGAAACCAGACATGAACATGATGCAGACACAGTGTCCATTTTGCAGCGTACAGTGTAAGATCTCGCTGCATCGCACAGAATCCGGTATAATGCCCGCTCCCCCATCTGCCGAGATGCACAGCGCAAGCCGCTACAGCAGCTGGCAGGCTGAAGGTGTGCCCAATGCTGCCTCTCAGGGCCGGATCTGTGTCAAAGGCATGAATGCCCATCAGCATGCGATGAACCGGGAACGGCTGATGTTCCCGCTGGTCCGCCGTAATGGTGCGCTCGTCAGAGCAACCTGGGAAGAAGCCATGGAGCGAATCGGCAGCCATTTCCAAACCGCAATCAGGCAGCAGGGTGCAGATTCTATCGGCGTATACGGCGGCGGTTCGCTAACGAACGAAACTGCCTATCTGCTCGGCAAATTCGCCCGTATCGGGCTGGGAACGCGGTATATCGACTATAATGGACGCTTTTGCATGTCGGCAGCCGCTTCGGCAGGCAGCAAAGTGTTCGGCCTGGATCGCGGAATGACCTGCCGGCTCGAAGATATCCCGCTCGCCCGCTGCATTATTCTGGCGGGAACGAATATTGCCGAGTGCCAGCCGACGCTGCTGCCTTATTTTAACCAAGCCCGGGCAAATGGAGCCAAAATCATCGTTATCGATCCCCGGCGAACATCGACAGCAGCGATCGCCGATCTTCATCTGCAGATTCGTCCGGGAACCGATGCGATGCTGGCGCTGGCGATGCTGAAGATCCTCGTACAGGAAGGCTGGATCGATGAGGAATTCATCCAGCAGCGTACCGGCGGATATGAAGATCTCACCACCCTGCTGGATGGTATCGAGACGGAAGATGTCGCACAGTTATGCGGTATCCCCGCCGAACAGATCCGGCAGGCGGCCAGCTGGTATGGACTTGCCGAGACCGGCATTATCTTTACCGCCCGCGGGGTAGAGCAGCACACCGATGGTCATCTCGCGGTGAGGTATCTGATCAATCTGGTGCTGGCTACCGGCAAAATCGGTCGTCCCGGCTGCGGCTATGGTGCAGTCACCGGTCAGGGCAACGGTCAGGGCGGACGGGAACACGGACAAAAAGCCGACCAGCTGCCTGGCTACCGTTCGATCGAGAATGCTGCGGATCGTGAATATATCGCTTCGGTCTGGCAGGTAGATCCGGCCGATATCCCCGGCAAAGGCGTATCTGCCTACGAAATGATGGAACTGGCTGCCTGCCGGGATATCCGCACACTATTCGTCATGGGCTCCAATCCGGTCGTGTCCAACCCGAATATTCCACTCGTCCGGTCTGCACTGGAAGGACTGAATATGCTGATCGTAGCGGACATGTTCCTGTCGGAAACCGCCCGGATGGCCGATGTGGTACTGCCGGTAACTTCGTATCTGGAAAACACCGGTACACTCACCAATCTGGAAGGCCGGGTACTGCTGCGTGAAGCGGCACTCCCTGCACCTGGCGAAGCACGAGATGACTGGCGTATTTTGTGCGATCTGGCTGACAGGCTGGGACGGGGGCGGCACTTTCTTTTTCAGACAGCCGAGGAGATCTTCGAGGAACTGCGGATAGCGAGCCGCGGCGGACTCGCGGATTATTACGGGATCACCTATGAGCGGCTGCGCCGGGAAGAAGGGATCTACTGGCCCTGTCCTTCGCCGGAGCACCAGGGCGTACCCATGATGTTCACCGAGCAATTCGCCCATGCGGACGGCAGAGCCAGCTTTACCGCGACTCCCCATCATGCGGTACGAGAACAGCCTTCACCGGTATATCCGCTGATCCTGACCAACGGCCGGGTGCTGGCTCATTATTTGACCGGCGTACAGACCCGGCGCAGCGCTGCACTGGCTGCCCGTGAGCTGGAGAACTTCGTCGAAGTCCACCCGCTGACCGCCCGCCAACATCATCTGCAGGATGGCGAATGGACCGAGATACAGTCTGCACATGGCCGCTTTTTCGTACGCTGCCGGATCAGCGAGAATATTCGCCCGGATACACTGTTCGTGCCGATGCACTGGGGCGGTACCCAGAATGTCAATGAAGCAACCCCTCCCGAGCTGGACCCTTACTGCAAAATGCCCGGTTTCAAATTAACCGCCGTGACGATCCGGCCTGTACATGTCGGTGCTGCACAGCGGCAGTATCAGTCTATGCAGTGCTGAGTTGCGAGCGCACCTAATTACTTGAACGGCAAAATCATCCTGTTCTTCTCCGGCATGAAGAGAACAGGATGATTTTTTGTGTTTTGTTCTATCTTTTTTGTGTTTTTTATCTTGTATTTTATCTTGTATAGGTTGTGTTTTGTAAACTCTATGTTCAAACTTCACTGACTCCATCGTATTCCTGCTTCATCTGAGGTATGCTGGAATTATAGCGCTTTAATATTTAACTGTCATAAGCTGGCATGTCATTCCTTACTACCGATAATCAGGAGGTCACACGATGATACAGATTAGAAGAGTACATACCCATGAATTGGCGCAGGCTGCCGAGCTGGCCAATGATATTTTCTGCGAGCAGGAGTATCGGCATATGGAGACGTCATTTCCTACCCTGTTCCATCCGGGCATCAGCCATTCCTACGGCGCGTTTACCGAGCAGAATCGGCTCGTATCCTTTATGGGACTGGTTCCGGTGAAGATTCGGAGCGGACAGCAGATTCTATCGGCTTTCTCGATCGGAGCGGTATGCACCCATCCCGATTATCGTGGTCAGCGGTTGGCCGGGCAGCTGCTGGAGCGCTGCCGTCAGCATGCGACTGAATCGGGCGCTTCACTGATGTTTATTTCCGGTGACCGGTCGCTGTATACGCGTGCAGGCAGCCAGTTTTTTGGTCAGATCCATCAAGCGGCCATGTCTTCGAACACTCTCTCTTCCTGGGGCCCCTCTTCCTGGGAAATGCGTGATATGCGGGCAGAAGATATTTTTGCCGTTCATGCGCTGCTGCAATCCAGACCGGCGTATGTACAGATGAGTCTGGCCGAACTGCAGCAGATGATCGAAGCTGCACCGATGGCTCATATTCGCGGACAGCATCTGCATATCCGTGTAGCCACCGTCCCCGGACAGAGGGGCATCGAGGCTGTCAGCATCTTCTCCCTTCCTGAGGAACCATCTCATTCTACGGAGCTGGGTGATTCCATACCAGAACGCAGCGGACAGGCACTGGAATGGGCGGGTCCACACGATGCGGTCATGGCACTCTGGCAGGATGCCGCATCAGTCTATGCCCTTGCATCCCTGACTGCCCCCATTCCCTGGCAGGAAACATCCCTGATCCAGGCTGCAAAAGAATCCGGCGCAATCCTGTCCATCATCCAGAACGGTGGAACCGTCATGCTCGCCAGCGGCAGCGCCCTGATCTCCCAGACCGAACTGCTCGATGATCTGGCTCCGGATGCGCCGGTGCGATTCTCGGTTGAATCCAATAACCAGTACACCTTCCATACGCCGCAGGGCACCTACCCGGTCAATGGAGATGCGGAACTGTGCTCCCTGCTGTTCGATCCATCTTCATCATTATTGCAAAACCAGAACATCCCAAGCCCCGCCGTCCCTCTGCCTTATATGTACGGACTGTATTTTATATAACACGAACATCCCACCTCATTAAAAAAGAATGCACCATGTACCGCAGGATGATTATCCACAGAGCGAAGAAAAGGGAATAGGGACAGTCAACGACTGTTAAACATGGAGATCGACCACTGCAAGCGGTTATTCAGGATCTCTATGCTTAACCGGAGGAAGCGTCCCTATTCCTTTTCGCAGTGGATGACGCCAGCAAGCTTCTCTGTCTTTTTTACATATCCCCACAATAGGGCAAAACTGCAATCCCCAAGCCCTTTTTGGTTTAAATGAATAGAGAAAGGTAACTGGATAAGCTCGCAGAAAGAAGGAAGCCTATGAAGGATCGAAGTATACTTACGGATTATGTACGTGAACACTGGCACTATTACTTGATGGCGGTGGTGCTGATCATCCTGTCCAATATTTCACAGGCTGCACTACCCCGGGTGCTAGGGCAATTTACGGATGCGCTGCTCGCCGGCAATATCCAGTATGAGATGATTGTCCGCTACAGCCTTATTCTGGCAGGGATCGGGATTGCCTACAATCTGCTGTTCGGAGCAGGGCAGTTCACGGTGATGCGG
This sequence comes from Paenibacillus wulumuqiensis, assembly GCF_000971965.1. GTDB lineage: Bacteria > Bacillota > Bacilli > Paenibacillales > Paenibacillaceae > Saccharibacillus > Saccharibacillus wulumuqiensis. Next base: position 296,716 of record NZ_KQ040793.1, read on the forward strand.
CTCGGCCGGAAATTCGAATTTGCGATGCGGCAGAGTCTGTTCCGCAAGTTCGCCACGCTGAGTGAGCATTACTTTTCCCGTCAGGGTACCGGCAAGCTGCTCAGCTCGATGACCAATGATGTTACCTCGGTGCGTGAATCGATCTCCAACGGAGTAACCACCACGACCAATGCGGTCTTCCTGTTCCTCTCCTGCCTCGTTATGATGCTGCTCAGTCATATTCCACTTTATCTGATTCTGGTCAGCATTGTGCCGATGGTCGCGATTCCGTTTCTGGTCGTGTATTTCGGACCCCGTATTCGTAAACGGTCGATGAGCGTACAGGAATCGCTGGCCGTTATGACCGAGTCGGCAGAGGAACAGCTGCGCGGCATTCGCGTGACCAAGACATTCGCAATTGAACCGACGGCAAGACAGCGGTTTGGCAGCACGGTCGACCAGATTCGGGACAACCAGCTGCACCTGGTGCGCATGTCTTCCCTTTTCCAGGCGGCTGTGCCGTTTCTCGGAGCATTATCGCTGGTGATCTCGCTCATGTATGGTGGTTATCTGGCGATTCAGGGCAGCATTACAATCGGTAACTTTATCGCATTGACGCTCTATCTGCGCATCATGTCCGGGCCGCTGCAGCAGATTGGTAACGTGATCAATATGATGCAGCGATCCAGCGCCTCTCTGGATCGGGTCAATCATCTGCTCGGACAGCAGCCGGATATTCAGGACGATGAACATGCGCTGCCTCTGGCGGCCTCACCGGATCTGGAACTGCACAATCTGACTTTCACCTATCCGGGCAATGAACGCCCTGCATTATCCGATCTGAATATGCACATTGCCAGCGGACAGACGGTCGGGATCGTCGGCAAGACCGGCAGCGGCAAGACCACACTCGTCAAGCTGCTGCTGCGCATCTATGATCCGCCGCCAGGTACGATTCTGCTCGGCGGCACGGATGTACGCCGCATCTCCATCAACAGCCTGCGCTCCCGGATCGCCTATGTGCCGCAGGACGGGTTCCTGTTCAGCACAACGATCCGTGACAACATCGCCTTCAGCGACCGGGATATCCCGCTGGAAAAGGTGGAAAATCACGCCCGTCAGGCGATGATCTACGAGCCGATTACCCGCTTCCCGGAACAGTTCGAGACCCGGCTGGGGGAGCGCGGCATTACGCTCTCCGGCGGACAGCGCCAGCGGACGAGTCTGGCACGCGGACTCGCCAAGACCGGACCGATCCTCATTCTGGATGACAGCATGAGCGCTGTCGATGCGGTTACTGAAGCCGGTATTCTGGAGAATCTGGTTCAGGAGCGGCAGAACCGCACGACCATTATCATCGCGCACCGGATCAGTGCGGTCAAGCAGGCCGACTGGATCGTCGTGATGGATGAAGGCCGCATCGTGCAGCAGGGCACCCACCGCCAGCTGCTGAACGAACAGGGCATCTACGCCTCCATGTATCAGTTACAGGAAGAAGGTCTGCATTCATGAGCAAATTACCTTCCGGTTCGCCGGATTCCTCCCGCTACGAAGCATTACGGGCAATTCTGCGGTATGCCCGGCCGCACCGACTGACATTTGTCGGCATTTTCTTTGCCACCATACTCGCTATTGCTGCCGATCTGGTGCAGCCGTATCTGGTCAGCATCGTGATCGATGAGCATATTGCTGTCGGTGAGAGCGGACTGCCCTTTCTGACCGGCATGGCCCTGATCTATCTGGGGCTGGCTGTGATCAGCCTGATCTTCACCTACATTCAGAGCAATCTGCTTCAGTATGCCGGACAGCATATTGTCGCCAGTATTCGTAAAGACCTGTTCGGTCATATATCCAAACTGTCGATGAGCTTCTTCGACCGTTCGAGCAGCGGCGGGCTCGTCACCAATGTATCCAGTGATACGGAGACGATCAGCCAGTTTTTCACCCAGGTGCTGCTCAGCCTGATCCGTGACGGCATGATGCTGGTGTTTATTATTTATTTCATGTTCCGGCTCGACACGACGCTGGCCTGGTACTCCATGCTGACATTGCCGGTGATCGCTACGCTCGCGATCCTGTTTCGCAAGCGGCTGCGCGAAGTGTATCAGTACGCCCGCAGCCGCTTGTCCCGCCTGGTCGCTTTTACCGCCGAGAATCTGTCAGGTATGGGACTGATCCAGATCTTCCATCAGGAAAAGGAACAGACCCGCCGGTTCACCGAGTTCAACAGCGACTACTGGCAGGCCAATGTGCAGCAGCTCAAGTCCAATGTATTGTTCAACCGCACCTTTGACGTACTCGGTAATATTGCGCTTGTGCTGATGGTCTGGCTCGGTGGTGTCGCCGTATTCAACAAGCAGATTGAAGTCGGTGTGCTGTACGCTTTTATCAGTTATATCCGCCAGTTCTTCCAGCCGATCAACCAGATCACCATGCAGTGGAATACATTCCAGTCCACCATGGTATCGATGGACCGTATCTGGCGCATCCTGCGCATTCAGCCGGAGATCCGTGATCCACAGCCTGAACAGACAGCAGTTATCGTACCTGAGCAGGTCAAAGGCAAGGTCGACTTTAACCATATTACATTCGGTTATACCGAAGGACAGACCATTCTGCCGGATCTGGATCTGCATATTCGTCCGGGTGAAATGATTGGTGTCGTCGGTACGACCGGTGCCGGTAAAAGTACGCTGATCGCGCTGCTCAACCGATTCTACGACGTCCAGAGTGGATCGATTACGATCGACGATCAGGATCTGCGCCATATCCCGCAGCAGCAGCTGCACCGGATCGTCGGACTGATCCAGCAGGAACCGTTCCTGTTCTCCGGCTCGATTATCGATAATGTGCGGCTGTTCCAGGATGATGTCAGCCGTGAGCAGGTGATCGAAGCCTGCCGCTTTGTCGGTGCGCACGAAATGATTATGAAGCTGCCGCAGCAGTATGATACCCGGTTGTCCGAGCGGGGCAGCGGATTATCGGCCGGGGAACGGCAGCTGATCTCCTTTGCCCGGATCGTCGTCTTCAAGCCGAGAGTGCTGATTCTGGATGAAGCGACCGCCAATCTGGATTCCCATACCGAGCAGCTCGTCCAGCAGGCACTGCAGACTGTATCCGAAGGACGTACGACGATAGTAATCGCTCACCGCTTGTCGACGATTATGCATGCTGACCGCATCCTGGTGATGGAGCATGGAGAGATTATTGAGCAGGGTACCCATGCCAAACTCCTTGCCCATGGCGGCATCTATGCCGAACTCTACCGCCATGCCAGACAGGCAGGACATGATATTGCGGAAGCGTGATAAAGATAGATACGAATAATTGATTTAATTGCCGTGCCGTGCTGAAGATCAAAGCAACTCCAGATGATAAAAGCCTCATGCTGTCCGACTGGGACATCATGAGGCTGGGTAGCGAATATTGACTGTGATTATATGAGTCCCGGTATCAATGCAGGATTACCAGTGCTGGTTGTCCCTGTTGAAGAACCTGTATTGGTCACCTCATTGCCTGTACTCGCCGGGGCAGGATCGCTGGCTGTACCTGTTCCCGAAGTGGACTCTGTTGAAGATGGTGCTGTTGTCGAAGTGGTTGATGAGTCGGATGGAGCTGGAGCAGTATCCTGCTGATCCGCTGTGTAATCTGCAGGCTGTGGATCAGGATCACTTACCGGCTGCTGCGGAGCTGGTGTCACGGAATCCGGCTCTGCTGCGGCACTGCCGGATTCCGGCTGGGCTGCTGGTGAAGGACTGCCCGAACCTGTTGATGTACCATTGGCTGCCGAGCTTCCGGACGGTACGGGCATTGGTGTGCTGCCACCTGCAGGCTGTGGTGAAGCGGAGGATGACGAGACATCTGCAGTACGTCTGTTATCCGACTGTACTTCTGTTACCTGAGCATAGATGGTTTTCACATACTGCTCATACGACTCCTTGCTGATCTCCATTCTGAGCTGATGCACTTTGGAAGAGATCATCAGCTTGTCTTCATCTGCACTCACCTGAAATCCGCGGGAGACCAGGTTTTTGACAGCAGCTTCATAGTTGTCTTTGGTGATCGGCAGATTGGTTTGAATACTCATTTGCAGATAGCTGCTTTGTGCGATCATATCGGCAGCAATCTCGCTGGTTTCCAGGTTTTGCTTTTGCTGAGTCTGCAGGAACTTGTCGGTATCTTCTTTTCTAATCTCTTTGGCCCGATCTTCTTTCTTGTAGCGTTCCTGTTTTTCTAGCTTTTGCTCTTCGGCCTGTCTATCCTGGTTCTTCTGATCCTCAATCTTACGATCCCTGGCTCTTTGTTCTTTAGCCTTCTCGGCTTGCACTTGCGGGTCGTATGCTGCTTCGTTCGCAGCATCCGTCTGCGGGTCAGGAATGGTCGTGCTTTTGGGATAATAAGATGATGTGCCGGAAGATGGATAATTAACGGCTGAGCTAATATTCATACCTCTTCTTCCTTTCGTGATAATTGGTCGGAAACGGTTCCCCTCTCTACTCATTCCAGTCACGCAACCCCTGTTTCGATCCTGAAGAGCCCGGTCCGTACTATCCGCTTCCACAGAATAGTCTATTATTACTACTCTATCTATATTTTATAGGGTATTTAGACCTATAAAGCTATTATCGGATGATAATTCATTTTTTTAATAACTAACTAAGTCATTTTATATATTTAGCACGAATTTTTAATAAAAGTCTACAAAAAAACGAAGTCTGCGGATCATAAGATCATGCAGACTTCGTTTGGAATAAAGCAGTTATAACAGGTTGCCTGTCTTGTATTCTTAGCGTGAAGTGAACCGTACACTCGTCTGGTGAAGCCAGTAGCGGACCCGCTGGAGTACTTCCTGCATCTGCAGCGGCTTGCTCATATAATCGGTCGCTCCCGCCTGAATGCTCTTCTCGCGGTCTTCCTTCATTGCCTTGGCTGTCAGTACGATAATAGGTACATCCGCATACCCGTACAGATTGCGGACCGTCTTCATCGTCTCGTAACCGTCCATTTCCGGCATCATAATATCCATCAGGATCAAGTCGATATGCTGATCCATATGCAGGATTTCCAGTGCATCCCGTCCGTTCTGGGAAATGACGATATTCATGTTATAGCGCTCCAGCATGCTGGTCAGTGCATATACATTGCGGATATCATCATCGACGATCAGAATCTTTTTGCCGGTCAGAATCTCCTGTGTTTCCGGTACCGCGGGCTGCTGAGGTGTCAGCAGATCCTGTACGGATTCCAAGGTGGTGGGACGCTCGGCGAGCACCATTTCCTCTTCAACAAGCTCTGCTTCCAGTCGATCCGATTCATACGTAAATGTATAATTCTCATAGGAATCGGCCGAGACCACATTGCCTTCTTCCATAAATACCGTCCGGTTCAGGTGCAGCGGCTCATTCAGGTCAAACATGGCATTTTCCGTATGTGGATCTGTTACTGCACATGGGATATAGAATGTAAATGTACTGCCTTCATTCAGCTTGCTCTCCACATTAATCTCCCCGCCGAGCAGATGAGCAAGCTGGGAAGAGATCGACAGCCCGAGACCTGTACCGCCATACTTGCGGGCAGTTGCGCCGTCGGCCTGACGGAAGGCTTCGAAAATGACCTGCCGATTTTCGGGAGAAATACCGATACCGGTATCACTCACGCTGAATGCAATCATTGGCTGACTGCTCTGATATTCGGCAGTCTGCACCCGTCCGACCTTTTCAATCGTCATGGTCACGCCGCCGGTCTGGGTGAACTTGAATGCGTTGGACAGCAGATTACGCAGCACCTGCTGAATACGCAGCTCGTCCGAGTAGATGATATCCGGCACATTGTCTTCTACCTGTACTTTGAAATACAGATCTCGCAGGGATGCCGTCTCCTTGAAGCTGCGCTCCATCTGTTCCGCCATGGAGCTGATGCTGATCGGATTGATCTCAATCTGCATTTTGCCGGCTTCCACTTTGGACAGGTCGAGAATATCATTGATCAGATTCAGCAGATCCCTGCCGGATGAGTGAATGATCGAAGCATATTCCTGCTCCTTGGCTGTCAGCGTATTGCTGCTGTTCTCCGACAGAATCTGGGACAGGATCAGCATACTGTTCAGCGGAGTACGCAGTTCATGCGACATATTCGCCAGGAATTCTGATTTGTAGCGCGAGCTGACCTGGAGCTGCTGGGCGTATTTGTCCAGCTCGATCGCTGTACTTTCCGCAGCCAGCTTGCCCTGTTCGAGACGTTCGTTGAGTATTTGCTGCTCTTCCGCCTGCATTTGCAGCTCTTCGGTCTGTGCCTGCAGTTCTTCGGATTGCGCCTGGAGCTCCTCCGACTGTACCTGCAGTTCGTGGTTGAGCGATTGGGATTCTCTGTACAGCTGTTCCACTTCCATCCGCATTTTGACCGAATTGAGAGTGACAGCAAAAATGTCAATCAGCTGCTGCAGCAGCAAATGTTCTTCACGGGTAAACGGCTTCATCAGCGCAAATTCCGCTACCGCGATCACTTTACCTTCAAAAATAATCGGAGCCGCAATCATCGCCTGCAGCTCGGTACTGCCGAGCCCGGAACTGACGATTTTGGTATAACCGGCAGGCAAAGGATGCAGTTCCAGCACACGCCGCTCGGTAATACACTGGCCGGCGAGTCCTTCTCCTTTGCGGATACGCTCCTGTGCGATCTCCACATCATGGCTCTCTGCTGCAAAGGAAGCGGTTTTGTTCCAGTCTTCCTTGCCCTGATCGACATACACTACACCGTATGGTGCGTTAAACCATTTGTTCATTTTGGTCAGCAGCACCGAAGACAGCACATGAATATCGGTCGACTCCTGGAACTTGGTGGCTGCGGTAGCAATCTGGTCTTTGACCCAGTTCTCATGCTGTACATGATCCAGCAGACCGTTGGCTGCTTCTCCCAGGTCACCGACCTCGTCAGCCGTCTTGATCTCGACACGCTTGTTGAGATTGCCGCCTGCTGCAATATCACGAACCGTCTCCGTTACATCCTTGATCGTTCTCACGATCCGGTTGGAGATCAGAACAGCCGTCGCAATCGATATGGCAGCCAATGCAGCCCACAGCAGCAGCATAATATTCAGCAGTCGTTCATTGCTCACCGCCGTCGCTTCAATCCGTGCAGCGGTTAGCGCTTTTTCGCTGGCACGGAATGCATCCAACTCCGTTCGCAGCTGGTCGATCTGCTGCTTACCGGGATCACTGGCAAAAAAGGCGTTGACTCCGGCATTGTTTCCTTCACGTTTGAGATCAATGACCTTGTTACCGGCTTCATTAATCCATTTCTGAATACCTGCCTTGATGGTATCCAGATTACTCTGCTGCAGAGAGTTGTCCGCTACCAGTGAATATAGCTTGTTATAATCCGATTCCCACTGCATGGCAGCATCATTATAGGGTACCAGATAATTGTCATCACCGGTCAGTGCGTATCCACGCTGTCCGGTCTCCATATCCAGTACATGCTTTTCCAACGCATTCGTCAGATTATGCACTTCCAGATCATGATCATTGATGTAACGATTCTCTGCTTCCAGCTGGCTCATCCGGCTGGACATCATCGTTAATACAAGACCGAGACACAGGATAATGACAATATAACCGGCTACAATCTTGGTGCGTATACTCCACTTTGCGCTTCTAAGCACAAGAACGCCTCCAGTATATTTTGAATATTTCTCACTCTGCCATATACAGAGGTGATTTTGTTGGTTACCCAACTATTTTACTTCAAATAATTTATATTGCAAACGGATAATCGATAAGTATTTTATTTTCCATATATTGCATAATAAGGTGTGATTACTATGTCGGCCAATCCTTGTTATATTGTAGAGCGCAGCTGCATTTTGGCCCTATAGTCCTGCGGAGAGATCCCTTCCAGCTCACGGAATACGCGGGAAAAATGTCGATTGTTCTCAAAACCGACCATTTCGCTAATATCCGACAGCTTCCAGGGGCTATTTGCCAGCAGTTCTTTGGCTCTGCCGATGCGTACCTTTTTGAGATACAGTACAAAGTTTTCCCCGGTATACGCTTTGAACGCTTCACTGAAATACGAATAATTCAGCGACACATGATTGCTGACCATCGCCATATTCAGCGGCCGGTCATAATGGGCCTGAATAAACTCCACCGCTTCCCGCAGCTGGCGATGTTCACTGTGCACGAGCCGAAGCTGGCCGATATAATCATCCAGGCAAATGAGCAGACTCTCCAAATCCCGGTAATATTCCCGGAAATACCGATAATGCTGCAGACTGCATGTGCGCTGGTACAGCCGTATAATTTCGATAGAAGGTTCTCCGTAATGACGAAATACCTCATCCATAATCGACTCGTTGATCAGCCGGGAGACTTCCTCTACATAGCGAACGGTCAGTCCGGACAGATCATCCCCATGGAAAATCTCCTGCAGCCTGCTGCTGATCTCCCGGGTACGCCCTGTGCCGAGGATGTTGCCCAGCAGACGGATCTGCTCCTCCGGCAGTTCCTGCCGAATCGCATCGGTCTCGGCAGGTTCGTAGTTCAGCAAGTATAGTCCGGGATGGAAAAAGCCCTGCTCCAGCGCTGTACAGGCTTCACGGTAAAAATGTGCCAGCTGATCGATACCCTGCCCCTCCGTACTCACGCCAAACTGCAATCCGGGCACCTCTCTGCGGGCAGCCGCTTCAGCCAGTGACTGCAGCAGCATCTGCTCCTGCTCCGGCACGATCCAGACCAGCCGTTCCTCCCGGTCATGCAGTTCCACTACAGCACAAAAGGGCTGTGCAGCCAGCCGCTCCAGCAGCAGCTGCAGCTCCTGACGGCTGACCGGCTGTCCATGGATATCCCTGTACTGAAATACGCAGACATGATAATCCGCTGGCAGCATATGCGCAGCTGCAGCGGATTCAGCGGATGATCTGCTTCCGGCAGGATACTCATACAGCAGAGCACACAACTGCTCTTCCTGCTGCCGCTGTCGGTACCGGGCAGCCTCTTCCAGCTGGCGGCCGACCAGATCCTGCTGCTGCAGTTCCACGCCAATCCGCTGCAGCGCTTCGAACAGATCTTCCCGGCGGATCGGCTTGAGCAGATATTCGCGCACCTGATAGCGGATCGCCGCCTTGGCATATTCAAAATCATCATAACCGCTCAGTACAATCACATAGGGCTGCACGGTGGGCGTTCTCATGGCGCGCAGCTTTTCCAGCATGCCGATTCCATCCAGTACCGGCATACGAATATCCGTAATCAGGATATCCGCCGGCTGTGCCTGCAGCCGCTCCAGCGCTTCCTGACCGTTACGGACACCATGCATCTTATACTGGCCGGGGAATTCGCGTTCAATCATCACCTGCAGCCCCTGTCGGATATTCTTCTCGTCATCCACGATCAACAACTGTCTCATGTCAGCTACCTCCTCCTGCCTGAATCCGTTTGGGGATAATCAGTTCCACCTGTGTGCCCAGTCCGACTTTACTGTGGATCTGTATTCCATATTGTTCTCCATAAAATAATCGTATCCGCCGCTCCACATTTTGCAGACCGATACCTGTCGTGCCCGGTGCATATCCTGCCGGTTCATCATGAAGCTCTTCCTGCCGGATACCGGCCTCGCGAATACGTGCGCGCAATTGCTCCAATGCCGGCTCCGGAATGCCTCCCCCATTGTCCTGTACCGTGATCGTCATGACCCCATCCTCCCGCTCGGCTGATCGGATCAGCAGATGACGAACCGGTGCCGATTCCTCCCAGGCATGCTTGAAGGCATTCTCCACTAGCGGCTGCAGGGACATCTTGAGCAGTATCAGCTCCAGATCAGGCGGTGCAATATCCATTTCCAGCTCGACCGGTTCCTCGTAGCGGATATTCATTACATCTATATAATTGCGGATATGGCGCAGCTCTTCCTCCAGCTTCACATATTCGCCGGTCCACTTGAAGTTATAGCGCATCATGCCGCCGAGCGAAGTGAGCGCATCCGAGATCTGCCGCTGATCCTCGATCTCGGCCAGCATTTTGATATTTTCCAGCGTATTGTACAGAAAGTGGGCATCAATCTGGCTGTACAGCGTCCGCAGTTCCGCTTCCTTCATCAATGCTTGCTTGCGGACAGCCTGGGCGATCAATTCATTGATCGTTCCGTTCATCCGGTTAAAATGATAGGCCAGCTCACCGATCTCCCCGCCGCCATCCACCTGGACGACCGGTGGGAATTCTCCTCGGCGCATCTGCTTCATCGCCTGGGTCAACTTGCGCAGATTTTTGAGAATCAGCGAGTTGGCCACATACGTAATCAGCGAGACGAGTACGATGAATCCTACCGTTGCCAGAATAATCAAATTTCGCGCCCGTCCGGTATCCTGCAGCATCTTCTCCAGCGAGGTTACATGCACGAGCCGGGCACCGAGCCGCTCTACCGGGATGCTCGTGAGCAGATAGGACTGCCCATCTGCCCGGTACTGGGCGGACAGTTCACCGGCAGTGAGACGCTCCGAATCGCCAGCGCTGGTGAGCAGACGATCCGCCAGCCGGGTGTGCAGATTCTGTTCCGTATAGGAAGAGACATTCCCTCCGCCTGCATCCAGCAGCAGCATCCGCGAACTGTCCTCCTGACTCTGGCCAAAGGTCAGCGGCGCCAGATCGGACAACCGCATATCCACCTGGATCATGCCGGCATGATGCCCTTTGGGCAGTTCCAGCTCACGCAGCAGAGACAGCTTGGGCGGGTCCGGTTCCAATGCACGACTGTTATCTGTTCCACTTTGTGACAGATCACTGCGCTGCATATACCAGGCTTCCCGGTCACCGAGGCCTCTGGCCATACCATACCATGGAGCATCGGCGGTCCGTTCCTCATGCAGGATAATCGGCCAGATCTCGTACGTGTTCGGACTGTTGCTGTACAGCCGCAGATGCAGGATCGATGGATTATTGATCTGGATCTGGGCGAGCCGGGCATAGGAATTGGTATTAAATTCGAGCAGTTCCGCTGTAGGTGTGTCTTCATCCTCGGTCAGATACTGAATGACCGACTTGTCTGATACCGCCAGCTGTGCGGCCCGTTCCATCGTCTCGATCTGCGTCTGAATGGTCTGCTTTTCATTTTGCAGGATGTCGATGCTTTTGAGCCGCGTATCCTGTATATAGGTCGTGTTGATCTGCTGATAGGAATAATAGGAGATACCTGCCGTGGGCAGCAAAATAACAACGATATAGGCGATAATCAGCCTGCTCTGCAGCGATATTTCATTAAGACGCCTGAACAGCTCCCGTATCCCACTCTGCAATCGATTCAAGCCCGCAGCTTCCTTCCTTTGCAATATAAGCGCTTACATTATAGTTATATTGTAACTCAATATATTGTAAAAAGAGTAAGGAATTATGAAGATTCTCCATGAAGTTTGAACATGTCATGGTGATCCCGGTAGTACTGGATAATGAAGTCCCGGAAATTACCCACCGAAGCAGGCAGCAGCTTGCCTTTTACCCAGAACAGGCTGACCGAATACGTAGGGGAAAATCCGGCGATCCTGATATAATCCAGATTCAGCTGTCTGCAGACAGATACAGGCAGCAGACTCACCCCCTGATTGACCTGGATAATCTCTGTAAGCAGGTAGGAATCGACCTCAAAAATGCTGTTTGGCACAAACCCGGCCTGTTCACAAATATGATGAATAAATTCGCTGTATTCCCTGTTGTCCGCAAGCGAAATAAAAGGCTCATCGGCGACTTCCGTCAAAGAAAGTTCGGATCTGCCCGCATACTTATGGTTGGAAGGCAGTACCAGCACAATATCTTCATTAATGAGCAGACAGCTCTCGATTTCCTCATCTTCGGCAGGATGACCGGCGATACCCAGATCGATCTCCCCTTTTTTCAGACTGGAGAGGACTTCGCTTTTCATTTTGATTCCCTGATGCACTTTGGAGTCGGGGTACTGGTTGATATATTCGGTGATCAGCCTGGACAGAAACCGCGGATTGGAAATGGAGATACGGATCGTCCGGGAAACCAGCTGCTCCTCGGACTGGATCTCCCGCTGTGCATTTTCCAGCTCCGTGAAAATCCGGTTAACATGCTTCAGGAGAATGTGTCCGGCAGGGCTCAGTTGGATATTTCTACCCTTGCGTATAAATAGCTGCGTGCCCAGTTCATCTTCCAGTCTTTTGATCGTCAGGCTGAGAGAAGGCTGGGCAATATTGAGCTGTCTGGCCGCCTGAGTCATATGCTCGGTATAGGCCACGGTCTGAAAGTATTTGAGCTGAAGCAGCTCCATATAAGCAGTCTCCTTATTTATCATAGTAAATGTATTTATACTATATTATGTATTAGATTATATGCAAATATAGATATAAAATAAGGATATAAGAAAAACAAGCAGCCATACTGCTGCTGAAAATAAATGGGTGAAAGGAAGCGTTCATTATTATGAAGATCGATATTAATAATATTGCCAAAAATCTGAGTACTCCATTAACTGCACCCGCTTATGCTCTTCCGCCTTACCAATTTGTTAATCGTGAATATCTGAATATCATTTACCGTACCGATGCTGTAGCACTGCGCGCTGCAGTACCGGAGCCGCTGGAAATCGGTGAGCCGCTGGTCAAATTCGAAATTATGTGGATGCCGGATGTGTCGGGTCTGGGCGCTTATACAGAGGCAGGCCAGGTCATCCCTGTTCAGTTTAACGGTGAAGAAGGCGATTATGTACATTCGATGTATGTAGACAACTTCCCGGCGATTGCCAGCGGACGCGAACTGACTGCCTATCCCAAAAAGCTGGGCGCGCCCAAGCTGTATATCGATTCGGATACACTCGTTGGGACACTGGACTACGGCAGCCTGCGTGTAGCCAATGCGACAATGGGCTTCAAGCACTGGGAGATCGACAAGGAAACAGCCAAAAATGAAATTTGCCGTCCTACCTTTATGGTGAAAATAGCAACCGATTATTCCGGTCAATTGCGAATCTGTGATCTGGTACGCACGCAGATTACGGATATTAACGTCAAAGGAGCCTGGGGCGGTCCGGCACGACTGCAGCTGTTCGAACATGCTCTCGCGCCTCTGGCCGATCTGCCTGTATTGGAAGTCGTCTCGGCATCCCATATTCTTACCGATCTGACGCTGAATGCCGCAGAGCCTGTCCATAACTATCTGGAAGAACAATAAGGAGGTCTTTATAATGAGAATCGCTGTTTTGGGAGCGGGCTCCCTCGGAACGATCGTCGGCGCTTATCTGAGCGCTGGCGGCATGGATGTGGAATTAATCGATACGTATGAAGCTCATGTGGATGCGCTGAACGCAAAAGGTGCCAGAGTGGTCGGCACCACGGAGTTCTCCTCTACCGTCAAAGCGATCCTTCCGCAGAACAAATCGGGAAAATACGATCTGGTACTGCTGCTGACCAAGCAATTGTATAACGACTCGGTACTGCGGGAGCTGCTGCCGTTTCTGACAGAAGATAGCGTCGTCTGTTCGCTGCAGAATGGTATTCCCGAGCAAAATGTCGCTGCGATTGTTGGCGAGCATCGTGTTATTGCCGGTTCGGTTGAATTCGGAGCTACTTTTATGGAACCGGGTGTATCCCGACTGACCACCGAATATACCCAGTTCAAAAAGTATGCTTTTCAGATTGGTGAACTGAATGGGGAGATCACAGACAGAATCCGGCAGATCCAATCCGTATTGGAATGGGTCGGCGGAACCCATGTCTCTGACAATCTGGTTGGCACCAAATGGTCCAAACTGCTGATCAACAACGCATTCAGCGGTCTGTCCGCCGCATTGAATGGAGAATACGGAGATATTCTGGATAACGAGATCGGCATTACCAGTGCTGTTCATATCGCCGATGAGACGATCAAGGTCGGTCATGCCAATGGCATCGAATTTTCCAAAATGAGCGAATTCGATATTGCCTCGCTGGAACTGCACTCGGAAAGTGATATTCCGGACCTCATCCGTACGCTGCGAATGGTCATGGAACCGTCCCGACTGCTCAAAGCAAGCATGCTGCAGGATCTGGAAAAGAAACGCAAAACCGAAATCCGGTACATCAACGGCGTTGTTCCCAACATGGCCGCTGACAAAGGCATTGCTACCCCATTTAATGATATGGTCGTGCATCTGGTGGAGTCTGCGGAAGCCGCGCAAACCGTGCCTGATTTTGATACCAATATCAAGGCATTTGCAAAATTGCTGCAAACCCGGCACCTGATGTAATTGTAATGTAAACCGGTGATATACAGGGAACCTGCTTGATCACGATAGATGCACCCATAACAAAGACCGCCGAAGCTGAGATTCTGGCTCCTTCGGCGGTCTTTTGATTGAGATCGTATTACTGTGCTTTGAGCTTGGTCAGATTTTTCTCGTATTCGGCCTGCTGGTATGCCTGTACTTTGGCCAGGCCGTACTCTTCACGCTTGCTCAGGTAATCCTGAAAAATCTGGTCGAACTCGGCATCCGAGGATGCCAGCAGCAGCTGCGGCAGTGTTTTGCCCCACAGCTGGGTGATCTTGGTGTTGATAATGCCTTCCGGTGAATTGCCTGTCGGATTCAGCTGGTCAAATTCGGAGCGGCTGACCGTTTTGCCTTTGGTCCAGTCTTCCATCTGCTTGAACGGCTCGACACTTTCCGGCTTCCACTGGTCCGTAATATTCGTATTCATCTGCATCCAGTACTTGTGGGAAGCACCGTACTTGGTATCAAAGGCGGAACGGTCAGTATTGAGCGTCTTGAGCGCTTCCGGTTTGAACTGCGGCTTGCCGTCCACCATATCGTACGTTACGCCTTCTTCACCCATATACATGTCCTTTTGTCCTTCTTCACTGATCATATATTCGAGGAAACGGATCGCACGTGCCTTGTCCTTGACGTCCTTAGAGATCAGAGTCAGCGTCCAGCCGGAGATGACCGGACCGCTCAGTACCGGCTGATCCAGCTGTGCATTGGAAGGTCCATCGACCGCAATATAGACAGAGTCCGGATCACTCGCATACAGCGCATTCTGCTGGGTGTTAAAGTCGCTACGCTGGTACAGCATCGCAAAGTAGCGTCCCTGTGCGATTTTCTCTTCCATTTGTGCCCGCTTATCGATAAAGATATCCTTGGCCAGCAGACCCTCCTGGTTGGCCTGGCGCAGCGTCTTCAGCCAGCGTACATATTCCGGATCGGTCGTCCGGTCATACAGCTTGCCGTCCTTTTCCATCGGGAGGGCCAGGAAGTTTTGCAGATAACTTTCCAGCGAGTAGTTGCCGTTCTCGGTAAATTCATGCAGTCCGAGCGGAATCAGCGGCTGGCCGTTCACCTGCGGGAATTTCTCCCTGGCCATTTTCAGTGCATTCAGGAACCCTTCCGGAGTGCGCATATCCGGCTTGCCCAGGGCTTCATACATATCCTTGCGCACGACGAATACCTGATTGGATACATAGTTCTCGCCATACTTGGCAAAGTCCGCCGGCGAAGAAGACGCATTCGGATAACCGTATACATTGCCGTCCGGCTGGGTATACCAGGCCAGCTTGGCCGGATCGGTTACTTTGAAGAAATAAGGATCATACTCTTTGGCGAGCTCATTCAGCGGCAGCACGAGTTTGCCCTCGATCATCTTTTTGACTGCATCCTCACTCCAGCCGAGTGTAATAAAATCGGGCAGCTTGCCGGACGCGATCATCGTATTGAGCTTCTCGTTCTCATTGCCCGCCGGAACGATAAAGTTCAGGCTGACGCCGGTCTTTTTGGTAATGTACTGGCTCGTCGGGTCTTTGCCCCAATCGCTGCCGGTGTACCAGGAGAAGTTCATATACCAGTCAAAGGTAATCGGAGACGTATCGGCTTTCCAGCCCGGTTCATTGGCTGAAGCCTGCTGCACCGGTACCGGGTTGGCATTGTCGCTCGCCCCTTTGCTGCCGCCAAAATATGAGCAGGCCGTTGTCAGTGTGAGCAGGCTGGCTGTTACGATCGCCAGCGCCGGTTTGTACCATCTGCGTGCTTTGATATTCATATCTGTTACCCCTCTCTCTTCGTGCAATTTTTGTAAATCAGCCTTTGATCGAGCCGATCATCATGCCTTTGACAAAATATTTCTGCAGGAACGGATAGACGAATACGATCGGCAGTGTCGTGACGACCATCGTCGCCAGTTTGATCGACTGCGAAGTCACCGACCGGTTGATGCCGCCCGGGACTGCCGCCAGCATCTGGTTGGAGCTGGATTCTGCGACGACGCGGTACAGATACGTCTGGATCGGCTGCAGGGTCGTGTCGTTCATGTAGATCATGCCGGTGAAGTAATCATTCCACTGGTATACCCCATGGAACAGCGCGATCGTGGCGATTACCGGCATCGAGACAGGCAGGACAACCTTGAGGAAAATCGCCCAATCATTGGCCCCGTCGATCCGGGCCGCCTCCTCCAGCCCTTCCGGAATCTCGCGGAAGAACGTCATAAAGATAATGAGGTCAAAAAAGCTGAACATCGCCGGAATAATATAGACCAGAAAGTTATCCAGCAGATTGAGATCCTTCATCAGCAGGAACGTCGGAATCAGTCCGCCGCTGAAAAACAGCGTGACCGTACCGATCCAGATATACACCTTGCCGCCAATCAATCCGCGCCGGGACAGCGCATAGGCAACCATGGCGGTAAAGAACACATGGATAAGCGTGCCGATCAGCGTCTTGGCGACCGTGATCCACATCGCCTGCATGATGCCCTCACTCTGGAATACCGCCCGGAAACTCTCCAGGCTGAATACGCGCGGCCACCAGTAAATCCCTCCCCGCATTGCATCGGTGCCTTCATTGAGCGCATTGATCAGCACATACCAGATGGGATACAGGGTCAAAAAGCAGATCGCCAGCATCAAAATCATGTTACAGGTATCGAATATCGCTTCGCCGCGTGTACGGCGGGCTGCATTTAACATCGTCACTTACTCCTTTCTTTGAGGGGATGCTTTCGGTGCTGTTGCGGGGTGGATGGGGAGTGGCGGTTGGCTGGAGTGAGGGGGAGCGCTGCGGGAAGGGATTGGGGAACGGGCTCCGGTTAAGCCTGGATATCCTGAATTGGGATAAAGCGGTGGATATCCAGGCTTAAATATCGCCCTTTTCCCCAATTCCCTTCCCTCCGCTCCGTGCCTCACCCCACCCTCGCCTCTCCCGCATCCACTCCGCAAAGGCTTCTGCAAGCTTTTTTGGGGGTGGTACATTTGGAAACAGGTGGAGTTACAGGGATTGATGGGTGGCTCTTATGACAATATTGGTTATGCTGAATTGGCTCTAATTGCAGTTGGGAGCTTGATTAATACTTCATTTAGTAGACATATCATCCATTCATGGTTGAACAGGTTTTAAATTGGAGCCTGACTACCCAATCATTCTCTCCACGCAGGGAGCAGAGGAATTGGAATTTGTATTCAGCAGCGAAGCGGTCTCATTTAAGATCGGATATCCTCCGCGTAAGCGGAATTCAGGGATATCTGATCTTAACGGAGGGCAGAAGACAAATCCAATTTCGAAGCGCTTGCCCTCGGGAGCACCACTGCTCTGCACAACATCAACCTCCACAGCCAACATTTACAACTGATCCGCTCATTCCCAACATACGACTCAGAACAACGAAGTATTATTGAGCCGCTTGGTCACCTGATTTGCAATCACCAGCAGAATCAGCGCAATGATGGACTTGATCAATCCGATCGCTGTGGAATAGGAGAAACGTCCGGACAGCAGACCCGTCTGGTAGACGTAAATGTCGATAACGTTGCTGGCGCTCTCGTTCAGCGAGTTACGCAGGACGAGAATCTGGTCAAAGTTGGAATTCAGCACGCCGCTGACAGCCAGGATGAACAGGATGGCGATCGTGCTCTGGATACCCGGCAGGGTGATGTACCACATTTTCTGAAAACGTCCGGCGCCGTCGATGGTGGCGGCTTCGTACATTTCCGGTGATACGCTCGACATTGCGGCCAGGTAGATGATCGCGGACCAGCCGAGTTCTTTCCAGATGTCCGAGATGATGACGATCGCCCAGAAGTACTGCGGCTCGGCCAGATAGGAGATCGGCTGGTCGATCAGATTCAGTGCCAGCAGCACATTGTTGATCACACCGACATCTGCCAGCCAGGTGGTCAGGATGCCGCCCAGGATGACCCAGGACAGAAAGTGCGGCAGATACGAGATCGTCTGCACGGACTTTTTGAACCGGACCGAGCGCAGTTCGTTCAGGAACAGCGCGAACAGGATGGGCAGCGGGAATCCGATAAACAGCTTGATCAGGCTGATGCCGAGTGTATTGCGAATGACATCGGGCAGATTCTCATCTTCCATAAAGGCACGGAAATGTTCCAGCCCCACCCAAGGCGCATCTGCGATACTTTCGACGATATTAAATTCCTTGAACGCGATAATGATGCCGTACATCGGGATATAGTTGAATACGAGCATCCAGACGACGCCGAGCAGTGCCATCACCTGCAAATGCCGCTGGGTGTAGAGACGGCGAAACCATCTGCGCATTCTCCCGGATGTGGAGGTGCCTGTCTTGCGCTTGGCATCCGAGCCGGTCTTCACCTCTGTCTCCATAATAGATCCTCTCCTCCCAAAATTATGTAAGCGATTACATTTATGGGTTTAATTATACCGAGATGATGAAGAGGTTATAAGGTTCCATATTTCGTATTGGGTGTCTCATTTTTCGGGTGGTATGTAAATAATATAAAAAATGACTCTACATAGGCGTTGTGAAAACAGTTGCCTCATCTGAAGTTACTGCCTGTCAGTTCTTGGGCCTGCAGGAAATAAGCATAACTTTTTGTCGTGTATTGAAATCCTTGGTCTGAATGCAGCACCCTGTCTTTTGGCCCGGCTTTTCAATCGTGGCAGTGACGAGCTTAGTTTGGCCATAAAAAAATCCCCTCCGGTCTTCAGTGTTGATCTCATTGTATTATGAGATCTTTTTTCACTGGCTACTTGAGGGGATCATACAAATTTCTTTAAGGAACATAACGGTTCTTTCATCAAATATCCTATGAAGGTCAATGCCTTTGTATAGTAGGATCATTTTTATTGGCCTTCTTTTCTTCAATTAACAAATCAAGATATTTAACCAATCTATGACTGATCTTCAATAAAAAAATAAAACCTATAACAAGCATAATAAAGTAGACAATCCATTGAATAAAGGGCAAATAGGATAAAAATGATGTTCCAATGTACATGGAATCAGAAGATACTATATTTTCAGACATACCTCATACTCCTTTCATTGTAAAGCAAAGTTCATTTTATAATACAGTACTACAGTAAGCAATAAAGATAAAATGAACGCGTATTGCTTGACTTATAGTTTTAAAAATCGTATAAGATTTAGCAAATCAGTTAAATCTCTGTCCTTTTTTGGCCATAAAAAATCCCCTCCGGTCTTCAGTGTTGATCTCATTGTATTATGAGATCTTTTTTCACTGTCTACCTGAGGGGATCATACTAAGCTTATTCAGCGACTGAAGTTCTTTTTCGATTTACAGGAGCAGGTTTACTTTATATTCACCCGTACTGCTCTATATTTATTCCTCTGGTTCCTTTTCAATTCCGGTTCAAATCAGTTACTCTCTCCACTACTCTGCATTCGGCAGTACATCCGTAATGCCTGATCAGGATGCAGTGTTGCCTTTGTTTTTGTTGTAAATATCGAATGCTACCGCGAGCAGCAGTACCAAACCTTTGATACCTTGCTGCCAGTCAATACCGAGACCGACCAGAGACATACCGTTATTCAGTACGCCCATAACGAGACCGCCGATGATCGCTCCGAATACGGTTCCGATCCCGCCGGAAGCGGATGCGCCGCCGATAAAGCAGGCTGCGATGGCATCCAGCTCAAAGTTGGTACCCGCTCTTGGCGTTGCTGCATTCAGACGCGCGGCGAAGATCAGACCGGAGATGGCTGCGAGTACGCCCATGTTGACGAATACCCAGAACGTCACTTTTTTCGTTTTGACACCGGACAGTCCGGCTGCTTTCTCGTTACCACCGATCGCATACACATGGCGGCCCATCACGGTTTTATTCATGACAAAGGAATAGATGATAATCAGCAGGAACAGCAGGACGAGAATCGTCGGAATCCCTGCATAGCTTGCCAGTACGAATGTAAACAAGTTGATGATCGCGACAACAGCGATCAATTTGGCAATGAACAATCCTTGTGAACCTGTTGCAAAGTTGTATTTGCGCTGGGAAGCACGGTTGCGCAGCTCGGTCACAATGTACAGTACGGACAGTGCAATACCGGCGATAATTGCGACGATATTGGTAGCCGCATTAGTAAAGTCAGGCACAAAGCCGGAGCTGATCTTCTGGAAGCCGTTCGGGAATGGCGAGATGGACTGCCCTTCCAGCACGACCATCGTCAGACCGCGGAACAGCAGCATCCCGGCGAGCGTAACGATAAAGGCGGGAATCCGCACATACGCCACCCAGAAGCCCTGCCATGCACCGATTAGTCCGCCGATCACGATGGACAGAATCACGGCGAGTACCGGGTTCATCTGCCAGTTGACCATAAAGATCGCGGAGATCGCGCCGACAAAAGCGGCAATGGAACCGACCGACAGATCAATATGTCCGGTGATGATGACCAGCACCATACCGATGGCCAGCACCAGTATGTAACTGTTTTGCAAGATCAGGTTGGTGATGTTGATCGGCTTGAGCAGCAGACCTCCTGTTAAAATTTCGAAAAGCAGCATGATGAATACGAGTGCAATGATCATACCGTACTGACGGATGTTTCCTTTGAACAGCCTGCTGAACACGCTGCCTTTGTCTTTATCGCTGCCTTTTACCGGCTTGGTTATGCTGGACATGCTGGGTTAGCCCCTTTCAAATGGATTGGTGGGCGGATCTGCTCCGTGCTGCGTGCGGGGAGTTCGGGATGAAGCAGATTGCACCCTTATTTGGTAACGGTAATTAATGATTAGCAGTTATACCTTGGCTTTGTGTTTGGTCATGTAAGTCATCAGTTTCTCCTGAGTAGCTTCGGCGCGTTCGACTTCGCCGGTGATCTGGCCGGCGTTCATGACGTAGATGCGGTCACAGATGCCGAGGATCTCGGGCAGTTCGGAAGAGATGACCAGAATGCTTTTTCCTTCGTCTGCGAGTCGGTTGATGATCGTATAGATCTCGTATTTGGCGCCCACGTCGATCCCTCGGGTCGGTTCATCCAGAATGAGAATATCCGGACCGGAGAAGATCCATTTGCCCAGTACGACCTTCTGCTGGTTACCGCCGCTCAGATTGCTCGTTTTCTGCAGAATATTCGGTGTCTTGATCTTCATCTGATTGCGCATGTCTTCCGCTACCAGCACCTCTTCATGTTCATTCACGACAGTGGATTTGGTCAGCTTCTCCAGACCGGTGAGCGAGATATTGCGCTTGATATCGTCCAGCAGGATTAGACCGTAGTTTTTGCGATCCTCGGTCACATAGGCAAAGCCGTTTTTGATCGCCTGGGTGACGTCGTTGTTGCGGATTTCCTTGCCGTCCTTGATCAGGGTACCACTGATATTTTTGCCATAGGATTTGCCGAAGATACTCATCGCCAGCTCCGTACGACCGGAACCCATCAGACCGGCAATACCGACAATCTCGCCTCTCCGCAGATTCAGGTTGACGTTGTCGATCATTTTGCGGTCGGCATGATGTTCGTGGTAGACGTTCCAGTCTTTGACTTCCAGCGTCACTTCACCGATCTTCGGCTGACGTTCCGGATAGCGGTGTGTCAGATCGCGACCAACCATGCCGCTGATAATGCGGTCTTCGGTGACTGCATCCTTGTGCATGTCGAGCGTCTCGATCGTCTGCCCGTCCCGCAGGATGGTGACGGAATCGGCGACTTTGGCAATTTCGTTCAGTTTGTGAGAAATGATGATGCAGGAGATGCCCTGGCTCTTGAAGCCCAGCATCAGCTCCAGCAGATTCTCGCTGTCATCTTCGTTCAGTGCTGCGGTCGGCTCATCAAGGATGAGCAGCTTGACCCGTTTGGAAAAGGCTTTGGCGATCTCGACCAGCTGCTGCTTGCCGACCCCGATATTTGTCACGAGCGTATTCGGGGATTCACTGAGACCCACTTTGTCGAGCAGTCCCTGGGTGCGCTGGAGGGTCTCATTCCAGTCGATAATGCCGCCCTTTTGCCGCTCATTGCCGAGGAAAATATTTTCGGCAATCGATAGGTACGGGATCAATGCGAGCTCCTGGTGGATAATGACGATCCCCAGCTCCTCGCTGTCCTTGATGTCTTTGAACTCACAGGTCTTGCCTTCGAAAATAATATCGCCTTCGTAGGTACCGTGGCCGTATACGCCGCTGAGCACTTTCATCAGCGTGGATTTGCCTGCACCGTTTTCGCCGCACAGGGCGTGGATTTCGCCTTTGCGTACTTTGAGGTTGACGTTTTCCAGGGCTTTGACGCCGGGAAATGTTTTGGTAATGCCTTTCATCTCCAGAATGATATCGGACAATTGGAACAGCTCCCTTGTGTGGCTTGAACTGTGGGGTGGGTGCTGTTGCAGGGAACGCTGCGGGAAGGGATTGGGGAACGGACTCCGGTTAAGCCTGGATATCCTCAAGTGGGATAAAGCGGTGGATATCCAGGCTTAAATGTCGTCCTTTTCCCCAATTCCCTTCCCTCCGCTCCGTGCAAATGCATCCACCTGGAGTTCTGCGCTGGGTAATTTTAAAGATTTAAAACCTTTGAAATTTAGAGATTAGAGATTTAGTGATCTCAGGATTAGGAATTGGAAATTTATAAGATTATAGGATTGGTATTTGTAAAATAAAGATTTATTGGTTCATGATGGTTTGAAAATCATGTGAGTGTGTGCGACGGTTCTCATGTCTTCAAGTTACTGGGGTGGGGCTTCGTCGCCGTAGACTTCTTGTTCGGTGTAGTAGCCGCCCTCGATGATTTCTTTTTTGACGTTGGCTTTGTCGACAGATACGGGGTCCAGCAGGTAAGCGGGAACGACCATGACGTTGTTGTTGTAGGACTTGGTATCGTTGACTTCAGCTTTTTCGCCTTTGAGAATGCTGTCGACCATGCCGACGGTTTTCTCGGCCAGTTTGCGGGTGTCCTTGAATACGGTCTGGGTCTGTTCGCCGGATACGATGGACTTGATCGAAGCGAGTTCGGCATCCTGTCCGGTGATGACGGGCAGCGGTTTGTCGGCAGAGCCGTAGCCTACGCCTTTGAGGGATGAGATAATCCCGATGCTGATGCCGTCATATGGGGACAGGACGGCGTCGAGTTTCTCGCTGCCGTAGTAAGCGCTCAGCAAGTTATCCATCCGGGCCTGGGCGAGTGATCCGTCCCAGCGCAGGGTGGCGATCTGGGCCATGGTGGTCTGCTTGCTCTGGACGACCAGTTTGCCGGAGTCTATGTAAGGCTGCAGCACCGACATTGCTCCGTTGAAGAAGAAGTAGGCGTTGTTATCATCCGGCGAGCCGCCGAACAGTTCAATGTTGAACGGGCCTTTACCTTTTTTCAGGCCAAGCTTCTCCTCAATGTAGGAAGCCTGCAGTACGCCGACCTTAAAGTTATCGAAGGTCGCATAATAGCTTAAATTTGCCGTGTTCATGATCAGTCGGTCATACGAGATGACCTCTATACCCTCAGCATGTGCCTTGCCGATGACGTCGGTCAGCGTATTGCCGTCAATCGCCGCAATAACGATTACATCGACGCCCTTGGTGATCATGTTCTCAATCTGTGAAATCTGGTTCTCGACGACGTCCTCCGCATATTGCAAATCCGTCTTGTATCCTTTGGCCTGGAACAGCTTCACCATATTTTGTCCGTCCGCGACCCAGCGTGCAGAGGATTTGGTCGGCATCGCAATACCGACATAACCTTTGTCACTGCTGCCGCTGCTGCTCTCTGCCAGGTTGCAGGCACTCAGGGTAAATACCATCAGGGTGACCAATATCAGCATAATTCCCCGTTTCATTACAGACGCTCCTTTCTGTCCATTACGATGAATATGATTTGGTTAAAATTGTATTGATAACGCTTTCTTTAAGCATAATAGCACTGCCGGGAGGTCGTCGTCTTTTCACTTATGCGACCTTTTTTATAAAAATCCGACTTAGTTTTGAAAATGGTTATGCTGAAAAATATAAATTTGCAGCCGACGGTAGCAAAAGTATGGACTAAAGAAGAGTCTCATGTACTTGAGAAACATGACATGTATTTGAGAACCATCTCCTGTGTAGAACAGCATCGTACGGTACCGCAAAAAGACGGACTCCTGAGAGCCCGCCTGCTTTTCTTTATCATCTATACGGTATGATTACAGGACAATCATCACCAATGAAATTAATACGCCCCGCGAATATGCTCATGAATCTGCTCATCATAGAACTTCCGCAGACGCTCATGTTCTTCCGGGCTGAATGGCTTGGCAGACAGCACGCCGAGATTGTCTTCCACCTGGCGTACATTTTTGAAACCCGGAATAACAGCGGTGATCTCCGGGAAATCAAGCAGCCAGCGCAGGGCAGCACGAGTCATATTGCCGCGACCTTCGGCGATCCAGTCCAGCTGGGAGGCCAGCTCCACTCCTTTACGGAAAGGCAGTCCGGCGAATGTCTCGCCTACGTTGAACGCTTCACCGTTCTGGTTGAAGTTGCGATGATCTTCCGCTTCGAACTGGGTATCTGCGGAGAATTTGCCGGTCAGAAGACCGCTGGCGAGAGGCAGACGAACGAGCAGTCCGACACCGCGCTCGGCGGCACGCGGCAGCAGCTCGGCGATCGGCTTTTGACGGAAGATGTTGAAAATAATCTGCAGCGCCTGTACGCCGGACTGTTCCAGACAGAACAATCCTTCTTCCACCGTCTCCACACTTACTCCATAAGCACGAATCTTGCCTTCCTGCTGCAGCTTGTCCAGCACCTCGAAGACGGCGCCCTGCTTCAGAATCTCGAATGGCGCGCAGTGGATCTGATACAGATCGATCGTATCGCGTTCCAGCCGGCGAAGGCTGTCTTCGCACCACTGGCGGACCTGCTGCTCCGAATAGGTACGCGGATCGGAGATATCTCCCTGGCGGCAGAACTTGGTAGCGATATGGATCTGGTCTTCTTTGCCTTTGGTAGCGCGGGCCAGCAATCGTTCACTTTTGCCATCGCCGTATACATCGGCAGTATCAAAAAAGTTCACACCTTCATCCATTGCCTTGTCCAGCGCACGCAGAGATTCCGATTCATCGGTCTGTCCCCATGATCCCCCGATAGCCCATGTACCAAAGCTGACTTCACTGACCTGCAGTCCTGTTTTGCCAAGCGGACGTTTGTTCATAGATGTTGCCTCCCTCGTGATGCCGTATTATTTTCCAGCGGCAATATTGTAGCAGACAAAAGCATGTATGCGCTATCTTTATTCCATTGCTGTTCATTTATCTGTTGATTGATGAATCAGTTAGCTGCGGATTTGGTGATTCATGCAGCCGGTTACAGCAGGTTCATGCTCAGATAACGTTCACCGTTATCCGGTGCGATACAGAGTACTTTGTGACCGGAACCCAGCCGCTTCGCTTCCTGCATCGCTGTCCAGACCGTGGCCGCGGAAGAAGGACCGACCAGTATGCCTTCCACTGCGGCGAGCTGGCGCATCGTGGAAATGGCGTCCTCATCGGCCACCTGCACAATCTCGTCATAGATCGATGTGTTCAGGATGGAGGGAATGAATCCCGGACTCGTACCGACCAGCTTGTGCGAGCCGGGCTGGCCGCCGGACAGTACCGGGGAGCCCTTCGGTTCGACAACCAGAATGCGCAGATCCGGCAGATGCTGCTTCAGCGTCTCGCCCGTGCCAGTGATCGTACCACCGGTTCCGGATGAAGCGACAAACGTATCCAACTTTCCTTCCATCTGTTCCAGAATCTCCAGTGCCGTCGTCCGGCGGTGCGCATCGGCATTCGCCGGGTTGTCGAACTGACGCGGCATGTAGCTGCGCGGGATTTCCGTCAGCAGCTGTTCGGCTTTGCGGATAGCTCCCGGCATTTTCTCGGCAGCCGGCGTGAGTACTACCTGGGCGCCGTAGGCCTGCAGAATGCTGATCCGTTCCTGTGACATATTGTCCGGCATGACCATGATTGCACTGTATCCTCTTGCGGCGGCGTTCATCGCCAGACCGATGCCGGTATTGCCGCTCGTCGGCTCGATAATTGTACTGCCGGGCTGCAGGTGACCATCCTGTTCGGCCTGCACGATCAGGTTCAGTGCTGCACGATCTTTGACGCTGCCGCTGGGGTTAAAATATTCCAGCTTCACATAGACTGCAGCGCTGTCGGGTTCTATCAGCCGATGCAGCCGGACGACCGGTGTATCTCCAACCAGTTCGCTGATATGATTGACTACTTTTCCACTCATTATTCTGTCCTCCCGGTGTGCTGTATGGTATTCGCAGTATGATTTTCCCCTGTATTGTTCTGTTATTTTCCATGTATCTTCTGTGATCTCACATATACTGTTCTGTTATGGAATCGTTGGTAATTGCTTTTGCTTCGCTTCCAACGACTCATAGTATTCGATCTTCTCATCCATATGATGCAGATCCTGCTCCAGCCTGCTCATCTGCTCGCGGATATGGATGCGGTGCTGCTCCAGCAGCTCACGGCGCTGTCCGGCGGTATGGTCGCCCTGGCTGCGCAGATCGGAGAACTGCTTCATTTCGCTGATCGGCATCCCGGTCTGGCGAAGGCGCATCAGGAATTCGATCCATGCAATATCCCTGTCGGTGTAATAACGGTATCCGATCGAATCCCGGCTGATCGGATGCAGCAGTCCGATCCGTTCATAATATCTCAAAGTATGTGGGCTTAGTCCTGTCATAACGGCAATTTGCTGAATGGTATACGTATTTTCCATAGAGGTTATTATATCATTCTATCTATCTCCGAATACACCGGATTCACCTCAACGCTCTGCCTGTCCAAAATAAGTCTTGCCTTTGAGCGCGCTCTAAGCGCTAAGCTGATCCTGGCCGTTGATAGACGCAGCAGATCGGATCAGCTGTATGCCACACAGGACAGTGCTCATACCTATATCGAGG
Source organism: Paenibacillus wulumuqiensis (assembly GCF_000971965.1). GTDB lineage: Bacteria > Bacillota > Bacilli > Paenibacillales > Paenibacillaceae > Saccharibacillus > Saccharibacillus wulumuqiensis. Next base: position 323,819 of record NZ_KQ040793.1, read on the forward strand.
AGGAAATACGAATGGATACTGCAACACGTTATGAAAAAGGCTGGGTTAGACTTGGAGAGATAGACGGTCATGCGGGTGAGCGGGTAATACAATCGCTGGAGCAGATTGCACCGGATCTGGGCAGGTATATTATTGAATTTGCTTTTGGGGATATCTATACACGTCCCGGATTGGACGCCCGGCAGCGGCAGCTAATCACGCTTTCTTCCCTGACGACACAGGGAGGCTGCGAGCCGCAACTGAATGTGCATATTAACGCTTCGCTGAATGTGGGACTGACTCCACTGGAGATCGTCGAAGCGATCATGCACTGCGTGCCGTATACCGGATTCCCCCGCGTGCTGAATGCTGTGTTTGTTGCCAAGCGAATTTTTGAGGAGAGAGGTCTGCAGGTGGAAGGGTTGTAAAAACTCGTAGAGGAACCTCCAGAACAATCGGAAAAGGATACAGGAAGATCAACATACAAATAACAGCCTCCTAGCCTACCACAGCGCAGCTTGTACATACCAGCTGCTCCGAAGTAGACAGGAGGCTATTTCCACATCCCCTGACACTTGCGCCAATGTCCGTTAGGTCAGGGCATTATGCTCGATTTCAAAACCAAGATCCTCTATCATCTGGTAATCCAGTGCAGCCTCCTGTCCTGGCGTCGTCAGATAGTCACCGACAAAGATCGAATTGGCAGCGTACAACGCCAATGGCTGAAGCGTGCGCAGATTCAGCTCACGGCCGCCAGCCACCCGGATCTCCTTGTCCGGGCAAATGAACCGCAGCAGCGCCAGTACTTTCAGCGCCTTGCGTGCACTTGTCCGCTGTTGTCCGGCAAGCGGCGTACCAGGGATCGGATTGAGGAAATTGACCGGAATAGAGTCTGCGTCCAGCTCATGCAGCGCATAGGCCATTTCCACAATCTGCTCGTCGGTCTCGCCCATACCGATAATGACACCGGAGCAGGGCGACATGCCGCTGCTCTTGACCTGCTCGATCGTATTGATCCGCTGTTCGTACGTGTGAGTCGTCGTAATGGAGGCATAGTGTTCACTGCTCGTATTGAGATTGTGATTATACCGGTGGACACCCGCTTCCGCCAACCGGCGGGCCTGGTCTTCCTTCAGCAGCCCGAGGCAGGCGCAGATCTTGAGCGGCATCGTCTCCCGGATTTCCCGGACAGCTTCAACCACCTGATCCAGTTCGCGGCGGGACGGTCCTCTGCCGGAAGCGACGATACAGTAGGTTCCCGCCTGACGGTTCATCGCTTCCCGCGCACCGGCCAGCAGCGTCTCTTTGTCCAGCAGGCTGTACTTGCTGACAGGGGCGGTGGAGACGATCGATTGCGAACAGTATCCGCAGTCTTCCGGGCATAGTCCGCTTTTGGCATTGATGATCATATTGAGCTTGACCTTGTTCCCATAAAAATGATGGCGTACCTCATAGGCAGCATGCAGCAGCGGCAGCAGCTGACTGTCTTTTGCCAGCAGCACCTGCATGGCCTGTTCATGAGAGATGGGCTGTCTATGTACGGCTTGTGCTGCCAATTCATTCCATTGTAGAGCAGACATTTGATTGATCATGAGTCACCTTCGCTGTTTTATTGTTAACCTATTAACATTATTTTGGTTAACAATTGGATTATAGCAGAACTTTTCCGCCTATTCCAATCCCGCTTATTTTCCGGAAAATAAAGCTGTTCTGCTGCAAAAGCTCCCTCATCCAGCGAATGATTACCCTTCAAACAGCAAAATAGTAAGAAGCACAACAACACAAAAAAGCATAGCAGCCGGAGAACTTCATTTCCCCTTTGCCACTATGCTTTGTTGATGCTGTTAATACTGCTTATATTGCCATTCTTACAAAAGCCTGTTTTCCGTTTTCCTTATCTACAAAGCCACAAGCAGCACTGCTTCTAATTCAGCGGTTCCTTCTCCGCCTTTTCCCGGTCGATCCCCTTTTTCTTAAGTGCCGGCTTCAGCTCATCCTTGGCCAGCTTCCAGAGCGGCACACCTGTCCGGTAAGCTGCACGGGCATTCAGATGACCGGCGACCGGAGCGGTGATGAACACGAACAAGATACCCAACAGGATTCGCATACTCGGATACCCATCGAAGATCCAGAAGAACAGGAATCCACCAAGCAGCACACACAGCACGCCCAATGTCGCACTCTTCGTAGCCGCATGCGCCCGCAGATATACATCCGGGAAACGGATAATGCCGAAAGCGCTCAATACACTCAACACCGCGCCGATCAGCACCAGTATCGCAATTACCGGCTCACCGATCGTCTGAATCATCGAGATCATCTCTGTCTTCTCCTTCATGCTCAATCACCACCCCTCTCTCAATATATTTGGCAAAAGCAACCGTACCGATAAATGCCAGAATACCGACCAGCAGCATTACTTCCAGATATGCCTGCGTGTCCAGCATCATCGACAGCACGATAATGATCGCAATAATATTGATGCCGACCGTATCCAGTGCGGTAATCCGGTCTGCCATCGACGGACCGCGCAGCACACGGTACATGCAGCCTACAACTGCAATCGACAGGAGGATCAGCGCGATAAACAGTGAGATTTGCAGCATTATCGCGTCACCTCCTTGATCGCTTTTTCAAATGTGTTACGGATATCTTCGGACATCTTGTCCTCGTCCTGGATATCGATCGCATGGATATAGACCAAATGCTGCTCCCGGGAGACCTCGATCAGTACCGTTCCCGGGGTAAGTGTGACCAGTGTAGACAGCAGCGTCAGCTCCCAATCGGATGTCAGATCGGTACGATGCGTCAGAATGCCCGGATTAATATTCAGCCGCGGCGAGACGATATGACGCAGCACGACGACGCTGGACTTGATCAGTTCCGAGAAGAACAGCAGAATCAGCTTGAATACCGCCCATAATTTATGACCGTAAAAGTCATGCGGGAAAAACCGCTTGAAGGCGAAGATGAGCAGCAGCCCGATAATATACCCGATTACAAAATTCAGCGCATCCCATGTCGTATTCAGCGACATCCAGACGAAGGCGATTAGCAGATTCAGTATAATTTGAAAAGCCATCTATTCACCGCCTCCCAACACAGCCTGAATATACACGGACGGATTCTGCAGCACATAAGCGGCTTCCGCTACATACGTATGCACCCACCCGGAACCCAGACCGATCAGGATCACCAGAACAAACAGTACCGAGGCTGCACCGACCAGACGCTTCGGACGGAATGCCGACCAGCGGTAATCAAGCAGTTCAGACCGGTCATCCGGCAGGAAATCGGGATGGCCTTCCTCCGACGCCCATTCATGGTAAATATCATCCGACAGCTCTTTGCGTTCATCGGCCAGCGGGCGATCCTTACCCCAGAAGCCCAGCATGAAAATGCGCATAACCGAGTACAGCATCAGCAGACTGGCTGCCAGACTGATCAGTGTCATTACGTACCAGCCACGCTCCAGCCCGCCCTGCACAATGAGCAGCTTGCCGGCGAATCCGCTCAGCGGCGGCACACCCGCCAGCGCAAGTCCGGCGACGAACAGCATCCAGCCGGTAGCCGGAATCCGCTTGATCAGTCCGCTCATCTGGGTCAGTTTGGACGTACCGGCTGCTCCGATCATGATGCCGGCGAGCAGGAACAGCAGCGCCTTGAGGATCATATCATGCAGCATGTAGAAGATCGCGCCTTCGATACCCGCCGTATTGGCAGCTGCCAGTCCGAATCCGATCAGTCCCACACCGGCGACCACATTGTAGACCAGAATTTTGTTTACATCCCGGTAGGCTACCGCTCCGATCACGCCGAGGATCATCGTCGCGATGCCCATCCAGCCAATCAGCGTATAGAGGAACCCGGTATCATGATAGAAGATCAGCGTAAAGGTACGCAGAATCGCGTACAGTCCAACCTTGGTCAGCAGTCCGGCAAAGATCGCCGTAATGACTGAGGGTGGCGCCGCATAGGAACCCGGCAGCCAGAAGAACAGGAACATGCCGGCCTTAAGGCTGAACACAATCAGGAATAAAAAGGCGATGACGCTCAAAATGCCGGTCTGCCCGACTTCGGCAATCCGCTGCGACAGATGCGCCATATTCAGCGTCCCGGTCGCTCCGTACAGATACGCCAGCGAAGCGACAAAAAACGAAGATGAGATGATATTGATTAGAATGTATTTAAGTGTCTCCCGCAGCTGTATGCGCGTTCCTCCCAATACAATCAGCGCATACGAGGAGATCAGCATGACTTCAAAGCAGACAAACAGGTTGAACAGATCACCTGTCAGGAACGAGCCATACACGCCGACCAGCAGAAATTGAAAGAACGGATAAAAGTGATACTTTTCCCGCTCCTCTCCTATACTGGCAAAGGCATAAAACAGACAAACCGCGCCGAGAATCGCAGTCGTCAGGATGAGCAGCGCAGCGAACATATCGGCAACAAATACGATCCCGTAAGGTGCCGCCCAGCCGCCCATCGGCAGCAGCTGAATGCCGTGCATCTGCACGGTTGCGACCAGCCAGACGGCGATACCGACATTGGCCAGCACCGCAATGGCTCCGACCAGACGCTGCACAGCCATGTGGTTCCGGCAAAATATTTGTATCACTGCTGCCAACAGTGGAATCAGCAGTGGGAAAATTAACAGGTTATTGGCCACCTTTGCGCTTCACCTCCTCCATATCGTCCGTCTTCAGACGTATATAGGAACGATACGCCAGTACAAAGAAAAAAGCAGTTACTCCAAAGTTGATTACGATGGAGGTCAGAATCAGCGCCTGCGGCAGCGGATCCACATAGGTACCCGACTCTTCGCCGAGCAGCGGCGGCGCACCGGTCTTCAGCCGCGACATGGTCAACAGCAGCAGATGCACCCCGTGCGTCAGAATCGATGTACCAAGAATAATGCGCAGCAGACTGCGGGACAGAATGAGATACACAGCTACGGCGAACAGTATGCCGATAGCGACAGACATCCATATTTCCATATCAGCGATCCTCTCCTATCTGTAAAATAATCGTCATCGTTACTCCAAGTACCGTCAGGAACACGCCCAGGTCAAAGATCAGCGCCGTTGCCAGTTCCGTCTTCCCGAGGAACGGAATCTCGAAATAACCAAACGCTTGACTGAGGAAAGGTGCACCAAATACAAAGGACCCCATCGCTGTCAGATAAGCCACGGACAGCCCGGCTGCCATAATATCGCGGTAATCGAGCGGCAGTACCCGTCTCACCGTCTCGGCGTTAAAGGCCAGTGCCAGCAGCACCAGCGCCGATGCCGCCATCAGACCACCGACGAACCCCCCGCCCGGATTGTTATGTCCGGCAAAGAACAGATACAACGCAAACGTCAGAATAATAAACACGATCACCTTGGTGCTCGTCTCCAGAATGACATCATTGCTCTTGAACTGCTTCATGTTTTTGGCGACGGTTGGCGTCTCCTTGCGCGTACGGCCAATCGGCACTTTCGGCGCAAGGGTCACTTTCCGGTGCAGATAAAGAATTCGTGAGCCGGCATCCTTGCCCTGCAGCTGCAGCTGGATCATCGAGTAGATCCCCAGCGAGGCAATGCCGAGCACCGTAATTTCCAGCAGTGTATCGAATCCGCGGAAGTCCACCAGAATGACGTTAACCACGTTATCGCCGCCGCCCAGATCATGACTGTTTTTCACAAAATAATCGGCAATGCTCTCAAAGCTGCTGCTTCCGCTCGCACTGAGTGCAATCAGGGTCACGACCACACCGACACCGACCGAGATGACAATATTCAGCGAGCGGTACCTGCGTGTGTTCACTTCGCGCCGCAGCTCCGGCATATGGTAGAAGCACAGCAGGAACAATACGACCGATACCGTCTCGATAATCATCTGGGTCAGCGCCAGATCCGGCGCACGGAACAGGACGAAGAACAGCGTTACCAGATAACCGACCGCTCCGGTCATAATGACAGCGATCAGCCGCTGGCGGGCAAAAGGCACAGCCACTGCCGAAATCACCAGCATGGCGATCAATACAATCTCATACATATTGATCGGCGCTGTATCGGTAGTTAGCAGGGATAATACATCCGCGCGCCATAGCGCCACCCCAAGCACGATAACCATGAATCCGAAAATGTAGACCAGATAATTGCGGGCCGACCGGTTCATATAGGCATCTGTCAGCGCATGGGCTACTTTTTCCCCATAGCGCAGCAGGCTGTCGTACACATGATTCCAGGTCAGCTTGTCCGGATACATCCCATAGATTCCTTTCCAGCGGCCCAGCAGCAGATACAATACCGTCCCCAGTCCAATGACGCCGAGCGTCATGAACAGGGCCGGGGTGAATCCGTGCCAGAACGCGATATGCACTTCAAAGTGCTCACCCGGAGCCACCAGCGAAGGCAGTACCGAACGCATCGCCGGCTCGATAATGCTGTAGGACAATACATTCGGGAACAGCCCGAGCAGTACGACGCACACCGCCAGAATGACCGGGGCAATAAGCATACCGGTTGGCGCTTCATGCGGCGTCACACCGAGCTTTTCCTTTTGCAGCGGTCCGCGGAATGTTTTGAAAATCAGAATCATGCTGTACACAAAGGTAAACACGCTTCCCAGAAAGGCCAGTATCGGGAACAGTACTCCCCATGTACCCAGATCAAAGATATGCAGATGGGTCAGTTCCACCATCGCTTCCAGGAACATTTCCTTACTCAGATAACCGTTAAATGGCGGTACACCCGCCATAGAGAATCCGCTGATACATGCAACGGTAAAGGTAATCGGCATCAGCGAGATCAGACCGCCGAGACGCCGGATATCCCGCGTCCCTGTCTCATGGTCCACGATCCCGGCTACCATAAACAGTGCACCCTTGAAGGTCGCATGGTTGATCAGATGGAAAATGGCCGCCGTTGTCGCCGCCGTATACAGCAGCGATTCTTCACCATACCCGTAGTACACTGCTGCCGAACCTGCGCCAAACAGCGACATGATCAGACCAAGCTGTGAAATGGTCGAATACGCGAGCAGCGCCTTGAGATCGGTCTGCTTGACCGCCAGAATCGATCCATAACACATCGTAATAATACCGACCAGCGAGATGATCCAGAACCATTCCGCCTGACCGGCAAATACCGGACTGAAGCGGGCCACCAGATAGATACCCGCTTTGACCATGGTTGCCGAGTGCAGATAGGCACTGACCGGGGTCGGTGCCTCCATCGCATCCGGCAGCCAGATATGAAATGGAAACTGGGCCGACTTGGTAAAAGCACCCAGCAAAATCAAAATCATCGCTAGCAAAAACAGTGGTTGTCCCTGTACATGATCGAGCATCGCAATCGTCTCACGAATACTCCACGTACCGGTCATGCCATGCAGCACGACAAAGCCGGCCAGCATCGCAAAGCCGCCAAATACCGTAATCAGCATCGACTTGAGTGCCCCATAGCGCGAACGGTCACGTTCATACCAGAACGCAATCAGCAGGAACGACGATATACTCGTCAATTCCCAGAACGTATAGAGCACGATCATATTATCCGACAGTACAATTCCCAGCATCGCTCCCATAAACAGCAGCAGATACAGATAGAACCGGTGAATCGCTTCCTGCTCCGGGTCCAGATAAAAGATGGAATACAGCACGACCAGCGCACCAATGCCCGTAATCAGCAGGGCAAATAACAAGCCCAGCCCATCCAAATAGACCGTAAAGTCAATTCCCAGCGAAGGAATCCACGGCAGCGAGATCGTCTGTGTCACATCCGTACGCACCACCGGAAGATAACGCAGAAAATTCAGAAACAGCAGTATCGGCAGTATCAGCACAATCCAGCCGGTGTGTATTTGTTTGGTACCTTTGCGAATCGCCGGCACCAGTGCAGCCAGCACAAATGGAGCCAGAATAGCAGCATGCAGTAAGTACACTCTTGTAAGCACCCCCAACTATATAATGTATATATCAGCCTGTTTCGCCGTACGACTACCGCGAGACAAGCATTCCTCCTATCCATAGAGCGCCAGACTCTGCCGCCCTTTGCAGAGCTTGCAGACCTTCGTCTTCATACTAATACCCATAAACAGGCCTGTGCGAATTACCGGTAATCTAAACCTCAATGTCCAAAAAAAGACAAAGAGGAGCCTGCAATGACAGGCTCCTCCGGTATTTCCATAGTATTAAATTATAAAAGGGAATGTTATGCATCTTGCGATATAACAGCATGCAGCCGAGCATCAGCTGCAAGACCTGTTCTATTATACTATACCTGCAGACCGGCAGCAAGTGAAACAGCACTTTTCAATCAGAAGACGAGTCACGACGGTATCGGTTCGGCGAGACACCCATCACTTTTTTGAACGCAGTACTGAAATAATGCTGGGATTCATATCCGACTTCCTCCGCCACCTCCAGAATCGGACGATCACTTTCCTGCAGCAGCTGTGCGGCCCGCTGCATACGCGCCTGCACCAGCACATGGATAAAGGACTGTCCCAGCTCCTTTTTCATGACCCGGCTGAGATAGGTCGGTGATACCTGCAGCGCTTCGGCCAACTGCTCCAGGGTCAGCTGTGGATCGGCATAATGCTGCAGGATATAGCCCCGTGCCCGCCGTACGAGCGGGGACAAGCCGGTCTGTCCCTTGAGTTCCTGTCTTAGCTGGCGGTAGGTAGCATACAGCTGCTGCGACCACTCCATACCCTCCCTGTATTCCTCATCGATGACCGGCTGCATATAGACCTGCACATGCAGACCGATATGGTCACGAACTGCAGCGATAATCTGCTCTTCCCTATGGGCTGCCGGCACCTCCCAGAGGCAGAGTATAATCGTGCCCGAATCTTCCCGGCAGATCACCAGCGGAATATCGGACAGCAGCTCTGCAGCAATATTGCCAATCGCAAACAGCAGCAGCTGCCGATCCTGTTCCTTGAGCAGCGGGCGTCCTTCGGCCTGTCCCGACCAGCGAATCAGCGTCAGCGCCGCCGGGTGGACAGACGGCAGACCGAGGAATTCCTGCTGACGCCGGATCTCTTCCTCGCGCAGCCGTCCATGCAGCCATTCCAGACAGAACTGCTCTCGCAGCAGCGGAATATTCCGCTGAATCTGGTCGGTCGCCAGCTTGAGATATTCCTCCTGCTGCTGATCACCGTTCAGTTCGGTCCGGATATGATTCAGCACTTCCTGCAGATGCACCGGATCAACCGGCTTGAGAATATAATCCTTGACCCCTAGCCGGATCGCTTCCTGGGCATAGCTGAACTCATCATGACCGGTAATAATCACAAACCGGCAGCCCGGACGTTCCTCCCGCAGCCGTTTCATCAGCGCAATGCCGTTCATGAACGGCATATTCATATCGACCAGCAAAATGTGAATATCCTGCTGCAGTGCAATCTCCAGCGCTTCCTCGCCATCTTCCGCCTCCGCCGCCACAATCATGCCCAGACTGTCCCAATCTACCGCATCCCGTATGCCTTCGCGGATAATCGGCTCATCATCGGCAATCATTACATTCAGCAATGCACTCATTATTCTTCATCTCCTTGGCGAATTAGGGATGTCGGGAACTGCCATAGCAGCGGCTGGGTGACCTGTACAATCATGCCCCCGCCTTCCCGGTGATCCATCGTCAGTCCATAACGTGTTCCATAGGCCAGATGGATGCGGGCCTGAATATTCAATAGTCCATAGCTGCCTGCCGGCTCCGGTCCCTGGGTGCCGAGTACTTCCAGCGGCTGTTCCAGTTGCGCTCTCAGCCAGAGCAGTCGTTCTTCCGTAATACCGGCTCCATCGTCTTCCACCGTGTAGATCAGCTTGTCCTCACGCTGCTCCGCCCGTATCCGGATCATGCCCGGACCCCGCCTTGCCTTGATGCCGTGATAGATGGCATTCTCGACGATCGGCTGCAGCAGCAGCTTGATCACATATACATTACGAATCGACTCATCGACATCCATCTCATAGTTCAGCCGGTCCCGGTAGCGGGTTTTCTGAATCAGCAGATAACTGCGAATATGCTGTTCTTCTTCGGACAGGGTAATAATGTCACTGCCCCGGCTCAGTCCGATACGGAACAGCTTGGACAGGGAATCGATCATACCGGATATATCTTCCGCTCCTTTTTTGCGGGCCATCCACTGGATCGTATCCAGCGTATTATACAGAAAATGCGGCCGGATATGCGCCTGCAGACTGCGCAGCTCGGCTTCCCTTTTCTGCTGCTCCTGCTGCTTGTTCAGCCGAATCAGATTACGGATTTCGTTAATCATCCGGTTGAAGCTGCGGCCGAGCATCCCCACCTCATCCTGACGACGGCTCATATAGCGGGCAGTCATGTCTCCGGCTTCGGCCTTTTGCATCAGGGAAGACAGCCGGTAGATCGGCCGTGAAATGGAGCGTGACAGTCCATACGAAGCGGTAACGCCCAGTATACAGACAAAGAACAGGAAGATGACCACGTAAAAGCGGATCGCCCTTGATTCGGCGACCGATTCGCTGAAGCGGAATACACCGACCGTTTTCCAGCCGGTATAACTGGATGTGGTGTATACGAACTGCAGCTGCTGTCCCTGAATCTCTTCGGTAAATACATTCTGCTGTCCGGCTGCCAGCGACGTCGCCAGCCGGGCCGGTACAGCCTGCTGAAAAGGTCCTTCCGGCGCATAAATCATCCGTCCGCCGGAATCGGTCACCATCAGATAACCTGTCTTGCCCAGCGTGACGTCCTTGGCCGCCTGTGCGATAACACGCAGCTTGAGGTCGATCAGGACGACGCCTTTGACCTGTCCAGTGGCCGGATCATTCAGGGAACGGACAACCGACACCACATCGTTGTCCCGGTAATTGGTATGACTCGTGACATTGCGTCCGGAAGGATGACCTATAATGGTGAAAATACCTTTATGCTCCACCGCCTGCTTGTACCACTGTTCCTGTGTGAGGTTCCGCGGATAACGGGCATACATTTCATTGCTGATATAATCGCCGCTGCTGTTCACGATCAGAATCCCGGCAATTTCCGGGTATACGGTGGTAAAGCCCTGCAGAAACTGGCGGATCTGATAGACCGACGTACCGGATAGCGGTCCATTATCAGCGGCAGCCAGCTCACTTCCAAGATCGGAGGAAGCTGCTGCCGTTTTGCTTTTCGGTAGAGATGCCTCCTCTGTACGCCGAGCATCCATGCCGCCATTTATAAATGAATTCACCTTGGAATCAAAGCTGATCAGGTAGGTAATGCTCTGCATATGCTCCATATACGTATCGATCGTCTGATTCACCTTGCTGATCAGCTGGAATGTATTGTCCGTCACCTGACGCTCAATGATCCGGTCCGATGTCCAGTTCACCATAATGCCCAGCAGAATCGACGGCAGAATACCAACGAGCAGGAACAGGGCAATCAGCTGATCGCGCAGCGGCAGATTCTCCGGATGCCATCTGCGCCAGTCCTGCTGCATCCAGCTGCGCAGCCGGCCCGGATTGTCCTTATTTCGCATAATAATCCTCTACATTCTCACGGGTCACCACAGAGACGCCGGTATCCACACGCACCGGCACCGGCGAGACGATTCCACTCAGTGATGGAGAGGGTACGGTCAGTCCATGATGCAGATGGAACAGATACTGCAGCGACCAGTAGCCCATATTCCATGTCCCCTGAGCAATGGTCGCGTCAATGGTGCCGGAGCGGATCATATCCAGCGTTTCCTTGTTTGTATCAAAACTGATAATGACCGGTTTGTGTTTCTTGGCGCCAGTGGCAGCGGACTGCATCTGCTTCTCGACAGCCGAGCCGACGCCATAGGCACCGGTCGCTTCGGTAATGAAAATGCCTTTTAACTGCGGATATTTGCGCAGCAGATCGGCTGTCAGCTGCTCGGCCAGCACGGCATCACCATTATCATTCTTCACAGCAATCACGCTCATCTGCGGATACTTTTCGCGGATTGCCTGTTCAAATCCACCGCTGCGGTCCTTGTGATTCTGCTGGTTGCCCAGTGTAATGATGGCAATCTGTCCGCTGCCGCCGGTACGCTCGGCCATCTGCTCGGCGGCGATCACGCCAGCATTATGGTTATCTGTCGCGAGAAAGGAATACGACTTGCTGCCCGGCGCCTCTGCATCGAACATGACAACCGGGATGCCCGCATCCACCGCTTTCCCTACCGCCTGTACGAGCAGCGGGGAATCAATGGCAGAGATAGCGATACCGGCAGGCTTTTTGGCAATCGCCTGTTCCACGATCATCGCCTGCTCGCGTGCATCATACCGGGTGGAACCCTGGTATTCGACCGACACATCCAGCGCGCCTGCAGCATCTTCGAATCCTTTAAGACCGCTCTTCCAGTATTCAATTCCGGACTGGAAGGTGATCATGACATATTTCTCGTTAATATCCCCCTTCATCCCCTGCTCATTCCAGGCCGATGAAGTCTCCTGCACCTGATACTGTACAATGTAGATGATCAGGGCCACGACCAGCACAGCATATACCCCTAACATTTTGCGCATAACGGCCTTCCCTTCAGATCCTGTTTCTAAATAGTAATGATATAGTGAACATCATTTAATATAACGCAAATCCTTTGCCAAGAAAACGCTTTAATTGCAAGCAGGGTATCACACTCCATCTATAAAGGCATAATTGATTCAAATGAAAGAGAGCATAATGACTTCAAGCGAAAAAGCGGCGACCTCTTCCCGCTGGATGCCGGAAAAGATCGCCGCTTGTTTGATCAGCTTTGCAGAACAGAGCTTCTGCTCGCTGAATCAATATGAAAGAACAGACTATCTGCTCTGATCAATTTTGATATTTACGTCTGAATTATTTGCGTCCGAATGATGAGTATTCGTCCGCAGATTGTTGCTCTGTTTCATCCAATCGATCCCATGCGATCCGCCGGGATGGGTGTTCCGGCAGTACCGCAGCAGCCAGCTGTCTGACCGCAGGATGTTCCGATTCCAGGATGGACTCTCCCGTATCGGCTTCATGCACGATCTTTCCCTGATCCATCACGACCATGCGATCACACAGTGTCAGGGCTGCCCGGATATCATGCGTGATAAACAGATAGGACAGCTGATGCACCGATTGCAGCTCGGCCAGCAGATTGAGAATATGACTCTGGTTCACCATATCCAGGCTGCTGACTGATTCATCGAGCACAATCATTCGGGGCTTCAGCGCAATCGCTCTTGCGATATTGACGCGCTGCAGCTGCCCACCGCTGAACTGATGCGGATGCTTGCTGCCATCTTCTGCCGTGAGTCCCACCTGTTCCAGCAGCTCGCCGATCCGGTGCTGCTGCTCAGCCGGTGATAATCGTTCGTAATTGCCCAGAGGCTCTCCGATGATCTGGGCAGCGGTCATCAGCGGATTGACCGCCGAATAGCAGTCCTGAAAGACCACCTGCAGATCACGTCTCAACTTGCGGAGCGTGGTACGATCTGTGTTGTACAGATCATGCCCCTGGAAAATCACCTGTCCCCGGGCCGGACGCTCCAGTCCGAGTATGATTTTGCCCAGTGTGCTCTTGCCCGCTCCGCTCGTACCGAGCAGTCCCAGACAACAGCCTTCACCGATTTCCAGCGAGATGTCTGTCAGCACCCGGGGAGATGTTCCGGAGCGGGATAGCCAGCTGCGCCTGCCGTAGCTATGACTTACATTATTCACCTGCAGCACAGTGATCCTCCTTTTGTCGCAGCGGATGCGGACGGGTCTGCAGCAGCAGGCGTGTATACTCATGCACAGGCTGATCAAACAGCTGGTACACATCCGCCTGTTCCACGATACGTCCCTTTTGCATAACAGCCACTTCGTCCGCCAACTGGGAAATGACTCCCAGATCATGGGAAATCAATAAAATGGACGTTCCACATTCCGTACGTAGCCGATCCAGCTCCCGCAGTACCTGCAGCTGATTGACCACGTCCAGCGCTGTCGTCGGCTCATCCGCAATGAGCAGCGCCGGACGCAGACACATCGAGATCGCAATCATCACCCGCTGCAGCATACCGCCGCTCAGTTGAAAAGGATACTTGCGCATCAGACTGGCCGGCTCCGGCAAATTCATGCGGGTTAGCGCAGCGATAGCCTGCTCTTTGGCCTGGCGCCTGGACAGACCGGTATGGGTACGCAGCGTCTCCACGAACTGGGCACCGATCGTATAGACCGGTGTAAAAGCATTCATCGGATTCTGCATAATACAGCCGATTTCCCTGCCCCGGATGCGCTGCATTTCCCCGGCGGACATCGCGTTCAATTCACGTCCCTGCAGCCGGACCGTACCGGACACATCCATTCTGCGAGGGTTCAGCATCTGCAGGATGGCGCTGCATGTCAGCGACTTGCCGCTGCCGCTTTCCCCGACAATACCGAGTACACGGCCCGGTGCCAGCGTCAGATTGACCGGTTCCAGCAGTGTCATCGGTTCGTTGTCCGTTCTCAGCCGGATATGCAGATCCCGGACTTCCAGTACATTTGGCAGTTCAACTGTCATGCTTAACCCCTCCTATCCATTCCGCTTTGCTTTGCTGCTACTAACGTTTGGCAATGCCGTATTTGTCGGACAGTGCTTCGCCGAGAATATTGAATACCATTACTACGATCAGAATCAGCAGACCGGGATAAATCATCAGTTCCGGATGACTGCGGATATAGCTGGTGCCTTCGTGAATCATTGCGCCCCATTCCGCATTGGGCGGCTGAATGCCCAGACCGAGAAAGGAAAGCGCCGAGATATCCATAATCGCCCATCCCATCTCGAGCGTCCCGATCACGACAATCGGACGCTGTACATTGGGGATAATATGCCGCCGGATAATACTCCAGGTGGAGGAACCGCTAATCCGCGCTGCGGCAATAAAATTCCGTTCCTTGAGACTAACCACCATATTCCGGCATATCCGCGCATAATATACCCACTGCACCATCATGAGTGCCAGCAGCACCTGCATCAGACCCGGTCCGAAAATGCCGACAATGCCCAGCACCAGCACCAGATTTGGAAAGGCCATAATGCCTTCACACAGCCGCATCAATATGCTGTCGACCCAGCCGCCCACATAACCGGCGACCGCTCCGACCACAATACCGATCAGCAGCGAGGAGACAAAGATCATCGCCGCGAAGCCAAGCGATATTCTCGCTCCATAAATAAGCCTGGACAGCTGGTCCCGGCCGAGATGATCCGTACCCAGCCAGTGATCCATTGACGGGCCTTTGAGCTTTTGCAGCAGATCGACCTTTACCGGATTATGAGGAGCGATCCACGGCGCCAGTAGTGCAACACCGAAGAACACCAGCACTGCCAGCGAACAGATCAGGATCATCCGCTGTCCTTTAAAGGCTGCATGCCATTTCATATTCAATGCTCTGCCCGTCCTTTCGATGAGATCCGCGGATCCATGTACAGCTGTACCAGATCAACGAGCAAATTACACAGGATAAACAAACACGCCGCCAGAAAGACATAACACTGGATCACGGGAATATCCCGGTTAAATATCGCATCCACAAAATATCGTCCAAAGCCGGGCCATGAAAATACCTGCTCCACGATAATCGTGCCTGTCAGCAGCTTACCCAGATTGATGCCCATACCGGTAATCAGCGGGGTAATCGCCAGCTTCAGCACATGCTTGAGCATAATCGTCCGTTCGCGCAGACCGCGCATACGGGCATACTGCACATACGTCTCCTGCATCTGCTCCAGCATACTGGACCGCAGCAGCCGGGTGTAGACGGCGATCAGCACCAATGAGAGCGCTACTGTCGGCAGCACCAGATTCTGCCAGCTTCCGCGGCCTTCAACCGGCAGCAGATCCAGTTTGACCGAGAAGAAGAAAATCAGCAGATAGCCGAGCCAGAATTGCGGAATCGAAGCTCCCAGATAGGAGATCGCCCGGCTCACCATATCGATCCAGCTGTTGCGATATACCGCCGCCAGAATGCCCAGTGGAACACTGACGATCACCGAGAACAGCATGCTCCACAGCGCCAATTCAGCGGTCGCCGGCATTCTCGATACGACTTCATTCCAGACCGGCTGATTGGTCAGATACGATGTACCAAAGTCCAGCCGGGCGATTTTTTGCAGAGTATGCATATACTGCGTCCACAGCGGCTGATCCAGCCCGAACTCATGGCGCTTCTGCTCCAGCACTTCCGGGGTCGGATAAATATGGGCAGCTGTCAAATACGCTTCCGCCGGATCGACCGGAGACAGATGAATCAGTCCAAAAGTAACCAGTGTAGCGATGAAGACGATCGGAATGATGGCAATCATCCGTTTACCGATATAGCCAATCATTAATCTTCTCCTCCTGAACATGCGTTATAAAGCGGAATTAGATCTAGGGTGCAGTCACCTGAATACCTGCGAACGGATTGTCATCACGGCTCGCCGGGAATTCAAAGTTGGTAATTTTCTTCTGGTACACTGCCGTTTTCTTGATATAGGAAATCGGGATAATCGCCGATTGCTCCTGCAGTGTTGTCAGAATGGAGCGATACAGCTCCTGACGCTTGGTCTCATCGGTGGAGGACAGAGCCTGACGTACCTGCTCATCCAGCTGTTTTTTCGTCGGGATTGCACTCAGTGTCTCCGAGATGCCAAAGCCCGGGCTTGCCACGACATTGATGAACGAATGCGGATCATACGGTGCACCATAGTTGTACCAGAAATACAGGTCAAAATCGTTCGCTTTCAGGCGCTTGATCTGCACAGTCAGTTCCAGACCGGTCAGATTTACTTTCACACCGAGTGCACTCCACTCTGCCTGAATCGTCTCTGCCATCGCTTTCTGGATCGGATCGGTTTTGTCGAAAATCATATCAAATTCAAGTGGCTGGCCATCCTTCTCGCGCACCGTTCCACCAGCAGGCAATTTCCAGCCCGCTTCATCCAGCAGTGTCATCGACTGCTGCACATTATACGGAATTGGCTTCAGATCAATATTGGTGTACGGATAGTTTTTGGACAGTACGGAATCCGCAGGCTGTTCGAGGCCGGACGTAATGCCCTGCACCATCGCCTGCTTGTTGAATCCTTCATGCAGCGCCATGCGCACTCTGACATCTGCCAGTTTGGGATTGGAGGAATTGAGCAGCAGGCTGCGTGTTCCTACAGGATCGGACAGTTTGGTGACATATTCATCGTTGGCCTGAAGTTGGGTAAAGGCATCCAGACTGATCACGCCTTCTCCATAGATCAGATCGAGTTCACCTTTCTCAAAAGCAGCAACACGGGTCTCCGCATCAGGAATAATCTTGACGGTGACCTGATCGATCGCCGGAGCTTTGCCCCAATAGTTCGGATTGCGCTTGAATACGGCGTATTCGTCCTGCTTGTAATCAGACAGCATCCAAGGGCCGGTACCGACCGACTTTTTGACGCCTTCGGAGGTATCGCCGTTATCCGGGAACCCGGCTGCACCAAGGAAGCGGAATGGACGAACAACAGACAGATCCTGCAGTACTGGATAATACGACTTGGTCAGTGTCAGGCGGAACGTATGATCATCCACCACTTCGGTTTTGTCGATCACACTGACAATGCCCAGCCAGCTGTGGGTATCTTTGTGCTTCATTACCGCGTCAAAGTTCTTTTTGACAATTTCGGCGTTAAAGTCACTGCCGTCCGAGAATTTTACATTCTGGCGAAGGTTGAACGTATAGACTTTGCCATCGTCGGAGATTTTCCACGATTGTGCCAGTCCTGGTGCCAGCTTGCCATCTTTTTCATAGCTGACCAGCGGCTCATAAATCATCGACTGGGCGAACAGCTGCGATGGATTGTATGTATGAGGATTCATCGTCCCGATATCACGAGGCCATGACATGGTAATGGATTTGGCAGAAGCTGCCGCATCGGAAGCATCGGAAGCATTGGAAGATGCAGTATCGCTGCCTGTATTACTGCAACCCGCAAGCAGAAGCAGTACAGCCAGTATTGTCGCCAATACCGGAATAGAAGACCTTTGACGGTGATATGACATAAATGATATAACCCCTTTTCTCTATTGATGATAATGATTATCATATTCATTCATTAGAATAGGTAGGAGTTCGTCTTTTGTCAACATAAATCGTCATTTCCTGCATTATGGCTGTACAACAAACCGGTTTATAAAGCTAAAATATTATCCAATATAACAAAAGCCTGCTCCATTTGCACGGAACAGACTTCCATTATAAATGCTGCCTGACCGAATCGCGAATGCAGCAATCTGCTTCCAATAAGGTTCGGCTTTTCAGGCACCATTAACGTATATGGATGCACAAGCAGGATTATATCAAAGTCAAAGCAACCGGCTATTCACCTCAGCCATGACGCTTGGCCAGTGTGACCACTGCCGTAATCGCAGCTTCGATCTCACGCTGCACCGCATCGGCGACCACGTTGGTGTTCGGGTCATACTCGGCAGCCAGATCGGCGTCCGCATAACCATCGAGAGCGACGATTGCTCCGGCACGTACACCGCGCAGGGCTGCGATAATGTACAGTGCCGAGATCTCCATCTCCACGGCGAGCGCTCCGGCCTGCTTGAACTTTTTGTGCGGGAATTCTTCGACGCCGTTAAAGAATACATCCAGCGTCACGGTGATGCCTTTTTGCACAATGCCTTCGCTCTGACGAGCGGCTTCGTACAGTGCTTCGACAATCTCGCTGTCCGCTACAGCAGGGAATCCTTCCGGTACAAGCTGACGGGTCAGTCCGTCCGTACGTACTGCTGCCGTACTGACGATCAGGCTGCCTGCCGGATGATCTGCCGAATACGAACCGGCGGTACCTACGCGGATCAGCGTCTTCACCCCTGCACGAATCAGTTCCTCAAAGCATACAGCAGCTCCCGGCGAACCAACGCCATGACTGACGACAGCGATTTCCACACCATCTCTGGTACCAACGAAGCTGCGGTATTCCCGGCTGAATGCCAGTTCCCGCGGATTGTCCAGCTGGGCAGCGATTCCTGCTGCCCGTTTCGGATCGCCGCAGACAATGGCGTATTCCGGAATATCTTCACTGTTCACTTGCAAAATAGGCATCAACATGGGCTTGATCGAACTCCTTTTTTATCCATTTCCGTTTATTATACCAGCGGCAGCGGATTTCTCCCAGTCCTGTCTAAACCGGCAACCTGATCTTATCAGAAATGAAATCCGACACGTCCGTCGCTGTTATGCAGCCACACACCCTTGCGGCTCTTGTCCAGCTCGCCACGCAGACCCTGAATGACTTCACGCATATCCAGACTGCCTTCTTCGTGCCAGCGCAGCGCCGCCGAGACATACAGTTCACCCAGCTGGGCAAAGGTAAATCCTTCGGTCAGGCGCGCCGCTTCCACGACCACTTCTTCCCCGGCAAATTCGTGCAGCCGCTTGCGATGGAAATATTCCAGGCGCAGATCTTCATTAGGCAGGTTAATCTCGTAGGCACGGTCGAATCGTCCGGCACGGTTCATCAGACCCGGATCAATCTTCTCCGGATAGTTGGTCGTACCGATCAGGAAAATTCCCTCTTTGGACGTCGCACCATCCAGCGTATTCAGGAAAAAGGAACGCGATTCCGCTGGCATGGAATCAATATCCTCGATCACCAGCACCATCGGCGCCATGCGTCCGGCTGCTTCGAACACTTCCTCGATCGATTCGCTGTTCGTATACTCGGTAATCTGCCAGTAAGCGACCGGTCCAGGCACACTGCCGGCAATCGATTTGACGAGCGTCGTTTTACCATTACCGGGATGGCCGTAGAGCAGAATGCCCCGCTTGTAAGGCACATCATATTTCTGGTAAAAGCTGCGGTCTTCGGCAAAAAAGCGATCCAGCGAGCGGTAAATATCCTGCTTGATCTCACTCGGCATAATAACATCCTCGCGGGAGACCGCTCGGCTGACCGGCTCCAGCTGACGGTTGATGCCATGTCTGCCATCCGTAAATACCGTTACCCGGAGCAGGCTTTGTTCCCGCTGGCGGATACGCACTTCACCCAGAAAAGTTAGCAGTGCTTCATCGCTGACCGCGAATACCAGATCATCATTGCTAATTCCGTGATCACGGAAAACAGGCATGCGCGCCATGGCTACACCGGCTTCCGGATAGGCAAATACATTATTTTTCATGGAACGGTGTACTCCGTAATCCGGTTCCGGCTTGTCACCGTCGTAGACAAATGTCCATTCTTCCAGCCGGTCATAGATGCTGGCTACATGCTCAACAGCGGATTTGCCGGAACGCAGGTCATCCTCCAGCAGATCCCAGTATTCAATATTCGGATCGTCACTGGCATACAGTCGATATTCGACGCCATAACGTTCCTGCAGCTTGGCCGCGATCCCCTGGATGACACGTGCATAATCCGCATACTGGGAAGGCATTCCTTTTTCTTCTTTGTTATATACAATAATGGCAGGTTTCTGAACAGATGCTGCCTGTATTGAATCATCTTTGGTACGGTAGATAGAATCCAATCCGTTATCCCCCTCTGTTATCGGTTCGTTGTTCATTTTTGATAGGTTATCGAAACGGAAGACCCGGACCCGTTTCACCGGAAACAGGTCTTCCTTTTTTCTTCCTTCTATTCCATTCTACTCTTTAACGAGACAAATGTTTAATTTGTTCCTTTGATCGCAGCCAGTGGCTGACATTTGGCTACGACGGCAGCCAGTCCGGCGCCGGTGACACTCTCGATAATCTGATCCACATCCTTGTAGGCCTGCGGCGACTCATCCAGTATACTCTCCAGCGAGCGCTGGTTCACGACAATTTCGTCATCTGTGCCGACTTTCATGGAGCTGGCAAATTCATCGACTTTGACCAGCCGTTTCGTCGCAGAACGGGAGCGGGCCCGTCCGGCTCCATGGCAGATCGAGTAATAGTTGTCTTCTCCACCGGGCAGTCCGACCATGATATATGAGGACGTCCCCATTGAGCCGGGGATCAGCGCCGGATGACCGGTCTTCATGTATGGCTCGGGATTGCCGGGATGTCCGGCCGGCAGGGCACGGGTAGCTCCCTTGCGGTGAACGAACACAGTATCTTCTCCCCGGTATTCGGACCAGGCATAATTATGCATCAGATCATACAGTGTACGCAGCTCACACTGGCTGCCAAATACATCGCGCAGCGCTTCCCGGATCGCATAGGCGATCAGATGCCGGTTCACCGTGGCATAGTTCAGCGCCGAGTACATTAGATTCACGTAATGCCGGGATTCCGGATGAGACAGCGGCAGGAAAGCAAGCTTGGGATCTGCCGTGCCGAGTCCGAGCCGGTGCATCGCCGCGATCATCGCCGGATTGCTTTCCTGGCTGATGCCGCCGCCCCAGGAACGGGAACCGGAATGGATCATGACGGCAATCTGTCCGTCGTACATGCCCCAGCTTTCGGCAATATCGCGATTCTCCTCCGCAATCTCCAGCGCCTGAATCTCGGCAAAATGATTACCCCCACCCAGCGTGCCGAGCTGCCGATGACCCCGATGCCAGGCCCGGTCGCTCACATTGTTCAGTACATTTTCATCAAACTTGAACCAGCTCTCTTCCACATGGGTCAGAGAAGTCGACTTTTTCGGAGTATAGCTGTCCGGGACATATTTACCCTGCAGCCCGTGCAGTCCTTTACTGACGACATTTTCAAGCCGCAGGTCGGAGAAATGACCGCGCTGCTGGGACTCCATCGGCAGGTATTTCTCGATCGTTTTGACCAGTTTGCGGCGCAGTTTGACCTCTTTGAGATCGTCGCGGTGCAGATTGGTCAGATGCACCCGCATGCCGCAGCCGATATCGCTGCCGACGATGGAAGGTGATACATATCCGTCTTCGCCGCCCCATACGGCAGTCGTACCGATGCAGGTACCGACGCCGACATGCACATCTGGCGTGTAGCCCATATAGCGAATGCCGGGAATCTGCAGATTGTTATTGGCCATGGCGAATACTTTGTAATCCAGGCCGGCAAACAGCTCGGGATTGGCGTATACATGTACATCCCCCGCTGGCAGTTTGACCTGGTGTATATAAGGATTGGTGTTCTGTATCATAAAGTGATTAAACCTCTTTCATCTAAAAATCATACTTTTAGTTGTTAATTTATTCAGGTTATTTATTGGAGCTGCTGCTTGGTTTATTGGATACGGCAAGCCTGTTTGTATCATCATCACAGGCTTGCAGGCAGCTCAGACCCGGATAGCTTGGCTGGCTGACCGTTATCATTATGACCACACCTGCCGCAGTGTATCGCGGAACAGCTGGTCCAGTGTCTCAACCAGATTCTGTGCCGAAGCCGGATGCAATGATGCTTTAGCTTCCAGATCGGCAATGGAATGTTCCAGATAGTGATGGATAGATGGAATCGGTGATTCCAGATTCAATTCGTCTCCTGCCATTTTACGTTCCAGCAGATGAAGGATATCCTCGCGCAGCTGACCATCCGGCAGCAGCTCGGCGACCAGCTGCTGGAATTCCATTGGTGGCATGGTGCCTTTTTGCTCGATCCAATAGCAGACGAGAATCCCAGCCGTTAATATCCAGCTGGTCGCTGATCGGATATTCGATTACATCTCTTCGGTCGAAGATGGACAGATACCATTCCGGCGGATGCACATAGATAAACCGCACATCATAGTCGCTGTCCCGGGAAGGAAATCCCCATGCCTGGCTGACTTGCATGGGTATCACTCCTTTGTCTTAGTCTGGTATATTTAGCTGCCGCTTTATTGGGTCCAGCAGCCTATCGTTGACGCTATCGATACGGTATATTTTTATCCCATCAATGGTTTATCGTTAGTCCGCGCGAAAATACAGAAAAGCCGCAGACCCTGAATTACGGTCTGCGGCTGGTTGATGGAGAATAACCGGGATGATGCACAAGCTGAATTTCTGGGCATTCTGATGCGTCAGCTGAACTTTCTGGGCATCTTAGTGCCAGGCTAAATCCCTTGAGCATCTTTATGCCCAGCTAAATCTTCTGGACACTTTAATCCGGTTATTCCTGCAGCTGCGGTATATGGACATGATCTCCGGAAAAAAGAATCGCGAACCGTACACCGGCTGAATATGAGGTTGTTCATATTGTAGAGGCTCTGCCGCCAACGCTGTACCTGTAATAAGGATGCAGATTCAGTGATAATGGCGGCGGCCAGTTATACGATCCATAAAAGGGACCAGGTACGTAAGCACCTGATCCCTTTTCCTGTCAGCAGCACAGGTTACAAAGCGGCCTGAATGTGCTGTACGATTCTTTTGACTGAAGATTATGTCGTCCGTAAGAGGCTGGAAAATATGGAGCAAGCATATGGAATTGTCAAAAAGCCTGTCTGTTGGCGCTGGTTATCAATAATTGTGTATGTGATCTGCTGATTGTCCATTCTATCGCTGCCCAGGGTCATAATTTCCAACCTCCCTTCTTGTTAATATGACTTAATGATAACTACATGAATTTCCAATTGTCAAATATGACTGGGAAAAACAGGACTTTAGTCTTGGGTTGCACCATCGGTTGTGAGGAGCATTGTACCTTCGTAGTAGCATTCGAGCTGTACGGATGAATTGAATGAATGACTTTGTAATAAATGACTGTTTTATGTATGAATATCCATCTTTACACTTCCATAAGAGTAGCGTTGGCAGGTATACCAATTAAGAGCATTAACCTTTTATTTGTGTGAACAAGGTATTTTCAACCTTTTATAACATATTTATTAAATTCATTTCAGGATAGCTATACATCATATGAATATTCCACAAAAATATTCACTTTTATACATTAATCGGTATAATTCTACAGGGGCACTGACCCTATTAAAATGATATTGGAGGAGAATTATGCTACATTTATTTACCAAAAAGATTACACTTGTTCGATTGCTGCTGACCGTACTGATGCTGTCACTGGTCCTGGCACCGCTGACGGCTTCGGCAGGCACGACATCCGAGCCGTATGCCAAAACCAATTTTGCCAATAACAAGTACTACCTGTTCAACAATGTATGGGGACAAGATTCGGTAAAGGGATGGTGGCAATCGACCTATTTGAATCATGACCGCGACCTGGGCTGGGTGTGGAACTGGCCAAGCAATACGTCGACTGTCAAAGGCTATCCGTCCCTCGTAAGCGGTTGGCACTGGACGGAAGGTTATACACCGGGCAGCGGCTTCCCTACCCGGCTGTATGAGAACAAAAATATCAATACCAATGTCTCTTACTCCATTCAGGCCAATGGCACCTATAATGCTGCCTATGACGTCTGGATTCATGACACGGGCAGAGCGACCTGGAATTCCACACCTACGGATGAAATTATGATCTGGCTGAACAATACCCATGCCGGCCCGATTGGCGACTATGTGGAGACCGTCTATCTTAACGGCAGCAGCTGGAATCTGTACAAAGGCTGGCTCAACGCCGGCGAAGGCAAAGGATGGAATGTCTTCTCCTATGTCCGCACATCCAATACGTCCAGCGCTTCTCTGAATATCAAAAATTTTACCGATCACCTCGTCTACACCAAGTACTGGATGGCCAATACCAAGTATGTCAGCAGTGTGGAATTCGGTACGGAAATCTTTGGCGGTGAAGGCCAGATCAATATTTCCAACTGGAACGTGAATGTTCAGTAACCGATTGCCTAACGGATAGCGAAGCGAACAGCAAAAAAAAGCAGCCAATTGCCGGGTTTTCATATTCTCTTCACATTACTCTGATATAATGTTTCACTGGCTACCATTCTTCGTTATTGAAGGCAGAGGTGAATACATGACAAGAGAACGGATTGATGAGTGGGCACTGCTGCGGGGATTATGCTTTCTCGCGGTAGTTATGCAGCACTGCATTGGAGAATACATTTACCGGAGCGATATTATGGCGGCGGATTCGATTATGCTGGGAATGGTATATCATTTCACCCGTTTCGGTACATTGACGTTTGTCTTTCTGGCAGGGGCAATCCTGTTTTACCAGTATGGTGACGGGCGTTCATACCGTTCAGCACTGGTACGCCGGATTGGCGATATTTATGTACCGTTTGTGCTGTGGACACTCATTTACTGGGTGGTCGTCCAGCTGGCGGATCATCATCCGCTATTCGGACCGGGAACCTGGCAAAGTATACTGACCCAGCTGTTCGCACCAACCAACGGCTATCATCTGTGGTTTGTGATTATGATCTTTCAGTTCTATCTGCTGTTCCCGCTGTTCCGCTGGTTGTTCCGGCAGTTCAGCAGCCGCTGGCTGGATGGCCGGACAGAGGGCCGGCAGCAGCGAATTGTGATCGGAATGCTGCTTCTGCTCGCTATCATGTACGGCTGGCTGATGTGGATGTGCTACAATGTGCTCCCCGGCTGGAGCCTGCAGGGAGCCTGGCAGGCGCTGCTGGAACACCGGACGAGCGAGTTCCCGTTTTATTTCTTTTACTTTGTGCTGGGCGGGATATGCGGTTCCGCCATTCAGCGCTGGCGCGAAATGGTGATCCGGCTGCTGCCCTGGAGTACCATCGTATTTCTAATGATGTATATCTGGCTCGGCTATGATCTGCTGCGACATTCAACGGAAGCGGTGAATCTCAATGTGTCTACCTATCTGAAGCCGACGACGTTTGTGATCGTTGTATCGCATATGCTGCTCATTTACGGACTGGCGCTGCTGCTTTCCCGGCAGAATCATGTGCTTGTCCGTTTCCTGAAATGGTGCGGGCGCTATTCGTTCGGCGGTTACCTGTCCCATGCGCTGATTCTGGCCGGTGTCGCTTCACTGACGCGGCCGCTTGTACTGACAGGCATGCATTTGCCGGTCACCCTGCTGAGCTTTGCCTTTGTCGCTCCGGCGGCCATTCTGCTGACCAGCCTGATCTCCCGACTACCGGGCGGACAGTGGCTGACCGGATCAGCAGGCAAGAAATCACGCAAACGCACTGCCCCTCCGGGCAACACGGTAGTACCGGATACACCGCTTCGCTAACTGTATGGATACGTCGTGAGCATCTTTGCATGATTTTATAAATCGACCACAAAAAAACCGTCTGTTCCTGAAATACAGGAATGGACGGTTTTTGGTTTACTTGTAGTTCGTACCGCAGCATCCGGCATCCTTACAGCGGCAGACGAACCGAGAATTCGGTCCAGTGCTCGTCGCTCTCTACCAGGATGATCCCGCGGTGCTTTTTCAGAATCTTCGTGACGATCGCAAGGCCCAGCCCTGAATTTTTGCGGTTCAGCGGCTTGGTGCTGAATCCGGCTTCAAAAATCTGCTGCTTCAGCTTCTCGGGAATCGGGTTGCCATTGTTGCCAACCGTAAAGGTCAGCTGTTCGCCGCGAATCTGGCCGGTTACCCGGACAATTTTCTCCGGATTATCCGTCTCCATCACCGCATCGAACGCATTATCGATCAGATTGCTGACGATCTTGACCAGCTCGGTGGATTTTACGGTTCCGAACTGCACGGATTTGAGGTTGGCAATCTCATATTCGAATTTGATTTTGCGGTCATAAGCCTGTGTGGTCTTGGCCTGGATCAGTGCCGACATGGCCGGCAGATTGATATTGATAATCTGGTTCATCGCAATTGATTCACCCACCAGCTCGGCAGTGTATTCCGACAGATCATCATATTTCTTCATCTTGACGAGCAGCTGAATCGTATTGACATGGTTGTTAAAGTCATGCCGCTGCTCCTTGATCGAGTTGAACAGCGCATCGATATTCTCCAGATAGACATTCTGTACACTCTGCGCTACCGCTTCAGTACGACGGTTCCACAGAGCAATCATGCCGAGGACCAGACCGATAATAACCAGTGAGCAGGCAAAAATGGTCAGGGTCAGACGAACAAGCTGATCATTGAGCGTCTGCTGCACACCCGTCAGATCCGATACGATCAGGATAACCGCCGGATAACTGAGCTGCACCGGTATAAATGTCTTGAGTACCGGCATTTCCTTGTATTCTTCGGTCAGCGAGATCATGCGCCCTGTCCGTCCGGCCTGCCGGATATTATCGCGGTCGGTCTCATTTTTGTAGGAATAGTCATTGTTCAGCGTCTGGGTCTCATCGTACCAGATCACGCCGCGTGAATTGTACTGGTTGGCCTGATCCAGGAAAATCGGTGGGTTAAAGATCGCTATCCCCAGTGTCTGACGGTTGGTCTCTCCGTTCAGAATCTCGCGGATGACCGCTTCCACACCTGTATCTTCACGATAGGCACGTACGGCTTCATCGTTGGTATACACACCGATAATATAGTCGGTGGTTCCATCATAATAAAAGCCCCACTTCTCGCTGCCGGGTGTGTTGATATTATCGCTCCCGATCATGGGTGCTCCCCAGAAATTGGGCAGTGCCTGACCGACCTCCACATCCGGTCGCTGTCCGCGCAGCAGCTGCCGGATCGCTTTGAGCCATTCCGGGCGCCATGATTCATTGCTGGTCAGTTCTGCCGGATCGGAAGATTTTATCGGTACAAGATGGTCGCTGTCTGCCCGGAGAAGCGTAATATGGTCGACGCCTACCCGGGTCTTCATATCGGACAATTGTTTATTCGTAATCTCGCTGAGTGCTGGTCCCAGCGACGATTTGACCGCCTGTGCAGCCATTCTCAGATTTTCTCCGGTCAGATTCTCTACAAAAGTCTCACCACTTTGAGACAACTTGATCGAGGAGCGGACCTGATCTGCAATAACACGCATATTCTGCTCCTGGACAGAGATAAGGGCGCGGCGTGTGGATACGTAATACGTTGTATTTACGATAATCAGCACGATAGCCATTACAGCCAGTATATATACAGTTACCGGGAACGGTTTGGGCAACAGGCTCTTGCGTTGTTTCATATTAGCAAATTTACCCCCATCTATATCAGCGCTATTTCAAAGAATAAGCTGCAATAGTTACCTCATTTTTCCGTGCTATTTGATCTGTCGGCCGGATTAGCCTTAGCAATAATACCTCTTCTGGCTTCACTTGTCATCTGTTCATTGTTGCTGCATTTAATTTATCGACAAAGTTCGATTGTATTCTCTGTATCATACCATGAACTCTATAGAACCACATCGGATTTCCCTAAAAAAATCCATAATAAATGTATAAACATTCCTATTAATTTATGGAAAAGTTACCTAATATTTATTGTACTAAAGCTGCTAAAATAAATCCATTCAAGAAAGACCCTGATTCTGCCTCACGGCGCATCAGGGTCTCTCGTTTACATCGGGTCATATTCGACTATCAGACAGAACTGAACTGCCATCATCGGTCACCGGACAACCCGTTCATTTGCCGGATGATGATATAACTTTATGGAAATCTGCGCTGGGCGCGCCACTCCATATACTGGTTCTCCAGCATCTCACGTTCACGCTGTTCATGGGAATCCCGCTGCGGCAGCCATATTGCTGTATCCTCGTCTTCATAGATCGTCCACAGGTCGGTGAACAGATAATCCTGCAGGCTCACACGCTGTCCGCTCTGGCGTCCTTCGGCCCATAGCAGCCCGTCCGTTGTCCGGATCACGGTGCGCATACTATCCATCGTACGAGCTTTCTGACCGAGCCGGATAGCAGATAGCATCTGTCCAAGCGTGTACCAGTTCATCGTCTCACCTCACTCTGCAGCCGTCCGGCAGAAACGCTGGCAACGGCATGAACTTTAACGTTCGATCAGCTTGAAATCATCATAATGGAAGCCTGGAGCGACTACACACGATACGAATACAGGCTCATCGCCCAGCGGACGGGCCATCTGCCATACACCGGCAGGAATCAGCACCTGTGGCAGCTGGCCGGCTTCCAGATCCAGACCGAGGATGAATTTCTCGCCTTCTTCCGGCTTGTCACCACTGCCGCCGAGTGTCAGTTCCAGCGGACTGCCGGAATGGATCAGCCACAGTTCGTCCGAATGAACAACATGCCAGTCCGAGATCTCATCGGCATGCAGCAAAAAGTAAATCGATGTCGCCGAGAAGCGCGGACCGGAATACTGCGGCGGCAAAATGGACTGTGGAATCTCAAAGGAAGCTTTCCACATTTCCTTGTACCAGCCGCCTTCTTCATGAGGCTTCAGTCCAAGCGCAGCTACGATAGGGGATACGGGTAATTTGGTGGTCATGGTCAAATACCTTCTTTCTGTAATAGTGAACAATGGGAGGAATGCTGATGAAAATAAGCGGATCAGTGTGCTTCGGCAACCTGGATATCCGGTTCGGTGGACAGCTGCACATTACCAGCAACTGCGCGCGAGATCATGCAGGACTGCTCGGCTTTGTGGGCCAGCATTAGTGCCTTTTCCCGTTCGCGTTCCCCGGCACTTGCAGCCAGTACGATCTGCGGCCGGTGAATAATCTGCTGGTAGGTGAAAATATTGTTCGTTACATCCACATGCCCCTCGGAACGCATCGTCAGCCGGTCTACGGCAATATTCGAGCGTTCCAGCATGGCTGCCAGTGTGATGATATAACAGGTCGCTGCCGCACCGAGCAGCATCTCATCGGGATTGGTGCCTGTGCCGGGACCGCCCATCGGCTGCGGGATCGAGATAACGGTATTCAGATTGCCGGTGGAAATGGTACCTTCGCTGTTGCGCCCGCCTTTCCAGTCGGCATCCAGTATAAATTCATGAATCATGAAGATCACTCCTTGCAGTACAATCACAATCAACGCTAGTTTATCATATTCCTGCCGCTTTTGCCGCCTGCCCGCAAGCATTGCCCCGGACAGCAAAAAACACTGCACTACAGATAGACATCTGTAACATTGCAGCGTTTTTTGGATTAAAAGTCTTTTTTGTAAAAGCGGCGTGTTCCCCAGGCCAGCAGGATCAGCGTGTAGATCACAGCATAGACAATAAATGAAGCGGAAGGAATCTGCCCCAGTCCGAAGCCTGCAGTTATCGATCCGCTCATGTCCAGCATGCCTGCCAAATCCTGCAGTCCGAGCAGCAGTGCCAGCATTTTGCGCTGGATCGCATCGACCGGCATAATGAGCGAGATCAATCCAGTAATATTGTACAGTGTCTTCAGCACTTCAGGGTCCATCTGCATGGAGGACGTCACCTTTTCCACCATACCGCCCAGCCAGCCTGCACCGTACAGCATGGTCATAAATACACCGTTACCGATGGCCGAGAAGCTGGTCGAGCCAAGCAGACTGAGCGTGACCAGTACAGGCACGGTCAAGGCAAACAGCAGATACGACTGGATATGTACCCAAATATCTTTTGGTACATTCGCGTGGATATCCGCAATGACCACAATCGAAATATACAGGATTAATGCATAAAGGATACCAAACAGCGCATAACCCAGCCATCTGCCCAGATACCATTTCCAGCGGGGAATCGGACGGGTCAGCATCGATTGCATAATCCCGGTCTCCGCCTCACCTGAAATAGCCGAGAACGAACTGAAAATAACCAGAAACGCCAGAATAAAGCTGCCAAAGAAAAATCCGAGTGTCAGCAGAGCGGCTCCCTGGGCAAACTGTTCGACCAGCTGGGCCGAAGGCGAACTGTTCATCATCTCTGAAGCCCCAATCGTGCGGGCGATAAACCAGAATACGATCAAAAATAGAACGGTCATGAGCACCGTCATCAGCAGTACTTTTTTGCGCAGCAGTTCTTTCCAGGTCATTCCGATTACAGCTGTCATTCGTGTTCCCCCCTGTGACTGAGCCCGGATACAGCTTCCATAAACCATTCTTCCAGGCGTTCCCGGACAGGCTGTACCTGATACAGGGTCATGCCCTGATTCACAATCAGTGTAGTGATGAAGCCCACCTGCTCTTCATTGTCGATAATCGCTTCCAACCAGACCGTATCCAGTGAAGGCTCTGCACTATAGGATTCAGTGTCTGTATGGGCAGCGTCAGGGATGGACAGCTGAAGCGGGATACCGCTCGTCTCCACCAGCCATGGAAGAATCTCGGGCGTAAAGCCGCCAATCTTGAAGCGCCAGCGTGTCTGCGCATAGAGCACTTCATGAACCTGTCCGTGCCGCAAAATAACACCATTGTTGAGCAGCGCGATTCGATCGCAGATCGTCTCCACTTCCTCCAGCAGATGGGAGTTGAGAAATATCGTCTTGCCTTCCTGCTTGAGCTCCTGCAATAGACGGCGTACGTCCATCCGGCCTACCGGATCGAGTGCCGAGGAGGGTTCATCCAGAAATAGTATGGGCGGATCATTGACCAGCGCACAGGCAAGACCAAGCCGCTGCTGCATGCCTTTGGAATAATGTTTGACTCTGTCCTTGCCACGACTTCCCAGACCTACACGGTCCAGCAGCATCGGAATTCGAGCATGGGCTTCTTCCTTTGCCATGCCGCATAACCGGCCATGGAGTTCTATAACTTCTTTACCTGTCAGCCATTCCTGGTAACGGTACAGCTCCGGCAAATAACCGATATGCTTTCTTGCCGCTACCGAACCGATCGGATCACCGAACAGTCGGGCCTCACCATTGGTTGGCATAATCAATCCAACCAGCATTTTGACAAGTGTACTTTTGCCGGCACCATTGGGGCCGAGGAAGCCAAAGGCTTCCCCTTCTCCAATTGTAATCGTTACATTCCGGCAACCTTTACCATTACTGTATTCCTTGGTTAGGTTCTGAATATCGATTGCCGCAGTTGTCATGACTGAATCAGCTCTTCCACTTGATCAATCATTTTCTCACGGGTATCAAACATCTGGCCTTCCATGGTAAACAGCTGATTGTCCTTGGTCCAGTAAGCCGTGTATTCCGGCTGTTCTGTCAGCTCTGTTCCATCCTGGGTCGTATAGGTCCGGGCTTCAATAATGACCGGTACTCCGTCAATGGTAACGCGCTCAGTCGGATAGTTGGAGACTACCGGTAAAGGAAGCTCGCCTGTGAGCACTTTCTCTTTTTGCAGCATACCCTTCACATTGTTTGGCAGGAACGGCAGGTTGACGATTGCCTTGAAAGCTTCCTCCGTATTGATGGAAGAATCAAATTTGATTTCAGGCAGGCCGGACTGATACAGCATACCACCATTATCATCCTTACCAAGCGGATACATTATTGTCTCTGGCATCGTGAGGGTAATCGGCTTCTGATTCATCGATTCCGGCAGCAATGTATCTCCACCCAGCTGCTCAATCGCTTTATTGACTTCATGTACATTCATGCGCAGCGTCTGGGTTTTGGAAGAATCAATAGTTACTTTGGAATCTTTGTCTTCTACAGCTGCGGCGATATAGCTGTATCCCAGCATGTCTGTCGCTTTCTTCGCCGAATACGTTCCTTCAATCTTGCCGGCCGAATCAGTAAATGATCCAAAACGGTTCATATCTCCTTCGGTGACGCCACTCTCCTTGTAATGACTGAACATCTGATCGAGGTCCTTGTCATTAACGGCAGTCACTTCCTGCATACGGAACTGGTTCAGCAGGGAAGCCAGTGCATTATTGCCAAATGGTGTGGTGATCACGACACCGGCAATGGCGCAGGCAGCGATACCGGTTACCCATCTGCGGCGTGCAGGGTTCATTTTCTTGCGGTTTTTGGCAGACTTTGCAGCAGGGATTTCCTGACGGTTTGGCTCTTGATGATGATTGGATGGATTTGAATTCATGGTTGTATTCATTCCTTTCAGATTGGATATTGAATGAGGCGCTTGATTTGTCTTGGATTGAAATGCAGGATCAGACCATTTTTCCCAGTTGGGATGTGGTGTTTCCTGTTCCAGCAGCGATTGCATTTTCTGCCAGGCGCTATCTGTCGACTGAAGACTGTCTTCTCTATTCGGGGCTGCTGATGTATTCATTTCCTGTGGGTGTTCCCTTGTGTCGGTGGGATCCAGCGGATGTCGGGTCACGTATAATATCCTCCTTTTGCTTGAAACTGTTCCATTCTCCGGCTGATGCTGCATGGCTGTGTATGACCTGTTTTGCCTTTGCGGCGATTCAGGTGGATTTCAGCATCTTTTTCCTTAATTTGTTGGTTGCCCGGTGCAGAAGCGTACCTACCAGCGGCGGCCTGAGTTGAAGCTGCTCGGCGATCTCTGCGTAACTGTATCCCGAGTATCTCATCAGCAGCGCCTGCCGGTCGCGCTGAGGCAGCTGTTCCAGCAGCTTGTGCACTTCATCCTGCTCCAGCTGCTGGATCATAATCTCCTCTCCCGTTGGCGGGGAATGACCTTCCAGATCGTAGTACTGCTCCTGCTTGTCCTGCAATCGGCGCTCACGCGCTTTTTTATCCATATAGTCATAAGCGATTCGTGTCAGTACACGGTGCAGCCAGGCACCGATTGCTTCCGGATTATCCGGGGGATTGCGATACAGCCGGAGAAACACCTCCTGGGCCAGATCATCTGCTATCGCCTGATCACGCAAAAGCGCATTTAATTTTCGTTTAACGGTCGGGTAATGCTCATAAAATATTTGTTTGAACTGTTCCGGTTCCGGGTTGTTCATGTATTGCATGCTCCTTTCCGCTGCAGCTATAAGAAAGACGCGCCTGTTTGAATTTTTATATCACATTCGGTAAAAAAATATTAATAACGTGCAGATGAATCTTGTTTATCATCGGGTATAATCGGTCAAAAAACCAGCCGGAACAGCTGCTCGGGCCGGATATACCGTACTCGCCGGATAAATCCATTATTTTTATTAGTCATCCAATAAATGGATAGTTATAATGGAGGTAAAATCTTGAGGGGGCGTGAGCATATGCACTGGCTGAATGATTTTGACCGGCATATACATGCAGCATTCGAGGAAGCGGCACAGCGAATTCGTCAATTTCCGGCTCCACTGAACAAGGAGGGTATGGAGTATCTGACCGGATTCGATATCCGGCTGCAAAGCGGCATCCATAACTATATCTGCTACCTGCTGCCTTTCTGGCTGGAGAGAATGAGCAGACCCCATCTGCAGCCAGATATGCATGAGCATGTGCTGCAAACGGCGCGGCAGATCGCCACAGCCAATATTATGGGCATGCTGCATTATTTTATCCAGGATGATCTGATGGATGCATCCTCTACAGCAGCTGAAGATCATGGAGCCGCACTGATGCAGAGCTTGCGGCGACTGCTTCCGCTGAGTGAGCTGCTGTATGCGGAATATACCGGTATTCTCTCCCGCATCGCCGGTCACCGGCCGGAATACTGGCTGTACCGCCGCCAGTATACGCATGACTGGGCACGATCGGTCTATCATGAACAGCATCCCGGTCACTTCCTCGACAATATTCCGCTGATTACAGGCAGAGCCAGTCCTCTGCGGTTGTCCGCTGTCGTCATGCTGCTGGAAGCCGGTCTTCCCGCGCGGCTGCCCGGGATTCTGCAGCAGCTGGATCTGGCCCTGCTGCTGCTGCAGATGAATGATGATGCCGCTGACTGGCCGGAAGACCTGCAGCTGCACAACTACAACTGTCTGCTGTCCCTGATCCACCATGAAGCCCATCCTGCCGTCCCCATAGCACCTGGAGCCTTTTACATACTTGATGAACAGATGATACGGCATTATATCTACGATAAGAATATTTTGCGGTACTATGCCAGTCTCGCCCACGCCCAGCGAGCTGCCCGGCCGGATGATCCGGAAGACAGTATCGACCTGCTGCAATTTTGCGATGATCTGGTGCAGCAGCTCGACCAGCTCGCCGATACCATAGAAGCAAGTCGCAATCTGCTGCTTCAGCAGGGAAGTCTTTTTTACTACGTCAACAACCCTAATTTGTTATAGATTTTTCCATTATACCGTGCTAGACTAATAGGAAAATATAACCATTTTGCGAAAGGATTGATGGTCATGTCCAGCCAAGCCCTTATACACTCGCAGGTCATTCAAAAAGCGTGGGAAGATCCGAATTTCATGGAATTGCTGAAAAGCGATCCCAAAAAAGCACTGTATGAAGTGATGGGAATTACACTTCCGGAGAATGTGCAGCTGAAGACGATTCAGGAGACTGCCGAGGAGATTTATCTGGTCATTCCGCCCAAGCCTTCCGAAATGGTTGCCTCAGCCAAGATTAATGTCAAAGCAGCCTGGTAACGAACTCAGGCGTCGATTTTATTAATAAGGTGTACTTAGAACACAGGAAAAAGCGCAATCCTCCACACAAAGGGATTGCGCTTTTTTTATATGCGACTGCGTCTTTTCTCCCTTGTCGGCGGGAGGGCATTTGATTATTCTATTTATAAAGCGCTTACATTAATATCCTGTTGGATCGCCTGTCGTATTTGTCTGATGAAAAGGAGGCCTTCGATGAATGCTGAATTCATGATTGAACATGATATTGATCTCAGCTTCCCTACCCATTCCAATCTGCATCCCCACAAATGGACGCTGCTGTATGCGGCCATAAGTGCTGGAGCTATCCATGATACGACAGCCCAGATTTACCTTCTGCCTCCCGGAAAAATCTCGTTATATTTACATTTACTTCCGCTGACAGAGGTTTGCTGCCAGTTCACCGCGCATTCCCAGTGGACGCTTTTGCTGCACAAGCTGCAGACCGGACAGCCGGATCGACCCCTTCGGCTGGAAGATACAGCATTATGCCGGCAGATCGAGTATATTCTGGAGCGGATGCAAGAATACGGTGCCCAGCCGCATAACACGTATTATCGCAAGCTGTCCTACCATTTGCTAAGTGAACTGCTGCTGCTGCTCGCTGCCGGTGCACGTCCCGGTCTGTACCCTGCCGATCCGCGTATCGATGAAGTGCTGCAGTATCTGTATACCCACTATACGAGCGATATTCGTATCGAACATCTGGCCCAGCATGTATGCCTCTCGCCATCGCATCTGTCCCATTTGTACAAGGAGCAGACGGGCGAGACGATTATGGATACCGTACTGCGGCTAAGACTGGAGCAGGCCAAGCATCTGCTCTGTTTTACGACCCGTTATATCGGTGAGATCGCCTATGAAGTCGGCTTCAATTCGCAGACCTATTTCACCTGCAAATTCACCCGCCACTTCGGCGTTAGTCCCTCCCTGTACCGCAGCAGCTTTTATGAGCCAAAGCCCTGCAGTTATTCCTGAGTGCCGACGACTCCAGATGGACATCGGTGCGAAGCAGCTGTCGACTGACAGCGGGCTATTTCCATACACTGGACAGCTGGTATACATCCATCGACAATAGTTTCACCTGGCCGCCATTTACATAAAAAGACATACCCTCACTCCCGGCATCCGGGAAGATCACATTGGAGAACACTTTCTGGCCGCCAGCTGCGAAAATCTCGACTGTAGACTCATCCACCAGAATCCGCAGCTTGACCCGACGATGGTTCGGCTGCAGATCGGTCGCATGCCGGGTACTGAATTTGTCGGAGAAATCGGTTATCCCGGAAGCGGTGCGATCCATGAACAGCTGTCCGGAAGACACGTGGTAACCGACCTCGGTGAATTGGCTGCCGCTCTCGTTCGTCCGCAGCCGGAAGCCAAATTCGGTCGCAGGCTGATGCGCGGGCAGCTCCACCTCGACTTCAATCTCATAGCTGCCGGAAGCAAGACCGGCCAGTACATTGGCTGAAGATTCGTCCACTACGGCTGAACGGATGCTGCGCAAACCGGTGCGCAGTGTATCCAGTTCCCTGGCCGGCGTCTGTACGAGACGGGTACCTGCTGCCGTATCGATCAGTGAGAGTTCTCTCGGAGTGCTCAGTATTCCTTTCCAATCAACGGTCGGAAGATCAAAGGCATAGTCCCAGTTGGTCATCCAGGCCATCACGATCCGGCGCTCATCCGGAAGTCCGGCAAACGACATGGAAGCATAAAATTCCTTGCCCCAATCGGTCTTGAGCACCTCCCCCGGCGGATTATCATTAATGAATCGCCCTTCGTCACTCAGCTGTCCGATAAAATACTCGGCATCCGAACCGCCGGTATCCGGGTGCGCACCCGTGCTGATCATCAGCACCCATTTGCTCTCCTCGGTGCCCTCTACCGACAGCTGGAACAGATCGGGACATTCCCATACTCCGCCGCGAATATAATCGCCATAACCAAAATTATCTGTCAGCTTCCAATCGAGCAGATTGGTCGAGGTGAACAATCGTACATGATCTCCGCCGGATACGACCATTACCCAGCGATTCCGCGCTTCATCGCGGACAATCTTGGGGTCACGGAAGTCCCAGCTGCCGGGATCATCC
This sequence comes from Paenibacillus wulumuqiensis, assembly GCF_000971965.1. Classification (GTDB taxonomy): domain Bacteria; phylum Bacillota; class Bacilli; order Paenibacillales; family Paenibacillaceae; genus Saccharibacillus; species Saccharibacillus wulumuqiensis. The sequence goes on from NZ_KQ040793.1 coordinate 360,923, forward strand.
GGCGTCTGACCCGGATTCGGGATGACGACAGGACGATCCTCCGGGTAATGCCAGGTACGGCCCCGATCCATACTGTAGGCAATCCCGATCTTCTGGTTGCCGTTCGGACGATCGGGGTTGTAGGAAGTGTAGTAGGCGATCAGCCCGCCTCCCTCCGCCGAGTCATCAAAGAAACCGGACACATTATCCTCATCGGCAATCGCAGAGCCGGACCAGACATGACCGAGTTCATTCCATTCCAGGGCAAAAGGCAGGTTCTTCCAGTGCAGCAGATCGTCGCTGACCGCATGGGCCCAGCGCCCGCCGTCCTGGTGGAACAGATGATATTCGCCTTTGTAATAGATCAGCCCATTCGGATCACTGGCCCATCCGCGCAGGGCAGAATAATGATAGTCCGGACGATGCGGCTCGCCATAGAACTCTCCGGCAGCCAGTACATACGTATCCTGAAAGGAAGCCGCTCCCTGCAGGATTGCGATTCCTGCTGCATTACCATATCTGCCGACTTCATCGCTCTCCAGCGCCGGCTCTGCATAGCCATCCAGGAACAGGCGAATATGGCTGCCCTTCGTATGAATCTCCAGCCGGTGCCTCACTCCATCTTCACTGTAATAATCGGCTGCCGAAGTCGCCAGCACCGCACCGTCAACCTGCTGCAGCCTGACCCGGACCCGGTTATCCTGCCGGATCAGCAGCGCGATATATCCCTGCTGACCGTCAGCCGTACCATGGAAAAACATCCCGGCCTCTGTCTGTTCCTCTACCGGCATCAGATCGGTCATGATCACGGCATCCCCCTGTTCGCCGGGGACCGTATAGGTCCGTATGCCGGATGCTGTCCCATCGGCAGTCCCGCGGATGCCGCGTTGGTCCATTGCCCAGACCGCGGTGCCATGGGTACGCTCGCCGGTCAGATTGCTGTTCCAGACGATCGGTGTGCCGGTTGTTGTGTCTGCGCTGTTGTCATCGGTGTCCTTTTCCTTCATGTTGTTCTCCTCTACAGGTGGTCTACTGGCAGCTTGCCCGGCGGCCTCCATACTGCGGGCAGGAGTATATGCGTCTCCTGCCAACAGCAGTACAAGCGTGACCGCCGTAAATCTGGATAATCGGGATGGCATCTTCATTCCTCCTGATGAACGGATTTGAGATACATTTACTCTTCCCTGCCGGACAAATCATATACTTCTATAGTGTACAGCTCGGTATCTCCATCCGCTGCAGTCAGCATCAGCCGGTCGGCATCCGGTTCCGGGAAAATAAGATCTGTCATTACCGTACGCCCCTGATCGGCAAATACCTCGACCGATGCACGATCCACCAAAATCCGCAGCTCCCGCTTGCCCTGAATCGGGTAAAGCGGCGCGTGATGCCGATCCGCAAAATGCTCGTGAAAGGCACTTTGCCCGGAGGCGGTCCGGTCTATATACAGCTCATCCGTTCTCGCATCCACACCGATGCGTGTACAGCATGATGCACCGATACGTACCTGCAGCTCAAACGATACGTCCCGATCTGCCTGAACCAGCAATTCATAACTGTCCAGCCGCAGTGCCTGCATCGCCTGCTGCACCTGCTCCAGCGGTGCCTGTTCCAGGATCAGTACCGGCCGGCGCGCGGATTGCAGTTCAGTGACCGGAAGCTGCCGCAGCTGCGTTCCTGTATTCGTCATCTCCAGCAGCAGCTCGCGGGCGATCGTCATCGCTCCTCTCCAGCTGCCGGTCGGCGTCACATTGGCGTACCGCCAGTTGCTCATCCAGCCGAGGTACAATCTGCGTCCATCCTGCTGCGGAATATCCGACCAGCTCACTCCGGCATAATTATCACGTCCATGATCCAGCCAGCGTACCTGCCGTGAAGCTTCGTCCGGCAGGAAGACATTTCCGTCAAAATGCCCGGTAAAATACTGGGTACGCGATCCTTCCCGCCCTTTGCCGTCATCGCCGATGCTGACCAGCATCACCCAGCGGCTAAGTCCCGGTGCATCCTGTACAGGCAGTTCGAACAGATCCGGACATTCCCATACTCCATCATGACAGCCAATGTCTGCTCCAAATATACTGCTTTCCGTCCAGTTCTTCAGATCAGGAGAATGATACAGGGCAATCGTCTGACCACAGGCGAGCACCATTACCCACCGGCTGCACGCTTCATGCCAGAATACTTTGGGATCGCGGAAATCAGGCTGTTCTCCCCCTTTCAGCACCGGATTGCCTTCATACTTGTGCCAGGTTCTGCCGCGATCATGACTGTAAGCCAGACTCTGACTCTGCCGTGCCGGATGATCCGGCTGTTCGTCATGATGGGTGAAGATGGCGACTAGCCCTGGTTCTCCCGGGAAAAACCCGGTCGTATTGTGCCAGTCCACGACCGCACTGCCCGAGAAAATCGTCCCATGCTCATCCGGTTCCAGCGCAATCGGAAGCTCCTCCCAGTGCACCAGATCGCGGGTGATCGCATGTCCCCAGTGCATCGGTCCCCAGGTCTCGCCAAACGGATGATGCTGGAAAAATAAATGATATTCCCCATCCAGATATACCATTCCGTTCGGATCGTTCATCCAGCAGCGTGATGGGGAGAAATGGTAGGCTCCCCGGTAATCGGGTTTTAATTGTAATGACATTGGATTAGCCTCCTGTCGTCTGTTCAGCCATCTGCTGCTTACTGCGGTCGTAACCGTCCTGCCTGATCTTCAGCCATTCCTGCAGACCGAGCCGATCCAGCTCCTGCAGATAAGCTGTCCATTCCTGATCTGCCTGTCCATTCTGGTACCATTCGGTCCGCTTGCGCAGCATGTACGGGAACAGATCCGCTTCAATCGTCGACAGCCGATCCAATTCCTCGATGCTGAAAAATACATTCGGATACGTGTGCTCTGCCTTCATATGCGGTACGAGTACCTTTTTCATCAGATCCATCCGCCACTTGGCATCATCCGGCATCGTTGTATATTTGCCAAAGTAATCACTCAGCACGGCCAGCGGACCGCCCACGCTCGTCTTCTGGCGCACCTCTACCGGCGCCGAACCTTCCAGGGGCAGATGCTTCAGCATCTTTTTGGATTCATCGTATTTGAAAATATTCTGCTGGTTCGTATCACCGTAGGTTCCCCAGTTATTCTGAACAGACTGCAGCGGGTCATACATCTGGTCGACCCATTTGGCGGTCTGTTCCAGCTGCTGGTTGCTGCTCATGACAACCATGCTGCCCCGCATAAAACCGAGTGCATTGTTGCGGGTGACATTGACCTCTCCGTCCGGTCCGGCCAGCGGCGGCATCAGCTCATAATCCTCGTTCATACCGGTAATATTCGCTTTGTCCCAGGTAAAATACAGCCCGTAGCGCTGATCCTTGCCTTTGGCAAGATAGGTGTTCCAGTCCTGCTGGAACGATTCAATATCAATCAGTCCGCTGCTGTACAGATCATGCACATACTTGACCGCTTCCCGGTAGCCCTCCTGATTGCCGGTGAACAGTACTTTGCCGTCATTGGTCACGACCGTATGATCGGGATTGTCCCCGAGGCCAAAGGAAGCGAACAGAAAGGTCAGATTCTCTCCGCCCGGCTTGTCGATAAAGGACAATGGTATCTCATCAGCCTTGCCGTTGCCGTTCGGGTCCTGCGTCTTGAACGCCGTCAGTACCTGCTTGAGTTCATCGGTCGTTGTCGGCATGGACAGACCCAGCTTTTTGAGCCATTTTACATTGATCCAGGGCATATCATCGACGGATTGAATGCGTTCCTTGTCCGTGCCCAGCTCTTCGATCCATGGAAAGGAATAAATATGTCCGTCCGGCGCAGTGATCATCGCCTTGTATTCCGGCCGTTCGGTCAGCACTTTTTTGAAATTGGGCATATACTGATCGATCATGTCTTCGAGCGGCACGATCGCTCCATCTTTGGCCAGCTGGAGCAGATCATAATCGCTGTATTCCGCCGCGAAGATTGCATCGGGCAGATCGCCACTCGCGACCGCCAGATTGCGCTTCTCCGCGAATACATCTGTGGTGTAACTTTTCCATTCCACATGAACGCCGGTTTTCTGTTCCAGCCTTTGCAGGATCAGCTTGTCATTGGGATCTGCCGGGGCCAGCGGTGAACTGGATGTCATAATATGCAAAATGGGCTTGCCATCTGCTGTTTTTTGCGGTTCATTGCCCCCGTCTCCGCAGCCTGTTGTTGCCAGCAGCATGATGGATAAAGCAGACGCGGCCGCCGCCTTGCGTACCTTTGAATGACCGATGATTTTACGCATTATATTCCCTCCCGAATCATATGTTCCGGCTTGATCAGCGAGCGATCTTCTGCCGGATTGGAGAACCGCTGTTATTAAAATCGGATATGGACCGAAATACGGAACAGCAGAGTCAGCCTGAATTTATTTGAGTGAACCGACCATGACGCCTTTTTCAAAATATTTCTGGAAGAACGGATACATCACGATCAGCGGCAGACTGGAGATGACGATAGAGGAATATTTGATCATCTCGGATAGACGCTTCAGTTCGGCCATCGCCTGCTGGTCGCCAATCATGCCCGGGGCCGCCTGATTCTGGATCAGGATGGAGCGCAGTACGAGCTGCAGCGGGAACAGCTTGGGATCATCCAGATAGATCATCGCATCAAAGTAGGAATTCCACTGCCCGACAAAAGCATACAGCGCCAGCACAAACATGATCGGCTTGGATAACGGAACGACAATCCGGGTGAAAATGGTCCATTCCGTCGCTCCGTCCACATTGGCAGCTTCCTTCAGTTCCCTGGAGATACCTTTGAAAAACGTACGGGCCAGAATAATATTCCATACATTGATCGCACCCGGAATAATAAGCGCCCACGGCGTATTCAGCATATCCAGCTGCCGTACGAGCAGATACGTCGGAATCAGACCGCCGCCGAAAAACAGTGTCACAATAAACAGGGTCATAAACCATTTCCGTCCGACAAGCGAATCTTCTGCCAGTGCATATCCGGCACAGATCGATACGAGCACCGTAATAATCGAGAAGCCAGTCGCATACAGTACGGAGTTGAAAAAGCCGCGAATCATCGCTTCATTGCCCATTATTTTGCGGTAACCTTCCAGGCTCCAGTCCGCCGGCTGGAAAGAAAGCCCGCGGTTCAGCAGAACGGTCGGGTCCATAAATGAAGCCACGATAATATAGCCAAACGGAATCACAACGATCAGTACACCCAGACCGAGAAACAGCCCGTTCAGCACCAGCAGGAAACGGTCAAACGGAGAGTTTTTGACAACCATGCAGTTCAGTCCTTTCTTTACATCATGCGCTGCTTGCTTTGCACCACGCGCTGTTTAGTACAATCCCTGATTGTCATTAAGTTTCTTGACGATAAAATTCACACCAAGCAGCAAAATGACATTAATAAGTGAGTTGAACAGTCCGACAGCAGCCGAATACGCATAATCCCCGGACTGCAGACCAATTTTGTATACATAGGTGGCAATGATCTCCGACGAAGGCAAATTCATCGAGGTCTGCAGCAGGTAAGCCTTTTCAAAACCGATCGACATAATACCTCCCGCCGCCAGGATGAATACAATCGCCATAATCGGCTTGATCGTCGGCAGATCGATATGCCAGATTCGCCGCAGCAGGCTCGCTCCATCCAGACTGGCTGCATTATGCAGCTCCGGGTCCACATTGGCGAGGGCCGCTACGTAGATAATCGAAGCCCAGCCGGCGGTTGCCCAGATATCCGACAAAATATACACCCAGCGAAAATATTCCGGATCGGTCATAAACATCAGCGGCTGACCACTGATCCAGCTGACAATCTGATTGATCGGCCCGGTAGGTGACAGGAAAATAAACAGCATTCCGGCGATAACAATGACCGATACAAAATTGGGCGCATACAGGAACAGCTGGATATTTTTCTTGATTCCTTTACGGCGGACCTGATTCAGCATAAGTGCCAGCAGAATCGGGATCGGAAATCCACATATCAGACCGAACGCGCTCAATTTGAGCGTATTCATAAAAATCACTTCAAAATTGGGTGAAGTCAGAAATTTCTCGAAATGCTTGAACCCCACCCAGTCACTGTTCATGATGCCCCGGATCGGGCTAAAATCCTTAAAGGCGATAATCGCCCCATACATCGGCACATACTTGAACAGCAGCGTCAAGATCAGCGCCGGGGCCAGCAGGATATACAAAAAGCTGTTTTTCTTGATCTGCCCCCAGCGTGTACGGCTGATCCGCTGCTTCTGCATATCTGCAGAATGGGCACTGCGTCTGCCGGCTTTGGCTGAACCTTCCATAATCGTCCCTCCGTTTCGCTATTTCCCTGCTTTTGCTTGCCGGTTGTACCGGTCAGCTGGTTGACCGCGTAAAAAGTAAGTGCTTACATTTTCATTTGTAAGCCTGTTCCTTTACAATTTAAACGACTGTTTGTTCATATGTCAATATATTTTGTAAACAAAAATAGTGCATTTATTTAGAACAATGTTTGTTTTTGCACAAATATAATATTACATTTGCACACTTGCGATTGCTTTTACGTCTCATCTCCTTTATATTTTAGGTATATGCAGCATTATCAGGCTGCCCTGCACCTGTCCTGTCCGACAGGACTGCAAATCCGACAGCATAAAGGTGGATTGCATCCATGACCAAGGAAAAAGTAACGATTCAGCATATTGCCGATGCTCTCGGTATCTCGCGCAATACCGCTTCCAAAGCACTGAACGGAAATGAAGGCATCCCGGATGAGACTCGCAGTAAAGTCATCCGCAAAGCCATTGAACTCAAATACAAACAGTTTGCCTATATGGAGAGCGAGGGTCTGATTCCGCGCAAGACCGGCAATATCGCCCTGCTGACGACCAATATGCCGGATAGCTCGCACTTTGGTTCGCCGGTCATCAGCGGACTGGAGAAGCGGATCAGTGCGGAAGGCTATAATCTGTCCATCCATATCGTGCGGGAAGATGAACGTGCTGCCAGGCGGCTGCCGAATAACTTTGACGCGGCTGCGGTGGATGGCATTGTATGTATTGAGCTGTTTGACCGGGAATACAGCGAGCTGCTGACCAGCTTGAAGATCCCGGTGATCTTTGTAGATTGCGCATTTGATATCGACTTTTCCAGCTTCCAGGCAGATATTCTGCTGATGGAAAATGAGCACAGTATCTACCACCTGACCCGAAATTTGCTGGATAACGGGTACCATCGGATTGGCTTTGTCGGCGATTACAGACATTGCAAAAGCTTTGGCGAGCGGTGGATGGGTTATAACCGTGCCCTGCTGGAAAATGGCATTCCGGTATCCCCCTCTCTCTCGATCCTCGACGAAGACCGCTTTTTCCTGTTCGAGACGGACTGGATGGAAAAGCGGCTGGAGCAGCTGGATGAACTGCCGGATGCCTTTGTATGTGCCAATGATTTTATCGCCGTCCGTCTAATGAAAGCGCTCAAATCCAAAGGACTGTCCATTCCCGAAGAGATTGGCGTGACCGGTTTTGATAACGCTACCGAATCGAGAATCGTCGAACCGCATCTGACGACCGTGCATATTTACAGCAGTGAAATGGGAATCAAGGCCGCAGAGATGCTGCTCACCCGGATTCGTTATCCCGATCAGCCGTATCAGGTGGTGCATGTGCAGACCCGGCCGCTGCTGCGTGACTCCGCGCATCATGCCTCTTCCTCTTCGGTGCTGCACGCGTAAACTCTGTTATTTGAGGCTTACGCATGTTCATGCTGTCTGTTGACTGATAGATAATGGCCATGGAGGGATAGGTTATTTCCATAGCCGGATGCATCGCAAAAAAACCTGAACCGAACAGCAATGTACTTGCCGTCCGGTTCAGGTTTTTGTTTTTTTTGTATACAGATCCCTGTCTTTCTCCGAAAAATTGTATTTACTGCTTTTCAGACTGAATGACAACATGGTAACACTGTTGAACAGGCTTGCTGACTGTCACTTTGCATCTTTAATCGAAATGTAGTTCCAGACCCGGTCAAAGATCATTTCGTACCCGCAGCTTCAATCTGCGTTTTGTAGGCATCCAGCTGGCGCTGCAGTTCGGCCATAACCTTGTCATAACCGGCCACTTTCAGCTTGTCGCGGAAATCCTGCACTGCCTGCGCCGGATCACCGGCTTTGCCGTAGGTGATCGCCGGCCCCATCTCTGCGGTCACCTGGGAAATGGCGGTTAGCTCGGATTCGACTGCGGTTTTGTCAAATACGAATTGTCCATATGGATACGGCTTTTTGATTTTGTCGTATTCGCTGTACAGAGTATCGATTTTGTCCCATGTGGTATCGCTCGGAATCTCGAATTTGTCCATCCGACCGGCCCAGAAGTCCGAATAGAACGCATCATTGGTCTCGTTATAATTCGCTGGCAGCACACGCTTGCCATCCTTGATCTCGTATTGTACCCCTTCCATGCCGTAGTTGATCAGCTGGTAGATTTCCTTGTCGTTACGCATCAGATCATAAGCCATCAGGGCACGCTCCGGATTTTTGCTGTGGGCGCCCAGGGATACGCCGCCGTGGGTAATCGGCATTTCCACCAGATTGCCGCTCTGGCGGGAGAACGGGAACATTTGCAGCTCCGATCCCGGCTGTTTTTTGTCCATCTGTACACGCAGACCGGAGAACGTCTGGGTATGATGCTGATCCATACCGGTCTGACCGGCCTGCAGCGCAACACGGGTATCATTTTTGTTGTTCAGTACATCTTCGCGCCAGTAGCCTTTATCCGCCCACTGCTTCATCGTGGTGGCAAAGTCAAGGAACGTATCCTCGAAGACCGGACTGACCACGGTATAGCGATCATCATACGATTTGGTATTGAATACCGGCAGATAACCGGTCGAGATCGGCAGTTCCAGATATGGAGTATGCGCCTGTACCCAGCCGCCAAAAATGCTGGTGCTGGACTGTGCATCCCATGGAATCACGCCAGGTTTGTTGTCCTTGATCCACTGCAGGTATTTGCCGATTGTATCCCAATCTTTGATCGGCTCGGTGATGCCTGCCTGCTTGGCCCAGTCACCGCGATAGAAGAAGCCGTGGTTGATCCACTGGGTGTAATCATTTTCGGGAATGAGGACGATTTTGCCATTATATTTGCTCTGATCCCAATCTTCGGCCGGGATCGACTTCCATGTTTCCGGTGCATATTTGGGCAGCAGATCATCCAGCGGCATAAAAGCGCCGCGCTGCGCATTGGACCAGGTATCCAGCCAGTCCGTACCGATCGTAATCAGATCAACCGGCTCGCCGGAAGCGAGCAGCAGATTGTACTTGGTCTGCCAGTCGGCCCACTCCACCCATTTCCACTTCACTTCGGCGTTGATCTTCTGTTTCATAATCGCATTGACCTTTTCCATTACTTTTTCAAACTGTCCGTTTTTGGGCTTGTCACCCAGTGCGACGAAGGTGACGGTTACGAACTGCGATTTGTCGTCTCCGGCGCCGGATTTGCTGCCGCCGCAGGCAGTCAGCGATAATACGATAACAGCCACCAGCAGTGCCGAGATCAACTTACGAAATTTCCACATATATTGGCCCCCTTTAGAATCGTTACCAAAATGAGATGATGAGCATCCATTCAACCCTTGACCGCACCAACCGTGATTCCTTTGATAAAGTAACGTTGTACAAACGGGTAAAACAAAATGACCGGGCCGGTCGCGACTACTGCGGTTGCCATCTTCATCGTCTCCAGCGGTACATCGCTCATCGCCACATTGGAGGAAGCCGCCGAATTGCGGATAAAGTCGGCGCTGGTGACGACATTGTACAGGAACAGCTGCAGCGGACGATAATCCATATCCGGCGACAGAAACAGCATCGCATGATACCATTCGTTCCAGTAGCCGAGTGCGATAAACAGACCGATCGTCGCCAGCGCAGGTGTGGACATTGGCAGGATCAGGCGCAGGAAGATCGTAAAATCACCTGCTCCGTCGATTTTGGCCGATTCGGTAATCGCATGCGGAATGGAACGGACAAAGCTTTTCATCATAATAATCAGAAATGGGGTCAGCAATCCCGGCAGCAGCACCGCCAGATAGTTGTCCTTGAGATCCAGATACTGGGTAATCAGCAGATAGAACGGTACCAGCCCACCAGAGAACAGGGTCGTAAAGTAAATAAAAAACGAAATTCCGTTCCGGTAGGAGAAATCCGGGCGCTGCAGCGCATACCCGGTCATTGCTACGATAAATAATCCCACAATCGTACCGACAATCGTGATGCCCATCGTGACCAGATACGAACCGATAATCAGCTTGGGATTCTCGAACACAATCTGATAGGCAAAAGTACTGAATTCATGCGGCCAGATATTAAATCCATGCTGCTTGACCGCACTCTCGCTCGTAAAGGACGTGCCCAGAATAAGCAGAAAGGGCAGCAGACAGGAGACGGCAAACAGGCTGATGACGATATAACCAACCCAGCGGACAATAATTTCACTCTTATCCTGGCGGATGCGTGCAGGCCGCGGAGGATTACTGCCGATCAGATCCATTTTGCTGTTGATATCCATCGCTGTGCACCTCCTAGAATAATGAGTTTTCCGGGGAAACTTTTTTGACGATCCAGTTGGCTGTCAGGACAACGATAAAGCCGAAGATCGACTGATACAGACTGACCGCGCTGCCCATCGAGAAGTTAAAGTTGGTCATCAGCGAGCGGAATACATAAGTCTCGATAATGTCCGTGCTGGCGTACAATGCCGTGTTATTGGCACCGACCAGGTTAAAGAATAATCCAAAATTGCCTTTGAGGATGCCGCCGAGCGAGAACAGCAGCAGAATAATGAAAGTGGGCTTGAGCCACGGAATAACGATATGGATAATCCGCTGAAATGCGTTGGCCCCGTCAATCTCCGCCGCTTCCACAATCTCCGTATCCAGCCCCATAATAGCGGCAAAGTAGATGATCGAACCGTACCCTGTCGTCTGCCAGAGGTAGGTAATAATAATGATAAATGGCCACAGATGCGGCTCCGAGTAGGCTTTGACCGGGTCCATGCCGAGCGCTCCGAGGATACCGTTCAGCAGACCGTAGTCATAGCTGAGGATATTATAGGCCAGCAATCCAACCAGTACGGCCGAGATAAAATAAGGGAGAAACATGAGGGTCTGTGATACTTTTTTGAACCATTTCTTGCGAATTTCATTCAGCAGGATCGCCACCGTAATCTGCGCGATATTGCCAAGCAGGATAAACGCCAGATTATACGCAATCGTGTTAAAGGTCAGCCGCCACAGGTCACCGGTCATAATGAGGAACTTGAAGTTATCCCACCCGACAAAGGGACTGCCGAAAATACCGTCTGTATAGTTGTATTTGACGAATGCCAGATACAGGCCGGGCATTGGTAAATATGCAAATATACAGAAAAAAATAACGGCCGGACAGCACATCAGCAAGAGTACACGGCTATTGTGAAACTGCTTGCGCCGGGAACGCTTGACACGCACGGCAGGGATTGATTTTGCGGTATCCAATGAATGATTCCTCCTTTGTGCTCTGGCTCATGGAGTCAGGTGTAAAATGGGCCAGCAGGCAGCTGCATGGTTTACCCTTTTATTGTAAGCGTTTTCTTTATATTTTTTATTTCACTATTCTGCTATACCCTTTCAATATTCTGCTGTGTTTGAACCGTTCTGCCAGCAAATATGCAAAAAAGCCACCCTGACTTTCCCGACGACGGCACGCATCAGCTGCGTGCCGCGATCGGAAAGGTCAGAATGGCTTCAGTGCCTTCACCTTTTGTACTGCAAAATTCGAGAGTGCCATCCATCGCTTCAATAATGCGGAAGGTGACCATCAGGCCAAGCCCGGTTCCCTTGGTCTTGTTGGAGAAATACGGTTCCCCCAGCCGTGCCAGCTCTTCTTCATCCATACCGGAGCCGTTATCCTTGATATGCAGCTCAATATGATTCTCATGCTCAAGCGTCCATACCCTGACGTAGCCGTCCTTTTGTACCGCTTCAATACTGTTCTTGATAATATTGATGCAAGCCTGCTTGAACTTGGAAGAATTGCCCCGGATCAGCAGATGCTGCGGCACCTGGATCTGCAGTACACTGCCCTGCAGACTGGCCAGCGGACGCATAATATTCTCGATATGCTGGAATTCCTCATATAGATTAAGCGTCTCGGTCTTCTCGAACTGCGGTTTGGCAAAGGTGAGAAAGTCCGTAATGATGTTGGCGGCGCGATCCAGTTCATCCAGCGCCATTTTCAGATGTTCCCGGCCCTTGTCGTCCGTATTCATCTGAGTCAGCTGCAGGAAGCCGCGAGTCACCTGCAGCGGATTACGCACTTCATGCGCTACCGAAGCAGCCAGTTCGCTGATCATGTCCATCTTCTCGGAGCGCTGCAGTTCATTATTGAACAGCTCCAGCTGCTGGGAATACTGCAGCACCTGCCGCTGGTTCTCCGCGAACACCCTGCCCATAATGGCGATGAGTGAGATGACGAAGAAGATCACGCCCCATTTCCACAGCATCAGCTTGTAATCCCCGTCTTCCAGATAGAACCAGATCAGTTCGCTGGCGGTAATCAGGGCAAAAGTCGTAAACCCGGCTGCAAAAATAATCGCTGCCCGGTTCTTCTGCAGCGCATAGCGGATCGCCAGGATCATGAACAGGATCAACCCTACCAGTATGAACAACCCGAGAACAAGCACCGAGATGACATAGTAGATTTTGAAATACCGATCATGGGTCAGCACATTGGCGATCAGAGCCAGCACGCAGAATCCGGAATAGAAATACTGCATCCGCTTCAGCTTGTGAATCATCCCCCGGTAGCCCCTGCCGAATACACTTTCGAAAAATTCATAAAATGCCGGTACCAGCACGAACAGGCTGATATCAAATCCAAGCGCATACAGTCTGTCCCCGGCCGGATAAAAGGTAAACAAAAACGGCGAGTATGTCACAATCACGCTGCCCAGAGCCAGAATCACAATGCAGAGACTGACCCACATCCTGCGGGAACGTCCCGCCAGAAAGACCGAACAAAACGCCATAATAAACGCCACAAAAATAAATGAAAATCCAATAACCACATCTACCAGATCCGAACTGACATAGGTGGTCAGAATCTCCTGGTAATCCCCGATCAGGATGCCGTTGGTCAGGCCAATCTTCTCGCGCGCCGACTCGACCCAGATATAGATCATCTTGTAGGAATCCTGCCGGTTCAGGGGCAGCAGCAGCTGGTTCTGTTCATAGGCGTATCCACGCCGTGATTCATAGATTTTGTTATCATCGAGATAGACGATGACATGCTTGCCCTGCAGCTCCCGGATCAGCAGACCGGAGGTGTTCCAGTTCAGCTCCGGCAGTGGAATCCGTATCCATGCGGAAGAGCTGTTCACCGGCTTGCCGTCCTTCATCAGCTGAGAAGATGTCCAGTAGCTGTTCTGGTCATCATTCCAGGGCTTGGAGGTAAAGCTGTTCTGTGCCTGCCAGCGAACCTGCCAATAATCGATACGCTGGAACTTCTGGTCTTGTCTGGCATTCGCAGACAAAGACAGCCCTAGCATCGCCATGATAATGAAGAGTAGGAATAGAATTAAGGCTTTGGGCATGATCTTCATAGTGCACCTCATTATTCATATACTTTCCTGGTCATACCAATATACTTCATTGTTAGCAGAACGAACTTAATTATGATAAATATGTATATTTCCCTATTGTACCTTATATAGCGGAATCTCATAACTACTATTATACTTGTTCACGCATTTCTGAGACACATAAATTACGGAAGAATCAGTAAAATTCATACGGATCATGAAAAGTATGCCAGCGTAAGTTGCGCCAATACCCGCTGCTTCTCGCCAAAAACAGCCCTCCCCTCCCTGCTGTCTACACAGCTGGTCACGGCTAGCGGTGTTTGGCCCGGCGGCAACAAGGGTAAGCTCCCATAAGGGGACCGATTTCCTCTGGAACACTATTCCGAAGGAGATGATGAGTATGACGGACAACAAACACTATGATGATGTATTCTGGAAAACAAGAAATTCACTGATCGATGATGAGGATTCACAGCTGGCTGGGGAAGAGACCGAAGTGGAATTGCCCAGAGATGCAGAGCTTGCCGTAATTCATCCGGAGCGGATGGACCCGCGGGAATATGAGAGCATCGCCGATGAAGAAGATGCCGGCAAACATCCCCAGGCTGATCCCGAGGACATTCAGTCCGATGCGGCACTGGCCCGCGAGGAAGATCAGGATGAAGGTAAATAAGCAGGCCCTATATAGATTCATCCGGTCGGCACAGCGCTGACCGGATGTTTTTGCATTATCCTTCTGCTGCAATATCCTTTTGTAAATGTATAAAAGCCGTAAGCGATGAATGCATACTCATCGTTTACGGCTTTTTGATGCGACTTATCGGTACTGCTTATTGTTCGACACCGAATATGAACGGCTCGCTTCGTAAAAGAATCACTTCCGCCCGTAGTCGGCTTTGATCTCGCCCCAGCTGCGGGTCTCCCATTTGAGCAGTTTGTTGCTGTACGTGTTGGTACGCAGCCACTGTTCTGCACGGTCCACCAGTTCCCAGATCTCGGCGGTGGAAGCATCGCGTACGAGTGTCGAGGCTGCCTTTTTCTGCCGGACCCATTTGAGGGCATTCTCGGAATCGCTGTAGACCGTTTTGCTGCTGCCCTGGCGCTTCAGGTAGGCGAGCGCATGCACAATCGCCAGGAATTCTCCCATATTGTTGGTTCCCTTGGCGATCGGACCGCAGGTGAAAAGCACCTGCCCGGTGCGTGTATCCACCCCTTTATATTCAACCGGTCCCGGGTTCCCCCGTGTGCCGACATCAACCGAGATGCTGTCGTAATCAATCTGGTCCATCGGGATATTGGTCGCAGCCGCTGTACGCCCACCATAGCGTCCTGCCTTGGAGCTGCCGGATGACGAGCCGCCTGTACCGCCGGATTTACCCTGTCCCCAGTGCTTTTTCCAGCCTTCACTGTAGGCCTTGTCCGCGTCGGTGCGGGATTCATAAGATTTGTATTTGGCATCCTTGTATCCGCTCGTCTGCTTCTGGCATTCCGACCATGAGGTATATACACCCGGCTTGTGGCCTTCCCATACTACATAATATTTTGACTTTGCCATATCTTTTGTATGCCTCCATTGCTTCAGCCCCTGTACAGGCTGTCCTTGTACAAATGCATGTACGTTTTATGTACCCTCCATTATGGCTGGTCGGTACGTACTTTGGCAACCGGTTCGGCCGCCGGATGAGCAGGCAGCTCCCAGCTGCGCCGCGTTACCATAAAAGCGCATACGAGCAGCAGCAGTCCGTTAATAATGAAGACAAACCGGATATCGAGCCATGCGCCCAGCAGTCCGCCCATGATCGGACCTGCCATCGTGGCAATCTGGGAAGCCGACTGATTCAGCCCAAATGCCCGACCGCGGAAATCTGCCGGTGTTACCCGGACGATCATCGCATTAATCGACGGCAGCACCGCCGCAAAAAACAACCCGTATCCGAACCGCAGCGCACCGAATCCCCAGATATCGGTAAAGAAAAACTGCAGCATATTGCCGACCCCACTGCCGAGCAGACCGATCAGCAGTACTTTGCCAAATCCGATCCGGCTGCCGATTCGTCCCCAGCGCGGCGCCATGATCAGCGTAGCGATGCCGACGGCCGAGAAGACGATACCGGCACTGAGTGAGGCGTTACCTGTCGACACGCCCATACTTTTGACATAGATCGTAATCAGCGGTTCCAGAATCATGACCGAGAAGTTGGCTACACCGGTCAGCAGCAGCAGTGACATGAACAGCCGGTTGGACGCGGCCTGCTTGATATCATCCAGCACATGCGACCGCTGGGCCGACCGGTTAAAGTTATGTTCCTTGGCCCAGATCGTCGCAATCAGCGCCGCGATCAGTACAATCAGCGCCGAGAACAAAAAGGCATTGCGGTTGCCAAAATAATAACTGACCACCCCGCCGATCAGCGGCCCGATAATCGTCCCTGTCGCTCCGGACGTCGCCATCACGCCCAGCGCATAGCCGGTCTTGTGCTCCGGTGTATTTGTTCCGACAAGTGCAATCGATGCCGGTACAAATCCTGCGAGCAATCCCTGGCACAGACGCACGGCGAGGAACACATAAGGATCGGTCACAAAGTAACTGACCAGATACAGCACCGCCAGACTGAAGCCCGAGCGGATCAGCATCGGTTTTCGTCCATACTTGTCCGATAGCGATCCCCAGAACGGCGAGATTAGTGCGCTCGCCAGAAAGGTAATCCCAAACGCAACTCCCGACCAGATTTCCAGATGATTCGTGACGCCCAGCTCCGTCTCCAGAAAAATCGGCAGGAACGGAATCGAGATGGAATACGCCGTACTGCAAAAAAATACGCCGAGCCATAGTACAATGAGATTTCTTTTCCATGGAAACTCCATCCAGGCAGACACATCCTTTCGTTACAGCGTTTGGCATTATAAACGCGATCATATCAGCGTTTGGCATTATAAACGCGATCATATCAGCGTTTGGCACTATAAACGCGACTATATCGTTCATTTTACTCTGGATGGAGGGAAAGTCCAAATGAGCTTGGGGGGATGGCCATGTTCGCCCATGTTCATTCTGTTCGCCATGCTCGCTGAGGAACAGCGCTGCGGGAAGGGATTATCCTGCTGACCTCCGGTTAAGCACCGGATATGTCTGAATCACCGCTGCCGCGGTACATATCCGGTGCTTAAATGTCGGTTTGCAGGATAATTCCCTTCCCTCCGCTCCGTGCTGACTGTTTCTCTGGTGCCTTGAAGGGATTTTTGTGTTATACCTTTTAAAGAAAATGGAAAGTTACCTGCGAGAACTGTTAAGAATGAGGATCGACGCAGCCGCTTCCGTTGATTGCACAGAGCGGAGAAAAGGGAATTGTTCTGCAGGCCGACATTTAAGATCGAATATTTACCGCGAACAGCGGTGATTCCAAATATCCGATCTTAACCGGAGGCAGGAAGGACAATCCCTTTTCGCAGAGGTCTCCCATCCAACCAACCCTGCCTTCAGCTTGAATTTAGCAAGAAAGATGTCATCCCGTACAATTTAGGGTAAGAACGAGTAAGACCTACTACACATACGACTTTTAAAATAAATGGACCACCGCTATAACCGTCCATACCGACCAAGGAGATGATTCATATGAGTAATGAATTTGATAATAACAGGGACGCTGCCGCACAGGAATACAACCGCTATCGCACAATCGACCCGGTAACTGCGCGGGACGAAGAAGAGCTGCAAAGCATCCCGGCGGATGATCTGGATCTGATCAATCCGACGGTACGGGATGAAGAAGGCATTCAGCCGGTAGTCAGTGAACATACTGCCGTAAAGGATCTGGACCCTCGCCTGTCTTCGGAAGATATCGACCTGCACCGTCATACGATTGATCTTGATACAAATGCCGAAGAGCTGGACACCGGCACCAATGTCGTGGATCAGGGCATTATGGATAATGCGCAAAATGATTCGATGGTCGACGATGGCCCACTGCCGGATATCCCGGATGCAGATGAGCTGAATGGCGGCGAGACGCCGGAAGACCCGTCCGTGCCTTCTTCGTACGACCAGGATGCACACGGTACCGATCTGCGCAACGGTTCCACCGGTGAAGATGATCCGGACCGTTTTGAACGCCGCGACCGCTAAAAAAGGAGGAATTCCTGATGACCGAATACAAGCAGGACCACAGTGAAGACAATCTGGTGACCGAACGGGACACGGATGCCAAGTTTGGCCTGTTCCGTGAAGATTCCTATCCGGATGCAGGTGCGGACGAAGTGCAGAAGCGCCTGATCGAGAATGAGCTCCCGAGGGATAACGAGCTTCCGAAGAATGAGGACGATGCGGCCAGCGAAGATACCAAAGGCTGAATGGCTGTTCATCCGTTCGTTTGGTTTGTACATGAATGCCGATGATAACATGGTGCTCTTCAAGCGACCCGGGTACATGATATGCCCGCATGAGCGGATATAAAATGAAAAGCGATCCACACAGCCGAAACTGTGCGGATCGCTTTTTTTGTGATGCGTCTTGTCATATGTCTTATGATGTGATGCGTCCTATGATACATCTTATGATATGAGACATCCGTAACGCGTTTTGTGATGCATTTACTTTTCACCGTGATGCTTGTATGAGAGATATGGAGCCTAATCAACTGCAACTCGAATATACTGTATCTTCCCGTCTCTGCTGCAATCCTGACTTTATGCAACCATCCTGCCTGCTATACTTCTGTACTTCTGAATAGCATACTGCGCATGGCTGTTACCCCCCGCTGTCTCCGGCCCTATCCTATACCTGCATCTTCTCGATCACAATAATACAGGTGCTGTCCGGCAGGCGTACCTCTTCATCCCACTCATCTTGCAGCCGTATCCGGTGGCGCAGTGCTTCGGTATACCCTTCCTGCAGAAAAGCTTCCATATGCACTATATTGGCCTGTTCCCCAAGTGTCTCATGGATCAGCGTACGATACTGCGTAGGCGTCATATAGCCAAACTGCTCCTGCACTTCATGCACATATGCTTCCTCTCCCCACGTATACGTGTACAGGAATTCCATCGCATCATTGACCGGCATCATCACCTGCTGCTCCCCGATGATCTCATATCGGATCTCCCGGCCCTCGAAGTCTGCGGCATACCGCTCCAGTGCCGCCATTCCTCCTTCTTCCAGGAAAGTAATCTTGCGCTGCTGTACAGTCGGCTCGGTCATAATGCCATCCCGGATAATGATCCGGCCGCCGATCGACAGCACCTCAAAGGCGCTGCGCAGTGCCGCCGCCACCGTCTCCAGATTGAATTTGCGGCCGTTGAACGGAACATATGAATACAGCTCATGCAGAATTGAAGAGAACAGAATCGTATCCACACTGCCTGGAGTAACATATTCCTGCAGCGCCAGTGCATCGCCCTTGACCACTTCCCAGCGATGACCTTCCCGCTGCTTTTTGCGGTTCAGCGACTCGATCACATTCTCGGAAATGTCGATGCCGATCGCACGTATTTCCGGCATTTCCGCTTCGAGCAGATCCAGCATGACGCCGCCGCCCGGACCGATATCGAGTACAGTTTTGCCGACCACATCGCGCAGCAGCAGCTTTTTGTAATCAATCGTCTGGTTCATCGTCTCCAGATAGCTGTCTTCATTGTGGAAACGGTCATAGGCATCCCGGCGCAGATCGAACAGGTCGAACAGCAACAGCACGGCCTTTTCATACAGCGGCGACTTCTCTGCCTCCATGCAGAACTCGATCAGCTTCTCCGCTGCCGGAGAAAAGACAAAGTTAAAGAACACCGTATCCGCAATATTCGGCTCCATCACCAACTCATATTCCAGATGCGGACTGGACAGATTCAGTCGGCCGGAACGCAGCGCATCCCAGTCCCAATCGGCCAGATATTTCTCGATAATGCGCTTCTTGTACAGATTGATCTTCTTGGTGCCCCGATAGTCGTAATACATGCTGTGCATCATGCGCTCAAAGCTGATATGACGTACCTGTTCTCCGGTCTGGCTGCCGATCAGCAGGAAGATTTTACAGAATTCTTCCATCGAAAAGTCCTTCAGCGCGGCCTCCACATACCAGAATGTACGGTCGGCGAGCTGTGCAAATGCCTGATCGATATCCACCTTGCGGCGCAGCTGCTCCAGCTGTTCCAGCGTATTCTCCCCGTAGGCCGCGCTGCCGGTGCGCAGGCGCAAAATACGATCCTGTACCGTCACCCCTTCCGGCTGCTCTCCATAGGCAATCGCATGGATCAGCTGCACCAGTTCATCCCGTACACGCTGCCACAGCTCGGTCGATACCGCTTCAATGACGCAGCGGTTCAGCACGAGCAGCGTGCTTTTCATTTCTTCCGGTGACAGTATACCTTCGGCGACCATCCCGGTCAGCGCCTGATTCTCATGGAAAGGCACCTCTCCGCGCAGATACTGTCCGAGCAGCCCGTGCGTGCGAATCAGCGCAGCGACCAGCCGGGTCCGGTCATCGCTTGGCTCTGCAGCAGCACGGATATACAGCTCTGCCGACCCTTCATTATGTACAAACAGATTAATTCCCTGTTCCTGCCAGCGTATCCGGTCGCGTACCGAACCACCCTTGGCCGTCTCGGACCACATCAGTGTCTCTTCCACAATATCACGCAGCCAGTAGGACACTCGCAGCTGATCCAGGATGCGCAGCGTACGCTCCACATAATCCAGTACCGGATTCGCCTCATTCAGTTCCTGGAGTGTATTAACCCGCTCCAGATTTACGATTCGTTCCTCGGCCGAGATCAGATGGTTCAGCCACGGCGCACTGAACGGCAGCGGCGGACCGGCATGACGATAAGCTTCGATAGCGACAAGAGCATGCAGCATATGGATTTTCCTCATTTCTGTTAATGGTAATCGTTTGGGCTTGTCCCCCCGGTATCCCTGTCTGATGCAGGCCCGGGGGAGCCCTTGTCTACTCGCGTCCCGGGAATTCCACGAATTCCTTGCCGACCGAGTAGCGCTTGTCTTCATTGACGATATCACCCAGCCAGCGACTTAGCTTGACGCCGCTTTCCTGAGCGGAATAGAACACTTTGTAAGGGGACAGCGTATGCGGTGTACCGCGTCTTTTCTTGCCGCTGCCTACCCCATAATCCGTGATAAAAAAGTAATATTCCGGCAGTTCTTCCTGCAGCCGGCGTGCCGAGTTCAGCATGCCAAGCGACCATTCGTTGGTAATCTCCAGATCATCGCTGACCAGCCCCTCCGTCCGCTGATTAAGCAGGGCTTCATAGGAAGGCAGCACTTTGTCGTATACGGTATTCGACTGCAGCAGCACCGTTCCTTCCGGCAGCATCCGGTGATTGGCCCGGAAAGCGGCAGCGATAATATCGTCCTCAATCTCGTACCCGTACCGCCGGAGAAAGTCGGCTTTCCATACTTCATCAATAATATGCGGCCACTGATGGGACGACAGATAGGCGCCATCCGCATAATGGTACAGCTTGGCCTCAGGATAATGCTCCGCTATATATGGTGCCCAGAATGCCGAACCGAATCCGCCGGCACTCGCTCCAGCGATAAACAGCTTGTCCGGTGCAGGCACATGCTTGAACATCCAATCAAGTCCCTTGAGCGTATTGGCCCGGCCGCTGTAATGGGCGGTAAAGCTCAATTTGCCGCGGTCTTTGTATTTCACCTGATGATCCCCGATATGGAAATCACCTGTCGCATACGGGATATAGATAATATTCCAGTCATGGAACGGATTGTCCTTGCGCTGATTATCCAGTATCCCGCCGAGCAGATCCGGTTTGTAGAAAGGGATATTGGCAAAATAATACCCCAGCTCATGGTTATGCAGCAATGTGCGCAGTCCAAACGGCTTGGTCGCCGTATTGCGGTTCCAGCTGATCCCTCCGCCGGAAAAATAAACGATCAGGTTGTTGCTGCGCCCCCGCTTGGTCAGCAGATAGTAAGACGAACCATCTCCCGATACCGCCCGGCCGCTCAGATCGACCCGGCTCCATTTATACAGCGGGGAATCATCAAAACGGATGACACGCGACGGACGCTTGATAATAAAGACGATAATGGCGATCAGGACCACAGCAAGCATCAACCATTCGACACCGGACACGATCATGTTGTTTCCTCTTTTCTATTACTCTCTGCATAGCATACAGGTTAGCTTTGACGAATGACCGTCACCCGTGTTTTGCGCGGGGTACGGTTGGCCTTGCGGCCTTTGAGCAGCCACAGGTCCGGGGTGTCGCGGATATCACGGATTTCCAGCTGGAAAGGTGCCGCCGGCAGCGGCCGGGTAAAACGCAGGAACAGCCGGTTGCCGTCCACGGCCGAGTGGCTGACTTTGCATTCACGCGGTTTGCTCAGACCGGTGGACGGGTACAGCAGCACACTGCCGACCGAATCGGGGTCAATCCGCTTATTGTAGGTGATCATCACTTCATCTTCATCGAGCAGCAGCCCGGAAGACGGCAAAGGCGGCTCGGCATACATATAGCCGCCAATATGGTATTCATACGCGGTCCATGTCTGATAACCAAGCGCATACGCCTGATGTTCAAAGTCATCCACCCAGCGGCGTCCTTTGATCATACTCGCTTTGGAGCCGATATCCGCCTGTATGCCGAGCGGCAGATCGGGATGACGCTCCCGGATCGGTGCAGCGACCGACTCGTATTCACGGATATAGTCGACACCAAGCCCCCTTTTCATCCAATCCGGCCAGTGTGTCTGCAGTACATGCATATCCGGACGTACCCGCTCGATCATGGACAAAGGGTCCAGTCCCTGCCACTCGCGCAACTTGGCCACGGCATCCGCTTCCCGAACAGCCAGCGACCAGGTCGCTACCCTGATATCGGGACGCACCTGACGGGCTCCTCGCTCCCCGTTGATCAGCTCATCGATCAGATGATTGACAGCATCGACACGCAGATCGGTCCATGCTTTGTAAATATCGGGAACACGCTTGTAATAATTGGAGGCCGACTCATCTACAAATTCGGGAATGTTCTCCCCATATCGTTCACGAAAAGCCTGTCTGGCCAGCGGTCCCACATCGCCGTATACTCCGCGCGCAATGCCGTTCCATTCCGGGAAATACGGCTCGGCGACTTCCACCCCGTCGAACGGCACATTTTCCAGCAGGTAGGAGAGTACTTCCTTTTTCCATTGGATATAATCTGCCGAGAAATGGGAAAACCGTTCGAATCCATCATTAATCGGACGCAGCAGCTCCATTTTCCAGGAAGCCCAGGATGGCGGTGCATGCTCTACGCTGAACGTTCCGTTGCCGAGCACCAGTGCCCAGACCGCGATTTCCCTTTTCTGGAGGGCTTCGACGAGCCACTGGTCGACCTTTTGCTCATTGACGACAAAATAGTGCACGGTCCGGTAACCGGCGAGCATCAGCTCATCCGCGATACTGTCCGGGGAACGGTCCGCATAATAAGGGAATAACGGATCAATCTGGATACTTGCGCCTCGCATCGCCCATGGGCGGCTGCGATAGATCGAATCATTCATCTGGCTCCTCCTCCTAATTTTGAAGAGCTGCCAATACGCAGCGGTTTACGCTGGCGCAGGAAGAGCTGGGCAGAGATTTTGGCACACCACAGCGAGAACCCGGCGAATACAATGCCCCACACTACAGCAGGCAGCATGAACTGACGTGCCAATCCGGTCGCATCCCCTGCCGCCCCCGGCTGGGTGACCGCCATAATCAGAATGGTCAGAGAAGACAGTACCGACTCTTCCAGTGTCAAAAACATAACCAGCAAATAATAGCCGTTGCGCAGCCACTCCGGACTGATCAGCATCAGAATGCTCACAATCACGAATCCGATCAGCCAGATGACCCCGAATCCCTGATGTACATACAGCAGCAGCATAATGAGCGCTATACCGGCAGTAACGATAATACCGATCCGCTGCTGCCGCTTGTGGTACAGATAGAACAGCCAGATGACGAATAACGAAGAACCCATATACCCAGCCAGCCCGATCGGCAGTCCGCTCCAGGCTGACGTAATCATCGAATAGGTGACGCCGCTGTGATCGGCATTGAGCTCAATCCGGTTGACACGCCCGGAGGTCATCAGTGTCACGATCGCATGGCAGAACTCATGGATCATTGTATCCAGATTGCGGAACAGCGAGGAAAACGGAATCAGCCTCGTAAGAACAGCTGATCCGACGAGCAGCAATATCAATTTAAGCCATTTATTCAATACTCCACATCCTTATATGCTTTTTCATTCTATTTGTGGAAAAAAGGAAGGACATGCTTCCCTGTGCATGTTGGGTCTGTTTCCATATATGTTCAGCGCACCTGAGGATAGGCGGCAAATAGTGGTTTCCTTTATTTTAACGTTCGCTATCGTGCAATACAATTGCTCCGCGTTTTAGGTGCCAAACGCTTAAGCAGTTCGATATTTTGCTCCGCAAAAATCGCTTTTCATTGTACCCCGCGTTTCAAGTGCCAAACGCTTAAGTAGTACGATATTTTGCTCCGCAAAAATCGCTTTTCATTGTACCCCGCGTTTTAGGTGCCAAACGCTTATTATTACCCATTTGCCAACAGCTTGACCTTTCTTCTGCATTTCTGCTATCTCATCTAATTATTAACTAGACATTTATAATTATTATCTATATTATATTGGTATACATCTATTAAAAGTCTATTACAGGAGTTGAACAGAATGGATCGCAGAAAAGAACTGCAGGAGCAGTACAAGGAGATGCCGATACAGGCTGGCATTTATGAAGTTCGTAATATTCCAGAGCAAAAGGTATGGGTGACCAGTACGCCTAATCTTCGCACCATTAATGGGTCTTTGTTTTCGCTGGAGCTGGGGAGCTTTATTCATCGGGAGCTGCAGGCGGACTGGACACGGCTGGGCAAGGACCAATTTGAGGTGAATGTACTGGAAGTGCTGAAGCCGCTGGAGAATCCGTATGAACGAATGAAGGACAAACTGCAGGAAAAGGAAGAAGAATGGACCGAGCGCCTGCGCAGTGAAGGCGTTCATCTGTATCTGCCGCTTCAGAAAAACACTTCCGTATGATGGATCTGGATCATGAGCGGGAGCGGATCGCCCGGATAGCCTTTTTCGCTTCCCTCGGTCAGACGCCAACCGAAGAACTGACAACGCTGATCTCCTACCCGGCTTCGCCTTTTCTTTATAATATGCAGCTGCCGGATGTGCGGGAGGCCTTCATAGAGCCGGTACTGCCGGAATGGATGAAGCTGCAGCAGAAGGTACGCTGGCAGACGATAATCCGGCTGTATGAAGCAGGCCACTGGCCGATTGGATACAGTAAGGACACACTGGTATGGATATAGACAAGGAAGTAGACGGACAGTTCAATCCGCCTGGATCAGGCAGAAATCGGGTACATGGATTTCTGTCTTTTTGCTGTGCAGCGAGATGACCTGCATATCCGCATACGGAATGATCGAGAAGCTGCTGTTCCTTTTTATATACATAACCATATATACATAACTACAGCCCCGTTTTATTTGGAAGAGTAACTTCTGTCAAATCCCATGATGGCCTTTTTCGCATGGAAGACTATGTTATACTTTTTACCAGACTGCCGGGACAGAGAGACACCGGCACAGGAGTGCTTCATGGCAACAGCTATAGCGAGAACACACATAGAAAGAAGTGAATCCCTTGTTTTTAACCATTCTGTACAGTGTGGTTCTGCCGATCATCGTGCTGATCATTGTCGGTTCGGTGCTGCAGCGGATTTTCCAGCTGGATCTGTACACGTTATCCAAAATCAACTTTTACTGCATTACGCCGGCGACGGTCTTTATGAGTCTGTATCATTCCAATATGAATCCCGAGCTGCTCGGCAGTGTTATCCTTTTTTATGCGCTGTATGTGCTGATTCTGTACATTCTCGGCTCCCTCACCTCCAAAATCATGGGCTACAAAGCCGGGAAAAAGGCGGCTTTTAATAATAGCATCATGCTAGACAACTCCGGCAATTACGGTCTGCCGGTCAATCAGCTTGTCTTCAGCGGAGAGCCGCTGGCGGCCTCCATGCAGGCGCTGATCATGTCGCTGCAGAGCCTGCTGACCTTTACATATGGAGTTATCTCCATCCAGGGTTCCCGGCTGCAGGGCAATTATCGCAGCGTCCTTATCGGATTCCTGAAAATGCCGGTTCCCTATGCGCTCGCACTCGGTCTAATCATGCATGCGCTGGCGCTTCCGCTGCCGACCGTACTCGCCCAGCCGCTCACCTATGCCCAGCAGTCCATGGTAGCAATCGCGCTGATCACGCTTGGCGCGCAGATCGTCAAGTATCCGCTGCGGCTCTATCGCAGTGATATCTATATCAGCATGGTACTGCGGCTGTTCGGCGGCCCGCTGATCGGGCTGACGCTGATTCTGCTGCTCGATATGCACGGTATTCCGGCTCAGGCGCTGCTCATCGCTTCTGCCATGCCGACAGGCGTCAACACCTCGATACTCGCGGAAGAGTACCGGAACGAACCGGACTTTGCCGCCCAGACGGTACTAATCTCCACGATTGTCAATGTATTTACAATTACGGCGGTTATTGCCCTGTCCGGACATCTACAGTAAATAAAATATCCGTTTACGTCCATATTTGCTTCATCCCCCTGCCTTGGTTTAAAGTCATAGTATATGTCCTGCAGTACGGCCTGTCTGTTATGCGTCATATCCCGGTGAAATACCGGCCATTTCGCGTAACGGCAGACGGCGTGCTGAGGAACTTATAACCCATAAGGAGTGAGCACATCTATGCTACGCCAATCGCGTAAAAATGTTGTATTTGTACTCGTATTTGCAGCGCTGTTCCTGATCATCGCAGGCTGCGGCAACAACAATGGAACAGGCAGTTCCACTTCCGGCCAGACCGGAACTTCCACAGGCACGGAGACAAACGGCTCCAGCGGCAGCACCGGTTCTACGGAAAGCTCCAGCGAGACCGGCTCTGCGGCGACAGATACGGCACAGACCGAATCCGCAAACGACAATTCCGCCGACTTCAAGCAGGCCAATGATCCAATCGTTACCGTTGAAATGGACGACGGCCAGAAGATCGAGATCGAGCTGTATCCCAAAGCTGCACCGAACAGCGTCAACAACTTTATTTCTCTCGTCAAAAAAGGATTCTATGACGGCCTCACTTTCCACCGCGTCATCCCGGGCTTCATGATCCAGGGCGGCGATCCCAAAGGCGATGGCTCCGGTGATCCGGGTTACAGTATTCCGGGCGAATTCAAGTCCAATGGCGTGCAAAATGATCTGAAGCATACGGCAGGCGTACTGTCGATGGCACGTGCAGGCGATCCGAACTCTGCCGGCTCCCAGTTCTTCCTGATGGTAGCGGACGCTCCGCATCTGGATGGTGAGTATGCAGCATTTGGTAAAGTGATTAGCGGCATGGATGAAGTCAACAAAATCGTCAATCTGCCAAGAGGCGCGAATGACAAACCGGAGACTCCTCCTGTAATGAAAAAAGTAACGGTAGACACCAAAGGTGTGGACTATCCGGAACCCGAGAAAACAAAATAAGACAGCACACCGAACCGGCGCTTTCCATGGCGCCGGTTTTTTGCTGCATTCATTTCTATCTACTGTACAGCCTCCTGCCATTTACTGCTTCTGCAAATGGTAGGATTCTTACCAACTGGTACTTATACGCCGTATCGTTTCTATTCTTCTGCATACACCGTTACGGCTGTTCACTCAATCAATAAAAATGTCAATTTTTGTCGTATAAATTATGAATATTCTATTTAGAAACTTAGCTAATGCGACGATATATATGCTATGCAATCTCCCGGAGAATGCATGTGACTATATTGCTTATCATATTTAATCAGGGCAAACTCACCGAAAGGTGAAGACGCAAAGCCAAGGGTCTAAGGTGTGATGGGCAGGATCGCGCTATGACAGCCGGTTGCCGATGAATACCTGATGCGGTATGACTCGAAGGAGTCCGATTCACCATGAGAAACACTGTATATTTCCGACACAAAATGGGTATCCTCTCTATAGTGCTATTACTCTTGCTAGGAGGATTCCCGATGACATCCGCTCATGCCCAATCGGCCCAGAAAGCGACCTGGCTGTGGAATACACAGCTGATTGTGGATTCTACCGCCAGTATTTTATCTTTTGCAGCAGCCCAGAACGTGAATCTGATCTACCTGCAGGTCAATGCCGATCTGGATGCTGATTACTATCACCGCTTTATCTCTGCCGCTTCCGCCCAGGGAATTGCCGTGCAGGCACTGGATGGAGCTCCCTCCTGGGCGCTGGATTCCCGGCGTCATGAACTTCAGGCCACGCTTGACTGGATTGCCACGTATCAGAATACTGCCTCTGCAGATAAGAAGTTTAGCGGTATCCACATCGATATCGAGCCTTATCTGCTGCCCGAATGGCGCAGTGACCAGACCAGTGTTATCGCCGGCTGGCAGCAAAGTGTGCAGCAGGTCGTACAGGCTGCACGCGCACTGCATATCCCCGCTTCTGCCGATATCCCGTTCTGGCTGCATACCCTGCTGACCGCAGACGAATCTGCGACGCTCAGCAGCTGGATGATGCAGCAGTACGATTCCATTACAATCATGGCTTACCGTGATACCGCCTCCGGAATTCTGGATGTCGCCGAAGCCCAGCTCGCCGAAGGTGATGCTGTCGGCACACCTGTCTATGTAGGGGTAGAGACCAATCCTTCGGCGGAAGGTGATAATATTACTTTCCACGAAGAAGGCGCTGCCTATCTGAACAACCAGCTTGCCACAGTGATCAAGCAGGCTGGCACGCATGAATCGTTTGCCGGAATTGCCGTGCATGATTATGCCGGCTGGTCTGCACTCATGCAGCAGTAAGAATACTATCTATGACCGAAGAAGCCTGGAAAAGAGTCTATCTCTTCCAGGCTTCTTCGGTTTATTTTATGTAAGCGTCTATATATTACAATCGTCTGTATAGTATACCAGGGCATATACGACCAGCTGCTTATCTCTCTGTCTTTAGTCCTGGTTCTTTAATTTTCAATATTCGCAATTTGACGTTTTTGTAGTTTCCTGGCGATTAATGTAACAAAAATGTTATGCAATAGTATCCATTTACGGAAGATTCATAGCTTCCAGTCTTGTTATGATGGATACAGAAAATTGCAGGTAAGGAGCGTCTTATTCATGTTACATAAGCAAAAATGGTTACTCGTTCTACTCATCGCCGTACTGCTGATTCCCCAGACAGCAACTGCTGCCAAGTCGGAAGGCATCAGCAAGAACAAATCGCATTCGTCCAAAGTGATCTATCTGACCTTTGACGATGGACCGACCGCACATACGATGCAGCTGCTTGATATTCTCGATCAGTACAATGCCAAAGCGACTTTCTTTATGCTTGGACCGCATATGGAACGTTTTCCTGCAGCGACCAAGCGAATTGTCAAAGAAGGCAACGGCCTTGGACTGCATGGTGTCACTCATGTGGTGAGCAAGTTCTACAGCTCTCCATACAGCGCCTACAAGGAAATGAAAGGTGCAAATGAGAGCCTGCACAAGGTAACCGGCAAGTACACCAGCCTCGTCCGTACTCCTTATGGCAGCAAACCGTATCTCAAAAAATCCTACCGGGATATTATGCTGAGCACTGGCGGTTTCCATCTGTGGGACTGGAATGTGGATTCCCTCGACTGGAAATACAAAAAAGACCACCAGAAGGTCTACAACAACGTCATGAGCGAAGTGAAATCCGCTGAACGCCGCGGCATGGACCCGGTTATACTGATGCATGATCAGCCGGCCACCCTCAAAGTACTGCCATCCGTACTCAAGGAGCTCAAGGCAGAAGGCTACCAGTTCAAAATACTGGACAAGCAGGTACGTCCCCTGAACTTCTGGAATGACAGACGCTAAGCCGCTGTAATGGCTCCCAGAATACAGCAATCAGCATAGATCAACCCATCACCCCATCCACAGCGAAAGAACATTCGCTGTGGATGGGGTGATTTTATTTGTTGGCATCATCATTCCTCCCTGTATCCGCAGACATCGCCTAGAGACAATCAGGAAGCATTGCTGTTATGATAAAGTAAATCCATCTGGTGAATAAAGGAGCATAATTATGACAGAATCACAGCGTCATGTAACAGCAGGCTATCCTTCTGTTACACGTGCCGATCGCGAACGGCATTATCGACAAAGAGGACGGGTATTGTGGCTGACCGGATTGCCCGGATCAGGCAAGTCGACACTCGCTTTTGCACTGGAGCAGGAGTTGTTCCTGCGTGGACAGCTCGGTTATGTACTGGACGGAGACCGAATGCGCCAGGGGCTGAATCGAGACCTTGGCTTTGCTCCGCAGGATCGCCGGGAGAATCTGCGCCGGATCGGAGAAGTCGCCCGTCTGCTGCTTGATAGCGGACAGATCGTTATCGCCGCCCTGATCTCTCCTCATGCGCCCGACCGGCAAATGGTCCGGGAGATGTTCCAGCCGCAGGACTTTTGCGAGATCTATGTCAACTGCTCACTGGAAGTGTGTGAACAGCGTGATCCCAAGGGACTCTATCGCCGGGCCCGCAGCGGCGAGATTCCCGAATTTACCGGGGTCAGTGCTCCCTATGAGGTACCGGAGCAGCCGGAGCTGGTTATTAACACCGAGTTCCTGTCTGTCGAGGAATCCGTCATGCTGATCATGGAGACGCTGGAACTGGCAGGCATGCCAAGCATGGATGTATCGCGCTAATCCAATGACTGCTGAAGCTGCTCCCATTCACAGCCATATAAAAGGATCGATGATGGCTGATCGACCAGAAGCAGCTTCAGCTCCAGTACAGTCTGCGGTACTCGGTCGGGGTCATCTTTTCCCGGGTCAGGAACTGCCGGTTAAAATAGCTTACACTCGGATAGCCCGCATCCTCAGCGATCTGGCCGATATGGCGGTCCGGTCGCTCCAGCAGCCACTGCTTGGCCATCTGCAATCGTGAACGGGTGACGAATTCCAGCGGCGTCATCTCGACTACACTTTTGAACAGACGGCAGAAATAATGCACACTCACACCTGCCCGGTCCGCCCAGTCCTGCAGCAGAAAAGGTTCACAGGCTTCCTGCTGCATCTGCGGCAGCAGGCTTAATATCCGGTTCTCCGCCTGGCCGGCCCGTCGGTTCTTCAGCGGCACTGCCTGATGGACAAATTCCGCCAGTACGGCATAAGTCAGGGTGGATAACAGTGCCGGGTGCAGCATCCGGTGCTGCTCTGCCTCTTCCAACAGAGCCAGATGCGCCATCTCCCATGCCTCCCGTTGACGCAGCGTCCACAGCAGATGCCGGTGAAATCCCCGCTCGATCATATAGTCATGCAGACGTTCCCCATAGAAATGAACCCAGCGCACATCCCACGGATCATCTTCACTGCTGTAATATCGCTGACGCTGATGCGGAAAATACAGCACCGCCTGGCCGCTGCGCAGCTCATGTACCGTTCCTTCAACCTCCACATATCCTTTCCCTGCAGCTACATAATGAATATTGAAGTTATTCAGCGCTCCCTCTTCCCTCAGGACGGTATGTTCCGGCTGCTGCTGGTAGTGCCCGATCGACTCCGGCAGACAAAAATACGGCTGTTCCTGCAGGGTAAGCAGTACGGTCTGTCTCATCTTGCCCACCTTCCCTAATGACAATATTGTGTTAACCTTATTCAATATATTATCATTTCCAAGCGTTTTTGAATTCATTATAATCACAATATACAAGTAAAGAAATCTGCTCTGCGAAAGGAAGCGATACCAAGTGGAATATATCCAAATTGAAGGCGCCCGCAAACCGGTCTCCCGGCTGATCAAAGGTACCGACTACTTCAGACATGATACGTACGAGAAAGCGGCAGGCAATCTGGATGCTTTTCTGTCGATTGGCGGCAGCACGATCGATACTGCCCATATTTACTGCGGTGGTGAGAGTGAGGAAGTGCTGGGCAAATACATGCAGGAGCGCGGCAACCGGGAATCCATCGTGATACTGACTAAGGGTGCGCATCATGACCAGAATGGACCTCGTGTGAATGCCGAAGCAATTCGCAGCGATCTGCTGACCAGCCTGGAACGGCTGCAGACCGACTCTGTGGAGCTGTATGCCCTGCATCGTGATGATCCATCCATTGCTGTAGGCACTATTCTGGAAGCGCTTAACGAACATTTGGAAGCCGGGCGGGTCAGAGCGATTGGAGCTTCCAACTGGACCTGGCAGCGTCTGCAGGAAGCGAATGATTACGCAGCTTCCCATGGACTCACCGGCTTCAGCTTCAGCAGTCCGAACCTTAGTCTGGCCAAAGCCAATGAACCATTCTGGCCAGGCTGCGTCTCCGCTGATCGTCAGATGCTGGACTGGCATGAACAGACGCAGCTGCCGCTGCTGTCCTGGTCTTCCCAGGCCAGGGGCTTCTTTACCGGACGCTTCACCCCGGAAGTACGGGACAATGAAGATCTGGTACGTGTGTTCTACAGCGATGACAACTGGGAGCGCCTACACCGGGCGGAGCAGCTGGCCGGACAGAAGCAGACGACTCCCATCCAGATCGCGCTCGCCTATGTGCTCAATCAGCCATTTCCGACATGTGCATTGATCGGCGCACAGAATCGTGAGGAGCTGCTGTCCTGTGATGAAGGAGCCCGCATTACCCTGTCCCGTGAAGAAGTAGACTGGCTGGATCTGAAATAAGGATGAAAAGCGTAGACGGGTTATACCGGATATCGCAAGGAAAAGCCAAGCGATCGCTTCTATATCATTTTTAATTTACATGGTTATATGCATGTACATGTTTATATGCAGTCAAAAAAAAGGAACAGATTACACTGCATAGGCAGTCATCTGTTCCTTTTTGCTATTACGATGGGTATTCAACTATGACTATAGCCCATGCTGCACCTGCACTTCCAGGCGGTATTACTGGGCAGCCGTCTGATACGCCAGCAGCTGGTGGAACGTGCCTTTGGTCTCGTTGGACAGCTGGTTGAATCCACCCTGCTGTACGATCTGACCGTGATCCATGACGATGACCTGATCGGCGTTGCGGATCGTGGACAGACGGTGAGCGATAACGATCAGTGTGATCTTGCCTTTGAGCTTCTCGAGAGCGAGCTGCACCTTGGCTTCATTCTCGGTATCCAGCGAGCTGGTCGCTTCATCCAAAATGAGCACTTCCGGCTTGCGCAGAATGGCACGGGCCAGCACGATACGCTGACGCTCTCCTCCGGACAGGCGGACTCCCCGGTCCCCAATGACCGTATCCAGCCCACCCGGGAGCTGCCGAACAAACTCCTCGCAGGCGGCAAAGGACAATGCTTCCCACAGCTCGTCCTCGCTCGCATCCGGCTTCACGAGCAGCAGATTCTCGCGGATACTGCTGTGGAACAGAAACGGCTCCTGAGCGACATAACCGATCGAATTGCGCCAGGACAATAGACGTTCTCCGGTCAGCACCTCTCCATCTACCGTAACCTGGCCTTCCTGCGGCTCCATCAGTCCCATCAGCATATCGATCAGCGTACTCTTGCCTGCTCCCGAACGGCCGGCGACAGCGGTCATCTGACCTGCCGGAATGAACAAATTAATATTTTGAAGGGCATTGCCATGCTCTTCGCTGTAGCGGAACGATACCTGCTCACAGCGGATTCCCTGCTGCAGCGGCTGGACCGGTCCCTGACCGTAGCCGACCGGACGATACGATTCCTCGGCCTGTTCACATTCGGCCTGCAGCTTGGACAATGCGCGGAATGCAGGCAGCAGTGCACCTATGTATTCCAGATACGACTGAATCCCGCTGAATCTCGGCCATAACCGGGCAAAGATCAGCACGATCAGCACCGAACGCTCCGGCTGCAGCTTGAATACCTGCGCAGACAATACGATAAAGCCCACGATAAATACGACAGAGATCAGCTTGTAGATGAGCTGTGTTGCCGAATTCAGGCGAATCTGCTGAATCAGGTTATACTCCAGCTTGTTGGCCATTTTGCGGAACCAGTCAAAATGCGATGCTTCCAGCATATTGCTTTTGATATCTTTGATGCCATTCAGGTTCTCCTGAATCCCGGAGAAATAGTCCTGCGACAGCTGGGTCATTTTGTCCCCGTAGGATTTGGATCTGCGAACAAATTTGCGCGAATACAGCGCCAGCAATCCGCCGCCGATCATCACCAGCAGCGTCATTTTGAATGACAGTACCATGGCGAATCCGATCTGAATCACGGTAAACAGCAGCGAAGTGGACAGCATCAGCACCAGATTGGTACCCTGGCTGACCCGGGCCAGTTCGGTAGTCAGCATATGGCTGAGATCCGCTTTGCGCTTGCGCAGGAAAAATGACCAGTTGGAGCGCATAATCGAGCGATACACACGCAGACGCAGGTTTTTGATAAATCCCTGCTGGATCTCGGCGCCCATAATGGCCTGCTTGCGCTGCATCAGTCCCTGCATAATCGTCAGCAGACTGTAGACGGACAAAATGATAATTAGCGTCGTGGTGACCGGCATTTGCTTGAGCGGTTCGAACAGTCCGGCCATCGGCAGCGTACTGCTGCCACCACCGCCGAATACACCAATCAGGCTAAGCAGCGGTACCAGCATATACAGAGTGACCATATCGAGCAGACTGATGACCAGCATAAGCCCGATATAGAAATAGATCCGTTTGCCGCCATATTGACGGAGTTCATTTACATAACTGCGAAGCTCATTCACTGTCCCACCTCCCGCTGCAGGGCACTGCGGCGCTGGTTACGACGGTATAGCAGCAGAAACGGGTGCAGCGGATAATACATGAAATGCAGCGGCTTAGGCAGCGGCAGTGTCTGCATATCCCAGGCATCCGGTGTCATCTTGCGCCACCAGAACAGTGCTTTCTGTCCGTTCGTACGCAGTGCATACTGGTAGGAACGGTATTTCTGGGCAAGCTGCTCGGTCTCGGGTTCCGGGCATAGGCTTACCTTCTCCCGGATGAAGACGATGACCCGCTGGGCAAGATCCTTCGCCCGCGGCCGATTCATCAGCGCTTCCATCTGTGGCGTCACCGGTGTCTCCAGCAGGGAAGCCGACAGCAGGAAGGCCTGTCCGATAATATGACTGCATTTGTACTGGCGAACAAGACGGCTCAGCAGCTCCCAATCGATATCCATCTGGACCAGCTTGTCCATATCGGCCAGCCAGCGCAGCCGGAACCAGGCATGACGTGCTCCATGAACAGCGAGGTAGATCAGCAGATCTTCCTTGCCAAGCATATGCACCGCCGTTCCGCCAAACGTCAGCGTCTGTCTGCGTGCCCACAGATCATCGAAGCTCTGCTCGGCGCCGGCATCCCCGTTCAGCCGCCAGTGCAGCTCAATCTCCACCCCGGTGCGTTCATGGGTGTATGATTCATGATTATAGCGCCATTTCCACTTATCCAGCGCACGGTCCACTGCCTGGGTCTTCGTATAACCAAGCTCCAGCAGCGCCTGCTCCGCCTCTTCGATCCGGTCCATAGGTACGAGCACATCCAGATCCTTGGACGTGCGGCGGGACAGATCACCATACAGCAGCTGGGCCAGTACCGGTCCTTTGAGCTGCAGAGCCGGGATCTTCTCATCCGAGAGCTTCTGGCTGACCTTTTGCATCTGGCCGCTCAGCTGCAGCATGGTAAATGTATTATGATGATATCTGTGATTCAGCCACTGCATCGTTTCCTTGGGCAGCAGCTCGCTCTGCCGGGACAGATGCGCATGGATGGTCGGATAGACCCGGTGATGCATGGACAGCGAACTGAACTCCTGCCAGTCCAGCGCTGGCCCCATGCCAGCCAGTAACAGGTCAGCAGGCTTATCCTTCATTGAACCCAACATCAGTTTCAATTCGACAGGGAAGTTCCGTAGATCAAGGCCCCATTCCTTATTCATGGCTTACTCCTTTATTCCGTATTCGTAATAATCAGTTAAATTGCTTGGCAAATCGTCCGACAACCGTATACTGCTCGATTTCCTTGGCGCCGGTTAAGTAAAAGCGCCCGCTTCTCAGCCACGCATGGGCGGCATTGCTGCCTTTGGCGTCACGACGCATGCCCAGATAGAGCGTGCTCGGCAGCTTGCGGCGTTCAAGCATTTTCATCGCGGCAAAGGCCATAACGAGACATTCCGTTTCCCAGAATACATGCGGACTAACCAGATGCAGCGCTTTGGAGATCTGTACCGCCTCACGATGGGCATCCCGGTCCGACTCATACGAGGTCTCCTGCATGTAATCACCGAGAGAAGGCGATACCTTGGCAAAAGGACGCATCTTCATGATACGCCCCCAGGCCAGGTAGAACAGGGCTTCCAGCATCAGCTTGCGCATCGAAGCCGGATAGCTGCGCAGTTTGGCTACTTTGGACAATTTAGCGAACGGCTGCGCCATTGACCTCAACCAGCCCTTCCTGCAGCATTTTTTCTACAAATGTGCTCACCTGCTGCTTGCATACTTCCGGTTCAACTTCGTATTCCTGCACCAGTACAGCTACAATCTCATCGACGGTAACAGGATTTTCGCTGATATCCCAGATTCGGCCTCCAATAGCGCCCAGATTGTAATATTTGCCGGATTCGATATCCAGCATGACTTTTTCTCCATTCATATCGCTGGCGATATAGTTGGAATTCTGGGTAATTTTCTGTTCGGCATTGATCAGGTTTTTAGACATTAATGGTTCCCCTTTCGCTCGTAAGCTGGTATATGGTCAGACATGGGTATCTCGATATAGGGTAGGCTTTTTATCTCCTTGGCCCATTCCTCTCTCTGCCTTCAGCCATTGCTGCCGGAGCGGGATGCGGCGTGATTTTTGGAACGGATAATGTCCAATACCTTGTCCATAATAGCCGGTGCGGTAAAAGCAGTCGTGGAGCGCTGGATCTGGTACGCGTCCAGTTCCCCTGCCAGTGCGGCGATCTGGGAGAAATGACGCTGCTTCAGCCCCAGGCGCGGCACGATCGCACCGCGGAACGTATGGGCCAGCATAATATGAAGCCGTTCCAGCCGGTTCAGTTCCGTAATGCTCGCTTCCGGTGCATCGGTCTTCACCAGTTCAAATACGCCAGCGAGCGGCACTGGTTGATTGTAAAAGCGGTCGCCGACCGGGATCGCGAATTTATCGTATTCATCATGCAGGGTCGAATACTGATCCGATGACATTCCGAAATGATTCAAACTCTCCTGCCACAGCTTCTGTTGCGGGTAGGCCGGATACACATGCGGTACTCCATTCTCATAATTCACGGCAATCACATCATCGGTGATCAGCGGATAGCCGGCCTGCATAAATGTAGCCGCAAGCGTCGACTTGCCCGCTCCCGAATGACCGACAAAAGCATACGCTTGACCTTCGATCAGCAGCGCACTGCCATGCAGCGGGAAAATGTCACGCTGCATCAGCAGAATGCCCATGCAGGTGCCCAGTACGAACAGGCGCAGCTTGGCTTCACTGACCTGAGGAGATGGATCGATCACGATACTGCTGCCTTCATGAATACAGAATATGCCGGTATCCGGCATCTGAAACATAAAGCCTGGAGGCTGCATCGTAAAGTTCGTTTCACGGGTAGAGATTGCTTCCGCCCATTGGGATAAATCCGCAAAGCGGACGGTCACATCAGCTGATCTATTTGTATTATTAACTTGCTGTAGCTCAGGCAAGGAAATTTCGCTTTTAATTCGCAGACCAAAGGCTTGGTATACGGTTTGTTGGATCGTGTTAATAGTAATAACCTCCCGATAGGTTCCTTCGCGTATCGCTTCAGGAACTTAATGCACACCGGTGATTCCGTCATGTCAAAATCCTGTTGAAGAAAATGGACCCTTATACATTTTTGAGGTATAAGGGTCACTTTGAGAATTACATTATTGCTGGTCTTACGAAGCAACACAGGTTGCTTACCAAAAACAATCAGCAAGACTTACGCAAATCTGCATCATTTATATTCGACTCCGTCGATGACCTTTCAGCCTTTACCTGGCACTAAATCAATTAGCTGCCTGGATTGTACAGGTCTGCGTCATCATAAGTGACCCAGTCAATTGCTTTCCAGCCTTTACCTGCCGCAGTTTCGTTCATTTCCAAAACTTCCAGCGCTGGAGCTTGCCATTGCATTTTTTCGTTGTTCATCCTGTGTTCCTCCTTACTCGTTAAATAGAATAATTTGCTATGGATAAGATATGGAAATCAGCTCGGGTTGTACAGGTCCGCATCGTCGTAAGTAACCCAGTCGATGACTCTCCAACCTTTACCAGCTGCTGTTTGATGCACGTCCAAAACTTCCAAGGATGGTGCTTGCCATTGCATTTTTTCCTGGTTCATTATTATTTCCTCCTCAAATGTTTTGGATTCAGGGGTGAGCCTGTCACTTTAATGGAAATGGATTAGCTACCTGGGTTGTACAGGTCAGCATCATCGTAAGTAACCCAGTCAATGACTTTCCAGCCTTTACCAGCTGCTGTTTCATTGACATCCAAAACTTCCAACATTGGAGCTTGCCATTGCATTTTTTCTTGGTTCATGAGTATTTCCTCCTCAAATGTTTTGGATAGATTGGTCGTGCAACTTACCCCTTTAACATGCGACAATTAGCTGCCCGGGTTGTACAGATCAGCATCATCGTAAGTAACCCAGTCAATGACTCTCCAGCCTTTACCAGCTGCAGTCTCATTCACATCCAGGACCTGCATTTCCGGAGCTTGCCATTCCATTTTTGTCATGTTCATTATTCACCTCCTTTATAGGGTATACCTTGCTATGCTAAGCTGCGGATAAAGCGTCCCATAATGAGACTGCGCATCAGCAAGCGTGTAGCCGGATTAAATGCCGCTTCAGCGGTTGGTGAATCTCCCACTTCCTTCAGAGCTTCCATAATATTGCCGGTGTTCATCCACTGCGCAGCTGCCGGGTCCTGGCAGATCTCGCGGATCTCGCTCGTAAAGGCAGGCCACATCGGCAGCATACGCTGTACCCAGTCGGCAGGCTGCAGACCGCGTACTTTCTGGTTGAGCCTGATCTTGTCCGGCAGGTCTCCGGCTGTTGCACGCCGGATGAGCGCGCGGTCCATTCCATTTTGTACATACTGGTTATATGGAACCGACAGACAGAACTTGATAATCCGCGGATCGTTGGTTGGGTCGCGTTCCCAGACGCCGTAGCCCATTGAGATCTTGGAGGTAACTGCACCATCCTTGTTGGCTGTCGCCAGGTTGGAGAACTTGCCAAGACGGATATCCTGGTCGCTCATCGTATCGCTGCCAACCAGATCGAGCTCGGCTCGTCGTACTCGCTCCGCCATCCCGGTTCGCTCAGCCAGCTCCGGATTAATCCATTTCAGCGCATCCGGCCGTCCCAGATCACGGGTACTGCGGCTCAGCTTGGGAAAAGCGGACTGCTGAATCTGCTGAATGATCTTCTTGCGCCGTATGCCGGCATTCTGGCTGTACAGCTTCATTTCCTGATACAGGCGAATCCACTGGAATTTCTTGAGCATCTCGCCATAGTATTCAATCGCCGGCCCCCAGGAGATTGTAAAGTTCCCACGTGCTCCGGTGAGCAGTACACCCGCTCCCTGCTTCTGCGCCTGTTCGAAAATACCGCGAATCCAGAAGGAATTCTCAAAGTACTTGTAAGGCATCTCCATTAGGGAAAGCCAGTGTTCCACTTCACTGAGCGGACTGCGGTCGGCAAAATTCATGTACGTATCATGCACAGGATGGATTTTGCTGACATGTCTCACGGTCTCTTCGATATATGGCCGTTCATTGGCCATGAGCCGTGAGGAGGTCCAGTCTTTGAAGCCGGGAATGGGCACAAAGCTGTATGTATGAATCGGCTTGTTCTGACCGGACAGAATTTTCGCTGCATAGCTGACGACGCTGCCGGAATCGAGTCCACCGCTCAGTGTAGCTGCTATGCCGTGACGGGTACGAACCTTGGCCCGAATAACCCGTTCAAATACGTCGCGGAATGCTTCCACATACTCGCCATCCGACTTGAGCCGCAGCAGTTCATCCGGCAGCAGGGTTCCGTACTGGTAAATGGATGATTTGTCCGCAGACAGCACCATCGCATGTGCCGGAGGCAGCTGCTTGATCTGCTCGTACACGGTCGCCTGGATATCGGTTGATTCTTCCATGGCGACTGTAGTCAGGAATTCCGCCATCCACGGAGTGGACAATTTCTTGCTCACATCACCGGTCTGGAACAGGGCTTCCATCGTGCTGGCAAACATGAATTTTTCTGCGGTCTGGTAATAGTAGAGCGTCCGGTTACCTGACCAGTCTCTGGCCAGAAACAGCTGCTGTCTGGATTCGTCCCAGATCGCAAAAGCGAAGTCACCGTTCAGATAACGCGGCATCTGCTCGCCCCATTTATCGTAGGCATGCAGCAGCAGCATAATATCCGGCATATCGATCATGGAAGCATTCAATCCCAGCTGGCCGAACAGCTCTTCACGATTGTCGATAATGACATCGCCCGTGATCGCCATCCGCCGAACCGCATCATAATAGGGCACCTGCTGATTCACCGCTTCCGGTGTCACCCACTGGTCATGGCAGCCGAGGAAAAGATGTTCTCCCTGCCATACTACCGAAGCATCAGCAGGATATTTCTCCATACTCTGCATCATACGATTGCCCTGCTGCTGCAGCTCCTCGCTGTTATGCCGTCCGGCCATGTCCCAGATTCCAGCTGTTGCACTCATGCCTGCACCCCCTTTGGTGATTAGTTATTTCGATATCTGTGTATTTATAAATCATCTATTATTTATTAATGAACAGCTCTGTTATCAGGCTGTATATATATGATGTCCGCTGATGCCTTAATGCAGACAAGAAGCTGTCGGTATTTCGCGCAGCAGCTGTTCGCTGTACTGCTTGAGCTGATCACGCTGCTCTCTGTAATGGAGCAGACGCAGTTGATGATGCTCAATGAAAGAGATAACCTGATATGCCTCTGTCTCCGATAATGCACAGGATGGATACCTGCATGCAGCAGTATTAATCGTGTGATCCGGCTCTCCGGCAGTAAGGGTTGGGGAACCATCCGATTGCTGCGCACGAATTAACCGTTTATTCACTAACTTAGTTTTGCCATCCGCAGTTACCATTTGTTTTCTCCTCCTGTCCACTCTCTATCCGCTGCGAACATTTACATCCGCTGTCAGACCTGAACCGTTTACGGGAAAACGTATATCCATCTCTTCATACAACAACCATTGGATGAATCGGTTATTGAACAAGTAGCAGGGCCGGTAATTGATCGACAAGCAAATTTGCTCATTGTTACCTTTACCCAATTGTTATTCGTTTTGAATAACTTTATTGATTTGTAACATATTATATACTCTAATCGAATAATTTACATGATAAATTTTCCAATTACTAAGATAAATTATTTTTTTCGTTAAATGCATAAATGCCGAAAGTCCTAGTACAGCTTAGATTCTCATCTTACATTTATGGTATTTTAAGTAAAAGTAATTATCTAAACCCTTATAACATAAGGGTATTTGCTAACTTATAATCATGGTCTATTGTTCCTTTTTTATTTTCATAAACTTTGGTAGTAGGAAAATAGTAAGCGTTTTATTTTATTACAATTTTGTTACAAAAGATATTTTATTGTAATAATTTATGCTATTTATTCCAACATAAGATCGTATGTTCTATTTATATACCTAATTAAAATATTTCAAAATTTGGCTATCTGACCAGGCTTTCCTTATTCTTTTGCATTTTGCTCACTTCTTATGTAAGCTTTGCCTTTAATCTCATTTTTTTCTACTTCCATATCCACATCTTCAAACGGGACATCCATTTACTTTTTTAAGTATTCTTGTCATAAAAAAGAACAGGCCGTAGTTATGGCCTGCTCTCGAAACCTGAATTTTGATTTTTAAGGCAGGACTTCTCCTCTTGCGCTTACATACAGACTATACCATTCTTCCCGGGTCATCAGCTCGGATTGGCGTTCGGCATCCTGACAGGCTTGAATCCGCTGCGGATTGGCCGTACCGATAATCGGCTGAATCATCGCCGGATGGCGCATCAGCCAGCCGAGCACAATCGCTTCGGGAGTTGTCTCCTTCTCATCCGCCAGCTGCTGTACGAGCCGGGCAGTCGCCTGGATATGCTCGGGTTCTTTGTCCACATTGCGACCGGAGAATTTGCCCTGTGCGAGCGGCCCCCACGCCTGAAGCTGAATATGCTGTGTGCGGCAGTACTCCATCAGTCCCTCTGCAAAGTTGACTGACGTGCCGGCCGCCTGATTCACATGTACAACCTGATCGACAAAGTGCAGATGTCCCAGACTCATCTCCAGCTGATTCACTGCAAAGGAATCCGGTATCGCCTGCTGCAGGAAAGCGATCTGTGCAGCACTCATATTGGATACGCCAAAATAGCGTACTTTACCGGAAGCCTTGAGCGCAGCAAAAGCTTCAGCGACCTCTTCCGGTTCCACCAGCGGATCCGGGCGATGCAGCAGCAGTACATCCAGATACTCGGTGCCCAGGCGCTCCAGACTGCCATCGACCGAATTCAGAATATGTTCCCGCGAGAAATTAAAGCGGCCAGGCAGTTCATCGTCCTGCAGCTGAATCCCGCATTTGGACTGGATAACGATCTGTTCACGCAGTTCCGGACGGTTATGCAGCACACGGCCGAATACCTGCTCGGCCTTACCTTTTGTATAAATATCCGCATGATCGAACATGGTAATGCCGATCGACAGTGCAGCATCCACCGCAGCTTCCGCTTCCTTAACATGCTCATCGGTAAATGGCGTCCGATCCCAGCCGCCTCCAAAAGGCATACATCCCAGGGCCAGACGGCTATTTGAAATTCCGCGCTGGGCCAGTGGCATAATCTTGGTCATTGTATTTCCTCCTGTCTATGATAGCGCTCTTATTCCATCCTATATTCTCATAATTCCATCGGTGAGCACAAGCTATCGTATCATTACCCATAAAACTGGCAGACAGGGCGTCTCCTTCTAAAATAAACCCATACCACTCCCCGACAAGTCACCGACTGGTGCGCAACCAAAAAAGGAGCAGCCTCTGCATAGGCTGCTCCTTCTTACAAACGTACTTGTAGCATCTCATATTCCGTATTTCCATTTTCGCACTTTATATTATAGAGGGAACGGCACACTGACTGCCACAGTTCTCTACCTCTACCTTCACTTTTTATTGATACAATTCAAATTCATTTACCACAACCTGAGTAGGACCGGAATTGCGGTTAATGATCAGTTTGTATGCTTTGTAAGCACTATCGTTGTCTACAGCGTAGATTTTCTTTTGGCCTGGCTCCCAACGCATGGAGGATTTCACTTCATGAATGACTTCTTCCCACTCTTTGCCATCATTGGAGCCTACGAGCATCCAGGATACCGGAGCCGTCGGTTTGCTGGTTACCGCTATTGCATAACCTTTGATCACTTTTGGGCTGGAGAACGTATAGGTCAGGGATGCATCCACATAACGCTGTGAATCGGATGTCCAGACACTGTCACTGCTCAGCGTATGATCAAACGCTTTCCAGGCGGACTCTGCATTGACCGATGCCGTAGCTGTATCGCCGGCTGCCATAGTTGTGTTACCGGGCGTCGGTGATGGAGCACTCATTGCCGGGATTATATTGGTATTTCCATCAAACTGTGCCAGTTCCAGGTCATTGATTCCTACCCATTTGCTGCCGTTGTTGCCGGTGATGAACAGTGCATAACCGGAGTAAGCAACATCATTATCCACTTCAAAGGTACGTTTCTCACCTGGTGCCCAGCCGCTTTGATTGGACTGCTCATCGATCACGAGCCAGTTGCTGCCGATTTTGCCGGCGAACTGCCATTTTTTCGGTGCGTCTGCTGCATCATACGTATCTGCCTGTACTGTATATTTATTGACAACCTGCTTCTGGGTCAGTTCGTAAGACAGGCTGGACATGCCGCCTGCCGGTGCTCTCCAGTAGCTGTCGTCGGTTTCGTTATTGTCAAAAGCTCTCCAGGCTTCATAGCCTGTTTCTTCTACACTGGCTTTGGCTGTACCATTGCTGCCAACACTGCTGCTTAG
Organism: Paenibacillus wulumuqiensis; assembly: GCF_000971965.1. Taxonomy (GTDB): domain Bacteria; phylum Bacillota; class Bacilli; order Paenibacillales; family Paenibacillaceae; genus Saccharibacillus; species Saccharibacillus wulumuqiensis. Next base: position 404,612 of record NZ_KQ040793.1, read on the forward strand.
TGTTGGTACGATATCCCCACCGTATTGCAATGCATGCACTGTTCCACCTTGAAAGACAGTCCCCAGAAACAATGCGCCAGCCAGTACCATTCCATTTTTAAAAGTAAGCAATCCCATTTTAAATCTCTCCTTTTGAATTCAATCGTTCTTTATATTTGTGGTAAAGCGGATGGGATAGCTTTCTGTAGAAGAGCAATACATCATCGAGTACCAATTACAGTTCCACTCCCATAGAACCGTCTGAGTCTGAAGATTGATGATACTGTCTACATCCATTTCTCCCCAAAAAATGAATGAATATTTCCCTGACGGTTAAATAACCATATTTTAGATTGTTGACTCACTTGATTACATATTATTTTATAATTTTCCAATTTATTTTTACTTTTTTTGAATCCCTGCTTTTTCGCCTTCAAGCAGGGCAGTCTCCTCCTTCCATGCAAAGTTTCCAGAAAATACGGGTTTCACAGTTGTTAGGTGCACTGGAGAGAACTATGTAGAAGTCTCTGCCCATCAATAGAGGACAATTCTTACTGCGATCCCTATATATTTCTAATAAAAAGTATTTATGGATAAATTCTACATCCATCTACTCAAATTGAGATGATGCGAATTGCTCATTTATCTTTTTTTACGTTTTTTGCCTTTAAATGACGGAATATGGCCGAATATCAGGTGTTTTTATTCGCTATTTCCTCCTTATTTTCTTTACGATGCTTTTCATATGACTTTTTTCGACATGTAATATGCATTTTTATGTAAAAATTCATATAAGAAAAAGGACCAATCCGCCCAGGGATATGGTCCTTTTCTTTATTATTATATGGTTTTGCATAAATGTGAACTTATTTACGGTGTACAGTAAAGCCATTTCCTTCGGAAGTCACGGTTGCACCCAGGATTCCAGCTACCGAACGCAGGGGTACATAGACCTTGCCTTTGACATTAATCACTTTGGAAGACAGTGTCTGGGTCTGTCCATCCACTACCGCCTGGTTGGAGTTCAGCTTCAGTACAGTTACCGCGCCAGTAATATCGTCGGTCAGGGTGAGCTGCTTGGCGGAGGCATTCCATTCCATTTTGGCATCCAGCGCTTCAGCCAGATCCTTGGCCGGAACCAGGGTTACACGGTTGCGGGTAATAATATCGTCATGGTCGCCATAGTCTCCGAAATAAGCCGTTTTCTCGGTAATGCCATTCATGTTGTTCAGCAGCATGTACAGTGGAGATGTCTCTTCAAAGTTACGCAGGAACGTACCTGGCGTAGTCTTCTCGGACACCTGCAGTACGCCGCCTGCAGTATCTACCGGATCGGCAGTAACGTTACCGTTGATATTCCACGATTCACTTGCTGTCGTAATACGGATCGAGCTAAATGGTGTATATTCCGTATCCGGCAGTGCAATCGTCAACTCCATGGACTGCTTGCGGATATACATGTCCTTGTCAAAATACACATCGGTGCTGACACGGGTATTCGGACCGAATACGGTATTGAATTCAGGCGATTCCTGCAGCTCAGCCAGCTGGCTGTCATATTCTTTGAGAGCGAGTGTGAGCATTTTGCTGATTTCCTTGTATCCGTTATTTACAAATTTCTCTCTGCTGCCCATCGAATCCAGCGATGATTGGTCACCGGCTTTTTTGAGAGTAGAGGCCATAAAGTCATAGAAGGTACCGATCAGCTGACGCATTCCCTGCTCATCCTGCGAGATGCTGCTCAGAAACGGTTTAACGAGTGTGATTAATTCCTGTCCTGTCAGCTCTACATGCAGCTGGGTCAGATCAAGATTCTCACCATATACCTCCTGCTGTACGGAACTCACCGAGATATCGGATGGGTTCGGCAGATGAGTGTACAGGAAAGAGATAATCTGTTTGGCAAATTCCTGTTCTTCTCCCTGGAGGGAAGTGGTGGCAAAGCTGCCGCTCAGCCCGGACAAGCCGGTCATCGAATCATTAAGGGCAAAAGATATGTATATTGGCTGTTTGGCGCCCTGCAGATCGATGGTCATTCCTTTGTCATCCAGATAGAGGTGATATGGCAGTTGTTGTCCGCTGTATTGTACGGCACCTTTTACGGAGATCTTGCCGTCTGCCTGAAGTTTGGCACTGTCAATATTCAGCTGCAGCGAATTCAGGATGGTAGCCATCTTGATGTCATCTGCACTGGCTGTACTGGAAGGTGTCAACTGAACCGACAGCGTCTGACTGGATTCCATTGATTTGACATCCAGATTGCGGATCATGGCATTTTTGATATCCAGATTCCCAACCGCCTGACAACCGGACAGTACGATTAACAACAGTACCAGTGGAAGCGTAATCCATAATTTCCTTTTCATGATTAATCCCCTTTCGTATTCGGAATTCCTTTCCATTATCCCAGCTTGCCAACCATTTGTAAAATAACACTGTAATTTTATGTAAATATGGATGTATAATATTTAGCTATCCGTACTGCTTGCTGTGCCTTGCGGGAGAGCGAATATGGTACAATACAGCCTGATAGCTGGTGCAGCTGATAATAAGGCAAGATCAATAGACAAGCTGGAGGAATCATCCATGATAAAAAATGAAAAGATCAAAGCATCCGAAGTGCATCTGACCGGCCTGAACGGTGAAGATCTCGGGATTATGCCGACGAACGAAGCGCTGCAGATGGCTAAGCAGCTAAAGGTCGATTTGGTATGCAATTCGCTATTCAGCAGCCCGCCGCCCTGTCAGCTGATCGCTGCCGGAGCCGCCAAACAGAACAAACAGCAGGCTGCCAAAAGCGACCGCCCGGCCAAGGTCAAAGAAATTCGTCTTACTGCCAATATCGAAGATCATGATTATGAAACCAAGAAAAATCAGGCACTGCGCATCCTGCAATCCGGCAATGCTGTCCTGCTCGTCGTCAAAACCCAGGGCAGCAAGGAAGCCGCCAAAGCCAAATCGATTATCGAAGACCTGCTCCGCGATCTCAAGGAAGTCGGCAAACCACAGACCGGCATTCAGGTCAGCGGCAAACAATCCATGGTACAGGTCGATCCGGTATAACTTCGTAACGTTATAACGCCAAAAAAGACATACAAAAAGAGGAGCACCCGAATGATCGCGGGGTGCTCCTCTTTTTATCTCTTATCCATCCGTTTGCTGCCACATTAGATTCCGTCTCTGATCCTTACAGCTGCGGATCACTGACCGGGCGCCGCAAGCGGATAATGGCCGCACTCTCCTGCAGCACCCGCTGCAGCTCGGAACCCATAATCGGTTTGCTGACAAAATTATGCATGCCTGCAGCCAGGCAGCGCTCTCTGTCTTCATGACGGGCAAATGCTGTTACTCCAATAATCAGAGGGGTCTGTTCATCCGTAAAATGATTCCGGATTACTTCGGAAGCTTCCAGTCCGTTCATGCCCGGCATCTGTACATCCATAAAGATCAGATCATACGTCCTAGTCATGCAGGCCTGTACCGCCTCTTCCCCGTTCATGACCAGATCTGCCGTATAGCCTTCCCGCTGCAGCATGGATAGCAGAACCCGCTGATTGGACGGATGATCTTCGGCAATCAATATGCGCAGCTCCGGCATATCCGCCGCCATACTGGCGACAGCTGCCCTGGCAGTCTGACCGCCGGCATGAATACTCACCGACTGCTGTTCATCCGATTTCTCCTGCTGATCGGCGGTGACGCTGCCCAGCTTGAGTACGAATCGGAACATCGCACCCTGGTTCTCCTCGCTGATGACGCCGATGCTGCCATCCATCAGCTCCACCAGCTTTTTGCAAATGGATAATCCAAGCCCGGTGCCGCCATACTTGCGGTTCCAGACCGGATGCAGCTGGGAGAACGGCTGGAACAGCAGATGCTGCTGATGAAGAGCAATGCCAATACCGGTATCCTGTACAGCAAATTCAAGCCAGATTTCCTCGGGATTATCACTTTGTCCCTCAGAGCGCTCCAGCGCACGAACCGATACCTTGATCTGTCCCTGCTCGGTGAATTTCACTGCATTCCCTACCAGATTGATCAGAATCTGGCGAATTCGTCCGGAATCGCCGACCAGCACTTCCGGTACTTCGGGAGCAATCTCGACAGTGAGTTCGGTCCCCTTCTCGGAAGCTCTCATCAGGAACAGATCTGCAACAGAATCGAGTACTCTCGATGCCTCGAACGGTTCTGGTTCCAGTGTCAGCATGCCGGCTTCGGCCTTGCTGAAGTCCAGTATTTCATTGAGCAGCTGCAGCAGCGTTTCACTGCTGTTCATTACAATTTCCAGATAGCTGCGCTGCTGCTCATCCAGCTCCGTATCGGCCAACAGACCGGTCATGCCCATAATACCGTTCATCGGTGTACGCAGCTCATGGCTCATCACGGACAGGAATTCCGATTTGGCCCGGTCTGCCTTTTCGGCGGATTCCTTGGCACGCAGAATCTCCTTCTCATCCGTAATATCCCGGAAGACGATAACCGTCCCGCGATATTCGCCCTGCTCGTACACCGGTGTCACCCGATAAGTGGCAAGGAAGCTCGAACCGTCGTTTTTCCAAAAAATTGTCTCCTGTGCCTGATGAGGGGACCCCTGCTTGATCGCCTGGATAATCGCCGATTGTTCATTCAGGATGTCCACATCATAGAGCGCCTGATTCCAGCCATGAGCATTATAAAGACCCTGCCCTTCCTGCTGATGCATCGTCAGCCCCAGCATTTCCGCACCGGCCCGGTTGATGAAAATGCCGTGACCTTCCGCATCCACACTGAATATGCCTTCCGAGACCGAATCGAGGATGAGCGCACGTTCATTGCCCAGCTTCTCGATCTGGCTGATATACTGCTTGAGCTTGGTTGTCTCGGTAATAATACCGTACAATCCGATAACCTCGGTATCCGCCATAATCGGCACATTGATAACGTCCGCCGGGAAAAAGGAACCGTCTTTGCGCGGCACCGAAATCTCGTACGTCTGCGGAACACCGCGCGCCGCCATCCGGGCGTGATGAGTGATTTTGTCCAGGTCCTCCGCCGAGAAGAAGCTGAAAATCCGGCGTCCGATCAATTCATGACGGGAGAAGCCGGTAATCTCCTCCAGACTACTGTTGACCGACAGGAAATGTCCTTTGAGATCCATTGCACATACGCCCGATGGATTGTTCTCAAATAAGGAACGGTAGCGATATTCACTGTCACGCAGCACCATTTCCAGATATTTGCGCTCCGTAATATCACGGGAGACAGAGGTGTAACCGTAGCTGCCTTCCTGCTCGTTATAGGCGTACCGGCTGACCGTCTCGAACCAGATATAATGGCCCTTTTTGTGCCGATAGCGGAAGATGATCGTATCATGCTGGCTGCCTTTGCCTTTGATTTCTTCGAGGAAGCAGCGTGCCTTGTCGACATCTTCCGGGTGCAGGAGTTCATAGCATGAACGACCGATCAGCTCTTCGGGTTCATAACCGAGAATAATCATGCTGGCCGGTGATACATAACGGAACGTGAATTCCTGATCATCATAATGCCGGGAAATCATATCGAGTGAATTTTCCGTGATCAGACGGTAATTATGCTCACTCTGCCGGAGCTGCTCACTCATCTGATGGCCGGCGGTTACGTCCTGCACGATGCCGATAATTTGCAGCGGCTGGCCGCTGACTTTGTCGGTAATCACTTCCCAGTAAGCCTGCACGACTTTTTGTATATCACCGGGCAGTACAATCCGGTAAAGGGCTTCTCCACTGGTACCGTCACGAACCGCATCCAGAATACATTTCATGACCCGTTCGGCATCGTCCGGATGAATGGTGGACATATACGAATCGGTATTCAGCTCCACCGGTTTCATTACATTGCCAAAGATCCGCCGGATGTCTCTGGAGAAATGAATCCGATTATTGACCATATCCCAATCCCAGGCACCGATCTGGGCCAGTTTGTGGGCACGGGAGATAATATCTTCCTGGGCTTTGCGCTTGGTTACATCCTGCGCAATACTGAGAATTCGCTCCACTTCGCCGCTTGCATTATGCATCGTCTGGGTAAAGACCTCGATCCACAGATAATGCCCTTCTTTATGTCTGGCCCGGCGAATAAATGTTTTGCTGTCATTATACATATGGCCCGGCTTGAGCATATCCTGGGCGTCCTGCTCATGGTAATACTCCATCCGCTTGGAATTCATAACTTCATACGGCTCGTAGCCGAGCACTTTTTTGATCGAAGGCGATACGTAGTTGATCGTACCGTCCGGCAAGCTGACCGATATCATACTGGATGAATTGCGAGCGACCATCGTATACAGGTCTTCCTCTTCCCGATCGGCAATTTCACTGGCATAGAGCACCAGATACTCCATATCCTGCTCCGGTACATCCGGATAGCGCGACACTTGCAGGGATAACCAGATCGTATTCTGGTCGCGCCGCATCAGACGCCGCTCCAATATGTCGTTCTGCTGCTGATACAGCCAGCTGTCCGCCAGCTTCTGTATATTCAAAAACTGCTTCAGCTCGTCCTCTTCATAATCCAGTAACCGGCAAAAAGCGGGATTGACCTGCAGACATTCACCCTGAGGCGAGAAGACTGCAATCCCTTGCGGGGTATGCTTGTATACATGCGCTAGTAAGGACATGCCTGGTGCAGATGAGATATCCACGAACCAATCCTCCTTTGATTAATATGTCCTGAACGTAGTGCACGGTCAGCTGCTTGTCATTGCAGACCCTGTCAGCTGCTGCGATAGGCTGATAAACCCGTCAGCTTGCTTCGGCAGACTAACAGTCAAATATTCAGACTGCCCGGTCTTTGCAGATTTCACGGAAGTTGCACTCCTTGCATTTGCGCGGAGATGGCATTGCGGTGAAATAAGACTCCGGCTTGGGCCGGTTATAATAATCATCATCCAGACAGGAGCGCATCTCCTCGATGTACCTGCCGATGTTTTGTTCGACTTTGACGATATCTTCACGGGTAACGCTGTATTCCTGATGCTCTCCCGTAACCAGATATTCCACCCGGATCTGGATATTTTCCAGGGGCATATTGTATTTTTCCTGAACATACGAAGCGTACAGGTACAGCTGGTCGGAGAAGTCATCTTCGCGGCCGGTTTTCCAGTCCACAATGACAACTGTGCCATCTTCTTTGCGATACAATAAGTCCATTTTGACATACACTTTGGTGTCGAACAGAATCATCGTATCCCATTTCTCGATTTCCAGAATATTCACCCGGCTGCCGGTAATCTCCTGCCAGGTCTTGTTATGATAAAGGTGACGCACGCACTCTTCCTGCCGCTGCTTGATGGTAGCAATGCGGCTGTTAAGGGTATCGTCGCCATAATAGATTTCGGACAGCATCATATGATGCTTGGGATTGCGCATCCAGCCTTCCAGGTCGCGTGACTGTATATACGCGTCGTTGAGCAGCTTGCGCATCGTAGTATCCAGGAACTCGGGCCGCGGCGAACTTTTGGATTCGTCCCACTGCCGCAGCGCCGATTCGCACATCCGGTGCGCCAGATCGCCAAACAGCAGATAGAAATTGCGCAGCTGCTTCAGCCGGTAGGCCTGCACCTGCTCTTCCGAACCGAGCTTTTCATTCCAGCCGTTATGGGAACCGTAATAGTGAAAGTAATATTTACGAAGACATTCATCAAACATATTGGCCCTGGACTGTGAGTAGGACCATTGCGGGTATTTTGCCATGCCAGACAGCCTTTCTGTAGATACTTGTAGATATTTATCGTAATTATACCCATTATACCAGAGGTTTTGCGATAACTCTTTAGAGAGTATCGCAAAGAGCTTCCAACCGATCGGAGATTCACGCATATTCATTTTAACGTTATTAATGAAAACCCTTTCATTTTTAACGATATCCATGTATGCTGGGAATAATAAGACTAGCAAAATTACCCATATCTATTTATTACGATACTGTACAACTATCCAGGCCTTTTACAACAGAACTCTATCAAGCATAAAATGTGAGATTGGAGGTTATCGATGTCTACTTCCTTTATATCACCGGAATGGGGAATCAGCCTGTCTGAGACCATCTGCCCGGACGTACAGACGACGGTCAATCTGCTGGGTATCCATCTGCGGGAGGTTAGCCGGGACTGGGAATGCCCGAGCCATAAGCATGACCAGTATGAGATCAATTATGTTCTGCAGGGGACCCAGCAAATGAAAGCGGGTACACACAGCTATACCCAGCAGGCCGGCGATGTCGTTATTCTGCCGCCGGGGATTCCGCATACGAGCCGCAGTGTCGGCGATCAGTCGCTGGTCTATGTATGCATTCATTTCGAGATGAATGATCGGGTGTTCCTGTCGCTGCTGGAACGTCTGCACCAGCTTGTCTTCCGCAAGGACAGCATGGCGGCGCAGCAGGTGCAGCCGTGCATCATGAAGCTCGTGCAGGCTGCCGAGCATGAGAGCCAGCATATGATTACCCGTCGGATTCGTCTGCAGGCCGCTTCGTTTGAGCTGTTCAGCGTGTTGTGGGAGATTTTATTAAATGAAGCGGCACAGGTGTCGCCGTCCACCTATGCTCATATGGAGCTGGCGCATCAGATTGCCGCCCGGCTGCAGGGCATTGTGAACCGCAACCCAAGCCAGATCGCCGAGCGTCCGGATTCGCATTATGGCATCGACGATATTGCAGCCGAGCTGGGCATCAGCCCTTCGCACTGCAATCGTATTTTCCATCAGGTGTTTGCCATCTCGCCGCGCAGCTATCTGTCGAATCTGGTACTGCACAAGTCCAAGCTGCTGCTGGCCGATCCGCAAATGTCCATTCAGGATATCGCGACTACGCTTGGCTACCGGGATATCGCCCATTTCAGCCGCCAGTTCAAGCGCTGGTCGGGCATTTCTCCGAGTCATTACCGCAAAACTCATCTCCAGATGCGTCAACCGCTGGAGGCAGGTGTATAAATAAAGCACACAACCGGCCAAGGCATCCATGCGCAGCATCATATCATATAGATGGAGTGTGAACCGTATGAGAATGGTATTTCGCTGGTTCGGTGAGAATAATGACACCGTTACATTGGACCAGATACGTCAGATTCCAGGCGTGGAAGGTATCGTCTGGGCACTGCATGATCTTCCCGTGGGCGAAGTCTGGCCACGGGAACGGGTGCAGGAGATGAAGGCACTCAGCGAGCGTTACGGCTTACATATCGAAGTCGTGGAGAGCGTCAACATCCATGAGGACATCAAGCTGGGACTTCCCAGCCGTGACCGCTATATCGCCAACTACAAGCAGACGATTGAACATCTGGGTGAAGCCGGTGTCAAAGTGATCTGCTATAACTTTATGCCGATTTTTGACTGGCTGCGCACGGATCTGCACCATCCGCTGCCGGATGGCTCCAACTCCCTATTTTATGAAAACAGCCGGATTGAGAATATGGACCCGTTTGAGCTGGTGATGCAGATTCAGTCCAATTCCGCGCTGACTATGCCCGGCTGGGAGCCGGAGCGCCTCTCCCATCTGACCGAGCTGTTTGAGGCGTATCAGGGATTTACGGAAGAGGATCTGTGGAGGAATGTGCAGTATTTTCTGGACGAGATTATTCCTGTGGCCGAGGCCAATGGTATCCAGATGGCGATTCACCCGGATGATCCACCATGGTCGATCTTCGGCCTGCCGCGCATTATCCGCAGTCAGGACAATATCCGCCGCTTCCTGGGCATGTATGACAGCAAGGCGCACGGCGTTACGCTGTGCAGCGGATCACTCGGCGCGAATCCGGACAATGATATCATCTCCATGATCCATGAGTTTGCAGACCGGATTCCATTTACACATATCCGTAATGTCAAAGTGGAAGAAAACGGCGACTTCCAGGAGACATCGCACCGTACTATAGATGGCACGGTCGATATCGCCGGGATCGTGCAGGCTTATCATGAAGAAGGATTTACCGGGTACTGCCGTCCGGATCATGGACGTCATCTCTGGGGAGAGCAGTGCCGTCCCGGCTATGGCCTGTATGACCGTGCGCTTGGAATTATGTATTTGTGGGGATTATGGGATTCCCTCCAGTATCGCCAGAATCGCCCTCTGGCTGCAGCGGCGAACCGAAAGGAAGGGATCAGCGATGAATGAGCATCATGATAAAATGGCCACAGCCGATCCCTCTGCCGCTTCGGATAACGTCAGGGAGTCTGCCTCTACAGAGGCGGCTTCCCGCATTCCGGTTTCTGAGGCTGCCAGGTCTGCGGATAATACGCGATTGCAGTCTTTTTCCGATGTTCCCCAGCCGCCAGCTGCTCCGGCAGCTCCCTCCACCGGCAACTCGCTGGTAGACAAGACACTGCGCGAAGTGATCCGTACGGTAGAAGCCAAGGAGCATGAGCCGCCTGCCGAGTCGAGTACCCAGCCTCTGCCGCTGCATGAAGGCCTGCATGGAAAAGTCGCCGTCATTACCGGCGGTGCTGGCGTGCTCTGCCGGGCGATGGCACTGGAACTTGCCCATCAGGGCTGCCATATTGCCATCCTGAATCGTACCGTGGAGAAAGGGGAACAGCTGGCCGAGGAGATTCGCAGCCTTGGCGTACAGGCAATAGCGGTCGGCTGCGATGTGACCCGCGAAGACAGTGTCATTCTCGCTGAGACCACGGTAACTACCCAGCTCGGACCATGCGATATTCTGATCAATGGAGCAGGCGGCAACCACCCGGATGCCAACACTTCCGAGGAGAGATTCCGGGAAGCCGATCTGGACGACGAGCTGAAAAAGACCTTTTACGATATCAAGATTGACGGGTTCCGGCAGGTACTCGATCTGAATATGACCGGCACCCTGATCCCCACCCAGGTATTCTCGCGCAACATGATCGACCGCCCGGGTGCAACAGTGATCAATATTTCATCCATGAGCGCTTTCGCTCCAATGACCAAAGTACCGGCCTACAGCGCAGCCAAAGCAGCGATCAACAATTTCACCCAGTGGCTGGCTGTTCACTTTGCCGATGCCGGCATCCGGGTCAACGCGATCGCCCCCGGTTTCTTCTTGACCGCACAAAATGAAAAGCTGCTTAAAAACGACGACGGCTCACTGACTGCCCGTTCGGAGAAAATTCTTGCCCACACCCCCATGCGGCGATTCGGCGTACCGCAGGACCTGCTCGGCACCCTGCTCTGGCTGGCCGACCCGCATACTTCCGGATTCGTTACCGGTATTGTCGTACCTGTGGACGGCGGCTTTATGGCCTACTCCGGTGTATAGAAGCAAGTGGTGGAATACACGGCTCATTCGTATAAGATGACGGTAGAAGATAACTATAGAAGACTATGCCAAAAAGAAGCAGGTCGGCGAAAGCCGCTGCTTCTTTTTGGTCTATGTTCTTTTTAGTGTATGTTCTTTTTTTATACCTTTAGTTATGAAAGTAAATACTGCTCAATCAGTACATTTACATTGGCACATCTCAGGCTTTGTTCACCACAACATTCTCTTCCGCCGCATAGCCCCCTGCCACTTCCTCCCGGAACACCGCACGATAGGCAAATCCCAGCACAACAGCCGCAGTGGTCATCAGTCCCGCCACTACATACATATCCCGCATCCCAAAACGATCGGCAATCCAGCCCAGCAGCAGCATCGCAATCGCGAATGTGAAGTTACTCAGCACACTCAGGGCAGACATGGCGCTCGGCGTCTCTTCCGGCGTCAGATTTTGCTGGATCAGTGTGCGGCGGATAATGCCTGCAATCTGTACAGGTAACCCTGATACCGCGAACAGAATCAGCGCCAGCATCGGAATTGTATTAAAGGCAAAGAAGAACGTAATGATCACATAGGCAAGCAGACTGAGCAGCATGAGCAGATAGGCATTCTTTTGCAGTTTTTTGACGCGGGCTACAATAAATACACCGCCGGCAATCGATCCGATAAAGAACACCGTGTTCATAAAGCCCCACCAGCTTGCATCCTGATGCAGCACCTGCACGACAAAGGCGAGAATAAATGCACCCAGCCAGGCTGCTCCGCCCAGCGTATCGATATTATCGACAATCGCCAGCGTACGGATACGCCGGTTGGTAGCCAGGATTTTCCATCCTTCGGCGAGCTGCTGCCCATAAGTTGGCTTGCGTGTTTCCCCCTCTGCCCCGGATGCTGTAGAAGCTGCGGAGTGAGCCTGCTTTAACCCGGCCGCATACGGATCACGGATAAATGCTGTAAAAAACATCGCCAGAAAGTAACTGACCGACGCAATCCACATCGTCGGAATCGCCCCGATCACAGCAACGATTACACCGCTGAGTGCCCAGCCGGAGCACTTGACGATCTGGTCGCTTACCGACATCAGTCCATTGGCCCGCATCAGACCGTCACCGGTCGCCAGCCTCGGGATCAATGCATTACGCGCAGGATCGGTCCATCCATCCAGAAAGGACATCCCAAACACCGCCATGAAAATAATCGGATACGACGGTTCAACACTCGTCCACAAATAAAAGATTAGCCCTGTGAAGATCAAAAACTGCCCCAGCTGTGACCCGATCAGAATGGAAGTGAGTCGGCTCCTAGACATGACCAGCGGAGCGATCAGCCCGCTGATCATTTTGGAGAGCATCCGGAACAATGGAATAAAGATCGTCGTCAGCAGCGAACCGCTCTCTGTAAATACCAGTGTCACCAGACTGAGTGTATACACAATATCCGCGATATTCGATACGGTCTGTGTCCCCCATAACATATAAAACGATTTTCTAATCAAAAACCCCATCCCTTTCTTTGCTAATCCTTGATCTTCTAAATACATGGATATGGTATGGATTCTAAAAATTGAAGCGCTTTAAATTCAAATTCAATCAATATATTGAAACAGGCTAGGAGGTATGGATATACAATAGACTTGCTAAATATGTATGGCATTAAATTGTTCTAATAGTAATTATATCCATAATTTAGAATTAGAAATAGTATATGATTTCCTTTTTACTTTTGTCAATTTTAAGTATCGCATGTGTACAGCCGATTGACTAGGCAAAAAATAAAAAAATAGACTTCTATCCCCTAAACCTGAATATTATATTAATGGATTAATCTGGTTTTATCCATATAAAAATAACGTAATTACGATTAAAAATAAAATATTAAGCTTATTTAAGATATTAATAACTCGAAATGCTGCTATTCCGCTCTTCTGCTTCCTCCAGATAGACAGAAAAGAGCACAGCGAGATAACGCTCTGCTCTTTCCATATCCAAAATAATATATTTATCTGTTCCATTTATTACTATTGTAAAGTGTATTCAGTCTTTATAAGGATCAAATTCATCGGCACCCGCCATACATACGCCAATCGGCTTGAGTACATGCAGTACATCGAGTGTCTCGCTGTGCGCATCCAGGACGGTCTGCAGCTTGCGGTATACAAATGGGCTCTCGTCCGTATCCGCCCCGCGCAGCTCCACACCAAAGCTGGATACGGCCCGCTTCATCTGTTCGCGTGTAATCTGTCCGCCGGAGCGTGTACGGGTTTTCCAGTTCATTTTACCGGCAGCCTGGGTACGGCTCATGACCCGGCCGGCGCCATGCACCGTACTGTAAAAGGCTTCCGCATTCTCTGCACTGTCCTTGCCCTGCACAATCACTGAAATATCACCCATGCTGCCGCCGATAAAGCCAAGCTGTCCCGGTGCAGATGGTGTGGCGCCCTTGCGTACCACAATCGTCTCCTGCCCGTTATGCTGCTCTTTCCAGGCAAAATTATGATGATTATGCACTTCAAAATCCGCCTCGGCACCGAGCAGTCTCAGCACTTCGTCAATCACATAATCCCGGCCGGCATACGCATACCGCCCGGCCAGCTTCATCGCCCGGTAATACATATCCCCCAGCTCATCGTTCAGATCCAGCAGTACCGGCGGCTGATCCATATGTTCTCCCGGTGCCTTGCCGAGGAATTCCCGACCTGCCGCCAGATTGAGGAATCCGCTGGCTGTCTTGTGACCGAACCCCCGGCTGCCAAAGTGGTTCCCGATCCACAGTCTGCCGGTCTCCTGCTCTTCAAACAGATCGACATAATGATTACCGCTGCCGACCGTACCGAGCTGCTCACGGGCCAGCCGTTTCATTTTGTCATGCCCTTCGCGGCCTGCTGCGGACAGATACACATCCCAGTCCGGATCGTCGAACAGTTCATGATCGACCCGCTGCTGATTCACCCGGCCGACGCCAAAAGAAATGCTGGCTGCGATCCGATCCATCACCGCCTTGATCTGCGGACGAATATCCGCTGCCATCAGATTGGTGCGCACCGCCTTGTTGCCGCAGCCGATATCATAGCCAACGCCTGACGGCGAGATCTGACCGCTGTAAGCAACTACACCGCCGATCGGCTGGCTGTAGCCTTTGTGATGATCCGCCATCAGCAGCGTCTGCACCACATTACCGGTCCGCGAGCAGGTCACCGCCTGGCTCAATGCTCCAGGATCAGGTTCACCCCAGATGCGTACACCTTCTATCACTTGAAATGCCATGTTGTTCACACTCCTTTGTATAAATGTTCGTTTGCTGGTATATCTACAGTCGCGGATCGATAGCGTCCGATTCCAGACTCAGTGCAGCGAGCACACATTCATGCATACGCTCCAGCGGCTCACGGCGCACGAAGCGTTCAACCGACTCCAGACTAAGCGCAAATTCCATCAATGCATGGCGTTCTTTTTTACGCGTTTTGCGCTGCTTTAATCTTTTCAAATGCTCCGGCTGCAGATAATCCATACCATAGATCATATGCAGATACTTGCGACCTCTGACCTTGATCGCCGGCTGGATGAGCCGGTCTCCATCATACATCGTCATATATTCCGGTTTGAGCACGATTCCTTCATGCCCATCCTCGGTCATCTCTGTCCACCAGCGAATCAGTTCCTGCTCGCTGTCCGGATCGTTTTCAATATCCATGACCCGGTATTCGGTCGGCATAAACAGCGGACAATATTCCGCCAGTTCAGCCGCATGCTGCATATGCCATTCATGCGATCGATCCATCAATGAGCCGCTGCTGTGCGCCAGAATATGGAACGGCGCAATCTCCAGTCCTTTTATCAGCGCCGCTTCATTTACAGATTATACACAACCAGTGCTGCAGCAAATAAAATTATCGCCACCAGTATACAGCGAAGCGCCCAGCGCATACGTACTTTTTTGCGGTTCCGGTAGGTCTCTGCGGCTTCTTCATCCATCGACCAACGGGCATATCCTCCGCCCATGATCTGGCTGCTCAACAATACCGCGAGCGCCAGCAAAATCATACCGCCCCATAACAACATACTTAACATGCTTTCCAATCTCCCTTATTCCCGAGTTGCCGTGAAATTAGCACAATTCTTCAAACCAGTCACTATTCTGTTCCATGTTGCTCCTGGTTCTACTGCGAGACTCGCGCACTGGATGGCGATCAGGAGAGCAGCATACGTGTCTCGGATGGTGCAAAATCACGGTATTTTTTGAATGTACGACTAAAATAGGAAATATCGTTATACCCCGCAGCCATCGCCACTTCCGAGACAGTCATGCTCGTATTGAGCAGCAGATACTCCGCCCGATTGATCCGCACCCGGTTAATATATTCGGTCACCGTCCGGTTCGTCAGCTCATGGAATAGACGGCTGAAATGAAACCGGCTGAGCCCTGCCAATCCGGCGAGCCGATCGATCGTAATCTCTTCAGCGTAATGCTCTTCAATATACTGCAGAATCGGAGTGAATCGCTCCAGATTCTTCATCCGGTGCTCGGTATGCTTCCAGTCCGAGATATCCGCGACATAACCGCGTACCAGCAGAGACAGCAGCTGATACATGTACGATTTTACCGATAATTCATGTCCAATCTCCCGGCTGCGGAATTCCTCCACAATCTCCGACATGCACCGCTGCAGCCGCTCATCCCCGCTAATATGACTGCGGAACAGCAGCCGGTTCTGGCTCATCGGCGTGATGAACCGGGTCTCCACCGCATCCTGCGAAGGACTCTGCAGCGAATTCAGATCGGCGATCAGCGCATAATAGATCAGATGATTGGACAGACTCGTCCCCTGATGCAGATCATTGCTGTTCAGCACAATCAGATCACCGGCCCGTACATGCACCGGCTCGGCATTGCACTCAATGATCGCTTCGCCGCTCTCAAAATACAGAAATTCCATATGACGATGCCAGTGATGCGGAAACATCACCTGCCCGTACTCATAAGACTTGCAGAAGTTCAGCTTGATCGGAAAATAGGGGTCGGGCATACTCATCGGTTCCTGCAGATCCACCGGCCAGTTCACGGGCCATCCTCCTTTGATACCGTACGAGTCTGACAGCAGATGATACGCCAGTTCTCCATACGTCGTCGAATGATTTCCATTGAAATAACAGTATATGTAGGCTTCTTTTCCAATTTTAACTATACCGTAAAGATCATGGATAGCACAATTGTCCAAATAAACCGCAAATCCATTCATGACCTCTCCTGCAGCCGGATTATATAATCGGTTCAATCTACATAACTTCCGCTGAACAGGAGAGATACTGCACATGAAAACGACAATTGGTATTGGTGTCATTGGAACCGGAAGCATCTCGGAGTATCATCTGAAGCCTTATGCAAATCATGAGGGCGTGAGCATTCTCGGCGTCTGCGATAAAAATGAAGAACGAGCCAAAACGGTCGCTGCCCATTATGCAGGCGCCCGTGCCTACAGTGACTATAATGAACTGCTCGCCAATCCGGAGATCGATGCCGTCAGCATCTGCACCTGGAACAATACACATGCCGAGATCAGTATCGCCGCCCTCAAGGCCGGCAAGCATGTACTCGTCGAGAAACCGCTCTGCCGCACCATGGAAGAAGCACATCAGATCGAAGCCGCTGTACGGGAATCCGGCAAGCTGCTCATGGTCGGATTCGTTCGCCGCTATGACGATAATGCCCAGATGCTCAAGCATTTCAGCGATCAGGGTGACTTTGGAGATATCTATTATGCCAAGGCTTCCTATATCCGTCGCTTCGGTAATCCCGGCGGCTGGTTCAGCGATATCGAACGCTCCGGCGGCGGCCCGGTGATCGATATCGGCGTACATGTCATTGATCTGTGCTGGTATCTGATGGGACGTCCCGAACCCGTATCGGTCAGCGGCAATACGTATTACAAGCTCGGCAACCGCGCCCATATCCAGCATCTGTCCCACTACAAAGCAGCCGACTACGACGCGACCAAGAACGATGTAGAAGATATGGCCAACGTCATGATCCGCTTCAAAAACGGCGCTTCCCTGATGGTGGATGTCAGCTTCAGTCTCCATGCCAAGGAAAATGAAGGCATGATCCGCCTGTACGGCAGCAAGGGCGGATTCGAGGTCGATCCTGCCGTCTCCATTACGACGGAAAAGTACAACACCGTGCTCAATATCCAGCCGCAGACCGACCATCCCGGCTTTTATTTTGAAGGAGCATTCGAGAATGAGATTCGTCATTTCGTCGAGTGTGTGCGTACCGGCAGCCAGCCGATCAGTCCGGTCGAAGACGGCGTACAGATGATGCGCATGCTGACAGCCATTTATGAATCGGCCCGTCTGCGCCGGGAGGTGATCCTGTGAAGCTGGGACTCAGTACGTACAGCCTGCATGGAGCGCTCAGCTCCGGGGCAATGACCGTGCTCGATGTGATCGATTATACGGCTGAACTGGGCGGCCAGCATGTGGAGATTGTGCCACTCAGCTACAGTCTGTCCGACCATCCGGAGCTGACACTGCAAATCGCCGAACGTGCCCGCCAACAGGGGATTGAGCTGTCCAATTATGCAATCGGTGCCAATTTTCTGACCGATGACCAGGGTGCCTATGAAAAGGAAATCGAACGGGTCATGAGCGAAGTCGACATCGCGGCCCGGCTCGGTGTGAAGCTGATGCGCCATGATGTGGCCTCTTCACCGGATGTGTCCATCGCCAACTTTAACCGCCATCTGGACCGGCTCGCAGATGCCTGCCGCCGGATCGCCGACTATGCCGCCAAATATGAGATTACTACCAGCGTCGAGAATCACGGATTTCTGATCCAGCACGCTGACCGGGTGCAGGCACTGATTCAGGCGGTTGACCGTCCCAACTATCGCACGACGCTGGATGTGGGTAATTTTGTATGTGCGGACGAGAATCCGGTAGCTGCAGTGCAGAAAAATCTGCCGTATGCCTCCATGGTGCACATCAAGGACTTTTACCTGCGTCCCTCCCACCGCAATCCGGGGGCTGGCTGGTTCACCAGTACAAGCGGCGTCTATCTGCGCGGTGCCATTATCGGACAGGGCGATCTCGATATGTGGAAGATCCTGCATATTATCAAGGCGTCCGGTTACGACGGCTATATTTCGGTTGAATTTGAAGGTATGGAAGATGGCATGACCGGCGCCCGCATCGGAATGGAAAATGTACAGCGGATCTGGGACGAGGTATAAGTGACGAAAAGAGAGGGATCGCCTAGTACGGCACAGCATGCCTTTGGGTCTGTCTATTGGCAGCCTTATTTTTCTTCTACCAAAACTGTAAAGGAAGTGATTCCATGGCAACAGAACTTGGCAAAATCGGTGTCATCGCCGATGCATTCAAACTTGAACTACGTGAGAATCTGCTCAAAGCCAAAGAAGTCGGTGCAGATGGCGTACAGATCTGGGCAACCGAAGGCGTTATGGACCCGGATAATCTCGGTATTGATCGCCGCCTCGATCTCAAGGAATATCTGGCTGGACTTGGACTGGAAGTATCTGCGTTATGTGCAGACTTTGGCGGCAACGGCTTCCAGAGCGAGCAGGATAACATCTGGAAAATCGAAAAATCCAAAAAGATTCTCACCCTGGCGCTGGAACTCGGAACCCCGATTGTAACGACTCATATCGGCATCGTGCCCGAGGATACCTCTGCCCCGGAATATGCCATCATGCAAAAAGCCTGCAATGAACTGGCAGCATTCGCTTCGGAATTAGGCGGCTACTTTGCGATCGAGACCGGCCCGGAACCGGCTGCTAGGCTCAAGCAGTTCCTCGATTCTCTCGACAGCAAGGGCGTCGCTGTGAATTTTGACCCGGCCAATATGGTAATGGTCACCGGTGATGATCCAGTGCAGGGCGTGTATACGCTGCGCGACTATATCGTGCATACCCATGTCAAAGACGGTATCCGCACCCGCGAAGTCAATCCACATGATGTATATGGCAATCTGAATCATGAGCAGATCGCCGCCTTTGAAGATGGCAGTATCGGGTTCCAGGAAGTTGCGCTCGGTGAAGGCAGCGTCGATTTCAAAGCATATTTCGCTGCGCTGCAGGATATCGGTTACACCGGCTATCTGACGATCGAACGCGAGGTTGGCAATCAGCCGGAGCAGGATATCCGCCAGGCTGTCGAATTTATCCAGGGGTTTAAGGCGAAGGTGTAGGCTTTCAGATTAATATTCATCAAGTATTTGTATATTGCTTCCATCGTATAATATGGAGCCTCCTTCAGATGGATAGATTATTGCAGACTCCGTACCGATTCATATAAGTTTTAATTGTTTTAAGATTCTAAAAGGCAGAAAGCTGCGATAATTCCAGCAGTCTGCCTTTTAGGTTACTTCACTCGAACCCATTTTCAACTTTTAGTCATTCTTTGTTCTTGCGCTAATGGGTAGATCAACTATTGATTGGGAATCAAACGTAAACTGGATATATAAAAAGCGGATAAGATAGTTACCCGTACAGGGCTGGTAACTATCTTATCCGCTTTTTATAGGTTTGTTCCCAAATTATAACACGCATAACTTTTTTACGTATTTTAAATCGTTTCATGCTATACTATCAGAGTACAATTTATGGCAATAAGGGCGGTCGGCTAATCTCCTCCTGAAGGGAGGTGAAGCCCATGGAGGTCAAGGACACTCTCAGTTTGATGCTGTTGTTTGGCATGTTCATTCTGGCGCTTCTTACCTACATGAAAAAGAAATAGACCGCCCGCGCTAGGGATACGGTCTATTCGTTAATCCTACATGAAAGCCGACTGCTCTTTACGCAGTGATTGTACCAAGGAGTCGTGTTACCAGCACGGCTCCTTGCTTATTTCTAATTCCAGTATACATCAACAGGAATGAGTTTTGAATACTTTTTGGATTATTTATCAATGTAAATGATGTATATACGTCATATCAATGATGAATATTATTCTTTATACAGAAGCTGACTCAATATTACGATTACTATCCATAGTAATCATTTTCTATGATACGATTTTAATTTTTCAATCTATTTCTCATTCGTATACACCGACGTACCTCTCGTCCTCGCCCAGTCGGCGATCCGCGACGGGGCGCCTTCCCATAATCGCTGCTTGCCCCACACATTACTCTCCGGCACCCCATCACATTCCACCCGTATAACCGGGAAAAGGGCAGTCGGCCGCTCTTTGGGCAGTCCTTTGATCCACAGCACGCCCTCCTGCTGTTCAAATTCCAGCTCTTGTCCGGTCGTCAGCAGGGTTACCCGGTTTACCCGTGATACCAGATCAGCCAGCCGCAGTACCGGTTCGCCATCCCAGAAGCGAATGATCAGATACAGATTGTTCCCGCTCGTCGTCTGTCTTCCCCGGGTGATGAACTCGGTCATATTGCCTCCATCCGATCCGTATATCGCCTCTCCATGCACCTCCAACCACTGCCCAATGGCCAGAGCACGCTGCACAAATTCCGGCGGCAGCTGGCCATCCGGCTGGGGACCAACATTGAGCAGCAGATTACCGCCGCGGCTCCCACCTTTCTCCGCGCATTCGCACAGCATATCCAGCAGTACATCCGCCGGGCGCCAGCGCTCTCCGGATGCGTAGCCCCACAGCCGCCAGGTTGTTACCTGATTCGATTCCCACAGCCTGTTCGGATCGGCTACAATCTGGTGCTCCGGTGTGCCAAAGTCACCGAGCACTTCCGAATCGCCGGCTGCAGCTCCTTCATCCGTCGTACCAGCTCCACACTGCCCAGCTCTTCCGCCGTCCGCGGCCACACCCCGTCAAAGAAAAAGTGATCGATCTGACCATACCGGGTCAGCAGTTCTTCCACCTGATTATGCATATATTTCTTCATATCCTGCCAGCCCTCAGGATCAAGACCCGGCCCGTCAAAGAACGCCGGAATCCGCCAGTCCATCCACGAATAATACAGTCCGACACGCAGTCCCTCCGCCCGGAACGCTTCCACAAATTCACGCACCAGATCCCGTCCGCATGCCTGGGCAGCTGCCGAGTAGTCCGTATACTTTGAATCCCACAGACAGAACCCGTCATGATGCCGGGTAGTCATACAGGCATATTTCATCCCGGCCCGGCGCGCCGTCTGCGCCCATAATCGGGCATTAAAATGCTCCGGGTTCCAGGCACACGCGCGCTTTGCATATTCCTGATGGTCCAGATGCTCGCGAAAAAGCACCTGCTCTCCGCGCCCATACTGCGCATATGGTCCAAAATGAATAAACATCCCGAACCGACTGTCCGTGAACCATTTCCACTGTTCTGGCATCTGCTTTGCACTGTCATCATTATTCCCAGTCTTCATACATCCATCTCCATTCCGCCTGCAGCGTGTTTAGATTGGTCTTGTATCTGTGTTGACTGAATCGATGTACCTGATTGTCTGTCCGTCCAATGATCGGCTGCGATTGGGCTGATTTCAATTGCATATGCCTTTTTCATCAAACATCATAATGTTATGTCTTATGGTATTATATCATCTTCCTGCAGTAGTGAGTCTCTCTAATGCCGGTTTCAAGGCATCCATTACAAATTCCAAAATGCAATATATTCAACAAAATAAAATTCCAAATAATTCCTGATTTTAGCTTATCAAATTACAATATATGGTTATTAATAAGTAGAGGGAATTTATCCTTTTTATATCTGATATAGAATGTTATCCTTGGGATACAAAGAGTAATTTCGACAAATCCAAGCTGCAGGAGGATTAACATCTATATGAAAAAGTGGGCGTATGCACTGATTATTCTAGGCATTCTGGTGATCGTGTATCCACAGGCCAATGAGTGGTATGACGACTGGCAGCAGGAACGTCTGCTCAGTCAGGCAGAGCAGCAGGCTGCCGTTTCTCATCAGGATACGACAAAAAATTTAAAAATCGGCTATTCTGAGGTAAATGCTCTACTAAATGAGGGTGCTGCTGCCGATAATATAAATAGCAAGTCAGAAACACCGGTAAATGGACAGATTCTGGGGGTCATACGTATCCCGGTAATCGACGTGGAACTGCCGGTTGTGGAAGGGGCCACTCGTGAAAATATGCGCAGCGCCGCTGTCCATATCTCCGAGACCGATCAGCTGGGGCAAAAAGGAAACTTTGCTGTTGCTGCTCATCGTGCCCATAAAGTCGGCCGCCTGTTTAACCGTCTGAATGAAGTTAAAGTCGGAGACCAGATGCAGATCGAGTCTTCCGGTCAGCAGTACAACTACCAGGTAGACCGGATTCGTATTGTGGAACCTACCGAAGTCTCAGTGCTGGAAAGCGATCATCATTCTCAGGAACTGACGCTGGTAACCTGCGATCCGCTCATTAACCCGACACATCGCTTGATTGTACATGCGATACGCGTCGACAATAATGCAAATTAATGGCAATTTATTCATTTCGCGTACATTGTAGTTTGACGCTTTTCGTCGAATTATCATTGTGATACTATAGTATTATAACTAACAAGTAACATTTAAGTTTACCCATAAAATACATGATTATTCATCAATTGAATATTTGTTAATATGTAACTTGCTTATTTTAGAGCTTTTACACGATAACGGCAAACCTGTTTAAAGACAGGGACGCAAAGCTATAGGGCCTTACCCACAGGGGTTGGCAGCCAGCTACCGAACGGAAAAGCTCTTTTTGTATCATTTAATTGTAAAATATTACACTTTATAGAATATAATGGTTTAGTCAAACGACGGATAACAAGGTGTTATTGCAACCCTTGTTCGGATTGGCTAATAGCCTCTGAAAGGATTTGTCGTTATGAAGAAACTTTTGCTAACTTGCTTGACAACTCTATCGCTGCTTGCAACAGCTCCGGTGTCTGTATTTGCAGCCGAGAATTCCAGCTGGCTGGACGCTTCCAACGCAGATCAGGGCTATGTCGCTGTTCATTATGAAACTCCGTCCAACACACGCACCAAAGTTATGATTACCAAAAACGATACCAGCTATACGTATAATCTGAGTTCTTCGCGTGCAGATACTTCCCTGCCACTGCAGCTGGGCAGCGGTACGTATCAAGTAAGCGTGTTGGAGAATACTGCCGGTAACAATTACAAAAAAGTATTTTCGGACTCCCTGCAGGTGAAGCTGAGCAATGAGAACAGCGTCTATCTCGCTTCCACTCAGAACATCGATTGGAAAAACAGCCCTGCGGTGACATCACTTGCAGCCAAGCTGACCCAGAATGCCGCAACCGATCAGCAAAAGGCTCAGGCTATCTACAACTACATCACCGCCAATATCAAATATGATTATCAGCTCGCTGGCGCATTGCCAACTACCTATGTACCCAATCCACAGCAGACATTGTCTTCCCGCAAAGGAATCTGCTACGACTACGCTTCCCTGAATGCAGCGATGCTGCGCAGCCAGGGCATCCCTGCCAAGCTGGTAATGGGCACTACATCTGCCGTCAAGGAATACCATGCCTGGAATGAAGTCTATCTGAACGGTAAATGGGTCACTGTTGACGCAACCGTAGACGCTTCACTTCAACAAAGCAGCAAGCCGGTACCATTTGCCAAGGATGCTGCCCAGTATCATGCAAGCAAAGTATATTAAGAGAATAACCACACTTCATTTAACTACCGGTTAAGAACAACCAAACCCATGCATATCATCTGCATGGGTTTTTATTTCGACTATTTCCTTTATTTCAGTCATTCATCTTCCTGCGCACCTTGCCACATGTTATTCTCATGGTGAAAATAACATATACAAATCGCAATTACAGAGAAGTCTTTTGGGCTTCCAGAGATAATAATGATTTATCTGCAGAGACAGTGTGATGCGCAGCTGCCTGTTCTCCCAGAGACTGCTCCAGCTGCAGCAGTGCCTGCTTCATCTCCATGCCTCCGCGGTAGCCGGTCAGGGCGCCATTTTTGCCTATGACCCGGTGACAGGGAATGGTGATCAACACCGGGTTAGCCCCAATCGCGGCTCCTACTGCCCGGATAGCTGCAGGTCTGCCAGCCATTTCCGCAACTGCCGAATACGATAGCGTCTGACCATACGGAATACGGCTTAATGCTTCCCATACCGCCATCTGAAATGGTGTTCCACGCAGGTCATGTTTGATTTTTTCAAATCCTGCACGCTCTCCACGCAAATAATCCATCAATGACACCGTGTATGCTTCCATCTGCTGCTCGTCTTCCACCAGCAAATACCCGGGAAACCGACTGTTCGCCCACAATACCAGATCTTCCAGCGGCTGTCCCGGTGAACCGACATAGCATAATCCGTCTGCTGTTGCGGCAACCGGGAGATTCCATTTTTTATCATCAAGCCGGGTGTAGTATATCACCGGATTGTCTGCATGCTGCATATTCATATCCTCCTCGTCCTGCGCATATGATTGCTTCTGACTTAGTTATACCATGGCTGGATGTTTAAAATGTTGCGCTCTTATTCGCATAACCTCCTGGTTCGTTCGGGAAATTGAAAGTTTATATCCACTATGGCCATCCTGCCAAAAATCATAAAATGAGAATGCATGAATACCATAAATCTCAAAATTACATAGAGAAAAAAAACAAAGATCCAAAACAAAACCATCCGCTTTAAATCTTAAAACAGCAAGCTTAAAACATCATAGTCTAAAAACGGCAAATGAAAAACCGCAAAAAGCTGCAGCTCTCAGCATCGGCTGACAACTACAGCTTTTTAAATCTTCATGCTTCATGCCGCTGTACCTGTTTTATCTACTTCAATCCAGTTTATCCACTTTATACGTTTTATCTACTTCAATTTATTTTATCCGCTTTACCCTCTTCCATCCGTCCTCTTATACTTCCTTATGCGTCTCGCTCTCTTTGCGCTTTGGATCGGAGAAGACTTCGGACGGATCAGGCTTTGGCTTGTTCAGCTCGCCGCCCATCGATTTGAGAAACTGCAGACCAAAGGCCATCGTCGTGCGTACATCCGGATCACGCATCGTTTTGAGCAGATGCAGCATGCCCGGCGGTTCGTTATCCCGGTGATCGCCGTATTTCTGATGGGCAGGGTCCATTTCACCAAGATGGCTTAATCCGTTACCGAGTGCATTCAGCAGTCGATCCATCTCCAGCGGGTCGATTTTGCCGACCATCTGACTCAGGGTAAAGGCATTGCGGATCAGCGGCGGAATATTCAGCGAGTTGATCAGATTCACTCCGTGTACGCCTACCTCTGTCCGGTTTTTAAGTAACGCACCGGCAATATCGAGCATTCCCGCCTGATCCAGCTCCTTGATAATATCGAGCGTTTTGAGGATCGCTTCCTTGTTGTCGCTGAGCGCCTTGATAATCTGGGTCAGCGACTCTGCCTGTACTTCTGCTTCTGTCGGTTCATGGCGTTCAATCCGGTTAATGGCTCTGGCCATACTGGGCACGCTCCTTCCGAATAGTATCCGCAATCGGCTCGTAATCCTGACGCTTCCACTTGTCCTCGACCCGGACGCTGATCTGCGGACGACGCTGGGCGAACCGGTGATTCACCTGCGGCAGCGGTGATACGCCGCGGTCTTCCAGCACTTCCATCCGTACGCTGATTTCCTTGTAGCTTGGCGTATGGGTGATCTTGTCGGTATGGCTGCTGGTCAGCCGGTTGATCGCTTCGCCGGCATGCTGGGTATTCATCGGCAGGTACAGCTCTTTGCCTTTGACCCGATCCGTTACGACGACCGACAGCTTGGCCTGCCCATACGGGGAGACGAGCCGCACTTTGGCTCCGGTCTCGATGCCGCGCTCGGCAGCCAGCTCCGGCGATACTTCCAGCCAGGTGGATGGTACCTTGTGACGAATATTTTGAGACTGGTACGTCATATTGCCTTCATGGAAATGCTCCAGCAGACGGCCGTTGTTCAGATGCAGATCGTATTCGGCTTCCGGTTCATACGGCAGGGTCCAGCTGACAGGGAACAGGCGCGCCTTGCCGCTTGGGAAAGCAAATTCTTCCGTGTACAGCAGTTCGGTACTGCTGCCGTCCGGCTGTACCGGCCATACCTGACTGTTCCAGCCTTCGAGACGATCATAACGGACACCGGCAAACAGCGGCGCCAGACTGGCCGCTTCCTCCATAATCTCGCCTGGATGAGTGTAGTTCCAGTTCGCTCCCAGTGCATTGGCCACATCCTGGATAATTCTCCAGTCCGGTCTGGATTCTCCCATCGGCTCGAATACCTGATGGAAGCGCTGGATGCGGCGTTCGGTATTGGTAAAGGTTCCATCCTTCTCCAGACTCGGCGAAGCCGGCAGGACCACATCCGCAAACTGGGCTGTGCGGGAGAAGAAAATATCCTGTACCACGAAAAATTCCAGTTTGCCGAACATCTCTTCCACAAAGTTGGAGTTGGAATCGACAAATGCCATTTCCTCTCCAAACAGATACATGGCTTTGAGCGCACCCTCTTCGATCGCATCCACCATCTCATGGTTATCCAGCCCGGGCTCTGCCGGCAGCTGTACCCCCCATGCCTGTTCATAGCGGCTGCGGACCGCTTCATCCGTCACCTTTTCATAACCAGGGAAATAGCTTGGCATTGTACCAAAATCGCAGGCTCCCTGCACATTGTTATGACCGCGCAGCGGATAAGCGCCCGTACCCGGACGACCAAAGTTGCCGGTAGCCAGCAGCAGATTGCAGATCGCTGTCGATGTATCCGTACCGCCGCGATGCTGGGTCACACCCATCGCCCACAGGATGCAGACCGAACCGGACTCATGGATCATCTCGGCTGTCCGGATCAGCTGTTCACGGGTCAGACCGGATACCTGCTCCGCATAATCGAGCGTGTACGGTGCCAGCGATTCACGGTATTCTTCGTATCCTTCTACCCGGGTATCGAGGAAGCTGCTTGCTTCCCAGCCCTGGTCGATAATGTATTTGGTCACTGCCGACAGCCATACCAGATCCGATCCCGGCTTTGGATGCAGATGCAGGTCTGCACGCTCTGCCATTTCATTTTTGCGAATATCGGACACGATCAATTTCTGGCCGTGCAGCTTGTGCGCACGCTTGACCCGGGTTGCCAGTACCGGATGGGATTCCGCCGGATTCGCGCCGACGATGATCACCAGCTCGGACTGCTGGATATCTACCATTGTTCCGCTGTCTCCGCCCATGCCGACCGTACGCATCAGCCCGGAAGTGGCTGGCGACTGACAGTAGCGGGAGCAGTTATCGACGTTATTAGTGCCCATGATCGAACGGGCAAATTTCTGAAAAATATAATTTTCTTCATTGGAGCATTTGGAAGACGCGATATAGGCGATCGAGTCGGAACCATGCTGTGCCTTGATGCCGCCCAGTTTCTCGGCGATCAATGCCAGCGCCTCATCCCACGTCGATTCCACGAATCGGTCACCCTGGCGGATCAACGGACGGGTCAGACGCTCCTCACTATTGACAAAGTCCCAGCCCCATTTACCCTTGATACAGGTGGAGACGCCGTTGACCGGCGCATCGATGGATGGTTCGATTTTGAGAATATGACGGTCCTTGGTCCACACTTCAAAGCTGCATCCGACCCCGCAGTACGTACATACCGTCTTGGTCTTCTCGATACGTGAATTGCGCATGGACGCCTCGATCTCGGAAATCTGGAAAATGCCGGAGTAGCCCGGCTCCACCGCCTTGGTCAGATCGATCAGCGGCTCCATCAGCTTGCTGTCGATATTGGTCATGAATCCGGCTTCCCCGAGCATGGATGATTCCATCAATGCATTGCACGGACAGACGGTTACACAGTGCCCGCAGGAGACACAGGAGGATTGATCAATCGGCACATCATCATCCCAGACGACGCGCGGCTGCTCACGGCTCCAGTCAATCGACAGCGTCTCATTGACCTGCAGATCCTGACAGGCCTCTACGCAGCGGCCGCACAGAATGCACTGGTCCGGGTCATAGCGATAGAACGGGTTGGTGTTGTCGATCTCATAGGGTTTGTTGCGGAAAGGATAGGTCTGATGCTCAATGCCCAGCTTTTCCGTGGTGTTATGTACCACGCAATTACCGTTATTGTTATCGCAGACCGTGCAGTAGAGTTCATGATTGCGGAGTATTCGGGACATGGATTCCTGCTGGGCTTCCTTGACGAGCGGGGTCTGGGTGGATATGTTCATTCCTGGCGTAATCACTGTGCTGCAGGAGCGCACCAGCTCTCCATTCACTTCCACCATGCATGTATCACAGGTATTGATCGGTCCGAGCTGCTCATTGTAGCAGATCTGCGGGATATATAGATCGGGTGCCGTATTGACTGCCTGAACAATGGTCATACCCGGCTGTGCCACGACCGATTGTCCATCCACATGAATCACAATATTCTCCTGACCATCCATCTTCATGATGCCACTTCACCTCTATCTGTGTAATTGGATATTTTGAAACCTATTACCCGTTTCCGGTGAAAGTATGCACGTACATCGTCAATCGGTATATATGTTACTTTATTTATATGACTTGCCGCTTCGGAGTTGTCGACCGTTCACGATCCATCTTTATCCTGCATGGAAAATATTCAAGAACAATTGTTTACTTTTCAAACCCACCATAGCTGTGCATCTTTTACAGAAATCACAGCTCATCTTCCTGTTTCGAATTGCGCCAGCTTTCTGTTAAATTCACTTACTTTACAATATTCCGTAACAGGAGTAACGTTAGAAGATAAGCTTGCTCGTAAGAGTTCGCATGGGTTGAAGGAGGTACGCTGATATGGAGGCTTCACGCCTTAACAATACATCATCCACCAGAATACTAATCATGACTGCAGTCGAAGCAGAGCGCGAAGCGGTACTGCGAGGAATCGGCGATGCAGCCGGACAGCGGTTTGATGTCCAGCTCGCCGGTGTCGGCCCAGCTTCGGCGGCTGCGCGTACGGCACTTCTGCTCGCCCGAGATTCGTACGATCTGGTGGTCAGCGCCGGGATTGGCGGCGGGTTCGAACCGCATGCGATTCCCGGCTCTATTGTGCTGTCGAGCCGAATAATCGCGGCCGACCTCGGTTCCGGAACACCGGAACACGGATTCATTTCTGTCGATGAACTGGGTTTTGGTTCGTCGGTTATCACAGCAGACCGTTCGTATAATGAACATCTGACAGCTGCCATGCGCCATGCAGGTCTAACGGTACATACCGGACCTGTACTCACCGTATCGACAACAACCGGATCGGCCGAGACGACAGCCTCACTGTTGCAGCGCATCCCCGATGCAGCGGCAGAAGGTATGGAAGGCTACGGCGTAGCTGAGGCTGCCCGGCTGCTCGGTGTACCGGTACTGGAGATCCGGGCGATCTCCAACAAGGTCGGTCCGCGTGACCGCGGCAGCTGGCGTATCCCCGAAGCATTGCAGTCTCTATCGCTGGCAAGTTCCCTATTACCGGAGGTGCTTTAATATGAATATTGCTTTTTCCCCATGTCCCAATGATACATTCGTCTTCCATGCCTGGGTGCACGGCCTGATTGCCGGCGCACCGGAGCTGGATGTAACGTATGCCGATATCGATATTACAAATAACTGGGCTGCCGAAGGCAAAGGCCCGGAAGTACTCAAAATCTCCTACGCCGCTCTTCCCTGGGTGCTGGAAGATTACGCACTCATCCCTTGCGGGGGTGCACTTGGACGCGGCTGTGGTCCGCTCGTGCTCACTGCCAATCCGGAAGCGACCGATGCAGCAGCCCTGACCGGCAAAAAGGTAGCCGTACCGAGCGAACGCTCTACCGCTTATCTGCTGTTCCGCCTGTGGGCCGCACAGAACGTACCGGGCGGTATCGGTGAAGTGGTTGTAATGCCATTTGACCAGATCATGCCTGCTGTACGTGACGGACAGATCGACGCCGGACTGGTCATCCATGAAGCCCGCTTCACTTACCAGAATTACGGCCTGACCCTGCTGCAGGATATGGGCAGCTGGTGGGAAGAAGATACCGGACTACCGATTCCGCTCGGAGCGATTATTGCCCGTCGTTCGCTGGATATTGCCCAGATTACCCAATGGGCACGCTCATCCGTCGAATACGCTTGGGAACATCCGGAAGCATCCCGCGGCTATGTAATGGAGCATGCCCAGGAGATGGATGCCAGTGTAGCCGATTCACATATCAATCTGTATGTAAACGAGTTCACCCGTAATCTCGGTGAAGACGGCTATGGCGCGATCGAAGCGCTACTTGGCCGCGCTGCCCGTGAAGGACTGGTTCCCGAATTTGATCTCAGCCTGCTGCGCAAATAAGGACAGTACCGGCAGCAATCACAGCAAAACAAAATCCCCTGCTCTCTCTTATGGAGAAACAGGGGATTTTCTTATAAAAACGAAGCGAATCCGCTTCATTTGTCCATTTATCGGGGAATATAAAGAAGAAAAGCATTTGCCAAACTCAGCGTACATCCTGTATACTGGGAATGCTACTAATAGAAGTAGCAAACACAAATAGCCTCTTTTGCCGAAGAGACTGTTAAATGTTGTATATTATGAGCACAGGAGGTGAATCATCATGGCTCAAGACGTAATGTGTGAAGTAAGTGCATGCACTCACTGGGCGGAACAAAACAAATGTACCGCTGATACTATTTTTGTTGTTAGTCACGCAGCTGCCAAAGAACAAACTGCTGAAGTTCAAGAAACAGACTGTCAGACTTTTGAAAAGAAATAATACTTAAACCACATATTCAAATCGTAAGAAGGGACTTTGCCGAGTTCCTTCTTTCTTTTTATATTCTATCAACAATGATTATTATTATCAAGTAGATTTTCAATATTTATTGAGAAAAGATTGAGAAAAAAGGATGCCCCTATGTAGAGGGACATCCTTTTCTGCATTTTATTCTGTTAAAAGGTCCTGGCAGCAAGCTTAACGGGATATCCATCTGCTGGTGAGCTTGCTGGATTTCTACTGTGCCGCTTATAACCCGGACTGATACTCGGTATCAGGTGTTTCGTTTACAGCCGGGATTACAGTTTGAACTTGGCTACCGATTCAGCCAGCTCATTGACACCCTGCTTGGACTGCTTCATCTGCTCGGCTACACGTGCCGTCTGCTGTACGATATCATCGGTCTTCTCGGCGATCATGCTGGTACCCTCGGCACCTTCATTGGCGGCTACCGAGATCTCCTGGATCGCTTTGACGACATTCTCAATGGAAGCCAGCAGCTCTTCGGAAGTCGCGCTCAGATCATTGGCGATATCATCAATTTCCTGTGCGCTGGAAGCATACTGATCAGCCGAAGACAGCATCATCTCGTAATCGGTACGAACGTTGGTGCTGAACAGGTTCAGCAAATCATTGGAGTTGGAGGACAGATTGCTCACGGAGCCAACGACCACCTGGGTAATCTCATTGATCTGATCGGCAGCTTTTTTGGAATCTTCAGCCAGTTTGCTGATCTCACTGGCGACGACTGCGAATCCGCGGCCGGCATCTCCTGCCCGGGCTGCTTCAATACTCGCATTCAGGGACAAAAGGTTCGTTTGTGAAGCAATATCGATAATGGAGGAGACCAGACTGTTGATCTGCTGTACGGACTTGGATTCTTCCAAAGCCTGTACGAGACTGTCCCGCACCTGATTGTAAGTTTCTGTACTCGTGCTGTACGACTGCTTGAACTGCTTGCTCAGATCAGCGGCGCGCACGGTTAATCCTTCGGCTGCACGTGCACCTTCCTGGGCTTTGTTCGCAACGGAATTGACGGCCGATTCGATCTCTGTCGAAGTGGCGTTCATCTCCTGTGTGGAGGCTGCGGTCTCTTCCATACCGGCAGACAGCTGCTCGGTAGTCGCAGAGATATCCTGTACGCCGCCTTCCAGCTTGTTCATCTCTTCATCCACCATCTGAATCGTATCCTGCAGACTGCGGCTCTCCTGGATAACACGGCTGAACGTTGTTCTGAATTCTTTTCTCGCTTCGCCGAGTGCCTGGATAATAACCGCAAATTCATCTTTTTCGGACAGATAACGGGTAAAGCTGTCATCGTAGACCAGATCGAAATTCGCTGTTTTGTGGATCATGGTCAGTGTATCTTTGGTACGGTTGCGCACATTACGTATAATGAAGAAGATCAGCAGCATGGCAATCAAGAGGATGGATACCAGCTCAATAATGGTAATCAGTCTCATCTGTCCGCTCAGTGCAGCACTTTCCTCAATCGCATCCTTACTGTACTGGTCCATAATGCTCTCGATCTGATCCAGATTGTGACGGGAAGCTGCAAACTTCACTCCCGAATCGGTCGAATTCACATAGCGGCGTTCTTCGTAGTTGAATTCACTTTTCCATGCTTCGTAGTTGGTATCAAATTCTTCGATCAGCTGGAATACATTCTTCTTGGTCTCGGGATCGGCATATTTCTCGAATACAGAGCGATTTTGCTCCATGATGGCTTTGGCTTCCTGTACCCGGTCGTGGGTTTGCTTTACATTTTCATTGTAATTGTCCTGCTGCACCTTGATTTCCGCAGGATTCTCAATACCGGTCAATGTAAACTCGGCAATCATCGCCTGATAATAATCACGGTCTGCATTCAGGATCAGATAATTGATCTGGTAGGCTTCTTCATAAAGGGAAGTAATCAACTTATCCCCCATTTTATCGATATTCCGGATCGCCAGTATAGATAACACGATCAGGGCGATAACGAGAATAAGGACGGGTAACAGCATCTTGGTACTCAGACTCCAGTTGTTCATTTTAAACATTTTCAATATACATCCTCCCGGCATGGTTGACTGAAATACAAGTTAAGTGTTCGATTGGAGACCAGGCAGCAACTCCACTTTGAGAAACGCAAAAAATAACATACATGACAAACCGGCGATATCATGCAGCAGCTGTTATTAGTTAGGCCTTTACTAATGGTTGCTGCTTTGGCATCCTGTATCGCTTCATATGATTGATATGTACTATTATCGGTAAAATGGCCTATTTTTTTATGTATATTTTCTGGAATATCAAAATATAGTTATTTAGCCGAAATCAAAATATGACAATTTATGAGGGGAAAGATGAACTGCCCGTAGTTAGATGAATCCCAGTTAATAAGCAGAACAAAAACTGCCAACCTCATCGGCTGGCAGTATACATGGATAAAATTCGGGCATAGAGTACATGGAATGTACTCTCACCGGCAGATCCATCATACATAATGAGGACAATGGAACTATATCGCGCCGTACAGTCAATAGAGTCCTCTCACCCCATTTACTGCACTACATGCGCAGACAAGGGCAGATTCAGCGCTCCTATCCCATCGGCGACCAGCCGGGCTATCCGGTCGGCACCGTATTCCTGAAAATGAACATCATCCGCCGACCCTGCCGCAAAGGCAGCGTATTGTCCGGGAGCTGTGTACAAAAACAGCTGCTTGGTCGCTTCGGCTCCGATGGAATTGTAATAAGCCACACTGCTTGCACTCAGATCCAGCAGCGGTGTACCGGTCTCTGCCGCCACCTGCTTCATCGCCTGCACATATTCGGGAAAGCTCAGTTGGAAACGTCCGCTAGTCTTGTCTATCGTGCGTGTACCCATCGGTGTAATCAGTACCGGCGCAGCGCCATGATCCCGCGCTCCCTGAACGTATTTATGCAGATAACGCTTGTAATCACCCACCGGCGTATAGCGGTCGGGCTTGGCCTGATTGGCATCATTATGACCGAACTGGATCAGCAGGTAATCCCCCGGCTGAATCTCGCTTAGAATATCATCCAGCCTTCCCTGCTCGATGAAGGTGCGCGTACTCCTGCCGCTGATCGCATGATTGCTGAACGTAACTCCCTGATCAAAATAGCGGCCAATCATCTGCCCCCAGCCTGCCTGTGGACGCTGGGCATCCGTATATGTCTGCACCGTGGAATCACCCGCCAGATATACGACCGGCTGCTGGTGACCGGCACTGGTCCCGGACGAAGCCCCTACCATAAACCACAGACTGACAATCATAATGCCCAGCAGTGCAGCAGGACCAAGACGGCGGTTAACGGAATTCCAGTGAATTGTACGCAAAGGCTTCCCTCTTTTACAATATAATATACACTATGGGCATCAGGCTCCTGCACGTCGGAATATAGGAAAACCGCAGCCGGGAACACTGACATAGAACTACACATTTAACATGGACAATGAATTCCATATAGATAGACGACAGAGAGAGAAGGAGAATATCGTAATTACCGGCAGAAAATCGAAGCAGAAGCTCAAGAAGCGGAGTTAAATGCATGTCAGAAGCGAATAGGATCATCAATAAGGTCAGGTTCGTTGTTATTACGAATTATAGTTATATTCTAGCGTATCTCCCAGCGCAGTGACAATTCATTTCTTGGCAGTTGGATATAAAAAAAGGGCACCATTAAAACGACTTCTATAGAATCAACCTTATCCATCCAATATCCCTTTTTAGACATGGCAAAAAGGACAGCCCCGCAGGTCTGTCCCCTTTGAATAATCCTGTATTTTTCGGGCATCACAGTGTGCTTACTGTCGGGCAGTCTCCAGCAAATGCCCGGACAGCGGCAGGTTCAATTCACGCAGACCGGCTGCCACCAATCCGGCAATCTGCACAGCTCCATACTCCTGGAAATGGGTATTGTCCACGACCCCATTTGGAAAATAGGGATATACCCCCGGCTGCACATGCAGGAAGATGGACGTGGTGCCTGCTATGCCTACCGCATTGTAGTAGGCAACGCTGCGAGCGCTCAGATCCAGCAGTGGTGTCTGCGTCTCGGCAGCTACCTGCTTCATCGCTTCCACATATTCAGGGAAACTGGCATTGAACTGGCCATTCGGATTGTAGTCTCTTCTCGATACCGGAGTGACCAGAATCGGGGTCGCCCCCTTGCTGCGGGCACCGTGAATATAGACTTTGAGATAATTGCGGTAATCTCCTACAGGCGTATAACGCTCAGGCTTGCGATCGGCATCATTATGTCCAAACTGGATCATCAGATAATCTCCCGGCTGCAGCTGACCGATAATCGTATCCAGCCGCCCCTGCTCGATAAAGGAACGCGAACTTCTGCCGCCGATCGCGTGATTGCTGACGACAATGGAGTCATCCAAATATCGGCCAATCATCTGTCCCCAGCCTGCCTGTGGACGCTGGGACTCCCGGTAGCTCTGCACCGTGGAATCGCCTGCCAGGTAGATGGTGGGACGATGTGCATAGACATCCTGGGTGACAGCTGATGTGGCGAAGCTGTTCGTTACACCATGGGTGGAGTCCTGGATCGTATTCGTTGTCGGTGCAGCCGAAGCTCCCACAGCGCCAAACAGTGTTCCCAGACAGGTGATCAGACCGAGCAGCAAGAGTGGCATCATTCGCCGGATGTAGACTTTTTTATTCAATTGCATCCCTTCTTTCCTATTTTATAATAGCGCTTACATAGATATGATAATCATTACGATACAGGCCGGGTATGCAAGAAACCGCTTTGTTTGTTCAATAATCAGAGAGAACCGATACGGTTATTCCGCATGTTTATGGAGGTTATAAGGATACGGTTAGACGGCGAGATAATCGCGATACAAGAAAAGAGCGCAACAAAACAAACTGCTATACCAAAAGCAACGCAAACAAAAGAAGAGGCTGGCTGTAAATGCCATCCTCTTCTTTGCTGTGCTGGACTTTATTTTATTGATTGGCAAGGCTGTTAAGGAGTGTTTATTTCATAAATTATAGTTTTGCTAAATTGCACATGCATTTAGTGGTACATATTACTTGGGAAGAATCTTGTAAATATCGGGGGTAATACTTTCTTTATTCAGAACACGATATGCCCCTGTTCCATCTTTGAATCTGAGCTTAAGTATATAGCTCTGATCCGCATTCTCACCTTCAGTCTCGCTTCGATTCAGCAATTCATTGATCTGGTTTTTGTTGCTGATTATGACCTGTTGTGGAGTTCCACGGTATTTTTTGAATAAATCAGCATAGTCAACTACTGCAAACTCTTCTTGAGTTCGCTCATCTGGAACAATAACGATAGCAGAAATGTCTTCCACCTTGGTAACTAGCAGGTCCCAGTACCCTTTTTCCTTCAGCCACTGCTCCGTCGGCTTGAATTGAGGGTCCCAGCTGTAATAATGCTCATTACTGTAATAAGGACCTTTATAAATTTGTATTACCATAGCTAGCGTATTGCCGTATATAAGATTATTTTTAGGATTTTTCACTGCCAGTTTTTCTTTTATAATCAACTGGTTCAACTGCTTGATTTCGGATGGCTGAGTAATATATATGTGACGTTTTGGAATATCCGGATTTCTGATTTTTATTGCACTATCGGATTTTCCCAATGCTTTCAGATTATAAAATGCCATTTTGTATTCCCCGGACTGCTGAATTTCCTGAAGATAGGATCGGTATTCGTCACTCTTTGGTATCATATAGGATCTGAAAAGCCGACTTCCATCCTTCAACACATAGGCTATTTGCACCTGTTCGTTCACATTATAATAGTTACGATCATTTCTATTTCCAGGGTCAGGTTGATCCTTTACTACTTGGGAATGTAAACGAACAATACTTTGAATATAATCAGGATCAGAAGAGAGCATATCAGGATTGAGTTTCTCGATGTCCATTCCATGTGTAGTGTAAGCAGGAAGATCATTTCTGATATCGTTACCTATATAAACAGATGTCACCTCGCTCGGTACAGGCACTTTTGTTTCATATCCAGTCAGTGGAGACATCGGGATATAGATAAGCAATGCAACTATCACTCCGTAAAAGACCATTCCGATCCACAATTTGCGATCAAACACATGCCGGGTTTTGCGCAGCACCATTTCAGCTGCCAAATAACCGATTACTCCGCCGATTATGCACCACACAATATCCCATTTCCCAAAAAAGGTTATTCCATATAACCCGATCAACAATGCACTGCACAGTGTAACCCCAACACGGAATAACGGGTTAAAGTAACGGAATACGATCGGCTGGGTGGATTTTTCTGTTGGACGCAGCTTATACAGCAAGTAGCTCAGACCAATCAGTACGAGAGAAACAATGAAGTATATCCAGCCATCTCGCTGACTAAATCCATTTGCAGATACATCCAATAATTTTTCAATAGGAGACCAACCCGTTATAAATTGCGAAGAGCTGTCTTCATCGTAATACCCATAAAGATATCTGGAAAAATACCGGATATAAAGAAAATTCAATCCGCTAGGGAGCAGAAATAATATAACTGTAACAATGATTTGCAGAATAGACTGACCAATACACATTCCTACAAATAGCGTAAATGTAAAGATGAATAAACTAATGACTGTCAGAGATACCGCCCAATCGATTACCTGATCAACAGTAAAAACAACATGATTCAGATTGCCTACCATTAATCCACTGATAAGAGCAGTAATCCATATCGGAATAATCAGCATCGTAAGTCCGGAGACCAGCGATACTGTAAACAGCTGTTCTCTGCGTACAGGCAGGCTATGGAACATCTCGGCCGCTCGCTTGGACTGTATATACCTCATCAAGAAAACAGCCATCAATATGCACATAATAAAAGCAAATAGAATTGCTATCTCCCCGTCTTCCTTGAACATATAATCCAGAACTCTAGGATCATTCTGATATTCATAAGCTGAATTCGATATTAACAGCTGCATCGGTCCGGCGAAGATCATCAGCAGCAAGTAAATAACCCCGATCCATCCTCCCTGCCGCCAGGCGTGCATCCATAGTCCCCGGTTAAAGAAGTAGTGGTTGAACGTCATAACCGGCATCCCCCATTTCGTATATAAATATCTCTTCCAGCGTCATAGGTAGTACGTCAAACACATAAGGCTGATACGTCTGTACAACCTCGGTAATCCGCTCGACCGTGCCTTTGATAATATAGGTCCCTACGCTGCCGCGCTCTTCCTTGTGCAGGATATCCAACAGCCCGGAGATTGCCTGCTCATGTCTC
This sequence comes from Paenibacillus wulumuqiensis, assembly GCF_000971965.1. Classification (GTDB taxonomy): domain Bacteria; phylum Bacillota; class Bacilli; order Paenibacillales; family Paenibacillaceae; genus Saccharibacillus; species Saccharibacillus wulumuqiensis. The sequence goes on from NZ_KQ040793.1 coordinate 442,789, forward strand.
GGATCGCGGAAAGCAATCTGGATTTTATGGCTGGCGGCCTTGAGATCGTCCAGTTCTTTTTCAATCAATAGACGTCCCTGGTGCATGATGCCTACATGGTCACACATATCCTCAATCTCCCGCAGGTTATGCGAAGAGATGACAACCGTCATTTCCCGGTCGGCCACTTCCTGGAACAGCAGGTTTTTCACCTGTCTACGCATGACCGGATCGAGTCCGTCAATCGGCTCATCCAGAATGAGGATGTCCGGCTTGCAGCTGAGTGCCAGCCACAGGGATGCTTGACGCTGCATGCCTTTGGACAGACGATGCAGCTTGCGCTTGAGCGGAATACTGGCAAAAGCCTGCGCCATCTGCTGGAAACGCTGTTCATCCCAATGTGGATAGATAGCCCGGTAAAATACCGCCATCTGCTGAATCGAGGTCTGTGCAAAAAAGTAAGGCTGATCCGCCAGAAAAATCATCCGCTGCTTGCTCTGCGGGTTCTCATATACGGGCTGCCCTTCCAGCAGTACTTCACCCTTGTCGGCCCGGTACACTCCGGCCATCGTCTTGAGTAGTGTCGTTTTGCCCGCACCGTTGGAGCCGAGCAATCCAAAGATGGAGCCTTTATGTACGGTTAGGGATACATCTTCCACTGCCCGTTCGTCTTCGAAAATCTTGGTTAGCTGCTTAATCTCAATCACTGCTCTTCCCCCTCTCCTGTTCTTCCATGGTCTGTTGATACAGCTTTTCAATGTCTGATTTGGTAAAGCCGAGATAGATCGCTTCGGCAAACAGCTTGAGCAGCCGTTCCTTCATCTCTGCCAGCTGCGCGGCACCCGGCTGCTGCTGGGATGGCGCGACAAAGCTTCCTTTGCCTGCCTGGGAATAAATATATCCTTCCCGCTCCAGCTCACGATACGCTTTCTGGATCGTATTGGGATTGACCGTCAGCTGCCCCGACAGCGTGCGTACCGAAGGCAGCTGCTCATCTGGCTTGAGAATGCCATACAGGATCATTTCCTTGATTTTGTCCATCAGCTGCTCGTATATGGGCTTGCGACTGCGTACATCCAGTTCAAACATGGGCTTCCCCCTTTCACTGTATTAACTGTACTACTATTATTAATACAGTTGGTACAGTCTGTCAATCATTTACTGGAAATTAATTCAGAGTAATATGAAAATGATCGTTTTCGTCTTACCCATACGAAAAAGCCTGCAGCTCTTTGAGAGATGCAGGCTATAACTGATACGTATGATCTTATGCAGGCACAGTAGATAGCAGATTAATAATCTAAAGCAATTTTCAAACTTTAACAGCATTTATCGGTTCACATCATACCACATTTTTAATCCTAAAATTTACAGTCATGCTCTATTTGCCTTATGATACAATCAACCTTTTCAAAATAGGAATATAACTTATGGAGGACACTCTATGCTGATTCAGCCTGTTACTCTGGAACAAGTCTGGCAGCTCCGCCATCAGGTAATGTGGCCGGATCGTGAGCTGGATTATGTAAAATTAAAAGATGATGATCAGGGCAGACATTACGGCTTGTTGGTGGGCGGCCAGTTGATATCCGTCATTTCTCTTTTTATCGATCACAATGAAGCCCAGTTCCGTAAATTTGCTACGCTTACGGACCGGCAGGGAAAGGGATATGGAAGTTACCTGCTCTCCTATGTGCTGCAGGAAGTCGAACAAGCCGGCATCAGACGCATCTACTGTAATGCCCGTGCAGAAAAGACCGGATTTTACAGCAAATTCGGCCTTGCACCCACTGAGGAATCATTTATCCGTGGAGATAAACAGTATGTGATTATGGAACGCTTCTTCCCCGTCTCCTTCGATTCTTTTCATTCTTCTTCCAACAGCGATGCATAACGCTGCAGCTGCTGCTCCAGCTCCGTAAACCGGATAAATCGGGCAGCCCGGTATACTTCCTTGCCTTCGTAGAACAATATCAGCACCGGAGAGGTGAAGATAAGATGCTCGGAGGCCAGCTCCGGCGCGTCTTCCATATACACATAGGCACCGGCAATCTGCGGATAGTCTTCCAGCAGGCGAGCGGCCTGGGGCTGGACGGATTCGCAGACGCTACAATGATGGGTCTTCAGCATAAGCAGCTGCAGACGGTGACTGGCAATCTGCTCGTGCACCTGCTCCAGTGTGGTTAATGACTTCATGAATTGCTTGGCTCCTCTCCAGACGGTCCATGCCTTTTAGATAATGGCGAAAATAATACCCTGTCCTTCACTCGCTGCTCTCAGATACAGATCGAATACCTGGTCCAGATGCGGCAGCAGATAACCTTCGACCAGATCCTCGTACGTATCTTCCTCGGTCATCGGGAAAAAGAACATCATCATTGCATCGTCCTCTTCAGACTTCGTATCTGGCTGGCTGCTCGCTTTCCAGCGGTCAAAGTCAATACGCTGCTCCAGCGCTTCCCGCTGTCGTACGACCGGAATGGACTCGGCCATCTGGGCGACCTGATGGGGTGGCAGATAGAACGTGCCGAACTCTGTCAGCTGGCTGTCGATAGCATACTGGTTCTGTACCGGTACAAAAGGAATATCCGGAAACATGTCCGCGATCAGACTCCATGTTTTATCGATATCCAGATCCGGCTGATTCGTCGTGCCTGTCAGGATCGTCTGTAAATTGTCTTTTTCCACATAATAGATGCCTGTCATTCCCATGTTCATCGCTCCCTTATTGGTAATGGTAGTATTACTCATTGTATACGCTTCCGGGACCGATTACAAAACATCCAAGCTAATGTAAATGGGGGCTGTACCGCGCATTATGACTGTTTAGTCATAACGATTAGGATACGTTTGCCCACCATTGACCTTAGGCTATATGGATACGCACATACCGAATATAACGTAAGAAGGCTGCCTGCACTGCATAATACGCAGCCAGACAGCCTTCTCTTATCCCCTTTTAAATCCATCCGTTACCGGCATCCGTGCTTCTCTATGTGAACGGTATACCTGTAGGGTTACTTCTTTTCTCTATATAACCCTTTTCATGTCCCAAACACTTTCTGTATAGAGCATCTGATCTCTGCAGATGCTTCTTTTATTCAAAAATTTTAGAAATCGAATTTGAAATCGTCGTCTGTCAGACGCTCGACGTTCATGGCACGCACATAACCGTTTCCTTTTTTGGAGAAAAAGTCATGCTGCTTGGTGTGTGTGCTGATACCGTTGAAGACGATTGGATTCACTTCTTCATCCGGGAACAGCGGATCAAAGCCCAGGTTCATAAAGGCTTTGTTGGCATTGTAACGCAGGAAGATGTTCACTTCGTCCGTCAGGCCGATCGGATCGTAGATCTCTGCAGTGTAGCCTTCTTCGTTCTCATGCAGATAACGGAACAGCCCTTCCAGCGTCTCGTAGGCATCTTTTTGCTCGTATTCATCCAGCTCGTTGTAGATCTCCTGTGCCAGTACGCCCACGTATACGCCGTGGATACTCTCGTCACGCAGGATCAGGTCGATGATCTCGCCGCTGCAGGTCATTTTGCCCTGACCCGCGAGGTACAGGGGATAGAAGAACCCGCTGTAGAACAGATAGCTCTCCAGCAGAACGGAAGCTGCCATGGCGAGGAACAGTTCTTTTGGTGAATTGATGTTGGTGTAATACTGGCGAATCGTCTCCGCTTTGGTCTGCAGGCGCGGATGCTCTTCGACCCATTTGAAGATCTCGTCGATCTCTTCGGTGGAAGACAGCGTGGTGAAGATGCTGCTGTAGGACTTGGCATGGATCTGCTCCATCATTGCCATGAAGCCCAGGACAGCTTTGCGCTGCAGGCCGTCTACATGCTCCAGAATTTGCGGCATGCCGACGCCGCCCTGAATCGTATCCAGCAGAGTCAGACCACCGAGGACTTTCATATATGTCTCGCGTTCCAGGTCGCTCAGCTGAATCCAGGACATTTTGTCATCGGACAATGGAATCTCGTCATCGGTCCAGAACTGCATAATGTTCTGGTTCCAGAACATCAGGGAATAATCGTCATCCGGGCGGTTCCAGTTGACTGCTTTAATTGGCTCACTCATGTGTTGTGCCCCTTTCTCTTACCTTGTGTTATGTAGTGAAACAGCGATTGTTTACGTCATAACAAGACTACAGTATGCAAGAAGAGGAGGTAGTGCGCTCTGCTGCATACTGTAAGGTAAAGATCCAATATTTATATTTACGCCAGTGGCGGGTTAGATGGTACAGATATCATTTCATCGTATTCATATATTCGATTACTCATTGAAATGAGCAGATAAGACCATGATGAGAACAATATTATACGGAACAGCTGATGCACTCTTCGACAGTCAGACGCTTGGTACGCGTGTAGTACAGGGACTTCAGGCCTTTGTGCGCCGCATACAGGTAGTAGCGGGCCAGCTGGCGAGTCGTTACGTCACTGCTCACGTGCAGGACGGTCGAGATGCCCTGATCCACATGCTGCTGAATCTCGGCGATCAGATCCAGTACTTTGAACTGATCCATGGTGTAGGCGGATTTGTAGTAGAAGTAGTTATCCTGCTGCATGTACGGCATTGGATAGTACGTCGTCGAGTTCGCATAGGTACGTGTCTCGATCTGTTCTACAATCGGCATTACGCTGGATGTGGCGTTCTGGATATAGGAAATGCTTGCTGTCGGCGCAATTGCCAGACGGTATGCATGGTAGAGACCATTTTTCATAACATCGGCTTTGAGGTTCTGCCAGTCTGCAGGCGTCGGGATGTACATGCTGCCGAACAGCTCCTGTACACGCGGCTTGGTTGGACGGTAGTCTGTCGCCAGATAACGGTCAAAGTACACACCGCTCGCATAGTCCGATTTCTCAAAGTCCATAAAGGTCGTGCGTGTCTCACGTGCAATCTCCATACTCTTCTCCAGCGAGTAGAAGTTCATCATCATGAAGAATGTACGTACAAAATCGATCGCTTCGTCGCTCTCGTAGGCGATTTTGTTTTTGGACAGGTAGCCGTGCAGGTTCATGACGCCCAGACCGACAGAGTGCATTTCACGGTTGGCTTTGGCTACGCCCGGTGCGTTGGCGATGTTGGTCATGTCGCTGACGGAAGTCAGGCCCATGATGCCTTCATGCACGGATTCACGAATTTTGCCCAGTTCCATGACGTTCACGATGTTCAGGGAACCCAGGTTACAGCTGATATCGCGGCGGATAATGTCATCCACGCCATAGTCCATAATTTCGGTTGTCTCCTGCAGCTGGAAGATCTCGGTGCACAGGTTGGACATTTTTACCGATCCAATGTTGTTCAGAGCATGGAACTTGTTGGCATTACTTTTGTTCATAATATAAGGATAGCCGGATTCCAGTTGGGTGCTGGCAATCTTGGTCAGCATATCGCGTGCGCTCATGATTGGTTTCTTTTTGACACGATCATCAGCCATCAGGGTATCGTACATCTCGTCGATGTTCATATCGTCGAGGTGCTTGCCGTATGCTTTGTAGACGCTGTATGGTGCGAATACGTGCAGCAGCTCGTTATCGGCTGCCAGCTTGTAGAAGCGGTTCGGCACGATCAGACCGATCGACAATGTTTTCAGACGGGTACGCTCATCGGCGTTGATCTTCTTGCTGTCCAGGAACTCCAGGATATCCCAGCCGAAGATGTTGTAGTATGCTGCGCCGGAGCCTTTGCGCTGACCCATCTGGTCGGCATAGGAGAATGCATCTTCCATCAGTTTCAGTACCGGCATGATGCCTTTGGCTGCGCCTTCGACACCTTTGATCGGCTCGCCGCGTCCGCGAAGCTTGGACAGGTTAACCGCTACACCGCCGCCGATTTTGGACAGCTGCATACAGGTATTCAGTACATAGTTGATCGAGTTCAGGGAATCATCCATTTCCAGCAGGAAACAGGATACCATCTCTCCACGGCGACTCTTGCCGGCATTCAGGAATGTCGGTGTAGCCGGCTGCAGACGCTGCTCCATCATGGAACGTGCCAGCGTCTTGGCATTTTCGGCATTACCGCGTCCGAGATGCAGTGCTACAACGGCTACACGGTCCGGATAGTGCTCCAGATACTTCGCACGGTCATTCGTTTTGACCGCGTAGTCCTTGTAGAACTTGGAAGCTGCCATATAGGAAGGGAACTGGAAGTTATAGCTGTGTGTAATCGCGTATACTTCTTCCACATCCTGTGCAGTGTAATGCTGGTACATATCTTCGTAGTAATCATTGTCGATCATATAACGTACTTTGGACGTAGTGTCCGCGAAATGGATACTCTTTTGATCCACTTCCTTCATGTATTCCTGTACTGCTTCTTTATCTTTATCCAGACGGAAAAATCCGTTCTCGTCACGCTGCATCAATAGGTTGTTCAATTCAATATGCCGCAATTTTCTCTACCTCCTGTACGAATCGTTGTGCGTCTCCTGTAGTGCCGGATAGTTCAAATTTATATACGACCGGAACACCGTAGCGCTCCGATATCAAATCTGCACTCTTGCCGAAGTTCTCGCCCCAGTTGCGGTTGCCGCTGGCTGCTACGCCAAGCAGACGGCCATGGTTGTTTTCCAGAAAATGAGTCACTTTCTCGGGGACCTGGCCGAAGCCGGTTGTGTAGGTGACCAGTACGAATGGTTCATTCAGCTGCAGCGCCTCATCAATCTGTACAGCCTGCACCGATGAATTTTTCAATTTTCCGATAAACCGTTTGACATTGCCTGTCTTGGAATCATATGCAATCAGCATGTGGGATGACATCTCCTTCTCACTCAATATATAGTGTTCATCACCGTTCTTTATAACTAAAGAACGGTGATGAACTTGCGCCAGCCTTGGAGCAGCAAGGCTTCTCAAAGCCCTGCTGCATCAGCTCGGTTTCTCTTAACAAGCATTACCCATATACCGCATCTTAAAACAAGCCGTAACGCAATATATAGAACGTGAGATTAAGATTATACGCTATATATAGTGTTGTCAATAGGACTACACAGTGAGAAAGCAGCATCCGAATCAGCCAAAAAAAGCGGTTATCCGTTAAATTCTCCGTATAATCCGGCTTATTCGCACACTCACAGCCCGGGGAAAAATACTCAAAAAAATAATTCACTTGACACACTATATCTAGTGTGTTTTTCAAGCCGTCTTTACTATCATTTCCAGATTATGAAATGAAGCCAGACAGCAATCACGTTGGACACTCAAGTTTAAAATTCTAATGCTTTCAACATGAAAAAGCAAATGAAACTTATATAAAAATAAAGATTTTTTTGGACATAAATTAGGGGAGTGGTTTACTGTATGATCTTGCTCACCTGTTTGTTCAATTTTCTCAGTTCGTCCTATGCTGCAAAAGCCGAATCAGGCCGACGTCTGAAAAATGCACATGCTTTCCTGAAGAATGCACATAGTTTTCGATTGAAATAAATTCCATATATTGTAATAATTAATACTGCAATTGAAAGCGTACACAATATAAGGAGGTAGTTTATGAAGAATTCGGTCTTCAAGTATGTACTGCTCGCTGTTCTGATTATGGTAAGCGCATGGTCTCCACTGTCCACGTCTTCGGTCTCTGCTGCTGCACCTTCGGTCGGTTCGATTCCGGCCTCCTCCATCCCTGCCCCCTCCGGTAAGGGTGTAATGACTTTCAAGGTAATGAATGCTACCAACGGTGCCTACCCGGATAACCGCGTCTACTGGGGCATCCTGGGCATTAACCCGGAGACCAAGCAGTGGAGTTATCTGACCAGCTCCGGACAGCTGCAGCCGATCTCTGCGGCGCTGAATGATGCTCCCGGACATCTGACCAAGAATGGCGTCAACTATGCCAACATCTACAGTACAATAAGTCAGGCGGAATGGGTAAGCCTGCCGAAAATGGATTCCGGACGCATGTTCATCTGTGTCGGCTCGCCATGCTACATCAAAACCTACAATGATGGATTTGCCGGACCGGACATTAACAACCCAACCGATCCGAATCTGGATGTGTATTTTGATTTTGTGGAATTTACGGTAGATAACACCGGTTATCACGGTAATACAACCCGTGTCGATGGCTTCGGCTTCCCGCTGCAGCATCGCCTCGTTAACCGTACCGGCAACTACGATCGTACGGTCGGCGAACTGGAGTCCGAGACTCGCGCCAGCATCTTCAGCAAGTACCGCAGCGAAGTGCCGGCTGCCTTCCGCTCTCTGGCGGATATACAGTCTCCTTACCGGATCGTCGCACCGATACACGGTTCGTTCAAGGCCGGCGGCGCTAACGCCAACTACTTTGGCAGCTATGGCGGCGGTTATAGCACCCAGGAGATTCTGCTGTGCAATGGCAGACTGCAGGAATCGCCGGGAATCTGCTCCGCCATCAACCGCCATGTGTATGAGAACCAGTCCAACTGGAACAATGTAGCCGCGTATTACCAGGCTGCACCTGCTAACTATTATGCCAAGTTCTGGCATGATCACAGCATCGACCGCCTCGCTTACGGATTTGCGTATGATGATTACAATCAGCAGGCTGCCTATCTGGAAGTCGGTGATCCGAAAGGTCTGATCGTACGAGTCGGCTGGTAATGAACTGTAACAAGTGCAGCTATAGTTATTTCCAAAATAATAGAATGATGATTTCCATATTTAGTACATGACCAAAAGCCTGAGACAGCATACAGAGATAATCTGTGTGCTATCCAGGCTTTTTGGTTATGACTTTATTTAGTTACAGTTTGAACCGGTCGACGATACGATTCATCTCTTCCGCCATTTCCGACAGGGCAGCTGCGCTGGAAGACAATTCCAGCATGGAAGCCGACTGCTGCTCGGAAGCGGCAGATATTTTCTGAATCTCATCCGAGGAATGCTCGATGCTGCCCACGATGCCTGTAATGGACTGTTCCATTGCTTCGGCACTTTGGTTCATACCGCCCGACAGCTGCGCTGCTTCACGGCTCTGCACAGCTACTTCATTCACGGACTGCTTGATATCTTCAAACAGGTCACCTGTCGTTCTCATCGACTCGGTACCGCTCAGGATCTGCTGGGCAGCCATATCCATCGCCTGATGAAGACGATCCGTATCCTGCTGAATCGAATCGATCATGCTGACGATCTGTCCGGCTGAAGAGGAAGACTGTTCCGCCAGCTTTTGTACTTCGGCGGCGACGACTGCGAATCCTTTGCCATGTTCGCCAGCCCGGGCGGCTTCGATTGCTGCATTCAGGGCGAGCAGGTTGGTCTGTCCGGCAATTCCGGTGATGATGCCGACGATACTACCAATCTCCTGCGAACGACTTCTCAGCTCATTGACGACGCCGTTCATTTCATTCATGCGTGACTGGGCCGCTTCCATCCGTCCGGCCGCTTCGGTAACTATACCGGTTCCGTTGACCGAATGATCGGCAGCGGTCTGGGCAGATTGGCTAACCTGCTCGATCCTGTTATCGATCTCCTGGATGTTGGCGGAGATTGCCTGTACAAGCAATGCCCCCTGTTCCGACTGGCTCGTCTGATCCGCAGAGCGGTCGGCCATGGAGACCAGCGATTCAGTGGTATGGGCAGAAGTCGAGGCATTCTCTTCCGCGATTGCTGTCAGTTCTTCGGCAGAATCATTGAGCCGCTGGGAGGTTTCGTTGACTTCGGCAATAACCGTATTCAGTGAATTCCCCATTTGCTGCAGGCCTTTGGCGAGGTCACCCAGTTCATCTTTTACCTCTACCGGCAGTTCGGCAGTACGAGTCAGATCACCGGACGCAATATAATTGACCTGCTCCAGCATCCGGTGAAGCGGACGGACGATCATACGGGAAATGATCAATGCCAGCGCACTGCCAATCAGGATAGCTGCCACTACGGCAGCCCATGTAATCCAGCGTGCCAGGTAGAATTCGCTCAGCTGTCCATCCGCCGAACTCGTAACATCATTTACATTATGATCGACCAGCTTGCTCAGCCCTTCGTTCATTGATGTCAGCATCGGTGTCGCATTGAGCTGAATCTTCATGGCCAGCGTATCATTGTTAACATCGGACGCCGCCAAAATCTGCTGGATGGTGGCGGTGTAGCTTGTCCAGTTTTCTTTGAAGGAGTTATATAGCTGGATCTCCTCCTCATCCGAGAGATAGGTCTCGTAAAGCTGCATAGTTTTGGCAATATCCGCGCTGGTGCTGCCAATCTCCGAATTAATCTGCTGCATAGCGGTATTGTCCTGCTCAATAATACTGCGCAGCACAAGATTCTCTACATCGGTCACTTCATCATTGATCCGATAAAGGGATACCAGACTCGGGATGCTGTTACTGCGAATATCATTGGCATTATCTCCGATCGAATTCAGACGCGCCGATATAAGCACACCCAGAATTAAAATCAGAATCATCATACCGGCAAATCCGCTTAATAATTTTGCACGTACAGTCATTCTCACAGTTGCGATTCCCCCATCATCTGTCGTTATTCATTCATTAGTTGTCAATACAAATTTTCTTATCTTATATTTTCGACAGGAATAGACACTTTTGTTACAGTTTTTTGGGAAATTTTTCTTTTCATCTATGTAGGGTATAGTCGGATCATTACTTAATTTGAATAAAGCGCTGAAAAAAAACAAAAAGACCCGGACAGCATTTTATGTGATGAATCCACAAAATGCTGTCCGAGCCAATAGACTGCTGAACCGGAAATGAGTAGAACTTCATGCAGTAATCCTATATTATGCGTTGAGATCACCTGAAGCCATATGAGCAGTAAAAATGGCACCAGCGTAGATTGTACTTTGGTTCACTTCATGTGCAAATCATTTATGTCCTGGCGTATAAAAGTCAGGCTTGGGTACACGCGACCAGTCCGTATCGGAAGCCAGATAGAAACTCGTATAGCTCGGCTGGTTATACGCCGTATTCTGACGCGCAATGCCTGTACGGTACTGGGCATCATGCATCAGCGTATACAGCTTGTGATCGGTCACTTCCGTACTGAGGTAGATACGGATCGCCGAGCTGTCCGCTGTACGCAGCAGCAGTTCTTCACGCCAGTCACCGAAAATATCAGCGACGAGCGACGGATTGCCCTTGGTACCATTGTTGGTCAGGCTGCCGTTGGCCACCAGTACGGGTCCTTTTTGCCAATTTTGAATACTTGGAGTGACTTCCAGGGCACCGTCGATAACCTGGGTAGTCATGTCTGCGCTCCATTTAATATTCATATTTGTACCTGGTGCACTGCGGCCGATCAGCTCGCCACCGGCTGTGCGCAGGTCGGTCGCCCAGGCTTCCAGACCTGGACGGGACGGATCGATATCACCGACCATGCCGCGGCCGGTATCCTTGCCGGTATACGCTCCGAACAGTACTTTGCCGGTAGCTGCATCACGCATCGCATATCCATACGGTGCATATGCACCTCCTTCATGTACCATATAGATCTCCATGCCCGGATGGGACGGATCAAGGTCAGATACATGCAGCGCATCTCCATGCCCCAGCTTGGCTGTTTGTCCCGGTGTGGCACTGCCCGCCGGCATCACATCTGCCGAGCTGTACAGCAGGCTGCCATCATCATCCACCGTACCGGAGCCATAGACGATCTCATCCCGTCCATCTCCATCCACATCAGCTGCCGTGAGCGAGTGGGCGCCCTGTCCGGCCAGCGGACCCAGATCCGGGTCGGTGCCGTCGCGTCCATGCGGTCCGTCATTAAACGGATTGCTCATAATCGCCCAGCCGCTGTCTGCGGTCCAGTCCTTGCCGATCTTCTTGCCGTCCCAGTTGTAGGAGACGAGTACAGCCCGGGTATAATAGCCGCGTGCGAATACAGCCGATGGCGTCTTGCCGTTTACATAGGCGACGGTCGCGAGGAAGCGGTCCACCCGGTTGCCTGGCTCAATCCGTCCCATCGCATAATCGCCCCACATCAGTCCGTCATCCGTACGTTCCGGCTCATAGCGGACCGTATCTTCTTCCTTGCCGCTGCGTCCCTCGAACACGGTCAGGTATTCCGGACCGCTCACGATGAAGCCTTCAAAGTCGCGCAGATTGTTGCGTGAACTGCGAGATGGCGCATAGACGTCAATAAAGTAATCCGCCATCGCCCGGGCATCTTGCAGAGAGAGCGGATACTGATACTTCGGTGCGATTCCAAAGCATTCTTCCAGCGTCTTTGGCCAGTGACCGTTCTTCACTTCCGGATGTTCGCTCCAGTTCTGGAACATCTGCACCACATGTTCATAATAGTCCTCGCTGCTCATCCGGTAATCGTCCGTATTGGAGTAGCCAGCCTGCCGGTCTGCCTTGGGCAGGGAAATGTACTGTTCGGACACCACATTGCCGCGCTTGCCGTAACGGGTGATTTTGGTTCCCGGCGCTGTCTTCATCATTAGTTCAGCTTTGCCGTTGCCGTCAAAGTCATAGACGAGGAACTGGGTGTAATGCGCCCCGGAACGAATATTCACACCCAGATCAATCCGGTACAGCAGTGTTCCATCGAGGCGGTAGGCATCGATGTAGGTATTGCCGGTATAGCCTTTCTGGGAGACATCCTTGGCGTTGGACGGATACCATTTGACGAAATACTCATATTGTCCATCACCATCCACATCGCCGACACTCATATCATTAGCCGAATAGGTGTAAGCTTCACCGGCAGGCGTAACACCGTCAGCCGGCTTTTGCAGTGGCAGATCATAATACGTATCGTTCCATACGGTCGCAGGCGGACTCAGCTTCTGCTTGTCCGGCCGGTTCAAGCTGGCAGCGCTGATGCCGTAATCATCGGCATACTGCTGAAGTCCGGCCGCGGCTTGCTGCGACTCGTTTGCTGCTTGCTGCAGACCAGACGCTGTTTGCTGCGATGCGGCAGATATGCCGCTGTATGTAGCAGTGTCTCCGCCTTCCTCTGCTGTAGTCCCCTGCTGCACGTTGGTATTTGCCTGGTAGACATCGGTACTGACCGGATTGGCGGCAAAGGAAGTATCACGATTCCCCTGATTGGAACCACGATGCTGGAGCGGCAGTACACGATAGCTATCTTTGACCGAACCCTGACGATCCAGATAGTTGGTGCTGTCCTTGATGACTGTTACGAATTTGCCATTGCGATACAGAGCAAAATCCGTACCGGTCAGTCCCTGATCCGAATAGCCGTTCACCTCATTGCCAAGCAGCCGCCAGCTGATAAATATGCCGTCGCCCGTCTTGGCAGCGACCAGACCCCGGTCGAGATGCTCTAGCTGAATGCCCTGCTGCGGACTTTTACCGTTCACAACAGCTGCTGCCGAATCTGCGGCGGACAATCCTCCGGCCGGAAGCACCAGTGCAATGCCAAGCGTTACTGCCAGTGTCTTTACTGCCCATAAATGCTGCCATTCTCTCATCCCTTATTCACGCTCCTCAGTAATAGTGGTCATAATAACGATTTATGATAACGCTTACAATATTGAGAAGGACATGTGCACTTTCCGTCTTGTATTGGATAGACTGCTGTACCCCTTGCTTCCATTCACTCCTGCCCTATTTCCGTTCATACATGGTATGCCTTATCCTCTCCCTTCACTATGGCTTTTTCATTTGCCTATTAGCCTGTATACCTGACAGGTTCTTGCCTCGGTAACTGGATATTCCTGCAGGTTGTTTCTATTATAGAATTCCTCGTGTACAGCAGGCGTTCACAAATCCGGCTTATCTGTTTAAATAACAGAGCCTTTAGCTGGCTCATGCTGCTCATGCTGCTCATGCTGCTCATGCTGCTCATGCTGCGAAAGTATAGCATTTATAAAATGCGGGGTGAGTATATTTCTACAAAAGTCTTCATATGTAATATTATTTAACATAATAGTTATGTTTACGCATAATATATCAATTATAAATTAGATTTATTTACAAACTCCATGAAAATATCTCTGCAAATTCTGACACACCCTATAAGATGACGGTAGATCAATAACAGTATAGACAGGTTTGTTAACATCTTACTCATTTATCAAGAAAAAGGGGCGTGTATGGATGGAGAACAAGATACGCGGAGGAAAGATTTTCTCGTTGGGACTGCAGCATGTGCTGGCCATGTATGCTGGAGCGATTCTGGTGCCACTGCTTGTCGGACGGGCACTCAACCTGACAGGGGAGCAGCTATCGTATCTGGTAGCGATCGACCTACTGACCTGCGGGATCGCCACACTGCTGCAGGCATGGAAGACCCGCTATCTGGGGATCGGGCTGCCTGTTATGCTGGGAAGCTCCTTTGTCGCGATTACGCCGATGATCGGGATCGGCAATCAGTACGGACTGGGTGCCATCTATGGGGCGATTATCGCAGCCGGTCTGTTCGTTGCCGTCTTTGCAAACTGGTTCGGTAAAATGATCAAGCTGTTCCCGCCTGTCGTTACCGGCACGGTCGTTACGGTCATCGGTCTCTCCCTCATCCCCACGGGAATCAAAAACATGGCCGGCGGTGCCAACAGCCCGACATTCGGCAGTCTGGACAATCTGCTGCTCTCCTTTGGCGTACTGGCGCTGATTCTGGTGATCAACCGCTTCTTCACCGGCTTTATGCGGTCGCTGTCTGTATTGATCGGTATTATAGCCGGTACGGCAGTCGCTGCCATGATGGGAAAAGTAAACCTGTCGGCAGTGACCGAAGCATCCTGGTTTCATCTGCCGCAATTTTTCGCCTTTGGACTGCCGGAATTCCGGATCGCTCCGATTCTGACAATGATCATCGTCTGTATGGTCATTGTCGTCGAATCGACAGGCGTATTCCTCGCTCTCGGACGTGTCTGTGAGCAGAAGCTGACTCCACAGGACATGACCCGCGGGTACCGCACTGAAGGAATCGCGATTGTACTGGGCGGATTGTTCAACGCTTTCCCTTATAATACATTTGCCCAGAATGTCGGCCTGGTCGAGCTGTCCCGGGTCAAGACGCGCAATGTGATCTACATGGCTTCCGGCATTCTGGTCGTACTCGGTTTGGTACCGAAGATCGCCGCACTGGCTACGGTCATTCCATCCGCCGTATTGGGCGGAGCAACGGTCGTGCTGTTCGGTATGGTTGTCGCATCCGGCATCCGAATGCTGACGGAAGTGAATTTTCAGGATCAGCGCAATCTGATGATCGTCGCCTGCTCTGTCTCGCTGGGCATCGGCGCAACGGTAGTACCGGAGCTGTTCGCCGGTCTGCCTGCTGCACTGCGTATCATCGTCAGCGATGGCACGATTACCGGCAGCCTGTCGGCGATCCTGCTGAACGTGTTCTTCCAGTCCAGCTCCCGACTCTCCCGCCCGGCAGCAATGGAGCCAATCGTGCCTGCCGAGACGCCGGCGATTCGCGAGCAGGTATCCAGCTGATCCAAGCACCAGATCACCTGCTTGCTTCCGACGATGACTGGACAGATACAGAACGACACGCCTCCTCTCTGATGGATTTGCAGGATCATTTCCTCCAATAACGGGACAAGCACGTTCCATCCTTGCTATAATGGGTATATATGTGGGTATTCTGCGGAATACCCTCTTCGTATGACAAATATAGAATAGTGGATAGGAGCTGCCCATGTCTGAACAAAGCATTATTTTCTTCGATATTGACGGAACTCTGCTGGATCACAACAAAGAAATTCCCGCTTCCACCAAAAAAGCTGTATTCGACCTGCGTGCACGCGGTCATGAAGTGGCCATTGCTACCGGTCGTGCACCGTTTATGTTTGAAGATATTCGCAAAGAACTGGAGATTGACACGTATGTCAGCTACAACGGACAGTATGTCGTGCTGCGTGGTGAGGTCATTTATACCAATCCGCTGAATCCCGATGCGCTGCAGCAGCTGACCGAACGGGCGATTGAAAAGGAAAACCCGATCGTCTATATGGATGCAGATGATATGCACTCCAACGTGCCGGAAGAGCATGAATATATTACGACCAGCATCAAGACGCTGCAGGTCGGCAAATTCCCGAGCTTTGACCCGTCTTATTACCAGGAACGGGAGATCTACCAGTGCCTGCTGTTCTGCCTGGAAGGTGCCGAGCAGCAGTACGAAGCCGATTTCAAGGCATTTGACTTTATCCGCTGGCATCCGATGTCTGTCGACGTACTGCCTTCCGGCGGCTCCAAAGCAAACGGCATCTCCAAAATCACCGACAAGCTGGGCTTCCCGCGGGAACGCCAGTATGCTTTTGGCGACGGGCTGAACGATGTGGAGATGCTCAAGCAGATCTACAACAGTGTTGCCATGGGCAACGGCGAAGAAGCCGCCAAGGCAGCAGCACGACATGTCACCAAAAATGTGGATGAAGATGGTATTCTGCACGGTCTGCAAATGGTTGGACTGCTGGATTAAAGGATTACGGAATACAGACGACTTTGCATATAGCTGAAAAGATCGGCGGATATACAAGACGATCGCTTCTAACCGCATATTATAAGAAAAACCGCCGGATAGGGTTGCTGCCACTATGAACTGCACCCCTTAAAATGGACATTAGAAAACCCCTCGGTTAAACTAATGAGCATTTGGGGGTGCATTTTTCAT
>NZ_KQ040794.1:0-2224 GCF_000971965.1 Paenibacillus wulumuqiensis
ATTAGTACGTGGACGTAGACCCGAAACCGGGTGATCTACCCCTGTCCAGGATGAAGGTACGGTAACACGTACTGGAGGTCCGAACCCACGCACGTTGAAAAGTGCGGGGATGAGGTGGGGGTAGCGGAGAAATTCCAATCGAACCCGGAGATAGCTGGTTCTCCCCGAAATAGCTTTAGGGCTAGCCTCGGAAGGTGAGTCGCGGAGGTAGAGCACTGATTGGATGCGGGGCCCGCAAGGGTTACCAAGTTCAGTCAAACTCCGAATGCCGCAGACTTTATTCCGGGAGTCAGACAGTGGGTGCTAAGGTCCATTGTCAAAAGGGAAACAGCCCAGACCATCAGCTAAGGTCCCCAAGTGTGTGTTAAGTGGGAAAGGATGTGGAGTTGCTTAGACAACCAGGATGTTGGCTTAGAAGCAGCCACCATTGAAAGAGTGCGTAATAGCTCACTGGTCGAGTGACTCTGCGCCGAAAATGTAACGGGGCTAAACACACCACCGAAGCTATGGCTTGATGCAATGCATCAGGGGTAGGGGAGCGTTGAATTTAGGTTGAAGGTGTACCGTAAGGAGCGCTGGACAGAATTCAAGTGAGAATGCCGGTATGAGTAACGAAAAGATCAGTGAGAATCTGATCCGCCGAAAGCCCAAGGGTTCCTGAGGAAGGCTCGTCCTCTCAGGGTAAGTCGGGACCTAAGGCGAGGCCGAAAGGCGTAGTCGACGGACAACAGGTTGAAATTCCTGTACCACCGAAAGCCGTTATGAGCAATGGGGTGACGCAGGAGGGTAGTGACGCGGACTGATGGATGTCCGTCTAAGCAGTGAGGCTGGTGTGTAGGTAAATCCGCACACTCCAAGGCCAGGCTGTGATGGGGAGCGAAAATTACAGTAGCGAAGGTCATGATCTCACACTGCCAAGAAAAGCCTCTAGCCAGGAAGCAGGTGCCCGTACCGCAAACCGACACAGGTGGGCGAGAAGAGAATTCTAAGGCGCGCGGAAGAACTCTCGTTAAGGAACTCGGCAAAATGACCCCGTAACTTCGGGAGAAGGGGTGCCCCGGTAGTGTGAATAGCACGAGGGGGCCGCAGTGAAAAGGCCCAAGCGACTGTTTAGCAAAAACACAGGTCTGTGCGAAGCCGCAAGGCGAAGTATACGGGCTGACGCCTGCCCGGTGCTGGAAGGTTAAGGGGAGTGGTTAGCGCAAGCGAAGCTATGAACCGAAGCCCCAGTAAACGGCGGCCGTAACTATAACGGTCCTAAGGTAGCGAAATTCCTTGTCAGGTAAATTCTGACCCGCACGAATGGCGTAACGATTTGGGCGCTGTCTCAACGAGAGATCCGGTGAAATTTTAATACCTGTGAAGATGCAGGTTACCCGCGACAAGACGGAAAGACCCCATGGAGCTTTACTGCAGCTTGATATTGAACTGGGGTGCGATTTGTACAGGATAGGTGGGAGCCTACGAAGAGGGAGCGCAAGCTTCCTTGGAGGCGCCGTTGGGATACCACCCTGATCGCATCTGAGTTCTAACCTGGTACCGTAATCCGGTACAGGGACCGTGTCAGGTGGGCAGTTTGACTGGGGCGGTCGCCTCCTAAAATGTAACGGAGGCGCCCTAAGGTTCCCTCAGAATGGTTGGAAATCATTCGAAGAGTGTAAAGGCATAAGGGAGCTTGACTGCGAGACCTACAAGTCGAGCAGGGACGAAAGTCGGGCTTAGTGATCCGGTGGTACCGCATGGAAGGGCCATCGCTCAACGGATAAAAGCTACCCTGGGGATAACAGGCTTATCTCCCCCAAGAGTCCACATCGACGGGGAGGTTTGGCACCTCGATGTCGGCTCATCGCATCCTGGGGCTGAAGTAGGTCCCAAGGGTTGGGCTGTTCGCCCATTAAAGCGGTACGCGAGCTGGGTTCAGAACGTCGTGAGACAGTTCGGTCCCTATCTGTCGTGGGCGTAGGAAATTTGAGAGGAGCTGTCCTTAGTACGAGAGGACCGGGATGGACGCACCGCTGGTGTACCAGTTGTTCCGCCAGGAGCATCGCTGGGTAGCTACGTGCGGAAGGGATAAGCGCTGAAAGCATCTAAGCGTGAAGCCCCCCTCAAGATGAGATTTCCCAGTATGTAAGACCCCTTGAAGACGACGAGGTAGATAGGTTGGGGGTGGAAGTGCAGCAATGCATGGAGCTGACCAATACTAATCGGTCGAGGGCTTATCCAA
>NZ_KQ040794.1:2234-68738 GCF_000971965.1 Paenibacillus wulumuqiensis
GATTATCCGGTATTAGCTACCGTTTCCGGTAGTTATCCCAGTCTGAGGGGCAGGTTGCCTACGTGTTACTCACCCGTCCGCCGCTAAGTCTCAAGAGTGCAAGCACTCTATTAACTCCGCTCGACTTGCATGTATTAGGCACGCCGCCAGCGTTCGTCCTGAGCCAGGATCAAACTCTCCATAAAGTGTTTGACTTGCTCATTCCTTGCTGACGAGAACATTGCTGTTCTCTATATTTGAAGAACCGAAGTTCTTCACTCACTCGTTGTTCAGTTTTCAAAGATCAAAGTCTTTTTTTGTCACCGCTGTGTCTCTCGCAGCAACTCTTATATCATATCATGTTCGATTTTACTTGGCAAGCACTTTTTTTTAAGAAGTTTTCTTAGATGGTGACTTACCAAATCAATGTTCATGACATTTTAGCTCTCATCACCACTCGTTCGTGACAACTTTTATAATATATCATGTGAGATAAAAACCGTCAATACTTTTTTTGAAATTTAAAACCGGCGATTGAAAAGGAGAGTTTTGACTAACTACTCTCCTGAATACAGCCGTATTCAATTGGTGCGAAATACAATTTATCATAAATAATTGAGTACCGTCAAGATCAGTTATTAATTTTCTGCCTGAGGATATCTTGCGCTGCGAACGTATTTTGCCAGCTCTTTTTGTGGGGCAAATCTGGCGTACATATTGAAGATGGTTTTATAGCGTTTATCAATTGCCTGGCGGATATCGTGATTAAGCCGTTGGTCACTAAGATCAAATAGCATCTCGTCCAGTTCTTTTCTCAGGACATAAGCCATTTCCTTGCACTCTTTTTCATTTAATAACATTCCAAGCATACGAAATCCTCCCTAGTAACCCTTCACTTTATATCTTAACCTTTGCTAATGGATGTTTGGTTATTGGTATTTTCGCCAATTGCACCATAGCTGTCTGGATAGTGATGATTTAACCTAATTCCGTATGCTTGTAACTACATTTAATTAAAAAGCGAATGGTTTCTACCCACGTACCAGCCAATAGGTGATTGTACTCTCTATTCCCGCTGCTACGAGCAGCATTATTACGATCCAAAAAGCCGCTGTAACCGTGGATTTCATAAATTGCCTACGTTCTGTTTTTAATCTATATCTTGCAGCACTGTCCCAGGTTGTAAGACTATCCAGTACCAGCTTGCCAAACTTTAGGCCATAGGCAGCTGCAATCAAAATTGCGGGGATTTCAATAATGCCATGCGGTAATAAGCCTTTTACAATAAGAGTTACCAGGTCTACTCCCTCTGTACTACGTGTATATACCAGGAAGCCGATCATCATGCCGTTCATTACCAGAAAAATAACCGGTAGAATTCCCAACAATGCTCCGAGATAGATAATCAGTATACTTTTGATGGCATTATTGAAGAAGATCAGTATAAAGTAGCTGAGCTCTACATGGTTACTTTGCTGCAGCTGCTCGGTAACTACGCTCAGCTGTTCAAGCTGTTTCTCCAAGTATTGCCCCAACGGTACGGCCAGCCATACGCCTGCGACAATCCCTATAACGAATAGGGCAATCGATACAAGCAGCATTGTTCTATTATTGCGAAGATCATTCCAGAATGTACGTATTGAAAACATGGTTACTCCTTCCTCTGGTCACCCACCCGGTGTAATGGATATAGATAGAAAGACAGGGTATATAGGATGGATTCCTGTGCCCCTGTCTCTCCTCCTTACTATTCAATTAACAGTGTTACCTCGTTATTCAAACATGATTACTGCTCATATTTCTGAATGACGCGATTCGCCAGTTCTTCATAGAGCTGGCCGATCTCACTCTCGTTATTGTATACGGAAGGAGAGAAGTCCGGATCGGTTGGCAAATTATCCGGCGCGCCAAGCGGAATCTGAGCAAGCAGCTCCGTATGCAGATTCTCGGCCAGCATACCGCCGCCACCTCTGCCGAATACATAGTCTTTCTGTCCATCACGGGTCTGGTAATATGCCATGTTTTCTACAACTCCCAGAATTTCATGGTTGGTCTGCAGGGCCATGGCTCCGGCTCGGGCAGCAACAAAAGCAGCTGTCGCATGTGGTGTAGTGACCAGGATCTCTTTACTTTGTGGGAGCATTTGATGCACATCAAGTGCCACATCTCCTGTACCCGGCGGCAGATCCAGCAGCATATAGTCCAGCTCTCCCCAATCAACGTCTGCGAAAAATTGACGCAGCATTTTGCCCAGCATCGGTCCGCGCCAGATCACCGGGTTATTTTCACGGATGAAGAAGCCCATCGACATTACTTTTACACCAAAGCGTTCTACCGGTTGAATGCGTCCTTCTTCGACTGTAGGGCCTTCTTCTATTCCCATCATGTCGGGTACACTGAAACCGTAAATGTCCGCATCGATCACGCCAACTCGTTTACCCAGCTGAGCGAGAGCTGCCGCCAGATTGACGGTTACGGTGGATTTGCCCACTCCGCCTTTACCACTGGCTACGGCAATAAAGCGAACACCGGAATTCTCACTGATAATCGAGAGGTTCTCGAGACCTGCTGCATGACCTTTTTGCTCGATCTCTTCGTCTGTAGGAGAAGATGCCTCTTCAGGGGATAACAACCGTCTGACCGCTTCCATTTCGAGATCTGACGGCTCTCTGAAGCGGATATGAATATCAATAGGCTGTACAATCTGAAGAGCCCGACGTACGGCCTGCTCTACTGTGTCCTTATACTCCTGTCCCAGCTCGATGCTGACTACAGTCAGTGATATTCTGGTTTCCTTGACCATCACATCACGGATCAATTGCATTTCCAGGAGTGGGAAATCATACTGTGGGTCTTTGACGTGGCTCAATAGTTCAAGTACATATTCTCTGGATAGCATTAATGGCGCACTCCTTATCAGATCAATTTAATATACCTCTATATACAGCGTACCCATAATCATTGCCATTATAGCATTGTATCCGCTTGCTTAGCGAATGATTCAGGTGTCTACAGGATATAATGGAAATATAATACTAATTTTAATAAGGATTGCATCTCTACGGTTTATTGGCTTCAGTATGATTAGAGCTGAAACAAAAATGGATTAAAAAACCCTGATAGCCTGCACATGGGCAGGTTATCAGGGAAATAAAATAATCCAGAGTACTTATTGTGGAATGCGTTCAGCCATTCCTTCGATCAAAATCTCCGCTACTTCCGGACGTGTAAATTCAGGTGGAGGGCATTGACCATCTCTGAGCAGCGCCCTTACCTTGGTACCGGATAATGTTAAATGCTGCTCTTTTGGATGAGGACAGGTTTTACTGGATGCCATATTACCGCACTTGGTGCAGAAAAAGCTGTGTTCAAAGAAAAGAGGCGTAATAACGAGCTCTTCTGGAGTAAAGTTAGAGAATATCTCCTGTGCTTCATATGTGCCATAATAATCGCCTACACCTGCATGATCCCGTCCGACAATAAAATGGGTGCAGCCATAGTTTTTACGGACCATTGCATGGAATATCGCTTCTCTTGGTCCAGCATAACGCATTGCTGCCGGGAAAACTCCCAGAAAGGCGCGATGCTGTGGATAATAATTTTCCAGCAGTACCAGATAACTGCGCATACGCACATCTGCCGGCACATCATCCGACTTGGTCTCGCCTACCAGCGGATTTAAAAATAAGGCATCTACCGTCTCCATAGCACTCTTCTGAATGTATTCATGTGCACGGTGTACCGGATTACGAGTCTGGAAGCCTACTACCGTATTCCAGCCTTTATCTGCAAAAATCTGGCGGGTCTGTGCCGGATCATAATAGAATTCACCAAATTTCTCGGGTACCGGCCGCTGCAGCACCTGAACAGGTCCGCCTACATAGGTGGAAGATCTGCCAAGCAGCTTTTGTACACCTGGATGCTCCGTATCGTTTGTACGGAATACCTGTAACGCTTCCTCCTGCTGATTCACCTGATAAATGCTGCGAACTTCCAGAATACCGTAGGTAATCTGATCATCCTCTCCTACCAGAGCTACTTTCTCACCGATCGCAAGGGTGGAAGTGATTGATTCTTCAAGAGCCAGAGTAATCGGAATACTCCATACCAGGCCACTCGCAAGTCTCATATCCTGCAGGACAGAATGATAATCCTGTTCCTCCATAAATCCTTCCAAAGGAGAGAATGCACCTATTGCGATCAGATCCAGGTCTGATATCGTCCATGTATTGATAGGTACCTGCTTCCACTGCTTGGCCTGCTGTAGCAGTTGTTCCTTTTCCTGTCCTTCCACGAGTCGGTTAATCAGCTTGCCACCATGCGGTAAAATCGTCGTCATCTGGGTCTCTCCCTTATTATGTGATGAGTACCTGCAGCGCTACCTCGGTCTATACGGATCTTCCAAACCGGTAAAGCAAGCATTAACAGTACTTTTTCTACAAAGAATAATGTATTACTTATGTGTAAGTCGCTGTCCACCTATAACGGATAGGATGGAATGCAGATAATGAACAGCGACAAAAATTTAGCCTTATCCGCTATGCTCCTTATTTATGCAGACCGCACTCTGTCTTTGCCGAACCGGCCCAGCGCCCTGCTCGTGGATCTTCTCCAGGCATAACCTGCCGGGTGCATTGTTCACATCCAATACTTGGATAATGACGGTCATGCAAAGGATTATAAATGATATCATTGTCCCGAATATACTGCCATACATCCTCCGAAGTCCAATCCGCAATAGGATTAAACTTCATCAGACCGAATTTGTAGTCATATTCGATCTTTTTGGCATTGGCACGGGTAGGCGCCTGATCCCGGCGGATACCTGTGATCCATGAATCATATTGTGAAAGAATACGAGTGAGCGGTTCTACTTTACGGATATTGCAGCATGCATTCGGATCTACTGTCCAGAGAGACTCTCCATGAGCAGCTGCTTGCTCTTCCGGAGTCAGCTTCGGTGCCACTTTTACAAAGTTGATTCCGTAGCGTTCAACCATACGATCGCGCGTCTCATACGTTTCCTGGAAATGAAAATCGGTGTCCAGGTAAAAAATATCAGTGGATGGGCTGATCGTCTGCAGCATATCCACGATCACTACATCCTCTGCTCCAAAGCTGCAGGCAAAAGTGAGACTTTCAAAATTATCAACAGCCCAGCGTATAACCTGCTCTGCTGAAGCATGCTCCAATTCTTCCGCTTTAATTCTGGCCAACTCTTCCTTTTCCAAAAGATTCATGTGTATTCCCCCATCTTTAAAGTTAGTTTTTTTCAATTTGAAAAAAAGTACTCATGTGTCATTGATCTACCTGTATAAAAAGATAGCTTAACCGGACTT
Organism: Paenibacillus wulumuqiensis; assembly: GCF_000971965.1. Lineage (GTDB taxonomy): Bacteria > Bacillota > Bacilli > Paenibacillales > Paenibacillaceae > Saccharibacillus > Saccharibacillus wulumuqiensis. The sequence goes on from NZ_KQ040794.1 coordinate 7,553, forward strand.
GACGCATAAACAGTGAGTACAGGACATTTACTGAACTACTTCAAAGTAGTACAAAAAGGATAATTAAAACATAAATAAAACCAACTAAACTGCTATGAATTATATGTATATTATAGGTCCTTATTTCTTTATCTTCAAGAGGATCTTTAAGATTTTACCAAAAATATTGTTATGGGCTTATTTGTATGACAGATTATTTTGTGTAAGAGCTTTTCTATAACTAGAGTACCTGTGGATAATTGTATGTTGCAGCTTTGTTGTTGTATTTAATAATTTATTATTCACAGGATTATGCACATGTTCTTTTAAGTTTTATTCAGCTTGCTCTCTGGCTTAAGTTCCTTTCCATAGTTTGTACACAATACACTGTTCATTTTAGATTTTTTGGTAGTTGTTTAGATAAGCGTTATGCTCCAGCATAAGATCATCTAAACAAATAAAAAAGCCTTTCCTCTGCGAGAGAGAAAAGGCTTTTGAATAACGAATTAACGTTTGGAGAACTGAGGTGCGCGACGTGCTGCTTTAAGACCGTATTTTTTACGCTCTTTCATACGAGGGTCACGAGTCAGGAATCCAGCTTTTTTCAGGGAACCGCGCAGTTCTGGATCAGCTTTCAGCAATGCACGGGAGATACCGTGACGAATTGCGCCTGCTTGACCAGAGATACCGCCACCATGAGTCAGTACGATTACATCGTAGCTTCCCACAGTTTCTGTCAGGTTCAGTGGTTGTTTAACGATCAGTTTGAGTGTTTCCAAACCGAAATATTCATTGATGTCGCGTTTGTTGATGACAATGCGTCCTTCACCCGGTACAAGGCGAACACGTGCTACCGAATGTTTACGACGACCTGTCCCATAGTATTGTACTTGTGCCATGAAACTGTCCTCCTTTTAATTATCCGCGAAGTTCGTAAACTTCTGGTTTTTGTGCTGCATGTGGATGTTCTGCGCCAGCGTATGCTTTCAGACGCAGCTTCATTGCGTTACCTTGACGAGTTTTTGGAAGCATACCGTGTACAGCAGCCTCAATTACACGTTCTGGTTTGTTAGCGAGCAGTTCTTGAGCATTCGTCACTTTCAGACCACCTGGGTGCATGGAATGACGATAGTATTTTTTGTCTTGCAGCTTTTTACCAGTCAGGTGAATTTTTTCAGCGTTGATTACGATAACGAAATCTCCGCCATCCACGTGAGGTGTGAAAGATGGTTTATGTTTACCGCGGATCAGTGCTGCGGCTTCACTTGCCAGACGGCCAAGTGTTTTACCTTCAGCATCAATAATGTGCCAATTGCGTTCTACTTCACTTGGCTTCGCAATATAGGTCGTGCGCATGAGAAGTTCCTCCTTAGTCTGCTTTTGAAAATTTACATTTTCATATATGATCGTTCTTTGTTTGTGTTGTTAATACACAATGTTACATTTGTAATAGTTAATGGTTATATCAATGGTAATGTAATTCCCTTAGGGGGCTGTGGGATAGCTCTAAGAAAACACAACTTTTATTTTACAGGATGAATGAACGTTAAGCAAGCACTATTTAACCTTTTTCAAGACTTTTTTTATTGGATCATTAATCTTCAAAAGTAATGTCATCATAGTGGACTCCCCACATGGTTAACGCCTTACTGACGGCTGTAGGACCTGCAGCGCTGCGATCACATGCTGCAATCATCCCAGGTATGGCATCAGGCTTATGCTTGCCCTCTCCTACCTGAATGAGTGTTCCTATAATAATCCGTACCATATGCTGTAAAAAGCCATTACCCGTAATATAAAAATGCAGGATACCCTGGTCTCTTGTATGAGGACGCGTCTGTGAATAATCGATCTCCAGTCTTGTCTCAAGCACCGTACGAATATGGCTCTGCTTTTGGGAATAACGGGAAGCAAACGAAGTAAAGTCATAGGTTCCTACAAAATGATGAAAAGCCTCTTCCATGGCCTGTACGTCCAACTTTCCCGGATGATGCAGCTGCATATGCCGTAAAAACACATCCGGATATTGATTGGCATTAATCGTATATCGGTAGGTTTTACGTTTGGCAGAACGCCTGGAATGAAACTCTAACGGAACTTCCCTGGACCCTGTAACAATAATATCTCTGGGCAGACGGCCATTAAGGGCCAGAGGCCAGCGATCCGCAGGTACGGGAGATTCGGTTATAAAGTTAAACACCTGGCCGACTGCATGTACTCCAGCGTCTGTACGCCCTGAACCATGAATCTTGGGCTTCTCACCGATTATGGAGGCTATTGCCTTCTCCAGATGGTCCTGTACGGTATTCCCGTCCGGCTGTGTCTGAAAGCCGTTATAGCGGCTCCCATCATAGTTTACGGTCATACATAGATTACGCATGTATCTCACACCTTTATATACACATACAAAGCGAGGGAGCCCCTAGTGGAGCCCCCTCCCTTCATCTTGATACCATAACTTATCCAGACAGAGAAAAAAAGGGCTTTGTCAGAATCCAATGACCCTGTCCACCCTTCTTTATCTGCATGTTACGCGCGGTCTACCAGCTCAAGGTAAACCATAGGTGCAGCGTCGCCACGACGAGGTCCCAGTTTCAGGATACGAGTGTATCCACCTGGACGCTCTGCATAACGAGTTGCCAGTTCAGAGAACAATTTTTGAATTGCATCTTGTCCACCATCGAGAGATTCACGACGTACATAAGCAGCAACTTGACGACGAGCATGCAGATCTCCACGCTTGGACAGGGTGATCAGCTTTTCAGCGATAGAACGAAGTTCTTTCGCTTTTGCTTCTGTCGTTTGAATACGCTCATATAAGAACAGGTCAGTTACCATATCACGGAACAGTGCTTTACGAGCGCTGGAGTTGCGACCCAATTTTTGATATGCCATATTGTTTTCCCTCCTTCATCACATGATTAAATGACTATTCTTCCTGACGTAGACCCAGTCCCAGTTCCTGCAGTTTCTCTTGAACTTCTTCGAGAGATTTGCGGCCCAGGTTACGGACTTTCATCATATCGTCTTCGGATTTAGTAGTCAGTTCTTGTACCGTATTAATGCCGGCACGTTTCAAGCAGTTGTAAGAACGTACAGAGAGGTCGAGCTCTTCGATAGTCATCTCAAGCACTTTCTCTTTTTTGTCCTCTTCTTTTTCGACCATGATTTCAGCGTCTTTTGCTTCGTCAGTCAGACCAACAAACAGCATCAGATGCTCGGTCAGAATTTTGGCACCCAGGCTAACTGCTTCTTCCGGGCGAATGCTTCCATCCGTCCAGATTTCGATAGTCAGCTTGTCATAGTTCGTAACCTGACCAACACGAGTATTTTCGATACCATAGTTAACACGGGAGATCGGAGTATAAATAGAATCGATCGGAATCACGCCGATTGGCTGATCAGAACGTTTGTTTTTATCTGCCGATACATAACCGCGACCACGATTTGCAAAAATACGCATGTGGAGTCTTGAACCTGGAGCCAGAGTGGCAATATGAAGATCCGGATTAAGGATTTCCACATCACTGTCAGCACGGATATCCCCTGCAGTGACCACTCCATCTCCTTCTGCATCAATCTCCAACAATTTTTCTTCATCAGAGTGGATTTTCAGAGAAAGGGCCTTGAGGTTCAAAATAATTTCCGTAACGTCTTCCATTACTCCTTGAACCGTTGAGAACTCGTGCAATACACCATCGATTTGTACGGATGTTACCGCTGCTCCCGGAAGAGAAGAAAGCAAGATCCGGCGAAGTGAATTGCCAAGTGTTGTGCCGTAACCACGTTCGAGAGGTTCTACGATGAATTTGCCATAGGTTCCTTCATCATTTACATCTACGGTCTCAATTTTCGGCTTTTCGATTTCTATCACTGCAATATCCCTCCTTCAAAACGTCGCTTCGGTGAAACTGTCGCTAAAACTTTATTCAATAGACATGCAGTAGTCCCCGGCATACATAAAATGTATTCTCCGGGAGGATGACCACATTGAAGAGACATGCTTCGATTATACGCGACGACGTTTTGGTGGACGGCATCCGTTATGCGGGATTGGAGTTACATCCTTAATCAGGTTAACTTCCAGACCAGCTGCTTGCAGGGAACGAATTGCTGCTTCACGTCCAGCACCTGGACCTTTAACCATAACTTCAACAGCTTTCATGCCGTGTTCCATAGCTGCTTTAGCTGCTGTTTCAGCTGCCAGTTGTGCTGCGAATGGAGTGGACTTACGGGAACCTCTAAATCCAAGACCGCCGGAGCTAGCCCAGGAAATGGCATTACCATGAGGATCCGTAATAGTAACGATCGTATTGTTAAACGTGGAACGAATGTGTGCCACGCCAGATTCGATATTTTTACGGTCGCGACGCTTAGTACGTACGACTTTTTTAGCTTTAGCCATTGCTCATTAACCTCCCTTACTTCTTCTTGTTCGCTACTGTACGACGAGGACCCTTACGTGTACGAGCATTTGTTTTAGTACGTTGTCCACGAACCGGCAGACCACGACGGTGACGTACACCACGGTAGCATCCGATTTCAATCAGACGTTTAATGTTCAGAGAGATCTCACGACGAAGATCACCTTCAACTTTTGTACTTTCAATTGCTTCACGCAGTTTTCCTACTTCATCTTCAGTTAGATCGCGGACACGAGTGTTAAAGTCAATACCTGTACCACTCAGAATTTTCTGGGAAGTCGTTTTACCGATTCCGAAAATATATGTCAAGGCGATCTCAACGCGCTTATCACGTGGTAAATCTACACCAGCTATACGTGCCATTACGCTACACCTCCTCGATTAATTAACCTTGCTTTTGTTTGTGCTTAGGGTTTTCACAAATTACCATTACATTCCCTTTGCGGCGAATGACTTTGCATTTTTCGCAGATGGGCTTTACAGAAGGTCTTACCTTCATGTTAATTACCTCCTCAAGTTTTACTACCGTAAAACTTATTTCGTCAGCATGTTATCTGCACCACAAATTTATATCACATAAGTATCTATTATACCATAGATTTATGCATTTGTGTTCTATTTACGATAAGTTATACGACCTTTTGTCAAATCATAAGGTGAAAGTTGAACAACCACCTTATCTCCAGTCAGAATACGGATAAAGTGCATCCGCAGCTTACCAGAAACATGAGCAAGAATCTGATGACCATTTTCCAGCTCAACTTTGAACGTTGCATTCGGCAATGGTTCAAGAACCACGCCTTCTACCTCAATAACATCCTCTTTAGCCACAATGAGTTCCTCCTTAAACCGTATTTTTTTCGGCAGATTCAACAAACTTGGCAACTGCATGACGCAACTTTCCGTTTGTGACCCGTCCGCTTTCTTGCAAACTGTCTACGACTTCGCTGCTTACCACCGGCATCAGCTCCAGATGAAGCAGATTCTTCTTCTTCGGCTGATCAAACTTGCGTTTGTTTCCGTCGGCGATATACACGAATTTCTCATCCGATATTGCAATGATTACAGCAGGTTGGCCAGCTCCCTTACCTTTTGAAACTCTCACAACTTGACCGACCTGCGGGGATGTCCCTGGTTTCAAAACAATCACCTACGCGTTAAGTTTTGTGAAAATTTCCATACCGTCCGGTGTAACCGCAACTGTATGTTCAAAATGGGCACACAGTGAGCCATCAACCGTAACTACTGTCCATTTGTCTTCCAACGTTTTCACTTGCCGTCCGCCGGCATTCACCATCGGTTCTATTGCGAGAACCATTCCGGGTTTAAGCCTTGGACCCCGATCGGCGATTCCGTAATTCGGAATTTTCGGATCTTCGTGCAGTTTGGTTCCGATCCCGTGTCCGACATACTCTCGTACGACAGACATCCCGGCATCTTCAATAAAACGCTGTATCGCATGCGATATTGTAAACAGACGCACATCCGGTTTTACCAGGTCAAGTCCGGCAAATAAAGCCCCTTCTGTAACTTCCAAAAGACGCTTCGCTTCGTCAGAAATTTGTCCTACCGGATAGGTCCACGCCGAATCACCGTGATACCCCTGATACTGAGCTCCAATATCAAAAGTAACGATGTCGCCTTCTTGCAGTTTGCGTTTGCTTGGGAATCCATGAACAAGCTGCTCATTCACCGAAGCACAAATACTGGCAGGAAAACCATTGTATCCTTTGAACGATGGCAAGGCATTCTGGCTGCGAATATAACGGTCCGCAAGTTGATCGAGCTCTTCCGTTGTAATCCCTGGCTCGATAGACTGTTTGATCAAAGCGTGTGTTTCCGCTACGATTCGCCCTGCTTCTCGCATAAAGCCAAGTTCTGTTTCGGATTTGCAAATGATCATTCCGCTTAACCTCTCAGCAATGACACAATATCCTGTGATACTACGTCAATGCCCTGTTCGCCATCAATATCTCTCAGAAGGTTGCGATCTCCGTAGTAAGCGAGCAGAGGCGCCGTCTTGTTACCGTACTCGTCAAGTCGGGTTGCTACACTTTCTTCGTTATCATCAGCTCTCTGGTAGAGTTCACCGCCATCGATATCACATACGCCTTCTTGCTTCGGCGGATTGAATACGATGTGGTAAGTAGCGCCGCAAGTTTTGCAAATGCGTCGTCCGGTAATACGAACGAGCAGCTTGTCACGGTCTACTTTAAGATTGATTACGTGGTCCAGCTTCCGGTCCATTGCTGCCAGCATTTTATCCAGTGCTTCAGCCTGAGCCAAAGTTCTTGGATAACCGTCAAGCAAAAAACCTTTTTCACAGTCAGGTTGAGCGAGTCGCTCTTCCACAATTCCATTGGTTACATCATCCGGTACCAGTAACCCCTGATCAATGAACTCTTTGGCTTTAACTCCGATAGGAGTCTCCTGTTTGATCGCCAGACGAAATGCATCGCCTGTAGAAATATGAGGAATGCCCAGTTCTTTCACAATCACAGCGGCCTGTGTTCCTTTTCCTGCTCCCGGAGGTCCCATGAATATAATGTTCACGCTTCGTCACTCCCCCTAAAACTACTCTTGCAAGAACAGCACGGAAAGGTGCCGGGTATGAATGGGACTCCCCATTCAGCCGGAACCTGCCGTCTATTTATTGATAAAACCCTTGTAATGGCGTTTGATAAGTTGGCTTTCGATCGTTTTCATCGTATCCAATGCAACACCGATAACGATAAGAAGCGATGTACCACCGATTTGAACCGATTGAGGCAAACCGGAAATGGCGCCCAAGAATACTGGAAGTACAGAGATGATCGCCAGGAACAAAGAGCCGGTCATGGTCAAACGAGTCATAACACGAGTCAAGTACGTAGCCGTAGGCTTACCTGGACGAACGCCTGGAATGTAACCGCCATTCTTCTTCATATTATCTGCCATTTGTGTAGGATTCATTTGCACAAATGTATAGAAGAAAGTAAAGCCTATAATCATTATAACATACAGCACCATACCGAGCGGCTTGTCGTACCAAAGATTATCGGTAACCCATTTAGCCCAGAGATGTGTAGACCAAAAGCTTGCTATAATGATCGGGAATTGAAGCAGGGATACAGCGAAGATTACAGGGATAACACCAGCTGAATTGATCTTCAGTGGAATATGTGTATTCTGACCGCCATACATTTTGTTACCTACAACGCGTTTTGCATATTGTACCGGAATTTTCCGAATCCCTTGTTGAATAAAGATAACACCGATAACAATCAAAATCACGACAATAACAACGACAACCAGCTTCACAACGTTCATGAACGTCTGACCTGGTGCCAGGAAATCTGATTGAACCATATCACGGATATGCTGTGGAATTGCTGCCACGATCCCCGCGAAGATGATAATCGAGATCCCGTTACCAATTCCTTTTTCAGTGATCTGCTCACCGAGCCACATCAGGAAAGATGTACCCGCCGTCAATACAAGCGCAATCAGAATATAGCTCCAGATAGTAGCACCTGGAATCATTTCTGTGTTGTACAGACGGTTAAAGCCGATCGATGTACCAAAGGCCTGAATGAGACCCAGAATAACTGTACCGTAGCGAGTAATCTGTGCTAACTTCTTTTTACCGTGTTCCCCTTGTTTTGCCCATTCCGCAAATTTCGGAATGACATCCATCGACAGTAACTGTACGATGATGGACGCTGTGATATACGGCATAATTCCGAGAGCAAAGATCGAGAATCGAGACAATGCTCCTCCGGAGAAGGTGTTTAAAAGACCGAATAATTCTTGCCCCTGGTTATTTGTGGCAGTGAAAACTTCCGTGTTTACTCCAGGTACTGGTACGAACGAACCGATACGGTAGACAATCAGTACCAGCAGGGTAAATAGTATCCGATTTCTAAGATCCTCCACCCGCCATATATTCGTCAGGGTCTTGAACATTAGATCACCTCGGTTTTACCGCCGGCAGCCTCGATCTTCTCTACCGCAGATTGAGAGAACTTATTCGCTTTTACAGTCAGTTTTACAGACAGTTCGCCATTACCCAGAATCTTGATTCCGCTTTTCGCACTTTTTACAATGCCTTGCTCCATCAAGAATTCAGGAGTCACTTCAGTGTCAGCAGCCAGACTGTTCAGTTCAGCTACGTTAACCAGTGCATACTCTTTACGGGTTGGGTTAACAAATCCACGTTTCGGCAAACGACGATACAGTGGGTTTTGACCGCCTTCAAATCCTGGACGAACACCGCCGCCAGAGCGTGAATTTTGTCCTTTGTGACCACGACCCGATGTTTTACCAGTACCACTACTAGTTCCGCGACCAACGCGCTTACGCTCTTTACGGGAACCAGGTGCTGGAGAAAGTTCATGCAATTTCATCGTTCGTTGCACCTCCTTATTGATAATAGGCTAATCTTTCGATCAATTAGCCTTGAATTTCTTTTACAGATACCAAGTGTTGTACTTGGTTAACCATGCCGCGGATTGCAGCATTGTCTTCTTGAATGACCGAATGGTTCAGTTTACGCAGTCCCAAAGTTTTTACAGTGACGCGTTGGTTTTCTGGACGACCGATCACGCTACGGACGAGGGTAATTTCCAATTTAGCCATGTGATTCCCTCCTTAACCGAGCAGTTCTTCGATTGTTTTTCCACGCAGTTTAGCTACATCTTCAGCACGTTTCAGGCGAGACAAGCCTTCCAGCGTAGCATTAACCATATTCATGGAGTTCGAAGAACCCAGGGATTTTGTCAAGATGTCACCTACACCAGCAAGTTCCAGAACGGCACGAACTGGACCACCAGCGATTACTCCAGTACCTTCAGATGCTGGCTTCAGCATTACGCGGCCTGCTCCGAATTTACCGTTTACGAGGTGAGGAATTGTAGTTCCTACGAGTGGAACGTGTACCAGGTTTTTCTTAGCATCTTCGATACCTTTACGAATCGCATCAGGTACTTCACCGGCTTTACCGAGACCAGCACCAACCCAGCCTTTACCGTCGCCTACTACTACCAGCGCGCTAAAGCTAAAACGACGTCCGCCCTTAACTACTTTAGCTACACGATTAATATGAACTACTCTTTCAGTAAGTTCTAAAGTATTTGGATCAATACGCAAGTCGTTTACCTCCTTTTTTACAATGTTTTAGAATTGAAGACCCGCTTCACGAGCTGCATCTGCCAGGGCTTGAATCCGTCCGTGATACAAATAGCCTCCGCGGTCAAATACAACAGACTCGTGTCCTTGTTCAACCGCACGTTTTGCGATCAGCTGTCCAACTTTAGCAGCAGCTTCAACGCTAGCGCCGTTTTTGATGTCCGTCAGTTCTTTATCCTTAGTGGATGCAGATACCAAAGTTACACCAGCCACGTCGTCGATTAGTTGAGCGTAGATATGTTTGGAAGAACGGAATACGTTCAGACGAGGACGCTGAGCAGTACCAGTAATGTTCTTGCGAACACGCAGATGTCTTTTCAGACGAGCTTTATTTTTATCAGCTTTAGTAATCATGACTGTATATTTCACTCCCTTCATTTTACCTGAGCCAGCTTCATGCTAGCTTGCTTGGGGTAATGAGCCATTATCCCCTAGCTTATTTTTTCTTACCAGCTTTACCTTCTTTACGAAGGATACGTTCGCCTTCATACTTGATACCTTTACCTTTATAAGGTTCTGGTTCACGTACGGAGCGGATCTTAGCTGCGTAAGCACCTACGCGCTCTTTATCGATACCGTTAACTACGATACGAGTGTTAGTAGGTACATCGAAATCGATGCCTGCTTCCGGAGTAATTTCTACCGGGTGAGAGTAACCTACGTTCAGAACGATTTTATCGCCAGATTTGCTTGCGCGGTATCCGACACCAACCAGTTCCAGAGCTTTGGAGAAACCAGTAGTTACTCCACTCACCATGTTACTCACAACACTGCGAGTTGTTCCGTGCAGGGAACGGTGAAGTTTATTGTCAGAAGGACGCTCAATCGTGATCACGTTACCTTCAACGTTTACTTTCATATCTTTGTGAAGCTCACGGGACAGGGTTCCTTTCGGACCTTTTACCGTCAGAGTAGTGTTATCCAAAGTGATTTCTACACCACTAGGTACTTCAATTGGTTTACGACCAATACGGGACATTGCGTTGCACCTCCTTATTTTATGACGTTAATTACCAAACGTAGCAAATAACTTCGCCGCCGCTTTTAGATTGACGAGCCTCTTTATCGGTTACCACTCCGTTAGAAGTAGAGATAATCGCGATTCCGAGTCCACCCAATACGCGTGGGATTTCATTGCTCTTTGTGTAAACGCGAAGTCCTGGTTTACTGATACGTTTCAGGCCAGTAATTACACGCTCGTTATTTTGACCGTATTTCAGGAAAATACGGATAATTCCTTGTTTGTTATCCTCAACCATTTCAGCATCACGAATGAAACCTTCACGTTTCAGGATATCAGCAATTTGCTTCTTCATTTTAGAAGCTGGAACTTCTACCGTTTCGTGACGCACAGTGTTGGCGTTACGAATACGAGTAAGCATATCAGCAATTGGATCTGACATAGACATGTGTGTGAACCTCCTTCCTGTTAATCAATGGTTTACCAGCTTGCTTTTTTCACGCCAGGAATCTGGCCTTTGTATGCCAATTCACGGAAGCAAATACGGCAAATTTTAAACTTTTGCAAAACGGAATGTGGACGACCACAACGTTCGCAACGAGTGTAAGCACGTACTTTGAACTTCGGTGTACGTTGTTGTTTAACTTTCATTGAAGTTTTAGCCACTTCGCCTGACACCTCCTAAAGATTTTCGGAGAAAAAGGGGCTTATATTCGAACCCCGTACATTTCACAACTTATTTTACGAAAGGCATTCCGAGTTGAGTCAGCAGTTCACGGGACTCTTCGTCCGTTTTAGCTGTAGTAACGATAACGATATCCATACCACGTACTTTATCAACTTTATCGTACTCGATCTCTGGGAAGATCAGCTGCTCTTTCAGACCCAGTGTGTAGTTACCACGACCGTCGAACGCTTTGGAAGATACACCGCGGAAGTCACGTACGCGAGGCAGTGTAATGTTAACCAGTTTGTCCAGGAAGTAGTACATACGATCGCCGCGCAGTGTTACTTTAACACCGATTGGCATGTTTTCACGCAGTTTGAATCCAGCGATGGATTTTTTAGCGCGAGTGATAACTGGTTTTTGACCAGAGATCAGTTGCAGATCGTTTACAGCAGAATCCAATACTTTGGAGTTCGATACCGCTTCGCCCACACCCATGTTGATAACGATTTTTTCAACTTTAGGGACTTGCATAACAGTCGTATAGTTGAATTTCGTAGTCAGGGAAGGAACGATTTCGTTCAGGTACATCTCTTTCATTCTTGAAGCCATTGTGGAAGGTCCTCCTTTCCTTAACAATTAGTATTAATCGATTGTATCTCCGGAGCGCTTAGCTACGCGAACTTTTTTGCCGTTATCCAGTGTTTTGTAACCAACGCGGGTTACTTTTTTTCCGTCCTTAGGATCAACGTGCATTACGTTCGAAACGTGGATAGGTGCTTCTTGCTCAATACGTCCACCTTGCGGGTTCAGCTGAGTCGGTTTTTGATGCTTGGTAATCATATTCACGCCTTCAACCAGCACGCGGTTTTCACGAGGATACGCAGCGATTACACGACCTTTTTTACCTTTGTCCTTACCGCTGATTACGATAACCGTATCATCTTTTTTCACGTGCAGTTTGTTGTTGTGAGACTCCAACACTTTTTTCACTTTCGCCATTTCTGTACACCTCCTATAACTCACTCAGGCACAGGGCCTTATATCGGTATCGTTTAGATGACTTCCGGAGCCAGGGAAACGATTTTCATGTAATCGCGATCACGCAGTTCACGAGCAACTGGTCCAAAGATACGAGTACCACGAGGGCCTTTATCGTCTTTGATTACCACTGCTGCATTTTCATCAAATGCGATGTAAGAACCGTCTTTACGACGTACAGAGCTCTTCGTACGAACAACTACTGCTTTAACTACATCACCTTTTTTGACAACGCCGCCTGGTGTTGCTTGTTTTACAGAACAAACGATTGTATCGCCGATAGCAGCTGTACGACGTCCAGTACCACCCAATACGCGGATACACATCAGTTCTTTTGCGCCGGAGTTATCGGCTACAGCCAAACGTGTAAATGGTTGAATCATTTCTAGTTCCTCCTTCCAGGCAACTTATATCAAATCATCAAATGATGATTGCTTCTTCTACAACTTCCACCAGTCTCCAGTTTTTGTCTTTGGACAGTGGACGAGTTTCCATGATTTTAACAATATCACCGATTTTCGCAGTGTTGTTTTCATCATGAGCTTTGAATTTCTTAGTGTACTTAATGCGTTTGTGATACAGATCATGCTTTTTGTAAGTTTCTACAGCAACTACAATAGTTTTATCCATTTTGTCGCTGACAACTTTGCCTACCTGTACTTTACGGGCATTACGTTCGCTCATAGTGGGCCTCCTCCCTCAGCTGACGGCAATCACAAGCTCGTCAAATATTGGATTATGAAGTAATTCCGAGTTCTCTTTCACGAACTACTGTTTTAGCACGCGCGATTTGCTTACGGACTGCGCTAATACGAGTAGGGTTATCCAATTGACCGGTAGCAAGTTGAAAGCGCAGGTTAAAGAGTTCCTCTTTAAAACCAGCAATCTTTTGCTCGATTTCAGCAGTGGTAAGGTTGCGCAATTCATTAGCCTTCATTTGCTTCACCACCCAATTCTTCACGTTTCACAAACTTAGTTTTTACCGGCAATTTATGAGAAGCCAGACGCATCGCTTCACGTGCGATCTCTTCAGATACGCCAGCAAGTTCAAACATAATTTTTCCTGGTTTAACGATGGCAACCCATTTTTCTACGTTACCTTTACCACTACCCATACGAACCTCGAGAGGCTTTTGAGTGATTGGCTTATCCGGGAAAATTTTAATCCATACTTTACCACCACGTTTGATATAACGAGTCATAGCAATACGGGCAGCTTCGATTTGACGGTTCGTGATCCAAGCAGGCTCAGTAGCTTGCAGGCCAAATTCGCCGAAGTTCAGTTCAGTACCGCCTTTAGCGCGACCAGCCATTCCTGGACGATGCTGTTTACGGTGTTTTACACGTTTAGGTACCAACATGATTAGTTGCCTCCTTCCTGAGCAGCTTGTTTCTTAGCCGTAGGAAGAACCTCGCCACGATAGATCCATACTTTTACGCCGATACGGCCGTAAGTTGTATGAGCTTCAGCTGTACCATAATCGATATCAGCACGAAGTGTATGCAGTGGAACAGTTCCTTCGCTGTAACCTTCGGAACGGGCGATTTCAGCTCCGCCAAGACGTCCGCTAACGGCTGTTTTAATTCCTTTTGCGCCAGAGCGCATAGTTCTTTGAATCGATTGTTTCAGAGCACGACGGAAAGAAACGCGACGTTCCAGTTGTTGTGCAATGCTTTCAGCAACGAGGATAGCATCCAGTTCCTGATTTTTGATTTCGGAAATGTTGATGTGAACTTTTTTACCGCCTGCGATTTTAGTAACTTCGTTACGAAGTACTTCAACCTCAGAACCACCGCGTCCGATAACCATACCAGGTTTCGCAGTGTTGATTGTAACGTTCACGCGATTAGCCGCTCTCTCGATTTCGATTCGGGAGACAGCGGACTCCTTCAGTTTCGTCTTCAGGTATTCACGGATTCGAACGTCTTCCAGAAGAAGATCGCCGAAGTCTTTACCAGCATACCATTTAGATTCCCAGTCACGGATAATACCTACACGCAATCCGATGGGATTTACCTTTTGGCCCACACGTTTTCCCTCCTTTTATTTTTCAGTTACCACCAAAGAAATGTGGCTGGTGCGTTTGTTGATCTTACTTGCACGTCCCATTGCACGAGGGCGGAACCGTTTCAAAGTAGGACCTTGGTTAACGTAAGCTTCAGAAATGAACAGGCTGTTCACGTCCAGAGATTCGTTTTTCTCAGTGCTGATGAACTCAGCATTGGCGATTGCGGAGTTAAGAAGCTTCTCAACTACCGGAGATGCAGACTTTGGTGTGTGACGCAGAATTGCGATCGCCTCACCAACCTGCTTTCCGCGGATCAGGTCAACAACCAGTTGAACTTTGCGCGGAGCGATGCGTACAAACTTTGCATGTGCTTTCGCTTGCATTGCGTGACCTCCTCTCTTACTTTTACAACACTATATTAACGTCTTGTTTTTCTGTCATCGTCAGTATGACCTTTGTACGTACGAGTTGGTGCGAACTCACCAAGCTTGTGTCCGACCATATCTTCCGTTACGTATACAGGTACATGTTTGCGTCCATCATAGACAGCGAAAGTGTGTCCGATGAATTGCGGGAAAATTGTGGAGCGACGGGACCAAGTTTTGATCACTGTTTTTTTGTTGTCAGCATCCAGAACTTCCACTTTTTTCAGCAAGTATCCATCCACGAAAGGACCTTTTTTAAGACTACGGCTCATAGGTTGAATCCTCCCTTCATCTTTTCGTCACTTCATACTTTACAAGCATTCAAGCACAAATCTTACTTCGTGCGGCGGCGAATGATGTATTGATCGGAAGCTTTACCTTTTTTACGAGTTTTGTAACCCAGAGTTGGTTTACCCCAAGGTGACATTGGAGATTTACGACCGATAGGAGCTTTACCTTCACCACCACCGTGTGGGTGATCGTTAGGGTTCATAACTACGCCTCGAACTTGTGGACGCTTGCCCAACCAGCGGTTACGACCAGCTTTACCGATTTTGATCAATTCGTGATCTTCGTTACCTACAGAACCGATTGTAGCGCGGCATACTTTGAGTACACGACGTACTTCACCGGAAGACAGGCGGATAGACACGTATTTTTCTTCTTTACCAAGCAATTGGGCTTCCGTACCAGCTGCGCGAACGAGCTGACCACCTTTACCTGGTCTAAGTTCGATATTGTGGATAACTGTACCTACAGGAATGTTTTCCAGTGGCAGTGAGTTACCAATCTTGATATCGGATTCTGGACCGGAGAATACTTGATCTCCAACTTTCAGTCCTTTTGGAGCGATGATGTAGCGTTTTTCGCCATCAGCGTAGTGGAGCAGCGCGATGTTGGAAGTACGGTTTGGATCGTACTCGATTGTAGCAACGCGACCTGGTATTCCATCTTTGTTACGCTTGAAGTCGATAATACGGTACTTACGTTTGTGTCCGCCGCCATGGTGACGAACAGTAATTTTACCTTGGTTGTTACGGCCTGCTTTTTTGAAAAGCGGAGCCAGCAACGTTTTCTCCGGTTGATTCGTTGTAATCTCTTCGAATGTAGAAACACTCATATTACGACGAGCCGGGGATGTCGGTTTATACTTTTTAATAGGCACGGTTTGTCCTCCTTACTCTACAGATTCAAAAAACTCGAGCGGTTTGCTCTCTGGAGCCAATGTTACGATTGCTTTCTTCCATTCGGAAGTATAGCCACTGTAACGTCCATAACGTTTTGGTTTAGCTGGCATGCGAAGAGTGTTAACTTTAGACACTTTCACTTTGAAGATTTCTTCAATTGCCTTTTTGATTTCCGTTTTATTGGAACGAATGTCAACTTCGAAAGCATATTTCAGTTCGCTCATGTAGTCAGCAGTACGCTCAGTAATTACCGGACGCTTGATTATATCGCGTGGATCCTTCATTACGCGAACACCTCCTCTACCTTCTGAACTGCTTCCTTCGTCAGAATCAGTTTATCGTGCACAAGCACGTCTAGAACATTCACACCGTCAGCTGCAACAAATTTGATACCTGGAATGTTACGAGCAGAAAGAGCTACGTTATTGTCGTACTCGGAAGCCACGATCAATGCTTTACGGTCTACTTTCAGGTTGTTCAGGATTGCTGCAAACTCTTTAGTTTTTGGACTGTTCAGAGTCAGAGTATCCAGAACGATAATTTCGTTGGCTACTACTTTGGAAGACAAAGCAGATTTGATCGCCAGACGACGAACTTTTTTAGGCAGTTTGAAAGCATAGCTACGTGGAGTTGGTCCAAATACTACGCCGCCGCCTTTCCATTGTGGAGAACGAATAGAACCTTGACGAGCACGTCCAGTTCCTTTTTGTTTCCATGGTTTGCGTCCACCACCGCGTACTTCAGAACGTCCTTTTACTTTGTGAGTACCTTGACGAAGGGAAGCGCGTTGCATAACTACTGCATCGTGGAGCACGCTAGTATTAGGTTCGATACCGAATACGGAATCGCTCAATTCGATTTCGCCAACCTGGCTACCATCGATACTATAAAGTGCTACTTTGGGCATTTCATGTTCCTCCTTTCTTTTTTGATTATTTTTTCACCGTTTCTTTAACTTTAACGAAGCTATTTTTAGGGCCTGGAATAGAGCCTTTAACGAGGATTACGTTACGCTCAGCATCCACGCGGATAACTTCGAGGCGTTGGATCGTTACTGTATCATGACCCATGTGACCTGGCAGACGTTTACCTTTCGGTACACGGTTCGCTTGGATAGAACCCATGGAACCTGGTCTGCGATGATAACGGGAACCGTGAGACATTGGTCCGCGGCTTTGGCCCCAACGTTTGATAACGCCGGCAAAACCTTTACCTTTGGAAATACCCGTTACGTCAACGAACTCACCTTCAGCAAACAAGTCTGCTTTGAGTTCCTGGCCAACCTCGACATTTGCGAGGTCAACACCGCGAATTTCGCGAACGTAGCGCTTAGGCACAGTATTCGCTTTAGTAGCGTGTCCTGCTTCCGGTTTGTTAGATCTGCTTGCTTTTTTATCAGCAAAACCGATTTGTACCGCTTCGTATCCGTCATTTTCCAGGTCTTTCTTCTGCAGAACCACACATGGTCCAGCTTCGATAACCGTTACAGGAATTACGTTACCTTCCGCGGTAAAGACTTGAGTCATACCCAGTTTTCTTCCTAAGATACCTTTCATGTTGACACCTCTTTTCATTTTACGTGTTACCACATCTATGTGGATTACAATTTAATTTCGATATCTACGCCAGACGGTAAGTCCAGACGCATCAGAGCATCCACAGTTTGTGGAGTTGGGTTAACAATGTCGATCAAACGTTTATGTGTACGTTGTTCGAATTGTTCACGAGAATCTTTGTATTTATGCACCGCACGGAGAATAGTGATGATTTGTTTCTCAGTCGGAAGCGGGATCGGCCCGGATACTCCTGCGCCGGAACGTTTAGCCGTTTCAACGATTTTCTCTGCGGATTGATCAAGAATTCTGTGATCGTAAGCTTTCAAGCGAATACGAATCTTTTGCTTTGCCATTTTAGTCCCTCCTTTTATCGCCCAATTTATTATCGGACATACTCCGTGAAAATTTTCCGACTCACCGCTCATGGCAAAGGAGCCGGGTGTGTCAGTAACCTCTCACATCATCGCAACGTCTCAGCACAACATTAGTTATTATATATGATAAGCTGGTAGATGTGCAAGTCTTTTTTGAAACTTTTCCATAATAAAATAAGACCTGTCTCCTTTTGCAAAGGAAGCAGGCCTTATCTTAACTTTCGATTAGGATACAATGTTGCTTCGTTACAATACAATGTTGCTTATTTAAATCTTCCGGATCCTGAAGATCACGCAGGAAGATTAATTATTTGGAGATAGTAGCAACCGCGCCAGCGCCTACTGTACGTCCGCCTTCACGGATCGCAAAGCGAGTACCTTCTTCAATCGCGATTGGGTTGATCAGGGATACGCTAACAGTGATGTTATCACCAGGCATAACCATCTCAGTACCTTCTGGCAGGGAGATAACGCCAGTTACGTCAGTTGTACGGAAGTAGAACTGTGGACGGTAACCAGTGAAGAAAGGCTTGTGACGGCCACCTTCTTCTTTTGTCAGAACGTATACTTGAGCGGAAAACTCAGTATGCGGGTTAACAGAACCTGGCTTGGACAGTACTTGTCCACGCTCGATTTGAGTACGATCAACACCACGCAGCAGGGCGCCAATGTTGTCACCAGCTTGAGCGGAATCCATCAGTTTACGGAACATTTCTACGCCCGTAACAACGGATTTCTTAGTTTCTTCTTGGATACCAACGATTTCGATTTCATCGCCGACTTTAACAGTACCACGCTCGATACGGCCAGTAGCAACTGTACCACGACCAGTGATGGAGAATACGTCCTCGACAGGCATCAGGAAAGGACGATCTGTGTCGCGCTCTGGAGTTGGGATGTAAGTATCGATTGTTTCGAACATTTCAACGATTTTCTTAGCCCAGTCGCCATCAGGGTTAGCCAATGCTTCACGAGCAGAACCGCGAGTGATTGGAGTGTCGTCGCCTGGGAAATCGTATTCGCTCAGCAGATCGCGAACTTCCATTTCAACCAGTTCCAGAAGCTCTTCGTCTTCAACCATATCACATTTGTTCAGGAATACTACGATGTAAGGTACGCCTACTTGGCGGGACAGCAGGATGTGCTCACGAGTCTGTGGCATAGGGCCATCAGCTGCGGATACAACCAGGATCGCTCCGTCCATTTGTGCAGCACCAGTGATCATGTTTTTAACATAGTCAGCGTGACCTGGGCAGTCAACGTGTGCATAGTGACGGTTAGGAGTTTCGTACTCAACGTGTGCAGTAGAGATAGTGATACCGCGCTCGCGCTCTTCAGGAGCTTTATCGATTTGATCGAATGCTACAGCAGCACCACCGTAAGTTTTGGACAGTACAGTTGTGATTGCAGCAGTCAGAGTTGTTTTACCATGATCGACGTGACCGATAGTACCGATGTTAACGTGCGGTTTATTACGTTCAAATTTAGCCTTTGCCATTTTAAACAGTTCCTCCTTGAAGGTAGTGTTGTTTATTTTTGGTATGGAGCATGGTTCAGAAAGCGGTCAGACCGCCTCCTGCATACCCCATAGGTGAAAACGAATATTGGACTTAGCCGTTAGCTTTTGCACTAACTGCTTCAGCAATGCTCTTAGGTACTTCTTCATAATGAGAAAGTTCCATGGAGAACACGCCGCGTCCTTGTGTACCGGAACGAAGTGTAGTGGAATATCCAAACATTTCGGACAGAGGTACTTTTGCACGGATAATTTGAGTACCGCTGCGGGAATCCATACCTTCGATACGGCCGCGACGGGAGTTCAGCATACCCATTACGTCACCCATGTACTCTTCTGGTACTGTAACTTCAACTTTCATGATTGGCTCCAGCAGGACAGGCTTACACTTGTCTTTTGCGGATTTCAATGCCATCGAACCGGCGATTTTGAACGCCATTTCGTTGGAATCGACATCATGATAAGATCCATCTACAATTGTAGCTTTTACGTCTACAACCGGGAAGCCTGCGAGAACACCGTTCTTCATTTGCTCCTCGATACCTTGCAGTGCAGGACCAACGTATTCTCTTGGTACGGAACCACCGACGATTTTGCTTTCGAATTGGTTACCAGTACCTGCTTCGAGAGGTTCGAATTCAACCCAGACGTGACCGTATTGACCACGACCACCGGACTGACGTACGAATTTACCTTCGACGCGAGCTGGTTGACGGAATGTTTCACGATAAGCAACCTGTGGTTGACCTACGTTAGTTTCCACCTTAAATTCACGACGCATACGGTCGATAATGATATCAAGGTGAAGCTCACCCATACCTGCCAGGATGGTTTGTCCTGTTTCTTCGTTAGTAGAAGCGCGCAGAGTAGGATCTTCTTCCGTCAATTTACCCAGAGCAGTTGCCATTTTATCTTGGTCTGCTTTGGTTTTTGGTTCAACTGCGATTTCGATAACCGGATCAGGGAAGTTCATGGACTCCAAGATAACCGGATTCTTCTCATCACACAGTGTATCACCAGTTCCTGTATCTTTCAAACCAACAGCTGCTGCGATGTCACCAGCGTATACTACGCTGATTTCTTCACGACTGTTAGCGTGCATCTGCAGGATACGACCGATACGTTCGCGTTTGCCTTTAGTGGCATTCAGAACGTAAGAACCGGATTGCAGTACACCAGAGTATACACGGAAGAATGTCAGTTTACCAACATAAGGGTCAGTCATGATTTTGAATGCCAGTGCAGAGAATGGTTCTTCATCCGAAGAATGACGAATTTCTTCTGTACCGTCTTCGAGCTGACCATTGATCGCCGGTACATCCAGTGGAGACGGCAGGTAGTCGATAACAGCATCCAACATCGGCTGAACACCTTTGTTGCGGTAAGAGGAACCACAGATTACAGGGAAGATCTTAACATCACAAACACCTTTACGCAGAGCAGCTTTGATTTCATCA
This sequence comes from Paenibacillus wulumuqiensis, assembly GCF_000971965.1. Lineage (GTDB taxonomy): Bacteria > Bacillota > Bacilli > Paenibacillales > Paenibacillaceae > Saccharibacillus > Saccharibacillus wulumuqiensis. Next base: position 28,315 of record NZ_KQ040794.1, read on the forward strand.
ACCGTCAGCTCTTCTCCTTCAAGGTATTTCATCATCAGTTCTTCGTCCAGTTCTGATACTTTCTCTACCAATTCCATACGAAGCTCATCAACAGTATCTTTCAGATCGGCTGGGATCTCGATATCTACCGGATCTTTACCCAGATCATCTTTGTACTGGATGGCTTTCATTTCGATAATATCGATGATACCTACGAAGTCGTTCTCTGCACCGATCGGCAATTGAATCGCTACTGCGTTCGCTTGCAGACGATCGCGCATGTCTTTAACTACGTTCAGGTAATCAGCACCGATAATATCCATCTTATTGACATAAGCGATACGAGGTACACCATAACGGTCTGCTTGTCTCCAAACAGTCTCGGATTGTGGCTCAACGCCCTCTTTCGCACTAAATACGCCTACGGCCCCGTCCAATACACGCAGGGAACGTTCAACTTCAACAGTGAAGTCAACGTGACCTGGAGTATCAATGATATTAACGCGGTGGCCCTTCCACTGAGCAGTCGTAGCCGCGGATGTAATCGTAATACCGCGCTCTTGTTCTTGCTCCATCCAGTCCATTGTCGCAGCGCCTTCGTGAACTTCACCGATTTTGTGCGTACGGCCTGTGTAGAACAAGATACGTTCTGTAGTGGTTGTTTTACCGGCATCAATGTGTGCCATGATACCAATATTACGTGTATTTTTCAAGGAGAACTCTCTTGCCATGAATAGGTGCTCCCTTCAAAAATAGGAATTTTTGAAAATTGGCTTGAATCCTACCAGCGGTAGTGAGCAAACGCTTTGTTCGCTTCAGCCATTTTGTGTGTATCTTCACGTTTCTTCACAGATGCGCCAGTGTTATTGGATGCATCGATGATTTCAGCTGCTAAACGCTCTTCCATTGTCTTCTCGCCGCGGTTGCGGGAGTAGTTAACGAGCCAACGCAGACCAAGGGAAGTACGTCTCTCCGGCTTAACTTCGATAGGTACTTGATAGTTAGCACCACCGACACGGCGAGCTTTAACTTCGAGAACCGGCATAATGTTCTTGATTGCCGCCTCGAATACTTCCATAGGATCATTTCCTGTACGTTCTTGAATCAGGTTGAACGCGTTATAAAGAATGCTTTGAGCAACTCCACGTTTTCCGTCGATCATGATGCGGTTGATCAAGCGAGTAACAAGTTTGCTGTTATACACCGGATCAGGCAGCACGTCTCTTTTGGTAACTGGACCTTTTCTTGGCATGGTTATCCCCCTTTCTTAAATGTGCAGTGCAGATTTCTGCACTATCGAATTACTTTTTCTCTTTAGGACGTTTTGTACCATATTTGGAACGACCTTGCATACGGTTGTTAACGCCTGCTGTATCCAGCGCGCCACGAACGATATGATAACGAACCCCTGGTAAGTCTTTAACCCGGCCACCACGTACGAGTACTACGCTGTGCTCTTGAAGGTTATGACCGATACCTGGAATGTAAGCAGTAACCTCGATACGGTTAGTTAAACGTACACGAGCATACTTACGAAGCGCGGAGTTCGGTTTTTTCGGAGTCATCGTACCTACACGAGTACATACACCACGTTTTTGTGGAGCACTCAGGTTTGTCTCTTGACGTTTCAGAGCGTTAAACCCTTTTTGCAGTGCAGGAGATTTCGATTTCTCGATTTTCGCTTGACGTCCTTTACGGACCAATTGATTGATAGTTGGCATTGTATTGCCACCCCCTTCCCATATTTTCAGTTCTTTTGTAAACCGTTTGTTAAGCCCACAGACCCAGGCGGTTCATAAAAGAACAAATGAAAAGTTTTTGCCTGCCGTTCTGACTAGCAAAAACGTTCCTTATTGCATTATTTAAGGACAACAGCCATTGCACTTCCCACTTCGATTCCACATGCTTTGCCCAGTTCCTTCATCGTATCTACATAAGTGATTCTGACAGAGTGCTTGGAACATAATTGCACGATCTTTGAAATGAGATGCTGCTCTGCATCCTGCGCAACATAGACTTCAGTGGCTTGCCCCGCTTCGACCATTCGCATTGTCTGCTTGGTGCCGATCTTGATACGGGCATCCTGTAATCCTTTATCATTAGTCATCTTCCGATTCCCTCCAAAAGATCAGGGATCAGCGCTCTATTCACGCACCTTTGCTATATTAGCATTACCATAAGCCAGTGTCAATAGATAAGTTGAATGTTGAATAAAAAATTATGTGGATAAGTGTATGGATAAAGCAGCAGTCCACCCGGGAAAGTACAACTCTCCCGGTATGAACCCTACTTTATATCATATCAATTCACTGCTCTCGCAGTCAATCTTTTTAAAGCATTTGGATGCTACTCTACCGTCACAGTCTCCAGGTTCTCTTCGTTCCCTTCCACTGCTTCCGGCTCTTCAAATTTCACGCTGCGGTAACGGTTCATACCTGTACCTGCAGGGATTAGTTTACCGATAATAACGTTCTCTTTCAGACCCAGCAATTTGTCGACTTTACCTTTGATTGCAGCATCGGTCAGGACACGAGTAGTCTCCTGGAAGGATGCAGCAGACAGGAAGGAATCTGTCTCCAGGGATGCTTTGGTAATACCGAGCAGTACCGGTTTGGCAACAGCAGGCTCACGGTCTCCCATAATGGCCACTTTGTTGGCATCTTCGTATTCGTAGATGTCCACAAATGAACCTGGCAGCAGCGTAGTCTCGCCGTTGTCCACAATGCGGATTTTGCGCAGCATTTGTCTGATCATAACTTCAACGTGCTTATCGTTGATTTCTACACCCTGGTTACGGTATACGCGCTGTACTTCCTGCAGAATGTAGTTCTGTACACCACGGATACCTTTGATACGCAGCATTTCTTTCGGATCAATGGAACCATCTGTCAGCTCGTCCCCTGCTTCGATTTCCATGCCTTCTCTTACGCGCAGGCGGGAACCGTAGGTAACGGAGTAGACTTTGGTTTCCGCTTCACCTTCGACTTCGATTTCACGACGGTCTTTGGCTTCACGGATTTCTTTGATGACACCATCAATTTCACTGATTGTAGCCTGACCTTTAGGGTTACGGGCCTCAAACAGCTCCTGAATACGCGGCAAACCTTGAGTGATATCGTCTCCGGCTACACCACCGGTATGGAACGTACGCATCGTCAGCTGTGTTCCTGGCTCACCGATGGATTGAGCAGCGATAATACCAACCGCTTCACCGATCTCAACGTGTTTACCAGTCGCCAGGTTACGACCATAACATTTCTTACATACCCCGTGTCTTGTACGGCAGCTCAGTACGGAACGGATCTGTACTTTGTTGACGCCAGCAGCCACGATAGCTTCAGCCTTGTCAGAATCAATCAGTTCATTACGGCTAGCGAGGATCTCGCCAGTCTCCGGATGACGAACAGTCTCGAAGCAGTAGCGTCCTTCCAGACGATCGTACAGATCTTCGATAACTTCCTTACCATCCTGGATACGGCTAACGATAAATCCTTTGTCGGTTCCACAATCATCTTCACGTACGATTACGTCCTGGGCTACGTCAACGAGACGACGAGTCAGATAACCGGAGTCAGCGGTACGAAGTGCTGTATCCGCCAGACCTTTACGCGCTCCGTGAGTAGACAGGAAGTACTCGAGGACTGTCAGACCTTCACGGAAGTTCGATTTGATTGGGAGCTCGATGATACGACCGGATGGGTTGGCCATCAGACCACGCATACCGCCCAGCTGAGTAATCTGGGATTTGTTACCCCGCGCTTTGGAATCAACCATGAGCATGATGGAGTTGTAACGATCCATCGATTTCATCAGAATGTCCGTCAGCTCGTCCTTTGTACGGGACCAGATCTCGATAACACGATCATAACGCTCTTCGTTGGTAATCAGACCACGACGGTACTGATTCGTGATAACTGCAACTTTTTTGTCGGATTCAGCCAGCAGTGCTGTTTTCTCCGGTGGAACCACAACGTCTGCCACACCAACGGTAATACCCGCACGAGTGGAATACGTAAAGCCCAGCTGCTTGATTTTATCCAGAATCATGGAAGTCAGTGTTGTATGGTAGACTTCGAAACAGCGTGCAATGATCGTACCAAGATATTCTTTACCGATCGCACCGGTTTGCGGAACAGCCTTCATGAATTCAAGTACGTTGGTACCTTTTTCATAAATGAAGTAGTGATCCGGGATACCCTGATACAGGTTGGCACGAGTCGGTTCATTAATATAAGGGAAAGATTCAGGGAAAATCTCGTTAAAGATAATCCGTCCGACAGTTGTGATCAACATACCGGATTGTTGTTTTTCGGTGAAGCTGGTTTTGCCCAGAGCTTTGGCAGGGATCGCTACACGTGCATGCAGAGAAGCTGTGCCACGCTGATAAGCGGATACGGCTTCGTTGACTGTACGCAGGATCATGCCCGAACCTTTGGCTTCCATGTTATCCATAGTCAGATAGTAGGAGCCGAGGACCATATCCTGGGAAGGTGTAACAACCGGCTTGCCATCTTTAGGGTTCAAGATGTTACCGGATGCCAGCATTAGCAGGCGTGCTTCCGCTTGTGCTTCAGCAGACAATGGTACGTGAACGGCCATCTGGTCACCGTCAAAGTCAGCGTTGTACGCTGTACATACGAGCGGATGCAGACGGATCGCACGGCCTTCAACTAGAATTGGTTCGAATGCCTGGATACCGAGTCTGTGCAGCGTCGGTGCACGGTTCAGAAGAACTGGGTGTTCCTTGATTACTTCTTCCAGTACATCCCATACTTCCGGACTTACACGTTCAACTTTGCGTTTTGCACTCTTAATGTTATGAGCAAGGCCTTTGTTAACCAGCTCTTTCATTACGAATGGCTTGAACAGTTCCAGTGCCATTTCTTTTGGCAGACCGCACTGGTACATTTTCAGGTAAGGACCTACGACGATAACGGAACGACCAGAGTAATCGACGCGTTTACCGAGCAAGTTCTGACGGAAACGACCTTGTTTACCTTTCAGCATGTGGCTGAGGGATTTCAGAGGACGGTTACCAGGACCGGTTACCGGACGTCCGCGACGACCGTTATCGATCAGAGCATCTACTGCTTCCTGCAGCATACGTTTCTCGTTCTGTACGATAATATCAGGAGCACCCAAATCCAGCAGGCGCTTCAGACGGTTATTCCGGTTGATGACACGACGGTACAGGTCATTCAGGTCGGATGTTGCAAAACGTCCGCCATCCAGCTGAACCATTGGACGAATTTCTGGCGGGATAACCGGCAGAACGTCCATGATCATCCAATCCGGAGAATTGCCGGAATTACGGAAAGCTTCGATAACTTCAAGACGTTTGATCGCACGGTTACGACGTTGGCCTTGAGCGGTACGCAGCTCTTCACGCAGGAATTCCAGTTCTTTGTCCAGATCAAGATCCTGAAGCAGTCTTTTGATCGCTTCCGCACCCATGCCTGCATGGAATCCGTAGCCGTATTTCTCACGGTAGCTGCGGTATTCTTTTTCAGAGAGAAGTTGTTTCTTCTCCAGTGGTGTCTCGCCTGGATCTGTAACAACATAAGATGCGAAGTAGATAACTTCTTCCAGGGATCGTGGAGACATATCGAGTGCAAGACCCATACGGCTCGGGATACCTTTGAAATACCAAATGTGGGATACAGGAGCTGCCAGCTCAATATGTCCCATACGTTCACGACGTACTTTGGCACGTGTTACTTCAACGCCACAACGGTCACAGACTACACCTTTGTAACGTACGCGCTTATATTTACCGCAATGACATTCCCAGTCTTTGGTTGGTCCAAAAATACGTTCACAGAACAGACCGTCTTTCTCTGGTTTAAGCGTACGGTAGTTGATTGTCTCCGGTTTTTTAACTTCTCCGCGGGACCAAGAACGAATTTTGTCTGGGGAAGCAAGCCCAATTTTCATAAATTCGAAATTGTTAACGTCTATCAAGAGACACCCCTCCTAAGGCCAAATCCTATTTATTGTAAAGCTCTGTATTCCGCACAAATCCCAACGCACCGTCTGATGAATGAGGATAGACCGGAAAAGCTCCGGTCTACCTTCATCAGACAATGTTGGGAATCATGAATAAGTGTATTAATCTACGCCGACTTCTGAACCTTCAAGGTTGAGGCTCAGTTTATCATTGGTGTTCTCTTCCTCGTCATCCAGCTCTCTCATCTCAATTTCGTTTTCGTCCTCATTGAGAATCTTAACGTCCATACCCAAGCTTTGCAGCTCCTTGATCAATACTTTGAAAGATTCAGGAACGCCCGGTTCAGGAACGTTTTCGCCTTTCACGATGGATTCGTACGTTTTCACACGGCCAACGACATCATCGGATTTGACAGTAAGGATCTCTTGCAGGGTGTAAGCAGCGCCATAAGCTTCCAGCGCCCATACTTCCATCTCCCCGAAACGCTGACCACCGAACTGAGCTTTACCACCCAGCGGCTGCTGTGTAACGAGAGAGTAAGGACCTGTGGAACGAGCATGGATTTTATCATCAACCATGTGCGCCAGTTTGATCATGTGCATAACGCCGACTGTAACTTCACGTTCGAACTCGTCACCGGTTCTTCCATCGTAAAGGATCGTCTTACCGTTACGCTGCATGCCGGCTTCTTCCATCGTATCGAATACATCATACTCATTCGCTCCATCAAATACCGGTGTAGCGACGTGAATACCAAGCTTCATCGCTGCCATACCGATATGGACTTCGAGAATCTGACCGATGTTCATACGGGAAGGTACGCCCAGAGGGTTCAGTACAACCTGTACCGGTGTGCCATCCGGCATAAACGGCATATCTTCTTCCGGCAGAATACGTGCAACGACACCCTTGTTACCGTGGCGTCCCGCCATTTTATCGCCTTCGGAGATTTTACGTTTTTGCGCGATGTACACACGTACCAGATGATTTACACCCGGTGGCAATTCATCGCCATTTTCTCTGGTGAACACTTTGACGTCTACGACAATACCGTCTGTACCATGAGGTACGCGCAGGCTGGTGTCGCGAACTTCACGTGCTTTTTCACCAAAGATGGCGTGCAGCAGGCGTTCTTCTGCTGTCAGCTCGGTTACACCTTTTGGTGTTACTTTACCAACGAGGATATCACCAGCAGCAATCTCGGCACCGATACGGATAATACCGCGCTCGTCGAGATTTTTCAGTGCATCTTCACCCACGTTAGGAATATCGCGTGTGATTTCTTCCGGACCGAGCTTCGTATCACGAGCTTCGGATTCATATTCTTCAATATGAATGGAAGTGTACACATCTTCCTTAACGAGCTTTTCACTCAGTAGGATCGCATCCTCGTAGTTATAACCTTCCCAGGTCATAAATGCTACGACTACGTTACGGCCCAGAGCGATCTCACCCATTTCAGTGGATGGACCATCTGCCAGGATATCGCCTTTCTTCACAACGTCGCCCGTTTTCACGATTGGACGCTGGTTGATGGCAGTACCTTGGTTAGATCTCATGAATTTGTGTAATTTATACTTAACGAGATCACCTTTAACTTCTTTGCCGTCTACAGTCTCGATACGGCGCAGTGTAATCTCGCTTGCTGTAGAGCGTTCGATAATACCATCGTATTTGGTTACGATACATACACCGGAATCCTTAGCAGCTTTGTGTTCCATACCTGTACCAACCAGTGGTGCCTTTGGAATAAGCAAAGGTACCGCCTGACGCTGCATGTTGGAACCCATCAGCGCACGGTTGGAGTCATCATTCTCCAGGAACGGAATCAGCGCTGTTGCAACGGATACGACCTGTTTTGGAGATACGTCCATGTAATCAACACGTTCTCTTGGCATAGGGAGAATGTTATCAGCCTGTTTGTTATAACGGCTGATTACCATTTCTTCTGCAAAAGTACCGTCTTCGTTCAGGACTGCATTCGCCTGTGCTACTACATAGTTATCTTCTTCATCCGCAGTCAGGTAATCAATCTGATCGGTTACCCGGTTGGTGTTCGGATCTACACGACGGTATGGTGCTTCGATGAAGCCATACTCATTGATGCGTGCGAACGTGGACAGGGAGTTGATCAGACCGATGTTCGGTCCCTCTGGAGTCTCGATAGGACACATACGGCCATAGTGACTCGGATGTACGTCACGGACTTCAAAGCCTGCGCGCTCACGGGTCAGACCGCCGGGTCCGAGGGCAGACAGACGACGTTTGTGCGTCAGTTCGCCAAGCGGGTTGGTCTGGTCCATAAACTGGGACAGCTGGGAGCTACCAAAGAACTCCTTGATGGATGCAATAACAGGACGTATGTTGATCAGTGCCTGTGGAGTAATAACATTCGCATCCTGGATGGACATTCTCTCGCGTACTACACGTTCCATACGGGACAAACCGATACGGAACTGGTTCTGCAGCAGCTCTCCTACGGAACGCAGACGACGGTTACCCAGATGATCAATATCATCAGTATCGCCGATACCCTGAAGCAAGTTCAGGAAGTAACTGATCGATGCGATAATATCAGCCGGTGTAATGTTCTTAACAGATTTATCAATGGTGCCGTTGGCAATCACCGATACGACTTTGCCATCTTCCAGTGGAGAGAAGACATTAATCGTCTGCATTGGAATATCATTGGCATCCAGTACGCCGCCAGCTACATGGTAAGTTTTGAAGTTCAGATCACCTTCAAGGTAAGGCATGATCTCATCAAGGAGACGACGATCCACTACCTGTCCAGCTTCGGCAACAATCTCACCTGTATTGGTATCAATCAGCGTCTCAGCAAGGCGCTGGTTAAAGAGACGGTTTTTGATATGCAGCTTTTTGTTGATTTTGTAACGACCTACATTCGCGAGATCATAGCGTTTTGGATCGAAGAAACGTGCTACGAGCAAGCTTTTGGCGTTATCGAGTGTTGGTGGCTCGCCCGGACGAAGACGCTCGTAAATCTCGATCAGCGCTTTCTCGGTAGAGTCGGTGTTATCTTTATCTAATGTATTACGGATATATTCGTCATTGCCAAGCAGGTCCAGAATTTCAGCGTCGCTGCCGAATCCGAGAGCACGTAGCAGTACGGTTACCGGGATCTTACGGGTACGGTCGATACGTACATAGACGATATCTTTCGCATCCATCTCCAGTTCCAGCCATGCGCCACGGTTAGGAATAACGGTAGCAGTATATGATGTTTTACCATTTTTATCGACTTTAGTGCTGAAATAGACGCTGGGAGAGCGAACCAACTGGCTGACAATAACCCGTTCTGCACCATTGATAATGAAGGTGCCGGTTTCCGTCATCAGCGGGAAATCACCCATGAATACTTCCTGCTCTTTGACTTCACCCGTTTCCTTATTGATGAGACGGACTTTTACTCGCAATGGAGCTGAATACGTAACGTCACGCTCTTTCGCATCGTCTACTGTGTATTTCGGCTCACCAAGGCTGTAGTCGATGAACTCGAGTACCAGATTCCCTGTAAAATCTTGAATTGGCGAGATATCCTGGAACATTTCACGCAATCCTTCATCCAAAAACCACTGATAAGATTTCTGTTGGATTTCGATCAGGTTAGGTACTTCAAGAACTTCGTTAATTCGTGCATAACTTCGCCGAGTGCGTCGACCATATTGAACAAGATGTCCTGCCAACTTATACTCACCCCTTAATGTCTACTCACTTAAAAATTTCATTGCGAACTGCTGTTTGGATCACGTATAATAGGTCCATACATAGAAGTGCACACCCACAAATAGAGAAAAGCTCTTATCGAATCTTCTCGAAAAAAGAGCACCATCAGCTATCAACGGATGTGACCCAGCAGCTCAGACTCATATTTCAGTTGAAATTAACTGAAATACCGATTATTATACGTTTAAGGACAAGATTAAACACCCTTATGGTACATAATTTTCGTAATTCACAGAAAACTAAAGCCAAAAAGGGCATCTTAATACTGACATTTTGTAATAATAACACGTTAGCCTATTTAAGTCAACAGGCGTATTCACCGATTTCATCTATTTCATTTTACGTCAAGGTCTGTTCATCCTCGCCGATGAATAGGCCTTTTTTATTTGATCGCCTGGAAGATACGATATCCTTTGTCCTTGGTAACCTCTTCCACGCTGGTAAACAGTTCTTCCAATCTGGCTTTGGCTGAAGGTGCACCCTGCTTCTTTTGAATAACGACCCAGAGCGAGCCTCCTTCTTTCAAATGGGCTGCTGCCTGTTCGAAGATCGCATGTACAGTCGCTTTACCTGCCCGGATCGGCGGATTGGTCAGTATAACGTCAAACATCTGCCCCTGCACCGCTGCAAACAAATCACTTTCCAGGATCGTAATATTCTCAATCTGGTTAAGTTTGGCATTCTCTCTGGCAAGCTGTACTGCCCGTGCATTCACATCAACCATCGTCACATGGCCTTTTGCAGCAAGGTACGCTGCCGACAAACCGATCGGCCCATAGCCACATCCTACATCCAGCACGTTGGAATCTTCATTCAGTGTCAGAGCATCAATAAGTACTCTGCTGCCATAGTCCACTCCGGTTTTGGAAAAGACACCGGCATCGCTTATGAATTTGAAAGTTTTGCCGCGCAACTCCGCTTCGATCGTTCGGCGTTCGTGCGCCGCGCCAGGCTGGCTGGAATAATAATGATCTCCCATATCATTCCTTCACCCTTTCTTGAATTCACCTAAATTACTGTCTTTTTTATAAAACAAACCCCTTGAACGGATTCAAGGGGTTTGTAAGAAAGAAGAGAAAATCTCTTATTTCAATTCTACAGATGCGCCTGCTTCTTCCAGTTTTGCTTTGATGGATTCAGCTTCTTCTTTAGCAACGCCTTCTTTGATTGCTTTAGGAGCGTTGTCCACTACTTCTTTAGCTTCTTTCAGACCCAGACCAGTTACTTCACGAACAGCTTTGATTACGTTGATTTTGGAAGCACCAGCGGATGTCAGTACTACGTCAAATTCAGTTTGCTCAGCTTCTGCAGCTGCGCCGCCTGCTGCCGCTGCTGCTACTGGAGCTGCTGCAGTTACGCCGAATTCTTCTTCGATTGCTTTTACCAGATCGTTCAGTTCCAGTACAGTCATGCCTTTGATGGCTTCAAGGATTTGCTCTTGACTCATTTATAAACCCTCCATAATTGGTTGTATTTTGGTTTTGGCTGATCACAGCCATTTTTTTACGCCGCATGGGCGTGAGCAGAATGGGCTAGTCGCTTACGCGCTTTGCTCTTCTTTCTCGGATACTGCTTTAACTGCCAGTGCAAAGTTGCGAACTGGAGCTTGAAGTACGCTAAGCAGCATGGACAAGAGACCTTCGCGGGATGGCAGAGCTGCCAGTGCTTTGATTTCTTCTGCGCTTACTACGCGTCCTTCAACAACGCCGCCTTTCAATTCCAGAGCGTCATTCGTTTTAGCGAAATCGTTCAGAATTTTAGCCGGTGCTACTGCATCGTCTTTACTGAAAGCAATAGCGGTAGGACCGCTAAGTACTTCGTTCAGTTCAGTCAGGTCAGCAGACTCAGTGGCACGACGAACCAGTGTATTTTTCAATACTTGGAACTCGATACCAGCTTCACGCAGTTGCTTGCGCAGTTCTGTAACTTGAGCTACATTCAGACCACGATAGTCAGCAACAACTGTAGTTACGCTCTCGCGCAGTTTCGTTGCAACCACTTCTACCGCTTCCTGTTTTGCCTGGATTACTTTTGCGTTTGCCAAATTGGACACCTCCTGATCGTATTCTTGCTTTTCTCCGTCCTCTCGGGATTCGGGAGAAAAGAGTTCCTACGGGCATTAAAAAAGCCCCCGCAGAATGACGAAGGCTTGACGGAGCGGATTCAGCAGGCGCAGCAAGCTGCGCACTGAGTATCCGATATTCTATCATAACACCTCGGTAGGAAATTAAGCCGGTAAAGGCACCTACTGTCTACGGTTAAACATATTCAAGTGTAATTGCAAGTACAAAGTTCAAACGTAATTACAACTTTCACAGATTATCAAATCTAAAGGTTGTTGTCAACCCTTAATTATCTGTAAGTTGCTGCGTTTACGCGTGCGCTTGGTCCCATTGTGGAAGATACCGCAATGTTTTTCAGGTAGATACCTTTTGCTGCAGCTGGTTTAGCACGGTTAAGAGCTTCAACCAGAGCTTGCAGGTTCTCGTTCAATTGCTCTTCAGAGAAAGATACTTTACCGATAGGAGCGTGAATTTGTCCTGCTTTGTCCAGACGGTATTCGATTTTACCAGCTTTGATTTCTTGAACAGCTTTGGTAACGTCGAAAGTAACTGTACCTGCTTTAGGGTTAGGCATCAGACCTTTACCACCAAGCAGACGACCCAGTTTACCAACTTCGCTCATCATGTCAGGCGTAGCTACGCAGACATCGAACTCGAACCATCCTTGTTGGATTTTGTTGATCATGTCCTGATCGCCAACGAAGTCAGCACCAGCAGCTTCCGCTTCTTTTGCTTTTTCGCCTTTTGCGAATACGAGAACACGTTGAGTTTTACCAGTACCGTGTGGCAGTACTACGACACCACGAACAGCCTGATCTTGTTTACGAGGGTCTACACCCAGACGTACTGCTGCTTCAACAGTTTCGTCGAATTTTGCAGTAGCTGCTTTTTTAACCAAAGCAACTGCTTCAGCCGGCTCGTAAGTTGCTTCGCTGTCAATCAGCTTAACAGCTTCCAAATATTTTTTACCATGTTTAGCCATTTGTTATTCCTCCTTTGTGGTATTAGCGGATATTCCTCCCACATATACAGAATCTCACGATTCTGCATAGACTGGTTCCTGGCGGATACCAGTAAAAACTAATAAAAATTAGTCTTCGATTGTGATACCCATGCTACGTGCTGTACCTTCAACCATCAGCATTGCTGCTTCGATAGAAGCTGCGTTCAGGTCAGGCATTTTTTGTTCTGCAATTTCACGAACTGCGGAACGTTTAACAACTGCGACTTTCTTCTTGTTCGGTTCGCCAGATCCTTTTTCGATCTTAGCAGCAACTTTCAGAAGAACTGCAGCCGGTGGAGTTTTTGTGATGAAAGTGAAAGAACGATCTTCAAACACTGTGATCTCAACCGGAATGATCAAACCTGCTTGATCTGCTGTACGAGCGTTGAACTCTTTACAGAATGCCATGATGTTGACACCTGCTTGACCCAATGCCGGACCTACTGGAGGAGCCGGATTCGCTTTACCAGCCGGGATTTGCAGTTTTACCATTTTGATTACCTTTTTAGCCATGTAAAACACCTCCTTGCGAATAGTGGTAGACGGACATCGCTGCCCTCCCACGTAAAACGACGCATATGACTCAAAACATCTGTCTTCAGCCTATGCGGTGAAACCGGAAGCACCGGTTAGAATCTGAAATGATTGCTCACTCCAAATCCCCGTGTCATCCTAGAAACCTGCTATATCTTTTCCACTTGAGTATAATCCAGCTCAAGCGGGGTTTCCCGTCCGAACATGTTAACATGTACTCTGAGCTTGCTCTTGTCTACCAAGATTTCTTCCACGGAGCCCACAAAATTCGCAAACGGTCCAACTTTGATGCGTACGGATTCTTTGACCTCGAAGTCGATATGCTCCTTCGGTTCTTCCATACCCATGTGTTTGAGAATCTGTTCGACTTCTTCGGGCAGCAGCGCAGTCGGCTTGGAGCCTGAACCTGTTGAACCGACAAAGCCGGTTACGCCAGGCGTATTGCGAACTACATACCACGAATCATCGGTCTGGATCATTTCAACAAGAACGTATCCCGGGTAAACTTTACGCATGACGGTCTTTTTCTTGCCGTCTTTGTTTACCAGTTCTTCTTCCATAGGAACAAGAACGCGGAAGATCTTGTCTTCCATGCCCATCGACTCAACGCGTTTTTCCAAATTGGCCTTGACCTTGTTTTCATACCCTGAATAAGTATGAACTACGTACCATCTTTTTTCCATATCAAGCCACCTGGAACCCTTCTTAAATTATCGCTTCGATCACAGCGGAAATGCCGATGTCTAGAACCCAAAAATAAACGGCGACAAACAATATCGTACCGATAACGATAAGAGTATAGTTGGTCAGCTCTTTACGATTAGGCCAGCGAACCTTTTTAAGTTCAGCCCAGCTTTCGGAGAAAAAGGAAAACATAGACTTAAAGCTTCGTGCCACGACTACACCTCCAAAAGACGATCTGGTTAAACGAAGAAAAGGCTTCAGACCAAGAGCCTGTTCCATTCTTCATCCCCATGCGGTCAGGGTGGTTACACTTGCTCATATAGCTGCCTTGATCGCCATAAAGATTGACACACCTAAGAACAGGCGATTTTAGGCCTACCTAAAACACTTTATCATAGGCCCCTGACCGTGTCAACGAATATTCATGATGTTTTGCAAAAAAATAACAATTCTTTTCGGCAGCTTTTCCGGACATGATCGAATACTTTGCTGATCGTTGTTTCTTGCCGGATTATAGGGTAAACGACAGACTGCACAAAATAAAAAAGACTCTATGTGCAGAGTCTTCACTTGGTTGCCAGGAGTCTAGTTATCACGTACTTCGAGGTAACGCTCAAGCTTGCGTTTGACACGCTGAAGTGCATTATCGATAGATTTGACATGTCTGCAGAGATCGACAGCAATCTCCTGATAGGAGCGTCCATCGAGATAAAGCATCAGAACTTTGCGTTCCAGCTCACTCAGAATTTCGGACATTTTGTCCTCGAGACCGGTGAATTCCTCTTTGTTGATAACCAGTTCTTCCGGATCGGATACCTGTGAGCCACAAATGACGTCAAGCAGCGTACGGTCGGAATCTTCGTCATAGATCGGTTTGTCCAGGGACACATACGAGTTCAGCGGGATATGCTTTTGCCGTGTAGCCGTCTTGATTGCCGTAATGATCTGACGGGTAATGCACAGCTCGGCAAACACCTTGAACGAAGACATCTTGTCATTCTTGAAGTCGCGGATGGATTTATACAGGCCGATCATGCCTTCCTGTACAATATCCTCGCGATCCGCACCAATAAGAAAATAAGATCGGGCTTTTGCACGCACAAAATTTTTGTACTTGGTAATCAAGTACTCCAAGGCTTCGGAATCGCCTTGCCGGACGGCTTCTACAAGATCTTCATCGCTCTGGTAATCGTATGGTGACACCATAATATCTTTGAGGTCGACACTCACAAACAATCCCTCCGGTTGCAACGCAAGGTCTCCGTTACCCTATAAAATATAGCCCAAGTATATATTATGTAACCTCACATAGTCAACCGTATTTGTCGCCTGTAACGCTGTAGCAGCAGCATTTTTCATCTTTTTTTGATAAAAGAGAACGCAGGTTCGCAAGTAAGCTGTCATTGCGGTGACAACTCACTCTCCCCTGCGCCATTTTTCAAACAAATACCGCTGCTGCGGACTGAGTTTTCCATCCAGTGTATTGCGTGAACCCTGCTCCCGCTGTTCCCGAATTCGCTGGGCAATTTCCCTTTCGCTGATCTGCACTTCAATCAGCAGCTCTCTGGCAGACACCCGCAGCGCTCCCTGTCCAAATACGACGTGCTGTTCAGCCAGATCGCTGGTAGCGACATAGATCTGCCGGCGGCGGTGGGACAACTCGCCGACAAAACGTTCAATCGCTTCATCGGCGGTTTCCTTTTCCTTGGTAAAGTACATCTCGACTTTACCCTGCTCATACGATTTGCCCAGCCCCGGAACACGGTAGGCATCAAAAACCGCGATGACTCTTCTTCCCGAGTAGGCCTGATAATTAGCCAGACGTTCCAGCAGCCGGTTGCGTGCTTCGTTCAGCCCGATCTCCGACAATTCCACAAGTTCAGGCCAGGAACCGATCATATTATAACCATCGACCAGAAGAACATCCCGCAGATCGGCCATACGGTCTAACCGAGCGACTGCCGGCGGCGCAGTACTTCGTACATGACCACTCCTGCAGCTACTGAAGCATTAAGCGAGTTGATCTTACCCTTCATCGGCAGTTGAACGAGTACATCGCACTTCTCCCGGATCAATCGGCCCATGCCTTTGCCTTCGTTACCGATCACAATCGCTACCGGTCCATTGAAGATATCCGCCTCGTACAGACTGCTGTCGGTATCCACATCGGTTCCGGCTACCCATACTCCCTGTTCCTTGAGACGGTCGATCGTCTGGCCGATATTGGTTACACGGGCTACAGGCACATACTCCACAGCACCGGCAGATGTTTTGGATACCGTTGCTGTGATACCTGCTGAACGCCGCTTGGGAATAATCACGCCGTGAACACCCGTACAATCTGCCGTACGCAGTATCGAACCGAGGTTATGCGGATCTTCGATCTCGTCCAGCAGCAGGATGAACGGAGGTTCTCCCTTGGCCGCTGCCGCTGCCAGGATATCCTCTACCTCTGCATATTCGTAAGGAGCAGCCTGGGCGATAACGCCCTGATGCTGTACACCCGGTACGAAAGTATCCAGCTTGCGCTTGTCGACGTACTGGACTACGATTCCGCGCTGCTTGGCTTCTGCGAGAATCGGCTGTACGAGATTTTTCTGGGAGCCTTCGGCGATCCAGATTTTATTAATGCTTCTGCCGGCCCGAAGCGCTTCGGTAACCGAGTGCTTGCCGGCGATGTATTCTTCTTCCATTGTGTTTCCTCCTGTAGAACGCATTATGCCTACATGTCCATTACCCTTTTTGGAGGGAATTGCTTCTGTATCATAGGGTTCCTGTCTGAATAGATGAATGCAGCAGTTTAAGTCTTCTGCTCCAGATGTTGAATGCCTCGGGTAATCAGTTCTTCAATTCGTGCTTGTTCGCCTTTGTAATACAGGTAGCCGAGCAGGCATTCCCAGGCAGTGGCATACCGGTAATCGATAACACTGGCGTTTTTGGGTACGCTGCCGGATTTGGCATTGCGTCCATGACGGACGACATTGGCCTCTTCTTCGGTAAGTTCGGGTTCCAAATGCTGCAGCATTCGCGCCTGTGCACCCGCCGAGACGAATCCGGTGGACATGCGGTGCAAATGGTTTGGACGCAGATTTTTACCGGAAATCAGGTACTGCCGGACAGCCACTTCATGGATTGCATCTCCCATATACGCAAGTGCCAGCGGTGGCAGCTGCTCCGCCGGCTTGGACGGAGCGAACGGAAACCATCCGTGTTGATAATCATTTTCTGGAGGATTCATAGATATTGCCTCCTGTTCATTTACGACGCCATCTCATGCCCTGCGGCGTGTCTTCCAGAACAATGCCCTGTGCAGACAGCAAATCGCGGATCTCATCGGCTCTTGCCCAGTTTTTGCTGCTGCGCGCTTCGATGCGCTCGGCAATCAGCTGTTCCACTTCTTCGTCGAGAAGCTGTTCTTCTTCCCAGTACAGACGCAGCACTTCATTCATTTCGTCAAATGCCTGAAGCAGGGCTTCCAGAGAAGCTTTTTGTACGACTTCACGCTGCAGCAGCAGGTTTGCTTCGTTGACCCATTCAAAAATTGCCGTAATCGCATCCGGTGTATTGAAGTCATCCTGCATTTTCTCATGGAACAGACCGCGGATTTTCTCTATGCGGCTGATCAGTTCAGCATCTGCCGGAGAAGAAGTATCGGATGCGGACAGACGGTGCTTCACATTGCTGACTGCGTTAGCGATACGCTCAATGCTATTCTCGGCCTGTGTCATCGTATCGTCCGTATAGTTGAGCGGATTGCGATAATGGGTGGACAGCATCAGATAGCGGATCGCAGCGGGCTTGTGGTCTCTGCGCAGGTCTTTGACAAGAATCCCGTTGCCCAGCGACTTGGACATTTTCTCGTCGTCAATCCGGATAAAGCCGTTATGCATCCAATAGTTGGACAAAGGCTTGCCGGTAACGGATTCCGACTGGGCGCATTCGCACTCATGATGGGGGAACTGAAGATCCTGTCCGCCACCGTGAATATCAAGCGTATCTCCCAGATAGTGGCGTGCCATCGCGGAGCACTCGATATGCCAGCCCGGACGCCCTTGGCCCCAAGGACTTTCCCAGAAGATCTCGCCCGGCTTGGCCGCTTTCCACAGTACAAAGTCTTCCGGATTTTCTTTGCGCTTGTCGACTTCGATCCGGATACCAAATTGCAGTTCATCCAGCTTCTGATGAGACAGTTTGCCGTAGGAAGCAAATTTGCGGGTACGGAAGTATACATCGCCTTCTTTTGGATAGGCATAGCCGAGTTCGACCAGCTTATCGATAAACTGGATAATAATATCCATGTTCTCCGTTACACGCGGATGAATGGTGGCACGGCGGATACCGAGACCTTCCAGATCTTCAAAATAAGCTGCAATAAAGCGCTCTGCCACTTCGGGCACGGTTGTGTTCATTTCTTCCGCTTTGCGGATCAGCTTGTCATCCACATCGGTGAAGTTGACTACATAATCCACTTTGTACTGCTGGTTCTCCAGGTAGCTGCGCACTACATCAAAGAAGATCATCGGACGGGCATTACCGATATGGATGTAGTCATATACGGTCGGTCCGCACACGTACATTTTGACCTCACCTGGTGTGAGGCTGACGAACTGTTCTTTCATGCGAGTCATTGTGTTATAAATTTGCAATGGCATACTCTCATCCCTTCTCTGTGTCCATGTATATTGCAATGATTACGAAGAATGTCTGCTGCTATTCGGCTTGATTCCATTTTCCGGTTCCAGCTGCTTTTTGAGCTGTTCGATCTCGATCTGCAGCTCAGCCAGTCTGGCGGCTACCGGATCGGGCATCTGGTGGCTGAGCCGGTCGGCTTTTTTGCCGTCCTGGATCACGATTTTGCCGGGGATTCCGACTACCGTGCTATTGGGCGGCACTTCCCGCAGAACCACCGAATTGGAGCCGATATTGGAATTGGAGCCGACGGTAAAGGAACCGAGCACCTTGGCGCCGGAGCCGATTACGACGTTATTGCCGATCGTCGGGTGACGCTTGCCTTTTTCCTTGCCTGTACCCCCGAGTGTGACACCCTGATAAATAAGCACATCGTCTCCAATCTCGCAGGTCTCTCCAATCACGACCCCCATGCCATGATCGATAAACAGACGACTGCCAATGGTTGCACCCGGGTGAATCTCAATCCCCGTCATAAATCGGCTTCCCTGGGAAATGATACGAGCGACGGTAAACCATCTTTTACAGTAAAACCAGTGGGCCAAACGGTGGGCCCAAATCGCATGCAATCCCGAATAGGTGAATATGACCTCAAACCAGCTGCGCGCTGCCGGATCATTATCGAATACAGCGCGAATATCGGACCTCATATTTTTCAGCATGAATTCTTCCCCTCTTTGCTTGCGCCTCATTAAAAAACGCCTCCACAGCCAGTTAAGGCTGCAGAGGCGTCTTCTTACGCGGTTCCACTCTGCTTGGGCAGAATCTGTACTCCCGAACCGGAAAAGGCCAGGCAGAATCGTCCAACTTGTGCAGTCTGTAACGTAAGACCAGACGGCAAAATCTACTGCTATCCCTATGCTTTCGTTCAAATTGAATGAAAGCAAGCGGAAAAGGTTCGACTTTGCAGCTCACAGGTGCATGTTCAGCCTGTTTGAAGTGGATGATTTCCAGCCACCCGTGAATGTTCTTGCTCACAGGGTCATCCTCTCTGGGACTTCATATTCAGGCTTACTTTTCCTGCTCAATGCCGTTATATCCATATGTTATACATTTAAGTTTTAAATTATCTGTCAGGTGATCATTATAACGGACTCTACCTGATTAAACAATATGAATTATTGCGGCGGCTTGATGCCATTTGGAAATTATGATCCTTTGATCTGGGATTCCAGACGCTCGATCACCCGGTCGCGGCCCAGCAGATATACGGTATGATTCAGGTCACGTCCATGCATTTCGCCTGTCAGTGCCACACGGATCGGCATGAACAGCTGCTTGCCTTTATAGCCGGTCTCTTTTTGCACTTCCTTGATCATGGCAGCGGCGTGGGAAGGGCTGAATTCGCTGGAAGAACGAATTTTATTCAGCAGGGCTTCCAGAACGGTTTTGACATGCTCTTCAGCCAGAATCTGCTGTTCTTCTTGGCCGAGTTCCACGTGTGTACGGAAGAACATTTCGGACAGTTCCACAATATCGGAAGCCGATACCATCTGTTCCTGATAAAGGGCAACCAGATCATGCGCCCACTGCTGCTGCTCTTCGCTCAGCTCTGCCGGCAGGCGTCCTGCTTTTTGCAGATGCGGGATAGCCATCGCTGCGATACGGTCGGTATCGGCTTTTTTGATGTACACGTTGTTCAGATGAGCCAGCTTGTTGGTATCGAATACCGCCGGGCTCTTGGACAGACGCTTGGCATCAAAGATCTTGATCAGTTCTTCGCGGGAGAAGATTTCTTCTTCGCCTTCCGGAGACCAGCCCAGCAGCACGATAAAGTTAAACAGTGCTTCCGGCAGGTAGCCCAGCTGATCATACTGCTCGATAAACTGGATAATGGATTCGTCGCGTTTGCTGAGCTTTTTGTGATTCTCATTGACGATCAGGGTCATATGACCGAACTGCGGCGGTTCCCAGCCAAGCGCTTCATAGATCATCAGCTGACGAGGAGTATTGGATACATGATCTTCCCCGCGTAGTACATGCGAGATTTTCATCAGATAATCGTCTAGTACAACGGCAAAGTTGTATGTCGGGATGCCATCTTTCTTCACGATAACAAAGTCTCCGGTATCTTCCGTAGTAAAGGAGATCTCGCCTTTGACGATATCGTTGAACGTATACGTTTTGTTCTCCGGTACACGGAAACGCACGCTCGGTACACGGCCTTCCGCTTCAAAAGCAGCGCACTGCTCCGGTGTCAGATCGCGATGCTTGCCGGAATAACGCGGCGTCTCGCCACGGGCGATCTGCTCTTCGCGTTCCTGCTCCAGCTCTTCCTCGGTGCAGTAACATTTGTAGGCCAGACCGCGATCCAGCAGATCCTGCCAGTACTGACGGTAGATATCCAGACGCTCGGTCTGGCGGTAAGGTCCGTATTCGCCGCCGATATCAATACTTTCATCCCAGTCGATACCGAGCCATTTCAGATAGGACAGCTGGTTCTCTTCACCGCCGGCCACGTTGCGTTTTACATCCGTATCCTCAATCCGGATCACAAATTTACCACCCTGACTGCGGGCAAACAGATAATTGAACAATGCGGTACGAGCGTTACCGATATGCAAATGTCCGGTTGGACTCGGCGCATAACGTACGCGAACTTCAGTAGACATAATAGTATTCCTCCTTAAGCTTGATAGCTTTTGCTTGATTACTCTTTGATCAGACAAACAACCGCCTGGGCAGCGATTCCTTCACCACGACCGGTGAAGCCCAGCTGTTCGGTTGTTGTTGCCTTGACATTCACCTGGTCGATCTCTGCATCCAGTGCTTTGGCGATCACTTCGACCATCTGCGGAATATAAGGTGCCATTTTGGGCTTCTGGGCAATAATCGTAGCATCCACATTGCCCAGGCGATAACCGCGTTCACGGATCATTTGCCAGATATGAAGCAGCAGCTCGAGGCTGTCCGCATCCTTGAATTCCGGATCGGTATCGGGAAAATGCTTGCCGATATCGCCCATGGCGAGTGCACCCAGAATCGCATCGGTAATCGTATGCAGCAGTACATCCGCATCCGAATGACCGAGCAGTCCTTTTTCATAAGGGATTGTTACACCGCCGATGATGCACGGTCTTCCCTCCACCAGTTGGTGTACATCAAATCCCTGTCCTATACGAATCATATCTGTCCCTCTCCCTTGCGTTCCAGTAAATAAGCAGCATAATCCAGATCATCCGGCGTGGTAATCTTCATATTCGTATAGCTGCCTTCCACGACAGCTACCGTCACTCCCAGACGTTCCACCAGCATCGAGTCATCCGTTCCACGGAATCCCTGCTGTTCAGCCTGCTGATGAGCCTCCAGCAGCTGACTGCGGCGGAAAGTCTGCGGTGTCTGAATCGCCCACAGACTGCTGCGATCCGGTGTACCGGTAATATGCCTGTCTGCATTCACCTGCTTGATCGTGTCCTTGACTGGCACTGCCAGTACCGAAGCTCCTGCTGACACTGCCGTATCATAACACTGACGGATATGTTCCTCCGTTATAAAAGGACGTACACCATCATGTACCATCACCCACTCGGTGGTCAGATGCTGGAGGCCGCGCAGGACAGATTCCTGGCGATCATGGCCTCCTGCTGTCACATGGACCACCTTGCTCAATTTGTACTGTCTGATCCAATCCTCGCAGCGCTGAACATCCTCTGTACCTGTAACCATGACGATCTCATCCACTACGGATGAACGTTCAAAAACCTCCAGCGTATGTATGATAATCGGCTTTTCCTGAAGTCTCAGGTACTGCTTGCTCTCTGTCGTGCCCATACGTGAGCCTTTGCCCGCTGCTACAACTACTACACCAGCCTTATTCGTCATAATCCCCATCCTTATCCTTCCAGTCCGCCACCTGCTGCATCGATGCCAGGCGTCTCAAATCCCATTTCTTAATAATATACCCGTCTGCACTCGCAGCACAACAATTATTAGGAATGGGAGCGCTATACCCCCCGGTACCGATAGGGACAAGAGTCCTGTGCAACTACTGGCCCGAAATATGTGGTTTGGCAAATATCATTTTACCATTGGCTGTCTGCAGGGCGCTGGTAACGACCACTTCGACAGTATTCCCTATATATTCACGCCCATGCTCTACGACAATCATGGTGCCATCATCCAGATAAGCGATCCCCTGTCCCTGTTCCTTGCCCGCTTTGGTCACATGGACCAGCAGCAGCTCACCGGCGACGAGCTGCTGCTTGAGCAGGGAAGCCAGCTGGTTCACATTGAGTACGCGGATCTGATGCAGCTCACAGATCTTTTGCAGGTTGATATCATTGGTCAATAATACGGCCTGCCGGGTAAGCGCCAGCTGGACGAGCCGATCATCCACACCCAGATTATCCGGAAAATCAGTGGCAGTCATCTCCATCTCGATTCCGCCTATCTGACGCAGGCGATTGAGCATATCCAGTCCCCTTTTGCCTCGCTGGCGCCGCAGGATATCGGCAGAATCGGCAAGCAGCTGCAGCTCATACAGAACAAAATCAGGGATCAGCAGCTTACCTTCCAGAAATCCCGCCTGAATAATATGCTCGATTCTGCCGTCGATTATGATATTGGTATCCGTGATTTTGGCAGGAATGAGGCTGCTCAACTGTTTCTGCTGTACCTGCTGCGTCTTCGGTTCTGTGGATTCAGTGGGTTCAGGCTGCAATGACCTGATGAGCATTATATTATGCAGCCCCTGTGTTACTTCTGCCGCTCTGTCACTGCCTATCCGCAGTCCGACATAGCCAAATACCAGCATCAGCAGAGAGCGGATGATCTCATAACCGGGCTCCCACCAGGAGACAAGAAACGAACCCAACACGCCTGTTGTCCAGCCGATCAGCAGACCTGTTGTCATCAGGACAAGCTGTATGGTCGATATTCTCTCTCCGGATGCAGGTCTACTGCTGACCCGAATTAGCAGCCTTCGTGCTCCCCAGCACAATCCGGCAATGACGCTTGCCAGTATAATCAGGTTAGCTGCCGTCTGGGCTGGCTGCCCTTCATTGTAAAATAAACTGCCGCCCTGTTGCATCCATTGCTCCAGCATATCTCTCTCTCCTTTTGATCGTTTTATAGTGATTCAGGCATAAAAAAAAGCATTTATCCCCCGGTAAACCAGAGAAATAAATGCTTCTTTATTCATCATATCATGCGATCATCTTAACGAAGTGATTCTTTGGAAGAATTATCATCGTCCTGATGATTGCGACGGCGGATCAGCCGACGAATATTTTGTTGAAATCCGTATAACGCATACACTGCGAGCGGTACAAAGATCAGTTTGGAGACCTGATCCGGGAACATGATCGCAATGATGACTGCTGCTGCGACCACAAAAGGTGCCAGCCATAGTGCTTTGCGCGGAATACCGACTTTTTTGAAATTCGGGTATTTGACCCGGCTGACCATCAGATAGGACAGGATTAATGTACTGATCACCATATACGGTGTAGAGACTTCATTATGAAATAGTGATAAGGTCGCCAGTACGCCACCTGCTGCCGGAATCGGCAAACCGGTGAAATAGCCGGGCACCCCTGCTTTTACATTGAATCGTGCCAGACGCATCGCGCCGCACATCGGGAAAATCAGCGAAGCAGAGACTGCGAGCACCGGATTAATATCATGAAAGGAAATACTGTACATGATAATAATAGGCGCTACACCGAATGATACAAGATCAGACAGCGAATCAAGCTCTTTTCCCAGCTCACTCTGGGCATTCAGCGCTCTTGCCATACGGCCATCAAGACCGTCCATTAACATTGCTACAATTACCATGATCGCTGCCAGACTATAGTTCTCATTCAACGACAGTAAAATAGCCACCATTCCAAGTCCCAGGTTAAACAGCGTACACAGGTTTGGAATTGATTTTGTTATCATTTTGTCACCTCAAAGATGGATATATTAACCAATTAACTTTACGATTCTAACGTGTTTAGATTTGTCTGTCAATAAATACTTGCTCCTGAATGCGCTCCAGGCCTGCACGTATCGTTCTTGCCCGTACTTCACCAATGCCATCCACTTCGTCCAGTTCTTCAATACTTGCACCGATGACCTGATGCAATGCCTCAAAACGTTCGACCAAATTATTGATAATTACATTTGGCAAGCGTGGAATTTTGCTCAGCACACGATATCCGCGAGCATGTACCACTTCTTCGGACTGTGCAATCGCCACGGGATAACCCAGCATTTTGACAACCTGCGTGACATCCATCAGTTCATTATCGGTAATCCGCTTAAGGTTATTCACAATATCATTCAGCTTGTCTTCACTGCAGTCGCGTCCATAGTCCTTGAGCAGCAGGCGGAATTCTTCTTCCGTATTGCCGACCATCTCTTCCATCTGCATGGAGATCAACCGGCCTTCGGTTCCGAGCTCTGTAATATAGCGGCTGATCTCCGTCTGAATACGCAGTACCATCTCCACCCGCTGAATCACACCAGCCACTTCGGAAATGGTGACCATCTGTTCGAATTCGGAAGCGGTCAGGTTCGTCAGCGCCTGACCCAGTACTACCTGATAACGATCCAGTGTCTGAATCGCCTGGTTGGCCTTGGTCAGGATGACGCCGATCTCCTTGAGCGCATAACGCAAATTGCCTTTATACAAAGTAATAATGTTACGGCGCTGCGAGATGGAAATGACCAGCTCTCCCGTCTGTTTGGCTACCCGCTCTGCCGTACGGTGGCGAATCCCCGTCTCGATCGAGGAGATCGAAGAATCAGGAATCAGCTGCGTATTCGCATACAGGATTCGCTTTAAATCACTACTTAGAATAATAGCGCCGTCCATCTTGGCCAGCTCGTACAAATAGTTGGGAGAAAATTCGCAATCGATGGAAAAACCGCCATCCACCACTTCCATTAACTGAGAAGTTGAACCAACTACGATAAGTCCGCCTGTTTTGGCACGAAGCACGTTGTCGAGTCCGTCCCGGAAAGCCGTTCCCGGCGCTACCATTTTCAGCAGGCGATTAATTTTCTCTGCTTGACTGATTTCCTTCATTCTCTGTTCCCCCTAATCCAACGCAGCCTTTAATGCTTCCGCTACCGTATTTACACCGATTAATTGAATGTCTTTGGGATGCTTCCATCCCTTGAGGCTTTTCTCCGGTAAAATAACCCGTTTGAATCCCAGCTTGGCCGCTTCCTTGACCCGCTGCTCCGCTCTGGATACAGCCCGTACCTCACCAGTCAGACCAATTTCTCCAAAAATCACGTCATCCGGCTTGGTAGGCGCATCCCGGAAACTGGAAGCAAGACTGACCGCAATTGCCAAATCAACAGCCGGTTCATCCAGTTTGACACCGCCGGCCACATTGAGATAGGCATCCTGGTTTTGCAGGAACATACCCATCCGCTTTTCCAGTACAGCGATAATCAGCGCGAGTCGGTTATTATCCACGCCTGTACCCATCCGCCGTGGTGACGGGAAATGGGTCGCGGCAACCAGCGCCTGCAGCTCGACCAGCATTGGGCGTGTACCTTCCATGCTGGCCACCACTGTCGAACCGGCTGCGCCCATTGCCCGTTCCGACAGAAACAATTCCGAAGGATTGGATACTTCCGTCAATCCTTCTTCATGCATTTCAAAAATACCCATCTCGTTCGTCGAACCAAATCGGTTCTTCACCGCACGCAAAATCCGGTACGTATGATGACGTTCGCCTTCAAAATACAGCACGCAGTCCACCATATGCTCCAGCATCCGCGGACCGGCAATCGCGCCTTCCTTGGTCACATGACCTACGAGAACCGTGGCAATACCGCGTATTTTGGCTACCCGCATAAATCGTGAAGTACATTCACGCACCTGCGATACACTGCCGGGTGCACTGGTCACTTCCGGCTGATACACTGTCTGAATGGAGTCGATGACCAGGAAATTGGGATTCAGGTTATCGATCGCTTCTTCGATCAGATCCATATTACTTTCACAAAGTACAAAAAGCTCATCCGACAGCGCATCCAGCCGCTCGGCACGCAGCTTGGTCTGCCGTACGGATTCCTCACCGGACACATACAGTACCCGCAGCCCTTTCTGGGTTAGTGCATGAGACGTCTGCAGCAGCAGTGTGGATTTACCGATACCCGGATCGCCACCTACGAGCACGAGTGAGCCCGGTACAACACCGCCACCCAGCACCCGGTTCAGCTCCTGGATTCCCGTTTGAATCCGCGGCTCTTTGCCGGATTCAATCTCTGTGATAGCCTGCGGTTTTTGCTTGGTCTGGAACAGGGAGGAATTCATTCCCTGCGTCTTTACCGCAGCGCTTTCCTTTTCTTCAACCATGGTGTTCCAGGCCTGGCATCCCGGACACTTGCCATACCATTTTGGAGATTCATATCCACAATCCGTACAGAAAAATTTCGTTTTTACCTTAGCCATGAACGTCCCTTTCTATATATACGTTAACCGTACAGTTAACATCTCATATCTTTTTATCGTATTGCAATGTTTTGAATTTTACATTCTATTCTATTATAACATTAAAAAGGTTGATTCCGCGGGCGATTTTGCCTTTGGAATCAACCTTTATTTATACGCTATATCCGTCTGCAGAATTCCATTTCATCGAAAAATGGACACCTGCACTACTTATAAATTAGCTTCGTTGGCAGATACACTGTCCGCCTGAGTGGCAGGATCTACCTTGTTTACAGTCAATGCGCCGTCTTTCTCGTCGATCAGCAGAGTATCGCCTTTGGTGACGCTGCCGGTCAGCAGTTCTTCGGATAGACGGTCCTCGATATGCTTCTGGATCGCCCGGCGAAGCGGACGTGCACCGTAGGCAGGATCGAATCCTTCTTTGGCCAGGAATGCTTTGGCACTCGCAGTCAAGGTAAAGTCGATCTCATACTCACGCAGACGCTTGCGCAGCTCTTCGGACATGAGTGTTACGATCTCGGCGATGTGTTTCTCTTCCAGAGAGTGGAATACGATCACATCATCAATACGGTTCAGGAACTCTGGACGGAAGTGGCGTTTCAGTTCATCCGTCACTTTGCCCTTCATGTTGTTGTACTCTGCACCCGAATCGAGTGTTGCGGTAAAGCCGAGTGTAGTGTTCCGGCGGATCGCTTCAGCACCGACGTTGGAAGTCAGAATGATCAGCGTATTACGGAAATCGACAACACGGCCTTTGGAATCGGTCAGACGACCATCTTCCAACACCTGCAGCAGGATGTTAAATACTTCCGGGTGAGCTTTCTCGATCTCATCCAGCAGGACAACAGAGTATGGTTTACGGCGAACTTTCTCGGTCAGCTGGCCGCCTTCTTCATAACCCACATATCCTGGAGGCGCTCCGACCAGACGGGACGTGGAATGTTTCTCCATGTATTCGGACATATCGATCCGGATAATGGCATTTTCGTCACCGAACATGGATTCTGCAAGCGCACGGGCAAGCTCGGTTTTACCAACCCCTGTAGGACCGAGGAAGATAAAGGAACCCATTGGACGCTTTGGATCTTTGAGGCCGGCACGGGCACGGCGGATCGCACGGCTGACAGCCACAACAGCTTCGTCCTGGCCGATTACACGCTCATGCAGCAGACTTTCCATATTGAGCAGGCGGTCGGTCTCTTCTTCCTTGAGTTTGGTTACCGGGATACCTGTCCAGTTGGCTACGATATCCGCAATATCCTCCGGTGTTACTTCAGAGTCGGTACGACCCTGTTTTTCTTTCCATTGGTTTTTGGTAGTATCCAGCTCTTCACGGATTTTCTGCTCGGTATCACGCAGAGCAGCCGCTTTTTCGAATTCCTGGCTTTGAACAGCAGCGTCTTTTTCCTTGCGGATGTCTTCCAGACGGCTTTCCAGCTGCTTCAGATTAGGCGGCACGGTGTAAGAGTTCAGCCTTACTTTGGAACCCGCTTCATCGATCAGGTCAATCGCTTTATCCGGCAGGAAGCGGTCCGTAATATAACGGTCGGACAGCTTGACTGCCTGTTCGATCGCTTCATCCGTAATTTTCACGCGGTGATGGGCTTCATAACGATCACGCAGACCCATAAGAATCTGTACAGCTTCACTTGGAGAAGGCTGATCTACCGTGATTGGTTGGAAACGACGTTCCAGAGCCGCATCTTTTTCGATATATTTACGATATTCGTCCAGTGTAGTCGCACCGATACATTGCAGCTCGCCACGGGCCAGAGACGGTTTGAGGATGTTGGATGCATCAATTGCACCTTCCGCTCCACCGGCACCGATCAATGTATGCAGCTCATCAATGAACAGTACGATATTGCCTGCCTGACGAATCTCGTCCATGATTTTTTTGAGGCGGTCTTCGAACTCACCGCGGTATTTGGTTCCGGCTACGACAGAACCCATATCCAGCGTCATAACACGCTTGTCACGAAGTGTCTCCGGAATCTCGTTGTTGATAATTTTTTGGGCAAGACCTTCGGCGATGGCCGTTTTACCAACACCCGGCTCACCGATCAGTACCGGATTGTTCTTGGTACGACGGCTCAGTACCTGAATAACACGCTCAATTTCCTTGCTACGGCCAATTACCGGATCCAGATTGCTATCCTTGGCAATGGCAGTCAGATCGCGCGCCAGGCTGTCCAGTGTAGGTGTGCTAACATTAGCAGGTGTACCATGGTGGCTGGATACCGCTTCATTGCTGCCGAGCAGCTGCAGTACCTGCTGACGTGCCTTGTTCAGGCTGATACCCAGATTGTTGAGCACTCTGGCTGCGACGCCTTCTCCTTCACGGATCAGACCGAGCAGAATATGCTCTGTGCCTACATAGGTGTGACCAAGCTTGCGCGCTTCGTCCATAGACAGCTCGATCACTTTTTTGGCACGGGGAGTGTACGCAATATTGGTAGGCTGCTCCTGCCCTCTGCCAATCAGGGATTCCACTTCATCCTGAATTTTTTCAAGTCCAAGACCCAGACCGATCAGTGCTTTGGCAGCGATGCCTTCACCTTCACGAATCAATCCAAGCAAAATATGCTCTGTACCGATGTTATTGTGACCGAGACGAACTGCTTCTTCCTGAGCCAAAGCCAGAACTTTTTGAGCTCGCTCCGTAAATCTACCAAACATCATATTCAAGCACCTCCACGGTTTAGTCTTCTACGTGTATATTACCCAATTTATCGCGGATCAGCTGCGCCCGGTACATATCGCGTTCTCCTGATCCCATTTTAACACCGAAAGTTTTCTGAAGGAAACCCGGTTGTGTCATAATCATTAACTCGTTCATCTGCGTAACCGATGTTTTATCAATCAGTCCGAGATCCACCCCGAGACGGACATCGGAGATACGCTGAAAAGCTTCCTTGGAATCCATCATGGTCGCATAACAGAGAATTCCGTAAGAGCGCATGATCCGGTCCGTAATACGCAATCTTGACTCGGTCAGCAGACGGTTGCGGGCATGCTGCTCGTACTCGATAATTTGAAGTACTACGCTGCGCAGGTTATCAATAATCTCTTCTTCGGACAGCCCCAGTGTAATCTGGTTGGAAATCTGAAAAATATTACCGATCGCCTCACTGCCTTCACCATACAACCCCCGTACGGCAAGTCCGACCTGCGAGACTGCCGACAATATGCGGCCCACCTGATTCATGATTGCCAGCGCCGGCAGATGCAGCATCACCGAAGCGCGCAGCCCGGTTCCCATATTCGTAGGACAGCTGGTCATGTATCCGCGGTGAGTATCAAACGCATAGTTAACGGCCTTTTCAAAAGCATCGTCAATTGCTGAGGCACGCTCCCACGCTTCCTGAAGCTGAAATCCCGGATACAGACACTGAATCCGCAGATGATCCTCTTCATTCAGCATGATGCTTACCGACTCATCCTCGGCCAACAGCACGGCTCCTGCTCTGGAGTCATTAATAAGGCTCGGACTGATCAGATGCTTTTCCATCAGTACTTCCTTATCCACATCGTCCAGTTCCTTGAGTATAATCGGCTCAAACGGGCCGACACTCTGTACGGGCTCGCTGCTTAATGCTCCAATAAGCTGCCCCTGTACTTCTTCCGCCTGTTCGGCAGAAGCTACGATGGGAAACGGGTGCTGAACCAGATTGCGTGCAATACGCACCCTGCTGCTGATCACAACATCCGAATGATCTCCGCCTTCTTTCATCCATTCACTCAAAGGCTTCTCGGTAAAACGGAGATTCGGCATACGACATTCCTCCTTACGACTCCTGTGAAATTTGCTTTTCCAGTCCGCGGATCTGATCTCTCAGCTCTGCAGCCTGTTCAAATTCCTCATCAGCAATGCTCTTCTGCAGCTGCTGCTTGAGCTCATGCATCTGCTGTCTGATCTTGATCTGGACTCCTGCACGGCCAGGCAGTTTGCCGGTATGAGCGGTACTGCCGTGTACTCGCTTGAGCAGCGGGTCCAGCTTGTCATCAAATGTCTTGTAACAGGAACTGCAGCCAAAACGCCCCAGCTTGCGGAATTGCGTATAGGTCATTCCGCATTCCGGACATTGTAATTCCTGTACAGCCGGTCCGGGAACCTGCCCTTTGTTGCTGGAATCAAAGTCCATTAATCCGGACAGCAGATTATGAATGGAAAATCCTCCGGATGTACCCGGAATCAATTCACCCTTTTCACGGGCACAATGTTCGCAAATATGAAATTCCGTTTTTTCCCCATTTACGATCTTGGTAAAATGAAGAGTAGCCGGTCTCTTTTGACATTCCTGACAGACCATCAAAATTACCCCCTTCGCCAGATGATCAGGAACCAAGCAGTGAAATCAGCATGGCCTTCATCATCCTTGCACGGACTTCATCCCGGTAGGGAAGATTAATTGAAATGACATCCCGGCATACGACAGAACGCATCAGCTCGGCTTCACGCTTGGAGATCAGCCTTGCTTCCAGCAGCTGGTAAATAAGCCCTTCTGCGGCTACCTGACTCATGTTCTGACCGATACTTTCGTGAATATGCGTATGGATCGTAGAATGACCGGGCAGTTCGATACGCCGTATGCGGATATATCCCCCGCCTCCCCGCTTGCTTTCGACGAGGTACCCTTTTTCCAGGGTAAAGCGGGTACTGATTACATAATTGATCTGCGAAGGAACGCAAGAGAACTGGTCAGCCAGATCATTGCGCTGAATCTCGATCGCTCCTTCACCTTCCTGAAGTATCCGTTTTAAATATTGTTCGATAATGTCGGAGATATTACGCATTGTATCCTCCTCCATGTATAGTTAAACCTGCAAACATGAATTCGCCAATGATAATATCAAAGTCCACATAAATATCACTTAACCATAAATTTCATGGTCAGAAACGAACGTTCGTCATAAACTGTACGACATTCGGAACAGATCATTCCTTTGCAGGATCACATCCATTCTACAGGCAGATATACTGGCGCAATTGTTCGCTGACTTTGACTTTCTTTGACTTTATAATATTATACCATAAAATCCCGTTTTGCCAATAGCAGACGGGAGATCTTTGCGGTTGTTTTATATGCCGTCTTGACGTTATTCCTCCCATCCAGTACACTAGCACAAATAAATATTATGAAACGGCCATTGAAAGGAATCCAACCTGGAGGCGTTCTCGTCAAGGAACAGCGGCAAGTGACAGACATGACGCTGTATCCCTAAGTTAAACGGTATTCGCCCGTTATCGCGAAACCTGAGCGGATCGGAGTCGACATGTACTCCGGTCAAGTTGGGTGGCACCGCGAGCAGAACGCTCCTCGTCCCAAGTTGATGAGGAGCGTTCTTTGTGTTTTTTCAGAATCCATGGCAGTGAACAGCATTGCCTATTTGAAAAGGAGCGAACCACCTATGCTGGATATTCAGTACATTCGACAGAATGCCGACACCCTTCAGGAAATTGCCAACAAAAAGCATATCCAAATCTCCATTGCAGAGCTGCTGGAACAGCATCAGCTGCGCAGTCACACTCTGCAGGAGATCGAACAGCTGCGTCAGCAGCGCAACACACTCACCCGCGGAATCAGCGAGCAGATCCGTACATCGGCTGATACAGCCGAAGAGATGAAGCAGCGGGTCAGGGACATTAACGTCCAGCTGCAGAAGCTGGAGCAGCAGGCCAGTCAGGTGCTTGAGAAATATGATGCTCTGATGGCGATCGTTCCCAATACGGTATCGCCGGACACACCGGATGGAGAGTCTGACGAAGATAACGTACTGCTGCGGCAGATCGGTATGCCGCCAGTGTTTACTTTTCCTGCGAGGGATCATATCGAGCTGGGCGAACTGCACGACATGATCGACACTGCGCGCGGGGTCAAAGTCAGCGGCAGCCGTCATTATTATCTGAAAGGTAACGGTGTGCTGCTGCACCGTGCCGTCCAGCAGCTTGCCTTTGACCTGTTAATGGGCAAAGGATATACTCCGCTGGAAGTTCCTCTAATGGTTCGCGGCTCGGCTCTGCACCATACGGCCTTTTTCCCGCTGGGCATGGATCAGACATTCCGGATCGGGCAGGAAGATCACTGGCTCACCGGTACTTCCGAAGTGGCGCTTGTGTCGTATTATCAAAATGAGATCATTGATCTGGCGGAAGGTCCGATTCGTCTCGCGGCTGCCTCGCAGAGCTTTCGCAGTGAAGTAGGCTCGGCAGGACGGGATGTGCGCGGATTGTACCGTGTGCATCAATTTGCCAAAGTCGAACAGGTTGTCCTTTGCGAAGCCAATCCCGAAGTCTCAGAACGTATTCATCAGGAAATTACAGCCAATGCAGAAGAATTGCTGCAGCTGCTGGAGCTGCCTTATCAGGTCGTAGCGGTATGCGTCGGCGACATGTCCCAAAAAACCTACAAACAGTATGATATCGAAACCTGGATGCCCGGGCGGCAAGCATACGGGGAGACTCACTCTTCGTCGAATCTGCATGATTTCCAGGCTCGCCGCGCCAACATCCGCTATCGTACAGAAGCCGGAGAGCTGCGATTCTGTCATACGCTCAATAATACGGCAGTAGCGTCGCCGCGTATTCTGATTCCTCTGCTGGAGAACCATCAGCAGGAAGACGGCAGCATTTATATACCTGCCGCCCTGCGTCCTTATATGAACGGGATGGAATTGCTGGCTGCCCCACCTGTCACGATTAACTGAATAGAGCTTGGATAGTTTGCTTTGCCTTATTACACAGTGAATCCTATTGTACGTTTAAAAGGAGCCTCCATCAGGAAAGCTCCTTTTAAACGTATCTATCAACAGCTGTCTACGAAATGAAATATCACCCTTTGACCGAACCGGCAGCCAGTCCTTCGACAATCCGGTTGCTCAGCAGCAAAAAGGCGATCAGTATGGGAAGAATGCTAATCATCAGTGTAGCCCCGATCGCTCCCCAGTCTGTCAGATATTGCCCCACAAAATTATTCACCCCTACCGTCAACGTTTTCCAGCGGTCCGAGCTGATAAATGTATTCACAAATACAAACTCATTCCAGTTATAAATCATATTGATAATCGCTGTGGTGGCAAGCACGGGCGTCGTCAGCGGCAGCACAATCCGGAAAAAGATCCGGTGCACCGAGCAGCCATCCATTACGCCCGCTTCCTCAATCTCGCGCGGAATGGCTTGGTAAAACCCGAGCAAAATCATAATTGTCACCGGCAGATTAAAAGCCGTGTACGATAAAAGGACCGAAAGCGGATTGTCGATCAGATGCACATGTTTAAAAAAGTTAAACAGCGGGATCAATGTGGAATGTAGCGGAATCATCAACCCCACAATAAACAATCCCAGCACGAACTTGCTCCATTTCCAATTCATTCTTGTAATCGCAAAAGTCACAAAGCTGGCCAGCACAATCGTTAACAGAACAGCCACCACGGTATACCAGACACTGTTGAAAAAATACAGATTAATATGGCCCTGGCTCCATACTTTTGGATAATTGGACCATTGCGGATGCTGAGGCAGCGCAAATGGTGACATACCGAATACTTCCTGATTCGTTTTCAGTGAAAATAAAAGCAGCCAGAACAGCGGGTAGATCTGGATAACCGCCAGTATCCCAAGAATCAGATAAAGTACACCAAAACCGAGACGACTCCCAAAGGATGCTTTGACCCGTGTATCCTGGACAGTGTCGGACCCTTTATGTGCGGCAAATTCATTCATTATGTTCATCCACTCCCTCAGTATTGGACATCTTCGCCCGATGTGGTCAGTTTGCGGATCAGCCAGGTCATCAGCAGA
The DNA here is from genome assembly GCF_000971965.1 of Paenibacillus wulumuqiensis. GTDB lineage: Bacteria > Bacillota > Bacilli > Paenibacillales > Paenibacillaceae > Saccharibacillus > Saccharibacillus wulumuqiensis. Next base: position 63,160 of record NZ_KQ040794.1, read on the forward strand.
CAGATCAGCAGCAGGGCAAAGCCGATCGCACTGCCATAGCCGAAATTGTATTTGCTGAACGCTTCACCATACATATAGGAGGCCATCACTTCACTCGCATGATTCGGCCCGCCGCCGGTCATCACAAAGATCAGGTCAAAATATTTCAGGGAACCGACCAGCGCCAGTATAATCGTAACTTTGAATACCGGAGCAATCAGCGGCAATTTGATTCGGGTAGCTACTTGCCATGGTGTTGCACCATCGATTGTAGCGGCTTCCATCACTTCTTCCGGTACATTTTTAAGAGCGGCATAATAAATGATGATGTAAAATCCGGCATACTGCCATACAATCGGTACAAAGATGGCAAACAGTACAATATTCGGATCGGACAACCAGAGCGGCGGGTTTTGTACACCCATGCTGATCAGCAAATGATTGATTATGCCATTGGATGGATCATAGATTTTGGACCACAGCTGGGCAATCGCTACCGAGGATAGCAGCATGGGAATCAGATAGATTTTGCGGAACAGATTGGCACCCTTGATCCGGCTGGCCAGTACCATCGATACAGCCAGATAGATCAGCAGACTGAGTGTGGAGCAGATGCCGAGCAGTACGGAATGATAGGTGCTTTTCCAGAACATTGAATCATGAATGAGCTTGTTGTAATTACCCAGACCGATAAACTTCATCGGTGCAAAGCCTTTCCAGTCCATCATGCCATAGTAACCGGTAAGCACCAGGGGAATATAAATGATAATCAGAATCAGAATCAGCGCCGGTAGTACATACAGCGCAATCGCACTCCTGTTGGACATGACAGCTTTCACAAGCATTCCTCCTCCTGACAGTGGGGAAGGCAGCTCAGTCACCTTCCACCATTCAATCACAAAACACGTATGGTACAGCATTCGCATTCGTCAAAATAAGCCTTCCGGCTATGGAGAGATAATCAGTATCCAGAATATACGAACTTATTCAGTACGGTATAGTTTTTACCTCTTCATCTATAAAGCAACCTTTGCGGATAGTGACCCATAATCAGCACTCACCATCATCGACACCGTGCTAATTGCTTTCTTCCGCCAGTGCAGCCGCGGTCTGCTGGACAAATTGCTGTGGTGTGATCTGTTTGCCAAACAGGGCAGCAATCAGGTCATGATGCAGTTCGGCCACATTTGGACTGGCCTGGGTGTCAAAATAAGTAGTGACGTTGGAAGCGGTGCTCAGGTCTTTCAAAATCTCTACATACATCGGATCCAGCTTTTTGCCGTCCGTGTCCACTTTGGTAGCGGGAATGACGCCTGCATCAGTGACCGATTTGTCACCCCACTCTTTGACCAGAAAAGCCGCAAAATCCTTGGCCTGTTCTTTCACCTCGGAATTCTCTGCCACGAACAGCCCAACGCCCGGTCCGCCGACATAGCTGTTGATGTCTGTTCCTTTGCCGCCTTCATACAGCGGGAACTTGAAATAACCGATTTTGTCCTTGAATGCCTGCGGAACATCCGGACTGGTAGTATAATTCGGCAGCTCCCATGTTGCTGTTAGGAACATGGCCGCCTGCTCGTTCATAAAATACCCTTTGGCTTCATCGTTGGACAGACCGCTGTTTCCTTTCTCAAATGTATTCATGTCCACCAGACTCTGTACTTCCGTAGCCGCCTGGACAATCGCCGGATCGTCAAAGCTGCGCTTACCCTGGATAACGTCGGTCAGAATCGTTGGCCCGCCGATCCGGTCCACCAGATACATAAACCAGAATGAGCCCGGCCAGCCTTCCTTATTGCCTACTGCAGCTGGAATCACCTTATTGTCATTCAGCGTTTTGACGATATTTTCGAGTTCACTGTATGTTTTGGGCACTTGGAGATTATATTTTTTGAATAATTCCTTATTGTAGAAAATGTATGAAATATTCAGTTCGAGCGGCATACCATACGTTTTGCCATCGATCGCATAAGATTCTTTGACACCCGGAATAAAGTTGTCTTTCAAATTGGCATCGATCACATCATCCAATGGTGTAAAGAGCTGTCCTTCCACATAAGGCTTGAGAAACCCATCCGACCAGGTCATGCCTACATCGGGAAGTTCATTGGAGGAAGCCAATACTTTCAGCTTTTCACGATACTGATCGTTCCCGAGAATCTCAGTCTGGATCTTGATATCCGGGTGCTGCTTCTCGTAATCCTGTATGATCTCATTCACAATCGTATACTGCGCATTGGAGCTGCCTTCCGGCCATAAATGCATAAACTTGATTACGGTCTGCCCACTGCCGCCACCCTGGCTTCCACTTGCACTCTCCCCCGTCGAATTACATCCTGCAAGAGCAACAGACAACATCATCAATAAAGCCAGCACAATAGGAAGCGCTTTCTTTTTGGTCAATGAAACTACCTCCTTCATCGGTTTATAGCCGTATGACTATAGATTCAGTCTAACAGCTGGCTCCGATGCACATAAGGCAACAGCGATTGGTAAAAATTCTCTTTTTATTGGAGGTTTGGTATATGAATGGTATAAGAGTAGACCGCCTGCTTTTTGTTTAGTGGATCGACTTGCGGTAGCTGCTCGGGGTAATGCCTTCACTTTCCTTAAAAATTTTAATAAAGTACTTGGCGGTACGATATCCGGACTGCTCGGCGATATCTCCAACCGGCAGACTGGTCGAAATCAACAGCTCTTTGGCACGCTGGATACGTTGACGAGTCACATACTCGCTAAAAGTCAGATGTACCTGCTCCTTGAACAGCACACTCAGATAACTGGGATTAAGATGTACATGATCTGCCAGTTCCTTCAGTGTAAGGTCTTCCTCCAGATGGGTATCAATATAGTGCAGGACAGAGCGTACCCGTTCAGTAGCCGTCTGACTTTGCTCATTGACCTGAACCAGCCGGTTATCCACGACTTTCTCGACAATAATGGCTCGAGTCTGCTTCTCCTCGACCTGCAGAGCAATCTCTACAGCAGCGATCAGATCCGTTTTGCTGATCGGCTTGAGCAGATAATTCACCACACCCAGCCGAATCGCTTCCTGGGCATAGACAAATTCCGAATACGCCGAAATCAAGATCACGACCGGCGACAAACCATGCTCTTGAATATTTCGCAGCATCGTCAGTCCACTCATCTCCGGCATCCGTATATCGGTAAGCAGCACATGAACGTTCTGCATCTTCATGATTCCGATCGCTTCCTCTCCATCTGCTGCTATCACGATCCGGTAGCTGCCATCACACCATTGATCCAGAATCTTTTTCATTCCCTGCCGTGTACGCGGCTCATCATCGACAATCAGAATGGTCTTGGCATACATAATGCTGATCCCCCTTTGGTTCCATGTGTTGGATTACCTGTATTAATTCCACGTATATTGATTCCACATATCGGATTACCTGTACTCATGATTACCAGAACGCTGTTATTTAGCTTAATGGATCTGCAACTCAATATACTTGTAGCTAATCTTAATATACTGGTCGTTTAATAAGCCCGCAGCTTAACTGCTGTATTTTTAATGGAACTGTATCGGAATTGCCAAAGAAATGCAGGTTCCCTGGTTCAGCTTGCTTTCTATCCGCAGCGGATCGATCAGATCAGGAAAATACAGTGTCAGCCGCTGATAGACATTGGATAATGCAATCCCGCTGCCTGTCCCTTCATCCGGGTGACGGACAATTCCTCCCGAGCGCATAGCGTGCCGGATCTCTTCCAATGTGGTATCATCCATTCCGGGACCGTCATCCTGTACATCGATATACAGCAGCCCAGCCTCTTGATTCGGTCTTACCAGCACACGGACTGTGCAATCTCCTTTTTTATTGCCCGCTCCATGCAGGATCGCATTTTCCACCAGGGGCTGAATCAGCAGACGAGGGATGCGTACCTGTGATACGTCTGGCGGCATATCCATCTGATAATGCAGCCGCTCACCAAAACGCATTTGCATAACTTCCATATAATTATCGATATGGCGAATCTCCTGCTGCAGCTGTACCCACTCATCCCCCTCCTGTCGACTGATCGTATAACGAAACAGATTAGACATGGCTACGACCTGTTCGGCCAGCTCTTCCTGATCCCGATCTTCCAGCGACCAGCGCAGTGCATCCAGCGCATTGAACAGAAAATGGGGATTAATCTGCGCCTGCAGTGCCTTGAGCTCGCTGCGGCTGCGGGTGATCTCTTTCTCATATACCATCTGGATCAGATGATTGGTTTCTTTTACCAGCTGATTATACGTGCTATTCAACTCATTGATTTCATTGACCGCATGTATCTCCGGATTGACCGTCAGCGGCCCTTCAATCGCCTGCTGCATTGTTCGCGTCAGCCGCAGAATCGGCTTGGTAATAATAGTCGACAGCAGATAGGAACAAATGAAAAAAATAAGAATTCCAATAATCCCTGCATATATGATCCCCGTACGCAGCACATCAATACTCTTATAGAGAGCGCTTACAGGAGTGAGAATCAAAACGGTCCAACCTGTTACCATCGATTGCTGTCTGGCCATAATATACCGCTGATTTTCCAGCTCAACGATAGGCATCTGCTGTGGATGATGAATAATGTTCGTTAGCGGCCCTTTATAATTGGAACTGATCGTCTCCATATGCTGTCCCAGCAAAAGGGAATACTGATCGGTCTTCGCAGCAGGCTGCTGATTCGCAAACTGAAAGTAATATCGGTACATGCTGACGAGTAAATACCCACCAGTGCTGTAGTTGCGATCCATTAAATTCACACGCCGGATAGCCAGAAAATAATTCCGGTCGGTCGAATCATTACCAATCCACACCAGACGTCCTCCTGCTTGATCCGCTTTGGCAATCCATTCTTTGGTGACTCGTCTGGATAGACTCCCATCATCCAGAGGCAAAACCCTTTCCAGCTGCTTCGTATATAATTCAAACGACGAAATACCATCCGAATTGGCCTGAATTGTATTCACAATTCCTTTTAAATTCTGGCGTTCCTTAAAGGAGACAGGATCATTGTAGTATTTGCGAAGCAGTACATTTTGTACATTCTGGTTGGTGGTCACCAGCTTGGACACCATATTAATTTGTTCATATAGGGACTCAAACCGCCCATTCGCCTCTACAGCCACCTGCTGAATCTGATGCTCGGTATGATCCTGCAGCATGGAAGAGATCGGCCGAAAGGTCATGACACTTACAATCAACAGCACAATGACCATGACCACTAAAAAAACAAACAATACCTGATTGCGCAGCGTATTCCATTTTCTCAATAAAGACAGCATCCCATCGCCTTTCCTTCCTGATTCATGCATTTATGTACAAATAAATATACAATTAAAGGTAAGAATAACAGAAAGTTAGGTATTAGAAAATAAGCCAATCGCAAAAGAAACGATGCTTATGCTCTCCTATGTCTCTAAAGTCTCTACAGTTTCTAAAATAAATAAAATCTATGCAAAAAAGACGCTATCCAGTTGGATAACGTCTTTCTTTTCGTCGCTTGGCAACGTCCTACTCTCCCAGGACCCTGCGGTCCAAGTACCATCGGCGCTGGAGGGCTTAACGGTCGTGTTCGGGATGGGTACGTGTGGAACC
>NZ_KQ040794.1:68748-69013 GCF_000971965.1 Paenibacillus wulumuqiensis
AGGTAGATAGGTTGGGGGTGGAAGTGCAGCAATGCATGGAGCTGACCAATACTAATCGGTCGAGGGCTTATCCAATAAGCTTCTAAAACAGCGAAGTTTCGTTTCGGATTCAGTTTTCAGGTGATCAACACCTGCAAGGTAAGGCGTTTGGTGATGATGGCGGAGGGGTTCCACACGTACCCATCCCGAACACGACCGTTAAGCCCTCCAGCGCCGATGGTACTTGGACCGCAGGGTCCTGGGAGAGTAGGACGTTGCCAAGCGA
>NZ_KQ040794.1:69149-424750 GCF_000971965.1 Paenibacillus wulumuqiensis
ACGATTGGAAGTAGGCGTCACAAGCGTCTCGAGGGTTCGAATCCCTCTCTCTCCGCCAGAATGATTATTTTCTCTCTGTATCCAATAAAATCATTGTTGAATCATCAAATACATGTTAGTATAGCATATAATGCATATTACCATGGCCCGTTGGTCAAGGGGTTAAGACACCTCCCTTTCACGGAGGTAACAGGGGTTCGAATCCCCTACGGGTCATTATTTATGGAGACTTAGCTCAGCTGGGAGAGCATCTGCCTTACAAGCAGAGGGTCGGGGGTTCGATCCCCTCAGTCTCCACCATAGATACTTTTTGCATGATGACGCGGGGTGGAGCAGTCCGGTAGCTCGTCGGGCTCATAACCCGAAGGTCACAGGTTCAAATCCTGTCCCCGCAATAGTTTTGGAACCGTGGTGTAGGGGTTAACATGCCTGCCTGTCACGCAGGAGATCGCGGGTTCAAATCCCGTCGGTTCCGCCATTTTTTTCTTGGGTATTCATCAGTGAATTAACCAGAGAAATAAAGCTGATAATCAATTGGATTATCAAGTTAATGCAGTATGTAGATGTACAAGATTTTTTGCGGACGTGGCTCAGCGGTAGAGCATCGCCTTGCCAAGGCGAGGGTCGCGGGTTCGATTCCCGTCGTCCGCTCCATTTATGCGCCCTTAGCTCAGCTGGATAGAGCGTTTGACTACGAATCAAAAGGTCAGGAGTTCGAATCTCTTAGGGCGCGCCATTTATCATTTTGAAAGACCACATATTTGCCGGTGTGGCGGAATTGGCAGACGCGCGCGACTCAAAATCGTGAGGGAAACCGTGGGGGTTCGAGTCCCTTCACCGGCATATCATCGGGATGTAGCTCAGCTTGGTAGAGCACCTGGTTTGGGACCAGGGGGTCGCATGTTCAAATCGTGTCATCCCGATATGCAAAAGCATCACTCTTATAGAGTGGTGCTTTTTTATTTTATCGTAGTATTTACTAAGGTTTACGGAAATTTCTCCTTTATTAATTTGGTGATTTACTGGTATTGATTTTTATTAGTTTGTTAAGCTGATTTTATTACCGAATTTATTTAAAAGTTCCGTAGCCTGAGTAAACTTGTTTTTGCTATAATAAAAAAATGATACATATGTTCGCCTATTTGGCTTATCATATAGTATGATGGACGGAAGAGAACGATTTAATTAGCATGTATTGATTGGATATTTTCATGGACATTTTGCTGGAAAGTAAATGAAGGCATAGTAAACAAGGGCACAGTCCCCATGGAAATGAAGACATAGTGAATCGCTGATTACTATGCCGCTGAAGTGTAGCCTATCAGATGATTCGGATATGCACTCAGAGAGTTTGTTACGAATAAAGATTTGCAAATTATAGATCGTTAGAATGCAGAATAAGGGAGAGATAAGTTTGCGTATTTTGGGGATTGACCCGGGGATCGCGATTGTCGGGTTTGGGTTTATTGATAAAAACGGGAGCAAACTGACACCGGTTCAATATGGGTGTATTCAGACTGAGGCTCATACACCGGATGAAGAACGGCTAGTGCATGTATATGAAGCTATGATACAGTTGATCGACAAGTATGAGCCGGACGCTGTTGCTTTTGAAAAGCTGTTTTTTAGTCGGAATGTGACTACAGCAATGTCTGTCAGTCAAGCACGGGGCGTCTCCATATTGGCGGCTGCACAGCGTGGACTGCCTATCGGAGAATATACACCGATGCAGGTCAAACAGGCTATTGTTGGCTACGGTAAAGCAGAAAAAAGACAAGTGCAGGAGATGGTACGAATGTTTTTGAACCTGCAAAAAGTTCCAAAGCCGGATGATGTTGCGGATGCACTGGCTGTTGCCGTGTGTCATGCCCATTCCTATGTATTGAATTCTAAATTAAATGAGGTACTCAAAAAATGATTGATTATTTGCGCGGGCCTCTGGTCCATCTCGAGAATGAATATATTGTAATGGATATTAATGGTATCGGGTATCGGGTATTTTGTCCGAATCCATTTGCCTGGGCCAAGCATACGGGAGAGATTACGGTCTACACTCATCATCATGTGCGCGAAGATGCTATACAGTTGTTTGGTTTTCCAAGTCGGGACGAACAGAAGCTGTTTCGTAAATTGATTGAAGTCTCGGGTATCGGTCCACGGGTAGCTCTTGGGATTCTGAGCGGTGGCACTCCGGAAGGTGTCATTACAGCCATTTACCAGGAGAATATTACTTTCCTGACCAAGCTGCCCGGCATTGGCAAGAAAACGGCTCAACGTATGATTCTGGACCTTAAGGACAAGCTGGATGGTATTGGCGACGGACTTATCGCTACAGGTTTATTTGCACAGGCAGAATCTCCATTGGCTGCTTCAGGAGATGTATGGCCGGAAGTTCGTGAAGGACTCAAAGCACTCGGCTACACAGAGACCGAGCTGGATCGTATATGGCAAACACTGAAGCATGAAGTATTCCCGGAAGATACAGCCGATTCCGTAATGAAACGTGCACTGAAAATGCTGTATACTGGATAACATAGCGAATTGGACTGGATATAATAATTGGGATAAATATACGCTTTAGAGATTGAGATACGAAATGTAATGAGAGGGGAGCGATAAAGATGACGGATGACCGCATTATATCGGCTAACTTGATGATGGAAGACCAAGCGGTGGAACTCAGTCTGCGTCCCCGTTACCTGGCAGAGTACATTGGTCAGAGCCGGGTAAAGGAAAACCTGAAAATTTATATTGAAGCGGCAAAGATGCGGGGTGAAGCACTGGATCATGTGCTGCTCTATGGTCCGCCAGGACTCGGTAAAACGACACTTGCCAACATTATTGCTAATGAACTGGGTGTTAACCTGCGTACGACCTCCGGACCGGCAATCGAGCGTCCGGGCGATCTGGCAGCACTGCTGACCAATCTGCAGGATGGAGATGTTCTGTTTATTGATGAGATTCATCGATTAAACCGATCGGTGGAAGAAGTATTGTATCCGGCGATGGAAGATTCTGCACTGGATATTATGATCGGAAAAGGACCCAGTGCGCGTTCGGTACGGCTGGATCTTCCGCCATTTACACTGATCGGGGCAACGACCAGAGCAGGCTTGCTGTCTGCGCCGCTGCGTGACCGATTTGGTGTAGTCAGCCGCTTGGAGTTCTACACGGTCGATGAGCTGACCTTTATCGTTAGCCGTGGGGCGGATATTTTGGGAATAGAAATTCTGGGAGATGCTGCCGAAGAGATTGCTCTGCGGGGAAGAGGAACACCGCGGATTGCGAACCGGCTGCTCAAACGGGTAAGGGATTATGCACAGGTACGTGGCGATGGGATCATTACGCCGGAGATTGCTGCGGAATCGCTCGATATGTTGCAGGTGGATCCATGCGGACTGGATCAAATTGACCACAAAATGCTGGAAGCGATGATTCACAGCTTCCGCGGTGGACCGGTGGGACTTGATACGATTGCAGCCACGATCGGAGAAGAAGGCCAGACGATTGAAGATGTGTACGAGCCGTATCTGCTGCAGCTCGGATTTTTGCAGCGTACTCCGCGTGGTCGTGTCGTTACACCAAAAGCTTACAGTCATCTGGGTATACCCATGCCGGAAGACTTGAAGGGTAAATAAACAAAAGTCATGTTATAATAGAGGCTCTGATATGTAGATAGAATCTCTGAATAGCGCCAAGCCTGTTATTTATAGAGTGTTATCTTCTATAAATGACAGGTTTTTTATTTTGTTTGTATTTGTATTTATATTCGTATTTGTGTAAGTAGTGGATAGTTGTGCTGCAGGTATAAATTTGTATCATCCATGTATATGGTATCGTTAATATGTGTGTGGTCGTTCCGGTAGTCAATGGAGTGATTTTATAGTGTTGGATATCTATGTTCTGTAGGAGTCTGTACTTTTGGAATAGACTTGTATAAGGATTTGAAAATAGTTATTTAATCGTTTGGACCGGGCAGCAAGTCATTTATGCTGTTCCTGCGTATAATGAGTAGTGAGTAGTGAGTAGTGAGTAGTGAGTAGTGAGTAGTGAGTAGTGAGTAGTGAGTAGTGAGTAGTGAGTAGTGAGTAGTGAGTAGTGAGTAGTGAGTAGTGAGTAGTGAGTAGTGAGTAGTGAGTAGTCGGTAATGGACCTTGAGATCGTTGTGCGCTAATATATATTGGATTATTTGCTGACCAGCTTGGTATCTATAAAGTCAATTGATGGATCAGCCAAGATACTCAATATGTTATGAATTTCAATTGACGTGTTATAGGGTGCAGTCGATATCTCATAAAAGTTAGTCAATGCACGATGAAATGTGAATGGTGTATGAAGAGTCTGCTGAATGATCCATGAGGATCTTTTTGGAGCACAGGGAAAGGAAGATGACGATGGCAAAATTTGCAATATTGCAGAGACGATCTCAGGAGGAGCCGATCAGGAGTAATCACAGTCATCCAGATGGTCAACTGGATATGCATAGCTTGGCGCAAGGTCACTATCCGGTACAGGTTGATCATGATTCTGATTGTACACAGGAACGATTAGAAGTACAGTCTTGTGCCGCCTCAGAACCCTGTAGACGGCATGCCAAAATGGCAAACCAGCACAAGTACAGCCGCAGTTACGGTTCGGCGCTGCGCAAAATGGCTGTACGTACAGCAGGCGTACTTGCGCTCGCAGCAGTGCTTATAATCGGCTATGCGGCACCTTCTTATGCAGCAGGAGCAGCAGATGATGAGATACGGGTCGGGATATTTTTTAATGGTGGCAGTACGTATACCTCCATCGTGCCCGTCGTGAATGTGAAATCTGCAAGCGATCTGGAACTGGGGGAGATGAACGGCAAGACGTTTGATTCCTGGCTGACGATCGGGAAGCAGGCAAGCTTTGGCATTGATGGGTATCGGGTCAAAGTACTGGAGACTTCCGATTTCTCCACTGCAGCAGCAGGGATCAAACTGCTGCAGCCTACAAGCGACAAACCGATCGTATTTACTTCTTCCAAAAACGGCAGTACGGTCTATCAGCTGTACACCGGCATGTATGCTACCGAAGCGAATGCTGCCACGGCAGCTTCCCGTGTAAGTTCAACGGTACGTTCCCTGCTGAGCGGTCAGACGCCCTCTGTCAAAGGCAGTATGCATCTGTCTGCTGGCAGTTATGGGAGTGAAGCTCAGGCACAATCGGCATTGGCTGCTGCACAAAATGCCGGGCTGGATGCGTTTATCGCCCTCACGCACAGCAGTGGACAGCTTACTTATAATGTATGGGTAGGCGAGGAGGCGAACAGTGCCGGTCTTGGCGCTGTAAAGGCTGCTGCGGCGGCAGTACTGCCTGATGTGTCTTTGACAACCGTAAGCAGCACCGAGTCGGCTCTGATCATCCGGCAAAATGTAACTTCAAGCATTACGAGTCCTTCCCCGGTCGATCATTATATCGTAAGCGGCAGTAAAGCGGTGATACGACTCAAAGGAAGCGATGCCGGCACCCAGGTCACCGAACGTTCTGCCCGTTCTTACCGCGGCGACTTTGAAATTAGTAATTATAACGGACAGCTCGCCTGGATCAATGTACTGCCGATGGAAGATTATCTCTATTCTGTCGTAGGGGGCGAGGTATCTGCTTCCTGGCCTGCAGAAGCGCTCAAAGCACAGGCTGTGGCAGCACGCAGTTATGCTCGCTCCCAGGAAGGCACATCACGGTTTAAAATAGCGGATGTGGTCGATGGCACGCTCAGCCAGGCATATAATGGAGTCAGTGCAGAGGACAAGCGTATTATCAAAGCGGTGGATGATACGGCCGGCGAACTGGTCATGAAAAATAATAAGGTGCTGGAGACCATTTTCTCCGCCAATGCCGGCGGGATGAGCGCCGATAATTCGGAAGTATGGAAAGGCAGCGGAGATGCCTATGTCAGCGTCATATCTGATGGGGATGCAGCCGCACAGGCCAATCTCAAAAAATGGTATCATGTACTGCTGAATAACGGTGATTCCGGTTATATCCGGGAAGATAACGCCAAGCTTGCAGGCAAGCAGACCGAGGCTGGATTGGATTACATGACGGTGACTGCCAAAAACACCAATGTACGCGAACTGCCGGTCGTACAAAACAGCGTCAAAGCGGTCGCCCAGCTGAATCCGGGAGATCAGGCGGTTGTGCTGGAAATCGTACCGGAATCCAACAGCTATGAATGGATTCGTGGTCCGTATACATCTGCCCAGCTGTTGTCTGCCCTGAAAGGTAAAACAGCATCCAGTCTGCCATCTACGATTACTTCCATTCAGGTCAGCGAACGCGGCCCATCCGGGCGTGTGACGGAGATTAAGGTCAATGGAAGCGTCGTGAATGTGAAGTATCCGGATATGTTCCGCTCGGCACTGAATGGTCTGCCAAGTACATTATTCGATGTGGTGCATACCGAGAAATATACGGTAATCGGCGCCGGCAGCAGTCAGAATGAATTGCCTGCAGCAGGAGTAGTCATTCTGGGAGCCTCGGGACAGGGTAAAGGCACTTCATCCACCGTCATTATGAACGGTGACGGAAACGCTCGTGTCACCGAGCCGGGAGGCTTTCTGTTCACCGGACGCGGTAATGGCCATGGACTGGGGCTGTCGCAATGGGGTGCCAAAGGCATGGCTGACAAGGGTTTTGGTTATAAAGAAATTTTACAGCATTATTATAAAGGTGCAGTAATTACGAAAGGATAAATGAAGATGAAAGTGGATATGTATGATTTTGACCTGCCGGAGCATTTGATTGCGCAGGTACCTCTCAAAGAGCGGACAGCTTCCCGTCTGTTGACGCTGAATAAAGTAACCGGTGAAGTGCAGCATGAGCATTTTGCTGATATTATTAACTATTTCAATGAGGGAGATACATTGATTCTGAACGATACACGGGTAATCCCGGCGCGTCTGTTCGGAACCAAAAAGGATACCGGAGCCAAAGCAGAGGTTTTGCTGCTGACCCAGCTGGAAGGTGACCGCTGGGAAGCGCTCGTCAAGCCGGGCAAAAAGATCAAAACCGGCGCGGTCATTCATTTCAGTGATGAACTGGAAGCGGTGATTGAAGAAGAAGGCGATATGGGGATGCGCGTGTTATCCTTCCGGTATGAAGGAATTTTCCAGGAGATTCTGGACCGTCTGGGAGAAATGCCGCTGCCTCCTTATATCAAGGAAACGCTGGACGATCGTGAACGTTATCAGACGGTATATGCCAAAAATGAAGGTTCTGCAGCTGCACCTACAGCCGGTCTTCATTTCACGACAGAACTGCTGGATCAGATCCGGGCAAAAGGGGTACAGATCGGCTTTGTGACGCTGCATGTCGGTCTCGGAACATTCCGTCCGATGAGTGCAGAGACAGTCGAAGAGCATGTGATGCATGAAGAGTATTACTCTCTGCCTGCCGAGACGGCGAAGCTGCTGAACGAGACCAAAGCTCGCGGCGGCCGGGTGATTGCGGTAGGTACCACTTCAGCGCGTACGCTGGAGACGGTGGCACGTGATTTTCAGGATCGTCCGCTGGAAGCTGCAAGCGGATGGACACAGATCTTTATTTATCCGGGGCATACTTTTGGTCTGGTGGATGCGATGATTACCAATTTCCATTTGCCGAAATCCACGCTGGTCATGCTCGTAAGTGCGCTTGCCGGACGAGAGCATATTATGGCTGCCTACCAGGCGGCGATTGAACAGGAATACCGATTCTTCAGCTTTGGGGATGCAATGTTCATTTATTAATGAATGAACGATTGTAAATAATAAATATATCAGTACGAACATATATTGTGCTTAATAGGGTTGCTCCGTTATAATTAAATGTCGGTTGATCGCAGGACCGGTACTGCCGGTCCTATCTGCTTTGCCTATTAAATCACCAGAAGGATGAGAATAAATATTATGTCTGGACCTATAACGTACGAACATATCAAAACCTGTAAACAGTCAGGAGCCCGGCTTGGACGGGTTCATACTCCGCATGGTGTGATTGAGACACCTGCTTTTATGCCTGTAGGCACCCAGGCGACCGTAAAAACGATGAGCCCGGAAGAGCTCAAGGAAATGGATGCGCATATCATTCTCAGCAACACGTACCATCTGTTTCTGCGTCCCGGCCATGATCTGATCAAGGAAGCAGGCGGACTGCACAAGTTCATGAACTGGGATCGTCCGATTCTGACAGACAGCGGCGGCTTTCAGGTATTCAGTCTTAGTGAAATGCGCAAAATTACTGAGGAGGGCGTTCATTTCCGCTCGCATCTGAACGGGGATAAGCTGTTCCTGTCACCTGAAGTGGCTATGGAGATTCAAAATGCACTCGGTTCCGATATTATGATGGCATTTGATGAATGTCCGCCCTATCCGGCAGAGTATGACTATGTGAAGAAGTCGCTTGAACGCACGACCCGCTGGGCCGAGCGCTGCCTGAATAGTCATGCCCGTCCACAGGATCAGGGACTGTTCGCGATTGTGCAGGGCGGTATGCATGAAGACCTGCGCCGTCAGAGCGCACTTGATTTGACTTCGATGGATTTCCCGGGGTATGCTATTGGTGGACTGAGTGTTGGGGAGCCCAAGCATTTAATGTATGAAGCTCTGGAATACACAATGCCATTTTTGCCGGGTAACAAGCCTCGTTATCTGATGGGCGTCGGTTCACCCGATGCACTGATCGAGGGCTCTATTCGTGGTGTGGATATGTTCGACTGTGTACTTCCTACACGAATTGCGCGTAATGGTACCACAATGACCAGTGAAGGCCGTGTTGTTGTACGTAATGCCAAGTATGCCAGAGACTTTGGACCGCTTGATCCCAATTGCGACTGCTACACCTGCCGTAATTATTCACGCGCGTATTTGCGTCATCTGATCAAAGCGGACGAGACTTTTGGTCTGCGACTGACTACGTATCACAATCTGCACTTCCTGCTTAACCTGATGAAAAATGTACGCCAGGCGATCATGGATGACCGTCTGCTTGATTTCCGTGATGAATTCTTCACGCAATATGGACTGCATGATAATGATAAAGGCTTCTAAGCCGATCTTTACATCATAAAGAACATCGGATGATGCACCGGATAATCGCTGTATATTTGGCCGATCAACAAACGGAAACACTTCGGGAACCGGAATTCCGGTCCCCGGTTTATATCAAAAAGGGGGCAATACCATGTTTAATGTAGCAGCAGCCGCTGGTGGCGGTACCGGAATTTTGGGAGCTATCGTTCCATTTGTATTGATGTTTGTTGTATTCTATTTCCTGCTGATTCGTCCTCAGCAAAAGAAACAAAAGCAGCGCAACCTGATGCTGAACACACTCGGCAAAGGCGACAAAGTGGTAACTATCGGTGGTCTGCACGGTACGATCACTGAAATCACAGACGATATTGTTGTACTTCGTGTAAACGATGTCACCAAGCTGACATTTGATCGTTCGGCAATCAGCCATGCGACAGCCAAAGACACAGCTCCAGCTGCCAAAGTCTAAGGATATCCGGTTGATTTCGGAACCGATTCATCTATAGTGTAGTCATAAGAAGCGGACCTGCCTGCAGGTCTGCTTTTTTTATGGCTGCTGCTGTCAATTAGGCTTTGCTATCCCGAATAAAATTCATTATCATAGGGAATTGAACTGAGCCTGTACAGAAATCTTTTTATATAAGAGCTTGGACTGGATAAAGGAACGAAGAAAGGATGTGTCTTGTGCAAATACCAGAAATGCTGACATGGCAGCCAACGGCGGCTATTGTCATTTTTCTAATCATATATGCGATATGGATGACGGATCAGCTGAATCGGGCGATGATTGCGGTGATTGGAGCGGTGCTGTTCCTGCTGCTCGGTCTGGTTCAATGGAAAAATGCCTATACAATGCACATCAACTGGGATACACTCCTGCTCTGGATGAGTATGCTGGTGATTGCAGGTGTGATCAGCCGCAGCGGTCTTGTTCATTATGCCGCCGTCCACAGTCTGAAGTGGACACGCAGCAATCCACTGGCGATTTTTATTGTTCTGATGCTGTGGACGGCTCTGGGAGCGGCGCTGTTGGATCATATCACCATCATTATCCTGATGGTACCGCTGATCTTGACGATAACCAATCTTTTGAAGATGCATCCGGCTTCTTTTCTGATTGCAGCAGTAATTACAAGCAATATTGGCGGCACGGCAACTCTGATCGGCAATCCGGCCAATATCTGGATCGGTACGGCCAATCCACAGCTGACATTCGTGTCCTTTGTGACTGTGCTGGGACCTCTCATGCTGCTTTTGCTGGCAGTAAATCTGCTGCTGATCGTGCTGTTGTACTGGAAAAGCTTTCGAACTGCCTGGCATACGGGAAGCACAATAAAACTGGAACAGAAAATGAAGAGTTCCATTGAGAATCGCAAACTCGCTTTTGTCGTCTTGATGGTCTTTGTACTCGTGATTGCAGGCTTGATTATCGGATCATGGCTGGATATGCGGTTATCCCTGGTTGCAGCCGCCGGAGCGGTTCTTATGCTGCTGGCTGCCATCTCGCTTGGGGCAAAGCCATTGTCGGTGCTACGTCATCTGGAATGGGATACACTGTTGTTTTTTGCAGGCTTGTTTGTTCTGGCGGGCGGATTGGTGGAGACTGGCTGGATTCAGGTCGGGGCACGTTATCTGATCGAGCTGACGAACGGCAGTATGTCCTGGATTGCACTGATTCTGCTATGGATAACTGGTCTGCTGTCTGCAGTGATGGATCATATGCCATGGATTGCAGTCATGATTCCAATGGTTCAGGAGACGGCTATGCAAATGGATGCTTCTACACCGGCAGTCATTAACCCACTATGGTGGGCACTATCGATCGGTGCAGGCGTGGGAGGCAGTGGTACACTGCTGGGCTCTGCTGCAGGCTTGATCGCTGCCTCAATGGCAGATCGTCGTCAGCAGCGCCTGGGCTATCTGGAATTTCTGCGAGTGGGTCTGCCGCTGACACTGATTTCGTTAGGGATTGCGTCATGGTATCTGTATGCCATTTTGCTGTAACCAGAAATTTCCTCATTATTATGTGTATTATACTAGGCGGCTGGCAGGAATTAGGGTACAGTTGAAGAATGTGTAACCTGTACAGTTCATAAGACTGAATGACAGCAGTCCAATATGAATAAGCGATAAGCAACGGGAAGGTAGCTGGTGGACATGGAAGAATTAAGCAATGCGGAATTGACGGAACTGATTGACTCGCTCTGCCAGAGCAAAATAGAAGAATTCGCGATGCTGGGGTATGAGCAGCTGACCTCGGATGAACTCTGGGACTGCCTGAACAACAAGTATGAAAAGCAGGGCATGCCCCGTCTGCATGAGCTGGTCAATGACATTTTGTCGATGAAACCGAATCAGCTGATGCATTATTTGACGATGTCTTCCTATAAGAAAATGGAGAGTGCGGATACCCAAGAATTCAAGCCTCCATTTCTCGGATAATGCTGTGTCAGGAAATATGGTATTGCGCATATTGCCTGACAGATGGTAAGGTTTGTTCGCAGGCAGATTGTATGAACCCATTGGACCAAGGATAAGCTGGGCCGGTGTTTGACGGGCATCAGCTTGTTTGTTTTGCCGACCACTGGTAAATTGACTGTCATTTGCCGCATCGCTATAATAGGAATATTGAGAATGAAAGGGGAACCACATACGGGATGAAAAGAATCATCAGCTTCGTAGTCGTCATACTTGTCGTGACCGGTATTATCGGCGCCACGACCCCGCTATTTAAAGACATCCGTCTGGGATTGGATCTTAAAGGCGGTTTCGAAATCTTGTATCAGGCTACGCCAACCACGCAGGGGGAAGCAGTCACCAGAGAATCTCTGACACAGACTGCAAGAAGTTTGGAACAGCGTGCCAATGCCCTTGGTACAAGTGAGCCGGAAATCACAACAGAGGGTACGGATCGTATTCGTCTGAGAATCGCCGGTGTTACGGATGAAGCTACTGTCCGTCAGACCATGAAAGAACCGGCTGAACTGACATTCCGCAGTATGGATGGATGTTCAACGGACGCTTCGCAGAATGCCGGAAGTGCGCCTGCGCAAAAACAAGGCCAGGACGCTAGCAAATCCAAAGCTGCAGAGGATACCAAAGCTGCAGACAAAACGAGTAGTACCGATAGCAAATCCTCGGATGCCAATGCAGTATCCGCACAAACCGAAGGATTGCCGCAGGGAGTGACGGTCACTCCTGACACTGGAGCCGGTACGACGGCTACAGAAAATACTTATGCCAATGAAGACCCGACCAAAATCTACTGTAAAGTGGAATTGACGGGTGATGACTTCAAGGAAAACGGCGCATCTGTGGTGTATAACTCACTGCAGCAGCCTGAAATCACCATTGAAGTGAAAGATGCCAAGAAATTCGGCGAAATTACCAAACGTCTGATCAATCAGCCGCTGGGCATTTTCCTGAATGGTCAACTGCTGTCCGCACCAACAGTAAGAGCTGAACTTACAGATGGTAAAGCCAGCATTTCCGGCAGCTATACGGTGGAGGAAGCACAGCAGCTTAAAGACCAGATCAATCTGGGCGCACTGCCGCTAAAACTGACCGAAATCTATTCACAGAGTGTAGGAGCTTCGCTCGGTCAACAGTCGCTTAACGAGACAGTAAAAGCCGGAGTAGTAGCTTCCATCATCATTCTGATATTTATGATTCTGGTATATCGTATTCCCGGTCTGATCGCCGGATTCAGTATCCTTACTTATGTATGGCTGACTCTTATGATCTTTATCGCTGGCGACTTCACCCTGACCCTTCCGGGTATCGCAGCCTTTATTCTCGGGGTGGGTATGGCAGTCGATGCAAATATCATTACCTATGAGCGAATCAAGGATGAGATTCGTAACGGCAAGAGCATTCCATCCGCATTCAAAGCAGGTAGCAGAAGCTCACTCAGCACGATTATGGATGCGAACGTAACAACGATTATTGCAGCTGCAGTAATGTTTGCACTGGGTACGGGTGCTGTAAGAGGTTTTGCACTGGTACTGATTTTCAACATTCTGGTAAGTATAATCACGAACGTGTTCTTCTCCCGCTTTTTGCTGTCCCTGCTCGTTAAAGGGAAACTGGTTAACAAACCGGAGTATTTTGGCGTAAAGGAGAGTGAACGCAATGCGCTTTAAGTGGAATTATAACTTTGTTAAGTTGAGCCGGTATTTTTATACATTCTCTATTATCCTAACGATTGCCGGTATTATCTCTCTGGCAGTCGCGGGATTAAATTATGGCGTTGACTTCCGTTCCGGTTCCAATGTCGATGTGACATTGACCAAGACATTGACGGAAGAGCAGGTAAAGCCTGTAGTAGACAGCCTGAATCTCGGCAAGGATCCAAGTATCAATATCGGTGGAGACGGACGGATGTCCATTCGTTTTGAGACCGTACTGACCGATACACAGGAAAATCAACTGAAACAGGCATTCAACAAGCAGCTGGACAGCGGTGCTTCCTTTGAAGTCAATACCGTTGACCCAACGATTGCCAAAGAGCTGGAGCGTAACGCGCTGTGGGCAGTCCTGCTTGCCAGCCTTGGAATCATTATCTATGTAACGATCCGGTTTGAGTGGCGTTTTGCGGTAGCGGCGGTTGTAGCCCTGCTGCATGATGCATTCCTGGTTATCTCGATCTTCTCCATTTTCCGTCTGGAAGTGGATCTGACCTTTATCACTGCTGTACTGACGATTATCGGTTATTCCCTGAATGATACGATCGTTATCTTTGACCGTATCCGGGAAAACCTGCGTTTCTCCAAACAAAAGAAACGTGGAGATATTGCCGATCTCGTAAACAAGAGTATCTCTCAGACGATGACACGCTCCCTGAATACGGTACTGACTGTATTCATTGCCTGTCTGCTGTTGTTCATCCTGGGTAGTGAGTCCATCCGCATGTTCTCGCTGGCTATGATGATCGGTCTTGCTTTCGGAGCGTATTCTTCGATCTTTATCGCAAGCCCGCTGTGGTTGGTACTCAAAAACAGACAGAAACCAAAAGCGAAAGCACCGTCAAAGACGACGGCCTAACATCGCAAGCTAGCCTGCCTGAAGCCGCGTCCTGGTCCTCATACCGACGCGGCTTCATCTTGTCTTAGGAGGAAGTATGGTGAGAAATAACGATATCCGTCAGCAGGAAAAGGTATTCTGGACCTCCATACTGGCCGGGTTGATACTGGCTGTCGTCAAAGCAGTCACCGCTTATGCGGCCAGCAACAAGGCACTGATGGGAGATGCGCTCTATACCGCCTCCAGTGCGGTCAGCAGTCTGGCCGAACGTCTGTCCAAAAACCACCAGCGTGCAAAGCGGCGCAGGGAACAAGGAGATCAGACGGCGGTTAAGGAACGTCGTAACAAAGCGGCATTTCCGTTTACCAGCCTGCTGCTAACCGTTTTGCTGCTGCTCGGCGGTCTGGAGATTGCCATTTCGGCAGTCCGTGATCTGATGTCGGAGACGATGCCTGATCCCAAGCCGTACGCAATTGTGATTGTCTTTCTCGCGATGGCGGTGAATGAAGCGCTGTTTCGCTATCGGTACCGATATGCCAAAAAGCAGAGAACATCCAGACTCGTCGAAGAGATCGATATGCACCGTTACTCGCTGTATTCCTCCATTCTCGTACTGGCAGGTATGCTCGGTACGATTGCCGCACTGGAATTGCAGATCGATAAGCTGTATTATGTAGAGCCGGTGTCTGCCATTCTGGTCTCGATCATTCTCTGGCGTCAAGGGTATCGAATGGCCCGGCAGACGGTCTATGGATCGCTCGTCCAGGAAAGGGAGCGCGAGGATGCGGCTGATTTTATGGAGACGGTACAGCGTGTGCAGGGCGTGATTACGATTGAAGATCTAAAAGCCCAGGAGTACGGAGACGGGGTTCGTATTCATTTGAAAATAGGGGTTAATCCCCAGATCAGTGTACAGGCTGCAGCTGAAATTGCAGACTATGCCAAAAACCTGCTGCTAACCCGGTTTGCTCATGTGAGCAGTGTGGAGGTGCAGGTGCTGCCATATACCGGCGGTTACCCGTACAAGTCCAATTACGAATGGACACAGAGCCGGGACCGGTCCGGCGACGGCATGATTCATTAAGGAGGCACATCATGATTCATTCACAATATCACTGGAATATACATCATCCCGATCCGGCAGCTGCCCGGGAACTCAGTGCAAAGCTGGGCATCTCGCAGCTGACAGCATCGCTGCTGGCAGGCCGGGGTTATACGGGAGAGGCAGAGGCGGCAGAATTCCTGTCCGGCAGCCGCAGTCTATCCCACGATCCCTATTTGCTGGCCGGTATGAAAGAAGCGGCCCAGCGGATACGCCAGGCATTATCGGCGAACGAGAAAATATGGATCTATGGCGATTATGATGCGGACGGTGTATCCAGTACATCGCTAATGATTCAGCTGATGCGCCATATGCAGGCCGATTACGATATTTATATTCCACATCGTTCCAAGGAAGGATACGGACTGCATAATCATGCGATCGATCAGGCGCATCAGCAAGGCGTTACTTTGATCGTAACGGTGGATACAGGCATCAGTGCGGTATCCCAGATCGCCTATGCGGCAGAGCTGGGGATCGATGTGGTCGTAACGGACCACCATGAGCCGCCGGCAGAGCTGCCTGCAGCCTGCGCACTGGTGAATCCGAAGCTTCCGTACTGTCCTTACCCATTCAAGGGACTGGCGGGCGTAGGCGTAGCCTACAAGCTGGCACAAGCGCTGCTGGGCAAGGACCATGTCCCGGAAGAATGGCTGGAGATTGTCTCGATCGGCACGGTAGCCGACTTGATGCCCCTGGAAGACGAGAACCGGATGATGGTCCGTACCGGTGTAGAGCGAATGAAAAACAGTGCTTTTGCCGGTGTGCGGGCACTGATGAATATTGCAGCCATCGATCCGGCGCAAATGTCGGCTACCCATATCGCCTTTGCCATGGCACCACGCATCAATGCCAGTGGACGGATGGAACATGCCAAGCGAGCGGTAGAGCTGCTGACTACAACGAATCAGGCAGAGGCGGATCAGATATCCTTTGAGCTGGATCAGTTGAACAAAGAGCGTCAGGATCTGGTGAACCGGATGGTGCAGGAAGCGGTCGCCACGCTGGAAGCTGAGAAAGCCCGTAATAATGGGCAGATACCTCATGTTATCGTTGTAGCGGGTGAAGGCTGGAATCCCGGCGTCGTTGGAATTGTGGCGTCCAAGCTGCTGGATCGTTATTACCGGCCGACAATTGTACTGGGAACCGACCCGGAGACTGGCATGAGCAAAGGGTCTGCACGTTCGATTCCGGCTTACGACATTTATCAGGCGCTGCTGGATTGTGCGGATGTCATGGATCATTTTGGCGGTCATCCGTCGGCAGCAGGGATGAGCCTGCACCGGGATCAGCTGGAAGCTTTCCGCCAGCGTCTGAATGAACGGGCAGCCGGGATGCTTACCGAGGAAGACCTGACTCCCCAGACAGAGGCAGATAATGAGTGTACGCTGAATCAGCTGACTCTGAACGCGATTGAGGAGCTGGATCAGCTGGCACCATTTGGCATGTCCAATCCGCTGCCGCGCATTGTGCTGCGCGGAGTAACGGTGACCCAGGCCAAAGCGATCGGCAAGACGCAGGATCATCTGCGGCTGGTTGTGGAGCAGGATGGTACGATGATGGAAGGCGTCGCTTTTGGCAAAGGAGAGCTGGCCGAACTGCTGACCGAGGGCGATCGGATCGATCTGCTGGCAGAGACAAGCATCAATGAATGGCGCGGCAACCGCAAGCCGCAGCTGATGGTGCAGGATCTGGCTGTACCCGGTCTGCAGGTCTGGGACCGCCGCGGCTCCGGCCAATGGGAACAGAATCTGAAGGCACTGCGGCAAAAATGGTCCCGCTATATGGGCGTAGATACCGGTCAGCTGGGTGTACTGTGCAGCGCAGATCGGGTGGAAACTTTAAAAACCCAATTGTCGGATGTATCCCTTTGGGGTTATGATAGAAAAGTTGATATCGCAGCTTGCAATCATGTCTCCACACAGTATGGGGCAGAAGCTATACGCACATTATGTCTGTTATCATTACCGGCGCATATCGAGCAGCTGGATTCTATTTTCGAACGGTTTACTTCTCTTGAAAATATCGTCCTGCTTCATGATCGGCCGCAACAGCAGGAACGTCTGCAAATACCCGACCGGGACCGTTTTAAACTGATATACGGGTGGCTTGTCAAATCCAGCGAGACAATCGCGGAGGAAGCGAAGCTGATTCCCTATCTGAGTCAAAAAACCTCCAGCTCGGTGAGAATGGTACAGATGATGCTGGAAGTGTTCGAGGAACTGGAGTTTATTATCCGTCAGGATGGACGGGTGATGCTGAATAATGCTCCGGTAAGACGTCCGCTCGACAGCTCACAGCTGTACCGGGAACTTGGCGAACTGGCTGAAATGGAATATATGTTATGTGAAAGTGATCTGCCGCAATTAACTTCATGGATGATTTCCCGCATGCAAGGCGCATCATAACTGATATTTTTTTAGGAGGAGATTTTTTTGGATTTTAAAGAGCATATTCGTGTGATTCCGGATTTTCCGCAGGAAGGAATCAGTTTTAAAGATATTACAACCCTGCTGCAAAATGGTGAAGCCTACAAGCAATCGATCGAAGAGCTGAAAAAGCTGGTCAAAGAACTGAAAATCGATGTGATTGCCGGACCGGAAGCACGCGGTTTTGTCGTTGGAGCGCCGCTGGCTTACGCGTTGGGCGTAGGTTTTATTCCTATTCGTAAAACAGGCAAGCTGCCTTACAAAACCATCCAGGCCGAGTATGCACTGGAATACGGCAAAGATGTGCTGGCTATGCATGTGGACGCAATTCAGGAAGGCCAGAACGTACTGATCGCGGATGATCTGCTCGCAACAGGCGGCACGATCGCAACCTGTGTTGACCTGATCCGTCAAGTCGGCGGTAATGTGGTTGGCGCAGCTTTCATGATCGAGCTGCAGGATCTGAATGGCCGTGAGAAACTGCCGGATGTGGAAGTATTCACACTGACACAATATCCGTTCTGATCGGGAATTTCCCGGGGAATGACAGCTGTCTCTGATCCGTACGGCTTGACGTACAACAGAGCATAGATTGTCGACCAGCTGGTAAACAGCAGAAGCGGAAATGTATACACGAATAATTTGGAAAGAGCATAAAGCTGGAGGTGTCCTCTGCTTTATGCTCTTTTTTGCTTCCTCACTATATTTCTCGCAGGTTCGTATCCGGAAAGGTCTTGTGCAGCTGCGTCCTAGCACTGGAATGAATAATAGGTAAAGGTAGAAATCGGTACGTTTATGAGACGTAAAAGTAATGCATTATGTTGAAGCAGGTATGCAAGAAGCTATCCTGATCTCAAATTCCATTTTTCGAAAATCACCTTTTTTGGCGTTTTTTGAACAAAAATGACCGAAAATCGCCTTTTTCCTGAAACTGTCCTGCATCCGGTACGTATAGTGTAGAGAGGCATGGCATGGGTGTGACAGTATGAATGCATATCCTATGACAATGTTAACTTAGAGAAAAAGGAGGGGAAAGTATGGCTATTATTCGTGAGACGGACTTGCCCGGTATTGGAAGGAAATTTATGGTGGAGACCGATGATCGCGAGAAGGTGGCGATCGTTGTACATGAAGATGGCAAACGGGAGGTCTACCATAGCTCTCCGACAAGCCCGGACGATCATGAGCTGGTGATGACGCTCAATGATCGGGAGGCCCGTCAGGTGGCCAGCATTATCGGTGGCATGAGTTACCAGCCGACTGCGCTGGAGCAGGTGGAATTATCGATTTCCAAATTGAGCATCGAATGGTACAAGCTCCGGAAAGGTATGAACTGTATCGGTAAAAGTATTGGTGAGCTCGCTATTCGTGAGAATACAGGAACTGTGATTATCGCCAGCCTGGAATCGGTACAGCAGAAAATCAGTCCCGGGCCGGAGTACGTACTGCAGGATGGATACACACTGGTCATTGCCGGTGAGCGCAATGATATTCAGTCGCTGAAACAGCTGCTTGAGAGAGGGGGCGGCTGAGTATGGACTACATCGTATTTGAAATCGGAATCGCTGTACTGCTCGTTGCACTGTCAGGGCTGCTCGCTTCCAAGCTGCGCTTCTCGGTCGTCCCTTTCTACATTCTTGCAGGGATGGCCGTCGGTCCGCATGCTCCGGTATTCGGGATTGTGGACTTCCGGTTTATCCAGAGTGCGGAACTGATCGAATTTATGGGCAAAATCGGTGTCATTTTCCTGCTGTTCTATCTGGGACTCGAATTCTCGGTAGGTCGGCTGGTCAAGGCAGGACGCTCGATTGCCATAGGCGGAACCATTTATATCGGCATTAACTTTACGCTGGGTCTGCTGTTTGGCTGGCTCACCGGATTCGAGCTCAAGGAAATTCTGGTGATCGCCGGTATTACGACCATCTCATCCAGTGCGATCGTTGCCAAGGTGCTGGTGGATCTGAAGCGTACCGTCAACGCGGAGACGGAAATGATTCTCGGCATCATTATGTTCGAAGATGTATTCCTCGCCGTCTATCTGTCGGTTCTGTCCGGACTGCTGCTCAGTGGAGCGACTTCGATTGGTGGCATTCTGCTGTCTGCCGGAATAGCACTCGGGTATATGCTGCTTATTCTTATCGTCGGACGCAAGGCCGTGCCGCTGCTGAATAGGCTGCTAAATATTCCGTCCAATGAAATATTCATGTGTGTTATTTTTGCGGCACTGTTCCTGATTGCCGGGTTCTCCGAAACGATCCACGTCGCTGAAGCGATTGGCGCGCTGCTGGTCGGGCTGGTACTCGCCGAGACTTCGCATATGCACCGGATCGAGAAGATTATTTTACCGTTCCGTGATTTCTTTGGTGCTCTGTTCTTTTTCAGCTTTGGATTAACGATTGATCCGCTGTCGCTGGGAGGCAGTGCGATATGGCTTGCCATTGGAGCAGTCATCGTGACCATGATCGGCAACTATACGGCCGGGATGCTGGCCGGCAAGACAGCCAACCTTTCCCCGCAGGCTTCAGCGAATGTCGGGCTGACCATTATGTCACGTGGAGAATTCTCCATCATCGTCGCCAATCTGGGTGCAGCAGGCGCACTATCCGGTATATTGCAGCCTTTTGCCGCGATCTATGTATTGATACTGGCAATTCTCGGTCCGCTGCTGACCAAGGAGTCCAAATTCATTTATAAAGGAATAGCCAAAGTATTCCGGCTTCACAAGTAAATTTCCATCACCAGAGACAGAAGCAAATTATTTTCCTATAATGCGTAAGCCGAGGTGACTTCATGAATTCGGCGCAGAAGTGATTCTGAAATGATCGTATTATAAGAAAATCACTTGCTTGGGATGGTTCGCTGAACCAGGATATCCCAGGGGGAAATGCAATACAGATACAACGAATGATTGAACCGATCCTGAAAAAGTGAGCAATATAATGAAAAGTGAATCATACCAAATAAAATCAGACCAAAGGCGCTGACGGTAATTACCGCTGAGCGCTTTTGGTCTGGTTTATGGTGAGAAATATATACTGCGAGTGAATGAAAGAAAATGTTCTGCTCTGCCCAGACCATAACACTCCATAAAAACCATCCATAAAACAGTTATTTAAAAAGCAACATATACCAACCAGATCATCCGCTCTGTCCCGCCCGTTCATGCTCCAGCAGCCAGCTCTTGCGCGTCAGTCCGCCGCCGTAGCCGCCAAGTTCACCGCTTGTATTAATTACACGATGGCAGGGGATGATGATCGCGAGCTGATTGGCCCCGTTGGCCTGTGCTACCGCGCGAAAGGCAGTAGGGCGGTTCAATGCACGCGCCAGATCGAGATAAGAACGTGTCTCGCCCGGCGGAATGTTCATCAGCAGCTGCCATACACTTTGCTGAAAAGGCGATCCCATCAGGGCCAGTGGGGTCTGGAACCTCTTCAGATCCCCGGCAAAATAAGCCTGTATTTCCTGCTCGATCGATTGTATCGGTTCTGTCATACCGGGGATGATCGCCATACGTGTACGCTGGCGCAGCCGCTCGACTTCACGTTCCAGTCCGCGCCGGTCAATAAATTCCAGCAGATACAGTCGATGTTCGTCAGCGATCGCCATCATCGGTCCGAGCGGCGTATCAATCCATGCTGCCCGCAGTATAGCACCTTCGGTGATCTGCGTAGGTGCAGCGCCCATAATACGGGAAAAGGCATCGCGGAAGCCGCTGCTTGATTCGTACCCGCTGGACAGCTGGCTGTCGATCACGGTTTGCCCGGAGCGAATACTTTTGAGTGCCAGTCCCATACGGCGGGCACGGGCATATTCCACAAAAGTCATGCCGAACCGCTTTTTGAATTGACGGCGTGCCGTAGACTCATCTACTGATAAGGCCTGGAAGTCAGCCATTCTCCAACGCTTGTCCGGCTGCTGCTCGACCGCTTCGACCAGCAGTCGCACGATATCGGATACCTGATTCGGGTGCGAAAGCGGACGGCAGCGCTGGCAGGGACGGTAGGAGGCGAGCAGTGCCTGCTGCGCATTTCCAAAAAACTCGCAGTTCTCGAATTTGGGCTTTCTCGCTGGGCAGGTAGGTCGGCAGAATACACCGGTTGTTCGGACGCCGACATAGAACAATCCTTCATACTTCGAATTTTTCTCCAATAAAGCTTGGTAATATTCATCGTCGCGTGTAATGGGATTCATCAATACACCTTCTTCTTATCAATGTGGGATGGCTCTATTATAACCTGTGCTGCTGCGATCCATCGCCGAAATTCAGGCATTGATATTGATATGGTTATAGATAGAAGATTATTCTGGAAAGCTTACAACAAAAAGACTGCCCTCTAAAAGGACAGTCTTTTTTTGGCTTGCCGATTCATTCAGCCCAGGTATTCCATTTGCTTACACTGCTGAATACCTGAATACCCGAATACCCGATTGCCGATAACCGGACGAATCAATCCGGAATTTTTGCCGGAGGGGACTCTTCATTTTTGTCATTGGACAAGCCTGTCACTTGCAAAATGCGGAAGAACAGACTGAGCAGGATACCGACGATAGTCGCCAGTGCCATTCCTTTGAGCTGTACAGAACCAAGCGTAATCGTTGCGCCGCTCAGGCCGGTAATCAGTACGACTGTGGTCAGCAGCATATTTTGCGCTTTGGAGTAATCGACCTTCTGCTCCACCAGAATGCGCAGACCGGAAGCGGCGATAACGCCGAACAGCAGCAGTGACACGCCGCCCATGACCGGAGCCGGGATCGCTGCTACCGTACCGGTGAACGTACCGGAAAAGGAAAGCAGAATCGCGATGACAGCTGCGCCGCCAATTACATAGACCGAATAGACACGTGTCAGAGCCATTACACCGATATTCTCACCGTAAGTGGTATTCGGTGTAGAACCGACAAATCCGGACAGGATGGTCGATATCCCGTTCCCCATCAGGGAGCGGTGCAGTCCGGGGTCTTTGGACAGATTTTTGCCGACGATATTGCCGGTAACGAGCAGATGACCGATATGTTCGACAATAACGACTAGTGCGACCGGAATGATCGTCAGAATAACCGACCAGTTAAACGAAGGCGTCACCACATGCGGTACCTGCAGCAGACTGGCGCTGCGAATCGCTGTCGTATCGATCAGCCCCAGTGGGAAGGAGAGGGCATAACCCACTACAATACCGATCAGAATATGTATAATTTTGGGGAAGCCGCGGAAAGTAACCGCACCGATCAGCGTCACTCCGAGCGTAACCAGGGACAGCGTAATCACTTTCATATCCGGCGTCCATGTCGCTGCATCGGCACCTGCCGGTGCGATAAAGCCGGCCATCTGCGCCGCTACCGGAATCAGCTCCAGACCGATCAGTGCGACGATTGCTCCCATCGCTGCCGGTGGAAACACGATATCAATCCAGCGTGTCCCGGCAAATTTTACAATCAGGGCCACGATGATAAAAATAATGCCTGTGACGATAAAAGCACCCAGTGCAAGCGAATAACCGGCGTCATTATACCCGTGCTGTGTCAGTACGAGTGAGACCGGTGCAATATACGCAAAGCTGGAACCGAGATAGGCAGGAATTCTCCCCCGACAGATCCAGATATACAGCAGTGTCCCGATGCCGTTCATGAGCAGAATCATCCCCGGATCGACCTTGAACAGATTGGGCACCAGTACCGTACTTCCGAACATGGCAAAAAGATGCTGCAAGCTTAACAGCAACCCGGGCCCGAGCGGCAATTTCTCATTTACCTGAATTTCACGCTGCAATGTATCCACTCCTTCATATCTATATTTCCTCTTCTCTTCGTTGCATCCTTAATAGCTTAAAGAGTTTGCATGGTTTTTTCAATAACGATTTTCAAAAGGGGGTCAATTCTTTATGAACCCTTCATTTAATACGGTTGACGCGGCTATGCGCAAGAGGCATAATTATAGGAAACCCCTTTCCGGGACCTGTTGCCGCAGCAAGCATGAACAGGTTCCATTTTGAATTTTCATGCGGCCGAAGCCTGATGTATACAGCAGCAGCTTCTGAACATGCTTGTAATAAAGGACAACCATTTCGCTAAATATTCGGCTTTTACCCTGTAGAGAGTATAGTAATTCTACATGTTACCTTATAGATACAGACCATTTTCATTACATTTAAGGCAAGAGAGCCTTGAATGTTATTCATGAATAGAAAGGATACGACAACGATTCCATGGGCATAGAGCGATTACTTGAAAAGGCGTCCGCCTACATTAAAGAGAAGGATCTTGAACGCATCAAAGAAGCCTATGAGTTCGCCGATCAGGCCCATCATGGACAGGTGCGTAAATCTGGAGAACCTTATATTTTGCATCCATTGGCAGTTGCAGATATTGTCGTCGGCATGGAGATGGACACCATCTCCATCATTGCGGCGCTTCTGCATGATGTTGTTGAAGATACCACCGTATCCCTGGAGGAAATCCGCAGCCGGTTCGGCGATAATTGTGCGATGCTGGTCGACGGTCTGACCAAGCTGGAGCGGATCAAGTTCCGTTCCAAGGAAGAACAGCAGAACGAGAACTACCGCAAAATGTTTATCGCGATGGCGCAGGATATCCGCGTCATCGTGATCAAGCTGGCGGATCGTCTGCACAATATGCGTACGCTCAAGTTCCAGTCCGAAGAGAGCCAGCGCCGTATTGCGTATGAGACGCTGGAGATTTTCTGTCCGGTCGCTCACCGTCTCGGTATTTCCGCGATCAAATGGGAGATGGAGGATATCGCACTTCGTTATCTGAACCCCCAGCAGTACTACCGTATTGCCAACCTGATGCACAAAAAACGTGCAGAACGGGAGCAGTACATCGAGAACGTCATTGACCGTATTCGCGAGAAACTCAAGGAAATGGGCATTGAAGCGGATCTGTCCGGACGTCCGAAGCATATTTACAGCGTCTATCAGAAAATGACAACCAAAAACAAGCAGTTCAATGAAATCTATGATCTGCTGGCGATCCGGATTATCGTCGATAATATCAAAGATTGTTATGCAACACTCGGTATTATCCATACCTTGTGGAAGCCGATGCCCGGCCGATTCAAAGATTATATCGCCATGCCCAAAACGAATATGTATCAGTCTCTGCACACGACGGTGGTCGGCCCTACGGGAGAGCCAACCGAAGTGCAGATTCGTACATGGGATATGCACCGCACCGCCGAGTTCGGTATCGCGGCCCACTGGGCATACAAGGAAGGCTCCACTGGCGGCAATATCGAGAATAAGGTTCCTTTTTTCAAGGAGATTCTGGAGCTGCAGCATGAAGCACAGGACGCTTCGGAGTTCGTGGAATCCCTCAAAATGGACTTTTTCTCTGATCTCGTGTTTGTATTTACACCAAAAGGCGAAGTGATCGAGCTGCCCAATGGCTCGGTTCCGCTCGATTTTGCCTACCGGATTCATACCGAAGTCGGTAACCGGACGATCGGTGCCAAGGTCAACGGCCGGATCGTACCGCTCGATCACCGTCTCAAGACCGGTGATATTATTGAGATTCTGACTTCCAAGCATTCCTATGGACCCAGCCAGGATTGGCTGAAAATCGCGCAGTCTTCCCATGCACGCAGCAAAATCAAGCAGTGGTTCAAAAAGGAAAAACGTGAAGAAAACGTACAAAAAGGCCGGGATGCGCTCGAACGCGAGATGAAGCGTCTCAACCTCGAAGCTTCCGTCTGGCTGACCGATGACAAATTGTCCGAAGTCGGCAAGAAATTTGCTTTCCATGATATCGAGGATATGCTGTCCGCCATCGGATTTGGCGGTATCACCGCTGCCCAGATCTGTACGCGTCTGACCGAAAAGATGCGCCGAGAGCAGGAAGAAGCGAGCATTATCGAGCTGACTTCCCAGATCAAGGAAGTGAAAAGTGCGCCGGAACAGCAGAAGCGCAGCCGTCCGACCCATGGTGTCAGCATCAAGGGTGTGGACAATCTGCTCGTTCGGTTTGCACGATGCTGTAATCCGGTACCGGGCGACGATATTGTCGGCTATGTTACCCGCGGTCGCGGCGTCTCCATTCACCGGAGCGACTGTACCAATGTACCGGATGTGAGCGACAACAGCGAAGCGGCACGCATCATCGAAGTGGAATGGGAATCTGCAGTGGAAGCAAATTACAATGTGGATATCGAGATTACCGGTCATGATCGCCGTGGACTGCTCAATGAAGTACTGCAGACCGTTGCAGAGAGCAAGACCAATATCTCTGCCGTCTCCGGACGCTCCGATAAAAACAAAATGGCCATGATCCATATGACCATCATGATTCGCAATACCGATCATCTGCAGTCGGTCGTGGATAAAATCAAGCGTGTGCAGGATGTCTACACCGTGCACCGTATTATGCAATAAACCGCTTTTTCAGTGAATGACAGTTTGAACAGAGGAGCCAATCCCGGCAGCATAGCGGTGATTGGCTCCTTTGCTACATATCCATATACACAGCAGAGGAGAATGGGAAAATGAGAGTGGTTATTCAGCGCTGCAAGCAGGCGTCCGTTACGGTAAACGAAGAAATAGTCGGCCAGATTGGCATAGGATTGATGGTACTGGTCGGTGTAACACATGGAGATACAATCGAGGATGCTCGCTATCTGGCAGGCAAGGTCGCGGGAATACGCATTTTCGAAGATGAGCAGGGAAAAATGAATCTGGGATTATCCGATATTGGTGGACAGGTGCTGTCGGTATCCCAGTTCACTCTGTATGGAGACTGCCGTAAAGGCAAACGGCCGAGCTTTATTGAAGCCGCCCGTCCGGAGCAGGCAATTCCGGTGTATGAAGCATTCAACCAGGCACTGAAGGAACAGGGACTGGTTGTGGAACAAGGCATATTTGGCGCAGATATGGATGTGTCACTAACCAACTGGGGACCCGTGACCCTGATTATCGACAGTCCTGTCAGAGCAGACGGGCAATAAACCGGATCTGTACAGGTCTGTTCAGTGAAAGCTGCTGGATGTTTGTAGACAATAATGATTCTGCATATATCCACCTTGTGATCATGGTTTAAGCTTATGTACGATATCCCATCAATGCGCCAAGCAGCTATAATTTGATTAAAACACAGCAAAAAAGGTCTCTCTGAATTTTATACATTCAGCGGAGACCTTTTTTGTCTGGATTGCTCCATGTAAGTAAGTTGTGGTTTTGCCAAACAGCTCATTCCTTTACGCTTATGCTTACGTTTACGCTCTTGTAGTAGTGTCGGTTCTTGTATTTCTTGAAGACGACAGAAATTTAAGGCAATACAGTGCACACAGACCTACAACAACATAGATGATTCGGGACAAAATAGATTCTTGTCCACCGAAAATGGAAGCAACGAGGTCGAATTGGAAAAGACCTACCAGCAACCAGTTGATACCACCGACGATCAGCAGGATCAGCGCAATCATGTCCAGAGTTCTCATTAGAATTCACCTCCTGTTATGTTAGATGTTAGCAGTCGTTGACAATGTTAATATACCCGATTGTGGAGCTGCGAATCATTTCTGTATAACTGTTTAGATTTGCCACGGAATCGGGTAATAACAGAGCGGAAACCTCTATAGTATGCAAGTAGAGGAACAGGATCACACTAACCATAAGCCTTGAAAGGAGAACTATTCCAATGAGCAAAATCGCCTTTTTATTAGCAAATGAATTCGAAGACTCCGAAATGCAGGTGCCTTATGATGAACTGAAAAAAGCAGGCCATGAAGCGGATATCATCGGTCTTGAAAAAGGCCAGAAGGTAACCGGTAAAAATGGTAAAGCCGAATATACAATTGAAAAAGCAATCACCGAAGTAAATGCATCCGATTATGATGCTTTGGTAATTCCGGGCGGTTCTTCACCGGAAGCGCTGCGTCTGGACCCGAATGTACTGAACTTTGTTACCGAAATCAACAATGCCAAGAAAACCATCGGTGCGATCTGCCACGGTCCACAGATTCTGGCAAGTGCCAACCTGCTGGAAGGTCGTACGATCACTGCTTATCCACCGCTGAAAGTGGATATGATCAATGCGGGAGCAACATTCAAGGATGGGGAAGCTATCGTTGATGGCAACTTTATCACGTCTCGTACACCGGATGACGAGCCTGCATTTGTACGCGAACTGTTGAAAGTTCTGTAATTTAAAAGTGTGGTAAAAGGTATTGTTTTGATCGTCTCTGAGAAGAATGTACTTTTATTTTCGTAAGCCTATCAAATAAATACTGGGCAGAAGAGAATTCTGCGTACAGTAAGGAGGCCATTATTATGACCAAGCATATTCAGGCTTATTTCCGTACCGAAGATCAGGCAGAAAGTGCCAGAACGTCCGTCAGTACCTATGATGTGAAAAATCTGGAAGTCGGTCGTCTGGACAAGCAGATCAGTCAGGGCAGCCGCGTCATGGTTCCACTGCTGCCGTTAAATGCAGGTGCAGGTGGAGTTACAGGTAATTCCGCAGGTGTATCCGGCGGAGCAGGGCCGGGAACGATTATCCCGCCGACTGCGATTATCGACAATGACGGCAAACGCAATGAAGTGACTGACGATGACTCGGCAGCCAGCCATGATAATGACGATACCGATGCATGGAGTGCCATCAACGCAACAGACAAGGACTATGATGATCTGAAATATGTACTGTCTGCCACAGTGATGGAATCGGATGTAGAAAATGTCGTGCAAAAGCTGCGTACGAACAATGCATTCGTGGAAATCCTTGAGTAGTCGACAGCCGCTTGAATAGATGATCCCAAAAGGGAAATGGGTTCATGGTCATCTGCTGTTGAAGATGTTCCTGTACTAAGGTCTTTACACAGGTTTTACCTATTGTAATGGAACTGTAATATAGGAAACATCTTATTTTAACAATGATATCCTATAATGAACCCATGACCCCCTTTTAACATACTATGTTGGCCTGCAGCCCGTTGCTGCAGGTTTTTTCTTTGCTTTTTTATGGTTTGGAAGCCAGCAGGATTTGCCAACTTGTATGAAAAGTGTTGACTTTAGCACAGCGGTTCATTAAAATCGTTAAATATAACATCGTTCTGACTTTGCTGCTGGCAAAGCAGATGTCGATGATTGTGTGTTTAAATGAATGATTCATGGACGGGAAAAGTACCACCGATAACGGACAGTTCCTTTTTGGAAAAGAGAGGCATTCCCCTGGGCTGCAAGGAATCCCTGAACGACGGTGCGAAAAGACCTCCCCGAGAACATGATGTGAAAGATGGAAAAGCGTGCACGAGGAGAGCAGACACTGCTCGCTGTTGTGTCGGTATCCGGTTACCTGATGGATCAGGTAAATTCGCTTTTGGAATCCAAGTAACCTCATGCGTAGTCAGCGGGCGTTAACCGCTTAATGAAGCGAATGTATACTGGTGGAATGGCCTGGAATGCCGTATTGCCGCTGTATTTGCTATCGGATGATCACAGGATTCGATAGATACAGAGTATGCGGTGCCGTCAGTACGGTTGCATTCGAAATGTGGGTGGCACCACGGGTGAATGGTAGATAACCAGTCCCTCGTCCCTGTTTGTAATGAACAGTGACGTGGGGCTTTTTTGTGTTCCCATAGAGAGATCACTGGATCAGTTGAATAAAGGAGGATGGATTATGGCATTTCAAAAACCGACAGGCACACAGGACTTCTTGCCGGGCAAGGTAGAGAAGTGGCAGTATGTCGAAGAGAAAGCAAGAGATTTGTGCAGACGGTTCAATTACCGGGAGATCCGCACACCGTTATTTGAACAAACCGAGCTGTTCCAGCGCGGTGTAGGCGAGACAACGGATGTGGTACAAAAGGAAATGTACACCTTTGAAGATAAAGGCGGCCGCAGTATGACGCTGCGTCCGGAAGGAACAGCCGGTGTGGTACGTGCCTATGCAGAGAACAAGCTGTATGGCGAGCCGGATGTGACCAAGCTGTATTATATGGGCCCGATGTTCCGTTATGAGCGTCCGCAGGCAGGACGTTATCGCCAGTTCCACCAGTTCGGCGTAGAGGCATTCGGTTCGGTAGATCCAGCGATTGATGTGGAGATTATCGCGCTTGGCCTGCAGTTTTTCAAGGAACTGGGGCTGCAGGGCGTGACAGTCGAGATCAACTCGGTAGGTACTTCGGAGACGCGTGCGGCCTACAACGAAGCGCTGCTTGGCTTCCTGCGTCCGATGAAGGATACGCTGTGCAGAGACTGTCAGCAGCGGATGGAACGCAACCCGATGCGTGTGCTCGATTGCAAAGTGGATCAGGATAAATTTGTCGGTGCTCCGTCTATTCTGGACAGCCTGGATGAAGAGAGCCGTGCATACTTCCAGCGGGTACAGGATTATCTGACAGCGATGGATGTGGAATTTACAGTCAATGAACGTCTTGTGCGTGGTCTGGATTATTACACACACACCGCCTTTGAGTATAAAGCCGAAGGCATCGGTGCGATCGATACGATCGGTGGCGGCGGGCGTTATAACAAACTGGTCTCCGAAGTGGGCGGCCCGGAACAGCCGGGTATCGGCTTCGGTATCGGTCTGGAGCGTCTGCAGCTGATTCTGGAAAGTCAGGGTGTGGATATCCCGGCGATCAAGCCGCTGGATGTCTATCTGGTAGGACTCGGGGAAGCGGCAGAACAGGAGACGGTTCGCCAGCTGTTCAAGCTGCGTACACTGGGCTTCTCGGCAGAACGGGATTACCTCGGACGCAAAATGAAAGCACAGATGAAATCGGCTGATCGCTTCCATGCCCGTTATACCGCCATTCTCGGTGACGATGAATTGTCCAAGGGCGAGATTGCGCTGAAATGCATGGATACCGGCGAGCAGCAGACCGTGAAGCTGGATGAGCTTGCTGACCATCTGAAATAAAAAAGTACAGGATAGATCCATATACTTCATTATCGATAATTAAAGGAGACTATAATATGTTAAGGACTCACAAATGCGGCCAATTGACCGCTGCGAACATCGGCGAGACAGTAACACTGAACGGATGGGTACAGACCCGCCGTGACCTGGGGGGCGTACTGTTTATTGATCTGCGCGACCGCAGCGGATTGGTACAGATCGTATTTAACCCATCATTCTCCGGGGACGCACTTCAGGTAGCAGACCGTGTACGTAGTGAATACGTACTGGCTGTCAAAGGTGAAGTAGTACGCCGCGAAGAAGAGACGATCAACCCGAATATGGAAAATGGTGATATTGAAGTACGCATTACCGAAATCGAAGTGATGAACGCAGCGAAGACACCTCCATTCTTTATTGAAGATGGTGTGGAAGTGGACGAATCCCTGCGTCTGAAATATCGTTATCTGGATCTGCGTCGTCCAGAAATGCAAAAAACACTGATGCTGCGCTCCAAAGCAACCAAAATTTTCCGCGACTTCCTGGACGAGAACGGCTTTATCGATGTGGAGACACCGATTCTGACCAAGAGTACGCCGGAAGGTGCCCGTGACTATCTCGTACCAAGCCGTGTGCATGAAGGTGAGTTCTACGCGCTGCCGCAATCTCCGCAGATCTACAAGCAGCTGCTGATGGTGAGCGGACTGGAGCGTTACTACCAGATCGCCCGTTGTTTCCGTGATGAGGATCTTCGTTCCGACCGTCAGCCGGAATTCACCCAGGTCGATATCGAGACTGCCTTTATGGATCGTGACGAGCTGCTGGGCATGATGGAGCAGCTGATGGTGAAGCTGTTCAAGGAAACGATCAATGTGGATATCCCTGTACCGTTCCAGCGCATTACCCATGCGGAAGCGATGGACAAATACGGTTCGGACAAACCCGATCTGCGCTTCGGGCTGGAACTGGTAAATGTCAGCCATATCGTGGCAGGCAGCGGTGCCAAAGTATTCGCATCCGTAATCGAAAAAGGCGGCGAAGTCAAAGTACTGAACGCCAAAGGCTGCGGTACATGGACACGCAAGGAAATCGACAGCCTGGAGCCGTATGCGAAGCGTTATGGCGCCAAAGGTCTGGCATGGATCCAGATCAAGGATGGCGAATTCAAAGGTCCTATCGTCAAATTCCTGAGCGAAGGCGAAATCCAGCAAATCCGTGAAACGACCAATGCCGAAGAAGGCGATCTGCTGCTGTTCTCCGCAGATACCAAACAGGTGGTTGCGGATGTACTCGGCGCAATGCGTGTGAAAATCGGCCGCGATCTGGGTCTGATCGATGACAATGTATACAAATTTGCATGGGTCGTAGACTTCCCGCTGTTCGGTTACGACGAAGACGCCAAACGTTATGTGGCTGAACACCATCCGTTCACACGTCCTTACGAAGAAGATCTGGAACTGTTCAACACTGATCCAGGCAAAATCCGTGCTCAAGCATACGATATCGTTCTGAATGGCTACGAAGTGGGCGGCGGTTCCCAGCGTATCTACAAGCGCGAACTGCAGGAGAAAATGTTCGAAATGCTTGGATTCACACCGGAACTGGCACGCGAACAGTTTGGTTATCTGATGGATGCATTCGAATACGGTACACCTCCACACGGCGGTATCGCCTTCGGTCTGGACCGTCTGATCATGCTGCTGGCAGGACGCACGAACCTGCGTGAGACGATCGCTTTCCCGAAAACGGCGAGCGCTACCGATCTGCTGATGAACGCTCCGGCACCGGTAGATGGAGCACAGCTCGACCAGCTGCATATCCGTCTGGCACCGCCAAAGCCAGTGGTAGATAAAAACTGAGGCGGGTAAATACCCATTAAGCACGATCACCAGAATCATCTTCTGCTGCAAAGGTGTGATGCACCATTTGCAGCAGTTGTTTTGTGTAGAGCACGAAACACAGTACAGAAAATGAAAGGAGCGAATAAGGATGTTGAACCAATTTTCACGTACCGAGCTGGCTTTTGGACCGGAAGGTATTGAAGTGATGAAAAATAGCACCGTCGCTGTGCTCGGCATCGGCGGCGTCGGTTCGATCGCCGTCGAAGCACTGGCCCGTACCGGTGTCGGCAAAATCATTCTGATCGACAAGGATGTCGTTGATATTACCAATATCAACCGCCAGATTCATGCCCTGACGACAACAGTGGGACAGAAGAAAGCGGATCTGATGGTCGATCGGGTCAAGCTGATTAATCCGGAATGTGAAGCGATCGCGCTCAATATGTTTTATACCGAAGAGACGTATGAGGAGCTGTTCAAATACGATCTGGATTATGTGGTGGATGCTTCGGATACGATTATCTACAAGGTGCATCTGATCAAGGAATGCCTGAGACGCAAAATTCCGATCATCTCCAGCATGGGTGCTGCCAACAAAGTGGATCCGACACTGTTCCAGGTTGCCGACATTTCCAAAACGCATATGGACCCGATTGCCCGTGTCGTGCGTACCAAGCTGCGCAAAGATGGTATCCATAAAGGGGTCAAAGTCGTTTTCTCCACCGAGCAGCCGAAAAAGCCGCGTCAGGATGTGACCGAGAAGATCGTTCCCGACAATGCACCGGAAATTCGCAAAGCCCAGCAGCCGCCGGCAAGTAATGCTTTTGTGCCGCCAGTGGCCGGCTTGATTATGGTAAGTGTGGTTGTCAAAGAGATGCTTGCCAAGCACGGAATTGAAATTTAATTTTAATTTTCCGGTAGTCGGATTGGTCCGCTGCCCCAGGTTATTGAAGCGTGCCTGTCCATTCGCGGAAGGCACGCTTTTTGATTGGAAATGATTCGAAGCTAATCATAAGAGAGAGGGAGTTATATGATGCGTGAGAAGTTACAGCGGATGCTGGGCTTTATGCCGGATCGTGATGTGCTGCGTAAAGAAATACTGGCCGGTGTGGTAGCTTATTTTGCCGTCGTCTATATCGTGCTAGTCAATGCCACGATTCTGTCTGACGCGGGTATACCGCTCAAGGCGGGAATGGCGGCGACGCTGCTCATTTCCATCGTCAGCTGTCTGGTGATTGCCTTTCTCGGCAAGTCGCCGATTATCGTCGTGCCGGGCATGGGGGTCAATGCCTTTTTCACCTATACGCTTGTAAGGTCGATGGGACTCAGCTGGCAGGAAGCACTGATGGTCGTTACGGTATCTGGCCTGCTGTTTGCGGTGGTTGCGTTTACTTCGCTGCACCGGATTATCAGCCAGGCGATACCGGCGATTCTGCAGCTGGGCATCACGGTTGGGATCGGGCTGTTCCTGACCTTTGTCGGTCTGCAAAAAAGTGGGATTGTGATTGCTCACCAGACGACATTTGTCGCCATCGGTCATTTTAATGACCCGCCGGTCATCGTCTCCTGTCTTACACTGGTGGTCGCTGTAGTGCTCGTGATCCGCAATGTGCCGGGCGGGCTGCTGATCAGTATTCTGTTCGGAACGATTATGGCGCATCTGCTCGGTGTCGGCAGTGCTGCCGATATTGGTGAAGGCAGTGTACTGTCGGCGTATTCATCGGTATTTGGCGCCTTTACGCTGGAGGGATTGGTACGTCTGCCGTTCTGGATCGCGGTGTTCCTGCTGCTGCTGATTCTTGTATTTGAAAATATCGGCCTGATCGGTGCGCAGACCGATATGGCCAAGCGTCCGGAGACGTTCAAGGGCAGCCTGCGGGCACTGTCCATCTCCAACATTCTGGCCGGTGTGATCGGCTCCAGTCCGACGGTGGCGGCTGCCGAATCGACTGCCGGTATCGCAGCCGGTGGACGCACAGGCATCACGCCGCTGATTACGGCGGTACTGTTCGGAGCGACATTTTTCTTTATCCCATGGCTTGGCTATATTCCCGACAGTGCGCTGGCACCGGTGCTGATCGTGATCGGGGCGATGATGACCCAGGCGATTCAGGAGATCAAGTTCAGCAATTTTGCCGAATCGTTCCCTGCGTTTCTGATCATCGTCATGATTCCGTTCACGTACAGCATTGTGGATGGCATGGCGTTTGGGTTTATCGCCTATCCGATCGTCAAGCTGGCACAGGGCAAAGGCAGGGAAGTGCCGAAGATTCTGTATGGAATTGCTGTGCTGTTCCTGGCCAACTTTGTCGTGAATGCACTGCTGTAGGGATAAACAGGCAGTGTACCGAATGAGGGAATGCCCAGGAAACGCCGGTTGATGCGTATTTCTGCTGGCATTTCCATTCTTGCTGTGATATATTAAAATTCCTTTGTTCATGGTAAAAACTATAAACAGAAGCGCTAACATACAAGAGTACATCAGGCAGAACCTCGCCATATCGGCTGTGGGGATGCCTGGTGTGCTCTTTGCTTGTTATTGCCGGACAAAGAGACTAAAGCAATTCTTAGGAGGTAACTGAAATTGGAAAAGGATTTTCAAAGTGCCTATCAAGAAGAGAAGGACAAGCTGCAGCACACACTGGATGAGGTCGATGCACAGCTGAACAGGCTGCGGCAATTTCCCGTCTATACCGGACACGACTTTACCGAACAGGTACTGGAAGCCGGTCGTGAACAGCAGCGTCAGACTCTGGCAAAAAGCGCACGTGAACCTTATTTTGGACGGCTTGATTTTGCGGAAAATGGCAGCGGTGCACGTCAGCCGCTCTATATCGGCAAAGTAGGCGTCGGCAAATCGGAGATTGATGACCAGCCGCTCGTCGTGGACTGGCGCGCACCGATTGCCAGCCTGTTTTATTCCTTTACCGGCGGGGAAGAGATGGCGGAGTATGAATCTCCGGAAGGGCTGATTCAGGGCCTTGTCTATCTGAAGCGCAATATTGTGATCCGTCAGCGGCTGCTGGAGCGGCTCGCGGATACATACGACCGGGAGAGCACCGAGCCTGTCGTTACCGATGAATTCCTCGTCTACCGACTGGGAGAAAATAAAGACAACAAACTGCGGGATATCGTCTCCACGATTCAGGCAGAGCAGGACCGGATCATCCGGGCGGTCAAAAATACCGCACTGGTCATCCAGGGCGTTGCCGGCAGCGGCAAGACGACGGTTGCCCTGCACCGGCTCGCCTTCCTGCTGTATCAGTATCAGGAGCAGGTATCCGCAGAGAAAATGATTATTTTTGCACCGAATAATATGTTCCTCGATTATATCTCGGAAGTGCTGCCGGAGCTGGGTGTCGGCGATATCCAACAGAGTACATTTGCCGACTGGGCACAGAGCATTCTGGAGAGCGATATCCGGCTCGTGCCTGCCTCGGAGACGTATGAATACTGGTTCGAATCACCGGATCGGCCAGAAGTCAGCGAAGAGACGCCTTCCCGGTTGAAGGGATCGATTGCCTTTATGCAGCTGGTGCGGCAGTTTGTCGAGCTGCTGGAAAATACCGCTGTACCGGATATGGACTTCAGCCCATGGGATGGCGCCGTACTGACCCGGGCCGAGATTATGGACTGGTTCAGCAATGAATACCGTCACTATCCGCTCGCCAAGCGCAAGGAACGGGTCATCGCCCGTATTCATCGCTGGGTCGAAATGAAGCTCAAAAAAGCTCCCTCGGAAGCGATCCGCAAGGAGCGCAAGAAAAAAGCGGGACAGCGCGAGAAATCCTATGCCAACAAATGGCCGAAATATGAACCGCTGGCTCTCTACAAGCAGCTGTTCAAAACCGGCAAAATCACCGGCAATGCAGACAGCCTCGCTGTAGTGTGGGAGCAGATTCCGGCGCCTATCCTCAAAAGCGTATCGGCCGAGCTCAAAAAAGACCGGATTACCGATGAGGATCTGCCGGCGCTCGTCTATATTCATACCCTGCTGAACGAAATGGACGGCAGCCGCCGGTTCGACCATGTGGTCATCGATGAAGCGCAGGACTTCTCGCCGTTTCATGTGGCACTGCTCAATCAATACGTACGCGGCAGTTCCTTTACCATTCTGGGCGACCTGTCCCAGGGCATTCATGCCTACCGTGGCGTTCATGCCTGGGAAGAAATGAGCAGTCTGTTCCCGGCGGAAAATACCGATTATTTCCCGTTAACCCGAAGCTACCGGTCGACGATGGAGATTATCGAATTTGCCAATATTATTCTGGAGCGCGGGGTACGCAACGGCATTACGGCTGTACCAGTCTTCCGCAGCGGTGATCCGGTCCGTCTTCTGCCTTGCCCGGTTGATAACCGAACCGATGTCGTGATCGAGCACTGGCAGCAGCTGCAGGCCAAGGAATATCGCACTACAGCGATCCTGACGCGCACATTACGCGAAGCACGGGAGCTGCATGAACAGCTGACCGCCGCCGGTCTGGACATCCACCTGATCGACGGAGGCAAAGCGACGTACCAGGGCGGCCATTCCATCCTGCCGGTCTACCTGTCCAAAGGACTGGAGTTCGACGCTGTCATCGTCACCGATGTGGACACTGACCATTACCGAAGCGACTCCTGGGATGCCAAGCTGCTCTACGTCGGTTGCACACGTGCCCTGCACGAACTGTGGCTGCTGCACGGAGAAGAGCTGCCGGATTATGTCACTGCCGAAGCTGACGACGCAGCAACAGAATAATCTGCAATACAGATCAGTCTTTACACTATTTCTCTACCCGGGCTTGTCGGTCAAGAGGTTCCAGTTCCCACTGGAGCCTCTTCTTTTTCATTTATGCGCTTCAGTGGTAAAATATATAGGTTGAAGGCTAATCCGTATAGCTGCGATGTGAATGTCAACGATGCAGAATTTAACTGAAAGAAAGTCATTCTGAAAGTAGCTTTGAGAGTGATTTCACTACATTCCTACCCACAACGTATATCCAAGCACATAGCGCAGGGAAAAGAATTTCATCTTAGACCGACCTTTAAGAAGGGAGATTGACCGCTGCGAGCGGTTGTTCAGGATTCCCATTCTTAACCGGAGGTCGTGATGGAACCTCTTCCTGGAGCGATTGAATTATATACACCACTAAATCAAAGACAGGATGTGACCCCTTTATGGATTTGTTCTCCTTTAACGAGAATACCAATGCCGGCGCAGACGGTATGGGCGTGCTCGCAGACCGGATGCGTCCGCAGTCGCTCGATGAATATATCGGCCAGGAAGAGATTGTCGGACCAGGCAAGCTGCTGCGCCGGGCGATTCAGGCAGATCAGGTCACCTCGATTATCCTGTATGGCCCGCCCGGATGCGGTAAAACGACGCTGGCGCATATCATTTCCAAGCATACCCAGGGGGAATTTGTCCGTCTCAACGCCGTGGATGCCACCGTCAAGGAAGTCCGTGAAGTGATCGAACGTGCCCAGACGAACAAGTCGCTGTATGGCACCAAGACGATTCTGTTTCTGGATGAGGTACACCGGTTCAACAGCTCCCGTCAGGACGCGCTGCTGCCGGCGGTCGAGAAAGGCACAATTATTTTTATCGGGGCGACGACCGAGAATCCGTTTCATTATGTCAATGGCGCCCTTATGAGCCGCTCAACACTGTTCCAGCTGCAGCCGCTGACCAAGGAACACTCGCTGATTGCCATGCGTCGTGCACTGGCAGACGAGCAGAAAGGTCTGGGCTTTATGAAGCTGCAGGTGGATGATGCGGCGCTGGAGCACATCGCTTCAATGGCCAACGGTGATATCCGCCGCGCCCTGAATGCACTGGAGCTGGCCGCATTGACTACGCCGCCCGAAGCAGACGGTACCATTCATCTCACGCTGGAGGTGGCGGAGGAGTCGATCCGTCGTCCTACCGTGCGAGCGGATGAATCGACCCAGTATGACGTATTGTCCGCTTTTCATAAAAGTATCCGCGGGTCCAGTGATGCAGCGCTGT
Source organism: Paenibacillus wulumuqiensis (assembly GCF_000971965.1). Lineage (GTDB taxonomy): Bacteria > Bacillota > Bacilli > Paenibacillales > Paenibacillaceae > Saccharibacillus > Saccharibacillus wulumuqiensis. The sequence continues at coordinate 107,423 of NZ_KQ040794.1, forward strand.
TCTGGTTCCTGTATGCGGTCGAGAAGCTGGGCATGGACCCGATGACCTTTATCCGCCGCCTGATCGCGGCCAGCAGCGAGGATATCGGTCTTGCCAACCCGCAGGCGATGGTACAGGCACTCGGCGCACTGGATGCGTACCGGACGAACGGCTGGCCGGAAGCCAAACTGAATATTGCGCAGGCGATTCTGTTTGCGGTCGAGAGTCCCAAGTCCAATGCCGTCTATACCGCCATCTCCCGGGCCATGTCCGCGATGGACGAGATCAAGTCTGCCGAGGTGCCGCTGCATCTGCGCGATACCCATTACAAAGGCTCCGCCCAGCTCGGCCATGAAGGTTATAAATATCCGCATAACTTCCCCAATCACTATGTGGATCAGGAGTATCTGCCCAAAAATCTGGCCCGCCGTGTATTCTACAAAGCCACCGATCAGGGCAATGAATCCAAAATCCGGATCAATCAGGAACGGCGACGGGGAACCACATAGGTCTGACTGTCTGGCTGTATGATTGCGCTATCTGCTGTATTGCCGGTATTCGTCTCGGATACCTGTTAATAGGATTGCCCCCGAATCCGATGGGACCATTTTATACAGGCATACAGGCATACAGGCATACAGGCATACAGGCATACAGGCATACAGGCATACAGGCATACAGGCATACAGGCATACAGGCATACAGCAGCAGAGCTCACCGATGATGGGGAGACCACATTGGCGTTTACACTCATCATGGAATGAGCTATATTGTAAATAACTGAATCGGTGATGGAGTTCACCGTTAACCGCTGTAATTTCAATCAGCTGATGACTCCTACCTGTTGAGCCGCGATGTGAGCCGGTTCTGTTCAGGTAGGAGTCATTTTTTATGGAAAAGGGGAATGGATGATGCTGTATGTACTTGTAGCTGTATTTGGCGTACTCGGAGCGGTATGTCGCTATCTGGTTAGTGTGCTGATCCCGAATCATGGCTTTCCGGTGGCGACGCTGGTGATCAATCTGGCAGGATGCTTTTTGCTGGCAGTGATTATGAAGTATCTGTCCCGGCTGCCGCAGTTTTCACCGATGTTGATTACTGCGATGGGCACCGGATTTGTCGGTTCATTTACCACATTTTCGACGTTCAGTGTGGAGAGTATCCAGATGATCGAGAAGCAGTGGTATGGACTGGCCGCGCTGTATATGATCGCCAGTCTGCTGGGCGGACTCTTGGCTTCACGGCTTGGGTTTTACCTGAGCGAACGATGGCTGTCCCGCAGGGAGGCGCCGCATGTTCATTAACATTTTACTGGTTGCGGGTGGAGCGGTATTGGGTGTGCTGGCGCGGCTGCTTTTGTCCAACTGGATGAAGCGCAGATGGCCGATGGATTTCCCGCTGGCGACATTTCTGATTAACAGTACAGGTTCGTTTCTGCTCGGGCTGCTGGTCGGTTCGGGAGCAGAGCAGCATATCCAGCTGCTGATCGGTACCGGATTCATGGGCAGCTTTACCACCTTTTCCACGTTCAAGCTGGAAAATATTGAACTGCATTTACAGCAGAAACATGCGACCCTGTTCAGCTATCTGAGCCTGTCCTATGTATGCGGCATTGTGCTGGCGGGTCTGGGGCTTATGCTTGGTCATCTATATTTATAAAAGGTGGAGTCGTTCAGGCATCACAGCACACATCACAAAACAGCTTCCTCATTCCTGCCGGGAGAGGAAGCTGTTGTTCGTATTAAAGGGAATAGGATTGCAGCAAGACGATCTGGTCGGATCATCTCACCTGTATCCTTGCCGCTTACTGCCCCGGATAGACAAAAGGAGCCATCCGAGCATACTTGCTCAGCTCTTCTTCAATCCGCAGAAACTGGTTATACTTGGCTACTCCCTCGGTACGGGCAACCGCGCCGGTCTTAACCTGGCCTGCACTCATGCCGGTCGCAAAGTCGGCGATAAATGTATCTTCCGTCTCGCCGGAGCGGTGGGAGATCATTGTCGTGTAACCGGCCATCCGGGCCATTTTGATCGCTTCCATGGACTGGGATACGGTGCCGATCTGATTGGGCTTGATGAGAATGCAGTTGCCAATATGCTTGCGGATACCTTCACGGAAAATCGCCGGATTGGTCACGAAAATATCATCTCCCACCAGCTGAACCCTTTGTCCGAGCCGCTGGGTCATGTTCTGCCATCCGGTCTCATCTTTTTCCGACATGCCGTCTTCGATAGAGATAATCGGATAGCTGCCAATCAGCTGCTCATAATAATCGCTCATCTGGCCGCTGTCCCATTGATTCCCTTCAAAATGATAGACTCCATCCCGGTAAAATTCACTGGCTGCCGGGTCCAGCGCAATCGCGATCTCCTTGCCGGGCTCATAACCGGCCTGTTCAATCGCTTCGACCATCAGCTTGATCGCTTCTTCGCTGGAGCCGAGCTGTGGCGCGAATCCGCCTTCGTCGCCGACAGAAGTAGCCAAGCCGCGGGCAGACAGCAGCGAACCGAGCATATGATACGTCTCCACCACCCGTTCCATCCCTTCCCGGAAATGCGTGGAACCTACCGGTGTAATCATAAATTCCTGCATCGCAATGCCTGTCTCTGCGTGCTTGCCGCCATTAATAATATTGAAAAAAGGCAGCGGCAGCTCACTGTCTACGCCGCCCAGATACCGGTAAAGAGGCATTCGCTGCGATTGCGCCGCCGCACGGCATACCGCCATCGATACGCCCAGAATCGTATTGGCGCCGAGTCTGGATTTGTTCGGTGTGCCATCCAGCTCAATCATCACCTGATCAACGGCAGCCTGATCGAATGGTGAGTGTCCTTTGAGCGCTTCGGACAGAGTCTCATTGACATGCTGAACCGCCTGGCGTACCCCTTTGCCGCCCAGCCGTTTGCCTCCGTCGCGCAGCTCGACCGCTTCATGTTCACCGGTGGACGCACCGGACGGCACAGCCGCTCTGCCCCAAGTGCCATCACCAAGCAGCACGTCAACCTCAAGTGTAGGATTACCGCGTGAATCGAATATTTCTCTTCCTTGCATCGCACAAATCGTAGCACTGGGCATAGTAGGACTCCTCCTGTAGATAAAATACTGAAGATGAGAACAAATGCGGGTGAACCGGAAGGGAGAGGACATGGCAGCAGAACAAGCGATGTCTGGCATACTTTTACAAAAAAAGATGGAAATATGCGCAAAGACGAGATTATGAAGCGGTCTCTTAAAAACAGCCTTTAACAGGCTGGAACTAAAAGTTGCCTCTAAATAAGAGAAGCGGAGAATAAAAAAAGCGCCCCTGTGCAGGTCTCTAAAGCCAGAGACCTTATCAGCAGGGAGCGCTGTATATTCAAAGCATATGCATAAAGCTCATTCTGATCAACCGTCAACCATCAACCATCATTCTCCCTATTGTGTTTTTACACGGTCTGTTACCATGCCAAACGATAAAATAGGAAGAAAATGGATGAGGTTATAAACTTATACGCTGACAAGCCCTATTCGAGTGGATGAACAGCGATATATAGAAAAATTATACCAATGCCTCATAAGGCACTTTCTCAACGACATCAATCGTACCGCCGCCAAGGCAGGTCTCACTGTCATAAAAAACAACAGCCTGTCCCGGTGTAATGGCTTTTTGCTGTACATCGAATTGTACATGCACATTACCGTCTTCCTGCCAGGTCAGTGTTACACCCTGGTCCGGCTGACGATAGCGGAACTTGGCGGTGCATTTTACGGTTGTGCCTGCTGCCGGAACCGTTCCGTCGATCCAGTTGACACCGGAAGCGATCAGGCCGGTCGAGTAGAGACTTGGATGAGCATCGCCCTGTACGACGTAAAGGATATTTTTCTCCAGATCCTTATCGGCGACGAACCATGGGTTACCGTTGCCGGAACCGCCGATACCGAGTCCCTGGCGCTGTCCGAGCGTATAGTACATCAGGCCGTCATGTCTGCCTTTGACTTCGCCGGTAGCGATATCGACCATCTCGCCGGATTTGGCTGGCAGATAGTTGCTCAGGAATTCACGGAAATTGCGTTCACCGATAAAGCAGACACCGGTGCTGTCTTTTTTCTTGGCTGTGTACAGATTGGCTTCGGCAGCGATCCGGCGTACTTCCGGCTTCGGCAGATGGCCGATCGGGAACATCGCTTTGGACAGCTGCTGCTGGCTGAGTGCATTGAGGAAGTACGTTTGATCCTTGTTGTTGTCTACGCCGCGGAGCAGTTTGTACTGTCCGTCTTCTTCAATGACACGCGCATAGTGACCTGTGGCCACATAATCCGCACCCAAATCGAGTGCCTTGTTCAGGAATTCCCCGAACTTGATTTCACGGTTGCACATGACGTCCGGATTCGGCGTCCGTCCGCGCTTGTACTCATCGAGGAAGTAGGAGAATACTTTATCAAAGTATTCTTTTTCAAAATTCACCGTATAATAGGGAATGCCGATCTGCTCGCATACGCGGCGTACGTCTTCCGCATCATCCTCGGCGGTACAATTGCCGAACTCGTCGGTGTCATCCCAGTTTTTCATAAAAATGCCGATTACGTCGTAACCCTGCTCCTTGAGCAGCAGCGCGGTGACGGAAGAATCCACACCGCCGGACATGCCGACGACAACACGTGTGTCTGATATTGCTTTGGTCATGGCTGATCACTTCCCTGATAAAAGAATTCGGCTGTCTCCCGGACAGCTCTATATGTCGTTAAACCTCGAATAATGAATTATTTCCCATACCCTGCATATCTATGTTACGATGGTTAAGAATAAAGATCGGAATACACTGAATTATTGAAAGTGCGTAACGGATATGCAACTGCTAATTATAATTCCTATTACTAAATAAAGCAATAATCTTTCGTGATTTTGGTCAAATCAAAGATGAGGTGTTTTTATGAAAATTTCAACCAAAGGACGTTATGGTCTGACAATTATGATGGAGCTGGCCGGCCGCTTTGGCGAAGGACCGACTTCCCTCAAAAGCATCGCCGAGAAAAACCAGCTGTCCGAGCACTATCTGGAGCAATTGATCGCACCGCTGCGCAATGCCGGTCTGGTCAAAAGTATCCGCGGTGCCTACGGCGGCTATATTCTGTCCCGCGAACCGGAACAGATCACGGCAGGCGAGGTCATCCGCGTACTGGAAGGACCCATCTCCGTCGTCGACTTTACCGATGAGGATGTAGCGGCCAAGCGCCATCTGTGGATGCAGATCCGGGATGCGATCGCGGGAGTGATCGATTCCACGACCCTCCAGGACCTGATCAGCTATCGTGAGCAGGGACAGGAAGACAACTACATGTTCTACATCTAAAGCCAGTCATATCCTGACCGGTAACGACATACCCTGCCGGATGCACCGGAGCGCTGATTCATAGCCGCTTTCGTGCATCCGGCAGCAGTAGCATAACGGATCGCGGAAGGGTACATTGGCAGAAGAGCCGCCCCTTCCGTTTTTTGTCGTTGTGCTGCTAACTATCCAGATGACTATTTATTGAATTGATATATATTGAAATGTCTGTCCATATCTCCCATTCCCATGAAAGTTCAGGTGACTCTATTATGAAATCCATTTATCTTGACCATGCGGCATCCACGCCGGTTCATCCACAGGTAGCGGAGGCGATGATGCAGGTAATGACCGGTACTCACGGCAATGCGTCCAGTGTGCATTCCTTTGGACGTGCGGCCAAGCGGATCGTGAGCAATGCGCGTGACAGTATCGCTGCCTCTCTCGGCTGTCATCCGAATGAACTGGTCTTCACCGCTGGCGGCACCGAGAGCGACAATATGGCACTGTTCGGAACCGCCGAAGCGCTCAAGGAAAAAGGCCGCCATATCATCACTTCACAGATCGAGCATCATGCCGTGCTGCACGCCTGCGAGGCGCTCGAGAGCCGCGGTTATGAAGTAACCTATCTGCCGGTGGATGCCACAGGACGCGTGAATCCCGAAGACGTACAGGCGGCTATTCGCCCGGATACGATTCTGATCAGCATTATGTTTGGCAATAACGAAGTCGGCACTCTGCAGCCAATCCACGAGATCGGCATGATCGCACAGCAGCACGGCGTCGTATTTCACACCGATGCGGTTCAGGCACTGGGTGCTGTACCGATCCACTGCAGCGAGCTGCCGGTCGATCTGATCAGCTTCTCCTCCCACAAAATCAATGGTCCGCAGGGAATCGGCGCATTATATGTACGCCAGGGCACCAAGCTGGAGCCGCTGCTGCATGGCGGACTGCAGGAACGCAAGCGCCGCGCCGGTACGGAGAATCTGGCCGGAATCGCCGGATTCGGCAAAGCGGTGGAGCTGGCGACAGAGCAGCTGGAAGGCCGCATGGAGCAGCTCACCGGGCTGCGTCAGCTTATGATCGACACCCTGAAGCAGGAAGCGGGCGCCGATGCATTTGTGGTCAACACACCGCTATCAGGTTCCCTGCCGCACATTCTAAATATCAGCTTCCCCGGCGTGACCAGCGAGACAATGCTGATGAACCTGGATATGGAGCATATTGCCGCAGCGAGCGGATCGGCCTGCACTTCCGGCTCACTGGAAATCTCCCATGTGCTCCAGGCAATGCAGCTTCCTGAAAATGTACTGCATTCGGCGATTCGCTTCAGCTTTGGATTGGGTAATACTAGGGAAGAAATAGAGCGCACCGCTCATAAAATTGCAACCATTTTGAAACGCGTACGTAGATGATGATCAGGGCTCCCCTGTATGGTGACTAAGGGAGGGAAGAGGTCAGACGACGCCAACAGCCGGGCAGGAAGGAATGCATTTCCGTACCTGCGCAATTTGTGCGATAAGGAGGTCCTGCCAGTGTTGAAGATGCAAGGAATGATCGGGCTTGCCGTATTTGATATTGAGGATGGCAAACAGCTTGGCAAAATTCATGATTTCATCTTAGGGGAAGACTGGTCTGTCCAGGGATTTGAACTGGAAGGCAAGGGTTTATTTTCACTGCAGGTCCGTACGGTCATATGGGAAGATATTGTCTCCTATGGCGAGGACGCTATTATGATTCGTAATCAACAGGCAGTGCGCCAGGTGGCGGCTGACGATATTAAGCATACATTTCTTCTTGGAGACAACAAAATCAAGGATATGCCCGTTCTGACCAGCGATGGTGCCAGACTGGGGTATGTCTCGGATGTTTACTTTAATCCGGAACTGGGTAAAAGCATTACCGGGATCGAAATCAGTGACGGTTTTATCTCGGATTTAATTGGCGGCAGAAAATGGCTCCCTGTCAGCAGTCAGATCACTTTTGGTGAAAGCGCCATAATGGCGCCGATGGCCAGTGATCAGCGGCTGGAGGAATGCCTTTGATTTGCAGTTGATGCTGTATCGACGGTTAATTCTGATTAATTAAAGCAGACACAGGATACCTTTGTATTTTGCGGTGTGAGAAGATCAGGACAAGCGTCAAAGGATGGGTCAACTGCCCAAACTTTTAGACGGATAGGGTGAGCGCGGAGTGAAATGTCCAAACTGCAGTTCCAAAGATATCGGCAAGATCGGCTCCCATCAGTTTTATTGCTGGGGCTGCTTCATTGAACTGACCGTTAATGGCGGTAAAATGTCAGTGTATCAGGTGGAAGAGGATGGCACGCTCAGTTCGCTGGACGATTTGTTCATCGAGAAGCCGGTGGCTGCATCTGCCCATGTGCAGATGTCCTCGTGAACATTTACACATGATGGTATGTACAGGTGTTGGTCGGTAACCATACAGTCTTAGCAGAATACATACCCTTTATATAGCAGCAGGCTGATGACAGAGGCCCCGGCAGATCGCGTACCTCAATAATGATGTACAGTGGATCGGCCGGAGGCCTTTTTGCAGCATGGATGGCGGACAGACACGAATCACCATCACCAGAGGAGCAGCTGTGCGCTGTACGATTGACAGACTTTCGCACGCTGGATATACTGATATAGGTTGTTGAAAAGCCGTGAAATCCCGGATAATGCCAGTAATTTGTGTGATTTGGATATACAGTGGGTTAATGCCTGTTGTTCACCAGCCTTTGCATAATAAAAAAGGGTTGCAGGGATAAACCGCTGTACGGAATACAAGAATACCGTCCCTGATCTTTGACAGGGGCGTTTTTTAGATTTTAAGGCTGTTACATAGCATTTTGCGAAATGCTGTCCATACCCCAAGGAGGCTCATTACTTATGAAAGCAAGTGAAATTCGTTCCAAATGGCTCGCTTTTTTTGAAAGCAAAGGACATAACGTCGAGCCCAGCGCACCGCTCGTGCCCAATAATGACCCGTCCCTGCTGTGGATCAATGCAGGTATGGCTCCGCTGAAAGCGTATTTTGACGGTCGTGTCAAACCGGAAAATCCGCGTATTACCAACTCGCAGAAATGTATTCGTACCAATGATATTGAAAACGTCGGCAAAACTCGCCGTCACCATACGTTTTTCGAAATGCTGGGTAACTTCTCCATTGGCGATTATTTCAAGGAAGAAGCCATTACCTGGGCATGGGAGTTCCTGACAGGCAAAGAATGGATCGGCTTTGATCCGGAACGCCTGTCCGTAACCGTATACCCGGAAGACGAAGAAGCATTCAAACTGTGGAACGAGAAGATCGGTCTGCCTGCAGAGCGCATCATCAAGCTGGAAGACAACTTCTGGGATATTGGTGAAGGCCCTTGCGGACCGTGTACCGAGATTTTCTACGATCGTGGCGATGCCTACGGCAAGCTGGACCCGAATGATCCGGAAATGTACCCGGGCGGCGAGAATGAGCGTTTCCTGGAAGTATGGAACCTCGTATTCTCCCAGTTTAACCATAACAAAGACGGCAGCTACACTCCGCTGCCTAACAAAAATATCGATACAGGTGCAGGTCTGGAGCGTTTTGCATCCATTATCCAGAACGTGGATTCCAACTTCGACACCGACCTGTTCCAGCCGATGATCCAGGAAACGGCTCAAATCGCAGGCGTAACCTACAAGCAAAATGAAGAGACCGATGTCGCACTCAAAGTCATTGCGGACCATATGCGTACGGTAACTTTCGCTGTTGGTGATGGCGTACTGCCTTCCAATGAAGGACGCGGTTATGTCATCCGCCGTCTGCTGCGCCGTGCGGTTCGTTACGGAAAAGTAATCGGTCTGGACAAGCCATTCCTGTTCAGCCTCGTAAAAACGGTTGGCGATGTGATGGGTATGTACTATCCAACCGTTGTTGAGCAGCGTGAATATATCGAGAAAATCATCCGTACCGAGGAAGAGCGCTTCCACGAGACGCTGTCTGACGGTCTGAATATTCTGGCTGAACTGGCTGAGCAGGCCAAGCAGCAGGGACAGAACGTGATCAGCGGTGCCGATGCATTCAAACTGTACGATACGTATGGTTTCCCGTTCGATCTGACCGAAGACTATGCACTGGAGAACGGATTGACCGTTGACCGTGAAGGATTCGATGCATCGATGCAAGAGCAGCGTACCCGTGCACGTGCAGCCCGTCAGGACAGCGGCAGCATGAAAGTACAGGGCGGCGTACTGTCCGACTTTGAAGGCAAGAGCGAATTTATCGGCTACGAGCAGCTGACTGTACAATCCACAGTGGCAGCGATTATCAAGGACGATGCTTTTGTGGAAAATGCAGGCGCAGGCGAATCGGTACAAGTCGTTCTGGATGTGACACCTTTCTACGCAGAGAGCGGCGGCCAGGTGAGCGATCTGGGTCTGCTGATCAGCGACAAGGTGGAGGCTTCGGTTGAAACACTGTTCAAGGCACCACGCGGACAGTCGGTTCATATTGTAACCGTAAGCTCCGGCGAACTGGCTGTCGGTGATGTCGTTACCGCCCAGGTCGATGCACCGAACCGTAATGACATTATCAAAAACCATACCGCGACTCACCTGATGCACAAAGCGCTCAAGGAAGTGCTTGGCAACCATGCGAACCAGGCAGGTTCCCTGGTCGAAGCAGAACGTCTGCGCTTTGACTTCTCCCACTTCAGCAGCATCACACCGGAAGAACTGGCAGATGTGGAACGCCGTGTCAACCAGGAAATCTGGAAAGCACTCGATGTGGAAATCAACTACATGGGTATTGACGAAGCCAAAGAACTGGGCGCAATGGCACTGTTCGGCGAGAAATACGGCGATATCGTACGCGTGGTCAAAATCGGCGATTACAGCATCGAGCTGTGCGGCGGCTGCCACGTGCTGAATACGTCCCAGATCGGTCTGTTCAAAATCGTATCCGAGAGCGGTATCGGTTCAGGCGTACGCCGGATCGAAGCGGTAACCGGACGTCTGGCTTACATGTTCCTGGACAGCCAGCTGGATCTGCTCAAGCAGGCCGCTGTGCAGCTGAAATCCAATGTACATGACGTACCAAAACGTGTAGAAGCGCTGAATCAGCAGCTGCGCGAGCTGAGCCGTGAGAACGAATCCCTGCAAAGCAAGCTGAGCCTGATCGAAGCGGGACAATTGACAGATAAAGCCGAAATGATCGGTGATACCCAGCTGCTGGCGACCGAAGTACACGTATCCAGTATGGACGCTCTGCGCGGTCTGGCCGATGAACTCAAAGGCAAACTGCCGGAAGCCGTACTCGTACTGGGTGCAGCGATCGATGATAAAGTAAACTTTGTCGTCGTCGTACCAAAATCCGGTATCGACCGCGGATTGCATGCCGGCAAACTCGTCAAAGAAGTCGCAGCCATCTGCGGCGGCGGTGGCGGCGGACGTCCGGATATGGCCCAAGCCGGCGGTAAAGACGCATCCAAGCTAAACGAAGCTATCGAAGCAGCCAAGAAACACGTTGCATCGGTATAATTTGTAAGCTTCAGGATCAAAACTAACTATTACTTTTGCTCATTTTGCGTACTCCACCCACAATTCAATTTAAAAATCGGTTTGGAGATCAGACGTGGGATGTATGAAACAAGCACAGAGCGGAGGCAAGGGAATAGGGCAAAGGACGACATTGGAGCACAGGAATCTTCATTTCCACCTACTCCAAAGATTCCTGTGCTCCACCTGAGGACGTGCCCTATCCCTTTCCGCAGCGCTTGCTGCACATAACGCCTGGAATTCCCCACCCAGACTTTTTAAAAAATTGTAACTTTTTGATTTGTTTTAGCGTAAATATTTCTTGTATATCCCTTGATGTGTTATGATGAGAAAGAATCAACATGAACATCAGGGGATTCCATTTTGAGGAAGCGTGTGAGCAAACACTTTTTCCGAAAAGCGAGGTGTCAGCGAGTGGACTCCATGGACAAAACGGTCAAGTTTAGTGTGAAGGGTGATGAGCAGGAGACCTCCTCACAGGAAATACTACTCACCGTGTACGATGCACTGGTCGAGAAGGAATACAATCCGATCAATCAGATTGTTGGCTATCTCATTTCGGGGGACCCCGCCTATATTCCCCGTCATAACAATGCGCGCAGCCTGATCGGAAAAAAAGAGCGGGATGAATTAATAGAAGAACTGGTCCGTTCCTACCTGGCCAGTCATCGGTAGAAGCGGAGCGTAAGCAATGAAAATATTAGGACTGGATTACGGAGACCGCCGGATCGGTGTCGCTGTCAGTGACGCATTCGGCTGGACCGCTCAAGGAGTCGAAGTTATCGACCGTCAGCGCAATCCTGACGTGGACGAACGAATCGCCGAACTGATCCGTGAATACGAGATCGGGGAGATCGTCGTCGGACTTCCCAAAAATATGAACGGCTCCATTGGTCCACGTGGTCAATTATGTGTCGATTTTGCAGAACATCTTCGGGAATCTGTGCAGCTGCCTGTTCACCTATGGGATGAGAGGCTTACAACAATGTCAGCCGAGCGCACATTGATTGAGGCTGATGTAAGTCGCAAGAAACGCAAGCAGGTCGTCGACAAGATGGCCGCAAGCTTGATACTACAAAATTACTTGGATTCTAAAAGTAAAAGGTGAGGGTGGTTAATATGGCGAAGGATCAAAATTTGCTTGAGGACGAACCAGAAATTATTTACATTCCTGATGATGAGGGTAATGAAGAGGAATTTGAAGTCATCATGAAATTCGAAGTCGACGGTTCGGACGCCAAATATATGATGGTCGTGCCTATGGAAGCCACAGAGGACGATACCGATGAAGTATATGCGTTCCGTTATGAAGAAGAAGAAGACGATCTGAAACTCTACATCATCGAAGATGAAGCGGAATGGCAGATTGTTGAAGAAACGTTTAATACATTAGTTGCTGAATTGGATGGTGAATAAACCGATGAGCGATCTTTCTGCGAGTAGCGTCAAGTTAACAACAAGACTGCTGGAAGCCTATGGTGTGCTGATCGAATTGACCGATGATCAGGGCCAGACAACAGTTTATCGTCTGATCAGCGAGTTTGAGACGGAGACCGGTGCTTATGCTGTACTGCAAAAAGATACAGGTCTGCCGGAGGATGAAGTTGAGATTCTCAAAATTATCGACTCCACTGAAGGACGTCCGGAGCTGGTAACGATCGATGACGACGATGAATGGGAAGATGTAGCCGAGCTGTATGACGAACTGACATTACCGTTTGAAGATTAATCACGGCTGGTTACAGCACGTAGTCCTGACAAGTGCTCAACTCATGTACTTACCTGAAAAGAGCGGAATCTTTCCGCTCTTTTTGGCTGTAAAAGGAGATGTTATATCCATTGCGTAGGCGGGCTGGAAGATTAGGTTGTCTGTTTTTGATCGTTATCATTATTGTTGTGGGAATAGCAGTATACGGCTGGCGTGCGATGCAGCCAACGGATGCGTCAGAGCAGCCGGTTGCTTATACACTTGAACAGGGGACGTCCAGCGAGGTGCTGGCCGATCAGCTGGAAGAGAAAGGATTGATCCGGAATGCGACTGCATTCAGGCTGTATCTGAAAATGAACAGCCAGGGCAGTCAGTTCAAGGCAGGCGATTATGAATTCACACCAGGAATGACATACGAACAGATCATTACCAAGCTGAACAACGCAGAAGTGGTCGTTCCGAAGACGATGAAGTTTACCATCCCGGAAGGATATACGGTAACCCAGATTGCCGACAAGCTGAGTGGTGAAGGATTCGTAGATCGTGCCAAGTTCATGGCACTGGTCGATGATCCGTCCCGGTTCAAGCAGGCACGTGAATGGAATGTGCCTACCGGCAAAGGCATTCTTCATCCGCTGGAAGGCTATCTGTTTCCGGCCACTTATAATCTTCCGATTGAGAGTACCGAAGAAGATGTAATTGCCAATATGCTGGCGGGTACACGTACTAACCTGAACAGTATCGACGATCTCGATGCCAAGCTCCAAACACGCAAAATGTCGTTGCATGAGCTGCTGACCGAAGCTTCTCTGGTAGAGCGTGAGGTCGTTGTACCGGAAGAACGTGCCGAAGTAGCCGGTGTAATCGATAACCGTCTGAAACAGAATATGAGACTCCAGATTGATGCTACCGTCCAGTACGCACTGGGCAAGCAAAAATCACGTCTGCTGTACTCCGATCTGGAGATTGACAGCCCGTACAATACGTACCGAAAGGAAGGACTTCCGCCAGGACCAATTGCCAATCCGGGGATTGATGCGATCCGGGCGGCGCTGGAACCCAAGACGTCGGAATATCTGTATTATGTGACCAAAAAAGATGGTTCCGGCAGTCATCTGTTTGCCAAGACGTACAAGGAACATCTGAAAAATATTGAGACCAGCAAAGCAACCAGCGCCGACAGCGGCGGCTAAGACAGCACAGTGAGAACATACACATACACAGGGATATAGTCCGGCAGGTCCGGGGTATATCCCTGTCTGTCCGTGAACGAGAGGAATAGACAATATATATTCACTCCAGGGCGGTCAGAACGATAGAATTACTGGTACAATGAACAATGTAGCAAGACAGGGAATCCTGCAGAAATAGGATGAATATACAGCCGTACAGGCTGGGAGGTGGCTTTACATGAGTAACAAACCCGAGCTGTTGGTGACCGTATCCTCGATGGAGGAGCTGCGCCGTCTGGCAGAAGCAGGGGCCGATGCCTTTCTGGTTGGTGAGGAACGGTATGGCATGCGTATGCCAGGCGAATTTACAAGAGAAGAGATTGCCGAAGCGGCAGCGTATGTGCATGCTGGGGGCAAACGCATTTATGCAGCTGTTAATAATCTGATGACCAATGATGTGCTGGACGAGCTGCCAGCCTATATCGCTGCTCTGCGTGATGCCGGTGTAGACGGAATCGAGTTTGGCGATCCGTCGGTACTGGCGGCAGTACGTGAGATTGCACCGGAGATGGCGCTGCACTGGAATGCCGAGATGACTTCGACCAATTCATCCACAGCCAACTACTGGGGCCGCAAAGGCGCGACACGGGCTGTGCTGGCACGTGAGCTGAATATGGATGAGATTACCGGCATGATGGATAAAATGGAAGTGGAAGCCCAGGTCCAGGTACATGGGATGACCAATATTTATCATTCCAAACGCCGGCTTGTGCAGAGCTATATGGAACATCAGGGCAGAGAAGTGAGCGGTGATCTGGGATTGCAGCGCGGATTGTTCCTGATCGAAGCAGAGCGCCGGGATGAGAAGTTCCCGATCTATGAGGACAGCAATGGTACCCATATTATGAGTTCGGAAGATATTTGCATTCTCGAAGATCTGCATCTGCTAATGGAAGCGGGTGTGCAGAGCTTCAAGGTCGAAGGAATATTGAAGCCGATCGCATACAATGAAGCTGTCGTGCGTGCCTATCGTCAGGCGATTGATGCCTACGCAGCCGATCCGGACAGTTATGAATTCAAGGAAGAATGGCTGGATGAAGTGCGTCGTCTGCAAGATCCGGAACGTGAGCTCGGTTTTGGATTCTTTTACAAGGAACAGGTGTATTGATAAGCAACAAGATCAAGGGGGAGATCTTCATGAGTACCATGGATAAACCAAAATATTTCGGAAAACGTCATCGTCTCGCCAAGCCGGAACTGCTTGCACCTGCAGGCAATCTGGAAAAGCTCAAGTTTGCGATCCACTATGGCGCAGACGCTGTGTACATCGGCGGACAAAAATACGGCCTTCGGTCCAACGCGGATAACTTCAGCTTTGAAGAGATGCGGGAAGGCGTTGAATTTGCCAATAAATATGGTGCCAAAGTATTCGTGGCTACGAATATTTATGCCCATGATGAAGATATTGATGGTATTGAAGAATACCTGCGCAATCTGGAGAATGCCGGAATCTCGGCCATTATCGTCGCCGATCCGACCATTATCGAGATTGCCCTGCGCTGCGCGCCAAAGCTGGAAGTTCATCTGAGCACCCAGCAGTCGACGATCAACTGGCAGGCCGTAAAGTTCTGGAAAGAAGAAGGATTGCCGCGTGTCGTGCTGGGCCGCGAGACCAGCCTGGAAGAGATTGCCGAGATCAAAAAGCATGTCGATGTGGAGATCGAAGCCTTTATTCACGGAGCGATGTGTTCTTCCTTCTCTGGACGCTGCGTACTGTCCAACCACTTTACCGATCGTGACTCCAACCGTGGCGGCTGCTGTCAGTCCTGCCGCTGGAAGTATGACCTGTTCGAGGATGCCCGTTCGCAGGAAGAATGGATATCCGAAGAGGAAGCGGCAGACAACCGTGTACTGGAGCAATTCCGTCTTGGTGTCAATCAGAAGCCGCTGTATGAAGAGAACGATAATCCGTTCTCCATGGGTTCCAAGGATCTGTGCATGCTGGAATCCATTCCGGATCTGATCGAAGTCGGTATCGACAGCTTCAAAATTGAAGGCCGGATGAAATCGATCCACTATGTCGCTACGGTGGTTAATGCGTATCGTCAGGCGATTGACTCCTACATGGCTGATCCGGAAAATTATGTACTCAAGCCGGAATGGCTGGAGGATATCAACAAGGCAGCCAACCGTCCGCTGAACACCGGATTTTTCTATGATACGCCGGATAATGAAGATCATATCTACGAGCCGGAAGACAAAGCCGTACCTTACGACTTTGCCGGGTTGGTACTGGATTATGATGCGGCGACAGGAATGGCTACCATCCAGCAGCGTAACAACTTCAAACCGGGACAGGAAATTGAATTTTTCGGTCCGGGCAATACATTCTTCAAGCAGACCGTAGGTCAGATCTGGGATGAAGAAGGCAATGAACTGGATGCAGCCCGTCATCCACTGCAAAAAATCAAAATGAAAGTGGATCAGCCGGTTCGCTACTTTGATATGATGCGCAAGAAAAATGTCAAAAAGGTCAAAATGTCGGCTGCTGTGTAATTCAGCGATCGATGGACCATTCTCATAACCGATAGCTTTAACTAAATAAATAAGGCTTTTTATACGTAATAGTATAAAAGGCCTTATTTATTTGCGCTAAAAAGGTTAATTTATCCCTGATATGCACCGATAATGAATGCATACGTATATCCATCGTACCTGTTTGGCAATTTGTGATAGTACATTTTAACTGTATAACTAACTTAGAATGACATCCTTTTAAAATGAATTCTAAAGTGGTAGGTGAAGGGTTATGGGATTGGGACGGAAACGGAGCAAGTCAGGACAGCAGCCGGTTAGACTGGATAAAAAATTGTTGAAAAAAAGCAGGGAAAGCAAGGGTAAGGCACAGCAGACAAACATAACGGGTACAACAGATTCATCTTCTTCAAGCGCAGTACATAAATGGTTTGAAAGAAAACGAGGCGCCGCCGCTTCAACAGGCAAACGCCGGCTTTTCGGTAAAAATGGCCGTTCCGCGCAGCCAAGTATCCAGCAGCCTGTGCAACAGGAATCGGAAGCGCCTTCAAACAATAAACCGGCAGTTATTTCCTCCAAAGGACGCCGCCGCTGGAAAAAAGGTACTGCATCGCTGGGGCAAACAGCCCGCAGCTGGCGTGAACTTCATCCGGCCAAATCGGTGGGAATGAAGCTGTTTTTGATTTTCTTTGTCGCGATTATGGTATTTGTGATCTCGCTCGGCAGTTTTTCTTATTTTCAGGCCAAAAGTGTCATCAAGGAAAATGCGGCGATCAGCAATGAGCAGACGATTATCCAGACCGGCGAGAAACTGGATGTTATGCTGAACCAGCTGGTAAATTCGTCGATTCAGGTGTTTTTTAATCCTACAATGCAAAAAGATCTGTCGGCATTGGGCCGAAGTGATCTCGGTGAATATGAAAAGTATCAGACGATCAACTCGGTGAGTGACAATCTGCAGAATCAGATGAACTCGATGGACTCTATTGAGGCAATCTATATGGTGCCCCTGGATGAATCGATGGATATTATCGGCGCAGGCGTAGGCATACCGGAAGCCAGTGAGATCCGAAGCAAGGAATGGTACCAATCACTCGCCAAAGGTGACAGTGTCATGACCTGGATTCCAACGGCCCAGATGGATGGTTCCAACAAGAACTTTACGTATGCGCGAGCGATGCGTACATCCAGCAGTGCCAGTTCGTTCGTATTCGTCATGAGCATTAACAGCAAGTGGATCAATGATCAGATCAGCAGCCTCAAGCTGGGAGACGGAAGCCATGTCGATCTGATCGGCGGGCCGGAGCATACTGTGATCGCTTCTACGGAACCGGATACGGTCGCCCAGCCTTCGGTACACGGATTTTTGAATCAGATTCAAAATGGTAGCGGACGTTTCGAGAATGATCAAGGCCGGGAGCCGACGCTAATAGCTTACAGTGTGCTGGATACCGTGGACTGGAAACTGGTAGGCACAGTACCTGTAGACTCACTC
Organism: Paenibacillus wulumuqiensis; assembly: GCF_000971965.1. Lineage (GTDB taxonomy): Bacteria > Bacillota > Bacilli > Paenibacillales > Paenibacillaceae > Saccharibacillus > Saccharibacillus wulumuqiensis. The sequence continues at coordinate 125,162 of NZ_KQ040794.1, forward strand.
GTAGCCAGTGCCAGCGGAATTCTGACGATGACCTGGATTATGGCGGTGATCGACGGGGTGGTCGCTATTGTGATCGGTATACTGATCATACGCATGATCGGCAGACCGCTGCGCAAGCTGCAGCAGCTGATGAATCAGGGAGCTCAGGGGATGCTGCATGTGCGCACGGATCATCGGTCTTCGGATGAGATCGGCCAGCTGTCACTTGCCTTTAACGATATGATGAGCAATATTACAGCGCTGGTCCAGCAGACCAGCCAGTCCGCCCAGCAGGTGCTGGATACCGCCTCATCGCTCAGCCAGGCATCCAGACAGACTGCTGCATCAGCCAGCGAGATTGCGACAGCTACCGAGGAGATTGCTAACGGAGCAGGCAGTCTGGCACGTGAAGCGGAGCGGGGGACCGAACTGGCGGATACGATGAACCAGCAGATGAGCAGAGTCGTAGCAGCCAATGAACAGATGGGCACCTCTGCGCAGCAGGTGGAGAAAGCGAGTGAGACCGGTGTACAGCATATGGAGCAGCTGTTGAATCGGACGACCGTCACCGAGGAAATGATCCGTTCCCTGGGCGCGCGCATTGATTCGCTCAAGCAGAGTACCTCCTCGGTGCAGCAGGTGCTGGATGCCATGCAGAACATTACCAAACAGACCAATATCCTCTCCCTGAATGCGACGATCGAAGCGGCGCGGGCAGGTGCGGCAGGCAAAGGATTTATGGTTGTAGCGGGTGAAGTGCGTAATCTGGCCGAACAATCCCGTCAGTCCATCCTGATGGTAGGAGAGATCACTGCCAATATCCAGAGTGAAATGGAAGAAACGGTCAGTGTGCTGAATCAGGCTTATCCGCTCTTCCAGCAGCAGACCGAATCAGTCAAGGATACTACCTCGATCTTTGAGACCGTACAGAGCCAGATGCAGGAATTTGTCCAGAAGCTGAATTCGGCGACCTCCTCGATCAGTGAGCTGAATCAGGTGCAGCAGGTGATCAATGAAGCGATGAGCAATGTCAGCGCAGTGGCAGAACAGTCCTCGGCTACGTCGGAAGAAGTCGCTTCCCTCAGTAATGAACAGCAAAATGTCAGCGGTCAACTGGTAGCATTATCCGGACAGCTGGAAAATGTATCGGTCGAGCTGAAAGAAACGATTTCACGTTTTACCATTGAACAGGATAAAGATGAGTCGGATAATACGGCTGGTGCTGGTGCTGGTGCTGGTGCTGGTGCTGGTGCTGGTGCTGGTGCTGGTGCTGGTGCTGGTGCTGGTGCTGGTGTGGGTGCTGAGAGCGTGGAACCTGTTGAAGAAGATGATGATACCGAATTCAACGTCGAATCTGCAAAGCCAGTGAAATTGGACCATGCTGAGCTAGAGACGATATCATTGGTGAAATCGGATACAGCCTCTATTTCTGAACCGAATACTTTGGCAAATGCAAGTTCTGCTAAAAAAGAAACAGCAGAACCACCGATCCTGGAAAAGGAAGCGTGAAGCTAATTGGCTGAATTTCCAGCTGGGTATGCAGTTATATCCATTTTAATCGAATAAGAAACCAATAAAGACTAATAAAAAACCATCCGCACCTGACTATTGCAGCAGTCAGATACGGATGGTTTTGGTTATGTTCTGGGGATATCGTCACGAATAGGCTCGAACTCTTCCTTGGGCAGGCGAATCCAGCGTTTGAGATAGCCCTGCTGGAATAGCTCTTTGAGCAGAATGATCAGTACCGGCGACAGCACGAGACCGGCGACGCCGAAGATGGAGAGAGAGATAATCATCGCGGACAGCATCAGATAGGCGGAGGAGATGCCGATCGAGTTGCCGGTGATTTTGGGCTCCAGTAGTTGACGGGTCAGCATCACGACGACGAGCAGCACGGTCAATCCGATAGCCAGCCCTGTCTGTCCTACGATAAACAGGTAAATGATCCATGGAATAAATACCACCGGAATACCCAATAGCGGCAAAATATCGAATGCCGCACTAAGCAGCGCCAGTGCAAAAGAATGATCGACACGCAGAATCAGCAATCCTATGTATACAAGCACGAATGTAATCATGACCATGATCAGCTGGGCTTTGATATAGCCGCCGATTGCACGGAATACATACTGTTTGAGGAAAAAATATGCCTTTTTGAGCGTGTTGGGCGTTTTCTCGCCGGCAATCCGCCGCCACAGATTGATCTCTGCACTCAGGAAAAAGGCAAGAATAATACCTACCGCAAAATTTCCGATAAAGGAAGAAAAAGTACCCAGCCAGCCGATAGCGTAATTAAACGTAGCTTTGACCCAGACAGCGAGTCCGGCGGTAAAAGTAGCAAAATATTCATTGATGCGTTCGGTTAGATCTGCAGGCAATGCATTCATTTCCCGCTGCAGAATCGTTGTGAAGCTGGCAAAATGCTGCTGTACAATGACCGCATACCGGGGCAGTGAATCGGCAACCTGACTGATCTGGGATATAAAAATCAATCCGGCTCCAAACAGTGCACCGAGAATAACGAGCACAAACGTAAGTACCGCAATCGCGGAGCAAACCATTTTGGGCAGTCCTCTGCGGTTCAGGAACATTGCAAACGGCTCAATCATGGCAAAAATCAGCACAGACAGAAACACCGGAGCGGCAATCCGGTAGAGCTGGCTGGAAATCAGCAGAATCAGATAGACCGTCAGTACGACGACTCCGATATCAAATGCGGTGCGCCAGTATTTTTTATAAATGGGTAACATGTGATGCCAAATCTCCTTTGCTTGGTAAAATGGGTGGACATGCATCCGTCTTGCATTCTTGTACTGCCCGGGTTGATTGGGACAGTAAGGTAATCAAGCAGCAAGTCCGACTTTACATATACGGCATGTATGCCTAATTTGTTACAAAAAGATAAAAGTGCAGCTTTCAGTATAAAAGATAACATGCCTGTTCATACACAAAAGGCTTTCCCGCCTGATCGTGATCAGGGAGAAAGCCTCGGATGATCCGGCGTGAAACAGAGTGTATTTCTGCCGGAAGACAAGTCTGGATCAGATTTTCATGATACCGCCCATGCTCGCATTGGTAACAAGCTTGGAATAACGGGCCAGGTAGCCGGTTTTGACTTTTGGCTCGAATTCTTTCCATTCGGTACGGCGGCGTTCAGCCATTTCTTCTTCGCTGATATGCAGTTCGATTTTGCGCTCGTTCAGATCCAGCTCGATGATATCGCCATCGTGTACGAAAGCGATTGGACCGCCTTCGGCTGCTTCCGGTGAGATATGACCGATACTGATACCGCGTGAAGCGCCGGAGAAGCGTCCGTCCGTGATCAGGCCGACTTTGGCACCGAGGCCCATGCCGACGATCTGGGAAGTAGGCGCCAGCATCTCTGGCATACCCGGTCCGCCTTTTGGACCTTCATAACGGATAACGACCACATGTCCTTCTTTGACATGACCATTGGCGATACCGTACAGCGCATCATCCTGGGAGTCAAAGCAGATGGCAGGGCCTTTGTGATAACCACCAACCGATGCATCGACAGCACCGACTTTGATAATCGCGCCTTCGGGAGCAAGGTTGCCGAACAATACAGCCAGACCGCCGCGTTCGGAATGCGGGTTATCGATCGCATGAATAACTTCATGATCCTGGATTTCCTGGCCTTCGACATTTTCACGAAGCGTCTTGCCGGTAACGGTGATGCAGTTCTCGTGCAGGGCGCCCGGTTTTTTGAGCAGTTCATTCAGTACTGCGCTTACGCCACCTGCCAGATGCACGTCCTCAATATGCCAGTCGGATGCCGGAGCAAGCTTCGCCAGATGCGGTACACGGTTGGCAACTTCGTTGATGCGTTCGATTGGATAGTCGATCTCGGCTTCATGTGCCAGTGCCAGTGTATGCAGTACCGTATTGGTGGAGCCACCCATTGCCATATCCAGTGCAAAAGCATTATCGATTGCTTCCAGCGTAACGATATCACGCGGTTTGAGATCCAGCTTGATCAGTTCCATCAGCTGTTTGGCTGATTTCTTGACGAATTCCTTGCGATCTTCGGAAACGGCGAGGATGGTGCCGTTACCCGGCAGCGCAATACCGAGTGCTTCTGCCAGACAGTTCATCGAATTGGCGGTAAACATACCGGAGCAGGAGCCGCAGGTCGGACAGCCGAACTGTTCCAGTTCCAGCAGACTCTTGTCATCGATTTTACCTGCCTGATAGGCACCTACGCCTTCAAATACGGACGTCAGAGAGATGGAGCGGCCAGTGCTGTCTTTACCGGCTTTCATCGGTCCGCCGCTGACAAACATCGTCGGAATGTTCACACGCAGTGCGCCCATCATCATGCCCGGTGTAATTTTGTCACAGTTCGGGATACAGACCATGCCGTCGAACCAGTGAGCGGAGACGACTGTCTCCAGGGAATCCGCAATAATCTCGCGGCTTGGCAGGGAATAACGCATACCGATATGTCCCATAGCAATACCGTCGTCAACACCGATGGTATTGAATTCGAATGGAACGCCGCCGGCTTCGCGGATCGCTTCCTTGACGATTTTACCAAACTCCTGCAGATGCACATGTCCCGGTACGATATCGATGTAAGAGTTACATACCGCGATAAACGGTTTATCAAAATCTTCCTCTTTTACCCCTGCTGCACGCAGCAAACTGCGATGTGGCGCCCGATCAAAGCCTTTTTTGATCATATCGGAACGCATCTTCTTGTTTGTGTTAACTGCCATGGTGTCGGTTTCCCCCCAAATATATAGTAATAGTAGCTTTTTTACTTTAGCGCGTTGTAAGGCCAAAGACAGAAGCTGAAAAGAAATTGCATAATGCGACATGAAACTACACGAATTACACAAAAGTTTTTAATAGAGTCTATCATATGTATTCTCTTTTTGCTAGCGTATATTACGCTAATTATCCGGAGGACAACACAAAAAGCAGACGTCTCTGCCAGAAACGGATCAGAGAAGTCTGCTTAATCTTGCAATATGCACAGGCATATTGCATCTATAGGGAGAATTAACGGCTGCCGCCCTTGCGTCCAATTTCCTTGTAGAAATCTTTGTCATGGGACTCGGAGGTAGCTTCTCCGCCTTTGCGCCCGATTTCCTGGTAGAATTCCTTGTCATGGGATTGGGAAGTGGCCTGACCGCCTTTTTTACCAATTTGCTGATAAAACTCTTTGCTGTGGTTTTTGGAAGTCGCCTGTCCGCCCATACGTCCGGCTTCTTCGCGGCTCATTTTCCCGCTGCTCTTGCTGCGTGCCATAACAATATCACTCCTGTCACAATAGATTGGGTAAGGCTACATGTAGTTGCTCTTTAATTACCCGGTCTCTATGGAGTGAAACGATATTTAGCCATTTATTTAGATATCGGCTGCAGATTGTTCAGCGCAAAAAGGAATATCGGCGCTGGGCATGGCGGAATTTGAGACGCACATAACGGGGCAGCTCCGGCTCGACCCACCGGTGTGTCCAGCGGCGGACAGCAGGCTGGGAAAGCAGCAATGTCAATATAACCGCTAGCGCGATCACCATCAGTACACCGGCTATGCTGCTGATATGGGTGAACAGACCGGAAATTTCCAGCGTGCGTACCAGCAGACCATGCAGCAGAAACACATACAGCGTACGCCGTCCCAGGTCGGTAATCTGCTGGGACTTCCACGGAACAAAAGCAAGGAAGGCCAGTGAAGCAATCAACTGCAGTATATACATGCCCAGTCGTATAGCCATACCATGCCAAGTATCCACACCGAGCTGCATAAAGGTCTGGTTGCCGTAAAACCAGCCGTTATTCAGCGACCAGTCCATCATGATGAATACGGCCAGCAGTGCAATCGACAGACCGCCTGCCAGCGCCTGCCGATAGCTGCGGAACCATGCAGCAAAACGTTCAAATCGGAAATGATAGCCGATCACAAAAAATGGAAAATAAATCAATGTCCGTGATAATGCCAGCCACACGCCGTCCATAGGCAGTGAACCTACCACCAACCCAAGCACTACCGAGAGGGTCAGCTGCTGGGCAAAGGTGAGCTGGCGCATCCCGATCAGCATCAGCCGCCACAGGATATGTCCGGCGAGGAACCAGAGCAGCAGATAAGGGGCGAAAAAGGAATGCGTGATGCCATGCACCCGGAAAACGGTAAAATCGAGCAGCGAATAAATGCTCTGGAACACGATGTACTGCATCCCGATCGTGCGCAGGATTTTCAGTCCTGTGCGTCCATGCAGATTGGAGCGGGCAAAGTATCCGGTGACCAGTACGAACAGCGGCATATGAAACGAGAAGATCCACAGGAAAATACCATGTGCGACATCGGAATGACGGATCAGCGGCTCCAGCATATTGCCGATCACCACACATACGATTAGCAGAAAGCGCAAATTTATAAAGTAAGTCTCACCGGCCGCGGAGCAGCGGGCACGGACGGATGTACGAACCGGTTGATAGAGATGGCTGATATTCATCATTTTCCCTCCACAATTCTAATGATTTAAAAATAAGACAAAAAAGAATTGAATATTGTGATTAAATTCACAATAGAAAGCGCTCTCCATAATTAAAATTGTGTATATATGATGAAGCTGCATCATTGACAACAAAGAAAGCGGTTGCGAAAATGGATAATATGACCAGCTACATACCACGGCATGATCTTGGTGCCGAATCAGGAGGATGGATAATGAATAATCAGAATGGTTATCCGGAAGTGGTCACTTTCGGGGAATCCATGGGTTTGCTGACTGCGGAAGATTCCCGCGGACTCGAATATGCGGCCCAGCTGCGCAAATCATTTGGCGGCGCGGAGAGCAATCTGGCGATCGGTATTGCACGGCTTGGTCATTCGGCCGGCTGGTGCGGCCGACTCGGTAATGATCCGCTTGGACAGATGATCCAGAAGTCGATCCGGGGAGAAGGCGTTGATGTATCCCGTTCCATTTTAGCGGAAGGAGAACCGACCGGGCTGATGCTGCGTGAGAATGCTTCCGGTCATGCATCGGTGTACTATTACCGCAAGCTCTCTGCAGCCAGTCATATGACACCTGACGATCTGGATGAAGAGTATATCCGCAATACCCGTGTGCTGCATGTCACCGGCATTACGGCGGCAATCAGCGAATCCGGTCTGGCGACTGTGAACCGGGCGATGGATATTGCCAGGGAAGCCGGAGTCACCGTGTGCTTTGATCCGAATCTGCGGCTGAAGCTGTGGACGCTGGAGCAGGCCCGTCCGGTACTGCTGGCGCTGGCAGAGAAATGCGATTATTTCCTGCCCGGGCTGGATGAACTGGCGCTGCTGTACGAGACGGACGATCAGGAAGAGATTTTCCGGCGTTTGCGTCAGCTGCAGGCGGTCAGCATTGTGAAGGGCGGTCCGGATCTTACTTATGTGGTAGAGAAGGATTCCACGCTGGAAGTGCCTTATTTCAAAGCGGAACGCGTGCTGGATACGGTGGGTGCAGGGGATGGATTCTGTGCAGGCTTTATTACCGGTCTGCTGCGCGGGTATACCATTGAAGAGGCTGTACGTCTGGGCAATCTGAATGGTTCGATGGTCATCCAGGCGGTAGGGGACTGGGAGGCGCTGCCGACCGATGCCCAGGTCCAGGCAAAGCTGAGCAACAAGGCACATGTAGAGCGCTGATCAGCCGTTAATCTTTGTAAGGTTAGGATTCACTCATTGCCATACAGACAGGTCAAATGCATTTTCCAAATTCATTTCCATATGAGGAGAGACAACATGAAAAAGTTACAACTGCTGCAAAAGATGATGGATAACGGTGTCGTAGCCGTATTGCGCGGAGATTCCGCAGAGCAGGTATTCGCCATGGCCGAGCAGGCCATCGCCGGCGGGATCAAAGTGATTGAAGTTACGCTGACTGTACCGGGAGCATTGAATGCGATTGAGAAGCTGAGCCGGATGTACAGCTGGAAGTCGGAAGGCGACAATTTTGCGATTATCGGAGCCGGTACCGTACTGGAACCGCAAACCGCACGGGCAGCGATTATGGCAGGTGCCGAATTCGTCGTCGGTCCATCGCTGAATCCGGAAACGGTGAAAATCTGCAATCTGTACCGTGTGCCTGTACTGCCGGGTGTGACTACACTGGAAGGTGTACAGCAGGCGCTGGAGCTGGGCGTGGATATCGTGAAGCTGTTCCCGGGCAATCTGTATCAACCATCCATTATCAAGACGCTCAAAGGTCCAATGCCGCAGGCCAATTTCATGCCAACAGGCGGTGTATCGCTGGATAATCTGGGTGAATGGATCAAGGGCGGTGCAGTGGCAGTAGGCATCGGTTCCGATCTGACGACAGAAGCTTTGAAAACAGGCAATCTTAGTCTGGTACGCCAAAGAGCCGAGCAGTATATGCAGGCTTACCGTGAGGCCAAGCAGGGCTGATTGAGGCTGCTTTCCATACATTTTTGCAGACGTGTGCATAAAATTACAGGGATCGTGTCAAGATTTATAGAGAACTATAGAGAATTAATACTTTTTGACGGGGCTTTTTATTAGCAGAGCCTGTCCAGCTTGCGGAAGGTATTTTAGATTTATTTTTCGAAATGTTTCTGTAAAAATGGTCTGTGTTTATTCTGCAGTCAAACAGTCCCAATGATTACTCCAAAATAACTATTTTGGTCCGGGATAGGTGCGAAAGTATATTCCGTTCCATGGAAAGTGGTATACTACACATAGAGCAGCCTGTTGTCCTGCCAGGGAGACAGGCTGCTCTTGTATATCAAGAAGGCTTCGGCAAAACTGGCAGGTGTATGCTGCAGTGCCGGCTGAACAGGCGTGGATAATGAGACAGCCGTTCATAACCGGTATGCGGTACTCCGAGTAATCCAGGTAAAACGGGCTTGAAGTGGAAGGAGAACTTATGTTTAGACAGAAACGTAAATATGCAGGAAGTTATGGAGGCAGCCGCCGCGGCGGACGTGCCGGTAAAATCGGTAAAATTCTACTGGGTATTCTGATTGTGCTGCTCATTCTGGGCGGACTGGCTGCCTGGTACCTGCTGACGCCTTATGGGCCGACAGGAGAAGCGGAGCAGGCATTGACCGCACAGCAGCAAGGGGTAACTGTACATACGACAGAGAACTGGATCGAATTCGATGCTGCCAAATCGACCGGTAACAGTCTGATCTTCTATCCCGGCGCACGGGTGAAACCGGAATCCTACAGTTTGTTTGCCAGAGATCTGGCAGCTGCAGGACACTCCGTATATATTATGAAATTTCCGTTCAATTTTGCCTTTACCAAAGCCAATGCCGCCGATGCGGTCATTAGCAGCCATCCTGATGAGAAATTTATTATCGGCGGACATTCACTTGGCGGCGTATTTGCTTCACGGTATGCGGTAGCCCATACCGACCGGATTGCGGGGGTATTTTTCCTCGCTTCCTATCCGGATCAAAACGGTAACCTGGCAGAACTGGGGTTGCCGGTGATGTCGATTACCGGCTCCGAGGATGGCGTCCTGCAAAAGGACAAGTATGAAGCTTCCCGTTCCCTGCTGCCGGCCGATACGGCCTATTACAGCGTGCAGGGCGGCAACCACGGTCAGTTTGGCAGCTATGGCGAGCAGAAGGGTGATCAGCCTGCCAAGGTCAGTGCAGAGGAGCAGCGTGCTCAGACTGTGAATGCACTGCTCAGCTGGATGAAGGAAATACCGGCAGCCGGCGAAAAATAATCTTCGCTGCAAGGAGCGAAAATCTTCGCTGTAGGAAGTGGAGTATCTATCTTGCAGTCAATGGCAACAGCCGGACATCAACCGAAGGTATGAACACCAAATGATGAAGTATAAAAGCAGTGTATTCTCCCCGTGCAGCATTCGGGAGAATACACTGCTTTTTGTATAGGTGGTTTTGGGGGTAAACTAATAAGGGAGACAAGTACAGACAGGAAGGAAGATGATGTTGGCGTTAATCACATACCAGTCGCAGAACATTCAGTGCGATGCCATACTATGGGACAAAGACGGCACATTGCTTGATTTTATGCAGCTGTGGGGCAGTTGGGCCGAGCTGCTGCTGGGTCATATGGAAGGTTATTTGCAGGATCGCGGTCATTCCTTTACAGGCAGCCGGGAAAAGGTGATGGGCACGATCTATGATGCATCCGGCAAGCTGACCGGCTACGACCCGCGCGGACCGATGGCGATGGCCTCTGTTCAGGAGACGACAGCCGTACTGGCCTGGCAGCTGTACAGCGCAGGCGTTCCATGGGATGAAGCCATTTTGCAGATCACTGACTTTAGCCGCCAGGCCATGGAGCAGATGGAACAGACCCGTCCGGTACAGCCGCTGCCGAACCTGATTCCACTGCTGAACAGCTGCCGCGAGGCTGGGCTGCCCTTGGCCGTCGTAACCTCGGACTGGACCTCCGAAGCTCTCAAACATCTGCGCTGGAGCGGGCTGGAGACGTACTTTACCGAGATCATCGGCAGCGACCTCGTAACGTCAGGCAAGCCAGCACCGGATATGGCCCTGCTGGCCTGCCAACGCCTGTCCGTCCAACCGGGCCATACGATACTGATCGGAGACAGCAACGCCGATATGCAAATGGGCCGCCAGGCCGAACTCGCCTGCTGCATCGGCATCGCTCCAACTGCCGAAGCCCCTACCCATCTGCCGGATGCTGATATCATCATTCACGACTACCGGGAACTGCAGATCATCACAGCAGATGGCTCACAATCCGTGCAGGAATAATTACGGCTGTCCATGTAGCCCCCAATACAATATTTATAATACAAGGAGTGATCCCTATGGATAAAGTAAACCAACTCACTGAATGGATTAGAGAATCAGACCGGATTGTGTTTTTCGGCGGAGCAGGTACATCCACCGAGAGCGGCATCCCCGATTTTCGTTCGGCGACTGGATTGTATCAGGAAAGCGGACAGCAGGGATATTCGCCCGAGGAAATGTTGAGCCGACCGTTTTTTGACCGGGAGCCGGAACTGTTCTATGCATTTTACCGTTCTAAAATGCTTTACCCGGATGTGCAGCCCAATCCGGTGCATGAGATTCTGGCCGAACTGGAGCAGCAGGGCAAACTGCTGGCGGTTATTACGCAAAATATCGACGGACTGCACCAGAAGGCAGGCAGCCAAAATGTACTGGAGCTGCACGGTTCGGTGCATCGCAATTACTGCATGAGCTGCGGCCGGCAATACACGCTGGCCGAGGTGCTGGCCCAATCCGGTGTACCGCGCTGTTCGGTGGACGGAGGAATTATCCGCCCCGATGTGGTGCTGTACGGAGAATCGCTGAATGCAGATGTGATCACTGCAGCGGTAGAAGCGCTGTCGGCAGCCGATCTGCTCATTATCGGCGGGACTTCCCTGACGGTGTATCCGGCGGCCAGCTTTATTACGTACTTCCGGGGCAGACATACCGTACTGATGAATGCGTCGGCAACCGCGCATGACCGTCATGCTGATCTCATTATCACCGAGCCAATGGGATCAGTGATGCGGCAGGTACAACAGCAGCTGCACAAGGGATGATGATTGCATAATGATAACGCTTCCGGTATGATTTGTGAGGAAATATGGATTTTATTCAGCTGAAGGGTGGGGATTGCTTTGGTATATGTAGCTGCGGAAAATCGTTATGAGAATATGAAGTATAACCGTACCGGTCGGACCGGTCTGAAATTGCCGGCCATCTCGCTGGGGTTATGGCATAATTTTGGAGGAATCAACTCGTATGAGAATTCCAGAGAGATGCTGACGCGTTCCTTTGATCTGGGAATTACGCACTTTGATCTGGCCAATAACTATGGACCGCCGGCAGGCTCGGCAGAAGAAACTTTTGGTAAGGTGCTCAAGCATGATCTGGCACCTTACCGGGATGAACTGATCATCTCGACCAAAGCGGGTTATTATATGTGGCCCGGCCCTTATGGCGAATGGGGTTCCCGCAAAAATCTGGTTGCCAGTCTGGATCAGAGTCTTAAGCGGATGGGACTGGATTATGTGGATATTTTCTACTCGCACCGCTTTGATCCGGAGACACCGCTGGAAGAGACGATGATGGCACTGGATCATATTGTACGTTCCGGTAAAGCACTATATGTCGGCATCTCCAGCTATAGTGCGGAGCAGACCCGTGAAGCTGCCCAAATCCTCAAGGAGCTCGGAACGCCGCTGGCGATTCATCAGCCCCGCTATTCCATGTTGGACCGCTGGATCGAAAATGGTCTGCAGGATACGCTTGATGATATAGGTGCAGGCAGCATTGCTTTCTGTCCGCTGGAGCAGGGTGTACTGACCAGCAAATATCTGAATGGTGTGCCGGAAGATTCCCGTGCAGCCGGTTCTTCAGTCTTCCTCAAGCAGGATCAGATCAAGCCGGAGACAATCCGCAAAGTACGTGCCCTGAACCAGCTTGCCGCAGCGCGGGGGCAGAGTCTGGCACAGATGTCACTGGCATGGGTACTGCGTCATGGCCGATTGACGTCTGCATTGATCGGGGCCAGCCGTGTATCCCAGATCGAGGAAAATATCGTAGCGCTCAACAATCTGGAATTCTCTGCCGAGGAACTGCAGCGGATCGATACGATTCTGAAATCTTCTGCCGAGCACAGCGAGTAGAAGCTGCTGCTCGCAAGAAGGCCACTCATGCAGAGCGGGGTCAATAAACTTGTTCAGTCAAGTATGCGCGCTTCGCTCTGTACGAGAGTAACTGCATAGACCACAATGTCCAAAAAGGCTCCTGTTAGCAGGGAGCCTTTTTTTGCTGGCAGGGGAAGAGAAAGGCGGAATGTCTCTTTTCATCAGAATGCACTCTATCTTCTGTGCTGCTATTAATGATTGTATTTTGTAATCCGTACTCTGTATTTCAATGGTGTGTCCGTTTATATTTTATAATCCCGTATGCTCGCCTCGCGTCTGCAAGATGTCCTGGTTATGATGAACTGCTGCATATGAGATGCTGACTGTTGTGCTCTGACAGCATCCTATTCTTATGTCTACTGCTGTGAACCAAGCGACGTCGGCGGCTGGATGGAAGTGCGATACTGGCTCGGAGAGACGCCGTAGAAGCGCCGGAACTGCTTGGAGAAATACAAAGCATCCGTCAGTCCCACCGAAGCGGCGATCTGCTGGGTCGACAGCTCCGGCCGCTCGCGCAGCAGCTGACGCGCTTTGTCGATGCGCAGTTTGAGCAGATAGGTGACAGGGGTCATACCTGTCTCCTTTTTGAAAATGCGGGACATGTAAGCACGGTTGTAGCCAATGCTGCTGCACATATCCTCAATGGATACCGGGTGCGCATACTGACTGGACATGTAGTGGATCATCTGCTTGACCGTACGGCGGGTGATCGATTCGGCTCCCGGCAGGGCCGCCTGGCGGGTCAGCAGCTCGCTGGCTTCGGCCATAATCAGATGCAGATAACCGATAGCGGCCAGATCAGAGCTTTCTTTTTGCGTGTAAAAAGCCTGCAGCATAGCCTGCAAATACGCTCCGATCCGGCCCGGGTCTTCTTGCTGCTCCGAACGGGCAACCGGTGAACCGGCATGAAATCCGGCCTGCTCTGCCAGGGCATCAGCCTGATCACCGGCAAAGGCAAACCAGTGATAACGCCAGGGCTGCTGACGGTCGGATACATAGCTGACCAGCTGGCCGGGATGGATCAGAAAAGAATCCCCTGCGCTTAGCTTATACGTGCGATCCTCGGTAATAAACTGTCCCTGTCCGCTGGCAATATAGTGATACAGATAATAATCATAGATTTTGGGACCCAGCCTATGGGAAGGCGGAGTCTGGCTCTCTCCGGTGAACAGGACATACAGTGTACCTTCATCGTGAAAGATCGGGTTGGGAGCGACCTGATAGGTTTTGTCGGGCATAATGGACAGTGCCTCCTTGAGCATGATTGCCGATATAAAATTTCGGGAATACGTTGGGATTGATAATGGATTTGGAGCGGGTCGGCTGCATCTCGTTGTTTTATAGTAGGATTATAACGCAGTGAGGTCACATTTATCCATATACACGGCACATCTGTTCATTACATATCATAGCGCTTTCAAGGTATACTGGGATCAGCAACAACGCTTCAGCACAGCAAGCGGACTTTACAGATAAGGTGGAATTAACCCATGAATCAAGAGCAGATGAAACAGGCATTTACGGAGAAGTACGGAACCGGCGGAGAGATTCGCATTTTCCATGCTCCGGGACGTGTGAATCTGATTGGTGAACATATTGATTACAACGGCGGCTATGTACTGCCGGCAGCTCTGGAATTCGGTACACTGCTGGCAATCCGGGCCAATAACGACGGTATGGTCAGGCTGGCCTCGGTCAATTTCCCGGAGCTGGAAGGGACATTTGCCCTGCAGGAGATCGGACTGAAAACGACAAAGGAATGGATGGATTATCCCCTGGGCATCATGACCGTGCTCAAAGGAAAGGGAACCACGCTCACATCCGGATACGATATGCTGTTCTTCGGCAATATTCCGAACGGATCGGGCCTGTCCTCCTCGGCATCGATCGAAGTGGTAACTGCCTATGCGCTGATCAGCATGGAACAAGGTCACATTGACACTGTCGAAATTGCAGTGATGTCACAAAAGGCGGAAAATGAATTTGTCGGTGTGAACTGCGGCATTATGGACCAGTTCGCTGTCGCCAACGGAATCAAGGATCATGCGATCCTGCTCATGTGCGATACGCTGGAGTATGACCGTGTACCGTTCCGTACAGGACAGTACAAGCTGGTCATCGGCAATACCAATAAGCGCCGCGGACTGGTCGATTCCAAGTATAATGAGCGTCGTTCCCAGTGTGAAGCTGCACTGGCAGCACTGCAGCCGCATGTGGATAACCTGAATTATCTCGCCCAGCTGACTCCGGAGCAGTTCGGTCTGCTGGAAGAGCAGATTCAGGATGCTATCGTTCGCAACCGTGCAAGACATGTGGTGGAAGAAAATGCACGTGTACTGGCTTCTGTCGAAGCGCTCAAGCGGGATGATTTGCAGCGCTTCGGCCAGCTGATGAACGAGTCGCACGAATCGCTGCGCAATCTGTATGAAGTGAGCTGCGAGGAACTGGATGTGATGGTAGAGGAAGCACGCCGGATTAAGGGAACGCTCGGTGCCCGCATGACCGGCGCAGGCTTTGGTGGATGCACCGTATCGCTGGTGCATGAGGATGATACCGATGCATTCGTCCAGCAGGCAGGACAGGCTTATCGTGAGCGCACTGGGCTGGAAGCGGACTTTTATATCTGCGGTGTGGGCAACGGCGTAGAAGAGTGGGACGGATCGCAGAACTAATCGTTCAGGAACCACTGATTGTGAAGGTACGATTGTTCAGTTCATTGAAATGTGCAGTTCATCGAAAGTTAAAGCTAAGGCTGTATAATAGAGCGGTAAAAGGTTATGGAGCAGTTCAATTACACACAGCCATCCATAGACAGGCTTCGTCCGCATCTGCAAAGCGGCAAGCTTGCGAGTGGAAGGACTGACAGGAGGACAACAACATGGCTATTTTGGTAACAGGTGGAGCAGGATATATCGGATCACATACGGTGGCAGATCTGCTGGAACGCGGCGAAGAGGTTGTCGTGATCGACAATCTGATGACCGGACATCGTGAAGCGCTGCTGGGCGGCAAACTGTACGAAGGTGACCTGCGTGACAAGGAACTGCTGGCACGGATTTTCAGCGAAAACAGCATTACGGCAGTGATTCACTTTGCCGCCAGCTCCCTCGTTGGCGAGAGTATGCAGAATCCGTCCAAATATTATGATAACAACGTATACGGCGCCATGTGCCTGCTGGAAGAAATGCAAAAAGCCGGCGTCAAAAATATCGTCTTCTCTTCCACGGCAGCGACCTATGGCGAACCGGAAAAGGTACCGATCGAAGAAAGTGATCGCACCGAACCTGCCAATGTGTACGGCGAGACCAAGCTGGTGATGGAACGGATGATGTCCTGGTTTGATAAAGTCCATGATATCCGCTATGTGGCCCTGCGCTACTTTAATGCGGCAGGCGCACATGCCAGCGGCAAAATCGGTGAAGACCACCGCCCGGAATCCCATCTGGTACCGCTGGTTCTGCAGACGGCACTCGGTCAGCGGCCGCATATCTCCGTATTCGGTGATGACTATCCGACAGAGGATGGCACCTGTATCCGCGACTACATCCATGTCAGCGATCTGGCAGACGCCCACGTCAAAGCAGTGGAATACCTCGCAGGAGGCGGTTCCAGTAACGTATTCAACCTGGGTAACGGACTCGGCTTCTCGGTTAAGCAGGTTATCGAAACAGCCAAAAAAGTAACCGGCCGCGAGATTCCTACGAACTACGAACCGCGCCGCAGCGGCGATCCTGCCACACTGGTCGCTTCTTCGGACAAAGCGCGCAGCGTACTCGGCTGGCAACCTTCACGTGACAAACTGGAAGACATCATTGCCAGCGCATGGCAGTGGCATGAATCTCATCCACAGGGATATGGCGACCATGAATAATAACAAAGCCGAACGTACCGTAGAACAGAACAGCGCACTGCTGGCGATCGATGAGCTGGTCAAGTTCGCTTTTGCCAAACAGATGATCAAAATAGCCGATCTGGACTACAGCCGTAATCTGCTGCTGAGCAAGTTCCGGTTTGACGAACCTTACAATCCGGACGTCTCCATTCTGAGCATGGTCCGTGAGGGAGAAGCGGCTGCCGAGCCTCAGATTATGATCGACACATTGATCGATTATGCCCACAGTATCGGCCAGCTGCAAGAAAATACCGATACGTACCGCGATCTGATGGACGCCGAGATTATGGGCCTGCTGATGGCGCGCCCGTCGGAAGTGACGGCAGACTTTTACGATACACTGGACCGGGAAGGCATCGAAGCCGCGACCGACCAGTTCTACCAGCTGTCGATCAATTCCAACTACATCCGCATGGACCGTATATCCAAAAATGTATACTGGAAGCAGCCGACCGAATACGGCGATCTGGAGATGACGATCAATCTGTCCAAGCCGGAGAAGAGTTCGGCCGAGATTGCGCTGGCCAAGCTGATGCCGCCACCGTCCTATCCGAAATGCCTGCTGTGCCGGGAGAATGTAGGCTATGCCGGTCGGATCAACCACCCGGCCCGTCAGAACCTGCGTGTGATCCCGCTGCAGCTGAACGGCGAATCCTGGTTCCTGCAATATTCACCGTATGTATATTACAATGAGCACTGCATCGTATTCCATCATGATCATGTGCCGATGCAGCTGACGAAGCAGACGCTGCGCCGTCTGCTTGATTTTGTGGATGAATTCCCGCATTATTTCCTCGGCTCCAATGCGGATCTGCCGATCGTAGGCGGCTCGATTCTGACCCATGATCATTTCCAGGGCGGCCGTCATACATTCCCAATCGAAAAGGCTGCTGTAGAGCAGGTGTACCAGCATCCTTCCCGTGAAGGGCTGACACTGGAGCTGGTGAACTGGCCGATGAGTGTGGTACGTCTGCGTTCCCATAACGACTCGCAGCTGCTGGAAGCGGCCAATGATATGTATGAGCAGTGGAAAGTGTACAGCGACGAGCAGGTGGATATCATGGCTTCCTCCACTGGACCGGATGGTACGCCGGTGCGCCACAATACGGTAACACCGATTGTCCGCCGCCGGGGCGAGCAGTATGAGATGGATTTGGTCCTGCGCAACAACCGGACGAGCGAACAGTATCCGGACGGTATTTTCCATCCGCATCCGGAGATGCATCATATCAAGCGCGAAAATATCGGGCTGATCGAAGTCATGGGACTGGCGATTCTGCCGGGTCGTCTGAAGGAAGAACTTGATCTGATCGCTTCCATTCTGACCGGGGACATGGCATTGCTGGAAGCAGTGCGTGCCCAGCCGGAGCACCAGCTGGCCCTGCACGGTCCGTGGATTCAGCAAATGGTCGATCAGTATGGTACCGAGCTGGATCACGATCAGGCCATGCTGGCTGTCCAGGATGAGGTCGGCCGCAAGTTTGCCGAGATTATGGAGCATGCCGGCGTGTACAAGAAAGATAGCGCCGGTCGCGAAGCTTTTGGTCGCTTCATGACGCACCTCGGTTATCGGCAAAAATAGCATTATATTAAGCTTATATTAAATGCTGTTAACCTGATAGGTACATTCCGTTTACACAGCATCCGTTTTATTATACGCTGCCTGAAGACGACTCCTTTTGATTAAAAGGGGTCGTCTTTTTTGATGCAGATGGTGAATCGTGCAGGAGGGGATGACAGAGAGATTCCGCCGTTTTGCTTTTTATAGATTACGGGCAGAGGAGCTGGGTTTGAGCAGCCCGGTGTATTTGGCATATTCCTGATACCGTCCTTTACTTAAATACGTTAGGGCATCAAATTATGGTAGTGTGTCACAAAATCAAAAAGGACGATAAAGGTAAAGAATATCGGCTGCCAGTACACAATCTGTGTAAGCTCAATGTTAAGAATCAGGAAGTGTAGCGAAATAAGGAAGTAAAGTTGAAACTGGTAATAAACGGTGGTTATAATACAAGCAAACGTACCAAATCTTCCCACATCGAAACAACGAACACGAACAAGTGGATCGGTTATACATAGTCAGTCGTCTTCTGGACCAAATAGGGAGTCAACAGGAAAGGGTATGAGATTGTGCGACAAGGAAAATCGGATCAGGACAATGATGAATCGCTGAAAAATTTTCATCTGCTGATTCATGAATGGTACAGTCCGGGATAGGTGCAGCTTAAAAACGTATCCGCTTCATTGAATCGGAACAGTCATGCTTGCGGAGAGTTTGTCATCTCCTTTCAGGTATCACCAGCGTCTTTTGTAAAATGACGGATTTGGTGCTGTTTGTGATGCTCTTTTGAAATAGGATTAATTAACATATATACAATAATTGTAAGGTTTGAGTTATTTTTTGTTAAATTTCAAAAAACGTATTTACAGGTTACGCTGGATGTATTAAGGTAGCCTTGTAAGTTCGATACACATTATTATTTTTTTTATTTTAACTATCAAAATTTTAAAAAGGAGAGAGTATGGGATTAAAATTGCTGGCAAATAAGAATATCTTGATTATGGGGGTGGCCAATAACCGCAGTATCGCCTGGGGAATTGCCCAATCGCTCGCTGAACAGGATGCACGGCTCATTTTTACATACGAGAATGAGCGGGTTAAGAGCCGTGTTGAGAAGCTGGTAGAGTCTATTCCCGGATCTGTTTTGCTGCCTTGTGATGTGCAAAATGAATCCGAGATCGATCAGCTGGCTGCTTACTTGTCTGAACATATCGGAGTACTGCATGGATACGTCCATAGTATCGCCTATGCGCGTCCGGAAGATCTGGATGGTCATTATGTCGATACATCACGTGAAGGATTCGGTCTGGCACAGGAAATTAGCGCCTATTCACTGGTCGCTGTGGCTCGCCGGGTACATCCGCTGATGACCGAAGGCGGAAGCATCATGACGATGACTTATATCGGTGCAGAGCGTGCGATTCCCAATTACAACGTGATGGGTGTGGCCAAAGCGACACTGGAAGCTTCGGTGCGCTATCTGGCGAATGATCTGGGGATGCACGGGATTCGTGTCAATGCCATCTCGGCGGGACCGATCCGTACACTGGCTGCTTATGGCATCAAGGATTTTAACGGCATGCTCAAAAAAATCGAAGAAATCACGCCGCTGCGCAAAACCGTCGATACGGCCGAGGTGGGAGATACAGCGGCATTTCTGATGTCGGACTGGTCTCGCGGTATTACCGGTGAAGTGATTCATGTGGATGCCGGTTATCATATTACTGGAATGTAAGGAGGCGCCCTTGTGCTGACTGCGCAGATGAAATGTCAGATTATTTCAGTGGACGGCAGATCAAGCCGGGAACAGCTCGAACAGGATGCAACCGGATTAAGCCGATTATTGTCACTCCGGGGATTTTCTTCGGATAGCAGGGTCATCCTGAAATCCGCCAACTCGTACTGGTTTATCGCTGCACTGTTTGCCCTGTGTCACAAAGCGGTATCTCTCGTTGTGGTAGATCCACAGATCGGCCGGGATGAACTGCTGCATATTCATGGCGAGACCGAATCGAATCTGCTGCTGACCGATACCGATCCGATGCTGCCGGGAATGGAGACGATCCTGCTCTCCGAACTCGCGGACAGCCTGGCGATGCAGCGCCGAATGGAAATTCAGTCACCACAGGAGTCACTTAATCTGGACGCCTGGTGTGCACGACGCGATGCATTGATCCTGTATTCTTCGGGTACAACCGGCAAGCCCAAAGGCATTGTCAAAGCCGGCCAGTTGTTCATGGATAATATCGTGCATTCGATCCGGGCCATGGGATACCAGTCCACCGATTGTATGCTGCCTGTTGTACCTTATTCACACTTTTACGGAATTTCACTTATCTTCTCATGGTGGTTAACCGCCTGCTCCCTCATCGTATGCAACCCACAGAATCTACGGAGCGTCATTACGAACATTATTCGCGAAAGAGCTACGATCGTAGATGCCAATCCCTCTGCTTTTTACACCATGTTACGCATGTTGGCCCGTAAGCCCAGACAGCTGGAAGCCCTGCAAAATGCTCCGGTTCGGATGTGGTGCGTGGGCGGATCTCCTCTGACGAGAGACCTTGAAGAAAAGTTTGATGCCCTGTTCCACAAGCCGCTGCTCAATGGCTATGGATTGTCCGAACTGGGAAATGTAACACTCGGAACGCTGGGCAACCCGCATGGCTGCGGTGCACCACTGCCCGGTATACAGATTCAGGTGCTGGACAGCCTGGGCAATCCGCTGCCCGATCAGGAGATCGGCGAAGTATGGGTTCAGACTCCCGGCTGTATGGAAGGTTATCTTCACCGTCCCGATCTGACCGAAGCGGCTGTTCATAATGGATGGTTCCGCACCGGCGATATGGGCTGTACCGATAATGGCAATCTGTACGTCGTTGGACGAACAGGCAAAACGGTAAACCGGATGGGCTATCTTGTATCTCCTGCCTATATCGAGAGCCGGATCAGTCTGCTGGGCTGTCGTTCCTGCGTGATTGCGCTGGATGATGAGCTCAAGGGCAGTCTGCTGATTGCTTTTATCGAAGAAGAAGCCGCCCTCACACTGGCCGAACTGCGTAAGGAAATGAATCATATCCTGCCGACCTATATGTACCCGGATCTGCTGATTCCGCTGCCCGGTTTTCCGCTCAATCGTAACGGTAAGGTAGATCGGCTGGAATTGGAGAAACTCGCCATAACCAAAACTACAGAGCGTAGTGTACGTAAATCCGCCGAAACGTTAGTGTAAAGCGAATAACAACGATTTAATAAACTACAATTTGTAGTTTTTTATACTGACTTCTTCCGCTGCCATCGCGGAGCAGGAGAATGATCAGAACTATTTCAGGAGAGAAGGGATGATTAATAATGAGTATGGACCAAAAGCTGACGGAGGATTTGATGTTATTGGAAAGGCACGGAGCGGTACTGAAGTGCCTGAATTATCTGATGACACAGCGTCAGGAAGTGCTGGATATTTTGTCAAAAATCTCGTCCTACCGGGCTGCCAATGCGGAAATCGATTCCACCATTATGACACTGCAGGGGGCGCTGGAAGAAGTACGGAACAATAAGCCCGGCTGGCAGCAGTCGATGGCGGTATTTATGCCTTCAAACGTGATCCTGTACTCCTATGCACTGTACCTGCTGATTCCTTCGCTGTATGTCAATAAGATTGATTTCCGTCCGGCATCCTATGTGGCTGAACATGTGGGTCTGCTGCATGAGAAGCTGCAGGCGGTTCACGGTCTGCCGATCTATCACCAGAAGGTCAGCCAGAAAGTATTTGTCAACGAGCATGTCAAACCGGCCGATATCGTGGTCTTCACCGGCGGCTATTCCAACGCCGAGCAGATCAAAAAGCAGCTGCGCAAAGAACAGTTGTACATTTTCTTCGGACAGGGAATCAACCCGTTCGTAATCGGTCCCGATGCCGACCTCGATCTGGCAGTAACGGATGTCATTCGTATGCGTCTGTTCAACTCCGGTCAGGATTGCCTCGGTCCGGACATCATCCTTGTTCATCAGGAAGTGGCCGATACATTCAAAAATCTGCTGATCGAGCGTGTGCAGGGATTGACCTATGGACACAATCAAGACCCGGATGCACATTACACGCCGATTTTCTACAAAGATACTCTGTATAGCGTCTCCGAGTACTTCAATACGCATGACCAGTTTATCGTCTACGGCGGAGGAATTGATTTCCGTACCAAAAAGATGGACCCGACGATCCTGTACAGCACGCTGGATGAAAACCTCGACATTATCGAGTATTTCTCGCCGGTGTTCAACGTGGTGAGTTACCGGGATGATCAGCAGCTGATCCAGCGCATTTCCTCCAGTTATTTCAGCGAGCGGGCGATGGGCTGCAGTCTGTACGGTTCCGAGCATCTGAGCGATATTTTGCGCCGCAAGCATACGTTGACCATCAACGAGACACTGGAAGATGTGGATCAGGGGAACAAGGCGTTTGGCGGCTACGGCACGATGTCCAACTATATTTTCCATAACAATACGCTCGTATCCAAGCCAATCCTAATCTCGGCGGTGGTTGCGGAGTACCTGCAGGACAAGAGGACTCTGGTATGACCGCTTCACTGCCCGCATGGGATATCGTCGTACGTTATCTGGAATCGGTCGGCGTCAAGCATCTGTTCGGACTGCCGAGTGATGATCTGAAAATTCTGGAGCCGCTGTCCAAAGCGGATATGGAATTTATTATTTGCAAAGATCAGCGCAATGCGGTGTTTATGGCTTCCGGGTATTCATTGGCTACCAGCCGTCTCGCAGTCTGTGTAGTAGGGAAAGGGCCGGCACTCAGCAATACGCTGACCGGCCTGCTGGAAGCACAGAACCTGAGTGTGCCGCTGCTGCTGCTGGCGCTCGGTACCGGCGGGGACAAGCTCGGTACCCGTTCTTTTCAGGAAGCGGATCAGATGTCGATGGTCAAGCCGTTCGTCAAATGGGCGTACCGGGTAGAGCATGGGGAAAGGCTGCAATGGGCGCTCGAAAGAGCGGCCTTTCTGGCCGTCAATGGTGCGCCGGGTCCGGTCTATATCGAACTGCCGGAACAGCTGGTGGATGAACTGTCTCCGGTACGGGACAGCTTTGCTCCGCTGGAAAGACTCAGTGTACTGCCGGGTAGGCATCAACTGCAGGCGGCGGACGAGCTGCTGCGCCAGTCCCGTCGTCCGCTCATTCTGACCGGTGGCGGTATGAAAAATGGAGACGGCGAGAAGCTGGAACAATTTGCTGCGACCTATGGAGCAGCGGTATTCGCTACGGCATCCGGACGCGGCACGATGGATGAGCATCATCCGCTGTTCGGCGGAGTCGCCGGACTGTATACGGATGTGAGCTGCCGGGTACTGTGGGAAGAAGCGGATCTGGTCATCGCGCTGGGCAGCCGCCTGGAGGAGACCGCCACATTCGAATGGGAATCCTGGCTGGAGCACAAGCCGCTCATCCAGGTCAATATGGAGCTGAACGATCTGGCTCATCAGTATGAAGGACTCCGGCTGCTCGGTGACGGATATGCCGTACTGGACCACTGGCTGGAGCAGACGCTTCGTCCGGCCGACTCGGGCTGGGTAGAGCGGATTGCCGATTGCAAAGCAGCTGCCGTGCAGCGCCGCAATGCTTCGATGACGGAGATTGCCAGTGAACCGGGACTGCATGTACCCGAGCTGCTCGAACTGATTCGCAGTCAGTGTGCCGAGGATCTGGTACTCGTGCAGGAAAATGGGCTGCAGGATATGTGGTCGTACTTTTATCCGTATTTTGCTTTTGGCAAGCAGGCCTGGTCGATCGTGCCGAGTGACCAGACCAGCCTCGGATTCGGAGCAGCTGCTGCGCTTGGAGCGGCAGCGTCCGGTGAGCGTCCGGTCGTGGCACTGGTGGGGGACGGCGCATTTAACCTGTTCCGTTCCGATCTGATTACGGCAGCGGAATACCGGATTCCGGCACTGTATCTGGTGCTGAACAACGGCGGTTACGGCTGGCTGCAGAACCAGCTGGGCTACCAGTCTTCCGAGCTGAACGGTTCCTATCCATTCGTGTCTGCCCAGGAGCAGCTGGATGTGAGCAGCATTCGTCATGAATTTGTGGACAATAGAGTTATCCGCAGCCGGGAAGAAGCGGCAGAGCAGCTGTCCGCAGCCTGGAACTCCTATCGTGCCGGCAGACTGGTCATTGTGGATGTACATGTCACACTGACGGATATTCATGAGAAAATCCGCCATGTATACGGCGACTTCCCATTGCCGGAACTGTCGGCAGTTACGAAATAATCTCAACAACGATAAAAGGGGACGTGGGCATATTGAAAAGGCGTGTAGTGGTGACCGGGCAGGGTGTAATCACACCGGTCGGGCTGAATACAGAAGATTTCTGGAACTCGCTGGTCGAGGGCCGCAGCGGTGTGGAATTGGTGGATCACTTTGACGTATCCGAGATTCCAACCAAGATTGGAGCCCAGGTCAAAGGCTTTGATCCACTGCAGTACATGAGCAAAAAAGAAGCCAATAAAATAGCGCAGTTCACCCAGTTTGCACTGGCTGCCGCCCATCAGGCGATGCAGCAGTCCGGACTGGTCATCAATGAACAGAATGCTTCCCGTGTTGGTGTCGTGATCGGCTCGGGAGCCGGCGGGCTGGACGTGGTGGAAGAGAATTACCGCAAGCTGACGGAAATCGGTCCGAAGCGGGTATCCCCGCATTTTGTAACGGCGATGATGATCAATTCGGCGCCCGGTGAAGTCTCTATTGCCTTTGGTGCCAAAGGTCCTTCGTTCGGTGTAGTTACCGCCTGCGCAACTGGCAGCAATGCGATCGGAGAAGCGCTGCGTACGATCCAGTACGGCACAGCCGACGCGGTAATTGCCGGCGGAGCGGAAGCGAACTTCAGCCAGCTCGATCTGGCGGGATTCGCCAATATCCATGCATTATCAAGACGCAATGAAGAGCCGCAGAAGGCGAGTCGACCGTTTGACTCGGCACGTGACGGCTTTGTGATCGGCGGGGGAGCCGGGGTCGTCATTCTGGAAGAACTGGAACACGCGCTCAAGCGAAATGCGACTATTCTGGCTGAAGTGGTCGGCTACGGCTGTACGACGGATGCCTATCATATTACGGCTCCGGATCTGAGCGGATCGGGTGCGGCCGATGCGATAAGACTTGCGCTGGAAGACGGCGGTCTTCAGCCGGAAGATGTGGATTATGTGAATGCACACGGTACGAGTACTCCTTTTAACGATCAGATGGAAGTGAATGCCTTGCGCAAAGTGTTTGGGGAACATGCGCCCAAGCTCGCCATCTCGTCGATCAAGTCGATGACCGGCCATCTGATGGGCGGAGCAGGTGCGGTGGAATTGATTGCAACCGTGCAAAGCATGCTGCACAGCACCGTCCCGCCTACACTCAACTGTGATGATCCGGAAGATGCGGAACTGAACTTTGTACCGAATACAAGCCAGGAAAGGGAAGTCAATGCAGCCATCAGCAATTCCTTCGGTTTTGGTGGACATAATGTATGCATTGCTGTACGCAAATGGAAGGGAGAGTAACTCCTTTGGATTTGACCAAGATTCATATTCCTGACGTACTGCCTCATCGTTATCCGTTTCTGATGATCGATGAGGTATCCGGTTACGAGACTTCCGGCTGGGCCAGGGGATACAAGCTGGTCAGCTGGAACGAGTGGTATATCAGCGAAGCACAGCCCTATATGCCTTCCACGCTGGTCGTGGAATCGCTGGCACAGCTGCTGGCATTTGCCACTATCGACGAAGCGGGCATTTCCTTTTTGACCACATTAAAAGGGGTGCGTGTGCTGAGTCAGGCTGCTGCCGGGGAACGAATTGATCTGTATGTAGAGGTGCTTCGCCGCCGCAAAGGTTATGTGCTTGGTAAAGGAATAGCTTCCGTAGGGGAACGAATCGTCCTCGAAGCGGATGAGATCGTCTCCTACGATCTGAAGCGTTAAGACCATCATGGAAAGGGAGTTAACAGAAAATGCAGCTATATTCCTTAACGAATGCCCAACAACGGATATGGTACACAGAGCTGCTGTATCCAGGCACTTCCGCATCCCAGCTCTCTGCCACTATTCGAATGACAGGGAAACTGGACCTGCCCACTTTTATGAAGGCGATCAATCTGGTTATTCGCCAGTATGACGCTTTCCGTCTGCGTATTACGACTGTAGAAGGGGAACCGCGTCAGTACGTGGTTCCTTACGAAGAACAGCAGTTTGAATGTGTAAACCTTGAGGACTTTGACAGCATGGAGCATATGGAAGCATGGCTAGACGAGCAAAAGCGTCAGGCATTGCCGGTGCTGGATGCTTGCATGTACCGCTTCCTGTTCGTGCGAATCAGTGACGAGGAATACTGGCTCAATATTAAGGTGCATCATATTATCTCCGACGGCATCTCGATGGTACTGTTCGGCAACCAGTTTACCGACTACTATATCGAAATGATGCAGGGCAAAGAGCCGGTGATCCCGGAAGACTGCTCCTATATCGATTATCTGACCGCAGAAGAGGAATATGTGCAGTCCGAGAAGTATGCCAAGGATCGCGCTTACTGGATGGACAAATTCGCCGATATCCCCGAGGTCACCGGCTGGAAATCGTACAACCCGATGACAGTCAGCACGGCTGCAGTACGGGAACATTTTGAAGTGCCAGGTTATCTCAAGGACGAGATTCATGCCTTTTGCCGAGAAAACCGGATTTCCTTGTTCCAACTGTTCATGAGCTCCATGTATGTGTACATGCACAAAATGACCAATCAACAGGATATCGTCATCGGTACTTCTCTCGCCAACCGCCGTACCAAAAAGGAAAAGCAGACGATGGGCATGTTTGTCAGTACCATTGCCGAGCGGGCGCTGGTAGACAAAGAGATGACAGTGTTTGATTTTGTCAAAGGGGTCGCCCGTGGACAAATGTCGGTACTCCGTCATCAGCAGTATCCATACAATCAGCTCATTCAGGATTTGCGGGATGCGCATCACCACAAGGATCTGCAGCGGTTATTCGGTGTCTCGATGGAATACCGTCCGATCAGCTGGGTCGACCTGGAAGGAATCCGGATTTTGACGGATTATGACTTCTGCGGAGATGAAATCAATGATCTGGTGCTGCATATTACGGAGATGCTGGATGAGGATCAGATGATACTGCATGTCGATTACCGCAAGGAACTGTTTGACCATGTAGAAATTGCCAATATGGTCGATCATCTCGGTATGATTACGGCACAGATCGTACGTTATCCGGAGATGACGATTGGCGATGTATCGCTGCTGAGTGAAGCGGAACAGCAGCAGGTGCTGTCCTTTTCCAAAATGGCTGAAGCGGATTATCCGCGTGAGCAGAATATTCACGGTCTGTTCGAACAGCAGGTGCAGCGCACGCCGCAGCATATCGCTGTGCAAATCGATGAACAGCGTCTTACATATCATCAGCTGAATGAGCAGGCCAACCGTGTTGCCCATCAGCTGCGCGACCGGGGCATCGGTGCAGATTCCCTGGTCGGTGTCATCGCAGAACGCTCGCTGGAAATGGTCGTGGGCATGCTGGCTGTACTCAAAGCCGGCGGTGCCTATGTACCGGTCGATCCGGAGTACCCGGAAGAGCGTATCCGCTATATCCTGGAAGATTCCGGTGTGCAGGTCGTGCTCAGTCAGGCTCATCTGCAGGCGCAGATTCCATTTGACGGCACATGGATCAATATTCGTGAAGCGGCCGCAGAAGGAGACAGTTCCAATCTGCCGCATGTATCGGGACCGCGGAATCTGGCCTATGTCATTTATACATCCGGTACGACCGGCAAGCCGAAAGGCACGCTGATCGAACATAAAAACGTCGTTCGCTTGCTGTTCAACGATCAGAACCGCTTTGACTTTGATGATCGTGATGTATGGACGATGTTCCACTCGTTCTGCTTTGACTTCTCGGTATGGGAAATGTATGGTGCGCTGCTGTACGGCGGCAAGCTGATCATCGTTCCTTCCATGGTCGCCAAAAGTCCGGAATCGTTCCTGCAGCTGCTCAAGCAGGAACAAGTGACCATTCTCAACCAGACGCCGACCTACTTTTACCAGCTGATGCAGGCAGAACTGGCTCATACCGGCAGCGAACTGGGTCTGCGCCAAATTATTTTTGGCGGTGAAGCGCTCAGTCCTTATTTGCTCAAGGACTGGCATGACCGCTACCCGAATACCCAGCTGATCAATATGTACGGCATTACTGAGACGACGGTCCATGTTACGTACAAAGAGATCGGTGCTGCCGAGATCGCGGCGGGCAAGAGTAATATCGGGGTGACGATTCCGACGCTCAGTGCCTATATTCTGGATGAGCAGCGCCGCCTGCAGCCGGTAGGCATCCCAGGCGAACTGCATATTGCCGGAGACGGTCTGGCCCGAGGGTATCTGAACCGTCCGGAGACGACGGCCGAGAAGTTTATCGAGCATCCGTTCCAGCCGGGCGAGCGCATGTACCGTACCGGTGACCTGGCACGCTGGCTGCCGGATGGCAATCTGGAATATCTGGGCCGGATCGACCATCAGGTCAAAATCCGCGGTTACCGGATCGAACTGGGTGAAGTGGAAGCACAGATTCTGCGCATTCCGTCGGTGCTGGAGACGATTGTACTGGCACGCCCGGATGAACAGGGACAGCATCTGCTGTGCGCCTATTACACCGCATCGGAGGAACTGCCTGCGGCAGAGCTTCGTCAACAGCTGACGGCGGCAATGCCTGCGTATATGGTACCGTCCTACTTTATCCAGCTGGATCGTATGCCGCTCACTTCGAATGGCAAGCTGGATCGCCGCGCACTGCCTGAACCGGTGACCGGTGTGCAGTCCGCTGTCGAATATGTGGCTCCCACCACACCGGAAGCGGTGCAGTTGGCCGCGCTCTGGCAGGACATACTCGGCGTGGAACGCGTCGGCATGCTCGACAATTTCTTTGAGGCAGGAGGTCATTCCCTGCGCGCTGCCCAGCTGTCTTCACGGATTCAGCAGCAGTTTGGCTGTGTGATTTCCCTGCGGGATATTTTCCAGGCACCCACGCTTGAAAGTATGTCCCTGCTGCTGCATGGTCAGATTCCGGCAGTATATGAGTCCATTGCTCCGGCAGCAAAGATGGATTATTATCCGGTATCTTCGGCGCAGAAGCGACTGTATGTACTGAGCCAGCTGGAAGGCGGCGAGACCAGCTACAATATGCCGGGTGCCTTTATGATGGAAGGTCCGCTGGATACGGAGCAGCTGGAAGCGGCTTTCCGCGCATTGATCCATCGTCATGAATCGCTGCGCACGACTTTCCATTTACAAAATGGGGAGCCGGTGCAGCATGTTCATGAACAGGTGGAATTCGCCATTGAACCTATTGAAGCCGGCGAAGCGCAGCTGGAGCAGGTCATTGAGCAATATGTACGGGCATTTGATCTAAGTAAGGCACCGCTGCTGCGGGTAGGACTCGTATCCCTTGGCCGGGAGCGTCATCTGCTGCTGTTCGACATGCATCATATTGTGTCCGACGGTATCTCGATTGCGATCCTCACCGAAGAGCTGTCCGCTCTCTATGAAGGAGAGACCCTGCCGGAACTGCGCATTCAGTATAAGGATTACGCGGTATGGCAGCATGAGCAGCTGGAGCAGGAGCGGATGAAAGAAATGGAAGCCGCGTGGCTTCGCATTTTCGAAGAAGAGATCCCGGCACTGGATCTGCCGACCGATTATGTGCGTCCGGCGGTACGTCATTTTGCCGGGAACCGGATTGATTTTGCAGCCGGATTGGCAGAAAGTGAAGCGATTCAGCAGCTGACCCGCGAGACGGGCACAACGCTGTATATGGTGCTGCTGGCAGCCTATTCGGTACTGCTGCACAAGTACACCGGTCAGAATGATCTGGTCATTGGTTCCCCTGTAGCCGGACGGCCGCAGGCAGAGCTGGAAGGCACGATCGGCATGTTCGTCAATACGCTGGCTATGCGTGTGCGTCCGGAAGGTACACGTACATTCCGCGATTATCTCGCTGAAGTGCGCGAGACAGTGCTGCATGCCTTTGACCACCAGGAATATCCGTTTGATCTGCTGGTGGATCGGCTGCAGCTGGATCGTGATTCCAGCCGCAACCCGGTATTTGATACCTTGTTTGTACTGCAAAATATGGATCGCAGCGAGCGGGGCATGGGCGATCTGCGCTTTACTCCATATCCGCAGGAAGTTAATGTCGCCAAGTTCGATCTGTCCCTCAATGCATCCGAGGAAGCGGACGGGCTGGCCTTTAGCCTGGAATATGCGACTTCGCTGTATCGCCGGGAAAGTATCGAGCGGCTGGCTGCTCATTTCCTGAAAGTCATTCAGTCGGTCAGCCAGAATGCATCGATTACGCTGAATGAGATCGAAATTATTACGCTGGCGGAGAAGCAGCAGATTGTGGAGCAGTTCAATAACACGACCGTCTCCTATCCGCATAACAGTACGATCCATGAGCTGTTCGAGGAGCAGGCCAAGCGGACACCGGATCAGATTGCGCTCGTTACCATGGATCGCAAAATGACCTATTACGAATTGGAACAGCGTTCTGCTGCACTGGCCCGCACACTGCTGGCTCAGGGGCTGCAGCCGGAAGAACCGGTAGCGGTCATGAGTACGCGAAGCATTGAGATGGTCGTGGCTCTGCTCGGTATTCTGCGTGCAGGCGGTGCCTATGTGCCGGTCGATCCGGAATATCCGGAAGATCGCGTACAGTATATGCTCAGTGATGGCGGCGTGAAGCTGATGCTCGTTCAGGATTGGGAGATGGCCCAGGGAGACTTTGGCGTCACCATACTGAATCTGCATGATAAACATGCCTATACGGATGGACATACTCTGCCGCATCCTGTCGGACATGCCGGAGCACTCGCCTACCTAATGTACACTTCCGGTACAACCGGTCGTCCCAAAGGCGTTATGATCGAGCACCGGAACGTTGTCCGTCTGGTGAGAAATACGGATTATGTGCAGCTGGATGCATCGACACGCATCCTGCAGACCGGTTCGGTTTCCTTTGACGCATCGACATTCGAGATATGGGGAGCACTGCTGAATGGCGGACAACTCTATCTGGCCGATAACGATGTCATTCTCGTGGCCGATCAGCTCAAGGAAGCGATTCGCACATGGGAAATCAACACAATGTGGCTGACGTCACCGCTGTTCAATCAGCTGACCCAGCAGGATGATCATCTGTTCACCGGCGTACATACGCTGATCGTCGGCGGTGATGTACTGTCTGTATCGCATGTGAACCGTACACTGGCAAATCATCCGGAATTGACTATTATTAACGGCTATGGTCCAACCGAAAATACAACCTTCTCGACGACACATCGCATCAGCGGACCGATCAATGGCAGCGTGCCGATCGGACGCCCGATTCACAACTCGACCGCCTATGTGGTGGACAAAGGATTCCATCTGCAGCCGGTAGGTACATGGGGTGAACTGCTGGTCGGCGGCGATGGTGTCGGCCGCGGCTATCTGAACCAGCCGGAGATGACAGCGGACAAATTCCTCAAGGACATCATTCGTCCGGGTGAGATCTGCTACCGTACCGGGGATATGGCTCGCTGGCTGCCGGACGGCACGATCGAATACAAAGGCCGGATCGATGAACAGGTCAAAATCCGCGGCTACCGGATCGAACTGCCGGAAATCGAGGCGCAGATTCTCAAGCTGGATGCTATCCGTGAAGCCGCAGTGGTCGTTCATCTGGACGAAACCGGGCAAAAGCAGCTCTGTGCGTATTACGCTGCCGAGACGGAATGTTCACCGGCGGATGTAAGGCAGCAGCTCAGCCAGCAGCTGCCGGGTTATCTGATTCCATCTTACTTTGTTCAGGTGGACCGGATTCCATTGACGGTCAATGGTAAAGTCGATCGCCGCGCACTGCCTGTACCGCAGACGGGTGTACAGCAGTCGGGACGCACCTACACCGCACCACAGACGCCGGCCGAACAGGCGCTGGCCCGTGTATGGCAGGAAGTGCTCGGTACAGGTCCGGTAGGGGTACATGATCATTTCTTCGAACTGGGCGGCGATTCGATCAAGGCGATCCAGGTATCTTCACGCCTGCTCCAGGCGGGATACCGGATGGAAATGAAGCAGCTGTTCAAATATTCAACCATTGCTCAGCTCGCTCCACTGCTGCAGTCGGCTGTACAACAGATCGACCAGAGCGCGGTAGAAGGCGAGATGGTGCTCACACCGGTACAGCGCTGGTTCTTTGAACGTAATCTGCAAGAACCGCATCATTTTAACCAGGCGGTAATGCTGTACCGTGCCGAAAGATTCGATGAATCTGTACTGGAACAGGCTGCAGGCGCACTGGCAGCTCATCATGATGTACTGCGTTCGGTATTTACTCTAACCGAGCAAGGATATCAGGCATGGAACCGCACCGCAGACGCAAGTTCCCTGTTCAGCCTGAGTGTACATGATCTGCGCGGACAGGAAGATCCAGCCGGTCAAGTGGAGCAGTTGGCAACAGATATCCAGTCCCGAATGAATCTGTCCGAGGGACCGCTGATGCAGCTGGGAATCATGCGCTGCGATGACGGTGATCATCTGCTGGTAGCGATTCACCATCTGGTGGTAGACGGCGTCTCCTGGCGGATTCTGCTTGAAGATCTGGCTGCTGCTTATGAACAGGCGGCTCAGGGGCAGAATGTACAGCTGCCGCTGAAGACACATTCGTTCCGCGAATGGGGTCAGGCACTGGCAAGTTATGTGAACAGTCCGCAGATGGACATGCACCGCAGCTACTGGCTGTCTCTGCAGGAGGAGCCGATGGCCGCTCTGCCTGCCGATCATCAGCCGGAGTCGCTGGAACGCAGCGGCAGCCGGTCCGAGACGATCCGCTGGACCGCGGAAGAGACCGATCAGCTGCTCCGCAAAGCGCATTATGCGTACCAGACCGAGACGAATGATCTGCTGCTCGCCGCACTGGGGATCGCGCTGAACAGCTGGTCTGGACAGGACCGTTTCCTCGTCAATCTGGAAGGACACGGACGCGAGCAGATTATCCCGGATATCGATATTACGCGCACGGTCGGCTGGTTTACGACCCAGTATCCATTCCTACTGCACGCTAATGGCGAAGGAAGCACTGCCGACTGGATCAAAGGCATCAAGGAAGAACTGCGCCGTATTCCGGGCAAAGGCATCGGTTATGGTCTGCTGACCCGGATGGATGATCAGCTGCCGGCAGATTACCGCGCGCTTGCGCCGGAGATTTCCTTTAACTATCTCGGTCAGTTCGACCAGGATCTGAGCAATAACGGTTTGGAGCTGTCGCCTTATTCCACTGGTGAAGCGCAGAGTCTGCGCGATTCGCTGGAATACAAGCTTGATCTGAACGGTGCCGTAGTGGATGGACAGCTGGAACTCACCATTACGTACCATGGCGGACAATATGAGTCCTCCACGATCCAACAGCTCGCCGGACAGCTGGAGCACAGCCTGCGTGAAGTACTGCAGCACTGTCTCGCCCAGGAGTACCGTGAGCTGACGCTGAGCGATATTATGGCAAAAGGCATTTCCAATAATGAACTGGAAGAACTGGTACAGCATACACGCAGTATTGGCGAGATCCAGAACATCTACAACCTGACACCTATGCAAAAAGGCATGCTGTTCCATCATCTGCTGGAGCCGCAGGATGGAGCGTACTTTGAACAGGCCGCCTTTGATGTGAAAGGCAGCTTCCAGCCGGAAGCATTCGGTCGCAGTATGGATCTGCTGGTCAGCCGTCATGACATTTTACGGACCAATTTCCATACCGACTGGGGCACTGAGCCGCTGCAGATCGTATTCCGTGACCGTCCGGCCGAGCAGGTGTATGAGGATATCCGGGGAATGGATGAGAATGCACAGGCGGAGTATATGCAGACCTTTGCCGCGAGAGACAAGGCGCGTGGGTTCGATCTGGCCGCAGGCAGTCTGCTGCGAATCTCCATCCTGCGTACAGGCGAAGAGAGCTTCCGCCTCATCTGGAGCTTCCACCATATTATTATGGATGGCTGGTGCATCCCGCTGATCACCCGCGAAGTGTTTGATTATTACTTTGCTTATATAGAAGGAAAAGAACCGGAACTGAGCGATGTGCCGCCATACAGCGAGTATATCCAGTGGCTGGAACAGCAGGATCACCAGGCGGCGGCAGGCTACTGGAGCCGTTATCTGGAAGGTTATCGTTCCCGCACACTGCTGCCGACCATCGCGGCTCCGTCCGCACGAGCGGCTTCTACGGAAAGTGGTTATATCGCCGAGCAGCTGAAATACAGTGCCGGTGAGTCGTTGACCGCCCAGCTGGAGCAGGCTGCCCGCGAACATGGTGTCACGCTGAACATCCTGATGCAATCCGTATGGGGTGTGGCATTGCAGCGGTACAATCATACCCGTGATGTGGTGTACGGTACGGTCGTATCCGGCCGTCCTGCCGAGATTCACGGTGTGGAGCAGATGATTGGATTGTTCATTAATACGATTCCTGTCCGCGTACAGACGGTACCGGGCATGACATTCCCGCAGCTGATGAAGCAGCAGCAGGAGCAGTACGTTGATGCCCAGCCGTACAGCACACATCCGTTGTTCGAGATTCAGGCGAATACCGGACAGAAGCAGGAACTGGTCTCCCATATTCTCGTATTCGAGAATTATCCGGTCGAGCAGGAAATGGAACAGGCTGGCGGTGAGAAATCGACATTTGAGATTCAGGATGCCGAGCTGCAGGAGCAGACCAGCTATGACTTTAACCTGATCGTACTGCCGGGACGTGATATGCAGCTGATGTTCCAATACAATGCCGCTGTGTACAGTTCCGAAGATATAGAGCGGATGCAGCAGCATGTCGTCTGCCTGCTGGAACAGGTAGCTGCCCGGCCGCAGATCGCGGTGGATGAGCTGTCCCTGATTGATGGCGAACAATACCAGCTGCCTGCATGGAAACTGGCGGCGGAATATCCGCAGTCATCGCTGCTGTCCCGTCTGTCCGCTCTGGAACATAATGCAGAGCAGGAACAGGCGTATGAGCTGGTCATCGTCGATCGCCAGCAGCGCCATCAGCCGGTAGGCGTAATGGGCGAACTGTGCATTGCTGTCGAAGCGCTGAGTGATGATGCTGTCGGACAGCATATCCGTACGCTGGAACAGTCCAATCATCCGCTGCATGATGGCGAGCAGGTATATCATACCGGTGAACTGGCCCGCTTGCTGCCGGATGGAACGATTGAATACATGGGCCTGCTGGCCGATCTGGAGCTGGCTGGTTCAGCAGTACCGGAAGCGGCAGCATTCCAGGCACCGCGTACAGAGACCGAGATCGCACTGGCCGCGATCTGGCAGGATATTCTCGGTGTCGATAAGATCGGTGCGACCGATAACTTCTTTGACCTTGGTGGTCATTCCCTGCGAGTAGCCCTGATGGCTTCACGCATTCGCAAAGAGCTGCATCGCGAGATCAAGCTGCGCGAGGTCTTCGAAGCACCGACGATTGCCGAACTGGCTCTCGTGTTGGATGGTCAGGAACAACAGAGCACAGCGGATATTCCGGCAGCGACAGCGCGGGAATACTATCCGTTATCTTCGGCACAGAAGCGGCTGTTCATTCTTGGACAAATGGAAAATGGCAAAGTCAGCTACAATATGCCCGGTGTTATGCAGGTCGACGGGCCGCTGGATCGTACCCGTCTGGAAGAAGCATTCCGCGATCTGATCCGGCGCCATACATCACTGCGCACCCGTTTCATTACGGTAGAGGGTGAACCGGTACAGCAGATTCTGGAGCAGGTTCCTTTTGCCATCAATTGTGAGACGGCGAGCGAGGAACAGGCAGAGCAGTTTATCAGCCAGTTTGTACGTCCATTCGATCTGGCCCAGGCTCCGCTGCTGCGTGTAGGTCTGATCCAGCTGGCGGAGGAGCGTCATCTGCTGCTGTTCGATATGCACCATATCATTTCCGATGGTGTCTCGATGAATATTCTGATTGAAGAAGTCGTTCGTTATTATCATGGCGAGCAGCCGGCGCCATTGTCCATTCAGTATGTGGACTATGCCGTCTGGCAGCAGGAGCGTATCCACAGTGAGGCGATGCGTCAGCAGGAAGCCTACTGGCTGGAGACATTCCGCGGCAGTCTGCCGGTGCTGGATCTGCCGACCGATGAAGTACGTCCGGCGGTACGTGATTTTGCCGGTCATACGATCTCGTTCCGTATTGATTCAGAAATGAGCCGTTCGCTGCATGAACTGGCCGCACAGACAGGCTCGACGCTGTTCATGGTTATGCTGGCCGCGTACAAGACCATGCTGCACA
Source organism: Paenibacillus wulumuqiensis (assembly GCF_000971965.1). Lineage (GTDB taxonomy): Bacteria > Bacillota > Bacilli > Paenibacillales > Paenibacillaceae > Saccharibacillus > Saccharibacillus wulumuqiensis. Next base: position 161,600 of record NZ_KQ040794.1, read on the forward strand.
AATACACCGGTCAGGAAGATATCGTCGTCGGTTCCCCGGTAGCGGGCAGACCGTACGACAATCTGCAGGAAATGATTGGCATGTTCGTCGGTACGCTGCCGCTGCGCACGTATCCGGAAGGCAAGAAGAGCTTTGCCGATTATGTGCAGGAAGTGAAGGATATCGCACTGCAGGCATTTGATCATCAGGAGTATCCGTTTGAAGAACTGGTGGAGAAACTGAACATTCCGCGTGATCTGAGCCGCAATGCGCTGTTTGATACGATGTTTGTTCTGCAAAATATGGAGCAGACCGAGCGTACGATCCAGGGACTGCAGTTTACCCCGTACGAGCTGTCCCATCCGGCAGCCAAGTTCGATCTCACCCTGACGGTTACGGAATCGGACGATGCGCTGGAGTGCACACTTGAATACGCCACTTCCCTGTACAAACAGGAGACAATCGAGCGTATGGCCGGTCATTTCGTACAGCTGATCCAATTCGCTATTCGGCAGCCGGATGCACCACTGGCCGAGCTGGATATGGTGACACCGGCGGAGAAAGCACTGCTGATGCTGCAATCGGCCGGTCTGCCTGCAGACTATCCGCGGGAAGAGAGCATTCACAGCCTGTTCACCGTACAGGCGTCACGTACACCGGAAGCGGTAGCGGTTCGATTGAATGATCAGCTGCTCACTTACGGTGAACTGGATGAACGTACCAATGCACTGGCACGCAGATTGCGTCAGCTGGGTGTAGAGCGTGATCATCTGGTCGCTGTCGTGGCAGACCGTTCACTGGAAATGATCGTCGGCATGATCGCCATTCTCAAGGCTGGCGGCGCGTATGTACCGGTAGATGCCGATTATCCGGAGGAGCGTATCCGGTTCATGCTGGAAGACTCCGGCAGTCAGCTGCTGCTGCTGCGCGGGGAGCTGCGCCATCAGTTTGCTCATTTCACAGGAACGATGATTGAGCTGGACGATGCTGCATCCTACAGCGAGTCGGCGGCACCGCTTCAATCGATCAGCCGTCCGGAAGATCTGGCGTATGTTATCTACACTTCCGGTACAACCGGCAAGCCAAAAGGCACATTGATCGAACATCGCAACGTAGTACGGCTGCTGTTCAATGACCGCAATCTGTTCGACTTTGGTCCGGGTGATACATGGACATTGTTCCATTCCTGCTGCTTCGACTTCTCTGTCTGGGAGATGTATGGAGCTCTGCTGTACGGAGGATGTCTGGTGATCGTACCGGCCATGACCGCGAAGAGTCCGGAGCAGTTCCTGCAATTGCTCAAGGATCGTCAGGTCACCGTGCTGAATCAGACACCGACCTACTTCTACCAGCTGATGCAGGAAGAGCTGGGTCATACCGGCAGCGATCTGGGACTGCGCATGATTATCTTTGGCGGGGAAGCACTCAGCCCGGCACTGCTCGGGGAATGGAGAAGCCGCTACCCGCATGTACAGCTGATCAATATGTACGGTATTACCGAGACGACCGTCCATGTCACATACAAGGAAATTACCGAGACCGAGATCGCACTCGGCCGCAGCAATATCGGTACGACTATTCCGACACTGGGCGCTTATATCCTGAACGAACAGCGTCATCTGCAGCCAATCGGTATCGCCGGGGAAATGTACATTACCGGTGACGGACTGGCACGCGGTTACCTGAACCGTCCGGAGACAACGGCCGAGAAATTTATCGAGCATGCCTTTGTACCGGGTGAGCGTATGTACCGCTCCGGTGACCTGGCACGCTGGCTGCCGGATGGCAGTATCGAATATCTGGGCCGGATCGACCATCAGGTCAAAATTCGCGGTTACCGGATTGAGCTGGGTGAAGTGGAATCCAGACTGCTGCAGGTGGATGCTGTCCGGGAAGCGGTCGTTATCGCTCATACCGAAGCATCCGGGCAAAAGTCACTGGCCGCCTACTTTACAGCGGATATTCCGCTTACTGCCAGCACGCTGCGCAGTGAAATGGCGAATGAACTGCCGGGTTATATGATCCCGTCCTATTTTGTACAAATGGAACAAATGCCGCTGACGCCAAACGGCAAGCTGGATCGCCGCGCACTGCCGCAGCCGGAAGCAGGCGTATGGACCGGTGCTGCTTATGAAGCGCCGCGTACACCGGCCGAGGAAGCGCTGGCTCAGGTATGGCAGGGCATTCTCAGAACACAGCAGATCGGGATTCATGATCATTTCTTCGATCTGGGTGGCGATTCGATCAAGGCCATCCAGATTTCGTCCAGACTGTTCCAGGTCGGCTACAAGCTGGAGATCAAGGACCTGTTCAAATATCCGACGATTGCCGAACTGAGTCCACATCTGCAGGCGGCCGGACGAATGGCCGAGCAGGGCGAGATTACCGGAGCAGCCGAACTGCTGCCGATCCAGCACTGGTTCTTCGAGCGTCATCTGGCTGAGCCGCATCATTACAATCATGCCATTATGCTGCATCGTGCAGACCGGTTCGAAGAGCAGCCGCTGCGAATGACGATGGATGCGGTAGTGAAGCATCATGATGCACTTCGCATGATTTTCCGCAAGGGAGAACACGGGTATACCGCCTGGAACCGGAGTGCGGGCGAAGGTGCACTGTATACACTGAACACATTGGATATCCGTTCCGCCGCAGATCCGGAAGAAATGATTCGCAGCGAAGCGAACCGCGTACAATCCAGCTTTGATCTGACACACGGGCCGCTTGTGCAAATGACATTGTTCCAGGCGATGGATGGAGATCATCTGCTGATCGTTATTCATCATCTGGTCGTCGATGGCGTCTCCTGGCGGATTCTGTTCGAAGATATTGCGACAGGGTATGAACAGGCATTAAATGGACAGACTGTGGCACTGCCGCAGAAGACCGATTCCTATCGTCTGTGGGCGAACGAGCTGGCTGAATATGCTGCCGGTTCCGCGCTGGAACAGGAACGCAGTTACTGGAATGCGGTTAGCGGAGGCTATATCGCACCGCTGCCAAAAGATTACGATGCTTCACCGGGTACAGTCGCTGACAGCGAATCGGTACAGGTATCCTGGTCCGCCGAAGATACGGAGCTGCTGCTGCGTCAGGCGAACCGTGCGTACTATACCGAGACCAATGATCTGCTGCTGACCGCACTGGGCATGGCGCTGCGCGACTGGGCAGGCACGGAGCAGGTACTGATTAACCTGGAAGGTCACGGGCGTGAGATGATTCTGCCGGATATGGATATTACCCGTACGGTCGGCTGGTTTACGACCCAGTATCCGGTTGCCCTGCACGTACCGGAGCATGTGGATATCTCTCCACTGATCCGTCAGGTCAAGGAAACCCTGCGTGCCGTTCCGGAGAAAGGCATCGGCTACGGACTGCTGAAGTATATGAACGATCAGGGCCTTGCTGCAGATGCTGCCGAGCCGGAAGTTTCCTTTAACTATCTGGGACAGTTTGACCAGGATCTGGACAACAACGCACTGAGCATGTCACGTTACAGTGTGGGCGAGTCGCTGGGCAGCCAGACACCGCTGCACTATGCACTTGATCTGAACGGTATGATCGCGGAAGGACAGCTGTCGATCTCCATTATGTACAGCCGCAACCAGTATCAGCCGGAGCGCATTCGTCAGCTGGCGGATATGCTGAAATCCCGTCTGACCATGGTCATCCGTCATTGTGCAGTTCAGGAGCAGCCGCAGCTGACTCCAAGTGATCTGCTGTTCAAAGGATTGACGATTACCCAGCTGGATCGTCTGCTGGAGCGTACGTCATCAGCCGGGGAACTGGAAGATGTGTACCAGCTTACTCCGATGCAAAAGGGAATGCTGTTCCACAGCCTGATGGAGCCGGACAGTGTGACTTATTTTGAACAGGCCAGCTTTGAACTGCGCGGTCAGGTCAATGTCGAAGCGTTCCGGGGAAGTCTGCAGGCACTGATGAGCAGACATGCTATCCTGCGCACCAGCTTCTACAGCAATATTCATGATGAGCCGCTGCAGGTCGTATTCCGCACGAGAGAGATGCCGGTTGATTATATGGATCTGCGTTCCCTTTCCAGGGAAGAACAGCAGCAGCGGATGCAGCAGTATGAAGCGCAGGATATGCAGCGTGGATTCCGTCTGGATACCGATCCGCTGATGAGAGCGACGATCTTCCATCTGGACCATGGCTGCCGGGTATTGTGGAGCTTCCATCATATTATTATGGACGGCTGGTGTATCCCGATCGTCACCGGTGAGATTTTCACTCATTATACGGCGCTGTGTCAGCATCAGCAGGCTGAACTGCCGCCTGCACCGCAGTACAGTACGTATATCGAATGGCTGAACCGGATGGATCAGGATGCCGCTTCGTCTTACTGGCAGCATTATCTTGCCGACTATGAAGGGCATACTCTACTACCGGAGACAGCCAAAACATCCGGTGGCGCCTATGTGCTGGAAGAACAGATTCTGCAGCTGGGAAGTGAACTGACTGCCCGCCTTGATCAGATTGCAAGGCAGCACCAGGTAACGGTCAATACCCTGCTGCAATCGGCGTGGGGCATTATCCTGCAGCAGTACAATAGAAGCAGGGATGCGGTATTTGGCGGCGTCGTCTCCGGTCGTCCGGCAGCGATTCCGGGCATCGAGGACATGGTCGGACTGTTTATCAACACCGTACCGGTCCGCGTGCAGTCACTGGCAGACGATACCTTCACCGGCATAATGCGCCGTGTGCAGGAACAGTCGCTGGCTGGCGGAAGCTATGATACGTATCCGCTGTACGAGATCCAGAATTATACCGAGCAAAAGCAGGATCTGATCTCGCACATTATGATCTTTGAGAATTATCCGCTCGATGAGCAGGTGGAACAGTCCGGTAATGAAGATGCAGATGCACTTGAAGTGGCTGATTTCCAAATGTTCGAGCAGACCAACTATGATTTCAACCTGATCGTTATTCCGGGACAGGATATCCGTATCTGTCTGCGCTATAATGCTTCGGTGTACCAGCAGGATACGATTGCCCGCACCCGCGGACATCTGCTGCAGCTGCTGGAACAGGTAGCTGCACAGCCGGAAATACCGGTCGATCAGCTGGCATTGATCACGCCTGCCGAACAGCAGATGCTGCTGGAGACATGGCGCGGCATGGACGCGGATTACCCGGCGGATCACTGCATCCATCATCTGTTCGAAGAACAGGTACGTCGGACACCGGACGCTATCGCCGCTGTCTGCGGAGAGCGCTGTATGACTTTCCGAGAGCTGGATGAGCAGTCGAATCGCTTGGCCAATTACCTGGCAGCTCGCGGACTGGGCAAAGGAAATACGGTCGGCCTGCTGCTGGACCGTTCGCCGGAACTGATCGTCTCGATCCTGGCGGTACTCAAGCAGGGCGCCGTGTTCATCCCGATTGATCCGGAGTATCCGCAGGATCGTACGGAATACATTTTGCAGGATTCCGGTGTACAGATTTTGCTGACACAGCGTCATCTAAATGGAACGGTAGCCTTTGACGGACTGACCCTGGAAGTGGATCAGCCGGCAAGCTACAGCGATAATGCAGAGCGTCCGGATGTACAGGTCGTGCATGAAGATCTGATCTACATGATCTATACTTCCGGTACAACCGGCAAGCCAAAAGGAACGATGATTACGCATCGGGGGCTGCTCAACTATATCTGGTGGGCCGAGAAGATGTATACCGACGGTACAGCCATGAGCTTCCCGCTGTACTCCTCCATTTCCTTTGACCTGACGTATACGTCGATCTTCACACCGCTCATTACCGGCGGCCAGATCGTTATCTACGATGCGGCAGACAAAATTGGTGTGATTCAGCAGATCGTACGTGAAAATGCAGTGGATATTCTCAAACTGACACCGACGCATCTGAGCTTTTTCAAAGACATTCAGCTGCCGGAGCAGTGCCGTATCCGCAAGTTTATCGTCGGCGGGGAGAATCTGAACACCCAGCTGGCGCATGCAATCTATGAAATGTATAACGGAGACGTGGACATTTATAACGAATACGGTCCGACCGAGACGGTCGTTGGCTGTATGATTTATCGCTATGATCCGGCTACCGATCAGGGCGAGTCCGTACCGATCGGTCTGCCGGCGGACAACTTTAACATTTACCTGCTGAATGAACAGATGCAGCTCGTGCCGGTAGGTGTGGGCGGAGAAATGTACATCAGCGGCGACGGTGTGGCACCGGGTTATCTCAACCGTCCGGAGCTGACAGCAGAGCGGTTTATGGACGATCCGTTCGTGCCGGGCAGACGCATGTACCGTGCCGGTGATCTGGCGAGACGATTGCCGTCCGGAGCGATCGAGTACCTCGGCCGGATGGATCATCAGGTCAAAATCCGCGGTTATCGCATTGAGCTGGGCGAGGTGGAAGCCCGCCTGCTGGATCTGCCGACCGTCGAAGAAACGATTGTAGTCGCCTGGAAAGACCCTGCCGGTCAGACATCCCTGTGTGCGTACTTTGTCGCAGACCGTGAATGGACGATCAGCGAACTGCGCGAACAGCTGGCCCGTGAGCTGCCATCCTATATGATTCCGTCGTACTTTGTACAGCTGGATCGGATGCCGCTGACACCAAACGGCAAGCTGGATCGCAAAGCGCTGCCGGACCCGGATCTGAGCACACTGTCCAGCAGTACCGCCTATGTGGCACCGCGTAATGAAGCGGAGCAGGCCCTGGCCGAAGTATGGCAGAGCACACTGGGTACAGCCGCTGTCGGCATCCATGATCATTTCTTCGAACTGGGTGGCGACTCGATCAAGGCGATTCAGGTCTCTTCCCGCCTGCTCAATCTGGGCTACAAGCTGGAGATCAAGAACCTGTTTACATTCCCGACGATTGCCGAGCTGGCTCCTCAGCTGAGCCAGGTTCGTCATACCGCCGATCAGTCGGAAGTGACCGGTGAAGTGAGACTGACCCCTGCACAGCAGTGGCTATTCGAGCATCAGCAGCAGGATCTGCATCATTTCAACCAATCGGTCATGCTGTATTATCCGGGTCACATGAATACGGCCGCTCTGGAAAAAGCCATCGTGAAGATGACCCATCATCATGATGCCCTGCGTACCGTTATCCGCATGCAGGATGGTCAGCGAACCTCATGGAACCGCAGTATACAGGAAGGTCCTTTCCATACACTGGAAATCGTGGACATCGCGTCCGCTTCCGATCCGGAGTCCGCGGCGGCAGCACATGCCCAGCGGATTCAGGAAAGTCTGTCGATTACCGAAGGACCGCTGATGAAGCTGGCACTATTCCAGGATACAGACGGAGATCATCTGCTGATCGTAATTCATCATCTGGTCGTCGATGGCATCTCCTGGCGCATCTTGCTGGAAGATCTGGAAAATGGCTATGAACAGGCCTGCCGCGGCGAAAGTATCAAGCTGCCGCAGAAGACCGACTCCTATCGCGCCTGGGCGGACGGAATTGCCCTTTATGCGGATAGTGAGCAGGCAGAAGTTGATCGCCGGTACTGGTCACAGCTGCCGGATCAATTTGCCGAGCTGCCCAAGGATGAAGATCATCCGGTACTGCATGTACAGGACAGCGAATCGGTTACGGTCGAGTGGAGCAGGGAAGTCACTGCCCAGTTCCTCAAAAAGGCTTATCGTGCCTACAATACCGAAGCCAATGATCTGCTGCTGACCGCGCTTGGCATGGCGGTTCGACAGTGGAGCGGAATCGAACAGGTAGCGATTATCCTGGAAGGTCACGGACGGGAAGAACTGGTACCGGATCTGGATATCAGCCGCACCGTGGGCTGGTTTACCAGTCAGTATCCGGTTGTGCTGGATATGTCCGAACTGGAGCCGGGTGCAGCGATCAAGACGATCAAGGAAGGACTGCGCCGCATTCCGAACAAAGGGGCAGGCTATGGCATTCTGAAATACATGTCTGTCAATGAAAGCCAATGGACGAACCGCCGCGAACCGGAGATTGCCTTTAACTATCTGGGTCAATTCGATGACGGACAGACCGATGGACTGCTGCAAATGTCCACCTATCCGACCGGACGCGAAGTCAGCGGACAGATGATCCAGCATCAGGCACTCAATATGAACGGCCTGATCGCAGATGATGTACTGAAACTGACAATCAGCTACAACAACCGTCAATATCGCAAAGAGACGATAGATCGTCTCGCCAGCCTGCTGCAGCAGTGCTTCAGCCAGGTTATCGAACACTGCGTATCCAGACAGCGTACATCACTTACACCGCATGACGTACTGCTCAAGGAAGCGACCCTCGAGCTGATCGAGGCGCTGGAAGTGCAGACTGCTTCCATTGGTGAGATGGAGAATATGTACTCCCTGACACCAATGCAAAAAGGGATGCTGTTCCACAATCTGCTGGATTCCCGTTCGGAAGTGTATTTTGAGCAGGGACGGTTTGAACTGCAGGGCAGCTTTGATATCGCCGACTTTGAACGCAGCTTCAACCATATGATTCAGCGTCATGCCATTCTGCGCACCAACTTCTACAGCGGCTATCATGATCTGCCGGTGCAGGTGGTGTTCAGGGATCGTCCTGTCCGGATTGCCTATGAAGACCTGCGCAGCTGGAGCGGACATGAACAGCAGCTGCAGATCGACGCACTGATGACCAAGGACAAGCAAAAAGGATTCGATTTGGCCCGTGATCCGCTGCTGCGTGTAACGGTGATGCAGACCGCAGACGATTGTCATCTGCTGCTGTGGAGTTTCCATCATATTATTATGGATGGATGGTGCATGCCGCTCGTGATCCAGGAAGTATTCGATACGTATGCCGCACTGCATGAAGGCCGCGAACCGGAGCTGCCGGATACCGTACCATACAGCCGTTATATCCAGTGGCTGGATGAGCGCGGAGAAGCAGAAGCGTCCGCCTACTGGAAAGAATACCTGTCCGGTTATGATCGTCAGACGCTGATTCCACAGGCACGCCTGCAGGGTCAGTCCAAGCAGTACCAGTCCGAGAAAATGGAATTCGCCCTCGGTACAGCGCTGACCGAACGTCTGGAGCAGCTGGCCAAGCGCCACCGGGTAACGATGAACATTCTGATGCAATCCGCCTGGGGTCTGGTGCTGCAGCGGTATAATGCCAGCCGTGATGTGGTCTTTGGCAGCGTCGTCTCCGGGCGTCCAGCCGAGATTCAGGGCATTGAGAGCATGATTGGCCTGTTTATTAATACTGTGCCGGTTCGTGTGCAGGCGCTGGAGGAAGACAGCTTTGCCGATATGCTGGTACGCCAGCAGCAGCTGTACGTACAGGGTCATGATTATGACTTCTATCCATTATATGAAGTACAGGCACGGAGCGATCAGAAGCAGGAACTTATCTCGCATATTATGGTATTTGAGAATTATCCGGTTCAGGAAGAACTGGATGAGCGCCAGGTCGGCGGCAAGTCCGGCTTTGAGATTACCGATGTGCAGATGTTTGAACAGACGAACTATGACTTTAACCTGATCGTCATGCCGGGATCGAATCTGCAGGTATTGTACCGCTACAACGGTATCGTGTACGAGCAGGAAAGCATTGAACAGATTCAGGCCCATCTGGTACAGATCCTCGAGGAAGTGGCTGCCGATCCTGCCATGCCGGTGAACCGGCTGGATATGATGACCACTGCCGAACAATCGATGATTCTGGATCAGTGGAACGACACGGCAGCGCCAATCCGCACCGACAGCACGCTGTACAGCGTACTGGAAGAGCAGGCTGCACGTATGCCGGATCATCCGGCACTGATCAGCGGCAGTCAGGAGCTTACCTATGACGAGCTGAACCGCAGAGCCAATGCACTGGCACGTACCCTGCGGGCAAGCGGAGTCACACCGGATCAGCCGGTGGCGATCATGCTGGAACGTTCTCTGGATATGATGGTCGGTATTCTGGCGATTCTCAAAGCCGGCGGTGCCTATGTACCGGTTGATCCGGAATTCCCGGAAGAGCGGATTCGCTACATGCTGGAAGATTCGGGAGCCCAGCTGATGCTGACTCGTGCCGCATGGCAGAATCTGATTCCGCTGGCCCATATTCAATTGGTCGATATCGATGACGCTGCCAGCTATGCTGCAGACGAGTCCAATCTGGAGCCGCTGTCGAGACCGGAACATCTTGCCTATATCATCTATACTTCCGGTTCCACCGGCCAGCCCAAAGGGGTCATGATTGAACACCGCTCCGCAGTCAATCTGCTGGATCAGCTGCAGGCCGATTATCCGATGCAGCCGGGCGACCGTTTCCTGCAGAAAACGACGATCACGTTTGACTTCTCCATTCCGGAGCTGTTCAGCTGGTTCTTCGGCCCGGGCACACTCGTTATCCTGCCGCCAGGCGATGACAAGAATCCGGCTGCTCTGCTGGAAGCGATCGAGAAGCAGCGGATTACGCATCTCAATCTGGTGCCGTCGATGCTGCAGATTCTCGTGCAGCAGCTCAAGGTCAGCGGACGTGACAGTATGCGCAGCCTGAAATACCTGTTTGCCTGCGGTGAGATTCTGCCGGCGCGTCTGGTCGGCGAATATTACAAAGTTTCTCCGCATGGACGACTGGAAAATATCTATGGCCCGACCGAAGCGACCGTATATGCAACGCGCTATACAACAACACCGACCACAGCGGCACTGCCGCTCGTACCGGTCGGCAAGCCGTATGGCAATATGGAAGTGCTGGTCGTGGACGAACATGCAAGGCTCGTACCGGTCGGCGTACCAGGGGAACTCGTGATTGCCGGTAAAGGTCTGGCGAGAGGCTATCTCAACAAGCCGGAGCTGACCGCTGTACAGTTTGCCGCCCATCCGTACAAGCCGGGCGAGCGCATTTACCGGACTGGTGATATGGCCAGATGGCTGCCGGACGGCAATATCGAATACCTGGGACGGATGGATCATCAGGTCAAAATCCGTGGTTACCGGATTGAACTGGGTGAAGTGGAATCGCAGCTGCTGCGCATTCCGGCAGTACAGGAGACCGTCGTACTGGCACTCCAGGATGCAGGCGGAAGCGCTCAACTGTGCGCCTACTTTGTCGCCAGTCAGCCGCTGAGCGCGGGAGAATTGCGCAAGGCACTGGCCGAGGAACTGCCTGCCTACATGATTCCAAGTGCCTTTATCCAGCTGGAACAGATGCCGCTGAATGTGAACGGCAAGCTGGATCGCAAAGCACTGCCTGCACCGGAGCAGCTGCTGCAATCGTCGGCAGATTACGTCGCACCGGTCACTGCGCTGGAACAGCAGCTGGCTGATATCTGGAGTGATGTGCTCGGCGTGGAACATGTCGGCATGAACGATAACTTCTTCGAACGGGGAGGACATTCACTCAAAGTACTGACGCTGATTCAGCGGATTCAGCAGGAACTGAATATGGAGATCGGTCTGCAGACCGTATTTGCTCATCCGGTACTGAAAGACCTGCTGCTGCAGCTCGATCAGAGCGCATCCGGTGACAGCAATGCTGGAGAAGAGATGGAGATCATCCGCTTCCACAGCCGCAGTGATCGCAAAGTATTCTGCTTTCCGCCTCGGGTCGGTTACTCGCTCGGTTATTACGAGATGGCCCGTGAGCTGCAGCAGGATGCGGAAGTGATCGGTCTGGAGTTTATCGGTGACCGTCTGCAAGGTGAAGAGATGCTGGAGCAGTATGTGGATACCATTACCAATATTCAGCAGCAAGGTCCGTATGTATTCCTGGGATATTCCCTTGGCGGCAACCTGGCCTTTGAAGTTGCCCGGGCGATGGAAGCACGCGGATACACCGTGAGCGATGTCATCATGGTCGATTCCATGCGCAAGACAGCTCCGGATGAGATGACTCCGGCAGAAATGGAGCATATCGTCGATACCGTACTGAACAGCGTAGCCGATCAATACCGCGAATTCCTGGCGAACCCGGATGATCGCGCGGGGGTACGAAGCAAGATGCTGGTCTATTCCGCTTACCGTAACGAACTGATCAATGCCGGTGAGATCCGTGCCAATATCCATGCACTGATCGCCGAAGTGGATTGCAGCGGTTCACAGCCTACAGATCATCTGAAGTGGCAGCAGTCCACTTCCGGTCAGTACGTCGAATATCCGGTAGAGGGTACCCATGATGTACTGCTGGATTCGGAACATGTGGGAGTGAATACATCCGTTATCCGCCAAATTCTGGCGCAGACGGCTGTACAGGCTGAGCAGGAGAAGCCAATCCTGTCCTGACCGTTGATAGTAAACCAATTCATGGATACCGATGTTTGAACAGGTATTTCGGCGCCGAACCGTATGGGACTGTATAGCGATCCCATGCAGTGAAGCTGACATTATCACAGGACCGTATGTGAACACAAAAAGGAACACGCTGGGCTTCAGTCAAACCCAGCGTATTCCTTTTTTACGTTCGCTTCCAAAAGATTTTCCAATTTGGAATTCGGTGATATTCAGCTGTCTGATCAGGAAGAGGCGGCAGCCGCTCCTTTGCTGCCGCCAGCAGGGGATTTCTCCCGGATCTCTGCCAGCAGCTCTTCAATCACCCGGATAACCAGCTTAGGCTGATCATGAATAATCATGTGCTCACTTTTCTTGGCTATAATCAGTTTGCTGTTATGAGAAATGGAAAGCATCTCGCGCTGCCCAATCTGCCAGCTCCTCTCAATCTTGTCGTTCGCTTCTTCGCTGATCCCAAAGCGAGTCAAATCCTGTTCCTGGCCACGGGCAATCACCCGGACCGGCAGATCACCAAGATTTTGATTGCGGATGGCATCTTCGGTTGTACTGGCAAGCTTTCCTTCTTCGGAGACGGCTTTAAAGTATTTCGGCGACGCCACCACATTGACGAAATCCTTACGGTCTTCCGGCTCGACCCTTCCGGTCAGCATGAAGTTGGGGAACAGGCGGAAAGCCCCTACCTCCGTCAGGAAAATGGAAATATACGGAGACGGTGTGGAACTGCCGGCATGTTCCTCTTTATAGATCGGCTCTGTACGCTCTGCATCATTCTCCGGCCGGGCATCGATCAATACCATGCCTGCTATTTCATCCGGATACGTCTGGGCGAACAGCCGGGTATACATGCCGCCGAGTGAGTGACCGGCGAGCAGATAGGGACCGCGAATATCGGCTTTTTGCAGGGCGGTGTGCAGCTCCTTGACGATATTCTGTCCGGTACGCGGCAGCGGGCTGCTGTCACTCCAGGCATAGCCTGCACGGTCATAGGTGACGACGGTAGCGCCTGTAGAGGCTGCCAGCTGCTCGGGAATCTGCCTCCAGGACAGACTGGACTCTCCGCTGCCAGCTTCCAGCAGGATGGTCGGTGATCCGCTACCATAAGTGTGCACATGCAGCCGGTAACCGTTAATGTCGATCATTTTGCCGGGCGGCGGATAGCTCGCCTGGGATTGCCTGGAAGCGATATGTTCATAAATGAATCCTGCTGCCAGCAGCAGAATGATCACTCCAACCAGCGAAATAAAAGTGCGGAGGAGGATCTTTTTCCAGGAGCGTCCGCTTTTGCGGGGTTCTGCAGAGTTGGATGTTTTCATGAGTAGGGTAATCCTTTCCTTCAATAATAGGCATTGCAAACAGGCGTTGCAGAAAGCACGAAGACGTTACAGATCGATAGTGAACTTTGAATATCGACAAAAGCCTTACAGATCCGTAGAGGTTCCATGGATACAACCTTTGTGCTTTTTTAAAATGTCCACAACCTCTACTCGTATATTGGACAGGAAGAGGAATTTTTAACTACTTATTCAGCATAATCGCCCAATATCAATCTCTGGGTGGAGTCACAAAAGGAATAGGAAGCGTAAAGGAGGAGTTCTTTTCGTTTGGTGTGAGAATTTTGTGGTTAAATCAGCAAAGGGAACAAGCTGGATTTTGTTTTTGCGGCGCAAAGGTGTATACTTGTAAAGTAGTGAGAAACCGTAACTTACTTATTAGTTACTATCAATATTCTGATCTCCAAACCTGAATGAGTGTGTTTCTCACGGAGTTCCCCAAATCTTATATCCTGTAAGGGAGGCTATTCTCAGATGAAATCATTTGAATTTTATAATCCAACCCGCCTTATCTTTGGTAAAGGCCAGCTGGAGACATTGAAGCGTGAAGTACCGAAATACGGTAAAAACATACTGCTGGTATACGGCGGCGGCAGCATCAAGCGTGCCGGACTGTACGACCAGGTTGTTCAATACTTAAAAGAGATTGATGCCAACGTAACCGAGCTGGCAGGCGTAGAACCAAACCCGCGTCTGTCCACTGTTCATAAAGGTGTAGAGCTGTGCAAAGCCAACCAGATCGATCTGGTACTGGCTGTCGGCGGAGGCAGTGTTATCGACTGTGCCAAAGCGATCGTCGTAGGTGCCAAATACGATGGTGACATGTGGGATATTATCGAACGCAAAGCCGCTCCACAGGGCGCACTGCCACTTGGCGTAGTGCTGACCATGGCAGCGACCGGTTCGGAAATGAATTCCGGTTCCGTCATTACCAACAGCGAGACTCAGGAGAAGCTTGGCTGGGGTTCCCAGTATTCCTTCCCGGCATTCTCGATCCTCGATCCGGAATTCACGTATTCCCTGCCGAAGGATCAGACAGTATACGGTGTGGTGGATATGATGTCCCACGTACTGGAGACATATTTCCATCCTGAGCAAAATACACCGGTACAGGACGGCTCCTGTGAATCCGTACTGCGTGCTGTGATCGATGCCGCTCCTCACCTGATCAATGATCTGGAGAACTACGAGCTGCGTTCCACTATCATGTACTCCGGTACAATGGCGTTGAATGGTGTGCTGAGCATGGGCGTAACCGGTGACTGGGCAACCCACAATATCGAGCATGCGGTATCCGCAGTGTACGATATCCCTCATGGCGGCGGTCTGGCGATCCTGTTCCCGAACTGGATGCAGTATAACCTCAAAGTGGACCCTTCCCGTTTTGCCAAGCTGGCTGTTAACGTATTCCACGTTGACCCTGCAGGCAAGAGCGACGAAGAAGTGGGCGCAGAAGGCATCCAGGCACTACGTGACTTCTGGACATCCATCGGTGCACCTAGCCGTCTGGCCGATTACGATATCGATGACAGCCAGATTGACCTGATGGTCGAGAAAACACTGAAATTCGGTCCTTCCTTCGGTAACTTTGCCAAACTGCAGGCAGACGATGTACGCGAAATCTATCGTATGTCCCTGTAAGCAGCAGACATTTCGAGATCTATCCGTACCTTTATCACAGCCTTATGCAGGAGCAGATCAATAATACGAACCTGCTGCCTGTATAAGGCTGGATCGGAATAAAGGATGATTGTTAATATCAATTCAGCACATATATAGCCAAAAGCACTGTTTCCTCGATCCTCAGGATCGTTTGGAAACAGTGCTTTTTTGTGTTCAGTCAGTAAGAGGGGTATTTGTTGTTTTTGTAACTGCACCTATTGGTTGTAACTGTACCTATAACGTGAAGAGATAAGAAGCGAATGAAGTGGTTATTTTGACATAACTATTCCTTTAAAGGTAAAAAAATGCAACTTCACGCCAGATAATACGTAAATATCGGTATATCGCCAATTATCAGCCTTATTCGCCTGTTATCGTATACCATTCTTACAGGCTGCGGCGGTCATGTCAGAGAAGGGAAAGGAGCGAGCATTTATGGAAACGCTATATTGGACCTGTCTGATTATCGGAGCGGTATATGCGCTGTTCAGTCTGCTTTTCGGTGACCTGCTGGGTGATGTACTTGGCGGATTGGAGCTGCCCGGACCGGACGTGTTCAAG
Organism: Paenibacillus wulumuqiensis; assembly: GCF_000971965.1. GTDB lineage: Bacteria > Bacillota > Bacilli > Paenibacillales > Paenibacillaceae > Saccharibacillus > Saccharibacillus wulumuqiensis. The sequence goes on from NZ_KQ040794.1 coordinate 177,348, forward strand.
CCGATCGTACTGGCAGGCATGGTCACCGTATTTGGTGGAGCAGGTATTTTGCTGGCCAGGTATACGGAGCTGTCGCTTGGCGTAGAGCTGTTACTATCCATTCTGGCGGCGGTTGCAGGCGCGTTGTTTGTATTTTTTGCCTATGTCAAACCGATGGAGAACAGCGAAGTATCCACGTCCTATTCGATCCGGGAGATGATCGGGCGGATCGGGGAAGTGACCATACCGGTTCCCGGTCAGGGATATGGCGAAGTCATGATCAAAGTCGCAGGTGGCAATACGGTACATATCGCGTCCAGTTTTGAGCACTGTCCTATCGCGGCAGGTGTCCGTGTCGTCATCATAGAGGAGTCGGCAGGTGTACTGGCAGTAGCGGAATTTGAGCAGAATCAGGCAGCGGACCCGCTGGAACAACCAATAAAATCATTATAGTGCTGCAAGAATAATGTATGACTGCTTGTGCAGTGCCGTTAGAAGTAAAAATAGAAGTAGAAGTTACAGCGATCAATTATAGCAATCGTGTTGCAACATTTATCATCTATAGCAACCGTGTTACAACACTTATCACCGATTCAAAGGAGAGACTACAATGACCATAATGAATGAAATGATTCTGATTCCTGCCGTTGTCGTAATCGTACTCGTCGTACTGGGTATTACCTTCTGGGCCCGTTACAAAACGGTAAGCACCGATGAAGCGATGGTTGTGACCGGTTCCTTTCTCGGCAGCAAAAACATCTCGGATGATGGCGCCGGCCGCAAGATCAAGATCGTCCGCGGCGGCGGTGCATTTATCTGGCCGATTTTTCAGAAATCCGAATTTCTGTCCCTGCTGTCCCACAAGCTGGATGTAACGACACCGGAAGTGTATACAGAGCAGGGTGTACCGGTACTGGCAGATGGCGTAGCCATTATCAAGATCGGCAGCTCTGTTGAAGATGTGGCTACAGCCGCCGAGCAGTTCATGGGCAAGCCGATTCAAGCGCTGCAGGGCGAAGCCCAGGAAGTGCTGGAAGGACATCTGCGTTCAATTATGGGCTCCATGACCGTCGAGGAAGTGTACCGCAACCGTGACCGCTTCGCTCAGGAAGTACAGAGCGTGGCAGCGCGTGATCTCAAGAAGATGGGTCTGCAGATCGTTTCCTTTACCATCAAGGATATTCGTGACAAGCATGGCTATCTGGAATCTCTTGGTAAACCGCGCATTGCCGCTGTGAAGCGTGATGCGGATATCGCCGAGGCCGAAGCACTGCGTGACTCCCGCATTCAGAAAGCCCGTGCCGAAGAAGAAGGACAAAAAGCCGAACTGCTGCGGGATACCCATATCGCCGAAGCGGAAAAGGAAAAAGAACTGAAAATCGCCGCCTTCAAAAAAGATCAGGATACCGCACGTGCGGAAGCCGATCAGGCGTATCAGATTCAGGAAGCCAAAGCCAAACAGATCATGATCGAAGAACAAATGAAAATCGAACTCGTCCGCAAAGAACGCGAGATCGATCTGAAAGAAAAAGAAATTACCGTACGCGAGAAACAGTATGACGCCGAAGTGAAGAAAAAGGCCGAAGCCGATCGCTTTGCGGTCGAGCAGGCTGCCCAGGCGGACAAAGCACGTAAAATGCGTGAAGCCGAAGCCAAACAGTACTCCATTGAAACGGAAGCCAAAGCATCTGCCGAGCAGCAGCGGCTCGCTGGTCTGGCGACAGCCGATGCTGAACGTGCCAAAGGTACCGCCGAAGCCGAAGTTATTCGTCTGCGCGGCCTGGCCGAAGCGGAAGCCAAGCAAAAATTGGCGGAAGCTTTCGAAAACTACGGTCAGGCGGCCATTCTCGATATCGTCGCCAAAATGCTGCCGGAACTGGCAGGCAAAATCGCCCAGCCGCTCAGCAATATCGACAAGCTGACCGTCGTCGATACCGGCAAAGGGGAAGGCGGCGGAGCAGCACGGGTGAGCAGCTATGTCACCGAGCTGATGGCAACCGCTCCCGAGATGCTCAAAAGTGTATCGGGTCTCGATTTGGAACAGCTGATTCAGGGATTCGCCGGCAAAAACAATACTTCTGCCGAACGCCAGCCCGTACTTTCCGATACTAACCGTTCGTACCCGGCACATGGCGAAGCAGACGGTATCCGGCCAGTGGAACTGACAACACCGACTCTTGAAATCAAATCCACCAACCGCATCCCCGATGCCACAATGGATAAAGAGTAAAGCCGATCCATTTTGCAAGGCCACCGATGAAATCAATGTATGCTGCCATCAGTGCCTATGCCCATACCTGCTTATCATTTGTAACCTGCCCGCGGCAAGTGTATAATAGATGTATCTGTGTATAACAACTCTGGATTCCGGATCAGGATATCCATGGAATAGGCAAAAAGACGATGAAGCCGGATAAATCAAGGCTTTATCGTCTTTTTCGCTGTGACGGAGCAATGTGCAGATTATGTTGACTAGCCTGTTATTTTTTGATAACTTATTCGGGATAAGGCGATAGTAAAAGGGGTGCAACTGTGAGCAGCCTACAGGTGGCTAAAGTACTGAATAATAACGTAATTATTGCAGATCATCCTCAGTATGAAGAGGTAGTCGTGATCGGCAAGGGGATCGGATTCAACCGCAAGACGCGCGATCAGATTCCGCTCAATGTCGTCGAGAAAATGTTCATTCTAACCAATCAGCAGGAGCAGGAGCAGTACAAGCAGCTGGCCACACAGATTGACGAACGTATCATTGAAGTGATTAACGAGATTATTCACTTTATTAATAAAGAAAGCAAAACCCCGCTCAACGAGCATATTCATATTGCATTGACCGATCATATCGCATTTGCGATCAAGCGTGCCGAACAGGGCATGACCGTGCAAAATCCTTTTCTGTATGAGACCCGGGAGATGTATCCGACCGAGTACCGGCTGGCCGAGCACGCGCTGGAGATGATCAAAAATAAACTGGGCGTCAGCCTGGAAGAAGACGAGATCGGTTTTGTCGCGCTGCATATTTACAGTGCGCTGACCGACCAGCATATTACCCAGATCAAGGCGCATTCCCGTCTGATCGCCGATATGGTCAAAGTGGTGGAGGATAGTCTGCATATTACCATTACCGGCGATAGTCTGGATTACTCCCGGCTGCTGACCCATCTGCGGTTTGCGATCGAGCGCATCCGGCGCGGCGAGAAAGTAGCGGCGACCCATCGGCTGGAAGAGATGCTCAAAGTCGAATATCCGGAAGTGTATTCACTGGCCTGGAAGCTGACCAAAATGATGGAAAGACGCCTGCGCCGGCCGGTATATGGAGCCGAAGTCAGCTATCTGACCATGCATCTGCAGCGGTTCGTCGAGAAAAATGAAACCGAGAATGGATCATGAAATGGTATCCGGGTCAGTGTAAAAAAGTATGCTGAATACTTTTTTAATGAAAAGGCTTGCATGTTCAAAATGAGAGTGCTATAATTCAGAACGTAATCAACAAACGAATAGCGTTTATAACGTGTTACTGATTCGATCAGGCATGAGTTAACAAAGTATTTGTAGCGAAGCTGCATAGCAGAGGGATCATTATATCCTTATCTGCAGGCATAGCTTCTGTGTACAGATACGTTGTTTGCTCATGCCTTTTTTGCATGCTATACACTAGTCGGTTGTTGAATGCAGTGAGGTTGAGGAATCAAGAAAGTTCCATTTTTGTAATATATTAGCTGAATTGGTTTAATATATTATCGGTTTGGGTCATACACATTGAAGAAGTGAATCCTGCCTGCACTGCAACTCAAAATCATCCATTATATTCAAGAGGGGAAGTGGCTGTATTGTTTAGACGTCTGTTTGGCGTTTTGCAAAAAGTTGGTAGAGCACTGATGCTTCCGGTTGCGATCCTGCCAGCTGCAGGTCTGCTGCTGGGTATCGGTAACCTGCTGATCAATCCGGACTTTTTAAAGTATATTCCGGCATTGAACGCCCAGTGGGTTCAAATTACTGCTGAAGTAATGATGAACTCCGGGCAAATCGTATTTGATAACCTGTCCTTGCTATTTGCCGTCGGGGTTGCCGTCGGTCTTGCAGGAGGAGAAGGCGTTGCCGGTCTGGCAGCAATTATCGGTTATCTGATTATGAACGTAACGATGGGTACAGCTATGGGTATTAAAGCTGAAGATGTGGGTAAAGGTAACTTTGCACTGGCTTCCGTACTTGGTATTCCTACTCTGCAAACCGGTGTATTCGGCGGTATCATCGTCGGTATTCTGGCAGCAGCGATGTACAAGCGGTTCTTCAAAATCGAACTGCCATCTTACCTGGGTTTCTTTGCAGGTAAACGTTTCGTTCCAATTATGACGGCTGTTACATCCCTGCTCCTTGGTCTGGTTATGATCGTGGTATGGCCTCCGATTCAGTCTCTGCTGAACAACGTTTCCCACAACATGGTCGATGCGAACCCTACACTGTCCGCATTTATCTTCGGGGTTATCGAACGTTCACTGATTCCTTTCGGATTGCATCATATCTTCTACTCACCGTTCTGGTTTGAATTTGGTGAATATGTCAATAAAGCAGGTCAACTGGTACGTGGTGACCAGAAGATCTTTATGGCTCAGCTGCGTGACGGCGTGCCGTTCACAGCGGGTACATTCATGGTTGGTAAGTTCCCGTTCATGATGTTCGGTCTGCCTGCGGCAGCACTGGCAATCTATCATGAATCCAAGCCACAGCACAAAAAATATGTTGCAGGTATCATGGCTTCTGCAGCACTGACTTCCTTCCTGACAGGTATTACAGAGCCGCTGGAATTCTCATTCCTGTTCGTAGCTCCAGTCCTGTTCGGTATCCATGCCATCTTCGCAGGTCTGTCTTTCATGACTATGCAGATTCTCGGCGTTAAGATCGGTATGACTTTCTCTGGTGGTCTGATTGACTTTATCCTGTTCGGGGTTATTCCGAACCGTACCGCATGGTGGGATGTTATCATCGTCGGTCTGATCCTGGCAGTTGTGTACTACTTTGGTTTCCGTTTCGCTATCCGCAAATTCAACCTGAAAACACCGGGTCGTGAAGATACGGTTGCTTCGGATGAAGACAACACTGGCGGCAGCACAACACAGGACGAACTGCCTGGCAAGATTCTGGACGCATTTGGCGGACAGGAAAACATTTCCAGTCTGGATGCTTGTATTACTCGTCTGCGTATCCAGGTTAAAGAACCGAAAAACGTTAACAAAGACCGTCTAAAATCGCTGGGCGCTTCTGGCGTACTGGAAGTGGGTAACAACATTCAAGCGATCTTCGGTACACGTTCCGATACGATCAAATCGCAAATGCAGGACATTATCGCTGGCCGTACACCGCGTCCTACACCTCCAAGTGTAGATAATGAACCGGCCAAAGGCACTGCCGAAAACCAGGTAGATGTGATGACTGAAGAAGTTATCGTAGCTCCGGCAAGCGGTGAACTGCTGAATATCAGCGAAGTACCGGATCCGGTATTCTCGCAAAAAATGACCGGTGACGGTTTTGCGATCCTGCCTTCGAATGGAACAATCGCTTCTCCGGTAAACGGTAAAGTATTTAACGTATTCCCAAGCAAGCATGCGATCGGCATCATGTCCGAGACCGGCAAAGAGATCCTGGTACACGTTGGCGTGAACACCGTTAAACTGAAAGGCCAGGGCTTCACTGTACTGGTTGCTGAAGGTGACGACGTAATGGCAGGCCAACCGATCCTCGAAGTGGATCTGGAATATGTAAAAGCTAATGCTCCATCGATCATTACACCTGTAATCTTCTCCAACCTGCCGGAAGGTGCAGCGGTAACGCTGAAGAAATCCGGAACAGTCAAATCTGGAGAAGGCGACATTATCTCCATCAAATAATCGCAGTTTCACTGTGAATGACGTATCCGCAAGGTCCGGTAAGAGCCGTCCGTAAAAGGGGTTCTTGCCGGAATACATTCTCTGTATTACAATCAGCTGCTTAACAGGCAGATCGATCAGCATCCAACTGAATAGTCCGGCATCCAGAAAAACACAACTCATTTCGACGAATCAGCTCGGTAAGCTGCTTAATCCTCAGGATTTATGTCTAAGTATTAAGTGTATGTATACAGGATGTGTTTCACAGCAAACTATAGGCGGTTCCCTGGAACTTCGCCTATAGTTTGCTATCATTATAAAATGAAAGCATGTTTTGGCAAGAAAGAGCAATTGTATGGTAAAGAAATGAATTTGCCTAAATTTTGCCGCAAATTGCTGCGTATTGCTGAAAAAAGTCGAAAATTTTTCTTACAGAACGTGCATCAAGGTTTATTATGCTGTACAATAGAGTGGATGGCTTAATAGTTACATCTCTATTACTACTAACAGAAAGCGAGTGACTTTATAATGGAAAAAACATTCAAAATCGTTGATGAAGATGGTATCCACGCACGCCCGGCAACTGCACTGGTAACAGCTGCTAACAAATTTGCTTCTACTGAATCTTTCGCTGAAGCTAAAGGTAAAAAAGTAACCCTGAAATCTATCCTGGGCGTTCTGTCCCTGGGTCTGGAGCAAGGTGACACTATCGTTCTGTCCACTACTGGTGCAGAAGAAGAAGCGGCTCTGCAAGCTCTGACTGATGTAATGGTTAATGAAGGGCTAGGCGAAATCAATGGCTAATATTTTGGGAATTGCGGCGTCTTCGGGCATCGCCATTGCCAAAGCATTCCGTCTGGAACATCCTGAGTATGAAATCACCAAACGCTCAGTAAGTGATGCCGATGCGGAACTGGCTAAACTCACGTCTGCTCTGGAGCAATCCAAAGTGGAACTTGAGGCGATCAAAGAGCGCACGCTGCAAGAAATGGGAGCAAAAAAGGCAGAGATTTTCGAATCTCACCTGCTCATTCTGAATGACCCTGAATTGATCGATCCGGTAAAAGACAAAATTTCTTCCGATATGATCAATGCTGAATATGCACTGAACGAAGTGGCTTCCCAGTTCGTAACCATGTTTGAAAACATGAAAAGCGCGTACCTGCAAGAACGTGCTGCGGATATGCGCGACGTAACGAAGCGCGTGATCAACCATCTGATGGGCGTGAATTTCCAGAGCCCTGCTGAAATCCGTGAAGAAGTGGTCATCATTGCCGAAGACCTGACGCCTTCCGATACAGCTCAGCTGGACCGCAATTATGTAAAAGGCTTCACAACCAACATTGGCGGACGTACTTCCCACTCTGCGATCATGGCACGCTCCCTGGAGATCCCGGCAGTAGTAGGAACGAAGGAAGTTATGGAAGTTGTACAAAACGGAGATATGGTTATCGTCGATGGTCTCGAAGGTAACGTAATTGTGAATCCGGATGAAGCGACACTGGCAGAATACCGTGCGAAACGTGAAGCTTATGAGGCACAGGTAGCAGAATGGCGCAAACTGCGCGATGAAGCAACTGTATCCAAAGACGGCGTTCACATCGAACTGGCTGCCAACATTGGTACTCCAAATGATGTATCTGGCGTTATTGATAACGGCGGCGAAGCAGTAGGTCTGTACCGTACAGAGTTCCTGTACATGGGCCGTGATGAGCTGCCATCCGAGGATGTACAGTTCAACGCCTACAAAACCGTGCTCGAAAAAATGGCAGGCAAGCCTGTAGTTGTTCGTACGCTGGATATCGGTGGCGACAAGGAACTGCCTTATCTGGTTCTGCCAAAAGAAATGAACCCGTTCCTCGGGTTCCGTGCTATCCGTCTGTGTCTGGATCGTCAGGACATTTTCCGCACTCAACTGCGTGCGCTGCTTCGTGCAAGCGTATATGGTGAACTGCGCGTCATGTTCCCAATGATCGCGACACTGGGCGAATTCCGTGAAGCCAAAGCGGTAATGATGGAAGAGAAAGAAAAACTGGTTGCTGAAGGTGTATCCGTATCGGACAACATCCAACTCGGCATCATGGTTGAGATTCCTTCCACAGCAGTTCTGGCCGACCAGTTTGCCAAAGAAGTGGACTTCTTCAGTATCGGCACTAACGATCTGATCCAGTACACGATGGCAGCTGACCGTATGAACGAACGTGTATCCTATCTGTATCAACCATATAATCCGTCCATTCTGCGTCTGGTTAAAATGGTTATCGATGCAGCGCACAAAGAAGGCAAATGGGCCGGAATGTGCGGCGAGATGGCAGGGGACGCCACAGCGATTCCATTGCTGCTCGGTCTGGGACTCGATGAGTTCAGTATGAGTGCAAGCTCGATTCTGCCTGCACGCAGCCAAATCGCCAAACTGTCCAAAGCTGAAATGCAGGAGCTGGCTACCAAAGCACTCGACATGCAGACAGCAGAGCAGGTTGTCGAACTGGTAAACGCGATTCAGGTGTAATTGACGGACCTACCGTTTTCGATTCATTTATTCTTTTTCCAACAATCCCATTAAGCTGATTTCCTGAATTGATTCGGGAAATCAGCTTTTTTTCGGTTTTTTGTGTAAAGATGAACAAGAGCTAAGAGGGAATTCGCTGCGGGAAAGGATCATTCCGGCGGCCTCCGGTTAAGAATGGATATTCGGAATAACCGCTATTGCGGTAAATATCCATTCTTAAATGTCGGCCTCTGGAATGATTCCTTTCCCTTCGCTAAGTGCGCCTGGGGAACTTGGTTGGAACCAGTCTTGCACAAAAGAAACGAGAGGTGGGTTGGGTAATAGGTTTGGCTTAAGCAGTGGGTTAAGAGTTTATTTTTGAAGAGAAAACGGTATTGATAGGTAATGAGTATTGGCTCGAATTTAAATGATAATAAGTACTGCTTATGAGGTGGAAGGCAGTCCTTTGCCGCCGAGGGGGTGAAAGATGCTGATTCTTTCCATGCCGGTGATGATGGGTTTGGCTTGTTGGATTAGAGTCTGGGTAGCTTCCAGTTGCAGGGATGCCTGGTGGGCTTGCTCGCTGCTCCATACTTCGTAGACATATACGCAATTCGGTTCATTTTCGGCGATGCTGATCGTGTAAATTTCGCATTCTTGTAGATCTTTCATCGATTCTGCAGCGTCCAGCAGAATGCTGACCATGTTGTCGCGCTGGTTTTCCTGTACTGTAAATTTGCCGAACAATCCGAATCTGCTCATAATATTCCTCTTTTCGTAAATGAATAGGTGATGGTTATCGAAAATGGGTTGGCAGGAAAGCGTAAAGTGATTGTGTATTCGGTCATATTGATGTATAACAGCGTAATCTGAAGTACAGTTGACTGATGTGATGCGCAGTCATTTAATCCGATGTCAGGCAGCCCAGTTCATAGTAGTTGTTATTGTTGAATTCAAAGCTTTTGATAACATCGAGACCGAGTTTTTGGGTATGGGCGGCATAGGATCTTGGATTGATATGGTTGATGAATGTGATCAGGATCGGATATCGTTGACTCATTTGTTTTTTGGAAAATTCGAAAACCTTTTTAAGTACTTCGGTGCCTCTGTATGTCGTATCGATGCAGATCGGTCCGTATTGGTAGCTGTTGTCTGTAGACAGTACGGTTCCTCTGTATTCGGTATGCTGCAAATCGCCAATCATATGCTGAAAAAGCGGCCATTTGGACCAGTATTCCCAGGAAGCTGCCATCACGTAAGCGATAACTTTATCGTTATCACACGCAATAGTGACTCCATTTTCCTTTTCAATGATTTCTTTGAATTGCTCGTTTGTAAACAGGGTGGTCACAAATCCATGAGGTTTGTCCTGTTCACTGATGGTTGTAATATGGTATTTTTGCTGTAATTCAGCGATAGCCGGTATATCATCGATTGTAGCGTTTCTGTAAATCATGGTTATCCTCCTACTGAAATCAATATAAACTCCTATCTCTCAATATACAGCCTGATGAAGCAGCAGGTAAATAGCAAGAATTAAATGGGTTATGCGGATATTAGAAAATCGTATATCAGGTAATCGATAGCGCTTATTTAAAGCCAGCGCGGGTATAAAGTACATACAAAAAGCAATCAAGGAACTTATCGCTACGATAAGTTCCTTGATTGCTTTAATCTATATATGCCGTAAGCTATGAGCCGTGAGTTTTAGCTGCAGGCGCAGTTGAGTACCGGCTTGCGGGCTGCGGTTGCTTCGTCCAGACGTTTGACCACTGTGGTATATGGCGCGTTGAGCACCAGCTCCGGCGTGTCTTTGGCTTCCTGGGCAATCTGGATCATCGTATCGATAAAGGCATCCAGCGTTTCTTTGCTCTCGGTCTCGGTCGGCTCGATCATGATGCATTCTTCCACATTGAGCGGGAAGTAGACGGTAGGCGGATGGTAGCCAAAGTCGAGCAATCGTTTGGCGACGTCAAGCGTGCGTACACCGTACTGCTTCAGTCCTTTGCCGGACATAACGAATTCGTGTTTGCATACATTATCATACGGCATAATGTAGTGATCCTTGAGACGATGCATCATGTAGTTGGCATTCAGCACGGCACATTCGGATACCCGGCGCAGGCCTTCCGGACCGTAGGTGCGGATATACGTATAGGCACGTACGAGAATACCAAAGTTGCCGTAGTACGCTTTGACACGACCGATCGAATCCGGTGAACCGGAACGCAGTGTGTAGCTGCCATCTTCCAGCTTCTCGACGACAGGCTCCGGCAGGAAAGGCAGCAGTCGGCTTTTTACACCGACCGGACCGGCACCCGGGCCACCGCCGCCGTGAGGCGTGCTCATCGTCTTGTGCAGATTGAGATGGACCACATCAAAGCCCATATCACCCGGACGGGTAATGCCCATGATCGCATTGGAGTTGGCGCCATCGTAGTAGAGCAGACCGCCGGCTTCGTGCACGACCTGGGCGATCTCGGTAATCTGTTCTTCGAACAGTCCCAGTGTATTCGGATTGGTCAGCATGAGTGCTGCCGTATCCGGTCCTACCGCTGCACGCAGGGCATCCAGATCGACCAGGCCGCGTTCATTGGAAGGAATGGTAATCGTCTGGAAGCCTGCGACCGTTGCGCTGGCAGGGTTGGTTCCGTGCGAGGAATCCGGCACGATGACTTTGGTACGATGCTCGCCGCGCTTCTCGTGATAGGCACGAATCATCATCAGACCGGTCCATTCTCCGTGCGCTCCGGCTGCCGGCTGCAGGGTTACGGCGTCCATACCGGTCAAGGCAGCCAGATCGTTTTGCAGGGTATGCAGCATTTCCAGCGCTCCCTGGATACTTTGCTCCGGCTGATACGGATGAATTTTGGCAAAACCGGCATAGCGGGCGACATCTTCGTTGATTTTCGGGTTGTATTTCATCGTACAGGAGCCGAGTGGATAGAATCCGTTATCCACGCCAAAGTTCAGACGGGACAGCTCGGTATAGTGACGAATAACATCCACTTCATAGACTTCCGGCAGGGCAGCGGCTTCACTGCGCAGCATGTCTTGCGGAATGACGTCGCTCATTTCCACACGTGGCACATCGCATTCCGGCAGGGAATAGCCGACACGGCCAGGTTGGCTGAGTTCGAAGATCAGCGCTTTTTCCTTAATCACTGCGCCGATCAGTTCGGCGGATGCTGTAGCATTGGCGTCTGTAGGGGTTGTCGTTACCGTTTCATTTGTCATAGGGATGCCTCCAGTTGGGTTGCCAGTTGATCAATCTCGGATTTGGTGCGCTTTTCCGTTACGGCGAACAGCATGTGACCGGATAACTCCGGATAGGACAGACCAAGATCATAACCACCGATGACACCCTGCTCCAGCAGCTTCACATTCAGTTCGGCTGCGGACATGCCTTCCGGAAGTTGGATTACAAATTCATTGAAGAACGGAGACTGGAACGCAAGCTTCAGGCCGGGAACAGAAGACAGCTTCTGTGCGGCATAATGGGACTTCTGTACATTCAGGTCGGCGACATCGATCATGCCCTGTTTGCCCATAATGGACATGTAGACCGAAGCGGACAGGGCCAGCAGCGCCTGGTTGGAGCAAATATTGGAAGTCGCTTTGTCGCGGCGGATATGCTGCTCGCGTGTCTGCAGCGTCAGTACAAAGCCGCGTTTGCCGTCACGGTCGGTCGTCTGGCCGACGATACGGCCCGGCATACGGCGCATCTGGGCCTGCGATACCGCGAAGAATCCGCATGTAGGACCGCCGAGGGACATGGAAATGCCAAGCGGCTGTGCATCGCCGACCACGATATCCGCTCCCAGCTTGCCCGGTGCTTCCAGTAGACCAAGTGAAATCGGGTTGGTGCTGACAACGAGTAGCGCGCCATGTTCATGAGCAAGATCCGCAGCAGCGCGAATCCCCTCGATACCACCAAAAAAGTTCGGAGACTGCACCAGTACCGCAGCCGTCTGATCATCCAGCACTTCGGCAAGTGCGCTGATATCGGTCACTCCGTCGCCATAGGCTACTTCAACTACTTCCAGATTTAATCCGCGTGCATAGCTGCGTACGACAGCGCGTGCTTCCGGATGAATGGTGGAGAAGGCGACGATCTTGGTACGGCGCGTCGCAGAGGCTGCCAGTGAAGCCGCTTCGGCCAGCGCAGTTGCTCCATCGTACATACTCGCATTGGCTACAGCCATCCCGGTCAATTCGCAAATGTAGGATTGGAACTCAAAAATGGCCTGCAGCTCGCCCTGACTGATCTCCGGTTGATACGGAGTATAGGCAGTGTAGAATTCGGAGCGGGAGATCACATGGTTGATCACCGAAGGCACATGATGGTCGTAAATGCCTGCACCCAGGAAGCTGGTATAACGGTCCGTATCGGCATTGCGTCCAGCGAGCTGTGACATATGGCGGGTCAGCGCGTATTCGTCCAGCATGTCCGACATCGGCAGTGTGCCCTGGTAGCGAACAGCTGCCGGAATATCCTTGAACAGATCCTCGATGGATGATGCACCCACGACAGCCAACATATCGGCTTCGTTCTGGGCAGTCATCGGAATATAGCGATGCAATTTCATTATATAGACTCCTTTCGGCAGCAGGAGCTGCCGGGTGATGGTTGATCAGACACGGGAATAATCAATCAGACAGTTACAGGCTTTCTTTTATAAAAAGGAGCTTTGACGACTTCGGCTTTGAGGCGTTTGCCGCGAATCTCTACTTCAATCTCGGTACCGATAGCTGCATGTTCCGTTTCGATCAGAGCGAGACCGAGGTTGCGCTTGAGTGTAGGGGACTGGGTACCGGTCGTCACTTCACCGATCTGGCGACCATCCCGGAAGACCGGATAATGGGAGCGGGGAATACCCCGATCGGTAATCTCCACGCCGACCAGCTTGCGCGGTACTCCGTTTTCCTTTTGCTCCAGTAGTACGCTGCGGCCGATAAATTCACCTTTGTCCAGCTTCACAAAGAAACCGAGACTGGCTTCAAGCGGCGTAATATCTGCCGATAGCTCTTGTCCATATAATGGCAGCTTGGCTTCAAAGCGCAGTGTGTCTCGCGCACCAAGTCCGCAGGGTAACAGTCCGTCGGCTTCACCGGCTGTCAGCAGGCCGGTCCAGATGTCACCAGCCTGATCGGCCGGCGCATAGATCTCGTAGCCATCTTCACCGGTATAGCCGGTGCGGGACAGGATGACTTTGGCACCGAACAGTTCCGCATCGGCGATAAAGGAGAAGCCGGGCAGTTCCTTGTACGCATCACTGCCGGCAGCTTTTGCCAGAATACCTGCGGCGAGCGGCCCCTGCAGCGCGATCAGCGCCGTCTGCTCGGAGATATTTTGCAACGTGACGCTCTCCGGCAGATGCTTCTGCAGCCACTCTATATCCTTGTCGATGTTGGAAGCATTGATGACAAGCATATAATGCTCTTCGCCCAGCCGGTAGACGAGCAGATCGTCGACGACACCGCCGGTCGCATAACACATGAGTGTATACTGCGCCTGACCATCCTGCAGCCGGGAGACGTCATTGGTCAGCATCTTTTGCAGGTAATCGAGTGAGCCGGAGCCGCTAATGATCACTTCGCCCATATGGGAGACGTCAAACAACCCTGCTTTCTCACGGACAGCTTCATGTTCTTTCTGGATGCCTGTAAACTGGACAGGAAGTTCCCAGCCGCCAAAATCGATGCAGCGCGGAGAACCGGATGCGGCATACAACGGATAAAGCGGTGTGCGCTTGAGTTCTGTAGTCATCAATGATTCACCTCATGGTTTATTTGGTATGGAACAGGATAAGTCATACAGACAAAAAAACAGGGAGGATCAGGAAATAAACAGGCATCGCCCGCATTTTCCTTTTCCTCCCTGTCCTTGGTACCTGAGAGTTACCTTATTCGCCCACTGCCGGATGATCATACAGCATATTCCATCACTGTATGCTATACTCCTCGTAAAAGCATATGGCCGAGATAAGTTTCCCCTTTGGTGATCCGCTCAGGTATGATTATGATGTCTGTTCATAACCGCCGGATTCTCTCCAGAGCCGCGTCCAGTACAGGTCCTTTTGCCTGAGAGATTCACCATAACGGCTTACTCCTTCGGCGCTGCCCTGATGCCGGCAGTCTCTCCCTGTACGTTCATCCGCTCACATATGATGTTATGTATTTCCGAACATTCATGAATGAAAATATTAAAAATGTATGTTTATTATATTAATACTTGATTCAAAGAGGGATGTCAAGACTCTTGACAGCGCAATCTTCCTTACTATACGCTTGTGGCATCAAAACCCAATTATGATATGGAACCGGAGGAATGGAACGATGAGTGAGATCAAGGACCAATTGTTGTACAGTGAGGAACATGAGTGGGTAGAGCGCATCAGCGAAGATACCGTCCGTATCGGCATTACCGATTTTGCCCAGCATCAGCTTGGGGATATCGTATTCGTCGAACTGCCGGAAGAAGGACGCGAAGTCGCAGCAGACGAAGTCGTAGGCACCATCGAATCCGTCAAAACCGTATCCGACCTGTTCTGTCCGCTGGCCGGTACCGTTACCACATTTAACCCTGACCTGGAGACCGAACCCGAACTGGTCAACTCCGACCCCTACGGACGCGGCTGGATGATCGAACTCAAAGTAACCGACGAACTGGAAAGCGCCCTGTCCAAACTGATGGACGCCAAAGCCTACGCCGAGCACGCTCAAGACTAATGGATCACCACCAATCACCAACCCGCCATACATCCAAACCTGCTAACTACCTGCCGCAACCCAGTTCTTTCCTGCAGAGAACCATGGCAAAGGATACATATGGCACCCGAAAATAAAGCGCTGACCCGGAAGCAGGCATACCGCCTAACCATGCCTGCTTCCACCCATATCCACCAACCCAAAAGCACAATAACCCCAAAACCCAGCCAACTTTCCAATTAAACAAACCCTGCATCCAGCGACTTCGCCGTATTCAGATCAAGAAAGTTTGCCACCACCTGCCAATTCCAGCAGCCCGGTGTTTTGAGGTTATTTGTGCATGTATATTTTATTTTTCTTTGTTACGCCTTATTCCCAATGATTACGGACTGTTTATCACAAAATTGTTCCTTAAAAAATACATACTGTGAGCGCCGATCAATAATTTCTATCACCCCAAGTTCCTTGGACATCCAGAAGGGTCACGTACATTAAAAAGACTAAAGAGTAATAAGAATGATGAAGAAACCACAAGGAGAATTAAAAATTATTAAAGTGCTAAAGAAAATTAATTAGCATGAAGCAAAATCAAGGAACATTCAAAGAGATTAATGAAAATATAAAAGCACTAAAAGCACTTTACCTACTTAGAGCTTCGAAATTCTTAAAGCTTTTCAATCTTTCCAATCTTTTCCCAATGCAAAAACTAGATTCACCAAGCGCAGGAAAAGGAATCGTACTGAAGCTCTCCTTTAAGATCGGCTATCGACTGCTGAAGGCAGTCTTTCAAGATAGCTGATCTTAACAGAGAGCGGAAGTACGATCCTTTTACGGAGCGGTAAGTACCTACTTTCTCCAATCTATCAAAACAACATGAAAAAAGAACAACCCCAAGCAATAAGAAGATCACAAGCACTACAGTCACCAAGAGCACTGAGAGCACTGAGAGCACTGAGAGCACTAAGAGCACTAAGAGCACTAAGAGCACTTAGGAGTATTTAAGAGCGCTAAGCCCACCAAGAGTACTTATGAGCCATAAAAAGCACCGATGCCACTATCCTTGGACATGTCACACCTTTGGTTGAGTGAAAAACTCCCCCCGCGTTTATTTAAAAGAATAAACCCAACAGGAGGAACACCATGAACACCAAACGAATATTCATCACCGGTGCCAACTCAGGCATGGGTCTCGCATCGACGATCGAACTGGCCCGGCGCGGACATGAAGTGATTATGGGATGCCGTAATGAAGAGCGCGGCCAGAAAGCACTGGAGCAGGCCCGTCAGGAGAGCGGATCGGACAAGCTGACCCTGATGAAATGCGATCTGGGCTCGCTGGAGACGATTCGCAGCTTTGCAAAGGAGTTCAACCAACGTTATGATCACCTGGATGTGCTGCTCAACAATGCAGGTGTCGTCAACCTGAAGCGCAAGGAGACGTCCGACGGTTTTGAAATGAGTATCGGTGTGAATCATCTGGGTCATTTCCTGCTGACCAATCTGCTGCTGGACAGCCTGCACAAAGCGGAAGCTGCCCGTATCGTCGTTGTCAGCTCCGGCGCCTACAAGCTGGGCAAAATTCACTGGGACGATCCCCACCTGCACAGCGGGTATAATGTGGTCAAAGCGTATGCCCAGTCCAAGCTGGCGAATATTTATTTTACCCGCATCCTCGCTCAGCGGCTGGAAGGCACATCCGTCACGGTGAACAGCCTGCATCCCGGCGCCGTAGCGACCAGTATCGGAGTCGACCGGGAGACCGGGTTCGGCAAGCGCATTCTCGCTTCGGTCGCCCATATGCCCTTTTTCCAGACACCCGAGCAGGGAGCGGAGACCGCGATCTTCCTGACGGACGATGAGTCGGTAGAAGGCAAGTCAGGGGCTTATTATTATCGCAAGCAGCTGCATTCATTGCGTCCAAAAGCGGAAGACCAGCAGGAAGCCGAACGGCTGTGGACATGGAGTGAGCAGCAGGTCGGGCTGTGAATCGGCAAGGATGGCCTGCTGCCTGCCGCTCATGCCAAATAGGATATGTTGGCAGCGGCAGCATGATCGCTGCTGCTGTAAATAAGGTCATATGGACCTTTTGCAGACGGAGACTTAAAATGTGATTCTCCCGGAACCTGTGGTAGACTGAATAAGAATGTTGTTCCGGCGTCATGGACTGATGCTAATTTTTAGAGAAAAGAAGGTACGAAAAAATGAATAATAATTATCCGCCTAATCCGAATGACCATGAACGTGAACGTCCGCCACATGGCGCACCACAGCCTCCGGGTCCTCCAGGTTCCCGTCCTCCGCTGGTCGGGCTGGGTGGCTGGTTGACCGTGTTTCAGATCTATATATACTGGAGCTTGTTTATTGCGCTTATCTCCATCCCTACATACATAGCGATGCTGTTTCTGGCAGCCAACGAAGACGCGCTTCCTGCGGAAGTTCGCTCGGTGATGTCCATGTACGGGGATAATCTGCAGTCCTTGTCGGTCTATGAGCTTGTGGTCTCGATCATTCAGTTTGTCCTTTTGATCCTGATGATGGTAATGCTGTATACCCGCAGAAAGTCGTTCCCGAGAATCGCCAGAATGTATCTGATCCTCAGCTTGGCTTTTGCCGTTATTGCCTTTTTCGTCGTGCCGCCTACATCCACCATGGTCGCTTCCATGATCTGGGGTGCGGTATTGACGCTGGCCTGGAATATGTATTTCACACGTTCCGTACGTGTCAAAAATACATTTATCCGTTAATTCCGGATACAGCAGGAGTGGATAGACGAATCGGCGTTCAGGTGGTATCGTATATAAAAATATAGTGCAGGAGTGATACCCTTGAACAAAGCTGTTTCCTATGAGATCCAAATTGCCCGGCAGGAGGACCTGCAGCCGATTGTGGAGATTTACAATGCTTCCATTCCGGGACGTCTGGCAACTGCCGATACAGAGCCGGTGACGGTGGAGAGCCGTCAGGCCTGGTTTGACGAGCATGTGCCGGAGCGCCGTCCACTCTGGGTGTTGTGGCAGGACGGACAGATCGCAGGCTGGGCGAGCCTTCAGACCTTTTACGGGCGGCCGGCCTATAATGGAACAGTAGAGCTGAGCGTATATGTGCATCATGATTTTCATGGAAAAGGCATTGGCAGCAAGCTGGTCAGCTATGCGATTGAGCAGGCGCCATCGCTGCATATTCACACACTGCTGGGATTCGTATTTGCCCATAATGATCCAAGCCTGAATCTGCTGCGCAAGTTTGGCTTTGAAGACTGGGGTCATCTGCCCCGCGTGGCGATTCTGGATGGTGTAGAGCGTCACCTGACTATTTTGGGTAAACGTCTGGATGCTTAAACAGCTTCTTTATAAGAATCGGGAGTAAAAGCAAATATCGCTTCTAATTACAGCAAAACAGCCTGTTCCTTTGAGGGGAGCAGGCTGTTTGTATGTAGCGTGGGGAAGCGGGCAGCATTGCGTTTATGCAAAAGATGCTGTTGTTTTTCTAATTTGCCAATCTGAGTAAGTTACGAGCGTATTAACTGCGGATTCTTTCAATTTGATTATAGACGGCTTTACCTTCATGCTGCTGTTTGCCATGCAGAATGTCTTTTAAAAATAATACATAATCATCCAGGTTGAGCGCACCTGCCAGCAAAATAAACGGAGTTAATACGATCCATTTCCCAATCTTCATCAGCTTATGCATAAGAATTCCTCCTTTATTTACGGATATAAATAGTTATACGGAGAGGATATTGATAGAGTTCCATAATAAACAAAAACTGCCAATTTGCCCAAACAAGAAGCAGAGTATGCTCTGTTATTTAGCCAGCGTTTGGCCATATAAACGCGGGGTTTAATAAAAAGTGATCTCTGGTGCTTTTTTTAATTCAACTAAAATTGTATTTGTTTATTCAAACCAGGTAATTTGCGGTAATAATAGTTCAAATAATACCCTGATACACAGGAAACAGGAAAGAACACAAATAGGCTTCCTCTTTCTGTGCCAACGTTTGCACATTGAGTGGTATTCCTTATTTTCCAGGATTTAAGTCGGGTTTATAGGACTAAAGTTTTACAGAACCTTCAAGAATTCGACAAAATTTCCGATGAATAATTATGGGATCTATTAGGATATATAAAATAGAGAAATAACTTTGCCGTATGGGTTAATGAACCGATAGAGAAATAAAAGAGGCGTCTGAGTCGTAAGGAAACTGTAAAAGAAAAACAAGTCTATCTAAATGGTGGTGAATAATATGCTGGATAAAATGAATCACTCGTTAACCCGTAATATGGATATTGCGACTGACTATTTTTATGATATAGATGATCTGGGCATTCAATATACGCCGCAGCATAGCATTTTCAAGGTGTGGACACCGGATGCAGTGCAAGTAAGTGTGGCATTGTACGATGAACCCGGCGAATATGATCACGAAGGTCTGGTGCATGATCATACCGGCGGCCTGGAGATTCCGATGCAATCGGAAGAAGGCGGTGTATGGGTACTGGATCACGAAGGCGATCTGGCCGGCAAATATTATATGTACCGGGCAGAGTTTCGGGATGGCAGTGTGGAATATGCGGTTGATCCGTATGCGCGTGCTGTCTCGCCGAACGGCCAGCGTACGGCTGTTGTGGACTTGCGCAGCACAGATCCGGAAGGCTGGGAAAATGATATTCGTCCGCCGATGGCCAGTCTGACCGATGCGGTGATCTACGAACTGCATGTGCGAGATTTCTCGGTAGACCCTGAAGCGTCGATGCAGCACAAAGGTAAGTTTCTTGCTTTTACCGAGACTGGATTATGCGATGAACATGGCAACAGTATCGGGATTGACCATCTGCGTGAGCTGGGTGTAACCCATGTCCATCTGCTGCCGATCGCCGATTTCCAGACGGTCAACGAACTGACGGTGGATGATCCCGATTCAGAGCAGGCCAAATACAACTGGGGTTATGACCCACAGCATTATAATGTGCCGGAAGGTGCCTATTCCACAGATCCATGGGACCCAACATCCCGTATCCGTGAATTCAAAAAAGTCGTACAGGCACTGCATGGCGAAGGTATGCGTGTCGTTCTGGATGTCGTGTACAATCATACGTTCTCCGTGGATGATGGCCCATTCGACCGTCTGATTCCGGGTTATTTCTACCGGACGGATGAGCGCGGACAACTGACCAACGGTTCCGGGGTAGGCAATGAGATTGCTACCGAACGTCCAATGGTGCGCAAATATATCAAGGATTCACTCCGTTACTGGGCGAACGAGTACCATCTGGACGGTTTCCGCTTTGACCTGATGGGCCTGATCGATACCGAGACCGTCACCCAGCTGACCCAGGAACTGCGTCGTGATATTGATCCATGCATCCTGATCTATGGAGAGCCATGGACAGGCGGCTGGTCGCCGCTGCCGCAGCAGACGCTCAAAGGTGCTCAGCGCAGTAAGGGATTTGCTTTGTTCAATGATAACTTCCGCAGTGCGATCAAGGGCGGCAGTGATGACGAGACCCGCGGATTTGCTACCGGCGAATTTGGCAAGGAAGGCGATCTGGTCAAGGGCATCTATGGCTCCATAGGCGACTTTACCGATCATCCAAGCGAAAGCATCAACTATGTGACAGCCCATGACAATCTGAATCTATGGGACAAAATTGTACGGGTGAGCGGTGCGGAGGAAAAGCTGTCTTTCCTGCATATGGACAACGGTCGGCTGCCGGATGGACGCGATGTTGCGGAAGCTGTGGAACAGGCAGATCCTTACAAATATATCGATCCCAATGATGTAATGGCTCAGGAATGGGTACGACGTTCGATTCTGGCCAATGGCATTGTGCTGACGAGCCAGGGAATTCCTTTTATTCATGCAGGGGATGAACTGCTGCGCAGCAAATATGGTGATCATAATAGCTATCGCAGTCCGGATGCTATCAATGCGATCCGCTGGAGCAACAAGCAGCGTTTCCGTCAGGTATTCGATTATTATAAAGGGTTGATTCAGCTGCGTATGAGCCATCCGGCCTTCCGCATGAGCGATCGCAAAGACGTGGAGAACCATCTGCGCGTGCTGCGCAGTGATCACCAGATCGTCGCTTTCCAGCTGGGCGAGTATGCACATGGCGACAAATGGCGTCATATTATTGTCATTTACAATTCGGCGACGACCGAACAGAAAGTCACCCTGCCGCAGTTCAGCCGTCAATGGCAGGTAGTCGTCAACGATCGTGAAGCAGGCGTTTATCCGCTCGCTTCGGTACTCGGTGGAGAAGTGACGGTAGCTCCATTGTCCATGATGGTCCTGTTCGATGAAGAAGATCAGTACAAGCCGATTCCAGCGAGTCTGGAGTGGGAGTATACCCCTAGCATCATGGAACCGGGAGAGAAGCTGCACCTGAGAGTCGTACCGCGGGATCAGCGTGGAAGAATCTATACGGCTGAACGTGTACGCTATCAGTCCTCCAATGAAGAGGTCGTCTCGGTTCGCTCCGATGGACAAATGAAAGCCCTGAGTGAAGGCTCCAGTACGATCTGCGTATCCTGCGGCAATGTGGAGAGCTGTCTGCTGCTGCATGTGGAGACACTGGTACCGCATATGGTGAACCTGCAGGGCGAGCATCAGGTCTATATCGGCAAAAGAATGCGTCTGAAGGCAGACGTGCTTGACCAGTACGGCCGCCCGATCGCCCGTCCCAAGCTGACCTGGAATTCCAGCGATAAGCGGGTAGCACGGGTGAACAAGGATGGTGTGGTGCGCGGTATTTACCCAGGCAAGACCAAGATCACGGTAACCTGCGGCAAAGCGACTGCCCAGTGGTTCGTGGAAGTAATGCCTTATGTACCACGCAGCATCGAAGTGGAATATGAGCGTCCGAATCAGGATTACCGCGGCTGGAATCTGTGGGTATGGGGATCTGTACTCGGTCACCGTCAGGTGGATTTTGAGCGGGTAGAGAATGGGCGCGCCATTGCAAAGATTCTGATTGCTCCAGATGAGACGAATATCGGCTTTATTATCCGTCTCAAGGAATGGCAGGCCAAAGACATTGATACGGACCGCTACATTTTCGTCGATACGAAGCAGGACACGATGAAAGTGGTTATCAAGAGCGGGGATCCGGAATTTGATATTGAACCAACCGGCTGATCCAGGCAGAGCCGCCCATAACAGGGCGGCTTTTTGTCTTACCCAAGAGACGGATCGTGACGATGACTGCATTGGTTGTGGAAATCATGGGCTGTTCCTGTTAAAATCATAACCAACCCGTAAACGTGAATAATGACTTTACCGAAGGAGGAACTCGTTGATGACGATGATTACAACCAAGGATGCGTGCATGGCGAGGACACAATGAGCGATAATCGTAACCGGCTCGGAGTCATTGATATTGGTTCGAACTCCATCCGTCTGATTATCTATGAAGCGGGTAATGATCGTACCAGCCGTATGGTACACAAGGCCAAGGAAACGGTGCGTCTTGGTGTACGCAGGGATGAGTACGGCAATATGAGCGAGCAGGATATCTGGACCGTGATTCCGATTCTGCATAAATTCAAGACAATCTGCAAGGCCAACAGAGCCTCACAGATCCGGGCAGTCGCTACGGCAGCTGTCCGTCAATCGACCAATATGGAAGACATTATCGCCAGGTGGGAGCAGGAGACCGGTATTGCTGTACAGGTGCTGTCCGGAGAAGAAGAAGCCTATTACGGATTCCTCGGGGTGACCCGCTCACTGCCTGCTCATATCGATGAAGGATTTATCGTGGATATCGGAGGCGGAAGTACGGAGATTTCGTATTTCAAGCATGAGGAGCTGCTGCACAGCACCTCACTGCCCTGCGGAGCAGTGAATATGACCATGCAAAATGGCAGCCGCGATACCTGGAATGAACCGTCCAGGGAGCGGCTCGCCGAGAAGATTAGCTGTCAGCTGCAGGATTATCCATGGACAGCGAATCACGCCGGTCTTCCGCTGATCGGTCTGGGCGGCGGCATTCGGGCGCTGGCACGAATGGAAAGGGAACGCAAGCATCAGCTCAAGCCAGCCGGTGATCCTTTTCTAATCGAAGCGGAGACGATCCGTTTCTATGCGGATGCACTGGCCGAACTGGATCTGGAAGAACGTATCCGCAAATTCGATCTGGCTGCAGATCGTGCCGATATTATTGTCGCCGGCACGATGATCCTGAGCACCGTGTTTGATCATATGCAGTGTTCGGTACTGCTGGCCAGCTGGCGCGGTCTCAGTGACGGACTGGCTCACCACACTTTTAATATCGCTCAGATTACGCAGGGCCAGATGAATGGTCCTTCCTAAGTGAATGAATAATGGCAGGCCTTTTCTATACACTCCGGTGTATGGAAAAGGCCTGTTTGGCATAGAGCGGGAATACGCATAAATAAGCGCATACAGGCAGTGCATCGTTTGAAAATTATCGCAAACAGGTTAATAAGGAAAAGATTCATTCATGTCGCAGGAACCGGAATTTGGACAAGATAACGTCTGGCGGAACAGGCACGCTGTCAGGAGAAGCCATTTTGCACAGCCATACCACTCGCTAGAACAGAGAAAATGAAGAGACGGGAGGAAGACAGAAATGTATTCTCTTTTTGGACTCAGTCATGAAGCCACTCTGCTAATCTGGGCGCTGGTGGCTATTGTCATTTTGATCGTAATGATTGCCAAGTTTAAATGGAACCCCTTTGTCGTTCTACTGATGGCATCACTGTTTCTCGGCCTGATCATCGGGATGAACCCGCTGGATGTGGTCGATTCCGTGCAGAGTGGTCTGGGTGGTACGCTCGGTTCCATCGCGATCGTCATCGGTCTGGGTACGATGCTCGGCAAGATGATGGCCGAGTCGGGTGGAGCGGAACAGATCGCTACGACGATGATCGACCGGTTTGGGGAGAAAAGGGTACCCTGGGCGATGCTGATCGTTGGTCTGATCGTAGGGATGCCTGTCTTTTTTGAAGTGGGCATTATTTTGCTGATTCCGATCCTGTTCACCGTGATCCGCAAGACTAATATATCGCTGCTCAAAGTAGGTATCCCGATGCTGGCCGGATTGTCGACCGTACATGGTCTGCTGCCGCCGCATCCGGCGCCGATGATCGCGATTGATGCGTTTGGTGCCAATATCGGGATGACGATTATGTACGCCCTGATCGTCGGCATTCCGACGGCGATTATTGCCGGCCCGTTGTTCGGTATATATATCGGCAGCCGAATCGTAGTGCATCCTCCGCAGGGATTATCCGAGCAGTTCACCTCACACCGTTCGGATCAGGCGGAGCGTTCATTGCCCGGATTCGGCCTGACCATGCTGACGATTCTGATGCCGGTCATTCTGATGCTGACCGGTTCGATTGTCGAGATTGTGGCGCCGGAGAGCAATAGCGGAATGGCTCTGTTTTTCCGGTTTATCGGTAATGAGGTTGTCGCCATGTTTATCGCGACCGTATTTGCCTTTTTCTCGCTCGGATTTGCCCAGGGATTCAGCAAGGAGGAGATCTCCAAGTTCGCCAGTGACTGTCTCGCACCGACAGCTTCAATTATTCTGATTATCGGCGGTGGGGGCGCATTCAAGCAGGTACTGATCGACAGTGGTGTAGGCGAGGCGATTGCCAGTGTAGCGACCGCGGCTCATGTCAATGTGGTGGTCTTTGCCTATCTGGTCGCCGCCCTGATCCGTGTAGCCACCGGTTCGGCTACCGTGGCCATGACGACGGCAGCAGGTATTGTCGCACCTGTGCTGGCTCTGACGCCGGGTGCCAATGTGGAGCTGGTCGTACTGGCGACCGGTGCAGGATCACTGATTCTGTCTCATGTGAACGATGCCGGGTTCTGGATGGTCAAGGAGTTCTTTAATATGTCCGTACCGCAGACGCTGAAGTCCTGGACAGTGATGGAGACGATCCTGTCGCTGGTCGCGTTTATTATCATTTTCATATTGAATATAATGGTATAGAGAAGCAGCTATGCAGATAGAGAAATCGGATACGTAGTAACAACCATGAAATTATGACGGAAAGTAGGTAGACGATATGAGCGAAGCAAAATTTATGATCGGTGTGGATATCGGAACAACCAGCACCAAAGCAGTTCTATTTGAAGAAGCAGGGAAAATCGTCGCACAGGGAGCCGTGGAATATCCGCTGCATACACCTGTACCGTCAGTAGCCGAGCAGGACCCGGATCAGCTGTTCCGTGCCGTGATTGACTCGATCCGTCAGGCGATGGACAAGAGCGGCAGAGCGCCCGAGGATATTCTGTTCGTCTCGTTCAGCTCTGCCATGCACAGCATGCTGGTCGTCGACAAGGACGGCAAGCCGCTTACCCAGTGCATGACTTGGGCGGACAACCGCAGCGCCCCTTATTTCAGACAATTAAAGAGTGAGAAAAAAGGACATGAACTCTATATGCGCACCGGTACGCCGATCCATCCGATGTCCCCGCTGACCAAGATCATGTGGATCACCCGGGAGCATCACGAGATTGCCAGTGCCGCACACAAATATATTTCGATCAAGGAATATGTCTTTATGAAGCTGTTCGATGAATATGTGGCCGATCATTCGATGGCTTCGGCTACCGGGCTAATGAACCTGCATGAGCTCGACTGGGATGAGGAAGCACTGTCCACAGCAGGGATTACCCGTGATCACCTGTCCAAGCTGGTTCCGACCACGCATGTGATGAACGGATTGAATGAGACGTATGCAACAGAGATGGGACTGCATGCGGCGGTGCCGTTCGTGCTCGGTGCCAGTGATGGCGTACTGTCCAATCTGGGAGTCGGAGCGATTGATCTGGGCGTTGTCGCGGTTACGATCGGTACAAGCGGCGCGATCCGCACGGTAACGGACAAGCCCGTGACCGATCCCAAAGGGCGCTTTTTCTGTTATGCACTGACCGAGGACAAGTGGGTGATTGGCGGTCCGGTCAATAACGGAGGCATTATTTTCCGCTGGATTCGTGATGAGTTCGCCGCTTCCGAAGTGGAGACAGCCAAGCGTCTTGGTCTGAGTGCATATGACGTATTGACCCGGATTGCCGAGAAAGTGCGCCCCGGTGCGGATGGGCTGCTGTTCCACCCGTATCTGTCCGGTGAACGAGCACCGCTGTGGAACCCGGATGCACGAGGGTCCTTTTTCGGCCTTGCCCTTCATCACAAAAAGGAGCATATGATCCGTGCAGCTCTGGAAGGTGTGCTGTTCAATCTGTATACGGTAATGCTGGCTGTGGAAGAGCAAATCGGCGTACCGCAGAAAATCCATGCGACCGGCGGATTTGCCCGTTCCGAGCTGTGGCGTCAGATGATGGCGGATATTTTCGACCAGCGGGTAGTGGTGCCGGAAAGTATCGAAAGTTCCTGCCTCGGAGCAGCTGTGCTCGGTCTGTATGCGCTGAAGCGGATCGACTCGCTGGATGAAGTGTCCAAGATGATCGGGACCACTTATGAGCACAAGCCGTACAAGGAACATGCGGCCATTTACCGGGAGCTGCTGCCGATCTATATCCGCATCTCCCGCAAATTTGCCGAAGATTATGCGGATATCAGCGACTTCCAGCAGCGTATGCTGGAGAAGCGCATGACCAGCGAACCGATGGAAGATCTGTAATTTATCTGCAGGACAGTGACTGGCCTTTACCCAAAGAAGGCCGGTCACTGTCCTGCTATCCTCTGTCTGCACTTCTCTACTGCGGTGCATTCGACGCCAATCGCCTAAGCAGGTAAAATAGGAAGGAACCATATGTCAACGCAGTCTAACATGCACCGGGAGGAGACAGGAAGATGATTGAATTAATTCCGATGAACGACCAACAATATGCAGAATTCCACCGTTTGTCGACGAAGGATTATGCAGCGGAGAAAGTCGCTGCCGGGGAGTGGACCGAAGAGGAAGCGATGGATCGCTCAGCCGAATCATTCCGTAAATATTTGCCGGATGGACGGGATACGGCCGGCGCATTTATTTATAGCATATTCGAGACAGAGCGGCAGCAGTCTGTGGGACATGCCTGGATGAATATTACTGATACGCCCAAAGGCAAGTACGCCTTTCTGTACGATATACTGATTTATGATGGCTACCAGAATCAGGGGTACGGGCAGCAGACGATGAAGGCGCTGGATGAAGCGGCGATCCAGCAGGGAGCGGCGCGGATTGGCCTGCATGTATTCGGTCATAACCAGCGGGCGCTGCATGTGTACCAGAAGGCCGGTTATGTCATTACCGATTACCAGATGTCCAAGACACTATAAGCCAGGCCAACAACAGAAATAGAGCAGTCCGGTGCACCGAACTGAAGCTCTGATAGGTACAACCAGGGTACATATATAATCGGCATTTGGCAGATCCGAATGCTGCTGCACCATACCAAAAAAAGCTCTGCCGCAGACCTCCTGTTACATCTGAAGAGGTCATACGGCAGAGCTTTTTGACATGTAAATGCTGTTGGGTGTGCAAATGCTGGGTATTCGAATATGAATATGCCCCTATTACATCCGGTAAATGAGTGCCTCGTACGGACGCAGCCGCTGCAGTTCTGCCATCGTATGCTCGTCTTCACGGTCAACCGGGCGGGAGAACTTGGTATAGTTGCCGTGCAGCTTGATCATATGATCGGCCCATTCCACTCCTTCGCCGCTCCAGTCAATCTCCACTTCATGATCGGCAAAGTTCAGCACGACCAGCCATTTTTCATCTTCCCATTCTCTTGTAAAAGCAAAAATCTCTTCATGCTCCGGCAGCAGCAGAGTAAAGGAACCATGTGTCATGATCGGATTCTGATTGCGCATCTGAATCAGCTGACGATAGTAGTAGAATACCGAGTCCGGATGATTCTCCTGATCGCTGACACGCTTGCCTTCCAGCTGTTCGGCAGGAGGCAGGTCAATCCATGGTTTTCCTGCACTGAAGCCTGCGTAGGCATTGCTGTCATCCCACGGAATCGGAGAGCGTGAACCATCACGGCTCCGACGATGAATATTGGCAAGCGCCTGTTCGGGAGATATCCCTTCCTGCAGCGCATGTTCATAATAGGTAATTGTGCCGGTATCCCGGTAGTCTTCGATCCGTTCATAAGTGGTGTTGCACAAACCGAGCTCTTCGCCCTGATAGATCAGCGGGGTACCCGGAACCGTATGGATAAAGGTCGCAAGCAGCTTGGCCGCAGCCGTCTCGTGTTCCCCGGCACCGATCAGATCCGGCATAATTCGCGGATGATCATGGGTGCTCAGATACAGTACATAGCCGCCTTTACCGAATACGCCTTCATACCATTGACTGACCGATTTCTTCAGTTCAAGGATGGACCATTCCCGCGAACCCCATGGGTCCTTGGGATCTTTGCCGATCCGGATCAGATCCATGGCGAGTACCATATCCATCTCGCGCCGCTGCGGGTCTGTATAGCGTACGACTTCGTCCATCGTGACCGATGGTGCTTCCCCCAGGGTGATGACATCAGGATAGCGAGAGATCGTCTGCTCGTGCAACTCCTGCAGGAACTCGTGAATTCGAGGCCCGTTTTTGTAAAATTCCTGTCCCGGCGGATGAGGCGCATCTGGTGCTGCATCCGGCAGCTCCGGATCTTTGGAGATCATATTGATCGCATCCAGGCGGAACCCGTCGATGCCTTTGTCCAGCCACCAGCGGATCATCGTATACAGCTCCTGGCGCATGTTTTCATTTTCCCAGTTCAGGTCGGGCTGCTTGCGGTCGAACAGATGCAGATAATATTCTTCGGTCTGTTCATCGTACGTCCATGCCGGTTCATTCAGGAAGGACATCCAGTTGTTCGGCTCCTGGCCGCTCGGTCCCGGAGCTTTCCATATGTAGTAATCCCGGTAAGGACTGTCCTTGGAGCTTTTGGCCTGCTGGAACCATGGATGCTCATCCGAAGTATGATTGATGACCAGATCCATAATCAGCTTGATGCCGTTTTCATGAAGTTTGGCGAGCAGCTGGTCAAAGTCTTCCATCGTACCGTAGCGGGAATGAATCTTTTGATAGTCCCTGATATCGTAACCATTATCAACCATTGGCGAGTCGCAAATCGGACCAAGCCACACGATGTCGACTCCGAGTTTGACAAGATAATCCACTTTGGAGATAATCCCTTGCAAATCCCCCCAGCCGTCACCGTTGCTGTCTTTGAAGCTTTGCGGATAAATTTGATAGATTACGGATTCTTTCCAGGATTTTGCGTCCATGTGTCAGCCTCCCGTTGAATGTAATATGAAAATGAAGATGAATTTCCTATATTCTTCCTAATGAATGGTTAAACGTAACGATTGATCGTTAAACAACCAACAGCCGGACACATGAAGCATCCGGCTGGAAAAGAAATCAAATGAAATTCAATCAGCTGCAGGAACATCCATTAGGGGTACCCGCCTGTAACTAAAGGTTTGGTGACGAGGTGACCGACAGCAGCCGGATCATCCGGTGATAGGCATGGCCGCGAATATGGATTGTTCCATCCTCGGTGTAACCGAGCCGCTCATACAGGGCTTTTGCCTTGTCGTTGTCCACATCGACGATCAGCAGCAGCCGGGAATATCCCTGCTGGGAAGCCAGCTGCTCAAAGCAGGCGATAAGCCGGGAGCCGATGCCCTGTCCCTGAAAGGACGGATGAACCGCGATGGAATCGAGATAGTATTCATCCGGATGCGCTTCCGGTATGACATCGTCTGCAGACTGGCCGAGCTGTTGCAGACGCTGGATAATCGGTGCATCAAGCCGCGAGATATCCTTGCCATGATAAGACAGAAGAAAGCCTGCAAGCTGTCCTTCCAACTCGGCGACCATGATATTTTCATAACTGAGCCGGTTCCCTCGACTGCGAAAAAAATGTTCCATCGCCTCAAACGCCTGCTCCGTATTGTCCGTACCGGTCAGTGCATAGGCGATATCACCAATAGCCGAATAAATCAAAGGGATCACATCGGCTGCGTCGTTCGGTTGTGCTTTTCTGATAATCATCGTAGTAGCCTCCTTGTACTATGTACTTTTTTCCAGTATAGCACTCTAACTCCGTATTTACAGAAAGAGGGTATCGTTATCTGCGGCAATCGGACGAGTATGGGTACGTGCTGACACAGACAGCGCGTTTGTGAAATATTGTGGCAGAAGGCCCGGTTATGTTTAATGAAGATGGAGGGGTATTTAGGATACTTAACGATTGTATGGCAACAAGCAACAAGCAGGGGATGGACAGGGACAGATAGTTACATTGCTGTTCTTATCCATGCCAATCCTAGCAGATGGAAGGATGGAGATTGAAGATGGAAACGACTCAAATTCGTACTCAATATGGAGAAGTACAGGGTGTACGGGAGAACGGTGCGGTAGTATGGAGAGGAATTCCGTATGCCGAGCCACCGGTTGGCGACCTGCGGTTTCATATGCCTCGTCCACCACAGCCGTGGGAAGGTGTAAGGGAAGCGACCCGGTTCGGCCCGGTCTGTCCACAGCCCGGTAATGAGCTGGACAGCATGTTTGGCGCATCCAATGCACGTCCGGTACAGTCAGAAGATTGTCTGTATCTGAACATATGGGCATCCGACAAATCCACCGAGAACCGGCCGGTAATGGTCTGGCTGCACGGAGGAGCCTTTGTTACCGGAGCAGGAAGCCTGCCGATCTACGATGGTACTTCTCTCGCAGTCAATGGGGATATGATTGTCGTGACCATTAATTATCGTCTGGGGCCTCTGGGTTTCCTGGATCTGTCTTCCTATGGCAATGCACATGCAGCCAATCTGGGATTACTGGATCAGATTGCTGCACTGGAATGGGTACGCAACAATATCGCTTTCTTTGGCGGTGACCCGGAAAAGGTGACCATATTTGGTGAATCGGCCGGTGCGATGAGTATCGCGGCACTACTGGCGATGCCGGCAGCCAAAGGGCTGTTCCGTGCAGCCATTATGCAGAGCGGCGCTTCTCAGGTGATGCCACCGGAAATGGGCAAACGAATCGCGGATGCCTACCTGCGGGAGCTCGGCGGCAGTCCAGAGGATCTGTCGGTACTGTATTCGGCTACGACGGAAGAGTTGCTGCAGGCAGCGGATCGGCTGCGCAAATCCGGCCGGGAAAATATGCTGGCACTGATGTTCCAGCCGGTAATTCATCCGCAGACATTGCCAGTGGAACCGGTCGTGGCGATCGAGAACGGTGCAGCCAAAAATATTGCCCTGATTGTCGGCACCAATCAGGATGAAGGTTCACTGTTTATTAATCAGTCTTCCCAGCTGCTGTCACGTGAACAGATCAGCGGGGCGCTGGAAATGATGACCGGACTGAATGGAGATCATCTGCTGGAGCACTATCCGATGACGGTACAGGGGCAGGCACAGATTATGACGGACCTGTTCTTCTGGCGTTCTGCTGTCCGGTATGCGCAGGCACAGATTAATCATGGACCGGTGTGGATGTACCGATTTGACTGGAGTCAGCCTGGACATTCCTGGCTCGGAACCGCTACCCATGCCGCCGAGATTGCCTTTGTATTTAACAATCTGCCGCTGCTGAGACATATCGGGATTCAGCCGGATGAGCTGACCAATAATCTGGCGGTGCAAATGCAAAAAGCCTGGATTACCTTTGCCCATACGACGACACCAGCCACGATGGAGATCCCATGGGGAGATTACAAAAAGCATGATCGCACGACGATCATTTTCGACCGCCAGATCAATCTCGTCGAAGATCCCGATCGTGACAAGCGGATAAAGCTGATCGGAGATTGATATGTACTATCGATGATTCTTGGTCGGTGATCATGTTCCTGGACGAGAGGAACCGTGAGAACCGGGGAATCGAATCAGGGAACAAGCAGCAGAAGCGAAGCGGATGATCCGTTTTGCTTTTTTGCTGTCTGCGTATAGCTGTATAGCATCGTGCAGCAGTAAGCATTAGCAACGGCAGACGGAATACTCAGCAATGTTCATTTTACCCGTCTGGTTCCAAAGGAACTGTGGTCTACACAAATATGCAGACAGCAGCCCAATTATTAAGTACTAAGCTCTATACAATCTGCCTCTTCGTTTGCCGATAACTATTATATTTAACGGATATCTGCTATACATAATGCAGCACCACCAGATTAGATTGATCAGCAGGTATACATAAACGGAGGGGTACTATTGTTAATCCATATCACCGATCTCAAGCAGGGGGATAAGCTGCTTGCGGATGCATTTAACCGCCAGGGCGTTCCCTTATTAAAAGAAGGAACACAACTGACCGAAGAGGATATTACACTGCTTACGCGTCATCAGCTGGACTATGTGGATGTATCTTCCTCGCAGGGAAATGCATCCTTTCCGGAATTCGGTCTGCAGCAGGATCTGATCGGTCTTCCAGCGCGGCTCAAGCAGAGTGTTGAGCAGTCTTTGCAGACGTATCAGTCGATTTTTCTGGAAGCGCTGACCAAAGGCAAATTCAGTGCCGAGCTGGCAGACCAGCTGATGGAGCCGCTGCTGCTTGATCTGAATGGCAAAAACGATATTGTCTCGCTGCTGTTGATGCTGGAAGCCGAAGACGATCATATTTACAGCCACTCACTCAAAGTGGGTCTGCTCAGTTATTACATTGCTAACTGGCTTGGTTATTCCGAAGAAGAGAGCTGCCGGATCAGTCGTGCGGGCTATCTGCATGATATCGGCAAAAGCCGTCTGCCTTCCATTATCCGTTCCGATCGCGAGAGCATGAACGAATCCGAGCGCAAGGAACTCAAAAAGCATACCCGTTATGGTTACGATCTCATTATGGAATCCCTGAACGACAAAACGACAGCGCTCGTCGCTCTGCAGCATCATGAACGTAATGATGGCACGGGCTACCCGCAGCGCCTGTACAAAAATGGCATTCATGCCTATACCCGTATCGTATCGGTAGCGGATGTGTTTGTGAATATGACCTCGGCGAGCAGCGACGGCAGCAAACAGGGATTGGTTACCATTTTGCAGAACATCTATGAACTGGGATTCTCCAAGCTGCATGAGAAGCCGGTACAGGCGTTGATCCATCATATGTCTCCCAATCTGGTCGGCAAAAAAGTCCAGCTGGACAACGGCGAAAATGGAATGATCGTGCTGGCCAACCAGACCGATATGTTCCGCCCCCTGGTCCAGACGGATACGCAATTTATCGACCTGTCCAAAGAACGCAAAATCCGCATTCGCAAAGTATTCATATAGATATCCATTTCCGGAATGATCCGTCGGCAGCCCATACTTGCTGTCAGCAGATCATTCCGGTTTTTTTGTCGCTGCATTGCAGAACGATACGCACTGGGCTACTATGCATATATGGGTGAAGATGGAAGAGACAGGTTGGCTAAGCTTCCATACAGCACCCGGAAGGGAGGCAATTCAGATGAAGGACAGACGTAATGTACAGGCAGAAGATCTTTACCGGCTAAAATGGACCGAACAGCCGGAGGCCTCTCCATCCGGCGGGGCGATTGTATATGTGAGCCGTCAGGTCAATGACAGCCGGGAGGGTTACCATTCCCATCTGCGGATCATTCATCAGGATGGCAGTGGAGATCGCCAATTCACAGCAGGCGAGCGGGATCATTCACCGGCATGGTCTCCAAGCGGACAGCAGCTGGCTTTTTTGCGCAAAAAGGAAGAGCATACCCAGGTGTGGATCATACCGGCAGACGGCGGTGAGGCCTACCCGGCAACCGACCTGAAGCATGGAGTCCAATCCTTCAAGTGGTCACCGGATGGCAGCTGGCTGCTGCTGTTGGCAGAGCAGGAACAGGAAGAACAGCCGGAAAAGGCAGCTGCACTGCAACAGGGCAGCGATACGGATCAGACATCTGGACCAGCTGCTGCAAGCAAAAAAGCCGTTATTATCGACCGGATTACATACAAATCGGATGGAGGAGGACTGTGGCAGGGACGCCGTACGCATCTGTATGTGCATTCGCTGGTGGATAGCACCGGCCGCTGGCTTACGACAGGAGAGTATGATGTACACAGCTATGGCTGGGCGCCGGACAGTACCCGGATTGCCTTTACAGCACATATTCCATCTGATGAGGAACCCGATCCCGACTTTGTCCGAAGCAGTGATTTGTATACGCTTCATATTCAGGGAGACCATCTGCACCGGTGGACGAATAATGAATATGATATGATCTCCCTGTCCTGGTCACCGGATGGTCAGCAGATCGCTTTTATTGCGAGTGACCAATCGTATCATAATGCGACGCTGACCCGGCTGTACCAGCTATCGCTGCCGGAGGGCAGCATCACCTGTCTGTGCCAGAATTCGGATCGGTTGATTGGTAATTATCTGGTCGGTGACAGCGGGGTCGGTTCGACCGTCGAACCGGTATACAGCAGAGATGGTCAGCAGATCTATACGCTGCTGAGCGAGCAGGGCACTGTGCAGCTGATCGCAACAGCGGCCGATGGTTCCGGTTATCAGGTAATGCTGGATGGGCCGCGCAATGTTCATTATTTTACCCTGACAATGGATGAACATATCATCTTCGTCGCAGCAGACAGCCTGCAGCCGGGCGAGCTGTTCTGCCGGGATACCGTCCAGCTGGAAGAGCGGCAGCTCACTCACTGGAATGATGAGCTGCTGTCCCAGCTGCGGCTCAGTGTTCCGCAGGAGCTTCAGCTGACCTCGGTCGATGGACGGCCGCTGCAGGCATGGCTGATGCCGCCTGTCCGGGAATACGATGCTGACAACCGTGTGCCTGCCATTCTGGAGATTCACGGTGGACCGCATATGATGTATGGATATACCTTTATGCATGAGTTTCAGCTATTGACCTCACAGGGATATGCGGTCATATTCTCCAATCCGCGTGGCAGTCACGGATACGGACAGCAGTTTGTCAACGCCTGCCGGGGCGATTACGGCGGTGGGGATTACCGTGATCTGATGGAAGTGACCGATTATGTACTGGAGCATTACGACTGGATCGATCCGGATCGGCTCGGCGTGACCGGCGGCAGCTATGGCGGCTTTATGACCAACTGGATTGTCGGTCATACCGACCGCTTCAAGGCCGCTGTGACCCAGCGCTCGATCTGTAACTGGGTTTCCTTTTACGGGGTGAGCGATATCGGGTTTTACTTTACCGAGGACCAGATTGGCGGTACGCCATGGCAGCGATTGGAGACATTGTGGAAGCATTCGCCGCTGGCTTTTGTGGAGAATGTGAAGACGCCTATTCTGGTGCTGCATGGTGAACAGGATCTGCGCTGTCCGATGGAGCAGGCGGAGCAGTGGTTTACCGGACTCAAGCGCATCGGGGCTGTGACCCGTCTCGTTCGCTTCCCGGATGCCGATCATAATCTGTCCCGCAGCGGTCATCCACAGCTGAGAATCCAGCGGCTGGAGCATATTGCCGGCTGGTTTGAACAGTATTTGTAGAATACACATGTAAATGGAGCTGATGATCTGCTTATGTATAGAGACGGTGAAGTATGCATACGTCCGATGGAAGAGCGGGATATGTACCGCCTGTGGGAAATCAGTGATCGGGAAGCCGCTCCCGAATGGAAAAAGTGGGATGCACCGTATTATGAACATATTCCGCTCACCTATGAGCAGTTCTGTGCAGGCCAGCAGGAGAGCATGCTGCGCAGTCCGAGCCGCTGGGGCATTGAGGTGAACGGTGAGCTGGTCGGACTGGTCAGTTACTACTGGGAACATGAAGCTTCCCTCTGGCTGGAGATGGGCATTGTCATCTTTGTTCCTTCCTATTGGAGCGGTGGCTATGGGACCCGGGCGCTCCGGATGTGGATGAATCATCTGTTCTCCACACTGCCGCTTGTAAGGGTCGGCTATACGACCTGGTCAGGCAATGAGCGGATGATTGGCGTCGGTTACAAGCTGGGCATGACGATGGAAGCTCGTCTTCGCAAATGCCGGCTGTATAATGGAGTGTATTATGATTCGATCCGGATGGGGATTCTGCGTGAAGAGTGGGAGAGCCACACCGGTGCTGCACATCAGGAAGTCGAAGCGGTAAATCGTAATTCGATATAGTAGAAGTACAATCCGATAGACCGTACGCAACTATGGAAGATGAGCCAGCAGCAAAACCAAGACCAACAATAACAGCAACATATAGAAGCAGCAGTAAAAGAACCCGCAGCGGCAACGTGCCAGCTTGCGGGTTCTTTTTAATAAGAAAACTACCGTAATAAGAAAATCATCGTTTTTTACTATTGAATAGTATCCTCGCTGGCTGGTGTACCCGTCGAATCGGCTGCAGCAGCTTCATCAGCAGAGCTGTCCGCTGCAGGCTGGGTCGGTGCGGGATGCTTTTGCAGATAATCCAGCGCGTTGTAGATCATCACAGCCGCTTCCGCGCGGGTGATTTTGGCTTTCGGATCAAAGTTTCCTTTGGCGTCCAGTTCATTAATGTTCATCGCCAGGGAACGCTGAACAGCTCCCTGATAGGAAGGGTTCAGTTTGGCATTGTCACCGATTTTGACAGGCTTGATATTGATCATTGGCAGGTTGCCTGCTTTTTGCATTGATTGCATCAGATAGTTGGTGAACTGTTCACGTGTCAGATCCGCTGCAGGATCGACTGAGCGCGGAACTTCCACCCCATTTACAGCTGCAATAACAAAGGCATCCGAGTACCATACGCCATCTTTGACTTTGGTATAGGAATCGCTTGCCTGCGGTGCTTTGATAAATGTAAACTGCGCCAGACTGAGCTGGAAGCTGTTGACCAGCATCTGGATGCCCTGCGCTGTATTCAGTGTCTGATCCGGTTTGAATTCGGTAGCGGTCACCCCGCTGATAAATCCACGATCTTTGAGTGATTCGATCTTTTGCTGTCCCTGCACATTACGGATATCCGTAAAATCGCTGCCCGCTGCCAGCGCCTGTCCACTAATCGCAAGCGTCAGCACCGAAGCGGTCAGAAGGGACATCCATTTAGGCTGTATTCCCATTTCCTATTCCCCTCTCACACTGTTATTTTGGCCTTTCCTATTCCTACAGACGAGGCCTCTTCCTATTAGGTTGCAGGATTGATACTGTTAATTTAATATATCACAAATGAGTATCGCCTTCCTGGGACTGGTTTTTTCGACATATGTAGTACTTTAGATTTAGTTATAGTCAAATAATGACAAAATTAATCCCAAGTAATATTAGGGGAAATTTGGCGAAACCGGGACTGCTGAATCATTTATAAAATACTAGGAAAAACGTGACTATTTTATGTTTTCAATAGGAAGAATAGAGGGTATAACTTAAATAACTAAGACATCAGCATAGGAAGCAATAGGAACCGGCTAGGAAGACAATTCCTACTTAACGAATAAATGGAACTTAAACCACTATCATAAAGGAGCGTGAAGGTTTTGAACATCAACTTAAGCGTATATCAAGCAACTCCCTACAACCACCAGCAATTCAGACCGCAGGCCACAATGACAGCGGATAAGTCCAGTGCAGCAACAGGCGGACAAAGCTTCCAGGAGCTGCTGAATGCTCAAATGGCAGCAAGCACAAGCGTAACGACTTACAGAAAACGTTAATCGATAATTGTTCAACAGCAGCCATCATCTGTTCTACCAGGTGAATGAATCATAATCACAGACGTTCCAAGACGACATAGAAGCAGTGATGTCTTGAAATAGTATGTCTACGAAGATCAGAAATTGGGCTGTCATGGAATTATTTCCATATCAGACGGGTTGAACTACATATTAGGGCATGTTCCGATTCGGAGCATGTCCATTATTATGTCTATAGAAGAAATCGCTTTCATTAATGGAAAGAGGTATGATAATAAAGGCAACTTTATTCCCTAGGAGGTACTGGATTATGGCACTGATGCAATGTAATTTTTATTCGGAAGTACTGGGACTGTCCACTTCCATGAATGTGATTATTCCGCAGGAGACACACAGCCAGATCGGGATGGAAGGTCATACGACCGGAGGCAGGCATCCGGTATTGTATCTGCTGCACGGTCTGTCGGATGATCATACGATCTGGCTGCGCCGGACATCGATCGAGCGTTATGCGGCGGCTTATGGTCTGGCGATCGTGATGCCTAATGTACACCGCAGCTTTTATACGGATATGCAGCAAGGCGGCAAATACTTTACTTTTGTCAGCGAAGAGCTGCCACGTCTCACAGAATCCTTTTTCCAGGTCTCTGACCGCCGTGAGGACCGTTTCGTAGCCGGACTGTCCATGGGTGGGTATGGAGCGCTCAAGCTCGGTATGAGCCTGCCAGACCGCTATGCGGCGGCAGCGAGTCTTTCCGGTGCGACAGATATCACCTCCCTGTATAAGCGCGGGGATGAAGAATATACGGCCGAGATCAAGCGTATTTTCGGTTCGCTGGAAGAGATGCAGGGATCGAGCAACGATCTGTTCCATCTTGCGGAGCGACTATCGGCTGCCGAACCGGGGACCAGGCTGCCGCAGCTGTACCAGTGCTGCGGCACGGAGGACTTCCTGTATGACGATAATATCCGCTTCCGGGACCATGTGCGCCAGCTCGGAATAGAGCTGACGTATGAAGAAGAGCCGGGGATGCACGAGTGGGGCTACTGGGATACCAAGATCCAGCGCGTGCTGGAGTGGCTGCCGCTGTCCCGCTGATTATAGGGCGAGTAGAAGGTAGAGTTGCAGGAATTCGAGCATTATTTGATAGGGAATCGAGAGCATGATTTTCATAAAAACAAGCAGCTTCTGTCTGTCACGTCAGAAGCTGCTTGTTTTTATGATTCGATCCAGAAGAGAGGCGGGAGCTGGATACTTTATACTTTTGTTTAAAGTTTAAGCCTTCTCGGCATCTGGTTCCTGCACCAGTACCCGGTGAGTTGGATAAGCCAGCTTGGCTTCTTCCTCCTGCAGTACTTGCATCACGAACAGATTCAGCTTTTGGCGGTATTCCAGATTGTCTCCCCAGGCAGGCGACTTGGTAAAGCACTGTACCATGATTCCGAGGCTGCTTTCATAGAATTCGTTGAATTTAACCATAACCGAACCGGGAGCTACCGCTTCATCATTTTCCAGATGTTCGGTCAGCCGGTCTACAATCCGCTCAATCCGGTCACCCGGAGTCTGCAGGGACAGCTTGATATTGAAAAAGATTTTGCGTTTACCCATCTGGCTGCCGTTTGTGATGGCCGACGACGCCAGTTTGGAGTTCGGCACAATCACCAGCGCATCCGTAAAAGTGCGGATCTTGGAGCTGCGGAACGTAATATCTTCGACGATGCCTTCGATGTCCGGTGTAGAGATCCAGTCTCCCTTGGAAAAAGGCTTCTCCAGAATAATGACAATTCCGGCGATAATATTGCTGAGCGACTCCTGGGCGGCCAGTGAGATAGCGAGCGTACCCAGTCCCATTCCTGCGACGACGCCATTAATGCTGAATCCCCATTCCGCGCCGATACTGGTCACTACCAGCACGATAACCACGAACCGGATCACTTTGGACAGGAAAGGAATAATCATGCTGGTGGCATCCAGTCCAAACTTCTTGCCTACACCTTCCAGCAGGATGGAGGACGCCGCAGATACATTATAGAATCCCCAGCCCAGTAGAATCACGCTGATACTGCGATAGATCCGATTAATATCGATTACAAATTCCCACTGCTCATGCATAAAATAGCGCAGCGCCGCATATGTCCCGATCAGAATGAAAAAATACTGCAATGGTTTCTCAAAGGCTTCCGCCCAGCGAATTAGAGCCGGATGATCCTTGAACCGTCCGATCAAAAAGGCAAACAGATAACGTGTAAATAACTTGCGGAATAACAGAAATAAAATCAAAATGACGATGGATACAAACAGATCAATCCAGCGTACGTTGTAATACCATTGTATCAAGTCATCAATAAAGTACATATTCACCATCCTTTTTTGTATCATTTGCATAACTATTAATTACCCTTTTCCCGCAGCTTCGATTGATGTTTTGATTTGTTAAATTTAAGGCATATATCCTAATTTGCTTTGAATATTTAACAATGAAGCAGGATCTATTATGAAATAACAAGTAATATCGAATTTATTTCATAATCCGGATAGACGAAAACCGCGGATAGAATACAGTGGCAGATACAACAAAAAAGCCCGCTCTTTGATAGAGCGGGCTTTCTGGCAGGAAGTATACACGTTCCTGATTGGTTATTTATTCATTACGTCTGGCAGTTGTTAGCTGCGTGTACGACGCATCGAACGGAAGATCATGCTTGCAATGAATACCAGTACAACTGCACCGATAATCGATTGAATCACATAGAATCCGCCGATCTCAGGACCCCAGTTACCCAGCAGCATGTTACCCAACCAACCACCGATGAAACCTGCAATAATATTACCAATGATACCACCCGGAATGTCGCGGCCTACGATCATACCTGCGATCCAACCAATAATACCACCTACGATTAATGACCAAATGAATCCCATAATTTTCTCCTCCTAAGTAAGTCAATATCTTTCTTAAGATAGTCGAGTACTTTTTCAAAATAACTTAGGATATCCGTGAAGCAAGTAAGTTAGTTTGGAAAGTGTATTCGATAATCTCTTGTCGTCTATTTATTAACCACTGATAACTAATTTAAACCGTATGTTCGAAATTTAATAAATAAATTGGTTGGCAGCCCTGTCCATAAGGCATGAAAAAAGCCTGCACTGGTCAAGGTGCAGGCGGGGAGATCCCTTGATTTACTTGATGTTTCCGTTGGCTTTGAGGCGTTTGGCAATCTCGGCAAAGTCTTCCTGGGAGATACCCGGCGCGAATTCTTCTTCGACCTCCGGATACTCGGGAACAGGTACACCCTGCGGGAATCCGTGAATGACTTCCAGCGGCAGACCGTCTTCCGGGTGGGTTCCTTTCCAGATTTGGTCGATCGCTTTGAAGTCTTCGGTGCTGTGGGTGTACAGTTTGGTATGGACGCCTTTGTCCTCGTATTTACGTGCTTCATTGAATGCTTTATTGCTCAATGAAGGAACAGGAACGAGTTTGGTCACATCAACGCCGGTTGCCATTTGCAGCGCTTTGGCATAAGCGACCACATGCACACCGCCGCGGACAAGCAGGAAACCGACGACTTCGCGGGCTGCCGGATGATCGGTCATTTCATACACTTTCATCTTATGTGTTCTGGCACCGCACTCCAGGAAAAAGTTGTGCAGCAGATCCTCCACCAGGTTACCGCTGTTAAACACATTGTCGCCTGTCCACGGTCTGCCCATGGAATCACGCGGCATGGCGCCCTGGGCACCGGCGAGGTATGGATAGCTCAATCTTGCATTTTTGACGGAATCCAGAGGCGTGTCATCCGGCTGCTTATAGGAAGTGGAGCCGGCCTGAATCTTGTTAATTCCGTGAGCGACCAGCTCGACGTGCCCCAGCTCTTCGGCGGTAATACTCGTTACCAGATCGTAGAACGGCTTGAGCTTGGTCTTGTTACGGAAGTTAAAGGACTGGAACAGGTAGTTGTTCAGAGTCGACATTTCCCCGAATTTACCGCCCAGCAGTTCCTGTACAGCAGCTGCCGCATTCGGATCGGGACGGTCCACGTCGGGGATTTCAATCATAATCTGGTCAAGACGTGTGAACATAATCATACCTCCATTATTCAGTTGTATTCTGCGTAATCATTTTATTGCAAAAAACTGTATTGAGAAAAATAAAGCCTATACAACCAATACCCTAATTTATCCACTACAAACGTTAAAAGGAAGATAGTGACATAATTTTCATTTAAAGTTCACAATATAAATTAAATATGGAAAATCCAATGTTAGCTGTAATAGACAGGTAATTATAGTCTACCCATCGTAATTATTTTGGGAAAAATGTATAATATGTAAACGGTATCTGTGCATGCAATGGCACAGACAAGATCACGATAGAGATGTGGGATGAAAACTATGGATCATGAGAAACAGCGGCTCAGCATCGAGACCGCCCGGTTATACTATCTATCCGACTACAGTCAGCAGGAGATCGCTTCCCGGCTCGGCGTGTCCCGGCCAACGGTATCCCGGCTGCTGCAATATGCCAAGGAAAAGGGTTACGTGCGGATCAATATCGTCGATCCACTGGAAGATCTGGACGAGCTTGGTGAACAGCTCAAGCGCAAGTACAAGCTCGATACCGTGCAGGTATGCTATTCTCCGGTCAATGAATACCGGGAGATCCAGAAGCATATCAGCAAGCGGGCGGCCGATTATCTGTACGAGATTGTGCAGGATTCGGATATTATCGGGGTCACCTGGGGAACCACCATGTACTCGGTCGCCCGCCAGCTGGAGCAAAAGCAGGTGCGCGGAGTGGAGGTTGTTCAGCTCAAGGGCGGGGTCAGCCATTCCCATGTGAATACGTATGCGGCCGAGACGGTTAATCTGTTCGCCGAAGCGTATCATACGAGTGCACGGTATCTGCCTTTACCTGTCATTTTCGATAATATCGAGGTCAAGCGCATGGTCGAGGAAGACCGTCATATCCAGCGCATCATTGAACTGGGGCGGCAGGCCAATATCGCCATGTTCACGGTCGGTACGGTCAAGGAAGATGCGCTGCTGTTCCGGCTCGGCTACTTTAACAAGGAAGAGCAGCAGCTGCTGCAGCGCACCGGTGTAGGCGATATCTGCTCCCGCTTCTTTGATAAAGACGGCAATATCTGCAGCACGGCAATCAATGAACGCACCGTCGGCATCGACCTGCCTGATCTGCGTAAAAAAGAAAAATCCATTCTCGTCACCGGCGGTCAGCGCAAGATCGAAGCGATCGAAGCGGCGCTGGTGGGCAAATATGCGAATATTCTGGTCACCGATCAGTTCACCGCCCAGGCTCTGCTGACCGAGGCATGATACGGGTTCAGCGAGCCAGAGAGATTAATGGATCAACAGGGAGATTAATAGATCAAGAGCAATAAGGGACAGGTGAGTGAATACACACGTATTGTAATAGCAATATGCTGAATATTAACATGTTGGATAGTAATATGCTGGAATAGCACCGTCCTGTTTTACGATCTCCAGACATAGGAGTATAGTATCGGAGTACCTGAATAGAGAACAATTCTACTACAGCACAGCAGCCGGATAGATGGGCAGCTGTGCTGTTTGATTTACCTTTTACAATGTAAAATATTGATCATTTGTATTGACAATAGTTGCGTATTAAACTAATATTGGTTCGAGTTCGAACTAATTGTATGAAGATATGCAATTTTGAAATATCTGTACCGGAAAGGAAATAGTGATCGTTCATGGATTCTCCATCAATACAGCCTGACGATACGATGAATAGTCCGGCCCATATCGTCAAAGTGCTCTATATCATGATCCGGCGCGAGATCGAGACGGCGCTGCGCCCGCTCGGATTGACACC
This sequence comes from Paenibacillus wulumuqiensis, assembly GCF_000971965.1. Classification (GTDB taxonomy): domain Bacteria; phylum Bacillota; class Bacilli; order Paenibacillales; family Paenibacillaceae; genus Saccharibacillus; species Saccharibacillus wulumuqiensis. Next base: position 220,771 of record NZ_KQ040794.1, read on the forward strand.
CCAGCAGGGACAGGCACTGCATGCACTATCCTATTCGCCCGGTCTGACCAATACAGAACTGGAACATCAGCTCATGATCGAGAAGTCTAGCGTGACCAGCCTGATGAACGGCATGGAAAAGAAAGGCTGGGTCACCCGCAGAAGTCATCCGGAAGACGCACGTATGCGACAGAATGAACTGACCGAAGCCGGACAGCAGATGCATCAGGCGGCCCATGCTGCGGTCGAAGAGGTCAAGCAGCGTTCCCGCAACGCCCTGACCTCAGAGGAACTGGAGCAGCTTCACGGATTGCTGTCCAAGCTGAATGCGGTATACCGGTCTTCCTGAACGGCTCGGCTGTTGTTATTGTTTTTAATCATTTTCACCAGTCACTTTTTAGAGTTTATTATTTATGCTTGGTGTGTTTATTCTCCATATTTTTTATTTATAGAAAGGAATTTATTTTCTCATGAATCAGGAACAGGTCTACCCCAATGGCGATAAGCTGATGCGCGTACTGGCATTTACGCTCGTCTTCTCCGTCATGAATGCTTCGATGTTTAATGTCGTTATGCCGATTATCAGCCAGGAGTTCCATATCGGAGCATCCGAGGTCAGCTGGCTGCTGACCGCCTATATGATCGTCTATGCTGTCGGCTCTGTCACGTACGGCAAGCTGGCGGACAAATACCGGCTCAAGGATCTGCTGACCTTCGGCCTGATCTTCTTTGCCCTCGGATCGGTCGTCGGTCTGACCGCCACTCATTTCTGGATGATGATTCTCGGTCGTGTCCTGCAGGCTGCAGGTGCGGCCGTTATCCCGGCTACCGCAATGATCGTGCCGGTGCGCTACTTCCCGCAGGAAAAGCGTGGTGCCGCACTTGGTATGACAGCAGTTGGTCTGGCGCTCGGAACCGCGATTGCCCCGATTGTATCGGGCCTTGTGACCAGCTTTGCCAGCTGGCGCTTTCTGTTCCTGCTGTCGATTCTGCCGCTGATTGCACTGCCATTTTTCCGTAAATACCTGGACGATGCCAGGGGGACGGCGCAGAAGATCGACTTCCTCGGCGGTGGACTGCTCGGAGGTACGGTGGCACTGCTGCTGCTGTCCATTTCCCAGAGCAACTGGATTAGCCTCGTGGTCGGTATTATTCTACTCGTGCTGTTCATTGTTCGTATTCGTACGGCCAAGGAACCGTTTATCCAGCCCCAGCTGTTCCGCAACCGCCAGTATTCCTTCAGCCTGTTTATCGCCTTTCTGGCGACAGGCATGAGCTTTGGACTACCGTTCCTGACGCCGCAGTTCCTGTCCAGCCTGAATGGACTGTCCCCGGCGATTATCGGCCTGATCATGTTCCCGGCCGCGATCTGCTCGGCGATCCTGGGCCGCCAGGGCGGACGACTGGCTGATCGGAAAGGCAATTCGTATCTCGTCTATATTGCTACCACGCTGATCTTTATCTGCTTTGTCACGCTGTCGATCATGGTCGGCATCTCGCCATATGTAGTGCTGTTCCTGCTGATTTTCGGCAATGTAGGACAGACCTTTATGCAGATAGCCATGTCGAATACCATCTCCCGTACGCTGACCAAGGATCAGGTGGGGGTGGGGATGGGCATGTTCTCCCTGCTGAACTTTATCGCCGGTGCAATGGCGACGAGCGTTATTGGCAAGGTGATCGATACCGATGCCAATGGATTTCATTTGAACCCAGCTGCGCTGTTTAGCGAAGCGTATACGTTTAGCAATATTTTCTCCGGTCTGGCGCTGCTTGTCGTGATCGTGATTGTGCTGTATGCAGTGCAGTCGAGATGGACAGCCGGGCAGGCGAAGTAGAGAACAGGAAGATAATAGAATGTGAAGAGGCCAGCTGATTTTCTGATCAGCTGGCCTTTTTTGTGATGATTAAACATAGACTCATATGTACAGTTATTGGAATAATAAATATAAAAGTTTATTAATAAGTATTATTTCCATTTTTGTAAACAAGCAGTATAATCTTCTACAAGACGCTATAAGGCTGTAAGCTGCTATTAATGCCTCATATGTTCATACATAAGGCAATTTACTTCCATTTACACGTCCATACGGTTAAGAAAGGAGGAAAAAGACGTATATGATCCCAAATTATTTTCGCAAATTCGCAGTGGTGCTATTTTCTGTAAGTATCCTGTTCTCCGCTGTACTTACAGCCTCTGCTGCCTCTACCAGAGTGTATGAATACGATATCAATGGCAGATTGACCACTACCTACACAGCAACACAGAAAGTCACATACAGTTACGACAAGAACGGTAATCTGCTAAATAAAAAAGTGGAAAAAGGGAACTATAGTGCCAATCTGATCGCAGCCAACAAAAAATAAACAGAGATTCGAAGGGGATAAACAAGTGAATATAATCAAGCGATTAAAGGTCCCGGTAGTGTGGATACTCAGCCTGATGCTGATACTGGAGATGATCTTGACACCTGCCTATGCGTCAGCTGGAACGTCAGCATCCAAAGAAACATTCTCTTCTGTTCAGCCACCAAGCCGCACGGCAGCGGCGCCGGATACCGATCCGGATCAATGGACGACGGTTGCCAAGAGCGTCTACGGTGATGTATACGAGGAAGATGATCCAGAGATGGATGCATTGGAAGAGAAGCTCAAGCAGCTGGACTATCCGGCAGCAAATTCCCGGGTGAATTCCTTCGCTCTCCAATCCGAGACGACACTTCCGGAACCAGAGCCGATTACTGAACTGGGAGAAGAGAAGATTTACCTGCTGCTCAAGGATGGAGCAGAACCTGTAGATATTTACTGGATTGAATATCTGCACCGGATCACAGGCAAAGATGGAGATCAGATCTGGCAAGACTATCGTCAACAGAACATAAAATGGGCGGAATTGGAGCAGCAATACAGCAAAGTATCTGTTACAGGAGATGTATACAGAGACGTAGAGGATGATACATATGGACCGATGCTCTCTACACAAGGTCTGCATGCGATACGAGGATTGACAGCCGAAAGTTCCAGCGCTCCTGCAATGACGCTGTCGGCTGCATTGGATAGTGCGCTGGATAATATGATTAATGATCAACGAATCGATAATCTGGGCAAACAGCAATATGATGAGAATCCAGAAAATACAGAAAGTATCAGTACTTCCAGTGGAAGCTTATCCTGGAATGCTAATCAAATTCATCTTCCAGGACGAGATGGGCTGGATTTGGATATTGGAGTACGTTACGATTCTTTGGATACTTCTGCTTTTACAAGAAAATCTTCTAAAAAAGGTACTGCTAGCGTGTATAAACGTAGCTACACTTATGAGCGGAACGATTTAGGAATGGGATGGTCTTTCCAACTTCCTTCTGTAGAAGGCGGAGGGCCTAACTGCAATTATTCTCAATTTGTTTATCATTCGGGTACAGGACAAAGTTATAGACTTTATACGGCTTTTGAGAATACCACAGTAAATATCAAGAAAGAGAGTGGGAGTCTTTTAACATTCACTAGGCAAATACCTAGTAATGAACAGTTTTCGAACGGAGAATTACAAGCATGTTATCTGATGAAACATCCGAACGGCAATCGTGAGTATTTTTCTTCTTTTGGTTTGCTCATTGGTAAAGTAGATCGCTATGGTAATACAGTTTCTTATCATTATCAAGATCGAAAAGTAAACTCTGAAGTAACCGAGGGCTGGGGTGGATTCGTACTATCCTATATTACAGACACTATTGGTCGCAAAGTTACCTTTGATTATGAGACTAAATTGAATCAGGGTGATGATTTCCGAGGGGAAAATATTATTGTTACTGTATATGATCCGCAAGGTCAGTCTCAACAAAAAGTGGTTTATACCAAAAGTAGAGCTAAATTGATCCAAAATCAGCAGGATCAAGGATACGTACCTTTACTACAAAGTATCACCAATAATATGCAGGAAAAGCAAACTTTCGATTATAGCTTGGTCAATGCTTCTTTCCGCTTTGAGAGCCCTAAAGACTTTGTAGACGAACCTTATTTCTTGCTAAACCAAGTGACTTCCCCTCGCTCTGTTACGCACTATGAATATGAGCAAGCAAGTCGTAGACCAGGGAACAGAGGAGAGAGCACAGAATACAGAATTCGTTCACGCTATGATGTTCCTCTTCTGGCGAATAATAGCCAGGGTAATAGAATGAATCAAATCGATTATACCTATATTAATGACTATACCAAATATTATGATATTAATCAGGCTCATGGTGGGGATCATACCTTATACCGTTACTCTCAAACTGCCCATGTTAAGAGCAGCACAGCAGCTAATGGAACTGAAATCACTAATACCTACAATGGTAAACATCAGTTGCTTTCCACAGAAACCAAGAACCCTCAAGGCGAGACGGTTACAACCAATTATCAGCAGTTTGATCCAACATATGAATACAACCCTATCAAAATCCAAACTATTCAGAAGGATGCGAACGGCACAGTCACCCGCTACAAGGATATTACCTATACCGACTGGGGTGGCACATCAGCTGAAACCGATGACCTGCTGGAAAGCGATTATAACAACGCTGATACCAGAGCACGTCATACCGTAAACTACACCTATGATCCTGTGTACCATTTGCCACTCAGCAAATCATGGTATCAAAGCGATAACAAACAAATCAGCGAACAATACAGCTATAACACTTCCGGTCGTCTGCAAAGTACAACCAATGCCGCGGGAGAAGTAACCAACTATAGCTATGAACCTTCACCATCGGGGCCCAACCAGATCCAGAAGGTCACCGAAACTCGTAAAGTGCGCGATGGTATAAGCACCAGCGTCACAACAACATTCGGTGCCGACTATAACTATGCCTATCCAACCGAACAGACCCAGACACTGACCAATGCAGGCAAAAATACACAAACCGTTCGTCAGACAATGAAGTACAACAGCGGCACCGGTCTGTTAACAGAGCAAACGGACAGCGATGGACGCAAGACAACGACGACTTACGATGCTCTCGGACGACCGACCCGGATCGTCTCTCCATCGATCACCAATCTGGATGGCACCGTATACGCAGTAGAAGACCAGTATGCCTACACCAATCGTGCTTACAGTACCGAGGCAGACAGCGTCAACAGCGGTATCCTGACGATGCGGGTGGACAGCATCCGTCAATATACCAATACAGCGACAGGTGCAACGACCATACTGACACGCCAGTCCTCCTATTACGATGGTATGGGCTTCCTGCGTGTCGATGAGACGTACAATGGCACCAATGGCTGGACCCGTTCCCAGTATCATCCGGACGATCAGGGGCGTGCCGTCTATGCAATAGACCCGGCTGGCAATACCCAGACTGCAGCCTACGACGCATGGGGCCAGCAGATAGAATTTACAGATGCCCAGGGCAACCTGTTTGTGAATAAAGCCGAGCTGACTCAGCATAAAGCCAAGCGGTTTGCTGTTGCAGCCGATCAGGTAGCTGCTTACCGGTCCAATCCTGGCAATGCAGCGATCCAGCTTAACTATGTGGAGCAATCCTACGATGCATATGGACATATGACAGGAATGCTCGCTTACCAGGATGGATCGGCTCGCAGCCAGCCAATCAGGGAGAGCTATTCGTATGATCTGGTCGGGAACATACTGACTTATATCGATCCGAATAATAATCGTAATGGTAGCGGCGTGACTACAGCCTTTACGTATGACGGATTGAACCGTCTGACTTCCGTACAGGATGCGATGGATCAGACGAGCCGTTATGGCTACGATGGACTCGGCAGTTTATCCAAAGTGACAATTAGCGATACAGCAGGCAAAAGCGAGACCCTGTATAGCAAAGACTACAATGAGCTTGGCCAGATGACCAAGAAGACCGATCCATCCGGTAACAGTACCGATCTGACCTACAATCAGCGTGGGCTGAACGATCAGCAAACCGACCGCAATGGCACCGTGACGAATTATCAATATGATGAACGCGGTCAACGTACTGTAGCCACTCTGAAAGGGACAGACGGCAGCACGCTGCAGACCAAGAGCATCTTTGGCAGTGACGGCAATCTGCTTACAGATCGTCATGAACTGTACCTGAACGGTACCAAAACAGCCACTCAGACAAGTACCATCGACAAGCTGGATCGGGTCACCAACCTGGTCTCGACAGCCAATGGATACAATGCACAGCTGAATGTAACATACGATTCGCTGGATCGGATGACGAGCCAGAAGAACAGTCTGAATGGCAACAGCCTGTTCACCAACTATGGCTACGATAAATCCCGTCTAACCCAGATTCAGACCAATGGCGGCCAGACCCGCACAACGGCCAAGACAGCGAATATACAATATGATTACACACCGCTCGGTCAAGTACGCAGTATCACTTTCCCTACCCTGTCAGATGGAACGACCCTGCGTGAGAGTATGAGCTACGATCCACTGAATCGATTGTCCCGACTGACTAATGCAAAAGGCGACCAAATGTTGTCGGTGTATAACTATCAGTATGATGCCAACGGCAACATTACAGGGATCAAGGAACAGGTGCAGAGCGGTGCAGCACAGACTTCAACGTATGCGTATGACAAGTTAAATCGTCTCACAGTTGTGAAAAGAGCTGACGGCAGCGAGACCCAGTATACGTATGATTTGCGCGGCAACCGCAGGACGATGAGTGATACCCAGGAACTGCCGGAGACAGAGCCGGCAAGCTATACGTATGATCTGCAGAACACATTAACATCTGCAACCACAGCTAAAGGCAAAACCAGCTTCGACTATCTACCAGACGGATTACGTGCCAAAAAAACTACCGGAACCAAAGTCACCCAGTATGGATACAATGGAGCTGGCAAGGTGGTCTCTGACAAAACTGCCGATGGTACAGCATCCAGCTATATTCGCGGTGACCGGGTGCTTGTCAAAAAAGACCAGGCGAATAAGAAGGATTACTATTATCTGTACAACGGACATGGTGACGTAGTCCAGATGATTGGAACAGATGGCAGTCTGGTGAACAGCTATCGTTATGATGAGTGGGGGAATATTACCCAGCAGAAGGAAACGGTGACGAATGAGTTTAAATATGCTGGGGAGACGTATGATGCGGAGACGGGGTTGTACTATCTAAAGGCAAGATACTATGATCCTACTCAGGGACGGTTTCTAAATGAAGATACGTACGAGGGGCAAATCAGTAATCCACTCAGCATGAATTTATACACATATGTTGAAAATATGCCTATCACTTATATTGACCCAACAGGGCACCGAAAAACAACTTCATATTATGAAGTGGCTAGTATGTTAGATGAGGCAATGAAAGCTGACGGAAGCAAAAAAAGTTATTATTACAAATTGCATCAGGAAAATTTAAAGTCTTTGTTTGCAAATGTATATACAGACGGAGGTAATAAATTTGACTATTTATATGGACTGTTGACAAAGACTAGTTCCTATAAAAATTCTGATGGAAACGCAGTATGGTCAAAATATCAGTTTTTAAATTCAATTGAAATTGCACAAGACAATTTAGATAAGAAATGGGAGTATGTAGAATTTGTAGGTAGCTTCCTTTCAATGAATAGTGGGGGTCAAGTATCTGGAATTATAAAGTATAGTTCTGCTAGTGAACTTGCTTTGAAAGATGGTATGACTGCTAAAGTAGATGACGTATTAAATATGGCTGAGAAGTTTCTTGGAAAAGGATATCAAGAGACTAAAAATGGAAGATTTGTATCTAAAGATGGTGAAAGAGTGGTTAGAATGGGCGAGAATGACATTACAGGTAAACATGGTGGAGGACCTCACATGAACTTTGAAACTTTAGTTCCGAATCCCAATAAACCTGGTAAAATGATGGTCAAAGAAAACTACCATATTTATTTAAAGGAATGATGAATAATGAAAGTACAAATAAAAATTAATGAATACCAAGAGGAGCAAGGAATTCGTTTAGAATGGGAAGATAATTTCGAAATCGCTTGTTTAATAGAAGGTGACACTATAAATATTAAAGCAAATAATGAAGGATTGTTTTCATTAGCTAAACATCTATTAACTCTTGCGCAGAATAAAATACCAACTGGAAGACATTTGCATTTTGATGATATTAACTCACTAGAAGAAGGTTCAGCAACTCTAATTATCGAAAAAATATAAAATTGTAAAATTATGTAAAACAGGAATTGAAAATACGACTTGTCTATGTTACCGCAATAGACAAGTCGTATTTCAGTTATGTCGTAGGAATCAGTTCTCTTCATGTTAGAAATAGATAAGTAATTTCAAAATATAATTTAAACTTAGAAATTAACACAACTAGTCATCCTATATCATAAGGTCTATCATAAATCCTTATGCATTATATCTCTATTCTTGTAATTACTAAAAATGCCCTCACGAAAAATTCACATGCCAATCCACGAATTTTGTGCTATCATACAATAGTTTTCCCCTTCTGACGATTGTTCGTCCGTCTCTGAACAAACTTTCAAAAACTGTTTTACATTTGTTCATACCAATGCTATGATGTTAATGCAAACAAGGATCACAACAGATTTGCCATATACACAGCATGTATTTGTTATCCAGGGTAATAACAAGAGTATGAAATAATGAATAGTTTAAAGGAGCGATACACATATGAATTTGGCCAAGCTTATTGACCATACATTGTTGAAAGCGGACGCAACAAAGGCGGAAATCACCAAACTGACAGATGAAGCGAGAAAGTACCAGTTTGCTTCTGTCTGTGTCAACCCGACATGGGTAGCCTACTGCGCAGACCAGCTCAAAGGCAGCGGAGTGGATGTATGTACCGTTATCGGATTCCCTCTGGGAGCGAGCACTCCTGAAGTGAAAGCTTTTGAAGCAGCGAATGCCATCGAGAACGGTGCAACCGAAGTCGACATGGTTATCAACATCGGCGCTCTCAAGGACGGCGACAACGATCTGGTACTGCGTGATATCCAGGCGGTTGTCAATGCAGCCAAAGGTAAAGCACTGGTAAAAGTCATCATCGAGACTTGCCTGCTGACTGACGAAGAGAAAGTTCGCGCTTCCGAATTGTCTGTTCAAGCTGGAGCGGACTTTGTGAAGACATCCACTGGTTTCTCTACTGGCGGAGCGACAGCAGAAGATATCGCCCTGATGCGCAAAACGGTAGGACCTGATGTAGGCGTCAAAGCTTCCGGCGGCGTACGCAGCCTGGAAGACCTGAACCAGATGGTTGCAGCCGGCGCGACACGTATTGGCGCGAGCTCTGGTGTGAAGATTATGGAAGGTGGACAATCCACTTCCGACTATTAATTCACAGTAGTCATTCGATTCCGTCCGGTCTGCGCCGAGCAGCAGAGACGGAATCGATGGTCAGGCAGTACACAGGACAGAGAGGCTGCCGGAGATTGCAGTACAAGATGACCATTCATCCGAGTGGCAATCTTCCGGCCGTCTGGCTTTCCGGCTTCATTATCGTCAATATTCATGCCCAAGGAGGCTATGTACGATGAAAGAACAACTGATTCAGGCCGCGATTGAAGCGCGCCAGAACGCCTATGTACCTTATTCCAACTTCCAGGTTGGCGCAGCACTGCTCGCAGATGGCAAAGTATACGGTGGAGCGAACATTGAGAACGCATCCTTCGGACTGACCAACTGTGCAGAACGTACTGCAATCTTCAAAGCTGCTTCCGAAGGCATCCGCAAGATCGATGCAATCGCGATCGTAGCCGACACGGACGGACCGGTATCTCCATGTGGAGCCTGCCGCCAGGTCATTGCGGAATTCAGCGATGAGAACACTCGCGTCTATCTGACGAACCTCAAGGGAGACGTTAGCGAATGGAGCGTATCCGAGATTCTGCCGGGATATTTCCAGGCCAAGGATATGAACAAAGGCTGATGGGATAACCCCAATATTCAGTCACAGCAGCAACCGTTTCACTTTATTTTTGAAAAGATGATCCTCAGGGACTCATTCTTTTGGCAAAGAATGTAAGCGCTTTATGATTTTTAGGAAAGCGTTTCGCAAATGTTTCACAGCAAGTTACAATATTGACCGTGATGAACGGGTTCCTGCACCGGATGGGATGCAGATTTAGAATAGGAGCTAATCTTTTATGAAATATCTTATCGCGATTATTGGTATTCTCGTAGTGTTCGCACTGACTTATGTTGCCAGCAACAACAAGAAAGATATCCGCTATCGTCCGCTTATCATCATGATTGTGCTCCAGGCGATACTGGCCTTTATCCTGCTTAATACAACAGCAGGCGCGTGGTTGATCGGCGGATTCTCAACCGTATTTAATCATCTGCTCGGGTATGCGCATCAGGGTACGGACTTCGTATTCGGCGGATTTGCTTACAAAGAAGGTTCCACACCGTTCTTTATCAGCGTACTGATGCCAATCGTATTCATCTCCGCGCTGATCGGTATTCTGCAGTATTTCAAAATTCTGCCGTTCATCATTCGCTACATCGGTCTGGTGCTGAGCAAGATCAACGGCATGGGCAAGCTGGAATCCTACAATGCGGTAGCATCCGCGATTCTGGGACAATCCGAAGTATTCATTTCGGTGAAAAAGCAGATCGGTATGCTGCCGAAGCACCGTCTGTACACGCTGTGTGCTTCCGCCATGTCGACCGTATCGATGTCCATCGTCGGTTCCTACATGGTAATGCTGCAGCCGCGTTACGTAGTAACAGCGCTTGTACTGAATCTGTTCGGCGGTTTCATCATCGCTTCACTCATTAATCCATATCGTGTAACCAAAGAAGAAGATATACTGGAAGTACAGGAAGAAGAGAAACAGAGCTTCTTCGAAATGCTGGGCGAGTACATTATGGACGGTTTCAAAGTTGCCATTACGGTAGCTGCGATGCTAATCGGTTTCGTAGCCCTGATCGCTATGATCAACGGACTGTTCGATCTGATCTTCCATATCACGTTCCAGGAACTGCTGGGTTTTGTTTTTGCACCATTTGCATTCATCATGGGTGTACCTTGGAGCGAAGCAGTTACAGCGGGCAGCCTGATGGCGACCAAGCTGGTATCCAACGAGTTCGTGGCGATGCTGGATCTGGGCAAACACACCGAGCTGAGCGCACGCACAATCGGTATCGTATCCGTGTTCCTCGTATCCTTTGCCAACTTCTCTTCCATCGGTATTATCTCCGGTGCGGTTAAAGGCCTGAACGAGAAGAAAGGTAACGAAGTTGCCAAGTTTGGTCTGAAGCTGCTGTACGGCGCGACTATGGTCAGCGTACTGTCCGCGATCATCGCCGGTCTGTTCCTGTAAGAAAGAGTATTTCCAATCGTAACTTATCTGTTGTAAAATAGTCCTTTGCACAATTTTACAGCTTATCAGCTTGTTGAATCGTACTTCTCGGACAGCGCCTGCTGTTTGAGCATGACTACAGGGTGTTATATCCTGTATGACATGGCGTATGATTCAGCAAGCTGTCTATTTTGAAAGGAGTAATCAACGATGACACCATTCAAACGTGTACATTTGGTAGTAATGGATTCGGTGGGGATCGGTGAAGCACCGGATGCCGCAGAATTCGGCGACGTGGATGTTGATACATTCGGACATATTGCCCGTGAGAACGGCGGACTGAACATGCCGAACATGGCCAAACTGGGTCTGTCCAATATCCGTGAAATCGAGGGTGTACCGGCAGCGGAGCAGCCGCTTGCCTACTATACCAAGATGCAGGAAGCTTCCCGCGGTAAAGACACGATGACCGGACACTGGGAGATCATGGGACTGTATATTGATACCCCGTTCCGCGTGTTCCCGGATGGATTCCCGGATGAGCTGATTCAGCGCATCGAGGAGAAGACCGGCCGCAAAGTCATCGGCAACAAGCCGGCCAGCGGTACCGAGATTATCGACGAACTGGGCGAAGAGCATGTGAAGACCGGCGCGCTGATCATCTATACTTCCGCCGATTCCGTGCTGCAGATTGCCGCACACGAAGAAGTCGTTCCACTCAAGGAACTGTATGAGATCTGTGAGTTCTGCCGTGAGATTACACTGGATGATCCGTACATGCTGGGCCGCATTATCGCGCGTCCATTTGTCGGTGAAGTCGGCAAATTCACCCGTACATCCAACCGTCATGACTATGCTCTGAAACCATTCGGACCGACGACGATGAATGCGATGAAGGATGCCGGACTGGACGTAATCGCAATCGGTAAAATCTCCGATATCTACGACGGCGAAGGCGTAACCGAATCGATCCGTACGAAGTCCAATATGGATGGCATGGATCAGCTGGTGAACGTTGTATCCAAGCCGTTCCACGGTATGAGCTTCCTGAACCTGGTCGACTTTGACGCCCTATTCGGTCACCGCCGTGATCCAAAAGGCTATGCCGACGCACTGGAAGAATACGATGCACGCCTGCCAGAAGTATTCGAGAAAATGGAAGAAGATGACCTGCTCATCATCACTGCCGACCACGGTAACGATCCAACCTACACCGGAACCGATCATACCCGTGAATATGTGCCACTGCTCGTCTACTCCAAACGTTTTGCAAATGGAGGCAAAGAACTTCCTTTGCGCAAAACCTTCGCCGACATCGCCGCAACCGTAGCCGAGAACTTCGGCGTAACGATGCCCGAATACGGCGAAAGCTTCCTGTCCGATCTCAAGTAAGATCGGGAGGAACAGCGACAAAGCATAGCCAGTACATCGCAAGTGTATTTATAAGTGTATTGATTTAAAGGAATTGAATATTTTCTTTATGTTTTATTTTTCAAGGGGTTAAGCGAATGCCGTTAACCCCTCCATACAAGTTGCTTCCGTCCAAGCGGAAGCAATGGAATCGGACTGAAACAGCGTAGCGGCCTCCTTTAAAAATGAATATCGACTGCTTCAGGCAGTCATTCCGGATATTCATTTTTAACAGAGGGTGAAAGCCGATCCATTGCTGAAGCGAGTTCGCTTCGAAGCGCATACTATTTATCTGGAGGTATACACAAATGAGTGTTCATATTGCTGCAAAACCAGGCGACATCGCCGAAACAATCCTGCTGCCAGGAGATCCTCTGCGCGCCAAATACATCGCCGACACCTATCTGGAAGATGTAACCTGCTATAACGAAGTACGCGGTATGCTCGGCTTTACCGGTACGTACAAAGGACAACGTATTTCTGTACAAGGTACAGGTATGGGTCTGCCATCGATCAGTATCTACGTAAACGAGCTGATCAGCGAGTACGGCGTGAAGAACCTGATCCGCGTCGGTACATGCGGCGGTATGCAGGAGAACGTCAAAGTACGCGACGTCATCATTGCCCAAGCGGCAAGTACCGATTCTAGCATGAATACACATATTTTCGGTGGCTACAACTTTGCACCGGTGGCCAGCTTCCCACTGCTCAAAGCAGCTTATGACCGTGGTGTGGAAAAAGGCCTCAACCTGCACGTAGGTAACATCTTCAGCTCCGACTCCTTCTACCGTGATGACAAAACGATCACAGGCCGTCTGATGGAATATGGCGTACTGGGTGTAGAGATGGAGACCAGCGCACTGTACACACTGGCTGCCAAGTTTGGTGTGAACGCACTGACTATTCTGACCGTAAGTGACCATCTGCTGACAGGCGAAGAGACAACGTCCGAAGAAAGACAGACTACATTCAACGATATGATGGAAGTGGCTCTGGACGCAGCGATCTCTTTTCAAAAGTAATCCGGATCGCTAACCGTCCAGCATAGACGGCAGACAGCCGGGAACAGAGTGATTGGACATCCGCTGCATTGTGTACACCGTACTGGTGCATGCGGATGTACACCACCTTTCCCGGACACCTACAGCACAGCAGCATCGGATAGAGAGGAATAATGCTTCGGATGCTCTGCAGCTGCTTATATCGATGTTAGGTTCATGTTAAATATTCCACTACAAGTGAGGAGATCCAACGATGAGAATGGTAGACCTGATTGAGAAAAAGCGTGACGGTAAAGAACTGACTACAGAAGAAATTAACTTTATTATTGAAGGATATACCAACGGTGAGATCCCGGATTACCAGATGAGTGCGTTCAACATGGCTGTATTCTTCCAGGATATGACCGAGCGCGAACGTGCCGATCTGACAATGGCAATGGTGAACTCCGGCGAGACAATTGACCTGTCTGCGATCGAAGGCGTCAAAGTCGACAAGCACTCCACCGGCGGTGTGGGCGATACAACGACACTCGTACTGGCTCCACTCGTAGCGGCTCTCGATATCCCGGTAGCCAAAATGTCCGGACGCGGTCTGGGACACACAGGCGGTACGATCGACAAGCTGGAAGCGGTAGAAGGATTCCATGTGGAAATTACCAAGGATGAATTCATCAAGCTCGTCAATGAAAGCAAAATCGCCGTTATCGGACAAAGCGGCAACCTGACGCCTGCAGACAAAAAGCTGTATGCACTGCGTGACGTAACAGCAACCGTCAACTCCATTCCGCTGATCGCCAGCTCCATCATGAGCAAGAAAATCGCTGCCGGTGCCGACGCAATCGTATTGGATGTTAAAACAGGTGCAGGCGCATTTATGAAAACACCGGAAGATGCCAAAGAACTGGCACACGCCATGGTTAGCATCGGTAACAACGTAGGCCGCAAAACAATGGCCGTTATCTCCGATATGAGCCAGCCGCTCGGACTTGCGATCGGTAACTCCCTGGAAATCCAGGAAGCGATCGACACACTCAAAGGACAAGGTCCAAAAGATCTGGAAGAACTGTGCTTTGCACTGGGCAGCCAGATGGTCTTCCTGGCCAACAAAGCAAGCTCCCTGGAAGAAGCCGAGCAAAAACTCAGAGAAGTCATTGCCAATGGTAAAGCACTGGAGAAATTCAAGCTGTTCCTGGCGAATCAGGGCGGCGACGCATCTGTCGTGGATCATCCGGAGCGCCTGCCGCAGGCGAAATTCCATATCGAAGTACCTGCCAAGCAGGACGGTGTGGTAGCGGAACTGGTAGCCGATGAGATCGGTACAGCAGCGATGCTGCTGGGCGCAGGACGCGCAACCAAAGAATCCGAGATCGATCTGGCTGTCGGCCTGATGCTGAACAAGAAAGTCGGCGATTCTGTCAAAGCCGGCGAATCCCTCGTAACCATTCATTCCAACCGTGAGAATGTAGACGATGTAATGGCAATGCTGTACGAGAATATCCGTATTGCGGATCATGCAGACGCGCCAACACTCGTATACGGCACAGTTACCGAGTAATAGCAGTACAAGATCAGCTCTCTACCCGCTCGAATTATCCCATATAATCCGAAGCAGAAGAGTTTCCATTCGACGTAGGTGATGGTATATGATCACCTTGTTACACCCACCAGGACAGCAGCTTTTCTCAGCAGCATCATCATGAGAAAAGCTGCTGTCTATTTTTTTGATCAAATTGGGGATTATACATAAATTAATACAAAATATGAGAGGGTATCAACCGATATAAATAATAGTTGTCTTTACCACGAGATTGCTGCCAGCCGGTCGTTAAGCGCAGCTTTACCAAGAGTAGGATAGGCTCTGTAAAACTTAAGATAAACACAAAAAACATATGATGAATATAAAAGAATATTATGGAACCAGAGGAAGGGATGACAGGTGGACATGATCGGATGCCTAAAAAGGATTGAACAGGAGCGTGAAGAACTTCATTATTTGGTGGAACAATACGGTTTCTCGGATCATCGGGTACTGGTCAAGTCCCAGCAGTTGGATCAAACGCTGAATGAATTCAACCGCCATGCCTGCATGTATGACAGCAGTAAACTGAATCTGTAAACCTCGGAGCTCCTCGGGAGCTCCGAGGTTTCTTTATATGATGTTGCCTTAAAATCAGAATCCCTATCGAAGGCAACATGTATTACACTATATGGTAATAATGGAATGCATACGTATGCCTATGGAAATAACGCCTAATTTCAAACCCTTATCAACCAGATCGTCATAGGATGGAAAAGCAGACTGCGGGTAATACAGTTACCAAGCAGTGATTCCTAAAAATTTGATGACATAATATGGGTGCGTCAAATTATACAGTTGTGGTAGAATATGTACCAGGTAAAGTAAGGAGAGACAGAACATGCAGAATACCCTTAATATTCGTTCCATCGTGGAACAGGAGATCCAGCAAAAGGGATATAATTTAAGCCGCTTCAGCCAGGTGTCCGGAATGAACAGGGGAACGCTGAGTCTTATTCTTAATGGAAACCCTTCCAAGCTGCCCTCTATTCCCCAAATGGACAAGATCGCAGAAGCACTGGGCTATGAGCAGGGTTGGCTGTACGAACTCTACCTGGAAGAATGCTTTGACCGGGAAGTTCCTCACTGGCGTCGGCTCAAAAATTTTCTCTACCGCTGTATTCAACTGAATAAAGAAGAACTCATCGGTAAGGCACTACACCGTCTGATGGAGGATTGCAGCCAGACAGCAGCTGTATTTGATGCTGCCGAGGAATGGTATGACGCGGGTCATCGGCAGATCCTGCTGCCTTTTTATCACTATGTCACGATGAATGAGAAATACCGCCATGCAGAACGTCTTGCAATCAGCCACTACCGCATTTTCCGACTGAGTCAAAGCGAGAACTTCGAGAACAATCTCCGCGCAGCGATCACTTTTGAACCGTATCGGCATGAACTGCCGGTGGGTTTTCGATTGGATGGTTTGTTGAAGCTTGCGAATATTTATTACAACCAGCATATGTGGGAGAAGGCCGAATATTTTGCAGATGAGCTGCATGAGTTATCAACTAGCGCTTATGATCATAGAATTCATATGATTAATGGAATTGATGAAGAGAGAGGTCTCCAGACAGAACGACATCTTGTAGTTTATTATGGACAAGGTTATGTTATGAAAGGCAACTCTTTATTTTTACAGGAACGTTACGACGAAGCATTAGAATATATTTATAAATATGAAAATTTAAACTGGTTTGAGGGTTTAGGTGAAGAAGGAAGAAGAGAAGTCAACAAATTATCAGGTTTTGCTAGAGCTAACTTTTTAGCATTACATTTGTTGACTGGAAATAATAACCGGTTGTCTGAATACTTAGATTTCCTCCGAAATGATATTAATGAGGTACTTCCAGGATTAATATTTATAGTAGAAGCAGCTAATAAATATAATTTTATAATTGATGATATTATTAATGAATTTCTGGACACAGTAACAAAAATGGAAGAAGAACTGCAAACTAAAAGTGGATATTATCAAAGTGATGTAAGTATGGAAAGGTATATAAGTTTATATAAAAAACTGGCTATTTATTTCTTCAAAAATCGTAGCTATAATAAAGCTATCGATAACGTTATAAAATGTATGAATTTAAGTGTTAGATTTAAAAGTAAAGATGGTTTAATTCCTAGCATTTCTTTATTTGAAATGTATAGAGAGCATGCAGCCAGTAATCAGTTAGAACAGTACATTCAAATTATGAGAGAGGTGTTGAGAATTGAAGAAGCGCATTTTAGCAAGCATATTGATTCCTCAAGTTATTAGTTTATTGATTTTTAGTCCACTATTAATCGACGCTCTTAATGCAAGTGCTAACGTGTTAGGACATGGTACTGGCGGCTGATCCAAAAAGCATCAAAACTTAGGTTTTGATGCTTTTTTATTTTATTAATTAAAATAATAATTTTTAGAAATTTGGAGAGTAGGCATTATGAAGAAAAAGTTTTTTCACACTATTATTGTCGAAGAACTAACAAAAAAAACGATTAATCATAATAAACTAAGCCAAATTACAGGTATCAATCGTGGAACGTTGAGTTCTGTACTAAACAGTAATTCTGCCAAACTGCCTTCTATTGATCATCTGGATAAAATCACTCAAGCATTAGGCTATCGAGAAGGTTGGTTTTACGATCATTACATTGAAGAGTACTTTCAAGGACACACACACCATTGGAAGAAACTAAAACCCTTATTATATAGATGCATCGAATTAAACTTCTCTGAAAAAATCGAAAAAATACTAAATTGGCTTACAGAAGACGATTCTCAAATATCTCAAATATTTAATTTGGCCGAACAATGGTACGCAGAAGGAGAGCGTCACGCTTTGCTATTGTTTTATGAAACGGTAATTAAAAATGAGAAAAATCGTCATAGTGAGCGAACTATACTCAGTCATTATCGTGTTTTTTTACTGAATTCTGCAGGTACTGATTTTGAAAGTAAACTTCGTGCCGCTATTAAATTTGAGCCTTTTTACGATGAACTTGATCTAAATTACAGATTGGATGCGCTTTTCAAGCTGATCAACATCTATTTTATTCACCGTGACTGGCAGAAGATGTACAAATATTGTGCCGAGATGCGGGTACTTGCTACTAAAGCTTATGAGCAGCGTCTTCATATGCAGCAAAAGAAAAATGGAGATCGGATTTTTATAACCGAGCGTCACTTGGTCGTATATTATGCACATAGTTTTCTGATGGAAGGATTAATAGCGGACGAACAAGGGGATTATGCTAAATCATTAAGCTATATTAAACACTACAATAATCTGGATTGGTTTGAAGGATTGGATGAGACCGGAAGAAAAGAAGTAGAAAAGATTCATAATATAGCTATAGCAAACGAATTAAGTTTGCATCTTCTAATGGGTAATACATCCAAGCTTTCGGAATATTTGCAATTTCTCGAACAGCACCCTCCGGAAATATTGCCAGGTATGGTTACTGTCCTGCAGGCAGCCAATAAACATGATTTTTCTCTTGATCATATCTATCCAAAGTTGTTACAACATCTCGAATACATTGAGAGCGCTACTCATCTGAAAAATAATTATTACGACAACGCGAATACAATGGATATGCTGGAAAAGTTATACCGTCAACTCGCAGTATATCATTTTCGTCAGGCCAACTACTCTGAAGGCATTGAGTACATGTCCAAATGTCTCGCTATTGCCAATCAGATCAACAAAAAAAGTGAATTCACTGAATACCCGGAACTGCTCAAAGTTTTAAAAGAATGGTCCCTGCTCATGCAACGCCATAAAGAAAGCTGACCCGGTCACCTGAATCGGGCAGCTTTTTTAATATCCTCTTTTATCTGTAAAATAATCTACATAAATAACAACCTGGCATATGGATATGCCAACTTCCTCACAAAATGGAAGATATCCGTGACCGGGTACGTGAACAATTCGACAAACTGAAACAAAGGTTCTAATGAACATAGCTGATATTAGCGAAAATTGTCATATTATGTTTGAAATATATAAAATTTAGTCGAGATAAAACCGATAACTAAATAAATAGCTGATGACACTGTCATTCTGCATACGACATAAGTTTGATAAATCGTTTGCAGCATGACAGTTTTTATTTTAGAAAAAGAATACTTGTTAAGCTTTGATTGGTATCCTTGTCCAAGTTATATACTCCACTAACTTAGTTATTTTATGATTGAATGCAATTCAGAATGCATCGATGTATGGAACTTTAGGCGATACTCTGTGATGAGAGGAAGATACGATGAAATCACTATATTTTAAAACAACCGGACAGGCCAAAGAATACATTCATTCCAATCCCGATAAAGGGATCGTGTTATTCACAACAGTGGAAAATGTCAAAGAACTGAGCGCTTTCGCCACAGAACATGTGGTACTCTGCTCCACCGCCGGCGAATATACTTCCGAAGGATTCAAAGAAGGTGTTATCAGCGGATTCGCCTACCAGCGCGATCTGGTAGAACTGATCGAGATCAAGTCACCAGCGATTCTCAGCATCGACGAACTCCAATCCGGGTACAACAAAGTGCGCCACAATCCCAATGCATTCATGTTCATTCTGTATGATGGACTGTCCGGTCAGGAAGAGAGTGTCATGACGACACTGTTCTTTATGGATGAGAAGTTCAAGGTCATCGGCGGCAGCTCCGGCGACTATGTGAAATTCAAGGAAACTGCTGTCTATATCGGCAACCAAAAAGTAAACGGTGTAGCGCTGTACTTTAACTGGCCGAGACGAACCCAGCTGCTCAAGGAAAACCTCTACTACACGACAGGTGAGCGTCTGCTCGTAACTGATGCGGAGCCTCTGAACCGGCTCGTACGCACATTTAACAATCGTCCGGCTTCTACGGAATATGCCAGTGTGCTCGGTATCCCGGAGAATCAGCTGGAAAAGGCATTTATGAACAATCCGCTGGGCAAAGTGATCAAGGACAGCACATATATTACCTCACCGATGAAAGTAAACCCGGACAAGTCGATCACCTTCTACTCCCAGATTGCACCCAATACGTATGTAGATGTGCTGCAGCCGCTGGATGTACATCAGTGCTTCCAGGAAACGCTGAATGCGATAAAGTTTAAGCCATCTTTTATCTTGTCTATTCATTGTATTCTACGCAGCCTGAAGTTCAAAAGCGAAAACACATGGAAAAGTCTGGATGACAAATTGTTAAGCGTCAGCCGCAATCAGGCGGGCTTTATCAGCTATGGCGAACAGATCCACAACAAGCATTTTAACCAGACGATGGTACTTCTGGCGTTTGAATAGGAGGAATAAAGATGCTGAAAAGCGTATTTAAAATAAGAAAATCGAATGCTGTTGAACTCACACCACCAATCCTGCAGGTACAGGTCGAGAAACCATTTTCGGCGCTGCCTTATGTATATATGTTAACTAATGAAATCGAGAAAAACATCCAGCTGGTGCTGGCCGAAGAGCGCAATATTACCTACGGATTCAAGCAGGCTGCAATTTCCCTGAACGAAACAACTACAGAAATCAAAAGCATCGAAAATGTGCTGCATGATCTGGACAAAGAGACCGAGACGATTATTAATGAAGTAGCCTCCAGTATCGCAGTCTCGCAGGATACGATCGTCGATACGCAGAATCTGGTCAATCAGTCTGCCGGCAATATGAACGAAGTCTCCAGCGTTTTCGAGAATATGGTTGCCGTATTCAATGCGATCGAAGTGAAATACAAAGAGATCAACCAGTTCGCCAGCACCATCACCAGTATTGCGACCCAGACCAATCTGCTGTCGCTGAATGCCTCGATCGAAGCTGCACGGGCCGGAGAAGCAGGTAAAGGATTTGCCGTGGTGGCCAGTGAAATCAAGTCCCTGTCCGATACGACCAAAAAAAGCGCTACCGATATTCTGGATCTGCTTGGAGATATGAACAATATCCTCGAATCGATCCGTCTGGAATCCAACAAAGGAAAAGACATCGTGAAAGTAGCCAGTGATACGATGCAGCGTTCGGCCGAGAGCTTTGAGAGTGTGATGACTGCCGAAGCGGAAGTAAACCGTCAGCTGCAGGCTGTAAAGTCTTCGCAGCTCAAAAGCATCAACGACATCGCCAGAAACATTTCCAATATCGCGGATCTGTCCGGCAAGCAAAATCAGAATATTGATGAACTGATCTATAATGGAGACAAGAAATCCGAGCATTATCTATATATTCTCAATCATATGAACCAGATCAAGATGCTGCAGCAGCAGAAATAGCAGAACAATAGCAAAGCAAAGACGCCGATCCTTGTGCAGGATGGGCGTCTTTGTGCTGGCTTATTCCAGATTGATCCGGCGTACGTCCGGCAGTGATTGCAGGATCAGCATCACGTCCGAAGTACGCATCGACGCAGGAAACTTGATCTCCATCTTCAATTGGATTTCCGACTGGATATGGGTATCGGGAATATCCGAATTGCTCTGGGTCGGTGCGTTGGTCTCGGAATACAGCTTGACGATATAGATCTCATTGTCCTCCAGCGTCTTCAGCAGATTCTCGACCGGATCGGTATGATTGACCAGACTGACAGACAGCGTATATGATTTGGCACCGAGTACAGGCGCACTGCGGCCGTGCATGGCGAACTGCACAATCAGTATGAGCGCAGTAACTCCGATACCGACCGCATACGCCAGCGACAACAACCCGCAAAATATACTCCAGTGTCATCAATGTCAATGTTAACAACCTCCTGACCGTTCATTTGGGAATTGTGCATATTATTCATGGAGAACATTATCATGTATATACCCACAGAATGTTTGAATAGGCGGATTTTAGTCTATGAAAGGTGTGAAATGAATTTGCTGAATGTTCACAATTTCTTCCTCTATTGTTATTTATCAAATAGTCAAATGGGGCGAATTATGATAAATTAATTAAACCAACCATTTTTATCGGAAAAAGAGTTGACGGATAATGTCAGACGGTGTACTATACAATTTGCAGTTCGTTATTTTTTGAGACCAGGTGAGGAAATACTAACGTATGAATTGCGGAAGTTTCAACAAACAGCGACCGAAGGGCTTATCGTAGAGCCGAATGTATAGATATTCATAACATTCATATTTGAGGGGAGTCTTACAAATGAAAAAATGGGGTTCTTTAACTCTGATGCTGATCCTGACCATGCTGGTAATTGCAGCATGCGGTAACAGCTCGAATACAGCGACAACAGGCAGTGGAACAGATCAATCGGTTGCAACGACCGAGAGCGCGCCAGCTTCCTCCGGTGCAGCTACTCTGGAATCGGTCAAAGCCAGTGGTAAACTGCGCATCGGTACAGAAGGCACGTACGCGCCGTTTACTTTCCACGATGAGAGCGGCAAGCTCACTGGATTCGATGTGGATATTGCGACCGAAATCAGCAAACGCCTGGGCGTAGAGCCTGAATTCATTGAGACCAAATGGGATAGCATGATTGGTGGTCTTGATTCCAAGCGTTTTGATGCTGTATTTAATCAGGTAGGCATAACGCCTGAACGCCAAGAGAAATACCTGTTCTCCGATCCTTACATCGCTTCAAAAGCAGTACTGATTGTGCCTGAAAGCAATACGGATATTACATCTTTTGCTGATTTGAAAGGCAAAAAGTCTGCTCAATCCCTTACAAGTAACCTTGGTAAAATTGCAAAAAGCAATGGTGCCGAGCTGGTATCTGTTGATGGATTCAACCAGGCTATCGGGCTGTTAACTTCTGGACGTGCAGATGCAACAGTGAATGATAATCTTTCTTACCTTGACTTGAAAAAGCAGCAGCCCAACCTTCCACTTAAAGTGGTAGCTGAAGAGGCAAATGCTTCTCAAAGTGGAGCGATGTTCAACAAAGGCAGTGAAGACCTCGTGGAAGCTGCCAATAAAGCGCTCAAAGAGATGAAGGATGATGGAACTTATCTCAAGATTTCCGAGAAGTACTTTGGAGAAGATGTCTCGAAATAACATAAATTAAACAGGTTGATGTTGGGTGGTTTTCAAATCTATGCATCAACCAGTTATATCTGCAAACCAATATCTTGATGACCTAAACGGCATCAAGATATTGTGTTTTATTTTATGAAAATAATCATGAATTTTGAATGTTATTCTGAAAACGGAGGTCAGTCATGACAGATCGTCAAATACAAATTCTTATTGATTCTTTTTGGCCGATGCTGGAAGCAGGCATTAGATTTACACTGCCACTAGCAATTTTTTCATTTCTGCTAGGTTTGATTTTGGCTGTTCTGACGGCATTGGCGCGTCTTTCTTCATTTAGCCTACTGCGTCAAATCGCTCGATTTTATGTATGGATTATTAGAGGAACGCCATTGCTTGTACAATTGGCTATTATTTTCTATGGATTACCGATGATTAGCGGAAGTCTTGAATTCGATCCCTTTACAGCAGCATTGATCGGTTTTTCACTTAGCGTAGGGGCATATGGCTCT
Source organism: Paenibacillus wulumuqiensis (assembly GCF_000971965.1). GTDB lineage: Bacteria > Bacillota > Bacilli > Paenibacillales > Paenibacillaceae > Saccharibacillus > Saccharibacillus wulumuqiensis. The sequence goes on from NZ_KQ040794.1 coordinate 244,467, forward strand.
GAAATCGTAAGAGCGGCTATCGAATCCATTGCCAAGGGGCAGTGGGAGGCTGCTTATGCTATCGGTATGACTCGTTCCGAAGCTTTACGTCGTATTATTTTGCCACAGGCGGCTAGAGTATCGGTTCCGCCACTGGCAAACTCGTTTATCAGCCTGGTCAAAGATACTTCTCTTGCCGGTGCGGTTACCTATGTTGAGCTGTATCGTACTTCCGAGCAGATCGTTGCTACCACTTATGAATATTTGCTCGTATACAGTGAAGCAGCAGTAATTTACCTGATTTTTACTACAATCCTGTCTGCCCTGCAAAATCGACTGGAAAAACGATTGCGGCGCTCTTCAGCGAATTAGACAGCTTGTAGGTTATAGGACATTTGATTGCAAAAGAAGCAAAGTATGATGCAACATAGGGAGGAAATCCAATGATGCTGGAAATTCGTAATCTGCACAAAGCGTTTGGTTCGCTTGAAGTGCTTAAAGGAATAGATGTAGACCTGGAAAAGGGAAAAGTTCTTGTAATCATCGGACCTTCCGGTTCGGGTAAAACAACGCTGCTGCGTTGTATTAACCTGCTGGAGATGCCGGACCAGGGAACTATGAAGCTGAGTGATCGTGCGTTAAATTTTCAACCTGGACGTAAAATTCCAAGCCGTGAAGTGACCGAGCTGCGCAAGCGCACTGGCATGGTATTCCAGTCGTACAATCTGTTCCCGCACAAAACGGTCATCGAGAATATCATGGAAGGCCCAGTCGTCGTTCAGAAAAAGAACAAAGAACAGGCGCGCAAAACCGCTCAGGGACTGCTGGACAAAGTGGGACTCGGTGATCGTGGCGATTACTATCCTCACCAGCTGTCCGGTGGACAGCAGCAGCGCGTCGGCATTGCGCGCGCGATGGCGATGGAGCCGGATGTACTGCTGTTCGATGAACCGACCTCTGCGCTTGATCCCGAATTGGTCGGGGAAGTGCTGGGTGTAATCAAGCAGCTGGCCCTGGAAGGCCGTACGATGGTCATTGTTACCCATGAGATGAAGTTCGCTGCAGACGTAGCGGATCATGTCATTCTGATGGATGGCGGACACATTATCGAGCAGGGACCGCCGGATCAGGTGATCAACCATCCGCAAAGCGCACGTGCGCAGCAATTTATGAGCCGGATCAGCGGAGAAAATATCTGATCGGAAATGGGCTGCAGTAACTGCCCGGCAGGAGCAGTTCCCTGGCGGAGCAGCTGGATGCGGAATGCAATAAAATTATCGTAGTCTTATGGATCGAATAGGGCAAACCTTACAAACAAGCAGCAAGTTGTTTGCAGGGTTTGCTTTTTGTTATGCTAACATCCAAATTTGGGTAATTATTGCCCAGGTGCTGGATTAATAGACAGGAATTCGATAATATAACTGTTGAGCACTTCACTTCAATTCTAGGAGGAATGGGATTCATGGGTAAAGTCAGAGTAGCGGTAGTCGGATGCGGCAGCATCTCGGAACGTCGTCACATTCCGGAATATGCAGCCAACCCGGATGTAGAGCTGGTCGCTTTTGCTGATCCGGTACTTGAGAGAGCACAGGGCTATGCGGATTTGTATAATGCCAAAGCCTATGCCGATTATAAAGAATTGCTGGCGGCTGGTGGGTTCGATGCTGTAAGCGTATGCACACCGAACGCACTGCATGCGGAAGTATCCATTGCAGCAGCCAAAGCAGGTGCACATGTACTGGTTGAGAAGCCAATGGCCACTACAGATGAAGAAGCGCGCGATATGATTGCAGCGGCTGAGCAAAACAATGTGTTCCTGATGGTTGCACATAATCAGCGTCTCATGCCTCCACATCTCAAAGCCAAAGAAATCCTCAAGCAGGGTCATCTGGGTCGTGTGTTGACTTTCCGTACAGCATTTGGACATGGTGGTCCGGAAGGCTGGAGTATCGACGGCAAGAACAGCTGGTTCTTCCGCAAAGGTGAAGCAATCATGGGCGCAATGGGCGATCTGGGCGTACATAAGTCGGATATGATCCGCTGGCTGCTGGAAGATGAAGTGGTTAACGTAAGCGCATTTATTGGAACTCTTGATAAAACGGATACGGATGTGGATGATAATGCCATCTGTTTGCTGCGTATGGGCAGCGGCGCGATTGGGTCCCTTGTAGCGAGCTGGACATCCTACCGTGGCGAAGATAATGGTACAGTACTGTGGTGCGAAAATGGTGTTATGAAGATCGGTACCGATCCGGTGGATCAGGTGATCGTGGAGCTGCGCAACGGCACAGTGGAGCGTTACCAGATCGGCGAGATTGCCACCAATGACAAGCAGGTGGCGAGCGGTGTGATGGACGAATTCATTAGCTGTATCCAGACCGGCACGGCACCGATCATTTCTGGTGAAGAAGGACGTCGTTCCCTGAATGTTATTCTGGCTGCTTTCCAATCCCAGGCAGAAGGCAGAACGATTACACTGAATTCCTGATTATTCATAAAATAAATAGAAAAGAGTTGCTGTCACACGGACAGCAGCTCTTTTTTTGTCTTCCAGCTATCGGTTAGATCGAACCGGGACGCGGCTCGGGTAGGACCGTATGGGGATAGGCGGCCACTGCCATTTCGCCTGCAGGGGAGAGAGGATCGGGGTGAATTTTCTTTTCCGTATCCCTGGCAGGTTCGTCCGCGGAGATCTCGCCGGACAAAACGGCTTTCATCCGGTCGGTGTCCAGCATCCCTTCCCAGCGGGCTACGACAAAGGCTGCTACACAATTGCCCATCAGATTGGTGAATACACGCATCGTATCCATGAACCGGTCAGCACCGAGCAGCAGGGCGACGACAGCGACAGGGAAGGCATTCAGCGCAGCAGCTGTAGCGGATAATGCCAGAAATGCCGATCCAGGTACCCCGGCCATTCCTTTGGAACTGAGCATGAGCACAGCCAGAATCGTGATCTCCTGGGTCAGTGTCAATTCAATTCCGACAGCCTGCGCCAGGAACACCGTCGCCAGTGACAGATAGATCGAAGCACCATCCAGGTTAAAGGAGTATCCGGTCGGCACAACAAGTCCCACAACTGCCCGGTTGCAGCCTGCCCGGGTCAACTTGTCCATCATGCGCGGCATCACCACTTCGGAAGATGCCGTACCGATCGCCAGCATAATCTCCGAACGGGTATAACGGATAAACTGCAGCATATTCATTCCGGTCAGCCACCATGCCACCAGTCCAAGACAGACAAGGAAGACAAGCGCAGACACATAGCAGGCAACAATCAGCATGCCGTAGGACGTCAGTGTCGAAGCGCCATATGCGCCTACCGTATAGGCAATAGCGCCGAATGCCCCGATCGGAGCCAGCTTCATAATATAACCGATTACCCGGAACACAAGCTCCATGATCTGATCCACCAGGGTCAGCACATTATGCTTGAGGACGCTGTCACTCGCCGCCAGTGCCGTACCGAACAGACAGGCCAGCAGCAGCACCTGCAGCAGCGCATTCTGGGCAAAGGCATCTACCGCGCTGGTCGGAATAATATTCAGGATAAAATCCACCGTATGTGGCAGCTCTGCTCCATTTGTTTTGGCATCTACCGCATTGGGATCGAGCGTACTGGCATCGATATTCATTCCTTCTCCCGGACGCATCCATTTGGCAGCAGCCAGTCCAAGCACCAGGGCAACTGTAGTCGCAATTTCAAACCAGATAATCGCTTTGAGACCAATCCGTCCTACCGCCTTGAGATCGCCTGCTTTGGCAATACCTGCAACCACAACCAGGAAAATCAGCGGAGCGATCAGCATTTTAATCAGTTTGATGAAGCCGGTGCCAAGCGGCTGCAGCATGGCGCCAAAGCCCGGCCAAAGCATCCCGACTCCAATGCCGATAATGACAGCCACAATAATCTGAAAAAACAGGGATCTGAAAAAGGACATAAAAGGCCTCCTTTATTTCGTATAAGTTTATGTAGCATTTTATAACATGATAGAATGGCTAAAAGCAGCATAATTTCATTGTTTTAATAAACTGCACAATCATTCTGGCATGAATTGAACATGAAAACAAAAAAAAGCGAATAATATGTAAAAATAATTAACATATCATTCGCTATTTGATTACTTTCATAACATCTTAATAAGAATTATATACTGGGATATTCAGGATAAAAGTGGTAAAATAAGATTGTTAGGCACATATTATAATCTGGGAGTGAATCTTAAATGGCACGTACACAGACACAAAAAGCAATTCGTAAAGCACTGCGAAGCGGCAGCGTTGCTCCAACCCTCGAGCGCAGATCCAATCAGGAATTTGCAGCGATATCACAGCATACACGCATTACCCCGAGCAAGCAAGAACGAATGCAGAAGATCAAACACAAGAAGCGGATTCTACGGGATGATGCTTCTTTTTTTATGCCTATCGAGCAGTATCATACCTATTACATATTCATGCTAGCCGATCCAGCCTAATCGAATCGCCGGATTGCCGGTATACATAATCCGAGAATGACGAGCAGCATACCGGAGCCTGCAAATATGCCAATCGTAAGAATGCCGCCAATCTGGTCTGCCAGCCATCCGACGAGCAGATAACCGACCGGCAGCAGGGCAAACGAACCGAGCATATCCAGACTGACCACCCGGCCAAAGCTCTCGGTCGGTACCATTTCCTGCAGACTTGTCTCCCAGACGAGTGCGAACATCATCAGACCGAATCCTTCCAGCATCATGACCATAATCAGCCCGGGTGTCCAGGTAATGACCGACAGCAGCAGCAAGGCGATCCCGCTGAGCAGTGCCCCGCCGTAACCGATCCAGCCGCGCCGACGCCAGTGAATCCGCGAGCCAAAGATCAGCGCTCCGATAATCGCTCCGATCCCGGTAGCAGCCATGGCGAGTCCATACAGCAGCGGCGTCAGCTGATGATGCACTTTAAACAGCCATGGAACCATCACTGCAATAATGCCCTGATAACATATATTCAGCAGGGAAAAGATAACGATGGTGATCCACAGCCAGGGTACCTTTTTCAGAATCCAGACACCTTCGAGCAGATCCTGCCAGATGGAAGCGCGAGCCGGATCGGGCCTGGTATGCTTGATGCCCCTGTTATCCTCCTCATCGGACAATCGATTGTCTGCCGCGGCAGAGCGCCGACTGGATACAAAATGACGACCCAGCATCATAAAGCAGATTAGCGAGATCAGATAAGTGAGTGAATCGAGAGCAAAGCCGCTGCCCGGCGAGGTGAAAGTCACCAGCAGTCCTCCCAGGGAAGGCCCGAGCAGCCGTACCCCCTGTATACTCATCTGGCTTAGTGCATTGGCAGCATTACGAATATCCGTCGTGAAAATTTCCGCCCGCAGCGCCGCATAAGCCGGATTGAATATTCCATCCATCAATCCGTATACAGCCAATCCGGTATACAGACGCGGCAGGGTCAGCTGGTCAGTGAAGATCAGTATGGCGCCTGTTAACATAATGGCAAATCGCACCGTATTGGTAAACAGTATAAGCCGTACCCGGTCCGTATGATCCACGATCCAGCCGGATAATGGAAGCACCAGCACATTGGGCAGGATGTAGATCGTCATCGCGAGTCCCATCATCGTGGTGGAGCCGGTCAGATTGTATACGACAATCGGCAGAATAATCATCGTAACCGAACTGCCCAGCATCGCTATCAGCTGTCCGAGCCATAAGTAAGTGAACGCCCGCGATTGCCGAACAGGAGAGAGCAGCCGGCCCAGCATAGAGAGAGGCTCTGCAGCGGATGGGGATTGCGTTTCCAAAGGAACCTGCATCTTGTCCTCCTGGTATTCATTTTATGTAGATATTTCTTTCTTATTGTACACAGGCCATGCAAAAACGGCTATGTGACCATAGCCGTAAAGTGAATAATTATGTACCTGAGATGATGCTTATCCTTTTTGGATACGTGCTTCCGGTACGATTGTAGGCTCTTGACGCTTCAGATAACGGTCAAATACAAACGGACCAAAAGGCAGCATGGAAGCGACCATGGCGAGCACCGCCTGCTTGAAAGTCAATTTGCGGATCATCAGGGTAAGGGCGATCACAGCAGCATAGCTGACAAACAGCACGCCATGGATCATACCAACATAGGTAACCATCAGCGGCTGACCGGCCCAATATTTGAGTGGCATGGCTACGAGCACAAGCAATAAATAAGATACCGCTTCCACATTACCGACGATTCGCAGCAAAGACATTGCATTTTTGAACATCGTTACAGTTCCTCCAGTTCATTACCTCAGGACAAGCAGCCATTTCGGATCTCCCTGACATGAAATAATAAGAATTTTAATAATTTAAATATATCGTATAAAATAAAAAAAATCTGCTTATAAAGTTACGAATTATTGAAATTCGATACAAAAAATAGACAATATGCAACAGCATACATATGGAAATATAAATTCATATAACAACGTTAAAACAAGTAAATTAACTTGAATATTTAAGCAGCTTACCTAAAATGCGTTTTTTGTCGAAAATAGTTCTTAAGATCTACATACATTATAAATGTATAATATGTATAAAGTAGGTAATTAAGTCGTATTGAACCAAAATATTTAACTAAATTATATTGTAAAAAACCCGATAATAGAGTTAGTTACAGAACAACTATTCGGGGGAACGCATAATGAAAGTAAAAACAAGACTTATATTGATTCTGTCCATACTCATTATTTCTATTCTGGGCAGCGGCACACTGTCCGTTACTACTATTGCGCAGTCAATTGAACAAAGCAGTATGCTGCAGGGGAAAATGGAATTACAGGAGCACACCAAGCAGCTGGAATTCCTGCTCTCCGGACTCTCCAATGATGAACGCGGTTATTTGCTGACAGGGAAGCAGGATTATGTAGATGGAATGAAAAAGAAAATTCAGGACATTCAGACGACACTGACAACCATCCAGCAGTCGCCGTATGGTCAGGAATATCTGTCTTCCGCACAGAAATTGAACGATATCCTCACTCAGGCGATTGCCATGAATGAGAAAATGGTCGCCCTGCGTGCACAGGACGAGCAGGCTGCCACTTCACTGCACTTTGGAGAAGAGCGTACATTGCGCAAGGAAGTGCTTACTCCGGCAGTCGATGAGCTGGTCAACACACTGGCTAATGATGTAACCCAGTTAAAAGCAAGCAATGATCAGCATGCCAAGCTGAGCAACCTGATTCTGCTGATTGTAACCATCGCTGCTTCTGTAGTCGGAATTGTACTGGGTATTATTCTGCTTCGCTCGATTCTGAAGCCGCTCAATCTGTTGAACAAGCAGATGATGGATATTGCCGAAGGCGAAGCCGATCTGACCCAGCAGATCCAGATCAAGCAGCAGGACGAATTTGGTGTACTGGCAGGCAGCTTCAACAAGTTTGTCGCTTCTCTGCGCGACATTGTCAGTCAGATTGGGGCCTCTTCGGAAATGGTCGCAGCATCGGCAGAGGAATTCTCTGCGAGCGCCGGCCAATCCAAAGCCACTACCCAGCAGGTAGCCGAATCCATGCAGGTTATTGCCGATCAGGCTGGCCGTCAGACCCGTGAGCTGGATCGTACCAGTGAGACGCTGCAGAACTCGCTTGATAAGTTGTCGACCATTTCCGTCAATGCTACGGATATGGCCGTTTTCTCCAACACAATGCGTCAGCAGGCCGAAGAAGGATCGTATTCCATTCGTCAGGTTGGCGACCAGATGAGCTCGATTCATCAGTCTGTCGATCAGGCAGACCAGAGTGTATCCACATTGGCCAATCATGCAAGCCAGATTGACTCAATGACTACACTGATCAACGAGATTTCTGCGCAGACCAATCTGCTCGCACTTAATGCAGCTATTGAAGCAGCCCGTGCCGGCGAGCATGGCAAAGGCTTTGCCGTTGTAGCTGATGAAGTGCGCAAGCTGGCAGAACAATCTGCTGCAGCCACTCAGCAGATCAAAGATCTGGTTACCCGTATCCAGACAGAGACCCAGTCCACGCTGGGCGCCATCCAGACCGTCAAGGCGGATGTAGCTGCAGGCAGCGAAGTGACCCGCTCCACGGTGGAGCAGTTTACTCGTATTCTGCAGGCTGTAGAGGACATTTCCGGCAAAACCAATGAGATCGCACAGCATACCGTACAGATGAATCAGGACTTTACCGAATCTGCCCGGGCGATGAACCAGGTGAATCAGGGTACACGCGATATCTCCGGCAGCACTCAGGAAATTGCTGCAGCTACCGAAGAACAGCTGGCTTCCAGTGAAGAAATCATGTATTCCGCTTCGTCCCTGACCGATCTGGCTGAGGAACTGCAGGTACTGGTACACCGCTTCAAAGTATAATTTCAAGCGAACCGGATGTCAGGCTGCATCATTATATATCCCAAGGCAGCCGTATACCGTCTATGGCACCAACTGAGAACTGCAGCTTATGGCAGTAACATTACGTCATAGTGCATCGGGTACAATATTTTATCATAGAGCAAAAAGCACGTTCACCTTTACAGGAGAACGTGCTTTTTTACTTGTCCAAGCGACTAATCAGCTGGGTCACTTTAGAACAAACTGCCAATAAGCCAGCGGCTGCTTAGCGTGTATGCGGTACTTTTACATCCGGATCGACATCGGCTTCATAATCGACCCCGTCTGTCTCAAAGCCGAACAGCTGGAAAAATTCGCTGCGATAGCCTTCCAGATCGGTCAGCTCGTATACATTGTCCGTGCTGATCTCGTTCCAGATCCGGGTCACTTCAGCCTGTACGTCTTCACGCATCTCCCAGTCATCCAGACGAAGACGCTGCTTCTCATCGACCGGTGTCTCACCTTCGGTATACAGACGATCCGCATACATCCGGTACATTTGCTCGATACAGCCTTCATGCAGCCCTTTTTCCTTCATCACTTTGTAAAGGGCAGACATGTACAGCGGCACGACCGGAATCGCAGAGCTGGACTGGGTGACCAGTGCTTTACATACAGCGACATAGGCACGTCCGCCTTTGGAGCCAAGCTGCTCGTTCATATGGCGTGCAGTCGCTTCCAGATGATCCTTGGCACGTCCGATCGAGCCCTGACGATAGATCGCCTGAGTAATATCCGAACCGATATAGGAGAAGGCTACAGTCACTACATCGTCGGTCAGCACATCGGCTGCGCTCAGCTGGTCCATCCAGGACTGCCAATCATCGCCGCCCATAACGCGTATGGTCGCTTCGATCTCTTCGTCGGTAGCCGGTTCGATGCTGATATCCGTCACTTCACCGGTATGGAAGTTCACCGTCTTGTTGGTATAGGTCTCTCCAATAGGCTTCAAAGTGGATGTATACGTCTCGCCGGTATTCGGGTCGGTACGGCGTGGTGCGGCTACACTGTAGATGACCATATCGACTTTGCCGAATTCCTGGCGGATCGCTTCGATAGTGCTGGCTTTTAATTCATTGGTAAAGGCGTCGCCAATAACGCTGAAGGATTTCAGACCTGCTTCGTCAGCAGCTTTTTCAAATGCAGCAGAATTGTACCAGCCGGCAGAAGCGGTGCGGCCTTTGACAGAGCCTCCGTCACGGTATACACCAATCGTATTCGCACCTGCACCAAAAGCGGCAACAACGCGTGCAGACAGTCCATAGCCGGTAGAAGCACCGATAACGAGCACATTGCGTGGTCCCTGAATTCGGGGCTGGGATTGTACATATTCAATCTGTTCCTGAACCTGACGTGCACAGCCGTCCGGATGAGCAGTCGTACAGATAAATCCGCGTGTTCTGGGTTTAATAATCATAGAATTGAATTCCTCACTTTCCATCATATACATATCAGTCGTATTCATCGTATCTACTGATGTTGTATTTTCCAAGTAACATACCTTACGTATTGTAGCATTTTTTGCAATTCCGTACACCTGGTACAGGAGAAAGGAGAAGCGGCGTGCTTTAGTTAGCATTTAATGAAAAATTAAAACGCAAATAACCCTTGCAGAATATGTAAAGATATTTTATATTATTAGTAATTGATCAATCACTAATATTTTGATGACTGATCTGCTACTGATGGAGGTTAATATGAAAAAGAGCAGTGCCACATCCGTGAACCGCAGAAATGAGATTATCGCCGCCGCGATCGAAGTGTTTGCGGAGCAGGGGTATTACCGTGCGACAACCGCACAGGTTGCCGAGCGGGCCGAGATTTCTCAGCCGTACGTATTTCGCTTTTTCTCCACCAAGGAGAAGCTGCTGGTCGAAGCGCTGGAAGCGTCCTGGAACCGTATTATCGAAGCTTTTCAGGGGGTTGCCGCTTCTGCGCCCGACGAGGAAATGGAGCAGCAGCTGATTGATGCCTATTCGGATATCATGAATGCTCATCGTAACGAGATTATTTTACAAATGCAGGCGCAGACGATTCAGGAGCCGGCTATTGCTGAGGTAATGCAGCGTCGCTTTCGCGAGATTCATGAGATGGTCTACCAAGCTTTTCAAAAGGCGGGAATCGAGCGACCGCTGGAACGTACAATGCTGTTCCTGGCAAGAGGTATGCTCTGCAATATCTCGTTGTCACTGAATTTGCCGGAACTGATGAAGGCTGAGGAGTAGGAAAGGAACTGCATTAGAGAGCAGGGTTGTCACGGCAAATGGTATTCTCTGTATGGGCTGCAATAGGTAGATAGGTTGCAGCCCATACAGACAGAGATATAGACACCAGGTATAGAGAGAACACTGGTGTATGGAGTTATTGCCTGTAATATTTAGTAATTGATCAATCACTAACAAAAGAAAGGAAAGATAAACATGAAGAAAAATGGAACCGAAATTCATACATCATCCACTTCCTCGCCTGCCACCCCTTTTGCTCGGAAATCACAGGATAGAGTGGGCGAGTTGTATTCATCCACTGCGATCCGTCAGGCTGTAGTGCTCGGAGCGACAGGAGGCACAGGCAAGGCGATTGTAATGGAACTATTAAAGCGGGGAACAGTAGTAACCGCGTTTGGCCGATCAATGGGCAAGCTGAAGCAGCTATCCGCCGAGCTGGGTCATCCAAGTCATCTGCATTTGTATGAAGGGAATGTGTTCGAGACGGCGGACGTGTACCAGGCAGCACAGGGATTGGATGTGATTTTTCACTGTGCCTCGGTTCCTTATCATGAGATGGAGAGCAGACTGCTGCCGATGGGAATATCTGTGCTATCCGCAGCCGAGCGGCTGGGTATCCGGGTGGTGGCTGTTGATGGCATTTACCCGTACAGTTCCAGCCGTAACCGCGAGCCGGTCGATGAGACTTATCCCAAGCAACCGATTACCCGTAAAGGCAAGGTCAAACTGCAGTTTGAACAACTCTTATTTCATCCCCGCTGGTCTTCCATGCAAGGAATGATTGTACGTCTGCCGGATTATTATGGTCCCACTGCTAACGATGCCTCTTATCTGGGTTCTACACTGAAAAGTATTGCTGCCGGTCAGCCCTCCTTTTTTATCGGCAATATGCATGTGCCGCGGGAATATGTTTATTTGCCTGATGCTGCAGTAATGATTGTGGAACTGGCCTGCAGAGAAGAGGCTTATGGGCAAAATTGGCATATTCCGAGTGCCGGGCCCATTGCTGGCAAGGAGTTGATCCGGATCGCCCAGCAGGCAGCAGGGATTACCAGACCCGTCATTCCAATGGGCAAAATTACTTTGTCCCTTATCGGAGCTTTTCAGCCGGTACTGAAAGAAGTAGTGGAGATGCTGTATCTGACCCGTCAGCCGCTTATACTCAGCGGGGCCAAATATGAACACCATATCGGGCCCATACTGGCTACCCCTTATGAGAAAGGGATGACACATACGATTCATTGCCTGCAGAATGCCGAAAAAGAAACTCTAATGAAGAACGAGCAGTAAGTTTAGAAGATATAAATTTTTGTTATTGATCAATCACTATCTATGTTTGTAATTCACACAGAGAGTGGTTAGAATGTAGTTAGGTTGGTTACCAATACAATATAGAAATTAATTTTGTCCAATATAATAAAAATATATTTAAATAGGGTTGCAATCTTCTTTAATTAATGGTATTATTAATTCATAAGGTTACGAAATGAACATGTATTACTTAATTAAAGAAGATTATTAAATTAAAGAAGAGGAGCAATTCAAAATGAACAGTACATTCAAAAAAGTAATGTTGTCCACCGCTTTAGCAGCAAGTCTGGGAGCCGTTGCCGTTGTAGCACCAATCGGAGGTAGCCATGCTTTCGCCGCAACTGACAGCCAGTCCAGCCATGAGAAACGCAAAGACAGAGACGAAAACCGCGCCAATAATGCTGCATTCATCGCTGCGCAGACAGAACAGTTTAACAAATTGTTCGGTACTAACAAAGAAGACAACAGCACAGCGCCAGAACAATCAGCAACCACTACACCTGCTGCTACAGAAAATACAGATGCTAAATCCCCAATCACTGTTGTTGTTCCACAAGGTGCCAGCCTGACTGAAATTGCTGCTCAATATGGTGTGACTGTAGACGAGCTGGTTGCTGCCAACAACCTGCTGCCTGCCGGCTACCAACTGACTGTTCCACAAAAGTAAGAAGCTGACCGGAAGTACCCCCTTTCAGATCGGCCAACAACCCCTTGTCCAGCCGGTATCTGCCAAATACCGGTTAGACAGTTGATATAAAAAGCTGACGCCCTCCCCTGAGCGTCAGCTTTTTTTGCTGTATATGCCGTTATAAATAATTCCGAGTGTCTGAAATGGATGAATCTATGCAAGATATTGACAGGTATGATCGGCCTTTTGACGGATAAACCTGAAAAAGAGACGGTTCGAAATGAACGGTTTGGTTTACCGATATTACAGTAGGCAGCGCAGGAATGAATCTTTTGTTATGCCTTCGAAAAAAACAGCGAACAGGGATGAGATGATGGAGCATAACGTACAGCAGCAGCGCAGCATTGTCCGCTATCAACGGGGGCAGTTCACCGAGCAGCCGGATATTGTCGTATCCGAACAGCCGGTGACGGTCAAGGTCAACGGTGAAGAGTTTGTGACCCTGGTCTGTACCCCCGAATATATCGAAGATATGACCATAGGCTTTCTCGCTTCCGAGGGGGTCATTCAGCAGTACAGTGATATCCAGGAACTATGGGTGCAGGAGCAGCAGGGATATGTACATGTGCATACCGACCGCTGGAATCCGCAGCATCGTCAGCTGTTTACCAAACGCTATATTACTTCCTGCTGCGGGACAAGCCGGCAGGGATTTGTTTTTTTTAACGACGCCCGCACAGCCAAGAAAATGGACGATATCCATGTGCGTGTATCGTTTGAACAGTGCTTTGAACTGATGGATGAAGTGCAGCAGTCAGCGGAGCTGTTCCAGCGTACAGGTGGGGTACATACAGCCGCACTGTGTGAACCGGATCATATTTTGCTCAGCCGCAGCGATATCGGTCGCCATAATGCGCTGGATAAAATCTATGGCTGGTGTCTGCGTCATCAGATGAGCATGCAGGGGAAAATCATCGTCTTCAGCGGACGGATTTCTTCCGAGATTCTGACCAAGGTGTCCAAGATTGGCTGTGAAGTCATTTTATCCAAATCGGCACCGACTGCGCTGGCGCTTGATCTGGCGGATCATCTCGGCATCACTACGGTTGGCTTTGTGCGTAATGACAGCTGCAATGTCTATACCCATCCACAAAGAATCCGTGAATATGCGGACAAAGCGCAAAATTCTATGCTATTCTAAAAGGAACAACCATGAGCAGCGTGCATTGCATAGTGGAATGGAAAATACGGCTCTGGTTGGATCGACCAGGTTAAGCAAGCGATGATTGGAGGAGATACGATGACAGCCTATGACCAGCATAACCGTATATTAAGAGACTTACGGATCTCTGTCACAGATCGCTGCAATTTCCGCTGCCGGTATTGTATGCCTGAGGAAATATTCGGCAAAGACTACGCCTTTTTACCGGATGAACATATGCTGAGTGAGCAGGAGATCGGCCGGATCGCTGCCATTTTTGTCGGGATGGGGACGAGGAAGCTGCGTATTACCGGCGGGGAACCGCTGCTGCGCAAGGATCTGGTCAGCATCGTCGAGCGTCTGGCTGCACTGGATATTGAAGATCTGTCCCTGACTACCAACGGCAGTCTGCTGGCCCGCAAAGCTGCAGCTCTGCGTGCAGCCGGTCTGCACCGGATTACGGTCAGCCTGGACAGCCTGGAAGACGACATGTTCCTGAAAATGAACGGCGGACGCAGCCGGGTTCAGCCGGTGCTGAAGGGGATTGATGCTGCTGCGGATGCAGGCTTGCAGGTAAAGGTGAACATGGTCGTGCAAAAGGGATTTAATGAAGAAGCAGTAGTACCCATGGTAGAGTATTTCCGTGAACGCGGTCATATTTTACGGATGGTTGAATATATGGATGTAGGCAATACGAATGGATGGAACCGTCAGCATGTCGTCAGCAAGCAGGAATTGCTGGACAAGATCGGCGCACATTGGCCGCTGGAGCCGATCGCACCGAACTATGAAGGCGAAGTGGCAACACGTTACCGCTTCGTGGATGGCAAAGGAGAGGTGGGATTCATCTCTTCCGTCACCGAAGCATTCTGTTCGACCTGCACACGTGCCCGCCTGTCAGCGGAAGGCAAGCTGTATACCTGCCTGTTTGCGACCAAAGGTCATGATCTGCGTGCACTGCTGCGTTCCGGTCAGCCGGATGAAGAGGTCGCTCGGGCGGTAGCCGGAATCTGGACCAACCGGCATGACCAGTACTCGCTGGAGCGCGGAAGCGACTTGGCGGATCGCGGTCAGGAGGGACCGCGGGTAGAGATGTCGCATATCGGAGGCTGAAGGCAGCAGATAAAGCGATATATCTATAGAGCATAAACCAAAAGTATAGAGCATAAATAAAAGCCGCCCGGTATTCCGGAGCGGCTTTTGGCATAGTATACAAACGAAATTGTCATCCATTCGGTCTGCTGGCTGATTGATAATCAGGCTTGTGGTGCAGCTGTAGGCACAGTGGAAGCTGAAGAAGAAGCGCTGCCTGCTGTATCGTCGGCAGCAGCAGATACTGTGGATGCGTCCATATGGAAGCGATCCAGCTCATGCTGCATTTCCTCACGGATCTGGCGCAGCATTTTGACTTTCTCGCCGGACTGGCGGAAGGCCTGCTGCTGTTCCACAGTGGATGCGGTGATCTCCTGGCTGCCTGCAGCGGATTGTTCGGTGATGGCACTGATATTTTCAATCGCCTGCTGTACCTGATTGCTGAGCTCATGCGATGTCTGCATATCTTGGGCCAGTTTGTTGACCTGACCGGCAATTTGCTTGACCTGCTCACTGATCTCAGCAAAGGAAGCATCGGTCGACGCGGTTGCCTGCTCCTGCCGTTGGAACAATGTCAGACTCTGAGAGACCGATGCCTGTACCTGGCTGACCGCCGAAGTGATGGAATCAACCGCTTTGAAAATCTGGCTGGCGGCAGTTACTGACTGATCGGCCAGCTTTTTGACTTCGCCGGCGACGACAGCGAATCCCTGACCGGCTTCACCGGCACGGGCAGCTTCGATCGATGCGTTCAGTGACAGCAGATTGGTCTGGGAAGCAATCTCGGATACGAGCATGGTCATGCTGGCAATCTCGGACGCATTGGTCTCCAGTGCACGTACGGTCTGGGCGACTTCAGCCATCGCTGCACGGTTGCTGGATACGAGCTGCAGCTGTTCTTTCATCTGGCTGCTGCCGTGCTCGATCGACTGGATCGCGCCTTCACTGTAGATTGCGGATTCGGCGGTTGTTTCCAGGTTAGCCTGAAATTTGTGCTGCATCTCATCAACGACAGATACAGTCATACTGAGATCTTCAGCCACTTTTTGGCTGCCGATGGCCAGTTCTTCCACGGAGATCGCGACCTGATTCACCATTTCCTGCATACGATCATTGCTGCGGTCGATATCCTGGGCCATCTCGTCGACACGGTTGCCGGCATGGCCGATCGAACCGACAATGCTGCGCAGGTTGCTGATCATCTGGCGGAAAGAAGCGTTCAGCTCGTCCAGTTCATCCTTGCCTTTGGTCGGAGCAAGCTCTACGGTCAGATCGCCATCGGCAATTCGCTGGGCGGCATCATTGAGAACATGGGAACGCTTGGCGAGCTGACGGGCAGTATGGGTGTTGAACCAGCCTACTGCAATCAGCAGCAGAATGGCTCCGCCCAGGGCGATTTGCCAGGTCAGATCAATACTGTTGGTCAGATCCTTGGTGTATTCGCTGTAGCCTGCTTTGGACAGCTGATCCAGCATATACACATCATTTTGGATACCTTCCACACGGATACTTTGGCGTTTAGCTTCCGCGCTGTTCATATTATTCATAGCTGTTGTGGATTCATCGTTTAATTTCTGGAATTTGGTTTTGGCGGCTGCCAGCAGCTTTTGCTCTTCAGCAGTCTGCAGCATGCCATTGGACAGAGCATCCAGCGTCGTTTGGATTTTTTGCAGCTGATCCGTTACCAGTGCCTTATTGCTTGCAGACATGGAAAAGGAGAAGTTACTCAGCGCCTGTCCGGTCTGTACCAGCTCCCCATCCAGCTGCTGAACATCCAGCATGGCCGGTACCAGGTTGTTATTTTGGGAATTAATGCTAAGCAGCTGGAAAATGATATAGCCGACCAGCACCAGTGAGGCGACCAGGGATATCATCGCATTCAGCACCAATTTGCCTTGTAGTTTCATGTTAGCCTCCATTTACAGCGTTTGGTCTCCAAACGCGTGGTTCAGTCAATGAGATTCATTATATGCCGTGATCGGGTCAATCGGCTGGATTCAGCTCTGAAGTCATGAACTTGGGATAGTAATTTTGATTTCACCTGAGATCAGTTTTTGCTGCAGTTCTTCCATTTTGGCCTGCTGCTCTTTGGTCAGCTCCAGTATATGAATCTGGGTCAGTCCCACACCGCCATCCTGCAATCCGAACACCATATCCTTTTGCGGGAAAGAGGCATTGTTCTTCATGTAATCCTGCAGAGCGTTATAGATGGCTACATCAATATTTTTGACCATGGAAGCGATAACGGACTTCTCTGCGAGGAAGAACTGGTCGCTGTCGACACCGATGGAATATTTGCCCTGTTTCTGGGCTTCCTGCAGTCCGCCGACACCGGTCAGCCCGGCTACGGTATAGATGACATCCGCATTATCACGGGTAATCATTTCTCTGGCTGCAGCTGCACCCAGCTCGGCTTTACCAAAGTCACCGGTATAATTGACCGAGAAGCTGGCATTGGGATTGATGGCGCGTGCGCCCTGCTCATAGCCGGCCTGGAATTTATAAAGTAAGGAAGATTCGACCCCACCGATGAATCCCATATGACCGGTTTTGCTGGCCATAGCGGCAAGGGCGCCGGCGAGAAAGCTGCCTTCTTCTTCTTTAAAGGTAATGGAAGCGACATTTGCTAGTTCCGACTTTTCATCGATTAGCAAGAACTGACGGTCCGGATGTTTTTTGGCAACATTCTCTATGCTTTCTTTGACGGAATAGCCGAGACCGATAATAAGATCATTGCCTTCTGTGACAAGCTGTTCCAATCCTTCGTCATAGGTACCCGTATCGGCGATCTCCCTGTAATCAAACAGGATCGAGCCTTCGTTACGAGCTTTGATCAGGCCTTTGAATGCGCCATCGCTGAACGATTGGTCGCCAAGACCGATATTGGACAGAAGAATCCCAACTTTTAATTTTGGCTTGCTGGCGGATGTATCCGCAGTCTTTTGTCCGGAGCAGGCGCTCAGGAGAAGGGCGGCAATCAGAATCATACATCCGAGATAACTCCATGTTTTATGTTTCTTCACTGCTGTTATCCTCTCTGTGTTTAATCGGAATTTACCTATTCTTTATCGGTTATCCCGATTTGTTAGTGAAGAGTGGGAAGGGGCTGAACGCAATTTTGCTAAATAACCTCATCCCACCGGAAGACAGGCTGAAAATTTTGCAGATCACAAAAGATGTGATTTATGATAATATGTTGAACAAATAAAAGGGCTTATCCACAGAGCTTTAGTAAATTAATGCTTGGATGCAGCTCTGTGACAGGGTATGATAGGAATAACGTGTTTGACGCCGAAAGTGCAGGTCTGCAGAAGCGTACATTTTGCAGAATCCAGGCTTGAATATTAATCAATTGGGGGATATGTATGAAATATATCAGTACCAGGGGACAGGTTGAGCCAAAAGGATTTATCGATACGGTATTAATGGGGCTGGCCGATGATGGCGGTCTGATGGTGCCGGAACAGGTGCCGGTTATCTCGCCGGAGGAGCTTCGCGAGTGGAGTTCGCTGAGCTATGTCGATCTGTTTTTGCAGATATTTGCGCGGTATGTCAATGATGAGATTCCGGCGGCGGATCTGCGGGAGCTGGCCGAACGCAGCTACGGGAATTTCCGTCATCCGGAAGTGACTCCGGTCAAGAAAATCAACGATTCTCTCTATATTATGGAGCTGTTCCATGGGCCGACCTTTGCCTTTAAGGATGTCGCTCTGCAATTTATGGGTGAACTGTACTCCTATATGTCCCGGAAGAACGGGGATATCATTCATATTCTGGGGGCGACTTCCGGTGATACGGGAGCGGCTGCGATCCAGGGTGTGCGCGGCAAGGAAGGAATCAAGATCTGTATTTTGCATCCGCATGGTAAAGTGAGCAAAGTACAGGAATTGCAGATGACGACCGTCCATGATGATAATGTGCTGAATCTGTCGGTCAAAGGGAACTTTGATGACTGTCAGAAAATGATCAAGGATCTGTTCGCCGATCTCACCTTCAAAAAGAAATATCATCTGCGAGCGATCAACTCGATCAATTTTGTACGTATTCTGGCGCAGACGGTGTATTACTTCTATGCTTACTTCCGTGCTCAGGAGCAGGGCAGCGAGCGCAAAATCAATATCAGCGTGCCATCCGGCAACTTCGGCAATATTTTCTCCGGATTCCTGGCGCGTCAGATGGGACTGCCGATCAACCGGCTGATTATTGCGACCAATGAAAATAATATTCTGGAGCGTTTTGTGAGAACCGGCGAATACCAGCCAGGTGAATTCCGCGGAACCCACAGTCCATCCATGGATATTCAGGTGGCGAGCAACTTTGAGCGGTATCTATATTATTTCCTCAAGGAAAATGCGACTAAAGTCTCCGCCTATATGCAGAAGCTGCAAACCGAAGGCCAGATCGTACTGAGCGAAGAAGATCTGGAGCATGTGCAGCGTGACTTTGCAGCGTATGGAGCTTCCAACCAGGACTGCCTGCAGTCCATTATCAAATATAAAAATGAGTATGATTATCTGCTGGACCCTCATACGGCCTGTGGTATTGCTGCTTACGAACAGTGCAGTCCACCGGAAGAGGTATGTGTTACGCTGGCAACTGCCCATCCGGCCAAGTTCGATGAAGCGATCGTGCTGTGCGAGATTGAGCAGGAGTTCCCTGCGCCGATCCAGGCACTGTTCTCGATGCCGCAGCATCAGACCATTATCGACCATGATCTAAATGAAGTGATTCGTCAGCTGGAAGCCTTTTACAGCCGTTAATCCATTTATGACAACGGCAAGGCATTTATTCTGAAGTTATACAAAATAGGGCCGCAGCGATTCATGCTGCGGCTTTTTGGTTTTATGAATTATGCGTAACTTGCACCTGTAATAGAGAATACGGTAATAGCGGAAGAATGCCTGCTGCAGCATGCTGGTATGTGAATATAGAGTATTCAAATGTAACAATGAAGAGCAGGGATGGTACGAAATCGTAATCACTTAACTGCGGTATCGTATTATAATAGGGAACAGCACATAGCTAAAATGACCGGAAAGTCAGTTGAGTAGAAATATAGGTAGATATAATTGTAATTTTTATTTGAGTTAGCCGTCAGCCGAGTAGACTCCCGACATCGGGATGGTCAGCAGACTGACGTTCATAGACGAATATAGAAAAATAGAGATGGTTACGGTAAGGAGAGGATGAGCAAAGTGACATTCTATGAACGGTTAAAAGGATGGCAGGAGCAATGGAGGCAGCTGGTCGAGGCGCTTCAGGCAAGAGGGGCTGAAGCAACGATCGTGATGGGACCGTCCGCCACCTCCAAACAGATTGCCGAAGCGGAGAGCCGACTGGGTATGCTGCTGCCAACAGAACTAAAAGAGCTGCTTATCTATGGCGGAGCGGAAGGTTATGTAGTCTGGTCAATTATGGCAGATGTGCTGATTCCTTTTGGAGTTTCGGGTGATCTTGGCTGGTCTTTGCAGGCGCTGGAGTTTCCGGATTTCTGGGAGGAGACGATGTCCGAGCAAAAGCGATTTCTTGGCTTTTATCATGCCGGTAATGGGGATATGCTGCTGCTTGATCTGGAGAGTCATGCCGATCAACCGGCGGTCGTTCACTGGGATCATGAGACCAATGAGTTCCAGCTGCTGGCCGGTTCGCTGACGGATTTTCTGGACAGAGTGACCGCCCTGTATGGGATCGGCGCAGAGTCCTGGCAGTATGAACCGTTCCTTGATCATCTCGGTATTAACGTCAACAGCGCCAATGCCAGACGCTGGACGAATTGGATAAATGATTTTCTGCATCTAACACTGGAAGAAGCCAGGGATGATCTGCGGCTGCTCATCCGGTATGCAGAAGTCCGTGGAGCAGCGCAGCAGGAACTGCGGGACGCTTTTGCGGCGCATGATCCGCAAGCGGTATTCCAGGCCTGGATGCAGCGGATCGATCAGGAAAAGGACAAAAATATACGCAACAGCCTTATGGAATATGCAGGCGTAATGAACGGACAATATGCCGCGGATTGGGTCAGGAGCCTGTGGACACTGCCGGAGCAGGAGCGCATCAACTCTGCCGTACTCGCCAATCTGACAGCCTCCTGCTTGCCGGAAGAAGAAGGATTGAACCGGGTATGGACCGAGCTGGAACGGGCCGAGCAGGAAAAGCGGCTGAACGGCTATATGGCCAACTGTTGGTTGAAGCCATTTCGCAGTCGGCGTGTGATTGAGTGGATGTGTGAACGCAAGCGGGTAAGCTATCCGTATGATGGCTGGGATCAGCTGTTTGCCATTTCCAATCCATCCGCCGAAGATGTGATCCGCTGGCTGAATGGCAATGGAGTACAGCGGCAGGTTGTGATTACCGCACTGGCCAGATTTGCCAATCCGGCAGACATTTTTACAGATCGGGAACAGGTACAGCAGGCACGAATGCTGCTGAATGAAGAGCTGGAACGTGCCGTAATCAAAAAGGAGAAAAACATGATCGGCGGTGCGCTGCTGGCTCTGAATGAACTGCAGTGGAATGAGAGTAATACACGGTAAATTAATTAGGGATACTACTGGAACCTTCCCGGCAGTAAACGTATAATAGGACTGTTGTGAGACATAACCAGTAAACCAAAAGTCTAGTAAACCAACAGTCTAGCTAGCCGGAGGAATGAATCGTGAGAGTAGAAAAGGATTTTCTGGGCACCAAAGAAGTTCCGGACGAAGCGTATTACGGCATTCAGACATTACGTGCAGTAGAGAATTTTCCGATTACAGGTCAACGCCTGCATCCGGAACTGATCCGGGCCATGGCCATGGTCAAAAAAGGAGCTGCGCTCGCCAACATGGAGCTGTCGCGTCTGTATGGTCCCAAAGGGGAAGCTATCGTACAGGCAGCCGATGAGATTCTGGCGGGTCAGTGGCTGGATCAGTTCATTGTCGATCCGATCCAGGGCGGTGCGGGAACATCCATTAATATGAATACCAATGAAGTCATTGCCAACCGAGCTCTTGAAATTATGGGCAAGGAAAAAGGCGCTTATGTGGACATTAGTCCGAATAACCATGTCAATATGGCACAGTCGACCAATGATGCTTTTCCGACGGCCATTCATCTGGCTACTCTATCAATGATCGAGAAACTGCTGGTCGCTATGCGCGATCTGCAGCAGTCTTTTCAGACCAAGGCCGATGAATTCGATACGGTTATCAAAATGGGTCGTACGCATCTGCAGGATGCTGTGCCGATTCGTCTCGGTCAGGAATTCCAGGCGTATGCACGTGTGTTGAGCCGTGATATCCGCCGAGTGGAAGCGACCCGTGAGAATCTGCTGCATATCAATATGGGAGCGACTGCTGTCGGCACAGGCCTCAATGCAGACCGCCGCTATATTGTTCGTGTAGCCGAGATTCTGGCCGAGATCAGCGGATTCGAAGTGACTGCATCCGATCATCTGGTCGATGCGACCCAGAATACGGATGCATATACCGAAGTATCTGCAGCGCTGAAGATCTGCATGATGAACATGTCCAAAGTCGCCAACGATATTCGCATGATGGCTTCCGGGCCGTACGCAGGTATGAACGAACTGAGTCTGCCTGCCCGTCAGCCGGGGTCTTCGATCATGCCGGGCAAGGTCAATCCGGTTATGTGCGAAGTGATCAACCAGATTGCATTCCAGGTAATCGGCAACGATAATACGATCTGTCTGGCTTCCGAAGCGGGACAGCTGGAACTGAATGTGATGGAGCCGGTGCTGGTATACAATCTGCTGCAATCGCTGGAGATTATGAAGCAGGGCTTCACCGTATTCCGTCTGCACTGTGTGGACGGCATTCAGGCGAACGTGGACAACTGCCGCCAGTATGTGGAACGCAGTGTCGGCACGATTACGGCACTTAATCCGCATCTCGGTTATGAGGTGGTCTCCCGGATTGCCCGTGAAGCAATTCAGACCGGCAAGTCGGTACGTGAACTATGTCTACTCTATAATGTGCTGACCGAGGAAGAACTGAATATTATTCTGGATCCTTATCAGATGACCGAGCCGGGAATTGCCGGTGAGGAACTGCTGCATAAGGATTAACAGGAAAAGGAAAGCGGACTGACGGATGAATATTTCATTCGGAGCAGTCCGCTTTTTTGATTGAAAAAAGGAAAGCAGCATGATACAGCAGCCTTTCAGCATAGAGAATTCAAATGATCCCAGCAGCTGTACCAATGATATGGCATTCCCTGCTTTCGATTCCAGTTTCCGTATGTGATATATTAATAAAAGGTAGTGGATACTGATGACTCACCTGCAGGAGGGATCACGCAAGCTGCATTATAATTCTGAATCTGTATAACAGAAAGGATGAAATAATATGAAGATCAGACAAATCCTAACCCCGGCTCTGCTGGCAGGATGTATTATGGTGACTGGCAGTGCAGCCTTTCCGGTCAACGGATATAGTGCACAGACGAAGAAAGTGGTCAATGCGGATGTAACATCCAAGCTGGAAATGCTCGGACAGCCTTTTACCAATGAACCTTATGCCCGGAATGTATGGGACATGCAGGTATTTGATGGCAAAATCTATCTCGGCCACGGCAACAGCAGTAACGATGGCCCTTCACCTAACGCTGGCCCGGTGCCGATTATTTATTATGATCCACAGACCGGCAAGTTCGTCACGCAAAAGGTCGTTGCGACCAATGCCAAGACTGGCAAGCAGGAGACCCGCAGTGTAACGGATGATGAACAGATCGATACGTTCAAAATATTCCAAAACAAGCTCTACATACCGGGCAATGACTCTGTGATACCCGGCTGGCAGTATGGCAATTATTATGAACTCAGCGGAGACCACTGGAACGAGTATCAGAATCTGCCGGGCGGTATTCATGTGTATGATATGGCCTATTATCAGGGCAAGCTGTTCGCAGCGATCGGCACAGAGGATACACCGAGGGTATTGATGTCCGGGGATAACGGCAAGACCTGGAAAGAATTTGCCAAAATCGACGGACTGGGCAGCCGCACGTACAAGTTTTTCCAGTTCAAAGGGATGCTGTACGCTTCGGCGATTATTATACCGGAAAATAAAACCTGGGATGATGAGACCCATCTGCTCGCTATCGATAAGGATCTAAATATCCATCAGCAGAAAGTAACCGGGAAAACCCTGCTGCCGGGGATGACTTTTGTAGCCAAACCGGGTTCCAGTCCGTACAAAAAAATCAGCAAAACCGTCGTTCTGAACAATCAGCTCGTCTATATTGCCGGAGAACTGTACAATGACTCCCAGATCATGCCGGAGTCGCTGATCGCCGCCAAAAGTATCAATAACGCACGTGCAGTTCAGCTGCCTGATCGCAGTGCCCGTCCGACCGATATGATCGTGCGTGGCAAAATGCTGTATGTACTCACGTATACCAAGCAGGCAGATGGAAGCTACATCAACCGCGTCTACCAGACACGCAATTTGAACAAATGGCAAGAAGTACTGACATTTAAACAGGACACCTATGCCAAATCGCTGGAAGAGTACAAGGGAGACTTTTACTTTGGACTGGGTACGGATACCGAACCTTTATCCGAATCTGCAGGTAAAATTCTGCGTATCCAGGCAGCTGATTTGCCGAAATAAATGATCGTGCTTTCGTGCAGGTCAAGGGGCAGACTGTTGGCCTGTATCAGGTAAAGGAGAATGAACAGCTTGAAAAAATCAGTATGGATGATGGCAGCAGTGCTCATTATTGGTGTTGGCAGTGCACTGTTGTACCGATACAATCAGCACGCACCAGAGGCTGCACCGGTCAACACCGTATCAAACGGTCAGCAAAATGAGACCGGCGATACCCCGGTCAAGCAGAATGAAGCCGTCCAGGACAAGAAGTCCGGCTCAGCGGATAATCCGGCAATCCCGCTGCCATGGCTGACCAGGGAACATCTGGCACAGGGCAGACTGGATGATACAGAGATCGGTATAGGCACGACAGCTGCAGAGCTGCGGGCAGCGCTGGGCCAGCCGGATCGTATTGATAATTATGAAGGGATATATTACGGCTACCAGGATGCTGCCTTTTTCTTTCCCAGAAGTACGGCTGATGAAATAAAAGATGACGATCCTGTGGTGAAGATAGTACTAAACGTTCAGGAGCATCAGCTCACAAGAGCATTTCTGAATCAGCGATTCGGTCCGTCTGTGGATGAAGGCCTGATGGAGAGTACGGGGGATTATCTCATTTTCTACAATGTCGGCAGTTATACACTGGGAGCCAGCCCGGATGAACAGAACAAGAACCGGATTATTGGGCTGGAATTATCGCCCAAAGAGAAATAATTTTGAATAATCCAAATAACCTTAACTCCTTGCTGCTGTAGGAGTTAAGGTTATTTGGGTTATCAGATTGGTGGGTAGCTGTGATGAGCTGCTGTCTATTCATTGGTTTCACTGCTGCTCACCAGTTCAGCCCTAGCCGGCTGCAGCTTTTTGGGAGTAGCGATGTGGGTGGGAAGCATCAGACCGAGTATTTGCATTTCCTGTAAAATGCACTGCACATGGTACTGGTAGATCAGCGGCAGGTATTCCGGATGTACCGTAATCGGAGCGGCCACCGAAGAACGAAGACGCTGCATCACTCCCGGGGCCAGATCAGTCTCCGGCTCATCGGTCAGCAGGCGCAGCATCCGCATATGAGAATACGTATTATGGTAAATATCGATCTCCTGCTCAATATGATTGATGAACAGCTGCTTGCTTAATTTCAGGCGGAACTCGGAGGTGTAGGTCTTGTAGGCTTCTTCCATCGCTGTCATATCATCACGCAGCGAGCTGATATGTACGCCGCCGCCTTCGCGGAGCAGTTCATGGGCGAGACGCGTCATATTGCGCCTCAGAATCATTCGTTTCTGTTCGAGGCCGCGCTCATGGTTGGGTGGATAGACGAGATAATTGACCAGCACAGCTACACCAATCCCGATTAATGTATCGGTTACCCGATTCATACCGTAGAACAAAGGACTCTCGCCTGGACGAAGATTGAGCATGACTGCGAGAAAGACAATGCTGGCAATCGAGATCGACTTGTTCCAGTTCAGCAGATTGCATATATAAATGACGACTACAATACCTATAGCAGAGAAGACGGCGCTGTAAGGATCAATAAGAGCAAATAAAAATCCACAAAGTGCGCCTACGATAGTTCCCATCACCCGATTTTTACCGACAGTAAACGAGTTGGTAACCGAATTCTCCATGGCGATAATGGTCGCAATGACTGCATAAAATGGATATTCCAGATGCAGCAGCTGCGAGATGATCAGACAGATTAGTACGGCCAGAGCCGTTTTAAGATTACGCATTCCAATAGCAAATTTCATAAGTTCAATACGTTCCTTCCCGAATCATACAAGTTAACATTGGACTATGTACTATAACTTATTATTACTTTAAAGTCTATGAACTATGATGAATCATAGTAGATGGCAGGAGTGCTTTTTTGCTGTGATCTGGCTGGGATAAAATATGGAGTGATTTGAAATAAAGGTTTTTATCAATTTAATTTTCTGTTATACAATTGCAAATTAAATTGGTATATGTTATTATTTGACTAGTCAATGATTGATAGGTCAAACAAATGCATATGAAGCTGTATTTCATAAATAGCCGCAGTACAGTCGGAGAGGAGAGAAGCCTGATGCCAGAACTATCGTCACAGGAAATATTCAATCAGATTCAGGGACTTCACCGCCAGCTGACCAGTACGTTTGAGCGGTGTGCAGGAATTAGTGCTTCCCGTTTGCAGCTGCTCTGTCAGCTATATCAGTCCGAAGAGATCAGTCAGTCTTCCCTGCAAAAGCTGGTCGGTATTGATCACGCCGCAATTACCCGCCATGTAAAGCAGCTGGAAGCAGAGAATATTGTGATTCGCCGCGTCAGTCCGAAGGATAATCGATTTACACTTGTTCAACTCACCGAACATGGACGAGAGAAGATTGTAGCCTTTCGGCAGGAACGTGAAGATTTCCTGGCCCGGATGCTGGAGGGCTTCAGCACAGATGAACAGGAACAACTATCCGGCATGCTGCAGCGGATCAACCAGAATATCAGCCAGATCTAAGCTGGAAAATGTATTCATTTACACCCATATAAAAGGAGAGTTTACCGTATGACAACTACCAATGCTGTAACCCAAACCAATGATTTCCGTAAAATCGCTCTGGAGCGCCGCTCCATCAAGAGCTATGATCCATCCGTTAAAATCAGTCGTGAGGAAATGACCGAGATTCTGAATGAAGCGACTCGCGCTCCATCTTCGATCAACCTGCAGCCATGGCGTTTCCTCGTGATCGAGAGCGAAGAAGCCAAAGCGCAGCTGCTGCCGCTGGCAAAATTCAACAGCCACCAGGTAGAGACTTCTTCAGCAGTTATCGCGATCTTTGGCGATCTGCAGCATGACTTGAACGCAGAGGAAATCTACAATACAGCGGTTGAACTGGGGTATATGCCTGCTGAAGTCAAAGAAAGACAGTTTCCGCTTACTGTTGCTTATTACGAGAATCTGTCCGAGCAGGCGCGCAAAGATATTGCTCTGATTGACAGTAGTCTGGTAGCTATGCAGTTGATGCTGGTAGCCCGTGCACATGGTTATGATACCAATCCAATCGGCGGTTATGAGAAAGAACAAATGGCTGAATTGTTCGGCATGGACACCAAACGTTATGTACCGGTTATGCTGCTGACGATTGGTAAAGCGGCTAACGAAGGTTACCCTTCGATGCGTCTGCCAATCAACAGCGTAGCAGAGTGGAAATAAGAACCGACTGTACTGAGCGGTCTGTGCAGTTCTGAACAAAGTGGATAAGAGCGAGTGGATAAACGGGCCAAACAGACAAAAGCCCCATAGATGAGAAAGAGAGACGGCCTCACAGGCACGTCTCTCTTTTCGTATGAGCATTGTTTTGTATAATGGGGTAAAGTGAATGGACATTGCTGTTTTTAGGATTTGATCGTAGCAACGAGGAGACCCAAATATTCCTTGAGCGCCGTGCTGGTGGAGCTCATCGCACTGCCGGAAGGTGTGAATTTGCCTGGATAGAGAGCTTCCGGCTGACTGACCCAGTAATCGGTTGGATAAGGCTCTACGGTAAGGCCGGCTCGCTGGAATTCGACCACCGAGCGAGGCATATGAAAAGCGGAAGTGATCAGAACTGGCTGTTTCCATCCTTTCTGCTCAAGCAGGGCTGCCGTGTTGGCTGCATTTTGCTCGGTATTCAGGGAACGATTCTCGGCAAATACGTCTGCTTCCGGAATACCCATGCCAATCAGCTGTCTGCGTGCAATATCCGCTTCGTTGCCGCTATCGGTAAATACCTGACCGCCGGAGAAGATAATCGGCAGACCGGTCTGCCGGTACAATCGTACAGCCGTAATCAGCCGGTTGCCTGCCGCTCCGGACAGATTGCCCTGACCGTCCACATCCGGTGTGCCCTGAGTAGCGCCGCCGCCCAGCACGACAATTACATCGCCCTGTACGGAAGCTGGAGGGCTATAGCGCTGCTCCAGGCTGCCGATCAATGCATCCCCGACAAATCCGGTCGTCGATATGTACAGCAATATGGTCAGCCCGAGCAGTACAAGCGCTGGCTTGAGCTGACGCCGCCACAGCCAGATGGACATTGCCAGCAGCAGCAGTATAAACAACCCCGGTGGAAGCACAAAGCTGTACAAAAATTTAATCACATATAACAAGGAAATCTACCGCCTTTGAGAAAGAATGGACTTGAGCACTGCATGATGTACCGTTCAGTGCATACATAACTGGCTGTATTGTATCATGACCGCGGCGGTATATCATCGGGCGGAGGGTCCGATATCCCGGTTACTGCTGACGGAGCCGGGTGGTCTTCAGGAAGCCCGGATTCGGAATAAGACGAGGCTTCCATTTCATCTTCAAGCACCGGCCAGGTGATCCGGTGGGACGTATGACTGATTTTTTCATAGAACAGAAGGGAACCTTTATGGAAAAATCGGGTGACCAGATGAATAAAGAATCCGGCATTCATCACGAACAGTATCAGCAGATAGATGACAGCCTCCACGCTTGAAGGTGACCCGTTGGCAAAAGGGGCATTCAGCAAAAGATTCAATCCGAAAAATCCCCAATATAACAATCCATAGCGAATCAACAGGGCAGAGAAAGTGATCCTGCACTTCGGCTGATCAGTGAGCACCAGATGAATGCGTACAATCCATTTGCCCAGGGTGACGCCGTTGGTCATATAGGGTAGCAGCATAAAATACAGCCCGCTGGATACCCAGAACGCCAGAGGTACACGCATTGCTGTTAGCAGGGAGAACAGTACCGACCAGACCATCATATCCATCATAAAAGCAAGCCCGCGCCGGGTGTAGGTCACTCTCCGCCGTGAACGGTCAAGCTGCCGGTCCATCTGCTGCGCGTCCGGCAGCCGTTCCGAGATCCAGGCAGCCATCAGGAAGCCGATCATGCCGCCAAACGTATTGCAGATCAGATCATCCACATCAAAGATCCGGTAGGCATTATCGTAAATGCCGAGAATACCGGTCAGCTGAATCCATTCAAATGAAAGCGACAGTAAAAAGGACAGAATGAGCGCCGATAGCCAGCCCCGATGAAAGTAATACCGCAGAAACATCCCGAATGGTACGGTCAGCAGCACATTGAATACTACCTGCAAAAAGGCACGTTCCTTGAAAATATGCATATACGTCGATGGATCATGCAGCGATACCGAAGTTTCCTTTAGAAAATCGCTTACGAATTGAAAAGGTACCAGCTGCAAATTCCCGTTGACAAGCGGCAGATTATGCCGGGACGCCGGAAATGGTAAAATAACAAGGAAGTAGGCGTTCATCAGATACAGCAGTAGCGCATACAGCGTGATCGCCCGGACGATATTAATATAGCCGTATTGTCGGTACTGATAGACGAGAAAAGGAAAGGTGAATACCGCTGCAGCCAGCGGAAAAGCCAGAAAAGCATATAGTACGGGTAACAGATATGCGTCGTACATTGTATACCAGGCCTCCAGAATGACAGTTATATGGGCGGTAAAAATACATAATACATTTTTGGAATCTTATTATTTAAGGAGGAATACCTTATGAATGAAAGCAGCCCGGCCTTATCTGCCCGCAGCATCGTTATTATAGATGACGAACCGGATATCACGGACTTGCTAACAACCGTACTGCACAAAGAAGGCTTCCGCCATATTCATATTGCGCATACAGGATGGGATGGTATCCGGTTATGCCGGGAGCGACAGCCGGATATTATCATACTGGATATCATGCTGCCGGATCAGGACGGATTTGCGATCTGTCAGCAGCTGCGGCAGTTTACGCATGTGCCGATCTTTTTCCTTTCTGCCAAAAATGAAGATATGGACAAGATCATCGGTCTGGGCATCGGAGGAGACGATTATATTACCAAGCCATTCAGCCCCAGGGAACTGGCTTACCGGATCAAGGCACGCTTCCGGCGTGATCTGATGCTGTCCGGCACAATCATGGAGCAGCGACCGGTGTATGAGTATGGAAATATCCGCATTGATGAAAACAAGGGCGAAGTCATCCGTGATTCCGTGCCTGTAAGTTTGACGGCTAAAGAGTACAAATTGTTACTTGTATTCGCTGCCCATCCCGATCAAATATTCAGCAAACAGCAGTTGTACAAAAAAGTATGGGAAGAAGACTATATGGGTAGTGATAATGCGATCATGGTACATATAAGGCACTTACGTGAGAAACTGGAAGAAGATCCGTCCAATCCTCAGCGTCTGCTTACCATACGTGGACTTGGGTACAAATGGAGTTCCCGGAGCAGGGAATCATGAAATGGAAGATTACTTCATTATACGTCGGTTCGTATATCGTTTTACTTGGTCTGTTTTTAATTATGTATACAGCAGCTGTTTTTTATTTTGTGGATCATGGCAGCCGTTTCAGCCCGGTCAAAATGACGCTGGATTTTCAGCAGTATATTGGCGCGGATAGTCAGAATCAGCCGGTTATCCAACAGGCCGGTATCGAGCTGCTCAAACAGCATAATGCCTGGATTCAGTTGCTTGATGAGAATGGAACGGAAATCACTGCCTGGAACAAGCCGGCTGATGCACCAGCACATTATACGCCAAGCCGGCTTGTGTTTATCAATAAATTTTCTGTGAATGGATCAACGATTTTCACCGGAGTGAAGGAATGGAAAAATAGGGAGTGGAGTTATCTGATCGCTTTTCCGGAAACCCAGGTGAGCAAGTATCCGATCAACTATGAACCCCGTTATATGTTCAACAGTTTGTTCACTATTTTTATTGTACTGGTAATTTCAATTCTGTTGATCGGTTATCTGTTTGGCAGTCTGCTGAGCCGCCCTATGTGGAAGCTGATTCAGGGAATCACCCGACTGTCCCTGCGTGACTACAGTGTTCGTTATCATACAAAAGGGCTGTATCACAATGTATATGAGAGCCTGAATACATTATCCGACAAGCTGCAGGATTATGAGCGTGAGCAGCAGCAGATGGAGACGATGCGGGAAGAGTGGATTGCCAATTTGTATCATGATCTGAAGACGCCGCTCTCCTCTATTCAGGGGTATGCCGAGCTGATGAACGACTCCGGTGTATCCATCAATATGGAGGAACGGGTTAAATACAGCGGTATTATCGCTCAAAATGCTACCCAGCTGGAAGGGCTGCTGGATGACCTAAAGCTCACCTATCGGCTGAAAAATAATATTCTTCCTCTGACAATGCATGATGAGGACCTGGCAGAAGTGATCCGAGAGACCGTTATCCAGCTGCTGAATACCCCGGTCTATATGGAGCGTGAGATCCACCTGGAAATAGAAGAAGAACCTCTCCATATGATGCTGGATCATAAGTGGATGCAGCGTGCTCTGAATAATCTGATCCTGAATGCACTGGTGCATAATCCACCTGCCACGGTGATTCGCATTGAAGTGTCCGATCATCATCAGCATATTGAGGTGCAGATCAGGGATAATGGTAAAGGAATCGACAGTGAAGAGCAGGAGCGTCTGTTTGAACGTCATTACCGGGTAACCGATGCTGCTCAGCCGACATCGGGCTCGGGACTCGGCTTGACCATTGCCCGGCAAATTGTCGAAGCACACGGGGGAAGCATTACTTTGCAGAGTACATTGGGTCAGGGAACCGTCGTCACCTTACTATTCCCCCGCAATTACTCCATCCAGGCGAATTTCGTTAAAAAAAGCAGGGATTATTGCTAAAGCCGCTTGATGCATGTGCCCGGTAAACGATCATTATACTCACTTCAGGCAGAAGGAATATGATGCAGCGAGATTATAAATAGACAAACAGCAATGAGAGATTATTGCTGACCCAAGCGGATGCCCACTCCAAGGCATCCGCTTGTTTGGCTTAAGCCAAACTTAAGGTAATTGCAGCAGCCCGCTTAAGCTGGGGTTAGTATACTTTCCCGGAGAGCCAGTCATACACAGGAAATAAAGGAGCGGGAATGATGAGTGAATGGATGATCGAAACCAAGGGACTGAGTAAGAAGTTCAGGAATTTTACACCGGTGGATCAGCTGCAGCTGCATGTGCGAGAGGGAGAAGTATACGGATTTCTCGGACCCAACGGAGCGGGTAAAACGACGACTATCCGCATGCTGCTTGGTTTAATCCGTCCAAGCAGCGGCAGCATTCATATATTTGACCGGGAACTATCCCGGTATAGATCGCATATTTTGAGCCAGGTTGGGGCCATGGTCGAATCGCCGTCCTATTACGGACATCTGACAGGCAGGGAGAATCTGAAGCTGACCTGTACACTGCTTCGGATTCCGGAAGCTGAGGTGGATCGTGTACTTGATATTGTACGTCTGAGTCGTGCGCAGCATAAGCTTGCACGGACGTATTCGCTTGGTATGAAGCAGCGTCTTGGGATTGCCCAGGCGCTGCTCGGCCAGCCCAAACTGCTGATTCTGGATGAACCGACCAATGGGCTGGACCCGGCCGGGATTCAGGAAATCAGGGAATTGATCGTACAGATGCCAAGGGAGCACGGTATTACCGTGTTTATTTCCAGTCATATTCTCAAGGAAATCGAACTTGTCGCCAACCGGGTCGGTATTATCCATACCGGCAGGCTGCTGTTTGAAGGGGAAATGTCGGAGCTAAGAGAGCAGGGCCATCCATTTATTCGGCTGCATGCCGAACCGGTGCAGCAGACGATCGATTACTTGCATACATGGGGATACCCGGTGGAAGCGGTCGATCATGGGATGAACATCAAGGCTGACCCTGCAGAAGCTTCTGTAATTAATCGGAGGCTGATCATGAATCATGTGGATGTCTCGCATCTCAGCATAGGAGGGCGTTCGCTGGAGGATGTCTTTTTGGAAATGACAAAGGGGGCCGACAGTCTGTGATGTTGTTGAGAGTACTGCAGACCGAATGGGCCAAGCAGCGGCGCAGTCTGCTGCCGTGGCTTGTCATTGGCGGACCGCTGATTTTTGCCGGGATGATGTGGGTCGACCTTTATCTGAGATACAGCTATTTGAGCGGCAGGCATCCGGAGCTGACTCCATGGGAGCTGTTGATGCAGGAGGGATTTATGCTGTGGGGCCTTTTTTATCCGATTGGGATTACGATAATCGCGGCGCTGGTGCATTATCGGGAATATCATGATCATGGATGGAAGCATCTGCTGGCTCTTCCGGTGACCCGATCATCTGTATATACCGCCAAATGGCTCTTGATCTGGCTGTTGTCCTGCGTGACCGTCATACTGCTGCTTGTTTGTCTGTATGCGACCGGCCGGATTTTGCAATTTCCAGAACATTTTCCGCTGGGGCAGTATGTGTTGTACGGAATCAATCTGTGCATTGCGGCGCTGGGTGTGACCAGTCTGCAGCACTGGCTGAGCTCCAGGCTGTCCAATTCGCTGTATGCGATTGCGATTGGACTGTCCGGCAGCATCGGCGCATTATTTCTCGCCCAATCCGAGATTACGAGGTTCGTTCCGTATGCTTCGGCATTGTTCGCCATGACGGTACATAATGAGGATCAGTGGCTGACTATTGTCACAGGATTGATCGCAGGGCCAGTACTGTTGTTGGTCGGTATGGCAGAGTTCCGGCAGCGGGATATCAGTTGAAGGAGGCGGAAGTATGATACGATTATTTCGCTATGAATTACAGAAGCTGAAGCGGACCCGGTTGATTGGGCTGATTACGATTGCTCCGCTGTTTATGGTATTTCAGGGAGTACAGAACTTTATCCGTTATCAGCAGATATGGACGCGCGAAGCATGGGAAGTCATTATGGAGCAGACGTTTATTTTTTATCCATCCTTTTTGCATCCGTTATTGATAGCGGTCATTATGGCGATGGTAGCACGTATCGATCATGTACAGGGGGGCTGGAAATACCTGCTGGCCCGTCCGGTAGCCAGGCATCACGTATATATGGCCAAGCTGGCTGCAGGCGTGCTCTATATTTTGATCAGCATGCTGATTTTTGGATGCAGCATTATACTGGGAGGGCTGCTGGCAGGAGCAGGCAGTCATATTCCGTATGGCGAAGTCGCCTGGAAACTGGCAAGCTGTTTCCTTGTATCACTGCCGATTATTCTGATTCAATATGAACTGAGCATACGGTTTAATCATGTTGGTGTGCCGCTGGCGGTAGGTATTGTCATGAGTGTACCTTCGATTTTTGCAGCCAATGCCGAGCGGCTCTGGATTCTCGACCCGTGGACTTATCCGATTGTATTGTCCTTGGGTTCACAGCTCGGTACAGACCCCAGGCAGCTCATCATTATGGGTATAGTCATTATCGTTGTGTCAGTGCTGATTCTGACCGGAGGATTGCTGGGCTTCCGGCGCAGAGATATTTTATAAAAAGCAGTCACAGTAACGACCATGACCGGTAATTGCAGCCTGATTATCCATATACAAAAAAACCGCCTGTCTATCCTATACAAACGGAAGACAGGCGGGTTTGATTCTGTAGAGTGGCATTTCTAATTGTAGCGTATCTGTAATTGTGGATCAGGTCGTGCGGCGGAACTTGAACAGTGAGCTGATGAACAGGATAATCAGGAAAATGACGCAGGCGCCAATACTGATCCGGTTGCTCGCGTCAAACAGGAACAGTATGGCAATCACGGCCAGACAGATTGCCGTCAGTCCAGAGATATACGGATATCCCCAGATGCGGAAAGAAGGCTGTACCGGATAGCTCTTGCGCAGCTTGAGCTGGGACAGACAGATGCTGATCCAGACGAGCAGCACGACAAAGCCGGGTACTGCAATCAGAATGCCGAATACCTGATCCTGAGCAACATAAGCGAGCCATGAACCGAGCAGCAGCACAACAGCGCACAGGATGAGACTGTTTACAGGTACACCGCGGCTTGATGTTTTGGCCAGCATAGCCGGTGCTTCATTGTTGATTGCCATGGAATGCAGCATCCGGGTTGCTCCGTAAATACCCGAGTTGGCTGCCGACAATACAGCAGTAATAAGAATAAAGTTCATAATATGAGCAGCACCCTGCAAACCTGCAGCGGTCAGCACCTGTACAAACGGGCTGCTCTGATCACTCAGCTGATTCCATGGAATCAGGCCGCAGATGATCAGGATCGGCAGAGTATAGAACAGCACGACCCGCAAAATAAAGCTTTTTACAATTTTAGGAAGCACTTTATCTGCGTCAGGAGTCTCGGTGAGTGTTAGTCCGATCAGTTCGGAACCCCCGTAGGAAAAAGTGACGACGAGCAGCGCCGACAAAATCGCCATCCAGCCGTTGGGCAGGAATCCGCCATGAGCCGTAAAGTTGCTCAGATAAGGAGCAGCACCGCTGCCAGGGATGATACCGAACAGCAGACAGCCACCAAGTACGATAAAGATAATAATCATGGCAATCTTGATGCCGGCAAGCCAGAATTCCAGCTCACCGAGCCGTCCGACGCTCATCGTATTGACGAGCAAAATAAAGGCGGCACTGGCGAGACTAAGTGCCCACAGCGGTACATCTGGGAACCAGAACTGCAAAAAGCTACCGGCGACAATCACTTCAATCACGCATACGGCAAGCCACATAAAGCAGTACAGCCAACCGACGATAAAAGCCAGCCGCTGGCCATAGGCCAGAGATATGAAGTCCTTCATATTTTTGTTTGGATAGACGGTAGCCATCTCTGCGATTGCTCCCATAACGACAAGCAGGAGCAAACCTGCGAAAACATAAGAAATGACGACGCCGGGTCCTGCAAGGTTGATGGTCTCGGAACTGCCTTTGAAGATCCCTGTTCCGATTACACCGCCCATTGCCATAAATGTAATATGCCGTGGACGGAGCTTTTTCTGTAATGTTGCTTCTTCATTTGCTTTCAAGCGTAAGTCCTCCTCAGTGTGATACTGCTTTAAACCACTCCAGTGTATTTATCTATACTACCTCATAATCGGTATTTTCGGTACGAAATTCAATGCCAACTAAATATCTTTTTATAGGCATCTATCTATTCGGTAGCTACATTGGTCAGGCAAAGCAGGGAAAATGACCGGAAATACACAAAAAAGCTGCCGCTACGCATACAGTGCCGGATGAAGCGTACAGCAGATGGTCTGCTGGATTTCACCGGAAAATGCAGGGTAGGGCAGCTTGATCGTGAACATCCGGCTGGTCAACCGGACACCATATTTTTCAGAATATCATCGATAATCATCGAGTTGGCGATAGGAATCTTCACTTCGTGGTCCATACTGTCTTTGACGGTCCGTTCGGCAGCAGCACCGTTAGTTAACCGGCAAAGGGATATAGCCGGTCTGCCGGATTAATTGCTGGCCTTCCGGTGACAGAATCCATTGGAGCAGTGACTCAGTATTTGGATGTTTGGACGTTTTACCAGCAGTCACTGCATAAAAAGGAACAGTCAGTTTATAGGCACCACTGGATATATGTTCATCATTCGGATAGACACCATCTACGGACAGCAGCCGGATATGAGGATTGGGATTCATCGTCGTAGCAAAAAAGTGAAAAGAATAGCCGATTGCATTGCTGTAATTGCGGTAATCCGCCACTTCTTCCATAATTCCGCCCATACCTGAAGCGATTCTATCGATGGGCGGGGTCATCGGTTGTTCGCTGCCCATCCATTTACGCAGCATCGCCTGACTCCCGCTATCTTCCGGTCGCTGAAATGCCCGTATCGGTTCATTGCTGCCGCCGACCTGCTTCCAGTTCGTTATTTTGCCTGTATAGATCTGCTTGATCTGCTGTGAAGTGAGATTGGTCACCGGATTATTTTTATTTACAAAAAATACAAAACCTTCCTTGCCAATCGGTGTCAGATGCAGCTCAACTCCATGCTTGCGGGCCAACTGCTTCTGCCCGCTTGAAGGAGCAGCGGCAAAGATCATATCTGCATTGTCTCCGATCAGACGCTCATACGCCGGACCGGTACCATTGCCCCGTACAATGCTGTCATCTGCAAAAAGACCATAAGAGGCTCCATCCTTCGGATAGACGGCCTGCACAAAAGCAGAGTAAACCGGGTACAGCGCTGTCGCACCATCCAACCGGGGAAGCTTATCGCCCGTATTCAGATGATAGGAGGGGGTCTTGTCCAGCACAGCGATCTGGCTGCCGGGGTGAAAAGGTTCATACTGCTGTAAGTCGACATCCTGCACGCTGACAGCTACCAGGCTGCGGTCATACATGGTATACCCTTTGTAACCTGCGGCGGTCAGTACGCAGGCAGACAGACAGCCGATCAGCAGCCTTTTATACCAGGGATGATGCCGGATTGAATCAAAACGGGTAAGGATCAGACCTGTTTCCAGAATCAGCAGCACAATAAACCATATGGCGGTGTAAAACACAGGGTGATCGCTCAGGAATCCAATCATGATCATTCCGGCCAGTCCTGCGAACACACAGCCAACCAGTCCCATCAGCGCGACTCCAATGGTAATCATTATGCGTTCCATAAAATGCTCCCTTCTCGAGCTAAATCTGCTGCGCCGGATCGTTCATTTCCAGAATAACAGGACAATGGTCGCTGCCCATGATCTGACAGTCAATCTGCGCATCAGTCAGCATCGGAGCCAGCCGGGAAGAGGCGAGGAAGTAATCGATGCGCCAGCCGATATTACGCTCGCGTACTTTGGCCATATAGGACCACCAGCTATACACGTCTTCGCGATCCGGATAGAAATGACGGAACGTGTCGATAAAGCCGGATTCCAGCAGCTGCGTCATTTTCCCTCGCTCTTCATGAGTGAATCCCGAATTGCCGATATTGGAACGGGCATTTTTGAGATCGATCTCCTGATGGGCTACATTCAGATCCCCGCAAATAATAACCGGTTTGTGCTGATCCAATTCCAGCACATAGCGGCGGAAGCGGTCTTCCCATTCCAGCCGATAAGGCAATCTCAACAGGTCGCGGCGCGCATTAGGCGTGTATACATTGACCAGATAAAATCCTTCGTATTCCAGCGTAATCATCCGGCCTTCCTCTTCATAATTCTCTTCCAGACCGTAATGCACAGACAGCGGCTTGATCCGGGTGAAGACGGCGGTGCCGGAATAGCCTTTTTTCTGGGCATAATTCCAGTACTGCTCATATTCTTCACCATGATCAAGTTCGATCTGGCCCGCCTGCAGCTTGGTCTCCTGAATACAGAAAATATCGGCATCCACACGGTCGAAATAGTCATTAAATCCTTTTTTGACAGCGGCTCTCAAGCCGTTGACGTTCCATGATACAAGCTTCATTGGTGTATAATCTCCTTAGGGGTCGTAATAATAAATGATGCCAAATCAAATCCAATCAGCCAACACAGCACCTGATTCGCCATCCAAAAGCAGGCGGGTTAGATGCAAGGTTGCCTGAATAGCATACTACCAGTGTATCATGGCTGGGAAAAGGAGGACCAGATGAAGAGCATATGCCTGCTGATCCATGGCTTTACCGGAGGGACGCATGAAATCGAACCGCTGCGTGCCTATCTGGCAGCGAGACATTGCATAACGAGGACATTTACATTGGCCGGACACGGCGGTACGAGGCAGGATATGCTGAATGTGAGCCGTCAGGACTGGATCGATGGTGCAGAAAAGGAACTGCAGCAGCTGCTTAGGCAGCATGAGTGTGTGCATCTGATCGGCTTCTCGACAGGTGCGCTGATCGCTGCGCATCTCAGCGTGCGTTATCCTGAACGTATCCGTACGTTAACAATGCTGTCGGCGCCGGTGTTCCCGCTGAATCCGAGGCAGATTATGCGGACGCTGATTCAGCCGCAGATGATCCGCGGTTACTGGCACAATCTGTGGCATGTACCGCCACAGGCGACGCGCGAATTTTATAAAATAGTACGCGAATCCCATGCGATCTATACGAAGCTGGCGGCACCAGCACTCATCGTTCAGGCCGGCAGCGATCATCTGGTTAAGCCGCATAGCGGAGCCTATCTGTATCATCAGCTGCCGCTGGAAGACACCTGCAAAAAGCTGCTGACCCTCCCGGATAGCGGGCATCTGGTCTGTCATGGCAGTGATCCATCCGAGCTGTTCACACAGGTGTACCAGTGGATTCGTCAGCATGAACAGTCGGGTCAAAGCATGGAGAACTAGCGGTAGGAAAGACATGAAGCTGTAAAGCATAATTGCAGATACATAATAAGCGCATGGAATGGAATCGTATGTTCGTATAAGTGATTGACAGACCGCGTATCATCAGCTATATTAGATACAAAATCAATATGTTGTGCGGGCGAAGCACCTCGCAGGAACAGGCATTATGCCGTTTCTGGAGGTGCTTTTTTTGTTGTCTGCCCGCCTGACATATACTAGGAGGAATATATAATGAACCTTATCCACCAGAGTAAAAAGCCAGTACATACAGAGAAGCAGCGCCAGTCCAGCAGGCTGTATCGAATACCGACAAGTCTGGTCTGCCGATTGTTATCACTTGGATTGATCTTTACCCTGCTTGCCCAGATGCTGCCTGCATCTCATGCGTCTGCAGATAATTGGACAGCGGCAGTCAGCGGAATCGAGAGCATATACGATGGTGTGACTTCGCTGGAATCGATCATTCAGCTGGAGAACCAGCAGACCCAGACACTGCGCAAGCAGAATAACAGCCGTCTTCAATCAGTCAATGCCAAGATCAAAGAAATGGATCAATCCAAATTGTCCTCGCTCAAAGCAGCAGCCGAGCAAACGGAGAAAAAGTATGCTTCCCTGTTTGCTGAATACGCAGAGCTTGGTAAGCAGGCAGCCGCCGCCCGCAAGCAAAAAAATGCCAAAACAGCCGAACTGATCAGCCTTAAACGCAACAAAATGAAACCCGAAGTCACATCTGCCCGCACAGAAATCAAGCAAAAGAAAGCCGCTCTAACCCAGGCCAGAAAAGACACGGCTGTACGCAAAAAAACCGTCAAGGATGCTATCGCACCTGTCCAGACGGTTAAAAAGCAGATTACTGCCGAGAACAAAACTATCGCTGCCTACAAAAAAAGCCGCTCTACCGCTCGGAAAAGCTACAGAGCAGCAGTTAAAAGAGGTGATGCGATTAGCGCAGCAGCTCACCTGGCGGTCGTCTATAACAAACTTGGAGCCATCCATGCTTCCCAGCAGAAAATTTACAGCTGGGAACAGCAGATCACCACGATAATCCGTGGAGCAGAATCGCGTTTATAATTCTTCAAAAGCCAGATTGGACGGCTCGTCCGGCATTTCCTTCTCCAGCTCAAGATGGGTAACCGCCACACTGTGATCCACTTCTTCAAAACGGAACCCGTCCACCCAGACCTGACCTGTGCCGGTAAGAAGTACACCGATCAGGATAACATCGCTTGCCTGAGGAATATCGAGAACGATGGAATAATGGTTCCAGTCCGTATCTCCGGATATATGCCTGCCGTTCATATTGTCAAATTGCAGAATCTGCTGATCGGCGCTATCCACTCTCATCCATAAGCCGCAGGCGATATGCACATGACTGGTTTTGACAAAGCCTGAAAAGCGCATTCGTTTACCGAGATAACGTTCCGCTTTGAACTCCTGCATGAGTGTGGCAAAGGCAAACGGCTCATTAACATTCACCGATTTGAGATAGCCGGCAGTGTTGCCGGTATGCACCGTGTGATGGTCCAGACCGATTTCATAATTGGGAGCATGGGTTCCGCTCAAAAACCAGCCTTTGATAGGGGAAGATGTATCCATAGTCGATTCTCCTTTGTCAAAATAGGATGAAAGGGAAGCAGTAAATACTTGACGATAGCGTCCCGGTGGCAGTCCATATACTTTTTTGAAAGCCCGGGTAAAAGCTTCCTGACTCTCAAAATGGCAGTGCAGTGCAATATCGAGAATAGGAGTCGTTGAGTGAAGGAGCAGCACCGAAGCCTGACTCAGCCGTCGTTGTCTTAAATAATCAGCAATGTTCATACCTGTAGCTCTGCGAAAAAGCCGATGAAAATGATAGGGCGAGAACCCCGCATGCGCTGCAATCTGTTCAAGTGTCAGTTCGTCCTGCAGGTGACTCTCCATATAGTCGATGCTATGCTGAATGACTGTTTTCTCCGTCAATGCAATTCCTCCTTTCTGTAACCAGATTATCAGACGGGAAAGATCGGTATTTGATCATTTTTGCGCTTTTGCAAAATGACTTTATCTAGATCGAATATAAACCGAGTATGTCCGCTTCATTTCTGTCCAACTGCGACAAAAGCGAGAGCAATAAAATCCATCATGCTTTTTAATCGTTACGACATAGTTGTAACCAGCCTGCAGCAGGGGTAAGA
The DNA here is from genome assembly GCF_000971965.1 of Paenibacillus wulumuqiensis. Taxonomy (GTDB): domain Bacteria; phylum Bacillota; class Bacilli; order Paenibacillales; family Paenibacillaceae; genus Saccharibacillus; species Saccharibacillus wulumuqiensis. The sequence goes on from NZ_KQ040794.1 coordinate 286,101, forward strand.
TGATGCTAACATACCTATTCAGGAGGTTGCTGTATATGAGCACCTGGATATTTTAAAAATCTGTACTGAGATCATAGCATGCGCCGAAAACATGCATCCAAAATATGCAATGAGGACGCGCATTTGAAGTTACCAATTACATAGGCAAAGGGGAATAAATCCATGAGTGTAAAATCAAACCGCCCTGTTATATCCGGGCAGGTTCAGCAAATCTATGAACGCCTTACTGCCGACCCCAATGTACAGGCAGGACTGCAGTTTCTGGAGCAGGATCATGATCGTACGATTGAGGAACAGATTGAACTTACGGAAATCGAAGCGCCAACATTCGATGAGACTGCCAAAGGGGAAGTATACAAGCGTAAACTGGAACAATTGGGTATCCAGAATGTTACTGTAGATGAGACAGGTAACGTATTTGGCCTACGCCGGGGCAGTGGCGATGGTCCGTCTCTGGTCGTCTGTGCGCATCTGGATACTGTTTTCCCGGCAGGGACCGATGTCAAGGCCAAACACAGGGACGGACGTATCTATGCGCCGGGCATTGCAGATGATGGGCGCGGGCTCGCTGTGGTGTTGACTATCGCCCGGGCACTGCAGCATACCGGTATTCGGAGTGTGGGAGATCTGATTATTGGTGCAACAGTCGGGGAAGAAGGACTCGGAGATCTGCGCGGTGTCAAAGCACTGTTCACCGGGCATAGCGATATTGACGGCTTTATTTCGGTCGAGCCGGGAGAGCCGGAGCGAATTACCTATCTGGCAGCCGGAAGCAAAAGATATAAAGTGACGTTTCATGGCACCGGAGGGCACAGCTTTGCCGATTTTGGCATTCCTAATCCGATCCATGCGCTGGGTCGGGCGATTGCTGGTATCGCAGAGATACGTACGCCTGCCGAGCCAAAGACTACTTTCAGTGTGGGTGTAGTGGAGGGCGGTACATCGGTCAATACGATTGCTGAAGAGGCTGCGCTGCTGCTCGACATGCGCTCCAGCTCTGCTGAAGCGCTGGCGGAACTCGAACAGCAGGCTCTTTCTATTATTCATCAGGCAGCACACGCAGAGAATGCCCGCTGGAATCGTGAAGATGAGCTGATTGTTAAGCTGGAGCTTGTTGGTGACCGTCCGGCTGGAGAACAGTCTGCAGATGCGATTATTGTACAGGCTGCAGCTGCTGCGAATCAATCGATGAGACTGGAGCCGGAGCTGGAAGACGCGACCAGCACGGATTCCAATGTAGCCATCAGTCTTGGTATTCCGGCTGTAACGCTTGGTGGCGGCGGGGATTACGGCGGCATGCATACGCTGGACGAATATTTTGACCCTGCAGGTGCCTATCTGGGCGCCCAGTATGTATTTCTTGTCATTCTTGGCCTTGTAGGACTGGATGGTGTTACACCGCCTCTGCTGTCCAAACGGAAGTAGCAGTAGAGTAAGGAGGAACTGTTGGCGATGGAATGAAGGCTTTTCAGCCGGAATTTCTAAGCAGCAGTTCCTTTTATAATATTAGATTGATATAAAAATGGTACGAAAAATAGATTTCCACTCGATAATTTGACTTATGACATCATTTGCATATTATACATATCCGGCTTGATCTGATTACAAATTTGAAATATATTGACAGTGAAGTTGGTTACCAAAAGTCACATAAACTTAAAACATACGACCCAGTTTAAAATATAAAAATGTGGAACTGCGTGTGAAATGCTTGATTTCATGCTATTTTATGGGTCCATGGCATGGTGATGTCATGCAGAAGGTATGCTATACTGCTACCAATATGTTTCTTGTCGTTGTGTTTACCTGGTTACAATTTTGTAATGCGTTATCGATTGTCTTGGTTAGGCAGGGCAATATAGAACGGACAAACGCTATTCAGAGGAACCATTTATTCCTGCCAGGCTAAATACCGATACTTATACTATAGTTCCAGATCAGAGTACCGGGGTAACCCGGATTTCAGCAGTATGGCATTCGGTCAGCGCGCTGTATCGGTCTAAACTATTTAAAAAATGGAGGTCATAACGAATTATGAGAAAACTACCCGCTTTTATAGCATCCTGTGCCTGTGCTGTAGGCATTACACTAATGGCGTCACCTGCGGACGCTGCTGTCCTGACACAGGGCATGAGAAGTGGAGACGTCGTGCAGCTGCAGCGGCAGCTCGCCCAGCACGGGTTCTTTCATGCGAATACTACAGGATACTATGGAAGCATCACGACTTCGGCAGTGAAGCAATTTCAGCGTGCACACGGACTGAGTGCAGATGGTGTAGCCGGTCCGGCGACGCTGTCCAAGCTGGGCGGTAAGCGGAGCGGGATTGTTACAGCCAGCGTAAGCTTTAGCAATTCCAGCAGCAACCGGGCTGTCAGCTACAGTGCGGCAGACAAGGATGCCGTCGATATTCTGGCACATATTATCTATGGTGAAGCTCGCGGTGAATCTTTCCGTGGACAGGTAGCGGTAGGTGCTGTTGTACTGAATCGTGTACAATCCGGTGAATTCCCGAATACGATCTGGGGCGTTGTTATGCAGCCGGGACAATTCACGGCAGTAGCAGACGGCCAGTATAACCTCAAGCCGAATCAGAGCGCTTATAATGCAGCACGCCAGGCACTGCGCGGTGTAGACCCGACCAATGGCTCGCTGTATTACTACAACCCGCGCATTGCGACTTCGCAGTGGAGTATGAGACGACCGGCTGTCATTACGGTCGGACAGCATATTTTCACGAACTAATCAGCTGATCCTAAGCACGGGTCCTGCCGATCTGACACATGGATATGATCTTGTCTGGCAGATTCTTTTGGATAGATGCAGCCAATTACAAAGAACACATAGAAAAGCAGGGTACCGTGATGATGATACATCACGGTACCCTGCTTTTTGGTTATATCAGCTTAGCGCTTCAGACTTTTACCATTGGTGCTGATCACTTCTTTGTACCAGTGGAACGATTTTTTGCGATAGCGTTCCAGCGTACCGGACCCATCGTCATGACGATCTACATAAATATAACCGTACCGTTTTTTCAGTTGAGCGGAAGAGGCGCTGACAACGTCAATACATCCCCAGGAAGTGAAGCCCATAATCTCCACCCCATCTTCCACGGCTTCGGCTACCTGTATCAGATGGTCATTCAGATACTGGATACGGTAATCGTCTTCGACCGTTTTCTCACCGTCCGGTCCCGTAATCAGTTCATCTACAGCGCCAAGGCCATTCTCTACAATAAACAGCGGTTTCTGGTAGCGATCATAGAACATGTTCAGCACATAACGCAGACCCTGCGGGTCAATCTGCCAGCCCCATTCGCTCGCTTCCAGATGAGGGTTCGGTACGCCGCTGAACAGGTTGCCCTGACCGGACTGTTTTTTGCTCTCATCGGCGGTCTCACAGATGCTGACATAGTAGCTGAAGGAGATAAAGTCAACGGTATTCAGCAGCATCTCCTCGTCGCCGTCTTCCATTTTGATCTCAATACCATTTTCGCGGAAATAGCGTTTCATATAGCCCGGATACTTGCCACGTGCATGAACATCTCCAAAGAAATAGTTTTTGTGCTCGGATTTCATAGCAGCAATCACATCGTTCGGGTTCGGTGTCAGTGGGTAGGTGGGCATGCTCAGAATCATGCAGCCGATCTGGGCATCCGGGATAATCTCGTGACAGAGCTTCACCGCCGAAGCACTGGCGACCAGTTCATGGTGGATCGCCTGATACAGATCCTGCTTGCTCAGCTGGTCCTTGGGCGTATAGATGCCGCCGCTCATAAATGGCGCTTCCAGAATCGAATTGATCTCGTTAAAGGTCAGCCAGTATTTGACTTTATCCTTGTAGCGGCGGAATACCGTCTCGGCATAACGCTCGTAGAAGCCGATCAGCTTGCGGTTGACCCAGCCATCGTATTCCTTGGACAGATGCAACGGTGTCTCGTAGTGAGACAGGGTGACGAGCGGCTGAATGCCGTATTTGAGACATTCGTCGAACAGATCATCGTAAAATTGCAGCCCTTGTTCGTTCGGTTCCAGTTCATCGCCTTTTGGGAAAATCCGGGACCAGGCGATCGAGGTACGGAATACTTTGAAGCCCATTTCGGCAAACAGCTTCACATCTTCCTTATAACGATGGTAAAAGTCGATGCCGACCAGCTTCATATTGTCTTCGGTAGGAACTTCGGTGATCGGGCCGGTTACGCCTTTGGGGGCCACATCCTGGGTAGACCAGCCTTTGCCGTATTGGTCAAAAGCACCTTCGGCCTGGTTGGCAGCAATCGCGCCGCCCCATAGGAATCCCGGCGGGAAGTTCAGCGGGGTATTTTGAGAGTTACTCATGTTCAGCACTCCATTCATTTCTGATTTTTGTGCTACACTGATAGCAGCACTGCCCTTCAAGCGTAATCGTTGTAACGGGTTACATGTCAACCTGCAATTTTAATGGGAAATATTATCATTGTTCGGTATCAGCCGTATTCCTTGCATGCGGGCTTAGCGGGTAGGCGATGCATTTTATTTATTCAGAAGTAAAAGGGGAAGTCCGATGTCCAAATTCGATGAAATCATGAAATTATCCGGCTATTCCAGAGCGACCGTATCCCGGGTCATCAATCATTCGCGTCATGTTAGTCCGGAGGCGAGAGAGAAAATTACCGCCATCATGAAGCAGCTCAACTATGTGCCTAACCGGAATGCAGTCTCCCTGTCGACAGGACAGACGAATCAGATTGGCATCGTAATGGCGAGTACGAGTGAAGTGGTACTTTCTTTTCTCAATCAATTTGTCGATATCGCCATGGATTATGGATTTCAGACTATTATATATACGACGCGCGGGGACAAGGAAAATGAACTGCGTGCCTTTGAAGATTTACGCAGCAAACGGGTGGACGGCTTGGTCATTGTTACCTGTGTCAATAAACCGCGTGTGCTGAAGGCATACTGCGAGTATGGGCCGATCGTCTCCTGGCAGCGGATGGATAGCGGCGAGATTCCATCTATAGCAATGGATCAGGGGGAAGGTTACCGCCTGGCGCTGGAGCATCTGGTGGCCAGAGGTTATACCCGGATTGCCAATTTATTCGGTCGGATCGAGAGTCTGAATACACAGAGTCGGCGCGAAGCTTATGAACAATTTATGCAGAGCCGCGGACTGCCTGTGCGGACCGACTGGTATCATTATTCCGTATTTACACCTACAGACGGTACAAAGGTGCTGCAGCAGCTTACTGCCGGTCCCGAGATGCCCCAGGCAGTCCTGTGTGCCAACGATTACGTGGCAATTGGCATCCAGTCTGCAGCGAACAAGCTGGGTCTTCAGATCCCAAGGCAACTGGCGATTGTCGGCTTTGATGATACGGAGCTGGCTGATACGCTTGGCATTACTACAATCTACAATCCGATCGCCGAGCAGGCGACCCATGCCTTTTACCGGCTGTGGGCGGTACTGGGCAAGCAGCAGATGGAGCCGGCACAGCTGCAGTATAAGCTGATCGCACGTCAGACGACCTGAATGTATATAAGGTGTATATAAGAAATACATGTATTCCAAAGAGGAAAGATTCCAAAACAGGATATTTTGTAATGTATATGTAAAATGAACCTCTTTAAATCGGCTTTTGTGTAAAAAATAGGTAATATTGCCATTTTTATTTGCTAAAACCTCATCTGCTCCGACATTTCGGCCGAATAATGGGTAATAAGACGATATAAATTAAGGCGTAATGCCAAAACAACAATATCCGTCAGCGTAGTTATTCCGTTATGCTCCACTTGCGCTGAATACTCGAAGGGGAAGGCAGGGGTTGCAGTGAAGCAGATCGCCGTACAGCCTTATTACAAAATAGAGCGTGAGATTACTGGTCGTGAACAGAAATACCTGACTGACGAACGAGAAATGGTGCTGTATGAGGATCGTCTGGTTACCCACCGCAGGGAATTTCCACTGTGTGATATATTCGATATGTCTTATCGCAGACTGGGTGCAGGAGAAGGATTATTTTATTTACACACGAGCAAAGGTGTATTTTCCTACACCATCCGGCAAGACCCGGCCCGTTTTATCCGTGCCTTTAAGGAACGTGGCCCCAAGCGTTCTCATGCCGGAGCCTATCGCTATTGAACCGAATTTGTCTGTAGATGGGCCAGATGAATATAAGATGAAAAAGCCCCGATTCTGAATCAGGGGCTTTTTATGATGTGGTATCATTTTCGGTTATTGTGATAAGGAGTTGGTCAACTGCGCTGACTGTTGAACTGAACTGACCGATGAACTGAACTGGCTGGTGAACTACGTTAGCTGTTGAGCTCTACCGGCTGTTGAACTGCACGAATGAGTTAGTGAACACTGGCAGCCGGCCGGATGATCATCTCGCTCACATCGACTTCATCCGGCTGCTCAATCGCATACAGAATGGCATTTGCAATAGCGGAAGCAGGGATCGCGACGCTGCGATATTCCTGCATCGCCTGGCGGGCGTGTTCGTCGGAAATGCTGTCGGCTAATTCAGATTCCGTAACGCCCGGAGATATCAGTGTTACCCGGATACGTCCATCGGTCTCCATGCGCAGTCCGTCTGTAATAGCTTTGACCGCATACTTGCTCGCACAGTAGACAGCCGCCGTAGGGGTCACGCTGTAAGCTCCGATCGAAGCGATATTGATAAAATGTCCCTTTTCCTGCTCCTTCATGAGCGGCAGTCCGGCAGCAATCCCATGCAGTACACCACGGATATTGACATCAATCATGCGGTTCCATTCGTCGATCTTGTTCTCTTCAAGAAGTGACAGCGGCATAACACCTGCATTATTCAATAGCACATCCACATGACCGAAGGTATGAACAGCAAATTCGATAAATGCCTGCATATCTTCCAGCTGGGTTACATCCAGCTGGTGGTAGGCAGCAGATCCGCCGGCAGCCTGAATATCGGCAGCAATGCTTTGCAGCCGCTCGGTACGCCGTGCTCCCATAACAACATGGGCTCCTTTTGCAGCGAGCAGCCGGGCAGCTGCTTCTCCGATACCACTGCTTGCACCTGTAATAACGACGACTTTTCCGTTAATGGTAGACATTGGTATTCCTCCTGAATGTATATTTTTATTCCGGACGTTCCCGGTAAAGAATCATGCCTGCATGGTAAAGAACATCTTCCCGAAATTCCCCATCTGCTGTAAATCCCGTATCATCCACATAGTCGATATGATGACCGGTAATGACATAGCTGCCCACGTAGGCACTTTGAACAGAGCCTCTTGCTTCATCATAGCGTCCGTTCGGTAGTAACTCGTGACGGATATGACCGTCTGCGGTGACCCACATGCCTGCATAAGGGTGAAGGGATACCGATTGTTTGTTCATTTGCAGATTCTCCTCTCGCGGTGGTATATCGTTGAAGCGGCGTGGATATGTCTTTATCTGCGCCATCGTCATCCCTATCTGAAGAATGATAAAGGCGATGCGGACTGCCGCTTGCTGATGTCTTTATTATGGACCTGCCCAACCACAGGGAGGTAGAAAGATCACCCCACGTTCTTGCCTGATCCTCGCAAATTGGTTAAAGTAGGAATCAAATTAAACTGCCACAAGCTGGAGGGAAATCTTATGACCATAATGGATACAGGCCAGCGAATCCGTGACCGTCTGCAGGAGCTGGCTGGTGAGATTGGAAAGTTTGCCGAGCGGGAGGGCATTCAGGCAACCCGGATTCCGGCGCTCAGTCTGGTTCGTAATACCGAGGTCACTGCACCGCTGCATATGATCTATGAACCGGCGATTTGCCTGGTTGCTCAGGGGCGCAAGCAGGTTATGCTTGGACAGGAGAGTTATGAATACGGACCGGCAGATTATTTTCTGGTATCTGTGGATCTGCCAATCTCGGGGCAGGTGATTGAAGCACTGCCAGACCGTCCCTATCTGGCGGCACGGCTAAATATCGATCCGGCACAGATTCTGGATCTGGTCCAGGAGTCGGAGCTTCAGCCTGCAGCAGCTCCGGCGAGACGTGCTCTCTGCGTGAGCCGGACGGATCTGGGACTGACGGATGCGATGCTGCGGCTGGTACGGCTGCTGGAGACGCCGGATTATATTGATGCGCTGGCACCACTCGTGATCCGTGAGATTCTGTATCGTCTTTTGCAGGATGAACAGGGAGATGTACTGCGGCAGCTGGCTGTCACCGGCAGCAGCACTGCTCGTATTGCCGGAGTCGTCAAACGGATCAAGGAGCAGTATGAACAGCCGCTGCGTATCGAAGAACTGGCATCAGCAGTCAATATGAGCAGTTCGTCGCTTCATCGTTATTTCAAGGAAGTGACCGGTATGAGTCCGCTGCAATATCAAAAGCAGGTACGTCTTCAGGAAGCACGTCGTATGCTGCTGTCCGAAGCGGCAGATGCAGCGGAGGTCGGTTACCGGGTTGGCTATGAGAGTCCTTCCCAGTTCAGCCGGGAGTACGCCCGTTTATTCGGGCTGCCGCCGATGAGCGATATCAAGCGGCTGCGTATGTTACCGGATGAGCAGAGCGGATAAGAGAAAAAGCGTGATCTGCGGCTGAGCGTACAAAAGAACAGTCATGAAAGCAGCAAGTATAATACCAATTCTGCACCAAATTAAAAGCCCGGCAGCCCTGAAAATCACTCCTGCCATGCTCATTCATGTACCCGGCAAGGGGGAGAATGTTCATTGGAAAAGGAGTGCTTTACAGGGTGACCGGGCTTTTGCGGATGATATCGACAATACTGATAGGAACGTAGTTCCAAAGCTGCAGACTGTCCCCGTCCGCTGCTACCACCGATAATTACAGCTGCTTTACTCTTCGTCTCGCCCATCGTCTCTATCCTACACTACCGTATAACTATGCAGAAAACTGCTGCTTTATTGTTTGCTTACGATAGTGTCTTTTCAAGTAAACCTGACAGTCATACATCATGTCATCACCGGATACCTGTCTAAATTGAAGGGAACTAAGGGAGCACAGAACAGTAAAATAGCTGAATGGATCAGGTGATGATGATTTTGTTTTTACTGGCCAGAATGCGCAGTTCACGCAGCAGCTGATCGCGTCCATTCGGCGGGAATTCGATCTGTACTCCGTAATGGTAGCGTCCGGATTCGGTACGGTTCCATTTCAGGGTGCCTTCCAGATACAGAGGCTCTTCATGCAGCAGCATATGAATGCTGACACGAATCTCCTGATGATCAGCCTGAACATCTACAGGCAATGAGAGTCGGCAGCCGGAACTGCTCAGGTCCAGCAGCAGCGCCTGGAGGGGCTTGGACTTTACGGATTGACTATTGATCTGCAGGATATGGAGTTCGAACGGTACAGGTTCTTTCAATACATAACGGAATGGTGTTTTTCTGCGATTTTGCGTCATCATAATAATTCCTCCTCTGGATGGGTGGAAGTCCGGTCAATTGCCGAAAGTCCCCTTTTGTAATACAGCAGTGCTGAATAGGTGTGGAAATTGTATTTAGAATGTCAATCATGTGGATAATAGGTAAATGTTTGTTTTCCAGTCTAAAAGTAATAGTTTTGATGTGTAAATAGGGTATTTAGAACTACTATCTATATCGACACGATTCGTCAATAAGTTAAGTGATTTGTAACATTTATATCTGAAATCATCTAAAAATTATAAAAAATAGTGAAAGAAAGAAGCAGTCGATGGGGATTTGGGCGATTATACGTGACAAAAATGTCATTTACGGCAGAAATACGTGTATACGCAGCCTGCAAAGGAAAAGAGAATAAAAAATACATCTGCCCGCACCTGGCCAGAACGATATGTCCGGTCAGAATCAGCAGGAAGATGCAGCAGGATACAGTATGGTGAGATTGTAACGGAGTAACACGGGGAGTAGGGAGTACATACGGGTTCTGAGCTTAAGCCCATCCAAGCGGAACGAAACATGGCTTAAAGTGCGAGTGCTTCTTCCGTAATCCGCTTGATATCAATCGTGGAAAAGGTACCTTCATGAACCATATCCGGCAAAATGTTTTCCAGGAAATAGTCGACACAGTGTAGATCGACATGTTTGATCTTGACCAGGGCATTGCGGTACATGGCGATAAATTCTTTTTCCGTATTGCCGCGCTGCAGCTCGGAGAACGCTTCGTACACCTGATCCATTTTGTCGGCGACCTGCAGGATCATGCCTTCGACAGAATCGTCCTTGCCTTCATGCAGCTGTTTGCGGAAAATGGGCTTGAAGTCATCCGGGATATTTTCCTCGATAAAATGTTCGATCATGCCTTCCTCGACTTTTTGCAGCAGGGAACGAAGCTCCAGGGAAGAATGCTTGACCGGCGTCTTGATATCACCGATAAAAATCTCGCCATAGTCATGACTGCTCGTAATTTCATAGAGCTTTTTCCAGTCTATAGTAACTCCGTGCATCTCTTCGATATCGGCCAGCGTTTTGGCGTACTGAACGACTTTCCAGGAGTGCGCGGATACGCTGTGCTGTTCAAATTTAAATTTGCCCGGGCAGCGGATAATCCGTTCCAGATCATCCAGTGAACGGAAATAGGCGTGAATTCCCATAAGACTAACCATCCTTTGAGTACTGTGAATTTGAAGGGACTGATAGAGCGTTAAATGTCATATAGCAGCTATAATGGTCAGTATAGTGCTGTAGTGTTAGCGGTGAGTTAAGCGCAGGTCAAATCTGTACCAAAGATGATAATTGAACCAGTACAAAGTATGTATAGATCGGTCATGAACTTGACTGTGGATCATCCCACAGGCCAGAATTGGAAGCAGGCGTGCTGCCAAATCAGACGCGGCACAACAGGATAACAGGAGGATATATAATGAAAAATGCAGCCATTTACAGCTCTATTCCGCACCTGCAGCAGCTGGAAGAAATTATACGTACACTGTACAAGGATCAAAAAATAACCGTTAAGCAGGATCTGACACATATCGAAGTGGTTCAAGGCGGATTGTTTCACAAGAAATCCAGAAAAGGATTCAATATGATGACAAGCCGGACCGAGCCTGCACAGTTCAGCGCCATGATTGATGGGATGGGCGGATTTTTCTATCAGGTACCGGCAGTGAACAAGGAATTGCAGCAAAAGGTACTGCTCAAAATCAGCACATTCAACATGGTGATCGGCATCGAGACCGAAGAAGATATTTCGGAAGCCTTTTTCGAGGAGCTGCTGCAGATTGTCCGTTCGCTGGATGGAGTGCTGTTCTGGGGCGGGGGTCAGCTGCTGGATGGGCAGGGACGATTGCTGCTGGATGCCGAAGGCCGTTCGGGAGTAGAAGATTATACCGTTACTGCGCATACGAGCTATCTGCATGATGAATTCCGGATCACACCATCGGGTGAAATCCGCAAGCAGCGTTCGAACCAATGGCTGGAGAGCCGCTGTATACCGGTGAATGCAACGCTTCCGGCCTTACTGGGAGATGAGCTGGCAGACGGGCTTCGGACACGGGATGAAGTGGCAGCGCGCGCGGTGGCGATCTGTATCACCGCTGTCAAAGGAGAATGCGTCGGTGCCGGCGAGACGACAGAAATGACACGGGAGTTGATCAACCGGATTATCCGGCAGTATGATGCCAATCGCTTTTTCACTCCGGAAGAGCAGGCATTCATTGAGCAGGACCAGCCGGGACAGGAGGCGGCGGCCCGCTTTTCCTGGCGTTATGAAGCGCTGTGGGTAATGCTGTGGGCGCTCGGCCATGTCGATACGCTGGGCGAACCGACAGAGATCTGTGATGTGGCTCGGACGGTCGGAATCCTCCAGCAGTTTGACAGCTTTGCTGCTTTCCGTGAGGGTTCCCGTCTGCGTGAAGCGGCGGAGATTCTGGATGCAGCCGATTTGATTTACCGATATGACTGGGCCTGCGTGGACAGCCGTGTTCATCAGCGTCCGGTTCCAGGCGGTCTGGATGCAGGTGTGGTGTATGAGCGTCATTATGCGCTGAACTGGCTGACCGGCTATCTGGGGCAGGACTGGGACCATGTCCGTACAGACACCTAGTTCCCCTGAATGTCGGCAGCAGATGGAGAGAATGGATACCAGGAGAGGACCGACAGGGAGGAGCATATGGACAAAAAAGCCAAACAAATACTGATCAGGACATTCTGGCAGACCGGCGGCTGGAAACCCGGACCTCCAGTGCTGGCAGGTGAAGACTTTGAATATGCACGCAGTCAGGGAGTCATGTTCGATCCGGTGACCATTACCCATGATGAACTGATTGAGCGCCTGCATGAACTGCATCAGCGTATTACGAGAGAGCAGGTCAGTGAAGCATTCCTGCACAGTCTCTCCACCCGTAAAATACATCTGCGCAGCGCCCTGAGCAGCTGGGCACTGACTGCGGAATTGCCGCTGCATACGTATGAACAACGCCGAGCGGTTCATGCCAACACAAGCAGCTGTGGGGACTGTAATTTCTGCGGATTGATGACGGATGACAACTATACGAATGCAGATCTGAACGTACTTCAATTTGAGCGGATCAAATGGGGCGGTGTGCGACTGAACTGGCTGCTGTACTGCTGGCTGGATCTAGAATTGTTCAGCCGTGAGCAGCCCGTCACTGCCGGAGCAGAGGATGTGGAGATCTTCCGGCAGCTGCTGGCGCAGGTACAGGATTGTGTACCGAATGAAGGCGCACGCCAACTGGAGAAGCGCTGGAAAGATTGGCTGCCCTCCAGTAAAAATGAACGTGATCAATTGATGGAAATATGCGGTTATGCCGGTATATTGGTGCCACGTGATACACTACGCCTTGGCAGAGGACATTACAGCGATTTTGTATCGGTCGCAGGCTGGGAAGGTCAGGATCGATATGATGCCGATGCGGTTGCCGATTATTTTGGACAATGGGGGCTTCAATAATGAATGGAGAGATTCATCAGCAGCTGCTGATTACATCGCTGGGCAACGGTTATCTGATCCATGGAACCGATGCGTCGAGCAAGGAACTGCAGCATACGGACAGCGTTCATGTTACCTTCACGGACGGATCGCAGAGCTGGGACTGGCCCGGTTGGCTGGCCTATCTGCGCAGCATTGGCTGTCAGCGGCTCATGATGGTCAGCGGCAGCCAGCCGGAAGAGAAATGGCAGACGAGCGGATTCGCAGGCGGCGGTGCGAGAGCAGGGATCATTACACTCGGCGCACAGCAGAACCGGATCTGGATTCCGCATTGGGAGAGCAGGCAATTCCGTTCATCGGTGCGCTGGAATATTACGTATACCGAGCAGGAACAGGAGCTGGGACAGCCGTCCGAACGGACGTTTCTGCCTTTGAGCGAAGTGGAAATGCAGTTCAGGGAAGTGCTGCAGCAGATTGCTGCGCTGGCCGAAGCGATACAGCAGTCTTTCTGGAAGCAGAATTTTTTTGATCCCGGGATTGCGATTCTGGACGGGGCATCTGCTCCGAGGCTGGCATTTGAACTGCCGGACGTATACAGCGATGAAGCGAGGCGGCTGCTTAATGCCGTGTACAAAACATGGGTGTTCGGTGCAATGGGTTCATGGAATGATGAACCGCCTTATTCAGCGTATGAACACGGCAAGAGTGAGGAATATGAGCAGATTTCGGCACGTCTGTATGCTGCTTTGCTGCGGACGGCACAGGCAGCTGTGAATTCGGTCGTCTTTTAAAAAAGAAGGAATAGCAGCCAGATGGGCGATGACAATAATGGAGGAACTTTATGTATCAGATGATCCACCAGGACACCATTCAGATTGAACAATCACTGACAAAGGCAGAAGTAGAGCAGATCGTCCGTAACAGCAGCATCCGTACGATCCAGTTTGCGGAAGCGCTGGAACCGGACAGCTGGAAACTGCTGAATACCCATCTGCTGGCAGTACGTCAGGATGTACTGCTGCGCATCTATGGATTTTATGATTCGGTATGTAATCTGGAATTCTTGAAATGGCTGCCGGAGCTACGCAGGCTGTCTCTGGAATGTGAGGGAGAGGTGCGAAATCTGGATGCACTGAATACGCTTGGCAGGCTGGATCATCTGCAGCTGTCACTAATCAGGCTCACCAAACTGGATATACTGGAGCAGGTTCCTTCCACCCTGACCCATCTGCATATTGGCCGGACAACCTCCCGTAAGCCCGATCTGCAGGTGCTGGCACGATTCCACCAGCTGCACAGTCTGTATATCGATGGACATCACAAGCATCTCGAGGTGATCAGCGGGCTGTCCCGTCTGCAGCAGCTCACCCTGCAATCGATAACGGTACCGGATCTGGAGATGCTCCAGCCACTGCATGAGCTGCGCCAGCTGACTATTCGGCTCGGCGGCATCCGGAATCTGAATGCACTGACAGATAACGATTCTATCGAATATTTGCAGTTGTCCCAGATCAAGGGGCTGGAGGACATCTCGGTGATTGCCTCACTGACCGGTCTGCAGTACCTTTTCCTGCAGGCGCTGCCGCATATCCGGCAGCTTCCCTCCCTGGACCGTCTGAGTATGCTGCGCAAGATTGCACTGGAAAATATGAAAGGGCTGCGGGATATCCATATGCTGGAGCATGCGCCTGCATTGATCGAATTCACCCACCGGGAAGCCTGGGAGATGAAGGTGGACGCGTATGAACCGCTGCTGCGCAATCCCAGCCTAGAGCGCGTATATGCCAAGCTGAAGACGCCGCGCATGATGAAGCAGTTCCGCCAGTTACTGAGGCAGTACGGCAAAAAGGATGCGCTGGAAGAGCGTGAGCAGGGAAGAACCAACTGGTGGGACGAGTTTCCTTTTGAATAGAATAATAGAGTACATGGCAAATCAAAACAGGACCCGGTTATTTATCGTCCGGGTCCTGCCTGGTATTCAGCTGCTGGATCACTGCTCTCAATTTCTACACCAAACGACTCGGCCAGCGGCTGCAACCCGCCAAAAAATCCGCGCCTAATAGCCCGTACTTTGAACGTTTCTTTTTATTTGTAGACTTCTATCAGAATCAGTGCGGTTTCATCCGTCAATGCGGATGGGGTATATGTAATTTGCTGTCCGCCCATCTGCAGAATCGACTGGCAGCCGCTGACCGGGACGAATGTGCCTGCGCCTTCCAGCGTAGCGGCGTATTCGTATTTTGCCCCTGATTGAAAATGGATAATAGTATCTTTACCATAAGTTTTTTTGATTTCTGCCGTCAAATAGTGATAGTTAACAAATAAAGAAGCAGGCAGCACAGCTGATGGACGATGCGTTTACAAGGTCTGCATTTCGCTTGCTGCCAGCATCCGCTGATAAATCTGGCGGGTCGTATTCACATTGCGCACCGTCATATACCGGTATAGCTTCGATGCCGCCAGCTTGTTCATACCGCTGCGCGTAACATTTTCCCTTGGCACGGATATCAGCACAGCACCCGGCACATACAGAAGAGTACCCATATCCGACTTCAGCGGGATCTTCTCCAGCACAGACGGTTCATTAATCTCATCCCACAGAAACAGCACATCGCTCTTCATCTGCTCATCATTGGTCCAGTGTTCCGGCAGAGCGGCCATAACAGATTCAATCTCGGGCAGACTGCGTACCATCACCGGAATATCCAGCTGGAAATCCGCCGCAATCGCCTGCTCAAGTGCTGCAGCCAGTTCCTGATGAGGCCGCTGCTCACTGGCAAAAATAATATTGCCGGAGTTAATATACGTCGTGACCTGCGTCATGCCTGCCTGTTCAAAGGTAGTTTGCAGCAGCTTCATATTGATTTTGTTATTCCCGCCTACATTAATCCCGCGCAGCAAAGCTACATAGATCATCGTCATTTCTCCTTTTTATAAATGATCAGCTGTTCCCGGCCATTTACCAGCGCAGGGACAGATATACGAGCAGATGATGCATGAATGTCTCGCCCAGCAGCTCCTGCAGCCGGGGCTGGATACTCTCCATATAGCCGGCTTTGACCTCTTCGGTCTTTTCATCCATAATCTCTCCCTGCCAGTGAAAAGCTCCTTCAATCATAATCGCCAGAGCTTTGAAAAAGTCAGCGAGTGATGCTGCAATCGGTTCGGGATCACCACCTTCAAAGGCTGCATATACCGCAGACCCCGGTTGGCTGGTATCGACGATAATCGGATCATCATTGTACACTGCGATGACTACATGATGCGGCGGCCAATCGGCAGATTCCTGCGGTGAAGCGGGATCGCCGATCCAGCGGTAGCCCAGCTGCTGACGATACAGATGCTCCGGTGCCGCAAAAGACAATAAAATGCCGTCTCCGATCAGTACGGATGCGTTTTTCAGCTTCAGCGTCCCGGCAGCCTTTTCGTCCAGCATCTCATAATGACTGTACAGATATTCAAGCTCAGGGGAAAGAAGGATTCGCTCATCGACTTCGCAATCAGTTCGCTGTGGGTAGCTGCGGATATACGTATCCGGAAACAATCCATATGCCTCGTTATAACGATCCTGTTGTTCGATAAATGAAGTCAAAGCAGTATGTAGTGCGGTAAAGTCAGTCATCATGCCCATTCCTTCCGGTATGTTAAATGGATACCCAATATTATTCGTACCGCTGTGTCCAGTATAACACCGGGTTAGCAGGTATTGGCATGCTTTTCACACACAGATGGAGTGACCAGCGATAAGCCGTTCTTTCACTAAATGGATTAAACTTCCACAGGTCTGATATACTTACATCTATGTACAGAGATATGTGCAGCGTTATTGGGAAATCGATATAAAGGGGTGTCAACGATGTCTATATTATCCGCAGAGCAATTGATCGACCGGGACAATCATGCCTGGGATGAGATCGTGCAATTACTGGAAAAAGGAAATCATACATATGAGATTTTGCCTGCTGACCGCAGAGATGGAGAGGAGACGCTGCGTCGTCTGCAGGTGAGCACGCGCTCCTACCTGGGCGCTATCGCCTATGAAGCAGGTGGTATTCGACTGGATCATGGATGGATTACGCTGCTGGGTGCAGGAGCGGAAAGGATCTATGGTAATCTGTGTTCATGGAATGGACTGCAGGATCAGCTGACGGTGAAGACGCTGGCTGGCAAACTGGTGGTCGCTTACGACGCGGCAGGCGGATTCTTCGCACTGGATACGGGCGATGGGCAAATCTGTTATTTCGCCCCGGATACACTGGAATGGGAATCGACCGAACTCGCGTATTCCGGATTCATCAACTGGCTGGCCGTAGGCGATCTGCAGCAGTTTTACGAGACTTTCCGCTGGCAGGACTGGAAGCAGCAGACTGAGCAGTTGGAGAGCGGGCAGGTATTTGCCTACTATCCGCCGCTATGGACGGCCGAAGGAGGCGGAGAGACCAGCAGCAAGCAGCCAGTATCCGTTATGGAAGCATGGCAGATCGTACTGGATAAGAGCTGAGCAGAATAGGATGAACGGAAATGGACGGCTTTGCATGAACACCGATCAACTACCAGCCATGAACGGGGCCATATGAATTAGCTTGTATACATGGGACCACTTATTACGTTACAGAAAGGATCATTCCTATGAAAAATGAAGCTGTACAGCAGATTGAACAGCATTATCAGATCCGCTTTCCGCAGGCCTATCTGGACTTTGCAGACCGGGCAGGCCAGCAAGCTTATAATTTTACAACAGCAGCAGGGTTCATAGACTGGGAAATCCAGTTCATGATGCTGGATGAGCATTTTATTACTACCAATCAGGAGCTTGTCGATGAATGCAATCCCGATCCGGAACATTTGATTCCATTTGCCTGGAGTGTCAGCAGCGGCAATAATTATTTGCTGGATTACCGGCATCATTCTGACGAACCTCGTGTGCTGCTGATGGATCATGACGAAGCAGTCGTCCGCGAGGATGCTGTGGAAATGACGGATACACCGGAGCAGGCCCAGCAGATGCTGGAAGAGAATGTAGCGCCGATCGCGGACAATATCCAGGCATTTTTGGATGCATTGACAGAATACGCTGAAGATGAAGAGATCGAATAACATATAAAAAAGCCCGATTGCCCGGGCTTGCTGGCTGCCATGATCGCATTGGCAGCTTTTTATTATAAAATAATTATGCGTTGGATCTCCTGCAGAGCAGCATACAGAATATAGCATATAGATGCAGGATACGACCTGCAGCCATCTAGCCGTCTATACTAAAGAATCATTTTTGTGCTCGCAGCTGGTTGGCCTGCTGCAGGAATTTCTTTTGCTTGCTCTCACTGCCGCAAATCAAATACAGCAGCTGTTCGCGCTGATAGTCTTCCAGAGCAGCCAGCTGTTCATCCAGAGCCATGATCAGCTCTGGTGTATTCCAGTGGTCCGCCAGACCTTTGACTGGACGTGCCGACTGTCCGCTGCCCAGCAGAATTGCAGTCAGGACAGGTACCAGCTGCGGCTCCAGCCCATGGGTCTCGACAAAGGCCTGAATATAGCTGTTGTGAGCCATCTGGTGCTCGGTATCGACCAGCTGCATATACTCGGTCAGCAGCGGGAAATATTCAGTGCTGTACAGCCCCAGTCCGAGAACCCCATACGTTCCCGGCATAACGGATTTCTCGCCGGGTTCCACATCGTTGTACCAGGAGAACTCTTTCATCACCAGCTTCGCATAATCAGCGATTATCGGGTGTAGATTATCATACTGCAATGCCCCGGCGAAAAAGCGGTGTAATGGTGATTTGGCCAGTCCTTTTACAGGTAGCAGCAGCTTGGACTTACTGCCCAGCTTGAGCTTGTATTCGCGCGGGAAACCCTGGCGCACCAGATCACAAATATAGGTGAGTGCTTCCCGGTAAGCCGCTTCATCTTCGGTCAGCAGCTTGATCTCGATCAGCTGTAAAATATCATTCGCTTTACCGACGATATAAGCGTTTTTGCGCACACTTTCCACGTCGCCGCTGCCTTCCTTGAGATACCGCGTCGCTGTATCTGAACCGATCTGCGCTGCATATTCCAGATACTTTTGCCGTTCATCCGCGCTTTCCCGTCCCATGCACAGTGCTGCATAGAGGAGCAGTTCCATTTCTTTGGGATCGACGGCAGGGCGCTCGGTAGTAGGCTTGAGCGTATGCTCCTGACTGTAGCTGTCACTATTATTAAAATAGTGGGGCAGATATTGTTCATTCGCCCATGTACGCAGCGCCCAGAGCAGATCGCGATCCCATTCCGCCCGGAGTTTGGGGATACTTTGCAGCTTGGTATCCATCCGGCTGCATAGCTCGATGATCCGGTCCGTATCGCGCTCCGTAATATCCGGATTTAACAGCAGCTGACCGAAAAAATGCAGATCCAGCGGCTTGGGATACCGTGGAGGTGGCGTCTGCACTTTATCCGTAATAAACTGATCCAGCGCCTCACGCAGGACACCCCGCTTGCGCTCGTTTATCCAGTATTCGGTATGCTGCAGCGTATCGCCGGTTAGCGCCCGTTCCACATACAGACCGACCTCCAGCTTGTAATCATAATACTGCGCTCCCCACCGATCTTCCTCAAAGACCGGCTTCAGCCTGTCCCGAAAAGCTGGCAGCCACTCCTGCAGCAGTTGCTCATCGGTCAGCGCTTCCACATCTACTTCAGGCTCCCACGTATACGCCGAATCACTCCAGGAAAAAGGCCGCTCTATCTCCACAAACATATTGCCAGCCGTCCAGTTGTTTTTGCCTTTGCGATAGCCGACACGGATATAATCATGAATCCCGACCTGCAGCATACTGCGCTGACCAAACTCGCCAATCCGCTGCTTTTCCCGCAAAGCGAGGGACGCCAGCTGGTTCCACGTTTCCTCCAGCAATATCTTCACATGTTCATTCATTTCTGATTCTCCTTTGCATTCAGCCCGATAAGTGCATACCACAATATGCAATTCATTTGGATAAAAGCTTATGTATAGTAAGAATAATTGCGCTGTGACTATTTATTTTTACTATATCATGGTCTGATTACAAATAAAAAAAGAAGCCCGCATAACGGACTTCAAAGTAATTATATATTAAAAAAGAGGAGAGAGAACTGGCTGGCATAATTTAGCCAGCAGTTTGGTGCGTGTAGACAATTCCAGGTTTCACTTGTTCGGAGATACGAGGATTTTCACCTGATTTTTCTCTTTCATCAGCGCTTCGAAACCTTCTTCGACGATCTCGCTCAGACCGATACGTTTGGTAACAAGTTTCTCAGGGGAGAAGTAGCCCTGATTCATCAGGCTGATAACAGCAGGGAATACATTGCGATATCCGATAATACCGGCGATATTGCGTTCCTGCATAACGATCTGGTTCGGATGAATCGGTGCTTCTCTCTCGAAAATGCTGACGATCATAATCTGTCCGCTCAGCTTGGTCGATTCAATCGCCTGGGTCAGTACAACCGGTACGCCGGTTACTTCATAGGCTACATCCGCGCCTCCGTCGGTCAGACGGTGGATTTCTTTGATCACGTCGACTTCGGCCGGGTTCAAGCCAATCGCACCGAGGGATTCGGCTGTTTTACGGCGTTCTTCAGACAGTTCGACCGCATAGATCTCGGCTGCACCGGAAGCACGCAGCGCTTCGATAACGAGCAGACCGATAGGGCCTGCACCGAATACGACAGCACGGTCGCCGACTTTGAACTGGCTCTCGCGAACAGCGTACAGAGCGACAGCAGACGGTTCAACCAGTGCCCCCTGTTCAAAGGAAACGCTATCCGGAATTTTGTGTACCATATGCTCATCTGCGGATACATATTCGGAGAATCCGCCGCCACCGCCGGCAAGACCGAGGAAGCCCATTTTCTCACACAGATTATATTTGCCCTGACGGCAGGCTGTACATTTACCGCATGCAAAGATCGGCTCCACGACTACGCGGTCGCCTTCTTTGAACTTGGTTACACCTTCGCCCACTTCAACTACCTGTCCGGAGAATTCATGTCCCATCACGACAGGTGCTTTTTCATGAGTCAGCGGGTGAGGAGAATCTTTGGAAATGAAAATAGGACCTGCCGCGTATTCATGGAGGTCACTACCGCAGATTCCGCACCATTGCACTTTAATTTTAACTTTGCCTTCCTGTACTGCCGGTTCTTCAATCGTATCCACTCTTAAGTCTTTTACACCATGCCAACGTAATGCTTGCATCGAAGTCATCTCCTTATGAGGTCATGAGATTATAAGTTTGTTGCTATCGATAAGTATACACTATTTTAGGAAACGTTTCCGTTATTAATGATGTCACATTATAGACATACTGTCAAATCGGTTTCGGCAGGAACTGACGCTATGCTACAAGAAATAAGAAAAAATAAAGCTGTCGCTTGATATTCATATATCCTTATTATATCAGCTGGTTAGTAGATAAAATTTAAAGTAAACTATTCCTGAACGGTAAGCCGTATTATTTCCTTTTTTCCGTATAAGCAAGGAAGCCTGTTTCCTGTCAGCTATGGTATAATGTATGGAAGGAATGAAAAATTTCATAAAGGAATGGAAACGATTCCGGTAAGAGGAGAATAACCCGGCATGGCCAATAGAAAAAAAGTAACAATTGAAGATGTAGCCAAAAAAGCAGGAGTCGGTATAGCTACCGTATCCCGTGCTCTGAATGATAGCGAAGGCATCAGTGCCAAGACCAAGGCACGCATTCTGGAGATTGTGGAGGAGATGGGCTTTATTCCGAATACGTCTGCCCAGAGCTTGAAAATACGTCAAACCCGCCAGATCGCACTGGCTGTTCCCGATATACGCAATGCGATTATTCCCGATATTGCCTGGTCGGTCGAACAGGCCGCCAAGCAGCACGGCTATCGTGTCGTGCAGATCAATACGCTCGGCAATGCCCGGATGGAGCTGGAGACCCTGCGTGAGATCAAAAAGCTGCATGTCGATGGGCTGGTCATTATGCCGCTGGCCTATCCGAAAACGCTGGAGAATCTGATCAACCAGTCGGCTATCCCCATATCGGTCATTAACTACAGCAAAAAGCTCAGCCCCGATCTCAAAGCCGATATTGTCGGCATGGCCCGTCCGGAAGGCCGGCTCGTAATGGAGCATCTGCTGCAGATCGGTCGTACCCGGATTGCATATGCAGGAGCACCCAAGGACAAGATCGAAGAACGTTATCTGGCCTATGAACAATCCCTCCGCCATGTGGATACGTCACTGGTGTACTTTGGCGAGGATTTCACCTTTGAGACCGGCCGCCAGGCAGCAGATTACTTTTATAATCTCAAAAATATGCCTGACGCCATCTATGCGGTCAACGATATGGTCGCGATTGGTCTGGTGAACCGGTTCAAGGAACTGGGCGTCCGTGTACCCGAAGATGTGGCTATTGTCGGTATCGATAATAACCTGTGGACGACAGTTACCACTCCGCAGATCAGCTCGGTATCCATTATGGGCAATGAAGTGGGCAGACTGGCCGCCGAACTGCTGCTCAAGCGCATCCAGTCACCGGAGCATCATGAGTATGAACGCGTGGAATTTGAACCAAGATTGATTGTAAGAGAGTCGAGTCTGGCGGCAAGGCATTATTCGCGCGGAGAGCAATAAATCGAACCAGTCTTCAAAAGCCAATAATGCTATCCAATTGAGAACGTTTACCATTGACAAAAGCAGCCTCCTCCCTCATAATCCATAGATGATAATGATTATCATTATCCAAAATTGGATACATACAGAGGAGCTTATAACGATGAAAAAGGGTTTAAGCGGAATCACACTTATGCTGGTTCTAATGCTTGCACTGGCAGGCTGCGGAACAGCTGGAAATACGAAAGCTGAAGGAGAAGCTACATCGGCAGGCAGCGGATCAACAGAAACTGCAGGTCCTGTGACGATCAAACACAATCGCGGTGAGACCAAGCTGGACAAGCCTGCACTGCGTGTCGTTACATTGGAGTGGACATTTACCGAAGATCTGATCGCTCTCGGCGTACAGCCAGTGGGTAATGCAGATAATAAACAGTACAAATTATATGTGAGTCCGGAAGCGGCACTGGGCAGCGATGTAACCGATGTAGGGATGCGTAATGAGCCCAATCTGGAAGCTATCGCAGCGCTGAAGCCGGATCTGATCATTTCCAACTTTGACAGCAACAAGGATATCTACGATCAGCTCAACACGATTGCACCGACGATCGAGTATAATCTGAATACCGGTAACGGTTATGATTATGACAAGATGGTTGAAGTGTTCAACAGTATCGCTACAGCCGTAGGCAAAGAAGACCAGGCCAAACAAGTGCTGGCCGATCTGGATCAGCATTATGCCAATGCCAAGGAAAAACTGGCAGCAGCAGGCAAGTCGGATTTCCATTATGTAATCACTCAGGCGTTCACTTACCAGAATGCAGCAAGCCTGCGTATGTTCCTGGATAACTCTGTTGTTGCAGGTACACTGGCGAAGATCGGACTGATCAATGACTGGAAGTCGGATAAATTAGAGAATTACGGTTTCTCCACAGTGGGGATCGAAGCACTGTCCAAAGTTCAGGACAGCAACTTTATCTACATCACCCAACCGGATGACGATGTGTTCGGTGCAGCGATGAAAGACAATTCCGTCTGGAATGGTCTGAACTTTGTCAAAGAAAAACGTACGTATCCACTGGCTGGTACTACATGGACATTCGGTGGACCAGTATCTTCCAAAGCACTGGTAGATCAGGTAGTTGGAGTTGTTACGAAGTAAAACGATAAATGTGTATCGATATGAAGCAGCCTGCAGATCCGATTCTGCAGGCTATTTTTATATTTTTTATTCAATTTATAGATTATGCTCCAATATTTGCTGTAAAGTAGGATCAGTTAGAATGAACAAAGACGAGTAACAGTGTAGTTACGGACTTTCAACTATAACAAGGAGGATCAGAGTGAGAAATTTTAAGCCATTATTGGATTATGTATTACTTATGCTGCCAGGAATTATATTAACCATGTTATTGATCAAATTTTTTCCGTATACCGGATTGGCCAGAATCGTCAGTATCCCTGTAACATTGTTTATCAATACATTCATTGTTTTAGGCTGTTTATTAATTCCTTATTGGAAGCGCTGGTTTACTATCTTCAAAATTGTTGTTGCTGTATCGTTAACGATTTGGGTTACCATCGCATTTTATCCACAGGAATCTTCACCACCCATTACCATTCAGGCAAGAGAAGCAATATCAGCAATTGGTAATATCGACAATATGACAAGGAAAGATTTGGATCCCAGTAATCAAGAGTTAAGAGACAATTATGTAGTAGCACTATACAAGTTCAAAAATGAAATACCGATTGATGGAACCTATCAGCTTTATGGCCGTGATAATGTATATTTTTATGAATACAGTATTCACAGCCTTAAAGATATACCTTCCAAATTAATAGGACATCATAAATTGATGTGGTGGTATCTTTCAATATTTAAAAATGAAGATGGTTAATGTGTAAATTGAGCAGCTTACATATATAGTAGCAGCGGTAAAGAGGATACTGGAAAGAGCTGAATTGTAAAACAGACTGCCCATAAAGGACAGTCTGTTTCTAAATTATTGAAGTAGCGGAGCGAGTTGTTCAGCTTCTTGCATAACTGTTAAAGATTGTGGCTGCAATTTTTGATAATTTGCGAGAATTTGATCAGCATAGCTCTCATCATCGGTTTGAAGATAACTTATCGTTTCCTGCATCATATCATTTTGTACAACCAGCAAATTCCATACATGATCGCGGAGTTGTACTACATCTTTACGTACCTTGGAATCACTAATACTGGGAAAAGGAATGGCTTTCAAATTTTGCATGCATGTACTTACATTATCGGCATGCTCCTGGAAAATACCCAACATTTCTTTGCTGGTGAGCTCCTGATTATTTTCAAACAACTCATTTGGTTTCTGCAATTGTTGTCCTATATAGGTTCCTGCTTGCATGTAAGTCTGCAAATACTGCTGAATATCTTTTTTTTCCTGAGGAGATAAAGAAGATGCAGTTGTTGGTGACGGATTGGAAGAATGATTCATCTCAACGGAAGTGCTCGTTTCTACCGAAGTGCTGCTGCCTGCAGAAACGCTGGTCTCTACCGAGGTGGTCGTTTTCACCGTTGTCGATACATTGCCAGTGCCCGAGCTATTCTCTCGGGTTGGAGGATTACTGGTATTGTCTGTACTATTCGGACTGCCCGGATTGTTAATATCATTAGTAGCACGAGTATCGTCGTCGTTCTCGGCATAATCATCGGTCTCGACATTCGCATCATCTCCTGCCTGATCAGTGCTCCAGGTGGATGAGGAAGAGGAGATTCCGGTATGATCGGCGTGCAGAGTGTCCTGGGTATTTCCGCAGCCGGCCAGAACGAGAATCACGGAAGCCGGTAAAAGCAGCTTTTTAAATAGCATCATTGTGCACATCCTTATTCGTATAAAATGAGTGTGTCCGTAGGCATTATCTATGGACATGGAGATTTATGTAGTTAATAAGACCTAATTTATTGCAGGACTAATCATAGCAAATGATAGGATCAATCACAACCTGTTTTATAACTTGAAGACGGCCCAATATCGGGACAATGCCACCTATCCAGTATCTACATCTATCTGTAAATATATCGGATCATAGGCACCATTCGATAATATACAGAGAAAAATACATAAATCCGCCGCCCAACAGTTCTCTACTGACAGAATGAAAAGGTAAAACAAAAACCGCCAAACTTTGTATCCACAAAGTCTGGCGGCTTGATGTTACCGATTCCTTATGACATGCTATGTGCTTTTGCAGTTGACGTTTTACCCATTTCCGAATGGACTGGCTCCGAGGTCTCATGGTGCCATTCTTCTTCACGTGCGGTATGCAGTTCCTGTTTGTTCTGATGAAGTTCCTTGATCATATGCCGGTAAATAAAAGCTTCCTGCTGGGATAGTCCGCTGCGGTTTTCTTTCAAAATCCAGTTCTCCACGTTTTTCTTCAACATTTCGCTTTTGCGTTCCAGTGCTTCTGTATAAGTCAAGTCTATTCATCCTCTCACGTTTTCTAATGTCGAATATGTGTCAACGAATTACAACTTGAAGTTACACTCGACGTAATATTTACCATTATACGGCAAAGCCTCCCAGCTCCCAAACCGGATCAGACGAGCTGAACTCTGCTGAGAAAGCCTGACCAGGGAAGAGGAAGATTCAGCAGAGGTATTCAGAAAAGTACTCCCATATCCTCGCTTATCCTGCCATAACATCATAAAGTGTCATATTTATGACGTACCTATTATCGCAGATTATCCAAATGAGAAAGACCGGAAGCATCTGCTCCCGATCTGCTGCAGACTATACAAATTCCTGTATTAGACAATCCCCTGCATAATCATCGCATCGGCTACTTTTTTGAAGCCGGCGATATTGGCTCCGGCGACCAGATTGCCTTCAAACCCGTATTCTTCCGAAGCTTCTACGCTGTCCCGGTAAATGCGCTGCATGATCTGTCGGAGCTGTCCATCGACTTCATCGAAGCTCCAGGACAGCCGCATGCTGTTTTGCGCCATTTCCAGTGCAGATACGGCAACTCCGCCAGCATTGGC
Source organism: Paenibacillus wulumuqiensis (assembly GCF_000971965.1). Classification (GTDB taxonomy): domain Bacteria; phylum Bacillota; class Bacilli; order Paenibacillales; family Paenibacillaceae; genus Saccharibacillus; species Saccharibacillus wulumuqiensis. Next base: position 312,582 of record NZ_KQ040794.1, read on the forward strand.
AGCCTTGGCCGGGCCAAACAGAATATGATGGGATAACAGGATATCGATCGCTTTCAGTGTACTTGGCATATTTGCACCTTCAGCGACCGCCTAATTACATGTTGCTGCGCTTTCCAATAAGAGTTCTAAGATTCTTCTCATTGATACCATCCTGGCAAAAGTTAAGTAATTGATTGACAGCGATCTTGGTACGATCTACAATCTGCCCCAGATGATAGCCGGTATGTTCCACCAGGTGATACAGACTGTGCATGTCGATATCGTCTGAATGACGGGTGATTAGCGTATTCATGACACTGTAAAATGTATCAAAAGCGTTGTGGACCTGTTCTTTTAGCTCTTCTGGAGACAGGTTGGTATCGGGGAAATGATCTTCAATGCCTGTCGTAAACCCAGGATGATCCTGCTGGGCAAATCGGATAGAATTCCTGTTTACATGCTCGACAATATGTAGTGTAATACCGCCGATGGAGTTGGTCGTAGACGTTGGCTTGTTCCATAGCATATGCGGTTCCAGCTGATCGATACAGTAAAGGAGCTTGGGAAGATAGTGATTATGCATTCGCTGCTGGGAGATTTTAAGAAACTCATGTAATGATGGATTCTGAGACATGTCTATATTCCTTTCTCTGTGTATTTGAATCGCAGAGTAAGAGCCGTATGATTATAGGTACAGCAAAAGACAGGAGGTGAAGACGTATAAGGTGTATTTTACCAGATTAGAAATACATAAAATCCAATTAAAGGAGCATTTTCATGATCAAAAGACCTATACCTGTCGCTATCATCTCCATACTCGTCCTGGCTATTGGATTTCTCAATCTGATTCTGATTTCCATGACCATCAATCGCAATCTGCCGGTACAATCCATAATTTACAGTGGTACGCCTGACATGATCAATATGATCCTAGCCTACCTGGGTGGCCTTTTGTTATTTGTAGGCGGCATTTTGGCTTTTAGAGGAGAAAATACAGGTCGCTGGATGATTGTAGGCTGGTGTATCCTTGCACTAATTCTGTATGCAGATTTTATCATTCCAAGAGTGGTATATCTGGTGATCGTGCTGCTGATACTATTCAACAAATCCGCGAATCGGTTCTTCAATAGCAAGCGCAGCCTGACAGCAGAAAGCGTCTAATCTCCTCTGGGAATGAACAAATCAATCAAGGAAGAAACCGATCAATAAAGAAAGTTTCTTAATCCATAGGCGGCTGTATAAATGAACAAAAAGAGACCGCGAATACATTTCGCAGTCTCTTTTTTACATAGACAGGATACGCTTCTATCTATTTCAATCGAAAACGTAACTATCTCCCAATTGATCTTAAACATTAAACTCAAGCATTCTCCAGTTCTTTACGTTCTTTGGCATACTCGGCGGTCGCTGTGAACAGCACATCGGAAGAAGAGTTCAATGCCGTTTCACAGGAATCCTGCAGTACGCCAATAATAAAGCCGGCACCAACGACCTGAATCGCAATTTCATTCGGAATCCCGAACAGGCTGCAGGCAAGAGGGATGAGCAGCAGAGATCCGCCAGCCACACCAGACGCACCGGCAGCTGCTACAGCAGAGAGGAGGCTCAGGATAAAGGCAGTGCCGATATCGACTTCAATACCAAGTGTATGCACGGCAGCCAGTGTCAGCACCGAAATGGTTACGGCTGCGCCGGCCATATTGATCGTCGCACCTAACGGAATGGATACCGAATACGTATCTCGGTTGAGGTTCAGCTTTTCACACAGTTTCATATTGACCGGAATATTGGCAGCTGAGCTGCGGGTGAAGAATGCAGTGATCCCGCTCTCTCTCAGGCAGCTGAGCACCAGTGGATACGGATTGCGGCGAATATTGACGTACACGATCAGCGGATTGATCACCAGCGCCATGAACAGCATGCAGCCAATCAGCAGGAGCAGCAGCTTGCCGTAATCGAGCAGCGAAGCCAGACCGTTGGCTGTAATGGATTCATATACCAGCCCCATAATGCCCAGTGGCGCCAGATTGATCACCCATTTGACGATCAGAGAGACGGCATCCGAGAGATTGGACAGCATGCTTTTTGTACTGTCTTTGGCATTTTTTAGAGCTACGCCGAGCAGGATTGCCCAGGCCAGAATACCGATGTAATTGGCGTTCATCAGCGCATGAACCGGATTGTCGACCACATTGAGCAGCAGCCCTTTTAATACGTCGACGATGCCGCCCGGTGGCGATAGATCCTCTGTGCTCTGGATAAGGGATAGATTGACCGGGAAAAGAAAGCTTGCGATAACCGCGATCAGACCTGCCAGAAACGTGCTTAACCCATATAATGCAATTATGGATTTCATATTCGTAGGACGTCCTTTTTTGTGCTGCGAGATCGCAGACATGACGAGGAGAAATACCAGAATAGGCGCAACCGCTTTGAGCGCGGATACAAACAGGGAGCCAAAAATGCCGATTCCAGAAGCATTCGGGAAGGCCAGAGCCAGGATAATCCCGACGATAATCCCCAATAGGATGCGTTTTACCAGACTTATTCGGTTCCATTGATGCAGCAATGTAGTCATAATTCTCCTCCGGTCCATTTTATCGGTAACTTTTACTACTAATAATCCCGCTTCACAGCGATAAAGCGAGTAAGCATTTAGATATTAGTTTACCATGAAAAATTGTGTTTGCAATGGAAAATATAGAGTATAATCAATTCAAGCCAAATACATAAATATTAAGAACCAATACAAAACAAAAGGAGCGGAATCATGTCTTATAATGTCCATATTACCAGAGCGGAATACTGGAATGAAGGAATAATATAAAGGAAGGAGCATTCTCATGAGACTCATCATCCTGTTCGGTCCGCAGGCAGTAGGCAAAATGACCGTAGGCCAGCATCTGGCAGCCAGAACGAATATGAAGCTGTTCCACAATCACATGTCCATCGATCTCGTATCCCAATTTTTCGATTACGGCACTCCTTCCGGCAAACGGCTCGTGAACCTGATCCGGCGCGAGATTTTCGAAGAAGTCTCTCGGAGCGATCTGGAAGGTCTGATTTTCACCTATGTATGTGCATTCGATCTGCAGAGTGACTGGGATTACATAGAAGAGGTAGCTGCACGGTTTGAAAGTAGAGGCGGGACGGTCTATTACGTTGAACTCGAAGCAGACATGGAGCAGCGGATACAGCGCAACAAGACGGAAAATCGCCTGCAGCACAAACCAACCAAGCGTGATATCCAGTGGTCGGAAAAGGATCTGATCGAGACCCATGAGCAGTATCGATTGAATTCATTGCCTGGAGAGATACAGAAGACGAATTACCTGAGGATCAATAACACCGCTCTGGACGCAGAGGCAGCAGCAGAGATGATTATCGAACGGTTTGCCTTATGAACGGGATATACAGACCAACATATTCACCGGAAAGGGTGATTTCCATTGATTATCGTCAAAGCAGGGCAATCCCATCTCAATGAAGTAACAAGCCTCGCTATGCAGCTGTGGCCGGACAACGTAGAGACAGAGCTGAGCGCAGACTTTGAAGAAACACTGGAGTCTCCGAAAGATATCGTATATGTGGCAATCGTAGAGGGGATGAGTGTGGGATTTATCCATATGTCTCTCCGTCATGACTATGTGGAAGGCTCCGACTACAGTCCGGTCGGCTATGTAGAAGGCATCTACGTCGATCCCGCATTCCGTCATAGAGGAATATCCACCAGGCTGCTGGCAGCAGGTGAAGAGTGGTCAAGGTCACTTGGCTGCAGCCAGATTGCCTCGGACACCGAACTCGATAACCAAGGCAGCCAGGAGTTCCACAAGAAGCTGGGCTTCCAGGAAGCCAATAGAATAGTAGCGTTCATCAAGGATCTGGATTGATCACGTGAACCTGGAAAAACAGATACATAAAGTAATAATCGGAATACGGAGGAAAGTACTATGGAAATAACGCAAACTATTGACAGGATCAATAGAGAGCTAAGTCAGACGCTGCTGGAGTACAATACCTGGTTCAATGAGGAGATACATGTACTGCAGTTCAAACCCCACACAGGCTGGAGTATCGAGCAAATTCTAGAGCATGTCACCTTGACCAACCACTTTCTGCTCATCCTTATTCGCAAAGGTACGAGCAAAGCCATTGAGCTATCCCGAAAGACGGATTTGGAAGAAGCACTGAAAAGCTATACACCCAACCTCGATCAGCTGGATGCTATTGCACAGCACCAATCATTCCCATGGATCAGACCGGAACATATGGAACCCCCTGGAGAGATGCCGCTGCCCGAAGTGAAGACGCTGCTAGCGCATCAGTTCGACGAATGCAAACTGGCTCTGCGTGAAATGTCCCATGGAGAAGGAATACTCTACCAAACGACCATGACCGTGAATCAACTGGGCAAGATTGACGTGTACCAATATATCTACTTCCTGTGCCAGCATGCCAAGCGGCACCTTACCCAGATGCAGAAGGTGAAGGAAGAATACAACCGGACGCACGGTAATGCTCAGTGAAGAAACATCGCGGTTCCATCTAAAAGTAGGACTCAATTGTCTGAATACTCATCTATTCAAACCTACATACCCTCTGATGAAAAGAATGCGGGGCAACTGATTATCTATGGATATCTGTTTATGTACATGTCGCTCGGTGTTATTGCGAGTATCGTGCACTATGGATTTCATCACGATCTGTTGGTTCGCAACTTTGCCTGGATGCTGCTGGGGGATTCGATTTGTATACGCTGCTTGGTAGCCATTGTATTTCATAATAGGGTGAAGTCGAAATGGTCTCGAATCTTTGTTTTTTATATGCCGGCAAGTTTGCTGGTCGTTGCGGCTGTGGTATTATTATTGTTGCGACGATTACGTCTATCTATGCAGCACTGGCAGTGTACCTTGTAGTTTAATCGTTGTTTATTGCAATAGAACTATGATGGAAATATTCGTCTAGCCTTTAGAACTGAACAGATAGGTAGTATAGTGTATTTTAAAATATAATATTACGTGCTGAAAGAATCAGGACTTTTAGATGTATATCATCTAGAAGTCCTTTTTTTTATTAAAAAGCAATTCCAAATTATTGGAACAGGTGATAATATAAGGAGGCAATAATGATGGATATTTATCTGACTTACTTAAACAATCAACGAATCGGAGTACAGCTGGAACGGTATGGGGCTGAAGAGCGAGCAGGAATTCGTTCGATACCCGGCAGAAAATGGATACCAGAGAACAAAATCTGGACGATTCCGTATACTCCTGCTGCCTTAGTGCAATTACTTCAAGCTTATCCAACCGACTCATTCAAGTGCGATAACGAACTGAGTTCGAGAGATTCCTATCTTGTCGATCAGTTAGAGCATCACAACAAAGAAGAGCGAGAAATGACTCTTGCTCCAGAACATGAACCATGGAATCCTACACGAAAACAAGATCTGATTAATGCACTGAAAGCAAGAGGATACAGTAATAAAACCATTAAAGCGTATACCTCTCAAGTGCAACGTTTTGTTGCTGCTAGTATTAATCATGAAATAGAGAGTCACTCTACTGCTGTACAAAAATATACTTTATCTTTACTCGAGAAAGATCGTTCGCATGCTTATGTGAATCAAGCGATCAGTGCGATCCAATTCTACTTTCGATATGTGCTGCAGCAACCTCATACTCATAGCGCTTACGTTCGTCCCAAAAAGGAAAGCAAGCTGCCAGGTGTGCTGTCGCTGGAAGAAGTAGTGCATTTGTTAAAAAGTGTTGTTAATATCAAACATCAGGCTATTCTGTATCTAACGTATACGGCAGGTCTGCGAGTAAGCGAGGTTGTGCGTCTTCGTATAGAAGATTGTGATTATGAACGAAATGTGATTCGTGTTCGTCAGGGGAAAGGTAGAAAAGATCGCCAGACACTATTATCTGAAGTAGCGGCTTCGGTCTTAAAGCAATACATAGAACTAGAAAAGCCAACCGTCTGGCTATTCCCAGGACAGCGAACAGGACGTCATCTCACCGAACGATCCGCACAGAAAGTATTTGAGAAGGCGCTTATTCAAGGCGGAATTCGCAAGCAGGTGAGTATACACTCGTTAAGACATTCCTTTGCTACCCATCTGCTGGAAAATGGAACGGATCTTCGCTATATTCAGGAGCTGCTGGGACATCAGAGTGTGCGAACAACGGAACGTTACACGCATGTGAGCAAGCGTAATATTGGGAATATTCAAAGTCCGCTTGATCGGATGGAAGGTTTTTAAAGGCTATGTGAGAGATTCGAGAATACTGCGATAGGTTGGGGATTTATGAAGTTCGTGAATACAGCGATATAAGAGTGATTACAGAAGTTCGTAAATATTACGTTATGTGAAACCACTCGAAAGCAAAGGAATAATCAAATGATAAAAATGAATGAAGATGAATTACCAAAGCCACTTAAAATCATAATAGGAGCATCTGCACAAGCCTATCCAGACTGGATTCAAACACAAGAAGAAGAATTAAATCTACTGGATCGATCTGATTGGGAAGGGATTTTTAAGTCGAGAAAGATTAGAGCTATTCTTGCAGAACATGTATGGGAGCATTTGTCCTATGAAGAAGGCATGGAAGCAGCAAGAATTTGTTATGATTTTCTTGAACCAGAAGGATATATTCGATGTGCAGTTCCGGATGCTTTTTTTAGGAATGAAGAATACCAGAATATTGTTAAGATCGGTGGACCTGGTCCAAAAGAGCATCCGGCTGCAAGTCATAAAATCGTACATAACTATAAGACTATTACAAGCATGTTCGAAGAAGCAGGATTCAAGATTAAATTACTGGAATACTGTGACGAAAGTGGAGAGTTTCATTTTAATGACTGGAATCCTGAAGATGGTTTCATTTATAGATCCTTTAAATTCGATCACAGAAACAAGAATAATGAATTGAGATTTGTGTCACTGATAGTAGATGCAGTCAAAGAATTGTCGTAGTAGTTCGAAGAAGAGAGTGGCATCACATAACATAATATTCACGCTGCGAACATTCGTCCTTGGTCCGGCATACGCCGGACACCCAGCATGCGCTGGGTCGTGAATACAGGAACGTTATGTGAAATCTTGTGAAAAGCTTATAAAGAACTTTAAAGACTAATAAAGGACTGATTTGATGTTCTACGTAAACTCAAGAGCCATCATTGAACGATTGAATAATGAAGAAACCGAGATCGTCATACAAAGAAGAACAAAGGCCGACTCTTCTTTTAAGTTCGAACTTCCAGGAGGTAGAATAGAACCCTTCGAATCGTTGATCCATGCTCTGATCAGAGAAGTCAAAGAAGAAACAGGACTAGATGTTTATGAAATAGAAGGAATTGAAACACGAATTGATACGATTGGAATTAATTCTGAATTTGAAGTTGAATGTCTCAAGCCCTTTGCAGCTTATCAAACCATTAAGGGACCAATTGATTCATTAGGTTATTATTTTAAATGTAAGGCAAACGGAGAATTGCTAAAAGCAGGTGACGAAACAGTAGACATCCAATGGATAACTATTAAAGAACTCAATCATCTATTTATTCAGAATTCACTAGGGTTTTCCGATGTTGATCGGGCTGGAATTAAGTATTATTTGAAGGAACAAGGATTTTGATAGTACTTCTAGATATCACAAGACTTCACATAACATAATATTCACGCTGCGGACATTCGTCCTTGGCCCGGCATACGCCGGACACCCGACATGCGTCGGGTCGTGAATACAGGAACGTTATAAGAACATGAAATACGACGGAAGAACAAGGACAGGTAAAGAGCGAAGAGAACGGGAAGTTGATTCTATGCGAATCTTGGATTAGAAGTTTAGAAGCACCAAAGAAGGAACGTTTCCATCCGGAAACTGATCCATCGAGAAGAGAATGCGGATTGACTGAAGGAAGAAGGTGCGCTTCCATACGGAAGCAGACTGGATTGGAGTTTGCGGGAAGAGCTTCGAAGCCCGTCGATTTCACGACATATAACGATATATTCACGCGGCGGGCCATTCGGCCCTGGGTCCGACATTCGTCGGACACCCGGCATTGCCGGGTCGTGAATACAGTGGACGTTATACGAAACATCTAAATAGATATCTTAAAATCGGAGGACTATATGACATTACAAAGCATGTTTGGTTTAAAGGATTCATATAAAGAATCAACGTATAGAGAAAGTGTAACGACTTTTAAATTCATAGCAGAATTAATGGAAGCTTTGGCAAATAGAAATAAAAAGGTTGATGTTTTAATGACAAAGTCAGGAGATAAGTTTGGTTATGATGTGGTTTTGCATTGTGATGGGCAAAGTAAATACATCCAACTCAAAACAACCGTAAATACAAAAGTATGGAGCAACATTCATACATCTTTAATCAATAATCCTCATGGAGAGATTATTATTATATATCTGGTATTTTCAAACCCTACAAAATGGGATGTTAAATATAGACCATTAGATAAATCGAAACTAACAATAGATAATACAAAGCAAAGGCAAAAAATCGATAAATCAATGTTACATAAACAAATGAATGTATTTGCTTTGAGCAAATATTTATTCCCATGATTTTTCGTTAAATCGGAGAAGTTAGATGCTTCGTATAACATAGTATTCACGCTGCGGGCATACGCCCTGGGTCTGGCAAGGGCATTTAGTAAGATTTACAAACACTATAAAGAGACAAAAGAATATTTATTAGAAGGTGGATATTATGCCTAGAGATTATCAATTAAAACAATGAGTAAAACAAAATTGTGGTAGCTACTCTAGATGCCCGATCCATCATATAACATAATATTCACGCTGCGGGCATACACCCTGGGTCAGCATTCGCTGGACACTCGACATGTGTCGAGTCGTGAATACAGGAACGTTAGATGAAATTACTGAAAAGCATTAAATAGAGAGAAGGTGAGTCATTATAGTGAATTCCAATGATAATAAATTAAATAATTTTTTCCAACAGCTCGAAAATATTAAACAAACTTATAGTGATTTATCTTCTTCATGCTTGCATAAGGAATCAAAAATGTCATGGACTGAATTCAAAAAAGAATATGAGAGTATAGGGAAAGTAATTAGCTCAGACAAGTTCAAAGATATTCAATCAGAATTAATAGAAGAAGTCATGTATTCAATATTAGAAATGCTTGATGGTTATAGTGATTTAAATTTTGAGCTTGATCTTGTAGATCATCAAACAGGAGAATCTATAAAAAAGGGAATACAACTACATGATAAATATAGAGATTTTGTAGACAAGGATAAGTAGTGGAAGCAGATCAAGAAGACAGTAACATCATCTAACATAATATTCACGCTGCGGGCATACGCCCTTGGTCCGGCACACGCCGGACACTCGACATGCGTCGAGTCGTGAATACGGGAACGTTAGGCGAAATGCATAAAACATCATATTAAGGAGTTTCCAACTAATATGCGAAGAAACATAAGAAGAAATATGAGAACAAGTACTCAAACAAACAAATTGACCAAAAATGAAAAACTAACACTACAGATTTCTTCAATTGCATTATTATTTTCGATATTGTTAGGTATTTTCACATTCTATTATACATATCAGAAAGACAAAAAAGATGACCAGGAGATTATTGATGTGGCGTTCATTGAATCATCTCATGATGATAATGTTTTTTACAAAAAATTGAACATTAAGGAAATGGGATCAGCACTGATTCCATTAAATTATGATGTTCTAGTTTCAAATAATTCAAAAAACAAAATTTCTATCATTAATCACAAACTTACTCAGATAATTGATGGGAAGCCATTTTACTATAGTAATATTGTTGAAAAAGTGACTTTCAACGATAAAGATATTCAATACCCAATTACAATTGAGTCAGGAGAAAGTATCAAGTTGGTATTTACTATTAATATCTTAATAAAACCAGAAGTGGATAGTTTTATTAAGAAAAAATATAGTTATAATACAAAAATTTCATTCGATGATTTACATAAATATTTGCTTAATAGTGGTTATGATCTTTACGGAAATAAAGTGAAAGCAACATTCTTTGATGATAATACTTACATTGCAGAATCCGATGTTTATGAAGCACCTACTTATAAAATTACTATTACAACCTCAAAACGTAATAACTTTACTCAAATGATTAGTGAAAGTGATATAAATGAAAACTTTTAAAATATGCACCTCGCCTAACATAATATTCACGCTGCGGGCATACGCCCTTGGTCTAGGATTCGCCAGATACCCGACATGCGTCGGGTCGTGAATACAGAAACGTTATGCGAAATTCTTGTAGGAGGATTAACATTGAGTTTTTATATGCAAAAAGCTGTTTTCAATTTTATAACTAAAATTATATTGATGCTTATAGTTTCTTATTTAGGAAAGACTTTTTTTCCTGAAATACATGAAGTAATCTTCTTTTCTAATTTTTGGTCTATCTATACGACTCTAGTTATTATTATGTGCTTCATCGATTATCAAAAATCGAAAGATGCTTCGGACCATTATAGTTTCATTCGTGAATTGAGAAAAGAGGATTTGTCTTATGCAAAGTTAGAAAAGTATGCTTTACGGTCTGAAACTTTTGCGGAAATAAGCAAAACAAAATTAGATATATTGAAATCTCTTTCTCCGATTCCATTGATAGTATTTTTGTTGGGATTCTATACAAGTAATAATGCTAATATAAATAAAAAAATCTCTATTTTTTCTACCAACTTATTACTTGGGGAATTATTGATGTATGTAGGAGTTGGAATTGTAGTGTTTTATGTATATCTTATTTGCTCATCATTTGCATCTTATAAGAAACATATTAGAAGAGCAGTGGATTATAGATCAGAATCAATTATTGCAAAATCAGAAAAAGAAAATTCTCTTGAGCAGTCCAATGAAGCTAAGGACTTCGCATAACATAATATTCACGCTGCGGCTCTGTTGGAGCCTTGGTCTGCAGTTGGATTTCGAGGAGGCATTTCAGCAGACAACCCTTCGGGGTTCGTGAATACAGGAATGTTATATGAAAGATCGGAAAACCAATAAATTAAAGAAAGAGCAGATGATTTCTATGGCATTTTGTATTGAATTCAAGTTACTTCAAATGAATGACACTAAAGCATTATATATGTATGGAGATTGTTCGGAAAATCTTGAAGGATTATTTGAATTAGATTTAGAGAAATTAATATCAGGGGGAACTTCATTTGATACTGATATAAGAGAAGTAGTGAGAGTAATTAGATCATGTATTAGTGATACAGAACATCAGCATAAAGCCAATAGGGCATTTAGTAAGGTTTACAAACACTATAAAGAGACAAAAGAATATTTATTAGAAGGTGGATATTATGCCTAGAGATTATCAATTAAAACAATGAGTAAAACAAAATTGTGGTAGCTACTCTAGATGCCCGATCCATCATATAACATAATATTCACGCTGCGGGCATACGCCCTTGGCCCGGCGTTCGCCGGACACCCGGCATTGCCGGGTCGTGAATACAGGAACGTTAGCCGAAATAGCTTAAAATAAAAAGGTGATCTAGTGATCACCCAATAGTCATGCTATCTTCTTTCTATCTGTAAACCATGATTAATGGCAAAAATGACTTTTGGATCATTAATTTTATATGTCACAGCTCCTGATTGTTGCCCATCTTTTTTTATCAAACCCATCTTTTCCATTGCAATAACATAGTTATTAGTAGAACTTCCTGTACCTGCACGTTCATTCAATTGGTTCTTTGTGAAAACTTCATTTGAGAGTTTTTGTAAATGAGCAACATAAGAGTAGACATCCATTGTGTTTGAACGAGCATTTATTCTTTTTGGATAATACTCGTAAAAATTAAATTTAAGCACAAAATTTGTGAAACCTTTAACAATGGCTTCTTCAGAAAGAAAATTTGCTTCAGAGTCGATTTCATATTGTGCTTCAAATATTCTATTAATTATGTGCCATAGATCTCTTGGATTGGAATTCGCTAATTTGAATAGTTCTTTCATTGTAGTTGGATTGATGTTTGGTGCAAAAATTTTTGTGAAATCGGTAATTTTATCATTTGAGTAAGTTTTTAATCTTTGGTTTAAAGCATTTGTTAAGTCAGAATCATTCCAAGTGATTTCTGGACAATAATGTTTTTGTGTTCTTACAGTATCTCTAATCAAAGCAAAAGGAACTGCCCAAACAGAGATTATCAATTGAACTTCTTGATTTAATAACAATTTATTATCAGTAACTACAGGTTTTATGAATTCAGATATACCTTCAGCATCATTCTCAAATCGAGGGTCTTCATCTAATTTATCAAATGTGATAATAACCTTTTTATATCCCATTTTTTTTATTATATTAATGAATCTTTCAATAAGAGAGTAAGTTGCATCTATGTCTAAGAATCCATCATCAATGCCAGTAGAAAGTTCAGGGAAAAATTCTTTAACTTTCCCCTCTTGTATTAGAGGAGGGAGTTTTGAGAAGTGAGACGTAATAGTATCGGAAATAAAGTTAGTGGCTGCTGTAGCTCCATAATTTAAAGTGAAACGAAAAAAATTATAAACCTTTTTTGTGCTGCGCAGTAGTTTTCGAGTTTGCACTTGTTCAATTTTGTCTCTTAAATTCCGCTTAGTTACGCTTTCTATATAATTTTTAAGCAAGTAAGAAAGCAATAGTTTTTCTTCTTTTCCTAGTTTATTTAGTTTACTTTTATAGTGGGCTAGACTTAGAAATACACTCGAGGTTAATGCTTTTAAAATTAAAGTGTAAAACTCTCTTAATTCTACTTTGGTTGATAACTCGGAAAAGTTATCAATTGAACAAATAAGAGAAAGTTCAGCATTTTCCTTTCGAAGTAAATCGTAAAGTAAAGCAGTTTTTCCAGTACCTCGATTTCCCACTAACATCATTGTTCGATCATGATTAAAGCTTTCTATAATAGGCGCGTAATCAGAAGGTTGAATAAATAACTGCTCTAATTTATCTTTTTCATTCTCAGTTGTATAAATCGTAAAGGGATATTCAACTAAACCAAGGCGAGAATATAGTTCTTTAAATGAAGACTTATGATCAATCATAGTTCAATTCTCCTAACAAATATTGAAGTTGGTATTTAGTTCTATAGTACAATTATTTCACCAAGAAAAAAAGAGTACAGAGGACAATCCTACAAAAGGAGACTTCAGCTAACATAATATTTACGCTGCGGACATACGTCCTTGATCCGGCATACGCCGGATACCCAGTATACGCTGGGCCGTAAATACAGGAACGTTATAGGAAAGTCTTGAAAAACTAAATCATTTTAAGGACTGAACAGATATGCTCAATAAGCAAGAATTATATCGAGAAGAGTATAAAGAATACCTTATGGATTTATTCTCAAAGGCTTGGAATAGAAAACCAGTTGATTTCATTTATAGCTTGCTTAGAGTAACAGGTATACATCAAGGGCATTGGGACCCTTACACTGAACTACTGGAGGGTTTTGAGGACTACAACAACATATTAAATTATTCAGATACTCTGAAAGGAAAGACACCTTTCAGAGTAGGCCTCTTAATGTATTGCCAAGCAATAGAAATAACAGCTATACATGAGTTGTTAGCAAACTTATTAAGATGTGCAAGTGGACAAGAATTTGTAATAAAACCGTTCTCTCAACTTCATATAGGCAAAAAGAATAACCCGTTTTCTTATGTTCCTCCAAGTGCTAATAAGAAAATAAAAGAACTAAAGAAAATAGCTAATTCTATAAACGACACTAAGTTTTCATCAATTATCGATTCTTTTTATAATGATCAGATTCGTAATTCTTTCGTACATTCAGATTATTGCATAACATCTGAAGAATATCGATGGACTGAAGGCGGGCCTGCTTCTTCAGTAAGTCTAGATTATATAAATGATTTAATTACAAGAACATTTGCTTTTTATGAAGCACTATTAAACGTTTGGAAGTCGTGGCTTCTTTGGTTCAATAAACATCCTAAATACTTCAAGTTACCACAGTATGAAGTATTTGAGCTTTTAACAAACGAGAATGGACTTTATGGATTTGAAGTACATTTTTCAAACGGAGAAAAAGCACACTTTTCTAGAGAAGCCAATAAAATTGATGCTGTGAATTTAAGTCCTAATGAAGATGGTACTATTAACTTTTTTGTTGGTGACTTAGGAAAGCTAGAAAGATTGTGGAAAATAAATGGGAAAGAATTTGTAGAATAAAAAGAAGGTAACATCCTATAACATAATATTCACGCTGCGGACATTCGTCCTTGGCCCGGCATACGCCGGACACCCAGCATGCGCTGGGTCGTGAATACAGGAACGCTAGATGAAATCGTCGAGTTCTAAAAATATTTTGGAGGTTGGGCATATGAAGTTTAAGGAGATCATTCCTATACTCCGTATTTTTGATGTAATTAAGACAAGAGAATTTTATTTAGATTACTTAGGATTCAAAGTGGATTGGGAGCACCGATTTGAGGCCAATTCACCTCTTTACATGCAGATATCAAAGAATGATTTAAAGTTACATTTAAGTGAACATTATGGAGATTGCAGTCCGGGAGCTGCAATTAGAATTGAATTAGAAGGAATCAATGAATATCATAAGGAACTTATTGAGAAGAAATACAATTTTTCAAGACCTGGATTGGAAAGTACACCATGGGGAAGCGAAGAATGCTGTGTCATTGATCCATTTGGAAATAGAATTATTTTTTATGAATATAAAGAAGAAGATCAGTAATATAACAGAAATCGTTGTAGGCAGTTCAAGGAGTCGACGACATTATCTAACACCACATTCACGCATCGGGGCACACGCCCCTTGGTCCGCAGGAAGCATTTTCGAGGAAGCTAATTCGGCGGACAACCCTGCAGCACCTAACCGCGTCGCGGCCGAAAATCTTGGGAGACTAAGATAAGAGCTGTCTTAGTCTCCCGGGTTTCCAATGGTGAAGGTTCGTGAATGCAAGAACGTTATAAGAAATCAGTGCAAAAACTCAAAATCTACAAGCATCTACTTTCAAGAAAAAAATATAAGTACCATGGCAAACATATTTCATCTAAATAGGAGGTTGTGTAAATGGCATTTCCAACACATATTGTATCGGCTGGCGGAATTGTTGAAGACGAGAAGGGAAACATCCTGTTAGTAAAAGCTCATGACGATGGTTGGGTTTATCCGGGTGGAATAACTGAAGTTGGTGAGAACTTGATTGATGGCGTAATTCGTGAAATCAAAGAGGAAAGTGGAATCGATGCTACTGTTAGCCATTTAATCAGTGTCGTGTCAAACACAGCGATACATAAGTGGTATGACGGTGTGACTGATGTTCCAACGAAAGTAATGTTTGATTTCGTATGCAAATCTTTAGGTGGAGAGTTATCTACATCTGAAGAAACAAGCGATTGCAGGTGGGTTCCAAAAGAAAATGTGCTAGACATGATTACTTTACCTGCAATCCGCATGCGTTATGAAGCCTATTTGAACTTTAATGGGTCTGTAAACTATATTGAATACGTTACTGCAAAAACGTCAGAATGTAATATCAAACTCCAGAAGCATGTTTAGTTGCACGAGACGTGAACTGCATATGGGTCTCAAAGAAGGCGCTGACCTCTTACAACATAATATTCACACTGCGGACATTCGTCCTTGATCCGGCAGTCGCCGGATACCCGACATGCGTCGGGTCGTGAATACAGGAACGTTATACGACAATCTCTAAAACACAAAAAAGAGGAAAATCTAATGCCAATACGTGCCGTTGCCTTAGCGATTATTAGAAGAAATAAAGATCAAATACTTGTGCAGGAAATAATCTCTCCAGATTGTTCAACAACATTTTATCGGCCGATTGGAGGGACAATAGAGGTTGGAGAAAACAGCCAAGTGACTTTAGTTAGAGAAATAAAAGAAGAATTGAATCAAGAAGTTGAAGAACCTAACTTAGTGGCAGTAATTGAAAATATTTTTAAAGTAGAAGAAATAGGACATGAGATAGATTTTATTTACGAAGCAGAATTTAAAGATCGCACTCTATACAATCGAGAAGAATTTGAAGGAATAGAAGGTAAGGAATTATTCAAAGCGATTTGGAAGCCAATAAATGATTTTGTTAAGACTGAAGAAAGCATAAAGTTGGTCCCAGACGGCTTATTAGAATTCTTAACCCGTAAAGAAAGTAAGGACCAAAGAATAGTAACGCATATAAAAACGATATAAATTACAATGCCTCTTGGAAATAATTCAAGAGGTGAGATCGTTGTATAACATAATATTCACGCTGCGGACATACGTCCTTGGTCCGGCATTTGCCGGACACCCGACATGCGTCGAGTCGTGAATACAGGAACGTTAGCAGAAATCAGCGGGAAGGCGGTTAAATATGAAAAGAGGTTTATCTTTTCAAATACCAAATAAATATGGTAGCTTTCTAAGAGAGATTTTGAGGCCAATAAATATATCTTCATATAATTGGTATATAGGAGGTGAAGAATCATATCTTGTTATAAATCAGGAGTTAGATGAACCGCTTTTTCCAGAGATGATATATGGGATGAACGGGGAAGAACTGAAAAATATAATTGAAAATAATATATATTATCTGATTTTTGCAAATCTAAATGCTTTTCCAATTGGAAAGAATGCCACGGAATTAACGACGTATAAAGAGTATATTGAAAGTGAATGTTTGTTATCATTATTGATCATTGATAGTAGTTATGTTTCTATTTACTGCAAAGATCCAAACTTGATTGAAAGCCTGTATAAAAACGCATTGAATAAAAATTATGAAAAACTTAAATATGTAACTGATGATAATGACACTAGAACAAAGCTCTCTGTATGGTAATTGGTTTCTTTTAAAAGTGATGCTTAAGTTGATTCATGGAAGTCATTGACATCTGTTAACATAATATTCACGCTGCGGACATTCGTTCTGGGTCCATTATACGTTGGATCGTGAATACCACAACGTTATCTGAAATCCTTAAATTGCATTAGGAGAATTTAATATGGATTTAATTAAATTTAAAACTAATCTATTGTTCTATAAAATATATAAGAATATAGCTTCAGGAAGCGACTATTTAAATTGGGGATTTTCGTTACTTGAGAATGATGTGGAATCAGAATCATTATTTAAACTTTCGTCAATGAGTAAAGCCGATAGTCTATTTATATTTGAAGATTTTTTTTATAAATTACTTGAAGAAATGGGATTGAAAAGACCCACTGATGAAGAGACTGTAGAAGCACATATTATTCTAATGTGTCAGGAGATTATAAATCAAAAAAGTGATCTTCTAAAGATTGCGAGTGACATATTTAGAGAGGTAGTTGAATTACATTATCCAGACGATTTGGTTGTATGGCTTGAAATTAATGATGCTATAGATAGAGTTATTTATGATAATGAGGGAGAGAAGCAAAATGAAGATGCACTAAGGAAACGAATAATTTATGAAGCCAAAAAATACTTATCCATACAAGAAGCAGAGGACATCATATAACATAATATTCACGACTCGACATACGTGGAGCCGTGAATACAAAAACATTATATGCAATGCCTGCAAGAGCATGAAGATCAAAATCAAATTACCATGAGGTGAATTTTATTATGGGATCCAGAATCATGCATCTGATTATCGGTTATAAAATTGCCAAGAAATTGAACATCGCGGATAAAACTTCATTTTTGCTGGGCAGCATTGCTCCGGATGCTGTGATTACAAAAGATGAATCTCATTTCTACAGAGGAGAACATCAGAACTTTACAAGATACATAGACTATCAAGAATTTCTGGATAAATATAATTCACAATCAAATAACATGTATGTGCTTGGGTATTTTGCACATTTAATTGCAGATGAGCAGTGGATGAAGGGATTTTATATGCCTTGGCTGAGAAATCGAATGGAAGCAGATCCTGGAGTGTATCCACTGTACCACGATGATTTCAAATTACTGAATGGAAAGCTATTAGAGCACTATGATTTTACTACTCAAATGAGGGAAACAATCAATAATGAAGCGAATAAAGTCATTGATCTAGATGAGGTAAAGTTCAATGATGTATTAGAATTTGTTCCCTATGTGTTAGGCGATATGGAATATGAAGAACAAGCAATAAATGAACCGCTAAATGTCTTTAGGTTTATACAGATCCAAGGATATATCGAAACATCAGTTAATGTCGCAGTTATGAATTTACAACAATTATTTTCGAAAGAAGTTTAGTTTAATTAGCAGATCTAGAGAAGGTAGAGACAACATATAATACATATCTCATGTTTTAGTCATTCTGCCTTTGGGCGAATACATGTTGGAAGTGGGTTCTGAACTAATACGTAGAATAATATGGTGAAATATGTAAAAATAAATGTTGCAATAGCAGTTACTAAGCCTCAATCATGCGCTTAGTCATGAATACAGAAATGTAGATGAAATCCTTACAAGATATTTAGGAGGGAATATGAAAACTATCAATCACTTACAAACTAAACCTTCAAGTCGCTATAATGACTTTGATCCTGAACAAGAGGGCAACAAAAACACCAAATTTGCTGATTTAATAATTGATGGGCAATCACTTTATCAGACATTGAAAGAACATGATATGGTCCCAGTTCTTGGATGGGGAAGTGATGAATATCAAAGGCAAATAATAGATTACTTTTTACTCAAACAAGCACATCCTTATTTGTATCACAGATATCCAATTTTAGTCTGCCCTTGGTGCGCAGACGAGGAGTGTGGTTTTATTTCAGTCCTTATTGAGAGAAAAGAAGACGTAATTATATGGCGAGATTTCAAACTAGATTCTGATAAACCTATCGATATAGGACCTTTTTATTTTAAATGGGCAGACTATAAGAAAGTAATAAATGATACATTCGGCACTGCAGGGATTCAATAACACTTTACAAAGTATTTATAGACTTAATTTTAGAAATATTATAGTGACGGAGAACTCTTCCAGGTACCAAGTAACCAGTAGATTGTAAATAAAACAAAGTTACATGAAAAACTCTAAGAACAGAGAAAGAAGGTGCTGAGCAGGAGAAGCAGTTGGGGCGGATGGAGTATGTGAGCAAGTTGCGTATGGAGAATGCTGCATCATACGGACGATTCGATTGGGGAAATCGCCGACCGAATCGGTTACCGCGACATGTATTATTTCAGCAGGGCATTCAAAAGTATTACGGCATTTCCCCGCTGCGTTACCGGATTGACCGTGTTTCCAAAATGAATGACGATTATACAAAGAATTTGCTGCGCAACCGCACGGCTTCATCGGACGGCTCGGCTCAAGGTCTGGTAGTCTGCCATATGCGGGGAGAATACCGCGCGAAGAAATCACTGCAGCGTATCGCCGTACTCGATGTGCAGTATGCCGATCACCTGCTCGCGCTAGGGCTGTCTCCAGCAGGAAGTGTCGGATCGGGAAGTGCATCGATCCAGTTTCCGCCGTTGATTCGGGACAGACTGCAAGGCACCGAGCTGCTCGGGACGTATGAGTACCCGGATCTGGCAGCCGTGGAGCGACTGGCGCCGGATCTGATCATTTGCACCGAAGTTCATGATCGGCATTTTGAACGGTTAAGCGGGATCGATCCCGTCCTCATGTTCAAGCGCAACGATAGCTGGCAGACGATTCTGGGACTTTTCGGTGAACTGACCGGCAAACGGGCGGAAGCCAAAATCATCCTGGCGGATTATTATCGACGCACCGCGCTATTGTCCGAAGAACTGGCTCCGGTATTGGCAGGGCAAAGGGTGGCTCTGATCCGTCCGCTCGATTCGCTCGTTCGCGTTCATTCGGCTGCCCATCGCACAGGCGCCGTACTGTACCAGGATCTTGGTCTGCCTATTCCGTTATTTGTGGCGGATACTTCAGATACGGCGTATCATATCTCGGTAGACAGGCTTCCGGCTGTGCAGGCCAGTCATTATTTTCTGCTTAGCAATCGGACGATGCAGGGCGGTATATTGGCGACCGAGCAGCAGGTGCTGGACATGCTCGATACTCATGCGCGCCAGCATATTCACTGCGTGGATGCGGTAACCTGGATCGGCTGTTACGGACCGATCGGGATTAATGGTATTGTGGATCAGATTGAGCAGGCCTTGTTGACCGGATTGTAGGGGTGAAAAGATGTTGGGAATCGAGACGTTAGTCGGCAGACAAGTCAATCGCACAGAGGAAGGTGATTCTGTTGAAGCAAGGACTCATTGTGCTGCTGAACGGAACTTCAAGTTCGGGAAAGACCAGCATATCTACTGAATTAATCCATCAGAAAGAGATCCATTTCCACCATTTATCCATAGACGATTTTTTTCATAATTACAATAATTTTGTTAACAATAAACTTCTGGATGAACCTCCAATAGAATTAGATCATCAAGTTGTCTCGCAAATCGTCGATGACTCCATATTCTCTGTGTACCATTCGACAGTTAAATTATTTTCAGAAATGGGATTGAATGTAATTGTAGATACTGTCATCGACAACGATAACCGATTTAACGAGTGTCTTGATGTGTTTTCTGATCAGCCCGTATTGTTCGTAGGCGTACTGTGCTCGGAAGAGGAGCTTATAAGAAGGGAACAACTAAGGGGAGATCGCAACATTGGACTGGCAACCTCTCAGTTCGACCAAGTGTATCGTGTTAAGGAATATGATCTTGAATTAAATACGGAACAGTTGAATCCAACCGAATGTGCCGAGGCGATTTTAGGCTTTATTAAGTCGGGCAAGGAGTATTCGGCATTTAGGAGATTAAGTGAAAGGAAGGTTGATGTTTCATAGATGATCTATACTTTGGAAACATAATATTTACATATGGAACATACGCCTTGATCTAACATACATTACTGCATAAATATATTAGTACTATACGATCGGAGAGGAATAGTATGAAATTAAGCAGAATAGAAGAGCTATCTATAGAAGACTGGCGTCAACTTGGGAATTTTGGATATATTTCGACTCATAAATATGAGCTTGTAAAAGAAGAGACTCAGAATTTCTTCAGCATGCGTCTAAACCTAACCCAATTGGACTCACCCTATGTGAAAGAAGAAATGAACAATGAAGATGATCTGAAACAATATAACGAAATAATAAAGCAGGGGTATTCGTTTGGGCTGTATAGTGAAGGCAGCATCATAGCAGCTGCAATTGTAGAACCGCAAAATTGGAATAACACACTGATGATCTGGCATCTTCAGGTCAATGAAAAACACACAAGAAAAGGCTATGGGAGATTACTGCTTAATCGGGTGAATGATATGGCCAGGGAGAAAGGCTTCAGGGCAGTAACGGTAGAAACTCAAAATACCAATGTGCCTGCAATTCATTTTTATATGAATTGTGATTATCGCATTGAAGGGATTGATGTATCGCTATATTCAAACAATGATACAACGAACGAAGAAATAGCTTTGTATATGAGGAAGAAGATTGAATAGAGAGTAACTGTTGAACCATGAACATAAAGTGTGATCGCAAATCATTTCTTCAAAGGATTTATCTAGATCGATCGACCTCGTCTATTATGGCTATGTAGATCAAATGCTGATTTGGATATTGATTTATATGCAAGTGGTAATGAATTGGAGTAGATCCAGGCAGTCAGTTAACATTACAATTTATATGCTGCTGCGGGCCTATCTCCTCGATTTGACAGAGTCGGTCCTTCGGTATAGGTTGGAGTCAGCTCTATACGAAAGTTATGTGCAATACTACAAAAGCATACAGCAAAGGAGATCTTTTGCAAACGACGAGGAAATGAGAATTTACGAATACCAAGTTTAATTTGAATATAAAGGAGTGAATTCATTGCAATATAAAAGTCTTGAAGAAAGAGTCATACGAATGGAATACTATCTATCTTTAATGCGGGATATGGTCATTGATCCGGAAGCTTATGCTTTATGGGATTATATTATGAGCGAGGAATTGAATGAAGAACAAGCAAATAGAATGATTAGTTTATTAAGAAAGCACCATGCTCAGCTGCAATTGGGTGAAGCTGAATTAAATAAGTCTGTAGAATCCGCACTCTATTTGGATTTAAAGCATTTGCTGGACTCATTTGGAAAACCGGCAAATGAGAAAGCTGCTTACAGCGTTATTATTCGAGCATCAAAACTTCCTATTTTTCCTCATTATGCTGTACTATTGCAGAACTCAAAAAAAGAGGGGTGATTTTTGAAAACAAAAACGGCAAGTGAGTTGGATTTTAATGTAAAATTAAATATGGGCATCGAGATCAATCAGGTGAATAGTATCAAATTGATGACCAATCAATTACTGAGAGGCGGATCTCATGATCACATTTGAAAAGGGAAATACAAAGTTCAATTTTAGAGTCGCCGGAATTGCTATTCATGATAATCGGGTTCTATTACATACAACGTTGAAGGATGACTTTTGGAACCTCCCTGGAGGGCGGGTTGAATTCAATGAGTCGACAAATCAAGCTGTCGTGAGAGAGCTGCAAGAAGAGCTGGATATTGAAGTTCAAAATGATAAATTACTTTTTGTGAATGAGGATTTCTTCGAATACGATGGCAAGCCATTTCATGAAATTGGGTTTTATTATTTAATCTCTTTTCCCGAGGGGCATGAAATCACAAAGTATGAAGAAGAATTTCATGGAGTCGAAGATGATGGAAGACTTATTTTCAAATGGTTCCCTATTGATCAATTGAAAGAGTTAGAAGTCTATCCTGAAATCTTACGGACTGAACTGCTTACATTGAAAAGCAGCAATCATATCCAGCATTTTGTGAATCACCGATAAACTCTTGGAAAATTTGGAGCAAAGGAGCTGAAGAATTGAGAATATTATTTACTTTAGTCTTGGCTGTTGTGCTTTTGACTGCCTGTACGAATCCGGATGAGGCAATTAAAGCTGAAGACTTATATGGCAGCGCGGATGAAGCTATTTCGAATTATTTCAAAAAAAATAATATTACATCCGCCATAGCCTATAATATGAACACAAAAACCATCCTTTTGGTGGAAGAAGGCGCTGAGGCATATTCAATAGCTGAGCTTATTAAGAACCAGGACAATAGGTATGCTGTAATAAGAAGAGGGGATTCGGTTCTAATCTATAATTCTTTAGGAGCATCTTGGCCATTTTCCGACATGGAGGGTAATCCATATAAGGTTGATATCAAAAAGCCCGGTTATGACAATACGAATGATGCAATATTTCATAAAGAAATGGGACTGTATATCACGATGGAAGTCAAAGAATCAGATCAATATATACGGAGTGAAGATTATGAGGTACTGAAATCAAGGTAGCATCGCCTTATTTAAGCTACATTCAGTACCAGGAATGCTCCGAACTGGACACCGCTCTTTCATAGCAGCGGCGTCACCAACTTCACTTCCGGGAAGCGGCGATCCGTTCCTTTCATCAAGGAACCGTCTCGATCTTTCAAATACATATCAAAAAAATCCAGCATACAGGCATTAACCACAGTGCTCGCTCGCTCCGGTGCAATCTTGCCCGTAACTCCCAGCAGGCTGAATACCGGAGAAACGAACTGCACATCGGTAAAATTCAAATGCTCTGTGTTCGCGATATAGAGCACCTGTCCCCCTTTGGCGATCGTGGCGCGCATCCGATCCAGCTCCAGTTTCTTGTCTTCCGCTACCTGCTCTTCCCACTCTCTAGTAGAACCCATCTGTTCAATCTCTGCATCCGTATAGACCCGGTGCTCTATTACCCTTTGTAATTGGTGAAAATAGCTCTCCGAGGTAATGAACAGAAACGGCTTGCGCAGACTTTTGCCGTCATGCAGTCCATACAGCCCTCCATCCAGATCGATACCAACGGTGATACGCGGATCGTAAGCAGCGTCGTACGCTGTGGCTCCGCCGATCGAGTGACCAAACACTCCGATATGAGCAAGATCCAGCTTTCCCTGAAGAGGACTCGGCAGCTGCCCGGACTGTATGAGCTGTAACTGATCCAGCGTAAACGTTACATCATTGGTTAACACTTTGCCCAGCTGGTCCCGACTCTCTCTGCCTGTCTCGTAATCATCATCTGGTGAGAATAGATTCTTGGTGGTATTGGTGGTGATTTGGCCGTCCGGCAGTTCGGTTGCAAAGGTGTTATATGTATGGTCGATCACTGCCACGATATATCCATGACTCGCCAGCTCTTCGGCTTGTGAAGTATGGAGGAATCTGGATGAGCCATTGCCGGGATTGGCGAGGATCAGCGGGTAGGAGGGCTGGGCCGAAGAGACCTTGGCTCCGGCATAAGAGTGACTGGATACGTACTTCAGGTGCTGGAAAGTAAACCCGGGAAGGCCATACTCTGCAGCCATATAACCTAG
The DNA here is from genome assembly GCF_000971965.1 of Paenibacillus wulumuqiensis. Classification (GTDB taxonomy): domain Bacteria; phylum Bacillota; class Bacilli; order Paenibacillales; family Paenibacillaceae; genus Saccharibacillus; species Saccharibacillus wulumuqiensis. Next base: position 336,969 of record NZ_KQ040794.1, read on the forward strand.
AATCCGGGTATCGGGAATCATGGGCGCATACTTGCCGGTGGGTGCTTGAGCCGGATACCATAGCTGTACCATTAGCTCACGCTTGCCATTTTTGGCTGTGACGAAAGTCTCATTCCGGTGGGTGTCCACGAAATGAAACGTCTGTGTGCCTACCTGGTATTCACCTGTCGGTGCAGGCAGCTTGAATACCGGAAAAGCATACAGTAGACCTCCTGTGACAGCCAGCATGATCGCCATAGCGGTATAAGCTGTACCTAGCAGGAATCGTGGGAGTTGTCGAGGAGCTGACTTTCTGAAATAGCCATAACCCGAAATGGCTAAAAAAGTGATGGCTATACCGTAGGAGAGCAGCAGCTGGATTCTGTATCCTTCTATTGTCCAATGAATGACCATTACAAGTGCAGCAATCCCGCTTGCAATGAACATGGGGGTGCTACGTCGTTCTTTTCTTAACAGGATCGATAATGCCAACAGACCGATAGTTGTGAGAAAAAGCAGCAGTTCAAACAGTCGCATAGTAATTCTCCTTTTTAAAAGCAATTTGGGGTAGTGGATGAGAAAATTGTTAAGTGCTATCTGAATAAAGAATTCATGTATATAGACGATGACTCTGTTGGTTTTATAACATTAGCTTAAAAAGATTAAAGTAATCACTACAATAAGGCTGCACTATATGTATTCTGCTCAAGGAAAGGAGATCCAATGAGTTTTGATATAAAAAACTATTTAGATACCTACTTTAAACATATAAAGATCGAATCGCCTCTGTTTTATAACGCTCCTGTAGGTATCCGCTTCGAATTGGGAGTGTCGTACCGGGGAGTAGACGACCCCAAATATTTCTTGACCGTTCAATTACGTGCCAAGACCATTTTTGAAGCGTTATTCGATGAACAAGATGAAGTGATCGTTCTGGTTAAGAGGTTTACATATGTTGAACCATATTTAGCTTATAATGTGGGTGATTCCCTATTTTCGAGCAAATATATCAAAGGCGATCTGGACGCAAGAATCCAATTGTACGAAGAATTACCAGTGTATGATGAAGATGATGGATCACTGGTGGGCTATTCACAAACCTTCTATATCCAGTGCCTGCGATCCGAAGTGGCCTATTCCAGTATTATCCGAGCGATTGGCAATCAGGATTTCGCTATCAAGCCATTTATAACAGACGGTGTATTTTTCATTAATCCTGTCAGGCATACGATCTTTTTCATGTACGATGACAGAGGTCTTGATGTGATAGCGAATAACAAGAATGAGTTACAACCGCTATATACAGTATTCAACAACTGGATTCTAGATTATGACAGAGAGAGAATAATAGGGATTTTTGAATGATAAAAAACCAAGGATGTGGCAGGGAAGCCATGGAGAAAATAATGGAGTTTGTTCGTACCTATCCTGCCGGGCCAGCACAGTACTGCTGGATTCCCTACAGTCTGGACAATATCGCAGCCAAAAAGCTGTATTAAACACTCAAATATAAGCCATGCAAGTTAATTACATTACTCGGGACTCAAGACCTTATCGTCAAATCCCTCTAATATGAAGTAGACCGTCTTTACATACATTGTCAAACACAAAACAGGTCGAATAATCAGTCGGAGGAATCCTTATTTTGAGAAAGTTATCCTTTTTTATTGCCAGTATCCTGCTCGTCACGGTGTTGTCCGCTTGTTCGGGCGGTACATCCAGCCTGAATCAGGCAGGTGCAGGTATGACGCCAGGCGAGAGCCAGAAAATTGAGAAATACAACTCGTATGTCATGCTGAACAACCTGATGACAGGCCGACTCAATGAAGTGTTGATTCATTACTTTGAGAAGTTCGGTACAGACAAGAAGCCTGTCATCGAGAAAAATGTTAGCTTCATCATGCTCGATGTTCCGGCAGCTCAGCGAGACGTGATTGAGCAAGCGAAAGGGTATACGAACCGTGAGCCTGATTTTGCAAATGCAGACACCGCCGTGACCAAGCTGACACCAGTTCTTCAGGATCTGTTGACCGTTCTGGACGAGATGAAAGTCTACTATGACAGCAAAGGCTATGTGGACGATGATTTTGCTAAAGGCAAACAGCTGCATACCAAGCTGATCCATGCCAATCTCGCTTACGAGAAGGCAGCTCAAGAATATTTTACCGCTCTGCGAAAAATGGATGCCGAGCAGCGCCAGGCAGATCTGCAAGGTTTCAAGGATGCCGATCAGCAGATTCGTTATCATGCATTGAAGTTCATGATCGATGCCGAGGCTACTGCTCTCGAAATGAATGAGCAGGGGATCAACGCCAGCAATGTACTGCAGCTCGATATGAAGAAGTTCAAAGCCAAATATGATCTCATGACCGCGGATCTGGAGGCACTTGTGACTCTATCCAAAGACAAGGCACAGATTCAAAAAGAAGGACTGAATAGCTTCAGTATCGAGAATTATGTTCATTCTGCCACAGAAGCCAAAGCAGCCGCTTCAAAAATCATTGAACGCATCAATAACAAGAAACCCGTATCGGATTCGGATCTGAGCGGTCAGTTCCTGCATACTACAGATGGTACGCCAGAGAATTTCAGCTACCTGCTCAGCACTGCGATTGAACGATATAATGAGATGAATTAAGAGAAAATACAGGCTCATACAGATTGGGATATTAAGACCTCCCTTCAAAGGCAAACTGTAATGGTACAGCTTTGGAAGGGAGGTTACATACCATATTGGCTCATCAAAAACTGAATACAGGAACCTAGGAAGTACAGACCCCGAATCAAGCCAATATAAGAGCGCAAGCCTTTTGGAGGAAAACTATTCATCATTATACAGATGGCTTGTATCAGAAAGAGAACGTCGGGACAGCAAATAATGCCGGAAAATTGGTTTTTCGATTTAATAATAGAACGATATAGAAAGATCACTCAGACATTATTAATAAAGAAATAAGAATGGAGCATAGAATTATGAAAATCTATAACTTTGGCAGTGAGACAGGAAAAAATATCGAATCCTTTAATAGCAAAAACTTGATTATGACAAGGATTTTAAAAGAAACCAAAGATACTCATATTGGGTGTATGTATATCGGAGAAAATGGCATTGTTGGTCTTCATCAAGCACCAGTCCCCCAATTGTTATTGGTTGTAAGTGGAGAAGGCACAGTTAAAGGGAAAGAGAATAAAGAATTTTCTATTAGAGCGGGATTTGCAGCTTATTGGGAAGCACAAGAATGGCATGAGACCAAAACAGAAACAGGCTTAACGGCTATCGTTTTCGAAGGAGAGTCACTTGATCTGATGATGAGAGAACAAGAATGGTTACATTTGGAATAATTCAGCGTATAGGGTTGATAGCGCTAACAAAGGGGACTTGAAATGGACTTTGATATCATGCAAGTAAACCAGGAACAGAGAGAAGTATTGGCTAATCTCATGCAGTTTTACATCTATGATTTTTCTGAATACATCAAATTTGATGTGGAAGAAGATGGGAGATATAATCCTTATCCTTTGGAAGATTACTGGAAAGATGTAAATCATCGATTTGCCTACATCATTAAGCAGGAGAATAAATATGTAGGGTTTGTATTGGTACGTTTCATTGAAACCGATGAACGGAGTTATTATTCGATTGTGGAATTTTTCATATTAAAGAAATATAGACGAGAAGCAATCGGAAAGGGTGCAGCTGCTCATATTTTCAATCTGCATAGAGGACCATGGGAGGTCCATCAAATTGAGAGTAACCGCTCTGCTCAGAAGTTTTGGCATGAAGTTATTGATGAATATACACAAGGTCAATTCAAAGAGCGGATAGAAGAAGAGAAGACCATTCAAAACTTTGTCAGTTAATTAAATCAAGTGGACATTATAAAGTGACAGAGGTTTACTGATCACTACACCAGAACGAACGAGGGGAGGAGAGTACATAATGAAGATACGCCTTTCGGAATATGATGAGAACTGGACACGCATGTACGAAGAAGAAACCTATTTATTGCAGGAGATATTCGGCAAAGAGATAGTGAAGTTTGAACATTTCGGAAGTACAGCCGTTCCAGGTTTGAAAGCAAAACCAGTCATTGACATGATATGTATTGTGAGAGATATCGAAGCGATTCAAAGTTTTAATGAAAAAATGTCTTCACTGGGTTATGATGCAGCAGGTGAATGGGGGATACCGGGTCGCAACTTATTTCGTAAAGGCGGAGAAAATCGAACCCATCATATTCATGTATATCCCGTGGATCATCCGCAGATAAAGCGGCACTTAATATTCCGGGACTATCTGAAATCCCATCCGGACGAAATGAGGCGTTATGGAAATTTGAAAGAAGAACTGGCGCAGCGCTTTGATGATACTACGTTCTACAGCAAAGCGAAAAAGCCATTTGTACAGGAGATGGAGCAGCGTGCTCTGCAATGGCATATGGACAAGAACAGATCAATAAATGAACACCACAATAATTGACCAATGAAAAGATGGTAATATATAAAGTTTATACAGTAATGAACATAAACGCTGACGCAAGGAGGTCAATTACATATGGCCAGAAAGAAAAAAACGTTACCCAAAAACTTTGACGAACTCATCGAGGCAGGTGACCTCTCCGCATTGCAGGAAGTATTTACCCAGTGCGATTGGGATGCCCGCGGCGGCTACAGCAAATCAACAGCCCTGAGCTTTTACAATGTACCGGCTGAGCTGATCCGCTGGCTCGTGCAGCAGGGGGCGGATGTCAATGCCAGGGACAATTACCAACGAACCCCTCTGCACAGTCATGCGATGAGCTGGTGCGGTCATACAGAGCTGCTGCTTGATCTCGGTGCAGATATCGAGGCAGCGGATTATCGCGGTGAGACGCCTTTGTTTGCCGCGGCAGCATCATTCAAGCCGCAGGCAGTCGATACGCTGATCACCCGGGGTGCCAACATCCATATCCTAAATGGAATGGGCCAGACCCCACTCGAAAAGGCGCTGGTATCATGCAGAAATACGGATATTGCCAATATGGCGGAAATGGCAGAACTGCTGCTTCATGCGGGTACTCCCATTACACCGAAAATGCAGGAGGCCGTAAAACAAATCGGAAGCCAATTTGAATTCCATCGGGAAGGGTTCAACAAAGAATATTTGGAGCAGACCGACCTGGGACTGTCGCGTCTGTATGAGCTGTTTGACAGGACGCCTGTGGAGAAACGCAAGATGCACGATGGAATCTCTCTCATAACCGTATCGGCCAGGGATTGGCGGGAGCAGCATGATGAGCTCTGGAGCTGGCTGATTCCATCCAAAGGACACGCGCAGACCGTACAGGGCGAAGTGATCCGCATCACCGGTAAAGTATCTTACGAAATTCTGGATAACGGAGCCGGCAACTGGGATAATGAATTCCGCAAAATGCTGCGCAGCTTGATTCGGTATTTTGGGATGGGTACGCCTTTACATGCAGATCTGCTGGAGGAGGCAGAAATTCTCGTCCAGACACTTCGCAACGGAGACGGAGATGTGGAAGCTGCAAGACTGTGCGAGCTGGCGGTGCAGTGGGTACTGAACAATCCGAATCCTATACTTATGGAGCAGCCGGAGTATGAACGTTGATTTTTTTGGTTGATTTGTATATACGTATAATGGAGCTGCAGAAAGGATAACAAATGAACACAAAACTGATTATGATCGAAGGATTACCGGGTTCAGGGAAATCCACTGTTGCACAAATGGTGTCTGAAATACTTTCTGAACAGGGGAAGCAGGTTTTGTTATTTCAAGAAGGCGATCCGGAACATCCTGCTGACCATGAGAGTGTATCTTTTTATAAGGGAGATGAATTCGCTCATTTGTTATCCAGGTATGAGAAATATGCCGAACTACTGGAGAATAGAGCGATGAAGTACCACAGCGATTTTTTGCTTCCTTATCAAAAAATAAAAAATGAACAGGAAGTGGATTTTCCGGATGAACTATGGCACGAATTGTCGCAAAAAGATATTTATGAACTCCCTTTTGAACAAAACATGGAGATCGTTACACATAAATGGAATGACTTTCAACGGGAGAGCATACATACGGATTCTATATTTGTGTTTGAATGCTGTTTTATGCAAAATCCATTAACGGTAGGAACGGTAAAGTATAATAGGGACAAAAAGGAAGTTGTTAATTATGTATTGCAGTTGGAAAATAGTATAAAGCCGCTGGAGCCGCTGTTAATCTATATTGACCAACAGAATATCGGATCGGTTTTTGAAAAAGCAGTACAAGAACGACCAAAAACATGGTCAGATGGATTTATTAAATATTATACCGAGCAGGGATTTGGAAAAGTGCAGGGGTATAACGGATTGGAAGGAACTATTCAAGTACTTCACGAGAGAAAAAACATTGAACTGGAAATCTTCGATTTATTGAGTATCAACAAGCGCAAGATTGATAATTCTTATTACAATATGGAGAAGTGCAGAGAAGAAATCAGGGGAATACTTGGGGCATTAGTGTTTTAATCAAATAGTGGATAAACATGAGGAAAAGATATGCTTTCAAAGGATCAAAAGCGAAATAGGAGGATCGGTAGGCAGAAATGATTAGAGATAAGGAAATTACCGCCGTGGAGCTTCTTTCTCATATAAAGTCAGGACAGAAGAAATTTTACAATGTTGAGGTTTTGGATAATGGAGAAATCAAAAATACGCTATGCGATAATATCATTTTTGAAGAGTGCTGCATGGCAATAGATTTTACTGGATCAAGTTTTAGAAAATCAAAATTTATTGGATGCAACATTAAAACGTGCAGCTTCAGAAGTGCGGATTTAACGAATGCGGAGTTTATTGATAATGCTGTTTGCTCAGTGGACTTTTATAATGCGCAGATCAAAGGCATCCTTTTTCAAAACAATTACTGGCATAGTTTTGAGTTAGTTCAGAAAGATATAGTCAGGATGGCAAGAGAAGAAGGTTGAAATGGACTGTTTAGAGAAGTATACAGATTATAATTATATAATCACATTAACTTTAAGGAGGTTATTCAATGGGAGTGGACTTTACTGCTTACTTGGCGCATGAATTTCAAGAAAAAGATCTAAATAGACTCGTTCAAGATTTAAATGAGAATATTGAACAATTTCAGTTTATAAATAAATTTATTGATTATTTTATGGAGTACAATCCAGAAGATAAAGAAAAAGAGTGGAGGTTTGACTCATATAATATTGGTGGAACAAAAGGTATCCTAGGACCTTGCGGGATCAATTTAGTATTCTCCGAAAAGGTTTGCCGGTTTTCCCACTATACTAGATGGAGATTTTTTCTAATAGACAAAGAGATTCAATGTAGATTCAGAGAAGTAAGTTATGAGTTGATGCAAATTTTGAATTCTCCATTTGTAATATATGTTCCAGATAGCTCTGCTAGAGAATCAGCGATAGTGGACTTTCTTTGGGAAGACGAAAATAAAGATGTTTTCTTTATGCAAGAATGGCTGCTGAATAATTGTGGACCATCCAAACAGAGTATTGAGGAAATATATGTGGAATATGAAGATTATTGGGAATCTAAGGGATATTTTATAGATGAATTTAACGATTTTTAAAGAAGCTCAATTATCACTGGCTGTTATAACATAATATTCGTAGGTTGAAAGTATTGCTTTTGATCCAGTAAAGAATTGTATGATAAATGAAGCAAATTCCTATAGGTAAAGGAATGAGGGTTGCCAGAGTTAGAAATGGATGAATAAATTGTATATTCATTAAACTTTTTAAATACATCCATATTATAAAGATATGTTAGGAAGGAATCTAATGAAGCTATTTTATAAACAGTGGCCTTTGACTTTGAATGGTGATCATTCGCAGCCGCAAATAGAGACTCCTCTCGGAACTATTCATTTATCACTGGTTATTTCTGGGCGCTGTTATCTGTCCAATTATTCTTCCAAACTACCCAAGGGTGGTTCATTGTATACATATTATTACGATTCATTTGACTGTGAACTAATTATTTGTCGTCCAAAACTTAATATGAATTCGCACTTGATTGTAGAAGAATGCTGGGGAGCCGTCTTTAGGATAAAGCCTCATTCAGGTTCTCAAATCGATACATGCAGCTTCTCGGCTTACTGGGAAGCCAATTACAATTGGACACATTATGGATCAAATACCGGAGAGAACCTTGACGCTGCAGCATATGAGAATCAGATTTATCAATTACATTTGGGTACACAGGATATGAATACGTTAATCACAAGGAAGAACCGGAATGATATGATTCCCAAATCACTAGGATCGAACCCTGATATTGAGCATGATCATTCGATTCAATTATCGGATCGAGGAATTAGTGTCGCCATGACACCCATTGATTCTGGTGAGATATGTCAGATACACTTTTTGACGGCCTGGAATAAAAATGTGAAAGATGAGATTGCATCCTGGTATGCAGTAGACCAGAATGCAGAAGATATATTAAAAGGAGAAGAAATATGGTGATAAATTATAGATGTATTGTGGCTCATATATCAAATCAAAGAAAGCAGGTGGTGATTGAGATTGTGAATTATTGTGAAGAAATCTCTGGCAGCATTGAAAGAAACAATAAGCAAAGAAGGATTGTCTGATTGTTGAGTCATAATTATGTTTCATGATTGTCACCTAAAAGGGAATATCACTATATTTGATAATATATTGGGGAACGGACCAAATGACCATATTGGAATCATAATAAAAAAGGAACAAGGGAGAATCATTACAGCAGAGGGGGATTTTCACAATAGATCAGGGATATTTCAACGAACAAAGGAACAAATCAACGGATATATTCGAATAGAGGATACTTATTGATAGATTGGGCAAGTGGAGCCCCAGACAGTGATTAAGAATCATCAAACGCCTGAATATTATTCTCAAACTAATAACGTCGTATAAAGCCAAAACCAGATGGAGGTTTAATGATAATGACGAACCCAATTCAGAATAAAATTAGAGGAGTATTCATTCCGGTCAGTAATATTGAACAGGCGAGGGATTGGTATTGCAGTTTACTTGGTTTACCTTCTGATGAAGAGATATATTTTGGGCATATTTATGTGCTGCCGATGCAAGGGGGAATTAATATAATTTTAGATAGTAAGATATATTCTCCTCACCATGTACATAATATTCCAGTTCTGCAATTAGCGACAGATCATATTGATAGGTCATATGATTATTTGAAGTCACAGGGTGTAGGCATACTTACTGAGATCCAAGATGGTCACTGGTTTAATATCCAAGATCCTGACGGGAATGTTCTCATGATATGCAAATAGGAATTATATTTTGGCGATGTAGTCAGCATATATAGGCTGCATTTGCACATTGGAGTTGAGATGTAGAGATGAGAAAGATACTTGTTATCATCCTCTTATTGATAAATGTCTGTCTGGTAGCTTGCCAATCCAACAATAATGTAGCTGCAGAAATAGAAGGCCATTTGAACAAGATCATTGGTGATAAGGAAATTGCCGCATCCAGTGCTCCCATCGATTATATCGAGCACAACCGGCAAGAGTACGACAGCATTATCAATACAGGTGAAGATGGTTTGCAGTATTTGACTGCAGAACTGAAAAGCAGCAAAGAAAATGGACTGAAAGAATGGATTATGGCAAAAGCAAGTACAGATATTTTGAAGACGGATAACCCGGTCACAGAGTGGTCGACAGGGAAAGAATGGATCAACAAATACACAGCGCATGAATGAGTTTGAAATCAAACATATTCCGATTAGATGAATTCATACAGGAGGGTTTATTATAAAATTATTATTTATCTGCAGTCGAAATCAATGGAGAAGCCTAACCGCCGAGAAAATATTCGAAGCATACGGACTGTATGATGTTAAATCCGCAGGAACCGCAGAAAATGCTAGAATCAAAGTAAATGCCGGCCACATCGGCTGGGCGGATCTGATATTCGTTATGGAGAAGAAGCATGAACGAAGACTGAAAGCCAAATTTGGACAAGATTTGGACGGGAAACGAATCCTAAGACTCGATATCGAAGATGAGTATGGATACATGGATGAAGAACTGATAGAACTGCTAAAATCAAGAGTTTCCGAACATATTGAAGTGCCCGAATAATAGAAGGAGGCATACATATGCCATGGCCAATGGTTCACTTTGCAGTATCCAATCAACTCCATTCCGGCAAGCCTACGCCCCAACTGTTACTCGGCAGCATCGCGCCGGATGCTCTGCATGCGAGAGGGCAGACGACCAGAGAGGAGAAGGGATTAACACATCTCGTTCAAAATGATCGTCTGGCGAGCGCAGCACTCATTATGAAGACGCTGCAGCAATACATCGATCAGCATCCTGAGCGGGAATGGACAGACTTTATAGTCGGCTACTTTACTCATATTTATACCGATGCCAGATGGACGCATGGTCTGTACGAGCAATTCAGCAGCAATTACAGCGGCGAGGATAGACGGTATGCATATCATCAGGAGGCTGCACAGATTGAATTTGAACTGCAGCGATCGCTGCGGCTGCAGGATGGAGATGACCCGGTCAGGTTGCTTCTGCAGGCTAAAGCTTACGCGGTGGAACCTTTTGTGACCGAGATGGAAGTCAATCGCTACAGGGAGATGAAGATAGAATGGCTGAATGATCCTCGAAATGAGCCGCATATCGCTCCAGATTATTTTACGGTTGAGCAAGTGGACCAGTTTGTGCAAGCAACGGCGAGTGAGATACAGGAGCTGTTCAGGAAGTATGGTCTGGAGCATTTGCTGTAGATCGGCTGGAGTCTGAAATATATTATGCAAAAGACAACCAGAATGAGATTCAATTCGGCTGCCTTTTTGTAAATGTATATACCGGGTGCTGTCTATATTCAGATCATCTGTATCATCCGGGAATGCTCCATTTTATTTTAAAGAAAGCGTCTTGGCCAGCTGCTCAAACTTTTGCAGATGTGGGGTTACCTGGGTGGTGATACTTTTCAGATATTTGACCGATGTTTGGCGTTTACGTTCTTTTTGGGCAGATTCTTCCGGAAAGATGGAATATTCGTATACAGGTCAGAGTACAAAGAAGCGTCGATCGTTTTTTCATAAGTGAAGTCTCCTTTAGGAATGGGAATAGGGGCCGTCTTTACGACATACGGGCTAGACGAATGATATTCCGGAAATGTTACTTCTGCTTATAATTTGAGAGAGGATTTAAGAGAGCGGGGAGTTCTGATTGTAAGACCACTGATCCAAACAGACTATAATAATAAGGAGTTTGTATTTGAAGATATAGACAGAAGATGGATCGTGGTAGGCAAGAAACAATGAGTGTTTAAAAGGAGAATCCAGAATGCCAAGCGTACATGACAATAAAATCCTATCGTATAGCGTTGACCTGCAGAACGATGAACTCACCATACATACCCAAAGCAACAGTATCGCCGCAGACAAAATAGATATTATTTTCACCGGAGTCTTCAATCATTTCTTTGAACAACCGCTGAAAGGAAGTATCATCCTCGCTATTACGGAGTCGCCTATTGAACATTTCATCCAGGAAAATGAAGAATTGTTGAACCGTAATAAAGGCTACTGCTGGCCTATGGTATTCGATTCGGCAGAGCAGATTGAGACCGTATTGATCGAAGGGGCATATAAATACATTACTCTCCTGTCCTCTTATGGACTGAATGGGTGGGTATTAGCCAGAGATGTGGAGATCATAGCTGTATAGTCAGAAGGCTCATATTTCTACCTGTATACCTATGCAGAAGAATCATAGATCGAACTACATCTATATGTCGACTTTCAAATTGTATAGTGAGGTAAATAGCAGGATCAGTTAAGTAGTACAGTCAGACCAGCAACAGTAAAAATAAAAACTCGCCGTTACGCATAGCGGCGAGTTTTACTTTTATAAAGGTCCTGTCTAAAATTCATGCTCCGTTACTCCACCAGGTTCCGGGTCGCCTGGTACATCTGCTCGGTGTATTTATCGATATCATCCCGTGACATGCGCAGGCGGTCTACCGAGGTGCCGTATCCGATTTCGGACAGTCCAGCTTGTAACCCTTCGAAAATGCCATCGGCAAAAGCATCCAGCGGTTCACCATGCGTATGCAGTCCGGCTCCTCCCAGATCCGTATTGACGGCCGGCGGCGCGATCTCGATCACTTCTACAGCCGTATTGCTCAGCTGATGCCGCAAGCTCATCGTAAAGGAATGCAGAGCTGCCTTGGTAGCGGAATAGATCGGCGCAATGGCAAACGGTGTGAAGGCCAGTCCGGACGTCACATTGAGAATTGCAGCCTGTTTCCTGGCTGCAAAATACGGTGCAAACAGCATCGCCAGATGGAAAGGAGCTTCGATATTGGTCGTGATCTCCCGGCTGTAATCGCTCCACTGGTTCCGGGCATCTGCAGTCAGCACATTATAACGCTGCTGAATCCCGGCATTATTTACCAGCACATTCACTTCTGGATAATTCATTGTTACCCAATCAAATAAAGCGATACGCTCGGATTCGCTGTCCAGATCGCTGATATGGGTAATCAGTTCAGGAAACTGCTCCTGCGCACTGCGCAGAGCCTGTTCACGTCGTCCGCAGATAATCACAGTATTGCCCAGCTGCAAAAAGCGCTTGGCAAAAGCGAGTCCGATGCCTGCACTTCCGCCGGTAATGAGTATGGTATTTCCTGTAAGCTGCATGGATATTCCTCTTTTCTGTCAGTTGGTTGGCTGTGTACGTTTCAGGTAACGGTTGATTTTGGTATCGATGCCCTTCAGGGCTTCGGTCATGACAGAGATTTCGTCAAGCACAGCCTGCTTGTGTCTTTGCATCATCTCCAGCCGCAGCTGGATGGTCTGGTCTCCTTCGATCACCCAGTCCACATACTGCCGGATCGTACGGATGGGCATATGGGTGTGTTTGAGATGGACCACAATCTTGAGCAGAGTCATCTGATCTTCGGAAAATAACCGCCTTCCGGCGGCATCACGTTCCATGAGCGGAAGCAGTCCCTGCCGCTCGTAATAGCGCAGCGTCGATTCCGGCACTTGAAAATGCGCGGCAGCTTCGCCGATCGAATAATATTTCATATGGAGGCCTCCACGGGTAATGTTGTGTACTGTCGACAATATGATGATAGAACTTAAACCATGGTTCATGTCAACAAAAATGATTGAAATGCATTGCCTGATCGATTCGGCGATTGATTCCTTGCCCTCCCGCCTGCTATACTTTTCCTATACTACTGAATTGGGGGTCATACCGTTGGCAATGTTGGCAGCAGTGCTGTGTTGCTCGTTCACTAGAGAGGCCTTACGCAGAGCCTGAACAGGGGCGAGTCTTTGTGTAGGGCGCGATTACGATAGATAGGATCGCCCGGATTGTTTTTTCGTTACTTGCGCAGGCTTTGCACCTTATTGTTTTTCCAATCCAGATAAGGGGCTGACAGCTATGCAAACACCATTTATTCATAATCATCAATTAAACGTTATTCACAAACAGGCGGACTTCCTGCTGAAAACAATGCGGACAGCAGCTGATCGCAAAGTGCTGGAGACGATCAAAGGAACAGCGGTCACTCATGCAATCGATTCTTTTGACCAGTTGACCGAAGAGCAGAAAGGGCTGTTGGAGCAGATGTCTACGTATGAAGCGGCATATGAACTGCAAAGCTATCTGGACGATCTGATGCCTTATGTGGTGCCTTTTCCCGAGGTGAGTCTCAAGCAGATTCAGAAACTGTTTCCCAAATCCAAAAAGCTGAAAATGCCAGACCTGGCGTCTATTGACTACAAGCGTACGACGTATCTCAGATGGACAGATATCGCAACCAATCGTCTGTACATCGTCTATCCATATGAAGGACGGTTGCTCGGAATTGAAGGGCAGATTACGTCGACCAATAAGAACGGATTCTGCATGTTCTGCAATCGGCACCGAGAGCTCGGATTCTTCAATGTGAAGACAAGAGGCGGCGGCTCGCCGGATAACTTTGCTTCAGCAGGGCAGTACGTCTGCATGGATGATGAAGCTTGTAACCATAGCATCACCGATACCGCTCCATTGGAGAGATTTCTGCTGGCAGCGGGCAAGTAAGAATCAGGTAAAAAGAAGGTCGCTCTAACACAGAGCGTCCTTTTCTTTTGAGATGTTCAATCAATAAATCTCAAGCTGCAAAACAAATGGAGGGGGATAACATGCAAAAGATAGCGATTATCGGCTCCGGCGGTTCCGGCAAATCCACTCTGTCCAGAAAATTGGCAGCCAAGCTCCAGCTGCCTGTATACCATCTGGATTCCTTATACTGGAGATCAGGCTGGGTGCCTACACCTGCTGCAGAATGGGATCAATTCTTGACCGAGCTGACAGCGCAAAGCGAGTGGATTATCGACGGTAATTATGGAAGGACGATGGACATCCGTCTGCGGGAAGCGGATACGATCATTTATCTGGATTATCCAACGTATATCAGTCTGTTCCGGGCAGTGAAGCGAAGATTTCAGTATAAAGGCAGAACGCGTCCCGATATGGCGGCTGGGTGCGAGGAGAAGATGGACTTGAAGTTTGCCAAATGGATCTGGAGATACCGCCGGGATCAGCGACCAAAGATATTGAAGAAGCTGGATGATCTCAAAGATAACAAGACCATTTACATATTTACTTCACCCAGACAGCTGGAGCGGTTTCTGGAACAGAATTTCAAGGAAGAACGTTAGTATTTAGAGATCGTACATGAAATGGGTTAGGAGAAGAAACGTGTGGATGCGCAGCTGAATATAACGAAAAGAGCCTGCAGCGAATGTGGGCTTTTTTAGTTATACTTACTTATCTGGTTGACGGACGCCAGCGGGTAGATTATGAAGTTGGCTGCTTGAATAACAATGGCCAACAGCAAGGCATCTGCCTTGTCCATACCTTCTGCAGCACCGGTAATTATAGCTACTTTATGATCGACTCTAACTATTCTCGGAATCCTCTTCATCCAGCATATAATCCAGTTTGAAATTCAGTCGTTCCTGCAGGCGCTTCACCATCTTGCCGTATACGGACAGCAGCAGATCGGTCTCCTGTTCGGATAAATCGTCCCATAGTCCCTGGGTAAGCTCCTTATATCGTGCCTGCAGTCTGCTCTCGGCTTCCTGCCCTTGCTTCGTCGCCTGCAGATGTGTCTGGCGTCTGTCCAGAGTGGAGGGCAGACGCTCTATATAGCCTTTTTGTACCAGCTTATTGGTCAGATTCGTAATAGCAGCTGGAGTAACATCCAGTACGGATACAAAATTAGTGCTGATCATTGGCCCCTGCCGAACCAGCATTTGCAGAATCAGATACTGCGGAGCAGACAGACTGTCATCGACCAACTTGGCATGTCCTGCTACAATCAATTGCATCTGGCAGCCGACCAGTGCGGATAGTCGTTCTTGTTTATTCAGCTTGCTCGCCTCCATCTGTGAATTCCACTAAATTAAAATTTTAACACCATTAAACTAATTTTATTGTAAATTTTGCAATTTGGAACGTCAAGCGTAGTATCGAAGGAGCAAATAGAAGGCGGTTATACCCGCTTAGTTCTAAAAGTGCTGCATTATTTCTGATCCTAAAAATTGAATATTGTGGAAAAAGCCAGTTTTCTCACCTTATGCAGACGCTGCCCCGAATTCGTGATTATTTACAACTTGGATACAATTCGGTTCTACGATGGATACATCCGGCGGTTAAGATAAGCTCATGCCAGGAAAATAAGACAAGACAAAGGAGATGGATTACTTATGCGTTACCCACAATGGATAGCAGCTTCAATCGCCGCAGGCGTACTTTTGACAGGCACGGTATCTACCCAGCCGGTCTCGGCGGCTGCCAGTACTGCCAAACCGACAGCAATTGCTGCTTCAAGTGCTGCATCCTCTCAAAAGCTGAATTTCACTCTGGATGATGTACCTTACACAACCGCTCAGTACAAACAAATTGTTCGTGCTTTTGCATCGTTTGACGGATTCGAGACCCCATATGTCCCTTCGCGTATGATCACAGGCGATGCTTTCAAAAAAGTAGGCGTTGGTGGTGATAGTGTTACATTTATCTTCAAATACATGAGAGTGTCCGTATCTCCACGCGACGATTCGCATAGCTACAAAGGTACCGTAGTCACACTTCCCAATTCCAACAATGTAAAAGGAAAATGGTACAAAGTAAATGGTACCGATATGCTGACGTTCCCATTGAAGGATCGTTATGTAACGATATATGCTCCTGGTCACTCGCTGAGCAAAACCAAGCTGGAACATGTAGCCGTAGACGTGACTCTCTATGCGCCTTAAGCTTTTGGGAGACTGTAGGAACGAATCATATAGCACTGGGAAATAAGGATATCGTCGTCAAAAGGTATCCATTTGAAAAAGAAGAGACTCGCGTTGTTGTAGCGGTCTCTTCTTTTTTTGTATATTTGTATGTTTATGAACTGTTACAGTTATCTTCTTGTCCCCAAAGAATTCTTCTTGTAACGTCTATTATGCTTTATTATCCATATAATGCTATATTGTTAAAGCAATACCGAAAGGAACGATCGTGCTGGAAAACAGCAAACATCGCTGGTAAAAAGGGGGGGCTAAGTACGATGTAGCAGCCCGGATACAGATCTACAAAGCACAAGTGAGACTACATAAACGGAAGATGCTACCATAGAATTCCGTATCAGAAAGGATGCTTAATAAAATGAGAAGAGTCGATGTCGTTTATTCCCTCATTACCGATCCAACAAATTCCAAAGTATTAATGGTTAAGAACTACGATGAGGATGGCGACCGCTGGTCTCTGCCCGGTGGAGCTGTAGAGAACGGCGAATCCCTGGAAGAGGCAGCCATACGGGAAGCCAAAGAGGAGACTGGACTGGATATTACAGTCCACGGCATCGTAGCGATCAATGAACGTGTATTCCCGGCCAAGCAGGAACATGTGTTATTTATTACCTTTAAAGGTGAGATACACGGTGGGCAGGAAGAAATAGTGAGACCCGATGAAATCGCTGAATTGGTCTGGATTGATGTGGAGCAGGCAGCGCAGCTGATGCCTTATTACCAGGATGGATTGAAAACATTAATCAGTGGTCAGGGCATCACCTATTTTAATGAGGGAACGAAGTAAGCGGATTGATATTGAAGAGGATTTCATGGTAAAGGAGGGGACTGCTTTGGCCAAAATATTGCTCACTTCATGCGGTTTTTACACTGACCCCATTAAGGATCAATTTTTACAGCTAATCGATAGAGAGACTTCCCAGTTGAACGTTACAATTATTACGACAGCTTCACCCAAAAAAGAGAACAATGCATATGCACAAAAGGCAAAAAAAGATTTTAGGGAAATGGGATTTCAGAATATTGACTTTACTGATTTAGAGTTCGACAATCCAGAACGACTCATTCAGAAAGATATAATATACATCAATGGTGGGAATCCGTTTAATTTGTTATACCATACGAAGAAAAGTGGGGCAGATGAAATTTTAAAGCATCTGGTATCGCAAAATGTCATCATTATTGGAGTAAGTGCCGGTACTATTTTACTGGGACCACACCTTAAAATTGTTCAATTTTTTACTCCGCAAATGAATACTTTCGATATAAAGGATTTCTCTGCCTTACACGTAACTGACAAACTCATTTTTCCTCATTATGATCGAGAAGATATGTTTCAAGAGGATGCAGGCAAGACGATCGAAGAAAGATTAAAAGAGTTCGAATACCGTGAACAATGTGAGATTACAAGATTGAATGATGACCAAACGATGTTAATCATAAAATAAACCGCCTTTCATCAAGGCGGTTTATTTTATGATGTTGTCTGAAATATTCGAATCTCGGGAAGCTGCTGCTTGCTGTCAGCCACATGACCGATATGAGCGAACAGCTTGCGCAGCGGACCGAAACTGGCAATCCGTAAAACCATTTGGACGGTTCCTACTCCTGCTTTGCTTTGCGGAAAAAACAGATCCGGAGCTCCTGGAGGCAGCTTCTGGGCTTTATCCACCATAGGGCGCATCCACTGTTCATACTTGCTTAGACAACTTTGCAGGTCTTCTGTTCGGTTGGAACCCGTCTGAGACAGAAAGGCTGCAAGAACATACCCGCCAATCAATGCCAGCGATGAACCTCCTCCGCCTATAGGAGTCACACACCATGCTGCATCGCCAGTGACACATATTCGGCCTTCCGACCAGGTCGGCATCATAATCTGTGTGAGATAATCAAAGTAAACATCATTCGAGGTAGCAAACCCATGAACCACGCGTTCGTCCTGCCAGCCGGCTCCAATGAAGATATCTGGCAGTTCAGCACGTGCCTGATCGGAAGGAATGTCTGCCAGATTGCGCTCGCGATTTTTAAAGGCCAGCGTTGCACGCATGGTTCCCTTATTATCCGGGCGAATCGAAATTTGGCGTCCACCTGCAGCATTATACCAGCGCCACCACCGGTCATCTCCATCTTGCTTCTCAATCGTTCCGTAGATCATATTCAGTCCCAGTTCATTTCGGGAGACACGATCTCCGAACACCTTGTCTCTTGTTTTGGACCGAACGCCTTCTGCGATAATGAGCAGGTCGTATCTTTCTTTGCTGCCGGAATGCAGCTCGATCTCAACATGTTCATCGTGATCGGTAACTTGTTCAATCCACTCTCCATAACGAACCGAAATGCCTGGTGGCAATGCATCCAGAATAATGCGTGCCAAATCGCCTCGTAGAATTTCTATTTCAGCGGTAAGCCCATCCGAATCTTCTACAGGAAAAGCGCCGACTACCTGTCCTTTGTCGTTGACAAATGCAGTACCTTCTTCGGTAGTGGTCTGCTTGCGAACCTGTTCATCGATGCCCATCTTTTGAAGAAGTTCGCGTGCAACTCCGCGCACATCGACATTCTGTCCACCTTCGCGAAAAGCACTTGCACGTTCAATAATCGTAACTTCCCAGCCAGCTTTGCCAAGCCAGAACGCTGTACTGAGACCGGCAATACTTGCACCTGAAATAAGTGCTTTTTGAACTATCATTATGTCGCTCCTCTCGGCGTTTACATATGTGTCATGATGGACAAACAGAATAGCGAGAATGAACAATATTAGAAACACTGCATCTAACAATTGATCAACAGCAAAGCGATACAGCTAGAGATTCCTTACCCTGTAGAGGAAGGTTGAAACGGCGGGGATGGATAGGTAAACTGGCTGATGTGGGCTAGCATTTCTGGATAGTGATATAACTTCTGCTTCAGAAAAACTCCATGTTTTATATATACATATATTTCTAAATATTCTATATTAAAGGTGTAATTAGTTAGTTAATTAAGCTGAAATATACACATGAGATAGGACTGACAGAGAAAAGAAGTAGCTCCAAAGTCCAAAAGCAATATATGAAATTACCTCGAAATGATTACAAGAAATTCCGTATTTTTATTTCAAGCAAGAATCCGAATCTTGCCGTTTTGGGATACAAGCAGTGGAGTAACTGAATAACCTCTAGCTGGGTATGTATACTTATCTGAATTGACAACAAGAATAGCAGGAAAGTAAAAAGAATTGATCACTATATAGGATCAATCCTTTTTACTTTTTTAATATGCTGCATTTCTTCTCCAGTCGCCATTGGATTATCCTCATAACTGATCCAGTCACTCCAGCTTCCCGCATACAGCTGCACACTTTTGAACCCTGCCTGTTCCAGCGTCAGCACGTTCAGGCATGCACTTACGCCGGAACCGCAGTAGTCGTTGATCTCCGCTTCTTTATGGATGTCTTCGAAGGGCCGCTCCAACTTTTCCGCATTCTTGTACGTGCCGCCCGTGTCGATCCCCTCAGACGCTACCTGAATACTCGTCGAACTCTCGAACTTGAACGAATCCGCGGAAGTCAGCTATCCGTAAGCTTCCGGCACTGCCTGCTTGGCCGTCATCGCTCTGCCACAGCCCGACAGCGCCAATGCGCCCAGTTTCCATGTTTTCTTTTTTATCAGCAGCCTCCAAGAATTAGCGTTTTATATATAAGGAAACCATATAAATCAGGGTGACCGCTTGACTTTTTGAATAATGAGATCTATTGTAGATATATAAAGTCTTTAATTGAAGTGAGATTTATGTGTTTCTTAGCTTACTTTGCTTATCGTATCAAGATCTAACAGATGGATATTTTTTTATTCTAATTAAAGTTATAAGAGATCTATTATGTCTTTAATAAAAAGGAGAAAATCATGAATATTTTTATGACGGGAGTCACCGGATATATTGGAAGCTCCACGGCAAAAGTATTACTGGAAGCCGGACATTTGATTTACGGCTTGACGCGGAAAGAAGAAAGCTTCAAGGCGTTAAAACAATTGGGGGTGGAACCCGTATTGGGTTCGCTGGAAGATGAATCCCTTTTGATCAAATACGCTCGGATGAGCGATGCGGTCATTCACACGGCGGATGCCGGTCATCGGTCTTCGGTGGATGTGTTCCTGCGCGCTCTGCGCGGAACGGATAAAGCGCTGATCCATACCTCCGGTTCCGGAATCGTTGGCGACGATGCGCGGGGAGAGTACGAAGCGGAGCAGATCTATCGGGAAACGACGCCGCTGAACCGGGATCTGGAACATATCCGCATCAACGAACGGGTACGCAAAGCCGGCGAGGAAGAAGGCGTGCGCGGAATCGTTATCGTCCCGTCCATGGTATACGGAACATCGCTCGGTCTTCCCGCCGAAAGTGTGCAATTGCCTGTCATTGTCCGCAAATCGAAAGAAAAAGGCGCGGGTGTCTATATCGGCCAGGGACTCAACCGCTGGTCCAACGTGCATATCGGCGATCTGGCCCGGCTGTATCTGCTCGCTCTTGAAAAAGCGCCGGCCGGATCTTATCTGTTCGCCGAGAACGGAGAAGAATCGTTTAAGCAACTGGCCCGTTACGTAAGCGAGGCTCTTGGTTATGAAGGCCGAACGGCTTCATGGCCGCTGGACGAAGCAGTGGCGGAATTCGGACCGATCGCGCAGTATACGCTTGCTTCCAATTCCCGGGTGCGTTCGGTTCTGGCACGGGAAACTCTGGGCTGGCGGCCGGACGGAGAATCTATTCAGTCCTGGATTTCGCATATTTACAGGAGGAGCTGATTGTTATGGCCCATGTAAAATCGATCCAGCCCGCCGCGTTCGCCCGACCGGGCTGGATCGTTTCTTCTTTGATCGCCGCAAACTTCCTGGCTCAATTGATGCAAACCATGCTGAATACGGCGCTGCCTCGCATGATGAGCGATCTGGGCATTCTGGAAAACCAGGCGCAGTGGCTGGTTACCCTGTATCTGCTGACCAGCGGAATCGTCGTGCCGGCCGCCGGGTATCTGCTCGGGCGCTTCTCGACGCGGGCTTTGTTCTTCGCTTCCGCAGGCGCTTTCCTGGCCGGACTGCTGATCGCCGCCGTCTCTTCCGGCTACTTTCTCCTGCTGATCGGACGCTTGGTGCAGGGCATCGGAGCGGGCCTGCTCATGCCGCTGTTCCAGACGACGATTCTCCGCGTATTCCCCAGAGAAAAGATCGGGGCGGCGATGGGCACGGTCGGGATCGTGATGGGCCTCGCTCCCGCGCTCGGTCCCGTCTTGTCAGGAATCGTAGTGGAAGATCACTCGTGGAGAATGCTGTTTTATGCGATGCTGCCCGTTGCCGTGCTGAATCTTGCGCTGTCTTTTGTCAGTTTGAAAAATGTGGGTGAACGAAGTCCGGCGAAGCTGGATCTGCGTTCCCTGCTTTATTCGTCGGCAGGATTCTCCGGTGTGCTGTACGGGTTAAACTCGGTTGGACGGCAGGGAAATACGCTTTCCGCCTGGGCCGTGCTGCTGGTCGGAATCGTGTTGGTCGCCCTGTTCGTCATGCGCCAGTTGAGACTGCCCGAGCCTTTTCTGAATATGCGGCTGTTCCGGAATCGGATATTCACGCAGACGACGCTCATCAGCATCGCTTTATTTTTCTCCATGATCGGCGTCGAAATCTTTCTGCCGCTGTATGCGCAGAACGTTCGCGGAATGACGCCGAGGGAATCCGGGCTGACCTTGCTTCCTGGAGCGCTGCTGATGGGCATTTCCGGCTTCATCTCGGGGCGGCTGTACGATCGCTTCGGCGCAGCCCGGCTGGTCCGCTTCGCGCTGCTCAGCATGACGGCCGCTCTGCTGCTGTTCGCGCTGCTGATCGGACCCGCCACTCCGATTCTCCTGCTCGTTTTGTTGTTTGCTGTTTTTATGGTCAGCGTCGGTTTTATCATGTCGCCGGTTACGGCCTATGCGATGGCAAATATCCCGCCCAGTCTAATCAAGCATGCTTCGCCCATGATGATTATGGTCCGCGCCTTCAGCGGCGCGCTGAGCGGAGTCGTGCTGGCCGCCGTGCTCACTCCGTTCGCTGCGCACAGTTCGCTGCCTTTCCCGGCGAATACGCTGCCGGGTATTCGCGCCGTATTCTGGATTCTTACGATCGTGACCGGAGCGGGAGCCGCTTATTCCTTCTTTATGAGCTCGTCCAGAACCTCTGTAGAAGAAACGTCCAGAGACCGGGCGCTGCTCTCCAATCTTCAGGAAGAGGAGGCCGAGCGGAGGATCGACTGAGTTTCGGATATCCAACAGCTCGTTATAAAAAAAGCCCGCATTGGATGCGGGCTTTCCTGCTTTAAGCAACTTTAAACCTCTTCTCCTGTCGCAATCGGATTATCTTCATACGAGATCCAGTCACTCCAGCTGCCCGGATACAGCTTCACATTTTCGAATCCAAGCTGCTTCAGGGCAAATACATTCGGACAAGCCGACACACCGGAGCCGCAATACACAATGATCTCTGCGTTTTTATCCAGTCCGGCAAATTGTTCTTCCAATTGCTCCGCAGATTTTAGACTGCCGGCTTCGGTCAGTACATCCTGCCAGAAAAAATTGGTTGCGCCGGGGATATGACCGGCTTTTTTGTCCAGAGGTTCTTCCAGTCCCAGATAGCGGTTATGAGCACGTGAGTCGATAAGTACTATTGACGTGTTGAGATGTATATTGGAGTCTGCTTCGTTGCTGCTGACGGTATGGTCAGCAGTCGTATCATTAACATTGCCCGCTTGCTCGGCATCGGTACTGCCCGATCCGGACAGTCGTTCTGACACCTGGCGCACATAATCGACATCCACCACGATATCTTTCTGTGGACGCGCTTCAAATGTCTTCGGCACAACTACCGGCTGCTCATCAGTTACCGGATAGCCGGCCTGCTTCCAGACGCTGAAATCCTGCTCCAGTATGTACACCTGATTGTGCCCCAGATAAGTCAGCATCCACCACAGCCGGGCAGCGTTCATACCGTTGTTATCATCATAGATAACGATCCGGTCATCCTGACTTAGTCCGGCACGACCGAAGATGCGGGCCATCTGTTCCGGCTCGGGCAGCGGATGGCGACCACCATGAGTACTGACCGGGGAGGAGAGATCTTCCTCCAGATCGAGATAGATGGCACGGGGGATATGGGCTTCATTGTAGTTTTGCCGTCCAGCCAGCGGGTCATTCAGCCAGAAACGGCAGTCGGCGATAACGAGGTCCGGTTCGAACATCCGGGCGAGCAGCCATTTGATGGATACGGTATTTTGCATATGTTGTGCTCCTTTCGTCTATGAAAATGGAATAAATATGATTTGTGCTGCATTGGAATGTCTGTAGATATAAGTATGCTTTCTATTTTACACTGTATCGGCGGCGGCATCTATTCTGGATGTGGTACAGGAGATGTTGCGTTGGAGCGTTCATTTTCATCAGTATATGACGTACAGCAGCAAGCTCCGGATATAAAATAAAAAAGCCCGCACACAGCGGGCTTTTCGGTAATATAGTATTCTTGCTGGCAATAAGGTACTGGTATATAACTTTTACAAATGATTCTGTAAAACCAGCCGTTTATGATCTGCTAAAAAGTAATTCCTTTTAAAGAAGCATTATCGGTATAATCGCATACAAGATGTGTGCTGATGATTAGACCTGCTCTTCCCACAGCTTGGCCTGATATTCCTTGACCTGCTGTTCGGATGCTTCCGGATAGACGTTGCGGAAAGGATGATGCTTGGCATCGATGATCTCGACCATTTTGTCGATCATATCCTGCGGATCGAACTGCTGGGCGAGCATTTTCTCGCCTTTCATTATATCGGAGCGCTTGGTGAAATTGGTCTTCTCGTCGTACCATTTTTCCTTCTCGGCGAACATCATATCGTTGAAGCCGGTTTTGAAAGGACCCGGGTTGATCGTAGCGACCTGGACACCGAACTCGGCCAGTTCGTCCTTGAGCGCCTGCGCAATTGCTTCAACAGCATGCTTGGATGCGCAGTATGGTCCGAGATACGGCGTTACACTCAGTCCGGCAATGGAGCTGATAAAGATGATTTTACCTTTCTTCTTGGCAACAAACTGGCGCGCGGCAATCTGTACCAACTCCAGGGAGCTAAATACATTGGTATCGAAAATCTGGCGCAGGTTCTCGACCGGCAGTTCAGCCAGCGGGCCACCCTGACCGATCGCTGCATTGGAGACAAATACGTCGATATCGTATTTCTCCAGCTGGGCACGATCCAGCGGATTATTTACATCCAGTTTGAATACTTCAATATTGAGTCCTTGTTCCTTGGCATAGTCCTGCAGAGGAGGAACCTGGGAGATTGTTTCGACGGTAGCGATCACTTTATGTCCTTTTTGGGCGAGTCCAATCGCAGCTCCTTTACCGAGCCCGCTGCCTGCACCTGTGATGAAAATGGTTTTTTTACCTAGCATATGATTGTCCTCCTTGAATTGAAAATGATTTGGAAAATTATTTCGCACATGTCACTAATACTGCATTTACCCGTACTCATCGGCAGTTAACCAGAAGGCAATCCCGACACGAGGCATAACAGGATCACATCGCTGGGATTCAAAAGGGCTGTTAACCAGTGCAGCGACTCCTGATTGATTATGGCAAAATGCAGCGGAAGACCCAGCAAAGCAGCGGCTTGGAAGGCAATATCTTCCGCAGCCTGAGCGGATCTGGTATAGTTACTTCGAGATATAGAAGAATACACAGAAGAACACATAGAAGAAGGGACATCCAAGATATGAACAACGATTTTTTTATAGCCCAGCCGATGTGGATGTATGGACTGACAGCAGTAATAGTCATTCTGCTGCTCGTGCTGATTATTCGTGGACTCCGGCGCCGCAGTGCACGTATTCGGCGGGAGCAGCTGGACCCGCGGCGAATTACGATTGGAGATATCGACCAGATGGAGGGGGCGGAGTTTGAGAGGTATTTATACCGTCTGTTCCATGAACTGGGTTACGTAGATACCTTCAAGACCAAGGACAGCAGCGATTTTGGCGCGGATCTGGTCTTTACCGACCGTCATGGTGTGCGCAATGTACTGCAGGCCAAGCGATATCAGGAGAATAATGCGATCAGTCTTGATGCGGTTCAGGAAGTGTATGGTTCCATGCGCTACTACCAGGCAGGACGCTCGATTGTGCTGACGTCCGCCAGACGTTTTACCGCTGCCTGTGAGACACTGGCCGGGGTGAATGGCGTCAAGCTGCTCAATCGTGAAGATCTGATCCAACTGATGGATGATTTCAAGTCAGGACATTATGAAGACGCGATGGACTGTATCGAGGCGGAAGCGTATACTGTATTGTCTCCGTGGGCAGAGTACCTGGATAAGCCTATGCGTTCTATCGGCAAGGACCGCAAGGCAGAGAAATGGCTGCGTAACCGCTAGGACGGGGACGCGGCTTTTGAGGCGGCTTCTGATTTACAAGAAACAGAGAATAGAGAACGTTCAGCCGGGAGTTTTATCTGCCCGGTTATTTTCTGCGTTAAAAAGTAAGTGATCTACATTGACAAAGCGAATATACACCCTCATAATCCATAATGATAATGATAATGATTATCATTATGGATTATGAGATATACATACACAGGGGGATGGAATCGTGATGCCACAAACAATACATACAGCAATAGAGGGAATGGCAATGAATCGTCTGCTGGCTGACTATGACCGGGTTAACCATACTGGTAGAGCTTCGCGTAGACCTGCGGACAAGGCTGCCGGGGTGGCTGCACGATGAGTTCGGTTCCATTAACAGGCTCCATGTACCCGTGGCGCGTCGTCAGCATCTATGGCGGCGGATTGGCCGCTCTTGTAGTGCTTTTCTTCGTGAGCCTGTGTTATGGGGAAGCGGCGATTCCGCTGCATACGGTAATGGAAGCATTGACAGGACGACAGGATTCGCTGAACCATAATATGATCTGGGATCTGCGCATGCCGCGTACGATGATCGGTATTCTGGCCGGGGGCGCACTGGCAGTGGCCGGCGCACTGCTGCAGACGATCACCCGCAATCCGCTGGCGGCATCGGATACGCTCGGGATTAATGCAGGTGCTTATTTTGTCGTTGTACTGGGAACCGTATTATTTCCGGATCTGCTCCGTACGTCGCCTTTTCTGTTCGCGGCGCTTGGCGGGCTGATGGCGGCAGCGGCAGCTTATCTGATGGGCGGAGGGCGATCTTCCAGTCCGGTCCGGCTCGCGCTGTCGGGAATGATTATCTCGATGGTGCTCGGCTCATTTACAAGTGCGCTGCATATTTTCTTTGCCCTGGAGACGCAGGGGCTGTTCCTGTGGGGATCGGGTACACTCGTACAAAATGACTGGAGCGGGGTACAGTATGCCTGGCCGTGGGTCGTAGGTATCGCGATCGCGGCACTGCTGCTGTCCAGACAGTGGGATGTACTGGATCTGGATGAATCGACAGCTTCCTCTCTCGGACAAAAGGTAGGCGTAGCGCGTGCCGGCGGTCTGCTGGTCGCTGTGCTGCTGGCTGCGATTATCGTTAGTGTGGTGGGACCGATCGGCTTTGTCGGCCTGGTCGCGCCGCATCTCGTTCGTCTGAGTGGTATACGTGCTCATCGCTGGCTGCTGCCGGGTGTATTCATCTGGGGAGCAGCGCTGCTGATCGGCGCCGATGTACTCGCCAAGATGGTCCATAACTCCAGCATGGAACTGCCAACAGGTGCAGTAATGGCATTAATCGGCGCACCATGGCTGATCTGGCTTGTACTGGTGAAAATGAAGGCAGCCAATGGCGCCGGCGGCTCTGCTTCGATGAGTACAGGAGCATCTGCCCAGCGCTGGCCGTTTGGCCGACTGGCGGTTATTTTTACGGTGCTGGCAGTTGTATTGACCGTAGGCAGCACGATGTTTGGCGGCCTGCGTATTCCGCTGGGCGATCTACTGCCTTCGCTGTTCAGTTCGGATGGACTGTATTCGGCGCTGCTGCAGTTCCGTATCCCGCGTACGCTGGTGGCAGCGGGTGCAGGTGCGGCGCTGGCGATTAGCGGCGTGCTGATCCAGATAGCAGTGCGCAATCCGCTCGCGGATGCTTCGATCGTCGGGGTGTCCTCGGGAGCGGGACTGGGCGCGATGATAATTATGATTTTGTGGCCTGCGCTGCCTGCATTTATGGTGCCAATTGCTGCGATTGCAGGTGCAGGGGCTGCAGCGTCGATCATTTTCTTCCTTTCCTGGAATAAAGGGTTAAATCCGTCTGCGGTCGTACTGCTCGGTATCGCGATCTCTGCGATTGCCGGTGCGGGCATCCAGATTCTGATCGTCCAGGGCGCCCTGTGGGGTGGGTCCAGCTACATCTGGCTGACCGGCAGCACCTATGCCCGTACATGGGATCATGTGAAGATGATCGGTATCTTCCTCGTGCTGCTTGTACCGGTCGCCTGGTGGATGGCCCGGCGCTTCGAACTGCTCGTATTTGACGATCAGAGTGCCTCGGGACTCGGACTGTCTGTACGCAGAACACGCCTGCTGGCGATGGCGGTCGGTGTACTGCTGGCAGCAGGCGCGGTAGCCTGTGTCGGTACGGTAGGGTTTATCGGTCTGATCGCGCCGCATATGGTGCGTCTGCTGACCGGTCATCACATGCGGCGTTCACTGTTTCTGTCTGCACTGACCGGCGCGGTCATGCTTGTGCTGGCCGATACGGTGGGACGTACGGTGATCGCACCGACAGAGATTCCTTCCGGTCTGTTGATCGCTCTGATCGGCGCTCCGTACTTCCTCTATCTGATGTATCGTTCCAATTGGCATCGTCCGACGAGCTAATCCTGTACCATCAGGCAGCAAAGAAGGGTAGACGAAGTGTGATTTGGAAAATGGTTAAATGATCCGGGTTGCTATGTAACCCAGACTTGCAGCCCAAAGAGCTGTCCCTGTTCATCGTGAAGATGAGGGACAGCTCTTTTTGGTTATGACGTATGAGTTTGTCGATAGTCATCCCCTGTACACTTAAAGGGTTAGAGGGGAGGTTTATTTAGCTGTATAGGTGCTTGTTGGGCCTGTTTGTTCATTGGAGCGATCAGTGATTTTTACCGGACACGGGTGTCAGCTTCTCCTGCTGCTGTTCGGCATTCTCTCCCTCGGGTGCCATAATGTCCGGCGGAACGAGCGCTTCGGTCTTGTCCTTGCCAAACTGGATAAATACCCAGACACCCAGCAGGATCAGTGTACCTGCTCCAAGCTGCATACCGGTCAGCGCTTCGCCGAGCAGCCAGAACGCCAGCAGGGAAGAGAAGACTGGCTCTCCGAGCACAGCCATCGAGACGGCACCGGCATTCATATATTTGAGCAGCCAGTTGAACAGATAATGTCCAAACAGCGTCGGAACGAGAGCCAACAGCCAGAACACACCCCAGTCTCTCGCTTCATAGCCGGTAAATGGAATATGGTTGACCAGATTATACACGGCAAGCACACTGGCAGCCATAAAGAACACCCAGAAGTTATAGATCAAGGCTTCCATATGAGAGCGGATATGCTTGCTGATCAGCATATGTATGGCTACCGCTATTGTACCGAAAAAGGACAGCATATCTCCCTGCAGCGCCGTACCGGATACTTTGAAATCGCCCAGTCCAATCGCGATAGAGCCAATAACTGCCATCGCCATACCGATAATCATATACCGGTTGGTACGTGTCTTGAACAGAAAGTACGAACCGATTACGACCATAATCGGCTCCAGGGTGAGAATAACGGTAGAGCTGGCTACCGTCGTCAGCCGCAGTGATCCCATCCATAGCAGGAAATGCAGCGCCAACATCAGTCCGGAAATAAACAGCATCAGCCACACTCTGGGCGGGATACGGAACAGCTCGCGATAATAACGAATCGCCAGCGGCAGCAGCAGCAGATCGGTAAAGTACAGCCGATACATGGCGATCACCGATACATTTGCGTCCGACCAGCGGATGAAGATGGATGAAAACGAAATAGCGATAATACCGATCACGTACAGCACTTCCAGTGGAATCCAGTGCTCACGGGTCTTGATGGATTGATTCATGTCTGCTCTCCTATGCTGCCAGTTCAGCCTGATTTTACATTACATATTTGTAACCGGTACCCCATACGGTTAGGATATGCTCGGGGTTTTTGGGGTCCCGTTCGATTTTTTTGCGCAGATTGGAAATGTGAACATCGATCGTACGCTCCAGATAGGCGCGGTCGCCCCCCTTGATCCGGTCCATCAGTTCGTTACGCGTGAATACTTTGCCGGGAAAATGATACAGCTCCCGCATAATCGCAAATTCGATCTGGGTGACTTCCACTTCCTGACCTTCGACAAACAGGCTGTGCCGATAATCATTAACCGAGATTCTCGACTGTACCTGGGCGGCTACAGGAGAAGTTGTATTATAGCCATTGAGCCGCTGGGGACCACTGCGGCGCAGCAGCGCCTTGATCCGGGCATCCAGCTCCTTGAGGCTGAACGGCTTGCAGAGAAAGTCATCTGCGCCGTTATCCAGTGCCTTGAGACGCTCGTTCAGCATCGTATTAGCTGAGATCATTAGTACCGGCACGGTGGATTGCCGGCGGATCTGCTGTACCAGCTCACTGCCGCTCAGATCGGGCAGCATCAGATCAGTCACAATGATATCGGGCTGATAGTCATTAAGTTTGCCAATTGCTTCTTTGGCGTCATGAATCAGCTCTGTATGGTAACCTTCTTCCTGCAGGAAAAATGCGATCATATCAGCGAGACTTTTTTCATCTTCAATAAGCAAAACTTTGATGGGCATGCCAGTCACTCTCCTGTGTAAAAATTATAAGCTTGATGAGTATGCATGACGATCAAGCCCATTAGCTGTTTTAAGTGAACTATTTTTTGCAAACATACGAATAAACCGTTGTAAAAGTTCAATCGTTAAGGGGAATCGGTTCGCAGCCTGCTGTAATGGCTGTGCAGGATCATGATGGATAGGTATAAATTTGGCTGATCCCATGGTAATTCTGTTCAATATGTAAGATAGTAAGGTTACTGGAAGTATAGTTTTATACATCTGAACACAATATGAATTATTTTCCAAACCGTCTCTTGACGTTATAATAAAACAAGCTGACAGCAATATACTTTACATACAGATTTCGCTAACAAACCTTCTGACAAATACGGATATATTGTACCATTGTTAGCGGATATGGTGGATAAGGAATATTTTATGTTGATCAATGTGACAGACAGACCATGTCGTATCGGAACATCTGGATCAGGTATACATGCACTCAGGCGTAGTATGACGATTTGTCAGACGGTCTTACGGGTGACGCTGCTGTCCGTGTGAGAAAGGACCGTTCGTTATGAATCACAAAATACTTCACCGGTTAAAATCCCCCTGGCTGGGGACAGGCATCCTGACGATTCTCGGTATAGCCGTAAACTGCTTCAAGCTGGATCTGTCGGTCGTGCTGCAATTTATTTTTGGAGGTACGGCAGCCTTGATGATTGTAAGGCTGTACGGGCTGAAGTTCGCATTGCCTGCGCTGCTGCTTATCAATCTGCCGTTCCTGTGGACAGGATCATATGGGCTGCTTATCACTGTCCTGGGACTGGAATTGATCTTTGTATGCTTATGCTCCCGTGTATTTCCGAGAAGCAGTCTGCTGAAGGTGGATGCATCATTTTGGATATTTATTGCACTGCCCTTACTGTATATCGTATACCGGGATGCGCTGGAGAATACCGATAACCGGCTGATCGGGCTGCTGACGATAAACAATGTACTCAATGGCATCATCAATGGACTGATCGCTTCGATTGGTGTCGAGTCGCTGCTAAGCCGGGTTGCAATCGGCAGCCGCCCGAGTTATCCGATATCGCTGGGAAGGATCATTTTTAAATATTTGCTGGCTTCGGTGGTGCTGACTTCGCTGCTGGTCATGTTTGTGAATGGACGCCAGCAGTTTGAAGATATACTGGGCTACGGATCGGAATATATGAGCCGGTCTTCACGTTTGTATATACAGGAAATTCAGCAGAATCTGCTAATAAGACCGGACCGGATTCAATCGTTGATGATTGATTTCAAAAAGGACTTTATGATGGATTCCATGATGCTGGATGCTTCCGGCAAAGCCCGTTATACGACAATGAATGCGGATATGGTAAGCCGCTTTGCGGATAATACAGGATACAGCAAGCTGCTGCTGAAGGATCAGCCTGTCCATGGGAGCGTCTATCAACAGTTCCCGGATAGGGCGCAATACAAGCTGGAACGCTGGCAGGAGTCTTATCTGGTAATGAATGTACCATTGTCGCAACAATATCGTCTTGTCTTAACTATGCCTCTTAACTTTTATTTATACCCATATTATGCCTTTTATCTATGTAGTATCTTAAAAATATTAATTGTAATTGTGGTTGCGCTGGTGCTGGCACGTCCGATCAGCCGTAAATTGACCCGTCCGTTGATGCAGCTGGCCAAGGCGTCGAATAATATTCCTTCCAAAGTCAAAGAGAACCGTCCGCTGGAATGGCCGGAGACGAATATTATTGAAGTGCGCAAGCTGATACGCAACTTCAAGTCGGTCGTCAGCATTATGGAACACCAGTATCTGCAGATCAAAAAAGACAAGGAACTGCTGGAAATCCGGGTTGTGGAGCGTACGTTTGATCTGGCGGAGAGTGAGGCGCAGAAGAATGCCATTCTACAGATGGCGATCGACGGGATTATCTCTACGGACAGCCATCTGCGGATTACCGACTTCAACCCGGCGGCCGAGCGGATGTTCCGCTGCAGACAGGAAGAGGTGATCGGTCGTCCGCTGTCGGATATTATTCTGCTGGAGCCCGGTGATGATGGAGACACCTGCATTGCGGTGCAGGCGACCCGCTTTGACGGTACAACATTCCCGGTGGAGCTGACACGCAGCAAGGTGCTGGCGGAAGGTACTTCATTCCGTACCTTTTTCGTTCATGATCTGACAGAAGAAGAGCATCTCAAAGAACAGCACAATGAACAGGCCCGTCAACTGCAGCTGCTAAATGACCGTCTGCTGGAAGAACAGGGAGCAGCCGAAAGGCAAAAAAGCATCACTGGCAATCTGCTGCAATCGGTCGAAGAAGGAGTAGTCATGTGTGATTCCCAGCAGTTGATCTCGTTTATGAATCCGACGATGCAGGCATTTTTTAATCTGGAGGATTATACCGGCCGCCCGATTACCGAGCTGCTCGTTCATATTGATCAGCTAACCGTCAATACCGGTTCCCTGAATGACCGGCTGGAATATTATATGAACAGCGGGGAGCACTGGGAGCAGGGTGAACTGATTCTGCTGCGCAGCAAGCGCATTTTGTCGCTCTACGTTACACCGGTAATCGATCCGGTGAGAGAGATCGAACATGGCTTCCTGCTCGTATTCCGCGACTGTACGGAAGAGAGAAGAGTCCGCCAGATGCAGGATGAACTGATTACCGTCGTCTCTCACGAGCTGAGAACGCCGCTGTCGGCAATTATGGGCTATATTGAGATGCTGACCCTTTATGAAGATATGCCGGCTGTGAAGCGGCAGGAGTTCATGCATACGATTCAGCAGGAAGGAGACCGCTTGTCCAGACTGCTCGACGATTTCCTGGACAGTCAGCGTATCGAAGCCAGGCATATTGAGTACCATATGAGCTGCCTGCCGGTACGCGATCTGGTGCAGACGGTCTGTTATCAGTGGGACATTCATTCCCGGCACCGGATTTGTGTGCACAATGAAGGTGAAGAGCTGTATATTATGGGCGATCAGCACCGGATGATTCAGGTGATTCATAATCTGATCAGCAATGCGCTCAAATATTCACCGGACAGCATGGCTGTTGATATCCATGTGCAGCAGGAAGAAGATTCTGTCGTTATTGCGATACAGGATTATGGCATCGGTATTCCCGAGCAGGATCAGCCGCATGTATTCCGGAAGTTTTTCCGCTCGCACTCTGAGGCTTCACGCAAGGTCAGCGGTACCGGGCTCGGATTGTATATCGCCCATTTGATTGTGCAGGATCATCATGGTCAGCTTCAGGTATCCTCCAATCCGGGGTCCGGCTCCATATTTACCCTCACCCTGCCGAAGTATACACCGCCTGATTGAGCCTGCTGATTCATCTTTCCAGCCTTACGGTTACTACTGTACGTACAGGTCGGTCTGCGGCATCATGCGGACAGACACAGGAAAGCAGATTCTGAAAATGGAGGCATGACTCACATGGCAGAATTAACATTAGCAGGCAAAACCGCAATCGTTACCGGCGGAGGTTCGGGTATCGGGAAAGCTTCCGCAATCCGTCTCGCTGCCGAAGGCGCAAAAGTGTATATGCTGGACCGTACGCCCGAAGAGGCGGAGAAGACCAAAGCCGAAATTGAAAATGCCGGCGGCAAGGCCAGCGTGATCGAATGCGATGTCTCGCGTCCCGAGATGATTGAGCAGGCGATGAAGCAGGCGGGTGAAGAATCCGGCAGCATTGATATCGTATTTGCCAATGCAGGCATTAACGGAGAGACCGCTCCGATCGAGACGATGGAGATAGAGGATTGGAACCGTACGATTGAGATCAATCTGAGAGGTACTTTTGCAACTGTCAAATATGCCATTCCCTATATGAAGCAAAGTGGAGGGAGTATCGTCATTACCAGCTCGATTAACGGTAACCGTACATTCTCCAAAATCGGCGCTTCCGCCTATGCGACGTCCAAGGCCGGACAGACGGCCTTTATGAAAATGGCCGCGCTGGAACTGGCGCGCTACAAAATAAGGGTAAATGCCGTATGTCCCGGATTTATCGACACCGATATCGAAGACAACACCTATGAGAGCGATGATCTCAAAAAGGTACAGATTCAGGTGGAATATCCGGACGGCCAGCATCCGCTCAAAGGCGAGCCGGGCAAAGCAGAGGAGGTAGCCAATCTGGTATTCTTCCTCGCTTCCGAGCAGGCGTCCCAGATTTCCGGTACGGAAGTATTTGTGGATGGAACCGAATCGCTGCTGATGTAGTCCGCAGCCTGGATTGGGTAATAGCCGCAGCCTCATTACATGACCCAAATACGATATGCTGCTGCATCATGGGCAGCAGAACTTCTATCCTCTTTTCCTGTTCGGGAAAGGGGATATTTGGGTAGTAAATGTCTGGATGACATAACTTTTGGTTAGGGAATTGACAGTGTTGTACTGACTGAATTAAGCTAGGGATGACAAGGATAATGAGCAGAACCCAAGCGGGGATATTCCCCATAACATAGACTGCGAATGAAGATAGCGGGAGAGTCTGCGGATGTATGCGATCCGCCACCGAAGGAGCAAGTCGGAGGGAATGCCAGCCCCCCGGCCAATCTCTCAGGTACCAGGAACCGCTGCCGGACGCAACTCTGGAGAGAGCGCAAGCCACCCAAGGGGTATGACAGGAGCAGTTTCCCGTCCAAACTCTCAGGTAACGAGGACAGAGCAATAGGCCCTTGCAGGCTTTGCTCTGTCCTTTTTGCTGTCAACTCGTGGAATATATGGAAAAGCTATAGAATTGGCAGCGGTGCAGATGGAGTGAAGAGAGACAGCATGCAGCAGATCTCTGCCGGAATATAACTTGTTCAAGACAACAATTCACAGGCGCATATGCGGGAAAGAGGAATCAGAATGCGTTTTAAAAATGTATTCAATATTATTGGCCCATCGATGGTAGGACCATCCAGTTCACATACGGCAGGAGCAGCACGCCTCGGCCGGGCAGCCCGACAGCTGCTGGGCGTCTGCCCGGAGCATGCGGATATCATTCTGTATGGTTCATTTGCCGAGACCTACTGGGGACACGGCACCGATCTGGCGCTGGTTGGAGGCCTGCTGGATTACAGCCCCGATGATCCGCGTCTGCCTGATGCAGCCGAGGAAGCGGATCAGCTGGGCATGACGATCCAGTTTGATAAAGGGAGCGGCAATTATCCGCATCCCAACTTTGTACGTATCCGGCTGCGCCAAGGTGAGCAGACAGCCGAATTGGCAGGTGCTTCGATCGGAGGCGGCAATATCGAGATTCATGAGATGAACGGATTCGATCTCAAGGGCTCGGGGCAGTATCCGACACTGGCAGTTGAACATCAGGACAGTAAGGGTGTACTGGCCGATATTACGCGTACACTGAGCGAATCCGAGCTGAATATCGGCTTTATGGATGTGGATCGCAAATCACGCAGCGGTGAAGCCATGACCATCATCGAACTGGATAGCGCGCCTGTTCAGCAGGTGCTGGATAGAATCGAACAATTACCTTACGTGACCCGTGCGGTCGTTATTAATCTGGATTAATGGAAGGTTGTGAACCGGAATGCAATTCCGTTCGTTAAAAGATATTATCAGACTCTGTGAGGAACGTTCTCTCACGATTGCCGAACTGATGGTTGAGGAGCAGGTCAAGGAGACCGGAGTATCCCGGGAAGAAGTGATCCGGCAGATGACGGATTATTATCATATTATGAAAGAAGCGGTACACAAGGGCATTACCGAAGATACCGTATCACGCAGCGGACTGACCGGCGGC
This sequence comes from Paenibacillus wulumuqiensis, assembly GCF_000971965.1. GTDB lineage: Bacteria > Bacillota > Bacilli > Paenibacillales > Paenibacillaceae > Saccharibacillus > Saccharibacillus wulumuqiensis. Next base: position 372,880 of record NZ_KQ040794.1, read on the forward strand.
GATGCGCGCCGGGTATACAATTATCTCAATAATGGCGAGACCGCATCCGGCAGTGATGCGACGCGGGCGATGTCCTACGCGCTGGCGGTATCCGAAGTGAATGCCTCGATGGGCCGCATTATTGCGACTCCAACCGCAGGCTCCTGCGGTATTATTCCCGGTGTATTCGTCAGCACCCAGGAGCGGTTCGGCTGGAGTGATGAGCTGATGGTTATGGGATTATTTGCAGCTGGAGCGATCGGTTATGTCATTGCCAATAACTCCTCCATCTCTGGAGCGGAGGGCGGCTGTCAGGCTGAAGTCGGATCGGCGATTGGTATGGCTGCCGGAGCGGTCGTTGAACTGCGTAAGGGTACGCCGGAGCAGGCGATGCATGCTGTCGGTCTGGCGCTCAAAAATACACTGGGACTGATCTGTGACCCGGTCGCCGGACTGGTAGAGATTCCATGTATCGTGCGTAACGGACTGGGAGCGGTCAATGCACTGGCTGCTGCCGATATGGCACTGGCTGGAGTGCGCAGCGCGATTCCTTCCGATGAAGTGGTGGATGTGATGCTGCAGGTTGGACGTTCCATGCCGAGTGAGCACCGCGAAACCGCTCGTGGTGGACTGGCCCAGACACCGACCGGTCGCAAAATCACCGAAGAACTGCGCCGCCGCCGACAGAATAACGGGAATTAACCGTTCGGATCAGGCGCGTATGCATAGCTGAATACCAAAAAAGCTGGACGGCAAACTCCTGCAGTTCTAACTCCTGCACAGTGCTGTTCCCAAAGTCCCTGCCTTTGCGCAGGGGCTTTTTTGTATTGGATTTCATTCGGGTTCTATGGGACATAAAACAGTACCACAGCATCTGCTGATTCAACTTTCGGCCAACGTGTGAAAAGATGCTGAAGTGATTTTCAGCAAATTAATCAGAGGAGGAATCGCAGATGGATTTACAACTTACAGGCAAAAAAGCACTCGTAACCGGTTCTACACACGGGATCGGCAGGGCAATTGCAACAGCACTGGCACGGGAAGGAGCGGAAGTGCTGATCAATGGGAGAAGCGAGGACAAGATCCGGCAGACAATCACCGATATTCAGGAGCAGCTTCCATCCGCACGACTGCTGCCGGCGGCGGCAGACCTGGGCAGTGAAGAAGGCTGTCAGCAGCTGATTGCAGATTATCCGGAGCTGGATATTGTGGTGAATAATCTGGGGATTTTTGAACCGGCGGAATATTTCGACATCCCTGATGAAGAATGGTTCCGGTTCTTCGAGGTGAATGTGATGAGTGGTGTGCGGCTGAGCCGTCATTATATGCGGCACATGATCGACCGCGGCGAAGGGCGGATTCTGTTTATCGCCAGCGAAGCCGCCGTGATGCCATCCCAGGAGATGGCTCATTACAGCGCCACCAAGACGATGCAGCTCTCCGTCTCCCGCAGCCTGGCGGAGCTGGCTCAGGGCACGGCAGTGACCGTGAATACGATTATGCCGGGTTCGACGATGACAGAAGGCGTAGAGCAGATGCTGCGCAGTCTGTACCCGGGGGATGACTTTGACCTGGAGCAGGCGGAGAAGCGGTTCATGAAAGAAAACCGGCCAACCTCCATTATCCAGCGTCTGATTCGCCCGGAAGAGATTGCGGACTTTGTTGCTTTTGTAAGCAGCCCGCTATCTGGAGCGATCAACGGAGCAGCCCTGCGGATTGATGGTGGAGTGGTGCGAAGCGTGTTCTGATCATTTGATAAAAGAAAGGCAGCGCCCTGTTGCGGGAACGCTGCCTTTACTGTATCTGGGAAGCTTATCGGATTTTAAACAGCAATGTCTTCTTCCTGAATAGATTGTCTGTACTCGGAAGCTTCTGCCAGTTTGGTGAATTGTACGACTTCATTATGATTTTTGCGAACTTCTTCCTCGATCTCCGCAAGTGTCACATGGAAAAATTCTTTTCTTAAATTGACTTTGTTTAACCGGTGATTGGTAAAGCGTCGATGCAATGCATTTTCTAGAGCAGGTGCATCATTGCTAAAGATCATGGCATGTACATCAAACCGGAAAGGCACTGAAGCATCTCCCAGTTCAATAATGCGATCAAGTGGTTCAAGACGGCGTGTCATGCCGATTTTGTATACTTCTTCACCAAAAGATCCAATATTAGAAATAATATAGACATAGCCTGCTCTTGTATTGCGTTCACGGTTAATGACATCTTCTTTAGCGTGCTGTACTTGAGCAAGCTGGGCTTCAAGCTCCTGCAGTTTGCGCTGAATCTTCTCCTGTTCGATTGCGTTTTCCAGCTGCATTTTGGATCTCAATGCTTCAATAGCCTGATTAAAGTGATTTTCTTCTTTTTCGAATTTTTGTTTTTGGGCTTCGATTTCTTTCAATGCTTTGGCTTCCTCGCGCATTTGCTCTCTAATCCGTGCCTGTTCTTCTTTTTCTTCCTGCTTTTTCTTCTCGTACTCATAATTCAGATGCAGTTCTTCCAGCTTGGAATTTAAATAGGTCGGGGTAATGGAGATACCATTCATGGCTCCCAGTTTATTCAGAACATCATACGATTTCTGTATACGGTTCTCAATCGAGTTTATATTGTTGAATTTGACTTTGATAATGGAGGCATCACACTCGTTATTAAAAGAACGAATAAACAGCTTAATCAGATCATTCATCATTTTTTTACCTTCTTTTTCGCTTCCATTCACTGTCCATGCTTCTCTAAACGCGGCTGCTTGTTTATTGCGAACCATTTCTTTCTGCTGATCACGAGTTTCTTCCAGCCGATATTTATAAGCTTCGGATGTAGCCAGATCATATAGGGGTTCGTACAGTCCAAACTCCTGCATCAGCAGCTCATCATTCAACTCAATCAATTGCTGCTTATGATGTTCATATTCTTGAATAAGCCGCTGACGTTCCACTGGATCAATCTGTTCGTAGGCGACTCTCATCATATGATGTTCATTTTTCATTAATTTATATTGGTGCTCCATCGTATCACGGCTTTGCTGCAGGTTGTCTTGCTGAGATTGCAGGTGTTGATATTGACTTTCGAGGGAATCATGCTGCTGTCGAAGCAACTGATATTCCTGATCCTGTCGGGCCTGTTCAGCGTATTCTTTTTTCTCGGCAGAATAGCGAATCAGCAGCAGAATTACCGCTGCAATTAGAGGGACTACGGCAGTAGCAAAGCAGCATAACAAGGCGATAAACCAGGTAGAAAGATACCATTTTTTCATTCGTTAACCTCCATAAATATGTAATATATTTTTATTATAATCCATTAAATTACTTAAAAGTATATTTTTTTATATCCTAATAACGAAAAATCCGCAGTGCATCAACAGGGATGACTGCGGATGGTGCATTATAAAATTAATCTTCCAGCACCAGCGGCCGAAGCTTGGCTTCGATCTCGGTACGGTGGGGCTCCAGGAAAGGAGGCAGAGACAGGGTCTCGCCCAGTGAATCCATCGATTCGTCGATATCAAATCCCGGCGTATCGGTGGAGAGCTCAAACAGAATACCATTGGGCTCGCGGAAGTAGAGTGCACGGAAGTAATGACGGTTGACTTTGCCGGAATTGGGGATACCGAGTTTGGACAGCCTTTCCGACCAGGCATTGTACTGTTCCTCATCCGGCACACGGAAAGCGACATGGTGGACGCCGCCGCGGCCAAGACGGGCAAATGGCAGTTCCGGACGAGTCTCGATATGAACTTCGGCACCTGCGCCGCCTTCACCGGTAGCGTATACCTGAATATCGGCGTGCTCTTCACCGGCGAGGGATGGATAGGAACCTGCGTGGCGGAAGCCGAGTACGCCGGTCAGAATAAGTACCGTGTTCTCCGGATTGGCTACCGTCAAGGTCACCGGTCCAAGACCGAGAATACCATGTTCTACCGGTACATCCGAGCCGTCCCATGCCTGTCCGGGTGCTACACCCTGTTCATTATTATCCGCTACCAGAATCAGATGGGTTCCTTCAAAATCCTGAAAAGCGAGTGTGTCCCGTCCGGCGCGCTGCTTGATCTCCTCATGGGTGACGTTCAGGCTGTCGAACCGGTCGGACCAGTATTGCAGCGCCGCTGTATCGGCTACCCGCAGGGAGGAAGCGGAGATGCTGGATACACCCTGATACGTAGGGCCAATACCCGGCAGATCGAAAAAGGTCAGTTCGCTGCCGGGAGAAGCTACACCATCTCCATAAAAGAGGTGGTAGGAAGTTGTATCATCCTGATTAACCCCTTTTTTGACGAGACGCATACCCATTACTTTGGTGTAAAATTCGAAGTTCTTTTCCGCTTTGCCGGTCATGATCGATACATGGTGAATACCTAACAGTTCCATAATTATCATCCTCCTGGGATTGTTTATATAAATTGTTTTTGTATTTGAAATCTTAAAGTTAAGATAATTATAACATGAGTCCAGAAGAATACAATAGGATAGAGCAATTTTTGTGAAAAAAGTATAGCTGCTTTATAAAAAGTGGGATTGTACTTTGCAATGTTACAGCGATTCGTACACCAGACTTACAGCAAGCCATACAACCAATGAGGCAGCAAATCATACGGTAATCAAACCATAAGCCATACTGAAAATCATACAGCAAAAACCACCCGGAACCTGCCCGAGTGGTCTTGGTCAAAATTATTTAAATTATAATGTGATCATATTACCAGTGTTATCAGTGATTCGACAAACCGCCGCTTTCCGCTCGGGTAACTACCCGTGTACGATAACTGTCTGTTTTCAGACCGATTTGCGGGAAGACTTCGTTCAGGTTAGGGAACTTGGCGAGAATCTGCTTGTTGTCGGTACGCAGATCCATTTTGCTGTAATCATAAAATCCAGCTTCGCCGACCGTATTGATAAAGTCATTGCCTTCTATCGTGGTATCTCCTTTTTTGGGAACAACGACGCTCGGCGTATTTACGAGCATATTATCCGTCATTTTGGTTCCGTTTGGATATTCCGGATGCCAGCTTGGGTCCAGTATGCTGTCCCACAGTTTGTGATCGTAGCCATACTTGTCCTGAAGCTGCTTACCGTACTGTGCCCACGGACTGCTGCTTGGATTCATCTCGCGCAGCTGATCGGCGAAGATACTTTTCACCCCATGGCTCTTTTTGTTGCCGCGCTGGTCGATCTGAATCATATTGGAGTCAACGACCAGATTGTTTTTGGCAATATTGTCATGTCCATTTAGCAGAATGCCCTTGGTCGAGCCCTGGACGATATTGTACTGGTAGTTATCTCCGCTGTCCGCACCATCCGAGTAGAAGCCATTGGAACGCTTGTTATGATGGATAAAGTTATAGCGGAGTACATTACCATAAGATGCCCAGTCCTGCGCCGTATAGAAGGCTCCGGTGTCGCCTTCGATCAGTGAGGTATTATGTACCTCATTGTATTCAAACGTCAGATTGTTGCTGTACACATAGCGCACAGCATCTTTGGGTACATCGTGCATCAGGTTATGATCGAATGTTACGCCGACAGAGTTCCTCACCAGGATGGGTTCCAGATGCGTCAATTCACCGACATGGTGAATATGGTTGTTGGTAACACGGCTGTTGGCGGCCGTCAGAGATTTACGGTTACCGGCATCATTGATGCTGATCCCGAATCCGCCCACTTCATAAATATCATTGCTCTGGAACAGATTGTATGAACCTCTCACATCCAGAATGCCGCCATTGCCCAGATTGCGCAGCGTATTGGCAGCCAGTGTAATATGATTACTGTTTTTGATTTCAATCCCGTTGCCCATGCTTCCCTCAATCGTGAAGCCCAGCATTTGTATATACGAGGCATCCTTGAATGCAATAACCGGATTTTCATTATCGGCAATAATCATATTCAGGTTCTGAAGTTTTCCGCCTTTTGGATAGTAATACAGCTTATGGTCTTTGAAATCCAGTGCCCATTCGCCGGGTTGGTCGATCTCATCCAGATAGTTAATGGCCCGCCATTCTTCAATACCTGTTCCGATTCGGTAAGGCGCGCGAATCTTGGCCTTGTATTCCGAGCTAAAAGCATAGACATCGGCTTTAACGGATCTCTTATACACATCCGGGGTGACGGCTGTCGGTGTACTGTTGTCGCCCGGATAATATACCGGTGAAGGCTGATCGCCAAGATACGTAATCGGTGAAGAGGCTCCGTCCGACTGCATGGTAAACGGCTCCGACTTCAGGGTGACCGGCTTGGCATCTTCGGTCTCCTGGGAAGGATCAGCCGTTTCGGTCTTCAACAGGGAGTCTTCGGTCAATTCTTCCTTGAGCTCGACGGATGTAGTGGCTCCGCCCTGCTGATACAGGGTATAGGATTTGCTGGAAGTATCCACATCATGTAGAGCATCGTCTGCCGAAGACGGAGTTGTCAGCGACGGCTGATATTTGTACGTATCTGCCGAAGCGGATGTGCTGTTGCGATAATCGACTACAGCCTTACTCCACTTGGAACCCATACCGCCAGCAGGGATGTCTTTCAGTGTAATGACATGATGGTTGGTATCTATTTCCTGGACGGAGCTGGTAATAGGGCTCCATACCGTTCTCCAGAATCCTTTGAGATAGAGTGGGTGGCCCGCTTCCAGCGACTTTTTCCAGCGCTCGGAGCGATTAGTACCATCCAGATCCAGTGTATTGGTCGTATCATCATTTTCTGGAATGCCTCCCTCGCCATAATAAAAGGATTTGGCATCCGCAGAACCGTTGATGGTGGTCCAGCCTTTGCGATGATTATTCACCGATTCACCAGGGTTCGGCCACTGGGAGATCGGCTGCCGTTCGCCATTGGCGATCAGATCGACAATCCCCCACTGTTCGGTAAAGGAAGTACCGCCACGAAAGTGAAAAATATGCTTAAAGTTCTTCTGTTTCATATCCAGTTCGTACAGGTCGCCGGCATAGACATCGGGATGAACGCGGCCTGCTGCTTCCGGGTTGAGCGGTTTCCAGTCAGAGGCCGGTACATGCACACCGTTGGTCAGTGTGACATGTTCTCCAGGGTAAGTGCGATAAATAATCGGTTTATCCGCTGTGCCTGAATCTTGGGCAGTCAGCTCCAGGGTGGAAGTCTCGTATTCGCCGCCTTTGACCCAGACGGTAATTCCGTGTTCTGGCAGCTTGCCGTTCAGAGCGCGGATCACATCTCTTGCTTTATCCAGAGTGGCATAAGGCTTGTCTTTGCTGCCATCTCCGTTTGTATCGCTGCCGGAAGTAGCAACATAGAGATTCATTCCGGTTGCTGTTACTGCTCCGCTGCTCAGTGCGGCGGTTCCCTGAGTGCTCACCTGTTCGGCGACCGCGTAGGGAACGGCCAGTGTACTGGACAGCGTAAGTACAGCTGTAAGCGATACAATTTTTTGGAACTTCTTCATGTGTATGATTTCCCTCCATTCTCTTTGTGTGCGAGTAACCGGGGGAATAGTGTCTCCCCGCCAAGATGCAGTACCTGATTTATAATCTGCAACCACCTCCTTCACAGAATAATTCAGCCAAAGCCATTATATATAATAAAAGATTGTCGAGAAATTAGCAAAAACAAAAAAAAATATCATTAAATGTAAAAATTGTCTCATTAAATTAATATATGTGTTTCTTTTTTGTAACCATTTGAGCACAGCTTATTCAGCGTTGTCAAGTTTAGGATAAAAAAAGACTTCACATGAACAGCGGCAAATCATGCTTGCTGTCCATGTGAAGCGGTACTGCAACCTAAGAATCAGGAAGTCGGATCAGGGGCAGAATGGTTGCTTAATCCGTTGTACTGATTACGTGCAATCGGCTGAACACGATAGGTGTCCTTGTACAGACCGATTTCGGTAACCACCTTGTTCAGGTTCGGGAACTTCTTGAGAATTGCCTTGTTCTGGGTGCGCAGATCCAGATTGCTGTAATTGTAAAATCCGGCTTCATTCAGCGTATTCAAAATGACATTGCCCTGAGCGGATACATCGCCTTTTTTGGGGATCTTGATCGTAGCGCCACCGACCAGTACATTGTTATTCAGCTTGCTGCCGTTAGGGTACTGCGGATTCCAGCTGGCACTCAGCACCGAACTCCACAGATTGCCTTTCATGCCATACTGCTGGGCGAGCTTCTCACCGTATTGTTTCCACGGACCGCTCTGCGGATGGAACCCGCGCAGCAGCTGGGCATATGGACTGTTCAGCCCATAGTTGAGACTGTCGGATCGATCGTTGATTTCCATAGATTCCGTCTCGATCAGCAGATTGCCGGTCGCCACATTGTGATGACCATTTTCCACGATAAAGGCCCGTTTGGTATCCTGAATAATATTGTTCTGATACGTGTTGCCGCTGGAGCCGCCATCTGCATAGAAGCCGTTGGAGCGCTGGTTATGGTGAATCATGTTATAACGAAGTACATTGCCATACGAAGACCAGTCCTGCGCAGTATAGAATGCACCGGTATCGCCTTCGACCAGTCCTGTATTATGTACTTCGTTGTACTCAAATAACAGTTTGTTGCTAAATGTATAGCGGATCGCATCCTTGGGTACATCATGTAGCAGATTATGATCAATCCGCAGCCCGACTGACTCGCGAATAATGAGTGGTTCCAGATGTACCAGTATACCGGTATTATAGATATGGTTGTTGGTAATTCTCGTATTGGCAGCAGTCAGGTTGGCCCGGCTGCCCGCCTTGTTGATACTGATGCCAAAGCTGCCGGTATCATGAATATTATTGCTCTGAATCATGTTGTGACTGCCGCCGGAATCGGTAATTCCGCCGTTGCCCATATTGCGTATGGTCAGTCCGGCCAGTGTAATATGATTGCTGTTCTGTACATTGATGGCATTACCCAGCCCGTTTTTGAATTCAAAGCCCATAAAGCGGAGGTGGGACGCGCCGTTGATCCGGATAATCGGATCGGTACGATCTGCGATAACCGTATGCATTTCACTGATCGGTTTGGGCGGATAATAATAGATTTTGCCGTCTTTGAAATCGAGTGCCCATTCGCCCGGCTGGTCGATCTCTTCGAGCAGATTGAGCAGCCGCCATTCCTCGGTACCATTACCTACCCGATACTGGTTATCCGGAGTAGCTGCATTGGCAACCGCACTGAATTTGGAGCCGATTCCGCCTGTCGGTGTCTCCGACAGATGAATGGAGCGGGAAGACGGCTGAATCTCTTTGAGACGTACTGTTGCCGGGCTCCATACGGTGCGCCAGAACCCCTGAAGATAGACGCCATGTCCGGTCTGAATTGCCCGCTGCCAGCGTGCCATTCGTCCCAGATTGCTGGTATCCTTGTTCTGCATATCGTCATAGTAAAAGGATCGCTCGTTGACGATCCCCGAAGCGACCGCCCAGCCTGCACGATTGCCTGCCGAAGCATCATCCCGGTTGGGCCACTGGGAGACCGGCTGCATCGCATCACTCGCGATCAACTGCAGAATGCCCCATTTTTCCGTAAAGTAATCACCACCGGTAAAGCCCTGAATATTTTGGAAGCCCAGCTTTTTCACGTCCAGCTCCATCAGCTCGCTGGCCTGAATCGCCGGGTTCACACGTTCACGTGCTTCCGGGCTGAGCGATTTCCAATCGGACGGATTCACTGCCGTGCCATTGGACAATGTGGCGACTTTGCCGGAATAAGTCCGGTAAGTGATGGGTGCCTGGATAGTGCCGGAATCGGCAGCTGTCCATTCCAGTGTGGCAGTGACATTGTAATTGCCTTCTTTGACCCATACGGTAGCTCCGCCGGATGGCAGCGGCTTGCTGCGTTTGCGCAGATCATCGCGTGCTGCCTGAATCGTGGCGTAAGGGTGCTGCTGACTGCCATCCGAATGCTTGGCACTGGCAGCAGCATCCACATACAGATTGATCGGTGTTGAAGCATCAGGTCCACTATCCAGTGCACCCTGCTTGGAATCAGCTCGTCCACCATGCCATAAAGGGAACAATAAAAGCAGGATCAGACCGCTTATCAGTACTACATATCTTATGTTTTTCACCTGCAATACCTAACCCCCCTTTTTCCTTGTTAAAGGTAGTATATGGAGGGAAGAACAGCAGTGTCAATTTTTTGAATGATGAACCTACCCAGTCTTTGTTCCTGTTTGTTAATTGGCTAACCTACATAAAAAAGAAACCAGTCCGCAGGTAGCAGACTGGTTTCTTCTATATAAAGGTGCTTCGTTGATCGAAAACTGTGTTGCTGTGCATTTATTGACGGTTGCTTAATCCGCCTGTCTCGGCTCGGGTCACAACGCGGATGCGATAAGAATCCTGCTGCAGGCCGATTTGAGGGAAAATGCTGTTGAGGTTAGGGAATTTGGATAGTACTTGAGAATTTTTGGAGCGCAGATCCATCTGGTTGTAGTTGTAGAAAGAAGCGGCAGAGATCGTATCAATAGTGTTGTTGTTCGCTACAGTATATTTTCCGTATTTTGGCTTGATGACACTGCCGACCTGCACAAGTGCATTATCAATGATTTTGGAACCATTGGAGTATTCCGGACGCCATGCAGGGTCCAGCATATCCGTCCACAGATTATCGGTATAGCCATATTTGCTTTTCAGCTGGGCTGCATAGTTCAGCCATACACCGGAAGTTGGGTTTTTGGAACGCAGCGTATCTGCGAAGATGCTGCTTACACCATAGTTTTTGGAGACAGTATCGCTGATTGCCAGCGTATCACTGCGGTTCTCGATGCGGGCAGTATTGGAAGCGATAATCACATTGTTTTTGGCGATATTGTGATGACCGTTCAGCTGCAGGGCACGATCGGAACCTTGAATAATGTTGTTGTAGTAGTTATCTCCGGCATCACTGCCATCCGCGTAGAAGCCGTTGGCACGCTGGTTGTGGTGGATGAAGTTGTAACGCAGATCATTACCGTAGGAAGACCAGTCCTGTGCAGTATAGAAAGCACCGGTATCGCTTTCGGCGAGGGCAGTATTGTGGACTTCATTAAACTCAAAAGTCAGGTTGTTGTTTCGCTCATAGCGGATAGCGTCCCTTGGTACATCATGTACCAGATTGTGATCCACCCAGACGCCGACCGAGTCACGGATGACGATGCCTGCCAGATGGGCATGCTGGCCGATATGATGGATATGATTGTTGGTGATTCGTGTGCTTGCACCTGTCAGCGTGGAGCGGTTGCCCGCGCTTCCGACACTGATACCAAAACCGCCAGTATCGTATACGTCATTGCTTTTGATCAGGTTGGAATAGCCGTAAGTGTCGATGATTCCGCCGTTACCGACATTGAGTACGGTATTGCCGGCGATGGTGATGTGATGACTCTTCTGCAGATCGATGCCGTTGCCGAGTGTATCTTCGATCTGGAAGCCGAGGAAGGAGATATAGGATGCGCCATTCATTTTTACAACGGCATTTGGTTTATCGGCGATCTCTACATCCATATCGGCGATATTGCCATTTGGATAGTAGTAGATTTTGCCATCTTTAAAGTCCAGTGCCCACTCGCCGGGCTGATCAATCTCATCCAGCAGATTCAGTGCACGCCATTCTTCGGTACCTTCACCTACACGGTAGACCGGATTGGAACCGGCAACTTCCTTGCTGAATTTGGAGCCCATGCCGCCAGCAGGCATATCAACCAGGGTAATGCTGCCGTTGGAGGTGTTGACGCTTTGCACTTTGCTCATCAGTGGAGCCCACAGTGTTCTCCAGAAGCCCTGCAAATACAGGTCATGTCCAGCGGCGATCGATTTTTTCCAGCGTTCGGCGCGATTGGTACCATCGCTATTCAGTGCATCGGCTGTGTCTCCATCTGCTGGCACGCCATTTCCTCCATAATAAAAGGATTTGGCATCCGCAGAACCATTCGCTGTCGTCCAGCCACCGCGGCTGCCGCCGGCTTTTTCGTCTGGATTCGGCCACTGAGAGATCGGCTGCAGTTCATTATCGACGATCAGGTCAATGATTCCCCATTTATCGGAGAAAGAGGTTCCGCCAGGGTAGGAATTGATATTGGTCAGACCCATGGATCTCACATCCAGCTCGACCAGCTTGGAAGCGCTGACTTTGGGATTGACACGTTTCTGGGCGCTGCTGTTCAGCGGTTTCCAGAGGGTAGGGGCTACCGATACACCATTGGAGATGATAACTTTCTCTCCAGGGTAAGAGCGGTAGACGATGGATTTGCCGGTCGTTCCGGAATCGGAAGCGGTTAGTTCAAAAGTACCCGTAATCTTGTACGTTCCGCCTTTGACCCAGACGGTGATGCCACCGGCGGGAAGAACGCCTTTTTTGGCGCGAATAGCGTCACGTGCCTGAGGTAGAGTTTTGAATGGTTTGCCTTTGCTGCCGTCTCCGATAGCAGCTGCGGAACCATCGACGTAGAGATTAAGTCCTGTATTGGTAGTGGCACCGCTGTTCAGTGTAGTAACATTTCCATTTAACGTACGGTCTGCATATACAGAAGCCGGGGATACAATTGATCCCAGCACTAATGTACTCATTAAAAGAATAGCTGTAATAGGCTTCTTTCCAAACATGATAAAACTCCCTTTCTTAACTTGATATCCTGACTGGCTGTATATGATGTTCTATAGAAATGATAATGATGGAATGCTGCAGGAATGGTGTAATAGTTATTTTGTCGGATATAGTGGTCTATTTATTAATATTTATAGATAAATTTGGTTAAAAAATAACAAAAATCGACTTTTTATGCTAAGGAAAGGAAAGCAGAAATCCTGGGAGTACAGGATTTCTGCCTGAGGAAGCGGGGGGAATGAGAGAGGAGTCAGGAACGACGAGCATAAAGGTGTATATTACTTAAGAGGTAACTTACTCGGTAAAATGAATTAACGGTTTGTCAGGCCTCCGGACTCGGCACGAGATACGACTTTAGTACGATATTGGTCTTTTACCAGACCGATTCTTGGGAAAATAGTGTTGAGTCCGATAAATTTAGCCTGAATTTCAGGATTATTAGAGCGGAAATCCATATTTTTGGCGTCAAAAAACTGGGCGTCAGCGATATTGGTAAAATTCAGATTGTCTTTTACGGTAAAAGTACCATTTTTTGGAGTAGTGACTGCACCGGATTGTACGAATACATTATTGGAAATATTGGAGCCGTTTGGATATTCAGGGTACCAGTTCGGGTTCAGGATATCAGCCCACAGGTTTGTAGTGTAACCATAAGTTGCTTTCAGATCTTTGCCGTATTGCAACCATGCGCCGGAAGTCGGGTTTTTGCTCAGTAGATTCTGGGCATAAGCACTTGTAGCTGTGTAACCGCGCTGGATACCGCGATCATCAATCTGTCCGGCTTTTTGAGTGTCGATGACCATGTTGTTGCGAGCCAGGTTATCATGTCCGCCACCCATCAGGAAGCCAGTCTGGGATTGTTGAATGATGTTTTTGCTGACTACATCACCGCTATCGCCATCGTCAAAGTAGAAACCGTTGGAACGCTGGTTGTGATGGATAAAGTTGTAGCGCAGTACGTTGCCGTATGAAGTCCAGTCCTGTGGTGTGTAGAAAGCACCAGTATCACTTTCAACCAGGGAAGTATTGTGCACTTCGTTGTATTCCATCAGCAGATTGTTGTTTGAAGGATATTTGATCGCTGCTTTTGGTGTATCATGCACCAGGTTATGATCAACAGTCACGCCAACCGATTCACGAACAACGATTCCTTCGAGGCTGGACAGTGTACCGACTTTGTAAATATGGTTATTGCTGATCTTGGTATTGGAGTTGGTCAGTGTGGCACGGTTGCCGGAGTAACCAACGGTAATGCCGCTTGCACCGACTTCGAATACATCGTTACTTTGAATGATATTGTTGTTGCCATAGTAGTCTACGATACCGCTGCCGGTTACATAACATACATTGTTGCCGGCGATAGTGATATGGTGGGAACGCTGCAGTTCAAATCCGTTGCCCATACCGCCTTCTACGTCAAAGCCGAGGAATTGAATGTAGGAAGCATCGTTGAATTTGACGATGGATGATTTGTTATCGGCGATGGTTACGATTTGTTTGGTCAGGTCGCCGGTAGGATAGTAGTAGATTTTGCCGTCTTTAAAGTCCAGTGCCCATTCGCCCGGTACATCGATTTCATCGAGGTAGTTGATGGCTTTCCATTCTTCCAGGCCGCTGCCGACACGGTAGCTTACACTTGTATCCGGGATAAATGGCTCGCTGTTCGCTGCTGCCAATCCGTATACGCTGGATGTTGCAGTTGCTGCGCCAAGCGGTGGAACGATCAATGAAGGTGTTTCATATACGTTGGATGATACGTTGTTATTGGAAGAGGACAGATACGTAACTGGTGATTGTTGGGTGAATGAAGTGGAAGTGCTGTATACATTGGCAGTAACATTGGTAGATTTGAGAGTAGGATTGGTATTTACGACAGTCCGGCTGAACTTGTCACCCATGCCGCCGCTTGGAATATCTTTCAGAGAGATGATGGAATCCGCAGGGTAAATAGCGCCTACTTTGCTTGTTACCGGACTCCAAGCTGTTCTCCAGAAGCCTTTAACGTACAGATCATGACCCTGTGCCATGGATTTTTTCCAGCGTTCGGCACGGTTGGTATTATCGGCATTTAGATCATCAGTGGAATCTCCATCTTCCGGGATACCACCTTCACCGTAATAAAAGGATTTGGAATCGGCGGAACCGTTCATAGTTACCCAGCCGGCACGGTTGGAGTTGATGGCCTGGTCAGCGTTCGGCCACTGGGCGATCGGCTGGCGGATACCATCAACGATCAGATCTGCGATACCCCATTTCTCGGTAAAAGTGCTGCCGCCTTCGAATCCGGCGATATTTTGGATGCCGAGAGCCGCTGCATCAATCTCGCGCAGCTTGCTGGCACTGATAGCAGGGTTTACACGAGCTGCTGCATCAGCGCTGAGCGGCTTCCACATTGTAGGGTCGACGCCTTTGCCTGTAGTCAGGTTGACGGTCTCACCAGGATAGGCGCGGTAGATGACCGGTTTGTCTGCTGTTCCGGAATCCTGTGGGAACATATCGAGTGTGCCTGGCAGATTGTAGGTTCCACCTTTGACCCAGACGGTTACGCCACCAGCAGGCAGGACACCTTTGTAAGCACGTACAGCTGATCTTGCTTTGGTGATGGATTTATATGGAGCTTCTTTTGTTCCTTTGCCTGTAACATCATTACCTGTCAAATCCACATAGATGTTGGCGCCGGTCTGAACGATATTGCCGCTGCTGACCATCCGAGTGGCTGCTGCTGCATAAGTGGTTTTGGTTTGTGTTGGCAGGAAGCCAACCAGTAATGCTGTCGATAAAGTCAATGCTGTCCATTTTTTTGCGTTAAACATGATGAATTCCCCCTGATATATTGGATCCGGTAAGTAACCCGGTAAATGGATTAAAAGGTAAAAACATTTTTACTTAATCCGTGAAATAAAAAGGTAAGATAAGAGTAGAACCTTAAACACATCCAGCAAAATGATAATCTTGTCGAATGGTCAGGTACAAAGGAGTGAGTGTGGTTCCATCGGCTTATAATTACCAGTGGTTCATAGGTGAAGTAAAAATGTTCCTTTCGACATTTTTAGTATAATACAGCTGGGTATATCTGATAACCGCCTGAATTTCTTATTCTTTATTAGAGGTAAAAGAGTAAATTATTAGGAAAAAAGCGCGAATATAGTAGCTCCTTCCTATTACATAGCAAGCAAAATTCAAACTGGGACCTTATAGGTAGTGAATAACCATGTATAAACGTACATAGTAGGACCATCAATCGCTAAATAAAGGCACAAAAAAGGCTCTGGACTAGTCCAAAGCCTTCCTAAAGGGTATGAAATATTAATAGATACTCCTATGATTCGACAGATTAACGCAGATTAGGACGATAGGGATCTTTGAAAAGTCCAATCTGTGCATATACTTTATTGATATTCGGGAATACGGACAGTACCGCACGATTGCTAGTCTGCGGATGAATGCTAGAATCACTGTGGGTAAATCCTTCCAGGTCGGTTAGCCGAATATCCTTGATCCGGGTATTGTGTGCAATCATTCCGGTATCTACGAGTATATTATCGAAGAAATAGTAGGTATCTCCGTCCAGCAGGTTGACCGCCTGCCATCCTTCGGTACCGCTGCCTACCCGGTACACCTGAGCGGTTACCGTAGCCGGCGATTCAGCATAGACATTATGATGAACGGTGCCGAATTCACGGTCTGCATAGCTGTCTGACCCGGCAGGATCAGTTTCTTCCATATAGGTGCTGCTCGTTACGGAAAGATCTGGAGTTGCTGTAAGACCCACTCCGGGAGCATCCATACTCCATTTGGAACCCATGCCGCCTTCGGGTATATCCAGCAGCCGGATTGTATTTCGTTTGACATCGATCCGCTCCACCTTGTTCATGACCGGATCAAAGTCGGTCCGCCAGAATCCGCGCAGATACAGATCATGCCCCTGCTTCATGGAAGCGGACCAGCGGCTGCTGCGTTTGCTGCCATCCGCATCCATATCATTGGTAGTAATCCCATCAGTTGGACTGGACGTCCTCCAGGTCCATAATAGAAGGACTGCGCGTCTGCAGAGCCATTCATGGTCGCCCAACCTGGCAGACCACCGCCCACTCCCTGGTCCGGATTGGGCCATTGGGAGACAGGCTGCCTCACTCCGTTTACGATCAGATCGGGAATACCCCATTCCTGGACAAATGTCGTACCGCCAGGAACCCCGTCAATATTTTTGATGTGGAGTGCTTTTAAATCCCGTTCCCGCAGTTCATCTGAAGATACTTTGGGGTGAACACGGGCAGTTGCCTGGGGATTGAGTTTTTTCCAGGCGGAAGAAGGGATAACCTTGGCAGTGGTAATTGTTGCCCGCTCGCCAGGATAGCTGCGATAGATGACCGGACTGCCGGGCGTCCCGGAATCCTTCTCCAGAAGTTCAAGTGGAGCGGAGAGGTTATACTCTCCTTTACGCAGCCATACCGTAACTCCGCCTTTAGGGCGGTTCTGATACGTATTCCGGACAACTGATTGGGCTTTGTCCAGTGTACGGTAGGGACGTTCCAGGGTACCGTTGTTTGACGTATCGCTTCCTTTTGGAGAAATGTAAATATTGACCGTTGTTACAGGAGAAGTTTGCAATGGAGTCTGCTCTGGTTCACTCGTGGAAGTAACTTTGTCATTGGCAGCGTGAGCAGGAATTGTTCCGGACAATAACAGTAACAGACTGGTCAGCAGACACAGGGATTGCAGTGCATAATGACTGCGTTTCATGATTTCACTCCTTTTCCTAATTGATATTGAATGTGCGATACTGATGTCTGACAGCAGGGACAGAGACAGCTGCAATTACGGTTACAATTACGATGAAGTGGTGCTTGGCAAGCATATAATGAAATCTGTATCTTTGATACAATTTTCACTATAAAATACAGGTAATATTACTAATCTCCTTATATATATCATTTATTCCAAATAATTATACTTATTCTATCCTTAATTAGTCAGATATTTATAATTTCCAAGTACATATTAAGTATCAGTATGACCAAAAAACCCTGGAATAATCCAGGGTTTTGGTTGTTATTATTCAACTATATGCCGTTTGATAGCAGTCAATTTATTCATTAAAAGGATTACCGGTTACTTGTGCCTCCGGACTCTGCACGGGATACGACTTGGGTGCGGTATTGGTCCTGCATTAAGCCGATTTGCGGGAAAATAGTATTGAGTTCGCTAAATTTAGCTTGAATCTGTGGATTGTTGGAGCGGAAGTCCAAATTATTAATATCGAAAAATTGAGCATCGGCGATATTGGTCAAATTCAGGTTATCCTGTACAGTGAATGTACCATTTTTGGGAGTGGTTACAGCACCGGTCTGGACAAATACATTACTGGAAACATTGGAGCCATTAGGAAATTCCGGATGCCAGTCGGGATTCAGAATATCCGACCACAGATTGGTGGTATATCCATAAGTTGCTTTTAGATCTTTACCATACTGCATCCATACGCCGGAAGTCGGATTCTTGCCGAGCAGATTCTGGGCATAGGCACCTGCCGCTGTATAACCACGCTGGATACCACGATCATCGATCTGTGCAGCTTTTTGAACGTTGATTAACAGGTTGTTGCGAGCGATGTTATCATGTCCGCCGCCCATCAGGAAGCCGGTTTGGGATTGGTGAATGATATTTTTGCTGACTATATCACCACTGTCCCCATCGTCAAAGTAGAACCCATGTGAACGTGGATTGTGATGGATAAAGTTATAGCGCAATACGTTACCATATGAAGTCCAATCCTGTGGTGTATAAAATGCGCCTGTATCGCCTTCAACAAGGGCAGTATTATGCACTTCGTTGTATTCGATCAACAGATTATTGTCGGAAGGGTATTTGATCGCTGCTTTGGGTGTATCATGCACCAGATTGTGATCGACTGTGACACCGACGGACTCACGTACAACGATACCTTCAAGACTGGATAGTGTACCTACACGGTAGATGTGGTTGTTGGTAATGCGACTGTTGGAATTGGTCAGGTTGGCGCGATTACCCGCAAAACCAATAGTAATCCCGCTGGCACCCACTTCAAATACATCATTGCTCATAATGACGTTGTTATTACCGTAGTAATCGACAATTCCGCTGCCGGTAACATAAGATACGTTATTGCCTGCGAGAGTAATATGATGGGAACGTTGTAACTCAAATCCGTTACCCATGCCGCCTTCCACATTAAAGCCAAGGAACTGGATATAGGCAGCATCGTTGAATTTAACGATAGAAGATTTATTATCAGAGATTGTTATGACTTGCTTGGTCATATCGCCAGTAGGATAATAGTAGATTTTGCCGTCTTTGAAGTCCAGTGCCCACTCGCCCGGACGGTCAATTTCATCCAGGAAGTTGATTGCTTTCCATTCCTCCAGCCCACTGCCGGCACGGTAGCTAACACTTGTATCCGGAGTAAACGGTACACTGCTGGGAGCTGTCAGGGCATATACATCTGAAGCAGCAGTTGCTGGTGCTGCACTGATCGAAGGAATAGAAAGGGTCGGGAAGCTGTAAGCATCGGACAAAACGGTAGCAGATGATGAGGCACTGGCAGTTGCAGATGAAGCATCAGGAGTAGCAGTAGATGAACTGGTGGATGGCGAGTATCCGTTGTTAGTTACAGTATTTGGCTGCATCGTCGGGTTGGAAGGGACAATCGTTCGACTATATTTATCTCCCATACCGCCATTTGGAATGTCCTGCAGGGAAATGATGGACTCGGCTGGATAGATGGCACCGACTTTGCTGGTTACCGGACTCCACGCTGTTCTCCAGAATCCTTTGAGGTAAAGATCATGCCCTTGTTCGATCGACCTTTTCCAGCGTTCGGCACGACGGGTCTGATCCGCATCCAGCTCGTCAGCTGTTTCTCCATCTTCGGGAATACCACCTTCACCGTAGTAAAAGGATTTGGAATCGGCTGATCCATTGGTCGTAGCCCATCCAGGACGATTGGCGCCTGCTGCTTCATCCCGGTTTGGCCATTGGGAGATCGGTTGGCGAACGCCGTCAACGATCAGGTCCGCGATGCCCCATTTTTCGGTAAAGGATGTTCCTCCTTCGAAGCCGGCAATATTCTTGATACCGAGAGTTGCGACGTCAAGTTCACGCAGCTTGCTTGCACTTACAGATGGATGTACACGGGCAGCAGCATCAGCATTCAGTGGCTTCCAAAGAGCAGGGTCGATTCCTCTACCTGTAGTCAGATGGACAGTCTCGCCCGGATAACTGCGATAAATGACAGGTTTGTCAGCTGTACCGGAATCCTGCGGGAACATTTCCAATGTGGCCGGCAGATTGTACGTTCCGCCTTTGACCCATACGGTTACGCCGCCAGCTGGCAAAGCGCCTTTATATGCACGTACAATAGATCTCGCTTTCGTGATTGTTTTGAATGGAGCCTCTTTGGTGCCTTTACCCGTAATATCGTCTCCCTTGGTGTCTACGTAGATGTTGGCACCCGTTTGCAGAATGCTGCCGCTGCTCAGTGCCTGGCCTGTCGCCGCATAAGTGGTTCCGGTTGGTGCGGGTAAGACGCTGATTAGCAGCGATGCCGACAAAGTCAGTGCAGTCAATTTTTTGAAATCCATCATGTTGTATTACCTCCTGATGTGTGATTGTACCGCTTAGCGATCTGGTCAGTAAATCATATGAAAAATAGAAACATTTTTACTTAATCCGGGAAAGACTAAAGGGTGTAGTTAGAAAGAATATCTAAAGTCCTGTATGGAAAATTTTAAATTAAAAGTTTGATGATTCTGAGTTCCTATGATTTCTAGTTCTCATAGGTGAAGTAAAAATGTTCCTTTTAATATATTTAAGTATAATATGTAAAAAATAAACGAATATTATACAATAATTCCTATATTTTCTATAAATAATAGATTATAAATGTAGGAAAAAGGGATCTGGACAGCAGCCATTTTTTATTCTTTTTAGGAAGTCAGTTAGCCGATTATCCCGGTCTATCCCTGTACTCCCAAGATTTCAGGTGGAAAGAACTTACATAAAAATGCCCCTGAGTTCATCAGGGGCAGAATAAGATATACTTTTTATAATAGTCAACTGTTTATTTCCATATTTCAATATAAATTCAGGATGGAGCAGGGCGGTATTGGTCTTTGAAAAGTCCGATCTGTGAATAGGTAGTATTAATGTCTGGGAACACAGACAGTACGGCTGTATTGCGGGTCTTCGGCTGAACAGTAGATGTGACTTTGCTGAATCCCTGCAGATCGGTCAGCCGGATATCCTTGATTCGCGTATTATGGGCAATCATGACTACCCCTTTTTTGGGACCGGCTATAGATCCGGTCTCGACCAGTATATTATCGAAAAACCGGGAACCGTTTGGATACTCCGGATTCCAGTCGGGATCCAGTACATCCTGCCAGAGGTTACGTGTATTATATCCATAGGTACTGGCCAGCACCGTACCATAGCTTTTCCAGGGTTCCTCAAAAGGATGCTTCTCCAGCAGTGGCTGGGCCTGTTCGCTGTCCGGCGTATAATTGCGCTGAATGCCGCGATCATCAATCTGGACCGAAGCGGCATTGATAATCAGATTGCCGTAAGCCTGATTGTAATGGCCCCCGCCAAAGATAAAGGCTTTGGAGACGTTGCTGATCACATTATTATAATAGGTATCTCCGCTGTCTCCGTCATCGGCATAGAATCCGTTGGCTCGTGGACTGTCGGCAATATGATTGTAACGCAGTACATTGCCATAGGAGGACCAGTCTCTCGCTGTATAAAAGGCCCCGGCATCTCCATCGATCAGGGAGACATGATGCACCCGGTTGTATTCAAACAGCAGGTCATTGCTCGATGCATAGCGGATACCATGCTTGGGCATATGATGCAGTAGATTATGCGTAATCGTCATGCCGATCGATTCGGTAATAATCATGCCTTCCAGATGGATCAGATTGCCGATATCGTGAATATGATTGTTTACAATCTGGGTGCGGGAAGGAATCAGATTCATCCGGTCGCCGGAATGACCAACGCTGATACCGAAGCTTCCTGTCTCATAGATATCATTGCTTCGCATGACATTGTGATGTCCGTAATAATCGAGAATGCCTCCACCGCCCACATTGCGTACCGTATTGCCTGCCATCGTAATATGATGGGAGTGTTGGAGCTCGATTCCGTTATTCATGCCACCTTCAATTGTAAGTCCGACCAGCTGGATATAGGAGGCATTATACATTTCGATAATAGGTTCGGAACGGTCAGCGACGATAATATCCTGATCTGCAATGCTGCCGTTTGGATAGTAGTACAGCTTGCGATCATGAAAATCGAGTGCCCACTCGCCGGGCGTATCAATCTCATCCAGCAGATTGACCGCCTGCCATTCTTCTTTGCCGGTACCTACCCGGTAGACCTGATCGGTTACCGTAGGCGGAGCTGGCGGTTCGGTGTATACATCCTGAACGACCGTATCGGCTGCTCCGTATACACTATCGTTTACGCCAGGAGGGCTGTCCCATGGCGCATAGGCATAGGTACTGCTCATGACAGAGGGACCCGGTGATTCAGGTTCTTCCATGCCAGGGGCTGCCTGACTCCACTTGGAGCCCATACCGCCTTCCGGTACGTCGACCAGCCGGATGGTATTCCGGTTCACATCAATCTGCTCTACCTTGCTCATGACCGGATCAAAATCGGTTCGCCAGAAGCCTCGTAAATACAGGTCATGTCCCTGGGCTACCGAAGCGGCCCAGCGGCTGCTGCGTGCGGTTCCATCTGCATCCAGGTCGTTGGTAGTCACGGCGTCTTTTGGCTGACCGCCAGGTCCATAATAAAAGGATTGGGCATCCGCCGATCCATTCATGGTGGCCCAGCCGGGACGTCCACCGCCGACTCCCTGATTGGGATTTGGCCACTGGGAGATGGGCTGTCTGACCCCGTTAACGATGAGATCGGGAATTCCCCATTCCTGGATAAAAGTAGTACCTCCGGGAAATCCCTGAATATTGCGGATATCGAGTGCCGTCAGATCAAGCTCCCGCAAATCTCCGGCATAGACGTCGGGATGAACACGGGCAGCAGCTTCAGGATTCAGCGGTTTCCAGGCAGCGGGCGGGATGATTTTGGCTGTAGTAACGATGGCCTGCTCCCCCGGATAACTGCGATAAATGACGGGACTGCCGGGTGATCCGGAATCCTCTTCCTTCAGATTCAGCGAAGCGGGCAGGGAATAGCGGCCTTCTCGCAGCCAGACGGTAATTCCACCCTCGGGACGCTGCCCATACGTATCACGGACAACAGAACGCGCTTTGCCCAGGGTACGGTACGGGCTCTCCAGGGTACCCTTATTCAGGGCATCACTCCCTGTTGGAGAGACATAGATGTTCACCGGTGTGACAGGAGAGAGTTCGGACTGAAGTGGACTGGAATCATCCATCCCGGAATAAGGTCCACTATTGGCAGCGTGGACAGGAACAACTGTAGACAGCAGCAGCAATATGCCGGTTATTATACATAACAGCTGCAGCACATAACGACTGCGATTCATGATTTCACTCCTTCTCTTTGGAAAATAGGGAACAGCGGCTCAGAATAAGAGCAGCACAACTACGAAGTGATAAAGTGTTACCTGCATTGATATAATAAAATATAATTGATTTGAAACAATTTTGGGCAAAATAATCCAAAAATATTATAAATATGATAAAATATAGCACTAAGTCTTTAAAATGAGAGATGATAACTTCCTGTTCTCATAATAAAGTTTTATCAAAAAATAGTTGGGAAACTGTACGTTGAAGTGGATTGAAGCGGCGTGACGCCGGGTTATAATGGAGTAATACGGCACATCATTCAACAAGAGCATAGAGGGATACAGAAGAGAGGCAGCTATTTGGCCCATATAGATCGCACGATAGGATATCCGGTGGAAAAGCAAAAAAGCTGCTGCACCAATAAGGTACAGCAGCGAGAAAATCGGAGAGTTAGGCCCGTTCCAGCAGCGTCTGGTATGTGGACGCATTCATTCCTTTGACAAGACGAATCAGCAGTTCCTTGGCTGCATCATAGTCATCCGTATGAATAATGGAAGAAGAGGTATGAATATATCTTGCACAGATCCCGATGACGGTTGAAGGAACGCCAATTCCACTCAGATGAACCGCTCCCGCATCCGTACCACCCTGAGAGACAAAGTACTGTACCGGAATCCGATGGGTACTGGCTGTATCCTGGATATATTCCACCATTCCGCGGTGGGTGAACATGGTCGGATCGTAGATGCGCAGCAGTGCGCCTTTGCCGATATGACCGAATGCATTGCGATCACCTGTCATGTCATTGGCGGCACTGCAATCCAGTCCGAAGAAAATATCCGGCTGGATCATTTGTGCCGCTGTACGAGCGCCGCGCAGTCCCAGCTCTTCCTGTACCGTAGCACCGGAATAGACCGTGCCGCCGAGCTTTTCGCCCTGCAGCGCTTGCAGCAGTTCGATCGCCAGGCCGACGCCATAGCGATTATCCCAGGCTTTGGCCATGATTTTTTTGGGATTTGCCAGCGGAGTGAACTCACACACCGGCACGATCTGCAGACCGGGGCGGATACCGAGCGATTCAGCTTCCGCCCGGTCATCGGCACCGATATCGATATACATGGTCCGGATGTCCACCGGTTTATTACGCTGTTCGGGACTGAGCAGATGGGTAGGCGTTGAGCCGACCACACCGGTTACCGGTCCATGATCGGTAATGATGTGCAGCCGCTGGGCGAGCACGACCTGGCTGAACCAGCCCCCAAGCGGTTGAAACAGCACAAGCCCCTGCTCCGTAACGCCTGTCACCATAAAGCCTACTTCATCAAAATGCCCGGCTACCATGATCTTCGGGCCATTCTCTTCGCCGCGTAGCACGCCGAACAGACTTCCCAGCCGATCCTGCACAAACTCATTTGTATAGGCAGACATTTTCTCCTTGACCAGCTGCCGCAGTTCCCGTTCAAAGCCGGATACGGCCGGGAATTCGGTTAATTGTTTAAACATCTGAAGTGTGTGTTGATCCATTCCATCGTTCACTCCTTAGCATAATTTGGCTCATACCAGTATGAGGGTACTGTCGAAAAATGTCCAACCATACTCGTGGAGATTTGGGACATGTAACTATATTTATTCCATCCAAAAGTGACTACGCCCTATCGTTCATGTACAATATACGTTATAACCATATTTCTGTTATGAAATATTCTTATATAGTAAGAATAAGCCAGCGGCAGGGCAAAAGGATTGTCGAATTTGCTGACTGGCGACTTTGAATCTATGAACCTGATGTAGGAGGTTTTCAATATATGCCGGCACGTAAGGAATCGATGCAAGTCATCGCAGCTGTAAGATCCAACCTGGAATCATGCATACTTGGAAAGTCTTTTGAAATAGAGCTTCTGCTGACTGCTCTGCTCGCAGGCGGACATGTCCTGATTGAAGACGTTCCCGGAACAGGCAAGACGCAAATGATCAAAGCGCTCGCAAAATCGATGAGCGGTCAATACCGCCGGATTCAGTGCAATCCCGATTTACTGCCGAGCGATATTACCGGCGTGTCCATTTTCCACCCGCGGGATGAGCAGTTTTATTTCCGTCCGGGTCCGGTTATGACCAATATTCTGCTGGCCGACGAGATCAACCGGGCCACGACCAAGACGCAGTCGGCACTACTGGAAGTAATGGAAGAGCGCAATGTGACGGTCGATGGCGAGACTCATCCGCTGCCGCATCCGTTCATGCTGTGTGCGACCCAGAACCCGATTGATTTTGAAGGAACCTATATGCTGCCGGAAGCGCAGCTGGACCGGTTCATGATGAAGATTACGATCGGTTATCCGGATGAGCAGACCGAGAAAAATCTGCTGCTTCAGCAGGGAGTGGCCGGACAGCCGGTTGACCGTCTGGAGCCTGTCACCGATATGCAGAGCATTGCGGATATCCAGCAGGAGATTCGCGGGGTGCATATGGATGAATCCGTCAGCGACTATCTGGTACGGATTATCCGGGCGACGCGCGAACACCGTTCGGTACTGCTCGGTGCAAGTCCACGGGCGACGCTGTCCTTTATGATGGCAGTCAAAGCGTACGCCTTTATTCATGAGCGCGATTTTGTGCTGCCGGATGATGTGAAGCGTCTGGCGCCTTATATTATCGGTCACCGTATACTTGCCCGTCCGGAAGCACGGATGGAGCGCATGAGCGCAGACCGGATTATGCATCAGATTCTGGAGCAGATCCCGGCTCCTGTATCGGTGGGGCCATAATACCATGAGAGCACTATTTTCATATTTGCGGCTGAATCTGCAGCGCCAGCATCAGCCATCCAAATTATGGCTCGTCGTGCTGGTATGGATCGGCTGCCTGTTGTATATGCTTTTTCAGGGCGGCAAAACGTCGGTCATGTTGTTCTCCATGGTCACACTGCTGTCCCTTTATCTGATTGGCGGAGGCTTTCGCGGCGTGGGACGTGCGCGGGGCAGCCGTCATTTGTCTATCGGCGGCGATCATAGCGAGATTATCCATGCGGGCGATCAGGTGCAGGTGCGCCTGAGTGTGACCATTCCGGGCTTCCTGCCGCTGCCGTATGTGATTGTCCGTGAGACGCTGAAGCGTCATAACGGCGAATCATGGTCATTTGAGGAGAGTCTGATTCCGAGCATGAGAGGCAAGGGAGAGCTGCTGTTCCAGACGCCGCCGCTGGAGCGCGGGCGTTATCGTTTCTATGGAACAGAGTGTATCAGTGAAGATATTTTCGGACTGCTGGAGAATAAGGGCAAGTTCAACGCTCCCGGTGAATTTCTGGTGCTGCCGCGGACAGCTTTTGTTCCTTACTGGGAAATGGGTTCTCGTCACTCGCGTCTTGGCGGACAGCAGACTTCGCAGCTGATGTCCCGTCCCGAGACTAACCAGATCAACGGAGTGCGTGACTATGTGTACGGTGACCGTATTTCCCGGATTCACTGGAACGCGACCGCACGTACCGGGATCTGGAAGTCCAAGGAATTTGAACATGAAGCACTGCCCAAGACCGTCATTGTGCTGGATGGGATGGCCGATCATTATGAATCGGGTACCCAGTTTGAGCTGGCGGTATCGGTCGCTTCGTCCATGCTGGAATACGGCATGCGCGAGCGAATGGGTATGGGTTTATTTACAATTGGTGAAGACAATTATTCATTCCTGCCGACGGATCAAGCGGCAGACTGGCACCGGATGCAGGTGCATCTGGTAGATATTATGGCGGATGGCCGGGGCGAGCTGCTGGATAAGCTGGAGCGGGATGCACGTCTGTTCCCTGCAGGTTCGCTGTTTGTCCTGATCAGTCCGCTGCGCGGTGACAAAGCCTGGGAGATTTTCCAGTTTGCACGAATGCGTCAGATGAATCCGGTACAGATCCGGATCGAAGGCAAGGAGCAGGAATCCGCCGGACAGGAACCTGCCGTTGATCATATCCGGGGTGTGGCCAGCTATGCGCTGAATTCCCTGGATCAGCTGCCGGTGGTTTTAGGAGGGAGAGCCCTATGATAAAGTGGTGGAGCGGTATTCGCAGCTCCTGGTATTACTCGCTGTGCCTGTTATGGGTGATGATTATTGCCTATCAATGGATTCAATATGCGGCAGACATCTGGTATACCGAGACGACATTACTCGTACTCGGAACGATGGCTGCTGTTGCAGTTATAGATATTGTACTGCCGGTCAACGCCTGGTATCGGCTGCTGATCAAGCTGGTGGCGGTTATTGTAGTGGTATATTACGCACTAGATTATTATGGTATATATCACTGGCAGCCCGGCGAATCGCCGATGGCGAATCTGGAACTGTTCATAGAGACGCTTCGTTCCTATGTGTGGTTCGTAATCTCTGCCTGGGTGCTGCTGGAGGTCTCCGCGCGCATCGGTACGTCGCGCCGGGCGATCATCATGTTTGTCGGTACGAACATTATCGCGCTGGCCGTTCTTGATTCCTTTACGGCTGCGACATTATGGCAGGAAGTTGCCTGGGTGGTATTTGCCGGAATGGGCTGGCTCGTGAGCAATCATTTCCGTTATTTTCAGGAGAGATTCCCCAAAGGCTGGAAGCATCTGCGCAAATATCCGCTCAAAATCATGTTTAATATCGCCGTAATTTTCTCGATTGTACTGCTAGCGGGGATCAATATGCCGGAGATTCAGCCGACACTGAAAGATCCGTATACCGCCTGGAAAAACTGGCGCGGCGAGTCGGTTATTACCATTAATGGCTCGAGTCCGCTGGATGGACAGGGTGCTTCCTCCGGCTACAGCCGGGAAGACTCCAATCTGGGCGGCGGCTTCAACTTTGACTACACGCCGGTAATGACGGTGAGCACTACCAGCCGTAGTTACTGGCGCGGCGAGACCCGTCTGGCCTATTCGGGTACGGGCTGGATTGATCGTTCCGGCAATGGCTGGCGGGAGCTGGATCCGGTAAAAGCCGGAGACGAGCTGTCGCTGGATGAGAGTTCGGATGAAGACAAGCGCAGCGTCAAGCAGCAGGTAAAAATGCTGTCGGACAACAATACGACCTATCCGGTGCTGTTCGGTGCGTATACGATTGCTCGCATCGAAGACGTCAATGGCGGAGATGATACGAGTCAACTGGACTGGCGCAGCAACAACGGTGAGGTGCACTGGAGCCAGACCCGGCAGAATCGGCAGTACCCGGAATCCTACTCGCTCGTATCGAGAGTACCTGTCGTACCGGTAGCCGATCTGGAAAAGGAAACCTACAACCAGCTGTATGCCGGCAAATCGCTGGAGCCGTATCTGCAGGTGCCGTCGGATTTCCCCAAACGGGTCAAAGATCTGGCAAAGGAAGTAACTGCTTCGGCAGAGACGCCTTACCGCAAAATCGAACTGCTGCAGCAGTATTTGCAAAATAATTATGCCTATACGAACAACCCGGATCTTTCCCGCCAAAAAAGCAGCGACTTTGTCGACAGCTTTTTGTTTGAGATCAAGGAAGGGTACTGCGATTATTATTCCACTGCCATGGTCATGATGGCCCGCTCGCTGGATATTCCGGCACGCTGGGTCAAAGGTTATGCGCCCGGTCAGGCGTCCGGCTATGTCACCAATGACTATTTCCCTGACGGTGCAACCGAATATACGGTGACCAATGCGGATGCCCATTCCTGGGCAGAGATTTATTTTGCCGGGTATGGATGGATTCCGGTGGAAGCAACGCCGGGCTTTGATATGCCGCTGTTGACCGAGAGTGTACAGACACCTGCGGCGACGCCGGATACACCGGAGCAGGAAGAAACTGC
The DNA here is from genome assembly GCF_000971965.1 of Paenibacillus wulumuqiensis. Classification (GTDB taxonomy): domain Bacteria; phylum Bacillota; class Bacilli; order Paenibacillales; family Paenibacillaceae; genus Saccharibacillus; species Saccharibacillus wulumuqiensis. The sequence continues at coordinate 401,717 of NZ_KQ040794.1, forward strand.
ACCGCAGCCGGAAGCGGAAGATACCAAGGCTCCTGTGCAGGCTTCGGATCGTGCCGTATCGCCAGCTGTCGTCTGGACAGCGGCAGTGCTGGTCGCTGCATGGACCGGATTCATGCTGTATCGTTACCGTCGCCAGCTCAAAGCAGCCTATACGCGTATTCGCTACGGAGAACCGATGACACCACAACAGAAAATCATGGCGGAATCCAAACGCTGGCTGAGCTGGATGAAGCGGCATGGCATGGATCGTCAATCTCATGAGACCCTGCGGGAATCGGTAAGCCGCTGGCGGGAGATGCGTCCCGAACTGAGCGGAGTGCTGGACCCGCTGCTGGCCCTGTTTGAACGGGCCAAGTACAGTCCCGAGGTGGTTACCGAGGATGAATGGGTATCGATGAAGCAGCATTTGCAGGATTTACGAAAGTTATGGCGCAAATCTGCCGCAAAGTAGTATAATGGATAAAGTGCGTATCGGCCGGTCTCGATGGAGCACCGGTCGATATCGTGTGAGCCAGAGTATCCCGATCAAAAAAATACCATGAAGTTCAAAATAACGCCGCATAGCGGCGTTTCTTTTTGTCAGAGTGGTTAAATTTATGATATAGTTTGTCGTATGAAATCGAGGTGAATAAAGCTTGTTTGAATTACTCATTCCTAAATTACGTGTAAATACAGTATTTGATATTGATCTGGAAAAGCTGTACGCCCAGGGCTATCGGGGGATCATTACGGACCTTGACAATACCCTGGTCGGTGCCAAATCACCTACGGCTACGCCTGAACTGATAGAATGGTTCGCCAAAGTAAAAAAGTACGGATTTGAACTGATTATTGTATCCAATAACAAAATGGACAGGGTCTCCCTGTTTGCCACTCCGCTGGATATTAAGTTCGTGCATGCAGCACGTAAGCCGTCCAATGCCCCTTTCCGGAAGGCGATGAAATTGATGAACTGCCGCGATGATCAGACGATCGTTGTGGGGGATCAGCTGTTGACGGACGTGTATGGAGGGAATCGTCTGGGCTTATTCACAGTTCTGGTGCTGCCAATCGCTCTCAATGAAGAGGGCTGGCGAACCCGGTTTAATCGTCAGGTGGAACGGCTGGCAAGAACAAGACTTCGCAAAAAAGGCTTATGGGCTGAGGAGGAACGCAATAAATGACAGAACTTAGCGGGTTAACCGCTGGAACCAAATGCAGCGGCTGCGGTATCGTGCTGCAGAATGAATCCCCGGATCATCCGGGCTATATACCGGCACAGGCGCTTGAACGGACACCACTGCTGTGTCAGCGCTGTTTCCGCATACGTAACTACAATGAATCGTCGACAGTAACGGTAGATCAGAGTGAATTCTTACGTCTGCTTGGTCAAGTAGGGGAACAGGATGCACTGGTCATCCATATTGTCGACCTGTTCGATTTTCACGGTAGTGTGATTTCCGGACTGCAGCGTTTTGTAGGCAATAATCCTGTAGTACTGGCGGTCAACAAGATCGATCTGCTGCCCAAAGTAACCAACTGGAACAAGCTTCGCAACTGGGTCCAGAAGGAAGCCAAGGAACTTGGACTCAAAGTCGAAGATATCGTACTGTGCAGTGCCAAGCAGAATACCGGGTTTGATCGTCTATTGGATATTGTCGGCTCGATGCGCGGTGACCGCGACGTCTATGTGGTCGGCGCGACCAATGTCGGCAAATCGACGCTCATTAACCGTCTGATCTCCGATTACAGCGATCTGGAAGAAGAGTTGACCACTTCCCGTTATCCGGGTACGACACTGGATACGGTGAATATTCCGCTGGATGACGGTCATTATATTATCGATACACCGGGAATTGTATACGAATCCCGTTATACCGAATTGGTGAACAAGCAGGATCTGGCTGCGATTATGCCGGACAAACCACTCAAGCCGCTTGTGTACCAGTTAAATCAAGGACAATCTCTGTTCTTCGGTGCGATGGTACGGTTTGACTATATTCAGGGAGGACGTCAGTCTTTTACCCTCTACTTGAATAATCGCCTCAAAATCCACCGCACCAAGCTGGAGCGCGCAGATGAACTGTATGCGAACCATGCAGGTGAGATGCTGGCTCCGCCGGTCAAAGCGGATCTGGACAAACTGCCGGCGTGGACACGTCACGAGCTACGTATTCCCAAAGGCAAACCGACGGATATCTTCATCTCCGGACTGGGCTGGATCAAAGCTAACAGTACGGACGGCGCACTCGTTGCCGTACATCTGCCAAAAGGCGTCAAAGTGATGATGCGTCCGTCGCTGATCTGATCATTTCGTAAGTAATGAGGAGGATGAGAATAATGACTGACCGTAATCAGGCCAACAAGCAGGCTGCTCTGCTGCTCGGAGTCATGGGTGATCCGATCGCCCACTCCATGTCCCCGGTAATGCATAATATCGCATTGGAAGCGGCCGGACTGCCGGGAATGTATGTGCCGCTGCACGTCAAGCCGGATCATCTGGCCGAGGCGGTCACAGGCGCCCGTGCCCTTGGGTTCACAGGCTTCAACGTCACCATCCCGCATAAGGTGGAGATTATGAAGCTACTGGACGAACTGGACGAATCCGCAGTCAGCTGCGGAGCGGTGAATACGGTAGTGATCCGTGATGGACGGATGAAAGGATATAATACCGATGGCATCGGCTATGTGCGTTCACTGCGTGAGGAAGCCGGGGAACTGGCCGACAAGCGGGTGACCGTACTGGGCGCCGGAGGAGCAGCAAGAGGGATTGTCTATGCGCTGCTCAAGGAAAATGTCGCCGGTATTACGCTCATCAACCGTACGGTGGACAAAGCAGCACAACTGATTCGGGAACTGAACGCTTCCGATGCACAGATGCAGACAGCGACCTATGAAGAGCTGGCAGAGTATCTGCCGCAGACCGATATACTCATTAATACGACCTCGATCGGTATGCATCCGAATATGGACGAGACGCCTGTAGCCGCGGAGCTGATTCCGGAAGGCATTATTGTCAGTGATCTCATTTACAATCCGATGGAGACACGCCTGCTGCGTGAAGCACGTGCCCGGGGCTGCCGGACGGTAGGCGGACTGGGTATGTTCATTTATCAGGGCGCGTATGCGTATGAATACTGGACAGGACAGGAAGCGCCGGTGTCGCTGATGCACAGCGCGGTACTGGAAGCACTGAACCATGCAAATCATTAATTATAATTAAGGGGATATACAATGCTAACTGGAAAACAAAAACGTTATTTGCGCAGTCAGGCGCATCATCTGGACCCGATTTTCCAAATCGGTAAAGCCGGTATGAATGAAGGTATCGTCCGTCACGTTCTGGATGCGATCGAGACACGTGAACTGATGAAGGTATCCGTACTGAACAACTGCCTGGAAGAGCCAAAAGATCTGGCCGAGCAGCTGGCTGAAGGTACAGGAGCCGAGCTGGTACAGGTTATCGGACGCACAATCATTCTGTACAAAGAGTCCAAAGATCACAAGCAGATCGAATTGCCTAGAGGTTAAGTCAAAGTCAGGCAGCCGATTTTGCTGGAATAAAAAATGATTCGGTGGTGGGTTCATGAAAGTCGGTATTATGGGAGGTACATTTGATCCTGTGCATATCGGGCATATGCTCGCCGCAGAGGCCGCGCTTGAAGGCTGCGAACTGGATGAAGTCTGGTTCATGCCGTCACATATTCCGCCGCATAAGCATGCGGCCGGTGTAAGCGGAGAGCAGCGTCTGGAGATGGTGGAGCATGCCATTGGCACCAATCCGGCATTCCGTACGCTCGATATCGAGCTGGTCCGCGGCGGTGTATCCTATACGATTGAGACAATCCGTGCGCTGCAGGAGCGGTATGATCAGCATGAATTCTACTTTATTATCGGAGCGGACATGGTAAACTCATTGACCGAGTGGCATGGCATCGAAGAGCTGGCCCGGCGTCTGACCTTTGTTGGTGTAGGGCGTCCGGGCTCGGTCATTCATACGGAGACCATGCCTGCCTATCTGCAGCCGAGAGTGGTGCTGGTCAATATGCCGCAGGTGGATATTTCTTCTACAGACATCCGTGAACGTCTCGCTGCCGGCAAAACCGTCCGTTACATGGTGCACGATCATGTGTATGAATATATCAAGAGGAGTGGACTCTATGAATCTGACACGCGCTGAACTCATTCAATCCGTCTCCTCTCAAATGCCGGAAAAGCGCTGGCGCCATACCGAGGGTGTCATGCAGTCTGCTGTCGTACTCGCCCGGCGTTATGGGGCAGACCCCGACAAGGCGGATCTTGCCGCCATTTTACACGATGTGGCCAAATACTGGCCGAGTGACCGTCAGGAGCAGCTGCTCCGCGACAAGGCGCTCAATGATGAACTGCTGTTATATGATAAGCCGCTGTGGCATGCGGAGATCGGCGCTTATGTCGCCGAGACCGAATACGGTATTGAAGACACGGAGATTCTCAATGCCATCCGCTATCATACCTCCGGCCGCGTAGGCATGACGACTTTGGAAAAGGTCATCTGTCTCGCGGATTATATTGAACCTGGCCGTGATTTTCCGGGAGTCGACCATATTCGCCGTCTGGCGGAGACCAGTCTGGAAGCCGGACTGGTCGCAGGATTTGATTCCACGATTAATCTGCTGCTGGCGCGGCGTCAGGTGATTTACCCGTTAACGGTATTGTCCAGAAATGATCTGGTCAAACAACTTGAATTGGAGGGAGAACTTTAAATGGCATTAAATCCGGAACAATTGCTGCAAATGACAATTGACGCAGCCGAAAGTATAAAAGCTCACGACCTGGTGGCACTGGACCTGAGAGGAATCTCGCTGGTAGCCGACTATTTTGTAATCTGTCATGGTAACTCGGATACACAGGTACAATCGATCGCATCCGAGGTGCGCAAGCGCGCCCATGATGCCAATGTAGTAATCCGTGGTATCGAAGGCGTTAACGCGGCACGCTGGGTACTGATCGACCTGGGTGACGTCGTGGTACACATTTTCCATCGCGACGAGCGCGAATATTACAATATCGAGCGTCTGTGGTCCGACGCCAAAGTGGTGGAGAAAGTATGAGCCTGGAAGCAGGAACGATTGTCACGCTTCCCATCGGGCGTGAAGTATCCCCTTATGGCTTTTTCCTGACTGATGGTGAGCAGGAAGTACTGATGCATTACAGCGAACTGATCGGCAAAGTAAAAGTCGGCGACCGGGTGGAAGCATTTATTTTCCATGATACCGAAGATCGTCTGGCCGCTACGATGAAAAAGCCGCTGCTGACTCTGGGAGAACTGGGCAAGCTGAAGATCGCCGATCTGCATCCGCGTCTGGGTGCTTTTCTGGAAATGGGGCTTGGACGCCAGCTGCTGCTGCCGATGAGCGAACTGCCGGAGAAGCCGGAACTGCGTCCGCAGATCGGTGACGAGGTGTATGTGGTGATGCAGCATGACCGTCAGGGTCGTCTGCTCGCCCGTCTCGCCGGTGAAGAGGAATTCAATCCGCTTGTATTCCATGCACCAACCAGCTGGATGAATGAATGGGTGGAAGCGCTGGTGTACAAGCCGCTCCAGATGGGTACATTTGTACTCGTGGATGGCGGCGTACTCGGCTTCGGCGTACTCGGTCTGATTCATCAGAACGAACGCAGCCGGATGCTGCGCCTGGGGGAACGGGTCAAAGTACGCGTGACCCAGGTACGCGAGGAAGACGGACGTGTGAATCTGTCCATGATCCAGCGCAAGGAAATCGGACGTGATGAAGACTCCCAGCGTCTGCTGTCCTTTATGCTGGATCGCCCGGACAAGGCAATGCCTTATTCGGACCGGACTCCACCGGATGTCATCAAGCAGCGCTTTGGCATCAGCAAAGCAGCTTTCAAGCGCGCACTCGGCAAGCTGATGAAAGAAGGCGTTGTCGTACAGGATCAGAACTGGACACGTATCGTGGACAAGGATGCTCCTGCCGCTGAAGGCACACAGGAATCCCAGCAATAAAGGGAACGATTGATTTTCAATTACAGACGGAAAGGTTAGGACTGCATCCCGCAGTCCGGACCTTTCTGTTTTTGCATCAGCCATGATCACCGGCATGCAAAAACAGGGAAGGACGGTTAAAGCAGTGCCATACCGCAAGTTTGCCTATGTATATGATGAGTTGATGGAAGACATGCCTTATCCGGACTGGCTGCGTTTTGTACGTGAAGCCTGGGATCGATATGGAATGCCGCGTACGGTAGCCGAGCTGGGCTGCGGTACCGGCAGCATTACCATTCCGCTGGTGAACTCCGGCTTCCGAATGACTGGAATTGATCTGTCGTCGGATATGCTCTCGGTCGCCCGTGACAAAATGGAATCAACGTCGCAGGGACACCGGCTGTTCCAGGATGGCAGTGTCCAGTGGATCTGCCAGAACATGACCAGCTGGCAGCTGCCTGAGCCGGTAGACAGCGTCATTTCCTTTTGCGATTGTCTGAATTACCTGACCGAACCGGAAGATATTGTGCATACGTTTCAGTCCACTTATGCCGGTCTGAAGCCGGGTGGTACGTTTATTTTTGATGTGCATCATCCGAGCACGCTGCGCCGATATGATGAAGAGCAGCCCTTTATGCTGGATGACCGGTCGATCTCCTATCTGTGGACCTGTGAGTATGATACGGCCCGCACGGAGATTGAGCATCATCTGACGATTTTTGCCCGGGTAAATGAAGACAGCCAGTCGCTGTATGAACGCTTTGAGGAAATACATGTCCAGCGTGCCTATGAACAGGACTGGCTGCGTACCGAGCTGTACAAAGCCGGCTTCCGTGATGTGAAATGTTATGCCGACTTTGAATGGATCGAAGCAAGCGATGATGCCGCCCGTTTATTTTTTATCGCCGTCAAATAAGACGGGCATGACAAAAAAACGGAATAATATGTAAAGCTCCTGTCTCAGGAGCTTTTTACTTGTGCGTACATATAGACAATACAATTTAAATAGTCGGTAAAATAAAAAGAATGATGATATTTGTCGAAGCATGAATTGTGTATAATAAATACAACCGATAAAATGAACCCGATAATACAAACAAGAAGGCAATTCAATGCTACGATGATGGGGACGATATATGCAGACGATTATTCAGACATTGTTCAACAATCTTACCTTTTTGACGACTGTCCTTTTTTTCGGAAATCTTTTTCTGAAATTTATGGATCAAAAATTACAGAGAGTAAATTGGATGATTCCAGTGCTTGCCGGAGTATTTGCAGGCTTGCTTGGCATTTGCATGATGAGCTTTTTCTCAATCCGTTTCTCTACCGGAGATAATACGGTTATGGTGGATTTTCGCCAGCTGGCTATTATGATTTCCTTTTATTATGGCGGAGCCTGGAGTGGGCTGATCTCGGCGATTATGATAGGCGTGTATCGTCTGTTCAGCGGAGAGCCGCTGCAATTCAGTTCATGGGTCGGGTTTGGCAATGCGATGTTTACGTATGTCGTTACCTCACTGTGCATGCGCGGCCCACGGGAGACCTCGCTGAAAATCTGGTTCAGAGCGATTATCGCTACTTTGCTGGTTTATATCGTGGCTGTCACCATTTTGCAGGCGATTACACATATTGAGCTGAATCTGTTTTTTGGATTGTTATATATTTGTGCCGGGCTGTTCGCCTATTATATCATCCGCTATATCCAGCGGGCCGATGATACGCTCACTATGACCAGGGAAGCGGCCAATCATGATTTTCTGACCCAGTTATACAATCCGCGTGCGTTTGACCGGCTGTTCCGACAGACGATTGTTGATGCCAGGGAGCATCAGCGATCATTTGCCCTGCTGGTCGTAGACATCGATTTTTTCAAAAAAATTAACGATAGTTACGGGCATCTTAACGGGGATACGGTATTGGTACAGGTAGCCGAAGTGCTGGGCCGGACGATTCGACCGGGAGACTACTGCGCCCGCAAAGGTGGAGAAGAATTTGCGGTTATTCTGAACGAGTGTGATGAGCGACAGGCAGTAGAGCTGGCAGAGGAGATCCGGACCGCAATGGAACAGCATACCTTTGTGCTGGAAGAGGGACAGAGCATCCAATTGACCGTTTCAATCGGAGTAAGCTGTTATCCATTGACCGCGCCGGAGCAGCTCTTTCCCGAAGCGGACCGTGCACTTTACCAGGCCAAGGAAAATGGACGCAATCGGGTAGCGCTGGCTGACTGTACGCCGGCAGAGTAAAAGCTGATTTAAGACAAACAACCCAAAAGGCTGTCTCTCTTGTGAGTACCAGGAGCAGACAGCCTTTTGGGTCATTTTTTGGCCATATTATAAGTTGAATAATCTTCTTGTCAGCCGATTAGTTTAACCGAACGATTCGGCAGGAATGAATGCCTGCTTTTTTTGCAGATCGACTCTACCCGAGAAGAAGGTGGCACCGCCGCCCATATCAGACAGGCGGTCCGGAGTCAGTGCATTCACCAGATGAGACGGCTGATGATCCGGGGTGTCGGCCCATAGTCCCTGGCTGACCACCACGCCGGGCAGCACCGTCTCGCCGACAGCGGCGATCAGTTCACAGGAGCCGTACCGATTGGAGACGATGACGGTATCGCCATCAACGATGCCTTCCCGCTCGGCATCAGCCGTGTTCATAAACAGCCGCGGCAGCTTTTCCATACCGGCATGCTTGGCATTATTGGAGAAGGTCGAATTCAGGAAATTATGTGTCGGACCCGGTATGAAAATATAGCTGTGACTGTCCTGTTCCTGCAGCGGAATATAGGTCGGCAGCGGCGGCAGACCATGCTGCAGCATGGTGCTGGAGTATAGTTCCACCTTACCGCTTGGCGTATCCAGCCGCTCCGGGTAAATGGTGGCACGGTTCGCCTTGAGATACTGATGATCCAGCAGTCCCTCATAATCAATTCCCTGCAAATGCGGATTGCCCGGATGAGCCAGCGCCTGGCGGATCATCTGCTCATCACTGTCCTGCAGCGCTTGCTCTTCAAAGCCCATCGCAGCCGCCAGCAGACGAAACACTTCGGTATTGGATTTACTTTGTCCATAATTCTCGATCACCGGCTGACCGATCTGTATATAATGATGCCAGTAGGACGTATAGAAATCCAGATTCTCAAAGGCTGAAGTGGCAGGCAGTACAATATCCGCATATGCCGCTGTCTCCGTCAAAAACAGATCATGCACCACTGTAAACAGATCTTCCCGCTCCAGTCCCTCACGCACCTGTGCAGCACGAGGCGCTACGACAGCCGGATTGCAGCTGTAGACATACAGGGAATATACCGGCGGCTCGGCAGCGGTGAGCGCCCTTCCCAGCTGGTTCATGTTAAAAGAACGGGTATTGCGGTTGTGCAGCAGATCAGGACGCTGCAGAGCGGCTGCATTATGAGCCAGATAAGCAGAATTGGAACGGATCGCTCCGCCACCGCGCACCAGCCACTGGCCGGTTAATACGGATAGGCAGGTAATCGCACGAGTATTCATGCCGCCGTTATCATGATGCTGCAGCCCATTGCCGATGCGGATCATGGACGGGGCCGTCTCGCTATACATACGGGCCAATTTGTAAATGTCATCCACAGGAACGCCTGTGATGCCGGATACGGTTACCGGATCATAGGACTTCACATGTTCACGCAGCTGTTCATGCCCGATTGTATATTCATGCAGAAAATGCTCATCTACCCGGTTCTCGGCGAACAGTACATGCATCAGCCCAAGCGCCAGTGCAGTATCCGTGCCGGGGAGGATCGGAATGAACCAGTCCGCCATCCGGCCGGTCTGATTGCGGTGCACGTCGATGACGACGATTTTGGCGCCCTGCTTGCGTGCCTGCTGAGCCAGGGTAATCTGGTGCATATTGGTACTGACCGCATTGATTCCCCACAGGATAAACAATCGTGTATGCACCGTGTCTTCCGGGTCGGTTCCTATGCTGCCGCCCATCGTATACTTGAATCCGGCTCCTCCGGCTGCCGTACAAATTGTACGCTCCAGCTGACTGGCACCCAGGCGATGGAAAAAGCGCCGATCCATGCCTTCCGCATTGATATTGCCCATATTGCCATAGAAGCTGTACGGCAGGATGGTTTCGGGACCATGCTCTTCAATCAGGCCTTTCCAGCGGGAAGTGATCATCTCGATCGCCTCTGTCCATGTAATCGGCTCGAACTGGCGGCTGCCTTTGGGTCCTATCCGTTTAAGCGGCTGGGTGAGACGTTGATCATCATAGATACGCTCGGCCATATGCCGTACTTTGTTGCATATATTGCCACGGGTAACCGGATGTTCCGGGTCGCCGGCGATTTTGGTGATTTTGCCGTTTTCTTTATGAATGAGCAGTCCGCACTGATCCGGGCAGTCCAGTGAGCAGACCGTTTTGAAGACGCCATCCGGCTGTTGCGTATAAGCAGACATGAATCACTGCTCCTTTCGGGTGAGTATTTCTTTTAAATTTTATTCCAAAGAGATTCTCTTTAATGTCGACTTTGTTACTGGGTTTAATTAGAATCAAGAAGAATTATTGTCGAATCGACAAATTTAGTCAAGCTTACATTGCTACATATCATAGCGTGTTCCTTATTATTGCACAACCTTACAGCTACATATTCATTATATTTTCTGTGCAGAGAGCGGAAAGGGCTGCCCTTGCGATAACTCGGCAATTTCCAAGCTGTACAGAGCCTCTTTCCGTACCTGGGGAAAGAGGCTCTTTTGGTTTACATTATCTATACTCTTTGCTTTAAAGCTAACTACTAAGGCCGTCAGCAGCTGAAGGATGGGTGTACAGTAAGAAGATGTATCGGTGCGGTTGTAAAAGCAATGGAATGGTAGTATTTTAATGTAAGATATTTTGCTGAACCCCGAATCACTTTTTTATTGAAGCAAGAGATAATCCTTTTCTGCATTGACCGAAATAAAATAAATACATAATAAGGCAGCACGATCCAGTTGATATACAGCGCTGCCCAACTCAACTTCTATCCTGGCGATGTATATGCTGAAGATAGGAGTTTTTTTGCGAGATGGGGTTCTGTTTACACCGCTAAAAGTAGTATGTGCATCTATACTATACACCTATACTTTTATAAGTTTAAGTTACTTTTATAAGTATTATTTGCTGAACAACAATGCATAAATCTCCTATCTGTATGAAAAAATGCTACGATTCACTCGATTAACCAAAGTAATAATATTCCTTTCAATCCACATAATTATCAATAAAATATAAAATTGTAAAATCAATACAATCTAAGGTAGAATAAAATTGACAATGAACGTAAGGGGGAACAGCAAGTGAATAATCGAATTTTATTGATTGAAGACGATGTATCTATCAGTGAATTGATCCAGACTCAATTTGCCAAAGAAGGTTTTGATATTAGCTGTGCTTATGACGGGGAACAGGCACTTCAGGCCTTCTCGGAAGATATATTTGATATCATTTTGCTGGATTTGATGCTTCCCAAATTGGATGGGATAGAAATTCTGAAAATTATTCGGTCACAGAGCATGGTACCGATTCTGATTATGTCTGCAAAAGACGGGGATCTTGATAAAGCCCTTGGACTCGGTTTTGGAGCCGATGATTACATATCCAAGCCATTTTCCATGATTGAATTAACCGCCCGGGTAAAAGCCAATATCCGGCGTGCACTGCAATATTCCAATCCTGTTATTACAACAGTGACCAAAGAAAAGATCCATGTGGGTGAATTGGATCTGGATACGGATAATTTTGCCGTGTACAAAAGCGAGGATGAAATTAAACTCACTGCCAAAGAATTTCAAATCCTGAAATTATTCATGACTAACCCCAAAAAAGTATTTACCAAGGCCCAACTGTATAATCTGGTCTGGGGTGAAGATTACTACGGTGACAACAATGTAATTAATGTACATATGAGAAGACTGCGTGAAAAGATTGAAGATGATCCTTCTACTCCCCGCTATATCAAAACATTATGGGGCATCGGTTATAAGCTGGGAGAATTTTAAATGGATATTATACTGGGGCTTGTCATCATTATGCTTGTACTGCTGGTTTTATTTCAACATCATCGCTATAAGCAGCAGCAGGCTAATCTTCTTTATGCTTGTACCAAATTACAAGCCATTACCAATCAACATACAGATGAAAAACTGCTGCTGCATACAGAGGATATTCATCTGAAAACCCTTTTGAATGAGATTAACCGGCTGTTGGAGCAAAATCAGAAAACGGTCGCTTCCTACTATCAGATGGAAATATCCATCCGTAAAATGTTATCCAATATTTCACATGATTTGCGTACTCCACTTACGGTTGTGCTTGGTTACATTGAGGTCATCCTGAATGACCCTACACTAACCAGATCCCAAGTGGATGTTTTGCTTGCCAAAGTTCATGACAAGACGATCGAAGTGCTCAGCTTAATGAAAAAGTTTTTTGATCTGGTCAAGCTCGAATCCGGTGATCACGATATCGAAATTTCCAAAATTGACGTAAGTGAGATTTGCAAAGCGAATATTTTAAGCTTTTACGATATTTTGACTGCTCAGGATATTGAAGTCGTCATCGATATTCCGGATGACAAACATTATATGGCTTATGGAAATGAAGAAGAGTTAAACCGGATATTAAACAATTTATTATCAAATGCGGTTCAGTACGGCAGTGAGGGAAGAGTACTGGGGTTGTCGGTTCATCAGCAGAATCAGCATATATGTATCGATGTATGGGACAAAGGTAAGGGAATTAGCGAAAAGCACAAAGATCGTGTGTTTGAGCGCATGTATACGCTGGAAGATTCAAGAAACCGACTATACCAGGGGAGTGGTCTGGGATTAACCATTACCAAGCGTCTCGTGGAGAAAATGGGCGGAGAGATTTCATTTGTCAGTAAGCCTTATGAAAAGACGGTATTTACCGTAATGCTTAAACGATACACCACATAATCCAATTATCGAGAATACCCTACTGGATAAAGGGGATATCGAGGATAGGTATTCCTTTCTCACGAAATTAAGGAATAAGTAAGAGTTGATTAATAAAAAAGCAATTTCACTCCTGTAAAGTAAAAGTATAAGTAATCCATTACACTTAGGAGGGAAATCCAGTGACATATTTAATTAAAACCCATCAATTAAGCAAAAGCTACGATGGTCATGAAGTAGTCTCCAATTTAAACATGAGTGTTAAAAAAGGAGAAATTTATGGTTTTCTTGGTCCCAACGGTGCAGGTAAAACAACGGTTATGAAAATGATGACCAATCTGATCAAACCGACGAGCGGGGAGATCGAGATTTTCGGTGAAAAAGTGACCGAGCATTCCTATGAGATGTTAAAAAGAATCGGCAGCATTATCGAATTCCCGGTATTTTATGAAAAGCTGAGCGCGCGTGAGAATCTACAGCTGCATTGTGAATATGCCGGTTATTATGATCATCAGGCGATTGAAGAAGCACTGACACTTGTAAATCTGCAGGATGTGAATAACAAGCCTGTAAAAAGCTTCTCCCTCGGGATGCGGCAGCGCCTTGGTATCGCTCGTGCGATTATGACCAAACCGGAACTGCTTATTCTGGATGAGCCCATCAATGGACTGGACCCTATCGGCATCAAAGAACTGCGCAGTCTGTTCCAGATGCTGTGCCACGAATACCGGATTACCATGATCATCTCCAGTCATATTCTGAGTGAAGTGGAGCAGATTGCCGATACAATCGGTGTCATTAACAAGGGCCAGCTTATTGAAGAGATTACCGTCAAAGAAATTCATGAAAGAAATACCGAGTATATCGAAATCCTGAGTGATGATGTCAAAAAAGCAGTGTATGTGCTGGAAGAAGTTCTATGTATCGATAATTTCAAAGTAATCGATGATTCCCGGATACGCATTTATAATCTGTCCATAACACAGGCAGAGATTTCCAAGCAATTTATTATCAATGGAGTCAATATTGAAGAAATGAAGAAAAAGAGTCACTCGCTGGAAGATTATTTTGTCAATCTACTGGACGGAGGTCTAAAACATGCTTAAATTACTCCGATTGGAAATCAAAAAATATCACTTATGGCGTTATATGAAAGGCGTAATTATCGCCAATCTTTGCTTTCTGTCCCTATTGGTACTCATTTACGTGCTCGAAAAAAATGACGGCAATATTCCTTTTGAAAGTTATGATATGGCATTCAGCATTATTGGCAGCGTGGTGCGGGCGACCTTCACCGTATTTGCCGCCGTATTGATTACCAGGCTGTTTTTGGAAGAATACAAGACCAAGTCCATTTCCGTGCTGTTCATGTATCCAATCAAAAGACAGAAAATTATGCTGGCCAAAGTGCTGTTGATTATCATTTTTACCTTTGCAACGATCCTGCTGTCGAACATACTTATGGGAAGCATTTTCTATCTGATGAACAAAGTGCTTCATTTCCTGGCTGAACCGATGACTTCCGATATTTTCATGCGTAATGCCCTCAGCGTATTGATCAGTGCTGCGGCATCTGCAGGTATTGGCCTCATCCCGCTGTATATCGGAATGCGCCGCAAATCCGTACCTGCCACACTCGTATCTGCCGTATTGATTGTAGGGTTTACCAGTGCTACCAGCAATGATTTCTCAATGTTTGCCATTACAGCTGTTCCTGTGAGTCTGGCTGCTGTTGGTCTGCTGTCTGCCTATCTGTCCATTCGCAATGTGGAGACGACCGATATTGCATAATGGGCAATAAACTGCACTCTAACCGTCTCAGATCAATGGTCCAGATTCAATAAAGGAGAAGCCATGATTAATGCACAATTCAAAAAAGGTGCACTTGAACTCTGTGTGCTGGTATTACTGCTGCATAAAGACCACTACGGATATGAGCTGGTCAGACAAATTTCCGAAGATATAGACATCGCCCGCGGTACACTATATCCGCTGCTAAAAAAAATGCAAAAAGATCAGTATCTGTCCACCTATTTTGTTTCTTCCACAGAGGGCCCTCAACGAAAATATTACGCTATTACGTATCTGGGCAAAGAGCGAATGGAAAGTTTATTACAGGAATGGATGCATTTTTCCGAATCGGTAACCAGAATTCTACAGAAAAATTGTGTACTTAGTAAGGGAGAGGAAGGCTTTTGAAACGTTCAATATCCATACTCGTTACAGTTATCATTATTGTTGCCATCCTTGTAATCGGTTATCTCGTGTATAACCGTGTTACCGGAGCAGTCACGATCCATGAAGAAAAGACTTTATCCGCGTCAGCCATCACCAGTCTCAAAATTGATACGTCATCAGCCAATGTGGAAGTGCTGCCAGGCGATGGGGAGAATATTGTTGCTACCCTGGATGGCGAGATCAGCCCAAGATTAGAAGGCAAATATACCTTTAATATGACGCCTGAACAAAACGTCGCGAACATTCAACTGAACATGGGCAACAATGTAATGGGCATACAGCTGGATGAGGTAAGCAAGGTAGGCCTGAAAATAATGGTACCGCAAAAAACATGGGATCAAATGGAAGTAACGACCACGTCGGGGCAAATTACACTGCATAATATTGCCGCTAACAAGCTGACGACGGAATCGAGTTCCGGTCAACAGCATATATCCGGATTACAAATTTCCGGTTCGGCCGCATTCCAGACAACGAGCGGAGATATCATGGCCGAACAAAATGAGATTGCTTCAGCCAAATGGGAAACGACAAGCGGCAAAATCCAGACTGCCCAGTTATCCGGGCAAAGCAGCGAGATGCAGACAACGAGCGGAGCTATCGAGTATACCCAGAATGAGCTGTCTCCGAGCGTACAGCTAGCGACTTCCAGCGGTGATATTGATGCCAAACTGACCGGAAATACGGATTCGCTTCAATTGCAATTTGAGAGCAGTTCAGGTACGGCAGACATCCAGATAGAAGGCATGCTGTACAAAGATAAGTCTGAGCACAGTGCCCTCGGAATCAAGGGCGAAGGAGAAGCCCAGCATCGGATCATGCTCAAAACGAGTTCCGGTGATGTACAGGTTGGCCCGTAATAATATCATGCAAAAAAGATAAAAAACGACCTTTCCCATTCGGGAAAGGTCGTTTTTATATCCGATAAATTGCATAAATATTTTTTTAAATCGTTAACATTGTAGTTATTTTGTATATATTATAAATATTAATAAAAAAGTAATAAACAATTAATAATTCCACTTATTGTTATAAAAAGAATTTCTGCTATATTATTTACTAGGAAACATAGTTGAACAGTGAGGTGGAAAAATGCTATGGACAAAACAGGATTAACGGATCGAACGGTCAGTTTGAAGCAGAGGTTAAGCCTTTACCAAAAAGGAAGGCAGACGTTGATTCCGCGTAAAGTGATGGCGCAGGGCGAAGGATATGCTTTATCGGCGGCTCAGCAGCGGTTATGGTTTTTGGAAAAGATGGCTCCTCATTCCGCCATTTACAGTATACCGCAGGCATTATCCATACATGGTTTGCTGGATGTAAAAAGAATGAAAACGGCGGTCCGGCATATGGTTGAACGGCATCCGATTCTGCGAACCGTTTATCAGGAAGATGAGCAGCTTAACGAAGTGAAACAGTATATTCATCCGGTTCCTCCCGATCTTGTTCATTTCATTTCCATGGATACCGTTATTCCGGATATGAGGGAACAGCAGGCCAAAGAGATGATTGCCAAGCTGGCTGCAATTCCTTTCAACATTGATGGCGGGCATTTGTTTACAGCGCATCTGTTCGAGCTGAAGGACACACAGCACATTTTATTTTTGAATTTTCATCACAGTATTATAGATGGGTGGTCGATGGGGATTTTCTGGAAAGAGCTGCTTGCCCATTATCAGGAACAGGCGGAACACTTACCGGAGCTATCGATTCATTATCATGATTTTGCGGAATGGGAGAAACAGCATCATTCTGAAGCAGCCAGACAGCATTTGCTGTATTGGACCGATTATTTGCAGGGCACCTCAATGGTTCGGCTGGATCACGATTTGAGCGGCACGATCGATCCTGCGATGCATCAGGGAGGAATCGGTGAGCGATCGATCCCGTCATCAACCAGCAGGCGTATTATCGAATATTGCCAAGCGCAGGAAGTTACGCCGTACCTCTTTTTTATGACAGCATTTCATTTACTTCTACATAAATATACCGGAGAGTATGACATTACTACCGGTACCCCTACATCCGGGAGAATACATACAGAAACACATAATCTGATTGGCTTTTTTGTAGACATGATGGCTATCCGCACACAGATCAGTGAGGAGCAATCCTTCCATGATCATCTGGCACTTGTCAAACAAAATGTAATAACCTGCATGGATCATCAGGCGGTATCTTTTGAACAGATTGTACAGGCTCTGCAGCCTGAACGTGAACTTGCTGCCAGTCCTTTGTTCCAGCTGACGTTCGCATATCAGCAGGAGGGTGAGATGCCTGCCATGGAGCAGCTTCGTCTGGAGCTTTTCCCGGTGGACAATCATACTTCCAAATATGACATAAGTGTATTTGTAGGTCTGCAAAATGATCAGTCCTTTCATATCGTGTGCGAATATAACAGTGCACTGTACAGTGCTGATCGAATCGCGCAGTTCCTTGATCATTATGAACAGCTGGTTGTCCAGATTATGGCGGACCCCGGTATGCCTGTATCGGATCTGCAAATTATTACCTTGCAGCAGCAAAGCCGATTATTAAATGCTTCATCGTACTTCCCGGATGCTCCTCATACTTTCCTTTCATTTAAAGACAGATTCGAATATTATGCCCAAACTACTCCGGATCAAACGGCATTGGTGATCGATGACCGGGAGTATACGTATGCCGAATTGAACTCAAAAGCCAATCGGATAGCTGCCTGTCTGCAAAAAAATAATATTCGGCATGGCGAGTTTGTCGGTGTACATTTTGCAAGGTCCGAAAAATCCATTATGGCTATTCTGGGGATTATGAAAGCCGGTGCTGCTTATGTACCACTCGATCCCGCCTACCCGGCAGAACGCTTAATCTACATGGTGGACAAAGCCGGATTGCAGTATATAGTGTCTGATCAGACCAGCCAGATATTTTCTGATCATATAAGCCTGTTGTCTATGGAACAGCTGTTGAATGAAACAGAATATCCGGCAGCGCCTCAGCCGATTCATCTGCTTCCTGAAGATACGGCGTATATGATTTTCACTTCCGGATCGACCGGAGCACCCAAAGGTGTCGTTATTGAACATGGCAGCCTGAGCAATCTGATTGATGCACAGCAGACCGTTTTCGATTTGCATAGTGACGAGCGGGTTCTGCAGTTTGCTTCACTTAGCTTTGACGCCTCGGTATGGGAAATGGTGATGGCTCTTGGTCATGGTTCTACTCTGTGCATGTTGCCTTCGGACTGGAAAGATATGCAGCAGGATATGATCAGTTTGTTTAACCGGTACAAAATTACGATTGCTACTTTCCCGTCTTCATTTCTGGTGAATATGTATCCGGAAGAGCTGCCTTCCTTACGGAAAGTTATTGTGGCCGGTGAACGATGCCCGGTAGAACTGGCTGGCAGATGGGCAGCATCCAAATTATTCTGGAATGCGTACGGACCTTCCGAGACTACAGTGTGTGCGACGGTGTTTCCTTATGTGGCAGGCAGCAGGGTTCCGATCGGTTATCCTCTGCCGAATATGCAGGCTTATGTACTGGATGAACAAAAGCGGCCGGTACCTCCAGGGAGATCGGGAGAACTATATATAGGCGGAGTGGGACTGGCCAGGGAGTATTTTGCTGATGCTGCTCAAACCGCCGCAAAATTTATCCATTATCCGATAGGGGATAATGATCAGCGTCTGTATCGCACCGGCGATATAGTGAAGTATGATAACCAGGGCGTATTGGAATTTATTGATCGCATTGATAATCAGGTCAAAATCAGGGGTTATCGGGTTGAACTTGGAGAAATTGAGCATCAGTTAAGTCTGGTTGCCGGGATCAGGGAAACTGTTGTGATCTGTCTGGAGCGCCCCAATCAGACAGCGGAGCTGACAGCTTATATTGTCTGCGATGTACGCGGTGCGGTTAACCGGATGGATATCATGGATAGTCTGAATGGACGGCTGCCATCCTATATGATTCCGGCAAATATTATAGAGCTGGAGCATATGCCTCTGACTCCTAACGGCAAAATAGACAAAAAGCAGCTGCCACTTCCGGTTGTAATGAACGAGCCGGTGCCTGGAACAGATATCCAGCGCGATCTTACTCCTGCAGAGCAGCAGCTGGTTGCAGCCTGTGAAAAAGTATTGAAACGTACGGTGCGAATCACCGATCATTTTTTTGAATCCGGGGGCGACTCCATTCTGGTACTTAAATTAATTAATGAGCTAAAAACCTTGCAGTGGAGTCTGACACCGCGCTCTTTTTACCAGTACCCGGTATTGGAAGCTTTGGCGCAGAAAATGCAGCCGCTTGTGGAGCAGTGCCTGGAGCCGGAGACGGAGCATGAATGGTTTTCTCTCTCTCCCATGCAAAACTGGTTTTTTGAACAGCAGTTTGCCGATGCGCATCACTGGAATTATTCACTATTGTTCAAGATGCCTCTGCATGTTGAACCGGAAATTATTGAGCAAGCGCTGTACCGATTGTACCGGCAGCATGATGCAATGCGCCTGCAATTTCATTACACCGCTGAGGGGATGCGTCAGTCGTACCGCCAGCATGGAGCAATCCCACTGCATATTGTAGATCAGCCTGCCGGTTGTTCCATTTCGGAATTTATGCAGGATACGGGTGCTTTTCATCAGCAGTCCCTGAACCTCAGTGATTGCCTGATCACAGCGGTGCTCATGCGCAATACAGAACACAAACAGCAGCATCTGCTGCTCGTGGTTCACCATTTGCTGACAGATTGGGTCACGGGGGGCATCATTGCAGAAGATTTAAATCAGTTTGTTGAAGAAGCGCTGGAAGACAGGGAAAACCGGCTTCCGTCATTTTCCCTATCATTCAAAAGCTGGATCGATTATCTGTCGAGGCATACCCTGCAGCAGCCGGTGCAACAGGATCTGCCCTACTGGCAGATGACAGAACATTCACAGCGTCTGGTTCCATCCGTACCTCTTGATCGGCCTGACGGTATCAATCTAAAAGGAACGGTGAAACATGTAACTATTGCATTAACGATGGAGCAGACCAATGATCTGATCCGCATCAGTCATTACCATTTGAATTCAGATGTAAAAACAGTTCTTTTGTCTACTGTGCTGTATGCGATCCGGGCATGGTCGGGAATGGAAAGTATTGCACTGGATATGGCGAGTCATGGCAGACATGATTTGTGGGAAGAGGTGGACATTACCCGTACGGCTGGCTGGCTGACCAGTGTCTATCCGCTTGTGCTGCAATCGAAAGGACAACAAACTCTCACAGAATACATCTATCATGTGCAGCAGGCCATACAGCTGGTTCCCCATGAAGGAATAACCTATGGAATGCTTCGTTATTATGCGGCAGAGCAGCGGCTGGACGGATACAACTCCGAAATCTGGTTCAATTATTTTGGCCATAATCATTCATTGGATAACAGCCCGAATACGGAAAATAAGGCACCTCTGCTGGAATTATGTGATGACCTGCTGGGCAGCATGAACAGTTATCAGCAGCAGCGCAGTCATGTTTTTGAGATTCTGGGCATGATTCGGGAAGGGCAGCTGCATCTGGGATGGCAGTATTCGGAACAGCTTCATAATCGGGAGACCATTCAGCAGCTGGCTGATCATGTATACACTGAACTGGCTCAGCTGATTGCCGAACTAAAGGAGACGTATATCAAATGATGCATACCACGAATGTCATCACTACTTTCAAAACAGTGCCGGAGATCTTCCGTGAAAGCCTGCGGGAGTATCCGCATTGTGTCGCAATTGAAAATGATTGCAGCTCTGTGACTTATGCTGAGCTTGATCAGTATTCAGATCGTATCGCCGCTGGATTAATGGAACGAGGAGTCAAGCAAGGCGATATGGTGGGGACATTGATGGAGCGTTCACCTGAACTGTTTGCCAGCTGGCTGGGGATATTAAAAGTCGGCGCAACCTATGTACCCGTAGATCCGGCCAATCCTGCAGAGCGCATAAAGTATATTGTGGAAGATTCGGGAATGGCGTATTTAATAACGGATCAGGGTAATCGGCAGGCACCGATTGCCAGTCTGAACCTATGCGCTTCCTTGCATGTAGAGGAACTGCTAAGCGAACGATCGTTAATTTCCTTTCATCAAAATACGTATAATTCGGATAACATCGCATATATGATATACACTTCTGGTTCAACCGGCAGACCAAAAGGGGTACGGATCACGGACAGAGGTATTGTCAGTCTTGTACAAAATAGCACCTATGCGCAGCTGGACCACACGGATATTATTGCCCAGGCGTCAAATGCATCTTTTGATGCGATTACTTTTGAGGTATGGGGAGCGTTATTGACCGGAGCCAGAGTGGTTATCGCTCCAAGGGAAACCATTCTTTCTGTGGAGCGGTTCAGTGCATGGCTGGTCGATAAGAATATAACCATATTATTTATTACCGTAGCCTGGTTCAATCATATTGCCCGTCATGAACCAGCTGCATTTGCAAGTCTGAAAACGGTTCTGTTTGGTGGCGAAGCGTGCAATGTCCGCTGGATTAATGAAGTATTGCGTGCAGGCAAGCCCCTTCATCTCTCCAATATTTATGGTCCAACCGAATGCACCACCTTCTCGCTGAGTTATGAAATTACGGAAAAAGAGTTGGATGAACAGCAAAAAGTGCCGATTGGAAAGCCCATCAATCATACTCTGGCCTACATTCTGGATGAGCGGCAGCAGCTAGTGCCTTATGGAGTGACCGGAGAGCTATATATCGGGGGTGAAGGACTGGCAGCAGGGTACTGGAACCGTCCGGAGCTGACCGCTGAGCGATTTGTTCATCTGCCGCAGCTGGCGGATGGACCGTTGTACCGTACCGGTGATCTGGTCCAGCGGCGAGCGGATGGCCAGATTGACTTTATCGGCCGAACCGATGATCAGATCAAGCTGCGCGGTCACCGGATTGAGCTGGGAGAGATTGAAGAAGCGCTGCGCAGCTGCCCGGGAATCTGCGAGGCAGTGGCCGCATTGACTACCGTATCCGGTCAGGAAGAGCCGGTGCTGGCTGTGTACTATGCGACCGAACAAGAGCTGGAGGCCGGACAGCTGCGTGACCAGCTGCAGCAGCGGCTGCCTGCCTATATGGTGCCCGCTGCCTGGCGGGAAGTGGAGTCATTTGCCCTGACCGTCAATGGCAAGATTGACCGCAGACAGCTGCCACCGATTCAGGAACAGGATCTGCGTCAGCAGGCGTACCAGCAGCCGGATCGACCGGGAGAAGCAGAGATAGCCGCCATCTGGGCGGATCTGCTGAACCGGCAGCAGATTGGCGCCCAGGATCATTTCTTCGCTATCGGAGGGCATTCCTTGCTGGCGGCGCAGGTCGTCAGCCGCATGGAAGAACAGCTGCAGCGGCAGGTGACCCTGCGAGCCCTGTTCGATTATCCGGTGCTGCGGGAGCTGGCAGCGTATGTGCAGCAGCAGCCGGTAAGCGGCCCGGCCAGCGTGATTCCGGCCTATGTCTCGGAAGATGGTCGTTACCCGTTATCACCGGCGCAGCAGCGGCTGTGGCTGGTCCAGCAGCTGGAACCGGACAGCCAGGCGTATCATATTCCTTTTGCCTTTCATCTGTATGGCATTTTGGATGCCGATCGACTGGAGCAGGCTATTCACGAAGTGGTGGAGCGCCATGACAGTTTGCGGACGCAGTTTGGAGAAGAGAGCGGGGAACCGTATCAGCAGGTAACCGGCAATTTGCCGGTCCTGGAGCGTTCGAGTCTGCATGTGCCGGTAGGAGAGCAGGAGCAGCATCTGCAGGAGGTACTGCAGCGGGAAGCCTGGGAGACGCTGTCGCTGACGGCTGCACCGCCGCTGCGCCTGCGCCTGATTGAGCTGGAAGCAGGTCACCATGTGCTGAGCTGGGTGATCCACCATAT
>NZ_KQ040795.1:0-292463 GCF_000971965.1 Paenibacillus wulumuqiensis
TGACGCCGGTAGAGTACCGACGCCAGTTTGCTTGATGGGGCTTTTTTAACTGTCTACAAAATAGGGGCTTGACCAAGAGCTGCCAGGGGACATGTATTTTGCAATTTCAGTATGGTTAAAATCAAATTCGGGTGTTACTTTGGATGTGAGCGGTAGCCGCTCCTTTCAATGTGCTTATACACGAGTTCATTAAGAGACGGATGAATTCAGTCGGATCAGCTCATCCTCCACAAGAAGCGTGAGTTCTTCTTCGTATCCTCCAGTTATGTGGTATTTTCGCACATATTCCTTCACGAATTTCTTTGGATCCTTAGGCCGGAAGATTCTTGTCATCTCCCGTAGACTTTCCTTGACTTCGTTATGACCTTTAGTTGCCATGGAATTCCCTCCCCAAAACGTGCCTTGTTTTTGAGAACGCCGAAAAGATCCGCGATGTGTAGTGTGATATGAAGTTGTGTCGTCTGTGATCTTTTAGCACTTTCGGTAGGCATTTATCCTAAACAATACCCCTGCAAAGTCGTGCTGAATCATTCCGGCTGTCTACTCCTATGTTGCTGTACAAGGCCGATATTGCCTGTATAACTCTGGAATCTCTGTAATGAGTGTGCCTCTCTGGCGCACTGACTGCTCAGGCATGGCTGTCTACAATCAGTACTTATCTAAGCACCATCTAGGTTCATCATACCACATATTGTGGCGGCATATCATCTTTATGGAAGAAGTTATTTAGCGAAAAAGGCTTTAATTTCAGAAAAACAGCATTAGAAAGCATAGATTCTCGAGCGAGTACAGCATTGCACTCCAAATCGGGTAAAGAACAGTAACCTACCCGAAGGAGAATACCCATGAGCGAAAAAATACCCATTCTAATCTCATCCAATCTGCTGCGCCCTGCACTGCCTGTCGATATCGCCCGTAACCCTGTTATTGACGAACAGCAGCTGCGCAAGACCGATGAGCGGCTGGAGCGGGAATATCCTCGTATCAATAGCTTCCTCGTTGCCCAGAGTGGACAACTGGTATACGAGAGCTATTATAATGGCAATACGGCCAGTAATCTGGCAGATCTGCGTTCAGCGACCAAGAGCTTTACGTCTGTCCTGGTCGGCATCGCCAGGCAGCAGGGTTTGTTTGACAATATCGATGAACCGATTGAGCATTATCTCGCAGACCAGTTTCCCGCCCATCCGTCTGCAGAGCTGCGCTCGACGACGATCCGGCATCTGCTGACGATGACCGCCGGCTTCGCCTGGAAGACTGGCAAAAAGCTGGGCGAGCCGGATATTCACCAGTTCCACCGTACCCGTCACTGGGCGCGTGCCGCACTGCGGCGTCCGATTCTGCCGGAGACGCGGGATGTGTTCCAGTATCGCAGCATTGATACCCATCTGCTGTCGGTGCTGATCAGCCGCTGGAGCGGACAAGATGCCTTTAGCTATGCCAGAGATACTTTGTTCGGTTCGCTCGGTATTGAGCAGGCTGCCTGGTCCCCATCACCCGAAGGGGATTCCATGGGACATGTCGGCCTCTGTCTAACGCCCCGGGATATGCTGCGCTTTGGCGTCTGCTGCCTCCAGCAGGGCAAATGGAAGGAACAGCAGATCATCCCGGCCGATTGGCTGGAACAGTCATTTACACCCCAATCCGAAGGATACGCCGGTTATGGCTACTATGGATACGGCTGGTGGACCGGCAAACAGGACGGATTGGATTATGCCTGTGCGCATGGACATGGCGGGCAGGAGATTATTATTTTGCCGCAGCTGGATACTGTTATTGTATTTACGTCGGACAGCAAAGTACGCAAATATAAAAACCCCCGGCATCTGCTGCCGGAAATGCTGTTCCCTGCGCTTCAGGAAGCACAAGAAGCCAATGGTAAATGAATCCAAGCAGGAAAGGAATATCCCTATGCAGCATGGTTCACCCTGTGTTCTGATTGTATATGCAAGTTATGGCGATGGACATCTGCAGGCTGCCCGCTCGCTTCGCGACAGCCTGTATCAGCGAGGCATCGAGCGGGTCATCCTGCTGGATCTGATGGCAGAATCCCATCCATGGATGAATGAAATGACCCGGCTCATTTATATGCAGAGCTTCAAGACGATTCCGCATCTGTATGGCTGGTTCTATTACCGAACTCGTGAAATGAAAGCAGGCACTCTGCTCTCCAACTGGCTGCATTCGTTTGGTATCCGTCGTCTGCGGGAAGTGATGGAGCGTGAACAGCCGCATCTGGTTATACATACCTTTCCCCAGCTGGCCCTGCCCCATCTCCGGACCCGCTGGGGCCTGACGATCCCGCTGGTGAATATTGTGACCGACTATGATCTTCACGGACGCTGGCTGCATCCGCATATCGATCATTATTATGTACCTTCCGAAGAGATGAGAGATGAAGCGATACGCCGCGGCGTTGCTGCCGAGAGGATCACTATAGCCGGCATTCCGCTGCATCACAGCTTTGAACAGCCGGAGACGGATGAAGAACAGCGCAGACAGCAGCGCCGGAAACTGCAGCTGCAGACCGGACTGGATCCGCAGCGCAGAACCGTCCTGCTGCTGGCCGGAGCCTATGGTGTCCTCAAAAATGTGCAGGAAATATGCGAAATGATCGACCGGCGTGCAGATACGCAGCTAATCGTCATTTGCGGGAAAAACAAGGAACTGTGCGAGGAGATGGGCAAGCGTTATGCCCATCATCCGTATATACGGATTGAAGGATTTACGAAGCGGATGAATGATTGGATGAGCATGAGTGACTGTGTCATCACCAAGCCGGGCGGCCTGACGATGGCGGAATGCATCAGCTGCAGACTTCCGGCATTCCTGATGAATCCGGTCCCCGGACAGGAACTGGAAAATGCACTCTATCTGGAAGCCAGGCAGGCCGCACGAATCTGCAGGAACGCGCAGGAGCTGAATGCTGCGCTGGGCAGCGCACTGGATCAGCCGGAGATACTGGAAAGTATGCGGCGGCATATGGATACGCTGCGTACGCCGCCTGCCTCTGCGCAGATTACGCAGGAGCTGATTGACCGCTACCTCAGCCGTGTGACAGATGAAGCAGCCGCTATCCGGCCCATGCTGGCTTTGCAGGGCGGCCGTTATATGTGAGCGCTCTGATCAGGCAGCCACAGATTCAGTCGGCGAATTGTACCTGTCCATCTGCCAGACCGGCGATGCGAACGAGCGATTCCAGCCGGTAACCTTCGTCTGTCAATAATTTGGCTCCGGGCTGGAAGGACTTCTCAATCACAATGCCAATCCCGGCTACCTGCGCTCCCGCCTGCTGCACGATCCGCGCGAGGGCAAATGCCGCCTCACCATTGGCCAGGAAATCATCAATGATCAGCACCCGGTCTCCGGGATGAATGAACTTTTTGGATACGGTAATATCGTTGCTCTGCTGCTTGGTGTACGAATAGGCAGTTTCTACATAGATGTCCTCCGTCAGTGTCAGTGACTTTTGCTTACGGGCAAAGATCAGCGGCACATTCAGCTCCAGTGCCGTCATAATACCAGGCGCAATCCCCGACGATTCAATCGTCAACACACGCGTCACATTTTCACCGGCAAAACGGCGGGTAAATTCCCTGCCAATTTCCTTCATCAGTACAGGGTCCATCTGGTGATTGATAAAGGAATCGACCTTGAGTACATTGCCCTCCAGTACGATACCCTCCTTGATTACTTTGCTGCGCAGCAGTTCCATAGGTCCCATCTCCATCTCTTTTTTGATTACATTGTATATACCACATTTGTGGCATAACATCCACACTGCAATCTTCCAAAAGACTGCCGATGATGTTCATCTTCATACAGAAGCGCCAGCTGTTATCCTGCAGGATATAAGGCGATAGCCCTGCACTTCCGTCCAGAAGTCGCATCCTCCTGAAGCGATCTGCCCATATCTTCAACTCCATTTTCCACCGGGTTCTTCCGGTTAGTTATATATCTGCCGATAATTCATCCGAAAACTTATAATTTTGGAATCAAATCCGATATATAAATAGGATGCTGTATTTACAGAGGAGCCTGTTTATTTTAGTATCTTGTTATTAAACCGTTCGCAAATCGAATAATATTTTATAACAGTATTACATAACCCAATTTTCTCTGTTTGGCTTGCCAGTGTTTATAATACTTTTAAATCTATTATTTATATTTTTTGTAAAAATTGCCTATGATAAAGATAATAGGCGTATACTATTGAAAATGGAAGTATATTGGTTATGTGGCACCGTTATAGAAGTTATCCAAAGTAGGCAATCATATCGCACCATGATATACTTTATGTATTGTTTGCGGCTTTTCTCCTACTTCCTCTATTATTCAGGTCGCATACATTATAGCTTCATTAGGAGGTCTTTGTATTGTTCGCCCAACGCCTCAAACAACTTCGCAAACGGCGAAATATGTCGATGAAGGAAGTCGCAGATTATATTGGAGTAGCCAAAAGCACGTATGCAGGCTACGAGTCCGGCTATCGCCAACCTACACTCGAAACGATTCAGGCTATCGCCCGCAAGCTGAACACTACTTCGGATTATCTGCTTGGCTTAACGGAGCAGTACGACCCCATTTCCCCAAATACGAACGCTCGTGAATTTCTCAACCATGCCCATCTTCACTGGGATGGCGTTCCCCTCGAAGCTGATGATCTTCAGTTGATCCGTCAGCTGCTGGAGCGTGTCGTACGGGATCGTGCACACTCTGAAGAAGAACAGCATTAGTCATTTCACTTCTTTCCTGCCCAACATCATGATTATAATATAGATTTTTACCTGCCTACTTTTCTATACTATATGCAGCAATATAAGCCGGTCTGATCGGTCATAAGCAGGCCGGCTTATTCGTATTTTTTGTCCTGCCCGATTTGTCGAAAAACAGCACAAAAAAGCACCGGGACGCTCTAATAGGCGGCCCGGTGCTTTTTTTGACAATTATTGGTTCAAATTTAGGTTAATTGGCTACTATAAAACTATCACGCAAGAGTGATGGACGACCCATGGAATGGTAGTTCAGACCAGTCGCCTTGATTCGTTCGGCACTGTACACATTGCGTCCGTCGATCAGTACAGGATTGTTCATAACCGCCTGAACTTCCACCAGATCCACGTTCACGAACTCGCCCCATTCGGTGAGCAGGCAGATCGCATCGCAGCCGCGCGCAGCTTCCAGTGCATTTGCTGCATAAGTGACGGATGGGTGATCGTACTCACGACGGAAATTATCTGCTGCTACCGGATCGAATACCTGTGGCAGAGCACCAAACTCAACCAGTTTTGGCACGATCTCCAGGGATGGTGCATCACGAACATCATCGGTATCCGGCTTGAATGCCAGACCCCAGACAGCAATCTTTTTGCCGCTGAGAGTACCGAGTGAATCCAGCAGCTTGTCGATAACCGCCCAGCGCTGGGATTGGTTGACTTCAACGACCGATTTGAGCAGTTTGAAGTCATACTCCACGTTACCGGCAATCTGGATCAGTGCATGGGTATCTTTCGGGAAGCATGAACCACCGTAACCGATACCTGCATTCAGGAAGGAAGCGCCGATACGACGGTCCATACCCATACCTTTGGCTACCTGATCCACATCCGCGCCTACTTTGTCGCAGATGTTGGCAATCTCATTGATAAAGGAGATTTTGGTCGCCAGGAAGGCATTGGATGCGTACTTGATCATCTCGGCACTACGGATATCCGTGATAACCAGATTCTCTGTCAGCGGTCTGTGCAGAGCGATCAGCATGTCAGCTGCTTGTTGTGTCTCTACACCGATAACGAGACGATCCGGGTTGAATGCATCTTTGACGGCAGAACCTTCACGCAGGAATTCCGGCATGGATGCTGTAGCAAACGGTTGATCGGTCAGGCTGGCAATAATGCTGTTGACGCGCTCGTTGGTACCAACAGGCACGGTACTTTTAACAGCTACTACGGTGTAACCGTTAATTGAAAGCGCAATCTCGCGTGCAGCGGCCTCGATATACTCCAGATTCGCTTCACCGGATGGCAGTGGAGGCGTACCTACCGCGATGATAACCAGATCGGATTCGGGTACGGAAGCACTCAGATCCGTTGTAAAGGAAAGGCGTCCTTCTTCGACGTTGCGCAGCATGATTTCCTGAAGGCCCGGCTCATAGATTGGAACGCCGCCATTTTTCAGTGTTTCGATTTTTGCAGGAATCTTGTCGACACAAGTCACTGTATTACCGACTTCCGCAAAGCAGACACCAGACACCAGACCAACATAACCTGTACCAATAACCGTAATTTTCATTATTCACACTCCCATTTCTGTTTGTTGTTGAGTATTGAAAGCGATGCTATTTCACCAAGTGATTGGGTAATCTCTATTCACGTATAATGTTAATCAACCGATATAGTCTATATAAGTATTGGAGTATCCAATCTCATTTCTATATTTGGAGGCTGATCATTATGAGAAACCAGGGAAATCCGACATTTGCCAAAGGTTGTCTGTGGGGTACTGCAGTGTCTCTGCTGCTGTGGGCCGCTATCTTCTGGATGGTTATGCACTAATTGACCGACGCTGCGTGTAATCCATTACACTTTTACATGCTGTAAAAGATTATGAATATAGTCCGTAATGTCTGTCAGTGCCGAACGTGAATATCCGTATGTTTCGTTAAAGGAAACATGCTCGTGCGGTTCATCATTCCAGAGTTCCAGGCCCTGCCCGGACATCAGATCAAGCTGCTGTATTTCTTCCCATGACATTAACGTTACCGGATGTTCCAGCGGAATAGCCGCGATAGTATGACGGTCTTCATAGAAACTGCTCCGGTTCAGCAGAACCAGCGGCTTGTTCAGCTCGACCGCTTCACAGATCGTGCCCCAGCCCGGCTTGGTAATGACCAGGTCTGCGGCAGCCACATAATTCTGTGACTCGCTGTAGTCTGCAGGAATATGGGAAATATTCGGCCGCTCGATATCCATATTGGCAGATACGATAAACCGGCAACCCTCACTATCCCACAGCTTCAGGGAAGACAGCTCGTCCACCTGAATGCTCATGCCGAGTGCGAAGAAGATCAATTTGCCCTTGCCGTCCGGATTCAGCTCCTGGCGAATCCGCTGCACTTCTACCGGATCAGGCTTCCGGCAGAAAAACCCGGTATCGATCCTGCATTTGCATCCCCATGCGGGTTCTGCGCTGCCGGCCAGACCGATAAAATGATCCATGCGAGCATACGCTTCGCGCAGTCCGTTCAGTTCATGCAGCTCCAGCATATCGCGGTAGGCCGTATACCAGGTAAAGTTGGAAATGCCCAGTGACTCAATGCCTGCCTTAGACGCTGCTGCTACCGGAATCGGCGAGATATCGCTGATGACCAGCTGTGCTCCGCTTTCCAGCAGAAAATTCTTCTCCAGCTCCACTTTTTCATCAAACAACGACATGTCGCTATTATATTGATGACGCAATCGTGGAATATCGGCTGCAATCGAATCCTTTTGCAATACATAGCCGGTATCGGAGAACGTACGCCTGAACTCCAGCTGATGCTTGCCTGTGGTCTGCAGGGATTCCTGCAGGAACGATAGTGCTTTGCCCGAATTGATAATCAGGCGTATGGGCGTCTGCGTGCAGTTGTCCAGCATCTGCCGGATCACTGCAATACTGCGTGTGGCATGCCCATAGCCGTAATCAGAGACGTAGTAGCAGATGGTCGTCAGATCTTCAGGCAGTTTTGAGCGATATCTTCCCATGAATGAAACAGCTCCACCAGTTGATTATTGCGTGCATACATTCCTGTCTGTACAACAATAAATTCCATTGTGCTTGACGCCCGCATACTGTGCATCGCTTTGACCGGAATATGCAGTACGTTGCCTGCACTTACCCGCATCACATTACCATTGAGGACAAATTCACCTTCACCTTTGACGATGGTCCATACTTCTTCACGTTCCGTATGGCTGCGGTAGCTGAGGTTATGGGCTTCTTTGAGTCCGATCCGCTTGGTGGATACGCAGCGTCCGTCTTCATACTGCTGATCATCCAGCACATGGACCCAGCCCCACTGGCGTTCCTCAAACATCGGTCCCTGGTCAAAGTTCACCAGTTCTTTCAATTTGGGGCTGCTTGCCTTGTCGGATACGAGAATGCCATCCGGGCTGACCGCCACGACAACATCCTTCATGCCCAGTACGGTAACCGGAATATTCGTCTCATTGACCAGATGCGTGTTCTCGCAGTCTACGCTGATAATGCCGCGTCCGATCTGCACACTGCTCATTTCCTCGGTCAATGTGTTCCAGGTACCCAGGTCTTTCCAGTAGCCGGTATAAGGAACCGCTACGATATTTTCCGCTTTTTCCACGACTTCATAGTCAAAGCTGATCTTCGGCAGACTCGCATAACTGCGCAGGAATTGCTCGTAATGAATCGGCATTCCCTTTTGCTCCAGCAAGTTGATAATGTAGCCGAGTCTGAAGGCGAATACGCCGCAGTTCCAGAGCGCTTTCTCTGCAATCAGCTGTTCTGCGTATTCTTCCGTCGGTTTTTCCTGGAAGCGGCTGACCGAACGAAGACCGGTCACGCTCGTCTCACCGGACGGGATGATATAGCCATATTTGGAAGACGGATACGTTGGTTCAACACCGATCAGCGCCAGATCCGCATTGGATTCTTCCAGCGCGTCCTCCAGGCTGCGTACCGTTTCAAAGAAATGATTATCGACATAAGGATCGACCGGGAGAATCGTAACGACTTCGTCCAGGCTTACACCCTGAATGGAATACAGATAGGTTGCTGCCAGTGCAATGGCAGGAAACGTATCCCTTCTTTCCGGCTCAACGATTAGCGGTACATCGGCTCCGACTTGACTGCGCATAATCTCCACCTGAGACTTGCCGGTGGCAATATAGCTGGATTCGCTAAGTCCGCTGATGTCCAGCTGATTCCATACACGCTGAACCATCGATACCAGCTCACCCTGCTCATTTTCCAGCACTCTCAAAAACTGTTTGGATCTCGCATCATTGGATAGAGGCCACAGACGCTTTCCTGAACCTCCGGATAAAAGGATAAGTTTCACTCCGATCCCTCCTATGTTTTCTGTATATTTGTTGTCTTGCTCGCGAATCATTGGTGACACAGCTTACCTGGATTCAGGCAGCATACTTGGCGATGAGGACGGTGTAACCATGGACAGCAGCAGCTGGCGGTATTTCTCCAGCGATACATCGCGGCGGAGATGTTTTTCCAGATAGTCTCTTCCGTTTTGACCGACCGTTTGCAGTTCCAGGCGATCCATCGCATACAGTGTGCGAAGTTTTACAGCGACATCATCATAATTTTGAGGCTCTGCCACCAGACCGCAGTAGCTTTCCACAATCAGGCGATGCGCTTCACTTCCTTCCTCGAGTACACCGAGTACCGGTTTGCCGGCAGCCATGACTCCGTAGATTTTGCTGGGAACCGATACACCCTTGATTCCCTTCTGATTGACAACCAGATGAACGTCAGCGGCATTGAGTGAATATTTCAAATCCTCTTTCGGTTGAAAGGGGAGAAAACACACTTGTCCGGATTGAATCAATCCGTGCTGTTCAGCATAATCCATCATTTTCTTCTTCATTGCGCCTTCGCCGATAAAAGCGAATACCATGTCTTTGCATTCTTTCAGCTTCGGCACCACACTGATCAGGTTTTCGAGGTCATAGTAGAGTCCCAGGTTACCGGAATACATAACGACGAATTTGCCTTCCCAGCCATTGTCGCGAATAAACTGTGCGACACGCGGATGGTCTTTGCCGACCGGCACAATCTCCTGCTCATTGGTCCAGTTGTTGATGACCGTGTTGGCAATCTGCTTGCGTCCGCCGAACCGTTTGTCCAGCGTCTCCTGCATATCCTTGCCGACTGTGATGACATGATCGGACATGGAGCAGTTAAAGTTATCTACCGCCCGGGCCATATTGAAAATCCACTTGCGATCCGTGTATCCGACCGCTTCCGCCTGTTCGGGATTGAAATCCTGGATATTGTAAATATGCTTGGAACGTTTCAGGATTTTGCCAATCGTACCGATCAGTCCACCCAGTACCGGCGGCGTCGAGATCGTGTAGATAAAGTCGGTGTTTTTTTCCTTCAGCAGCTGATAGGTTGCGAACCAGAAATACGTCGAGATGTACTTGATCCGGCTCAGCTTGTTCTGCTTGTCCACTTCCGGCAGACGAATGCGAACCACTTCGATGTTCTCCAGACGGTCACGCATAACCCGTCCCTGGGCACCCGAAGGACTCACATAGCCCGGAGGGCATTCGGCAATGACGGTAATATCAAAGTCATGCTGCAGGTACAGACACAACTCGGTTAACAGTTGTCCCGTTGAGGCATAATCGGGATAAAAGTAGTTAATGACAAATACGATTTTCGGTTTATCCTTCACATTTATCCCTCTCCAGCGTTTGGATTTTAAAACGCGATGTTGCTATAGTGCTTCATCCGCTTCGGCAAGGGATTCGGTCACGTCCTCCGGTGGACCATGGGAATCTTGGATAGGTTGGTAATGATGGATTCCCATCGTCCAATGTCGTCCTTTGACCGAATTCCCTTGCCTGCGCTCTGTGCATATGCGCGGTTGCGTTTGTAACATCCAAATATTTTTCAATACATTTACAAGATTTATTCAAGATCTGGATTACTGAAAAGATAAGTATTATGAGCATAGATACTTTATTACTTCACGATGTGTACAGCAGCGGGCTGCTGTTCTTCCGGGAACCGGTGCTTATGGAAAGCAGCGGGGAAGCCGATGTGGACTTCGTTTCTCGGGATGTCTTTGATGACGGTGCTGCGTGCTCCGGCTACGCCCAGTTCATGGATGGTGATGCCCGGGTAGACAAATACGTCGCTTGCCACCCATGCGCCATCTTTGATAATGATCGGCTTGGTAATCAGGCCGAATGTGGGGTCGCTGAGCTTGTGGCTGCCAGTGCACAGATAGGAATTCTGTGAGATGACACACTGGCTGCCGATGACGATCTCATCCAGACTGTAGAATTCGACGTTGTCTCCGATCCAGGAGTGTTCACCGATGGTGACTTTCCATGGATACGTGAATTTGGCGGTTGGACGAACCCTTACGCCGGGCGCCAGTCTGGCACCAAAGGCATTGAGCAGGAATCGTCTCCAGCCGTACATGTTATGCAGCGAGAAACGGAACAGCGTTCCCTGAATGAACCACCAGATCAGGCAGTACCAGCCGGGTTTGCCCCGTGAGTATTCTGCCTGGGTGTATTGATCCAGTCTGATTTGCGTCATTTCCGTCTCCTCCCTTCCGGCGGCAGGGCTGCTGCCGCTCTACTCTGCCGGTGCGGACTCGGAATATACCGATGCTTCCGGCTTGCCGCTGATCGCGCGGCGCAGTACTTTGTCGATCTTGCCAGCCACCACTTCGTGGGCACAATCGCTGACCAGCCATTCCATGGCTCGGACAGGATACAGGCTGTACTGCTGCGGATGAGCAAGAATCTCGTTCAATCCGGCAGCCAGTTCCTTGGGATCGTCATTGTCATACGTTACGAACATATTCTGATTAATCACATTGATATCGGACACGCCGGAGGTTAGTACCAGCTTGCCGTATTTGATGTATTCCACGACTTTGGACGGGAACGAGCATTCACTGAAGCTGATTTTCTCGCGCTGGGTGTTAACGAACAGGTCAGCGGTCTCCATCAGCTGTGCATAATCGTGATCGTCCAGGAACCCGTGGAATGTAATCTTGATCTGTGGATTCTGATGGCTCTGGATAAACTGCTTGAGCTTGTCTTCCAGCGGCCCGTAGCCGGTTATATCGAGCTCCAGCTTGCGGCCGGTGTTCACATAAGGAAGGGCATCCAGCAGAATCTCAATGCCGCGATCATAATCCAGTCGTCCGGAGTAGACCATCCGGAACGGGCGCTCGTCCGTCCCTAGATCCACTTCACGGACCGGCTTCAATCTGGATGGATGAACGGTACCGCCGCGTACGACGGTATAGTTATCCGTGGTAACTCTTTTCTTCAGTACCGAGGTCACCAGTACGGCGCCATCGAGCAGCTTGTTGGCGAATTTCTCAACAGCTACGGATAATTTTTTGTAGTGTTTGTTCGTCTCGGTGACGGCGTAGATGCCATCCTCGTATTCCACAACCAGTGGTACACGGTACAGCAGTTTGAACAAAATCGCCGGCAGTGCCGTCTCCAGGCGGTAGTTGTAAAACACAACCGCTCTTGGTTCTTTCTTGTGCTCCCGGTTCCAGCGTACGAGCTGGAAGAAGGTTGTGAACAGGGTCATCAGCAGGCTGACGCCTTTCAGGTCCACCGTTCCCGGATAGACCACTTCACTGTTGTTGCCAATCGGATAAGCATCCCGGCTGAACCATTTCATCGTATTTTGCTTGAGCAGCAGCGGGGAGATGACGGTAATGTCATTGCCGCTCTCTTCCATGGCCAGCAAAATGCAATCGATCTTTTTGTTACCCGCCGTATGCTTGGCGCTATATCCCCTCTTTTGCTGTAACTGGCTGTTGACGTAGGGGGCGACGTATGCGACTGACTTCGTTTCCACGGATTTCACCACTCTCTATCTTTTCGTTAAGTCTCAGTCTGCTCGTATCCAGGAACATCAGCACGAGGAATATCGGCTGGAACAGCATATTCTCTGTGGAGAAGACAATCACCAGACCGATAAAGATGAGCAGTGTCTGAAACACGCCGCCAATCGGCCTGAGCAGTTGGAAGAAATAATAAATCATCAATATCAGCAGCAGCGGCAGTCCAAACTGGTATCCAAAAGTGAGCAGGGAGTTGGAAGAATCCGGTAGCCCGTATCGCTCCATCAACACTTCATTATTCTGGAATCCCCAGCCGACCAGCGGCTTCTCCACCAGCAGCTGCAGATTGGATGTCGTATCCAGTGAGCGCCGGTTAAAGGAAGCATTGTCCTCCTGGAACTTGTCGGTAATGACACCGCTTTGGACGATGAAGAAGGCCAGCGGGATAAATACAATCAGGGACATGACCATCTGTGCCAGCTGCTCGCGCTTGCCGTTACGGATGACATACGCGAGATAAATCAGTGCGCAGATCATGTAGCCCGATGTGGACATCGTTGTCAGCAGGGTAGCCGTCAGGATAAGCAGTTTCCATTTCGGCACTTTCCGGTTGGTGAACAGCATCAGGAAAATGCCCAAATTCAGAAACACCTGATAAGCGCCCGGCTCCCAGAAGATCCCCTGGTTGCGTGTCATGTTCCATAGTCCGTATACATGGAAAGGCGTAATCCGGTAGGCGCCTCCCCATACCGGTGTCGGTGGAACGAGCTGGCGTACCAGCGCCGCATCCAGCACTCCGGCCAGATAGAACGGCATGCCCAGCAGAGCGAGTGCCACGATCAGCCACTGGTAGCTTTGGGCGGCCTGACGGAGATCAATCCGGTTCAGGACCATGAATACCGCTGCCATCTTCAGGATCAGTCCGATATAGCCGTTCAGATTGTTCTGGTACAGCAGCATGTTAAACAGGAGAAAGATAACAATGAAAAGCAGAATCAGGAACTGTTTGGGTTCAATCCGTTTCGGAAAATAGAACACCAGCGCAATCGCGAACAGAATCATAATAAATTCGGAATACAGCAGTTTACCGAATAATACGGAGCCCGATGTAATCACAATGAGCATGACGGCAATAAACGTCAGAAACTTGTTTTTGACCGTGATGTCATTTGGATTGGACAGCGTATAGGGATTTAACGTCATTATCATTCACTTCCAAACGTTTGATCACTTTGGCAGGCACTCCGGCTGCGATGCAGTTCGGAGGAATGGAACTTGAGACAATACTGCCTGCGCCGATGATGCTGTTTTTGCCAATCGTTACACCTTTTAACACAATCGAGTTGGCGCCGACCCATACGTTATCTTCGATAGTCGTTGCCGCTGTGCCGATATCTTCGGGCTGCTTGTTGAAGCGCCGTCCTTCCGGCTTGATCGGATGGAAATCCGTATCGCTGATCTGCACATTCACACCAAGCATCACTTCATTACCGATCTGAACACTCGACATCGCACAGATGCTGGCACCACTGATGCCCACATCGTTGCCGATCGTAATGTTCGCTCCACTGCGCAGCGTACGAATCACGGTCCGGTGATTCAGCCCGATCGGATTACTGTAATCCGACGAGCACAGAATCGCGTTGCGACCGATCGTAATCTGGCTGCCCGGTTCCTGATCGACAATCGGCATGCCGACCGCGATCAGGTTGGGGCCAAAGGCGATCCGCTGTTCCTTGAACATCCGGCGGGTCACCCAGGTGGAACACTTCTTGGCCACTTTCCGTTTTACTTTGATAAAAGAATTAATCATACAGGCTCCCTGACAAAGAAACGGTTGTAGAAGTCAAAGGTGCGTTTGGCATTCTTTCTGGCATCAAAGTTCTCTTCGGCAAAGGACAATGCGTTCTGTCCCAGCTTCTCGTACAGCGCAGGGTCCGTACCGATCTTGATCATGTACTGGGCCATCTCATTGTAGTTACCCGACTCAAACAGATAACCGGTCTTGCCATGCAGGATCAGTTCATTCGGTCCGCCGATGTTGGTACCGATCGCCGGCTTTTTCATCGCAGCGGCTTCGATAATGCTGCGCGAGAAATGCGGTTCTACGAACGGGCACATCATGACATTGCTGGCAGCAATCATCTGCGGTACATCATCACGGAACGCCAGCGGATGGATCTGATCATTGCCTTTGCAGGCTTCCATGACTTTGTCTTCATACGCGTTGTTCTTATTAAAGTAAAATCCACCAACGATCAATTTGAACTTCGGATGATCCTTGCTGATTTTGTTAAAGGCATTGACCATATCGAGTACACCATTGCCGCTAACAATACGGCCGATATATAGGAAGACGATATCGTCATCTGCAAGGCCAAGCTCTCGGCGTACTCCGGCACCACTTACATCCGGGTTATAGGATTTGAAATCCACAAAGTTGTACACGACTTCCAGCTCACGTCCCGCACTGTCGACAGTCTCGGAATCGAACTGGTCAATGGAAATGTAACCGTCCACGTATTTATGATTCATCCGCTTCAGGATGTTACCGGCAAAAGAGTTCAGCAGCGGCTCCCGCACATGGCAGACCACTTTGGTATCCGGGGATACTTTTTTGGCTGCACGTGCCACCTGGAACAGACAGGTGCTGTTCAGATGAATAATGTCCGGCTGGTATTTGCGAATGTATTTTTTAGCCTGAAAATAAGTCGGCAATGCACCGATCAGATTACGAACAAACAGCTTAGGCGTCATGCCGGATACGGTAGATCCGTGGAAAGGAAACATGCCTTTCGCCACTTCCACCGGCAGTCCGCCGGATTCCAGCAGCTTGACCGCAGGACCATTTCGAATCGTGAGCACGTTCCCCTGGAACTTTTGCTTGTCCAGATGGCTGATCAGGTAGGTCAGGCTTCTCGGTGCGCCACCCATATAACCCGAATGATGGACATACAGTACTTTTTTCAATGCCTACGCCTCCTTATTTCTTTGCTTGAATTTCTTTGCTTAAATTCACTTGAATATGAAGTTGGCGACAGTTCAGCGATACACCGCTACAGCATCGGCTCATTCTTTCAGGCGCTGTTAAGATTGAATATCCTGAAATACTGCTTTCAGCAGTGGATATTTAATCTTAAAGGCTTCTTCAAGAACGATTCCGTTGCTTTCGCTCAGGTTGTCCGCACCACTTCTGCGAACATCACATTCAAAAATATTTAAGAGAAGATATTGCGTCGGCTTACCATGTGGGTAACCGATCGTCTGTTGTAGTATATCCGTTATGTTTGTGTCCATTGTTGCTATGTCAGTTGTGCGTTATTTCATATGATTTCAAGCATTTTCAATGACTGACGCTAAGAAGGACAGGTTCCCCGGTGAAGGGGAACCTCTTCTTTAGGTTATTCCTGGTTGGCAGGCAGCTTGGCCTTGCCGGGTCTTAGTTTGGCGATGATCGCCGTTACCGGGGAGATCAGTGTCTTGGACATCATTACGCCGGATACGCGGGTTTCCTTGAATAGGAAAGTGAACGCGTAGCTGGAGACGATGAAGGCCAGGACAGTACCGACAGCTGCTCCGACACCGCCGAACAGCGGGATCAGGATCAGGTTGACGATGATCTTGGTAACTGCGCCCATTACCTGACTGATCAGTTCGAACCGGTACATGCCTTCGCTGATAATCCATTTGTTCAGCGCTGCTCTCATAAAGATGAACAGGCAGGCCCAGACGTGAATGACCAGGATACCGATCGATTCGATATATTCCTGACCGTACAGAATGGAGATGACCGGCTTAGCCATCAGGGTTACCGCGATACAGATACACAGTGCGAACCAGAACAGCAGATTGTAAAGCTTTTGCAGTTCGGCTTTGTAGACGTCGGGGCCGAGCTGCTTGTTTTTGATCATACTGGGAAAATAGGAAGCGGCGACGACCGTCGGAATCACGTACCAGACTTCCGACAATCGTGCAGCCACCGCGTAGATCCCGACAGCC
Organism: Paenibacillus wulumuqiensis; assembly: GCF_000971965.1. Lineage (GTDB taxonomy): Bacteria > Bacillota > Bacilli > Paenibacillales > Paenibacillaceae > Saccharibacillus > Saccharibacillus wulumuqiensis. The sequence goes on from NZ_KQ040795.1 coordinate 16,580, forward strand.
GTATCGTTGATCATGTAGCTGAGCATGACCTGGTCAATTTTCAGATAGATGATAGTCGAGATACCCGCTACAATCAGCGGCCAGGAGCTGTTTGTTAATCTTTTGCCTAATTCCCAATTAAATGTCCATTTGGTTAATGAAATCTTTTTTTTCTGGGTAAATAATAAGAAGAGATAGCCGAGAATCAGTTCCAGCGCATACGATGCGGCGAACCAGATCAGGGATGCATGGAACACAATAAGCAGTACCTTCATCACGGAAGTGATCGCAAACGCGATCCCTTTGGCATAGACCGCATACTTGGCTTCCACCGTAGAATCGAACCACTGAGAGATGACATCCAGCGGCTGGAACAGCATGTTCGCCGCAATGATGACGATACTCCAGCGAACCATCGGGTCCTGACCGGGAATCATGAAGGCCAGCGCGATCGTTATCGCGAAGGCAATCACTCCACTGCATAAGCGCAGCGTGGAGACGGTTCCCAGTATCTCATCCTTATTACCAGGGTCCTGTACCAGTTCCTTGACGATGATATTGGCCAGGCCCAGCGGAACGACGGCAGCGATAATCGTTACGAAGGATATCGCAAAGTTGTACTGTCCGAACTGTTCCGGTCCCAGATAGCGCGCAATCCAGATACTGACGATCAGGTTGATTCCCAGTCGCAGGAATTTGTCCATCAATTGCCAGTTGCTGTTAAAGAAGATTTTGCGCTTCTCCGGTGTCATGGAGAATTTATTCTTTATTTTGGCAATTGCGTTAGCCATTCAGAATCATCTCACTTAGTAGACAGGTACAGCGGACGGCTTCAGAGAATGTCTCTTCAGGTCAGCGTCAACCATATTTTTTACCAGTTGATCGAATCCGACTTCCAGCTCCCAGCCCAGTTGTTCTTTGGCTTTGGTGCAGTCGCCGAGCAGCAGATCCACTTCAGCCGGACGTACGAATTTCTCGTCGATAACGACATAGTCTCTCCAGTTCAGACCTACATGGTCGAACGCGATTTGTACGAGTTCTTCTACAGTGTGCATCTCGCCTGTGGAGATGACATAATCATCTGGAGTATCCTGCTGCAGCATCAGCCACATCGCTTTTACATAGTCACCGGCAAAGCCCCAGTCGCGCTGTGCATCCAGGTTACCCAGACGCAGTTCACTTGCCAGACCCAGCTTGATCTGAGCAACGCCGTCTGTTACTTTACGTGTTACGAATTCCAGACCACGACGTGGTGACTCATGGTTGAACAGGATACCGGAGCAAGCAAACATGTTGAAGCTCTCACGATAGTTGACTGTGATCCAGTGACCGTACAGTTTCGCTACGCCGTAAGGGCTGCGTGGATAGAAAGGTGTCGTTTCCACTTGCGGAATCGCTTGTACTTTACCGAACATTTCACTGCTGGATGCTTGATAGAAACGCGCTTCCGGTTTTACCAGACGTACCGCTTCCAGCATGTTGGTTACGCCCATTGCTGTCATTTGACCGGTAGCAATAGGTTGTGGCCAGGAAGCAGCAACGAAGGATTGTGCAGCCAGGTTGTATACTTCGTCCGGATCGGACAGGCGAACCGCTTCGATCAGGGAAGCAAGGTCACCCAGGTCAGCAGAGATCCATTCGATTTGATCTTTGATATGCTCTACGTTTTCGTAGTTCGGTGTGCTTGTTCTGCGGCGCACGCCGTATACTTTGTAGCCTTTTTCCAGCAGAAGCTCTGCCAGGTAAGATCCGTCTTGCCCTGTAACACCAGTGATCAATGCGCTTTTCATAAATTAATTCCCTCCACAGTATGTTTTTATTTGTTTAATCCCAATCATATGTTTGTATGTTTCAGCCAGGCTGAAGATTTACGGCTGAACGGCCAGGCTGCTGCGATAATCTTCGTATACTGCACGAATACCATCTTCCAGCGGAATGCTTGCTTTCCAGCCCAGAGCGTTGATTTTGGTTGTATCTACCAGCTTGCGCGGCGTACCGTCCGGTACGGAAGAGTTGAATACGAGTTCACCCTCATAACCCACAATATCCTTGATCAGCATTGCCAGATCCTTGATAGCGATGTCTTCGCCCACACCCACGTTTACAATCTCGTTGTCCTCGTAGTTGTTCATCAGGAAGATACAAGCGTCTGCCAGATCATCGGAATGCAGGAATTCGCGTTTTGGTGTACCTGTTCCCCAGATTTCCACGGTTGGGGAGCTCTGCTCTTTGGCTTCGTGAATTTTACGAATCAATGCAGGCAGTACATGGGATGTTTTCAGGTCAAAGTTATCGTTTGGCCCGTACATATTGGTCGGCATCGCTGAGATGAACTTCGAACCGTATTGACGGTTGTAGGATTCACACATTTTGATACCGGCAATCTTTGCGATTGCATAAGGCTCGTTCGTCGGTTCGAGCTCGCCGGTCAGCAGGTATTCTTCCTTGAGCGGCTGTGGAGCGTATTTCGGATAGATACAGGTAGAGCCCAGGAACAGCAATTTCTGTACGCCGTTAAAGTGCGCTGCATCGATCACATTGGTCTGAATCAGCAGATTGTCGCGAATGAAGTCTGCCGGGAAATCGTTGTTAGCAGCAATTCCGCCAACTTTTGCCGCGGCCAGGAACACATAATCGATCTTTTCCTGTTCAAAAAACGCGTATACTTCAGGCAGTTTGCGCAGGTCGAGTTCGGAGCTTGTCCGGGTTACCAGATTGGTATACCCTTGTTTCTCCAGTGCTCTCAGGATCGCTGATCCTACCAGACCGCGATGTCCTGCTACGTAAATTTTGGAGTCTTTATTCATTAATGGTCACCTCTTCATCGTCGGTATGATTGTGGTTCTTCAAAACGCGTCCTTGGCACCGAACAGCACCTTCACGGTTTTCAAGAGAATAAACAAGTCGAACAGGATTCCCCGTTTCTTGATGTAATGCAGATCGAGGTCAACCATTTCCTCAAAGCTGAGTTCGTTGCGGCCGCTGACCTGCCATAATCCGGTACAACCCGGTGTTACGCTCAGGCGCAGCTTGTCGCGCTGGCTGTATTCTTCCACTTCTCTTGGCAGCGGCGGTCTTGGTCCAACCAGACTCATATCCCCGCGCAGCACATTCCAGAGCTGTGGAAGCTCATCGATACTGGTCTTGCGGATAAAGCGTCCGATCCGCGTAATGCGTGGATCGTTCTTCATCTTGAACATGGCACCCTGAATTTCATTCTGTGCCAGCAGCTCCTTGAGCCGTTCTTCCGCGTCTGACACCATAGACCTGAATTTGTACATTCGGAAAGGCTGTTCATCTTTACCGACGCGGGTCTGGTAAAAGAACACTTTGCCTTTCGGGTCTTCCAGCTTGATTAAAATGCCAAGTACAATAAAGAGTGGTGATAGAACGATCAAGCCCAGCAATGAGCAAATGATATCGAGTGTGCGCTTGACCATCATGTAGAACCGGAGCTTGGCCGACATACTACCGACATGTGTCGCATAAAACTCGCTATAGCTCGCTAAAGCTTCCGCTTCACTCCCTTGTCTTGGAGTCATTAGCTCTCACCTCTTGCTATGAGCGCTTCCTCCTGCATCTCCCGCTCGATTACAGCTTTGAGAGAAGACAGAAGGGGCGCCTTAAGATCATCATTCTTCAAAGCGAATTCAATAGTAGTTTGAATGAAGCCCAGTTTCTCACCCACATCAAAGCGGGTACCCTGGAAGTCATAGGCGAATACTTCCTGCAGTTCATTCAGGCGCTGGATCGCATCCGTCAGCTGAATTTCACCGCCGGCACCTACCTGCTGTTCACCGAGGAATTCGAAAATTTCCGGTGTCAGTACGTAGCGGCCCATGATTGCCAGATTGGATGGCGCTGTACCGGCTGCCGGTTTCTCTACAAACTGGCGTACCTGATGCAGACGACCGAATTGCTCCAGTGGATCGATAATGCCATAACGGTGAGTATGGCTCTCAGGTACAGTTTGTACACCGATTACCGATTTTTCCGTCATTTCATACTGTTCGATCAGCTGGCGTGTGCAAGGTGTATCGGATTCGACGATATCATCGCCCAGCAGAACCGCAAACGGCTCATCTCCGATAAAGTTGCGTGCACACCATACGGCATGACCCAGTCCTTTTGGTTCTTTCTGGCGAATATAGTGAATATCCACTTTGGACGATTTTTGCACTTCATCCAGCAGGTCCAGCTTGCCTTTTTCCAGCAGCGTCGCTTCCAGTTCAAATGCATTGTCGAAATGATCTTCAATAGCGCGTTTCCCTTTACCTGTTACGATGATGATGTCTTCAATACCGGAAGCAATCGCTTCTTCCACAATGTACTGAATAGTGGGCTTGTCTACGATCGGCAGCATTTCTTTGGGCATAGCCTTTGTTGCAGGTAAAAAGCGAGTTCCAAGTCCTGCAGCCGGAATGATTGCTTTACGAACCTTCTTCATCAGATCACACCCTATCCTTTTTTTGTTGGTTCTATCATGCTGACCAAGTTGCAAGTATGTAGGCACTGCAGCTTCAGAACCCCTTGTCCTGACAATTGCAGTTCCCGCCGGTCCACTCAAGCATAGAAGGTCTGAAAATACGCGTTATATTCTCTCCATGTATGTTTACCTATAACGCGTGTTTTCAGCGTCATTCATCGGGCCGGCTTCAAACAGGTACCGGGCATTCAACCCGTCCTCATCATCATACCTTTGACGATAAACGTCTAAGGCTGCATGGCAGCCCACAGCATGACCGAGTGCCTCCAGTGATATGGGTGCAGGAGACATTACCCCAAGCTTGGCCTGTAATGATGTAGATCATGGTACATGGAGATGGAATTGCCTTATTTATTGTTCATGGTACGCGCTCACCAATGTTTTGCGGTTAGCCTGATTCAGTACGGCTCCCAACAGATGGGCACCTACAAATTCAAGGCTGGAGACCGCTTTGGCGATATCCTTGCGGCTCTCGCCTCCTGCCTTGATCACCAGTACAGCGCCATCACACAGCGGCGTGGCGACCTGTGCATCCGTAAACGGCAGAATAGGCGGCGTATCCAGAATCACCAGATCGTATTGCGACTTCACTTCATCCATCAGGGCTTCCATTTGCCGGGAGCCCAGAATTTCCGACGGATTCGGCGGGACAGGACCTGACGTAAGGACGCTCAGGTTCATCGTCCGGCTCGGCTGGATGTTTTTCTCCAGCTCGGCGGTGTTGAACAGTACGTTGGATAATCCTTTTTCATTGGAAAGGTTGAAAATCTTGTGCATCGCCGGGTTGCGCAGATCGCCATCGACGATCAGTACGCTGCGTCCGGTCTCTGCATAAGCGATCGCCAGGTTGGCGACGGTTGTGCTCTTGCCTTCACCGAGTGCTGCCGAAGTGACCATAATGCTTTTCACTTTGGCATCCAGCCGGGAGAAATCGATATTGGTACGCAGCCCTTTATAAGATTCTGCGATCAATGACTTGGGATTCTGCTTTGTAATCAACGGCCATTTAAGTGTGGTTGGCACGTTCTCCACCTCCTACAAGAGGTTTGGCAGGCATTGTACTTTTGGCCTCCATGTCTTCCTCTTTCATTTTGGCGATCACGCCCAGTACCGGCAGCCCCAGCACGTCGCGGATATCTTCCTCACTCTTGATCGAGTCGTCCATGTACTCCAGCAGGAAGGCAACTGCAATGCCAATAACTACAGATAGTACGAGAGCAATCAGAACGAACAGCAGCGGGCTTTTCGTAATTGGTGGTGCGGATGCTGACGGGTCAGCCTGATCCAGCACAGTAATATTGTCAAGCTTCATGATCTGCGGAATCTCACGCTTAAACACAGTAGCTACAGCATTGACTGTCTCTGCAGCCCGCTGATAGGAAGTATCCGTTACGGTCAGGGACATAACCTGCGTCTCATCTACCGAACTTACATTGATACTGTTAATCAGCTGGGTAGCCGTCAATCCAAGTTTGGGATGTTCTTCCGCTACTTTGTTCATGATGGCAGGTGTTTTGATAATCTGCTCATACGTCTTGATCAGCTGAATATTGGAATTGATCGTTCCCAGATCCAACTGGTTCGCAGTCCCGCCGTCACTCGTGCTCGGTGTGCTGTTCACAACAAGCTTGGCAGTGGCAGTGTACATCGGCGTGTTCGTCATGAACCCGTAAATTCCGGTTCCTACCGTTATAACCACAACGATGAGAAGCACCAGCCAAAGACGCTTCTTGATGATATTAAAATACTGTTTAATCTCCACTATATTTCCTCCAATTACTTTTAAATTAAGCAGCACATCGGTTGGCTTGAACCGTACCTGCCTGTTTCGTAAAAGTTCCTGCATTCCCCTTTCGTCTTCTCGCATTCGGAAGCATGCCAGCAGCATATTCCGTACCCCTTGAATAAGATGTATTACTCCAGGTTACATTTTGTCATTATGAAATTACAAATTTGTAACATCTACAAAATAGAAAATAACGGCGATCGCTTCATTGCTAAAGTAAGAGATAATGCCGTCCTGTATAGTATGACTGTCGTAAAGCGGTAAATGTTGCTTTGTACATCCATGCTTATTTTTAATTTTATAACAGATTGGTTACAGCAGGATCAAGTTTGGCATTCATCCATGCATTATTCCTGTTTGCTGCATCACCTTTGCAGCAGCCTGTCCAGCATAAGGATCTGCGAGCTGGCGGCCGTGCATGACAGGTTTTTGTCCTCAACTCAAATGTTATTCATTTTGAATAACTTATGCGCTCATTATAATCCTTCATGAAAACTTTGTAAACCACCTCTACTTGCGTAAATAATTACATTTACCGTTTTCAGAGAGATTGATTCCCTTGTGCTGCAATGAATCCTTCCAGCGTACCACCACTATTTATATGTTCCATCAGATCGTTTACACTGCATTTCATGCCCATGTTTTGGAAGATCATATCGAGCAGCAGTGCTACGTTGATGCTTTGTTTGCCATTGTCTGGTAATGGACGATATGTTTTATCCTCGTAAATCCCGTGGTAGTAGGTGATTTCGTGGTTTAAAGGATAACGGGCCAGAGACAACCAATCCATAAGAGGTTCACTCGTGTTCGATGTCTGCGTGGGCTGGAGCGTAGGGTCTGTAGCTAGCTTATGAAAAAATGTTTTGACCTCATGACTCTTTTCATTCCAGTTCTCTTTCAGGACGTGCTGATTTCTCACCGTTAATTCCCTCCTATAAATCCAGGTTTCTTTTTATTCGTTTTGAATAATTATAAAATAGGTTATCTAAAAATCATGTCGAACGTTAGGATAAAAATAAAACTTTATTTATTTAATTTTCGACTTTCTGCACCTTTAGTACTGAGCATTAAGCAACACAAAATGTCGTATTTATCCCCTATAGTCTCGGTTTTAATTGGTTACAAAAAGTTTACAGGCCTTTTTGTCTAGTACTTTGTCAAAAAAGGCTTATCTGGTAATTTAAACAGTTTTTTAATTTTGACGCAGGAAATAATTGTTAATTCATCTGCTTAGCTAATAAAGCATTACTCATGTATCCGTTTTCATTTATTGCTACATAAAGCATCTTCATGAAAATGATTGGAAATAAATGATTTTTCTTTGAGCTATGATAAAATTGAAACGATCAAAAATGGGAGTGATAATCCACGAATCCGCATAAACGACAATATTTCCCATGATTTAGGGTCATTTTGCCAATTTAACGATAAAAAGGAGCTAAGCACTATGGGTGTAATCAAGGAATTCAAGGAATTTGCCGTCCGGGGGAATGTAATCGACCTTGCAGTCGGTGTTATTATCGGGGCAGCCTTTGGCAAAATCGTAACATCCCTGGTGAATGATATCATTATGCCGCCTGTCGGCAAGCTGCTCGGCGGGGTTAACTTTGCCGATCTGTTTTGGAATCTGGATAGCCTGACTGACAGTAACGCCAAACAATATGCTTCTTTGGCGGAAGCACAGCAGGCTGGTGCAGCAGTTATAGCGTATGGACAGTTTATTAATACGGTCATCGACTTTCTGATCGTCGCCATGTGCGTCTTTTTCCTGGTTAAGGGCGTCAATATGATCAAGCGCAAGGAACATGCCAAGCCGGAACCGGAGAAAACGACCAAGCAATGTCCATACTGCCTTAATGAGATTGCTCTCAAAGCAACCCGCTGCTCGCACTGCACTTCCGAAGTGTAAAAGGCAGATAGGTTAACGCCTATTTTTGTTAACTTTAGGCTTGTTTTCATCATTTGCATAAACACGCAAAAAGCGCCCTCTTTCCGGTGAAGGAAATGAAGGGCGCTTTTGTTTTGAGCTGCTTTCACATCCAGCAGCTTATTTTCCTGCTTCTTCCGGATCAGCTCTGACTCAGATCGGTCGGTTCTGATTAGGTAGAAGATTGGATAACAGATTCTTCAGGTCCCTGTCTTCGGTAAACTTCTGTTCACCGGTATCCAGCTCCCGAATCCGGATATACTCAAAGTCCGCTTGTGGTCCGGCAGGCAAAAAACGCATCGGATCACTGGAATCTGCAGTTACCTGGTAGCTCATATCCTTGAACATATCGGTCAGCTGGTCGGTACCTGGCATCGAATCCTTATCTACAAATACCAGCCCCCGCAGCGATTTGGTCTCCTGATTGTGCACAATATCGAATTTTACGATACATTCCATTTTGTTTATCATCCTTTCATTCGTGGTGTGTTACGGAATTGTAAATATTCCGCAGCCTCCGCTACGCATGATACGGAGATAATAGCAGAGAATTACCTTCCCTTTACAATGAGCTGCTTCCTGTGCAGCAGCTCTCTATTATAATAGAAGAAACTCGTTTGAAAAAATATGAACTATTTAACTTTTAAGCAACCGGAAAGGAAAAAAGAACAACTCCCAAACGTACATTTCGGCCTGATTTAATCCTCCAGCGGCAGCAGCCCTGGCAGATATCGCTCCAGAATAAGGCCATATCCCTTGCCATAACGCCGGATCAATTCCTGCCCCAGATCATTCTCCATTTCATACAGGATCACTTCCTGGGAAAAATGCTGCAGCAGCAGCTCCGCCATCAGTGGATGCTCGGTAACCAGCGCCTGGGCAGGCATAGTGTCTCCGCGCATCCCGACAATACACCATCGGCGATCGATCACCAGCCAGAACTTGCGCCCGCTGATTCCCTCACGCAGCATCCGTATGCCGGGATGCCCCTCTTCTTCCACATCTTCAAAAGACCATAGTACCCGGACGCCCCGCTGCTCTGCCTGCTCCAGCTTTTGCCGAAACCAGGCGGCTTCCTGCTGCCAGATCGCCGCGATGATCTCCTCCTGAGCCTTGTCGAGCTCCCGGTTCAGAATCTCCATAATCCGCCGCTCCCCTTCGACACTGTAAAAGGAAGGCGGGTCTTCGGCAGGACTCGGCATCGCCTGTTCCAGATAGGAGAGTGACTCCCCGACCTGACCGGCAATCATCCGGGTCAGCTCCTTGACGGGCAGCACACTGTAGCGGGCAGGTTCGCCCGGTGTAAGCTGTACCATGCCGCGGGTAGACAGACGCTGCAGGGTAGCATACACATTGGAACGGGAGACGCCGATTCGCTTGGCGACTTCGTAACCGGACTGTGTCCCCTGCTGTGCCAGTGCCACCATGACCTTGGCCTCCAGCTCGGTAAATCCCAGATTACGCAAATGATTGAGCACTTGTTCCATCAGGCATTCCATCCTTCCCGGTTGGCTTGCTGTCTGATCCAATGATGTGTATGTATGGGACAACAGGCCGATCACAATTGGATGATCAGCCTGCCTGCCGTCTTATATCTGTTCCGCTCCACAGTGCGGGCACCATTTGGAGCCTTTTTGCAGAACCTGTCCGCATACCTGGCAGCTGAATGTATCGGTATCGATGTCGGTATCGTCATCAGCTTCCATTTCCAGCGGCTTGGTAACCGTAACTACCTTCTGTACCGGCTCCTGGCGTACTGCTGTTTGGGGTTCCGTCTTTATCGGGCGCTCCGGAGCAGCTGTGGCAGCCGCAGCAGGCATTTCCTCTTCCGGTTCGTCATCATGTTCAATGCCCAGATCCTGCTTCCATGAACGCACGAGACGATCCAGTTCTTCCTGCCGCTCACGCTCTTCCTGCAGACGGGCTGCCCGGCGGCGCTCGGCTTCGTCGGCTGTCAGTTCCTCATGTTCATATTCCTCTTCTTCCCGTTCATGCACCTGGGAATCGGTCGGGAATACGATTGGCTCATCGCGCGTCACATCCCGGTCTCTCTGGAATTCTTCCCGGTCTTCACGCGGAATCGCCAGCTTTTCCATTTTGCGTCCGCAGTTCGGGCAGAAGTTCGCATCCAGTGCCACGACTGCTCCGCATTCGCAAACACGTTCATTTCTAAGTATCGCAATCCGCGTACGGATTTCCTCAATTTCTTCATTCAGAAGATCGCATGCCTTGCACAGCTCAGTCATCTCTTCTTCGGCAATCGACATATCGCCGGCGCGGTATCCTTCGTAAAAGACTTCACCCATGCGCAGATAATGAACCCCGATCTCCCGCTCAATATCCACAATATGACCGTTCATGCGATTCACTTCCACTGCATTCTGCGCCCGCTCGGTTGCTTTTCCCGCACCGCTTTTCAGCCGTTGTAACAAATTCATGACTGTTCTCCTCCTCTAATTCCACCATATCACTGTATACCTATAGTGAACGGTCGTACCTGTTTACATTACAATTTTTGATGAAGTTCCATATTGGGGATTACTCATCGGTTATACATCCATTATAATAGAAGGATATGCATAACAGTACCCGTATATAGGTTGATACAACCCTATCATACCAAATTTCTGCCTCACTTGAAAAAAAGCGAAGCCGGAAAGGAAGATTACCTGTTGAAAGACACGATGACCAAAGAAGCACTCCGACCTCAAGGTATCCCTGTGCATACCCCGCTGCCGGCCGCCAAACCGGCTCCTGCCGATACAAGTATTACCCTGGTGCCCGATGCTGCGGAGGATGCAGCCTTTTTCCGCGCACTGGAACAGCAGGGCATTCTGCTGAATGCGCCGCAGATCGAAGCGGTGCGCCATGGAGAAGGACCGCTGTTGACTCTGGCTGGTGCAGGCTGCGGCAAAACGACCGTATTGACTGCGCGTGCCGGCTATCTGTTATCCGTACGCAAAGTCGATCCGAAGCATATTTTGCTTGTTACTTTTACGACCAAGGCTGCGGCCGAGATGAAATCACGAATCGCTGCCCTGCCTGGTGTCACAGCCAAAACCGCACGTGCGATCGAAGCGCGTACGTTCCATGCGTTCGGTCTGCTGCTGCTGCGCCGATACGGCAATCTCAAGGACGAAATTTTTGGAGATGCCCGCGCCCAGCATGCGGTGCTCCAGCGTCTGCGCCGGGAGATTGGTTCTACCAGTATTACCCCGCCAGAGACCCTGCTGGCTACCCTGTCAGCAATCAAGCTGGAGGGCGGTACTGCAGATGATCTGCCCAAGGATACACCGGAAGAACGTGACCGCTGCGCCCTGCTGTGCCGGTATGAAGAATGGAAGCAGGAACACCGGCGAATCGATTTTGATGATATTTTGCTGCGTACCGAGCAGCTGCTCCAGGACCCGAATCTGCTGGCAATGCTGCAGGATCGATTCCGCTATATTATGGTGGATGAATTTCAGGATACGAACCGGCTCCAGTACGAGATGGTTCGCCAGCTCGCTGCTGTCCACCGCAATCTGATGGTGGTCGGTGACGATGACCAGACGATCTATTCCTTTAACGGGGCCAGACAGGAATATATTCTTGATTTCCCCAAGGAATATCCTGGCACACGCATCATCGCGCTGGATATTAACTATCGCAGCCATCCGCAGATTCTGGGACTCGGCGTCAAGCTGATCGCCCGCAATGAAGCCCGTCATGACAAGACGCTGCAGGCTGGAGCTTCGGTCGGTCAGAGCCCCATGTATATACGGCCGGCCCATGCCGATGAAGAAGCGGACGAGATTGTGAAAAGGCTCAAAAAACAGCAGACTGATGGCCGTTCGCTGGGAGATGTCGCTATTTTGCACCGGACCGTCAGCGGCACACGGGCGATCGCCGAGCGGCTGCTGATGGAGGATATTCCGTTTATCCAGTACGGGGAAGCACCGGTATTCTATGATCACGCGCTGATCCGGCCGGTTATGGACCATCTGCGGCTGTCCGTCAATTCACGGCGGATGGATGCGCTGCCCGGCGTGATTGGTCCCCTGTACATTTCAAGAGATGCCGGCATAGAGCATATTATGCAGCAGGAACAGAAGCAGGCCAAGAAATACCCGCTGATCCACCTGTTCCACTGGGAACGTCTGCAATCGTTCCAGCGTCAGCAGGTCAAAGATCGGATCGTCTTCCTCAAAAAGATCAAGGAAATGAAGCCGCTCTACGCGATCCGCGAGATCCGCCGGGTATTTTACGACAAGTTTGCCAGCGCGGACTTTAGCGGACCTGCCACACGGCATAAAGATAACATCCGCGAGACTCTCGATGAGCTGGAAAGTGCAGCCGGCAAATTCGCCACGGTCGAAGAAATGGTCAAATTTGCCGATGAACTGTCTGCCAAACGAGAGCAGATGATCGAGCTGATGAAGCAGGAAGCGCCGGAAGGTGTGCATCTGATGACTGTTCACCGGGCCAAGGGACTGGAATTCCCATGCGTCTATCTGCTTGGCGCATCGGAAGGCATCCTGCCGCACAAAGCGGCCCTGCAGGAAGAAGCACCCGAAGACGTCAAAGCCGGACAGAGCGTTACCGGACCGGACCCCGAAGGCAAACTGATGCAGGCTGCCCTGGAGGAAGAACGGCGAATCGCCTATGTCGCTGTCACCCGGGCCAAGCATGAGCTGTACATCTCCTCACCCGTGATGCATCATGGCAAGACAGTGCCCCCTTCGCGCTTTTTGCTGGAAGCTTTTCAGTGAAATAATTGGATGGCACTATCCATTGTGTACCGAGCCTTACCCATAGCAAATACAAAAAAACCTGCCTGCTGAACATACTCAGCGGCAGGTTTTTTAGATTATAGGTAACAAAAGATCAGGAAGCTATAGGCTCCAGCGTGATGTCTTCGACTCGCAATACACCGGACTGCCAGCTGTACTGCAGGATGGCTGCAGCTACCGCTTCTCCACTGGACATCTGGGCAGCCACTTCGGCGTTCAGCAAACCCTTGTCATCCACATAATAACGAATCACCGAGCCAAACTGCGGCAGCTCCGCAGAGTGGACTGTATTGACCGGCAGGGAGACCGGTGTTTGTCCGGGTACACGGGCCTGAACAATCTGCTTACCTTCCCGATGCAGCACGGAAAAGGACACCTGCTCACGCGTATAGTCCAGCGGGTCCTGTACCTCCAGCTCCTTTGTACTGTTCCAATCCACAATATGCGGCTCGGTAATGTACGTCCCGGTCCCATATCCTCTGGTCGTAATAACGACCACTTCCACTCCGCCGTCTCCGTTCAGATCGGTCTGATAGACCAGCGGTTCATAGCCTGGACTGCTGACCGTCTGCCAGTCATACTGCCGGCTGCTGCCGGTTTTTTCATTTTCAACGGTTATATGGTGATAGACCCCATCGCTGTTCTGACTGGCATACAGACGGATGGGACCTTCCTGAACCAGTGGCGCAGCTGACGTCCGGGCGGGCGTAGACGAATCATCCGGTGCCGGACTGAATGTGCATCCTGTCGCTTCCAGCAGGACGAAAGCGGCAAGTATCGTCAAAAACCGCCGATGGTTCATGAATGTTCCCCCTTTGCTCTGAAGATAAATGCAGATCACCATACCAGCCTCAGAATAAAGTAGGATTATTATCGCTTATTTCATAAAAGCTGAATTCATTTATGGGGTGAATCTGAGTGTGTTGGATAGGCTTGCGTCGTTTCAGTTTACTGCTTGATCTTGTTCTGGTCAAAATATTCTTCCAGTGTCATATCCTTGGCGGTGACGTCTTCGGCCAGTGCTTTGCCGATATAGCGGATATGCCATGGCTCCCACGTATAGCCGGTGATATCATCCGCGCCTTTTTTGTAGCGGATCACAAATCCGTATTCCGCAGCATGCTGCTTCAGCCATTTGCCTTCTGCCGTTTTGCCAAAGCTCTGCTCCAGTCCATAACCGATCCCCGGTCCGGAGACGTCGATTGCGAGCCCGGTCTGATGCTCACTCGTACCCGGACGTGCGCTTACGCGGTCGGTATATGCCTTGCCTTTGGTAGCAACATTATTATTGTAAATGGATACCTGGCGTTTGTAGGAACGGTAAGCGGATACCGCACGCAGATCCAGTCCGGCCGACTTGGACGCTTTGAACAGCTCTTCCAGTGCTCCGGCGGCTTCTTTGCGCATATGGCTTTTCTCCAGTACACCGTCGTAGGAGAAAGCTACATCGGGCACGACCAGATCCGGCGGCTCGTAGCCTTCCGGCAGGTAACGGTTCTTGTTGACGATGACGGTCATGGACTCCGGATTGGTGACCACGTCTTTGCCTTTTACCTGTTTGATGGTCGACTGCAGGGAACTCTTTTCACGCTGCGCAGTCAGATCCTTACTGCTGTCGGTAGAAGGAGCGGACTGCTCACCACCTGCTGCGGATTGACCAGCTGTGTTACCGGCCGGAGCTGCAGCAGAACTGCCGTCTGCATTTCCTTTTGCCTCGCCTGCTGCAGGTGCGGATGCGCTGCCTGTCTGGGAAGGAGTCTGCGTCTTCGGCGCGGCGGCTGAATCGGTACCGCTATCTGCTGCCCCGCAGCCTGCCAGCAGCAGACCGGACATGAGTACTCCTGCAGGCAGCATGACTTTCCAACCTGCCCGTTTTTGCTTATCCATCATGATAAATCTCCTTTGCTCACTGCCTCCATCAGGAAGAAAACAGAGCCGGTTGTACATACCGGCTCCATACGGTGATCCTTATTTTTTACCCTGCCGGGACAGATGGCGCTGTCTGATACGATCGGCCACTTTCCGGCGTACTTCTTCATATCCGTCCATGGCACCTTTGACTTCAGGCAGCAGCTTCTGCAGATTCGGCATCGTCTCCTCGCCGGGAGAAGGCGTATATACAACAACTGTAGCATTTTTCTTCAACTGCTGCTGCCAGCTTTTATTGGCATTTTGTAAATATTCTTCGACTTCGCCCAGAGCTTCTCCGGTCTGATGAAGCGTTCCTGCTGCGGCCGATTCGGCGAGCAGACTGCCCAGACTTGGTTCATCGGATAGGGCCGAAGTCGCTTCGTCTTCCTGCTCGGAAATGTTCCATTCGGCAGGTGCGGACAGCTGTTGTCCCCACTGCTGCCAGATCTCGCGCAGCAGCTTCTCCGTGTTCCAGCCTGCCAGCTGCCAGGCGAGCAGCGGCTGCTGGTTCAGCTGCTCGGCAGCCTGTGTAAGCAGCACCTGTATCTGCTGATTATCTGCCTGTGTATCCTCATCCTCTACCCGGTAAGACATCAGATCTTCACCGGTACTCAGATAAGGGGTACATGCGCACAGCGCTTCGGCGATCGTCGCATCCGGCGCCAGCTCTTGTACATATTCCAGTCCGATTGCAGACAGCAGGGAAGGAGCGGCTGCAGATGCATCCTTTTCCTCCATTTCCTCACGGAACACATCACGCAGCAGTAAATATACATTCTGGGCAGATGCGCTGAGACGATTCAGCAGATGACGCTGTTCCTGTTCAGAAGGAGGCTGAATCCGAACTGTCACTGGCCCGGCAGATACCTCGGGATCGTCAGCCTGCTGAACGGTTCCGCGAATCAAGCCCTCTGCGATCTCGCAGTCCTGGGCTGTCCATTTTGGTGTACTCATTCGTCAGCCCCCCATTCCGCAGATTGCAGGGATACCAGCTGCTTCAGCTCTTCATCCGACATCTCGGTCAGCCACTGCTCTCCGGCACCGACAACCTGCTCTGCCAGTGATTTCTTGCTCTCGATCAGTTCATCGATCCGCTCTTCCAGTGTTCCCTGACAGATCAGCTTGTGCACCTGCACATTACGCTGCTGTCCGATCCGGAAGACACGGTCTGTCGCCTGATTCTCCACCGCCGGATTCCACCAGCGGTCATAGTGAATAACATGATTGGCACGGGTCAGATTCAGCCCGACGCCGCCGGCTTTGAGTGACAGTACGAACAGCGGAGGACCTTCCCCCTGCTGGAACAGACTGATCATCTCGTCCCGGTTGGCTTTGCTGACGCCTCCGTGCAGGAAGAATGGCTCTTCGCCAAAATGCTTGCTCAGTCGCGCGGTCAGCAGCTCACCCATTTCGACATACTGGGTAAATACGAGCGCCGCTTCCCCGCTGTCGCGGATCATATCGAGCAGTTCGATCAAGCGTGCCATTTTGCCGGAGCGTTCCTGCTTGCCAGTGTCGCCCTTGCCGGTATTGTGCAGCAGATACGGGTGATCACAGATCTGCTTGAGCTTGGTCAACGAGGACAGCACAATCCCTTTGCGGGTAATGCCTTCGGTATTGCTCATGCGCCCGAGCATATCGGAGACGACGCTCTGATACATGCCCGCCTGCTCGACGGTCATATAACAGTAGGACTTCAGTTCAATCTTGTCCGGCAGATCGCGGCGGATATCCGGATCGCTCTTCAGACGGCGCAGCATGAAAGGAGACACCAGCTTGCGTAGTGTAGACAGCTTGTCCTCCATCTCCTGGCCGACGCCTGCATTATAATTATGCCGGAAGGAAGAAGCCGTTCCCAGATAACCCGGATTGAGGAACTGGAAAATGGACCACAGTTCACTCAGACGGTTCTCCACCGGTGTACCTGTCATGGCAATCCGGTGCGGCGCATTCAGCTTCATGACACTTTGCGCCTGCTTGGTCCGGTAGTTTTTAATATACTGCGCTTCATCGAGTATGATCGATGCCCATTCGATCTGTCGCAGGTCTTCGCCATCACGTCCTGCCAGATGATAGGTAGTCAGTACGATATCATGAGATCTCGCTTCGGCCGCGAACTCTTCGCCGCGCGGACGGCGGCTGCCATGGTGAATGTACAGCTGCAGTTCCGGTGCGAAGCGCTCCAACTCACGCTGCCAGTTGCCCAGCAGTGAAGTCGGGCAGACGATCAGTCTCGGTGCGGTCACCGGTTGATCCAGGATGCAGGTGATAACCTGTACCGTTTTGCCGAGACCCATATCATCAGCCAGACAGGCACCAAATCCCAGATCCCGCATCGTAGCGAGCCATTGGAACCCGCGTTCCTGATAAGGACGCAGTGTACCATGCAATCCCTCCGGTACGGTCCGTTTCTCCAGATCGCGCCAACCGGTGCCTTCCATCAGGTTCGTCAGCATCGGATTGGTCTCAATCTCGAAGATATGCAGCCCGTTCCAGAGCGCGTCCTCTTCTTCCGCGTAGATATGCATCAATTCATTAAAGGAAATCTCGCCTTCCTCATGGCGGCGGATAAAGCGCAGTACCTGCTTGATCTCATTCAGATCCACTTCGATCCAGCCGCCATCGAGCGGAATAATCGGCACTCCGTTTTTGACAATCTCGGCCATCTCGGCAGCAGTCAGCGTACGGCCATCCAGTACGGCCTGCGGTTCAAAGGAAACCATCTGCTCCATCCCGAGTTTGGAACTTTCATTGGTATTGCGATTCTCCTGCGGCTGAGGCGACTTGACCTTCAGCTTCAGACCGGCACGCTTCTTGCCCTCACGTGTCCAGCGGGAAGGAATCTGTACGGTAATGCCAGCTTTACGCAGACGCGGTACATCTTCCTTAAGAAAAGCATAGACATCGCCCGCTTCCATCATGCCGCCTACCGGACTGGCCGTCCGAATAAACAACGATACAATCGGGGAACACTCTGCAGCGCGACCCAGCTGCATCAGCAGACGCTGCTGTACATGTTCATACGTGCGTCCCCGTACAATCATACGGTTCTCCGCCTGCTTCCACAGCATCGCCGCCGGAAGCAGTACCGCCGGATCGGACTCGTCTGTTGCCCAGAAGGACATCCGCCACTGCGGCAGCATATCCGAAGGCATCTCGGCAGCCTTTTCCCGGCTCTCCAGCGGCGGCTCCAGACGAACCACGAGACCCAGCTCGCCGATACGTTCCTCCAGAATTCCCGCCTCAGGAAGCGGCACTTCCGCTCCATTATGATCCCGGATTTCTTCTTCCAGCTCTGCCATATCCTCGGCGGTTCCCTGAACAGCCAGTTCGGCTGTCGCATCAAACATGGAATTCCACCAGAGGTGTGCATGCGGGGAAGATCCCCTGCGGTAATTCGCCTGATAGGCGCGGAACTTGCCGTAGCCGGCATCCCGGAACATCCGGCGAACTTCCGCATCGATCATTGCCACCAGAAAAGAGTGCAGCACTTCTGCACGAGCCTGGGAAATGCCTGACGGCTCTCCTGCCGCGAACAGTGACAGGGCCGACAATCCGATCATCGGAATTGACTCTGCCAGACGGGCAAACATCTCCCGATCCTCGCCGACCAGCAGCGGCTTCCATACGCCGCGCAGCGACGCCTGAGAACTGCGTCGTCCGGTACCGGCAATGACACGGCTGTCCGGCAAAATCTTGCCTTCCCGCAGCAGTTTCTCGGCGAATTTCGCAGCAATATGCCAGTACCGCATCTCTGCACCAGCCTGAATACCCTGACGGGCTACCAGCTTCTCATCCCATTCGAGCAGCAGATCATACGCCTGCTCGGCCGAGAGCGCCAGTCCTTCCACCATGCGTCCGGGCAGCCTTTTATTGCGGCCGGCCCGGCGTGAAAATGTCTCTTTGGACGCAGCATTGACCGGTCCCGACTTGAGCTCGGCCAGTCGCAATCCCGATTGGGCAAAAGGACGCCGCCCTACCGGCAGTTCCATCC
This sequence comes from Paenibacillus wulumuqiensis, assembly GCF_000971965.1. GTDB lineage: Bacteria > Bacillota > Bacilli > Paenibacillales > Paenibacillaceae > Saccharibacillus > Saccharibacillus wulumuqiensis. The sequence goes on from NZ_KQ040795.1 coordinate 35,435, forward strand.
GGCGCATGACTTTCATCCATGCATCCACTTTAGGTTCCGACATTTCACCGGAAAAACAAAAAAATACGTCTCCAATCCATATTCCATATAACGGTTGATCCATCATTGTCTCCCGTCCATCTCGGTCAAATCTTTACGATTGTAATAGTTAGTGTGTATTCTCATAACAGGATATTCCTCTCCTTACACGTAAGCAAGCTTTCAGGCCATCCTGTGCATGGCATCTGCTTTCTGGATAAATGCAAATAAAGCAGGTATCTTATCCATTATAAGGTTGGATGTTCGAAAATTCCATATACACTGTTAAAAATACAATAATTATAAGGGAGAAAATGATCATGACAAATGCCATTTTGCTCGAAGTTATCGCCACTACTGCGGAAGATGCACGAATCGCAGCCGCTGCCGGAGCGGACCGGATCGAACTGATTGCCGCCCAGCAGCAAGGCGGATTAACTCCCGAAATGAATCTTGTCCAGCAGATTACAGCCGAGAGCAGCATACCGGTTCATGTCATGATTCGCCCGCACAGTCGCAGCTTTCAGTATACGGCTGACGAGCTGGAGCAGATGGTCCGCGATATCCGCCAGGTCACTGAACACACGCAGGCTGCCGCACTGGTGCTCGGTGTACTGAACGACCGCCAGCAGGTGGATGAGCCTGCCCTGAACCGACTTCTGGAAGCTGCGAATGGTCTGTCGGTTACTTTTCACCGGGCCTTTGACGAGATCCGGGATCAGGAGCAGGCACTGCATACACTGGCCCGCTATCCGGGGATTACGCGTATTCTTACTTCAGGCGGGCAGCCTTCCATACTGGATGCACGCGACAAGATTGTCCGGCTGGATAAGATCGCCCGCCAGCATCAGATCCGCCTGCTCGCGGGAGCCGGACTGACGCTGGACACACTGGGAGAATTTGTCCGGGATACCGGAGTGCAGGAAGTCCATCTGGGCAGCGCTGTCCGGCAGCAAGGTGATATTCACCTGCCGCTGGATGCAGAGCGAATCCGTCAGGCCAAAGCGATATTGCTGTCCAGCTAACTACAGTATTTGTTCATATAATTATACTATTGTATCTGCACGTTCTCATCCGACCACCTGCAGCCCATTCGCAAATAAAAAGCAGACAGAAATTTATCTGCCTGCTTTTTTTCACTTTTTCATCCGGTGATTCTGCATGGCAATCCGGGCGGCCCCCACCATTCCTGCCTGATTGCCGAGCAGTGCCGGCTCCAGCAGTACCGGTCTGCCGCCCAGTTCATCAATACGCTGTACCAGGAGCGGCCACCATGTTTCACGTGTAACAATAACGCCCCCGCCAATAATAACGGCCTGCGGATCAAAGATCTGATCAATATTAATAATGGTACTGGCAAAGTCATTAATCCAGTTATCCAGCAAGTATCGCGCTTCTGCATCTCCTGCCCGTGCGGCATCCATCAGATCGGATAATCCCCACCCCGCATGATAATCGGCGGCAATTCGGTTGAGTGCCCGTCCGGAAATGTACTGCTCCACACAGCCTCTTTTGCCGCAGTTGCATGGCAGACCGCCGGGATGCAGAATCATGTGTCCCAGCTCTCCGGCACCGCCGTACTGACCGGAAATAATCTCTCCATAATGCACCAGCGCTCCGCCTACTCCGGTACCGATTGTCAGCATAATCCAGGAGCGAATGACCGCTGCCGCACCGATCCAGTCTTCTCCCGCTGCTGCTGCATGGGCATCATTCACGGTATAGACCGGCAGACCGGTAGATTCCATGACCCGCTCCGCCAGGCGTAGCCCTTTCCAGCCGGGAAGATTATCGGTTGCATCGATAACGATTCCTTTTTCCCGGTCGATCCGGCCTGCCGATCCGATACCGATGCCATGGATAGTAATGAATTGTTTTTTGACACTGTCGTAGACAATGCTTTTCAATTCATTGGCAATATAGAGGACACGGTTCAGGATAAATTCCGCTCCCTGCTCCGCCTGGGTAGGCAGCTCCATCCGCTCAATCATCTGACCCTGTTCGTTCACCAGTGCACCCTTGATTCCGGTGCCGCCGATATCTATACCAATCCAGCAAGATTCCATATTGATCATCTCCATGAGCTTGAATGTGTTATGTAGTATCAAGGATATATACAATGTTATCGTGTATTTTCAGGGAAAACGTTAGCTTTTCCTCTAACTCTCGGCTATATCCATTATATGCTATCCAGCGTACCTATTAACAAATTCCATTGTTTACTTATAAAGGTATATACAGCGTATCATAAAGAAACTTGCCATGGAGGAATATGAAAAAAAAGAGCAGGCAGCCAATTGTACCGGCCGCCTGCTCTTCGTTCATTTCAACCTTGCCTTTCCTTATTCCATAAATTACGCCCGCAGAATCAGCTGTTCCAGCTGACGATCCGGAATCTGGATCAGAATATCTCCGCTGCTGTCATCCAGACTCCAGCCGATCTGCCCTGCAGCCAGTTCATCCAGTGTAATCCGCTCCAGCTGGTCGATGCCAGCTGGCGTGAATGCCGGCTGCCGGAGTGTAAAGCGCAGATGCTCACGCTGCGCCTGATAGCCATCATCCATATAACGGATCGACAGTGCCAGTGCTCCCTCTTCACCGCTCACCCGGATATGCAGTCTGGAGTATTTGCCGTTCTCATGGGCAAATGTCTCGCCATCATCTTCATACAGCGTATATTCCGCCTGGAACGAACTTTTTGCCTCCGCTCCATAAATATGGAAGGTGACCACATCATCTGCCCGGTGATCGGCGGCATATTGACGCAGCTCCCCTTCGGCAATAATCGCTCCGGCGCGAATATACATCGGCATTACATCCAGCGGAGCAGGTGCCAGAATATGACGGCCGCCTTCATGCTTCTCGCCGGTCCAGTAATCATGCCAGATGCCTTCCGGCAGATAGACCGTACGGCAATCGGTATCCGGGCGGTACACCGGGGCAATCATCACATCCGGACCGAGCAGGAATTGATCGCACAGATTGGTCACTTTCGGATCTCTTGGATATTCCAGCAGAACCGGGCGGAGGATCGGCATGCCTGTTCGGGAAGATTCATAGAACAGATTGTACAGATGCGGCATCCATCGGTAGCGCAGGCTGATATACTCGCGAATAATATCTTCCACCTGCTCGCCGAACGACCACGGCTCCTGTCGTATCGTCCCAATCGCCGAGTGGTTGCGGCAGTAAGGGAAAAAGGCTCCCATCTGCGTCCAGCGCACCAGCAGCTGGTCCGATGTATGATGCGCGAATCCGCCAATATCCGGTCCGGCAAAAGGCAGCCCGGACAATCCCATATTCAGAATCATCGGCATCGCCATCGCCATATGCTCCCAGAAGCTGCGATTGTCCCCGGTCCATATCGCCGCATACCGCTGAATACCCGAGTAGCCGGCCCGTGTCAGTACAAAGGGACGCCTGCCGTTCATATGCTGCTTCATGCCTTCATAGGTCGCTTTGGACATCAGCATGCCATACAGATTGTGGATCTCCTCATGGGTCATCGGATCGCCATCATTCAGATGCATCACATCCGGGTCCATCGTCTTCAGCTCATTGAATACAGCGGGTTCATTCATATCATTCCAGATGCCATCGATTCCGAGCGATGTATAGAATGCATGATGATCTCCCCACCACTGGGCGGTACGGGTCTCTGTAAAGTCCGGAAAAGCACTGATGCCCGGCCATACATTACCATAATAAATATCCCCTTCCAGATGGCGACAGAAATGCTCTTCCTGCACCCCTTCCCGGTAAATCCGATACTTGGGATCTTTTTTCACTCCCGGATCGACGATCGGGATAATACGAATACCCATTTCCTTGAGCTCGGCGATCATGCCTTTCGGATCAGGGAAACGAATCTTGTCAAATGTAAACACCCGGTACTCATCCATATAGTGAATATCCAGATAGATTACGTCACACGGGATATTTTTCTCGCGGAAACTGTGGGCCAGCTCCATCACTTCCTGCTGGTCCATATAGCTGTACCGGGACTGATGATAGCCGAGTGCCCATTTGGGAGGCAGCGTAATCCGTCCGGTCAGAGCGGTATAGCGGCGCACCACATCCTTGATCTCCGGTCCATAGATGAAATAAATATCATACGATCCGGTCGTGCAGCCAATCGTGTAAGCGACTCCATGAGAGCGCATATCAAAATCCGAACGACCGGGATTATCCAAAAACACTCCGTAAGTGGAGCCTTGGTGCATATGAATCAGCAGCGGAATCGATTCATACAGCGCTTCGATCTCCGGCATATGCGGCGCATAGACATCGGTATTCCACATCGTATACCGCTCACCACGCTTATCCAGGAAGCTCGACTTTTCGCCCAGTCCATAGAAATGGGAATCTTCCTGCATATTAAACAGCGCATTGGTCGCTCCGCGCGGCGTCCAGCTGATACTTTCCTGACGAGCAATCTCGCTGCCTTCATGATCCTTTACAGTTAGTGCAAACGTTTGCTTATCAAGGGTGACGACAAGCATCGATGTGCGGAAAATAAGTTCCTGTTCGCTCTCTTCCACGTCCGGCCTGATGATTTCCTTTTGCGGCAGTACAGCGATGGTCGTCGACAGATCGAGCACACCTTCACTGAATACTTTGAAACGGAATTCCGCGTCCGACAAAAATACCAGTGCGGCTCCGGCATTCTGTCCATGACAGAGATAGGCACCGTCGTATTCTCTCCATTCTCGCAGCTGGCCAAATGAACTCCAGACTTCCTGGACTGCAGGGCCGTCGACCTTGTCCGGGTGTATTGCTTCGCTTGTATCTTCCATCATCGTATATTCCCTCCAAATGTGGTGGTGTAGTACCTATGAATTCCGGGATGACTGAACCTGCTGCTGCCTGTATAACATGCTGTCTTCGCTGATCCAAATAAGAGTACAGAGCGTGCTGATTATAAATGTATATAAGCTATGTAACTCCCATTTAATCCGCTATGTAGAAAATCCATGATATTTGGCATCATATCATTTGTGGTAGCGTTTGCACAATAGGGAGTATACAGATTATTATCCTTGTGAAGAGGGGTTTTTCTTACTATTTTGCGATTATTCTGGTATATACACTAATTTGCAAATAACCGAAATATTATCATAAATAACTGCGATCATTAAGCAAGTAAAGCAAATACGTTTTTATCTGCGTTCTTACCTGATATAGCAGCCAGCAGATTTTGCGAAAAAGAAAAAGCAGCCGTAGATCGCTCCATCGGCTGCTTTAATTATATTTTCCGAACTTATGGGTTAGCGCAGCTGTAGATTGACCCACTGCTCCTGCATCTGCTGCAGCATGCCCTGTCGGTCCAGCTCGCCGGCCAGATAGGCCTGCATCGTGCTGCCATAGTCCTTGCTCAATCCCATCGGGAATTTCGGGAATATCCACGGCAGAATCTTGCCTGCATCGTTGTACTTCACAATATCGGCTCCGATTGGGCCGAGCTGTTTGTCGGACGTCGGAATATTTTTGAACGCCGGAATAAACTTGAATTCGTCGGTAATGTAGCGTTTGCCTGTCTCCGAGCTGACGAGCCAGTTAAGGAACTCTTTAGCTTCCTCTTTAACCGGGGAATTTTTGTTAACGACCCAGTTGTTCGGTACCCGTACATAGACACGGTCATTCTCTTCCTTGTTGTTGTTGATCGGCATCGGCATCAGACCGATATTCATATCCGGCTTAATTCCGTCGATCTGTACCTGTGTCCAGTTCCCCTGCTGCATCATGGCAGCTTTGCCATTGGCAAACAGGGTGACCTGGGTATTGTAATCGGTAGTCAGCGGATTGGCGTTGCCATATTTGACCATCAGATCGAGCAGATTGAGCCATTCGTCGAACTTGGCATTGCCCGGGATCTGGGCCGTGCCATTATCCAGCTGCTCCAGGAATGCATTGGGATCATCCTGATGGGCAAATGGAATCGTCACGTTATGGTTGCCCAGCACCCACCATTCCTGAAATCCGTTGGAAAACGGAGTATATCCTGCCGCCTTGAGCTTCTCGCAGGCAGCTCTCAGCTCATCAATCGTTGTCGGCACTTCTGTAATGCCGACCTTTTTGAAAATATCCTTGTTGTAAATAAATCCATAGCCTTCCAGACCGTTCGGCTGGCCGTAGATATGACCATCCTTGCTGATCTGCTCGGCTGCCCCATCCACGATATTTTTGACCCATGGCTGGTCGGACATGTCTTCCAGGTATTCGAGCCACAGATTCATCTCTTCATCTCCACCATTGGTGAAAATATCCGGTTCATCCCCGGCAGCGAATTTGGCTTTGAGGGAGGCGGCATAATCGGCTCCACCACCGACCGATTGAATCTCCAGCTCCACATCGGGATGCTCTTTCTCGTATTCTGCTTTGAGCTTGCTCAGGGCGTCGGCAATCTCGACCTTGCCCTGGTAAATATGAATGACCTTTTTGCCGTCAGCGGTCACATTGCCGCCCTGCTGGTTCCCGCATCCGGCGATCAGCAGTGACAGGCTGAGCAGCGCGGTAAGCGGGATGAGCCATAACTTTTTCATTGAAGGTCCTCCTGTCTTTCTGGGCTTGGCTGGGGTTGTGCAGCATTATTCCAATATGATTTGTATGCGTCGTGCACGGGTCGTACATGGATTGCCATATCTATGGATATGCATCATGCATGAACTGTCTAATCCATGAAGATCATCGCTACCCCTGTCTATTGCAGGATGATTGCCTGTATTATCCTTTGACCGATCCGGCAGTGATGCCCTGGATAATGTAACGCTGAAGGAACAGGAAGAAGATAATGATCGGCGTGATACCCAATACGAGCGCCGGCAGCGCCATATCCCACTGCTTGGTATATTGGCCAAAGAAACTGTACGTCGCGATCGGAATCGTGCGCAGCTCGGGACTGGACAGCATCAGTGACGGCAGCAGATAATCATTCCAGATCCACAGCGTGTTCAGGATAATGACTGTAACGAACATCGGCATCATGAGCGGACATACGATCCGGAAAAAGACGCCGTAACGGTTGGAGCCATCGACACGTGCCGCCTGTTCAATCTCCAGCGGTACGTTTTTGACAAAACCGTGGAACAGGAAGATCGATAGCGGCGCCCCAAAGCCCAGATAGCTGATGATCAGACCGATCATGCTGTTATTCAAACGATAAGTGCTCGCCATCTCCATCAGCGGCAGCATAATTGATTGAAAAGGAATCACCATCGCGGCGACGAAGACAAAGTACAAGATTCGGTTGAACCGGCTCGGATGACGCACCATCTGGTACGCCGCCATCGAGCTGATCAGCACCAGCAGCAGATCACTCACAACAGTAACGATCAGCGAGTTTTTGAAAGCGGACGGAAAGTCGATCGCTTTCCACGCTTCCACATAGTTGCTCCATACAAACTGCTGCGGCCAGGACGCCGAGTTGGACAGGATATCACCAAATGTTTTGACTGAGTTGATAATCAGAAAATAAAACGGGATCAGGAACACCAGTCCCAGTAAAATAACGACAATTTCCAGAATCAATGTACGGGCGCTGTATTTGCTTTGTACGTCCATTACATTTCAACCTCCCTGCTCTTGGTAGCACGTACCTGGATACTGGTAATGATAGCGACGATGACGAAGAAGATAACCGCTTTGGCGGTACCCAGTCCGAGACGGTTGTTGGTAAAGGCTTCATTGTAAATATCCAGTGCGACCGATTCGGTAGCCTTGAACGGTCCGCCTCCGGTCAGCGCCAGGTTGAGATCGAACATTTTGAACGCCCAGGAGATCGCCAGGAACAAACAGATCGTTACAGCAGGCATGATCAGCGGCAGGATAATATTGCGGATGACCTGCCAGCGGCTGGCTCCATCAATCTCTGCCGATTCCAGTACGTCCTTGGGAATATTGTTAAGTGCAGAGATGTAAATAACCATCAGATAGCCGGCTGTCTGCCAGACGAATACAATGACGATTCCCCAGAAAGAAGTCGCCCGGTCACCGAGCCACGGCAGGTTGAACAGCGACCAACCGGTGGCTTCCCCAACCGCGGAGAATCCACGGATAAAGATAAACTGCCAGATAAACCCGAGCAGCAGACCACCAATCATGTTCGGCATAAAGAAGACCGTTCTAAGTATGTTTCTCGTGCGAAGCGGTTTGGTCAGTAAGTACGCAAGGACAAATCCCAGCAAATTGGTCACGATAATGCCGACAATGGTGAATCTGACGGTGAACCAGAACGCGTTACGGAAATCGGGGTCTTTGGTGAGGATGTGGGTGTAGTTTTCAATCCCGATCCAGTTGATCTGGCGGGAGATACCGTTCCAGTCTGTGAAAGAGTAATATACGCCCAGGAAGAAAGGAACAATCACAATGAAAAGGAAGAAAAATGTGGCAGGTCCTACAAATACAAGCTGCTGAATCCACTGCGACAGCTTGCGCTGGCCCGATGTCCGGGTAACATGGCGTGCTGCCTGTGCCGCTCTGGTATCGTTCATGCTTCCAACCCCTTTAATAGTCGACTTTTTCCATATTCTTATTCGCAATATATTGTTATATACCCAAACATTGTCAGAATGATGACATTTGGGCATGTTTTTTTGTAAACGCAATCATTTTAATTCGATACCTGTCGATTTCTGTGAATTCCCCTCTCTATAACTTCGTCTATATTGCGTTATATGCACGATTATGCGTAATTTGGACCTGCTGCGCTTGAAACAGTATTTCACGTTTTATCACGCCATCTGCAGGCGATCTGCGGGTTATCCAGCTGGCTGAATAACGGCTGGTTAAACAGGGAAAGGGTGGTTCACAAAATAATCTGTCATCAGCCTTTACAAGGAGGCTAACTACGGGTATATAAAGAGAGTACTGTAATCCCTGCAACTACATATCCCACCAAAGGAGGCAAAAATCTTGGCAAAACTGAATATCTACCGCTGGCTCAATGTGCTGGGAATTGTCGGTGTGCTGATTGTCAATTATATGGCAAGCGCGCTTACCCTGTTCGGAAGAGACACAGGCGACATCTCGGACCAGTACGAACTGTACATCACTCCGGCAGGCTATGCCTTTTCAATCTGGTCGCTGATCTATGTACTGCTGATCGGGTTTATCATTTACCAGTTCCGCAATACGGATGAGAGCCGCGAATCGGTCAAGGCAATCGGTCCATGGCTGTTCCTGAACTCGCTCTGCAATATGGGCTGGCTGATGCTCTGGCATTCGCTTGAACTGGAATGGGGCGTACTTCTCATCGCACTGCTGCTCGTTACCCTGATCATCCCCTATCTCCACATACGCCGAATTGTGCAGCCGACCATGGCACAGATTCTGCTCGTGAAGCTGACTTACAGCATCTATATGGGCTGGGTATCGGTCGCTACGATTCTGAATACAGGAATCGCGCTGAACAAAAATGAATGGGACGGCTTTGGATTATCACCGACTGTCTGGTCAGTCATTGGTCTGGTCGCTGGTGCATTGCTTGCAATTATCATCAGCTACCGTTTCCGGGACAGTATTTATCCGCTGGTATTCGTCTGGGCGTATATCGCTATTGCCGTGAAGCATCCCGATCTGCCGACCACTCACTGGACCGCACTGATTGCTGCCGGACTGCTGTTTGTGTATGCGATCTGGATCTTCTTTGTCCGCAACAAATCAAGGGATTGAATCTCTTGCCCAAGCTCGTCGGTCTTTTCCATTACGATTGAAAAACGATAGCCCATAATAAAAAAGGGACACTGCCGCATGATCGGGCAGTGTCCTTTTTTGTTTCACTTGGTCATTGACTCATGACCATTTGAAATAGGTGTTCTCTTATTTCTTGAGCGCGATGACTTCGATCTCTACCAGTGCATCCTTTGGCAGACGGGCTACCTGCACCGCACTGCGTGCCGGATAAGGCTCCTGGAAAAATTGACCGTAGATCTCATTCATCGCTGCAAAATCATTCATATCCTGCAGGAAAACAGTAGTTTTGACGACCTGATCCAGGCTGCTGCCTGCGGCTTCCAATACGGCTGTTACATTTTGCAGGGCAACACGCGCCTGCTCCTGTACACCTTCAGCCATTTCTCCGCTAACCGGGTCCAGGCCGAGCTGGCCGGATGCGAAAATAAACATGCCTGTATCAATCGCCTGGGAATACGGACCGAGCGCTCCTGGTGCGCGGTCGGTTGCAATCGGTTGTTTGCTCATAATATATGCCCTCTTTTCTTCAATTGGAGTCTGCAGTGCAATAGCATTGACTTTCCTTATTCTAAAGGGCACCCGACAGCTTGGCAACCGCTCTCCCGCGCAGGAACACACGGGTCAGGCTTCGATTTCCCGGTACTGCTGGATCGGTACAGATGCAGGTGCTTTGAGTACCTGACGTCCAGCGGTTACCGCCAGCAGAATCAGCAGCAAGCCGACCAGCATCTGGAATCCATACGCCTGTACCCAGAACGGCATTGGCTTCATCCAGGCAAAGATCTGTCCGCCCACCAGCGGTCCGATAAAGGAAGCGAGTCCCGTAATCCCGGAATAGACGGCGATAAACATCGGTCGCGCATTTTTGGGCGTATCCCCGATGATGAAGTTAAACGACAGTTGGTTGAATCCGCCAATCCCGATACCAAGCAGCATATGAATCACCAGCAGACCTACGATCACCGGGGCAAAGGCCAGCAGTCCCCACGACATGCATGCCGCCGCAATAAACGGAAGCGTCCAGTACAGCAGCGTCTTGTTGCTGAATCGTGCATTCAGATTGCCCCAGAAGTAAAATCCGAGCATCATGAACATCGTCTGCACGACGGTCATGAGGGTAGTCACCGAGTAGCTGACCTTGAGCACTTCCAGCATGACATACGAGTACAGCGGAACGACCAGCGTCTGCATCAGCAGCCAGACGGCCAGAAACAGCGAGGCCTTGATAAAAGGCCCGTCATGCAGCGGCTGGCGCAGCATTGGTACAAACTTGGTCTCGGTCGAACGCTCAAACGGCGCATCCGGATAAAACAGAATAACCCCGATATTGATAATCGCACAGATCCAGACGATGATGTACAGGAACAAAAATCCCTGGCCGCCCGGCACCGCATCCAGCAGAATCCCGCCGACAAACAGCGTCAGACTGCCGAGCGCGTTGAGAATCGTATTGCGAATACCGAAATAGCGTCCTCTTAGCCGTCCGGGTACGATATCCCCGATCAGTGAGGCCCAGACGACCCCGATCACCGCGTTGCACAGGAAAGCGGCGATATACAAAATGATGAACCAGTTGACCCAGGATGATCGGTCAAACAAGAATGGCACCAGCCCCGTCGCTCCCCATAGCACCCGCTGCAGGATAGTGAACAGGACGAGCACCCATTTGCGTGTATTCAGGCGCTGCAGCAAAAAGGCGATAATGACCTGCGCCACATTGACCAGCGTGGTCAGCGCGATGACAAAGCCGATCTGTGCCGAACTCGCTCCCAGATACAGCAAAAACCCTGTCAGGAAGGGCCCCCCGAGCAGGGTAGTAAATATCGTTGAGGGTACACCTTCTATAGTGGCAATGCGCAAATGCTTGCGGTACATCGAATAACGGCGCTTTTGCATATTCAATCGGTTCATCCCCAAGGCATGTCTTCGTTTAATAACGATCCCTCCTTTAATGGCATGAAACTTTTGATTTTCCGTCAGTTTTGGATAATGCACATCGTTTAGACTTGCTACAAAATTGGCTTAGGCCTGCTAAGGACCGAATGTTGTTTTTTTACCCTTTTGATAAAATACCAAACGCCGATCCCAATATCTTGATTTCGAGGTGACCGCTTACATTGCTATAGTTATAAGGTATTTATGGTCTCAAAATTTATTCTTAAAAAAGAAGATGTGCTTACTCCCCTGATACGCTGACTCACTTTTGGCGAATGGTGCTGGTCTGTCTCGGTGATGTGATCATTTTATACCTGTTCTACCACTATGTTGTTGCCGCCCATATCGTTAAAACGGCTCCGACTTGGCGCATGCATCCAACATTTTCCCTAATCGCTTTTGTACTGGCGCTGCTAATGGTTATTGTCTTCAAATGAGAACCTTTTGTCCGCGCCAAAAAGTCCCTCTGATCCGTTCACCAGCAGGCTCATCTGTCCGAGATGACACGGCTGAATGTCTGAATCAGGGGACTTTTCGTTTTATGGATTATGCTGTTCCAGGTTCATTTTATAACTGTCTCTTCCCATTTCGCTTCCATGCGTACTCAGGATTAACTCGCCGGCAGATATAACGAGAATACGCTGCCCTCACCTTCCTTGCTCTGAAGGCGCAGATGGCCGCCCAGCAGATTGGCCAGATTGCGGCTGATCGACAGGCCGAGGCCGGTTCCGCCATAGCGCCGGGCAATTGAGCCGTCCGCCTGCTGGAATGCTTCGAAGATCTGCTCATGCTGCGCCTGTGCAATGCCGATCCCGGTATCCTTGACATCAAATACCAGCCAGCTGAGCTTCTCCTCGCCTTCCACCACCCGGCGAATATGCAGAGTCACACTGCCCTCCTGGGTAAATTTGAACGCATTGGCGAGCAGATTACGCAGAATCTGCTGAATTCGCTGGGAATCCGAAATGATCGTATCCGGTACATTATCTTCCCGAATCACCTGGAACTCCATGCCTTTACGAACCGCTACCATCTCAAAATGCATCTGCAGCAGCTCAGGAATCTCCTGCACACTCACCTCTTCATAGGTGACCTCCAGCTTGCCTGCCTCGACCTTGGACAGATCCAGTACATCGTTCACGAGTCCCAGCAGGTCCAGACCGGAACGGTAAATCATCTCGCTGTACATGCGGGTCTCTCCGGGTACACGCTCTTCATCCTGTTCATGCATGAGCTGGGCCAGATTAATAATGCTGTTGAGCGGCGTGCGCAGTTCATGCGACATATTGGCCAGAAATTCCGATTTGTACTGGGAAGCCAGCATGAGCTGCTTGGCCCGTTCTTCGAGCACATGATGCGTCCGCTGCAGCTCTCTCGTTTGTTCCGAGAGCAGCTGATTGGCATGCTCCAGCTGCAGCATGCGCTGCTGTTCCAGATGGAATTCGCGCAGCAGGATCATCAGCACCGTACTGAGGATAATGGATACCGGCAGCATAACAGGCATAATCTCGGTCAGATATGTATGGGTGGGCAGCACTCCGAATGTGGCTATGTTTATCGTATTGACCAGATTGATCGTCAGCACGGTCACCGCCCCTTTGACCGACAGCTTCGCTGTACTGCTTCGCATCCACACATTCAGTACAGCACCCACGACGCCGATAATGATCAGATTGAGCAGTCCCACAAATGCCGCTTCACTCAGCCCAAAGGTTAGCCGGGCCAGACCGATGCCCAATCCGATCAGCATAACTACCCATGCACGGGAATACACGGTAGCAGCTACGATAACAGGCATAAATCGGAGATCAAAAATTAAATTCCCTGGCAGCCGAAATCCGAAAAAGGAACTCATCCAGCCTGCAAAAATGAGCAGCAGTACTGAACTGGCATATTTGGCTCGACTGGACATCCTCGATAATCCATATTTGTAAAGCAGATTGGCTATGTAAGCGATCGTTACCATCATTCCGGCATTCATAAGGAAATTTTTCAAAAATCCCATATGCTCACTCCTGATCAGGATCAGATAAATAATTATTGTACTGGTTGATTTCCCATTCACCTTCCAGTAACCGCACTAATAATTGAAAATAAATGGAAAAAGTTACTCTCATCATACCATAAAAGTACAGCGATTCATCCTCTTTGTCGTACAGTGCCTTTCTGGTATGATATCAGTAGTATTTCGATATGAATATACTTGTTGAAATATCATGATCCAAAATGACAGGGAGGTTCTGCTCTTATTATGAAATTTCGCGTATCTGCGGTGCAATATCACCTTCACACCATATCTTCATTTGACGAATTTGCCGCTCAGGTTACTCATTATGTGCGGACTGCCCAGGAATTCGAAGTAGACTTTATCCTGTTCCCGGAATTCTTCACGACACAGCTGCTGTCGATTGGGGACGAATCCGGTGCAGCGCTTGGTATTGAGCGGCTGCCTGAATTTACGGATGCCTATCTGGAACTGTTCCAGGGACTGGCCCGTGAGACCGGAACGCATATTATCGGCGGCACTCACGTTACGGAAAAGGAAGGCAAGCTGTACAATACGGCCCATCTGTTCTATCCGGACGGCCGGGTAGCCACCCAGCCCAAAATCCATATTACTCCTACCGAAGTAACCGAGTGGAACATGTCTGCCGGTGACGGATTGACCGTATTCGAGACGGACAAAGGCACGATTGCCCTGCTCACTTGTTACGACATTGAATTCCCCGAGATCGTACGTATGGCCAAAGCGCGCGGAGCGGACGTTATTTTCTGCCCGTCGTGTACCGATGATCGGCACGGGTTCCACCGGGTACGTTATACGAGCCATGCTCGTGCGATAGAGAATCAGGTATATGTGGTTACCACAGGTACGATTGGTTCCCTGCCGACGGTAGACTTTATGCGTGGCAATTTTGGTCAGGCCGCTGTCATTACACCAAATGATGTGCCTTTCCCGCCGCGCGGCATTCTCGCCGAAGGTGAGATTAATGACGATATGATCATTACCGCTGACCTGGATCTGGAACTGCTCTACAAAGTAAGGGAAAAAGGCTCGGTCACTACCTGGCGCGACCGCCGTACCGATCTCTACACCGATTGGAGCTGAAGAGCATGAATTCGCTGTCTCAGCGAGCAAGTCAGTATGAGAAGTCCTGTTATGTATTCCATGAACAGCGCCCATATCCTGCTGTTATACGCTCTTATATGGCAAAGGATTTTGAGCGGCTGATCGAGATTCAGGCTGCTGCCTTCCCGCCTCCCTACCCGGCGGAACTGTGGTGGAATGAAGAGCAGCTGCAGGAGCATATCAGCCGATTCCCCCAGGGAGCGCTGTGCGTGGAGATTGATGGAGTGATCGCAGGTTCGATGACCAGTCTGCTGATCAATTTTGACGAGCAGCACCCGGAGCATACATGGGAAGAGATTACGGATCACGGTTATATACGCAATCATCAGCCTGACGGAGATACACTGTATGTCGCTGATCTATGTGTGCACCCCGATTACCGTCAGTGGGGGCTCGGCAAGCTGCTGATGCAGTCGATGTATGAAGTGACAGCCTCGCTCGGGCTGCAGCGTCTGCTTGGGGCAGGCCGGATGCCCGGCTATCACCGTGTAGCGGACAGCTGTACTCCACAGCAGTATGTCGAGCGTGTCACCCGCGGCGATCTGTATGATCCGGTCATTTCTTTTCTGATGCGATGCGGCAGGACGCCGCTGACGGTGATTGCCGATTATCTGGATGATGAGGAATCGCTCAACCATGCGGTATTAATGGAATGGAAAAATCCGCTGCCACCGGCAGCCAATCAGGGAGGAAGTTAAAAGATGGATTATGTACGCATTACTCATATTGATGATCCTTTGTTCGCCGATATGCACAAATTGATGGGACGCATTTTCCCGCCGGAAGAAGTGCTGGAGTTCGAGCTGTGGCGCGAGCCTCTGGAAGATCCGGGCATCCGTGTCTTCGTTGCTGTGCATGAAGGTAACGTGGTTGGTGCGACCGAATACCGTTACTATGAGGACGATAATGTCGCCATGACCGATTTTACGATTATCGGGGAGCCGGGACTGGGCATCGGACCGTTTCTGGCTCAGCATCGTCAGGCGGATCTGCGGGAAGTCGCTGCAGCGGCTGGCAAGGAACTATCCGGCATGTTCGCAGAGATCTACGATCCCTATCGTGCCGAGCGTCATGAATTTGGCAGTGTAAAGCCGATGGACCCGTTCGTACGCCGTGAAGTGCTGGCGCATCTCGGCTACCGACGTCTGGATTTCACCTATGTGCATCCGTCGTGGAATAATGATGGTGAAGCGGTATCCGAGCTGGATCTGTGCTTCCTGTCCTATGATCCATCCGTGCATTCCCTGCCGGGCGCGCTGATCGAGAAGTTCCTGCGCCGCTACTACGCTGTACTGGCGCAGAAGCCGGATGCCTGGGAGCAGATGGTACAGACGGTCGGCCAGCGTGATCAGGTCGCACTGCTGCCTCTGTAGAAAACGTATACTCACCTTGGAATCATGTTTGGTTTAAATACATTTTAAATAAGCAAAAAAACAGCTCAAAAAGGACAAATAAAAACAGGCGGCTGTAGTCTCCTTAATCAGGATTCTACAGCCGCCCTTTATATTATGTGCCATCTATGTCGTAGTTACATGCAAAGTAATCTTAACGTACTTTTGGAATTCTGGCAAGAGGTTTTGATTAAAAATTGCCATTTGGTAAATATTACATATTTATAAAAAGAAGAATCTGTCGAACCTCATGCTCCATTTATAGTATGATTAATGATCGATAACAACGTTTGAAAAGGAGTTTGTTTATGCAATCCACATTTTACCGCAATCTGATTATTTTGCTGCTCTGCATGGTATCCGGCATCGTGGATGTAATCGGTTATCTGCAGCTGGGGCATGTATTTACGGCCAATATGACCGGTAACATTATCATTATGGGGATGGCGCTCGGTCATCTGCACACCGTCTCGCTGATGCGCTCGGGTGCTGCTTTTGTCGGCTTTATTATCGGCAATGCGGCAGGTACTCTTTTCCTTGGACGCTCCCATCCCGGATCGGTCTGGTCTTCCCGGATGACGATGATCATTTCGGTGCAGCTGGTCTTTTTCCTGCTGTTTGCCTGGCTGTCCTCCGCTCCGCTGGTGCCTGCGATGGAGTATACGTTGATCATCCTGCTCAGCTTGACGATGGGAATGCAGACAACCATGGCCCGCAAGCTGGCTGTCGCCGGGATCTCGACGACCGTACTTACCAATAATCTTGCCAGTGTGATCGAGGATCTGGTCACCCATATGCGCCAGTGGTTCGGACGTTCTTCTGCAGATCAGAGACGCCGGCTCTCTACAGACACGGTGCTACGCTTCGCTGCAGTCGTCATTTATGGAGCGGGAGCTGTAGTCGCAGCGCTGATTGAAGAATCTCATACTCTGCTCGGTATCTGGATTCCGATTGTCATTATGGTCATTATTTTGGGGATTGCCTATGCCCGTTTTCGCCATTCAGCCACTTCCCGCTAAGCGGAGTGTGGCTGGAAGGCAACAGGTTACTGGCTTAATGTCATTCATGAATATTCTGCAACATTATGCAATGATCCGTGCAATACGAGCATAATTGCAGTATAATTAGATAGGTTACCTAAATAATTTGGGGTTAGCACTCTATTTTGCCGAGAACCGGCAGCCAGAGCATGATACTACCTCACAGCCTCAATTATTTTCGCATCTGTATCTTTGCAACTTACTCTTTTACCCTTGATGCCGTACCCCCTATTTGATCACCGGGGTACCGATTCATAGGCTTCACCTTTCCCCTCTCGTACCCGCTTCCGACGCTTTCAATCCAGCAGCATGCTCCCTTTTTGGCAAGTTCCATCCCTGCTGTAGAATGTTTATTGACTTATATCGCGCAGCTCCCTTATTTCAGGGTAATAAGACATGCTGCAGATTTGAATATTATGTATCGGGTGGTTAGAATCATTTTATGAAAAATATATGGGAAATTTACAAAACCGACTGGAAAAATCTATTCAGCGTATCGACAGGAATTCTGCTCGTGATTGCGATTATGCTGCTGCCTTCTGTCTATGCCTGGTTCAATATCAAGGCGATGTGGGACCCGTACAGCAACACATCGGGAATTATTATTGCCGTTACCAATGAAGACAAAGGCACGACCATTCAGGACAAAGAAGTTAATGTTGGCGATCAGGTGATCGATAATCTCAAAAAGAACCATACGCTGGGATGGACATTTGTCGATCGTGCCCAGGCACAGAAAGGTCTGGATAATGGGGATTATTATGCGACGCTGCTGATTCCGTCCGACTTTTCCGAGAAAATCGGCAGTATTCTGACCGATAAGCCGGTAAAGCCGCAGATTCTGTATACGGTTAATGAGAAGATCAGTGCTATCGCTCCCAAGATTACGGACAAAGGGGCCACCACGCTAACCCAGCAGATCAGCGAGGAATTTGTCAGCACCGCCAGCGAAGCGGTGCTGACCAAAATGCAGGAAGCCGGCATCAAGCTGGAAGAAGAGCTGCCGACGATCCGCAATATCGAGAACAAGATTCTGACGCTGGAATCAAGGCTGCCGGAGATTAACCAGTTTGCCGATCAGGCGCTGCAACTGGAGAAAAAGCTGCCGCAGATCAATGCGCAGGCCCAGAAAATCGTCGAGCTGCAAAAGCGCATTCCCGATATCGAGAAAGCCGGCGATATGATCCTCAAAGTCGAGGACAATCTGCCGAAAATCCGCGAAGCCGGTGACCAGATTCTGCTGCTGCAAAAGCGGCTGCCTGAAATTCAGAATGCTGCCGACAAAGTCGGTGAACTGGACCGGAATTTCTACAAAGTCGAGGATGCGCTGAATCAGGCGATTGAAGATGCGGACAAGCTGGCGAATATTATCAGTACGGCCCAGCAGGCACTGCCCAAGGTCAAGGAAATTACGGATATCGGTACCGAATTTGCCGACCGGGTGAATACCTTCCTGGATGAAAATGATGGGGCCTTTGACTCGATCGCTCCGGTCATCCGCCAGAATCTGGTGCTGCTCCAGCAGACCGCCGATGCGACGACACAGCTGGTCGATGCTGTGCAAAATGCGGATATCGATCCACAGACAGCGATCGATACGCTATCGTTTCTAGATCAGCGGCTCTCCCGCGGCGCAGCCATTCTGGAGCGTACGACCGATCTGCTGAGCCGGATCAATAACGTGCTGCCGAACCATCCGTTGGATCGGATGATCAGCCGGCTGGATAATGTGCATAATCTGATGGAACGCCAGATTACACTCGTGCGCAGCATCCGTCAGGCGATTGAAAATGGACAGCAGCCGGCTCGCGAGATTCTGGACAATCTGCGCCAGCTGTCGACCGAGGCGAGCGATACACTCGGTGATATTATCTCCATCTATGACGCCGAGATCGTACCGGACATTAATCGCGGACTGGATAATCTCAAGACAGCTGCCCGTGATGCGGCGGATGTGCTGCACACCGCGCAGGCTACCCTACCCGATGTGGAAGCCGTGCTGAACGATGCCCAGAGCGGCGTACAGTTCGGCCAGGAAGAGCTTGGACTGCTCAAGCAGGACCTGCCGCAGATTCGGCAGAAACTGCATGACGCCAATGAGCTGATCCAGAGCCGGATGTCCCAGTTTACCGAGGTGGTCAACAAAGCCGCCAATTTCGTAAATCATGATCTGCCCGGCATTGAAGATAAAGTTCATCAGGCGGCAGACTTTGTCCGCAATGATCTGCCCCGTGCTGAGCGCGAGCTGAACAAAATTACCGACCTGATTCAGAATAAACTGCCGGAAGCGGAAAAGGCCGTACACAAAGTCGGCGACTTTGTCCGCAACGACCTGCCGGGTCTGGAGAAATCCGTTCGCAGTGCAGCCGACAAAGTACGGCTGCTTAAAAACAGCGATAGTGAACTGTCCCAGATTATCAAATGGCTCAAAGGCGATATTCAGCAGGAGAGTGACTTCCTCTCCAGCCCTGTCGATCTGAAGCAGGTGCGTACCTATCCGATTCCGAACTACGGTTCATCGATGTCACCGTTCTATACGACCCTGTCGATCTGGGTCGGCGGCATGCTGCTGATCTCCATGTTCAAAGCCGAAGTCGACAATCCGGAGCGCCGCTTCCGTCCGTATCAGGTGTACTTTGGCCGTCTGTTTACCTTTATGACGATTGGTTTGGTGCAGGCATTTGTTATCTCGATGGGCGATCTGTTTATCCTCAAAGCTTATGTGGTGGACCCGGTATGGTTCGTGACGATGAGCATGCTGATCAGTATGGTGTTCGTCACGATGGTGTACACGCTCGTGTCCGTATTTGGCAATATCGGGAAAGGTCTGGCCATTATTCTGCTGGTGCTTCAGTTCTCCAGCTCGGGCGGTACCTTCCCGGTCAGCATGACCGGTACATTCTTCCAGCATCTGCATCCATGGTTCCCGTTCACCTATGCGGTCGAACTGCTGCGCGAGACGGTCGGCGGGATGCTGATGACGACGGTGTACAAGGATATATGGTATCTGATCATCTTCATGCTGCTGTTCATCCTGTTCGCCCTGCTGTTCAAAAAGCCGCTCGGTCCGTTAACCGAGAAAATGGCCGAGAAAGCCAAAAAAACCAAAATGATTCCATAAAAAAAACCTGCAGCATATACACTGTAGGCCGAGGCCTGATCATAAGATCAGGTCTTTTTCTTTGCGTGGAACATGGATGCTGTCGGTGTCGGGAGCAGCCG
Organism: Paenibacillus wulumuqiensis; assembly: GCF_000971965.1. Lineage (GTDB taxonomy): Bacteria > Bacillota > Bacilli > Paenibacillales > Paenibacillaceae > Saccharibacillus > Saccharibacillus wulumuqiensis. The sequence continues at coordinate 55,861 of NZ_KQ040795.1, forward strand.
GTCTGGCTTCCTGGGTGCTGTAATAATGCTCGATAAACAGCGTCGCCAGCTGCGGGTCCCACTGGGTGCCCCGTCCTTCTTCCAGAATGGAGATCGCTTTGACTTTGGGCATGCCTTTACGGTACGGACGGTCTGAGGTCATCGCGTCAAAAGCGTCCGCTACCGCAATAATACGGCCGAACAACGGAATATGATAGCCTTCGAGACCATCCGGATACCCGCGTCCGTCAAACCGCTCATGATGGGAGCGCACGCCCGGCAGATAGGGACGCATCGCATCCGCAGGCTCCACCTGACGCAGGATGCTTTCGCCCATTTCCGGGTGCTTTTTGATCTGGTCGAATTCTTCATCGGTCAGCTTGCCATCCTTGAGCAGGACGGAGTCCTGGACGCCGATTTTGCCGATATCGTGCAGCAGCGCCGTTTTGCGCAGCTGATCCAGGTCGTAGGCACAGAGTCCGGCACGCTTGCCGATCGTTACCGCATAATCGGCCACACGCAGAGAATGACCTGCCGTATACGGATCACGGGCATCCAGCGCTGCCGCCAGCGTGGCAAAATAACTGTCCAGCAGCAGCTGATTGCGTTCGTCCCGCATTTTGAGTCCCTGTACCATATGGTTGAATCCCGAGATCAGCAGGGAGAAATCATCCGAATAATAATCAAGTGCATCCGCGCTAAAATCGCCATCCTTGATCCGGGACATCGCATTGTACAGATTGTTGATCGGATGCTCCACATCACGGGCGAGCAGCAGTGCGCCCACAATACTAAAAGCGATACTGACGACAATCACGAGACCGGCCCAACTCCAGTATTCCGAAGCTTCGATACCTGTCATTTCCTGCAGACGAATCTGTGCGGCCAGACTGAACAGCATAATCGGGAATACCCCGATCAGGAAAATGCTCAGCTGGAACTTCCTACGAACCGTCAGGTGAATTTTGCCCAGCAGCAGCGTTTCTTTGCCATAAAGGGCTTTGAGCCGTTCCTTGACCGCGATCAGCATCGGTCGGATCGCCGAGGACGTCAGGAAAAATTCAATAAAAGCATGCATGCTGGCAACCATCAGCGCCCCCGCAATACCGATCCACAGATAGTATCCCGGCATCATGATCCATTCATAACGAATAGCAATCACGAACAGGATGATCGACGGGATCGTCAGACCCAGAAAGTGCGGCAGCATAATCCGGTATATCGACAATTTGGGGAAGCGGTGCAGCTGCGTATATGCCCGCTCCAGCTGCTCTTCCGTAGGTCTCTCTTCACGCATGGCCTCGCGAATCGGCTGAATATGCCTGCGGAATACCATACCTTCCACAATCAGCATAATCATAAATGCGACCAGCATAATGCTCACCATGCGCACGTTCTGCATGACCGACGCATCAACCGTATTCCATACGAGCAGACCGCCGACCACCATGACCGCGATTAACGATCCAAGAATATAGTTAAATAATACCTGACGGAGAAATTTTCGATATTCATTCACTGATGTCTCCTCATTTCTCAAGCTTTTGCCTGCGGTTACAAGGCATATGTTCCGTTTCATTTACGATTCATTTGGATTACATAGTGTAGGGAAAGTATTGGGTTTTCCTTCGATTTTGCTTCGATCCATGATCATCCTAACCTACTTCTTTATTTCGGATTTCATTCGTTAAAAGTTGATGCCAAACCTCATTTTTATTGTGCACAATTTATTTTGGTAGTTATTTACATATTAATATTTTCTGGAGGGGGCAATTTATGCAAGCTATCGATCTTACCAGTAATCTCATCCTGCTGCTTGGTACACTGCTGCTGCTCGGCGTCCTCTCGACCAAGTTTTCTTCGCGCTTTGGCATGCCTGCACTCGTCTTCTTTATCGTAGCCGGGATGATTCTCGGCCGTTTTATTTATTATGACAATGCGTTTATTACCCAGTGGTTTGGCGTCTTGGCGCTGGTCATCATCCTGTTCGAGGGTGGTATGCAGACCGATATGAAGCTGATCAAGCCGGTCATTCGGCCTGCCCTGTCGCTGGCGACGATCGGAGTACTGCTGACGGCCTTTATTATCGGCTATTTCGCCCATCTGATCCTCGGTGTCAGTCTGCTGGAGGGCATGCTGTTCGGCTCCATCGTCGGCTCAACCGATGCAGCGGCCGTCTTCTCCGTCCTCGGCAACAAGAATGTACGCAAAAAGCTCACCTCTACCCTGGAAGTGGAATCCGGCAGTAATGATCCGATGGCGGTTTTCCTGACGCTAATGTTTATCGAGCTGCTGAACAACCCGGAGACCAGTGTATGGGGCGAGATCTTGTCTTTTGTCTGGGAAATGGGATTTGGTCTGGTGCTGGGGATTATCTGCGGCAAGCTGGCTGTCTTCCTGATTAATAAAATCGATTTTGAGACGTCCAGTCTCTATCCCGTGCTTGCTGTGTCCAGCGCACTATTCACCTATGGCGTGAGTTCGCTGACGCATGCCAGTGGCTTTCTCGGCGTCTATGTAATGGCGCTTGTAATGGGTAATTCCGATCTGACCTACCGCCGAACGATTCTACAGTTCAATCAGGGCTTCGGCTGGATTATGCAAATTCTGATGTTTGTCCTGCTCGGTCTGCTCGTATTTACCGATCAGCTAATCTCTATCATCTGGCAGGGTTTGGCTCTGTCGCTGCTGCTGATCATTGTCGCCCGTCCGGTCGGCGTGCTGCTCTCCCTCCTGTTCAGTCAGTTCTCCTTCCGAGAGAAGACACTGCTGTCCTGGGCGGGGCTGCGCGGAGCCGTACCGATCGTACTCGCTACGTACCCGCTGCTGGCCGGCGTCGAGCATGGACAGCTGTTCTTTAACGTTGTGTTCTTTATTGTGCTGACTTCCACGCTCATTCAGGGAACGACGATCGCTCCGCTCGCCGAGCGGCTCGGACTGACCGAGAAGGTGCTGGATCAGCAGCCGTCGATTCTGGAGCTGGTCGCTACCGGGCGCACCACATCCGAGATTACCCATATGACGCTGACCAGCCGCAGCCGGATGATCCACCGCGAGCTGCAGGAGATTGATCTGCCGCCAAGTGTACTGATTACCGCCGTACTGCGCAATGAAGAGATTGTCACACCTCGTGGAGATACCGTTCTGCTGCCCGGAGACAAGGTCTATCTGCTCGGTCCAAAAGCCAAACGTGAAGATATCCGCCGCCTGTTCACCGGTGAACGGGTTCCGGATTCATCCGGCGCTTCCTGAACATCAAATGCGAATTATAACCCTGAACACAGCAAAAGCAGCGTATCCTGACAGGATACGCTGCTTTTTTACCATGGACCACCTGCTCGGCAGGTTATTCAATTAACCTTGATCCTGAATGCTGGCTGCGAGAATAACCGGCCCGCGCGGCTGGCTGCCCTTCTCATCCGGCTCCAGCGTAATGGCTACTGTATCATATCCCTCCGGTTCAAAGGTATAGTACATCGCGCCTTTGCCATTACTTGCCCAGAAGGTTCCGGCGCTCTGTTTGACATCGCCCTTAATGAGCCATACCTGGAAAGCTTGCTTGCCCTGGAGCTTCGGCAGATTATCCGCCTGTACCAGCAGATGCGTACCTTTGTCATCAATGACGATCGTAGCCAGTCCCTGTGCCACAATATCCTTGGCTGCCGGACTCAGCTTGACCGCTTCATCCACGCGCGCTCCCTGCGTCGGCATCGAGACGGTCGCCAGCTGCCCCTGCAGACTGTCCTTCTGACTATCCGCAATCGCGAGCTGCTGCTGCAGATCCTGAACTTGCCCCTGCAGGTTACCGGCATACAAGCCTGCAATAATCGCTGCTGCTGCCGTTATGGCTGCTGTGGCACGCCAGAATATACCTGCTTTTGGTTTTGCGCCGGAATCTGATCGCTGCCGGTCTTGTGCCACTGATGCAGCGGTCGACGGCCGCGCAGCCTCCTTTTGTATCGCTGCCGGTATCGTGCTGGGTACGGCATCCCGGTAGGCCATCGGCGTACCCTCGGCTGCGCTGCTGCTGCCTGCCTCGTTACTGCTGCCCAGTACCCGTTCCAGAACACGGTTTCTCATGCCCTGCGGCGGCTCCACAATCTCGGAAGTCAGCGGAAGGAAACCGATAATATCCAGAAGCTCTTCTACAGCTGTACGGCAATCGTCATCCTGTGTCATATATGCTTCAAACCGCTCCTTTTCTTCACGATCCAGACCGCCGAGCACATACATTTCGACCATATCCATCATATCGCTTTTTTTGTAATCGTTACTCATATGCGTTTCCCCCCTTTACCGCTTCAGCAAGCTTGTTATGAAGCTGCCGTATGGCAAGGCGTACCCTGCTCTTCACGGTTCCAAGCGGAATGCTGAACTTTTCAGATACTTCATGCTGAGTCAGTCCCTGGAAATAGATCGACTCAATCACCTGCTGCTGCTCCTCCCGGAGTTCCATCATGGCTTCGCGTATACGCTCTCGTTCCCAGTTCAGCGATACCTGCTCCTGTACATTCGTTTTCGTATCCGGTAATACCTGAAGTGCTTCGTCACCGGACGGATCAGTTGTAGCACGGGAGGCTTTGCGCCGCAGCATGTCTACTGCTATATTACGCGTAATAGTGAACATCCATGTCGAGAGTTTCCCCTGGCTCCGGTCATAACGTTCCGCGTTATTCCATACTCTGAGAAATAATTCCTGAACAACCTCTTCCGCAGTCATCGTGTCATGAACGATACGATAGGCAAATGAGTATACAGCCCGCTCATAACGGTCGTATACATGCTCCAATGCATCGGTGTCCTTTTCGGCAATACGCCGCATGAGTTCTCTATCATCAGTTATGTCATTCATCCAAGGGCTCCTTTCCCATTCCCTTATATTATAGCGTTCGCAGGAAATATTGCGATGGATGACTTTTTGCAATATTTATTTTTTGTCGTTGAACGCCTGACAGCCCTCTTTTATCATCCTTATTTTTGAGTAAACGTTTTCGTTTCCAGCCGTTCCTCCTATGCTTTTCTGACCAAAATCCTTTCCCTGCAAGGCAATTTTACCGTCTTGGAACAGATAACCATAATCGCACGCAGTCATTTTACATAGTCATTTGGTTCCTTAATTTTATGTGGTTTGCCTGCTTGCTTTTGCTGATACCGGCACTACGGCTATATTCTTCCTGTTCCGCCAAACTGGAAACCATCCCCATAGGCTTAGGTCTTACATAGCAGTAAGCGTATAAATCCACCTTTTTTGGTACTATCTGATTAACTACTCCTTAATAGGTTTATACAATACATAGACAGCAAGGTAACAAACTTGATCTCCGGGCTCTCCGCCCTGGCTCCAATAGACCAGCACGGCCGGCAAAGACCGAAAGATCCACTTGACTACTCCAACCTCATGATAGCGCTTTGATTTTACTCATCAGGTACAGACAGAATAATACATTAGACAAAGGAGCAATACACTATGAAAATGAGAAAACTGATCGCACCTGTTCTTGGACTTTCCCTGTTACTGCCGGCTGCTGGCGCATTCGCTGCCGAAGGAACAACTGCAGATTACAACCCTGAGCTGAAGACAAGAGCTATCCAGTTCAATCTGGGCAGCAAAATGTACATGGTTAATGGTCAATCCATGAGCATGAGCATCATGCCTGTCGAATACATGGGTACTACATATGTACCGCTGCGCTACCTCGCCAACAACGCCAACATGAGAGTTTCCTATGATAGAGCTACTTCCACAACATGGCTCGACACAGGTATCCAGCGTTATGAGTTCTGGGCGAACTCCAAAGTATACAAAGTCGACAACATGCGTAAAGGCATGAACGACATGGTCATCTCCAGAAATGGACATGTACTTGTACCGGTTCGCTGGTTCGCAGACAACTTTGAATGGAATCTGACTTACGATAACGGTATGATCACTCTTACCAAAACGTACTAATCCGCCCATTCTTCATATTCATACTACGGCGATCAGGATCGAATACCATCGTTCCCTGTCACGCCCTTACAGCCCTGACTGCTTGTTATAGCGGTCAGGGCTTTTGCATGCAAAATATATTATAAAAGTTTACAAAATTGTATCTTTTTATGTTAAAAGCTGATTGAGCGGTTTATGCCGGGTTTATTAATTAATGATTGATCAAGAAAGCGTACTGCTGTCCATATTATTTTTCATGCTGCCATGTTTTCCAAGGCTTTTCCAATCCCATGATTTGAAAAGGAGCTGTGCATATGAAACTCAGAAAATGGATCGTCCCTGCTCTGTCCCTCTCCCTGCTGCTGCCTGCTGCCGGTGCTTTTGCCGCCGAGACGACCGCTGACCAGAATCCGGAGCTGCAGACCAAAGTTATTCAGTTTACGGTTGGCAGCGATATGTATATGGTTAACGGACTATCCGAACCGGTGGATACCGAGGCTACGGTGTATAACAATGTAGCCTATATTCCGCTGCGCGATCTGGCCGACAGCATGGATGGCGCGACCGTATCCTACGATGCAGCCACAGGTACGACTTGGCTGGACACCGGGCTCGCCCGTTACGAATTCTGGGATAACAGCAGCCGTTACAGAGTCGACAATATGGAGATGAGAGCGGATGCGCCGATCATTTCCCGGGATGGTCATGTGCTCGTTCCTGCATCATGGGTAGCGGATACGCTCGACTGGACACTTGTTTATGAAAATGGACTGGTGACATTGTACAAACGCTACTAATTGGTATTCTCCCGATATCCTGCTTGTTCTCTGATTATTCGGAGCAGGTCTGTTTTTGAACATCCTATTTCGCTCGGTAAAACAGGCACTCTCTGCGGGGAGTGTCTTTTTAGTGGGAATAAAATAACTTTACAGCTTTTACAACTTCCATAACTTTCATAGCTCTCATAGCTTTTACAGAATTATTATTTAATAATACAGGTTATACTGTAATTATTTGACTTTCACTTCAATCTGTTATATGATAGAAGAGTTGTTTTTAACCCTCGGTTTTATCCTTCGCAAATTTTTCCGGGTGCTGCCGGAATCATCCCAAATTTCTTTTTTATCCCAACACATTTGAAATTTGACGATCTGATTCACACTGGCGCGGTCATCGGAGCCGCAAGGACAGAAGAGAGGTAGGGCTTTTGTTGTTTTGGATTCAACGTATGCAGACACAGACCATTTTATAACAGGTTGCCTCTGTATACACAAAGCAAGCGAACCAAAACCGTCCCCGTCTACACATTTCACTTTCACCGCACACGGGGTTAACGGGTTAACGATAGCTGCAGTTAAGCAGCCATATGAACACCGGAGAGCAGATCTACGCAATCTGACTCTGTAACTAAAGCAGTACATTTTGCACCACACGGCATCCCAACATGCCATCCGCAAAATCCGGCGACATCAATACACAAATTGTTGAGCATGAAGCAATTCACATATGGCTCGTAAGCTGCATAACGGCTTATGGCATTCAGTAAAATCAAACATAAGACGCAATACCAAGATCCCCGGCGGAATCACTCACACAGTGTTTCTGCCGGGGATCGTCCAATTTATGGGGTTATAATGCGTTGTCACCCCTCTCTTCTGTCCCCTCCTTTCATAATTGAGGCGGACAGTTTGCTTTCCGCGTCGTATCTGTTACATTCAAAATAGATCGTGCTTTGATACCATCATATACAGGGGTGAAATGCATCATGAAGCGAATTACGATTCTGATTGCCGATGATGAAGCAGAGATCGCCGATCTGGTCGCTTTGCATCTGCAAAAGGAAGGATATCGGACCGTCAAGGCACTGGATGGGCAGTCCGCACTGGATGCCGTTCAGACGCAGGCGATCGATCTGGCGGTACTCGATATCATGATGCCTGGCATGGACGGCTATGAAGTCACCCGCAGAATCAGGGAACATCATCATATGCCGATCATTTTCCTGAGTGCCAAAACATCGGATATGGATAAAATTACGGGCCTGATTACAGGGGCAGACGATTATATGACCAAGCCGTTCAATCCGATGGAGCTGGTGGCACGGGTCAATTCCCAGCTGCGGCGCTCTCTGCAGTTCAACCAGTCTGCGCCTGCGCAGCGTAGCATATTGGAAAAGGGCGGGTTGATCATTATGCCGGATCAGCACAGTGTGACACTCTACGGCAGACCGCTGGAGCTGACGCGCAAGGAATTCGATATTCTGTATCTTCTCGCCAGCCACAGCAAACAGGTATTCAGCGCAGAAAGCATTTTCGAACAGGTGTGGGGAGAGACCTATTACGAGAGCGGCAATACGGTAATGGTCCATATTCGCACCCTCCGCAAAAAGCTCGGGGAAGATCTGGACAAGAACAAATTTATCAAGACGATCTGGGGCGTGGGGTACACGTTCAATGACTAAACAAAGAAGTTTCCGCACGACCATGATCCTGCTGCTGGGCTTAAGCATGCTCGCTTCCGGCGCCATCACCTATGGCGTCTACAAACTGCTGCAGGCCTATTATTCGGGCGTACGGGCGGAAGATCCTCTTGCCCAATACCGCCATTTTATGAGAAATATCGGGGATATTTATTTTTTCCTGCTGCTGTTTATTCCGCTCGCCATTTTGTTTTTCTTCTGGTTTACCAAGCCGTATGCCGCCTACTTCAGGGATATCTCCGCAGGCATCAGCCATTTGGCAAATGGGGATTTTCAGCATCGGGTACAGATTTCTTCCCGGGACGAGCTGGGCATGATTGCCGAAGATGTGAATCTGGCGAGCGAGAAGCTGCAGCAGGCAATCGAACGGGGAGATTTTGCCGAAAACAGCAAAGATCAGCTTGTTGTCAATCTTGCACATGATCTGCGAACCCCGCTGACCTCGGTACTGGGCTATCTCGATCTGCTGATGAAGGACGATCAGCTGACCGAAGAGCAGGTACGGCACTTTACAACGATCGCCTTTACCAAATCCAGACGCCTGGAGAAATTGATCGATAACTTGTTTGAGATTACCCGCATGAACTATGGCATGCTGACCGTACAGAAAACGCAGCTCAATCTGAGCGAACTGCTCAAACAGATGAACGAGGAAATGTATCCTGTCTTTGAGAAAAATCATCTGATCACCCGTGTGAAGCTGGATGCCGACCTGGTCGTCTCCGGTGATGGCGAGCTGCTGGCCCGCGTATTCGAGAATCTGTTAATGAACGCTTCGCGTCATGGCAAAGATGGAGTATATGTGGATATTCATGGATCACGGGAAGAGGATCAGATCGTTATTCAAGTGATCAATTACGGAGGACATATTCCTCCCGAGGATCTGCCTTACATTTTTGATATGTATTATACGGCTGATCGGGCACGTACTCCGCAGGAAGGCGGAACAGGACTCGGACTATTTATCGCCCGCAATATTGTGGAGCAGCACGATGGCACCATTTCGGTCCAGAGCAATGTTGTACGTACCCTGTTCGAGGTGCGCCTGCCCGCATTGTCATGAGTTTCGATATGAAATTTAAGAAAAACTTTAAAAATGCCCCACTTTTTCTTTAATCCCTTTCCCCTATTCTGGATAGTATACAGAGGAGGGGAACACGGATGAAGAAAAAGTGGTTTTTTGCGTTAGGCATCCTGTTGCTCTGTTGTATCATTGCCGCCGCAACAGCCGTATGGATTCAGCACAGGGAATGGTTATCCATTGATACGGAAAATACACAGCAGGACGGTTGGAACTATACCGTCCCTGTAACCAAAAATATAGAGAGTCTGGTACATCAGGGGAACTTATTGCTGATCAACAATCAGTATCCGATCCACCCGGAAGGCGTCAAGAACGATATTGCAGTTGTTGCCAAGCAGACTGATCCGGAGCAACACTACGGGTTACTGGATCGGAAAATTATGCTGTCCCGGCAGGCGACAGAGCAGTTCCAGAAGATGACCGCAGCGGCTGCCAAAGAAGGCGTCCATTCCTTCCTTTTGAGCAGCGGCTACCGTAATTGGGACAAGCAGGACGAGCTGTACCGGGAAAAGGGAGCCGACTATGCACTTCCTGCCGGTCACAGCGAGCATAACTTCGGATTGTCTCTTGATATCGGCTCCACTCTAACAACGATGAACGAAGCGCCGGAAGGAAAATGGCTGGAGCAAAACGCGTGGAAATATGGCTTCATTTTGCGGTATCCGAAAGACAAGGTTGATATTACAGGTATTCAATACGAACCATGGCATTTTCGGTATGTGGGACTCCCGCATAGCGCCATTATGTACAAACAGAATATGGTGCTCGAACAATACCTTGATTTTCTAAAAGAACAGCAAGAAATTGCGGTCGAGCTGGATGGTCATGAGTATCATATCCGCTATTACCATGCCGCACCTAACACGACGATTTATGCCCCGCTGCAGGGTTCTTACGAAATATCCGGAGATAATAGAGAAGGAATTATTGTGACCGCCAAAAAATAACGGCCATATGCCAGGAGAGGAGTCCTACATGAATCATCCTACACCGCGCAGCAGCCCTGCGAAGAGTACCTTCGGGATCGTTCCGCTTATCCTGCTCGTCATTTACCTGTATCTGCTGACCCGAATGATTTTGTTCAAGGGAAGCCCCATCGATCCCGGCATGGTCAAAATACAGCTGTTGGCATGGCTGCAGCAGCCCGATTTGATCTATACGCGAACGGTTAATCTGATACCTTTCCAGGAAATTTCAAGAGACTGGAGCAGACTATCCCTGCATCCATCGCACACCTCTATCCAGCTGATCGGTAATGTACTCGCCTTTATTCCGCTGGGAATCTTCATTCCTGTACTGCTGAAGCGCCGGTTATTATCGGCTGTTCTGGTACTGCCGCTATCTTTTCTTCTCAGCCTTGCTTATGAGGTAACACAGCTGTTGACGGGCATGGGCATATTCGATGTGGATGATTTGATGCTCAATACGACGGGCGGGGTAATCGGGTACGCTGGTTTTGCGGTGATCGTCTTTTTCGTTCAATGGTTCATCGGTACCCAGTCGGCTCCGACAACCACCCAACACACTTCCAAAAGCGGAATTTGATCACAGAACAAAAAAAGGGACTCCATCATTCGCAGCTGATGGAGTCCAAGATATAGTAATTCAAAAGGGGTTATTACAGACATTGTAGCCTGCTCATCTTAAAATAACCTGAGAGAAACCTGAAAGAAACATTAATTTTCGCTTTTTAGGTATCTTCTTTTATAATATTGGGCAAAAAAAGTGAACGCCACGGTCGCAGTCCATGGCGTTCAAGTCGTTTATATATATTCAAAAGGGGTATGCATTTACTATAACCGGGTTATCTTAAAGGTTCATGAAGTGCACCTAAAAATCGCATTAATTTTGCCGTGCCCTATTGAAAAGGTCTTGATCCTGCTCCATTTTGCTCAGGAATCAGCCAGTTTCTGCCGAACCGACTCGATTTTGTACTGGGCGGATGTCGGGTGATCCCGCCGGTCGTCGATCTTGACGGAAGTGGATACACGTCCTGCTCCCTCGTCAAACGGACACTCATGCAGCGCCAGAATCGCCTGCATCACATCCTTGATGTCTCCCTCGATAATCGTGCTCATCGGTGTTAATTGAAAAGTAATTCCCTGCTGGCTGTTCAGCACGCGCTGCATCTGCGCTACATACGCACTCAGACTTGTACTGCCTGTTCCGATCGGAATAACCGTTACTTCTGCAATTGCCATATAATCTCCTCCTCAGGTGAAATACGTTTATTCTCTTATATTAAACCTGTTATGTCCCCTTTCCAACCGCGCCTGCTGCCGAAGAGGTATTCACCTGTCTTGGCCCCAGATGAACAGGCTGCCTACCCGCGCTTCGCTGTCACATCTGCAGACTTCACATATTTGCCTTTTTCCTGTCATGCAATCTCCATTTTCAGCAATGCTTTTTTCGCTGCATTTGTCAATATATTGGGTCATATCATCATATATGCATCTATATATAGAATAAGGTGAACTTCTGCTGCCCTCAGAGCCAGCAGACCGGATTGCACACTTATATCGGGAAAGGATGATGATTTATGACCATATTGCGACCTTCCTCCGCTCCTCAGCCGGTTAGATCGGCTGCTGCCCCTTCGGATTCATATGCCCATCTGCTGCCGCTTGCAGAGCTGGGAGATCATATTATTCACGGCGAACATGAGTCCGCCAGAGAAAATGCCAACCTGAACGGAGACAGTTTCTCCGGCAAAATGAGCCGTCTCGGCAGCGAATATGCCCGCTGGTATACCCGTCAGAATGTACTGCCTGAACCTGTACTGCAGGCTGTTCGGCAGAACCGCATCTATATTCATGACCTCGATCATTATGCACTGGGAACGACCAACTGTATCTTTATCCCTTTTGAGAAATTGCTGCGGGACGGATTCAGCAGCGGGAACGGCAGTCTGCGTACTCCCAATTCCATCATGACCGCCATGGCACAGGTGGCGATTATTTTCCAGTGCCAGCAAAATGCCCAGTACGGCGGCGTGGCTGCCAATAAGCTGGACTATGATCTCGCTCCCTATGTAACCCGCTCCTTCCGCAAGCATCTGCGCAAAGGACTGCGCTATTTTGCACCGACAACAGGCAGTGCTTCCGATCTTGCAGAAAATCTGGAAGCATTGATTCTACAGGCCGCCATGGGCGATGAGCAGCTGGCTGCAGATTACCCACAGGCATATGCATATGCGGTCGAAGAGACCCGTACAGAGACGTATCAGGCGGCAGAGAGCCTGATTCACAACCTCAACACGATGTCCAGCCGGGGCGGTGGCCAGATTCCATTTACCAGCATCAACTATGGCACCTGTACATCGCTTGAAGGAAGATTGATTGTGCAGAGTCTGCTGGCTGCTACCGTGCGTGGACTGGGCCATGGAGAGACACCGATTTTCCCGATCCAGATCTTCAAATGCAAGCAGGGCATCAATCAGCAGCCGGGTGATCCCAACTATGACCTGTTCCTGCAGGCAGTGGAGTGCTCCTCCCGGCGGCTGTATCCGAACTTCGCCAATCTGGATGCACCGCTCAATGCGGAATACATGATTCCTGGAGAGCCGGATACCGAGTTTGCCACCATGGGCTGCCGCACACGGGTCGTAGCTGACCGGTTCGGACGCAATCACCTGTCCGGCAAAGGTAATCTTTCGTTTAATACGATTAATCTGGTGAAGCTCGGGATCGATCACGGCATTTACCGCCAGACCGGATCTGCCGCTGACCACAATCCCGTCACCAGACAGCAGGCAGACAGCATTCATGGCAGCATCAGGCTCGCCGGTACCGCTTCTTCCTCCCGTCCATCGGACACGGCTGTACCGGATGAGCAGGGATTCTACCGCGCACTGGATGAATGTATCGCGGTTGCCGCCGAGGGACTGCTGCACCGTTACCGGATTCAGGCCATGCAGCCTGCCAAGGCATCCGACTTTATGATGCGTGAAGGGGTATGGGAAGGCGGAGACCAGCTGCAGCCGGACGATCAGGTGGGCGACTGTCTCAAGCATGGTACGCTGTCGATCGGATTTATCGGTCTGGCCGAATGCATGAAGGCTCTCTATGGCGTCCATCATGGCGAAGACGAGCAGGTATACGAGCGCGCCCTCTCCCTGATTGCCTATATGCGCGAAGCCTGTGATGCGCTGAGTGAACGCCACAATCTGAACTTCTCGCTGATGGCGACACCTGCCGAAGGATTATCCGGCAAATTCGTGCAAAACGATCGCCAGCTGTACGGATCTATCGAAGGCGTGACCGACCGGGAGTATTACACCAATTCGTTCCATATCCCGGTCTATTATCCGGTCACCGCTGCCCGCAAAATCCGGTTGGAGGCGCCTTTCCACCATTATTGCAATGCCGGCGCCATCTCCTATATCGAACTGGATGGCAATGCCCGCCATAATCCGGAAGCAATGACCCGGATTATCCAGTATGCGCTGTCCTGCGATATCAGCTATTTCAGCATCAATCATCCGATTGACCGCTGTACCGCCTGCGGGCATGAAGGCATCATCGGTTCACATTGTCCGGACTGCGGTGCTTCCGAACAGGAAGTCCATATCGCACGACTGCGCCGGGTGACCGGGTATCTGACCGGCGATTACCAGACCCGGTTCAATCCGGCCAAGCAGGCTGAAGTACGCGACCGACTGAAGCACAGCTGATGAATATTTGCGGTTATATTCCCGAGTCGATCAACGAAGGGCCGGGGCTGCGGGCTGTTGTCTTTATCAGTGGATGCACTCACCGCTGTCCCGGCTGCTTCAGCCCGCATACATGGTCTTTTCAAGCGGGCAAGCCATTTACTGCGGAGCTCCAGCAGCAGATTATCGAGGAAATAGCGGACAATCCACTGCTCAGCGGCCTTACTATTGCTGGTGGTGATCCTTTTTTCTCTGCGGCAGAAGTGTCCAGATTTGTGTCTCGTGTTCGTGCAGCTTTGCCGGATTTCTCCATCTGGATCTACAGCGGATATACATGGGAAGAAATAATTCAACACACTTCTCCTGAATATATGAAACTTTTGCAATTATGCGACGTATTGATAGATGGTCGCTTTGTTCAGCAGCAGCGGGATGTCTCCCTGCTCTATCGCGGAAGTAGCAATCAGCGCATTATTGATATTGCCCGCAGCTTGATCAGTGGTCAGCCGATCACCATGTGATTTGAATTTGGCAGCGGTCATGATTGTGTATTTTTTTCTATATCAGAATAATACTGGAAATAAAAAAGATTGACTTTTGCGATTGAATTGCATATGATTTCCTTAATGCAGATTGAATTTGCAAAAGAAATTTATTGTTTTATCGGGCTCCTTTACCGGTATTAACTTCATAATTCTATTCCTGTTAAAGGGGAGTAGCTGTACAGGCACAGTCGTCATTACGGGTGAATAACCCCGGTTCTGCCTGGCAATGATTAACAAACATTGTTAGCGAGACCTTTACCACAAATTGGTGAAGACCCGCTATTTTTTGGGAGACCTTTACCTTTGTGGTAAAGGTCTTTTTTAATACACGGTTCAGTCATCTGACCGGAATATACTATATTTTAGGAGGAGTCTCATGGATGCAGCTTTGTTGTTAGAGTATGGCTGGGTATTACTCGTATTGATTGCGCTGGAAGGTCTGTTGGCCGCAGATAACGCGCTCGTACTGGCGATCATGGTAAAACATTTACCGGAAGACCAGCGAAAGAAAGCTTTGTTTTATGGATTGTTCGGAGCCTTTATCTTCCGCTTCGGCTCCTTGTTCCTGATCTCCTTCCTCGTCGATGTATGGCAGGTTCAGGCGATCGGTGCTCTTTATCTGTTGTACATTTCCATCAATCATATCGTCCGTACGATTATCTCCAAACGGGCTGGAACCGAGGAAGCTGCCGAGGACAAAGGCCCTATAGCCAATCCGAAAAAGCAGTCTGGTTTCTGGATGACCGTATTCAAGGTTGAAGTTGCGGATATCGCTTTTGCCGTCGATTCGATTCTGGCAGCGGTAGCGCTGGCAGTAGCTCTGCCGGCAAGTGGACTTCCACCGATCGGCGGACTGGATGGCGGACAATTTATCGTCATCTTCCTGGGTGGTCTGATCGGATTGATCATTATGCGTTTTGCCGCTTCGTTCTTCGTCAGACTGCTGCAGGAACGTCCGGGCCTGGAAGTCGCTGCATTCGTAATCGTCGGTTGGGTCGGTATCAAGCTGACCGTTATTACACTGGCGCATCCGGCTCTCGCTATCCTGCCTGAGCATTTCCCGGAAAACTCCATCTGGAAGCTCAGCTTCTACGTGGTCCTCGTCGCTATCGCACTGGCTGGCTGGTTCCTGTCCAGTAAAGTAACGATCACGGAAGATGAGAATGCGGTAAAAGAAGTAAAACAAGAAATCAAAGAAGATCTGTAAACCCGATACCATCGTCCGGCTGCAATTGATGGGCAATATGTTGATTCTGGTGTATGGCATATCTGACTATTACCAGAGTGAATGCTTATCCCTGCAGCCCTGCCAAGAGTGAAGTCTCCATTTGGAGCTTCGCTCTTTTTTTGTATAAAAATTTTGATAAACCTTACATACATAGATTCACTAATTAATTTCCCATTATTTTGAATTATCTATTATAATTTTGAAATTATGGACGAAATAATAGACATGTAAACTTAATCAGGTGGGCGTTTCAGAGCTATATATGGATTATATTTCAAATTATAGAAAATTATTATAGGTCATTGTATAATTTGAATACATGTGTTACATACACTCTGCAAGACGCTCACACTACAATACATTGGAGTGAATTTTATGCGACTAGCCGGTAATTTCAAAACATTCACCAAATTGATCAGTGCCTTTATTTTTGTGGCTCTTATCGTTGCTGCCATAGGATTCTATGGACTGAACAATCAGAACGTAATGAAGAACAGCGTCGATAGTCTATATACAAACAACCTTGTCTCTATGCAAGCCCTGTCTGCCGCCGAACTCTCTCTTCAGAAAATGCGCGTAGCTTCCCGTGATATCGCCCTCAGCAGCAGCAGAGAAGACAAGCAAAAGGTACTGGATACCATTCCCGGTCTGATCAGCACGGTGACTGAGAATATGGATAAATACCGTAATACGCCACTAATTGCAGCGGAAAGTGCAGAACTGCAAAATTTTGATGCTTTATGGACCAAGTATTATGCGCTTTATAATCGCGCCGTAACCCTGGCACAGGATGCTTCGCCTGCGCAGTTCCAGCGCTTTGTGCAAACCGAAGTCGTCCCTGCCGGAACCGATATGTATAACAGCATCGCCAAGCTGAATGAACTGAATGCCCAGGTGGCCAAAGAAGCCTATACTACTGCCGACAGTGTATTTGATAGCGCCAAGCTGTGGACAACGATCTGGATTGCAGTTGCTTTCCTGTTCTGCCTGCTGCTCGGAACCGCAATCTCTCGCATGATCAGCGCTCCACTCAAGAATATTGCCGGGCTGCTCCAAAAGGTCGCTTCCGGTGATCTGCGTGAACGCTCCACACTCACCGGCAAAGATGAAATCGGCCAGCTCGCTGCTGCAGCCAATGAGATGACCGAACGACTGAATGTACTGGTATCCGAAATTGTGGATTCCGCTCAGACGGTAGCGTCCACTTCTGAAGAAATCTCCGCAAGTACCCAGGAGATTGCCGGCAGCAGCGCCAACCAGTCTCAATATGCCCAATCTATCGCCCAGCTGTTCAAGGACATGTCCGTCGCAATTGATGATGTGGCCCACAGTGCCGAAGAAGCAGCCGAATTGTCCAACAATACGGTCAATAAAGCGCAAAAAGGCGGCGAAATTGTCGCTCAATCCGCGAATGGCATGCAGGAAATGAACCAGCAGATGTGCAATCTGGAGAAAGACTCCAATCAGATCGGCGACATTATTGAAGTAATCGACGATATTGCCAATCAGACCAACCTGCTCGCTCTCAATGCGGCTATTGAAGCGGCACGCGCAGGCGAACAGGGACTTGGATTCGCTGTCGTCGCCGATGAAGTACGCAAGCTGGCCGAGCGCAGCAGCGCAGCCACCAAAGAAATCACCGGTATTATCCGCTCCATGCAGTCCAATATGAAACAGACGCTGGATACAGTTGAACGCAATGCCCAGCACTCGCTGCACACGAGTGAATCCTTTACGGATATTGTGAGCCGGGTCAGTGATTCCGCGATGAAGATCAACGGTATCGCCGCAGCCAGCGAAGAGCAGAGTGCCCAATCGGTTGAGGTGATGAATTCAGTCAACGAGATCGCTTCGGCTACCGAAGAAGTGGCTTCGGCCTGTGAGCAGACCGCCAGCTCTTCCCAGGATCTCGCACAGCTCGCCGATCGTCTGCATTCTGCTGTTAATACATTCAAAATCTGATACAAATAAAAAATCCCCCTGTCCGCGACGTTATTCCAGTCGGACAAGGGGATTTTCCGTATTTGCAGTATCTTAATAGCTGCAGTTATATTTGTTCTGCTGTTTGTGCTCCGGAACCGGAAATAGAGGTCATATTCAGAATAAAAATGAAACTAAAATGGAACTAAAGAGACTCAATAATATCACCGGCCAACAGGGAAGCCGGATTGCCTGACCGTTTGCGGGCAGCCTCTTCTCCGGCATGTCCATGCAGATGTACGCCAAAAGCGGCAGCCTGCCATCCACTCCATCCTTGAGCCATCAGTCCTGAGATAACACCAGTCAGTACATCTCCCGATCCACCGGTAGCCATGCCAGGATGACCGGTCGTATTGACCAGTATGTCCCCGTGCGGCGAAGCCACAATCGTACGGGCGCCCTTGAGCACGAGCACGACGCCATGCTTTCTGGCAAACTCGCGGGCGATGCCGATCCGGTCACGCTGAATATCGGCTGTGGATACACCGGCCAGGCGGGCCATTTCCCCCGGATGCGGAGTCAGTACCGTATCTGCCTTTCGGTGCGGCCAGCGGGAGAGTCCATCCGCTTCGGATAATATATTCAGTCCGTCTGCATCCAGCACCCATGGCTGCTCGGTCTCTTTCCACAGGGTATGCAGCCACTCGCCATCCTTTTCAAACCGGCCCAGACCCGGACCGATGGCCAGCACGTCCGCTTTGGCCGCCTGCTTCATAATCGTATGGGCTGTATCTGCTGTCCACTGTCCATCCGGGTCCTGTGAAGCAGGTGCCATCATCAGCTCGGGCACATGTCCGACCATATGCTTCATCAGCTGCTCCGGCAGCGCCCATGTAACCAGTCCGCTGCCGATCCGTAGTGCGGAGCGGGAAGCCATCAATCCGGCGCCGCTCATATTCATGCTGCCGCCCACGACCATGACATGACCATAGGTGCCTTTGTGTCCGTCGATCGCCCGGGCACGGCTGGTGTCGATCTGCAGCACATCACGCAGTACGTCATCGGTAATAAGATGGGTGCGCAGTTCGGCTTGGCGGGCAGCTGCGCGCGGAATCCCGATAGAGCGTACGACCACTTCGCCTGCTGCTCCGGCACCGGGATACTGGGTCAGCCCCTGCTTGAGAAAAGCGAGGCAGACCGTTACTTTCGCCCGGATGCAGTTCTCCGCCACTTCACCTGTATCTGCGTTCAAACCGCTTGGAATATCGGCGGCGATGATCGGTTTGCCTGACGCATTGGCCGACCGGATGATGGACGCATAGGGTTCACGCGGTTCTCCCTGGCTGCCTGTACCGAGCAGGGCATCGATGATACCGCTATATGCCGTCCAGTGATTTGGGGATTGTCCGGTAGGTTCGGCATTCGCTGCTGCCGGGCTGGTTGGTATCGTTTTCTGTTCGTTATTTCCAGACTGCGGCTGCAGATTCCACTCGTCATTCCAGATCAGATGTGGAATCCCGGAACGCTGCGCCGCATCTCGCTGGGCAGCGGCATCTCCTGTCAGCTCCTGCGGATCGCCTGCATACAGCAGTGTGACTGCCAGTCCTGCATCCGCCAGATAACGGGCGGCGACCAGTCCATCTCCGCCGTTGTTTCCCTTGCCTACAAGTACGAGCCAGTGCTGGCGAGAACGGCCCGGAATCGCCTTTTCGTCGCTGCGGATGCCGCCTTCATTGGTCAGTGCCCGTCCACGCGGTACATCCGCCTGCGCATCCTGATGTCCACCGCACCAGGCGATCACTTCCTCCGCAATCGCTTTTCCCGCACTCTCCATCAGGGACATCGCCGGAATACCGAGCTGCTCTATCGTATACTGGTCCAGATCACGCATCTGCTGCGCGGTTACAATGTACATGGGTTCTGCTCCTCTCCTGATTCACCGTGTAAGACTTTCTCTTACTATATAACCGTATTTATAGTTATACAAAAATTCGGCTCGCTTAGTTAAAAAATACATTATTTCCCATTTTGTCACAACATGTCGTTAACAGATAGTAAAGCGAAAACAAAAACCCTTTTCCAGGAGCTTATAGGAAAAGGGTTAACGTCGATATTTTGTTATCTGTACTGGACGGAATATTGCAAATTCAAAAAACATCCTGCCTGTTAATTGTTTTTATAATGACTTAAATAATCAGTCACAGATTCAATAGTATGCTGCATTCCGGCCAGCTCAAGCGGTTTATTCTTGGAGATACGTGTAATGTTAATAAGAACATTATTATAGGCAAGCATGCATTGATCATATTTCTTCAATTTGTTTTGCTTTTGGTAAATATCCAATGATTGTGTCGGCCAGTAAATCATGTCTTTTCCCATCGAATGGTCAGTATAAATAACATCAATCAATGTATAAACATCTGCTTGCTTCTCTTTGTAAATAATTCTGCGCTGGGTAGTTGTAGCGGATTGTTCTCCATCTGCGGTGAGATACTTCCGCTTTCCAAAAGAATACTCAGGCTCAATAGCGACGATATTTACAGATGTTGTTTTGTCTACCTGAACATGATCTCGGAGATTCATATCAACAACCATCTTTGTAAACAACTGATTGTAATCATTGTAATTTAGTAGCGGTTCACTTGCAGATTCGCTTTTTGTCGATTGTACAGTTGGATTGACAGGTACGGGCTGGGGTTCTTTGTTACATCCAATCAACAGCACCATTATAATCAGCAAATTGATAATAGATTTGATCGTTTTTATCATCAACAATTATAATTTATATTCATTTAATGTAATTGTAGTCGCATTCTCGTTAACAGCCCAGCCTGATTCACCAGTATAGTACATACCAACCCAAGAGGCGGAATTTTTAGGATATTTTCTCCAACTGGCCTGACCTTTGCCATAGCCACCACTTCTGTATTTAGTATAACTAGCAGAATACCCAGGCTTTACATTCTGTGGACCTGCTTCCACTGTTGTACTTGAGGAAGTGGTTTTCGACTTGTTAAAAGTTCCTCCTAAAGTAGCTTTCAAACTCGCTAAAAACTTAACCTTTAATTCAGCTTCTGCTTGGATATTGGCACCTACCTCCCAGCTGGACGTAACTGAGTTTTGCTGGATATACTTCAAAGGCAGCGGGCTTGATGTTCTATTTTCAACCGTGATCTTATCCACAAAGAAACGTTTAGGATCCTGCTTATGATCTGAAAGTGCCCAGCCCTCAAATACATATGTATAATTGGCATCACTAAAGGAATTAGAATGAATGAGATTAGGATTGTTGGGCACAATATAAGGGACTTCTTTCTTGTTTCCATCTTGATCCACTTCCCAGGCTACGGGAGAATCTAATTCATATTGTTCCTGCCGTTGCAGTTCGGCTTCATCTGGAATGGTAGTAAAGACTCCTAATGTTTTAGTATCTGACTCATTAGACGATAGCTGGGCTTCTGCTCCGTCTATAGAAGCCGCAAATGTAGAGTGTACAAAAAGAGGGGTTGAGGAACAAACCAAGAAAGCTGCTAACAATGAGTTGAACAATTTCTTTTTCAAGCATTATCTCTCCTTCAATTAATCTGTGAATACTTACCAAATATAATCTATTGTGTAAACAATATATACATATATATTTAATAAGTGACATAATAATAAGGAAGCATTGTTCCTATTTCATTGAAAACATCTAGCTGACATTTTATATACGACAAATAAGCGACCTTTATCTAATTTAAGAACAGATAAAGGTCGCTTATCATTAGCTAAAGTATTCACTTGAATTGGTACTCGGTTAGCCTTACCCTTCGCTAATCAACCCTTGGATCAATAAGCTACCGTAAAGCGGTCGTGGATAAACTGTGGATCTTCCACCTCGTCAAACAGTGCTGCTGCGTAATCTTCGGCCGAAATGCGGCTTGCTCCATCATCGTCTGTGACCAGGCGGGTCGTACCGATGCGGAAATTGCCTGTGCGCTTGCCCGGTTCAATCCAGCTGGCCGGGCTGACATAGGTCCAGTCGAGATCGCTGTGACGATAGACCTCATAAGCTTCTACATGAGCCAGCGCCAGCGGCTTGATCTCTGCCGGGAAATCAGGTGTGTCCATCAGGCGCACGCCTGGTGCTACTTCCAGACTGCCTGCACCGCCGACAATTACCAGACGCGAAACACCGGCATTTTTCATGCCTTCCACAATAGAGCGTGCTGCTTCCGGCAGGTCGGATTCCTGCCCGAACTGTGGACCAAATGCGTTGATGACCACATCATGTCCGGCTACAGCCGCCTCCACGCTTGCCGGGTCCATCACATCCATGCGGATACCGTGCAGACGCTCGGTGTTCTGATCGATTTTGGAAGAATCACGTGTCGCAGCGGTCACTTCGTATTTGCGGCGCAGTCCCTCCTGTACGAGACGCTGTCCAATAGTGCCTGTTGCACCGATAATAATTACTTTCATCATTCATCCATCCTTTCCGTCATGACAGGTTATGCCTGTTTCTGTCTTTTACATACCCTGAGCAGCCGCTGATGATTCAGTATCAACGCTGGATCGCCTGGCGGACCTCTTCCATCTGCTGAAGATCGGTCGTTATCTGGCGCAGGGTAATCTGTTCCAATTCATGCTCCATCGCACGCTGGGCCCGGGCAAATACCTGCTCCAGTTCCTGCTGGATATTACGTCCCACATCGCAGTTGGGATTGGGATTATCATGAATCGCAAATAACTCATCCCGCGTATCATTCTGCGTCGCCCGGTAAATATCGAGCAGCGTAATCTCGTCAGCCGGACGCGTCAGCTGTGCACCGGCCACCCCCGGCTGGGTACGCAGCAGTCCTGATTTGGTTAACTGGCTAATCATACGGCGGATCACCACCGGATTGGTATTGACGCTGCCTGCGATCATCTCCGAAGTGATACGCCCTTCTGTGGAATCAAGCAATGACAGTGTATGAATCGCTACGGCAAAACGGCTGTTGTAAGCCATCTGGATTCCTCCTTTCCTGCTGGCAGTTCTGATACAGAGATCAGGTTCCCATTTATATGAATAATTGTCTATTTATAATTATTACAATTCCAGTCCATAGTTTAGTATACCAGCAATTTGCGCAAAACCAATATTGATTATGCAATGGTGACGATAAACCGTGCTTTTTATGGATACATGTCGGGTGACAACTGCACAATCGTCTGATTGGATCGCTACCGCAGCAATATGTGATGGTTGTGAAACTCAAAAGTGTATTTTTCGTTTATATAGAAGTAAGAGTAAACATATTTATGATACTGCCGGTTGGCTATGACTATTCCAAGAAAGGAAGCTGATATTATGTCATCCGCATTGCCTGTATTAAAATGGATTACCTTTGCACTGGAGGCACTGATGGCGATTCCGATCATCGGAGGTACATTCGTGATCTCCTATGGATATTCGCCGCTGTTTATCGCCTTTGTTCTGCATCTGGTTGCGCTGGTGCTGGCTGTACGTCTGGGACGCTCGCCGTTCGGGAACGCATTTGGTGTCATTACTTCCGCACTGGCCTGGATTCCGTTCCTCGGCTGGATCATGCACTGTATCGCGGCCATCCTACTGCTGATCGAATCGATTGCTGTAACCGGAACCCGCAGCACGGATCGTTATCGCCGTTACTGAATGGAACCTGTCTTGTCTCCCACCCTTTCTTGTGTAATAGTGATATTATCAGCATGAATAGATTATCGTATTAATCGATCAATGAAGGAGTGAATCGGGTGGGATCACTGGAATGGACCTTTCTTCAACATAATCCGGCGCTGCTTGTCATTGTCCTTCTTGCCGGATTGGCAGTTCTCTCCCTGACATACGGCTTGTCCGCCAGACAGCGGATCAGTATGGAGCGGGAACGAATGCGCCGGATTCAATCCAGCCTGGATTACTTTACCCAAGCAGCCGGACGATTGTATCCGGCTGTTGTTATGCCTGCCTCAGCGCTGGGGATTTCTTCGGGAAAACCACGTACTGCCGAAGATCAGAGCCTAACTGCGGTCATCCTGAGCTGCAAGGCAGCGCCGTATGCTTCCGCTGAACTGCTGAAGCGGATCGACGAGTATATGGAGCGGCAGGACCGACAGTCCATGCTGCTGCTCTACCGGACACTGGAAATGGAGATCAGCCGACTGACCCGCGAGCGTGCCGGGCTGCTTACGCGCGGTGAACATCCACGCTGGGGAATGCTCTTCTGGATGACGCTGCGTCCGCTGCTGCCATTTGCCGCACTCATTGTAGAGCTGCTGTTCTGCTGGCAGCTGACAGACGATCTGCAGGAAGCTGCCGGGCTCGGACCGCCTGCACCGTTATTCGCGGTACTGCGGTTTGTGTCCTGTACCGGCGCGCTGCTGCTGCTGTATGGCGTGATGTGCGCGGAGTTCCGGGAGAGCGGACGGCGGGCTTCCTTTGTCATGGCGGCACTGGTGATAGGTGCGCTGACACTGCTGCATTTACTGGGCTTGATGGCTGCACCGTATGTGCTGGTTGTGCAGATTCTGATGTATGCGGCCGGATATCGTCTGACCCGGGAGCCCAAGCGCAAGGAACGCCCTTATGCCGGAGAATATGAATAAAAAACGGTGCAGAACCTCTGGACAACCGGTTGTGGTTATCCAGGGAACTGCACCGTTTTTATTTTAATTTATGGAATATATAAAAGAAAACCTGTTCATCGCATACGATGATTTCTACTGATCAGCCTTCGACCTCATTGATATCCGCCATCAGGCATACCGGACGATTCAGGGTAAGTTCCTGGCCGGTAGGCGTCAGGCGGCCGGTATCGGGCTCCATGGCAAACTGGACAATATTATTGCTGTCCTGATTGCAGACGAGTACGTACCCGCCGGGCACTACGGCAAAGTTGCGCGGGGTCTGGCCTTTGACCGATACCCATTCGACAGGTGTCAGCTCACCGGACTGCTCATCGATATTGTAATGCACGAGGCTGTCATGTCCACGGTTGGAGGCGTACACATAACGGCCGCACAGGGATAGGCGAATATCCCCACCCGTATTTTCCCCCTGGAAGTCCTCCGGCAGTGTCGATACCGTACCGAGAATCTCCAGTACACCGTTCTCGACATTGCGGGCATAGGAAGTAACGGTACTGTTCAGCTCGTTGATGCCATAGGCCAGCTGACCGTTCGGATGAAAGACCAGGTGACGGGGACCCGACTGCGCAGGCAGCTCGGTCACTCCCACCTTGACCAGCTGATCATTCTCGATGCGGTAGCTTACAATCTGATCCAATCCCAGATCGGATACATAGGCCATCTGGCTGTCCAGCGAGGATACCGCGGAATGCAGATGCGGCGCATCCTGGCGTTCCGGATGGGCGCCACTGCCCTCATGATGCACTTCACCGCTCATTGCACCCAGATTGCCGTCTTCCTGTACCGGGAAAAGGTTGGCATTTTTACCGGTATAGTTGGCAGCCAGCAGATAACGTCCATCCGGCGTCAGCTGCACATAACATGGCGCACCGCCGCCGGTTGGCTTGCGATCCAGCAGATGCAGCTCATGGGTCTGTTCGTCGATCGAGTAAGCTGTAATTTCCCCTTCATCGATCTCACAGGCAGCATACAGATACTTGCCGTCTGCGGACAGCGCCAGATACGACGGGTTCTCCGCCCCACTGATCTCCGAGACGATGCGCAGCTCCCCTGTCTCCTGATTCATCACAGCCACATGAATACCGGCCTCTTCCTTGCCTGCGTATGTACCAATGTACATCCATACCTGATTATCGGTTACCGACATGATGATTCCCCTCTCCAATCCGTATTGGCCTGCTCTTGTACATATCGTCGTAGAGCGGGCATGTGCATTCTCTAATTAATACCGATTCTGTGAGGGGATGAATCATCCACGCAGGGATATCTTACGGAACACCATGCGTAAAACAGCCGGCACCGCCAGGAAAATGAGCAGCGTACGGAACAGCTGATAGCAGCTCACCGTGGCAATATCCGCACTCACCTCATGAGCGATAATGCCCATCTGATCCATGCCGCCAGGAGCCATACTCAGCAGCGCAGTCGCCGGGGTCAGATGATGCCACTGGATCAGAATCACCGTCATGACGCAGGCAAAGATCAACAGTACTGCTCCGCTGCCGACCGCGAGCAGAATCATCTGCAGTTTGCGTTCGAGCTGTTCGGGATGCAGCATCAGCCCAATCGAGCTGCCGATCATCAGCTGGGCCGCATCCAGCAGGGACGCCGGCAGTGCCGGACCCGGAATGCCGCAGAGCTGAATTCCGGCCGTGACGATCATCGGCAGCAGCATATAGGCGGTCGGGAAGTGGAATCGTTTGCCGATCACTGCCGCGACCGGACATACTATCGCAAACAGCCAGATTGTCGGCGGCAGCGATGACCAGCCAGGAGAAGTATGGGTGATCGCCTCTGTCACCGCATTCAGATCCACACCGAACAGCGGACTGAAAATAAGCAGCGGCACAAAGATCACAATCATCATCAGCCTCGATACCTGTAAAAAGGTAACCACCGTCAGATCAATCCCTTTGATTTCCTGTGCCAGCAGTACCATCTGGGTGAGTCCACCCGGAATACTGCCAATCAATACCGTCGGAAAGGAAATCCCTGTCCAGCGGGAGATGAGATAGGCGGTTGCCGCTGAAAACAAAAGCAGCAGCACCGTCATCACAATCATTGACGGCAGCTGCTGCCCGATCCGGGATAGCGTGGAAAAGGTCAGCGACAGGCCCAGCGAGTAACCGACGATAATGGTCCCTGCATCCCGTATGGCTGCCGGCCAATCCAGCTGCAATCGCCGGAAGATCCTGGACCCGATAAAGACCAGGATCATCGGGCCGAGCAGCCATGGTACAGGCAGATGAAGCCATGTGAACAGCAGACCGCCCAGCAGTGCCAGCAGCAGGGTATATCCCCAGCTTAGCCAGCGGGACGGGCTGTTCATGAAGAATGCACCAGCTCATCCAGCCGCTGCTGCAGATCCCCGCGGAACAATCCGCCATGGTAACATACGACCGTCTCCACATCCAGATTGCGGAAAGCATTCAGCGACTGGATCGCCTGCTCCATATTAAGAGTATGCTGTGGTACAGGTCCCATCAGCTGACCATCCTCCACGACCATGGCATCTGCTGTGATCAGCGTTTTGCTGGATGGATGGTACAGACTGATATGTCCCGGTGTATGGCCGGGCGTAGCAATCACCTGCAGACCGCCTGCAAATGGAAGCAGCTCCCCGCCATGCAGCGTATGGGTGACATTACCGGGAGTTTCCGGCGAGAAGACCGAGCGAAAAGCATCTTGCTCCGGCTGAGGCAGAGCTGACAGCATCATATCCAGACGCTCCGGTGAAGCTTTGAGAAAAGGAGCCCTGCCGTCGATTGCAGGCTGATCCCCGGTATGGGCATAGACCTTCAGTCCGCCATTTGCCGCTGCCAGCAGCTGTGGCAGTGTACCGATATGATCCAGATCCTGATGGGTCAGTATAACCGTGTTAACCGGGTACGCCGGATCAATATGCTGCATCAGCATCTCGTAGCTTCCCGGGAATCCAGTATCGATCAGTACCGCCTGACCTTCTTCATAAATAACGATCGGATGAATCACTATCTCATGGCCTCCGACTTCCAGCTTGAATTCAATGACTTCCATAGTATCTGTAATTTTCATCGTTTCCCAAAGTCTAACGCTAGACTTCGGTTCACCTCCTTGTATTTTACTTGTTTCTACATCTATTATCCCGCTTCGGCTGATTGCCTGTCAAAATTCAAGCAGGCGACCATTCACCTGCTTCATATCCAGGCTGCACATACCCTATTACGTCCTTCGCCCTTGGCCCGGTAGAGTGCCTGATCCGCCTGATCCAGCAGTTCCTCGGCCGATCTGTCCGGGAAAACGGATACCCCGATCGAAGCCGTAATCCGCAGCTGCTGCCCATCCGGAAGCGGAAAGACATGCTGTTCAATCTGCTGGCGCAGACGCTCTGCCGCCTGACTCGCCTGGCTGTGGTTGCAGCAGTGCAGCAGCACGACGAATTCTTCTCCGCCTTTGCGGGCACAATCGTCCGAAGAACGGACAAAATGATGCAGCAGCTCCCCCATCTCTGCCAGCACCGCGTCCCCAGCACTGTGCCCGTACGTATCATTAACGGATTTGAAATGGTCAATATCCATCATCAGCAGGGCAAACGGCTCTTCAGTACGCATGGCATGAAGTACCTTCTGCTCAAAAATCGCCTCGAAAGCGCGCGGATTATGCAGCCCGGTCAGGTAATCGCGGCTGGCCGTTTCCTTGAGCAGATAAATCGAACGGTTGGAGCGGCTCAGATAGGTCAGCAGCAGATATGTAAACAATCCGCCCAGCGTATACACAAACATCACCAGCAAAAAAGGCAGTACAATATTGCCCTCATACATCATATACACCGGCAAGCCGGGAAGAATCATGCTTCCGCCCACAATAATGGTCCAGCGCTGTAACGATTGGTTATGCTTGCCGTCAAACAGCAGACTCGAAAGTATAAAAGCCAGAATCAGCATGGATATGCCAACAAGCAGTCCTGCCGTGTTGCTTGTATCCACCAGCAGAAAGCGGCCCAGCAGCAAAATGATCAGACTGATCAGCCCTGCCAGACGACCGGACATATAGACTGCGCTAATAATCGCCAGCGTACGCAGATCCAGATAAAAACCACCAGGTGTACTGACACTCGAAAACATCAGTCCGATCCCGAGCAAACCGAGCAGAGTCCCGGCAATATAAGGAAAGACGCGGCTGTATTGAGGAATACTTTCCTGAATCTTATTGAGCAAAAGATTGCACAGGAACAAAAAAGTGGTCATTAATGTTAGATTATTCAGCAGATTAACAAGCATCGTATCCAGCCTTTCATACAAACGGTATTCCCGGGCATTCCGCCGAATCATTACCGATTGGCGGCAGGCTGGGGAACCCATGTATAATTACGGTCTTTTCCGAAAAATGGTTCATCCGTACAGACCTTCTCCATTATAACCGGATATCTTTTATGATCAGTTACATGTTCTTCATCTTATTAAAGGAATGCTTTTCCACTCTCCGGCCAAAAGAGCAAAAAGACCCGGTGTCCAAAGAGACCAGACCAATTACAGTATTTCTCATTCTTCTGTGCACTGCGAAAAGTTACTATAAAAAGGCTGCCACAGATCATACTGCAGCAGCCTTTTTATGGTGATCGGTTCGTTCTGTTTCTGTTGTTGAGCCTGGCAGGTGTACTGCATTCAGGAAGTGATAATTGCACCCTGACGCACCCACTGAAGCAAACGCAGATCCTGATGTACTCCGGCAATCACGGACAGCCCGACAGGCGCACCGTCGATCGTACCTGCCGGAATCGTAATCTGCGGCAGACCCGCCAGACCGGCAATGGAGGACAGCTGCATCGTCTGCGAACGGCGGCGCTCACTGTCTTCGCCCTGAATATGCAGCGATGGCGCAGGGCCAGTAGCAGTTGGTACAATCATCAGCCCTTCGGTACCCAGCAGCGATCGCAGCGATTCCCGCACTTCATCCATCCGTGTAAATGCTTCGCCCTGTTCCTCACGCTTCAGTGTGCTTGCCCAGGCGAAACGTCCGGCAATATCCTCGGCGAACACCGGCTGCACCTCTTCGATCCACTCCCGATGCTGCTTCCAGATCTGAATGGCCTGCACCCTGCGAAAGGCGGTCATCCAGGCTGCCAGCCCTTCCGGAGCAATCGATATCCACTTCTCCGCCACTGACTGCTCTGCCAGCCGGGACAACAGATCATGCGCTGCAGCCAGCAGCAGTTCCTTCGTATCCGCTTCGGCGAGATCCCAGGCTTCACGAGGGAAATATATCTTCTGAAAATAATGATTCGGATCCGGCGCAGACTGCAGCGGATCTTCCGCGAGCAGCACCTGACCGACATCATGCAGCAGCTCTGCCGTATTCGCCATCCAGCCCACCGTGTCAAAACCGGCAGCCAGCGGAATCACGCCTTCCAGGGATATCGCGTCATGTGTGGGACGCATGCCGTAAATGCCGCAGTACGAGGAAGGAATCCGTACCGACCCTCCCGTATCTGTGCCAATGGCAAAGTCACGCAGACCGGCAGCGACAGCAACCGCAGAGCCGCTGGAGGAACCGCCCGGAATGCGGTCCTTTGCCCGCGGATTAACCGGTGTGCCGTAATGTACATTTTGTCCGTTCAGGCTGTACATCAGCTCATCCGTATGTGTGGTGCCGCGCAGCACGGCTCCCGCATTCAGCAGAGACAGAATCGCCGGAGCCGTATATTCGGCTGGCGGATGAGTGCGCAGCCAGTCCGGATTGCCGGCACCGGAAGCGTATCCTTCCAGCGCGAATACATCCTTTACCCCAAAGCTTAATCCGGCCAGCGTTCCCTTACTGCTGCTTGCCGCAAGTTCAAACTGCTCATTTACAAATGCATTCCAGTCAGACGTCATACGGATTCCTCCCTTAAAGTCGGTAAGCGGCAGCAAGGCCGCATGATGAAAAACGTAAGCATTATTTCATTTTGATATTGAAAACGATTTTTAAACATTATATATTTATTCATATTGTAATTAAAAGTATTATTTTTCGTTCAAAAAGAAAGTTGTTCACCATATATCTGCTGTTCGGCAATCAGCGTATAACGTGTCTCCGACAGCACAACAATCAGGGAGTGAATATAATGAGTCAATCCAAATCCTCCGGCGGCATGCAGGAGAATCATATTGATGATATTGACCGCAAGATTATTGCTATTCTAAACCAGAATGGACGCATATCCTATACCGATCTGGCCAAGGATATCGGATTATCCCGGGTCGCTGTACAGGCGCGGGTCAACGCACTGATGGAGAATGGAACAATCGAACGCTTTGCCGCGGTTATCAATCCGGCCAAAATCGGCATATCCGTCTCCGCTTTTTTTAACGTGGAGGTGGAACCTAAGCATCTGCACGAGACTGCCGACCGGCTCGCCGAGGAGCCTTTTGTCACCAGTCTCTACCATATGACCGGGCCGAGCAAGCTGCATATGCATGGGCTGTTCAAGGACAATCAGGAAATGGAGACATTTCTGCGGGAGAAATTATACAATATGCCGGGAATCATGAGCGTGGACTGTCAGGTGCTGATCACCCGCTACAAGAGCCGGATGGGAATGAGGTTATAACGATATGAATACACATGCTCCTCCCAACTCTTCGCAGCCCGGCGACACTCCCGCTTACAGGCAGGCCACCTACAGTGAGCTGAGCTGGGCGATGATCCGTACCGGCGTGCTCGGCTACGGCGGCGGACCTTCGGTGATGCCGCTGTTCCGGTATGAGGCGGTTACCCGCTACCGCTGGATCAGCGATGATGAATTTGGCGAGATTCTGGCGCTCGGCAATGCACTACCCGGTCCGATTGCCACCAAGATGGCCGCCTATCTGGGCTACCGCGGCAAAGGTATTCCCGGCGCCATCCTGGCGGTTATCGCGCATATTCTGCCTTCCTCCATCGCCATGATCCTGCTGCTGTCGGCAGTGGCCTATCTGAGTAATTCCAAGATCATTCAGGGCATGATCGCTGCGGTTGTACCAGTAATTGCCGTGATGCTTGGCGTAATGGCATATGAATTCGGGGAAAAGGCCGTCAAAGGACTGGGCAAGACGCTCGGCATTATCCTGTTCGTGATCGTGTTTATTTTGCTGCAGGTGCTGAATGTTCATGCGGCGATCGTTATTGCCTTATTTCTGCTATACGGCGCTTTTCATTTCAGACTGGTGCAGCGTCTGCGTGAACGGCGCATGAACGGAGGTGAGCGCTGATGGCTCATTCCCTGATGAGCGACTGGCTGGAATGGCTGCGGCTGCTGTGGGGATTTTTCCTGGCTAATGTGCTCGGATATGGCGGCGGGCCGGCTTCCATTCCGCTCATGTACAACGAGATTGTGACGCATTACCACTGGCTGGATGATACGGCATTCTCCAATGTACTGGCGCTCGGCAATACGCTGCCAGGACCTATCGCTACCAAGATTGCCGCATTTGTCGGCTTTGACGTCTCCGGGATTCCCGGGCTGCTGATCGCCCTGCTGGCGACGATTGTGCCTTCTGCGGCAGCGATGATTATTCTGCTGCGGCTGCTGCAGAAGCACCGTTCTTCACCGGTGGTCAAAGGACTCACCCTGCTTGTGCAGCCGGTGATCGCTGTTATGATGCTCGTACTGACCTGGCAGCTGGGGGATGAATCGTATGGCTCGATTGGATTGTGGCAGACACTCGGGATCGCGATCGTCGCTTTCTGGGCGATGCAGATCCGTAAAATTCATCCGGCCTTTGTTATTCTGGCGGCTTTTGCCTACGGGGCCATTGTCCTGCCTTATTACATTTGATTCTTCTTTACTGTTCAGCCTGCTGCCGTGTTCTGTCAGACGCCTAACCACAGCATGACAAAGAGCCTCCCAGATGACGCCTGGCAGGCTCTTTTCTTTGTTATGGTAAAAGCAGTAAAGTTGAAGCGGTATGCTCCAGATGCCGGGTTAACCCAGCCGCTGATCTTCCAGCAGGGAAGGCTTGAGCGCCTTGTGCTCGATCGGAGAAGACAATACGATCAGCGTCGTGTAATCCCCCTGGTTACTGATCCGATCCTCGAATTCTTCCAACTCGCGGATGGAAGAAGTGACCACCTTGAGCAGATAGTTATACGCTCCGCTGGTCCGATGACACTCCACAATCTCTATCGCTTCCCGGCAGAAGTCCAGAAAGTTCAGAGCGTCGCTGGCCCGAAACAAATAGTAGGCGGTTGACTGATGCCCGATCTTCTCCGGTGACAGGATCGCACGGTAGCCCTGTATAATACCGCTCTCTTCCAGCCGGCGTACCCTCTCGGTCACAGCAGGCTGCGACAGACCAACTTCCTTGCCCAGATCCGTCATCGAGATACGTGCCTGCTGCTGCAAATGCAGCAGAATATTTTGATCTACCTGATCCATTCCTTTTTCCCTCCGTCTCCATGCCGGCTGATATGCGGCAGAGTATAGCGGTATATCCCAAATCCCGACATAGAGTGTAATCGTTTACTGCCATAAATGATTGATATTTTCCCGGTTGTTATATGTATTAGTGCGATAGTATCACAGAAGCGGTATGGAGTAAATCCACCTGACCGCAAATAAAAAGCCCCCATCCACGGTAGAGAAAGCCCGCAAGCTTCCCCGCCCGCCATGGAGACCAAGCTGTATCCGGTGTTTATTTGCCGCTGGCGGCAGCCGTTTCCTGCAGAATCGACTTCATCAGCGGGACATAGATATGCCAGTAAAACGCATCTTCACTGTTAGGCCGGTCAAAGGTCAGCCAGCGCTTGAATGTCTCCCAGCCCTGATATTTGCGCCAGAAAGCGTAATGATTGTAATCTGCATAATCCCCTGCAAAATAGTAGGACACATACGTCTCATGCTGCTGCCGGATGACTGCCGGGAATTCATAGCTGATGCCGGCGGCCTGCAGCTTGTGCTTGCCGTCTTCGGTCAGTCCCAGATTATAATTGGCCAGCACCTCTGTACCTTCGGCCGGCTTCATCACATCAAACCAGTAATTGTAACGGACTGTACTGTCCAGACCGATCTGTGCCTCGCCCAGGGTGGTCGGCACCGTTTGGACGCCTTCTTCCCCAATCTGCTTGCCCTGCTCCAGCACGACAACCCGTCCGTCTTCATGAACCAATACAACGCCCGGTCCTTTGTAAGGCCAGCGGTTCGGATCGCTGCCATCGCCGCTCAGAAACGGCGGCACTTCACCGCCTATTTCCAGGTCGCTAAAATAACGTCCGGTCCAGCCGGTCCATTCCGCGCCGATCAGCGGATAGAATTCCTGCCGTGCGCCTGATTGTGTAGGCGTCGCCAGACTGTTGAATTCCGCAATCAGCGTCTTGACCCCGCCGCTGGTCACGGCGCTTCGGATACGCTGCACATCCGAGACGGTCAGTCCACCATAGAGCATTCCGGCTGACAGATCGCCGGTAGTCGAGCTGTCCTTTTCATATTGTGCACGCTCGATACCGTACGTATCCGCGACATAGATCATATCGGTACCGTTCAGATCTCCCGGAAGGCCTGTCGTCTCGTACTGCCGGTCCGGCTTTGGGATAAATCCGTAATAATCACGGGTATAGTCATAAGGCTGATTGTCCTGCTTTACATACTTTTGCTGATTCAGCAGCCAGACCAGTCCCTTGTGTTCACGGTATGTCATATCCGGTACCGTTTTGTCGAGAATGGCTACCTGCAGCGGCGTCGCCGGCTTGGACTCCCACCATATCCATGGAGTCAGCAGCAGCAAGGCGACCAGCAGTGGAATCAGCCAGAATGTCCATATACGTTTACGTTTCATGTCTGCCCTCCGCCTGTCGGGTTATCCGGTTTTTTGGAATTCATGACGCCGCCGCGAGCCATATCTCCCCAGCCCTGATTTTTGCGCCGTACAATCTGGATCAGTCCTTCGAACCGCCAGAATGTCATAAGCGGGCGGTACCAGAACGTCTCGGACAGCGCGAACAGGAACAACCGCGTCAGATCCGCTACCCGGTTATACCGCTTGAAGCACCATTCTTCGAACAGCACGGCACCCATCGACAGCAGAGAACCGTACAACAGCATCAGCAGTGCCAGTACGAGCGTGATTCGCACATCCACCGTATCGAGGAAAATGCCCACAATTACCGTAAGCACCCCGGCCAGCTCCACGACCGGCCCGAGCAGTTCCACGAACAGAAAGTACGGCATTGAGATCATGCCGATCTTGCCGTATTTGGGATTGAACAGCATCACTCTGTGCCGCCAGAGACTCTCGAACAATCCGCGGTGCCAGCGAGTCCGCTGACGGCGCAGGATTTTGGCATTCTCCGGGGCTTCCGTCCAGCAGACCGGATCGGGTACATAGACGATCTGCGCCTTGCTTTTCTTTTCCTGAATGCGTCGGTGCAGCCGGACGATCAGTTCCATATCCTCGCCGACCGTATCCACTTCATAGCCGCCTACCTCGATCACCCAGCTCTTTTTGAAAATGCCAAAAGCGCCGGAGACGATCAGCAGCAGATTATGACGGCTGAGTCCGATCCGTCCCATCAGAAAGGCACGCAAATACTCGATCACCTGCATCACAACCAGCGGCTTGCCGGACAGACGCACACTCTCACGGCTCAGATACCCGCTGTCCACATAACTGCCATTGGCGATGCCCACACTGCCGCCGGTGGCGACAATCTCTTCATTGGGACCGGCATCCATGATCGGCTTCATCACTTTGATAAAGGCGTTCTGATCCAATACCGTATCCCCGTCCAGGGAGGCAAAGTACGGATACTGGCAGACGTTGATGCCTACGTTCAGCGCATCCGCCTTGCCACCGTTTTCCTTGTCGACCAGCACCAGATTATTATGCTGAAGCGAGCGATAGATACCACGGATCGGCTTGGTCGGCTTGCCCAGCCCGGACCAGCGCACCCGGCTCTTGACCTCCACCATATCGAATTCATCGAGCAGATACTGCACCGTCCGGTCCTTGGAGCCGTCATTGACGACGACAATCTCGAACTGCTTGTAATTGATGCCGAGCAGTGAGCGTACGCTCCAGACAATATTCAATTCTTCATTATAGGCAGGCACGATGATCGAGAGCGGAGGGGCAAGCTCTTCCTCCAGCACCTGATCATACTGACTCTCGTTCAGATCCTTTTCCCGGTTCAGCTTCCGGGCGGCGACAAAGAACAGTACAATATACGCGATGCTGACCCCGACGACATAGATCATGATGATAATACTGAGAATCTCGAAAATGGTACCTGCGATATCAAGCAAGATTCCGCTCATATTGTTTCCTTTCCAGCGTCTCCTCCGCCATCTCGCGCGCATAGCGGTCCGCATGTTCACCGGCAGCCACCTTTTCCAGCAGCTCCAGCCCATTTTTGTAAGCAGCGATCGATTCCGCTGCCTGCTGACGGACACGGTACGCCGAATCCCCCAGCATTTCTTCCAGATAGGGAACAAATATATCCTCACGGATATTGCCCATTACTCTTGCCCGCATCAGCCGCTCTGGCCAGGAAACCTGCTCCACGGCCTGATCATGCTCATGTTCCATCCGCTCCACCAGCTGCCTGGTCGCTTCCGGTGTCAGATAGCCAAAGTTGGAAATGGCTTTGAGCGCGCGGATGCGCAGCTCACTGTCCTCTCCGGATAACTGGCGCTCCAGCAGATCCAGCACTTCGGCAGAGCGGATATTGCGGATGCGCAGTGAATCGATAAAGCTGCAGCGTACGCGGAACGGATACTGTTCAAAACCGGCGATCAGCTCACTCTGCAGCTCATCATTCAGCGGCAGCAGAATCTGCAGCAGCTGGCTGTCGGACAGATCATGATCATTTCCCAACAAATATTCGGGAATCCGGTGACTGTTCAGCTTGGACAGAATCCGCAGAATCTGAAAGTATTCCTCTTCCGAGCAGTGCGGATCTGCCATCCAGTCGAGCAGTTCCTTTTCCATGGATGTCATCTGGAACTGTTCAATCCAGAGCAGCGTGTTCATCCGTGTACTCCACTGACGGCTATGCAGCGATTCTTCATACTGGCTGGAGAAATACCTTTCCGCAAAATCATAAATCCGGGTGCGTTCCTCCGGGGTGCGGCTGATCGACAGACGATGCAGCAGCGCCTCCTGAATCGCTTCCATCCGAAAAGGTTCATTGGTCGACAGCCGACGCGATGTCTCACCGGTGGACAAATATTCTTCCAGCACCGAATCGGACATTTCCAGTTCCTTGCGCATTTTGTAGACGGCAGCCTTTCTGCGGTTAAGACTTGCCTTGCGGATTGCCAGATAGACATACAGGGCGATCAGGGCTGCCAGCATAACGGCGCACAGCCATAATATGATGGTCAGTGCGGAATCAGGGTCTATCGTATTCATAGGCCCATCCTCCCCAGCAGACGCCGGATACGGGCTTCCAGTTCCACGATGCTGAACGGCTTGGTCAAATAATCATCCGTACCTGCCCGGATTGCTTCTGCCACCTCGCGGTCGTCACCCACACTGGTCAGCATCAGTACCATATAATTGGCCCGCTTCTCCATACCACGAATCCGGCGCAGCACTTCCATTCCGTTCATGCGCGGCATCATCCGGTCGAGGATAATCACATACTGCGCATCTTCGCCATGCCACGGATCACTGAAAAAGTCCTCTCCATCGCTGAATGTTCTCACTTCCAGCGTATGTTCAATATCCAGTCCACCCAACCGCTTGCTGAGCATACCGCGGATCAGATCATCATCATCGATAATGGCGAGCCGCCACGGCTTAACCCCGGCAGGCGGCACTGGAGCCTGATCCACCTCGGCAGCCTGCTGGCTGACCAGTGCCCGCTCCTCATGCCCGACCCATTCCAGTGTACCTCGCGTGCCCTCCCCAGCGGCTGGCTCACGCTCACGGATTGTATCAGCCTGAAGCGGCGACAACGGTGATAATTCCACTACCTGCATCTGGACAGAATCGGCGGCAATGCCAGGTATGAGCACTTCTTCGGCAATCCTGCCAGCGGAAGCAGAGGATTCATGAGCCGGAGATACCGCCGGTTCAGACTGTCCGGTAGCGGATGCCATTGTCTGCTCTTCCCGATCCACCGGAAAAAGAGGCTCCTTGCTGGCATATTTCTTCAGACGTGAAGATACGGAAGAGAGCAGGACTTCCATCTGATCGGCTGCATCTGTATTTTCCCGGGCTTCCAAAGCAGGACGGGACTCTGCCCGGATATCCTCCTTACGGGACCCTATAGGAGCAGATGGCAGTTCCCGCTCTATCTGCCCGAATGCGCCGGTTGAGCGGGATTCCGTCATCCGTCGCCGCTCCGGTACAATCATCACTCCGTCATGCAGACGCTTGGCTTCGGCCACGATGCGCAGAATCTGGTCATAACAGGACTGCGCGGTCATGCCCGGCTTCAGCTCGAGTACACCTGCGGAAAAGGTAACCCGGTAGCTATCCGGTCCTACACGGTGTTCTTCCGCTTCCAGCCGATCCAGAAGCTGATTGGCAAAAGAAACAGCTTCCTTCTCCCCAATTCCCGGCTGGAGCAGGTAAAACCGGTCATACCGGTCACGTGCCCAGATATCCTGCGGTCCGAGCGAACTGCGTACCAGATCGGAGAAGTAGCGAAGCAGACGATCCCCTTCGGCATAACCGAACCGCTCATTAATATGACGGAAGCTGTCGAGATCGAACAGTGTCAGTACAGCCGGCTCATGACTGTCCGTTAACC
The DNA here is from genome assembly GCF_000971965.1 of Paenibacillus wulumuqiensis. GTDB lineage: Bacteria > Bacillota > Bacilli > Paenibacillales > Paenibacillaceae > Saccharibacillus > Saccharibacillus wulumuqiensis. The sequence continues at coordinate 94,013 of NZ_KQ040795.1, forward strand.
GCTGCAAATGACGAACCAACTCCTGGGCAAAATAACTGCTGTTATAGGCACCGGTCAGCTCATCCGACATCAGCAGGGTATTCAACTTCATCCGCCGCTGTACCTGATGACGGATGCGTACGATAAACTCTTCCATATCCAGCGGTTTGCCTATAAAATCGTCGGCGCCCGACGCATATGCACGGATGCGTGTCTCCCGGTCTGCGCTCGTACTCATCAAAATGACCGGAATCAGATACTGTTCGCTGCGTGCCTGAATCTCCTGCAGCAGCTCAAAGCCGTCCTTGTCCTGCAGCATCACATCGAGAATGACACAATCCGGCTTCATATTATAAAAAATCTCCATTGCCTTGGCTCCGTCCGAGGCAGCCAGCGTCATATAGCCGGCCTGCTCCAGCTGATCCTTGAGCATCTGCAGCAGACTCATATCATCGTCCACGACGAGCAGGGTACCCTGATAGGCAAGAACCGGCTGTGGCTCCGGCTCGCTGACCGCCGTATCCCCTTCTTCCGGTTCTTCTTCTGCCAGCAGGAACAGATAGACCATGGGCGCCAGCAGTTCACGTACCTGCTCTGCGGACCAGACCTGTTCGCTTTCCGGTTCCAGACGATCCATCAGTCCGGAAGCGGCTTGATACCAGTCATCCAATCCGATAGTGCCCGAAGTGCCTTTGGCCGAGTGAACGAGCCGGTACAGCTCAGGCTCCGGTGTCCATTGCCCGGATAGCGTCATTTTTTTGATTTTATCTTTTATCTGCTTTATAAAAAGCCGCTGATATTTATCCATACTGCCTCCCCTGGCTGCTTCTGCATTCACGCCTTGCATATGCTGCGCTAACCAGCAGCCTGTTTTCATATCGAGAGCAAGTTTCTTTTTACTGTTTCATTACCCATTTTAGAGGAAGTATCAGTCGTCTTCTCCCAGCAGATCGACACTGATAAAGTCTTCATTCACCTGCATTTGAACGGCATGCAGCCCGTTTTTCTTGAGTGCCGACTGAATCACCTGTTCATTGTGGCCGGCGATCACCACATCGGTCGTATGATTACCGCTCTGGATCAGGGCCATCCCCAGCTCTTTCATGCGCTCGACGGTAAATGGCTTTTGCAGATACTTTTCATTCGGCTTCTCAGCAAAATCCCCCGGCTGGTCCAGCGCTGACGAGATAATGACCGGCACATGGCGGCTTGCTTCCCGGCTTTTCAGCATACTGATAAATTCCCAGCCATTGCGGGAGCCGGACAGCTGAATATCGACGATGCACAGCAGCGGCGCCTGCTCGCTCTGCTCCAGACTGAGCATGGCGGCTTCGGCGGTATGAAGCGACAGAATATCATAATGCTGCTCTTCAAAAGTCGCCCGGATCAGCCCCGACAGATTATCATCGTCCTCGATAATAACGACCTTGTTGCCAAGCTGCGGAATATGGTATTTGGGGAGCCGGACATAGAATGTACTGCCTTCGCCCAGACGGGAGTCAAACGACACTTCTCCGCCCAGATCGCGCACAATTTCCCGCACAATCGCCAGTCCCAATCCCGTTCCACCGATCTGTCGGCGATCCGAATTATCCACCCGGTAAAATTTGCCGAACATTTTGTCCCTGGCTTCATCCGGTATGCCGAGTCCGTAATCCTGCACCTCCGCGATCCAGTCGGCTCCTCCATCGCTAATACGCACATCAATCAGCGGCTGACCTGGTGAATACTTGACCGCATTGCTGATCAGATTATGCATCACCTGGGTAATCCGATCCGTATCGCCTTCCACAAAGCAGGACGCTGCCGGCAGCTCGATCCGTACCTGATGCTCCTGCTTGCCATCCCACTGTCTGGCCACATCATGTACGACCGTTCTCAGGTCAAATGGCACCCGTGTATAACTCTGCTTGCCGGATTCCATCCGCTGCAGATCCAGAAAATCACTGATCAGATTGGAGAGCCGGTTCGCCTCGCGATGGATGGTCTCCATATACTTGCGTGATTTCTCCGGCTTTACTTCGCGGTGCAGCAGAATCTCCACAAAACCGAGAATGCTCGCCAGCGGCGTGCGCAGCTCATGGGAGACGATGCTGACAAATTCATTTTTCATCTGATCCGCCTGTTCTTCCTCGGTACGGTCACGGAAGACGAGCAGATAATATTCCTTCATATCTACGCCTGTAATCGTATTGATATACAGCTCCAGATAATAGATCGAGCCGTCACGTCCCTGGAGCGAGAACTGGGTCTTCCAGTCCTCGGCAGGACTCAGAATGGCCTGCTGAATCTGCTCGCTCAGATTCTCCGTATTCACGCTGTGGGTATCCAGATAATCGCCGAGAGATGTGATGCTCGCACCGGTCTTCAGATCCGGCAGCACCTGGCTCACCTGCTTATTGGAAAAGGACACCGTCCCTTCCCGATCGCACAATACGAGTCCTTCATGCAGCGAATCAATGATCTCCTGAATAGCGTCACGCTGCTGCCGGATCATCAGCTTCTCCACTTCCAGCTCGGCATTCAGCTCTTCCAGCCGGATGCTCTGCTTGAGACGTTCTTCTCCGGCCAGCTGGGCCTGATACGCCATGCCGAACTGGTTGATCAGTCCCTCTGTCAGCATCTTGTCGTGAATCTGTACAGCTGCACTGCCATAGCTGGTAAGCAGCAGAAATCCGATCACCTGCAGCTGATCGTCATACAGCGGATAGTAGTGGTCGTCGGCACGCTCGTATCCGCGGTGGATGCCTCGTTCTTCCCCGCTCAGCACCCGACTGCGTACGATCGGCTTCTTTTCTTCTACAACCTGTAGAGCCGGTCCGAACAACGCGGTTCCGGCAGTCTGCTCCATATCTCCCGGCCATCCAATGGCATGAATGGCATGAAAAGTCGAATCTTCCTGCTCCGATTGAATAACAAGCATCAGTGCATCGTGATGCGTGGCCTGCAGCAGTGCCCGCAGACTGTTCTCCAGAAATTCATTCATCGTCGTAAAGCCTGTCAGCTTTTCCTGATACGAGTTAATCAGCTGCAGCTGGCGCTCCCGGTCCGTCAGTTTCGCCAGAATGACTTCCTGCTCATGCTGCTGCACCAGAATTTCTTCATTTTGCGCTTCCAGCTCATCATGCTGTTCGGCCAGCTGACGCAGATTTCTTTCCAATTCCTGATGACGCTCTCTCAACTGATCGTTCATATGGTTAATGCCATCCATCAGTTCGCCGATCTCATCGTCATTAATGCGATGATCCATCCGCACATCTTCACCCTGACTGATGCGCCGGACAGCGGATTCCATCTCTACGACCGGTTTGACGATCAATTCACGCAGATAGCGAATCAGCAGCAGCGCTGCACCCAATCCCAATACGATAAACACGAGCGGGATAAACAGCACCAGCGAATTGAGCTGCTGACTCTGCTGCATCAGCAGATTGACTTGATCCCGTTCACTGGTAATCAGCTGCTCCATTTCTTCATTAACGATCCCGACCAGCGCGGTCGTCGTCTGGGACATGCTCTCAATCTCCGTCTGGCTGTCTTCCTGCTTCATCTGCTGAATGGCTGGAAAGTAACTGAAATACTCTTCGCTGTGCTGCACCAGCTCATCCAGCTGCTGTGCCATACTGGTCGTATGGCTGAGCTGTGTACGATAATCCTCCAGTTCACTCCGGAAGCTGTCCCGATCGGTACGGGCAGCCGTCAGAAAGTCTTGCCGGCCATACGCCAGGTACGCACGGAAATTCGATACTGTGGAACGATAATCTTCGCCCATTTTCTGCAGCCGATTCTGCTGATCCAGATGATAATTGATCTGACCCGTAATCTGGGAGACCTGCTGCTTAAACGTCCACTCCACAGCAAATACGATCAATCCGAAAATCAAAAAAACGACAATCGTCCACCGGGCAATTCGGCGTGCCAATCCCCCGCGGCCCTGCATCAGTCACTCCCCACAGCGTCAGACAGCAGTTCCTCTACCGCATCCAGCAGCTGCAGCGGACTGAATGGCTTGGAAATGTACAGTGTAACCCCGGCCTGTTCTGCCCGAATCCGGTCTTTCTCCTGTGCCTTGGCAGTCAGCAGAATGACCGGCTTGTCCATATTGACATTATCGCTGGCACGCAGCCATTCGCACACTTCGATCCCTGTCGCTTCCGGCATCATGTAATCGAGAATAATCAGGTCATATGGCTCCTCAGCCAGCTTCTCCCGTGCAAGTCCTCCATCTTCGGCTTCTGTGACCTGATACCCTTCGTCTTCAAGTGTCTCCAGCAGCAGGAATCGCAGCGCAGGCTCATCCTCGGCAATTAAAATACGAAATGATGACATCATCTATTCCTCCCTGTATATTGAATATGGTGAAATGTACATTTTACTGCCTAATCATAATTAACAATAAATGGACTAATTTAAAAACAATAGTAATTTAATCTTACCACAATCGTATCCATCTGCTGCCCTCTGTCTCTGGAATGACTTACTTCGGATACATTCACTTCCGTGTCGCTGCAAGTATCGGAAAGTATGTTCTGCTCAATCAGCGATGGACAAAAGGATAGACTTCCAATTTTATGTCGGTCACAACGTCAAATATGCAAATAGGTCCTAAAGCTTAATCTGCAAGTTCCTTCCAGTATAGATCTGTTAGAGAAAGAATCAGCGGCTATAATGGATATACGGATGCCCGGCTTATGTGGATTGGCCCGGTGTTACATGTTCTGCTGCCAGTAATCATTTTCGGTAGATGTTCACGTTTGTTGGACTGTTGCAATGCGATTGATCACCAACCTATGATATAATTAAGAGAGTATTTCGCTTTGTATTTGGTATAGCTGAAAGCACGCCGTTTCATTCAGCATGATGGCTGTGCAGCAGCATATTGTATATTCACAAAATAACTTACACCCAGGAGAGGGGTTTGTCCTTTATCATGTTACAATTCAGTCCCTCCTTTTTACAGATAGGCTCTACCGTCGGTCTGCTCGTTATCGCCCTGACCGCCATTCTCGTACGTTCCCGAACGAACCACCGACCGGTTAATGTCAAAAAGATTCTGATTCCGCCGCTTGGCATGAGCACCGGATTTTTCATGTTTGTTGTGCCTGACTTCCGTGTATCCTGGCTGTGGGCGCTCGGTGCGTTCATCGTCGGCTGGTTCATCTTCTCGTATCCGCTGATTCGCGGTACCCGGTTCGAGCATAACGGCACCGATGTGGTTGTACAGCGTTCCAAAAGCTTCCTGTTTATTCTGATCGGGCTGCTGATGATCCGTCTGCTGCTGCACCGGTTTATCGAGCATTACATTACTATTCCGCAGACGGCGGGTGTGTTCTTTATCCTTGCTTTTGGTACCCTGCTGCACTGGCGGCTCGATATGTTCCGCAAATACCGCAAGATTACCGCAGCTGTAGATTCCGAGCCTACGGTATAAATAAAATCGGGATGCTACATCGAGTGTTTTCGCAAAGATGTATAAGTACCTTTGATGCTCATCCTTTTAATCTTCCGTGTCTCTGTCAGCAGCACATATAACAGCAAAAAAGCTAACCGCCTGATAATGGTGGTTAGCTTTTTTGTTTTATTTTGTGGCTCACTTTTTCATTTTATAAATCATGTGGCAAAGTGAGCGCTTTTACCTTTTCGTATCCCATGAGTTGGGCAATCCCTTTACCAAACGGCACCATCCTCTGCCGTCCAGCAGCATATCGATAAGGTTGGTATTTTACTCTTCTGCTACTTTGACCAGCTGCTTACCCAGATTCTCGCCGGTGAACAGTCCGAGGAATGCTTCCGGAATCCGGTCGAACCCTTCGACGATATTCTCTTTGTATTTGAGCTTGCCTTCGCGAACCCATTGTCCCAGTTCCTGCAGCGCCTGTACATTCTCATCGGCATAATCGCCGACCAGGAAGCCTTTGAGCAGCACGGTGCGAGTCAGCAGCGCCGGCAGAATGCGCGGTCCCATCTCCGGATTTTCCTGATTATACAGGGAAATCTGTCCGCACAGCGGAATACGTGCATTACGGTTCAGCTGCTCGATTACCGCATCGGTAATGTCCCCGCCCACATTTTCAAAGTATACGTCGATGCCATCCGGGCATGCTTTTTGCAGCGCTTCGCGAATCGGCTGATCGGTCTTGTAGTTGATTACTTCGTCGAATCCCAGCTCTTCCTTGAGATAGCGGTTCTTCTCATCCGAACCGGAGATGCCGACCACCCGTGCGCCCTTGATCTTGCCGATCTGTCCGGCGATCATACCGACCGCACCGCCTGCACCGGATACGACCATCGTCTCGCCCGGCTGGGGATTACCGATACGCAGTGTGCCGTAATAAGCCGTCAGTCCGGTCATGCCCAGTACACCAAGGGCTGTCGTGATCGGTGCCAGCTCCGGATCGACTTTGCGCTGACCATTGCCATCGATGATCGCATAACGCTGCCAGCCCCAGCCGCCTGCGATAATATCGCCTTCCTTGTAGTCCGGGTGCTTGCTGCTGAGCACTTTGCCGACCGAACCACCGGTAATCGGTTCTCCGATCTGGAATGGAGCGGCATAGGATTTGGCGTCTTTCATCCGTCCGCGCATATACGGATCGACAGATACATACAGTGTCTTCACGAGCAGCTGCCCGTCTTCCGGACTGCTCAACTCAGCCTTGTTAAACGAAAAGTTCTCCATCTCAGGTGTTCCTTGCGGACGACTCGCCAGTGCAATATATTCATTTTGTTCTTCAGCCATAAGTAATTCCTCCCATAAATTAAGTATTCCGATCCAAAAGACTATTATGCATCATAATCTGCATGCCCGATTGTTCTCGTCAGTGCAGCGCAATCGGCATGCCACTTCTATTATTACCCTTCTCACCTGAAATTAAGATGAAATCAGCCAATTTATCCGCCAACTCCCCGATAAGTTTCCTGCAGCGAGATTCCAGCTTTGTAATTTCTGCTGCCGAACTTCTGTGCATGGATTTCATTTTCTCCCGCTGTCCGATTCAGCAAAGAAGGTAGATTGTTCGCCTTTTATATGTATTTTCAGATATATAAAAGGGGAAAAGGATATATTTCCATCCTATAAGTTAATTATTGTGACATATTTCCTTATTATCATTCTGATAAAAGTATGTATAATAGTAGATATGGAAAGTTAATTAACATTCGAATTGAAGCAATCATCCTAACCAAGCACAGTATTCACCGGCACGTCCGGGAAATACTTTAATATTATGAATACAGGAGGGCTGTACAGCGTGGGAAAAAAGAACAGAAAAGTAGCCATTGTCGGCGTAGGAATGGTCGGAGCGGGATGTGCCTATTCCATGATCAACCAGTCGATTGCCGATGAGATTATGATGGTGGGACGCACCCACGAGAAAGCAGTCGCTCAGGCGCTGGATCTCTCGCACTGTATGGACTTTACGTCTCATCGAACCAAAGTGTATGCAGGCACACTGAATGACTGTGGCGATATGGATATCGTCATTATTACAGCCGGTCCCAATCCCAAGCCAGGCCAGGACCGCATGACCCTTCTGCATGAAGCTGCAATGATCGTACGCGAGATTACCGATCCGATCATGGCAAGCGGATTTGACGGTATCTTTATCATTGCTGCCAATCCGGTTGATGTGGTCACTTACCTGACATGGCAGTACTCCGGTCTGCCAAGAGAACGCATTATTGGTACAGGTACATCCATTGACTCTTCCCGTCTCAAGACGATCCTGTCTGATGTGTTCTCGATTGATCCGCGCAGTGTACACGGCTATGTACTCGGCGAGCATGGTGAATCCCAATTTGTCGCCTGGTCGCATGTCACAATCGGCGGCAAGCCGCTGCTGCATATTATGGAACAGCATGCCCAGCGCTTCCCTGAACTCAGTCTCGACGATGTGGCACTCAAGACACGGGATGCTGGCTGGGAGATCTTCACTCGCAAAGGCCATACCCAGTTCGGCATCGGCAACGCACTCGCCCATATCGCCCGCTCGATTCTGTATGATGAGCACCGGATTATTGCGGTATCTGCGATCCTCGACGGCGAGTATGGTGAACAAAATGTATGTGCAGGCGTACCTGCCATCATTTCCGGAGAAGGTATCCAGGAAATCATTGAACTGCGCCTGGAAGAACAGGAACAGCGTCAATTCCATCATTCCTGCCAGGTGATCCGCTCTGCCATTGAGCAGGTACAGGTAATGGTGTAATTGCACAGCGATTGAGCGCTGATATGCAGCCTATGATATGCACGAAGGCATACGCCAATATTGGATTTACAGTTAAGAATAAAGAAGCGAATATAGCATAGAATGTAGCGATATAGGCTCACAAGACCCAGCGATTTATAGGTATTTTCTATGAACTTATAGGCAGATAGCGATCATATGGATATATAGAACCCGGGTAGTTAATCCGGGTTCTTTTTGTTTCAGTATCTTGCTTTCATTATTACTCTGTATCCTGCTTGGCTCAATGTTGAAGGCTGCAAGAACCATAACATTGAATAAGCTAATGGGTTGGGCTATGCTGGAATATAATCATCAACCTTTTGGAAAAGGAGATCGCACTGTGCATCCACTGATCAAACATTATGTATGGGTTACACTGCTAACTTCGGTCATTGTTCCTACCCTGCTCGTGATTATGGATCGAGATTCGGATACGGATCTGATTCATTTCGGCTGGGAAGACCTCATCGGAATAGTCATCTTCGCGGTGATGACCAGCTGGAGTTTTATTCTGATCGGCGGAGGTCTGTTATCTGCGCTGCTTCGTTATTTTGTGGCAAAACGTCTGGTACTGCCCCTTTTTCTGGCTATTGCACTGGTTCTATATGTAGTGTCTGTCCTCACTATATTGGACATACAACTTCTGTCGATTTATATAGCCGTATTTGGACTGTTCGATGCACTGCTATATAGAAACAAAGATCAACGGATACAAAAAAGCACCGATACATCATCATAATGTATCGGTGCTTTGCCAGTTATCATATTCCCTTTTCAAAAAGACCAGACCAATCTCATCCGCTCAAAAGTTCCAGTCACAACGTTGTTATTTACTATTTTCATACCTTCTTATATATTCTATTACCACGTTCTTATCCGTCCTCTTACTTCACCGTCATGACCGGACAATGAGCATGCTGAATCACCTTGTGACTCACGCTGCCCAGGAACAGCTCGGATACCGCACTTTTCCCGCGTGTACCCATAATGATCAGGTCCATCTGTTCCTCATTGGCCGTATCGCAAATCACGGTCGCCGGATCGCCGGTATGATAGCGTACCTCATACTGCACACCTGTCGTATCCAGATACGTACGATACGGCTCGGTCATCGCATGACCTTCTTCATCCAGACGCTCATCCACATCCACCCCGAGCGGCGGCTCCGCTACCATCATGACCGGATTCACATGCAGCACGGTCAGACGCGGTGCGATCTGCAGCCCTTTCGCCAGCTGCACCGCATGTTCCAATGCACGCTGCGCATGCTCGGAACCATCAACCGCCACCAGTATACGCTCATACGCTGAACTACCCTGTACTTCTGCCATGATCTGTTCCTCCATTTCATCTATTTGATACCTGTCAGCCCACTATATACTCCATATACAGCCTTAACTTTTTTTCCAATGCTCCATATCCTTACTCATAGAATCTTCCTTTGGAGCTTCTTTTAATTATTTTCCAACTCTTCTTTAAATCTCTTAACTCTTTCAGGTCTTTCAGGTCTTTAAGATCTTTTACCCTGCTCCAATCCAAGCTTCCAGCACTGAGCGGAGCAAAGAGAATTCTGCCAATGACCGACATTTAAGCAGGGAGATCGACCGCCATGCGGTCATTCCAGATCTCCCTGCTTAACCGGAGGGAATGGCAGAATCTCTTTGCGCAGCGGCTGATGCAAGCACACCCCAAATTAATGTCCGTGCGACACATCAATTCCCGCCAGATGACGACGACGCACCGCCAGCACGATTACCGCTACGAGCACCATCGCACCACCAAAATAGAACGGGGTCGCCGAGTTGTACCATTCTGCCAGTTTACCTGCCAGGAATGGTGATACCGCACCACCGAGGAAGCGGACAAAGCTGTACGCTGCCGAAGCAACTGAACGCTCGACCGGAGCGGATTCCATCACCGCTGTAGTGATCAGCGTATTATTAATACCGAGGAAAATACCGGCGACGATAACACCGATAATGACCAGCGTTGGCGAACCGGTCGCTGCGCCCAGACCCATAAATACCAGATCCAGTGCAAACAGGGTCAGCATAACGCCCATCGAACCGGCCAGGTTAAAGCGAGCCTGCAGCTTCGGTGCCACAAATACGGAAGTGATCGCCAGCAGCATCCCCCAGCCGAAGAACACATAACCAAGACCGTGCTCATCCAGTCCCATCACATAAGGGGAATAAGCCATCAGGGTAAAGAAACCAAAGTTATACAGGAAAGCGACAATCGCCAGCGTCTTCAGCGCCGGGAATTTCAGTGCGCGGAACGGGTCCGCCAGCGTGCTGCGTGTTTTTGGTTTGGGAATCTTGGGCAGCATGAACAGAATGAAGAAAAAGCCGATCAGCATCAGTACACTGACACCGAAGAACGGGCCGCGCCATGAAATGGAACCGAGTTCGCCGCCCAGCAGTGGGCCGACCGAGATACCAAGTCCAAGTGCAGCTTCATACAAAATGATCGCTTTGGCTGTACCGGAAGTCGACAGTCCAACGATAGCGGACAGCGCAGTCGCGATGAACAGTGCATTACCCAATCCCCAACCACCACGGAAACCGACGATCTGACCGATCGTATCCGAATATCCGCCGAGTGCCGAGAAGATGATGATCAGCAGCACACCGGTTAACAATGTCCATTTAATACCGATCCGGCTGGATACGACGCCAGTGATCAGCATAGCCAGACCGGTTACCAGATTGTAGCTGGTGAACAGCAGAGACACCTGACTTGGTGTCGCGTTCAGTTGGCTCGCGATCGCCGGCAGAATAGGGTCAACCAATCCGAGACCCATAAAAGAAATAACACAGGCAAAAGCAACGGCCCATACGGCTTTGGGCTGGGATAATAATCCGCCCTGCTGTGGCAGCTGCTTTGCAGTTGCTGGTTTACTACTCATAATAAAAAACTCCTCCTTGATTGTGCTGATTCACATCAAAATCATTTTATTGTTTTGCTAAGTATTTAGAGACAAAAGGAAAGACCGGCTCCATCGGATATCCGGTATGTGTAAACGATGACTATCCCAAACCAAATGTCTGCATTCCGATGGATGTCGTACAGTCTGACTGTTGTAAAGAATGAACTGTACTGTGCATCTATTGACATATTCACCGATCTGCAGAAATGGATTCAACCCTTTTGCAAATTACAGATCAAACCGTCTTAGCTGTCCGTTTCCCGGCTCAGCCTCGCCAAGCCTTCACGTACCTGTTTACGCAGCTGCTCCGCTTCATCCTTGAACGAATGAATGGTGCGAATCTTCTCTTCCATCATCGCCAGCTGCTCGCCGAGCGTACGATCAATCTGTTCCAGCTGGTGTCTGCGCTGCTCATCATCGGTAATGCTCCGGTAGCGCTCCCGCTGCCCTCTCAGCATCTCGACAACTTCGATATACCGCTGCAGCTCCTGCAGCGAAAATCCGAGCACATCACGCGCGCTGATGATTTTTTTGAGCCGCTCGATATCTTCACGCGTATACAGCCGGGTGTTGCCATCGCTCCGCTGCGGTGACACCAATCCGATCTCTTCATAATAGCGAAGTGTACGTTTGGTCAGATTGCATTCCGTTGCCACTTCATCAATCTTGTAGAAAGTTATTGTGCCCACCTTCTTTATTTAAATATTTACATATCTTATATGAATATAATAGTACTATCTCACGTTAACGTCAACGTCATTTGAGAAATAAATCTATTTTTTCAGAAAAAAAAAGAAAATATGCGCTTTGATATCCATTTACAGATTTGTCGAAAATGGACGGCATTCTCTCAAGGACTAGCAGGTATACACTTCCTTTTATGTACCCTTAGGCAGGCTATGCGCTTTGTATTTGGTTTCCTTGCCTCAGGTGTGCTATGGTGGTGAAGACAATTCTGGAATTGAATGACAAATTCCTATAAACAGGAGGAACCCATGAATATTCTGAGATCACAGGCTTATATCGAACTGAGCATTGCCAGCTGGGAAAATACGTCACTCGGTGCCACACTTGCCGAGATCGTCCGTCGTCAGAGACAGTATCAGAATGATTATGTAGAAGTTCATCAGGTCGTGGAATTGTTCAAAACCGAGGAGACAGCGGATTTTCTGGTCATCCTGAATGTGATACGTGATATGGATAATCCCGGCGATCCTGTTCCGCAGGAGACCTGATTACACAGCTCCCTCATGTAGCTGCGTGGATGATACCCTCGCATTCTTGAATACATGCCGATCGACCATATACAGGCATAAAACGACCCACAGGCATCACAAAAAGCCTCTGTACGCAGGAAGATATCTCTTCACTGGTACAGAGGCTTTGTTATATAACGGCGCAGAAGTCAAAACCCGTATCTGCCGGCTATGACCGGCAAGGATGCCCTTCTTTACTCCGTCATATATTCAAATCCGGGTTGCTGCAATCTTACTTGCTTGCTTTCTCAACAGCGTGGCCGCCAAATTCGTTACGCAGGGCAGCTACGACTTTACCTGTAAATGTATCGTTATCCAGGGAACGATAGCGCATCAGCAGGGACAGCGCGATAACCGGAGTTGCCATTTGCAGATCCATTGCTTCCTCAACGGTCCATTTACCTTCACCGGAGGAGTGCATGATGCCCTGGATTTCTTCCAGACGTCCATCTTTGGCAAATGCATTTTCAGTCAGTTCCATCAGCCAGGAGCGGATAACGGAACCGTTGTTCCATACGCGTGCCACTTTTTCATAGTTGAAGTCGTATGGGCTCTTCTCCAGAACTTCGAAGCCTTCACCGATTGCTGCCATCATACCGTACTCGATACCGTTGTGGACCATTTTCAGGTAGTGACCGCTGCCGGCTTCACCAGCATACAGGTAGCCGTTCTCTACAGCTGTATCGCGGAAGATCGGTTCTACGATTTCCCAAGCTTCTTTGTCGCCACCAACCATGTAGCAAGCGCCGTTACGAGCACCGCTCATGCCGCCGGAAGTACCTGCGTCCATGTAACGGATACCGCTTTTTTTCATTTCGTTGTAGCGGCGGATCGATTCTTTGTAGTGGGAGTTCCCTGCTTCGATCACGATATCGTTCTCGGACAGCAGCGGAGCCACTTCAGCCAGTACGGAATCCACAACGCCGTGAGGTACCATTACCCATACCACGCGCGGTGCTTCCAGTTTGCCGACCATTTCAGCGATGGTGTCTGCACCCTGTGCGCCCATGCCGGACAGTTCTTTTACCGCTTCTTTGTTCAGGTCAAATGCAACCACTTCATGATTGTGATCCATCAGGTTTTGTCCCAGATTCATACCCATTTTGCCTAAGCCAATCAGTCCGATTTTCATTGTATAGTCCTCCGTGTTGTTGGGGATTGGTATCCCTCTTTTTTTGGTCGTACTCTCTATCCACTGCGGCAAGTATATAACACTCACCCCGGACGCTTGTTCCTACGTCCGAATCTATTACCGCATTGTGCATGGAGACACAAAGCGGTTTGACAAAGCCGGAATCCGGCTCTGAAAGCATGGAGAATACGCTCTGTCCATCATTAACCAGAGCGTATGCCACTCATTCAATTATATAAGGATCAGGTCGTGATTAACGATTAGCGTACAACGGCGCTTTCTCTGACCGGAGCAACCGCTTTGTCTCCGAGCCAGCGGAAGCCCTGTTCAGCCAGCAGTGCGTTGGATGCTTCGGGACCATAAGTGCCGGCTGCATACTCGTGAACCGGCAGGCTGTTGTCTGCAAAAGCTTCCAGCATCGGCTGGATCCACTGCCAGGACAGTTCCACTTCATCCCAGTGAGCGAAGAAAGTAGCGTCGCCGTTCAGGGCGTCACCGATCAGCAGCTCGTAAGCTTCCGGATCGTTGTCGGTACCCATCACGAATTCGGAAGTCATTGGCTCAAGCTGGCCGGTTTTGACATTGCGGCGGTTCAGCTGCAGCGTGATTTTCTCTTCCGGATTGATGCTGATGGTCAGCATGTTCGGCTGACCGTCGCAATCGACGCAGATATCGTTGTTTTGCATCGTGTTTTTGAATTCCACGACGACACGGGTGGATTTCTCTTTCATCCGTTTACCGGTACGGATGTAGAACGGTACGCCCTGCCAGGAGAAATCGTCGACCCAGACGCGTGCAGCCACGAATGTGTCGGTGTTGGAACCTAGCGCAATGCCCGGCTCGTCCTGGTAACCCTGTACTTCCTTGCCGTTCATTTCACCAGCAGTGTACTGGGCACGTACGAAGTGCTTGTGCGCATCTTCTTTGGAAATCGGACGCAGTGCTTTGGCGATGTACTTTTTGTGTGTACGCACATCGTCAGCGGTATGGCCGCCAGGCAGCGTCATCGCTGTCATCATCAGCACCTGCAGCATATGGTTCTGCACCATATCACGGATCGCTCCGGTATGATCATAGTAACCCGCACGTTCTTCCACGCCTACCACTTCGGAAGCGGTGATCTGTACATTCGCGATGTGGCGGTTATTCCACAGGGACTGAATGACAGGGTTCGCGGAAGTGAACGATTCCATGTTCTGTACCATCGGTTTGCCGAGGTAGTGGTCGATACGGAAGATCTCTTCTTCAGCAAATGTTCTGCTCAGCTGTTCGTTCAGCTGACGTGCCGAAGCCAGATCATGACCAAACGGCTTCTCGATGATCAGACGCTTCCAGCCTGTTGTGTTGCCCAGGCCGCTTGCTTTGATATTATCCGCGATCACTTCAAAGAATTCCGGCGCTACGGACATGTAGAACATGCGGTTTTGCGGGATATTCAGCTCGGTCTCGCGCTGTTCCACCAGCTTCAGCAATTCCTGATAGCCGGCTGTATCATCAACATTCAGAATGTGATAACGAATCGAACGCAGGAATGCATCGACAGTCTCACGGTCTTCCGGTGTATTACGGGAAAATTCCTGCAGAGCCTGTTCCACATAAGTCTGGAAAGTCGCATCATTGAATGATTTGCGTCCCAGGCCAATAATGGAGAATGCTTCAGGCATTTTGCGATCAATAAACAAATTATACAATGCAGGGAAGATTTTGCGTTTTGCCAAATCCCCTGTTGAACCGAACAATACAAATGTCATAGCTTCCATAATGGTTTCTCCTCCAAAATGTACCTCACCCTGTTCTCTATATCGCATGGGTGTAAGTATTCAGACTTAGTTCATGGGTTTACTATACGGTTGATATAGCAACTATATCGGCAAAAAATAAACGAGCGACCCGGTATGTGGACTGGTTTTAGCAAACACAGCTTATATCGAAGCCTCGTCGTGAAGTCAATCTTTCATTGTGTCTCTTTTGTGACAGTCATTCTTTACAAAATTTACAATAGACCTTGTGTCGAACAATGTCAAGAGTAAAAATGAAAGTTTCACAATGAATATTACTTGTCTGCTAAATTATTTATCGGTAACTTTTGGTTGTTTGTGAATAGCTGCGTTGACAGGTACGAATAAAAGTGTTAGTCTAACGTCGATTAAAAGGTTGATATAGCAACTATAATTATGTATGCGATACCAAATACGAAAACATATAAGGGTGAATACTCATGCCATATGACTTAGAAAAGAGCTATACCGTATTCATTCGTGACGTTCATCTTGCGATTGCCGGATATATTAAAAATAAATTGGCTCCATTCAATCTTGCTCCCGAACAGACTTTTGTGCTGATGCTGTTATGGAAAAAAGACGGCCTCGCCCAGAATGAGATCGGCGAACGCCTCGGCAAGGACAAAACGAACATTACACGCATGATCTCCAATCTGGAGAGCAAAGGCTTTATCCGCAAGATCACCTGCACCGATGACCGCCGCTGCTTCAAAATCTATCTGACTCCCGAAGGCGCACGACTGGAACAGGACGTCGCTGTCATTATGAAAGAGATCAGCCTGGATCTGATGGACGGCATCTCGGATGAGGAACTGATCGTGCTGCGCCGACTGCTTAACAAGATCAAGGACAACGCACGGGTCAACGAAGCGGACAGCGTCGGCATTTCTGGCTGATTCATAACCGGGGAAGCTTGCCTGAGGATCGGGCAGCTCATTTATTTCGCCATGGGATCAGCTGACTTCTGGAGTTCGTTCCAGAAGTCAGCTGATCTCAAACATTCTCTCCCAAGCAATGAAGACGCCCTGACGGCGTCTTTTCTTTTTTGTAAAGTAATGTCCTCTAATCAATTGACCCCAATTTCCATTCTCCGCCTTTATCTTTTACAAAATAAAAAGAAAGGAATAATTCACTCTCTTCTTTTGTTTTTTTTAAATGCCCCTGAATAGGAACAACGATACGTCCGGATTCTTTGTATGCAGCAAGCACGGTTGTAAACTCCATTTTGTTATTCAACAGGTAATCAAAAGCAGTTCCCATATCCCTGCCGATCGCTTGAAGAAATTGATCGACATCCCCGGCTGCCATGGCATCTATTGCTGCTTGGAGCTGTGCTTTCATCGCATCATTTACGAGCGGATCGTTGACTTGATCCCAATTAATTTTATCGGTAATTGGCTTGGCAGTTGGCTCCTCCTCTGCACTGCTAGCTTGTTCGGAAGGGGCTGGTGCTGTCGGATTGGTAGCAGCGGCTGGCTCCTGGGGGCTGGGTGCAGCAGTTTCCTTGCTGCAGCCAGCCAAGCAGATGGTCAGCGTTAACGCTGCAAGAACAATTGTAATTTTAAGTATGATCAACACATCCTTTCTAAGTTTATGGACGTTGGTTACAGCAAAAAGTATGCATTATGTCTAAGCATTTACATCCTTCAGCTTTTATGTCAACGATAAAGAAGAGAGCACAGCCTGATCAGGTGTGCTCTCCTCGCTTTGCGTACTGCGCTATTTTGGGCGTGCTGCGTGTTAGTCCTCACCTTTGTACGTACGAATAATATGGATCGGTCCGTGGGAGTTGAGCAGGATCATCTGCTCGGTCATTTCTTCGGGGGTATACGGCATGCCGTTTTCCAGCCACCAGTGAATGATGCCTACGTAGGCGGAGCTGATATAGCTGGCGATGACATCCTTGTGCACAGGCAGCTTGTCGTCATCCAGCTCCGCAAACTTCTCTTCATAGAACCGCGCGATATACCTTTTCATATAAGAGACAAAGTTGAACATCGCCTTGCGCTCGAACATGACCTCGAAAAAGCGCCGGTACCGAATCATATATTCGAAAATCCGGCCGGCGATATAACGCTGCAGCTCATCGACCGACTGGTCAAAAGAACCCGCATCCCTCGCCTCACCGAACAATTCATCCAGCATCTCGTCTGTCACGGCGTACAGCAGATGGTCCTTGGATTCATAATGCAGATAAAAGGTTTTGCGATTCACGGCAGCCAGCTTGGTGATATCCTGAATCGTAATTTTGTCATACGCCTGCTCCTGCATCAGCTGCTTGAGTGCATTATGCAGCGCAGTACGCGTCCGCAGCACCCGCGGATCTTCCCTGTGTTCTTTCATCGCTGGATCCTTTCTGTAACCGGGTATTTCTCTATTTATTCGGCAGTTATGCCTACATTTATTACCCATCTGTGGCATAAACCTCATATCTGGATCATCTGGTTATTGTAACATAACATTTCCTGTCTTATAATCCGATATATTGCGAGTAATCATATGTAAATAAATACAATTGTATCAAACATTTATAGAGGAGCTGACTATCCATGCTTAATGTACAACCACTCGTCCAGCAGCAGCGGACGTTCTTTTATACAGGCCAGACCAAAGATGTATCTTACCGGATGACTGCCCTGCGGCAGCTGAGACAGGGAATCGAAAATTATCACCAGCGTATTCTGGATGCACTTCGTTCTGACTTGAATAAGTCGGAAGCCGAAGCATACGGTTCGGAGATTCGCATCGTTATGGGCGAGATCGACTTTGCACTGGAGCACCTTGAGCAATGGGCAGCCCCGCGGCAGGTTCCTACTGCAGCAGCGCTGCCGGATGCGGTCAGCACCATTTATCCGGAACCGTATGGCGTGGCGCTGATCATCGCACCATGGAACTATCCGTTCCAGCTGGCATTCGGTCCCCTCGTTGGCGCGATTGCTGCAGGCAACTGTGCGGTGCTCAAGCCTTCCGAACTGACTCCTGCCGTATCCAAACTGACCTATGACCTGATCCATGAACTGTTCCCGGAAGAATATATTGCTGTTGTCGAAGGTGAAGTGGAAGCCAGCACTGCTCTGCTCAAAGAGAAATTCGACTATATCTTCTTCACTGGCAGCACCGGCGTCGGCCGCATCGTCATGAGAGCCGCTGCCGAACATCTGACTCCGGTAACGCTGGAACTTGGCGGCAAAAGCCCAAGCATCGTCCATCATGATGCAGATCTGCAGATCGCGGCGCAGCGTCTCGTTCGCGGCAAGTTCCTTAATGCCGGTCAGACGTGCGTAGCCCCGGACTATCTGCTCGTCCACAAGGATGTGCGTACCCAGCTGCTGGAACTGATCCAGGCAGAGATCAAGGACAAGCAGGGCGAGGATGTTATGCAAAATCCGGACTTCCCGCATATCGTAAATGCGCGCAACTTTGACCGTCTGTCTACTCTGATGAAAGGCGAAGAAGTGCTGATCGGCGGCCGTTCCAATCGTGACCAACTGCTGATCGAACCGACTCTGCTCGGCGGCGTAGACTGGAATTCACCAATCATGCAGGAAGAGATCTTCGGACCGATCCTGCCGGTGATCGAGTATGACGACCTGAACCCACTGCTGGACGAAATCGTGAGCCGTCCAAAACCGCTGGCACTGTATCTATTCACCCAGGATGAACAGCTGCAGGAACAGGTATTGAGCACTGTATCCTTCGGCGGTGGCTGTATCAATGACACGCTGTCCCACATGACTTCGCATTATCTGCCATTTGGCGGTGTGGGTGAAAGCGGCATGGGCTCGTATCATGGACAGCAGAGTTTTGAAGTGTTCTCTCATCTGAAAAGTGTAATGAAGCGCAATTCCTGAGTGGTTGAGCATTTGGAGCAGCCTACGGAGCAGAGGCATCATTTGCGATGAAAAGCTGGAGCGTTGGGGCGCTTGGCAGTAGTCGCTTTGAAAAGATGGATTGCTCGGCAGCATCCGCTCCGAAAAGAGATAGGGGCACGTCCTCCGGTGGAGCCTGGAAATTATGGAAGAGGTCAAAGGTCAATTTCCAGGCTCCAAGGTCGTCCTTTGCCCCTATTCCCTTTTCTCCGCTTGGTGCTGATGCATCTTTTGGTCACTTTTGCCTTCTGCGGAATGTAAATGCAAGTAGATCTAAACTGCAACTGAAGAATAAGCTTAATAGACGGGCCGGGGCATGTCATGCTCTGGCCTGTTTTTTACTTATCATTTTAATTCGCAATACGGCTTCATTTCTAATATCAATCGGGTGGTTCAATCGCTTCCTCTATAGGATACTTTTTTGATTTTATGGGCATTTCCTATTGATTTGCGGCATATACCACATATCTCGTGGTTGGCCGCAGCCGGAGCGATGGCTGCACTGGCACGCCGCGCCGAGGAAGGCGGCAGCTATCGGGTGCATATTTCCCTCAGCCGGGTATCGCTGTGGCTGATGTCGATGGGATTGTTTGATAAAGAGTTCGCTCACCAGACGGCAGGAACGTCCGAAGAACATCTGTATCTTGATCCAGAGCTGTTTACGGCCGACACGGTATGCGGCCATTATCAGGGCGTGACTGATCAGGTGTATATGTCGGAGACGCCGGGTGAGTATCGGACAGTGCTGGTGCCAAGAGGATCATGTCGACCAGAGTGGCTGGAATAATTGGTATTGAATAATAAAGGAGCATCTTATCTGGCTTTGAGCCGGATAGATTTTCCTTTTTGGTGTGTTATCCAGAAATCAGGCTTGGATTTCAGCTGTCTGCTTGCAGCTTATTTATATCTGTATCAATATGAACTTTCAGTTGCCCTTTCATTTCAGCAGAACCGGAAGATACAGTAATAATATAGGTGCCGGATTCCAGCATGGCAGTAATATAGAATTTCTGATAACCAGATGTAGGCTTTACTATGCCAGACATCACTTGTTGTCCGCTACTATGATCTTTATTTACGGTAAAAGTTACATTCTGTGAACTATCATTTTCTATACTGATTTTCATATAACTTTCCGGGATGATCATTTCTTTTTGAAAAGTAGTATTGCTCAAAGAATCATTAATAATCATTCCATGTTTGGTTTGGGAAGTCTCATTATTACTATCAGATTTTTCTTTTCCAACAGAGGACTGATTGCTATCTATCACAGTATTATTTGAAAACATAATAATTTGCCCAAATGGTTTATTGATCAGAATAATGGTTAGGATGATAAACACTAATACAATTATAATGATAAATTTCTTTTTGCTCATGTTTATTTCATACTCCTCAGATTGGAAACTTTACTTCTTAATATATAGCTAACTACAACGTTTAAGCCATTTTTCAATTCATGCATATTTACGAAATTCTCCTAAAATTTTTAGTCTAAAAGTATGAGATGAATTTTATAATTATTTGATTATTTTGGAATAGTGATTAATTATTTACTTTCATATATGCTGTTAAATGCTGTGAAATTTCAAATCGCCTGAAACTTGCATAATAGGAGGTGTACTAAATAGGTTGGCGCGTTATTAAGCATTTGTATTTATATACATAGAATGATTAGAACAAAAACACAGCTACAAATAATAGAAGAAAGAATTAAAGGTACCCGTATCATGAAAATACCCGTTGGTTTAATTATCGTAATTGTTTTAGTCTGTTTCTCATTTGCTACATTTTTTATCCCTTTTAGTGCAGCCACCTCTTCTGCGAATTTTTATTCCACAAAGTTTTTTGTTCCTGAAGAAAGCGATTGGGGAACTATGCTTATTGAAGCCTATATTACGGATTTACCCGATGACATTCAGGGTCGTATGTATATTTTAGGACGTATCCAGGCTCTTATGCTTATACCTTCCATTATTTTAGGTTTGAATGCTTTGAGTTTGGTTTTCCGATTTTATATCGTGTCTATTATATTTGTTTCTTTCTCCCTGCTCTATTATATGAGCCAAGGGAATATATTAGGGATCATGTCGTTTTTCGGCATCCTGATCTTTATCACGGTTAATAAACGTACAAGGTTTTATCTGAGACGTAAAGCTCTTGTACAACTGATACAGGCTCCTGCTACTCCTTCCTAAATTATTTAAGGATATCCAGTAATGTGCTTCAGCTCAACGGCTGTTTCAACATTATGATGGATATCCTTTTTTATTCAATGAAGATTTGGACAACCCTGCTCAAAAGAGATCCCAGATTATGGTTCCATTATACCCTTTCGGGGTAAAAATCGTTAGCCTTTACATAACAAACACAGGAGGAACATGCATGCTGATCGAAGCCGTCTATCACCGTCCAAAACTGAACTGGGGTTATCCGTACGACCGCGAGACCATCCATCTGCGTCTGCGCACCAAAAAGCAGGATGTCAAGCAGGCCTGGGCACTCGCAGGCGACAAGTACATGTGGGAAAAGTCCAAAGAACTCGTACCGATGAGCATCTTTGCGGCCGATGATCTGTTTGATTACTGGGAATGCGCCGTCAAGCCGCCGTATCGCCGTCTCAAATATGGTTTCAAGCTGGCGGATGACCAGGAAGAGATCTGGATGGACGAAGACAAGTTCGGTGCGGAAGAGCCGCAGATGGACCGTCTGTTCGATATTCCGTTTATCAACCCGGTCGATGTGTTCACCACGCCGGATTGGGTAAAAGACGCTGTGTTTTATCAGATTTTCCCGGAACGGTTCGCCAATGGCGACACCTCCAACGATCCGGAAGGCACGCTGCCATGGGGCGGCAAGCCGGAGTGGAACAATTTCTTTGGCGGTGATCTGCAGGGCATTATCGATCATCTGGATCATCTGACCGAGCTGGGCGTGAACGCGATCTACCTGTGCCCTATTTTCAAAGCAACGACCAACCACAAATACGACACGGAAGATTATATGAAGATCGACCCGAGCTTTGGCGACGAGGAAACGCTCAAAAAGCTCGTCAACACCTGCCACAGCAAAGGCATTCGCGTCATGTTCGATGCGGTATTCAACCATTCCGGCAAAACGTTCGCTCCCTTCGTCGATGTACAGGAAAAAGGCGAACAGTCCAAATACAAAGACTGGTTCCATGTGCGCAAATTCCCGCTGGCGGTGGAAGACGGCATCCCGACATATGACACCTTTGACTTTGAGCCGCTCATGCCTAAGCTGAATACCGAGAATCCCGAGGTCAAAGAATATCTGCTCGGCGTAGCCCGTTACTGGGCGGAAGAGTACGGTATCGACGGATGGCGCCTCGACGTAGCGGATGAGGTGGATCACCAGTTCTGGCGCGAATTCCGGCTGACCCTGAAAAACATCAATCCGGATATTTATATCCTCGGCGAGATCTGGCACGAATCGATTCCATGGCTGCAGGGCGACCAGTTCGACTCGGTCATGAACTATCCTTTCAAAAATGCCGTAACGGATTTCTTCATTAAAGATGTAACCGACGCCCAGACGTTCTCGCATGCGATCGGCAACCAGATGTCTCGTTATCCTCGTCAGGTGGCGGAAGTGGCCTTTAACCTGATCGACAGTCATGATACCCCGCGCGCACTGACGGTAGCAGGCGGAGACAAGAACCGCCTCAAGCTGGCCGCGCTGTTCCAGATGACCTTTACCGGTGCCCCTTGTATCTATTATGGAGATGAGATCGGCATGGAAGGCGAGGGCGATCCGGACTGCCGCCGCTGTATGGTCTGGGAGGAAGAAGAACAGGATCGTGAACTGTTTGCCTACTACCAGCAGATTATCGGAATGCGCAAGCAGTACTCTGCACTGCGCCAGGGTACTTTCCGCTTCCTTCATTCCCGCAAGGGCAGCAATGAACTGGTCTATGAGCGCTACGATGACCAAGAAAAATTCATCATTGCCATGAACAGCTCCAGCGAGCCGATCGATATCGAGATTGATATCAAAGGCACAAAATGGGAAGATGTGCTGAAAAATCGGGAACTGCAGCTGGAAGGCGGCCTGCTGAAATGCCAGCTGCCAGCCTACGGTTACCAGGTACTGCGCTGTCTGGACGAGGACAAGCAGCCGCAGCAGACCGGCTGAGTACAAAGTTTACTAATTGCTAATCCCTAACATCCGGCAGATCAGATAAGTACAGTAATCCTAGGCGCTGAAGCCGTATGATTATCAGGACACTGAAGCAGCAATCGTAGCCTAATTTACGTACTGTACCTATACTGCAAAGCGCCTCTCTGTCTGAAGACGAGGCGCTTTTCCTGCGTCATGATTCGGTTTGGAAAATGGCTTGGTTAATAGGCACAATTATGCTATATTAATACTTCGTGTCATTTGGAATGGCACTGTTTTGCTGTGTCGGCAGCCTGGCTCTCTGTACCTGAATCGCCTGGAGCTGTCAGCTCGCAGCCTACCGATTATATTCAAATTATTTCGTTTACATAATAAAGAAGCTTATTATGTGATCCTTATGCTCATACGCCGGCGCAACTTCCGGCAGTATATATATTGCAGGAGGCCATACTAATGAATAGAACCCTTAATTCATCCATGCTCGCAGCCTGGGCCAGTCTGGTCAGTAACGTCATACTGACACTGCTCAAGCTGATCGTCGGCGTACTGTTCAACAGTCAGGTACTGATCGCGGACGGCATCCATAACGCCGGCGATGTGATCGCTTCGGCAACCGCTCTCGGTTCCATGCGCATCTCGTCCATGCCGCCGGATGAAGATCATCCGTATGGCCACGGCAAGGCTGAGGTCGTCGGTGCCAGCGTCGTCGCCGCTATCCTGCTAATCGCTGCGCTGTATATCGGCTATCATTCCTTTATGCTGCTGTTCGAGCCGCCTGCCCAGCCGCATATTATCGCACTGTTCGCGGCGATTATCTCGCTGATCTGGAAAATGGTGCTGTATGTATACACAATGCGTATCGGACGCGAAGCCAACAGCAAAGGGCTGATCGCGACCGCCCAGGATCATCTGGCCGATGTATACGCCTCGGCAGCCGCCTGTGCCGGTATCGGTCTTGGGCTGATCGGTAAAGCGTACGGCTGGTCCCTGCTCTCCTATGGCGATCCGCTCGCCGGAATCATCGTCGCCCTGCTGATCCTCAAGCTGGCGTATGAGACCGGACGCGATTCCATTGATATCCTGATGGAAAAGGCTGTTCATCCGGAGAAGCTCGAAGCGTATGCCACCGTACTCCAGAATATGCCGGAGGTCAAACGAATCGACCGCATCCGCGCCCGGGAACATGGCCAGTATATCGTCGTCGATGTCCGTATCGGTGTCGATGCCACACTGACCATCCAGCAGGGACATGATATCTCCCGGATGATGAAGAAAAATATTATGACTGCCGATACACAGGTCACCGAAGTGCTTGTCCATTTGAACCCATGGTATGCCGGTGAAGAGCCGGAGCACGAAGTGACCGTGGAATTCGATTCACGAAAGCCGCTATAGCGGACTTCCAGAATGAGGTGGATGGTTGCTCCGTTTCATTATGCACGCCAGACAAAACCACCCTCACAGCCAGTATGCACACACGAAATGGATCTGTTTGCTGCACTTTCCTATAAAAAACTCCCGTTATCCTAATGTATTCTACTGGATAACGGGAGTTTTCATTTTCCATTCCGCTGCTTTTACTTTGCCAATTCATGCGCTGCCGATAGACAGTTCAGAGCCCGATTAACCGCCTCGTTTCCCTTAGTTTATTCGTACCGGACTGTTCTGTACAACTTCCAGCCAGCGCTTGGCAAGCAGGCCGTGTCCTGCTGTAGTCGGGTGGATGCCATCCCAGATCCAGTAGGGTGCCGGTGCGATCTTGCAGGCAGCGTCAAACGCATCCTGCAGCGGTACGAAGACCGCACCGAATTCATCCGCCAATCGGCGTACGATGGCGGCACAATCATTTGCTGCCGCTCGCCATCCCGCCCAGTCGGCATCCGTATGTCCACCCGGCAGGATAAACGGTTCGCAAAGTATCAGCCGTACATCTGGCAGTTCCTGACGGGTCCGCTGCAGCAGACGACGATAGCCACTTTCATAATTCTGCCGATCAAAGCCTGCCGGTGTTCGGGCTGACATTAGAATATCGTTGACCCCTATCAAAATACTGATTGTATCCGGTCCCAGCCCAAGCGTATCCTCATGCCAGCGGGCTTCCAGATCGGAGACACGATTGCCGCTGATCCCTCTATTGATGAATTCCGGCTGCGATTCAGCCAGCGAAGCTCCCAGCTCGGCGGCGATCCAGAATGCATAGCCATGTCCCAGAATATGATTGGGGTCATCATCACGCCCCCGGTTGCCATCAGTGATTGAATCGCCCTGAAACAGAATTCTTCGCCTGCTATGTATCTGGTTTTGCTTCATTTCCAATCTCTCCTTTGCCGGGTAGTTGTGGTCATGCTGCCATATCGTGTATCGTCTCGCTTCATCTACTATATTCGGGACAACCCGGTATTCTCCTATCCGCTGCTCCTGTCTGATTGGGCTGTATATTTATATCGCTTACTCTTTCATAATATGTTTAGACAAGTTTTGTTCCGGTTTAATGGATGAAGTAATTAATAATCTGCATAACAGCCGAACTCTGTAGATATAGAGGTTCACCGCATTTCCTCCTGTCACTATTTGTCGCAAATTACTAATCAATAATGATCTGTACGAACTATATTCACAGCGCTGCGTATACCTCCTCATATGTTCAACAAAAGGGACATTTCCCAGCTTGCCGCGTACCCATTTCTGCTCTTTCTTTACCTTTGTCCCTTATGAATAAAGGACAAATCATGGCATCTTTCAATTGATCTCTCATCCTCGGAAGCTTAAACTTTTAAGTATCAGAACTAGTTCTATTTTCTTACACTGCTTTCATGATATCGTTTTCAGTCGGAATTTGGAGAGGAGGTTGTCGATTTTGGAGAAGCTGACCGCACGGCTCACGATGATGCTGCAATTCCTGGTCGGTTCTCATGGAGAGTATATTACGATCCGTGACCTGTCAGATCATCTGGATGTGAGTGAGAAAACGGTCAAGCGTGAACTGCCTGCCGCCGAAGAGTGGCTGCGCAAACACAAGCTGAAGCTGCTTCGCAAACCGGGAACCGGACTTGCGCTGGAAGGCAGTGAATCCGACTTTGCCAGTACACAGCGTGAACTGGAAGAACAGACACCCCGGAAAGACTACACCCGCGAAGAACGGCACTACTTCATTATCAGCGAACTCCTCCTTTCCAAAGAGCCGATTAAACTATATGCGTTTGCCTCCCAGTTCAAAGTTACGGAAGGCACACTGAGTAACGATCTGGACCGGATTGAACATTGGCTGTCTTCCTTTGGCATTACGCTGGTCCGCAAGCCCGGGCTGGGCGTATATGTCGAAGGCACCGAGAGTCATATCCGCTCTGCACTGGTTCACCTGCTATATGAGAGTGTGGATGAATACCAGCTCACTCATCTGGTGCGCGATCCGCTCGCGGCCGATGAAGAGACCGGGCGTGTCCAGTTCCATATTCGCAATCGGCTGCTGAATCTGGTCGATGACGGCATGATGAATCAGCTGCAGCAGTATCTCAGCGATCTGGAGCGGGATACCCATATCAAGCTAACTGACAGCGCCTACATCGGTCTGACCGTACATCTGGCACTGGCGATTGAACGTATCCGGCGCGGGCAGCGCATCACGATTGCTCCGCACATCCTGGATGAACTCAAGCAGCTCAGTGAATTCCAGACGGCGCGCAAGCTGGCCCAGCGCCTGGAGCAATCTTTTGACATCTCGATTCCGGAAGATGAGCTGGGGTACATCACCATGCATCTCAAAGGAGCCGAGACCCGGCTGAGTGCGGAGTCCGATCCGTACTACGAACATGTCAGCTTCGAACTGGTGAAGCTGGCGCGGGATATTCTCAAAATGGCGGAAACCGAGACCGGCTTTGAACTCAAGGGCAACAGCAAGCTGTTCGCCGGGTTCATCAATCATCTGGGACCGGCGATTGAGCGGCTGCGACTGGGGCTGGATATTCGCAACCCGCTGCTTACGCAGATTAAGGAGCAGTACGGGCCAACCTTTGAGATTGCCCGCAAATGCTCACGGCTGCTCGGTGAATTCACTCACCGGGAAGTACCGGAGGCAGAGATCGGCTATCTGGCGATGCATATCGGCGCCATGTCCGAATACGCAGCCGCCCAGCGCAAACCGGTCAAGGCGATCATCGCCTGTGCAAGCGGTCTCGGAACGTCCAGTCTGCTCTCAATTCGGGTCAAGCGGGAATTCCCGTCACTGCAAATTATCGATGTGGTCTCTTCCTCGGAAGCGATCCGGATGGAGAACCGTGCCGATATCATTATCTCCACGGTAGAGGTGGATAGTCACATTCCGACGGTCCGTGTCTCTCCCCTGCTCTCGCCGGAAGATATCCGCGATATCCGTACTGCCGTCTCCCAGCTGGAAGTAACCGGGGATCATCCCCCGATCGACCAGCCTGCTGCCGATCCGGCAACACGCCTGACCGACACACTCGGCAATCATAAGGAAACGCTCACCGGCATGCTCGATCTAACGAACGGACTAGTGATCAAGGACCGGTTCGCTGTCTCCTCGGTCCCCGACCTGATCCACCGGATCGCCGGCATGTTCACTGCTTCAGCAGAACGCTCCGGTATTCTGGAGCAGGAGCTGCATGAGCGTGAGCGCATGGGGGAGACGGTACTGTCACAGGATGGACTGATCCTGCTGCACTGCCGTTCCAGTGTCGTGAACAAGCTTTTCCTCGGCATTATTCGATTCAGCGAGCCGATCCAGGCAGCGACGAGTCCCGTCGACCTGTATGCTGCCATCGTGCTGCTCGCCCCGAGGGACAGCAGCAAAGCCTATCTCGAAGCCGTAAATGAAGTCAGCAAATCACTGATCGACCGCCCCGGCTTTGTTACACGGCTGGTATCCGATCCTCCTGCCGGACTGCAGGCAGAGATCTCCAGCATGATGAAAGATCTGTACACACGCAAAATTGAACAATATATGATGGAGGTCGAACAATTATGAGCACAGTAGATACATCTGCTCGCGAAAAGAAAAGCGCCAGAGACCGCGTCCAGGCATTCGGACGCTTCCTGAGCGCCATGATCATGCCTAATATCGGCGCATTTATCGCATGGGGTCTGTTGACTGCCCTGTTTATTCCAACAGGACGTATGCCAAACGTAGACCTCGCCAAACTGGTTGATCCAATGATTAAATACTTACTACCACTGCTCATCGCCTACTCCGGTGGTAAGGTTGTCCATGGACATCGTGGCGGTGTACTTGGTGCCATTGCAGCAATGGGCGTTATTGTCGGTGCCGAGATTCCAATGTTTATCGGAGCCATGATCATGGGTCCTCTGGGTGGTTGGATTATCAAACAATTCGACAAATTGGTAGAAGGTAAAATCAAATCCGGTTTTGAAATGCTCGTCAACAACTTCTCTGCCGGTATTATCGGTATGTTCCTGGCGATAGCCGGATATTATGGAATTGGTCCACTCGTTGTCGGATTTACTAATCTTTTGGAAGCTGGCGTTAACTTCCTGATTAACCACGGCTTATTGCCACTCGTTTCCATCTTTATTGAACCTGGTAAAATCTTGTTCCTCAACAATGCCATTAACCATGGTATCTTTACTCCGCTGGGTACACAGGATGCATTGGAACATGGTAAATCCATCTTCTATCTGCTGGAAGCCAATCCGGGTCCTGGTCTTGGCCTTCTGCTTGCATACTGGGTCTTTGGTAAAGGTTCCATTAAAGGTTCTGCACCAGGTGCAATCATCATTCAATTTTTCGGTGGTATTCACGAAATCTACTTCCCTTACGTATTGATGAGACCGATTCTGTTCCTGGCTGTTATTCTCGGTGGTATGGCAGGGGTATTTACCAACGTATTATTGGGTTCCGGCTTAACCGGTGCCGCTTCTCCAGGTAGTATTATTGCCATTATGGCACTGGCTCCACAAGGTGGCGAACTCCATGTAATTGCTGGTATCGCTGCAGCTACAGTCGTTTCATTCCTGGTGTCTGCCCTCTTCCTGCGCAAAGCTTCCGTGGGCGATGAAGATCTCGAAAAAGCACAATCCGCTTCCAAAAACATGAAAACTGGCGGTAATGCTTCCGGTCCGGCACTGACAACAGCTGCTGATCTGCAAACCGGTGAAGTTCGCAAAATCGTATTTGCCTGTGATGCAGGTATGGGTTCCAGTGCAATGGGTGCTTCTTCTTTCCGCAAAAAAGTACAGCAGGCCGGTCTGCCGATTCAGGTAACCAACTCTGCGGTTGATGCGATCCCTGGGGATGCCGACATCGTCGTAACCCAGCAGAACCTGACCAGCCGTGCACGCGGCAAAGCGCCAAATGCACAGCATGTATCGATCGACAACTTTATCAACAACCCGATCTATGATGAAATGATCAACAAGCTGAAAGACACCGCAGCAGGCAATGCCAAATCTTCCATTCCGGATGAAGCTGCCGGCGTTAAACGTGAAGTCAGCGAAGTACTCAGTCACAACGCTCCACACGTGGTAGAAGATACAAAGGATAGCACTTCCGCTCCAGCTCAAGGTTCCGGTGTACTGCGCAAGGAAAACATCGTACTCGGCCTGGCGAGCGAGCCCAAAGAAGATGCGATCCGCAGAGCCGGTGAACTGCTGGCAAGCTCCGGTTATGTCAAACCGGACTATGTAACAGCCATGCATGAGCGCGAGAAAGTCGCTACCACTTACATTGGTAACGGTGTAGCCATTCCTCACGGTGTCGGCGAAGCGAAAAAGCAAATTCAGACTTCCGGTATCGTCGTTCTGCAATATCCGCAGGGCGTAGAATTTGAAGGCGGCAAAGCGTATCTCGTTATCGGTATTGCCGGTGCAGGCGGCGAACATCTGCAGATCCTGACCAAGATTGCGGAAGCGATCGAAGACGAGTCTGTCGTTCACCATCTGGCTCAGGTTACAGATGCCAATGAAATCTACCGCACATTCTCTATCTAATATTGAATAGCAAGTTTCTCATGGTTAAATCAGCAGCGAATCAACTGCTGATTTAACCTGTTTATCCATATTCTTGCCCGTAGGCGATACGTGTACGGGCACCCATTTACGGCTGCTGCCCTTATTGCAATGATTCATGAAAGCCAATATTCGGCTGTCTGAATCTTCCTGCAAACCGGCAGCAAGCCTATACTTACGGAGGTGCAAGTTATGAAAAAAGCAATTCAGTTTGGTGCAGGCAATATCGGTCGCGGATTTATCGGAGCTTTGCTGGCCAATGCCGGTTACCATGTCGTATTCGCAGATGTGAATGAACAGATGATCCAGGAACTGAACGAGAAAAAGAGCTACCAGATCCATATTCTCGATCTGGAAAAAAGCATCGAGACGATTACCAACGTCTCCGGCTGCATGTCCAATGGTCAGGAAATCGTCGACGAGATCGCCAGTGCCGAGATCATTACGACTGCAGTAGGACCGAATGTGCTCAAGTTCATCGCACCTACAATTGCCCAGGGTATCGAAGCACGTCGTGCAGCTGGTGCAGGTCCGCTGAATGTTATCGCCTGCGAGAACATGGTTGGTGCGACCAGCCATCTGCAGGAGCAGGTGGAGAGCCATCTGTCCGAAGAAGGCAAAGCATATGCACGCGAAAATGTAGGATTTGCCAACTGCTCCGTAGACCGCATCGTGCCTCCTTTCCAGGGTGAGAACCTGCTGGATGTAGGCGTAGAAGCCTTCCACGAATGGATCGTTGAAGAACCGAAGCTCAAAGGCGGCACGCCGCAGATCGACGGTATGAAGCTGACCGACAACCTGGTCGCTTATGTACAGCGCAAGCTGTTTACGCTGAACACCGGTCATGCGATCACGGCTTATCTGGGCTTCCTGAAAGGCATCGAGACGATTGACCAGAGCATACAGGATGACTCCGTACGCTCGATTGCACGCCCGGCGATGGAAGAAAGCGGCGCAGCCCTGGTGAAAAAATACGAGTTCGACGCTGCCGAGCATGCCAAATATATCGACAAAATCGAGACTCGTTTCAAAAATCCATATATCCGCGATGAAGTCATCCGTGTTGGTCGTGAGCCGCTGCGCAAACTCGGTCCTGCCGACCGCCTGATTGGTCCTGCCAATATGGCTGCCGAACTGGGATTGGGTCGCGATCACCTGCTGCAGGGTGCAGCCGCCGCTTTCCTGTACGACAATAGCAACGATCCACAGTCTGCCGAATTGCAGGCACGTATCCAGTCCGATGGCATTGGACCTGTCGTGAGTGATGTGACCGGGTTTGCCAAGGACAGCGAGGATTACAACAAGATTATGGCTGCTTACGAAGAGTTCAAAAGTCTGAAAGCTTAAGTTAGACGGATGAGCTGTCATTGCTCCGAAAAGATATTCTCCCACTCACTGTGATATAACAGGATGGTATGCCGCTCATGCAGCCGGTCTATCGTTCAACAGATACAATAAAAGCCCCTAAGTCATTAGGGGCTTCTTTTTTACATATACAATTCTGCATATACAAGGTTTAAAGTACTTCAAATGGACGTTCTGCAGGCTTGCCAAACAGATATCCCTGTGCCAGATTGATACCAATACTGCGGCAGAATTCGAACTCTTCACGGCGTTCGATCCCTTCGGCCAGTACATTACCGCCAATATCCCAGGTACGTTCGGCAATATTGCGGATATCCCGCTGCTTCTGCTCGTCCCGGTCGCAGCCGTCGATCAATCCGCGGTCGATTTTGACGTAATCGGGCTTGAGCTTGCCAATCAGTTCGGGCAGGGAATAGCCGGAGCCCACATCATCGAGTGCCACGTTGATGCCGTTGCTCCGGTAGACATCGAAGATATCCTGCAGCTTGGGCATTTCCATAATATTCTCAGTCTCCACCACCTCAAATACAAAATCCTGCGGGTCCAGCTTCAGGCGCTCAATCGCCGCAAAGGTATGACTAAGGCAGTATTTGGGATTATAAATAGACGACGGTAAAAAGTTAATAAACCGCTTCACGCCGGATGGCAGATGCAATGCGCTCGTCTCAATTGCCGAGATGCGTGCTGCCCGGTCCAAGAAGGAGTGAAGACCGGTACGATGAGCCACTTCGAACAGCTGATACGGCTGGAACCCCGGACCATCCGGAATCGGACGCAGCAGGAACTCATAGGCGATGACCTGCTCCTGCTCATTCACGATCGGCTGCATATGACTGGTAAACTGCTTTTGACGGATAATCTCTACAATATCGTGGTGCTGCAGACGTGTGATCAGCGTAGACAACGGGAACCAGGCTGGTTCGCCACCAATATCGTCCATACCAAGAATACCAATCGACAGTTTATTTTCTTCGACATCGCGCAGCTCCCTGACCCATTTCAAAATATCCAGCATCTGCTCTCGTGAATGATAGGAGATGGAACCAATATCTTCTACTATATAAAAGTCATAAGACTGCTGCCTGATTAACTGCTCAAGAGAAGGAGAAAGCGGGCGCAATGACACCGTGCCTTGATCTTCAATCGGTTGAATAAAACTGCATCCGCTACAATTCATGGGGGGGCCTCCCTGTTACTAAAATACAATATCATCATGTTCACGTTTTAGATCCCTATATATATCGGCCGGTACAATCCTCATCGTAATACCATTCTTTGCTCTCAATGTAAAAGACTGCAGAAATAACAAAAAGACCGCAATTAAACGTCTGCGGTCTCCATAATTAACAAAGCCTCTTCTCTACTTTCTAAAATGCTTGTACAGTCTCAAGCAGACCAGAGACACACCATATAGGAGCGCAGCATCCAACAGAAATACGAGCAGATCCATACGGTAAGCAGAAAGCAGATTACGCTGCCCGTCTATCTCATAAATGGTCATAAAAGAAAGCGGAAACCCTACATGAATCCCTATATGACCATCCTGCTCAAAAGGCAGCACATACGACAGAATAACGACCAGCCACGCAGACAGATTGATCAGCTTCCAGTTGATTCTACTTGCCGGTTTCATGGTACTCCATCTCTCCTCTTCTTCCTCCTACCTAATATATCTTTGTTCATTATACAAATATGGTAAATATTTATAACTCTATCCAATCATGTTGCCGTGAGAAAAGCAAATTAACGAGATTGTTTTTCTTTATATAAAGTCGGCTATTCTTTGGATGATTAGGAATACATTTCGGAGTGCAGTACCGGTAAATTCAGCATATAAAAAAGACTGCCGGAAGATCCGGCAGTCTGTGACTGTAGTATATACTTTGTTAATTGGATGAGTGCGATTAGCTCGCTGGAATCTCCAGTACGTCGCCTACCTGCAGACCGGTAGGATCAGTGATTTTGTTGTACTTGGCGAGTTCCTGCCAGGTCACACCGTATTTGAGACTGATGCGATAAAGGTTGTCGCCTTTTTGGATCGTGTACGTACCTTCTTCTGCAGCTGCTGTCGGAACAGGCTTGGCCGGCTTGGTTGGCACAGCAGGTTTCGCTGGCTTCGCAGGTTTGGTCGCTGCTGAAGCTGCAGGTTTAGCTGGTTTAGCCGGTTTGTCCTTGGCAGGAGCTGCTGGCTTGGTGCCTGCTGCTGGGGCTGCTGCTTTGGACAGATCCAGTGTATAGTTGGCGAATCCATCTGTCCCCTCACCTGCATAGGCAATCTGCTCACTGCTGCCGCCTGCCGTCAGAGACGGTGCTGCTTTCAGTGCATCCTGTGCTTTTGGTGAAGAGGTGAATGTTACTTTGGCATTGCCTTTCACCGGAGCCAGGGACCAGTTGCCGTCTGCTGTCGGGTTGATTGTACCGTTCTCACGGATGTAATCGATAATTACCTGACGGTTCTCATCCGGGGCAGCCAGTACGATGCGTTTGCCATCAGGGTTCGCCAGCTTGGATGAAGAAGCACGGTAGTTATTGGTCGCTACGATAAATTCCTGCTTGGGATCGATCGGCTTGCCATTGTACTGCAGGTTGACGATACGATTAGCGGACTCGTTAACGAGTGTGCCTTTGGCATCGTATTTCTGCGGCTGGGTCACGTCGATCTGATAGGTTACGCCATCGATGACGTCAAAGTTATACGTCGGGAAATCCATGTTGATCAGCGGTTGGTCGCCGGATTTGGATGGATCGATCTGGTTGAACTGTCCTGCAGACCATTCCAGCCAGTTTTTCACTTCTGCGCCATTTACTTTTACGGCATAGACAGTGTTTGGATATACATACAGATCGGATACGTTTTTGATTGCGATCGTTCCTGCTGCAATATCAGTGTAATAGTTCGGGCCAGAGCGTCCGCCTGCCTTGAACGGTGCACCTGCAGACAGAATCGGCAGATCTTCCACTTCGGTACCTTTCAGCTTTTGCTCCAGATACCATTTCTGAGCATTGGTTACGATCTGGATCGAAGGATCATCCTGTACCAGTGCAAAATAGCTCGTAATGCGGGAAGAGGTCTCGCCTACAGGTCCGCGTACATAATTGATGGTAGCCTGGTGCTCTTTGTAGACAGCATCCACCACAGATTGGTCTACTTCAGCCAGCACTTTTTTGGCTGCTTTATCATAGACAGGACGAGCTGCTACCTGAGAGTCGGTAACTTCCCAATCGTCTCCTGTCTGCTTCAGTTCCAGATCAATAACGCCGAGATGGTCACCCCAGAATCCAGGTTCTACCGCCGGAACTCCGTTAATTGTTCCTTTTGCCAGATCCACACCGGTTTTGCCTGTAAAGTCAGTACCCGGGAAGACTTTGTGTGCATGACCGAACATGATGGCATCAATATCCGGCACCTGACTGAGATACAGGACAGCGTTTTCCATCATATTGGTTTGCGGAGCATCATCATAGCCGGTATGGGCAGCCGCAATAATAATGTCTGCACCTTTTTCTTTCATTTCCGGTACGAATTTTTTGGCAGTCTCCACAATATCCTTGGTGATGACCTTACCATTCAGGTGTCCGCCATCCCACTGCATGATTTGCGGAGTGACCAGACCGAGTACACCTACTTTGAGCGTGTGTTTTGCTCCGGCTTCGTCGGTTACTTCTTTATCCAGAATAACGTACGGTGTAAAGTAGTTTTCGGTACCTTCACCGTTTCCGTTGTCTTTATAAACGTTAGCGTTCACATAAGGGAACTTGGCGCCTTTTACAGCCTGATTCAGAAAATCGAGTCCATAGTTAAACTCATGGTTACCATAGGTTGCTGCATCAAAACCGAGCGGATTCATGGCTTCATAAATCGGATGGGTCGCATTTTGAGCGAGCGGTTCGATTTTGGCTACATAATCACCCAGCGGTGTGCCTTGCAGCAGATCACCATTATCGATCAATACACTGTTCGCAGCTTCAGCACGCGCCGCTTTGATCAGCGTTGCCGTTTTGGCGAAACCGTATTCATCTGTAGGTTTGTCTGAATAGTAATCATAGTTCACCATATTTGTGTGCAGGTCAGTTGTCTCCATCAAACGAAGCTTAACCGTTGTACCTGCAGCAGTTGTATCCGCCGCAAATACCGGCACAGCCGTGATGCCAAACAGGTGCAGCGCTGCAATCGCCGCTACTGTCTTCTTGAGTGTCTTTTTCCCCAGATTCAAAATCAAAACCCCTCCCGAATATATTCAGCACATATACGTTCTCTGATTCTTTCAGTATAAACACCTACACTCATCTATGTATAAAGCATATGTAAAGCGGGTGTGAAATTAATATGCGAATTTGCACTATTATTTACATACTGCTTACATATTGCCGAAATGAAATGAGAGTGCAGACGCATAAAAGAGCAAAGCATATAGTGACATGATAGAATTTTATACTATTGATTGATATATTTGAAGGGATATTTGATCCATTTTTACGATTTTTGCTAAATTAGTTACAAAAAAGACGTATATATAACATATATACGTCAGTTATTATTCGCATTTTTTACCCAAATCCGGCAAATCAAAATAAAGGATAGACTTCTCTCTGTGGTGTATGACGACTTTTATATATCCTTATTGACTCATACCGGTTGCGGGTTGATTCCCCTTGCGGTGTTTATGCTGTAAATAAGAGTCCAGAATACGATCCAGCTGTTCGGACTGGTCGATCACCCGATGATCGCGGATTCCATGCTCTTCGGCCATCTGATTCAATATGCGGCGTTCCTGTTCAATCTGCTGCTCGATCTTTTTCAGGTCCAAGGAAAGCACCTCCTGTAGATTACCCCTTTCACTTGTTGCGTTTACCTTATATTTGAAATAGATAAAATTTGTAGTAATACATTGTTTATACCCCAAATTCATGCTCTTGATCAAGTTCCTAGGGTCCCTATTTTATCCTTTTATTGGAAACAAAAAATGACAAAAAATCCGGTGCCGATTCTGTAGGATGCCTGCGCATTTTACAAAATCCGCCACCGGATTATCCATGCCTATACTGAATCACTTGTTACAGGAATGGTATCAGCCATGCGCCGGAAAGGCGACTTAGCTGTTCCAGGTCTGTTTCTGACCTTCTTTGTCGGTATATTCAATCGTTTGAGGTGTAATATCGAGTACTACATAGTCGGGATCATCCGGTCCGGAGAACCAGTTTTTGAATTCGTCTTTCCAGACGCGCTGCTTCAGCTCGTCATTCGTGGACACGGCGCAGGTCGCTTCGATCTCAACCACTTCGTTATTGCCGCCTTTTTCATAACCGAGCAGCAGATAGCAGTTCGGGTTCTGTTCCAGCTCATCCACTTTCTGTGTTTTGCGGTCTGTTGCCAGATGAATATTCAGACCTTCATTATATACGGCCATATAGCGTACCTTTGGTTTATTGTTCTCCACTGTGCCGAATGCACAAAAACGGTTCTCTTCCAGTGCTTTGACGATAGATTGTTCAACTGATGTTTGACTCATGATCAAGCTCCTTCCGCGATATGGACTTGGGTGTTTCAATACGTCCTGATTAAAGACGCTGAATTTTATATAGTACTTAACTTTGAGTGCCTGTATTGAATACTTACCCGGTCAGCAAGAAGCTGAACCTTTCCGGTCTGTTTTCCCATTCCCGGATGCCTCGGTTGCTGGACAGCAGGCAGGCACTCGTCTATAATTACACCTAGAAAAAGCGCATACGATCTGGGGGAGCTGGGCTAGCCGGCTGAGAGTGTATTCGACCAATACAGACCCTTATACCTGATCTGGATAATGCCAGCGTAGGAAGCGAATCACGCATTGTATGTGTTCTCATACGATATGCACCTATGACGTCCCGATCCGGGGCGCTTTTTTTATATCTTTTTATATAGAAGGAAGAAGGGGTAACGAAATGAACAGACACTGGAACAAGCTTCTGCCGCTATTGGCGGTATGCCTGCTGCTTATCACGGCAGGCTGCGGAGGTCAGAGTGGAAGCAGCAGTCCGGCAGCCGGCGGTCAGGACACCGCAGGCACGAGCGACAGCACACTCAAGGATGTGCAGGTCGTGCTGGATTGGACACCGAATACGAACCATACCGGTCTCTATGTCGCCCAGCAGATGGGTTACTACAAGGATGCCGGATTAAATGTAGAGATTATTACGCCGGGACAGGGCGGTGCGGATACGATGGTCGCCTCGGGCAAAGTGCCGTTCGGCATCAGCTACCAGGAGAGCGTGACCCAGGCCCGTGTGCAGGGTGTACCGCTCGTCTCGATCGCAGCCGTGATTCAGCATAACACTTCCGGTTTTGCTTCACCGGTCGACCGCGGGATCAAGACACCCAAGGATATGGAAGGCAAATCTTATGGCGCATGGGGATCACCGGTTGAGGAAGCGGTTATGAAATCGATCATGACCACCGACGGCGGGGATGTAACCAAGGTGAAAAGCGTCAATATCGGGGATGCGGACTTTTTCACCGCGGTCAAGAAAGGCATTGACTTTGCCTGGATCTTCTACGGCTGGACCGGCGTGGAGGCCGAACTGCGCGGAGAGCCGCTCAACATGATGTATGTCAAGGATTATTCGCCGAATCTGGACTATTACACACCGGTCATCGTGACCAACGAGAAGCAGATTCAGCAGGACCCCGATCTGGTCAAGGCATTCATGGCAGCAACTGCCAAAGGCTATGAATATACAATCGCCAATCCGGACAAAGCCGCAGATATTCTGATCAAAGCGGTACCGGATCTCGATCCTGAACTGGTCCAAGCCAGTCAGAAGTGGCTGTCACCCAAATATCAGGATGATGCCAAACAGTGGGGCATGCAAAAGCCGCAGATCTGGTCCGGCTACGCCGACTGGATGTATGAACAGGGTCTGCTCGACGACAAGCTGGATGCTTCCAAAGCGTTCACCAACGATTATCTGCCTGCAGCAGACAGCAAGTAAAAAGCAGAATCAAGCAGCGATGCTCCCGGGCGCTGAATCGCCGGCGGCATCGCTGCAGGTATTATGTATTTATTTTGCCTGATCGGTTCAATACCACAGTCATTCTACCAGGAGGTTATTAATCATGGCTACGACACTACTGAGCATTCAGGTCATTCCCAAGACCGTTAATAATGAAAATTCCTATGATTACGTTGACGCCGCGATTGCGGTCATTCAGGCTTCCGGATTGAAATATGAAGTGCATCCGCTGGAGACAACGCTGGAAGGCGAACTTCCGCAGCTGCTGGAGGTTGTACAGAAGATGCATGAGGCGCTGGTGGAAAAGGGCAGCCCGAGTATCATTTCCCAGATCAAGATCGCGCACAATCCATCCGGCATCAGCATGGACGGATTGACGGAGAAATACCGCTAATGTCCATCAGAGCATGGTGGAAAGGCATATGGCCGCCCTTTGGGGCGGTCGTTTTGTTACTGGTTCTATGGCAGTTGGCTACCTCCCTTTTCCAAATTGAGGACTGGATTCTGCCAAGTCCTGCACGAATCGCCATGGAAGCGGAGAAAAGCTATGTCAGTCTGCTCGGGCATACATGGGCGACGCTGAAGCTGACACTGGCCGGATTCGGCATCGGGGCAGCAACCGGATTGATCGTCGCCGGTGTGCTCCACTATATTCCGTTTCTGCGGCGGGCCCTCTATCCGCTGCTGATCCTGAGTCAGAATATTCCGCTGATCGCCCTCGGACCGCTGCTCATTATCTGGTTCGGATTCGGGCTATTGTCCAAGCTGATCGTAATTGTGCTGGTCTGCTTTTTCCCGATTACGGTGGCTGCGCTTAGCGGGCTCGCCGGGACTGACCGCACGATGATGAATTATATGCAGATGATCGGCGCGACGCGGGGGCAGATTTTCTGGAAGCTGGAGCTGCCCTACAGTCTGCCGTCGGTCTTTTCCGGGCTTAAGATCGCCGCTACCTACAGCATCATGGGCGCGATTATCGCGGAATGGATCAGCAGCAGCGAAGGTCTTGGCTATTATATGCTGCTGCAGCAATCTGCCTTCCGCACCGACCGCATGTTTGTCGCGATCATGATCGTGATCGCCTTTAGCCTGATCATGTTCTCGCTGATCGTGCTGCTGGAGAAATGGTGTGTACGCTGGCAAAACGGCAGTACAGCCCATAGTAAAGGAGGAACCGACCATGTCTGAACAGACTGGCCTATCAGGTACACCAGGGAAAATGGCGGAGCAGGAACAGGGAGCCTCTGCAGCTGGCTCACCGGCAATTCGCACTCCCTTCCTGGAGCTGCGCGGAATCAGCAAATCCTTTGCCCAGGGAAGACAGCAGCTGCAGGTGATGGAAAATATCTCGTTGACCGTGCATGAAGGTGAATTTGTATCGGTGATCGGACCTTCCGGTTCAGGCAAAAGCACACTGCTGCAGATGATCGGCG
Organism: Paenibacillus wulumuqiensis; assembly: GCF_000971965.1. Classification (GTDB taxonomy): domain Bacteria; phylum Bacillota; class Bacilli; order Paenibacillales; family Paenibacillaceae; genus Saccharibacillus; species Saccharibacillus wulumuqiensis. The sequence goes on from NZ_KQ040795.1 coordinate 134,096, forward strand.
GCGTCATGCTGCCGGATCAAGGCGATATTATGCTGCAGGGACAGCGAATTAACGGACTCAAAGGCAAAGCCGGCTATATGCCGCAGCAGCCTGCCCTCCTGCCCTGGCGTACGATCGAGAAGAACGTAATTCTCGCCCGCGAGACGGCCGGACTGCCTCGTCAGGAATCGCTGGCTCTGGCTCGTACATGGCTGGATAAAGTGGGCCTGGGCGAATTTGCGCGTGCCTATCCGCATACACTGTCCGGCGGCATGCAGCAGCGGGTTGCCTTTTTGCGGGCACTGCTCGGACCGCAGTCACTGCTCTGTCTGGATGAGCCGTTCAGCGCACTGGACGCTTTTACCCGCAGCGAGATGCAGTCATGGCTGCTGCGTATCTGGGAAGAGAACCGGCGGTCCGTTGTCTTTATTACGCATCATATTGAAGAGGCACTGCTGCTATCGGACACGATCTACGTGCTGTCCAGCCGTCCGGCCCATGTGATGCAGAAGGTCAGCGTACCTTTTCCAAGACCACGGCGTGAGGAACTGGCGGATACGCCGGAATTTATCGCACTGCGCAGACAGCTGACTGAAGCGCTGCGAGCGGAGCTGAATGTGCGATGAGCGATTCTTATTCCCTCTCCCCGCTGCAGCTTCATCGGCCCGATAATTATGCAAAACAGGCTCTGGTACATCCGCAGGCTCCGTTGATCGACAGCCATATTCATCTGGACCAGTATGAGGATGACGAAATTCAGCAAATGATGCAGAGTCTGCCGGATCATCAGGTGAAGTCGGTCGTTGCTGTCTCGATGAACATGGATTCCTGCCAGCGGATCCAGCAGCTCGCCCGGCGTTATCCGGGCTTCGTGCATCCTGCGTATGGGTATCATCCCGAGCAGCCGCTCCCTGATGATCAGCAGACGCTGAAGCTGCTGGAATGGTTGGGAGCCCGCATCGGCAGTGCTGTGGCGGTCGGCGAGATCGGGCTGCCCTATTACCGTCGTCAAGAGCTGGCTCAGCATGGTGAAGCGCTGGACGAAGATGGATATATCTCGCTGCTGGAACAGTATCTGCAGCTGGCTGCCCGGCATGACAAGCCAGTCGTACTCCACGCTGTCTATGAGGATGCCGATACGGTCTGCCAGCTGCTGGAGCAGTATCGTATCCAGCGGGCGCATTTCCACTGGTTCAAAGGTTCCGAAGACACGATCAAGCGGATGGCCCGGCGGGGATACCATATTTCCTTTACACCGGATATTGTCTATGAACCGGAGATCCGCCGACTGGCTGCTCTCTATCCGCGTGAGCTGGTGATGGCCGAGACGGATGGACCATGGCCGTTTGAAGGACCTTTTGCCGGGCAGTCCACTCATCCGCGCATGACTGCAGACGTATGCCGGACATGGGCAGAGATCCAGGGATTGAGCGAACGGGAAGCGCGGCAGATTCTGTATACCAATACATGTGCCTTTTACCGGATCAATCAATGATGTATCCATGATTCGCTCAGTACAAAACGCAGAGAGATTTCTGTTCACGCAAAAAAAGCCTGATCCGTATAGAAGGATAGATTCCTTCATGCAGATCAGGCTTTTATTTGTATATTCGCATCCGATAAGCGGAAGGAAACCAGTATGGTTGATGTACTTGCGCTTATCCATAAGAGTGATACTTTATGGCTGCAATTCAGCCGGATCATGCTCAGCAGTCCTAATCGTCACTCTTCATCGACACGACCGGGCTCAGCCATACGAGCAGCATGGAGAACAGCTGCTCCATCTGCAGCGGCTTGCTGAGATAATCGGAGGCTCCTGCCTGCAGGCAGCGCTGCCGGTCATCCTTCATCGCTTTGGCGGTCAGGGCTATAATCGGCAGGTCTCTCCACTGCGGCTGACTGCGGATATTCTCCATCGTCTTGTAGCCGTCCATGATCGGCATCATAATATCCATCAGAACCAGATCCGGCTGGCCCTGCTCCATCATTTCCAGTGCTTCCTTGCCGTTGTAGGCACTCATGACTTCTATGCCTTTGGATTTGAGAGCACCTTCCAGGGCGAAAATATTACGGAAGTCATCATCGACTACCAATACCTTTTTGCCCCGCAGCGTCTGTAGTTCCTCCGGCAGACCGGCGGGCACGGAAGATGACGTTTCCGGACTGTTCGGTGTAGTATCCTCGGGCATCGAAGGGATATACAGTGTAAATGTACTTCCCTGGCCCACTTCACTCTCCACCGTAATAAAGCCGCCCAGCAATTGCGAAAACTCGCGGCAGATCGATAATCCCAATCCGGTTCCGCCATAATCACGATCCGTACGGGCGCCATCCGCCTGACGAAATGCTTCAAAAACAATCTGCTGCTTGTCCGGCGCGATGCCAATTCCGGTATCGGTTACCGAGATGGCGAGCATATTCTCCCCATGTTCCGGCAGACTGTAACCAGCTGCCAGCGGAACCTTTTCTGCCGGAGCAATGCGCAGCTGTACTTCGCCCTCGCTGGTGAACTTGAATGCATTGGAAAGCAGATTTTTGAGGATTTGCTGCAGTCTTTTGCCATCCGTGTAAAAGGTCGGCGGTGCATCCTCATCGACTTCATTGTAGAATTCCAGATTTTTCTGTTCGGCCAGTTTGTTGAAGTTATAACCCATCACTTCCGGAATATCGTGAATGGAAATGAGTTCACGCTGTACTTCCACCATGCCTGCTTCCACTTTGGACAGATCCAGAATATCATCAATCAGCGCCAGCAGATCCTGGGCAGACCGGTGAATGATATGACCATAGCCAGGCATCTCATCTTCATCATCCCGTGGCTGGCTCTCGGCAATCAGCTGGGACAGAATCAGAATGCTGTTCATCGGTGTACGCAGCTCATGCGACATATTGGCCAGAAATTCGGTCTTGTAGCTCGAACTGAGCTTGAGCTGTTCGGCATACAATTCCAGTTCCTGCCGGGTTGTTTCCAGTTCCTGCGCTTTGTTCTCCGCAAAACTCGTTCGTTCCCGCAGCTGCTCGTTGGTCGTCTGCAGTTCTTCCTGCTGTACCTGCAGTTCCTCCTGCTGGGTTTGCAGTTCTTCCTGCTGCATCTGCAGTTCCTGATTCATTATACTGCTGTTGCGCAGCAGCTCTTCCACCTGCATCCGGTTCTCGATATTGCTGATAATTGCTCCAAAACTGCTGCAGATCTGATCAATCAACTGACAGTGACGCGATGCAAACTTCGACGCCGCGCCAAGCTCCAGTACCGCTACCGTACGTCCGGCAAAAACAATCGGTGTTACGACGATCTGCTGGGGAATGCTGTAGCCAAGTCCTGTCTGAATACGAATCGGATGGTCTTCATCGGCTGTCAGCGTATGTGCCTTTTGCTCGATCGCTGCACGCCCGATCACACCCTCCCCGGGATTGAATCCCGGAACGGTACCCGACATTTCTCCATAAGCACCATACGAATACTCCAGTTGAAACTGGTCTCCCTTGGTATCCGGATGAACATAATAGAACAATCCATACGAAGCTTCCATCAGGGGCACGATTCTAGTAAGCAGCTTCTCGGCCAGTTCGGGAGTGTTATTGATTCCCTGATACACGTTGCCGATCTGAGCCAGCTGTGTCTGTACCCAGTTGGCGTCTTCCATCTGGGCAGCCGCTTCCTGCATTTTGCGGTTATACTCCACCAGTGCGATGGACATGGTGTTGAATGCCTGGGCAATATTCGCCACTTCATCTTTGCCTTTGATCTCCAAGTAAGGAATTTCTTGAATCTTGTCAAAATTCACATTGGTGATCACATGGGTCACCTTCTGCAGGCGCCCGGTCGTCCGGCGAATCGTCCAGAACGAGATGATGAGACCTGCCAGCAGCAGGATAAAGGAAAGCATTCCTGTAAGCATCCATCGCTCCGACATCATCGTATATTGTAAAAAGAATCCTTCTATAATAATAAATAAAATTGCCAGCATCAGCATAAAACTGAACCCAATAATCTGTTGGTGTTTATAATTCATAAATAATGCATTCTTCCTCTCTCATGATGTAAGCAGAATTGTGGCAAAAACGCTGGCTGAACATACTTCCAATGATACGTGAACATAGGTAGTTTGTCTGTAGAAACTTGGACTTATTTTCATTTAATAGTAAATGGTATTGTGCTTACGAAAACAAAATGCTGTAATTCCATTATTGAAAGCAGTCTATTCCCTGCTATATAGGGCGATTAACTGCTGCAGGAAGATTCCAACCCCTTATTCTGCTGATTCATTGTTATATGAACTCTGCTGTTTTTCCCTTGACGCACCTCTTTGTTCCGGTATACGATTTGGAATGCTTCATGACCGGATGCACGGTTTAATTTTATCCGTACAGCCTATTTGCACGGAATCATGAATCGCTATACTGAAATTCAAGCAGGAAGAAGGAATCATACGCTATGTCCAAGCAAACCAACCGGGCAATGGTAACGGTCGGGCTCCTGGCTGCACTCTTTATCGGGGCGCTGGATTCGACGGTTGTCAGCACGGCTTCACCACGTATTATCGATTCACTGGGCGGTCTCAGCCTGATCAGCTGGATCTTCTCCATTTATACATTAACGACCTGTATCGCTACACCAATTTTTGGCAAGCTGGGCGACCTGTACGGACGCAAGCTGGTATTCGCAATCGGACTCGGACTGTTCATCGTCGGTTCGGTACTGTGCGGATTCGCCGGTTCCATGACCGAACTGATCTGGTACCGGGCGCTGCAGGGTATTGGTGCAGGTGCGCTTACACCGGTTACCTTTACCATTGTCGGCGATCTGTATCCGGGCAAGGAACGGGCCAAAGTACAGGGGATTTTCTCCTCGGTCTGGTCGATTGCCGGATTGTTCGGGCCGCTCGTCGGCGGTTACTTCGTCGATTATATCTCCTGGCGCTGGATCTTCTTTATCAATCTGCCGGTTGGCATTATCGCCATTTTGTTTATTTTTATGTACTATCATGAATCGTTTGAGAAGAAGCAAAAGGCGATTGACTATGCCGGCGCGCTTACCTTTACGATCGGGATGACCGCACTGCTGCTGGCATTGCTGACCGGAGGCGAGGAGTATGCATGGACGTCACCCATTATTATCGGCCTGTTTGTTGTTACGCTCATCTTCCTCGGGTTGTTCCTGCGGATTGAAAAACGGGCGCAGGAGCCGATGCTGCCCCTGTCGCTGTTCCGTACCAGCGTGCTGACAGTTCCGTATATTCTGGCCTTTACGACCCGCTGGACGGTGATGGGGGTTACGGTATACTGTGCGCTGTGGCTGCAGGATGTGTCGGGATACAGTGCGACCTTTGCCGGACTGGCACTGATGCCAATGTCGATCGCCTGGCCGATCGCTTCCACGCTGTCGGGGCGACTCATGTACAAGCTGGGCGCCAAATCGCTGATTATTTTCGGTTCGGCACTGGCGGTTATCGGTAGTCTGCTGGTCGCTGTAATGGACTCCGGTTCGCCTTATCTCATTATTGTCGCTTCGCTGGTATTGATCGGATTCGGCATGGGCTGTATCGTAACTCCGTCCATGGTCATTATCCAGGGGGCGGTGGGCTTCCAGATGCGCAGTGTGGCGACGTCCACCAATACGCTGATGAACTCGCTCGGACAGACGGTCAGCGTCGCGGTGTTTGGACTCGTATTCAATGCAATTGTCACCCACGGCACAGCGAGCGAGTTGGCGCTTGGTATTCATTATGTATTTATCCTGATGCTCGCAGTGGCTGTGCTGAATCTGCTGGTCGCTCTGTTCCTGCCGCCAAGCAGCAGGCTGCTGAATCATCAGCAGTAACGCATCCGGGCTGATTCTGATTTGAATGACGGATTGATCTGCCGGAGCAAGAGAGAAGCGATTAGGGACTCCGCTTTCTATGATTTTCCCAAAATAAAAAAGGCTGCGATTCCCCGGCATGAGGGGTCGCAGCCTTTTTGCATGACCATTTTATTGAAAACAAAAACAATACAGACTTGTTCATTGTTCCCGATCCGCTGCCCGGTGGCTGCGGCTGTACCAGCGGCTGACCTGTTCCGCCTCCCGGTGCTCCAATCGGTTGGTCTGGAAAGTGGTATGTCCTGCCGCGATATACAAGCGGAGCGTCAGCAGATGCTGGCGACGCTGCAGCCGACTGCCGGTGAAGCTGAAAGCTTCAATATGCTTCCATAACACGCAGTGTGTATAGTGGGACACATACCGGTTCGCGATAATGAGCCGCTCTTCATCCAGTGCGGCGCCGGAGCGGCGATACCGACCATAATCCAGCAGCACAATGACCAGCACCAGCACGAGACCTATCAGCAGGCCGTACATGGACAGGAAATAGATGCCTGCCGCGGTAATAATGCCGCCGATTAGCAGCCCCGGCCATACATATGCCCAGAGCGCCCGGGATGGTGAACGATACTCCGGCTGGCGGTACAGAAACCCGGGCACGACCGAGTCGAGCAGCGTCTGCACTTCGCTCCTGTGAATAAAGGGATGCAGCACCGGTGCCTTGGCATCCCTGCCGGAGGAGACGACATGCAGCTGGATCTGGGCAAAGCCGAGCCAGCGGCGAATCGCACTTTCCTTGACGGTCACCGCCTGTACATGTCTCGGATGAAATACGAACTGTCTGCGTTCCAGCAGTCCATAGCGGACAGACAGCCGCTCTCCGCTGCGATAGACGGAGAATCCGGCGTATTTGACAATAAACAGCACGAGCGACAGCAGCCAGGCAAAGATCAGACCGATCAGCACCGCCCCCAGCAGCGCCTGAATGCCGGTAATATACCCGCGTGCATTATCCATCAGCTGGTTCACCAAACTGCCGGGCAGAATATCACCGGCAAAAGAATAAATACCCGCGATAAAAGCCAGTCCCAATCCCAGGTTCAGCTCGGTCAGCGCCGCTCGCAGCAGCTGCGGAGTGGTCAACCGGTATAACAGCTGTGGCACGAGCTGCGGCGAACTGGTGGCACCGTTCGGAAAATTACCGGCACCGCTGCCCCCTCTACCATTCCCCAAGGAAGCAGAAGAATTCGGTAAACCATCACCTTCATCTCCTGTACGGTTGTGCAGAGAATCGGCATTTTCCGCTGCCATCTCTGCTGGTTCGTAAGAAGATTCCGGCCGCATTTCCATAGAAACGGCAGCCTGCTCCAGCATTCCCTGCAGACGTTCCGCTTCAGCAGAAGACAGTACTTCCAGCACAGCGTCTCCATCGGAGCTTCCTCCCGGCGTCTCGATCTTGAGCTGTACGACACCGAGCAGGCGCTGAATCAGCGGCTGTTCGATACTGACCGAGTGAATGCGCGAATAATAGATGGCTTTCTCCCGGCGCTGAAGCAGTCCGCTCCGGATCACCAGGCGATCTTCTTCCTCCTGATAGGTGAACCGGCGCCAGGCTGCGATCTGATACAGCCCACTCAGCAGGAGCAGCAGCAGTACTCCGCCGATCGTCCAGTACACCGACGCAGACAGACCATCACCGCTGATGATCCGTACAGCAGCCAGCACGAGCAGGAAAGCCAGATTTTTAACGGTACGCAGCAGTGCAAAAGCGACATACAACAGGTGCATCCGGCGCGGCTGCTGATTCATTCGTCTATCCTCCGCGCCAGGCGTCCGATCCGCTGCTTGAGCTGCTCCGCTTCCTCCAGCTTCACCCCGGCGATGGTGTGGGTCGTCGCCGCAGTGACAATATGTACCTCTGCCAGATGATAACGCCGCAGAATCGGTCCAATCTCCAGCTCCACATGCTGTACCTTGCTCATCGGGACGAGCGTCTCACTGATAAAAAACAGCCCGTTATGTATCTCCAGCTCTTCATCCGATACGGCGAACCGGAAACGGTTGTACCGGATCGATGGGGCGATCATCACGTAGAACACGATCAGCAGCACACCCAGACCGATCAGTGCCGTCTTCAGCCACCATGGCATCTCAAACCAGCCCAGCCAGTCCGGCAGCAGTGCAATCGCCGCCAGAATCAGCAGGAAGATTCCATAGCCAATCAGCGCTCCCAGACGCTCTGCGGATTTCCAGTCAGGATGAAGCGGTCTCATTTCTGCTCCGGTAAATGACATCCTGTTCCTCCTTTGCTCATCAAGCAATATTTGTTCATCCGTATACGCTTTGCTCATTTACAAAAGTATACGTTAACAGTATATACACTATCTGCCTGCTTTTGGTGTCGATCTCTCCATATTTGATTGCTAGTATTACCAAAAAACAGATAAAAAAGCCGCCAGGACGGCAACAACACTTCACAAAGAAATGTCGTTTCCATTCTGGCGGCTGCTATCTCGCTGGCAGGAAGATTGGTGAACGCTGCATTATCTCTAACTCTGCCAAATCTCCAGATTTAACGTTTATTGAACCCTTTTTTATCTAAAAATTCTTTGAGCTGCATTCGCGAAGGAGTGGTAAACTTCTGAGCCATCAGCGCAGACCATGGTGTGTTCCTGGTTCCGGCTGTACGAACGGATAGATAGTTGGACATCTGCTCATCGTACTCTTTTACACTCTGCTCGGTCGCAGCGGTATCATAGGATTCATGATGCAGTACGGCCTTGAGCGGCAGCCTCGGGCGCAGGTCCGGCTCCTGATTCGGATAACCGATACACATGCCGTATACCGGATAGACCAGCTCCGGCAGACCGAGCAGTTCGGCGGCTCCTTCGATATCGTTGCGGATTCCGCCGATATAGACGATGCCAAGTCCCATCGACTCGGCAGCAACGGCTGCATTCTGGGCAGCAAGCGTTACATCAGCGGTAGCTACGATAAAGTTTTCGACCGCATCGGTATACGACTCCTGCTCCGGCGCGTGCTGCTGCACTGCCTTTTCCAGACGATACAGATCGGCACACCAGACGAGAAAGACCGGACATTCCACGATATAACGCTGATTGCCGGCCAGCTCGGACAGCTGGGCCTTGCGCTTCGGATCGCGGATGGCAATGACGCTGTAAGCCTGCACGTTACTGGAGCTGGAAGCCATCTGCCCGGCAGCAATAATCGTCTCCAGCTGGTCATCGGTGACCGGGTCCGGCTTGTAGCTGCGAATTGAGCGGTGATTCATTAACAGATTAATCGTATCGTTCACGGTTGCACTACACTCCTGTCTATACAATGTTATCGTATCTTAACCATGCGCAGGATCAGATGAAGCAGATTGTATCCTGCACATTATAATACACAATACCGTAATACTGCAGAAGCGGAACGAAAACCTACATCTGCACGGGTCGAAGACACTCATGCTGCTTACAGCGAGCCCAGCCAGATCGTCAATCCAACAAATCCGGCCCAGCCCACGATCTGCAGCAGCCCGATCGTCAGGCTGGTAATCGCAAATCCCCTGCCGCGTGAAGAACGCAGCGATAATATCGCAAATACAAGTGACAAGAGGATAATCGCCGCCGAGACGACCAGCCCCACTATAACGAGCATCGGCATCACGCCAAATTCCGCATTGGCGGCAACCAGAATAATAAATAAACACACAACGCCCGACATGCTGATCAGACCGATCAGGCTCAGTACAAATGATGTGAGTGCCATAACGAACCGGTCCCTGCCAGTCTGCTGATCGGGATGATGCTCTGGTTGATGCAGCGGATAATACCCATTCGGAGGCGGCCGGTAACCCGGCGGCGGTGGTGATGTCTGATACGGTTGGCCCTGCTGGCCGGAATGATCTTCGTGCATAATACCCTCCCAAAAAACTATAAAATCGCCTGCATCCCAGACTATCTACCTTCAGGAGTATAGTATACCTTATTTGCCAGTATGCAGCTGCGGCTTTTGCAGCTTGATCCGCTGCAGACGCAGTGCATTCAGTACGACCGAGACGGAGCTGAATGCCATTGCCGCTCCGGCCAGCCATGGCGCCAGCAGCCCCGCAGCCGCCACCGGAATGCCGATCACATTGTAAGCGAGCGCCCAGAACAGATTCTGGCGGATATTGCGAATCGTACGACGGCTGATCAGGATCGCATCGGCGATACCGTTCAGATCCCCACGCATCAGGGTGACATCTGCCGCTTCCATCGCTACATCGGTGCCGGTACCGATCGCAATACCGGTATCTGCGGTTGCCAGTGCCGGCGCATCATTAATCCCGTCTCCAACCATGGCGACGATGCGGCCTTCCTGCTGCAGACGCTTGATCTCGGCGGCTTTGCCTTCCGGCAGTACGCCGGCCAGAATCCGGTCCACTCCGGTCTGCTGCCCGATCGCCCGGGCCGTGCGTTCATTGTCACCGGTAATCATGATCACTTCCATGCCCATATGCTGCAGACGCTGTATCGCCTCTCTGGACGTCTCCTTGACCGTATCGGCGACAGCCAGCCAGCCGGTATACTGGCCATTCACTGCCGTGAGCATTACGGTTTTGCCCTGGCTTTCCACCTGCTGTACTTCTTCTTCCAGATTATTGCCGGAGATGCCTGCTTCTTGCAGCAGCAGCCGTGTGCCGATCAGCAGCTGCTGGCCAGCGATAACGGCCCGGATACCCTTTCCGGGTATATTTTCAAAAGATTCCACCGGGCTGGCAGCAATATCACGTTCCTGCAGCCCCTGTACAATCGCCCGGGCCAACGGATGTTCGGAAGCGGCTTCTGCACTGGCGATACCCTGCAGCCAGACCCGCTCTTCCAGTCCGTTTGTTCCCGGAACAAAATGAATATCGGTCAGCACCGGCTCGCCGCGTGTAATCGTACCCGTCTTGTCCAGGACGATGGTATTCACCTTGTGCGCGGCTTCCAGATGTTCGCCGCCCTTGAACAGGATGCCGTATTCCGCCGCACGGCCCGATCCGGCCATAATGGACGTTGGTGTAGCGAGACCGAGCGCACATGGACAGGCAATGACGAGCACGGCGATCGCCTTTTCCAGTGCACTGCTAAAGTTGCCCGGCTCCAGACCGAGATACCAGACAACAAAGGTCAGCAGCGCAATCCCGACCACAATCGGTACAAATATGCCCGAGATCACATCCGCCATCCTCTGAATCGGGGCTTTGGATACCTGGGCTTCCTCGACGACCCGGATAATCTGGGCGAGTGCGGTATCCCGTCCCACCCGGTTCACCCGGAAGCGCAGCCGTCCATTCTGGTTGATCGTCGCTCCGATTACCGCATCGCCGACCGTTTTGTCGACCGGCAGACTCTCACCGGTGAGCATCGACTCATCGACCGAAGACCGGCCTTCCAGCACCTCGCCATCGACAGGAATTTTCTCACCCGGTTTGACAATAACAATATCATGGAGCTGCACATCATCGACGGGTATCTCCATCTCCCCGCCGTCCCGCTCGACCCGTGCCGTCTGGGCACGCAGATTCATCAAGCTGCGGATCGCTTCGGAAGAACGGCCTTTGGCCCGGTGCTCAAACCACTTACCGAGCAGGATCAGCGTCACCAGAATCGAGCTGACTTCAAAATAAAGCTCCACCTGTGTTCCCGGTACGAATACCGAGCGGATAATCAGGAACAGACTGTAAAAGTAGGCGGCCGATGTACCGAGTGCGACCAGTACATCCATATTGGCACTGCCGCTGCGAAGCGCTTTGTACGCGCCCACATAGAACTGCCAGCCGATAACAAACTGCACCGGTGTCGCCAGAATCAGCTGGAACCAGGGATTCATCAGAATCGAAGGGGTGCTGATCCATGAGGTAATGCTAAAGTGACCGAGCATCGCCCACAGCAGCGGCAGTGACAATACTGCCGAGATGATCAGTTTCCACTTGCGCATGACCGCTTCTCGCTCGCGCCGCTGCTCAATGCCTTCCTCATGCTTCGGTTCGGCCTTGTAGCCGAGCTTTTCCACTTTGCGGGTAATCTCTTCCAGCGTCACGCTGCCGGGATTATACTGCACCCGTGCAGTCTCCAGCGCGAGGTTCACATTGACTTCGGATACTCCCTCCATGCGCCGGATGCCTTTCTCGATCCGGGTTGCACAGGCGGCGCAGGTCATACCGATAATATCAAGATCGGCAGTTTCCTTGAGCGGCTGGTAGCCGAGCTGTTCAATCTTACGCTCGACGGCGGCTTCATCAATTTGTGCCGGATCATAGATCACCGAAGCACGTTCCAAGGCCAGATTTACATTGGCTTCCTGTACCCCTTCCAGTCGGCGCAGACCTTTCTCGATCCGGGCCGAGCAGGCCGCACAGGTCATACCTCCAATCTGCAATTGCAGCTGGCGTGCAGAACCGTCAGCTGCTGCACCTGATGGCACTGTATCCGCCGCAGAAGCGTTGGCAGCGTTGTGTGGACTATTCATACGATAACCTCCTTTTAACCTTTTATCCTGTTAGGATTTGTTATATCATATCTTTCATTCAAAATACCCCCAGGGGGTACATATAAGTGTTAAATAAAAGCCCATGTGGGCTTGGTTGCGTGCTTATTGAATACTTGGCTTATTGAATACTTGTTGTTACCAGGGTTATTAAAAAGATGACGCTGGATTGGCGTCCGGCATGAGCATCTGAAAACATCATCTGCCGTCAGGTGCTCATTCGGCTGCCATGTTCTATTCGCGGATGAGTAATGGTCCTCAGGCTCCTGCCGAGACAACATCGTATCCCTGATCTTCGATTGCTTCGGTCAATTTAACGACATCCAGCTGCTGTGCATCGTATTCGATATCCACGGATTTGGCTTCCAGATTCACTTTGCCTTTGGCGCCAATCTCAGCAAGTGCACCTTCTACAGATTGTACGCAGTGCTGGCAGGACATGCCTTCCACTTCCAGCGTTACATTTGTCATTTGTGTCATGATTTATTCCTCCTTTAAAATGTGTGTTGGATCGTCATCCGGATGGATGTTGGATCGTCATCCGGATGGATGTTGGATCGTCATCCGGATGGATGTTGGATCGTCATCCGGATGGATGTTGGATCGTCATCCGGATGGATGTTGGATCGTCATCCGGATGGATGTTGGATCGTCATCCGGATGGATGTTGGATCGTCATCCATCCTAACATATCACGTTATTTCAACAATTTATTAATCGTAATCAGCAGTTCGTCAATCACTTCATTCTCTCCGGCCTCGATACGTTCGACTACACAGCTCTTCATATGACCTTCCAGCAGCAGGCGGCCGACCGAATTGAGTGCAGACTGGGCAGCGGCGATCTGGTTCAGTACGTCATCGCAGTAGGTATCCTTTTCGATCATGCCCTTAATGCCGCGAATCTGTCCCTCCACCCGGTTAAGACGACGCACCATATTGGTCTTCATCTCTTCGGAATGATGGCTGCGGCGGGTACTGCTGCATTCCGTATGATCTGCCAGCGCGGTATCCTGCGGGTGATCCTCCTGGATCATTTCTGTTTTCTCCATCGTACAGCCTCCTCTTACACTTGCCCATACATCCCATCAACAGACATGTCAGGGTAAATGATCTTACAACCTCATCATAACATACCCCATGGGGGTATTCAACAGTTTCATTCACTATAATTTTATGTATGTAAAAGTATTTAAAATTTGATATATTTCTTCCTTGAACCAATTCACGAATATACGGGAAATATGTTAAACTAAACAAGTATATTTTACTATTTTTGGAATTCAACTCGCCGATTCAGGCAAACTTTTTCATGATATTCCTGTTTGAACAGCTCCCTTTGATACTGCAGAATCCGGTTGGTGTCCAGTCGGACTCCTGCCCATATATCTTATACATATCATGGAAGAAGGGAAGTCATATGTCCAAAACCGATCGTTATCAGCAGATGATGGAGCAGACCCGGATTCGTTTTCTGCAGGACGCCGGGCTGAAAATGGAAGATTTGCGTATTCGCTTTCATACTTATCATGGCGATCCCTCCCCTGCCGGAATACCCGAGCTTCAGCATGCCATTCATCGCCATGCTCATGCGATCAAGGGGCTGGCACTCATTCTTTCCTATGAAGAGATGGATGAGGTGTGCGGCGATATCCTCGCGATTGTGCTGCAGGAGCCGCCGCGGGATTGTAGCCTGGCAGAGATGGAGCACCTGCACAGGCTGGTGCTGACACTGGAACATCTGCTGGAAAAGGCCTCTTCCTGATCCGTACAGCATTGGTCTCTGCCGTATTTCCTGTTACAATAGATCAGGCTGACAGAGCAAATGATACTGAGAAAGGGGCCTTTTTCCCATTGGCACAGTTATTTTTTAAATATGGCGCGATGAACAGCGGCAAGTCGATCGAGATCCTCAAAGTTGCCCATAACTACGAAGAACAAAACAAGCATGTCCTGATTTTTACCTCGGCGCTCGATACGCGCGATGAGATGGGTTATGTCTCCTCCCGGATCGGTGTACGCCGTCAGGCGATTGCCATACATGAAGATACGGACATCTATACGATTGTCCAGAACTATACTCCCAAGCCTTCCTGCCTCCTGATCGATGAGTGCCAGTTTCTGAAAAAGGAAGCGGTCCTGCAGCTGGTCGGTATTGTGGATGAACTGAATATCCCGGTCATGGGATTCGGATTGAAAAATGATTTCCAGAACCATCTCTTCGAAGGCAGCAAGTATATGCTACTGTATGCGGACAAGATCGAGGAAATGAAGACCATCTGCTGGTTCTGCGAGCGCAAAGCCACGATGAACCTGCGCATGAAGGACGGTCGTCCCGTATATACCGGGGAACAGATCCAGATTGGCGGCAACGAGAGTTATTATCCGGTGTGCCGCAAGTGTTACAACAATCCGCCAATTTGAGCGGTTGTGGACAGGACAGTGAGCAGGATCGCCGATCTGAACGAATGCGGAAAGGAAGCAGCGTTGCAGGATGAGTGTACATCCGTGCGGTTGTTCGCTGGATAGCGATAGAATGTGTGTAATAACAAAAGGCTGACGATTGCATGGTGGATGCATGACGTCAGCCTTTTTGGTTTTTGCGGAAATGAGCAGGTTGGAGCATCATCCACTCCGGCGAGGAATAAGGGCACGTCTTCCGGTGGAGCGCGGGAATCTGCGGAATTGGGAAGGAATGTAGATTCCCATGCTCCAATGTCGTCCTTTGCCCTTATTTCCTTGCCTGCGTTCCGGGGTTGTAAGGTTGGTTGGTGTCTTTTCTCTTACTTTGTAAGCTTAATCTATGGGGTTATATTTACTTTCTCCAGTTGCAGTTATCATGTATTGCTGCTTGTCCTGCTAGTGTATCGATTGTTTATGTCTTCCCTGCCTTTGACGGCGCAGATCCAACAGCATGAGAAGCCCCATCCAGAGCAGGGCGATCACGTGCAGACCGGCTGCTGTCATGCCGCTGATCATCTGCAGTTGGCTGGTGACAACCTGCCATAGATTGTAGGTAATGGTCAGGCTGAGCAGGGCAGCTAGGCCGATCCATCTGCGGTCCAGCATGGCTGTGAACAGCAGCAGAATCAGAGCGGGGATGCTGTAACGTTCGTGAATTTCTGTCGGCAGCATGAAAAAGGCAAAGGATATCCAGACACCTGCTTTGAGCAGGGCAGCGGTATCGATGGTATGCAGCTTCCAGAGATACACTCCTGCATAGAGAACTGCGAGCAGCAGCAGGATGAAGCCGACATCACGCAGCGAGAGGATGCCCCAAAAGCGTACCGTATCACTCGTATCCGGAGCGGTGCCGACCAGATAGTACCAGATGTTCAGCGCGTTCATCGTCACCTGGGTATACATGCCAACCGCGCTCAGATAGGCGGATCGGATCATCGCCTGTAATCCGCCATAACCGGCAAAATACAGACTGATCCCTGCAAAAGGAATACATAACCCGATCACGATCCACAGCAGCGGACGAAATCGCCTGTTGCCCAGCTCACGCAGCACATACCAGCCCAGCACCGGAGCGATAATAATCGACTGCAGCTTGGTCAGCAGCGCCAGCGCAAACAAAATACCTGCACCCAGCGGAGACACAAGCAGTAGCACGATCGAACCGGCCATCAGCATACCGTTCAGTACATCCACCTGTCCCCATACCGCCCCATTTACGATCAGCGCCGGATTCAGGGCAAATGCTGCCAGCAGCAGCCAGCGGGTCCGATAATCTGTTTTTCCGGACGACCACCAGACGGCCGCTGCAACAGCGATCATATCCAGTACGATGACAATACTTTTATAGGACAGCGATCCCGGCTGCGCTGTTATGCCCAGCAGTTGCAATAACGCTCCATAACCGCTGAGCAGCCAGAGAAACAGCGGCGGATAGTTAATGCCGCCATTATGAACATAGACGCTCCCGAGTCCATATTCCCTCACCTGATTCATCCACTGCACAAACAGCTCCTGATCCGTAACAAATCCGGCATACCGGCTGCCGCACCAGATTCGTATCCCCAGTCCGGCTACCAACAACAGGATCATTCCCCACCACTGCCGCCGGGTGAATCCCGTTCTGCAATGGTACTGCAAAGCAGGCTGCAATCCGGGTGCCACACTTGTAGATGGTCTTCTTCTCATCTGTCGTCCCTCCCTGTTTTTCACAAGTGACAGACGTTTATCCAAGGAAGGCACGGGTCGTTTGGTTACCATGCCAGAAACGTTGCTGCGTTCATTATACAGCGGACGGCACTACCGGTTGCAACCTTGCCGGCCAGATGGGCGCAGATGGTAAAATCATGTTTTGGAACAGATATGACTTATATGGTGAAGTCAAATACTAACGGTACTTCCCCCGGGTACTTTGTCTGATTACTCATGGTTAATATTTCCTGTTCCCAAATAGGTCTTTTTATCGGAAAATGGAAATTGTGCATCTTTTTATAGCAAGGTGCGTAAACATGGGTGTACTTGCAACGAAAGATTCAAAAGGGAGTGAACATCATGCAATATCCTCTACGATACATTGAATGGTCAGAGGACAAACAGCGCGAACTCGGTCTGATCCATGAATACCCATCCCTTCATCAGGATGAGCTTTTTGTGCATAAGCTCGTAGACGCTATCAAATTGAACCACCGGATCTGGGTACACATCTCCCACGAATCCGAGGATACCGGGCGGCATCTGGTATATGCACGTCCTTTCGCAGAGGAACTGCCGCATCCGTATCAGAAAAGTCTCGCCCGCACGATTACCGGGCAAAAGGATTATCCTTCCGCGCTGCAGCCGGAATACTGGCTCTGGAACGGTGACAGATTTGAGCGGATTAGCGGCTACGATTATTCCATGCCGCCACTGGATATCGCCCGTCGGCTGCTGGATCATTACTGGGTAGAGAACGGGATCACGTATGACATGCTTTATACGGTACTGGATGCAGATCGCCAGAAAGTCATGTTTTTCCTGAGTGAGGTGAGACATCCATGACAAGACAGCTACATAACAATCTGAAAACCAACATGCAGGATCAGGCGGTAACTATCCCTCCTGCGACTGTAACTGCCCATATCGGTGCACCGGAGCAGCTGCCTGATGTGACCCGTACGATTACGGAAAGTTCCACCATTCACCAGAACCGTACGGAAAAGTCCGGTCGTTCGCTCGGCTCCAAAGCCCGCATGGCTGCCTTCTCGCTCATGCTGGTCGTACCGGTCGCTCTGACCGGCTGCGGAGACGATGACGATTACTGCGAATACGACCAGAACGGTAATCCATATAATTGCGATGATTCGAGCGGCGGTTCCCATTATTACGGCGGCTACGGCTCTTCCTACAAAAAAGGCAGCTCCGGTTCGCACAGCGGCTTTGGCAGCAGCGGCTCGCACAGCTCTTTCTTTGGAGGGTAACCGGTATGCGTAAGACAGTGACACTGCCGTTATCCCGTGAACAGCTGTTCAGCGGCGAGATTGCCCGCAGAATTCCATATCATGCGATGTACGGAGAGCCGTACTGCCTGCCGGCTATGACAATCTATACAGCAGCAGAGTATGAACAGCTGCGAATCGGTTCGGAGCGGGTCGATCATCTGTACCGAAAAACGCTGCATTTCGTGCAGGAATATCTGCCGGATGACTATCTGGTCGAACAGTTGGGCATTCATCCACTGCTCGCCCGTACTGCCCGCGAGCGTATTCCATGGGATGGACTGACCCGGCTCGACTGGATTATCAGCCTTGACGGTGAACTGAAATGTATTGAAAATAACACCGATACCCCGAGCGGTATACCCGAGGTCGCCTTTCTCGAAGAAGAGCTGCTCTCGCATATACCCGGTCTGCTGCCTGCCTCCGGCCGGATGAACGAGCAGATTCAGTACATGTTCCGGCAGGCACTGGCGTACTACTCGGAGCGCGGGCTGGGCGACAACATTCATTTCACCAGCTATGACTGGCATGAGGAAGACCGGATGAATACAATGTATCTGCTGGAGCAGTGCCAGGCCGCCGGAATCAAAGCAGCCTATGTGCCCCTGGAGCAGCTCACCATCGTACCGGAGCAGGGGTTGTATCATCAGGAGGAACGGATTACGATTCTGTATCGTCTGTATCCGCTCGAATATCTCGTGGAAGACCGGGAGGAAGAGTCCGGCCGGGCAGTCGGCGAGGATCTGCTGCAGCTCGTCGCTGACGGCAGACTCGGCCTGATCAATCCGGCGCAGCATATCATTACGCAGAGTAAAGGATTCATGGCGACATTATGGTCGCTGTATGAACGTAATGACCAGATGCAGGACTACGCCGGATTCACCCTGTTTACTACAGAGGAATGCAGCTGGATCAGGCAGTATCTACTGCCGACCTATTTTACAGATGAACCGTTCCGGCGAGGACAGATTCCGTATGTGTCCAAAGGGTATTTTGGACGTGAAGGCCAAGGAACCCGACTGGTGGAGCAGCCCGGACAGGAAAAATTATCGGTAGAAATGACTCCGTCACCAGATACACCAGATACACCAGATACACCAGATACACCAGATACACCAGATACACCAGATACACCAGATACAGGCGAATTCTACGCTAACCCGGATGATGCTGGCGAACAGTCTGGCCCGGATACAAAAGATAGTACTGCTATATCTCCGGATTCTGATTCTGATCAAGCCGAGCAGGAACGACTCGCTGCAGAAGCAATTACGGCCTATTACGAAGAACAACCCAAAATCTATCAGCAGCTGCATCCGATGGAACCGGTGCGGGCTGTTACACAGGAAGGTACCCATGAGGGGTATCTTCTGACCGGTGCGTTTGTGATCGGCGGGCGCTTTGCCGGACTGCTGCCTCGCATTGGCGGCAAAGTGACGGATAATCTGGCCTGTTACTGCGCGGCGGCTGTCGCACCAGCGGACGAACACTCTGCCTTTGACAGTGAATCGAGCAGTTAAATCGTTCAGAGCTGCACCGATATCCGCCGCTGAACGGAATACAATACGAATTCGAAAACTGCATGATATTGAACGATGCCCGGAGCATCTTATTTACAGGAGGGACTATTGTTGAGACATTTTGGAACGGATTTATTACATGTCGGGATTGGACTGGTCATCTTATTTGCCGTACTGCTGGTCGGTTATTATATATTCAGCCTGGTCACCCGGTATAACGACAACAAGGAGATTGCCGAGGGCAATGAAGCCGCCGGTATGTATATGGGCAGCAAGCTGCTCGGCCTCTGTATTATCGTCGGACTCGTATCGATTAACTCGAACAACTGGCTGGATGTGATTATCTGGTCGGCGGTCGGCATCGCCATTCTATGTCTGGTGTATATCCTATTCGATCTGATCACGCCACGTACCAAAGTATGCGAGCAGATCAAAAACGGCAACATGGCCATGGCCCAACTGCTTCGCTCACTGATCATCGGTATTTCATTTGTGATCGGGACGTTTCTGATGTAAATCGTCTGGATGGATAAAATATACATTGTCGGTATAATATCAAGCTGCACATAAAAACAGCCTCTTCCCTGTATTGGTACAGGAGAAGAGGCTGTTTTGCTGTATCTCGTTAGAAATGGGATTCCACTCAGGAAGCTGCGCCGTAGGAACCCGGTTTGAATGTTTTTGGATCATACCATTTGTAGCCTGCTTGCGGAGCTGCCCATGGTTCTGCCTGCGGCTCTGTGGAAGAAGCCGGTGTCTCGATCGGCAGCAGTGGTGTCGGGCTGTCCAGTGTCAGTCCGCTGACTGCGCTGAAGCTGGTGTAGCTTTCTTTGTTGGCGAGCCATCTCACTGTCTGTACGAGCAGTGTGGCATCGTCCACTTCTTTGAAGCCATCGTAGGTTTTCTTGGATGCGCCGGTCTCTTCACGCAGATATTTTGGTGAAGCATCTTCTACTGGAGAAGAGTCTCCGATAAAGGCTGCTTTGCCCGCGCCTAGCTTGGAGATCGCTGCATAAGGTCCTTCATTGCGTCCGCCGCCATTGTATACGCCCTGATCGACCGCGTTACCCCATTTGGAGACGCCGGACGGTACATAGACGATGCCTTTGGCTTTGCTCGGATCAACGATGGCCAGCGTGGAGCCGGCATGCATCGCTACCGATTTGACCCCTGCCGTAATGCCAAACGACTGATTCGAAGCAACGATATCGGTTGCATTTACATCACCCAGCGCATTGTAGCGGAAACGAATACCAAAGTTCGCACCCAGCCAGTCGGAACTGCTTACACCCTGCATCGCCGGGGAAGCGGCTTCTTCTGCACTCATGCCTTTCGCCGGATTGCTGTAAGCGCCGCGGCGGTAGCCATTCATCGCCTCGGAACCGTCCCAGCGGTTTTTGTTGCGGTCGGCGTTGTAATGATCACCGATAAAGAAAATGCTGCCGCCTGCTTTGACATACTGCAGCATCGCTGCCTGCTCGCTTGATTTGAAAGGAACGTTTGGCTCGGCCAGAACGAATACATCGTAATTTTTGAGCTTGTCATAGGTGATCGCCTGTTCGCCGAATGTGTACGGAATCGGACGCTCCAGCGATTCTACCGTAAATCCGACTGCACGCAGTCCACTGGCAAAATCGGAGAATCCGCCATTGATGACCCAGTCGGCTGCTCCGGCTGTCTGTCCATGCGTATTGTCGAACAGTACTTTTTTGCCTGTGCCATCCGGCAGTGTCGTTCCGGTGCCTGGTGTACCTGGCGTCGGATCGGTTGGATTAGTTGGGTCTGTTGGTGTAGTTCCGCCAATCGTCATCGACGTCGGACTTTTTACACCCGGATAATTATTGTATGTACCTGCGGTACCTGTCACCGTAATCGTCTGACCGATCAGCCCCGGGTTGGATTGCAGTCCAAACTGGGAACGATAGCTGCTTGGAATCTGTACATCCAGCAGCTTGCTGTTGCTGGTCTCCCCTTTGCTGTCTGCCAGCAGCAGATTGTAATCATTGGCAAATGGACTGCTGAAATCCGCCGTCTGTGCCCCACTGGCATGTCCGACAATCACTCCAGTAACGGTAATCGTGCCTGCGGTCTGCGATTGGATCGCCTGTGCAACAGTAAGTGTTGAAGCCGCCTCTGCTTTGGTACCTGGCATACCTCCAAACAGGGATACAGCCGTCAGCATCAGGGCAAAGAAAATCAGATGAAACCTTTGGGATACTGCATTTTGCATGTACGTTCCTCCTCTGGCTAAATGGTCAAACGGTGGGACAGTTGATTCTTTATTTATCATAATTCGTTTTTATCTAGCGCATTCCTCTTTTATGTAAAAATTAAATAAAAAGGAATTTAAATTTGACGGGGAGGCGTGAGGTGGAGAATAGTTACAGCGCTGCGGGAATGGATCCTTCTGTCGCCCTCTGTTAAGAACGGATATCTGGAATAACTGCTTTCAGCAGTAGATATCCGTTCTTAAAGGATGGCTTTAGAAGGATTCCATTCCCTCCGCTCCGTGCTAGGATATCCACTCGCACGTTCCAGAGAAAAGATTTAAATTCCTTTTTGTTAGGGGGAGGGCGGGAAGCAAGATCATAGACGAAAGATGTAGAGAGACGGGTTATAATCTGGCATTAGGTTGCGGATTATTGGTTTTGGGTTATTGACTGCTGATTATTGGCTACTGATTGTTAGTTTTTGGCTTTTGACTGTTGATTTGTGTTAGTTAGTTATTATCTATGAACTATTAGTTGCTTATTACAGGTTGCTAAAAAGTACATTTATAAATGTTAAATTCCCCCTCCCACTTGGTAAGAGGTTACCTCTTTTACATAGTCACACCACGATACGGAGCGGAGGAAAGGAAATAAGGGTAAAGGACGACTTTTAAGCCTGGAGATTCTCATTCCCAATATCCAATTCAAGAATCTCCAGGCTTAACCGGAGGACGTGCCCTTATTCCTTTCTGCAGCGGATGAACCAAAAACCAGAATAATCCCTCTCCCATCACCGTCAAATTAAGTTGCGTAACGCAGAGGATTCTTATAAAATAGCCAAAGTACCAATCATCCTACCTTTGGGAGTGAATATTTTGTTTGACAAGCTGGAAAAGAAATCGCTGGTGGATCAGGTGTATGTGCAGATTGAGCAGCGGATCAAGGAAGGGCACTGGCAGGTCGGTGAGCGCATCCCTCGTGAAGCGGAGCTGATGGAGCAGTTTGGTGTCAGCCGCAATACATTACGGGAAGCGGTACGGGCACTGGTGCATGTGGGGCTGCTGTCTACCCGGCAGGGGGATGGGACCTTCGTGACGGCGAGCAGCGAGCTAAGCTCCGTTCTGCAAAAGCGTGTGCAGCGTTCGACGATGGTGGAGATTATGGAGGTACGCCATGCACTGGACCGGGAAGCGGTTCGGCTGGCCTGTCTGCGGCGGACCGAAGAAGATCTTCAGGCCATGGATCGGTATGCCGACCTGTGTCAGCAGTATACCGACGAGGGCGATGTAGAGGCGTTTGTGGAAGTCGATATGAAGCTGCATCAGAGCATTGTGGCTGCATCGTATAATGGACTGCTGATCGACCTGTATGCCAATTTGTTCGAACAGATTCAGATGTCCATTCTGAGTACGACCGAGATGAGCAATGATCATTACCATACCGGACACCGTGATCTGATTCTGGCGATTCGTGAGCAGCAGCCCGACCGTGCGGCCTCTATTGTCGACAACTATATTTCCCATTTCACCGGTATCATCATGGAAAGGAATTTATAAGCAATGCGCACAACTATCGAAACTCCCGGCTCTTCCGCATCGATGCGGAATATGGCCTTTCTTGTTTTTTGTATCCTGTTTGTATCCATTAATATGCGGGGGCCGATTACCGGTCTGAGTCCGCTGCTGGAACAGATCCGGCAGGACTTTACCGTATCCAATACGATGGCTGGCTTCCTGACGACGATTCCGCTGCTGGCGTTTGCGCTGCTGTCCCCGTTTGTCGCCAGGCTGGCCGGCAGTTATGGCATGGAGAAAATTATTTTCTTTGCCATGGTTATTCTGGTCGTCGGCGGCTGGATGCGTCCGTTCGGCGGCATCAGTATCCTCATCACCGGTACATTCCTGACCGGTCTGGCGATTGCAGTGCTGAATGTGATTCTGCCCGGGCTGATCAAGCGGGAATTCCCGCTCCGCATCGGGATTATGACCAGCGTCTACTCGATCTGTACCAATGTATTTGCCGCGCTTGCATCCGCGCTTAGCCTGCCGCTGGCGGTCAATGCCGGACTGGGCTGGCAGGGTTCGCTGCTCACCTGGACGGTGCTGGCGATGGCCTCCCTGCTCTGCTGGATTCCGCAGCTGCGTCACAACAAAGTCGCCAAGCTGGCTGCCCGTTCGCACACTTCCGGTCACAGCGTATGGAAGTCACCGATCGCTTGGAAAATCACCTTTTTCATGGGACTGCAGTCGATGATCTATTACGTGTCCATTGCCTGGCTGCCGGATATTTTGCAGGAGCAGGGCATGAGCCGCGTACAGTCCGGTTATATGCTGTCCCTGATGCAGTTCTCGATGCTGCCGTTTAATTTTATTATTCCGATTCTGGCCGCCCGGCTGAAGACACAGCGCGTACTCGTATTCGGCACGGTCGTGCTGTATCTGATCGCACTGCTCGGCATTATGATGGGCAGCGGGCATATGGGCTGGATTGCTTTTTGTCTGGTTCTGCTCGGGATTGCCGGGGCCGCCGCCTTCAGTCTATCGATGATGTTCTTCAACCTGCGCACCCGTACACCAGAAGAGGCCACCGAAGTATCCGGCATGGCCCAATCTGTCGGATATCTGCTCGCTGCGTGCGGACCGACCCTGTTCGGTGTGCTGCATGATACGACAGGTACATGGACGATTCCGCTGATGCTGCTCGTCGCTGCTGCAGCCAGTCTGATGTACACGGGATTCGGTGCAGGAAGCCGCGGATTCATTTATCCAGAGACGACAAATGACAAAAATATACGTACTATCGATTAATAACTATAAAATAGGGTATGATTTATAAGAAGCAATCTTAGCGACCAAGAGGAGGAACTCAATCATGACAACTGATATCCGCTCCACCAAAAAACTGAACAATGGCGTAGAAATGCCCTGGTTCGGTCTCGGCGTATGGCAGGTAGAAGAAGGCGAAGACGCAACACAGTCCGTTACGGCCGCTATCAAGGCAGGCTATATTTCCATCGATACCGCTGCCGCCTACAAAAACGAGGAAAGTGTCGGTAAAGCGATCCGCGACTCCGGCGTTCCCCGTGACCAGCTGTTCATCACTTCCAAGCTGTGGAATGGTGACCAGGGCTATGAATCCGCACTCGCAGCCTTTGACGCGACAATGGAGAAACTCGGTCTGGACGTACTGGATCTGTACCTGATCCACTGGCCGGTAAAAGGCAAATACAAAGATTCCTGGCGCGCTATGGAGAAACTGTACAAAGAAGGCCGCATCCGTGCCATCGGCGTAAGTAACTTCCAGCCGCATCATCTCGACGATCTGCTCGCCGACGCAGAAGTAGTACCTGCAGTGAACCAGATCGAATTCCATCCTCTGCTGACGCAAAACGAACTGCTCGACTACTGCGCCCAAAAAGGCATCCAGGTCGAAGCCTGGTCCCCACTCGCGCAAGGCAAGCTGTTCGATAACGAAGTCGTAACCGCCATTGCCGAGAAATACGGCAAGAGCCCGGCTCAGGTACTGCTGCGCTGGGTACTGGACAAAGGCGTAGTCGTGCTGACCCGCTCGGTCAAAGAAGAGCGTATCGTGGATAACGCGAACATTTTCGACTTCCAGCTTACAGCGGATGAAGTGGATCAGCTGAATGCACTCAACAAAAACGAGCGCACCGGTCCGGATCCGGACAACTTCAACTTCTAATTCTGTTCTGCAGCACTGCTGTGGATATACAGGCACATCGGGCTATCCCGGTGTGCCTTTTTGATATGTGGGCATATAAAAAAGCCCCCGTCTGCACGGAGGCCTATCCATATAATTATATCTGTTACCGATTATGTCCCAAGCTATAAGTTAAGTATGTGCTCGTTCCACCACTTATAATCCCAGCTTGAATGCTTATGACCCTACGATTGAACTTCGAGTACCTAATAATGCCTGCTTCAAATGATTGTAATGGTTAAGTATGGTGTCTACTCTTCTCGACTGGTCCAATACGCGGTGGTCCTGAAGGTCATAAAACTGTACCATTTCATTAAGTTCCCGGCGCTCTTGTTCGATGCATGCTTCAATCAATTTAAGCTCTTCCAAGAAACTCACCTCCTGCCGCGATGTCTTGAAGAAACAGCTGCGATCTCTATCTGTTTATTCTATCTTTATGCAGTCTGTCATCTACTACTCTGTCTACGAATTTTACCAAACGATTCCTATTTCTACCATGTTACAATTACATGTACTTTAGATTATAAAGTGACTAAAAGCTAAAGGATGTCCTTTATGCTTTATAGAAATATAACACAACCGGAAGCCCTGGTGCATGAAAATTGCATGAATGCTGCACACAGGTCTTCCGGTTGTATAAAGGTTAATCCGTAATAACCTGAGTTAATGGGCCGCTGCCGAAGTGTCCAGAACGGTCGACCTTGGTCTGCAAATATTTCTCGTTAAATTCGGAAATGTCGCCCCATAGCGGCACTCTGCCGCTCACTTCCGCACCGGAGCGCTGAAGGGCATCCAGTTTGCGCGGATTGTTGGTGATCAGGGTGACCGGCAGCTGACGCAGCTGATTCAGTACGGCAATCGCATCGTCATAGTTACGCATATCGTCTTCAAAGCCCAGTTCCAGATTGGCTTCGACCGTATCGAGTCCCTGTTCCTGCAACACATAGGCCATCGCTTTGCTGAACAGGCCGATACCGCGTCCTTCGTGGTTGGCCAGATAGAACAGCGCACCCGATCCGTGAGCGGCGATCATTTTCATCGACTGCTTGAGCTGGTAGCCGCAGTCACAGCGCTTGCTGCCGAAAATATCACCGGTATGACAGATGCTGTGCATCCGGATCAGCGCATCCGGCGATTCCTTGAAATCACCATAGACGAGGACGCTGGACTGCTGGGCTTCGGCCAGATTGGAGGAAGAGAGCATCTCGATAATGGCGGCGTGGTCATAGCTGCGATCTCCGCAGTCGGCGCCCGGCATGCTGTCGCAGCGCAGCCAGCAGTACCACTGGAACACAACGGTCTCGCCGTCCAGATTGACCGGCAGACGGATCGGGCCGACCAGATAGATGGATTTCTCGCCGGTCGGTACGATTTGAATGTGATTCTGGAGTGCAGCTGCAATTTTAGGGTTGATCATATCAATTACCTCCGGAAATGGGGATGCTGTATTTGTAAATACGTTACTGGGTGCCAATTGGATCAGCAACCGGCCTGCAACACTTGATTGAGGTTGATCCGGACTTCTATACTTACTCTAACAGAGAATTGTTAATCCTGTATCGCGATTTCAAGCTGATTTCCCAGGAAATAAGCTCTCATCAGGAACGATAGGCTGGAAACTGGTCACGAAAGCCGGCTTCCCGCGTGAACTGGCTGTCCAGTTCATCGGCCGTCTCCTG
Source organism: Paenibacillus wulumuqiensis (assembly GCF_000971965.1). GTDB lineage: Bacteria > Bacillota > Bacilli > Paenibacillales > Paenibacillaceae > Saccharibacillus > Saccharibacillus wulumuqiensis. The sequence continues at coordinate 160,957 of NZ_KQ040795.1, forward strand.
ACGGCGCAGCTGTTCAAAAACACCGAGCCGCTCCGAACTCACATCGTCTGCAGCCAGCGCCTCCAGCAGCAGCGGGGCGAGCACATGGGCATCCTGCATCGCGCTGTTCACGCCGATCGCTCCGGTCGGGCTAAACGTATGGGCAGCATCGCCCATAATGACCAGTCCCGGCTGTACCCAGGTATCACATACACAGCTCTGCACCTTGAGCAGAACAAAGTCATTCCAGGAGCGGATATGCTCCTGCACAGTGACCTGCAGCTGTGGAAAGGCATGAATCAGTGCTTCGGCAAACGGATCAACCGGCGACTTGCGCAGCTGCGGATACGTATCCTGCGGAATATTCCAGCCGATCTGGATATAGCCGCCCTGCTGGGTGAACAGCGCCAACTGTGCCTCCTGTGCCAGCGCCATACGCACGGTGGGCGGCCAGCCGTCCGGTGCAGGAATACGGGCCCACAGCAGATCAAATCCATGCTTGATAATGGTCGCCTGAATGCCAGCGAGCTTGCGAACGGTCGAATATCTGCCATCCGCCCCGATGACCAAACGGCTGTGAATCGTCAGCTCTTCGCCATCGTAACGAACGCGGACACCGGTAACCTGGTGATCCACCGGGTCCCGGATCAAGTCGGTGACGGTTGTATCCATCATAAGGCGGTAATTGGGGAACTTCAAGGATTGCCCGAGCAGAACGTGCAGCAGATTCTTTTGCGGCACATGGATGCCGGTATGCTCCTCGCCCGGTCCCGGCAGAATGGTCTTGATAATCTGTCCATCCTGAAAATACTCTACACGTTCCATATGCAGCAGTCCTTCCCGGCGAACCTGCTCATATAGTCCATGCTGACGGAGAATCCGCTCGCCCACCGCATTCAGATGTTCACCGCGGAACTCTTTGTCAATATGTCCGTGCCGTTCCAGCAGGATCACCGATACACCCTGGGCAGCAAGCAGATAACCAAGCAATGCTCCGCCCGGCCCTGCTCCGACAATGCAGACCTGTGTATTCAGATCCATCGTATTCTCCTTTCTCTGATGATTCTCAGTATCTTTATTTGTCATAGCAATTATATTTACGGTCGTTAACTTACTTTTAATAAGTAGATTATATTTAAGTGAAAGGGTCTTGTCAACTTTCATAGAATCCTCTCGAGGCAGCACACAAAAAGCACCTCTTATCGTTATCGGCGCGGATACTCCAAAGTTTATCCGGCGATGACCATAAAAGATGCTTTTGCACAGGCTTCATATCCTGAGACTTATACATGAGACTTACAAACGGTACTTAATTGTGGCCCAGAGCGCCGGCTGTATGGTCTTGGACTATTTTACCGAGGATTTGTAAAAGGGGTTATCACTTCTGTGCAGACAGGGATTATTGTAAAACAGCCAAAAGCAGCAGCCGGGTTCTGTCCTGGCTGCTGCTTGTATTATATGGTCTGATGCTGTGTTGTATGATCTGGTGTTATATGGTCTAGTGCGCTGTTCAATACAACTTGCTGGCTGCTTCGGGATGAAATGGCTTCAGCTCGTCCAGTCGACCATCGCGAACCTTGGCTGCCCATGCCGGATCGGCCAATAGTGCACGCCCGATGGCGATCAGGTCGAATTCTCCGGCGTTCAGGCGTTCGGTCAGATCATGGAGGCCTGCTGTCTCGGAACCTTGTCCGGCCATAAATTCGCTAACGTCCCCCTGCAGCCCAACCGAGCCGACTGAGATCACCGGTTGGCCGGTAATCTGCTTGGCCCAACCTGCCAGACCGAGTGATGATCCCTCGAAAGCCGGCTCCCAGAAGCGGCGGGTCGAAGCATGGAAAATGTCCACCCCTGCTGCTGCCAGCGGCTTCAGCACCTCAGCCAGCTCCTCCGGATTCCGGGCCAACCGGGCTGTATACACAGGAAACTTCCACTGGGAGAAGCGGAAAATGATCGGAAAGTCCGGTCCTACAGCGCGGCGGCAGGCTTCAATAACCTCTACAGCAAACCGGGTACGGCTCGCAATACTGCCGCCGTATTCGTCGGTCCGGCGGTTCGTGCCTTCCCATAGAAACTGGTCAATCAGATAGCCATGAGCCCCATGCAGCTCAATCCCGTCAAATCCCAGTCTTTGCGCCTCGGCAGCAGCTTCGGCATAAGCAGCCACCACTTCACGGATCTGCTCCACAGTCATCGGCTCTCCCTGCTGCTCCCCATTTACATCAAGCCCCGATGGACTGATTGACGGCGCCGCCCCATCCGGCTGGGGAATAGCGGCTCTGGCGATTCCGGCATGCATCAGCTGCGGAATGATTTTTCCGCCGACACGGTGCACTTCGTCCACCACATGCTTCCAACCGGCCCGGGCCGCCTCGCTGCCAAAGTCCGGGGAATTGGCCGGGTCCTGATTGGCGGACGGATGTGGGATCGATACATTTTCCGTAATGATCAGGCCTACCTGCTGTTCGGCACGACGGCGATAATAGTCGGCCACATCGGGACCAGGCACACCATTCGGGGAGAATCCCCGCGCCATCGGTGCCATTACGATCCGGCTGGACAATTCGAGCGGTCCGTAACGAAAAGGTTCAAACAGCGGTGCAGCAGAATGAGTCTGGGCGATTTGCGAATTATTTTCGGTAAAAGTCATTTATGGATTACCTCCAGTATCATTTTCGTTTATACTATAATCGTTCTATTACAATAATTACTTTCGAGAAATAAATATGAAAAAGTAAGTTATATGACAGCAATTATTCCTCAGCAGGTGCATGCAACCTGATCGGTTATGAGCTTATTGTATAAGCGCCAGAAGCCCGGTACAACCAACAGAATTCGGGATCTGTCGTTTAAGTTAACACTTCTCCATATGTGTCGTTTGGGCAGATTACTATTATGTACCCGATAAAGGAGGACGCCACTTTGACCATCTCAACCCGCCCCAATATGCAAGACCCCCGGGTAATACGGACACGTCAATTGATTCAGCAGGCTTTTCTGGAACTGCTGCGTACGCGTGATTTTCAACAGATTACCGTCAGTGATGTGACCCGTCATGCGACCATTAACCGGGTGACCTTTTATACCCATTACACGGATAAATATGAGCTGCTGGATGACATGATTAACAGTGAGCTGATCCAGCTCATCTACAAAGGTATTGATCCGCTCAACGGATTACAGCTGGAATCGCTGATGCAGTTAATCTGCGCTCTGTGTGAGCACCATGACTATTCAGCCAATCAATGCCGCCGAACGAGTGATGAAGTTCGGCAGATTACGGAAAAGCAGATAAAGTCCCAACTGGAGAATTACATATTGGAGCAGTTGAATCGGCAGCAGCCGGATCAGGAAGCTGCCCAGCTAAAAGTGATCGCTACCATGGTCAGCTGGTCGCTGTATGGTTCGACGCTTCAGTGGAGCAAGGAACGATCCAGCGACCGTGAGACGCCGCAGCAGCTGGCGGCGCGAATAGTCCCGCTGCTGACCGCATTATTCCAGCTATCTATCCAACCCAAAAAAGAAGCTGGAGATTAATATTCTCCAGCTTCTTCATTTATACCTGTATAGTGATCTTCATTCATCGAAGGCATCAGATTGATCTGCACACCGAGCACATTCAGCCCGCTGCGCAGTCCCTCCATATCCAGACCGTCCATGGCAAATGCCTGCCGGACCAGTCCAGGCTGGATGAATTCATCGTATTTACCGAGATAAGGAGCTTCCTCATCGGCCAGCAGCTGCTCCGGATAGTCGATCCGCTTGCACTCGGCCACAATCTCCGCCAGCATCTCAGCCGCATCGGCTTTGCCGGAGACGACCAGATAATACGGCTCCATCGGCGTTACCGCGCGCAGGGCGAGACGCTCGGACAGATTATTTTTGAGCAGGCGCTCCAGTGTACGGAATGCCTTGCTGCCCACCCACGGCAGGATAAAGCAGGAATCCCCGCCTGCCGGAATAACCACCTGCTCCAACAGCCCCGTCTCTCTGGCAAGCCGGCGAGCCCTTTCTAGCCGGGAGGCTGCATTAGGCGCCAGATACGAGTAGATGTCAGAGGAGGCGAGAATATCGCGGATCTTTTGCATGATCCGGGTATCCACATCACCGCCTGCACCGAGCCAGAGGGTATCGACTTTGCCCTTGGATGATTTGACGTAGACGGCTTTGTGGCGGGTATCGACCTCTTCCACTTTCCACAGCTTGCCGGCGAGCGAGAAGCAGTACCCCGGCGGCGGTACGGTCGTAATCGAGCCGATCTCCTCCGATCCGTTGTATACCGAATGCTCCTCATCATCCTTGAACACCGCATAAAAGCGGAAATTGTTGACGATCTTCTCCCCGGCCAGACCGATGATCAGCGTTCCTTCCTCGGTCCGCTGAATATGATCCAGCTGCAGCAGATACTGCAGGAACAGCTGATACTGCTCCACCGTAAAATGACGAAACGGCGGCAGTGTCAGAATCGCACGTGCCAGCTCGGACGGTTCGGCTTCACCCATGCTTTTGAGTGTGCTCATCGTCTGATGGTACAGGATGCCAATCGGCAGCTTGCGCGCACTGAACGGCTCCACCCAGCGTTCCTTGACATACAGTTCGATAACGGCAATCGCCCGCAGCATAATCCACGGCATCCGTGCCGGCAGCTGGGCCTGCTCATCCTCTTCCTCGGGACAGACAAAGATCATCTCCGACACCGAGCCTTCCCGTCTACCGGAACGGCCGAGACGCTGGACAAAGCTGGAGCATGAATACGGTGCTCCCAGCTGAATGACCCGCTCCAGTTCCCCGAGATCAATGCCCAGCTCCAGGGTTAGTGTCGCGGCCGCCACTGCCGGGCCGTAGCCTTCGCGCAGTGCCGCTTCGGCTTCTTCACGCAGCATCGCCGAGATACTGCCATGATGCACATGGAAAATATCCGGCTCCTGCCGTTTGGCGGCGACCCGCCTCATTTCGAGGGTCAGATATTCCGCATCCGAGCGGCTGTTGGTGAAGATCAGCGCCTTTTTATGATGAGTCTGATCGTAGATGAAATTGTGATACGCCTGCTGGGCATATTCCAGCTGCTGGGCCTGCTCCTCGTTGCGCGCATCGGGAAAGGAAAAATGCTCAATGCTGATGCGCAGCTTGCGCGAACCCTGCGGCGAGACGACCTCGACCGGCTGTCCGGTATCGGAAGACAGCCAGTGACAGGCGCTCTCATAATCGCTCAACGTCGCGGATAATCCGATCCGCTGCGGACGGCAGCCTGCCATCCGCTGAATGCGGGACAGCTGGGACAATACCTGAATACCCCGATCCGCACCCATAAAGGCATGGACTTCGTCCACCACGATATAACGCAGATCACCGAACAGCGCCGGAATCGCATTGGGCTTGTTCATGAGCAGCCCTTCCAGCGATTCGGGCGTAATCTGTAAAATGCCGGACGGATTCTGCACCAGCTTGGTCTTGTGCGACTGCGGTACATCGCCGTGCCAATGCCAGACCGGAATCTCCGAATCGCGCAGCACACCCTTGAGCCGTTCATACTGATCGTTGATCAGCGCCTTGAGCGGGCCGATATACAGAATGCCGACCGAACGGGACGGCTGCTCATACAGCGCGGTCAGTGCCGGAAAAAAAGCCGCCTCTGTTTTGCCGGAAGCCGTACCGGAAGCAATCAACAGATGATGCGGTGTATCTAGCAGCACCCGGCAGGCTTCCACCTGGGCTTCACGCAGTTCTTTCCAGCCGCTGCGGTAAATGTATTCCTGGATAAACGGAGCCAGACGGTAAAACGGATGCCCGCTCACAGGTCAAACTCCGCCAGGAAATCATCCACCTCATCCGGCTGAGCAGAGGCTGCAGGACCGGGCTGTACCCGCGCATCCTTGCGTCCACCTGCTGACGAAGAGGAACCCGGATGAATGATCATATCGGGATCATTTCGGTCGATCGCTCCGGTATAGACCTGGGCAGGCGCTTCCGCCAGCTGGCCAAGCAGCCCGTCAAAGTTCAGCTCCTCGTTAAAGTGCAGCGTATTGAGCAGATCGACAAAGTCCCGCACCACTTCCCGCGGGGTCAACAGCTCATCCGCGCCAAGCCGCGATACAGCGGTCTGCATAAAGGCGACGAGCTGATGCTGCTCCAGCACCCGTTCATACTTGTAATGCTGACAGTGAATATCCTGCAGCTTGTGCAGCATCAGCAGAATCTCTTCATGGGACAGCATCTCCAGCCGGATAACCGGACCGGCAAAGTTCTTGGTACCGCTGCTGCCGAACCGGCTCTCCGACAGCCGGGAGCGCAGCGCTTCGTAGCTATACAGACCGCGGCGCGGGTCCTCGACGAACTGCGGCGTACCGCCGACAAAGACGCCGAGATGCCCGGCTTTGCCCTGCATTGTATCGTTGAAGATGGTCAGCAGCTTCTCATAGTTGCTCTGACGGGAGACACTGTTGAATATTTTATATAAATTCACGCCTTCATCGATGAACAGCAGCAGACCACGATAGCCGATCCGGGCAGCAAATTCCGCCCACAGCTTCATGTAGTCATACCAGCCGTCATCATCGATAATGACACTTACATTCAATTCCCGGCGGGCTTCGGTGCGGGTCTGGTACTCGCCGCGCAGCCAGCGCAGGGCGGACTGCTTGAGGGTATCCTCATTCAGTCGGATGCCCTGCCAGTAGGCGGACAGCACTTTGGCAAAATCAAAACCATGCACCCAGCCCTCCATCTCTGCAGTGACCGCATGAATCCGGCGCTGCACTTCGATACCGATCGAAGGATCATCCGGAGAGACGTTATTTTCTTCCATCACCTGCTGCTGCAGATTGGAGATCCACTTTTGCAGCATGGATTCCAGCGCTCCACCATCCGGGCGGGTGCGTGTCGACAGATTGGTCATCAGCTCGCGGTACGTGGCCAGTCCCTGCCCTTTGGCACCAGTCAGACGGCGCTCCGGTGACAGATCGCCATCGGCGACGACGAATCCGCGGTCCATCGCATAGTTGCGGATCATCTGTAGCAGGAAGCTTTTCCCGCTGCCGTAGCGTCCGGTGATCAGCTTGAACGCTGCTCCGCCATCGGCGACATTTTCCAGTTCACGCAAAATGGATTCCACTTCATATTTACGACCGACAGCGATATGCTCCAGTCCGATACGCGGGACCACCCCGGCGGCAAAGGAATTCACCAGCGCCGTTGTGACCCGTTTGGGTATTTTCACTTCATTCATTTCCAGTTCACCTCATGATGATTGCATCCAGCAATGATCTGTATTCTTCCATCACGGTCCCATCTTCCAGCAGAAGATCGCCGATTGTATCCATCGCCAGGTCGTTAATCTCATCTGCCAGCAGCGCGGCCATTGTACCGTGCGTACCGGCAATCTTTTGCAGCTCATGCTCAGCCGCGCCATCCAGGACAGCCGCCAGGAATCCGATATGCTGCGACTGCAGCGCCTCGGCCCAGTCTCTCCATTCTTCCTCCAGCTCGTCGGTCAGATGCAGGCGAGCGGCAGCTGACGAGACGGACTGTTCTGTGACAGAGACTTTATTTGCCGTCGTATTCGCTTCAGGGTCCTGATCCAACGCGCCGATCCGGTGCGTATGATCCTGATCTTGATTGTATTCTTTGTATTCATGCGGATTGTCCATATACTGTGCCTTTGCTTCGTACTCCTCTGCCGCCGCAGATGCTGCCGCCAGTTCTTTTGAAATGATCCCTGGATCATTATGATCCGGCTCCATCGCAGCGGCTGCCTGACTCCAGCTTTCCAGCAGCGCTTCCTCGGCCTGTTCGCGGCGGATCGCTGCTTTTTCCTCTTCCTGCAGGGTCAGCATATCGCGTACGACATCCGAGTCCGCCTGCAGCTTCTCCAGCACACTCGCATCGATCTGTACCTGACGCGGCGCGGGTGCTTCTTCCGGCACAGTAAAGGCACGCTTCACATACCGTTCGATCAGACGCGCAATCTCCGGCTCGACCGGCGGACTGATCCGCAGGCGGCCGCTGAATCCCAGATGACGGCGCAGCTCATTTTCCGTCAGCTTGACGATACCGGTCAAAAATTCACGCAGCGGCATATGCTCGGTCAGCGGCAGACGGCGAATGGTGCAAGTCCGGCCATAACGGGTCGAATCATAGACCGCACTGCGGAACAGGTAACGCTCCGTCTCCCGGTATACCGGCGGCCGGAACAGCTGAATCAACCGGACACCCTGCTGCTTGTCCAGAAAGGCATCGACTGCAGCCAGCACTTTGGGGATATATTCCCGCATCTGCTCGCCGCCCACCTCTGCATAGAAACGGCTGCGCTCCATATCATAATGGATCAGCTCCGGCAGCAGGTCAAACGGAATGACTGCCGGCGATGCGCTCCAGATCCGCTCCCATTCCAGATCGGCCAGTTCGACCGGCAGATGACGCGGCACTTCCCGCAGCAGCTCGATCAGCGGCTCCCGCAGTTCATGTACCTGGGCAAAATCCACAATCCACTGGGGCAGATACCGGTCCAGCTTGCTGAACCGCTGCCTGTAGCTGCGCCACAGATTCATCAGCAGATGATGTCCCTCGACCGGCTCCTGCCAGCCTGCTCCATTGATCACTTCATAACACAGCAGGAAAATATACGACAGATCCGTCACCGGATACCGGCCCTGCCGGACTTCCTGACGCCAGTAAAAGTACCATTTCTTCTGCCGCCAGGTCATGCTCTCATAGGTCGGCCAGTAGCTCATAAACGGCACAAACTCCGCTTCTTCCTCGGCATGCTCCATCATCTCATGTGCCCGGCGGGCAAAGATATGTTCGGCGCTCTGAATCGAAGACATCGAACGGGTCTGTTCCTGTTCCGCCTCTGTCATAACCGGTCTGCCGCTTTCGGCTGTGGTAGGCGCCGCAAAAGCAGATATATTCAGCGGTTCGATCTCCATTTCAAGATCCAGTGCATATCCGTCCTCCAGCAGAACAGCCGGGGCAGATTCGTCAGCGGCCGATGAATGCGGCTGCTCTGCATCGAGCTGCGGAAGGTCCGCCTGCTGTGCGTCATATTCCGGTATGGCAAGCGAACCGGGACCGGGACGACCGTCCAACGGAAGATCATACAGCGGTTGCACCTGCAGATCCAGCGGTTCCAGATGAATCTCCATACCTGTATATTTCTCGTGATCCACCTCGTCCGCTCCATGAACCAGCGAGCGGGAAGGGATCGAACGTGATCCTTCTTCGGCAGGAGTATCCTTTTGCGCAATGGGTCCGTGGTTCTCTGAATCCATGCCGTGCGAATGGCCCGGTATCCCGATCTCGATTCCCTGCAGGGACAGCTCTTCCAGCAGCCCTGCTGTCCGCTGGGAACGATCGGGTGAATCTGCCCATGCCCCGCGCTGTCCCTGACGAATCATTGTATTCGGCTGCTCCTGACGTGCCGGAATGCTCCACCCCTGATCTTCACTTCCCAGCTCGAACTCGGCAAATCCTCCTGTCCGCATCTCCACTGCAGGCGCTGCGCCTGCTCCTGTCGCGCCCTTGCGGATCGTCATGGCAAAAGCAGGCGGAAGTCCGGTCAGCGGATGATCCGGGTCGGCAATCGCATATTCGCGCACGACCGAATGAAACAGCTTGAGCAGGCTGGTCTGGGCGGTTCGCATATGCGGTTCATCCAGCCGCTGCTCCGCCGAATAGACGGACAGGCGCAGCCGGGCGTTGATTTTATTCATCGCTTTGTACATTTTGCTGGATACGTCACCGGTCATCTCGTCCGGCTCCAGATAGATGGCGATATCCACACCACCGGGCAGTACCGCGCTGCGCTGTGTCAGCATGCTGACCGGTACGGCGATCAAAGCGCCGTGATCCGGATTTCCTTTGCCTGCGGGACGTGTATCGGCATCCTGCCAGAAGCCGCCGAGCGTGACTGACCACATTTTGTGCAGTGTACCGAGCAGGGACTTCTTGCCGATCAGACCGATGCGGCAGCTTGGAGCGCGGCGAAGCAGCTCATACAGCCATTCTCCCATTTCCTCGGCATGCCTCATCACACCGCCCAATATGCCCCCGGATATTCCCCATCGGCACAGAAAGTCAAAATGACCGTGGATGCCCCGGTTGGTATCCGGCAGTTCCAGCTCGGGAATGACAATCTCTTCCCACGGACCGCGCAGCCGCTCCGAGCCGCGCTGGATAATCTCCTGCGGGGTCAGCTTGCTGTTGCGGTCAAGTGAAGTGCCATCTGCCATTCTGCCCATGGGACCGAGTCCCAGTTCACGCAGACGCTCCGTCTCGATCTGTCCGTGTCCATCGAGCTGCACATAACTGCCTGCCGAGCCCAGACGGCGCGACAGTTCAATCGCCGGATAACGAATGCCGCCGATCTCGATCATCGGTACGGCTGTCACCTGTCCGATTCCGCTACGCTCTTCCCGGCGTCCTTCCAGTACCCAGCGCACCTCCTGATGAATATCCCCTGCAAAAGATTCCTCTTCATACGGAATATACTCCTCCGGTTCACCATAGCTGATCCCTGATTCCTGTACTGCTGTATGCAGATAGGTCGCAGATGCCGATGCTGTGGCAGACGGAGCATAAGCTGTATGATCATCGGAGGATGAATCTGCAGCATATTCATTGACTGTCTCATCCGTCATATCCGTTACATAGTCGGACTCATAGAGGGAAGTGGACGAGAACGATTCGCCGCCAGCCAGTACAGCGGCGGCATGCTTATCCCAATAGGTCTGTACCGGAATGCCTTCTTCCAATTCAAGTGTACCGGGCAGCAGACGCAGCAGACGGCTGTACAACTTGCCCGCTTCTTCGGGCATGAGCAGGCATTCACTGTGTCCCGCGGCACTGATCTGCCAGCGGTCACTTCCGCTCAATGAGCGGCCCATCACAAGCTGCTGCACTTCCATGGCCTTCTCCAGCTCCATCGCTTGAGTTCCATAGGAAATATGCAGGAAAAAGCCCCGATCTTCCTCGAAGCTCAGCAGGGCAATATACGATTTATCCGTGCAGGATACCGGAGAAGATAACATCATGGGACAACCTTGCCTTTCTTCCGTAATTGGTCAACATAATATCCCATATTATACATGATGCCTTCCCCGGATTGGTATAGGAAACGAACATATTTTCGTGATTCACCTAAGAGGCTGACGAGCGGTGGTTATCATGAAAGACTCACAATAGCCGCCGCTCATACAGTTCCCTTCCACTGTACAGTCTGATATTTTTTTATGAATAATGGACCGGAATACGGAAAAACCGGTTTACCCAGCCGATTAACTCCAGTTCATCCGCCAAACTTCCCACAAAACCGATATAACCATCCGGTCGAAGCAGCACATATCCGCCGCGCTCCATTCCATACAGTCGATGCAGCAGCTGGGCATGATCCACCTCATAATAGGCAGGCAGAGGCTGGGGCAGCATCAGCGGCTGATCCGGCAGCAGTACGGACAGATCAATCACGTTCCGCCATGAATCCGAGACCCTCATCCAGAGCGGTCGTTCATCCCGTTCTTCCAGATCCTCCACATCCTGACGTACAGCGGAGAATGGAGCAAGCTCCGGTTGTACCGTGCCGGGGAATATCAGCAGCACATGCTTGCCAGAGACAACACCACGATCCGGTCTGCCACCATCCGGAGCACGATCTCCGGGCAGCGGCATGCCCCTGTGCCATCCTTTTCCCTGTCTGACGATCTGACTGTGCGGATAACGAATGCCGGTCTCCGACAAACGCTCGGCCATCCGCAGCTGTACAAAGCGGCGCGAGGAGAGCAGCGGCGCAGCCGTATTACGCATAAAGGCCAGCGGCCGCAGCCGACTGATCACCAGCCGTGTGAACAAGCCGGTCCATCGCAGCAGTGCACGCGCGACCGGTTCGCGCTCTTCATCGTAACTGTCCAGTATGGCTGCAGACGCCTGCCCGTTACAGACCAGGGCCAGCTTCCAGGCCAGATTCACCGCATCCTGGATGCCGGTGTTCATTCCCTGCCCGCCTACCGGAGAATGGATATGGGCTGCGTCTCCTGCGAGAAAAACTGCACCCCGGCGGTAATGCTCCACCTTGCGCTCATTTACTTTGAAGCGTGCCGTCCAGATCGGATCATACAGTTCCACCCTGTCTCGTTCCGGCATGCAGGCATCCACAATCCGCTGAATATCCGGCAGCGCCATCTCTGCCGAACCGTTATGGTTTGAATTCAGCGGTGCATATTCACCTTCGGCATCGTCAGGTTCCGGTCGGGACCATTCTCCATGAGAAGAAGTAACATCCGTCTGACCATGCGCCGACGAACCGCTCTGACGCTGCTCACCGGTGAACGGGGCATCCGGCGGTGCAGCGATAATGACCCGGTACCGCTCTTCGGGCATTGGGAAAAAGGCTGCAATATACCCTTGATGCAGATAAATTCGTACTCCCTCCGGCTTCACCGGCCAATGAACATGGACATCGGCCAGTCCAAACTGCTGGGCAATCGCATCTCCGCCAAAGGAGAGACCGAGCAGATGCCGGACTGTACTATGGGCTCCATCGCAGCCGACGACCCAGCGGGTACGAATCATTTCGCTTCCCTTGGCAGAGGTAATCGTCGCTTGCACCGTAGTATCCGATAAATCCGCCCCTTCCCCCTGCAGCTGCTCCAACGCTACCAGCTCGGTGGATCGCTCGACAATTCCTCCCTGCATGGTCAACCGCTCATACAGTACCTGTTCTGTCCGGCTCTGCGGCAGGGTGAGAATATACGGATACCGACTGCGGATAATCGGTGTCAACTCCACATCCGCCAGTATACTGGTACCGCTGCGTACCTGTACGGCTTTTACCGGCTGTCCCTGCTCCACCAGCTGCTCCGTAATACCCGAATGATCCAGCAGTTCCAGCGTACGCGCCATGATGCCCAGCGCCTTGCTCTGGCGGGAAGGCTCTGCTGCCTTGTCGATAATCCGGCAGCTTACCCCTCTGCGCATTAATTCTATCGCCAGTGTCAGCCCGGTCGGACCGGCTCCGACGATCAGTACATCACACTGCTGCCCTTCTTCCGGTGGTCTGCGTTCCTGATTGCTCGGCATTGCCCCGCCTCCTTGGATCGATTGGACTGTCCCTCATTTGGAATAGTGTCCGGTGTGGTTCGATGAGATTCTCTCCGTATAAAAAAAGACCGCTATTTATAATATAAACAGCGGTCTGCCCATCGTCGTCTTGATCGAATAAAGCGAATTTAATTCTATTATCTTCCTGCTTGCCGTCCTGCCTAATATTTCATTTCATATTCATCCCGGTCATTGGACCTAATATCTGCGTAATGGATTGTATTCCATATAACGTCATTGCGTAACTATCAGGAAAAGCACCGGGTTGGAAAACATCAGATTACGGAGTTTCGGTGTCAGTTTCGGTTTCAGTATCTGAACCAGCCAGTTCGGTGAGTGAAGTGACCGGATACTGCTTGCCATCGACTTTGACCTGATTAATATTGGTGACTTCAATATCTTTGGGCAGGCTGACGGTTACCGTAAAGGGATGCGTCGTCTCCAGCTCTTCCTCGGTCAGCGTCTCCAGTGCGGCGGAATCGGTATCCGTGCCGGCTGCTGAACTGCCGCTTGCCGAAGAGCCGGTTTCAGTTCCGCTACCATTGGTGGATGTTCCGGTACTTGAACGGTTTGCCGAACTATCCGTCACTGCTGTAGATGAATCTTCTTTGGTCACAACGTTCGGGTCATTGGTCGCTGCAGTCCCGGCAGCTGCGCCGCTGCTCGTCTCTGCTGATGTGCCGGTAGCAGCGTCCGTATTTGTTTCCGAACCGGTGCTTCCCGCTGTACCCTTGCTGTCAGCAGTGGAAGAATCCGCCGCTCCCGCATCGGCAGCAGGGGCGTCGCAGGCAGACTGCGGTTTAAGCTGATTGTAGTCTGCCGTCTGTCCGGTACCCAGGATGAATGTAGCCTGTTTGGGCTGGAATGCCTGACAGGCCGTCATGCTGGTAAAATGGAACACCATTCGCACATCATCTGCCGAACCGGTCGTCGAGCTTCCGGTTCCGGTAGACGTGCCGGTGCTGCTCGTCTTGACAACGCCGGAAGATGCAGCGGCTGTGTTGCTCCCGGTTAGGGAGGCTGCGTCGGTCGAGTCGGTCGCTGCTCCTGCGGCATCTTCCTCATCCGGCAGCCCGGTCAGCGTCACGATCACTTCCGGCAGATCGGCCGCTGGCTGCGGATCGGTTCCTGTGCCTGGTTGAGACGTGGTCGGAGTCGCGACCTGGATCGGATCGCCACTGAATACGTTTACCAGATAGAATGCCAGTCCGACGATAACAGCCAGCCCAACCACCGACAGCAGTCCTAGAAAAGGCAGCCGCTTGCGGTTGCGCTTCATCCATTTGGCCAGCGGTGTCGCCAGTTCGTCGCGGGCACGGCCGTAGACCGCCCGCAGAGCGGGTCCTTCGCTGCCAGAGTCGCTTTTGGACAGCGCGCCTTTGCGGAATGCTTCCGGATCGTATTTACGGAAATAAGCCAGGATGGCCGCTTCATAGGCAGGGACAAAGCGCCGCTCTGCCGCTGCACGCTTGGTTGTCCGCTCATTACGAGCGCCGCGTTCGGCAGCTCGCTGCGCCGGTTCGGGGAATCCACGATCATTTCCTCCAGCCTCCCGTATAAATTCGGGACGTCCCTCTGACCAACGGAAAAAGTCATAGATCGTCTGCGAATCCGGTGCCTGTTTGCGTACTTCTTCCACCATGCCGGAATAGTCCATATCGTTCGGCTGGGCGCTGTAGCTAAAAGCTCCCAGCAGTCGCCCAAATTGCTTGCTGCATATATCTTCACCGAGCCAAGAGCGGCCCAACTGCTGAATCCGGTCCTTTTCCGCAATAGGCAGATGTTCAAGCAAATCGACTACCTGCTCGGGATTTTTAGTTTCGGTAAACCAGATGTACAGCAGCTGAAGTGCTAGTTTTTTGGAAGCGGTACGACGTTCTGCCAGTTCGGGATAATCGTCGCTTGGCAGCGGACTCGCCAGAAAATCCGCCTGCAGCAGGCGTTCCCGGGTGAGCGAGGACCATTCCAGTTCGCTGAGCAGGAAACGTTCTGCCAGTGCACGCATTTCCTGACCAAGACCGGATCTGATCCAGGCTTCGCTGTTGATATCTGCTGCCTGGTTATCCTGCTCCACTTCCTCCAGCATATGAAAGGCATTACCGGTCGCAGTCATGAGATCCGGACTGCGACGCAGTGCCTCCATAAATGACTGACTGGCGCGACTGCAGTAATCTTCCATTTCCAGCAGCTGTGGATATTTGCTGCCCCACTCGGCAGCGAGGTGAATCACTTCCTCCACCGACTGTGCCTGCTGGAACTTGCGGTCGATCAGCGGTGTCAGCAGCATCGTAGCCAGACCCGGCTGGCTGCCGACAATAGCGAGGAATGCCTCATACAGTCGGGGCTGATTCTCCATCATCGCATAAAAAGCCTGACTCTTGACCGTCTGGCCGCTGCTAATCGCGTTGCGGATCGCCCAGATAAAATATTCCACAATTTTACGGCCGGTATGGTCCGGATCAATGCCGTAATATTCCGCAAATACTTCAGCGATCGATACATCCGGCACCTGACCATTCCGCACTACGTCAAATTCACGGTCAAACCGCGACAGAAAAAGATCATTCAGCCGGATCGCCGACTCCAGTGCACCGGCCGGACGCAGATGCTTGAGCAGAGACTGCAGAATCATGCCCTGCTGCTCGCGGTACAGCTGCTCGTCTCCCTGTTCCACCCGGAACAGCAAGGTCCATTCATCATACTGCCCCGGATCAGGCAGCGATTCCCCGGCAGCATCGATACCCGCCTGTCCCTGATCGGCAAATTCCAGCAGTTCACGCAGCCGCTCCGGCTGATTCAGATGCCGCCAGGCCCAGTCGATATAGATCTGACCGGATTTGCCCGCCTGGGCTGCCTGAATACGTCCATTGCTCAGGTCGAAAATGTAATCCCGTTCAATATTGCGGTCACCCGCACGGATCGAGCCGGTCTCCACGAATAATAGCTGCATGCCTTTACGGCTTTCCGGCTCTTTGGCATATGTAGTGAAGCCCAGTCTGCGGCGGAACGCATACGGCAGTGCCTGCATGAGGACGCCGATCAGCTTTTTCGCCTGCACCGGCAGTTCCAGTACAGGTACATTCAGCGAAATATATACTTTGCGGTGCTTATGAATCGCCGACATGACAGCGCCCAGCATTTGCCGGAACATCGCTTCATCGATATTCAGTTCAGCCAGCACGGTTAATGGATCTGCAGCGGCAGCCGGCTCTTGCGGCAGTTCATTCAGCGGCTCCAGCACCGTGCCCTGCTCCACATCATAACTGCTGCGGAAGGAAGCATTCAGCCACCGCTCATAATGATGCACCCACTCCTCTGTCAAAGTCGAAGCAAATACGTAGTTATGGGTAAAAAAGGTACTGCGCAGACCGGTAAAGTCGGCAGCGACATACTGGCTGCGGCCAAGTACCGTATCCCGGTTATCCAGCCTCACCAGCTGCAGCGATTCGGGATAGAGCGATGCATCTTTCTCTCCCTGTGATGACAGTTCCACCGGTGCATCGTAGCTGCAGAGCGGGTGAAGATACTTTTTGATATAGGCGTCATCGAGACCGGGCGACCGGGCAATCGTATCGTAGCCCTCGGTCGTCCGGAAAATGCCGCTTTTCTCGCGTGTATACAGCTGCTGCTGAATCGGAGTGTTCGACAGTAAACTCAAACTTTTCGTCTCCCCTCAATATAATTCAGTTTGTAAAGCAGCCAGATAAACGGCTCATCCACCCGGATCGGGCTGACCACACTCTGCAGCTTCTGCTCGACCGGGTTGCTGCCCAGCGCCGAGACGGCAAAGTAGGCGGTATCCTTGAAGTACACATCCATTGTCCCTTTAAAAGGACGATCCACCCGCTCAATAAAGCGGCGGATCTCTCCGTCGATATTCTCAAACTCATCCAGATCAAAATGATCCCGGTGCACGACATTATGGAAAATATTGCTGTTGGACTTGATATATTCGCCATCATCGCCGCGCAGCGATTCCAGCATGTCACTTTTCGTCAGTACAACAGCCGTCGGAATATCCGTCTTGCTGTCTTCCTGATGGGCGATAAAGTCACTAAACAGCGTCAGCACCACATCACGCGGCTCGTCATAACGGGACACCCATTCGCCGCGGCTGTCACCGAGCTGAATACGGATACGGTCGCGGATGGACCGGATCTGCAGCGGATCAACCATGAACAGGATGCCTGACGAATTTTTGATATGCTGACCGTGCAGTCCCAGATAATCCTGATCCACCATTCCCTCACCGGCCACATCAAAAAAGACCAGTGTGAGCGGCGGCTTATCCTCATCCTTGAACACAAACTGGAAAATAAATGGCTCCTGCATCCGCTCCTTCTGGGTAGATGCCAGCAGATCACCGCGCTCAAACAATGGTTCCTCATAATTCATGCGGAACTTGCGGCTGATCTCCGTCGTCAACGGCATACAGGCCGCTTCAAAATTATCCGCTGTCGTGTTCTGCAGCGTATGAATCAGCGCCGTCATATAGACCGATTTGCCGACCTGGGAAGCGCCGACGATCGAGATAATATTGCTTGGCACTTTGCCGGCAGTAACCGGCAGCTCGTTATGACAGTCCGGACAGAGACGACGACGGGTGACCTCGCCATACCGGTCATTCAGTCCCACCAGTACATGATCCGAGTAGATCCGGTGCTCTTCCGGCACATCTCCCGGCAGCAGCACCGCTTCCATATCACGGACCGTATCCAGACCGAAGCGCTCACGATAGCGGTTCAGACGCGCATCTTCACGCAGCGCATAATCTTCATCATCCTCACGATGATGGCTCGCCCGGAATTCCACATCATCCGGTGAGAACTTGTTAAAGCAAAACGGGCACACGATATCGTAAAATAGCGGTCTGGGTTCGGCATCCGGCTTTTTCTTGAACCAATCGAAGATCTTCATCTCACCATCTTCCCCCTATTCCAAAATCAATTCATACATCTGTCCATACATACGCCCATCGGTAAAAAAGAGCCGTACATACTCGTTCTTGCCCATCTCTATAGCCGGCAGCTCATTGCGTCCAGCCTGGAATGGTTCCGCAAACGGGTAGACGATTCCGTCTTCCCGGTTTGCCGGATAACCGCCTTCTTTTTTGACATAACAGAGCACATCGCGGGCGACCGGTACTTCGGCATGCACCTCGATGCGCACCGTTTTCCGTTTACTCAGCCAGCTGCCCTGCTGACGGATCGAATAATGGATCTTCGCCCGGCCAGCGCTGACTTCAATCCGGTTGCGCCCATCCGGCTGGCGCAGCAGCGCCTGTTCACCGTTATGCTCGACAACCAGGTGGATCACATAGCCCATTTTGCCAAACTGGTCGAGCCGGTCACGGTAGCCATTGGCGGCTTTATATTCTTCACGGGTATACAGCTTCAGTCCGGCAGCGGAAGGAGCCTGGCCGCTTTGCCTATCCGCTGCTGCCGAAGCATATTCTTCATTAGCGACAGCAGGATCTGCTGTGCCGCTCCCGGATAATCGCTGAATATATACAGCTTCGGCGTCACGCGGCCATAACCACCGCAGTGTACACCATCCATCCTCCACCTGAGCGGTCAGCCCATGAATCTCCTGCTCACCTTCAGGCTCTGCATCGATATAACGCATTGCACCATCTCCTTCCTGCTCGGGACTTGATTGTACCCTCATATTTATGATCTACTTTCATTATCCATGCAATTGTAAATGATACCACTCTACCGCTGGAAGCTGCGCGCACTCTCACCGCGTCTGCGGCGTGGACTGCCTGAGCTTGTTGGCGGTGGCGGTGTGTCGTTGCGGCGAATCATGCGCTTGTTGTTCTCTCCGATTGGAATCACAAGGGTGAACAGGGCAATGACCAGCGCCAGAATCATAATCGCCAGAAAGCGAATAACACCGTCCGTCCAGTCCGTCTTGCCAATCCCCCATTCCAATAGCAGACCGGCCAGCAGACCGCCAACGCCGCCTCCAATACCGAAGCTTCGTGCCAGGAACCGATTATCAAACAGCAGGCCAAGACCTACGCCGAGCAGTGCTCCCAGAATCATGATCAGGACCACATGCAGAATCTGATAGTACAGGTTGCTGTTGAATGGTTCACTGCGCTCTGTGACCAGTGTACGCTTGTCCAGCGTGTCATAGATCTGCTGGAATGTTTTCGGCAGGTCGGTAGCCTGGGACACATCATAGTATTGTCCACCGGTTTGCGAAGCAATCTCAGGCAGCAGATTCGGATTCACCCCATTTTGCAGACTCAGACCAATCGTATGAATGGCAATTCCCTGCTGCTGAAAAGGCTGCAATGTGTTGGAATCCAGCGTACTGTCTCCATCCGACAGCATAATAACGACAGTACCGCGGGTATCATCATTTTGTTCCTGGATCATCTGCATCGCCGTGTTAAGGGCAAGCGTAAAATCCGTACCGCCATCGGTCGTAACCATCGTATCCATGGTCTGATGCACCTGCTGCTTGGAAGCTGGATTCAGTACGGTCAGCGGTAGTGCCACACTGGCTTCATCACTGAACTGCACAATGCCGACACGCATATCCTTATCCATGGAATCAACCATGTTCTTCACAGCTTGATAGCGCAGATTCTGTGGATCGGTTCCCTGCATACTGCCCGAATTATCAATGACAACCACAACATCTTTTACCGTCTTGGCTCCGTTAAAATCAAGCTGGTACAGTGCCTCGGCCGCCAGTCCGCCGATGAACATGACAACGAGCGTAGCCGGCACGAGCAATTTCCATGATACATCCGTATACCGCTGTCTCCACGACGCCCCGTTTAATTTAGGCGAAATCACTTCAGCCAGCAGGCAAAAAATGCCGATCATCAGACTGATAATCCCAAAATAAATCCCCATCAAAAAAATACGGGGCATCCGGTCCAGATAGGAATGTAAAAACCATTCGCTGAGAATAAAACCGATTGCTCCTCCGATCAGACTGAATAAAACCATAAGCCAGTTTACTTTGCGCTGCATCTCTGGCGTCTCCCCTTTTCACATTATAAGTATCCATCGGTTCTCTTGCTGCATCTGTCCGTGGGTGGGCGGAAGGGACAGCGCTGCGGGGGAAGATGATCCAGCCGATCGCTGTTGAAAACGGATATCCGAAATGACTGCCTGCCGCAGTCGATATCCGTTTTCAAAGGCGAACGCTTCGCTTCTATTGGATCATTCTTCCCCCTTCGCTCCGTGCTTCCTGCCACCCGGGAACAGACTGGCAAAGAGAATGATGGCTTGCGCTGCGCGCGCTGTTATGTCGGTAAATATTAGTGGTTGTAGAATCTGGTAGTCTTTGATTGCTACTTTTATTGATTTGATGCTTGTTGAATCTGCTGTATGGATCAGTTGGTGTGAATCGCTGTATCCGTAAAGTCTTCTTTATGATTCTACCTCTTAACCGGTGGATCTACTGCAACTTATGTTTCTTTCAGGCCGGATTCTTCGGTATGGAATTCGTAGCCGTTTTGGACATACGTATCGTAGTACGTTTTGCCGTTGCGGTAGTAGATCAGATCGGTGATGCCGAAGCCGCCCATCAGGTTGAGTTTTTCGACGCCGCTGGTGCGGTCTTCATGGATGAAGCCGGTTTTGTAAATGCGGGTCGTATTATCGACGCCGGCGGCGTAGCGGACGAATTCTCCGTTCGCGTTGCCGAACATGTACTTTTCTTCATACCGGTGCTTATGGGTATAATCCAGCAGCCGGATATGAATGGTCGCCCGGTCTTCGAGCGTCCGGTACAGCTCCTTGAACAGGTCCTCCTGCGACAGGGCCTGTTTGTTGGCGTAGTCGATCGTAACATTCGCCCGCTGCAGCAGCTCCTGCTCGAACGTCTGGGACAGCGCCGGTGACGGCAGCAGTTCCTGGCGGCATACGGTAATCAGGCGTTCGATCAGTACCGCGGAACCCTGCTCCAGCAGATGAGTTACATCCGCCATGCTGCGCTCTTCGAAAAAGGCTTTCTCGCCGCGCTTATCCTCGATATCCCGCATCACTTCGGCCGTCAGGCGGCTGTAGTAGTCGGTGATATTCTGGCCGATATAATCATCGGCGGTACGGATACTTTCTGCCGCTGCAATATGCAGGTCCTGACCGATCTGATCCATCCGGCGCACCAGTTCCATGCTGCCCCGGTGCAGAGCAGCCAGCTGCTCTTCCCAGCTGCGATACAGCCGGAGCCGGGTCTGCAGACGAAGAATATGCAGACGATGCGGATAGATCGCCTGAATCAGCGCCCGGGTCAGATTACGCACATTATGCTTGTCCATAAACGGCATTTTGGGAAAGGACAGCTCATCGGCTCGGCTGTTATACCATTGTTCCAGCTCCAGCTGCGCCTGCTCGATCGCTATATTCAGATCGCGGATACGGCTGCGCAGCATTTCCCACAGACTGGTGCTCTCCGCTTCATCACTCCACGCAGCCAACTGGTAAAAGTGTACATCCGGATGCTCCTTCATCTGTTCGTCAACCAGTGCCTTGAATTCCTGTGCAGCATTCCACTGGGCCAGTCTGCGTTCGGCTTCCTGCTCATAATTGTCCCGGAAGAACGCATCGCCGCCCTTTTCAAATAAAGCATACTCCGCTTCCCGCAGACTCATCGATTTGAGTGAAGAGAAGCTGACCGAACGCGTCATCAGGCTGTTCATATCCTCCAGCCGCGATTCGTCCGGAATCAGACGATCCAGCCGCCGGTCCATCGATGGTTCATCCATCCCCAGCAGCTGTTCGCGCTCCCGCATATTCAGCGCAGGCTCCCGCTTCATCCGCTCCACAATTCCCCGGAAAAAGTGCTCCAATACAGTCAGCGCAATTGCCAGATCCGGTCTGCGCACACGGGCATACCCGGCCGAGACGAGCCCCTGGCTGCCATCCGCATTACGGATATTGTTTTTAAAAGCCGTATTGTTGTAATCCGAGCCGCTAAAAGCCAGATCACTGCTGCCTTCCAGACGCTGCCGGTTTTTGAGCAGGCTGATCCGGCAGATCATATCGTAGTTGCTGTTCACGCCGCCGCTCACCGCCACCCCGCGCTCGTTACGATCCGACAGTATATAAGCCAGTTCAAACAGCGGAGCCGCCGTATGATGGACCATCACCGCCAGTCCATCCTCGGTGCGCTGCAGTGGTGCACTCAGACTGTAATCTTCCCGCTGCATCTGCTCCAGCTCTCGCAGAAAAGCAACTCCGGCCGAATTGGCATAACCAAAGTTCTCCTCCTGCTCTCCTTCGTGAATCAGCGCATAGACATCCATCTGCACTGATTTGAAGGACTGTCCCAGAATCGAGCGGGCCAGCAGAGCAATCTGCGGAACCAGTATATTCATTGGATCTTCCACCCGTGTCACCACCGACAGATGCAGCCGGTCAAAGGAAGAATACATTCTTCCAAAGTCGGCCAGTCTGCGGGCCGCCTGGCGAAATGCCCGGTTCAGCTCCAGCAGATGCTTGCCGTCTTCCCGGAAATGCGTACTCCAATCCGGTCGCTGCACCCGCTTGCCGGAAGATACAGCAGGTAAAGACAGGTATGACAAAATCTGCTGCGGATCATCCGCTTCTGGTGATCGGGAAGAAGAGTCTGCAGCAGATTCCGGTAATACTTCAACATACATGACACCAGCGCCATTATCCCACTTTTGTGCATTTACGCTTCTGATATGAGCAGCCGCATCGCGGACATGGTCCCCGATAAACAGGAAAACGGCGGGGTAGTGAATACTGCTCCGCCCGTCTCCCTGCCCGGCTGTTTTCTCTTCAGCAGCAGCATATGCCTCTGCGAATTGTCTCAGCCGAACATCCATATTATCTCAGCTTCCGGCGCAGATCGTTTAATTTGGTTACCATTTGCTTGTAGAACTGGTAGGCTTCATCCCCATTAACCAGCTCGACACGCTCGTATTCCAGACGATCGCGCGCTTCCAGATAAGTCTCATATAATTCATCCAGCTTGGACAGCAGCGGGGTAATATCCTCGGATGCTGTCAGCTCGTTGTCCCGGCGGTCGGCTTTGCGCATCAGTACCGCACGGTTTTTCTCATCCAGCTTGCGGAAGGCTTCAAACACTTCGAACTCGACTACATTTTTGGTTTTCATCAAGTTGGCAAATGGTTCCCAGGCTTCTTCTTCCGGATCGCGATCATACACATACAATGCACCTTTTTTGGTAATCGTATCGGTATACAGTGCCTGTACAAACTGATCGGTCAGCTTTTCCTCGCCTTCAAAGCGGCCCAGCATACTTTCCAGCTCGCTGATTTTCAGCTGGATCGCATCATACTTGGCCAGCTCCGTGCGTACACGTTCGATCAGTTTCGGGGAACGGATCAGGTTCTCTGCCGCCAGATCTTCGTTATAGCTGTTGAAGATATCTTTGGACGATTCAGCCGGCAGACCTTCGCTCACCAGACGGCGCAGTTCGGTCAGCGCACGCTTGATTTCACCCAGATTCGGACGGGCAGCATCCAGACGCAGATCGTATCCGCTCAGTACCGCATCCAGATCGAACGGCTGACTGAAGCGGATCGCGAACCGGTTGCTTGTGTTTTGCTCCACATCTTTTTCCGAAATGATACCCAACGCATGGGCACGGGCAAAATCAGCCCGGATACGCGCATTGTACGATTGTACACGCGGATTGACATACGTCTCTCCCCATGAGCGCTCAGGGATCGGAGACGGCAGGTACGTCCAGTTTTCTTTCTCGGTCATTACCAGGTGACGACCTACGCCTTCACGGTCCAGAATGGTACGCTCGTAGTTCTCCTCGTACACCTTGAGTGGTGTATACACGAACAGCGGCACACCGTTACGGGTGTTCAGCCAGAAGATCCGGTTTTTCACCTGACTCTCCTTGATTGTGAAATGGGACTTGCCGATCGCATTGGTCTGGTAGTTACGAATACCGCGCAGAATGCTTGGCGCCTGTACCGGCACCGACACAAAGCCCCACGAAGGGAAGTGCAGATTGCCTGCGCTGTTGCTCAGGTGAAATACCGGTACCGCATCATCATCCAGACGACTGGCAATCTGGCGCTCCACAAATTTCTCGATCGGCTCGTCTTCGCCGTATTTCATCACGAGGAAGTCTTCCATCGAACGGGTGATCAGATCGCCGAACTTGTCGCTCAGGAAATCCGAGATGGAGCGCACAATGTCCACTTCCTGCTCTTTGACCCACTGGTCGGAATGATCCAGCAGTTGAGTGGAGAAATCACGAATCAGATCATCGCCGTCCTTGCTGTCCATAATGTCGCTGACCGCTTTGGAGATGTCCGGCACGCTGACCAGATTCCAGTAGTACGTTTTGTTGCCGCGATGATCGGCCTGCTCGGTTCCGCTGGTCAGCAGCTCACCATTTTTCTCGAAAATGGAGCTCAGAGCATTCAGCACTTCCGTGAACACGCCGTAAATCCGGTTATTCTCACGATTCAGCAGCTGATACAGATCTTCATAGAATTCGATCATCTGCTGGGTACGCTCGATATCCGCACGCAGCCAGTATTCGTCGATTTTCGCTTCGATATACACATTTTTCTTTTTATCTTTGGAGACAAAAGCGCTCTTGGCATCGCCCAGACGATCATTCGCATACTCTGCCGCCGATTCGATATCACGCGGGATGCGTGTCAGGCTCTCACGCAGTGTCTCGATATAGGACAGCAGCATTTTGAGCAGAGAGAAGCCATTTTCCGTATACAGCAGGCGGGATACGTAGAACGGTCCCTGTTCCGGATGCAGGAACATGCGGCGGATCTGGTCGGAAAATTGACCGACAATCTCGCCCGGCAGCTGCTGCTTGGCCTTGATATATTCTTCACGGGCACGAACGAGGAACGTCTGCTCCAGCTCGGTATCCATATTGACCGCCTGCATTTTGACTACATTGTTGTAGCTCAGACGCTCGCTGTTCTCAAAGCCCGGCAGCGGCTCCGGTACACGGGACTCGAATGTTTTGGTCATCGTATCCAGATCAACGCCCAGCTTGCGGGCAAAGTTCTCTACCGCTTCCTGATCCGGTGCCTGATCAAACATTTTGTCCATCTTCTGGAACAGTCGGTACGCCAGATAGGTCGTCATTTCCTCAATCGGCAGCACCGCGGAAGAGGCACCGATAATGTTGTATTCATAGTTCGCCGGATACGCGCGGTTCATCTGCGCGATATTCGTACGGATATTGCTGATATAGTCATGAATCGCGAACTCTTCGCCGGAGGCTTTTTCCTCACTGGCCATAAAGTTGGTGATATTCTCAGCTGTTACATTCATACAGTAATCGTAGGCATTCTCCAGCAGTTTGCCCTCGGTATTGGTCGCCGAGATCAGGTGACACAGGTTAAATGGCGGCAGCGGAGAATTCACGTTCAGGATGCTGCCGTACTGCTGCTTGAAGCGTTCGCCGCGGCTGTCCACGTTCATCCAGTAATCCAGTTCCTTGAGCGCGGCATAGCCGTTTTTGCGGATATATTCACGGGTGTGCTCGCTCAGGCTCTTATTGGACAGGTTAACGTCCGGTGTGAACAGGTAGCCCAGCATGGTCAGACGGTCGATCCCGGCAGAGCCGTAATCGCGCTCCACAATACCGCGTACGATATACGAGATATCGAGGAACGAGCCGCTGCCCGTACCGCCGGACAGACCGGTCAGCAGGAACACCATCAGCTTTTTATTGGTGCCGACAGACAGGGTTTTGATCTTTTTATCGATGCTCTGTACGACCTGGTTGATCTTGGTGAACAGCAGCAGACGACCGGCCTGGCGTACACCGGCCGCTCCGTTCATGCCGTCGGTGATGCTCATCTCCGGCGACAGCCATTCGGTGATATAAGGCTCCAGCAGGCTTCGGTTTTGCAGCAGTCCGCCGATCTCCGGATTGGACAGCAGTACAAATTCGTTATGCGGATCAAGGCCGATGCCTTTATATTTTTTGTTGCGGTCCTGTTCGTTGGTCTCAAAAGCGAGGAATTCCACATTATCCGGTTTTTCCTGCTTTTTCTTGGTAACCGGATCTTCCGGCAGACGGAAGCGGCGGTTAATCTGGTATTTCAGACGCAGCAGGGCATCAATCCCTGTGCCTCCAAGGCCGATAATCAGGATCGGATTGTCGATGGTATCGACTCTTATTTTCTCACTGACAATACCGCCGCCAAGCGATACGTCGAGCTGTTGGATATGTTCTCTAACGATTGGTTTCATGGATGATCCCCCTTGTAACCTTCTATTTTTAACGTATTGAATTATGCTTTGTTTGGTTTCCCATTTGTCTGTTGTATTTTGGTATTTCCAGTTGGTGTCTGATTTATTGTACGGTTCAATAATGAATTAAATATGTCCGGCTATCTGTCTGCACCCAACTGCCATGCCATCTCCCCGTTAACCTTGGCTATGGAAATGGCATGTTCATCATCAGGTCAGGTATTCCAGCAGAACGGTCTTGTCCACCTGGCGCAGTGCAATCGTCAGACGATCGCCGCTCTTCAGTTCATAGCCGCGGGAAGCATCGATTGCACGGCCGGATTTCTCAATGATGCTGTCCGCACTGTTGCGAACGATGATACGGTCATTATTGCCCGGTGTAAAGGTAATGCTCTCGGTCTCCTTCAACTCCGGCGCCAGCTGCAGCAGCTGATGCAGGTTGAACTTGCCGCGGAAGGTCGTCAGTTTCTTGTACTGCGGGTAGGATTTCTCCCCGGTGTTCTCGTCGCGGATCTCAATGACCATCTGACCGACGAATCCTCTGTTTTTCTGCTTGAGCAGACGCAGCAGGAACCAGATTCCGGTCAGTACGAGCAGAACGCCGATCGCGATCAGTACCCATGCCATTGTGCCAAGGCCGGCCGCTTCCTCTGCGCTGCCGGTCCCTGCACCACCGCCGGTCGCATCTAAAGTAACCGGAGTCGTCTCCCGGTAAAAGCTCTGCTCTTCCGCTCTCACAACGAGCTGGTATTTATGATTATCCGGCACTTCAAAAGTTCCTTTGAACTCTGTTCCATTGCCGCTAAGTGGCACCTGGCTGGTCGCTCCGGTGTCCATGTCTTTGACGTTCAGTACGGCTTTGAGGTTACCTACCTGTGAGGCATCGGTCAGCTTTTGCCCATTGCTGGTCAGATAGGATACGATATCGATTTTATCGCCTTTGCCATAGTTTTTGGCAGGAATCGGGTCCAGCGCCATCTCCAGGCTGTAGTTGAAGATCAGGTTGATATCGATATTATCCTGATCGGCACCTTTGACTTGCAGCGTCCAGTCTCCCTGCTGCGGCTTCAGCAGTTTGACCAGGGAATAACTTTTGGAAGTAGAGACGCTCACCTGATCCGAAGGAACATCCACCGCTTTGCCTGACGGATCGACCAGCTTCACTTCCACTTTCTGTGAAGACATGATCGAGATATTGGCTTCCTTGACGCTGGCATTCGGGATATTGATCTTCACATCCTGAAATTGTCCGTTACCGGTAATCGAATCCACCGGCACGACATTCACCTGCTGGTGAGCCGCAAAGATTTCACTCAGGATCCCCGGCAAATCATCCGCTGAGCTGGTTACAAAAGATTTACCACCTGTCTCGGTGGCGATGTTCTTCAGCGCCTGCTGATTCAGCTTGCCGTCGGCATTCAGACCGACCGTATAGACCGGATAGCCCTTCTGCTTGGCCTGCTGCACCGCTTCCTGCAGCTGCTGATCGGCTTCGCTGTTGGAGCGGCCGGAGTTGCTGTTGAGTTCGTTATTGCCATCTGCGAACAGCACGATCATCGGCTCATTGCCCTGCTGCGAACTGTCCTGCAAAATATTGACCGCTTCTCTCATCCCGATCGAAATATCGGTATACGGACCGCGGTTCAGATCATCGATAAAGTTTTTGAGATTCGTTTTGTCATCGGCTGAGTTAATGCCTGTCAGCGCCTTCTCCCGTTCAATCTGATCGGTATAGGCAACCACGCCGACCCGGTCACCCTGGGTGGGCAGCATATCGATAAACAGCTTCATCGCTTCATTCCCGAGCTGCTCGGGGTCACTGGATTTCATCGAGTTGCTGACATCCAGCAGCAGTACCGCGTCCACCTCAGAGGACGGGCTGTTATTGTTGGCTGCGGCCGATGCGGCGAACAGCGTACCTGGCAGCTGTGTCAGACACAGAATCATTGCCAACGTTATATACATAAGATTGAGTTTTCTACGGAACATCATTCTACTCCTTCGCTTAAGGTAAAATGTAGACACACAGGACAGGCGATTTTCTCATAGTTTAGCGGATTATGATTAAGAGCCGGTTAAATTCACCTTAACATGCCTTAAAACACATAAAGTGAAAAATTTGATACCATTTTCACCACAATATCCATAATAATCCATCCACATCCAAAAAGTCTCGTTTGCCATCTGATTCTTCAAAGGAAGCCGGATACCATTATAACGTATCCGCTCGAATTCTTTCCCCACCCTAAGACGGGGGAAATCACTGGACTACAGGCTAAAAGTTGAATATTCTTCACCGCTCCCTTTATTCTGGAATAGAATTTCGCATAAAATAGAAAATAACCAAACTTCTACTACCTGAACATACAGAAAGGATTATCCTATGGATATACTTGCATACGCATGTGTCGCGATTATGTTTCTTTTTGTCGTAAGCCGGTTGTTATCTTATGCCTTTCGCCGTAAAAAAGCCCCTTCCGAGGAAGAATTGGAGAAA
The DNA here is from genome assembly GCF_000971965.1 of Paenibacillus wulumuqiensis. Taxonomy (GTDB): domain Bacteria; phylum Bacillota; class Bacilli; order Paenibacillales; family Paenibacillaceae; genus Saccharibacillus; species Saccharibacillus wulumuqiensis. Next base: position 189,730 of record NZ_KQ040795.1, read on the forward strand.
CAGCTGCTGGCCGCCGTCAACGAACGGGAATAACCAAATATGAATTACAGAGAGTGATTGCATACTATGACAACTACCAAAAAAGCGGTTCAGCTGCCTGTGCTTGAACGAAGCCGCCGCAACTATGACCGGCTGCGGACCTGCCGCCGATGCGGGAAGTACACCATCCTGCCCGGCGAATCCTGTCCGAACTGCGGCAGAGCCAGGCTGGTACCGGTAATGGAACGGGCGCGCTCCCGGGCACGCCGGAAAATGCTGAACGAAATTTTATTTACAGTGCTGCTTATTATCATAGCCATTTTGCTGGCACAGGATATGACCCAGATCGCTATTGCCGCCGGTACCGGTCTGATCCTGCTGGCTCTGCTCGTACTCGTACAACGCCGGATGACAGGCCGGGAGACGTTGCGTCAGCTCAGCCGGATGTTCCGCTATGATCATGCCACCATCCATGACGGACTCGTGCATGACCAGTCGACCGGCGTAGAGACCGTGCGCAGCGGGAAAGATGTGGAAGGCTATCATATTTTGCGTCAGACCGCCGTACTCGTCCGCAATGATCGACTGCGGCTCGCGCTGCTGTCCCTGCTGCAGAACTTCCGGCTGCGCAGCGATATGGATCTGGAGCTGGAATCGCTGATTACCAGGGATTTTGATCCGCTGGTCGCCGATTATATCGGGGAAATTGCCCGGCTCAAACGGGATATGATCAAGGACCGGGCGATCCGCTACATTATTGCCAACGAACCGCGAATTCTGGAAATGGAAAACGGCTGGAATATTCTGATCAGCGTGGCATCGGCTGCTGTGCGCATGAAGCGGTATGTGACCATGTATCAGGGCTTTATCCGCCGGTACGCCCGCTTCCTGCCCCGGGAACGCTTCGTCCGATTATATCATGTGGTCCACAGCGATCCGGCTTTGCAGAGCGAAGTACTTGGTCAGGATATGGAAAGTATCCGGGCAGAACTGTATCCGTCCGATCCTGCCTTTGAACCGGATGCCGCCGGAGCTGAACGTCCATGAGCGTGCTTCGGCTGTTTTCGTTACGCAATCTGCTGCTCGTCTGCTGCACAGTGGGCCTGATACTGATCGTGTTCAAAAGTGTCGGCATTTATCACAAGATCAGCTGGATCAAGCTGGCGGATCAGTATTATGCCCGCCAGGAATGGATTCCGGCAGAACAGTGGTACAGCCGGGCGGCCGAGAACCGGTATCTGTCCTACCAGGAACAGCATATCCGCAGCCGGCTGGCTGAGCTGCAGCCAATCAGCCAGTGGAACAGCGTCGTATCCGCCAGTGCCAGTGAGCTGCAGGCTGCTATCGACACCCGGCAATTCGATTCCTTTCTCAGCGCCTATGAGCGCTGGAGCGGGCAGGTCAGCGCTCAACAGCAGGCCGACGATCGCTTTCAAAAGGAATACAAACAGATTCAACAAAACTATACGATGGAAGAAAAGCTGCAGACCGGTTTCACCCAATTTCGCCAGAGCTTCGAAGAAGGTCTGCAGCAGAATCTCAAGACTGCGAATTACAAGGATGAATCCCATAAATGGAACCTGCTGCGTATCCCGCAGGCTTACTGGGATACCAGGGAACCGATGCAGCAGTATATCCGCGATGTGCTGGAAAGCTATGACCAGACCAAGCTGAACCGGCTGGCCGCAGCAGGGAATTTCACGGAATTTCTGAATCAAGCGGTATATGCAGCAGAGACGTATAAGCAGCACGATTACCAAGCTCCATGGATCGTGACCCTCGCCGAAAACGGGACCCGATCGGTCATTACCAAGGACATTCAGGCAAAACGGACTGCGCAGTTTGTAGCCCATGCCCGCAGCTTCAGGGATGCTGCCAGCGAGCTGGGACTGGATTCATCTCCGGTGCTGACGCAAATCAGCCAGCAGATCCTTTCCCTTCAGGGTCAGGCTGCTTCATTGTCTGCTGCCGGGCAGTTCCAGCAGGCTGTGAATCTGTATGAATCCCTGGGCACACTGGAAGATATGAGTGAGCCGATCGCCCGTACTCAGATTGCCTGGGCGACCGCCGATCCAGTCCATCTGCTGCAGAGCTCCAACGCTTCTGTCGCCTACGAGCATGTAACCGGCGGGGTCAACTGGGCGGATGTGCCGGTGTACAGCATCGCTACCGATCATAATAACCGTCTGTTTTTCGGTAAAATGTCGTCCGATGGCGCAGCCAGTGTATGGTCCGGGGAGATTGGCCAGACTGCGAATCAGATACTGTCGCTGACCCTTGAGCCGCGGCTCAGCAGCAGCGAGCAGCCGGTCATCGTCGTCCAGTCCGGCTCGGCTGAAGATGACCGTCATCAGTATTCCTTTTATGGACTGACCGGAAGCGGGTTCCGCAGTCTGCTGTCTGTTGCGGCCGCCGGTTATGAGACCGCAGAGGATGGCAGTATTGATGTACATGAACCTGCTGACGGCGCTGCTGGACAGACGGATATTTACCGCCCTGTTCAGGATGGCAGCTATACACTCAGCGACAGCCGGACCGATAACAGCATGTATCGCTCTATCACAGCTGCTGAAGTGGCTTCTCATCCGAATGAGACGATACAGTTCAGCGCCGAGATCATATCGGTGGATGAGAATGGTGCGCTGGCACGGCAGAGAGACAGTTATGTATGGCTGACCGGCGATATGGAATTTGCCACCGGCAGCTTTACCATTTATGGACAGTTTAACGGACAATTCCAATCGCTGACCCCGGAGCAATCCGGAGCAGGCGCCGATAATACAGACAACAGTCCCGATTCCGGTGCTGCCACGGATAATGAAGCTAACGGCAGTGCAGATACCGGAGCACCGGGAATGCCCGATCCGGAATTTGAACCGGAATATGGATTGGGCGACACCCAACCATCCGGGCTGATCGGTGTAACTACGAGTGCTCCTGTGGTCCGTGTCGATCGGATCGAATAATGTGATTCCTACGAGCACCGACTCCACTTCAATAACCGATTCACCTTCACAATGAATCGCTAACAAGCCCATGCAGATATTACAGCTGCATGGGCTTGTTGGGTAAGTCGATATGGTTTACATATTTATATTATAGATGATGGTCTTCCGGCTTGATGGATCTACAGCCTTAATAGGAACGCAGCATTAGGAGCTGCCGCCCAGACCAATGAAGATCATGATAAATACGAGTTCCAGCATATATCCGATCACCAGCATCATTGGAATGGTAATAATCAGCAGAACTTTCTGCAGTCCCGGCTCGACCTTGTAGGTGGTCATCCAGCGTCGCAGCCAGAACCATGCCATTACCAGCGCAGGCACCAGGATCAGTATGCCTACGATCACAACCCCGTAATACAGCCACATCGCTGCCTGCGTACCTCCAGCACCCTCCAGCCATCTTTCCTTGCCGATTATTAGCGCAATTACCGATGCTGCCATGATCAGATAATATATTTTAAGTATTGTACTGGAGCGAAATGTACTCTTTTTCACGTTTTTCATCCTCTCACTCTTCATGGTACCGGCTCCGGCGCAATCTGTAAATTTTGCGTGGTCTGCCGCGTACCGACTGCTGCTCTTCCCCTTCCACTTCAGCCAATCCGATCCGGCACAGACTGCTCAGGATACGCTGTGCATTGCGAATCGTCATGGACAGCTGCTGAGCCAGCTGGGAAGTGGTAAAGCCGTCCCAATTCAGATGGCGGGTCAGCGCTTCGATTCGGTTATAGGTTTTGACGCTGATTCCGGCTTCATTCAACAGAGCGAGCAGGCTGGGGTCCACGGACCGTGAAGCATAGCTCCACTGCGCTTCATCTTTGACCATTTCACGAATGTCGCCGTTATCCTGCATGATGACCAGGAGCGGCTGCTGCCGACTCCGTACATGCTGCAGTGCCAGTATCGCATGATTGCCCGCTGCAAAAGCCGTATCTCCATAACCGATGCCGACCGATACCGGAATATCCAGCTCCAGCTCCAGTTTGCCAATCGCCCGCCGCAGCTCCGGCAGCTCCCGCTCAATCGCGCCGCGGGTACTGATCAGCTGGTAGCTGCCTATTCCATGCGGCATCATGACCCCATCGATACGCTCACACAGCTCCAGCATACGCTGCTGCATCCGCAGCTCCGCATACTGGATGGAGTAACGTCCTCTTCCTGTACGATTGCTCAGCGTCATCAGATCCGCCTCGATCATCTGCATGCCGATCTGGGTATCCTTGAAATACGAGCTGCGCGCCTGCTGGATGAGCAGCTCGGCCGCCTGACGAATATCCTGCCGTGTAATGGTCAGCCGGTATACCGGCATGCCATGCTTCTGCAGCTCGCTGTAAATAAAATGCATACAGGTCAGTGCAGCAGCGCTTTTGCCACTTTTCCATAACTGCAGGTGGAAATCGATAATCGTCTCCGGATCTTCTGCCGCATCAAAAATATGCATATACAATCCTTCCGTCGCAATCCCCAGCTCTGCCAGGGATTCATGCAGATCCAGATCTTCCGAACGTACCATATCAATGGAATAGGGCGAGCTTCCGATATTTTGCGTCATCAGCATCTGCACCATTCCCCTGTAGAGTCCGGAGCCGGCAGGCTTGCAGTAGACCGACAGTTCCGCTTCCCGCAAGTAAGGACGCGCCACAGACATCGGTACCGGACCGGAGAAGAGCCAGCCTTTGAGACCGGGACGATTCTGCTCCAGAATGCCGGAAATCTCCTGCGGATGATTATAGACAAATGGAATAAACTGCGCATCCTCTGCCATATTCCGGGTCACTTCCAGAATATGATCGATGGACGGCTGAGGTCCGATTACACCAAGACGGTACGTCATAGCATTCTCCTTCACCGTGTCACCTGTTATCAATCCAGCTATCATTATTACAGCAAGTATACCAATTTCCCTATCAAAAAGAAGCAATGAAAAAGCCTGACCTCCCTTTACCGGGAAATCAGGCTTGCTGTGTACAGTTACATTTATTTACTGCGTTTGCGTGCAGCGGTCACCCATGCTCCGATGGCTGCGATCAGAGCGACGATGGAAATGATCAATGTCGCTGTCTGCATACCGCTGTTTGCGGCTGGAGCGGCTGCCGGAGCAGCATTTGCATTGCTGTCTGCAGCTGGCTGCGCGGAGCCAGCTGTATCTTCATCAGTCGCAGCATGTCCGCTATCCGTACCGGCAGTGCCGCTGCCTGCCGTACCTGCACTATTATGCCCATGATCAGCCGGCGCTGCTGCACCGGACGCTTCGGCACTGACCACAGTCATGGAGTGAGGCGTATCACTGCCCTCGTCTCCGGTCCATTCCACAATACTGCCGTCACTGTAGTACTGGTAGGCATCCCAGGCGAGTTCGCTATCCTTGGCCGGGTTCTCGCCGACAAATACAAACTGCTGGAACTGTCCGGCTTCAATGCCGCCGCTTTCCGCTTCCCAGGTGATGGCTGTGATTTCGCCCGCATCATTTTTCTCGGTGGTCGTCTTCCAGCCCGGAACCGGCTGATACTGTTTGAAAGAAAGATTTTCCGGTACTTTCAGTGTTACCTTGGTTGTCGGAATTTCCTTTTCCGAAGGTACCTTGATCGTGTAGGTTTCCCAGGCACCGGTCATGGATGCGGCAGGCTTGACGGTCACGTGCGCACTGGCAACGCCTGCGAATGTGACGAATCCGGCCAGAACAGCAGCCGAGATAAGCGAGATCATACGGGTAAATACGGATTTGGATTTCATAAATGAATAAGCCCCTTTGTCTGAGTTATGCACATTCCATCATGCAATGTGTCCTGCGATTATTGCTGTTTATTATCCTACCTTGATCGTAAACTGCACATCCATGCTATCCAGCTTTTTGGTCAGGATATGCATGTCGATCTGCCAGCGTCCGTTCATGCTGATCATGGACTTTTTCTGGTAGACGCCATTTTGCTCATCTGCGCTGCTCATCGTGAATTCCGCAGGTGCCATCGTCATATCCATGTGCGTCATCGTGATCTGAATCTGCTCCACATCCACCGGCTTTCCTTTGGCATCCTTGACCGTCACGATAAAGTCATTGCTGCCCATCTCCAGCGGTGTCGCTTTGAGACTCACTTCATAGCCTTCGATCTGCTGCGTCTGGGCGGTAATCTCTTCCGGCTTGACCTTGACCAGCGAGCCGCCCATAGGCGACAGATGCACGAGGATCGCAGCCAGCACCAGAATGACGAATCCGGTCAGCACTTCCCAGATCAGATCCTTGCCCAGCTCTTCCTCCTGCTTGCGGCCTTTGACATAATTCAATCCGGCAAAAGCAGCCATAATCAGGAACAGCAGAATTTTGCCCAGCAGTGTCAATCCATACGCAGTCGTGAACAGCGAATTCAGCTCCGGCAAATAGACCAGACTGCCATAAATCCCGGTCACCAGCAGCGCCGCTACCGATACGATCGCCCACCAGGAGAACCGGCGAACGATGCTCCAGTATACAAGTCGGCGCTCTTCACCGCTGTACGCTTCCGTAATCTTCGGCAGAAATAGTGCCAGTGCAAGCAGCGCTCCGCTCCAGATCAGAGCCGACAGTAGATGGATAAAGTCAGCCGCAATCGCAATACCTGCATACGGCTCTGCATAGGCATGTCCATCAAATGCCTTGGCCAGCAGCGCCACGACCAGCATTACAAATGCTGTCATACCGATCCCTTTGCGGATCGATACGGATAACTTGCGCAGCTGCATGAGCAGCAGACCTGCGATGCCCAGTACGGTAAAGATCATCTGGAACAACCAGACCTTGCCGAACACGGTCGCCTGCAAAGTCGTCATCACTTCGGCACCGGTGCCGGACAGCGGTACATCCGCATCCCAGGCGATTCGCAGCGGCAGCTGTGCCACCAGAGCTGCCAAGGCAATCACACCGCCCGCTATCACGAACCAGCGGTAGCGGCCGCCTGTCATCCATCCGGTATGCTCCCCGGCACGCAGCCGCTGCGGCAGCAGGAACAGGGTCAGACAGAGCGCCCCGAGCAGCATCGCCTGTCCGGCATACTGCAGCCATCGCATAACGACCAGCAGCGGATTGACCGGCTTGTCGCTGATACGCACATCCGTATCGTTTACGTCTTTGCCGGCGCCATCGCCGACCTGGAACACGATTCCGCCCTGTACCGGATGTCCGTCGCCGGATACGGCTTTCCAGGAAATATTGTAAATATCGCCTGCCAGCTTCATCGGCACATCCGCTTTTAACACGGTACCGTCATTCTCATCAATCTTCGCCTGGATCGGTCCGATCACCTTGCCGGACGAATCCATCAGCTGGATGCTGTAATACGCACGCTGAATATCTTCATTAAAACGGATCTTGATCTGCTGCGGGGATTGCTCCAGCACTTCATTCTGTGACGGTGATGATTCCACCACCGCCGAGTGCGCCATACCTTGCTGCGGGAACAGTACACACATCAGCAGTACCAGCAGAGCAAGTACGCTGTGCAGCAAAGCTTTGCTTCTGCCTGCTGCGCCAAGCCGGGCTGCATGCTTTCCGCGGTAGCTCCCACTTTTCGCAGACCCGTCATAGCGATCAGCGAACGATAATAACCCTGCTGTCTGTACATTCTGTGATTTATCTGATCGTATTATCATGTTGCTCAATCCTTCACCTGCTTTCCGAACGGTCATGGGACCCCAATCCAATGAACCTTTCTCATCATAACGGAACATCTGCCAGTGGAAAATGACTACATAGGGCTATATAACCGTCATTCACCGGTTCAAATTTGAATGAATTATGGACGCGGACGCTGATCCGAAGCCAAGCCCTGCTCCAGCGCATATCGGGTCAGCTGTACACGGTTCTCAAGTTGCAATTTTTGCAAAATATTTTTGAGATGATTTTTGACCGTCTGCTCGGAAATGACCAGCTCGGCGGCAATCTCCCGGTTAGTCATCCCGGAGGATACCCACTGCAGAATCTCCCGCTCCCGCCGGGTCAATGTATCGGCAGCCGGATCGCTCTGCGCCTTGCCAAACGGAAATTCCTGCAGGATGCGATGGGCAATCTCCTGGCTCATGCCTTCCCGGTCGGATGCCACACTGCGCAGATATTCCAGCCAGGTGGACGGAGGCAGACTTTTGAGCAGATATCCCTGCGCGCCCTGCTTGATTGCTTCGAACAGATGGGCGGCATCATCCGACACGGTCATCATAATAATTTTGACATACGGAAATCGCAGCTTGATCAGCCGCGTGGTCTCCAGTCCATCCATCCCTTTCATGGAAATATCCATCAGGATGAGATCCGGCATCCATTTCTCCGTAAACTCCAGCGCTTCCTGTCCGCTGGCAGCGGTACCGGTCACTTCAAACATCGGTTCTTCCGATAAAATCACGCTCGTTGCCTCACGGGCATGCGCATGATCATCCACAATCAGTACACGTACTCTATCCATGTCTGCTTCCTCCTGTCAGTATGAACCGGGTCCATTCCCCTTCCCGCCGGAGCGCAAAGGTCCATCCTCTCAGCTCGGCCCGTTCCGCGGTAATGCGCAGCCCGAATTTGCCGGGATCGTTCAGTGCCTGTTCATCATATCCATGCCCATTATCCTGCACGGTCACCTGCCACGCCTCGGCTTGCTGTATACCGGAAATAGTCGCATTCCGTGCGCCCGCATGCTTGTGAATATTCAGCAGAGCCTCACGGATGCAGGCGAGCAGCTCCGCCTGCTCATCCGGGCGCAGCAGTGCCTCGTCCAGCTGCCAGCCCAGCTCCACCTTGACTCCGGCAAGTGGAATCATCTCGCGAATACGATATTCCAGTGAAGTCTCGCCGGCATCTTCCTGGCGCGGTGAATATTTGAGATTGGCAATCGACTGCCGTACATCATGATTGGCTTCGCTGACGGTACGGCTAATATCGTTCAGCATCTTCTGCACTTCGGGATCATCGAATCGGCGCCGGGCCTGATCCAGCTTGACTCCGAGCAGGAACAGCGATTGTGCGACTCCGTCATGCAGCTCTCCGGCCAGCAGCTGCCGCTCTTCCAGCTTGCCTTTGGCAATCCGTTCCTGATCCAGTGCTGCCTGCGTATGCTCCATCATCGTAAACATCCGGCGCAGCAGAGTAACGCTGACTATATATACAATGACCGGCGACAGCCAGTTGCCGGCCTCCATGGACAGATACGGCATCAGCAGCTGATGCCTCACATACTCCCATAACCCAATTGTAACGGTCGGTAAAAACAAGATTGTCCATTTCATCCATCGGTAAGACATATCATTCTCCTTTAGTAGCTTAATCGGTACAAAATGAATTGACTGGCTGCTTTCATTATTCCAGAATGTGCTTGCTGCATCTACTATTGTAATTATCCCATGATCCAACCGTGTATAACCTGTGAACAGTTGAAGATTTTCCAAAAAAATTTAGATAAATGGTTTGCAATTCACCGGTTGAATGCTTACAATGAGAATGTAGATGTGATAATGATTATCATTCCTGATCGGTTGATAATCGATTGATAATTACTTATATAAGGAAATGCTGTTACTGCCGCAACGTGCACACTGTGCCTCATTATATACGCGCTGCTATCCCTGCGCTTCAAAGGAGACGGAATCTTGATGAACGCAATGACCCAGAAAACCTCACTACAAATCGACGATTATCTTGATCTTCTCAATCTGGCTGTTCATGTGGGTGACCACAAATGGCAAAAGGAAATCATTCGCAAGCTGGAATATCTAAAAAAGTGCTCTATTCCTTCCCGCAGCCGCTAATCATCCGCAGCCATTGGAACAGACTCATCCATATATGACAAAACCGACCCATAACGAGGAGTCGGTTTTTTTGTTTTATTCTTTTATTCATGGGCTAATATGAAATTCGGCGACCGGAGGCAGAGCCGGCTGGTATCGCTTGGGCGTTACATTGTGCTTTTTTGCTAAATAGTTCAATAAAAATAGTCCGGTAAAGTGAGAAATAAGAACCTCGAATTGCCATACCAGGAAGAGTGGAGATTATCCTACACTCCTCCTGGTATTACTAATCCGTTTAAACCTTTTCCCCCATGTTTTTTCAATATAACCTGTGCCAAATAAAACACCAGCTACAATAAACACAAATCCAATCAATTGTGGAGCTGTAATAGTTTCATTTAAGAAGAGGGCTGAGAATACAAGACCAAAAAATGGAACAAAGTTATTAAATATCGCTGTTTGTCCAGCCCCTATCTGCTGAATAGCTGCATTAAAAACTATATATCCTACTCCTGTTGCCACTATCCCGGATACGATAAATAAGAAGTAAATAAATAAAGAAGCTGAAGTCATTTCACTGAGTCCTTTAGGCTCCGTTATAAAACTAATGATCAACAAACCAATTGAACCTAGTAGGTACATTATTGTTGTGACCTGTTTTGAATCAATCGTTGCAGTTGCTTTTTTTACGAAAATAAAACTAATGGCTTGGACAACCATAGCAATTAATAAAATCAATTCTCCTTGAGATAATTGCATATTACTCAATGAACCGCCCTGAATAAAAAAGACGCCAGTTAACGCAAGAATAAAACCAACAATTCGCAATTTTGTTAATTGTTCACTTAAAAAAAGGACGGCAAGTATTGCTGTTGTAAGTGGTACTAATGCAAGAATCAAAGAAGCATTCGAAGCATCAATCATTGTTAGACCTACTGCTATAAGCGAGTGATGTAAAATCACTCCAAATAACATGCCGAGTAGTGTATAAATCCATTCCTTTTTGGATAAATGGCGAAATGACTTTCCAAGAACGATTGTAATTAATGCCGTAAACCCAGCCATCATAATTCGAAATGCCGTCATTGTTTGTGGAGGTAAATATTCTACCAATACTTTAATAATAACAATATTAAGTCCCCAAATAGCCGTTACAAAAAATACTAACCCGTAAGTAAGGAATAGTCTTTTTTGATTCATAATTTCTCCTTCTTTCATTATGGATTAGATTATTCACTTACCTTGATTCAGCCTTCAGAGGCTTTATTGCGACCTAACGGAATCCCGGTAAATGTATCATATGACTTTTTAGTTAGTGGTCTCATTTCCCATCCTTAAAATTAGCAACATATCGTTTATCTGTCTTTCTATAAAAAATCCTCTGTTCCCCAATCCAGTTTCATTTTTCCATTCCCACCATCTTCCTTCCATTTAATGTATTGTTCAACTTCATGGGTTATATCTTACTTCGTCATATGTATAACACTCAATGTGGTACTATAACACTACATATACGTATAACATTAAGGAGATCATTTATTATGCGAATTGATATCCAAAGAAATGTAGGAGTATCACTTTCTGACCAAATATATCAATCAATTGTTGACCGTATTCGCTCAGGACTTTTGAAAGAAGGACTGAAGTTGCCATCAGTACGCATCCTTTCAAAACAACTGGAAGTAAGTTTGGTTACAGTTTTCAAGGCATATAAACAATTAGAACAAGATGGTTTTATTACTTCTATCCAAGGAAAAGGTACATTTATAAAAGCTAAAATAATAGAGGAAAGGGGAGAAAAAGAAATAATTCCTTCATACGATTGGCAATTATCGCTTCAAGATTATTTACCTAGATCCCAGTTTGCTCGTTATCATATTGCTCCTCAAAAGGTCCATCTTTCATCATCGATGATAGATCCCAAACTTTTCCCCAATCGATATTTCGAGCGTGAGGTTCACCAAGTTCTTACGGAAAACCCAGAGTTATTGTCTCTATATGGAAACATACAAGGGGATAGTCAACTAAGAAACGAAATGTCTAAGTATTTAAAAAGGTCAGGGGTTCTTTCTACACCAGAAAACATTTTAGTTACAAGTGGTCTTCAACAAGGTATTGATTTAATAGCTCGTACATTTGTTGGATCTGGGGATTTTGTAATAATGGAAGCCCCTACCTACCCTGGAGCAATTGATGTTTTTCGTGGAAGGGGCGCTACCATACTTACTGTGCCTGTTGATAAGGATGGACTGCGAATAGATATACTCCAAAATGTTTGTGAAAAATATAAACCCAAAGTTATTTTTACAATTCCTACTTTTCATAATCCAACCGGTGTTGTTATGACATTAAAACGACGTAAGCAGTTACTCGATATAGCTCAAAGCATCCAATGTATTATTGTAGAGGACGATCCATGCAGTGAAATTTATTTTGAAAAGAAACCACCTGCTACACTTAAAAGTATGGATCAGTTCGGGCATGTGATTTATTTGCGAGGATTAAGTAAAACCATTGCACCAAGTTGCAGAATAGGAGTATTAACAGCTTCAGGCTCCATTTTTCGCCGTTTATTAGCCGCCAAAGCAAATGCTGATTTAGGAAGTCCTTTACTCACACAAAAGGCAATTCTTCCTTTAATTAACTCTAAAAGAATGCTAGATCACACAAAGAAATTGCGGATAGCTTTAAAAATTCGAAGAGATTTAGTTATTGATTTACTCACAAGACTTTCACCTGATGATGTATCTTGGACAATACCAGAGGGAGGGTTAAATTTATGGATTAGTTTACCGACCTGGATTGATAGTCACCTACTTTTATCAGAAGCAAAAAAACAACAGATTACATTTTTACCAGGGTCAGCATGTTACCCGGTTGGACAAGAATATAATCATTTGCGAATTAGTTACTCATATGTAAATGAGGAACTGCTAACTTATGGAATCACAACACTGTGTGCTATACTTCACGATATGATCTTATCGAGAATGATAAGCGATAATAAACCTTATTTTTAAAAGATGGAAAATGTTATGATAAAAATCACCCTTAATCTAGTATGCTTCCGTAAATTATTGAAGTACATTACACAGTGCATCCATTTTTTGCATCTTTACTTGCTTAAGCTTACCAGTTAATCATGCGCTTATCGAGGGTGGAGGTAGTTTATAAACTGGTGTATCTTCTAACCGCCTGCCTATACTCTGACAGTATTCAAAAAGCCCGGTGAGCAGTTCACCGGGCTTCTTTTTATGCAATTAAACAGGTTGTTGTATACGTTATGCCATTTACAGCAGTGCTTCAATATCTTCTTCGAGATCATAAGGATCAGTCGTAGGCTCGAAGCGTTTGACAACTTCGCCATTCCGATCAATCAGGAACTTGGTGAAATTCCATTTGATTGAATCGCCCGGCATGTATTCCGGATGGCGCTCATGCAGCAGCGGCAGCAGAATCTTTGCGACCGAGTGCGTCATATCAAACCCTTCAAACGGCTTGGAATCCGCCAGATACGTAAACAAAGGATGCGCATTTTGATCCCGCACGTCTACCTTTTGGAACATCGGGAACGTAACACCATAATTCAGCATGCAGAAAGCCTGTATGCGCTCATTGTCGCCAGGTTCCTGATCTGCAAACTGGTTGGAAGGAAAGCCGAGTACGATAAGTCCTCTGTCTTTGTAACGATCATATAACTTCTGTAGGTCCTCAAATTGAAAAGTAAATCCGCACTGACTTGCTGTGTTGACGACCAGAATTACCTGATCACGATATTCCCCCAAAGATACTTCCTTACCAGCCATGTTTGTTGCCGAGAATTGATATACGCTCATAATGGGCTTTGCGCTCTCCTTTGATTACAATGATGTATTTGCTTATTTTATTATAACCAATTTAAGCTTAATTTGAAACTATAGTCCTAAAATATTTTTATTAATCAAAGGTATTTAGGACTAGTTAAGCAATTATTTTGTCGAATGCGGAGTAAAGGGTTAGCAATCTGGCTGATCTGTCTCATTTCAGAATTCTTTTTATAATAACCAGCCTGTTAGTCCTGATCTGCAGAATGCTCATCAATCGGATGGGTATCCATAAAGGGCTTGTTCACATAATAGTACATCATCGACATAAAGACCGATCCGCCGATCAGATTACCGATTGTCACCGGAATCAGATTATGGATTACACCTGCAAAATTGATCGTCGATGGATGATCCACTACAAGCGCAATCGCAAATGTACACATATTCGCGATACTATGTTCATAGCCCGAGATAAAGAAGCAAAATACAAACAGCATCATACAGAACAGCTTGGCCACTTCATTTTTGAGTCCCATTGGGATAAAGAAGGCCAGACAGACGAGCCAGTTACATAAAATCGCCCTGAAAAACAGCTGCGATGTAGGTGCCTGCATTTTGTGTTCGACCACATTCAACAAAAAGGCATTGACCGAGTGATCCGAATAAAGTCCTGTCAGATAGATCAACAATGCAAATGCACAGGCCCCCATGATATTGCCGATATAACTGGTCACCCACATCTTTACAACTTGCAGCCAGCGCAGCCTGCGCCTAAGTGCCGCATAGGAATAATAGAACGTATCCCCCGTAAACAGATCCCCTCCGCCCAGCGAGATCAGAATAATCGCCGCTCCAAAGGTAAGTGCTGCCATCGGGTAGGCTGCCGGGGATTCCACCGCATAAAAGAAATTACCTGTCTTAAAAGCGACAATAACCCCGAATCCGATAAACATACTCGCCAGCATGGAGCGCGACAGGTAGCGGAGTTTGCTCTGTCTGAAGATCATGTTCTTTTCCAGCGCCAGCTTCTCCACCTGTTTTAACGATTGTACTTCCATTCATTCACCATCCTAGTATAAATTCGATTTGATTGATTCCCTGCTTTCCAGAATGCATCGATAGCTGTTCCTGGCTGTTCTACAATACCACATCCACATCATCGCATGATTATGCAGATACATTCCCTTATAAAACTATCTACACGCAAATCACCCATTTTAACCCGATCCTTTTAGCCCACTCACGTTTAGTTCATTAGGCATAGGAAATTATTCCTATTCTTCGACAAATTATGACTAAAGTCACAAAAGCTATTCACTTAGTGAAACATTCTGCCGAAATGATATTATAAGCAAACACAGTCACAAATTAGACACATCATTTTTCTGTAACCAATGATTATGGTGTTTTCACACCTAATCTTGATGATATATAGATGTTATCAGTGATTAATTCATTTCAATGTCGGGTATTCTATGAAAAAAGTAACATATTTAAGCTCGTTTTAATGAACATTTTGTGAAAGTGTGTTAATGTAAATTTACAATCAAAATATGAGGTGACCGAAAATGACAAACCATAACAAAGTACAGCAACTTCGGGAATTGCTGCCACAAGAACAACAAGGAATTACACGCTACGTTGAACATGCACTGCAATCTATCGACGAGCTGGTTGAAAAACACCGTCAGTATACTGCTTCTCTGGCAATCTATGGCGACCGTATCAATGGTAACGAAGAGCGCGTATATCGTGATACCATTTCCGAAATCAAGGCACAACTAATCGAGACACTGGAAAGAACTGTAGAAGACTTTTCTCATCTGGGTGACAAGAACTGGAGCAAAAACTACAAAGACGGCATTAAGTAAGCAGCGAATACTCTGCTTGAACCATCCATTATGGCATACACCGACATTCCATGAGATGATGATTAGATAGAGCACCTGTTAATCTCTATAGCAGCACAGCAAAAAACCGCGGCCCGGGAAGCCGCGGTTTTTTGCTGTAGATCTGCCATTTGGTGCCCAGCCTTCAAGCTGCCTGGCATCCATGGTACATCTCTGTATCGAATGCTCAATAATAAGGTGCCATCATCAAGTAGACAATAACTCCAGTAGAACTTACATACAGCCAAATCGGCATCGTCCAGCGGACGATTTTTTTGTGTTTGGCAATCTGCATCGTCCATCCCCATACCAGTGCGAACAGCGCCAGCGGTACAATGATTGCAGCCAGGAAGCTATGCGTAATCAGAATGAAGAAGTAGACGGTACGAATAAAGCCTTCCCCGCCGTATTTGGCGGTCTCCGGCGAGAGATAGTGAAAGGTCAAATAAGTAACCAGGAACAGCAATGTTGACGAGAATGCTGCCAGAATGAAGCCCCTGTGCAGCTTAATATTTTTTTTCAAAATCGAGATCAGTGCTGCAACGAGGAAAATGAAGGTAAAGCTGTTAAAAATCGCATTCATCCGCGGCAGCAGGGTAATATCAAAACCAACCGTTCCTTTGTACCCGATAGCCGGTGAGAAAAACAAAAGCAAAATGATGACGTTCGCAATTACAGATACGGTAATAATCAGACCTGTAAAATTCTTGTTCGTCGTTGGCTTGAGATTGCCGGTTTGTGTACCCTTGTCCATGTGTACTCTCCCATCCTTGCGATTCATACTGGGAATATCGAAATATCCTCATTATATTATATTTTAATAAACCGGATAAGGATAAGCGGATTGGTGACAACAGTTTGAACTTTTTGCAATTGGGCCGTTATTTACGTATCCTGACGCCAGATATCATGATATTCTTCATTGCGCTTGAACTGTGCCAGTGCATAGGAACAGGCCGGTACAATCGTCTTGCCCTGCTCGCGCGCCACATCCACTACACGCTGCACCAGCTGCTGGCCTACCTTCTGACCACGCAGCTCTTCCGATACAAAGGTATGATCGATAATGATCGACTGCTCATCATACGGTCCGAACCCGATCTCCGCTTTGGGTTCTCCATCAACTTCCATTACGAATCCTTTATCATTCTCCACAATTTTTTGCATTATTTTCGCTCCTTCCGTAATAAGCCAGATATCTTTTTTATCCCCGTAATTCATCATTCAGAAACAATCCGCTATCTTACGGCTGGCACGATTGCTCTTTGTTTTTGGCTAATTAATCCTCCTTATTCGTAATTATTTTCTTAATTCCTTATATGTAAAATAAATACATTTAGTACTTTATACCTATTACCATATTTTTACTGACGTCGAAATATATATTGAATCTTATGTATCCTAATGGAGGTAACCTTATGAAATGGTTCCATAATCTTAAAACATCTGCCAAGATCATCTCTTCCTTTATTCTGATTGTGCTCGTACTGATTGCTTTTGGCATATATAGTCTTCGCAATCTGGAGCAAAGCAGCGAACGAACCAGCCAAATATCCGACAATAATCTGGTGTCCGTTCAGAATCTGATGAATGTGCAAATCTATTATCAGCGTCTGAGAATAGCTGTCCGTGATCTCAATACAACAACAGACTCTGAAAAGCAGCAGACCTATCTCGCCAAAATGGCTGAGTTCAAAACTGGCATTGATGCCAATATCAAAACTTATGCCCCTCTCGCCAACTCACCGATCGAGCAGCAAGGACTTACTCAATTCGCTGCCGCTTATGCCAAATATATTGAACTGTATAATCAAGCAACCAAACTGGCACAGGTGCCCGGTGCTGCCGGCACAGCCGCTTTTATCGAATTCAAGGATAACACTCTCAAACAGGCCGGTGATGAGCTGGGTACCATTCTCGATGGACTGGTTGAATATAATGCCAAGCTGGCTATACAAGCCAGTGCAGATGCCAATAATGCTTATCATAATGCCAAGACGCTGACCATCGCTATTCTGATTTTTGCTGTCATTTTCAGCCTGCTGCTTGGTTATTGGATTGCCCATATGATCTCCAGTCCACTCAAAAAGCTGTCGGCACTGATCTCCCGGTTTGCAGCCGGTGACCTTAGCGGCAAGTCCGATATCGACACCCGTGATGAAGTCGGTCAGCTGTCTGCTTCCGTCAATACGATGGCGGATAATCTGCGCGATCTGATCGCCCGCATTTCCCTATCCTCCCAGAGCGTGGCGGCGGCTTCCGAAGAAATCTCTGCCACTACAGAAGAGATTGCCAATACCAGCAACACTCAGGCTGAATCTTCTGCAGCGATTACTGAACTGTTCAAGGAGCTGTCGGCGGCTATCGATTCTGTCGCTCGCAGTGCTACCGAGACAGCAGAGCTATCCAACAAAACGCTGGAAATGGCCCAGCAGGGTGGCAAGGTCGTGGACCAGTCCATGATCAGCATGCAGAATATGAACAGTTCCATGCAGCGCCTCGAGGAAGACTCCCAGCGAATCGGAGAGATTATCAGCGTGATCGACGACATTTCCAATCAGACCAATCTGCTGGCACTGAATGCCGCGATTGAAGCTGCCCGTGCCGGAGAGCAAGGCAAAGGATTTGCCGTAGTAGCCGATGAAGTCCGCAAGCTGGCCGAGCGCAGCATGGACGCTACCAAGCAGATCTCCAGCATCATCAAAATCATGCAAAAAAACACCCAGAACAGCGTATCTTCGGTGAAGCAAAGCGTCGAACAGTCAACCCAGACCGGAGATTCATTCCAAAAAATCATTCATATGGTCAATGATTCGGCGATTCGCGTGAATGATATTGCGGCTGCCTGCGAGCAGGAATCGGCTCAGGCCAATGAAGTCATGTTCTCTGTCGAATCGATCGCGGCTGCCAGTGAGCAGTCTGCTGCAGCTGCCGAAGAGACAGCAGCTTCTTCCCACTCTCTCGCCAAGCTGGCCGAAGAACTGAACGATTCCGTGTCCATTTTCAAAATCTAATTCATGTACTCTCTGCGCATTTTCCAATAATAATAAGCCTGTCTGCTCCTGCCACTGTTCTGATCAACAGAACTGGCGGGAATGGACAGGCTTATTTGTATATGCATCGTTCATACTCTTCTCTGCTCCCTATTCTTGCTGGCCGCCCTGATAAATCGTCTCATCCTGCGGAATCTCTCCCTGACGGCGCTCCTCTTCGGCAAGCAGCTCGGCGGCATCATCCTGCGGCTTATAGCCAATTTCCTGCTCCAGATAGGCAATGTCATAATAATTATCCGTATTGGCGGATGTACCGTACATATTCATATACTTGCGGCTGTCATCCGCCTCGATACAGCAGCGCATCAGCTGCACCATATCCCGCTCCGAGATCCAGATATGAGCGGCGCGCTGGGAATGCGGACGATCATCACCGGGGAAATTACCGATACGTACATTAAATGAAGACAGCTGATGCTGATCCGCATACAGTCGGCCGAGCAGCTCGATATAACATTTGCTCAGTCCATAGATGCTGTCCGGGCGGTAGGGGTCATTCACATCCACTTCTTCACCCACCTTGTAAAAGCCGGTCGCATGGTTGGAGCTGGCGAAGATCAGGCGCCGAACGCTGTTTTTGCGGGCGGCTTCATACAGATGGTACGCTCCGGTGACATTGACCGGCAGAGCGACGCCGAGAAAATCGTCATTGTCCTTTTGCCAGCCTATATGCAAAATGGTATCCACGCCCTGCATCATTTCCTCAATGCGCTCGGGGTCTGTAATGTCCAGCTTCCGAATTCCCTCTGCCTCATTCGCCTCTACGTCCGTCGCAACGATATCATACTCTTCCTTCAGTCCCTGATAGAGCGCGCTGCCGATGCGGCCGCCAGCTCCGGTAATGAGTAATTTGCGCTTCATAGTAGTCCTCCCTGGTCCAGTTGTTGGAGATGATATGCACATTCCTTGAGAATACGGTCTATTTCCTGCTGGCGCAGCGGCTTACTGATAAAGTCCTGCATCCCTGCATTCAGACACATCTGACGATCTTCATCACGGGCAAATGCTGTCGTAGCGACAATGACCGGCTGCTCATGCTGCTGCAGGCGGCTACGAATCTCTATGGTCGCTTCGATGCCATCCATCTCGGGCATCTGGATATCCATAAAAATTAGATCATACGGATGAGTGAGAGCAGCCACTACCGCTTCCCGGCCATTGTAGGCAATATCCGTCTGATAACCGAGCTTGCGCAGCATTTCCTGCATCAGCTTCTGATTGACCGGATGATCCTCAGCAATCAGAATGCGCAGTGATCCATATTTGCCGCTGCTGCCCGTATAGGCTTTCTGCTCGCTGATGGCGGAATTCTTGGCAGCTTCCATGATCTCTTCTTCCACAATGTACTGCAGAGGCAGGATAAAGCGGAAAGTGGAACCCATGCCTTCTTCGCTGTCTACGCTGATCGTACCGCCCATCAGTTCAATCAGTTTTTTGCAGATGGCGAGTCCCAGTCCGGTACCTCCATATTTGCGGTTGATCGCCGGATGCAGCTGGGAGAAGGACTGGAACAGCAGACCCTGCTTATCGCTGGAGATACCGATGCCGGTATCGCTGACCTCGAACTGCAGTACACATTCATCCGCCCGACGTTCCAGCTGGCATACTGACAGATTGACACTGCCCTTATCAGTGAATTTGATGGCATTGCTGATCAGATTGACCAGCACCTGACGCATCCGGGAAACATCGCTGATAATAGTCGATGGAACCTGATCATCGGTATGATAATTCAGCTCGATCCTTTTCTCGGCAGCACGTGCAGAGAAGAGATCGAACACGCTGTCCAGCAGGTTCGTCAGCTGGATCGGTTCATGATCAAGTACCATTCGACCCGCTTCGATCCGGCTGAAGTCCAGTATTTCATTCAGGATATGCAGCAGGGAATCGCTGCTGTCGCGAATAATATCGATATAGCTGCGCTGTTCTTCATCCAGTGGCGTATCCGCGAGCAGACCGGTCATGCCAATAATGCCATTCATCGGTGTCCGGATCTCATGACTCATAATCGCCAGGAATTCCGACTTGGCCCGATCTGCCCGTTCGGCCAGTTCCTTGGCCCGGATAATCTGCTTTTCATTGGTAATATCGTTAAAGACAACGACGGCTCCCTTGCGCTGGCCGCGATCCCAGATCGGGGTGATCCGGTAGGAGACGAGGACGCTGGAACCATCCTTGCGCAGGAAAATCGCTTCCTGTTCTTCATACGACGTGCCTTCCCGCAGCGCCTGGTCGATCGGATTGTCTTCCGGCGTGTACGTGGTGCCGTCCGCATGCGTTAGCTGGAACATATCCAGCAGCAGCTGACCGGCCAGTTCACGGGTGCTGAATCCGAGCATCCGGGTCGCTGCCGGGTTAATGAATGTCGCCCGGCCCTCATTGTCCAGACCGAAAATGCCTTCCGATACGGAATTGAGGATCAATGTATACTCATTGCCCAGCTTCTCGATCTGCTCCATATGACGTTTCATTTCCGTGATGTCGGTGGCTATACCATAGACGCCCACAATCTGCTGATCGACCACAATCGGCAGATTAACGACACTGATCCTGCGGTATTGGCCGCCTTTGACCACTACTTCGGATTCGTACGACTGCGGCTCGCCGTGCAGGGCATGTTCAAAATGCTCTGCCGTATCATATATACTTTCCGGAGCGATAAAGCACTCAAAGGATCTGCCGATCAGCTCCTCTTCCGAGCGACCCATCAACTGCTCCATCTGTGCGTTGATCGTCGTATATCTGCCCTGGGTATCAAAGGAAAATACGCTGGCCGGGTTATAATCAAACAGCGATTTGTATCGCTGCTCGCTTTCCTGAATCAGCAAAGAAGCCTGACGACGCTCGGTAATATCCCGCGCAATCGAGATCATTTCTTTGACCTGACCTTCTTCATCATGGATATAGCGGCCGGATGCTTCCAGCCAGACATATCCCCCGGATTTGTGACGGTGCCGATAAATGACAGGCTTCGTCTGCTCGCCGGCCAGATGAAGACTCATGTATTCCTTGACCGCATCCACATCATCCCGATGCACATAATCCAGACTAGGGCTTCCTTCCAATTCTTCCGGCTGATAGCCCAGTATGTTGTAACAGGCAGGGGAGCAGTACAGATATACAGCATCTTCCACAGAATGACGGGAGATAAAGTCCAGCGATTGCTCCGAGATCAGCCGATATTGACGTTCACTCTGCTTGAGCCGCTCCTCCATCTCGATCCGAGGAGTAATATCCTGGGTCATGCCGATAATCTGAACCGGCTGGGACTGATGATCGGTTGTGACATTCCAGTGAGACTGCAGGTAACGGACCGATCCGTCTTCCAGCAGGACACGGAATATACCCTCTCCGTTGCTTCCGGTCTGCATGGACTGGCGGATTTTGGCCTGCAGGGATGGCAGGTCTTCCGGATGCACGATCTCCCGGACTTTCTCGATCGGTACATCGGTATATTCGAAAATGTAGCTGAACAGCTCCTGTGTCTCACTGCCCACCGTAATCCGGTCTGTAGACATATCCCAGTCCCACGAGCCGATATGCGCAATCCGCTGGGCTTCACGCAGACTGTCTTCGTACTTTTTGCGGTCATTGATATTGCGACCGATTCCGAGCACCTTGGTAATTTCGCCATGCTCATCGCGAACGACCTGGAAGGAAATTTCAAACCACAGGTAATAGCCCTTTTTGTGCTTGAGTCTCCGGGTCGTCATGCCCTGATCCAGATAACCCTGACCGCTGGCAATCATGCCTGCCGAATCGTCAGCATGATAGTACTGCATCCGGCTCTGACCGATCATCTCTTCGGGTGTGTAGCCCAGCACCGTATAAAAAGAGTCCGACACATAACGCAGAATTCCATCCGGCGTACTGTAAGAGACAAGGTCATTGGCATTTTCCGTAATCAGACGATAAATTTCCTGGTCAATACCGGTCAAATACGCATGGCGACTAACCGGTTTAATTTCCTGAAACTGTGCAATATGATATACGGCCCGTCCCGCTGCATCGTATACGGTAGAGACCTCGACGCCTATCTGCAGCATGTATCCGAGCTTGTGTTTATAGTATTTGCGGGTACAGTACGGTT
The DNA here is from genome assembly GCF_000971965.1 of Paenibacillus wulumuqiensis. GTDB lineage: Bacteria > Bacillota > Bacilli > Paenibacillales > Paenibacillaceae > Saccharibacillus > Saccharibacillus wulumuqiensis. The sequence goes on from NZ_KQ040795.1 coordinate 212,293, forward strand.
CCCCCTTGGAGACAGCCGCTTCCGATGCAATGGTCGGGTATGGATAGGTGGTCGGACTTGCCGGGTGAACAAGATCTTCTTCATGCAACGCATACAGTTCGCTCTCTTCATAGCCCAGCAGCTGGCAAAGCGCAGGGTTCACCTGCGTCCACGTACCGTTCTCCGGATCAATTATTGCAATCCCTATAGAGGCAGCATGATAGATATGTTCGTAAATTATTCGGTCATGTCCTGATTGATTAATCACATTATTCCCCTCCAATAACACCACTCGCCCGGATTCTTCTTTATATTTTCTTGACAATTTGTATATACTGCAAATTACCCTTATATTGGATAACCGAATAGTGTCGCGCTATCTTTCTTCCATGAAATGTTGGGTACAACAAAGCTGCAAATGAAAAAGACACCGGCGCTGCAATTCGTGCATCACCAGTGTCTTGCGTATGACCTCACTGCCCGGCTGGAGTACAACCGGAACAGAACAGGTTAGACTTCAATTATCTCTTGTCTGATTATTGATTGAGCGTAGTTGTCGTTGTCGTGCCTTTACGCTGACGCATGGAACCTGAGATATTGCGAACCTGAGTCATTACTTTGTCACGTGCACCTTTGTTACGCATAAGATATACAGCACCGAGTCCAATTGTCGTCCATAGAGCTTTTCTTCCAGTCATGATGTTTTTCCTCCTTAGATGTTCAATTGTTTTGCTTTCTTCTTCGCGTTGTTGCTTAACTACAATTTACCCTTCTCTACAGAAAGTAAACATTATTTTAACCTGATGTAAACAAACGATGAAAGATGCCTCCACTATAAAATAAGACTATAAACAATCAAAATGCACCCGCTCCTCCGCCACCCCCGCTTCCAGAAGAGTCACCGGAGGAACCGCTATCGCTGGAAGAACTGTTGTATGTTCTATGGCTGTGATACGTAGAATGATAGTTCGAAGAGGAATAATACAAATCGTCGGAAGAAGACATATCATTGTTATACTCATCAAAATCATCAGTAATCCGCGATAGGGTTTGATACGTATAATTGATCGTCGATACAGCATCTGCACCGACAGCAAGAAGCGGATAATTGTGATTCGAACGACTTGCGCTCAATGCTTCGCCATGACTTTTTACGAACAGTTCACCAATTCCAAGAATTATGCTTATTTGCAGCATCATCTCCAATTTTTCCGGATGACGTACTGCCTTATATTCGCCCTGAATAAGCTGGCTTTTCCATTGCCGAATCGTCTGGTTGGCCCCTCGATTCCAGTATATGGGCAGAATGTAGCTGCATAACAATACACTCATAAACAAGATTGTAAGGGTCCATATTAGCAGGCTCTCACCTGCAGCAGCCTTCCAAAGCATACAAGTAATAATTCCCATGTAAATCAAGGCTGCAATCCGGCTTCGATACAAAAGCGTCATGATCAGACTCATAACAAACAGCAGGATACCTATGATCAAAACGGGTTCCAAAGACATGGTAGCGGCAATAACAAGCCAGATGACCATGAGAGAAGTAAAAACACACATCATTATAATCAGGTGATATTTGCGTCTATCGTTATTTTTAATTCTCGGCAATTTCCTTGATTCCAGTACCTTTTGCTTCCATATCTGCAGTTTACTTTGATACTGGCTCAGCTTTTCCTTGTACATTTGTATATGATGTATTTGATTCTCATCCATAGTTGGTCCCGAAATAGAATCCAGAGTGAATGTATATCCATCTTCTTCAATAAACAGCCAGTCCAGCAAGTAAATTTCGTCTGCCGATAGACCATTATGATTATGCACAAGACGGTGAAATTTTAAAGTGATTGATGGATTGCCTGGCTCGGATCGGAATCTCTCTTGCAATGGAATCTGGCTGACAGTAATAATTTTCTTTTGGTAAAGTGACAGCAGCCCGGCGATGATGTCTTCTCTTTTGATTCTTCGTTTATTGAAATAACAGGATAGATCCAACAAGTCTATTTGTGATAGCTGCTCCAAAAGGTTTTTCATTCGCTTCTGCCGGAACCAGTAAGCAATCCGAATGAATAAACATACAACAGACACACCCAACAGAAGAAAAGCTGCAAATCCGGCTGCCACAGTAATCAAATATAGATGTCTTTCTCTTATCATATATTGATTGGCACTAATATATGCTGTATTCATAAGCTCATTTTTCATATACAAGCGATCAGATGGCATAGCCGGAACCCACTCAGGCGAAAACAGTATCCGCAGTTGTGATAAGGACCGTGCCGGCAGCAGATCATTATGATACACAATAGTACGATTATTTTCTAAACTCAACTTGCCATGGTTGCTATCTTCCATATAATAAGAAAACGGTTCTGCAGTTGTCTGCTTGGGAAGAACAACGTGAATAGTCAAGTGATTCAAATCACTGGGATTCTGCTGATCAAAAAATCTCCAATAAAATTGTGCAATATCCTGATGCTTTTGCACGACTCCGTTTAATCGGTAACGATACAGTATTTTCTTACTCTCATTCACAGAGTGAGTAAATATCCGGTATTCTGTAATATCAGAATAATCAGTACTTTCCACATGCAACGGAATCGCCTTTTTCAATTCCTGTGCCGTTATATGTTCCAATGTTTGTCCATCAGTCATCTGGTAGGCTTTGAAAAATTCTGTTTGTTTATATCCATCATGTCCAATCGTACGGACTGTTCCATTAAATTCTCCGGAAAATGAATATGTATACAATTCTTCCACATACATATCCCCGTTATTTTGCAAATAGGCCCGAATATCCACCTGATTAATAGTAAAGGACTTCTCGTTTGGCTGACTCCAGCCGCTCAGTATAAAAACAGATACCAGAATCAACAGTATCCGTATATACAGCTTCACAGAATGATTCATGCCGCACTTCCAATCTATAATTCTGATTTCTGCTTGTTTCATATTATTCAGATTATTTTTTGTGTAACTACTATTTAGCTTGCTCACCGTTAGTTTCAACAGCTGCTATCAGAGGAGTCGCTGAATGAATCGTTGCTGTCATTATCGCAACTTGTATAAGAATCACTGCTGCTATAATAATCAGCGGCATTTCCCGCCGAAGGATTATGTGCAGAAGCTGTCGATCTTTGCTCTGTTATTCGCTTCGGAGCAGGCTCCAGCTGATCTAATGTATATCTTACAATCAAGGCAGTCGTCAAGGGCCTGGAGAGCAAAGAAGTAGCATTCTGGTGAAGCTTCAGGATCGGATGAGTCGATACAAACTCCCTCGCTACATCAAGTAGAATACTGGCCTGCAGCATCTTTTCCAGCAAGCCTGCTTCACTTCTGCTCGCATACCCTCCGTGCATCATCTGTTTGCGCCATTTTGCTACAGCTCTGGTAGCGACTCCTTTTACGGTATAGCTGAATATATAACATCCTAGCAGCATAGCCATGTGTACCAGCAGCAACAGCACCGATAACTCGTTCAATCCCAGCAGCGCAGAGCTAAATAGGCTTGCCACAAATGCATACAAAGCAAATACAAGCGGCTTATGTGATAACAGAATGGCTAGCAGCGCCAGAATGATCAGCCATATAGCGATAATTTGCATGTACGTATTATGCAGCGTATAAACATTCATCATCCAGAGCATCAAGCTTACAGAAATAACAATGCTCGTAATGGTTGCCAATCGGGTGAGCTTCAGTGGGGTTAGATGTAAGAGCAGCTGATGCTTGAAACTGAGCCTTCTTGTCCACCCGCGCCATTTTTTTGGATTTTTCTTCTTCCGGCGTGCAGATTGTTTTTTGCCCTGCGCTGCAGTCAAGTCTGATCCAAGCAGGGAATCCAGAATAAATCGCTGGCCATTATTTTCTGTAAACAACCATTTCAGCAGATACAGTTCATCTGCTCGAAATGCACGATCATCCCTATCCTTCCTGTCCATGCATAAAGTATATCCCGGGTTCAAAGGCTGGCTGCGATAGGCGGGTGAAGCGTAAATGCGTGTCATGGTGATCAATCCGCGCTGGTACATAGAGAACAGGCTGGCAACAAGATGAATCCAGCGTCGGTTTTCACCATGCCATAAAAGACTGATGGTCAGCAAATCCATTTGTACCAGCCGTGCATAGATCCTAGTATCTTTTGCAAAAGTACTCCAACAATGCAATATCAGCTGGACTACCAGACAAATGATGACGCCAAACAGCAATGTACCCAGAACAAACAGCAGTACACTGTGCAAATCTCCGGCATGTTGATAAAGATCCTCCACGATAAAACCGATTCCGGAATCGGACTGTTCTGCGGTGATATATGTATATATTTCTTTTTTATACTGGTTATCGCTGCCGAGCAGATGTGCAGAACCCCTAGCATACTCCGATCCTGCCAACCATCCGCTCACACCAACGATCACTAACAGACATATACTTATAATTATCTTGTTCAGCAAATTTTCCACTTCCCAATTTATAAATTCAAATACCGGCTACCTTATTATAGTATCGGAATTTGCTTCATAAATTGTGGTAATTTCCATAAAAGACAGATTCACACCAGCCGGGTACCCAGATAATCGGATAACCCCTCGATGCCTTCTCGTACGACCCGGTTATGATTCCAGATAAAAAAAGGCCTCATCCAAGGCTCGCACCATTTCATCCAGACTTTGCGTGGCTCGGCTTCCCAATAATAATGCAGCCGGGTGCACTCCCCAATCGGCTCCAGCCGAAAGACTCCATGACCTTTAAGATCACCGGATGCCTTCAGCCGGATCAGATAGGGCTCTTCCTTCTCTGTCACATAAAAACGAAAAGACAGGCTGTACCACAGCTTGGTCTTCATTTTCATCAACTAGGCATCGCCTATTCCTGATGCCTGTCCGGTATCCTGCAACCGATAAAATGAAACGCCCTGCCAGCAGTCAATCTGCTCAAAGTTGCTGATCAGATTCCATACGTCTGACACTGCTGCTTTCAGCAGCCAGCTGTCCGTAAACTGGTACTTCCCCATTCTCAACCCTCCATGATCTCGTTCATTGCCGGGAATTAGCGGTATATTGTAGTCTCATGGTGAGTGTCCGTAACTTCCGCATTCAATTGTCTGGCTACACCGTATACGCCTTCGTCCATCACCTTGTCATGGCTCCAGATGTACACCGGGCGCATGAACCGGTTGGCGGCTCGCAGCATACGATGGTCGATACGCACTTTCCATTCACAGCGCAGATGGGTAGAGCGGCCATCGCCCGATTTGCTCATAAAACATGTACCAGTACCAGATAATGGACCCTCGACCTCCAGTGTAAACTGGTCGGGCTTCTGCTTGTCTGTTACTTTGAGCAGGATCGATAGCCGCAGCAGCATCTTGGTCTTGAATGTGCAGCGAAATACATCGCCGATGCCTTCGGGCCCGCTGCCCTGTTCAATCTTTTCAAAGTCTACATTGTCCCAGAATTCAATGTCTTCAATATGATCAGCCAGCTCCCATAACTGCTCTCTCGGTGTACTGATCTTCCAACTGCTGACGAACAGATAGTGGTGTGCCATATCAAATCATATCCAATGGTACTTTGTGTGACGGCGCGGCAAATGCCTGGTCCAGCTGATCGAGCTGCTTCGAAGTCAGCTCGATCGCAGCTGCTCCGGCGTTGCTCTCCGCATGTTCACGGCTGGACGCCTTGGGAATCGCCATGACGTTGCCGGTGCGAATACACCAGGCCAGCATAATCTGAAAAGGATGCGCTCCCTGCTGCTCCGCAATATCCTGTAACACCTGATGGGACAGCAGTTCCCGGCGCAGCGTACCTGCCTGCGCCAGCGGCGAATAAGCCATGATCGGCATCTGGTGCTCCTGCTGCCATGGCAGCAGATCCAGCTCGATCCCGCGTGATCCCAGATGGTACAGTACCTGATTGGTCACACAGTTCTTGCCGTCTGTCAGGCTGAACAACGCATTCATATCCTCGACATCCAGATTGGAGACGCCCCAGCGGCGGATTTTGCCCTGCTGGACGAGCTTCTCCATGCCTTCTACGGTCTCGTGCAGCGGAATCTGTCCGCGCCAGTGCAGCAGGTACAGGTCAAGATGGTCTGTGCCGAGACGCTGCAGGCTGTTTTCACAGCTGTTCACGAGCCGCTCGCCGCCAGCATTGTGCGGATATACCTTGGATACGAGAAATACGTCATCCCGCCGTCCCTTGATCGCTTCACCGACCAGGGATTCAGATCGTCCTTCCCCATACATCTCTGCCGTATCGATCACGGTCATTCCGAGTTCCAGTCCATACTGAAGCGCCTGAATCTCTTCCATTCTGCGAGCAGGATCATCTCCCATATTCCACGTCCCCTGCCCAATGGCAGGCAGCTGTGTTCCATCTTTTAACGTAATATAGCGTGCGTTATTCATCGGTGGAAGCTCCTCTCTACTTGGCTGTTTATGATAGGCTTTTTATATTTTTTTGCCTGGATAACGCTATGTCGGCTTCCGGCTTATACTGCCGGTGTTCCCTATCTAACCATTAACCGTTATGGACTGGTGAAGAACCGAAAACATGATGAATCTGTTGCCTTTACAGGAGAATAGCTAAAAGAGAGATACGTCATAGTCAAGAAGCGGATATTTATGTTATTTTACACTCATCTAAAAGTGATAATCATTCTCAATAAGGAGATGAGAACGTGTATCTCTGTTCATCTATGCAGTTAGCCTCCATTCCATCCGGTCACTCGGTCCGCATCCATTCTCTCGCCGGTGTAGATCTGCTGCTGCGACGGCGGTTGATGGACCTGGGCGTTCGTGAAGGTACGGTGATTTCCATTACCCGCCGCGGCCTCTGGGGCGGTCCGGTCATTATCGAATACAAAGGACAGTTTATCGGTCTGCGCCAGCGGGAAGCCCGGCTGCTGGAGGTTACCGTTTCATGAATATTATTGCCCTGTTCGGCAATCCCAATACCGGCAAAACTTCCCTGTTCAACAAGCTGACCCGCTCCTATGCCAGCGTCGGCAACTGGTCCGGCGTCACCGTCGAGAAAAAGGTCGGCACCCTGCGCGACAAATCCGCGCTGCTGGTCGATCTGCCCGGTGCCTATTCGCTGCATCCGCTCTCTCTGGATGAAGGGGTGACTTCCCGCTTTCTGATCGACGAACCGCCTGCGAGCCTGATCAATATTGTGGATGCTTCACAGCTGGAGCGCAATCTGTATCTGACTGTTCAGCTGCTGGAATATGGCTGTCCCATGGTCATAGGCCTGAATATGATCGATGTCGCACGCGGTCGGGGAATCTTGATTGATGAGCAGCGGCTATCCAGGCAGCTGGGCATTCCCGTGCTTCCGATTATCGCCCGCTCGGGTCAAGGGACGCGTGCTTTGCTGCAGCATATTGCTGCTCTTCGTACCGACTCCACGGCGGATGATATTCCTTTTCGACTGGATTATGGCAAAGTCATCGAACATACGCTGCAGCAGCTCACAACAGCGATTCAATCTGCACTGCCGGATCGTACGCCTCAGTATGCGCGCTGGGTCGCCCTGCAGCTGCTGGAAAGCAATCCGGTGGTAGAACAATATGCCGCTTCCCTGCTTACACCTGACTTTATCCGGCAGCAGACAGAGCAGTGTCAACAGCAGCTGGCCGCCGGTGGAGCAGATATCACTCCTTCCGAACAGCTGCGCCGGGTTCGTACGGAATGGATCGCCCGGTTGTACAGCCAGGTCGCCGATCATAGCAGAGCAGACAGCAGGACGCTCACCGAGAAGATGGATGCTGTGCTGACCCATCCGCTGCTCGGTATTCCGATCTTCCTGCTGATGATGTTTACTATATTCAAGCTGACTTTCGACTGGGCAGGCAATCTGCTGGCGGATCAGATCGACGCGCTAATCTCCGGGCCAGTCAGCAGTGGTGCCACTTCCCTGCTTCAGCTGGCCGGTGCTTCGGCATTTACACAAGGGTTGATCGTCGATGGCATCATCGCCGGTGTGGGCGGAGTACTCGTGTTCATGCCGCAGATAGCCATTTTGTTTCTGATGATTTCCCTGGTGGAAGACTCCGGTTATATGGCGCGTATTACGCTGCTGATGGACCGGATGATGGAGTATGTAGGGTTGAACGGCAAAGCCTTTATCCCGTTTATTATCGGGTTTGGCTGCAATGTGCCTGCGATCATGGCTGCCCGCACGATTGAGCAGCGGCGGGAACGCCTGCTGACCATTCTGCTCGTACCGCTCATGTCCTGCTCTGCCCGGCTGCCGGTCTATATCCTGTTTGCCGGGGTATTTTTTGCCAGTCATCAGGCCGTGGTCGTTATGCTGATGTATGTACTGGGCATGATCATCGCGCTCGGGCTGGCCCGGCTGTTCTCCCACAGTCCACTATTTGCCCGTGAAAAATCGTTCTTTCTCGTGGAACTTCCGCCATATCGTGTACCGCAGCCGCTGTCGCTGTTCCGCAGCACATGGGAAAAGGTCAAAGGCTTCCTTCACAAAGCTGGTACGATTATCCTCGCCGGTTCGGTGGCGATCTGGCTGCTGTCTCATCTGGGCATGCAGGGATATGGCGTTGACATGGATCACAGCCTGCTCGCTGCGATCGGCGGGCTGTTCGCTCCACTACTGGACCCGATCGGATTTGGCACCTGGCAGGCGGTCGCTGCGCTGCTGACCGGATTTATGGCCAAGGAAGTGGTCGTCTCTACGATGAATATTATTTATCATGCGCCGACGATGGAGGGACTGGGTGTACAGCTGGGCAGTGCATTTACAGCGCTGCAGGCGTTCAGCTTTATGGTATTTATTCTGTTGTATACGCCTTGCCTCGCTACAGTAAGTGTCATTCGCAAGGAGACCCAGTCCTGGAAATGGGCCGGATTCTCCATTCTGTATGCGCTGATAACCGCCTATATCGCAGCCCTGCTGATTTACCAGCTGGGTCGACTGATCGGATATTCCTGATTTCATGGATGATGAGCCTATTTCAAGCTGCCCTGTCCAGCTTGGGCATACGGCTTGGGATTTTTTGCTGGCGTCTAGAAAAGGAAAAGAGGGACTATTTATGATTAACTGGATTTTGCTGCCGCTGATCCTGCTGTATGCAGGTTGGATGTTTTACCGCTTCTGGCAAAAAAGCCGCCAGGGCGCCTGTACGAGCTGCCCGGCAGCGCGAACGTGCGCTGGCTGCTGTACCACTGAACAGCCATCGATGGCCAAGCCCGAATTAACTGGTACCAAGTAGTGATTTTGAGTTGAATTTATCTATTTACTCAGAATACCTCCCAAACCAAATAAAGCAGGCTGTAGATCATCATACCTTATGATCTACAGCCTGCTTTTATATATCCATTACTTGATTCGGCGCTCGCCATCGTACGTGGCGATCATCTGGTACAGATCCGGACGACGGTCGCGGAAAATGCCCCATTCCAGACGCTGGGTCTCCAGCAGATCCAGATCGAACTCGGCCACCAGTACACCTTCGCTGCTGCGGTCGGCTTCCTGGACTTTGTTGCCCTGCGGGCCGGCGATAAAGGAAGAACCGTAGAAGTTGATCGAAGAATCTTCGTCTTCTTCCTTGCCAATCCGGTTGGAGGCAATAACAGGGATCAGGTTGGCGCCTGCATGACCAAGCATGCACGCCTGCCAGTGATCTTTGGAATCAATGGACGTATCCTGTGGCTCCGAGCCGATCGCTGTCGGATAGAACAGCAGCTCTGCGCCCATCAGTGCCATGCAGCGCGCCGCTTCCGGATACCATTGATCCCAGCAGATGCCTACGCCGATTTTGGCATATTTGGTGTCCCATACCTGGAATCCGGTATCTCCAGGGTTAAAATAGAACTTCTCTTCATAGCCCGGACCATCCGGAATATGACTTTTGCGGTAACGACCCAGAATCTCGCCGTCTGCATCGATCACAGCGAGTGAGTTGTAACGCGCATAGTTTTTCTTCTCATAAAAGCTGATCGGCAGCACCACATCCAGCTCTTTGGCAACTGCACGGAAATGATTGATCGCTTTGTTATGCTCCAGCTCTGTAGCGTACTGGTAATATTCCGCTTTTTCCTTCTGACAGAAATACGGCGTCTCAAACAGTTCCTGCAGCAGAATAATCTGTGCACCCTGTGCCGCCGCTTCGCGTACCAGGCGGTCTGCTTTGCGGATGTTCTCGTCAATATCCCAAGAACAGCTCATTTGGGTAGCTGCTACTTTTACATTTCTCATGATAGTGGGTTCATCCTTTCCGGAGTGGATTGCGTTCACAACTGCTGTCTTGGGCAGAGCATGAACGCTGTTGTTTCTATATATACCGTTATGGTTGTCTGTAAATAAAACAGTATCTGCCGGCGCTTACTTGCCTGCCGGAATCTGCTGGGTCGTACAGTGTACATTGCCGCCTTCGCGGATAACCGCCATTCCGTCAATTGTACGAATCTTGCGATCCGGGAATGTCTGCTGCAGCACTTCAATCGCCTTGCGGTCCGCTTCTTCGGCAGTGCCGCCGAATACCGGCAGAATAATGCCGCCATTTACAAAATAGAAATTCAGATAGCTCAGGGTTAGACGCTGCTCGCCATACATGACCAGCGGCGGCTGTTCGATCTGAATCACTTCCAGCTTGCGCCCGCGTGCATCTGTCGCTTCGCCGAGAATACGCAGATTCTCCTGGGTAATCTCATAATTATCATCGGCAGGATCGTTGCATACCTGAAGAATGACTTTACCCGGCGCAGCAAAACAAGCGACATTGTCGACATGACCATCGGTCTCGTCACCAGCCAGACCGCGATTCAGCCAAATAATTTGCTCTACATTGGTAAAATCCTTAACATGCTGTTCGATCTGCTCGCGGGACAGCTGCGGATTACGGTTGGTATTCAGCAGGCATTCCTCGGTGGTCAGCATGGTTCCTTCGCCATCCACATGAATCGAGCCGCCTTCGAGTACGAGCGGAGCATCGAATTGACGCATACCGAGATGCTTCAACACCGCTGGGGCTACCGCATCATCCAGATCCCATGGCTCATATTTGCCGCCCCAGGCGTTGAATCCCCAGTTGATACCGGCACGTTCTCCAGCTTCGTTCACGACGATGGTAGGGCCATTGTCACGCAGCCAGGCATCATTATGCTCCAGTGGCAGGAAATCCACAGCCAGTCCTTCGAACAGCGGCTGAACCGCCTCCAGATCTTCCGGATTCACGACCAGTGTGACCGGCTCGAACTCGGCAATCGCACTCACCAGCTCCTGGTATCCTTTACATACATTCTCGTAATCTTCCGGATACACCATCGAGTCCTGTACCGGCCAGGATAGCAGGGTACGTTCATGCGCTGTCCATTCGGCAGGCATCTTATATTGCAAATCAATTGGTTTCATTCGTATTATTCACCTTATTCATATGGTATAGGTCATGCCTTCCGATCAACCGCTCACCGGCTTTATCAATTCTATGATTCATTGGAACAAACTATATCATACAACACCTGTACACGTTGTAAAGTGATTTACGCAAATTTTATGTAAAGGAATATGGTTTCTGTACACAAACAAAAAACCACCCTACCGGAGCCTCTTCAGATGCTCTCAATAAAGTGGTACGTGTATATGATCCTATGTGCCAAAATATTATTTCTTTTTAGCGGCTTTCCCCTTGCTGGAATACGCATAATCCAGAACAGGCAGCTCTTTCTGGCCTCGGGTCATAGGTGACTTGCACTGTGAGCAAACCGGCTCTTCTGCGAGCGCATAATCGTTACGCATCCAGCCATTGCATTCCGAATCCGTGCATACCCAGATCTCAGTCATTTCTGTAGGAATTTCTTGCAATGGATTTTTCCGTGAATAGTACATGTAGTCCCCTCCCAGAGCTTGATCAATATTTCGCTAGTATTTGCGTCCATCTATTCAATGTACACGGAGTACTACCGATAAATAATATAACAACAGTAAGAAATACCGTATCATCCAGCTCATAGAAATACATGGGCTTGCTTAATAAAAAAACACCCTTAACAAACGTTAAGGGCGTCTCTTAGCTGAATTACAGTTTTACAACGTTTTCAGCTTGTGGTCCACGGTTTCCTTCAACTACGTTGAATTCTACGCGTTGGCCTTCGTCCAAAGTTTTGAAGCCGTCACCTTGGATAGCGGAGAAGTGAACGAATACATCGTTGCCACCTTCAACCTCGATGAAACCAAAACCTTTTTCTGCGTTAAACCATTTTACTGTACCTGTTTGCATGTGGAATACCTCCAAAATTAAATTTACATGACCTTCTTTATTCAGAGGAAAATACATCCGATAAAATAGAAAAATCACATATTGTACAAGGTTATAAACCTTCAAAATAATAACCCTCTACAATATGTGAGTTCAGGTCACGATTTCGATATTCTTATTATAACCCATAACCTGAAGAAAAACAATGACTATAAGGTAATTTTTGTAATTTTATTTTTAGAATCCCGTTAATCGTACTTCAAATGCTGCAATATCAAGGTATTAACGCGCTTTGGATCTTCATGATGGAGCCAATGTGTGCAGTGATCCAGATGAATTAATTCTCCATTTACACACTTGCGGATGCTCAGATCGGACATTTCTTTGCTCAGCGCCTGATCATTGGACCCCCAGATCATTCGGGTCGGAACCGTGATCATCGCCGTATCGGAAATCTCGGGTCTTTTTTGCATGAGTGCACGATACCAGTTGAGCATGGCTGTGTCGGCTCCCGGCTGTGACCAGGCTTCGCGGTACAGATCCAGCTCCTCTTCGGAAAATGCCCCCTCATTGGCAGACTGCTGCAGCATACCGGTCAGGCGCTTCCAATCCTTGGCCGCCAGAATTTTCTCGGGCAGATCGGGAATCTGGAAAAAGAATACATAGGCGCTCTTCATCATCTGTTTGGCATGGCTTTTCAAAAAGTCCATCATGACTGCCGGATGAGGCACATTCATGATGACCTGACGACGGATCAGTTCCGGATAACGCTCCGACAGTCTCCACAGCACAATCGCTCCCCAGTCATGACCGATCATATCCACCTGTTCACGGCCGGACGAACGGATCAGACCGGCGATATCATCCACCAGTACATCCAGTGTATACGATTCGATGCCCTGCGGCTTGTCGCTCAGATTATAACCGCGCTGGTCAGGCGCCCATACCCGGTACCCTTCGGCGACAAGTGCCTCGATCTGATTCATCCAGCCATGCCAGAATTCGGGGAATCCATGCAGCAGGATCACGAGCGGTCCATCAACCGGACCCGCCTGGGCTACATGCAGATGGATTCCATTCGTAGCGATCGTATGATGTTCAATCTCCAGCGGTGTCGTAAAAGTAGTCATAGTCTGCGCCTCCCTGATCGATATTGAATATTGGATGTTATGTGCATCAGTACGTTATTGCGAATCGAAGTGACAGCCGGTTCCCTTATTCGTTCATCCCTGTATATTTAACACTCCAGTCAAAAGTGAAACGAGATCCGCCATATTTTTATAGATCATAGAGCGTGTAGGCACCGCCTATATAGGAAGGATGCCAGTCACTCAATTTAACCCCGAGTCCGTGCTCTGTATCCCATGTACAATGAAAATTCAGATACATTTCGCCCACCCCCGGTGCGCTCTGGATCAGGCAGCCGTTCAGTTCAATATAATCCAGCAGCTCCTGCGGCCGGGTGACATGAGGGACGATGGATTCCAGCTCCAGCGGTTCTCCTCCGGCCTGCTGACCGGCATAAGCCTGACGATATTGATCCTCTATCTTCATATAGTAGGTATGGATCGCCTGGAGGATCTCCGTATGAATATTTTCCTGCTGCTGCAGATAAGTCTCCCAGATTTCCTTTTGCCGGGTCGTCGGTTCGGTAATCTCGTCAATCTGTTCCTCACTCTCCGGCGCAAGCACAAACTCCACCTGTACCAGAGCAGGCTCTTTTCCCGCAAAAGATACCGGAAATTCGCCGGACAGAATAACCTCTTCCGATACGTCGTACGGGTAGTCATCCAATTCCAGTTCTTCATACCATGATGGCTTCATATCAATAATCTCCTTTTTGTGGCGAATGTTAAAATTCGCTGTTTTATTTGGTGACTGACTGGTAATGCTTGCCTTTTAATCTGCCGGAATAATGATCTATAATAATTAAGTTAACGTGCAATCTACATCTGAACAGGCAGTTTGGTGATGTTATGAAATTTTTAGAGCTTCCCCATGATGATCCGGAGCAGCTGGGCAAGCAATCCAAATGGATCCGCAAGTTCATCCATTCCTATTGGCTCGTCGTCTCCGTTCATACGATCTCCCAGTTAGTATCTTTTCTATTTCTGTATTACCCAATAAGCTGGTATGAGTTCTATATTGATACGCTGCTGATTCCCATTATACTGATGAGCGGGATGATTCTCTGGACGCAGTGGATTCACAGGCAGCAGCCGCATCTTGTATTTTATGCCATGTCGATTACGAGCACGTTTATTACGTGGGTTATCATTTATCTCAATTATGATATCCGTATTATTCCGGCGCTCTGTCTGATGCCGATACTCTCTTCCGTCATTTTTTTCAGAAAACGCCTGCTCTGGTTTTCTTCCGTCCTGCAAATGATAACGTTTGTAACTCTATATTTGAGTGACGCACACTTCCGTGATTTCCTATCCTCCTTTGACGCTGTCGCTACTCCTTCTTTTATTCTGGCAGGTACTCTCATCGCTCATATCATTCTGGTTAGCGGCCGTGAGCTAATGGCTGATCTGCAGACTACCATGCAGGCCAAACAGGAACTGATCGTCCGCAATGCCATCATGAGCAAACTCTCCAAAACTGACGGATTGACCAACTTGTACAATCAGATTTCATTTCGGGATTATTATGATACGGCCTTCAAATATGCCAATCAGGGGACGCCGCTGCATCTGGCGCTGCTGGATATCGATAATTTCAAGCAGATCAACGATACGTACGGACACCGTGTCGGTGATATGGTACTGGGCATTGTATCGCAGGTCATCCAGCAGTATGTCTCCTCCAGCGATATTGCCGCACGATATGGCGGAGAAGAGTTCGCTTTGCTGATTCTGGACAAAAATTTCGATGAAGCATACCAGCTTGTCGAAAATATCCGCAGTCATCTATCCGGACTGCGCTGGAAGGAACTTAACAATCAGGCGGTTACCGTCAGCGTGGGACTGCACAGCTGTGAACCCGGACTGACCAAGGAGCAGCTGTTTGAGCAGGTGGACCATTATCTGTATCAAGCCAAGCGCACCGGCAAAAACAAAACGATCACTGCACGCAGCATCGCATAGACTCCTGAATAACAAAAGCACGGCGGACGGATAGACCATCTGCCGTGCTTTTGTTATTTACAGTGATATGCTGTCTGCTTCCTTATTGAAAACCTACTACCGGATGAGGTACATATGGTTCTTCCAGCTGGCGAATCTCTTCTTCGGTCAGCTTCACGTCCAGCGCGGCTACGGCATCCTCCAGATGATTCAGCTTGGTCGCACCGACGATCGGGGCGGTGACCGGTTCTTTTTGCAGTACCCAGGCCAGCGCGACCTGTGCACGCGGAATGCCGCGCTGCTGGGCGATCTGTGCCACACGCTCCACGACCTGGCGGTCGGCATCGGCCGTATTGGCGTAGAGTCCCTGTCCAAATGTATCGCTCTCGGAACGAGCGGTCTCCGCTTCCCAGTCACGTGTCAGTCGGCCGCGGGCCAGCGGGCTCCATGGGATCACGCCGATTCCCTCGGACTGACAGAGCGGCAGCATCTCCCGTTCCTCTTCCCGGTACAGCAGATTGACATAGTTCTGCATGGACACAAAGGAAGCCCAACCGTTGGCTTTGGAAATATCCAGCGCCTTCATAAACTGCCACGCATACATCGAGGAAGCACCGATATAACGTGCCTTGCCTGCACGGACCACATCGTTCAGCGCTTCCAGCGTCTCTTCGATAGGTGTATTCGGGTCCCAGCGATGAATCTGATACAGATCCACATAGTCTGTACCGAGCCGCTTCAGGCTGTTGTCGATCTCCGTCATGATCACTTTGCGGGATAATCCGCCGCCATTCGGGCCGGGGCGCATTTTACCATGTACTTTGGTGGCGATAACAATTTCATCACGATGGGCAAAATCCTGAAGCGCCCGTCCCACAATCTCTTCACTCGTTCCGTCCGAGTAGACATTGGCGGTATCAAAAAAGTTAATGCCAGCTTCCAGTGCCTGCCGGATAAACGGGCGGCTCTCTTCCTCATCCAGCGTCCAAGGGTGAGGCCCCCGATCTGGAATTCCGTAGCTCATACATCCCAGGCAAATCCGGGATACATCCAGCCCTGTACGTCCAAGCTTCATATAGTCCATTATATTGCCTCTTTCCGCCATTTCCGGCATAGGATAGGATTGTTCTCTCTCATCTTACCCCTTTTGCCCCGGTATCCGTCAAATTCGCAAAAACACAGGCAGCCTGACTTTTGGCAGCAAGCTGCTTAGAGGCAGTCCCGGCATATCCGGCTCAAAACCACAAAAGCCCCTCCCGGCTGTTGAACCGGAAAGGGCTTTTGGAAGGGGCAGAAAGGTGATCTGCCGGATTACTGGATATTCAGCTGTGCTTCACGGGAAGCCGCGGATAATGCGTTAACAGTAGCATCACGTCCGTTGGCTACGGACAGCACGAACGCTTTGTAAGCTACGCCCGGACGAATGGACGCGCCATTCACATCGACGTTGGCTGTCGAGAATGCCCATTCACTGTACGTAGAGCCGGTAACGGTCTGATAACGGGAACCGCTC
The DNA here is from genome assembly GCF_000971965.1 of Paenibacillus wulumuqiensis. Taxonomy (GTDB): domain Bacteria; phylum Bacillota; class Bacilli; order Paenibacillales; family Paenibacillaceae; genus Saccharibacillus; species Saccharibacillus wulumuqiensis. Next base: position 229,075 of record NZ_KQ040795.1, read on the forward strand.
AGACGGTTGGCATCCGCCAGGGTAAAGCTGTCCGCATTGGCAGATGGCACCAGCATAATCGAATAGGAACCAATCGCCGAGCTGTCGGACGGACGGGTAAAGGTTACACGGATCGCGCCTGCATTATTGTCAGCCGCTGCATTTACATTGGTCGGTGCCGTTACGGTTTTGTTGGCGATCACAAACTCGTTGGAAGCTCCGGACAGGGCGTTCGCTGAACGTACGGAACCGTCCGCCACAGTCAACACAAAGACGCGATAGCTTACATTTTTGTCGATGGCATTGCCGTTATAGTCCTTTGTACCGACAGGCAGAGCCTGGGTCACTTTGGAAGCAGTCTTGGCAATACGTGTATAGTTGGATGAAGACACGGAATTGGCCGTGCTCAGGTTAAATCCGCTGCTCTGATCATTGCGCACCACGATCATCCGGTATTCGGAAATGCCGGTATCATTGGCAGGCGTGAAGCTTACGGTCACATCGGACGGGTTGCTGTTCGCTCCACTGTTGCTTGTAGTCACGTTGTTCACTACAGAGGCTGCCGTGCTGCCTCCCAGTGTGATGGTGCTGGATGCAGAGGACAGGGAATACGAATCCGAGGCATCGCCCGAGCCGACGCTCAGTACGAATACACGGTAGCCGACTCCGTTTTTGATCAGATCGCCATCCACATCACGTGATCCGGAAGAGAGTACAGCAGTACGGTTGGAGCCGTTTTTGCTAACCGAAGTATAGTTGGAGCTGGATACTTTCTGAGCCTTGGTCAGGGTAAAGTTGCTGGAATCGCCTGCTTTGACGACCAGAATACGATACTGGCTGACCAGATTCTCGTCGCCTGCTTTGTTAAAGGATACCTGAAGATCGCGTCCGTCTCCATAATCACTCACATCACTGGCACTTACACCGTTGGTGCTGCCTACGGTTTTGCTGCTGGATGAGAGGGTGATGGTCGAAGAAGCGGAAGACAGGGAATTGCTGTAGGAGCCTGTTCCTCTGGACATCACGAATACACGGTAAGAGACATCATTTTTGATATTGTCGCCGTTATTGTCCTTGAGCGAAGCGGACAGGGTGACTTCGCGGTCGCTGCCAGTTTTGGATACATCCATATACCGGTTGGAATTCAGCGCACTTGCTTTTTCCAGATCAAAGTCGCCGGAATTGGTACTGCGCACGACGAACACACGATAGCCGCTGATTCTCGATTCATTGGCAATTTTGTCAAAAGAGACCTGAAGATCGCGTGCATCGCCATTGTTGCCCACATCGGATACTTTGGTAATGGACGGTGCATCCACCCCTTTGCCCAGTGTCAGTGAACCGGAAGCTGCGGACAGACCGAGTGTATCTCCACTACTGCTCACTGCTGTAACAAATACGGTATAAGAGACACCTTCTGTCAGTAACTTGCCATTGGTATCCCGTGCGGTGGACTTCAGGCGTACGGTATGGTTGGAACCATCCTTGCTCACACTGGTATAGTTGTCGCTGTTTACTTTGCCTGCTTCGGATACGTTGAAGCTGCTTGCACTGCTGGAAGGAACGACAAAGATGCGATAGGAAGACACTTTGCTCTCGTCCGATACTTTGCTGAATGATACGGACAGATCGCGTCCGTCTCCGTTATCCGCTACATCGCTCGCTTTCACATCGCCCGGCGTCGCGGATGCGGATACGGTGCTGCCCAGATTGGTTACAGTCTGTGCCATGGTCAGCGCACTCGTATAGCCCGGGTTGCCGACCGCGAGTACATAGACACGATAGCCGACATTTTTCTGGATCAGCGCGCCGTCTGTATCCCGTGATTGCGGAAGCAGTGTAATGGTATAATTGCTGCTGCCTTTGGGTACAACCTGATAGTTGGCTGCAGGCACCGCCTGTGCGGACGCCAGACTGAACGAATTCATATTGGTAGATTTGACGACCAGAATACGATACTGGCTAACAGCGGATACGCTCGCAGAAGCCGGGAAAGCAATCTGCAGATCGCTGCCGTTGCCCTGCTGTCCAATTACGCTGGCATTCACATAGGACACCGGCGATACGGAGCCTGTCGATGGAGCAGGCGTTACCGGTGTGGTTTTGGTCGGTGTATTGGTGGTAATGCTTACGGTCTGCGTGGCTTTATTCCAGCCGACTTTACTGCCCATTGCTTCAGTCACAAAACGCAGCGGTACCATAACTCTTCCTTTGATGACTTTGGCCGGTACATCCATGGCGGTCAATTTGTCATTGATCGTCGCACGGGTGGAGCCTACCGGCAGCACAACGGTGGTTGCGCCTTTGACTGCTGTGACGGTTTTGGTGCTTTGCTTCCACAGTACTTTGGCATTCAGTGCTTCAAAAACGCCTCGCAGTGGTACCATGGTCCGAGAGCCGGACATTACCGGTGCCTGGTCGGTGACCAGCGGAACCCCATTCACGGTAATCTTGATAGGTGCTGCTGCATCTGCAGAAGGTGTATGTACGCCTCCACTGACTACTAATGCTGCTGCCAACAGCGCTGAACTGATTTGCTTTTTCACTTTGTCATCCCCTTGTCCCCTGATTAACTGTACTTGTCCCATTATCCCTGCCTATATATTAGACAGCCCCTGTGCGGATAAAGTTACTCTCCCGTTTATCTTTTTATTAGGTACGGGTTACCATTTTTGTCTCATCCATGATGTCCTGTAACTTAAGACTCCCAACATTGTATCGCCTGGATTCTGGAAATTATTCCTGTATGTCTGCCCAGACTATATGTACGTTACCATCTAACAAATGACTGAACAACTCGATAAATGTTACAAATGGCAACAATTTATTCATTATCGGAACAAGCAATGCAATTGTTTACAGCCCAGATGGAATTTGGAAAATGAGCATGCCAACAGGACGCCTTGGCAAAAAGCGTCTGAGACAGCTGCACCGGCTCCTCTCCAAAAAGCAGTCCTGCCGGGTAGTAAAACGATTTATTTGCGCAGGTCCTTGTTCTGCTCACGGCTCATATCCATATTGAGAATATCGCCGGTCAGACCGGTACTGCGCAGCCACAGATAAGTAACCAGCGTAAGTCCGAAAATTAGACCCAGCGCACCTGCATATCCCCACTGCCAGTCCAGCTCGGGCATATTTTTGAAGTTCATGCCCCAGATGGCGCCGAGAGCCGTCATCGGTGTCAACAGCACGGTGAACACGGTCAGTGTCTTCATAATCGTATTGGAGCGGTAATTGGCAATATTATCATCGACCTTCAGCAGGGTATCAATCTCATGCTCGTAATTTTGCTGGAGCATCCGGATGCGCTTGAGATAGATGCGCAGAATCCGGTAAGTCTCCGAGTGGTCAATAATCTCGGGAAACGTCTCTTCCACACCGTACTCTATCTCCCGCAGAGCCACAGTATGCAGATTCCAGCGGGTCAGCTGATTGCGCAGATCGATAATTTCACGCAGCAGGCGGCTGCCGTTGCTTCTTCGCATCCGTTCTTCAATATCGATCAGATCCACCTCGATCTCATCCATCCGTGCGAACAATGCCCTGATAAAGGAATTCATAATAAATAAAAATCCCTCTACCGGTCTGGGCATCCCGCCAATATATGCTTCCCATTCCTGCGGCTCCACCTGATGCACCAGCCAGCTCGTATCGCCTACCGTCACCAACTTGTCACCGGAAATATAATAATGAAGCAGCCAGCTGTCATGAGGCTCGTCCGTTAATTTGGCTGTCAGCGTACCGCTCATCATGCGAGTGCCCTCCATATGCGAACTGGTCGAAATGTGATTGTGACGGCACATCAGACTGTCGGATGCCCATTTCCGGATACGTTCGTCAAAAGCGGGATGTTCAATCAAATGACTGCTATCCTCCAGACGGTACCACTTCCACCCTTGTTCAGATGGAATGACTTCAGCTTGTATCATGATAGCGTTCCCCTTCCCTGTAACTCTCCCTATTCTATTACCCCGAACCGACAGCAAGTGACTGACCAGGGTGGTGCACGTTTTTTCACTTATCTTTTCCCAGTTGCGGGATTTCTGTAAGCACTATGCGGGTATGTATTATAGACGTTGTCTACAATCCTATATTACACAATCGAGATTTTGTCCCTTATAAATATAGAAATCATTCTTGCGTTGGAACAGGAGAACTGTTATGAAGAAAATCATGAAACCGGAATTCTGGAAAGAAAGTGTAATTTACGAAATTTATCCGCGCAGCTTTATGGATAGCAGTGGTGATGGTATCGGCGATATTCAGGGCATCATTTCCCGGCTGGATTATCTTCACGATCTGGGCATCGATATTCTCTGGCTGACTCCGGTCTACCCGACCAGCAACGCGGATTATGGTTACGATATTACGGACTATTATGATATCAACCCGGAATACGGCACGCTGGACGACTGGAAGCAGCTGCTGCATGAAGTGCACCAGCGGGATATGCGACTGATCATGGATCTGGTCATTAATCATACCTCGGACGATCATCCCTGGTTCCAGGAATCCCGTTCTTCCCGGGACAATCCGTACCGGGATTATTATTTCTGGCGTGATCCGGCACCTGACGGCGGTCCGCCGAATAACTGGACTTCCTTTCTCGGGGATTCCATGTGGCAGCTGGATGAACAGACCAGTCAGTATTACCTACATTCCTACGGGGTCAAGCAGCCTGATCTGAACTGGGATAACCCCAAGGTTCGGCAGGAGATGCACAAGGCGATGCGCTACTGGCTCGATCTGGGCATCGACGGATACCGAATCGATGCGGTCAATGCCATTTCCAAGGATACCAGCTTCCCTGACGCGACAGATACCGGCAAGATGCAGGCCAATTCCGCGGAATTTTATAAAAATGGTCCTCATATTCACGAGTATCTGAATGAGATGTATAAAGAAGTATTCTCGCACTACGATATCTTCACTACGGGTGAAGCATCCGACGTCACCCTTGATGATGTCAAAGCCTATACCAACCCTGCCCGGGAGGAACTGAATATTATTCTGATGATTGAAGCGTCCAAAATATGCGATGATCCGCAGGATATGTGGAAAAGCAAACCATGGGAGCTGCATGAGCTCAAGGAAATCATCGCCAAATGGCAAAAGGATCTGTACGGCGAAGGGTGGATGGGCATCTACCTGAGCAACCACGATCACCCACGTCTCGTCTCCTATCTGGGCGACGAAGGGCAATATCGTGAGGAATCCGCCAAAATGCTGGGCATTTTCCTGCTCACTCTGCGCGGTACGCCGCACATCTACCAGGGAGACGAGATTGGCATGACCAATGCGGAGCATCTGCACAGTATCGAGGACGTGACCGAACAGCAAGCCCGGATGTATTACAAGAAGATGATCGAACAATACGACGAAGATCCGGAAGTCATCATGAAGCGAATCCGGGCCAAAGCCCGTGACAATGCCCGGACGCCGATGCAGTGGGATGACAGCGAATATGCAGGCTTCTCCGCTCATCAGCCGTGGATGCCGGTGAACTCCAATGCAGCAGAGATCAATGTGAAGGCAGAGCAGGACAATCCGGACTCTATCTTCCATCTGTACCGCAAGCTGATTCATATTCGCAAGGAAAGCTCTGCGCTGATGTACGGCAAGTACGAATGTATTATTTCCGATCACAAGCAGATCTTCGCCTATACCCGAGAGTGGAATGATGAGCACTGGATGATCATCCTGAACTTCTCCCGTTCGGAGGCGAAGCTGGAGCTTACCGAGCAGCTGTCTGGCAGACTGGAGAACGCCGAGCTGATTATCAGCACACATGGCGATCATTCCCGGCAGGCTGCCGAGGATGCGAGAGCCAACCGTACGGTTACCCTGCATCCGTATGAGTCGCTCGTATTCCGCGGTCTGTCCATTTTGGATAACTAATCGGAATCGGGGAAACCACAGCCATGTCTTTGCAGAAAATGTACCAAAAATCATATGTATAGAACCTGCTTGCTCCGGCAATGGCAGGTTCTTTGCTGTGTTCAATACGCACTGCAGTTCTGACGGGGAAGCTATCAGTGTGTTGCCGAGCCACAGTGATTTTAACCTGGTATTCAATCCATTATTTTCCTGAATCCCTGTATAATCCAGTACGAGCCCGGTTATGTATTAATAAGTACTTGCCTTGCCTAACAAGATCTTATTACTTCTGATGAATAGGAGAACTCATATGAACACAGTGATTAATCCGGAATACTGGAAAGAGAGTATCGTGTACGAAGTATACCTTCGCAGCTTTCAGGACAGCAATGGAGACGGCATTGGCGATATCCCGGGCGTGATCTCCAGACTGGATTACCTCAAGGAACTGGGGGTTGATGTGGTATGGATCTCGCCGGTCCACCCTTCCCCCAATGCGGATTACAGTTATGACATCAAGGATTTTTACAGCATTGATCCGGTCTTTGGCACACTGGACGACCTGAAGCAGCTCATTCACGAGGTCCATAAGCGGGATATGAAAATGATTATGGATATGATCATCAACCATACTTCGGATGAACATCCATGGTTCCTCGAATCCCGCTCCTCGGTAGATAGTCCATACCGGGATTACTACTTCTGGCGCGATCCGGCGCCGGATGGCGGGCCGCCGAGCAACTGGATCTCCTATCTGGGTGAATCGATGTGGGAATACGATGAGACCACCAAGCAGTACTACCTGCATTCCTATCACAAGAAAGAACCGGATCTGAACTGGGAGAACCCGAGAGTACGCCAGGAGATGAAGGACATCATGCATCACTGGCTTAAGCTAGGCATTGACGGCTACCAGATCGATGCGGTGAACAGTATCTCCAAGGATACCCGTTTCCCGAATACGGATGATACCGAGCGGCGGCAGGCTAACGCCGAGCAGTACTTCAAGGAAGGGCCGCGGGTGCATGAGTATTTGCATGAGCTGTATGAGGATGTATTTGCCCATTATTCCATCTTCACAGCCGGTGAGCCTTCGGGGATCGGTACCGATGAAGCTGCGCTGTATACCCACCCCGACCGCCAGGAACTGGATATGGTATTGATGATGGAAGCTTCCAAAATCGATACCGTCACCAATGATCTGTGGCAGTACCAGCCATGGACGCTGCAGGATCTCAAAAAAATCATGGGCGACTGGAACCGCAATCTGTATGGCAAAGGATGGATCGGCGTCTATCTGAGCAGCCATGACCACGCCCGGCTCGTCTCTTATCTGGGCGATGCCGATAAGTATCACAAGGAATCGGCCAAACTGCTGGCCATGTTCCTCATGACCATGCAGGGCACGCCCTACATTTACCAGGGTGACGAGATTGGCATGACCAATGCGCAGCATCTGCGGACGATCGACGACTTTACTGAGCAGCAGGCCAAAATCTATTACCGGCAAAGGGTTGAAGAACATGGTGACGACGAGCAGGAGATCATGCAGCGTATCTACACCAAGTCCAGAGACCATGCCCGTACGCCGGTGCAGTGGGAAGATGGACCAAATGGCGGCTTCTCTACCGGCGAGCCCTGGATGCCGGTTAATCCGAATACGCGGGAGATTAACGTCCGGCAGCAGCAGGATGATCCGGATTCCATCCTGAACTTTTACCGGGAGATCATCCGTATCCGCAAACAGCACAAGACGCTGGTGTATGGCAATTATGAAGACATTCTGCCGGAGGATGAGCAGATCTACGCCTATACCCGTGCAGGCAAAGAAGACCGCTGGCTGATCGTGCTGAACTTCTCCTCTTCCCCGGCCGACTTCCGGCTGCCGGATGCCGATTCGCTGGCCAATGCCGAACTGATGCTGCACACCCATCCGGACCGGGGCGCCGACCCGTCAGCTATTCTGTCCGGCAAGCAGGTGCAGCTGCAGCCTTACGAAGCGCTGCTGTTCTCCCAAAAGCACTCGTCGAAGTGAAGCGACAATATACACTAAATACACTGACGCGAGGCTGGACAGCCGTGGAGCAGATCTGTATTTGTAAATAGCCCTATTTGTGAATAAATAAGACGAGATTCCTTTTGATGATATAAATAAATGGCACAAAAAAGGCACTCCATGATGAGATGGAGTGCCTTTTGGTATCGACGAATGCGAATAGTCTTCGATGCTTGAATGTGTAATGAGTACAAAACCTGCCGTTATGCCACCAGCAGCTGCACAATGGTCAGAATCAGACCGACGATAAATCCACAGATCGCGCCATTGACGCGAATCCACTGCAGATCGTTGCCGACTTTCTCTTCCAGCATATGCACCAGTGTATCGTTGTCCATCTGATCGAGATTTTCTTTGACCAGCTGGCCGAGACGGTAATGGTTGCGTCCAACGACACTGATAATTCCCTGCAGCAGACGTTCTTCCCAGGCATCGATCTTCTCCTGGTCCTTGCTCAGATCACGGATAATCGAGCGGTACATGATAAACAGATGGCGTCCACCGCTGTCGCGTTCCCGTTCCAGCATACCGACGATCATGCCGCGCAGCTCTTCCAGACGTTCCATCATGAATACGTTGGCTGCATCGCCTTCAAGTGTAGCCCGCGTCCAATCCTTGATGCGGTCCCAGTTGTTCTCTTCATCTACCACCTGGAACATCTGCACACGCACTTCGCGCAAAATGGACTCCCGGTATTCGCTGTCTTCCTGCTGCAGATTGCTGACGGTAGACAGCAAAATATTTTGCAGAATTCCGCCCAGGCTCTCGGCATTCATCATACCGGCAAACGCCTGGAAAGCAAATCCTTTGAGTCCGCCCAGATTAATATTCTCGAGCTGTTCGCTGGCGATCTCGCCCAGCTTGTCGCGGCTCGCCGGACGTAGCGCCCATTCATGTACCTGCTTCAGGATATGATCCAGCGCTTTCTCATCGTATCGCTCAGTCAGCGCATGGGTGAGTACTTTGTTGCCTGCCGCCTGCAGATCTGCTTTCTGGGCATAATCGGCCAGACCCGTCGCAATAAACCGGGATACCGGCTCCAGCGGAATACGGCTGATCGGCGGAATGACCAGATCAATCAGCTCGCGCCGGATCGTTTTTTTACCCAATTGGCGTGTAATTGCAGAGACGGCAAAAGGGAACAATTTGAAATGACGAAGCTTGGCTTCAATACTTTCTTTGTTCAACAGCTCATTCTCCATCGCTGAGATCAGCGAACGGATAATTTTGTCCCGGTTACGGGTCAGTAAGGATGTATGCGGAATAGGCAGACCGAGCGGATGACGGAACAATGCGGTAACCGCGAACCAGTCCGCAATCCCCCCGACGAGTCCCGCCTCAAAGCCTCCCTGAATAATCTTGACCAGCAGGGTATCCGGCAAAAACAGCGTGATAATAAATCCAACCGCCATGATTGCCAGCGAGATCCCCGCCAAATATCTGGAATTCATAGATTTCCTCCTTCAGTGCTTCATCCGGAACATGGATTTATTACTTCCAATACCGTGTTCTCTAATCGGTTTATTTAGTATAGCATATCATTCAGCACTTGCATGCCAGCCTATCGAGACCCCATTTGAATGCAAAAATGCATGACAGGTCATTCGATATCTTCTCCGACTATTTGTCACTTTATATCATAATTAAAGTGTAACCCAAAAAAAGTAAAACGACTAATTTCTGCGCATATTTTGTACGAATCATTCGGTTGTCCAATTATCTTTTTAAGTATGCGGTCTCGAATCCGCTGTTTCGCTCCTGCGTCTGCGCATCTGCGGAATATTCCAGTAGGTTCCGGCGCGCCAGAGCCATTCGACAGGACCATATGCAAAATGCTGCAGCCACAGCTTGCTGAGCCCAATCTGAAGCGCAAAAAAGAAAAGTCCGATTGGAACCAGTGCCGCGAACGGAATTGGGGGGACAAAAGAAATTTTTCCCAGCAAAGCCATACTTCCTCCCACGAAAATGGAAGAGAACACTACCGATTGCAGCAAATAATTCGTCAGGCTCATTCGACCAATCCAGGCAAAAGGTTGGACCATCCAGGATAATCTGCCCGAAGAAGAAAGAAACAGGAAGATGAATACAAAACCAATCGAAACCGAGAATTCCCAGAAAAGAGAGAGGTTTAACCACTCGAAATTATATGGACTGAATATTTGATACTTTCCCCATATTCCGATAATTAATAAGGACACACCGATGATCCCGGTGAGAATACCATGTCTGAAATGAAATAATTTGGCACGATAAGCCGACATACCGAACAAGAAAAAACTCAAATGCTGCATGGCATTGCCGAATTCGAAGGAAAAATCGGGATGCAGCCATATTAACGGTTTTAGAAACCATGGGCTCTTTGCAGCAAGATAAGGAAAATACGTCCACAGTTCCATATCCATCCCATCCACAAATACAGAAACAGGTACAGGTGCAGGTTGAGATAGGGAGACGGCCAGCAATCCAAACAAAAACAGTGGCCAGGCTGACATGGATATAAAAAGCAAAAGCATCAACCCGTCCATAGCATACATGAACAAAATATCTCCATCCCATATCCATACATAATGAGCTGTTCCAATCAACAGCAGAATCAACATTCGTCTGAATAAAATCAAATAGGGATTGATGTGACGCTGAACTGCATGATCATACATAATGACCATTGTGATACCAAACATGAAAGCAAAAAGTGGACGTGAGCTATTGCCGAAAATAATGTAAATCACTTCAAAAAAACGATCGGACAATGAAAAACTGGAGTAAGTCCAGAACATGGTATCCTTATTTATGCCGCCGAGCCGATTCAGATTAACGAGAAAAATAGCCAAGAGCGCAAACCCTCTGAGCTGGTCGAGGGCAGTAATACGCCCGGTATGTAGATGAAGCTTTTGTAGATCAGACTTTAACAGTGAAGAAGACATTTCGGTAGACACTCCTTAACATGGTTGTAATTACCAACAAATAAATGGTTTACCAAATTCTATTTGCTTAACATTTCTAAATATTAGCTGCTTACACTTGTGTACATTCCTGTTAGCAATACGTCCTGACTGGCAGAGAAAAGCAGTCCCTGCCTTAACTGCCTAATCCGCTATACTATGATCCGCGTTAGTGCTGTCCACCGGCAGGCTCACTATGACTCTGCCGCCCTTGGTTGTCAGATCATTTTGCAGCTGCAGTGTACCTTGGTGCAGCTTGATTACATAGTCGGCAAACGTTAATCCCATACCGTAGTGACCGCTGGTTGTACGGCTTTTGTCGCCGCGGTAGAACAGCTCTGTTGCCTTTTCCAGCGCTTCTCGGGTAAAGCCGGGGCCGCTGTCTGTGATGGTGAAGGTGAGCTGCTGACCTGTATAGTGAATCGTGAGATCCATACCGGTGCCATCGGGAGTATGATCCAGTGCATTGGCAATAATATTCATCAGGGCCCGATGCAGCAGCTGCGGGTCCAGGTAAACGGCCACTTTGGAGCAGTCGATCTGCTGCTGTACCCGGATATCCCTGCTGCCTGCATATGCTTCGGTATCATCAAGCAGCTCCCCGATCCATTCCTCCAGCGAGACTGCCTTTTTATTCAAAGTCAGCATATTCTCTGCTCTGGACATCATAATCAGCATACGCATATGCTGCTCGATCTTGTCGCCTGCACTCAGAATATAACGTGTATACATCTGCTGCTCCTCATCCTGCTCCGATAGTGACAATAGCTCGGCATTGCCTTTGATAATCGTGACCGGAATCTTGATGTCATGAGCAAGCGCGGCAATTTGTTCCTGCTTGGTTTTTTCCGTCTTCCACTGGGTCTCCAGCGATTGCTTGAGGGCCTCCCTCATATCTATCAGCGAGTGGGCCACATCGTCAAATTCCTTGATTCCAAGCGGCTTCTCTGTAAAATCCAGATTCTGATTCTGAATATGATGCGTAATCCGGGTTAACGCCCCGAGACTGCTTCGGAGCCGGTTGGCAAAGATCGTAGTAATGATAAAACAAACAAGCAGTATGGCGACGACCAGCAGCACATTGCCGGTCAACTCATAGTTGGGGAAATGGGTTCGCAGGTACGGTGAACGGAACTGTGCACGCAAGTCGGACTGCAGCACACAGTCATCATTTTCCCGCTCAATCAGCGTATACACTTTCTGTCTGTAATAGGCAGAGGACTGTCCGCTGACCAGCTGAACAGCCAGCCGGATCTCTGCATCATCCATATTGCCATACAGCGGTGCACGGCTTTTTTTGTCCAACACTACATATTTGGAGCCTATCGGGAGCATGTCCGCACTAATCGAATCTGCTGTCTGCAGCCTGTCCCGCTCCTGCCTGATCATCTGCTCGCTATAGTTGGCCGGCAGCACCCAACCGGCCTGAATCGCCATCGAAGTCAGCAGCATATACAGGGCGAAAATAATAATGACGCTGCTGCCCAGAGAAGTCAGGTATTTAAATAGTTCACGGCGCAGCGTGGTTTTTCTTTTCTGACGAGTTATTGCCATCGGTACCCTACACCCCAGACTGTGGTAATCGGCATCACATCGTGTTCTTTGCATTTTTTGCGGATCGAGCGGATGAATTCGGTAATGGTGGAATGCAGGGCCTGACCATCCATACCGTACACCGCATCATAGATCTCTTCTCTCGTAAATACACGATTCCGGTTGCGCGCCAGATACTCGCATATTTTATATTCATTTTTGGTCAGAGGAAGAAGATTCTCCCCCAACCAGATCTGCTTCATGTCAAAATCAAAGTCAAGGCTGCCGATCTGCTGCCGGGAGGGGTGCTTCTCCCGTCGTTCCCGGCGCAGATGGGCATTCACCCTGGCGCTTAGCTCCCTGACGCCGAATGGCTTGGTCAGATAGTCATCCGCTCCGGTCAGCAGCCCTTCCACGATCGCTTCCTCTTCCGAGCGGGCCGTGAGGAAAAGAATCGGACAGTCCACGGCACTGCGAATCAACCGGCAAAATTCAAACCCGTCCAGCTGCGGCATCATCACATCAAGCAGTATCAGATCATATCCCTGCACATCCTCTACCGTCAGCTGATGGGCTTGATCCCGCACACTGACCAGATGCTGATCGCGCTGCAAAATATTGCGAATAAGCGCCAGAATATCACGATCATCATCGATCGCCAGTATTTTGAACATGATAATCCTCCTCTCTACTGTAATGAAGTATCCAGCGATTCTCATTCCGCATGTCTGCTGCCCTGCCAGCTGTGGAACCAGATCAGGCTCATTATGCCTATGACAGCGGTGGACAGGATGATCCATAACCAGCCGATCTGTACATCACCCTCCACATACGTTCTCATCTCGCCGGTGAGCGTACCTAGTCGAAGCAGTGCGGTACTGTCCACCATACGCACTCCCCATCCCCATGGGATGTAGTGCCAGACCGCATCGCCAACGCTCGTAATCATCAGTGCAGCAACGAGTGTACCCACGCCTCCGATGATCATACATGCCCCTATACCGAATGTAAAACCGGCCCATAAATGGATTATATAGAATATAACACTGCTGACCGATAGATAGACGGCTCCCCATAGGAAAGTATCATAAGGCAGCCGCTCCATCCTCAATACAAACGTCGCACCGACTCCCAGCAGCACAGCTGCCAGCAGAATCGCCAGGCTGCCGCTTCCCCATACAAACAGCAGCTTGCTCAGATAAGCCGTCTCTTTGACCGGGCTGCTCACCAGCATATTCTGAAACTGCCCGGCCTGCTCTTCCTGCATGCTTACCATCCCGCAGATGATACCGGACACCAGGGGCATAGCCACACCCAATATTTCCATATAGCCGGTATACAGGCTGACCAGCACCGGAGAACGCCCGTGTACATACAGCAGATAGACGATCGCCCATACGAGCGGCAGACCGATATGCATCCACAGAAATGGGGTATGTCTGGATTTGTAATAATCGGCATACAGGCAGCGCCATAATGCAGCCATCTCAGCTCACCTCCCGTTGTACAGCAGCAGTACGCCCCTGTCCGGCAAAAACAGATCCGGTCCATAGCAGTAGAATCAGAAAAAAACCTACAGAAAGCAGCAGTCCTGCAGGAATAACCGCCGCATTCCATAGCGGATCACCGGCAGTCAACGGTACACCGTTCGGATGCACTCCGATCACAGGACACATCATACGGATCGACCAGCTCCATGGATTGAGCCACCACCAACCCAGCGGTGCTGCATAGATACCCAGCACCAATCCCACCATCACATGGACCACCAATGTACCGATCCATCCCCATCTGCGTGACAGCCAGAGGCAAAATGGAATCTGCCATAAACTTCCCATCCACAGCAGCCCTACCGCCAGCAGCGTATGGGACAACCGGATAGCCGATGGAAAAATCAGCTGCAGAATGAATAACAGCATTTCAAAAACCAGCAGCATCAACAGCATATAGATAGCGATCACGAATACCTTGCCATACCAGATACGTGACAGCGATACCGGAAGCGAGAAAATCCGGTTATAATTGACTGCCCGCTGCTCCTTCTGGTGGGACAATCCGCATAACAGCGCCGCCGTTAACGGTATAAAGAAAATGGACCACCAGTTGAACGTATTGGTCACTATATAAATCGGGTTCATCAAAAAGGAAACGAGCAGATTGAGCACAGGAATAAGAAGTAGTAGTTTACGTAAAAAGGACCGTCTGAACTTGAGATGTTCGGAGCGCAGGCAGCGGATCATAATACCGCCTCCCTGTTCATACGGACAGACTGCACCACCTGCATAAATAACTGCTCCAGATCCTGTCCCGGATCAATCTCCCCCTGGTATCCCAGCTGCCCGTCGCTAATAATACCGATATGGTCTGCAATCAACTCCACTTCAGACAGGATATGGCTGGATAAAATCACGGTGATGCCCGCCTGGGGGAACGATCGAATCAGTTCTCGCAGGTCCTGGATACCAATCGGGTCCAGCCCATTGGTCGGTTCATCCAGAATAAGCAGCCGGGGATGGTTGAGCAGAGCCATAGCGATGCCGAGTCTCTGTTTCATCCCCATCGAGAATTGGCCGGCTTTTTTGCGGCCGGTGTTTTTCAAATCCACAATATCCAGTACTTCATGGATGCGTGTATCTTCAAGACCCAGCAGAATGCTTTGCACTTTCAGATTTTCGTAGGCGGTCAGATTCGTGTACAGCGGCGGTGATTCAATCAGCGCACCGATCTGGGCCAGATCCCTGCGGCTCCATGGATGTCCGTCAAAGAGAATCTCTCCGGAAGTTGGAGTCAGCAGACCGGTCAGCATTTTGAGGGTTGTCGATTTGCCTGCGCCATTGGGGCCGAGCAGACCGTACACACTGCCATACTTAACGTTCAGGGAGACATCCCGGACTACCGTTTCCCGGCCGAACTTGCGAGTCAGCTGCCGGGTAGCCAGCATATAATGATTCATATTCACCAATCCTTTATACTAGAATGATCATGCCGTCTTATCTGGGTAAGCCTGCTCTGGTTAGATGCCCGGTTAGCCTGTATAATCGCCGGGTATGTAGATAACAGGCTTGTTTTACAGTGATCTGTAAAGGTGGTATCTATGCTACATTGGAATTATCAAGTTTTTATCAGGATTCAGTCATTAACTGTGGAAGGGTGATTCGATGTACATTTATCTAAGCTCACGCAATATTCATGATCAATTTCCCGAGGCTGCCCATCTGCCAAATGCGGTGGAGATGCACCATAATGGCGAGACCCGCTATGTAATGGAGATTGACGAGATTCTGCCTGTTGATATTCCTTCTGAAAATACATTCCGCTATGAAATACTCGACAGCAGCGGCATTATTGGCGGCGGTTATGCCGTGCTCAACAATATCCCGGTGACCGCTGACGGACGGTCCGCTTTTGAAGCACGCTTTATGAATCGGGCACGTAAAGTGGAGGACGAACCGGGCTTTGTCGGCATTCGTGTACTGCGTCCGCTGGATGATGATACGTATGTGATTTTGACGCTTTGGGATGCAGAGGAGAACTTTACTGCCTGGCAGGAATCGCAGGCCTACAGTCACGCCCATCGCAAACGGAATACCGAAGAAGGCATTGATGTGCAGCAGCCTTCCATTTTCCCAAGACCTTCGTTTGTGAAGACATATGTAATCGAGAATTAACTAAATACTGAACCTACCTGCCAGAATCCGCAGAAGTATTGCTTTTGGATTCTGGTTTTTTTACGTCCATATAAATGAATAACGGCTCCGTTTCAGCGGCCAGACAAATATATATAGGTTGATTTTTACAAATTTGTTGTAACCTGATTCCAGCTCATCCCGTAGAAGATGGTAGATTATATTTCATATTGTTGTTAAAATGTCATTGTTATTGGAAGGCGCTACTACATTTAGAAATCGAGGGGTTACGTATGGGAATGAGTTATAACATGCAGCGCAAAAGTCAGTTGGACGCACGCGAACTGATGCTGCTCGAGTCGGAAGTAAAAACGTACGGCAAAAACATGGTTGTTGCCTATGTACTGTGGTACTTCCTTGGTATTTTTGGCGGTCACCGTTTCTACATGGGTAAAATCGGAACAGCGGTAACCCAGTTGATTCTGTCGCTGACAGGTGTAGGCATGATCGTAACAGGCGTATGGTGGGTTGTGGATGCATTCTTGCTGCATACCTGGGTAAAAGAACGCAATGCTTATGTAGAGAGCAATATCATCGATCAGATTCTAATTCAAAAGCCAATCTCGCCGCCAAGTTACAACTACTGATTCCGATATGCTGACAAGATACGAACTATCACCGCAGGAACTGATGCTGCTCAACTCGGAACTACGGCCCAGGGAGAAATCTCTGGCATTATCCTACCTGATGCTAATTGGCGGACATCTGGGGATACACCGTTTTTATCTGAGACGCACAGTCAGTGCAATTATCCAGCTTGTTTTATTCTTACTGGCGATGGCTGCTTATTTCGGCCTTGTATTCACTTCAGAGTTCAATAAAGATGCAAGCGGACTGTTTCTTGGTCTGACACTGCTAACCGGTTTTCCTTTGTTTGTCTGGATTGTGATTGATCTGTTCCTCATTCCGCGTATGGTACGCGACTGGAATCAGCAAGCTGAACATGATGTAATGCAACAGATCGAGTGGCTGAGACAGAATCCTCCACCAGCACGTGAACCTATGGCTTCTCCTACACCGGCTGTGCAGCCTACAGGATACCAGCCGCCGCAGTCTTAAGAATTGGCCACGATAGCAATAAGATCTGCAACGTACACACATAGAACATACCAAAAAGAACGCTCTGTCGATGACAGGGCGTTCTTTTATTTACATGAATATACAAACGACTACAATTACAGAATTACAGCTACAGGCATAATCATGAGCATCCAATATGCTCTAGTTCAGCAGGTCAGGAAGAGACCTTCAGTTGACTATGGAACAGATCGCTGTAGAATCCCCCCTGCTCCAGCAGCTGCTCGTGGGAACCCTTTTCCATAATCTGTCCGTCACGCAGGACCAGAATCTGATCGGCCGAACGGATTGTGTTCAGGCGGTGGGCAATGACAAAACTGGTCCGGCCTTCCATCAGGCGCTGTAGCCCCTCCTGAATTCGGATCTCGGTGACGGTATCGATGCTGCTCGTGGCTTCATCGAGAACCAGGATCGCCGGGTCCGCCAGCATGGCGCGCGCAATCGTGAGCAGCTGACGCTGTCCCTGGCTGATGCCGCCACCGTCACGGCCCAGATGATGCTGGTAGCCATCCGGCAGACGACAGATAAAGCTGTCTGCATTGGCCATCACCGCTGCCTGCTCCACCTCTTGATCTGTCGCTTCCAGCCGTCCATAACGGATATTATCCATAATTGTGCCTTCGAACAGAAAGGAATCCTGCAGCACAAAGGCCATATGTTCACGCAGACTCGCCCGGCGCAGCTGCTTGATGTCCTGTCCATCGACTGTAATGATACCTTCATCCGCATCATAGAAACGCGAAATCAGCTGAATCAGTGTCGTCTTACCGGCACCGGTCGGTCCGACGAGAGCAATCATCTCACCCGGCTCTGCCCGGAAGGAAATATGCTGCAGGGTACTTCGTCCCTCTCCGGCATCATAGCCAAAGGACACATCACAGAACTCCACTTCTCCGCGGATCTGCTTCACTTCAACCGCCTGCTGCTCATCGGATTCTTCCACATCTTCATCCATAATCTCGAATACCCGCTCGGCTCCGGCAATCGCGGACAGCAGCGTATTCCACTGGTTCGCCAGATCATTCAGCGGGCGGGTGAATTGACGGGCATATTCCACGAAAATGACAATCACTCCAACCGTAATCGCGCCGCGAATCGCCAGCAGTCCTCCTGCGCCCGCGATCAGGGCAAAGCTCAGATTATTGAGTCCATTCATCAGCTTGGGAATAAATCCTGAGATCGTCTGCGCCCAGAATCCGGAGAATCGTATCTTGTCATTGCGCTCGCCAAACTCGCCAACAACCCGCTGCTCCTGAGCAAATGCCTTGATAATCTTCTCCCCGGACAGCGTCTCCTCAATATAACCGTTCAGCTCCCCCAGATTGCGCTGCCGTTCCCGGAACAGCGGACCGGTGCGCCGGGTAATCCAGCGCATCCCCAGTGCCATCAGCGGCACGACGACAAAGGTCAGCAGGGTCAGCAGTGGACTCAGCCACAGCATTACCCCCAGCGTCCCGATCAGCGTCAGCACACTGGAGAAAATCTGGATCGCCGAGCTGTTCAGTGTGGAGCTGACATTCTCGATATCATTGGTTACCCGGCTCATCAGCTCCCCCTGCTGCCTTTTCCCGAAGAACGGAATTGGCAGCCGGTGCAAATGCGAGAACAGATCCGACCGCATTCGGTAGACCGTCTCCTGGGCAATCTCGATCATCCATACGTTCTGCAGCCAGGAGGTGAGCGAGTTGAGAAGGTATACAACCGCCAAGCCCGCGAGGAACCAGATCCACTGCCTGCCTGCATTTTGTTCCAGAAAATCATCGATCGCTACGCCGACCAGATACGGTCCGAGCAGAGTTAATGCCGAAGTCAGCAGTACCATGAACAGCACGAGAAACAGCTTGGCCCGGCGATGGGACAAATAGTTCCAGATGCGTGCAAGCGTGCCTTTCCAGTCTTTGGCCCGCCGCCTTTTGCCTGCTGCGGGAGTGCGCTGGGGAGTATCACCCGGCTCCTCGGCCGCCACTGCCGGTGGTCTGGGGATACGAAAAGGATCAGTGAATACTTTCCACACGGCCGGGTTCCTCCTCTCCAAATTGGGATGCATAGATTTGGCGGTACAGCTCCGACTCCTGCAGCAGCTGTTCATGATTGCCCTGGGCAATCAGCTGTCCGTCACCGAGCAGCAGTACTCGGTCCGCCCGGATCGTCGAGCTGATCTTCTGGGTGATCAGAATGGTCGTGCAGGACAGACTGCTGATACTCTCCAGCAGCATCGATTCCGTGCGTACATCGAGCGCGCTCGTACTGTCATCCAGCAGCAGAATCTGCGGGCGGCGTACCAGTGCTCTGGCGATAGAGAGACGCTGCTTCTGTCCGCCGGACAGATTCACGCCCCGCTGACCAAGCAGCGTATCATATCCATTCGGCAGCTTGGCGATCGTCTCATGAATCTGGGCCATCCGCGCTGCCGCCTCAATCTCTTCCATGCTGGCATGCTCGGAGCCCCAGGCGATATTGTCACGAATCGTGCCGCTGAACAGTACAATCTCCTGCGGTACATAGCCGATCATGCCGCGCAGCTGCTCATCACTCATTGCCTGAATATCTTGTTCCTGCAAATAAATATGCCCACTGTTCGCTTCATACAATCGCAGGATCAGCTGTATGAGCGAGGATTTGCCCGAACCGGTCGCGCCCATAATTGCAGTCATGCGGCCGGATCTCGCGGTAAAGGAAATGTCCGTCAGAATCGGCGTCTCCACACCCGGATATTTAAAGGAGACCTGACTGAATACAATCCCCCGCTGCTGCTCTGGTACTGGATAATCGTTCGTATGAAGAGCGGGACCGGGCGCAGCAGCTTCTTTATTTTCAGTGATGATTCTATCCTGCCGTCCTGTTGCTGCAGCTCCGTTATGCTGTGATACGCTGATATCCTGCCCTGATGCAGCATCTTTATGATTATTATGACTGACCGCAGTCGATGCATCCGGTGATGAAGATGCCGACATCCGGCTGCTCAATTCTTCCTCCGATGCATTCATCACTTCCTCCATCCGCTCTGCCGACGCTCTCGCTCTGGAAAAGGAAGCCACGATCATCGAGAACGCGGATAACGCTCCCATCGTACGCATCGAATAATTGATAATCGCCACCACTTCACCGACCGAGGCACTGCCGGACATAATATCACGATGTCCAAACCACAGCACCGCGATAATGCTGGCATTCATAATAAACAGAATAAACGGCATCGTCGTCTCGGTCAGCCGCAGCGCAGCTACCGTATCAGTCATCAGCTCACCACTGTGCTGCTCAAACCGCTTGCGCTCATGATGCTTGCGTACGAACACGCGGATCAACCGCATACCGGTCAGATTTTCCTGCATTACATTGTTGACCTTGTCCAGACGCCGCTGTACGAGCTGGAACCTGGCGGCAGCTCGCTTCATTACCGCGATAACGAACAATAGCAGCACCGGGATACCCACCACCAGCAGCAGACCCAGCTTCACATTGACGATCAGCGCCATCACGCTGCTGCCGACGACCAGCAGCGGCATCCGCAGCATAAAGCGCAGACCCATGAACAGCATATCCTGCAAAATGGTCACATCATTGGTCAGACGGGTGATCAGCGACGACGAAGAGAACCGGCTGAACAGCGCATACG
The DNA here is from genome assembly GCF_000971965.1 of Paenibacillus wulumuqiensis. Classification (GTDB taxonomy): domain Bacteria; phylum Bacillota; class Bacilli; order Paenibacillales; family Paenibacillaceae; genus Saccharibacillus; species Saccharibacillus wulumuqiensis. The sequence goes on from NZ_KQ040795.1 coordinate 249,841, forward strand.
AGAAGGACTGTACCCTTTTATAAAGCGCTTCCCGAAGATCATAGCCAAGCCCCTGACTCGCATACGAGGCATAGAAGGAGCTGAAGATCCCGGCGATAAAAGCGATAACCGTGCCACCCACCAGGATGCCGCCCCACAGCAGTACTGTGGACGCATCCTTCTGGCTGACACCATCGTCAATAATTTTGGAGATGAGAAAGGGCTGCAGCAGTTCCAGCGCCAGCTCGATGAACATCATGAGCAGCGCCAGCACAGCGGCAACCCGGTACTTTTTGAGAAAGGCAAACATAAGCGACATGTGCATCCCCCTTGTGACAGATATACCCTACAGCATCAGGATGGAGATACGGTGTCGATCTCTTCATTCTGGGACTGCTTCTTCATATATACCCCTTTTTTGTATACTGACTTGATGACAAAGTGATCACCGAGCTTTTTATTCGTCCGGTAAATGAGTGAATTCACTTCGTCCACCCCCACCAGTTCGGCATCTTCCACGCACCGCTCCGGCCAGACTTCACGTACAATCTGCTCCCGGGTCACAAAGTGATCGAGGCAGTTATACAGCATCTTGAACAGCTGGTATTCCTTTTTGGACAGGGTAATGCTGTCGCCGCTCACCTGAATATTTTGCAAATAATCATTCAGCCGGATCTCATGCTCCAGCAGATCGCTGATTCGGTATTCACGCGTCTCTTCAAAGTCGACGCCGCGCTCCAGACGCAGACCGACCAGCCCGTTGACCAGGGTCAGCTGGTCTCCGTCCGCAACAGGATACTTGCGGTAAGGCTGCAGACGCTGGCCGTTCAGCTCGGTGCCGTTTTTGCTGCCCAGATCTTCGATGTATACTTCATTGTGCTGGCGGGTAATCCGGCAGTGCTGCTTGGATACCAGCTGGTTATATAGCGGCAGATCCAGCCGGGTCGTACCGGTATGCCTGCCGATCATTATTTCTTTTTGACTTTCCACATAAACAAACGAACCATGGCCTTCCTGGCCGGCCGTGTCGACAATCAATTTAATCATGTCCGGCATGTTAATCTCTCACTTTCGGGTATTTTGCCAAAGCATTTCTTCCTGCAGCTGATCGCAGAGACAGTGACAATTTCATCAGATTCATTTCATTGTTTGCTTGCCGTGTGGCTTTTATAGTGTATAGATAGAGAGACTGCGTACCACAATCATGGTCAGAACCATCGGCCAACTTTCTTTTCATTATACTATACAATTTGTGGAATATATTTCAAAGTGGAGACTGTAAACATGAAACCGAGACAAATACTTATCTATGGACTGCTTTCTTTTCTGATTGCCAGCAGCATGGCGCTGTATGTATATCTGGATCACAGGCTTGTTCCTCAGGATAGCGGTACAGGCAGCGGTGTACAGCAGCTGCATATTCAGGATCTGGACGATCTGCACCAGCTGATGATGGACAAAACCGATCCGTCTGCGGAAGCATCCCGTCAACCGTTGCTGTTGCGCAATTAGTAGACATTTAGACATAACGATTTCCCGGAAGGCTGCAGCCTGCTTGCTGGGCACGATGCATTTCATACATTCACTGCATTCACTGCATTCACTGCATTCACTGCATTCACTGCATTCACTGCATTCACTGCATTCAAGCTTATTATAAAAAAAGCGCCTGCTTCATGCAGACGCTTTTTGCTGTACCTGATGCCGCAGTTCCGGCAGTTATTGTTCATTTCCGGATAAAAGGAGAATTGACTCTCCTATGTCCATGCCCAGAAAAATCCGTCACGATCCCAGGCAACCCGGCCGCCGTGAGATTTGCGGAATGCTTTTTTGATTTCCTTGTCCAGTGAAATATTGCCGCTCTCGCTGGTAAACAGGTACTGCTCCCCATATTCGGCGCGTACATGGGCGATGGCATCCTCCTGCTTTAACATGCCCTGCTGGCGAATCTGGTCGACCATCCACTGTGCGATCTGCTGCTCTGTTGTTACTGTAGGCTCCATATGGTCTTCCTTTCCGTGCTAATTGCTTAGCGATATGCTGTCATTCAAATGTGTAACCTATACGATACAGCCGGTTTGCTGCTCCAGCAGCCTGCTTCCGGCGGGATGGCTGTGCACGATTTTGTGAAACCATAGGTTCTCCCTAACAGTAGTATACTGTAACCATCCGAAAAGGAGTGCATTCCCCATGAAAAAATATATTTTGCCCATGCTGCTGCTCGTCGGATTACTGTCCGGCTGTTCGGCACTGGATCAGGTCAATCAGTCCGTGAACTATGTAAGCGAGGTAACCGCATATATTAATGATACTTCCCAGCTGTCCCAGCAGCTGCCCGATCTGGCGCAGCAGGCGATCACCAACCCGGATGCCCGCCAGACGCTGATCCAGGAGCTGCAAAATGCCCAATCCCAGATCAGCCAATTCCAGAACCTGGAGGTACCTGGATTTGCACAGGAGCTGCATCAGCAGCTGTCCGGCTACACCGATACACTCAGCACGGAAGTGAATGGTCTGATCGATCAGGCTCAGGCCGGCAAGCTGACTCCCGAGACGCTGAACAACTCCCCTATTTTCCAGACGATCGACCAGATCACCGGACTGCTCAACCAGTTCCAGCAGCTGGGTAATAATTAACGATACTTGATCAACCGAACGAATAGTATTAATGACATTTATTAATATCATCATCCATCAGCATGATCAGGGCCACGAGGATCTTTTCTTTTATTCCAACAAGAAAGATACTCGCGGCCAGCTGATGGGGCTATATGATGAATATAGATATAGGTGAGGATATATATAATAGAGGTTAGGTAAAGTACTATCATACATAATTACCGGATAAGGAGGTACCTTTATGAAGCTAGAGACATCACGCTTGTGGATCAGGGAACTGGTCATGGACGACTGGACGGCTGTCCATACCTACGCTTCGGACCTACAAGTGACCCGCCATACGATATGGGGACCCAATACAGAGCAAGATACGCTGGATTACGTGGAATCGATACTGCGCGAGCAGCAGCAGGAACCTCGTACCGTCTATGAAATGGCGGTGATCCGTAAAGAAAACTCGCAGCTCATCGGTGGCTGCGGACTGCATCTGTCTTCTCCCGGACAGGCAGAAATCGGGTACTGCTATCATCCGGACTGCTGGGGTCAGGGTTATGCTTCGGAAGCTGCCCAGGCCATGCTGGAATATGGATTTGGTCAGCTGGACCTACACCGGATCTATGCCAGATGTCGCCCGGAGAATACAGGCTCGGCCAAAGTCATGCAAAAAATCGGCATGACCTATGAAGGACATCTGCGGGGACATATGTATTACAAGCAGCAGTGGCGGGACTCCTATCAGTATTCCATTTTGCAGCAGGAATTCCGTGCGAGAACATCCGGGCAGCGTTCATTGTAAGAGATCTTTTTCTACCTTATAGCCAGTAGGATTCTAATCGCACCGTATAGATTCCCAGGGATATACATGCTCTCAAAAGAAATGCAAAAAGCTTCTCTATCCGTTCATACGGACAGAGAAGCTTTTTAATTGCTCAGCGTTCCATTATGCTCAAAAATGACACGCATCCGAACAACATTCCCAGACTGCAAATCCGTGTCCCCTTTACAAAAAGGTTGGGGTTCGCCAATCAGGCGTTCTCCTCAATTTACTTGATCAACTGAACATTACCAAACAACGGCAGCGGCTTGCGCTGTCCGTTGGCTGCATTGATAATGCCGATGATCATAAAGGCAAGAATCGCAAGGAAGACGAAAGGATACAATAATCCTCCGATAATTGGAATGATCTGCACTACGACCTGGGCGGCTACCGCCACGATAAACAGAACAAGCCCCTGATTGGCATGATACATGGCGAATGATGAATTACGCGCTGCCAGCAGCGGGATAAAGAACAGAATATACGCCAGAATCGCCATTACCTTGTTGGCTTGTACATCGTTCGGATCTTCCTGTGGATACGGATCTTGAAAATTGGACATGGACATTACCTCTCTAATCGTTATATTGTCAGTTCATGATTAGCGGCAGGTATGTAAGATTGAACGTGCTGTTATGTAGTTTGCCGTATCTTGAAATTCAACCAGATTATAACACTGCCGGATAGGTTTGAGTAGGCAGAATTATACATATATGAATATTGTACATGCTGCAGTATATACCTGGCCAAAAAGCCAAAGAGCTGTCCCTTAACATACGGGATAGCTCTTTGGCTTTTTATCTCTTTTATTATTTTGTTTTTTGCTACCCATTTCAGTCTATTGCCTTTGTGCACTGTACTGCACAGCACTATGCCGGATGAATTTACTTCGCCAGTCCGGCGATTTCGTCTGCGCTCAGTGCCTTGTTGTAGATACGCACATCGTCGAGGCTGCCTTTCAGATAGGCATCTGCAGCGAAGCGGCTTTTGCCCAGATAGGCTTCACGGGTCATCAGGTTCTGCGGATTGAAGGTTATCTTGTCATTGCTGCCGGCCAGCTGTCCATTCAGGTACAATTTGCCGGTATCGCCCGCGAGAGTCACTGCGACATGTACCCACTTGCCCTGCGGCAGGGTCGAGCCGGTCACGATGCTCTGGTCGATATTATTCTGGTGGATTGTGAACTGCATTCCTGTTCCCTGTGACGGCGTCAGGAACATGAAGCTATTCATACCATTTCCAAAGTCCATAATCCGCTGCCAGGCTGCGCCGCCATCCCATTTAATCCAGGTAGCAAACGTAAAGTCTTCGCCATCTGTCACGGTTCCCGGCAGCTGCACATAATCATCCCGGCCATCCAGCGTAATCATGCCGCCTGTGCCGTACACATTCCGGGTTACGCCGTTCATCAGCGTACCGTCATAGTGATTGTAGGTGCTGTCGATCACGGTCGTACCGGAATTCTCATCGAACTTGTAGTGGCTCAGCAGCGGACCGCGTCCTTGCTCCAGCACCGTCACTTTGAAATTTTTGTTCTTTTTGGAGCCGCCTTTGGTGATCGTCGCAATCAGGGTTACCTTGGCATTGCCTTCACCGGCTGCCGGGCGGGTGACCTGTCCGGTGTTGGAGATTATATCCGGCTTGGTCGAACGCCAGCTGATCTGTGAACCGCGTGTTCCTTGCAGCGGCAGATCCAGATTATAAAAGACGGCACTCGTATCGCCCAGGCTCAGATCTTCATCCACCCCGGAGACGATCTGCTTGTCTTTGAGCACTTCACGCTGGCTGCCCCATACCCCTACACCCGAGGAAGAGAGCGCGGTCAATGTCAGCACCGTTTTGCCGGTATCCGCATTGGTCTCATGCAGGAATACGCCGGTATATTTCACACCATTAACCGTGAAAATGCCGGTATTCTTGCCCTGCAGCTCCCAGGTTCCACTAATATCGCCGGTAATGGTGCCGTCTGCATTCAGCTGGGCGGAGACGGAACGGTGAATGTCTGCGCTGATATTTTTATCCTGTGTAATCCATTGGTAGCTGCCGGCAATCTCGCTTTTGCTGACCGTAGCGAGCGGCTGCTGTTCACCGGCATAGCGATATGGAGCAACGACCGGCCAGCCGTCTTTGTTCATGAACATCTCGTGGGTGCGTACTTCATGTGCCTCGCCGCGTCCCGGGAAGCGGGAATGGAAGATCAGGAAATAACGTCCGGTCTGTTCATCGTAATAGGCAGAGTTATGGCCCGGTGATACGGCGCCCGCTCCGGTGCCTTCGCCAGGATCGCCGATCTCGCGGTTGAACTGGTAGTTGCCGATAATTTTGACACCATATGGCTCGATGGAATCGTCATCGAACAGCGGCTTGGTCGGATCTGCCTTGACGTTGGTCATATTGTTGCCTGCGGCATCGTAGAAAGGTCCATCCGGCGTCTTGGAGCGAACGACGCGCAGATTGTAGCCGCCAGTCGCGTCCAGACCGCCAAAGGACAGGTACATGTAGTAATAATCGGTATCCGGGCTGTACATCATGTACGCGCCTTCAATTCGGCTGTGATTGCCGCCGATCAGCTTTTTGCCATAGCCCTGTCCAGGCAGCGGTTTGCCGGTAGCCGGGTCCATCTGCATAACGAAGATGCCGCCGGAGTACGATCCGTATACCATCCACAGCTTGCCGTTTTTATCCAGGAACACATCGGGATCTACCGCATTCGGATGAATCTGTGCATTATAGATGGTGCCATCCTCGCTCTTCTGATCCCACATGCCGGATTTCAGGAAAATGCCTTTGTCCTTGTAGGGACCTTCGATTCTGTCCGCTACCGCAATACCCATGGCCGAGCGCGGGGAGTCCCCTTTGCAGGCGTTGTAGTACATGTAGAATTTGCCGTCAGCCAGCTGGATCACATCTGCCGCCCAGAGTGTATCCGATTGGGCCCAGTCCAGCGCCTCGCGCAGTTCGGTCGTTACGTTCGGGATCAGCGGATTGCCGTCGGCTACTCCGGAAGAGATCATGTCCCAGTTCATCAGATCTTTGGATTTGGCAGAAGCCAGATGAGATCCGAATATGTAGAAGGTATCGCCGACTTTGATCACAGATGGATCATGTACGGAAGCTTCCTTGTACGTTGGCACTGCTGTACGGCTGGCCTGGAGCGAGTTCATCTGCTGCTGGATGTAATCGGTGGACATTACCTGCACCGGCGCCTTGGGCTGATCGGCTCCGGCTGCGGCGGAGATGCTCCCCGGTAGTAATAATGCGGTTCCCAGCGCGAGCAGGCTGGTTTTTTGCCATAACAGTTTTTTTGATTTCATCATTTTCTTCCTCTCTGTATATGAATAAAGTGATACAGGGATCGATGGTTGGGTAACCAGCATCCACTACATCGTTAATGAATATGTTTATTTTTACAATATAAAGCGCTTGCATAAATGCTTGCAATAGTAAGAGATAGCGCTTACAAACATCATAATTCACAACTATGGAATTAAGCAAGAAATATATTCACATATCTATGTATAATAAACGTTTTTGTTAAATAAATATTTATATTATAGTTCCATAAAGTTATATGCATACATGCTCTAATGCTGCTGGATTGCTGCCGATTATCTATACACCCTTCCTTTTTTTCGTCAAAAAAAGCCCGGCCATATTCCTTGATGGCGGGCTTTGTAGGTGCTGTATCCAGTATATCCATGCTGCTCAGCAGTGTATTTAGCGTAATCTTTCTTCATGCTTATTTATGCCTTTGTCTGCCAGTCTGCAGCCTGTGGGACTTCTAATTCTGCACTTCCTGCTGGAGATAGTCCGTTAACTGTGGGACTGTTGTAAACAGATGATCCGGCTGTGCCTCCCTGAGAGCCTGCTCGTCTGCCGCCCCGGCCCAGCATGCGGAAGCAATGGGAATACCCACTTCACGTGCAGCCTGTATATCACCAGGCTTGTCTCCAATGTACAATGCTTGCTCTGCTGGAATATCGAGCTGCTTTAGTACATTCCGGATACCCTCAGGCTTGATCTCTTTCTCGGCAATGCCATTTTCTATCCATTCAAAATAGGATGCAATACCAAATTGATGCAGCGTATAATCGCTCGTCGGCTGGCTTTTTCCCGTTACCATGGCAATATGAATTCCCTGTTCCCTCGCCCAGGACAGCAGCTCACGGATACCTTCAAACGGGGCCGGGCAGATCGCGTCATGCATTTCCTTGTAACACTGGATATAGTCATGCAGCGCCTCTTCGCGGTGATCCTGCAGCAGAGCGCGCACAATCCCTTCTTCCGACGGGCCAAATGCATCCATAATCTCCTGATCGCTGATCTTCCTGCCGGCCCATGGTTCAACCGCCTGATGGAATGCTTCCAGACAGAGCGGCTCGGTATTGCCAATCGTTCCATCCAGATCAAAAATAAGGCATGTAATCATGTATTGACCTCCTTAGACTGTAGAAGTACATTACCCTGATTACATGCCTGGTATGACAGTAATGATGTATACAATTATATATATTTCCTGTATTTCCAATCGATAGTCATTATTTCAGATAGCGGCGGGCACCGGCAAATTCCTTTTTGTAGGCAGGTGTATCGATCGGGATAATCTCCACCGTCTTGCCTGCTTTTGGAGAATGCATCATTTGGCCATTGCCGATATACATGGACACATGGTGCACACTGCCCTTGCCGTTATTATGGGCAAAAAACATCAGATCACCCGGCTGCATCTCGCTCCAGCCCACTTTGGTGCCTTCCTTGATCTGGGCTGACGCATCCCGCGGCAGATCAATGCCATGGAATCCATATATGGTGGAAGTAAATCCGGAACAGTCGAATCCATAAGCCGATACGCCCGCCCACAGATAAGGCAGTCCGAGGAACTGTCGACCGGTCTCCACAAGCTCCGCTCCCGTTGGGGTTGGAATATCGGATAATTGATCATACACATCGGCATCCTGCTTGCGCAGCCAGGCGGTGCCATTATCCGGCGTATGCACTTGCAGCCAGCTGCCTTCGGTAGCTACCACCGGCAGACGGGTATTGAAGCTCAGCGTCAACAAGCTTTTCTTGCGGTCTGTATCGTACAACTTGGCTGTTTTGGCATTGACTATGGCTGTCGGGCACTTGCTGTAGGCAGCGCCGGTCGTCGTTGTCAGAATCTGATTGCGTGGCAGCCAGCCCGGATAGCCGTACTTGCTGCGCGGGGTGGATTGCCCGATAACAGCTACATACGCCCAGTCACCCTGGACTTTGAGCAGACGCACTTCCTGTCCGTACAGTGCCTGTGTCTCCAGCTTGCCGGTCAGCCAGCGGCGCTGGTCAGCGGTCGACATGGCTGCTGTCCATTTCTCCATGTTCACCGGATTGGTCAGCGAAGGGGCGTCCAGCTTGCGCGCCAGTCCCGGCTCTGTCCATAAAGTAGCTACCGCCACATTTACATAATGCTTGCGTGCCTTCTGATTCACTGTGCAATCCTCTCCAGCTGCGGAATTCGGTCCGGATGCGGCCGACGCAATCTGGCCTGCTGTCCATGCTGTCAGCATAAGCAGACAGGCAGTGAGCAGCAGCACTGTACCGGCCCATCCGCCCGAACGTCTGATCATCGTGTTCTGTTTTGTATTCATCCAGTAATCTCCTTTGGATCATAAAGGTAGATTATACAGGCAGCAAACGCTGGTATAATCCAGATTCCATTTTTTGTACTATTTTAGCATATTCCAGCTGGCAGCAGACGTCATTTCACAATAAAAAATCTCTTATTTGCGCCGCAGTTCTTCTTCCAGATCCTCATCAAAACGGATGCACTGAATCAGCTGAAATACCGCGGCCAGACCGAGAGCTCCCCAGATCCCCGACGTATCGACGCCCGGCTGAATCTCGGACAGTGTATACAGCAGAATCGTATTGCGCACAATCGCGATCACCTGGGTCTGCCAGAACGTCAGGCTGCGCCGCAGCAGCGGATAGACATACTCTACCGTAGCCGGCTGTACATAAATGGCCAGTAAAAATAAACCCGCCACCGTCCAGACCGAATAGATCAGTGCACTGTCCCGTCCGTCAAACCGGATCAGGTTCACCAGCGAACCGAGATAGAAAAAAGCATACGCGGCAAAGGAAGCCCCGGCTACCACAACGACCAGTCCGAGTGAGATCATTATCGCCATTGACAGACGGTCGAACAGACTGGAAGGACGAAACATCTTTTCCAGCGGATCGACAGGTTGACTGGCTTCAGCGTTCCGCCGCGGAGAGCGGACGAATTTGAAATAGCAAAACATGCAGATCAGCATGAATACAATTACACAGGTGATTAGCAGGTTCTTCTCGATATGCTTCCGCTCCCTTCTGATAATAGTCCAATGCTGATCGGATCACGGAATAATATGTGTTTCATACTATCATAAACCCCTTTTTCTTTCCTCTATACCGGCAAATCATCTGCAGCTGAATCTGCAGGCTGATCCATGTGCTGCCGCAGCACTGTTCCTTTATCATAACTGCATGTCATAATACAAGCATATTTGTCCTCTATACGCTTCTAAATCAGCAAATAACCTGTCATAATATAAGTATATACATACTATCCGCGAGGAGAGGAATCTACAGCTATGCCGCTTAATCATACCATCTATACGCATTCCGATGCTCATCAGCCGCTTGATCTGAATCTGCTTTTTTTCGGCAAGGAAGAGTGTATTCCCGGCCATGCTTGGGGCCCTGGCATACGAGACGCTTATATCCTGCATTATATCCATGGAGGAACAGGCATTTTGCGAATGGGCGATGCCGAATATCGGCTGGGCGAAGGTCAGGGATTTCTGATTCTGCCGGAGACGGTGGTGCAGTATGAGGCGGATCGTGATGATCCCTGGGTGTACTCATGGATCGGCTTTCGCGGCCTGCAGGCACTGTCGCTGATGGAACGAGCGCAGCTCACGACGTCCAGTCCGGTCTATACCATGCATGACGTACCTATATTCAGCCGCTTCTACGAGCTGCTGCTGGAGACAGCCAACCAGTCTGCCGGAGATATCCAGGCACAGGGTATTCTGTACCAGCTCATGTACACGCTGATCGCCCGCCTGCCGGTCCAGCCTGCTGCATCCAATCATTCCCGCCCCAAGGAAATGCATATTCGTCAGGCGATCGAGTATATCGATAACAGCTACAGCCAGAAGATCAGCGTACAGGATATTTCGCAGGCGGCAGGCCTCGACCGCACCTATCTATCCAGCCTGTTCAAAGCCCGGTTCGGCATGTCCCTGCAGGCGTTCCTGCTGGAATACCGGATGAACCGCGCCGTGGAGCTGCTTCATCATACCGATCTGTCAGTCAGCGAGATATCCCGTTCGGTCGGATACGAAGACCCGTTCCTGTTCTCCAAAATGTTCAAAAAAATCAAAGGCGCTTCACCGCGCAGACTGCGCGAGGAACTGCTACAGACCAGCCCCTGATAGCCATCCGCTGACGGAACGGACGGATCATATGCTATTACGCTTCGTATGCTCCGTTATTCTGCCGCCCTGCCGCCTACAGCGCAGAAGGACGATCATTCATCATCTCCGCAGGCGGCACGCCCATTTTGCGCTTGAAAATCCGGTAAAAGTAGGACACTTCCTGATAACCGAGAAATTCGGCGATCTCCGTAATGGTCAGCTGGGATTCGGTCAGCATGTACACCGCCCGCTTCATCCGCTGATCATGCACATATTCGCTGATCGTCTGGCCGGTTACATTTTTGAACAGGGTCGCTGCGTAATTGGGCGTCCGCTGAATCAGCTCGCCCAGATGCTCCTTGGTAATGCGGCGGCTGTAATTTTGCTGGATATATCGCTTCATCGTATCCACTAATCGGTGCTTGTCCTCCCGGATCACACCACGATCATATTCCCGGTTCAGCTCCACCAGCAGCTGGATCATCAGAGAATCCACCAGCAGCCGGTAATACGGAGGCTTGTCCCGCCACTGGGCTGCAATATGCTGGAGACGGTCATGATACAGATCATAGCCGCCCGGCTTCATCTGTACCGTATCGCTTCCCCGCAGCAGCGGCAGTGCTGCATCCTGCTGCACGCTGAAGCGTACCACCTGCTTGGTGTGCACACGGGTCGGGACGCTTTTACCATAATAGGCGGATTCAGGCGGGATGAGCAGCAGATCCCCTTTTTCCAAAATAGTCTTCTGTCCGCTGACCCAGTACACACAATTGCCGTATGTAATCAGACTAAGACAGTATTCGTTTTGATCCAGATACTGCTCTTCATACCAGTCCATCTGATGCTGCTCCTGCACATCCAGCACGTTCAGCATATGAGGCACCTCCTTTGCTTTTGACCTGATTTCTTCTGTATGTGGAGGATTGGCAGGTGCTTTCCCTGTCTTTTTTCATAAACTGCGTTTTATTCTTGTCCTCAAATCATACTATACTTCACTCATTGTACAATAGTTCATAGCGACCTGTGTATATTACAGCTACAATGAATTATATACTACAGGTTGCCGGATAAAGATCCTTCATGCTTGGCAGGACAGGGTAATAGATTCCGACAGCCACTAATTTCAACAGGGCTGAAGAATATACCAGCCTGCATACTTAAGGAGGATTATCGAATGTTAAGAACCAAGATTATCTGTACAATGGGACCCGCTTGTGACTCAATTGAGATGCTGAAGGAAATGATCAAGGCCGGCATGACCGTAGCGCGCCTGAATATGGCTCATGGTGAGCTGGAAGACCATGTGATGCGTATTCGTAACGTACGCCAGGCAGCAGCCGAACTGAATACCTTTGTACCGATCATGATGGATATCAAGGGACCGGAAGTACGCATCGGCAAATTAAAAGAAGCTTCCTTTGAGCTGCGTACAGGCAATCAGCTGATTCTCACGACTGAAGAAATTCTCGGTGATGCAGAGCGGATCGGCGTTAACTATCCGCAGCTGAACCAGGACGTTCATGCAGGCGATCGCATTCTGCTGGATGATGGTCTGATTGATCTGACTGTACGTGAAGTACGTGACAGCGAGATTGTCTGTGAGATCGTCAGCGGCGGCACGATCAAGCCTCGTAAAGGTGTCAATCTGCCGGGTATTCATACTTCCCTGCCGGGCGTTACCGAGCGTGACGTGATGCATATCCACTTTGGACTGGAGCAGAACATCGAGATGATCGCCGCTTCCTTTGTCCGCAAAGGGGATGATATTCGCGAGATCCGTGATATTCTGGCGAAAAACAATGCCGAAGACGTACAGATCTACTCCAAAATCGAGAATGCCGAAGGTATGGAAAATCTCGATGATATTATCGAAGCTTCCGACGGTATCATGGTTGCCCGTGGTGATCTGGGCGTAGAAGTGCCAATCCAGGACGTACCCGCTCTGCAAAAAGAAATGATCGATAAATGTAACGTAGCCGGCAAACCGGTTATCGTCGCTACCCATATGCTGGAATCCATGCAAGTGAACCCGCGTCCGACCCGTTCCGAAGTGAGTGACGTGGCCAATGCGGTGCTGCAGGGTGCAGACGTTATCATGCTGTCCGGGGAATCCGCTGCGGGTAAATATCCGGTACAGTCCGTACAGACGATGGCTGCCGTAGCCAAACGTGCCGAGAGCATGCTGGATTACCAGGAACAGTTCTCCCGCAAAAGAGCGCTGCAATCCACCAATATTACCGAAGTGATCAGCCAGGGCGCGGTAAGTGCATCCCTGGAACTGAACGCCAAAGCAATCATCATTTCCACGGAAAGCGGCTTTACCGCGCGCATGATCTCCAAATACCGCCCAAGCGCTCCGATCATCGCCGTGACGCATAATGATGCGGTACTGAACAAAATGTGCCTGCTGTCCGGCGTCATTCCGGTCAAAGGCGAAGCGGTATCCAGCACGGATGAGATGTTCGAATCGGCGATCCGTAATGCCGTAACAACAGGTCATATCTGTGCAGGCGATATCGTCGTTCTGTCTGCCGGTGTACCGATCGGTCAATCCGGTAATACCAACCTGCTCAAAATCCAGCAGGTATAATCAGTTCCATCTGTTCTTTATTGTTTCTACACATGTACCCAAACAAAAATAAGCCTCCGGATAGATCATTTGCGATGATCCATCCGGAGGCTTTTTCCATTTTGCAAATATTTTATTATACAGTTGGGCACATCTCCTGATGTGTTTCATAAAAATGATATAATCGAACAGATAACTTTTGTGCGAATTTGGCAAGGATGAGAAGCAAGAGAAACGTCGTATTTCCGTATTTGGAATGAGGAGGTGCCGCATGCAGCCGTTTACCAGACAAGCAATAGAAGTAATTCTTGCCATTCCCGAAGGCAAAGTGATGACATATGGACAGGTAGCCGCTGCCGCCGGCAGTCCGCGTGCCGCCAGACAGGTCGTTCGGATACTGCACTCCATGAGCCGCAAACATCATCTGCCCTGGCATCGTGTCGTCAACAAGTATGGAGAGATTGCCATCCAGGAGGATGAAGCGAACTTTATGCAGCGTACCCTGCTGGAAGAGGAAGGCGTGACATTCAACCTGCAGCAGCGGATTGATCTGTCAACATACGGTTATACCCCGGTGGAACAGGAAACTACTGATCCCGTCAGGGAAGATGAGTAACTGTTCTATACGAACCCGGTAATGAATAACAAAATAAAGGTTATACGTGATCAGAGCTGTAGCTTATAACAATAAGCGATTGTTAAGCTGCAAACTGTAAATTGCAAGAATCTGCGTTAGCACAGCTGAGAGCGCAAAAAAGCGGTTCGCCTGTACGATATCCTGTCTGCACTGCAGCAGAATATCCCCAAAGCCAACCGCTGATCCAACAACAATGTGGGTTTTACAACTCTCCCAACTATCACTTTATGTCCAAAATGAACTTACACCGTTCTAACAATATCCTCACGCACGGGAGTAAACGTATCCAGCAGAACGCCCGGTGCCAGTGCACGTGCAGAATGTACTGCCCCTGCCGGAATATTCAGCGCCTTGCCTGCATTCAGTTCATACGCTTTACCGTCAATCACAAAGCGGAACAGACCTTTCATGCAGTAGGTCATCTGCTCATGCGGATGGGAATGCTCAGCGCTCTGTGCGCCAGCCTCAAAGTGAACTTCCATCATCATCAGGGAAGCGCCCGGTTCAAATACCTTACGCCGTACTCCCGGCTCCACCAGTTCCCAGATCCCAATATTGCTCAAGCTTGTGTTTATCATTTCTTACATCTCCTCCTCTTTGTTATTAATTTGTTCATTTACTCAACAGCAGATGTTATATTGATAAGCTCCGATTCATGTGATACATATTGTACCACTTTTTTGAAACAAAGAAACAGTGTATCATTTCACAAATAATAAAATAAATAACTAGTTACTTTTTACCATTATTATTGGAAAAAGTCGATTTTTAGCGGTTGTAAGACCAAAAAAAGACCAGAATTCGAATTTTCCGGTCTTTTTTATAACACATTATCCCACAAATATGACACACTATTGTCACATTCAATTTAAAATAAAAGGCTGATTGAGCTCTATGCCGATTAACGAATTTTACTGTATGCCAAATAGCACCAGCTGCAGTTAATAAGCGCGGATCGTGCCGCCATCCACTAGCAGCGATTGTCCGGTCACATACGTATTGGCAAAAGAACCATAAAAAGCAACCATCCGGCCAAATTCCTCCGGTGTTCCCAGCCGACCAAGCGGAATCTGCTGCAGTGATTCGGCCTGAATGTCCTCAACCGGCCTCTGCTCATTTCCGGCACGTCTCTGATCCAGCTCCATAATACGATCAGTCGCAATTCGGCCGGGAGCGACCGTGTTGATCAGAATACCGGCTGATGCATACTCCGAGGCCAGACTTTTGGTCAATGCCTGAATACCGGCACGGAATACATTGGAGAGAATCAGTCCGTCGATCGGCTGCTTGACCGAGGAAGAAGCGATATTCACGATACGTCCACCGCCTGCAGCCTGAAGTGAGGGGACAGCTGCTCGAATCAGCCGGATCGTGCTGAGCAGATTCAGTTCAAAAGCACTCTGCCAGCTGTGGTCACTCATATCTCCAAAGTTACCGGCTGGCGGCCCTCCTGCATTGGTTACCAGCACATCGAGCCGACCATATGCCTCCAGTGCGCTTTGGATCCCCTGCTCGATCTGTTCCGGATTGCCGACATCCATGCAAACCGTGTTCACGCGCTGGCTGGTGACCGACTTAATCTCCTCTGCCGCTTCTGCCAGATGGTCCAGACTGCGGCTCGCAATCGTCACCAGTGCCCCTTCCCTGGCAAACTCCAGTGCACTTGCCCTTCCCAATCCCTTGCTGCCTGCTGCTACAAATACCGATTTTCCATGTAAGCCGAGTTCCATTGTTCTTCCTCCTGTTCCTGCAGTGGATGATAGTGATTTTTTTGCAAATCGTATTTTGTAGAATTCGCTTTGAAAAGCAAGCGTTTTCTGATAATTCATTATGAAAATGAGAACATACGAGCGTTTAATCGTGATGATTTCCATTCGCCTATCTAAACTTCCAATACTAGCTCTGTCGTATTTTACAAATCCGGCCTATAATTATTATAAATTTGTGAAGAAATGACGATATACTTTATATACTGTCCGCATATATGCCCCTACTTTTGCACTCATCCACATACATAGTCATTCTACGGCAGTTTATACGGAAGTGAATCATGTGGCCAGTGCCGATCTTATGAGTGGCTAACTCCAGAACAGATGGAAGTGACAAATATTGAGGCTATTACCAATCACCTCGCTCCAGCCCGGGATGCGACTCGCAAAGAAAATATATAACGAGGATGGCGTCGTTCTGCTCTCCGAAGGCGTAGAACTGACCTCTGGCATTATTCGCAAGTTATATAAACATGGACTGGACTATATCTATATCCAGGATAAAGATACGGATGATGTAATTGTCCAAGATATTGTCTCCCAGGATACAAAGCGTCAAGCACTGCGCGAGATCCGCACCCATTTCCGCAGCCTCGCCGATCCTGGTGTACAGAAATCGACCTACCCGATCATCGGCAAGTCATTTTCCGGCATTATTGATACGATCATCAGTGAGCTCAGTGCGGACCCGGAAGTTATGGTTATGCTGATGAGCATGCACACCAAGGATAACTATTTGTATTATCACTCGCTCAATGTATGCATCTACACGCTTCTGCTGGGCAAAGTGCACGGTTATTCCCATAAGGAAATGAAGGTGCTGGGCATCGGCTCTCTGCTCCATGATGTGGGCAAAGCGTATATTCCAAATGAAGTGCTGTTCAAGCCGGGCAGACTGACAGATGCGGAATATAATATCATCAAACTTCACACCGAGTACGGTTACAAAATGCTAAAAGACGAGCCCGGCATCCCGCTGCTGGCAGCTCACTGCGCATACCAGCATCATGAACGACTGAACGGCAGCGGCTATCCGCGTGGTCTGCGTGAACACGAGATTCATGAATATGCCAAATGGATCGGTATTGCCGATTCCTATGATGCACTGACGACCAGCCGGGTCTACCGGGCAGCCATGCTGCCGCACGAAGCGCTGGAAGTGCTTTATTCCGGCTCCGGCAGTCTGTACGACAAGGATATGCTGGCGGTATTCAAAAGCCGGATCGCCATTTATCCGATTGGTCTGACCGTTACCCTCAGCAATGGCTTCAAAGGGGTAGTCGTTCATATTCACTCTGCGATTCCGCAGCGTCCCATCGTACGAATACTGTACAACGAAGCCGGTGAGCGGATCATGGCCCCCTTTGATATGGATCTATTGGCTCACCATACCGTTATGGTCACAGCGGTGGAAGGCATGAACGCCCATATGCCTGCACCTACCACCTAAATCATCAGCAGTTCCCGGATATCTTGCTCGGTCAGCATCGGTTTGACTTCCTGACCGGGTTGGATAATTTCGTCGATCAGATCTTTTTTGGTCTGCTGCAGTTCCAGCATCTTCTCCTCTACCGTCCCTCTGGCTACCATACGAATGACCTGAACCCGATTCTGCTGCCCCATCCGGTGTGCCCGGTCGGCAGCCTGTTCCTCTACAGCCGGATTCCACCACAGGTCATACAATATGACCGTATCCGCACCTGTGAGATTCAGTCCTGTTCCTCCTGCCTTAAGCGAAATCAGAAATACATCCTGTTCCCCTTCATTGAATCTTCGGCACAGCTCTACCCGTTCCGCCGAAGGCGTCGAACCATCCAGATAGAAATACGGCACATTATACTGCCCCAGCTCCTCACGAATCCGGGACAGCATCCCGGTGAACTGGGAAAATACAAGCATTCGCTTGCCGGCATCCCTGCAATCATTAATAATCTCCAGCAGCTGCTCCAGCTTGGCGGAGCCTCCCTGATAATCTTCCACAAACAAGCCGGGATGACAGCAGATCTGGCGCAGACGGGTCAGACCGGCCAGAATACGGATCTGATACTCGGCAAAATTTTTCTCGTACAGATGTTCCAGCGTATCCTGCTGCAGCTGGGCAAGATAGGCGGCATATATCTTTTTCTGCTCCGGCAGCAGTTCGGACACATGGGTCGTCTCCAGCTTGTCCGGCAGTTCCTTTAGCACATCCGACTTCATGCGCCGCAGTACAAACGGACGAATCCGCTTGGCAATCGTACGAGCCTCCAGATCGGCAAATTCCTTGCGCGTCCCAAGCAGGCCCGGCATAATCACATGCATGATTGACCACAGCTCATAGACCGAATTCTCGATCGGTGTGCCGGTCAGGGCAAATCGGTGACGTGCGTTAATCTGCTTGACGGCTCTGGCGGTCTGGGTGAGCGCATTTTTGAACGATTGGGCTTCATCCAGAATCATTGTATGATAGGACCCTTGCCCGGCATATTCCACGTCCCGGCGCAGCAGCGGATAGGAGGTAATAATCACATCTACCGATAGCCCCGCACTGCCTGAGCGCTGTATCTCCTGCCACTGCCGCTCGCGTTGAGCCCGGTTGCCATCGATAATGGCAGTGCGGATATCGGGTGTAAATCGGCGAAATTCGTACTGCCAGTTATACGTCAGCGAAGCGGGAGCCACGACGATCGCCGGCTGGCCGCTGCTGCGAATATCCGATAACACGGAAGCGATAAAGGTAATACTCTGCAGCGTCTTGCCCAGCCCCATATCATCTGCCAGAATCCCACCGAATCCATAGTGGGCCAGCGTACGCAGCCACTGATAGCCATACTGTTGATAATCCCGCAGAATCGGTGCCAGCAGCGGTGGCACCGGAACATCATACAGATCGGGATTGCGAATATTTTCCAGCAGCTTTCTTACCGAGCGGTCAAACCGGACCACTTCGTTCTGATCCTGGGCATCCAGCGCCTCCAGCCCGTGAATGAGCGGTATACGGAACAATACACCATCTTCCAGCGCCTGATCATCGGCAGGCAGTGCCATTCCTGTTTTGCGGATAAAATCAGCCACCTGGCGGAACTGCTCGTCTTCGAGCGGCAGAAATGCCCCTGTTGGCAGCCGGTAATATCGGCGCTGTTCCTGCAGCGATTTGAGCACCTGCACAATCGCCGACTCCGGAATGCCATCCAGCTCAAACCTGAACTCCAGCCAGTCATGCCTCGAATCCGTATGTACCGTCATTCGCGGCGGCGCCAGTGGGTCCTGAATCCGTGATTTCACGACAGACGTGGCATAGACCTGAACGAGCTTTTCCAGCCGGGGAACGATATGATACAAGAATTCATACTCCGCTTCCTCATCGGTCAGAAAATATCCCCCCTCGGTGGCAGCAAAAGAACCTTCATCCATCAGCTGGAGGATCTGCTCTTCCCGTTCACCGTCACGCAGCAGAATCCGTTCGTCTTCCTGTGCAGGCGTAGGACTGAGCGGATTAATAATGACATCCCCATACTGGAATTCTAGACCTGCCAGCAGCCGGTCACGAACACGATCCAGGTAAAGTCTGGCCTGCAGCGGTGTCTGTACGACCACTTCGGATACCCGCCGGGTCATCTGCACATTGCCAAGCCGCGTCAATCCAGGGATAACCTGCTGTACGAGCGGCTCCAGTTGCTCCTGCGGAATAATGAGCCGGTGCTGATGATGATCCGAGGCAGCCAGCAGCTGCTGCAGTCCGCTCAGCCGGTGACAATCTTCTTCTTTTAGCGAGATCAATTCACCGTTATGGATCACCATCCCGTAGGATTCGAGCACAATCATCTGCTGAACGCCTTCCATGCGCAGCTGATACATGCGCGGATTCTGTTTTGGTTTTCTGCGGCTGGCGGAGGAAGATTGCTGCGGATATGCATCTTCATCTCCATCGTCCTTTTCCAGAAGATCCAGTTCAAAATAGAGCGGCAGTGGTCCCATATGGTGGGTGATACCGGCAAAGGTCTGTCCCTGATACTCCAGCCGTGCCACCGGTGTGCGGATCAGTGCCTGCAGCAGATTCGGCCAGTGGGAGACCGGGATCATCAATATGCGCTGGTTATGCTGCACTGCTGCTGCCGGCATGGCAGTTTTACTGCCCATACGTTTGCCGGTCAAACGGTCTGGCGGCAGCTCCGGCTGCTCATCCCGCTGAATCAGCAGCAGCTGCCGGATGACTTCATCATCTTCCCGGCTGAAGCTGTGCAGCTCCGGATCATAGGTGAATCGACTCGAGAGTACATAGCTCGTACGGCTGCGTACACATTCCAGCAATTCCTGAATATGCTGCACCACATACGGCCTTTTCAATCCTGCTTTCATTTCCAGACCAAGCCGGTATTGTCCATTGCCATAGGCCACCGGTCTGCATATCCATTCGATGGTCAATGCCGTGCGGGTCTCAAAATAATTCCTTCTTCCGCCGGGTCGCTTCGGCGGGCTCGTAAACAGGCTTAGCAGTTCGGCGGCCAGCTGCTGCTCCCGGTCTGCGGCAGCTGGATGAACCGGCAATTCGGGCAGATCATGACCGGCAGCCGGTGTGCTGCTGTCTGTACCTGCGGCCAGTACCGGCGGCAGACCCAGCTCGCCCGACTCGTAGACATGGATCATCACGGCGGCTACATGCTGGCAGTAGGCGGTATACGAAGCCAACGATGGACAGGTACAATGCGCATGTGCCTTACCGGCTTCATCAAAATGCAGACGCACCTGCTCCTGCTGATTCGCCCGGATCTGTACGCTCGCTTCATACTGCCTCCGGTGGTCATCATAGCGGGTAAAAGCGACCTTGCCTGCGCGGTAATAAGCCATTCCTTTACTGTAGGAAGTTTTGCCGCACCACAGCTGAATGGATGGCAGATTGAATTCAGTACTCATAAGTATGCTCCTATCCGGCTGTATCGTTCAGCCTTTTTTTACCTTGCAGCTATTAGGATCGGCATCTGCATAGATCACAGATGCGCCGTTACGATCTGTATCGTATCGTCCTGACGGATTAGGCCTTCCCGCTCTACCGAACAAACGATGCCGCGGCGCTTCTTGGCGGCAGGCATGAACTTTGAAGCGAGTCCCGGCTGTTCCAGCAGGCTCTCGATCATTTTGGCAGGCTTGCGACAGGGTACATTTTCCCCTTCACAGATCAGTCCGGTCCCATCCGGGAACAGCAGCCGTGCACCGGCAGGCAGCAGGGTGAGCTGCTCCAGCCCGCGAATGATCAGATTGGCACCGAGCCACTCCGGTCGTATCTCCGGCAGCCCCATACGCTGCGCAATTTCCAGACATTCCTCATACGAGACGATGCTGATCTGGCGGCGGTTGGCAATCATCGTCCCGCGCTTGTATATTTTCTGGCGGGCATCGGCGCGGCGCAGAAGTCCATAATGCCGGTCGCCGGGTATGCCTGCCAGCTCTATCTGAATCTCCGGTACTTGCCGGGTGAGAAAGCTGCCCTTGGTATCGGCAATCAATACACTTTCGACCGTAATCGGTTGAATCGGTTGTTCCGGTTCACTCATGTAATTTCTCCTTTGGTCCTGGCAGTAAAAGCACAGCTTATCGCTTACTCGATTATGCCATATCCGGCAGCGCATTCACCAGACGCAGCAGATTGTACAGCCCGAAATAGATGTCCGCGCAGTAAAAAGACCCCTGAATAAACGGGTCTGAACGGGTTCCTCGCATTACCGATGCACGCTTTAATTTCAATTTCCGGCAACGAACCATTATTTTCCACGTATGTAAATTGAGGTTGTAATCAGGATTTCCCTACAGCAATGGCTTAAGTAAGAATCATATGCGCTTTGTAATCGGTATGAAGAAGCGTTTACTTTTAGTGAAAGGAGGAAATTCATAATGGATACCCAGGTAAAGCAATCCGATAACGCATGGTCACGTGCCAACTGGGCTGAAGCTGGCGTTGATCTGGTCCTCCACTTTCCGGGAATGGTTTACCGTTTTACTGTTTGTATACTGGCCTGTATGTTTGGCAGTTGATTAAGAGGAGACTGGCAGATAACAATCAGCCATCTGTAAAAGAAAAAAGACTCAGCACAGGCATCTTGCCAGCGCAGAGTCTTTTTTTATTCATTTCCGGGGCTCTTTCAAAACCGTTATCGCCTATCAGGATACGCTTTGCTTCATCTGCCGGAGTCTTACAGCCGATCGGCGGCGGTACACGATTGTCAGCAGAATCGCCAGGCCGATAAATCCGTACGATACGACACTGGACAGCGCCAGTACGGTAGCGGTACTCCATTCATAAATCATGACTATTTTCGTCAGTGCCTCCAGCACCAGCAGCACTCCCCAGATCAGCGTCATATTGCGCATAACCGTTCGGAAATACGGATACTGCCAGTTCTTTTCCCCATTCACTTTCGGTGTAAACCGGCTCACCATATGGTAAATCAACGGTCTCTTCATCAGCAGGGAACCGAGAAATAGCACCCCCACTCCCGCCGTAATAAAGGACTCTCGCATCAGCAGCAATTTCTCGCTGCCTCCCAGCAGAACCATTACCAGCGAGAGGACAAAGGTGAACAGCATGATGCCTCCGAATACATCCAGTTTGCGATACCGGTACAGGTGAATCAGATTATCCAGCAGCGGTACCACAGTTGCAATCGATAGCGCGGTCAGGCTGCTCATATGCGGCTTTAACAAAATATAAATTACCCACGGAATCAACCCGTTGATAATCAGAGTCATGATAATATATTTGCGGCTGGACCATGTAGGCATACACTCATCTCCCGGAATGAAATTATGAACTTTGACTGCTTATACCAGCTATGTATGTACTAAATTATATATTTAAAATTACGTATAAACATCCGTCGTTCAGCGCAGATGCTCTACGTCTGCAGACTGAATAGGCGGGACCTGCGTCTTACTTTCAGCTCTGTATACATTTGTTACCTGAAAAGTATTAAATTTGACAAATCCGGCCAATCCGGCATATAGTCTTACTGTATCCACTAGGGGCGCCTGTACGGGCTGAGATAAAGCATCTGCTTTGGTCCCTTTGAACCTGATCTGGGTTATGCCAGCGTAGGAAAGTGGTTGAGACTTCGTTGATACGACGATACGGTTTCTGCCGCTTCCTGCCCGGAGGCGGCTTTGTGCTGTCTGCGAGCAGGAAGTGTGAAGGAGCGGTCGTTACTCTGCACAGATACATAGCAGCAGGCCGATGGGAATAGACGATTGCCGGTTTGACGAACTTATGGCTGCCGTTCTCTGATTCCTCGCTGTACCGCAGATTGTCAGCACCGAAGCCCATCCTGTATACTCCTGCTGCTTTCTCCCTGTATTAGTGTGTCTCCTGGCGGATATCCACATTCGCGAGGAGGTTTTTTTGCATTATGGCTATTTATCAGACACCATTACCCGGCAGCCGCAAAGTATATATTCAGGGATCACGGGCAGACATTCAGGTACCGGTACGCGAGATTGCTTTATCCGATAGTGAGATACGCGGAGAAGTTGTACCCAATGCTCCGCTTCATGTCTATGATTCCAGCGGGCCCTATACGGATACCGGGCAGTCCGTTGATATTCGTCAGGGACTGGTGCCGCTGCGCCAGGGCTGGATCGAGGAACGCTGCGATACGCTGCGGTATGAAGGCAGACAGGTACTGCCCCAGGATAACGGATTTCTGGACAGTGAACGGGCAGTTCGGCAGGGCGCCGAAATATTCCCTCAGGCTCACCGCCAGCCTGCGGCGGCTATCCCCGGCGGCAATGTCACCCAGCTGCATTATGCCCGCCAGGGAATCATTACGCCGGAGATGGAGTTTATCGCCCTGCGTGAAGGCATGGAGCCGGAGTTCGTCCGTGCCGAAGTCGCTGCCGGACGAGCAGTAATCCCGGCCAACATTAACCATCCGGAGAGTGAGCCGATGATTATTGGCCGCCATTTTCATGTGAAAATCAACGCCAATATCGGCAACTCGGCTGTCGCCTCCTCTATCGAGGAAGAAGTGGAAAAGATGACCTGGGCGATCCGCTGGGGTGCCGATACGATCATGGACCTGTCCACCGGCAAAAATATTCATACCACAAGGGAGTGGATTATCCGTAATTCCCCTGTGCCCGTCGGTACGGTTCCCATTTATCAGGCACTGGAAAAGGTCAACGGCCGGGCTGAGGATCTGAGCTGGGAAGTCTTCCGCGATACGCTGATTGAGCAGGCCGAGCAGGGGGTCGATTACTTTACGATTCATGCCGGTGTACTGCTGCGTTATATCCCACTGACGGCCAATCGGGTGACAGGCATTGTCAGCCGCGGCGGCTCGATTATGGCGGCATGGTGTCTTGCGCATCATCAGGAGAATTTTCTGTATACCCATTTTGAGGAGATTTGCGAGATTATGAAGAGGTATGACATTACCTTTTCCCTTGGTGACGGGCTGCGTCCGGGTTCGATTGCCGATGCCAATGATGAAGCCCAGTTTGCCGAGCTGGATACACTCGGGGAGCTGACCCATATCGCCTGGAAACATGATGTGCAGGTAATGATCGAGGGGCCAGGTCATGTGCCGATTCATCTGATCAAGGAAAATATGGACCGTCAGCTGGAAGTGTGCGACGAAGCGCCATTTTATACACTGGGTCCGTTAACGACAGATATTGCTCCCGGCTACGACCATATTACTTCGGCGATCGGAGCGGCGATGATCGGCTGGTACGGAACCGCCATGCTCTGCTATGTTACGCCCAAGGAACATCTCGGCCTGCCCAATCGGGAAGACGTCAAGGAAGGCGTCATCGCCTACAAAATCGCCGCCCATGCCGCCGACCTCGCCAAAGGTCATCCACAGGCACGCAAACGGGATGATGCACTGTCGCGAGCGAGGTTCGAATTCCGCTGGCGTGATCAGTTCCACCTCTCGCTCGATCCGGAGCGGGCCATGAGCTATCATGATGAGACCCTTCCGGCCGAAGGCGCCAAAAGCGCCCATTTCTGCTCCATGTGCGGACCCAAATTCTGCAGCATGAAGATTACCCACGATATCCGTGACCAGTACGGCTCTGCCGAAGTGGAACAGGCCATGCAGGAGAAATCCCAGGAATTCAAGGCTGGCGGCAGCCGCATTTACAGCTAATCCGTACTACTGACAACCATGAAATCAAGTATAAATATGGGAAAAGCATAGCGAATTCATGGTAAATCACTATCGCATCAATACCCGGAAGGGCCACTGGCTGCAGTGCTCCTTTCGGGTTTATTCACATACTGGCATCATTCATTTTCTTATTCCCCATACATTTCTGCCGAATACAAATATGCAATTTTATATTGCGTTTACAAAATAAGGTTTTTCATATGACAAATGGGATATATGATCAATGTATCATATGAATACATATTAGGAGTGTGACAATCTTGAATACCTTTTCCATGAAAAAAGCGGCCCTGTCCCTGGGCGCAGCCGCTGTATTAAGTGTGCCCCTGTTCACCAGCGGCTTCACCACTGCCGATGCTGCATCCACCATCGCAGCCAAAAAAGTAACGGCTCCCAAAAACGTGATCCTGTTTATCGGAGACGGTATGGGCGAAGCAAGCCGCAATGCTATCCGCTATGCCACTGTCGGCAAAAACGGCACCCTGGAAATGGACAAAATGCCGGTATCCGGACTCGTACGCACCAGCTCCAGTGACAGTCTCGTAACAGACTCTGCCGCAGCTGCAACCGCGATTGCGACCGGTGTCAAAACGTACAACGGCGCGATCGGCATGGATGCCAAGAAGAAGCCGGTCACTACCGTTATGGAACTGGCCAAAAAAGCAGGCATGTCCACTGGCGTCGTAACGACCAGCCAGGTCACGGATGCGACAGGGGCAGCTTTTGGCGCTCATGTAGAGAACCGTTCCGCACAGAGCGATATCGCCAAGCAGTACATTGAGAACAGCAAAATCGACGTTCTGCTCGGCGGAGGCGAAGATTTCTGGTATCCAAAAGGCACAGCTGGTGCTCATCCGGATGCTCCGGCTGAAGATCCATCCGAAGGCAGCAAAGGTACCCAGGGCAATCTGGTCGACCGTGCCAAAAAACTGGGCTATGACTATGTCACTGATACCGCCGAGATGAAAGCTTCCAAAGGCAGCAAACTGCTCGGTCTGTTCGCCAACGAAGAGATGTTCCAGGCGCATAATGAACTGGGCAACAAATATAATCCAACCGTATCCCTGCCGGATATGACCACCAAAGCACTGGACGTATTGTCCAAAAACGATAAAGGGTTCTTCCTGATGGTCGAGGAAGAAGGCACCGACGAGATGGCCCATGACAACGATGCTGCTCTGACCATCAAAGCCGGCCAGCAGCTGGATAAAGCCGTCAAAGTCGCCAAAGACTATGCCAAAAAGCACCCTGACACGCTCGTACTTGTTACCGCTGACCATGAGACAGGCGGTATGGTGATCGAGGAAGTCGACGCTGATGATGAGTCCGGTGACGGCGAATCCAAGGAAGACGGCCCGTTCACTATCGCCGGTTCCAAAGAGCAATTCTATGTGGACTGGACAACAGGCGGCCACAGTGCAGTAGACGTGGCACTGACAGCGATGGGTCCGGGTTCCGAAGAGTTCACCGGCAACTACCAGAACACAGCAATTCACGACAAACTGGTCAAATTGCTGAAGCTCAAGTAATCTCCATTTTCAGCAACAGGCATGGTTTATTCACCCTTGCCGCATAAAAAAGCAGGCTGTCCCTTATCGGGAAACAGCCTGCTTTTTTGCTGATCCCAAGTCGGACCACCTATGCCTTTTCCATATACTGCTGTATAAATTCCGGCTGTTCCTCGCTGACCATATCGATGACAGCCTGGAACAGATTCGGCGGATATTCCGCAATCCGGTGACACAGATACAGATACCATTCATGACCATAGGTCAGGTAAATGCGTACCGGATGACCGTCATCCAGCAGACGACGGCTGAGATCTGGGCGAATGCCATACAGCAGCTCATATTCCACATGGCTATCCGTTTCGCGTCTCATCTCCAGCATCTGCTCGATCAGCGCTTCATCATGTGTGGCCACCGATACCCGGCAGCCCTGCTTGACCGCATATTCTACCAATTCCATATAACGTGTATCCAGCTCCTGCGAACGCGGCAGGGAGATGGATGACGGCTCCTGGTAGGCACCTTTAACGATACGTACACGAGCACCGGCAGGCAGACTCGTGATAGCGTCTTCCGGTGTCCGGTGCAGCTGGGCCTGCAGCGTAATGCCGATATTCTCCGGATACTGACGGACTGCACGGGTATACACCGACAGAATTTGGTCTGTTTTGGCAGACTCCTCCATGCTGATGAAGAGCTCCACCCCCACCGATTCTGCCTGTCCAGCCAGCTCCAATAGATGCTGTAGCGTCATTTCCGTATCCAGCAGCAGCCCGATATGCGACAGGTCAAAGGATACCCGGGTTCCATGGCTATCCGATCCTGCTTCACGGATCAGTATGGACAGTTCCTGTACCGCCTGCTTACACTCTTCTGCACCCTGCGTATTTTCTCCAATATATTCGAGCGAGACGGCATAGCCGGCAGCTTCCAGCCGCCTTGCGGTATGCAGTGCCTGCGAGCGGTTTTCTCCGGTCACATAGCGATCCGCCGCTTTTCTCAGCAGCCGGTTCATGACCGGATCATGATCGATATACTCCTTGATATCCTGTCTGCGGGCAACAGATTTCAGTGCATCGGACAGCTGTGTTTCTATCGATTCATTGTACAGCGATAGATTCATTGTATTCATCATGTACCTTCCCTTCTCCTGATCTGTTGCCAGCATACAGGAGCAGCGTCTACAGGGATTGTACAAAATTGCTGTCTTCCATATAAATCTACACCGACAAACTGTATTTGCCCGGCGTCACACCGACCATTCGGGTGAACAGACGTGTCAGATGACTCTGATCGTAAAAACCAGCTTCTACCGCAATATCGGCGATTGGCCGCTGGCGGGCCAGTTCGGTTTTGGCATAGTTAACACGCAGTACATTCTGATACCGATGCGGCGGCAGATGATTCCACTGCTTGAACAGGCGAATCAGATGAAACCGGCTGATTCCCACCTCCTGCTCCAGCTGGGCCAGCGTGATTTTCTCATTGAAATGGGCCTTCAGATAGTCCCGAATCCGCCCTATGTATTTATGGTCTCCATCGGATGAATGTCTATGACGCACATCACCGGGCTCCTGGCCTGCCAGTGTCTGCATCAGTTCGATCAATGCGCTCTCTACAACCAGCGCACTTTCCTGCTGCCGGAGCTGCTGCATGATCAGGCGGATCTGCCGGCGGCAGGCTTCATTTTTGCCGGCAGACAGCAGATACGGAATATGGATAGCCTCTCTTTCTCGCTGTCCCAGCCCCTGCAGCCATTCCGGCTGGATGAACAGCATTCGGTACTGCCAATTCATTCCCTTTTCCGGATGGCAGGCATGCAGCATCTGCGGCGGAAAACTGATCACACGTCCTTGTTCCACCATCATTGAGGTCCCATCGCACCAGGCATTCGTCCGCCCCTGCTCGATCAACCCGATCGAATATTCCTCATGAAAATGTCGGTGATATGCCAGCTCATCAGCCAGACACTGCTTGGCTTCCAGAAAAGGCAGATCCGGGTGACGGTAAAATATCATATCGGCCATGTTACGCACCTCCTTTGTCGAATAGTATGGATAGCAAAAAGCCGCCAGTCAAGGAGTTTCCCTGACCAGCGGCTGCGCTGGAACATTACCATACTTTGCGATATGAAATGCTCTTTATTTGATTGACCAATCATTTACCTGTTATCTGTCCGGCTGTCCTACTCTTGCAGAGCATTCAGTACCAGACTGTTCACATAGGAGTTGAAGATCAGACCTACATGGTAGACACCGGAAATACGGATATTATTCGCACCATCGACGATGGAGAGGTAGTTGCTGACGATCTGATCGTTGATGCTGTAGATCGAAGTCATATCAATACCGGCAGGTGCAGTACCTGTAGTCAGACGGTTAGCACCGCCCAGCGTAATCAGCTTGTCGACTTTATCTCCACCGCCATAGTTCAGGATATAGTAGAGGCTGTTGGCACCGCCCATGCTGTGAGCGATAATGTTTACTTTGGTGCTGCCTGTTCTGGCGAGGATATCATCGACCATACGGCGGATCGCCGGAGCATTCATTGCCTGTGTACCATTCTTGCTTGGCAGATCGATGGAGTACAGTTCATCCTGCGTCCAGCCCTGGCTCAGCAGATAGCTTTTGATGTACATAAAGTTGCTTGAAGATCCGCCCAATCCATGGACAAAGAGAACCGGTGTGTGTGTCGTTGCTGCGGAAGCCTGGGAAGTAAATACCGGCAGGCAGAAAATAGTGGACAGCATGGCTGCCAGCATTGTGAATTTGATTGTAGTCATCAAGTTACGCATATTTGTTCATTCTCCCATTCTGTGTAATTTGAATAATTATGTAATATTTTACATTTTAGATTCTTATAATCACCTCTATCATATTTAGGAATTAATTATACTACTCAACTATAAGTTAAAATTTTATATTTGTCAATTGATGTAATATATAGGATTTAAGGCTGTTTTTTACTACATTTCTATACTTCATATGACAACGTGCAAATAATATTATATCTATGAAAAAGCTGCTGAAGCCATTGCTCCTGCTTCAGCAGCTTTGCATATTCATACAGTTTTACTTACAGGGATGGCTGAAGACTACGAATGGTAAATTCAAATTCCAGCTCCTGATCCGCAGGAATCTGGTACTCTTCATGTACCGGTGCTCCCCAGCTGTCATCACCGCCGACACCCATTTGCTTGCCGGCTACGGTAATGACCGTGTAATGAACTTCCGGCAGCTCGTACACATGCGCTGCACTCTCCAACTCCAGCGCCGTATACGGGGAAATATTGCATTCCACCGGTGCAGTTGCCGGTGAAGTCAGGCGCAGACCATGCTGATCATCATTCATAATATCGACCCGGCGCACACCTGTACGGTTGCCGGATTCCTGAGGTACCACATACCCGGATACATTGTCAGCTGCATCATTGCGGAAATGTCCGAGTCTCGCGCCAAAGGCACGATCGATATAATTCTCATCCGGTCCCATTGCATACCAGTCCAGATGATGGTAATCCGCCGGAATTTTGAATGAGAGGGCCACGATCGGCAGATTCGGCAGTCCGGCTGCTCCGGTATAACGCGATTTCACATGCAGACTTCCATCCGGATAGACCGTATAGGCAGTTGTCATACGCACATCGGTATGGATGCTGAACATATACTGGAATGTCACTGTGACATGATCCTGTTTCTGCTGCAGCTCCACACGGGTACAGCGGCGTGCCAGACTCGCGGCCAGCCATGCTCCGGAAGTATAGCCCTGAGCCGTTCCCTTGTCATTGTCTGTTGTCGCACGCCAGAACATCGGTACCGGCGGAGCCGAGATATACTCGCGGCTGCCATAACGCAGGGACGTCAGGCTTCCTGCTCCCTTGGAGAACATAATGCTGTAGCCGTCACCATGTACACCGATATTTACATCCCCCTCAGCTACACGCATCATTCCGGCAGAGACAGGTTCTTCCCGCTCGCCTTCCACCACGAATACATACTCGCCAAAGGAAACTTCATAGCCGGCTTGTGCCCATAGCTCGTCCTGCTTCAGTACGAGTGAGGCATGGATCGCGTACTCACCCGGCTGTCCCGAGACATCCGGCAGTTTCATATCCACATAACCTTCCTGACCGGCAGCCACCTGTACATCGACAGTCATCTCATACATCTGTACGCCATTACGGTTCAGACGATAGAGCAGCTGATAAGCGTCCGTTCCTTCGAACAGATTCTCATTGACCACTTTGACGCCGCCCTGATCCGGCACCAACTTGATATTCTGGTAAAGGAATTTGACTTCCTGCATTTTTGGGGATACCTGGCGGTCGGCATAGACGATACCGTCCGTACAGAATCCATAGTCGGTTGCACGGTCATCATAATCTCCGCCATAGGCCAGATATTCTACACCATAGCGGTTTTTCTTCATTACGGCCTGGTCGATATAATCCCAGATAAATCCGCCCTGGTACATCTCGTACTTGTTCTCAAGCTCCGTGTATTTGTGCATGCCGCCAACCGAGTTGCCCATCGCATGCATGTATTCACAGCTGATATACGGCTTGGACGGATTGCTGTTCAGATATTCTTCGATATCTGCCGGTTTGGCATACATCCGGCTCTCCATATCACTGGTCGCATCATAATCACGGTTGTGGAATACCCCTTCATAATGCACGAGACGGGTCGGGTCCTTTGCCCGGAAATAGTCTGCCACATTCAGAATCACCTGACCGGCATACGATTCATTGCCGCAGGACCAGATCAGGATCGATGGATGGTTCTTGTCCCGCTCGACCATCGAGATCGCACGATCCATAACAATATCCTGCCATTCCGGCAGATTGCCCGGTATATTCCAGGACGGCTCTACAGCGCCCATCTTCTGCCAGGAGCCGTGTGTCTCCAGGTTCATCTCGTCGATCAGGTAAATGCCATACTCATCGCATAGCTCATACCAGCGCGTCTGATTCGGATAATGTGACGTACGCACCGCATTCATATTGTTCTGCTTGATCGTACGAATATCCCACAGCATATCTTCCTCGGTCACCGCACGTCCGGTACGGCAGTTGAATTCATGGCGGTTGACCCCTTTGAAGACAATACGCTTGCCGTTTAGACACATCACCCTGTTGATCATCTCAAAGCGGCGGAAGCCCACACCCTGCGGAATCACTTCAACCACTTCACCGGCAGCATTGTAGACGGTGATATAGAGCGTGTACAGATATGGATTTTCTGCGCTCCATGCATTCACTCCCTGTAATTCAGCCGCGAAGGAAGCCTGAGCTGCTCCATTATGCTCTGTAAATGTACTTTCGCCCGAGCAGACGACCTGTCCCGCACGATCATGCAGCTCCAGAAGGACCCGTGTTCCAGCAGACGATTGTCCTTTTTCCAGATTCAGCTTCACATTCAGTTGTCCCTGTGTATAGCTGTCATCCAGTCCGGCATTTACATGCAGATCACGCACATGCACTTCCGGCACGGTATACAGATACACTTCACGGAAAATACCGGAGAAGCGCCAGAAATCCTGATCTTCCAGCCATGCGCCTGTACTACGCTGATACACTTCCACAGCCAGCTTGTTCTTACCGGTCTGTATGTACGGCGTCAGATCAAAGTCCGACGGCGTAAAGCTGTCTTCGCTGTAACCGACAAACTGCCCGTTCAGCCATACGTAAAAGGCCGACTCGACCCCCTGGAAGGAAATATATACAGGCTGTCCGTCTTGCATATTTTCCGGCAAATAAAAATTCTTTACATAGCTGCCGACCGGATTGGACTCCTGCGAGATCATCGGCGGACGCAGATTCTCCTGACCGTCCCATGGATACATCGTGTTCACGTATTGCATCTGTCCATATCCTTGTGTCTGAATATGCCCTGGCACCTGGATATCTCCCCAGCCTGCACAGGCAAAGTCCTGCTCATAGAATCCCTGCGGGCGGCTTGCCGGATTCACCGCATAGTTGAACTTCCAGCTGCCATTCAGACTATGGCGCCAATTCATCGCTCCGCGCGCTTGCGCTTCTGCCAGTGTCGCATAATATTTATGATCCGAATACGCTCCCAGGCGGTTTACTGCAAATACACTCGTATCACTCAGCCAATCGAGGGAAGGAGATATTACTTTGTCCTGCATCCATTTCGCTTCCGTCTTACTCATTACAATCACTCCATTCGTTTCATTTCGGTCATTTTTTATTATATGTTTCCGAGTCATGTCTTATTAACATAATAAAATCCCACTATAATATATTCCGTATTCTTATGTTTATTGCAGGTCGCATCCTTTACTTCC
The DNA here is from genome assembly GCF_000971965.1 of Paenibacillus wulumuqiensis. Lineage (GTDB taxonomy): Bacteria > Bacillota > Bacilli > Paenibacillales > Paenibacillaceae > Saccharibacillus > Saccharibacillus wulumuqiensis. The sequence continues at coordinate 282,627 of NZ_KQ040795.1, forward strand.
TCTTTCACCCGCCGGGAGAGCTCATGCTTTCAATACGCTCATATTTAAGGACCGGATCGTTTCCCTTTCAAAGGAATTTCAACATATCCGGTCCTTTATGGCGATACTTCAGCCCTCTCCATGGCACGAAGCGGGTGAAGCACCCTACCAGGTTGTTTTTGATAGCATCAGCCAAATTTTATTTGACCGACCCTACCATACCTGCGACAAAGTGTTTCTGCATCAGGAAGAATACAATCGCTGTCGGCAGCGTAGAGATGACGATAGCGATCATGATTACACCGTAATCCGGTGAGTAACTCGATCCCAGATTAGAGATCAGCAGCGGAATCGTCTGGTTCTCCGGTGTCTGCAGGATAACGAGCGGCCACAGATAGTTGTTCCAGCTCGACATAAAGGTAATGATCGCAGCGGCTGCATAGGACGTTTTCATCGTTGGCATATACACCCGGAAGAACAGTCCCAGTTCGCTCAGACCGTCCATGCGTCCGGCTTCCAGCAGATCTTTCGGAAACATCTTGGTGCTTTGACGGAAAAAGAAGATCAGGAACGCCGTTGTCATCGTTGGAATAACGACAGCAGCCGGTGTATCAATACCGATAAAAGGAATAAAGTTGGTCACCTGTCCAAACATCCGATACAGCGGCACCATCAGGGCTGCGAACGGAATCATCATGGACAGCAGCAGGATATTGAACAAAATGTCTTTCGCTCTACTGCGGTATACTTCAAATCCATAACCGGCCAGCGAAGCGATCAGCATCGCCAGAATGGTTGTGGAGACAGCGATCTTGGCCGAATTCCACATCGCATTCCAGATGTCCACCGATTCGGTCAGCTTGGCCAGGTTATCAATCAGATGGGCGCCGGGCAGCAGTTTGCCGCCGGTCACTTCCACAGACAGGTTGGTCGAGCTGACAATCATCCAGAAGAACGGGAAGATCGAGACAAATGCAGCGACGATCAGAAACAGATACGTAAACGTTAATTTTGTTTTAGCCATTGCGCTCACCTGCCACTTTAAACTGGATGAAGGAAAGAACGATAATCATGATAACGATGGAATACGATACGGTAGCCGCATAACCAAAGTCCGGTGAATATTCAAAGGACAGATTGTAGATGTACTGCGAGATACTGGTCGTCGCATTACCCGGTCCACCTTTGGTAATATTCACGACTTCATCAAACAGCTGCAGCGTACCGATCGTGGAAGTGATCGATGTGAACAGGATGATCGGCTTCAGCAGCGGTACCGTAATGCTGAAGAACTGACGAATCGCGGAAGCACCATCAATACGGGCCGCTTCGTAAATGGAACTGTCGATATTTTGCAGGCCGGACAGATAGAAGATCATGTTATATCCGGTCCAGCGCCAGGTAATTGCGATAATAATCGTTACTTTCGCCCAGAATGGATCGGTGATCCAGTCGATCGGCGTATTGGTCAGATGCAGGTTCAGCAGCATTGCATTTACCAGTCCGTCCGAAGAGAACAGGTATTTGAACACAACCGCATACGCAACCAGCGATGTAATACACGGCAGGAAGATCGCCGTACGGAAAAAGCCTTTGAATTTCAGGTTTTTGTCATTCAGCAGCACAGAGATGAACAAGGCCAGAATGACCATCAGCGGAACCTGGAAAATCAGATAAATGAATGTATTTTTGACAGCTGTCAGGAACATACTGTCTGTGAACAGACGCGTGTAGTTCGCCAAGCCGTTAAATTTCAAATTCATGCCTGTTCCTGTCTGGAAGGACAGAATCAGTGCCTGGAGCATTGGATAGAAAAAGAAGATAAAAATAAGTAATGCGGCTACGCCCACGAACATCCAGCCCGTGATGCCTTCTTTTACACGATTGCCCATTCGGGAACGGGTCGCTTTTTTGCTTGGATTCAAAGCAGGTTCTGCTGTCTTCATATCGTCTCATCTCCTTCATATCGCCGGTTTGCTTTTTCTGTATGGGTTGCTCGCCTGCGGGTTGTACACACCTATCCATAAGGAAAAATAAAACCTTGAACGTTTAAGCCCAAGGTTTTATCTCCTGATTCATTCATGCCTGTTGATGAATTATTTCAGCTGGGCTTCAGCCTGTGCCTGTACATCGTTCATCATGGTATCCACATCTTTGCTGCCGCTCAGGTAGTTTTGTACTTCTACCGTCATGATATCCTCGATAGCGTACGTATGCAGACCGTAATTGACGTTTGGTACTTCGGTTGTCCATTTTGCAAAGTCAGCATATACTTTTTGTCCACCGAAGAACTCGTCCGGCTTGTCATACGCTTCGTTATCGGCAGATGTTTTCAGTGTGCCGATAATACCGATTTTGGTCAGCATATCCTGGTACAGATCTTTGTCCGAACCGAATGTGGATTTCAGGAAGTCTGCTGCAGTATCCTGCCCGTCTACATTCATCACATACCAGGAAGCACCGCCGATGTTGGAGGCATGTACAGAGTTAGGTACATCTTTGAGTACCGGGAATGGAACGACTGCCCATTTGCCGGATTGGGAAGCTTCAGCCTTGATGGATGGAGTGATCCAGTTACCTGTAGGTACGGAAGCCACCGCGCCGCTGTTGAATGCAGCCAGGAACTGGCTCCAGTCGGAATTGGCTTTGACAATGTTGGCATCATACATGGCTTTGTAGGTTTCCAGCGCTTTTTTCAGAGCTGCATTGCCGGCGATATTAGGTGTAGTGCCGTCTTCTTTCAGGTACCAGCTGCCTGCAGACTGGATCATGGAGCGGATCAGGCCGAGGTCATTTGGATCCTGTGTCAGCATGTCTTTGCCAGTTGCCGCTTTTACTTTTTTACCGATTTCGATAAATTGATCCCAGTCGATATCCTGCAGATCAGCGACTTTGTAGCCCGCTTGTTCCAGGTAATCCGTACGTACATACAGACCGGTTACACCGGAATCGAAAGGTACGCCGTATTGTTTGCTCTGGTAGCTGGTAGGACCCGCTTTGTAATCGGCAAAGTCAGCAGCCTTGATGGAAGCGGACATATCACGGAAAGCATCTGGATACGCTTGCAGGAATCCCTGGGAGCGATAATCCTCGATCAGTACAATGTTTGGCAGACCTTTCGTTGTACCGGAATTAAGGCCGGTGTTCAACTTTTGCACGATATCCGCCTGCGCATTTTCCACGATGTTGATCTTTACATCAGGATGTGCCGCCATATATTTCTCTTTTGCCAGATTGAGTGCGGCAATGTTAAAGTTTGGATCCCATGCCCAGACCGTGATTTCTTTTTTGCCCGGGTCAGAGCTTGCATTACCACCACCGCCGGAACATGCAGATAATAACAGTACGCTTGCCAGTAAAAGAAACATCAATTTTTTCATTCTGTTCAACCCCTGCTCTTTGTATGATATGCATCTGTATACCATCCGCTCCGTAAAGTCGAACGCGCTGGTATGGAAGCATTACGCTTTTCGTGCAATGCCTGAACACTGTGTCTGGTCGTCTTGAAAGCGCTTGCTTGTTTATGGATTTATCTTATCATTCCATTCTGTTGGCTTGTTAGGAATATCTTTGTACGGATTTGTCATATTGTTGGTTCTCTCCAAAATGATAGCGTTATCATTTGTACTTTATTTGGATTTTGGTAAAATTTAAAGATTCTCGCTGCTTGCGAATGCAAACGGATACATTTCAGCAAATACACTGTACCCGCATATGGCCAGCTTCCTTATTCTGTATCTATCCAATACCTTCTCTTCATCTGCCTTATCTGGTTTATCACAAAAAAAAGCCGGATACAGGAGTATAACTTCCTGTATCCGGCTGTTCGGACAAATGTAATAAGAGACCTGTTCAGGTTCATGTACATGGCTGTATGGATTCCACATCATATTAATAATTATGCTGCTGTGGATGCTTGATGCTGTGAATTGTGGTCTGAAGCTTGGATTCTGAACTTACTTTTTGATTTCTCCGGTAATATTGCCGAATCGTCCCGGTGTCTGATTGCTGCCCGCGCCTGTAGCTGGTGCAGCGGGAGTGATATATCCGGAACGTGTCGCTCCGCTGACCGGCAGAGTATCATAAAAGGCTACCCGACCTGTCACGGTTGGCGTAGTGCCTGTCTGGGATGCAATTTCGTACGGCAGGAAGAAGATTGGTGAGGTGGACGTCTGATTCATATTCAGCTTGGCGGTCCATGCCAGCTCACTGTGATTATCCTGCATTTCATAATAAGAAATAACATCCCCACGTTGTTCAAAGAACGGGAAAGATTGTCCTTCCGGGAAATAGTAGGTGTATCCCGCATTGCTATCGTCCGACGGCGCATAGCTCTTCAGCTTGCTGATTCGCGGCATACTCACAGCTGCCTCGCGTCCCAGCGCCAGATCACTTCCGTTGGCCTGCTGGATCAGCTGCGGCGGCGTCTTGGCTACATAGACCGTACGGCTCGCCGGATTCCAGCTCACTGCCGCCTTTGCCGCTTCTGCCAGAAAGCGCAGCGGCACCATCGCACGTCCGCTCCGCAGCGTTGGTGCAACCGGCAGATTAACGGTACGGTCACCGATGGTGGCTGTCGTCTGCCCAATCACCAGCTTGATAACCGTACCATCCTGGCTGACAGTGACCGTCTGGGTTGTATTGTTCCAAATCGTTGAATTACCTGGTATGTACTGCAGGGCTTTGATCGGTATCATCGTGGTCCCTTTTTCCACGTACGGCTCTACGCCGGCATAGACTGTTGAATTATTAACGACAACCTGAATATCGGGAACAGCGGCCTGTACGGTCCCGGCTCCTATACTGAGAGCAACTACCACTGATAATGCCAGTCTGGAAAATGCTTTGATCATATCTGATTCCTCCATTGATCATCATACCGTCCGATGTACATTATTAAACCAAACCTGTTTCAATTCCACATGCCATATTCATCTTACCATCTTTCGCGCTCCAACTACTAATTAAGCGAACTCCCGAACCCTTTTCGGCTTATTGCACCTCTATAGTGGATTACTATCACGTTGTTTGTCTGATTAACCACTTTGTAACCTTTTTTCTCGCTCTCCTCATTAAGATGAATGGGTAAAAGCGATAAATGTCAAAATCACCATATCCACCATTTTCATTTAATGTAAAGCAGCCGATATATTATAGTATGTTATCAGCTGTATTCTCCTGCTTGGGTCGCCTTATCAGACCAGGACAAGAGGAAACAATATGAAAGGAATTAACCCATGAGACTCATGAAAGTAATAAGCCTGTTACTGCTTGTACTCGTTGTATCCGGATGCAGCCAGATTGCTTCCCCTGGCGAACTTTTGCATGCACCCAATCGTACCAATAAAGAACAGGCACTTTTCCAGGCCGTATTGCCCTTTCTTCCCAACGGCTATCAGCTGACCATACCCTCTTCTTTTGATCAGGGCAGCGCGATTCGTCTGGTAGATCTGGACGGAGACGGACATCAGGAACTGATGACTTTTTACAAAACCGTCATGTCACCTTATGAGATTAATATTTTAATTTTGCATCAGAAGAATGGAAGCTGGCAAAAGGCAGACCTCATTACCCAGTATGGAATAAGCATTGACTATGTAAATGTAACACCGGTGACAGATCGGAAGGTTCCCAATCTGCTGCTTGGTTTCACTGTAGGCGACGAGAGTCTTCCAAAAGAGCTGCGTGTTTACTCATTTCACAACCTAAAGGCAGCTCCAATCTTTGAACAGACCTACCATAAGATTGCTGCAGGCAAAATGGACAGCCAGGGTCTTGCGCAAATCGCTATTGTTCCCGCTATCGTAGAAAATATGCCTGGTTATAAAATCCAGCTGTTTGGTGCACGAGAGGGGAAGATTATGTTGCTGGCCGAACGGGCTGCTAATGGTTGGGTGTACAATCTCCAAATAGGGCCAGCTTCTGCCAATCATAATGCATTATTCGCGCAAATCCAGAATGGATCATCCGATTATACGGCCCTCTTGCTAAGAAAAGATTATAGACTGGTCAATATAATGGTCGCTCCCCGATCCATACGCAATGATCTGGCTCATCATAGATCCCTTTTGCTGGGTCCACCGGATGATGGAAAAGGAGTGCTGGGCAACAATCATATTTCCTGGACCAATTATCCGTTTGAAAATACAGACCATAACCATGATGGCATTATGGAGGTAAAGTTTAGTACCGTACCACCAGGAATAGAAAACACGGGTATGTCCTCCATACTTCAAATCAATACATTTTACCAATGGGATGGTAACCGCCACCTGAATTTTGTGGAGGATCATCTTACCCAGGACGTTTATAACTTCCGCATTCCGGATCGCTGGCTCGGTCAATATCGTATTCAACTGTCGGATGACAAAGTAGATCCTACAAAAGAAATTCGCTTCATATATCCAAGAAACGGCAAAGTTACAGCTGATTTGCTAACTTTACGCCGAATGTCTCTCACAGAATGGAAGCAGTCTGAATCTGCATTAAAGAAAAAGAAAATATCCTATTTGGTAATGGGACGTACATTCCCCAAAAAATATAGCGCAGAACCACAGGTGACTGTCGCCATTTTACCCGATAGTACCCATAATCAATTGGAAGAAAAGCAGGTTGCGCATTACAAACCATTATTGCTGACGATATCAGACCTGCGCTCACTTACCAAAAACCAGCTGTATGAGCCGGGAAAGGAGAAGCAATAACATGAACGTTCTAATACTTGAAGATGAAAAACCGATTCGCGATTTTGTCCGTATCAATCTCAAACGTGCCGGATTTGAAGTAATCGAAGCAGCTACGGGCGAGACGGCCATCGAAGCCATCAAGCTCCACCCTGAAATTGATATGGCCGTACTGGATGTCATGCTCCCGGGAATGGACGGATTCGAAGTCTGTGCCTGCCTGCGCAAATTGAATCCACGAATCGGAATTATTATGCTTACTGCCAGAGGACAGGAAGTGGACAAAATTACAGGTCTCGATCTGGGCGCAGATGATTATATCGTTAAGCCGTTCAGCCCCGGCGAGTTGGTTGCACGGCTGAATTCACTCTACCGGCGTCTTTACCCGGCAGATAATCTTCCGGAGGAACCTGTGCTGGTTAGTCCACCCTTCCGAGTGCTGCTGGATCAGCGCAAATTAATGCGTGGTGAACAGACGATTCTGTTGACTCCCAAGGAATTTGATATTATAAAGCTGCTCATGGAAAATCCCAACAAAGCCATTCACCGGGATGAAATCCTGAACACATTATGGGGACGTTTCTTTACAGGTGATATGAAGATTGTGGATGTAAATATCCGGCGTATCCGGCAGAAAATCGAGAAAGACGATGCGAAGCCCGAGTATATCGAGACAGTATGGGGATACGGCTACCTATGGAGGACTGATCCCTGTGATGAAGGGAATTAAAGCAAGGTTATTATTACAGATTGGTCTGCTGCTGTTGGTTATTGTGCTTTTGTTGGAGGCAGTGTTTGCTTTTGCGGTATACACCTATTATTTCAGCAGTTCCCGACAGATTTTGGAGTCACGGGTGACGACAACAGCAACCTTTGCCAATCAATTTATCAATGGTACTACACTGTCCGAGCGAGCTCGCAACATTCTGGAGCAGCTGATAGCCAATGAGAGCAGCCGTGTCGAAGTGTTGAATCTTAAAGGACAAACGGTCATCGATTCCTACGGCTTCTCCTCTCTGGATCGAATCGATACAGAGGATGTCGCTGTAGCTTTGCAAGGTGGCGTTGGCCATTATAGCGGGATTTCTTCCTTGTATCAGGGAAGGATTATGGCAGTATCCAGCCCACTCACCAATAGCGGAGAGCTCATTGGTGTACTGCGTTTCTCTGTATCCACAGAGCCTCTTTACGATGCTGTATTTGGTTTGATCAGCTGGGCGGTTGCGATTGGATTAATTGTGCTGCTTATCGGATTCGCACTCAGCCTGATTATTGCCCGGCGGATTATTGATCCTGTCAAAGAATTAACCGGCATCTCCCGTCAGATGGCTACCGGAGATTTTTCAGCCCGAGCAGTACGTAAATATAATGATGAAGTCGGTACACTGGCCGATTCGCTCAATCATATGAATGAGGAACTGGCCAAAAATGAAAAAATGAAAAACAATTTTATCTCCACCATCTCTCATGAACTGCGGACGCCGCTGACCTCGATCAAAGGATGGGGCGAGACGCTGGTTGTAGGCGGTCTGGAAGATGAAGAGGAGACCCTGCTGGGGCTGGAAGTAATTAATGGAGAGACTGAGCGGTTGATTGGACTGGTAGAGGATCTGCTGGATTTTTCCAAATATCAGACAGGAGAAATTCAGCTGCGGCGTGAACCTGTCGATCTTCACCAATTGCTGCGCAATTTGGAACTTCAGTACAGCTATGCCGGCAATAAGCGCAATGTTACGTTGCATACGGACCTTACGGAAGAAACACTGCCCATGAACGCTGATCTGAACCGGTTGAAGCAGGTATTTGTTAATCTGTTGGACAATGCGATCAAGTTCTCCAAGCAGGACGGTAATGTATGGCTTACTGTGATGCGTCGGGACCGGCTCGTATATGTATCAATACAGGATAATGGAGAAGGTATCCCTCCTGAAGATCTGAACAAAATAGGAGAACGTTTTTACAAAGGACGGTCCAAAATGTCCGGCAGCGGTCTCGGTCTGGCTATCAGCAAAGAAATCATACAGCTGCACAGCGGAAAACTCCAGATTGAAAGCGAGTATGGCAGTGGCACTACCATTACTGTCATTCTCCCCTTAATGCCTGATCCTGATGCTATTCAGGATAATCTAGCTTAAATCATATTAAAAGAAGCGCATGTCAAAGGTAAACTTTGCATGCGCTTCTTTTATATTGTATATTCTAAACAAGTCAATAATGCGTTAACTGTATATTTTGACATAAATAAAGTCATTAATCAATACCCGGATAGCATAAAGTTAAAGGAGGATTATCTTGCAGAATTGGATTACAAGTTTTATGGAGGAATACGGTTATATTGGTATTGCCCTGATCATCGCTTTGGAAAATGTATTTCCGCCTATTCCTTCAGAGGTGGTACTTCCATTTGGAGGCTTCATGACTACCAATTCATCCCTGACTGTAATTGGGGTCATCATTGCCGCTACGATCGGCTCTGTGGCTGGAGCTGTGATTCTGTATGGAGTTGGACGAGCGCTGGATGTCTCGCGATTGGAGAAGATTATCGACCGCTGGGGCCATGTTCTTCGGATCAAAAAAGAAGATGTCCACCGGGCAGATGCCTGGTTTGACAAATATGGATATTGGACTGTATTGTTCTGCCGGATGATTCCACTCGTACGCAGCCTGATCTCCATTCCTGCCGGAATGTCCAATATGAAATTCGGCCTGTTCCTGCTGTTTACGACAGTTGGTACATTGATCTGGAATACGATTCTGGTCACTGTAGGAGCCGCTCTGGGAGAGAACTGGCATTCCATTACCAACTTCATGGATGTCTATTCCAATATCTCCTATACCCTTATTGCAGCTGCAGGAATTGGATTGATCATCTGGTTTGTACGTCGCGGCAAAAAGGTAAACACCAAATAAATTCCCAATACAGTCTTCCATAGCAGATTTGGGAGAAGCCCGTTCAAAAGATCGGAGATGCTTTGTATTCCAAGATATGGTTACAGCCTCCATCATTTCAGCTCTGTACAGAAAAATACCCCTGGAACCTTAGAAGACGAACCGTCGATTCGATGTCTCCTTTGTTGCAGGGATATTTTACATCATTGCATAACTGTCTCCACTTACTGCTTACTGCTTACTGCTTACTGCTTACTGCTTACTGCTTACTGCTTACTGCTTACTA
>NZ_KQ040795.1:292473-294877 GCF_000971965.1 Paenibacillus wulumuqiensis
TTCTGTAAATGTTAATTTAGCAGCCCTATTAGATTTCTTTTATATTGATTTCATACTGCTGGTTAATAAATGAACCCACTATTTAGCCAATTAACACCAACCTAGTAAGGCAGTACAGACAATTTTTTTTCTTGAATAAGTTTGCCATCTTTCAGAGAGAAGGTCATTCCTTTGGAAGAGTGAGCTGCTCGGTCTCCGTTAGAAGACTTGTAACTATCCAATCTGAAGCTGATGACACCCTCACTGTTAGAAAGCACTTTGTAATCTCCAGCAACTTCGTTTTTGGTATTCTTGAAATGGGATGCTCCCATTTTGCCAGACTTGCCTTCTCCAGACTTCAATATATTTTCATAATGCGCTTTAAGAGTCTGGTTGATTTTTGTTTGTGCCGCTTCATTTTTGAGGCCGGAAATAACAGGATAAATGACATGGACATTAGTATATCCCGGGTTTAATTTCGCTGGTGTAATGTTAAGTGCATTGAGACCTTCAGTGGTGAGCGTTACGGTATGATTCGAATTGTTCCAGACAGAGCGATAGCCAAATGGACTAGCCACTGCCTTGACGGTTACATAGATTTTCCCTGTCTTATGCTCTGTTCCATTTATCTCTTTTGATTTATAAATCTCTCCGATCTCGCTTCCTTCCAGACGAGCAATAACCGATCCATTCCCCAAATCGTACCACATTTTGGTTTTGCCCTTTGTCAGTACGATTCTATTTTTCTTGGAATCATGAACGGCTGTTGCTCCTACAGCTTTGGCCAGATCAGTCAGCAGAAGCATCTTTTCCCCATCTGCAATGATCGCTCCTTTTGTAGAGAGGGTAGTGCCTGTTTTGGAAGCAGCAGCCGTTGATTTTACAGAAGCAACATTCTTGGCATAGACAGAAGACTGCATACTCGGCAGGATGGATGTAACTCCAGCTACAGCCAGACTTGTCGCCAGTACAACAGCAGATACTTTCTTTAGGTATTTTGTATTGTTTGTATTTTGATTCTTATTCATGGTCTATCTCTCCTCTAAAATGTGTTGGTCTTAACAAGTTCTAGTGTACCAATGAACCAGTAAATAAGATTTACAAAGCGTTTAAGAGAGAGATAGCGCTTGTTGCTATGCCTTTAACTCCTGTTCTAAAGCTCTGAATGCTTCTCTTATCCATCTAACCCTCAAATCAGTCGCCCCAGTTCTCTTACCTGCAAATCGCCCTCATGGCCTAAGGACAACTCTTCTACTTAGATCTATCTTCTGTTCAAATGAATTATTCTTAATGTAGTTATACCAGGCTTGCTGTACTTGAAGTTATATCTGGAACTCGCACTATTGCTACTGCTTAATCGAATATAGAATTCAATTGAAAGTGCAGAGTCTCCGTCCTCCACTAAACAGTGCGATTATAGCTGAGCTTAATCATAAAAAAATACACTTTCCAAAGTTAAATTAGCCACCTGAAGGTAAACTAATTATTCTTTAAAAAGTGTATCTTAAACATCTTGCCGGTCCAATGTATGTTCTGCATTGGATTTATGAATCGGGATGACACGATTTGAACATGCGACCCCCTGGTCCCAAACCAGGTGCTCTACCAAGCTGAGCTACATCCCGATATACAGTAATAAAAATGGCGCGCCCTAAGAGATTTGAACTCCTGACCTTTTGATTCGTAGTCAAACGCTCTATCCAGCTGAGCTAAGGGCGCATATTGGAGCGGACGACGGGAATCGAACCCGCGACCCTCGCCTTGGCAAGGCGATGCTCTACCGCTGAGCCACGTCCGCAAACAAATGAATTCCTTCTTACAAAAAACAATATTGATAACCAATCCGGCTATCAATGTCATTCCACTATGTATTCAATAATGAATAACCTAGAAAAAAATGGCGGAACCGACGGGATTTGAACCCGCGATCTCCTGCGTGACAGGCAGGCATGTTAACCCCTACACCACGGTTCCAAAACTATTGCGGGGACAGGATTTGAACCTGTGACCTTCGGGTTATGAGCCCGACGAGCTACCGGACTGCTCCACCCCGCGTCATCATACAAAATTATCTATGGTGGAGACTGAGGGGATCGAACCCCCGACCCTCTGCTTGTAAGGCAGATGCTCTCCCAGCTGAGCTAAGTCTCCATAAATGATATGACCCGTAGGGGATTCGAACCCCTGTTACCTCCGTGAAAGGGAGGTGTCTTAACCCCTTGACCAACGGGCCTTGATTAAAATGGTGCCGGCGAGAGGATTTGAACCCCCGACCTACTGATTACAAGTCAGTTGCTCTACCAACTGAGCTACACCGGCGTATTCAGATAAGTCACACACTACTTCCAAAAAAAAATCCCCAGTGGGGAAACGCTTGGCAACGTCCTACTCTCCCAGGACCCTGCGGTCCAAGTACCATCGGCGC
>NZ_LAQP01000013.1 GCF_000971965.1 Paenibacillus wulumuqiensis
ACGCCGGTAGAGTACCGACGCCAGTTTGCTTGATGGGGCTTTTTTAACTGTCTACAAAATAGGGGCTTGACCAACTAGGTCAGGAAGGCTTTTCATATTGCTGTCAGCAGATAGCCTAGTCCTATTCAGGAACAGTCATCAGAGACAGTCTGCTTAACAATCAAAATACAAGTATTACGCAAGGTCTGTATAATAGGTTAATCCCGATTACCGAAGAACAGGAACAGGTAACGTGCAAGTTCCAGTACGGACAGCAGGGCAGCAGCGACATAAGTCAGCGCGGCAGCATTTAATACCTTACCTACACTGCGTTCTTCTTCACGGCTTACATACCCTTCGCTTACCATCACATCACGCGCCCGGTTGCTGGCGTTAAACTCAACTGGCAGTGTAACCAGCTGGAAAGCTACAGCAGCGGAGAAGAAGATAATTCCCAGTCCAAGCAGATTCATGGAACTGAAGATCAGTCCTGCCATCAGCATGAATGGTGCAATGCCGGAAGCAAAGTTAACGACCGGGAACATCCGGTGACGCAGGGCCAGCATCGGATAATGTTCCTTATGCTGAATCGCGTGACCAATCTCGTGACACGCAACCGCAACAGCAGAGATGCTGTTACCATAGTAGACCGGCTCGGACAGACGTACAACACGGTGTACCGGATCATAATGATCTGTGAGAGAGCCCTGTACAGGTTCAATCGGAATATCGTACAGACCGTTGCTGTCCAGCATATGTCGGGCGGCATCGTAGCCTGTCATTCCATTCATATTGGGAACTTCAGCATATTTATTGAATGTTCCCTTAACTCTGAACTGTGCCCAGATGGTTAAGCCGAAAGCAACAAGTGTTAATACCAAAAATAGTGCAGCCATGTATCATTCCTCCATATTAATGTAGAACGGATTACATCAAGCCTGAACCCTGACCAAGCAGGAATTTCAAAGCTTCAATGCAAGCAGCACTCTGAGGAATCAAATTAACGAAAGCACGTTTGGCCTGATTGGGTTTCATTTGTTGAAGTAGTGGTTCCAGTTCACGCACCTCACGCTGGAGCTGCAGCATATGCAGTTCAAGTTCGGTCAGGCGCTGGGTAACCTGTTCTTCATCTGTCACCCGGTCCCAGGCGTTCAGTTTTTCCTTGATTTCCTCAAGGGTGTACTTATCCTTCTTTAACTTTGTAATACGTTCCAATCGTGATAAAGTTTCAAAACCATAGAGTCTATAGTTTTTTAATGAACGGCTTTCCGGCTCGATTAAACCGAGCTTTGTATAATAATCTACGGTTCGTTCACTCAGGCCGGCGAGCTTTGCCAGTTCTCCAATACGGTACAATTTCATATTCCCAACGTATCCACCCCCGTTTGTGGTCATGTAAACGAGGATTCAACACTGCTGAATCCTAATGCCTATATTACAGGAATTTAAACCATACAGTCAAACGTAATACTTAGTGAAAAATACCCTGTAACTGCAGGCAGGAAACAGCATATTGCTCGTCTCTAACGCCATATAAAACTAATGATATAAAAGTATATTAAATAACTTATATATAAGATAACAGAAATGGCTTAAAAATAGCTGAATCCTAAGTAAATAAAAGGTGAAATAAAGAAAAATATTTTGCTTATGACTAATTCCTCGGTATAAAATGGATATTTTTGTTATATACATATTTAGCAGGTAAACGAGGATGGAAGCTTTACAAAACTATTTTCATGCTTTTGCAAATTAACTCTTGTCATTGATGTTTTAATCTGATTATAATGACATTAAGGATTTCACGATATGTGAAGTAACATTACATAAGGGAGTGGGTTAAATGAGAAAAAAATGGGCCGTTATGGGGTTAGCGGCATCAGCCCTTCTTGCATTTCCGTTTAGTGCTTTTGCAGCGGAGGAAGTTACGGCAGAGCAGGTATCCATGAACCTGGACACATTTTTTGTATTCGTGGCTTTTGCTCTGGTGCTGTTCATGCAGGCTGGTTTTGCACTGCTGGAAGCAGGGTCGGTACGGATGAAGAATGCCGGGCACGTAGCCGGCAAGACGATTCTGACTCTCGGTATTGCTTTGATCGGATTCTGGGCTTTCGGATTTGGTCTGGGCTTCGGAGACGGTAACGGATTTTTCGGCTATCAGGGATTTTTCCTGAACGGCGAAGATATGAAGAGTCTGTACGGCGCATTATCCGGACTGGATATTCCCATCTCCATGATGTTTTTGTTCCATTTGGCTTTTGCGGCAGTATCGCTGTCGATCGCTTTTGGCGGATTCGCTGAACGCGCCAAGCTGAGTGTCTATATCGTATTCGGATTTTTATTTACTATTGTTATTTATCCAATCATCGCTCACTGGGTATGGGGCGGCGGCTGGCTTGCTACGATGGGCATGCAGGATTATGCAGGTTCGACAGTTGTCCATTTAACCGGTGCAACAGCGGGTCTGGCAGCGACGATCCTGTTGAAACCGCGTCTTGGCAAATATAACAAAGACGGCAAACCCAACATCATCCCAGGTCATAATCAGGTACTGTCAGTTGTTGGTGTATTTATCCTCTGGTTTGGCTGGATGGGCTTCAACCCGGGCAGCGCATTGTCTCCAAACGGCGGATTCTTCACTTATGTAGCACTGACGACCAATCTGGCAGCAGCAGCAGGCGGTGTCGCTGCACTGTTAATCTCCTGGGTGGTGCTTGGCAAGGCGGATATTCCAAGCATGCTGAATGGTGTACTGGCGGCACTGGTAGCGATCACCGGTTCCTGTGCATTTGTCGATGTATGGGCTTCGGTCGTAATCGGTCTGGTCGCTGGTGTGGTGACATTCTTTACAGCGCAATGGTTTGAAAAAGCGGGTATTGATGATCCGATCTACGCATTCTCCGTACACGGTATCGCCGGTATGTGGGGAGCGATCTCCACAGGTCTGTTCGCCACACCTGAGCTGGTAGAGCAAACAGGCGTAGGTTCACCGGGTCTGTTCTACGGCGGCGGCTTCCACCAGCTGGGCGTTCAGCTGCTCGGTATGGTCGGTACGCTCGCATTTGTACTGGTCCTGTCCTTAATCATTCTGGGCATTATGAAAGCTGCAGGCGGCATTCGTGTTACTGAAGAAGAGGAAATGATGGGTCTGGATATCAGCGAGCACGGTTCTTATGGCTATCCCGAGCAAATGAAGGCACTGGGTGAAGTGGACCGCAAAAAGGCGAGTAACTGATACGGTCGCTTTATTATAGAAGGGCTTCATATAGAAGAACTTCTTTCAGAAGGAACAGAACATCATAGAATACAGGTGTTGGGAGATGAAGCCGATGAAGGAGTCATTTCTCGATCTCTCCCTGTCGGATCTGATGGACAGCGATTCGGCGGAAACGTTAAGGAATAAGCGCATTATGGTGCAGCGTACGCTTTACCAGTCTCTCCCGCAGGCGGATATTCGCAGCTGGGTCAAGACGGTAAACGAGATGCATGATTATGTGATGCAGCAGGCAGTTGTCATTTGTGAACAGCAATTACTTGAGGCGGGCTTCGGTCCGCCTCCTGTTGCTTATTCTTTTATTGTTTTTGGCAGTGCAGGGAGATGCGAGCAGACGCTTTGGAGCGATCAGGATAACGGACTTATTATTAGCGATGATGAACATGAAGACAAGGAGCGTTATTTCACGGAATTCGGCAGCCGACTCGCGGATATTCTGGAGCAGGCCGGGTATGAGAAATGCCGGGGCAAAGTGATGTGCTCGGAACCGATGTGGCGCAGGACACTGAGCGACTGGCGTGCGCAGTTGGACCTTTGGCGATCAGACCTGAGCTGGGAACCGGTCCGCAACTGGATTATTGCTTCTGATATGCGCCATATGTATGGAGACAAGCAGCTGGCGAGGAGCTGGAAAGAATACTTTTATGAGGGCATTCGGGAGACGCCGTCGCTGCCTGCCGCTGTACTGCGCAATACGGTTCGGCACAAGGCAACGCTGAATGTGCTGGGACAGATTGTACCCGAGCGGTTTGGAGAGCATGCGGGTGACTTTGATGTCAAATACGGGATCTACATTCCACTGGTCAATGCATCCCGTTGTCTGTCGATCCAGCATGGCATTTATGAATCGTCGACACTGAAAAGGCTGGAGCGGCTCATTCAGCTGGAGGCGGCATCACTGGCTCTGCTGGAGATGATGCAGGAAGCCTTTTTGACGGCGCTTCGTATGCGTAATTCTACACCGGTTCGTGAGCTGGACGGACTGTATATAAGCAGTGGATTCATGCTGCAAAAGGATTGGCGGCAGCGGCCATTTTTTCATGAATTACGAGACGGTCTGGGAACAGTCAAGAAAGCTCATCGTGTACTTCAGCGACAATTACGCTTTCTGGAGAGGAGAGGCTTATGAAAGAACCTGCGAAAACCGGAAGTGGCTTTTGGCGGAGTCTGCGCAGCGGCGGTGTGCCGTCTGCGATTGCTTCGGTCTTTGGTGCACCTTCTGCACAGCAGATGGCTTTTATACGTTCTCTGTCACGTGAACAGCGTCGCACCGAAGTGCTGCATCTGCCGCTCAGTCGGCTGGAGACCGTCGTTTTCGATCTGGAGACGACGGGGTTCCATGCACAGCATGGGGATGAAATTTTATCTTTTGGTGCAGTGAAGATGATTGGAGATGAGCAGGTGGATGAATTTTATACCCTTGTAAATCCCAAAATAACAATACCTGACAATATTACGGCTCTGACCGGTATTACCCAGGAAATGACGGATCAGGCGCCAGCGTTGATCGACGGTCTGCATGATTTTATGGCTTTTGCCGGCAGATCAGTGCTGATTGCGCATGGTACGGGACATGATAAAGCTTTCCTTAATGCAGCATTATGGAGAACATCCAAGATTCAATTGAACCACCGCATACTGGATACGATGATGATTGCCAAATGGCTCAAGCCTTCACTTGGTAGTTACGGATTAGATGAAGTGCTGGAGGAAGCGAATATCCCTGTTACGATGCGCCATCATGCGCTGGAGGATGCGAAAATGACCGCTTCTCTGTGGAAGGAATATCTTCGTCTAATGCGTCACAAGCAGGTGGATACACTGGAGGATCTGTACGCTTATCTGTGTAATTTCTAGCTGATGGATAGGATATACAGGTCTGACCGGATATTAATCAATCTGCAGAAGAGCGGGTTCCAGCATATACAAATCAGGCTGCGGGGTGTCCGCGCTATTGGGCGGTGAGCTGAGATACTTTCCTATTTTGTAGGCACCGATATACAGGCTTGTAAGTGAGCTTATATCACATAGAGAATGGATGCCGTTCACTGCTGACTGATTAACCAAGTGAGCATGAGAGGTGGAAAAAGGCTGCGATGGAGCAAGCGCTATCTTCTCTGTTATCCTTTCCGTAGTCTGAACAGGCTCATAATCAATACCGGACCCTGGCACGGACGAACCGATCAGATAGACAGAGATCATGGAAGCGAATGCTGGCAGTTGTTCTCTGTCCGTTACCGATGGCACCGGTGAGGTGAACGGGTGAGAGTGGAAGATGCCGATCAGTTCACTATCCCAGCAATACGGAATCCATTCTTCCGGTGCAAAAGAAAAATGATGCAGCGGGTCCGGTGCGACGTTGCGCAGCCTCCGGTAGGAGTGAATATGCATGCCGCCTGCTGCTTTTTTACCGAGCAGCACCCCGCAGACTTCTGCGACAGGTGAGGAGACCATATGCGCTTCGATCTGTCTCAGGGCAGTGGAAGCGAGGTGGATGATCTTATTTTCTTCCCTGCTCAAAAGGTCTGTCATGTGTAGTACCCTCTCTTTGCTTGGACTCTCTGGATGACAGAGGGTCTCTTTTTTATTTGGTTAAGTAGGAAGTGAAGCCATCAGCCCGGTAGAGCACAGGTTGCCATTGCCACAGCGCTCGCTATATCCATTGATTGTGCCCTGTGCTTGACGGGCTTCGGACTCTACGGTACTGATAATAGTAATTGCCAATTCACAGGAAAAAAGGACCCTGCCGTCGCCTTGCCTTTACCTACAGAAGCGGACTAGAAATGACTGTCCGTTATCTTATAGTAGTCATTAAAGGAGGTGGACGGAAGGTCCCTTTTGCTCACTTGGAAAAGTAATACTTCAGAAGGTAAGCATACTATAGCACTATGAAGCGCTACAGTGCGCTGCTGACAAAACAGGTTCATCAGCGACTCACTGCATTAGTGATTCACGATTCCGTGGGCAGCGGATTCCTGATGGTCACTCTGATCCGGCAGCTGCTGTCCAAGCAGGGCATAACGGATACTGTCGACGAGCGCCTCCCAGCTGGCTTCGATTACATTGGCGGAGACGCCGACGGTACTCCAGGTGCTTTGCAAATTCTGGGATTCAATCAGTACGCGGACTTTGGATGCCGTCGCATCGGCTTCGTCCAATACACGGACTTTGTAGTCAGACAGATGCATTTCGCGCAGACTCGGGTAATATTCGACCAGTGCTTTACGCAGCGCATTATCAAGTGCGTTGACCGGGCCATTGCCTTCGGCAGCGGTATAGATGCTTTCCCCACCGATCCGTACTTTGACAAAAGCTTCGGAGACAACAGCGGAGCCGGCGTTTTTCTCAACCAGCATTTTGAACGATTCAAAAACAAATAGTTCCTTGAACTCCCCATTGGCTTCACGCAGCAGTAGTTCGAGAGAAGCATCCGCTCCTTCAAACTGGTATCCCTGATGCTCCAGATCCTTGATTTTGCCAATGATCTGGCGAGTTTCTTCATTCTCGGGATTAAGTTCGAGATTCATCTCTTTGGCTTTGGACAGGATATTGCTCTGGCCGGCCAGTTCAGAGACGAGAATGCGCTGCTTGTTCCCGACCTGCTCGGGTTCAATATGTTCGTAAGTGCGTGAGTCACGCAAAATGGCGGAGACGTGGATGCCTCCCTTGTGGGCAAAGGCAGCATTACCGACATACGGCTGGTTCACCGGCATATGCACATTGGCAATCTCGCTGATGTAGCGTGCCGTATTGGTCAGCTGGGCAATCTGCTCATCGGTAATGCAGGAATAATCCATCTTCAGCTGCAGATTGGGTATGATGGAGCACAGATTGGCATTGCCGCAGCGCTCGCCGTAACCGTTCATCGTACCCTGCACCTGACGCGCTCCGGCCTGTATTGCACTGAGAGTATTGGCAACTGCCAATTCACAGTCGTTGTGGGTATGAATGCCAAGTGAAGCGCCATTCAGTTCAACGGTCAGTCTGGAGACGATTTCATACACTTCATGGGGAAGCGTGCCTC
Organism: Paenibacillus wulumuqiensis; assembly: GCF_000971965.1. GTDB lineage: Bacteria > Bacillota > Bacilli > Paenibacillales > Paenibacillaceae > Saccharibacillus > Saccharibacillus wulumuqiensis. The sequence continues at coordinate 7,278 of NZ_LAQP01000013.1, forward strand.
CATTCGTATCGCAGAGGGTCAGCCAGTCTGCACCTGCTGCATGGGCAGCCTTTAGTACGGATACCGCATATTCGGGATTGTTTTTATACCCGTCAAAAAAATGTTCGGCATCAAATATCAGTTCCATCTGCTGCTGTTTGAGATAGGAGATGGAGTCGGCGATCATCGCCAGATTCTCCTCCAGTGTCGTCTGAAGTGCAGTGTGGACATGAAAGTCCCAGGATTTGCCGACCAGTGTCGCCGCCTGTGCACCGGATTCCACCATGCGCTGCAGGTTGGCATCGTCATGTGCTGAACTTCCTTTGCGGCGTGTACTGCCAAATGCGGTAATCTTGGCATTCAGCCCCAGTGTCTGTACACGCTTGAAAAATTCAATATCCTTACCGTTGCTGCCCGGAATACCGCCTTCGATATAATGTACACCGAGTTCATCAAGTTTTTTGGCGATTTTCAGCTTGTCGTCGGCAGACAGGCTGATGCCTTCGCCCTGCGTACCGTCACGAAGCGTCGTATCGAAAATCGATATGGATGTGGACATGATGTGGAATCCCCCTTGTATTGGACCAAGATTCAAAAACATTTTATTGCGGGTGTCAGAGATGCCTTATTTTTTAGTATAATTCGTTATTATAGCATTGGATAAATGTCAGGTATACGATAAATTTGCCAAATATACAGCCTGTACATAGCGATCCAAGGGAATGGAGGAACAAATGATGCAAGTGGGAATAGAGAAGGTAGAACAGAATGGCAAGGAATATACGATCCGGTATCAGCTGGAGAAGCCGCTGCCGTTTGATCTGCATGATATCGTCATGCTGCAGGCAGGCGATTATGTAGTGGGCAGCGTACGTCATCTGGATGCGGAGCAGATTACGTTGTACATTAGCGAAGAAGAATTGACATGGGGAGGCAAGACGGTGATTCAGCTGGCCTTTTCGCCGACCGTATCCATTCGCGGCAGCAAGGACATCATTGCCGAATTGGGACATTTCCCGGATTTTGAAAAAGGAATTATTACCGGCTATGATATCGGCAAGGACAAGGTGGAATTGACGATTCAGCTGGCAGAGCCATTATCCGACCGTGAGGTGAAGCTGACTTTTCTGGAAGCTTTTGATATCGAGTTCTCCCCACCGGATGCACGTCTTAATGTGATTGCGGAAGTTGATTTCCGCTATGACGGTACCGATATGGTCGTGGATATCGAAGCGGCACAGGGATTGTCCGGCAGCTTTTTCTGCGGTGGTATTCAGGCGGAATTGGTGCGGAAGTAAGTTCGAGTGGAGCCATTAGATTTCTGTGGTATATGTAGAGTGGGTCATCGACAGCAGATGATTATCGCTATTGATGAAGAGTAATAGATAATTGGGCTTCCATAAAGCATGAATGAATAGAATCTCATGAATGGATAGAATCTGATGAAATAGATGAAGCATGCGCGCATCCTGGGACATGGTATACCAGGGTGCAAATGCTTAGCTTATATCAGACAGACAGAGACTGTTGTATCACGATATGATCCTTTTGAGTAAAGGTTAAGATGTAATATAGATAGACCCGAAGTGAGGAGGTCGGCATGATGTTCAGACCGAGAAGAGAATTGTCCCAGCAGGTGCAGGTATGCATCAACAAACTGTACAAACAGCAGAACAGCAAGTGGATCGGATTAATCCGGCGTTCCGGAGAGATTGCAGCGATTCCGTATCTCACCCCTTTTCTGGAGTCCCCGGATATGGAACTGCAGATGGCTGCCGAGAATACGATCAGTGAACTGCTGCAGCATTGTCCACCAACGGATCTGGTGTGGCTCAGTGAAAAAATGCGCGAATACCTTCCTTATGGCTTCACGGAAAACGCCAGTCAATGGGTTCATTTAACAACGGAAAATATTAAAAAGTGGCCGGCTTCGGTACATCCGGTCAAAATTATTATGGCCAGCTTTCACTGGAACGGCTATGTACGGGAAGCGGCGTTGAAGCGGATTACCGAATTTCATGACGGTTCGGAGATTCCATTTCTGTTAATCCGGCTGAATGACTGGGTATCCCCAATTCGTTTTCATACGTACAAAGCATTAAAGCAGCGTATTCATACGCATAATGCAGGTATATTTATTCGCAATCTTGCATTGGTAAAACGTCTGGAACATTGCAGCAGAGACCGCTATGAAGCCTTACTACAATCGGTATATGATCTGCTGCGCGAGCCGGAATGCCTGCCGGAGCTGGAGCAGGGAATGACATCGACGGATCGGGATATTCGGCGCTTTTGTCTGCAGATGGCTCTGGAATCGAGAGCAGCCGTACCGGCAGAAATATTGGAGAAAAGCCTGTATGATCAGGATGCTTCCATACGAGTATGGGCGGCCCGGCAGACGGGGAAAGCGTTGTCCGGTTCAGAGCTGAAGAGGCTGGTTTTGCTTATGGTGCAGGATTCTTTCCCGGCAGTGCGGCGTGAAGGCCTTGAACTGCTGGCTTACCGGTTTCCGGAAGAAGCAGTGCCTTTTTTGAAATTGGGTCTGCTGGACCGCAATGCTATCGTGCGCGAGGTGGCACGCAGATATCTGTTACGGATGGAAAAGGTATCTTATACAGAGTTCTACCTGGATACGATCTGGTCAGGAGATGAGCACTTGCTGCCAGCAGCTCTGTATGGACTCGGAGAAACGGGTCAGGCAGAAGATGCCCAGATTATCGCGGAGTATGCGTATCATTCGGTAGCTTCTGTCAGAAAAGCTGTGATCCGCAGTCTGGCACAGTTGGATGCAGGTACATATGGAGAGCTGATCCGACAGGGACTGATGGACAGCCATCCGGGAGTATCCAGGGAAGCGGCCCAGGCTTTGAAGAAACATGTGTATTTGCTGGAAAAAGATGAACTGGTCCATGGTATTGCAGAAAATACCCGTATCCATGTGCAGCGCAATATGCTGCGTCTGCTGCCATCGTTTGGCGGATGGACACAGCTGGATGGGCTGCTCGATATTCTTATGCAGACACGTGCTGGCTGGATTCAGCATGAGGTTGGTCGCCAGCTAAATAACTGGATACACCTTTCCAGCCGTTCATTTTGGAATCGTCCTTCCGAGGAGCAGACACAGATCCTGCTGAGTAAGCTGGAAGCGTGCAATCGAATGATGGATCGTAAAAAAGTCCATCTGCTGCGCTGGATGATTACTTCATGACAGGGTAAAGGAGAATAGCAGGATGGAACAATACTTTAATAAATATCGACTGGAGCCCCAGCAAGGAGAGTCGCCCCGGACGATTGAGATTAACCATGCGGAAATTGTGGCACTCAACAAGGCGATCATGTTTCTCAAGTTCGAATGTACCGATCCGGAAGCGGGTCTCTATGCAGGCAGCGAGTCGCTGAACAGCCTGCTTGGCAAGGTGCTGGAGGTACATCCTTTTCGCGAGCGTCAGCAGGATTATCTGATGAAACCAAATCCGCGTGTCGCCGGCACAGTCATGGATCAGCTGGAGCGTGTGGATCTGCAGGAACGAACTTCGTCCGCCCGACGCAGTCCCGAGTTGAACCGGCACATTGTGGAAGCCCGGATATATCCGTATGCCTATGATGAACAATTGATGCAAAGAGAATGGTACGAGCCGCTGCTGCCGGAATCCAGTGTGAAGACAGGTGAGCAGTGGATTGAGCAGATTGCCGGAATCATGTACAGAGAGCCGCATGCAGAACAGATCCGCAGCAGCTGGGACAGACTGCCGCTTGCCGTGCGTAATATACTGCTGTTGATCGACTATGATACCGAACTGCACATGAATGGCTTGCTGACAGCACTGGACAACTTGGATGCTCGCCATCAGTCCCAGCAGCTGATTACTGCGCTGCAGGATGCCGGATTGGGTCAGGAGGCGGGGCTGATCGGAGAGCTTCAGCAGCTACGCAGCCTTGAGGAGGACAAGGATGCAGCAGGCAGCCTGACGGAAGCATTTGCCACCAAATTGCATACCGCCGAGCGGATACTCCAATTGGGTGAGCATTCTGTTCTCTATGATCGTATGTATGAGTATGCAGATTGTGTAATGCAGAGCTGGACATAAATTGACCAGAATGAGGAGGATTACGATGCAGCTGATTATTGAACCGTATACGGGTGTAAATGAATATCGCTTTGGCATGACACCGGCCCAGATCAAGCAGATTGCCGGTTTGCCGGATGATATTGTGAACGATACGATCATGAAGCAGATTCGCGAGACGTACGGACCACTGGAACTGATTTATACGCACAAAAAACTGACCGAATGCATTTACCGGAAAGAAGCGGAAATTTTCCATGAAGGTATCGACCTGTTTCGTGATGAAGAAGTGGTTGCCAAGCTGAGTGCTTATGACGAGCCAGTGCGGGGCGGGAGCGGATATATGTTGTTCCGCAAGCTGGGTATCTGCCTGGGTGGATTCCATGGGAAAAAGATACCGCAGGACCGTCTGGTGATCGTATTCTCCCTTGATCGTCTGGAATATTACGAAGAATTTATCATGGACGAACAGTAATCACGTGCATAACTGTCAAAGTTGATTGTCAGATCGCCATTCTTTTTTTATAATAAAATAGAACGTTTGTGCGTATGTGATCAGCCGTTACACCAGGCAGGATGCCGGTCCGGAGAAGGGGGAAGCGATGAACGGGAATAAAGCCTATTATCCGGCACGCGGGCGGGTGATTCTGCATGTGGATATGAACGCCTTTTACTGTTCGGTACATGCCGCTGAAGAGCCGGACAAGTACAAAGGAAAGCCGACAGCGGTAGCCGGCAGTGTAGAGCAGCGTAAAGGCATCGTCGTTACCGCTTCCTACGAAGCCCGCAAGCGGGGGGTGAAAACCGGGATGCTGGTCGGCCAGGCGATACAGAAGTGTCCGAATATCATTGTAATCCAGCCGAATTTCCATCTGTACCGCAAGTATTCCTCTGCTTTTATGAACATTGCCTACAGCTATACTCCTCTGCTGCAGGCAACCTCCATTGACGAATGTTATCTGGATATTACAGGCTCCAGCCAGTTCGGGACGCCGCTGGAGATTGCCGCCGAACTGCAGCGGCGTATCCAAGATGAATTGGGGCTTCCGTGTTCGGTAGGGATTGCACCGAATAAGCTGCTGGCCAAAATGGCTTCGGATATGAAAAAGCCAAACGGTATTTCCGTTCTCCGTATTCGGGATGTGCCCCGTTTGCTGTGGGAGCAGCCATGTGGAGAGTTGTTCGGTATCGGCAGCAAGACTGCTGCCAAACTGCGGGAAATGGGGATTCGTACTATCGGACAATTGGCTGCTGCTGATGAGGCGAGGCTGAAGGCCAGATTCGGCATTCAGGGAAGTTGGCTCAGGCAGGCAGCGAATGGAGTGGATGATTCTCCTGTAGAACCAGATCATGAGCCGAACAAGTCCATTGGTCATACGACGACTCTGCCGGCAGACATACAGGATCTGGAGGATATAAGACGGGTCATGCTGAATCTGAGCGATCAGGTATGCCGGCGGATGAGGCGGCAGAAGCTGATGTCTCGGACTGTGCAGATTACGATCCGCACACCGGACATGAAGACGATTACCCGCTCCCGAGCGCTCGCGGTACCGACAGAGACGACTGAGGAGGTTTATCATGAAGCCTGCGCCCTGTATGACAAGCACTGGGCTGGCAAAGGACCTGTACGACTGCTCGGTGTGACCCTGCAAAATCTGCTGCCCCGCGAGGAAGCGGCTGTCCAGCTCGATCTGTTCGATTATGAGCGCCAGCCGCAAAAGGAACAGCTAAACGAAGTGATTGACCAGCTGCGGGATAAATTCGGCGAGAGTGCACTGCTGACGGCAGGCATGCTCGGCAATGATCCTTCCGTGCTGATCCGCAATCATAAGATCAGGGGAACTTCACTGCAGCGGGACGGTCAGCGTTTTACCGGGGAAGAAGATTCTTTATAGAAAGGAATCGTTTGGTCCGGCAGCTTAAAGGGTAAAATTTAACATAACGGGCTTCCGGTCTCAGAGGGATTACACGCCTGTAATTGGAAAACAGCTGGTAATACATTTGAAATTCTCGATGGTTTATATTATATTTTGTTTATATGTACAGACCGGGGTCCGATAAACAGACTACTGGAAAGCATGGATAGGAGGAATACAGATGAGTAAATATACCTGGGTTGATAAGGATACATGCATTGCTTGCGGTGCTTGTGGAGCTACTGCGCCTGACATTTATGATTACGATGATGAAGGTCTGGCTGAAGTTATCTTCGATGGAGACAGCAACCGCGGCATAACAGCTATCCCGGACGATATGTTCGAAGATATGCAGGATGCATGCGATGGATGCCCTACCGATTCGATTCATATCGAAGACGCTCCGTTCAACAAAGAAGCCTGATTTCTTGCGAGAATGGCTTTTGCCAAACGCCTTGTTCACCACTCTGGTGGACAGGGCGTTTTTTGCGCAAATAGCATCATGCAAATTGATTCGTCAGCCCTATGCAAATGACTGGAAGAAAAGAGGGTATTGTCCGATATAGAAGATAATAGGCATACTCTGCGCAGAGAAGAATACATAATCTGATATTACAAAGAAGGGAGATTCGGAAGCCATTCCGGGGATGGATGAATGAAAAACTTACTGTATTTGAAACGTTATGTGAAAATGCATCCGAATAACCGGATGGGCTGGTATCTGCTGGGCAAGGAATACGAAGCAGAAGGACAGGTCGGCAAGGCCAACTACTGTTATAACCGGGCTGGTGATATTTACGAAGCTTTTGAACACAGTAAAGTACCGGCTGATGTACTCAAAGATTATGAAGCCAAAGTGATGGAAATGGCGCATAAGCGGGAGCAGAAAATACGGCGATGGCGTTACAGCATGCTGGGAGTGGTGCTGCTGTTCCTGTTCATGATGCGTTCAGTCGCTGCGCCATACGACAGCAGCCAGCTGATGGCCCAGAATGATCCCGCTGCTCCGGTCCAGACGAAAACCGGCAAGGATACCGGTAATTCCGAACCGGAAAAGCCGCCGTTCCGTGCTCCGCTTGCCTTTACAGCCGTAGGGTTATCCTTTGGCAGTGACGAGGCTGCAGATTCCTTTACCGATTATATGCAGCAGCAGGCACTGGAGACAGCGCCGAATACGGCTGTTGTGCTGGGAATGGAAAAGTCGGACAAATGGCTGCTATGGAAGCCGAAGCTGCCGGTTATGTACACGCTGGCAGAAGGAGATAACCCTGGACAGACGAGGATTCAGTCATATGATGCAGAGAACTGCCATTGCAAGCCGGGACAGCTCCGTTATTATCAAAAGGAAGCCGGAGAATGGATGCAGCAGCAGGAGGAGCTGGCAGCCATGCAGACGGCTATCCACCATTACCGGACAGCCAAAGGAAAACTGCCTGCCCAGCCGGGTCAGCTGGAATCGGCGTTCCCGGGCAACTGGCTGTCCGGCAGCACAGAAGTCATGAATCAGACCTTTACCGCTCTAAAGGCACTGCAAAGCGGCAGCGAGCTGCCTGCCAGTGCAGCAGCCGGTTCGGATAGCGAAGCTGCGCAAATTATGGCTTCGACGCTGGGCAGCCAGCCTTATTTCCAGCAGCCGCTAGAGATTATCGTAGACAAGAAAAAGCATCGTCTCGCGGTGGCGAGCGGCCAGGTGCTGCTGCGTAACTATGAAGTGGGACTGGGAGGTGCCAAAACACCGGAAGGTACGTTTAATATCTCCATTAAAGTGATGGATCCAAACGGCAAATCGAACGGTGATTTTGGCAGTCGTGGCATGCAGCTGTCTGATACGAACTATGCGATCCACGGTACAAATGAACCGGACAGTATCGGACTGGACGATTCGCTTGGCTGTGTACGGATGGATCAGGAGGATGTTGAAGAATTATTCGATATGGTACCGCTCGGAACCAAAGTAACCATTGCCAGCGATGTACTGCCCGGTAAGGTATGGGTACCGGAGAAACGCTTTAAGACGAGCAAGAGCCAGAATCAGACTGATCCTCATACAACCTATCACTGGCTGGATTAAATTTGCCGGTGTCTGCCAGTGCAGCGAATGAACCCAAACGGCAATCCGGAAGCGGTCTTCTTAAAACAAGAAGATCGCTTTTCTTTTGACCCGGAACAGGATAAACTGTTATAGAGATCAATTTGCAGGCCGGTCGGAAGAGGCCTTGCAGGATACGCATGCAGGCGGTTGGCCAATGCCAGGAACGGAGTGAATGCAACTTGTTATATCGCAACATTTTCAAACCCGTATTGTTCCGGATGGACCCGGAAAAAGCGCATCATCTTGTAATCGGCGGACTGGGCGCAGGTGTGCGCATTCCCGGTACGCTGGCAGCCATGAATTCCATGTATGGCATCACCAGTACACCGGATATGACGACAGAGTTGTTCGGGATTACATTCCCGGGACCGGTCGGTCTGGCAGCAGGGCTGGACAAAAATGCGCAGGCGGTGCCTGGATTATCGGCATCCGGTTTTGGCTTTATGGAAGTGGGCACAGTTACACCACGCCCTCAGCCGGGTAATGAACAGCCACGCCTGTTCCGTCTTCCATCCGATCAGGCGCTCGTAAACCGGATGGGCTTTAACAACGAAGGTGCCGATGCGATGGCGAAGAGGCTTCAGGAACTGAATGCCCGTTCCATCCCGATTGCCGTGAATATCGGCAAAAATAAAACAACGCCCAATGAGCAGGCGGCTGACGATTACGAATCCTGTATCCGTACCCTTTACCCGTATGCCGACTTCTTTGTCGTCAACATCAGTTCACCGAATACGCCGGATCTGCGCAACCTCCAGCACGGCAATGAGCTGAAGGAACTGCTTGCTGCCGTGATGGCGGAGATGAAGCGTCAGGAACAGCAGCATGGTTCGGCAAAGTCCGTGCTGGTGAAGATTGCACCGGATGTGAGCGAGGCGGAGCTGGAATACATGGTGGATACGATTCAGTCCAGCGGAGCAGCCGGCCTGATCGCAACGAATACAACTCTGTCGAGAGAGGGATTAACCCATCCCGATGCCGGACAGGCAGGCGGTCTCAGCGGACGGCCGTTAACCCGGCGCTCCACCGAGATCATTTCCAGCGTCTATCGTCAGACCGGCGGCAGACTGCCAATAATCGGCTGCGGCGGCATTTTCTCCAGTCAGGATGCCTATGACAAAATCAGGGCAGGTTCCAGTCTGGTGGAGATTTACACTTCGTTTATCTATGAAGGTCCTCAGGTGACCCGTGAGCTGCATAACGGGATCCGTGAGCTTATGAAGCGTGACGGCTTCACACATATCTCGGAGGCGGTCGGGGCAGACCACCGCTAATCCAACCCCCAATACATGTAAATTCGAAAGAATGAGGTCATAGACTGAGGAGGCATGAAGATGGATGACAGAGACTGGGAATTATTCTTGCTTCCCTATGAACAAGCGGTTGAAGAATTAAAGGTAAAATTCAAAACTATGCGCGCCGAACTCAAAAAGAGGGAAGAATACGCGCCAATCGAGTTTGTCACCGGACGCGTCAAAAAAATATCCAGCATTCTGGATAAAGCCAAGCGTCTGGACGTTCCGATGACTGAGCTTGAGACAGGAATTGAGGATATCGCCGGCATCCGGATTATGTGCCAGTTTGTGGAGGATATCCGCTGGGTTGCGCAGTACATTCGCGCCCGTAAGGATCTGACTGTTCTTTATGAAAAAGACTATATTACCAACTTCAAGGATAGCGGCTATCGCAGCTTCCATATGATCGCCGAGTATCCGGTACAGACAGCCTTCGGTCAGAAAATTGTACTGGCCGAGATTCAGATCCGGACTCTGGCGATGAATTTCTGGGCGACGATCGAGCACTCCCTGAATTACAAATACCGGCAGAGTCTGCCGACACCGATCCGCAACCGGCTGAAAACAGCAGCCGAAGCGGCGATGATCCTGGATAACGAGATGTCCAGCATCCGTGAAGACATCCTGGATGCCCAGAAGAGCTTTGAGGATGATGCCAGCATCGTCCAGCGGGTACTGACGGATATTCATCGCCTGTATTTCCATCATATGATTACCGAGGCGATCGAGAGTCAGGACAAGTTCAATGCACTGTGGCAAAACAAGGACTTTGAAGGACTCCGTCAGCTGGCTGATGATGTCAAGCGCAAGCGCAAAGCCGCTTCACGAACGATCGATGAGGAAAACCATGAGCGCTGAGTTTGAACCTCTGTATGTCGCCTACCTGGTATACTTTAACCGGGATCGGGATTATTTTGAGTGTCATGAAGTACTGGAAGAGCTGTGGCTGGACAAAGGCAGAGAACCTGTCTATCAGGGATTGCTGCAGGTGGCGGTCGGGCTGTACCATTTCCGCAATGGCACGATCAATTCCATGTATAACAAGCTAAGCGGTGCCCTGAAAATGCTACAAAGCAGCCACCGCAAGCTGTCTCCTTATCCTCCCGATATGCTGGGGATTAATCTGGACAAGCTGCGGCATGATGTGGAACGGTATATTCGGCGGCTGGAGCGTTATGAGCAGGAGCCGTTTGAGTTTTATGATCTGGAAATTGAGATTGTCGATCCTTTGCTGCGCAGAGCGGTAGAGGAGGCATCCCTTACAATCCCGGTGAATATTCCGCAGCGTACCGGATACGAACGCGGACCCAAGGCAAAGGAATCAAGTGCCGAGTAACCAATTTCGGTCATATCGGATCTGCCCACAGCTCCATACAACTTCGTACCTATAGAGATTAACAGACTACTGATCTGTACCCGGATACCACAAAGCTTGCCTGTAAAAGGCAGGCTTTTTGTTTTGTCGCCGCAGGGAGAGGGAAATATGCTAAAATATAGCTTGTTCTTAACAAGTACGTTATCTATCCAGAAGGAGCCTATAACCTTATGTCAGTACAATTACCGCCGCAATTCGTGCAGCGGATGCAGGATTTGCTTGATGATGAATTCCAGTCTTTTATGGACAGTTATGAGCAGTCTCCCCGTGCAGGATTGCGTGTAAATACATTAAAAATCTCCAATGAGCAGTTCCGGCAGCAGTCACCGTTCGAGCTGCGGCCGATTCCGTGGTGTCCGACCGGCTATTATGTGGATGCTGCGGCACGCCCCGGCAAGCATCCGTATTATTATGCAGGCCTCTATTATATACAGGAGCCGAGCGCGATGAGTCCGGTCGAAGCGCTGGATGTACAGCCGGGTGACCGTGTACTCGATCTGTGCGCGGCACCGGGCGGCAAGTCGACGCAGATTGCTGCAGCACTGCAGGGGCAGGGACTGCTCGTCACCAATGATCTAAGTGCAGAGCGTACACGCGCACTCGCCAAAAATATGGAACTGTACGGTGTCCGCAATGCCGTGATTCTGAATGAATCACCCGAGGTGATTGCCACCCGGTTTGGCGGTTTCTTTGATAAAATTCTGGTCGATGCTCCCTGCTCCGGAGAAGGCATGTTCCGCAAGGACGACGATGCCGCCCGCCAGTGGATTAACCATTCGGTGGAACGCTGTTCGATCATGCAGCGGGATATTCTGCAGACCGTAGCGACGATGCTGGCGCCGGGCGGCCGGATTGTGTATTCGACCTGTACCTTTGCCCCGGAGGAAAATGAACGCAGTATCGCTGTGTTCCTCGATCAGCATCCGGAGTTCAACGTGACATTGCCTGCACATGCCGAACATTTTGGCCGTGGACGCAGTGAATGGGCACACCGGGTGGAGGAGGAGATTCAGCAGGGAGAGACGGTGTTGACCGCCATTTCGGCAGATGAGTATAATCCGGTGTCTCCAGCATCGATCGAGCAGACGAGCAGAACCGTTCGGTTATGGCCGCATCAGCTGGAGGGAGAAGGGCATTATATCGCTGTGCTGGACCATCAGGCTGCTCGCCAGGCGGATTATATACCTGCTGAGCCGCCCGTCATCGCTCATACCTATAAAGAACGGCCGCAGCGTCATGCTGCCTCCAGACCGGATAGCCGGGCAGAGAAAAAGGCAGAACGGCGGGCGGGCAGAGACGACTCCAGAGGACGTCCGGAGTCCAAAGGCAAATCTGCACGCGGAGCGGCCGGCAGTCGGACGCAAGGAACGGAGGAAGCATCTCCTCCTCAACTGTGGATGGAGTTCAGCGGACAGGAGCTGACCGGAGACTGGACAGTGCAGCGTCTGATTACTTTTGGCCAGAATATGTATCAGTCCCCGGTGGATGAGAATCGGCTGCAGGGTCTCAAGGTAATCCGTCCGGGATGGTATCTTGGCTCTTACAAAAATGGCCGCTTTACCCCAGGGCACGCCCTGGCAGCCGCACTGGTGCCTGCCGAAGCCAAGCGCAGGCTGAATCTGAGTGCGGATTCGCCGGAAGCGATATCGTATCTCAAAGGCGAGACACTGTCGGTTCCGGCTGAGCGCATTCAGTGTGACCAGGGAGCATCCCCGCGCGGCTATGTGCTCGTATGTATCGACGGCTTCTCGGCAGGCTGGGGAAAATGGCAGCAGGGCGACATACTCAAAAACGAATACCCGGCAGGATGGAGATGGATCTAAACGATGAATAAACCGGTAAAAAAACAGCGTCTGGACAAAATACTCGGCAATCTCGGCTATGGCACACGCAGTGAATTGAAGCGTGCAGCCAAGCAGGGACGGATTACCGTCAATGACGCAGTCATCAAGGACAGCGGACTGCAGGTCGATCCATATCAGGAAAAGATTGAATTTGACGGGGAACAGATCATGTACCGTGAATATATATATTTGATGATGAACAAGCCGCAGGGCGTCATTTCGGCGACCGAAGACCGGCGTGACCGTACTGTGGTCGATCTGCTGGATGTGGAGTATCAGGTATTCCAGCCGTTCCCGGTTGGACGTCTGGACAAGGATACCGAAGGACTGCTGCTGCTCACCAATGATGGTCAGTTGGCCCATGATCTGCTGTCTCCGCGCAAGCATGTTCCCAAAACGTATGCGGCGGATGTGCTGGGAGAAGTCGGCGAAGATGATATTACAGCGTTCCGTCAGGGTGTCACACTGGATGACGGATACGAGACACTTCCAGCAGAACTTCGTATTCTGGAACACATGCCTACACCGGAAGGCATCGTATCCCGGATTCAACTGACCATTTCCGAAGGCAAGTTCCATCAGGTCAAGCGGATGTTCGAATCAGTCGGCAAAAAGGTCATCTATCTGCAGCGGCTCTCCATGGGCGCTCTGCAGCTGGACCCTGCGCTGCCGCTCGGCGAATACCGTGAACTAACGGCAGCGGAGCTGGAATCGATAGGGAGAAACGCAGCCGACCATACTTCATAACTGACTGGTCAATCAAGCAACTAACCAACCAACACTATTGGATGTATATTAAAAAACAGGCAGGTGGATCAATGAACTATCGATTAATCGCTCTTGATATGGATGGTACGCTGCTGGACAGCAACCACGAGATTTCCCCAAAGACAGCTGCAGCACTCCAGGAAGTGGCTGCCCGCGGCACTGAGATTGTATTATGTACCGGACGGACACCGGTAAACTCCATTCCTTATATGGAGCAACTGGGTCTGCATGAAGAAGGCTATGTAATCGTGCATAACGGCGCAGCGACTGTGCATACGGGTACCCGTGAAGTGATCCACCAGTTTCCACTGGATACCGCTGCACTGGAAAATTATATGCACTACTGCCGCCAGCATGATATTCATTTTGATATCAATACCGCTTTTGAAATATATGTGGATTCGCCGGAGAACATGCAGGCGGCAGCACAGGAGATGTATGCCAAGTTCCAGAGCTTCCAGATGAAGCCGCTGCTGCTGCCGGCATGGGAGGAGCTGTCAGCGCCCGTGCTGAAGTTGAGCGCCTTTGCTTCGCCGGATCAGCTGGACACCGCTTATAAGGAATGGAGTCTGTGGACGCCGGAGTTCAACATTTTGCGCAGCGGGGAATTTTTCATCGATCTGATGCATCCCCGGGCGTCCAAGGGAGACGCGCTGCAGGCACTGGCAGAGAGCCGGGGCATCGCTCCTGCAGAGATTATGGCGATCGGCAATTATTACAATGACGTGTCGATGATACAATATGCCGGTCTCGGTATTGCCGTCGACAATTCACCGCTTGAAGTCAAAGCGGCTGCAGATGAAGTGACGTATTCCAATGATGAGGAAGGCGTCTATCATATGCTCCAAAAGTACGCTGGAGTGACCGGCTAATCCGTTAAATCACAATGCTGCGCCGGACAGTGCAACCTTGGTGCGCCAGCACCTTCATAATATTCAGCAATCAACCGGATAACAGCCTGATCTGAAGCCGCTCAAGCAGTTGAGCGGTTTTATGATGTTGGTCTGTCCCGATACATGATACAATCTTGTAGTATAGGGTCAGACTTGATGATCAGCATGGTTATGTTGATATAATGAAGTGACGAATAAGGGAAAGGAGGAATATTCTTGAGATTGCTGCAAGCCCTGTTTTTCCCTCCTGAACAACCGGGAGGCGTCTCGTCCATGATTCCCTATCTGCAGGAACGGTTCAGCTCTGCACGCTGGGAGATGGAGATCTTCTCTTTACCCAAACGGATACGCAACAAAGGCAAGGATGACGTCGTATTTGAGACGTTTGACTGGACCGTATATGGCACAAGTCCGGTTGTCCAGAAATATATCCAGACCTATCGTGACTACCGCTGGTGGGCGCGTCTGCGGCTGAACAAGCCCTATGATCTGATTCATTCCCATCATCCGTTGGTTGGACTGGTCATGCGTGAGGTATTCCCGGATACGCCGATTGTGCAGACCGTACACTCCAGCTATGAACGCGAGCTGCTGCTAAACGGCAAAATTGCGGAAGGCAGCATGGAGCAGGAATTCCTCACCTCCCTGTATCGTGAGCTGGAATACCGAACGGATCGCCTGATGACCGTATCCCATTCCTTCCGTACGTATATGTCTGCTTACGTGGAGCATCCCGAGAGGATCGAGGTGCTGCCGAACGGTTTCGATGAGAAACGCTTTAAGCCTGTGCCGCACGAAAATGAAGTGCCGCAGTTGATGACGGTCTGCCGTCTCGTACCTGCCAAGGGGCTGGACACCCTGCTCAAAGCCTGCGCCATTCTCAAGCAGCGAGGTCATAATTATGTGCTGCACATTATTGGGGATGGGCCGAGCCGGACCGATCTGGAGCAGATGGCCCAGCAGCTGGGCATTTATGAGGATACCATTTTCTACGGATATACCCTGCATCCGGAAGAGTTTATGCCGTTTTTTGATATTTTTGTGCTGCCTTCCCGGGCAGAAGCGTTTGGCTCTGTATTTGCCGAGGCTGCGCTCTGCTGGCTGGCGCTGGTCGGCACCAATGTAGGCGGTATTGCCGAACAGATCGAAGACGGCGTCAATGGCCTGCTGGTCCCTCCGGATCAGGAGCAGCTGCTCGCCGATGCGTTGGAAAAGGTCATTACCGATCCTTCATATCGTTATGAGCTTGCTCGGACCGGCTGGGAAAAAGCCAAAAATCAGTACTCGCTGACCCATGTGGTCAATGAACTCAAAAGGCTGTATCTGGAGTATTTGACCGAGAATCCGCTTCACTCGATGTCGGATCTTACTGTCCAGCAATCGGACAGCGAGTAATGCAGCAGCGAAGAAGGCGACAATCATTACAATTTTGCAAATTACTTGCCTGCACTAATCCGGTATAATCAAATCCATACTACAGATGGACATGCAGCATGATATAATTGTCTGTATGCGTATGATCGAGACAGCCGCCGGATGGAATTGCCTCAGTAGAAAAGAGGGACCGGGCGCACAAGTCGCCAGGATCAGCTGACAACGGAATACTGATGCAGCACAAACCATCAGAATATGAGTGATGGAGGACGAATCATGGAAGAACTCAAACAACGAATTTTGCAGGAAGCCACCGTACTATCCAATAATGTACTGAAGCTGGACGCTCTATTGAACCAGCAGGTAGACCCGCAGCTGACCATGCGGATGGGTCAGGAGTTTGCACAACTGTATCGTTCTGAACAGATTACTCGTGTCGTCACTGTAGAATCGTCAGGCATTCCGGTCGCTTTTGCGACAGCGCATGAACTGGGCGTTCCGCTCGTATTCGCTCGCCGTAAAAAGACATTGCTCGCCGATCCGGATGCACTGGTGGAGCGTGTACCTTCCTTTACCAAAGGCATTGTGACAGATATTGTATTGTCCCAGCAGTTCATTACTGCCAATGACCGTATTCTGTTTATCGATGATATTATCGCCAATGGAGATGCTGCACGCGGCTTGGTCAAGATCATTCAGCGCTCCGGAGCGACACTGGTTGGTGTAGGCATAGTGATCGAGAAATGTTTTCAAAATGGAGCACAATCGATCCGCGAACAGGGGATCCGTCTGGATTCGCTTGTGAAAATTGCCTCACTGGATGAAGGACATATTACTTTCGCCTAATCTCGGCAACTTATGTTTAAACCTTTTATTTTGGTTTATCTTATTTTATGGACATTGATAACCGATAGTGTAAGTATGGCCCCATGAGATAATAAGAACTTGACAATTCCAGACATGCTTTGACTGAAAACATGATATTCTCTTTCCAAATGGGGTATTAATGTCTTATAATAAAGATATGTTAGGGAGGGGAGGCAGACTAATGAGCAAAGAGCCGATCACTGAAGAGTTTTTTATCAATAAACTGGCCGCCGCAAAAGTACACTTCGAGCGTGCTTTGGATTGTAAGCACACTGAATTTGATGACCTGTATCCCTATATGATTGAACATCCGCAGTTCTTTTGGTACAAACGTTATGTAGCATGGTCTGAATTGCTGACCATTGTGAATCTGTGTCAAGAGCTGGACTTTAACTGGAAATCGCAATTTTCCGATCACCAGGTAGAGTACGTGAACGAGCGTGTGATGTCCGCGAAAGTGCTTGATTATTGGTTCGAGAAAAACGATTCCAAAGAACACGCACAGCGCTGATCATAGCAGGAAGTCATTCAACAAGCATTCAGACCTAAATGATCTCATTTAGGTCTTTTTTTGTAGAAGATTAGAGATTGCGGAAGAATAGCATAATCCATAGTGAGCAAAGAGGGTGAAGATGATGATGTCAGAAGAAGAACTGGACGCCTATCGCCAGTCCGGAGAGAAAGTCCGGGTCGTGCGAGACGGCATACGTGATAACGATGTACGCGGTATCGTCATTGCCTGGGATGATGAGCATGTACTGATCCGCCGTCCAAATCGTAATGTGGCCAAGCTGAGCCGCAGCTATATTATTCAGCCATCCAAGGACCCGCGTATCGATCCACTGGAACAAAGCGAATTGGTTGAGCCGGACGCTGGGCAGGAACAGGGATAAGAGTGAGAACCATATTAGCAGCAGAGCAGGCGCAGCAATCCTACCCATCCATTCTGCAGCTATTCTAGGTAGTTCTTATACAGATGGAATCGCAGGTTGGGTATGTTGATAAGGCAATCTGAACAAATCTGCAAATAAAGAGCATAAATAACATCGATAAATAAAAAAGCCATCTGCCGGACTGAGGTCCGAATCAGATGGCTTTTGTTCGTTAAAAATAAAACTTGTACAAGCGAGTTAGACGCTGCAATACAACATAACCAATATAATAAAAAGGGAAGTATATATACAATAAGGGATAAACCACGTAGAGGGATGATAGTGTATAGCTTCTATACTCAGGTCCCTGTGCGGTAAGGGGAATAGCGGGAGTAGCGTGCAGGTTCGCGTACACGGGACGGATTATAGGGTGCAGGCTGTCTGTCGTCAGCCGGTGCGGAAGAAGCCTCTGTTGCCGGTATCAGCCCCAGATAGGCACGCATCCGCTCAGCCGCTTCCTGACGGAACTCTATCGCCGGGATCTGGAAGGTGCCATGATGGCCCTTGCAGAGGATCTGAGCTTCTACACTGCTGTCGGATTGGTTGACCTCATACAGACGCAGATTCTGCTTACGCAGATCACGTCTTACCTCGGACAGCAGCAGGTTGGCACGGTCAGCAGCACTTCGGATTACTTCCCGGTACAGGCCTGGCGCACTGAGCTGATCACTTTCTTCCAGCGCACGTGTATCATGATCAAATTTCTTTTGAATATAAACAAGCAGCAGATAGCTTTTTACCAGGGAACGTTCTTCTTCAGATAAAAAGACAGCCATTCATGTCACCACCTTATGAGAACTTATGTTCTTATTGTACCGAACATGGGGATATTTGGCAAGTGAAAGTTACGGTAAACAGGCAATTTATGCAGAAAAAGAAGAAAAATAAGATATTTCGAGATCAGTATAATCAAATATTTGGAAAATAATCGTAATGGCTCTCATTACTCTTTAAAAACAAATAAGAATTCAGGGAAGTGGGTTATTCAGACTGCTAAAATTATGCGGGTGATCAGGCAGCATAATTGTCCTTTCAACAGTTCCATAATGTTATGTTAGCATGTCATATTGGAACTACGGTAACCTGCTTCTTCATGCCATAAGTCTGTTTCATTTTGGACAAATGATCCTCTGAAATATTTTATCAATATACTGTTATTCTTGTTGTGAAAGCAGTATACTGGCGTTTGCATTTGTTGCAGAATAGGATACTGAATTACCAATAGCTATTGTGCAAACGTATGCGCAATAAAAGTGATGAATTCATATTTTTCTTTTTATTCCATATTTTTACATGACAGAAATTAAAAACAGTCAGCATATAAAAAACCCGCAATTAACCGGAAGAAAATCTGCCTTCTGGATAATAACGGGTTATTTGTACGCATACGCCAGTATAGAAGAAGTAATCAAAGATAAATAAATATATGAATTGGCTAATAAAAATAGATGTTTTGGAATGTAGTACATATTTGCAGTCATTTCTGAAGAAAAAAAGACCTTGTACATAATAATAAGGTTTTGTCGATAATGTGACAATCAAAGATTGTAATTCCATATTGTTCAATAAATTGCAATATCTCTTATTTATGATGGCAATCCCATATCCCGAATGTCACGCAAATTTTACATTGACCGTCATAATAAAAGTATCTATAGTTAATTATTGTAAGTGAAACAATTCATATACATATATTTCAGACATCTTTCTCAGCTGGAAGCTTTGTCTGTACGCTCGATATGGAGAAATTCGAATTCGACCTGACAGCCATGTCCCTGGGGACTGCAAGCATACACTCCGCATTGGAAAGGGGTCTGATCGCTTATATCATCGAATAGATGCGCGATTCGTATCTGATGCCACTCTGTTGATTCTGGGGTGTCGCCTTCCTGCTCGGCGTATTCTACGGTGTAGTCACCGGCCACCCGGCTGATGCGGAACAGCAGCTCCGTGAAGCCTGCCTGGAAATTCTGGGTGGACCAGTCGGAGTATCCATTATTGGTCACGACGACGCCAAGCTTGGCATGACCTTCGGTCTCAAATTCGACAGAGGTCTTGAGCCAGCACTGCTCGGAGAAGCGGATCATCAATCCGGCCTGATCATACTGGTGCACCGGATATGTACGAACTCTGGTCGTTACCGTCATATCGCCGGATACTTCGGCAAACAGGAAATGTCCATTGTCAACGCGGAATCCGTAATGTGTTTTCTGCCAGAAGTCCGTTTCTGCAAGAGGTTTGAAGGAGAGTACCTTTTTGTCTGTGGATACTTCCCATTCCTGTGGAGGACAGTGCCACTTCAATCGTTCGTCGATCGTTTGACCTGTGAAATTTTCCAATACATTTTTCATTATCATACCTGCTCCTTTGCTGGATAAAATGGGGAACAGCCGCATAGCAGCTGTTCGCTAGTTCATTATGTGTAAATGAAATGGAAATATCAAGTTTAAAAAGATATTTTTGGAAAGGTGATGAGGGTAATGAAACGGATTTTCAGACTGAGCTGCGCATTTTACTTTTTGATCGGAATAACGAGTGTCATGCTGGGAGCACTGCTGCCGGTAATCCTGCCCCACTATGGGCGTGATTATAGTGATGGAGGTACGCTGCTGTTCCTGCAATTTATCGGATTCCTGGCAGGCGTACTGGTCTCGCCATCGTTATCCTCAGGCATCGGACGCAAGAGGCTGCTGCTGGTGGCGCTCGCGGCGATTACGATTGCGTATGCGGTGATGGGAACGATGCCGGTATGGGCACTGATGGTAGTCATGACCATATTCGTCGGCTTTGGCTCGGGGATTATTGAATCATCCATCGGGGCATTTACGATCGAATTTGCCGAAGAGCAAAAGGCAGTGGCCATGACCAAGCTGGATGTCTACTTTGGTGTCGGCTCGATGCTGCTGCCGGCGCTGGCCAGTTTGTACATTTACCTGCATGTGTGGAACCTGTCCTTTTATACGGTGGCGTTATCGACCTTTGTCCTGCTGCTGTTCTGGCTAAGAATGCCGGCTGACAGCTCGGCCCATCTGCATCAGGATCAGCAGCCGGACAGCAAGGCGGTTGCTGCGGCCAAGTCGCGTTACACCGGTGCCCAGCTGCGACTGCTGTCCATCTTCGTCCTGTTCTTCTTTGTCTATATGGGCATCGAGCTGGGGATGATGAACTTCCTGCCCTCCATTCTGATTGAAAGTATCTCGATCAGCGACTCGGCTGCTTCGCTCAGCGTGACCTTCTTCTGGGGTGCGATCACGATCGGCAGATTGTTTGTCGGACGGATGGCAGAGACGATGAGTTATGTTCCTTTCCTGATCGGCAGTGCGCTCGGTTCGATGGTGCTGATCAGCGCACTAGCCTTTTTCACCAATCCGATCATGATGTACCTGTTGATCTTCGGCGTAGGGCTGTTCATATCAGGACTGTTCTCGATTGGGCTCGTATTTGCCAATACGCTGCTGCCGGGTATGGTGGAACGGACGACCAGTACACTGATTGCAGCGGGCGGTATTGGCGGTTCGGTACTGCAGTATGTGATCGGCTGGAGTATGGATCGCTGGTCATTTGGCCCGACGCTATGGATCTTCGCTCTGTTCGCACTCATTCTGCTGGTTAGTATCATTCTGGTACAGCAGCTCAAATCGGCAGATACCTCCCTGCGTACCGGTATCGAGTCCAAGTATTGATGGATGTATAGAAGATAGGCCATATGCAGACCGAACATGAGGCTATGCGCCAGGTTCGGGTCTGCAGAAGATTGATCTGCAGTATGATTCCTGCATCCCATTCTGCAAAGGAGGTGATGCCTGCTTTTCCAGCATGAGGGTATAAGGCATGTCACTGGAATGGATGGCGTCGTTGTCCTGGCGGGTCGGTCTACCGGATAGTTCAGCTATCCCAAGGCTGATTCATCAGAATAATTTTCTTTTAACAACCAGTTAACAAGTTCCTTGATCAAAGAATCGCATCGTTACCGTTGCCCCTTAACCGATTGTAATTACATTCATCCGGAGGGATTATACATGTCAACTACTACTGAAAGCCGATTTTCGATTGGAAAAGGAATCCGTTTAATTGATGACGCAGGGAATGAATACTTGGACGGCGTGTCCGGCACGTTCAACCTGTCACTGGGTTACAATCACCCCTATGTTGTTGAGAAGATTCAGGAGCAGGTGGGGAATCTGACCCATATGTCTTCTTCCTTTACCGAACCTTATGTAGAGGAAGTGCTGTCTCTGCTGCTAGAAGAAGCGCCCAATGGAATTGACGCTGGCTGGATGCGTGATATTACCGGTTCAACGGCCAATGAATGTGCGACCAAGATTGCACAAAAGTATACCGGTGACACCGATATCGTCAGCCTGTTCTATTCTCACCATGGACAGACCCAGTTTGCTACCGGGATCTCGGGGAATGCGTTCCGCCGCAAAGGATTCCCGAACTCCTCTGTGCCCAATTCGCTGCATGTGCCTGTGCCGTACTGCTACAGATGCCCGTTCCAGACTGATCCGGAACATTGTGCGATGCAGTGTGTGGAAGCATTATCGGATCAATTGGAGTTCGGTGGTTCAGGATCTACTGCCTGCATGATTATCGAGCCGATTCTCGGCAATGGCGGCAACATTATTCCACCGATGGAATATTTCCAGCAGCTGCGCAAACTGTGTGATGAGCATGAGATGATCCTGATTGCAGATGAAGTGCAGACAGGCGTCGGCCGTACGGGCGAGATGTATGCGAGCACGCTGTTCGATATCAAGCCGGATATTATTACCCTCGCCAAAGGACTCGGCGGAATTGGTGTGCCGGTGGCTGCCGTCCTGATGCAATCCCGTCTGAATGTGCTGGAAAAGCATGAGCATTCCTTTACCTCGGGCAGCAATATGATCTCGCTGACTGCTGCCAAATCGACGATGGAAGTGGTATCGGCTTCCGGATTCCTCGAAAGTGTACGTACCAAAGGAAAACTGCTCGGCAATCTGTTAAACCCGCTCGCAGAACTGTATCCGGATACGATCGGTGAAGCACGCGGCGTCGGTCTGATGTGGGGACTGGAGATTCAGGATGCCGATGGCGCACCGGATTCCCGCAAAGCCAATGCGATCATCGACATGGCCTTCAAGGAAGAAAACCTGATTCTGCGCGGTTCCCGTTATGGATTCGGCAATGTGGTCAAAGTTCGTCCGTCACTCACGGTTACAGAAGATGAGCTCGTCGAAATCGTTGGTCGTCTGGAACGTGTACTACAAAAAATGGGTTGACCCGAGGAGGTTAAATAATGTTATCACTTGTCTATCGTTCTGCCTGGGATGTTGCACTGGAAGAAAGACCGCGTCCGATGATTACCGGTGACCGTGATGTGCTCGTGCGTATTCACGCTACAGGGGTCTGCGGTACCGATCTGGGGATTATCAGCGGTAAATATCATGCCAAATCCTCTATCATTCTCGGCCACGAGTCTGCCGGTGAAGTGATCGAAGTGGGAGCGCGTGTAACTACACTGCAGCCGGGTGACCGCGTCGTCATCGATCCGACGTATTACTGCGGACAATGCTCGATGTGCCGTACAGGCCGTCAGAACCACTGCCTTCACAAAAGTACAACCGAGACCGGCGTGAGCAGTGATGGTACATTTACCGATTATTATGTAACGGAAGACCGCTTTCTGTACAAGCTGGCTGATCATGTCACCTATGAAGAAGCTACCATGACAGAGCCGCTGAGCTGCATGCTGACCGGGATTAATCAGATTAACCTGCTGCCCAATTTCCGCACAATTATTCTCGGTGCCGGTCCGATTGGCATGCTGTACAGCTATGCTCTCGCTTCCAAAGGGGTAACAGGCAGTATCGTCGATATCTCGGAAGAACGTATGCGTCTGGCAGATTCAATCGCACCGGAACGCTGGTCTACATATTCTTCCTTTGAAGGGGCCCTGGAGGCGATCTCACCGGATGATCGTCAGGTGGATCTCGTCGTGGATACGACCGGTGTGATCGGTACGCAGATTCTGTCCAATCTGGCGCATGGCGGTTACCTGATGCTGGTCGGACTGCGTGACGGTGTCAGCACATTCAATCCCAAAGAGATCGTAGACCGCAGTCTCAAAATTATCGGTTCGATCGACTCGCTCGGAACGTTTGCGACAGCCCATTATATGATTGAGAAAGGACTCGTGCCCGCCAGCAAGCTGATCACGCATACGTATCCGCTGCAATCCTACAAGGAAGCATTCCAGACGCTGGGCTGTGACCTCAATGACGGCACATTGACTTCTTCCTCCAGCGCAATTAAGGTTGTGTTACAATCCTGCTGATGCCTGGCAGATAATCGCTGGAGGCATTGGGTTAATGTAAGGAAAAAGGACATTTTACTTGTAATGGAGGAATGACGATGACAACCAATTCCAACGAATCTGCAGCGCACTCTTTATCTTCGACAGCTGAGCATGAATCGGCAGACTGGCAGCATGAACCGGTCGAGGGCTTTATTTTTGATATGGACGGGGTGCTGATTGACAGCGAACCGATTTATTTTGAAATTGAAAAAAGCACGTTTGTCCATTTTGGCGCCAGTGTGGCTGAAGAGGAACATCATACGTATGTAGGTGTGACGCTGGCATCCATGTTTGAGCAGGTTCAGCAGAAGCATCTGCTCGATTGCACGGTGGAGCAGATGCTGGAGTTCCATGTGAAGCATGTGATGGATGTGATTCGCGAGCATCCGGAACTGCAGCCGTTCAACGGGCTGACCGACTGGCTGGAATGGCTGACAGAGGCCGGTGTGCCCATGGTGGTCGCTTCATCGTCTCCGCGTGCCCTGATTGAACTGATTCTGGAAAGACTGGAAATACGCCGCTTTTTCCGCGATATGATTAGTGGGGAAGAGGTAGCACACGGCAAGCCGGCACCGGATATTTTCCTGCGGGCCGCCGAGATCCTGGGCGTGACGCCGGAACGCTGCATGGTGATCGAAGACTCCCGCAATGGGGTGCGGGCAGCCAAGTCTGCCGGCATGCGCTGTATCGGTCACCAGAATCCGGGGTCCGGCAATCAGAATCTGAGTGAGGCGGATGTGGTCATTCACAGCTATGCCGAGCTATGGGAACTGCGTCACCAGCTGTCGGTAGCTGCAGCCAAATAAGCATGTGATACAAGGTCAGTAACAATCGGCATCGTACTGCATACTAATTACAGCTACCGATATCTATCGAGGCTGCAGACTCTTATGGAATTGTCGCGCCACTCCGTACAGCACTGATTCTCCGGCTGATCCAGCAGGGGATTGGATAGGAAGCGGAGTGGTGGCACATAGGAGTGAACAGAGCAGATAGAGACTGGAAGGAGAGCTTACCGAAAAGTCGGTGATCACAAATTCCGATAATTCTGCTGGCTGAACGTCGTCATTATATGCTGACTGTATAATCTTTATATATAGAAGGAAAAATACAGAATAAAATAAAGTTTGACGCTTGCTAACTAATATGATATTCTATTTCTTGTGGCCGGGAAATTTAGATATGGAACGGTAACATTAAATTATGCGGTCGTGGCGGAATTGGCAGACGCGCACGGTTCAGGTCCGTGTGGGCTTACCCCCGTGGAGGTTCGAGTCCTCTCGACCGCATTATTTTTTTGCCTAAAAAGGTCTCATTCTTTATGGAATGAGGCCTTTTTGTTGTATCTGCATCCGATCTAAACGTTTTTACCCATATTGTTCTTATATCCGACAAGGAATCCTTGTTAATGGGACAGTACTTCTGGTGAATATATAAAGGAAGCCTATTTATTCGCGAAGGCCAGCCATTCATATGCGGCCAGCAAGCTGAGTATACAGGCTCAGAAGACATAAGCCACAACAACAGCGGGAAGAATGTTCTTTCCATTCGGTTCCCGGCCAGCAGCTTGGCGGAGCAATCAGGTACATAGCGGAGTAATGGACTTCATTCATGTGCTTCCTGTATCAGGCGCATGATCCACTACAGGTTGGAGAGGAGCAATATATCATGACAGAACGCGTATTTATCAGTCCGGGCAAGTATGTGCAGGGAAGAGATGTAATCCAAAAGGCAGGTCAGTATGTACAGGCGCTCAAAGGAGACAAGTCCCTCGTCATCGCGGATGATATCGTATGGGATATTGCAGGTAATCAGGTACTGAAGAGCCTGGATGAAGCCTCTGTAGGCTATGTCAAAGCGGTATTTAACGGGGAAGCATCCACCAACGAGATCAATCGCCTGGTAGAGATCGGCCGGGAAAATGAAGCCAAGATCGTCATCGGTGTAGGCGGCGGCAAAACGCTTGATACCGCCAAGGCAGTCAGTGATGTGCTGGGCGGCTATACCGTTATCATTCCGACTACAGCATCCACGGATGCGCCGACCAGTGCACTGTCCGTGATTTACTCCGATGAAGGCATCTTCGAGAGCTACAAATTTTACAATAAAAATCCGGATCTGATCCTGGTAGATACCAAAATTATTGCCGGAGCACCGGCACGCTTCCTGTCCTCGGGTATTGCCGATGCACTGGCTACCTGGGTAGAAGCACGGGCAGTTATCGAAGCACGCGCAACGACGATGGCAGGCGGACTGCCGACACTGGCAGCAGAAGCGATTGCCCGTAAATGTGAAGAGACACTGTTTGACTTTGGTCTGCTGGCCTATGAATCGGTTCAGCGCAAAGTAGTCACGCCTGCACTGGATGCAGTCGTCGAAGCCAACACTCTGCTGAGCGGACTGGGCTTTGAGAGCGGTGGCCTGGCAGGAGCCCATGCGATTCACAATGGATTCACCGTACTTGAGGGAGATATTCATCATATGACTCATGGGGAGAAAGTTGCTTTTGGTACGCTGACACAGCTGGCCCTGGAGAAACGGCCGATTCATGAGATCGAGCGCTATATTGCCTTTTACATCAGTCTTGATCTGCCGGTAACGCTGGAAGATCTCAAAATCGCCGATGTGTCCGATGAAGATCTGTATCGTGTGGCTCAGGCAGCGACCAAGCCGGATGAGACTGCCCATAATCTGCCGTTTGTCGTCACTGCCGATGACGTCAAGGATGCGATCATTGCAGCAGACCAGTATTCCCGCGCCTACAAAGCCAAAAAAGGACAACACTAACAGGAAATAATGGATCTGACAATACAGGCAGGCTTCTCCAGAAACCTGCCGGTGATCGTTGGCCGGCAGGTTCTTTTACCCTAACAACGGATAGAACACAGCCAGCGAATGGGGCTGTTTTATCATGACCGCCATGCTGGTATTATCCTTCAGATTCCGCTTCCCATCCGGCCTGGTTTCTGGTAGTCTGGTAACTTGGTGACTCTGTACATACCCATGACGGGACTGGAGATGGATCATTGGCAGGCTGTTCTGCCGGCTCCATGTATGCAGAATCTGGGGAGAGGCTGCCTGCAATCATTTCCATAGTAATCTTATTTAGAATTTTTACAAAAATGCATAATAAATAAGGTTCTTTTACAAAGGGAATATGTTATAAAGGTAAGGAGATAACTGAATAGCTGAGTATAAGCGGCTGCCAGGAGAAGAGAATATATCCGGCAGGCGTGTCGTGCTGTCATGCTTCAGGTCTCAATGTCGCTCAGGCCCAGATAGAGAAGCCGGTACCAAGAAGCTTCCGGAAGTACAGGTTCACGTTAAGATGCCGACTGGAACAGTAGGAATGGTATTGTAAATGTTGAACAAGGTAAGGTGTGGATAATGAGAGTATACATGAAGACAGTCATTTTAAATGGTGAAGATTTCTCGACGGTAGAAGAGCTGCATCAGACACTCAAGCAGGTACTGGATCTGCCGGATCATTATGGTGCTAATCTGGATGCCCTCTGGGATTGTCTGACAGGCAGCGTAGAGATGCCGCTTCAGATCGAATGGCTCAACTACGAACGCAGCCGCGAGCTGCTCGGTCCGTATGCCGAACAGGTACTGGATCTGATGGAAGAAGTACAGGGAGAAGGCAATGGCTTCCGGGTATGGCTTCAGCATGATGCGGTAATGATGTAAAGCGCGCTGCGCTGCACTGCACCATGCTGTGAACCGGTATCTACAGAACAGGAGCCAATATAGATAAGCTGCACACCGGTCATATGCCGGGTGCAGCTTTTTGTTATGTGTATCGACAGGGTACAAATAGGTACAGAGAAAAGGACGATCCATTTACTGCGGAATATTGCCACCAGCGATGCGGTCGCCGGAATTGCCGGAAGGATCGGTTTTCTGGTCATCCTCATTTGCATGGATAATGAGCGATGTACCGAGGATGGAATGCGGGTCACCCTTGGTCAGACTGGCCTCCTCAAGCTTCAACTCTGCCCGCGCTGTTCCATCAGCTGCAACCTCCAGATTCTGAAAATCGCCCACATGCACCCCATTGGGATTGAGATGACCATGCTCCTGACCTGTCGGATTAAAATGGGAACCGGCAGTAGCAAAGTCATTGCCGCTGATCGGAGATTGATGGACATGGAATCCGTGCTTGCCTGGAGGCAAATTGGAAACATTGATTCTGGCCAATACACCATCGTCCTGCTGGGTAAGGGTGATGGTGCCGATAGATTTGCCCTGGCTGTCCTTTACCTGTACGACCGGACTACCCACCGAAATGGTCGAGGTCGGCCCATCCCAGTAAATCGCATGTCCCATCAGTTCACTCATATGCCGGATCGGAACATACGTCGTGCCATTGTACACAAAAGATTGCGGAACTATCGTTCCATGGTTGTCAAAAGTGGCAGCGGTCTTGCGGGCTTCACCATCCATGTAGAAATTCAGTGGCTCCGTGTTAGGCGTAACCTGAAGGTCGGCAGCATAAGAGATGCCCGAGAAAAAGATGGCACCACCGAGAAACGAGAACAGCAAATGCTTTTTGCCAAGCGGCTTTTTCATTGCAGTATATCCTCCCTGGTAAATGAAATGGTAGGTCTCTATCCATGTTTACCCTGAATGGGTGCGCAGAAGCAGTTGTATTGAAAACGTTTTATATTTTGCTATATTTTCTGAATGGGATATGTATGTAAATGAATAGTAAAATAATAATTATGACATTAATGGGAAAATAAGAAGAAAGTCCGTTTTATCCATAATGAGCCGGGTAACATATACATGAGCAGCCCGGATACATAAGCGCAGGCTTCATGGCTTAGTCCACAGGCAGCTTCAATTCATGTGGAGGTGAATCAGAATGGCTGACAAGTTGGCAATGCACGAGACACTGGAAATTCATGAACTGATTACAATGAGAGCGACCTGCGGTGCCAAAGCAGCATCCATGGTCCCACTCGCCAAAGACGAGCAGCTCAAAACCCTGCTGCAAACCGACGTGACCCTGACCAAAAAAGCACTGGAAGAACTGAAAGACCTGATCGAAGTCGGTTAACCCAGAGACGATCCGCCAGCCGGAACCACATCACGAGAGTCCAAATACAAAGGAGTGCTGAAGATGTCGATAAAAGACAAGCTCGCCGAACAGGTAGGAATGCCAGCCATGACCGATGCCGCGATTGCAGCCGATCTGCTGCTCGCTGCCAAGACTTCCGTCAGAACCTATGCAGTTGCCATTACCGAAGCGGCGACCCCTAAGGTGAGAGAAGTGCTGCAAAGACAACTTAATCAGGAAATCGAATTTCATGCGATGATTGCCAAGTACATGATCGATAATGGATTATATAAATCCTATGACGTGAATGAACTGCTCAAGGATGATATCAAGAAAGCAGAGATGGTTATCAATCTGCCGAACCCATGATCCGGCAGCACGCGCTTTGATATAGAGTAAGACGGAAGAGAACTGACAGAATATATAAAAGATCGATCCAAAGCTGATAGGAGGCATTTATGCCCTGTCAGCTTTTTTGTATATTTTCCCATGAGGTTATATTTTTAAAAATTTACAAATCCAGAGATTAAAATTGAAGATTTATACAAATCCATGTGATATAACTGGTAAGTGGATAATTTGCTACCTATAATCTGTTCAGGACGTTTAAGGTAACGAACAGTCCCACCATTACGCATTACATAGGAGGATGTATTTATGAAAAAGTTTTGGTCCACGGCACTACTCGCAATGATGCTGACGGTCGTCTTCTTCACGGGTTCACAAGCAGCGCCTGTCCTGCAGGCAGAAAAGGCTTCTGCGGCCAGCTGTACGATCATCAATACCTTTACCGGTGTAGCCAACTATCTGTCCGCTAACGGAAAGCTGCCATGCAATTTCATTACCAAATCCCAGGCCAGCGCTCTCGGCTGGGTATCCTCCAAAGGCAATCTGGCTGAAGTCGCACCAGGCAAAAGCATCGGCGGCGACGTATTCAGCAACCGCGAAGGACTGCTGCCGGCAGCAAGCGGACGCACATGGCGCGAAGCCGATATCAACTATGTATCTGGCTTCCGCAATTCGGATCGCATCCTGTACTCCAATGACGGTCTGATCTACAAGACGACCGATCACTATGCCAGCTTCACCCGCATGAAATAACACAGACACATAGATAACCGGATAGAGACCTGGGCAGGTTGGGAAGACAGAATGGGGCAGTTTCCATAGTAATGGAAATATAATTGGAGAATAGGCGGTAACCGACGATGACCGCCCATCCGGCCCGAGTCCCGCCTGTCTGGAAAAGCGGTGAGAGAACAGAGCGTTCACGCCGCAGTGGAGAGTAACCATGATCATTACCTATAATCCTGCAACCGGGCGCTGCTGCCAGGATGCAGGATTATGGTGTAGTGATGTTATAATCGTATACATAATGAAGGAACACTATCGGTTAATGGAATGAGGGAGGAACAGGAAATGAAGACAGTATGGTTAAATGGAGAGGAATTCTCGACAATTCAGGAACTGCACGAGCAGCTTAAGGAAAAGTTGGAGCTGCCTGAATTTTACGGGGGTAATCTGGATGCGCTCTGGGATTGCCTGACCGGTATGATCGAGCTGCCGCTGGAGCTGCATTGGACGAACTATGGAGTCAGTCAGGAGCGACTGGGCGATCAGGCGGAGCGGGTGCGCAGTCTGCTGGAAGAAGCGGAAGAGGAAGGAATCGGGTTCCGGGTTGTGGTGCAGGATTAAATCCGGATGTAGGATAAGTTCATGCAACGAAGTGAAGTACAGCAGTTTGAGATTGCTTAATGAAATAGATAGATAGAAAAGGGATGATGAGACATACTTTTAATAAATGAAGAGATCCAATTTGAATTTCAGATTAGTGATTATCAGTATACGACGATTGAAGATTATTACGATGATTGGTTAATGGTTACTTTGAGCATACAGTCTTTAGCAGGAAAGTCAGTAAAGCTGAAATCTCCCTGTCTAATGACTTCTGAATTGATCCAAATGAAAAAATGACTCAACAATATCCGCAAAGGGCAACCCATTATTCATTATAAAAACAAAATAACCATAAGAGCTGCCAACGGTTACGTTTATTTAGATGGCTCTAATTAATGCCCATATGATTCGCGACCAGGAATTGACAGCAGGGTCTGTTTCACCGAAACTTATCCCCCAATCGCCATGTGTAAAAAGATCATATTCATGAGCGTCTGGAGTAGGTGCGGAAAGTCCATATTCCTGCATAATTTTTTCCTTTGTCTGCAGATCCGCTGAACCTGTATTGGATGATGGAGATGCCAAGATGCCATTCTCCGGAAACAAGCTGAAAAGGAGCAAAGCAAGCGTTATTGTTATTACGAATCGCTGTAAAATTATCATACGTTAGAATCTCCTTTATACTTTATAAGCACCGTACATATCGTTCGCTGTACTGATGAATATACAAGTGTATAGTATATAAAATGAATTAAAAATTTACAATCTTACCTGACACTACACTTTCTCAATTGTAGAATCAAAGATAGATTGCCTGGTATATTCGCAGATCATACAATTAAAAATTTCAGGAGCTTATGTAGTTCTGGAATCATCCACGCAAAATAAAGTGAAATAATTCACAAATAGTGAGAAATGTCACTTCGGGATACGTAAGGAATTTGTATAATCAAAAAAGAAATAGTTCATTTTTAATTTAAAAAGTGAAAGATTTCGACAAGAACAAGCTATTTCAGGGGGAATTGATATGTTTACTGAAGGTGTACAGAATATTATAGAAGCTGCTGTGAAGAAAAAAGAGAAGATGAATGAAAGTGTGCTGCGTTATTTTGCATCTGCCATGCTGGCCGGGGCTTATGTGGGGATCGGGATTATTCTGATCTTCTCGATCGGTGCGCCGCTGGCAGCTATTCATTCGCCGCTGCAGTCAATCGTTATGGGGATGTCGTTTGGTATTGCGCTGACGCTCGTTATTTTCGCAGGTTCCGAGCTGTTTACAGGCAATAATATGTTTTTCACGATGAGTACGCTGGCTCGCCGTACGACGATGGGGGATCTGGGCAAGAACTGGGTACTCGTCTTTATCGGTAACCTCGTCGGGGCGGTTGTGCTGAGTCTGCTCGTGTATGGTACAGGATTGTTCCAGCAGATCGGTGCGGACCATCTGATCTTCAAGGCGGCTGCCACCAAGATGTCGCTGCCTGTATCGATGCTGTTCTTCCGCGGTATTCTGTGTAACTGGCTCGTCTGTCTGGCCATTTGGATGGCTTCGCGTGCCAAGGATGATATCTCCAAGCTGGTATTGATCTGGTGGTGTCTGTACGCATTTATCGCCAGCGGTTATGAGCATAGTGTGGCCAACATGACACTGTTGTCGACAGCACTGCTGCTGCCAGGCCATCCGGATACAATCACTGTGGCAGGCTGGATGCATAACATGATTCCGGTAACCCTCGGCAACATCGTGGGTGGTGCGGTATTCGTGGGGATGGCGTACTGGTTCATTTCTCCGGTTCGCCGTCAGAACAAAACCAATACAGCTGCAGTAAAAGCAGAAACTTCCACGCAGAAAAACGCTGTGTAACGATCCACCGGCAGTCTGTATGCAGACTGTGGTGAGCGTGATAACGGAATAAATAAGATGATCATTCAGGCAGCGTATGGACCACACGTATATGAACGTGGGTCTGTACGCTGTTTTGTTATATTGATTTGTATAGCTGTGGATAATGATCGATCAGGCTCTATTATGCTCTGCACGCTCAAGTCTATATAATAGAATTAATCATTATACCAATTCATCCAGGCCATATTCAGTAATTGATTTTAATCGGGAGGGGCAACAAGGGAATGGAAAAGGAAAATCGGGTATCGCTGTGGATCGGCTATGCCGCTTCGGAAGAACAGTTGGAAGAGATGCTGGAATTCACCTATGAGGAAGATGGAGATTCGGAACTTCCGCTGTTTGCGCAGGCGTTTGAACTGGATCATTTTGACGATGATTTCCGGGAGGCGCTGCTGCTGGAGACGCCGGGGCAGGATTGGGCGACGGCTCTGCAGGATATATCGTACAGTGAGCTGCTGCTGCCTGAGTTTACCAGATTGCTGCCGGAGCCAGCCAGACTGGAGCGGGATAAAGTAAATGCGGCAGTGCTGCTGTACCATTTTGACTATAAAGGAACGATCCGGCAGGCGAATGTTGGCGGACAGCTGTGGACGTATATCGGTGCTGTAGATTGTGAGATGCTGTAGACAGACAGTGGACTGGATAGCATAATGGTATGTGGAGCTGTCATGTGATTCCTATCGTGATACAGCACCAATCACAGCATGTGTGCACAGGAGGAATTATGTCCAAGAAATCATTATCCAGTATTATCGTGTTGATCATCGCCGCGGTAGTGCTGCTGTTTGGAGCAGGTGACCGGTTCGGGCTGAATCTCACCGGTGAGCCAGGCAGCAGTTCAGCACCTCAGTCCGGCGAGCAGGCCGCTTCCGTTTCGACCGATTCATCCGGGAAAACTGGCTGCACGGTTATCAATACATTTGACGGTGTCGCCGATTATCTACGGCAGCATGGCGAGCTACCCTGCAATTATATAACGAAGAAAGAAGCCGAACAGCTGGGCTGGGATGCCGGCAAAGGCAATCTGGATAAAGTAGCACCGGGCAAAAGCATCGGCGGTGATGTGTTCGGCAACCGCGAAGGACGACTGCCCCGTGCATCCGGGCGAAAATGGCATGAAGCGGATATCAATTACACATCCGGGTTCCGCGGAGCTGACCGGATTCTATACTCATCCGACGGATTGATCTACAAAACGACCAATCATTACAAGTCATTTCAGCAGATGAAGTAGCCATTGGAGTGTAGACAGACAGGAAAATACGAAGGGCGCCAGTTCCACTTAGCTGAACTGGCGCCTATTTATGAGATATGCTGATGGATTAAAGCGCCTTCATTTCTTGATATGAATAGCTGGATTGATCCGCAGCAGCTCCTGAATCAGATCATTTTCCTGGACAGGGGAGATGAGAATGCTGTCGGTGCCGTACTTGATCTCCAGGCGTTCCAGAGATAGCGCCGGGCTGGAGATGAGCTTGCGTGAAGGCTGTATCGTATGAATATCCTGTACCGGGATATCCCAGCGGAACGGACCGGAGCGGATGGTCAGGCTGTTCTGAACAATTTTGTAGACCGTCCCGATCCATATCCACAGGATGAACATAACGACCAGCAGCGGGATAATGATCGTCAGCAGATGCTTGGTCCATACATTCAGGCAGGCGAGGCCGATCATAATGGTAATAAGCAGGCCGAACATAATGGCCGAGATCCGGTCTTTTTTGCTTGTATACGTATGCATCTCGTGTACTCCTCTCATTCGTCAATCTGGTCATGACCGTAGAATAGGATACTGGAAATTTGGCCGCCGATGATAGCCCTCAGCGGCCAGCAGGATGGAGACGAATATAATCGATGACCGGAGCCTGCAGCAGTCTCTTCTCATACCCGATATCATAGAAATGATTCATCTGGATCAGCTCCATCATATCAGGAGTGGTGCGCAGACTGCTTTCTTCGCTGCCCCTTTGGACCACGATGCCTTTGTCGGTGACCCCGACCACCTGGTAGGTACCTTCAATCATCTGGATACTGCTATAATAGATAAACGTTAGTGCGACCACAGCCACAAGGGCCATAACCGCTAATCGCAGCAATCTGGATTTCATGGATTCACCTCTTCAGATTAAGAGTGCAGATGTACATTTAAAATAACAGAACCGGACAACAATTTCCATCATTTCCCGGATAGGCCACTACCTCAGGAGGCGATCAGAATGCGTCAAAACATTTACGATGACCCGGAATTTTTCGAGTATTATCATCGATTGCGCAGTACAGGGATTACATATAACGACTTTGTGGAACAGCCTGCCCTGATGGGAATGCTGCCCGAACTGCAGGACAGGCAGGTATTGGATATGGGCTGCGGTTCCGGCCAGCTGGCTGCCTATATGATCGGTCAGGGCGCTGCTCATGTGACCGGAGCGGATATCTCAGCCCGGATGCTCAGTCTGGCAGCAGAGCATCCGAAGATCCGCTATATCCATGGTCCGATGGAAGAACTGGATTTTGCCGCGGAATCTTTTGACCTGATTGTCAGTTCACTGGCGTTTCATTATGTGGAAGATTATGAGGCGCTGATGGACCGGATTGCCCGCTGGCTGCATCCGGGAGGTCATCTGGTCTTTTCCACCGAGCATCCGGTCACGACAGCCAAGCTTGATATGGATGGCTGGGTCGAAGACCAGCAGGGTCAGCGGCTGCACTATGCGCTGGATAACTACTCCGAGGAAGGCATCCGTCATACCCGCTGGGTGGTAGAAGATGTGGTCAAATACCACCGTACCCTGTCCACGCTGCTGAACGGCATGATCCGGCATGGACTGCAGATTGAGCAGGTCAACGAGCCGGAACCGATCCCCGGAGCGGTGGACAAGATGCCGACGCTGGTTCATGAGTGGCGAAAGCCGTCATTTATTATTTTCCGGGCAGTGAAACCTGTATAACAGGTATAGAGTTGAATTACCCATACAGCACAGGTTTGCAGAGGGAAGCAGCAGAAGCTGCTCCCTTTTTTGGTATGAATAAAATAAAAAAACCGTTTGGATGGTGAGATAGTCTTATTTATATACAGACGGATAGAAAGAAAAGTTGGTAGCAGTAGGCTCTCAGGCATACATATTTTTCAAATTATAAATATAGCGAGAGGAGGCATCCTGTGGAAGAGAGAGAATTGGCAGCGGCGGCATGTAATGGAGATGAAGAATCATACTACAGGTTGGTATCACTGCACCGCCGCAGACTGTATGGCATTGCTTATGGATACATGCGTAGTGAAGAGGATGCTCTGGAAATGCTGCAGGAGGTGACGTACCGGGGATTGTGCAAATGTCACAAGCTGCGCGCCCCTGACGCTTTTATCCCCTGGCTTATTCGGATTCTGATTCATTGCTGTATGGATGAATTGAAACGCCGCAAGCGAAATATTACACTGACAGAGCATCATACGTCCGGACAGATTACGGAGATGAAACAAGAAGATAGAATGGATCTGGAACGCGCACTGGATCGACTCAAACCCAATTATCGCCATGTACTTGTACTGAAGTATTACGATGATATGACAGTAAAAGAGATTGCCAGGGTGCTGAAGCGATCGGAAGGTACGATCAAAACCTGGCTTCATCAGGGACTGAAACAGATTCGAGGCAAAATGCATATCGGAGGTGAACTGCCATATGGAAAAGCGGAATGATCAGAGGCTGCAAAAGTATACCGATGAAATGAAGCAACAAGCTGATCACATGGATGATGAGCGGATGGACAGGGCAATCCGCTCCGGCATTGATCAGGCCCGCCAGCAGAAAAGGACGGGGCGTAAGCGAATTGCACATTCACTGATAGGCGTTGCAGCGGCTATAACGATATTATTGGGGGCAGGCATATTCGTGACAGTCGGTCAGTATCAGGCCTCGAAGAATAAAGTGGTGCCGGAACAGTACAGTACAAATGTGCCTGACTATGTCGGCTACCTGTCCAGATTGGATGTATTCCGTCATACACTCCAGCCTGCGATTGAACATGGATTGTATCAGCCGTTGAATCAGAAAATGATTAAAGGGAATTACATTTTTCAACTAGATGGCGTAGTTGCAGACAGCCGACGAGTGATTGTGCTGTATAGGACAGAGAATACCAATAAAAATCAGCGTTTATTATTCGGTCCTAATCTTTCTCCGACTCTTATGAATACGGATCAAAATAAGGGACTTGGCACATACTCTGGCAATTTTGCAATGCCTAATTCCGCCAAAAACATTAGCCAGGGAGCGCTCGTTTTTGATTTTATGAAAGGAAATGATATTCCGGAAAAGATGGTATTGTCTCTTGAATTATCCGATGGCATTACAACAGGAGATTATGGGTACATTCGCCTTCCATTCTCAATCGACACTTCGCGCTACAAAAACATGGAACGGACACAGCCGATTCATCGCACATATGCTTTTCAGGATTATATGGTGCAGCTGAGCGAACTTCGGCAGACACCGCTTCGGATGGAACTGGAATACACCATGAAATTCCATACAGGAAGAGAACTGAATTATGCGGGAGCTGACCTGCTGATAAATGAACCTACCGGGCTGGGGCACATCCCACTATTGGAAGAAGGTGGAGATTTTTACTGGGAGGGCCAAACTGGGCATCTTATTGCCTATTACACCAGCACGTACTTTAAAAAGGATCAGTCGTTATGGATAAATTTTGCCAAAATTAAGCTTAATTCACCGAAACCATTTGCCCTGACACTGGATACACAGCAGCAGAAAATAACCAATCCGCCGGATACCTTTACCAAAGTTAAGTACATTATCAAGGATACAGAACGGAAAAAGATCCGAATCGGGTTGACATATCCTTCGATTGATCCATATGATGATCGATACTTTTTTGCAATGGATACATTTACAGATGCTTCAGGCAAAAATTATAAATTGGAGCAGAATCAATTGTACGAAGGAGACGCATATAAAGGTTATGAAATTATTATCGACGGTACGGCTGCCTATCAACAGCCGCTTACGTTCAAGATGTTTGATGATCCGAGCAGTATCATTTACCCGAAGCAGCCGTTTAAAGAGCAAATTAAATAGTAGAGAATAGCGATTGATGCACCTTTGTAAAGTGGATATAGACATGCATGGCAGACACGCATTTTTTGTGCAGCATATGATCAGAGTAAGTCGGCTGCTCGTATCCTTTTATAAACAAAGACCGCTTCCCCTACTGAATGGTACGTACCTACAGAAATATGGGTATTACTGTAGAATACAAGCTGTTCAACACACGTATGCAACCAACCGTTCCCGCACTTAGTGAAGGAGAGGGAATATGGACGAAGGACGACATGTAAGCTTGGAGCTCCCTTTTTCGAATAAACGATTCAGGATCTCCAGGTTTAACCGGAGGACGCTTCCTTATCCCTTTCCGCAGCGAATGATGCAAGAACGATAGACGCAATAATGCACGTTATAACCCAAAGAAGCAGATCATCCCCAGCAATCTAATTACGGTGAAAAGGAGAGACCATCCATGCCACAACAGCCTACCTGGGATATCGCCTTGCAAGACGGACAGCATCAGCCGCTGCGTCTGCAATTTGATACCCAGCGCGAACTGCAGAAATTCATCATGACCCTGACGGTCGAGCAGCTGCTCAACGCCATTATCTACGATCCGGATCAGCGCAGCATGGACGGCAAGACATATCTGTATCATTTCCTGTAAACTGTTCATAGAGTCACTTCAGCGCATGAACATACATCATCTCCATACTATATGAGAGAAGAGGAACCGAGCGATGGAAATGCTATTTCGTTACAACTGGCAGGTTCGGCAGGAATGGATGGACTGGTGCAGGCAACTGCCGACATCAGAGCTTACCCGTCAGCGTACAGGCGGAGTAGGCAGCATACTGAAGACGCTGATCCATATTGTTGATGTGGAACATAGCTGGCTCTGTGACCTGCAGGGCAAGCCGGATCAGAGTGAATGGTTCCAAACTGTAGATTCACTGGAACAGATCATCGACCTGTCTGATCGTTTCCAGCCGGAGATCAGCCGTTATGTGAGTGAATGGACACCGGAGATGGAACAGCAGATCCTGCAGGCTGTCCGAAAAGACGGCAGTGCGGAACAGTATACATACGGTGAAGTGATGCGGCATGTGATCGCGCATGAGATTCATCATATGGGTCAGCTGTCGGTATGGTCACGTGAATTGGGACGGGAGCCCGTCTCGGCGAATCTGATCCGGCGGGGATTAAGCTGACCGGACAGTAGACAATAGGAAAAGGCAGGGCAGCCGCTGTAAAATGATGCCCTGCCTTTTTCTGCGTATTTACCCATTTACCTATCCGGACCTGCCATAAAATTCGCAACAATATCACAACTTTATGGGATAAGAGGAGTACAAACTTATAAGGGAAGAGAATAAAAGCAGCTGGCAGCACCAGACCAAGAGGCAGAAATAGCAGGAAATACAGATTGTCGTAAGCCTTGCTTCGGTCAAGCTTCGACCTTTATAATAGATAGTGCTGCATTTATCGGCTGCATGAGCATAGGAATAATGCTACTTTGGACTCGGGAGGATTTTATCATTATGTTATTCAAATCGAAAGGCAGCAGACTCGCACTGGCTGCCAAGCTGGCTGTTGTCAGCGCGTTAACCGTATCGATCGGATCAGCTTCGTACTCCATGCCGCAGGTACAGGCGGCTGCCAGTGAGAAACCGGCTGTCATTACCATTGCCGGTCAGGAAATCAACTGGTCTACTGCACCATTTGTCATGAACGGTACGACTATGGTGCCGCTGCGCGAAGCTGCAAGTGCACTGGGAGCAAGAGCGACCTGGGATGCACCAACCCGCTCGGTCGTCATGTACAGCAATGGAGATACCATTGTACATACACCGAATACATCGGTTATCACACTGGACGGATACACCCTTCAAATGCCGGAGCCATCGCGCAATGTGAACGGAACGATGATGGTACCGGCACGTTTTCTGGCGGATGCTTTCAAAGCCAAGCTGACACTAAACTCCACACCGGAGCTGGCAACGATCAATCTGACGCCGGATCAGGCAACCGTAATGAACAGCTCGGCGAAAACCGTTGACGAATATTTACAAAAACAGGGCTACTCCGGTCTGGCACTGGTTGCCTACAAAGGAAAAGTTGTGCTGAAAAAAGGCTACGGCCTGTCCGGTGGACAGAGCACAACCGATCCCAACGGCATTTCCCGGATCGCTTCCCTGAGCAAATCCTTTACCGCATCTTCGATTATGAAGCTGGTGGAAGAAGGCAAAATCAGCCTAGACGATAAGCTGACCAAGTATATTCCGGATTTCCCGCGCGGTGATGAGATGACGATTCATATGTTGCTCTCGCACACGGCAGGTTTTAACTCCAACTTTACCCGCGGTGAAGGCGTAACACTGCAGGATACAGTGAACGAGATCAAAACCAAGCCGCTGCGCTTTGAACCGGGTACTACATTTAACTACAGCAACCAGGGATATGTACTGCTCGCCTACATCGTGGAGCAGGTATCCGGCGAGACCTACGGACAGTACATCCAGCAGACATTCCTGGACCCGCTGAATATGAAGGATACCGGCGAAGCGACACCGGAATCCAAAACCATCAAAGGGTATGTCAAAGACAAAACGACCGATGAATGGAAAGAGGCGGACTACTATGTATCCCAATCCGGTACCGGCACATTCTATTCCAGCCTGGATGATATGATGAAATGGTATCGTTCTTTTGCCAAACATACGATCCTGAGCGAGCAGACGATCGACCGGATGTTCACTCCATATTCGGAGCTCAAACCATATGGGTATGCGTTCCTGATCAAGGATGTAGCCGGCAAGCATACGATCTACCATAACGGCAGCGGTACCGGTTATGCGACCGGATTTACGTATAATCTGGATGATGATGTGATGGTCATCCTGCTGGGCAATCATTACGGTATGGATATGGCGACAATGCTAACCGATACCCAGACACTGGCGAACAAAGCGCTGGTTAAATAAATAGCACAGCTGCTCCGGTTCTTCCGGCAGCCAGGCTGTGCAGAATCCGAAGACCGTTTTCCCTGTTGGGAAGACGGTCTTTTGGCTTTTATGAGGCCAATTGCAGTCAGACAGAGGCCTGTACCGAACAGATGGAATCGGCAAAATAAGCAGTCTGTACCATATTTGACACTCCCCGAATATTGGAACATTATAATGGTCAAAGTACTTGTTTCCGACTTATAGCCTCATATTACTCACAGCGTCTGGCCGAAAGGAGCTTATACAATGAATACGATTGTAAACTATGCGCATCGCGGAGCTTCGGGATATTGCCCGGAGAATACGATGGCTGCTTTCCGTAAAAGCCTTGAACTTGGAGCTACTGGAATTGAGACCGATGTACAGATGACCCGGGATGGCCGTCTGGTGCTGATTCATGACGAGAGCGTGCAGCGTACGACCGGACAGGCCGGTGAGATCAAGGACCTGACCTATCGTCAGATCATGGAACTGGATGCAGGGTCATGGTACAGCAGTGAATTTGCCGGTGAGCGTATTCCTACACTTGGACAGCTGCTGGACTGGATCGAGCCGACCGGCATGATGCTGAATATCGAATTGAAAAATAATCTGGAACTTTACGAAGGCATGGAGGAGAAAGTGATTGCTGCTGTCCGCAAGCGTGGATTGTCCCAGCGGGTGATCATCTCCAGCTTTAACCACTATTCGCTGGTGACCTGTAAGCGGATTGCGCCGGAGATCCATACAGCGATACTGTATGGGGAGAATCTGTTTGAACCTTGGAAATACGCGCGCAGTATCGGTGCTTCCGCACTGCATCCGTACTACCGGTTTATGAACGACCGGATGGTACAGCAGGCGGCCGAGCAGGGTGTCATCTACAATCCATTTACCGTAAATGATCCGTCCGAGATGCGCGAGCTGATCCGAATGGGAGTAAGCGGCATCATTACCGATTATCCGGACCGCCTGCATGAACTGCTGCAGGGTTCTGCGGCAGGACGCTAAAAAGCTCGGGCATATCGGTACATTGCCCTCCAGCGGCAGAACAGCCCTTTCATAACCAAATTATTATCAAGTAACCTAAACACCCACATAAAAAGCGCTGTATACCGTTGATAACGTATACACGCTTTTTTGTGTTTTGGTGACAATATAGACACCAAGCTTTTCAAGCGTAACAGAACAAGTTACAATAAACTGTACTGAAATTAAAGGTCATACATTGGAGACCAGCAATGAGAAAAATACGTATTGGACGCTATCTCAAGTTAAACACGATTCGCCTCCTTCGTCTTCGAAAAGGGGCGCATCAGGTAGCGGTAGGATTTGCAGTAGGACTTGTTCCCAGCTGGTACCCGCTGCTCGGTATCGGTCCGCTGCTGTCGCTTGGATTAAACCGGCTTGTCAAGGGAGCTTTGCCGGCAGCCATCTTTGCGGCATCATTGGATTCGTTCATCTGGCCGCTTACTTTTTTTATGAATTACCATACCGGACACTTTCTGGTAACACTCTGGCGCTCGTCCAGTCTGCCTTCCCGGATGCTTCATGTGCAGGTCCCGGACTGGCCTGAAGATTATATGCAGCCGATTCATCATGCACATCGCTGGCGGGATGCCGGTATTGATTTTACGGTTGGCGCTACAGTAAACAGTCTGATCTTTGGCATTCTTATTTACATCGTGATCAAATGGGTAATGCTTCGCTACCGTGAACATCTGCTGCGGATGCTGCGCGGCAAAAAATAAATCCTCCTGCATTATACAGGCACACATACGGGTAATATAATATATTCTGCATTTGCTATCCCAGAACCCAATCCTACTAACTGTAATATCAAAGGAGGAACATCCGTGAATTTTGGAGCCCGCATGCTGAAAACCGGAATTGCGGTTACGCTTGCTTTATACGCTAGCTCCTGGCTTAATCTGACGCCGCCTGTTATCGCGGCGATCGCTGCTATTTTTGCCATGCAGCCTTCCATCTATCGTTCATTCCGCTACTTTCTGGATCAGATCCAGACCAATACCCTTGGAGCCATATTTGCCCTGCTGGGAGGGATGGTATTTTCCAACGAACCGATAGCTGTCGGTCTGATGTGTATTGTCGTCATCATGATCTGTCTGCGGCTGAATATGGGCGATACGATTGGATTGACACTGGTCACCGTTATTTCCGTCATGGAAGTATCCGGCCAGGGACAATGGCAGTTTGCACTCAACCGTTTCACTCTCAGTATTATCGGGATTGTATCGGCATTCCTGATTAATATACTTGTGGCCCCACCCAAGCCGCTGGGTCAGTTCAAGGCACAGATTGAGACAACGTTCAGCCGCTTGTCGCTGCTGCTGCGTACCGCCGTATCGGACGAGATCAAGGAAACGGTTTTCCGGGAAGAGAAGCGTGCCCTGGAAGGTGCCATTCAATCCCTGTCCGACAAATACAATCTGATGGAAGAAGAATCCAAAAAGCTCAAAAAAGCTTCACTCAGCCGTCAGAGGCATCTGGTCGTCAACAAGCAGATGGTCACTACCCTGCGCAAGGGAAATGATGTACTGACTGCGATTGAACAGCACTATTTTCAGGCGGAGCGAACGCCGGAGATGGATGAATACTTTGATGCCCATCTGGAACAGCTGATCAAGTTCCATGAGCATATCCTGCTCAAGCTGAACAACAAAATCAAAAATAACAACAGTGAAGCGGAAGAAGTCGAGGAAGCCAATGACAAATTCCTCGATACGATGATCGAACGCTATCAGGAGAACTTCGGCGGCGTGCTAAGATTGTCGATCGTAGCTGCCGTGATGTATGATTATGGATACCAGTTGGAGCGGCTGAACCGCCTCGTCGATCATCTGGAATCCACTCAGCGCGATTCCGATGATGATCAGGACGGCGCCAAATCCAAATCGGTACGACGCACTTTCCCAAGCTGGCCCTGGAAGTAATCTTCCGGGCCCAGCCATACTAAGGATTCGGTTC
The DNA here is from genome assembly GCF_000971965.1 of Paenibacillus wulumuqiensis. Lineage (GTDB taxonomy): Bacteria > Bacillota > Bacilli > Paenibacillales > Paenibacillaceae > Saccharibacillus > Saccharibacillus wulumuqiensis. The sequence goes on from NZ_LAQP01000013.1 coordinate 50,700, forward strand.
AAAGGAGATAGACGGGAATGACAACAAATGTTCCTTACGAGTTAGAAAATTCAATAGGCTACAAACTGGCAATCGCTTCACGCCTGACCAACAATCGCTTAAACCAGCAGTTCCGGGATGCCGGTTATCCGGTAACCCATGAACAGTGGATACTGATTTCCTATCTGTGGAAAAGAGATGGACAGACACAAAACCGTCTGGCGCGCCTGTCGCGCAAGGATCAGCCCAGCGTATCCAGACTGATCGACAATATGATCCGCCGCGGGATGGTGACACGTGTACCGCATCCCGATGATCGCCGCACCAACCTGATTTATCTGACCGATTACTGCCGCAGCATCCTCGATGATCTGGCTGCCAAGGCCACCCAGACGATTGAAGAAGTATTCAGCGGATTCAGTCGTGAAGAAAGAGAGATCACCCTTAAGCTGGTAGACCGCATTATCAAGAATATGGACTGAACATAACCGACGACACAGACCAGGAATGATGATCTGAATGATATCAAGGCATATAACAACTGCCATACATGATATATTATGACAAAAACGTTATAACTTGCGTATAGCTGCGGATCTGTTCATGCCTACCCCATCTACAGCATTCCATAAACTGCAAATACTCCCGGATGAAGGAACATTCCGTCTCTATGAGAGGGGCTTTTCCTTCATCCGGGAGTTTGTTTTGCAGGATATATGGATAAGTTGGACTTTCCGGGAATGTCGGCTGTCGAAGGGATAAGCAGACAGATGGTTCACTGTGCAAATTTTTGAATAATAAGGTATAGTAGAAGATAGTGTGAATTCGATTAGAAATCGTACAGCAGCCAAACTGCTGCTTGACGTTGAAGGTAAAGGAGATTAAGCATGATTGCAAAAACAGAACAGGACATTGAAGGTCTGAAAAAAATAGGCAGAGTCGTCGCCATTATCCGTGACGAACTGAAAAATATGGCCCAGCCGGGAGTACGTACGATCGATCTGGATCTGCGCGCTGCCGAATTGTTCGAACAGTATGGTGCTGTATCCGCACCCAAAGTAACTTATGATTTCCCCGGATATACATGCATCAGTATTAATGAAGAGGTGGCTCATGGCATTCCCGGAGAACGCGTTATTCAGGAAGGCGATCTGGTCAATGTCGATGTGTCCGGCTCGCTGGATGGCTATTTTGCCGATACCGGTGTATCCTTTGTCGCAGGCAAAGGCGATCCAAAGCTGACTGCTCTGTGTGAAGCATCCATCCAGGCATTCGACGCAGCTGCCAAAAAGATCAGAGCCGGCTCCAAGCGCAGCAATGCAGGCAAAGCCAGCTACAATACCGCCCGCAAGCTGGGCTTTACGATCATTACCAATCTGACCGGGCACGGCATCGGCAAGTCATTGCATGATGAGCCGGAATATATTCTCAGCTATTACGATCCGACAGACAATGATCTGTGGAAAGAAGGATCGGTAATCGCGTTCGAACCATTCGTCTCGACCAAGGCAGAGGAAGTGTACGAAGGCAGCGATGGCTGGACGCTCAAAACCGACGATGGCAGCTATGTGGCCCAGTATGAACATACCCTGATTATTACCAAGGGCGAACCGATTATTTTAACCAAATAACAGCGCCATGATAACTAAAAAAGCCGCATGACCGAAGATATTCAGTCGTGCGGCTTTACTATTTGCAATTTGTAATGGAAAGTCGTAAAATAAAAAATGCTCTACAAAATGGCAGAGTATTATAAAAAGAGCATATTTTAATATGATAATATCACACATTAATATAAATGTCAAATGAAATTTTGGATGGACAATAGATACAGAGAAGGGGATGGCAGCATGGCAATAGAAGATAACGATTGGAAAATAGAACAGAAACGTGTGGACGATGTGACTGCCAAAATCACTGGCAAGATCCGGGTACTGGAACAGGAAGTTGGCGAGAGCCGTGGCGATGTCGTCGGCATGCGTAAGGACTTTTGGGATGAAGTATCGATTAACTTTAGTGAGCAGGATGATGTCGGTGAGACGTCGACGAGCTTGCGTCAGCAGTCCCAGGTACTGTCCGAGCTGGAGCTGAGTCACCGTCGTTCCAGTCTGACACTCGACAAGCTGCGCCGGCTGTCCAGCTCGCCATATTTTGGCCGAATTGATTTCAGGGAAAAAGATGCAGGTCCAGCGGATCGCATCTATCTGGGGATCGGATCATTTCTCGATGAAAATGAAGAGGATTTCCTGATCTATGATTGGCGAGCGCCGGTATCGAGTCTATATTATGATGGTGCACCGGGACCGGCTGCCTACCGTACACCGGTAGGCACGATAGAAGGCGAGATGGAGCTGAAGCGCCAATTTGTTATCCGTGATGCGGAAATCAAAGTGTTGTTCGATACCGGGGTAACGATCGGGGATGAACTGCTGCAGCAGGTACTCAGTCATACCGCTGATAACCAGATGAAAAATATCGTCGCGACGATCCAAAAGGAACAGAACAGCGTTATCCGTAATGATCAAAGCCGTATGCTGATTGTGCAGGGAGCCGCAGGCAGCGGCAAGACATCGGCCGCACTGCAGCGGGTTGCCTATCTGCTGTATCGCTACCGGGAGAGTCTGCGTGCCGACCAGATGGTTCTCTTTTCCCCGAACTCAATGTTCAACAGCTATGTCTCCACGGTGCTGCCGGAACTGGGCGAAGAGAATATGCTGCAGACAACATTCCAGGCGTATCTGGAAGTGCGGATCGGTCATGAATTTGATCTGGAAGATATTTTCTCGCAGATGGAATATTTGCTCGCCTGGTCGGAGGATGATGGACATCCGGCACGTGTGCAGGGCATTCGTTACAAGTCGTCTGCGCACTACTTCCAGGCGATCCGGCGGTATGCGGATCTGCTGCTGCATGAAGGGATGAGCTTCCGGGCGGTTCGTTTTCAGGGACGCGAGATTGTGTCCAAACAGCAGATGTTGGATCAGTTCTACAGCTATGACCCTGCGGTGAAGCTGGGCAACCGGATCGAACTGATGCGGGAATGGCTGCTCAAGGAAGTCAATGACTTTGGCCGCCGCGAGCGCAAGGAACCATGGGTGGAAGAGCAGATCCAGACGCTCAGCACCGATGATTATCATCGCGCCTACACCATGATGCGCCGCAAGCAGAAGAACAAGTCCGTCTCCTTTGATGACTTCCAGCTGGAAGCAGAGATGGCGGCACGCATGGTTGTGAATAACTGGCTAAAGCCGCTGCGCAAATGGGTCAAACGGCTGCGCTTTATCGACCTGAGCGGTCTGTATCGCCGATTGTTCACTGATGAGCAGCTGTTCACCCGGGTCAATGGCGGCTCACTGCCGGAAGGATGGCATGAATTCGGTCCACAGACCGTCAGTCGGATGCAAAAAGGCGAGCTCGCTTACGAAGATGCGACGCCGTATCTGTATCTCAAAGAACATATCCAGGGCTTCCGCTCTAATACATCGATCAAGCATATGATTGTGGATGAGGTGCAGGATTATTCACCGTTCCAGCTGGAGTTTATGAAGCGTCTATTCCCAAGAGCGCGCATGACTGCACTCGGTGACTTGAATCAGGCGATCTACAGCCATAACTCGGTCTTCGACGAAGAAGAGCCGCTGCTGGAGCTGTACGGCAAGGAGAACACCGAGCTGATCCGTCTGACCCGCAGCTACCGTTCCACGTACGAGATTGTGGATTTTACCCGCCAGATGATTCCGGGCGGCGAGCATATTGTTCCGTTCAACCGCCGCGGTGACCAACCGGTCGTATCGCTGTACAGTGACCGCGAGGATATGCATCAGGAGATTGTGCGTAATCTGCACCATTTACAGCAGCAGGGGTATCAGTATACCGCGATCATCTGCAAGACCGAGAGCGAATGCACTGAAGCTTATGAGGCGCTCAAGGACCAGATCACGATGCGCAAAATGACCAAGAACACACCGGTATTTGAAAAAGGAACAATTATTATCCCTGCCTATCTGGCTAAAGGCGTAGAGTTCGATGCGGTTATCCTGTATGATGCTTCCCGCGACCGTTATAACCGCGAAGCCGAGCGCAAGCTGTTCTATACCGCCTGCACCCGGGCGATGCATCTGCTGTATCTGTATGCGATTGAAGAGCCGACTCCGCTGATCCAGGATGTTAACCCGGGGAGCTATGTGCTGCAGGACTACCGCGGCTGAACAGGATTCCATCGGGCAGTATGACTGTACGGACTACATTACGGTTCGTCTGCAGCAGGGTGTGTAGTCCAACCCAACCAATAAATAAGGGAGAAGGATGAGATATTCATCTTTCTCCCTTTTGTATAGGATGATGTCAGTAGATAACGTAACAAAGAGAAAAGAGGTTATGTCGATGAATCGAAGACAACGAACCAAGATTTCCTTAAAAATACATGCTCAGGAATTCACATCCATCAGCTCCGTAATCAGCGCCGGTGTCGCTGTGGTCACTTGCTTGCGATACCGTGAAGGCGTACATCCCCGGTGCTGCTTGAACACCGATATAAAGTAACTGAGACTGTCAAAGCCCACTTCCAGCGAGATATCGACGATCTTGCGATCGGTTGTCTCCAGTAGTCGGCATGCCTGCTGGGTGCGATAACGGTTAATGTAATCCACCGGGCTTTTCTGGGTCAGACTTTTGAAAAAGCGGCAGAAATGCCCTTCGCTCATATTGATCAGTTCCGCCAGATCACGGAGCCGCAGCGGCTGCTGATACTGCTGGTGAATATGCCCCAGCACCAGCTTGAGTCGCTCGATCTTGTCACTGGCAGCGGTAAAGGAAACCGGGTGATGATCCACATGCTCCATCATCAGTGAGATGATCAGATACAGATACGCTTTGGTCTTCAGTTCAAAGGCAGCTCCGCGGTCTTCATTCACATGAATAATCTGCTCCAGCAGCGACAGAATCTCCGCCTGCCACTCCTGATTGCGGGTCAGATGGACAGGCAGCTGAACCTGCCGGCCGAGCAGCGGGTCCAGATAGCTGGCCTGCACCGTGTCATAGGATGGACTGTTGAGCAGGGACATGCCAAAGACCGTTGCTGCAAAGCTGCAGGATTCTTCGCCGATCTGATAGGCCGTATGAATCTCCCCGCTGTTCACAAATACCGCTTCCCCGGCACTGACTTCATACGCCTGTGTGCCAATCTGGAACATCGCCCTGCCGCCGGTAACCAGAATAAACTCCGGTTCCTCATGCCAGTGGCATTCCAGAATCGTCTCCTCCTGCAAATCCTCCATAAAATAAACGCTGACCGGATACATCCGGCTGCCGTGAATGCGGTTTTCCTTTAATTTATCCCGAATGGGTTCAAAGCTGTTCAGTGAATTCGCCCCCTGCCTGTATAGGTACAGTAATAATGATAGTTGTAACTGGCATATGTAACTCGATATATCAAAATCCTGCTACTATTTATCAAAATAAAAGAAGAAAAGCGCTTTCTTAATCAATATTATTATACATAGATAAAGATTACACAAGTGTTCACCACTATCCGATTATCAAATACACACTCCAGTGGAGGGAAGAAACTCATGAAATTTACAGATGGTTATTGGCAAATTCGCAAAGGCTACCACATGCAGCATCCGGTCGATATCCGGGATATCGTACGTAAAGATAATGAAGTGACCGTATATGCAGCAACCAAGCGTATTGAGCGTAAAGGCGATACACTGAACGGTGCACTCATCAAGGCAACACTCAGTTCGCCCATTCCCAATGTAATCAAAGTAACATTCAATCACCACAAAGGCGGTTTGAATAAAGCGCCCCAGTTCGAACTGGCTCAGCTGGATCATGATATTGCCATTCAGGATGATGAACAAGCCCTGTCCTTTCAGAGCGGTGAACTCAAAGCAACCATTACCAAAAATACAGGCTGGAATATCAGCTTCGATTATAATGAACGCCATCTGACCGGCAGCGTACATAAAGGGCCGGGTTATATCAATGGACCGGAAGACAGCGTCTTTTTCCGTGAGCAGCTGGAACTGGGCGTAGGTGAGTACATTTATGGTCTTGGCGAGCGATTCACCCCTTTTGTAAAAAACGGCCAGACCGTGGATATCTGGAACGAAGACGGCGGTACAAGCAGCGAACAGGCCTACAAAAACATCCCGTTCTATCTGTCCAGCAAAGGGTACGGCGTATTCGTCAATCATCCGGAGAAAGTCTCTTATGAGATTGCTTCCGAGAATGTATCCAAGGTGCAGTTCAGTGTAGAAGGCGAGACGCTGGAGTACTTTATTATCGGTGGCAGCAATCCAAAGGAAGTACTGGATAACTACACGACGCTGACCGGCAAGCCGGCACTGCCTCCCGCATGGACATTCGGTCTGTGGCTGACCACTTCCTTCACGACGGACTATGATGAAGCAACGGTCAACCATTTTGTCGATGGCATGGCTGAACGTGATCTTCCATTATCCGTTTTCCATTTTGACTGTTTCTGGATGCGTGAATACCAGTGGTGTGATTTTAAATGGGATGAGCGCATGTTCCCCGACCCGGAAGGCATGCTCAAGCGTCTCAAAGACAGAGGGCTCAAAATCTGCGCCTGGATCAACCCATATATCGCCGAGAAATCCTATCTGTTCGACGAAGGTATGGAAAATGGCTATCTGATGAAGCGTCCGGATGGCAGCGTCTGGCAGTGGGATCTGTGGCAGGCAGGCATGGGTCTGGTCGATTTTACCAATCCGGCAGCAGTCGACTGGTACAAGAGCAAGCTGAAAGTGCTGATCGACCAGGGTGTCGATTCCTTTAAAACCGACTTTGGCGAGCGCATTCCGACCGATGTAGTCTACTACGATGGCTCGGACCCGGTAAAAATGCACAACTACTATACATTCCTGTATAACAAAGTGGTCTTCGAACTGCTGGAAGAAAATCTGGGTAAAAATGAAGCGGCATTGTTCGCCCGTTCGGCAACCGTCGGCGGACAGCAGTTCCCGGTTCACTGGGGCGGAGATTGTTCGTCCACCTTCGAATCGATGGCCGAATCGCTACGTGGCGGACTGTCTCTCGGAGTATCCGGCTTTGGCTTCTGGAGTCATGATATCTCCGGCTTCGAGATGACAGCCGCACCAGCCGTATACAAACGCTGGGTACAATTCGGTATGCTGTCTTCCCACAGCCGTCTGCATGGTAATGAATCGTACCGTGTGCCATGGTTGTTCGATGAAGAGTCTGTCGACGTACTGCGCAAGTTCACCAAGCTGAAATGCCGCCTGATGCCGTATCTGTTCGACGCGGCTGTTACGGCTTCTGAGCAGGGCACGCCGATGATGCGTCCAATGGTACTGGATTATTATCAGGACCCGGCTACCTATACACTGGATCGCCAGTATATGTTCGGGAATTCCCTGCTGGTCGCTCCAATCTTCAACGCAGAAGGTACCGCTTCCTACTACGTACCGGAAGGTCAGTGGACGAACTTGCTGACAGATGAGATCGTACAGGGTGGTCGCTGGTACAATGAGACCTATGATTATATGAATATGCCGGTGCTGGTCAAGCCGGGCAGCATCATCGCCATGGGTCTGGAAGACAGCAAGCCTGACTACGATTACGCGAGTGGTGTGGAACTGCATATCTATGGACTGGAAGAAGGGCAAAGCTCGGCGATCCGTCTCGTACAGATGAACGGAGACAAAGCAGCGGATGTTACAGCCGTACGTCAGAATGGCCAAATCGAAGTCACTATTGAAGGTACATTGACCGACTGGTCTGTCGTCCTGCACGGCATCCAGAATATCGCTTCCGTAGAGGGTGCATCCGAATCTGCAGGTGAGCAGGGTCTGGTCTTCAAGGGAGAAGACAATCACATTACGATTACGCTGTAAGTATAGTCTGGGACCGGATGATCTTCGCCTCAGGACAGGCGAGATTGTACGAAAACAGACGAACAGGTGGATAGACATGATCTTGTAAGTAAATATCATAATGCACCCAGCCGGTTAGGGAGTCTATACGCCCTTGCCGGCTTTTTCAATCATTGAACAAATGATACCGATATCATCCAGACGATCCATCGGTCCTTCTGTCATCCTTAATACATCGCGCACATAAGGATACTGGTAAAATTTGAAATGAAAGAACATTCGTTCTATAATGATGAAAGCATTATGCATAATAGACATACAGAGATATTTACATAAGCAGGGCCTGTCATAATGCCAGTTCGTACACAAAAGGAGATTATAATGAGACTGCAAAAAATTCAAAGCACACGTACAAATAATTTCAAAGATGAACAAATGCTTGAGAAAATTCAGGGAGTATGGCAGGCATCTCAGCCACACCTGGCACAGCAGCAGGGAGCTGTATACGGCGTGTATCATGAATATGAAAGCGATTATAAAGGTGACTATTCCCTGACAATCGCTGTAGAGACAGATGGGGAGGATGCCGATCATTTGCAGGTGGACGAATCAGCCGCTTATCAGGTATTCCCAGTCGACGCAGCCGATGAACAGGGCGTGATCAAAGCATGGAAAACGATCTGGAAGCAGGAGGAAGAAGGCAGTCTGCAGCGTGCTTATACACTGGATTATGAAAAATACAGCACAGACGGTACCAAAACGATCCATATCGCTTTAAAATAACTTCATGAATGCCCATAAACGCCAAAAACAAAAGGACTTCAATATACGAAGTCCTTTTGTTTTTGGCTGCCACTTTTGGAGGAGCTGTAGTTATTTGATTTTGATATGCACAGTTTGTTCCTGACCGGGTATACTTTTGGCTTTAACCATATAGATAACTCCGATCACGATATAAATAACGATAAACAGCGCTGAGAAGCGGTACATCGAAGTATAACTGCTCATACTGGCTACCGTGCCCAGAATCATCGCTCCAAGGGCCACACCAAGATCCAGTGAGTTGAGGAACATCCCATTGGCCATTCCGCGCTGATGCGGATTGACGACCTGGATCATCCACGTCTGCATCGTTGGCTGCAGAGCGCCCCAGCCGATGCCATAACACAGTGCAGCGCCGAACAGACCGAGCGTCGAATGGGCAAAAGACAGGAACACCAGACCGAGGATCAGCATGACTGCACCTGGTACGACGAGTGCTTTTGGGCCTTTGCTGTCATAGATCTTGCCGGAAAACGGACGGATCAGCACGACAGCCAGTGCATTGAACAGGAAGAAGTACCCCGGATTGGCGATACCGGCTTCTCCGCCGAACAGAGCGATAAAGCTGACCAATCCGCCATACGTAAGTGACATGAGGAAGTTCAGCAGACTCGGCAGCAGCAGCTTTTTCTCAAATTTGGAAGCAGCCGGTTTGGAAGCCGAAGTAGGAGCAGGCACGGCACCTTCAGCAGTAGAATCAGGTACAGCGCCTTCAGCAGCTGATCCGGCGGCAGAAGCAGCAGCTTGTTCATTGAGCCGGGCCTGCTTTTTCTGTCCACGGATCAATTTGTAGGCCAGCGGGAACAAAATGACAATAAACAAAGAGCCGAGTGCGACCAGTGGAGTGAATCCGTACTGCTTTTCAATCCACATCCCGATCAGCGGACCCATCGACATCGAGATCGTCGTAGACAGTCCAAAGTATCCCATGCCTTCCCCCATCCGGTTGCGCGGGATAATATCCGAGACCATGGTCGGGAAGGTGGTGCTGTACATCCCGAAACCGAATCCAAAAATAACCCGCATCACGAGCAGGGCGATAATGGTAGCACTAAAGTAATAACCAACCGTGCCGAACAGCGCAATCGCCAGACCGCCAAACAAAATAACATTACGCTTGCCCAGTTCCAGCGCGCGGGCAGAGAACAGGCGAGAGATGATAGCAGCCAGCGCCATCAGGCTCGTACAGAGACTCACATAAAAATCTCCCGCATGAAAATGCTCGCGCATATACAGCGGAAGAGAAGACAGAATCATATGCAGATTCAGAAAAACAAGCAGGTTACAGGCAGTCAGAATCAAAAATTCCTTGGTCCACAGACGAGCGACAGGGGAAGCCTGTTCTTCTGCCGCCGACTGGGCCAGGTGGGTACGTTCAGATTGTTCCATTGTATATATTTCTCTCCATTTCTCTATTCCAATCTTTATTCCAAATGATTCGAGTTTTCTTCCAGACGTGTGCGGAGTTCTCTCAGCAGTTCATGCAGCTGCTCCATCTGCTGTGGATTCATCAGGGAAGCGACTTTCTCATTATGTTCCTTTTCCAGCTCATGGGCTTTCTCCATCAGCTTGCGGCCTTCTGCATTGGGATACACCAGGAAGGCCCGGCGATCATGCGGATCGATTTCTTTGCGGATCAGATTTTTGCGGTGAAGCACATCCAGAATACGGGCTGTTGTCGGCTGATCTTTGTAGGCATGGGAAGCGAGTTCTTTTTGATTCATTCCTTCACGTGCACAGATGTAGTAGAGGATGCTCCATTGTTCCGGTGTAATATCGTATTCTTTGAGCCGGCTGGAGAACATATTACTCACTTTGCGGTATGTGCTGCCCAGCAGGAATCCGATCGAATCCAGTTCTTTCATACTGCAGCTCCTTTTGTAATAAAGTTTATATTTTAAATGATAAGTAACTTAAATAAAATATATGTTAATGCAATTATAATTACTGCAACTAAATTTTTCAATAGAAAAAGCGAGAATCATTACGATTCCCGCTTTTGGTGTGTGGTTTCATATATACTATATCGGAAGATAGATTCCAATAAGTTACATTTTTAAATAAAAATGTTCTTATTTAGATCCTGCTTCTTCTTTTACTTGTTCTTTGGCTTGTGGAACAGTTTCCCAGTCTTTCAGGAAGCGCTCGATACCGCTGTCTGTCAGTGGGTGTTTCCACAGGGAAGGTACCAGTGTACCAGGGATGGTAGAGATGTGTGCACCAGCCAGTGCCGCTTCTCTTACGTGCTCCAGGTTACGGATACTTGCAGCGATGATTTCGGACTCCAGACCATAAGTGTCCAGGATCTGACGCAGGTCACGAATGAGCTGCATACCATCGATGCCGATATCATCCAGACGGCCAACGAATGGGCTAATGAATGTAGCGCCAGCTTTGGCAGCCATCAGACCTTGAGCCGGAGTGAAGATCAGGGTTACGTTTGTTTTGATGCCTTCTTTGGAAAGCTGGTTACAAGCGTACAGACCTTCTTCAGTCATAGGCAGTTTGATAACGATGTTAGGTGCCCATTTTGCGATTTCGTGTGCTTCTTTCAACATACCTTCAGCGTCAAGGCTAACAACCTCAGCACTTACCGGTCCGTCGATGATTGCACAGATCTCGTCAATTACATCTTTAAATACGCGACCTTCTTTGGCGATCAGGGAAGGGTTGGTGGTTACACCGTCTACGATTCCCAAACGAGCAATACGTTTGATTTCCTCAATGTTACCTGTGTCCAAGAAAAATTTCATTTCTCTTTTCCTCCTCTAATAAATATATATAGTGTATAGCGCCTAAGCATAATTGCAACTTGCCAGCGACATCATCAACTGCGCTATCGGGAGATGCATATGTGTACATTACCCATTACCATACATATGTACACCCCATAACGGAGGTTTATTTGTCCGTACAAATTGCTTAAAAATTATTACTATATTTAGGTTTTACCACAATTCCAAACTTCACACAATGGGTCCAGCTGCTTTTAACCTGCACTTTACATTCAACCAAAGATAAAACCAAACCGATATGTTGATTTTAGACGAATAGATAATCAACATATAGTAGCAAAAAACGATTATTAATGTCAAAATGAGACTTTCAAAAGAGGTAAAAAATATTTTTGATTTTTTAATTTACGGAAATGTAAATTGAGTTATCGTATAGTAAATGTAATATGGTAAAAAATCATATCATTTTTACTGATCAAACATACCATTTAGCAAGACAGCAAAATATTCAAGGGTTGGGAATAAGCATTTCAATTATTGCACACAAAATTACATACAAAGTCCTATGCACTTTGGCGACCGATTGACAGGAAGGTTGCCGGCATCCAATTGAAAGCGGTATCTATAGTCGGTTCCGACTAATTTACAAGAGGATAATACTGACTAAAATCCTAAACTTTAATATCTTAGCTATTCACTTCTGATCCTGTGCGGACGAAATTAAATTAAGGGCTATTTTATCGAAATCAAACAGCAGGTAGATCGCCTGAGTCGGTGCATAACAGGCAATAGCTGAATACTATAGAGCATGAATGACGGAGGAATGAATACAGATGGCTATGAATTACAAAAACGAATCCCAGGAGTCTGCTGCTGGTCAAGAAATGAATATTGTGGATATGGTTGTGGAATGCATGAAGTATTTTGAACATGTGGTCGGTGACGATCTGATGCTGGGAGTAACGGATCTCGAAGAATTCAAATACTACAAACCAGCCAAAGAACTCGATCTGAAGCTCAAAGGAACAAGAATCTCGCCGGATGATACCAATCTCAATAACGCGCTTCGCAACGGTAAAATCTCCGTCAATCGTGTACCGGCCTCGGCGTACGGCTTTGCCCTGGATGCCACATCCGTTCCTTTAAAAGACAAAAAAGGTAATATCGTCGGTGCAATCGCGTCCGCTTATACACTGCAGCACAATGACTTTATGTCCAATGTAACTGTGGAAATCGAGAAAATCAGCAATCAGCTCAGTGATATGGTACAGCTGATCGCCGCACAATCGCAGCAGCTGTCTGCAACAACTGCCGAAATTCAAAGCAATACAAGCAAAGCGGTAGAGAACTCCAAAGAAGTCAATCAGGTAGCCGGATTTATCCGTGAAATCTCCGAACAAACCAACCTGCTTGGACTGAATGCCGCGATCGAAGCTGCCCGTGTTGGTGAAGCAGGAGCGGGATTTGGCGTAGTGGCTTCCGAAGTACGCAAGCTGTCTGTCGACACCAAAAATGCCACTCAAAATATCGAAAGCTCACTCGGTGGCGTACAGCAGTCCATTTTACAAATGGAAAAAGAAATATCTGCGATTGCCGTATCCTCGAACGAACAGGCACAGCTGGTCAATGAATTCAGTGAAGTGGTCAGCAATCTCAATACCGTGAGCCGTGATTTCAAAAAGTTCATGGACACTTTCCTCAAATCTCGTCTGTAATCTCATCCGAATCATACAAGAGCAGCCCTTTCTGGCGCAGAAAGGGCTGTTTGTCTGTACCTGTACAGATATGTTTTAATAATACATAGAAGATACCATATCCTGTCATCTGCAATCTGCACAGCAAAGGAGTACAAGCATGAGTAAAGCAATCTTTCGCAATGACTGGGCGGATGTGCTGGAGCCGGAGCTGCATAAGCCTTATTATACGGAGCTGCGACAGTTTCTGGCTCAGGAATACCGCACCCAGACGATCTATCCGGATATGTATGATATCTACAATGCGCTGCATTATACGTCCCTGGCTTCGACGCGTGTGGTCATCCTGGGACAGGACCCGTATCATGGACCCGGGCAGGCGCATGGATTAAGTTTCTCGGTCAAGCCGGGCGTGGCCATCCCGCCATCTTTACATAATATTTATCAGGAACTGCATGACGATCTGGGCTGTCCGGTGCCCTCGCATGGCTCACTGATCCACTGGGCGGAGCAGGGTGTACTGCTGCTGAATGCCGTGCTTACGGTACGCAGAGGACAGGCCGCTTCGCATCAGAACAAAGGCTGGGAAGCTTTTACCGATCGTGTCGTGGAAGCGGTGAATGAGCGGGAGACGCCGGCAGTATTTATCCTGTGGGGCAGCCATGCCCAGCGCAAGGGAGCCAATATCAACCGGAACAGGCATTTTGTAATTACGTCGCCGCATCCGAGTCCTTTGTCTGCCCATCGCGGCTTTTTCGGCAGCCGCCCTTTTTCGCGGGTCAATGAATTTCTGCTGTCCCAGGGGATGGAGCCGATTGACTGGTGTGTGCCCGAATAGGCCGGACCACGGCTAAAATGTACTTGCAAAAGGGCAGCAGGCAAGATGCAGTGATTTTGCAGCCTGCCGAAGACCCTGAAACGGTAACATTTATACAAAATTGGTGGATTTTTAGGGCATGTAAGCGTTACAATTATAAGGGCTCAATAAGTAAAATGATGACAACAATTACAGATGATTCGATCCAAAGGAGGATTCACTCAAGTGGAATACCGTGTGGAGAAGGATACAATTGGTGAAATTAATGTCCCTGCTGATAAATTATGGGGAGCACAGACACAGCGCAGTAAGGAAAATTTCAAAATCGGCGGCGAACGGATGCCGATTCAGGTGATTTATGCATTTGCCATTCTCAAGAAAAGCGCCGCTTTGGCGAATGAAAAGCTGGGCAAACTGTCTGCAGACAAAGCGGATGCGATCGTCAAAGCAGCCGATGAGATCCTGACCGGGAAATGGGATGAGCACTTTCCGCTCGTCGTATGGCAGACAGGCAGCGGTACCCAGTCCAATATGAACGTCAATGAAGTCATCGCGCATCGCGGTAACCAGCTGCTCGAGGAAGCGGGCAAGACGGAACGACTTCATCCCAATGATGATGTAAATATGTCCCAGAGCTCCAATGATACATTCCCGACAGCACTGCATGTGGCCGGTGTGCTCGCGGTCGAGGATGTACTGCTGCCCGCGATTGCACGCCTGCAGGAGACGTTCCAGCAGAAGTCCAATGAGTTCAAGGACCTGATCAAAATTGGACGTACCCATCTGCAGGATGCGACTCCGCTGACACTCGGTCAGGAAATCAGCGGCTGGGAGACGATGCTGCACAAGAGCAGCCGCATGATCAATACCAGTACCGCAGAAATGAAGGAGCTGGCGATTGGCGGTACTGCCGTGGGCACAGGCATTAACGCTCATCCGGACTTTGGACGCCTGGTCGCGGCCAATATCTCCGAGCTGACCGGCAAGTTATTCGTCTCGGCGCCAAACAAGTTCCATGCGCTGACCAGTCATGATGAAGTGGTGTATGCTCACGGTGCCCTGAAGGCGCTGGCAGCCGATCTGATGAAGATTGCCAACGATGTACGCTGGCTGGCAAGCGGACCGCGCAGCGGCCTGGGCGAGCTGACGATCCCTGCCAATGAGCCGGGCAGCTCCATCATGCCGGGCAAGGTCAATCCGACGCAATCCGAGGCGATGACCATGGTGGTTACCCAGGTTATGGGTAATGACGCGACGATCGGCTTTGCAGCCAGTCAGGGTAACTTTGAACTGAATGTGTTTAAGCCGGTCATCATTTATAACTTCTTGCAATCCGTGCAGCTGCTGGCAGATTCAATCATATCGTTTAACGATCACTGTGCGGTTGGAATCGAAGCGAATATCGATCAGATTCAGCACAATCTGGATAACTCCCTGATGCTGGTCACGGCGCTTAATCCACATATCGGTTATGAAAATGCGGCCAAAATCGCCAAACATGCTCATAAAGAAGGATTGTCTCTCAAAGAAGCGGCACTGCAAAGCGGTCTGCTGACCGAGGAGCAGTTCGATGAGTATGTCGATCCATCCAAAATGATCCATCCGAAAGCCTGATCCTCGTCTGGCTTCAGCTATACCGATTAACAGTAATAAGCAGTGATAAATAAACACTCTGTGATCCCGCAGGCCTTATCCATGATGATAGGGCCTGTTTGCTGTTGATCAAGCCATTTTTGTTACAGAATATCAACAGGCCTCTACCGAAGCAGACACATTCTGCTCACAATCCCTTGCCAAAACAGGAAGAGTTCATATACAATGAATTCAATAATTAATAATGATAATCATTATCAATTAAGTGTTGGATAAAAGGAGGGTTTTATGAGTATCTTTTCAGGTCATTTATCGAAATGGAGTGAGCAGCTGCAAAATGATCCTTCAGTACTGGGCGTTTTGCTGGGAGGCACTGAAATATATAGTAATACTGCTGCATCGGCAGGAGTGGAAGCGATGATTATTATAACCGACGAGGAGTTCGAGCAGCGTCTGCAGAGAGGATCTCTGCATTACCGGGAATTGGATCATACCGAAGCGGCTGGTCAGCTGGTGACAGGGCGATACATTTCGCCCGGTTATATGGACAAAGTAGCACGATTCGGCAGTGAACCGGCACGTTCGGCTTTTATGGGAGTCGTTATCGTATTCTCCCGGCTGGCTGATCTGCGGAACCGGATTAATGACATTACCGAATATCCCCTGCAGCAGAAGCAGGACAATATCAACCGGTTTTATGCACAATTCGAAGCTTGGTATCAGGAATGTCGCAAAGCATTTATGACCGATGAGCCGTATCTGCTGCGTCAGTCGGTGATGAATATGGTGCTGTTCGGCGGCAGGCTCATTCTGGCCCATAACGAAATGCTGTACCCCGGGCACAAATGGCTCATACATACGCTGGAGCATGCCCGCAAAAAGCCTGAACGGCTGCTGAAGACGATACGCGAACTGATGACAGAGCCATCTGAGAGCACGCTGGAGTTGCTGTACCGGCAGGTACTGGAATATCATGACTGGGTGGGCGAAGACCTGAACTGGACGGATTATGTCATTCTGGATAACGAACTGCAGTGGCTGGGTCGCAACGTCTCTGTCGGAGAAATCTAGTGCCTTTGCATGATGATGGGTTTCTATTAAGATATGGTGAATAGGAATATTAAGATAACCAAAAAGCTGCTTCCCATGAGGGAGGCAGCTTTTTTATTTATAATTATCAACTATTTCAACTAACGATTCTTATCCATATTGGAATAACCGACATCTAATTTGTGCTGGAGCGGATAGATTATTTATTAATCTTCCCTGTAAAGAAAAAGCCGGAAGAAGCGGGGATGATGGAGTGATCGAACAGATGGTGGAAGCTGATCATTCCGTAGCCGTACAAATTATCTTTGCCTGGCTGTCCCAGGTCAATACTGCTTTTCTCAATGGCATCACGCAGTTGGGCATTGGTCAGACTCGGGTAAGCCTGTTTGAGGACAGCAGCCATTCCGGTTACAAAAGGAGCAGCGACCGATGTGCCGTCACGAAGCTCGTATTTGCCATTACTGGCTGTGCTTACAATACTTACACCTGGAGCGGCAACATCCGCTTCCGGACCGCTGGCGGAGAAGCTTGCACGCTGCAGCGTATTATCTACCGCAGTGACAGCGATGACCTTATCTGCTGCTTTGGCAGGGTATTCAATCGTATTGGTAGCTGCGTTAGCCGTACCTTTGTTGCCGGCAGCAGCGACCAGCAGAATGCCTTTGGCATCAGCTGCAGTGATCATTTTCTCTACAGCTGGAGAGCTGTGCGGGAAAGCAATCGACATATTCACAATATCCATATCGTTCTGGATCGCCCAGTTAATGCCTTTGGCGAGATCTTCAGTAGAGCCATTGCCTTTGCTATCCAGAATCTTCACACCGTAGATCTCGGCATCGGGTGCTTCTCCGATCAGACCTTTGCCGTTATCCTGTGCACCGATCACACCAGCCATAAATGTGCCATGACCGTTATCGTCGGCATAGGAGGAAGTATAACCCACTACGGATACACCGCCTGCAATCTTCAGCTCCGGATGAGTGGAAATGCCGGTATCCAGAATCGCTACTTTGACTCCCTTACCGGTATAACCCGCATTGAAAGGAATCTGTGCATCAATCATACCGTATCCCCATGATGCCTGTTCATTGGGTTTTACGGTAATCGCTTTGACATTCGGAGCAAAAGCCTGGGCTGCCGAAGCGTAGACTTCATTGGGCTCAATACTGGTAATTCCCTGCTGGCGAGCCAGCTGGTTCTTTTGCGCAGCTGTCAAATCAACGGCAGCTACCTGAAGCTGATCCAGCATGGTTGCCTCTGCGTGAGTCAGCTGATGAATTGCCTGCTTGCCGGCTTCACCGGAGTAGGCAACCAGATAACGTTGTGTAGCTGTATCGGATTCGGCTGCTGGATGGGATGGGAAGGAAGGCAACAGCAGAGCGGACAGTAATGGAATAGTCGCCGCTATAGTATATGCCTTTTTTTTCCATGTATTCATCTTTTTAATCCATTTCATATGAGTTGAGCTCCTTAATCGATTTAGGCATAAACCATTGTTTGTTATATTATAATTAAATCATTGCTAAGTTGCTAATCTAACAATATTTATTACAAAAACCCTGACGATCAAGCGGCCAGGGTTTTTTGTAATAAACCATATGAATTTATAAATGAGATTTATACCACGTGATTAACTTGCACAGTTCCCGTCTCCAGCATAACCGGGGCCGGGAAGTATC
This sequence comes from Paenibacillus wulumuqiensis, assembly GCF_000971965.1. GTDB lineage: Bacteria > Bacillota > Bacilli > Paenibacillales > Paenibacillaceae > Saccharibacillus > Saccharibacillus wulumuqiensis. The sequence continues at coordinate 68,931 of NZ_LAQP01000013.1, forward strand.
CGATATTGGCTGCATAGCCCAGCATGGCCGAGATGAACTGGTAATCAGGTGCGGCACAGTGAATGCCTGCCTTTTCCAGAATCGCTGCAGTTACGGGATTGGCGAGACGGTAAGGGGAATCCTTGGCACCGTCGCCTTCGAGTTGTGCCATAGCGAGCTGCATGGCTTCAGCAGGCTTGATTGTTGTCGGATCGAGCAGCCAGGCTGCATATTCTTCCGGACGCACAGTATCTACAATATAACCTGCTTCGTTAATCAATGCAATCAGCTCACCATAAGGAAGCTGTTGCGGATTACAGATATGGAATATCCGTCCAGCGGTGTCTTCTTGTAATGCCAGGTGAACTACCGCTTTGCCAGCATAGTCGATTGGGGTAAAGTCCATCCATTGATCGACAGCCGGTGCTTTGCCAAGCAAAAGCATCGCTTTGATCATGCGGTACATGGCATTGCTATCAATATTGCGCTGGAAGCTGCCGCTGATGGAATGGCTGGACAGATTGCCCGCCCGGTAAATATTAACCGGAATCCCGCGCTCACCGGCTGCAATAACCAGTTTTTCAGCTTCAAGCTTGCTGTTAGTGTATACGTTGGTCGCCTGCAGATCTTCTGCCAGATAGCCCTGTTCGATCACCTGATCCCATTTGCCTTCGAGAGACAGATCTTCCGGAATACCCATCGTGGAAATATGATGGAAACGTACGCCCGGACGCTTGGCTGCAATATCCAGCAGTTCCGCGGTAGACAGGATATTGGATTTTTTGAACTGCTCGGCATCACCGAAATGTCGTACATCCGCTGCACTGTGAATAATGGCATCAGTATTCTCGGTCAGCATCCGGTAATCGGCATCACTCAGACCAAGACGTCCCGCTTCGAGATCGCCTTCGACTACGGTTACCCGTTCCTCGAATCCATTCAGAATACTGCGTCCAAAGTAAAGTTCCATCGTGGATTTGAGACGATCCATGCTGCTGGCATTACCTGATTTGCGTACAAGGGCATAGACATGAGCATCACTTTGCTGCAGCAGTTCAAACAGCAGATAAGAGCCGAGGTAGCCGGTTGCACCGGTAATCAGCACATTGGCAGCAGCACGAAGTGAAGGGAGAGCAGAGCCTTTAACCTTCTCGGGATATTCAACCAGATCGGTCAGTTCTCTGGTCGGAATGGACTCTGCTTTCGCTGGTTCCACTTGCTGCTGGGTTGCACAGACGGCAAGACCTTCAATGGTCTTGTGCTCAAAGAAGTCGGCAATTTTCAGGCCGGGGTAATGCGGCTTGAGCAGTACCAGTACATGGATAACGTGCAGGGAATCGCCACCGATCGAGAAGAAGTCATCATGAATGCCAATCTCCTGCTTGTTCAGTACCTGTGCCCAGGCATCAGCGATTCGCTGCTGGGTTTCATTTTGCGGAGCCACATAGCCTGCAGGTTGTTCCTGTACTTCCGTATTCGGATAGGCGATCAGCTTTTTACGTTCGGCTTTGCCGGTTGGAGAAATCGGCATTTCATCCAGCTGGCAGATAAAGCGCGGTACAAAATACGAAGGCAGGCGGTCGGCCAGGAACTGTTTGATTGCTGCAGGTGACAGCAGCGTGCCATCCTGGGTAGTAAAGTAAGCGACCAGCATGTTCTGGTTGGAGCTATCTTTTTTGGCAACAACGACAGCATCCTGAATACCTTCGTATTTGTTGAGGTTATCCTCGATCTCTCCAATCTCGATGCGGTGTCCACGGATCTTGATCTGTGAATCGCTGCGACCTACATATTCAATCGTTCCGTCGGACAGCAGCTTCGCCAGATCACCCGAGCGGTACAGCAGTTCATTTTCGCGTTCAGGATGAGGCAGGAAAGCGGCAGCCGTCTTTTCCGGTTGATTCAGATAACCTCTGGCAATACCGATGGTGGAAATATACATCTCACCCGGTACACCTACAGGCGCCAGCTGCTGGTGCTCGTTCATGATATAAATCTGATAATTATGAATCGGACGTCCGATTGGTACGTTGACTACATCTTCAGGCAGCAGTTCGCTGACTTTGTGCATGGTCGCGCAGACCGTACACTCGGTAGGTCCATAGGCATTCACAACCTGAACCGGAGCGCCAAAGTTCTGCTGGAAAGCCCGAACCCGTTCTCCGTATAATGCTTCTCCAGCTACTGCAAGCAGACGGAGACTGGACAGCTTGCAATATCCTTCTTCGGACAGATAAGCAGACAGCTGATTGAAAAAGACCGTCGGCAGTGCCGTGATGATCGTCGATTGTGTACGCTCTACAGCGGTGGCAAATTCTTCGATGGATACACGCTCATCCGCATCCAGCATATACATATGCGCACCATGGAACAGCGGAGCGATCGTATCCCAAACCGATCCGTCAAAGCTGTAGCTGGCGAACTGGGCCATAACGTCTTCCGGTGTAATGGCAAACTGCTCTTTGAGTATTTGTCCCAGGTTCACTACGCCGCGATGTGCGATCAGTGTGCCTTTGGGTTTGCCGGTGGAGCCGGAAGTATAGATGACATAAGCCAGATCATCGGGCAGTACATCGACATTCGGATTGTAAAGTGTTTCGGGAGCTGCTACAGAATTCACATATTCAATGCTGATAATACCACGCATGGCAGCAATACCGGCAGTCAGTTCATGGACTTTGTTGTAGTGGTCATGCTGGGTTACGACAAAGGCAGAACGTGTATCCTGAATAATATAATGGTTGCGATCATCCGGATGGGATGGATCAACAGGAACATATACACCGCCGGCTTTCATAATGCCGAGCAGACTGATAACACTGTACAGGCTGCGATCGAGGAACATGGTAACAAATTCCCCTTTTTGCAGTCCCTGGTTGAGCAGCAGATGAGCTATCTGATTGGCCTTTTCATTCAACTGGCGGTAGGTATAGGTGGTATCCCGGAAGCTGATGGCCAGATGATCAGGGTACTGATGTGCTGCCTGTTCAAAGGAACCGTGATAGGTCTGGGATTCCTCATAAGGAGCATCGGTATTATTCAATGCGGCATACAGTACTTCATCTTCGGCACTGAGTATATTCACTGCACCTACCGGCTGCTGTGGCTGGGCAATCAGGCCTTCAAGCAAGCGTACATAATAGGCGGAGAAGCGGGCGATCGTCGCTGGTTTGAACAGCGAATCATTATATTCGATAACAACAGTCAGTGAGGAAGGACGTTCTTCAATCGCCCAGTTAATGAGCTGTCCCGGTTGAGCCGGAATCGTCAAGCCGAAGCTGAACACTGTCTCACTCTGTACCGGAGCGGGTGATTTCTCACCAGCAAGCTGATCATACACCTGCTCGACCATCAGCTCGAAGCCTGGCGACTCTTCAAAGGAAACCGTTACAGGAAGAGTACCGCTGGCAGAAGCAAATAAAGCGGAAGTTTCCTGCTCTGCAGACATACGATGAATCCAGCCGAGATAGCCAGTTAGCAAAACCGCTTCTTTTTTGAGGGGATCGGTCAGCTGGTGAATGTAATCGGCAATAGGCTGGCCCAGATCAAAACGGTGGATCGCAAACGTGTCTTTCTGCCACTGTCTGGAGTTGTCCAGTGGAATCTGTAGAGCTGGCAGCTGGGTCGAGGTAGTTAGTAGATTCGCAATTTCCGGTTGGGACATGATAATCTCTCCTTGGTTTAAACAAATCTGTGCAATGAGAAAGCACAGTTATTATGATGAAATAATAGGAATGGAATATGGACAGGGTGATACAGATATATTATTTATATAGCCATTAGGCCGTGAAAAGAAATGCCTTCCATCAAAATCATGGAGGGCATTCTTTTCAGGCTATGGTGGATTCAGCAATAATTAATCGACTTTGCGTACGTGGAAGTGGGAAATCAGTTCCTGCAGCTGCTCTGCCATCGTGGACAGCTGGTTGGCTGCATCGGATGTGGATACGACGGTGGCTTTTTGACTTTCCACATGTTCGGATACTTTGGCACTGTTGGCCGCTGCTGCAGCTGCTGTGGATTTCAGGTTTTCCGTTGTAGCGGTCATTTCTTCCGTACCGGCCGATATTTGCTGGGTAGCACTGGAAATGTCCTGAATCTGTTCGGTTACTTTCTTGGTAGCATCGTGGATATCGGCAAATAGTTTGCCAGTTTGGTTAGCAATAGACATGCCTTGTTCCACTTCAAGCGTACCTTTTTTCATGGACGTTACGGCATTTTGAATCTCGGTCTGAATCTCGGCGATCAGGGAGCTGATCTGGTTGGCAGATTCAGCAGACTGTTCAGCCAATTTGCGTACTTCACCGGCAACAACGGCAAAGCCTTTACCATGTTCACCAACACGGGCAGCTTCGATCGATGCGTTCAGAGCGAGCAGGTTGGTCTGGCCGGAGATTCCGGTAATGATACCAAGGATATTGCCGATTTCCTGGGAACGGCTTTCCAGCAGCTCAACCGCTTTGGCTGTCTCGTGTACGGATTCGGAGATCAGGGTCATCTGGTTGGTGACTTCGGTAACCACTTCATTACCTTTGGCAGACTTCTGTTCCATTGCATACGCTTCATCCGATACATTGGAAGAGTTGCGAGCAATGGTATGAATAACAGTGGATACTTCAGTCATGGACTTGGCTGTATCTTCGGTAGCGGATTCCTGATATTTCATGCCGTCGGCAATTTCCTGAATATTGGAAATCAGGGTCAGGGAGCGGCTGCTGTGATCGGATGCGCTATCCATCAGCATCTTCGCGGATTCGGTAACCTGCTTGGAAGCGGATTGAACATTGACAATTACACCGTTCATCTTGGCAACCATTTCGTTGAACTTATGATTGATAACGCCAAGATCGTCTTCGCCGGTCTTGATATGAATATCGAGATTACCCTTGCTGACCTCTTCAATACCACGAATCAGTTCGCGAATTGGAGCGAGTGTTCTGCGTACGATGAAGAATTGTACCAGGAAGATCAGGATCAGGAAGATAACCATAATGGTAATACCACGTACTAACAGCTGATGAAGACCTTCAGGTACTGCACTTGCATCGGCATCGACGCCAAAGTAGGCAAAGATTTCACCATTGGCGTTTTTAATTGGATACAGGATAGTTGTCCAGAGACCAAAGTCATCGGAGTAGAAGCTTGTAAAGGTGGTCTGGCCGGTCGCCATCATTTCCTTGACGCCATCAACGATAGTTTCTGGTTGCTCATACAGATCACCAATGTTCATTTTGCCTTCTTTGAGGGCTTCCATCAGCTTGGTTGGTACGGCTACGAGAGAAGTCTGGTTGCCATTGGCAAGCTCGGTGCCAAATACATAGGCTTGAGCAATATTAGGATTGTATTTATTCACGTTGTCGAGATAGGCACGAAGCTCGCTCTGTGTAGCACCTTCGTAACTTTTTTCAGTCATGGCTTGCTGTACCTGCTGGGATGTAATTCCCTGTGCGAATGTATCGGTTACTGCCTGAATCTGCCCATGCAGCTGATCGATCAGAATCGTCTTCTGCGTAAAGTAACTGCTGACCAGCAAAATAACACCAATAAGTAAAATGTTAATTGCCGAGATTAATAAGTTTTTCGTGAAAAAGGACAATCTGCCTATTTTCTTCAATGCTCTTCACTCCTGTTTAAGGTAATAAAATCAAATATAACAAGGTCTCCTGTAAAAGAAACTCCGTAACCATGGTGTGCGACGATGCAGATCCAATACCAGCTAAGTCAGTTAGGTATTTTGAACCATTGATATTCAAACAATGATTTACCTGAATGTCTTGATTTCCAAGAATAGGACGGACATGTAGGTGACGTGCACAAGATAATATGTCGGAAATTGTTGCTAATTATGTTATAGCATATAGTAAAATTATTTTTACGGAAGTGAGTAGTTCTAATGACATGGTCTTTTTAGCCTATTAGGATATAACCGATTTACCAAAATTGCAATAGGTGCAATCAAAAAGATTAATAAAAACTGCTTCAAATTGATTTTGTAATTCTGATTTACTTGGGATAAAATGTATCGTAGAACAAATCAAGCGTGGTATTTGCCCTGGGGCTGGTCCAGCACCCATTCCAGCATCGTGGTCATGTCATTGATTCTTGCCAGTTGTTCATTCAGAGAAGTGTAAGCCACAGCTTCCGGCGTTAAGGTGGAGAGTCGAGCTTGCAGATTTCTTTTTTGCGTGTTCAATTCGCCTAGCTTGGATTTAATCTGGTCTTCGGTTCGCATATGAGTGGCTCCTTTGAGTTGTGAATCGGCAGGATTGGACAGTGTATATTCACCAGTCCCTAGTATAGTTCAAATGATCCATGAAATCCATGGATGAGCTGACTACATTTGCAGATAAATGCATGATAATCACGAACAAGGACTATTATACAAATTTGAGTGATGGAGTGAAACGTTAACATGAATATCAAGCAGCTGGCTGCAGAAAAAGCAGTCGATTGGGTAGAAGACGGTATGATGGTTGGACTGGGTACCGGTTCAACAGCAGTGTACGCCATTCGCAAACTTGGAGAACGCGTACAGCAGGGCTTACATATCAAGGCGGTAGCCACATCGGTCGAATCGGAAAAGCTGGCAAAAGAGATGTCGATTCCCATTATTCCTTTTGCTGAAGTGGGACAGATTGATCTGACAATTGACGGCGCCGACGAAGTAGACCCGGATTTAAATCTAATCAAAGGCGGCGGTGGAGCACTGCTGCGTGAGAAGATTGTCGCTGCACGCAGCCGCCAGGTGATGATTGTGGCCGGAGATAACAAAGTGGTAAAACGTCTGGGTGCATTCCCCCTGCCGGTTGAAGTCGTTACTTTTGCCCATGAATGGACGATCGAGAAGCTGGCAAGTATGGGCTGCACACCGGTGCTGCGCAAAACGGAATCCGGAGAAGTGTTTATCACGGATAACGGCAACTACACAGTCGACTGTCATTTCAAGGAAATCCTGAACCCGGCACGTATGCATCGTCAGCTGAACGATATTCCCGGTGTTGTCGACAACGGGCTGTTCATCGGTATGGCTACGACAGCCGTTATCGCTTATAACAGCGGTACGATTGAAATTCTGCGTGCAGGCAAGTAAATAAAGCAGCCGGATCTACAAATTGTATATCGGATGTATTCAGCTGATTTATAATGAAAAGTAACCTATATGGCAAAAACAATATTTCAAATTTGAAAGTATCTTCCGGTACACCTGCTTTGAAGCAGGTTGTACAGGGAGATATTTTTGTATAAAGGTAAGATATCTTAAAGTGAAAATTTATAGTTGACAAAGATCATGTTTTACACTATCTTTAAATTAAGATTTACTAATTAATAATTTCCGGTGAAAACAAAGGAGAGAATCAAATATGTCCAAAGTATTATTTGTCAAAGCAAACAACCGCCCTGCCGATCAGGCAGTGAGTGTTCAACTGTACGAAGCCTTCCTGAACAGCTACAAAGCAGCTCATCCTCAGGATGAAGTGGAAGAACTGGATCTGTTCGCAGAGAACCCACCTTATTATGACGCATTCGTACTGGGTGCCAACTTCAAGGCTGCCCAGGGTATGGAAGTTAGTGCTGAAGAGCAGGCTGCTGTAGACCGTATCAACCGTTACATGAACCAATTCCTGGCAGCCGAGAAAATCGTTATTGCTTTCCCGCTGTGGAACTTCACTGTTCCGGCTGTACTGCACACATACTTTGACTACCTTTCCCAAGCGGGCAAAACATTCAAATACACTCCGGAAGGTCCTGTAGGACTGGCTGGCGGCAAAAAAGTAATGCTGCTGCACGCAAGTGGTGGCGTTTATTCGGAAGGTCCTGGCGCAGACATCGAACTGGCTGTCAGATATGTACGCACACTGCTCGGATTCTGGGGCATTACCGATGTTGAGAAGTTCATTATCGAAGGTCACAACGCATTCCCTGACCGTTCCCAGCAGATCGTTGCTGAAGGTCTGGAAAAAGCGGCTGAAACTGCAAAAGGTTTCTAATATACGATTGAATAACATTTAGGCAATAAGCAAGTGATATGTTAAAATAGGTAGCGTCTGTACAGTTGGTTCATATTCTTTATTTCATTAATAAAGAAGAACTCTTGCAGGCGCTCTTATATACTCAAGGGGAAGGTGCAGGACAGCCTGACCGTCTTTAGCAGAGAGGAGGAAGTATAATGGAAGCCGAAATGAACAGCAGCAATATGGAAAATGAAGATATGGAGGAGAAAGAAGCCCTTCATTTATTGATAGTATTATCCCGTACGTATCAATCTATTATGACTCATATTCACCGTGATATTCAGAGCTATGGACTGAATCCTACCGAATTTGGGGTACTGGATTTCCTGTATCATAGCGAGACATCCCAGCCACTGCAAAAGATCGGGGAGAAGGTACTGATCTCCAGTGGTAATATTACGTATGTAGTGGATAAGCTGGAAAAGAAAAATATGCTGTGCCGCAGAGCCTGCGAGGAAGATCGCCGCGTTATTTTCGCGGAACTGACCCAGCAGGGCAAGGATTTCTTTGAAAGCATTTTTGCCGGACACAAAAAAGTGATTCAGAATGCCATGGCTGGATTGAACCACGAAGAGAAACTTCAGGTGATTCCACTGCTCAAGAAATTGGGCTTTGCAGCTGCTGGTAAAACAGTCTGATCGGTAGAATTCTACCGATTGGGCTTTTTTATTGCATTGATCGTTGTTCATTTATCCATTAGACAGGAATCGCTTGTTATCTTATTCTTCTTTAATGAAAGAAGAGGTATTCAGTAATGATTGCATACTATAAGAAAGTATGGGGATATGAACAGACCCTGTATGCGGATTCGGTACCAGTGATCAGGAAGATCGATGCTAATCCAAAATGGTGTACAGTACGCTAACACAGGGTCAACATGTCCTGTGTTTTTTTTGCTGCGCTAAAAATTGCTCCTTAAACCCTTGAGTGACGCGTATTTTCGCCGGTTTACATAAGACAGACAGTTAGCGGTCGGGAGGGAATTGGTTGTATAGGAACTTGCTTAATTCGGCAATGTATGGGAAAATTTCACTAAAGACGGATAAATGGTGGTCAACGGAGTTGTAAGCAGTTAACTTGACGGGCTCATTTATATGGTATAAGCTCGTAATTCGCTTGGGGGGAAATGACTTCGTGTATATTGTGCAGTCGGTCGTCCATGTACCGGAACACAAGGCTGAAGAGCTGGTGGAGATTTATCGTAACCGCAGCAGGTCCGTGGACCGACAGCCAGGTTTCATATCGTTTCAACTTCTTCAGAGTGAGATTACACCGGGTGAACTGACCGTTCACATGACCTGGGACAGCAAGGAAAGTTATATTGCCTGGGTACAGAGCTCCGACTTCAAACGTATACATGAACTGGAAAGCAAGTATCCGGATCAGGAATTAACAGATATTAAGCCTACTGTTAGACGTTATCTGGTACGTGCGGAGTAGTCCTCTTAACGGGTTGGTGCAGGAGGTGTCCGCAAATGGCCCTACAGGAAAAAGGAACAGCAGGAGAACAATTAATTATAGAAGCAGATCGGCTCGCTGAACAGGTTACCCATATGCAGTACCTGAAGCAGCCGGATCTGTACCAACGTTTTGGAGCCAAGGGTAGAGAGCGGACAAAACAGGATTCCTTGTACAGCTTAAGTTATTTAGCCGAAAGCGTACTGATGAAGAGCCCTGCTTTGTTCATGAACTATATCTCTTGGCTCAAATTGCTTTTAAGCGGTTACCGTGTGACCGAGGAGGATCTGATCGTTAATCTGATTGCGATCAAAAAGGTGCTGCTGGATCATTTCGAACACAATGACAAATCCGAAGTTATGAATTATCTGGAGATGGGAATCGACCATGTCCGAACCGAAGAGCTTCAAACCTCTTATATCACTGTCGATTCACCACTGGGTACGGAGGCAGGAGAATATCTGGAGTATCTGCTGCAGGCAGATCGCAAACAAGCCTATACGCTCATTCTTACTCTTCTCGATCAGGAAACTTCCATAAAAGATATCTATATTCATATATTCCAGAAGGTACAGTACGAGATTGGACGGTTATGGCAGATCAGCCGGATCAATGTTGCTCAGGAGCATTATTGCACGGCAGCTACCCAGAGTATTATCTCCCGTCTGTATCCGTACTGGCTGCAGGCCGAAGGGACGGGCAGATCCCGTCGCCTCGTATCCGCTTGTGTCGGCAATGAACAACACGAAATTGGCATTCGCATGCTGACCGATTTTTTTGAAATGGACGGATGGGATACGTATTATCTGGGTGCCAATGTGCCGGATCACAGTCTGATTCAATCGATTGTCGATTATGAAGCGGATATGGTAGCCATCTCGGTAACGATGACATTTCATGTTCATCTGGCTCATGAGCTGATTGAGAAGATTCGGGCTTCCGAGAAGACGCGGCATGTGAAGATTATCGTCGGAGGGCTGCCTTTTAACATAGATCAGGGTCTCTGGAAACTGGTGGGAGCTGACGGTTATGCTCCGGATGCGAATGCAGCGATTCAATTGGCTGACACTCTGATACCTGCAGTACAACTCGGATAATCGGATCAGCCGGATTATAGGGAAGGGAAGATGAATACAATGTCCAATGCAGAGCATGAAGTCATGGTTTTGCGAAAAACGGTTGAAGATCTTTCCCACCAGATTATCAATAGCAAACACCAGGAAGAACGAATTTTGTCTGAATTCTCGTCCATGAACAGTGAACTGGTTAATCTGCAGCGTCTGCTGGCCAAAAGCAATGCAGAGCTAAAAGCAGCCAGGGAAGAAGCAGTACACGCCAATCATGCCAGAGCACGCTTTCTGGCGATTATGACCCATGAAATACGTACACCGATGAATGGTGTTATTGGTATGGCCGAGATTCTGCTCTCCTCCGATCTGTCCGAGGAACAGAAACGTTCGGTGATGCTGATTCAGGAATCGGCAGAACTGCTGCTGGGTATGATTAATAATATGCTGGACCTCTCCAAGATGGAAGCCGGCAAAATGCAGCTGCAGAAAGATAAGGTAAATATGCGCCTGCTGCTGGATCATATTATTCGTCTGATTGAGCCCAAGGTAAGGGAGAATGAGAATACCATTTCTGCCTTTATTGATTACCGGGTAGAGAGTGACCTGATTGGAGATAGCGGACGAATTCGTCAGATTCTCCTTAATCTGCTCAGTAATGCGAATAAATTTACCAAAAACGGCAAAATTGAGATCAGTATACAGTTAAAAGAAAATAGTGCAAATTCACAATTCCTCCACATCGAAGTGTCTGATACAGGCATCGGTATTGCGCCGGATCATCAAAAGAACCTATTCCAGCCTTATGCACAAGCAGAACGGCCGGAGCAGCAGGATGTGGAAGGAACCGGGCTGGGACTCTCCATCTGTAAATCGCTGGTAGAGTTAATGGAAGGGACAATCGATTTGAAAAGTGATAAAGGCAAAGGTTCTACGTTCTGGTTTGATATTCCGCTCAAGAAAAATATCAAAGAAGCCGAACCGCTGGTTCAGACAAGACAGGCAATCACAGAGCAGTCGGGCAGTCAGGAAAATTCTTCGATGCCTTCTCTGGCCATTAGTCAGATCGAGAAACCGATTCTGATCGTGGAAGATAACCCGATCAACAGCCAGGTGATCCAGCTTCAACTGAAAAAGATGGGAATTACAGATGTGCATACGGCAAGCAATGGGCAGGAAGCCGTATCCATTTATCTCAGTCATAATTATCTGATGGTGTTCATGGACAATCGGATGCCGGTTATGGACGGATTCCAGGCGACCCGCAGAATTCGTGAGCTGGAGGCGGCAGAGATGCGTGTAGCCGTGCCTATTATTGCTCTGACAGCCAATACGAGTCAGGAAGATCGTCAGCGCTGTCTGGATGTAGGTATGGATGACATCTTGACCAAGCCGGTGAATCTGGATAGCCTGACCAAAATCATGCACAAATGGCTGCCCGTGACGGTCACCGAGAAAATTCTGGACATGAGTGTGATTCAGGAAATTATGGAACTGAATGAAGCAGGAGATCCGGAAGTACTGCGCACCCTGATCGATATGTATCAGAGCGAAACACCGGGCAAACTGGAGCGTCTTCGCAAGCTTGCTGTTAACGGGGATGCCGAGGCGCTGGCAGATGCCGCCCATGAACTGAAATCCGGCAGTCTCAGTATCGGTATCAATCATCTGTCCCAGCTCTTATCCGAGATAGAGAAAAGAGCACGTCAGAAAGCAATGCAGGAAATGTCCCATATGGTTGAAGCACTGTTCCCCGCCTACGAAAAGGCGCGGCAGGAACTGGAACAGCTGGTTAACTAGCATGCTGGTCCTGTTATTATAAAGTAGAGTCTGTTATGCCCTATGCATACAGGCTCTTTTTTGCCTGCAGTCAGATGGATATCGCGTAGTCCAGAGAGAGGGTGCTAACACAGTGCAAAGACTTCAGGTGAACGAATGGTAAATCCAAACGTAATGTAGGCAAATCTCCCGGTGTGGGTAATGGTACTTAAGTGAATGAAGCGGGCAGCGCTGCCGGAGATGGAGCGCAGACAGCCCGTCTGCATCTTGGGATTCAATTACAGGGACAGGGAGTACTGTCCGGAAACGGGAGTGATATAGATGTGCGCATCTTTTGATACAGCGAGAGAATCGGAAGCTAAATATCATCAGCAATTTTACAAAGAAAATGAACTGTTCGAATCAGGCAGCTGGATATCCCAGCCTACACCACTGGTTATGGAACTGCTGGAGCGTCTGCTCAAATATACGCCGACTCCTCATGTGCTTGATCTGGCCTGTGGCGTAGGCCGACACGCCATCCCGGTAGCTCAGCAGCTTAAGCAGGGCGGCAGTGTAACCGGTGTAGATCTGCTGGAGGATGCGATTGAGCAGCTGCAGCAGTATGCCGACAAGTATAAGGTACAGGATCGGATCAAGGCGGTTACGCATGATGTGGAGTCTTATTCAATCGAGCCGGACAGCTGCGACTATATTATCGCGACAGGCTGTCTGGAGCATCTGTCTTCCGAAGAATCATTCCGGCGTGTACTGGGACATATGCAGGAAGGTACACGTATGGGCGGAATTCACTTTATTTCGATGACTTCGTCTGTGCAGCAGGTAGAGCAGGAGACGGAGCAGGTGGAAGAAGGCAATATTGAACTCAATCTGAGTACAGAGCGTCTGCTGGAAATTCTGGATGAGAGCTATGCCGGCTGGAATGTACTGGCCCGCAAAGCGGTCGCCCAGGCGATTGAAGAGAACAAGGACGACAAGGATATCGAGCTGCGCGGCAACTGGGTTACGTATGCGGTCTGCAAGGAACCGCAAGAATCTCATCCGGATGTGTTGCAGCAGGTAGAGCCGGAGGAGTAAGATAGTAAGGATGTGGATATGAGCAAACAGGAGGAACCATTGTGCTGGAATTAATTAATAACCGTCTGGATGAACCCGAACTGCGTGAACTGCTGTCCTATGCCGTTTTCCCGGATGAGGATGTGCTGAACGCTGTGATTGAACAATATCGTACAGAGCCTGAGCTGCGACTGTATGGCTATCTGGAAGATGGGGCATGGATTGGAGTTATTGGCTGTGCTCAGGATCAGGAGATGCCGGATGCGCTGCGTGTGCGGCATATGGCGATTGCTCCTAATGAGCGGGGACTTGGCTATGGACGCGGAATTATACTGAAGCTGCTGGCTATGGAAAAGCCGGCAATGCTGATGGCGGACGCGGATGCCGAGGGAGCCGAATTCTACCGGAATATCGGTTTCTCGGTGATTGGTACGGGAGAAAATGCTTTTGGCGCAGCTGATGCTTCCGAGCAGTTCGTCTGCATTTTCCATGCGGAGGAAGAAGAGTCAGAGGAGTAAGGGGTAAATAACAGGCAGCAAGCAGGTATGGCTACAGAGAGACTTTAGAGCTGCTTTGGCTGTATAACGAGAATGTACGATAGTAAAAGCAAAGCCTTTTGTTATGACAGTCTGTTTTCTTTGAGAGAAACAGAATGGTCAGGCAAAAGGCTTTTTTTGTTGGCTCGATAAGTTGGTACAATATATCTCCTTAAAGTTAAAACAGGAATTTGACGAAGGAGCTTATAGGTAAGAACAGCTCACCTTATAATTTATCCATATAGTACGCTTGCTGACTTGTATGTTATAATACATGACAATATTCAAGTTTGTAAGCCGGAGAAATGAAATTTCAGGAAGATTTATAAGTCAAACAAGCATCTTATGTCAAGTGAATGGGAGGTATTCGTATGCAATTGACTGTTCAGGAAGCGTTGGCGGTGTACCCGCTCTCGGAAGCGCGACTGGTTGCGGGTGCCAGCGGAACATCACGGCTGATGAAGTCGGTGAACGTGATGGATGCACCGGATATCGCCGATTGGGTAAAAAGTGGGGAGATGCTGTTCACTACTGCTTTTCTAATGAAAGATAACCAGGAAGAAGCAATCAAGCTGATGCGCAAATTGAATGAACGCGGATGTGCAGGCATGGGCGTCAAACTCGGCCGGTTCTGGGACGTCATTCCCCAGATGATTATCGAGGAAGCGGATCGACTGCAATTTCCACTGCTGGAACTTCCGTTTGAATTTACTTTTTCGGATCAGATGAATGCACTGTTCCAGGTAGAACATGAGCGCAGCACCAAGCTGCTGCAGTCGGTTTTGTCCAAGCAAAAGCAGCTGATGCAATTTGCCCTCAACCAGAATTCCCAAACCAATGTATTTGCCGTGCTGGAGACTATTTTGCAGTATCCGGTAGCGATTATCGGTTCGCGTGGACATGTGCTGTACAACAGCGGGGAAGGCCGGGAGGATGGATTGCTGCAGGGCTGGCCCTGGAAGATCGCGCTGACACGGGTGAAATGGAATCAGGGCAGCTGCTACCGGGTGCCCATTATGCAGCGGGATGAGCATTATGGATTTTTGCTCGTATTTACCGATACGGCGATGCCACTCAAGGAAGAAGAGGAATTGTTCCAGCAGGCAGCCGAAGTACTGGCATTTCACATGGACACTACATACCGGGAACATATTAATCCGGGCATTCAGGAGAGAATGCGTACACTCGTATCCGAGCATCTGAGCCGCCGTATCTCTCTTACGGATCTGATGCAGGGGGCAGAGCGGCTCGGAGTGAATCTGTTTCCGGGACCGTATCAATGTGTGATGACCACGCTGGAGCCGCAGGCGTTTTCATCGGAGAAAAGGCTGGCGCAGATTCATCAGGAGCTGCAGTATAATCCGTTGATGCAGCTATTTCCGTCCCAGCATTTCCGGGTCGAAGAAGGAATTCTGTCGATCTATGCCTGTCCGTCGGAGCGGGATTATGGAGAGGAGCTGTCTGCTTTTCTGATGAACCGGTTTGAGGATATGGCCGGACTGGCGAGCAGCGGCGGCAGTCCGCGCTTCTGGATCAGCAACATCAAGCTCAAGCCGGATTCTTTTCGTGAAGCCTATCAGGAAGCGACGGAGACACGCAAACTGGCCAAGCGGTTCGGCATGGGGCATATGGCGCTGCAGTTCCATACGGTGGAGTTTGCTTATGTATTCCAGCATGTGCCGGAGCAGATCATGGAGACGTACTGTCACAAAGTGCTGGAGCCGCTGATGATTCGTGACAGCGATCCGAATCAGGTGCTGATGAGTACGCTGGAAGCTTTTGTCGAGAATGACGGTCTAATCAATGAAGCGGCCAAGCAGCTGTATGTACACCGCAATACCGTAACCTACCGAATGGATAAAATCGGCAGCATGCTGCAGATGGACTTTAAGAAAACGAATGATCTGTTGAAGCTTAAAATGGTCTTTACGTTCCGCAAGTTCCTGAAGCACAAGCAGTCCTGAGGCAAGCGTGGTAATTAGTAGGAAGAACGAAACCATCGATTCCATATCAAACATGAAAATGAAAATAGCTTGGGACCAACAGCCTCATCGAGAAGAGCAATCTTCGATTGATGAGGTTTTTTTATGTTAATTGATAGTTGGCGTTAGGCACAGAACACAAAACAGTTATCCAATGTTATTTTATATGACAAATAAAAATTATTTTAGTTGATATGTTCAATAACCTTACGTACAATGATAAAAATATCTCATCATAACGAATAAAATGGGGTGGATACCAGTGATGACAACAGAGCAGCCATGGAACTCATGGACAAAGGACGAGTTTTTGCAGCAGTTTGGTGGATTGTATGAACATTCTTCCTGGGTAGCTGAACAGGCGTGGGAACAGAATCCGTTCTCAAGTTTACAGGGTATGTTAGATAGTATGAACGAAGTGGTTCAGTCATCCAGTCGGGAGAAGCAGCTGGAGCTGCTAAGACAGCATCCGGATCTGGGCAGCCGGATTCAGATGAGTGAACATTCACAGTCCGAACAGGCAGGTGCCGGGCTGACGAATCTGTCGGCCGACCAGTATGAGCGGTTGTCCCGTGAAAATAAGAAGTATACGGATACGTATGGCTTTCCATTCATTCTGGCTGTCAAAGGCAAAACGGCTGATCAGATTGTAGCCGCTCTGGAAGCGCGACTCGGTCAGCCGGAGGACGAGGAGTTTGCTACAGCTCTCCAGCAGGTACAGATTATCGTCGGCCTGCGGCTGCGGGAGTGGGCGAGCCGTCACGGGATAGCGGTATGAGCGGCAAACTGACTACCCATGTACTGGATCTTGGGCAAGGAGGGCCTGCTGTCAGAATGCGAGTCGAGCTGTATGCTGGTGATTTTCATACCCTGCTGGCGGCAGGAACGACCAATGCGGATGGGCGGTTGGACGAACCGCTGCTATCCGGTGAGACAATGCAGCCCGGCATGTATGAGCTGATTTTCCATGCAGGCGATTATCTGGCTGCTCAGACAGGTCAGACAACGCTCACTCTATGGGATCGGATTCCGATCCGTTTTACCATTACCGATGAACAGGCGAATTACCATATACCGCTGCTGCTATCACCGGGTGGCTACAGCACCTACAGAGGCAGTTAGATGATGATTTGAAATGAACATACACAAAGCATTCCGCAGAGGGATACAGCCATACGATGTCGACAGAAGAGGGGGAAGGGTCATGCAGCCGAATATCTGGGATTGCGTTATCAGAGGAGGAATGGTTGTCCTGCCGGATCGGGTGGAGATGTTGGATATTGCCATAAAAGATGGCCGGATTGAAGCCTTGCTGCCGCCTTTGTCAGCAGCAGGGGATGTACCGGTCATGGATGCTGCCGGACTGCATGTACTTCCGGGAGCGGTGGATATTCATGTTCATTTTAACGAACCTGGGCTGGGTACCTGGGAAGGATTCGAGACCGGATCGGCAGCAATGGCGGCAGGCGGGATCACCACCTATGTGGATATGCCGCTCAATGGCGTTCCACCTACTGTCAGACCGGAATATCTGGATCTCAAAAAGCATGCCGCCGAGAATCATTCTTATGTGGATTATGCACTCTGGGGTGGTCTGGTGGAAGGCAATATCGATCAGCTGCAGGCATTGGCAGATGGCGGAGTGGCCGGATTCAAAGCTTTTATGTCAGAGCCGGGAGGAGAAGGCGAGGATATCTTCACCCGGGCGGATGAGCAGACCCTGTTGGAAGGTATGACCGAGATTGCCCGGCTGGGACAGGTGTTAGCATTGCATGCCGAAGATGAACAGCTGGTCTCTGTGCTGGCTGCCGAAGCGCAGGCGAGTGGACGGACAGGCATTATGGATTATGTGCATTCCCGCCCGATCGAAGCGGAAATGCTGGCGGTACAGCAGGCATTGTCCTTGGCACGCCAGAGCGGCTGTGCACTGCATTTTGTACATATCAGCAGCCGGGAGGCGGTCGATATCATCACCGCTGCCAAAGTGGAAGGCATGGATGTCACCGTAGAGACTTGCCCGCACTATCTGGTGCTATCGGAAGAATCCATGCTGGAACAGGGAAGTCTGGTCAAATGCGCTCCCCCTCTCAGAACGAGGCAGCAGCAAAATCAGCTGTGGGAGGCGGTCAGCGCAGGACTGATCGATATTATCGCATCCGATCATTCTCCATGTCCGCCTGTGATGAAGCAGACGGATAACTTTTTTACCGCCTGGGGCGGAATATCCGGAGGTCAGAGCACTCTGCTGCTCATGCTGGAACAAGGGTATCACGAACGTGCTATTGCGCTGTCGCAGCTCATGCAGATGCTGGCTACCCGGCCGGCCGAACGGCTGGGACTGGGGCACTGTAAAGGCAAGATCGCCGCAGGAATGGATGCGGATCTGGTGCTGGTCGATCTGGCAGGCAGCTATGAACTCACCGGGAGTGATCTGCAGGATCGGCATAAGCAGAATCCTTATACAGGGTATTCCTTCTCTTTGCATATTGTGCGTACGCTCGTAAGAGGTTGTACGGTATACGAACATCAGCAGGGCCTGACGGGCAGCCAAGCCGGCCGCTTCGTCGTCCGTCAGACTGGAGGTGTCGTCCATGGCTGAACAGACGATAACGCTACTGGAGCAGTACAGTGCCAAAATGAACCATATACTGGAATGGCTGTCCGGTTATGGCGCAGATGAACAGGGAGGTGTCACCCGGCTGCTGTATACGCCCGAGTGGGTGGCTGCGCAGGATGCGCTGTCTGCTTATATGAAGGAACACGGTCTGGACGCCTTTTATGATCAGGCAGGCAACCTGACCGGCCGACTCGCGGGGACCGATCCCGATTTGCTGCCGGTTGTTACCGGTTCTCATATCGATACCGTGATCTGTGGAGGCAAATACGATGGAGCCTATGGAGTGGTCGCCGGTATACTGGCACTTACGTATCTGCAGGAAATGTACGGTCCGCCGGTACGGACGATTGAAGTGGTGTCCTTTTGCGAGGAGGAAGGCAGCCGCTTTCCGCTGACGTACTGGGGATCGGGCAATATAGCCGGGAACTATAGCATGGACCGGATTCCGGCTGTCTGTGACAGAGACGGAATCACGCTGGAACAGGCGATGAGGAAAGCGGGATTTGGCCCGGATTCACCGCATATCCAGTGTAAGCGCAGCTGGGATACTTATGTGGAGCTTCATATAGAACAGGGATGTGTACTGGAGCGCAGCCATCAGGCGATTGGCATCGTGAACGGTATCGTCGGCCAGCGGCGAATCCGGGTAGCGGTCAAAGGGGAAAGCAATCATGCCGGCACGACTCCGATGGGCTGGCGCCGTGATGCCCTTGCCATTGCGGCAGAGATGATTGTCCGGATTCGCCGCTCCGCCCTGGAAGCCGGTGATCCGCTTGTCGCGACGGTCGGCTCGATCCAGCCTTCCCCGGGTGTATCGAATGTGATTGCTGGAGCGACTTCATTTACACTGGATATTCGTCATCTCGATGTGAAGGCGCTGGATGAATATACGTCCATGCTCCAGCATGATTTAACAGAGATTGCCCGGCAGGAAGGACTCGAAATGGATTGGGAGGAACATCTGAATGTTGATCCAGTGCTAATGCATTCGGAGATTATCGCCGATTTGCAGCAGATCTGTACATCATCCGGGATTGCTCACCGGACCATGCCAAGCGGTGCCGGGCATGATGCCCAGATCATGGGTGCTCGGCGTCCGGCAGCGATGATTTTTGTACCCAGCCGGGAGGGAATTAGCCATAACCCGCTGGAATATACGGCTAATGAAGATTTGATGCAGGGATTCCGCGTACTGACAGAATGGTTATATCAATATGCTTACCGAGGTGACTGCCATGAAACGTTATAAAGATCTTGCACCGCCGCCGCGTACGATTATGACGCCCGGTCCGGTTGAAGTGGACCCGCGTGTACTCCGGGCAATGTCCTATCCGATCCTGGGACAGTTTGATCCCGCCTTTACCGATCTGATGAATGAGACGATGGAAATGCTGCGTGAGCTGTTCGTTACCGGCAATCAATGGTGCTATCCGGTAGACGGCACTTCACGCTCCGGTCTGGAAGCGGTTCTGGTCAGTCTGATTGAACCGGGAGATCGGGTGCTTGTGCCTATTTATGGTCGATTCGGACATCTGCTCACCGAGATTGCCGAACGCTGTGGTGCGGAAGTGATCACGATCGAAGCAGAGTGGGGAACGGTATTTGACCCGGAACAGGTCATTGGCGCGATCCGTCAGTATCGTCCGGCACTGGTAGCGATGGTGCATGGAGAGACGTCGACCGGATGTATGCAGCCGCTGCAGGAGATCGGGCATTACTGCCGGGAAATGGATGTGTTGTTCGTCGTCGATGCCGTCGCTACGATCGGCGGTGTACCGGTATATGCGGATGATTGGAAGATTGATGCGGTTATGGGCGGCACCCAGAAATGCCTGTCGGTTCCGGCGGGGATGGCGCCGCTCACTTACAATGACCGGATAGAGCGCAAGCTGCTGGCCCGTAAAAGCATCGAACGCGGACTGCGCAGCGCATCCGATTTCCAGCCGGCTTCCGTATCGGGCAGAAGTCGCATTGCCAGCAATTATCTTGATCTGGCCCAGCTGCAGGACTACTGGAGCCCGGCCCGGTTAAATCATCATACCGAGGCAACTTCGATGCTGTATGCACTGCGGGAAGGGCTGCGCATTCTACTGGAGGAAGGACTGGAGGCGCGCTTTGCCCGCCACAGGGAGAACGGAGCAGCTATTGTAGCCGGTGTACGGGGAATGGGACTGCAGCTGTTCGGCAATGATGAGGCCCGCCTGCCGGTCGTTACCTGTATCGAGATTCCGGCGGGAATCGATGGCGAGAGTGTCCGCTCCATGCTGCTGGAGGACTTTGGCATCGAGATCGCCAGTTCATTCGGTCCGCTCAAAGGCAGAATCTGGCGGATCGGCAGCATGGGCTACAGCAGCAGCCGCAAAAATGTGCTGCATGTGCTGGGAGCGCTGGAAGCGACTTTGCTGCGGCATGGTCTGAAGCTGCCGGCGGGCGAGGGGGTACAGGCTGCGCTGGATGTCTATGCCGGCAAGGAGGAAGTGACGTGCTGATGAATATCATGCCCCTCTCACGCAAAGGCATGGTCGCTGCGCCTCATTATCTGGCCAGTCAGACCGGTGCCTTTATATTACAATCCGGCGGTAATGCCATCGATGCAGCTGTCGCTGTCAGTGCGGTACTCGGTGTCGTGTATCCGCATATGACCGGGCCGGGCGGAGATGCCTTTTTCCTTATTCATGACGGCCGAACAGGAGAGATCAAAGCCTATAACGGTAGCGGACGCTCTGCAGCAGGAGCTGTACCCCAGTGGTATCTGGGCAAAGGATATACATCCATTCCACAGCGTGGACCACTATCTGCTGTCACCGTACCGGGGATGGTCGATGCCTGGGAAGCGGTCTGGAAAAGATATGGACGTCTGCCCTGGACAGAAGTGATGCAGCCGGCTATTCGTTATGCGAAAGAAGGATTCCCGGCTTCACCGAGTCTGGCCCGCTGGACGGTGCGTGATCTGGAGTGGCTGCAGGCGGACCCTTATCTGTATCGAACTTTTCTGCGGCAAGGACGGCCATTGGAAGAAGGAGATTGGGTCGTGCAGCCGGAGCTGGCAGCCGCACTGCAGGGAATCGCCGAGCAGGGAAGCGACTATATGTATGCAGGTATGCTGGGACAGCAGATCGGTCAGGCGGCTGAGCAGGATGGCAGCCTGCTGACTGCCGCAGACTTTGCCGCGCATCGGGGAGAATGGGTAGATCCCATCTCCACTACCTACCGGGGGCATGAAGTGCATCAGCTGCCGCCCAATACGCAGGGATTTTCGTTGTTGATGATGCTCAATATGCTGGAGCAGACCGATCTGTCGGCTGTGGCGCGCTTCTCGCCGGAGTTCTACCATCTGATGACCGAGACGGTCAAGAAGGCTTTTCGCGACCGGGACCGTTATCTGACCGATCCGGGATTCCGCGATATCCCGCTCGAACGGCTGCTCTCCAAGGAATATGCGCAGGAATTATGGCATGAAATGCAGTACCAGCCGCAGGCAGCAGATCATCTGTCCGCTGCGATGGGACAGGATACCGCCTATGCAGCCGTAACGGATGAAGAAGGCAATGCCGTTTCGTTTATTCAGAGTCTGTATTTTGATTTTGGATCAGCGTATGTACCGGGAGGACAAGGTGTCATTTTGCAAAATCGGGGTTCCTTCTTCTCCCTAGACGACCGTCATCCGAATGTATTGGAACCGCGGAAGCGAACTTTCCACACGCTCATGCCTGGTATGGTTACCAAAAACGGCAAACCCTGCCTGCTGCTCGGTACACAGGGCGGCGAAGGACAACCGCAGACCCAGCTGTCCATCCTGACTGGCATCATTGATTACAAGCTAAATATCCAACAGGCTATCGCCCTGCCCCGCTGGCTCTACGGACGTACCTGGGGCACACTCAGCGATACACTGAAGATCGAGAACCGTTCTTACGAAGATATCTATTCCAGACTGGAAGCCTACGGACACACCGTCGAACCCGTCCGCGACTACGATGCCCTGATGGGCGAGGCCCAGGGCATCCATATCAGTGACCAGGGCCTATTCAGCGGATCCGCCGACCCCCGCAGCGACGGCATGGCCATCGGCATATAAGCTATCGCCGGATAAGCAGCGGTACTGGAGTAAGATGATGGTAGCTGAGGCGATAGGGATATTAAAGTAGTGAAGGAAGCGAAAACGGAACAAGGTAAAGAGAATACAAACGGTCTAAGTGTTAGAAGTCCTTCCAGTGTTCTCGGCTCTAATTTCCTTATAATTTATGCATCATTCAAAACCAGTATGTACAGAAAGTGATGGCTCCAGCACGGAACGCAAGAAAGGAAATAAAGGCAATCGACGACCTTTAAGCCTGGAGATCTTCCTTAGGCCTACCTGTTCAAGATCTCCAGGCTTAACCGGAGGAGAGGCCTTTATTCCTTTCTGGAGTGAACCACCAAGATCCATCCCATTCTTTATTTATCTGCCACACATACCATGTAGAAATAGAAGCCACAGTAGAGAATCAGCACAACCAACAATGAACTGCCGCAGACTCTCATCACATCCATATACGTCGCAGCAGCCATACACCAGAGGGGGAAGCGGAAATGGCAAGTATACTGATCAGACAAGCTCAAATCGTAACCATGAACGCAAGCGAAGAAGTGTTTACCGGCGATCTGCTGATTGAAAATAACAAAATCGCCAAAATGGGCATTCATCTCGATGATTATGCCGACCGTGAGATTGACGCGCGCGGCAAGACGCTTCTGCCCGGCTTTATCCAGACGCATATCCATCTGTGCCAGACCATTTTCCGGGGACGGGCGGATGATATGGAGCTGATGGACTGGCTGCGCAAACGGATCTGGCCGCTGGAAGCTGCCCATGATGAAGAATCCATCTTCTATTCGGCGCTGCTGGGCATCGGCGAACTCATTTCCAGCGGGACAACGACGATCTGCGATATGGAGACTGTTCACCATACGGATTCAGCGTTCCAGGCGATGGCACAGAGCGGTCTGCGTGTCATCTCTGGCAAGGTGATGATGGATCACGGAGATGATGTACCCGAGCCGCTGCAGGAAAAGACCGAAGAATCTTTGCAAAAAAGTGTGGATCTGCTGGAAAAATGGAACGGATTCGGTGGAGGGCGCATCCAATATGCATTCTGTCCGCGCTTCGTCGTCTCCTGTACGGAGAAGCTGCTGACCGAAGTGCGTGATCTGTCCGCCCAGTATCATGTGCGCGTTCATACCCATGCTTCGGAGAACCGCGGCGAGATTGCACTCGTCGAGCAGGAGCGGGGCATGCGCAATATTGTCTATCTGGATCATATCGGACTGGCGAATCCGCGCCTCATTCTGGCGCACTGTGTCTGGCTGAGTGAAGAGGAGAAGCAGATTCTGCACAGGCGTGGGGTCAAAGTCACCCATTGTCCAGGCTCCAACATGAAGCTGTCTTCCGGTATTGCAGAGATTCCCGATCTGATGAACCGTCATATTCACGTCGGTATCGGAGCCGATGGAGCGCCGTGCAACAACAATCTCGATATGTTCCAGGAAATGCGCATGACCGCGCTTATCCAGAAAGTGCCGCATGGTCCGACTGTGATGGACGCACGTACCGTACTACGGATGGCGACGATGGGCGGCGCGGAAGTGCTGGGACTGTCCAAAGAAATCGGCAGCCTCGAAGTGGGCAAAAAAGCGGATCTGGTGCTGCTTGATCTGGAAGATTATCATACGTTTCCTTCTCATGATGTGGATGTGTATTCCAGAGTGGTCTACTCAGCTGCACGCAGCAATGTGGATACGGTCATTATTGACGGCCAGATCGTTTTTGAGAACCGTCAGGTGAAGACGATCGACCGCAGTATTGTACTGCGTGAATCCGATCGTTCGATCAAGCGGCTGCTGAGCCGGATTGGCTGATAGCAAAGGAACTTTTACGTTTTAATCTATTTTTTAATGGTGATGGCTTGACTGGAGAGCGGACGAGCAGGCAGTTTTCATAGCGGATTCGATCTGGAAAAGGGGAGCTGAAGACGATGGATATGAAGGATTTATGCGTAATGGCCCGGCGTGAACGTCAGCATCATATTCGTACCGTTCTTGCTACAGTCGTACATGTGCAGGGTCATGCCTACCGCAAGGAAGGCGTCTCCATGCTGCTGACCGAGGATGGACGGCACTATGGAACGATCAGCCCCGGCTGTCTGGAAGAAGACCTGTGCGGACGGGTGGAATCTGCCTGGAACAGCTGCACAGTACAGATGGTGGAATACGATATGCGTCCGGCAGATGATCTGTCATGGGGAGAGAATGTCGGCTGCGGCGGATGTCTCCATATTTTGCTGGAGCCGGTACGCGGTGAACTGGAACATATTTTGGAGACGCTTGATCAGCGGCTTGAGCAGGGAGAGGCAGTCATGCTGAGCCGTTCGTTTGTTGAAAATGGACCGAAGGTAGAGTACAGGCTGTCTTCCACCGCTGCCGAGCCTGGAGATCCAGCACGGTCCGTACCATTAACGGAGGAATCTGCATCTGCCGTTTCCCCTGGGGTCTCCCAGACCCTGTTCCTCGCTCATAATCGCGATCCCGAATATGCCAATACTCCTTCGATGGAGAATAAAAAGTATACGTTCATCCGTACCTACCGCCCCAAGCCGCGTCTGATTCTGATTGGAGCAGGCGATGACAGTCGACTCGTCAGCTCGCTTGCGCAAGCTTCGGGATTTCGGGTAGTTGTTGGAGATTGGCGTGAAGCACTCTGCACCGACGAGCGATTTCCCGGTGCGGTCTGTATTACCGGATTTCCGGCAGAACTGTACACCCGCATCTCTCCGCAGATCGGTGATTACATGCTGCTCATGAGTCATAATTTCCCGCGAGAAAGGGAGTGGATTGAGCTGATCGAGGATTGTCCTTATGCGTATCTCGGCATTATGGGATCATCCGAGCGAACAAGACGGTTGTTTGATCAGCTGCCTGCCTATCCTCATGTGCATTCCCCGGTTGGACTTTCGATTGGAGCGGATGGACCCGATGAGATTGCGATCAGCATTGCAGCCGAATTAATTGCCGTCAAAAGGGATCGTAAGCCGCAACCGAGGGAGGGATCTGCTCATGCATATCGCCGGATTGGTACTGGCAGCAGGTAGAAGCAGCCGGATGGGCAGAGACAAGCTCTCTTTACCGCTCTGTCCACATCCAAATGGTGCAGCTGCAGGGCAGGTTGATTTGCCTAATTATCCACAAGAGAATGATGGCGACCATACAGCCCTTGCTGCCGGAGACCGAGTACAGGAGCATACAGAGCAGGAACAGACAGTAGAAGGTCGACGATCTGCCTCCGACCAGTCAATCAGTGTGGGGGGTAGCGTGCTGAGTGTCATACATTCCGAAGGTCAGCTGTCCCCGGTCGTTATTGTGCATGCCCCTCATTCTTCCGAAGCATGGCAGAGGGAAGTGCAGCAGTGGTGCTGCCGTACGGATGGATGGTTTGCCGCAGAATGTGCCGAAGCAGACAGGGGCATGTCCTATTCCATCCGCTGCGGCATGCAGCAGATTCGGCAGTCAGCCGCCGATGCAGTAATGATCCTGCTGGCCGATCAGCCGCTCATTGATGCGCCAATGCTGGCAGATATGATGAAATCCTGGCAGCACGCCGGGGAGGCACTGGATTATATGGCTGCCTCGGATGGTCAGCAGGCTCAGCCACCTGTCATTCTGGCACGCCGTATCTGGAACAGGCTGGATGAACTAACCGGAGATCAGGGAGCGAGAAAGCTGCTCCGGCAGCCTGATCTACAGGGACAGACTCTGCAGTATGCCGCCTATCATTTCTGGGATACGGATACACCGGAAGCCCTGCAGCATATACGCGACCATATCAAACACTCCTTGAATGCTGGATAATCCGGAGTGTTTTTGTTATTTGTTGAATCATTTATATAGAAGCGGATAGGTCAGTGCCTAAAATAGATTGGAAAATTGGTATGAGAATTATAGGTCAGGACCCTGGCAGGTTCTTTCATTTTATGTACTTCTCATCTGTTTTGATTTCAGTATAATAAAATATTTTACGTAAATTTAGTTTACATATGATGACGATTTTTTAGAATTATTTAATTATAAAAACTAAAATAAGCTTAATATTTAGAATTTTCACAAATATGAGTTAGTTTAGTTGACGCCTATTATTGGTTTAATTACGATATGTTAAATAATATTGACAATGTGGAGGTGGCCTCATGAATAGGCAAAGTACAGCATCCTCATTGCCTGCTCCGGTACTTCCCCATGTCTGGGAGCCGGCGAGTGCACAAGAAGCGATCACGCTAAAGCGTCAATATGGTGCGGATTCGGCCTATGTCGCAGGCAGCACCCTGCTGCGTACCCAGTGGGAGGGCGGGCTGCTGACCATCCCGGCACATATGATCCGGCTCGATACAATTGAGGGACTTAATGGCATTATGGAAGATGAACAGCAGATTCGGATCGGAGCCTTAACGACCCTGCGTGAATGTGGGCATGATCATCGGCTGCGTATCCATGGCAATACCTGCAGTACGGCCTGTCGTCATATCGCTGCTCCGGCCGTACGTAATCTGGGTACGATAGGCGGCAATATTTCATCGGCTGTAGGGGATATGATTCCTGCCCTGCTCGTTCATGATGCTCGGCTCGTCTGGATGGACACCGAACATCATCCATCCGAATACGAGCAGGAGCTGGTCGATTGGCTGGAACAGGTTCGGGTAGGCAGACGCAGCCTGTATGCGGTACTGCTCGGCATTGTTATTGATAAAAGTGGGCCGGATACTGCGCCTGATCTGCATAATCATCAGAACTCAGCCCCTTTCCATACAAGCCTTTCCAGTGAACCATCCTGGCGGGAGATTAGTTTTTACCGCAAAGTGGGACGGAGAGAAGCATTTACCCCTTCGCTCGTGACGGTAGCTTTCCGGGCGCTTATGAATCGTGAGGGAGTACTGGTGAATGTGAAGGCTGCTGCAGGCGGTGGTGCCGGTCTTGCGATGCGGCTGAGCCGATGTGAACAGCTGCTGGAAGGCAAAGTCTATGACCCACGGTATACAGCAGAATTGGCTGCACTTGTAGAAAAGGAATGGGTGAGCTACAGCGATCCATTTGCCTCGGAATCATACCGTCGTCAGACCGCCGGCAATCTGCTGGCGGCAGGATTGTGGGAGACATTACATCAGGAGATGGAGAGGGGATGACGGGAGATGCTGCTGAACCGGGAGAATAGCGGGGAACGATGGCGCAAACGCAGAGATGGACGGGAAAAGGTAACCGGAGAGCTGCGTTATCTGACAGATATGACCGCAGAAGGCATGCTATATGGACGGGTGCTGCGCAGCAGTCATCCCCATGCACGTATCCTATCGCTGGATACATCGGCAGCCGAAGCTTATGAAGGTGTGATAGCCGTCATCACCTACCGGGATGTACCGGGTCTGAATCGGTTTGGCATTGCCGTACCCGATCAGCCTGCACTGTGTGAGGATATGGTCCGTTATATCGGAGACGCCGTGGCAGCAGTAGCAGCAGTCACACCGGAGATTGCCGAATATGCGCTGTCTCTGATCCGGGTGAACTATGAAGTGCTGGAGACCATCACCGACCCGCTGCGCGCTCTGGAAGACACTGCTCCACGTCTGCATCCTCAGGGCAATGTACTGCATCGTACCCAGGTCAAGCAGGGAGATGCAGATACCGTTCTGCAGAACTGCACTTATGTGGTCAAAGAAGTATACAGCACTCCACGCCAGATGCATGCCTATATGGAAACGGAAGGCGGATTGTTCGTCCCCGAACCTGACGGGCGTCTGACCGTCTATGCCCCGACCCAGCACGGTTACAAGGATCGGATGCAGATCGCCCGGATTCTGGATTGGGAAGAAGAACGTATTCGCGTAATCTCCAGTCCGATTGGCGGTTCATTTGGCGGCAAGGATGAGCTGAATGTACAGCCTTACGGATCGCTGCTGGCACTGAAAAGCGGCCGTCCGGTCAAAATGCACAATTCACGCATGGAATCGGTACGTGCAGGGCTCAAGCGCCATCCGATGCGGATTGAGATGGAGACCGGTATGGATGAGCATGGACGTCTGCAGGCGCACCGGGTACGTATCGTCGCAGATACCGGCGCTTATGCTACACTCGGTGCCCCGGTGCTGAATTTTGCCACAGAACATTGTATGGGACCTTATCGTCTGCAGCATGTGGACGTCGAGGGAGTATCAGTCTATACGAATAATGGGGTATCCGGCGAGTTTCGGGGATTTGGCGGCAATCAGGCGATCTTCGCGATGGAAGGCCAGATGGATCGGCTGGCGGAGAAAATAGGTATGGACCCGTGGGAATTCCGAATGCTCAATCGCCGGCTTCCCGATGATCCCGGTCCGCTGCAGCAGGAGATCTGGCGAACGAACGGACTGGAGCAGGTGATGCAGGCGCTGGCGCAATCTTCGCTCTGGCAGCGCCGGACAGTAGATTCTGCTCTGCCGGCTGCTGTCATGACAGGATATGATCCTGTGACATCAGCTTCACCGGTGCCGCCATGGATCAAGCGCGGAATTGGTTCTTCGCTGGCGATGCATGGAGCGGGGCTCGGCTATGGAATTGATGATCCGGCTGGAGGGCGTCTTTCGCTGAATGCACAGGGGCAGATCGAAGTGGCGTTCAGCTACGAAGAATTTGGTCAGGGGTTGATCGCGACTCTGGAAATAATGCTGATGGATCTGTTCCATTGTACGGCTGAAGATATCAGCATTGTGATTGGCGATACGGATCTGGTGCCTCATAGCGGTTCCAGTACGGCCTCGCGTTCAACGACGATGGCCTGGATGGCGCTGCAGCGGCTGAAGACTCCTTTTCTGCAGGCGGTTTTGCAAAAGGCACAAGAAATGACCGGGATCCCTATCGATCAATTGACCACAGGTGAACATGGTATCTGGCAGATGATCACGGAGGAAGGCGAGGAAATGAGCCGCAAACGGGTGGTTTCCTACCGGGAAATTGCTGGGGTGACTGAGGACAAGGAATTGACCTTTGATACCAAGTTCTCTTATCCAACGACGCCGGATGAAGTGGTCGGCGGGCATTTCCTCTATACGTATGCAGCCGTAGCTGCCGAAGTGGAAGTGAACACACTGACCGGACATGTCAAGCTGCTGGACACGTACCATACCGTAGCCGCCGGTCCGGTGATCAACCCGATGGGATTTGTCGGGCAGATCGAGGGCGGTAGTGTGATGGCACTTGGATTTACACTGACCGAGGATGCGGTCATGGAAGAGGGACATTATATGACCCGCAATATGGATACGTATATGATTCCCGGTATTCAGGATATGCATACCTCGCTGGAGGTCGAAGTGATTGAAGATCTGCCGGAAAATGATTCTTTTGGTCCCCGCGGAATCGGCGAGATTGGCTCGGTCGCGCTGGCACCGGCGATTACAGCAGCGATCCGTCAGGCAACAGGACAATGGATCAGCCATCTCCCGGTCCCCCGGGAACAGCTGATTCAACGAGCAGGTCGATGGCAGCAGGAAGGAGTGAGTCCACGATGAAGGCGACGAGTATGCAATGGCAGGCTGTAGTGAATGGCAAGGCTCAAGAGATGGAGATTGCTCCTTCCCGGCGGCTGCTGGATATTTTGCGGGATGATCTGGATCTGACCGGCACCAAAGTATCCTGTGAGATCGGGCGCTGCGGTGCCTGCATGGTACTGATCGACGGACAACCGATGAACTCCTGTCTGATGATGGCCTACCAGTGCGCAGATACCGAGATTACGACGATCGAGGGACTGCATGGCGAGACAGAAAGCGAGCTGCACCCGATCCAGGAAGCATTTCTGGAAGAAGGCGGATTCCAGTGCGGTTACTGTACACCCGGCATGATCATTTCTACCAAAGCACTGCTGGACCGCACTCCTCAGCCAGCAGAACAGGAAATCAAAGAAGGGCTGTGCGGTAATCTGTGCCGGTGTACCGGATACGGCGGCATTATGCGTGCTGTCGAGAGTGCAGCCGACAAGTGCGCCCATCGCAGCTCCCTGTCCCCCACAGCCGGGCTACCAATGAAGTAGTCTTTTCAAACCGTTCCTTCCCCGGCTTGACGAACCACAACTCAAAAATATGCCAAATAGCAGCCGATACCAGAAATCAAAGTCGGCTGCTATTTGGCATATAATAAGCCTTATTCCTGTTTAAAGTGGCTGAAGGCCGAAGCATCCACCACAAAACCTGGCGCAACGACCAAAGTACAAACAGCAGAGGTCAAGCAACGATTTCCGTCGTCCACAAACAATTTCTGCCCATTTCAATCCAAACATATTAAACACCAAACTCAATCCACCGATGATATACTTGGGATCTGTAAATTACTTCCCGATAGGAAACCGTTCACAAATTAGCAAAACTCCCATACGACTACCGGCTGCCCACCAAGAAGCAGCGCCAGCGATCCCCCGGTAAATTGCTCTGTCCAGGCAGGTCCCGGACGAAATAGTGTTCACTGGCTTTGGTTCGTGGTATCATATAGCTTTGGCAACGAGTAACGGGATGGGATTTGCCGGAAATGGCAGGAAGCAGACCTGCTTCCGTCGAATGTTATAAGACACCTCAGTCTAGCAAAAAGTAAACAGGCATCACAATGATCTTCCGGTCATATTCCGGGAAGAATTCGATTGGAAATAGAGCAGATCGGAACATTCAGGTCTGCTAAAATAGAGCGGCTGCAGCAGCCAGAGACTACATAGTCATCATTAGTGTCCGACCGGAAGCAGAGTGGATCACAGGATGAACGGCTGGCTGATCTGCAGGCAGAGATGGTTAGGGATACAGCAGGATACGGGTTGAATCAATCAATGGATGATCATTAGTCTGCCACATCGACGTTGCCTGTATGGGAACCGGCAGCCGAAAGTCGTAATCGGCATTCTCCCTTACCCGCATAGGATAAAAGGCAACAAGGAGGGGAATCATTGGAACGTGAATATATAGATTCCATGGAACAACTGGCAGATCACTATTTCCCATCAGGGAATTGGCATATGGTAGAAGGCAAAGGCGGAATGAACAACACAACGATGTTCATCGACCATGCTTCCCGGCGTTATGTACTGCGCCGTTATGAGACACACCGCGAGCCTGACAAGGTACGCTATGAACATGAAGTATTATCGGTACTGCCCGAGGTATTGACAGGACTGGAGATTCCGCAGCCCGTCAAGGATCCGGAAGGCCAAACGATATGCATGACCAGCAGCAAAACGCAGACAGAAGGGGAGAGCAGCGGCAGACTCGCGGCTTTATTTCACTATGTGGATGGCAGCAATCCCGTTCTGGCAACGGAAGATCAGATTTACCGTTTTGGGCAGGCCGCAGGCAAATTGTCTGCTGCACTGGCACAGGTTCAGATTGATTTGCATCCGGTTTATCCGCCCTATTACCGGCTGGGACAGTCTTATCCGCTCTGCAGTCCGGGACGACTGGAAGCATTCTGTGCGAATCCACCGGAGAATTTTGCGGAGATTGCCGATACGCTGTACCGGATCGGTGAAGGACTGGGCGAGCAGCTCGTTCGTATTACCCGGCTCGCTTCGCTGCCCCATCAGTTGATACACGGGGACTTGAATGCATCCAATATGCTGCAATCGGAAGATGGCGAGATTACCGCCATTCTGGATTTTGAATTTGTAACCCGTGATTTGCGGGCGATGGAGCCGGCCGTCTGTCTGTCGGATATGTTGAGCAGCATGGAGTGGACAGAGCAGGATGAACAGCGCTGTACTGCCTTTTTGCAGGGGTATGCGTCGGTGGTTACGCTGACGGAAGCGGAGTCTGTACGGCTTCCGCTGCTTATTTTGCTGCGCCGTATTGATGTGTTTATGCATTTTCTGAGTCGTTATTTCGAAGGGATCGACCAGGCGGATGTGGTGATCATGCAGGCGAAACGTCTGGACGAAGGACTGAACTGGTACAAAAAAAGCGGCCCCCTGCTTAAAGCAGTCAGCCGCCGCATATTCGGATATGATGCCTGATCCGGAACCTAATTATTTTGGCAAAAGCAGTTAAGTTGAGAATATTCTACGCAGCCAGCTACGGAATGCCCATCCGCGCTCGCTGCGTTTTTTGTATTTAGGCAGGGAACGGTAGAGGGACACCCCCTCGTCAAAAACGCTGCGGGCAGCTTCGGTATGACCGAGTGAGCGGTCCAGCATACCCAGCATATAATAGGCACGGCATGAAGAGGACTGAATACTGCGGAACTGCTCCAGATATTGCAGCGCCCGCTCCTGATCTTTGCCAATATATTCGGAAGCAAGGCGCAGATACGGCTCGCCATATTTGACACGGGCATTCATATCCAGTGCCTGTAAAATACGACGTTCTCCTTCAGCCTGCTGACCGGTATACAGCTGACAGGTACCCAGATCATCCCAGTATTCGGCCGAATCCTCATAGGCATGACCGATCTGCTCCAGCCATCCGAGAGCTTCCCGGTAACGCTTGCGTTCCATGAGCAGACGGGCCAGTTCATAACGGGAAGACATATCACTGGGGCTGCCGGCAATGAGCCTGCGGAGGCTGCGAATACGGCTCAGCCGCCGCAGCGGGCGTACCAGACTGGGCGAGATGCCGACAAACCGGCGATCCAGCACATAGACGATAAAGAGGATGACCAGCAGGGCCAGGAACGGATTGCCAAGCAGCCACCACAGAATGGAGAAAAGAAAAATTTTACTCATGACTCGATCGACCTCCTGTGGAAATATCATTTAGACTGTCAATCAACCGGCAGCCGGGAATCCAGAAATTTTTATTAAAAAATGATATAATTCCTGTCAAATATTCACTATTTCAGTCTAAATGATGATACAATGATGTTCAAGAAAGGCTTTTTATCATAAAATGTTAACGTGAACATTTTCGAAAATGGAGGAATATGATGACAATCAGCAGACTACAGCCTTTGTTACGACTGGGCTTAACCGGTGAAGATGAACGCCGCAAACATGTACACATGCAGCAGCTGCCAATCAAGGTACTGCAGATTGGAGAAGGCAACTTCCTGCGCGGATTCGCCGACTGGATGCTCCAGGAAAGTATCGCTTCCGGCAAATATCATGGCAGCGTCGTACTGACTCCGCCTACACCAAGAGGAGCGGCCAAGCTCAAGCAGATTGAGCAGCAGGAAGGACTCTATACGCTGGTAGTGCAAGGACTGCAGGATGGACAAAAGGTAGAGAAGCGCCAGATGATCTCGGTATTCAGGGATTATGTGGACCCTTATACCGAGTGGGAACGGTTCTTGCAGCTGGCTGAGCTGGAGTCGTTGGATGTGGTCATTTCCAATACGACCGAGGCGGGGCTCGTGTATACGCCGATCGACTATGTTCCCGGCGAGCCGATGACCAATTTCCCTGCACGATTGACCGTACTGCTGCAGCGCCGGTTTGCTCATTTCAACGGAGACCCGAAGCGCGGACTGATGATCCTGCCCTGTGAGCTGATAGAGAATAATGGAGATGTACTCCGGGAGTATGTGCTGCGCTACGGACGTGAATTCGGCTTCGGTGAAGAATTCTGCAGCTGGGTAGAGCAGTCACAGCTGTTCCTGAATAATCTGGTGGACCGGATCGTGACCGGGATGCCGGGAGATGAAGAATATGCGCGGCTGACCGGCAGCTGGGGTTATGAAGACTCATTTCTGACCACAGCAGAGCCGTATCATCTCTGGGCGATTCAGGGTGATCCGTCGCTCGACCGCCGTCTGCCGCTTGCCCAGGCCGGACTGAATGTACAATGGGTGCCGGATCTGAAGCCGTTTCGCCAGCGCAAAGTGCATATACTGAATGGGGCGCATACTCTCATGATGCCTGCAGGTCTGCTGCAGGGCAAATCGACGGTTCGTGAAGTCATGGAAGATTCCGAACTGGGTGAATGGGTGAGACAGACGGTAGACCTGGAAATTATCCCGGCGCTGCCGATCCTGCCGGAGGAACTGAAGCGTTATGCGGCGGAGACTTTTGAGCGGTTCGCCAACCCGTATCTGGAGCACCGACTGCAGGATATTGCCATGAACAGTATCAGCAAATTTCAGTCCCGTCTGCTGCCTGTATTGAAAGCGTATACAGAAAAGTTTGATCAGCTGCCGGAGCAGCTCGTATACGGACTGGCTGCACTGCTGCGTCTGTATCAGGTACAAGAGACCGAGCAGCAGGATGGAACGAAGATCTTTACCACACAGCTGCCGAATGGCAGTACGATGAACATTCGTGATCACTCCGGGCAGCTGGGTCTGCTGGCGGGTCACTGGGCCGGATGGCAGCAGCATGATGAGTCATCATGCCGCCAGGTCATACATGACATACTGGCAGATACCGGGATCTGGAATGAAGACCTGACAGCTATCGCCGGACTGTCTGAAGCGGTAGCATCGAAATGGATACAAATGGAGGTTAATCCGACATGAATACAATAATGAGAGACTATATTGCTATCCAGCAGCAGGATGATGTCATTATCGCCCTGCATGATATGGCACCCGGTGATACGCTGGTACTGGATAATGGAAATATTCTATCTGTGGTGAACGATGTGCCGCGTGGTCACAAAATAGCTGTTCATTCGATTGAGCCTGGACAGGATGTGATTAAATACGGCTTCTCGATCGGCAAAGCAACAGTGCCGATTGCTCCAGGGGAATGGATTCACAGTCATAATCTTCATACCGGTCTATCCGGTACACTGGAGTATGAATATCAACCGGAGCTGAGCTGGCAGCCGCGTGTACTCCCGCCGCATCTGCACACCTTTGACGGTTATGTGCGGCCCAATGGGGAAGTGGGAATTCGCAATGAGATATGGATCATCAATACAGTCGGCTGCATTAACAAAACCTGTGAAGTGCTGGCACGTACCGCTCATTCGGAAATGGTCGGGAGAGTAGACGGGGTGTACCATTTTCCGCATCCATTCGGATGCTCCCAGCTTGGCGATGATCTGGAATATACGCGCCAGCTGCTGAGCTCGCTCGTGCTGCATCCCAATGCGGCCGGCGTGCTCATTATCGGACTGGGGTGCGAGAACAATCAGATTGAGCAGTTTGCCGCCGACATCCCGGAAGAGTATGCCTACAAAAT
This sequence comes from Paenibacillus wulumuqiensis, assembly GCF_000971965.1. GTDB lineage: Bacteria > Bacillota > Bacilli > Paenibacillales > Paenibacillaceae > Saccharibacillus > Saccharibacillus wulumuqiensis. The sequence continues at coordinate 104,566 of NZ_LAQP01000013.1, forward strand.
CCGTTATCTCAAAGCCCAGGAAGAGGATGACGAGATCGAAGCAGGAATGGAATATCTGGAGGAACTGGTCTCGCTGGCCGAGCAGGAGCAGCGTCAGCCGCTGCCGCTGTCCCGGCTCAAAATCGGTCTCAAATGCGGCGGTTCCGACGGATTATCCGGCATTACCGCCAATCCGCTCGTCGGTGAAGTGGCCGACTGGATCGTCTCCGCCGGTGGGACGGCGATTCTGACCGAGGTACCCGAGATGTTCGGCGCCGAGACCATTCTGATGAACCGCTCCGCCAGTCCACAGGTATTCGGCCAGCTGGTGGATCTGATCAACGGGTTCAAGCAGTATTTTGTGAATCATGGACAGAATATTTATGAGAATCCATCGCCAGGCAACAAGGCCGGCGGGATCACCACGCTTGAAGAGAAGTCGCTCGGATGTACGCAAAAAGGCGGTCATTCCCAGGTAGTGGACGTGCTGCGTTACGGCCAGCGTGTACATCAGCCGGGACTGAATATTGTGGAAGCGCCGGGTAATGATCTGGTTTCCGTGACCGCACTCTCGGCTGCAGGCGCCCATATCGTATTATTCACCACCGGACGGGGGACACCATTTGGCGGACCCGTGCCAACCGTCAAGATTGCGACCCAGTCCGAGCTGGCGAACCGCAAAAAGCACTGGATCGATTATAACGCCGGTCAGCTGCTGGAAGGGCAATCCATGGAACAGGTCTCGCTGGATCTGTTATCCCGGATTGTGGATATTGCTTCCGGCAGAAGCCAGACAAACAATGAACAGCGCGGATTCCGCGAAATCGCCATTTTCAAAGATGGAGTTATCCTGTAAATGGGGTATAGCCTATTATAGGATCGTATCTGAAAGAATGGATACGGGGAGGAGACGTGCGATGCCGGTGGAAGCGATGATGAACAGACGCAAGCTTGGAAATACAGGTCTGGAGGTGTCACCGCTCAGTCTGGGTGCTGCTCCGCTCGGCCATGTATTTGGTAACATTGATGAGGATCAGGGTGTACGAGCGGTATTGGAAGCGATGGAACAGGGCATCAATCTGGTGGATACGTCGCCGTATTACGGAGTGACCCGTTCGGAACAAGTGCTGGGCCGGGCGCTGCGTCAGCTGCCGAGAGACCGCTATATTCTGTCTACCAAGGCCGGACGTTATAATGACAGGGAATTCGACTTTTCCCGTCAACGGATACTGGATAGTGTGGATGAGAGTCTGCAGCGACTCGGAACGGATTATGCGGATATTCTACTGCTGCATGATATTGAATTCGGCGATCTAAATATTGTACTGAATGAAGCGTTACCCGCACTCCAGCAGTTGAAGCAGGCAGGCAAAATCCGCTTTTACGGAGTGTCCTGTCTGCCGCTGGAAGGGTATGAGCGTGTACTGGAGCATACCGATCTTGATGTGATTCTGTCCTACTGCCATTACACACTCAACGATTCGACCCTGACTGATCTGCTGCCGCTGCTAAAAGAGAGAGGGATCGGCGTGATTAATGCGGCTCCGTTAGCGATGGGATTGCTGTCAGATAAAGGTCCGGCAGACTGGCATCCGGCTTCTCCCGAGATCAAGCAGCGCTGCCGTGAAGCCGCAGAGTTCTGCCGGCAGCAGGGAACGAGCCTGACCCGGCTGGCGATCCAGTATGCCGTATCCAACGACAGGCTGGCGACTACCATTGTTGGTACGGCCAGCACGGCAGAGATGGCCGACAATATCCGCTGGGCTGCGCAGCCGCTCGATCAGCAGCTGCTGCAGCGTGTAATGGACATTCTGGAGCCGATTCAGGGACAGACATGGCCAAGCGGGCACTGGAGTCAGGATGTGATGAATGGAAGCAGCACGTTCAAGTGGGAAGGCAGTCCTTTCTAGAATTCTGTCTATGTCTTCTATCAATATAGAGTGGATAAAGGAAGCGCGAACGAGCAAGAATATGGAATCTGAAAATAACGAACTATCATAAATTCGATTATGCCCATTGTAAGCGAACATAAGCCTACAAGAATGTGAATAAATGGAGCTTATTCGACAAAAATAGCGATACGCAAATGTTATAATAAACATTTTACGTATCGCTATTTTCATGTTACAATAAATTAGGTATCCGATGTAATTATTTTACAGATAAGAGAATAGAACCGCGCGCTGGAACCTCAATAGAGGAAGTAACTTGATTATTACTCAGTAGATCCTTGGCGTCAAGGCTTCCAAGCTCCACGACAGCCGCTTCGGCGTTATGGTTGAGCAGGAACAGGAACCTTTTTCCGTCTTTGACGCGGCATCCGGCTTCGACACCTGCAGGAGTATCCAGTACCGGTTGAATGCTCTTTTGTTCACACAGATGCTTCATGAGTCCGGCGATAAATGTCTCTTCACCATCTGAAGCGATATACCATGCTTCACCTTTGCCAAAGGCATTGCGGGTCAGAACCGGCATCCCCTGGTAAAAGTCTTCACCGTACCGGGCGAGCACATCTGCTCCTTCGCTGTGCAGCAGATCGCACAGCATGCCGCATTCATAGTCACCGCTTAGTTCACCAAGCGTACCATCCATGACGATCCGGTTGCGCATGGACGGCAGCAGAGCGTCGATTTCTTCGACCCAGATGCCGAGCAGCTGGCGCAGTTCGCCCGGATAACCACCCAGGGTGACCAGATCGGATTCACCGACGATTCCGCTGAAGAAAGTGGTAACGAAAGTGCCACCGCTGCTGGTGAATTGTTCCAACTTGTCGGCTAACCCCGGCTTGACCATGTATAGTACAGGTGCGAGGAGGAGGTCGTATCCGCTAAATTCAGAGTCGACGCTGATGATATCCACCTGTACATTACGGTCGTAAAAGGCTTTGTAATACTTATGAATCTGATCGACGTATTTCAGGGCGATGGTCGGACCGCTGGACTTCTCGACCGCCCACCAGTTGTCCCAATCGAACAGAATGGCTACCTTTGCTTCTATCCGTGAATCAAGCAGCTGATCGCCGAGCTGCTGCAGTTCAGACCCGAGTTCACTGACTTCCCGGAATACACGGGTATCCGAATGCCCGACATGTTCAATAACGGCGCCATGGAATTTCTCACAGGCGCCAGCCGACCGTCGCAGCTGGAAGAACATAACCGTATCCGCACCATGCGCTACCGCCTGATAACTCCAGAGACGCATCACGCCAGGGCGTTTCAGCGAGTTATAGGCCTGCCAGTTCTGTTGGCTTGGCGTCTGCTCCATCAGCATGAACGGCTCACCGTTTTTGATGCCGCGCATCAGATCATGAGCGAGGGCGGTAAAGCTGACCGGCGTATCCAGACCCGGATAATTGTCCCAGGAGATGATGTCCATATATTTTGCCCATTTAAAATAATCCAGTGGCTTGTAGAAGCCCATCAGGTTGGTGGTGATCAGAGCGTCCGGAATAACGGAGCGTACAGCATCGTATTCCAGACGGTAGCATTCCAGCATACTGTCTGAATTGAAACGGGAGTAGTCGAGCGAGATTCCCTGGAAGCTGGAGCTGTTCTCTCCCCATTCTTCACTGCGGTTGTCCGGGAGTACAATCTCATCCCAGTCATAAAAGGTATGGCCCCAGAAGCCGGTATTCCAGGCTGTATTGACGGCATCGAGTGTACCGTAGCGCTGCTTGAGCCAGACGCGGAATGCCTTCTCACAGTTCTCGCAGTAACAGTCACCGCCGTATTCGTTGGAGATATGCCACACCAGAATAGCCGGGTGATCCTTATAGCGCTCTGCCAGACGACGGGCAATCTCAACCGAATATTTGCGGTACGTCGGGCTGTTCGGGCAGGAATTGTGGCGTCCGCCGAATTTGCGTTTGCGGCCATCCTTGTCCGTACGCAGAATATCGGGATAGCGTGTAGCCATCCAGGCCGGATGGGCAGCTGTGCTGGTAGCCAGACAGGTATAGATACCGTTTTCATAAAGGCTGTCGATAAGCTCATCCAGCCATTCGAACTGATATGTAACTTCGTCCGGCTGATTGCGTGCCCATGAGAAGACGTTCAAGGTAGCGATATCGATTCCGGCCTGTTTGAACATGCCGAGGTCTTCCTGATGTGTCTGTTTGTCCCATTGCTCGGGGTTGTAGTCCCCGCCGTAGAAGATTTTCGGAAGTTTGCTGCTAATCAATTCTGTCACTCCTTATATAAGAATACCTCTATACTAAATCATAACCATCCCTTGTAAAATATAAGATAAACCGTGTATAGTATAAAAATATGGATATAGGATGTGAACGTATCATGTACGTAACCAACCCGCATCGGCGCTTTTTTACAGAGCTCAAAGACCTTCAGCTTCCTATTCATATGGAAAGTATCGGCGAGAATCCGGATCAGGAATATATTGATCGCCCGGATGGATATCCGTGCTATCACTGGATTCAGACCGTGCATGGTGAAGGGGAGTTCGCTTTTGGCGGTGCACGTTATTTGCTCAAACCCGGCTCGGGAGTTCTCCTGGCTCCGCGCGATGCACACAGCTACCGTCCGGTCAGCAGTGTATGGGAGACCATCTATCTGACTTTTGGTGGTCCGCAATCGCTTGGGCTGCTATCTACCTTTGGGCTGTCGCATTCTGCCTATTATGAATGGGATCGGGATTGTGAGCTGGAAGCTTTTGCAGGAAATATGCTGGGCAAAATCCGCAGCAACCGGGATCTGTCAGGCCTGGATACGAGCGCAGATCTGTACCGTTTTCTGACTATTCTCAAAAAGCACGGACGCATTAACAATCTGCCCTCCCTGTCCCATACCGTAGAGAGATTGGCACCGCTAATGAGCTTCATGGAGGCGCATTATGATGATCCGAATATCGGACTGGAAGATATGGCGATTCAGGTAGGCGTCAGCGCCCGGCATTTGAATACATTGTTCCGTCAGACATTCGGTATGACCGCTTACGCGTATTTCATTTTGCTGCGTCTTCGCAAAGCCAAGGAACTAATGACTCTGTATCCGCGCATGACGATCAAGGAAGTATCCGGTCAGGTGGGCTTCCGGGATTCCAGTCATTTTGTGGCAACTTTCCGGCGCCTGGAAGGAGTCACTCCTGAACAATTTCGGAATCTTTATTAAAATGTGTATTTGCTGAACATCAGTCATGCACATTTTGATTGAGATTATTTTGTGAAGCGCTTACAATAATAGCGTTTGAAAAGGCTGATGCAGCAGAGCTGGAATATGATATTCCATCCCATCATCATCTGTCCAGTGGGTTACCCAGTCTGCCGGACAGATGATGATGGGTCTATACACACAGAGAGTGGAGGAACAGGAAAATGGACAAAATTTGGATCGCTGATCCTGCCGTCGTGGATGATCAGGGAGAGCGGCCGTATCTGGTACCGTATTTGCTGCCTGATGCGCACAGTGCAGTGATTGTACTGCCGGGTGGCGGTTATGAATTTCGTGCCGATCACGAAGGCGCCCCAGTCGCAGAATGGCTGAATGAAAATGGAATCTCCGCGTTTGTGCTGCATTATCGTCTCTCTCCGCGTCAGCGGCGGACTCCGCTTGAAGACGGGCAGAGCGCAGTTCGGCATGTCCGGGCCAATGCAGCTGAGTATGGAGTGGACCCTTCCCGGATCGGTATTCTCGGTTTCTCGGCCGGAGGACATCTGGCAGCGATGACAGGAACGGTATTCCAGGAACAGGAGACCAAGCTGCTGAGTGGTCTTCATCGCGAAGTCAGCTCACGCCCGGACCTGATGGTGCTCTGTTATCCGGTCATTACGATGGACAGCTTTGGACATGAAGGCTCTCGCATGTCCCTGCTCGGTGATCAGGCTGCGATAGAGCTCGTAACCGGCAGCAGCGCAGAGAAACAGGTGAGCGCTATGACCCCGCCCGCCTTTATCTGGCATACGGCCGATGATGATGCGGTACCGGTACAGAACAGCCTGCGCATGGCCCTGGCACTCGAAGAACACAGTGTGCCGTTCGAGCTGCATGTATATGAGAGCGGCGGCCATGGAAAAGGACTTGCGCTGGACCACCCGGTTATGGGAAACTGGACCAAACAATGCATATCCTGGCTTCATCGTCAGGGTTGGTAAGGATCTGCTTCATGGATTGGATTCACTGACAAAGAGGAGATGGCAGAGATGAAAATGGATAAAAACAGCACCCTGTTAATGATTGGCGATTCGGTAACCGATTGCGGCCGCGGACGTCCTGTAGGCCAGAATGGAAGTATTGGAGATGGCTATGTCTCGCTCGTGGATGCTCTTTTGCAAGCGGTTTACCCGGACTATGCATTCCGTGTACTGAATACCGGAATCGGCGGCAATACCGTGCGTGATCTGGAAGATCGCTGGGAGCAGGATGTGTTTGCCCATACTCCTGACTGGGTATCTATTATGATTGGAATCAACGATGTATGGCGCCAGTTTGACAATCCGACCGAGCCGCATATCCATGTCTATCTGGAAGAATACGAGCAAACGCTGCGCAAACTGGTAGAGCAGACACTGCCCAAAGTAAAAGGCATTGTGCTGATGACGCCATACTATATGAGCACCACACCGGAAGATCCGATGAGAGCCACGATGGATGTATACGGCGCAGTCGTAAAACGCATTGCGGAAGAGAGCGGAACACTGTTTGTCGATACGCAGGCGGCATTTGACACTATTAGTCAGTACATATATCCGGCCAGTCTGTCTCACGGCTGGGATCATGTTCATCCGAATACCAAAGGACATATGGTGCTGGCACGGGCATTTTTACAGGGAGTCGGATACGATTGGAGCCGTTCCCCGGTACAGTCCTGAAACTACACATCTGGAGGACACACAATGAAGCAGTATACCGCAGAATTGGTGATTGATGCCAAAGCCAAGCTTGGCGAAGGTCCGAGCTGGAATGCAGACCAGCAGCACCTGTTATGGGTGGATATCGAAGGCTATCAGCTGCATATCTATAACCCGGTGACCGGGGAAGATCGGAAGATCAATGTAGGAGAGCATATTGGAGCGGTCGTTCCCTATACGGATACCGAAGTGATCGGTGCACTGTTCAGCGGCTTTTACCGGATTCATCTCGCTGACGGCAGCAAGACGCTGATTCATGATCCGGAGGAAGGTCGCCCGGGCAACCGGTTCAATGATGGCAAATGTGATCCTGCCGGACGCTTGCTCGCCGGCACGATGAGTCTGAATGGTGAGGAAAAGCAAGGCGCATTGTACAGTATGGATACGGAAGGTCATGTGCGCCTGCTGCTGGATGAAGTATCCACTTCCAACGGTCTGGCATGGAGCAGTGATCACCGTACGCTTTATTATATCGATACACCGACCTGCCAGATTACGGCTTTTGATTATAATATGGAGGACGGATCCATTGCCGACGGCCGCGTAGTAGCCGAGCTGGACGATAGCGAAGGCTACCCGGATGGCATGACCATTGATGCCGAAGGCATGCTGTGGGTCGCACGCTGGGGTGGCAGCCGGGTATCACGGATTGATCCTTCTACCGGTCAGGTTATCGGTGAAGTTCAGGTGCCGGCCAAGTGCGTCACTGCCTGTACGTTTGGTGGAGCCAAGCTGGATGAACTGTACATTACGACAGCACGCGAAGACGATGAAGCAGCCGATTCTCCTGCGGGAGGCGTCTTCGTCGTTCGTCCGGGAGTGAAGGGTATAGCAGCCTGCGCATTCAATCTGGGAAAAGCTGCGAACTGGCAGAGTGCATGATATAATTTGATCCAAGCGCATGTCTGCGAGAAGTAACAGCAGGCCCAATGGATCATCATAACCACAGCGCCGCAGATTCCGTATACCGGGATGCTGCGGTTTCTGTTTATTCTCCTAATAAATATCAAAGTGGCTCCTAATAAAGCAATAATCTGTCTGGAGGAACAAGGAATGAAGCCTGTACTGGAACAAAGTGAACATCCCTTGACGGCCAAAGATCTGGAAGAGCTGGAAGCCCGGCTCGGTCGTCCGCTGCCCCCAGCTTTCAAGGAATATTATCTGTGTTACAATGGCGGATATTTACCGGAAGACCGGGAAGGAAATGCGCTTATTGTAGGAGGATTTGATTCTATTCGCTATGGACGGCTGCCAGCAGAGCAGCTCTATGCCGATCTGCTGGAGAGCTTTGAGCAGCTGGAACTGCTGTTTCCTTTTGCCTATGATCAGGGTGGCAATAATTTTCTGATATCCCTGCGGGATCAGCCGGATTACGGCAGCATCTATATCTGGTTAATGGATTTGCAGGAGCTGGAGTTGGCAGCCGAATCGTTTGGCAATTTTCTGGATTTTCTGCAGGAAGAATGATGCTGCAGGAAAGTATAGAGGAAAGTAATACAGGTGAAGCCTGACTGCCTGTTTGATTAGGGACCCGGTTTCGCGTTTAACGGCTTATAGGGAAATGGGCGAGTCATGTATCTCTTGGTCATTGCTCACCGCATTTATCCGACTAAAAGCATTGAATTTATATAGTATAAAATCAGGCCGTATTCCGATTAAATAGACCAAAGCGTTGGAGAGGATGAGTTACATATGACTGACAAACGAATCGATCTGTTTATCCGTAATGAAAAGGAAGCCGAGCTGGCCGCATGGGCTGATCGGCTGGCAGTAAAGTTCGCCGAGCGAGCAGCCAAGCATGATGAGGAAGGCTCGTTTCCTTTTGAGAATTTCCAGGAATTAAAGGAAGCCGGTTATGCCAAACTGACTGTAGCCAGGGAATATGGCGGAGAAGGACTGGGACTGTATGAATGGCTGCTCGTGCAGGAGCGTATCGCACGCGGAGATGGTTCTACCGCACTGAGTGCCGGCTGGCATGGCGGTATGATGCTGCATTTTCGCGAGTCGGACGGCTGGCCGGAGCCGACCTTTTCGGAGTTCTGCCAGGATGTGGTCGCCCATGGCAATATGATTAACAAATTTGCCAGTGAACGCGGCACAGGCAGTCCGACACGGGGCGGTCGCCCGCAGACCACAGCTGTACGCACAGAGGGAGGCTGGCTGCTGAGCGGCCGGAAGACCTACAGTACACTCAGTCCGCTGCTGACTGACTTTATCGTCAGTGCCGGCATTGAGGATCAGCCGGAGATTGGTGATTTTCTGGTACGGTCACGGGATGGGATTAGCATCGAAGAGACATGGAATACACTCGGAATGCGAGCAACCGGCAGCCATGATGTGATTCTGGATCAGGTGTTTGTGCCGGATCGTCAGGTGCTGTCGATCCATCTGCCGGGTACATCCAAATCAGAGCGGGATGATGGGGATGGCTGGTTGCTGCATATTCCGGCCTGCTACCTCGGCATCGCCTATGCAGCGCGTGATTTTGCACTGGAATTTGCCGCCAGCTATACGCCCAACAGTCTGAATGAACCGATCGCCACGCTACCGCATATCCGGCAGTGGATCGGTCAGATCGAGAGCGAGCTGCGGCTGGCGCGTACGCTGATGTACGATGTGGCAGATCGCTGGGATCGTGAACCCGAGCACCGCAAGCATATGCGTCCTGACTTTGGACTGGTTAAATACAATGCGGTTCATCTTGCCAATCAGGTCGTCGACAAAGCGATGAAAATCGTCGGCGGAGCCGCTCTATCCAGAAATCTGCCGCTGGAACGCCTGTATCGCGATGTCCGCGCAGGACTGCATAATCCTCCGATGGAAGATGCAGTCCTGCAGACGCTGGCACGGACTGCGCTGGAGGAATTGTCCTGATAACAGCTCGTTCAGAACGCGGGTATAACGATATCCTTATTTCTGCAGAGCATCGGAGCAGCCTATCCAGAGCCAACTTCTCCGGAACAGCTTGCCCAGATAGCGGAAGCAGAGCACAGCACAAACAGCCCCAATGAATGTCATTTGAGGCGGTTTGTGCTATTCCCAAATTCGGATTGAAGCATGTCAAGCCGTCTGAAATATGTCTGAAATAATCGCTGTCCGCAGACAGAATCACTCAGGCACGAATGTCCAGACTTTTGCCAAGATTCGGATGCGGAGCTTGCTGGAGCATCTGAGCCATTTGTTGACCTTGCTGTTCCATCATATCTTTTGATAAAGACATGACCTGGATTCCGGCGGCCTGAGCTACAGAAGCCTGGCTCATTGCCATTGACAAAGCAGGGATATCCATGGATGCTTCCTCCTTTCCTGCCTAAGACAGGGCATAGTATGGTTATCGGCTGCAAAAGTACAAATGATTAATAGCAGCAAACACCGAAGCGCGAATAAGCAGACAAAGAAAACTACAATCGATCGAATGGGCTCTCTGCTCACCTTTTCGTTAATCCTTCGCTGATTTCATATGATTTTCAAGCACAAATAAGGTTATTTTCGGAGGGGATGGTTAAAATAATTACATACCCCTTTAAATATATATTTTGCATAGACCCTGTCCTCGATAAGGCAGGGTTCTTTTTTATACCAATATTTACACAAATAGTGGAATAAATTTACATAAAATGATTTAAGTTTTAAATATAATGTTTTAAACTAATCTAGGTTTTCCTGATTTACCAATAAAATGGAAGAGAGATGATGAGATGAAAAAAGTATGGATGACGGTAACAATGCTGGTGATGATGATGACATTGCCGGTAGTGCTTCAGGGTGAAGCACAAATACATAAGGTATACGCGGCAGCAGCTTACGATTATACGCTGAATTTCCCTACCGATCGTTACCCGGAGACAGCCGACCATATTCGTGATGCGATTGCAGAGGGCCATTCGGCTGTATGTACGATCGACCGGACAGGCGCGAGTGAGCGTCGTGAAGATTCCTTGAGAGGCGTACCGACCAAATCCGGCTATGACCGCGACGAATGGCCGATGGCGATGTGTCTGGAAGGCGGTACCGGTGCAGATATCCGTTATGTGACCCCTTCGGATAACCGCGGTGCCGGATCATGGGTAGGCAACCGACTGGAGAATTACCCGGATGGTACAAAAGTGAAATTTATCGTGAACTAATAACATATGAAAGGCAAACACCTTCAGCAGAAGTCCCTATCCAATGACAGGGAACAGATTGCTGAAGGTGTTTTTTTCTATTGGCAAGTTTGGGTAGCTGTAGCCTTAATCTTTGAATGGAAGCTGATCAAGACTATATTCATATGATTGTCTGAATTGCATGCTGCTTACATAACCATATCCATCAGCGAGGAAGGAAATCGCCTCATCACCAAACTGATTGTCGATGGTTGTGAACTTTTGGGGTGTCAGAGGCAGCGTGTTCAGTTGAGCGGCAGTGGCTTTGTATATTTTGAATCCGTCTGCAATAACGTATAGATTCCCGTTTCGGCTAAACTCGATGTCATAGGTGGCTGTCGGGAATTCGACAACCGGTATAGCACTCTGGAAGGAGGTTCCTTTCAGACGTACAACTTTGCCTGTAGTCACATGCGTCTTTTTATTGGTAAAGGAAGCAGCTGCATACAGGTTACCTCGTTTATCCCAGTCCAGACCGGTAATCTGCACAGAATATCCTTTGACTTCTGCATCGGTAAATGGCTTGAATGTCTGACTATGGCGCATCAGTTCATTATGGGACAACACCGCTCCTTCTTTAACATAGCGGGCATCCAGTTTGTAGAACATATTCTCATAACCGGAGCGGGAGAAGAAAATGTCTCCATGATCATTGACGGTTACCGCTTTGCCATTGGGAAGATCGGCAATTTTGGTTTTGACCAGAGTGGAGGTAGAGATTTTGAGTAGCCCGTAATTGGGATTCTGTTCACTTGCTTCGCTGGTCAGATACAGATCTTTATTATTGCTTCCCATTCCTTTGATCGCATCTACATCCCAATCGGATAAAAAAACGGGCAATGGCTTAATACGGACAAAGCGTACTTTCTCCAGAGCGCTGATACCGGCAGAATTAACCGCATTATAATGAACCGTATATATTCCTGGCGTATGCACATCAATTTTTGGAACCATTTTACCTTTAAAGGAGTACGTAATGGTTTTTTTGAAATCGGAATACGTATCATCGTCTACTGTAAATCCCCGTTCGTAATACAGATCATCCTGAAATTGCGAAATTTTTTCCTTATCGATAGCAATGACAGGTCGGGATGCCGGGAAAATACGGTGGATCTGCGCACTATCAACTATATAGGATTTGCCGTCAGGCAGGAACAAAAAGTCTCTTGCACTATCAGTTTGGGAATCCTTGTGTTTATAAATGTTTACTTTATCCGCAGTTATTGGCCATTTGCCATTCAGGCTGTCTGCAGTAATTCTATTGATTCCTTGTGTGAATAGCGAATTCCAGCTATTTCCCCAATAATCCATAAAATAAAGATTACCTTTAGTATCAAAAGCAATGTGTGATGTAGGTTCATTATTGGCCAGAAGCGGAATCCACTTTCCGGAATTTACATTCCATTTGAAAATCGTTCTGCCTGCTTTCACTGGGACAGTAGTGGAGACGTACAACTCATCCTGCGGACTGATTGCAATTTCCAGAGAGGACCCGCTGTACAACCCTTCAGAAGGGAATGCAGCATAATTTGTACTGATCCGGCTGAATTCCGCTGCCGTTACAGGAGTGGTCGGCATATCCTCAGCCGCTACCTTTTTAACAGATGCTTTATCCATATCATCAAGGGTAGTGTAATAGAGGTTGCCTGAGGAATCCAGAGCGACAGAGAAAAAGAATGTATTGGACTTGGTTACGATTGATGTGATCTGGCGTGTGGCAAGGGACACTTTGGATAATCCGTACATTCCCTGTGCAAAATACACATATCCATCATGATAGTCTACACTCCATGGAGCGGTAATATTCAGATTTTCCAGTCGGTAATGATCCTCTTCAATCCCTTCAGGAAAAGCAGGCTCGCTAAAAGGTGTTTTTTGTATATCTGTGAATACATACGTACCATTGATGCTATCATTGCTGGTATATACTTCACCATTCGGCAAAATAGCAATACCGACACCTGAGAAGGTAGGATAATTGTCACTTAGCTTTTCGGTATCGAGGTTTGGTTGGAAATCCAGCAATTGTGTGGCTGTTATACGGTGAATATAAGATTCCAGCAAAAGCAAATTGCCGGAAGGGCCGAATGATATATCCTTTATTATATAAGGGATGTTTACAACCGGGTCGGTAACTTTCAGATCCTCGGCATCTGTTCGTGCCAGTATGGAAACAGGATCCACATCTCTTTCTTTTGTTAATGCTATATACAATTTTCCATCTTTATCAAAATCAAGACCTGTTATCCAGCCATTCGCCCATACTTGTCCTTCTGTAAAGGGCATGAAATACTCCGCACGAGATAAAAACTGTTCCGAAGTCAAAGGTACAGACGTGTTAAGATAACGGGCATCCACTTTTCCGATCTGTTTGCTTTTAGGGAGAACGAAGTACAGATTACCTGCCGTATCTACTGTCAGCGCACTAAACAACTGTTTTGTATCCACCAATAGAGAGCGCTTGTAATCGGATAAAGAGACTTTATAAATGCCTGTTCGTTGGGACTGATCAGAGATGGGACCATTGGCTACATATAGATTTCCATTGGCATAATCCATCGTTTTTGGATTTCTCAGATCAATTTCGGATAGATCTTTGGGTAGCGGCTTAACGGTAACGATTTGCGTTTGGGTGTCTGCTGCAAGACCATCAGCATTTATGGCATTGTAATAAACCGTATACTCTCCCGGCAGGGAAGTGTCCAGACGGGATACAGGTTGTCCGTCCAGCGTATAGGTAAGCTCCAGAGGAATGTCACCGTATTTTTCATCTTCCACGATCGCTCCTCTTTCAACATAGGGCTCATTTTGGAACAGTTCGATTGCTTCAGAATTATTCAAAATGATCCGCGGCTTGGAATCGGGAAAAGGCGCAAAAATAGATTGGCTATCTGCCACATAGACCCTCCCATTGGGAAGGATAACAAATCCATAAATATGCATGGACTTATGGAAGTACGGTTTGGGCGTTTCTTCGGAAACGGGTAGATTCTTGAGTGCACTGCCCGGAATTCGATTTAATTGATCCATTACATACGGAGGTTCGTGCTCATAGTAGCCAACCAACTGAACCTGCAGATTTCCTTGAGGGTCAAAAGCGATAGCTTTGATACTCATGGATTGGTCCTCAATAACCTTATAAAATTTTTGTTTAGAAGAATCCCATTTGAGCAATCCTGTAAGTTCAGGACCCAAGCTGGTATAGTACTTGTTAAAAAGAGAGATATACAGTTGATTATCCGGTCCCATGGCCAGACCGCTGATTTCTGAATGTTCTGAACCATTGGAAGGAAGGGGTACTTCAGTATAAATGGTACTCTGACTTACAAATTTGTCGGCAGTCAGAGGGAGCGCTACAGACTTGTTGAACGTAAATTTGTAAACATTCGGATCGGAGCGCAGCGAGTAGTACAGGCTGCCATATGTATCCACCGTCACGGAACGAAAAGCAACCCGGGCGCTTTTGCCTACCACTCCATGAATCTTGCCTGTCGTCAGGGAGATTCGTGATAATCCGTTCTGACCCTGAGCGACATAAATATATCCGTTGTAATAGCCCATGCCATAAGGAGTGGCTATAGCGAAATTCTGCAATTGATCATATACATCTTGCTGTACGGACGACGACTCATTTTGCAAAGCGGAGACAGCCGGCTCTTCCGGAAGAGTGTACACGTCATTATGTACAGCCGGCTTGGCAGGATCATCGGCTACGGCATCTTCCTGCATCGTACCTGTAACTTCTCCCTCAGGAACGAAGCTTGCCGCAAAAGTTCGGTTGTTCACCATCCCTGTGAGGATTAGACAGAGTACCAATCCCCAAATTAAACCTTTTCTCATAAAAATTCCTCCTTTAATTGGTATAAATGTATTACTAAAACTAATATAGCAGCTTATTCTTATAAATGGATATAGGGACTAAGCGGTGTTGTTCATCTTTATAAAAAAATCCAGCAGACCCCCACCATATTGTCATAAATGGTGGGGGTCTGCTGGAAATAGAATGAATTTTGTTTGATAACGGAAAAGCAGTCTGCGCAGGTACCTGCTGTATAAGAGGTATCAGGCTGAATATTTTTAATTATAAAGCATTATACGGTGCTGTCATTCCATCTCGGCGGTTTGACCCGCATGGCCAGAAGGAAGCAGACGCATAATACAACAGTTGCCAGTACATAAGGATAATTAATATCCAGATCGAATAATGCACCTGCTACAACCGGCCCGGCAATATTACCAAGGCTGGTATAAGCCGAATTCAGACCGGCGATATAACCCTGCTCGTCTCCGGCATTCTGGGACAGCTGGGTACCAATCGCCGGTCGCAAAATATCCATAGCCAGAAAGACGGCAAATGTAACGACAAAGATCAGGAAGTACGTATGCACTAGCAGTGTCAGTGAGATGAACAACGCCGAAGCAATCAGACAGATCACGATCAGTCGCTGTCCGCCGAACCGGTTGATCATCCAGCCAAATATGGTCGCCTGTACGACGGCACCGGCGATGGAGCCAAATGTAATAATGATGGCAATATCCCGCGCGGTAAAGCCGAACTTGTGATCCACAAACAGCGAGAATACCGTTTCGTAATTCGCCAGTCCGAACGAAGCGACGAACACGATGACCAGACTCAGGAAATAAGGCTTGCGGTATGATTCCATCAGCTGACGAACCAGACTGCTTCGCGGACCTGCATCCTGTGCGGTAGCCAGCTGCGCCCGGCGTTCCGGACTCAGTGATTCCGGCAGCAGAATAAAGGTAGCCACCGCAGCGATCAGACCGGCTATAGCTGCTGCGTAAAATGGTACACGAATACCATATTCAGCCAGCAGTCCGCCGATGCCCGGCCCGATAATAAAGCCGGTTGTAATCGCCGCATTAATAAAGCCCATCCCGGCACCACGTTCTTCATTGGAAGTAATATCCGCTGCATATGCCATAACCGATGGCATAATCAGGGCTGCGCCGAGACCGCCGATCATACGTGAGACGAATAGCAGACCCGGTGCATTGGCGATAGCGAACAACCATTCCGAGATGGCAAAAATAATCATACCGGCGATGATCAGCTTTTTGCGGCCGACCCGGTCGGACAGACGTCCTGTAAAAGGAGAAAAGACGAGCTGGCTGATCGAGAATGCCGCGACCATCAAGCCCAGAATGCTGCCTCCGATATGCAGCTCGTTCATATAGGTTGGCATGATCGGAATGACCAGACCAATCCCGGTAAAGACGAGAAAAATGTTAAACATGAGCAGCAGCAATGCTGCCCGGTTGCGTAATAAGAGTGCCATTGTATCCTCCACCATATCATGTATTGATTTTCATATACTGAACATTCGGTCTGTATTCATGCATGGGTATACCGGAAGAGAGACAGGTCGTTCGCACCTGTCATTTTTCTCTGGCAATTCCGTACAGAAATGTCCGAATGGCAAACTGATAGCTGTCCAGCATGGTCTCGATTGAAGCATTACGGGACGTCTGACTGAGACCGACCAGAATGCTCTCCAATACCATCGCTTTTTGTTCCACATGGCCTGCCGCAAATTCACCTGCATCAATGCCTTCCTGAATCAGCTTCCGGTTAAACTGCAGATGTTCGGCCATCATACTGGTCATTTTTTCTTCCACTTCGCTTTTTTGCTCATCGTTACTGAAGAATTCGTCAGCGGCACGAGTGAGCGGATGATTCAGTTCTTCCTGGATGATCTGCTCGGCCAGGCCGAATAATTTATCGGTTACCGTAGCATAGGAAGACTGCTTTTCCTGCCATTTATCAAGCCAGTCACGATCCCATTCATTTAATAAATAAAGGAAGAGGCCTTCCTTGCTTTTGAAATGATAATAGATGTTGCCTTTGCTGCTGCCTGTGGCGGCGACAATATCTTCGATGGAAGTCGCCTTGTATCCCTTTTGTACGAACAGGCCTCGGGCCGCTTCACTTATTTTTTTGCGGGTCAATTCACTCTGGGCCTGCTTTTTATTCATCATATCACCTCAACACTGAACGTTTGTTCAGTATTGTAGCAAATCCGGCTTGAACAAAGCAAGCAGATTATCCGATGATTTTGAAAAAAGGCTGTGATATGATACGATAGCGTCGTAATTTACAGGACAAATGGCCTGCGGCCAGCCTTTGCTTTCCGTAGGGTACAGTGTCCGATGCTAAATCAGAGAACGGGTGAATAAATAGATGAGAGTCATATCAGGCAGTGCCAAAGGCAGACCGCTCAAAGCGGTACCCGGGAATGGAACCCGGCCAACAACCGACAAGGTCAAGGAAGCGATTTTCAGTATTATCGGTCCCTATTTTGAAGGAGGAACCGTACTGGATCTGTTCGCCGGTACCGGTGGACTCGGTATTGAAGCGCTTAGCCGCGGGATGGAACACGGCATATTTATAGATATGGAGTACAAGAGTATTGAAGTGGTCAAAGGCAATCTCAAAGCGGCCAGCTTCAGTGACCAGGCAGAGGTATACCGCAATGAAGCCGGACGTGCGCTCAAAGTGCTGGCCAAAAAGGAAGCCGCGTTTGATCTGGTGTTCCTGGACCCGCCTTATCGGATGAAGAACGGCACAGAGCTAATGACCGAGATGCATGAGCGTCATCTGCTCAACCGTGGAGCCACTATCGTGCTGGAGTTTGAGAGCAGTCATCGTTATCCTGAGCAATTGGAACATTTCCAGGGGGTACGGCAAGCGGTGTATGGCGAGACCACCGTACATGTATATCGATACGAGCCGGAAGATGAACAAGGAGGTGCGGACAATGAATAATGCAGCGAACAAGGGACGTGTAGCCGTATATCCCGGCAGCTTTGATCCGGTGACGATGGGGCATCTGGACATTATTCAGCGTGCCGCACGGCAGTTCGATACACTGATTGTCTCTGTACTGAACAATCTGAGCAAAAAGCCGCTGTTTACCGTCGAAGAACGTGTTGCTCAGCTAAAAGAAGTGACCGCCGATCTGCCCAATGTCGAGATCGACAGCTTCCGCGATCTGCTGGCCAACTATATTCGTGAACGTGAAGCACAGGTAGTTGTACGCGGGATTCGTTCGGTAACCGATTTTGAGTATGAATTGCAGATGGCTTCCATTAATCGTGAGTTGAACCCGGATGCAGAGACCATCTTTATGATGACCAATCCGCGTTACTCGTATTTGAGTTCCAGTATGGTCAAGGAAATTGCCCGCTTTAACGGCAATGTATCCGATTTTGTACCGCCGGTGATTGAGCAGCAGCTGCAGCGCAAGTTCATGTCGGCAGACCTGCATGGAGAAGGCAGTCTGTAGTGGAATTGAACCGGTGGACATGGGATAATAAAAGGAAGCAGAATTGCCTATACACCTACTGAGCGTCAGCGCATCAGACACCAAAGGAGAGAATCCCATGTCCGGCCGAAATCTTCGTCCGCCGCTGTCCTCGAGACGGTCCTGGCTGTATTTACTATGCATGATTATTCTTGTATACGTACTTGTCTATATGCCCACTCCCTACGTGCTTAATGCACCGGGCAGTGCAGACGAGCTAAAGCCGATGGTCACCGTCAGCGGCGGCGATCCTACCGAAAAAGGTACATTTATGATGACCACCGTATCTGTCAGTTATGCTAATATGGCGATGCTGATCGGAAGCGTTTTTGATGATAATGAAGAGATTGGCCCAAAACCGCCCCAGTCGAATCATAAGGAATATGAGGCGGAGCAGCTGTATTATATGAACAGTTCCCAGTCTAACGCGGTTGCCGCTGCTTATCACCGGGCTGGAGTGCCTTACTCGGTTGAGCCGCAGTATGTATTTGTGATTAACGTGCCGGAAGGTAATACACAGATTCATGCGGGCGACCGTTTTGTAAAGCTGGACGGGCAGGCGATCGATTCATTCGCACAGTTGGAAAAGATATTGCAGAGCAAAAAGGCCGGCGATACGGTTGATGTTACTTTTGACCGTGCAGGTACGACAGTGGAGCAGCAGATTACACTCAAAAGCTTCCGGGATGCCAGCGGCAAGTCACGTGTTGGGTTTGGCGTATCGATTGGCGAAGTGCAAAAGGTCACGCCGGATGATCCGGCGCATGAAGTTCACTTTGCCAGTACGAGCATTGGAGGTCCCTCGGCGGGATTGATGTTCACGCTGGAGATTTACAATCAGCTAACAGACGGAGACCTCAGCAAAGGCTACCGGATCGCCGGCACAGGAACAATCGATGTTCAGGGCAATGTCGGCGTGATTGGCGGCGTCCAGCACAAAGTAGTGGCTGCCCAGGAAAAAGGAGCCGAGATTTTCTTTGTTCCCCAGGGGAATTATCCGGATGCTCAGAAGCAGCTGCAAAAGATGCATTCCACCATGCGACTGATTCCGGTGAAGACGCTGGATGATGCACTCCGTGAACTGGATCGTCTGCCTGCAAAAGGTTAAACTAATTTTAAACAGTCAGTGAGCTTCCAGCAGGCTTTTTGCACTACGCTGCACAGGTATACTGAAAAGCATCGTCATTCGTGACGATGCTTTTTCTGTACGGCAATAGGATTCATATATATCCATAAATGATGTACTCTCTAGACTCTGATCGGAGCACGATAATAATCGGAATACAGTTGACGAGCATCCTGTGAAGCAAAAGCAGACGCCTGCATTACGGTCGCCCGGATATCCATCTCCATATGCGGATGGTCCGTATCGGCTGGACGGGTAATCACAGGCAAAGTGGACGTTTTCTTCATTAATTTGAGCAGCTGGCGTCCATGTTCGGTAAAGCCAAGCACACGCAGGTAGCCGGGACCGTCCTGCAGGGTGGCTTCCGTCAGTTCGGTCCGCCGGTGGCCGAGCAGCAGATGGGCGATCAGCCGCTGCAGTCGGGCGTATGTATATCGCCGGGTCTTGAGGCTGTCCAGCAGTCCGGTCACCGAACAATCTGTCAGGGACGTCAATTTGGACAGCAGACGGTGTTCCAGTCCTTCATTCATATCATAATAGTCAGCCAAGCGGGCAGGTGTAGCAGTGGCTATCGTCTGCAGCAGCGGCTGCCAGAGGTCATTGATGTGAGCCGGCCCGCGTCCGGACTCGGTCTCATTGTGGATAATGCGCATGACTTCTGCAGGCATATAGGCAGCGGCCCGATCCGGCTGCTCCATGAGCAGATTACGAATCGCCGTTGCGCTGGCAATCTGTTCATGCACAGGCTGCGGATCATGATAATGAGACTTTTCCCGCTGAATGGTACCGGGTACGATGGAACTGTTCAGACGCCTCAGAGCAATCAGATATTGAAGCCCCAGTGTATTATTGGGTTCGCTTAACATGGCTGCCGCTTCCGATGAGATGCTTTCTGCCGCACCGGCAGCCTGACTGACCGCTGCAGGGTAGCTCAGTCCTTCCTTTAGCGCATCCTGCAGTCTCTGCCTGAATTCAGGCCGTTCGTCTGTCAGAAGATCAGCTAGGGCATTCAGATGAAGCAGCGAACCGGCTTCACTGCCAAATACCAGCTGATCAACCACTCCGGTCGCTTCCAGCAGAGAAACCGCACCGTAGGCAAACCATTCTGCAGGCTGCACCACATAGACAGAAGGCAGCTCGATCACCAGATCACATCCGCAGCGCAGTGCCATCTCCGCCCGCGCCCATTTGCTAAAAGCCGCCGGTTCGCCGCGCTGGGTAAAGCCCCCGCTCATGACGGCCACAACGGCATCACAGCCCGTCAGTTCACGTGTTTTATGTATATGCAGCAGATGTCCGTTATGAAGCGGATTATATTCTACAATAATGCCGGCAACTTTCATAAAATCTCTCCTCTTTTGGGTAAAAATATGGTAAAATAAATCGTATGTGCAATTTGTAGATTCTATTATAAATGATACGTTTACGATATCATTATACTGAATTAATAAATCATACGTTGACAAAAAGAGTCATTAATCGGTATAATAATTTTTGTTTGTTTGGAGTGATAATGATGCAATTCCAATTTAGAAAAATGGCGCAGAGCGATCAGCCTATAGAGTTTCATCAGACACTTGATTCCGGCTTTGTAAAAAGCGGACGTAATGATATCCTGTCAGCTTCACCTTTACATGTGGATGTAAAAGCGAAGTACAGTGTAGATCAGGCTGTTGATGTGAACGGAACGTTGAAGCTTGACTTACAGATGGCGTGTGCCCGCTGTCTGAGACCTGTGGATCTTCATCTTGATGTTGAAGTTCATGAGGAGATCAGACACGGCGAAGAACCGGAGAACGTAGCCGAGGAAGATGATGCAGTATATGTGAAGAGTGATACTGTGGATCTTCAACCTTATCTGGAAGAAGCTGCTTTAATGGATTTGCCGGCGGCAGTTCTATGCAAGGATGATTGCAAGGGACTGTGCCCGACATGTGGAGTCAACCTGAACGAACAGGATTGTGATTGCGATAACCGGCCGATTGATCCTAGGCTGGCAGGACTTAAGGATTTTTTCAAATGATTTGATAACTCTGTATTCAGAGTGTTAAATGGCATTCAATTAGATGAAGGAGGTGGGAACGATGGCAGTACCTCAACGGAGAACTTCCAAGACACGCCGTGACAAACGTCGTACACACTTTAAATTGGCAGTACCAGGTATGGTAAAATGCGAAAACTGCGGAGAAATGAAATTATCTCACCGCGTGTGCAAAGTGTGCGGAACTTACAAACAAAGAGAGATTGTACAACAATAGTCTTTCGCAAAAGTAGTACTTCATCACTTGATGGAGTACTACTTTTTTGTTTTGCAGGCAGATTATGGGGATATTCCTGTCATCTGGAGTGCATGTTTGGAAGGCAATAAAACCCCTCAGCCCTTGTGGCATATGGATTTAGGGAAGAAGATTGCACTGCCTCTTTCTTTTTGCGGAAATATGCTTTATACTACATTCTTAGTACCAGGTTCTAAAACAAAACCAACAGGTTTACATATAGGTTTACAACAGCAGCATGGCATCATTCGGATGTCATTACAGCATCAAAGCAGTAGCCAACAAGGGAGGTGTGTGGCCATCGAACGTTTGCCCAAAAGGCAGCGGCAGCAGCGGCTCGTCAAAATTATCGATGATAATCCATTTGTTACGGATCAGGAACTGACCCGCCAGCTGAAGGTAAGCATTCAGACGATTCGTCTGGACCGGATGGAGCTGGGCATTCCCGAGCTGCGGGAGCGGATGAAGCTGATGGCTGAACGCTCCTACGATCAGGTCAAGTCACTGCCGCTCGATGAAGTTATCGGGGAAGTTGTTGATTTGCAGCTGGACAAGAGCGGTATTTCCATTTTTGAGATTCGTGAGGAGCATGTATTCTCGCGTAACCATATTGCCCGGGGCCACCACATTTTTGCCCAGGCCAACTCGTTGGCGGTAGCTGTCATTAACGATGCGATCGCTCTGACCGCTTCAGCGGATTTGCGGTTTGTGCGTCCGGTGAATCTTGGAGAGAAATGTATTGCCAAAGCCTATGTACAGTCCGGCACGACACGCAGAGGCAAAGCCCGGGTAGAGGTGCTGACATATGTGGGAGAAGAAATGGTATTTCAGGGGAACTTTGTGATTTACCGGTCAGACGGGGAAGAACACGACGAAGGAGGACTTGATCATGCGAATCGCGATTGACGCGATGGGGGGAGATCATGCTCCAGACAGCAATGTCTTAGGCGGATTACAGGCAGCAAAAGAATGGAAAGATACGGAGATTATTCTGGTTGGTGATGAGCAGCGGATGCGATCCCTGCTGTCCGAGATTCCTTCCAATCTCCGGATTGTACATGCGTCCGAAGTAATTGAACCGGATGATGAACCGGTTAAGTCCGTTCGACGCAAAAAGGATTCTTCAATGGTCGTCGCAGGCCGCATGGTCAAGGACAATGAAGCGGACGCGATGATTTCCGCCGGTAATACCGGGGCATTGATGACGACAGGTCTGCTCGTCGTCGGACGTATGGCAGGCATCGAGCGGCCGGCACTGGCGCCGATGATTCCGACCATTGACGGCCGGGGCGTACTGGCGCTTGATCTGGGTGCCAATATGGATGCCAAGCCCGAACATCTGGCACAGTACGCGCTGATGGGCAGCATTTACCGGGAAAAGGTACAGGGTGTAGCGAATCCCCGTATCGGCCTGCTGAATGTCGGCACCGAAGCTCAAAAGGGCAACGAGCTGACCAAAGAAGCTTTCCCGCTGCTTGAAGCACTGCCGATCAATTTCGTGGGCAATGTAGAAGCGCGGGATATTCTGAACGGCGTATGCGATGTTCTCGTATGCGATGGATTTGCCGGAAATATTCTGCTCAAGTCCATGGAAGGAACCGCTTCGGCGATTTTCTCCCTGCTTAAGGATAGTTTTACCCGATCGCTCAAGAACAAGCTGGCGGCAGCCGTGCTGATGCCTGAACTGCGCGGTCTCAAGGATACACTGGATTATAAGGAACATGGCGGTGCACCACTGCTCGGACTGAACGGACTGGTTGTCAAAAGTCACGGTTCTTCCGATGCGGGTGCGATCAAAAACGCTGTACGCCAGGCCAGAGTAGCGGTTAGCAGCGGACTGGTTGCCAACATTTCCAAAGAAGTTATACAATAGGTTTTTGTTGAATTGCCATTTGCACATTTTTGCAGATTCTATCCATCATGGAAATTAGCGAGAAAAGAGTGACCTATATGAGCGTTTTGCCTATCGGAATTATCGGAACAGGAAAATATGTTCCTGAGAAAATATTAAGCAATGCTGATCTGGAGAAAATGGTCGATACGAATGACGAATGGATCGTCAGCCGTACCGGTATCCGTGAGCGTCATATCGCTGCACCGGATCAGGCGACCTCGGATCTGGCTTATGAAGCGGCTGTCAAGGCGATTGCTTCTGCAGGCATTACGGCAGAAGAGCTGGATCTGATCGTGATTGCGACGATTACGCCGGATATGTCTTTCCCTTCCACCGCCTGCATTTTGCAGGAAAAGCTTGGAGCCAAGAAAGCAGCAGCGTTTGACCTGTCTGCCGCCTGTTCGGGGTTTGTCTACTCGCTGGCAGCAGCGACCAGCATGCTGCAGATGGGCATGTACAAAAATGCCCTGATCATCGGTGCGGATACACTGTCCCGGATTACGGACTACACCGACCGCAATACCTGCGTACTGTTCGGCGATGGAGCCGGCGCGGTAGTGATCGGTGAAGTTGGCGAAGGGCGTGGATTCAAATCATTTGATCTGGGCGCTGAAGGTGCAGGCGGCGAACTGCTGAAACTGCCGGCTGGCGGTTCCAGAACACCAGCCTCCGCAGAGACACTGGAAGCCAAGCAGCATTTTATCCAGATGAGCGGACGTGAAGTATTCAAGTTCGCGGTACGTGTAATGGGGACAGCGACCGAAGAAGTGCTGCGCAAAGCGGAAATGTCCAAGGATGATATCGATCTGTTCATTCCTCATCAGGCGAACGTGCGCATTATCCAGTCCGCCATGGAGCGTCTGAACCTGAGCGAAGACCGTGTAATGGTCAACGTGCAGAACTATGCCAACACATCCGCAGCTTCCATTCCGCTGGCTCTTGTAGAGGCGGTAGAACAGGGTCGCATTAGCGAAGGCGACCGTGTCGTTATGGTCGGTTTTGGCGGCGGTCTGACATGGGGAGCATCCGTGCTGGTATGGTAACGGGTGATCGTGTTAGTATTAGAACTGCATAAGCATGACAGCAAATGAACGACCAAATATAATCAACGGATTTCAGGAGGTTATTCCGAATGGGTAAAATCGCATTTGTGTTTCCCGGACAGGGAGCACAAAAAGCAGGCATGGCCAAGGATGTGTATGATGCAATGCCGGAAGCGGCAGTGTATTTCAACAAGGCTGATGAAGTGCTTGGTTTTCCTATCAGTACACTCGCTTTTGAAGGTCCGGAAGAAGAACTCAAGCAGACAGCCAATACGCAGCCTGCACTGCTGACAGCCAGCATCACGCTGCTGGAAGCACTCAAAGCCCGCAATATCCAGCCGGATTATGTGGCAGGGCATAGCCTTGGCGAATACAGCGCTCTTGTAGCGGCTGGTGCACTGTCCTTTGAGGATGCGGTAGCGATTGTCCGTGCTCGCGGACAATTTATGGAACAGGCTGTTCCTGCCGGCCAGGGTGCCATGGCAGCCGTACTGGGTGCGGAACGCGAAGCGCTGACAGCGTTGTGTGCAGAGATTACAGCCGACGGTCATGCGGTAGAGCTGGCCAATGTCAACTGTCCGGGACAGATCGTTGTATCGGGTTCCCGGGAAGGCGTCGATGCGGTTGCCGGCCGGGTCAAGGAGATCGGCGGCAAGCGTGCGATTGCACTGGAAGTGAGTGGACCTTTCCATTCTTCCCTGATGAAGCCTGCAGCCGAACGTCTCGGCGAGCGTCTGCAGGAAGTACAGATTCAAGATGCAGCAATTCCGGTTGTAGCCAATGTAACAGCCAGTCAGGTGACGTCGGGTGATGATATCCGTTCGCTGCTGGTAGAACAGGTGTATTCTCCTGTATTATGGGAAGACAGTGTTCGCTACCTTATTAATGAAGGTGTGGATACATTTATCGAGATTGGACCGGGCAATGTACTGACAGGCCTGATCAAAAAGACAGATAAAAATGTACGACTCATTAACATTAACAGTCTGGAAAGCCTGGAAACTATTGAAGTTGACGCCTGATACAGGCTTGACTTGATAACCATGCAGCATCAATTACGAATCGTACCAGGAGAGGGAGGAATGTATGGAAAACAGTAAACCGCTTCAAGGGCAGGTTGCACTGGTAACAGGAGCATCCCGTGGTATTGGACGCAGTATTGCGCTTGCACTGGCTGCTGCCGGTGCCGACGTAGCCGTCAACTATGCGGGCAGTGAGTCTGCTGCCAATGAAACCGTAAGCCAGATCGAAGCCATGGGTGTAAAAGCTATTGCCATTCAAGCCAATGTCGGCAAGACCGATGAGGCAGAGGCCATGGTCAAACAGGTCAATGATACATTTGGCCGACTGGATATTCTGATCAACAATGCAGGCATCACGCGTGATAATCTGATTATGCGCATGAAGGAAGATGAATTTGATCAGGTCATCGAGACGAATCTCAAAGGCGTATTCAACTGCCTCAAAGCAGTGACACGCCCGATGATGAAGCAGCGTTATGGCCGGATCGTCAACATTTCTTCCGTGGTCGGTGTTCAGGGTAATCCGGGCCAGGCCAACTATGTAGCAGCCAAAGCAGGCGTAATTGGCCTGACCAAATCTGCGGCCCGTGAGCTCGCTTCGCGCGGAATCACTGTCAATTGTGTAGCGCCAGGATTTATCGCTACCGACATGACAGATGAACTGAACGAAGATCAGCGTGCCGGCATTCTGAATACCATTCCACTGGGACGGCTTGGACAGCCGGAAGAGATTGCTCAGGTAGTGTCCTTCCTGGTATCACCAGCTGCTTCCTATATGACAGGTCAGACCCTGCATGTGGATGGCGGAATGTACATGTAATATATAGAGCATTCTTACAGATGCTTATATAGATTTTTATCTGCAATTTTCGTATAATACTTGGAAGAGGAGGTGAACCGGATGTCTGATGTTATGGAGCGTGTAAAACGCATCGTTATCGACCGTTTAGGCGCTGACGAGGCTGATATCAAGCTTGAATCTTCTTTTAAAGATGACCTTGGCGCAGATTCCCTCGATGTGGTGGAACTCGTTATGGAATTGGAAGATGAATTCGACCTGGAAATTTCTGATGAAGACGCGGAGAAAATTACGACCGTAGGTGAAGTTGTGAACTACATACAATCTCATACCTAAGGATCATAAGTCCCGTTACCTGCGATATACTGCAGGTCGGGACTTCTCCACATTTTTGGCGTCTATCGGAGTGAATACAAAATATACACATGCAGTCGATATGAGGTGAATGTGTTTGAAGCATAGAGTGGTAATTACAGGTCTCGGAGTGATGACAGCTCTGGGCAAGGATAAAGATACATTTTGGAATAACTTGATGGCCGGCAAGTCCGGCATTTCACCGATTGAAGGATTTGATGTGAGCGATTATCCAACGAAAATCGCCGCACAGGTTCATGATTTCAACCCGGAAGAATATATGGAACGCAAAGAGGCACGCAAGCTCGATCGTTTCGTACAATTCGCGGTAGCGGCTACAGCGGAAGCGCTGAAAGACAGCAAGCTGAATGTACGTGAAGATACAGATCCTGAACGTGTCGGCGTGATTATCGGCTCCGGTATTGGCGGTCTGGGCACGTTTGAAGATCAGCACAGCATTTTGCTGGAAAAAGGTCCAAAACGCATCAGTCCATTTTTCATCCCGATGATGATCGCGAACATGGCTTCCGGTCATGTATCGATCGTTCACGGAGCCAAAGGCCCTAACGTAGCACCTGTTACGGCATGTGCAAGCGGCAGTCATGCGATTGGAGATGCGTTCAAATTCATCCAGAGCGGTGAAGCGGACGTAATGATTACCGGCGGAGCGGAAGCGACGATTCGTCCTACCGGACTCGCAGGTTTCTGTTCGATGCGCGCCATGTCCACACGCAATGATGACCCGGCTGCAGCCAGTCGTCCATTTGATACAGGACGTGACGGATTCGTAATGGGTGAAGGTTCAGGCATACTGATTCTCGAATCTCTGGAACATGCGCAAAAGCGCGGTGCTCACATTTATGCAGAGGTTATTGGTTATGGTCTGAGTGCAGACGCATTCCATATGACAGAACCCGATCCGGATGGACCGGCCCGTTGTATGAAAATGGCGATCCGCACAGCAGGCATTCAGCCGGAAGACATTGATTACATCAATGCTCACGGTACATCTACACCGGTAGGTGACAAATCGGAGACCCGTGCGATCAAAATGGCACTGGGCGAGCATGCAGCCAAGATTGCTGTCAGCTCCACCAAATCCATGACCGGCCATCTGCTTGGCGCAGCCGGCGGGGTAGAAGCGCTGATCTGTGCATTGTCTCTGCAGAACCAGATTATTGCGCCAACGATCAATCTACACGATCAGGATCCAGAATGTGACCTTGATTATGTACCGAATGAACCACGTCAGGCCAATTTGAATGTAGTAATGTCCAACTCTTTTGGATTCGGGGGACATAATGCCTCGATCATCCTGAAGAAATTTGAAGCGTAAGGAGTCAGTTTCTTGAACGGAGATGTGAAACAGCTACAGCAACAAATTCAAATTCAGTTTCATAACCGCCAGCTGCTCAAACAGGCATTCACACACGCATCGTATGTGAATGAACATCGCTTCAGTCAGCATCAGGATAATGAACGTCTGGAGTTTTTGGGAGACGCGGTTTTGGAGTTGACGGTGTCGGAGTATCTGTACAATGAATATCCCGAACGTCCGGAAGGCGAACTGACCAAGCTGCGTGCAGCGATCGTCTGTGAGCCTTCCCTGGTAAAGTTTGCGGAATCACTTGATTTTGGACGTTATGTTCTGCTCGGTAAAGGAGAAGAACTGACAGGCGGGCGTCAGCGTCCGGCATTGCTCGCCGATGTATTTGAATCTTTTATCGGAGCGTTGTACCTGGATCAGGGTCTCGATGCAGTAAAATCTTTCCTGGATAAGTATGTATTCTCAAGCATATCGCCCGGTGGCCAGTTCCAGATGATGGACTTCAAGACGGAACTGCAGGAACTTACCCAGCATCACAATATGGGCGTTTTGGAGTACCGTATCGTCGAGGAAAAAGGTCCTGCCCATGAGCGGGAGTTTGTCTCGGAAGTATATATGGGAGAAGAGAGTCTTGGCCAGGGATCAGGCCGCTCCAAAAAAGAAGCGGAACAACGCGCGGCGTCTGCTGCACTGAACCGGTTGAAGCTGAAATAACATTCTCTTTTCTGACAATTACAGGACAAACAAAGAGCAAAGAGCAGTCATAGTCCCCTTGAGGAGTACAAGAGGCACGACCGCTTTTTGCTCTTTTTCCATTGATGGAACAGCAGGTAATTATGCTACAATAGCAGTAGAGGTGAACACGAATTATGTTCCTGAAAAGAATTGAATTATCCGGTTTTAAATCATTTGCCGACAAGACGGAAATGGAGTTTGTCAAAGGGATCACGGCTGTGGTCGGACCCAATGGCAGCGGCAAAAGTAATATATCCGATGGCATCCGTTGGGTACTCGGTGAACAGAGTGCCAAGTCCCTTCGTGGTGGCAAAATGGAAGATATTATCTTTGCAGGCAGTGACTCGCGCAAGGCAGTCAGCTATTCCGAAGTTTCGCTGACGCTTGATAATGAAGATCAGGCGCTGCCGCTTGATTTTAACGAGGTAACCGTGACCCGACGTGTACATCGCAGCGGAGACAGCGAATATTTGATCAACAAGCAGACTTGCCGTCTCAAGGACATTACCGAGCTGTTTATGGATACCGGTATCGGTAAAGAAGCCTATTCTATTATCGGGCAGGGACGGATCGAGGAGATACTCAGTACCCGTTCGGAAGACCGGCGGGGTATTTTTGAGGAAGCTTCCGGTATTGTCAAATACAAGTCTCGCAAAAAGGATGCTGTCCGCAAGCTGGACGACACTGAGCAGAATTTGCTGCGTATCCATGATCTGGTGCATGAGCTGGAAGATCAGATCGGCCCGCTCAAGGAGCAGTCGGCCAAAGCGCTTCACTACAAGGAGCTCAAAGAAGAACTGAAACATAAAGAAATATCGCTCTATGTCCATGAGATTGAACGTATTCACAGCGCATGGAGTCTGGCTGGGGACAAGCTCAAAGAGCTGGAAACTGCCCAGCAGGCGCTGGCAGCTGTCGTTGCCGGTCATGATGCCAAGCTGGAAAATGAACGTGGGGCCCTGCGTGAAGCGGAGCAAGCGGTAGAGCGGCTTCAGGAACTGCTGCTGCAATACAGCGAGCAGACCGAGAAAGCCGAAGGCCTGGGAGAACTGCTCAAGGAACGACGTCACAATCTGGAAAATAATCGCAAACAGCTGGGAGCAGCACTGGAGCGCAGTGAAGAACGGACCAGCCAGCGTACCGGTGAGACCGAGCAGCTGCAGACCCGACTGGCTGAACTGAATGAGCAGCTGTCCCAGCTGCAGCAGACATTGTCCAGTGAAGAAGAGCGTCTGACCGGAATCAACGGAGGGATTCAGCAGAATCAGGAGGAGAGCCTCAAGGGTGACCTGCTGGAACTGATGAATACGATGGCACAGATGCGTAACGAGATCCGTTATGCCGATCAGCAGACTGAAGCGACGCAGCGCCGTATGGTGCGTGCAGAGAGCGAGTCAGGCAAATGGCGAGATGAGAAGAAACGCCTGGAAGACAGCAAGGCTGCACTGACGACTCTTATGGATAAATTAGCCAAGGAAATTGCCAAGGTGCGGACCGATTATATCCAGCAGAGCGAACAGCTGCATGCACTGCAAAAGTCCGGCGAAGAAATGCAAAGCTCTATCCGTAAATGGGAACAGCGGCGTGAAGCGCTTATTTCCCGGCGTGATACGATGCAGGAGATGCAGGAAGACTTCGAAGGCTTTATGCTCGGAGTCAAGGAAGTGCTCAAAGCTTCCCGCAATAACCAGCTGGCTGGCGTACATGGAGCCGTCGCTGAACTGATTCGTGTACCGGAGCATCTGGAGCAGGCGATGGAGACTGCACTGGGCGCTTCCGTTCAGCATGTGGTTATGGAGAATGAGGAGACGTCCCGCCAGGCGATTGCTTTTCTGAAGCAGCGTCAGCTGGGCCGGGCTACCTTCCTGCCGCTGAACGTTATTCGTCCACGCCGTATCCAGGAAAGCGACAAGCGTCTGGCTGAGAGTGCAGAAGGTTTCGTAGGGATCGGGGCAGAGCTGGTCGGTTACGATGACCGGTATGCATCCATCGTCGGCAGTCTGATCGGCAGTGTCGTTATTGCCGAGACACTGGAGCAGGCGAACCGCATCGCGGCCAAGCTGAGTTATCGTTATCGCGTTGTTACACTGGAAGGTGATGTGGTCAATGCCGGCGGTTCGATGACAGGCGGAAGCCAGCACAAGAAAAATACCAATCTGCTGGGACGCAAGCGTCAATTGGATCAGCTCGGTGAACAGATCATCGAGAGTGAAGCGCAGATCAAGCGTCTGCATCAGGAGATTCAACAGATGCGTCAGCGTCTGCAGGATACCGAGAACCGATTGGATCAACTGCGCTCCGCAGGTGACCGCAAACGTAATGAAGAGCAGCAGGCGGCCGGTGAGCTCAAGCAGCTGGAGCATGAGTTCCGTCATGTGAATGAGCAGTATGAGCTGTATGGCCAGGAGAAGACAACCTACAATGAAGAGCTTGCTGCGATTGCCAAATCACGCAAGGAAGCCGAGCAGAAACTGGCAGAGCTGCAGCAGCAGGAACAGCAAATCCAGTCGGATATCCAGGCGGCCGAGCAGGCACGCAAATCCAATGAATCGGTGAAAGAAGAGCTTCAGGAGAAAGTAACTGATCTCAAAATCCGTCAGGGTAAGCTTAGCCAGGAAATCTTCTCGCTGGAAGAGCAAATGTCCCGTACCCAGGAAGAGTCCCAGGACTACGGACGTGAACTGGAAAGCAATCGGGAGCAGCTGGCTGCCATTGATAAGGATATGGAGAAAAACAGCCGTGAGCAGCAGCGCCAGCAGGAAGAATTGATTCGTCTGCGCCGCAAGCGTACAGAGACGAGTGAAGAGCTGGAGCTCAAGCGTGCGGAACGAACACGGCTGCAGCAAAAGCTGGAGCAGGAAGAAAACAAAACCCGTGAGCAGCGCAACGAACTCAAGACCGTAGAAGACGAACTGCGTAAAACAGAGATCCAGGTCAATCGTCTCGATGTGGAGCTGGAGAATATTCTGGCTAAGCTGCAGGCAGATTATGAACTGACCTACGAGATGGCCAAGCAGCGCTATGAACTGCCGGAAGATTTGCAGATCGCCGAGCAGGATGTACGCGGACTACGAGCGCAGATTACAGCGCTCGGTGAAGTGAACCTGGGTGCGATCGAGGAATATCAGCGTGTCAATGAACGCTATGAATTCCTGTCCGAGCAGCAGAATGATCTGATTGAAGCTAAGACCGCCCTGTATCAGGTGATCAAGGAAATGGACGATGAGATGTCCAAGCGCTTTAAGCATACCTTTGAAGCAATTCGCGGACAGTTCGGCACTGTATTCTCCAAGCTGTTTGGTGGAGGACGTGCTGATCTGGTACTGGCGGACCCGGAGCGTATGCTGGAGACAGGGATCGATATCGTCGCCCAGCCGCCAGGCAAAAAGCTGCAAAATCTGCAGCTGCTGTCCGGTGGAGAGCGTGCACTGACCGCTATGGCACTGCTGTTTGCTATTTTGCAGGTCAAGCCGGTTCCGTTCTGTGTACTGGATGAGGTAGAGGCGGCACTGGATGAAGCGAATGTGGTGCGTTTTGCTCAGTATCTGCGCGAATTCTCCGGCCAGACCCAGTTCATCGTGGTTACCCACCGCAAAGGTACCATGGAAGAAGCGGATGTGCTGTATGGCGTGACCATGGAGGAAGGCGGTGTATCCAAGCTCGTATCCGTCCGTCTGGATGATATCGAGGAAGCGGATATTGCCTGAGTTTCTGATCAGCCTGTTTTCCAATAAAGCAATGATATTCAATCCTATTCAAGCATAAACCAATGGAGGCATTCTATGAGCTTTTTCAAGAAACTAAAAGAAAGCATTTCCCAAAAAACAGAAACAGTCACCAAGCAGTTCCGTGACGGTCTGGAGAAAACGCGGAAAGGATTCGTCGAGAAAGTATCCGATCTGGTTATCCGCCGCAAAAAGATTGATGAGGAGTTCTACGAAGAACTGGAAGAGATTCTGATCGGTGCCGATGTCGGTGTAAATACGGTTATGGCACTGATCGATGATCTGCGGGTAGAAGTGAAGAAGAGACGTATCGAGGATGCAGCCGATCTGCAGCCGGTATTGTCCGAGAAGCTGACCGAACTGCTGCGCGGAGATGACAATCCTGGACTGAACACCAACCCAAGCGGGATTACCGTCATTCTGTTTGTCGGTGTCAATGGTGTTGGTAAAACGACCACTATTGGCAAAATGGCTCACCGCTTCAAACAGGAAGGCAAAAAAGTCATGCTTGCTGCCGGTGATACATTCCGTGCTGGAGCGATCGAACAGCTGGAAGTATGGGGACAGCGTGCTGGCGTAGAAGTAATCAAGCAGCAGTCCGGTTCCGATCCGGCAGCTGTTATGTATGATGCGGTTCGTGCGGCCAAGCAGCGTGGTGTGGATGTACTGCTGTGCGATACCGCCGGCCGTCTGCAAAACAAAACGAATCTGATGGAAGAGTTGAATAAGATTTTCCGCGTCATTCAGCGGGAGATTCCGGATGCGCCGCATGAGGTACTGATGGTACTGGATGCAACGACAGGCCAGAATGCGCTCAGCCAGGCCAAGCTGTTCGGCGAGAAAAGCGGCGTGACCGGTCTCGTGCTGACCAAGCTGGACGGTACGGCCAAGGGTGGTATCGTGGTGGCAATCCGTCAAGAGCTGAATCTGCCGGTTAAATTTATCGGTCTCGGTGAGAAGATCGACGATCTGCAGCCATTTGACAGTGAGCAGTTTGTTCATGCGCTGTTCGCCGGGCTGATTCAGGCGGAAGAAGAGGCGGAGAAGGAAGACGCAGCCGAGTAATAGCGATATACTCCGTTAGCTGCTGCTCGTCCGAGAAACAGGCCCGGGTGGAATGTCAGGACAAATAGGTTTACAATGAATAGAGTATCTACAATTCGGATGTACGTTAATAGACTCCCCGGCGTAACGAATCATACTGCTGAGGGCTAAAGGACACAGGGCTTGCATAGAGACAGAATAGGGAATTGGATACGGAAAACGAAGAGAGGAAGTGAATTATGGCGAATACGTACACTTATACGCGCAGAGAAGAGATTGCTAATGCGGTTACTCATGGGATTGGAGCAGTTCTCAGTATCGCTGCGCTCGCCATACTGATTACATTTGCCAGTCTGAAGGGAACGCCATGGCATATCGTGAGCTTCACGATTTATGGCATCACGATGCTGCTGTTGTATATCAGTTCTACACTGGTGCACGGTTTTAAGGACGGAAAAGCCAAAGATTTATTCGAAATCTTCGACCATTCAGCCATCTATCTGTTTATTGCAGGAACGTATACACCATTTATGCTGCTTGCAGTCAAAGGAACGCTCGGCTGGAGTATTTTCGGAGTCGTCTGGGGAATTGCATTGTTCGGCTGTGCGTTCAAAGCCTACTTTGTCAAACGGTTCCTGTTTATGTCGACCGTTTTTTATCTATTAATGGGCTGGCTGATTGTGATCGCCTGGGGACCACTCACGGCATCACTGGCGCCGGGAGGCATGACGCTGTTGATCATCGGAGGTCTGATGTATACACTCGGCACCGTATTTTATGTATGGCGGGGCTTTCCTTTTCATCATGCCGTCTGGCATCTGTTTGTACTGGTCGGCAGTATTCTTCATTTCTTTGCCGTGCTGTTTTATCTGCTGCCGCTTCGTTAACAATAGATCGATAGCCCGGCAGAAAGCAGTTATTTTTGGGCAGTTGATATGCAGTCCAATGACTCGGATTCACCTTATCCAAGGCTTGAAAAATCCCGCTTTTTACAGCGGGATTTTTTTATGAATAAATGTTAAGGTGAAATGCTTGACATCTCATTTCATTTTCGATATGATATAAAACGTTGATGTGCTGTAAAGTGTTTTTCCTTGACGGAGGGAGTGTCCCGGATGAGTCAGGAGAATCGGCTCGAGAAAACGAACCGGATTAATTTACTGTTTGACTTTTATGAACTGCTGCTGACCGAAAAACAGCAAATGTTCCTTAAATATTATTTCCACGATGACTATTCCCTCGGTGAGATTGCGGCCGAGTTCAATATCAGCCGACAGGCGGTATATGAGCACATCAAGCGTGCGGAACAGGTTCTGGAAATGTACGAACAAAAGCTTGGACTGATGGACAAGCATTATCAGCGGGTCAAGGAACTGGAGAAGCTTAAAGCTGCGCTTCATCAGAGCGGACTGAATGATCAGCACCAGGCAGAAGCACTGGAGATCATGGATCATCTGGAAAGCATTGACCGACTGTAACATCGATCAATAATGAAAACATCGCTTGGCCGGATTAGTACTACATAACCGGATGCGGTATACTATATAAATACACGATCAGAGCAGCAAACAGTGGATTGCATCATCTCTGCTGTCAACAAAGCTTAGCCAAGAACCAAATGGAAGCGAGGTGAGGACACATGGCATTTGAAGGATTGACGACACGGCTGCAAAATGTATTCAGCAAACTTCGCGGTAAAGGTAAAGTATCCGATGAAGATGTAGCTGAAGCAATGCGTGAAGTACGACTGGCTCTCCTGGAGGCGGACGTTAACTTCAAAGTCGTTAAGGAATTCATTTCCAAAGTCAAAGAAAAAGCAGTCGGCAAAGAAGTCATGGAAAGCTTCACGCCGGGCATGGTCATCATCGATATTGTAAATAGAGAGCTGACTGAGCTGATGGGCGGTACACAGTCCAAGCTGGCCAAAGCGACCAAGCCGCCAACCGTTATTATGATGGTCGGTCTGCAGGGTGCCGGTAAAACGACCACTTCCGGCAAACTGGCACGGATGCTGCAAAAGCAGAATCATCGTCCACTCCTGGTAGCAGGTGATATTTATCGTCCGGCTGCGATCAAGCAGCTCCAGGTGCTCGGTGAACAGATTAAGGTCCCTGTCTTCTCCATGGGAGATCAGACGAGCCCGGTAGAAATTGCACGCCAGGCCCTTCAGGAAGCGAAGAACAACAACAATGATTATCTAATCATTGATACCGCCGGTCGTCTTCATATCGATGAGGAGCTGATGGATGAACTTCGTCAGATCCACGAACTGACCAATCCGGATGAAGTGCTGCTCGTTGTCGATGCGATGACAGGTCAGGATGCTGTCAATGTAGCAGAGAACTTTAACAACCAGCTGCAGCTGACCGGTGTGGTACTGACCAAACTGGATGGCGATACCCGTGGTGGTGCCGCATTGTCCGTCAAAGCAGTTACCGGCTGTCCGATCAAGTTTGCAACACTGGGTGAAAAGCTGGATGCGCTGGAAGTGTTCCATCCGGAACGTATGGCATCCCGTATTCTCGGCATGGGCGATATGCTCTCCTTGATTGAGAAAGCCCAAATGAATATCGACGAGGACAAGGCCAAGGAAATGGAGCGCAAAATGCGCAACGCCGAGTTCACGTTCGAGGATTTCCTGGAGCAGATGGATCAGGTCAAAAAGCTCGGTCCGCTGGACCAAATTATGGATATGCTGCCTGGCATGGGCAAAATGAAACAAACGCAAAACCTGCAAGTCGATGATAAACAGGTTGGACGTATCGAAGCGATTGTTCATTCCATGACCGTTCAGGAGAAACAGCATCCGGAAGTGATTAATCACAGCCGACGCAAACGGATTGCAGCAGGCAGCGGAACCTCCGTAGCCGAAGTGAACCGTCTGATCAAGCAGTTTGATGAGATGCGCCGCATGATGAAGCAATTCTCGGATATGATGGACCCGAAAAGCGCCAAAGGCGGCAAGAACAAAATGATGAAACAAATGCAGAAGCTGAGCAAAGGCGGCGGAGGCATGAAGTTCCCATTCCGTTAAACCGGGTGGAACTGCAGCGCAGTGATTACAACGCTCTGTATTCAATTGATTTTAACAGCCTGGCTGTAAAATAGAAGTTTGAATTATTTGAAGGAGGTGAATTCTCTTGGCAGTACGCATTCGTCTGAAACGTATCGGTGCTCATAAAGCGCCTTTCTACCGTATCGTTGTTTCCGATTCCCGTTCTCCTCGTGATGGACGTTTTATCGAAGAAATCGGTACTTACAACCCGGTTGCAGAACCATCTGTAACTAAAATTGATGAAGAAAAAGCTTTGAAATGGCTTCAAGATGGAGCGCAAGCTTCTGACACTGTTCGCAACTTGCTTAGCAAAGCGGGCGTGATGAAAAAATTTCACGAGCTTAAACAACAAAAATAATAGCTGACAGCGTCTGGGTTAACCAGCGAGGCACATGGAGGGTCAACGATGGAACAATTAGTAATGGTTATTGCTAAGGCTCTGGTAGATCATCCGGAAGATGTGTCGGTAAACGTGGTGGAGAAGGATAACTTGATCGTATACGAACTTAGCGTCCATCCGGACGATGCCGGTAAAGTTATCGGCAAGCAGGGACGTATCGCCAAGGCCCTCCGCACCGTTGTTACCTCTGCAGCAGTTAAGACACATAAGCGGGTTACCGTTGATATTATGTCTTAAAAATATACGAAAAAGGGTTAGGAGGAATCCTAGCCTTTTTTCGTACATTTTTTGCAGTATTCAAGACATATTGGTTAGAATAAGCTGTAGTTCATGCTGCCTCAGGCAGATTATAATAGCAAGAACATCTTTCAGTAAGCAAAGGAGAATACCAATGTCAGATCAATGGTTGATGGTAGGCAAAATTGTAAATACACACGGAATTCGTGGAGAACTCAAAATATACCCGAATACAGATTTCCCGGAAGTACGTTTTGCACCCGGTAACAAGCTGCAGATGGTTCATGAAGAGACAGGTGCCAGCCAGCAGGTAGAAGTGCAGTCTTCACGTTTGCAAAAAAACATGTATGTTATCCGTTTCAAAGGATTTGGCAATATCAACGACGTAGAAAAATACAAAGGCTGGGTGCTTAAAGTATCCAAAGATGATACGGTGGAACTGGAAGAGGACGAGTATTATTTCCATGAGATTATCGGCTGCGAAGTTGTTACTGATGAAGGTCAATCTCTGGGTGTGATTACAGAGATTCTTACTCCGGGTGCCAATGACGTATGGGTGGTCAAACCGGCAAAAGGCAAAGACATTCTGATCCCATACATTCATGACGTGGTACTGGATATTAATGTGGATGAGAAGAAGATTACTGTGCATGTGATGGAAGGCCTGCTGGAATGATGAAGATCGACGTATTGACTTTATTTCCGGAAATGTTCACTGGCGTGTTCGGCTCCAGCATTCTCGGCAAAGCGGCTGCCAAAGGGCTGGTAGAGCTGAATGCGGTGAATTTCCGCACGTATTCCACCAGCAAGCATGGGACAGTGGATGATACACCTTATGGTGGTGGAGGGGGAATGGTGCTTAAGCCAGATCCGATCTTCGCTGCAGTGGAAGATTTGCTGGCTCAAAAGCAGTTGTCATCTGAAGAACCAAAAGAAAAGCAGGCTGCAGTCGATCCGGTCGATCTTAATATGTCTTCGGCAGTCAAGCCGCGCATTATCCTGATGTGTCCGCAGGGCGAGACATTTACTCAGCAAAAGGCGGAAGAACTGGCACGTGAGCAGCATCTGATTTTTATTTGTGGGCATTACGAAGGTTATGATGAGCGAATTAGAGAGCATCTGGTTACGGATGAGATCTCCATTGGCGACTATGTGTTGACTGGTGGAGAGCTGCCGGCAATGACGGTAGTGGACAGTGTGGTACGTCTGCTGCCCGGCGTACTGGGTAATGAGACGAGCGCAGTTACCGATTCGTTTAGTACCGGTCTGCTGGAATATCCGCATTATACGCGTCCTGCCGAGTTCCGAGGCATGAAGGTACCGGATGTATTGCTGTCCGGCCATCACGCGAATGTGGAGAAATGGCGTCGTGAACAGTCACTGCTGCGTACGCTCCAGCGCCGTCCCGATCTGCTGGAACAAGCAGAATTGACGGAAAAGGAAAAGCAGTGGCTGCGTCAGCAGTCTAATCTGCAATCTACCGATAAAGTGGAATAACGATATCCAGCAGCAGATAGGCTTTATCGATGAATAGAGGTAAGAGTAAGCTGCATCTTTAGGGCAGCCTGCTTCATACCGTATGATCCGGCTAACGAAAGGCTACAAAGACAGGAGTAGTATCATGACATCTTCTTATAAACAACAGGACGACAGCATGCCGGAGTGGATTTCTCGTCTCAGCAGCGATCTGCGCAGTCAGGGTTATGCTTCTATATTGAGTGCCAGTTTTACCGATACAGAGGCAGATTCGGTTATCGGGCTGCTGCTGCCGGAATTTAAATATCTGCTGTATCTGGAGGCAGAACCGCGCAGAAAATACTTTATCGCTGATTACGCGGGCCGCAATACCGTCATCAAACTGCTTGACCGCATGATGGATCACAAAAAGACAGCACGTCTGAATGTGATGGAAAAAGACAGACTTACTTATGACCGCTACAGTGAAGAGCTGGACCGCTTGCACAGTCTACAGAAAATGCTGCGCATGGAACGTTTCGGTTAAGTGGAGCCATTGATCAGGGATGTATGGTCATTGGAGAATTAATTATCATAAAATACTAAAAATGTAATGACAAACCCTTTAAAAGGGCTTGTCATTACCTGAAAAGTTATGATATAATTCGAATGTTGTGTGAATCTGGTGGTCCTCTGCAGACAATGATGAGGAGACAAAAGGTCTCCCTGAGTCGCAAGAACATCTGTGTGGAAGGAGGAAGTCATAGATGAATATCATTCAGGCGATTACTCAAGATCAACTGCGCAAGGATATTCCTAATTTCCGTGCTGGTGATACTTTAAAAGTACACGTTAAGGTAATTGAGGGAACCCGCGAACGCGTTCAGTTGTTCGAAGGTGTAGTAATTAAACGTCAAGGTGGAGGCATCAGTGAGACTTTTACAGTTCGTAAAATCTCTTACGGTGTAGGTGTGGAAAGAACTTTCCCAGTAAACTCTCCTAAAATTGATAAAATCGACGTGGCTCGCCGTGGTAAAGTGCGTCGTGCGAAGTTGTACTATCTTCGTGAACTGCGCGGTAAAGCAGCGAGAATTAAAGAACTGCGCCGTTAATCCTTACAGAGAATACGGAAGAGAAGGGCTTGGTCATACAAGCCCTTTTCGTTGTTTTTACAGGATGTTTACAGCTTGATTATAGAATAAAGTTGCTATTCCGCCAGACCGTCTTGAACAAGCGATTTTGCAGAATTGCAGTCATCTCCCGTGCCTCAACGATATTGCTTGTATGTCAGGATATTCGTTACCGCATCGGTAGTTATACTGTGATTCATTGTGCAAATTGCAAAAAGACGGCAGACGGGATTTTTTGTATCATTTTCAAAGGCTGCCTGGCTAAAATGCAAAACCGGGATAATGCTTGACAAATAGCTTATTTCAAAATTTGGTTTTTGCAAAATTGTGTGTAAAATAGATAGAGGATATCGTATAGGTACTTGGTAACAACATCCGGGAAATCTCCTGTATGTTACCGGATGGTACATATACAAAGCGCCAATTCAACCAGGAAAGAAGGCATATCTATGGAGCAAGACTCAAAACAAACCAACAATCAAGCTGAGGCAGCACCGTCTGCCGAAGTTCAGGAACCAACAAACGGAGGCAGCAATTCCGAGACGGCAGCCGCTTCTCCCAAAAAGAAGAGCGAAGCCAAAGAATGGATCAAAGCGATTGTTGTAGCTCTGCTGCTCGTCATTGTGATCCGCTGGTTCCTTTTTGAGCCTTTTATTGTGGATGGGCCTTCGATGCAGCCTAATTTCCATACCGGCGAACGTGTTATTGTAAATAAGATTCTGTACGACATTCGCGATCCCAAGCCGGGTGAAGTGGTCGTACTCAAAGTTCCGTCCCAGCACCGTGACTTTATCAAACGGGTTATCGCTGTGGGTGGAGATACCGTCAAGGTCGAAGGAGATACGCTGACGGTGAACGGAAAAGTGATGAGCGAGCCGTACATTCAGGCAGCCATCGATAATGCACATGCCCAGGGAAGCGATTATAACATTAACAACTTCCCGACAGAGCAGCTCCCGGATGGCAAAGTGCCGGAAGGGTATGTATTTGTAATGGGAGACAACCGCTCCAACAGCCAGGACAGCCGGATGATCGGTTATGTACCGCTGGGAGATATTATTGGACGTGCTGACGTGATCTTCTGGCCGCTGAGCAATGCGGAATGGATCGATCAGGATGCACCTGCCGCACAAAATTAATTTTAGAAGTTAGGGGGAAAACCTGTGACCATTCAATGGTTTCCCGGACATATGACAAGAGCAAGACGCCAGATCGAAGACAAGCTTAAGCTTATCGATATGGTTATTGAACTGTTGGATGCGCGTTTGCCGTTATCCAGCCGCAACCCGATGATTGACGAGATTTTGCAGGGCAAGCCAAGAATGATTATTTTGAATAAAGCAGATCTGGCAGATCCGGCAACAACCGCATTATGGGTAGAATATTTTAAAAAGCAAGGTCATGAAGTGCTGCCTCTTGATGCAGCCAGCGGCTACGGAATCAAGGAGATTCCGGAACGCTCCAAGCTGCTGCTCAAGGAAAAGCGCGACAAACGGGCTGCCAAAGGCATGAATCAGCGCCCGATGCGCGGACTGATCGTCGGTATCCCGAACGTGGGTAAATCGACGCTGATTAACCGACTCGCAGGCAAAAGTATTGCTGCTACTGGAGACCGTCCAGGCGTGACCAAAGGCCAGCAGTGGATCAAGGTCGGTACGGAAATGGAACTTCTCGATACACCTGGGATTCTGTGGCCCAAGTTTGAAGATCAGACAGTGGGTTACCGTCTTGCTGTAACCGGAGCGATTCGTGAAGAGATTCTCAATGTCGAAGATGTGGCTTATTTCGGTATGAAGTACATTTGCGAATATTACTGGAAAAATATCGCAGAACGCTTTGAACTGTCAGAACCACCACAGGATCTGGATAATCCAAATGATATCGTGGAAATTATGGAAGAGATCGGTCGTAAGCGCGGCTGTCTGATGAGCGGCGGACGTATCGATCTGGAGAAGGCTTCAAAAGTTATCCTGCGTGAATTCCGTGCAGGCAAAATGGGCCGCATTTCCATGGAGACTCCATAAATGATTGGAGGATTATGGCATGTCTGAACTGTTGAACTATGAACGGGAACGCTGGTCAGCAGGCTATGAACATATCGCCGGTGTCGATGAAGTCGGCCGGGGATGCCTGTTTGGGGATGTGGTAGCTGCAGCTGTCATCATGCCGCAGGAGCTGATCATTGAGGGAGTAAATGACTCCAAGAAACTTACCGACAAGAAAAGAGAGCAGCTCTATGCGCAAATTATGGAGCAGGCGCTTGCTGTAGGTGTCGGCCATGTCAATGCGGCAATGATCGATGAGATCAATATCAGACAGGCTGCACGCCTGGCGATGAAGATTGCACTTCAGCAGCTGACAGTGGCACCCGATTATATTCTGGTGGATGCCGAAACGGTAGATATGCCGATTCCCCAGCAGAGTATTATCAAGGGAGATGCCAACAGTCACAGTATCGCCGCAGCTTCTATTATTGCCAAGGTAACACGTGATCGGCTGTGTGCAGGAGAATGGGAAGAACAGTATCCGGGCTACGGCATTGCCGGTCACAAGGGATATGCGACCAAGTTGCACCGGGAGCGTATCCTTGAGCTTGGTGTCACGCCATTGCATCGTCGCAGCTTCCTCGGCAATCTGCTGCTGGAGCAGCCGACACTTTTTTGATTAATCATATTATCCAGCAGGAAAATAGTTGATTTCCTGCTGCGAATCGGTTACGATGTTGCATATATTATCGTAGACACGGTTAGGGAAGAACCCGAATCTTTTATAGAGATCGGGTTCTTTTTGTATATATCTGTATATATGACATTGACTTATTGGAAGACAGTATGTAACCGATAAATATACAAAGGCGAATAATCCGGAGCGGTTCTATGTAGCATGAACGGATTGTTCCCTATACCTATTTATAAATACAGACAGGAGGTTAGATGATGAATATCGGATCACTATTCCGGGGGATGATGGGTGATGTCAAGCCGGGGGAAGCCAAGCAAATGGAATTAAAAGAAGGCCAGGTGGTCCGCGGAGTGGTAACCAGTATATCGGATGACGGACAGGAGGCAGTCGTACAGATTCAGGGTGTCAAAGTACGTGCCAAGCTCGAGACACCGCTTCAGCAGGGAGAGACGACCATGCTGCAGGTACAGCCTCCAGGCAAGGATGGCATGCCTGTCCTCAAACCGGTTGCAGGTAATCCTGCTGCACAGCTGCCTGCTGCCTCTACAGCAGAAGTGCTGGAGTCCATGAATCTCCCGGACACCAAAGATAACCGGGCCATGATTAACCAGATGCGTACATCAGGTATCCCTTTAACACCGGAGAATGTGAAAAATATACAAACTTCGCTTGCTCAGAAGCCTGCTGCTGTTCCGGTAGGAGAATGGGTTCAAGCCGCAGCTGTAGCTGTGCAAAAAGGGCTGCCTGTCACAGGCCAGAGTGTTGCAGGATTGCATCAGGCGTTGTTCGGTCCACCGCTGCACGAAATGCTGGGCAATATGGAGCAGCTGCTTCAGTCTGCATCTACCCAGCTCAAAGGCGGCGGCTCATCCCAGAGTGCGTTAACTAATGGAAATAATGCCAATCCCGCTGCCTCATCTGCTGCTCCGTCTGCTGCAGATACACCAGAGGCTGCCACTAAGGGGATGACGACCTCTCCGACTCCACCCGCTGCACAGTCTGCCAATGCAGGCGGAACAACTGCTGTACTGTTGAATAAGCTGCAAAATGTCATTCAGCAGATCAACAGTCTGGTGCCTCAGGCAGCAGGACAGGATGCGCCGCTGCAAAATGTCGGTACAACAAGTACACAGGCAGCATCAGTCGAAGGGGAAAGTGATCCTGCCAGTCGCGCTGCATCCAGTAATACCGGATCAGCTGCGCAAAATGCAGCTTCATCAACACAAGCTTCCACTGCTGCAGGTCAGACTAAGCCGACAGTGGCTGCTCCATGGGTAGGACAGGTTCTGAAGCTCCTGGGAGCTGAATATGAGCAGCAGACAGTCCGCGCAGCACTCACGCTGACTGCGGGCTCAACTGCGGCTTCTGCGGAAGCGCAGGCAGGCACAACGGCCGCTCCTGGACCAGCCAATCAGGCGCAGCAGCCTGATGTAGATCCTCGCCAGCCTGCTCCTGCCAATACAGGAGGGCCTGTTCCTAGTACTACTGCCAATGCTGGTACTACAGCTCCATTACCAGCGAGCAGTACACCTGTTAACGGACAAGCGCCAGCCGCTGCCACTCCACTGGTACCCGATGCTCCAAATGCTCCAGTGGCACCGCAGGCACCGGCAATTATTGTTCCAACTACTGCAGCAGTACCAATGTCTGCACAGCATCCGAATATACTGCATGCACATGATCCGGCCTTGCTGAATACGGTTACCCGACCGGACGCTTCACAGATTGCCCAGCCCGCTCTCCAGGCTGCTGAAGATGCCTTGGCTAAAGCACAGGATACACTCAAAGGTCTGCTGCTGCAATTAACATCAGCGGATGATGTGCCTCCTGCTCTTAAGGATGCTGCTCAGCAGCTCGTACAACAGCTGACCGGCCAGCAGCTGCTGCTGAATACGGATCGTACGGCTCCTTTTGCCCAGGTTACCATGTTTGTGCCTTTTAACGGACCGGACGGACAGGAGACCGCTTCTGTACAGATTCAGTCACGCAGGGGAGCCAAGGGAGAGCTGGATGCTTCCAACTGTCGTTTGTGGTTTGATCTCGATATGAAAATGCTCGGACCTACGCTGCTGGATGTGCAGGTAGTGGACAAAATTGTTACACTCAAAGTGCATAATGATCTGGAGCAGCTGGCTCCATTGATAGAGAGCAAAAAGCAGGAAGTAGCCGATGCGATCGGTTCCCTCGGTTATCAGCTGTTATCCCTGCAGTTCGCCGGTCTGCCTGTTCGTTCGACCAATGAAGCTGGCAGTACAGCTGCGCCTGGTTTCGGACTGATGGATCAGTATGCACCGCCTGAATACAAAGGGGTGGATATGAAAATATGAATAAGCCCAAAGATAGCTCATTTATAGGCAAGCGTGCAGTTGCACTGAA
This sequence comes from Paenibacillus wulumuqiensis, assembly GCF_000971965.1. GTDB lineage: Bacteria > Bacillota > Bacilli > Paenibacillales > Paenibacillaceae > Saccharibacillus > Saccharibacillus wulumuqiensis. The sequence continues at coordinate 149,554 of NZ_LAQP01000013.1, forward strand.
ATATGATCCTTCTCAGGGAGAAGCCCCGGTCGTTGTCGCCAAAGGACGAGGCCGGGTCGCCGAGACGATTCTGGAAAAGGCCCAGGAAGCGGGTGTCGCCATCCAGGAAGATGCTGCACTGGTGGAAGTACTGTCCAAGCTTGATCTCGATCAGCAGATCCCAGGCGAATTGTATGATCTGGTCGCCGAGATCCTGACATTTATTTACCGGGCAGACAAGAACTTTACTTCCAACCTGGATATCTGGTGATGAGATATGAATAAATCCGATTTGTCCGTTAATGCCGACTCTTTATGTGTCGCGCACAGTGATAGAAGTGAACATACAGATGAACGGCAGGACGACAGAAAACTCAAGGGCCGAATTGCCGAAGATACGGCAGCCTATTACCTGGATCAGCAGGGTTATCAGGTTATGACGAGAAATTGGCGCTGTCGCAGCGGTGAACTGGATATTATCGCCGCTGTGGACGGCATTATTGTCATCGTGGAAGTACGCAGCCGCAGCGGTATAACCCATGGTACAGCAGCTGAATCGGTAGACTGGCGCAAACAGCGTCAGATCCGGGAGACCGCTGAAGTCTATGCTTATGCTACACATCAATATAATCAGCGCTTTCGCTATGATGTTATTACAATACAGATGAATTCGGCATATCAGGTAGTAGAGCTGGAACATATTATAGAAGCTTTTCGTTGAATTCGGACAGAATAATAAATGATAATATGCAAAATGAGGAAGCACCCATTTGTATTACACTCCTGCAGACTGGCAGGATAATGTATACAGAAGGGGTGTTTTTGTTATGTATGGTAAATTGTTCAGTGCCTGTCTTCAGGGCATTCATGGGGTAATGGTAGAAGTGGAGACGGACCTTTCCAATGGGCTGCCGATGGTATCCATTATCGGTCTGCCGGATTCGGCGATTCGCGAATCTGTTGAACGGGTCCGCTCGGCGATTAAAAATTGCGGGTTTACTTTTCCTTCCCAGCGGGTCACCATCAACCTGGCACCTGCCGATCTGCGCAAGGAAGGTTCTGCATTTGATCTGGCCATAGCGATGGGGATACTGGCAACGAGTGATCAGATTATTTTCCCCGGTCAGGAGAAGATGCTGCTGATCGGCGAACTTGCTCTGGATGGCGCACTTCGTCCGGTACCGGGTGTTCTGTCGATGGTGGATGCTGCCCGTCAGCATGGATTAACTTCCGTTATTTTACCCGCAGAGAATGCGATGGAGGCAGCACTCGTAGAGGGCGTACGTATATATGGAATCAAGCATATGAATGAGCTGTTTGTGGAACTGAATCATAATCATTCGACTCCCTCCAGGACAGAGACAGGTGTTGAGGTGTTTACGATGGGAGTACCGGGACAGCCGCCCATGATTGTCAAAAAAGTGACACAGGCAGCTTCCTTACAGTCTGTTGCTGCAGCGCATAGCACAGATGCCGAGTTATCCGAGCATACTGTCATATCTGAAGACTCAAAAGACTCAAAAGCTGCCCAAATCGAATCTATGGAGACGCCGGAAGCAATAGGTACAGCCCAAAATGATGAACATTCTGGCAATATGTCACCAGTAGAATCTGTACAGGCACAATCCAATCAGAACGACTCTGCGATCGAACTGCCGGGTCCACTCAAGAAATCCGATCCGCGTAAACTGGTTCATCTGGAGCCGCTGTTACTGAGCCGCCAACATATTCGGGAACTTCGTCAGTCTGCTCCAGCGACCCATGAAGACTATGCGGATGTATTTGGACAGCAGCACGTCAAACGGGCACTTATGATTGCTGCTTCCGGCATGCATAATATTTTACTGCTTGGTCCCCCAGGTACCGGAAAAACTATGCTGATCAAGCGTCTGCCAACAATTCTGCCCCCTTTGACCGAAGAGGAAGCACTGGAAGTGACCAAAATACTCAGTGTCGCTGGCAGGTTCAAGGACAGCACAGCCGGACTCGTCTCTACGCGTCCGTTCCGTTCTCCTCATCACAGTATTACCGTTCCAGGTTTAATCGGTGGCAGCAGTATTCCCAAGCCGGGTGAAGTGAGTCTCGCCCATCAGGGAATTCTGTTCCTCGACGAATTACCGGAATTTCCAAGATCCGTGCTGGAAGTACTGCGGCAGCCGCTGGAAGATCATGAAGTACATATCAGCCGGGCCAGAGCCGTATTTACTTTCCCGGCGAATTTCCTGCTTGCTGGCTCGATGAACCCCTGTCCATGCGGATACCTGGGCAGCCACCATCCAGTGCATCACTGTACGTGCAGCGATGCGCAGATTGCCCGCTACCGCGCCAAAATATCCGGCCCGCTGCTGGACCGGATAGACCTGCAGATCGAAGTGCCGCGTCCGAGCGAGCGCGACTGGCAGCAGTCGGAAAGATTCCAACCGGATGGTTATGACTCCGCCAGCATGAGAGATATTGTACATCGCACCCATGAACGCCAGCTGAAGCGTTATGCAGGCATAGGCATCCAGTGGAACAGCCAGTTGTCCGGCCGCTGGCTGCGGGAGCATACGCATCTGGCAGCAGACGCGAATCTGCTGCTGGAAGCTGCATTTGAACAATTGGGAATGAGCATGCGGGCGAGAGATCGTGTACTCAAGCTGGCCCGTACGATTGCCGATCTGGAAGAAAAGAATCAGATTGAGGCTGTACATATTGCCGAAGCGATACAGTATCGTCAGCTGGATCGCAAAAAAACGGGGGGCTAGGCAGATATCATTTTGCTGTTGCACAATTTTAGCATTGGCAGAAAATTATCAGTTTGTTGTCGAAAGGAACAGATTAGGGCTTGAAATCATTGGGCTGGCAAGCAATCAGATCCGCTTTTCATTACACTCTTATGTATGTCTGGCAATTTCTCATCCTGATTGGTCATAATTACTACTAAAATGACACAAGCGTATCCTTGTTGAGGAGTAAAACTGACTGGGGAGTTAGCGATACGAGAATCTGAGACTTGGTATAACAGATGTACACATCGGGCTGCCGATAAGGTGCGGCTGAAACGGTTATATTTTTGGTGATAAAAAGCATAATAAGCCTCTTTCTATTTGGCGCTTCAATCGTTAATATAAAACTTACTAGAAGAAAGGAGGCCGTTCAATGCAGTCCAATAAAGCAGAACGTCTTAAAAATGCACGTATTCTCAATAAACCCTTATTGGATGAGGAGCTTCAGCACCGTCTGCCACCGGGGCAGACACTTACCGACAGTTTTCCGATTTTGCATGAAGGAAGTGTACCCGAGTACGATCTGAAGGAGTGGAACCTGCGGATTTTTGGAGAAGTGGAGCAGGAATATACTTTTTCGTTTGAACAGCTTCAGGCGATGCCAGTGACACAGACGATAAGTGATATTCACTGCGTTACGCGCTGGTCCAAGTTTGATACGCCATGGGAAGGAGTCCGATTCTCGGATCTGGTCCGTCAGCTAAAAATCAAACCGGAAGCCCGTTATGTGATGATCCACGCTGATCCGGATTATGAGACAAATGTAGCTCTGGAAGAGCTGATGAAGGATGATGTACTGCTGGCCTGGAATTATGACGGCAAGCCTCTTACGGCCAAACATGGTTGGCCGCTGCGCCTGATCGTACCGCAGTTTTACTTCTGGAAAAGCGCCAAATGGATTCGGGGCATTGAATTTATGAACGAAGACCGAAGAGGCTTCTGGGAGAACCACGGCTTCCATAATATAGCCGATCCTTTCAAAGAAGAGCGTTTCTCATCCGACGAATATGAGATGCCCGAAGATGAATGGAAGTACTGCGAAGCGGATTGAATTTCCATTTATATGAAACAAATTCCTTTTTATTCCGTATATGATCATACATCCTTCTATTAATAATTTGAATAATTATCAAGAAAGGAATGAATGATATGGAATTATTCTGGCTTATTTTGTTTATGACAGCAATCTTTGCTCCTCTGGTATGGAACAAAATTGCAATTGGCAAGCGAATTCATGACGAAGAGCAAAAAGCAGGTCGTGACCTTACCCACGAGATCAATCCTTTTACCGGCGGACGTGATTAATACGCTGTAGATGTCAGTATAGCTTGAAATTAATTAGCAGCAAAATGGAAATGCAGGATGATGAGGAGGTTGACAGGATGGAGATTATAGTGCATATCTTATCTGGATTTGCCAAAGCAGCGAATGCCCTTTATATCATAGCTGTGGGCAGACGTATTCATGCGGAAGAGCAGGAGATCGGCCGCGATCTGACATATGAAGCCAATCCCTTTACAGGTAGTCATAAATCGTAGGTTCGCTTGATCAGACATTGCAGAAAAAGGAAACAGAAAATGTTGTAGAAATATTCTCCATACCATAGTCACAACACATCCTGCATACACATGTAAAAAAGACTGACGCTATAACACGCCAGTCTTTTTTGTAATTCATTTTTATGGTTCAATTTTGCTAATTCATAATAAGCCTATTACAGGCTTTCGACTGCTTTAGACAATTTGGCATCCAAAACTCCTTTTTCTACATTACCCTCGTTCAGATCCGGGTTAAACCAGTAGATTACCAGTACATTGTCGTTTGTATACTCGGTTTTTTTGAAAGGAATACCGTTTTGCTGAGTCTTCAGATCTTCCAGACCTTTTTTCAGGTCATCTTCGGATTTGAAAACATAGATTGATACAGGCTCGGTTTTTTTAGGATCTTTGGTTGTAACATAACGATCTGGTTTCACGTTATTGAGTACCCATTTTCCTGCAGCATCTGGTTCAGATACCAGATCGATTCCCTGCTTTTTGATAGCTGCGGCAACTTCTTTGGTAGTCATATTAGCAGCAGTACCGCTTTTGGCAGAGTCAGTGGAATTATCCGACTCACCAGGCTTATTCTCGGTAACAGCGTCTTTTGTAGTATCATTTGCAGCGGTTCCTTGCTCGTCAGCTTCCTTGTTATCTGTAGCGGAAGTATCTGTAGTGCCCTGTTCAGTAGTAGTCGACCCGGTAGCAGGTGCTGCCGCAGGCGCAGATTCGTTGGCTTTGGAACAGCCGGTCGCTGTAACGACAGTGAGTGCGAGTAAAAGCGTAGTGATTTTCAGTTTCATAAGTGACCTCCTGTTATTATGCGTGATTTGGTAAGGTTATTGGTGCTCATGATCATGTAAAATGGAGCGTAATAACCCTTTGCAATGAAGATGCAAAGCAATATTCATTATAACATACATACACCAATGAACAACTTTTGACACGAAGCTTACATTCCGATCAGGCAGCAAGCCTATTCTTCAATCTACTACAAAAGCTGATATGATAGTAATGTATGCGGTACCAGAAAAATAAAAAATAATATTGTATAGTGTGCACTATTAATCTGAATTGCTCATGAAAATAGCTGTAAATCAAAAAGAGAAGCAGCCAGGGGAAGCTGCTTCTCTTCATTATATTTATATGAACCGTCCTATATCAGAAATCTTTCTCAGGGGGAAAGAAAGACTGGAAAGGGGAAAGGGATGGATATTATGAGTATGACATATGCCACTGCTAGCGTATAAATAGACTTTTAGGTTCCGAATTATTCTCCGTACAGCGGCAAAATAATACCTGGCAATCATGTATCAAGCTGCAAAATGAATTACAGAACGTTAATTTTTACTGCAATATTACCGCGTGTTGCACGGGAGTAAGGACATACATTATGTGCTTCTTCAGCCAGCTTGGAAGCTATATCACGATCGATACCTTTGACCAGGACATCCAGACGTACAGCCAGTGCAAAGCCGCCATCTTCCGCTTTACCAAAGCTCACTGTACCTGTTACCTGAGTGCCTTCATGTTTTACTTTTTGCATACGGGCTACCATGTTCAGCGCGCTATCAAAGCAGGCAGAGTAACCGGCTGCAAACAGTTGCTCGGGATTCGTACCGGCACCACCAGCACCGCCCATTTCTTTTGGAGTGGCAATATCAAGGCGCAGATCCGGGCTGGAAGATTCCACGTAACCCTGTCTTCCGCCAATTGCTGTTACAGAAGTCTCGTACATTTTTTGCTGGATATTTAACATATTTATTACCACCTTTTTCGATATTTTATTTTACAAAATTAAATTTATCACAATTAATATAAAAAGTAAAATGTTTTTCGTAATAATAATGTCAGGCAATTAAATTTGTGATAGAATAGAGTTTAAGCATTAAATACAATCAAGTATTCATATATCGTTTGGTGGGTTATTACTATATAAAAATCCCGAACCTATCAGAATACTCATTATATAAAAGCAGGTGATTATAGAATGGACACTCAATCTCAGGAATATCCGCATCCCCAGCTTAAGCTGGACAATCAGCTTTGCTTTGCCATCTATGCGTCGTCCCGTGAAATGACCAAAATGTACCAGCCGCTGCTGGATCATCTCGGCCTTACGTATTCGCAGTATCTTGTGATGCTCGTACTATGGGAACAGCAGGAATGTACAGTGAAAGAATTGGGTAATGCATTATACCTTGATTCCGGTACGCTGACACCGCTGCTCAAACGTCTGGAAGCGGCAGGCCTTATTATCCGCAAACGTTCTACGGAAGATGAACGCAAAGTTCATATTACATTGACCGAAGCCGGCTGGAGCTTGCAGCAGCAAGCGGTTTCCATTCCAGATGATATTAAGCAGAGAACATGCATTAACACGGATAAGCTTGACGAGCTGCTGCACGAGTTCAAGCAGCTGCTGCAAAATATTCATCAGGCTAATGTAAGCGGGGCAGCAAACAAGAAATAATTTTTCCGATGCCGGATTATAATGATATACAGGTACGAAATGATCATCCCTCTTAACGATTTAGTTGAGAGGGATTTTATTTTTTTACATTGTTAACGCATACATGATATATTAAGCATAGGCAATTACTTCCTTATAATTTTCTCCATATCGTGGATTAAAATGGTAAAATTTTTAAGGAAAGCGTTTTAAAAACATGTTACAATAGCAAAGGTTATTGATTTGCCGGGCAATATGGCCGGAATGCATTCATGTCGATAGGAGGATTTACCAGATGAATATCCATGAATATCAGGGAAAACAATTACTTAAACAGTATGGAGTGGCAGTGCCTGAGGGCAAAGTTGCCTTTACAGTAGAAGAAGCTGTAGAAGCAGCACAATCTCTGGGCAGTCCGGTATGTGTGGTCAAAGCACAGATCCACGCTGGCGGTAGAGGTAAAGCCGGAGGCGTTAAAGTAGCCAAAAGCGTAGACGAAGTTCGTACGTATGCGCAGGAACTGCTTGGCAAGGTACTTGTTACCCACCAGACAGGTCCGGAAGGCAAAGAAATCAAACGTCTATTGATTGAAGAAGGCTGTGATATTCAAAAAGAATATTACATAGGCGTAGTTATCGACCGTGCTACAGGCAAAGTGGTTATTATGGCTTCTGAAGAAGGTGGCACAGAGATCGAGGAAGTGGCAGAAAAGACACCGGAAAAGATTTTCCGTGAAGCTGTCGATCCTGCGGTCGGTCTGCAGGCTTTTCAGGCCCGCAAGCTGGCTTATGCCATCAATATTCCTACCAAGCTGGTAAACAAAGCAGCTCAGTTTATGTTGTCTTTGTACAAAGCATTCGTAGAGAAAGACTGCTCGATTGCCGAGATCAACCCGCTGGTTGTAACAGGTGACGGTCAGGTTATGGCTCTGGATGCCAAGCTGAACTTTGACTCCAACGCGTTGTTCCGTCATCCGGAAATTCTTGAACTTCGTGATCTGGAAGAAGAAGATGAGAAAGAGATTGAAGCTTCCAAATTCGACCTGAGTTATATCGCTCTGGACGGCAATATCGGCTGTATGGTCAATGGTGCCGGTCTGGCGATGGCCACGATGGATATTATTAAATACTACGGCGGCGAACCCGCCAACTTCCTGGACGTAGGGGGCGGTGCAACGACAGAGAAGGTTACCGAAGCCTTCAAAATCATTCTGTCCGATCCGAACGTAAAAGGAATTTTCATCAATATATTCGGCGGTATCATGCGCTGTGACGTTATTGCTAACGGCGTCGTTGAAGCTGCCAAGCAGATCGGGCTGGATCGTCCGCTCGTCGTGAGACTGGAAGGTACGAACGTGGATCTCGGTAAGCAGATTCTGGCTGAATCGGGACTGAACATCGTAGCTGCCGACTCCATGGCAGATGGAGCGCAAAAGATCGTAGCGCTGGTATAAAACAACACCAGGACCTAAATTAAGTGATAGGAGCTGTGACTGGACAATGAGTATTCTTGTAGATAAGCATACAAAAGTGATCACTCAAGGGATTACCGGTTCAACGGGATTATTTCACACCAAAGGTGCCCTGGATTATGGTACGCAAATGGTCGGCGGAGTAACGCCGGGCAAAGGTGGAACCAACGTGGATATTACGCTGGAGAATGGCTCCACAGTGAGTCTGCCGGTATTTAATACGGTTGTTGAAGCCAAGGAGAAAACAGGCGCTACGGCAAGTGTTATCTATGTTCCACCTGCATTTGCAGCAGATTCCATCATGGAAGCGGTCGATGCAGACCTTGACCTCGTTATCTGTATTACAGAAGGTATCCCTGTACTCGATATGGTCAAAGTAGCCCGTTATATGGAAGGCAAAAAGACGGTATTGATCGGACCTAACTGTCCAGGCGTTATCACGCCAGGCGAGTGCAAAATCGGCATCATGCCAGGCTATATCCACAAGCCGGGTTATGTAGGTGTCGTATCACGCAGTGGTACGCTGACGTATGAAGCAGTGCATCAACTGTCTACACGCGGCATTGGTCAATCTTCTGCCGTAGGTATCGGTGGTGACCCTGTCAAAGGTTCCGAATTCATCGACATTCTCAAAATGTTCAATGAAGATCCGGATACCCGTGCAGTTATTATGATCGGAGAAATTGGCGGTACAGCGGAAGAAGAAGCGGCAGAGTGGATTCAAGCGAATATGACCAAGCCTGTCGTAGGCTTCATTGGTGGTGCTACCGCGCCTCCAGGCAAGCGTATGGGTCATGCGGGTGCAATCATTTCCGGTGGTAAAGGTACAGCTGCCGAGAAAATTGCCAAGCTGGAATCCTGCGGTGTCAAAGTCGCTCCAACGCCGTCCGAGATGGGTTCTACGCTGGTGGAAGTGCTTGAAGAGCGCGGTCTGCTGAGCGAGTGCACGACTCACTAAAACAATGAACAAAGCCGATTCAGCCTGTCGATGAACAGGGATAGACTTCTGTCTTTCTTTTCATTATAATAGCTGTAATTGGATATCGTTCGTGACAGGGTAAGCAACCTCTGATTCTCTTATTGAGACAGGGGTTGCTTCTTTGCGTTGTCCAGCTGCAAGCACCAATAGAGTAAACGCTTGCAATATGAAATGACATACGATTAAATGGAGTAGATGGTCACGTCTGCCTCCTGACAGAGGAGAATGGATAATGATGCTGGATGAACGTTCCATATTGATAGGATTACATGAAGCGACAGGTATTGGCTGGAAAAGAATCTATGATATACTACAACAACATGCGGATCTGCGCGAACTGCCGGATTGGGATGCCGGACGCTGGCGGAGATTGGGCATGCCTGATAAAGTCTCTCAGACGTTACCTGCTCAGCTGCAGGAAGATTATCTGCTGACCCGTTTATCACGTTATCAGGATAAAGGAATTCAGATCATGACGATTATGGATGATACGTATCCCATTTTAATGAAGGAAATCGCTCAGCCGCCGTGGGTGCTGTACACAATCGGAAGACAGGAATTGCTTTCTTCCTTTTGCATAGGCATGGTAGGCACAAGGGTGCCGACCGCTTATGGACGTAAAGTGGCAGAGCTGCTGGCAGGTGATATGGCAGCCCGTGGAGTGACAGTCGTCAGCGGCATGGCAAGGGGAATCGACAGCACTTGTCATGAAGCGGCACTGCAGGCAAATGGCAATACGATCGCAGTACTTGGCACGGGGATTAATGTTATTTATCCGCCGGAGAATCGGTCTTTATATCATACGCTCTCAGAACGTGGATTGATTGTATCCGAATATCCGATCGGCACGCGCTCTTCGCCGGGACTGTTTCCACAGCGTAATCGCATTATTGCCGGGCTTTCGCACGGTTCTGTAGTCGTCGAAGCCGATGTGCGCAGCGGCTCTCTTATTACAGCCGATTATGCCATGGACAGCAACCGTGATGTTTTTGCCGTACCCGGTCCGATTACTTCTCCCAAAAGCCAGGGCACACTCTCGCTCCTCAAGCAGGGAGCCATCCTGGTGACCGGAGCGGATGACATTATAAAGGAATATGATTCAATTCTTTTGAATTGGTGTGATAAACCATACAAAAAGGAAGAAAATGGGGATATTAATAATGCTCATGACTCCTCATCCATGATATTGCCAGATATTTCTTATTTGACAGAAGATGAAAAAACGATATACCTTATATTGGAGCAGGGAGATGCGAATATCGACGAGCTTCAGTTACAATCGAAGTTTGATTTTGGACTTTTGCATACGGTTCTGTTATCTTTAATCATAAAAAAACAGATCAGTCAACGCTCTGGTGCGATATACACCTTAATATAAAATAAACCATAGATAGAATAACAGAAAGGGGGACGAACCTGATGGCAGATTCACTCGTAATTGTAGAATCACCGGCAAAAGCGAAGACGATCGGTAAATATCTGGGCAGCAAATTTATTGTCAAAGCGTCAATGGGTCACGTCCGCGACCTGCCGAAAAGTCAGATCGGTGTAGATGTGGAGAACGACTTTGATCCCAAATATATTACGATTCGTGGTAAGGGTTCCGTTCTAAAAGAATTAAAAGATGCACGCAAAAAAGTGAAAAAAGTCTATCTGGCGGCTGACCCGGATCGCGAAGGTGAAGCGATTGCCTGGCATTTGGCTCATGCACTGGATGTGGCTGAAGGCGAAGAATGCCGCGTTGTATTTAACGAAATTACCAAGCAGGCGGTAAAGGATGCTTTCAAAACACCGCGTCAGATTAACATGGATCTGGTCAATGCCCAGCAGGCCAGACGCATTCTGGATCGGCTGGTGGGTTACAAAATCAGTCCACTATTATGGAAGAAAGTCAAAAAGGGATTGTCCGCAGGACGTGTACAATCTGTTGCAGTGAAAATTATTATTGATCGTGAGAATGAGATTTCGGAATTTACGCCGGAAGAATACTGGAGCATTACTGCCCGGCTTACGATTAACGGAACTACCTTTGAAGCCAAGTTCAATCAGCTGAATGGCGAGAAAAAAGAGCTTCACAGTGAAGACGACGTCAATGAAGTGCTTGCAGCGATCGCCGATGCTGCATTTGAAGTTACGGATATCAAAGAACGCGAGCGTTTGCGCCATCCGGCTGCTCCGTTTACGACCTCCTCCCTACAGCAGGAAGCTGCCCGCAAGCTTAACTTCCGCGCAGCCAAAACCATGTCTGTTGCTCAGCAGCTGTACGAAGGTATCGACCTTGGCAAAGAAGGTACGGTTGGTCTGATCACTTACATGCGTACAGACTCTACACGTATTGCTGCTTCCGCCCAGGAAGAAATCCGCGAATACATCACTGGCCGATACGGCGCTGACTTTATCCCGGAAGAACCCCGCCAATATACCAAAAAGAATGCCAATGCCCAGGACGCGCACGAAGCGATCCGTCCAACATCGGCAGTCCGTGATCCGGAATCGGTAAAAGAGTATATGAGCCGTGATCAGTTTCGTCTGTACAAACTGGTATGGGAACGCTTTGCAGCGAGTCAGATGGCTTCTGCTGTACTGGATACCCTGTCCGTGGATATTGCAGCAGGTTCTGCCAACTTCCGTGCAGCAGGTTCCAAAGTACGCTTCCCGGGCTTTATGAAAGTATATGTGGAAGGTAATGACGACGACAAGGAAGAAGGCGAGAAATTCCTGCCGCCTCTGGCTAAAGGAGACAAGCTGCAAAAAGAAGAGATTGAGCCCAAGCAGCATTTCACACAACCGCCGCCAAGATACACGGAAGCCCGTCTCGTCAAAACGCTGGAAGAGCTCGGCATAGGGCGTCCGAGTACGTATGCACCAACACTGGAGACGATCCAGAAGCGTGGATATGTAGCGATCGAAGAGAAGAAATTCATGCCTACCGAACTCGGCGAACTCATTATTGAGCAGATGGAAGAATTTTTCCCCGAAATTCTGGACCCGGAATTCACGGCACATATGGAGCAGGATTTGGACCATGTGGGCGATGGACAGGAAGAGTGGGTACACGTACTGAGCCAGTTTTACGAATCCTTTGAGAAACGTCTCAAGGTTGCGGAAGAGGAAATGAAAGAGATTGAGATCGAGGATGAAGTATCGGATGAGATTTGTGACAAATGTGGACGTCACCTGGTATATAAACTCGGTCGATTCGGCAAGTTTCTCGCCTGCTCCGGATTCCCGGATTGTCGCAATACCAAGCCGATCATCAAGGATATTGGCGTGCCTTGTCCAACCTGTCATGAAGGTCATGTCGTAGAGCGTCGCAGCAAAAAAGGCCGTGTATTCTACGGATGTGATCGTTATCCGGAATGTGACTTTGTATCATGGGATCGTCCTTCACTCAAACCGTGTCCGGTATGCAACTCGATGATGGTCGAGAAACGGAACAAGCAGGGTGTCAAATTGCAATGTACAAAATGTGACCATACCGAAATGGTTGAGGAAAACGAGAACGAAGCCGTCGAACTCGATTGATGAGATTGTACCTGGCTTGATTGGAATACCGCATGCTGCTGCTGATTATATTGTCTGTGTATCCGGACATTAGAATTTGGCAGCAGTTTAGCGTATACTAATAGATAGTAAGCTTAGATTAATTATCGGAGACCTGGGCGTGTATGCAGTCTTTTTCTGGATACAGGTCCCATTGTTTCCCATTCATTTATAGCAGGAATATGCAGGAGGTTTTGAATTGTGTCAGAATTTCAAAAGGTAACCGTGATTGGCGCAGGATTAGCAGGTAGCGAGGCGGCCTGGCAGATTGCCAGTCAAGGTATACCGGTAACATTGTATGAAATGCGTCCGGTTGTGAAGACACCGGCTCATCACACCAATCAGTTTGCGGAACTGGTATGCAGTAACTCACTGCGTTCCAACACCCTGGCAAACGCAGTCGGTGTTATGAAAGAAGAAATGCGTATGCTGAACTCGCTCGTTATCGGATCGGCGGATCGTAATGCTGTACCGGCTGGCGGTGCGTTGGCGGTAGATCGTGATGGTTTCTCCGGAGAGATTACATCCACACTGCATAATCACCCGCTCGTGACTGTACTTAATGAAGAGGTGCAGGAGATTCCAACCGATGGCATCGTTGTGATTGCAACCGGTCCACTGACGTCTCCCGCACTTTCCCAGCAGATTCAGTCTCTACTGGGAGAAGAGTACTTCTATTTCTATGATGCGGCAGCACCAATTATCGAAAAAGACTCTATCGATATGAACAAGGTCTATTTGGCTTCCCGCTATGACAAGGGAGAAGCAGCTTATCTGAACTGCCCGATGAACGAAGAAGAGTTCAACGCTTTTTATGAAGCTCTGATTGGCGCAGAGACAGCACAGCTCAAGGAATTTGAGAAAGAAATTTATTTTGAAGGCTGTATGCCTATTGAAATTATGATGAAGCGCGGTAAACAGACAGCGTTATTCGGTCCCATGAAGCCGGTTGGTCTGGTTAACCCGCATACAGGAGAACTTCCTTATGCGGTCGTACAGCTGCGTCAGGACAATGCAGCAGGTACATTGTATAACATGGTTGGTTTCCAGACTCACCTGAAATGGGGAGAACAGCGCCGGGTATTCTCGATGATTCCTGGTTTGGAAAATGCCGATTTTGTCCGTTACGGGGTAATGCATCGTAATACTTTTATCAACTCGCCGCGTCTGCTGGAACCAACGTATCAGCTGAAAAGCCAGCCGCGTATTTTCTTTGCTGGTCAGATGACCGGAGTGGAAGGATACGTAGAGTCCGCAGCATCCGGCATGATTGCCGGTATGAATGCAGCACGCCTGGCCAAAGGCGAAGAATTGATTCAATTGCCACAGGAGAGCACACTGGGCAGTATGGCACATTATATTACACATGCCGATCCGGACCATTTCCAGCCAATGAATGCGAACTTTGGTCTGCTGCCCAAACCGGAAAAGAAAATCCGTAACAAAAAAGAAAAAAATGAAATGTTGGCCCAGCAGGCACTGGAGAGTATCAGACAGTTCTTCCACTTGGAAGAGCCTGCTCCTGCAGAGTAAAGTCAGCTTAATAGCCAGACAATATGGACAAATAATGAACAGGAGGGAAAACGATGGATCTCTCATTTCACGCAACGACCATATGTGCTGTACGTCATAACGGCAAAGCGGCAATCGCCGGCGATGGACAGGTGACTTTTGGACAAAATGTAATTATGAAGCAGCATGCCAAGAAAATTCGCCGTCTCTATCGTGGACAGGTGCTTGCCGGATTCGCAGGTTCTGTTGCAGATGCCATAACTTTATTTGAAAAGTTCGAAGCCAAGCTGGAGGAGCATCATGGCAATCTTCAGCGTGCAGCCGTCGAACTGGCCAAGGAATGGCGTTCCGATCGAGTACTGCGCAAACTGGAAGCCTTGCTAATCGTTATGGATAAAAGCGGTATTCTGCTTATCTCCGGCGGCGGAGAAATTATTGAGCCGGATGACGATGTGATCGCTATCGGTTCCGGTGGCAATTTTGCCCTGTCCGCAGCTCGTGCCCTTAAGCGCCACAGCAAGGATCTGGAAGCCAAAGAGATTGTCGAAGCTTCTCTGAACATTGCTGCGGAGATCTGTGTATATACCAACAACAATATCATCGTAGAAGAATTGTGAGCCTGGCCGGTGCGGTCCGTACTCTACTTGCAGGGGCGGTACGCACCGGTTTTCTTTCTGAATTTATGGATACGGAGGGAACAAGATGAATAATGATCATAATGCATTGACACCGAGACAGATTGTGGCTGAATTGGATAAATATATCGTTGGACAGAAAAAGGCTAAAAAGTCTGTAGCTGTCGCACTTCGTAATCGCTATCGCCGCAGCCTGTTGGCGGAAGACGTACAGGATGAGATTGTACCCAAAAATATTCTGATGATCGGTCCTACAGGTGTAGGTAAAACAGAAATTGCCCGCAGACTCGCCAAGCTGGTCCAGGCTCCATTTATCAAAGTGGAAGCTACCAAGTTCACTGAAGTGGGCTATGTAGGACGCGACGTAGAGTCCATGGTCCGTGATCTGGTGGAGACAGCGATCCGCATGGTGAAGCTGGAACGCACAGAGGCAGTGAAAGACAGAGCGGAAGAAGCGGCTAATGAACGTATCGTCCATATCCTTGTTCCTTCTGCCAGTAAAGCCAAAATGCAGCGTAATCCTTTTGAAATGCTGTTTGGCGGTAATGGCAACCAGCCTGAAGAGCCGATGGAAGATCGCAACGAAGACACGTCTATTCAGGAGAGACGGCGTCAGGTACGCTTTGAACTTTTGTCGGGTAAGCTGGAAGAACAAATCATCGAGGTGGAAGTGGAAGACAGCACACCGAATATGATGGATATGTTCATGGGCCAGGGCAATGACCAGATGGGCATGAATATGCAAGAGATGCTGGGAAGCTTTCTGCCCAAAAAGATGAAAAAGCGCAAGCTGCCGATCAAGGAAGCTCGCAAGGTATTGACCCAGCAGGAGGCCAACAAGCTGCTTGATATGGATGATGTGACCCAGGAATCGCTGCGCCGTGCAGAGCAGACCGGAATCATTTTCATAGACGAGATTGATAAAGTAGCTAGTGCTGGCCGTGGTTCGGGACCCGATGTATCCCGCGAAGGTGTTCAGCGAGATATTCTGCCGATTGTGGAAGGTTCTACCGTCATGACCAAATATGGAGCGGTAAAAACCGATTATATCCTGTTTATGGCTGCAGGAGCATTCCACACGGCCAAGCCTTCGGATCTGATCCCCGAGCTGCAAGGACGTTTTCCGATCCGGGTGGAACTGGAGAGCCTGACGCTGGAGGACTTTGTCAGCATCCTGAAGGAACCTAAAAATGCACTGACCCAGCAATATACACATCTGCTTCGTTCCGAAAATATTGAGCTGGAGTTTGCAGAAGGAGCGATTCAGGAGATTGCAGGCATCGCAGCAACAGTCAATCAGAACACGGAGAACATCGGCGCGCGCCGTCTGCATACCATTATGGAGAAGCTGCTTGAAGATCTTTCTTTTGAGGCTCCTGAATTGACGCTGGAACGGTTTGTGATTACACCGCAATATGTACAGGAGAAACTCAAGGATATCGCTCAGGATCGGGATTTGAGCCAGTATATTCTTTAATAGCATGGTTAAATCATTCTATGGGAGTACGTCTAGGAATAGGACAAAACCATAATATCGTTTTTTAGGAAAAAGGTGGGGGGCTTGTTTTACAAGTTCCCCGCCTTTTTCCTATGTTTTCATAAGTGCGAAAATTGTATGATGAATATAACAAAAACACCTACAACATTATCAAAGGTAATCCGATATAACAATGAGCACGTATCAAGTAATAATAAGTAAATGAGTGTAGATTTTTCTTAGTGTTTACGTTATGATGATTGCATTTGCGCAAATGCGCAAATGAGCCTGCCAACCTCGTAAATAATGGAGCTCAAGTTGACTAAAGTCGAACTTTTTCCAGAAAATAGAAGTGTTCGTAGCTTTGATCGCTATAAATTAATTGTTAGTAAGTAATCCGCACTAGGCTATAGGGTACATGAATTATGACTGATAATGGTAAAACCAAGGTTTTAAGCCATTTTTTCAGGACAAAACTACTGTCCCGGTTGTATCTTCCCCTCCAATCCTATACCTGAAATCACTGGCCTTAATTACCAATTAAAAGCATTATTCCCAACAGTTTGATACAAATATCTGCTATAAATGTCATATTACTTATATTAATTGGAAATAATTATTTAAAAATTGACAAAAAACGAGCGCATACGCTAAAAGATAGTCCTTTATTCTCATTGTGTTATAACCTGTTCTCTAGGAAACTTATGGTATCAAATCATTAGGAAATATGACGCAGAAACTTAGTAAACCAAACAAAAAAATGCAATGTTTGTCGAATGAATGCACAAATCGAAAAAAGTATGAGATTCACATCCCATATTTAGAATATAATCACAGACTGAAAGAGGTGACGTGAGTGAATTTGCTGAATGATGTGGGATTTCGCAGACTGGAAGGCGCCATTAACGCTTCCAACCTGAGACAACAAGTAATCACCAACAACATTGCCAATGCAGATACACCTTACTTCAAACGTTCCGATGTTTCTTTTGAAAACATGCTTCAAGCGCAGATGGATGGCACAAACGGATCGATCCACGGTAATGCTACGGATCCCCGTCATTTCCAGATAGGTTCTACCGGAGGTGTTCCGAAAGCAATGATTACCTCGGATAACAGCACGGTGATGAATAACAACTTGAACAACGTGGACATGGACTCGGAAATGACAAGCCTGGCTGAGAATCAGCTTCGCTACAATGCTTATATCGAGCAAGTGAATCACCAGATCAAAATGATGCGTACTGCAATTCAAGGTGGAGGAGCGTAATCATGAAAATAAGTAATAGTTTTGATATCAGTGCTTCAGCTTTGACAGCCCAGCGGCTGCGGATGGACGTCGTATCCTCCAACATTGCGAATGCCGAGACAACGAGAGCGAAGATCGAGAATGGAGAAGCGGTTCCTTACCGCCGCAAAGAAGTAGTGCTTTCAACCAACAAACCAGCGTTTGCCGATGCACTGAATTCTGCAATGAATGGCAATAACGGGGTAAATGGTGTGAAAGCAGTAGCAATTCATGAAGATAAAGAACCATTCAAACTCGTATTCAATCCTACACATCCGGATGCCGACAGAAACGGATATGTGAAAATGCCAAATGTCGATACTCTAAAAGAAATGGTGGACATGATATCAGCTTCGCGTTCATATGAAGCTAACGTAACTGCATTGAATGCCTCAAAGGCAATGATTACCAGGGCTTTACAAATTGGTAAATAATGAGTGAAAAAATGGAAGGTGGGGTAATTAATGATAGAAAACACGATGTTTAATGGAATGTCCGCTGCATCGCCGCTGCAAATGACTTCAGGAGCTGCACAGGTACAGGAAACACCAGGACAGGCTATGGAACAGTTTGGTTCTTATCTGCAGGATGCGATCAGTCAGGTGGGAGCTCAGGAACAACAGGTACACAAAATGAATGACCAGTTTTTGGTAGGTAAAATCGATGTCGACCAGATGATGATCGCTTCAGAGAAGTCGATGCTCAGCTTACAGTTGACCGCTCAGGTTCGAAACAAAGCGATTGAAGCTTACCAAGAAATCATGCGCACACAGTTATAAGATGGATGATATGTTTCATAGCACAGTTTCGAATGGGGTGACGTTGTGAATGAGAGAGTTGCCCAGTATAGAGATAAAATTGTCCAATACTGGAGAAGATTCAATAAAAATCAGAAAATACTACTGATATCAACATTGGCCTTCATCATCATTGCAATCGTAGTACTGACAATACAATTTTCCAAAACAGAATATGAGGTAGCTTTCCAGGACATGGATGCTGCAGATTCGGCAGCAGTTATGGAGTACTTAACCGGACAAGGAATTCCTTACCAGTTAAGCCAGGATGGCAAAAGCATTTCAGTACCAACAGAGAGTGCTGCTCAAGCAAAAGTAGCAGTAGGATCTCAAGGCTTGATCCAAAATGGTTCTATCGGATTCAGCGAGTTTAACACAAGTTCTTCCGCAATCGGGATGACCGATAACGAATTTAATGTCAAATACAACAACGCACTGAATGGTGAAGTATCCCAATTGCTTCGCAACATGAATGGCGTTGAAAATGCAAAAGTACTGATTAACCTTCCTGAAGAAAGCCTGTTTGCAGCAACCGATGATCAAGATAATGCGACAGCATCCGTAGTCATGCAGTTCAAACCGGGCGTTCGTCTTACACAGGAAGCGATTGATGGTTATTTCAACCTCGTAAGTACAGCAGTACCTCGTCTTCCGATTGAGAATATTACGATCACGAACGGTACAGACGGCAGTGAGCTTGTCTCCATAGTCAAAGGTGGCGGACGTGGTGATCTGATCGGTGCAGTACAGGACAATATGGCTTTACAAAAGAAATACGAGTCTGACGTAGAGAATAACATAAGACAATTCTTGGCCAGACTGGTAGGACCTGAAAGGGTTAATGTTCTTGTAAATTCCACATTGAACTTTGATCAAAAAACATCCAAAGAGGAACTGGTAGAACCTGTAGATGAAGAAAACATGAAGGGCATCGAGATCAGCGCCCAGGAAATTCAGGAATCCTACACAGGCACAAGCACACCTGACAGCGGCGTAGCCGGTACAGGAAGCACAGACACTCCAACCTACCCGGGTGGCTCAGCCACCGGTAATAACGAATCCGAGAAATCACAAAGCACGATCAACTACGAAGTTAACCGGATTCATAATGAAATTGCAGACAGCCCTTATCATGTGCAGGATCTGGCTATTACAGTAGCGATTGAACCAAATCCTAATTTGGATACCACCGCACAAGAAAATTTAAATGGAGAAATTCAAAAGATGCTGCAAAGCATTGTAAGAGCTTCACTTGCAGAGAATGGAATTGACTATACTGCTAATGCAGATGCTCTTACCGCTAAAGTTAATGTTATTCCACAGGCATTCGCTACCAACCAAACAACCGATGAAGGATTCTTTGCTTCCAACATGAATTGGATCATCGGTGCGGCAGCAGCCTTGGCTCTTGGTATTGTCGGATTTATTATTTACCGTCGTCGTAAACAGCAGCAGCTGGCTGAAGAAATGGGAGAAGACATTATGCTTCCTCCAGTTACAGAACTTCCTTCCATTAGTTTGGACAACTTGACCAATGATAGTCAGGTACGCAAGCAGCTCGAATCACTGGCGAAAAAGAAACCGGACGAATTCGTAAATCTGCTGCGTACATGGCTCGCTGACGAATAAGAGGTGAACGGGATTGGCAAAGGGGACAGCTCCACTGAGCGGACGGCAAAAGGCAGCCATTTTATTGGTTGCCTTGGGTCCCGAAGTATCTGCTCAAATATTTAAACACCTACGTGATGAAGAAATCGAACAGCTTACACTGGAAATCGCCAATGTACGCAAAGTAGAGAGCGGGGATAAAGATACTATCATCGCCGAGTTCCATCAGATTTGTCTGGCACAGGAATACATTTCCCAGGGTGGTATCAACTACGCCAAGGAAATCCTGGAAAAAGCACTCGGAGAAAGCAAAGCACTGGAAGTTATCAATCGTCTGACAGCAACGCTGCAGGTTCGTCCTTTCGATTTTGCTCGTAAAGCGGACCCAAGTCAGATTTTGAACTTTATCCAGAATGAGAACCCGCAGACGATTGCACTCGTGCTTTCGTACTTGCAGTTCGAACAGGCTGCTTCCATTCTATCGTCGCTGCCTCAGGAAAAACAGGCTGAGGTTGCCCGTAGAGTTGCAGTAATGGATAGTACTTCACCTGAGATTATTGCCCAGATCGAACGTGTACTGGAGCAGAAGCTTTCTTCTACGGTTACACAGGATTATACAAATGCAGGCGGTATCGAATCGATCGTACAGATTTTGAATGGTGTCGATCGCGGTACAGAAAGAACCATTCTTGATTCCCTGGAAATTCAGGATCCGGAACTGGCAGAAGAAATCAAAAAACGGATGTTTGTTTTCGAAGATATCGTCAATGTCGACAATCGTTCGATTCAGCGCATTATCCGCGATCTGGAAAATGCAGATCTGCAGCTGGCGCTCAAGGTGGCCAGCGAAGACGTACGCGAAGCGGTATTCAGCAACATGTCCAAGCGTATGGCAGACACGTTCAAGGAAGAAATGGAATTCATGGGACCTGTACGTCTTAAAGATGTAGAGGAAGCACAAAGTCGTATCGTAGGCATTATCCGTAGACTCGAAGAATCCGGAGAAATCATCATAGCTCGTGGCGGAGGAGATGATATCATTGTCTAATTTGATAAAATCATCCCAGTATATTCCGGTTGAAATTCTTAAAAAACTGGATCTTAGCAAAGATCATTTCAAACCAACCAATCTGGCGGCTGGCGCTCATCAGCAGGTTCCACACATCGTGTATGACCAGCCGCGGATTGATGAACAAACCGTTTTATTAAAAGAACAAATGCTTGCGGATGCTCGTGAATTCGCAGAACGTCAGGTACGCGAAGCAGCAGAAGAAGCGGAACGTATCCTTCAGAACGCGCAGGAAATGATTGCTTCCTGGTGGGATGAACGGCGTGAACAGGACGAGCATCTGATTGAAGCAGTTAAGGCTCAAGCTTTCCAGGAAGGCTATGAGGAGGGGCAGCAGCGCGCAGAGACTGAGATGCAGCAGCGCATTAATGAGATGATGCAGGAAGCTCAGACGGTACTGACCCAGGCTTATGAAGCCAAAGAACAAATTATTCAGGAAGCGGAACCATTCCTTGTTAATCTTAGCTGCGGAATTGCCGAGAAGGTTATCGACAAAGAGCTGGCTGACCAGCAGGAACTGGTTCTTTCCTTAATTAAGAAGACGCTTGCCCGTAAGCGGGAACAGGGATTGATCACATTGTGTGTAAACCCTTCCCAGTTTGATTTTATTCATGCAGCAAGAGAAGAACTGGTACTGGCTATTGATTCACAGGCAGAACTCCAGATTCTCCCGGATGCGACAGTTCGTGACCGCGGCTGTGTCATCCGCTCAGCATTCGGAAGTGTGGATGCACGTGTGGATACCCAGCTGGCAGAACTGAAAAAAGAACTTCTTCGTTTGGCACTCCATGATGAAGAGCGGGGTAATGCGAATGTTTGATCTGAATGCTGGTCGTTATCTGGAATATATCAAACAGCTTGATCCAGTACGAATTAATGGTAAAGTAACCCAGGTTATTGGGCTTATGGTTGAATCCGAAGGACCTGATGCCAGCATCGGAGAACTATGTTACATCTATCCTACCAAGGGTGCCGATCCACTTCGTGCCGAAGTGGTCGGGTTCCGGGATAACAAGGTGCTGTTAATGCCGCTGGGGGAACTGCAATCGATCGGCCCAGGCTGTGACGTTGTCGGTACAGGCAAACCGCTGACGGTACAGGTAGGCTCCGAACTGCTGGGTAAGGTGCTGGATGGCCTTGGACAGCCGCTCGATGGGTCATTGCTTCCGGCACGTATGACTCACTATTCGACCTTTAATACACCTCCCAACCCGATGACCCGTCCGAGAGTACAGGATCCGATGAGCGTGGGCGTACGAGCCATTGACGGCCTGCTGACAATTGGCAAAGGACAGCGGGTAGGTATCTTTGCTGGTTCCGGGGTTGGTAAAAGTACACTGATGGGCATGATTGCCCGCAATACCGAAGCGGATGTGAACGTCATTGCCCTTATTGGGGAGCGGGGACGTGAAGTACGTGACTTTATCGAGCGTGATCTAGGGCCGGAAGGGCTACAGCGTTCGATAGTCATCGTAGCGACCTCAGACCAACCGGCGCTTATCCGTCTTAAAGGGGCCTTAATTGCCACAACTATCGCAGAATATTTCCGTGATCGGGGTATGAACGTCATGTTTATGATGGACTCGGTTACCCGTTATGCGATGGCTCAACGTGAGATTGGTCTTGCTGTCGGCGAACCACCCGCCATGCGCGGATATACACCGTCGGTATTTGCCGGATTACCCAAACTGCTGGAGCGTGCCGGTACAGGACCAAATGGTTCCATTACAGCATTCTATACGGTACTGGTAGATGGGGATGATATGAATGAGCCGATAGCGGATGCGGTACGTGGTATCCTTGATGGACATATTGTACTCAACCGGGCAATTGCCAATAAAGGACAGTTCCCGGCAATCGACGTACTTGCCAGTATCAGCCGGGTTATGAAGGATATTGTAACGGAAGAACAGACTGATGCCGCCAACAATATGAAGCGTCTGATGTCTGTATATAAAGAATCCGAAGATTTAATTAATATTGGTGCCTACCAGAGGGGATCCAGTCCGGATATCGATGAAGCGATCGAACGGATCAAGGATGTCTGGAATTTTACAAAACAAAAGGTGCATGAGAAGACGACACTAACCGATGCGCAAGAGCAGATGATTTCCGAATTTGTGAGGAGCTGATGAGTTATGAATTTCCAGTATAACTTTCAAAAGGTTGTAGACATTAAATCAAGTGCTAAAAACCAGGCAGAATGGCTTTTATCCACAGCTTTGGGCGAGTTACAGGCACAAGAACAATCACTGGAGCAGTTACTGGAAGATCAGAACCGCACACTGGAAGCTATTAATCAGGCTATTGAGCAGTGTGCTCCCATATCGGAATTACAGGATATGCAGCGTTATATTGTCTATCTGGATCAATGTATTTCCAAAAAAATATCGGATGTTCACCAGGCACAAGTAAATGTGGAACACAAAAAGCTTCATTTAACCGAGAAAATGGTCGATGAAAAAGTATGGCTTCAGGCCAAAGATAAAGCAAAAGCAAAATTCATGCAGGAGAATATGCTGCGTGAGCAAAATGAACTGGATGAGATGGCGACTGTACGATTCGCTATGCAATCGAAATAGATTGTAATCTGATCCGTCTAACAGCACCCGGAAGCTGAGAATGTACATGGCTTACCTGATCAGTGAAGAATCATGAAGGATGTTTTTGCTCAAGGAGGATTACCGTGGCAAAGAAAAATCTGGATTTGGATGTCGATGTGGAAAAAGAGTCAGGCGGGCTCGGAAGATTTCTTTTTATCGCTACTCCAATTCTGTTTACCCTTGTATTGGTAGGCGCAATCGTAATGTTATTCAATGTGGATTTACGACAAAGCATGTTCAACACACTGGATAAAATTCCTATAGTGAAAAATTGGGTCCCATCTGCCGATAAAGGTAATAGCACAGATGTTGCATCCAATCAAAGTGAAAGTAACGCAGCAACTGTAGAGCAGTTAAAGCAGCAGCTGGACGAGGCGAAGAAAGCACAGGCTACACAGGCCCAGGAGCTCAAAAAGCTTCAGGATCAGCTGAAAAGCCAGACTCCAGCCGCAAATGGTGGAGCAACAGGTACAGCAACTACACCTGCAGCCGGTACAGCGCCAGCAGGAGCTGCAAGTACGGTTACTACACCAACCGAGCAGGACAAACAGCTGAAAAATCTGGCGAATGTGTACTCCGATATGAGCGCTTCCAAAGCGGCAGCGATTATACAGAATATGACTACAGATGAACAGATACTGATTTTCAGCAAAATGAACTCTCAGGACCAGGCAAGCATTTTACAGAAAATGGACCCAAAAGCAGCTGCCGATACCTCACTGGCTTTGAAAAATGCCACAGAAGCAAGCCTGGCTGCGCTGCAGGTGAAAACGAGCAGCACGCCAACGCCAACAGTTACAGCAAGTACGAAGCTTGATAGCGAGGCACTCGCGCAAACCTTTACAACAATGCCAGCCAACAGTGCTGCATCATTGCTGCTGCAAACCGCAAAGGTAAGCCAGGGCAAGGTGCTGCAGGTTCTGAACACGATAGACGATTCTACACGGGCTGGAATTCTATCAGCCATGTCTGCTGAGGATCCGGCTGGAACTGCTCAAATTGTAAACCGTTTGATGGCGAACTAACCTCACTAGGAAGGATCGGAATCATTTCCTATTCTAACGAAAACAGTCATAAGCAGGAATTCCTTCTTATTAAAATTTGCCCCTCGGTAGGTGATAATTAGTATATGAGCATGATACTTCAAAACATGACAACAACAGCAGCAACAGCCAAGACCCCGGCAACAGCTTCAGCTGGAGGAACAGGAAGTACAGCAGCCGCAGGATTTAATCAGGCGCTGACGTACGTAATGGGTTCCGCGGGAACAGCAGGCACTGCTGCAACTACTTCGATGGCCGGTCAGGTTTCTGCAGGAGTTATGGGTTCTGCCGCTTCGTTACTGGAAATGCTTCAACAAATGATTTCCGGTAACCAGGACAACATGGAAGGGAGTCAGGGAGAGCAAGTAGAGAAAGTTGGCAAGTTACTGGATGATCTCCTCGGTAAGCTGGAAGATATGGATGCTTCCATAGTAAGTGATCCTAACCTGATGCAATCGCTGCAAGGATGGTTGGTTCAGGTACAACAGGTATTATCGGGAGAAGGTTCCGAAGCACAGGGAGAAGGTACAGATACGGCTCAGGCAGCTGTCGGACAACAGACAGCACAACCGCTGACAGCAACACTTCCGGCGATTGCACAACAGCCAGAGACACTGCGGTTTGCAGTAGCTGATGCAGTATCCCAGGTCGTTGACAAACTTCAGGCTGTACAGAGTGGAAGTCAGCAAGCTGAACCCAAGCTGGAGCAGCTCCTGAATGAGCTTCAGAATGTACTGCAAAAATCAGGCGAATCTACAGGTGGACAAGCCAGTGGTGGACAAACTGGTAATCAACAACAGTCAAACACACCATTTCAGGTAGTCGCTGCTCAAGATTCCGAGACTGTAAATAGTGCTTCAACATTTCAGACAGCAAGTGCAGTAGAGAGTACAGAAGCTGCAGCGACTCAGACACAGCATCAAGAACCGGTAATCGTAACTGCCGGCCAGCTGGCAATGAAAGCTGATTCTACACCATTGACGACCGCTGCACCACCACCAACCATTAATGCACAAAATTTTTCCCAGGAGATGGGGAAATTTATCGTAAGCAAGTTTGATATTCAGCAGCTTAACGGTGTATCCGAAGCCAAGATTATTTTGAATCCGGAACAGCTGGGACAGGTTGATGTTAAGATCAGCATTCAAGATGGACAGCTAATCGCGCAGTTTGTTACGGAAAAGCATGGAGCCAAAGATATACTGGAGCAGCAAATGTCACAGCTTCGCTCGGCACTTCAAGCTCAGGGACTTCAGGTAGAAAAACTCGAAGTCACTCAAAGTTCTTCGTTACAATCCGATATATATAATGGGGGACAAGGATTCCAGTCTGGTTCCGACCAGCAGCAATCCGGACGCCGATCCAAATCCAAAGAAGAACAAAATGACGATGCGATTCTGGCAGCAGAGCTTGGTAATGAACTGAATGAATGGCGTGGAGAGAGAATGAGTGCAGGAACCGCCAATATGACTGCTTATGGCAGTACGTATGTAGCTAAAGCTTAATTATGGATGGAGGTGAATGTTTTGCCGAATTTGATTTCCACATCGAATACATGGCCGAACTATTCCGCAAGTAATGTAAAAACGGCCGCAGCCAACCCGAAAACGGAGTTGGGACAAGATCAATTTATGGCGCTGCTGGTAGCTCAATTGAAAAACCAGGATCCCATGTCGCCTATGGATAACTCACAGTTTATCGCTCAGATGGCTCAGTTCTCCTCACTGACACAATTAACAAAAATCGGAGAAAAGCTTGATAATCTGAAAGGATCTGTCGATACTTCATTAGGAGCTTCTTCAGAGCTGATCGGCAAGAAGGTCACCTGGCTTAATGAAGCAACAGACAGCAAAACAGGCGAGAAAACATCCACTTATGAAACAGGCATCGTAGAAGGTATCGTTATGAAGGGCGGAGTTCAATACGCACAGGTAGGCGCAGACGCAGTTCCATTAACACTGATTGCAAAAGTGGAAACGGCGACATCCAAAGCGGCTGAAGCGACACCAGCTGCAAGTACAGCGACACAGACGCCAGCGAGTACTACGGCAACACCGGCTGCAAGTAATACTTCACCTGCGGCAACAGATAGCCCGGCAACGACTGCACCAGCTGCTGCAGAGACCGAGACAGCTTCTGCTGTTCCAACGGATGCATCTGCTCAACCGACAGCACCAGCAGCAGAGAACACCCAGACTGTACCTGCTTCATCTACAACGGATACACAAGCCAATAATCAAGCGGCTGAAGAAAGCAATACAGCAGCAGATCCAGAGGCTGCGGTGTCATGAGCGGCCCCATTCAAGTAGGCCAGCTGTATCCGTCCAATATCAATTCCGGATTGCTGGGACGCAGTAAAAGTACGATATCAGGTTCCAAACCCAATGAGTTTCAAAACATTCTGGATCAGAACATGCTCAAGTTCAGCAATCACGCTTCCAAGCGTCTGGAGCAACGAGGAATTGAATTTAGCAGTGAGCAGATGAACAGTTTGAATCAGGCGATTGATAAAGCCGCCGCCAAAGGCTCCAAAGATTCATTGATTTTAATGCAAAACAATGTCGCTCTTATCGTCAATGTGCCCAATAGGACCGTTGTTACCGCCATGGATGGCAACTCAATGAAAGATAATGTATTCACTCAGATTGATAGTGCTGTAATTATTTAATTCTCTGGCCGGACCAGTAATGGAGAGCCAGGAGACTGCCGACCGACTGACGCAGTCTCAACCACCACATTATGCATTCATTAGGAGGAAGTATTAATGATAAGATCCATGTATTCCGGCGTTTCAGGTATGAAAGGTTTTCAAACCAAACTGGACGTCATCGGTAACAACATCGCAAACGTAAATACAACAGGTTTCAAAAGCTCCCGTGTCATGTTCCAGGATATCCTGAGCCAGACTACCAAAGGGGTAACGGCTCCAGTAGACGGAGAAAGCGGTGGGGTAAACGCTCAGCAGGTAGGTCTGGGTGTGAAAACTTCTTCGATTGATACTCTTCATCTGGCAGGGAGTGCACAGACAACAAATAACCCGACAGACCTGCGTATCGATGGCGATGGTTTCTTCGCTATCAAGCTGTCTGCAGAGCAGGAAGTTCCTTACCTGACACGTGCCGGTGACTTCCATGTCGATGCTTCCCGCCAGCTCGTAACATCGGATGGAGCATTTGTGGTTGATAGCGGTGGAGAACCGATTCAGATTAATGAAGCTGCCGTTTCCTTCAGTATTCAAAATAACGGTACTCTGCTGTATACACTGGCAGATGGCACAACTGAAGCAGGTCCTCAGTTGGGTATTGCCAAAGTGGTAAACCCGGGTGGTCTGGAAAAAATCGGTGGCAGTCTTTATCGTGTAACGCCGAACGCCAACCCCGAGGGTACGATTGAATTGCTGACCGGTGCAGATACTGAGAATGGTACAGGCGCAATCGTAGCTGGTCAGCTGGAAATGTCCAACGTCGATCTGACTGGTGAATTTACCGAGATGATCGTAGCACAGCGTGGTTTCCAGGCGAACTCCCGTATCATTACCACTTCTGATGAGATCCTTCAGGAAGTTGTTAACCTGAAACGATAATCTAGATAGATAGATAGATAGAGGGAGGAATATTATCTTCTCCCTCTTCTCTATAGCAAGTAACTTTCAAGGAGGGTATATATGATCCCTGTCACGCGGCTTAACGGTTCCCCCATGTGGCTTAATGCCCTGCTAATCGAAATGGTGGAAGAAACGCCTGATACCTACATCACCTTAACCACAGGTAAGCGTCTGATTGTATTGGAAAAGGCGGCACAGGTAACGAGTCTGGTTCAAGAATACAATAAAAGTATAGGCACACTTACTGGAACAATTAAGGTGCAGCATATGGAGGAATTGGAATGAAAAAGTTACTACCCTGGATAATTAGCGGGGTACTGGCGCTGGGATTGATTGGTGTGGTTGCATTTTTCCTGATGGGAAATATGTTTGGTGAAAAGAAACCAACTACTGCTGCTGAAGCCGCGGCGGCCGAGAAAGCCAAATTGGAAAGTATGACAGCGACAGAGATTGCAGCTGTATCATCGGACATCACGGATATGACAACAAACCTGGCAGACCCTTCCTATGTAGTGAAAATCAGCTTTTCCTTTCAACTCGCCGATGAAGACGCCAAGGCCAACTTTGATCTGATCAAGGATCTGAAGGTTAAACCGATTATTGTAAGAACGCTGGCAGACACCAATCCGGAGGACCTCAACAGTGCCAAGGGCATTGATCAGCTGGATGCCAAACTGCTCAAATTGATTAACAGTGCATTGCCTGCCGAAGGTGGCAAGCTGGTAGACGTACAGGTATCCGACCGCATCGTAAGCTCCATTTAATAGAGAAAGCTGGAATCAACCTAATCTTAACAATGAATCAGTTTACTATCGTAAGGGGGTGAGATTATGGTAGATGTATTATCCCAAGGTGAGATTGATGCCCTATTGGCGGCACTTTCTTCCGGGGAAATGGATGCGGAGGAACTCAAAAAGGAAGAGACCCAGAAAAAGGTTAGAGTATACGACTTTAAACGGGCAGTCCGATTTTCCAAGGATCATATCCGGAGTTTGACCCGGATTCATGAGAACTTTGCACGTTATCTGACTACGTATTTTTCAGCGCAGCTTCGCACTTTTGTACAAATTAATGTTGTTCAGGTCGAGCAGCTTCCTTATGACGAATTTATACGCTCTATTCCTAAAATGACGATTTTGAACATTTTTGAAGCTGAACCACTGGAAGGCCGGATGGTACTGGAAGTTCATCCGAATATCGCTTTTGCGATGCTGGATCGCCTGCTTGGCGGTACCGGTACAGCACCTTCCAAAATCAATGCACTCACTGAGATTGAGACTACAATCATCGAGCGTGTGTTCAGCCGTACGTTCGAAAGCTTGCAGGAAGCATGGAAGACAGTGATTGATCTGTCTCCACGTATGGAAGCACTGGAGACCAACCCGCAATTTATGTCACTGGTATCTCCGAATGAAACGATTGCCCTGATCTCGCTGAGTACCAAAATTGGCGATACGACAGGGATGATTAACCTTTGTATTCCACATGTTGTTATTGAACCAATCATGACCAAGCTTTCTGCACATCACTGGTTCGTTTCTCAGAAAAAAGAACCGGCACGAGAAGAAGTGGAAGCACTCGAGTATCGTGTGAATCGTGCACAACTGCCAATCATTGCTGAGCTGGGTGATTCGCGATTATCCATTCAGGAGTTTTTAAGCTTATCGGTGGGTGATGTCATTTCGCTTAATAAACCGGTACATGATTCACTATCCATAAAAGTAGGCAATCAGCTTAAATTTATAGGAAGCCCGGGTACGGTAAAAGACCGGGTAGCCGTTCAGATTGACGAGATCGTCAGTGAAGGAGTGGAAGAAATTGACGAGTAAAGATTATTTGTCACAGGAAGAGATTGACGCTTTGCTTAAGCAATCATCCGGTGATGATGACAGTGCAGCCTCAGGAACTTCCGGACAGAGTGTGGATGATTTTCTGACTCCACTGGAACAGGATGCGCTTGGAGAAATCGGAAATATCACATTTGGTAGTGCAGCAACCGCATTATCGACCCTGTTGGGACAAAAAGTGGATATTACTACTCCACAGGTAGGCATCATTACCCGTACTGAATTTGAAAATGAATTTCCCAAGCCGCATGTAGCGGTCCATGTCGAGTATGTGGATGGATTCCAGGGAATTAACTCTCTTGTCATCCAAACACGTGATGCTCAGGTAATTGCGGACTTGATGCTCGGAGGTGAAGGACATCCCAAGGACGAAGAGTTAAACGAAATTCATGTCAGCGCTGTACAGGAAGCCATGAACCAGATGATGGGATCATCTGCCACTTCGATGTCGACCATCTTCAACCGGTTTGTTAATATCTCACCACCGGGAATTGATATCCTGGATGTAAGTAATGATCAGGGCGTAAGCATGCTGCCAGCGGAGGAGACATTAATCAAGATTTCTTTCCGTTTATTGATTGGAGATCTGATTGATTCCACTATCATGCAGCTGATTACTGTAGAATTTGCCAAGTACATGGTAGATATTCTGATCAATGGCGGAGAGGAAGCTGCTCCTGAGCAGCCTGTACCAAGTGCACCAGCCGCTCCTGCAGCGCCTCCACAGGCAGCACCACCGCAGGCAGCCATGCCGCCGCAACAAGCTCCTGAGCAGCCTGCTGCGCCGCCAATGATGCCACCGCAGGGAATGCCGGGCTATGGCCAGCAGCCTCCATATGGCATGCCTGATCAGCCTTATCCGCCGTATCCTCCATATCCGTATCCTCCGGGTTACGGTATGCCGCCACAGCCATATCCGCAGGCACCACAGCACTATGGCGCACCGGCAGGCAGAGAGGTTAATGTCCAACCGGTTCAATTTGCTAACTTCGGCGCAGGAGCTCCTCCTAACCTGGATGAAAATAATTTGAACTTACTGATGGACATTCCACTCAAAGTCACCGTAGAATTAGGAAGGACCCAACGGCAAATTAAAGATATACTTGAATTGTCCCAGGGAGCGATTATTGAACTGGACAAATTGGCGGGGGAACCGGTAGACATCCTGGTTAACAACAAACTGATCGCCAAAGGCGAAGTTGTCGTTATTGATGAAAACTTTGGTGTCCGTGTCACAGATATCGTAAGCCAGTGGGACCGAATTCAAAAAATACAATAAAGATCACTCAGGGAGGATTTTAAATCAATGGCAAACCGAATTCTTATCGTGGATGATGCAGCTTTTATGAGAATGATGATCCGGGATATTTTGACTAAAAATGGATACGAAGTGGTAGGAGAAGCTCAAGACGGAGCACAGGCAGTAGAGAAATTTAAGGAACTTCGTCCGGATCTGGTTACCATGGACATCACAATGCCTGAGATGGACGGCATTGCTGCATTGAAAGAAATTAAAAAGATGGATGGCGGAGCCAAAGTAATCATGTGTTCAGCGATGGGTCAGCAGGCCATGGTTATCGATGCGATTCAAGCAGGAGCCAAAGACTTTATCGTAAAACCTTTCCAGGCTGATCGTGTTATTGAAGCGATTAGCAAGACGCTCGGAGTATAGGAGAATATTCCCATGTCAGGTTCAGCAGCCACAATGGGAGGAACAGGCGATTATATCCTAAACCTAGTTTGGGTTATAATCGTCTTGGCTGTAATAATAGGCCTAATTATTTTACTGCTTCGGTTCCTGGGCAGGAAAAATCAAACCTGGTTGTCCCGCCGTGCCATCCGCACCATAGGCGGGGTAGCTATGGGCCCAAACAAGTCGCTACAGGTGATTGAGATTGGCAGCAGCGTCTATCTGATCGGTGTAGGAGATGATATTACCCTTGTGGATAAAATCTCTGATCCCGAAGAGGCAGAGCTGATTATAAGCTCATTTCAATCCGAATCGGTGGAGCAGAATAACATTCTTACTCCGCTAATCTCCAAACTCAGCAACCGTTTCCGTCCTAAGTCTTCCGTGCAAGAAGAAGAACTTGGTGATACGGATGCTTTCCAGGAAGTATTCGAAAGCAAACTGCGCCAGATTCCGAATCGCCGGCAGAAGATGGAGGAACTGCTGAAAGAGGAAGATTCTACAGATCGGTCGAGGGATTCATGAAAAAAAAGCTGATATTAACCTTTATGATGCTTTTTCTAGCCAGCTTCTTATCGGTTCACCCTATATTTGCTGCAACTGCTGATCCGATACCGAATATCGATATTCAGATCGGCAATAATGATAATGCAGCGGATGGCCCGGCGACCAGTTCGCTGTCTATTTTGCTTATGATTACACTCATTAGCATAGCGCCATCTTTTCTGGTATTAATGACCAGTTTTACACGTATTGTGATTGTGCTCAGCTTTGTCCGGACTTCATTAGGGACTAACCAGATGCCTCCCAATCAGGTACTGGTAGGACTGGCTTTATTTTTAACTATCTTCATTATGTCACCCACATTATCCCAGATGAATGAAGTTGCTTTACAGCCTTACCTGCAGGGTGATATTACCCAGACGCAGGCTTTGAAGGCGGCAGAGAAGCCGATCAAGGAATTCATGTTCAAGCATACGAGAGAAAAAGACCTGCTTCTTTTCCTGAATTACACCGGTACTCCAAAGCCAAACAATGTACAGGACATTCCGCTCTCGGTCATGGTTCCATCCTATGCAATTAGTGAACTCAAGACAGCTTTCCAGATGGGCTTTATGGTCTTTATACCGTTTCTTGTCATCGACATCGTAGTAGCGAGTGTACTGATGGCCATGGGTATGATGATGCTACCACCTGTAATGATTTCACTTCCTTTCAAAATTTTGCTATTTGTGCTGGTCGATGGCTGGTATCTTATCGTCAAATCGCTATTGATTAGTTTTAATTAGTGCAGCACCCAAAACACCGCATTAAGGGAGGTAAATCATGAGTTCGGAGTTTATCATCGGTATGGCGGGACAGGCGGTATACACCGTTTTAAAAATCAGTGCCCCGATGCTTATTCTTGGACTGGTAGTCGGTCTGGTTGTGAGTATTTTCCAGGCGACTACACAAATCCAGGAGCAAACTCTTGCCTTTGTACCTAAAATCGTAGCTGTAATGCTCGCACTGTTGTTATTTGGTCCGTGGATATTGACAGTTATGGTTGATTACACTGGTGATATCCTCGGCAATTTATACAAATACATTGGTTAGGCTGATTGCTTATGGAGATACTGCAGCAAAGTTTTCCTGTTTTTTTGCTTATTTTTTGTCGAATGACCGCTTTTTTTGTAGTTTCACCTATTTTCTCGTCCCGAAGCGTACCGAATACGTTTAAGATAGGGATCGCTCTTTTTATCTCGCTTTTAATTTTCCTTCTCAAAGGAACATCAGTCACCATATCCGAGGAACCGGGAATATACGTACTGCTCGTTCTTCGCGAAGTATTGATCGGGTTGCTGCTCGGTTATGTCGCTTATCTGATGTTCACGGTTATTCAAATGGCCGGTTCCTTTATTGATATTCAGACCGGTTTTGGTATAGCGAGTGTGTTTGACCCGCTGACAGGAGCTTCGGCACCGATGATCGGTAACTTCAAATACATGTTTGCCATACTGCTGTTCCTGAGCATGAACGGTCATCACTATCTGATTCAATCGGTATTGTACAGTTATGATTGGATACCACTGGATGCAGAGATTATGAGTAAGATGATGGATGGCTCCATCAGCGAATTTCTTATTCGTACCTTCAGCAACTCGTTTATGATCGCATTTCAAATGGCAGCACCGATCGTTGTAGCAATGTTCCTGACGGATGTGGGACTCGGGTTCCTCGCACGGAGTGCTCCGCAGTTCAATATCTTTGTTATCGGAGTACCGGTCAAAATTATTGTCGGTCTGTTCATGCTGATGCTGCTGACACCAAGTTTTGCCTTTATTTTCGAAAATTTGTTTGGACAGCTATTTCAGGCGATGCAGTCTTTATTGAAAGTAATCGGCACAGCTCCACAGCCCAAGTAGACTCGGAGGAAGGGAGGCAGTACATTGGCATTCAGGTTACGAATGAATCTGCAGTTATTCTCTGGCGAGAAAACAGAGGAAGCAACACCCCAGAAGCGCCAGGAGACCCGTAAAAAAGGCCAGGTTGCCAAAAGTATGGATATACCAGGCGCAGCGATCATGCTGGGTGGGATATTATGCTTACTTATGTTTAATGATTTTTATATGAAGCGTATTACCTGGCTATTTACAGATGCCTTCATCCACCGGATGTCTACTGAGGTAACGGTCGTTAATATTATGCAGATGCTGGGACAGTATGCCATACAGATTTTATTGCTGCTTGGTCCTGTCTTCGGTATTGTCGTTATTCTGGCTCTGGCTGCAAGTTATGCCCAGATTGGGTTTCTGTTTACCGGAGAGCCGATCACACCCAGATTCAGCAAGCTCGATCCAATCAAGGGATTCAAAAATATCGTATCGATGCGGTCTTTTGTAGAGTTTATCAAATCAGTACTGAAAATGAGTGTAATCGCTTATCTTGTATACAGTACGCTTGAGGGCGTTATACATGAAATTTCCAAAACAGCGTATATGTCCGTGGAGGCCATTCTTCATTTTACAGGGCAGCTTACCGTGAGCCTCGGAATCAAAGTCGGAGTTGCGCTATTTATTCTCGCCATACTCGATTATATGTACCAGCGTTATGAACACAATAAAAGTATCCGAATGTCCAAGCAGGATATCAAGGATGAATATAAAAAGTCGGAAGGGGACCCGTTGATAAAAGGGAAAATCCGTGAAAGACAGCGCCGGATGGCGATGCAGCGGATGATGCAAGAAGTACCTAATGCCGATGTTATTATTACCAACCCGACTCACTTTGCGGTGGCACTCAAATATGATAATTCGCAAATGGCGGCGCCTCAGGTGATTGCCAAGGGTCAGGATCATATGGCATTACGAATTCGCGAAGTAGCAAAGCAAAATCACGTCGTGATTATGGAAAACAAGCCGCTGGCTCGTGCACTGTTCGCCAGATCGGAAATTGGTGATTCCATACCTGCAGATTTGTTCCAGGCTGTAGCGGAAGTACTCGCGTATGTATACAAAGTCAAAGGCAAAACAAAGTAAGGGATCGGAGGGCTGAATAACATTGAAGAAAAAAGACCTGGTTGTCCTTGTAGGCGTTATTGGAATTATCATGATGATGATCCTTCCGATCCCGGCATGGCTGCTTGACGTATTGCTCATCGTCAATATCTCACTGGCAATGATTATTTTGCTGATTGCGATGAACACCAAGGAAGCGCTGGAATTTTCCATATTCCCGGCAATGCTGTTGATCACAACACTATTCCGCCTTGCGCTGAATATTTCTACAACCAAACTGATTCTTGGAGAGGGTGATGCCGGATCGGTTGTTGCTACATTCGGCAGCTGGGTAGCCGGTGGACAGATTGCGGTAGGTTTCATCGTCTTCCTGATTCTGGTTATCGTACAATTTATCGTTATTACCAAAGGTTCAGAGCGGGTTGCAGAGGTAGGCGCACGCTTTACACTCGATGCAATGCCCGGTAAGCAGATGAGTATCGATGCAGATTTGAACGCAGGTCTGATCAACGAACAACAAGCCAGAGAACGACGCAGCAAAATTGAACGTGAAGCTGATTTTTATGGTGCGATGGATGGTGCGAGTAAGTTCGTTAAAGGGGATGCTATTGCAGGTATTATTATCCTCCTGATCAACTTGATTGGTGGATTTATTATTGGGATAGCGATTCATGGAATGGCATTCGCTGATGCTCTTTCGACGTATTCCATATTGACCATTGGTGATGGTCTGGTGAGTCAGATTCCTGCACTGCTGATCTCTACAGCAGCAGGTCTGATTGTTACCCGTGCATCTTCCGAAGGCAATCTGGCTGATGATATTACCAAGCAGCTGTTTTCTTATCCAACCCTGCTGTATATTGTGGCAGGCGTTATTACGCTGCTGGGTCTATTTACACCTATTCACTTCCTTACGACTTTCCCGCTGGCTGTTCTGCTTTTCATTGCAGCTCGGCGTATGCAGGCGAATCTGACGCAGAAGATAGCAGAAGCAGAACAGCATGAAGAAGAACAACAGATCGAAGAAGTTCGCAGTCCGGAAAGTGTTATCAATCTGCTGCAGATCGACCCGATCGAGTTCGAATTCGGTTACGGATTGATTCCGCTGGCTGATACCCAGCAAGGTGGAGATTTACTGGATCGAATTATTATGATTCGTCGTCAATGCGCACTTGAACTGGGTCTTGTGGTCCCTGTTATTCGTATTCGCGATAATATTCAGTTAAAACCTAACGAATATGTAATCAAAATTAAAGGAAATATCGTAGGCGGTGGTGAATTATTACTAAATCACTACCTGGCCATGAGTCCTGGTTTTGATGATGATTCCATTACAGGTATAGAGACTTTGGAACCAGCTTTTGGTCTTCCTGCTTTGTGGATTGATGAATTAACCAAAGATCGGGCTGAATTATCCGGATATACGGTGGTTGATCCGCCTTCCGTAGTAGCCACCCATCTGACCGAACTGATCAAAAAGCACTCCCACGAGCTGCTGGGACGTCAGGAGACACGTTCTTTGGTCGACAATCTGCGTGAAAACTACCCTGTATTGGTGGATGAGCTGATTCCTTCAATCCTGTCGGTAGGTGACGTACAGAAAGTATTGGTTAAATTATTAAAAGAGAAAATTTCCATTCGCGACATGGTAACTATATTTGAGACACTGGCCGATTATGGAGCTTATACCAAAGATCCGGATGTATTGACTGAATATGTACGTCAGTCCCTTTCCCGGCAGATTACACAGCAGTTTACCAGCCAGGGAGAGACGCTGCGTGTTATTACCGTCGGTCCGAATCTGGAGAAAAAGATTGCAGAAAGTGTGCAGCAGTCCGAGCAGGGAACCTATCTTGCGCTTGATCCGGTGTCCACACAATCGATGTATCAAAAAATTAATGAGCAGGTTAACCGTTTGCTTCAAATGGGACAGCAGCCTGTTGTGCTGACTTCCCCGGCAATTCGTATGTATCTGCGCCAGTTGATTGAACGTACCATGCAGGATATACCCGTTTTATCCTATAGCGAACTGGAACCCAATGTTGAAATTCAAAGTGTCGGGGTGGTGAACTTATGAGAGTAAAACGCTATATCGTTGATACCATGCCGGATGCCATGCTGAAAATCCGTACAGATCTGGGCAGTGATGCAGTCATACTGAGCACCAAGGAACTCAAGACTGGCGGATTTCTCGGTATGTTCCAAAAGAAAAAGATCGAAGTTATCGCTGCGGTAGAGAAGGAGCAGGTCCAGGAAGCGCCCAAGGCACAGCCTGAACCTGTTATTGCAGCAGCAGCTCCGGTGCCCAAAAAGGCAGTGCCTGACGCTTATCGCAAGTCCAGTCAGGCTTTTGCTGAATCCATGCGTCAGGCTCTGGCTGCAGATCAGCCGGAACCTGCCTCTTCTGCGCAAGCAGCAGTGCCTCCTTTGCCAGAGGAAGAACCGTTTGTGCCGGAAGTGGCCCGTGCCAGACTCCAGCATATTCCCGCAGCAGCTGCCACAGTGGCAGAACATGCCGTGACGGATTCGACTGATCAAATGTCGGAACAACGACTGTTTGAAGAACTGCGCCAGATGAAGCAGATGATGGCCGATCTGACGCGGGATAAAGAAAGAGCCGATCTGCCGGAGCCGCTTCATAATCTGATGAATCAGCTCAAAGCACAGGGTGTGGAGCAGCCGCTGCTTGACCTCTGGATGGATCAAATTGTACAGCAGTCTGCCAATCTGGAGACAATAACGGCAGCAGAAGCCAAATCTGCAGCCAAATCACAGATTGAGCAGTTTACCGCAACACGCATTGGCGGTGGCATTGATCCCCAGACCCGGATTGTGTATATTGCCGGGCCGACAGGTGTGGGCAAGACGACCACTATCGCCAAGCTTGCTGCAGAGCAGTTATTTAAATACAAACGTAAAGTAGGATTTATTACCTCGGATACGTACCGTATATCTGCTGTGGAGCAGCTGAGAACCTATGCATCCATTCTGGGAGTACCACTTGAAGTGGTCCAGTCGCCAGGGGATTTGCAGCGCTCACTGCAGCGGTTATCCGAATGTGATCTGATTTTGATGGATACAGCCGGTCGCAATTATCGGAACGAGCTGCTTGTATCCGAACTGCAGAGCCTGCTGGCTCCGCTGGAGCAGAGCGAGACCTATCTGGTGCTGGCACTGACATCCAAAACCGAGGATATGCGCACCATTACAAATCATTTCAGCAAATATCCGCTGGATAAAGTTATTTTTACCAAGGCTGACGAAACAGGAAGCTATGGCGCACTGTTTAATTTGCTTCAGGACCATCCGCTGCGTCTGTCCTATATGACCAATGGACAGAATGTACCGGATGATCTGCTAATGCCAAGCCCTGATTTCCTGGCGAATCTGTTACTGGGAGAAATTCTGCCATGATGGATCAGGCCCAATCGTTAAGAAACCTGATGTCTGCCAAAGCAAAAGCGCTGGAAGCTCCCGAACGCGGTGCGAAAAACGCCAAGTTTGTTGCCGTTACGAGTGGTAAGGGGGGCGTAGGCAAGTCGAATTTCACATTGAATTTTGGGCTTGCCCTGCAGCGCCTCGGACGTAAAGTACTCGTATTTGATGCGGATATAGGAATGGCAAATATCGATGTTCTGATGGGCGTACGTTCGCAGTATAATCTCTCGCATCTTTTGAGCGGAGAAAAAGAGATCGACGAAATTATTGAAAAAGGCGCCGGATCTTTGCCATATATTGCCGGTGGATCAGGCTTAAATTCATTATTTTCTCTCTCTGAGAAAGATTTAGTTTACTTTACTACTCAAATTCAAAAAATTGCTGCCGATATGGATTATATCCTGTTTGATACAGGAGCAGGACTTTCGAAGGAAACATTGCAGTTCATTATGTCGGCAGATGAGTGTATTGTGGTCACCACTCCGGAGCCAACAGCGATCACTGATGCTTACGCCCTAATCAAGGTTGTGTACGGGATGGAGGAAAGCACAAACTTCAAACTGGTCGTCAACCGGGCAGAGAGTCAGAAAGAAGCGGTTCAGACCTCGGATAAGATCAGGCTGGTAACGAGCCGGTTTCTGAATCTCGAAATTCCGATGTTGGGATTTGTAAGTGATGACGCGCATGTCAGCCAGTCAGTGAAAAAGCAAGTTCCCTTTTCGATCAATGCTCCTGGATGTCACGCTTCAAGAGACATCCAAAACCTGGCCATGCAGTATGTAGTTTCGCCGGATGCCCGCCAGGAGGGAAGCTTAACAGGAATCAAAGGATTTATACAGAAATGGATGCGGCGTACTAAATGATTCTGTAGGGACAGAGGTGCTATCATTATGGCAACTTATAAGGTACTGGTTGTAGACGACTCCCCGTTCATGCGAAAAATTGTTTCCGACTTGATTGAGGCTGATGCTACATTCCAGGTTATTGACACGGCAAATAACGGGCTGGAAGC
Source organism: Paenibacillus wulumuqiensis (assembly GCF_000971965.1). Taxonomy (GTDB): domain Bacteria; phylum Bacillota; class Bacilli; order Paenibacillales; family Paenibacillaceae; genus Saccharibacillus; species Saccharibacillus wulumuqiensis. Next base: position 189,404 of record NZ_LAQP01000013.1, read on the forward strand.
TACCCAGAAAGTTATGGAGCTCAAACCCGATGTAGTTACAATGGATGTCGAAATGCCCGAGATGAACGGGCTGGAGGCGCTGAAAGTGATTATGGCTCAGCGTCCGGTGCCGGTCATTATGCTGTCCGGTATCAATGAACAGGGCATGCGTGAGACGATCATGGCGCTGGAGAATGGTGCCTTTGACTTTATCCGTAAACCTTCGGTCAGCAATTCACAGGATATTCAAGAAGTAGGACAGCAGCTGCTGAGACAGCTCAATACAGCTGTACACGTATTGGAAAGACGCCGCAAGCGGGCGGAACAAAAAAACATGGCGGCTGACGCTGCTCCGTCGCCATCCCTGCCGCAAGTCGAGAAGAAACGGGAAGAGACCATTACTCCTCCACCTTCTCAGGCAGCGCCTCACCACAACAAACTGTCTGTCGAGGAGTCGTCCAGACGTCCTCAGCCAGGCAACCTGAATCCACCGCCTGTAGGCAGACCTGCACCACCGCTGAATAATCGGACAGCACGACCTGGACGTACTGAGGATCTCAAGCCATCCAGACCGGCTGTACCTCCCAAACCAGCAGAGCCACGCACAGCTGCGCCGAGTCCGCTCAAGCCAGCTGAGCCCAAAGTACCAAAAGCTCCTGCAGCTCCAGTTAATCCGTTAGCTCGTAAAGAGCCTGAGAAGCCTTCTGTAGCGTCTTCGGCTCCTGGAGCTACTTCGGATGGTATTACAGGCAAAACGTCCCATACTGACGTTCCTGCGGCCTCTATCGGCAAACTGGTGGCGGTAGGCTGCTCTACAGGTGGGCCCAGAGCACTGAAAAGCTTTCTTGAAAAGATCCCAGCGAATTTCCCGGCTCCTATCGTGATCGTGCAGCACATGCCGCCGAACTTCACACGTTCTCTTGCGCAGCGTCTGAACAGTCTGAGCCAGATTACGGTCGTAGAAGCTGAACAGGGAATGCCGCTTCAGCCAGGGACAGCCTATATTGCACCCGGAGGTTATCATATGACAGTTGTTCGTAGTCAGGGCGGCTATCGTATTCAGCTTTCACAGGAACCACCACGCAACGGGCATCGTCCTTCTGTGGATACGCTTTTTGCCTCAATCCGCCCATTCTCCGATTTGCAGCGCTATGCTGTGATTATGACAGGAATGGGAAGCGATGGCGCGAAGGAAATGAAAAATTTATACGACAGTGGCGTAATCCCTACCTTCGCAGAAAACGAAGATACCTGTGTCGTATACGGCATGCCGCGATCGGCTGTAGAGCTTGGATGTGTAAATCACCTCCTGCCATTACCTGAAATTGCGCCTAAACTTGTACAAATCGTTAAATAGCTTATAACAAGCCCTATGTTACTTTATGGAGGAGGTGTCTCACGATGGACATGAATCAATATTTATCCATGTTTATTGATGAGTCGAACGATCATCTGCAGTCATTAAATGAAAAAATGCTGGAACTAGAAAGCAATCCCACTGATCTGGGCATTGTACAGGTTATCTTCCGCTCAGCGCATACGCTGAAAGGGATGGCTGCTACAATGGGATTTGAAGATCTGGCGGCGCTGACGCACCAAATGGAGAACGTACTGGATCTGGTGCGTAACGAAAAGCTGGCCATGCAGGAATTTATCTTTGACACGCTCTTCAAGGGTCTGGATGCTCTGGAGTCAATGGTACAGGACATCACGCAGGGCGGCGAAGGTAAAGCGGACGTTACAGCGATTGTGGAATCGTTGCAGGCTATCGTACGCGGTGATATTCCGGCAGGAGGAGCTTCTGCACCGGCAGCAGCAAGCACGCCAGCGGCTGCACCGGCAGCGGAAATAGCGGTGAAGGACAGCAAAGGCATCCAACTGGATGAGTTTCAACAATCCGTTATTGAACAATCCATGGCAGAAGGCCACCAGGCGCTGTACATGGACGTGGCAATCCGCGAAGACTGCCAGCTCAAGGCGGTTCGTGCCTATATGGTATTCGATCTGCTGGAGCGCTACGGCGATGTGATCAAATCCGAACCGTCCACTCAGGATATTGAGCAGGACAAGTTCGAACGCAGCTTCTCGCTGTACTATGTAACACAAAAAGATCCGGCTGAGCTCCAACCGATGGTTACCAGCATTTCCGAAATCGAGAGCGTAAATGTAACCCGTCTGGATGCCCAATCGCTCAAGGAAATGTCTGCCGCTCCGGCAGCAGAACCTGAAGCAGCCCCGGCACCGGCACAGCAAACAACAACTGCATCAGCACCAGCAGCAGCTCCTGCAGCAGCGCCAAAAGCAGCGGCCGCTCCAAAGGCTGCTGCCAAAGCCCCAGCACCGGCACCATCCCGTACGATTCGTGTAGACATTGATCGCCTGGATGTACTGATGAACCTGTTCAGCGAATTGCTGATTGACCGCGTTCGTCTGGAACAGCTGGCGAGTGAAGTCAAGGTTCCTGCCCTGACCGATACGGTAGAGCATATGGGACGTGTAAGTACAGACCTGCAGAACATTGTTCTGAAACTTCGGATGGTACCAGTCGATACTGTATTCAACCGTTTCCCTCGTATGGTACGTGACCTGGCTAAATCGCTTGATAAAAAGCTGGATCTGGTTATTACAGGTGCAGAGACAGAGCTTGATCGTACCGTTATCGATGAGATCGGCGATCCACTCGTCCACTTGCTTCGCAACTCTGTCGATCATGGCGTGGAACCGGTAGCTGACCGTATTGCGGCTGGCAAAGAAGAGACAGGTACGGTAAAACTGAGTGCTTTCCACAGCGGTAACCACGTATTTATCGAGATTGAGGATGATGGCCGCGGAATCAACCGTGAGAATGTTCTTAACAAAGCGATCAAAAACGGCATTGTTACGCAGGATGTAGCCAACACCATGAAAGATGAAGAAGTGTACCAACTGCTGTTTGCCCCGGGCTTCAGTACTGCCGAGGTCATCTCTGATGTATCCGGACGCGGCGTTGGTCTGGATGTAGTTAAATCCAAGATCACTTCGCTGGGCGGCCATGTTATGGTAACTTCCGAACTTGGAAAAGGAACGAAGTTCTCGGTACAGCTCCCACTGACATTGTCCATTATTTCTGCAATGCTGATCCGTGTTGGATCGGAAAAATATGCGATTCCACTGACTTCAATTGTGGAAACCGGCATCATCAAAGCGAAGCAGGTACGTGATCTGCATGGCAGTCAGCTGATTCCTTACCGTGACACGCATATCCCGCTTCTCTCCCTCAGCCGTGTATTTGAAGTACCTGACTTCGATGAGCGTGAAGAGGAAGAGACCGAGATTGTCGTTATCCGCAAAGGAGATAAGCTGGCAGCAATTGCGGTTGAGAACTTCATTGGGCAGAACGAAATCGTTCTGAAGAGCCTGGGAAGCTATCTGCCGGAAACACGCGGCATCTCCGGTGCGACGATTCTGGGAGACGGCCAGGTCGCTTTGATTATTGATCCGAATGCATTTATTAAATAATGCAGTCCATTTATTGAGGAGGATTTACCCATGGATGAATTAAAAGTTATCGTTTTCAAACTAGCAACGGAAGAATACGGCATTGAAGTCGACAAAGTACAGACGATCGAGCGCATGATGCCGATCACCCGCGTCCCGAAAACACTTGGTTTTGTCAAAGGTGTTATTAACCTGCGCGGTGTGGTTATCCCGGTTATCGATCTGCGTGGACGGTTTAACCTGCCGTCCCAGGAATACAATGATCAGACCCGTATCATCATCGTTGAAGTCGAGAAGATGCAAGTTGGCTTTATCGTGGATTCCGCAAATGATGTAGTTGACATTAAACGCAGCAGCATTGAGAAACCGCCTGAAGTAGTGGGCGGTGTCAAAGCCAGATATCTGGACGGAGTAGCAAAGCTTGATGAAGAACGGCTGCTGGTTATGCTCAATCTTGCGGAAGTACTGGACAAGACCGAAGTCGTCCAGTTAGAGAGCATTGAGGACTAATATGGACCTGTTCAAAAATCTTGAAGGGTTCAAAATGGATGTGCTCAAAGAAGTAGGGAATATCGGGGCAGGCAATGCAGCCACTGCCCTCTCCCAGCTCCTGGACAAGCCCATCGATATGGCCGTACCCAAAGTGCAGATTCTTCCTTTCGAACAGATTGCCGAAAAAGTGGGCGGTCCCGAACAAATCGTACTGGCTATCTTTTTCCGGGTCGAGGGAGAAGCGCCGGGTAACCTGTTTTTCGTACTGACGCCAGAGGCAGGCAAAGGACTGCTGCGACGTTTGGCAGGCATTGAAGCCAGTGAAGAGGAATTTTTTACGGAAATGGAGCAGTCAGCGCTCGCAGAAATTGGTAATATATTAGCAGGGTCCTATTTATCTTCTCTGGCTGATTTTACCGGTCTATCCATGAGCCCAACCGTTCCGGGCCTGGCAATGGATATGGCAGGTGCCATTCTGAATTACGGACTTCTCCAGTTCGGTCAGATGGGCGATGATGCCTTATTGATCGATACCACCTTCCTTGAAGGAACTGAAGTTGTAGAGGGACAGTTTTTTCTGATTCCGGATCCCGAATCATTTGATAAAATTTTTAAATCGTTGGGAGTTCCGCTCCAAGATGATTGAAGAACAAAATGTTGTCAAAGTAGGTATGGCCGATTTGAACGTCGTGAAGACATCCGGGATAATTCGAACGACGGGATTGGGCTCGTGTGTTGGCCTTACACTGTATGACAAAAATGTTCAACTTGCCGGTATGGCCCATGTTATGCTGCCTTCTTCGGATATTGCACGTGAAGGGCAGCTCAATATTGCAAAGTACGCAGACACCGCGCTGCCGGCATTATTGCAAAAAATGCAGGATATGGGTGCTGTACGCTCACGCCTGATCGCCAAAATGGCGGGTGGAGCACAGATGTTTACTTTTTCAAGTGGTGGTGATCACATGCGGATTGGTCCTCGCAATGTGGAAGCCTGTAAATTATTTTTGAAAGAATACAATATTCCTTTGATTGCCGAGGATACCGGCGCGAACTACGGACGTACCATTGAAATGAATTGTGTTACTGGTATGTTGTCGATTCGCAGTGTACAAATGGGTAAGAAGGAAATATAGGGTATGGCAGGGAATATTAAACTTAACCTCTGGTTTGGGATAATAGGGTTTGTCATTACCTTCCTTGTCTCTTTTGGAAATAATTTATGGACCACAAGTCTCTTTAGAGGAATATTAGGGTTTGTAGTGTGGTTCCTGCTGGCATTCGTACTGCGCTTTATTCTGGGGATTCTTGCGAATCCCGCAGGCGCAGTACCGAAAATGCCGACCGGGAACGAAGAATTAACTCAACAGGAGCTTTCTCAGGACGATCAGGACAGAGGAAGCCATTTTGATGTTGTGACACCTGATCAGGATAGTGAATTGCATGATTTGCTGACACCGAAGCCAGCAGATTCAGGGCAGAAGGACGAATTTGCTCCTCTTAACCCTCCCAAACTGGTTTCAACCAAGCAACAAGATCCAGAGGAACTGGCGAAGGCTGTACGCCATCTGACACAAAAGTAAGGAGGGTGAAAGCAATTGAGCGAGCAAAAAGGAAGTCATCTTAACCACATCGAATTATGGATCCAATGGAAAGAACATGGCGATGTAGAAGCCAAAAAAAGATTGATTGAAAATCACCTCGGCACTGTTGAATATGTCTCAAGCCGCCTTGCTATCGGTCTCCCCAAGAATGTATCCAAAGACGATCTGATGAGCAATGGAGTCATGGGATTAATCGACGCCATTGAAAAATTTGATTATAAACGCGGTCTTCAATTCGAGACGTATGCGTCCTGGCGGGTAAGAGGCGCTATTCTGGACGGTTTGAGACAAGGAGACTGGGTCCCACGGTCTGTACGCGAGAAAGCCCGCAAAATTGAAGATGCCTACCAGCAGTTGGAGCAAAAGTATATGCGCTCTGTCTCTGATGCTGAAATCAGCAATTATCTTGACGTGAGTGAACGTGAATTCCAGACCATGCTGCAGGATGTCGCAGTCATGACAATCACCTCGCTGGAAGATCCTATCCGGGAAGAAGAATCCGAGACGCGGATGTCCCTGATTGTGGATGAAAAAGCCAAAAATCCGGATCGCTCCGTCAATGATTTTGTACTGAAAGATTTGCTGATGAAAGGGATCGAAAAGCTTACCGAAAAAGAAAGAACGGTTGTCTCACTACTTTATTATGAAGACCTGTCACTCAGTGAAATTGCAGAAGTTATGTCACTGTCTCCATCCCGGATCTCGCAGTTGCACTCCAAAGCAATTCTTCGTCTCCGCGGAGCACTCGACAAACAAAGAGGTCTGTTAATGCAGGATATGTGAACGCCGCTATAAGCAGGAAAGGGGAAAATGGCGTGACCTCTCAACTATTGCTGGATGAATACTTGAAGCTTAGCTTTTCGAATGACAAGTCTGTAGCTTATCTGGAACTTACGAAACACGATGAACAGTTTGAATGCACTGCTGAACAACTGGAGGGATTTTTGCGTACACAGGGAGTGACCTACGGTATACGTATGGATGAATTGCAAAAAATCGCCCTTCAGCCGGAACAATATGCATCCGAAGCTATCGCAGTAGCTTTTGGTGTCAAACCGGTCAATGGAATTGATGGCAAAATTCAATACAATGTATCGCTGGACTCCAATCCAAGAAGACCACTTGAGACCGAAGATGGCAAAGTGGACTACAAAGAAATTATACGTCTCAACAATGCGATGAAAGGGCAGCTGATTGCCGAGAAGGTTGATCCGCAGCCCGGCGAGCCTGGCATTGATGTCAGTGGCGAACCAATTCCGTACAAACCCGGCAAGGAAGCACGATTCAAAATCGGTAAAAATATTGTGCTGAATCCGGAACAGACCGCGATGTATGCGGCGATTGACGGAATGATTTCACGCACGGATAACGGCAAAATCAACGTATTTCCCGTTTATGAAGTAAATGGGGATATTGATTACCATACAGGCAATATTGATTTTGTAGGAACGGTAGTCATTCGCGGTAATGTGCTTTCCAATTTCCGGGTCAAGGCTTCGGGGGATATCCGGGTTGTAGGCGGAGTGGAAGGTGCCGAACTGGAAGCGGGCGGCTCGATCGAAATTACCGGCGGTATTATCGGCTACCATAAAGGTCTCGTTAAAGCCGCTGTAGATGTGAAGACAGGCTTTATCCAGGATGGTCATGTGCAGGCTGGAGAATCGGTTATCGTCTCGCAGAGCATCATGCATTCTCAGGTACAGGCCGGTAACAGTATCCTCTGCAATGGACCCAAAGGTCTGATTGTAGGCGGACATTTACAGGCAGGGGAAATTATCGTAGCCCGTACGATCGGCAACACCGCGTACACGGTAACTGAACTGGAAGTAGGCGTACTGCCGGAGCTGCGCAATCGGCTTGTGAGCCTGAGAAATGAGCTCAAAACGCATATGGAAAATCTCGACAAAACCGAGAAAGCATTGACTTTGCTCGACCAGTTGGCTGCTGTTGGACAGCTCGGCCCCGATAAAATGGCGCTGCGCATCAAGCTGTCTGCAACCAAAAAGAGTCAGCTGCGTGAGCGGGACGATATCAAAGACAGTATTCTCAATATCGAGAGAACACTGGAACAATCCGTCAAAGCCAAAATCGAAGTCATTCATTCAATTTATGGCGGATCCAAGCTGGTCATCGGCCGTTATACCAAGTATATTAAAGATACGGCACAGCGCGTTCACTTCATTTTCGAAAATGGAGATATCGCAATGCTGTCCAATCATTAATTAAATTGTGAGGGCAGGTGTTCGTCATGGGAATGAGAGCTGTGGAATTGCAAATTGCGGTACCTCGTACCAGCGATGCAGGGAAGATTCAACAGGAGCATCTTATACGTCCGGCGCTGGATCAGGCAATGCTCGCTGATCAGCTGAATGAGCAGGCAGACCGTATGCGTACCAAAAGTGATGGAGTCAAGGAATCTTCCTCCGCTTCCATCCATGACGGCCATCCCGGTGAGCAGCACGCTTCCGGCAGGCAGCATGAGCAGGAAGAAGCTATCCAGGAACCTACTCCTGCCGAACATCCATACAAAGGCAAACATATCGACCTGTCCTTCTAAAGACAGGTTTTGTTTGCCATTCGACGACATAATTATTAGGGTGAGTAAATATGGGCGAACTTCCGCCATGGGTATATATTGTTCTTTTGGGAGCGATCGCTGTAGTCTACGGCATCATGCTTCCCCGAAAAAATAATGCCAAAGCAGCCGATCCCGCCGTATCCGCTACAGTGGAAAAGGTTGAGGATACGCTGGAGCATTACATGACCGAGATTGAAAAGGAAAACGAGGAAATTATTGATCTGGTATCCCAGATCAAACAGGAATCCACAGCCAAGCAGCTGGCCCTGCAGGAGCAGGTAAGCGAGATGAGGCAGCGTCTGATGGAACTGGAGCAAAAAGCTTCTGCTACCCCTGTACAGCCTGTCTATCAGCAGATCCCCGTAGTACCGGTACCAATAGAAGTCCCGGCTGCATCTGTCGATATGAGAGGGTTTAATCAGCAGGGAGAAGCCTTGCGCCAGTCAGCAGCCCGTATGATGGAGGAACAGTCCGACACGGCTCCGGTGACAATTGTCGAAGAGACACCTTCCGAAAAGATCCAGGACCGTTATCCGGAGCTGTTCAAGCTGCATGAGAGCGGCAAGTCCGTGGACACGATTGCCAAAACGGTCGGTTTGCAGCGCGGTGAAGTACTGCTCATTCTGCAGCTGGCCAAACAGGAGGAACAATCGTGATCAAAAATCGTTCTTTGATTATTGGAATAGGAATAGGGATGATCGTAGGAGCCATTTTGCTGCAGCTTGTGAATATCGGCAAAGGCCAGACGATGATGGATGGAACACAGCTGACCCCGGAGCAGTTGCAGGAGGCTGCACAAGCCCAGAATATGCAGGTGTTCAGCTCGGATCAAAAAGTATATACGGCTGAACAGTGGAAGCAGCTGCAGGCAGAAGAGGCAGCTAAAAAGGAAGAAGCGCAAAACGGCAGCAAGGCAGCATCCACTACCAAAGAGCCAAAAGCGCCAACCAGCCCGCAGCAGCCAAAGGCGTCGTCCAACGAGACCACCAGCCAGCCCAAGCAGCCGGCGAGCAGTAAGAACAGCCAGACACAGCAATCCAAAGCTCCATCCTCTCCAGAGTCACCCGATGTAAGCTTTACAATTAATCCTGGTGAAAATCTGGATGATGTTGCTTTTTCCCTCAAAAAGGAAGGGCTGATCAGCAGCCAAAATGAATTCATCAACAAAGCTTCAGAACGCAAGGCCAACACCAAGCTCCAGATCGGTACTTTCAAGATTGGAACCAAACAGGATTACGATGATATCATCAGCGTGATTACCGGACAGCCATCTTCATGATACACTGCGAAAAGCGGCGTGAAGGTGGCTGTTTTTCTGCCCAAAATCAAACGTATTAAGATTGGGTATTGCACATTATATTAGCGTTATGGTATATTAATTGGTGGTGTTAAAACACACGCTTTCTGATTTCAGGCAAAGGTGCTTTTCATTGAAAAGTCTTGCCGAAAGTGGACGAGAGCGGAGGCACACAAAAAACCAAATCTTAGGAGGAACACACAAATGGCAGTTATTTCCATGAAACAGCTTTTGGAAGCTGGCGTACATTTCGGACACCAGACTCGTCGCTGGAACCCAAAAATGGATCGTTACATCTTTACAGAAAGAAACGGAATTTACATCATCGACCTGCAAAAAACAGTTAAAAAAGTCGATGAAGCTTACAACTTCGTAAAATCCGTAGCAGCTGACGGCGGTACTGTACTGTTCGTTGGTACTAAAAAGCAAGCTCAAGATTCCGTTAAGGAAGAAGCTGAGCGCGCAGGTCAATTCTACATCAACCAACGTTGGTTGGGTGGTACACTGACTAACTTCGAAACGATCCAAAAACGTATCAACCGTCTGAAAGAACTGGAAAAATGGGAAGAAGACGGTACTTTCGAAGTACTCCCTAAAAAAGAAGTAATCTTGCTTCGTAAAGAGAAAGATCGTCTGGAGAAATTCTTGGGCGGTATCAAAAACATGAGAGGCCTGCCTAGCGCCCTGTTCATCATCGATCCTCGTAAAGAGCGTATTGCTGTTGCAGAAGCTCGCAAACTGGGTATCCCAATCGTAGGTATCGTTGATACTAACTGTGATCCGGACGAAATCGACTATGTAATTCCAGGTAACGATGACGCGATTCGCGCGGTTAAATTGCTGACTGGAAAAATGGCTGATGCGGTTATCGAAGCTAACCAAGGCGAGCAAACTACTGCATAATTAGCTGATCACGCATTAACATGGCAATGAAGATTGCGTAAAAATAAAAGGGTGGTTGGTAGGTGTATAGCCTTTCACTGCCCTTTTTTTAAGATATCAGAGGAATTGCAAATTTAATTTCCTGATAAAATATGGTAAGCTTCTACTGGGTGTATCCCGGTAAAGGATACCAGGGTGAAAAACGATCGACAGCCCCGGCTGTGCAGGTCGGATGGATGTTACTTAAATACTCAATTATATGGAGGTCACAATAATGGCAGTTAGTGCAAGCGCAGTAAAAGAGCTTCGTGAAAAAACAGGCGCAGGTATGCTGGATTGTAAGAAAGCACTGGAAGAAACAGGCGGCGACATCGCAAAAGCGGTAGACGTACTTCGTGAAAAAGGTCTGTCTGCAGCAGCAAACAAAGCTGGCCGTGCAGCAACTGAAGGTACTGTTGAATCTTACATCCACGCTGGCGGACGTATCGGCGTACTGGTTGAAATCAACTGCGAAACTGACTTCGTAGGTAAAACTGATCAATTCAAATCTTTCGCTCGCGACATCGCTATGCAAATCGCAGCAGCTAACCCGCTGTATGTTCGTCGTGAAGAAGTTCCGGCTGAAGCGATCGAGAAAGAAAAAGAAATCCTGAAAGCACAAGCTCTGAACGAAGGCAAGCCTGAGAAAATCGTTGAAAAAATGGTTGAAGGCCGCATTAACAAGTACTATGAAGAGTACTGCCTGCTGGAGCAATCTTTCGTTAAAGATCCAGACAAAACAATCAGCCAACTGCTGAACGAAAAAATCAGCACAATCGGTGAAAACATCTCTATCCGTCGTTTTGCCCGCTTCGAACTGGGTGAAGGCCTGGAGAAAAAAGAAGACAACTTTGTTGAAGAAGTTATGGCACAGGTTAACCGCTAATCCGATTCATTTCGGGTGGCATCACCGAAAAACGATTCAGTTATAACAAACAAGGAGGGGACACAGACTGTGTTCCTTCTTTTGTAAGATCGTTTAATTACGGAAGCCTGTAAGTGGAACCGGAACAGAGTAAAAGACATCAAAATAGCCGGTTATACCGCTATCAGAACTAAATTCGCAAAGTGGAGGGTATGAATTTGAATAAGCCTGTATTTAAAAGAGTGGTCTTGAAGGTCAGTGGTGAGTCGCTGTCAGGTATGACGGGGTACGGCATTGAAGCAGACATGATTTCTTCGATCGCAGATCAGATCAAGGAAGTTGTTGAATTGGGCGTGGAGGTAGCAGTAGTGTGCGGCGGCGGTAACATCTGGCGCGGTATTGCAGGCAGTGCGAATGGAATCGACCGTGCAACGGCAGATTACATGGGCATGCTGGCTACTGTAATGAACTCGCTGGCTCTGCAGGATGCATTGGAACAAATTGATGTTCCAACACGTGTACAGACATCGATCGCAATGCAGCAGATCGCTGAGCCATATATCCGTAGAAGAGCTATCCGTCATCTGGAAAAGGGACGTGTCGTCATCTTCGCAGCCGGAACAGGTAATCCATTCTTCTCCACCGATACAACAGCAGCACTTCGTGCAGCCGAGATCGAAGCAGAAGTTATTTTGATGGCTAAAAACAAAGTCGACGGTGTGTACTCGGCAGATCCATTCAAGGACCCGACCGCTGTCAAATTCGAACAACTTACATACATGGAAGTGCTGAATCAGAATCTGGGTGTTATGGATTCGACAGCGTCTTCTCTGTGTATGGATAATAATATCCCGCTAATTGTATTCGCCATTACGGAACAGGGAAATATCAAACGAGTCGTACTCGGTGAGAAGATCGGTACGGTTGTTAAAGGGAGTGTAGATTAATGCCTCAATCGGTTAAAAAAAGTGCAGAAGATCGTATGCAAAAAGCGATTCAAGCTCTGAGCCGTGACCTGGCTACACTGCGCGCCGGACGCGCAACGCCATCCATTCTGGATCGTGTGCAGGTAGAATATTATGGCTCCATGACGCCTCTGAATCAGTTGGCCAACATTAGTACACCGGATTCCCGCACGCTGCTCATTCAGCCTTGGGACAAATCTTCTTTGTCAGACATTGAACGTGCAATCATGAAATCGGATCTTGGATTGACTCCGGCCAACGATGGCAACATCATTCGCCTGTCGATTCCACAGCTGACTGAAGAACGCCGTTCAGAACTGGTAAAGCTGACCAAAAAGTTTGGTGAAGAGTCCAAAGTTGCCATTCGTAACATTCGCCGTGATGCGAATGATGATATCAAAAAGCTGGAAAAAACCGATATCTCTGAAGATGAATCCCGTGGTCATCAGGAAGATGTACAAAAACTGACAGACCGCTTCATCAAGGAAGTCGACAACGTACTGGCTGCGAAAGAAAAAGAGATTATGGAAGTGTAAGAGACTGGCGACCCCTCCGAAATGGTGGGGTTTGTCTCTTTTCACTACTGGCATGGAGGAAAAGTGATGTTCAAGCGTGTTCGCTCGTGGTGGGAAAAAGAAGAGCAACAAAGTTCCGGCGAACTTTCGCAGGAGAATATTCCACAGCATATTGCCATTATTATGGATGGAAATGGACGCTGGGCGAAAAGTTTGGGCATGCCGCGCGTTATCGGGCACCAAAACGGAATGAAAGCTGTAAAGCGTGCCACCATTGCTGCAGATGAACTTGGAGTCAAATATTTGACCATGTATGCTTTCTCGACAGAGAACTGGAAAAGACCCAGAGAAGAAGTGGATTTTCTAATGAAGCTTCCGGGGGAATTTGTAGCTACAGAGCTCGAAGAACTGGTTGAGAAAAATGTACAGGTCCGATTAATGGGAGATAAGAGTGTACTGCCTTCCTTTACACTGGAACCGCTGGAAAAAGCAATCCGTGATACTCAGCACAATACAGGGCTGGTATTAACATTTGCCATGAACTATGGCAGCCGGGTTGAAATCACGGAAGGTGTAAAAAAAATGGTGGAAGCTGTCCAAAACGGTGTGATGTCTGTGGAGGATATCAATCCCGATACATTCGGTACCGTGCTGCAATCGTCAGATCTGCCCGATCCTGATCTGCTGATCCGTACCAGTGGAGAACTTCGGCTGAGCAATTTTATGCTCTGGCAGCTGGCTTACAGTGAATTGTGGTTTACACCGATTTACTGGCCGGAATTTGGCAAAGAACATATGATTGAAGCAGTAGCAGAATATCAGCGCAGAATACGGAGGTATGGCGGTCTCTAGGTTGTACCGGCGAACGCTCTGTACGTTGTTCGGATGGAGGATGGATTGTGAAAGAGCGGATAATCACTGGTATCATAGCTGCAGCGGTTTATGTTAGCTTTTGCCTGCTTGGTGGCTACGCATATCAGGGCTTGATACTGGCAATGGCTCTAATTGGATATTATGAATTTGTAACCATGACAAAGGCGGCTCCATTCGGAGCACCGGCGGTGATCGGCTACATTAGTGTCGCGTATATGCTCTTTCCCTGGACACTAATGAATCTGACACCGCCATTGTCCGTTGATCACAGTCTATGGATCGCAATGCTGTTGTTGCTGTCCATTACTGTTATATCCAAGAATCGTCTGGATATTAAACAAATGGCACTTCTGTTCATTGGAGCCTTTTATATAGGTGCAGGTTTTGCTTATATTGCATATACACGTCAGGCACCGGATGGCCATGGCTTATATTGGACATTTATGCTGCTGGCGTCCATCTGGGCGAGCGATATTGGCGCATATTTTACAGGGAAAGCGCTGGGCAAACGCAAGCTCTGGCCTTCGATCAGTCCGAACAAGACCATTGAAGGCGCAGTTGGCGGTATATTTTTTGCGATTGTGGTGGCCGTCGTCTTTTCGGTAATGTCACCGATGCTGTGCCCGCTGTGGACTGCCATTCTGATCGGTGTAGCCGCATCCATCATCGGACAGATGGGCGATCTGATTCAATCCGCATACAAGCGTATTTACGGGATCAAGGATTCCGGGAAAATACTGCCTGGGCACGGAGGGATTCTGGATCGATGCGACAGCTGGCTGATGGTCTTTCCTTTTGTGCATATTTTAATGTTAATGCCTTATTGATAGTAACAATATAGTAAATGAAGAGCAGACGGAGGACGCAATGAAAAAGATAGCAATTCTCGGTTCAACCGGTTCGATTGGTACCCAGACGCTGGACGTAGTACGTGCTCATCCCGAAGCCTTTCAGGTAGAAGGGATAGCGGCAGGTACCAATACAGAGTTGGTGGTGCAGCAGGCGAATGAATTCAAGCCGAAAATTGTGTCTGTAGCTACCCAGGAGCTGGCAGAACAGATTTGTCATCAGCTTCCCGCCGGTACCAAGATTTATTCCGGTGAAGAGGGGCTGATCGAGGTGGCTGCAGGCACTGAGGCGGATACTGTCGTCACTGCTGTAATGGGCAGTATGGGTCTGCCATCCACCCTAGCAGCTATCGAAGCGGGCAAGACGATCGGACTGGCGAACAAAGAAACACTCGTGACCGCAGGACATCTGGTTACCGAGCGTGCCCGTCAAAAAGGAGTACAGCTGCTTCCGATTGACAGTGAGCATTCGGCATTGTTCCAGTCTCTGAATGGGGAACCGCGTGAGCGAATCGCTCAACTGACACTGACCGCTTCAGGTGGTTCATTCCGCAATCGCACACGTGCAGAGCTGCAGAATGTAACGGTGGCAGATGCACTCAAGCATCCGAACTGGTCGATGGGAGCCAAGATTACGATTGACTCCGCCAGTATGGCGAACAAAGGGCTTGAAGTGATCGAAGCCCACTGGTTATTTGATATGCCCTACGATCAGATTTCGGTTCTTCTGCACCCGGAGAGCATTATTCATTCTTTTGTGGAATTTGTGGATACGAGCATTATTGCCCAGCTGGGTAACCCGGATATGAGAGTGCCTATTCAGTATGCACTAACTTATCCCGATCGTCAGCCTTCGCCATCACCTCGACTGTCTCTGGCTCAGGTCGGACAGCTGAACTTCAAGGAAATGGACTATGAGCGCTTCCCTTGCCTGCGTATGGCGTTTGAAGCAGGTCGTCTGGGCGGAACAGCTCCCACTGTATTTAACGCGGCTAATGAAGTGGCAGTGGCCCGATTCCTTAATGGAGAGATTGCTTTCCTGGCGATTGAGGATATCATTGCCGATGCGCTGGAGAATCATCAGACAACGGCGAATCCGGAACTGGAAGTCATTCAGGCCGTGGATCAGGAGACCCGGAGACGGGCAATGGCTTTTTCCACAAACAGCTGATAGCTGTCGATTAATTGCAGCTTGCATGTTTTTTGATGGGCAAAAGGCTGTGGCATTAGATCAGAACGTTAGCAATCTGGGGATGGAGGTTCACCAGTATAATAGACCAAACCTCCATTTTCCAATTAAAGTAATTTGTTACATTGTCTTCGCCAGCTATGCTTGTATATAGCCTTACAGAAGTGATAATCTAATAGTAAGACCTTCGGTCGCAAGCATAAAAGGAGGATTTGGCAATTTGGAGACACTTCAACGAATTATTATGATTGTACTCATGTTTTTTACGATCGTGACTGTGCATGAGTGGGGACACTATTTCTTTGCCAAGCGTGCCGGTGTACTGGTGCGGGAATTTGCGATAGGATTTGGCCCCAAGCTTTTTTCATATAAAAGAAATGAAACGGTGTTCACGCTTCGTCTGCTGCCATTCGGTGGCTATGCCCGTATGGCCGGTGAAGACCCGGAACTGGCAGAGATTCAGCCAGGTCAGACAATCGCAGTACGGACATCGGACAATCTGGTCAAGACCATTTTTGTCGATCAGCTGGATAACCGCAAAAATGTAATTCGCGGTGAAGTGCAGTCCATCGATCTGGTCGACGATCTGAAGATTGTTATGGATGTGGATGGCGAAATGCAGACATTTGCTGTTCATCCACAGGCGATGATGATGGCGAGAGGACAGGAGATTCAGATTGCACCTCGCAACCGTCACTTTAACAGCGCATCGGTCGGCAAACGTGCACTGTCCATTTTTGCAGGTCCAGCCATGAACTTTATTTTGGCAATTATACTTTGTCTGGTCTATGTACGTATGGTTGGTGTGCCTGCGGAAAATCCAAGAGGTCTTGAACTTACACAGGTCATGGCTAATGGAGCGGCAGATGAAGCGGGACTACAAAAAGGCGATCTGGTAGAAAAGATTAATGGAGCACCGGTTGGAAGC
The DNA here is from genome assembly GCF_000971965.1 of Paenibacillus wulumuqiensis. GTDB lineage: Bacteria > Bacillota > Bacilli > Paenibacillales > Paenibacillaceae > Saccharibacillus > Saccharibacillus wulumuqiensis. Next base: position 205,935 of record NZ_LAQP01000013.1, read on the forward strand.
AATCCGCAGACACTAGTCAAACTCGTGCAGGAATCGCCAAACAAACCAATGCAGTGGGTGATTGAACGGGATGGTCAGGAACAGACCATTACAGTTACGCCCAAACTGGATGCAAGCAACATTGGTAAAGTTGGAGTTATCCCAAATGTAGAGGCTCGCAGTGCAACCATTGGAGAAACCTTCAAATATGCCGGTCAATCCTTTGTGGATATGAGCGGACTTATTCTGGAAGGTCTCAAGAGATTGATTTTCGGACAATTTGAACTGGATCAACTGGCTGGACCGGTAGGTACGATTCAAGCGACAAATGATGTAGCTAAAATGGGCTTGGAACAGATGATCCGCTGGACAGCGATTATCAGTATCAACCTTGGAATTTTCAACCTGCTTCCGATTCCGGCACTGGATGGCAGTCGTCTGATCTTCATCTTTGTAGAATGGATTCGCCGTAAACCGCTGGATCCGGGTAAGGAAGGTCTTGTACATGTTATCGGATTCGCTATGCTGTTCCTGCTGATGATTGCAGTAACGTATAACGATATCTTGAGGCTGATCCGCGGATAATGGAAAAGAAGCAGCAAGCAGAACAATTTGTGAAATGACTTGTTAATTTAACAGGTTCAGGATACTATTTGTTTGATGGTTTATTGATCTGTTCCATACAGATCCATACAAGCAGCAGAGAGAAGCAGAAGAGTCGAACAGAAATGCAGCTGTACGCTTTGAAGCCCTTCAGGCGGATTGCATTTCATCACTCTTGTGCTTCTTTGTCTGAAAGGGTTCAACAAGTTCCGGCAATCGTGCTACAATAGATGAAAATATGTTGGTGAGCGCTGCCTGAATAGTCGATTTCGTCTATGATCCGGCAGCCGGACAGCCTGCTCATTTAAATACTGGTTACTTACAGGAGGATATCCATTTTTATGTCGAACGAAAAGCAGGATAAACAATTTGTAACAGAAATTACTCCACAGAGCGAAGATTTCTCGCGTTGGTATATCGACGTGATCAAGAAAGCCGAACTGATGGATTATTCCCCGGTTCGCGGATGTATCGTCTTCCGTCCGGACGGTTATGAGATCTGGGAGCACATCCAGCAGGATCTGGATCGTCGTTTCAAAGAAACCGGTCATCGTAATGCCTACTTCCCGCTCTTTATCCCGGAGAGCTTTTTTGAGAAAGAAAAAGAACACGTTGAAGGCTTCAACCCGGAACTGCCTTGGGTAACCGAAGCTGGTGGCGATCCGCTGGAAGAACGTCTGGCGATTCGTCCAACTTCCGAAACCATGTTTGGCCATATGTATTCCAAATGGATTCAATCCTACCGCGATCTGCCTGTAATGATCAATCAATGGGCGAACGTAGTACGCTGGGAGAAGCGCACACTGCCATTCCTGCGTACAAGTGAATTCCTGTGGCAGGAAGGTCATACCGCTCATGAAACCCAGGATGAAGCAATGGAAGAAACGATGCGCATGCTGGATGTATATACGGAGTTTGTTCAGGACTTCCTGGCTATCCCTGTAATCAAAGGACAAAAGAGCCCTTCGGAGAAGTTTGCCGGCGCCAAAGCTACATACTCCATCGAAGCGATGATGAAAGATGGACGTGCTGTACAGGCAGGTACTTCCCACTATATGGGAACCAATTTTGCGGAAGCTTTTGATATCCAGTTCCTGAGCCGTGAAAATACACAGGAATATGCGCATACCACTTCATGGGGTGTAAGTACACGTCTGATCGGTGCGCTGATCATGGTACACGGTGATGACCGCGGTCTGGCACTGCCGCCAAAAGTAGCACCGAAGCAGGTTATGATCATTCCGATTGGACCTCCCAAAACACGTGATCTGGTCGTTGGTCGTGCCGATGAGCTGTTCGCTGAACTGAAAAAAGCAGGCGTACGCGTTGGTATCGATGATCGTGCAGATGTACGTCCAGGCTGGAAATTCAACGAATACGAAATGCGTGGTATTCCGGTACGTCTGGAAGTGGGTCCTCGTGATATCGAGAACGGTGTATGTGTGCTTGTCTCCCGTATTAGCGGCGAGAAGAAACAGGTACCTCTGGAAAACATCGTTGCCGAAGTACAAGCTATGCTGGATCAGGTACAAGAGGAAATGTATGCCCGTGCACTGGCATTCCGTGAAGAGAACATGCATGTGATCGATACACTGGATGAGATGAAAGCGATCATGGAAGAAAAACGTGGATTCTTTATCGCCGGATGGGATGGCACGGAAGAGACCGAGCGCCAAGTCAAAGAAGAGACAGGCGCAACGATCCGTAACATTCCGTTCCAGCTGGATGTGCAGAAGGATAAATGTCTGGTAACCGGACAGCCTGCCAAGCACACCGTTGTGTTTGCACGTGCATATTGATTTTTGATTTACTGTTCAGAATAATATAATTATCCGAAATATATCGTATGCCTGGTGGTTACATGTGAACCAGTTATACAGAAGCATGACATCAAGCAGGCAAGCTTCCGGAGAGCGGAGTAGACGTCAGTCTGGCACCGACTTTAACGGGAGCTTGCCACTTTTTTGAAGGGGGACCTCATAAGCGTGAGCGCTAGCGGAGAGAAAAGACAACGTTTCGAGCTGTTAATGAAGCAGGCGCAGGTGCCTGCCGGATTGATGGAGCCCTATTTTGCAGACGGAGCGATTGAGCAGGTAGAAATCAGCCGCAGCAACAAGGAATGGAAGCTGACGATTAGTAAAGAGACGCTTATTCCTTCACCGACCTATCGTACCTTTTGCAAACATATACAGGACAAAATGAGCCATATTGCCAAAATCAAGTTCCTGTTCCGGTATAGTGATCATATTGATCATGTGCAGATTGTAGAAGAATATTGGAGCCTTTTCCTGGAATGGGTACAACGTCAGATCCCATCGGTTAACGGCTGGATGACCCGTGCCAAGTTTGCACTGAACGGGGATGTACTGACACTGACAATGAGTGATCAGATGGCTATGGAATTGGCCAAGAAAAAGCAGATTGACCAGGCGATTGTACGCTTTTATGAAGATTATTTCGGTCTTCAGCTGCGGATCAAGGTAGAAGTGGGCGAGAACACGACTGAAGCGGTTCAGGCTTTCCATGAACAGCGCCGTCAGGAAGAACTGCAGGAGATTGAACGCATCATGACCAGCATGGAATCCGAGCTGGAAGAAGAAGTGGATGAAGATGGCGAGCCGGTACGTCTCCAGGTCGGTTATGAGATCAAGGAGCAGGCAGTGCCGCTGCAGGATCTTCAGGATGAAGAGAAAAAGATTACGGTTCAGGGTACCATTTTCGGACTGGAAAGCAAGGAACTGCGTAATGGCAGCACCCTGTTTACATTCTTCCTGACCGACTTTACCGATTCCCTGCAGATGAAGATGTTTGCCAAAAACAAGGAAGATCTGAAAGTGATGAGCCTGCTGGCTAACGGCAAATGGGTGAAAGCACGCGGCCGGGTGGAATATGACCGGTTTATGCAGATTCCGGAACTGGCGATGATTCCTTCTGATCTGAATGAAATCAAGGCCCCTCCCGGACGCAAAGATGATGCGGAGGAAAAGCGGGTAGAGTTCCACTTGCATACAACAATGAGCACGATGGATGCCGTCACACCGATTGACCAGTATGTAAAAACAGCTGCCGCATGGGGGCACTCAGCGATTGCCGTTACCGATCATGGTGGTGTACAGTGCTATCCCGAAGCAGCCAAAGCAGCCAAAAAGCACGGTGTCAAAGTACTGTATGGATTGGAAGCCAACGTCATTAATGACTCGGTCGCCATCGTACTCGAGCCGCAGCCGATTGAACTCAAAGATGCGACCTATATCGTATTCGATATCGAGACCACGGGTCTGTCGATCACACAAAACAAGATTATCGAGATTGCCGCTGTCAAAATGCAGGATGGCAAGGAGCTGGACCGGTATGCTACATTTGTCGATCCGCATGAACGGATACCGTACAATATCCAGCAGCTGACCAATATTACCGACGAGATGGTTCGTGGAGCTCCAGAAATTGATCAGGTGATCCGTGAATTTGTTGCTTTTGCCGGTGATGGCATTCTGGTCGCGCACAACGCACGATTCGATATTGGCTTTATCCAGGCTACACTGAAAAATCATGATCTGCCGGAAATGAAAAATCCGGTGCTGGATACACTGGAACTGGCAAGACTGCTTCACCCGAAAATGAAAAACCACCGTCTGAATACACTGGCGGATAAATATAAAGTATCTCTGGAAAGCCATCACCGTGCGATTGACGATACGATTGCCCTGGGAGGCATTTTGTTCGGATTGCTCAAGGATGCGGAACAGGAGCGCCGTTTAACCCGGCTGGATCGTCTGAATGAATTTGTCGGTCAGGATCTGTCCAATGCCCGTCCATTCCACTGCACGATCTATGCACTCAATGAAAAAGGCAAAAAGAATCTGTTTAAGCTGATTTCCCTGTCGCACACCGAATACTTTAAACGTGTGCCGCGTATTCCCAAGTCCGTATTAACCGAATACCGCGAAGGCATACTTGTCATGTCCGGCTGTGAGAAAGGCGAATTCTTTGAAGCGGTGTTGAATAAAACCGTGGAGGAAGCGGAAGAAGTGGCCCAGTTCTACGATGTGCTGGAGATTCAGCCCATGACCATGTACATGCATCTGGTGGATAAAGGTCTGGTCGGCAGTCCACGCGAGATTGAGACCGCACTGACTAAAGTGTGCGAGATCGGTGACCGCCTGAACAAGCCGGTTGTAGCGACAGGCAATGTACATTATCTGGAGCCACGTCAGAAGCTGTTCCGGGATATTACGATCAACGGCATTACCGGCTTTAGTCCGCTCAAGGATCAGCGCAAGCCGGATGCGCATCTGCGTACAACAAGTGAGATGCTGGAAGAGTTTACTTTCCTCGGCGAAGACAAAGCTTATGAAGTGGTCGTCACCAACACCCAGGCGCTGGCAGAACGATTCGAGGACTTCCCGTTGTTCCCGGACAAGCTGTTTACGCCACTACTGGACGGAGCCGATGAAGAAATACGCAATACCTGTTATGAGACGGCCAAGTCCATTTACGGCGAAGATCTGCCGGAAGTCGTTATTGCCCGTCTGGAAAAAGAGCTGGAGCCGATTATCAAATACGGATTCTCTGCCAACTATCTGATTTCCGAGAAGCTGGTTAAAAAGTCCAACCAGGACGGTTATCTGGTCGGTTCGCGGGGATCGGTAGGTTCGTCGGTCGTAGCGACATTCCTCGGTATATCTGAGGTTAATCCGCTGCCTGCCCATTATATCTGTATCAATTCGGAATGCCGGCATAGCGAATGGTTCCTCGACGGCAGCGTACCGAGCGGATTCGACCTTCCCGAGAAAGACTGCCCGCAATGCGGCGGCAAACTCAAAGGCGAAGGTCAGGATATCCCGTTTGAGACGTTTCTTGGTTTCAAAGGGGATAAGGTTCCCGATATTGACTTGAACTTCTCCGGCGATTACCAGCCCAAGGCGCATAATTATACCAAAGTGCTGTTTGGAGAAGAGAACGTATTTCGTGCCGGAACAATCGGTACGGTCGCCGAGAAGACAGCGTATGGATTTGCCAAGAAATATGAAGAACTGCACCAGAAAAAATGGCGCGGTGCCGAATTGAACCGTCTTGCATCGGGGTGTACGGGCGTCAAGCGCAGTACCGGTCAGCATCCCGGCGGTATCGTAGTTGTACCGGATTACATCGATGTAGAGGATGTTACACCGGTACAATACCCGGCAGATGATGTAAATGCCGAGTGGAAAACAACACACTTTGACTATCACGCGTTTGAGGCGAATCTGCTCAAACTGGATATTCTGGGTCATGATGATCCGACGATGATGCGGATGCTGCAGGATCTGACCGGTGTAGACCCAACGACCATTCCGATGAACGATCCGAAGGTTATGAGCATGTTTAACTCGACGGAAGCACTGGGCATTTCGCCGCAGCAGCTGCGCAGTCCGGTAGCGACATATGGTGTACCGGAGATGGGGACCAAGTTCGTTCGGCAGATGCTCGTGGAATCACAGCCGTCTTCCTTTGCCGATTTACTCCAGATCTCGGGTCTGTCACACGGAACCGGCGTATGGCTCGGCAACGCACAGGAACTGATCAAGAACAACACATGTACGATCAAGACCGTTATCGGCTGTCGTGATGATATTATGCTGTTCCTGATTTACAAAGCGGGCATGGATGCCGGTCTGGCCTTCAAAATTACGGAGAGTGTGCGTAAAGGTAAAGGTCTGACACCGGAATGGATCGATGAGATGAAGAAATGCAAGGTGCCGCAGTGGTACATTGATTCCTGTCTCAAAATCCAGTATATGTTCCCGAAAGCCCACGCCTCTGCCTATGTTATCTCGGCAGTGCGTACGGCTTACTTCAAATTGTATTATCCGATTGAATACTATGCGACCTACTTTACCGTTCGGGTAGAGGATTTTGATATCGATCTGTGCTGCAAAGGTTACGAAGCGATCTATCGCAAGATTGAAGAGATTGAGCAGATGGGCTTCCAGGCACCGCCAAAGGAAAAGAACATGCTGCCAGCACTCGAAATGGCGCTGGAAATGACAGCCCGCGGGTTCTCGTTCAAACCGATTGATCTGTATCGTTCGGATGCCACTTCCTTTATTGTGGATGATAAAAGCCTTCTGCCGCCGTTCTCTGCGGTACAGGGTATCGGGGACAATGCGGCACGTAATATCGCCGCATCCCGTGAGCATGGAGAGTTCCTGTCGATCGAGGATTTCCAGCAGAAATCAAAGGCCACCAAGACGATCGTGGAGCTGATGACACAGATGGGCTGCTTCCGCGGTCTGCCTGAGAGTAATCAGCTGTCTCTTTTCTAAAGGGTTGCACCCTATCAAATGTGGTCAAGGCGTTTCACTTGTCACTAATGCAGGATTATGATATAATTTTAAGGAGCTAAGAAAGAAATAACCGTCCTGTAAAGAGTGGGGAAACCCACTCTTTACTGTTTGGTATGAGGTTGTTGAATAAAGGTATACGGTATAGCCTATGGAAAAGATCGAACCGAAAGATTCTTATTTGGTTCGATTTTCTTTAAGATGCAGCAGTTATACGCCATTCGGCAGCGCTCATTTGAATAAGGGATTCTGAGGCGATGGAGGGTTGGATTGTTTGAGTACACCAAAGATTAAAACGACCGTCGAGGAAATGGTACAGCCATTTTTGGAGGAACATGGGTTTGAGCTGGTCGATGTGGAATATGTAAAAGAAGGTAAGAACTGGTTTCTCCGCGTATTTGTGGACAAAGAAGGCGGCATTGATATCGATGATTGCGGCCGGGTTAGTGAGTATTTAAGTGAGCAGCTGGATGCCAATGATCCGATCAAAGATCCTTACTTTCTGGAAGTTTCCTCACCGGGAGCTGAACGTCCTCTCAAAAAAGAGTCGGATGTTCTCAAAGCAGTCGGAAAAGACGTATTTGTAACAACATATGAACCAGTGGATGGGTCCAAGGAATTTGAAGGACGGTTGCTCTCCTTTGATAATGAAGACATGCTCATTGAAGCGGGCAAGAAACGTTACACTATTCCATATGAAAAAGTAGCCAGCGCCAGACTGGCAATCATTTTTTAAAACGGTAGTTTTTTGAAAGGGGGATCTTGAAAGCCATGAGTATGGATTTTATTGAAGCAATGAATGAGCTGGAACGCGAAAAGGGGATCAGCAAGGATATTTTATTCGAAGCGATCGAAGCGGCACTTATTTCCAGTTACAAGCGCAATTTCAATACTGCGCAAAACGTGCGGGTCGATATGAACCGCAACACCGGGGCGATCAAAGTCTTTGCCCGTAAAATGGTCGTGGAAGAAGTACTGGATGAGCGCACTGAGATTTCGGTTGCTTCCGCTCGTGAGATTAACCCGCACTTCCAGCTGGAAGACGTAGCAGAGATCGAAGTCACTCCACGTGATTTCGGACGTATTGCTGCGCAAACTGCGAAGCAGGTTGTTACACAGCGTATCCGTGAAGCTGAACGCGGACTCATTTATAATGCTTTTATTGATAAAGAAGAAGATATCGTCACCGGTATTGTACAGCGCCAGGATGCACGTAACATTTACGTTGATCTGGGTAAAGTAGAAGCTGTACTGCCTTTGACCGAATTGATGCCGAATGAGAAGTTCAATATGAACGAGCGTATCAAAGGCTACATCACCAAAGTGGAAAACACGACCAAAGGACCTCAGATTGTACTTTCACGTACACATCCTGGTCTGCTGAAACGTCTGTTTGAGCTGGAAGTGCCAGAAATTTTTGATGGCGTAGTAGAGATCCGCTCGGTGGCTCGTGAAGCCGGCTTCCGTTCCAAAATCGCAGTGTATTCCCGTAATACGGAAGTCGATCCTGTCGGTTCCTGTGTAGGTCCTCGCGGCATACGCGTACAGACTATCGTCGGTGAACTGCGCGGCGAGAAGATCGATATCGTCCGTTATTCGGAGAGTGTGGAAGAATACGTAGCCAACGCGTTGAGCCCTTCTAAAGTACTTGAAGTTCAAGTGTTCGAGGAAGAGAAGATGGCCCGCGTCATTGTACCGGATTACCAGCTTTCCCTGGCAATCGGTATCAAAGGTCAGAATGCGCGCCTTGCCGCCAAACTGACTGGCTGGAAAATCGACATCAAGAGCGAGACACAGGCAGAAGAAGAATTTGGACGTCCGAGAGAAATGGGCGAAGAAATGCATCAGGATTCCGTATCGGTTGACTAACCTTTCCCATTACTTGCAGGATTGGACTCTCTTACAGGCCGCTGTTTGCCGTGGCCGTTCTGATGTGTGTGCATGATGGCAATCGGGAGAGTTCATAAGTTTGAAGGGGGATGGTACCATTGAAGACCAAAAAGATACCGCTGCGCAAATGTGTCGCTTGCCAGCAAATGATGCCTAAGAAAACGCTGGTTCGCATCGTACGTACACCGGAAGAAACGGTGGAGATTGATTTGACCGGTAAGAAATCGGGTCGTGGCGCCTATGTATGCGGCAATATGGCCTGCTTTCAGCTGGCACAGAAGAGTCGTGCGTTTGACCGCGCACTCAAAGTGCCGGTAAGTCCGGAAATATATGAACGGCTTGCCAGCGAGTTTAGCAGCGTAGAAAGCAATTTCAGTTCAGTGCAGGAGAGAGACGCTAATGAATAACGAATTATCCCTACTCGGTCTTGCAATGCGGGCTGGTAAAGTATTATCCGGGGACGAACTCGTGCTCAAAGCGATTCGTTCCGGCGACGCTTCACTTGTCGTCCTGGCCGGGGATGCCTCAGCCAACACGCAAAAGAAATTCCGTGATAAGTGCAGTAGTTACCAGATCCCTCTGCTCATCGGTTACGATCGTGATCAGCTGGGAACAAGCATCGGAAAGGATGGCCGTGTCGTGCTGGCATTGACCGACAACGGGTTCGCCAAGCTTCTCCGCAAACGAATAGGGGATTCGTCGGAGGTGGAATATATTGAGCACACAGGAGCAGAAGGATAAACTGAGAGTTTATGAATATGCGAAATCTCTCAATATGAGCAGCAAAGAAATCATTACGATCTTGAAAAAACTGAATGTACCGGTCAACAATCATATGAGCGTCATGGAAAATGACGCTGTCACCAAAGTCGAAGGTTTTTTTAAAAATATTAAATCCAGTGCTGCGGATAACCAAAGTACTGGACAGTCAACAATAGCGGACGCTTCTTCGACGTCACGCGAAAAAAATAGACAGGAAAAGCAGGTAGGTATGGATATAAAAAATCAGAACAACTCAACCAATGGGAATAATAGGTCCCAAAGCGGTACAAGCAGTAACCGCTCTAACTCGTCGTCAAGTCAACAAGGTAACCGTAGTGCACAAGGCGGATCTTCATCCGGCCAACAGGGCAACCGCAGTTCACAGGGTGGAACTTCCACCGGTCAACAGGGTAATCGCAGTACTACAGGTGGCACTCGCCAGCCTAGCAGTGCAGCTGCCCGTCCTCAATCCAGCAGCAGTTCACAGAACCGTCAGCCTTCCGGCCAGGTAAGAACTGCCCAAAGCGGTGGAACAGGATCAAGTTCCAACTCCGGTGGTAACCGTGGCAGCAGTGGCGGCGGTAACCGCAGCAACAATAACCGCGGCGGCAGTGGCGGTGGCGGCGGACGTTTCGATAACAACCGTGGTGGCGGTGGTAACCGTAACGGTCGTGGCGGCAAAGGCCGTGGCGGACGTAACCAGAACTACAACCAGCCTCCGCGCGAGAAAATCGACAACACGCCTAAGAAAATCATCGTTCGTGGTGAGATGACGGTTGGCGAAACAGCCAAACTACTGCACAAGGATGCTTCCGAAGTTATCAAGAAGCTGATCAGCAGCGGCGTTATGGCTACAATCAACCAGGAGCTTGATCTGGATACGATCCAGCTGCTTGCTGATGATTATGGCGTAGAAGTTGAAGTGAAAATCGCAGTGGAAGATGATCGTTTCGAGACAGTGGAAGAAGTCGATGAAGAAGCAGATCTGAAAGCACGTCCACCGGTTGTTACTATTATGGGTCACGTCGATCACGGTAAAACCACTTTGCTGGATGCCATTCGTTCCACGAACGTAACAGGCGGCGAAGCAGGCGGTATTACTCAACATATCGGCGCATACCAGGTAGAAATTAATAAGAAAAAAATTACTTTCCTGGATACACCGGGTCACGAAGCGTTTACCGCTATGCGTGCTCGTGGTGCACAGGTGACGGATATTACAATCATCGTGGTTGCGGCGGATGATGGCGTTATGCCACAGACGGTAGAGGCGATTAACCATGCCAAAGCGGCAGGTCTGCCAATTATCGTGGCTGTCAACAAAATCGATAAGCCGGGTGCGAATCCGGATAAAGTAAAACAGGAACTCACCGAGTATGAACTCGTACCGGAAGAGTGGGGTGGAGACACCATCTTCGTTAATGTATCTGCCAAGCAGCGTACAGGTCTCGAAGAACTGCTGGAAATGATCCTGCTGATCGCTGAAGTGAACGACTACAAAGCGAACCCGGACAAGCGTGCCCGTGGTGCAGTCATTGAAGCCGAGCTGGATAAAGGACGCGGTCCGGTAGCTCGTATTCTCGTACAGCATGGTACCCTCAAAGTCGGAGATGCTTTTGTTGCAGGTAACTGTTTCGGACGTATCCGTGCGATGGTAAATGATAAGGGACGCCGCCTCAAAGAAGCAGGTCCTTCCACACCGGTCGAAATTACCGGTCTGACGGAAGTGCCACAGGCAGGCGATCCGTTCATGGTATTTGAAGATGAGCGCAAAGCACGTTCGATTGCTGACAAACGTGCGATTACACATCGTCAGTCCGAGCTGGGCGCCAATACACGCGTCACGCTGGATGATCTGTTCCAACATATCAAAGACGGTGAAATCAAAGACCTGAACGTCATCATCAAAGGTGATGTACAGGGTTCCGTAGAGGCTCTCAAAGGCTCTCTGGAAAAAATCGAAGTGGAAGGCGTACGCGTCAAAATTATCCACCGCGGTGTAGGTGCAATCAACGAGTCCGATATTATCCTGGCCGCAGCTTCCAATGCGATCGTTATCGGCTTTAACGTACGTCCTGACGTACAGGCGAAGCAAACTTCCGAGCAGGAAAAAGTAGATATCCGTCTGCATCGCGTTATCTACAGTGCAATTGAAGAGATTGAGCAGGCTATGAAAGGTATGCTCGATCCGGAATACAAAGAAGTGGTTATTGGACATGCAGAAGTCCGCAGCACATTCAAAATCAGCAGAGTTGGTACAATTGCAGGTTGTATGGTTACTTCCGGCAAAATCACCCGTTCTGCAGAGACCCGCCTGATCCGTGACGGCATCGTTGTCTTTGAGGGCAAGATCGATTCCCTCAAACGTTTCAAAGATGACGCCAAAGAAGTGGCACAGGGTTACGAGTGTGGTATTACGCTGGATGGCTACAATGATCTCAAAGAAGGCGACGTTATCGAAGCCTTTATCATGGAAGCTGTAGAGCGCTAATCGCGAGGTGAAAAAGAATGGCTAAGATCAGAACAGGACGAGTAGGCGAACAGATCAAAAAAGAACTGAGTCTGCTCATCCAAAATGAACTCAAAGATCCGCGTATCGGTTTTGTGACCGTTACCGGTGTAGATGTTACCAATGATCTCTCCCAGGCTGAGGTTTACCTCAGCGTACTGGGTGATGATGAACAAAAACAAGGTTCTCTGAAAGGAATCGAAAAAGCATCCGGGTTCCTGCGCTCCGAAATCGGCAAGCGCATCCGGTTGCGTCATACACCGGAACTGATTTTCAAAATTGATGAGTCCATTGCCTACGGCAATCGGATTGACCAGTTGATCAATCAGATCCACCGTAATGAAGATTCTTCCAAAGAGTAACTTCAAAGGAGACGGCAATGCAGACCTATGAACAAGCGCTTCTGGATGCGAAAGCATTCGTTGAGGAGCACGATGATTTTCTGGTGGTTTCGCATGTTCAGCCGGACGGAGACGCAGTCAGTTCCACTGTAGCAGTGGGCTGGCTTCTGTCTTGTCTGGGCAAAAAATTCACACTGGTCAATGAAGGTCCGATTCCGAAGCGTATGAATTACCTTACGCTATCGGACCAAATCATCAACCAGCTGTCCGATGGTGGACAACGTGAATATCAGAACATAATCTGCGTCGACTGTGCAGACTTTAAGCGTGTAGGCTTAGTAAAAGAATGGATGGCAGAATCCGCCACTATTCTAAACATAGATCATCATCCAACCAATGACGGATTTGGCACAGTCAATGTGATCAAACCGGATGCTGCAGCTACAGCTGAAGTGCTGTATGACTGGATTAATTGCTTTGATGTCGAATGGACGAGCGAAGCGGCAGAAGCGATCTATACAGGCTTGCTGACCGATACAGGCGGTTTCCGCTATTCCAGCACTTCTCCCAAGGTAATGGAGATTGCTTCCCGGCTGCTGGAGTTGGGAGTCAATGGTCCCGAGCTGGCAGAGACATTATTGGAGGAAGTAACCCTGGCGCAGGTCAAAGTGCTGGCACTTGCCTTATCCACCCTGGAACTGACTGCTGACGGCAAGATTGCCTATGTGCACGTAACGCCTGAGCATATGATCCAATCGGGAGCCGAGAACGAGGATCTCGAAGGAATTGTTAACTTTACCCGGAATATTCAGGGCGTCGAAGTTGGCATTTTCTTCAAAGTAATCAACGCCAACGCGGTAAAAGCAAGTATGCGTTCTGCCGGTAAAGTGGATGTGGCAGCCATTGCCCAGCATTTTGACGGCGGCGGGCATATCAAAGCAGCAGGCTGCAGACTTGAAGGCAGTCTGAATGAAGTCATTGAAAAAGTAGTGCAGCGGGTGAAGGAGTCCTTATGAATCAGTTTGACGGAGTACTGGCGGTACACAAGCCGGCAGGATTTACTTCCCATGATGTAGTAGCCAAAGTTCGCCGTCTGGTACGGATGAAGCGTATCGGTCATACCGGTACACTTGATCCGGCCGTCACCGGCGTATTACCGCTATGTCTGGGGCGTTCTACGCGTATCGTGGAATATTTGCAGGAAATGCCCAAAGAGTATGAGGCAACGCTGCGCTTTGGCATAGCTACCGATACAGAAGATCTTACCGGTGAGATTATCGAGCAGGTAGACGAAGTACAGCTAACCGAGGAGCAGGTGCATACGGCTTTGCAGAGCATGATCGGCACGATCTCGCAGGTGCCGCCCATGTATTCCGCTGTCAAAGTGGATGGCAAGCGTCTGTATGAGCTGGCTCGTGAAGGCAAGACTGTGGAACGCAAGGCACGGGAAGTGACCATTTACAGTCTGGAAATGACAGGCTGGAAACCGGGCACGCATCCGGAAGTCTCGTTCCGTGTGCTCTGTTCCAAAGGTACGTACATCCGTACACTATGTGTCGATGTAGGACGCGCTCTTCATGTCCCTTCTACGATGGTGGAGCTGGTGCGTACCCAGTCGGCAGGAATCCGGCTGGATCAATGTCTGACCTTTGAACAGATCGAAGCGCTTATGGAGACCGGCGAACTGGAGCAGCATCTGATCCCGGCGGATCAGGCGATGTCCGGCTTGCCTTCATTTACGGTTGATGAAGCGCTATACCGTTCGACGCTGCAGGGTAAAAAGATTGATAAGCGTTATATCCACCCTGTGGAGGATGCTTCTGCAACTGTAACGAATCAGCAGCTGGACAAAGGCAGTATAGGCTTGTTCAAGCTGTATGGTCCGGAAGAGATATTTATCGGAATTTTCCGTGAGGATGAGCAGACTGGGCAGATTGCACCGGTAAAGGTGTTTTTGCCTGCATAGCCTATCCATATCTTCATGGGTTACAATACAGACAGCAGCGCTGAAATGAACTAATTGCGGAAATGCAGGTGATATCATAGTGAATATCGTAAGGTTATCCTATCCCTGGGCAGAGGGCGGCAGACCTCATTCGAACCATCGCCAGGTTATGGCTATTGGTCAGTTTGACGGGCTGCATCTTGGACATACGAGTGTGATTGAGCACGGAATCCGTCTGGCCAGAAGCCTTGGCATAGCAGCCTCGGTAATGACTTTCAATCCGAATCCCAAGGAAATTCTGGGCAAGGGAGATTATGAAGGTTATCTGACGCCGCTGTCCATCAAGGAAGAGATTTTACGTAACATGGGTGTGGATACACTGTATGTTGCTCAATTCAATCATGCTTTCTCGACGGTAACGCCGGAGCAGTTCTACTATGAAATGCTGCGTCCTCTACAGGTGCATACGGCAGTGGTAGGATTCGACTTCCATTTTGGACATAAGGGAGCAGGCAATCCGGAGCTTCTCCGGGAGCTAGGACAGGAATCCCTGCAGGTGGACACCGTGCCTGCTTTTCAGCTGGAAGGAACCAAAGTCAGCAGTACAGCGATCCGCCGCGCACTGCGTGAAGGTGATGCAGCCACAGCAGCCCGTCTGCTCGGTCGTCCCTATCAGATCCGCGGCAAAGTAATCGATGGCGACAAGCGGGGCCGTACGATCGGTTTCCCGACGGCCAATCTGGAGCTCAATGAGAAATATGTAGTGCCCAAATCCGGGGTCTATGCGGTACGGGTAATGGCAGAAGGAGCTTGGCGTATCGGTGTAATGAATATTGGCTACAAGCCTACCTTCCAGACCGGAGAGACGCGTCCCAGCTTTGAAGCGCATATTTTTGATTACCAGGGAGATCTCTATGGTCAGCAGCTGGCCGTAGAATTGATCGATTATATTCGTCCGGAGCAGAAGTTCGGATCGATTGATGAACTGGTCGCCCAGATCGGACGCGATGCCGAAGAGGCGAGAAAACGGCTGGTCTGACACCTTGCCGGACACCTGCAATAAATTTGCAGTACAACATTGATATTCATGATCAGGTTGTGCTATACTGGTTAACGTTGCTGTTTCAAGTAAACAGTCAACACAACCTTAGCTTGGTTACTCGAGTCTCACCGCCGATAACGAGGCTAATGGCGATTATTATGAAAATTCTAAGGAGGTGAATAGGATGGCATTAACTCAAGAACGTAAACAACAGCTGATCGAAGAGTACAGAACTCATGAGTCCGATACAGGATCTCCAGAGGTACAAGTCGCTATCCTGACTGAAAACATCGTTAACCTGCAGGATCATTTCCGCAGCCACAAAAAGGATCATCATTCCCGTCGTGGTCTTCTGAAAATGGTAGGTCAACGTCGTAAGCTTCTGGCTTACCTCAAGAAAACCGATGTTAGACGTTACAGTGCGCTGATCGAAAGACTCGGCCTGCGTCGCTAAAACTAAAGCAATTCCAAAGCAGCCTGGTTGTTCAGCCGTATGGTCTTTTCGGAGCCAACGGCAACGGCCGGGTTGCTTTTTGTAAGTACACATATTTTAGATTACTGATTATCATTTCCGGCAGGAATTGGGATTTGATTATAGAATAGTGATGATGACCTAAAAAGGAGGAATTTCATGGAACAGCGAGTTGAAATGCAGCTCGGAGGCAGAACTCTGACACTGGAAACGGGCCGTTTGGCTAAACAGGCAAATGGAGCCGTAATGGTACGCTACGGAGACACCGCAGTGCTTTGTACAGTAACAGCCTCCTCTGAACCCAAAGATCTGGACTTTTTCCCGTTAACTGTAAACTACGAGGAAAAATTGTACGCTGTAGGTAAGATTCCAGGTGGATTCATCAAACGTGAAGGCAGACCAAGCGAGAAAGCCATTCTGGCGAGCCGTCTGACTGACCGTCCGATTCGTCCATTGTTCCCGGAGGGCTTCCGTAACGATGTACAGGTAGCCAACTACGTAATGAGCGTAGAGCAGGATTGCGAGCCTCAGATCGCTGCAATGATCGGTACTTCCGCAGCGCTCAGCATTTCGGATGTTCCGTTTGACGGACCGATTGGCGGCGTAGCTGTAGGTCGTGTGGATGGCGAATTCGTCGTTAATCCTACACAGGCACAGCAGGAAGTAAGCGAAATGTACCTGGTTGTTGCCGGTACCAAAGATGCGATCATGATGGTAGAAGCGGAAGCCAACGAGCTGCCGGAAGATATCATGCTGGAAGCAATCATGTTTGGTCATAATGAGATCCAAAATATCATTGCAACGATCGAGGAACTGGTAAAAGCTGTCGGCAAACCGAAAATGGCAGTGAAACTGCATACGGTAGACAGCGACGTAAATGCAGCTGTGCGTGAATTCGCATCTGCACGTCTGGTCGATGCGCTGAAAATCGCTGAAAAACAGGCACGTCAGGAAGCAATCGACAAAGTAAATGACGAAGCAGTTGCTCACTTTGAAGAGCAATATGCCGAAACACCGGATCTGATGGACGATGTCAAAGAAGTTCTTCATGATATTGTCAAAGAAGAAGTTCGTCGTCTGATCACTCATGACAAAGTACGTCCGGATGGACGTCGTCTGGAAGAGATTCGCCCGATCGAATGTGATGTAAAAATGCTGCCTAGAACGCACGGTTCAGGTCTGTTTACACGTGGACAGACACAGGTACTGAGCATTTGTACATTGGGTGCACTTGGTGATGTACAGATTCTGGACGGTATTGCACCGGAAGAATCCAAGCGTTTCATGCATCATTACAATTTTCCGCCATTCAGCGTAGGGGAAGCACGTCCACTGCGTCCACCAGGCCGCCGCGAAATCGGTCACGGTGCACTGGGTGAGCGCGCATTGTCCAAAGTAATTCCTTCCGAGAAGGAATTCCCGTACACGATTCGTGTCGTATCCGAAGTTCTGGAATCCAATGGTTCTACATCCCAGGCAAGTATCTGTGCAAGCACACTGGCGATGATGGATGCAGGTGTGCCGATCAAAGCGCCGGTAGCCGGTATTGCCATGGGTCTGATCAAGGATCAGGATCATGTATCGATTCTGAGCGATATTCAGGGGATGGAAGATCACCTCGGCGATATGGACTTCAAAGTAGCCGGTACGGCTGAAGGCGTTACTGCCATTCAGATGGATATCAAAATCAACGGTATCGACCGTGCGATTCTGTCCGAAGCACTGTCCCAGGCTCGTGAAGGACGTCTGCATATCCTCGGCAAAATGAATGAAATCATGGATAAGCCAAGAACAAGCCTGTCCGCTTATGCTCCGAAAATCGTTATCATTAATATTAACCCGGATAAGATCCGTGATGTTATTGGACCCGGCGGCAAAATCATCAACAAAATCATTGATGAAACCGGCGTGAAAATTGATATCGAGCAGGATGGTCGCGTCTTTATCGGTTCTTCCGATGAGGAAATGATCCAGAAAGCACAAACCATGATCGAAAATCTGGTTCGTGAAGTGAAAGTCGGCGAGACCTATCTGGGCAAAGTAAAACGAATCGAGAAATTTGGCGCATTCGTGGAAATCCTGCCGGGTAAAGATGGTCTGGTACACATTTCTCAGCTCTCTACAGAGCGCGTAGCCAAGGTGGAAGACGTTATAGCCATTGGAGATATGATTACCGTTAAAGTTACGGAAATCGATAACCAGGGCCGTGTGAACCTGTCACGTAAAGTACTGCTAACAGCAGACGCGTCTGAAAAATCCAATTCCTGATTTGTTCTTTATTCCAATCGCATCTGAATAGTATTAACCAAAAGAGTCAGAATTTCTTCTGTCTCTTTTTTTCATTCCATCGTGTTGAGTCAACACTCATATTCTGTTAGGATAGGAATGCATTTATGAAACGGGAGGTCCGCCTATGGAACGGGTACAACTGAACAATGGTCTTCGAATCGTTATGGAAAAAATGCCTACCTTCCGTTCTGTCACATTTGGTATCTGGATCAAAACCGGATCACGCAATGAAAGTCTGGTGACGAATGGAATTTCGCATTTTATTGAACATATGCTGTTCAAAGGCACCAAGCGTTATGACGCTAAACGGATTGCCGAAATTTTTGATGGTATTGGCGGCAACGTAAACGCCTTTACGAGCAAGGAATATACTTGTTTTTATGCCAAAGTGCTGGATGAACATCTGGAGATTGCCTTGGATATTTTATCCGATATGTTTTTCTATTCCCTGCTGGATCCGAATGAACTGGCCAAGGAGAAAAATGTCATTCTGGAGGAAATCTCCATGTATGAAGATGACCCGGATGATCTTGTGCATGATCTGGTCACCATGGCTTCCTATGGTAATCATCCGCTGGCCTATCCGATCCTCGGTACCGAAGATCGCCTGAAGCCGATGGGACCGGATCAGCTGCGTCTGTTTATGAAGGATCGTTATACGATAGAAAATACGGTAATCAGTATTGCCGGCAATATTGACGATAGTGTCGTGCCACTGCTGGACAAGTATTTTGGTGACTTTGATGTGCATGGTCCGGAACCGATCGTAACGGCACCGGTGTTCAAAGGCGATGTTATTTTCCGCAAGAAAAAAACGGAGCAAAATCACATCTGCATGAACTTCCCGGGTGGTAAAATAGATGATCCGAGATACTATGCGATGGTATTGCTCAACAATGCGCTTGGTGGAGGCATGAGCTCCCGACTTTTCCAGGAAATTCGTGAAAAGCGCGGACTCGCTTACTCCGTATATTCCTATTATACGGCGCATGCAGACAGCGGTTTGTTTACCATTTATGCAGGAACCGCACCAAAGCAGACAGGCGATGTGTTTGAACTGACCCATGCGTTGCTGCAGGATCTCAAGCAGAACGGGCTCACTGCAGAAGAGCTGGAGCAGGGCAAGCAGCAGCTCAAAGGCAGCCTGATCCTCAGTCTGGAAAGCACAAGCAGCATTATGAACCGTCTCGGCAAAAACGAAATTATGCTGCGCAAGCATAATACGGTTGATGAGACCATCCAATATATCGAAGAAGTGACGATGGAAGATATCCGTTCGGTCATTGACGATATGTTCGCTGAACCGTATGCTCTGGCAATGGTTGGCGGATCGGATAAAAGCATTGCACATGTAAGGAGAGATGAACTTGTCCATTAAGGTAGAAATCAAGACCCTCCCTGGAAGCGAAGGACTGGAACTTCCACGGAGAATGTCGGAACTGGCTTCCGGTTATGATCTGTATGCATCGGTGACCGAACCGATGACACTGGAGCCTGGAAGCCGTGCGCTGGTACCAACAGGCATCGCCCTGGCCATGCCAGCCGGTCTGGAAGCACAGATTCGTCCTCGCAGCGGACTGGCATACAAGCACGGCATTACCTGTCTGAACACACCGGGCACGATCGATGCGGATTATCGCGGCGAGATCAAGGTACTGCTCATTAATCTGGGGCAGGAACCTTTTGTGATCAACCGTGGTGAACGAGTGGCACAGATGGTATTCCAGACTGTGCCGGATACCGATCTGATTCAGGTTGAAGAATTATCAGAGACGGTGCGTGGAGCAGGTGGATTCGGACACACAGGAACGAAGTAATACTTTATTGTGTTAAATTCATTTTTGCGAAACAGTTGAAAGATATAACAGGGAATGATATCATTTCTACAATTATTGCAGGATACTGAAATTATATTCCGGCGCAAGCCGGCCAGGGTCTGCGGTGGTCTGTATAAGGGCCGCCGTTTGTGTCTTTGATCAGGTCTTGTTGTACATAGACCCTGGAATACCAAAGGGGAGAGAGATGCTAGATGTCTAATCAATTCTTTAATGTGGCTGTCGTTGGTGCGACAGGAGCAGTAGGACAACAAATCGTAAGATTGCTTGAAGAGCGGGATTTCCCGGTGAAGACACTGAAGCTGCTGTCTTCCGCGCGTTCTGCCGGTAAAAAGGTAACTTTTAAAGGCCAGGAAGTAACTGTGGAAGAAGCGACCCCGGACAGCTTTGCAGGGATCGATATCGCCCTGTTCAGTGCGGGTGGTGACATTAGTAAGGCACTGGCACCACATGCTGTACGTCATGGTGCAGTATGTATCGACAATACCAATGCCTACCGTATGGACCCGGATACCCCTCTGATCGTGCCGGAAGTCAATGCAGATCGCATCGCCGACCACAAGGGAATTATCGCTAATCCGAACTGTTCCACCATTCAGATGGTAGCTGCTCTGAAGCCGCTTTATGACCGCTATGGAATCGAACGCATTATTGCATCCACCTATCAGGCGGTATCCGGAGCAGGCAATCAGGCGATTGAAGAATTGAAGCGTCAAAGCAAATCTATACTGGATAATGAAACTGTCGAACCGGATATTCTGCCAGTCGGTTCACTACCGGTCAAGCATCAGATTGCTTTCAATGCCATCCCGCAGATTGATAAATTTCAGGACAACGGCTATACACTGGAAGAAATGAAAATGGTACGGGAAACGAAGAAGATCATGGAGGACGAATCGATCAAAGTCACAACGACATGCGTACGCATTCCCGTTGTTTATGGTCATTCCGAGTCCGTCTATGTGGAACTCAAGCAGGACTTTGATCTGGACGAAGTGAAACAGCTTCTTCAGAATGCGCCGGGAGTGACTCTTGTTGACGATCCATCTAACCAGGCTTACCCTCTGGCCACCGAAGCAGCCGGCAAAAACGACGTATTCGTCGGCCGCCTGCGTCGTGATCTGGGAGATGAGCGTGGTCTAAACATGTGGATCGTCTCGGATAATCTTCTCAAAGGTGCAGCATGGAACGCTGTGCAAATCGCCGAGATCATTGCAGCAAAAACAGCAGCAGTTAGCAGCTAACGGAGGCATATTGTCACTATGGCAACCTTAATGCAAAAACAAAATATACTGGTACAAAAATTCGGCGGCACATCGCTCTCCACCCCTGAGGCGAGAGAGCATGTGCTGCGGCATATCAGACGCGAGCTTGCCCGCCAGGTCAAGCTTGTCGTCGTGGTATCTGCCATGGGACGCAGCGGTGATCCCTATGCAACAGATACTCTGCTGGAGAGTACAGTGCTGAACGGCAGTATTCCATCGGCAAGAGAACGCGACCTGCTGATGGGCTGCGGGGAAATCATATCCGCGGTTACCCTGAGCGGAATGCTGTCCAGCGAAGGTATACCTGCTGTCGCTCTTACAGGAGCCCAGGCAGGCTTTATTACAGATGATAATTTTGGCAATGCCCGTATTCTGGCAGTGCGTCCGGAACGGGTGCTGCGTGAACTGGAAGCCGGTAAAGTCGTTATTGTGACCGGTTTTCAGGGACAGAGTGAAGCAGGAGACCTGACAACACTTGGCCGCGGAGGCAGCGATACATCAGCGACAGCGCTTGGAGCTGCACTGCATGCCGATATGGTTGATATTTATACAGATGTAAACGGCATTCTGACGGCGGATCCGCGGATTGTGGAAGATGCCAAGCCGCTTGCCTATGTGAGCTATACAGAAATTTGCAATATGGCTCATCAGGGAGCCAAGGTGATTCATCCCCGTGCTGTCGAGATCGCCATGCAGGCCCAGGTGCCGGTAAGGGTCCGTTCGACGTTTGCAGAGGGTGAAGGTACACTGGTTACCCAGCCGGAGCAGTTTGTCGACTCACCGGGCGGTGTGGTAGACCGGTTCGTAACCGGGATTACGTATGTTAATAATGTGACCCAGATTACCGTAAGCCAGCAGGAAGGCATTGAACAGCTGCAGCTGAAAGTATTTCAGGCGATGGCCGAGAACCGGATCAGTGTGGACTTTATTAATGTAACGCCTTATGGAGCGGTATATACCGTATTTGACAATGAAGCACAGCGTGCACTGGCGGTGCTGGAAGAGATGAATCTCAATCCTTCCAGTCTGTCGGGCTGTGCCAAAGTATCCGTCGTCGGAGGCGGGATCAGTGGAGTACCCGGAATTATGGCCCGGATCGTCGCAGCCCTGACTGAACAAAATATATCCATTCTGCAATCGGCTGACT
The DNA here is from genome assembly GCF_000971965.1 of Paenibacillus wulumuqiensis. Taxonomy (GTDB): domain Bacteria; phylum Bacillota; class Bacilli; order Paenibacillales; family Paenibacillaceae; genus Saccharibacillus; species Saccharibacillus wulumuqiensis. The sequence goes on from NZ_LAQP01000013.1 coordinate 228,337, forward strand.
CCAATACAACCATATGGGTGCTGGTGAAGAAGGAAGATATGGTGCAGGCGGTACGAGCACTGCATAATCAGTTTGAGCTGCACGTCTAATCGGTCCGGTTTGGTTCCCTATTGAAGGAGGAAATACAGTGGTAGACTTTGGTAGATTGATGACGGCGATGATTACTCCTTTTAACAATCAGGATGAGATCGATTGGGAGGCAACAGGCCGTTTAATAGATTATTTAATTGATGAGCAAAAGTCCGATGCACTCATCATCTGCGGTACAACCGGTGAATCGCCGACCCTCAGTGATGAAGAGAAGCTGGAAATGTTTGATTTTGCCGTCAAACATGCAGCAGGCCGCTGCAAAATTATTGCAGGAACCGGCAGCAATAATACAAAACACTCCATTCACCTGACACGGGAAGCAGCCAAGCGCGGAGTGGATGGAATACTACTGGTTGTTCCTTATTACAACAAGCCGAGTCAGGCAGGCATGTATGCCCATTTCAAAGCCATTGCTGAAGCAACAGAGCTGCCGATTATCCTGTACAATGTGCCGGGACGTACCGTATCGAGCCTGTCGGCAGCAACAACGCTTCAGCTGGCGGAAATCAGCAATATCGTAGGCACCAAGGAATGTGCTTCTATTGAGCAGGTTACACAGATTGCCGGTCATGCTCCGGAAGGATTCTGTGTCTATTCCGGTGAAGATGCCACCTGCTTTGCAGCCATAGCTGTAGGGGCTCATGGCGTGATCAGCGTAGCCAGTCATGTGGTTGGTGCCAAGATGGCCGAGATGATTCAGGCACATCTGCACGGTGATTATCAGCAGGCTGCCCATATAAATCAACAGCTGCTGCCTGTGTTCCAGGGGCTGTTTGCCTGTCCGGACCCGCTGCCCAACCCGGCTGCGGTGAAGTACGCCATGTCCCGTAAAGGATACGGTAATGGCAATCTGCGTCTGCCGCTGCTGGCGCCGACAGCTGCGGAACGCGAATTTATCGACGCGCTGCTGTAAGCGGCGTTACAGCTGTCTGTTTGATTTTCAATAATTCCATCGCAAGTAATAAAGCAATCTATTCATGGCCGTCTGGAAACAGGCGGCTATTTTTATGCAAATAAACGGATAGATGATGGATATCAGCTTGTGCCAATCATCTGATTCTGTATCAGGTAGATGCGAAAATTCCTTGCTGTAAAAGGATTTTACATACGCTGTCAGCGCATAAGATAAACATGACTTGTGTTTTTGTTTTTTAATCATGTATAATATTCTCAAGTGACTGGGTGCGGTATAAAGTAATAGAGTTTGCTGATAGAATTCTTTGTCAGGCAGAGCGTTCGGTAAAATCGGCAAACCATGCAAGAAAATGAAACTTTCGGATGCTGGTTTCTTGCATATCCAATTGGCTGTATAGTCAGTTTATATTGTCATAGCCAACATTTTCGGTTAGTTTTGCCAATTAATATATGTATAAGTGTAGTCATTTTTGTTTATAAATATTAAAACGACGTCCAACATTCATAGGAGGTATAGATTACATTGTCCAAAAAAACAAACAACGAAAAACTGACGATCTTTGCGCTGGGCGGCGTCGGTGAAATTGGTAAAAACATGTATGTCGTTCAGTATGGAAATGATATTGTTGTCATCGACTCCGGACTTAAGTTCCCGGAAGAAGATATGCTGGGGATCGATATCGTTATTCCCGATATCTCGTATCTGACAGAAAACCGTGACAAAATCCGCGGGATCCTGTTAACTCACGGCCATGAAGATCACATCGGCGGATTGCCTTATGTGCTCAAACACCTGAACGTACCTGTATACGGTACCAAATTAACTATCGGTCTGGTAGAAAACAAACTCAAAGAAGCAAATCTTCTTGGTGAAACCAAGCGGATTCTGATTAATGAAGATTCGGAAGTGAAGCTGGGCAGCACCCTCACAGCTACGTTCTTCCGTACCAATCACAGTATCCCGGATTCGGTCGGTATCTGCCTGGCTACCCCGGAAGGGAACGTAGTACACACCGGTGACTTCAAGTTTGACCATACTCCGGTAAACAATGAATTTGCCAACCTGCAGCGTATGGCTGAGATTGGCAGCAAAGGCGTACTGGCACTTCTGTCAGACAGTACCAATGCAGACAGACCGGGCTATACCCCTTCCGAGAAAAATGTGGGTATCGTGATGGAAGATATCTTCCGCAAAGCATCCCAGCGTGTGGTTGTAGCAACATTTGCATCCAACGTACACCGGATTCAGCAGGTCATCAATGCAGCAGCAGCTACAGGCCGTAAAGTAACCGTTATCGGTCGCAGTATGGTTAACGTCGTAGGTATTGCCGAAGATCTCGGTTATCTGGAGATTCCGGATGGCATGCTGATCGAACCGGAAGAAGTCAACAAAATGGCAGCGGACCGTGTTGTTATCCTGTCCACAGGCAGCCAGGGTGAGCCAATGTCAGCACTGACACGAATGGCCCGCTCCACACATCGCAAAGTAGATATCCTGCCTGGAGATACCGTTATTATTGCGGCTACTCCAGTACCGGGTAATGAAAAATATATCGGCCGTACCATTGATGAACTGTTCCGTCTTGGTGCCAACGTATTCTATAGCGGCGCGAACCCAGGCGTTCACGTATCCGGTCACGGTTCCCAGGAAGAGCTCAAGCTGATGCTTAACCTGATGAAACCGAAATTCTTCCTTCCGATTCACGGTGAATATCGTATGCAGCGCAGACATGCTCTGCTGGGCGAATCGGTCGGCGTAGATCCTAACAACATCTTTATCGTGGATATTGGTGATGTTGTGGAGATCCAGGGCGGTTCTGCACGCAAAGCCGGTAAAGTCACTTCCGGTAACGTGCTGATCGATGGTCTGGGTGTAGGGGATGTAGGTAACATCGTACTGCGTGACCGCAAACTGCTGTCCCAGGATGGTATCCTGGTCGTAGTCGTTACGCTGAGCAAGCAGAACGGTCAGATCGTATCCGGTCCGGATATCATCTCCCGCGGATTCGTATATGTACGCGAATCCGAAGGACTGCTGGATGAAGCCAACCGTATCGTAACCAGCACGCTGCAGCGTCTGATGAGTGAGAATGTAAATGAGTGGGCTTCCCTGAAGACTAGCGTCAAAGACGCACTGGGCCGCTTCCTGTATGAGCAAACACGCCGCAGACCGATGATTCTGCCAATTATTATGGAAGTTTGATCACATGTTAAATAAGCATAACGAGTAAGAGGCAACCAGTCGCCCCTGCTCCTCGCATGGTATATTGGACGGTCCCATGCGAGGACAGGGGTTTTGTCATGTCTGAAATCAGACATAAGAGCAGCTCTGACGTTAATATCTGCTGTTTCTCAGGGGGAACGATATATCGTTTTGCATTAAAGATAAGATTAAGAAGAAGACCTATACCATACAGAATATGATATAATAATGCATCGGAGGTGGTGACAGGTGGCTAAGACCAAAACGGCCAACAAACCCAAAACAACACAAAAATCAACCCGGAAATCGCCGCCATCCACTGCGCGCAAAACGACAAAATCTACGCAGACGACAAGGCGCAAACCGACCAGCCGCAAACGCCAACCCAAGGCTCCTGCATTGAGCCTGCTAAAATATGAAATTTACGGAATTATCCTGATCACCATATCAGTCATTGCTTTATCCAGGCAGGCTGCTGTCGGTCATTTCCTTTATTACATAACGTCATTTATTCTTGGCAAAATGTACTTTGTACTTCCTCTGGTAGGAGCCTATATCGGATTAATGACCATGCTGCGGCAGCGCTGGGCGCGAGGCTGGAACAGCCGCTTAAGTGGATTGGTAATGCTCGTGTGTACATTAACTTTGTGGAGTGTACTCATTTATGTTCCCGCTGATCAACTGATCTCATTGCCGGCCAGACAGGCGGCAGGAGGATATATTGGTGCCGTACAAATGTGGCTGTTCATGATGCTTTTTGGTGTAATCGGTACGAAGCTGATCGCCGGAGTTATGCTGGTCATCAGTCTGATGCTTATCACACAGCTGTCTGTTGTGGACCTGCTGGAGCGAATTCGCATGTACGGCGCCAAAGCAGGGACGGCGATACAGTCGCAATGGAGTGCATCCCGGGAAGCACTTGCCGATCAGCGTCGTGAACGCGAGCTGGCTGCTGAAGCGGCAGAGATGGAAGCTTATCATGAAGCAGAAGAAGATGATGGGTATCCGGAAGAAGATAATTCTCGCAAGAAAAAGGGGCTGTTTAACTGGGGACGCAAACCGAATATGGAGCCGGAGCCTGCCGAAGCACAGCAGCCTGCATACGACGGTGTGCCCGATCATCTGAAAGAGACCATAAAAGCATATACCGCCACCGAGCGGGGTGTTCCTGTGGAAGTGCCTGGTTCTTCGATAACAGGCACAGCGCAACCATCTCCTATACAGGACGAAGATGATTTATGGGATAATGCGCAGACAGAGGCGGAAATGGAGCTCGATTCTAAGATTCAGGAAAAGCCGCTTATTATCAGAGACTTTTTTGAACAAATTCGTTCCGAACGTTATGGCGACCAGCAGGGAGACAGCTCTGCGGAAGCACCATCTTCATTGTCCCTGGAGCATGAATACGAAGATGGAGACACTCTGGCCGCTGCTTCTGCAGGATCACTGGCTGCCTCAACAGTATTTCCAGCAGATGAGACAGAAGTAGTAACAGTTCTTCCGATTGCCGCAAGTCATGCCGATATGGATAGCGATCAGCAGAATACTGTATCGTCTGTTTCTGCGGCTATGGAAGAGCTGGGAAGCATTGCAGGAGAAGAAGCTGCTTCTCCGGAAGCTCAAGCAGTGACAATTCCTGCACCGCCTCCGCCGAAGCCGTACAAACTGCCGCCTTTCAACCTGCTGGCTATGCCCAAAAATGTCGTCAATGCCAGTGATCAAAATGATTATATGCTGATTGCGCGCAAATTGGAGACAACGCTTGAGAGCTTTGGTGTACGAGCCAAAGTATTGGAAGTGGTCCGGGGCCCGGCGGTTACACGCTACGAGATTCAGCCCGATGTAGGGGTGAAAGTAAGCCGGATTGTCGGATTGACGGACGATATCGCTCTGGCCCTGGCTGCCAAGGATATACGGATGGAAGCCCCAATACCGGGTAAATCCGCTATCGGGATCGAAGTACCAAATAACGAAGTCTCCATGGTAACAATGCGTGAAGTAATGGAGACCCAGATCTTCAAGGAATCCGAAGCCAAACTGTCGATCGCTTTTGGACGCGATATCGCCGGACAGACGATTGTTGGCAACCTGGCCAAAATGCCCCATTTGCTCGTAGCGGGTGCTACCGGTTCAGGCAAGTCGGTATGTATTAACGGCATCATTACGAGTATTCTGTACAAGGCCAAACCGGATGAAGTGAAATTCCTGATGGTCGATCCCAAAATGGTCGAGCTGAACATATATAACGGCATTCCGCATTTGCTGGCGCCGGTCGTTACCGATCCGCGCCGCGCGTCGCTGGCTTTGAAAAAGATCGTGGTGGAAATGGAAAAACGATATGATCTGTTTTCCAAATCAGGTACCCGTAATATGGAAGGCTATAATAACCTGATGAAGGATAATCCTACTGCGATTCTGCCATATATCGTCGTTATCGTCGATGAGCTCGCTGACTTGATGATGGTGGCAGCAGGAGATGTGGAGGATGCCATTGCCCGCCTGGCCCAGATGGCCCGGGCAGCCGGAATCCATCTGATTATCGCTACTCAGCGTCCTTCGGTTGATGTTATTACTGGTGTCATCAAAGCCAATATTCCATCCCGAATTGCCTTTGGTGTCTCTTCCCAGATTGATTCCCGGACGATTCTCGATATGGGTGGGGCAGAGAAGCTACTGGGACGTGGAGACATGCTCTTTATGCCGGTAGGTTCTTCCAAGCCGGTACGTGTACAGGGAGCATTCATGTCCGATCAGGAAGTCGAGACGATCGTCGAGTACTGCCGCAGTCAGGGCGAAGCACAGTACAATGATGATATTGTACCGGAAATAGATGATACCGCCACTGCCATGGATGAGCAAAAGGATGAACTTTATGATCAGGCTATGCAGATTGTTATCGAAGCCAAACAGGCCTCCGTATCGCTGCTGCAGCGCCGGATGCGTGTCGGTTATACACGCGCTGCGCGATTGATCGATTCACTGGAAGCACATGGTGTAGTAGGGCCGTACGAGGGCAGCAAGCCTCGTGAAGTGCTGATCTCCCCGGAACAGTATCATCAGATCAACACAGGAAGTTAATGTATAGCTCAGGCACCATGGAAATGAACTGAATAGCAAATAGGCAAGCAGCCTGCCCCTAATGCCGGGGCAGGCTGCTTTTTTTGTATGAACAGCAAAAGCCCCCTTCCATTAACGGAAAGGGGCTTTCAAACGCTTCTCAAATCAGTACCGGTCCAGTTACTTCATCACCGGGTACCTGATCAGCCATTCGCTGCTTATTCGTATCTTTGGATAACGGAGCTGCGGTTAGAGCTGTCATACACAAATCCATAAATATCAAAGCCCAGGTTGCCGTAAGCTTTGTCGATATCGCTGGCAATGCTGTTCAGCACATTGCGTGTCTGATAAGAAGAAAGTGAGTTCCAGTCTGATTTATTTACATAAACGCGGAAGACAACGGACTCATCATCAGCATTGGAGATCTCAATGTTCAGCTTGATTCCCTGATAAGTACCAAAGCTATCATTCAGCTGCTTTTGCAGATCAGTGATATTGACGGTAGAGCCCAGTACTACTGTACCGCTGCTGTTGGTTTTGAAAGTGATCAGTGTTTTGGAGTTTTTGCTGATTACACTTCCTGTAACATCCGCTCTGTTATAAGATCTGTTGTCTCTAATTTCATCAGCAATACCCTGCAGAAGCTTATTGCGATTAGAAGTAGAGGTATCATTCCAGGAATTTTCATTCACTGTAATAGTAACTTTGACTTTGCTGGAGCTGCCGCTCAGGTCGATATCAGCACCTGTACCTTTGTAATCACCATATTCGCTGTTCAGGTCTTTTTCCAGTCGAGTCATCGTTGTGCTGCTGGAACCACCCTTATCATCGATTTCATCATTCAATTTTTCATTTTCTTTTTTGAGTGTGGTGATCTGGTTGTTCAGATCGGTAATGGAAGCATCTTTGGCAGTGATTTGGGAATTGGCAGTCGTCAGCTGTGTCTGCAGGCTCTGAATCTGTGCATTCAGGGCATCCACAGTCGTTTGAGGAATAGCCGGAGTATTATCCGTAACGCCTACAATTTTGTTAGTATTATCCCAGGTTACTTTCTTGTCAAAAGCGTCACCCATCATCCGCAGAGGGATGTATGTAGTTCCGTTGACCATAAATGGTTCATAGGCAGGGTCAATGGCTACTTCCTTGCTGTTGTACATAACCTTGATATTGTTATAGGCAGCCTTCAGCTGTTGGGTAGCCTGTGAAGCATACGTGCTATTTGCAAAAATGCTTCCAGAAATAGCAAGAGCAGACACCGTGGCGATAATCACAGGTTTTTTGTTGATTTTCATGTCGTTCATCTAACTCCTTTTTTTGTGAATTTGGATAGGCCTTCCCTCGTCTGGTTATCCTATGTATATAGACGCGGCAATTTCATAAATAGTTTCGTGCGATTTCCCCGGAGCACTAATTTTGTAATAATGAAGGCCTATGCATGTCAGAGTCTCGATTTTAACATAAAAAGCGGTTGTAACAAAATCAGTTTGATAATCTGCCTTCAAATTCAGATTGGGGTCACAGGAGAAAAGGTGCCTTTCAGGTACAGAAGACTCAAGGAAAAGGACACGCAAAGAAACAGGTACGGTTTGCTTCTTGCAATTGGGGTAGTATAAAATAGTAAGTATGACAGTTTCACCAATTTCGCTCGATAAAGGGGTTTTCACGTTGAATAATACAGGATTTGAACGCGGTGAAGTGAATGGAATCCGTGTGCATGTCATGCCGACTACACGTTTTAAAACATTTGCGGTCTCCCTCTATATGGGCGTGCCGCTTGCAGAAAATACAGTAACACCAACAGCGTTGATTCCGTTTATATTGCGCAGAGGGACCGAGACCTATCCGGAGACGACCAGTTTCCGTGAAGCGCTGGAAAATATGTACGGAGCTGGATTTGGATTTGACGTATACAAAAAAGGCGATTACCAGATGGTTCAGCTGCGCATGGATACTATTAACGATTCCTTCGTAGCTTCGGACGAACCGTTGCTGTCCCGTACGCTCGCTTTCCTCGGAGAAACGGTTACCCGTCCGGTACTGGAAAATGGCCGTTTCCGTGAAAAATACGTACAGGCTGAACGTGAAAATGTACGAAAACGCATGGAAGCCGTAATCGATGACAAAATCCGCTATGCTGCCGAGCGCTGTATTCAGGAAATGTGCAAGGACGAACCGTATCGTCTGAGTGCACTCGGCAAAATGGATGTGCTGGATCAGCTGGATGGTGCCAGCGTCTATGAGCAGTACCAGCAGTGGCTCTCCAACAGCAGTATGGATCTGTATATCGTAGGGGATACGACGCTGGATGAAGTGATGCAGCTGGTAGGACGTCATTTCCAGGTGAATCGCTCAGCTACGGTCATGTATACACCGGCAGTACCTCGTCCGGCAGCACCGGAAGTCAGACAGGTTATCGAAGAAATGGCGGTCAGCCAGGGCAAGCTGAATATGGGTCTGCGTACATCGATTACTTACAGCGATGAGCGTTATGCAGCTGCACTCGTAGCCAATGGCGTACTGGGCGGATTCCCGCATTCCAAGCTGTTCATGAATGTACGCGAAAAGGAAAGTCTGGCTTATTATGTCGGTTCGCGCTTTGACCCATACAAAGGAATCGCTACCATCCAGTCGGGCATTGAATTACAGAATTTTGAAAAGGCACTGGAAATTATCCGTCAGCAGCTGTCCAATCTGCAGACTGGCGATATTACCGAATCGGAAATTTCACAAACCAAAGCATTGATTCGCAATGACCTGCTGGAATCCAGAGATTCGGCGTATCAGATGATTGCCTATGACTTTAACGGACTGTTCTCTGACAAAGAGCGCAGCGTAGATGAATTATTGACAGGTATTGAGCAGATCACAGCCGACGAGATTCAGGCGGCTTCCAGCGTACTGCAGCTGGATACCATTTACTTTTTAACAGGGCAGAAGGAGGCGTAATCATATGGAAAGCATTCACTACGATCGTTTACAGGAAACGCTGTATCATGAGAAATTGGATAACGGACTTGAAGTATATGTGCTTCCCAAGGAAGGCTTCCAGAAAACCTATGCCACCTTTGCGACCCGTTATGGTTCGGTAGATAACCATTTCCAGGTAGAAGGACAGGAAGAAGTCAAAGTGCCGGATGGCATTGCCCATTTTCTGGAGCATAAAATGTTTGAAGAGCCGGATGGCGTAGACGTATTCTCCAAATTCTCGGCCAAAGGGGCATCCGCCAACGCTTTTACAAGCTTTGAGCAGACGGTATATTTATTTTCGGCTACCGAACAGATCGAGGACAATCTGGATACCCTGCTAAATTATGTACAGAATCCTTATTTCACTAAGGAAAATGTGGACAAGGAAAAAGGCATTATCGGGCAGGAAATCCAGATGTACAATGATAACCCGGACTGGCGCGTATATTACGGACTGATCGAAGCGATGTATCAGAAGCATCCGGTACGTATCGATATTGCAGGGACGATTGAATCGATCAGCGGCATTACCAAGGATACACTGTATACCTGTTACAATACGTTTTATCATCCATCCAATATGATGCTGTTTGTGGTTGGGGGTGTGAATCCGGAGCAGGTGATCGAGCAGGTACGACGCAATCAGGCAGCCAAGAATTATGAGCCTCAGGGGCAGATTCATCGTTACTTTGACGAAGAGCCGGCAGCCGTGGGTGAGAAATGGAACGAGATCAAGCTTCCGGTATCCCAGCCGAAGTTTCTGATGGGGTTCAAGGAGACCGATACCGGGCTGACCGGTGAAGCGCTGCAGCGCAAAAACCTGACAACCAAGCTGATGCTGGATCTGCTGCTTGGCAACAGTACGGCTCTGTATCAGCAGCTGTATGATGAAGATCTGATTTCAGATGATTTTGGCTATGATTATACAAGTACATCGGAATATGCCTACTCCATGATTGGCGGCGATACCCGCGATCCCAAGCTGCTCGTTCAGCGCCTTCAGGAAGAGATCGGCAAAGTGGTAGAGACCGGTTTCAGTCAGGAAGCATTTGACCGTTCTCTGCGCAAGCGTATCGGTAATTATTTGCGCCTGCTCAATTCACCGGAAAGCATTGCGCATGAATTTACCCGCAACCGGTTCAAAGACAGTGATTTCTTTGCTATTCTGCCTATCTATGAGTCGCTTACACTGGATGATGTAAACCAGCGTCTGCGTGATCATATGAATTGGGAGCAGCTGGCGGTATCGGTGGTTGTCAGTCCATGAGTGAAGAACGTTCAGGAGACCGCAAACTATTTTCCGAAATGACGGTGCTCGTCACGGGTGCCAGCCGGGGAATAGGTGCGGCTATCGCCAGAAGATTTGCCATGGCGGGTATGAACGTTGTCGTTCATTATCGTCATTCACATGAACAGGCCAATGAAGTAGCGCGGAGCTGCCTGGAATATGGCGTTCGGGTGCTTACGATATCGGCAGATCTGCGCAGTCTGGAAAATATCAGACGAATGCAGGAAAAGCTGGAGCAGCATGGTATGCAGCCGGATATTCTGGTTAATAACGCAGGGATATCCCATTACGGGATGCTGGCTGATATGAGTGAAGAGGAATTTGATGAAGTGATTTCCACCAATCTCAAAGCCGTTTTCCTCTGTTCACAGACCTTTATGCCGTATATGATTCGCCAGCAGTATGGACGCATTATCAATGTATCCAGCATATGGGGCATGACAGGAGCATCCTGCGAGGTGCTGTACTCAGCGAGCAAAGGCGGAGTGAATGCATTTACCAAAGCGCTGGCCAAGGAGCTGGCTCCATCCGGCGTGACGGTCAATGCCATTGCTCCTGGAGCGGTGCGTACCGAAATGATTGCCCATCTGCAGCAGGATGAACTGCAGATGCTGGAAGACGATATTCCGGCTGGCCGGATCGCTGAGCCGGATGAAATTGCCTCCATGGTGTATTTTCTTTCTTTGCCCGAATCCGGTTATATGACCGGGCAGATAGTCAGTCCCAACGGAGGCTGGCTCACCTGAATGCAGTGATCTGAAGTTGCAGTGTTTCCGCCTAATGGAAGTCATACCAGGGAAGCTTCTATCTTATTGCATAGAGGCTTCTATGCGTTATGGTTAGAGAGCCCGGCAGAGCAATTGACAGGCATTCCAAAGTTGTTACCTTTCGCGGCTTGCCTTTCTATATCATTTTATATATCATTAACGTGTTAAGGACTTGAAGCTGACAGCAGTATGTGATCGGACAGGATCAACTGCTTTTTTATTATAAATTAAGGTCATTTATCAAAATAGGCACGGATTTTATTAATCTGATATACATCGCCCGCACGCAATGAGCAGACTCATTGCAAGAACGGGAAGAAAGGTTCGAGGTGAACGTGGAATTAAAACAATGGTATTTGGAGTACAGGATACATAAAAACCGTCCTGGCCTGCTTGGCGATGTCGCTTCTCTGCTGGGAATGCTCAATGTGAATATTCGCACCATTAACGGCGTGGAGGGCAAGACCAGAGGGATGCTGCTGGAATCGGATGATGACGAGAAAATTGTACTGCTTGGCGATATGCTGGCCAAGGTAACGAATATTACGATTACGGCATTGCGTCAGCCCAAACTGGTTGATATTCTCGCGGTTCGGCATGGTCGTTATATTGAGCGCGATTCCGACGACAAGAAGACATTCCGTTTTACAAGGGAAGAACTTGGTTTACTTGTCGACTTTTTGGGTGAAATATTCAAGCGTGAAGGCAATCAGATTATCGGTCTGCGCGGAATGCCGCGAGTAGGCAAGACCGAATCGATTATTGCCGGCAGTGTCTGTGCGATGAAACGCTGGACATTCGTATCTTCCACCCTGCTGAGACAGACGGTACGCAGCCAGCTGTCCGAGGAAGAGATGAACGATGCGAATGTATTTATTATCGATGGTATCGTCAGCACGATCCGTTCGAATGAACGTCATCATGAACTGCTGCAAAATATTATGCAGATGCAAAGTACCAAGGTTATTGAGCATCCGGATATTTTCGTCAGAGAGTCGGATTATGACTACAGCGATTTTGATATTATTATTGAACTGCGTAACAATCCGGATGAAGAGATCGTCTATGATAAATTCACCGAAAGTTATACGGACGATATTTAATAGCTACAAAACAATCTAATCAGGAGGTAATAGTATGTCAGATCTGGGTCGCCAATTAAGAGACGCCCGCCTTGCTAGAGGTTTATCGCTCGATGATGTACAGGAAATGACAAAAATACGCAAACGCTACTTGGAAGCCATCGAAGCGGGTGATTTCAAGGTGCTCCCGGGCAGTTTCTATGTACGGGCTTTTATCAAGACCTACGCGGAAGCCGTCGGGTTAAACGCGGACGAATTATTGCAGGAGCATCAGGATGCAGTACCGGAGGCAGAACCGGAACCGGTGATGGAGCCTGTCGTGCAGCAGCGCAGATCAGCTAGACGTACGGCTTCAACGGGACGCAGCGGTAAATGGCTGTCGACTGTGCTGATGTGGACATTCCCCATCCTGATCATTGTGCTGGTGTGGATCTTTGTTATTAACAACAAAAATGGAGCGCCGGATATTGCTGATAATACAACTCCACCAAAACAGCAGCAGAGTACGACAACGACGCCACCGAGCACAACAACACCACCTACCCAAAATACAGGTCAACAGCAGCCGAGTGACTCTACCGGAACCGAGCAACAGCCTTCCGGAACAGGCACCGAGCAGACACCTGGAGGTACGGAATCGACTGATGGTACAGAGACAGGCACTGAGACTGCAGAAGGTACAACGACCGACACATCGGCTAATCCGGTAATCACGGAAGCGGGCAAAGAAGGTCGTAATACCATTTTCAATGTCAATTACACAGGTACCACACCACTAAAAGTAAATATCGCAGCCACCGGACAGAGCTGGCTGGAAGTCTACAAATCTGCGGATACAAGCGGAGAACGCCTTTTCTATAACAATACAGAGAGCGGACAAAGCCTGTCCTATGATCTGACAGATACCGGATTGTTCATCAAATCAGGGAATTCCCGAGCAACCAATATCACGATCAACGGACAGACCATTACCGACGGCAAGGCAACTTCCCGTATTGTACTAAAATGGGTGAAAGAAGATGCAGCGGCAGCAGGCACTTCTACCGAGGGAACAGACAGTACCGGAACGACGGGAACTACCGAAGGAACAGATAGTACAGGTACAACATCCACTACGGATACAGGTACTACCGATTCTTCTACAGACGGCAACTGACTTTGTCACAAAAGGATATCCGCTGTTCTGTTACCGGAACAGCGGATATCCTTTTCCCGTGAAGTGACCGGAATGAAATGGTCAAAATAGATAGGAAACCGGTCAAATGGTTTAATACTGTTCAGACGCTGGTTTCGTAATGATTGCTCTGACAAGAATTAGACTTGCAGTGTAGTTTGACCTATAATTTAATTGACAAAGAGGGGGAGACAGAATGGCTTCAGAAAGTTCATTTGATATTGTATCCAAACTGGACATGCAAGAGATGACCAATGCTATTCATCAGACAGAAAAGGAATTGGCAAGCCGTTATGATTTCAAAGGCAGCAAGAGTAAATTGACTCTGGAAAAGGACACACTCGTCCTTGTCTCCGACGATGATTACAAACTGGGTGCACTGATCGAGATTTTGCAGGCTAAAATGGTAAAACGGGGACTGCCCGTTAAAAATATTGAATACGGATCGATCGAATCCGCTTCCCTGGGAACTGTACGCCAGCGTCTCAAGCTGAAGCAGGGAATTGACCAGGATAACGCCAGAAAGATCAATATCCTGATTCGTGATTCCAAGCTCAAAGTAAAAAGTCAGATTCAGGGAGATCAACTGCGTGTAACCGGTAAGAGCAGAGATGATCTGCAGGCTGTGATCCAGCTTCTGCGCAAGGCGGATCTGCCGTTGGATCTGCAATTTACGAATATGAAATAAAGGGGCATGTAACCGATGGTTACAGAGCTGATGGAGGCTGCAAGTTATATGAAAAACAAGATGGGCTCAGGTGCAGTTACATATCAGCCGCTGAATATCCAGACTGCAATCCGTATTGGAGGTGCTCTGTGAACCTGCCGAATCGCATAACGCTTGCCCGGATCTGTCTGGTACCGGTCATGATGCTTTTTCTTCTCGTGGACTTTCCATTTGGCGAGAAACTGTTCCGGATCGGAAGCATGTTCCAGGTAAGCTATAATGATTTGATTGCTGCATTGATCTTTATTATTGCTGCGAGCACAGACGGAATTGACGGACATATTGCGCGAAGCCGTAATCTGGTAACCAATCTCGGCAAGCTGCTGGATCCTCTGGCGGATAAGCTGCTTGTATCTGCTGCGCTGATCTCGTTGGTATCCCTGGATAAATGTGCAGCCTGGATGGCGATCATTATCATTTTTCGGGAATTTGCGATTACGGGTCTGCGGCAGATTGCACTGCTGGAAGGCGCCGTAGTAGCAGCCAGCAACTGGGGTAAAGCCAAAACCATTACCCAGATTATTGCAATCGTGGCGCTAATGATCAACAATTTCCCATTTGCGCTGCTGGGGATTCCTTTTGACCAGATTGCGATCTGGGCGGCTACTTTGATTACGCTGTATTCTGGCGTGGATTACTTCGTCAAAAACAAACACCTGATTCACCTGTCCAATTCATAAACGATGTTTCTATATGTAACAAATGGGTGATATATGTAAAGCGGCAATAGGGAATTCTCTATTGCCGTTTTCTGTGGATAAAGCTCTCTAGTCTGCATAAACCTATACACCGTACAAACAGACAGTAAAGTGAACCAAAGGTTAGACCTGACAAATAACGCTGCGTACGATAAACGAGGGGGAGACAAATCGATGAAATCAGTAAAAGCGGAAATTATAGCGGTAGGTACAGAGCTGCTGCTCGGACAGATTACCAATACCAATGCACGCTACTTGTCACAGCAGTTGTCCTACCTCGGCATTGATGTATATTACCAGACTGTTGTAGGCGATAATCTTAATCGGCTGAAGCAGGCCATCGAACTGGCAAGCAGCCGGGCTGATGTTATTCTGTTCTCTGGAGGAATCGGCCCGACGCAGGATGATCTGACCAAGGATGCTCTTGGAGAAGTGCTTGGCCGTTCCCAGCATATTTATCCGGAAGCAATGAAAAAGGTAGAATCCTTTTTTGAAGGTCGAGATAAACCGATGACGGAAAACAACCGCCGTCAGGCTATTATTCTGGAAGGCAGCGAGCCTCTGGATAACGAAGTGGGGCTTGCGGTCGGTATTGCGGTATCACAGGACGACAAGCACTATATTGTACTGCCTGGACCACCTAGAGAATTGCAGCCAATGTTCGAGAATCAGGCCAAACCATGGCTGGCCAAAAATGTGCTGTCCGATGAGCAGCCGATTTATTCCAAAATGCTCAAGTTTGCCGGGATCGGTGAGTCTGCGCTTGAAGATGCACTGCTTGATCTGATCAGTGCCCAGACAGATCCGACAATTGCTCCGTATGCCAAAGAAGGCGAAGTGACCATCCGACTTACAACCAAAGCCAATTCGGAAAAAGAAGCGAACGCAAAACTTAAAAATATGGAAGCCGAGATTCGTAAACGGCTGCCGGATCATATGTATGCAGACCAGGATATTACGATTGAGGAACAAATACTGCTGATGATGACCGGTATGGGACTTAGTCTGGCTGCAGCCGAGAGCTGTACCGGCGGTCTCATCATGGAGAATCTGACACGTATTCCAGGCAGTGCGCTTGTCTTTATGGGCGGGGTAGTCAGCTACTCCAACGAGATGAAGGAGAAACTGCTGCATGTACCCCATGAGATGCTGGAAGGTGAGGGCGCTCCGGGTGCAGTTAGCGAGGAAGTGGCGGAAGTTATGGCTGATGAAGCGCGCAAACTGCTGGATACGGACTTTGCCGTATCCGTAACCGGAGTAGCCGGACCTGGTGCTTCGGAGCGCAAGCCGGTAGGTCTTGTCTATATCGGACTGGCTGAGCGCAATCGTCCGACCGAAGTATTCAAGCTGAATCTGAAAGGAAATCGTGAAGCAATCCGCATGCGTTCTGCCAAGAACATCATGTATCGCCTCTGGCTGCGTCTCAAGGAGCTTCAGAACGAGCAGATTGTTCAAAAGCAGCAGCAGGCAGAATAAATATAAAACTTGCCAGACAGGCGAGCAGCGGCTGCAAATGAGCAGAGCTAGAACTATTGATCGACAGTTGCGAATGGATATTCCGATATGTTATGATCAGATCAGACGGAAGAACCGCAGCAATCAGATTGCTGCGGTTTTTTTCATTTTGAAGCAGGAAGAACCGCCAAAACAGGTAAATTTGTAGTGTGAATCTTATTTACAAATATTGGTAAAGTTCGATTGGAGGCGTATAAAAAGACGAATATATGTTCGAAAAAAGCTTGGCAAAAGTTGAAAAATGGAGTATAATTAGACTATAAACATTGAGAAGGATGTGAGCTGATTGTCAGATCGTCGTGCTGCGCTGGATATGGCGCTTCGTCAAATAGAGAAACAATTCGGTAAGGGTTCTGTTATGAAACTTGGAGAATCCACGCATATGCAAGTTGAAGTTATACCTAGTGGATCGATTGCTCTTGATATTGCTCTGGGAACAGGCGGTATGCCAAGAGGTCGTATCATTGAAATATATGGACCTGAATCTTCAGGTAAAACAACTGTAGCTTTGCACGCGATTGCGGAAGTTCAAAAAGCAGGTGGACAAGCAGCATTTATCGATGCTGAGCATGCTTTGGACCCTCAATATGCGAAAAATCTGGGCGTTAACATCGATGAACTGCTCCTGTCTCAGCCGGATACAGGCGAACAGGGTCTGGAAATCGCTGAAGCGCTAGTACGTAGTGGCGCGGTCGATATCATTGTTATTGACTCTGTAGCTGCCCTGGTACCAAAAGCAGAGATCGAAGGCGAGATGGGTGATTCTCACGTAGGTCTGCAAGCACGCCTGATGTCTCAGGCGCTTCGTAAGCTTTCCGGTGCGATCAGCAAATCCAAAACTATCACGATCTTTATCAACCAGCTTCGTGAAAAAGTGGGCGTTATGTTCGGTAACCCGGAGACAACTCCTGGTGGACGCGCACTGAAATTCTATTCCACAGTACGTCTGGATGTACGTCGTATTGAAGCCATCAAAAATGGTAATGACGTAGTCGGTAACCGTACACGTATCAAAGTTGTTAAAAACAAAGTAGCTCCTCCTTTCAAACAAGCCGAGATCGACATCATGTATGGTGAAGGTATCTCCAGAGAAGGTAGCTTGATCGATATTGCTACTGAAAAGGACATCATCAACAAAAGTGGTGCTTGGTATTCGTACGAAGGCGAGCGTATGGGTCAGGGTAGAGAAAATGCAAAACAATTCCTCAAAGAAAATACCCAAATCGCTACAGTTATCGAGAACAAAATTCGTGAACTGAGCAACCTGACTACAATCGTAGAAGGTCCTACACCAGAAGATAAAAAGAAAGAAGAACTGGAAGAGCAAGAGTTATTCTCAGAAGCAACCGAATAATTCGGCCTTATACAGACATTCAAAAAGCGCCTGGAACGTGAGAATACGTGCCGGCGCTTTTTCTTTATTATAAAACAATCATTACGCGCAAAAGTTGGGTGAAGTTTGAACTATAAATCTTGAATCATATTAATAAAGTGTGAACTACAAAGGAGAATTTATGAATCGATTCCGCTCATACCGCAAACCGAATAATAAAACAGCATCCTCTCATGAAGAGGACTTTGACCTTGAAGAAGAACTGGATGAAAAAGCCGGACAGTTGGATGATTTCCCTTCCGATGAGCCGCTTGAGATCAGTGAGGTAGAACAGCTGACCCGGCCGCGTTATCATTATCGCCTGTATTTTGGTGAACTCAAACTGAGAGTGCATGAAGATGTCATGATCAAATACCGGATGCTAAAAGGCTCTTCATTTACCAAAGAAGAGCTGGAAGAGATCATGGAGGCCAATGAGCGTCAATCCGCCTATGCTTCTTCGATTAATCTGCTGAGCTTCCGCTCGCGTACACGTACCGAGATTATGCGTAAACTGCGTGAAAAGGAATTTCATCCCCATGTAATCGAAGTGACGCTGGAACGGCTGGAACAGGAGAAGCTGATCGATGATGGTGTATACGCGCAGCAGTGGGCCAGTCAGCGTGTAAAGAGTCAGAAAAAGGGGAAAGTATGGATTCGGCAGGAGCTTCGTCAGAAAGGCGTAGAGCCTCAGCATATCGAAGAGGCACTGGGCAGCATCGACGAAGATGAAGAGTTGGCCGGTGCTGTTCAGCTGGCTCAGAAGAAATGGAAAAGCACTTCCGGAAACATGATGGATAAAAAAAGAAAAACAATGGCTTTTCTGATGCGCAGAGGATACTCCTCCGATCTGGTGCGTAAAGCGCTGGCTGTCGCACAAAATGAAGAGCACGAGGAAAAAGATATATAATAAAATGGTGAACGCTTTCACCATGGAATAAAAAACACAAAAGTCAGGCGCTGACCGGGATAAGAGCTTATCCAGGTTAGCGTGTTGTCATATTTCAGCGTACCTATATGTGTGTATTGGATTGCTTCCACACTGGACAGCCAAAGAGAGAGCTGTCAATTGCTTGACAATGTCTTTTGGCAAATAATAAAATGGATGTATACAGTTTGTCATTTTTACGTCATTTTTAAGTTGTATTTACGGTAAATGAGGTAGATAATGCTTACTGTAACAATGATTGTATGAATAATTAAGATGTTTTATCTCCCTTGAAGAGGGAATTGGCACATGTACCCGCATGAGCAATGGACGTATTTAAAGGGATGAAGCATTGCGTTACCCATCAAAAATGGTAATTCCCAAGGAATACCTTGGAGGAATCAGCGAGGAGGTGAACAGAATGGGTTATCTCTGGGTCATAATTCTCGTTGTTGCCGCATTATTCTTTGGGTTCGGGATCGGATATTTTATTCGCAAATCTCTTGCAGAAGCTAAAATTTCCAGTGCTGAGACTGCTGCTGCGCAGATCGTAGAGAATGCGAAGAAAGAAGCAGAAGCACTGAAAAAAGAAACAGTTCTGGAAGCAAAAGACGAAATCCACAAATTCAGAGCTGAAGCTGAAAAAGACATTCGTGAGCGTCGGAATGAAAATCAACGCCTGGAACGACGATTGTTGCAAAAAGAAGAGTCGCTGGATAAAAAGCTGGAATCACTGGAACGCAAAGAAGAACAAGTGGCCAACAAAGAGAAACGTATCGAAGAGACACAGCAGCAAATCGAACAACTCTACACCAGTCAGGTGTCGGAACTGGAGCGAATCTCCAATCTGACCATGGAAGATGCACGCAGCATCATCCTGAGCAATGTAGAACAGGAAGTGCGCCATGAAACCGCGCAAATGATCAAGGATATTGAACAACAGGCTAAAAATGAAGCGGACAAACGCTCTCGTGAAATCATCACACTCGCTATCCAGCGTTGTGCAGCTGATCATGTAGCGGAGACTACCGTTTCTGTAGTCACCTTGCCTAATGAAGAAATGAAGGGTAGAATCATCGGACGTGAAGGACGTAACATCCGCGCGCTGGAGACGCTAACAGGTATCGACCTGATTATCGACGATACGCCGGAAGCAGTCATTCTGTCTGGTTTTGATCCTATTCGCCGCGAAATCGCCCGTACTGCACTGGAAAAATTGGTGGCTGATGGACGTATTCACCCGGCACGTATTGAGGAAATGGTAGATAAAGCACGCCGTGAGGTAGATGAGCGCATCCGTGAATACGGAGAGCAGTCGACCTTTGAAGTGGGTGTACACGGATTGCATCCGGATCTGATCAAAATTCTGGGACGCCTCAAGTTCCGTACAAGTTATGGTCAGAACGTACTCAAGCACTCCATGGAAGTCGCTTATCTGACCGGTCTGATGGCAGCCGAACTTGGACAGGATATTACGCTGGCCAAGCGTGCAGGTCTGCTGCATGATATCGGTAAAGCACTGGATCATGAAGTAGAAGGTTCCCACGTCGAGATCGGTGTGGAACTGGCCAAGAAATACAAAGAGCACCCTGTCGTTATCAACAGTATTGCTTCTCACCACGGCGACACGGAAGCGACTTCGATCATTGCGATGCTCGTCGGCGCAGCAGATGCACTGTCTGCCGCAAGACCGGGAGCACGCCGCGAGACACTGGAGACTTATATCCGCCGTCTGGAAAAACTCGAAGAAATCTCCGAGTCTTTCGACGGAGTCGAAAAATCCTATGCGATTCAGGCCGGACGCGAAATTCGCGTTATGGTACAGCCGGATAAGATTGACGACGCGGAAAGCTTCCGTCTGGCTCGTGACATTACCAAGACGATTGAAAATGAACTGGATTATCCAGGACATATCAAAGTCACTGTAATCCGTGAGACACGGGCGGTTGACTACGCAAAATAAAGAGTGATGCGAAAAGTGACCTGTACACGGGTCACTTTTTGCGTTAATGGACGGAGGAATTATCATTAAAGTTATTTTTATTGGAGATATTGTTGGCAGTACAGGACGTAAAGCGATTAAAGAGAGTCTTCCCCGGTTAAAATCAAAGTATACGCCGGATATCATTATTGCGAATGCGGAGAACTCTGCATCCGGACGTGGATTGACTCGTAAAATCGCCAATGAATTATTTGCACAGGGAATTCATGGTATTACGATGGGAAATCATACATGGGATAATAGGGAAATTTTCGAATTTATTGATGATGAACCTCGCCTGGTTCGTCCGGCTAACTTTCCACCGGATACACCCGGTCGTGGTTACACCATTATCAAAGCTGGAAGCAAGCAGCTGGCGATTGTGAATTTGCAGGGGCGTACATTCCTGCCGGCGATTGATTGTCCATTCCGCAAAGTGGATGAGATCATGGAAGACTTAAAAGGAAAAACCAATGCGATTCTGGTTGATTTTCATGCGGAAGCTACATCCGAGAAGATCGCGATGGGCTGGCATTTGGAAGGCAGAGCTTCGATGGTCGTCGGTACCCATACTCATGTACAGAGTAATGATGACACCATCCTGCCCGGCGGAACGGCTTATCAGACGGATGTGGGCATGGTCGGTTCCTATCAGGGCGTACTGGGCATGGAAAAGGAAGCAGTACTCTACAAATTCCAGACGCAGCTGCCGGCCCGTTTTCAGGTATGTGAAGGCAAATGGCATTTCCATGGCGTGTTTGTCGAAATTGACGATCAGACCGGCCGTGCCAAGCGTATCGAGAAAATTCGCATGTACGAAGACGAATGGCATATGGATTAAGAAACGCTTCCTGAAAAGGTTTGCTCCTATCCAGAAATGCTTATTTTGAAAAGAAGGAAATTGAAGCATATCCTCGAATACTAACTAGACGCAATCTCGATCATTTTGAAGCTAAGCCATCATTCATTCCTAGGGGAGGTACTTATCATGGAAGTATTAAAAGTGTCAGCAAAATCCAACCCGAATTCAGTCGCAGGAGCCCTGGCAGGAGTGTTGCGTGAACGCGGCGCTGCAGAGCTTCAAGCTATCGGAGCGGGTGCACTGAACCAAGCCATCAAAGCTGTAGCCATTGCCCGGGGATTTGTCGCACCAAGCGGAGTGGATCTGATCTGCATTCCGGCCTTTACCGATATTGTGATTGATGGAGAAGACCGTACAGCCATGAAATTGATTGTAGAACCTAGATAAACGGAATGATACAATTTCTGGATATGAGCACCTGCAGGGTGAACGCATATTTCAGTATGCTACGGACCCGGCTGCTTTTCATGAAAGCACCGGGTCTTTTTGCTGAGTCGGTTTTCATTTTCATAGCAAAAGATGTATAATGGATTCGTGTGCATTTTACAAATGCCAATGTACGTGTATTTTGTTACAAAGCACAAATGCAAATTAACCAAGGAGTGAATTGTAAATGAGTAAAATCGTACCTGTAGGTGTATCTGCGCGTCATATTCACCTGTCCCAAGAACATGTGGAAATTCTGTTCGGAGCTGGCTACCAGCTGACTGAAATGAAAGCACTGTCCCAACCTGGGCAATTTGCTTCCAACGAAACGGTTGAAGTGGTGGGTTCCAAAGGTTCTTTCCCTAAAGTTCGTATTCTGGGTCCTGCACGTTCGGCAACTCAGCTGGAAATCTCCATGACTGACTCTTTTGCGATTGGCGTAAAAGCACCGGTTCGTGAGTCCGGTAATATCGAAGGAACACCAGGCATCCTGATCAAAGGACCAGCTGGTGAAGTGGAAGTGCAGGAAGGCGTTATCGTTGCTGCCCGTCATATCCATTTCCACACATCCGATGCTGAGAAATGGGGCATCAAAGATCAGGACAAACTAAAAGTTCGTCTGTCCGGCGAGCGCGGTATGGTTCTGGAGAACGTAGTAGCCCGTGTATCCGATTCTTTTGCACTGGATATGCATATTGACACCGATGAAGCAAATGCGGCAGGAGCACGTACTGGCGACTCTGCAGAGATCATCGACTAAATCGATTATCACCGGAACAACCGAGTGCAGTAAACGAATGTTAATACGACGAAGTTTTACCGTATGAATAGAATGCTGCAGGTATGATCTCCGTTATAGATCCAATTACAACAAAGCCGGAACGGGTTATAGGAACTGAATGAAATGAACACGGTATTTACCTTCATTTTATTTGGCAC
Source organism: Paenibacillus wulumuqiensis (assembly GCF_000971965.1). Lineage (GTDB taxonomy): Bacteria > Bacillota > Bacilli > Paenibacillales > Paenibacillaceae > Saccharibacillus > Saccharibacillus wulumuqiensis. The sequence continues at coordinate 251,328 of NZ_LAQP01000013.1, forward strand.
CAGCCTGTTCCGGCTTTTTTATTTGGGCAAATACCCGCTAAAACTCCATATATGAAAAAGCTTTGAATAGACATTTTGAACTGCTATAATGACACCAATTACCATTACTTCCAGACTGGATCGCGAGGAGGCTCCACTGATGAATTACCGTATCAAGGTGACACTGCTGCTCTGTCTTCTGTTGAGCTACATACCAGTCTCCGAACAGGCCGAATCAGCAGCAACCCTGAATGAAGCCAGATTGTTCAAAAAGCTGGATCAGCTGCATAGTGAACAAATCATTATTGCCACTGCCAGCAGCCCACGCTCGACTACAGGCAGTCTGTACATATATGAGAAACAGCAAAATGGCTGGCAGCTTCAGCTTGGGCCTGTTCCGGTCGTATTCGGCAAAAACGGACTGGGTAAAACAAAAGAGGGCGACGGCAAAACACCTATCGGCACCTATACACTCGGCACGGCATTTGGCAGCAGTACGGTACCACCTGCCGGGCTAAAAACCGATTACCGGGCTGCTGATGCTGACGATTACTGGGTAGATATGCCGCAGTCGCCGGATTATAACAGCTGGGTCGCTTATGAAGGTGATCCTGCCGATCGGTGGACTTCCTTTGAACGGCTTAATCATCCACTGTACAAGCATGCAATGGTCATTAACTACAATGATAATCCCGTGATTCCGGGTAAAGGAAGCGCGATTTTCATGCATATCTGGCGCGGGGCGAATAAACCCACAGACGGCTGTATTGCCATGTCCGAATCCAATCTGCTGCGTGTGTTAACAAGCATAGATCCGGACAAGTCCCCCAAAATCCGCATTGCTATCGGTAATAGCGTATACTAGGGCAAAGTATTTCTGACTATAACATTATATGGTCTGTTTTTTGCAAACGATTCCTTGCTTTTTATAATGATAGGGCCATGCTATAATTACAGATAGTGCTTTTTTGTTCATGTCTATAACGATCAATCAACATCCTTGATATAGATCAGGCGGGGCGGAATCCATGACAATATTGCAGTCCGTCTCCAGCCGGTACATTCAGGAAATGTTTATGGTGGGGGAGTGACAGCATAGCATGTCAAAAGAAACAAAAGACTATTCCAAATATTTTGATTTCTCTGATGCCAAGGTCATCTCGGAAGATGAAAACGGCAAAAAAATTCGTATTCGTGGACGCGATATTCATATTGTGTCCGAGCCAAACCAGCGGGAAGAGAAAAAGCGCGGCAAGCAGGAAACGATGGTCATGTATGAAAATGCCATTCCGGAAGAGCTGCGTCAGATCGGTCTGGGCAAGCATTATCTGGTCTATACGTTCGGCTGCCAGATGAATGAGCATGATTCAGAGACGATCAAGGGGATGCTGGAGCAAATGGGCTATCAGGCGACCGAGAGCCGGGAAGAAGCGGATATTATTCTGCTTAATACCTGTGCGATTCGTGAAAATGCGGAAGATCGTGTATTTGGCGAACTGGGTCATCTCAAAACTCTCAAGCTGGAGCGTCCGGGCTTGCTGCTGGGGGTATGCGGGTGCATGGCGCAGGAAGAAGGCGTCGTCAACCGGATTATGCAGAAGCATAACTTTGTCGATATGATTTTCGGTACACATAATATTCACCGTCTGCCGCAGCTGGTACAGGGTGCCCTGTTCAGCAAGGAAATGGTCGTCGAAGTCTGGTCCAAAGAAGGCGACATCGTCGAGAATCTGCCGAAGAAACGTCAGGGGATGCGCGGCTGGGTAAATATTATGTATGGCTGCGACAAATTCTGTACGTACTGTATCGTTCCCTATACCCGTGGCAAGGAACGCAGCCGTCTGCCTCAGGATGTTATTGCAGAAGTGCGTGAACTGGCGCGCCAGGGCTTCAAGGAAATTACACTGCTGGGCCAGAATGTAAATGCCTATGGCAAAGATCTGGAAGGCATGAATTATACGTTTGGCGATCTGATGGAGGACATTTCCAAAATCGATATCCCGCGTGTGCGGTTTACCACTTCACACCCGCGTGATTTTGATGACCGTCTGATCGAAGTATTGGCAAAAGGCGGCAATCTGGTAGAGCATATTCATCTGCCGGTCCAATCGGGTAGTACGGAAGTGCTCAAGAAGATGAGCCGCAAATATACGCGGGAACGCTATCTTGAACTGGCAGACAAAATCTATACCTCTATTCCAAATGCAGTGCTGACAACCGATATTATTGTTGGTTTCCCAGGAGAAACGGAAGAGCAGTTCGAGGAAACATTATCTCTTGTACGTGAAGTGGGATTTGACTCGGCCTATACCTTTATTTATTCTCCACGGGAAGGTACGCCAGCTGCCGGTATGGAAGACAACGTACCGATGGAAGTGAAAAAGCAGCGCCTGCAGCGTCTGAACGCCACGATCAAGGAATACAGCCGGATTGGCAGTGAGAAGTTCCTGGGACAGATCGTTGAAGTTCTCGTCGAAGGCGCCAGCAAAAATAATGACCAGGTGCTGGCAGGACGTACCCGTACCAACAAGCTTGTTCACTTTGAAGGTTCAGAGGATCTGATTGGCGAGTTTGTACATGTACAGATTACCGATTCCAAATCGTTTTATATTAAAGGCGAGCTAGTCGCCGAGCCTGCAGCCATTGGCTGATCGACAGGCAGGAAAGGAGACGTGAACCAATGGAACACGAACGTCATCATGAACAGGATTCAGCTGTCTCAAATATACCCGGTATGGACACCTCAGGTCTCTATATCCGTGAAGATATTATCGCCAAAACCCGTGAATTGTCAGCGCTGATCGGTGGAAGTGAAGAGGTCGTTCATTTCCAAAAAGCAGAGCGAATGATTCAGTCGCATGAACGGGTACAGAACCTGATCAAAACGATCAAGAAAAAGCAAAAAGAAATTGTAGCTTTTGAATCGCTCCGCAACGAAAAAATGGTTGCCAAGATCGAAGCGGAAATAGATGCTTTGCAGCAGGAGATGGACGATATTCCACTCATATCCGATTACCAGGAGACACAGGTGGAAATTAACGATCTGCTGCAAATGGTAGTCTCTGCCATCTATGATACGGTATCCGAGAAAATTAATGTCGAGAGCGGCAAAGATTCACCTCCTTCGTCATGCGGCGATTAATACACTACCTGAGACGCGGAGCTTCATTCCGCGTCTTTTTTCTTCGCAATCTGCAATTGGAATAGGCATGAACCACAGATCCAGTGGTAAGCGGTATATCCCATTATGGAGAGGGAAGTGACCTGATTATGGAATCATCCAACGACAGCAGCAGCGCATTGTCCATTCGTCTCCGGCAAGCCGATGAGCCTTTGCCGCTGCCTCTTCTTTTGATAGGTGATCCGGATCGTATGTCCATCGAATTCTATGCCGATCACTGCCGGTGGTGGCTGGCAGAGTATGAGAACCGTCCGGTTGGTATATGTGGAGTGCTCCAGCGAAGTCAGGAAGAGTGGGAAATCATGAATATGGGTGTCCTGCCGGAATATACCGCTCAGGGAATCGGCAGCCAGCTGCTGAATGAAGTGCTGGACAGCCTGAGAGCAGCGAATGCGGGTAAAGTAACGGTCGGTGTACGCAGTTCCAGCGCAGATGCACTTGTCTTTTATCAGAAGCACGGATTCCGTATGACAGCGGTGGAGTGTAATTATTTTACCGGGCCGGAGCAGGAACTTCGAATTGAACATGGCATCCACAGTCGGGACCGGGTATTATTGGAACGGGCATGGTCGGATAGTATTCGCCGCCGCAAGCCGGTAGCGCTGTCTCATTTTCATGCCAGTGTATCGATTCGCATCGCCCAGATTCGTGATGCCGGCCCGCTGCTGCGAATGAAGAAGCGGCTGGATGAGCAGACCAGCTATATGCTGCTCGAACCGGGTGAACGCACGATGAACGAGGCGGAGCAGAGGGATATGATCCGCTATGCGCTGCGCAGTGCGAACTCCAATATTTTTCTGGCGGAGCAGGATGGTCAGATTATCGGCTACCTGGAAGTGATGGGCGGCAAAGTATCGCGTAATCGGCATAGTGCCTATATCGTGGTAGGAGTACTGCAGGAATATGCGAACCGGGGAATTGGCCGGCGTCTGTTCCATACAATGCTGCAGTGGGCACAGGACCGTGAGCTGCACCGGATTGAGCTGACCGTTCAATCTGTCAACGACAGGGGAATCCATCTGTATCGCTCGCTGGGCTTCCGGATCGAAGGGATTCAAAAAAATGCATTGTTGGTAGACAATAAGTATGTGGATTTGATCCAAATGGGATTGCTGTTGTAACATGAAGACATTTTCCTATAAGAAAGCTGCTGCAAGGCAGTGGAGTACATTTCTATCAGCTTCAATAAATGGGGCGTTGATAAAATCATAATGGAACCAACAGGAGGAACGCCCGATGACACAATGGGATGAAGTATTGAAAGCAAGTGAAAAGATGTACTGGGGGCTGCTCGGCTGCCGCCTGATCAAAAGTGAACTGGATCATATCACAATCGGATTGACTGCAACTTCACGTCACCTGAATCATATGCACATCGTGCATGGCGGTGTACTGATGTCGATGATGGACCAGGCGATGGGCATGATGTCCATGGCTCTGCAGGATGGGCAGCCATGTGTCACAACAAATATGAACACGCATTTTGTGCAGGCGATGACTGAAGGCGAACTGCTGGCGGAAGCGCGTGTGATTCACCATGCGGGCCGGACGGTAACCCTGCAGGCAGAGGTCAAGGATGGTAACGGTGTAACCGGTGCGATCGCTACGGCTACATTTATCGCGACACGGCAGAAGTAAAAAGGCAGGCGGCAAATAAACATTGACCTGCTTTCTACAATGAGTCATAATGATATTATCAAAAAGATAAAATGAACAGTGGTGATGAAAATGACCGATAACAGCAAGCAGCATATGTACGACGTCAAAAAGTACCGTACACCGGATGGAGCGCCTGCCGATATTGTTATGTTTACACTGACCAAAAAAGAACGGAAAACATTTACCAAGACGCTTCCACTGCGTGAACTGAAGGTCATGCTGATCCGGCGCCGCTCCTGGCCGTTTGCCGGTAAGTGGGCGCTGCCGGGCGGATTTTCCAGGGACAATGAATCCCTGTTCGAAGCCGCTCAACGTGAACTGAAGGAAGAGACCGGGGTCGATGCGGATGCACGCCATCTGGAGTACCTGGGAGTCTACAGCAAGCCGGGACGTGATCCGCGCGGCTGGATTATCTCGCATGCCTTTTTTGCACTCGTGGAAGAAGAAATACTGGAAAAGCGTCAGGCGGCCGACGATGCGGAAGAAGTAGGGCTGTTTACGATTGAAGAAGCACTGGAGCAGCTGGAACTGGGATTTGACCATCGTGATATTATCCGTGATGCATATCACCGGATTCAGGAGCAGATGCTGAGTACAGTAATTGCCAAGAAGTTCCTGCCGCCGGAGTTTACGCTTAGTGAGCTGTATCAGGTGATCAAGGCGGTAGTACCGGATTTTGAAGAACCCAACTTTATTCGCAAGATTACATCTACGCGCAGCCGCAAGGGCATTATCGAAGAAGTGCGTGACGAGCAGGGCAATCCGCTCAGCTCCAACCAGTATTCCCAGCGTCCAGCTCAGCTGTACCGGTTTACCGGTCTGATGCCGCGCCTGTCTATTTATTCCTGATTGCCGGTCGGTCATGAAGCCGGTTGAATCCAAGAGGAGGCCAATCTGATGAAAGCCCTGATTGTTATTGATTACACGAATGATTTTGTGGATGGCAAGCTGCCTGTAGGACAGCCGGGGATTGATATCGAGCCGCGGATTGTGGCGCTGACCGAGCAGTTTGTACAGGAGGGTGAGTGGGTCGTCATGGCAGTTGATCTGCATGATGAGCATGATCAGTATCATCCTGAATCGTCACTGTTCCCGCCACATAATATCCGCGGTACGGAAGGACGCGAGCTGTACGGCCGTCTCAAGCAGGTCTATGAGCAGCATCAGCAGCAGATCTACTGGATGGACAAGACGCGCTATAGCGCATTTGCAGGGACGGATCTGGAGATGCAGCTGCGACAGCGGAATATTACCGAGCTGCATCTGATTGGGGTGTGTACGGATATCTGTGTGCTGCATACGGCTGTGGACGCGTACAACAAGGGATTCCATATTATTGTGCATGAGGATGCGGTTGCAAGCTTCAATGCGGTCGGCCACGAGTGGGCACTTGGACATTTTAAAGGTACACTCGGAGCAAATGTGGTTAAAAGTTAATCATGCCGATTATTGCCCGGTATGTGCAAGTATTCACATACCGGGTCAGGCGGCAGGTATAACAAAAACGAGGTGAATGAACTGATGAAACAGCTGGGACTTGCTTTACATACGGACAAATATCAGATCAATATGATGTATGCACACTGGGTCAATGGTACCCATTCAAAAAAGGCAGTCTTCGAAGCATATTTCCGCAAGCTGCCGTTCGGCAATGGATATGCCGTATTTGCCGGTCTGGAGAGGATCGTTAACTATATTAATAACCTGACATTCCATGAGGATGAAATTGCTTTCCTCGCAGAACAGGAAGAAGAGTACGATGTCCGTTTCCTGGAGGAGCTGCGTCAGTTCCGTTTCCGCGGAACGATCTCGGCGATGAAGGAAGGGGCGGTTGTATTTGCGGATGAGCCGCTGATCCGGGTGGAAGGAAGCATTCTGGAAGCACAGCTCGTCGAGACTGCACTGCTGAACTTTATGAACTACCAGACACTGATTGCCACCAAGGCTTCACGGATCAAACAGGTGGCCGGAGATGATCTGCTGCTGGAATTCGGTACACGGCGTGCGCAGGAAGCGGACGCGGCGATCTGGGGCGCGAGAGCGGCATATATTGCCGGCTTCCATGGTACATCCAACGTATTGGCAGGTGCCAAGTTTGGTATTCCGGCCAAAGGAACCCATGCGCACTCCTGGGTACAGAGCTTTGGAAATGAGCAGGAAGCATTTGATCGTTATGCGGCCGCATTGCCGGATGGTGTAACTCTGCTCGTGGATACATTTGATACACTGGGCAGTGGAGTACCGCATGCAATCAAGACCGCCAAAGAACTGGAAGCACGCGGCAAAAAAATGAGCGCAATCCGTCTGGATAGCGGTGACCTGTCCTATCTGTCCATTCAGGCACGCAAAATGCTGGACGATGCCGGACTGTCTTATGTGAAAATTGTCGCTTCCAATGATCTGGATGAAACTACGATCCTCGATCTCAAAGCGCAGGGAGCGCGGATTGATACATGGGGCGTAGGCACCCAGCTGATCACAGCTTCGGATCAACCGTCTCTCGGCGGTGTATACAAGCTAGTTGAATGCGAAATCGACGGCATCATGCAGCCAGTTATCAAAATTTCAGCCAATCCCGAAAAGGTAACCACGCCTGGTAGCAAGGACGTATACCGGATCATCAGCACCGGCAGCGGCAAAGCAATAGCCGATTATATTTGCTTCCCGGATGAAGAAGAACCGCGTGAAGGCAAACGCCTGAAGTTGTTTAACCCGCTGCATCCGTATATCCGTAAATACGTATCGGACTATCAGGCTGTAGCTATGCTCGAACCTATCTTCGTTGAAGGCAAGCAGGTCTATGAACTGCCTTCCCTCGACGAGATCAGAGCATACCACCGTTCCCAGCTGGAACAGTTCTGGCCGGAATATCTGCGCAAGCTGAATCCGGAAATCTACCGTGTCAATATCAGCCCTAAAGCGTGGGAAATGAAGCAAAAGCTAATCGCCGACCATCTTCCACCGGAAGAAGCCTGATCCTTTTATGAAGACTTTCTATCTTTAAAGAAGGAAGTTGGTAAGAAGGATTGCAGAACATCAATAGGTATGAAGGATAAAGGCAATACAGAATATCAATGCGTGATGCGATGAGGAATATTCTGAGAAGTAACGAAAACCTGTCCAGACACCAAGAGCAAAGCGAAAAGAAGCTGCATGATCGCAATAAACCGCCTGTTCCTCGAAAGAGGAGCAGGCTTTTCTGGTTAAAGTAATAAAAGTGTACACCTGCGTACCAAGTAAACGAATAATGGCAATTAGCAGACAATGAATCACGAATCACAAATTGTGGACTGTAGCCTATGATCTATGCACTGCACAGATTAAGCTAATCAGGCTGCACCATGCAAGGAACGCAAGAAAGGAAATGAATGCAATGAACGACATTTAAGCCTGAAGATCCTCATTTCCTCCCCTATATTCAGGATCTCCAGGCTTAACCGGAGTGAATGTCTTTATTCCTATCCAAAGTGGATGATGCAACCAATACCAGGCTGGATGAGCAGCACTAATTCACACCAAAGTATGAGAAAAATTACAGGCACACCCGACCAAATACGCTACACTGCGGGTTGAGCTTAAGACAACAGAGAGGGTGAACCCGAATGGAACAGACATTTCGTGCATATGTACTAGAGAAACAGGGAGAAGAGGTTACCGGTTCGGTACAGCAGCTGACCATCGACCAGCTTCCCGAAGGAAACGTAACTGTTAAAGTATCCTATTCCGACGTTAACTATAAAGATGGACTAGCCAGCCGGGCAGACGGCAAAGTGGTAAGCGAGTACCCATTCGTGCCCGGGATTGATCTGGCCGGTGAAGTGGTAGAATCCACGGATAGTCATTTTCAGCCTGGAGATCAGGTGCTGTGCACCGGCTATAAGCTCGGAGTGAGTCACTACGGCGGGTACAGTGAATATGCGAGAGTGCCTGCCGAATGGCTGGTCAAACTGCCGGCTGGTCTGAGTGCAGAGGAAGCGATGATGATCGGCACAGCTGGCTTCACAGCCGCGCTGTCTGTCGATGCACTGGTACAGGGCGGCGTCCAGCCAGAAGATGGTCCGATTCTCGTCACCGGTGCAACCGGTGGCGTCGGTACGATGGCTATATCGATTCTGAGCCGGCTTGGTTACGAGGTACATGCTTCGAGCGGCAAGCCGGAGCAGAGTGACTGGCTTCGTCAGCTGGGAGCCAGCGAGGTAGCGGCCAGACAGGACACGGAGCAGCCCGTCAAAGGGGCACTGGGCAAAACGATGTGGGCGGGCATCATTGATCCTACAGGGGGGAGTGCACTCGGTGAGCGGCTCAAGACGGTCAAGTACCGGGGTACCGTCGCCGTATCCGGCAATACAGCCGGAGTGAAGTTTGAGAGCAGCGTGTTTCCTTTTATCCTGCGCGGTGTACAATTGATCGGTATTGATTCGGTATTCTGCCCGGCAGACATCCGTCAGCGGGTATGGAATTATCTGGCCGGAGACTGGAAGCCAGAGACAGCATTGCAGCAGGGAATTACCATGTATGAAATGGAAGACATTCCCAAGGCGCTGGAAACTGTACTGGCCGGCAAAGCAGTAGGCCGTCAGCTGATCCGTATTCAGTCTTAACTCGGTGGCTGCAGGTTTACAGAACAAGTTGTCATACAGAAACTGATACTGCTGAAAAGCAAAATCCAGATACAGACCGGCGCTTATCGTCATGTGCTTCATTTTCAATAAATAATATCCAAACCAAAAACAGATAGCGGGCGGTGCAGCCGTATGTACCCGGGATAGATAAATTGCTCTATACCCTGAATACATATGTGGCAGCTGCATACGTGCTATCTGTTTTGTTTGTATTACCTTTTTTATTTTTTATAAATTTCACGCATCACATGTCCCAGCTCCGGTACGATGATGCGTTCCATAGCGAGCTTGACGGCACCGCGTGAGCCGGGCATGGAAAAGACAGCCGTACGGCCGATCGTGCCGGCAATCGCCCGGCTTAGAATGGCTGCCGAACCGATATCCTCGGCAAAACTCAAATAGCGGAAAATCTCTCCGAATCCAGGCAGCTCCTTGGTCAGCAGACTCTGCACAGCTTCATACGTAACATCACGCGGAGCAATGCCGGTACCGCCGGTTAGCAGGATCGCTTCGACGTCTTTACGTTCGGCATGGTGATGAAGGAGTTCGCGAATCTCCTGGTAATCGTCCTTTACAATCCGGTAATCAACGACCTGATAACCATGTTCGGTCAGCAGCGATTGCAGCAGTTGTCCGCCGGTGTCGGTCTCGGGAGTACGTGTATCGGATACGGTAATCACCATACATTTTACAGTATCAGGGGCTTCTGCCCGGTGTTCATCTACAGATCGCATAGGTGGATCAGCTCCTTTATTTAGCATAGAGAATATTCGTAGTTTTATTAAAAAATTAAAGCCTGCCAGAAAATATAGTCTCTTGTATATATCAAACAGCCAAGTTCTATCTTATCATAGACAATCAGTCCTCCGCATATACAGGCAGCGGGAGAAGCGTATAGTACGTCTGAACAGAAAAAAATCGCATAGATATTCGCTCGCAGTGCAAGGAAGATCTGACCTCATCAATAGCAAGGAGTATTCAACAGCAGCTGATTTGCTTTATAATATTTATCAGCTGTTTATTTGATAGAGTTAGAGTGGAATCCTTATAGTAATATGAAGCGCTTATACCAATCAATGGAGGTTGAGAATGACTATACCTGTATATATTTTATCCGGATTTCTCGGGAGCGGTAAAACGACATTGCTGCAGCAGATGCTGCAGAACTGGAAAGATGAAGGCAAGACGCCTGCTGTTATTATGAACGAAATTGGTGATGTGAATCTGGATGGAATGATGCTGGATGAAGATGTAGCGATGGCCGAGCTGCTGAGCGGCTGTATTTGCTGCTCCAACCGGGTCGATCTGGGGCTGGAGCTGTACAATCTGATGCAAAATGAGCAGCCAGACATGATCGTTATTGAAGCATCCGGTGTAGCCAATCCGATCGAGATTCTGGACGCAGTGACCGAGATTGCACTGTATAATCCACTGGAGCTGCGTAATCTGATCACAGTGGTCGATACGGCTCATCTGTGGCAGCTGTATGAAGAGCAGCAGGGCAAGACGTACCGGCTGATGCAGGAGCAGATTCGTTCGGCATCTCTGCTGGTTCTGAACAAAAGCGATCTGGTCAGCCCGGAGCAACTGGAACGTGTACAGACGATTGTGCGCGGCTGGAATGCCTTTGCGCCGATTCATATTACGGTACGCTGTGAATTGGATCGTGCATATTATGAGCAGACAGGAGCTTCACTCACCAGTGAACAGGGTTCTGCGAAACAAGCGGATGAACATGATGCCGAGAACTGCCCGGTATGCAGCGCTTCAGAAGGGTCAGAATCATCCTCGCATGAGAGCGAAGATGCAGAGCAGAGTCACCGGCATATGCATCATTCCCATGAGCATGTAATGGTCTATACTCACTATTTTCAGCAGCCGATCAACAGTGAGGAATTTGAGCAGGTGATCGCCAGACTGCCTGCGGAGATCTACCGTGCCAAAGGAATCCTTAGCTTTAGTGATACGTCCAGTCGTTTTCTGTTTCAATACGCCTACCGACAGATGGATTTCATGAAGACCATACCGCAAAAGCCGGTACCTGATGTCGCTGTGTTTATCGGCGAGTATTTCGACAAACGGCATATACAGGAACAGCTGATGGCGCTGGAACATCAGGCTGCGGAATCCTGAAGGTAGATCAGTTTCAATTTTGCCTTTCCCGGGGTAATAGTTCAATAACCAAGGCTGAGGCCGGAATACGGCACAGAAATAACCTGCAGCGCGCGCAAGGTTACTGAATTGAACTATACGGGAGGTTATTATTATGTCCACACCACAACAATACCATTCTTATATCGAAGCTTGTGTCGAAGCGATGAATGCCTGCAATATCTCTTATGTATCCAACCTCAAGGAATACGATCTGGAGAAGCTGTGCGACTGTATCCGCATTAATCGGGATTGTGCAGAGATTTGTTCCTTTACCGCACAGGCACTGAGTCAGGGCAGTATCTTTGCTGCGGAAATCGCCGAAGTGTGCGCCAAGGCCTGCGAAGCCTGCATCGAGGAATGCCAGAAACATCCTCATACCCATTGCCAGGAATGCGTACAGGCATGCCGCCGCTGTGCCCAGGCTTGCAGAGAACTGATGGAAATGAAAGTTCCTGTATAATGAGACCCAAGCCGGCTGTCTACATAGGAATGTGCATTTCCTGAGGGACAGCACATGAGCGTGACCGTACATTGTATGGTGTACACAAAGCGCATCTGTCAGGAACGATAATAAGCCAGGTATACAGAATATATCTCAGGCTAGGGCGACAGGGATTGCGTTGGTGATCCCAATTGAGCCATTTAACATCAAATTCAATAATGAGCACCATCCTCAAGACACGGCAAATCGTTTGCTGTGTCTTATTTTGTTCTGGAAAATCATAGCTGTAATCAGTTAAACAATGGATTAGCTTGTAGTATCAGCAACACGGGTGTATTGTAAATAAATGGGTGCTCTTGTTTCTATACCTTGTATAATTGAAAACCGGGCTGACCATGAAGTAGTCATGATTCACATGGGAATCCCTGAAAAAGGAGTTGAAGAATTTATCGCTGACAATGAGGGTCAAAGCTTCGATTGTTCACTGTACATAGTATGATACTTTATTAGACTGGTTTTACAAAGCATGGAGAAAATAACTCGAAAATATTGGAGGTTTAAGCTAATGATGTTCATTTCTGAAAAAAAGAAAAGATGGATGGGCTTGGTACTGGTAGTAGGTATGACCATAGCATCAGTCAGTACGGCTTCAGTCATGTTTCCCAATAGGGCTCTTGCACAACATAGCCACGCAGGCATGCTCGAAACCTACTACAATCCTTCACATACCCTTGCTCAAAATGTAAATGAAACTTTGGAAATAAGCAGTAGTTCGACTTTGGCCAATATGGTAAGTGTTCGTGTAACCGACCAGCCATTTTATATCGATAACACAGGACTTCGAATCGATCCGTACAACCGGACAACGCCCTATTATCAGATCAGTCGCGAATGGAAACTCAAAAATGAAACATTTGTACAAAAAGAGCTGCTCATTGAAGGGAAAAAAGTAGTCATTGCTTTTGCCGATGCTGTCAGCTCTTATCAAAACGATCCTGTTATTGAGAAAATGGTGCGCAAACAAATGGAATATGAACTCAGTTCGCAGGTTCAGTGGAAAAATCAGGATCACAAAGCTTTTATCAATGAATTAATCAATAAAGGCATGATCGTTATAGAGTCCGTAAAGAAACCGCAGGAATTTACATATATCTCCTGGGTAAGAGGAAAAGGTGAAGTGCTCGGGAGAAAGCCGCTTACCGAATATGATAAAAAGGAAAAGATACAATCTATTTTCAATCAAAAAGTATATTTGAATAACAGCTCCAATGGTGGACAGGAAAAGCAGTTAGGCAGCAGTTTTAAAATGAGCGAAGGACAAATATTGGCAATGGATATCAATCAAACTTCCGACAAGATGCCAACAGTAAATTGGAGTATAAAAGATGTGACGACAGGTAAAATTATTGATCGATTTGTAAATGCAGAAAGTGGATACCGCTATATCTATACGCCTTCGGCGGAATCATCCAATCATGTATTCAAAGTTACGATGAGTGGCGAAATCAGCGACTGGGCTGAAGCAGAAATATTTACCTATGCACGGTAATATCAAAAAAATCTTATTGTACATTCAAACTGCAATCTTTATCCTTGATGGTTATGTGCTTTTTTTATTACTGGGGGATTGCCATATTATCTGGCTTTGCGAGACGTATTATCTTCCTTTGATTACAGTTAATATTGTCTTGTTTTTAATCATGATTCAAAAAGCAGAATCAAAAAAACGGTTCAGATTAATTCTATTCACTATCATCAGCGTGTTGCTGCTTCTTTAATGTGCAGCAACTGCACTTTTCCATCCCTATCAATTCATATACTTATATTCTCCCTTGCATATAAATGGTCTTATTATAGAAAGTCGGAAGGATCTTTTGGAGGCTAGAATATCAAATTATAAAGTTTTTAAGCAAGAATATGGATTTTTGATGGTGCGATTGCCGAACCATACGATTACGATTACTGTTCCAGAGGATACTATTGCAACGGATGAGGAAATATTTAATTATATGGAGCCTGAATGGTTGGATGAGAATCGAATCAAAATCCATACTATGAATGGACCGTATACTTTTCGGCTAAATTGAAGACTTAATGCAAATCATTAATGCCTGTGAAGTACAAATAAGCATATCCGTTTAACAATTTACTATTTCATCATTAGCTTCAGATCAGTCAGCGGTCATTTTGCAAAAATAAGAGTGCCGGTCTAGTCGCTTTCAACACCGATATTCAAAAAAAGGTTGCCTGGTCGCAGGTTGCTCGATATAATACTGCTAACTTGCAGATTAGCATACCAAACAGAACATTATCCAAAATTACATAAGAAGTCTATGAGCAGGAGAGTACGCAAAGTGACCATTCTTTTAGCGAGCCGGGAGGGTGAGAGCCGGCAGAATGTCTTTGCGGAAGCGCACCTGTGAGATGATTCGCCCAAAGCAGCAGTGCTTAATATTGTACCTGCTGTGCATAAGCGTATCCGGCCTGACACCGTTATCGTATTCAAGTGACAATTTGCCATCTGTTAAAAAATGATCCACAGATCGGCGATTGTACCAAGAGTGGTACCGCGGGAACCGTAATCGATGCTCTCGTCTCTTAAGCTTTGGCTTAAGGGACGGGAGTTTTTTGATATGTACACCAATTATCCAGGGGAGTGGAAAAGAATGAGTACAGTCAGTCTGTTTGTAAATGAAGCAATAGCCATGCTGCAAAAGGTAACCGAAATGGAAGTGGGAGAACTGACCAAGCTGCTGGAGACCCCTCCATCGGTAGAGATGGGCGATCTGGCCTTCCCATGCTTTGTACTGGCCAAGTCATGGCGACGTGCGCCCCAGCAGATCGCTGCTGAGCTGTGCAGCCGCATCAGTGAGCACCCGGATTATGCCCATATTCATGTCACTGCCGCAGGAGCTTACGTCAATATGTATTGGGATCGGACGATATCCAGTACTGCGCTGCTGGAGCGGATTGCGGATCAGCAGCATTACCAGCTCCAGGTGGGCGGAGGACAGCGTATCATTATTGACATGTCTTCTCCGAATATCGCTAAGCCGTTTGGTGTAGGACATCTGCGTTCTACAGTAATCGGTGCGGCGCTGTACCGGATGTATCGTGCCGCCGGATACGAGGCGCTGCGGGTCAATCATATCGGGGATTGGGGTACCCAGTTCGGCAAGCAGATCACGGCGCATCTGCGCTGGAGTGATCCGTTACAGATGGAGCAGAATCCGATCGGTGAAGCGCTGCGTGTCTATATTAAGTTTCATGATGAAGCGGCAGAGCATCCCGAGCTGGAGGATGAGGCGCGTGACTGGTTCCGCAAGCTGGAGAGCGGAGATCCGCAGGCGCTGGAGCTGTGGCGGTACTTTGTGGATGTGAGCATGGCTTCACTTGACCGGATGTATGAGCGGCTTGGTGTGGAGTTTGATGCGGTACTGGGCGAGAGCTTTTATAATGATAAAATGCCTGCTGTAGTGGATCGTCTGCGTGAGCTGGATCTGCTCGAAGAAAGTGATGGCGCGCTGGTGGTTCGTCTGGATGAACAGGATATGCCTCCCTGTCTGATTATCAAATCCGATGGTACAACCATCTACCCGACCCGTGATCTGGCGACAGCCATTTACCGCAAGGAAGTGATGCACGGTGACCGCCTCGTCTACGTAGTCGGCGGAGAGCAGGCACTGCATTTTCGTCAGGTATTCGCTGTGCTGCGCAAAATGGGTTACAGTTGGGCGGAAGACTGCATCCATGTTCCTTTTGGATTAATGAAAGTAAACGGCAAAAAAATGTCCACCCGCAAAGGGAAAGTCATTTTTCTGGAAGAGGTGCTGGATGAGGCGGTACAGCAGGCAGCACGCATTATCGAAGAGAAAAATCCGAGTCTTCCAGACAAGCAAGAAGTCGCCCGTCAGGTCGGCGTAGGCGCGATCATTTTCAATGATCTGAAGAACAACCGCCAGAATGAAATTGATTTCTCGCTGGAAGAAGCGGTCAGCTTTGAGGGAGAGACCGGGCCTTATGTACAGTATGCGTATGCACGGATTCAGAGTATTCTGCGGCGCGTAGAACAGAACAATGAATCTGCAGAACAGCCGACTGGCGAAGAGGTGGCACAACAGTCAGCCAGTGAAGCAGTAGAGCCATCGGATTCCAGCGCAGCCGTGGAAGAGCCATCGGGCTGGACGGATACGGCCTGGGAACTGCTCTGTCATCTGGCGGGGTATGACAGCGAACTGGAACGGGCGGTACGTCTGCACGAACCGTCGATTATGGCGAGGTATGCGCTTCAGACAGCCCGATTGTTCAACCAGTTCTACAGCCATAATCGTATTCTGGATTGCCCTCCTGCCTGGCGTGAGCAGCGCCTGCAGCTGAGCCGTCAGACCGGTGAATACCTGGCACGATTGATGGAACTGCTCGGCATGCAAGCGCCGCAGCAAATGTAAGACTTCCAGCGATACGCAACCATTTGGCGTTTTCTTGCGTCTGTGATAGTGAAGGTTCGACGGAAAACGCGCGTTTCCGGTATCAATACAACTAACCTGATTATCTATAAGATGGAGGGAATATAATGTGGAATTCGAAAAATAAAGCAGCAGCGCTGCTGGTATTATCCTGTGCACTTGCAGGCAGCGGAGTTGCGGCAGCAGCCGCCTTCTCTGATGTGCAAGGTTCCAATAATCAATCGATCGTCAGTTCTTTGCAGGAAAAAGGAATCATTAACGGTGTGACAGCGACCCAGTTTAAACCGAATCAGCAGCTGACCCAGCCGCAGGCGATTCAGATGCTCGTCAATGCCTTTGATATGAAAGGGCCGGAGACAACAGCCGGTAAAGCATGGTACAGCCAGGCTGTAGCAGCTGCCCGTGCCAATGATCTGTCCGTTCCGGCCAGCATCAAAGCTTCCGAGTCGGTGACCCGTGAGCAGTTCGCGATCTGGCTGCACCAGGCCATCAATACGACTGGAGAATATCCGACAACCAAAATGTTTGTCATATTTGAGGATCAGGACAGTATCAGCAAAGAAGCATCCAATGCGATTCAGGATCTGGTCAATATGAATGTAATCCCGCGCAGCTCGGTAGGCCAGGCCTTCAAACCCAAAGCGGATATTACGCGTATGGATGCTGCAGTATGGGTACACAGCGCAGTAGAGATGGTCGAGCGTCACAACCAGCCGCAGTCCGGCGATGATACAACCACTCCACCAGCACAACCATCGGAAGGTGAACAAATGGGCTATAACCCTGAAATGGGCGTTACCAGTACTGCAGACGGCAAGCAGAAGGTGACTCTTCACGTAGAACTGCCGAATCCCGGTTACAACCTGAAGATTGATAACGTCAAGCTGACAGACGACAAACGGGCGATCATCAGCTATTTCCTGCAGCAGCCGGAACCGGGCATGATGTATCCGCAGGTTATTACCGCAGGTACGGCAACGACAATTATCCCGGCAGGTTATACTCCTGAACTGGCGAAATAAGACACTTGTAGGTATGAGGCAGGCACTAACTTAATCGTATGGAGTTGTATTTTGCCAGCAGCATGAACGTGTTGATACCATATGACGATTTTAAAGCAAAAACCTTGAAGAGCGATTAGGCTCTTCAAGGTTTTTTGTTTGAGGTCAGATTTTCGGATAAATATTCCATATCTCTATAGGAACGATAGCAATATCGATATAGGCATATGATTCATGCCTATATCCGTATCAGAATATAAACGGCAGTCACAGGGTTTATTGTTTGGTAAGGCTGCACGTTATCATTTCTTTACATCTACTTCAACCGGCTGCTCGGTGACTTTATCTGTCTCATAGAGATTGGAGCTGACTTTGAGCCAGTCGAACAGATGGGTGATCAGAACTTTCAATACGGCATATCCCGGTACGGCCAGCAGGATACCAATAACGCCGAACAGATTACCGGAAGTCAGAATGACGAAAATGATCGTAATTGGATGAACTTTAAGCGATTTGCCCATGATCTGCGGAGAGATCAGTTTGCCTTCGATCAGTTGTACGATAGTCCAGACAGCGACCATTTTGAGCAGCATAATTGGTGAAGTCACCAACGCCACAATCAGTGCCGGCGTAATCGCAATTGCCGGTCCAAGATAAGGCACAATGCTCGTAAAGGAAGCGACAACGGCCAGAATCAGAGCGTAATCCAGCCCGATAATGTTATAGCCGATATACAGTAGAATACCGATACAGAAGCTGACGATGATCTGTCCACGAATATAGGAACTGATCTGATGATTCATTTCCGACATGACTTTGGAGGTCTGATCACGCAGACGGACCGGGATGAATTTTAAAATGTAATTCGGCAGATTCTGTCCGTCCTTGAGCAGATAGAACAGAATGAACGGTACCGTTACAATCGAGACCAATACTTCTGTCAGTGTACCGAGAAATCCGCCAATACCCGAGAATGTATGGATAAATCCGGTAACTCCGCTGCCGGCGACGGCTGCCCAGCGCTCAGACAGTGACTGGGCCAGTTCCGATGGATTAATATTGGTGGACTGCTGCAGCTGCTGGAACACATCGCCGCCCAGCCAGTATTGGATCTGATAGACGGTCTTGTCATACAGCATTGGAATACTGATAATGAGCTCTTGAATCTGCTTTTGAATAACAGGAATTACAAGGCTAACAATCAACACTATAATGCCGATAATAAGAATGTAGAGCATAATAATGGAATAAATGCGTTTTACTTTGTATTTCTCCAGCAAATTTACAATAGGATTCAGTAAATAGAACAAAATACCGCTGAGGATAATCGGCAGGATCACGGTTTTGACCAGCACAATAATCGGCGTAAACACATACGGAATTTTGGATAATACGAAAATATTCAGTGAAATAAGCAGTAGTACGAATAAAAAGATAACAAAGCGATTGTTCAGAAAAAACAGCTTGAATCGCTCGCTCCAGACTCTGGTGCGTTCCATGTACAATTTCATCCCCTTTAACTTGATTCCTGTATAGATCATCTGGATCGGTATAATACTTAGCATAGCTTCCGTAAAGGAAGAGAGCAAGCAGACCTCTATAAAGATGCCAGATTAGGGTATATACGCAGAAAAGAAGCAGGAGATTCAGGAGGTTGATAGGACTTTAGGCCTTGATAAGTGTGTTGGTCTATGACTTATATCACAACAATCCGTTCATCTTTTTGCTAAAATTTAAATTAATAAGTATTGAATCAATATGGTAATAAATGTTACAAACCTATATTCCTGCCGATTCAGCATTTATTCCAACCTATTACTACTCAAATTCTGAAGTTATGAGGTGTATTATGAAGTTATCCTTGGGGTCCAAACTGGTCGCAAGCTTTATTGCGGTGTCTATTATTACCTACGGTACAAGCGCTTTCTTTATTTTTTATCTGAAGTCTTTTCTGGCGGCAGCGATGAGTGACTGGCTGTATGTATCGATTATTCTGCTGCTCGGCATTACATGGAGCGGTATTCTTGGTTATGTCATCTCACGGTTGTTGACCCGGCCGATTGTGAATCTGTCGCATGCTGCAGAGCGTGTGTCGGCAGGCGATCTGACGGTGGATATTCCAGAACGTCGTGAAGAAGACGAGATCAAGGTATTAAACGACGCTTTCCGCATGATGGTCATGAATATCAAGGACATTATTAACGATATCGCTCACAGTACCACTACCACTTCGCAAAATGCCGAGTATCTGACTGGCTCGATCAACGAAGCGACCCAGCAGATTGAGTCGCTGTCAACGATTGCCGATGAGATTTACCAAGGTGTGCAGCAGCAGCGCAAATCAACCGAGACTTCGATGCAGACTGCAGAGCAGATGCTTGGTTCTTTTCAGGAAATGCGTGACAAGTCTTCCCATATGATGAATCTGTCCGGTACGATGGAACGTTCTGTTCATTCTACCCAGCATATTTTTGCATCCTTGAAAGAAGGGATGAGTACATTATCTCAATCCCAGGCTCAGGCAGAGAATACAATCCGCCTGTTGGATAACCAGGCATCCGATATTGGCGCAGTCACAGGCACGGTCAAAGGATTGGCCGAGCAGACCCATCTGCTCGCGCTGAATGCTTCTATCGAAGCGGCACATGCCGGGGAAAATGGAGCCGGATTCGCAGTTGTAGCTACCGAGATTCGCAAGCTCGCTGAGCAAAGTAATGACTCGGCCCAGCGTATCCATTCCCTGATTGGAGCGGTTCAGACACAGATCCATGATACGGTTCAATTGATCCACAGTCAGAATGAGCTTGTTCGCCGGGAGTCTGCTCATACGATGGAGGTGGAGGAGACGCTGCAGCAGTTTGCAGGTATTGTCGATGAATTCATGTCGGCCGTACAGCTGATGGAAGGTTCCATCTCCGAACAGACCGACCGGGTCGAACTGACTTATCAGAATGTAACGATGATCCGGGAAATGGCAGATCGTTTCTACGAAGGCGCCAAGCAGATCTCTACAGCCACCCATGAAGAGACGGCGATTATGCAGGAGATTTCTTCATCTTCCGAGGAACTCAGCACGATGACAAATCGTCTGCTGCAGAAGACCAAGGTATTTACAGTCTGAGCTTGACATGCCTGCTCCAACTCGATGGTGCTGTATGTCAGTGTAGAATATTGACAGCAAAAGACCCGACATCCTTACAGGATGTCAGGTCTTTTTGGGTTTGATCTCGTATCGACGCTGTATGGCACAGACAGAACAAGCTGCTGCCATTGCAAATCATTTTTTGAACTTTCTCGTGAATTATACGGTGCGTCCTGCCAATCCGGCAGGCACGGGAGCTTCGATGGCTCCCGGCTCTGCTGCACCATCCGAAATCACATTCGAGCTGACCCCCGTCTGCATCCGGTACATTTGACGATAACGTCCATCAATCTCCATCAGTTCATCATGGGTACCACGCTCCACGATCTCTCCGCGATGCAGTACCAGAATCAGATCGGCGCTGCGGATTGTGGAGAGGCGGTGGGCGACGATAAAGGTCGTACGGCCTTTTTTGAGTACTTCCAGCGCGGTCTGAATCAGCGCTTCGGTCTCGGTATCAATATTCGCGGTTGCTTCATCCAGAATGAGAATCGCTGGATCATATGCGAGCGCACGGGCAAAGGAAATGAGCTGGCGTTGTCCGGCGGACAGGGTGCTGCCCTTTTCTACGACAGGTTCGTCAAAGCCTTTGGGCAGATCGGACAGAATCTTGTCGGCACCTACTTCACGCAGTGCCCGTTCGACTCGTTCACGGCTGATCTTCTCATTATCCAGGCTCACGTTTGAAGCGATCGTCCCGGTGAACAGATATGGGTCCTGCAGTACAATGCCCATATGCTGACGAATCCACTGCTTGGGCAGTTCCTGAACATTTTGCCCATCGATCGTAATCGTTCCCTGCTGCGGATCATAGAACCGGAACAGTAGATTGATGATCGAGCTTTTGCCCGAGCCGGTATGACCGACCAGAGCTACCGTCTGGCCTTGCTTGGCTTCAAAATTGATATCTTTCAGCACAGGATCGACTTTGTAGGCAAAAGTAACATTTTTGAACTGTACATTGCCTTTATACCGAGGCATGGAGCCATCGGTGACCTGTTCGCCTTCTTCATCCATCAGTTCAAATACACGTCCGGCAGATACCATCGACAGATCCAGTGCTGCCAGCTGATTGACCATACCGGTCATCGGCTGGAACAGACGTCCCAGTACATCGACAAACGCATACAGCACACCGAGCGAGATTGCACTGTCAAATCCGCCGAGAGCGGCCGAGCCAAAGTACCATAATACAAGGGCAAAGGTCAGGTTCCGCAGCACATTGACCAGATTGTGTGAAGTCAGTGAGTTCAGACGCAGCATTTTGTTCTGATAAGACAGATAATCATTATTCAGCTGCTCGAACTCTTCCTGGGTCTGCTTTTGCTTACGGAAAATACGGATGATCGACATGCCCTGAATCGATTCATTAATGATCGCATTGATCTCGCTCAGCCGGGAACGAATAACCGTATTGTACTTGGTCGCTACCCGGCGGTACAAATAGATCCATCCGATCAGCAGAGGCACGAGGAACAGACAGATCATGCCCAACCGGAAATCCAGAATGAACAGCGCCACATACACGCCGAGCATATAGACCGCACCGGAGCTGAAGTTGGACAGTACCGCTACAAACAGATCCTTGACCGCTTCGGTATCGTTGGTGACGCGGGAGACGACCTTACCCGCAGGCAGATTATCGAAAAAGGGAACCGGCAGGCGCTGAATATGGGCATACAGATCCAGCCGCAGCTCCTGAATAACCTTATTAGCCGATGATTGCAGCCAGTACGTCTTGCCGAATTCGGTAATAATCGTGATCAGCAGGAAGATAAAGTAGAGACCGATCAACTTGTAAATGCTGGGCAGCTCCGGCTTGTAAAAGCCAAACAGCTCTGTAGCGGACAGCGGTACAGCCGGATAGAGAGCTTCCTGACCCTGCGCATTGCGTACGGTCAAGGTACCATTCGCATAGCTCTTCTCACTGGCCGTATTGTCCATTGGACCTTCGATAAAGTAGAAGGTAGGCCCACTCTGCACGACATGGGCTTCTGCACCACGCTGCTCACCGGCTGCCCAGAAGCCTTCGCGTTTGTAGAATTTGCCGTTGTATTCGGCACTGTGTTCACCGGCAGTCGTCTCATAGAACGGCTGCTCAATCGCGAACATATGGTTATCGATAATGTTTTTGGCGATAAAGGGACCGGCCAGTTCTGCTCCGACACCAATGACCAGCATGATCAAGGCGACAATAAAGGTTTTTTTGGCCCGCAGTGCATACCGGTACAGCCGTTTGGTAATCGTCTTGTTATCCAGCCTCGTCATGGGCTGTTCGTAATCCTGTGTCTCCAATTAAGACACCTCCCCATCAAGGGAATTCGCCACCTGCTGCCGCTCATACTGCTCACGGTACCAGCCGCCGGCCTTAAGCAGCTCGGCATGGGTTCCCTCTTCAATAATTTTGCCCCGATCGAGGACGACAATATGATCTGCATGCTCAATGGCAGACAGGCGATGCGTCGCGATTAGAGTGGTTTTGCCCGCACGCTTGGTGCGGATATTCTCGATAATACGTGCTTCGGTTCTGGCATCGACAGCAGAGAGTGCATCATCCAGAATCAGAATCTCCGGCTCGGCAATAAAGGCGCGTGCCAGTGATACACGCTGCTTCTGACCACCGGACAGGGCGACACCACGCTCACCGACAATTGTCTCCAGGCCGTCGGGGAAGGTGTGCAGATCCGTGTCAAAGGCTGCGGTATGAATCGCATTCATAATTTCATCGTCATTAGCATCCGCTTTGCCGAAGCGAATATTATTGCGCACGCTGCGGGAGAACAGAATCTGCTCCTGCGGTACATAACCCAGCCAGCTGTGCAGCTGATCCTTGGCGATATTCTGAATCGGTACGCCGCTGATGGTCAGTTCTCCGCTGCCTGCCGGATACTCGTGCAGCAGCTGCTTGAGCAGCGTGGATTTACCGCTGCCGGTACGCCCGACGATGCCGAGCGTCTCGCCTGCGGTAATCTTCAGCGAGACATGCTGGAGATTATCGACAGTGGAAGTGGGATAGCGGAACGTAATATCGTTAAATTCAATCGATTCCGGATAAGTGACCGCTACCGGAGAAGCGATGTCCTCGACATCCGGTTTGACAGCCAGTGTCTCATTGACCCGGTCGAGCGAGGCATTACCGCGCTGCATAATATTGATCAGCTCACCGATGGCGAACATCGGCCAGATCATCATCCCCAGATAAATGTTAAAGGAAACCAGATCACCCAGTGTCAGTTCATTATGGAATACCAGATAGATCCCGAAGCCAAGACCGATAATATAGCTCAGTCCGACAAACAGACGAATCGTCGGTTCGAACAGTCCATCGACCATGGCAACAGCGAGATTTTTACGGTAAACGTCATTGGTAATATGCTCAAACCGCTTCTCGTCCTGGCGCTCCTGTACATAAGCACGGATAACACGCACTCCGGCGATCGATTCCAGTACCTGGTCATTCATATCGCCAAAGGCATCCTGAGCCAGCGTATAGCGGGCATGGACCACTTTGCCATAAATGGCCATCGCAATAGCGATAAACGGCAGCGGCAGGATCGCTGCCAGCGTTAGTTTCCAGCTGATCAGGAAACCCATTGCGAGCAGTACCGTGAGCAGATAGACCGTAGAGTCAGTCAGCGTCAGCATACCGAATCCCACCGTCATCGCGACGGAACGAAGATCATTAGTCGCACGGGCCATCAGGTCACCGGTACGACTTCGTTCAAAAAATGGCGGTGTCATGCGCAGCAGATGTGCCATGAACCGTGTACGCAGCAGCCGTTCGACCAGATTGGAGCCGCCGAACAGACTGTGCATCCATACATAGGTTACCCCGTAGATGACGATCAACGTCAGTACAATCGCTGTTGAGTAATAAATGAGCGACTGATAGGTAACCGAGCCGCTGGAGATCAGATCAATCGCGTCTCCAAGCAGCTTGGGAGGGATGAGTTCCAGCACACCGACGCCAGCCAGCATCAGAATGCCGACAATATAGCGCTTACGCTCCCGGTGGAAGAACCAGCCCAGATTTTTCAAAACAGCAAACATGCCATCACTACCTTTCCGATGCATATGTACTATGCATAATAGGGTCAAGCTAATAAAGAATGAAGCGGATCAAGCGAAGTGCCTAGCTCATGCTGTCTGCAAGGGTGAAGCAGCCATAAAAAAAGAGACACGTATGTGCAAATGCACATAACATGTCTCTTTGTAGATGTCATATGACGCACGGTTGCGGGCAACCTGTGCAGTAATAGTAACTGTTATGGATACTTCTCAAGTGTAATTTGAATAAACCAATTACCTTGAAGGGTGTCCACCTGCCGGGTTGCTCCATTTTTTCAGTTGTGTAGTCAGATCGCTAGCATAGGCCTGGTTATGTACAATCGTCATTTTATGCATGGAGTTCACCCTTTCTTCATAATGTAGTGGCAGATGGTAATAAATTCTAATTATCACTCGCCTGTGTCTGATTGTATCACTGCATTTTTAAGCATGTCAACGAAAAACTTGCCGTTTTATTTAAAATTAGCCAATTATGAATGTTTTCTTGTCGAATAAAGTCAAGAAAGTTTACATAAGTATACGAAAAGTTGACCGAAGCCAGAAAAGAGGAAGCGATCTATCAAAGATTTGTCGTCTATCCATAACGGCAGACTTCTGTAACATGTTATAATACGGAAAGAGTCAGGGTAATGGTTAGCAGGTGAGTACAGTCCCTCTGGAATAAACGTTACTCCGAATAGTGTTCATACGATGACCTGATCCTGTCAGGCAATCTTGCAAACTTTAACGAAAGGTGGAATAAATAATGAGTATCGCCGTATCGGACGAAGCCGCACGCTGGTATAAAAAAGAACTGGATTTGAAAGATGGAGATGCCCTGCGTTTCTACGCACGTTATAGCAGTAACAGTGACATTCACCCCGGATTTTCGCTGGGAATTTCGGTGGAGCCGCCTATCAGTCCAGGACTGGAGCAAAAGACGGAAGGAATCCAATTTTATATGGAATCCCAGGATCTGTGGTATCTGAACGGATACAAGCTGAATGTGGAATACCTGGATAATGAAGATGATATCCGTTATGCGTATATCCCTGAATCCTAAATATCCATGTGGTTATCAAAAAAAGCCCATGTTATCGCAATGATAACATGGGCTTTTTGCCGGTTATACGGTTGAAGTGCCTTCAAGCGCATAAGAGAAATCTTCGATATCATACACCTGAACAGGCACTTTGGCCTCAATCATCCGATGAATCATCTCAAATTGGTCGGTCAGCATCGGAACTTCCTTGCGCAGGGCAGACAGGATCAGCTCCGTCTCGATCGGATCAAAAGATTCGCCGTAATAGGCATTATCCATGGCGTTCACGACAGACAGCTGAACGTTATCCGTAAATAAAATCGATGAACTGAGTGCCCATGGCATCTGCAGACAGCGCTGAATCTTCTTCTTGTTCAGCGGTTCTTCCAAATAATCAATCAGCGCCTTGATCCGCTCGCGGACTTCGCGTTCTTCGACTGAATCGTTCATCAGCGGTTCTTGACTCTCCGCAAATTCATACAGCTCCATAATGGAGGTATAGGGAACAATATAGTTGACCGGCTTATCCGGATGAAGTAACTGGCCGTAGATCGCAATCATAATCGCTTCTATGACAAAAGCTTGGGGCATGGATGTAATCCTCCTGGAAATGCATACGTATACACATGGTTGTCAGCTCTGGTGGTCAAAGCTGTACTGGCAGTATACCATATCCTGCCCGTTACAATATAGATCAAGATTTACCGATGAGCAGCGACAGCAGTCCTGCCGCGATCAATGGACCAACCGGAACTCCTTTGAAAAAGGCTACGCCAATCAGTGTACCGATCAGCAAACCGGCTACAACGGTAGGCTGGTTGGTCATCAGGATCGTGCCGCGCCCGCCCAGATAGGCGACAAACAAACCGATGCCGATAGCGATCAGCGATTTCCAGCTGACAAAGGAAGAGACAATCGTCTCCATGGAAATCTTGCCGCTGGCCAGCGGAGTCATTACGCCGATCGTCAGAATAATAATACCAATTGTCAGCCCGTACTTTTCCAGCCAGGGAAAAGCCTGATGCCAGCCGAGTACACGAATCAGCAGCAGTATGATCATGGCGATGGTAACGGTCGTATTCTTGCCGACAATACCGAGTCCGGCCATAATAAGCAGAATGAGGGAGGGCATATCAATAGCGCCCATAAGTATCACTCCTTTCCGAGGATGGTAAATGGAAGCCAGTTGAGAAGATGAACAGATTGTATTCGACATGCCCAGCATATACATACTGGAGTTCCTTTGGAAGTAAAAATGTCCGCCGGAATCCAGCGGACAAGTATAGTAAATCAGTACACCAGGTCGTGCCATGTGCAGCACGCAGCACCTATGTGAGAGTTAGCTGTCACGGAAAAGATCGGTTCAGCTGGTAATCTGGGATAATGTATCCGTGATATGTCTCGCAATCAGCGCACCATGACGGCGGCCGGTCTCGATAAAGACTTCATTGGCGTTGCGTCCCGACGCGATAACACCGGCGACATACAGTCCCGGAATATTCGTCTCCATCGTCTCCGGATCGAAGCGCGGTTTGTCCATGTCTTCGCTCATGGTCACTCCCATGGATGTAATCAGTTTGCGATCCGGACGGAAACCGGTCATGGCGAGTACAAAGTCGTTACCAAGCATCTCGGTGCGACCGTCGTCGGTATGGGTAATCTGTACCTCGGTCTCGGTAATGCCGGTTACGCAGGAATTTAGATGCAGACTGATTTTGCCCTTGGTCACGAGTCCTTCGAAGATTGGACGCACCCAGGACTTGATGTTGGCGGACAGATCGCTGCCGCGGTAAATCATATCAACTGTGGCGCCTACGCGTACAATTTCCAGCGCGGCATCCACCGCCGAGTTGCTGCCGCCGATAATTGCTACACGCATTCGGGTATAAGGATGGGCTTCGCGGAAATAATGGGTGACCTTTTCCAGGTCTTCGCCCGGAATACCCAGATAGTTCGGATGATCAAAATAGCCGGTAGCGATGATCACACGGCGGGCTTCCAGCGTATGCTCTTCGCCCTGGCGATTGACCGTATTCAGAGAAAATGTACCATCCTCATGGCGCTCAATCCCTGTTGCTTCCGTATAAGGTTGTACTTTGATATTGTAATGCTGGGCAGCCCGGCGGTAATAAGCCAGTGCTTCATGGCGAAATGGCTTCTCATTAGGCGAAGGGAATGGCAGATCGCCAATCTCCAGCAGCTCAGCCGTACTGAAAAACTGCATATTGGTCGGGTACAGGTAGATCGAATGCACCACATTATACTTTTCAATAATCAGGGTGTTCAGACCGAGGCGTTCGCATTCGATCGCCGCAGATAGTCCGCAGGGTCCGGCACCTACAATAATGACATCTTGCATTTTATCATCAGACTCCTTTCTGGATTCAAATCATGCTCTGCACGGTCTCCCGGTGATTCGTGTCCGTGCAATGGTACAGAATATACATAAACCAGAGATGCTGTCCCGGCAGCATCCAGCCGATAAAACAGGACCATGTACCATCCTACCGCAATCTGTAGGTAAATTCTAGCTTGCTGTGGGTGAACCGAACTAATTTATCGTGAAATATCATTATTTTGTAAAAAAGTGAATCATTCTTTGTAAAATGCGGTATACTTATAGTGAGGGAGAAAAAGTTAGCCGCTTTCTCCGAAGCTTCATTGTAAACGTTTTCCGACACCAGTCCCTGATATCCCATTCATAGGGAGGAGAGACGATTATGTCTATTCTGGAAAGGTTCAAAACAAGAAGCAAAGCCGAGAACATGCCTTCGGTGCATGTAACAATGAACGAACTTCGCACAGCTGTACTTCAATATGAGAGAGAAATGAGCGGCATTAACCGCACAGCGCTGATGCAGGATGATGGAAGCCTGGATCTGTCGAGACTGACCCGTTATCTGGGAGGCCGCAGCGATCAGAAATTTTATCTGTCGCGGGAGACTTTTGAGATCTTTGAGGAACAGGAACGATATATTCCGTACCACCTGGATCAGGTGCAGGGAGCGATTGATGATTATGTTCAGGAGAATGGCAAGCTTCCGGTATACGAGGATTCTCCGTATTTTGAAGTGGACTGCCGCAAGCTCTATCAGCAGCGGTATCTGCATGAGATTCCCGATTTCCCCCTGTATATCACCGATCAGGAGATGATGGTCACACACCGTGAGCCGGCTGTGCTGCCAGAGAGCAAGGAGCATACGGACAAGTCGTATGTGCTGCTCTAATTGTGCCTGAACCAAAGCATTTCCGCATATCACGATAATAATGGGCCCGTCTGCAGCTGCAGGCGGGTTTTTTGATGTGATCTGCCGAAACAGGCAGGGATTTTGCTATACTGGTGATTGTCACGTGCTGCTGCCATAGCGCTTCCTCATGCACGGATGCAACTAAATAGAATTCATTTAAGGATAAAATACATACTCAAAGGGGATTAACTACAATGTCGGAACATGCTGTCAAAGCCGTTATTTTTGACCTGGATAATACACTGATGGATCGGGATTATACATTTGGTGCATTCTCCCGGTTGCTGATCAAGGATTATCTGGGACATATTCAGGATCAGGAAAAAGTACGCGATATTCTGGGCTACATGCGAATCGCCGATGCCGATGGATACCGGGAGAAGCGGGGCTTTTTCGAAGAACTGGTAGAACGCCTGCCCTGGTCGCAGAAGCCCGATGCGGATATGCTGTACAGCTATTACAAAGAACATTATATGAAAGAAGCACGCCTGATGAAAGGCGCCATGGAAGCGATTCAGTCCTGCCGGGATAAAGGATACAAGCTGGGCATGCTCACGAATGGACTGTACGAGATTCAATATGGCAAAGTACTGCATCTGGGATTGGAAAAACATTTTGATGTCATCCTCACTTCCGGAGAAGCCGGTATCAAAAAGCCGGACCGGAGAATTTATGAGATGATCTTGGAACGCCTGGGCACGAGCGGCGAAGAAACAGTATTTGTAGGCGATCATCCGGAAAATGATATCTGGGGAGCTGCCCAGGCAGGCATGCGCGGAATTTTCCTGAAACGAAGCTTTGATTGGGATCACACTCTGGGCATGGAGCCGTGGAAGAGAATTAAGGAGCTGAATGAGCTGGAAGGGATATGGAATAATACAATACTAAATTAATTATAATATACACATCTGATATATTCTTAATATTGGAAACTAAGTGCTTTATAGTATTTTTTTCTTTTTAATAGAATAATTATATGGTATTATAATTTCAAACTTATTAGGTCTTAAAGACTAATTTTATCATGGTTTTAAATAACTAGAGAAGCTGAAAAGATTTTAACCTAATAACTATGAATTATTTGGAGATGAAACTA
>NZ_LAQP01000014.1 GCF_000971965.1 Paenibacillus wulumuqiensis
CTGACGCCGGTAGAGTACCGACGCCAGTTTGCTTGATGGGGCTTTTTTAACTGTCTACAAAATAGGGGCTTGACCACGAAGTAGACAGGCTTTTTGCTGCAGCATTATTTTACTGTCGAAACACTATATAATGTATCTTGCAGCAGCAGCGCAATGATGGATCGTACAATAATATGAACCAACTACAATACGATATTGATCCAGCCAGCCTTCCATTCATTAAGAGAGCTGGCATCCGAACGAGCTCTGTGCAGACTTGCGAAGTACAGACAGATCAGGAAGTTCGTGCAGGTGAGGCCAACATCTGCTGCACAGGCACAGCACCTGTCAGGGCAAGTTCCAGAATAAGCGGCCATGGTCCGTGGCCGGAAGCGGTATTGATATGCCCCATATGGGGAAGCAGCAGTACAGGCACGCCAAGCTGCTGATAGAACAATGTCTGTACAGGCGAGCAATATTCATCATTGGATGACTGGATAATTAGCGCATCCTCTGCAGCCAGAGTGATCTGCTCCGCTGGAGGCAGCGGGAAAAAGCTGCTGATTTCTTCCAGTGTGGTATCCGCAGCAGGAGGGCAGACAAGCACAGCCTGGCGAACACGGCGAACGGATTCATTTGCAGCGTAATGAAGCCACAGCAGGCAGCCAAGGCTATGGGTAAGTACGATTAATTCCTCTTCCTGCGGAATTGAGGCCATCAGTTCATTCAATTCGCCAAGCCATACTTCCTTGGATGGCAGATCATGATCGGGAAAGCGCGGATAATATACTCTATGACCGCGTTCGATCAGCTGCTGACACAACCAGGTCTGCCAGTGCTCCGGACCACTGCCCCCCAGACCATGCAGTAAAAGATAACTTGTACTCAAATCCATCCACTCCATTTCATTACCAAAAGTATCGATACAGTAGGATTGCAACATGGCTTATTATATTCAACTGGACTGCCTCAAGTCTAATTTAGATCAACAGATAGTTGGAATCTGTTCCTGTATTTGGTAGAATGGTCTTGTCGGCTGCCCAAGTGAGTAACAGCTGAACAACTCCGCAGAAATGAGAGGTAACCAATTGTCTGATGAAGTAATAATGCGAACGTCCCTATTAACTGCAGATGGCAAGCGCAGGCAGACAGCTAATGCGGCTGATGCAACGGGGTTCGTATGTCTTTCTTCATATAGCTATAATGACAATTGGGTGGTTCCATACGGAGTATATGTGATCGATACCTGATATCTCTACAGGGATCGATGAAATGCCGGGTTAACAGGGCATTTATGAACATCCGTACTTTCTTTCGGCTTTTGCGTCTGACAGCCCGATCATTTTGCATACACAGCGATGATATCCGTTTGGCGGAGAACTACACTGTGACAGCAGCATACAGGCTGATACCGGGCATGAGCCGGAAATGGATCATTATAGATATGAATAACAGTACATCTTCTCCTGTATATCAACCGCGAGGCTTCTGCCGTCGCGGTTTTTTTATTGGATTCCGGATGGTTTTCCGGCATATGGAGAGGATGATGACGAATGACGACAATAGCACGCGTACGTAATCTGGCCAAGGATTGGAATGGCAAGATGATTTTTGAACAGGTGAATCTGCAGGTGGAGAGCGAGGAACGTCTCGCTCTGATCGGTCTTAACGGCAGCGGCAAGACGACATTGATTCGCATTCTGATGGGTGAAGAGTATCCGACAGAGGGAACGGTGGAACGCATGCTGCCCCTGGAACACTGGGATTGGATGCGCCAGCAGGAAGATGAGGAAGATATGCAGCAGGAGCGGACCGTCTTGGAAGTGGCCCGGCAGGGCAAGCGGGAGCTGTGGTCGCTGCGTACGGTGCTGGATCACTACGAGCAGCAGCTGAATGATCCAGATATTCTGCAATTTCCCGACCGATATAACGAAGTGCTGGAGCAGTATGGCATGCGGATGGAGCAGTATGAACAGCTGCAGGGATTCCAATGGGAAGTCGAGGTCGAGAAGCAGCTCACACAGATTGGTATCGGCGAGGAACTGTGGACCATGCCGTATAGCAGCCTGAGCGGCGGACAGAAAACAAGGGTACGTCTGGCGGCAGTACTGACGCGGGATACCCGGCTGCTGATTCTCGATGAGCCGACCAATCATCTGGATATCGAGACGATGGAATGGCTGGAGCAGCGTCTTCGTGAATATACCGGCGCCCTGCTGTTTGTCTCGCATGACAGGGAGTTTGTCGATCGTCTGGCGACCTCGGTCTGTGAGCTGACACCTGCCGGGATGACCACTTACAGAGGTGGATACCGTGAATACCGTGCACACAAGGAACAGGAGCTGCGCACCCAGGAAGCGATGTACAAAAAGCAGGAACAGCAGCGCAAGGCACTCGAACAATCGATCCGCCGCTACCGTGATTGGTTCAACAAAGCCCATGATGCCGCTGGTGAACAAAGTGAAGTGAAGATTACGACGAGTTATTACAAAGCCAAAGCCAAGAAAAACATTTCCCGTTATCATGCCAAAGAAAAGGAGCTGGAGCGGTTGGAAGCAGAGCGGGTGGACAAGCCGCGTGAAGGCGATCGGCTGCATTTTGAACTGGAGGCTGGTGAGTTCAAGGGTCATACATTACTGGAGTTCCATGATGTTCATTTTCGTTATTCTTTATCTGGAGAGACTGGTGACGCTCCATCCATTTCCACTGGAGAACCTGAATTATTCGAAGAAACCAAAGCCACACAAGCCAATCCGGCAAAGGATGATCTGCCGCTGAATGCGAATCGTCATCAGGCAGCACAGCTATTTGCAGGGATCAACTTCAGCGTGGAACGTGGTGATCGGCTCGCTGTCACCGGAGCCAATGGCACGGGCAAGACCACGCTGCTGCGGCTAATGTTGGGACAGCTGGAACCGCAGCAGGGAGAGATCCGTCGTCATCCAGCTCTGCAGATTGGCTACTTTTCACAGGAGCTGGAAGATCTGCCGCTGGAGCTGACACTGCTGGATAGCCTGCTGCTTCTGCCTGGCATGACGCGAACAGAGGCACAGACCATTCTGGGCTGCTTTTTGTTTCGACGGGAAGATGTACACAAGGTCATCGGCACACTGAGCATGGGCGAACAATGCCGTGCCGCTTTGATCCGGCTGTATTTTGGAGGAGCCAATCTGCTGATTCTGGATGAGCCGACCAATTATCTGGATATTGCTGCCCAGGAAGTGATCGAGTCGGTACTTCAGAGCTACAGCGGTACGATTGTACTGGTCTCCCATGACCGTATGCTTGTGCGCAAGCTGGCCAATCGCCTGCTCCTATTGGATGGAAAAGGGCAAGGCACTCTTTTCGAGGGCAATATGGAGGAGTATGAACAGTCGATCCGGCGCAGGCAGCAGGAGCAGAATTCCGGCGGCAAGGAGGCCAATGATGAACGGCTGCTGCTGGAGTTCAAGCTGGCGCAGTTAATCGCTTCGGCAGAACAGAATCATCCGGCATCAGCGGCTGCAGACAGAGCCCCTACTATACAGTCGGCACCTCAATCGGACACAGACGCAGCAGATCCATCTGCCGCAGCGACGCAGCGTTCTTCCTCACCGGGTGCCATCACGCCGCTGGAGCAGGAAATCAGGCAGCTGCGGCGTGAGTTGGAACGCTTTAACCGTTGACGGGAGAGAGTGAAGTTTGTACAATAATGAGTATCTATTAGTATCTATTAGTATCTATTAGTATCTATTAGTATCTATTAGTATCTATTAGTATCTATTAGTATCTATTAGTATCTATTAGCATCTATTAGTATCTGTACATGTACATGCATGCAACAATGACATCTGCAACGATGGAGACCAGTAGACAGTACTGCCCTACAGGGAGAGAATGCCATGGATTGAGAGCATTTTCCGGGAACAAGACTGTTGAAATTCACTCCGGAGCAGCTTCCTGAACCGTCTGCCTGTGAACACGATTCCTTTGTCGACTGACAGAGCCTTTATCATGATCATAAGCACAAGGCACAGTAGGGATAGCCGGTCTAACGATCCGTTATCATCGTTTTGAGCGAGAAATGGTAATGATGCCACAGGGCACAGGAGCAAGCTGACGGTTATTGATGTTCAGCTGTATTCCCGTCTGCTGGCTGCATTATGTATTTCTAACAAGGGTGGTACCACGGTCTTTTCGTCCCTTACGGGAGAGAAGGCCTTTTTTTGTTGGTTACAGAGCAAAAGATGGATACAACGAAAGGGGAAAATGGCAATGAGCGAAACGGTTCAAATGAAAGAGCATTTGCTTGCTTTGCAGAAGGAAGCGCTGGAGGTGCTGGAGCAGGTAGCCACACCCAAGGAGCTGGACGAGCTGCGCGTCAAATATTCCGGTAAAAAGGGAGCACTGACCGAGATTTTGCGCGGTATGGGTAAACTGAGTGCGGAAGAGCGTCCGGTTGTCGGACAAATCGCCAACGAAGTACGCGAATCCATTGAGGAAGTGATCAGCCGCAAACAGGCGGAATTCGTCAGAGCAGAGACCAATCAGCGCCTGCAGGCAGAAAAGGTAGACGTTACCCTGCCGGGGCGCCCGATGACACAGGGCAGCATCCATCCGCTGAACAAGGTCATTGAAGAGCTGGAAGATATCTTTATCGGCATGGGCTACCGTGTAGCCGAAGGTCCTCAGGTCGAGACGGATTATTATAACTTTGAAGCGTTGAACCTGCCGCAGAACCATCCGGCACGTGATATGCAGGATTCTTTTTACCTGACGGAAGATCTGCTGATGCGTACACAGACTTCACCGATCCAGATCCGCGCCATGGAAGCCGCCAAAGGCCAGGCGCCGCTGAAAGTGATCTGCCCGGGTGCCGTATATCGCCGCGATGATGACGATGCTACGCATTCCTTCCAGTTCCACCAGATCGAAGGACTGGTGATTGATAAAGGCATTCGTATGAGTGACCTCAAGGGAACACTGCTGCAGTTTGCCCGCGAGATGTTCGGCGAACAGACCGAGATTCGTCTGCGTCCAAGCTTCTTCCCGTTCACAGAGCCGAGTGTCGAGGTCGATGTAACCTTTACCAAAAAGAACGGCGAGCGCATCTGGATCGAGATTCTGGGCTGCGGTATGGTCCATCCGAAAGTACTGGAAATGGGCGGATTTGATCCGGAAGTATACAGTGGATTTGCTTTTGGTATGGGCGTAGAGCGTATCGCTATCCTGAAATACGGTATCGATGATATCCGTCATTTCTACAGCAATGATATGCGTTTCCTGAGCCAGTTCTCCCATCTGTAAGCCTGAAGGTTGAAAGTGCCTGAACAGCAGAGCAGCCGAGTATAATTGCATCGGAGCGCACAATGATTCCATGGATCATGCAAAATTCATGGATCTGCAAAAGGCAGCATGGCGTCGCTAAAAGAATATCAAGCAGCAAACGAATACACATGAAACAAAGCATATAATGTTAAAGGAGTGGACGGACTGTGAAAGTATCAACACAATGGCTGTCTCAGTATGTGTCTCTGGAAGGAGTACACGCAGAGGACCTCGCTGAGCAAATTACCCGTGCCGGGATCGAGATCGACAGTGTGGAACAGCGTAATCAGGGGATTACCGGCGTCGTGGTCGGTTATGTAAAAAGCAAGGAAAAACACCCGGATGCGGATAAACTGAATGTATGTATCGTGGATGCCGGACAGGAAGAAGATCTGCAGATCGTCTGCGGCGCCAAAAACGTCGATGCCGGACAAAAAGTACCTGTAGCGCTGATCGGCGCGAAGCTGCCGGGCGATTTTCATATCAAAAAAGCCAAGCTGCGCGGCGTGCTCTCCCAGGGCATGATCTGTTCTGCCAAAGAGCTGGGTATCAACGACAAGCTGCTGCCCAAGGAACAGCAGGAAGGCATTCTCGTACTGCCGGAACAGACCGAGATCGGTACTCCGGTGGTCGAACTGCTCGGACTGAATGATGAAGTATTAGACTTTGACCTGACACCGAACCGTTCGGACTGCCTGAGCATGATCGGTGCCGCTTATGAAGTAGGGGCGATTCTCGGACGCGAAGTGAGACTGCCGGAAGTGAATGTGGTGGAAGGCGGCGACGCGGCGAGCGATCATATCTCTGTAAGCATCGAAGCCCAGCAGGAATGCAGTCATTTCTCGGCGCGTTATATTAGCGGTATTCAGGTAGCTCCATCCCCGCTGTGGATGCAGAATCGCCTGATCGCTGCCGGCGTTCGCCCGATTAATAACGTGGTCGATATTACCAACTTTGTCATGCTGGAATACGGTCAGCCGCTGCACGCCTACGATGCCGATACATTGAGCGGCGGCGCGATTGAAGTGCGTATGGGTCGTGAAGGCGAAGTACTCAAGACGCTGGATGATCAAGAGCGCAAGCTGGATGAGCGCATGCTCGTTATCGCAAGCGGCGGCAAGGCTGTGGGCCTGGCTGGCGTCATGGGTGGAGCGGATACCGAAGTGACTTCGGGTACTGTGAACATCCTGCTGGAATCGGCTCGCTTCGATGGTGGTACGGTGCGTAAGACTTCCCGTCGTCTGGGACTGCGTTCCGAAGCAAGCCTTCGTTTTGAGAAAGAAGTGGACCCTGCCGCAGTCGTTCCTGCACTGAACCGTGCAGCCGAATTGATCGCCCGTTATGCGCATGGCATGATCCATGAAGGTGTAGTGGAGCAGGTCGTGAAGCAGCCGGAAGAAAAAACGCTTATTTTGTCCCTCAGTAAGGTCAACCGTTACCTCGGTACCGAGCTGTCCATGCTGGAAGTGAAAACGATCTTTGGCCGTCTGCATTTCGCCTGTGGCGATTATGCCCAGGATCAGCTGGAAATCCGTATTCCGACACGCCGCGGCGATATCGAGCGCGATGTGGATCTGATCGAGGAAGTGGCTCGTCTGTACGGCTATGACAATATCCCGACGACAGCGATCGAAGGCGCCACCACACCGGGTGCATTGACCCGTCCGCAGCGTCTGCGCCGTACGATTCGTCGTCTGCTCGTGCATGGTGGCTATAATGAAGTGATCAGCTATTCCTTTACCCATCCGGACAAAAATAAGCTGTTCCCTCAGCTGCGTGGCAGCAACCACGATGTAGCGCTGGCGATGCCGATGAGCGAGGAACGCAGCGTACTGCGTACCGGACTCGTATCCAATATGCTGGAGATTGCTTCGTATAACCGCAATCGCAAGCAGGAGAATCTGGCACTGTTCGAACTCGGCATGGCCTTCTTCAGTGATGAAGAGAAGCTGACCCGCCAGCCGCAGGAAGTGCCGCTGCTCGGACTGCTGCTGACAGGACGCCGTCAGCAGGCACAATGGAATACGGCCAATGATCGCGTCGATTTCTTTGATATCAAAGGGGCATTGGATGGACTGTTTGGCTATCTCGGTCTGCAGGCATCCGTCTCCTATCGTGCCGACCAGCCGGAAGGCTATCATCCGGGACGTTCTGCATCTGTCTATCTGCATACCGGCACACAGGAGCTGCGCATCGGAACGATCGGTCAGATTCATCCGGATATCCAGCGTGAAGCCGATCTGGAAGATACCTATGTGGCCGAGATCGAACTGGCACCACTGTATGACCAGGTGAGTGAGCAGATTACGTACAGTGAACTGCCTCGTTATCCTTCCGTACAGCGCGATATCGCTGTTGTCGTAAACGATGAAGTTCCAGCAGGTGATCTGCTGAATACGATTCGTGAGTCAGCCGGCGAACTGCTGGAATCGGTACAGGTATTCGATGTCTTCAAAGGCGAGCGTCTAGGTGAAGGCAAGAAGAGTGTCGCGATCGCACTGGTCTATCGTCACCAGGAGCATACACTGACCGATGAGGAAGTTACCGGCGTTCATGAGCAGGTGATTGCCCGTCTGGCTGAACAGTTCCAGGCCGAACTTCGCAAATAAGCGAATTCTTCAATAATTGATTTGTAAAATAAAGAATCATCTTACTGTAAAGTAGCAGGAATAATGGAAAGCCACATCGAATTACACGTCGATGTGGCTTTTTTGTTCATACACCTCTAGAATATACACAGGAGCATTTTGCAAATTCATAGATACTGCTTGTACTCACCGCGCTGCACAGCTAAAATGGATGTGCGCAGTTTATGACAGGCAGTGGCTGATCTGTTCTGCCGCACCGCATCATTCCCGGCAGAAGGACGCAGGCTGAGTATACAGCTGCAAAATGTTGACGAGGATGTTCCAGTATCGTCAGCCTTTTTGTGCTTATACCGAATATGGCGATGAATACATGCAATATATTTTGATAATAAAATTGGCGTAAATACGTTAAAATAAACGATAATCAACGTGGACGATGAACCGTCCGGCAAGCAAAGGAGGGCACGACTGTGACAACAAACGACCGAATTCGAGTCACCGTTAACATTTATGGGACTTCATATAAATTAGTTGGCAGCAGTGCCGACTACATGAAATCAGTGGCTCAGTATGTCGATGAGCACATGCACAGCATATCCAAGGCGCACAGCCATCTCGATACGACCAAGCTGGCGATTCTGTCAGCCGTACATATGGCAGAGGAAGCGATCCAGTCCACAACCGACCGTGCCGAACTGGATACGGCGATTGCGGAGCAGCAGCGTCTGGCACACGAGGTGGAGCGTCTGCAGGCTGTCCAGCAGGAGCAGCAGGAGATGATCCGCAAGCTGCAGGAAGAGGCCAGCCAGCAGCAGGCCGAGCGTAAGCAGCTGACTACCAATCTGACGACAGCCGAAAAGGAACTAGCGCAGACCCGCGAGCAGCTGAGCGGCATGCAGCAGCAGAACAAGCAGCTGGATGAACAGAACAAGAAGTATCAGCAATCCGGCCAGGAGCTGCGTCAGCAGCTGGAACAGGCGCAAAAAGCTGCGCAGACCGCCGAAGATCAATACCGTACGATAGAGAAAACCATGCAGGACAAAGTGGAAGAACTGCAGATCGAGATCATGCAGCTGACCGAAAATGAAGAACAGCTCCGGCTGCGCAGTGCAGAGCTCGAAGAGCAGCTGTTCACCCTGCAGCAGGAGCATGATCAGGCGCAGCAGCGCAAAATTGCACTGGAGGAAGATAACGACTTTTTACATGCCCAGCTGGAAGAAGTGCGCTCCAAAAACAGCCAGATGGAAAAAGGAATGGCCGAAGTTCGCGAAGAATCCGAGACCTGGCGTGAGCTGTCCCAGCAGCAGGAAGACGAGCTGAACCAGATTCGCAGCGAATACAAAGTACTCCGACAGCAGCAGGAGGAAGCGGCAGGGCAGCTGACCGAACTAAGCGGACAGCTGGATACCGCACGGGAAGAAGCCGGACAGGTGAAGTCCGAGATCGAATCCTGGCAGCAGCGCTATCAGGAGCTGGAACAGAGCGCCGAACAGATTCGTACCGAATTGTCTGGTCAGTACGAGGATCAGCTGGGCGAGCTGCGTATGCAGCTTACCGAAGCCGAGCAGCGTCGTCAGGAACTGGACGATCAGCTAGCAGCCTATATGCAGCAGCTGGAAGAAGCACGCATTTCACTGACAGAGGCACAGGAAGAAGTATCCACCTGGGAGCAGATGTCCGGCCAGCATGAGCAGGAGATGCAGCAGCTGCAGGTGGAGCTGTCCTCCATCCGTCAGCAGTATGAGGAGCTCCAGGATCAGTTAAATGCACGTGAGCAGCAGCTGGAACAGCTGAACCTGACTACGGCGGAAGTGCGGGAAGAAGCAGCAGTATGGCAGCGCCTGTCCGAGCAGCATGAGGATCAACTGACCCAGCTGAAATTGGAACTGGAGCTGGCACAGCAGCAGCGGGATGAACAGATCAGCCAGCTGGAGGACCAGCTGACCCAGCTGACATTGCAGCGGGATGACCTTGCCGGACAGATCGAACTGCTGCATCTGCAGGTCGAGGAACTGACCACGTCTGCGACCCAATCGCACGAAGAAGCCGATCACTGGCAGCAGAGCTCGGTTCAGCTGGAAGCACAGGTCAACCGACTGACCGAACAGGAACAGCAGCTTCAGCAGCAGTTCACCGCTGCAGGAGAGCAGATTCGCGCGCTGGAAGACCAACTGTCCGGATTGCAAGCCGAATCGGCGCAATATCAGGAAGAGATGAATACATGGCGCGAGCTGTCGACCCAGCAGGAAGAAGAAGTTCGCCATTATCAGCGTGAACTGTCCATGCAGCAGCAGCGGCATACGACATTGTCCGGTCAAATGGCCGAGCAGGAACAGCAGCTGGAGCAGCTGCGCCAGGACACTGCAGATCAACTGGAGCAGCATCGTCAGGAAGCCGCGGAACAGTTGGAGCGGCAGCAGCGGGAAGCTGCAGATCAGCTGGCGGTCGCACGTCAGGAGAACGAACAGTACCAGCAGGAGCTGGAGACCTGGCGCGAGCTGTCCGGACAGCAGGAGCAGCAGACCAAGCAGTTACAATCCGAGCTGGAACACAGCCGTCAGCAGTCCGCAGAGCATATTGCGGTACTGAACGAACGAATTGCAGGGCTGCAGCAGGAGTATCAGCAGCAGGCAGCCCTGCTGGATGAGACCCAGCAGGATGTGGACAGCTGGAACCAGCGATATGCACGTCTGGAAGAAGATTACCGTGCAGCTGTGTTAAATGAGCAGGGCTATATGGAGGAAATCGGACGACTGGAGCAGCAGAGCCAGCAGCTGCGTACCCAGCTGCAGGAATGGCAGTCACGCATGGAGCAGATGGCCGAGCAGCAGCGTCAGCAGGAACAGCAGCTGCATGAACTGGAAGCCAGCGAACAGAGATGGCGCGGCGAGTGTGAACAGCTGCAGACCTCCCAGGAGCAGAAGAGTCAGGAGACGCAGGAAATGATGGATCAGTATGAAATGATGACCCATCAGCTGCGGTTAATTCATGTGGAGCGGGATGCCCAGCTGGAAGAAAAGGAACGGATTCAGCGTGAGCTGGATGTCCTGCGTGAGCAGCATCTGCAGCTTCAGGTAGAGCATAATGAATGGCTGGAACTGATCGAACAGGATCAGAACTAGAATCAGCCCTAGCAGCAAAATAAAACCCCTTGTCTGATTACCGGTCACAATTGGCATTGTGCTGGGTCAGACAAGGGGTTTTGGTGTATTTTCATCGTATGTGCATTATCAGAACAGTCAGTGGAATCTGATCAAGCTTCGTCGACAATCAGCTTGGCTACCATGCTGCTGTGACCGGAGCCGCACATGATGGAGCAGGCCATATCAAATGTGCCGGCTTCCTGCGGAGTTACTGTGATGGAAGAATCACGTGCGTTAAGATTCACATTCAGGGCAGGAATCATCAGACCATGATTCCCCTGTACATTATCAAATACGATCGTGACCGGTTCCCCTTTTTTGACATGGTATTCCGGCTGGTCAAATTGATAGTTGGTCGCTTTGACGACCAGCTGTGCGCCCTGGGCAGTACCGGATGTATTATCGGATGTAGCAACTCCTGTATCAGTAACACCGCTTTGCTGGTGGTTCGCATGTTCGGATGTCTCGCTTTGGCTGCCGCAGGCAGAGGTTAGCAGCATCATCGCGATGGTCATACTGGCAACGATGTATTTTTTCATAAATAATCCCTCCTCATCCTTTCTATCATAGCGCATTCTTCCATGATTTGTCATGCGATGATTTTGTGAAAATTCAGTCACGGTGTATAATAGAATGGAAGCGGATTTTTCGGCAAAGAGCTGGGAATAGCGCTTTGTGAAAGAAGATCGATAGACCGATTATGTTTGTTACAGAGGAGTGTCACCACGTTGAATAATAAAATATTCCATACGATGCAGTATGGTCAAATTTTAGATATGCTGGCCGGTTATGCGGCTACTTCCATCGGCAAGCAGACCGCTCTGTCGCTGGAGCCGGATACCGACCTGGAGTACGTCAAAAAGCTGCTTCAGGCTACCGATGAAGCGGCCACCGTTGATCGGCTCAAAGGAACACCGCCTTTTGGCGGAATTGTAGATATACGTCCTGCAGTCAGCCGTGCCCGGATCGCGGGAACATTAAGCCCGTCCGAGCTGCTCGGCATTGCCAATACGATCATGGGCGGGCGCCGTGCTGCCCGTCATGTGGAAAGTGTCCATGAAGAGAACCCGGTGCCATGGCTGGCAGATCTGATTGAACTGTTATCCGATCAGCGCCCGCTGGAAAAAGCCATTCGTGCCTGTATCGATGACTCGGCTCATGTTATGGATTCAGCGAGCAGCGAGCTGGCGGCGATCCGTCGTGAACTTCGTTCCGGCGAAGTCCGTATCCGGGAGAAACTCGATGGCATGATCCGCTCCCAGACGGTAGCCAAGATGCTGCAGGATCAGCTCGTGACGATCCGTGGCGACCGATTCGTGATTCCGGTCAAAGCCGAGTATCGTTCTTACTTTGGCGGTATCGTACATGACCAATCCGGTTCAGGAGCAACTCTGTTTATCGAGCCCGAAGCTATTGTGGCGATGAACAACAAGCTGCGTGAAGCTCGTCTGCGGGAAGAGCGCGAGATTGAAGTCATTTTGCAGAAGCTTACCGCGCAGGTCGCAGATCAGGCCGAGCTGCTGGGCTATGATGTCGAGACGCTCGCCCAGCTGGATTTTGTTTTTGCCAAAGCGAGACTGGCTCACGCCATGAAATCCAGCCGCCCGATCATGAACGATCGCGGATTCCTCAAACTGAAAAAGGCACGTCACCCGCTCATTCCGATCGAGTATGTGGTACCGACTGATCTCGAGCTGGGCAACACCTATTCCAGCATCATCGTCACCGGTCCCAATACCGGCGGTAAGACAGTTACCCTCAAAACGGTAGGCCTGCTCAGCCTGATGGCCATGTCCGGTCTGTTCATCCCTGCCGACGAAGGCAGCCAGCTCTGCGTATTCGATGCGATCTATGCGGATATTGGAGACGAGCAGAGTATTGAGCAGAACCTCAGTACTTTTTCCAGCCATATGACCAATATTATCTCTATCCTGAAGCAGATGACTCCGAAAAGTCTGGTGCTGTTCGATGAGCTGGGGGCAGGTACAGACCCGGCAGAGGGGTCTGCACTGGCGATCGCTATTCTGGAGCATATTCATGCCCAGGGCTGCCGGATGATTGCGACTACGCATTACAGCGAACTCAAGGCCTATGCCTATGACCGCAAGGGCGTCATCAATGCGAGCATGGAGTTTGACGTGAATACACTGAGTCCGACCTACCGGCTGCTGATTGGTGTACCGGGACGCAGCAATGCGTTTGCGATTGCCGAGCGTCTGGGACTGCCGGGAGCGATACTCGAGCGTGCCCGCGGTGAAGTCGGAGAAGAAGACCAGCGTGTCGAGCAGATGATCGCTTCCCTCGAAACGAATCGTCTGAGCGCCGAAGCGGACCGCAACGAAGCCGCCAAGCTGCGTCAGCAGATGGAGGAGCTGCGTACACGCTATGAACGCGATCTTGCCCGTCTGGAAGAGCAGCGTGACAAGCGTCTCGACAAAGCCGAAGAAGAAGCCCGCCAGATTCTGGCCAAAGCGCGTGCGGAAGCGGATGAAGTGATCAGCTCACTTCGCAAGATGGCGCAGGAAGAAGGCGCTTCGGTCAAGGAGCACCGCCTGATTGCTGCCCGCAGACAGCTCGATGAAGCTGCCCCTGCACAGCGGATCAAGAAGAAAAGTACCGCCAAGCCGGATAAGAAAAACAAACCGATCGGTCCCGGTGATG
This sequence comes from Paenibacillus wulumuqiensis, assembly GCF_000971965.1. Classification (GTDB taxonomy): domain Bacteria; phylum Bacillota; class Bacilli; order Paenibacillales; family Paenibacillaceae; genus Saccharibacillus; species Saccharibacillus wulumuqiensis. The sequence goes on from NZ_LAQP01000014.1 coordinate 13,679, forward strand.
AAGTCATGGTACACAGCTTCAATCAGCGGGGACATGTGGTGGAGCTGTCCGGTTCCAAGGAAGCAACCGTACAGATGGGCATCATGAAAATGAAGGTGGCGCTGAGCGATCTGGAACTGATCGAATCCGCCAAAGCTGCTGCTCCTCAGCGCAAACAGGTGACTACCGTACAGCGCTCGCGGGACGACAATACACGTTCCGAACTGGATCTGCGCGGTGCCAATGTGGAAGAAGCACTGATCGATGTGGACCGCTTCCTGGATGAGGCATTTCTCGCCAATCTGGGTCAGGTATACATTATTCACGGAAAAGGAACGGGTGTGCTGCGCACCGGGATTCAGGATTACCTGCGTCGTCACAAGCATGTCAAAAGCTTCCGTACCGGTAACTACGGCGAAGGTGGCACAGGTGTCACTGTTGCTGAATTGAAATGATCCGATCTGAAACCATTGTAGATCTCGCACGTATTGACTACGATGATTTGTGGATGATTTCATAACCGGAAGGAGTTACGAAGTGACGTGAAGGATTATATTGATCCCCTGCTGGCACATCCGGTCGGAATGATGATAGGTTATTTTTCTGTCGCGGTGCTGCAGCTAATCGTATTTTTGTGGTGCTTTGAACTAGTGACCCGATATAAATGCTGGGATGAGATCAAGCGCGGCAATATGGCCGCAGCGATGGCTACCGGCGGTAAAATATTCGGTATTTGCAATATTATGCGGTTCTCGATAGAAGCGCACAGTACGGTGTACGAAAGCCTGGGATGGTCACTGATCGGCTTCATGCTGCTGCTGGCAGCGTACTTCTTATTCGAGTTTTTGACCCCAGTATTTAATATCGACCGCGAAATTGCTTCCGATAACCGGGCTATTGGTTTTATTTCCATGATCATATCGATTTCATTATCGTATGTTATCGGAGCGGCAATCTACAATTAATACGGGAATGAACAGGACAGTAAGTCTATCCTCTGTTCGAAATAATAACCAAATGCATAGATGAGGGGAATAAAATAATGGATACAACAGTATGCCCATGGTGTCACAGCGAGATCGTATGGGACCCGGAATTCGGACCGGAAGAGTCCTGCCCCCATTGCGGTAATGAATTGAACGGTTACCGCACGCTGAATATTGACCTGGACGAAGGCGAAGAAGAGGAACAACAATACGAAGCAGCTGTTCGTGCAGCCCAGCAAGAGCAGAAGCCCGAGCGCGAAAGTTCTATCGCTTCCCGGGCGACTACCCTGCTGGATGAAGCGGAGCTGTTCCACCAGCCGAATCTCTCTTCCCTGAAAACGATCGAAAAGTACGGCGATGAGAATTTCAAGATGGTCGATTATGAAGAAAACGTCGAGCGGCTGCTGGACAAGCAGGAAGAGATTCCGCAGTGTCCGCATTGTCAGGAATACATGCTGCTGGCGGGTACGCAGGAGCACGGAGCAAGCGGATTCACACCGAATCAGTCCGCCGGCAAGGAACTGGCTTTCCTGCAGGCTCCGTTCAAGGTGAATGTGTATGTATGCCCGAGCTGCTTCCACGTGCATCAGAGTCTGGGCGAAGAAGAGCGTCTGCGCATGATTGACCATCTGACTCGTCACCAGGACAACAAGTAATCATTTATATTGATAAAAAGTATGAATTAGCCAAACGGCGCCTGCGGCAGCTGATCAGAGGAGATCAGTTAGCCGCAGGTGCCTTTCTATTTGCAGATATGATCAGAGCATCGGTTGATGAAGAGGGCGAAAGTTTGGAAATATGGGTCAGGCTGAACAGCTCCAGCTCTGGCCGGTGAATACCGATAAGCTCACCCGCGTGCAGCAGCGCGGCAATCGGGCTGTAGATGGTACCGTTAAGGCCATAGTTCCACAAAGTAACAATGAAGCATCTACACTCTTTTTATAACGTGCAGATGGTCATATACAGGAGTGGCAGGCGGTCCGGGGGTTGCAGAAGTATACGTTTCGTGTAATATTTAATATTAATCTTTCGCACTTGGAGGCCATACATTTATGAAGGAACTGAGCGAGCTTAAGCTGCAGGTACTTGATCTGTTAAAAGAAGATGCACGGCGCACACCACAGCTGATTTCGACGCTGCTGGGTGTAGAGGAAGCCGAGATTAAACAGGCAATTCAGGAATTGGAAGATGACCATGTTATCGTCAAGTATGCCACTGTCGTCAACTGGAGCAAAGTCGATGAAGAGACCGTTACCGCACTGATCGAAGTACAGATCACACCGGAGCGCGGCCGTGGATTCGAAGGAATTGCAGAGCGCATTTATCTGTATCCGCAGGTGAAATCCGTCTACCTGATGTCCGGCGCCTATGACCTATTGGTCGAAGTGGAAGGCCAGAACCTCAAAGAGGTAGCCAGCTTCGTGTCCGAACGGCTGTCTCCCATTGAGTCCGTACTGTCAACGAAAACTCATTTCATTCTTAAAAAATACAAACAGGATGGCATTATTTTCGAAGAGAATGAAGATGACCAGCGCCTGATTATTTCCCCGTAAAGGAAGAGGACTACTATGATTGTCAACCGTGAACAGCCAGCCGGAGAGCCCAGGTCGATGAATTCGTATCTGTCACCGCTTGTACGTGAAATAAAGCCTTCCGGTATCCGCAAGTTTTTTGATCTGGTAAGTGCCAGCAAGGATATTATTACACTTGGCGTCGGAGAGCCGGATTTCACCACACCATGGCATGTGCGCGAAGCCTGTGTCTACTCGTTGGAGCGCGGGTATACGCGCTATACGTCCAATGCCGGTATGCCGGAGCTGCGTGAAGCGATTGCCGGTTATCTGGAAAATGAATTCAAAACCTCCTATGATCCACAAGACGAGATCCTCGTCACCGTCGGCGGCAGTGAAGCGATTGATCTGGCTTTGCGCGCATTGATCGCACCGGGAGATGAGATTCTGATTCCGGAGCCGTGTTACATTTCCTATTCACCGATCACAGCGATCGGCGGGGGTGTGCCGGTAGGTATCGAAACCTTTGCCAGCGATAACTTCAAGCTGACTGCCGAAGCGCTGGAGAAAAGCATTACACCGCGTTCCAAAATTCTGATTCTCTGTTATCCGAGCAATCCGACAGGAGCGATCATGACGTATGAAGACTGGCTGCCGATTGCCAAAGTGGTGGAAAAGCACGATCTGATCGTTATTTCCGATGAGATTTATGCCGAACTGACCTATGGCACCAAGCATGTCAGCTTTGCTTCTATTCCGGGGATGAAAGACCGCACCATTCTGGTGAGCGGCTTCTCCAAAGCATTTGCCATGACCGGATGGCGGATGGGCTACGCCTGCGGACATCCGGATCTGATCTCGGCCATGCTCAAAATTCACCAGTATACCGTCATGTGTGCACCGGTGATGGGTCAGGTCGCTGCGCTCGAAGCGCTGACGAACGGACTCGGTGAAAAGGACAAGATGGTGGAGTCGTACAACCGGCGCAGACGCTTGATTGTCGAGGGATTCCGTCAGATCGGTCTGGAATGCCATGAGCCGCAGGGAGCCTTTTATGCGTTCCCGAGCATTCAATCCACCGGACTTACTTCGGAGGAATTTGCTCAGCAGCTGCTGTTGGAAGGCCGCGTAGCAGCCGTACCCGGCACCGTATTCGGGCTTGGCGGCGAAGGCTTTATTCGCTGCTCTTATGCTACCTCTGTTGCCCAGCTGAGTGAGGCACTGGAACGGATCGGTTCCTTTGTTGCCAAAATTAAATAATTTCCAGTAATACCAATTGTCACAAAAATATCTTATTATCTCCTTTAGACCAAATTTCTGCTTCCATTTCAGATCACCTGTGCTATAATAGGTCTTCGGAAGCAGGAATTTTATTTTGAAGGAGGTAATTATTTGTATTGTACGGAATATCCGGGTCCGATCTACCGCGGGCTGATGCTCTCGGAAAATCAGACTGTCTGGCCGCAGCAGCCGGAGTCAATCAGAGCCAGACAATTACTTTCCCTGGAAAATGAGATTCGTGTACTCCGCAGCCAGATGGAACAATTATTCATCGAACAGCAGTCGTTCATCGCAGATGATGTACTGGAAGTCAGCATGATGCTGGATCTCAAAATCAATGAATATATGCGACTTACGAATAAGAAACCTTCATTATAGAATCATGTAGAAAGCATAGAAATGGTATAGACCAAGTTATTGCTGATACATACGCAGTTATATTCGAACATATGCCGAAGATCCTGATGCAGGGTCTTCTTTTTTTACGCCGGAAAGCTATGGTATGATGAATTGTAGCTAAGTTGAAGGGGGAACACCCGTGAAGGCATGGACAAAAGGAATCATACTGGCAATCTGTTTGCTTCTGGTCGGCCTGCTGGCTGGTTGTGGAGGCAATCAGCAAAAAGATCCGAACCAGGTCAAAGTGTTCATTATGGGAACAGAAGGATTTCCGCAGGAAATGGCCCAACAGATTCAACAGAAAATCCAGCAGAAGCTGGGCAGCAGCCTGACGGTAACGGTGAGCACGACACCGGTGTATTCACCGGAGAAGCTGGTACTGGAATATGTAGACCATATGGATGATATTATTATTCTGCCGGAAAACGATATGAAATCATATGCGGCAAGTGGAGGGCATCTGGTACTGGATCAGGATTTTGATGCCAAAACCTATGCCAAGGGAGTCACCAAAGGGGCTGCCAATGAAGAAGATACCGATCCAGCCAAGCAAAAAGAGCATCTGTTTGCCATTCCGGTGAATCAGATGGCGGTATTCAAGGAGATCGGTTACACCAAGGATGATCTGTATGCGACCATACCGCTTTTTGCCAATCATGATAATGCAGTCAAAGTACTGAAGGCAATGATTGAATAAGAATAATGATGATACCCTGACGCTGGGATCGTATCGGGTTATTATGCACTCTTCCTGGGAGAATACATTTCCGGGGAAGAGTAGGTTAAATGATGGAACAGGGAGGAACGCTGATGGGCATCTATACACGAACAGGTGATGAAGGGCAGACCTCTGTTATTGGCGGAAGAGTGAGCAAGGATGATATCCGTGTCGAGGCCTATGGTACGATCGACGAATTGAACAGCTTTGTCGGACAGGCGGCTGCACTATCAGAGGGCGAGATATTCGCGGATCTGCGTGAAGATCTGCTGCTGATTCAGCAGGAGCTGTTTGACTGCGGCTCGGATCTGGCCTTTGTCAAACTGAGTGAGAACAAATACAAAGTCCATGAAGAGATGGCGGTACGTCTGGAAGAATGGATCGACCGGTACGAAGTGGAGAATCCGCAGCTGGAGCGTTTTATTTTGCCGGGCGGTCATGCGCTGGCTGCAGCGCTGCATGTATGCCGTACCGTCTGCCGCCGTGCGGAACGGCGTACCGTTACACTTGGTGCAGCCGAGGAAATTAATCCGGCAGTTCGCCAGTATCTGAACAGGCTGTCCGATTATTTCTTTGTCGTAGCCCGTACAGCCAATGTGCGTACCGGTGTAGCCGATATCGAATATGTACGCAGTCAAAAAGTATTTCGCCGCAGCTGAGAGGAACGTGTCACAGGAATGAACAGTGAACAGGAAATACAGAAAATCTATTATGATCCGATCATCTACCGGGTCGAACCGCAGGATGAAGGCATGCTGCTGAAGACCATACTGAATCGGCGCATGGGCGTCTCCCGCAAGCTGACGTCCCGGATCAAGCTGACCGAGCATGGCGTCAAGTTGAATGGAGAGCGTGTCTATGTCGATCATAAGGTCATCGCCGGCGATACGGTCGAGGTGCGCATGGAGCGGGAATCCTCGGATGATATCCTGCCTCAGCCGATGGATTTGGATATTATTTATGAAGATGAGCATCTGCTGATCGTGAATAAAAAGGCGGGTATTATCGTTCATCCGACACATGGTCATTATACGGATACGCTCGCCAATGGAGTCGTCCATTACTGGCAGCAAAAGGGCGAGCAGTTTCGTTTCCGTCCGGTGCATCGTCTTGATCAGGATACGTCGGGTGTGCTGGCAATCGCCAAAAATCCGTACGTACACCAGCATATCTCCGAGCAGATGATCAATGATCAGGTATTCAAGTCGTATCTGGCCTATGTGCATCATCTGCCGCAGCCTGCCGAAGGTCGAATCGAAGGGGCAATTGATCGCGATCCGGATCAGCCGCATGTGCGGATTGTGACGCCGGATGGCTATCACGCGGCTACCCGTTACCGCGTAGTAGAAGCATTTGCGGGGCATGATGCCTCACTTGTCTCTCTGCAGCTGGAGACCGGCCGCACCCACCAGATCCGTGTGCATATGAAGCATATCGGCTGTCCGCTGATTGGCGACCGGATGTACGGGTATGCACCGCCTTTGCCTGCTGCCGAATCAACGACATCCGCAAATGATGAACAATCGATTCCGCTGAAAATAATAGCCGATGCCTCTGCCAATATGGAAGCCGAGCAGGTCGTACCCTCTCAAGCTATACGCAAGCTGGATCAGCTCGCAGGTCGTCAGGCACTGCATGCGTATGAGCTGGGCTTTATTCACCCGGCAAATGGGGAGTATATGACTTTTCAGGCACCACTGCCCGAAGATCTGGCTCTGCTGGATGCCGCTTTGCGTCAATTGGGCTGACCATGTATGGACAGGGTGACCATTTCGTAAAATAAAGATCGGCCTTACAGATATCAAGTTTACGATCAAAGGAGAATTCGTTGTTATGAGTAAATTAACCGTATATCAGTACCCACAGTGCAGCACCTGCCGCAACGCCATTAAATGGCTGCGTGAACAGGGGCATGAACTGAATCTGGTGCATATCGTTGAATCCCCGCCGAGTGCAGAGCATCTGCGCGAACTGGTGGAGCACAGTGAGCTGGAACTGAAAAAGTTCTTCAATACCAGCGGTGAAGTGTACAAATCGATGAGCCTCAAGGACAAATTGCCTGACATGAGTCCCGAGGAGCAGCTGGAACTGCTGTCCCAGAATGGCAAGCTGATCAAGCGTCCGATCGTTACGGATGGCGACCGGGTTACTGTCGGCTTCAAAGCAGACATGTATGAATCCGCCTGGAAAGCATAATTTGGAATAAATATACGGAAAATCTCATACAGAATATCTGTATAAAGATTACGCAGAAGATTTTCCATTTACATGGTTTTCCCAACCAAAAGCTCCTTTCTTTTCTGGAAGGGAGCTTTTGGTTATGTTCGTATTTTAATCGTGAGAGGAGCTAATCCACTGTCCATATTAGCCGAGTACCGGCACGACATGAGAATCCGGAAATTCAGCCGAACAATTGGTTGCTGTGAACAGTTGTACAGTCAGCTGGATATTCGGTATGATATAGTCAAACTGGTTTCATATGTATAGGAGAGAAGACACAATTGACAGAACTTAAAGAACGTAAAATGATGTTAGTCGACGGTATGGCACTGCTGTTCCGCGCGTATTATGCTACTGCCCAGACGGGTTATATCCGCCGCACCCAATCCGGCATTCCGACCAATGCGGTCTATGGATTTGTACGTTATCTGTGGGATGCGGTTCGTCTGTATGAACCGACCCATATCGCCTGCTGCTGGGATCTGGGTACCCAGACTTTTCGCCGTGAGGAATTCGCCGCTTACAAGGGTAACCGGACAGCTGCGCCGGATGATCTGATTCCGCAGTTTGACCTCATTTTGGAAGTGACTGAGAGCATGGGCATTCCGAATCTGAGTGCACCGGGATATGAAGCGGATGATTGCATCGGCACCATTTCCCGCGAGTTGGAGCAGGATATGGAAGTGCTCATCCTGACCGGAGATCATGATATGCTGCAGCTGGTTGATCACCGTACCAGCGTTATTATTATGAAAAAAGGCTACGGCAACTACAGAGTCTACACCCCCGAATCACTGCTGGAAGAAAAGGAACTCACACCCGCACAGATTATCGATATGAAAGCCTTGATGGGCGATGCGAGCGATAACTATCCAGGTGTCAAAGGCATCGGGGAGAAAACGGCCGTGAAGCTCGTCAAGGAATACGGAACAATTGAGGGCATTCTGGAGAATCTGGAGCACCTGACCCCTTCGGTTCGCAAAAAGATCGAAGCGGATCTGGACATGCTGCATCTGTCCCGCCGACTCGCCACGATTCATCGTCATGTCCCGGTCGTCTGCACGCTGGACGAGTGTCTGCTGCTGCTGGATGATGATGCGATTACGACCAAATTCGAAGAGCTGGAGATCAAGAGTCTCTGTTCGATGCTGGGAGTGGGTGTGTTTTAAATGAAAAAGACGCCCGTACTTCTTCCATTCACTCGCAGTACTGTAATGCTGCTCTGTATGGCGCTCATCCTGTCGGTACTGCCATCCGCCTCAACGACTGCGGTCGCTGCCGGATCGTCGACGTTTAAGACATCTGTGCAAAAAGTAACGGCAGCCGGCCGTACGTTTACCGTGCAGACTGTACGTATTCCCAAAGGCACCGCTACAGCCGTCGGACTGGCGGACCGCCAGGTTGGTCGTACCGCTTCGCTGACCTCGATAGCCCGCTCCTATGGAGCCGGCGCTGCAATCAACGGTGCCTTTTTCGAAGCGTACGGTGGTCCGCCGGACCCTTATGGCACGCTGATCTCCGGTGGACGTCTGATCCATCTAGGCCGCTATGGGACAACGATTGGATTTACCAAAGATGGCACGGCGATGATGGACAGTCTGCGCCTCTCGGTCACCGGTACGGTCACTCCGGTACAGGGCAGAAGCTCCAGCTGGTATGCAACCTGGTTTAACCGTACGCCGGGAGCTTCGGCCAGTACGTCGATCGTCTATACGCCGGATCGCGGAGCAACAACCGGATTCAGCGGAGGGGTAGCCGTTACTGTCGTGCAGGGGAAAGTCACCCGTAAAGCGAATAATAAAAATACAGCTATTCCCACAAATGGATATGTCATCGTCTATACCGGCAGTGAGAAGTCGACCGCCGACCGCTTTCAGCCGGGAGCCCGTGTAGAGATGAATATCGAATATCAGGATATGCATGGCAAGGATATTCCATGGCAGGATGTAGTAACAGCTGTCGGCGCAGGTCCACGTCTTGTGGATAATGGCAAGATTACGCTTAACGCTGCAGCCGAAGGATTTCAGGACCCTAAAATTCTGAATGCTTCCGGTGCACGCAGTGGGATCGCCATTATGGCGGACGGTTCCGTTATGATCGCTACGGTGCCGGGAGCAACGATGAAGCAGTGGGCTGCTGTCATGCAGAAGCTCGGTGCCCGGGATGCGATGAATCTTGACGGTGGTGCTTCCTCCGGCATGTATGCCAATGGTCGCACGATCACTGCTGCCGGACGACTGCTCAGCAATACGCTTGTATTTGGCGGCAGCCGCTCGTAACCCATACCGCCCATTAATTGGAATGGTTATTTATAAAAATCGTTATCGATCCAGTCGTGAAACCTACATTCATGACAAGGCTGCCTATCTACCCTGAATATGTAACCTCTAAAAGGTAAAGAAGTAAAGCTCTGCATCGTCTCTGGCTCATACAGCCCCACATGGATCTGACATTTGTCCGACACAGAAAAGGCGTATGATCAGAGACGGACGCAGGCTCATCACAGATGATCCCAAAGGATAAGCAAAGGAGACGCATGAATTTATGAGAAAACTCGGAGCAATCGAAGCAGGCGGTACCAAATTTGTATGCGGTATTGGAACAGAGGATGGACAGATTCTCGAACGTGCCAGCTTCCCTACAGAGACACCGGAGATCACGATGCAGAATGTGGTTTCATTTTTTGAAGGAAAAGGCATTGAAGCGCTGGGGATTGGATCATTCGGTCCGATCGACCCGATTCCGGGCAGCCCGACTTACGGATACATAACAACCACTCCCAAGCCGCACTGGGGACAATTTGATATCGTGGGACATATGAAGCAGCATTTCCCGGTTCCGATGAGCTTTGATACCGATGTAAACGGTGCAGCGCTCGGGGAATATACCTGGGGAGCAGCCAGAGGACTGGACAGCTGCATGTATATTACCGTTGGTACAGGTATCGGTGCAGGTGCAGTAGTGGACGGCAAAATGCTGCATGGACTGTCTCATCCGGAAATGGGACATATTCTCGTTCGCCGTCATCCGGAAGATACCTTTGAAGGCTTCTGTCCGTACCATGGCGACTGCCTGGAAGGCATGGCTGCAGGCCCTGCTATTGAGAAACGCTGGCAAGTCAAAGGTTCCGAATTGACGCCTGATCATCCGGCATGGGAAATGGAAGCCTATTATCTGGCACAGGCGCTGATGAGCTATGTACTGATCCTGTCCCCACAGAAAATCATTATGGGCGGCGGTGTGATGAAGCAGGAGCAGCTGTTCCCTCTGATCCGCCAGAAGCTCCAGAAGCTGCTGAACGGTTATGTGCAGCATCCGAGCCTGCAGGAGAATCTGGATCAGTATATCGTCTCTCCAGGGCTTGGAGACAATGCCGGACTGTGCGGTGCGATAGCACTGGCGAAGCTGGCTCTTGAAGGAGAGGAAGGTGCAGCCGTTGTCTAATTCCAAACCAGGCAAGAAAAAGATGAATCCGGAAATCAAGCGTCAGAAAAATCAGGAACGTCTGGAAAAAGAACGTGTACGCCAGCGGAAAACGATGCGGAATCTGATTATCGGTACAATCGCGGTAATCGCGGTTGTGGTGCTGCTGATCGTTCTGATTCCCAATAACAAAGACACTGCCGGTACGAATGGCAAAGCTCCGACGACATTTGATTATGCCCAGCTTCCGGTCAAAGGCAAAGCCGAGGCTCCGGTCAAAATTGTGGAATTTGGCGATTTCAAATGCCCGATCTGCAAGCAGTATAACGAGCAGATTATTCCCCAGATCGAAAAAGATTACATCAATACCGGTACAGCAGCACTGTACTTCTCTAACTTCCCGTTTATAGCTGAAGATTCCAAGACAGCAGCTCTGGCGGTAGAATCGGTCCATCAGCAGAAGAGCGAAGCATTCTGGCCTTATCTGGATGCAGTCTATGCAAATCAAAAAGACGAGAATACCGAATGGGCAACAACCGATTATCTGGTCGAATTGGCGGAAAAAGCGAATCTTGGTATCGATACGGCCAAGCTGCGTGAAGATATCGAGAAAGAGACTTATGCCAAACAAGTCCAGGCCCAGTATGACAAGGGAGAGGCGCTGCAGATTCCCGGCACGCCGTCGATCTTTATCAATGGTGTACCATACACCGGCGATCTGGGAGACTACAATGCACTCAAGCAGGCGATTGAGCAGGCGAAGACCGCTGCCGGATCGGAGGGATAATCCTGATGCAGACAAGTGGCTTCAAGCCATTTCTGGCAACGTATTATCTCTTTCTCGCCTGGATTATAGCGATTTTGGCGACCGGTGGCAGTCTCTATCTGAGCGATGTACTCAAGTTTGAACCGTGCAAATTATGCTGGTTCCAGCGCATTTTCATGTATCCACAGGTTATCCTGCTGGGGATTGCCGCTTACCGCAGCGATCGCCGCATTGTAAGCTATGCCATGCCGCTGAGCATTATAGGTGGTCTGATTGCTCTGTATCATTATGCAGAAGAACGCATTCCCGCACTGGCCCGTGTGACTCCGTGTACGACAGGAGTTCCCTGCAACCAGTCCTATTTTGAACTGCTCGGCTTTATTACGATTCCATTTATGGCGCTGGTCGCTTTTCTAATCATCACACTGCTGCTGTGGCGCGGCGGTCGCGCTTATGATGAAGTGACTGATCAGGAGCTGGAGTATGATGAGGAATAAAGATATGCGCATTCCGAGCATTGACTGCAGCAGCTTTGAAATCAAACATGTGATTCTCGCATAAGTTGTAAATAGGCAGGTCCCTTTCTATAATCTTAAGTAGAAAGGGACCTTTTTATATATACAGAAATGATATGGAGATATTCCGTAAGGCTGCCATATTTCTGGCTGACAGAATTTATTTTTAGTTTAAATTCTTTGTAAGAGCTTTCAAGATTGAAATATGGTTAATTATTTTAGAGGGTATGTTTATGCAATCCAATGCTGCATGAATATATGAAAGGTATGGCATAACCATCGGAACCAGCATAATCTGAAGCAGCAGTCCAAATCAGAAAGGAGCCAACGGAATGAGAGAAGGAACAACGATCTATACAGTAGAACCATGGACAATTCGTGAGACTTCATATAATCCGCAGTATAACCGCAGAAGTGAGACGGTTTTCACCGTGGCTAACGGATACATTGGAATGAGAGGCCACTTTGAGGAAGGTATGGATGTACCGGAAGTGGATGCACTGAACGGTACATATCTAAATGGATTTTATGATTCGGCGGATATCATCTATGGTGAGGAAGCCTATGGTTACGCACGCAAACGGCAGACGATGCTGAATGTAACCGACAGCAAGATTATCGAGCTGTGGATCGAGGGAGAGCGCTTCAACCTGCTGGCCGGGCGTCTGATCGATTATGAGCGCACCCTGGATATGCAGACCGGCATACTGACTCGCCAGATTACATGGGAGAGCGGGACAGGCAAATGTATCTCCATCCGGATCGAGCGTCTGGTTTCCTTTGCCAACAAGCATGTGGCAATGATTCGTTATACCGTCAAACCGCTGAATTTCTCCGGAGAGATTACACTGGTATCCGCATTGAACGGAGAAGTGCATAATGAAATCTCCGAAGGTGATCCGCGTGCCGGGGCCGCCTTTACCGGACAGGTGCTGAATACAATTGGCAAGCATGAAGAGAGTACCTATATGGCGCTGGAGCAGCGCACGACAGAGACCGAATTCCATCTCTGGTGTGCAGCCGATCACCGGACGAATCGCAAATACAAACTCAAGAGCGAGCAGCAGGAACAGCGTCTGGAGAAGCATTTCACCTTTACACTCAAGCAGGACACGGAAGCGGTGCTGGAGAAAGGGATCGTCTATTACACTTCCAAGGATTATGAGATAGCGCATCTGCCGATTCTGGCAGAGTCCACACTTAAGGATGTGATGAGAGACGGCTTCAAAGCGCTGGCAGAACTGCAAAGACAGCGTCTGGATGAATTCTGGGAAACCGCGGATATTCAGGTGGAAGGCGATGAGATGCTGCAGCAGGGGCTGCGTTTCAATGCTTTCCATCTGTTCCAGTCGGTCGGCCGGGACGGACGTACCAATATCGGTGCCAAAGGGATTACCGGGGAAGGTTATGAAGGTCACTATTTCTGGGATACCGAGACGTACATCATGCCGTTCTTCCTGTATACCCAGCCGGATCTGGCGCATCAGCTGCTGGAATTCCGCTATCATACCCTGCCCAAAGCAAGGGAACGTGCTGTCGAGATGGCCGGCTCGGGTGCACTCTATCCGTGGCGTACAATCGGCGGGGAAGAAGTGTCTGCCTATTATCCGGGCGGAACCGCACAGTATCACATCAATGCGGATGTGGCCCATGCGATCATCCAGTATACCGAAGCGCTGGACGATCAGGAATTCCTGCGTACCAAAGGGTTAGAGATGCTCGTGGAGACCTGCCGATTCTTCATGTCTGCCGGCGACTGGATTCCGGGAAAAGGCTTCTGCATTAACGGAGTCACTGGTCCCGATGAGTATACGGCGATGGTGAACAATAATACCTATACGAACATTATGGTCAAGGACCAGCTGGAATTTACGGCTCGGGAATTGAAGAAATGGTGTGATACTGATCCCGACTCTTATGAAGCGATGATCTGCAGCCCGATGGGACTGACCAATGAAGAGATCGACGTATGGGAACGCGCGGCAGAGTCCATGTACATTCACCGCCAGAGTGGTCTGATCGGGCAGGATGATTCTTTCCTGGACAAAGGGATCTGGGACTTTGAAAATACGCCGCCCGAAAAATATCCACTGCTGCTGCATTTCCATCCGCTCGTTATTTATCGTCATCAGGTGCTCAAGCAGGCCGATCTGATTCTGGCGATGTATCTGATGGGTCACCGGTTTACCAAAATGGAAAAAGTGCGCAACTACGCTTATTACGAGCCGCTGACGACGCATGATTCCTCGCTGTCTGCTGCGATTCATGCGATCATGGCAGCAGAGCTCGGCACAATGGACCCGGCTTATGATTTCTTTATCCAGTCGGCACGGATGGATCTGGATGATTTCCATAGCAATGTCAAAGACGGGATTCACGCCGCTTCCATGGCAGGCAGCTGGCTGACGATTGTTGGCGGGTTTGCCGGGATGCGGCAGTATGGAGGAAGGCTTCATTTTGAACCGAAATTGCCGCCGGGCTGGACACGCTACAGCTTCCGCGTACAGTTCCAGAAGCGTCTGCTGGAGATTACCATAGATGGCAATCTGACGACCTACCGGTTGATTCGCGGAGAACCGCTGATCATTGAGCATTACGGACATGAACGGCTTGTCGCCCTGACCCAGCCGCTCGTTATCAAAAACCGTGCCCTTCGGGCGGTGATCTTTGGTCTGGAAGGGGTGCTGATGCCGATGCCAGAGAAGCAGGATATCTACTTTGGCGGTACACCTGCCCATTCCCTGGAATATGCACCGGAGCCGCTGCCAACGGTAGAACATGAGGAGAATGGAGTACTGGGCAGTGCCGGCAGTCCGTCTTCGGAAGGTAACGGTAAATCAGAGTCCGAGGCAGTGGAGGAGCTGGCCCAATCGGCACCGGATAACGAAGCGGATACCAGCACCGATACGGAAGCGGCAGGCACTTCTGCTCGTTCTTCGGATGAACAGGCATCTATGCATATGGCTGCCGAGCCGTCCCAAGAACAGAACAAGCCGTCCGCGAAGCAGAGCAAATCTGCTCAGCAACCCGCTGAAGAACCGGCGCCTGTACAAGGCGATGATGGTGAGGATAGCGCAATGGATGCCAAGCCGCAGGCAGAATGGGATCCTAATGTACTCAGCAATCCGCTGTCCCATGAATACATTTACCGTGAATATCTGATGCCTGGTGTAGTGGAACTGCTGCAGCAACTCAAGGAGCAAAATGTCACTATTCTGCTGGCGACAGATCGTCCGGACGCCCGGGAGATTATGGATCGCCTCGGTATTGATGACTACTTTGCCTCCATTATTCAGGCACAGGATATTGAACATCCGAAGCCCGATCCGGAAGTATTCGTACTCGCCGCCGAATCCGTCAATATTCATCCGTACCACTGTATGGTAATTGAGGACTCGGCAGACTGCCTGCGCTCGGTTCGTGAAGTGGGTATGAAGACGATTGGTGTCAGCATCCAGCACGTTATTGACCATGCGCATTTCACCGTTGCCAGCCTGACTCACCTGAATGCCGAGACGATGGAGAGATGGATGGAGATTCCATGATCGGCCATACCTTATCCATTTTGCCAATTCATTATATATAACAGGTTACCACTGCGATGTAATCACAATGTAACAACAAAAAAGCTGTCCTGATCCCCGTTAACCGATGGGGCAGGACAGCTTTATTCATTTCAGATCCAGTCTTTTTTGCGGAAAGTGAAGAACATGGTCAGACCGAGAATGATCATGATGCCGATCACCATCGGATAACCGAAATGCCATTTCAGTTCCGGCATGTATTCAAAGTTCATTCCGTATATACCGGTAATCACCGTCAGCGGCATGAATATGGTCGTAATCGCTGTAAACACACGCATAATTTCATTCGCCCGGTTGGCGATACTGGACTGGTAGGCTTCTCGCAAGTTACCCATCAGATCGCGGAAGGTGTCAAACATCTCGGATACTTTGACCGCATTCTCGTAGACGTCACTGAAGTATTTTTGCAGCTGATCGTCGATCAGACGCAGGTCTTTTTTGTTAAGCGTGTTAATGACCTCACGCTGTGGACCGAGCACGCGCTTAAGCCAGAGAATCTCGCCGCGCAGACCGATAATTTCATTCAGATGCGACTTTTTGGTGTTCATCAGGATATTTTCTTCCAGACGCTCGATCTGATCCTCGATTCGGTCACCGACGGTAAAGTAGTTATCCACCACCAGATCGACCAGCAGGTACATGAATTTATCCGGACGGCTGACTTCCTCTTCCCACAAAATCGGCTTAAGTGTCCGCAGTTCGCTGATTTTCTGCCGGGTCACTGTAATAATAAAATGACGCCCCAGGAAGATGTTCAAAGCGCGCAGGAAAATCTCTTCATCATCGAAACGGATGCTGTTAACCACGATAAAGTAATGACTCTCGTAGATTTCAATTTTTGGACGCTGCTCTTCATCGCCCATCATGTCCTCGACCGCCAGATCATGCAGCATAAACAGCGGTTGAAGCAGGATCAGGTCATCAAGACCGGCGTCAATCCAGTAAAATCCTTCGTCAGGAGCCACCAGCGCTTCGTTAATATCTTCAATGAGTGTAAAGTTACCAGCATTCACGTGCCGAATTTTCATATTCCTCTACTCCTTTTTTGGTTAAAGTGAGCAGGAAAATACACGGCAATCATACATACTTATTTAAAGCTTCGCTGTATATGAAAAAAATGCATTTTCAAAAATGGCGCGCTCCTCCGGTATCGTATTGTCGTTCATTTCCTGCAGTTGTGACTTCCTGTACTGCCAGCTCGGCCTCGGGTCGCCTTCCATCTTGAAATTCACCTCTTTGGATTCAAATACTTTTATGAAAAACATGAAAATACGTCAAATACTTGTTAAGTATACCGTGGGGACAGCAGGCTTTCAAGCTTTAAAAACAATCATGCCTGATAACTTATTTATCGGACCAATTCACCCTTGACGATAGATACAAAATTAGTATAAATTATGATATAAGTAATTCGGCTTAACACAATTGAATAAAGCGAATCTTATCAAGAGCAGGTGGAGGGACTAGCCCTATGAAGCCCGGCAACCGGCGGTCATATACCGTACGGTGCTAATTCTAGCAGAGATACAGGTACATCCTACGATGAAGTATCTGGTATCTGCTGACAGATGAGAGAGGCGCTTATAGACGTGAATTCTACGGATATGACCTTTCTCAGTGTGCAAGACAGAGAAAGGTCTTTTTTGCGTATATGGCGCTGATTTCTCAACCCTGCACCTACCCTCATACTACTTACACTGACCCCAAGGAGTGAATCAACATGCCGATCAAAATCCCTGACAGCCTGCCCGCCAAGGAAGTACTGGCCGGAGAAAATATTTTCGTGATGGATGAATCCCATGCGTACCATCAGGATATTCGTCCGCTTAAAATAGCGCTGCTCAATCTGATGCCAACCAAGGAGACGACCGAGACCCAGCTGCTGCGTCTGCTCGGGAACAGTCCGCTGCAGGTAGACATCTATCTGCTGCATACCGAATCCCATACTTCCAAAAATACATCTGCCGAGTACCTGAACACCTTTTACAAAACGTTCCAGGAAGTGAAGCATCTGCGGTTTGACGGATTGATCGTTACCGGTGCGCCGGTAGAGACGCTGGACTTTGAAGATGTGAACTACTGGGAAGAGATTCAGGAGATCTTTGATTGGAGCAAGACCAATGTCACTTCGACCATGCATATCTGTTGGGCCTCGCAGGCGGGATTGTACCACCATTTCGGTATTCCCAAAGTGGACCTGCCGGAGAAATGTTTTGGCGTATTCCCGCATACGCTCAACAAGACCAATGTCAAACTGCTGCGTGGATTCGACGAGTTATACTATGCGCCGCATTCCCGCCATACCGAAGTGCGGCATGAAGATATCGCCAAAGTCGAAGAGCTGGAGATTCTGTCCGAATCCGAAGAAGCCGGTGTGTACATCGTAGCGACGCGCGACGGCAAGCAGATCTTTGTCACCGGTCATTCCGAATACGATCCGCTGTCCCTGAAATGGGAATATGACCGTGATATCGCCAGAGGCATGGATATCGCCGTTCCGAAAAATTATTATCCGAATGATGATCCAACCCGTACTCCGCCGTCCACCTGGCGTGCACATGCCAATCTGCTGTTTGCCAACTGGCTGAATTATTATGTGTACCAGGAGACTCCATATGATCTGGGTAACGAGAAGGCGCAAGTAGGGCAGTATTCCATTTGACGCTGACCTGTTCCCCGGAATAAAAGATATAACCTTTTGGAAATGTTAACTCAATTGGACTTTCCGCATCTACACATTCCTGGGAACTCCAATAACCAATCGCAGTACAGTTATTCATGGCTCATATACCCCAGAGGAGGAAATTACGAATGACGGACCATAATGCAAAGGATTCATCCCTTAATATCGAAAGCCGGCTGGCACAGATCGGCTCTGTGCAGGAGCCGGTAACCGGAGCGATCAACTTTCCCATTTATCAATCTACCGCTTTCCGTCATCCGGCACTCGGCAAGAGTACAGGCTTTGATTATATCCGTACGACCAATCCGACGCGGGCGGTACTGGAACAGGCAGCTGCCGAGCTGGAGTCAGGTGATGCCGGATTTGCCTGTAGTTCCGGTATGGCCGCCTTGCAGACTATTTTCTCCCTGTTCGGACAGGGCGATCATCTGATTGTCTCGCTGGATCTGTATGGAGGAACGTATCGTCTGCTGGAGCGCATTCTGTCCAAGTTCGGCATTACCGCCTCCTACGTGGATACCAATGATCTGGAAGCCATGGATAAGATCCGTCAGGACAATACCCGGGCCGTATTTATCGAGACACCGACCAATCCGCTCATGATGATTACCGATATAGCGGCAGTAGCCGGCTGGGCCAAGCAGCATAATCTGCTGACTGTAGTGGATAATACGCTGCTGTCACCATTTTTCCAGCGTCCGATTGAGCTGGGAGCGGATATCGTTATCCATAGTGCGACCAAGTATCTGGGCGGACACAACGATGTACTGGCCGGTCTGATCATTACCAAAGGCAAGGAATTGTCCGAAGAGATGGCTTTCCTGCACAATTCCATCGGCGCAGTGCTGTCGCCGACAGACTCCTACCAGCTGATGCGCGGAATGAAGACACTGGCTCTGCGTATGGAGCGTCACGAATACAATGCCACAGCGATTGCCACTCACCTGCAGCAGCATCCGCAGATTGCCCAGGTGTACTATCCTGCGCTGCCGGACCACCCGGGCCATGATGTACAGAATCGACAATCGAGCGGCAATACCGGTATTTTCTCTTTTAAAGTGACCGATGCCCGTTATGTGGAACCACTGCTGCGTCATATCAAGCTGATCGCTTTTGCCGAAAGTCTGGGCGGGGTAGAGTCGCTGATGACGTATCCGGCGATCCAGACGCATGCGGATATTCCGCTGGAAATACGTGATGCGATTGGTGTGGATGACCGTCTGCTGCGTTTCTCCGTCGGCATCGAGCATGTGGATGATCTGATCGCGGATCTGGATCAGGCGCTGGAAGCTGCACGTCTTGAAGTGGAAGGAAGGAGCGTGAGCGGATGAGTGGAAATGGGCAGCATAACCATAACCAGCCTGCGTCCTCCGGTCATCCTGCTGCCGGAGCGCAGCAGGCACGCGGATTCGATACGAAGCTGATTCATTTTGGCGGAGAAATCGACCGGGCGACAGGGGCGTCGAGTGTGCCAATTTACCAGGCATCGACCTTTCACCAGGAAGATATTCTGAATCCGCCGCAGCATGATTACAGCCGTTCCGGCAATCCGACACGTCAGGCGCTGGAAGATTACATCGCCCTGCTGGAAGGAGGGACGAACGGATTTGCCTTTGCATCGGGAATGGCAGCGATATCGACCGCATTTTTCCTGCTGTCTGCGGGTGAGCATGTCATCGTCACCGAGGATGTATACGGAGGAACGTATCGTCTGCTGACGACGATTCTCAACCGGATGAATATCGAGATTTCCTTTGTCGATATGACCAATCTGGAACAGGTCAAAGGAGCGCTGCGTCCGAATACGCGCGCCGTCTATATGGAGACCCCTTCCAACCCGACGCTGAAAATTACCGATATTCATGCGGTAACCGAATGGGCGAGAGAGCATCATCTGCTGACGCTGCTGGATAATACGTTTATGACTCCGTATTACCAGCGGCCGATCGAGCTGGGCGTAGATATTGTCCTGCACAGTGCGACCAAGTTCCTCGGTGGTCACAGTGATGTGCTGGCCGGACTCGCCGTGACCCGTACCGAGCAGCTGGGCAAACAGCTCAAGCAGCTGCAGAACAGCTTTGGCAGTGTACTCGGACCGCAGGACTGTTGGCTGCTGATGCGCGGGATGAAGACGCTGGGCGCGAGAATGACCCATTCGGAGAAAAGCACAGCCCGGCTGGCCGAGTGGCTGAGCAAGCGCAGCGATATTACCCGTATCTATTATCCGGGATTGCCGGATCATCCGGGGCATGAAGTGCATGTGAGCCAGTCGACAGGCTTCGGCTCGGTCATTTCCTTTGATGTCGGTTCCGGCGAGCGTGCCAAGCAGGTACTGGACCGGGTGCAGCTGCCGCTCGTAGCAGTGAGTCTGGGGGCCGTCGAGAGCATTCTCTCCTATCCGCCAACGATGTCCCACGCCGCCATGGGTGCAGGTGTCCGGGCAGAACGAGGGATTACCGATGGACTGCTGCGTTTCTCGGTGGGGCTGGAGGATGTGGAAGATTTGATCGCCGATCTGGAGCAGGCGCTGGCGTAGGAGCAGGATGATTCGCAGAATCTTTCTTTAGTGCTACACAGCTTTTTACAGATAAAGAAAGCAGCTATAGGCTGAATGGATAGATGAGTGAATAGATAGATGGTTTACGACAACTCCTGTTGCATACGGGAGTTTTTTCTTTATTGTAGAAACATTTCCGGGAATTTAGATGATGTTTAAATCAGGTGGCAAAGTGCTTACGTATACTTGTGAGCTTACACAATCGCAGTAAGCCTGCTGCTCTGATGATCGGAATTCATATCCAGAGAGCAAGTCAATATGAACATACCGATTTTTAATGTGACAGTCGGTTTCTGGCCTGTACATTCATTTCTCTCATGTATACGCTACCATCGTTTATATTTTATTTCAGCGGGTAATGACCATACGTGAGAACGTTGAATTTGATTAGTAAATACGGAGGGAACTGCATATGACACAGAACAAATATCCTTTTGACGGCTCGATTGTATTGATTACTGGCGCAAGCACAGGGATTGGACGTGCTGTAGCTGTTGCATTTCTGGAGAATGGCGCGAATGTGGTACTCGCTGCGCGCAGTGAAGATAAAATGAAAGAAATCGTGAAAGGTTACAGCGATGACCGATACCTGATCGTACCGACCGATGTGCGCAAGCGTACCGAGGTCGACGCGCTTGTTCAACAAACGGTGGATCATTTTGGTAAGCTGGATGTCGTGATCAGCAACGCCGGTGTATCGGTAGCCGGTCCGATCGAAGAATTGACCGACGAAGACTGGGAAAATATGCGTACGACGAATGTGGATTCACAGGTATATCTGGCACGGGCAGTCGTACCGCATCTGGAAAAATCCCAAGGATCCATTATTGCAACGTCTTCCGTCTCCGGTCTGGCCGGCGATTGGCCGCACCCGGCCTACAATGCGACCAAGGGTGCCATCAGTCTATTTGTACAATCGCTGGCACTGCAGCTCGGTGAGAAAGGCATACGCGTCAATGCGATTGCTCCAGCCTTTACCGTAACTGAAATGACCAAGCCGATGATGGAAGAGGGCGGACAGGAGCTGGTCGAGAAATTCAAGTCCCGTGTGCCGCTGCAGCGAATCGCCGATGCCGAAGATGTGGCACCTGCCTATCTGTTCCTGGCCAGCCCGGATGCACAGTACATTACCGGTGTGATTCTGCCGGTCGATGGCGGTACCATTGCTTCGAACGGCCAGGGCAACTCGCCGCGTGAATTTGGCAATTGATCGGCTGGTGTACGAAATAGATTCTGTTCCTTGTAATAGCAGATCATACCGTTTGAATGAAGCAGGCTGCGCTATAATGATCCAATAGCAGATGCAGCTGCGTATAGCAGGAAGACGCCTTTATTGTGCAGGCGTCTTCCTTTTTTATATAAATAGCAGGTGTATGGCAATCGAAGGCGGAGTATATATGCAAAAAGGATGCCGATGAGTTGGAATCAGACCCTTCCGATTTTGATCCGGTTGCTAGTAGGAAGAAAGCTTCTGTAATATGTTGCGGAAATTGTATTTTTATCGCAAAAATCACCGGACTGTCATTTCCATGCCTATTTTTCAAATGTGAAATATGTTACGATAAGTCATGTCGCTATCGAAATTATTTTAATTTTTAGATATAGCGGGTATATGACATTACTGGAATATGAACAGAACAACATCCAATTTACTTTTCGACATCATACCTTGATGCCTGAAATAGGTTATAGGGAGGCTATAATATGAATACAGTAGATCATATCCTGGAAAAAGCCCTGCAAGGTGGACGTCTGGACCTGGAAGATACTATTGCACTATATGAATCCGATCAGATCGAGAAAATGGGCCATACCGCGAACCAGCTGATGATTCGCAAAAACCCTGATCCGATCACCACTTTTGTTATCGGACGTAACGTCAATTACACCAATGTATGCGACGTATTTTGCCGTTTCTGTGCGTTTTACCGTCGTCCCGGTTCTGCCGAAGGGTATGTACTGCCTGACGAAGTGATCCTGCAAAAGATTCAGGAAACCGAAGATGTAGGCGGCACAGAGATTCTGATGCAGGGCGGCGTGAACCCTGACCTGCCTTTCGAATACTACCTGAATATCCTGCGCAAAATCAAAGAACATTTCCCGAATATCACCATGCATTCCTTCTCCCCGGCAGAGATTATGAAAATGCAGCAGCTGTCCGGCATGTCGATGGAAGATACGATCCGCGCGATTCACGAAGCAGGCCTTGATTCCCTGCCAGGTGGCGGCGGCGAGATTCTGGATGACCGTACCCGCCGCAAAATCAGTCGCCTCAAAGGATCATGGCGCGACTGGATGGACGTGATGCAGACAGCACACAAAGTAGGCATGAATACGACTGCGACGATGGTTATCGGCTTTGGCGAATCCATGGAAGAGCGCGCGCTGCATCTGCTGCGTGTTCGCGAAGCCCAGGATGAATGTATCCAGAACGGCTACGATTCCGAAGGCTTCCTGGCGTTTATCTCCTGGACATTCCAGCCGGATAACACCAATATGAAGGCAGAGAAACAGACGCCGGAGCAGTATCTCAAAAACGTGGCGATCAGCCGCATCGTGCTGGATAACATCAAGCACTTCCAGTCTTCCTGGGTAACAATGGGACCGGAAGTTGGCAAATTGTCGCTGAGCTATGGCTGCGATGACTTTGGCAGCACGATGATGGAAGAAAACGTCGTATCCGCTGCAGGTACAACGCATAAGGTCAATATTGAGCAGACATTGGACATCATTCGTGCAGCAGGCAAAATTCCTGCACAGCGCGATACCAAGTACAATATTCTTAGAGTATTTGACGATGAGAGCCAAAAAATCCAGCGTGATTTTATTATGCAGAACTAATCAGGGAGCAGCTTGATTTCCCTTTCATACAGACAAGACAAAGGCTCTGTAATCCATAATCGGGTTACAGAGCCTTTTTGATAGGGTCCTTAGTTCATTTCATGACATTGTGCTACATTATATATGAAGAACCACCTACTATATAATAGCTGCTCGAAAAGTCCATATGCACATGCGTTTCAAAATTCATCCATCCCGAGGAGGTATAGTAATGAAAATTATGTTCATCTCCGATATCCATGGTTCCCTGTACTGGCTGAACCGTGCGATCGAGAAAGTGGAGCAGGAGAAGCCGGGACAGATCGTTCTGCTCGGCGATTATATGTACCACGGTCCCCGCAATCCGTTGCCTCATGAGTACAATCCGGCCGAAGTGGCCAATACGCTCAATCGCTACCGGCATCAGGTAATTGCCGTGCGGGGCAACTGCGATGCAGAGGTCGATCAGATGCTGCTGCAGTTCCCGATGATGGGCGATTATGTTATCCTTTATCATGAATCCCGCAAAATCTATGTCACTCACGGACATGGCTACAGCATGGAACATCTGCCGCAGCTAAAGCCGGGAGATGTGTTTATCCAGGGGCATACCCATATCCCGGTAGCCGAGCAGCGGGATGGCATCTATTTGCTTAATCCGGGTTCGATCGCTCTGCCCAAAGAAGACTACCCGCATTCCTACGGCATCCTGGAAGGCAGCACATTTACCGTCCGCAGCTTTGAGGAAAAGGTAGTCAAGCAGATTACTTTTGAATAGGAATATCCACTATTCTGTATCCATACACATTCTCTTATCCCCATGTAAAGTAACAATTCGTGCAGAATGCTTGACGCGTATGGATCACACTTTTATAATGATTGAAGCACAGCAATCAAAATGAATACATGAGCAATGACGAAGACACGAGGCATGGAACCGTCCGGTTAGAGAGAGGGAAATCAACACGCTGCAATTTCCTCCCGTGACAGCTATGACCTTACCACTTCCGAGCTATGATGTTGAACCCGGCGATCGATGCTACATAAGTCCGGCAGTAAGCTCCATCGGTTCATCACCGTTACCCGATGCAATGAAGGATTCTGTCCAGCAGCCGCTAGTTTGTTCCTCCAATCATCCCTTTTACATTCCAAAGGAACCGGAGCCGATCAGACGCATACAGCACTGTTACCAGAATCAAATCAGGGTGGAACCACGGGCATATATACTACAACGCTCGTCCCTTTACCGGGACGGGCGTTTTTTGTTGTTTTAATGAATCAAAGAAGTAACTTTCACAAGGAGGAACACTTACCATGGCTATTGAAATCAAATTGCCTGACGGCTCTGTTCGTCAGTATGAAGAAGGAAACAATATCGGAGATGTCGCATCTTCGATCAGCAAAAGTCTGTTCAAAAACGCGGTGGCAGGTAAGCTCGACGGTATCGTCGTTGACCTGAACACTCCTCTGCACAACGGTGCACTGGTCGAGATCGTAACGGCGGACAGCCCGGACGGCCTGGAAGTGATCCGTCACAGTACGGCCCACCTGACAGCACAGGCGGTTAAGCGTCTGTTCGGTGCCAAAGAAGTGAAGCTGGGCGTAGGCCCGGTTATCGAAGATGGCTTCTATTACGATATGGATCTGGAGCATTCCCTGAACCCGGAAGATCTGCAAAAGATCGAGAAGGAAATGGAACGCATCGTAAACGAGAATCTGCCGATCACACGCCGTGAAGTGAGCCGTGCGGAAGCGCTGGAGATTTTCCGTGGACTCGAAGATCCTTACAAAATCGAACTGATCGAGGCACTGCCGGAAGACAGCATCATTACCCTGTATGACCAGGGTGAATTCTTCGACCTGTGCCGTGGACCGCACGTACCTTCCACAGGCAAGCTGAAAGTATTCAAACTGCTGAGCGTAGCCGGTGCTTACTGGCGCGGTGACAGCAAAAATAAAATGCTGCAGCGTATCTACGGAACAGCTTTTAACAAAAAGCCGGAACTGGAACAGCATCTGCATTTCCTGGAAGAAGCCAAGAAACGCGATCACCGCAAACTTGGTAAAGAGCTGGAGATGTTCACATTCTCCTCACTCGTAGGTCAGGGTCTGCCGATCTGGCTGCCAAACGGTGCCAAGCTGCGTCGTACACTCGAACGTTACATCGTCGATCTGGAAGAAAAACTGGGCTACAGCCACGTCTATACGCCGGTACTCGGTAATGTCGAGTTATACAAAACTTCCGGTCACTGGGAGCATTACCAGGAAGATATGTTCCCGGTCATGTCCATGGACAACGAAGAACTCGTACTGCGCCCGATGAACTGCCCGCATCACATGATGGTGTATAAGAGCGATCTGCGCAGCTACCGTGATCTGCCGATCCGTATTGCCGAGCTGGGCATGATGCACCGCTACGAAATGTCCGGCGCGCTGACAGGACTTCATCGTGTACGTGCGATGACACTGAATGATGCGCATCTGTTCGTACGTCCGGATCAGATCAAGGACGAATTCGCCCGTGTTATCCAGCTGATCCAGCAGGTATACAAAGACTTCGGTATCGAAGAATACCGCTTCCGTCTGTCCTACCGCGATCCGCAGGATACCGAGAAATATTTCCCGAACGACGAAATGTGGGAAATGTCTCAGCGTATGCTGCGTGAAGTTGTGGAAGAACTGGAACTGCCGTTCTTCGAAGCCGAAGGCGAAGCGGCATTCTATGGTCCGAAGCTGGACGTGCAGATCCGTACCGCACTGGGCAAAGAAGAGACGCTGTCTACCGTACAGCTGGACTTCCTGCTGCCGGAACGCTTTGAACTGGAATATATCGGAGATGATGGACAGAAACATCGTCCGGTCGTTATTCACCGTGGTGTAATCAGTACAATGGAGCGCTTCACAGCCTTCCTGCTGGAGAACTTTATCGGTGCGCTGCCGCTGTGGCTGTCCCCTGTACAGGCCAAAGTCATTCCGGTATCGACCGCATTTGACGATTATGCACGCAAAGTCGAAGATCAGCTGCGTCTGAGCGGCATTACGGTTGAAGCCGATCTGCGCAACGAGAAGCTTGGCTACAAGATCCGTGAAGCCCAGCTGGAGAAAATCCCTTATATGTTCGTTATTGGTGAGAACGAGATGAACGCAAACAGCGTCTCGGTCCGCAAACGCGGCGAAGGCGATATCGGCACCATGCCACTGGAAGAAGCAGCCAAGCTGCTGAGCCAGCAGATCGCAGACCGTACCATTTTCTAAAATCATTCCTCTTGGTAGTTATCGGTTCGGTTGTGCATTGATTGCCAACAGAGCGGATATACAGTGGGTAGAGAGTCTACGCAACCCCGATCCTGTTATACAGGAATCGGGGTTTTTGCTATGCCGTATCCCCGGTTGCCCTGCAGCAAATTTATCGCACAGCTGTATAACCCATCAGCAGCTGCCAGGCGTCTCGGTCTGCAGACCGAGTACACTTTCATCCTGCTGCCGCTATGATGAAGACGAATTTGCAGGTACACTACGTATAAGACATACAGATTGAGCTGGAATACAGGAAAGTGAGGAACGGATATGAACAGATATATGTTTCGTAAAACCTTCTGGGGATTGTCCCTGATCGGGGTCGGCATTGTTTTCCTCCTGAATCGGATGAATATGATCGAATGGGGTCTCAGTGATGTACTTTACCTGTTATGGCCGTTGATTCTGCTGGAGATCGGCCTGAATGAGCTGCTGTTCAAATGCAAAAAAGACGTCGGCGGCTGGATCATGACCATTCTGGGTGGATATTTCCTCGGACGCAATCTTGGATTTTACGATTACTCGATGGGCGAGATGATCCGCTTCCTGCTGCCGGTATTCCTCGTGGCTGCCGGTGTGAAAATATTGTTTGGCAAAAAGGAAAAGCGTCGTCGCCATGATCAGCATCAGCCGCCGGAGACACCGGAGCCTTCCTACAGCGCACCGCCGCCTCCGCCTGTATCTTCTCCGCTGGACGATCTGTTTAACGAGAAAATGGGCACACCGACACCGCCGGACGCAGAGCCGCGGCAGGGATTCGGACAGCAGTATCAGGAGCCATCCGAGCGGGCATATCGGCACGATCCGGCTTTTCAGGACAAAGGGCCTTATGAACAGAGTACGCCACCGCCTGCATCTTACTATGATTATCCATCTACAGGTGACTGGAAAGAGGATAAGCGCCGTTTCAAAAAGCAGCTCAAACAGCAGATCAGACAGCAAATGAATGGAGCCCGCCAAAATAAGCAGTGGCATCATGAGCAATGGAAGCAGTATCATAAAGGAAGAAGCTGCAGCTCCAGACACCGTCATGCAGAGCAGCGGTCGGGATTTATCGGAGATGTGCATATCGGCAAAGAGTACTTTGAACTCAAACCGCTGAATATCTCGCATTTTATCGGGGATACCATGTTGGACCTGACAAGAGCCCAGATTCCTTATGGCGTGACCCCGGTGACCATTTCCGCTTTTATCGGAGATGTTAAAGTATTTATTCCGAGTGGTGTGGAAGTGGCTTTCAAGGCACAGGGTAATTCCTTTATCGGAGACATGAATATTCTCAGCGATATGACCGAAGGATTTATGAGTCATATCAACAAGGAAACAGCAGATTACGAGTCGGTCGGCAAGCGTGTGGAGATTACAGTGAGTGTATTTATTGGAGATATTGTAATCAGTCGGGTGGGATGATAAGCGATGAGAACAAAATGGTTCAATAACCTGAAATGGGAATTGATTGGATTTTTCGGAATGTTTGGCATTCTGATGTCCAGCATGATCTATCTGGCGCTGAGCCGGAGTTCCAATCTGCAGTATCTGCCGGATAATTCCTTCTATTATTTTGGCGGACTGATCGTGGTCTCGCTTGTCGCCGGATATGTGGCCGGTCAGCGGGTACAGCGGCGAATCGATTATATGCATCTCAAGATGACCCAGGTGGCCAAAGGCAACTTTAACACTCGTATGGGACCGAGTGAAGATGCCTCATTTAACCGTGTACATCAGGAGTTCAATGAGATGATGGGCACGGTTGAACGCAAAATGCATATTTTGCAGCAGCTCGGTGAGCGGGATGTAATGGAGCGTACACGGGAGACAGAGACTGCCGTACTGGAAGAAAGACGGAGAATGGCCAGAGATTTGCATGATTCGGTCAGCCAGCAGCTGTTTGCCATTCATATGTCGGCGTCCTCTCTGCCCAAAGTGCTGGAGCGCAATGAGCAGCAGGCCCGCGCTGTAATGGAGCAGCTGATCCAGATGTCCCAGCTGGCCCAGAAGCAGATGCGTGCGCTGATTACCCAGCTGCGCCCGATGGAACTGGAAGGACGATCCCTGCCCGAAGCGCTGGATGTCTGGTTTCCGGATTACTGCCGTCACAATGGACTCAAGGGCATGCAGGATATTGAACTAAGTGGGGAATTGACTGAGGCCAAGGAGCGTCAGCTTTTTCTCATTATTCAGGAGGCACTCGCCAACATCGTCAAACATGCGGATGCTACGATTGTCAGTCTGTCGCTGCAGGAAGAGCCTCATCATATCGCCCTTCATATTAGTGATGATGGCAAAGGGTTTGATCTGGGCATACACAAGCAGGGTTCCTATGGACTGACCATCATGTCGGAGCGTGCGGAGAAGCTGGGCGGGCAGGCGGAGATTATCAGTACGCCTGGAGCGGGAACGACCATCCGTATCCATATTCCCAAGTTTGATACCAATTCCAGGGGAGTGAATGAGCGTGAACAAGATCAAA
The DNA here is from genome assembly GCF_000971965.1 of Paenibacillus wulumuqiensis. GTDB lineage: Bacteria > Bacillota > Bacilli > Paenibacillales > Paenibacillaceae > Saccharibacillus > Saccharibacillus wulumuqiensis. The sequence goes on from NZ_LAQP01000014.1 coordinate 42,888, forward strand.
ATATTGTTGGCTGACGATCATGATATGGTGCGGATGGGGCTGAAAACATATCTGATGCTGGAGGAACAATTTGAAGTAATCGCCGAAGCGGCCAACGGCCAGCAGGTGATCGATCTGCTGGATCAGTATGCAGATACAGAGATGCCGGATCTGATTCTGATGGATATGATGATGCCGGTGATGAATGGTGTTGAAGCGACCCGATGCATTCTCAAGAGCTATCCGCATCTAAAAATCGTCATTTTAACGAGCTTTTTGGAAGACGACATGGTCGTGGAGGCGATTGAAGCGGGAGCAGTTAGTTACATTCTGAAGACCGTCTCTGCCGAAGAGCTGATCTATGCTCTTCAGGGAGCGAGCCGCGGAATGCCAGTCATGACAGGAGACATTTCCCAGGCGCTCACCCGCGGTATTCGCCAGCGCAGTTCTGTGCAGGAAGAAGCTTCCGACCTGACCGGCCGTGAACGTGAAGTGCTTATGCTGATCGCCGAAGGACTCAGCAATAAGGAAATCGCGGAAGAATTACATATCAGCATCAAAACGGTCAAAACGCATGTCAGCAACCTGCTGATGAAGTGCGAACTGGAAGATCGTACCCAGCTGGCCATCTATGCCCATCGCAAAGGATGGGTGACCCAATATTAATAATGCGCCCGTATAATGAAGCATAACAGCCTCTGATCGCGCAAATCGCAGGTATTCCCTCTTTTCCATGAAAATTCAATTATTGACCTTGGATTTATTATCTTTTTAATTGTTTTTAATGTGCAATTAAGGTTAATAAGCGAATATAAGAATGTACCAAGTGAGACATACACGCGGCATTCATATCATGGGAATTTGGGAGGTTATCTTCATGGAAGACAAGAACAGAAATGAATTGAATAACGGCTCGGAATCTGGCAGCCAAAACCAAAATACAGCAAATTCGAACGAAGCGGGCACTAACAATGGACAATCACACTATTATTCCTACGGTCCATTCCAATCCTTTAACAAAGACAAAGAACAGCCGACAGAATCCTATCAGGAATCGGTGCCGGCAGCAAGAGATGTAGAGGTAACTCCTCCTCAGCCTGTACAACCAATCTACAGCTCCGCCCCCGGAAGCAATCATCGCAGCGACAATACAGATCCACTGAACAACATCCATAACAACTACAATGGCAATGGCTACAATGGCAGCGGCGGAGATGCCGGCGGTCGCAAGCCAGCCCAGTTCCAATACAACAAACCGAAAAGCCCCGTAAAAACAGTAGTGGCTTCCGTGCTGGCAGGCATGATCGTCATGACAGCAGGAATGTATGGTGCAGATCGTGCAAATCTGTTCACCCCGGATGCTCCAGCTGTAAGCAGCGCTGCTACAACAACAGCAACGACTCCACCCAGCAGTGGAATTACACAAGCTGCTCTTCCGGCAGGTTCTGCAGATGTGGCGGATGTAGCCAAAACAGCGAGTCCGGCAGTCGTCAAAATCGAGACCTACTCCAATTCCCGCTCCAGCAGTGGGGGCAGCGGCAGTAACCCGTACAGTGATCCGATGTTCCGTTTCTTCTTCGGTGATCAGGGAGAAGGCGGCGGTGGCAATGGTGGAGGCTACGGCGGCAGTGGAAATGGTAGTGGCAGTGGTAACGGCTCATCCAGTTCACTAACACCGCTCGGTATCGGTTCCGGGTTTATTTTCGATAAAACCGGTTATATTCTGACTAATGCCCACGTCGTAGGTGAAGCGAATGTTATTCAGGTAACGCTGGAAAATAACAAAACACCTTATGAAGCCAAACTGATGGGTAAAAGCGATGACCTCGATCTGGCCGTTCTGAAAATTGAACCGACCGAAGGCGAGACCGACTTCCCTTATATCTCCCTCGGCAATTCCGATAATATGACAATCGGCAGCTGGGTAGTGGCAATTGGTAACCCACAGGGATTCGATCATACGGTGACCGCAGGTGTACTGAGTGCAAAAGAACGTGAAATCACTGCCTCCGATGCATCCAATGGTCAGTCAACAAACTACCAACATCTGCTGCAAACCGATGCTTCCATCAACCCTGGTAACTCCGGTGGACCGCTGCTCAATATGAACGGCCAGGTTATCGGTATCAATACTGCGGTGAGCGAGGGAGCACAGGGTATCGGATTTGCGATCCCATCCAATGTAGTATCCCAGGTAGTGGACAAACTCAAAAATGGCAAGGAAATTCCGGCTACACCAGTTCCATTTATCGGAGCTTCTCTGATGACGCTGACTCCGGAGATTTCCCAGCAGCTGGGCATTGATACAACCAGCGGCTCTGTCGTGACCGAAGTACTGTACAGATCTCCTGCCTACCAGGCAGATCTGCGCTCTTATGATGTCATCACCGGAATCAACGGCACCAATTACTCCAACAGCCAGGATCTGATTGCAGCGATCCAGAAGCTGTCGGTAGGGGATACCGTGACCCTGAATATTATTCGTGACGGCAAATCGTCGCAGGTCAAAGTGAAAATCGGCGACCGCAATAACTATGAGAACACCATGAACGGCTCCGGTAGCGGACAATAAGATCAGGGCTTCATACCAAGCAAGCAGGCATATAAACAGGCATTTTGCAGTACCTCATATTTCATGATCCGGATCAATGACTGCATCCGGTAACTATAGATTGGAGGCGGAAGGGATATTCCTTTCCGCCTTTTGTGCGGCTATAGTGTATTTATCCATTCATTGATACAATGGAACTAACTATCGAATAACACAGGATATGCTGCTATAGCCCATAAACCTGTCCGAAGGAGAACAAGCCATGAGACCGACTATTCTAATTATTGATGACGATGAGAAAATTATATCCATGCTCCGCCGGGGCCTGGCTTTTGAAGGGTACGAAGTGCTGACCGCATCCAATGGTGCGGAAGGGTTGAATCAAATGCTGGAAAATGATCCGGCGCTAATGGTATTGGATGTCATGATGCCGCAGGTGGATGGATTCGAAGTGTGCCGCCGCGTACGGGAAGCCGGCAGTTCGGTGCCGATCCTGATGCTGACCGCCAAGGACGAAGTGGAGAACCGGGTCAAGGGACTGGATGCCGGGGCTGATGATTATCTGGTCAAACCGTTCGCACTGGAGGAACTGCTGGCTCGGGTGCGCGCTCTGCTGCGCCGCAAACCGGATACGAACAATCCGAGCAGCAGCCGTCTGACGTTTGAAGATCTGAGTCTCGATCCGGATGCACGCGAAGTGATGCGAGACGGACAACGGCTGGAGCTGACAGCCAAGGAATTTGAACTGCTGCATCTGTTTATGCAGAATCCGAAGCGGGTGCTGTCGCGAGATCTGATTATGGATAAAATATGGGGATATGACTACAGCGGAGAGTCCAATGTGCTGGAAGTCTATATTGCCATGCTCCGCCAGAAAACAGAAGAGCACGGCGGCAAGCGGCTGATTCAGACGATTCGGGGCGCCGGTTATATTCTGAGAAGCAACAGCTGAAGAAAGGACTAACAGTATGTCAATACGCTTAAGACTGACAGTATGGTATTCCGGCATATTAGCGGTGACGTTGATGCTGTTCAGTGTTGCTATATATACCTTTGTTTACTTCAATACGTATCAGGAGCTGCGCAATCGGCTGAATGATCAGATCAGCCGCATACAGGTAGCGGTCAGTATGCCGGATAGCGAGGGGCATGTCGATATGGCCCCTTCGCGCAAAGATTATAACCGCCTGCTGGAGTCGGGGTTCCGAATCAAGCTCGGAAATTATACGGACAGCAGTAAGGATATTTCATATAACGGGGGCTTCCTGGAGATTCCGGCAGCCAACAAAATCCCGGATGACCTCAGACAAATTGACTACAACGGACGTTCCTATCTGGTAGCCTATGCAGGTATTCCCGGTGCGATCGATGACGACGGAAAGGCACAGCTGCTCGGTGTATTGATCATCGCAGCAGACATGACGGATGCTCATCAGCTGTTTGACGACCTGCGGGTGACTCTGATCGTCGGGTCTCTGGCAACGTTGTTTATCGCCTTTACGCTCGGTCTGTTCCTCGCCCGCAAATCGATGGCGCCGATCGGCAAAGTGATCAAGGCAGCCAATCAGATCCAGAACGGCAGAGACCTCAGTGTCCGTATTGATTATGATGGTCCCAACGATGAGATCGGTCAGCTGATCAGCACGGTCAACGGCATGCTCAGCCGGACAGAGACCTTTTACAAAGATCTGGCCGAAGCGTATACCGCGCAGCGCCGGTTCGTATCGGATGCATCGCATGAACTGCGTACACCGCTCACGACGATCCGTGGCAATGTCGATCTGCTGCAAAAGGCATGGAACAAAAAGCCGCATGAAGCGCCTCATCTGGATGAAGAGAGTCTCAAACAAATGTCTATGGAAGCGATCAATGATATTGCAGACGAATCCAAGCGCATGAGCCGGCTCGTAAATGATATGCTGTCCCTGGCGAGAGCCGATGCCGGACAGATGATTGCCAAGGAGAGCTTGCCTGCAGCCGAACTGGTGGAAGAAGTCGTGCGCCGTGCACAGTTTATACCTCATCGTGCCGACTGGCAGCCTGCCGATACGTCGAGCCTGCAGGAATACTTTATTTATGGCAACAAGGACTATTTGCAGCAGATGCTGTTTATCTTTATTGAAAATGCGTTTAAATACACACCTGAGGGTATCGTATCGCTGGATACCGTGTTATACGAAGATCAGATTGGTATCCGTATTACCGACTCCGGGATCGGGATGGATCAGGAAGAAGTACCGCATATTTTTGAACGCTTCTACCGGGCGGATGAGTCGCGCGGTGTAACGCCGGGAACCGGACTGGGATTATCGATCGCCAAATGGATTATCGATGAGCATGAAGGTTCGGTGGAAGTGATCACCGCTAAAGGCAAAGGAACCACATTCGTCATCTGGCTTCCGCTTGCGGCAGTACCGGTGGACGGACAGATTCTCCCGCGTACATTGGCACCGGAAGAAGAGATACTGGAAATACCGGAAATAAACAAGGAAGAAAAGAAATCTTCCAAAAGGGAATTCAGACGCAAGCCGTCGAAACCTGCCAAACCGGAAAAGCCGGAGTAGACATCTTTACCAACTGCAGGGAAGATGCCGATTGGAAGACGGTTCACCTTTCCTGCATACCTATTTATGGAGTATAATGGTGGTATTGCTTGAAGTGAAGCAAACCCCAGAAAGCAGGTGTTAAGCTCATATGGAAATTGTGAAAATTGCGCCACGTGGATACTGTTATGGTGTCGTTGACGCTATGGTGATTGCACAGCAGGCCGCACAGAACCTTGATCTGCCGCGACCGATTTATATACTGGGCATGATTGTGCATAACAGTCATGTGACCAAAGCATTTGAGGATCAGGGCATTATCACACTGGATGGTCCCAACCGGGTAGAGATTCTGGAGCAGGTGGATACCGGTACGGTGATCTTTACCGCCCATGGTGTATCTCCCGAAGTGCGTCGCCTGGCTCGTGAGAAAGGCCTGACAACGGTCGATGCTACCTGTCCGGACGTAACACGTACCCATGATCTGATTCGTGACAAGACAGCTGAAGGCTATCAGGTTATCTATATCGGCAAAAAAGGACACCCCGAACCGGAAGGTGCAATTGGTGTCGCACCGAATGATGTATTCCTGATCGAAAAGGAAGAAGAGATTGAGCAGTTGAATATTTCCGGCGAGCGTATTCTGATTACCAATCAGACAACGATGAGCCAGTGGGATATTCGCATTATTATGAAGAAACTGCTGGAGAAGTTCCCGGGAGCCGAAGTTCATAATGAAATCTGTCTGGCGACTCAGGTCCGTCAGGAAGCGGTCGCCGAGCAGGCAGGACAGGCAGAACTGGTCATCGTCGTCGGTGACCCGCGCAGTAATAACTCCAACCGTCTGGCTCAGGTATCCGAGCAGATCGCCGGTGTAACCGCGTACCGCATCTCCGATATTACCGAGCTGAATCTGGAATGGCTCAAAGGCAAGTCTCGTGTAGCGGTAACGGCAGGAGCTTCCACCCCGACGCCGATCACCAAGGAAGTGATCAGTTATCTGGAGCAGTACGATAATAATGATCCATCGACCTGGGAGATTGTGCGTACGGTGAATCCGAACCGTCTGCTTCCGCCGGTACGCGAGAAAAAAGGCAGAACAACCAATCAGCCGGTACGTCATTAATCGCGGATCGTCCGTTATGAAGTTCATTAATTTGTAAGAAAGAAGTGTCTGTTCTGCAAAAGAACAGGCACTTTTCTTTTATTTTCGGGGCAATTATGTTTAGATAATACGTATAAGTTTTTGCATTATGTAACAGCGTTACTTCTATTTAAATAGGGAATATACCGACTTGACATGAAGGGTAATCTCTTGTATATTTGCTTTAGTGATTAAAAGCTAAAAAGCTTAAAAGCGAACAAGTGTTAAAGTTAGGTGTGAAAGTCTGTCATTAAAGTTATGACAGCCCGCCCGCAGAGCGCTTTAGGCTGTATCTGCGACCTGTCTTACAAGCTGGAGGATTCTATCATAAGCTGTACTTTAGAAGTATCCAGATTATTCAAGTTAGCAAAGAGTCGAAGATATCCGGCTGACTGTCCTGCCGGATCATAGAGCTTGGCCCATCATTAATTTCAAACGAGAAAGGAAGAATATATATGATCGCTATCGTATCCAAACAGGCTGCACGTGAGCAGCTGAATCGCATTGTCGAAGTTATTGAGCAGGAGGGTGTACAGGCGCATGTGTCCCATGCATCCGATCATACGGTGGTCGGCATGATCGGCACGGTCAAGCCTGCGCTGGTAGAGCGTCTGCAGCAGCTACCCGGTGTGGAAAAGGTAGAGAAAGTATCCAAATCGTACAAACTGGCCAGCCGTGAATTTCATCCGGAAAACACGGTAATCCAGATAGGTGATGTCAAAATCGGCGGCGGTGAACTCGTGGTCATGGGCGGTCCGTGCGCAGTCGAATCCGCAGAACAGATCGATGAAATTGCAAGGCTCGTCAAGGCGGCAGGAGGACAGGTGCTGCGCGGCGGTGCGTTTAAACCACGTACCGGACCATACAGCTTCCAGGGAGTCGGCGTTGAAGGATTGATCATGATGGCTGAAGCAGGCAAAAAGCACGGCCTACTGACCATTACGGAAGTGATGACACCGGAATACGTGGATATCTGCGCCGAATACGCCGATATTCTGCAGGTGGGTACACGTAATATGCAGAATTTTGATCTGCTGCGCAAGCTGGGCGAAGTCCGCAAACCGGTACTGCTCAAGCGCGGGTTCAGTGCGACCTATGATGAGCTGCTGAATGCGGCCGAATACATTCTTGCCGGCGGCAATCCGGACGTAATGCTGTGCGAGCGTGGCATACGTACGTTTGAGTCCTACACACGCAATACGCTGGATCTGTCGGCTATCCCTGTCCTGCAGCATCTCAGCCATCTGCCGGTCATTTCCGATCCAAGTCATGGCACCGGACGGCGCGAGCTGGTGGAGCCGATGACCCGCGCTTCCGTAGCTGCCGGCGCAGATGGTCTGATTATTGAGATGCATACGGACCCGGACAACTCCATGACCGGTGACGGTGTGCAGTCCCTTTTCCCGGATCAATTCGCTCGTCTGCTGCGTGAACTGGAACGGCTGTCTCCGATCATTGGCAAGAGCTTTGCCACGCCCAAAGCACCGGCAGAATCGTTTATTCCGCAGCTGCAGCCTTAATCGATAGCTGCATCTATTTCTGTAAGATAAATTAATTGTAAATCAACTCATTTTTAAAAGGCCGGTATCCATCAGGAATCGGTCTTTTTGGCATGGATCTCTCCAGGATTGAGCAGGTGGGAAACGCATGGATTCACCGGCAGCAGCAGAAAATTTAGACGCTGTTGCCAAGTATGATAAAGCCGTGCTGCTGCTGGGGGCAGCGTCGATTGAACCGGAAAATATTAAAAAGCGGTACTTGTAGTTTCCGTGCAGATGAAGTATGATGCCTTTTAAACATTGATTCGACGCGTTAAAGCATGGTGGTAATACAGTATTTCTGGAGCAGAATTGACGAGCCGAATTCTTTTTTGGTAAGCTGTAATGTGTAAGTATATCTTACATTGAATCCAGAAATATCTGACATGGCTATTGACGATGTCAGGTTTTAAGTTTTATAATGACGAAAGAAAAAAAACGAGAAAATGAACATTGTACATCAGAAAAAGTTGTAATGTTCGGAAATTTGGGGAGGAAAGTACAAATGCCGGTAGAAAATGTATTGAAACTCGCACAAGAAAACAATATTGAGTGGTTTGATTTCCGTTTTGTGGATTTGTCTGGACGTGCACACCATATCTCTTTGCCAGCTTCTGAAGTGGATGAGGAGACTTTTGTAAATGGTGTAGCTTTTGATGGTTCTTCCATTCCTGGTTTCCGCGGAATCGAAGAATCGGATATGGTCATGATGCCAGATCCCGAATCCGTATTCGTTGATCCGTTTACCGCTCACCCAACACTGAACGTAATGTGCAATATCTACACACCGGACGGAGATCGCTATGAGCGTGACCCTCGCGGCATTGCTGAGAAAGCAGAAGAGTATCTGCAATCCAGCGGTGTAGGTACGGCGGCGTTCTTTGCCCCTGAATCCGAATTTTTCATCTTCGACGATGTTCGTTATCATAGCGGCATGAATCAATCTACATACTCTGTAGATTCCAACGAAGCTTTCTGGAACAGCAACCGCACTGAAGAAGGCGGCAACATGGGCTTCAAAATCCGTAAAAAAGGCGGATATGTACCTGTAGCTCCGGTAGACTCCCAGCAGGATATCCGCAGTGAAATGTGTCGTCTGCTTGAAGAAGCGGGCCTCAAAATCGAGCGTCATCACCACGAAGTGGCGACTGCCGGCCAGGCGGAGATCAACTTCCGCTTTGACACACTGCGCTGCACAGCAGACAACCTGCTGAAATACAAATACATCGTGCATAACACCGCACAACAATACGGCAAAACAGCAACATTCATGCCGAAGCCGCTGTTTGGCGACAACGGTAGCGGAATGCACGTTCACCAATCGATCTTTGACGGTGACAAGCCGCTGTTCTTCGAAAAAGGCGGCTATGCCAACCTGAGCGAAATGGCACTGCATTACCTGGGCGGTATCCTGTACCATGCTCCGGCCTTGATCGCACTGACCAACCCGAGCACCAACTCGTTCAAACGTCTCGTTCCTGGTTACGAAGCACCGGTTAACCTCGTATTCTCCAAAGGTAACCGTTCTGCAGCGGTGCGTATCCCTATCGCTTCCGTTACACCAAAAGGCTGTCGTATCGAATTCCGTACACCGGATTCCACGGCTAACCCTTACCTGGCCTTCTCCGCGATGCTGATGGCAGGTCTGGATGGCATTAAGAAGAAAATGGACCCTCGTGAACTCGGATACGGTCCTTTTGACAAAAACATCTACGAGCTGTCTGATGAAGACAAAGCAGGCATTCGCAGTGTACCGGCTTCCCTGGAGGAAGCACTGGACGAACTCGAGAAAAACCACGAGTTCCTGACAGAAGGTGGCGTATTCACCAAAGACTTCATCGTCAACTACATTGCCTTCAAACGTGCTGAAGCCAAAGATGTAGCCATCCGTGTACATCCACACGAATTCAGCCTGTACTACGATTGCTAATTCGCTGATTCAATCTATTTCAACTAAACCTTCTGGTTTTAGAATCCTCCGGAACTGCTGCTCCGGAGGATTTTTTAAATGAAATAAATATATGGTCCTACAAAGTACCATAGTGACAAAAGCACTTGCCCGCCCCGGGAATTGCTGATATCATATCGATAATTATCACAAACCTGACATCATCATATTAACGGATTAAAGGTGCAACGCTGAATTGAAAGGGTGGAGAAAAGAGATGACCAAGAGAGCTTATAATTTTAATGCCGGACCGGCTGCGCTGCCGCTGGAAGTGCTGGAACGCGCGCAGAAAGAGTTTGTAGACTATCAGGGTACCGGAATGTCCATCATGGAGATGTCTCACCGTGGTGCCGTCTATGAGGCCGTACATAATGAAGCACAGCAGCGTCTGTTATCTCTGCTGGGTAATCCGGAAGGGTTCAAAGTGTTGTTCTTGCAGGGCGGCGCAAGCACGCAGTTTGCCATGCTGCCGATGAACCTGCTCGGTGAAGGTCAGACAGCCAGCTATGTTGCTACAGGCAGCTGGGCGGACAAGGCGATCAGCGAAGCCAAGCTGATCGGTGAGACGCATGTGGCGGCTTCCTCGGAAGCGCAGAACTATATGCAGATCCCTGCATTGGAAGATATTCAAATCCCCGATAATGCGGCATACCTGCATGTTACTTCCAATGAGACGATCGGCGGTATCCAGTACAAGCAGTTCCCGGATACCGGTAATGTGCCGCTGATCGTGGATATGTCCAGCGATATCTTGAGCCGTCCGCTTGATATGAGTCAGTTCGGTATGATCTATGCCGGTGCTCAGAAGAATCTGGGACCTTCCGGGGTGACTGTTGTGATAGCAAGAGAAGAACTTCTCTCCGATTCACCGAAAAGTATTCCGACCATTATGCGCTACAGCACACATCTCAAAAACAATTCCCTCTATAATACACCGCCTTCCTTTGCCATCTATATGGTCAACGAAGTGCTCAAGTGGATCGAGGAGCAGGGCGGCCTGGAAGGCGTAGCCCGCAATAACAAGCGCAAGGCTTCGCTGATCTATGATGCGATCGATCAGAGCGGCAGCTTCTACAAGGGAGCGGCAGAGACGTCCAGCCGCTCGAATATGAACATTACATTCCGTCTGCCTTCCGAGGAGCTGGACAAGGCGTTTGCCAAGGCTTCGGAACAGGCCGGATTTGTCGGTCTCAAAGGTCACCGCAGCGTTGGCGGTCTGCGTGCCTCGATCTATAATGCGGTTCCATACGCGAGCTGTGAGGCACTGGTGGAATTCATGAAAGATTTCCAAGCGAAAAATAGTTAAGCGGAGCAACTTTTACCTCTATATTTGCGTAAATTAGGTAAAGCCTTCCCGTAAGGGAAGGCTTTTTTAAAAAAAATTCAACTATTTTTTGTCAAAAGCTGTCGCAATTTACCGAGATAGGTTATAATCAAAAAGTACTATGAAATAAGGTGGAAACAGAACTATGGCACTACACATTGTATTGGTGGAACCAGAGATACCAGCTAACACCGGAAATATTGCCAGAACATGCGCAGCTACAGGAATTTACCTGCATCTTGTACGTCCTTTAGGCTTCAGAACAGACGATGCTACTCTAAAAAGAGCAGGTCTCGATTACTGGCATGCTGTCAATATTGAGTATCATGACTCATTTGAAGAAGTACAAAAGACCTATAAAGGACATCGCTTTTTCTATGCAACTACAAAAGCTAAAAACAGATACTCTGATTTTAAGTTTCAAGATGGTGACTTTTTTGTATTTGGCAAAGAAACCAAGGGATTGCCGCCCGAGCTAATCGCAGCTAATCCGGATACTGCCATGAAAATGCCGATGACCGATAATGTACGCTCGCTGAATCTTTCGAATTCGGCAGCCATTATTGTGTATGAGGCGCTTCGTCAACTGGACTTCCCGGGGATGAAGTAATCATAGCTTCCCGGTGAGAAAAGCATGGTTTCTAAAAGAAGTAATAGAAATTAGTAAAAGTTAGCAGGATTCTAGAAGTAAGTGGAGAATATTAAGAAAAGCGAAATTTAGTGAATATATAGCTGATATTCCAAATTTTGTGATTCTTTTATTTTCCCGTTACTTCTGCAACCGGCATTAGCAATAATGCTACAGAATGAATAACAGAGAGGTGTATACTAGTATGAAACCGGCAGGCGTTGTACGTAAAGTAGATCAGTTGGGAAGAATCGTGTTACCAAAATCGCTGCGTAAAAGATATCAGATGAACGAGGGAGATCCGGTCGAGATTCTGGTACAGGGCGATCATATTATTTTGGAGAGATACCGTCCAAAATGTGTATTCTGCGGGTCCATGGAAGAAGTCAGTGAATTCAAAGAGCGCTATATCTGTGCACAGTGCGTGACAGAGATGAATTTGATTCCCAAAAATGCCTAATTCATTTAATGAGTAACATTTATTGTCAGACAGGTTCGGTTAATGGGTCAGACAATAGATACTGACAATCAATGAATAATCATACGGAATAATATAACAGCCCCTGACTTCCTTGATCTGCTGGTGCGCAACCAGTAGATGGGAAGCAGGGGCTGTTGTTATGAACATACATTATTTGAAAAATAAAAAGTTAGTGGCTACCGGACGCAGACTGCCATCGGAAGGACGGTTAACGACTCGCCCGTTCATTATAAGTGAAGTCGAGCCTCCGCCATCCAGGTTGTAGGCATCGGTGACGCCCATCTTGTACAGCTTATCCTGCAGTTCCTTGAGGGTGGCGCCGGAGCTGCCGTTTTCGTTATAACCATCTGCAGCGATGATAATAATCTGATCATCTTTGTATCTGCCGATCACCGTACGAGGGGCACGCAGCGGTGTTTTTTGCCATTTGGCGGGAATAGGGATTTTCTTGCCGTCCTGAATCAGTACAGGCACGAATGATGCGCCAAAGGAAGGGCTGAGTGCATCGAGTTTGGCTTTGCTTGTAAATTTGCCGCCAATCAGCTTGCCTGAATCATTCAGTCCGACAAAAAACAGATCCTTGAAAGTTGCTTCAAAGCCGTTCAGATATCTGCCGTTCAATACGGTCGTACTGAGCGGGTAGCGCTTGCCGCCTGCATCTGCGAATCCTCCGGCATTAACGCCGGCGATTGCACCATACCGCTGTACGGCCGTCAGCGTTGTCTCGGCGCCGCCGTAGGCATCCTTGCCGAGCGTCATTTTCATCGCTTGCGGGTCCTTCAGCTTGACTTTCATGGCGTAGGCTTTGTATGTGCCGGGATTGAGGCGGTACAGTTCAATATTAATTCTATCGCTGTTCACCCGTTCACTTGCGGCTCCCAGTTTGGACGTGATGCGGCGGTTATAGATTTGCTCCGGCCGGGCGGCCTGTTTGGAAGCGGCCTGCACGATGGAGGACATCGCTGTAGTCGTCTTGTTATACAGCCGGGTTGTTTTCTCTATGGAAGCGGAAGTCTGTACAGCGACCTTTTCCGCTTGATCCAGCGTGTTCAGAATGTTGCTGGATTGTTCACTGAGACTGGCCGAAGGCTGGTAGGGCTTTAGGTCCAGTGGAACGGTGACCGATTTGGACTGCAGCAGCATCACGATCAGCATTCCGATAAAGGGAGCAGCTGCCAGCATGAAGAAACGGTTGATGATTTTGACGTTCCGGTTCATTTGAGCAGCTCCATTTTCTTTTGCAGGGTATTGAGCTGCTTTTGTACTTCATTGAGCTGGGTGTACAGTTTATTGCTGTTGTCCGTCTTGCTGCTGGCATTGTCCTTGGTAAAGGTCAGCAGCTCGTTAAAGGACTCCACTTTGCTCTGCAGGGCGTTCATGTCCTTGGACATGTCTTTGAACCGGGCATCATAGTCCTGATGCAGAGCAGCGATCTGGCGCTCGGTGTCCGCTTTGATGGCCGTGATCATCTGCTGCTTCATATGATTGCTGTATAGGTAGGCTGCGGTGGCACCGAGCACGATAATCAATATCCAGAACAACAAAAACCATTTGGCAGAGGACCCTTTTGGCGGCTGGAAACGCGATGATGCACGTGGTCTGCTCTCTGCTTTGGTATCCATTTGAAATCACCTCAATAATACGATTATTTTCAGAACAGAATACATTCTAACATGTACGTTACGACCCGTCTATTTTGCAAAAGAACAGAATATTATGCTCTTTTGTAGAACTTATCGGCGGTATTTACGGCTTTTTTATACTTTAAAAGGAAATAACGAAATATAACTTTATTTGGACATTTCTACCACAGAATGACTGAATAAATGCAAAATATGGCATAAAAAATTATTGTCTGCCAACCGATATGTAACTATACGGTAATAAAAGAAACAAGCATGATGAACAGGAAGGAAGTGTCCAAGTGGAGAGCATTTGGAAGGTTATCATCATCGATAATCATCCGGCATTAATGCTGGGTACCAAACTAATACTGGAAGAAACGGCCGATCTCAGTGTTGTGGCAACGGCCAGTTCCGTTCAGGAGGGTGTAAAGCTTGCAGCACGCATCAAGCCGGATCTGATCCTGCTCGATGACTCGCTGCCCGAGGGTAATGCCGAGCATTATTTGCGTCAGGTCAAGCGCAGCAGTACGGAGAGTCATGTCATTGTACTGACAGGCGATAATAATTTATCCTTATTTGCCGGTCTGATGAGTATGGGCGCAAGCGGCGTATTATCCAAAGAATCTTCACCTGCCCAGCTGCTCCATCTGATTAACGGGCTGAGACAGGGACTGACGGTTATCCCTTTATCCTGGCTGCATCAGGGCGTTGTACCGGTACCGGCCGAAATTCCGACAGACGGTTATTTTGAGCTGTCCCAGATTGAGCATTCCATCATGATTCAAATTACACAAGGGTTTACATACGATAAGATCGCAGAAGTGATCCGTGTAAGCCGGCGTTCTGTCGATAATTATTTGCGTAAAATCTATGATAAGCTCGGCGTAAGCAGCCGTGCACAGGCGATTGAGAAGTATACGCTGTATTCCCATACGGCTTCATTCAAGGGAGCGCTGGAGTCCCATCCAAGTATTGTGGCTGTCGAATCCACCATAACTGTCGAACCGGTGATCAAAGTCGAACGTCCGGGTCCGGTAAAAAAGGTTGCTCTGGATTGAAGTTCGGGTGTATGATCTTGAAAAAGCATCGTACAGGAGGCTGGAACGGTGAAATTCTTATTTGCATCAAGGGTCAGCAATATGCCTTCCTTCTCGGTTCGTTCAGAGGACAGTCGGCAGCGGCGTGAATCATGGATATCCCTCGCCGAAGAACTGCCGGCTGAAGAACTGTTCCCGCTCTCCCAGCTGGGAGAAGCCGCAGGGACGGTATTTTCGGCCGGACCGCGTGTATTGCAGTATGGAGAGGTCGCAGGCTCGCTTGCGCTGCGTGAGTGGCTGCATGCCCGCTGGAAGCATGATCAGCGGTTGACCGTTGATCCGGCCAATATTTTGTTAACGTCAGGAAGTCAGCAGACGATTGATTTGCTGGTACGCATCTATGTGAATAGCGGAGAGACTGTGCTGGTGGAATCTCCGGCGCCGCCCGGCTGTCTGCAGGTACTCCATTTGCAGGGAGCGCGGGTTATTCATGTTGCCTGTGATGAGCAGGGGATGATTCCCGAGAGTCTCGATGAGATGATCCGTATACATCGTCCCAAGCTGCTATTTGTCTCGCCAAACTTTGGCAACCCAACAGGCCGGGTATGGAGTCTGGAACGAAGACAGGCCGTGCTGGCGCTCTGTATGCAGCATGAGCTGTTGATCGCCGAGGATGATGCGTATGGCGATCTGCATTTTGGTTCGGAGCCGGTGAGTTCGTTTCGTCAGCGGTATCCGACCTTGTTCAAGCTGGATCGCGATCAGGGTGGCAACCATGTGCTATATATCGGTTCCTTTAGCAAAACGATTGTGCCGGCTCTGCGGATCGGGTGGGCTGCCGGTGATGAACATCTGATCCAGGTCATGTCTGCGGCCAAGCAGACGGCTGACTGGCAGTCCAGTACGATGAACCAGGCGATCCTGCTGCGTCTGCTGCAGTCCCAGCGCTTTGACTGGGGCAGTCATATTACGATGCTCAACCGCGAATACGATATCCGGCTCAAGCTGATGCTGGAACTGCTCAAGCGTCCCAACTGGCGCGGAACCGAGGTGGAAGTTCCGATCGGTGGCATGTTCCTATGGGCACAGCTGCCGGATCATCTGGATGGCGAAGCATTGCTGAGCCGGGCACTTGAGAAAGGGGTCTCTTTCCTGCCAGGCGCGCGCTGTTATGCCAGCGGCGAAGGCAGCAGTGCGATCCGGCTGAATTTTACCCATCCCGGACGTGATGAACTGCTGCTTGGTATGAATCTGATCTCCGAAGTGATCGCAGAGATGCGGCAGGAGAAGGGGGAAATCGGGTAGCGGATCAGTATGGCCTTGATAAGAGGAGCTTGCACCCTATTCTTCTGTAAATGTGGTTGGATAAACCGGTGATGCAGGGTCAGGTGGCTGCAGAACATGGGCATAATCGAGCAGTGCTTGTCGGCCTGCAGCAGTCAGCCGGTATTGTCCACGGGAAACACGTTCGAACCAAAGGTAATGGTTGTCCTGCAGAATTGCTGCTGCTGTGCCGATACCCGTCGCATCACGCAGCTGGCGCGGCGACAGGGTATCCTGTTCCCCAAAGGCATGCGCTATGCGCAGTGCCTTTTCGCGGTAGGCGGTAATAAGCGGTACGCGTGTGCTGCCGCCCAGATTATAATCTCCGCTGCGCTCGGACAGCTCTTTGAGCAGCCGCTGTTTTCGGCTGCCTTTGCGCGGTGCACGTGTTGTCACTTCCAGGCGTGCAGGCTCACATAAAATTTCGATAAATGGAGATTTGGTTTTATATAACGTTACGGTCAGCAGCCCCAGCCCCAGACGGCGGCAGAGATCAGTCAGATCGCCCCAGCGCTGATTATGCGCTCCTTTTTTGGCGCGGTTGCGCTCGACAGCTACATACACATTGCTACTAAGCTTGAGACGTTCAACTCCCTGCAGCAGCAGCGGAAGGTTGAACGTTTTTTTGATTTCGATAATGAGCGGCTCGGTATCGCCTTCCCGCAGACCTACGAGGTCACAGTGGCGGACTTCACTCTTAATATCATAGCCCTGACGGGCAAAAAAGTCCTTGATCGGTAAATACAATTCGGTCTCGTGCCGTACAGCCATGGTTCCAGTTCTCCTTCGGTTATGCTGCTGAAAGTATACCATATTTAACATACTCTACACTAAGCAGGTCCATTATCCGACGTGAATGACATGTCATATGTTAGTAAATAGAAGATAAAGAAATATTCACACTAAAATCCACTATAATTATACACAGCCCGGAAGTTCGCAGGAACTGGCTGCTTTTGCCCAGATGATTGAACAGGTAGCCCGTGAGCTGGAAGAGCTTCAGCAGACGGAACGCGGTGCCTGATTATCCCGTAATTCCTGCCTAAATAAAGGCCAAAAAAAAGTTTGAGAAAAAAACAGAAGTTCTTTGACTTTTTAAGGTATGAGTGTATAATAGGAAGAGCGTGATTAATTTTATGAACGAAGGTGATTACTCATGAAAAAAGAAGGACATCCTAAATTCCAACAGGCTATTTTCTTGGATCCAAGCTGCGGATATAAGTTCCTGAGTGGAACAACTAAAACTTCCGGCGAAACAATGGAATGGGAAGACGGCAACACTTATCAAGTAATTCGTGTTGATACCAGCTCTGCTTCTCATCCGTTCTACACTGGTAAACAAAGAAACGCAGACGTTGGTGGCCGCGTAGACAAGTTCAACAAAAAATACGGCTTGAAAAACTAAGACGTATTCATTGTGAGCTTATCTTCACAACCATTTGCGTTGTGAACCGTCATAAAAAGCGTACCGATTGCATAATTATTATGCATACCGGTACGCTTTTTTTGTGCTTTTCTTTTATAAATCGTAAACCGGGTGTACATAATTGTCTGCGTATGATTAAAACGAACACCGGCGTATCGCATAAAAGTTTATACTGCGTTTACATTAACCATATACTGTATACAAATTAGACAGATATACTGATCAAGAAACCATTGTATCGTCTTAGATCAGAGGAAAAGTAAATACGGTTTGAAACCGCTTCTGCTGAAAAATGGTCAAAACAGGTGGAGTGAATATCATGATGGAGCTTACTATTCTCGGTGGAGCAGGCGAGCAGAGCCGTTCCAGTTATCTGCTCCGGCAGGAAGATCAGTATTTGCTGCTGGATTGCGGAATGGATATAGCAGAGGAGACCGGTAATTCACCAGATAGACTGAGGCATATAATGTCCAGGCTTCAGGCTGTCTTTTTGTCACATGCTCATGAGGATCATAGCATCGGACTGCCACTGCTGGAGCGTTATGGGTATACCGGTGAAGTATGGACAACACGGGCGACAGTGAGGCAGCTGCCCGTCTGTCTCAAAGCGCTGGAGGAACATCAATATGCGATTGCTGATGGTGGAACGGTATCTCCGCCAGCAGAACAGGAGACGATTGGCAATATTCGTTTCCGCTATCTCGAAGATATCGCGCCCAGAGGCGAATGGACGTGGGTGCATCCGAATATGGAAGTGTGCTGGGGAAGAGCCGGCCATCTGCCTGGTTCCATCTGGGTCGCGGTCAGCTGGTATGGCAAAATGATTCTCTATACCGGTGATTACAGCGCCGAATCCAGACTGCTGGAAGCGGACCGCCCGCTGCATCACTCCCGTATTCTGTCACGCGCCTATCCGGCTCCAGGCAAGATTCCGGATCTGGATCTGGCGATTGTCGATGCGGCGTATGGGGTGGACACGGACCGTCAGGGCAACAAGCTCTCCCAGCTGAATCGTTATATGAAAGAAACACTCAAGCAGGGTGGAGCCATTCTGCTGCCGGTACCTGTGTATGGCAGAGGGCAGGAGCTGATGCTCTGGGCGAGTGAACAGTTTGCCGATATCCCGATTCTGGTCGAATCGGATCTGCTGGATGCGCTGAAGCTGTTCGCTGCCGAGCCGCACTGGCTGAGAGCCGACGGCACAGCACGGATCGAGCAGCTGCTGCGTCATCCTCGCATTTACCGGATGCATGATGATCCTTCCAGGGAAGAGCTGTTTCTGCGCTATCCCCGGTCGATTTTATTTACCGATGATGGCATGATGCAGTCGGTCAAAGCCCAGCAGCATTATACCCGCATCGCCGCAGGACGGGAGAATCGGGTGATTTTTACCGGTGATCTGGCATATGGATCATTCGGCCGGTCACTGCTCATGGACATGGAGCGCAGAGGCTGCCAGATTCATCATGTGCGGTACAAGGTGCATCAGGGACTGCCGGATGTGCGCCAGATGCTGCTGGATCTCAAAAGCCCGCGTACCCTGCTTGTACACGCGACCCGGCCCCGTACGGACGGTCTGGCCCTGCGGCTGCAGCAGGAAGGGTTCCAGCAGGTACATGCGCTGCAGCCGGAAGACCAGCTTTATTTTTAGAAAGTGTATATTAGGGAATGATTAATATTATCCAAAAGACGCATCCTATCTAAATCATGAACATTATCCAAATGGCGCATGCTGTCCGAATGATCAACATTATGCAAATGACGAGTTATACCCAACCGATAAAAGCGTACTGCAGGAATCTTCATCCGTGCAGTACGCTTTTGTTTTGTACAGCGATAATCCCATGTATTATTCATCGTCAGTCAGACAGGCGGCGAATCGGTGGATCAGTCCGGAGTAGTGACGCTCCTTGTTGTAGGCATAATACAGATACCGGCGCTGTTCCAATCCCGGCAGAGCCCGCATCTGCAGACGCTGCTGGCGTACTTCCTCCTCGACGGCCATACGGGAGAGAAAGGCGGCGTAACCGCCGAGCATGACCGAGCGCTTGATCGCTTCGGCCGAATCAAGCTCCAGATACTGCCGGGGCTGCAGGCCGATATCGTTCATCCAGCGATCGCTCAGCTGACGTGTGCTGGACTCGCCGCTGTGCAGTACGAGCCGGCTCTGCTGCAGTACCTGCAGATTCAATTCTTCTTCCCGTGCCAGCGGATGATCCGGGGAGAAGATGGCGACGAGCTGGTCTTCCCCGATCAGTCCCTTGACGAGAGCCGGATGTTCAAAAGGCTCGGTCAGCATAATGCCCAGATCAATCTCGTGATTGATCAGCATCTCGCGAGTGACCGGTGACGTCTGCACTGCAATTGAGACATTCACGCCCGGATGCTGCTGGCTGAACCGGTGGATGACTTCGGGCAGCAGATAAGTAGCCGGTACATAGCTGGCTCCGATCCGCAGCTGTCCCCGTTCGAGCGTGCCGAATTCCTGTACGACTCTTCTGGATTCGGCGGCGAGTGCATTGATTTTGATCGCGTAATGCAGCAGGGCTTTGCCGGGTTCACGCAGCAGTACCTTGCCGCCGCGCGATTCGAAGAGACTCACGCCAAGCTCCTTTTCCAGACTCTTCATATGAAAAGTTACTGTCGGCTGCTTGAGACCCAGCTCATCCGCGACAGCCGTGATTTTCTGGTGCCTGTTCAGCAGTTCCACGATTTGCAGCTTGATCAGATTCATCTTCGTTATCCTCCACTACCCGCCAATCGATTGGACGGGGCGCTATTTTCGCTTCTGTCTCCAATCTAGCATAGATTTATTCGATGACTGTCAAAACGCAGCATAGTTAAAATTGATACTTCGTTTACATTATCCGCATATAATGCGTAAACTACATGGCTATACTGGGTTCAGAGAGCAGTTGTCTGACCATACTGACGGGCTTTATGTACAGTTACGGATACCGTGGACAATGATTCAGAAGGGGAATACATCAATGACAGAAATTACGCTTCAGGGAGTAAGCAAGAGTTATGGCAGCGTGCAGGCGCTGCAGCCAGTAGATTTGACGATTCTTTCCGGTAAATTTACAACGCTGCTCGGACCATCCGGCTGCGGCAAAACAACATTGCTGCGTCTGATTGCCGGATTGGAGACACCGGATACCGGCGAGGTGCTGGTAGATGGCAAACCGATCTTCTCGCAGCAAAAACGGATTAACATGCCTTCTCATCGCCGGGAGTTTGGGATGGTATTTCAGGAGTTTGCCTTGTGGCCGCATATGACAGTCTATGAAAATGTAGCCTTCAGCCTGAAAGCTTCCGGCCGCAAAAAGCAGATCCGTGAATCGGTAGAACGGGCGCTGGAGCAGGTCCGACTGACGGGAATGCAGCAACGGCAACCTCATCAGCTGTCCGGCGGACAGCAGCAGCGGGTCGCCTTTGCCAGAGCGATTGTGATGCAGCCCGGACTGATCCTGTTCGACGAGCCGCTCAGTGCACTGGATGCCCTGCTGAGGGAAGAGATGCGTCATGAGCTGATGGGTCTGGTGCGCGAGCTGGGAATTACGGCTCTGTATGTCACCCATGACCAGACCGAAGCGATGTCGATGTCGGATGAAATTATCGTTATGCAGAGCGGCACCATCCTGCAGCGCGGTACACCGGAAGACATTTACCGGCAGCCTGCCGACCCGTTCGTCGCCCGGTTCATCGGACGATCGAACTGGATCGAGCCTGGACAGTCACTGTTCCGGCCGGAACACGGATGCTGGGAATCGACCCGGGAAGCGGGCGAACATACATACAGCGCCATCATCCGCAGAGTCAGTTATATGGGAGATCGGTACGAGATAGAGATGGACGCCGGACAGGAACGGATCTGGACCGGCTATCATACACAGCGTATGCAGCCCGGCGACGAAGTGCAGATCCATATTGCCCCTCATCATGTATGCAGGGTGAACCATGCAGAGGACGATATCAAGCTGCACAGCGGCCGGCAGCATATTTCCTGAGATGAATATACATTGCTGGTGGTGTTCATACACCAATCATACAGTTGATACATGAAATAAAAGAAAGTAATAACACATGAATTATCACTATTTATTATTCGGGAGGAATCATTCAGATGAAATGGAATCAAACGTGGAAAAAAGCAGGTCTGCTCGCCATCACGGCAGTTATGGGTACAACGCTGGCAGGCTGCGGCGCAGCAGGCAACAGTGTCAGTCAGGCTGCTGACGGCCAAGCAAAAGATAGCGGTACACTGGTCGTGTACAGCGCCGGACCGGAAGGACTCGCCAAAAAGATCGAAGAAGGATTTGAAGCGAAGACCGGCATTCAGGTAGAGATGTTCCAGGGAACGACAGGCAAGATTTTATCCAGAATGGAAGCGGAGAAATCCAATCCGGTTGTTGACGTGGTTGTGCTGGCGTCCCTGCCGTCCATGCAGTCGATGGCCAAGGATGGACTCACCCTTCCTTATGCCGATGCCCCAAACAGCGACAAGCTGGTAAAAGACTGGTCTGATCCAAACGGCAATTATTTTAGCTACAGCGCCTCTGCGCTCGGCATCGTATACAACACCAGCCAGGTGAAAACTCCGCCAACTTCCTGGGCAGATCTCACCAAGCCGGAATGGAAAGACAAAGTCAATATTCCCGATCCATCGCTGTCCGGCTCTGCACTGGACTTTATTACTGGTTATCTGAGTGCCAAAGGGGATAGCGGCTGGTCACTGTTCGAGCAGTACAAACAAAATGGAGTTGCCATGGCAGGAGCCAACCAGGAAGCGCTTGATCCGGTAATTACCGGAGCCAAAGATGTAGTGGCCGCAGGCGTCGACTATATGGCGTACAAAGCCAAAGCGGACGGTGAACCGGTCGATATCGTCTATCCGGCGGAAGGCACGGTAATCAGCCCGCGTCCGGCAGCCATTATCAAGACGACCCAGCATGAGCAGCAGGCCAAGCAGTTTATCGATTATCTGCTGTCCGATGATGCCCAGAAGCTGGTAGCCGGTGCCTATCTGCTGCCTGGACGAACCGATATTCAGGCGGAAAATCGTACGAATCTGGCAGACATTCCAGCCTATCCGGTGAAATGGGACTGGATGGATGAGCATGGTGAGGAAGTCGCGAGCCGTTTTACCGGACTGTATCAATAACACTTATTAATTAATCAACCTGAGGGTGAATAGAATGATCCATTATCGCAAATGGAGTACGGCTGCAGCATTTCTGCTGCTCGCCGTACTCATTGTTTTTCCACTGCTGCTGATTTTCTATACGGCAGTAGAGCGGGACGGGCATATTGATCCCGCTGCTCCGCTGCAGATGTTCGCCAGCAGTAATCTGGCTTCTGTCCTGTTCAACTCACTCTGGCTTGGCGTGCTCGTTATTGTCGTTACGACAATACTGGCGCTGCCGCTCGCCTGGATCATGGCACGTTCGCCGCTCGGCCGGCAGCGCTGGCTGGATGTGGTGCTGCTCATTCCATTTATGACACCGCCTTACATCGGCTCGATGGGCTGGATGCTGTTTATGCAGAAAAATGGGTATATGGAACAGCTGCTGCCTGCATCTGCTGCATGGACGCCTGCCTTTTTCAGTCTGGGTGGCATGGTCATGATTATGAGTCTGCATCTGTTTCCGTTCCTGTATCTGATTCTGCGCAATACGCTGCTGCAGATCAGCGGCAGTATGGAAGAAGCGGCTACCGTGCATGGAGGTTCGCCAGGCTATCGGTTTCGCCGTATTATTTTGCCGCTGCTGCTGTCCAGCTATGCCATGGGCGTACTGCTCATTTTTGTCAAAACGATTGCCGAATTCGGTACACCTGCGACATTCGGACGCCGGATCGGTTACTATGTCATGACTTCGGAGATTCACAAATACATTTCCAGCTGGCCGATCGATTTTGGTAAAGCGACTGCACTGGCTTCCCTGCTGCTGAGTGCCTGTCTGGTCATGTGGTACATACAGAGCATACTGAGCAGCCGATATTCCTACCGGTTAACCGGAGGCAAAGGCTCCCGCCAAAAAGGCTATACCCTGACCGGATGGAAAGGATGGCTGAGCGGGCTGTATATTGCCCTACTGCTGGTCGTCTCGATCGGCATTCCCTATTTCTCGGTAATCACCGCTTCGCTGCTGAAACTGCGCGGTGCAGGCATCGCCGCCGGCAACTGGACGTTCAAGCATTATGCCGAGCTGCTGCAGCCGGGTTCGGACAGCATGGAAGCACTGCTGAACAGCTTCACCCTTTCGCTGGCCGCTTCGACGATTGCTGTTGTACTCGGTACCTTCTTTGCCTTAAAAGTGGACCGCGGACAGCGGGTATCGCAGAAGTGGATCGATCTGTTCAGCCTGATGCCCAATACGGTGCCGGGTATCGTGATTGTCGTCGGTCTGATCCTGTTCTGGAATTCACCCTGGATGCCGGTACCGCTGTACAATTCCTATGGCATGGTCGTGCTGACGTATGTGATTCTGTTCCTTCCGTATACGGTCCAGTATGTCAAAGCCAACTACGGACAGATTGATTCGATTCTGCTGCAGGCAGGAGCGATGTCCGGAGGCAGACCGCTGTATGTATTCCGGCGGATTCTGCTGCCGCTGCTGATCCCCGGCATTATCGCCGGCTGGATGATGACATTTACTATTTCCAATCGTGAGCTGGTCGCTTCCCTATTGATTCTCCCGCCGTCGATGCAGACGTCAGCCACGTATATTTTTGCCCAGTTTGAACAAGGGGCGGTCTCTATGGGGATGGCGATGGCTGTCGTCTCTGTCGGCATTACCACTGTGCTGCTGCTCATTTTGAATGCACTGCCTTCGACACGCGGAGGGCGGCAGGCCTGATGGAACTGACAGTACTCGGCGGTGCGGGAGAACATGGCAGATCGAGTTATCTGCTGACACACGAGCAGCAGCATCTGCTGTTGGATTATGGTGTCAAAAAAGAAGGCGGCGGTGTCTATCCGCTGATGGATCATATGGAGGAGTGGATTGGCGGGCTGCAGGCTGTATTTCTGTCCCATGCGCATGAAGATCACTGTATTGCGCTGCCTGTGCTGTATCGACATGGCTACAAGGGAGACGTATGGACGACCAGAGCGACGGTCAACCAGCTGCCGGTTTATTTTGAAGCCTGGAAGAGATACACCGATAAATGTGCGGCTCCGCGTCCCTATGACGATCAGGACGAGCAGCGCATCCGGTATCGCTATCTGGAGGATGTTATTCCGGCCGGACGCTGGGGTACGCTCCTGCCCGGTCTGGACGTATGCTGGGGGCGATCCGGACACCTGCCGGGTTCCATCTGGATTGCCCTGTCGTGGAAAGGAAAGCGGATCTTTTTCTCCGGCGATTATACGAGTGAATCGCAGCTGCTGGATGCCGATCGCCCGCTGCATCAGGCTCGCAGATTATCCGGAACTCCGTCCGTCCAGGGCATTTTACCGGATCTGGATCTGGCGATTATGGATGCAGCGTATGGAGCCGATCCTGAGCTGCAGCTGAACAAGCTCGCTCAATTAAAAGCGCATATGGATGCAGCCTTAAGCCAGGGAGGTTCGGTATTGCTGCCTGTTCCTCTCTATGGAAGAGGACAGGAGCTGATGCTGTGGGCAAGCGAGCAGTATCCGGATATACCGGTGCTGGTGGAATCGGTCCTGCTGAAAGGCATTGAGCTGTTCGCAGATTACAGCGGCTGGCTGCATCAGGATGCACTGGCCCGGATGGAGCGGGCACTCCATTATCCGAATCTGCACCGGATCGGCAGCGATGAATCGCCTGCCCGGTTGTATAAGCATTACGGTCAGGCCATTGTGCTTGTCACTGACGGGATGATGCAGTCATCGATCGCCCGGCAGCATTATGACTGGCTCGCGGAGGAGGAGCGCAACACCGTTATTCTGACCGGCCATCTGGCTGCGGGTTCCTTTGGCCGCCGGATGCTGGAGCAGTACAGGATGAACCAGAGCGGCTGCGCTGTACATTATGTACGGTACAAAGTACATCAGGGACTGCCGGATGTACGCCAGATGCTGAGTGATCTGAATGATCCGCCCACCGTGCTTGTCCATGCGCCCAAGCCGAGAACGGACAGTCTAGCGCTGCGACTGCAGCAGGAAGGATTCCGGCATATCCATTCGCTGACCCCGTCGGCCAAGCTGAATATTTGAATACAGATGCAGTGCAATGAAGAGAAAAGAGAGAAGAGAAAACCGGAATGGTGCATCAGCGCCGTTTCGGTATTTTTTTGATCTCGTTGTTGCTACCTGTAGTTATAAGGATATTCACCGTAGAATGATAGAACGGTATTGAATAATTGATGGCTGGCATATAGAGATTATGTGGATAATTAATCATTTGGCATAGAAATAATGAATTCCCTTTAATTCGCAGCGGCTACAATGAATTTGCAGGACATGTGTGACACCAATCCATGGACAAGGGGAGAAGAACAACGTGAACAATAATGGGGTACAGGGCTGGAAAAAGACGGTTGCAATATGGGTAAGCAGTACGGTAATGGCAGGCTCATTCATGATGGTACAGCCTTCAGCTCCGGTTGAAGCGGCAGCCAATATGACGCCGGGTTATGAAGTGAAGTTTGTATTGAATCAGAACGTATTAGACCCTGATTCCACCCCGGACGCGGAACTGAGCAGTGCATTTGGACTGCCGGGCAGCGGCCAAAAGATCGCAGTCGAATACTTTGATACGGATGGACAGAACCTGAATGAACAGGGCTGGAATGTGCGCCTGCGCAAAAAAGAAGACAAAAAGAATTATGAAATCACATACAAAAAGCGCTATCCCGTTACCAATGGCGATATTAACGCTGCGCTGACGCTTGCCAATAAAGAAGGCTTTGACGCTGGTGATACCAATTATGAAGCCGAGATCGATTGGGGCTATGGCAAGCAGACGCTGAGCCTGTCCAACGACAAAGATATCAAAACGTCCGACACCAAAGCGACCCTGCCTTCGGAATCCAAAGCACTGGATATGATCCTGGACAAGCTGCCCGGCAAACTGGATGACTGGAAAGGCCAATCTCACTGGGGCAAGCAGCAGCTGGAAGATTCCCGTGCCTATGGTCCGGTAATGGCCAGCAAATACAAAGGCACCTGGAATGGCATCGAAGTTGATGTGGAAGTATGGCCGATCCGCACTGCAGATGGTTCCAGCACAGAGCCAATCGTTGAAATCTCCTTCAAAGCGGATGAGTATGCCGATGCAGCAGCCAACCGCCAGAAATTGATGAATTACCTGAATCAGGAAGGCTGGCTCGTACCGCAGGATTCACTCAAAACCCAGCTTGTCCTGGATCGTTACTGATCAACCAGCGATTGTTCGCAGTACAGATTACTGATGTGACAGCAATCTGTATTGATGGTAATAGGGTTCAACCGATTCATCATGGATTTATATCCAGTTGGATACAGGAAGATAGGCACACAGGAAGATATGGAAAAGCAGGTAGGAATCCCTCAAAAAGGTACCCTGCCTGCTTTTTGCCAATATAACCATATATCTTCCTACTGCTCGGTATACAATTCCCGGGAACCGACAGACTGCACCGGCCGGTGATTGTCAGGGAAAATGGTGGCAAAACGCTGAATCTGTTCGGCGGACAGCTCAATCGGCTGCTCCAGCACGGTCCAGCTCACATGCTCGGTGCAAGGAGGCGTGGTCAGTGAGCCGGTGTAATGAACCGCATGGCGATCCGCTGGCAGCAGCTTGGACAGCTGAATGGGGTCAGCCAAAGGAACTTCCTGCTCGCTTTCATGATCCGGTAGATGACTCCACAGCTGGTCAAAGGCATGGTTATCGCTGCCCGGATGAATGAGGATGCCGAGCACAGCACTTTGTCCGTCTGCGCTTTTATGAACAAGATGCAGTTCCATTTCGGCGTTTTTGCCATCGATCTGATGCTCGCTCGGATGATGGAAATGGAACTGGGCCAACGTATATTTCCGGCCTTCAATCATAATATAGTTATCCTTGTTCTGCACATTGACCTGAATCGTATGTCCGTTATTAATGACGGTCACCGGGGTGGTGCTGTAGTGGATATCAACCGGATGCACGGTGGGGGAAGGCACCAGCCGGGCGTGTTCGATATCAATCGGAGACTGTTCCTGACCGGTACGGCAGGCGGAGAATCCGGTCTCCAGTTCGGCCCAGTGAGCAGGTCCATGTTCCTGATCATACGACCAGTGGGCTGCGGGTGCTGCTGTAGTGGAATCAGCCGCCTGACCCGCAGACTCGGCAGGTACAGATGCAGGAGCAGGATTGGCCTGTCCACAGCCTGCGAGCAGCAGCAGAGCAGCGGATAAAGCAGTGAATTGCCATGTTCGGTTCATTATAATCCTTCTTTCAGCTAAAATAGTCACTATTATATTGTAAAATAATACATATTATGTATCAAATGAGAACAATCACATTTTAGCTTGCAGATATAACAATACCTGCACGATTGGGTATGAAGCCGCGTAACATGCGAATGGAATATGAAATAGAGTAGAGGGAATTACCAGATAGAGATGGAAAATGGTATAAAAAAAGAAGCTCCTCTGCGGAAGGAGCTTCTTTTTGGTGCTTACGGATTAGTAACCGGAGCCTGTAGATGAATTGATCGCACTCATGAATGCTGCACCAAAAATGACAATGAGCAGTACATACAGCACGATACCGATAGCCATCCATACAAGCGCTGCTTTGGCATAGTTGGCTTTGGATGGGTTGGTGCTGCCGCTGAAGCCCCATACAAACAGCATAACAATGTTTACAATTGGAATAGCCATCAGCAGAATCGTGATCATCCAATCCTTGAAGCTTATTACTCCAGTGTTATATCCTGGTTGACCTGGTGGATAGTTGTCTTGTGGCAAATTACTCATGAAAAATACCCCTCTCAATTATGTATATTTTGAAATAAATAATGAGTGATTTATCATAAAAAATGATCTATTCTTGTTGGTTATCTTATTTTACTTAATCGTGTTCTCTCTCTATTGCCAAACTATTCTTTACAAAATGAAAAGGGTAAGCGATACTATAACTAAGTTTGTTGATCGGAATTAAAAGAAAAAAACTGTTAGCTGTACAACCTGTATAAAAACTATTGCAAGTTACTAAAAGTATCTTTATAATGAGACATATTGAAAGATTAACCCATGGAAATTTCAAAGTGAGTTTTCAAGGTTAATAGGAATTTCAAGGCTAATAAGAATGATGATAATTACTAATCGAATAGAGATCTTCGGGGTAAGGTGAAATTCCTGACCGGCGGTGAATGTTGACTATAGTCAGCAGCAGCCCGCGACTCACTGCTGTGTCACACAGCAGCTGACTGATCTGGTGTAAATCCAGAGCCGACGGTAAAGTCCGGATGGGAGAAGATCAATAAATAGGCTTATGCCGGTTTCTTTACTGATGCCGCATACGTTTATTTGATCAAGCCCCCGACTGTCGACTTCTCGATATCGGGGGCTTTCCGCATTAAGATCTCCTATTCAAATTCTAATCATACGAGGAGTTTGAATTATGGAAAATGCCAACGCACGTATTCAATCTGCATCATCTGCCAAACAACGTCATATCAAAAGCGGGTTCTGGCTTGTCTTTATCGGAGCAGCCCTATGGGGGATTGATCCACTGTTCCGTATTATCCTGCTGGATTCCTTTACATCTACCCAGATCGTTCTGCTGGAGCATCTGGTGGCACTGCTGTTCGCCGCACCCATCCTGTGGATCAATCGTCAGGAGCTGCGCGGCCTGAAATGGCAGCATGTCGGTGCGCTGCTGTTCCTGTCGTGGGGCGGCTCGGCGCTGGCGACGGTTCTGTTCACGATGGGACTGGCCCATGGGGATCTGAACGCCGTACTGCTGCTGCAAAAGCTGCAGCCGATCTTTGCCATCGTATTGGCCCGTCTGCTGCTCAAGGAAATGCTGCCGCGAGGATTTGGCTGGCTGTTCGTGCTGGCACTGGGCGGTACGTATCTGCTTACCTTCGGTTTTACAATTCCGATTGGTCATATGGGTGACTTTGCCCAGGTTGGTTCCTTGCTGGCATTGGGCGCGGCTGCACTATGGGGCGGTTCCACCGTTATGGGACGTCTAATGGTCGGTAAAATGAAATACGAAACCGTTACTTCGCTGCGGTTCATTCTGGCGATTCCGCTGCTGCTGTTCATGACGCTGAACGAAAATGCTGCCTGGAGCCTGCCGGCGGGGGCGATTCCAGTGACACTGGTCGTCGTTAATCTGCTTGGTCAGGCGCTGCTGCCCGGTCTGCTCAGTCTGCTCATGTATTACAAAGGGCTGTCGACCACTAAAGCTTCGGTCGCTACACTGGCCGAGCTGAGCTTCCCGATGGTGGGTGTACTGATCAACTGGATCGTCTACCAGCAGCTTGTCACCTGGTCCCAGCTGCTTGGATTCCTGCTCATCTGGGGTGTATTGTTCGTCATCTCCAGACAGCAGCAGCCTTCCGAAGCGAAAAATTCCGTGCCTATGGCTTCCTGATCGGAAAGCTGACCCGTACGAATACTCTGATTCTTATATGAATTACGAATGGATATGATCACCATGCAAAAAGCTCCTGCCTATTCACTGATCCGCATAACGGATAGTGGATGGACAGGAGCTTTTTTTGTTACACAGATCGCTTATTTGCGGCCGTCGGCCGGTACGATATCGAAGAAATCGATCTCGCCGTAGCCGTCTCCTTTGGAGAAGCGGATCGTATGCTTGCCGCGACTCAGCTCAAGCAGCTGGGTGGAGAGTCCCCAGTTTTCCCAGCCTTTATTGGTAATATAAAAAGGCGTCGGTGCAGCGCCATCCACGGACAGCATCAGTGTAGACCAGTCCATTCCTGTCGTGCCGTTGGCGGTACGGGCGGAGAGAATATATTTGCCGTCTGCCGGAATTTTGATCGTGTATTCGGCGTAGCTGTCCGGAAGATCGATATGTCCGGCTTTGGAACCTTTGGAGCCATTTTCGCTGGACGAAGCATAAGCACCGCCGCCAAAGACAGCATTTTCCGCTTCATAGCGGGTATGCTTCGGTTCACCGGAAGGCAGGCTGACCGGGCGGTTGGCGGCTGCAGGCTCGTCCAGATCGGGAGTGCCGTCTCTGTTCCAGTCGAATTCCTGGGCGCGGATCTCCCGGTTCCAGCCGGAGCCATCGAATTTGGCGGCATGATAGATAATCCAGTCTTCACGGCCATCCGGGGAAGTCGTGAGGGAAGCGTGCCCCGGTCCATAGATGCCATTCGCCGAAGCGAATACAGGCTTCTCCCGTTTGGTCCAGGAAGCAGGATTCATCAGATCCTTGCGGGTATCGGCTGTGATGAGGCCGAGGGAATAATCATTGGTCCAGCTGCCGCTGGCTGAGTAGAGCAGGTTGATGGTGCGGCCTTTGATATAGACCTGTGGACCTTCATTGACATTGGGCTGATGATTGGTCTCCCAGTCGTATGTGGGCCGGGCAATCTCTACCCGTTCCGAGCTGATCGTCCATGGGTCGCTCATACGGGCGATGTACAGATGCTGGCTGACATTTTCGGTGCCTTCCCAGCCGGACCAGATATAATACAGCTGATCGCCGATGGCGAACGGGGTACCGTCAATGCCCCAGCGATTGGTCGAATCGGTGAGCTGGCCCTTGTCTGTCCAGGTACCCTGCATCGGATCGGCCGCTGTATTTTCCATAACATACATCCGGTGATTGGCATTGTCGCCGTCATCCTTGGCGTAATACACGTACCAGGCGCCATTCAGATAATGAATCTCAGGCGCCCATACATTTTGTCCACCGGTCGTAATCTCGCGCTTCTCGGCAGCATCCACACCGGTAATGGTGGAGGACTTCCAGATGGTCACGTTATTGCCGGTTGTTTTGGTAAAATAGTAAAATCCGTCGGTATGCTTGTACATCCATGGATCCGCGCCATCCTGCATAATGACAGAGTAGAATTTCTTGGTGGAACTGGATTTGCTGGTATGTTCTCTGTCAGCGGATGCGATTCCGGCGGAACTGCTGCTAAGTATCAATACAGCCATAATAAATAGGAATCCCCCTTTAATAATAAGTCGATACGGTTTCATTCAACAGACCCCTCTCTTCAATTATTAAAACGCTTACATTTAGAACTGTACAGCAGACATTCCTTCTGGAACAGGACAATATTTTGGAAGGATGGACATTCCATTGGAGATTCATGCCTGCTGGATTCCTAAAGCTAGCGGAAACGGTTATACTTCCTTGCCAGCAGGTAGATATGGTGTAGGGGAACAGAGGGCTTTGGACAGAGAGTAGTGAGAAACAAGCAGAGAGAACAGTGGAAAATACCAGCAAGAAAAATGGCGGCAGTGAAGTGCAGTGAAGGAAAAGTGAGGCAGTAATTCACATATTGCAGTAGAGGGAGGGAGCCTATGCGGCAGCAATGGAAAAATTATAAAAATCCCGGCCGCAAGCTGTGGGTACTGGCGGTTGCGGTCGTTGTGCTGCTACTGTTGGCTTACAGTATGTATGCCCTGGAGTCCAACCGCAGGCAGGACACGGTCAGCCAGCTGGCGCTGAAAGGGAATGTTGGAGAGGCCAATGATACGATCCAGATTCATTTCTGGACACCATTTAGCGGCGGGGATATCTCATTTATGCAGGAGCTGGTCCGGCAGTATAACGAGCAGAATACCGACCATATTCAAGTCACGATGAAAAATAACAAGCTGGACGATTATTACACCAAGCTGTCTACAGCGATCGTGACCGAGGAGGCGCCGGATGTGGCTGTAGTCCACGCTTCGATGTATGCACAGTACATTCCGGCCCAATTTATTACGGATATCAGTACGGTATCTACGCAGAGCGGAGTACAGTGGAACCGTTTTAATCCGGCGATACTGAAGCGTACCGTAACGGATGGCAGGCATTATGGTCTTCCGCTGGATACCCATTTCAGCGTACTGTATTACAACAAGAAATGGCTGGAACAGGCTGGCGTATACAAGGATGGTCAGGTCATCATCAAGCCGGGAGAGGAGGGATTTATGGAATTTCTGCAGACGATTCAGCGCAAAGTGCCGGCGGATGTCGCACCGCTGGCTGTGCCCAATGTACGCATTGACTCGCTGTGGCTGTGGTGGTCGCTCTATGCGCAGATGGAAGGTGGAGGAATGCTGTATACGCCGGACGGCAGCAGGGCTTTGCTGAATATGCCGGCTGCACGGCAGTCGCTAGAGCAGGTCGCTTCCCTGTACGATCAGCAGCTGATTCCGCCGGATATCAACAATGCGACGATTCAGTTTGCCCAGGGTAAGGCGGCGCTGCTGTTTTTGGGAGTGTGGTCGATAGGTTCTTTTGAGCAGGTGGAGGGATTGGACTTTGGCGTGATGCCGTTTCCGCAAATTTATGACAAACCGGGTTCCTGGGGAGATGCGCATACGCTCGCTTTTCCGGTGCATAGCGATCAGGACCCACGTCGTCTCGCCGCAGCAGTCAAATTTGCCGAATGGCTGGCCAATCATGGAGCGGTCTGGGGCAAGGCTGGACATGTACCGGCTGTGCGTGATCAGGCGGCATCGGAGTCCTATCTCTCGCTGCCGTACCGCCGGGAATATGCCGGAGCGGCGGATGATGTGGAGTATTTCCCGGAGCATCCCAAGCAGAGTGAAGTGAACGATGCCCTGGTCAATGAACTGGAGAAGCTCTGGTACGGCAAGCAGACGGTCGATCAGATGCTGGATCGTCTGGAGCCTTTGATTAATGGCATTTTAAAGGAGTAAGCGATGAAAAAGTGGCTGGAACGATGGAAAAATATGCGACTCGTCAATCGCCTCATTCTGATGAACACGGTTCTGATCTCGATTCCGCTCATTATCTCTTCCTGGATCAGCAGTATCGGGTATTCCAATTCGATTCAGGCGAATGTGGGCAGATATCAGGCCGATGTGGTACGGGAATTTACAGCAAATACGGATGTCTTTATGAATGAGCTGGTGCTGCTGTCCGTGACACCCTATCAGTCGCCGGAGCTGCTGAATTATCTGGAACAGAGTGGATCGCACAGCCGGGAGATGGATATCTATGAGCAGCGTCTGCTGCTGGAAAGCTTTGTCCGGCGGATTCTGGTCAATGGACGCGTCGATGTAACCGGGGTGTCGCTGTTATCCGATCATGCCCGTTCCTATGTGGAGCTGCCGGACAGTCCCGGACGTTTTGCGGAAGCAGCCGACGAGGAGCGTGTGCTTCCTGTCGGCACAAAGCTGTCGGGCAAAGGATACTTTGCCGCTCCGCATGCGCTGCTGTCGGACAATGGTTCGACATATGAAGTATTCTCGATTATTCGCCAGATCCGCAGTCTGGAAAATGGTCGTCCGCTCGGTACGCTGGTCATCAATGTACCGGAGGAAGCGCTGATTCAGCGGATTCGCAATCTGGAGAGTTCGCAGACCTCCGCATTTGCGATGGTGGATCAGCAGGGGAACTACATTTATCGCAGCAGCGCCTTTGTGCTGACGGATCAGGTGCTTACCGGCTACCGGGGAGAAGGGACGCTGACACTGGACAATGACGGCCAGCCTGTACTGCTGACCTATCAGACCTCTCCGGTAACCGGCTGGACGGTGCTGCAGGCAGTACCGCTGTCCGTACTGCTGCAGGATGCGAGCCGGATCAATCAGCAGATGATCTGGCTGGGCGGTCTCTGTCTGCTATTGTCGGTGCTGCTGTCTGTCATTCACTCGATGCGGATCACCCGTCCGCTCAGCCGGCTGCGTGATTCGATGAAGCTGGTGGAGCGGGGGCAGTTCGATATCGAGCTGCCTGCCCGAAATATGGACGAGATCGGGCATCTGAGCCGGGCTTTTAATATGATGGTCTCTCGTCTCGGACGCCTGACCTACCGGCTGTACGAGACGGAGATCAGGGAAAAGAATGCACAGATTGCTTCGCTGCAGAGCCAGATCAATCCGCATTTTCTGTATAATACGCTCGGTTCAATCAGCATGTATGCCGAGCTGGAGGACAATCGGGAAATTGTACAGATGACCGGTCATCTGAGCGCCCTGCTGCGCTACAGCATCGGCGGTGAGCATACCGACGTGACGATCGCTCAGGAGCTGGAGCATGTACGTGGCTATCTGGCGATCCAGCAGATCCGCTATGGAGAGCGGCTGTCCTATGAAGTGGATGCCCCCGAACAGTGGCTGAACTGTCCTATGATCCGTCTGACCCTGCAGCCGGTAGTGGAAAATGCGATCGTGCATGGACTGGAGCGCGGACGCGGAAATGTGCACATTGTGATCCGTGTATGTCAGGAAGCTGGCAGCGTCAAGATGATGGTACAGGACAACGGACCGGGCATGGAAGAGCATGAGCTTGCCGAGCAGAATGACAAAATGAACAAAGGAGTGCTCCCCGAAGGGCCCGGCGGGCATGGACTGGTCAATGTACATCGCCGTATCGTACTCAAATACGGACAGGCCTATGGCCTGCGTCTGCATAATCTGGAGGAAGGCGGTCTGCAAGTGAGTATTATTGTGCCTGCTGCCCTGCAGATACCGGATGCCAGACAGGCATGAAATCAGTTTCGAATCATCATCAAACCAAAATCGAACAAAATAATTCCATACACGAGGACATGATCATCAAAGAAAGAAAGGGGTACAAAACATGCATAAAGTGCTGGTCGTGGACGACGAGATGATTTTCCGCAAAGGACTTCGCCATCTGATCCAGGGGTTCAATCTGAACTGGGAAGTGTGCGGCGAAGCGAGAGATGGCATGGAGGCGCTGGAGATGATCCGGGAGCAGCAGCCTGATCTGGTCATTACCGATATTCGAATGCCTCGCATGGATGGCATACAGCTGCAGGCAGCGGTGGCCGAGCAGTATCCGGATATCCGCTGTGTGGTGCTCAGCGGATATAATGATTTTGAATATGCGCGCAGCTCCATTCGCAGTGGAGCCCGTGATTATTTATTGAAGCCGGTACAAAAGGATGAACTGTACGCGGCGCTAACCCGGATCGAGGCGGAGCTGGATACCCGTGAAGCGGTCCGCCCGATCAGCAGGCCGTCCGAACAGCTGATGAGGCAGCAGCTGCTGTCCGGTATCGTACACGGACGAATCGCTTATGATGCGGCAGAGCTGCTG
Source organism: Paenibacillus wulumuqiensis (assembly GCF_000971965.1). Classification (GTDB taxonomy): domain Bacteria; phylum Bacillota; class Bacilli; order Paenibacillales; family Paenibacillaceae; genus Saccharibacillus; species Saccharibacillus wulumuqiensis. Next base: position 78,608 of record NZ_LAQP01000014.1, read on the forward strand.
GAAGAAGCCGGATTATCCTTTGACGGGAAAAAGGTATACTGTCTAATCGCCCAGCTGGACCGTAGCTCTGTCGCCGAACAACGGTATCATCAGACCGACCCGGAGCTGTTCCTGCTGTATATTCAGCAGTTTGTACGCGAGGTCATTCTGACCGACTGGCCCGGTTATACCTTTATGGAACAGCAGCGGGTCGTGACATTGATCCAGGCCGAGCAGGATGAAGATGCCGAAGTCCGCATCCGTCAGCAGGCCGGTCAGCTGGTTCGTACGATCAAGCGGATGTCCCAGCTGACCATTACGGTCGGTATCGGGCGGGGTGCGATCGATCTGGAATCTGTCCCCCGTTCCTATCGGGAAGCGGAGGTGGCACTGCTGTACCGCCTGACGACCGGAGGGGATCGGGTACTGGTCTATCCCTCCCAGCCGATAGCCGGGCAGTCGGATCATCCGGTACGTCTGCCTGCAGCGGACAGGCACTTTCTGGAGCAGCTGCTGTCCCAGGCGGATGGCGGTCAGCTAAACCGGCAGGTACAGGAATTTATCGATCGGCTCTGCCGCCAGATCAGTCAGCCCCAGATCGTACAGCAGCAGATCAGCCGGATCATGATGGAATGTTACGAGATTGCGCTCGACTACGGTATTGTGGATAGCTGGCTGCAGGGCGGGGATATCGGACAGACACTGCAGGAAGTATGGATGATCAATGACCGGCAGGAGCTGGCGGATTACTGTAGCAGCCAGCTGCAGGCGCTGTATGAACTGATCCGGCACCGGGAAGGTCATGTCACCCATGCGGTGGATCAGGTGGTGCAGTATATGGAGGAGCACTATGCCGAGCCGATTACGCTGGGCCTGATGGCTGAAAAGGTCTATCTGAATGCTTCTTATTTAAGCAGCCTGTTCAAAGCCAGGCTGGGCAAATCCTTTATCGAGGTACTGACGGAAATACGCATTCGCGAGGCGATCCGCAGACTGGTGCATACGGATGAGAAAATATCCGGAATTGCCGTCGAGACGGGCTTTGTGAATATCCGGCATTTTAACCGTGTATTCAAGGCGGAGACGCAGATGACACCCAAGCAGTACCGCGAGCACAGGCGCAGTCTATCCAATCCGGTGTAACCAACAGCAGCTGGAGAGGGAGGATGGCACAGTCTATTTTTCTCACGGGATAGCGGATATATGGATCTGCTGCTCTGAAGGGATATACCCAAATATATGTCCATACCATCGAAAAAAGCGTCATGGTTCAGGACCTCCCTGTATTTTAAGATAGGTAATGTAAGCGCTAGCAATTAGAGAGCGGCGCATCACCCATCTTAAAACATACAGGGAGGTCTTGTAATGAGAAGAAATAAATTCCTATCGACCGGCATGCTGCTGCTGGCGATTATGCTGGTATTATCTGCCTGTGCAGGAGGCAGTCAGCCTTCACAGAGCGCAGAGGGCGGAGAGACCGGCGGCAAGACAAAGATTACGTTCTGGACACCGTTCAGCGGTGGCGATGGTGAGTTCATGACGGCCATGATTGACAAGTTCAATCAGGAAAATAAAGAGATTCAGGTCGAACAGCTGAGCAACCGCTCGGAAGATTATTATACCAAGCTGCAGACTTCCCTGGCGTCGGATCAGGCTCCTGATCTGGCTGTACTGCACTCCTCCCGGATGCCGCAGTTTGTGCCATCCGGCTATGTGACACCGCTGGACGATCTGGCTTCATCCGCCGGCGTCAATTGGGATGAATTTAACCCGACGATTCTGGAGTCGACCATTTATGATAATCAGCATTATTCGATTCCACTCGATACGCATGCGATTGTTATGTATTACAACAAGAAATATCTGGAGCAGGCCGGTGTACTCAAGGACGGCAAGCCCGTATTTGAACAGTCTCCGGAAGGATTCACCGAGTTCCTGACCAAAATCAAAAATGCCGTTCCGGCAGACGTGGCACCGCTCGCTCAGCCAAGTGTACGGATTGACGCCTACTGGATGTTCTGGGGCTTCTACAACCAGCTGACCGGTGGAGGCAAGTTCTACGATGCCAATGGCAAAGCTGAGCTGAATAACCCGCAGGCGCTGGAAGCACTGGAATACGTGAACAGCCTGTATACATCCAAGCTGATTCCGCCCAATGTCAATGATGCCGTCAAACTGTTCCAGGATCAGAAAGCCGCAATAGTCATTACTGGTGTATGGAGTACCGGTGCATTTGAGAATATCAAAGGTCTGGACTTTGGCGTCGTACCGATGCCGCAAATCTATGATCAGCCGGCAACATGGGGTGATTCCCATACTCTGGCACTGCCGAAGCACAGCAAGGAAGACCCTGCCAAGCAGCAGGCCGCACTGACTTTCGCCAACTGGCTCGCCCAGCATGGGGACATGTGGGCCAAAGCCGGTCATATCCCGAGCGTAACCAAGGTGCTGGATTCGCAGGAATTCAAGGATCTGCCATACCGCAGTGACTATGCGAAGTCCGCTGATTTCGTCAAATACTGGCCTCGTAACGAGAAACAGGGTCAGGTCAACGATAATGTAATCAAGGAATTCGAGAAAATGATGGCAGGCAAACAGGACCCGGCGACCACGCTGGAAAAATCCAATGCCGTGATCGATAAAACGACAGGCCAGTAAGGATGCAAAAGGCATAGAGCGGAAAAGGCAGTCGCCGATTCCGCTCTCTCCGCCTGTGCAGCCGTCTCCCTGGCACATAAATCGGATTGGCCCTGACTCGTCATGTCATGGCTGCACCGGATGAACGACAACAGAAAGGGGAATTATAATGGCTGTCAAATCCATTGCACATAAAAAAAGCATAACGAGGGGCAGCAGAGGACTGGCCCGTCAGGGCTGGGTAACCGGTGTGATGATGGTACTGCCGTATACGATATTTTTTCTGCTGTTCTCGTTGTTCCCGATCCTGTACGGGCTGCGGGTCAGCTTTTACGACTGGTCGCTGCTGGGAGACAAGGAGTTTATCGGCTTCCTCAACTATACGACCCTGCTTCAGGATGAAGAGTTTCGCAATAATCTGCTGCACACGGTGCTGTTCACTATTGTCAGCGTACCGCTAATTTGCGGAATCGGGTTGCTGCTGGCTGTGCTGATCCATGGTATCCGGCGGGGACAGGCTTTTTTTCGGGCTGCGGTATTTATGCCGTATGTATTGTCCGTCTCCGTTATTTCCAGCATATGGGTGATTTTCCTTCAGCCATACAGTGGATTGTTCAACCAGATTCTGCGCACACTCGGTCTGATCAACAGTGAAATATTCTGGCTGTCCGAGCCGCTGCTGGCCTGGGCTTCGATTATTATGTCTACAATCTGGTGGACGGTCGGTTTTGTATTTGTACTGTTTCTGGCGGGGCTGCAGGATATTCCGGCGTCCTTTTACGAAGCTGGACAGATCGAAGGGGCGAACCGCTGGCAGACCTTCTGGCATATTACGTTCCCGTCATTGTCGCGTATTACCATTCTGGTCGTGGTTCTGCAGACGATTGCTTCCTTCAAAATATTCGGGCAATCCAAACTGATCACTGGCGGCGGACCGGCAGGCGCGACCAAAACCGTCGTGTTTTCCATTTATGAAAACGGATTCCAGACATTCCAGATGGGTTATGCATCAGCGATTGCCTTTGTGCTGATGATTGTCATTCTGGTCATCTCTGTACTGCAGACACTGGTGCTGCGCAAATTTGAATCATAAGGAGGGAACAGGCAGATGACAACAATGGACCGGGCGTATATGTATGTGAGCCGGATTGTAGCTGTACTGCTGGCAATCTTTTTCCTGATCCCGATTATATGGATGCTGCTGCTGTCATTTACACCCGAAGGTCAGCCGATCTTCGGTGATGGATTTCATTTTTCGTTTACCAACTATGCCAAGGTGCTCAGTCAGGCACCCATCTTTGGCTGGATGGGCAACAGTCTGATCGTCTCGGTCGTTACGACCGCACTCGTGCTGCTGCTGTCTTCCATGGCGGCCTATGCATTCTCACGGATTCGCTTTCCGGGCAGTAAAGTACTGTTTTTCCTGTTTCTGTCTGCGATGATGATCCCGGCGGAAGCGACGCTGATTCCGCTGTACCTGTTCATGAGAGACATCGGTCTGCTCGGTACACGTACTTCGCTGATTCTGCCGGCTGTTGCCGGACCGATGGGGATCTTCATTATGAAGCAGTTCTTCGACGGACTGCCCAAGGATCTGGAAGAAGCCGCCCGTATCGATGGCGCCGGTTTCTTCAAAATCTGGTATCGCATCTTCCTGCCGCTGTCCCGTCCGGCTCTGGCCGCACTCGGCATTTTTACTTTTATCGGGGCATGGAATGATTATGTATGGCCGCTGATCTCGATCTCGGACAAGGCATTCATGACCATCACGCTCGGTCTGCCGATGTTCCAGAGCTCCTATGTGCAGCAGTATGCACTGCCGATGACGGCCAATGCACTGGCTGCCATTCCGGTACTGCTCATATTCCTGCTATTCCAGAAGCAGATCATCAAGGGGATCGCTTTTACAGGCGGCAAAGAAATGTAGCAGGGGCGTGCGGGGGGCAGACTTGTTCTTTCCGCAGCAGATGAACTCAGCAAGAGATTCAGTAAGACACTACCAACTATCCAATTTATAAGGAGGCTGTATGTAATGAACGTATCTGCCGAACAATCCACTGGAAATAACCACTCTGCACCTGCCATACCGAGGCCGGAGTATCCAAGACCGCAGCTAGTACGCGAACAGTGGCTCAATCTGAACGGAGCCTGGGAATTTGCGTTTGATGATCAGCGCAGAGGAGATCGGGAGCGCTGGTATATGTCCGGTCAGGGAGCGTTTGATCGGGAGATTCAGGTGCCGTTTACGTTTCAGAGTGAGCTGAGCGGGATCGGAGAGACCGGTTTTCATGATCTGGTATGGTATCGCAGGCAGCTGGATATTCCGACAGACTGGACGGGGAAAAGAGTGCTGCTGCATTTTGGTGCTGTCGATTACAAGGCGACCGTGTGGGTCAATGGCAAATGGGCAGTATCGCATGAAGGCGGACATACGCCTTTTCAGGCGGATATTACCGATCTGCTGGACGCGCACAATGAAGTGGTCGTGCGGGTGGAGGATTACAGCAAGGACGTTACCCTGCCGAGAGGCAAGCAGTACTGGAAAGAAGACTCTGCCAGCATTTTCTATACCCGGACAACCGGGATCTGGCAGACGGTATGGCTGGAGCCGGTGGAGGAGTGTCATTTGCATCAGGTAAAGTTCACGCCGGATATCGACCGCAATGAGATCGGCATCCGCCTGTTTTACCCGGAAACTTCGCTGCAGCAGATGATTGCTGCCGGCACTTCCCTCACTGCGCGTCTAACGGTATCTTTTGCAGGGGAGATGGTGACGCAGGATGAGTTCCTGGTGACTCATCCCGAGCAGATCCGCTCGATCGGACTGAATGATTTTAACGATCATGGATTGGGACGCTGGTGGACGCCCGAATCGCCGAATCTGTACGATATCCGTCTGGAGCTGCTGCGGGATCAGGTCGTGGTGGACCGGGTGGACAGTTATTTTGGCATGCGCAAGATCTCGATCGAGAATGGCAAGCTGAATCTGAACAATCGTCCGTATTTCCTGCGTCTCGTACTGGATCAAGGGTATTTCCCGGATGGTATCCTGACTGCGCCAACCGACGAGGCGCTGCTGCGGGATATCGAGCTGACCCAGGCGATGGGATTCAACGGGGTGCGCAAGCATCAGAAGATGGAGGACCCGCGCTTTCTGTACTGGTGTGATCGCAAAGGTCTGCTCGTCTGGGGCGAGGCGGCCAATGCTTACAGCTATTCCGAGCAGTATGTCCGCCGCTTCCTCCATGAATGGCAGGAAATTATCGAGCGGGATTACAATCATCCGTCCATTATCGTGTGGGTGCCGATGAATGAGAGCTGGGGCATTCCGAATGTGCAGGTCGATCAGCGTCAGCAGCAGCATGGACTAACGCTGTATCATCTGACCCGTTCCCTCGATCCGACCCGTCCGGTCATTTATAATGACGGCTGGGAGATGATGGATACCGATCTGGTCGCGATTCATGATTATGAATGGCGGGAAGAGGTGCTCACCGAGCGGTATGCGGATGTAAATACGGCTGTAAATGCCATGCCGGGCAGCCGCCGCATCTTCGTAGGCGGTGCCGGTTATAAGGGACAGCCTGTACTGGTGACCGAATTTGGCGGTATTGCCTACAAGAAGAGCGAGTGGGAAGGTTGGGGGTATTCCGGCGCTGATAATGATGAGGATTATCTCAGCCGGCTGCAGGCAGTGATCCGTCCGATGCATCTGTCACCGATTGTGCAGGGTTTCTGCTATACCCAGCTGACCGATGTAGAGCAGGAGATCAATGGCCTGCTGACCTATGATCGTGCACCGAAGGTCCCGCTGGAACAAATCCGGGCGATTGTGATGAACAAGCCAGTTGAACAATAAGGGATGCGAAATGGAAAGACCTGCAGTACCTGTATGATCAGGTGCTGCAGGTCTTTTGCCTTTTCGATTCGGCAAGGAAGAGCGATGACAGATCATTGCGTGAACATGGATACCGGTAAAATGAATCTGCGCAACTTTTATTCTCCCAGCAGAGTATGTACTACCGGAAGCAAATTCATGACAAAGAAGGGATAAGATTGAAAAAGCTCATTGCTGCCTCGATTGCAGCAGGATTGCTGCTCAGCTCCACACCTACATACGCATCACCCGTTAGCATTACCACGCCCGATCAGCAGACGATAAAAGGATCGGATGCACAAATTCGCGAAGGAAGAAAACTGATACCGATCCGCGATCTTGCCAGAGCGATCGATGCCACTCTTGCTGTAGATTCGGTGCATCACAAGGTCACTCTGAAAAAGTGGGGAGAAGTATATACTTTTACAATTGGCAAAGCCAGATATCGCGTAAATAAGGATAACGATCCAACCTCGGAGCTTACTGTACCGTTTCAGCAGATCAAGGGACGTACGTATATCCCTGTCAATTTCCTAATGCCATTGGGGTACCAAATTAGTACCAAAGGCAGTCAGCTGAGTATCCATTCCCCGCTCAGTGAAAAGGACAGACAGACACTGTATCACGGCGATCTTGCTTCAGCCCGGCAGCTGGCGACTGGACTGCTGAGTCAAATACCAAAGCATGGAGAGAAAAAGCTGCTGCAATTGCATTATGACCAAGAATCCGAGAGCGTGGAAAATCATTGTCTCTTTCCTGCTGGAAAAGCACTGCAGTTCTATCACATCACTGCAGACACAGTATCCTTTATCGAGTTTAAAGAAGATTTCCCTGTCATTACATGGCAGGCTCATCTTCCTCAAAATTCCTCCGATGCATTAAAAGATTTTCTGAATTTTAAATTGAAGGATAAATGGGGAAGTGTACCTGTGAAAAATACAGATTATTTGTACAATATGTATAGTTATCTTGGTGACAGCAGTATGTCCATCACCGGAATTGTGAATGCTGATGGAGGTTACAACCGGACCGGATACGAATATGAGGTAGGTGGGGGCGTGACAGATGCGGGTGGGAAACTCTCTTTTGTTATGCCGGGAGAGCAGCGTACGGATTAAGTATCGGATGCACAGACGAAAGTGTGAATAATTTTTATTTTCGATATAAAAAATGGAAGGATATTGGTCCATAGACTTTACGATCAAAGTTCCACCGTCCTAACCAAATACAATCTCTCCAAAAGCCCGGATTACATGCTCCTATAGCATCCGGGCTTTTTCCCTGTTACCCAAAATTTATTTTGATTAAAAAAGGAAATTACAGGGATATTTTGGTAAAATATAAGTAGCCCAGCTATCCCTTTTCAGAGCAAATCATGGGCTGACTACAAACTCAATGTTCACACGGCATACCCGGCAACCAACTCATTCAAAGGAATGGTGAACACATGAATATTAACGCACCGGATCATCCGGTATACCGCCTGGCTGCCATGGAGACGACCGCCGAAGCACTGGAGCAGATGGGTCTGTCCTTTTTTACCGTACGCAAGCAAAAAGAGGCAGATCACTACTATCGTGCCCGGGAAAGTGCCATATCGGCTGATGTGCAAAATTGGCTAAAAAAGCAAGTTGTATACGCTTTCCGTTCATTTCGGCAGGAAAACAGCCGGGAGGAGAGCGAATTTATGGTAAGCGATTATAATTTTGAAGTTCAGAAAAATGATACGCTGGCGATGCTGGAGCTGGATTCCTCCGAAGGAACGGTGGCTGAACGCAAGGAAGGTCTGATCTTTGCGCTGGAGCACCCGGATAGCGGGCTGGAAGATTCCAGCACTCATTTCCAGATGATTCAGATCCAGCTGGAAGACGAGAACATATACTGCTGCTTCTACCGCAAGCCCAAGCGCAGTATCGGTAAAAAGAAATTCGCTTTCAAAAACTCCGGAGAGCTGCAGTTTGCGGACAGTGAACTGCTGGAGATCGGTGGTCCGATCGACTTTTTTATCGTTGAAGATACGATTTTTATATCCAACTTGCGTCCGTTCGAGTATGCTTTTGATTATCAGGATCATATTAACGAGCTGCGGGATGAGAATCTGGAGCGGATCACGGCGCTGCCTTTCTTTGATGGAGAGGAATCCAACCGGGAAGAGTTCGAGGACAGCTGCCGCCAGTACTTCTATTCACGCAGCCTGGCGCAGATTCAGCCGGAGACAATTGAAGTGCTGCAGCGCAATTTTGAAGACCGGTGTGAAGAGCTCAAGCTGATCCGGCGCAAAATGCCGCGTCAGCCCGAACGGGCGGAGGCTTACCGGCGAAAGTACCGTGCATTGTGGGAACTGTATGACTTTATCGATCTGGACAAGCGCAAAATCCGGTTCCATAAGGATCAGGAGCCCAAGACGCTGATCCAGTTCTTTTCCGATAAGATTGTCCAGTCTTTCCTGACCGGAGAATATGGAGTGGCTGTGAGTTACGAGAATTCGGCAGATGAGCCGACTGCATGAGTGATGAGAAGGGGGCCGTATGATGTGGACCAAAAGAGAGCAGGTACTAATGTGGATCACCGCGTATATACCGCTCCTGATCGTCATGTTCAGCGGATTTATTTACCATAACGACCTGCTGCCTGCCGGACTGACCAAGGACAAGCTCGAAGACATGTTCACCCGCTGGTGGGTTGTGGAACTGGTCTTTCTCGTGACCGTCCTGCTCATCTCGCTGGGATTGTACCGGCTGGTCATCTGGTGGCTGCTGCGTGGACTGGAGGAACGGCTCGCCACCCGCACCATCGGCCGGGAAGTGTCGATCCGCCAGTATGAGAAGATTAGCGTCAATGACTATACCTTTTTCCTGCTGACCTTGCTGCTGCCGCAGATTGTTGTCGACTACTCCTCGGTGGTCAATCTGACGGTGTCGATGTTTATCATTATTTTTATTATTACGGTGTATGTAAAGACAGACAGCATCGCGACCTGCCCGCTGTTCTTCGTATCCGGGAGGCAGGTGTATCAGGGAATCATCTCCAATCGGACCCGGGATGAGGAAGAGATCAATCCGGATGTACGCCGCAGCGCCGTACTGATCGTCCGCGAGAAAGACATGAATCTGGATGTCAAATACCGCGCTCAGGTGCTGGTCAGCAATGTCTACATGATCCAACCGTCTGAAAAAGAGCAGGAAGACGTATAGTCTCCTGCTCTTTTTTGATGTAAATGGCCAATCTAGCGTACTTCAATGGCAAATGCTGCGGAAGTATCGCCAAGTGTGTATTCGGTATTTTCCTTGATCCATGAAGCGCTTAAGGCATAGTAATAAGTACCTTTGGCTGCTGGTGCAGCGAAACTGCCATTTTGGAGAGGGATATTTACCGGCTGGTTATTGACGAACTGCTGAACGATTAGCTCATTCGGTGCAGGATCATAAGGATAGCCAACATGGATTATGGTGTTTGCAGGCACAATAGCAGGTTCTTTCCCTGTCATTGCGTCTTGGCCTCCTACACTATCGGCACAGCCCTGGTTCCAGCAGTAAGTGGTCTGCACCCAGGGAATTGCTGTCTTACCGGCTGTGATCGTTGGCGCAGGCGGCTTGTCAGCACTCCAGTCAACCGGAGGATGGCCAGCAGCAGGAGCGATAGCCGGAGGAATAGTAGACTCAAAAAGTCGCGGTACCATAAGCACAGATACAACCACAATAATGGCGGTAATCAGCCAACCTCTTTTTCTCATAGCAACCACCTCAAAGCAATAGACGATACAAATGGAAAAAAGTTACATACACCCGTTCCAACCACATAATGCCATACGCACAGAACGGGGGAAAGGAAATAAAGACAAAGGACGACATTGGAGCCGGGGAATCTACATTTCCTACTAATTCGTAGATTCCCCGGCTCCGCGGGAAGACGTGTCCTTATTCCTTTTCGAAGTGGATGCTGCTCAATCAGGAAATATTATCCACCTGTTATCACTTCATCATGCCTGACTTGATGCGCATAATCAGGCTTTCTGCCCCACCTGCGCCAGATATCGCTCAAAATCAGGCAGCTGATGCTCAATCATCTCTTCCAGAATCTCCACCTGCACCGCCTGATAATCATGCATCGCAATATTGCGGAATCCGACCATGGCTTTGAGATTGCGATTCAGCTCCCGGTCGATCCAGCCGCTCCGATGCAGCAGGTCAAAGGCATCCCGGCTGCTCTGGGGTACGCCCAGCTGCTGTTCTGCGATAATGTGCATCGCCAGATCCAGACAGGCTTCACAGGCACGCTGCAGGTTCAGAATAATCGAATCCTGCCGGGTAAAGTTATACAGATTCTCCGCGTTTCCTGCATACTCTTCATGAATACGCTGAATACAGCGCCGGATTGTGGCGCTTTTGTTCAGATAAATATCCTGGTTCACAGTCATTCCTCCAGATGTATAGTATTGGATCACCGGCTGCCGCCGATCGTTCAGCAGGGCATATTCCGTATAGGCTCTCATCCAGGCCAGCTGCCGTGGCAGCGGTTGTTCTTCATATATCATTTTTCCGGTCGAAGCGATCTGCAGTTGGAACACCGTACTCGCTTCCCTGAAATCGATCAGATCCACATCCCGTCCCAGTTCATCCGCCAGTTCCTGAGCGAGCATGAACCGCTGATAGACAGACAGAGCTGTCCCGGACAGATAGGCGATATCCACATCGCTGTCCGGCCGCATCTGGCTGCGTGCAGCAGAGCCGAGCAGAATAATGGTATCCGCTGCGCACTGCTGCCGGAGGAAGGCGACAATCGATTGCTGCTGGTCATCTGTCAGCCGGGTGGTCATCATGCTTCCTCCTTTGCTGTTGTGCTAATTATCGCAGCAATCAGGCTAATCCATCTCATTGCAGTACGGAGTAGTCCGGCCCGGCAAAAGGTAGATCAGCCACCTGCATATTCTGTGACAATATACCATGAAGCCAGCTTTTATCACAAATGAACCCCGTACCGGCCATCTACAGCTCTCTACTCACGAGCATTGTCAGAAACGGCAATCTATCCTATACTACAGAGTTGTTACTTTGTAACTCCTATGAAATTTTCAGAATATACCGGAATTGCTGTATTTTTCAAATTATAATCCATATCCATCATTCCGGATCAAGACCGATAAAGGAGGAATAGAGTTGCCCGATGAAGTAAGCCCGCCCTCTTCCGGCAGAAGACGTGACAAAGGAAATCAGGCACGGGAGCTCGCCCTGCGTCTGGTAGAACTGTCCGGTGGTGCCGATAATGTGCTCGAAGTGATGCACTGCACTACCCGTATCCGGTTTAAATTAAAAAATCATGATGCCATCCATGAATCTGAGCTTCATCAATTGAAAGAAGTGCAAAATATCAACCGTCAGGCCGGACAGCTGCAAATTATTGTCGGGCCGGAGCTTGTCTACAAAGTACACCGGCAGATCACCCGTCTGCTTCAGGAGCACGAACAGAGCCGCTTGGAACAGCCAGTTGTCGAAGTGCAGCCAAAATCGGAAATCTCCGAACCGCCTACATCGACGGGTGCCCAGCAGGCACATCCGGTTACCAGTCGTCTGATGCAGGCAGCAGCTGTCTTTTCGGATATTCTGCTGCCGATTTTGCCGCTGTTTATCGCAGCGGGTATTTTGCTGGGACTGGTGAGCATTTTGCAGTCTTCCGGCTCGGTGGCACCGGATGCGGTCTGGTTCAGGTTGCTGCAACTGCTGACCAGTTCCGCTTTTCAGGTGATCAGTGTACTGTTTGGCTATCATGCAGCCAAGAGATTTGGCGGTACACCGGCAATCGGTGCGGTGCTTGGTATTGCCATGTCCCGCCCCGATCTGGCGCTGCTGGTCAGTTCCTATGGAACAACGGTGCAGACGGCCGGTACACTGGCGGATCCGCAGTTTAGCTACCAGGGATCAATGATCCCGATTATTCTGGCCGTGCTGGTCATGTCCTGGATCGAGAAGGGACTGCGCCGGATACTGCCGGCATCGGCAGCTACCCTGCTGGCACCGGGCATCAGTCTGGTTGCCGGTGGTGCGCTGGCGATTCTCGCGATTGGTCCGGCAGCGGTCTGGCTTGGCGAATGGGTCGGCCAGCTGCTGAAATACCTGTTTATCTATGGAGGAACATTCTTCGGACTGATCCTGGGCGGCATCTACAGTACGATTGTATTGACCGGTCTGCATCAGGGGATACAGGCAATAGAGGTCGGATTGATCTCCGATCCGCATGTAGGCGTGAACTTCTTGCTGCCGATCTGGTCGATGGCCAATATGGCCCAGGGTGGTGCAGGACTGGCCGTCTACCTGGTCACCCGCAGCAGTGAGCTGCGCAAGGTAGCCCTGTCCGGTTCGATCACGGCTTTTCTCGGGATTACCGAACCGATTGCGCTGGGTGTTAATCTCAAGCTGGGCCGGCCTTTCCTCGGAGCGGCGATCGGGGGAGCGGTAGGCGGCGCCTATGTAGGCTTCCACCACGTCGTGGCCAATTCTTTTGGGCTGACCGGTATTCCGATGCTGGCGTATATTATTCCTTTTGGCGAAGCCAACTTTGTTCATTATATGATCGGTTTTCTGCTGGCCGCAGGAACAGCCTTTGTGGCTGCTCTGCTGCTGGGCGTAGAGAAACCGGCTTTTCGGTACAATATTTCACACTTCATTCGTAAAGTCACAGGAGGACCTTATGAAAATTAAAAAGATTCTCAACAATAATGCCGTGGTCGTCGATGATCATGGCCAGGAAAAGATTGTAATGGGCGGCGGTATCTCTTTTGAAAAAGGGAAAAACGATATCGTGGACACCCAGCGGATCGAGAAAGTATTTATTCTGGAAGATCAGGAGCGCTATGGTTATCTGCAGGAAATGCTGCAAAAGCTGCCTGAAGAAGAGATTGCCGTCTCCGAAAGTATTATTTCCCATGCCGAGCAGGAACTGCAGGTTACCTTTAACGAGCATATTCATATTGCGCTCACCGACCATCTGTCCTTTGCACTGGAGCGGCTGCGCAGCGGTATGGTCATTCACAACACTCTGCTGGAAGAGATCCGGCTGCTGTATCCGGCAGAATTCCGTATTGGCCTGCATGCGAGGGAGTTGATCTCTCGCCGTCTGCAGGTTGATATCCCCGAAGATGAAGTCGGCTATATTGCGATGCATATTCATACGGCCCGTATGAATGCCGGTGCGCAGGCGACGGCGGCAGGCATGGCGGCGATCATGAAGGATATTGTGGAAGAGATTGAGTATATCGTGAATCAGCGACTTGACCGCAAGTCAGCTGCCTATGAACGATTGATGAGCCAGTTGAAAAGTATCCTGCAGGAACATCAGCAGGATCTGGACCCTGAGATTATCCGGATTGCGATCGAGCGGTATGGCACTGTCTATGAGCAGGTGCAGGAGCTGTCCGAACAGATTGACGAGGAATACGGCTATACATTTACAGAGAGTCAGCGTGTATTGATCGCTATTGAAGTAAATCGTCTGCTGGAGAGACTGGGTCATAACACCCGCTAAATGGATAATGTCATGGAAGAGAGATCCATTTTATCAGTGTTATTGGATGGTTAGATCAGATATTTGAAGGTGGAAAGCAAAGGACACAGGTCTATTGCCCCATGCGAATAGTGCAATACACCACCCTGATTTCACCATAATATGGATAAATAGTAGCTGGCGACCAGCCTTGATTACAAAAATGTAAACTTTGAAACAGTGAAAATAAGACCAATAATCGCAGAAAATAATGAAAATTTACAGAAATATCCTTTTGTGTCGGTTTGTAAATTGGTTAATTCAGTCTATAGTGTTCCAATGATTCGCCCTATAGAATAAGTGTCAGCAACAGCATATCCGGGTGTGTTACTGGTAAAGCAGGCAAGACCTAAAAAACTCCGTGAGGAATCCGTGCGGCAATCGCCGTCCGTTCCTTATAGGGATTTTTAGGTCTTTTTTGTGCGCCGACGCAGCCATATTCTCGAATTCAGAAAGGGAGAAGGAACATGAAAATCAAGAATTTTTCCAGAAAAGCAGCTGCCGCTACGATCGCAGCCGCCATGCTTGCAGGGGGGACATCCGCTTTTGCGAGCGGATCAGAACAGGATTACAATGGAGGCGTACAGCCGGCTCCGTCGACACCTGTGATCGAACCGGCATCCGCTGTATTTGAAGATACGTACGGATTCACTCACCTTACACGCTTTGATGCACTGAAAATCGCCAGCCAGCAAGGTCAATCCCAATTTGAGGTACCTGGCTTTGATGTCACCAAGATTCGCAATATCCCTTCCGCCAAAGGCAAGGATGCAAACGGCAATACGATTGATCTGGACGTATGGGACACCTGGCCGCTGCAAAATGCGGACGGCACGGTAGCCAACTATAACGGTTATGAAGTGGTCTTCGGACTGGCGGGCGATCCGAAAGTGTCTTCCGACACCTTCATTTACCTGTTCTACAAAAAAGCAGGCGACCAATCTCTGGATGCCTGGAAAAATGCAGGTCGTGTCTTCAAGGATACCGACAAAATGGTACCGAACGATTCGATCCTGAATAACCAGTCCGAAGAATGGTCCGGTTCGGCGACACTGACCAAAGGAGGCAAAGTCCGCCTGTTCTACACCAACCGTCAGCCATGGGATGCAGACAAAGGATTCTTCGGTAAACAGACCCTGACTACCGCTCAGGTCAATGTATCCGAACCTTCCAATGGAACGCTGCAGGTAAATGGCGTCGAAGATTTCAAATCGATCTTTGATGGCGACGGCAAAATGTACCAAACTGTAGATCAGGCATTCCGTGCAGGAGATTACTCCGATAACCATACTCTCAGAGATCCGCACTATGTAGAAGATAACGGTCATAAATATCTGGTGTTTGAAGCCAATACCGGCTCCGAGACCGGTTACCAGGGCCAATCGATGCTGTCCAACAAAGCCTACTATGGCGGAGATGACAAATTCTTTGAAAGCGAACGGGAGAAGCTCCTGAACAGCCCGGACCGCAACTATATTACAATCGCGAACGGTGCTCTTGGCATCATCGAATTGAATGACGATTATTCCCTCAAAAAAGTCATGAAGCCGCTCATCGCGTCCAACACGGTTACCGATGAGATCGAACGTGCCAACATTTTCAAAATGAAAGGCAAATGGTACCTGTTCACCGATACACGCGGTGCCAAAATGTTCGTCGATGGCGTGGATGACGAAGACATCTACATGCTCGGTTATGTAGCGGATTCCATCGATGGTCCTTACAAGCCGCTCAACGGCAGCGGGCTGGTACTGCACCAGGATCTGAACAAGCGTGATATTACGTGGAACTATGCTCACTTTGCGATTCCACAGGTCAAAGGCAACAAAGTGGTAATTACCAGCTACATGACCAACAGAGGATTCTATACCGATCACCATTCTACGTTTGCACCAAGCTTTGAAGTGATGATCAACGGCAGCCGCACCAAAGTAATGCCAAACAGTACGCTGGAACAGGGTCAGATCACATCCAAATAGGATATGGATTCCATAACCTGACAGAACGATAAGATTGTAAAGTAAGGCAGAGAAGTAAGGCAGAAAAGTCAGCAAACAAAGTTAGAGGGGAAAAGAAAATGTCCGGGTAGGAGCGGCATTTTCTTTTCCTTTATTCATTTTGTTGGAAGCAAGTTAGCCAGCGCATTACGGAACAACAGGGGGAAGATAACCAACACAAGGAGGTGCCGATTTGAACAACAGCAGAACAACATCCAGACGCCGCCGAACACTGGTCATTCTCGGTGTGGTTGGGCTCATTATAGTAGGTGCATTACTCTATTATTTCACACAAAACCGTGCCGCAGGCAGCAGACAGGACAGCCCGCCCGGCACTACACAGCTGACGAACCAGCGAGCCCATTATCATTTTACCGTTCCGGACAAGTGGAAGAATGATCCACAGCGTCCCGTTTATTTCAAAGGAAAATATCATTACTATTATCTCTATAACAAAGACTATCCGAATGGCAATGGCACCGAGTGGCGCCATGCGACCTCTACCGATCTGATCCACTGGAAAGATCAGGGGGTAGCCATTCCCAAATATACGAATAAAAATGGTGATCCATGGTCAGGCTCTGTCGTAGTGGACACCCATAACACAGCCGGCTTTGGCAAAAATGCATTTATCGCAATTCTGACCCAGCCGTCTGCCAATGGCGGAGCACAGGAACAGTATCTGTGGTACAGCAAGAATGGAGGCAAGACATTCACCTCCTACAGCAAAAAGCCGGTTCTCGCGAACCCCGGCAACGCCGACTTCCGCGATCCGAAGATCATCTGGGATTCCCAGTCGAGGCACTGGGTCATGCTGATGGCAGAAGGCAATAAAATCGGCTTTTACACGTCCACCAATCTGAAGAAGTGGAAGTATACGAGCGGATTCCTCACTGAAAATGTCGGTACGCTCGAATGTCCTGACCTGTACCGGATGCAGGCCACGAATGGAGCATACAAATGGGTACTCGGCGCCAGTGCCAACGGCCGCGGAGCAGGGAATCCGAATACGTATGCCTACTGGACCGGCAGTTTTAACGGCAAGAAATTTATTGCCGACCGGCAGGAGCCGAAATGGCTGGATCACGGGTTTGACTGGTATGCCGCAGTAACCTTTGATATCGCCGGCGCTTCCAATCCGTATGAGCAGCGTTATGCACTTGGCTGGATGAACAACTGGGATTATGCCAACAATACGCCTACCTTGAAAGAAGGATTCAACGGCATGGATTCGATCGTCCGCAAAATACGGCTTCGTTTCAACGGTCAATCGTATGATCTGTCTTCCCAGCCGATCGGGGCGATCAGCCAGCTGCCCGCCTCTACCCAGACGTTTCAGCGGATGGAGGTCGAAGGTTCCCGCATACTCAATGCCAGCGGAGCTTCGTATCAGTTGGATGCGGACATCTCCTGGTCCCAGCTGAAGAATGCAGGCCTGCGTCTGCGGGAGTCCGGAGACAAGAGTCGTCATGTTGATGTGGGAGTATTTGTGGAAGGCGCGTATACGTACGTCAACAGAACGTACACCGGTCATCCGGATACGAACGGTACAAGTCTGGAGAGCAGAGCACCGTTCAATACCGACAAGAAAAAAGTCCATTTGAAAGTGCTTGTCGACAAGAACAGTATCGAAGTATTTGTGGATGATGGCACGGTCGCCTACTCCAGCCTTATTTTCCCGAACAAAGATGATCAGGGCATTACCCTGTTCGCAGATGGTGGCAGGGCGATGTTCGAAAATGTAGTGATTCGTCATTTTGATAAGTAATAATGAAAAAGGATGACCCAAACCAGTGAATACATGGTAAGGGTCATCCTTTTTTACTGTTTTATCTGTCGGTAAGATCCGTACAGTCCAATCGCCAGCCTGCTATTTCAGTTCCCTGACCATACGCAGATGAGGAATACCGTCTTCCATAAATTCCTCTGAATCGGCGATGTACCCGAGTCGTTCATAGAATCCACGTGCCTGGGTCTGTCCATGCAGCTTGGCCCGGGTTAATCCATGGCTTAAAGCGATGTTTTCCAGCTCGCGGACGAGCTTTTGACCGATGCCGTATTTGCGGTGGGTATCGACGATGCAGATCCGCTCCAGCTTGGCGATGCCATCCACTTCGCGCAGGCGGGCAGTGCCGACCGGCTGCTCTTTGTCATAAGCGATAATATGCGGAATACCCGCATGGTAGTTATCCCATTCATCGTATTCGTCTGCCAGCGGTACACCCTGTTCATTTACAAATACCATTTTGCGGATAAACAGGCAGTGGTCCAGTTCATATTCGTTTTCTATCTGCTTGATCTGTATATCGGGCATCTTATTCACCTGTCCTTGTTCATTCAAAATAAAATGATGATTCATATTCAATGCTACCATTATATCTAACCGGTACGCATAATTTCTAACCTGTACACGCCTATTCAAACCGAAGAACAGCCGAGGGTCTGAATCAGCAAGCAGTTCCCAATGGTCCCTACCGTTCAAAATGCGGATTCTTTTTTTGCTTGTTTTGGCTTATATTGAGTATAGTGATACATACGCAGTTAAGTCGATTGATGAAGACAGGAAGGTGTGGAATGATGGAAATTATGCTTCAGGAAGCGACGATTCGCCAGCTGCAGCAGGCGATGGAAGCAGGAGAACAGACTTCCGTATCGCTGACAGAATGGTATATGCAGCGCATAGCGGAGATTGATCAGGACGGGCCGATGCTGCGCTCCGTGATCGAGTTGAATCCGGATGCGATCTATATTGCGATGCAGATGGATCAGGAACGGGCGCAGGGACAGATACGCAGTGAACTGCACGGTATCCCGGTTCTCATCAAGGATAATATCAATACCGGAGATCACATGCATACAACCGCCGGCTCGCTGGCATTGTCGGATTCCTTTGCACCGGAAGATGCCTTTCTGGTGAAGAAGCTGCGCGCCGCCGGAGCGGTTATTCTCGGCAAGACCAATCTGACCGAGATGGCCAACTTTATGGCGATCGATATGAAGAACGGTTACAGCTCACGTGGAGGACAGACATTGAATCCCTACGGTCCCGGTCAGCTTGATGTGGGCGGCTCCAGTTCGGGTTCGGGGGCAGCGGTAGCAGCCAATCTGTGCGCAGTCGCTGTCGGTACGGAGACGTCCGGTTCGATTATGAGTCCGTCTGCGAATAACAGTCTGGTCGGAATCAAGCCAACCCTCGGATTGATCAGCCGCACCGGTATTATTCCAATCACCTATACCCAGGACACGGCAGGGCCAATGGCTCGTACCGTAACCGATGCCGCTATCCTGCTCGGCATTCTGGCAGGACAGGATGAACAGGATGCGGCCACCCGCACATCACCTGCGGAAGTGACGGATTACACAGCCAGTCTGGACCCGGAGGGTCTGCATGGTGCGCGGATCGGTATTAACCGGTTCTATGTCAAAGACCTCACTGAAGAAGAACGTACGATTATGGATGCTTCGATCGAAGCAATGCGCCATGCCGGAGCAATCATCATAGAGGATACCAATCTTTCCGAGAGTGCCGAGGAGCCGACCGTGCTGCTGTATGAGTTCAAGTCGGCGCTGAACCGCTATTTGTCGACACTGGGTCCCGGCGCCCCGGTCCGTACACTCAAGGAAATGA
Organism: Paenibacillus wulumuqiensis; assembly: GCF_000971965.1. Classification (GTDB taxonomy): domain Bacteria; phylum Bacillota; class Bacilli; order Paenibacillales; family Paenibacillaceae; genus Saccharibacillus; species Saccharibacillus wulumuqiensis. The sequence goes on from NZ_LAQP01000014.1 coordinate 98,262, forward strand.
TCGATTACAATCACCTGCATCACCGGGAGACACTGAAATACGGACAGCAGATTCTGCTATCCGCGGAATACGAGACATCCGGCAGAATGACCGAACCCAAGTATATTCAGCACCGTCTGCAGTACCTGCAAAATGCCCGTGAAAATGGAATCGACCGACTGCTTCGTGAATATCAGCTGGACGCCATTTTCAGTCCGGGATTTACCGATACGCCTGCGGTGGCTGGCTATCCATGTATTATCGTCCCTGCCGGTTACCGCCGCGACGGTATGCCATTTGGTGTTAGCTTTATGGGTACTGCCTACAGTGAATCGGTACTGCTGCGCATCGCTTATGGTTTTGAGCAGGTGGTTCCTGCACGGCGCAGTCCTGTTTTATAAATGAATAATTAATCTTTGTTGTGCATGCTGGCCTGCATAATCTATAACAAATCTATACAACTTATAGCAGCCTGTATAATCTATAATAGTCATACCTAATCTGTATCAGCATATGCAGTTTTGGAGGAAGTGCGTACAATCCTATATGCAAATATGTCGGGACTGGCCTTTACGGGTCAGTCTTTTTTTGTGCTGGAATTCAGACTGGAATTTGTTTTGGAAATTATGCTGGAAATGGGCAAGCGGGATGCAGGCAATAATCATTCGGTGTTCAGGGGATGACTTCATTTCAAATATATTTTTACCAATAAATACAAAAAAATATACGCTTCTATCCGATATGTTAGTTAGGACTGTATATCTCGGCAAACGTTATGAGCGGATTACATTTTCATCAGTATCCACGCATAATTATACAAATCATCGCAGCTATAACCATTTTTATTGGCTTTGCCGAAAAAGTAATATAGTTATTTAGCTAAAATCAAAGAGAACAGACATCAAGGAGGTACTATGAATTTATCCACAGACACACCCGAAAAAATCCACGCTGATCCCTACGAGAAGCTGGCATCCAAGCTCCTTTTGTATACATTGCTCGGTATTCTGATATCCTGTGTGCCGATCTTTATCGGTATCTATGTAACCGGACTGGCGTCACTGGGCATTCTGGTGGGCATGCTGGCGATTGTTGCCGTGATGTGTCCGACGCTTGTATTGTTGTACCGGAAGCTTCATCACTTATCGGTCGGAAAATATTGGATTTCCGGATTTTCATTTATCGTTATTTTCTGTATTCTATGGGTTATTCCATCGGAAGTGGGCTGGGCGGCCATCTATATTTATATCGCGCTGTCCCTGCTGTATCTGGATCGCAAGACGAGCATACTGAGCATTATTTATGCGATTGTTATTGAGATTATCCATGTCATTTTCAATCCGTTCATCAGTTCTTCTTCGCCGATGGATCTGGTCGTTATGTTCGCAGTTACTCTGATGGTGGGTGCGGTAGTGGTAGCGATCTGTATCGTCGGGGAGAAGATGACCAACCATCTGGAAGAACAGCGCGGTCAGCTTGATGAGCTGCTGCAGGAGATTGAGCAGTCTGCTGAGAAGTTGACTGCATTTGGTACCCAGCTGCAGCGCAATGTGCAAGATACAGACCGGATCGGCCGCGAGCTGACAACCGGATTTGGCGAGATTGCCAGCGGTATCGAATCCCAGGCAGGCAGTATCAGTGAGATCAATACTTCCATTCAGCAGTCCGAGAGCTTTATCGATCGGATCGGACAGACAGCCGGAGATATGACAGAACTGGCGGAACGGGCAGCTTCCCTGACCCGTACCGGTAGTGATCAGGTCGAGAATCTGCGCGGCAGTGTAGCTGAAGTCGGCAGTGTGATCGACAACACGTACAGTGCAATGGGCACACTGCGGACGTATGCGGAAGAGATCTCCAATGTATTGCAATCGATTGAGAATATCGCCAGACAGACCAATATGCTGTCCTTTAACGCCGGGATCGAAGCCGCCCGCGCTGGTGAACACGGCAGAGGATTCGCTGTGGTCGCCGAAGAGATTCGCAAGCTGGCGAGTGACTCGCAGCAGGCGACTGTGGACATTACCGATATTCTGACCCGGATTCATCAGCAGACCGAGATTGTATCCGGCGGTATCGGCCAGGGCAAAGATGCCATCGGCAGCATTCGCGTAGCCGCCGAACAGACCGAGAAGCTGTTCAGCAGCATTCTCGATGAGACTGTCGTGGTCTCCAGACGTTCCGTGGATATCGGTTCATCGATCAAGGAATTGATCGAAGCTACCCGCCATTCCGTGATGGAAATGGGTACAATCTCCGCCGTGACCGAACAGTCCAGTGCAGCAGCGAGACAGATTTCGTCCAGCCTGGAGCAGCAAACCGGACGTGTCACCACAATTGCAGACAGCTTCGGTGAGCTGCAGCGCCTGATTGATGCGCTTAATGCTTCACTGGAAAGAACCGTACAGATGGAACAGCATATGACGATTGTGGCAGACGAAGCATAACGCTCGACAGCCAGTTATCCATTCGCATCATTACGAGTTTCTTACGCGTATCTACCATCCTGTGCATAGACAGGTATGGGAAAAAGAAAAATTTTCGACAGGTTTAGATGTATTTCGAATCGTAATCTGCAAAGTACAGAAATAACAAAGACACAAATCTCCAATCAAAAGGCCAAGATCATTGAATGTTCGGATGATCTTGGCCTTTTTGCATTCCTGGAAGTTGAATTTCCAATTTTGGGTCTTTTGTCCAGTTTCTCAACTGGAGGATTGACTAAATATCAATCATGAATGAAGATGAATATACATCCACTCAATACCATTATATGGTTATTATTTACATATGATGGTTCCTCAATTGATGGTTTTGCCAAAGTAGAACGCTTGTCTGAACTGATTCTCTGCCGTATGGTCAACCAATCCAAAGGAGGAATTAGCATGCAGCAATCCGGTGTTTCTGTCGAGCAAATCATTGCCATGATCAGCGAAGTAAAGGAAGATCCTGCCTGTCTGACCCGTCTTAACAGCGATTCCGATATCATTCACGATGCCGGTCTCGACTCTCTCCAGCTTATCCATTTCATCCTGCGTGTAGAAGAGAATTTCGATGTGGAAATTGATTTTGAAGAATTCGATATGGACCATCTCGGTTCCATTGCCATGTTCTGTGATTTTGTAAATAAGGCCCAGTCGGACGAAACGGTGCATCCGATGGAAGCTTGACCCTACATAGCTGTAGGGATGGGGATACAGCATTAGCTGATATCATAAGCAAAAATTAAAACGCTATTACTTTGGAACAGACGTTAGATTTCTGTTATGTATACGCTATCTTTAGGCATGCCCTGATTGATCTACGTTGAAAAAAGAATAGAATTGTCTCTTGGCATCTGGCATCTGGCATCTGGCACCCGGTAACAACGAATCCCATGGAAGAGGTGTTTTCCGTGCAACCAAGAAGTGAAGTGACGATTGACCGCGAAGCCTTTAAGCTGATCAAGCGAACCGTTCGTAATGCCGCCGTATCCTACCGTAACAAGGTCAAGGACCCCACCTACAAGATGCCTATTCCCCAGTCACTCGGCATCAAGCTGACCAACCGCTGCAACCTTCGATGTACGCATTGTTTCCAGTGGAATGAAGACGGCTACCATCACAATATGGAGAAAGCTGAGCAAAATATGGATCTCGATCCGGCGATTTTCAAGCAGCTGCTCGATGATACGAAAAGCGTCAAATCACGCCTTTACTTATGGGGCGGGGAGCCGATGTTCCACCGCCAATTCAGCGAGATTCTCGGACATATACAAAATGACCGGCGTGAAATGACCATCTGTACCAACGGTCTGCTCATCAGCAAGCATCTGGATCAGATTCTGGATCTGTCCGAGAATCTGGAACTGCTGATTGCGGTCGAAGGATTCGAGCGGGAGCATGATCTGATTCGCGGCAAGGGAACGTTCCAGAAGACGATGAAGGAAATCGATCGGCTCGTGGAACTGCGCGACCAGGGCATCTACAAAGGCCGGATTTCTGTCCATGCCGTAATCAACGACAATATGATCGGCCGTATGGCAGAGCTGCTGGAATTTTTTGAATCGAAAAAGCTGGATCTCGTGATGCTCTGCTTCCCTTGGTACATTTCCCGCGAAACGTCTGTCAAAATGGATCATTACTTTGCCGAGAACTTCAGCTGGCTGCGTCAGCTCGATGAGCGTCATATCAGCAGCTGGCATGCGTTTAAATACAAAATCAATCCGGACAAAATGGAAGCGCTGATGGATGATCTGCATCAGATCAATGAACGCGTCTGGAAAATCCGTGTTCGCTACCAGCCTGGACTGGATTATGATGAGATCGACAAGTTTATCCATGGTGAAGAGATGACCAGTCGTTGTTCCAACAACTGTCTGGCGCTTACTTCCCGGACCGATATTACCCCGGATGGCAGCGTGATGCCTTGCAAATTTTTTGCCGAATTTACCGCCGGCAATCTCAAGGAGAAGAGTCTCAAGGAAATATGGGATTCCGAAGAATATGAACAGATCCGCAAAACGATCAACGAAGGCGGTCTGACGCCTGCCTGTTCCAAGTGCAGTGTGCTCTACCTTCATGGTGCGGGTGCCTTGCAGTCGCTCAATTATATCTGACCGGACAGGAGGCAAGAACATGAGCATAAGTGATAAGACGATTCTGCCCCTGCTGAGTGAAGTCCATAATATGCAGCCGGAGCATCTGGAGTTGATGCTCGGCTCCGAACCGTCCGAGGCGGGAGCAGCGACTACAGCCGGCATACTGACGCGGGCGGATAATCATTTTGTAATCAACCACTGCTATTATGGTGCCAAACGGGCCATGCTGAAACAGCGCAATATTCATATGGATGAGACGGATGTGTATTTTCTCAGTAACGGTATTTCCTTTGGCTATAATGGGGATATTCATACCTTTGGTCTGCGTCCGATCCGTGAGATGCTGGCGGAATGGATCTCGCATACCGGGATTGAGCTGGTCTGTATTGATACGGAGTCGGTGCAGCAGGATCAGGCGGATATCCTGCAGGAATGGCACCGCGTATTAAGCCTTGGCAATACCGTGCTGCTGCATGTGAAGACCGAGAATCTGGTCTATAACCCGCTGTATACCGATAATCCGGGCAAAACGCATATGGTACAGCTGTATGGACTGCATCCACAGGAGAATCTCGCTTATGTAGGTGATCATTTCCTGCTCGATTCATCCGGCGCGGTGCTGGGCTACAGCGGTTCGACAAGTCTGTCGGAACTGCTGGAAGGTACCGTCGAATATGCCTATATGAATAATGAAGAAAAAATAACGATGGAGGAGCAGCAGATTGTATCGATCTGCGCGGATCATCTGACAGAATTCCTGAACGGTGAGGATCATGGTTCGCAGGGAGCATGGGGCATCGCCGCTTATCGAAGACTGATCAGGGATATGGAAGAGGTCGCTTTGCTGGATGGTGAAGCTTTTACCGAAGCCTGTGATACGATCTATTATCATTTGCGGATCGAGAGCCTGAGTCATCTGATGCGTTATACCGATCATTTTATCGGCAAGTATCAGCATCTGCTGGGTGATCAGGGACCTCTGCTCCAGCAGGAAATTACCGCACTCAACCAGGATACCAAGCGCCATCTGCTCCAATTGTACAAAATGGGTCTGCAAAAAAGTTCGCACCGGATGGCCGCCTATATTCAGCGCAGTACGGAGCTGATGGACCGGGTCGTTCTGCATCTGTCCAAGCTGCAGCAGGCTGCATCCCGTGTAACAGTCTGATGTATCCATAAATGTAATAGTCGTATCCATGTTATTCATACAGCCTGCTTCCGGAATCACACCTTTTGCCGCGTTCAGCGTCACCGGTGGCCGGAAGCGGGCTGTCTATTCCAAGTGACCGGAAAGGAAGGGATAAGGATGCCGGAACAGAGATCAGCTGCCTCGGGATCACCTGTACTGCATATGGGCACCTTCGAAGCGGAGCTGCACTGGAGGGAGCATAATCTGGCAATTTTGCCAGCGCTGCCCGACAGGGAAGCGGAGAAAATTGTCACAGCGATGGATGAGCTGCTGTTCAGCTTTTGCAAGCCGGGAGATCTGCTGTTGACCCGTTATGCAATGGACTCGGCCCAGCGTGATTATACACGCAGGCTTGGCTTTGATTTTCAGAGCAATACGACGAATCTGCAGCCTGATGAGACGGTACTGCGTACGCCGATTGCTGCCGCTGCGGGTGCTGCGCAGACGATCCGTCCGCAGCAAAGTGCCAGGGAGACATCCCATCCGGTATCGGTATTCCAGCTGCTCTACGAACATGGCAGTGAACTGGCAGATCAGCTGCCGCTGGCATCAGCCAGTCTGTCGCCATTTGCCTGGGTGCCGTATATCAGGGAGGCCAGCCGCCGGTTTGGCATTGACAGCCAGCATCCGCCGCTGGAAATTGTCCGTAAAGTCAATACCAAACGCTATTCCGCCGAAGTCAAACAGCGGCTCGGTCTGGCGAATCCGGGCATTTACGTGACGAGTACCGATCAGCTGGAAGCAGTTGGTCGGGAGCTGCTGGAACAGGGTACCTTTATGATCAAAGATAATTACGGCGTATCGGGCAAAGGCAATATTCATATCGAGTCTCCGGCAATGCTGGCACGTATCGCAGGCAGCATCCGCAAGCAGGAAGGCAAGGGGCGTAATGTGGAGTTTGTACTGGAGCGCTATCTGGCGAAGGAGCGCGATTTCTCCTGCCAGTTTCATATTACCGAGCAGGGGGATATCGAGATTCTGTCGGTGCAGTGGCTGGCCAATTCACAGTTTGCCTACCGGGAATCGCTGTCGCCGGATGCGGATTTTATGGATCTGCTGGAACGGCATCAGTACTTTGAGACGATGGAACAGATCAGCCGGGAATTGTATCAGGACGGCTACTACGGACATGTATGTATCGACTCCATGCTGCTGCAGGATGGCTCTCTCGAGCCGATGGTGGAGATCAATGCCCGCAAGTCCATGAGTCTGATCAAAAACAGTGTTGACCAGTATTTGCGCCAGCATGGACTGCAGGGCAATATGACCAACTACACCGTCTCTCATGACAGCTCATTGTCCCATGAACAGCTGCTGGACGAGCTGCAGCGCAGTCATCTGCTGTTCTACCCGGAAAAGGGACAGGGCATCCTGCCGCTGACCTCGGCCGCTCTATCGGTCAACCAGCCACCGGAACCGGATGGCAAAAAGCACAAAGGCCGTCTCTACCTATCTGTTGTCACCGCTCAGCAGGACACCAAGCAGCAGCTGCTGTATGATCTGGAACAGCTGCTGACCGAGAATGGTCTGCAGATTCTGAATTAGATCGCCGGCAGTACGAGTGCTGCGGTGCTCCCGATATAAATTTTTGGATCGGCAAAAGATCTTGTCAATTACTTCATTGTATTTAAATATTTCATCGAACAGCCTAAGCGTATAGATGCGATCGGAATTTCAATGCAAAGGATGATTCCTATGACAGTAACCATTTTGTGCTCGGGCTTCGGGCTGGGTTTCTATACTCCCGGATTGCTCGTAGAGGCAGGATTCAGACGCCGGGACATTCCGGCGGAAGTGCTTGTTTTTGAAAATGTAATGAACAGCGATCAGCGGGACAAGGTCGACAACAGCCGCAGAGCCTATCATCAAGACTTCTCGGTGGCTCTGATGTCACAGCGGATTCCTCAGGATATCCGCAAAAGCATGGATGAACAGCAGATGGAGCATCTGCTGCACAGCTGGGAGGCGGAGGGGAGGCAGCATTTTATATGCCTGTCCGGACACTGGATCTACCTGCTGGATATGTACAGAGAACGTGTTGGAGCAGACCGGATGCAGGTCGATCTGCTGTATCTGGACGTATCCGACTCGCCATCGTGGCGAAATGTCAAAAAGCGCCTCGGCCAGCTGCATGACAGCTACCGGGAAGTATGGCTGTTCGGCGAACCACAGCAGCCGATGCAGACCTATATCGATATTGCGGACTCCGATCCGGTACTACCATATGAACAGCGGGAACGCAGGCTGCTCGTACATGGCGGCGGCTGGGGAATGGGTACATACCGGGAGCACCTGGATCATCTGGAGCAGGCAGGATATGCGCTGGATATCGTGCTGTACGAAGGCGATGAACTTGGCAATAGTGACCGGGGCCAGCGGTATTACCGGATGGACCCGCAGTGGCGGACATGGAACCGGGATGAGCAGGGCAGACATACCTTTCCCCCGTTTGCCGAATGTACGTCCGGTGAACCGGTAACGTACCGGATTCATGACGATTATCATCTGCTCTGTGAAGTGGAGCGCCGCGTGCTGGCGATTGTGAGCAAGCCGGGCGGCGGGACGCTGGCGGATTCATTTGCTTCCGGGACACCGGTTATCTTTTTGGACCCGTTCGGAGAGCATGAACGTCATAATGCGGAACAGTGGGAGCAGTATGGATACGGGATGACCTACCAGCGCTGGATGAGTGAGTATGGCGGCGATCATCGGATTCTGGAGCAGCTGCATCAGCGCCTGCGTCGTGACCGCAGCCGGCTGCCCGGTTATGTGGATCAATATATCGAACGCTGCACCCTCGAGCCCGCCGGGATAAGGGAGACATCATGATCGACAATCATAATGTGATTCAGCTGCCGGTGCGTACCGATGAATACCTGATGTCCCTGCATTCCCGGCAACAGCAGGAATCATCGGTCCGTCTGGGCATTTTGGGCTGTTCGGGCATCGTCCCGCGCGCAGTGCTGGAGCCGGCTGCCCATGTCTCTGCCATCGAGATTGCCGGAGCCGCCAACCGTACCTATGACAAGGCCCGACAGATGGCGGATCAGTATGGCATCCCGGCTGTGTATGGCACCCTTGACGAACTACTGGACGATGAGCAGCTGGATGCGGTCTATATCGGTCTCAGCAACCGGCTGCACGCCCCCTGGATCAAGCGTGCGCTTGCTGCCGGCAAGCATGTGCTGGTAGAGAAGCCGCTCTGTCTGGACCCCGGTGAACTGGATAATCTGGAAGAAGCATCCGTCCGGTATGGCGTTCATCTGACCGAGGGAGTTATGACCGCCCACCATCCATGGCAGACAGAGCTGCTTCACTTGATACAATCCGGCGCTTATGGAGCGCTGCAGCGTATCCGGACACGCATTACCATTCCTGCCCGGGATGGCCATACCGGTAATTACCGCAGCCAGCCGGAGCAGGGAGGTGGCTGCTTCTGGGATCTGGGCTGCTACTGGCTGCAATTTCTGCAGGCGGTCACCGGAATCGGGGGAGCATCGTTCGATGGAAGATCGGATTTTCAGGGTCCCCATGGCTGTGACTGGACGTTTGAGGCCGAGGCAAAGCTGGCCAACGGTGTTATCGCCGAGGCTTTATTTTCCTTTGAACAGCCTTATGCATCCAGACATATTCTGTACTTTGAACATGCCATCCTGACGATCAATGATTTCTTCCGCTGCAATCTGGGATTCTACCGGTTGAAGTTCAAAGTGATCATGCTCGAGAACGGCGTCGAGACAGGCGAAGTGCGTCAGCATGTATTCGATCCGGTCAATTATTACGTTAATCAGCTGCGCTTTTTCAGTGATGTGGTTCGTGGTCATCAGCCCAATCTTCCATTCACCGACTCCGCAGAACGGATCAGACTGCTGTCGAGCATCTACTCCACAGCCCGCAGTCGGGTCATGATGCCGGAGCTATAGCCATTCGATAGGCAGATGCTCCATGCAGTCAGCAATTCCATAGCCAACACGCAACTGCATATCCATTCGAAGTCAACTGTTTGCGGATAGTGCAGGTGGTACAACAGCAACACGTAACAGGATCGATATATAAATTTATATCAGTTGTTCTTTTCCTATAAAAAAACCGCCTGCTGGCTTCCCGTTTGGAAAGCTGACAGGCGGTTTTGCAAATGAAAGGCAAATATCAGTGATACGGCCCAAGCTCCTGCCAGTTCAGCATCACGAGCGGCTTAGGTCCGAGGGCTTCGGCCGCACAAATCGCCAGCTGATAGTTGGCATCGATCATGATTTTACGGAAATAGCAGATCTGACCGGCATGATCTTCCCAGCTGCCGGAGGAATCCTCTTCCGGCCGTGGGGGACACAGTGTTGCCGTTCCGTTGTCGGCAATCGTGATCGCAAATGAATCGAGCGGTACAGATAGTCCTTTGCCTATATATTTGATGTAGCTTTCTTTCAATGTCCACAACGTGTAAAATAATTGAAGCTGTTGCTGTGGAGGAGCCTTCATCAGCTGCTTGTACTCGGAAGCGGTGAAGAAGCGCTCGGCGATCGTAAAATCAATCGGACGCACCTGTTCAATATCAATGCCGACAGGAACAGTACCATCCGCACAGACAATCCAGTCTCCGGCATGTGAAATATTAAAATAAATATCCGGATACTCTTCCAGATAGGGCTTGCCATAAGCATTTTTGGCGATGGAGACGGAGCCGGCGGACAGATGGTAACGTTCGCGCAAAATATGCAGCAGCAGAGCTTCGCCAATCAAACTGCGCTGGGCATCTTGCTGTCTGTGGAACTTAAGGGAAGCTTGCTTTCTCTCCTCGGATACAGCTTGACGCAGACGTTCCATGCCATCTTCCGGAATCAAGTCGGGCACATATACACCAGTAACGGTAATCAATAGGAGATCCTCACTTTCGGTCAAGCGATTACATATTCCAATCTGCAGGCCCCATAAGGTTTACCGTATTGGGATAGCCTGCTGCAAAATACGTATAACCATATATTGACGAATAATCCAGTCAGCGTCAATATACGCAAAATTGCGATCAAGACAAGCGACGAAAGAATGTTACTTACATACATCTGTTTTAATTAAAATTTAAATGTATTAAGATGAGAATGATTGCTAGGAAGCAACCCGCCCATTTGGGAAAAAGCAGCGAAAGCGATTATGATAGAAACAGTTGATAGGCATAGATGATTCAGGAATAAGGAGGAAATACCGTGTCAGAGATCAAACATTTACCTTACCAGAGTGAAGATAATTATTTCGTACAACTGATTCCCGATGTGCAGTTCACCCGATTCCCGAATGGTTCATCCCTCAAAATGAACATTCTGCGGCCGGTGTCCCATATTCCTCTGCCCCTGATTGTATGGGTAGTAGGAGGCTCATGGGTCGACGTGGATAACTACAAGCATGTGCCTGTATTGTCCGAGCTGGCTGCACAGGGTTATGTCATTGCCTGCATCCAGTACCGGACCGTCAACCGGGCCCCTTTCCCGGCACAGCTGGAAGATGTAAAGACCGCAATCCGCTTCCTGCGCACCCATGCGGAAGAGTATGGTATTGATGCAGAGCATGTTGGCGTATGGGGTCATTCAGCTGGCGGTCATCTGGCTGCACTGGCTGGCGTTACCGGCAGCCAGCCGGAATGGGATGAGCGTGGAGACTGGCAGGGCGTATCCAGTCAGGTGACGGCTGTGGTCGACTTTTGCGGACCGATCGATGTGCAAGCGGATTTCCAGACCGAGTATGAGCTGCCGGTCATCTCTCTGCTGATGGGCGGACCGATCCGGCATATGGCCGATAATGCAGCGCAATCCAATCCGGTGACCCATATTCAGGCAGGAGATGCTGCAGGACTGCCGCCGTTTCTGATCATGCACGGCGATCAGGACGAGATGGTACCGCTGCGGCAGAGCCGTTTCCTGTATGATGCCTTGCTGGAAGCAGGCGCAGAGACGGACATGTATGTGCTGGAAGGTGCACGGCATTCCTCGACCGTGCTGATGGCGCGTCAGGATGTCATGGAGGCGGTCAGCCGCTTTTTCGCAGTTCATCTCAAAGGCTCCTGAGTGAAATTACACAAACATGTCACAAATGACGATATAAGACCATGGCATATGAAAGATTGAGAGGGATCATTAATTGGATAATCACGAATATGACGTTCTCCAAAATTTAATTGCAGAAAATGGAGTATACCGTCCTCTGTTTGAACATCATCCCGATGCTATCTATGTAATGGATCTGGACGGTAATTATATTTATACAAATCCTGCAGTTCTGCGCATCAGCGGATATTCTCTGGAAGAACTGCGCTATATTGATAAAAGGCTGATTTTCGGAGAGGCACGGCTTCATTTCCGTTCACCGTATTTTCAGCAGGTGCTCAAAGGCGGGTCTGTTCAGTATGAGACCGAAATTTATCATAAAGAAGGACATGTGATCATCCTGGATATTACCTATGCCCCGGTAGTCAAAGAAGACCGGGTCATCGGCATATTTGGTGCGGCCAAGGATATTACGTCCCGCAAGCGGGCTGCCGAACAGCTCAAGGCGAGTGAAGAACGTCTCGCCCTGGCTCAGGATATTGCAGGCTTTGGCTGCTGGGACTGGAATCTGGATACACAGCAGCTGACCTGTACGGACAAGTTTTTTGAAATTCTGCGCCTGAATCATCATTCGCCGCAGCTAATGTACCGGCGCTTTCTGGCCAATGTGCATGTGGAAGACCGCAGTGAGGTGAGCGAAGCTTTCCGGCAGGCGATGGAGGAAGGGCAGATTCATGTGGAATGCCGCCTGACCGGACAGTATCACGAAGTTCGCAATGTCTCGATTCGGGGACGCCGGGTCCCTTCGAGGTCCGGCGAATCCCAGCGTATACTCGGCACCATTCAGGATATTACCGAGCAGCGTCTGATGGAGAATCTGATCCGCGAGAGCGAACGACAGTACCGGATGTTGTCCGATACGACGATGGATCTGATCTCTACCCATACGGCAGATGAACAGCTTAACTTTCTGTTCGCTTCTCCTGCCCTGAAAAAGCTGCTCGGGTACGAGGTGGAAGAAATACTCGGGATGAGTGCCAGCAGCTATTATCATCCAGAAGATTATGAAGTGGTGCAGGTGTATCTGCAGTCGATCCTGTATTCACAGGAGCAGCATACGGTAACGTTCCGTTTCCGGCACAAGCAGGGGCATTATATATGGCTGGAGACGAGCGGTACCTACACGCCCAGCAGGATGGACGGGTTCAGCGGTACGGTGGTAGCCGTCTCGAGGGATGTATCGGACCGCAAGTTTGCGGAGCAGCAATTGCTGGAGAGTGAACAGCGGTATAAATCACTGGTGGAGTATAATCCATCCGGGGTCTATTCCTTTGATCTGGAAGGACGGTTATTCAATCTGAATCCGGTCGCCGAAATTCAGAGCGGTTATACGACTGGCATACTGCCACAGATTCACTTTACCGAGCTGATCGATGGAGACAATCAGTCCGCAGCACGGGAACATTTTAACAAGGCCCGCATGGGCATGCCGCAAAATTATGATACTACCCTTGTGCATTCCTCCGGCAACCGGATGGAAGTGAACTTTACCAATGTGCCGATTATTGTCGGCGGTCAAGTGACGGGGGTGTTCGGCATTGCGACGGATGTCACGGAGAACAAGCGATATCTGGAGCAGATCCAGAATATTAGTGAAGAATATAATTTGATTCTGAGCTCTGTATCGGAAGGAATCTTTGGCGTTGATACACAGGGAAGAGGCATCTTTATCAATGCGGCGGCAGCGAGAATGCTGCAGCTTCCGAGAGAGCAATTTATCGGTGTGCCGGTACAGCAATCGCTTGTACAGGCTCGTGCAGACGGGGAAGCCTATGCCTCTGACCAGAATCCGGTAGGGCTGACGATGAGTGATGGTATCTCCCGCCGGGTCACAGAGGACGTCTTTTTCCGGCGAGACGGTTCGAGCTTCTTTGTCTCCTATCAGACCAATGCGCTGTATGACCGTGAGCAGATTATCGGGGTGGTCGTTGTATTCAGTGACCGTACGAATGAGAAAGCCATTATGGAGGCCAAGGAGTCTGCCGAACGGGCAGCTTATGCCAAATCGCAGTTTATCTCCATGATCAGCCACGAGCTGCGTACACCGATGAATGCGATTATCGGCATGTCCGAGCTGGTACAGGATTCGCCGCTGAGTGAAGAGCAGCGGTTCTATATGGATATTATTCGCCAGAACAGCGAAGAACTGATGAGAATGATGGATGATGTGACCGATGTGCATCGGCTGGAGAACGGTAATATCAGACTGGAAGAGCGAGCTTTTAATCTGCATGAACTGGTGGAATCGGTGTATGAGTTCTTTTTGCCGGTGGCGCAGGAGAAGCAGCTGATACTGGAGAAACATATTGATCAGGAAGTACCGCGTCAGGCGCGTGGAGATATGGTGCGCATCAAGCAGGTGCTTGTCAATATTATTGGCAATGCGCTCAAATTTACAGACCGGGGAACGGTCGAGATCTTGGTGGGGGTATCCCATATTTCGAGAGAACATGGCATGCTGGTCAATTTCCGGATTATCGATACCGGGATCGGCATTCCTGCAGACCGCCTTGGAGATCTGTTCCAGTCCTTCTCCCAGGTACATCAGGTAATGAATCGGCAGTATGGCGGTACAGGGCTCGGTTTGTTTATCAGCAAAAATCTGATTGAGCTGATGAACGGCACGATTGGAGTGGAGAGCAGGGAACATGTCGGCTCTACGTTTTATTTTACCCTTCCGCTCAAACTGGTCGAAGACGGAGAATAATCGGATAGGAAGCTACCATGACAGCTGGGCTTCTGACAGCTATGCTAAATTAAAACGGATCTGTGTAAAAGCATAAATCATTACCCGCCGCCGAGAGATACAGTGATGAAGCTGCCGATACGATATACAACAGAAGCAGACAACATCAAAAGGCGCTTATACAGATCACGAGATGATCTGCATAAGCGCCTTTTGGCGTATAATCTGCTGCCGAGAATACGGGTTCAAACAGCGATCAGGCCCGTGTAGCATACATGATGGCGATCGTCTGTGGACCGCAGTGACTGGAAATGACGCAGCCTGCTTCAGTAATGATCACCTGGCGTGCATTGGTCTGTTCCTGCAGTACCGCTTGCATGGTCTTGGCTTCTTCCTCGGCAAAGGAATGAACAACAAAAATCACTTCTTCATCCAGCCGGTCTGCATTGGCAATCGTATTGCGCAGCAGCTGCTCTACCGCCTTGTCCCGCTTACCGCGCACTTTGTAAGCCGGCACCAGCGTTCCCTGAGGCGTCACTTCGATCACCGGCCGGATTTTGAGCAGGCTGCCAATGAGATTCTGCATGCCCGAACAGCGTCCGCCCTTGTACAGATATTCCAGCGAATCAATGGCAAATTCGGTCTCGATGCGTCCTCGCACCTCGGTCAATAGCGTGATAATTTCGGATACGGATGCACCCGACGATGCGGCGCGAACCCCTTTCATGACGAGCAGTCCGATCGAGCTCGACAGATTCAGCGAATCGAGTACGGTGACCCGGCCTTCGTCAAATTCGTCGGCAGCGATACGCGCATTGGCATACGTCGACGACAGGGCAGAGGAGAGGCTGATATAGATAATATCCTGTCCGGATTCGATGACAGGTGTAAAAGCATGTATAAAATCAGCTGGTGAGGGAGCGGACGTCTTGGGCAGCTGACCCTGCTGCTGAACGCGTTGATACAATTCGGCAGGCTTGATATCCACGCCATCACGGTAGACCTGCTCACCGAAAGTCACATAGAGCGGCACAATGCCCACCTGATGTTCCTCCAGCCAGGAAGCTGGCAGATCGCAGGTACTGTCTGCAAAAATACGAATGGAATTCATAACATTCTCCTGTCTTCATGGTTCATAGGCATATTAAAATGCACTGTGAGTTATCACAGCTTGGGCTATTATACCATGACTTGCAGTCTGTCAAAATATGCAGCATGATTCGGACAGAACCTTGCCGGGACAGGCATTCATGATTTCCTCACAAAATAATGATTGCGGATAGGCTATAATAAAACAGATTCCCGTATACTTGCGCGATATGCGATATGCGATATGCGATATGCGATATGCGATGGACATACTTATACGGGATAAATCGGAATTAATCTTACAGGAGGATGAACATGCAGCGTACGTATATTATTACGGGCTCTATTTTGGGCATGATTGGTGTAGGGATAGGAGCTTTTGGTTCTCACATATTGGAGCCGATAATCGGAGCGAGAATAGAGACTTTCCGTACCGGAGTCGAATATCACTTTGTCCATGCGATAGCCATACTGATTACCGCCCTGCTCGCCGGATCGTTCGGTGAATCGGCACTGCTGCGCTGGGCCGCGCGACTGTTTACGGTCGGTGTGATTCTGTTCTCGGGCAGTCTCTATATACTGTGCATCACCGGTGTCAAAGTACTCGGCGCTGTTACGCCGCTGGGCGGCTTGTGCTTTATCGCAGGCTGGATATTACTGGCTGTCGCCGGTGCCAAATACGGCAAAAAAACAGCCTGATTTCTGCCGGCAGACGATAGCAGCAGCCGGGATACACTCGGAAATGGAAAAAAGACATACAGCGTGATGCACATTTGCACTACTGTACCGGTTTCTGCTTCTGCCACGTCCTGTTATTTCATAAATATGCAATGCATCTTAAAAAATCAAAAAGCGCCTAACGGTTTTTTGCCGTAGGCGCTTTTTTGCATTTCTTCCGCTCATTATGCTGATTTATACATGCTGGAAATCATCAATCTCATTCAGTTTGAACGTGTATACCTGTTTCTCATCCACATGATATACGCTGATGGTCTGATCTTCATTATCGAACTTCAGGATGCGGCAGGGGATAGAAAAACGTTCTCCACGGCGGTTAATCGTCAGCCGGATCAGCTGATTTCCCTGAATATAGAGAGACAGCCAACTGGTCATGTCATTCTCGATTTTTTGCTGAAGAACGGCAGCCGATTCGGCATCGGTGCGCTGGACTGGCTTGGCAGGAGGTTCCTGCTGGCGCAAGGCGGTTCTCATCTGTTCTTTCTGTGCTATGGCAACATTAACAGGAGTACTCTGTCTACCCGGTATCTGCGCAGCGGCGTCGATTTTTTTTCCCAATTTGATGCCGGAGACAATTCGGAAGTCTGCCAGTTCCTCCTGATTATTAAGGATTTCCAGCAGCTTTTGAAGAGCAACCGCATTGCTTGGTCCGGTAATCATGAGGTCGACATTGAATATAAACTCGGTGTCATCATTAGTCTGCTGTTTCGTCATATTTCTCCCATCTCGCTTACTTTATCAGATTGGTATTGCCATTCCCCAATAAACTATATCATTTAAATTAAAATATTAATAGGTCTTAAGAGTTAGTTCTTAGGACTAGGAGAATGCGTTGATAATTCTGGTTGTAGGATTGAATGTCCTGTCAGCTACTCACTATATTTATCGGTCAAGTGTCGAAAAATGTTAGATAAATCACAGGGTCAGAAACAAAAATACCGGGGTCTGCTCGGACCCCGGCACTAATGCATACGATGATGAAAATTCCGTTTTATCTCACTCAAATATCTTCATCTAACAACGAATTTCAGTCCTGAAAAAGCTTCGGCAGGTTTTCGGTATAAGAAGGGTATACCAGACCTTTTTCTGTAATAATGGCAGTAACATATTCATTTGGCGTTACATCAAATGCAGGATTGAATACCTTGATATCTTCTGGAGCGGTACGTTTGCCGAATCCTTGGGTAACTTCTTCGGCCGAACGTTCTTCAATCGGAATCTCGGCTCCTGTGGATGTAGACAGATCAATTGTCGACAGCGGGCAGGCTACATAAAAAGGAATATTATGCGCTTTGGCGAGTACCGCCACGCTGTAAGTACCGATTTTGTTGGCAACATCACCGTTGGCTGCAACGCGGTCTGCGCCGACGATAACCGCCTGAATCCAGCCTTTGGACATGACCATGCCTGCCATATTGTCGCACAGCAGCGTCACGTCAATACCTGCCTGCTGAAGCTCAAATGCCGTCAACCTCGCACCCTGCAGTACAGGACGGGTCTCATCGGCATACACTTTCAGCTGAATGCCCTGTTCATGAGCCAGATACATCGGCGCCAGTGCGGTACCGTATTTGGCAGTCGCCAGTCCACCGGCGTTGCAGTGAGTCAGTACACCCATGCCATCTTCGAACAGCGGCAGGGCATGCACTCCGATCATACGGCAGACTTCTTCGTCTTCTTCATGAATGGCGATGGCTTCGGCGAGCAGTCCGGCATGGCGGGACTCGGTTGTTCCTTCCTGCTCGGCGAGCTGGTGGGCACGCTTGTTCATGCGATCCAATGCCCAGAACAGATTGACGGCGGTTGGACGGGACTCCGCCAGATAAGCCGCAGTTTTGAGTACATGCTTGAGCCATGCATCCGCGTCTTCGCCTTTGTACTCCCAGGCGCCCAGTACAACACCATAAGCGGCGGAGATGCCGATCGCCGGTGCTCCGCGTACTTTCATGGAACGAATCCCTTCAAATACCTGCTCCGCAGTGAACAGCTCCAGCATCACAATCTCGTCCGGAAGCAGACGCTGATCCAGCATCAGCAGTTTGTCATCCGCCCAGCGAAGGGACAGCAGCGGTTCAAATGGAGCTTTAACCGGAACATCATTGGATGGAACCTGATTATTCATAATAGAGAATCACTCCCTTGGATAATTAAAAACATTAGAATATAGGATATCGGAAAAGTAGGCTTTTGCACAGTCTTTTTTCTGCTATATTCCATTATAAAACAGAAGCTGCGCCTGCGTTTAAACGATCTTCATCAGTACCCTGTTTCCGGTACCGATTGTTTCGTCCAATGCTCGCACGGGTAAGATGTATGCAGATGAGCCTGACATGTTTATCAATTTCACCAAATTCATAAAAGTGAGGGATAATGATTATGTCTAACATTACAAACGAAAACTCTACTCAAACCAAACGTATTGAAGAACTGTTGAATCTGCAGGTGGCTAACCTGAATGTACTATATGTGAAAATCCACAACTTCCACTGGTATGTCAAAGGCGAGAACTTCTACACGCTGCATATCAAGTTCGAAGAATTGTATAACGAAGTTACCCTGAAAATGGACGAAATCGCTGAGCGTCTGCTGACACTCAAAGGTTCCCCGGCTGCTACAATGAAAGAGTATCTGGAACTGTCCAGTATCCAGGAAGCGAACGGCAGCGAAGATGCACGTACAATGGTACAAACGATCATTGAAGACTTTGCTACTGTATGTGAGCAGTTCCAGGAAACGATCGAACTGGCTGACGAGTCCGGTGACCAACCGACAGCAGATATGCTGATCGCGTTCAAAGCGGATCTGGAGAAACACATGTGGATGCTGCGCTCTTTCTTGGGCTGAGTTCTCTTATAACTAATCATTCAATCAAGAGGATTGAAACAAACCGCAATCTGTCCTATGACAGGTTGCGGTTTTATTTATGGAAATTGTATACATAGTTATTATATAAAAAGGAAATACTATTAAATACATAAAAGTAAAAATATGGTAGTATTTAATAAGGAAAGCTTTTGTATCAAAGAAAGGAGGTAAATAAGGGCCAAGGATCAAGTCAAAAGAAAAATGTAAGCGTAATCATTTGGCGGAAGAATTTTTTATCTCACAATAGTACAAAGGAGAAATGAAAATGAGAGTAAAGGGCTGGTTAAAAAGCATGTCGTTTATACTCCTCTTACCTTTGTTCTTCAGTGTTATGTTACCTTTTGGAGCTGCAAGCGTCAAAGCCTCGATCTCACCTCAGACCGAACCACCACCGGAAGATTTGCACCATAACTGGGTCGAATACCTTAATCTCAGAGGTGGCGGACAGGATACATCTGCACAATGGTCAACGAATAACCAGGCAGATGTATCTTTCTCGTTTGTCATGCAAGGACAGGGTGAATTGACTGTTTCTTATGAAGTTTATGGTTACTATAAACAATGGGTTCCCATGCACTCTGTAACCTTTACAAAATCCGGTAAGTATGATTATAAGATGGGCTATTATCCTAGGTTTCCGGAAGATGTGAGCGACTATCGTGTTACCTACCGACTCAAGGAAACGGATGGACCGGTTAGAGTGTATGGTAATACGACGTTTGATTATTATGACCGTTGGATTCCAACAGGCGGTGGCTGGTAATCGATATTGCCTGTCTGGAATTCCCCGGTCTGCACATGAATTGCTGCTGATCCTTAGGCTGGGGTCAGATCATTGGCTGGCGGAACATAATATACTGTAGATAGGCTGTAAATTATTCTCCAGTGCATACTACATCCAAGCCACTGTTTGCATAAACTGCAAATAGTGGCTTTCATTTGTAACGGAATGCAGTCATTTGTCTTTATTTCTTTTATAATAAAGAAAGATAGGGTAATGGAAAGCTATAGGCGACAGGAGGCTTGCAAAAGATGTATCTGGATAACGGACGTTTTATTGTAGAGGACCAAGACATTTCTGCAATCTATTGTTACCGGGATCGGGATGGTATTTCTTTTGAAGATGGATTTCGCTTCGAAATGCAGATGCAGGATATTGTTATCTATCCAGGCAGCATACATGCTGTCGAACTTCCTGTCGCATTGATCTTCTCTGCGGACGAAAGAATCGAAGAACTGATTCGGGCTGCCATTTACCAAAGTGTTGGATTTATAGAGGAGGAGACTATTTGATGAACAAAAAGGTGATTGCCCTCAAGGAATGGGCATCCGCTATTCGCGCACTGGAAGAAGGCAGACAGATTCTATTGATGCGTAAAGGCGGCATTGTGGAAGAAACACGCCATTTTGAGTTGAAAGAAAATGCTTTTTATCTGTATCCGACCTATGAGCATCAGCGCCGGGAACTGCTTAAGCCGGAATATCAGCATCTGGTCGACGAGTCAATGGCAGACTGGTCGCCGGAGCAGAATACTGCGACCATACGCCTGTATGCCGAAGTAACGGATGATCTGGAAATCTATGATCAGGAGCAGTTAAATCGGCTGCGGGAGACGCATATCTGGACCGATACTTTTGCCGAAGAACGCCTACGCTGGAAAAAGAAAAACCCGCTTCATCTGCTAATCCTGCGGGTATATATAATTGAACGACCGGTGGACATCCCTATAGAGGAGCAGTATATCGGCTGCAAATCGTGGATATCCATACCAAGTGGTTCGGTGACGAGCGAATTGACGCCGGTGCTGGACGCTGCGGAGTTTGAGAGAATGCGATCTGTTGTATTGCAATCGCTGCAGGAACAGAACATTCCAACACATAAAGCTTGACTGAGGCGATCGGTCAGGCTTTTTATTATGGGTTGGGGTGATGCGGGGGAAAGAAGGGTTGAGGGGGCAGGGGCCGCTGCGGGAAGGGATTGTCCGGCTGTCCTCCGGTTAAGAATGGATATTCTGAAATGGGTACAGCGGGAATATCCATTCTTAAATGTCGGCCTGCCGGACAATTCCCTCCCCTCCGCTCCGTGCTCCCTCAAACAATTTTCCTCCGCACAGGGGGATGGGGCAATTTGGAAGAGATTAAAGATTTAAAAGCTTAAAGAAGTAAAGGCTTGTAAAGAATAATTGGTTTGGGATGGATTAACTTGAATTGGGTTGAGAGATTTAATCATGCCCAATAAATATGAATACTTGAGAATTTGTCTTGCAGATTTGCAAATTTCTTTACTATAAAAAGTAAAATGACCAATCTGCACCTAGCGGAGCAATTGGAATCGGACTTCAGCAGCGGAGCGGCCTCATTTAAGAATTGGATATCTCGCGGTAGCGGAAATTCAGGATATCCGATTCTTAATGGAGGGCAGAAGACCGATCCAATTGTGCAGCGAGGTTCCCCGGGAGCGTCGTAGTTTTTCCAACACATGCAGCAACAAAGTCATCGCACACTTTTCCCCACATAATACCTCATGCTGCTCTGGCATGTTCCTGATATTCACGTTAAGATAAGGTGAAAGATATCTGTAGTTCATTGCGGCTATATTGAAATTATTATAAAATACTTGAGAATCGTTGAGAATCAGTTTAGAATAGTTCTAAGGAAGATTTATTCTTAGACTTTATCTAAATGGATGGAATGCTGGGCATTTGATATGCGTGGTTCTGTAGAAAAGGATTTTTGCACAGCAAAAAATCTGGCTATCGGACAATGAGGGGTTTTTCCCTGTTAAGATAAATGTGTGCAGATCAGGTTGCAAATCAGCCTGATGTCCGCAGGAAAAGTCAATCATATGCAGCTTGTTGGCCATGATGCCGGGAAGAGGAGAGCCGCTGTAGAAGAAGGCAACTTACTAATTTGTTGCTTATATTTTTTTGCGGTCAACACCGTTTTACTGGTATGATTTAACAAGTGAACATGGTATTACGATCATTTTTATGAAGCATGCCGATAGACGATACATCAAAATTGATCTATTTGGCTGCTTACTTACTTATTTGGAGGGACGACTATTATGGCAACAAATTTCGTCATTGAAGGTCTGAAAGCAACAATCGAGAACAAGGAAATCCTCAAAGGTGTTAACCTGTCGATGAAAGGCGGAGAAATCCACGCGATCATGGGACCTAACGGTACCGGTAAAAGTACGCTGGCATCCGCACTGATGGGACATCCCAAATATGAAGTGACCGAAGGTACTGTAACACTTGACGGTGAAGATGTACTGGAGATGGAAGTGGACGAGCGCGCACGCGCAGGTCTGTTCCTGGCTATGCAATATCCAAGTGAAATCACGGGTGTAACCAACTCCGACTTCCTGCGCAGTGCAATCAACGCACGCCGTGAAGAAGGTAAAGAAATTTCCCTGATCAAATTCATCCGCCAGATGGAAGGCAGCATGAAAGAACTGGAAATGAACCCTGAGTTCGCTCACCGTTACTTGAACGAAGGTTTCTCCGGTGGTGAGAAAAAACGTAACGAAATCCTGCAAATGATGATGCTGGATCCAAAACTCGTTATTCTTGATGAAATCGACTCCGGTCTGGATATCGATGCTCTGCGTATCGTAGCAGACGGTGTAAATAAAATGCGCAGTGAAGATCGTGGTTTCCTGATCATTACTCACTACCAGCGTCTCCTGAACTACATCACGCCTGACCATGTACACGTTATGATGCAGGGCCGTATTGTGAAATCCGGCGGTCCGGAACTGGCAGCCCGTCTGGAAGCAGAAGGCTATGACTGGGTTAAAGAAGAACTCGGCATCACTGACGAAACTGTAGGTCAAGAAGCGTAAATTACTGTACGGAAGGAGGAGCTACACAATGACATTGCAGACGATACTTCCGCTCAATACGGAAGCTCTCAAATCACTATCCCAACAAAAAAACGAACCGGCCTGGCTGACGGACAGCCGCCTGGGCGCTCTGGAACTCGCTTCCCGGCTCGAACTGCCCAAACCGGAAAAAACGAAAATCGATAAATGGAATCTTGCAGACTATGGTACGTATCAGCCTGTAAGTCCGGTTGCTTCTCTGCAGGAACTGCCTGTAGTGGTAAGCCAGCTGGTCAACGAAGAAGAATCGGCGAACCTGCTCGTTCAAAAAGATTCCGGCGTCATCTACTCCGTTCTGTCGGATGAATTGAAAGCCCAGGGCGTTATTTTCACCGATCTGGAGACAGCAGCACGTGAGCATGGTGACCTGGTACAGGCGCATCTGTCCACCGTTGTCAAAAACGATGAAAACCAGCTGACTGCACTGAGTGCAGCACTGTGGAATGGTGGAGCATTCCTCTATGTTCCTAGAAACGTAGAAGTATCCATCCCGCTGCAGGCTGTATTTGTAACGGAAAATGCAGCAGCAACATTTGCACCGCGCGTGCTTGTAGTTGCCGACACCAACAGCTCTGTAACCTATGTGGACAACTATGTATCCACTGGCGATGCGAGCCGTGTGCATAACGGTATCGTCGAGATCGTAGCCAAAGATGGAGCTAAAGTTCGTTATGCGACGGTTCACCAGCTCGGTCTGAACGTAACGGATATGAGCTACCGTCGTGCAGTAACCGGCAACGATGCATCCATCGAATGGATTATCGGAGAAATGAACGATGGCAACACCGTAACCGATACGGCGACGATTCTCAAAGGCAACGGCTCCACTTCAGATGCAAAAGTTATCGCTGTAGGCTCTGGCGCGCAGCGTCTGAACTACACGACCAAAGCGGTTCACTTTGGCAAAGACTCCACCAGCCAGATGACGACCCGTGCGGTTATGCGTGAAGAAGCCAATGCGATCATTAACGGAATTACCAAGATCGAGAAAGGCGCTACCCGTTCCAACGGTGAGCAGGCAGAGAAAGTGCTGATGCTCAGCCCGAAAGCACGTGGTGACGCCAACCCGATCCTGCTGATTGATGAAGATGATGTTATGGCAGGCCACGCGGCATCGGTAGGTCAGGTTAACCCTGAACAGGTTCATTACCTGATGTCACGCGGTATCTCTCGTGCACAGGCAGAACGACTGATTATTTATGGCTTCCTGGCTCCGGTCGTATCTGATATTCCACTGGAACAGCTGCGTGTTCGTCTGCAGGAACTGGTGGAAAGGAAAGTCGGACAGTGAACGAGCTCATCCGCGAGCAGTTTCCGATTTTACACCAGGAAGTAAACGGACATCCGCTTGTGTATCTGGATAATGCGGCGACTTCACAGAAGCCGCGTGTCGTTCTGGATGCATTGCGTCACTATTATGAATGGGATAATTCCAATGTACACCGTGGTGTGCATACACTGGGAACACGTGCAACCGACGCTTATGAAGGTGCACGCGAGAAGATTGCCCGTTTCATCAATGCTGAACGCAGTGAAGAGATTGTGTTTACCCGTGGTACAACAACAGCGCTCAACCTGGTCGCTTCCTCGTATGGCGGTCCGCGTCTCCAGCCTGGAGACGAGATCGTCGTTACCCCGATGGAGCACCACAGCAACCTGATTCCGTGGCAGCAGCTCGCGCTGCGGACAGGAGCGACGCTGAAATATATCCCACTGCAGCCGGATGGCAATATTGATCTGGCTGATGTGGAAAAAGTCATCAACGATAACACCAAGATTGTCTCGATCGTCTATGTATCCAACGTACTCGGTGTGGTCAATCCGGTGAAGGAAATTGCCGAGATTGCCCACCGTCACGGTGCGATTATGGTCGTGGACGGCGCACAGAGCACACCGCATATGAAAGTGGATATGCAGGATCTGGATTGCGACTTCTACGCATTATCCAGTCATAAAATGTGCGGACCGACCGGATTCGGTGCCTTGTACGGCAAGCGCAAGCTGCTGGCACAGATGGAACCGATCGAATTCGGCGGCGAGATGATCAATGACGTAGGACTGTATGAATCCGACTGGAAAGATGCTCCCTGGAAATTTGAAGGCGGTACGCCGATCATTTCCGGTGCGGTAGGTCTGGGCGCAGCGATCGATTTCCTGTCCGAGATCGGTATGGACAAGATTGAAGAGCATGAAGCCCATCTGGCCAATTATGCAATGGAGCGTATGTCCAAGATTGAGGGTATTAAAATATATGGTCCAGCCAAGCGTAAAGTGGGTATTGTTACTTTCAACCTCGAAGGTGTACATCCTCACGATCTGGCGACGGTCCTGGACACTTACGGGGTAGCCATTCGTGCCGGACATCACTGCTGTCAGCCATTAATGAGATGGCTGGAAGCAAGTTCTACGGCACGCGCAAGCTTTTACCTGTATAATAATGAACAAGACGTGGATAGACTCATTGAAGCGTTGGTTCAGACAAAGGAGTACTTTGGCGATGCAACTTGATGATCTTTACCGCCGCGTGATTATGGATCACTACAAAAATCAACGCAACCGCGGTACATTTGAAGATGGAGCGATGACGGTTGAACTGAATAACCCGACCTGTGGTGACCGCATAACCCTGCAGCTTCAGGTGGAAGACAACAAGGTAGTGGACGCCAAATTCTCGGGAGATGGCTGTTCAATCAGTATGTCATCCGCCTCCATGATGACGGAAGCGATTAAAGGCAAGACGTATGAAGAAGCACTTGAGCTGGCAGACCGTTTCTCCGCCCTCATGAAAGGCGAAGAAGTGGAATTTGCAGAATACGAAGAGATCGAAGCCCTATCCGGAGTCAATAAATTCCCTGCTCGCATTAAGTGTGCCACTCTGGCCTGGAATGCCCTGCGCAAAGGAATCGGCGAAGACAGCTTGAACAATTAAGATAGGGAGGCTACAACAATGGCTAAAAAAGCACCAGAAATGGAAGAATATAAATATGGTTTCCGCGATGAGCACAAATCCATTTTCCAGTCCGGTAAAGGTCTGAACAAGGAAATCGTAATGGAGATTTCCCGCATGAAGAACGAGCCGCAATGGATGCTGGATTTCCGTCTCAAATCACTGGAACAATTCGAGAAAATGCCTATGCCTGAATGGGGCGGCGATCTGAGTGGACTGGACTTCAACGATATCCAGTACTATGTAAAGCCATCCGAAGGACAAGGTAAAACATGGGAAGAAGTACCGACAGAGATCAAGGAAACCTTTGACAAACTCGGTATCCCGGAAGCAGAACAAAAATTCCTGGCTGGTGTATCCGCTCAGTACGAATCTGAAGTTGTATACCACAGCATGCAAAAAGAACTGGAAGACCAGGGCGTAATTTTCATGGATACGGATACTGCACTGCGCGAGCATCCGGAGATCCTGAAAGAATACTTCTCTACGGTTATTCCACCGACAGACAACAAATTCGCAGCACTGAACAGTGCCGTATGGTCCGGCGGAAGCTTCATCTATGTGCCGCCAGGCGTACAATGCGACGTGCCTCTGCAGGCGTACTTCCGCATTAACTCCGAGAACATGGGTCAGTTCGAGCGTACGCTGATCATCGCGGACGAAGGCAGCTTTGTACACTATGTAGAAGGCTGTACAGCCCCGATCTACAGCACCAACTCCCTGCACAGTGCGGTAGTTGAGATCATCTGTAAGAAGGATGCTCGTGTGCGTTATACAACGATCCAGAACTGGGCGCCAAACATCTACAACCTCGTTACCAAACGTGCAGTTGCAGAAGAGAACGCGACTATGGAATGGGTCGATGGTAACATCGGTTCCAAACTGACTATGAAATACCCGGCTGTTGTACTGAAAGGTCGCGGTGCCAAAGGTTCCGTACTGTCGATCGCTGTAGCCGGTAAAGGCCAGCTGCAGGATGCAGGCGCGAAAATGATTCACCTGGCTCCAGATACTACGTCTACAATCGTATCCAAATCGATCAGTAAACATGGCGGTAAAGTAACGTACCGTGGTCTGGCATCATTTGGACGCAACTCCGAAGGTTCCAAGTCCAACATCAAGTGCGATACGCTGATCCTGGACAACGAGTCCACTTCTGATACCATTCCGTACAACGAGATCAAGAATGATAACATTACGCTTGAGCACGAAGCAACGGTATCCAAAGTATCCGAAGATCAGCTGTTCTACCTGATGAGCCGCGGTCTGACTGAAGACGAAGCGACTCAGATGATCGTAATGGGCTTTATCGAGCCATTTACGAAAGAACTGCCGATGGAGTATGCAGTTGAGATGAATAGATTGATCAAGTTCGAGATGGAAGGCAGTATCGGCTAAAACTTTTCAAACCTTGCCGTTAAAAGGGGAATTGTTACTTTTCGGTTAAGAATGTGGAAGTTCGTACCGGTTTTATGCCATTTTAATATTGTTGATTCATGTAGAAGGCGAACTTTTAAGTTCGTCTTCTTTTTTGTTGTAATAAAAGGTAATGACCGGCAAAGTCCTATTCTAAGAATTCAAGTTCAATATTGCTAATGAATAATTCTTTGCAATGTAGATCATCAGTATTTGATACATAAACTCCAATATAATTCTCTGGATATGTAATGATAAATACATTATATGAAAAATTCGAATGAGATAGACTACAAACTTAAAACAAAAATGCCTATAATCCTATTTAGCTCTATGAAGCAAAATAAAAGCTGACTGATCGAAATCAGCCAGCCGAGTTATTACCAAGGTAGTGCGCAACCTTGGTTATATGGAGGACACTTAGGCGGTGTTGCGGCAGAAGTAACAGCAGAGACGGATAATGCCAAGATAGCGGTCAGACCTAAAACGGCTAAATACTTTTTCATATGTAACACCTCTTTCGTTAGATTGGAAATACTATATCAAATAAATATATTTAATGGAAGTATATGTAACTTATGTGTAAGAGAAAATTTCAGTTTTATTGTATTGAGAAAGTATACAGGCATACGTACTAAATATAAGACTCACGAAGCATAGCCATTTCCTCTTCTTTTTTAAGTTGTCAGCTTAGGCAGCACCTGTAGGTAAGTACATGTACTTCAAATGCTGTTTTTATTCTCTTCTTATCCTCCTCATAACACCCGATCCAATAAATTCCCTACCACCGGCATAAAATACTGCAAAACCACCCCTCCCAAGCCTACGGTCAGCACCGTCCCTACACCAATCGGACCACCCAGCATCAATCCCATTATCAGAAACACCATATACACCACCGTCCTCGCCACTAGCATATTTGTCCGAAGCAGCTGCTGCAGCACCAGTGACAACCGGTCAATCGGGATCGCTGCAAAGTTGGTATACAAATACACAGCCGTTCCCAACCCGGTAGTAACCAGCCCCATGCCAAAACAGAGCCAACGGCTGTACCATAATTCAGGCGTCAGTCCATGCTGCAGGATCATCAGCCACATATCTATACCTGCACCGGTCAGCAGTGCAGTGATCATGCCTAGCCATTCGGGTTTTTGTCTCTGAACAACGGCATTCAGGCCAATCAGCATCAGCGCGATGATGATCTCCCAGCTGCCTACCGTTAGTCCTACACGTACAGACAACCCTACCAGCAGCGCATCAAATGGCGATGTGCCAATTTTCGACTGGATCATCAGGGAGATGCCCAGCGCGAGTATCCCTATTCCGAGTACATAAAATATATATTTCAAAGCAATCTGCTCCTTTATCATTAATTTGCTTTGTCATTCATCAATTTTTATTGCAAATGCAACATAAATGAGTTAGATTTAAACTATCTTATTTTTGTTGTATTTGCAATAAAATATTGTATGAACGATGGATAAAGGAGTACAGGATGAGAGAGATTCTACGGGAAATCGGCATGATCGCGCGAGCGCTGGATTCGATCAGTAATATCGAATTCAAGGAATACGACTTGACCAAAGGGCAATATCTGTATCTCGTGCGGATCTGCGAGCAGCCAGGCATTATTCAGGAAAAGCTGGCCGAGATGATCAAGGTGGATCGGACGACCGCTTCGCGAGCGATCCAGAAGCTGGAGACCAGCGGCTTTATCGAGAAAAGAGAAGATCTGCATAACAAAAAGGTCAAAAAGCTGTTCCCCACCGCCAAAGGAGAGCAGGTCTATCCTTTTATCAAGCGGGAAAATGACTATTCCAATTCTGTAGCTCTGGAGGGTTTGTCCGAAGAGGAAACCGAGATGATTCATGAACTTCTCCGAAAAGTCAGACACAACGTGGAGAAAGACTGGGAGTCTGTCAAAAAAGGCCATAAACGAAACTATTAATGCGTCAGTTATTCAACAAGCCAGAGGAGTGTAAAAGGTAACATGAATATCAGTATCAGAAAATGTACAGTGGAAGACGCACAGCAGCTGCAGCAGATCGGTTATGAGACATTTGACGAGACATTCCGGGATCAGAATTCACCCGAAAATATGAATGCCTATCTGGAGAAAGCCTTTGATCTGAATCAGGTACAGCAGGAGCTGTCCAATGCGCTGTCACAGTTCTTTTTTGTATATGTGGGGGATAATCTTGCCGGTTACCTCAAAGTGAACACCGGCGATGCCCAATCCGAGCAGATGGGGGATGAGGCACTGGAGATCGAGCGAATCTATGTACGAAGTTCTTTTCAGAAGCAGGGGATTGGCAAATATCTGTTCGATAAAGCGATAGATATTGCAGTACAGAATGGCAAGCCTACAGTCTGGCTGGGCGTATGGGAGAAAAATGAAAATGCAATTGCCTTTTACCTGCGGCAGGGATTTGTGCAGACAGGGGCGCATTCCTTTTATATGGGAGATGAGGAACAGACCGATTTTATTATGGTCAAAGATCTGTCTGCAGCTGACCATTGAACAGCTGACAGTTAACAGAACAAATAACTAACATAAGCACATGACCAAACAACCCCGTACTTTGCTGCCATGGTGGCCAGGTACGGGGTTGCTGTGTTTGGATTTGCTAATTGGTGCTATGAATGCAGGGAAGAACGTTCTAATCCGATTTTCTAATCAGATTTTGAATTTGGCAATTAATTCATTTAATTCTTCTGCCATAATCCGCAGGTCTTCGGAAGAAGCGGATATGCCGCCGAGGGCTTCACGTTGTCGATGGGATGTCTCGGTTACTTCCGTGGCGCCTTTTCTGGAGACGCCTGCAATCTCGGCCAGTTCGGATACAGAAGAAGAGACTTCTTCGGAGCTGGCAGACATTTGCTCGGTCACAGCCGACATATCTTCGGTCTGGGAAGATACATCACTGATCGCTGTTTCGATTTGCTGGAAAGCTTCACCCGTCTGCTGTGAGAGCTTGATGCCGGCTTCCACTTCACGGATACCATCTTCCATCAGGGATACGGCTTCATCGGTATCCTTTCTCATCAGTCCCAGCGTTCCGGAGATTTGACCGGCTGACTGGGCTGACTGATCGGCCAGCTTGCGCACTTCTTCAGCCACGACCGCAAATCCTCTGCCTTGTTCACCGGCACGAGCCGCTTCAATGGCGGCATTCAATGCCAGCAGGTTGGTCTGGGAAGCAATACCCGAAATCAATTCGGCCATACCTTCCACTTCACGGGAGCGCTGCTGCAGCTGCCGGATACATGTCGCCGAACGATCTACTGCCGCACTGATAGCGGTCATCTGGGTGCCGATCTGGTTGATAGTGCTGCCGCCACCGCCTGCTTTATTTTTCATCTCGGCAGCAGCTTCGGACACTTGATAAGCGGTCTGGGCAATTTCCTGAATGGCTCTGGACATCTCATCCATTACTCTTGCCGTTTCGGCCGCTGCCTGCTCCTGATTCTGGGCGCCACGACTAACCTGTTCAGCGGTATGCAGTACTTCTTCTTGCATACGAACGTTTTGTTCAACATTGCTGGTGAGCGAAGAGGAAGCTTCGGCAGCCTGCTGGGCTTTGCGCTGCACTCCAGCGATGACATTTTTGAGTTCATCGGCCATCTCGGCAAAATTACGGTTCAGTTCGCCAAAATCATCTGTGCGGTCTGCACGGAGCTGCACATTCAGATCTCCTGTACTCATCTGTTTGATGGCGGCAAACAGATCCCGGACCGGCTGCATCATGCGCCGCATAACGAAAAATTGAATAAGCAGGACAACAACGACACAACATATCAAAATAAGCAGGGAGGTGCGCAGTACGGTAGCTGAATTATTTTCAATATCAGCGGCACTGATATCCAGACCCAGTACGGCAATGACTTTACCGGAGTTATCCTTGATCGGCTGCAGAACGCTGGACCAGCTTCCATATATATCGGTGTACACATCGGTACCCATCGGTTCGCCGCTATCGGCGACCTGCTGCATGGCGGCATACATAATCGGAGGGTTCTCGTACAGGGTTCCCGTCCCCATACCCGCTTCGGACAGATGGGTAGGAGAGGCGATAACTGTCTGTTGATTATTTACGATGGCCGCGCTAAATACATAGGCCTGTGCTATATTCGGATTCGTCTTTGAGATTTCATCAAGCAGGGCAGTCATTTCCTTATCAATAGTGCTGCCTGCAACAGGATTTTCGGCAGCTTTTAGAATAAGCGGTGTTCCGATCTGCTCTCTCATGTAAGCCGACACACCAATATACTGTTTGTGCAGATCATTCAAAGCCATCCGTTCCTGAGCAATGACATTGAAAATAGTAAGCATAACACCGACCAACAAGATACCAATCGACATCAGAATGATATTTTTAGCAAAAAAAGTAAGTCTTGTTTTCTTTTTCATTGGTCTCTCCCTTAGTCTGAATGTAGGTTTAACTTATATCCGTATATAATTCTTTCGACAGAATAAACCAATATGTAAATAGAAAATTGAAAATGAATGGATAATATGGAAAAGAAAAAGACCCGCTCATTTCGCGGGTCGGTGTGTGTAAATGATGAATCCCTGACAGTTAAGGGTCAGACAGGAGACGAATCATCTTTATTACAGTGCTGCTGTTCGGTGGCTTATTCAGCTGTAACGGCCCAAGCTGCTCTTTTTCCAGCTGCCTGGCTTTTTCGTTTTGGAAGCGGCTGCGGAGAAAGCGGTATATCCGCCAGAATAAAGGGTACCGGGCTTATAGCCAAAAGCGGCGGACAGTTCTGCGGGGGTGAACTGCTGCTTGCGTTCCATCAGCTGGAGCAGTACAAGGGCAGCGGCACGGGCATCTTCCAGTGCATCGTGATGGTTCAGCTCAATGCCAAAATAGGCTGCCAGATTGTTCAGCCGGTGGGAAGGCAGCTCGTTCAGTATCTTTTTGCTGAGCAGATAGGTACAGTAATACTGAAATGCCGGATAACCGGCACTGGCGGCATCCAGACTGTGACGCAGTACACTCATATCAAAGGCCGCATTGTGGGCGACCACATGTTTATTTTCCAAATAAGGCAGCAGCTCCGGCCACAGTTCGCCAAAGGTCGGTGCATCCTGTACCATGGAGGGGGTAATGTTATGAATGCTAATATTCATGGCATCAAAATGCTGCTGCGGGTTGATCAGCCAGGAGCGTTCGGCCGTGATTACGCCGCCGATGATTTCCACGACCCCGATCGAGCAGGCACTAGCACGGCTGGAGTTGGCGGTCTCAAAGTCAATTGTTACAAAATCCATTCTTTTGTTCATCCTTTCGGAGTCGGTAACCCGGTATCTATTCGAATCGTTACAAAACCGTTGTTGACGAAGACAGGTGTCGACCTGTACCCTTTGATAGGGACAGGATAACCTCTCCCGGAAATTTTACAGCTTCACTGGTATAACCTGCGGCTATCCGGCTCATCTGCCCGGACGAAATGTACTGCCTTACAGACAGTAACAGAAGTTCCCTGAACTATCTATTTTAGTACATATGCATTCCCTATACCAGTCAGTTACAGACAATTTACAAGCAAGGTGGTTAACGGCACATTGAAAAGCAGAAGAAGTGAGACACACAGCAGAAGAAAACGTCGATCCAGTCGTATTCCGATCCTGACCGCCATTATAGCGCTGGTCATCGTAGTAGCGGGAGCGGTCTGGTATATGCAGCATCAGGCTGTCCAGAATGCTGCACAATCCACGGCAGTATCCGGCAAGGGCAGCAATCAGGCAGGAGCGAACAATCCAGCACAGAGCGGCAGTGGCGCAGCAGCGGACAGCAGCGGTCAGATGGGAGACATCCCCGCTCCGGTGGTCGATGAACATTATGATCTGGTGCTCGTCGGCAGTGAGATCGAAGGTATTCTGATGGCCAAGGCTGCTCATGATGAAGGATTGAATGTACTGATTATCGATCCCCGTGACAAGCCTGGCGGTCAGCTGATTCAAGGACAGATGCTAGTACTGGATGAACCGAATAACAACAAAAAGATCAGCCTCGTCCAGGGCGAGATGAAAAAGCTTTACAATGCCTACAACAGCGGCGAGATTCGCAAGGAGTCCGATTTTATCCAATACTATAACCGTTTGATCGAAGGCATTCCGCTCAAAAGCGGCATCACCATCAAGCATATCCAGCAGGCGGAAGTAAGTAACAGGCAGTCCATCGCCAGTCTGACCTACACGGAAAAGGACGGCACCGAGCATACAGTGGACGCCAACTATTTCGTGGAAAATACCGATTATGCCGCGCTATCCTCCCAGTTGGGGGTTACCCGGATTCCGGGAGTAGAATCCATCTTTGGAGGTGGTGACAAGCCAGAGTATATGGCTGCCACCTATATGCTGAAGTTCAAAAATGTGGACTGGCTCGCTCTGCACAGTGCAACGTTGCGGGATTACCCGCTGTCCAATCTGGAAGCCAAATACGGTCCCAACACGTATGTCGATTATGACTTTGGCACCGGATACAGCAAGGTGACGGATACATTCAAGATCAGCGATTCCCAGCTCAAGCTGCGCGGTATCAATTCGACCTACCAGAAGGATGGGGAGGTTATTATCAATGCGCTGCTGATCTATGATGTCGATCCGGCAGACCCCGAATCCGTACGCACTGCTATCGCCAAAGGCAAAGCCGAAGCGCCGCATGTGCTGGAGTTCCTGCGTGAGAATATTCCGGGCTACCGGAATGCCGAGCTGAACGGTTATCCGGAATACCTATATATCCGCGACTACAACCGTTATGAGACGGATTATGTGCTGCAGGCGGAAGATCTGAACAGCAGCAGGATGTTCTGGGACAATGTCAGCATCGGCGGCTACCCGATGGATATCCAGGGAACGAGAGAAGTACCAACCGGCAAGGGCTACGGCAAGCCGGATGCGTACGGTATTCCGCTGCGTTCCTTTGAATTGAAAAATTACGATAATGTATTGGTCGCCGGCAAAAATATCGGAGCATCCATCAAAGCCTACGGCAGCGCCAGAATCACACCGACGACTGCACTTGCAGCCGAGGTAATGGGCATTATCCTTGGCCACGAGAAAGACGGAAAGCGGCTCCGTGAGCTGACCGAGGATGATTTCCGCAGTATCCATGCCTATCTGAAAAAAGATTACCATATTTCACTGAACTGACCCGGTGCAGCCAATGAATCTGCATAGCTGTTCTGCCTAAAAGCAGATTCAAAAGCATCTGTTCAGTTCGGGAACTCAAGAATGTCCCTTATAAATATAAACGCAAAAAAGCTGGCCCTCTTCCGCAGAGAAGCCAGCTTTTTGCAATACCATATGTTCACCAAAATAGATAAATTCATTCCACTTCTCATCGATTCGCACAAAAGCCCATATCGAAAAATAGCTGATAATT
This sequence comes from Paenibacillus wulumuqiensis, assembly GCF_000971965.1. Lineage (GTDB taxonomy): Bacteria > Bacillota > Bacilli > Paenibacillales > Paenibacillaceae > Saccharibacillus > Saccharibacillus wulumuqiensis. The sequence continues at coordinate 133,125 of NZ_LAQP01000014.1, forward strand.
TACGGCTATCCTGTCAGGATCAAATAAAGATTTCTTCAATCTCCAGTGTAGACTGAATGGACAGATCCTTGAACCCGTGGTTCGTCTCAATCAGCGGGCGGAAATAGTCTGTCGGATTGGTCATGATGATTCTGCCGGTCTCACCGGAATTAAGACGTACCTTTTTGCCGATCATATTGGGCAGCATGTTGCGAATAAAGGTATGGGCGGCCTCGGCATACAGCTGTCCAAAGCTCATACGGTGAATTTCTTTGAGCACACGCAGCAGCTCCTGCTTGGACTGATAGACCCGGTGGGTCGTCATCGCACTGTATATATCAGCGACTGCTGTAATCCGTGCGTACGGATGAATCTGATCGAGCGTAAGGCCGTTTGGATAACCTTTTCCATCTGCCCGTTCATGGTGCTGCAGGGCGACGATCGCGCTCAATTCATCCCCGGTCGATTCCATAATGATGTCATAACCGTACTGGGCATGTTTTTTCATAATCTCGTATTCTTCAGGTGTCAGCTTGCCCGGTTTGTTGAGAATCTCGGATGGTACTTTGGCTTTGCCGACATCATGCAGGTATCCGGCCCGACCCGCTGCATAGGCTTCTTCCTCGGTATATCCCATCCAGATGGCCAGGTAATAAGATAGCATGCCGACTTGAAGGGAGTGGGTGTACGTATAGTTGTTCGTATCATTCAACACAAACAGGACGGAGACAACATCCTTTTGTGTATGAAGTTCATCCATCAGCGGTTCCAGTACCGCATCCACCTGACTTCCGTCAAATTCGCCGCGGGAAGCAGCATTTAGGAACAGGTTCTGAAATCCTACCAGTGCGGTATCGAACTGCACTTTGGCTTCCGTCAGGGAATGATGGGTTTCGTTATTGTGGGCAATTACAGTTTCTTCAATATCTACATAATCCAGACCATGCTTAAGCAGCTTGCTAATATCATCGGGTTGGAGAATGTGGCCCTTTTGCATCATATGAATACCGAATGTATTGAACGTATCACTGGAAAGCGTGTCCCCCGGCTTCAAATCTGTAACATGCACTCTCAATATGGGCACCTCCATAATCTAAAAATTTAAATTTATCATAACAGGAAAAAAACTTCTCAACAATCCTAATATAGGTAATTTAGCTCAGGATTTAGGTTGAATGGGGTTCCAAGGACCCGTCTGTACGCCTTTCCATTCCGATCCGTCTGCCCAAACTTCCTTTTTCCAGATCGGTACGGTTTCTTTGAGCCGTTCAATAGCAAATCGGCTTGCCGCATAGGCATCATCACGATGAGCGGACGAGACAGCGATAATTACGCTGGTCTCTGCGATACCTACGCTGCCGATTCGATGGCTGATGGCGCAGCGTGCACCGGGCCAGGTGACAGAGATGTGGCTGCCAATCCTTTGAAGCTGTGATAGTGCCATGGGAATATAGGCCTCATACTCCAGATATACGGTCTGCATCTCACCGGTCATTTCGCGGGTGGTACCGATAAAGGCTATCGTTGCTCCATGATTGTTATCGGTCACTTTGGCAATAACTTCTTCTGCCGAGAGAGGATCACTGGTGATAACGTAGAGACCATCGGGGGTCTGTTCGGATGTAGTCGGTCCGGAACCTCCGGACACGGGAGGGATCAGAGCCAGTTCATCGCTTTCCTTAATAATAGTATCGACAGTTGCGTACTCCTGATTAACAGCTGCGAACGAATGACGAATGAAATTTTCCGCATCCGGGTATAGTGTAGATAAAATATCCTTAAGCTGCTGTACAGTGACAGAGGTGCTGCCCTGCGTGGTATCGGTATCCGATGCTGGCGGCACCTCTACAGTAATCTGGGATTCACCGATTTTTTCGGCAAGCCCGGCAAATAATTTAATGGTATACTGCATAAAATAAGCCCTCCATATAGGTATTATTAAAGTCTGGTACAGGCAAGTAAACACAAACTGCTTGATCATCATGGACGATACAGACACATGGGACCCGCCGCTGTGACAGCCGGAAGGTCTCCTGTCTTCATCCTTTTAATATACCAGTATTCAAGCAAAATCCAAACGGTTTGTTAAAGCAATACATCGTACAGCTTACGAAGACACAAGAGGAGGAAGACGAACATGAATACAGAAGCATCCAACGACGTACTGACCATACTGCATACCAATGATATTCACAGCCATTTCGAAAATATGGGCATTCTCGCCGCGATAGCCGGCGATTATACCGACAGACTGGGACGCGATCATGTGCTGCTCGTTGATATCGGCGATCATATGGACCGGATGGCCCTGGAGACCGAAGGCTCGGAAGGTGGGGCCAATATCGATATTATCAATATGACCGGGTATGATGCAGTGACAATTGGCAACAATGAAGGACTTACGTACACTTCGTCGATACTCAATCAGACCTATGCAGGTATTATCTGCCCGGTCGTATGCAGCAATGTGATCGAACATGGGACCGGTATCCCGCCGGTATGGATGAAGACGCATCAGATTATTGAGAAAGGCAGCTGGAAAATTGGCCTGATCGGTGCCACAGCGCCCTATGGAGACTTTTATGATCTGCTGGGCTGGGATGTGAGTGATCCTGCGGCCAGTCTGCGTCCTTTGGTACAGCAGCTGCGTGGCGAAGTCGATCTGCTCGTGATGCTGTCCCATCTGGGATTGTCGGCGGATCAGCGGCTGGCCGAGCAGCTGCCGGATATCGATGTCATTCTGGGCGGTCATAGTCATCATGTACTGGATCGCCCGCTCTGGGTAGGCTCTACGGTGCTCGGCGCAGCCGGCAAGTTCGGCCAGTACATGGGACAGATGACCTGGCAAAAGGATACACTCGGCGGACGTGCCCATCTGCTGGACGGCGGCCTCATCACCATCACGGAGAATATGCCACGCGAGGAGACGGTAGAGGCGGCTATTGTGCTGCATCGCCAGCGTGCAGAGGAACGGATGAGTCGTACGGTAGCGATGCTGGAAGCTCCGCTGGAAATTGATTATGAGCACGAGTCTCCTCTGGGCAATCTGCTCGCTCAGGCGGTACGACGTTATACAGGGGCCGAGCTATCAATCGTTAATGCCGGACAGCTGCTGGATGAACTGCCTGCCGGCGAGATTACAGAGTCGCTCTTGCATCGTCTGTGCCCGTCTCCGATCAATCCGTGCATCACACTGCTGCGGGGCAGCAGTATCCGGCGGGCGCTGGAACAGTCGCTGCTGTCCGAATTTACGCACAAGGCCATTATGGGCTATGGCTTCCGCGGTAAGATTCTGGGCTGTCTCTGCGTGGACGGACTCCGAATCACCTGTGACCTGTCCAGACCGGCATACCAGCGCATCACAGCTCTGGAGCTCCATGGAGATCCGCTGCAGGATGATCGGGAATACAGTGTCGGCTCGCTCGATATGTTTACTTTCCGGATCGGCTATGAATCGCTCAGTGAGAGTGCGGGCGTCACTTATATGCTGTCGGAATTTATCCGGGACCTGCTGCGCAGTGAACTGCAGACGCCGGGAGCAGTGCAGTCCTGTGCCGGACCGCGCTGGTTTATGGTATGATAAACAGGATCTTGTATCGACAATTAGAGCCTGCCTGTACGGCAGCGTTATGATGATACCGATTCAGGGTTAATACATGAGATAAGGTGAAGAACAAATGACAGTAATACACAGAAGTGAATGGCCGCTGAAAGAATTATCCCCGAGTTATGACCCGTGGGACCCGCTGCTGTCGCTTCGCCAGTATGGCAAACATACGCTCACCAGCGTAGAGATGACCGTCACCAATCTGTGCAATATGCGCTGTGAACATTGTGCGGTAGGCGATTCCCTGGTGATGCGTGAGCCGGACATGATTCCGCTGCCGCTGATGCTCAAGCGGCTGGATGAAGTAGAGAATCTCCAGACGATCAGCATTACCGGAGGAGAGCCTACATTCCGCAAGCAGACTGTGGATGAAGTCATTGTACCTTTGCTTCGATATGCGCGTGAGCGTGGAATCCGTTCACAGATCAACTCCAATCTGACGCTGGATATCGGCCGCTACGAGAAGCTGCTGCCGTATCTGGATGTAATGCATATTTCGTTTAACTACACGTCACCCGATGATTTCCATGAAGTGGGATTTGCCAACAGCGGGCATCCGGTTCCGCGCGAGGCTGCTGTGCGCATGTATGACAAAATGATGGAAAACACCCGCCGTTTGAGCGAAGCGGGAATGTTTATTTCCGCAGAATCGATGATTAATTACCGCACTCATCGCAAGCTCCCGGAGATTCATCGTATTATCGGTGAAATGGGCTGCAAGCGTCATGAAGTGCATCCGATGTACGCGGCTGATTTTGCCGCAAGCCTGCCTGTACTGTCCCTGGAAGACTTCCGTGCAGCGATCCATGATCTGCTGGATCACCGGGATCAGGAGATGTGGATGCTGTTTGGCACACTGCCATTCTTCAGCTGCAATCCGGAGACTGCCGATCGTGAGCTCGTCTCCCGCCTGTACCGTGAACGCAATGTAACAGTGCGCAATGATCCGGACGGACGCAACCGGGTTAATGTGAACATGTTTACCGGCGACGTATTTGTCACGGATTTTGCGGCCATTCCTGCCTTTGGCAATATCCATGATCGCAAGCTGGATGATGTGTTTGGCGAATGGAGCAACAATCATCCGCTGAATCAGCAGGTCAACTGTCACTGTGATGCGGCAGCCTGCTGTGGACCGAATCTGCTGGTAGCGGATATGTATTACAAGAACACGGATTTCAAATCACGCAAGGCATTTTTGTAAAGCTGCCGTCTGCCGGTGATGTGAAACTGCTCTCTTAGGTTATACGACCCGGCGAAGGTACCATATATCCGAGAAAAGGGGCGTTCCGGTTGGGGCATGAGTTGGACTTAGGTAATTTATTACTCAATTTAGCATTGGTATTTGTGCTTGTATTTCTGAATGGCTTCTTCGTGGCCGCTGAATTCTCGCTGGTAAAGGTGAGGCATTCCCGACTGACCCAGCTGCAGAGCGAAGGGAACCGACTGGCAGGGTATGCGCTCAAGGTAAACAGCAAGCTGGATGCCTATCTGTCCGCTACCCAGTTCGGGATTACTCTCGCATCTCTCGGTCTCGGATGGATCGGGGAACCGGCCATTTCGGATCTGCTGGTGGAGCCGATCATGTACAAGCTGGGCTTTGCCGATTCGACGATCATTTCAACGGTATCGGTCGTTATCGGCTTTGCCGTGATCACCTTCCTGCATATCGTGCTGGGCGAGCTGGCACCAAAATCGCTGGCGATCCAGCGGACAGATGGAGTATCACTGGCGCTGTCAGGCCCGCTGCTGTTCTTTTACCGTGTATTCTTCCCATTCATCTGGCTGCTCAATATGGCTGCCAACGCAGTGCTGCGTCTGGTGGGCATTGAACCTGCCAGTGAAGCAGATGGAGCCCATTCGGAGGAAGAGATCCGTATCCTGATGAACCAGAGTGCCAAAAGCGGCGTAATGGACGAAGGCGAGATTGAGCTGGTCAACAATATTTTTGAATTTTCCGACCGACTGGCCCGCGAGGTCATGCTGCCCCGTACGGATATGACCTGTCTCTATACGAATCTGTCCCATGAAGAGAATCTGGCGATCATTAATGACACCAAGCATTCGCGCTATCCGGTAGCCGTCGAGGACAAGGACCGAATTATCGGGTTCGTACATATTACGGATGTGCTGCTGTCGCCGGTTAATCAGCCGTATGATCTGGCAGCAATGGCCCGGCCAATCCTGAATGTCCCGGAATCAATGGAGATCAGCCATGTGCTGCAACTGATGCAGAAAAATCATGCCCAGCTGACGCTCGTGGTGGACGAATACGGCGGAACAGCCGGTCTGCTGACAGCTGAAGAGATTCTCGAAGAAATCGTCGGCGATCTGTATGACGAATTCGAGGATGAGCGTCCGGATGTGGAGATGCTGGGTGATATCATTTCCGTAGATGGCCGCATGCTGATTGAGGATGTCAACGAGCTGGCCGGAGTGGAGATCGACGATGATGAGGTCGATTCCATCGGAGGCTGGATGTTCAAGGAACTCGAAGGCGTACCGGAAGTAGGCAAGACGGTCGAAGTGGATGGCGTTATCTTTGAAGTCGCCGAATCGGAGCGTCTGCGTATTATGCGGGTGCATGTGCATCCGCTGCCGAAGACAGAAGATGAAGAATCCGATGAAGAACATAAGGATGATGAGGAGTCCCGTTCCTGAGTGAACCGGAGTACTGCCATAACGGCAGCCGCAGGGTGAAAGTGCAGAATGCTGTCAGCATAATCACACATGGCGGCTGCCGTTAAATTTACATACAGATAAGGGGTATTGGATAATGACGGATGCAACTGCACTGAAAAGGCCGCAAGCGATGATGTTTGATATGGATGGAACGCTGTTTGAGACAGAGACGGTGCTGCTTCCTGCTTATCACAATACGTTTGAGATACTGAGAGAGGAAGGGCTGTACCACGGAGAGACGCCGCCCGATGAGATCATTCTGGGCTGTCTGGGCATGCTGCTGGAGGATATCTGGGCCCGTGTTATGCCGGGGGCGGAGCCGCGTACTATAGCTAGAGCGAACCAGCTGCTGCTGGATCTCCAGCTGGACGGTATGAGAGCTGGTACTTCCCGCCTATATCCGCACGTCATGGAGACGCTCACCTATCTGCATGAACAGGGGGTACGCCTGTTTATCGCCAGCAATGGTCTGGAAGGTTATGTCAAAGGCATTGTGGAAGTGCATGAGATAGGTTCCCTGCTGGAAGGCGTGTACAGTGCCGGAGAATACCAGACAGCCTCCAAAGTCGATCTGGTAGGACTGCTGCTGGACAACCATACTATTGATTCCGCGTGGATGGTCGGTGACCGTTCCTCGGATGTGGAAGCCGGTCTCAAAAATGGGCAGACCGTTATTGGCTGTAATTACGCGGACTTTGGCGATACGAGCGAGCTGGAGGGGGCCGATGTGATTATTACTTCATTTGACCAGCTGCGCCAGCTCTATGACGAAGCCCGATAAGCACAGATCGACCACCTATTTTACATCAGCGCCCAAATCAGTTACCCTGTATAGGACGTGTTTAAGTAATCCTGCCAGAGACCATGTTCTCATGGGCAGACAGGCAAGACAATAATGATTCGGAAAGTGGGAATATACCAATGAATATCTATGACAAAGCACATGAGCTATCCACAGCCATTCGTGACAGCAAAGAAGTATCCGATATTACCGCAGCACTGAAACTGATCGAGAACGATCCGGAAAGCCAGCGCATGCTGGACGACTTCCGTACACGTCAGATGGAAGTACAGCAGCGCATGATGTCCGGCGATATGCCGAACCCGGAAGAGATGGAGCAAATGGAGAAACTGTTCGAGGTGCTGAACCTGAACCTGAATATCCGCCGCCTGTTTGACGCCGAGCAGCGTCTGAGCACCATCATCGAAGACATCAACAAAATTATTACCGACAGCCTGAGCCATCTGTATGGTGGAGCAGCCGAGTAATCTGTTGTAATCTGTCGACAGATAAAGGTATAACAGTGATCTGGTGAATGACCCGGGAGCGGCAGAGAAACATAGCTGAAGATGGAGAGCCATCGAATCTATTAAAGGCAAACCAAAGAACGAGCGTGATCGCCATAAGTGTATGGTGAGATACGCTCGTTTTTTGTGTTATAATAAATGCACATTGATACAGATGCTGGAAGGTGGTGTTACAGTTGCAGGAACATGAGGAATCGATTACAAAGCATGAACAGCTTTTGCAGCATATTGAGAAGCTCAAAATTGGCTCCAAAATCTCTGTCCGCAAGCTGGCCCGGCAGATGGGCGTCAGCGAAGGTACTGCCTATCGTGCAGTCAAGGAAGCGGAGAACATGGGAATTGTCGTAACCCGCGAACGGATCGGTACGGTACGGATCGAGAAGCGTCCGCGCGGAATCTCCGATCAGCTGACCTTTGCCGATGTGGCGGAGATCGTCGAGGGCAAAGTGCTCGGCGGCGGCAGCGGTCTGGACAAGACGCTCGTCAAATATGCGATAGGTGCAATGAAGATGGACGCGATGATGCGTTATGTGGAAGCGGGCAGCCTGCTGATCGTCGGTAACCGTGAGGATGCTCATTCTCTTGCACTGGAACACGGAGCAGCGGTGCTGATTACCGGCGGCTTTGGCACAAGTGTGGAAGTCAAAACACTTGCCGATGAGCGCGGACTGCCGATTATTTCGTCCAGACATGATACATTTACCGTTGCTTCGATGATCAACCGGGCTTTGTTCGACCGGATGATCAAAAAGAAGATCATGCTGGTAGAGGATATTATCGCCGGCAAACCCAAACCCGGTGTGCTCAAGGCATCCAGTACGGCAGCGGACTTTTACGAAGTGGCGGAGAAGACAGGTTATCTGCGCCTTGCCGTCGTCGACGAATGGAACCGTGTCATCGGAATCGTCGGACGCAAGGAGATCGAAGAGCTGCAGGAAGACCAGCCGATCGAGAAAGTGCTGATCCGCAGACCGATTACCGCAACACTCCAGACGTCGTTGGCATCGGCAGCCCAGACAATGATGTGGGAAGGCATTGATTTCCTGCCTATCGTGGACCGAAATCGCAAGCTGATCGGTACGGTCACCCGGCGTGAAGTGCTGCAGGCGATGCGTGATGCCCAGCAGGAGCCGCAGGCGGGCAATGTGGAGACCTTTGACCATCTGATCTGGAACGGATTTGCCGAGGAACGGGATGAAGACGGAGGCATCGTCTATCATGGATTTATCACGCCGCAGATGGCGACCGATCTCGGTAACATTTCGGAAGGCATTCTGATCTCGGTGATGATTCAGGCGGCAGTGCGTACGGCCCGGCTGCTAAGCGGTCATGATTATGTGATCGATAATATTTCGACCTATTTTCTGCGACCGGTGCAGATCGAGGATGCGATCGTGATTCGTCCGATCGTGCTGGAGTCGAGCCGTCGTACCTACAAGCTGGAGATTGAGATCATTTATGAAAATATGCCTGTATCCAAATCGGTGCTGACCCTGCAATCAATCGACCACGGATAAAAAGCGCTGCGCGGAGTAGATATCCGCACAGCGTTTTTGGTTTCATTCTTGGATTCTCCCGTAGAAGACTGTGGATAACGGGCAATTTTTTTTGTGAACACTGCCGGTCCATGGACGGGATATGATAAAATAGTATAGATGAGAATGTATGTTCATTGGTTACTCTACATCAAACGAAGAAAGCAGGGAAGCGTATGACCCCATTTGTGCATTTGCATGTGCATAGTGAATACAGTCTGCTGGACGGGGCTGCGCGTATCCAGGATCTGGTCGCCAGCGCAGCGGCGGCAGGCATGACTTCGCTGGCATTGACGGATCATGGCGTCATGTACGGTGCCATTCCGTTCTACAAAGCCTGCCTGCAGCATGGCATCAAGCCGATTATCGGCTGCGAAGTCTATTACACGGCCGGCTCGCGCAAGGAAAAGGCTGCACGCAAAGATCAGCCGATTCACCATTTGTTATTGCTAGCCAAAAATGAAACAGGCTACCGGAATCTGATGAAGCTCTGCTCGATCGGACATCTGGAAGGCTTTCACTATAAACCGCGTATCGATGCGGAAGTACTGCAGCAGTATCACGAAGGCATCATCTGCCTGAGCGCCTGTCTCGGCGGCGAGATTCCGCAGCATCTGCTGCATGGACAGCCGGACGAAGCGAGAAAGGCGGCTCTTCGCTATCAGCAGATTTTTGGCGAGGACTTTTATATCGAGCTGCAGGATCACGGTCTGGCAGAGCAGAAAAAGGTCACTCCGCTGCTGATCGAACTGGCACGCGAACTGAATATACCGCTCGTCGCTACCAACGATGTGCATTATCTGACCGAAGAGGATGCCAAGACACAGGATGTACTGATCTGTATCGGTACAGGCAAGACGGTCGATGACGAGAGTCGTCTGCGCATCCCGACCAATCAGCTGTATCTCAAAAATGGCGAGCAGATGGCATCGCTGTTCCGCTATGTACCCGAAGCCGTCGAGAATACGGTCGCTATCGCGGACAAATGTCATCTGGAGCTGACCTTTGGCACGTCGCTGCTGCCTTCCTATCATCCGCTGCCGGAAGGCATGAATGCCGGTACCTACCTGGCCCAGCTGTGCCGGGAAGGACTGATTCAGCGTTATGAAGGAACAGAGCTGTGGAACAATCCCGAAGAGCGTCAGCTGCTGGAACAGCGGCTGTCCTACGAACTCTCGGTTATCGGCAATATGGGCTTTGACGATTATTTCCTGATCGTATGGGATTTCATGAATTATGCGCATCGCCAGAATATCGCTACCGGTCCTGGACGGGGATCGTCCGCAGGCAGTCTGGTTGCCTATGTGCTGCATATTACGAATGTCGATCCGATCCGGTACAAGCTGCTGTTTGAACGTTTCCTGAATCCGGACCGGGTGTCCATGCCGGATATCGATATCGATTTCAGCGATCTGCGCCGGGACGAGATGATCGATTATGTCGTCGATAAATATGGTCGTGACCGGGTCGCCCAGATTATTACCTTTGGTACGCTGGCAGCACGGGCAGCCGTACGTGATGTCGGCCGGGCGCTCAATGTGCCTTATGCCGATACCGACCGGGCGGCCAAGCTGATCCCGGCACAGATTGGTGTAACGATCCAGCGTGCACTCGATCAGGTACCGGAACTGAAAGAAAGATATGCCAAATCCGCACCGGTACGCGAGATGATCGATACCGCGCTCAAGGTCGAAGGCATGCCGCGTCATGCATCCACCCATGCTGCCGGTGTCGTCATTTCCAGCGGCCCGCTAACCGATGTGGTGCCTCTGCAGGAAGGCAGCGAACATGCGGTACTGACCCAGTACACGATGGAAAATTTGGAAGCGATCGGCATGCTCAAAATGGACTTTCTCGGTCTGCGGACCTTATCGATTATCGAACGTTGTCTGCAGTGGATCGAAGAACAGACCGGAGAGCAAATAGACTTCAACCGGATTCCATTTGATGATGCGGACACGTACCGAATGCTCAGCCAGGGCGATACAATGGGCGTCTTCCAGCTGGAGTCGCCGGGGATTCGCAGAGTGCTGCGTGATCTGAAGCCAACCGAATTTGAAGATATCGTCTCGGTCAATGCGCTGTACCGTCCGGGTCCGATGGACTTTATCCCCAGATATATCGAAGCCAAGCATGGTCGTGCCGTGCCGGAATATCCGCATGCCGATCTACAGCCGATATTGCAGGATACGTACGGCATTATCGTCTATCAGGAACAGATTATGCAGATTGCTTCGACCATGGCCGGTTTCTCTCTCGGAGAAGCGGATCTGCTGCGCAGAGCCGTGTCCAAGAAGAAGAGAGAGGTGCTCGACCAGGAGCGGGAGCATTTTGTACAGGGCAGTCTCAAGCAGGGTTATACCGAGCAGGATGCCAATGCGGTCTATGATATGATCGTACGATTTGCCGATTATGGCTTCCCGCGTGCCCATGCGACCGCCTATGGTGTACTGGCTTTCCAGACGGCCTATCTGAAGGCGCATTATCCGGTACAGTTTATCGCTTCCATGCTGACTGCCGTTATGGGAACGCATCGTAAAGTAGCGGAATACGTACTGGAATGCCAGCGGGTCGGTGTCGAGGTGCTGCCGCCGGATGTGAATACGAGCGGAATTACCTTTACCCCGGTGTTGGAAGCTGTACCGTCATCGGATGCAGCAGCCGACCACCGACCGGATGATCAGCTGTCACCTGAACGAGCAGAGATGCCGGAAGGCGCACAGCATGCCGGTGGTAAAGTTCTTACAGAAGCCGCGCAGGCAGAACAGCCAGCCGGACATATCCGCTTCGGTCTTGGTGCAGTCAAAAATGTAGGTACCCAGGCGATTAACAGCATCATCAAAGAGCGAGCGGACCGTCCGTTTGACAGCCTGATTGATTTCTGCCGCCGGGTCGATCCCAAGGCCTGCAACAAACGCGTGATTGAGTCGCTGATTCAGGCCGGTGCGTTTGATAATCTGCCGGGGCATCGTGCCCAGCTGCTGCAGATGCTGGACGAGACGATCAAGGAAGCGGCCAAATGGCGCAAGGAGCGCGAGGAGCTGCAGATCGAGATGTTTGACTTTGATCTCGGAGAGAAGCCCAACTGGGAAGTCTCCTATCCGGATGTACCACCATTCACAGCAGGGGAACAGCTGGAATTTGAGCGCGAGCTGCTCGGTCTGTACTTGTCCGGCCATCCCTTGGATGATTACGAACGGGCGATTGAGGAGTCGGGGCTGTCCCGGCTAATGAATCTGCATGAAGCCGAGGATGACAGCATGGTGGCCGTTGCTGGTATGGTCGTCTCGCTCAAGGCAATTACGACCAAGCAGGGCAAAGCGATGGCCTTTATAGAAATGGAAGATCAGATCGAGAAATGCGAGGTTGTCATGTTCCCGGAAGTATGGCGCAAATACCGCGAACTTGTGGACAAAGGCGTTCTGCTCATCGTCCGGGGCCGTCTTCAGCAGCAGGAGGAAGAAAGCTTCAAGCTGCTCGCCGAAGAAGCCGTACCGCTTACTCCGGCAGCAGCCGCAGAGATGGCGGAGAAATCACGCCAGCGGCGCAGCAAGGGATCGGGCAGCAGTACGACTGCCGCACGGCGTCCGGCAGCCACCGCTGCAGACACCGGCAAATCGTCTGCTGCTCCATCATCCCGTCCGCCGTCCCGATCTGCATCCGCAGCCAAAGACGGAGCCGATCCCTCTAGCAGTGGCAAGCCAAGCCAGACCGTATATATCAAAATCACCCGTGAGGCCCAGCAGGCAGGGCGGCTGGAACAGCTCAAGGAACTGCTGTCGAGTCATCCCGGCCAGCTCGGTACGGTACTTTTTTACGAAGAAAGCCAGAAGCTGCTCGATCTGAGCGACAGCTATCGGATCAAGCCTTCACCTGCATTGTTCCAGGAAATGGAACAAATGCTCGGAGAAGGCACCGTAAAAGTCAAGTAGGAAAGTGTCCTGAGGTCCACCGGTTGTGATCGACCGGTGGATTGATTTATTATCTGCGCTCTTTGTTGCGGCAAAAAAGTGTGGTATGGTATCATTATCCCATTATGTGGGCTTAAGTATGTCTATTTTGTGTATTCACTGAGTCCAGCTTGTGTTCGGTATAAATAATAATCATTTATTCAATAAGCAGGGGAATAAGTATACGTCTGAAGAGGTGTAGTTGTGTTTAGAGATTTATTCCAGAAGAAAAAAAAATATGCGACCATTCCTTCACAGCGTTGGAGCAATGAGTCCGCATCAGATGAGCCGTCGCAGGAACGCCCGAAACGGGAAATTCCGGAAGGGTTGATGAACAAGTGCAGCAAGTGCGGCACGATTCATTACAGCAAGGAACTGGAAAAGAACCTGAAAGTCTGCAGCAGCTGCGGCTACCATATGCGCCTGAATGCGATTGAACGAATCGTAATGACGGTTGATGAAGGCAAGTTTACGGAAATGGATGCGGGAATGGAGTCGATCGATCCGCTGAACTTCCCGGGCTATGCCAAAAAGCTGGAGCAGCAAAAGATGAACTCCGGCCTGCGCGATGCTGTTATTACAGGCGAAGGCATGATCGAAGGGCATCCGGTGATGCTCGCGGTGATGAGCTTTGACTTTTTCAGCGGCAGCATGGGTTCGGTAGTCGGGGAGAAAATCACCCGTGTGATCGAAGCAGCGGATGAACGCAATCTGCCGCTGATCATGTTCTCCACTTCCGGGGGTGCCCGTATGCAGGAGAGCATTATTAGTCTGATGCAGATGGCCAAGACGAGTGCGGCACTGTCGCGCTTCCAGGAAAATGGCGGGCTGTACATTTCCGTCATTACCGATCCGACGATGGGCGGCGTGTCGGCGAGCTTCGCCACACTGGGCGATATTATTATCGCTGAGCCGGGAGCCTTGTTTGGCTTTGCCGGACGGATCGTTATTGAACAGACGATCCGCCAGAAGCTGCCGGACAATTTCCAGACTGCAGAGTTCAACCTGGAACATGGACAGCTGGATATGGTTGTTCACCGCAAAGACATGAAGACTATGTTGTCCGATCTGCTGGACTATCATAGCGGGAAAGGGGGATTTTAAGTGGCAGGAGAGATGCCTTTTGAAATGCCTCTCGTTGAATTGCGCAAAAAGATCGACGAGCTGAAGCAGTTCGGTCAGGAAAAAGGAATTGATTTCGCCGATGAAATTAACCGCCTGGAAGAGCGTTACCGCCAGATGGAGAGCGAGATCTATACACATATCAGCCCGGCGCAGAAAATGCACCTGGCTCGCAATCAGCAGCGTCCAACGACGCTGGATCTGATTCCGCTGATTTTTACGGACTTTATTGAGCTGCACGGTGACCGCATGTTCGGCGACGATCTCGCGATTGTCGGCGGACTGGCGCGCCTGGAAGGCAAGCCGGTGACGGTAATCGGCCATCAGCGCGGTAAGGATACCAAGGATAATATCGCCCGTTTCTTCGGCAGTCCTCACCCTGAGGGCTACCGTAAATCGATCCGTCTCATGAAGCAGGCGGAGAAATTTGGCCGTCCAATTATTACGTTTATTGATACCAAGGGTGCGTATCCGGGTAATACAGCAGAAGAGCGCGGTCAGTCTGAAGCGATCGCCCGCAGCCTGTGGGAGATGGCCAGATTGCGTGTGCCTGTCATCTGTGTGGTTATTGGCGAAGGCGGAAGCGGCGGTGCGCTGGCGATCGGCGTAGGTAACCGTGTACTTATGATGGAAAATGCAATCTATTCGGCGATCTCGCCAAATGGTGCAGCCTCCATCCTGTGGAAAGATGCGTCCAAAGCCGATCAGGCTGCCGAAGCGATGAAGATTACAGCAGATGATCTGCTGCTTATGGAAATCATTGAAGGCATTATACCTGAACCGCGCGGCGGCGCTCACAAGGATTACGAAGCGACCGGAGCAGCTCTCAAGGAACATTTGCTGATCCATCTGCAGGAGCTGTCCGGTATGGACGGCGAAGCACTGGTGGAGCAACGCTATCAGAAGTTCCGCAAGATCGGTGAATTTGCGGAAAAACGAGTAAGCAGCACGTTCTTTGGCAATCCGGATGAAAGCGAACGTCTGAACGCCAAGCCGGCAGCAGATGAATTGATGGAGCCGATTGATCATACGACCAAGCAGCTGTCTTCACTGGCAGAACGCCCGGGCGATGAGGAAGCTCCACGCGCTCCGCATCATTAATACAGGCAGTCCAGGCGGAATTTATATGTAATTTACACAGGCATCGTATAATTTACTACAGAGTCTCGAAGATGGCTTATGATGATCCCGGCAGCATCCGCCGACCGGCTTCTTCAACAAGCTGTATACAAAAGCGAGAATTTGTAGTAAATTTGTTTGTTGGGGCTTGTTGTTTCTAACCAGCAGGCTATGTTGGAAAGAGAAAAATAGAGAGACCTTGAAAACGGAGGAAATCGATTATGCGCAAAACGAAGATTGTATGTACGATTGGACCGGCAAGTGAGTCCCTGGAGAACACGAAAAAACTGATCATGGCAGGTATGAACGTATCCCGCCTGAACTTCTCCCACGGTGATTTCGAAGAGCACGGCAACCGTATCAAAAACATCAAGCAAGCCAGTAAGGAACTGGGTAAAACCGTAGCAATCCTGCTGGATACCAAAGGTCCGGAAATCCGTATCGGCAAACTGAAAGAAGAGCCGATTGATCTGGTTCAGGATGAGTACATCACGCTGACTACCGAAGAAATCCTCGGTGACCAGCATCGTCTGACTGTATCTTACCAGGATCTGCCGGGAGACGTGGAAGTAGGTTCCACAATTCTGATCGACGATGGTCTGATCGGTCTGAGTGTAGTACAGGTTCTGGGTACTGAAATCAAGTGCCGTATCGTTAACGGCGGACAAATCAAAGGCCGCAAAGGCGTTAACGTACCGGGCGTGAACATTTCCCTGCCAGGTATTACTGAAAAAGATGCGAACGATATTATTTTCGGTATTGAGCAGGGTGTAGACTTCATCGCTGCTTCCTTCGTACGTAAAGCAAGTGACGTACTGGAAATCCGTAAACTGCTCGAAGAAAAAGGTGCTCCGCACATCCAAATCATCTCCAAAATCGAGAACCAGCAGGGTGTTGACAACCTGGATGAAATCCTGGAAGTATCCGACGGTCTGATGGTAGCCCGTGGTGACCTTGGTGTGGAAATCCCTGCCGAAGAAGTACCACTGGTACAAAAACGCATGATCGAGAAATGTAATCGTGCAGGCAAACCGGTTATCACAGCAACTCAAATGCTGGATTCCATGCAGCGCAACCCTCGTCCGACCCGTGCGGAAGCGAGTGACGTAGCGAACGCAATCTTCGACGGAACCGATGCAATCATGCTGTCCGGTGAAACAGCTGCCGGTAAATATCCGGTAGAATCCGTACTGACCATGTCCCGTATCGCGGAGAAAGCAGAATCCGCATTGAACTACCGTGAAATCTTCCTGAAGCAGAGTCATGCACAACAGACAACTGTAACAGAAGCAATCAGCCAATCGGTAGCAAGCTGTGCGATGGATCTGAACGCAACAGCGATCATCTCTTCCACAGAGTCCGGTCACACGGCACGCGTAGTATCCAAATATCGTCCGCAGGCACCTATCATTGCGGTAACGACCAAAGAACAAACGATGCGTCGTCTGGCTCTGACATGGGGCGTACTGCCAGTTAAAGGTACAGACGCTCATTCGACTGACGAACTGTTCGATATCGCCCTGCAGGGTGGTAAAGATTCCGGTCTGCTCAAAGAAGGCGATCTGGTTGTAATCACAGCCGGCATCCCACTGGGCAAATCCGGTTCGACAAACCTCATCAAAGTAGCACAAATGTCCGCGAAGTAATACGGCATAGTGCTTATATCATACGATGCAAAAAAAGCAGTGGACTCTTCCATTGCTTTTTTTGCTGATTAGCCACAGTTATAACTGCGAAAAGCAGCATAATTAACAGACCGGACATACCATAAACGTAAAACGGACACATAAAAACAGAACAGAGTGGAGGAAGACAGTATGGCCAGAGAGCAACTGCGGCTGCCAAGCGAATGGCATGGAATTTCTTTTCGGGTACGTTATCAGGAGAATGATCCGATGGGGGTCGTGTATCATACCAATTATCTGAACTGGTTTGAGCTGGGACGGACCGAGATGATCCGTGATCTGGGATTTCGTTACCGGGATATGGAAGCGGCGGGTGTGCTGCTGCCGCTGGTGGATGCTTCCCTCAGTTACGGCCGGCCGGCACGGTACGATGACCGCGTCGCCGTCTATACACGTGTCGTCAATTTCTCCAGACTGCGGATCGATTATGAATACCGGATTCATCTGCTTGCTGAGGAGGATGATCATTCCGTTGGTGACGCTTCGGCTGCCGGACCGCGGGTAACCTTTCCGGATGGTGCAGAGCTGCCTGGCGAGCCGCTGACAAACGGTTCAACAAGGCATGTATGGGTGAGCAGGGACTTCGTTCCGGTGCGGCTTGATAAAGTTCTGCCGCCGCTGTATGATTCACTTGTACGGGCTTTGCAATAGGAGAGGAGAGGTACAGGTTGAAGAAATGGATTGCGGCACTCATTATTATTGTGCCACTCCTGGAATGGTACATTTTTCTGCAAATGATTGAATGGATTGGCGGCTGGAATACGCTGATTCTACTCATATTGACCTCGCTGATTGGCTTTGTCATGATGAGGTTTGAAGGACGCAAAGTACTCGAAGACACCCGGGCACTGATCAATGCCGGTCAGCCGCCAGGCCGTAAAATACTGGATGGACTATGCGTATTTATCGGTGGCATCATGCTGGTACTGCCAGGATTTATACTGGACGTTATCGGTTTTACTATCGTGTTTCCGCTGACCCGTCCGCTGTATCGCAATCTGCTGCTCAAGTGGATTGAGAAGCGCATGAAAAAGGGCTCCATTACGATCTATCGGCCATAACGGTCAGCACTGAAAAAGACTTCCCTTGGAATAAAGGAAGTCTTTTTTTGATGTCATGACTTGGTTGGTACATATCCCGTATTTGTTTTGAGTTATGCAACGGGCATATTAGCGAACTCTGCCGTTAACGATATAATTGCGCAGATCGCGGAACACATTGGCCCGGTTGAGTGCAGTGACAAATACAAGGGTAACCGGTCCGATCAGCAGACCGAGCGCGCCGAACAGCTTGAGACCGACAAACATGCTGATCAAGGTGGCAAGCGGGTCGAGTCCCACATTGCTGGCGAGCACCTTGGGTTCCATCATCTGCCGGACAATCAGCACGATTACATACAATACGCTCAGACCGATCCCCAGCCGCAGATCTCCGCTCATAAAGTTATATAGCGCCCACGGAATCATGACGATGCCGACCCCCAGATAGGGCAGCAGATCGACCATGCCAATCAGCAATCCGATCAGCAATGCCGATTGCACATCGAGGATAAACAGTCCGATAATTACGATAATGCCTGTAATGGAAATCAGGATAAACTGCGCCTTGATATAACCGAACAGCGCCTTTTGCAAATCGCTCCAGATCGCGGTGGCAGGCTGGCGGATATTGGAGGGGAACCAGCCGGCGACGATGCGTGTATGCCGCTCCCAGCTGTTGCTGATAAAGAAAGCGGACAGTACCACCACCACGATAATCCAGGCAAAGTTCGGCAGAGCCGTCAGGAAATCAAGTACCATATTCAGCAGGCTGGTGACAATGCCGCTGACCATGCCGGACACGCTCTGGCTGGTCTGGTTCAAGTTGTCATTAATCGTATCCTGATACGGATTTTCCTGCAGAAAAGCACTGATTTCATCGGTGATGGATTGAATCCGATCATTCTGTGTCCAGCCGACCAGCATTTGCCGCCAGCTGTCCACATGCTCATTGAACGTCTCGGTCAGCGTAATTGTCTCCTGCACAAGCCGGGTGACCAGCAGCGACAGCAGGGTAATCAATCCGCCGACATACAGCAGCAGAGAGACCGACACCGCGAGCCAGCGCGGAAATTGCAGCCGACGCTGCAGCAGCCGGATCAGTGGATTCATCGCATAGGCGAACAGCCAGGCCAGCAGCAGCGGATACAGCAGTGGGAACAGATAGCGCACGGCAATGGCGGCAATAATAATAACAACCAGTACCCATAAGCCGCGAAGCAGCCGATTGCGGATCGTAATATTCAAAATAGTCAATCTCCTTGCCGCTCAAATTGTAAAGTATGTAATCCGGTGTCATACCATGATGTTAAACGGCGGGCCAAAGGTTTGAAACGAGCAAAGCAAGATAAACAGCATATATCTTTGTCAGAAAGGCATTTCTTTTTTTGCCGTTTGGCAAATGGTATAATGAGAGGAAAAATGGGGGCTGCCGCATGAAAGCCAAACTGGAAGATGTTGCCCGACTGGCCGGTGTCTCGCCGACCACGGTATCGCGTATGATGAATAACCGGGGATATGTGAGCGAAGCGACCAAAACGAAAGTACGCAGCGCCATGGAGGAACTGAATTATTTTCCCAATGATATCGCACGTTCACTGTTCAACAAACGTACGAATCTGATCGGGCTTATTTTGCCGACTACAGCCAATCCGTTTTTTGGAGAGCTGACTTTTCATATTGAAAATCTGTGTGCCGCTCATGGACTCAAGGTACTGCTGTGCAACAGTCTGAACCGGATCGACAAGGAGGAACAGTATGCCGAGATGCTGATGCGCAATCAGGTGGACGGCATTATCGTCGGTACGCACAACCGCGGCATTCTCAACTACAAACGCTCCAATCTGGCTGTAGTGGCGATCGACCGCTATCTGTCCGAGACGATTCCGGTAGTCAGCTCCGACAACTATGAGGGCGGCAGGCTGGCCACGCAGCGGCTGATTGACCGGGGATGCCGTCATATTCTCCATTTCAACGGACCGGCAGAACTGGAGACGCCTGCACAGCTGCGCCGAAAGGCATTCGAGGATATCACGCAGCAGAATGGATTGCCGCATTATACATATGAGATGGAGCTGCCGCTCGATCGTGAAGACCAGCTGACCGTGATCCGGCGTGCCCTGGATGAGCATCCTCAGGCAGATGGCGTCTTTGCGAGCAATGATATGATCGCCGCCTCGGTTATCCATGAGGCAGGTATCCGCGGTATATGCATTCCGGATGATCTTAAAATAGTCGGCTATGACGGAACAACGGTAACGTCCTCATTTATGCCACAGCTGACGACTATACGCCAGCCGATTGAAGCAATCGCTAATACCGCGATAGATATGCTGCTGCGGGAAATTGAAGGGGAATTTGATGAAACCGCCCGCCAGATCGTGCTGCCTGTCGAGCTGTATGAAGGTACAACGGCCTAAAGCGCTGAGCAGGTGGTTTGGGTTGATTTCAATCATGCCGAATCATTGCTGTGTACGACGAAACAGGAGATAGCGATCTGTGAATTATAAATATAATATGCACAGTTAAAACGTCTTCGAACGAAGGCGTTTTTTTGCTGCTCCATTTATATTTATGTCATCCGGTTGACATATGGAACCGGTTGACATACAATTCTTGCAAGAAAGCACTTACATGAATAAAGGAGCGAGCGCTATGCCTGTATCAAAAAGCCTGTACTGGAAGCTGAGCCTCTACTTTTTCTTCTTTTTCGTATGCTGGTCTTCCAGCTACTCCCTTTTCTCTATCTGGCTTGGACAGGAGATGAAGCTGACGGGAGCACAGAATGGTCTTATTTTCTCTGTAAACGCTATCTTTGCCCTTTGTGCCCAGCCGCTGTACGGCTACATATCCGATAAGATTGGACTACGGCGTAATATTCTGCTGTTTATCAGCCTGCTGCTTGTATTTACAGGACCGTTTTTTGTTTTCATTTATGGCCCGCTGCTGCAGGTCAATATATGGCTGGGAGCTATTGTGGGCGGGTTGTTTTTGAGCGTTGGTTTTCTGGCGGGAGTCGGGGCAATCGAGACGTACGTGGAAAAGGTCAGCCGCAAGTACGGGTTTGAATACGGGCGCTCGCGGATGTGGGGATCGCTTGGCTGGGCGGCAGCCACCTTTTTTGCAGGACAGCTGTTCAACCTGAATCCCAACATCAATTTCTGGATCTCCTCGGTGTCGGCAGTCATTCTCGTCGGGATCATTTTGTCAGTACGGATCGACGTATCGGAAAGCGAGCTGGAAAAGGCGGCTTCTGTCACGCTCAAAGATATCGGCACTTTGTTTACGCTGCGGCCATTCTGGTATTTTATGCTGTATGTGATCGGTGTAGCCTGCGTATACGGTGTATATGATCAGCAGTTTCCGATCTACTACTCCTCGCTGTTCCCGTCTGCCGAGGTGGGCAATCAGGTATATGGATATTTGAATTCCTTTCAGGTGTTTCTGGAGGCCGGTATGATGTTTATGGCTCCGTTCATCGTCAACAAACTCGGTGCCAAAAAGTCACTGATTCTCGCCGGGCTGCTGATGGCTCTGCGTATCGTCGGTTCCGGACTTGTTTTCGAGCCGATCGGAATTTCGGCCGTCAAGCTGATTCATGCACTGGAACTGCCGATTATGCTGATCGCCATTTTCAAATACCTGGCGGCACATTTTGATACACGGTTGTCATCGATTTTGTATCTGGTCGGTTTTCAGTTCGCTTCCCAGGTCGGTCAGGCTGTGCTGTCACCGATTGCCGGCTCGCTATACGACGGCATCGGTTTCCGTTATACCTATCTGGTGATGGGGGCGCTCGTACTGCTGTTCACACTGATCTCGATCTTCACCCTGTTCAATGACAAAAATCAAACGCCCGAGCTCAAAGGCAAGCTCAAACCACAGCAGCTAACCTAAAAAATATATGATTCGCGGGGCTCCCTGTATACCGCCGTCAAGGGTATCATGTGCGGGTCCTAGCGATTACTTTCAAGGAGGAACCATCCATGTCTACATTACACTTCATCCAGCAGGCCGCCGAGGCACTTCAGCTCTCCGCCCAGAAGCTTAATCCGCAGTACCGCCCCGGCTATCATATTGCCGCTCCTGCCAACTGGATCAACGATCCGAACGGACTGGTGCAATTTAACGGGGAATATCATGTCTTTTACCAGCACCATCCGTATGACGAGAACTGGGGACCGATGCACTGGGGTCATGTAAAAAGCACCGATCTTGTTCACTGGGAGCATTGTCCGATTGCGCTGGCACCAGGTGATGAGTACGACCGGGACGGCTGCTTTTCCGGGAGTGCCGTGGATGATAACGGTGTGCTGACGCTTGTCTATACCGGACATCATTATACCGACAAGGCAAAGGATCTGTTTACCCAGAACCAGAATATTGCAGTCAGCCGTGATGGCATTACTTTTGAGAAATACACATCCAATCCGGTTATCGCCGAGCCGCCGGCAGACAGCGCTCATCATTTCCGCGATCCCAAGGTATGGAAGCATGGGGATACCTGGTATATGGTGCTCGGTAATGCTACGCCGGATGGTCATGGACGGGTTATTTTGTACCATTCTCCGGATTTGCGGGAGTGGACGTATGACGGTGTGCTGGCTGCAAGCGATGGTACGCTTGGTTTTATGTGGGAATGTCCCGACTTTTTCGAGCTGGACGGTAGGCATGTGCTTTTGTTCTCGCCGCAGGGCATGGAGCGTGAAGAGGAGCGTTATATGAACCTGTTCCAGACCGGCTATCTCGTTGGCGAGTACGACTATGCAACCAATGACTTCCGGCATGGCGAATTTCGGGAAATGGATTATGGACACGACTTTTATGCGGTGCAGACATTGCTGGACGATCAAGGGCGCCGCATTGCGATCGGCTGGATGGACATGTGGGAGTCGGATATGCCGACCAAGGCACACGGGTGGGCAGGAGCATTGACACTGCCGCGTGTGCTGAATCTGGACAAAGACGGCCGTCTGCTTATGAATCCTGTCCCGGAAATGAATCTGCTGCGCCAGACGCAGCACCAATTGGGAACAGCTTTTACCGTGAACGATCGTCATCATGAAGTGATAACCGAATCCCTACTGGAAATTCGCGCTGTATTTGATCTGACCCACAGTGATGCGGAAAAGGTCGGTCTGACGCTGCACAGCGGAGAGGCTGATGAGACGGTTATCGTCTATGATATCGCTGCTGGTAAATTGACGCTCGACGCTTCCAAATCCGGCAAGTCGCAGGATGGCGTCCGCACAGCTCCGCTGCAGCATGAGGAACTGCTCACCCTGCGCATATTCCTGGATCGTTCTTCCATTGAAGTATTTGCCAACGATGGTCGGGCGACACTGACCAGCCGCATTTATCCGACCGGCGAAGCGACAGGGCTGGATCTATTTGCAGTCGGCGGAGAGACACTTGTGCAGGAATGGACCTGCTGGACGCTTAAGGACGTCTGGAAGGATGCCTACGACAAGAATGAAGAAAGTGAATGATCAGCAGCTCAAATAGAGTGGGTTATGCAGCAGAGCGTATATAATTGTGAGTCTGTTGTCTGGATTCCTCCTTCGCATAGTCTGATAGATAAGGCCCAAATCAATATACTTCAGGCGAGCCGATAGGAATATCCCTGTCGGCTTTACTGCTATGCAGCAGAAGCGAAAATGAATATTGACTGCATAATCACCCATTGTAAATGCTTACAAAAAAATGTTATCTTTCCGATAAAACAATTTAATGTGCCCCCAAAGACTACTTTTGTTCACAACTCCGTCAAAATAAAGTATGATGATATAAGGTTCTTGGAAGGTTAATGGCAGATGTTCGTATCTTTTGTCGGCCATGTGACCCTGTATCCCTGCATCTCGATATTTTCATATTTTTTGCATTTTTTAAAATGTAAATGTTTTCATTTACTAGAGTGAACAAAAAAACTTCAAGAATCGTTCTGCAAAGGAGAGAGTAATATGACAGCTACCAAAGGTTTGGAAGGCGTTGTAGCAGCAAGTTCATCGATCAGCTCGATCGTTGATGGTGTTTTAACTTATCGCGGTTATAACATTGATGATCTGGCCGTTAACGCCAGCTTTGAGGAAGTCGCCTATTTGCTCTGGTTTGGTAAGCTGCCAAATCAGAACGAGCTTGACCAGTTACAAAAGGATCTGGATAAATATGCAGTGCTGCCGGATGCCTTGATTGAGCAAATGAAACTTTATCCTAAAGATATGAATCGCATGGCTGCTCTGCGCAGCGCGATATCCGCTCTGGCTCTGTATGATGAGCAGGCCGATGATATGAGCCGCGAGGCCAATGAACTGAAAGTGATCAAACTGCAGGCACAGCTGCCGGCAATTGTAGCCGCACTCGGCCGTATTGCCGAAGGCCAGGAGCCTGTTGCTCCGCTACAGGGTGTATCGATTGCACATAACTTCCTGTATATGCTGAAAGGCGAACAGCCGGAAGATACAGCAGTAAAAGCACTGGATCAGGCGCTGGTGCTGCATGCCGATCATGAATTGAATGCATCGACATTTGCTGCCCGTGTAACGGTAGCGACACTGTCCGATATGTATTCCGGTATCACTTCCGCTATCGGAGCGCTCAAAGGACCACTGCACGGTGGAGCCAATGAAGCGGTTATGAAAATGCTGGAAGAGATCGGTACGGAAGATCGTCTGGAGAGTTACATCCAGGAACAGCTGGACAACAAGGTGAAAATTATGGGCTTTGGTCACCGTGTATACAAAAACGGCGATCCACGTGCCAAGCACCTGCAGAAAATGTCCCGTGAACTCGGTGAAATGAACAATGATCTGAGTCTGTACAATATGTGTGTCCGGATTGAGGAGATTGTTACCGGAAGCAAAGGGCTCAAGCCGAATGTGGATTTCTATTCCGCTTCCGTGTATACGATGCTGGGTATTCCACGCAATCTGTTTACGCCGATTTTTGCCATCAGCCGGGTGTCCGGATGGGCTGCCCATATTCTGGAGCAGTATGAGAACAACCGTATTATCCGCCCGCGCGCCGAGTATGTAGGACCGAACAATCAGGAATATCGTCCGGTCGGAGAACGCTAATTCTGGACCATCTCATATCCGGTCGAATTCTGTCTGTTGAAACCGGGTTTCCAAATTCTTGTGGCGTCTGCTAAAATAAAGACAGCCGTTAGTGCGTGCACGTCAAGGACAAGAATCACAGAGGCATGAGGATGACCCATACCATAATGCGCTCAGGACGTCCGGACCACCGGGCGGCCGCTTATTGGCGGGTCTGCGGGTTGTTGGACCATGTGCCGACAGCCCTGCTGAAATGCGCTGTGAATCGTACAATGTGCACTACATAGACGGATGGCTGAATGGGGCTGGCGCCCTTGCACTACTTTGCAGTACCGATTGAATCATAGGGATCAACCACAATACTGAGGAGGAGCTTAATCATGCCGAACTTTGAAAAATACGAACTGCCGACTGCCGGTGAGCAGATCAAGATTGAAAATGGAAAACTGCAGGTGCCGAACAATCCGATCATTCCATTTATCGAGGGTGACGGTACGGGACGCGATATCTGGAAAGCTTCTGTACGCGTGCTGGATGCAGCCGTAGAAAAAGCATATGGCGGCTCCAAAAAAATTGCCTGGTACGAAGTATTCGCGGGTGAGAAAGCGTTTAATACATACGGAGAGTGGCTGCCGGCTGATACGCTGGAAGCGATCCGTGAATATATGGTAGCGATCAAAGGACCACTGACTACGCCAATCGGCGGTGGTATCCGTTCCCTGAACGTTGCCCTGCGTCAGGAACTGGATCTGTACGTATGTCTGCGTCCTGTACGTTACTTTGACGGTGTACCTTCTCCGGTAAAACGTCCTGAGCTGGTAAACATGGTTATCTTCCGTGAGAACACCGAGGATATCTATGCAGGTATCGAGTATCAGGAAGGTACTGAAGAAGTGAAGAAAGTACTGGAATTCCTGAAAAATGAAATGGGTGTTAACAAAATCCGCTTCCCGGAAACTTCCGGTATCGGTATCAAACCGGTATCCGAAGAAGGCTCCAAGCGTCTCGTTCGCGCTGCTGTACAATATGCAGTCGATCACGGACGCAAGAGCGTAACGCTCGTACACAAAGGCAACATCATGAAATTTACGGAAGGTGCCTTCAAAAACTGGGGTTACGAAGTGGCTGAAGCTGAATTCGGCGACAAAGTATTCACATGGGCACAATACGATAAAATCAAAGACGAGCAGGGCGCAGATGCTGCCAATGCTGCACAAAAAGAAGCTGAAGACGCTGGCAAAATCATCGTAAAAGATGCTATCGCCGATATCGCGCTGCAGCAGGTACTGACTCGTCCGGCCGAGTTCGACGTAATCGCTACGCTGAACCTGAACGGTGACTATCTGTCCGATGCTCTGGCTGCACAGGTAGGCGGTATCGGTATCGCTCCGGGCGCCAACATCAACTATGTAACAGGTCATGCGATCTTCGAAGCTACGCACGGTACAGCTCCGAAATATGCGGACAAAGACGTAGTTAACCCGGGTTCCGTTATTCTGTCCGGCGTTATGATGCTGGAGCATCTGGGCTGGAACGAAGCGGCTGACCTGATCTACAAAGGTCTGGAAACATCGATCAACAATAAAACTGTAACTTACGACTTCGCGCGTCTGATGGATCAAGCGACAGAAGTGAAATGCTCCGAGTTTGCCGATAAAGTTATCGAAAACATGTAAGGAGATGAACCGATGACAGCGATTAAGCGCAGAAAAATCACCGTAGTGGGCGCCGGATTTACCGGTGCCACAACGGCCCTGATGCTCGCCCAAAAAGAGCTCGGGGACGTCGTACTGGTAGATATTCCACAGCTGGAGAATCCGACTAAGGGAAAAGCGCTTGACATGATGGAAGCAAGTCCTGTTCAGGGATTTGACAGCCATATCAAAGGGACTTCTGATTACAACGATACCAAAGACTCCGATGTCGTAATCATCACGGCAGGAGTAGCACGCAAGCCTGGCATGAGCCGCGACGATCTGGTCAATACCAATGCCGGTATTGTCCGGTCGGTCTGCGAACAGGTCAAGCAGCATGCGCCCGAATCGATCGTGATTATTCTGAGTAATCCGGTGGATGCGATGACGCATGTCGCTTATCAGACACTCGGGTTCCCGAAAAATCGTGTTATCGGACAATCCGGTGTACTCGATACGGCCCGATACTGCACCTTTATCGCGGAAGAATTGAATGTATCGGTCGAAGATGTACGCGGCTTTGTGCTCGGTGGTCACGGGGATGATATGGTACCCCTCGTACGCTATTCCAGCGTAGGCGGTATTCCGATCGATACCCTCATTTCCAGCGAGCGGATCGAAGCGATTGTACAGCGTACCCGTGTAGGCGGCGGAGAGATCGTCAACCTGCTCGGTAACGGCAGTGCATACTATGCGCCCGCAGCTTCGCTCGTACAGATGACTGAAGCGATCCTGAAGGACAAGAAGCGTATTCTGCCGGTGATCGCGTATCTGGAAGGCGAGTACGGTTATGACAATCTGTTCATGGGTATACCGGCGATTCTGGGCGGCGACGGCATCGAGAAGATCTTCGAGCTGGAACTGACCTCCGATGAGAAGGCAGCCCTGGACAAGTCTGCAGAATCCGTACGCAGCGTGATCCAGATCATCGTAGGCTGATCACTGCATCATTCTTATAGTGGCACGATACAAAGGACTGTTTCTTCGTCAATATGACGGGGAAGCAGTCCTTTTGCATAAGGGAAGGTACAGGAAAATTACAGACTTGTTCATCCCTGGTCATGGTCTTGTTCATCTTTTGGACACAACCTGAGTGCAAAACAGTATATTTTTCACAAATCATTCGGTAAAATAATAATGCAGCAACAAGGAAATGAATGACTATTCAGTACAGATGGGGAGGATATGCAGTGATTCAAGTACTCGTATTTTTACACATTCTCGGAGCGCTCTCGACCGGATTCTATCTGGTACTGCCGTTTGTGGCAGGTAAACTGGGCAGCTGGGATGCTTCGTCACAGTCCGGAGCGCTCTCGATCGTGCGTACGCTGAACCGTGTAGCGCAGTTTGGTCTGATCGTGCAGCTGCTGACCGGTGGTTACCTGATGACCCAGGGTACATACAGTATTGCCTGGATGATCGTCGTGGTCGTACTGCTGCTGGCGATTGCAGCCTTTGGCGGCATCATGGGCAAGCCGCTGCGGCTCGCTCTGGCCGATATCCAGCAGAAAAAGGATATCTCCGCACACACTGCCAAAATCCGTTCACTCAGTATCGGACTGGCCGTATGTGTAGCCGTGATCAGCTTCTTTATGGTATACCGCGATATTATCTGATTTATTGAAGTGCAGAGCGTTTTTATAACAAAGAAAATGAATCTGTAAAAGCAAAAATACAACCCTCACAGATCCGTCTGTGGGGGTTGTTTTGCTGGGTGAAAAGGCAAAAAATGCAAAACAATTGTTTAGAGATTTAGAGCATGTGGTAATAATGCAGCGTAGCAGAATGGAGAGCATAAGTGGTTGAACGATAGGAACGTTAATGACACATAAGCGTTGTTTTTGGCCCTATTCTTCATCTGGCACAACCGATTCATAGAGAACAACCTAGATTACTCAAATGATGAGAGGAGAATGAATAATGTCCAACAGACCGGAAAGTTTACCTCCACAACATCAGGAGAAACAACCTGGTATTGAATCCGAAATGACCCCACGTCCACAGTTTGAGGCGCCGGAATACAAGGCTGCCGGCAAACTCGAAGGAAAAGCAGCCATCATTACAGGTGGTGATAGCGGGATTGGTCGCGCTGTCGCTATCTATTTCGCCAAAGAAGGTGCCGATGTAGCAATCCTGTACAAGGATGAGCACAACGATGCCGAAGAAACCAAGGCTCTAGTAGAAAAAGAAGGACGTAAATGCGTAACGATCGCTGGTGATATCGGAGATGAGTCCTTTGCGAAAAGTGCTGTCGAAAAAGCCGTCGCAGAACTGGGCAAACTCGATATTCTGGTGAACAATGCCGCAGAGCAGCATGTCCAGAAGAGTATCGAAGATATCTCCGCGGAGCAGCTGGAACGCACATTCCGCACCAATATCTTCGGAATGTTCTTTATCACCAAGGCAGCGATGCCGCACCTGCATTCAGGCGCATCCATTATCAATACAACATCGATCACTGCCTATCGTGGTGAGCCGGTACTGCTCGATTATTCATCCACCAAAGGAGCAATCCTGTCCTTTACCCGTGCCCTGTCCATGAACCTGGCAGAGAAGGGAATCCGCGTCAATGGTGTAGCTCCAGGCCCAATCTGGACACCACTGATCCCGGCTTCCTTTGATGAAGAAAAAGTAGAAGCATTCGGTCAATCCCAACCGATGAAGCGTCCAGGCCAACCGGAAGAACTCGCTCCAGCCTATGTATATCTGGCAAGCAGCGATTCCTCCTACGTCAGCGGCCAGGTCATCCACGTCAACGGTGGCGAAATCATCAACGGATAATTGGCTGAACAGTTGGCAGAGTGAATCACAGTTACTTTTACAAAAGACCATGATAAGTCCTGTATCGTGCAGGCTGTCATGGTTTTTTTTTGCTGAACTTATTGTGGCAGCTGCCTATTGGAGCATGGACTATATCGGAGCTATAACCATGGTTGTAGCATTAGCTATGATCAGGGCATCAATGACAGTTGCAGTGTTAACTACGATTGGAGGAGCATCAACCACGGTTGGGATGTTAACTACGATTAGACCATCAACCATAGTAGCAGCTTTTATCTTATGCACGCATCACTCTGGGTAGATCATTAATAGCATAGACATAGAGCTGCAAAAGCTTTAAATAGTTAATGAAGGTCGTCCATACTGCAAGCAACCATTAACAAACAAGGGCCTCAATACACTCTTGGGGTATTATAAAAACCTGCCAATGCCTCTCTATTCACGCAACGGAAGAAAGGAAATAAGAGCAACGGACGACCTTTAAGCCTGGAGATCTTCATTTTCTGCACCCATTAAAAGATCTCCAAGCTTAACCGGAGGACGTGCTCTTATTCCTTTCTGGAGTGCATGAACTATACACCTGCCTACCCAATCCCTAATCCATAATTAATATGATAAATCGCACCAGCATATCCACCATAATTGCCAACACTGCTATCCCAGTGCCCGCAAGCTCCCAGCCCAATCGCTTTGTAAAAAAAGTAGCTCCATTCCACAAAATGCACACGTTAAACTTTTTTCGCTGTCAGTTACCATTTTCACCCATACACCCATGATGCATGTGTTATCATAATACATACAACAAAGTGAAAAGGCTGGAGATGAAAGAAATGAGACAATGGTCGGCAGCATTTACCCGCAACTTTGAAAAGTATATGTTCGCGATTATTCCCTGCACGCTGCTGCTCGGATTTGTGTTATCCGACGAACTGATCGCCTTTACGAGCTGGATTCCTTATCTGTTTGCCTATGTCACCTTTGTCATGGGAATTGGTTGCGGGCGCAAGCACTTGCAGGGCGTATTGCAAAAGCCTGCCCCTGTGTTTGTTACGCTGCTGTTCGCCCATGTGGCTGCACCATTGCTCGCTTATGGGCTGGGAGAGCTGATGTTTGGCCATGGTTCGCCGTATACAATTGGCCTGGTGTTGTTCACAGCTATTCCGCTGGGCGTATCGTCGGTACTGTGGGTTAGCATGTCGATGGGCAATGTGGCACTTGCGCTGGCGATGGTCATCGTGGATTCGGCGATTAGCCCGTTTGTCGTGCCGGGATTGATCCAGTGGTTTTTTGGAGCCAATATTCAGTTTGATACACTGGGCATGATTCAGGATCTGATGCTGATTATTGTACTGCCGACGGTGCTCGGCATGATTGTCTATGAGCTATCCAAAGGACGGTTCAAGGAATGGTCGGCTCCGGTCACTCTGCCGATCTCCAAAATCTGCTTTGCTGGTGTGGTACTGCTGAATGCGGCTGCCATTGCGCCCCAGCTCAGTGCCCTGCGCAGCGATCTGGTGCTGGTTATTCCGGCAGTGTTCCTCATTGTGGCACTCTGCTATGGACTCGGTTACGTATGTTCTGGTATACTTCGCGCAAAAGGCAGAGAGCTGCCGGTGACGCTGGCCTATACGTCGGGGATGCGCAATATATCGGTCGGCATGGTCATTGCGATGTCGTACTTTAGCCCGCAGACAGCGGTGCCGGTCGTGCTCGGCATTATGCTTCAGCAGCCGATGGCGACGCTCCAATATTCCATATTTGTGCGTATCGCGAGTTACCGGGGCAAGCAGAAGCTTCAGGAAAGCAAAACATCATAAAAGGAGAGAAGCATGAAACCGTTCCGCGTCCGTCTGACCCTGATTATTATGCTGCTGCTGGGAGTACTCGGTCTGGCAGCAGCCTTTACCATGGGCAAAATCTACAAGGATTCCCATGTGCAGACTCTGGAAGATAATATGCTGCGGGAGATCCGTCTGCTGGAGACCACCTTTGATTTTCGAAATGAAGGGGTGGAAGGCTCGCCTACCGAAGAAGTACTTGATTACTACACGAGTCAGTCGGTAGCGATCAGCAAGCTCACCGACTCCAGAGTGACCTTTATCGAACGGGATGGAACCGTAATCGGGGATTCGCAGAGCGCTCCGCGCAGCATGAATAACCACAGGGATCGCGAAGAGATTATAGCAGCCCAGAGCAATGGACTCGGCAGCGCGATCCGGTACAGCAATACCCTGCAGGAGAATATGCTGTACGTCGCCGCACCTGTACATAAGGCAGGACAGTTTGACGGGTATATCCGTTTGTCCATGAGTCTGCAGGCCGTTGAAAATGGCGTCCGCAGTGCCTGGACGGTCATGGGCATCAGTCTGGCGGTACTGTTCCTCGTCGCGGCACTGGTCAGCTACCGGGTCGCTTCCAGTCTGACCCGTCCACTGGAGCATATCACCCGTGTTGCCAACCGGATCTCACGGCTGGATTATGGAGCACGGGTGAAGCTGGATCGGCAGGACGAGATCGGTGATCTGGGCAAAGCCATCGACAATATGGCAGATAGCCTGGAGATGCAGCTCAAAGTCATTCGTGATAATGAAGACCTGCTGCAGAGCGTATTGGCCAACATGACCGGAGGAATGGTCATGGTCGAGTTTAACGGCAATGTCGCACTGGTGAACCGGTTTGCCGAGGAGATGCTGGGCATTAGCTCCAAGCGCATTATCGGCAAGCCGTATCAGGAGCTCAAGCAGCATTATGAGCTGAGCAAGCTGCTGGGAGAAGGACTGCGCCGCAAGGAGCGTATCCATGATGAACAGACATTGTACAATCCGGAACCTAGGCTGATTGAGATTGACGGCGTACCGATGTTCGAAGACGATGATACATACCGGGGCATGTTGTTCCTGATCCAGGACGTCTCCAATATCCGTCGTCTGGAACGGATGCGCAGCGAATTTGTCGCGAATGTGTCCCATGAACTGAAGACGCCGATCGCTGCGGTCAAAGGATTTGCCGAGACCCTGCTGAGCGGCGGTGTACAGGATGAGCAGACGTCACGCTCTTTCCTGCAAATTATCTATGATGAGAGTGAGCGGCTGAACCGGCTGATCGGCGATATTCTGGAATTGTCCAAAATCGAATCCAAGCGCTCGCCGCTCAACTTTTCTCCGATTCATCTGCAGCCGTTCTTCGATACGATCCGGGAGATGCTCAACTCGTCTGCAGCCAAGAAAAATATTACGATGAACATGAACGTGCCGGAAGAGCTGTTCATGGAAGCGGATGAGGACCGGCTGCGGCAGATCTTTGTAAATCTGATTTCCAATGCGATCAATTACACGCAGGATGGCGGCAAGGTTACGCTGGACGTAAAAGAGATCATGTCTCTGGAAGGACACGAACGTATCCGGTTTGATGTGAGCGATACAGGTATGGGCATCCCACGCAAGGATCTGCCGCGGATCTTCGAACGGTTCTACCGGGTGGACAAGGCGCGTTCGCGCAGTTCAGGCGGAACCGGGCTTGGTCTGTCGATTGTCAAGCATCTGGTCGAGCTGCATCATGGTATAGTCACGGTAGAAAGCGAAGTAAACATCGGCACGACCTTTACCGTGGATCTGCCACTGCTGCAGGAGGATGAAGGCGACTTTTAACTGCCACCTAATCAAATTCAATATTTTTACACTGTGTTAACAAAATCATGATATGCTGGTCAAGGTGGATGAAATGTGAACCCATATGGAGGTTATCATGACTAAACGATTGCTGGTCATTGAAGATGAATCAACGTTGTCCCGACTGTTGTCCTACAACCTGACACAGGAAGGGTATGAAGTTACGGTAGAAGACCATGGCAGTGCCGGTCTGGAACGGGCTCAGAGTGAATCGTTTGAGCTGATCCTGCTGGATCTGATGTTACCGGGAATGTCGGGATTAGATATTTTACGCAAGCTGCGCAGCTCCGGCATACGCACACCTGTCGTTATTTTGACAGCCAAGAATGCGGAGGAAGAAGTTGTCGAAGGTCTCAAAGCCGGCGCCGATGATTATATTACCAAGCCATTCGGCGTATCCGAACTGCTGGCACGTGTGGCGGCGGTACTGCGCCGGGCAACCGGACGTGAAGATCAGCCGGTGGAAGAGAATTCCCAGGAGAGCCGCATTGAACTGGGCGATCTGATGATCTATCCGGACAAGTATGAAGTCGCGCTGGGCATGCAGCAGATCACACTGCGTCCCAAAGAGTTCGAAGTGCTGCTGTATCTGGCACGCAAGCCGGGCGTCGTGATGACACGGGATGATCTGATGAATGCCGTATGGGGATTTGATTATATCGGTGGTCAGCGGACAGTCGATGTACACGTCAGTTCCCTGCGCAAAAAGCTCGAACTTGATCCGGAATCGGTACATATCGATTCGATTCGCGGAGTGGGCTACAAACTCGTCGTACGCAAGAAAACAAGTGCTCCTCATTCCGGTTAAACGGAATGAAGGGCATTTTTTTACATACACCGGAATATCGGATGGAAGACAGGAAGTTTTATACGTGTCATTACATAATCATTCATCAATCCGCAAATTAAATTTACAATCATAGATTAGTCTGAAGAGGAGAAGTGATACCAAAGAACTAAGGGAGACGATACGGTTTGTCTAATCTATTGCTGGAAAAGCCGGAAAGCCAGATACAACCTGAAAATGAGCAGATCAAGGTAAAACACGGCGTGACGGATCAACATACAGAGCAGTCTGTGCTGCTTGAGCACAGCACAAAAACAGCTATACAGGAACCGGATATCATCGAGCCGGAGATACCGGACAGGGACCAAAGTCCTGTTAGAGAACAACAGATGGATACAGGAAGCGGTCGCCCTGAATTGACGCTGCAGCATTACCGGATGATCATTCCCGGTATTACAGCGGATGAGACATGCGGCGTTACCGTACAGCGCTTCCGCAAGGAGGAGCAGCTGCCCTGTATCGCCATATGCAATGAAGCTGGCGAGCCGACAGGCCTGATTATGCGCGAGCAGTTCTACCGGCGCATGGCCAGCCGCTTCGCTACCGAGCTGTATGAAGGGCGTCCGACGAGCCGGTTTACTCGTCCGGATGTACTGAGTATGGACATCCATACCGATGCGGCGACTGCAGTGGATGCGGCTCTGGCACGTGAAGGCGAAGCCTTTTATGAATGTGTACTGCTGACGGAGAACGGACAGCTGGCAGGGGCGATTACGATCCGCGACATGATGGAGTTGTCCCGTCATCTGCAGGCTCTGGCCGAGCAGCAGCGTCTGCAGTCCCTGCGGGAGACCCGTTCCTTTGTCGGACAGATTGAAGAGGCGGTACAGACCGTTACCGGTGCAGCCGGACATACGTCCAGTCAGCTGGAAGCCATCAAGGTCCGGACGGTATCCGGTCACAGCGAGCTGGGTGAGGCGGGAGAGAGCTTCCGGCAGGCACGGCAGCTGGTGAGCCGTCAGCGTCTTCAGACCGAGGAGATGCTGCAGCATACCGTCCAGGCACGCAAAGTGCTGGATGATGTATCCCAGCTGGCCGGTCAGAGCACCATGCTGGCGCTCAATGCTTCGATTGAGGCGGCGCGGGCTGCCCAGGCAGGCAGCGGGTTTGCCGTAGTTGCCGGGGAGATGCGCCATCTGTCCAGCCGGATCACTACCCTGTCTGCGGATGTAACCCGGCTGCTGAACGGGCTGAACGAAATGATTGCACAATCGGCCCAGTACAGTCAGACGACCGAGCAGACGATGGAGCGCAGTCTGACGTCCATCGCCCAGGCCGATCGGCTGTTCGCAGAGATGGCTGCCGGAGCGGATGAGGCTTCCGCCCATGCGGATCAATTGTTGAACAAGGCGGCCGAAGCAGCGCGTCTAACCGCTCTCGTCGCTGCCGGATTGCAGGATTGACAGCTTGCTGGAAGTTTTACATTCCCTTTACAATACGGGAGGTCTCGGTTTACAAATATCACGTATGATGTATAGATGCCAGTCGGAATCATGACCCGTTCATGATTGCCAGGACAAGAGAATCAAGGGAGTGTGACCCTGTGTCAGACATTATTCGCATTGAACAGCTAAATTTATATTATGAGAAGCATCATGCTCTTAAAAATATCGGACTTACTATTCAGGAAAAGGCAGTTACCGCTTTTATCGGGCCGTCCGGCTGCGGTAAATCGACACTGCTGCGCACATTGAACCGAATGAACGACATGATCCCCGGTACACGGATCGAAGGCAAGGTCGAGATTGCCGGTTCCGACATTTACGGAGATGACGTGGAAGTGGAGGACCTGCGCCAGCAGGTCGGTATGGTATTCCAGCAGCCCAATCCTTTCCCAAAATCCATTTATGAAAATGTCGCTTACGGCCCCCGCCTGCAGGGCATCACATCCAAAACAGAACTGAACGAAATCGTGGAACGCAGTCTGCGGCAGTCCGCCCTGTGGGAAGAAGTCAAGGACTATCTCAAAAAGTCGGCACTGAGTCTGTCCGGCGGTCAGCAGCAGCGTCTGTGCATCGCACGTGCGATTGCCAGCCAGCCGGATATCCTGCTGATGGATGAGGCGACTTCCGCTCTTGACCCCATCTCCACTCTCAAAATTGAAGAATTGACGCAAGATCTCAAAAAGGATTACACCATCGTTATGGTTACCCATAACATGCATCAGGCAGCACGGATCTCCGACCAGACAGCCTTTTTCCTGAACGGGGAAGTGGTAGAGTCCACGGATACGACCGAGATGTTCTCGAATCCGACCGATTCCCGTACGGAAGATTACATCTCCGGCCGGTTCGGCTGAGGGCAGCACGCCTTCGCTTGTTGAATAGTTGATCGCTCCAGGCCGGAACCGGAAAGTATCCGTCGGCCGTCTGGGAGCAGAGATCGACCGAACTGTCATAAGCGGTGTAATCTGCATTATTCAACCAGCCTAGAGGAGGATTATGAATGCCTAACCGCAAAGGATTTGATGAAAGTCTCAGTGAACTCCGGCATCTGCTCACCGCCATGGGAGATCACGTAATCGAAGCATTAGAAGATGCGGTAAAGTCATTGCAGACGCTGGATACGGCCAAAGCCAAAAACGTTGTCGAAAATGATTACCGTCTAAATGAAATGGAAGAGAAGATTATGGATATCGGCTCCCGTCTGATTGTGACGCAGCAGCCGGTCGCCAAGGACCTGCGCCGGATTATCGTCGCATTCAAAATCTCCAGTGATCTGGAGCGTATGGGTGATCTGGCGCGCGACGTAGCCAAAGTTACTTTGCGCATGCAGGGCTCCAACTTGATCAAGCCCCTGGTAGATATCCCTCGCATGTCGGATATCGTGATTCAGATGACCCGGGATTCCATTCAGTCTTATCTGGACGAAAATACGGATTTGGCTCACAAAGTAGGGAATGATGATGATCAGGTGGATCATATGTACAGCGGCATGATTCGTGAATTGCACCAGCATATGCTGGAGAATGCCGCCGACGGTCCGCAGGTCATGCTGCTGAACCTGACCGGACGTTATATCGAGCGGATCGCCGATCATGCGACCAATATCGGCGAAAGCGTCGTTTATCTAGTCACCGGAAGTCGTCCAGACCTGAACACCTGACAATTTTATCAGCAACTGCCAAAGCACCGGAACTTATCCGGTGCTTTTGTTTTGGAACGGAGAGCCTTGTGGTATCATAGAATAAGCGATAACATAACCTATTTAACAAGGAAATACCTACTATACATGCATGTTCTGACCACAGGAGGATCTATGGAAAAATTTATGTTAATAGATGGAAATAGTATCATTTACCGTGCCTTTTTTGCGATGCAGCAGCCGATGACCACATCGAGCGGAATGCATACCAATGCGGTATACGGATTTACCAATATGCTGCTGCGGCTGCTGGAAGAGGAGAAGCCGACCCATATCATGGTCGCTTTTGATGCCGGTAAAATCACGTTCCGTCACAGCAACTATCAGGATTACAAGGGAGGACGCCAGAAGACACCACCCGAGCTGTCCGAACAGTTCCCGCTGCTCAAGGATCTGCTGACTGCCTTTGGCATCACCCATTACCAGCTGGAAGGTTATGAAGCGGATGATATTATCGGCACACTGTCCCTGCAGGCGGAGAAAAAAGGCTGTGAAGTGATCGTCATCAGCGGAGACAAGGATATGCTCCAGCTGGCCTCGGATCATGTCAAAGTCGGTCTGACTCGCAAAGGTGTCAGCGATATTGAAGCCTATGGACCTGCCGAGGTGCAGGAGCGTTATGGCCTGACTCCATCTCAGATTATCGATCTCAAGGGATTGATGGGCGACGCTTCCGATAATATTCCCGGCATTCCGGGAGTAGGCGAGAAGACGGCACTGAAGCTGCTGCACCAGTACGGATCGGTAGAGGAAGTGCTGAACAATACCGACCAGCTCAAAGGTAAGATGAAGGAAAAGATCGAGACGCATGCCGATGATGCCCGGATGAGCAAGGAGCTGGCAACCATTTATCGTGAGGTTCCGTTCGATGCGACATGGGACAGTCTCAAATATGAAGGCATCCAGGCAGCAACAGCGGTATCGGCACTGCAAAAGCTCGAATTCAAATCCATTTTGCAGCGTCTTAATCTGTCGGATGCAGCGCCGGATGGCGTGATCGATCATCTGGATCTGGACGAGTCTGCCGGACAGCAGGCTGAAGAGCTGGCGGTTACCGTCATCGGCGAGGGAGAGATCGCCCAGCTGGAAGCGGCGCTGGGTCAGATTGATGTCGTGCATATCGAGAGCCGCGGAGAGAATCCCCATCATGCCAGTCTGGTCGGCATCGTACTCTCTGCACCGGATCAGTATTTCTTCCTGACACCGGAGACGCTCAAAAGCGAAGCGGCTGCTCCTATTCGCAGCTGGCTCGCCGACGAGTCGATTCCGAAGGACGGACATGATTTGCACCGCGCCGATCTGGTGCTGTACTGGGACGATATTCCTTTTGCCGGAGCACGATTCGATATTCAGATTGCCGCCTATCTGCTCGACCCAACCGATTCCGGTCAGAGCCTGAGCGTGCTGGCTGGCCGCAGTGGTCTGCCCCAGCTGCCGGAAGATGATACGATCTTCGGCAAAGGTGCCCGCTATAAAGTGCCGGAAGCCGACATACTGAGCCTGCATCTGGCCCGGAAAACAGCGACGATCCGTCAGCTCGTACCGCTGCAGCGTGAACAGCTGGAGCAAAACGAGATGACCAGCCTGTTCGAGGATCTGGAGATGCCGCTGTCACGCATTCTGGCCGATATGGAAAAGCAGGGCGTCGCCGTCAATACGGATGAACTGCGCGCACTGGGCAAGGAATTTGAAAGCCAGCTGGAGACGCTGGTAAAGCAGATCTATGAGCAGGCAGGTACAGAGTTCAATCTGAATTCACCGAAGCAGCTGGGCGAGATTCTGTTCGATCGTCTGCAGCTGCCGGTGATCAAGAAGACCAAGACCGGCTATTCTACCGACGCCGAGGTGCTGGAGAAACTGGCTCCTTATCATGATGTAGTACAGCATATCCTGATCTATCGCCAGCTGTCCAAGCTGCAATCGACTTATGTGGAAGGTCTGCTTAAGGAGATTCATCCCAAATCCGGCAAGGTGCATACGTACTTCCGCCAGACGATTACAGCGACCGGAAGGCTGTCCAGCCAGTTCCCGAACCTGCAAAATATCCCGATCCGTCTGGAAGAAGGGCGCAAGCTGCGCAAAGTGTTCGTTCCGTCCGTACAGGGCTGGTCGATGCTGGCAGCGGATTATTCGCAGATCGAGCTGCGTGTACTCGCTCATATCTCCGATGATCCGGGATTAAAGGATGCTTTCCTGCATGATATGGATATTCATACCAAGACAGCGATGGACGTATTCGGCGTAGGTCATGAAGAGGTGGACAGCAATATGCGCCGCTCAGCCAAAGCGGTTAATTTTGGTATCGTCTACGGGATCAGTGATTACGGACTGTCTCAGAACCTGGGAATTACGCGGAAGGAAGCGTCGGAATTTATTGCCCAGTACTTTGACGTATTCCAGGGTGTACGCCGCTATATGGATGATATCGTCGACGAAGCCAAGAAGAACGGCTATGTGAAGACGATGCTGGAACGCCGCCGGTATTTGCCGGAGATTCGTTCCTCCAATTTCAATCTGCGTTCCTTTGCCGAACGTACAGCGATGAATACGCCGATCCAGGGAACTGCCGCCGATATTATCAAGCTGGCAATGGTTCATATGGACAAAGCGCTCAAAGACCGCAAGCTCAAGAGCCGCATGCTGCTTCAGGTACATGATGAACTGGTATTTGAAGTGCCGGCGGATGAAATGGAAGAAATGAAGACGCTCGTACCGCAGATCATGAAGGATGCCCTGCAGCTGTCCGTGCCGCTCAAGGCGGATGTCAGCTACGGCTCCAACTGGTACGAAGCCAAGTAAATCATATATCGATTATCAATAAAGGATAGGTGAACCATATGCCTGAATTGCCGGA
Organism: Paenibacillus wulumuqiensis; assembly: GCF_000971965.1. GTDB lineage: Bacteria > Bacillota > Bacilli > Paenibacillales > Paenibacillaceae > Saccharibacillus > Saccharibacillus wulumuqiensis. The sequence continues at coordinate 173,189 of NZ_LAQP01000014.1, forward strand.
AGTAGAAACAGTCAGACGCACTCTTAACACCCTGGTCACCGGCAAGCAAATTGAACGGGTTACCGTGTCGCTGCCGCGTATTATCCAGCGGCCGGATGACCCGCAGCAGTTTGCCATGGAGCTGCAGGGACACACCATACAGACCGTTGAACGGCGCGGCAAATTTTTGCGAATCGTAATGGATGGACTGGTCATGGTCTCCCATCTGCGGATGGAAGGACGCTATGGAGTATATGAACAGAATGAACCGGTGGAAAAGCATACCCATGTCATTTTCCACTTTACGGATGGTACGGAATTGAGATACAAGGATGTACGTCAGTTCGGTACGATGCATCTATTCAAAACCGGTGAAGATCTGGAATCCAAGCCGCTGATGCAGCTCGGCCAGGAACCGCTCGACCCAACATTTACAACCGAGCAGTTTATCCGGGTGATCGGCAAGCGCAAGACGATGATCAAACCGGTACTGCTCAATCAGGCGTATGTCGTGGGCATCGGCAATATCTATGTGGATGAAGCCTTGTTTCGTGCCGGTATCCATCCCGAGCGAATCGCCGGTGAACTGAGCGAAGAGCAGCTAATTCGTCTGCATGAAGCGATTGTATCGACACTGACGGACGCGGTCGCTGCCGGCGGATCATCGATCAAGTCCTATGTGAACGGACAGGGCGAGATGGGCATGTTCCAGCACAGCCTCCGTATCTATGGACGCAAGGCACAGCCATGCTATGAATGCGGGACGCTGATAGAGAAGACTGTAGTAGGCGGCAGGGGCACGCACTTTTGCCCGGTCTGCCAGCCTCTTCCGATACGACAGAAACATTGAGGTGACAGCATGAATATTGGATTAACCGGAGGAATCGCCACGGGGAAAAGTTCAGTCTCCGCCTGGCTGGTGCAGCATGGGGCTGCACTGGTTGATGCGGATCTGATCGCACGGGAAGTCATGATGCCAGGTCATCCGGTACTGCAGCAGGTAAGAGAGCGCTTTGGGGAAGAGATGCTGAACGAAGACGGTACGCTGAACCGCAAGCGGCTGGGCGAGCATATTTTCACCCACCCGGAAGAAAGGGTCGCTCTGGAAGGCATTACGCATCCGGCGATTCGTTCGCTCATTCACAGCCGTGTTGCCGAGCTGGAAGCAGCTGATCCACAGCGGCTTGTCATTGCGGATATTCCGCTGCTGCTGGAAGCAAGAGACGCCTACCGGTTCGATGAGATTATGGTTGTGTATGTACCGCGTGATATTCAGCTGCAGCGGCTGATGGCGCGAGATGGCCTGACCGAAGAGCAGGCGGCCCGGCGTCTGGCGGCCCAGATGGATATTGAGGAAAAGAAACGGATCGCGGATATTGTTATCGATAACAGCGGCACGCCGGAAGAAACATGGCAGCAGCTGCAGCAATTTTGGCGGAGTAAGGGATTATCATGAACCAGCTCAGACGAAAAATAGTACGTAAACGGATTCTGCTGCCACTATTTCTGATTGTGCTTGTACTGGTATTGTTCAATACCCGCTGGCTGGCCTGGATCTATCCGATCGAGTTCAAGGAGGAGATCAGGGCGCATGCTTCCGCCTATCAGGTGGACCCTTTTCTGATTGCTTCGATTATCCGGGTGGAGACCAATTTCCAGCCCAGCATGGAGTCGAAGAAAGGCGCTCTTGGCGTCATGCAGTTGATGCCGGATACCGCGCAGTGGGCCATGGACAAGGCGCATCTGGCCAATGTGTCCATGGAGACGATCAAGCATGATGCCGACCCGAATATCGAGATCGGTACCTGGTATCTGGGCAACCTGATGCAGCAGTTTGACGGCAATGAAGTCGCGGTTATCGCAGCCTACAATGCGGGCCCCAGCAAGGTGAAAAGCTGGCTCAGCAGCGGTAAATGGGATGGTACGCTGGATCATGTCAAGGACATTCCCTACGGTGAGACAAGACATTATGTGCAGCGTGTATTATATTATTATAAGCAATATACCAAATTATATGACGCCTTCTGAAATAGATGGAATGAACGGCATAGAGGGAAAGGAAGGTGACACTGGTAGTGAAATGTCCATATTGTGGTCATAACGGAACCAAAGTGCTGGATTCCCGTCCAGCCAACGATAACAAATCCATTCGCCGCAGGCGGGAGTGCGAGAGCTGCAGCCGCCGTTTTACCACTTTCGAGATGGTGGAGGTTACTCCGTTAATCGTGATCAAAAAGGACGGCAGTCGCGAAGAATTCAGCAGAGACAAGCTGCTGCGCGGCCTGATCCGTGCCTGTGAGAAGCGCCCGGTCTCGGTCGATCAGCTCGATGCGATCGTCTCCGAAGTCGAGAAAAGCCTGTATGCAACAGCGCTCGCTGAGGTAGAGAGCCGCGAGGTGGGCGAGCTGGTGATGGAGCAGCTGTATCCGGTCGATGAAGTGGCCTATGTACGTTTTGCCTCGGTATACCGGCAGTTTAAGGACATTAACATGTTCATGAAAGAACTGGAAGGACTGCTGAACGACGATTCCAAGCAGGATAAAAAGCAGTCCAGGGATACTGTCCGTTCCCAGCATGATCGGGAACACGAAGACCAGTAATAACAAACATACCGCTTTCCCTGTGTGGAAAGCAGCACAAATAGCATCACCGCTTTGGGTCTCCGGCAAAGGAGGCAGAGAGCAGTGATGCTATTTGTATATTCTGCATTATTCAGATTAATTTAGCTGTTCAGCGGCTGAGAGAAATTTTGAACCGGTCACCGGCTTTGCCTCCGAATACGATCATTCCTTTTTCAGGCAGCTTCATACTGTGTCCGCCATTGATGATGGAAGAATAGACGATCTGTCCTTTGTCATCATAGACGACAAAGCCTGCTCCGGCAGGAAGAGTTACATTGATCTTCTGTCCGGCTGTTTTTTTGCCGAGCTTCATCCATTTGGCATAGCTGTCTGCCGGTATCGTAAGAGAAGAAGAGCCAGCCGGCAGAGTCGATACAGCGTCTTCGCTAATAAAGGACTGTTCGTTAATTTGCAAATATTCCGTTTTGCCCTGACGGGAGAAGTTCAGGTCAAAGGTGTCGCGTCCGGACATAACCGGAATCTGCATCACATTTACACTGCTGTTTGCATTTTTGATTTTGGTACCCAGTGCATATCCCTGGTTGGTATCCACCTGGATCGTTTTACTGATTTCGGTCGGGATCAGATAGAAGGCGGAATTGATTTTTTCGTCGGTATTGTAATAGGTTTTGCCGTTACGCTGCTGCCAGGCTTTCTTGACGGAGGCGCTGAGCGGCTGCTTGTTCAGCTTTTGCCCGATATACAGAGCCATCTGGGATTGATCCAGTTCCGGGATGTTCAGATAGGCGTTCAGCTTCAGATAGGTGAGGCCGTTTTTCTGACGTTCAAAGCTGGCCAGGGTAGAACCGTCTTCACTGCGGAACTTGCCTTTGCCTGCATAGATATACTGCTGTGCAGGGATCATGCCGGCCATCTGGGCAGCCAGCTTGAACTTGCCGTTTTGAATATGAATATTAAATGTCTCACCCACTACACCATAGGTGCCATTGTACTTTTTCATCTCGGCAGGCATGGCGATTTTGCCAGCGGCAGGGAACTGCTGATCCGGCAAAATACGTGAAATGGTCCCTTTGTCCTTGAGTACATGCAGCAGCACTTCGCTGGCAACCGCTTCATTGTACATCGATGAACCGCCGGACGTTAATACGGCCATGCTCAGTCTTTCTTTTGGCAGGCTGACCAGAGTAGCATGATACATCAGTGTATCTCCGCCTTTGGATACAGCCTTCAAGCCGTAACGGTCAAAGGGAGACAGCTGTACCGAATCCCAGCCCAGGCCATAGTTGAAAATGTTAGAAGTCTCGGATACCCACAGGCCATTACGATATTCCGGCTGATTCATGGCCTGAACCGAAGCGGCAGATAACAGATCCGGCCGCTGCCCGGTCAGTACCTCGGCAAATTTCACTACTTCTTCTGCGGTGGAATATACGCCGCCGGTGCCGATAATATTGGTATTTTCCACCGGCAGCGCTTTGTCTGTCAGTGTGGGGAAGTAGGTTTTCACCAGTCGCTTACGATCAAATGTATCCAGCGGCGTTAGTGTCGATGTCAGCTGCAGAGGCTTGCTGATCCGTTCACGGATAAATTGTGGATAACTTTTGCCGCTGACTTTGGCAACCAGCAGTTCGAGCAGCTGGAAGCTGTCATTGGAATACACGGAAAAAGCGCCCGGATCGGCCTTCAGCGTTTCATTACGCAGCGATGTTAGCAGATGGTCACGGCTGGTCGTATCATTATCGTTAAACAGAATCGTATTGCCATAATGACTACCATACAGCCCGGATGAGTGATTCATCAGCATACGCGGCGTGATCTGCTTGTACCGTTCATCCTTCATTCGGAATTCCGGCAGATAGTCGGTCAGCGGCCGATCGATATCGATTTTCTTCTCATCGGCCAGCATCATGGTGGCTGCTGTCACATACATTTTGCTCGTCGATCCGATCCCGAACATGTCGTTTTTGGTAATCTTGCTGCTGTCGGCACGGCCGGATGTACCTGCGCTGCCGGACAGGGTGATTTTACCGTGATCCATAACGGCATACTGCACACCGGTGACACCGTATTTGTCCAGCAGTACCTGGGAGAGCTCCTGTGCCCGGGAAGAAGTAGCTGCGGTAACAGCCTGGGATTTGGATGCAGAGGCTGCTTTGGTAGTAGTCTGCGCGGCAGATATACTGCTGATCGGCAGCAGTGCCGAAGTTGCGATAACGATGCTCAGCAGGCATTTGCTGAATGATTTTACTTTATTCATGATATTCATCCCTTTCGGTAGGTAATCAGATGTATTCTCATCTGTACACAATCGAAGCATACCGCATACTCGCGCCGGAAAGACCGGAAATGGGCTGAAACGAATATCTTCACCCCTGAACGACAAAAATGAACCAACATCGTAGCCGGTTCATCGTCGGTAATTCGCTATGATGATTCTCTTGTGATCCATCCCAATCTGCTATCATTCTTCATAAAAAGGAAGAACAACCATACTCTCCACCCGGTGATTATGACTCTCAATCGTCATATGGCCGCCGTACTTGTCGCATAGACGGGAGATATTGGTCAGGCCGAGGCCATGATAACCGTCGCCTGGCTTGCTGCTGGTCCAGTCGATATCGGACTGGCTGGAATGATTGGTAATATGGATATACAGCGTCGATTCACTGGAATGAATATTGATGGAGATATACCGGTCATCCGCCAGCCGGATCTGCTTGCTGGCTTCGATCGCATTATCCAGCAGATTGCCGAGTACGACGCACAGATCATAACGCTCAATCCGTACTGCAGGCGAATGCAGCCGCAGACGGGTATCGATTCGAATACCGTTGGACTGCCCGATGCTGAGCGTATTGCTCACCAGTGCATCGATCACCAGATTGCCTGTATTGACCCGGTAATACGCCTGATCGACCCGATTCAGCGTCGTGTGGATATGCTCAATGGCTGCTTCCGGTTCCTGACGGCGAATACATTCCTCGATATAAATCAGGTGCTGATTCGTATCATGGATAATGCGCTTGATATCCTTGAACGTATGCACCGTTTTCTCGTAATTGGCATCCTGGTAATCCATCTGCTGCTGCAAATACACATTCTGATTGAGCAGCCGGAACCGCTCCATCAGCATATCGAACATATAAATGACAAATACATTCAGAAACAGCAGCCCCAGCACCGAGATGACGTAGTAGCTGTTTTGCTGGCTGTAGGCAAACAGCACATTAATCTGCCAGATCGAAATGACCGGTACAATCAGAAACAGCAGATAATAGCGAGGCTGCAGAGCAATACTGCGCCGCCGGCTGATCAACCGGATCAATTGGGAGATCATCAGCATCACCAGAAAACTGAACAGAAGCAGCTTGATCGAGCGAGTATACTGACTTTGCATCAGCTGATAGGGCGTTTCTATCGAATAATCGATCCCGCCAAAAAACAGATGCACACCCATGGAATTGACAATTGTCTGCAGTACCACATAGATAAAGGTAAAGACAAGCAGGGTACCGAGCTGCACCCTGTAGGACAGAGCCAGACTGAGAATCATTACTATGGCCAGCAGAGAGGAGAGGGCGGACGGCATATTGACCAGATAATAGATCAGATGCAGTACCACAAATACGATAATATATGGATACCGGTTTGGTCTGCGGTTCATCCGGCCCAGCACAGCATCAAAATATAATTGTCCCAGCAGCAGCATGGGAACGACAAATAGCAGCACGAGCAGCATATAGCTTATGGGGGTCGGCATCTCAGTTCAGCTCCCTGATCATAAAGCGTGTGCATGCATCCTTGACTTCCTTGACCCGGGAGCGTCCGATCGGCAGCTCCAGACCGTTGGACATCAGCACCTGGTTGCCGGCGAACTTTTTGGCATGACGCATATTGATAATGACTGAACGGTGGATCTGCAGAAAGTTCTGTTCCTTCAGTGCTGCTGCATAGGTAGCGAGTATACCTTTGCTTTCATATGTATCCCGGGCTGTAATAAAATGAAGCTTGTTTTTGAGGGTCAGACTTTTGACCGCTTCGATAGCGATCAGATCATCATGCCGGATCACCAGCTCATCATAGCCTGATTTGATCACCAGCAGCTTGTGTTCCTGGGATTCCCAGTACCGGCAGAGAGAGAGGATTACTTCGTCAAATCGTTCGGACTGCATCGGCTTGATCAAATACTGGAAAGTCATCACATCAAAGCTGTCGACCATGTATTCCGGGTAACTGGTGAGGAAAATAATCTGTTCGTCCCTGTGCTGCCATTCCCGCAGCTTACGCGCCGTCTCGATTCCGCTGCGCCCGGGCATCTCCACATCCAGAATCCAGGCATGAAATGCAGGCTGCTCCTGTTCATAATGCTGCAGCAGCAGCTCACCGGATGCGAATTCTTCAATTATAAATTCAACTCCTGTACGGACCGACAGTGCGGTCAGCAGCTGGCGTACCTGTTCACGCTGCTGGCTGGAATCATCGCAAATCGCCACTCTGTACATGATGGACACCTCCGTTATTGTGTGAATGCTCCGGCTCCAGTGTAGCATGGGGGAGGAACATTCAGCTGCTTCTATTTCCGAACAGCAAAAATCAATCCCTGAACAGCCGAATGACAATAACCAACCAACCGACCGACCAACTGAATGAATGACGTAAAAAACCAGCATGGTATAAAATACTGGGCAGATAGATTGCTATCCTTATCAAGACGCAATCTTTGCAATAAAACATCAAAAAAGCCTGCTTCACCGAAGTGAAACAGGCTTGATATGATAAGGTATGCGGTCGAGAGGACTCGAACCTCCACGGGGGTAAGCCCACACGGACCTGAACCGTGCGCGTCTGCCAATTCCGCCACGACCGCAAAAAATATGTAACTTCCTAATCCTCATGTTGTGCATTCTAGGTGTCAGATAGGAAGTGGTGAACGAATCACCGTAATTAAGAGTATACATCTTTTGAAGAGGAGATGCAAGCATTTTTTGGAAATAAAATTTCCGGTCTGTAAAGTGTAGATTTCCCTTTTTGAGAAAGGTGGAATAATACATTAATGCTTGCTTGATTTATTGTAGCAAATAATAAAATAAGCGTGGAGACCCTGTAACATTAATGAATACAGAAGATTTCCACGCTTAAGTGAGTGAACTATCAGGCTTTGCAAAAAATATTTGTGTTCGAAGCCTATAGATGAAAGCTGAACAACACGGTTTAGCTTTGATCCGCAGAGTATATCTACTTACCGAACATCTATTTTACTTTGCAGACAGCTCGTCGATCAGAGTATCGATCGCATAAGACTTGGCGAGCGGTGTGTCATTGAAGAAACTGTTGTCTACGATATATACGTGATTGGACTGTACAGCGGTCAGCTGCTTCCAGATGGCTCCGTCAGCGGAAGCGGCCATCCGTTTGCTCAGCGCTGCCGCGGTGTCGTTCGGGATACCGGTGGAGATGAACAGGTAATCCGGGTTCATCGATTGCAGCTGCTGCAAAGTTACCGGAGTCGATTCAGCGTCTGTAGTCATGCCTTCCGGTGCTTTGAGCGCCAGATCCTGATACAGCACCTCGCCGACGCCGTTCTGTACATTGTTGTGCAGAATCAGATTATTCTCCTGCATGCTCAGCGCAGCAATAGTGGATGTTCCGACGATCGGTGCCAGCTTGGTCTTGGCTCCGTTGAACTTCTGCTGATAGGCATTCATGAACTGCTTGGCTGCCGTATCATGGTCGAGGAACGTACTGTACATATACAGCTCACTGCGCCAGTCGAGAGTGGGATCGATATAGGCAGTTGGTGCAATCTTGGTGAGTGCATCATAGGTCGCGCGGTCGCCGTTATTGGTAATGATCAGATCCGGCTTCTCGGCGGCGAGCGCGTTCAGATCGAGTTCGCCATTCTGGCCTTCGATCAATGTCAGCTTGTCACGCTGCTCATCGCTGGTGTAGGGAGGGAACACGTAATTGCCTTCGGCAGGCTTAGGAGCCAGTGAGATATCCGAGCCAATCGCGTTCATATAATCCATCGCATACTGGCTGGTGACCGCGATGTTCTTGGCAGCGATTGGTACATTGACCGTACCGTAAGAGTCCCTTACCGGCATTTCCTTAATACCGTTCGGGTTAAAAATATCCGCCCGCGTCTCTTTGGGTTGTCCGCAGGCTGTCAACAAAACGAGGATCAGGGATAACACCAGTCCTGCTCTGATATAAGCTGTTGAATATTTCAAAATAATCCGCCTCTTTTCCGAGTATGCTTGGATATTTGAATAGACATGCAGCAGGCCATATACAGCACCTGTTATTATAAAATACCCAATAACTTTATTATACCAATAGCAGAGGAATGAAAGTCAACGCATTGGCACAACTGTCACCGGCTTGTCACAGAGTACAGGCAGAGCTGTGAAAATAACGGTTGAACAGCGGTGGGATAGCAGCGAAAGCAGTAAGCGAATTACTATTTTAAAAGATAAGCCCATCGACTTTATGATTAAAAAAGCGCATGGAGTGCATGGAACCCAAAGTCTCTTTTCAAACAGCAAAAAAGAACAATGGACACCAGCTTTTACACACTGGATGCGACGAAAACGTAAACAAATCGAAACTGTATTTTCCATCTTAGTCAGTCGTTTCGCTCTTACTTCGATTCGTTCGAAGAGTCTAACGGGATTCAAAACCAATCTATATGGAGTTTTTGCTAGCATGCACTCTCTGGAAAAAGGGTATCATCCCAAATTAGTTAGAACTAGCACCACGGATATAAATAATGTTAATCTTATGTCATTCATTGGCCAATTGCTCTGATATTATTTCTGCTAGGTAGATGAAAGGGGGGATATAGTATTTAAAAAGGAGCTTGGTGTAGTGATGTTGTTGAGTGCCGTTTTGCTTTCAGGGTGTGGTGGATGAGATAAGCCTGAAACAGTTACGCAAGGTGCGGATTATTATCCAAACTAGCGAGGAACAGGCTTAAACAATTATGATATTCATATTGTTAGTGCGAGGATATCCGAGGGTGATTTGGTTGAGGGAAGTACTCGTCCAAGGAATGGTGTTGATATGCAAAATGCGATCATACAAATGTGTATCCATAGATTGGTAAACAGGTCTCAACCTTTATTCCCGCCTACATTTCTCCAAACCACTAGTCATCTCAAAGAAGAAAATATTAATTTTTAGTGGGAGTGTGATTTTTTTGAAGAAAAGTCTTCGACCTGTTATGTACGTTATCCTGATTATTATGCTTACTATATTACTTATTAATTTTTTTAATTCTACGGAGATAAAGAATCGTATGTTCCCTAATACAACATTTAAAAAAGAAGTTATTGAAAAGATTGAAGATAAGGAAATCTCTTATTTGTTGTTAATGGACTGGACTGAAAGTGAGGATGTAGTTACCTTAAGAAATAGGGCGGATATAGATTATATTCTGGATTGTTTAGCTGCTTTAAAGTTAAAAAAAGTGAGTAAATCCCCCGATACTTCTAAAGAAGTTTATTATATTACTATTACGGGTCAAAGGGAAAATTTATTCTCATTGTTTCTATCTGATTCAAAGTATATGTTAATTACTGATTTTAAAAATAATTCTGTTCAACAATATGAAATAGAAAATGATTTTGATCTTAACAAAATTAAGAAGTTTTTTGGAAATGGAAACAAAAACAAAAACAGTCAATCTCTTTGACTGGATCCTTATGAAGGTCTCTTTTTCACTTGGCACCAAGCCTAGTATAGTCCCCGCTACTCCCGATGAAAAGGTTACATAGGTAGGAGTTTGAAAATCAATGATAAAAGCCCCCGAAGTACTCCACTGATTTTTTTTAAATATTCTAGCTATTTCCTTGTCATTTAGTGCTTGTACGTAAGCAAAAGATAAAACCTGTTGTTGTTTTGCTAAGAGAGATTCATAAGCTTGATAAAGTGAATGATCCGTAATGTGATCTTTTAAATTTGGTGGCACAGATTCTGAATTATAAACAGTAAGTAAGACAGATTCTAGGTTTTCATCGTTGTCTAGCGTCAATAGATGTAAAAATAAAAAGTGTTGACTATACTGCTAATTCATGATACATTAAAAGAGTTGTTGAACAAATACATATTACGGGGCCTTAGCTCAGCTGGGAGAGCGCATCGCTGGCAGCGATGAGGTCAGGGGTTCGATCCCCCTAGGCTCCATACATAAAAACCACCACACACAAGGGTAACCAAGTGTATGGTGGTTTTTTGCAGTGTTTAAGTTATGACGCGATCCAGCCTGTTAGTCTCATTACTGGTATAAGCGTACTGTGGCTGCTCCAGCCTGGAACTCCTTACAATAGGAATTGTTCATGACACGATAACAATTCATCCGCCTGGCGGAATAAGGAGCGAAACTATGCAGACACGTAAACTTGGCAATCAGGGATTGGAAGTATCCGCACTCGGACTCGGCACGATGATGATGCCGGATAATGAGGAGTCGATACATACGCTGCAGGGAGCTATCGATCTGGGGGTAACCATGCTGGATACAGCGGATATTTATGGCGGCTTTGAATTTGGACGATACGGAGATAATGAGAAGCTGATCGGCCGTGCACTGCGTGGACGACGCGATAACGTTATCGTCGCGACCAAGTTCGGCATTACCTTTAGCAGTGAAAAGCCCAAGGGCGATGTCGCCTATGTGCGCAAATCTGTCGATGCCAGCCTGTACAGTCTGGGGCTGGATCATATTGATCTGTATTATCAGCATCGTCCGGATGTGTCGGTACCGATTGAAGAGACTGTAGGAGCGATGGCGGATCTGGTCAAAGAAGGCAAGATTCGCTATATCGGTCTATCCGAAGTTTCGCCGGAGCGTATTCGCCGTGCCCATGCCGTTCATCCGCTGTCTGCGATTGAGTCGGAGTATTCACTGTGGAGCCGGGAGACCGAAGATGAGATCCTGCCGCTGACTCGGGAGCTGGGGATCGGATATGTGGCATTCAGCCCGCTGGGACGCGGATTTTTGACGGGACAGATCAAGAGCTTTGACGATCTGCCAGCCGATGACTATCGCCGCATGTACCCCCGTTTTCAGGGAGAGAATTTCAACAAGAATCTTGAGGTTGTTGCTTTGATTGAAGAGATGGCTGCACGTAAAGGCTGCAGCTCGTCCCAGCTGGCACTGGCCTGGCTGTTGTCTCAGGGGGATCAGATTGTACCGATTCCGGGTACCAAGCATCTGGATCGTGTTCGCCAGAATGTGGGTGCACTGGATGTTCATCTGTCTGCAGAAGATCTGGCCGAGATCGAACGGATTTCACCAAAGGGCGTAGCTGCCGGACAGCGATTTACCGAGTTTGAACTGAGCTGGGTAGAGTAATTCGGTTGGCAGGTTCCATGCACCTGTATATGGAATCTATTATGTGGCATTTTATTTTGAGACTGCCGGTCCTTAAAAAAGAAACAGGATTTTCGATCTCCGTGATAGATTGGAAATATAAACTCAATAAGTGTAAAGTATAAATTTAATATCTGTAAAAAGACACCTTTTCGCATCGTTGTGCGAAAAGGTGTCTTTTCTAATGGAGCCTGCTGTTAATGATACAGAGTTATAAAGGCTGCAGGAATTCTTCAACAAACAATTTAATAAATTCCAGTGCTCCATATCCAAAAGCGGCAAACATATAGAGGTAGAAAAGGACAGAATCTCTGACACGGAAATATACACCATAATCCCTGCCACAGTAAGGACATATCCGTGCAACTGCCGAGATGGATTCACCACAAGAGCGGCAATCCATCAAATCGTTTCTTATTCGTATCCCCCCGAGCCAGCGAATGATGCCCCTGATTCGTCTGTATACGCAAATCCACATCACTATGAAGCAGAGAATTGCCATAATAGAAAACATTAAGACAGCAAGACCGGTCAATATTATTCCAAAAACATTATCGAGCGTACTAAAATCCAGATTTTTAAAATCCACCTGACTAAAATCAATACCTACAAAATGACTAATATCCTCGAGCATTATTTCCTCCACCTAAATAATTAAGCTTCTTTCCTACCAACGTTATGCAGCAGTATGTATAATTTGCCTGCTTATTTATTATCGGATGTTGAACTGAAAAATATAATGCAGATCAAAGTACAAAAAAAGCCGGTATCCAAACCCGAAAAGCAGTATACGCAGCCGGAATTAAAACATAAGAATAGCGAATTTACAGTGAACAACAATTTTTAAAATTTAATAAAAGAAAGCGCTTGCTAAAATGCTGGATCGGTGTTATTCTAGCTTTGGGATTGTTACTGAAAAGGCAAAACCCAGTGCATGCAGAGCTAATCATTAGCTATTCGCATGTGTTGGGTTTTGCCTTTTTTGTATATCCTGATTCTCCAATATCCATATCGTTATATGGCAGTCCACCAGAGGGGGACAGTGTGGATGATTATCCAGAAAATCTTTAACAACAATGCAATTATAGCCAGTGATCCGGGCAAGCGGGACTTTGTGGTGATGGGACGGGGCATTGCCTTCAAAAAAAGTGCAGGTGATCCGGTCGACAAGAGTCTGGTCGAGAAGATCTTTGTACTTCAGCAGACTGAAGCATCCGAGAAGTTCAAGGTGCTGCTCGAAGACATTCCGCCGGAATACGTATCGGTCTGCTACGATATTATCGAATACGGCAAAAATAACCTGAATGTGACCTTAAGCGACTATATCTATGTCACGCTCACCGATCATCTGAACAATGCGTTCAAGCTGTACGATGAAGGCATCCGCAACCCCAATCCGCTCAGCTGGGAGATCAAGCGCTTTTATCCCAAGGAATACGGCATCGGCATCAAGGCGTTGGAATTTATTGAATCCATGCTGAACCGCAGGCTTCCTGAGGATGAAGCGGCCAATATCGCTCTGCATCTGGTCAACGCCGAGATTAACAGCTCGGGTACAAGGATGGCGAATGTGGCGGCCCAGGCGGAGAAGATTCAGGATATTCTGAATATTATCAAATATACGTACCGCCTGGAGCTGGATGAACAGTCGATCAGCTATGAGCGATTTATCACGCATCTGAAATTCTTTTTCCAGCGGTTATCCCAGCCGCACAGGCAGGTGCTGGAAGATGACTTCCTGCTCCGGCAGGTGAAGACCAAGTACAAAAAAGCCTATAATTGCATGCTAAAGATCGAGAAGTATCTGGATACCGAGTTGTCCGATGAGGAGAAACTCTACCTGACCATCCATGTCCACCGGGTCACCAATGACACAACTTCATAAAAATTTGGATTGTTACTGGTAATGCAGGCGAAACCAAGATCAGATCGTGCAGGAGTGATACTTCTGCAGGCGGTCTGTCTGGTTTCGCCTTTTTGATATACCAAGCATACTTCGGATACCCCACAAAGGAGGAAGAACGATGAAATACGAACAGCTGGCAAAGGATATTATTCAGAATGTTGGCGGCAGGGACAATGTGAACAGCCTGGCTCACTGCGTGACACGTCTGCGCTTCAAATTAAAAGACGAGAGCAAAGCCAATACCGATGTACTCAAAAATATGGATGGTGTCGTTACGGTCATCCAGAGTGGCGGACAGTATCAGGTCGTCATCGGCAATCATGTATCTGAAGTATATGCGGATGTGAACACCGTCGCCGGATTCAGCGGTGACTCGTCGGCAGCCCCTGATGATTCCGGGGAGAAGGTCAGCCTGTTCAACCGGTTCATCGACATGATCTCCGGCGTATTCGCGCCTACGCTCGGCGTACTGGCAGCGACCGGTATGATCAAGGGTCTGACCGCACTGTTCCTGTCACTGGGCTGGCTCGTCAAAGAGTCCGGCACGTACATTATTCTGAATGCCATCGGTGACTGTCTGTTCTACTTCTTCCCGATCTTCCTCGGTTACACGGCAGCCAAAAAGTTCAACGCCAATATATTTATCGGGATGGCGATCGGTGCGGCGCTGGTCTATCCGACATTAACAGAGGTGGGAAAAGGGACACCGCTGTATACACTGTTCGGGGGGACGCCGTTTGAGTCGCCTGTGCATATTACCTTCCTCGGCATACCGGTTATTCTGATGACCTATTCGTCCAGTGTTATTCCGATTATCGTCTCGGCGTATGTCGGTTCCAAGTTCGAGAATTTCTTCAAGCGTGTGATTCCGAGTGTAGTACGTACGTTTATGGTACCGTTTTGCACACTACTGATCACGATTCCACTGGCATTTCTGATTATCGGTCCGGTAGCGACCTGGGCCGGGCAGCTCGTTGGCGCTGCGATTCTGGGCGTATTTAACCTGAGTCCGATCATTGCCGGACTGCTGCTCGGTGCGTTCTGGCAGGTATTCGTTATTTTCGGTCTGCACTGGGGCTTTGTACCGATTGCGATGAACAACCTGAGCAATCTGGGTTCCGATCCGATTCTTGCAGGCATGTTCGGGGCTTCCTTTGCTCAGACCGGTGTCGTACTGGCTATTCTGATCAAAGCCAAAAGCACCAAGCTCAAATCACTGTCCATCCCGGCGGTTATCTCGGGCATCTTCGGAGTCACCGAACCTGCGATCTACGGAATTACACTGCCGCGCAAAAAGCCGTTCATCCTCAGCTGTATCGGTGGTGCAGTCGGTGGTGCGATCATCGGAGCGATGGGCACCAAAGCATATATTATCGGCGGACTGGGCATCTTCGGTATCCCGTCCTATATCGGTCCCAATGGCATTGACAGCGGATTCTACGGCGCAATTATCGGTATGATCGTCAGCTTTATCGTTGGTTTTGTGCTCATGTTCTTCACCCGTCTGCAGGAAGACGAAGCACCGAATACCGGTAAAAAAGAAACCGGCAGCACTGAGACACTGGTGAAGCAGGAGACCGTATTCAGCCCGCTGAAAGGCGAAGTCATCTCGCTCACCCAGGTCAAGGATGAAGCTTTCTCCACCGGCGCACTCGGCAAAGGCATCGCGATTGAACCAATTGAAGGCAAAGTCTACTCTCCGGTAGACGGGGTACTCACATCTCTGTTCTCCTCCGGTCACGCGATCGGCATCACCAGCAACCACGGCGTCGACATCCTCATCCATGTCGGACAGGACACCGTCAAACTGAAAGGCAAATATTTCACACCCAGAGTCAAACAGGGTGATACCGTCAAAAAAGGCGACCTGCTGATGGAATTCGATGTCGCGGCGATCAGGGAAGCCGGCTACGTGCTCACCACACCGGTCATCATTTCCAACTCGGGCAACTACCTGGATGTTATCGAGACCGACAAGAAAAAGATCAGCTACCAGGAAGACCTGCTGACGGTTGTAATCTAGCACTATCGTCCAATCTCCAAAGCTGTCAGGTTTGAGCTTTAAGTTGAGGTATGAAATAGAAGCTGCAGCTGGTATCCTGCGGTTCATCATCCTTCTTTTGAGTATGTGTATTAACGCTAGGGCTAACGTGGTTATGCATACTTATCGTTATAGCATCATCCACTCCAGAAAGGAATAAGGGCCTGTCCTCCGGTTAAGCCTGGAGATCCTGAATTGTTGTAGAAAATGGGGATCTCCAGGCTTAAAGGTCGGTCAGATCCCTTATTTCCTTTCTTGCGTTTTGCGCATTAAGCATCAAGTGAAATGCATGTGCATAATATGAAATTTGCTTAAAAGTTACTGTTTACGTTTTAGAACCCTCCATACTAATGAACAAGCACAGAGCGCAGGGAAAGGAATCACTCCATAGGCCGACATTTAAGATTGGATATTTACCGCGATCAGCGGTGATTCAGAAATATCCAACCTTAACCGGAGACCGCCGGAGTGATCCTTTCCCGGAGCGGTCTGCCTTGGTTCCTTAACTCCCTCGCCGAACAATTAACATCCGCCAAACAAACCATTATGATCCCGTTAACAAATCACCATTACTATGTAGTATGTACATACGGGCTGACCATGCTGCTGTCATGCAGCTGCAGCCGCTGCGGATGATGTGCCTATCGATCTCAGGTGGGCATATGATTTGGCATGTAACTTTGCAGGGAATATGAGGAGGATTATCGGGAATATGAAAGGGCAAAAAAAGAAAATCATCGGGTTATCTCTATCCTTATCCGTACTGGCCGGTTCGTTGGGCGGAGCGTATGCGCATGCAGCTGAACTGCCATCCAATGTGACACCACCCAAGCCGGAGTGGGGCTATTTTGTCGATAATTACAAAAACAATACAAGCGACAATATGTCGGTCACTTCCAACCCGGCGATTGGCGTATTGTCCGAATTCAACAAGATGTGGAAACCTGGCGCAACCTGGGATTCCGGCACCAAACTGAACAGTGAGCTGCTGGATATGAATATCCAGAAGGTCATTAATACGGCCAAGAAACGTACCGCTGCACAGGAAGAAGCTGCCTATCTGGATGACCGACGCAACCAGAGCTACAGCGTGATCGAAGGTCTGGGATCGCTGACCGACCTGTACCGCGAGCAGGCGGGAGCGACGACGACCATTACGGAAGTTCAAGCGGATGCTACCACCCAAAAGTATGACGATAAAGGTACAAATTCCGGTGACCCTCAATCGGCTCTTGGCGATATCGTCAGTCTGGTCAATACACTGCGCGGCAATTATTCTTCAACGAACCCGGCGAAAAGCTTTTACAATTATAAGCGTCCATTCCGCTGGAGTCCGGAAGCTACAGTCCTTCCAACACTGGTACCTGCGATCAAGGAAGATCCGACGACAGATGGAGGCTATCCGAGCGGCCATACGAATGGTGCCTATCTTGCAGCCTTTGCCATGGCTTATGCCGTGCCTGAACGTTATCAAGAGCTGCTGACACGCGCTTCCGAGCTGGGCAATAACCGCGCGGTATCCGGCATGCATTCGTACTTTGACGTGATGGGCGGTCGTGTGATGGCGACAGCACTCGCTGCATCGATCCTGAATGATCCGGCCAATAAGGAAATCAAGCAGGCTGCCTACGAACAGGCACAGACCAAGCTGCTGACCCAAAAGGGCACAGCCAAAGACCGTTTCAGCGATTACCAAACCAACAAAAAAGACTACAATGAGCGTCTGACCTACGGCTTCCCGCAAGCGTATGCCAAGGACAAGCCGGTGCTTGTACCGAAGGGAGCCGAAGTGCTGCTGGAGACACGCCAGCCGTATTTGGATGCTACGCAGCGCCGCTGGGTACTCGCGACAACAGGTATTCCTGCCGGCTATCCGGTACTGGATGATGCCGAAGGATGGGGCCGCCTGAATCTGTTCGCGGCAGCAGACGGTTATGGTGCATTTGTAAATAATGTAACCGTGAATATGGACGCAGCCAAAGGTGGATTCAACAAGGAAGACACCTGGCGCAATGATATCGCCGGCAAAGGCGGTCTGACCAAAAAAGGTACAGGTACGCTGAATCTGGATGGCAAAAACACCTACACCGGTGACACGCGCCTCATGCAGGGTACACTGGAAGGCGGTACGACAACTGCATTCGGACGCGGCAATGTATCCAACGAAGGCGGCACGCTGGCAGAGAACGCTGCTGGTAAAGTGAAGATCAGTGGCGATTACAAGCAGACCTCCAAAGGTACACTGACCCTGACAATCGGCAGCAAAAATGATGTACTGGCGATCGACGGTTCAGCGATGTACGGCGGCAAGCTGCAGCTGAACTTTACGAACGGATATGTACCGAAAAACAACAGCACGATCATTGTAAGCGACAAATCTCCAAAACACGGCAAATTCGCTTCGGTAAAAGCAGCAGGACTGCCAGCAGGTTACACGGTCAAAGCTGTCTATACGAATGACAGCGTGAAGCTGCAGGTGAAAAAGAAGTAATACGGGTTGTCTGATACAGGCAGGCATGCGGAAAGCGGGAATAGAACTTTTTTTGCATAATAAATGTATCTGTACAGTATACTTTTGCTGACTGCTATAAAAATGAAAATCCGCCAACTGTGACATACACGTTGGCGGATTTTTATTTGCCTGCATTTGGATGCACGAAAGACAGTTATCAGCACCGATATGGATATGATACAATGACAGTATTTCTACCTGTATCTCGATATCGGAAAGGAAGAAACATATGAGTTATGAATATATTACATACACGCTGCAAAGCGGCGACGTCACCTATGACAATGACGCGATCAATACTTCGGTCATTACCGATCTGATTGTGGAATTGGACGATTATATCGTACTGAGTCCTTCCATGCCGCTCGGCAAAAGCATGTATTTGCAGGCTGCCCGGATGGGTGGCGAACATGAGCTGGTGGTGGAGGTGCGTTTGCAGGAAGACGAAGGACATTTCAGGCATTACAGCTGGATCACGAGCGACCGGGCAGAGGTGGTAGGCATATTTCTCGCGTATTGGGGACAGCAGCAGCTGCCGGACTTAAGCGGCTGGCAGGATATTACGGATGAATTTGCCTGACCTGCGCTGCTGCAGCCATGCGTACAGATGGCATGGCAGTGGACCGGTATCGGCTGTTCTCACACCCATCATCGCCCTATCAAAGGAGGAACTATGCGCTACCGGTATACATCGACCCATCTCCTGATTGACAGGGAGGATTCCGTCCTCGCCATTGCCAGCAGAGCGCAGGGGTATGCTTCGCATGACGAACTATCCCGGCATACGCATGTGCTCGCTGCCATGTCACCGGAGGAATTTGATACCCTGGAGCTGGACAATCAGCAGCTGCAGCATGATCCGGCAGCTCCAACCCTGCAGCCTGGCGACCGTCTCTTGGAAAAGGTAAATATGCTGCTCGCGCTGGCAGGCGCTTATGAAGCGGAAGAAGCTGCACCTGTGAGGACGCAAGTGGAAACGCAGATTCTCTATCCCTGGCTGAAAAATTATACGGTCATCCAGTATGTACAGCAGCCTGCGACGACAGAAGTACAAGCGCTGGATTGGCAGGATGTACCGCTTGCCGATGAACAGACGCCTGAAGGCATGACTGCGCTGGCACAGTATTTTGCCGCTCATAGTATGTGGCTGGGAGCGATTTCGCGAATCCGTATTCAGGCGGGACCACCGGAAATGCAGCACATGCTGCACCGCGAAGTGCTGCCTCATTTTGAACATACAAAGCAGCATCTGATTGGTGATCAGGTCGAATCCTTTTCCATGTATCGTCTGTGGCCGCAGTCCAGGGAATGGTTCGAACAGACCTCGACAGCCGCGCTACCGATTGTGCGCGATCTGTACCGGCATCATGATAGTGAGGAATGGTACCGGGATGGCCGCCACGGGATGCTCTATTATCTGGTGGATACAGAGCAGATCGAGCCCTATGATGAGGATGAGCTAGAGCATCTGCGTCAGTTGATCCGCTGCAGTTATCTGGAGCAGGGGGACAGTTATGCAGTAACGCCGCTCGGCTGGCAGCTGGAAGATTCGCTTCGGCACTCTGTGGCGCTGCGCTTTCTGGCTTCAATTACACCATTTGTCCGGCTGTGTGTGGATGGAGGAACAGGACGGATTATCCTGATTGAACTGTTCCAGAGCGAGCCTGCTCATCCTGTGCTGCATCATCCAGAGAACTAAAGGGCCTCTGTCTGCCTTTATAAATAAGGAAGCAGTGTACAAGTGAACTAGCTTATATAGTAAAAATAGTAAGAATATCATAGAAGCAATAAAAAGCGTTCCTGTACATATGCCTGTACAATGGAGCGCTTTTTTGGTGTCTGCTCCTTTAATTGTGCATTTATTTTACTGGGATGTACTCACTTTTTTGTTGATCGATCTGCAGTTGGTTTATCATTTCAGGCTGCGAAGTCGAATAAATATCTGCAACTATATGCCTGTTCATCTTATTTACATTGTGCACAAAATTATTTGCAGAAATAAACTAAAAAATAGCTGTAAGTTGTTGACATTAAATATGGATGCGGTATAATAGTCAAAGAAAGTCAAAGTCAAAACGATTGATCAAACATCAAACAACAACGAAGCGGCTGTATGTCGCTAATGCATCTAATATCTCTAAGCAGGGCAATCTGCATTTGCTGCACCCTGCATCCATTTGACAAAAAAAGTATTCTGATGTTTGATCTGATTTCCCAATCGTTGGTCATTTTGACCATTTGTATGTTAACTATTTATAATCCCATTCTTTTTACAAATTCCAATATGAGTATGATTTAAGAAAGGGGCATTCGTATATGCGTTGTCAAAATTGTAATCAACATGAGGCTACTGTAGGACTGAGCTTCACTGTAAATAATAAATCCGATAAATTGTATCTTTGCCAGCAATGTTACGCCAAAATGAATAACAGCAATCCATTCTCCGGCGGATTCGGTGCTTCCGGCTCGCCATTTGACCAATTATTCAAAGGTTTTATGCAGCAGGGTGGACAGGCAGGCGGCTCCAATGGTCAGCGTGCAGCAACTCGTACGGTAGAACCGCAGCGTGGCAATGGCATTCTGGACCAGCTGGGACGCAATCTGAACGATGCAGCCAGAGACGGCAAGATCGATACCGTCATCGGCCGTGATGAAGAGATTGAACGTGTCATCGAAATCCTGAATCGCCGCAACAAAAACAACCCTGTATTGATCGGTGAACCGGGGGTTGGTAAAACCGCGATTGCCGAAGGTCTGGCACTGCGCATTACTGAGGGACAAGTACCGGCGAAGCTGCTGAACAAGGAAGTCTACTCACTGGATGTAGCTTCACTCGTAGCCGGAACCGGTATCCGCGGTCAATTTGAAGAAAAGGTAAAACAGCTGATCGCCGAGCTGCAGCAGCGTGAGAACATTCTACTCTTTATCGACGAGATTCATCTGCTGGTCGGTGCAGGTTCGGCCGAAGGCTCGATGGATGCCGGCAACATTCTGAAGCCGGTACTGGCCCGCGGTGAACTGCAGGTGATCGGTGCAACCACACTCAAGGAGTACCGTCAAATCGAGAAAGATGCTGCTCTGGAACGCCGCTTCCAGCCGGTTATGGTCGATGAGCCAACCGTGGAAGAAGCGATCGCGATCCTGCAGGGTCTGCGTCCAAAATACGAAGAATATCACGGTGTACGCTACTCCGATGAGACGATCGTTGCCTGCGTACAGCTGTCCAACCGCTACATTCAGGACCGCTTCCTGCCGGACAAAGCGATTGACCTGCTCGACGAATCCGGTGCCAAATTGAACCTGCATGCTTCCGCAGGTGACCAGAGTGAATTGATGGCCCGCATCGAGAAGATCAAAGCCGAGAAAGAACAGGCTACCCGTGAAGAACACTACGAACGTGCAGCCCAGCTGCGCGATGAAGAGACCCAGCTGATGAACCAGCTGAACAGTGGTACTAACAGCTCCGAACCGGTGGAAGTACGCGTCGAGGATATCCAGAATATTATCGAACGCAAAACCGGTATTCCGGTCGGCAAGCTGCAGCAGGATGAACAGAACAAAATGAAAAACCTGTCTGCCCGTCTGGAGACCAAAGTCATCGGTCAGCACGAAGCTGTGGAGAAAGTCGCCAAAGCGGTACGCCGCAGCCGTGCAGGTCTGAAACCGAAAAACAAACCAATCGCTTCCTTCCTGTTCGTCGGACCGACCGGTGTAGGTAAAACCGAGCTGTCCAAGTCACTGGCAGAAGAGCTGTTTGGTCAATCGGATGCAATGATTCGTCTTGATATGAGTGAATATATGGAGAAACACTCCGTGTCCAAACTGATCGGTTCTCCACCAGGATATGTGGGTCATGATGAAGCCGGTCAGCTGACCGAACGTGTACGCCGCAATCCGTACAGCATCATTCTGCTGGATGAGATTGAGAAAGCACACCCTGACGTACAGAATATGTTCCTGCAGGTCATGGATGATGGCCGTCTGACCGACAGCCAAGGCCGTACCGTCAGCTTCAAGGATACCGTCATCATTATGACATCCAACGCCGGTATAACCGAGAAGAAAATTACCGTCGGCTTCTCCGCTGCCAAATCGGAACAGACCAGCTCGATTCTGGAATCGCTCGGTTCGTACTTCCGTCCGGAATTTCTGAACCGGTTCGATGCGATCATTCCATTTGCATCACTCAAAGAAGAAGACCTGGTACAGATCGTCGACAACATGCTCGAAGATATCCAGTTCACACTGATGGAACAGGGCATTACCATGACTGTCTCCGACGATGCGAAGAAAAAACTCGCTCAGCTCGGTTACAATCCTGCCTTTGGTGCTCGTCCGCTGCGTCGTGTGATCCAGCAGCACATCGAAGACAGCATCACCGATCTGGTACTGGACGATGAGAATGTACAGAACATTCAGGTGGATGTACAGGACGATGCGATCCAGGTAGTCAGAGTCTGATAATACTAATTCAATGATGCATCATGCCGACTGCCAGGCTATATAGATGAATAAACAAATTGTATGTGCAATAACAGTTGGGCAGTAACCGTATGATAAACAGAAAAATGCGGAATAACCGCATAGTGAATTAACTCCAAAAACCCTTCCTGCCGGGCAGCATACCCGGCGGGAAGGGTTTTTTACATACCTAGCCTTACGGGCCATGCCAATTACGCTGATCCATAGACATAGACATAGACATAGACATAGACATAGACATTGACGTTGATCTAATCGCGGAATAGCTGGATAAGAAGTGTTCCAGATCATCCAGATAGGCCGGACTGCTAACCTGACGCGGGAAGAAAATCGCTGTCAATACCATTTGCCAGGAAGAATGCACCAGTCTGGAAGGCACCATCGAATGGTCCACGCCCGGAATGACCGTAACCGACAGCAGCTTTTCCGGGATAGATCGACGGTAAAATCGTTCGGTTTCTCTAATATCCACATTGATATCCTCGGTGCCAAGTACCAGATGAACCGGATGATGGAAGTTGCGCAGTTCCTCACTGGCATCGGACTGGAAGTTCATCATAATGAATTTCCAGCGCTCTTCCGAGATGGGATCTTTGGCAGGGGCTATTTTGAGATAATCTGCGTAGGAGGCATGCCGCTGGAGCAGCTTCAGAACCCGCTGATCCTCCTGCTGGACCTGCTGTATCTCCTGCTCGGTGGCACCATCCCGAAGCATTTCCTGCCGGGTATTATAGCGGCCCTGCCGAATCCAGTTGATCGCCGGGGAGACGAGAATGCTAAAAGCGAGAGAAGGTTCTTTGGCGACGACTTTGGGAATGACCCAGCCTGCCTGACTCGCTCCCCAGAGACCGATACGGCTCGGATCGATGGACGGCTGCTTTTTCGCCCACTGGATCGCTGCGACGGTATCATTGGCTCGGTCTTCCATACTTTGCTGCAGCCAGCTGCCTGCAGAGCCGCCGATTCCCCGTTTATCCAGTGAGAGGGAGGCATAACCGGCTGCGGCGAATCGCTCCCATACCGGCCGGTAGAATCCGTCATAGCTGGCATCGATCGGCCCGTCGCCATGGACGAAGACGATCAAGCCCACCGGATGATCCACATGCCTTGGCATGGTGAGGATACCGGTCATTACACCATTTTCAGTAGGCACGGATACTTGCTCCTCGGTCATATCGTAGGAATTCTGAACCAGGAAGATCGCCAGCAGAAGTAACAGGATGGCAGCAATGATGCCTGAGAGCAGGATCAATTGGAGACGTCGATTATGCAAAAAGGTTCACTCCTTTAATCAAATAA
Organism: Paenibacillus wulumuqiensis; assembly: GCF_000971965.1. Taxonomy (GTDB): domain Bacteria; phylum Bacillota; class Bacilli; order Paenibacillales; family Paenibacillaceae; genus Saccharibacillus; species Saccharibacillus wulumuqiensis. The sequence goes on from NZ_LAQP01000014.1 coordinate 197,363, forward strand.
ATACTACAGACGAATCATCCGTACATGGCATGGTGGATTATGGCTGATCGGGTTTCCAGCCCATATAATGCCAGCCCGGTTCATGCAGCAGCAGCCGGGTCCAGCTGGAATGGGAAGAGATGTGCTGGAAGCCGTCCTTTTCGTATAGATTAATTGCATTGTCATTGTTATAAGAGACATGGAGAGTCAGGCGGTTCCAATCATATGCGGACATATGCTGCCGGGTCCACTGAAGCAGCGAACGGGCGATGCCGCGTCCGCGATAGGCAGCCGCTGTCGCGATATGCTCAATATATCCTTCACCCGGACGCGGAGTATGCTCCAGGGCAGACATACCTGCTGCAAATCGGCACATATTCCAGAAGCCATACTGTCTGCTCAATGAACCGAAATGGGGCAGCGCAGAGTAGACTGCCTGACTGCCGGCATACCACTGCAGGCCGATCACACCGACCATTTGCCCGTCCGCTCGTGCAGCAATCTGCGTACGATTTGCAGCGAGAGCATATGGCGCCCAGGTCTGCATTAGCAGGGCAACGAGCTGCTGTTCATCCAGCCGGACCAGGGAGCCGAATATATCGCCAAAGGAATGGGCCAGAAGTGTACAGACGGCAGGCAGTTCTTCGGACAGACAGGGACTGATGGTTAGAGCAAGCGGGCTGGAAGCACTGGTCATCATGATGGATGATCCTCCAGACTGGCTCGGTCCGCTGTGAGCGGCATTTGCAGTTCATAATGAAGAGTAGCATTGTTGAACAGCGACAGATACGACTTTTCGATCAGAATCAGTGGACCGGCGGGCAGCAGATTCTGCTGCTGCATATGCTGCTCGAACTGCTGGATATGCCGGTGCAGTTCCTCTTCTTCCGTAATCTGAATATGTGCGCACAGGTATGAACCGCCCGCCAATGAGATGGAAGGTGCAGCTGTATAATCGGCTTGCTGATCGCCAGCTTTGCCGTGAACGGTATGGGTCGAAACCGCTTGAACCGGGAAATGGACATGCCCGGCTAGAGCTTGCTGATCCATATAGCAGAGCAGCAGCTGATCCTCCTGCTGGATATAATAAAGATCGGTCTCAAACAGATCCTCCGGATAAGGATTCAGCTGCAGCATCCGGCGGGCGGTGAGCGCTTCTCCATACTGCAGTTCGGTCCATAGGTGAAGCTGTCGCGGCGGGCAGCTGTGAATCCGGTACGGGCTGCTGCCGGAAGCGTAATGCTCTTCATATTCGCCAAGCACATTCGCTGTCAGTTGCTTCAGCTGGGTGAGCTGCGAGATCTGCTGATCCAGCTGCTCCATCGAATCCCGGAGCAGCTGACTGTACTGGTCCGCCGAGAAGGAATCCATACTTTCACGAATCTGCCGAACCGGAACCCCCAGCTTGCGCAGCAGTAAAATATGGGAGAGCCGGTATACTTCATCCGTTCCATACATCCGGTACTGATTGTCAGCGACACAGGCGGGCAGCAGCACCCCCTGTTCTTCAAAATAACGAATCTGATGGGTCGATACATTCATCAGCCGGGCGAGTTCGCTGATGGTGAGGTAGTTATTCATTCGGCTAATACTCCTTTCCATGTCTGACAGGCACTGTACGATGGCAAGATAGGGGTGCAATAAAGAGAGCGTATTCGGCAAAGTCTGGTAAGCAAGATAAGTATGCTGCACAGAGAGATCATTGAGCAGAGACCGGCGGCAGGGCCAGTATGCTGCACTGAGAGACCATTCAACAGAATCCTGTGTCAGAATAAGTACGCTGCAAAAAGAGAATATGCAGTGAAGAAAGTATAAGGAAGAGAGTATACCGTATAGAGAAAGCAGATAGTAATGTTCCGTAGTACTGTTCGGTAGTACTAGCGGGTAGAACCGATTGTTCCCTGTCTTTACTATAAAGCCTGGGTCAGACCCAAGGTCAAGCAGAAAATCAGGATCATTATCATGGGGGCTTGTTTACATCAAAAATGCCCGGCGTCTCTGCTGTAGCAGCAGGGATGCCGGGCATTCCTTTGCATATTGCCAGGTGTATCGATTAGCTGCCGAACTGTGCCTGATGCAGGCGGCTGTAGATTCCGCCGGCTGCGATCAGTTCCTGATGATGTCCCTGTTCGGCGATACCGTCCTGGTTGACGACGATGATCCGGTCTGCATTTTTGATCGTTGCCAGCCGGTGGGCGATAACGAGGGTAGTGCGTCCGACTGCCAGCTCGGAGAGAGACTGCTGGATCGCGGCTTCGGTCTCGGTATCGAGTGCCGATGTGGCTTCATCGAGGATCAGAATCGGCGGATTTTTGAGGAACATGCGAGCGATGGAGAGCCGCTGCTTCTGTCCGCCGGACAGTTTGACGCCGCGCTCGCCGATCACAGTCTCGATACCGTCCGGCATATTGCGGATCACTTCGGACAGATGGGCACGTTCGGCGGCGAGCCAGATTTCATCCAGACTGGCATCCAGTTTGCCGTAGGCAATATTTTCACGGATCGTACCGGAGAAGAGGAATACATCCTGCTGCACAATACCGATCTGGCGGCGCAGCGACTCCAGCTTCATATCCCGTATATCGATGCCGTCGATCGTAATGCTGCCCTCGTCCACTTCATAAAAGCGCGGCAGCAGACTGCAGATCGTCGTCTTCCCCGCACCGGACGGCCCGACAAAAGCAACCGTCTCGCCCGGATGGATCGACAGGCTGATATCGTTGAGAATGGAGCGGTGCGGCTCATAGCCGAAACTGACATGGTTAAACTGGATATTACCTTCCAGATGGGTCACTTCAACCGCATTGGGACGATCCGCGATATCCGGCTCGGTGTCCATAATTTCCAGATAACGCTTGAAGCCGGCGATTCCTTTGGGATAGCTCTCGATCACGGCATTGATTTTCTCGATCGGACGGAAGAAAATATTGGCAAGCAGCTGGAAAGCGACAAACTCCCCGATCTTGATCTGCCCGCTGATAAAGAACCACGCCCCAAAGATCAGCACGAGAATCGTAATCATGCGCATCATCATATAGTTGACGGCCAGACTGCGGGCCATCGTCTTGTAGGCGAGCAGCATGGTGCTGCGGTAACTCTGATTGTCGACTTCGAACAGCTTTTTCTCATGTTCTTCATTGGCAAAAGACTGCACGACCCGGATCCCGCCTACATTGTCCTCGATCCGGGAATTGAAATTACCGACATCCCCGAACAGTCTGCGGTAGGCCGTCGTCATCCGGCCGCCGAAGAAAATAATCACCCAGGCCATAATCGGAATGATGACAAAAGTAATGATCGCCAGCTGGGGATTGATATTGTACATCAGGATAAACGAACCGATCAGCGTCATAATGGCGATGAATACATCTTCCGGACCATGGTGGGCAACTTCGCCAATATTGTTGAGATCATTCGTAATTCGGCCGATGAGATGACCGGTCTTGTGATTGTCAAAAAAGCGGAACGACAGCTTTTGTAATTGTCCAAACAACTTACGCCGCATATCGGTCTCGATATTAACTCCGAGCATATGCCCCCAATAGGTCACGATATACTGCATAAACGTATTCAGTACATAAATACCGAGCAGTGCCAGACTGGCGAGCAGAATCAGATTCCAGTTCTGTCCGGGCAGCAGCTTGTCGATAAACGTATTAACCGCCAGCGGGAATGACAGCTCGAGCAGTCCCGCCAGCACCGCACAGGTAAAGTCGAGAAAGAAAAGTCCTTTGTAGGGACGATAGTAGGCGAAGAAACGCTTCAGAATAATAACCACTCTTTTCTATGTAATTTTCTTGTGCCACAGGCGGCGGCAGATCACGTCCCCATACTGTTTTACGGCTCCGTCGACCGGTTCAAAGCCGCTCATTCACGCGACTGTATCACAGCGCATATAAATATAGTAATCGTTTACAGTCGGACAAGTCCATTGTTTTATCATACCTGCCGGACGGGAAAGCAAAACATCCCTGATATGCCGGAGATGAGCATATCAGGGATGTTACGAATAAATATCTAAATGCGCCGACAAAGTCATGTACTATCGATCCGAACCATTGCATTCCATCTTATCGCAGATGTACTGCTGCCAGAACAGGGTTACGCTGCAGCAGCCGGGCAATTACAGGCGTGGTTCGTGCTGCTTGTTGGTAACCTCATGTGCAGAATAGGTATAAACTTGCTCAAGTTTGCTCGGATGCAGAAAGTATTGCATTGGGCCTGTGTGGATAAATACAGCCAGCAGCACAGCCGCCATTCCGACCATCAGTGCATAAACAATCAAAAATAATCCTTTGAGCCACATCATATATAATTATTCCCCTTTGCGTGTGTAAAATGGAATGCTGTTAATGTATATATCGGCAAAGACATTCCATTTTATACACCAAAACGGAAATAGAATTGGGAATATATGAATTATCGATGGGCAAGGGAAATTGCTGGCATATTTACAGGGGAGCAGGCTTCATATTCGGCTGTACCGCTACTTCAATATGGCGATTGGACACAAAATCAAACAGCCCCAGATCCGTCAGCTTGAGCGTCGGAATCACAGGCAGGGCGAGGAAGGACAGCATCAGGAACGGATTAAAATGCTGGGCAGCGCCGATCTGCAGCAGCGCCTGGTTGAGCTTTTTCATCTGACGATATACTTCTTCATAAGGACGCTCGGATAACAGTCCGCCAATCGACAGCGGCAGGGAAGCGAGTACTTCGTTGCCGGCGACAACGGCCAGGCCGCCATTTACGCTGGTTATATGTTCGATCGCCAGCAGCATCTCTTCATCCGAAGTACCGGCGACAATCAGGTTATGGGAATCATGGGCGACGGTGGAGACGATGGCTCCCCGCTGCAGCCGGAATCCTTTGACAATGCCCAGTCCGATATTGCCGGTCGCCTGGTGGCGCTCCACGACAGCCAGTTTGAGCAGATCATCGGTTGTGGAAGGGGCGAAATAGCCGCCTTTCCGGTCGACCCTATACTGCGCATGATTCGTAACGAGCGAATTGGGGATAATCTCAATCACATTGCACTGGTCACTGTTCAGCGGCAGCACCAGATGATCCAGTGTGACTGGAGCTGTCCGGCAGCGTGACAGCGCAGCAGTACTGCTGCCTGCTGGTACAGATTCTGCTGCTTTATTGCCAAGATCCTGTTCCAGCAGCCTGCCGCCGCGGACAACGCATTTGCCGTTTTTGTATACTTCATGAATAGAGATCTGTTCCAGATCGTCCAGTATGACCAGATCGGCCGTGTAGCCTGGCGTAACAGCACCCCGGTCCCGCAGTCCAAAGCATTCGGCTGTATTGAGCGTCGCCATCTGGATCGCTGTCACCGCCGGCAGACCGTGACGGATCGCCAGCCGGATATTGTGATCGACACTGCCTTCATCCAGCAGGTCATCGATTAGCTTGTCATCCGTAACAAACAGGCAGCGGCGTGAATTGTAGGGCGTAATCACCGGCAAAATGGCTTCCAGATCCTTGGCCGCCGTGCCTTCGCGGATCATTACATACATCCCCAGCTCCAGACGCTGCCGGGCTTCCTGTGCATGAATACATTCATGATCGGTACGAATGCCTGCGGCAGCATAGATGCCCAGCTGCTCAGGAGCAATGCCTGCAGCGTGACCATCCACATATTTGCCCCGGGCATGAGCGGAAGCGATTTTACCAAGCATACCGGCACTTGCACTGGATAGCGCACCAAAATCCATCACTTCCGCCAGCCCGAGCACTCGTGGATGTTCGTAAAGAGGCTCCAAATCCTCCGCTTCCAGACACACAGCACTGCTCTCAAAAGACGTCGCCGGTACGCAGGAAGGCAGCATGACATACTGGTCGACCGGCAGTCCCTCGGATTGCTCCAGCATATAACGAATACCATCGATACCCGCCACACTACCGATCTCATGCGGATCGGTGATCACACTGGTAACTCCGTGCTGAATAACGACTTTGGCAAATTCCTGCGGAGACAGCATGGAGCTCTCAATATGCACATGCCCGTCCATCAGACCGGGAATAATCCATTTACCGGCAGCATCCACGATCTCCCTGCCTTCATAGGTACCAATACCTGCGATAACCCCATCCACGATTGCGATGTCCTGCTGCATCAGCTCACCGGTGAATACATTGACAATCTGTCCGCCCCGGATTACCAGATCGGCAGGAACCCGGTGACTGGCGACATCAATTCTCTTTTGTAGCGCTTCTGCTGTCCATTCCATAGTCTTGTTCACTCCTTGTCTAAAATGAATACAAAAATCCCAATTACGAAAAATGCATGACAAAGAGATGGCAGCATTTTTCGTAATCAGGATTTTACGGCTGCTGGTAGAGACCCCCGGACCGTATTACCGGGGTTATACGAAAGAAAATGGATACAAATTTAATGTATATGGAAATTAAAATTTAGTTTAGAGGAAGAATAGGCAGATAGCAAGTATGAGTTATGTTTTATTACATAAATTAATTTTAAAAGCAGATTATAAAGATTAATTTCATCTATATTATTAATTATGTTAGTTTAATTATACAAATAGGCATTGATATATTATATTTAATGACAAATTAATTAACATGATATACCGGAAGTTCATAATTGACCGTTATAATGAGCCAAATGGACAGGATGAAAGGCGGGGGTCTTATGAGTCTGGAAGCATTAAATGAGCGTGTGCAGCAGGATCTGGCTTATCTGGCATATGGCGGAGCGGATTGGGTACGTCCGGTATATCATCCGGAAGGACATGTATATGATGCTGTCATTATCGGGGGCGGACAGAGTGGGTTGGGAGCGGCTTTTGGCCTGCTGCGTGAGCGGATATCGAATATTCTGGTTATTGACGAGAACCCTGTCGGATTCGAGGGGCCGTGGCAGACATATGCGCGAATGGTTACGCTGCGTACGCCCAAGCATCTGACATCGATCGATCTGGGGATTCCGTCGTTGACGTTCCGTTCCTGGTGGGAGGCTCAGCATGGACCGCAAAGCTGGGAGCAGGTGGACAAGATTCCGCGCGGAGAGTGGATGAACTATCTGCGCTGGTATCGGCAGCTGCTTCGCCTGCCTGTAGCCAATGAAGTTCAGCTGGATTTGATCGAACCGCTAACTCCGGGGCTGCACCGACTGCATATTAGCGGACCGGGAGCACCGAGGGATACGGTACTGGCTCGCAAAGTGATTCTGGCGACAGGCATTCAGGGCGGCGGCGAATGGCATATACCGCCGATGATAACCGAGCGGCTGCCGGGTCATCTGTATGCCCATACTTCGGAACCGATCGATTTTCATCATCTTCGGGGCAAAAGGGTAGCGGTGCTGGGCGGTGGGGCGTCAGCTTTTGACAATGCCAACCATGCGCTGAGCGAAGGAGTGGCTGAAGCCCATGTATTTGTCCGTCGTGAAGTGCTGCCGAGTGTGAATCCGATTCGCCAGATGGAAGTGTCGGGAATGATCGAACGTTTCCATACACTGAGCGATGCCGAGAAATATGCGGTGATCGCCCACTTTTTCAAATTCAATCAGCCGCCGACCAATGATACGTTTGAACGTGCGGCGTCCTGGCCGGGTTTTGAGCTGCATCTGGGATCGCCATGGCTTGGTGTAGAGCCTTGGGGGGAGGGGGCCAGAGTTACGACGCCGCATGGGCAGTATGATTTTGACTTTTTGATTATCAGCACGGGACTGCTCAGTGATCCGGCGCTGCGTCCGGAGCTGAGACTTGTAGCGGATCATATCGCCCGCTGGCAGGATCGTTATGCAGCTGCGTCAGAGATAAGAAATGTGTTGCTCGACGCCCATCCGTATCTCAGTACGGGATTTGCTCTGCAGAGTAAGGACGAGACGGGAGCAGGAATGCTGCATGGACTGTTTGTATTCAACTATTCCGCACTGGCCAGCTGCGGCTTGTCCGCCTCCGCCATTTCCGGGACCAAAAATGCTGTTCCCCGGCTGGTGACAGCGGTAGCCGATCAGCTGTTCCTTGATGACAAGGAACATATTCTGAGCCAGTTCTTCGCCTACGATCAGGAAGAGTTTGTCGGTCGCTGGTCCAAAGTGGTCAACGGATCTTAACTGACAAGCAGGTAAACTGATGACGTTTATAATAATACAAACAAGCAGATCTGCGGGATGCGGATCTGCTTGTTTGTATGTTATGGATAATGTTCTGGAAGTGAAATGCTTATTTGGCTGCGGCTGCATTTCCTATCTATGCAGCATACCACAGCAAAAGGGGATATCCGAAAAGTGCTTTGACGGGCCAATGTTTAACGGGCCAATAATTCACGGTTGTGCTGCTGTACAAGCTTATGCAGTGCAGTAAGCGCGGGATGCTGCAGGATAGCAGAGACGGCAAGCTCTGCGATCGCCTGTGCTCCCTGGACCGAGAAATGGGTATCATCGGCAATGCCGTCCATATAGTTGGGATGCTGTCCCGGCGGTAAATGCATGAACAGCTTCCTCGAACCACTCTCCCCAAGTGTAGCATACAGCTGCTGGGAAGCGGCAAACAGATCGAGCAGTGGTACATCTGCCGCTGCAGCGGTCTGCTTCATCGCTTCCGGGTACACGCCGACCGATAACGGATCAGGAGTTCCATCCGGCAGAAAGCGCCTACGGCTGACCGGCGTCAGCAGTACCGGAATCGCGCCATGCTGTCTGGCGGTATCGATAAATTGGCGCAGATTGCTGCGGTAATCCGTGTCCGGGTCTGTATAGCGGGCGGGATCGGCAGACTTTTCGTCATTATGTCCGAATTGGATCAGCAGATAATCACCGGCCTGCAGGTCTGAGGCGATATGATCCAGCCGACCTTCCGCCAGAAAGGAACGTGTGCTTCTTCCGTTGATCGCCCGGTTGTCCACGGTCACTGCTCCACCAAAATGCTCGGCCATATATTCACCCCAGCCGCTCATCGGCTTCTCGGAAGCGCCTTTGATCGCGGCAGTGGAATCTCCGGCGATGAATAACGTGGGCCGTCTCTGAGCAGCATCCATACCGGGCAGTGTCTGAGTCAATGGAGCAGAGAGATGCCGCTGCAGCCAGTTTGCTGCCAGCTCTGTCCACTGATGACAGTATGGATGCTCCTGTGCCAGACCGAGTCCATGCCGTCCGCTCTCCATAATATGCAGTTCATGCGGAATACGATGGGCAGAGAGCGCCTGGCTGAACAGTAGGCTGTTCTCTACAGGCACGCTGGCATCATCGGCTGTTGCCCAGATAAAAGTAGGCGGCACCGATTCATCCACCTGCTGTTCGGCAGAGAAACGGCTGATCATTCCTGGATGAGGCTGTTCACCGAGAAAATGAAGCCGACTGCCCTGATGTGCATGCGGTTCGCGGAATGTAATGACCGGATAGGACAGCATCAGCAGATGAGGGCGAATGCGGCCCATGACGGCTGTGAGTGCAGCCAGATGACCGCCAGCAGAGAATCCGATCAATCCAATCTGCTCCGGCAGAATACGCCATGCTCCGGCATGCTGCCGGAGCAGCTGCAGCGCTGCTTCGGTCTCCTGCAATCGCTCATCAGGGTCGATTAGCGGGTGAGAAGCGCCAACTGCTGGATCTGTATGTTCGGCAAAGGAGCTGATTCGCCGGGAATCCTCTTTTAGATCCTCGTTCTCTACCGGTGTTTTGATTTCATCTGTCTGCAAGGAAGCACTTTCCGCTTCGGCTCGGGAAATATGATGATGTTCGCTGACACTGCCGGAAGCAGTCAGAGAGTCAAATGTGCTGTACTCCAGCACGGCGGCATGGATCCCGAGTGCATTCAGCCAGCGGGCGACAGGTTCTCCTTCGTGCTCGGCGAGATGGTGATAGCCCCCACCCGGCAGGATCAGCATGCACGGCCGGGGCGCCGCCGATTCGTTCAGATACAGATGCAAAGCAGGAGAAAAAGGGGAATCGATGATTTTATTTACAGGTTGGTCGCTGTAATGATTTATAATGTGTAGCATACTGGAATTGTCCTTTCCGTGCATCGCGGTGAACGATTGGCCGGATGCAAAATGGGATGAAATGAATAAATAACAGATAGTTGGACTAATTTGCTAAAGAAATCCTTAACATCCAGATTATGATAGCGTTATAATGGATACTGATGACTGAACCGATGGAGGGCATGATGAAAAAGGGAACTATGTTTTACAAAATTTTTATTCCTATTCTAGTACTAGGGATCGGTCTGTCCATTAGCTTTGGCATATATATCTACTTCAATACGGTGCAATCGGTTATTGATAGTGTGGCCAACGGCAAGCAGAGTTACATCACACAGATGAGAAATAATCTCGAACAAAAAATACGTACTATTGAATACGCTTTCAATACATATAGTACGACAAGCTCGTTTAGCGAGGTCGTTAACCATCCGATCACGGAAAAGGACTTTATCGCCTACCGTGATGTGAATACCCAGCTGAACTATATTGCCACGATGGGCATGGAGGGCGCCCAGTATTCGCTGATCAGTATCAACCAGAGCTGGCAAATCTCCAATGGTACCCTGTCACATCTCACTGCTGAAGAACGGCAGCAGCTGTACGACGAATATATTGCGGATCAGGACCAAGGATTGTTCTGGGTGAAGACGGACTCGGGACTGCGCTTTGTTAATACACTGCCGGTATTTTCCAAGCAAAAACAGGCGATTGCACTCTCCGATATTTCTCTGGACACGCTGAATCGCAGTCTGAGTACGGAAGATCATGCGCCTATTTTTATCCTGAACAAGCAGGGCAGCCTCATGTATGATACCGGCAAAGCGTCCGACCTGCTAAGTGCGAATCAGCTGAACCAGATTCCATCGATGATCGGTCAGGACCAGAATACGGGCATACTGACCCTGGAACGTGACAAAGGTCCGAAGCTGCAGCTCATTTATGCCAAGTCACCGTACAACAATTGGATTTATTTTACGACTCTGGATCAAAAGGAAATTGCTAGTGCCCTGCAGACGACCAAATATGGACTGATCGCGATGGAGCTGGTACTGATTCTGCTCATTATCGTGGTCGCTTACGGCATTTCGGTTTATTTTACCAAGCCAATCCAGCAGATTACACGCAGCCTGCCCAAGGATGCGCAGCTGACTGCCAAGAACGAGATCGAATGGATCCTGTCGTCCATCGACCATATTCTGACCGAGAAGCAGAGTCTGGAGAGCCTGATTGAAGCCGAACAGCCGCAGCTGGAGACCCAACTGGTCCTGAATCTGTTCCGCAATCGTGTGTCTGCCGCTGAACTGGAGCATCAGTTGAACCGTCTTGGCCACTCCAACGTGGAGGATCAGCAGTATGTAACGATGCTCGCCCAGCTGGATAATGTAGGCAAGCGCGATGCGGCTGACAAGGATGTACTGCTGCTGGCGATCAACAAGATGGCCGAGGAGCTGATCACGCCACAGCAGCGGCTGCTGCCGATTATCCTCAATGATGATACTCAGGCGACGATCCTGATCTTCTCCGGTGTGAACGAGCAGGAAATGCGCAAGCAGATGCTCACCTATGCCAAAGCGATGATTCGCACGGTGCGCGAATATTTGAAGCTGTCGATCAGTATCGGGATCAGTCAATCCTATCCGACCCTGCTGCGCAGCAAGGAAGCGTGTGAGATGAGCAAGCAGGCACTGCATCAACGGCTGAATCTGGGCAAGGAATCGATCATTTTCTATGAAGATATCTCCAATGTGGTCTCCGGTCCGGTACTGCTGCATTATCCGGCCGAGCTGGAATCCCGGTTGTTCGATGCGATTCGGCTCGGAGACGAGGAGCAGGTCTCCCGGACCGTATATCCGCTGATGGCCGAATTCATGAAGAAAAGCCGCAACTCGATGGATCTGGAAGTAATGCTCGTCCGTCTGGTCAACAATCTGATCCAGCTGGAGCAGCTGCTTGGTCTGGAAGTGCTGTTAACGCACGACAATCGTGCCCTGTACCACCGACTGCTCAGCATCCGCAATCCGGAAGAGATTGAGCGTATTCTAATCGAACAGGTTATTTTCCCGATGGTGCGCAGCATGAAGAACAAGACCAATGAGCAGTTCCGTTGCCTGTCCGAGACGATCGCCGAGATTGTCCGCTCCGAATACGATCAGGAGCTGTCGCTGGAAATTATCGGAGACCGGCTGCATTACAACCCGAACTATCTGAGCAGCATTTTCAAAAAGGAATACGGCATTACCTTCAGCGATTATCTGATGAGCTACCGGCTGGAGATGGCCAAGCGCTGGCTCACCGAGACCGATCAGACGATCAAGGAGATCGCTGAGCGCCTGCAGTATCATAATCCCCAGAACTTTATTCGCTCGTTCCGTAAAAAGGAGCAGGTAACGCCAGGAACGTACCGGAAAATGAGACAGAGCATCTGAACAGGCTTAAGCCCTTGGAGCAGACAGAGCGAGCAGCAGCATACATCTAAGATAGCTCAAGAGACAGCATTCCATACCAACAGCAGCTCACCGGAACGCTAAACGACCGTTAAATACACGACATTCCTCAGACATCAGCAATGAATCTACAGCACAGACCAACAAAAGTCTTATGCCTCTGCTTTGCAGAAGATAAGACTTTTTCTTTGGAACCCTTTTCGGTGGATTATCCTTTGACTGCGCCCAGCAGTGCGCCCTTGGTAAAGTGTTTTTGTACAAATGGATAGGCAATCAGCATCGGCACGGTAGCTACGACGATAACAGCCATTTTGATCGTCTGGGCGGGTGGAATAACATCGACCGAGCTTCCTTCGGCCTGCATGCCGCTGGAGACGATAACGATCTGGCGCAGCAGTACCTGAATCGGCCATTTGTTGGAATCATTGAGATACAGAATCGCATTCATGTACGTATTCCAGTAGGTTACGCCATAGAACAGAGAGATTGTCGCAATGGAAGGCAGCGCCAGAGGCAGCATGATTTTGAAAAAGACACCAAAGTCATTGCAGCCATCAATCTTGGCGGATTCTTCCAGACTGTCCGGCAGCGCCTGGAAAAAGTTGCGCATAATGATCAGGTTGAACGCGTTGATTGCGACCGGCAGAATCAGGGACCAGTATGAATCGATCAGGCCGACGCCTTTTACGATCAGGAAGGTAGGGATCATTCCGCCACTGAACAGCATCGAGAAGACGATGATGAAGTTAATCGCATTTCTTCCATATAGATACGTTCGGGACAGGCCGTAAGCCATAAAAGCAGTCAGTGCCATACTCACCAGCGTACCGACCAGTGTCGTGCCGACAGACACGCCCAGCCCTTTAAATATGGTAGGTGTGGACAGGATATAACGGTAGGCATCCAGGGAAAATGTAGTTGGGAACAGGATGAATTTCTTGGAGACGACTTCCTGGGTGGAAGCGAATGAACTGGCAATAACGTTAACAAACGGCAGCAGACAGGCAAGCGCGATTAGAATCAATAAAGTATTATTTACAATCGTAAAAATCTTGCTGCCTATCGTGGTATCTTTTCGTAAAGACTGTTCCATGCGTAATAACCTCCTTAGTAATCGTGTACTCCCTAACTGTAACAATCCCGGCCTGTTCCGTATATAATCCGGGGACGAGATCATGCGCTGCATCTGTGAGAAATGAGGGATGATCATTAGCTCATAATATAATCATCAGCTGAGATGAGAACCAGACAAATCCTTATTTATCAAGGTTTTGCAAACGCTATCAACTGATGATTATATACGGAATGCCCGCACTGCTTTAGTGTGAAAGGCGTAACGTGAATGTCCACTAAGGAGGCTGGTGATCCGGTGAAGATGTCGAATCCAATGAAAGTATCCGATGCTGCCGCACTGAAGCTTGAAGGCACCAAAAAGGCAACCAAGCGCAGAGGGCAGTACGGAATACTTCGTAACAAATTTCTCTATTTAATGATTCTGCCGGGATTTATTTATTTTGTTATTTTTAAGTATTTGCCAATGGGCGGGCTGATTATTTCCTTTCAGGACTACCAGCCGTATCTCGGAATTGCCGACAGCCCATGGGTAGGACTGAAGCATTTTATCCGTTTGTTTACGGAACCGACCTTTTTTATGCTGCTGAGTAATACATTGATTCTGTTCGCGCTGAATATCGTCATCTTTTTCCCGCTGCCGATTATTCTGGCACTGATGCTGAATGAAGTGCGGCACCGTTATTTCAAAAATGCGATCCAGACAATCATCTACATTCCTCACTTTATGTCCTGGGTTATTATCGTATCCATTACCTATGTATTCCTGACTGTAGATGGCGGAGTTATTAATGAAATGCTCGCGGCGATGGGCTTTCAGAAGATCAGCTTCCTGACCTCTCCGGAATGGCTGCGCACGATGTATATGGCACAGATTATCTGGAAAGAGCTTGGCTGGTCGACCATTATCTATCTGGCAGCGATTACGGTCGTGGATACCCAGCTGTATGAAGCGGCCGAGATGGATGGTGCAGGTCGTCTGCGCAAAACCTGGCATGTCACCCTGCCGGCGATTCGTCCGGTTATTATTACCCTGCTGATCCTCAAGATCGGTACCACACTGGATCTTGGATTTGAACATATGTACCTGCTGCTCAATTCACTTAACCGTGAAGTGGCCGAGATTTTTGATACTTACATTTATACGGCAGGTCTGAAAAACGGACAGCTCAGCTTCAGTACCGCGGTCGGTCTGTTCAAGGGACTCGTCGGGCTAATCCTGATCATGATGGCCAACAAGCTCGCCAAGAAATTTGGGGAAGACGGTGTCTATTGATGCCTGCTGCATCCTGTTCATCCGTGCATCACATTAACCTGGAACGATAAGAGAGGGGAATAATGGAATGAAAAAAAGCCAAATAATCGCGATGAAAAAAGTAGCCGCTGTAGTGGTGAGCAGTGCCCTTATATTGACTGCCTGCGGCGGGGAGAATGCTTCTTCCGGCGTCTATGATGCCAATTCCAAAGCCGAAATCAGCTGGCTCAATATTCTGCATACCGCTTCACCGCCAACAGACACCGTGCTGAACAAGCTGGAAGAGAAGACCAACAGTGATATTACGTTCTCCTGGATTCCCGATGCTTCCAAGGAAGAGCGGATCAATACGGCACTGGCGTCCGACTCGCTGTCCGATATCGTAACCCTGACGCTGCTCGATAACTCCTCTGTACGCAATGCGCTCAAATCCGGCATGTTCTGGGAAGTGGAGCCTTATCTCAAGGATTATCCGAATCTGGCCAAAATTCCGCCGGAAACGATCAAATCCGCTTCGATTGGCGGCAAGCTGTACGGCGTTCCTTTCCAAAAAGATCTGGCCCGCAACGGTGTAACGATCCGCAAAGACTGGCTGGACAAGCTGGGGCTGGAAGTGCCCAAAACGACCGATGAACTGATGGCTGTCGCCAAGGCATTTACCGAGCAGGACCCGGATGGCAATGGCGCGAATGATACAACCGGATTCGTTGATCGGAATGATCTGGTATACGGCGCATTCAAGACGCTGAGCTCCTACTTCGGTACACCGAATAACTGGCAGGTGAGCGAAGACGGCAAGATGACACCGGAATTTATGACCGAAGGCTATATGAAGACAATGAATTACATGAAGGATCTGTATGACAAAGGCTATATCAACAAGGACTTTGCCGTAACCGCCAAAACCGACCAGCAGCAGAAATTTGCCCAGGGCAAAGCAGGCATCTACGTGGGCGCGCTGTTTGACAGCAAAAACCTGCTCAACATGTCCAAAGGCGTGCAGGATGATATGGAATTGGTCATGGCCAACGATATTACATCCACCGGCAATGAAAGCGACCGGGCGATCTGGGCGGCAAATAACGGAATTGGCGGCCTGCTCTCCTTCCCGCGCTCCGAAGTCAAAGATGAAGCCGAACTGAAGCGTATCCTCAAATTCGTTAATGATCTACTGGACGAAGATTCCTTTGCACTGATGACCTACGGAATCGAAGGCACTCACTATAAAGTGGATGACAAAGACGCAGCGACCATTACGAATACCGATCTGTGGCAGCAGGAAGTACAGCCTTTTGCTTCCAGTCGACCAAAAGAAAGCGGATACAATATTCATGATGCTGATCCACTCAAGCAAATGGCTGACAAAATGATCGCTGACAATGCCAACTATGCTGTGCTGAATCCTGCTTATGCGCTGGAATCCGAGACCTACAACACCCAGGGCTCCGAGCTGCAAAAAATGATCGTCGATGCCACCTACAAATACATTCTCGGCGAAATCGATGAGAACGGATTCAACCAGGCGATCGAAAGCTGGAAAAGCGCCGGCGGCAGCAGCATCATTTCCGAATATGAAGCATCGTACAAGGCAACCCAATCCTAAATAACAAATCATCTTATGGAGGTCCAAATGACTAATACGCAATGGGCACTAACCACCGCCAGTTCCATTATGGAACGTACTCCCCGGTTGTATGAAGACCGGGGGCATCGTGAAAAATGGTCGTATGACTACGGCGTCATTCTCAAAGGATTCCAGCTGCTCTGGCAGCAGACCGGTGACGCTGCATATTTACAGTTTATCCGCGACAATATGGACCATTTTATCCAGGAAGACGGCAGCATTCTCGGCTACCGCCAGGATGAATATAATATCGATCATATTAACAACGGCAAGCTTTTGTTTCTCCTCTACCGGGAAACCGGGGAGGAGAAGTACCGCCGGGCGGCAGTGCTGCTGCGCGAGCAGCTGCAGAACCATCCGCGTACGTCCGAAGGAGCCTTCTGGCACAAGCAGATCTATCCGTATCAGATCTGGCTGGACGGGCTGTATATGGGTTCACCGTTCTATCTGGAATATCTGCTGACCTTTGAAGACAGTCAGGGTATTGATGACGTGACCCGCCAGTTTATCCTGTGTGAACGCCATACCCGTGATGCGAAGACAGGGCTGCTCTATCACGCCTGGGATGAGCAGAAGGTACAGCCATGGTGCGATCCGCAGACAGGACTGTCCCCGCATTTCTGGGGCCGCTCGCTCGGCTGGTTCAGCATGGCACTGGTGGATGTGCTGGAGATTCTGCCGCCGTCCCATCATGATTATGGAGAATTGACCCGTATTCTGAATGATACGCTGACTGCACTGCGCAGCTATCAGGAGCCGGAGACCGGCGTCTGGTATCAGGTCGTCGACCAGCCGGAGCGCAAGGGCAATTACCGTGAAGCTTCTGCGACTGCAATGATTGCCTACGCCATGGCCAAAGGGATTCGTCTTGGCGTACTGCCCGCCGACTGGCAAACGGCACTGGATCTTGCCTACCATGGCATGATCGACGAATTCGTGCTCACGACCAAAGAAGGCTGGGTCAATCTGAACAAAAACTGCCAGGTTGCCGGTCTCGGCGGCGCCGATCAGCGGGATGGAAGCTTTGCCTACTATATCAGTGAACCGATCGTGACCAATGATCAAAAAGGGCTGGGTGCGTTCCTGCAGGCCTGCACCGAATACGAACTGCTCGGTAAGGGCAAGAGCCATGCTGCTGATCCAGCCAGCGGAGGGACAGCCGATGTCGGTATATAACATAGCGGATTACGGTGCTGCCCGAGATTCCGATAAAATGTCGACCGGCGCCATCACAGCGGCGATCGAAGCAGCCAGCCGGGCCGGCGGCGGAACCGTGCATGTCCCTGCAGGAACATACCGGACCGGAGCGATCCGGATGAAAAGCAATATCGAACTGCATCTCAGTCCGGGAGCGGTGCTGTCCTTCAGTACCGCCCCGGAAGATTATCCAGTCGTCCAGTCGAGATGGGAAGGCGCCAGCAGGGAAGTGTACAGCTCCTGCATTTATGGCGAGCAGCTGGATAATGTATCCATTACAGGCGGCGGATTGCTGGAAGGCAATGGTCAGGCCTGGTGGGACTTGTTCCGTCAGTCTCCCGAGCAGCTGGCGTATCCGCGTCCCAAGCTGATCAGCTTCCACCACTGCCAGCGGCTCACGATCCGGGATGTCCGGCTGCATAATTCACCGAGCTGGACGGTCAATCCGATCTGCTGTTCCAATGTCACCATTGATAATCTGTCTATTCACAATCCTGCCGATTCGCCCAATACAGACGGCATCAATCCGGAATCCTGCTCCAATGTACGGATCAGCAACTGCCATATCGATGTGGGCGATGACTGCGTCACGATCAAGTCGGGAACAGAAGATGCCGCAGAACGTATTGCCTGCGAGAATATTACCGTCACCAACTGTACGATGATGCACGGTCATGGCGGGGTGGTCATCGGCAGCGAAATGAGCGGCGATATCCGCAATGTGGTGATCAGCAACTGTATATTCAAGCAGACTGACCGCGGGATTCGTCTCAAGTCCAGACGCGGTCGCGGCGGGATCGTCGAGGATATTCGCATCAGCAATATTGTGATGGAGGATGTGATCTGTCCGTTTATTATGAATCTGTATTATTTTTGCGGTCCACGCGGCAAGGACAAGTACGTCTGGGACAAGAACCCCTATCCGGTGACCGGGGAGACGCCGCGCTTTCGCCGGATTCATTTTGCCAATATTACGGCACGTCATGTACATGCAGCGGCCGGATTCCTGTACGGACTGGCCGAGCAGTACATATCGGAGATTACATTTGCCAATATCGATATCTCCATGGCGGAGAATGCCACGCCAGGTCGCCCTGCGATGATGGCAGGCATCGAGGAAATGAACAACCGCGGCTTTTACCTCGGCAATGTGCGGGATATCCGCTTCCAGCAGGTGACGATCGAGAATCACGAAGGCCCGGCCTTTTATATTGAAAATGGGGAGTCGGTAGAGATCAGCGACTGCCATTCCCGCAATACAGCGAAGCCGGAACAGCTGGTGCATCAGATCACTACCGAAGTAACCGCAGGAGGGCTGTAGGATGAAAAGCAGGGATCAGCTGCTGACACTGCTGGGTGATCTGCCGGAGCAGTACACGCTGGATAGTGAATTGCTCTGGCAGGAGGAACGGGATGGTTACCGGCTGGAGACACTGCTGCTGGATCTCAATGGCATGGAAAAGGTACCAGCGTACGTGGCGGTTCCTTCCGCAGGGGAGGGGCCTTTTCCATTGGTCATCTTCAATCATTCCCATGGCGGGGATTACACAAACGGCAAGCGCGAATTTCTGCGCAGCAGTCCGTATTTGCAGGAGGCTTCCTTTGCGAAGACACTGACCGGCATGGGCTATGCCGCCTGCTGTATTGATATGTGGTGCTTCAACGAGCGCGGCGGCCGGACCGAGAGCGAGACGGTCAAGGAGATGCTCTGGCAGGGACGTGTGCTGTGGGGCATGATGATCCACGATAATCGCCGGCTGCTCGATTATATGTGCAGCCGGGAGGATATCGATGCTTCGCGGATCGGTACGATCGGCATGTCGATGGGCGGACTGATGGCCTGGTGGCTGGCTGCGCTGGATGAGCGGATCACCGTCACCGTGGATATTTGCGGACAGGTGGATGCCCATACGCTCGTGCAGCGGCGCGGGCTGGATCATCATGGCTTTTATTCGTATGTACCGGGCCTGCTCAAATATTACTCTACGCTCGATATCCAGCAGTGGATCGCCCCGCGTCCGCGGATCAGTCTGGTGGGCCGCAACGACCGGATGTGCCCGATTGATGGAGTGGAGCATCTGGCAAGCGGGCTGCGAAGTGTATATGAGCAGGCAGGACACCCCGAGCACTGGGTTCCTTTTGTCGGCAGCGGCGGACATATGGAGACGGCAGAGATGAGAGCGGCCTGGATGACGTTTTTGCAAAAGCATTTATAGCGTAGAGGATGATCTGTATGTATCAAAGTAGAAGGATGCCTGCATATGCAGAATATCAATAGATCAGAACCGTGCAGGTATGGAAAGGAGAAATGATGGAGATTCTCGTGGGCCGACAGCCATTTTGTGATTATGCGACGATCCAGGCAGCGGTGGATGCGCTGGAAATCTATACAGTTCCTCTGGAAAACAATATTGATATGGATCAATCTCATACATCCATTCCAGCAATGAACAGGAATTTCCCAGCAGATGCCGCAGCCGATCCTCCAGATGATGAAGCGGATAGATCAACAGACCCGTCCATGATGGCGACGACAGAGATGGACACCATCCGCATTCTAGAAGGCATCTATGAGGAGTCTGTGATCATCTATCGCTCCAATCTGCGCATCATCGGCATCGGCAGCGTGGAGATTACGGCCTGCCGGCATGCCCGTGAAAAGGATGAGCAGGGCGTGCCCATCGGTACCTTTGCTACGCCAACCCTGTTTGTAGGAGGTAGCAATCTGCTGCTGGAGAATCTCACGATCAGCAATACGGCCGGGCAGGGAGAAGGGATTGGTCAGGCGGTGGCCGTGTACGCCCATTCTGACCGTACCGTATTCCGGCGCTGTATATTGCGCGGCCATCAGGATACATTATTCACCGGCCCGCTGCCGCCGAGGCCCCGGGAGCGTGCATCATTCGGAGGTATTCCGATTCGTGAGCATCACGCCCGGTATCGGCAGCTGTATGAACATTGTTATATCGAAGGCACGGTTGATTTTATATTTGGCGGGGCGACAGCCTATTTTGACCACTGCCAGATTCACAGCCTGCGTCACTATCGCAATCGTTCCACCTATATCACTGCAGCCTCTACACCACAGGATCAGCCCTACGGCTATGTGCTGTACCGCTGTTATCTGACCGGCGAGCGGGATATCGCACCCGTCTATCTGGGGCGGCCGTGGCGGGAGTATGCGCGCACTGTTCTGGTGGAATGCAGACTGGGTGATCATATTCATCCGGCAGGCTGGCATAACTGGGATCAGCCGGCCAATGAACAGACCGTCACGTATCAGGAATATGACCCTATCCATGCAGAGCAGCTTCGTGCCGATCGGGCAGGCTGGGCCGACTGCCTGACCGATGGAGCCGATCAGTGGACTAGAGAGCATGTATTTGCCGGAACCTCATTCTGGAATTTCCGAAATCAGGAAGGAAGTGCCTTATGAAAGCAGCAGACACCGCCGTCACACCCACATCCCGGCAGATGATCACCAATCCGATTCTGCGCGGCTTTAACCCGGACCCTTGTATTCTGCGAGTGGAAGATACTTATTACATCGTGGTCTCGTCATTTGAATGGCTCCCCGGTGTCAGGGTATATGAGTCCGTTGATCTGGTGAACTGGACATACTGCACGGATATTTTGACCGATCAGGTGGACCTCAGGGGCAATCCCAAAAACTGCAGCATCTGGGCGCCCCAGCTGAGTTACCGGGATGATCGGTTCTATCTGCTCTATACTGATGTGAAAAGCACCAAGCGTCCTTTCAAGGATGATCATAACTATCTGATCACCGCCCCGGATATTCATGGACCGTGGTCCGAGCCGGTCTATCTGAACAGCAGCGGATTTGACCCATCATTATTTCATGACGATGATGGACGGAAATGGCTGCTCAACGCGCTGTGGGATTACCGGATTACCGAAGGCAACAAGTCCAGCGGCATCGTCATTCAGGAGTATGATTCTACCAAGGGTACGTTGATCGGCGATCCGGTCAAGCTGTTCGACTGCACCCCACTCAAGAAAACGGAAGCTCCGCATATCTATAAAAGGAACGGTTACTACTATCTGATTACGGCCGAGGGCGGGACAGGCACTGGACATGCCGTGACGGTAGCACGTTCACGGGAACTGCTCGGTCCGTATGAAGTCGACCCGCATAATCCGATGATGACCTCCAGCGGCCATCCGGAATGGCCGCTGCAGTGTGCCGGTCATGGCAGTCTGGTGGAGACGCATGATGGAGAGTGGTATATGGCGCATCTGTGTACTCGTCCGCTGGAAGGGCAGTATGCGATTCTCGGCAGGGAGACTGCGCTGCAGCAGGTATACTGGGATGAGGAAGGGTGGCTGCGGCTGACCGGCGGCGGTTCTCTGCCTCAGCTGCAGGTAGCGGCGCCAGTCGGTTATAACCGGGACGCATCAACTGGAAAGGATGGACTGGATAAATTAGCAGTCGGTTCAACCCTTCACAATGAGCAGCTGGCAGCGGAAGAAATATCATCCGGCAGAGCTGCCTCAGCGTATACAGGATGGACATTTGAGGATTCATTTCATGGGGAACGATTGCGGCCGGAGTGGAATACACTGCGCATTCTGGCTGATGAGAGCTGGTGCTCCCTGACTGCAAGGCCAGGCTATCTGCGGCTGACCGCTGGTGAGTCGGTGCAGACGCTGTTCCATCATCATCTGCTTGCCCTGCGCCAGCAGGACCGGCACTTCCGGGCAGAGACTGCGCTGGATTATGAACCGGAATTGTATTTGCAGATGGCCGGGCTGCTGCTGTATCTGAATGAAGATAACTATCTCTATGCCTATGTGAGCCGGGAGGATAGTCGCAAAGTCATCCGCCTGATGAAATGCGCAGCTGATCAGTTCAGTCTGATTCCCGAATGCATTGTCATTCCCGAGCAGGGTATGATTCATCTGGCGGTGGAAGTCCATGAGACCACGGCGCAGTTCTACTATGCTGCCGGGGCGGCAGAAGACCGGCCTGACTGGCAGCCACTGCATGGACCGGAGAATATCAGCTTCCTGTCCGGAGGATTTACCGGCAATTTCATAGGCATCGCCGCCCATGATATGTACCAGTTCAGAGGCAGCCATGCGGACTTCAGCTATTTCCGCTATCAAGGACAGGACCGCTAAATAGTCAGTGAAACTTCTCCAGGCACACCTTATCCGCAGGTATGCCTTTTTGATATGAAATATGGAATTGTGGGCAACTGCCCGTATAGAATAGGGTAAATAAACATCATAAGTGTAACCTTTATCGGGTTGGGATCGTCTTACCTGGAATACACCTGTCTGTACGTACGTGCATCACAATACGTTCAGGAACAGTCACAGAGGAGGAAACAGAATGAAAATGAACCGATTATATACGATAGGTCTGCCTGCCCTGCTGCTGAGTGCAGCACTAAGTGCCTGCAGCGGCAATGCGACAGCCCCGCCTGCACCGACGCCTGCATCCAATTCCGGTACAGCAGACCCTGCAGCAGCGACCGAAGAAACCGGCAACACCGGCGGTGAGCAAGCGGGAGAATCGGGTATGGATGTCCAGCAGGAGAATAGTGAGGCGGCTTCGACAGATCGTCCGCAGCAGCGCTCTACCGAGATGCTGATCAAGGGTGAACCAAGCAAGCATAATGCTGCACTGACAGAGGGCGAAGGTTACTCGCTGTATGTATATGAAGAGATGCAGCTGCAGAACAACCGTCTGTCCCTCAAATCCAACCCGCAATATTATGCAGAAATCGAACCGCTGCCAGCTGACTTCAATTTGGATCAACTGCGCAAACAGGGCAAGCAGGAACTGTCCAAGACTGGAGAAGTACAGGAATTCAGCGGCGATACGGTTGGTGAACCATTGACCGGTGCACAGCTATTCCTGCAATCCGGCAATGAACAGCTGCTGCAGAGCTATGTCGTCTGGGAACCGAAAGGAGAGACCGGATACATTTTCCATATTCATCAGCCAAGAGGGGGAGAGGGCGGACTGTTTAACCCGCTGGCCTATGATTCTCTCGCCAGCATTCAGGCAAAGTAATCCAAGCCGGTTGGAGCTGCCCTTCTTTCCTGCACGGAGTTATTCCGGATAGCAGCAAACTGAAGCACAACACCAGTGTTCTACCCATATCGTTATCATGTATCGTTATCGTGCAATACCGCCGGCGGCTTTGACCGTTGGCTTTTTTGTGTATAAAAAGCTATGCATTATAAGGATAAATGCCGATAAATAAAGCGTAATGTGTAAGTTATTTCCTCATGTTCAAAATTGTGAACGAAAAAAGTCGAAACGTGAAACTTTTTGAATTATTTTGAAGGAGAGTGATTGTTTTTTGTCAAGTTTGTGGTAGTATTAAAAGCAGTTGGAGGAATGAATATGCTTACAGAGGAACGCTACAACCTGATTATAGAGCGCTTACAGGAACGCGGTATCGTAAAATTACAGGAGCTTGTCGATGTATTGGGCGCCTCAGAGTCTACGATACGGCGCGATTTGATCGATCTGGAGGGTCGTCAGCTGCTTAAGCGTATCCATGGCGGAGCCACACTGCTGAATCAGAAAAGCCAGGAACCCGGCATGGAAGAAAAAACATTCACAAACGTTCACGAGAAGAGTATAATTGCCCGGTTGGCTGCTCGTGAGATTGAAGATGGCGAATGCATCTATCTGGATGCAGGTACGACGACACTGGCGATTATTCCTTATATCGAAGCCAAGGATGTCACCGTCGTAACCAATGGCCTGTCTCACGTGGAAGCGCTTGTCAGCAAGCGGATTCGCAGCTATCTGCTCGGCGGTATGATGAAGATGCATACCAAAGCAGTTATCGGCAGTATGGCTTTGCAAAATATAGATAACTTCCGGTTTGATAAATGCTTTTTGGGAGCAAACGGAGTAGACGCGGAGATGGGCTATACCACGCCTGACCCGGAGGAAGCGATGATCAAGCGCCGTGCTCACGAACTGGCTGCACATACTTACGTGCTGGCGGATTCAAGCAAGATCGGGGAAGTGACCTTTGCCAAACTGCTGGATCTGGATGATGCAGTGCTGATTACCGAATCGGTACCGGAACATTCACGCCCGTCTATTTCGAACAAAACTAAAATAATCGAGGGATAACTATGATATACACAGTGACACTCAACCCTTCTATCGATTACATCGTGGAAGTGGACGAACTCAAGCTCGGAGATCTGAACCGGATGAAGCGTGACCTGAAGCTTCCCGGCGGAAAAGGAATCAACGTATCCCGTATCCTCAATCAGCTTGGTGCGGACAATACAGCAATCGGATTCCTCGGCGGATTCACCGGTCGTTATATCGAGGACAAGCTGCAGGAAGATTCCATCAAGACGGACTTTGTTACCATTGCCGATGATACACGGATCAATGTAAAGCTTAAGCACGGCGACGAGACCGAGATCAACGGCCTGGGCCCGGCGATTACAACAGCCGAAGCCGATCAGCTGGTCGGCAAACTGTCCGGTCTGAGCAATGGTGATGTACTGGTGCTCTCCGGCAGCGTACCTCCATCACTGGGCGGAGATTTCTATGATCGCCTGATCGATGTATGCCATAGCAAAGGTGCCGAATTCGTGATCGATACGACCGGCAAAGCACTGTTGGAAGCCCTGCCGCACGCCCCGCTGCTGGTGAAGCCAAATCATCATGAGCTGGCCGAACTGTTCAATGTCACGATCAACACACGTGAAGAGATCGTTACCTACGGACGCAAGCTGCTGGAAATGGGAGCCCAAAACGTACTGATCTCGATGGCAGGCGAAGGCGCATTGTTCATTACCGCAGATGAGGTCTATCATGCCAATGTTCCAAGAGGACAGGTGAAGAACTCTGTCGGTGCTGGAGATTCCATGATCGGCGGCTTTGTCGGTACGCTTGTACTGAACGGAGATTCGCTGGAAGCTTTCCGTACCGGTGTAGCTTCCGGTAGCGCAACCGCATTTTCCGATGATCTCGCAGATCGTGCCAAGATCGAGGAGCTGCTGCCGCAGGTAAGCATTAACCGGGTCTAATCCCATTCTGCGGCAGAGCGGCTTCGTAATCCATCTGTCTGCAGAGAGCGTATAGAGCCATACAGTATCATCTGGATTTCATTTAAACATTTAAATAGTAAAAGTATCCAATTCACATCTTCCGCCGCCTGTACAGCGGCAGGAGATGATTGACATTAAGGGAGTGTACACAATGAGAATTACAGACCTGATGATCAAAGAGGTTATGATCATGGATTTGCAGGCGGTGACCAAGGAAGCAGCCATTGACGAGCTGATCGCCAGCCTGACATCCAGCGGCCGTATTAACGATCCGATCCTGTTCAAGGAAATGATCCTGAAGCGCGAGGGAGAGTCCAGCACCGGTATCGGCGGCGGAATCGCCATGCCTCACGCCAAGACCAAAGCGGTAAACGAACCTACCGTTGTATTTGCCAAAAGTCCACGAGGCGTTGATTATGACTCCCTGGATGGCGAACCGGCTCATCTGTTCTTCATGATCGCAGCTCCGGAAGGTGCAGCCAATACCCATCTGCGTACGCTGGCAGCACTGTCCAAGCTGCTCATTGATAGCGATTTCATCGCTCAACTGATGAAAACTCAGACACCGGATGAAGTATCTGCCCTGTTCGACGAAAAGCAGGCGGAAGCCGATGCCAAAGAAGAAGCGAAAAAAGCAGCCAAAGCGGCAAAAGAAGCCGAAGCTGCCAAAGCAAGTGAACAGCAAAAGGAAAATGCACGCGAGCAGCAGGCAAACGAGATGCTGACAGGCAATGCGGCCAGCCAGCCATTCGTCGTAGCGGTAACCGCTTGTCCTACCGGCATTGCGCATACCTTTATGGCTGAAGATGCACTGATCAAAAAAGCCCAGGAAATGGGCGTAGAGATCCGCGTAGAGACCAACGGTTCCGAAGGCGCACAAAACGTGCTGACCGAAGATGAGATCCGCCGTGCGAGCGGTGTTATCGTAGCCGCTGACAAAAAGGTCGAAATGGACCGCTTTGACGGCAAGCCTGTACTGCAAAGACCGGTAAGTGACGGTATCCGCAAAACGGAAGAACTGATCACCAAAGCAATGAAAGGCGATGCACCAACCTATCGCAGCGCTGGCGGCAAATCTTCCGGTGAAGCTGGAGCATCCCAGGAGAAAACAAGCGTCGGCAGCAAAATTTATAAAGACCTGATGAATGGTATCTCCCACATGCTGCCGTTCGTTGTCGGCGGTGGTATCCTGCTGGCGATCTCCTTCCTGATCGAACAGACAGCCGGTGAGAGCAGCCCGCTCTTCCAGCTGCTGCAGACAATCGGCGGCGGACAGGGTGCATTCTTCTTCCTGATTCCGATCCTGGCTGGTTTTATCGCGATGAGTATTGGTGATCGTCCGGCACTCATGCCTGGTATGGTCGGAGGTCTGATGGCGGTTAACTCCAATGCCGGTTTCCTTGGCGGTCTGGCTGCCGGTTTCCTGGCTGGTTATGTCGTTATCGGTCTGCGCAAGCTGCTGGCCGGTCTGCCCAAAGCGATTGACGGATTAAAACCGATTCTGCTGTACCCTGTACTGGGTCTGCTCGTTACCGGTACAATCATGTACTACTTCTTTGACCCGATCTTTGGTGGAATTAACACATGGCTCGTCGATGTACTGAACAACCTGGGTACCGGTAATGCGATTATTCTCGGTCTGATCCTGGGCGGTATGATGTCTATCGATATGGGTGGTCCTTTTAACAAGGCAGCCTATGCGTTTGCAATCGGTGTGTTCACTTCCAGCGGCAACACCAACGGTATGATGATGGCAGCGGTTATGGCAGGCGGTATGGTGCCTCCACTGGCAATCGCCCTGTCGACCACATTCTTCAAAAACAAATTCACCGAACAGGAACGCAAGTCCGGTGTAACCAACTATGTACTCGGTTTATCCTTCATTACTGAAGGTGCGATTCCATTCGCGGCAGCAGATCCGCTGCGTGTACTGACTTCCTGTATTCTCGGCTCTGCCGTAGCAGGCGGCCTGACTCAGTTCTGGCACATCAACCTGCCGGCACCGCACGGTGGTATTTTCGTAGCGGCTCTGGCGAATAATGGCAGCGGCAGTGTACTGATGGCTGCCATGCTGTTCCTACTGGCCGTTATCATCGGTGCGGTCATCTCTGCACTGGTGCTCGGTATCTGGAAAAAGCCAGTTCAGCAAAAACTCGTTGAAAATCAGAAAAAAGCGGCTTAACCGCTACCAATAAAGACCAGCGTAACCGCTGTAAATAGAATCTCCCGCTTGCCTGTATCCGTCTGGATAGGAGGTAGCGGGAGATTTTTTTGTACACTTGTATTTTCGACTGCAAAGTAATGCAGGAAATTTTGATTTTATTTTCATCGATGTAGACAAACATTCAGCTCAATAAGCACTCCAGTAATATAAAAAATACCGCCTGTCCATGCTGGTGATAAATGCTAAGTAAATGATCATTGTAAGAATACAAGGCAGCTTAAGATATAAAACTTAACAAAACGCAATGTAAACCAAGAAATAGGATTAAAATAATATCCGTCCCTATATATCCCTATCCAGTCGGCATGGCACGACAAAATACCTCCAAATCTCTCCTGTTAGGCATGGAGGAGAATTGGAGGTGTGGGTGGTTGTATATTGCTATATGTCATAACAATTCATCATAGACAGCTTGTGTAACAGCCCCTGTCAACCGTCTCGTTACCCGATTGGATCGGCAAGGAATCTACCAGCAAGGCTGCTTATGCTGTTGTTTCTTCTGTAGTCTCTTCAGCAGTCTGTCCCTGTGGAGCTACGCGGATAATAACCGCGGTAGGCTCGGTCAGTACTTCGATGCCTTCGTGAAGTTCCAGATCGGATACGAGCAGGCTGTCGCCGATGTTCATGCCGCTGATATCCACTTCAAAGGAGCTGAGCAGATTATCAGGCATACAACGAGTCTCGATCTCATACAGTTCGGTTTGCAGGCTTCCGCCGGCTTTGACGCCTGCTGGTTCGCCAACGAAATGAATAGTCACCATGGAATCCATGCTGGCGTTCATGTTCAGCTGGTGAAAATCCACATGAATGATTTTGTTGGTCAGAGCATCACGCTGGATGTTCTGGATAACAACCGGCTTGCTGCCAATTTCCGGAATGCTGGCATTCAGGATTGCATGGCCGTTTTCCTTGATCGCGAGCAGCAGAGCTTTTTCGCCGACACTTACAGGGCGGCTGCCAAAGTCTTTGCCGTATACGACAGCAGGAATATTGCCTTCTTTTCGCAGGTTTTTGTTTTGTGATTTCTGTTCATGTGTACGTGCATTTAGTTCGATTAGATTACTCATTTAATTGCCTCCTGGGTATGTTGCAAAAGTGTATTTTGGTAAATAAAATGCCCATAAAAAAAGACGGACTTAGAGATGTGTTCATCGTTCCAATCCGTCGTTCGAAATATTTGAATAGGTATGTGTATGACTCCTTTAAGCTTAACACAGGTTCTCATATTGTCAATTTTTATTACATTATGGGTGAAAAATATTATCTTGATTGTTTACATAATATTGAATGTGAATTGGCTTTGTTACAGTCAAATGTCAAGTTCTGATAAAAGGGGACTGAACCTGAATCAGGGTTCCGAAAATATAGTATTCTACTATACGACTTATACGATCATGCACCGCAGATAAATATTACAACAATTAGGAAAGGCTCAACTGATGTTTAGGATGAGATTAGAATAGGAGCCCCACATCTGTCTGCGATACACGGTACACTTTGACTGTATCTGCAAAGCTGGATCAGTCTGCATGCGGGAAAGTTCCGATATTCGGATGACTACAATAATTGAATTGATCCACGATTATAGGGCAGATTGCTTCAGGAAGTTTTTGACTGCAGTCGTTTCTTTGCCCCCGGACTGTTCGATTAGATCCAGATAAGCTTGCAGCTGGGTCAGCAGTTTGCTGTTTTTGATCTGTTCAGCCGTTTTGCTGCTCAGTATGCGCTGGTAGGCAGTACGGGCTTCCGGATCAATTGTCAGCGTACCATACTGAAACAGTGGCGTATTGTCGGACCCATGAAATACATACATTTTGCCGCGGTCATACCACTCCTGGACAGCTTTTTTGCGGTTGGAGGAAGAGTACGTATTCAGGAATTTTTCCATCGCCAGCGTACGGTTCAGCAGTTCATCCCAGCCGATAATAATTCCGGCGTCTTCGCTGGTGGGCTGCTCGGTTTCGGCAGCCATAATATTAATATAGTCACGGATATCCGATTTGATATACGGGTTGAATACCTGGAAGCTTTTATAATCGACAACCGGATGATACATACCTTCGGTAGTTTCCAGCTTGTATCCCATATCGGCCAGATCCTGCAGCACGATCCGGTTGTCCAATCCTTTGACCAGGCCTGCAGCAGTGCGCATGCTCATGCCTGGTTTGTAGATGTTATGAATCGCTTGCTGAAGATCGGTTCTGCTGATTCGATCCATAGCGGTTAACCAATGATTGTTGTAGGCATTCTCCAACTTCAGAACGGCAAGTGTCGCCCGGGATGGAGTGAATTCATCGATCCGGTTGACCAGTGTGGCCCGTGCCCATCCGAGAGTCGCCGGTTTTTGCAGCCGCTGGACAAATAAATTGTAGGAACTCTGCGCCTGGCTGGTCTGCACGGCTGTCGCTGCTTGTGCCTGCTTGATCGGCAGCAGAGAGGATGGGACAGCGGTAATACTGGTGCCCAGCAGTACAGCCGTTAAGCCGATGAGAATTAATCGGCGAGGAGATTGCTGTTTAATCGGATGGATGGGCGTTTTTTTTGACATAGGAATCATACAATAAGCCTCCTTGGAAATTCTTCGTTACCTTCTGCTTACATACTCAGACGCGATCCTTTCATGAAAAGTTACGTTTTGATCCCGGCAAGTACTATAAGGATAGCGGGCAGAGTACCTTTCATATGGCCTGCGTCACTGCCATTTTTAATTATTATAAAAATATAAAATACACTTTTACTCAAAAAATGCAAAAGGAGAGGCAGTATGAGGAGCAAAGAATATTTCCTCTTTTCATGACCGTTTGTGATTGAACGTTTCCGTTTGACTCAAGCGTAGATAAAAATAATCTTTTACCCCGCTTAAAATCCTGTAAATATAAAGGCTTTTGAGGACGATATAGAATGTACGGTGATCCGTGTGACAAAAGGATTTTAAAAACAAAAATAATGTTATTGACAGGTAATGAAAGCGCTATTATAATCATAATCAATCAAGGATGATCACAAATGATCAAATGTAATCAATGAGCGTATACACCAGGATCACCCTCGATACCATGGGCTATGATTATATATTGAAAGAGCAGACAGGCGGTGATGTCCCTGTGCTTTTCGAGGAAGAACGAAAGCATAAGATAGTTGAATATGTATACAAAAATCATCGGGCATCCGTACAGGAACTGGGAGAGACTTTTGAAGTATCCGATTCAACGATCCGGCGTGACCTCAAGGAACTCGAAGATGCAAGACTGCTAAAAAGGACGCATGGCGGAGCGGTTTCCCTGCAGAGTGTGAACTTCGAGCCGAATATGGTGGACAAGGAAGACTCCTACCGGGAAGAAAAAGAACGTATCGCTCGAAGGGCAGCCGAGATGATCAATCAGGGAGACACCATTTTGCTGGATTCAGGGACCACTACATTGCCGCTGGCAAGGGAGCTAAGGCACCGCTCAGGCATTCGGGTCATCACCAATTCGGTGATTGTACTGGGGGAATTAAAAGATTGCCGCAATATCGAGCTGTCGATCATCGGCGGTCTGCTGAGACCGGATACACAGGCATTTGTAGGGCCGATGGCAGAGCGGGCACTGGATATGGTACGGGTCGACAAAGCCTTTATGGCAACCAACGGTCTGGATATCCGGGAAGGGATTACTACTCCGAATCTGACCGAAGCAGCGATCAAGCGCAAGATGATCGATATTGCCAAGCAGGTGATTCTGCTGGCGGATCACAGCAAGCTGGGTGGTGTTGCCTATGCCAAATTTGCCGACCTGACGGATATTGATTATTGCATTACCGACGGGGGAGCATCGGCTCAGACCGTAAATGAGCTGCGCAAACTGGGGATGGATACGATTGTCGTCTGAGACATTCAATTAACAACTAATTTGTAAACGCTCCATTAACAGGTTTCATGTGTCCATGAATGATATGAACAGAAGGGGATATGAACATGAAGAAATTACTGGCTGTTACCGCTTGTCCGACGGGTATTGCTCACACGTATATGGCCGCAGAATCGCTGGCCAAAGCGGCTAGAGAACGGGATATCGAGATCAAGGTGGAGACGCGCGGCGCTGTAGGTGTAGAGAATGGACTCACTGCTCAGGAGATTGCCGAAGCACATGCCATTATCGTAGCGGCAGATACCGATGTGGATGAAGAACGTTTCGCCGGCAAACCGATTGTACGCGTACCGGTCGCTCAGGGAATTAAAATTCCGGGTGAGCTGATCACACGCGCACTGAATATGGAAGCTTCCAACGGTACAGCCCCTGTTCGAACAGAAGAAGTAATTGGCGGCGGCAAGCAGCAGAATATGTTTTACAAGCATCTTATGAACGGTGTATCCAATATGCTGCCGCTCGTTATCGCCGGTGGATTGATTATCGCTTTTTCCTTCCTGTTTGCCTTTACCAAAGGCGGAGTGGATCAGGTGGAAGGTTCGTTCGGAGCCGCATTATCCACTATTGGCGGCGCTTCGATGGGATTGATGGTTGTCATCCTGTCCGGATTCATTTCCTTCTCGATCGCCGGTAAGCCGGGTCTGGCGCCGGGTCTCGTCGGCGGGGTACTGGCCAAGGATATGGGCGCAGGCTTTATCGGTGGCATCATTGCCGGTTTTATCGCTGGTTATGTAGCACACTGGCTGATCAAGCATATCAAAATGCCCAAAAACTTTGAAGGTCTTAAACCGATTCTGATCGTTCCGGTATTGTCTGTTCTGATTATCGGTCTGCTGATGGTCTACATTATCGGTGAACCGATTCAGTGGATTCTGGCGCAGCTGACGGAATGGCTGACCAATATGGGAGCAGGTAACGCTGTACTGCTCGGTGCCATTCTCGGTGCCATGATGGCACTCGATATGGGTGGTCCTTTTAACAAAACGGCGTATACGTTTGCAGTAGGTCTGCTGGGAGCATCGATCTTCACTCCAATGGCAGCTGTTATGGCAGCAGGAATGACGCCTCCGCTGGGAATCTGGCTCGCTACGATGATCGCCAAGAATCGTTTTACCAAAGAAGAGCGCGAAGCCGGTAAAGTTGCTTCCGTACTCGGGTTGTCCTTTATTACCGAAGGTGCCATTCCTTTTGGTGCCGCAGATCCAATCCGGATCATTCCGGCCTTTATGGTCGGTTCGGCAGTAGCCGGCGGTCTGTCGATGCTGTTCGGTAGCGGTTTGCATGCACCGCATGGCGGCGCGTTTGTACTGTTCATCCCGAATGCTATTGATAACCTGGGCTACTATGTTCTGTCCATCGCAATTGGTACGATCGTGACAGCACTGATGGTACTGCTGCTCAAACGCAAAGCAACAGCCTAAGTCAAATGGAACAAAGGGACAGCCGGCATATAAGCTACATTTAATACTCTATCCATTGTTCGAAAAGACAGCCTCATTAAGGGGCTGTCTTTTTTTGTTGGTCGCTCTGCTGCAGGTTCAGGGTTTATTCACTTAACAAGCTGTTTAATGATGAATGTAGCTGTACACCAGTTCGTTAGGTACATATTTGGAAACAGCCCGTGCAGGAACGTATTACTATGGTGTATGCAGCTGCAATGGCAGCTATTACAGCCGTACGGATACGAATACTAACCCGAACAGAAAGGTGGAATATAATGAATAAATGGCAGGAATTCCGACAGGCTTCAAGAATGCACTTTGTGCCGCTGATGGCGATCTGTATCGTACAGGGGACACTGGCCGCCTGGGTCTGGAATGGAACGTTTAATGTATGGATTGCACTGATTACGATGATAGGAGCCTGTGCAGCGCATATTTTCTCCATGATGATTAATGATCTGTGGGATTATCGCAGCGGCGCAGATCAGGCGGCCTATGAATCGGATGAAGCGATCTCGACCGATTCGGGATATCTGACTTCCGGCAAATGGAGTGAGCGCAATTATGAAATTGTCTCCTGGTGTGTACTGGGAGTCGCACTGATCTGTGCGGTCGTGCTGTATATCATCAGCGGATGGGGAGTGCTGTTGCTTGGCGGGCTCGGCTGTTTTATGGCGCTGTTTTATGTGGTGCCGCCGGTACGCTATGGATATGTCGGCAAAGGCATGAGCGAGATGGCGCATCTGCTGTCATTCGGTATTTTCCCGGTGATGGGTTCTTATTATGTGCAGACCGGTTATTTTGATCCCCGGCTGTGGGTACTATCGCTGCCCATGGGCATACTGACCACACTGACTTTTTTCAACCATCACTTTTTACACTGGAAAACGGACAAGCAGGTAGGTAAACGTACACTCGTCGTAAGATGGGGCGTTACCAAATCCTTCTACTTCTCTGTGGTTCTTCTGTCGCTTGCTCTGCTGAGCATCATCATGTGCGTAGTTACCGGCGTTATACCGGTCTATGGCATACTGGCACTGATCGTCGCCTGGCCGCTGTGCCGGATGTACAGGGAGATGAAGGGTGAGAAGCGCAATCTGCAGAATCATCAGCGGCTGCTCTGGCTGTCACTGCGAACTTCTCTGCAGTTTGGCGGTCTGCTCATTTTGCTGCAGCTGATTAGCCGCTGGTTTGGAAGCTGATTGGTGCTGCTACAGAGTATGTGACAATAAGGTTGGCAGCAGGAAAAGGAATGCATTACAGGTGCATACTCATAATCCAAATCCGATCGAAAAGCGGTAACACACAATACATCGCATAACTAACGGCGCAGTCCTGGATCCAACAGGCTGCGCCGTTTTGGTCTGTGCGGTGATAGCCCAATTACTACGTAATTTGCCGGTTTGCTGATGAACTTGGGAATTAGCATAGACATCCATTCAAAAGTTTCTTAAAATGTATGTACAACTCTATTTAAATGCAATAATTCCAAAAAGTCATACATACAAGTAAAAGGCGATTTGGAAATGTAAGCGGTATCTTTGGGTGGTGAGATCAGAACGGCGGCATTCAATGCATCAATGAGCAGTATCCGGTCAAAAGCCAGACATATGTCGTTATTCCGCTCTATGGTAAAATAATAAAAATAAAATGTATACGTTCGGAGGAACCATGGCTGCAAAATACAGACAAGTAAGAGATGAAATACTTTCCTGGATTCACTCTTCCCGATTGCTGCCGGGCAGTCGTTTGCCATCTGAACATGAGATTGCCGAGCAATTTAGTGTCAGTCGGCAGACCGTGCGTCAGGCACTGGGAGAGCTGGTGCGTGAAGGCTGGTTGAACCGGATGCAGGGCAAAGGGACATTTGTAGCCGATCCGGTTGCCAAGCCGCAGGAAGATAATCGTATCGTGGGAGTTATTACAACTTATATTTCGGATTATATTTTCCCGCAGATCGTACAGGGAATTGAGACACGGCTGCGTGCAGAAGGCTATCGTCTGCTGCTGGCGAGTACCGAAAATGATCCGGTCAAGGAACGGGAATGCCTGGAGATGATGCTCAACCAGTGTCCGGCTGCACTGATTGTGGAACCGACCCGCAGTGGGGAACGCAGTGCGAATCTCAACTATTTTCTGACGATGGAGAATCGCGAGATTCCCTATCTGATGATTAATGCCAGTTACGAAGAGATGGATTCTCCCTGTTTGCGCATGGATGACGAACAGGGCGGATTCCTTGCGGCAGAGCATCTGATTGAACTGGGCCACCGCCGGATTGCCGGATTTTTCAAAACGGATGATATGCAGGGAGTACGCCGGATGCGCGGCTTTGTCGCTGCTCATCGCAAATATGGTATTCCGCTGCAGCCTTCATTGATTTTTACCTATACTACCGAGGACAAACATATCGCTCCGCTGGAACAGACCCGTCAACTGATCCGTCAGTCCGAGCCTGAGCGGGCGACCGGCTGGGTGCTGTATAATGACGAGCTGGCGATCAACCTGCTGCAGATCGTTCGTGAAGCCGGATTGTCCGTACCAGATGATCTGTCGATGGTTGGATTTGATGATTCTTTCCTGGCTACAGCGACAGAAGTCAAGCTGACCACGCTGAGTCATCCCAAGCATGCGCTCGGGACAGCAGCAGCCGACATGATTTTGCAGATGATGAACGGGGCCAGCAGCTGGGAAGAGAAGATTCATACCCCTGAATTGATCCAGCGGGATTCCACCTCGGCGCCTACGGTTGTGTCCAGCTGAGATGTGACTGTTGGGATTAATGCCATAGACGAGCTGACGATAAGCTGAATATGGCTGGCCGAAGCAGGCAGGAGATTATCACCTTTCCGGGAGCCGTTCGGCAGCAGGCAGATCAGTAGATAAAATATGTACATTTATAGGTATAAAATCGTATAAAACGCGTCTAACCGGATTAAGTTTTTAATCAGCTTATTAAATGTCCAGACAAGTAAAGCCCCGCCTGGCACCCAAAACGGTGAGTAGGACGGGGCTTTCTTTTTTATCCTGTACAGTGGACTCTATAGACGCCCCTGTTTAAAGCTGTATTTCTGCCAACTCCGGTTCACTCTCTTCTCCCAACACACAATCAGCGAACAAAACGGATTTTGGAATACGGAAAAACTGTTCCGTTTTCTCCTGGAAAGCAGGGGATGGCAGAGTGGCCTGATGCAGCCATTTGCGGAATGTTCCCGGATGAACGCCGATCCAGTGGCTCACATCGGTAACGGAAAGATCATGGACCATGCATAAGCCGGTAAGAATATGATTACGCACTGGTGAACGAGTAATAGTCCGTTTCATAAAACGGGACGGGGCTTGCTGGCAAATCACCGGACTGTTATTAATAACCTGTTGGTTGAACAGGATATGATGCGGGTATCCGAGTTCCCGGCAGACTTTCTCAAGGTTGGCTTTGCCCGGTAGACGGCCTTCGTAGACCCAGGCGCTAACACTGCGTGATGAGACCGATAACCGTTCCGCAAGCTCGGATAACTTAATATCCTTCACCATCAGTACAGCCAGTAAAACGCGATTGCGGACCTGGCAGCGTGTAGGTCTGCGGAATCTCTTGACCCGGACACCTTTGCCTAGGTATTTACGGTTGATCAGAGACCACGCCTCTATAAAATGTCGTTCTGGTTGATTAGGCATATTTCCTCCGATAAATAATTATTCATATTTTTGCAGGTGGTTTTATGGTCCTTTCAACATCCTACAACACCCGGACGCTCGTTTCAAGCAGACTTTTACTAAAATAAATACCATTCTTAAAGGAAATTTAACACAATAATTCAACTTGTATACAAAATGACATAAACCTGAGTATTATTGTCTGGCGATAAATGATTATTGCCAGTCAGGGATGAAGATGGTTACATAAATTAAGAATAATCATATTGCAAAAGATGATACTGCTTATCATTCAGCAAGAGATACGTTCAATACATTTTTCTTAAAAAATTCAGGGGGGGAAACCGCTGCCAGAGCTGGTCTTACGGCAATACACATTATGAAAAAAAGCAGCAGGGTGATACAAATATCGTCTATGCGGGTACATAAGAATAATGACCAGTAGCTCTATCACTGGATCGATTGCACTATGTGAATAGCAAATATCGTTCATAATTTAGGGAGGTCAATACTTATGAGTACAAACACGAAAATTCAAGCCGAAAAACGTGAAGAAACAAAACATTCCGCCATTCGTGCGCTTCGTCAAAGCGGACGTACACCCGGCGTAGTATACGGACCTGATCTGGGAAGTATCCCGGTGCACGTAGATAGCAAGCAGCTGCAGGCCCAGGCTCGTCGCGGAGGCGCAGATATTTTCTCGCTGACACTCAGTGACGGCAAAAATGTTCAGGTACTGCTCAAGGATATCCAGCGCCAGGAAGGACGCATTCTGCATGTGGACTTTATGCAGGTGTCCTCCAGCAAATCCATCAGCATTAACGTGCCGCTGGATTTTCACGGTACAGCAGCCGGCACCAAAGCAGGCGGTGTATTCCAGCATCAGACGACAGAACTGGCATTGTCCGGTCTGGCCAAAGATCTGCCTAACATCCTGACCGTTGATATTTCCAATCTGGAAATCGGCGATAGCATTACAGCCGGCGATGTGGAACTGCCATCCGGCGTAACCCTTGATTCCAGTCCGGAAGAGATTATCGCTTCCGTAGCCGTACCGCGTGTAGCGGATGAAGATGTAGAAGCCGATGAAGGGGCTGCACCTGAAGGCGGCACAGACGCCGAGTAATTCAGGCATATGCACCGTATGCAATGTTCTGGATGCAGAACTGGACACCGCTATCGGAGCATATACCATGAATGCAGCCATTTTATAACAAATACAGTACAGTTATGATCAACCATCATCAATAAAGAAGGGAACCTCTTTCGTAGAGGTTCCCTTTATTTTTGCACAGTGGCATATATACAATTTTGCCGGCAGCAGCATATCCCGGTCTGCATCTCCGGGTGTGAAAGATTTCATTTAATAAATAAGGGTGGAATATGATACCATAATAGAGTACATATTCCGGTGAACCGTATGCTGGAATGGAATCCCAACTATCAAAGGAGACATTCTTGTTATGATCAAACATATTGTACTGTTCAAATTCAAAGAAGCTTCCCCAGCCGTGATCGATACGGTTGTTTCCGGACTACGCAATCTGGAAGGCAAAGTGGAATCCCTGCGTTCAATCGAAGTGGGGATTGATCTGGTGCGTAGCGAGCGTTCCTATGATGTGGCCCTTGTGACTACATTTGATGATATGGATGGACTGCAGGCTTATCAGGTTCACCCGGAGCATGTCAAAGTAAGCGATTATATCGGTACGGTCAAAGAATCGACGATTGCTGTTGATTACGAATATTAAGGCGGTGCTGCACTATGTATTATGTCAATCGTGAACAGATCGAACGCCGCATCCGGGCGCTGGATGATGTACGGACCGCATTAACACAGGTATCTTCCGACTGGGATGGCAGCCTGACCTCCGGCATGGTACAGGAGCGTGCGCTGCATCTGGCTGTGGAGTGTGTAACCGATATCGGCAGTTATCTAATCGATGGATTCATTATGCGGGATGCCAGCAGTTATGAGGATATCGTGGATATTATGCTGGACGAGAAGGTTGTCGATCCGGATACCGCTGCCCGACTGATGGAGCTCGTTCGTCTGCGCCGTCCGCTTGTGCAGGATTATTATGACTGGCCGCGCAGTGAGCTGCATCCGCTGACACCGATTATGCCAGAGACGCTGCACACTTTTATCCAGCAGATCAGCAGCTATCTGGATCAGGAGCTGGGAACGTCCTCATCTTCCTGATGGCTGCAGCCGCTGACAGCATTTGCCGATTAGATGAGTTTTGAATTTACATCCCCAACCGGATAAGCTACAATAACGGTATTATTAAAGGGATGATGTGACCCTTTTCGCTGACAACGGCGAACAGGGTCATTTTTATTTTAATGCAAGGGGGTCAGGGGATGAAATCCAACCAGGAGCCGTCGACCCGGCGTACCATCATGATGATTTTAAAAACCCGGGGCCCGGCAAGTGTAGCCGATCTGGCCGGTGAGCTGAATCTTACCGAAATGGCGGTTAGACGTCATATTCAGGCGCTGGAGCAGGAAGGCATGCTGCTGGCGGAGACGGTAAAGATTCCGACAGGACGACCGTATCTGCGCTTTCGTCTCAGTGAACGGGCAGAGGAGCATTTTCCGCATAATTATCACCAGCTGGCGCTCGATTTGCTGGATGAGTTGGGAGAAGAAGAGATTACCAGAGTATTTGAAGGCCGCAAGCGCAAGCTGCTCAGTCGTTACCAGCCGCTGATGGAACAGCAGACTCTGGGAGAGCGGGTCGCCACATTGACCGAGATTCAGCAGAATAGCGGCTATATGGCGAGTTATGAGCAGACCCGTCCGGATGAATTTACGATCTATGAATTTAACTGCCCGATCAACCGGGTGGCCGATCAATATAATGTCGCCTGTCATTGTGAACAGGAATTGTTCGAGACTCTGCTGGACGCCCGGGTGACGCGCACAGAATGTATCGCCAAAGGCGGACAATGCTGCGTCTATCGTATACAGAAATAAAAAACAGCCTTTTCTCGGGATCAACCGGGAAAAGGCTGTTTTATGTAAACATGAGCAGTACTGGATTCATATGCCGTTGAGCCTGTATTTGGCGGAATTTTTGATTCCAAAGACATAAATATGTGTCCGTTTTCACAAAAGTGGGATAATTGCTATCTATGTGGGTAATATAGAGCAGAGTACATTTTACGAGAATGGGAGAGATAATAATGGAACAGCAAACATCGAAACTGGTATACGGTATGATCGCAGGAGCATTGATTGGCGCAGGGGTAGCAGCACTGCTGTCTCCAAAAACAGGCAGAGAAATGCGTGCCAGCCTGATGGAACTGGCTGAACTGGTCAAAGAAAAAGGACCGGTAATGAACGAAAAAGGCCATGAAGTTACCGAGAAAGGCCGCGAGGTGGTCGAAGTGGTCAAAGAATCCATCGGCGTAGCCAAAGAGTGGAAAGAGCAGATTCAGACAGCTACCGAAGAAGTGAAAACAGAACTGGCCGAGTTCAAGGAAAGCCAGGACGAAGACAGCAGTTCGGAGCAGTCTTCCAATTCCGGTTCTACAGTATCCGCTGGCTCGACTTCATCTTCCAGCAGCACATCGACCGGATCTTCCACACCAACAGGCGGTGCCAAAACAGGTACAACGCCGCCAGCCGGCACAAACAAAAACAGCAACTACAGCGTCTAATCCGCACATAACGGATAATGGACCAAATGCAGATATAAATCAAAGCGCCCATCCAGTGGATGAGGCGCTTTTTTGTGGAAATCAACTGCATTTATAATTCCAAATACTGGTTGAAGCGTTTATATTACCAGATACTATGGTTAATTATGTAAGTAATTAAAAGGAACGGACTATACGACTAAAGGAGGTGTATTTCTGATGAAATACAGGATTATCGCATTGCTGATGGCCTTATTCCTCTATATATTCGTACATCTGAATGATACGAATACAGTGCACCAGTCGTATACGTACAAGCAGGCAGCTGCAGGCGCCTCGTACAGCAAGTCTTTAGCTGTCCAGCAGGATGGACCTTTTTATTATCCATGGCGGATGTGGAGACAATTATTCAGCCCGGATTAAAATGAATTTATACAAAAAAATGAAACTTTTTGACAGCCAAACGTATTATACGAAGAGATGTCCCTATGTCAGCTACGCTTTTGGTGTGCGGTGAGGATGTCTTTTTTTGCAGGAAGATAAATTAATTCTAATTCACATATATAAGGGAGAGATCTGACTTGTCAAAATGGACCCGATTATTCTCAGCCAAACAATGGATGAATGTTTTCAGAAAACTGCCCGGACTGCTGACTTCCAGAGAGCTTCCGCTGCGGGAGAAACTGCTGTTTGCCATACCGGTACTGGTATACTGGGTAATGCCCGATGTGATGCCTTTTATGCCGATTGACGATATTGGAGTGACGCTGCTCATGATGAACTGGTTCGTATCCAGAGCGGAGACCAAGCTGGCACCGATCGACTATAATCCACAGCGCTAAGGCCTGGTTTATCCTTGCGTAATGCAGATGCCGGTTATACAATAGTAGTATTGTGTCCTGCTCTGCTGCAGGCAAGTTGATTCCAAGGAGCTGATCTCATGAAAGTCAAAATTACCCGTAATGCTGTCAAAGTTCTGAAAAAAGAAATAGACAAGCCGGAAAATGAAGGCCTGAAACTGCGCGTGTTTGTAACGCATTCTCACGGAGACCATGTGCATTATGGTCTTGACCTCGGCGAGCCGCAGGCGAACGAAGTCATCGTAACTACCGATAAAGAAATTGATGTGGCTGTTGATCCTAACGAATCCTGGCTGGATGGCGTCAAAATCGACTATCTGTACACCGGAGAAGAAGGCTTTGTTATTACGAATCCTTCCAAAGGCGACCACGGTCATCATCACCACTAAGATGATCAAGAAGGGACATTTTCATGGCTAACGATATACGCGTATGTGATGAATGCAATCATATCCGTCTGAAAACGATACTACCCAAGCTCGAAAAGCTGGCACCGGATGCCGAGATCAAGATCGGCTGCAAATCCTACTGCGGGCCCTGCGCCAAGCGTGCCTTTGTATTTATCAATGGCAGATACGTCAGCGCTCCAACCGAAGATGAAGTACTGGAGAAAGTCGCCAAGTTTGTCAAAAAGCCTTCGGCTCAAGCATAAACTGTAGCGTCTGATCCTTTGCAATCGAACGTTCCCATTACAGCTGATAGTTCAGCAGCCATAGACGGCTGCATTCAGTGGTGATGATCAACAAAAGCCTCCGTTCTACTACTCCTGCGGGAGAAGTGAACGGAGGCTTTTTGGTTTAGGATTACTTTATAAAAAGCAGAAGTACAGGCTTGGCAGTATCCGGATGATCGACTCTGCTGCTTTATTTGGCAGCTGCCTCATTGTGGAACTCGCGAATCAGATCATGAGTGATCACTTCATCCGAGACGTTCAGCCGCTTCTGAGCTTCGTCATAGCTGTCACGGGCACGCTCGACATCGGTAAGCTCACGGGTCTTCATGTCGTAGGCGGTACCATGTTCGAAGATACCATCGGCTGACGGGATGTAGAACACTTTGCCATCGGCAAAGGCTCCGGTACGCAGCACAACCAGTTTCTTTTCCTTATCATTGAACATATCATTGCCCATCAGGTAATATGGACTGGCATTCACACCAAGCAGGTGCAGGATCGATGGCGTCATATCCAGCTGTCCGGTTGGAATGTCGTACGTACCGGCATGTTTGCCATCCGGCAGGTGAATCAGCATCGGTACCTGATTCATGAGCTGTTCCATATCCAGATCGGTCAGCGGCTTGCCGAGAAATTCTTCCATCGGTGCCTTGTCCTTGAGTGAATTGTCATGATCGCCATAGAACAGCAGGATCGTATTATCCCACAATCCCTTGTCCTTCATTTCCTGTTCCATTTCACCAAGAGCGGCATCCACATAATGAAGAGACTGGATATAGTCGCCAAAAGTTGTACCGGTCAGATCACCCATATCCAGCTCCTGCACCGAAGCGGGCAGTGTATACGGGTGATGGCTGGACAGCGTGATCAGGAACGAGTAGAAAGGCTGCTTTTCGGCAGACATTTTCTCGATTGACTGGCGGAAAAAGGATTTGTCACCGAGTGACCAGCCGAGCGGTTCATCGATCGTAAAGTCCTCTTTGCTGTAGAAATGGTCATAGCCCATATTCTGGTACATGACCGAGCGATTCCAGAAGCTTGGCTCATAGGCATGGAATACATACGAACCATAGCCTTCTTTGTGGAGAATCGATGGCAGTGTATCATACTGATGATCCGCATACCGGGTGAAAATGGAACCGGTCGGCAGCGGATGCAGGGAAGCATTGGAAGCCATATCCGCATCGGATGTGCGCCCTTGTCCGGTCTGATGATAATACTGGCTGAAATACATGCTGCTCTTCATCAGACGATTGATATTGGGTGTGATCTCCTGGCCGTTAAAGCTTTTGCCGACCACAAAGTTCATAAATGCTTCACCCTGCACAACGATTACATTGCTGTCCTTGTAGGCACC
This sequence comes from Paenibacillus wulumuqiensis, assembly GCF_000971965.1. Classification (GTDB taxonomy): domain Bacteria; phylum Bacillota; class Bacilli; order Paenibacillales; family Paenibacillaceae; genus Saccharibacillus; species Saccharibacillus wulumuqiensis. Next base: position 240,713 of record NZ_LAQP01000014.1, read on the forward strand.
AAACAGAGCATCGTCGCCTTTTTGGGCACGATTTTTCTGCTTGTCGTCAAACCACTCTTTGACTTCGTCTGTCGCCTGGGCGGACAGCTGGTTGCCGTTGCCCCAGTGATCCTGTGCATAACGATATACATCATAGCCATGGAAGCCGAGCAGTCCGGTTACATTGTACAACGACATATTCCACCAGTTGCCGACGAACAAGCCAACCGCCCACGTAGACGTGGCATATTTGATCGGGGCAAAAGTCAGCACCCATCCGAGCGCGAAAATCACTGCTCCCTGAATAAGGCGTGTTACGATACGACGGCTGCGGCTCTGCGCATAACCGTTATCCGCTCTGTACGTGCCGGCACGGTAGTCACGGCGACGTCTGATTCGGCGTACGATTCCATATACCGCCGCACCGATCAGCACGATCCAGTCTGCGAATAGCCATACATCCGAAGTATGGATCAATTCACGAATGCTGCCACCCAGCGATTCGACCTGACCAGCCTGCATCAATACCGGAATCGTAATGAAATCCTGGAAATAACGGAAGTAGACCAGATCCGCGAACATGAGGAAGCTCAGCAGCACATCCAGTACAATTAGTGCGGCGATACGTCCTCGTCTGGGCAGCCATAATGTCCAGAACGAAGCCAGCAGCACCGAACCGAGTGCAGTGACTTTATCAAGTGTATTCATATCAATATTTTGCACATGCAGGTTACTGTGCAGATAAATCAATTTGCCCATCATCAGGATCAAAAAGAGAAGATAGTCTATTCTGACCGGGGCAAAGGGCCACAGTATACGCTGAAGCCAGCTTTTTCGCTGTGGACGGGAAGATAGATATTCCAAAATATAGCCCCCTTGCTGAAAAGCCAGGTGTTCTGCAATATTTTCTTACCTGGCGTTTACATAATAAGATAAGTAAACACATAGCACAGCGGCGAACCGGGCTGCTATAAGCAGAATTCGCCGCTGTGCGGTGTGTAATATGGAGTACTACCGGTAACCCGGATTTAACACTCTGTTTTCCAAATTAATCTGTCGTTTACAAATAATAGTGTGCAGAGGGCCCAAGGCCATCTGTACAGGCGTTGCTGCTTCAGGCAGGGCAATGATTGCTTCCGCCGCTGTATCATTTTGTATTTCCGATAATCAGCGATGCAGCACCAACCATAAACATATGATTAATGTGCAGCGGATTCTTCCTTATTGGGACGCGGTGGCAGCGGACCGAGATACTGAAGGAACTGACATTCGATCCGGCCGTTATACAGCTTGCGGCGCTTGGTTGCTTTGCGGCCAAAGAACTGTTCAAAATGACGTGTTGGCGTGATAACAAACACGGACCAGTCCGGCAGGTAAATCGAGGATTTACCCAGATCGCGAATCATCGCTTCAACTTCCTTACTCTCACTCAGACGCTCGCCGTATGGCGGGTTCGTAACGATACAGCCGAATTTGCCCTGCGGCTGGATGCGTGATACCGGCATTACTTTGAACTCGATCTCGTTGCCGAGTCCGGCACTTTTGGCGCAGGCTTTGGCGATTTCGATGGCTTCCGGATCAATATCACTGCCGGTAATCTGCAGTGGAATATCATCTTTGACCGCATCAAATGCTTCATCACGGGCTTGTTCCCACAGTTCATCGGGGATAATGCTCCAGCCTTCGGACGGGAAGGTACGGCGCAGTCCGGGTGCGATATTCCAGCCGATCATGGCGGCTTCAATCAGCAGGGTACCGGAACCGCAGAATGGATCATACAGTGGGCGGTGCGGGCCCCAGCGGCTGAGCAGGATCAGTGCGGCAGCCATTGTTTCCTTGAGCGGGGCTTCGGTCGCATGCTTGCGGTATCCACGCTTGTGCAGGGAAGGACCGGTGGTATCCAGGGTAATCAGCGCCGTATCTTCATACAGCGATACATCGATCGAGTACAAAGCGCCGTCTTCCTGGAACCATTCGGTACCATAGGTCTGAGTCAGCTTGTCCACGACTGCCTTTTTGACAATCCCCTGGGAAGCCGGAACACTGCTGAGCTGCGATTTCTGGGAGCGTCCGGATACGGGAAATTCGCCATCTTCCGGGATAAAGTCTGCCCATGGAATCGCTTTGACCCCTTCAAACAGTTCGTCAAAGGTTGTTGCCGGGAATTCACCCATTTTGATGACGACCCGATCTGCTGTACGCAGCCAGTAGTTACAGCGGCAAATATCGATAAAATCACCGGTAAATCGGACACGTCCATTCTCGGTGCGGGTATCTTCATAACCGAGCAGTTTCAATTCACGTGCAACCACAGCCTCGATACCCATCGGGCAGGTTGCAATCAGTTCCAGCTGTTTCATTATATATGTTCAACTCCTATAGCTTTTCACAATTCAACTTGTGAGTTCGGTCTCAAAACCATACAATCTAGTATAGGTGAATGCCGGAATACTTACAAACGTTTCTCCAAAATTTTGGCGGAATTTATTTATTCATCGGCAAAATGAATTTCGACGGTCTGCAGGCTCTCAGTACAGTATCGGCAGACTCGGACGAAAGATTAGGATTGAAGGAGCTAAATAAGAGATGACAGACAGAAATGTAATAGGTGCAGAAGAATATATGGAGCAGCTGATCGAGGAAGATGAGCTGCTCCTGCAGATCAAACAGACGATTCGTGAAAAAGGCATGCCCGAAGTATCTGTTGTACCGGGCTACGGCAGGCTGCTGACCATGCTGATCCAGCTATCCGGAGCCAAGCGGGTGCTGGAGATCGGTGCACTGGGCGGCTACAGCGGCGTATGCTTGGCCCGTGGACTGGAGAAAGATGGGAAGATTGTCTCGCTGGAGCTGCAGCCAGCATATGCCCAGCTGGCTCATGAGCATCTGCGTCTGGCTGGATACGGTGATCAGGTAGAGTACCGCGTAGGTGAGGCGATGAAAAGTCTGCATCAGCTGAAGGAGGAAGGACAGCGATTCGATTTCTTCTTTATTGATGCGGATAAACTGAATTATCTGAATTATCTGGATTATGCTATCGAGCTGGCGAACCCCGGTGCGATTATCGCCGGAGATAATCTGCTGCTGCGGGGCAGAACGCTCAATCTGGACCGTAATGGACCTGCCATACAGGCGGTACGCGAATTTAACCGCCGCATTGTATCCGATCCGCGTCTGACGGGAACGCTGCTGCCGGCTTTTGATGGGTTGGCACTGGCACGGGTCAAAGGCTAATCTAATACAGGGTTTGAGCAGACTGCTGCATAGGGCGGCATGAGCGCTTTGTTAATCGGCTGTTTCTTGATGCTGAAGAGGTGAGTCAGCATCCTTTACAGAATGGGATTAGATCATGTCCTCCGGTAGAATCAGGAAATCCGCAATGGAAGAGAAGGTGGATTCCCTGGCTTCAAGGTCGTCCATTGACCCAATTCCCATTTCTTCACTCTGATGTAGTATTCACTAAAAAAAGAGGCTTCACGATCCTGGTGATGGGATCGGAAGCCTCTTTTTGCGTTATGGAGATGGGAGAATATGCTAAAAAATAAAATGTTGGCATATCCGCGGTCTAAGCAGAACGATGATGCTTGCCGGCAGTTGGGCGGGTATACAGTTTGGTTCGTACCCATAGCATATTGAGCAGCAGCATGATCCCCGACATGATGAACAGCCCCTCGATACCGATAAATCCTGCCAGTACACCGCCCATGATGGAGCCGGTCATATTGCCGAGTGCGGTTGTACTGCTGTTAAAGCCGAAAGCCCGGCTCTCCATGCCGTCCGGGGTATAATATCGAATCAGTGAATTGACGCTTGGCAGCAGACCGCCCATACATAAACCCATCAGGAAGCGTACGGCAATAAGCTGGCCGACGTCCTGCACAAAAGCCTGTGGGATGAGCATCAACCCGGCGCCAATCAGGGAAAAGGTAAGTACCCTGTGGGCTCCATATTTGTCGCTGACTTTGCCGAGTATCGGAGCCATCAGCATATTGGACAGACCGGTCACCGCGCTGACAAGACCTGACCAGAAAGCGAGATTCTCCACACTGCCCTGCAGCTTTTGCACATACAGCGGCAGCAGGGTCATCGGACTGATCATGGCAAACTGCAGCAGCAGGGTGACCGTGAACAGTGCCGGCAGCTGCGGAGTCAGACTCAGCTCGCGCAGCCCGGATAATACGGATACCTTGGGCATCTGGGCTGCAGCAGTGCGGTCGAATTTCTCCCGAACGAGGAACAGGGCCAGCAGACTCGCCATAAAAATACAGGCGCCTGTAATATAGAAAATATAGCGGAACCCCACGGTATCCGCCATAATCCCGCCGATCAGCGGTCCGAGAATGCTGCCGGCTACGGTACCGGATTGGCTGATCCCCATCGCAAAGCCCATCTTTTCCTTGGGCGTATTGCTGGAGATCAGTGAGGTGGACGCCGGGTTAAAGCCCGAGATCGTCCCGTTGATCAGCCGCAGCACCAGCAGATGCCAGGCCTGGGTGGCAAAGCCCATCGCGGTAAATACGATCGCCATCCCGAAGCCCGAGCGCAGCAGCATTACTTTGCGTCCGTACTGGTCAGACAGCTTGCCCCAGAGTGGCTGAAAAATAAACGAAGTTACGAAGTTAGCCGCAAAGATCACTCCGGACCAGATCGCAATCTGATGTTCACCCTGCACACCGATGTCCTGCGACAGATACAGGGCAATAAAAGGAACGATCATCGTCGTACCTGCGTTAACGAGAAATTGGCCAAACCACAGCACCATCAGATTGAGCTGCCAGGCTGCCAATTTTGATTTTGAAAAGCGCATCCTGTTTCACTTCCTTAAAAAAGTCCATTCTATAATTATACCATATTTTATACCCACTCCGCCGGGGTTATAGCAGATTAATGCAAAAAAATAAAACCTTTTTTCACCTATTGAAACTTCCGGCTGTATTTATTTTATTTTTGCCTCCCTTCGCTTGTCCATCCCCGTTCATAGGATTGTCATTGGATATTCATAGTAGGGAGGTTGTTACCTCTCCGGAAAAAGCGCATAATTAACTTGTGAATATTTTTATTGCGGAAAATAATTTGGATGTGTTTGACAGCAGGAACGTCAAGCTCATTAACTACTGACGCGGAGGACCCATTCATGACCTATAATGACTCCTTCATACGCGCCTGTCGCAAGCAGGATATCGACCGTCTGCCGGTCTGGTATATGAGACAGGCAGGGCGCTATGATCCGGACTATCAGAAAATCAAAGAAAAATACAGTCTGCTGGAAATCTGTCAGCAGCCTGAGCTGGCGGCCGAAGTGACCCTGATGCCTGTTCGCAAGCTGGGGGTCGATGCGGCCATTTTATATTCGGATATTATGAATCCTGTCGCTTCGATTGGCATTGATTTTGATATCGTCAAAAATATCGGACCTGTGATCGACAACCCGATTCGCACGGCAGCCGATGTGGAACGTCTTACCCCGATAGATGTGGAAGGCGATCTGTCCCATGTGCTGGAGACAATCCGTATTCTGGACCGGGAACTGGATGTGCCGCTGATTACCTTTGCCGGCGCACCGTTTACCATTGCCAGTTATCTGATCGAGGGACGTCCATCCAAGAGCTACATCCGTACCAAGACGATGATGTACAGCGAGCCGGAACTGTGGCACAGTCTGATGCGCAAGCTGGGCGATATGGTCGCCACCTATCTGCGCAAGCATGTGGAGAACGGCGGCAAAGCCTTCCAGCTGTTCGACAGCTGGGTCGGTGCGCTTTCGCCACTTGATTTCAGAACCTATGTACTGCCGACCATCCGGTATATTTTTGATGAACTGCGCGATCTGGATGTACCGAAGATTTATTTCCCTGGCGTAAGCTCAGGCGAACTGCTGCCGGAGCTGAATGGTCTGCCGGTGGATGTGATCGGTCTCGACTGGCGCGTCTCGATTAATGAAGGACGCCGCCGACTGGGCGGCAGTTATGCGGTACAGGGCAATCTGGACCCTTATGTGCTGACCGGTCCGTCCGAGCTGATTCATCAGCATGCCAAGCGCATTATCGATGAAGGACTGCAGCAGCCGGGCTATATTTTCAACCTCGGCCACGGGCTGTTCCCGGAAGCTTCGATTGATAAATTAAAAGAATTGACCGACTATGTGCATGACTATTCTGCACAGGTCCTGAAGCAGCGTACAACATCCCAATGACCGTCTACTACTTTGACTGAGGTGATCTGTAATGGTAAAGAAAAAAATTGGTGTTCTCGTAATGTCTTATGGTACTCCTGCCAGCCTGGAAGATGTTGAAGCGTACTACACGCATATTCGCCGGGGCAATGCGCCAAGCCCGGAACAGCTCAAGGAACTGAAAGACCGCTATGAAGCGATTGTCGGCGGGGTATTCCCGCTGCGTGAAAATACGGACAACCAGGTAGCCGGTATGCAAAACGCGCTGAACGAGCTTGCAGCCGATACCGATGTGGAATTTGTATGCTACCAGGGGCTCAAGCATGCATTTCCGTTTATCGAAGACGGTGTGGAGCAAATGGTAAAAGAAGGCATTACCGAAGCGATAGGCATCGTGCTGGCTCCTCATTATTCGACGATGAGTGTAGGTACGTATATCAAGCGTGCCAAGCAGACCGCCGAAGAGCATCATTTGAATATCTCGTTTATCGAGAGCTATCATATGCATCCGAAGCTGATCGAGACGCTGTCCAATCGTGTCAATGCCAAGCTGGAGCTGTTTGAAGAAGCGGGCGCTACACGCGATCAGGTACGTGTACTGTTCAGCGCGCACAGTCTGCCGGAACGCATCCTGAGTATGGGCGATCCGTACCGTGATCAGCTGCTGGAGACTTCAGCGGCGATTGCGGAGCGCGCCAACGTGCCATCCTGGCAGTTCACCTGGCAGAGTGCCGGTCGTACAGCCGAGCCATGGCTGGGACCGGATGTGCTGGATACGATGCAGGAACTGCGTGAGGAGCAGGTCGAGTACGTACTCGTCGCTCCGATCGGATTCGTCTCCGATCATCTGGAAGTGCTATATGATCTGGATATCGAAGCCCAGGAGCTGGCACAGGAGATCGATATGCGCCTGATGCGGATTGATTCCCTGAATACGGACCCGTTATACATGGAACTGCTCGCTGACGAAGTGCTGCGCAAATATAAAGAGGTGCATGTGTAATGACTTCATCCGAACGTCGTGTCGTAGTGATAGGCGGCGGAATTACGGGGCTGAGTGCCGCTTTTTATATGCGTAAATTTCTAATGGAACAGCAGCTGACACCGCAGATTACGGTTGTGGAGCAATCCGGAGCGCTCGGCGGCAAGGTGCATACGTTGCATCGTGACGGGTTTGTGATCGAGAAAGGGCCGGATTCCTATCTGGCCCGCAAGACGGCAATGACCGAACTGGCCGAGGAGGTAGGACTGGGAGACGATCTGGTAACGACCAATCCGAATGCCAAGAAAACCTATATTCTTCATGATGGCAAGCTGCATCCGATGCCATCGGGTCTGGTGCTCGGCATCCCGACCGAACTGCGTCCATTTATGGAAAGCGATCTGATCTCGATGGACGGCAAGATCCGCGCACTGGAAGATTTCCTGCTGCCGCCGAAAATGGACGGGGAAGATGAGTCGCTGGGCGACTTTATCGAGCGCCGTCTGGGCAAAGAAGTATTGGAAAATGTAACCGAGCCGCTGCTGGCAGGCATCTATGCCGGAGATACGCGCAAGCTGAGCCTGCAGGCGACATTCCCGCAGTTCGGCGCGGTGGAACGCGAGTACGGCAGTCTGATCAAAGGCATGAACACCGGGCGCAAGCCGGTTGAGACGCATACAGGCACCAAGAAGAGCGCTTTTTACACTTTTCGGGGCGGACTGCAGAGTCTGACCGAACGTCTGGAGCAGTCGCTGGCCGATTCGGTACAGCTGAAGCTGAATACGGGAGCGGCGTCGATTGAGTATAATAATAGCCGCTATACGGTCAGCCTGAGTGATGGCAGTATACTGGAAGCAGAGCATGTGATTGTAACGGTACCGGCTTTTGCCGCTGCTCCGCTGCTGCAGCCTCATGTGGATACGGCAGCACTCGACCGGATTAATTATGTATCGGTCGCCAATGTGGTCATGGCTTTTGACCGCAAGGATATCGAGACTGAATATGACGGTTCCGGCTTCCTCGTACCCCGCAAGGAAGGACGTACGATTACCGCATGTACATGGACATCGACCAAATGGCTGCATACCAGCCCGGATGATCGTGTATTGATGCGTTTCTACGTAGGCCGTGCAGGGGATGAAGAGGTTGTCGATGAGAGTGATGAGGAGATTACCCGCCGCGTTCTTCATGATATGAAAGAACTGATGGGAATTGAGGCAACGCCGATTTTTACAGAGATTACACGGCTTCATCGTTCGATGCCGCAGTATCCGGTGGGTCACATGAATCATATTGCGGCACTGCGCGCCGAACTGGCGGAGCGGCGTCCAGGATTGATTGTGCTGGGTGCCGGCTATGATGGTGTCGGATTGCCTGACTGTATCCGTACAGCCCGCGATGCAGCTGCTGCAGAAGCCCAGCGTGTTGTGCAGCAGCTAAACTGGGTACGCTAATCAGCCAGGGGTTCTGCAGAATGGATCATCGTATCATTCAACCGGAATATCCAGGCTGCAGAATCTTTCATTTAATGAATAAAACGAATGAACAGAATGAATGAATAAAGTCATACAGCAAAAGCCCTTCATGTTCATAATGAAGGGCTTTTGTATGTGCAGAATAATACACCTCAATTTGCCGATGCAGCAGTGGCAGTATCTATCGCGATATCAGCTATAGGATATGTATCTGACACGTATCCCGTTTATAATTCGGCCATACGCTCTGTGCTTTCCGCCTGTAAGTGTAACCTGCTATAATAGACAGGACGTATCATCAAAGGAGTATTTTATGTATACCACAAGATCAGAACAATCCCGTCAACAGAGACTGGATACCAAAAGACGGCGCAGACGCCGGATTCGGCTATGGGTGATGCTGAATACCGTACTCGCACTTGCGATTGTCCTGGTCGGAGCGTATTACTTGCACGTTGTACAACCACAGGAACAACAGACGGCAGCCGATTTCCCGGCAGCGGAACAGCCTGTCGATTGGTCGGGGCAGTTATCGGATGTGTCTGACCAGATGGCAGCAGCGGCAGATTCTGTCAAAGATACCGCAGCACCATCTGCCAACCAATCAGAATCTTCGGCCGCCGATTCGGTTCATGCCGATAGAGAGTCCGATCAGACTCTCTCCCCACAGGGACAGCCGGACAAATTATCCGCCGAGCCTTCCGAAGGCCTGCAGCCTGCGACCGATACAGCACTATCCGGACAGACCATTACGATGAACTTTGGCGGCGACGTTATGTTTTCCGGTAAAGTCGGTGAACTGCTGGCTCAAAAGGGATATGATTATCCGTATGAGTACATTCACAAGCTCTTCACATCCGACGATCTGTCGGTCGTCAATCTGGAGACGCCGGTAACGGATTCGGCGACCACGGCTGCGGATAAAACCTATGCTTTCAAGTCGTCCCCCCAGGCCCTTCCGCATATGGCCGCAGCAGGTATTGATGCGGTGAATCTGGCGAATAATCATATTCTGGATCAGGGCATTACCGGGCTTCAGGATACGATCAGCCAGCTGGACAGCAGTGGGATCAGCTATGTAGGCGCAGGCAATGACAGCAAGCGTGCCTATCAGCCTGTCTATTTCCAGCGCAAAGGTATCAAAATCGCACTGCTCGGCTTCAGCCGTGTTATTCCGGAGACCAGTTGGAATGCCGGAACCAATCAGCCTGGCGTAGCAACTGCCTACGATGCCACCGCTGCAGAAACGGCTATCCGTGAAGCCCGTAGTGAGGCGGATCTGGTCGTTGTTATCGCTCACTGGGGCGTAGAACGTTCGGATACAACAGCAGCGCATCAGAACGATTTGGCCCATCGCTTTGTCGATGCCGGAGCCGATCTGGTCATTGGTGGACATCCGCATGTGCTCCAGGGACTGGAGCAGTACAAGGGCAAATGGATCGCCTACAGCACTGGCAATTTCATTTTCACCCGTTCCCTGACAGAGAAAACGTGGGATACCGCGGTATTCCAGGCAAAATGCACGGTGAAGGGAGACTGCAGCATGCAGGTTATTCCTTATGCGGCTAATCTGGGCCAACCAGTGCCGATGCCTGAACAACAGGCTCAGGCGCTGCTGAGACGATTGCAGACGCTGTCTGGTACAATCCGATTTGATGTCAAAGGAAACGCCATCTCATAGCTTTCACAGCTTGCATAGATCGAACCAATTCATATACAGAGGAGAATGTTCAATGACTGCCATTCAAAACGTATACTGTGTAGGCCGCAATTACCGTCTTCATGCCGAGGAACTGGGCAATGAAGTTCCTACGTCACCGATGATCTTTTTGAAGCCTTCCCATGCTGCCGTGAAGCTGGAGGGTGCCGAATTGAAGCTTCCTTTTAATCAGGGAGGCATTCATTACGAAGCAGAACTGGTCGTACGGATCGGTCGTGATTATGAGCCGGGCATGACAGCCGAGCAGCTCGTGGATGGTCTGGCGTTGGGCATTGATTTTACCCTGCGTGATGTACAGACGGTGCTCAAGCAAAAAGGGCACCCATGGACCGCAGCCAAAGGATTCAAAAACTCGGCGCCGGTAACGGAATTTATTCCTTTCCCGGACAATGATGCCTGGCTGAATCAGGAGTTTGCGCTGCTCAAAAACGGTCAGCAGGTACAGTTGGGATCGACACGTAATATGATTTTCCCATTGGATACGATCCTTGCGCATATCGGTGAGACATATGGTCTGGCAGCGGGCGATATTATTTTCACCGGTACACCGGAAGGTGTAGGCCCTGTCGCAGCCGGTGATACATTCGAACTGATCTATGCAGGTACGTCTTTGGGAACCTGCCGGATCACGGAATAATGATGGATTGGCTGATTGGCTTCGTATGCGCCGGTCTGCTCGCGGCGCTCGGTTATCACAAGCACTGGCTGTCGACTTCCGGCGCGCTCGCGGCGATGGTAATGGGAACCGTATACTACGGAGCAGGCAATCTGTTCTGGTTCGGTCTGCTGATTCTGTTCTTCATCAGCGGCAGCGTATTATCCCGCATGAAAAGGGAACGCAAGCGCAAGATCGAACAGGATTACGCTAAAGGTTCCCGCCGGGATGCGGGGCAGGTATTTGCCAATGGCGGGCTGGGCATGCTGCTCTGTATCGGCAATGCCATCTGGCCGCATCCGGCTTGGACGCTTGCTTTTATCGGCATTATGGCTACCGTGACCGCCGATACGTGGGCAACCGAGATCGGCAGTCTCAGCCGCAGGCCGCCACGTTCCGTGCTGAATGGCCGTGTATTGGAGCCAGGAGCATCGGGCGGCGTCTCGGTGCGCGGCACGACAGCTGCGGTTCTCGCGGGTCTCATTATCGGCCTAGCGGCCTGGCTGTTTGCGACCCTGTCGCCGCTGCCGACTGCCAGCAGTATGGCGATGGAATCCTCTTGGCTGAACAGCGGCTGGCTGATGCTGGCGGCTGGTCTCGTCGGCGGTCTGGTGGGCTGTTTTGCCGATTCTTATCTGGGCGCGACCGTACAGCTGATGTACCGCTGTGAAGTATGTGGCAAGCAGGTGGAGACCCGTATTCACTGTGGTCAGCCGACCGTATATGATCGCGGCTGGCGGTGGATGAATAATGATATGGTCAATGCGGTCAGCTCCATTATGGGTGGAGCGGCTGCGCTGTTATTTTTAATTTAGCTTAAGCCTGCACCGGATTGGGGTAAGCTGTAGATAGAGGAGGTGGGCGGATGAGCGGCACAACAGGAGACAAACTTGAACTTATACTGGACGCTGCCTATGAACTTTTCGGACTGGACGGTTTTTACGAGACGAAAATTTCAGACATCGCGCATCGGGCCGGAATTGCCAAGGGAACGGTATATTTATATTTTAAAAGTAAAGAGGAACTGTGTCTGGCTGTCACCCGGCGCGACTGTGAGCAGTTCCTGGAGAAGCTGCAGGAAGCGCTGAAGCACTGTCAGCAGTTGGCGGACCAACTGCATGTGATTGCAGCCCATCATACGACGTATCATTTTGAACGGCGCAAGTATACCAAGCTCGTGTTCCGTGCACCGAACAATGATCCGGAACTGATGGCCTACATGCGTGATTTTATTTTCCGGTATATGGAGGTTGTACAGCAGATCCTTATCGACAGCAATGTACAGCAGCCGCGCTGGTGTGCGGAATCCTACATCGGGATGCTGGACCGGGTCAAGATGGATATTATGTTCAACCCCGAGTTTACGGAACAGGAGCTGCATGAGCGCACCTCGTTTGTGGCCGGATTATTTCTGGAAGGGTGCATGCAGCAGATTAACAGGGAAGATCAATTAGCGGGACAACGTTCCCAAGAAGGTGAGTCCACATGAACATATTGACGGTAGAAGCGCTGAGCAAAAGCTTTGGCGATAAAATATTGTTTGATAACGCATCCTTTGGCATGGAGGATCGCGACAAGATTGGCATTATCGGCGTAAATGGTACGGGGAAATCGACTTTTCTCAAAATTATCGCAGGTCTGGAAGAACCGGACAGCGGCAACGTCGTGGTCAATAACAGCGTACGCATCCGCTATCTGGCACAGAATCCGCCTTATGATCCTGAAGCAACCGTACTCCGCCAGGTATTTGAAGGTGGCGGAGAAGAACTGCAGACGGTCAGCGCCTATATGAATGTGATGGAGCAGCTGGAGCTGCATCCGGAAGATACGGATGTACAGAACCGTCTCGTGCAGATCAGTCAGGATATGGACCGTCTGGATGCCTGGTCGCTGGAAAGTGAAGCCAAAAACATTCTGTCCAAGCTCGGAATCAGCCGTTATGACGCTCTGATGGGTACACTGTCCGGCGGTCAACGCAAGCGGGTAGCTCTCGCTTCAGCGCTGATCCAGCCGGCAGAACTGCTCATTCTGGATGAGCCGACCAACCATATTGATCATGATTCGGTGACATGGTTGGAGCAGTATCTGCAGAAACGGCGCGGCGCACTGCTGATGATTACGCATGACCGGTATTTCCTGGATCGTGTAGCGACTGTCATGCTGGAGCTGGATCATGGTCAGCTGTATCGTTATGAAGCCAACTATTCCCGTTATCTGGAGCTCAAGGCCGATCGGGAAGAACGTGAAGCGGCTGCCGAGGACAAACGGCAAAATCTATTCCGGCGCGAGCTGGCCTGGATTCGCCGCGGGGCCAAAGCACGTACGACCAAGCAAAAGGCACGGATCGACCGTTTCGAACAAATCAAAAATGATGCACCCGGCCGCCGGGATGAATCGATGCAAGTATCAACCGTCTCCTCCCGTCTGGGCAAGCAGATTGTCGAACTGGATCATGTCTCCTTAAGCCTCGGTGGACGCGAACTGATTCACGATCTGACCTATCATGCCGTATCTGGCGACCGAATCGGTATCGTCGGACCGAATGGACGAGGCAAGTCAACGCTGCTTAATCTCATTTCCGGCCGCCTGACACCGAGCAGCGGTAGCGTAATTGCCGGACAGACCGTCAAATTCGGCTACTTTACCCAGGAACATCAGGAAATGAATGAGACGATGCGGGTGATCGAATATATCAAGGAAGTGGCAGAAGTGGTCAGTACATCGGATGGCAGCTCCGTAACCGCCTCCCAGATGCTGGAGCGCTTCCTGTTCACCCCTTCGGCCCAGTGGACGCCAATTGCCAAACTGTCAGGCGGAGAGAAGCGCAGACTGTATCTCCTGCGTGTGCTGATGGGCGCACCGAACGTGCTGCTGCTGGATGAGCCGACCAACGATCTGGATATTACGACACTGACCGTATTGGAAGATTATTTGGATGACTTCCCTGGCGTCGTGCTGGTCGTATCCCATGATCGGTATTTCCTGGATCGCACCTGCGACAAGATCTTTGCCTTTGAAGGAAACGGTATCGTCAGTATTCATGCCGGCAACTACAGTGAATACGAAGAACGTACCGCTCACCAGGCCAAAACAGATGCTTGGAATGATCAGGGGATCACAGCTGCTGTAGGCAAAAACAATGCAGCTCCTGCAGCAGCCGGTGATACGGCAGAGCAGGGCAGACGCAGTACTTCCCGAGACAAGTTGAAGTTCAGCTATAAGGAACAGCGGGAATACGAGCAGATCGACAGCATGATCGAAGCGGCCGAACAGAACCTGAGCCGGATCACCACCGAGATGGAAGCTTCCTTCAACGATTCGGTACGTCTGCAGGAACTGATGGCCGAACAGGCCGCAGCCGAGCAGGAGATGGAACGGCTAATGGAACGTTGGACCTATCTGAATGAACTTGCCGAAAAAATCGAGCAGCAGTAATATACAGGTCACTTATCAGCTCCAAATAGACAGGCAATAATCAAAGAACCCTCTGTTCTACGCAGGATTCTCTTATGGAGAATATGCGGAACAGAGGGTTTTTTGGTATGTCATTTTAATGATAATCTGCCTGTATAATCAGACAACTGTTATTTGGAGACTCGGACAAGAGTATAATTATGCTGCATCATTTCAATAGCCAAACGATACTGTTAACCATGGGAAATAGCATCCGCAAGAGCGAATAACAGTCATTACAGATCCGCAGTGCACCTTCAGAATCACTCAACTAACAACCATCTCAAGCCGTAATATAAGAACCCAGCAGACGAGCGGTATTGATAATGGCATCACTGTGCGTACGCTCCATCGAATGTGAAGCATGAACACCCGGACCGATCAGTGCCGCCCGGATATTGTTGCCGGCACGCAGAGCAGCCGAAGCATCCGACCCGTAATGAGGATACACATCCAGGGCAAATGGAATCTGCTCCGCACGTGCCAGATCAGCCAGCTTGCCGGTCATATGATAATCATACGGGCCTGTCGCGTCTTTGACACAGATAGAGACGTCTGTTTCCTTGCAGCTGAGATCATCACCGATACAGCCCATATCGACAGCGATCATTTCATCGATTTCACCCGGAATATAAGCGGCACCATGACCGACTTCCTCATAGTTGGAAATAAGGATCTGTACCCGGTGCGATGGCTTCCAGTTATGGGTATGCGCCGATTCCAGCAATCCGAACAGCGCAGCTACGCTCGCTTTGTCATCCAGATGACGGGACTTCACATAGCCGCTTGGCGTAATGACCGGACGCGCGTCAAAGGAAATATAATCACCGACCATAATGCCCAGCTGTTCCACATCTTCCCTGGAAGAGACAAGCTCATCGATACGGACTTCCATATTCTCTTCGGTACGCTTGTGCTGTTCGGCATCATCATACACATGCACCGACGGCTTGGTCGTCAGAATCGTGCCGGTATAAGTCTTTCCACCGCGGGTATGGATCGTGCAGTATTCATTCTCGATGCTGTTCATACTGAAGCCGCCGACGATGCTCAGACGAATCGTGCCTTCCGGCTTGATCGACCGTACCATGGCGCCCAGGGTATCGACATGACCACTAAGAGCGATCGTCCGGGAATGATCCTGTCCATCCAGAGTAATGATCAGACCGCCTTTATGATTAAGGGAGGTGGTAGTACCGAGCTTGTCTGCTTCTGCACGAAGACGCTCGATTAGATGGTGGGTATAGCCGGTAGGACTTGGAGTGGACAGCAGTTCCTGCAGCAGAGACAGGGTATATTCACGGTTAATTGTAATGGACATGGGCAATCTCCTTTGATCTTAACTAATGTAGATGAAACGAATATATGTGAAAAAATGGATAAAGGCGTTGTCATGAAAAATCCACTTACTGTCCGGCAGAGATACAGATTGCCGGGAAGCAAGTGGATTTTTCCATACGGTAGAGCGGAATTGGATTATAATTTGCGTTCCGAGAAATGCGATGACGAAGCAGTCTCTGTCGTATCATGCATCGCATCAAAGTTCACATCATTCATGGAGGTACGGTCACCTGTTACCGATCCGGCGTTCAGTTCGGCAACCTGCGCCTGAAGCATCTTGATCTGACGCTGCAGACGATACTGACGGTAGATGCCATAAAAGCCGACAATCAGACCGCCGACCAATGCACAGCCCAGAATCAGCAGAATCAGGGGAATCTGTACCATATCAAACAGCAGATTGACCTGTACCGGATCTACGTTAATGACGGCAAACACCGCAATGATCAGCGCAAAAATCAGTCCCAAAATTAATAGCCATTGAAATTTCATTCTAAAATAACCCCCTTCGAGATCGTCTAAGGTCAGCAAACACCTTATTCACTTATATAAAGTATTCGGACCTGACATAAACATTTCCTGCTTGCTTTATTTGGCACCATTAAAAAGGATACGAATAAAAAGCTGGAAACGAATTAATCGCTGGGGGAGAAGTTGTATTATTTCGCCAGCTGCTCCATCTCGCTGACCAGCTTCTCAAATACGCTCATCGCTTCGCGAATCGGTTCCGGAGTGGACATATCCACGCCTGCTTTGGTCAGGATATTGATGGAATAGTCACTGCCGCCGCTTTTTAGGAAGCCGAGGTAGCGATCGACAGCCGGTTGGCCTTCTTCCAGAATCTGCTTGGAGAAGCTGGTCGCTGCGGAGAATCCTGTCGCATATTTGTACACATAGAAGCTGTTGTAGAAATGGGGGATACGTGCCCATTCCATTTCGATATCCTGATCTACGGTCATGCCTTCACCATGATACTTCACGTTCAGGTCATAGTAGATTTTGGACAATTCCTGCGGAGTCAGCGATTCTCCGGCTTCGGCGCGGGCATGTACGAGCATCTCGAACTCGGCAAACATCGTCTGACGGAATACGGTGGTACGGAACTGATCCGCATAATAGGTCAGCAGGTACATTTTTTCTTTTGGATCTGTGGACTTCTTGAGCAGATAATCCATCAGCAGCGCTTCATTGGTAGTGGAAGCGACCTCAGCCAGGAAAATGGTGTACTGTGCATCACGATAGGAGAGCGCATTGTCGGAATAATACGAATGCAGCGCGTGACCCATTTCGTGAGCCAGTGTGAACATGCTGTTCAGGTTATCCTTGTGATTCAGCAGCACATACGGATGTGTGCCATAAGCGCCCCAGCTGTAAGCGCCGGTACGTTTGCCTTCATTTTCGTAGACATCAATCCAGCCTTCGTTATAACCCTTGTTCAGGGAAGTGAGATAGTCGTCACCGAGCGGCTTGAGTCCTTCGGCGACGATCGCTTTGGCTTCCTCATAAGTAATATCCATTTTAAATTCTTCCACGAGCGGGGCGAACAGATCATACATATGAAGCTCATCCACGCCGAGCAGCTTTTTGCGCAGCGCCATATAGCGATGCATAATCGGCAGACCTTCATGAATGGTATTGATCAGATTCGTGTATACATCCTTGGGAATATTGTCACCATACAGCGACATTTCCAGCACGGAAGGATACTTGCGCACCGTAGAGTAGAAGATATTTTTGTTTACATTGGCGCTCAGTGTAGCGGCAATCGTATTTTTCTGGCGAGCATATGTCGAGTAGACGGCTTTGAAGGCACGTTCACGTACTTCACGATGCGGGCTTTCCAGGAACTGAATATAGCGGCCATGCGTCAATTCCACTTCATTGCCATTTTCATCGATGATATTGGGGAATTTCAGATCCGCATTGTTCAGCATGCCAAAAATGGTCTGCGGTGCCTGGGACAGGTTGCCCACTTGAGCGAGCAATGCTTCCTCCGCCTGGGTCAATACGTGCGCTTTCTCACGTTTCATTTCCTGCAGGGTGAAGCGGTAAGATTCCAGTTCGGCAGCATTCAGCAGCTCGTCCAGTTTTTCGTCGGACAGACCGAGAATCTCCGGCGTAATAAAGGAAAGAGCCTGACTGGCATCCACGCTGATTTTTTTGGCCTTCTGGGTGAGTGCCTGATATGTAGGATTGGCGGTATCCTCATCCTGACGCATATGGGCATAGACATATAGACGTTCGACCTGAAGAGAGACACGATCTTCCAGTTCAAAAGCGGATTTGACCGCTTCTGCTGTATTCAGCTTGCCCTGCAGCTGCTCCGCTTCGGGCAGCATGGATTTTACTTCATCATAAGTCTGGTCCCAGGCCTGCTGGTCTGCGAACATATCATTCAGATTCCAGCAGTTTTCCGGAGATACCTCGGAACGTTTCAGTACTTTCTGCATACGTAATTCCTCCTCAGATCATTGGTGTAGTGAAGCCAAGTGTAGAGCTTTATGTGCCCGGATTGGCAGCCATCAGTATTCCCCAGATCATCAGGAAAAAGGCCAGCAGCAGCATCACGATGGCGAAGATGGCCAGCCAGCGCTTGAACTGCGGCGGAATGCTGTTCTTGTAGGCAATCAATATAAAACCCTGCACAAAGGCAAGGATAATAAAAATAACAATAGCAGTATAGTTCATCCGGCGAATCAGACCTCCCGGAAGGCGTTCATCAGTTCTTCCCATTCCGCTTCCGTATCGAATTTTTCCTTGGGAAAACGGTCACTTGCCCACTGCATCATTTCCGGACGACTGATGAATTTATGCGTCTCCTCGCCCCATTCATCGGAGATCTCGCGCAAAATCAGCTCGCGCCCATTCACTTCTACGGTCATCATGTTCCAGTTGTCTTTTTTGTAAATCAGATGTTTTTTGATCATTTCATTAGCTCCCTGTTCTTTTGCTAAAATCATACCCTTTGCCCCCGGGAATTGCAAATCAAAACGCTTTAACTTCATTGCATTTTGAAATCGTTTGCGATATAATAAAGTCATGCGTCACAGATGGCGCTATTTTAGGAGGTTGTTTACGTGAAAGGTACAGTTAAATGGTTTAATGCAGAAAAAGGTTTCGGTTTCATCGAAGTTGAAGGTAGCGAAGATGTATTTGTACACTTCTCTGCAATTCAAGGCGACGGTTTCAAAAGTTTGGACGAAGGCCAAGCAGTAGAGTTCGACATTACTGAAGGTAACCGCGGTCCTCAAGCAGCTAACGTTGTAAAATTATAAGACTGATATCCGCTAGCGGATCACTTATACATTGAACATCTTAGAGTAGTCATCCATATGTTAGTTACAGCACAAGACTCCTTGTTCTCAAGGAGCTTGTGCTTTTTTTGTGCCAAAAATCTTGTATACATAATATACTACTTACTGATAACAATATGTGTTTCCTGATCCGGTAATAAAGTGGGTATCTGACTGCAACAAACTGATTGACCATACTGGCAATAAAATGAGCTGCCAGCAGATCAGAAGGAATAGGAACTGAACATCGTTGCTTTTTTATAAACAGTCACTACAACAAACAACTAGCCAGCAACCTTTATATATTATTTCTCCAATATCTTGAGCAAAATCGGGAAAAAGATGTTGCAAAAACTGGCCTTAAGGGTCAGTACAAGTAAAGATGAACGTATGCCCACACATACGGGATGTACCGACATCTCTACCGATGAGTATGAGCAGGGAGGAAAATATAATGGATTCAAATTCGGAAGCATCCGCAATGCTATCCCCCAATATGATCGTTCCCCGGGGCGTCAAAGAGACAGGTTCAGCCTTTGCATGGTATGCCCAGATGCGTCAGCAGTCCCCGGTTCACTATGATGAGGAAAGAAGAAGCTGGGATGTATTTCTGTACGAAGATGTACACCGCGTCATGTCCGATTACAAATCATTCAGTTCGCAGACCCGACGGGGTATGGATGGCCAGCAGTCAGACATGCTGCTCATGATGGACCCGCCCAAGCACAAAAAATACCGTTCCATCGTAAACAAGGCATTTACCCCGAGAGCTGTCGAAGCGATGGGTCCGCGTATTGCCGAGATTACGCATGAACTGCTGGATCAGATAGAGGGAGCAAAAGGGATGGATATTATCCGCGATCTGTCTTTCCCTTTGCCGGTCATTGTTATTGCTGAGCTGCTTGGTGTAGAAGAAAAAGACCGCGCTCTGTTCAAAGGATGGTCGGATACGCTGGTGGAAGGCTTCAGCGGTACGGAAGAAACCCCGCAGCAGCTCGCAGCCCGCAAAAATCAGGCTTCCCGGGAGCTGTACGGCTATTTTATGCAGGTGATTGAGCGGCGGAGACAGCAGCCGCAGCAGGATCTGGTATCGGCTCTGCTGGCTGCCGAAGTGGAGGGGGAGAAGCTGGATCTGCCGCATCTGCTCAGCTTTTGCCTGCTGCTGCTGGTCGCCGGTAATGAGACGACGACCAACCTGATCGGCAATGCAATCATCTGCCTGACCGAAGAGCCGGGACGCTGGCGCCAGCTGGCAGACAATCGGGAACTGCTGGATACGGCGATTGAAGAATCACTTCGTTATCGTTCACCTGTACAGGGTATGGTACGCAAAGCTGTAGCAGATGTGGAGTTGGGCGGTCAGCTGATCCGCAAAGACCAGCTGATTACCGCCTGGATGGGCTCTGCCAACCGTGATGAGCATAAGTTTGAAGCGGCAGACCAGTTCCGGATCGATCGTCACCCCAACCAACATATGGCCTTTGGTATGGGGGTGCATTTCTGTCTGGGCGCTCCGCTGGCACGATTGGAAGCACGTACAGCTTTGAATGTACTGCTGGACCGCTTTCCTGATCTTCATGCCAAGCAGGGACAGGAATTGAAGCTGCTGCCAAGTCCAATGGTATATGGGGTGCAGCAGCTGCCGGTCCTTTTCTGAATTTAACCGTATTTTAGCATCTATCGGAGTCGATCCTGCCGGCTTACTGGTCCTGCTGTCCAATACAGGAGTGGGCCGGTAATCCGGTTGGAATCCGGTAAACGTGCTTTGATCTCTAATATAGAGATTACGGCGGTATTCCAGATTGTTATAAACCTAACAGCAGATAACAGAAGACACTTGCGAGTAAATAATACAATTATTTCTTTAATGTCATATATTTAGCAAAGTTGGGTAAATATAAAATATTCAAAATGAATGTTTAAGATGAGAGGGGGACAGATGATGAACAAAAAGTTACTGCACAGCCTATGGCGTATATTGCTGCTGCCGATGGCTGTTCTGCTGCTGGTTACCGGCTGCGCAGAGAAAGAGAAGTTGGCGGATGGTACCGAATTGATCGAGAAGGACAAATTTATCTTTACCGCGTCAGGAGAATTCCGCCCTTTTAGCTATCTGAATGATGATCTGACGATGTCAGGCTTTGATATTGAGGTCGGCAACGCCATTGCCAAAGAGCTGGGACTTGAACCGATACCCAAGCGCATGAAGTTTCTGGGTCTGGTGCAGGGGGTCAAAACGGGGCGCGCCGATGCAGCGGTTGCCAGTCATACGATCAATGAGCTGCGCAAAAAAGAAGTCTTTTTCTCCACGCCGTACTATTATTCGGGACCGCAGATTTTCACCCGTCCGGATAGTGATATTAAGACCACGGATGATCTGGCCGGCAAGGAAGTGGCTGTTGCCAAAGGTTCTACCTATATGGATATCGCCAAGCGTTATACAAATAACGTGAATACATATGACAGCGATATTACGGCCCTGCAGGCGCTCAGCGATGGCCGCCATGACGCTGTCATTACCGATTTCGTTACCGGCAAAAGTGCGATCAAGGAAGGCTTTAAAGTAAAAGAACAGCAGTTGATTGAACGAAGTGAACAGGCTGTAGTGGTGCCGATGGACAATCCCATACTGCTCAAAAGAATCAATGAAGCATTGGAGCATATGCGCCAGGATGGCACACTCAAGCGAATCAGCATCGAATACTTTGATGAAGACATTACCGTCAAACCCAAGTAACGCTCAAGTAAAACTACTCACCCATACCAATGAACCCCGCGAAAGGAAGTGAAGGGATGAACGAAATTGCCCACTTTTTTGAAGCGTTTGGCAGCAGCAGCAATCTGCTGGTCAAAGCGATGCTGCTTACGCTAGAGCTTACGGTCGTATCGATTCTGATCGGGATTGTAATCGGATTGTTTTTTGCCCTGTTGAAGCTTTCGCGTTTTCGGGTACTTACCCTGATCGCAGATGTATATATTTATCTGATTCGCGGCACACCGCTGATCGTACAGATCTTTATTCTTTATTTTGGTCTGAGCGGATTGTTCCTGATCCCAGACTTCTGGGCAGCCTCGTTGGCACTGGCTTTTCATAACGGGGCCTATATTGCCGAGACTTTCCGCGGTTCGATCCAGTCGATTGACAAAGGACAGATGGAAGGAGCGCGTTCGCTCGGGATGAAACCTTCTCTGGCGATGCGACGCATTATTTTACCGCAGGCCCTCCGCCGAGCCCTGCCGCCGCTGGGCAACCAGTTTATAATCGGCCTCAAGGACTCCTCGCTGGCGGCGTTCATTTCCATGAATGAATTGTTCAACGTAGCGACCACGCTTGGCTCCAACAACTTTGACGAGATGACCTATCTGCTGATTGCGGCTCTTTATTATCTGATTCTGGTCGGTATTCTCACACTTCTGATACGCATGTTCGAGCGGAGAATGGCGGTCAGTGAACGATAGTTATCGGTAGATATTCTCTATCCTGAGACACAGTACAGAAGGGAAATGATTGATGATGCCGGAAAAAGAAATGATATCGATCGAAGGATTGACCAAATCGTTCGGAGAACTCCAGGTTCTAAAAGGAGTGGATCTTACGATTGCCGAAAGTGAGGTTGTCTGTCTGGTCGGAGCCAGCGGATCGGGTAAAAGTACACTGCTCCGCTGCCTGAACTTTCTGGAAAAAAAGGACGGCGGCATTATCCGCTTCGAAGGCAAGGAGATTGATCCGAAAAAGGATGATCTGAACAAAGTGCGTGAAAAAGTCGGCATGGTGTTCCAGCACTTCAATTTGTTTCCGCACAAAACGGTGCTGGAGAATATTATCGAAGCTCCTATCATGGTCAAAAAGGTTCCCAAGCAGCAGGCCATACAGGAAGCGCGTGAACTGCTGCGCAAAGTCGATCTGGAAGACAAGGCGGATGTATATCCGAATAAGCTCTCCGGCGGTCAGAAACAGCGGGTAGCCATTGCGCGAGCTCTGGCGATGAAGCCTGATATTATGCTGTTTGACGAAGCGACGTCTGCACTTGATCCCGAGCTGGTCGGTGAAGTGCTCAAGACGATGAGGGAACTGGCCGAAGAAGGGATGACGATGGTCGTCGTTACCCATGAGATGAATTTTGCGCGGGAAGTTGCCGATACGGTAGTCCTGCTGCATGACGGCAATATTGTCGAAAAGGCATCTGCCGAGCAGTTTTTTACCGCTCCCCAGGAAACGCGTACACAGGAATTTTTACAGAAAACCGTGCTGAACTGATATCAGCAGGCAGACAAGAACATACCCGTGACCCTGTTTTTTGAAGGTCAAAAAATAAAGTGGGCAAGGAGATCATCTCAGGGCCCGCTTTATTTTTGTGAAAATAACGAAACGGCACGAAAAAACAGGGTAATGGGTATTATGTAACGTCAATTTCACATTTGGATTATATTGTTGAGTAATTCGATGTTTGGGTAAATCGAATCCGGAAAAACAACTAATCTAATCTCGTTATGTTACCTTTTCCTGTGAAAAATGTGGGTTTGTTTATCGTTCCCCACAACGCCTGTCAAAAGGAGGAAAATGACCGAAAAACCCGGTCTGGCGCAGTGTGACGAAACGGGTTGCCACGTTGTGGGAGTAAATAATATGATGTATGATAATGGAGATAGGTTCAACAGACAACCAAGTGGAGGCAGCCCATTGAATGATATGATGCAAAGTCGTTACCCGTTTCCCCGCAATGCGATCTCGCTGATGCAGCGGGTGTATAAGTATGGTTTGCCGGAGGTACGCCAGGAGCTGGACGTCTGGCGCAGTATGGCAGAACGTATGCCGGACGAGGAACTCAGGAAACAGGCGCTTGCAAGTATCGCTACCAAGCAGTTTCACTGTGAAGGGGGAGCCATCTATGCGGTGGCCAACATATCCCAGCGTCATATTCTGCTTCCGTTGATCGTCGCGTTTCAGACCATTAGTGATTATCTGGATAATCTGTGTGATCGCAGTACATCAATGGACCCGGATGACTTTCGTCTGCTGCATCAATCGATGCTGGACGCAGTTACGCCGGATGCGCAGCCGGTGAATTACTACAGGCTGCGAAGTGAGCAGGAGGATGGTGGCTATCTGGAAGCGCTGGTGACAACATGCCAGCAGAACATACGCAAGCTTCCTGATTATGATGCAGTACTTCCTTACGTACGTGATCTGGTAGGATTATATTGTGACTTGCAGGTGCACAAACATATTGCTCCTGAGCTGAGAGAGTCTGCACTGCTTAACTGGTGGTCGGAAAATAAATACCGTACTCCTCATTTGCAATGGAATGAATTTGCTGCTGCGACAGGATCGACTCTGGGTGTGTTTATGCTGTTTCTTGCGGCAAGCGGCTTCGGTCTGGATGATACAGGTGCCAAGCAGGTCTATTCCGCATATTTCCCGCATGTATGCTGTCTGCATATTATGCTGGATTATGTGATTGACCAGGAGGAAGACCGCCGCGGCGGTGACCTGAATTTCTGCAATTATTACGATTCGCCGGATACGATGTATGAGCGAATCGAGCAGATTGTGGACTGGGCACGCAGGGATGTCGACAGCATCCCGGGAACTTCCTTTCATCGTATGATTATTGAAGGATTGGTAGCCCTGTATTTATCGGATCCCAAAGTGAGTGAGCAGCAGGAAGTGCGAACCGTCTCCAGGCGTCTCATGCGTAAAGGCCCGTTAACACGTGTCTTTTTCATGGTGAACAGCCGCTGGATTCGTAAGTATATGTATGAACATTAACAAGGGGGACATCACAATGTCAGCAGTAGAATCAGCAGTCAAAAAAATCGCAGTATTAACAAGTGGAGGAGACTCCCAGGGTATGAACGCAGCCGTACGCGCCGTTGTGCGCAGCGGTCTGTACTATGGTCTTGAAGTATGCGGCATTCAGCGCGGTTACCAGGGCCTGCTCAATGAAGACATTTTTCCGATGGATCTGCGCAGCGTAGGTGACATTATCCAGCGTGGCGGAACGATTCTGCAGTCCGCACGCTGTAAAGAGTTCATGACGCTCGAAGGCCAGCAAAAAGGCGCCGATATTCTGCGCAAACATGGTATCGAAGGTCTAATTGTTATTGGTGGCGATGGTTCCTACCAGGGTGCCAACAAGCTGAGCAAGCAGGGCATCAATACGATGGGACTGCCGGGTACAATCGATAACGATATTTCGTATACCGACTACACGATCGGCTTTGATACATCGGTTGGCGTTGTTGTGGATGCGATCAACAAGCTTCGTGATACGATGTCTTCCCACGAACGTGTATCCATCGTAGAAGTTATGGGTCGTCACTGCGGTGATATCGCCCTGCACGCGGGACTGGCTTCCGGAGCGGAATCCATTCTAGTACCTGAAGTTCCGTTCGATCTCAAGGAAATCGCCGATCGTATGCATCACAATTTTGCCTGCGGCAAGCGTCACAGTATCATTATCGTAGCCGAAGGCGCGGGACGCGGAGAAGATGTGGCAGAGCAGCTGCATCTGCAGTACCCGAACCTGGAGCCTCGCGTAACGGTACTTGGCCATATCCAGCGCGGTGGAACGCCAACACCACGTGACCGCAACCTGGCGAGTCTGCTCGGTGACTTTGCGGTACGCAAGTTAATTGAAGGCGAGTCCGACAAAGCCTGCGGCGTCATCAAAGGCGAACTCGTACTGACCGATATCGACAAAGTCGTTAACAGCAAAAAAGAATTCGATCATGCCACCTATGAGCTGGCTCTGCGTCTGTCCCAATAACGGACAATCGGTGATCGAGCATAGAACATGTATACAGCCTGCACGGTTTTCCGGAAGCAGGCTGTATGTATTTTTTCTGCTAACAGTGATTATTATTACACATTAATTCATTTTAAGTATCACTTCTGCAAGAAATTGTAATTTAACGGTAATTATTTTGCTTAAAAGTTAGAAGATAGCAGAAAATTATTGTACTATAAGGTAGAAGGATGTATTACATCTTAAAATTACTTACTGAGGATGAAGAGAAATCGTAAAGGGGGATACCACACATTGGCGAGAGAAAAAGGAGCGAAAGGAAAGGAGAGCCGTTTACGTCTTTTACATGCAGCGGCCAAACAATTTGCAACTCATGGATTCTACACGACAAAGGTCAGCTCAATTGTAGCAGAGGCTAAGTTATCTCAGCCTGCGTTTTACCTGTATTTCGAGAGCAAGGATGCCGTATTTGAGGAACTGGTGGAGATGTTCCGTTCCCGGCTGCAGGCTGTGATCAACGACAGTCAGCTTCCCGAACAAAATGGAACCAAGCATAGTGCACTCGATCAACTGTGTCATACCCTGCAATCGATGTTTGAGTATTTTTACAGTCATCCCGACCTGACTCGTATCGGGTTCTACCTGTCGCCGGATGCGAATGAGATTAAGCTGGAGCTGGTGCAGGGCATTGAGAAAATGCTGCGCCATGAACAGCAGAATTCCAATTTTGCCAGTGATATCCCGATGAATTTGGTCTCCGAGTGTCTCGTAGGCACGATTGAACGTATCGTATTTACCCAGCTGCTGCCCGGTCATATTACTTCCGAAGAGCTGGCTGTCAATATAGTACGGCTTTACGTATCGGGTCTGGCTCGGAATCAGAGCAAAGTATAACCTGCAGGAGGAATTATTTTCATGATTACAGTCGGTTTGACAGGCTGGGGAGACCACGATTCCCTCTATTTGACGAGAGAGGCTTCCAAGCATAAGCTGCCCACATACAGCAGCCTATTTCCGGTCGTAGAGGTGGATAGCTCCTTTTATGCCATTCAATCCCGGCGTAATATGGAAAAGTGGACCGAGGAAACACCTGCTTCCTTCCGGTTTCTGGTCAAGGCGTATCAGGGCATGACCGGTCATACCCGGGGCAAGATTCCGTTTGATTCGGAAGAGGAGATGTTTGAAGCCTTTCGTTTATCGATCAGTACAATGGCCCAGGCAGACAAGCTGATGGCGGCACTGTTTCAGTTTCCGCCCTGGTTTGACTGTACCCGGGAAAATGTAGGGATCTTGCGGCGTATCCGTGAACGTATGGGAGAATATCCATGCGCGCTCGAATTCCGCCATCAGAGCTGGTTTACCCCGCAGATGCGTGACAGGACACTGAATTTTATGCGGCAGGAGAAATGGATTCACAGCATATGCGATGAACCGCAGGCAGGCACAGGTTCTGTGCCGACTGTCGAGGAAGTGACAGATCAGCGCTTGACGGTAGTACGTATGCATGGTCGTAACGCATCCGGCTGGAATTCGGCCGGACAGCCGAACTGGCGTGAAGTCCGCTATCTGTACCGCTATAATGAGGATGAACTGGCAGAATGGGCAGCACGGCTGCAGCGTCTGGAACAGCATTCCGATGAAGTATGCATTATTTTTAATAACAATTCCGGTGGGGATGCTGCAGATAATGCCAGACAGCTAATGCAGATGCTGGAGCAGCAGGTGCCCGAGATCCCACGTGAACAGAAGCCGGAAGCGGAGCAGATAGATTTGTTCGATTTGTAGCAGTTTATCCTATCAGAATAAATATTCGCCTCGATGATTAAATATTCGTCATTGATTCGTATATGCTATTTGCTGCAAGCGGTTATAACATAATCGTATTGCATAATCATACTGCAAAAAGAAGCCGTTCTCCTTTGGGAAGAACGGCTTCTTTTTTAATGAGCAGCCTGACGGCCAAACTGGCGCTGTACCCATAACAACCGGGATAGCAGAGTCACTGCACCTACCGCGAGACCGATACTCAGTCCGACCCAGTAGCCATAAGCAGCCAGCTCGGTAGAATTGGCGATCCAGTAACCGACCGGCAGGCCGATCACCCAGTACGACAGGAAAGTAAGAAAAAAGGCAGGATTCACATCCTTGTATCCCCGCAGAGCACCTTGTACAGGTGTGGCAATCGCATCGGACAGCTGATAGAAGCTGGCAAAGATCATAAAATGAGCAATCAGCTCGATCAGCATCGGATCGGATGAATACAGTGCCGATACCTGATAACGGAAAGCCAGTAAAATCACCGCCGTGCATACCGATAGCATGACGGCTGTACCAATACCGAGCAGACTGTACTGACGTGCATCCTTCAACCGTCCGGCTCCAACTTCATAACCCACCAGAATGGTCAGTGCTGTACATATACTCAGCGGAAGCATATACAGGGTCGAAGCAAAATTCTGGGCGGCCTGATGGGCTGCGATCGTCATCGTGTCATAACGGCTCATAAGCAGAGTGACGCCGGCGAAGATCGCTGTCTCAAAAAAGATCGCAAACCCCATTGGCACACCCAGCCGCAGAATCTCCAGCCATTTCTGACCGGATGGACGATGATACCGGCTGAATATACGGTCATCCCGGAACGGACTGGCCAGTAATACCACGAATACAGCGATCAGGAATACACACCAGTAGGTAATGGCCGAAGCGACACCTGCACCCACGCCACCGAGCCGGGGAAATCCCAATTTACCGAAGATCAGCAAGTAATTCAGCCCCACATTAATCGGCAGCGAGCAGAGAGTGATCATCATGGAAAAGCGTGTCTGTCCGAGCGCATCAATATAGCTGCGCAGCACCGTATAGCCAAACAGCGGCACGATCCCGGTAGACAGGGCAATCAGGAAATGAAGTGCAACTTCATGCACGCGGGATTCCAGACTCATCGCATTCAGGATAGGCTTTACCGTCAGGACGCCGATAATCAGAATAATCAGCGACACCAGCACGGATAGCAGCAGCGCCTGGTACACATCAAAGCTGATCTTGGACCGCTGACCCGAACCGACGAGCTGGGAGACGATTGGGGTAACCGCGACCAGAATACCGCTCAGTCCTGCCTGGATGGGTACCCAGAGACTGGAGCCGATCGCGACACCTGCCAGATCCTGGGCGCTCGCATGACCGGACATATTGGTATCAAAAAAGGTCATCAACGACAATGCAATCTGCGTGATCAGCACAGGAAACAGAATTTTGAGAAACAGACCATACTTTTGTGGCAATGTGGCAGTAGGTATCATATTCATAAACCTCGTTAAGTAGAATTGGAGTACACATACATATATACATAAGAAATCCCCCATATGCTGCACCATATCCTGTAAGCAGGATGATGCGGCATATGGGGGAGGCCCTATTATTCGGTACGTCTAGAAATTGGCGTTGGAAGTGTAACGGTTGGTCGCATTCCACAGCAGATACTCTTCGACACCCATATCTTTCATGGCACGAATCTGCTCATCAACCTCTTTTTTACCGTATTGGATATAGTGACCGCCACCGAGCCAGCTGGCGGTGAAGTCCTGAATCCATGGACGGATAATCGGCTTTTGCTGACCGAGAGGGTCCAGCTTTTTGAGTGTATCCTTCATGGAACCCTTGATCGTTACATACGGATTTTTGTCCGGATCTTTTACACCATACCAGCCGGTCGTGTAATGACTCGGATAGACCATCGGGCTGATAACATCCACATTTTCCGAGATTTTGGCGAAATCCTGTCCGATGCCTTCGGCAGCCGGTACGGAAGCCGCATAACCGAAGATATCCACCGATACCCGTACACCCAGTGGAGCAAGCTCCTTGCGTGCATACTGCACGAATTCGGCGACCACATCGACACGAGACTTGTCGTTCTTCTCGAACTTCAGTTCACTTTCGTGATTTTCAAAGCCTTCCGGGAAGCGAACATAGTCAAACTGGATTTCCTTAAATCCTTTGGCAGCCGCTTCTTTGGCCAGCTCGATATTGTAATCCCATACTTCTTTTTTATAAGGATTCACAAAGTTGTCGCCCTTGCCGTTGCTCCATACCTGTCCGTTACTTTTGACAAAGGACAATTCCGGATGCTTTTTGGCAAGTATGGAATCCTTGAAGACAACAATACGTGCGATCGGATAGACCTCATGTTTTTTGAGACGGGTCATCAGTTTATCAATATCACCGATAAACTTTTGCGGACTGCCCATCTTTTTCAGTTCAGGATTTTCGGTTTTGTACGTTATGTATCCGGCATCATCCTTGAGGTCAATAACCATTGCATTCAGCTCGGTCTTGTCCAGCAGATCGAGCAGAGTTGTCATACGGGAGCCGCCGGCACTATAGGCGGTCACATAGACACCCTTCACCTTGGGAGCATTGGTCTGCGGATCGATTTTGGCAGGAGGATTGTCAGCGTCCACCTGTGTGTTGTTCATTTGGCCCTGAATGGCCACCCGGTTCATAATGGATTCCAGCGATGCATGTTGATTGGTGCCCTGTGGTTGAGCAGCCTGGTCACCGCCAATGGCGGAAGAAGCGGCCAGCATAAACGCCCAGAAAATATTCATGTAATTTAACCCTCATCTCTTATGTATAATCGTGACAGTATCAGAAAACACCTTAAGTATAACGCATCAAAACCCCATGTTAAAGCCAAGTCTGGAAATGACTGACGGGTAATATGCTGATCGGGAACATAGTCCTTTCCAAGCGTTTTTGATGCACTTTGCTTAAAGTATTTCATTCAACATATTTAAACCAAGCTGCAGCAAGTTAAACAGGAAACAGAGGAGAATTGGTTTGATTTCTGCATAAGCAGAAAAACCGCTTTTGCCCGGCGCATATAGCGTGAGGACAAAAGCGGTTTTGGACTTATCGGCCAGTGAACGGTATCAAGCTGGACCTGACCGGGTTTTTCATTCAGCCAAATGCTGATCATACATTAAGAACAAGCGTTTATTGCAAAAATTGTTGATCCTGGTTCTCGCAGATACTGTACTGAATAATCTCCATGGCATCGTTGGGTTCCAGAATCCGCAGCCCATCACGCAGAACAATAAGTGAATTAAGTTCCTGTTGTTTCAGGGAAGGCATCATATCTGGAAAACACTTCATGACAATTTGTGACAATTTGACTGTTTCCACTTCCACAATAATCATCCTTTCCTATCCTGGAATCGTTTCGCTTAAAAATGTACGAATTATTCGAACGGGAACTTAGGAAAAGCATGGTTGTTCATTAAGAAAAGGGACAGGACACAAACTTCAAATCAGGTATGATGCGGCGGCGTGTACTGATTTTACTATATATAACGACAAAAAGCGACTTTCAGTGAATAGCAAAACATAACTCTTCCGAAAATTTCAGCTTTTTCGGAATGAACCCATAATGCCTACAGTCTCGACCATATTTACAAAAGCGTTAGGATCGGTTTCTTTGATGATACGGCGCAGCTCAGCCAGCTCATAGCGAGTTGTGACAGTCATCAGCATATCCTTGGGAGTATGCGAGAAGGCACCTTCCGCTTTGATCATGGTCACGCCGCGCTGCAGCGGCATCAGTTTCTCCAGCAGCAGCTCGGTATGGTTGGATACGATAAACAGGGTGATCTTGATATGGTGAACATAGATCAGATCGAGCACTTTGCCTCCGATATAGATGGATACCATCGAAGCAAGCGCAATATTCCAGTCATTGGACAGATACCCCATCGCGAGAATAACGAGACCGTTCAAGCCGACAATCACATTACCGACCGGGAAATCACGATACCGGGTAATAATGGAACCCAGAATATCGAATCCGCCGGAAGAACCGCCGACCCGGAAGGAAATACCCACCCCTATACCAATCAGCACACCGCCAAATACCGATGAAATCAACAGATCTGTAGCGGCAGCCCGTACAGGGATAATAGTCATTAACCACGTTGTTGCGGCTACAGACACAATACTGAGAAAAATATATCTTTTTCCGAGCAGGAACCATCCGGCCACCAGCAGCGGGATATTATAGACAAAATAAAGCATACTGATATTAAAAGGTGTGAAATAACCCGTTAACATAGCAAGACCTGACACCCCTCCGCTTAATAATTGGTGAGGAATCAGGAACAGGTTGAACGCAGCAGCTGTAAAAATGGAGCCAAGGATGACAACCAGCAGCGGCAGTATTTTTTTCGACATGAAGTTCACTCCTAGTGTTAGTTAGTTATGGAAAGTGTGCGTAACCATTTATGGGAAGTTTCTTTCGCAAAAGTAATTATATTATGTTTCAGCTAGGCATAACCCTGTATTTTGTGGTATAATGATTTAGATATTCTTGAGTAGGGATGTTTTGCTGAATGAAGTTCAGAATATTTTATAAATGCAAGACGGGTTTATTTCATCATAGAGAGTATTGAATAACTCTTTATTACAAAAATCATTACTCCAGATGCTCTGGCAGTGAACGGATTATTCAATATCGACACCAGATAACGGGATATGGTGGTCTGTGAGACCTCCTGATAAGCAGCTATATGCTACTCAATTGCTACTTAAGAATACAAACAAGTTAGTGGATTGTCCACCATCATAGAAGGAGTTTGAATATTTTGACTAAATTTGTAGACTTTGGGTTAGACGAAAAGGTATTAAAAGCGGTAATGGAACTGGGATTTGAGGAAGCAACTCCAATCCAGTCCAAAGCCATTCCAATTGCGATGAACGGTAGTGACTTGATCGGACAGGCGCAGACAGGTACGGGTAAAACAGCAGCATTCAGTATTCCTATTATTAACAAGATCGAACGTTCGGAAGAAAAAATCGTTGCACTGGTTATGGCTCCAACACGCGAGCTGGCTATCCAGGTAGCGGAAGAAATCGAAAAACTGGCACGCTTCAAAGGCATTCGTTCCCTGCCTATCTACGGCGGACAGGAAATTGGCCGTCAGATTCGTGCCCTGAAAAAGAAACCACAAATCATTATCGGTACACCGGGTCGTTTGCTTGATCACATCAACCGCAAAACGATCAAACTGGAAGATGTACAGCACGTTGTACTGGATGAAGCGGATGAAATGCTGGACATGGGCTTCATGGAAGATATCCAATCCATTCTGAAGCAGGTACCGGAAGAGCGTCAAACGATGCTGTTCTCCGCTACAATGCCGGCTAACATTCAGCGTCTGGCAAGCCAGTTCCTGAAAAATCCGGAACACGTATCCGTGATTCCAAAACAGGTAAGTGCACCACTGATCGACCAATCGTATATCGAAGTGAACGAGCGCCAGAAGTTTGATGCCCTGTCCCGCTTGCTGGACATGGAATCTCCTGAACTGGCTATCGTATTCGGACGTACGAAACGTCGCGTAGACGAACTGTCTGAAGCTCTGCAAAAACGCGGATATTCTGCAGACGGTCTGCATGGTGACCTTTCCCAGAATCAGCGCGATAACGTTATGCGCAAATTCCGTGACGGCAGCATCGATGTACTGGTTGCTACAGACGTAGCAGCACGTGGTCTGGATGTATCCGGCGTTACTCACGTAGTGAACTTTGACCTTCCTCAAGATCCGGAGAGCTATGTTCACCGTATCGGCCGTACAGGACGTGCAGGTAAAGAAGGCGCAGCTTATTCTTTCGTTACTCCGCGTGAGCTGGATCACCTGCACTTTATCGAGCGTATTACACGCCACAAAATCACCCGTAAACCACTGCCTTCTCTGGCAGAAGCGATTGAGGGTAAACAACGCATCACAGCTGAGCGTCTGCTTGAGCTTGTTCAGGACGACACTGCTCCACTGAACGAGTACAAAGGCATCGCGATCCAATTGCTGGAAAGCTATGATTCCGTTAACCTGCTGGCAGCTGCAATCAAGCTCCTGACAGGAGACAAAAAAGACGCACAGGTTGACCTGACACCAGAAGATCCAATCCGTGCAAAACGTCGTAAACCGGATGTTCGCTCCGGCGGACGCAAACCATCCGGCAGCTACAACCGTAGCGGCGGTGGTTACAAAGGTAACAACGGCAGCGGTGGCAGTCGTGGTGGATACGGCAGCGGCGGCGGTGGCTACAAAGGCGGAAGCCGTGACAGCGCTGGCGGCAGCAGCCGTGAAGGCGGACGTGACTACTCTCGTGACCGCAAACCACGCAGCAACAATGGCAGCGGCAGCGAAGGACGTCGTCCTTCCACAACCAAACGCCCGGATTCTTTTGAATAATACGCAATAGTCAATAACAGATGATTCATATAGGGAGGAGCCGACTTTTACAGTGGGCTCCTTTTTATATAGGATAAGGGTATACATAAGATCACAGCGTATGCAGGGCAGCAAGCAGCGAAAGCATAATCCGGTGATATCTATACTGGTATTTTTATGGAGTCTTGGGTTATATTTAATATAGTTACGACCAGAGATAGCGGCTTTGTAATGCCGGTACGCATAAGAGGGGGAAGATGACGTGGAATTTAGAGGGGTAATGGGTGGTCTTTACAGGTTGTCAGAATGGGTCATGCGTCTGGCAGGGAGCAACCTGTTATGGGTAATTTGTTCTTCACCATTTTTATTCTTTTTGGTTTTTAGATTTTTGTTTATGCAGACAGGTGCAAGTCAGAATGATATCCTTCAGACGAATTGGCTTTTGGGAATAGTGACACCGTTTACATTATTTCCGGCTACAGCGGCCTTGTTTACCGTCGTTCGTAAATGGGTGATGGGTGATGGCGATGTCTCGGTATTCAAGACGTACTTCCGGGGTTATAAAGATAACTATAGACAGAGCATGATCGGCGGCATTTTCTATACGCTATTGTTCGTTATTATGTATGTGGATTATACCGTATACATGAACCAGTTCCCGAATCTGCAGCTGCTGGGCATCATCATGCTGATTTTCCTGCTGGTGTTATTTGTATCCCTGTTCAACTTCTTTTCAATGATTGCTCATTACCATATGGGGCTAAAAGATATTATTAAAAATGCAATTCTGCTGTCCATTGTCCGTCCATTCCGGTTATTCTCCACACTGCTTGGTACAGTGGCTCTGTTATTTATCGGTACCAAATATCCGGTATTGTTTATTTTCTTCCTCGCTTCAGCGATCGCCTGGTTTGCTTTCTTTAACTTCTATGGCGTATTCCTGAAAATGCAGGAACAGTCCGAAAAGCAGGCTGCAGCAGAGAAGGAGAAGGAACTTCAGGCAGATGAACAGCTGGCGATTGGGGATGAAGCTCCATCTGTACAGGCGCAGCGTATCGATATTGACTCGGTATCGCAGCAGTCCATGGACGAAGATGTAAAGAAGAAATTGATTGATGAAGCCGAAGTAGATGAGACCGATACGAAAAAAGGAAGAATATAGAAATCGACTTTACAAACGTCGGTACGAAGTTTATAATAAATTTACATCCTGCAATGCACGCCTCGATTTCTCGTTGTTTTGAACCAATGATGATGTCTCGGGAGATTCATATTTAATTGTTGCTGACCGGCCCTATCCATTGGATGTGGGGACTTCAAAAACAATTGTGCGATCACCCACCTGCTTAGCAGGTTCGAAGACAATGTTATCGGACGGCATATGCGGGACTTATTTAAACTTCTTTAGCAAGAGGCAGGTGCCGACGTGATGTCGACAGATTTTTGTAGAAAACGCTCTGAATGAGGATTCATTAGAATCTATCAATCAGAGCGTTTTTCGTTTACGCTTACATAATATTAGTTTTCTTATGTCCGTACTAATGATACACTTAGATGAAGATAGGCCTGTATATGTAAAGGAGGAAAAGTCTTGTCATTAAAGAGAACGTTAGTGGGTATTATACGTAGTCAGGAAGGCACTGGTGACCGTGCCAAAGACCCTCAAATGAAAACAAGATATTATAATTTATCCCGCGAACGTGCATGGGAAGAAGTCTCTTCAACACTCAAGAAAATTCCCGGTTACAAAGTGCTGCATGAAGTGGCAAGCGTAGGTGAGATCACGCTGGAACGCCGGTCGAAATTGGGACGGGTTATGGATATTACCGTGTCCATTATTTCCGTCAGCCCGGTACGGACCGCAATCGATATTCACTCGGCATCCCGAGGATCGCTCGGTGATCTGGGAGCCAACTATCGCAACATATTGATCCTGTTTAACTCATTGGAGAAAAAGCTGTCCCAGTATCGGGTAGTGGAATAATTACACATAGACTGCCGTAACATGTACATGTATCAAAGCAGATTGAATGCGGATACATAGGATTTGGTTATATTATGGCATTTTGTACGTATAGATTACACTTGTAAATGGTGCCTGGCTGAGTGCGTCTGGAACTGGTATTCAAATGGGTGAATTAGAACATGGAATACCGACAAATGCGATAAATACTGTCAAACCAGATGTGGCGCATATTATGATAACAATAAAGAGCAGCCTCTCCCGCAGAGAAGCTGCTCTTTATTGTTATCATAATAAATTGATCGAAGTCAGAGATGGAAATGCATGCTGTACAAAAATATGATACTACAACGAACCCAGCACAACGCAATATTGTGAAGATATTTTGGCTCAGCAGCCAAGGGTGCTATAAGATGATATTGTACAGTTAAATCAACCCAGCAGCTTTTTAACAGCGTTGATCGCCTGATCGTAATTCGGATGCTCGCTCATTTCCGGCAGATACTCTACATACTGAATGACATCTTGCTGATCGACTACAAAAATCGCACGCATATCAATCACGAACTCCTTGATCAGTACGCCATAAGCTTTGCCAAACGAGTTGTCACGATAGTCTGAGAGCGTCACTACACGATCTACCCCTGCAGCACCACACCAGCGTGCCTGTGCAAAAGGAAGATCTGCACTGACCGTAATCACGACAACGTCTTCACCCAGCTCGGAAGCTGCTTCATTAAAGCGGCGTGTTTGTGCATCACATACGCCGGTATCCAGGGAGGGCACTACGCTGATCAGTTTGATTTTACCGGCAAAATCCGATAAACTTGCCTGCTCCAGCAGATTTTTGCTGAGGGTAAAGGATGGAGCGGAATCGCCCACTTTTAGTTCGGGACCAATCAGTGTAATCGGGTTACCTTTGAAAGTAGCAATACCTGTACGTTCCTGTGTCATAATGGTATACCTCCTATTTAAATGCAGACGTGCATAAAATGCCGTCCTTTTTCGCAATCACAGTCAAAATTCATTATAATTGAGTATATAGTAGAAATCAAAATAATAGCCTGCCAATCGGCATAAAGGAGAAACTATGTTATTTGTACGGTATGAAAACTGGAAAAGCTTTATGCGGTTCTATCCGCTTACCACGCTAATCCTCATCGCCAATGTGGTCGTGTTTATCTTGTTAACGATCAATGGGGGATCACGAAATCCTGTGACACTGGTAGAGTACGGTGCATTAACCAATTACGTAGGATATGATCAATGGTGGAGAACGATAACAGCCATGTTTGTGCATATCGGTTTTGATCATTTGCTGTTTAACAGCTTTGCCCTTATCGTATTCGCGCCTCCCCTGGAACGCCTGCTGGGTACCTGGCGGTATGGAATATTGTATTTTGCCAGTGGTATTATCGGTAATGTGATCAGCCTTGAGCTTTATCGGCAGTCGGTAGATAATCATCTGGCAGCAGGAGCTTCCGGAGCCATCTATGGCATCTATGGAGCTTTTCTCTATATTGCCCTATTCCAGCGTAACATGATCGATCGGGTTTCCCGCCAAACGATCTATACCATTCTTGGTCTGGGCCTTGTATATACGTTCATTATGCCGGGTATCGGAATATGGGCACATCTTGGCGGCCTGATCGCTGGCTTCTTCATCTATGGTCTTCTGCTCCGCTTAACCGGCCTGCGAAGAAGATGGGACAAGATTTTCAGCCGCCAGCCAGAGCCAGAGCCTCACGATAAACATCATAATTTATAAAATATGTATTGAAGACCATCCCTGTTAACTGTAAATCATAATCTGCAACAGAAAAACAGAATTCATAACTACAGAACGAAAGAAAAGAAATAAGGGAGATGGACGACCTTTAAGCCTGTAGATCTTTTTTACCTTATTCAATATTAGATCTCCAGGCTTAACCGCAGGACATTCCCTTATTCTTTTCTGAAGTGAATGAAGCAAAAAAGCCTTCCTGAACTAGTGAACTGCACCCCTTAAAATGGACATTAGAAAACCCCTCGGTTAAACTAATGAGCATTTGGGGGTGCATTTTTCATG
>NZ_LAQP01000015.1 GCF_000971965.1 Paenibacillus wulumuqiensis
CATTGCTGTTCTCTATATTTGAAGAACTAAGTTCTTCACTCACTCGTTGTTCAGTTTTCAAAGATCAAAGTCTTTTTCATCATCACCATGTCTCTCGGTGACAACTTTTATATCCTATCATGTTGGCAATCATCTGTCAACAACTTTTTTTGAACAAGTTTTTCAACTTGTAAATTTTCAGTTCTAACAGATTGAGAAGTGATAATGATCTTATTATCACTCGTTCGTGACAACTTTTATAATATATCATGTAGTTAGACTTTTAGCAAGCACTTTTTTAGAATTTAGTTTTGTACTCATTAAGGCTGCAGACTATGGTACATTTCTTTTGTGACGTTTCTTTTGCGACATTAGGTGTGGCATTAGCCTGTTATACCTTATCTTTCTTCTTCTCTACCTTTCTTCTTATTCTCTCGGTTCATTCATGTAATGCACTGCCAATGCGAAACTGACATTACTTCATTAGAAAGAAATCCTTAGCAGATACAGAGACGATATAGAGGTAGCCAGTTCTCAATGATAGACTCCTATAAGATAGTTCCAAGATTTACTTGGAACTATCAAGTCAGGCTCACATTTAGAATAGAATTCATCCCCTCTACATAAAGTTACAAAAAAACCGATCTGCTTATTGATGAAGCAGATCGGCTTTTGGAAATGACAAGATCGCATACATGATTTGTTCAATAGGATAAACAAATAATTTGACTTTAATTTTACTTGTAGCTCTTAGCTCTTAGCTCTTAGCTCTTAGCTCTTAGCTCTTAGCTCTTAGCTCTTAGCTGCCAAATTGTACTCATAACATGGATAAGAACCAAGTATTCTTACCTGGCAGCCGAGTGCCCCGATTTCTTCTATGGCTGCTTTTAGGAGTACCGAGTTGCGGTTATCCAGTACATCAATATAGAAATAGTAGGTGCCCAGCTTTTTCTTGGTAGGGCGGGATTCGATGCGGGACAGATTCAGTTTGCGCCAGGAGAATGCAGCGAGTACCTGATGAAGCGCCCCTGCAAAGTCTTCATTTAGGGTAACCAGGATACTGGTTTTCTGGTGATCGGCATCTTTGGATACGGTTATCGGGTTGTTGCCAATCAGAACGAACCTTGTATGGTTATTATCATGATCAGTGACACGACTCGCCAGTATATCCAGATTATACTTTTGGGCACCAAGCGTGGTACCAATCGCTGCCCATCCTTTGCCTGGATTTTGGCTGACCATTTGTACCGCTTCTGCTGTACTACCTACATGCTCCAGTTCGGCCTGCGGCATCTCGGCACGGATGAACTGAAGGCACTGGGCCATTGCTACAGGATGAGACAAAACTTTAGTGACTTTGGAATAGTCCAGTTCACCGCTTGCGGATACAAATTCAGCACGGCTTCCAATCAGGTTCTGAATGGACGGGTATACCCATTCCAGCTGCATCGGAATATCGACTTCATGTACAAGCCAGTCCATATGAAGGGATACCGATCCTTCTATCGTATTTTCAATAGGGATTACACTATAATCCGTTTTCCCCTGAGCTGTAGACATAAATACATCAGCAATCATTTTGTGATGGGTGATCTCAAGCGGCTGTTGTCCCATAATATGCAGCAGTGCTTCATGAGAGACCGAGCCGGAAGGTAAGGCTGCTATACGGATCATAGACGTACTTCTCCTTTGACGGTGTCCATAAATGAACCTGATTCGGTATCGTAGTAATATATAACTCCCCCGGTCACCGGTTCAAGCCATAATGCCTGCGCCGTAATACCATGCGACTGCATGGTGTTCAGCAAATAATTCTCCAGCTGCTGCTTTTGCCCGGAATGGCGATCTACCAGAGCAATCATGGTAGGACCAGCTCCACTCAGCGCAATACCAAGCGCTCCATGATCAGATGCATGCGCCAGGATTGGCTCCATCCCCGGTATAAGCGCCGCGCGATAAGGCTGGTGCAGACGATCCTGCATCGCTTCCCTGATCATGTCCAGCTTGCCCGAGGTCAGTGCTGCAACCAGCAAGGAACTGCGGCTGATATTATACACTGCATCTGCCATGGAGAGCTCGGTTGGCAGCACTTCGCGCGCTGCAGCTGTAGACAGCTGGAACTCCGGTATAACGACCAGTGCCTGCAGCGCTTCGGGCGGTTGAATCCCAATACATCTCGCCTGTTCTCCATTCCATGTCGCGGCTACAATTCCTCCATAGAGAGAGGCACCCACATTATCCGGATGCTTCTCAAAGGCGGTTGCCATATTAAGCAGCTCTTCATCGGACAGAAGATGGCCTGTCAGGGCATTCGCTGCTGCAAGGGCACCGATCAGAGCCGAAGCACTGCTGCCAAGTCCTCTCGTCAGCGGGATATCCGAATACATGGTGATTTTCAGTTCAGGGATGGAAATTCCGGTTTTCTCGAATACAGCCTGTGCCATTTTGTAAATGAGGTTGGTCTTGTCTGTCGGGATTCCGTCCAACTGGTCACCAAGCAGAGTAATCGAAGTATGATCCGCTTCTCTCATTTCGATCCAGGAATACAAACTGAGCGCCATGCCAAGCGTGTCGAACCCGGGGCCCAGATTGGCAGTGCTCGCAGGTACCGCTACACGCACGGAGTTTCTCCGATTATATACTTTTTCAGAACCCTGATTGCTCATGATCGCATTGCTCCTTTAGATATCTTCTACCCGGTATACACTCTTGATCCGCTGGATCACATCAAGCTGCTCCAGATGCTGAAGCACTCTGTCAAAGTTCGCTTTGCTGGCGCGGTGAGTAATGATTACAATCTCCGCATCCGGATTATGCTCATTCGGCTGCTGCACCACCGAGGCCAGGCTGACATCATACTCGGCAAACACCTGGGTGATCTGAGCAAGTACGCCCGCTTTGTCATCCACATGCAGCAGGATAAAGTTTTTGTAGAATACCTGATCGTCACTTTGCAATTTTTTGGTCTTGTAAGGAACAATTGCTTTTAGTCCGTTTACACCCAGCTTCAGGTTTTTGACAACAGCGACCAGATCAGCTACTACCGAAGTGGCAGTGGGCATTTCCCCTGCTCCGGCTCCATAGAACATCGTCTCACCTACGGCTTCGCCATGAACATAGACTGCATTAAATACACCATTTACAGAAGCCAGCGGATGGCTCTGCTTGATCATGGTTGGCTGTACGCTGATCGTAATATGGTCATTGGCACTCGTTGCGATCCCGAGCAGTTTCATTTCATAGCCAAGATTTCTGGCATAAGTAATGTCTTCCTTGGTTACGGAAGAGATCCCCTGTACAGCCACATCATCCAGTTCGACATTCGTACGGAAACCGAGTGTACCCAAAATAGCCATTTTACGGGCTGCATCCAGTCCCTCCACATCACTGGTCGGATCGGATTCGGCATAACCGAGATCCTGGGCTTCTTTCAATACATCCTCATAAGAAGCACCTTCCTGACTCATCTTGGTCAGTATGTAGTTGGTCGTTCCATTGACAATCCCCATAATTTTCACAATCCGGTCGGAAGAGAAGCCTTCGATCAGTGTGCGGATGATCGGAATACCGCCGGCTACACTGGCTTCGTAAAAAACATCACACTGCTTTTCCTGGGCTTTGGCGAGAATCTCGGAGCCATGCAGTGCCATCAGATCCTTATTAGCCGTTACTACATGCTTGCCGCGTTCCAGCGCTTCGAGAATATATTCCTTGGTCTGATCAATGCCGCCCATTACTTCTACGATAACGTCAATCTCCGGATCATGGATAACTTCCCACGGATCAACCGTCAGCTTGGCAGCGTCGATCTCCACATTACGGACTTTATCAGCGCTACGTACGGCAATTTTCTCAATTACAATCGGAGACCCTACCTGACTGTTCAGGTCCTGCTGGTTACCTTCCACAATTCTCACTACCCCTGTACCTACAGTTCCTAGTCCTAATAATCCTACTTTTACCGTTTTCATACGTTGCTTCCCCTCCTGGGCTGATTTAGGTTGCAGTATATATTGCTACTCATTGTACGGATTGACTGTTACCCGTAAAGCATTGTAAACAGCATAAACTGTTAAATTAACCCTGTCCAATAATGTGAATATGACGGACACCGGTCACATTCTGCATCGCTTCTACCATTGTATCCAGGTCCTGCGTCAGACGGGATGTCTCTACTGAAAGCACAACATTGGCTCGTCCCTGCAATGGTATACTTTGATGGATCGTCAGTACATTGCCACCATATTCGGCCATCAAACCAAGCACATGGGACAAAATGCCGGAACGGTGATCCAGATCAAAAGAGACGGTGATAATTTTATCCCTTTCTAGCTTGTTGAGTGGGTGTATGCCATCCTTGTATTTATAAAAGGCGCTGCGGCTGAGTCCAACCTTCTCGACAGCTTCATTGATCGTGCGACTCTCGCCTGCAGCCAGCATTTCTTTGACACGCATCGTTTTCAGTACGGCATCAGGCAGTATATCTTCCCGCACCAGATAATATCGTTCTTTCACAACGTCCTCTCCTCAAAGACTCATGTATTCGTATAGTGGACATTATAAAGTAACTCTTTCGGTCAGGCAACCTTTTTTAGCTAACGAAGGGTTAGATCCCAGTAAGTACTGCGCAAAAATCCTTCATCCACTATCGATATAGAAAGATGAATAAAGCGATATCCAGATGAATGGCATTAATATGGTTGCAGTGCTGCCGGATGCTGATGCGTTTATAAAAAAAGCCGGAAACCATAAAGGTTTCCGGCTGATTCTGTATCTGATTATAAAACAATCGCTGCTATACAAATGATAATGGCGTACAGCTTAGAAGTAGCTGCTGCCTTCAACAAATTCGAACTCGAAATCGCCAATGCGCACAATTGTGCCGTCTTTGGCACCACGTTTGCGAAGCTCTGCATCAACACCCATATGTCTCATGGTACGTCCCAGCTTCATAATCGCGTCTTCTGAAGTAAGCTGCATACGCTTCATCAGATTCTCGATTTTCTTGCTCTCAACTACGAACATCTCATTCTCACGATGCACGGTGAAGCCGTCGTCTTCCTTCTTCTCCAACTTGTACACTTTACGCTCGGCTACCTGCTCGACTTCTTCTACGGTCACGATCTCAGGCATCTGATCGAGCATATCGGCTGCTTTATAGAGCAGTTCCTGAATACCCTGGCGTGTCAGTGAGGAGATCGGTACGATCTGAATGTCCGGATTCACTTCACGAATTTTCTTTGTGAATTCTTCCAGGTTTTCCTGAGCTTCAGCCATATCCATTTTGTTCGCGGCTACGATCTGAGGACGGCTTTCCAGTTCAATATTGTAGAGCTTGAGCTCTTCATTGATTTTTTGCCAGTCTTCAAAAGGATCCCGGCCCTCTGATCCGGATACATCCACGACATGGATGATTACGCGCGTACGCTCAACGTGACGGAGAAACTCGTGTCCCAGTCCGATCCCTTCGTGAGCGCCTTCGATCAGTCCCGGTAGATCGGCCATAACAAAGCTGCGATCGTCGCCGACAGCAACTACACCGAGGTTAGGTGTAATGGTTGTAAAATGATAGGCGCCAATCTTCGGTTCCGCTGCAGAAACAACAGACAGCAGCGTGGATTTACCAACACTTGGGAAACCAACTAGGCCTACATCTGCCATAACTTTCAATTCCAGAACAATATTGCGTTCCTGACCTTCTTCGCCATTCTCCGCAAGATAAGGAGCCGGGTTGTTCGGTGTCGAGAAGCGTGTATTCCCGCGTCCGCCACGTCCGCCTTTGGCTACAATGATCTCCTGGTTATGACGGGTCAGATCCGCCAGAACTTCTCCGCTATCTTCATCGATAATTACAGTACCCGGTGGAATCCGTACAATTGTATCTTCCGCACCTGCTCCGTGCTGGTTCTTGGTACGGCCTTTTTCACCACGCTGGCCTTTGAAATGGCGCTGGTAACGAAAGTCCATCAGTGTACGCAGACCTTCATCTACACGGAAAATAACGTCGCCACCGCGTCCGCCATCGCCGCCTGCAGGTCCGCCATTCGGTACATACTTCTCACGGCGGAAAGAGATGGTACCATTACCGCCGTCGCCGCCTTTTACAAAAATCTTCGCTTTATCTACAAACATTAGTTGCACCTCAACTTTTATAGTACTCTGACCCATGATTGCTTCATGAGTATGCATCCGTTCTTTTATACGGATGTCTTTGTCTGAACCGGATAGATATGCAGTGAAATAGAAGCAGGATCGTCTTCCGGGCGGGTCGCAGTAATCGTCGTTCCTTCAATAAGCTGATTGACCGCTGCCCAGATTTGATCCGGTCCGGGATAGACTTCTTCGGGTTCAAATATAAACTGAACCTCATCGTCGTCATTCCGGATAATAATCGATAAGGTGGGGCACTCAC
This sequence comes from Paenibacillus wulumuqiensis, assembly GCF_000971965.1. GTDB lineage: Bacteria > Bacillota > Bacilli > Paenibacillales > Paenibacillaceae > Saccharibacillus > Saccharibacillus wulumuqiensis. The sequence goes on from NZ_LAQP01000015.1 coordinate 6,392, forward strand.
CCCAGGACGATCCTCCGCTCGTTTGGTAAGCAGAGATCGTCTCTTGAATGACTCGGGTCAATTCCTCACTCTGTTCCGTTCCCAGCCGGCCTTCAAGTGTGATCCCATCTTCTATCTCTACTTCTAACTGAATATCACGGTTTACCGCCTTGAAGGACTGCAAATAAAAGATGAGGGAAGGAATACCCAGTTTGGATACCCGGCTGTCCGTCATCATTTGCTCTTTGATTCGCTCTATATTCTCAACAAGCTTATCTTTGTTGCCCAACTGAATATACCCATACAGCAGCTGAAGATCATTCATCCAATCATGACGATGATGACTGAATGCCTCGATCGCTGTCATGTGCACAGCTTCATTCTGCTGCTGCATCGATGCATGCTGCTGAGCGTAATGCAGATTTTCCCGCTTCAGGCGTTCATTCTGCTGTCTTACCTCGCCCATCTGTCTCTGCAGTTCTCCATTACGATGGGTAAGCCGCTCCTGCATACTGCTCCGTATGCTTCGAATTCCAAGCCAGTATGCGGCACCAATCCAGATTGCCAACACAACATAAGCCGCTATCGAATGAAACCGATAGGCTGCGATTAAAGGTATGATGATTGTTCCGCCCAGCAGGACTGGAACACGGCTAAAATGATTCATGGTTTCTCCCCAATCTTCCGACGGCTTTTTAACCAAGAACAAGTATATCACAATTATCCAGGAGCTATTCTATAAAAGCCAAGCTATTTCTGGAAAATATTGTGTATAACCGTATTATACTTAAAAATGAAGCTATTATTCAACGCTAGATAAATATAATAAGCCTCCGGCACCAACATGTACCGGAGGCTTATTGATCCTAGTCCGCAGACCGGATTATTGTTCGATTGCTGCTGCTACTGGAGCAACGTCAACCGGGTAGACGCTCACTTTTTTGCGGTCACGGCCCCAACGTTCGAATTTCACGACGCCGTCAACTTTTGCAAACAGTGTATCGTCTTTACCGATGCCCACGTTTGTTCCTGGGTGAATTTTAGTACCGCGTTGACGGAACAAAATGTTACCACCAGTTACGAACTGACCATCTGCACGTTTTGCACCAAGACGTTTGGAGTGGGAATCACGTCCGTTCTTTGTGGAACCTACACCCTTCTTGGAAGCGAACAATTGCAAATTAAGCTTCAACATGTTGTCTACCTCCTTTTTACGTTAATGTAACTTGCTTTATCTTGATATACTCTCCGTAAGACTCTTCGATACTAGCCAGCATAACCTGCATCGATTCCAACAACAATTGAATCTGGTCCTTTGGACTCTCTTCCGGCAGAACCGGCAAGCGTGCACTCAGGAAACCATCCTTCATCTTGGCCTTCATTTCTATACCTGTGAGAGCTTCAACGGAGTTCACCGTACCTACCGTAATGGCAGAAACGGCTGCACACACAATATCTTCTCCACGATCGGCATATCCTGCATGTCCACGGGATGAAAAACCACCAATTGTACCGTCTTCATGACGCTCAATGCGTACGATAATCAATTACCGCACCTTCTTATGCTTGGATTTTCTCAATAGTCACTTTAGTATATGGTTGACGATGACCTTGTTTTACGTGGTAGTTCTTTTTAGGTTTGTATTTGTAAACTACAACCTTTTGGCCCTTAACGTGTTTTTCAACTTTCGCTGTTACACTAGCGCCTTCTACCAGCGGCAAACCAGTTACCAGACCGTCTTCTTTGGATACAGCCAGAACGCGGTCAAAAGTTACGCTGTCGCCATCAGTAGCGTCCAGCTTCTCGATGAACAATACATCGCCCTCTTGCACTTTGTATTGCTTACCACCTGTTTCGATAATTGCGTACATTCTCCTTGCACCTCCTCATGTCTCAGACTCGCCTGATCCAGGTGCCACAGGGAATACCCATGAACTTATACCCGATCGGAGCGGTTGCAGCATGTGAAAGGAGTAATACCCGACACATACCAAATTATTGTAGCACAGCCAAATCAATAAATCAATCCTTTATCCGGGAAGCAATTTTGCCGGTTCCATGACAAACACTGCAGGTTTTGTAGCTCATGCTGCCGGTCTCTTCACGCGCCTTTTTGCGGGTCAATTCCAACATGCCGAGCCTTGTCCAGCCCACAATATGTGTTTTGGTGCGGTCTTTGTACAGCACGTTCTCCATGGCTTCCACGACCGCTTCTCGTCCCGACTCGCTGTCCATATCGATAAAGTCGATAATTATAATTCCCCCGGTATCACGCAAACGAAGCAGTCTGGCGATCTCTTCCCCTGCCTGAATATTCGTATGGGTCACCGTCTCCTCCAGTGTGGCTCCACCGGTGAATTTGCCAGTGTTCACATCAATGACAGTGAGTGCCTCGGTCTGGTCCCAGATAATATGGCTGCCATTTTCCAGCCAGATCTTGCGTTGAAAATCACGGTAGAGGCGTTCCTGCACACCCATATGCTGAAAAAGCGGCTCCTGCCCGCTGTATAATTCTACAGGAACAGGGGTACCCGGCAGGACCAGTGTCCGGATAAATTCCGAGGCCTGCTGGGCACTTTCAGTATGATCGGTAATAAAACGGTCTTCCTCCGGATTAAATACGTCTCGGATCATCCGCTCCACAATTCCCAGATCACGATGCAGCTCGATCGGCGGTGCAGATTGACCTGCCCGGCTGATGATCCGTTTCCAGGTCTCACGCAACTGCCGGATATCGGCAGCAATCGCTTCAGTCGGCTCGCCCTCAGACACGGTGCGCAGGATGAGTCCTTCTTCCCCTTTACGCAGCTCTTCACCGAGCCTTCTCAACCGCAGACGCTCTTCGTCGGTGCTGATTTTTTTGGAGACCGCGATATAATCCGCTTCGGGCATGTAGACGACCCAGCGGCCCGGCAGTGAATAATGGGTCGTCAGTTTGGCTCCCTTGGTACCGACAGGTTCCTTGGCTACCTGTACGATGATTTCCTGTCCTGCACTGATCAGGTCTGCGATATTGGGTTTGATGGAAGGCTGCTTGTCCATATGAGGATGCAGCACATCATCGATATATAAAAAGCCGTTCTTTTTCTGGCCTATATCGACAAATGCAGCCTGTATACCCGGCAGTACATTCATGACTTTGCCTTTGTAAAAGTTACCGGCAATTCCTTTACCAGATGAACGTTCTGAAGCAAATTCAACCAGCTGGCCCCGATCCAGAAGTGCCATCTGTATTTCTTTGGACGCATAACTTACTATCATCTGCTTCATTATTATGTTCCACCTCTATTTTCTGAAAAAGCTATCGTCATCGATGCTTGCTTCCATATCCATTCCTCTTTTTCTAGACGACAGGTGGTAATAAAAGGTTTCATTCCTCTGCAAAGGCACGCCTATCGGATAAGCGCGCGACTATCTCGCGGAACGGTATTCATTTCCGGTATTGGCGGGTCACTTATAGGGAAAAGGAAAACACAAAAAAACCGGTACAGATGTACCGGTTAATCGACTTCGTATTTTTCCTGATAAATCTTGATGCTGAGTACGAGGCCGATACTGAGCATATTCAGTATCAGGGACGTGCCTCCATAGCTGATAAATGGAAGTGTAATCCCCGTTATTGGCATCAGACCAATCATCATGCCCACATTCTCAAAAATCTGGAATACGAACATACTGACAATACCAACAATAATATAGGAACCCCGCCTGTCATAACACTGCAAGGCGATGAGTATCATTCGATAGATCAGTAGGAAATATACTACAAGCAGGATCGAAGATCCGACAAAACCAAATTCCTCTCCAATAACGACAAAGATTGAATCCGAGTATGGATAAGGAACGAATTTATTATTTTTCAGTTGGCCCTGCATATATCCGTCACCGAATAATCCGCCTGAACCTACTGCAATCTTGGCATAGCTGGATTGATGTTTGGCATCATCCGAAGCCTTATCCGGATCAATAAAGGTATTAATCCGCTCATACCAGTGAGCCTTGTTGTTATCGTACAAATAATCATGAATCTGCTGATTAAAGGTTGTAAATAATACGACCACCAGTATTAACCCACCGATAATCGTCGTAAGCCCCACAATGACATGTGTATATCTGGTATTACCAATCCAGAGCATACCTACCAGGATGATCAAGTAAATGATGGCATTTCCCAGATCGGGCTGAATCAAAACAATGAGAAACGGTATACAAACGACCAGTGAAGTCGGCAGTAAATCCGAGCGGAACCGAAGCGGGTCACCATCCCGTTTACCCAGCAGATACGCTGTGGTCAAAACAACAACAATCTTGACCATCTCTGCAGGCTGAAACTGGAATCCCGGCAAGTTGTACCAGCTTTTGGCACCATTGATCTCGGAACCAAACGGGTACAGCAGCAGCAAAGATAAAATCCCGATCCCATACAGATACCAGTGCTTGCGCAGCAAAATCCGATAATCGAAAATGCTGACAGCAAACATGATCACAAAGCCAATACCGTAAAAGAGGAGCGCACGAATGTCATAGCCTTGGAATTTGGGGTCCGGGGCAATGGCACTGCGTACGAGCAATGTACTGAACACCATAAATACGCCGAGCAGGGTAATAATTCCCCAATCCAGCTTTTTAAACTTGTTAAGCAAAATCCATCAACCCATTCCAAAAAACTTCTTAAAGCGAGAAAATGCACTTTTTTTCTGATCCATCTGCATTAATGGAACCGTGTCCCCCAAAATTCTGCGGGCGATGTTCCGGTAAGCAATTGCAGCTTTGGAATCCGGATTCATGACTGTCGGCTCTCCAGAGTTGGCTGCCTTGATCACCATTTCATCATCCGGTACTACTCCAAGCAGGTCAATATTCAGCACCTGCAGTACTTCATCAATATCCAGCATATCTCCTGATTTCACCATGCTATGGCGAATCCGGTTCACGATCAACTTGGGTGAACTAATATGCGAGCTCTCCAGCAGACCGATTACACGGTCAGCGTCACGAACAGAAGCATTTTCAGGTGTAGTCATCACAATGGCCTGGTCTGCTCCGGCAATCGCATTTTTGAATCCCTGCTCAATTCCTGCAGGGCAATCAATCAGAACGTATTCAAAATCCTTTTTCAGTTCCTCGATGATTTCTTTTACCTGTTCCGGTGAGACCGCATTCTTGTCTTTGGTCTGTGCGGCAGGCAGCATATACAGTTCGTCAAAACGTTTATCTTTGACCAGCGCCTGATTCAGACGGCAGCGGCCATCGGCGACATCACACAGATCATAAATGATCCGGTTTTCCAGTCCCATCACGACATCCAGATTACGTAAACCGATATCCGTATCTACCAGACAGACTTTTTTGCCGAGGAGCGCGAGCGCGGTACCAATATTTGCGGAAGTGGTTGTCTTTCCTACTCCGCCTTTGCCTGAAGTGATGACAATAGCCTCTCCCATGTACTACACCCCTTTAAACACGTTAAAATCCCGACCAAGCCGGGCCATATTTGCCATTTTATCAATCTTCATAATTCCATCCTGCAGATAGGCGAATTCCATATGGGATTCCCGGTTCTCCCCATCATCCGGCGGCCGGCTGATCCGGTCTGCAATTCTCAGCTGTGTCGGGGAAAAGAACGAAGCAGCAATAACAGCATCTTCATTTCCATCAATACCGGCATGCGCCATTCCACGCAGTGCACCCAGTATATAAATATCATCTGTACTCGTTACCGTACCGCCCGCATTCACATCCCCCAGAAACAGCAGCGGACCTTCATGATGGAGCACCTGCCCCGAACGGATCATGCCCGTGAGAATTTTCACAGCATTCCGGTCGATGACTTCCAGTTCCGGTACAGGCGGTTCTTCAAAAGAGCGGACGAGCAGATTACCCTTCTGGCTCAGTATATCCAGCAGGGTATCCTTTTGCTCCTCCGTCATCTCGCGTTCACCTGTCCGGATATCCACATGTACCAGTGGACCGGTCAGAATGTTCTGATGGGTATGTTCCAGCTTAAAACGCAAATCGTTAACCAGCTCTTCAAAATCACATTTATCATCAAACTGGAAAGTTAATCCGTCTTTGATTCCTTTGATCGTTACATATCTTGAGGCTCTTACAGCCATTCTTCGGTCACCCCCACCTTACTATACAGTTCGCGCCGGTGGCGGGAATTCCTGCCTGAACCGCAAATTAAGCGGCTTTTTCCACAATGACATCATGCTCGGCTCGGCTCTACTCTTCCTCTGCTGCCCGTCTGCGCAGCTTGGCAACCTTCTCCAGCTGCTGGCGCACCGGCACAAATATGATCAGTGCAAAAACAAAATGCAGCAGCAGGTTAGGGAACATGTAGTGTCCCAGAGCCCACGCATAAGGTTCACGCGTCAGTCCGAAGACCAGATACAGCCCATACAGCAGATGATCCAGCAGCAGGCTGCCGATCAGCACAACGGTCATCATTAGCGGATATGGTGCACGGGGCGACTGGAAAAGCAGCCCCAGTACATACGCTGACAATCCCATTGCAAAAGCATAGGCGCCGATCATATCCCCATAAAAGACGACATCATGCAGCAGACCAAAGATCAGACCGAGTGCCAGCGCCGTATGACGATGATAATAAATGGCTACAAACAGAATTAAAATATAGGCCAGATGAGGAACAAGCCTCGTATCCAGAAAGTCCGGTATTAACCAGGGAATGATCGTTCCTTCCCAGATAAAGACCAGAAATAGCAGCAGCAGCAAAATCAACCGACGCGCCATTATTCCTGAGTCTCCTTGGTATATACCACAAATACTTCTTTCCAGTCCTTGAAGTCGGCTGACGGATCAATGGTAGCTGTATTGGTCAGACCAAAGTCTCCCACCTGACGGCTCACCACTGTACCGATAATCATGCCTCGTGGGAACAGACCACCGCTGCCGGAAGATACAATTGTATCGCCTTTTTTCAGCGGATCATCTTCCTTGATCTGCGTCATGGTCAGCATGCCTGTCGCCTTGTCATAGCTTTCCACCATACCAAAGGACTGATTTTCCTTGCCGACAGCTGTGGCTGCAATAGCTTTGGAATTCGGGTCCAGCGGATCAAGTGTGGTAAGCAGCTTAACCGTCGCATGGTAATTGCTCGTTTGGCTGACGATTCCGACCATGCCCTCCAGGGAAATGACCGGCATATCCTTACGGACGCCATCCTTGCTTCCAAGATCGACAACGATGGTTCCAGTGTCTTCATCGTTATCGACACTTGTTACATTGGCCACATGCAGGTCAAACTGGTTCTGAGCCAACTGGTTGTTCGTAAACTTAAGCTGCTCTTTGAACCTTTTGTTTTCCTGTACCAATTGATTATAGTTTGCCTGCTGCATCATGTACTGTGCAGCAGTTAATTTCAGTTCCTGATTCTCCTCATGCAGTTCACTGAGGTTACTGATATCTTCAAAGAAGCCCGCTATGTAAGAAGCGGGCTTGTAAAATACACCTTGTACAAAACCGACCGTATCCCGGGCCAATTTCTCGGGCCAGGATAACGAAGTTCGGTTGGTCAATGTATATCCCATTAATGCGATGAATAAAATCAGTCCTACCAGCAGGATAAACAGTTTCTTGTTACCCAGCAGCTTAAACAGTTTCAACACCCTCTTAATTAACGGTTATTCTTCCCTGATGGGGGTTGACCATAGATGGCCGTAAATTAACGCTTCGAACGAACGGCCGAGCTGCTGCGTGATTTGAACAGATGGATATTTTCCAGAGCCTTGCCTGTTCCGATCGCTACACAATCCAGTGGATTCTCAGCTACAATTACCGGCATACCTGTCTCGCCAGCAAGCAGTTTGTCCAGATTGCGAAGCAGTGCGCCGCCGCCTGTCAGTACGATACCGCGATCCATAATATCCGCTGCCAGTTCCGGTGGACATTTCTCCAGCGTTACTTTGACAGCTTCCACAATAGCAGCAACCGTATCGGACAGTGCTTCAGAGATTTCATCGGAAGTGATGGTCAGTGTTTTTGGCAAACCTGATACGAGGTCGCGACCACGAATTTCCATTGTTTCCACTTTTTCAAAAGGAATCGCAGAACCGATATCCATTTTGAGCTGCTCGGATGTACGTTCACCGATCATCAGATTGTACTGACGCTTGATGTACTGGATGATTGCTTCATCCATTTCATCACCGGCTACACGCACGGAACGACTCGTTACGATACCACCGAGAGAGATAACGGCAACTTCTGTTGTACCGCCGCCGATATCGACAACCATACTGCCTGTTGGTTCCCATACTGGCAGATCAGCACCAATCGCTGCTGCGAATGGTTCTTCGATCGTGTAGGCTTCACGTGCTCCAGCCTGTTTGGTTGCATCTTCAACCGCACGCTGCTCAACTGCAGTGATGCCGGAAGGTACACATACCATTACATTCGGATGCTGCGGGAACATCGAACGCTGTTTTTGTGCCTGGCGGATAAAGTATTTGATCATTGTCGCTGTAGTATCAAAATCAGCGATAACGCCATCTTTCATCGGACGGATGGCACGGATGTTACCCGGTGTACGACCAATCATTTTTTTGGCGGATTCGCCAACAGCCTCGATCGTATTCGTATCCGTACGGATCGCGACTACGGAAGGTTCTCTAACTGCAATTCCTTTACCTCTTACATACACCAGTGTATTTGCTGTCCCAAGGTCAATCCCCAAATCTTTCGTAAAACCACCAAACATAACTTTTAACTCCCTTTCCTCTGAATCTCGACTATTATATTACATGAAGCCCTGTTCCTTCAAACTTACGAATTTCATATCTCCAATGACCAGATGGTCCAGCACTTCAATTCCGATGATTTGCCCTGCTTCAACGAGTCTCCGGGTAAGTGAAATATCCTCCGGACTTGGCGTAGGATCGCCGCTCGGATGGTTATGTGCACAGATGACCGATGCACTGCTGCATTTGATCGCTGCACGGAATACTTCACGCGGATGTACAATCGAAGCATTGAGGCTGCCCATCGACAATGTTTCCTGGGAAATAATATGATTCTTAGTGTTCAGAAACAAACATACAAAATGTTCTTTTTGCAAATAGCGCATTTGTTCGATCAATAAATCGGCGGCATCGCGCGGACTGCGGATCACCATGGCGTCTTCCTTGCCAGTACGGCTAATTCGCCTGCCCAGCTCGATTCCAGCCTTGATCTGGATCGCTTTGGCTGTGCCGATTCCCTTGATCTCCGTCAGTTCCTCGATGCTGAGATCTACCAGCTGACGAACGGTGCCCACCTGCTGCAAAATCCGTGCTGCCAGATGAATGGCAGACTCGTCTCTTGTGCCGGTGCGCAGCAAAATAGCCAGCAGTTCGGCATGACTGAGTGCCTCGGCTCCATAACTGATCATCCGTTCACGCGGACGATCTTCGAGAGGAATATCACGCAAACGATATTGTGGCGCCTCCATCGGTACTCCTCTTCTCTATGACAGAATTAAGAACCAAGAACGGATATATCAAACTCCTCCAGCATATCGCTTAGCAGCGAAACAGGCAGACCCACTACGGTAAAATAGCAGCCTTCAATACGGTCAACCAGTGTGGAACCCAATCCCTGAATGGCATAGGCCCCGGCCTTGTCGGCAGGTTCACCGCTGCGTACGTAAGCTTGAATCCGCTCTGGTGTGAGAGGCTTCATATGTACAAGCGTTTGCCGGTAATCCGTGCGAGTGCGGCCAGTTGCCGTATCGGTGCAGGCGATTCCGGTATACACATAATGGCTCCGTCCCTGTAAAGACTGCAGCATGGCCGCAGCGTGTTCCTCATTCTCCGGTTTGCCAAATACACGGTCGTCCAGCACGACAATCGTGTCGCTGCTGACAATAACCGCATCGGTCACCCTGGAAGGGTACTGCTCCCATACAGCGTTTGCCTTACGAAGGGCCAGTTCAGTAACGATACGTTCCGGAGACCAATCCCCGGGTACGGATTCGTCGGCTTCACTCGGCATAATTTCAAATTCCAGCTGTAAAGAGGCCATCAATTCCTTCCTCCGTGGAGAAGCGGACGCCAGTATGATACGACGCTGAGATTCTCTACTCATAAGAAAGGCCCTCTCCTTTTACATGTTATTATTGAATGATTCAGAGTCTGCGGTACAGCCATATCGCGGCCACTACCCCGAGCAGACTGAGCAGGCTCAATTTGAGATGAAGCTCAATGTTGTAGCGTATAATGTTCAAATTGGCACTGGGAGACCAGTCAATGGTCGTCGACTTGGTCAGAAAAGATAAAATTGCTACAGGCTCCAGCAGTGTAGCGATCCATTCGCCAATCAGCCAGCCCAGCAGCAAAAATAAAATTAATGTTCCTGCATTTTTTTTCATGCTGTCTTTCCCCTGCCTTTGATTTGACACCACATTATTATACGTTGATTCTTACAGCAATACAAACAAAAAAGAAAAGAGGTTTGTTTTGCTGAAAATCCCGTTAAAAAAGACTGTCCGAAGACAGTCTTTTGATAAAACATCATCTGTCCAATGTCCGACAGCAGGCAAATCAGTTGGCTTTTTGTGCCGATTCCAACTGTTCCGCCAGCGCTTTGGATACTTTCCAGATGTCGCCTGCACCCATTGTAATGATCAGTGTTCCCGGTTCCAGGCGGGAAGTCAGCATGGTAACGACTTCTTCCTTTTCCGCGATATAGCGGGCATTGCTGTTGCTGTTCTCACGGATCAGCTCGACCAGACGGGAAGAGTGAACGCCTTCGATCTGCTTCTCGCCAGCCGGTGCATAAATATCCGTAATGATCACTTCATCCGCTTCCGTGAAAGCACGGCTGAATTCATCCAGCAGGAAGAAGGTACGTGAATACCGCTGCGGCTGGAAGATCGCGATGATCTTTTTGCCGGTTGCGCGTGCAGCCTGCAGGGTCGCTTCGATCTCGGTTGGATGGTGGGCATAATCGTCCACAACCAGTACATCCTTGGCTTCACCGATCACCTGGAAGCGGCGCTTAGCTCCCTGGAAACGTACAATCGCCGCCGCTACAGCAGTAAAGGAAAGTCCTGCTTCCAGACAGGAAATGATCGTTGCCATTGCATTATAGACATTATGGATACCCGGTACGGATAGCTGGACAGTTCCCAGCTTCTCGCCCCGGTATTTCATCATGAATGAGATTTTGCGGTCATCCGGCTGAATGTCTTCTGCCGTATAGTCTGCATCCTGCTGAATACCAAAGGTAACCGTATCTCCCTGGATATTGGGCAGCAGTTCGCGGACATTCTCGTCATCCGCATTGACAATTGCTTTACCGCCGGGACGCAGCTGGCTAAGGAATTGTACATAAGCCGCTTTGATGTTTGCAAAATCACCGTCATAGTTTTCCAGATGATCCGCTTCAATATTGGTTACGACTGCAATCGTCGGATGGTACTGCAGGAACGTGCCGTCGCTCTCATCGGCTTCGGCGACTACATAGTCCCCTTTGCCTGCCTTGGCATTGGTGCCGAGATTCACGATCTCTCCGCCGATAATATACGTTGGATCAGCGTCACACTCTTCCATCACCAGTGCGATCATGGAAGACGTGGTTGTCTTGCCATGCGCTCCTGCCACCGCTACCCCTTTACGTTCGTTCAGCAGACGTGCCAGCATCTCGGAGCGATGCAGTACAGGAATCTCTAGACGTCTCGCCTCTACGAGCTCCACGTCATCGGCTGCTACTGCCGAAGAGTAGACGAGCAGATCCGCGCCGTGTACTTTTTGTGCGTCGTGTCCGATGTGTATTTCGGCGCCCTGCTGCTGCAGCTTGGCTGCCAATGCACTCATCGCGACATCCGAACCGGTCACCTTGTAGCCCATTTCGAGTAATACTTTGGCGATAGCGCTCATGCCGTAACCGCCGATGCCTATAAAATGTACATGTTCTGTCTTATTCATTATGTCTCACCAGCCCTTTTCAGAATCGGATTGATGCAAAAGAGTCGCTCTTACATCTGAAATTAAATACAGTGTTCCGGTAACGACCCCAAGATCTTCCCGTTCTGTGCGTGACTTCAGCAGCTCCAATGCCTGCTTCCAGTCACTTTCCACTATAATCTCAACTTCCGTTTTGTTCATGTCATGTTGTAGTTGACGGACAAGCTCGTACAATTTGTCCGCATCCATTTTACGTCTAAAATCCGGTTCGGTCAGAATCAATGTGTCCGCAATGGACAGCAGATGACGGAATACCGGTTCATGCTGCTTGTTCTCCAGCATGCCTGCCAGCATATGAAGTTTGTTGTACGTATACGTCTGCGGAATGCTCTTCACGAGTGAAGCGGCTCCCTCCGGATTATGCGCGCCATCCAGTACAATCGGCGGGTGATCCGACACCTTTTCCAGGCGTCCTGCCCAGAATGTATGACGGAACCCGGACAGCAGCGGCTCATCATCCAGCACAAAGGCCATATACTGACGCAGCACTTCCAGCGTCATCATGGCAAGGCCGGCGTTGGCACACTGATGCTCGCCCTGCATACCGATCTGAATATCCATTTCACGGAAAGGTCCCTTGAAATGAAAAGACTGGCTGTCCTCGTCTCCGCTCAGACGTTCTGCCGTATAATCCCGGCCTGCCAAATACATGGTTGTACGACACTGCTCCGCTTTGCGGGCAAGTACTTCGATTACTTCCGGTTGATCGACACTGGTCACTACCGGCACGCCGGGCTTGATAATGCCTGCCTTTTCGCCGGCGATCTGCTCTAGTGTATCTCCCAGAATATCCGTATGATCATAACCCACATTCGTGATCACCGACACAATCGGATGCACGATATTGGTCACATCCATCCGTCCTCCAAGACCGGTCTCCCATACGACAACATCGGGATAGCACTCTTCGGCGTAATACACAATAGCCAGTGCGGTCGATACTTCGAACATGGTGGGAGAACCCAGTTCGGTCGCTGCCATCTCCGCGACGAGCGGATACAGACGATTGGCGACACGAAGCAGCGTCTCTTCGGGGATATCCTGACCATTATATTGAAAACGGTTGGTGAACTTGGTGATATACGGCGAAGTAAATGTACCTACATCATAACCCGATTCAATCAATACCCGCGTCAGAAAGGCACAGGTACTGCCTTTGCCGTTGGTGCCTGCCACATGAATGAACTTCAGCCTGCGGTGCGGATTGCCGAGCAGCTGCATCAGCTGCTCGATCCGCTCCAATCCCGGACGAATGCCAAAAGGAATCAGATTATTAATCCACTCCACAGCCTGTTCGTACGTATGTAGAGGGGCTGGCTGCCCCTCCCCAGTTTCGTATTCCATAACGTTCACCTTAACCTTTCAGTTCGGCAATACGGGCAAGAACCTTGTCGCGTTTGTCGGAATAATCAGCCTGTTTGGCACGTTCTTCCTCGATCACTTTCGCCGGTGCTTTGGATACGAAGCCCTGGTTGGACAGCTTCTTCTCCACACGTTCCACTTCGGAGTTGAGCGTAGCCATTTCTTTTTCCAGACGGGCAATTTCCTGGCTGATATCGAGCAGTCCTGCCAGCGGAAGGTACAGTTCCGCACCGGTTACGACAGCGGACATCGCCTTGTCCGGCGCATTCAGTTCCAGACCTGCCTGATACTCGGAAGTATTACAGAAGCGCTGGATATAATGGGCATTGGATTCGATGATATCGAGGGACTGCTGATCATTGGCTTTAACGAGCAGTTCGATTTTTTTGCTCATCGGTACGTTTACTTCCGCACGGATATTACGTACGGAGCGGATCATATCGATCAGCAGGCTCATCTCTTCTTCAGCTGCTTTATTTTCCAGTGCAGGATCGAATTCCGGCCACGCCGCCAGTGTAATGGTCTGTCCTTCATGCGGCAGATGCTGCCAGATCTCTTCGGAAATGAACGGCATAAACGGATGAATCATCCGCATCGTGCGATCCAGTACATACGCGAGTACGGATTGGGTCGTCTTCTTGGCAGCTGCATCTTCTCCATACAGGGACAGCTTGGCGATCTCGATATACCAGTCACACAGATCATCCCAGATAAAGTTGTACAGCAAGCGTCCGGTTTCCCCGAATTCATAGGAATCGATCAGGCGTGTAATATCGCGCGCCGTTTCGTTCATGCGATGCAGAATCCAGCGGTCCGCCGTGCTCAGTTGGCCGGTCAGATCGATATCTTCAAAAGTGAATCCTTCCATGTTCATCAGTGCAAAACGGGAAGCATTCCAGATTTTATTGGCAAAGTTGCGGGACTGCTCTACGCGCTCCCAGCGGAAACGTAAATCCTGACCCGGCGTACTGCCGGTAGAGATCATGTAACGCATCGCGTCCGCGCCATATTGTTCGATAACTTCAAGCGGGTCAACCCCGTTGCCGAGCGATTTGGACATTTTCTGCCCATCCGACGCACGTACGAGACCATGCATCAGCACATCCTTGAACGGAATCTGATCGGTAAACTCAATCGCTGTGAAGATCATGCGCGCTACCCAGAAATAGATAATGTCATAGCCGGTTACGAGCAGATCAGTTGGATAATAGCGTTTGAGATCTTCTGTCTCATCCGGCCAGCCGAGTGTGGAGAACGGCCACAGCGCCGAACTGAACCAGGTATCCAGTACATCTTCATCCTGACGCAGCGTTTTGCCCGCATGCTCAGGCAGATTGCTTGGATCTTCGGCGGATACGATAATCTCGCCTGTCTCTTCGCAGTACCAGGCCGGGATGCGATGACCCCACCACAGCTGGCGGGAAATACACCAGTCACGTACATTTTCGATCCAGTTCAGGTATGTTTTCTCAAAACGGTCCGGTACAAAATTCGTACCTTTGCCATTACGCTGTGCTTCGATGGCTGCATCAGCCAGCGGCTTCATTTTAACGAACCACTGGGTAGACAGATACGGCTCAACTACAGCTCCGGAGCGCTCACTGTGTCCTACCTGATGAACATGATCCTCAATACGAATCAGTACACCGGCATCCTGCAGATCCTTGACGATCTGTTTGCGTGCATCACTGCGGTCCATGCCCTGGTATTTGTCGGCATTTTCATTCATAATGCCGCCTTCGTCCATCACTACGATCTGCGGCAGATCATGGCGCTGACCCATTTCAAAGTCATTCGGATCATGGGCAGGTGTGATTTTCACGGCACCACTGCCGAATTCACGGTCTACATAATCGTCTGCTATTACCGGGATTTCACGGCCGATGATTGGCAGTACGAGCATTTTGCCGATCATATCTTTGTAGCGTTCGTCTTTGGGATGAACAGCTACTGCAGTATCACCCAGCATGGTTTCCGGACGGGTTGTGGCTACAGTGATCGAGCCGCTTCCATCCTTCAGCGGATACTCCAGATGATACAGATGACCGTTTACTTCTTTGTATTCCACTTCGATATCGGACAGGGCCGTACGTGCCTGAGGGTCCCAGTTGATGATGCGTTTTCCGCGATAGATCAGGTCTTTTTCATACAATTTTACGAATACCTGGCGTACTGCCTTGGACAGCCCTTCATCCAGGGTAAAACGCTCGCGGGAGTAATCGAGAGAGAAGCCCATTTTGGCCCACTGCTCGTGAATGGTCTGTGCGTATTTGTCTTTCCATTCCCACACTTTCTCCACGAACTTCTCGCGTCCCAGATCATGACGGGTAATGCCTTCGGCGCGCAGATTCTGCTCTACCTTGGTCTGGGTAGCAATACCGGCATGGTCGGAACCCGGCAGCCAGAGTGCATCATATCCCTGCATCCGTTTGGTACGAATCATAATATCCTGCAGGGTAAAGTCGAGCGCATGGCCGATATGCAGCATACCGGTTACGTTCGGCGGTGGAATAACAATCGTATATGGCTGTGCATCCGGACGCTGGCCTGCACGGAAGAAATCATTTTCCATCCAGTAGTCATACCATTTGCGCTCGGCGGATTTGGGGTCATACGTTGTCGGCATGGATGTTGCTGCCGGATTAGTGTTTGGTTCTGTCATACAGATCCCTCCATCATTATCATATAAGTAAAAGTGTACACCTGATGCATGCACGGGACAGCAGATGCCATGAATACCCGTTTCTGCGTATTAAACCGTGTATGATCGTTGTTCGGTAGTTATTATCCACCAGTAAGGCCAGACCAACAAAAAAAGCCCTTCGTCTCAAAGGACGAAAGGCCTGGCTCTCGTGGTACCACCTTTGTTTCGCTACCTGTACTTCCTTGCGATTATATTGAAAATACGCATCAGATAACGACACTCTAAGACAGATAACGGCTGCTACCGGTCCATTCTATACCTGTTACTGCTGCCGATCTCGGGGATCGGACAAGCCTGGTCTCAAATGAACAACTCCCGGACGACTTCGACGTATCGCATCCTACAGAACCTCTCAGCGCAGCAGTTCCGCTCTCTAAAGGCCGATCATGTCTACTATTTCCGTTCACAGTTTTTGAACTAATTTTCACTCAACATCATAACTTGTAGACGTGGCAAAGTCAATAAAAAAGCTGACATCCAGCGTATGCCTGCCGAATGCCAGCCTGTCTGTATTTACTTTAAATCAAAAGCAGCCCGCCTGTAACTGCAAGGCGTCATTACTCCTGTCCAATCAGCTTGAGGCTCTCAGCCAGCTGCAGCATATCCGATGGCCAGGGATCATCCACGACCGTCTCTTCACCCGTCCACGGATGGACAAAAGCAAGCTGTTCGCCATGCAGTGCCTGGCGATCCAGCAGATCGCTACGACCACCATATAATGCGTCACCGATCAGCGGATGCCCCATATAGCTCATATGGACACGGATCTGATGCGTCCGTCCGGTCTCCAGCTTCAGCTTGACCAGACTGGCGGCTTTGGTACCAGCTACCTTTTCCACAAAAGTAACGGCAGATTGTCCACCCGGTGATACCCGGCGGCGCTGCTTGTGATGACGGTCCTTGCCAATCGGTTCATCGATTATTGTCAGCTGATCACTGACATTGCCCTGCACGAGTGCAGCGTAACGTCTGTCGATGAGCTTCTCCCGCATCTGCTCATCCATCAGGGAAAGGGCAAATTCGTTCTTGGCGTACAGTACCGGTCCGGTCGTGTCCTCATCCAGACGATGGACATGGCGTACGGCACAATCCTGGCCGGTACTCTCATAATGCGCAGCTACAGCATGGGCCAGCGTCACCCGTGTATCCTGCTGATCCGCAGGGTGTACAGCCATACCGGCCGGCTTGTGCACCACCAGGATGTAATCATCTTCATACAGAACTTCCACCGGATGATCATAACGCGGCTCAAATCCGTACTCGGCTGCCGGGAACAAACGCAGTCTGATGCGGTCGCCGGTTATTTTGATTTCTCCTTTGGAATGAAGCCTGCCCAGCAGTTTGACCGGGAAAGACTGGCTTTCCAGCCACTGCATCATCCGGGTATGACGCTGCTCGGTCTGCTGCAGATCAAGCTCACGGCCGGGCATGAGCTCCAGCCATTCACCGCGGCGCTCCGCAGCGGCTCGAATCGATTTGAAAGAAGGATTCCCGGTATTGGAACCATTGTGGTCGTCCATGGCAGGTGTCATCATTATAGCGACTTCATGACATCGCGGTGAACTGCGATCGTCTGCTCGATATCCTCATCGCTGTGCACACCGGATACGAACATGCCTTCAAATGGAGACGGTGCCACGCTGATGCCACGATCCAGCATCGCGCCAAAATAGCGTTTGAACATATCCATATCGCTCACTTTGGCGGTATCGTAATTGGTTACCGGTCCTTCTGTGAGGAACGGACAGACCATGGAGCCGACACGGTTAATCGTCAGCGGAATGCCTGCCTCGCGAGCGTTGGCTTCGAATCCTTCCTGCAGACGGGCAGATATCTGCTCCAGACGCGCATACACTTCCGGCGTCAGCAGGCTCAGTGTCGTATAACCGGCTGTCATCGCGAGTGGATTACCGCTGAGTGTACCTGCCTGATAAATAGGGCCTGTCGGCGCAATCTGCTCCATAATCTCGCGTTTGCCGCCATAAGCTCCAACCGGCAGACCGCCGCCAATTACTTTACCAAGGCAGGTCAGATCCGGAGTTACTCCATAACGTCCCTGGGCACAGTTCATATGCACGCGGAATCCGGTCATGACTTCATCAAAGATCAGCAGGCTGCCATACTGCGATGTCACTTCACGCAGACCTTCGAGGAATCCGGTTGCCGGAGGAACTACCCCCATATTGCCGGCTACCGGCTCAACGATAATACAGGCGATATCCTCGCCAAAACGTTCAAACGCCAGACGGACCGATTCCAGATCATTGTAAGGAACCGTCACCGTATTGGAAGCTACCGATTCCGGTACCCCCGGGCTATCCGGCAATCCCAGCGTAGCTACACCGGAACCGGCTTT
Organism: Paenibacillus wulumuqiensis; assembly: GCF_000971965.1. GTDB lineage: Bacteria > Bacillota > Bacilli > Paenibacillales > Paenibacillaceae > Saccharibacillus > Saccharibacillus wulumuqiensis. Next base: position 24,760 of record NZ_LAQP01000015.1, read on the forward strand.
GATCAGCAGGCTGTCGCCATGTCCATGGTAGGAGCCTTCAAATTTCAGAATTTTATCGCGCTTGGTGTAGCCGCGTGCCAGACGGATCGCGCTCATCGTCGCTTCCGTGCCGGAGCTTACCATACGCACGATATCAATCGACGGCACACGCTCGGCGACCAGCTTGGCCATACGCGTCTCAATCTCGGTCGGTGCGCCAAAGCTTGTGCCTTTTACCGTCGCTTCCTGCAGCGCACGAACGACGTCCGGATGAGCATGTCCCATAATGAGCGGACCCCAGGAGCCGACATAATCGATAAATACATTGCCATCGATATCATACAGACGGGAGCCTTCTCCACGATCCACATACACGGGCGTCAGACCTACCGTTTTAAAAGCGCGAACCGGACTGTTCACCCCGCCCGGAATATACTGTTTGGCTTCTTCAAAAGCTGTGCGCGAGCGTTCATCACGACGCACGGAGTTCATATTATTCATTGATCAAGCACCTCCATAAATGGTATCCAAATGATACAGACCTGGAGTACACCGGACAGACCGATGCACCGCTTCAGACTGTATTCATTTTCCCTGTCCCGTATATTTACCCGTCCTGTTCATGGGCAATCCCGAATGGACGGGTGAAATCGTCATTCTATTCTTCACGCAGCCAGCGTGCAACATCCTTGGAGAAATACGTAATGATCATATCTGCTCCGGCACGTTTGAAGCCCAGCATCATCTCGGTTACAATGCCGCGCTCGTCAATCCAGCCCTGCTGTGCGGCAGCTTTGACCATGGCATATTCACCACTGACATTATAAGCTACCAGCGGCAGATCAAAGTTCTCGCGCACCGCACGCAGTACATCCATATATGCCAGTGACGGTTTGACCATCAGCATATCGGCGCCTTCCTGTACATCGCTCTCCGCTTCCCGCAGCGCTTCACGTACATTGGCCGGGTCCATCTGATACGATTTGCGGTCACCGAACTGCGGAGCCGACTGGGCAGCTTCACGGAATGGACCGTAGAATGCGGAAGCGTATTTCACCGCATAGGACATAATCGGAATGTCCTGGAATCCCGCATCATCCAGAGCAGCGCGGATCGCATAGACGAATCCATCCATCATATTGGAAGGGGCAATAATATCCGCTCCTGCCTGTGCCTGGGAGACAGCCGTCTGAGCAAGCAGTACCAGCGACTCATCATTATCCACATCCGCATGGATATGACCGTCAATCTCATGACTGTGAACTACACCGCAGTGTCCGTGGTCAGTAAATTCACACAGGCAGGTATCGGCAATGACAACCAGCTGTGGATAGTTTTCCTTGATATAACGGATCGCCTGCTGCACAATGCCCTGTTCCGAATAGGCACCGGTACCGACGCTGTCCTTGGTCTCAGGCACACCGAATACCATAACTGCCGGAATACCCAGCTCGACGATCTCCTGAATCTCTTCACCGATGCGGTCCATGGAGAAGTTGTATACACCCGGCATTGAAGAGATTTCCTGCTTCACATTGGTACCGTAGGTTACAAATACCGGCTGGATAAAGTCGGTTTTATGCAGACGGGTTTCGCGGACCATGCTGCGGATAGCAGCGGTTTTGCGCAGACGACGGTGACGTGTAAAAGCTTGACTCATGATTATACTTCCTCTCTTGTTTATAAAATAAAGCCGACCTGCTCAAGCGGTGGTCGGCATACGCTATGTCGATCATCAATTATTGCGACTGAAGCGGGACACTGCCCGCATTCCAGCGGCATAAAATATCAATTAATCCATCCAGTGTGGACTGCTCCGCCATCAAGCCTACAGACAAGCCTGCCTGTTCGGCAGTCAGTGCGGTCTGCGGTCCGATGCAGGCAATGACCGAATGCTGCAACGTCTCCACCGGATTGTCGAAGCCCATTTTGCGCATCGCTGCCAGCAGATTCGTAACGGTCGATGAGCTGGTAAAAGTAACCGCATGGATCGCCTGTTCTTCAAACAGCTTGCGCAGCTCGATATCGTCTTCGCCGGTCATGACCGTCTCGTACGTATCGACTTCTGTCACATCCAGCTGCATCTGTCTCAGCGTATCCGGGAGCCAGGCGCGTGCCAGATCGCCGCGAGGCAGCAGAACACGTTGTCCGGCCTCCAGCTGGCCTTCCAGGCTCTCCAGCATGCCTTCAGCGTGGAATTTCTCTGGCAGGGCAACAGCCGTCAGACCGCGGCTGCGCAGAGCTCCCAGCGTAGCCGGACCTACGGCTGCCAGGCGGGCATGATGCAGTGAACGAATATCCTGTTCCTGCTCTTCCAGATGACGGAAGAAGTACTCCACCCCATTCACACTCGTAAAGAACACCCAGTCATACCGCTCCAGCTGTGAGAAAGCATGCGCAATCTGCTGGCGAGCCGGCTCCGAGGAAGGCATGACCGTCTCGATAACCGGGTATTCATAAGGCTCTCCGCCCAGTTCATCGATCCGGTCGACCAGTTCACTCGCCTGGCTGCGTGCACGTGTAACGAGAATTCGTTTGCCGAATAAAGGCAACCGTTCAGCCCACTGCATCCGCTCACGCTGATTCACCACTTCACCCACAACAATGACAGCCGGCGGTTTGAAATTGGCCTCTTCCACCTTGACTGCAATATCTTTGAGCGTGCCGACAAGCGTATCCTGCTCTGCCCGTGTTCCCCAGCGAACGAGGGCTACCGGTGTATCTTCTGGACGTCCATGACGGATCAGCTGTTCGCTGATATAGCCAATTTTGGCAACACCCATCATAAATACGAGTGTTCCCGTGGCGTTAGTTACCTTATCCCAGTGAATACTCTGATCCAGCTTATCCGGACTCTCGTGTCCGGTAATAATCGATACGGAAGAAGCATAATCCCGGTGCGTTACCGGAATGCCTGCATAAGCCGGAACAGCAATGGAAGAACTGATGCCCGGTACAATCTCGTACTCAATTCCATGCTGACGCAGTAGATCGGCTTCCTCGGCTACCCTGCCGAAGATCGTCGGGTCTCCGCCTTTTAGGCGCACGACCGTTTTGCCCTGCAGTGCCAGATCGACGAGCAGCTGGTTGATCTCTTCCTGCTTCATGGTATGACGATCAGGCAGCTTGCCTACATAGATCTTTTCCGCGCCCGGTTTGGCCTGCTTGAGCAGCCTCGGGCTTGCGAGTCGGTCATAGACGACCGCATCCGCCAAACCAATACATTCCCAGCCCCGAAGCGTAATCAGCTTTAGAGCTCCAGGACCTGCACCTACCAGATACACCTTGCCGGTCATTCTCTTCATCCCCCAACTTCTGCCAGAATCTTATCCGCTCCACGCAGAATCAACTGATCCGCCACTGCAAGCCCCAGCTCTACAGGATGAGTGCCCTGCAGCGTTTCTTTCAGTATTGTGCTGCCATCGGGTGAAGCTACCATCCCTGTTAATGACAATTGTATAATGTTTTGGTCTGCTTGAGAATCCGATGTCAGCACACGAACCGCATAGGCACCAATCGGTACCTGACAACCGCCATTCAGCTTGGCGAGAAACGTACGCTCTGCGGCTACCGTAAAGGCGGTCAGCTCATCATTATAGAGGGAGAGCAGCTGCAGCATATGCTCATCATCTGCACGGCACTCGATGCCCAGCGCCCCCTGCCCTACAGCAGGAAGACATATATCGGCAGGCAAATAGGCACTAATCCTGTCGGACCAGCCCATTCGTTCCAATCCGGCTGCTGCCAGCATGATCGCATCAAATCCTTCACTCTCCAGCTTGCGCAGCCGTGAATCGATATTGCCGCGAATGGATTCAATCTGCAGGTCAGGACGGTACGCCTTGAGTTGGCTCGCCCGGCGCAGACTGCTCGTACCCAGTTTGGCACCCAGCGGCAACTCATCCAATCCTCCACCATTACGGGTGATCAGACAGTCACGCGGGTCTACCCGCTTCGGAATGGCTCCATTGACCAGACCATCCGGCAATACAGACGGCATATCCTTCATACTGTGTACTGCCATATCGATCTCGCCATTCAGCAGAGCCTGTTCGATTTCTTTGACGAATAATCCTTTGCCGCCCACTTTGGAGAGGGTAACATCCAGAATCTGGTCACCCTTGGTAACGATTTTTTTGATCTCAAATTCGATTTCTATTCCATGCTGTCTGCCCAGCTCTGTCAAAGCATCAATTACATGTCCTGTCTGGGTCAGTGCAAGCGCACTCTGCCGACTGCCTACGATTATTTTGCGCATTAGGTTATCTCTCCCCGATGTTGTGCGATCCACTGTTCAATTCGGGATTCATCCCACCAGACAAACCGACCCTGCCGGATTTCTTCCAATATACTTAGATCGGAAGCCTGCTCCAGCAAATGTCTGCGTTGTTCGTGGTCCTGAATCGTCTCCTTGATCCGGTGACGCAAATAATAAAGAAATTCAATATAAGTCTCATATTCCTGACCAAAATGCCGGTCCAGTTCCCCTGCCAGTCGGCGTCCTACGACAGGTCCTGCTCCCGAGGTCGTAACCGAAGCGATCAGCCGTCCCCGTCGAATAACCATCGGATTGATAAATGTACTGGCTTCATGATGATCCGCCACATTGACCGGAATACCTTCATAACGCGCTTCATCCGCTACCTGACGGTTGATCTCCGTCTGCGCGGTCGCCGCATGAACGAGAAAATAACGCCTTTTCCCATTCTCGCTGGACGCTGCACCGCAGGAGACATCTCCCCGCTCATAATCACGGGCGATCCAGCGGATTCGATCCGATTGTGCCTGCTCCTGCAATTCGAGAGTCAGCTGCGGACTGATCAAGGTAATGATCGCTCCGCCCTGCAGCAGATTACGCGCTTTGCGCTCCGCCACCTTGCCACCGCCGACGATCAGGCAGTGCTGATTTCTACAGTCCAGCATTACAGGAACGTAGGGAATAATATCACTCATACGCCCACCCACTGGTGAAATGCCGACCATGTATTGGCCACAAAATTAAGAATAAATACGATATAACCGGCAATCGCCCATCTGGCCATAACGACCGCCGAGTAATTGCGCATATGCCGAGTGGCAAAATAGGCAATATACACACACAGGGCAAGGAGGGTAAATACGACTTTCAGGTCCAGCAGCAGCACATATCGTCCTTCTGCAAAAATAGACATTAATGCCACGATCAGTGATACGATCAGCAGTGGTGTACCGATAAGCATCGAAGTGTATGTATACCGCTCCATACTCTCCAGACTCGGCAGCCGGCGTACGGTGTTATCCCATTTCTTTTGCTTGAGCTTGCGGTGTAGAAATAAATACATCGCCGCAAATACCGCAGCCACCGTATAAAAGGCAAAACTCAGGTTCGCCAGTGCCACATGCAGAATCAGCAGACCATGCACCGTGTCCCAGCCCGAGGGCAGAGCCCCTTCGCCGGGAGAGTGCAGACGATTCTGAACCATAGCACAAAAGCCGATTACATTTAACAGCAATACGGCATAATCAGTCTTGAGCACCCTCTCTATAAAGAAGGAGATCAATATTAAAATAAAGGTCAGGAAAAAGAAAAAGTCATACGTTGAGAACAGCGGCAGCGTCTTCTCTTCGATCGTACGAATCGTAATGCTGGCCAGCTGAATAATAAACACGAAAACAAGAAACCCTGTGCCCGTCCGCTTCGCCCTCGGATTGCGACGTATGCAATCCGAGAAATAAAACAGAAGGCTCAGGGCGTATAAATAAATGATAATATCGTATAACAGGTTAAACAGCGTCAAAGCAAATCACCTGCCTATAGAATTGCGGGAGCAAAGGATGCCATGTTTCCTTCAGCAACCGGTGAATGGGATGGCACAGACGCCCGCTCAGGAGCAGACTTGATCTCTTTGGCCGGTTCTGCCAGAGATTGAGCCTGTTCTTCCAGTGCAAACAGACGAGTAAACAGTTCCACTGTTTCTGCACCGTTTTTCTCGGCAGCCATTTCCTTAACCCGGTTAATCGGCTCGTGATTCATCTGATTGACGATACTCTTGGTCAGACGGCTAATCACTTTGCGCTGTCTTTCATCCAGCTCAGGCAGCTTGTTAAACAGGCTTTCCAGTGTCTCCTCATGAATGCGGGCACCACGCTCCTGAAGGGCGCGGATAACCGGTTTGACACCGAGTGTTTTCAGCCATTGCTGGAACACTTCCATCTCTTCACGAATCATGCGTTCGATCTTGATCGCTTCGGCACGGCGCATTGCCATATTGCTCTCCACAATGCCTTCCAGATCATCAATATCATACAGGAACACATTGCTGATTTCACCAATCGCCGGGTCCAGATCGCGCGGAACCGCAATATCAATCATAAAGAGAGGACGCGACTTGCGCTGTTTCATGCTCTCTTTGATTGTACCCGGGTCCAGTACGTAACCCTGTGCGCCTGTGGAACTGATCAGAATATCCACTTCATGCAGACGATGAACCGCTTCTTCCATCGTACATGGTGTACCGTTAAATTTGTGAGCCAGTTCCTGAGCCCGCCCAAGTGTGCGGTTCGCCACGATCACTTCTGCCGCCCCATTCGCATACAGATGCTTGACCGTCAGCTCACTCATTTTACCTGCGCCCAGAATCATAATTACCTTGTTGTGGAAAGCACCAAAAATGCGCTTGCCCAGCTCTACGGCAGCATAACTGACCGATACGGCACTTTCACCGATCATGGTCTCCGAATGCGCGCGTTTGCCGAGCGTAACAGCTTGCTTGAACAACATATTGAACCATGTGCCCGTCGCCTTGTTTTCCTGAGCCAGCTGGAACGACCGTTTGACCTGTCCCAGAATCTGCGTCTCTCCCAGTACCATGGAATCCAGTCCACATGTTACCCGGAACAGATGGTCAATCGCCTGCTCATCTTCATATATATATAAATGCTGCGTAAATTCCTGACGGGAAATACCAAACCACTGCTCCATAAAGCTGCGGATAAAATGTCCACACATATGCAGACGGTCCAGTACAACATAGATTTCTGTACGGTTGCAAGTTGCTACAATGGTGCCTTCCAATACACTTTTGGTATCTTTAAGCTGCCGGAGAGCTTCCGGTAATTCTTCATCCGCAATGGCAAACCGTTCTCTTACTTCAACCGGTGCTGTGCGGTAGTTGAGTCCGACAACAATAATGTGCATTGCAAGTTCACCCACCTAGTCTAAAAGTTGTAACTTATCACTTTTCGTTCTTCACAATACGTTAATTATATCACAGCAAAAAGGGCAATTTCGCCGTCTTTATGAAATGTTTATGAAATCCCGACACATCTTCATGCATTATTAATCCAATGGATTGCCTGATCGTATTCGTTCATATAAAAGGTTGCCTACTGTACTATTTCGGCGACGTTCTTTTATTTCTTTAACCAATTCTGCATGCCGATATACCCAAATACTGTAGATAAACCGACCTGCATATAAAAAGGCATCCGATACACAGTACCAGATGCCTTTCATTTAAGCCGTATTCATTTTCATTCTTTGCCCGTTTAAAGCAAAGCCTTATTATCGATTAATCAGTTCGCTGGATTGCATCACTGGAGTCTCGACTTGCAGTTCTCCAAGACCACGAACCAGTTTTTTGGCATACGTTTTTTCAGGCTTTAGAACGGACACCAGGTAGTCGATCGCCAATTGTGGATCTACGGTCTCTCCGCAGGTATAACAGTCAATAGCCGCGAATCCTCTCTCAGGATACGTGTGAATCGAGAGGTGACTCTCCGACAACAAAACAAGCACTGTCGCCCCTTGTGGTTCAAATTGTTTGGATTGAACAGACATTACGGTTGCACCGCAAGCCTCAGCTGCTTCAACCATCTGAGCCTGCAAATATTCTGCACTGTTCAGCAAATCAAAATCTACACCCCAAGTATCAACAGCAACGTGTCTTCCGAAAGTTGAGTATTCCATCTTCCGGTTCCCCCTTCCTAGGAATAAAATGTTTGGAAATTTCATCCGCTAGGACCTACGTCATTCACTTCCCGAGGGAATAATCTCTCGCAACATTACCATGTCCTGAGTGAATCCTGGTTCCTATGTTATTTTCAACGAGATTAAAAATAACATCTATCGACACGAATTGCAAGCTTTTTTCAAATATTTTTGTGGGATGAGTAAGTCCATAAAAAAGCCCGGCTTTATGCGGTTTTACCCAATACGCCTGCCCGCCAATCATCATTGTTTTCCTTATACATAATAATGCATAAATATAAAAAGACCATTCATCGGCACGATGAATGGTCTATACGTATGGTTGCATATACAGATAACTGCTCAGGCTTCGAGGCTAAACAGCCGCTTCGCCTGAATCTGCAGCTCCCGGTCAATCTCCTCGTGAGGACCCGGGGAAGCATTCCGCTGATCCAGCAGCTGATCCACAATGCGGCGGACCAGTTCAATATCCGTCTCAATGGAGGTGGACTGCAGACGCGTCGTGAATTCCAGCGATATATTCTTTTGCTGGTAGATCACTTTCTCGCCTTCTGCCGTATGCTCGGTGATCCTCTGCACAACACCCTGTTCATAATCATATATCATTGTGAATCCATTATAGATCCGATTCACAATGCCTGAGCCTTTGAAGGCGACAAACAATTTACGAATCATATTTGTTAAATGCGGGTTTACCAAGCGGAAAGACAACTCACAGACATAGCTTCCTTCTTTGAGGTCAAAAGGTAAATGAACTTCCTCACCATTTCTGGTACCAAACACCACTTCCTGACTGCCATTATCGAGTACTTTTACCCGGTGATGGACATGGGGATCTTCGGCATAGTGGATAAACTGGGACATTTGATCTTTCGACAACTGTAAACTGGCTTTGATATACTCTGTGGCTAACCGCTGAGCCATAAAAATCTCCTCAATTCTATTGGCATTCCAATATATTCATTATTATACATCAATCATGAAAGGTATTGCCTGCCGCCCGGGTCAACAATTTCTAGCATATTTCAGAGAAAAACGGATTAAACGCCCTAAAGAACGGAAAAACGCCCTTGATGCTCCATTTTCCTCGCTAAATACCTTGTTTTGCGGGTTGATCTATGAGTTTATGGCTTACTGGGAAGGGATATCGTCTTCTTCATGTTCGTGGTGGTTGTCGCTATTCTCTTCGCTCGCAGACAAAGATTCCATTTCTTCCTCTTCCAACTCATCTTCATCGGTGGCAAAGGCATGACGTTCGATGATGGACCATAATTCTTCCTTACCCAGCCCTGTCTCCGATGAAAACATAACAAAATCGTCCTCCGGTACGAATCCCAGATCTTGCTTGACGATCTTCACGTGCTTATCCCACTTGCTGCGTGGAATTTTATCGGCTTTGGTCGCTACGACGCAGATGTTGCAGTCATAGTACTTGAGCCAGTCGTACATCATGATATCGTCTTTGGACGGCGCATGACGCAGATCGATGACGAGCAGTACCAGCTTGAGCGGCTCGCGCTCCAGCAGGTAGCGCTCAATCATTTTACCCCAGGCTTCGCGCTGGCTTTTGGATACTTTGGCATATCCGTAACCGGGGAAATCGACGAAGTACAGCATCTCATTGATCAGATAGTAGTTCAGATGCTGGGTCTTGCCGGGAGTGGCACTCGTACGTGCCAGATTTTTGCGGTTAATGAGACGGTTGGTCATGGAGGATTTGCCGACATTGGAACGTCCGGCCAGAGCAACCTCCGGCAGACCATCTTCCGGATACTGATCCGGACGTACGGCACTGATAATAAATTCTGCATTATTTACTTTCATAGGTTAGAAATCCCTTTCGTATATAAAATAAAATGAACGACGTGTGATGAAGCTCTGTTAGCGTTCGCTGACGGCCGTATCACAAATGTGCCCGTTACCTTCATATCTTGTTGCCTACCGAACTGATTCGCTTCTAGCCTAGTATATCATCTTTTGCGTTATTGCAGGCTTTCTTGTGTACAGTTATGAAGAGTACTCGTACGAACCGGGACGATGTATGGCTCAAATGGCTCCATCCAATATAAAAAGCGGCACCGCTCGCCGCTGTCTGGTGAGCGATGCCGCTATAATGAGATGATCAGGATCATCCTGCTGTTATGACACATTTGTGTTGATTGCCTGTCCCATCGATAGCAACTGCCCTGTGGATTGGTAACATTTCACGGTACTGAACCAATAATGGGTCTGATTATCGATCCGGTCATACAGGTGTGCGATTGCCGATAGGCCGGTACTCATTCAGGAGCATTTGCGAAGCAAGACCCGCTTATTAATGCAGCGTCGTCTCGCGCAAAAGTGCATGTTCCAGAACTTGATCCATCGTGGAGACCGGTACAAAAGTCAGTTCGTCCTTGATGCTGTCCGGGATGTCCTTGAGGTCACGTTCATTGTCCTGCGGCAGCAGAATCTTTTTGTAGCCGGCACGGTGTGCGGCCAGCGTCTTTTCCTTGAGTCCGCCAATCGGCAGGACCCGGCCGCGCAGGGTAATCTCGCCGGTCATGGCGACTTCCTTGGACACATAGCGTCCAGTCAGCGCAGAGATCAGTGCGGTGGCAATCGTAATACCTGCAGAAGGGCCGTCTTTGGGGATGGCTCCTTCCGGAATATGAATATGAATATCATTTTTCTCATAAAAGTCTGCCGGAATATCCAGTTCATCCGCTTTGGAGCGGGTATAGCTAAATGCCGCCTGGGCGGATTCCTTCATAACATCACCGAGCTTACCGGTGAGCATCAGCTTGCCGCTGCCGGGCACGACAGTCACTTCAATCGTCAGCGTCTCACCGCCCACTTCGGTCCAGGCCAGTCCGGTTACGCTGCCGATCTGGTCTTCTTTCTCAACCAGTCCATAGCGGAACTTCGGTACACCGAGATAATCTTTGATATCCTCCGGTGTAATCGTTACCTTTTCGAGCTCATCGGAGACGATCGCCCGGGCGGCCTTGCGGCATAGCGCAGCAATCTGCTGTTCCAGATTACGCACACCTGATTCACGGGTATATTCACGAACCACTTTAAGAAGAGTGTCTTCGCCAACTTCCAATTGCTCTGTGGTCAGACCATGCTCTCCGGTCTGCTTGGGCAGCAGGTACTGTCTGCCAATCTGCAGTTTCTCCAGTTCGGTATAACCCGGAATATACAGCATCTCCATACGATCCAGCAGTGGACGCGGGATGCTCTGTACACTGTTGGCTGTCGTCACGAACATGACATTCGACAGGTCGAACGGCACCTCGACAAAATGGTCGCTAAACGTATTGTTCTGTTCGGGATCCAGCACTTCCAGCAGCGCCGCCGACGGATCGCCGCGGAAATCGGATGCCATCTTGTCGATCTCATCCAGCAGGAATACCGGATTCATGCTGCCGGCATTGCGCATACCCTGGATAATACGGCCCGGCATCGCGCCCACATACGTACGGCGGTGACCGCGGATCTCCGCTTCATCGCGTACGCCGCCCAGCGAGATGCGTACAAACTCGCGTCCCAGCGACTTGGCGATAGAGCGTGCCAGTGAAGTTTTACCCACCCCTGGCGGACCGACGAGGCAGAGGATGGGTCCTTTGAGCTTTTTGACCAGCTTCTGCACAGCCAGATATTCCAGTACCCGTTCTTTGGGCTTGTCGAGACCATAATGGTCTTCATTCAGAATTCGCTCGGCATGATGGAGATCCAGATCATCGGTGGTGCGTTTATCCCATGGCAGGCTGAGCAGCCAATCCAGATAGTTGCGGATAATGCCACCTTCTGCAGAGTTGGCCGGTGTTTTCTCCAGTCGGTCGATCTCTTTCTCGATCTTCTCCTGTATTTTCTCCGGTACAGTCAGTTCAGCCAGCTGCTGACGCAGCTCTTCGGCTTCGCCTGCCCGGCCTTCCTTTTCACCCAATTCTTTCTGGATCGCCTTCATTTGTTCACGCAGATAGTATTCACGCTGCGTTTTTTCCATCTGCTTTTTGACACGCTGGCTGATTTTGCGTTCAAGCTCCAGCACTTCACGTTCATTATGCAAAATATCCAGCAGACGTTCCAGACGTACATGTACATCGATCGCTTCCAGGATATGCTGCTTGTCCTTAATTTTGATCACCAGATGACTCGTAATGACGTCAGCCAGACGACCCGGCTCCTCAATATCCGACACGGCTGCCATGGTCTCCGGAGTGACTTTTTTGGACAGATTAATATAGTGTTCAAATTCGGTCAGCACCGTGCGCATGAGTGCATGAACTTCAGGATCGTTGTTCTCTTCCTCAGGCAGTTCTCTTGCCTGTACTTCGTAGTATTCTTCATTGTCCGTATATTCAATCACTTCAGCACGTTCCAGACCTTCTACCAGCACACGCATGGTGCCGTTGGGCAGCTTGAGCATCTGACGTACCTTGGCAATCGTACCTATTTTGAAAATCTCATCCTGACTCGGTTCTTCGATATTAACCTCCGATTGGGAGCAGAGCAGAATCAGGTTATCATCGACCATCGCCTTTTCTAAGGCCTTCACGGATTTATCCCGCCCTACATCCAGATGGAGTACCATACTTGGATACACGAGCAGTCCTCTTAAAGGCAGCAAAGGAAAACGACGTGCCTTATGTTTATGTGGTCCCATCGCTTTCGTACCTCCTATAATTAGTGCGTATCATACTGCCTATATCATTCCTAAGTTTAACAAATATCCTGTCGAAACACCAATGACAGGCAATCCAAACTGAAAAAAGATACTGATAGAAGCAACTCTCTTCTATCAGTATCTTTACAAGAATCTGCCGACCCTGTGATCGGCAGTCATCCTTTTATGCATCTATCTTTGTAACATTTAAAATTGCAGATAATATACAGCTATGAACACCATCATAGCCTGATGCACCAGGTAGCCTGGAGCATTTCACTGCTGCATGATGCCGGTCAGCCTTCTTGCGAATATTTACGGCTGGACTACAGGCGCATGACGTTCTTCGCGTCCCGGAATCTTGCCTGTCGCTTCAAAAGCTTCCACGATAGCATCGATTTCCTTCTTCAATTCAACGACCATATCGGCCTCAGGCACTTTACGGATCATTTTGCCGTAACGGAACAGCAGTCCTTCACCACGGGCACCGGCAATACCGATATCCGCTTCCTTGGCTTCACCAGGACCGTTAACCGCGCAGCCCAGTACAGATACCTTGATCGGTACTTTGAGCTTGGAGATATACTCTTCCACTTCATTGGCAATGGAGAATAGGTCGATATCCAGACGACCACAGGTCGGACAGGATACGAGTGTAGCTGCATTGGAAATCAGGCCGAATGTCTTCAGCAGCTCACGAGCTACTTTAACTTCCTCTACCGGGTCTGCACTCAGGGAGATACGTACTGTTGATCCGATCCCCATGGCCAGCAGTGCACCAATACCCGCCGAGCTCTTGATCGTACCGGAATGCAGTGTACCGGCTTCCGTGATCCCCAGATGCAGCGGATAAGGGATAACTTCTGCAGCTTTGGTGTAGGCTGCAATTGCCATTGGCACATCCGAAGCTTTGAGGGATACGATAATATCATGGAAATCAAGCTCTTCCAGAATACCGATATGGAACAGTGCGCTCTCTACCATGGCTTCCGGTGTCGGATAACCGTATTTTTCCAGCAGATGGTTTTCCAGTGAACCGGCATTCACGCCGATGCGAATAGGTATATTTTTTTCTTTGCAGGCACGAACAACCGCTTCGACTTTTTCACGTTTACCGATATTACCCGGATTGATCCGCACTTTGTCGATACCGTTCTCAATCGCCAGCAGAGCAAGCTTATGGTTGAAATGGATATCGGCAACAAGTGGAATATGGATGCGCTTTTTGATCTCTTTAATCGCGGCAGCCGCTTCTTCATTGTTAACCGTTACGCGAACCAGCTGACAGCCGGCTTCTTCCAGACGAAGAATCTCAGCTACAGTCGCTTCCACATCTGCAGTCTTGGTCGTGCACATACTCTGGATCAGAACTTCATTGTTGCCTCCAATAGTCAGGTCGCCAACTTTGACAGGTCTAGTGTTTTCTCTCAAAAACATGGTTTCTTCTCCCTTGCATTTGGGCTTAACCGCAAACCAGCCTTTATCCTGCAAAAAAAAGGAAAAAGGCCGGCGCGATATGATTTATACATGATGGAAGTTAGCCGGGCAGGGTGACATCAGACAGTTACTGATGCCATCCACTCCCTTTGATCAGGCGCTTTCTTCCTGCTTTTTATCTTTACCGGTCTGGAGCTCAGGTACAACTTTGCTCTCTACCACTTGTTCTGTAATGACGCATTTGGTTACATCATCACGGGAAGGTACTTCGTACATCACATCAAGCATAATGCCTTCGATGATGGCACGCAGACCACGGGCACCCGTATTGCGTTTGATCGCTTCACGAGCAATGGCTTGCAGGGCATCCGGTTCGAATACGAGTTCCACATTGTCCATTTCCAGCATTTTGGAATACTGTTTGATCAATGCGTTTTTCGGTTCGGACAGAATGCGTACCAGTGTCTCTTCGTCCAGAGGTTCCAGAGCGGAGATAACCGGCAGACGTCCTACAAATTCCGGGATCAGACCGAACTTGAGCAGATCCTCAGGCAGTACCATACGCAGGTATTCGCCTGCTTTCAGGTCTTTTTGTCCCTGATTCTCGGAATTGAAACCAATCACTTTTTTACCGATACGGCGTTTGATGTATTGTTCCAGACCATCAAATGCACCACCGACGATAAACAGGATGTTGGTTGTATCGATTTGGATAAATTCCTGATGAGGATGCTTGCGGCCACCCTGTGGTGGAACGGAAGCTACAGTACCTTCCAGGATTTTGAGCAGTGCCTGCTGTACGCCTTCACCGGATACGTCGCGAGTGATGGAAGGATTCTCGGATTTGCGGGCTACTTTATCGATCTCATCGATATAGATAATGCCGCGTTCCGCTTTCTCCACATCATAGTCGGCAGCCTGGATCAGTTTGAGCAGAATGTTCTCAACGTCTTCACCGACATAACCTGCTTCGGTCAGGGACGTTGCATCCGCAATCGCAAACGGCACGTTCAAAATGCGGGCCATTGTTTGCGCCAGCAGTGTTTTACCGGAACCTGTCGGTCCTACGAGCATAATGTTACTTTTTTGAAGTTCAACGTCTTCAATTTTGCTCTGCGAGTTTACACGTTTGTAGTGGTTGTATACCGCTACGGAAAGGGATTTCTTCGCTTGATCCTGACCGATTACATACTGGTCAAGAATAGAACGGATCTCCTGTGGTTTCGGAATATCCTTGAGATCCAGCTCTTCTTCGTGACCGAGCTCTTCCTCAACAATCTCCGTGCACAGTTCGATACATTCATCACATATATATACACCAGGACCTGCTACAAGTTTGCGGACCTGATCCTGTGATTTGCCGCAAAAAGAACATTTAAGCTGTCCTTTTTCATCGTTGAATTTAAACATGTCTACACCCCTTCTTAGCTTGTGAGCGGACGAGTAATAACCTGATCGATCAATCCGTATGCCTTGGCTTCCTCAGCCTCCAGGAAATAGTCACGGTCCGTATCACGCTCAATTTTATCCAGCGTCTGGCCGGTACGCTCTACATAAATCTGATTTAACTTCTGACGCGTCTTGATGATCCATTCCGCGTGAATTTTCATGTCCGATGCCTGTCCGCTGATCCCGCCAAGAGGCTGGTGAATCATAACCTCACTGTTAGGCAGGGCGAAGCGTTTGCCGGGAGCACCTGCTGTTAGCAGCAGGGAGCCCATGCTGGCTGCCATACCCATACAGATCGTGGACACATCAGGCTTAACGAATTGCATTGTATCGTATATACCCATCCCTGCTGTGACAGAACCACCGGGAGAATTGATATACAAATGGATATCTTTTTCCGGATCTTCTGCAGCGAGGAATAATAATTGTGCAATGACAAGATTGGCTACATGGTCATCAATCGCCGTATTTAAAAATATGATACGGTCCTTGAGCAATCTTGAGTAAATATCATAAGATCTTTCGCCTCTACTGGTTTGTTCAACAACCATAGGTACCAGACTCATAGAACCAACCTCTTTCTTTTCAGGGAATATGACGACAGATATATATATTAGTACGAAAATACGAATACAGATTCTATTTTAACATGTACACTGCGTCATGTCATTTTTTCAAAGATGAATATTTGGAAAACATGCATCATATAATAATACCCTGCGTTTATGATGCCAAACGCTGAATGTAAGATATTTTGCTAAAGCAAAAATCACTTTTTTATTGGAACCAGGGTCGCGTTTATGGTGCCAAACGCTGAATGTAAGATATTTTGCTGAAGCAAAAATCACTTTTCTATTGGAAGCAGGGTCGCGTTTATAGTGCCAAACGCTTTAGATAAGGAAAAATAAGGCACGTCATTAATACGTGCCTTATTTGAAATGGTTGCAAAAATGCAACGCGGTTATGAAATTGTGAAATTACGCCTGTTCAGCTGCTGCTTCTACTTCTTTGCTGCTGTCTACCAGCAGTTCGATTGTTTTGCGCAGTTTGATTTCTTCGGACAGGCTAGCCAGAGAACCGTTCGCGGACAGGATGCTGCGAACTTCTTCAGCGCTGCGTTGGAACTGGGAAGCCATTTTCTCCAGTTCAGCTGTTACTTCGTCTTCGGAAACTTCGATGTTCTCTTCTTTGGCGATTTGCTCCAGAACAAGGTTGTTACGAACACGTTTGGAAGCTTCTTCTTTCATTTGCTCTTTGAGATCGTCTGTTGTCTGGCCGGAGAAGCTGGAGTACATGTCCAGGTTCATGCCCTGTTGACGAAGACGGTTGTCGAAGTCGCGAACCATGTTGTCGGTCTCGGAGCTAACCATAGCATCCGGGATTTCGATTTCAGCGTTTTCAGCTGCTTTTTCTACAACTGCCGCTTCTTTGGCTGCTTTTACTTCGTTTTCTTTGCGGGAAGCGATTTGCTCTTTCAGATCAGCTTTGAACTCGTCCAGTGTATCGAATTCGCTAACGTCTTTGGCAAACTCATCATCCAGCTCAGGCAGGTTTTTGCGTTTGATTTCATGCAGTTTTACTTTGAACACGGCTTCTTTGCCAGCCAGTTCAGTTGCATGGTAGTTCTCAGGGAAAGTAACTGTTACATCCTTGAAGTCACCAGTAGCCATACCCACTACCTGCTCTTCAAAGCCAGGGATGAAGGAGTTGGAACCCAGTTCCAGGGAATAACGCTCTGCTTGTCCGCCTTCAAATGGAGTACCATCTACGAATCCTTCGAAGTCGATGGATACGGTATCGCCATTCTCGGCAGCGCCTTCTTCAACTACGGACAGTTCAGCATGACGCTGTTGCAGACGCTCCAGCTCGCTGTTGATGTCTTCGTCGGTTACTTCTACTTTGGATACCGGAACTTCCAGTCCTTTGTAGTCGCCCAGTTTTACTTCTGGTTTTACAGTAACTTTGGCTTTGAATTTGAATGGTTGGCCTTTTTCGAACTGCTCGATTTCGATTTCAGGACGGTCAACCGGGAAGATGTCAGTCTCATCGATTGCTTCGGAGTATGCTTCCGGCAGCAGGATGTCGATTGCATCATTGTACAGGCTCTCTACGCCAAAACGCGCTTCGAAGATAGACCGTGGTACTTTACCTTTACGGAAACCTGGTACACTTACAGTTTTGCCTACTTTATTAAAAGCTTTATCGATTGCTGCGCTTACACGCTCAGCAGATACTTCTACTTCAAGAACGCCAAGGTTCTTTTCTGTTTTTTCCCATTTTGCTGTCATTTCAAGAATTCCCCTCCAAAAAATATTAACATGAATTGATTATTGAAATTATATACATTTCACGTGCAGAATAACCACTATAGTATATACAACAATTCATGTTTTATCAAGTTTGTTTCTGCACTGTGCCCGGATGTTCAGCACATGGCTGTTCAGCGGGGCATCTGGCTGGCTACAAACTGGTGAATCGCGCGGTAAGCCTGTTCGTAACGGAAGCGGATGCTGTCCGTTACTCCGTACATGCTGCGCGTCTCTTCTTCGTTGCTGCTGCCTTCAAGCGTCTCTGCCACCGTGTGATGCAGCGCAGCCGCCCAGATATCAATCTCCGCATCATCACCGCGTGTGATCCAGATATAATTCTGCGTTCCATAGATGCTCATAATGAACTGGGTCCAGAGCTCCTGGGCAAAGTAAAACAGATTCGGTGCGCTGATCTCGGCCTTGTCGGATACGCGCTCCAGAATCTGGATGATGGTCAGCGGAAACTCTGTCGGGTCCAGCGGGACAGTCCCCACCTCGATATCCACCCGTTCATGCTGATGCATAAAGGACACCGTTCCACGATAACCGCGGCGGCGCAGCGTCTGCAAAATACGGAACTGGATCAGCGGATGAATCTGGTGATCGTCCTGCAGCCAGTCGATCAGGCGCTGTTCGATATCCGGCTGCTCCAGATAAGACAACTGCTCCAGCGCCAGCAGCGTACGTTCCGTTACCGGACGCTCCATTGCTGTCTTGAGCAGCTTTTCTTCATATAAACGGTCTTCAGATTGCTTCAGCCGGATGCGGTCACGCATAATCTGCTCATTGTTGGCAGCAGAATCTTCCTCTTCGCCGGCACCCTGGCCTTCGAAACGGTCATGCGCAGCCTCCGGGAACGTTGTGCGCAGCCATCCGAGCAGCGACTCCCATTCTTCCAGCTGGCGCTGATCCTGGCCCTGGCACTGCAGCAAAAACTCCAGCAGTTCCATGGCTTCATGATAGCGCTCCGTTTCAAGCATATTGGTCAATTCAACCTGATAATAGTCGAGTGTCTTGGGAAACAGGACTACATTCCGATTGTTGTCTGTATGTGAATTCGTTGAATCAGCGATAACGGCACCTCCTACATTCATCACATGGTTTGTGATTTTATGATTATAGCACAGCTTGTGCATGGCTCAAAAACGCTGCTGCTTCCTACTATAATGTATATAAACCATATCTACCGATACGACCAGAGGGAAGCATAATTCTTATATGGACGCTCTTAAGGTGTACGAGCACACAGAGATTTATTTCTCTCCGACATACTGAAGATACAGGCGGAGAAGCAGTCGCGCATTAATTTTGCTTGCCTTCCAGCTTGGTTCATGATATTATATTTTTGTTGCGCTTGAAATATTGAATATTTGTCCCAGTAGCTCAGCCGGATAGAGCAACGGCCTTCTAAGCCGTCGGTCGGGGGTTCGAATCCCTCCTGGGACGTAATGAAATGAAAAGAAGCCAATCACCTGCTTATGGTGATTGGCTTCTTTTTTTGATTTACAGGTACGTTTGATTTTGAGGTCGTTTTCTTGATGGTAGATAGACCGGGGTTTACAGAATCTCTTCCTGGCTGGAAGAAGTCGTATTTTTCTCAAGCGGGTAATACATATCCCATTTGTCCCGGATGCGAGTCATTAGCTCCATCACATCGGTAGTCAGTCTCATCGTATGCTCTTCCTGCTCTCCGCGTACACAGCGATTCATGTATTCCACTTCGTAAGCGAGTGCCTGACTGGAAGATCCGGACTGAATGGTCTCTGTACGGCCATCGGTATAATGGACAATCGCCTGATCGGCACGGGAGAATTCCTTCACCTCGATATACCCTTTTTCACATCCGATCATGCCAGACCGGGGAATGGATGCGTTCAGCGCGAGGGAGACAGCAGCCAGTTCCCGCCGGTTCGTTTTGAGAATAGTGGTGGATTGTGTATCTACGCCGGTTGGAGCCTTTTCCACACTGGTCAAAATCTGTTCCAGTTCGCCCGACAAAAAGCAGCGTACAAATGACAGGGCATAGACTCCCATATCCAGCAATGCGCCCCCGGCCAGTTCAGGATTATAGAATCGGTTGCTTGGATCGTATTTCTTGGGATCGCCCATCGACACATTGATCATTTTGATGGCACCGAGACGGCCGCTTTCCATAAATCTACGCAGCTCCCGATAGAGCGGCATATGGTAAATGGTCATCGCTTCCGCAAGCACCAGCTTTTTCTCCTCTGCCAGTGTCCGGATCTCCTGCAATTCCCTGCTGTTCACTGTAATCGCTTTCTCACAAAAAACATGCTTGTTGGCATGAAGACATTTCATCACGTAGCTATGATGGTTGCTGTGAGGAGTAGCTATATATATGATATCGATTGCCGGTTCGAGCAGCATCTGTTCAAAATCGTCATAAGCATGTTGTGCACCGCATTCGGTCGCAAATTCTCTGGCCCGTTTCATCTCACGTGAGCAGACGGCGAAGACATTGCCGTTTACCTGGCGAATCGCTGTCGCAAAATCATGTGCAATTTCTCCTGTGCCGACGACCGCCCAATTTAAACTGTTCATAGGCTTGCCTCCTTGTTGCTTCAGTCTTCCTTATTATTACCCGTTCCGGCAGCTCTCTTACCAGCAAACGCAAAAAGACGATCGCTCACCCTCCGGGCAAGCGTACCGTCTATGCAAATAGAGAAATAGATGATAAATAGGCTTTTCTCTAACGGGTTATCTGGTCTGCTGCTAACCGCGCCTTTGCCGCGGAGAGTATCTCTGACGGAATATGGATAAGGCTGTCTACCTGAACAGGAAGTCCGGTGCGGATCGACTGATTGGCAGCGATGCCTGTCAGAATGGAACGTGCTCCGTCGATATGGTTGGCAGCCCGGTGGAACGGGTCTTCGGCAGGCTCGCCGAACAGATCGTTCAGCAATTCAGGATCACCGCCGCCATGGCCGCCTGCTTTCTCCTCTACCTTCACCTCGTAAGGCTCGGCAAACATGGGAAATACAGTGATCTGCTTGCCTTCCAGTGCACCTTCGTCGGCTTTGTCTCCGCCGGCATTGACGTAGGATTTCTCGATCACCTGCATTTCGATTCGTCCGCGGGTGCCGTTGAAGGCAATCCGGTACCCTTCCCATGGCATATAGGCATTCAGGGAATAGGTGAGCATGGCTCTGTTCTTGTAGCGGACGATGACACTCATCGTATCTTCAATGCTGATGCCGTCACCGAACACGCTCTGATCACGCTGGTAGCCGTCTTCATGCTCGGCATCCAGATACATTGCTTTGAGATTGGGATTGTCGTCCAGCGTAAGCGCAAACGGATCGCCCTCTGCTGCCGGGTTGCCGGTCGCCCGATTATAAAAGGAAGTAATGCCGCGCTGCTCTGCATTTTCCCGGCCATAAAACAGCAAGTCGCCAAAAGCAAATACCGTCTCCGGCTGGGAGCCGATCCAGAAGTTGACCAGATCAAAATGGTGGGTCGACTTGTGCACGAGCAGTCCGCCGCTGTTGCGCTTGTCCCGGTGCCAGCGGCGGAAGTAATCCGCGCCATGCTGGGTATTGAGCAGCCATTCAAAGTGCACGGAAGTGACTTCGCCGATCGCTCCGTCACGGATCAGCTCACGCGCCCGGGTATGATGAGGCGCATACCGATAGTTGAAAGTCACCCTCACATTGCGTCCGGTACGTGCCACAGCATCCATAATGTCCTGGCATTTATGCTCGTCAACGGTCATCGGCTTCTCGGTAATAACATCGCAGCCCAGCTCCATCGCCCGGATGATATAACGGTGATGGGTACGATCCACACTGGTTACGATGACGATATCGGGCTGCTTTTCCCTGATCATCTCGTCAAAGTGGTCGGCAGTATACAAATCGACCGGGGGATAATCATATTTTTGCTCCAGCAGTGTATTCGCATAGCGGGCACGCGTCTGATTAATATCACAAAAAGCGACCAGTTCGGCTGTGTCACGAAAATCACGGGCGATCGCTCCATAAAAAAACTCCGCACGTCCACCTGTTCCTACAAGTGCATATTTCTTTGGCTTCATCGGTGTATTCCTCCTCAGAATCGGATAAGGCTGTCTGAGACCAGATTAGCAAAGAAAGCGGTACTGTTCGCCGCAAATGATGCTTTCTTTTGGTAATACCGCTTATTTTGTTATGCTATACTCTATCTGGGTAGCGCTTACAATAGAAAGGGGAAATACGCGATGTTTTCAGATATGCAAAGCAATCTGACCAATCCGCACGCGCTCGTCGCTGAATATACGGTACGCAGCGATTATTTTGCCATGGCGACCGAGCATGTACATCCTCATTATGAAATGTATATTTTGCTGTCGGGGGAACGGACTTATTTTATCCGTGATCAGATCTATGAGGTGCGTACCGGAGATATTGTATTTATCGGGAAAAATGAACTGCATCGGACCCTTCCCGGCGAGCTGCCGGATCACAAGCGGATTGTGGTGTATTTTAATGACCGGTTTGTAGAGCAGCATTTTGGGGAACATGAGCAGTGGCTGCTGCAGCCTTTTCAGCGTGATTATCCGGTCTTCCATACTGCTGTGCGTGATCAGGCGCTGATCCAGCCGGTCATTCAGCAGCTGGTGCGTGAACTGACCATGCAGGCGGAAGGATATGAGCTGCTGATCCATCATCTGGTGATGGAACTGCTTATACATTGTGCCCGCAGCCAGACCGCAGCTTCAGCAGAACCGATGGCCCGCCGGACCGCGATGCAGCAGCAGATGTCGGATATTGCCCAGTACATTAAGCAGAATCATCAGCAGCCGCTGTCCCTGCAGGGTATTGCGGATCAATTTCATCTGAGTCCCTCGCATCTGAGCCGGATGTTCAAACGGACGACCGGATTTCATCTGACCGAATATATGAATACGGTACGTATTCAGACGGCCCAACAGCTGCTGAGGGAATCGGGTCTCAAAATTATCGATATTGCGGAAGCCTCAGGCTTTGGCAACTTCTCTCACTTTGGCAAAATCTTTAAGCAGATGTGTCAGGTTAGCCCCCGGGAATACCGCACAGCTGTACGCAAAGGGAGCCAACTGTCGGCACATCAGTAAAGGTACTAAACCCAGCGATTGTGATGCTACATGCTGTTAAGTCACATTTATGCTACCAAACGCTGGTTGATTGGCATCGTCAGCTTAAAGCTGCGGAGGGACCGATGATGTCAGCAGTGCACGCAGCAGCAGTGAGGCGGTGCCGTCTTCATGCTCCAGCAGCACCCAGTTAACTGCAATAGTGTCCTTGAGCTGCTGCGCCTGCTCCAGCGTCAGCTGCAGGCCGTCCAGCCGTCCTTCTTCCCCCTCGGTATAATCACGTCCTGCCTTCATATCCAGCGCGTACTTGAGCCAATTTTTCATGCCCGGTACGGTAGTAAAGGTCATACGGTATCCGTCACGTACTGCCTGCACCAGCTGTTCACCATGCTCGGCGGCATAATTCATCCACTCGGCAAAATCAATATCACTGCTGCTGGCTGCCCGCAGCGGGGCCTCTTCCTGCTGATCCAGTGACTGGATCAGCACTTCTTCGGTAATGCCGTCCGAGCGCAGGCGTTCAATAAGAATGGCACTGCGCTGGGAGATTCTCACCTGTTCTGTCATCTGTTCGTCCTCCATTGCTTCATTAATAATTGTACCACTATCGTATCATATTCCTGACAGCATATGCCTCTGTCAGTTGTCACGGCGAATCGGACGACTATTGGCGAGCAGCAGCGCACCGAGCAGTGCCAGAATCGCCAGCGACCATAGCAGTGTATTCATCGCGTCCTCATAATCGACAATGATCAGCCGGATAATCGCAGTGATACCAATATAAATGAAGTAACGCAGCGGGAAATGAAATCCGCTTTTGAAATATTTGACGATCAGCGCGATAAACTCAAAGTACAAAAAGAACACGAGCAGCTTGTCCATAAACTCATAGGCAGTCGTGCCTGGATCGCCGCTTATAAAGATGAAGCTGAAAATATACCAGGTTTCTTTTAACAGGAAAAAGCATAATGTAAAAGCGACCAATCCGAGTGTAATATTCAGTACAGCCTGCAAAATGGTCGGGATTTGCTGTATATGCCGCATCCAGTTCTTCATATCTGGTTCCTCCTGCCTGTGGTTCTATTTTATGGTATGGACCGGCTGCAACCGGGTAAGCTGCTAATCGGTAAGAGATGAATTGAGTATATAATCTGCCTTAATTTGCTGCAACAATTGGATGATATGCGAACTTTAGCGCTTGATTGCTACTACGTATAAACTTATTTAAGCCTATTTAAATTACCTTTATTTTATTATATATACATAAAATGTAAATTATTATAGACTGGGTTTGCAACCTACTATTTATTCATAAGGAGTGATTTACTTATGTCAGCACGCGAGGTTCATATTACCGTAATTAATGTAACGGATAGCGAACTGGTCCTGGAAAGTAAAACCAATCTTGCTCATGGTGAATGGATTGTCTCTCCAACCAATGTTCCCAATAATGGGAAACCGCTTAATTTTGAAGCTGATTCGGATGGTTTTGCAACCGGTGCTGAAGGAACGATCTATTACAAACTTCCTCAGGGAGAGATCACTCTTTATTTTGATGACCCTTATGTGGGATCGGATGGATTCTCTGCCCAATCCAGTTCTCCCGCCTATAATATCCAAACGATCGGCGGCAGCGGCAATGTATGCAATGTGACGTATCTGGTCACCAATGCCTGATGGGTCAGCTGCCTGGTATTCTAGGAATATCCAGTTCCTACACGTAAATAAATGAAAAAAGCTCTCTTCATTTCAATAAATGAAGAGAGCTTTTTTACGTCCCAGGAGGGATTCGAACCCCCGACCGACGGCTTAGAAGGCCGTTGCTCTATCCAGCTGAGCTACTGGGACAAATAGTATGTAGAATTAAGCGACAAATGATATTATACCGTAATTTATAATTTTTTCAAATGTATTTTTTAATCGTCATTCGCCAGCCCTTTCCATCTGGTATATACTGGCTAAACAGGTTGATATTCAGCAGTGGAAACGTATATTTAAAATTTTGCTGAAAATCTTGGTCCTTATTATCCGAAAATAAGTTTTAATTGGGAAAATGTGTATTATAATATACCTAGAACTATTTAACTATTAAACAAATATTATTAATTTCCTATATATTGCAATCGTTATCATATCGGCTGATATGCAATTGAACCGAAATGGAGGTATCCATGATGTCTAACTCCCTATCCGGCCAGGAATCAGGGCATCCCACGCAGAATTCAACAAATGAACCTACCGACTCGACGGCTCCTTCGATACGGGATGAAGATATTCCAGACGGCGGCAAGCACGGATGGGTCAAGATCAAAGATAACCGGATTCATGTATTCCCCCCACGTCAGGGAGGACGCCCGGCTTCGATTCACGGAGTCGCTCCGGTCACGCTAATCGTAAATAAAAATATCATCGCGGGCACTGCTCCGATCGGGGAGGAGGATATCGTCACCTGGGAGCTGCAGCATGATCCAATGTTTGAGATTAAGGTTACTTTGGACAAGATGGAAGCCTACCTGATCCTGCATGAGCGGGTCCGGTATGAATGGAATCTCGTGGATACTCCGGCAGCTGCCCAGGTTATGGTCCAGGCCGTACCCGACCGCGAGCGCATTACCGAGACGCTGGAATTCACTCATATTATGGATGCGCTGGAGAGCCGACATATTATCAAAAATATCGATAAAGCAGCCATTTTGCAGGAATTGGAGTTCCCTTCCGGCAAACCGATTGTTATCGCACGCGGACAGGCGTCCGTACCGGGAACCGATGCGCGGTTGGAACTATTTTTCCCGGAGCAGATTGAGTCTGTCTTCCACGAGGCTGGCGGCGTCATCGACCATCGCAGCTACCGTCGGATTCCTTCAGTGCATGAAGGGGAAGTGATTGCCACCAAACATGCACCGGTCAACGGAATGCCCGGTTATGATGTGTTCGGCAATGAACTTCCTCCGCGGCCGGCGCAGGATCTGGAGATCACCCCCGGCGAATTTACCGAAATGAATGAAGCGGGCGAGATTATTGCCCTGCGTCCGGGTCGTCCACGGATGACCGGTCGCGGCAATCGGCGGCAGGTGGACATTTCCAGTGCTTTTGTCGTAAGCGGCGATGTGGATCTGCGTACCGGCAATATTGTGTTTGCGGGAGACGTGATTGTACATGGCAATGTGACTGATCATATGATCATCGAATCACTGGGCAATGTATATATTCACGGTAATGTATACAATTCAACGATTACGGCAACCGGCAGTATTTCCATTCAGGGTACGGTGATTGGCGGACGGGTCTATTCGGGCTATTTTGGCGTCATGTTCAACCGGATGTATGCCGCGTCGAAGCAGCTGAGTCACGAAATGCGCCAGCTCGATATGGCTGCCCAGGTGCTCGCCGACGAGCTGCGTACACGCAATCAGCCGGTACGGTACAGCCAGATGGTCATGCTGCTGATCGAACGCAAATTCCGGAATATTCCGGAACTCGGGCGCGAACTGCTGCAGGTTTTTTCCAGTATTCAATATATTCAGACCAAGGATACCGAGCAGCTCAAGCTGATGCTCGCCGATCTGATGAGCTCTGCCAGCATTCTGGAAAAGGTGGATGAGCAGATGGTCCTGAGCATGCGCGGGTATCTGGATCGGCTGTATGCCAGTGTGTCCAGCATGCAGGAGATTCAGGTCAATATCGAGCTGTCCCGCTGTCAGTCCAGCGAAATCAAATCCAACGGCGATATTCTGATTACCCGTGAAGGGGTGCTGCAGAGCAATCTCTACTCCGCAGGCAGCATTGCCTTTATGAAAGACCAGTCGGTATGTCGCGGCTCACGGCTGGAGGCCGAAGAACGCATTATCGCCGGTACGGTCGGCAGCGATGCCAATGCCCGCTGTGTGCTTCAGGCCAAACAGCATGTATATGTGAAGCGGCTGTATAACGGCTATATTATCGTGGATCAGCATCGCTGGAATGTGATCGATATGATGCAGGATCAGCTGTTCGATGCGGAATATATGCAGCTCCATGCTCCGATTCATTCCTCCACTACAGTATAGGGAATGGTTGGACGAAGATCGTACAATTGTGCAAACAGGTAAATAGATAAGTGTATCAACAGCAAAAAGGCTGATGCCAGGTCAGAGGAAATGACCGGGATCAGCCTTTTTGCTGTTATTTGGTATAGGTTATCTGTCAGCAGAAATCGGCAGCTTGAGTAGACTGCTGTCTGAAAGAGAAGCTCGTTGCTTAAGCGAAAACTGCCTGAATCGGAAGCTCATCGCTTGGTCGTTTGAGCGAACTGCTGTCTAATTCAGCATCTGCTCTTTTTAGCGAACGGCTGCCTGCTGCTGACGGATACTTTGCGGTCTCAGATCCTGCCAGTGGGCAGTAATATAGGTCATACAGGTCTGGCGATCTGATGATGACAGCGCGACAGACCAGCCTGCCGGAATGTTCATCGCTGCCGGCCATAGTGAATGCTGGCCCTCTTCATTGATCAGTACGATATACTGCCCGTCCGTCTGCTCAAATGGATTTTTCATTGTCCATCCCTCCTGCTATTCATCGCTATCATTCGTTGATGGGACTGCTCCAGATGTCCGGACAGCACGCTGCTGATGATCTCCAGCGGTCCGGGCTGACACAGGTCCTTGTGGCGGCAGGCGATATCATGCCGCTCCAGACCGGCTGCCACATAAGGCTCCCACATCTCCGGCTCAATCGGGTCAAACCAGTCCGGAATAATCGTCGACCGGAAAAACAGCATCCTGCCGTCAAAAGATTCCGGTACATAATGACTGAGCAGCCGCACCGAGTTCTCATAGGTGGTACGCAGCTTCATAATCGTCTCTTCATCTAGGCTGGCCAGTGCGCTCGTATCACTGCGCAGAATCTCCATGGCCCGCGCCATATCCAGCGGACCATCCCCGATACTGTCCGGGTCATATCCGCCCAGGGCCAGCAGTGCAGTCAGCGCTTCTTCTTCCTCCTGCTCTTCACGAATCGGCAGATAATGGCTCGGGTATGCATCCAGTACAGCCAGCAGAGCGACCTGCTGTCCTTCACGCTGCAGCTGCACGGCCATCGCCTGAGCGACATTGCCACCGAGTGACCAGCCCAGCAAATGATAAGGGCCTTCCGGTTGAATCGTACGAATATGGGCCACATAATCGGCAGTCATCTCTTCCAGGGAGGCAGGCAGACCTTCTGCTTCACCGATCCCGCGGGCCTGCAGTCCGTAAATCGGCCGCTCTGTCTCCAGATGCTTCATGAGTCCCGCATAACACCAGCTCAGACCGCCAGCCGGGTGAATACAGAATAATGGTGCCTTGCTTCCATTGGGACGCAGCGGCAGCAGTACCTGCAGTGCATTGCTGCCTGTATCCCCATCGAGCCGGGCAGCCAGTTCGGCAACACTCGGAGCTTCGAACAGAATACCGATTCCCGGTTCATATCCCATCGCTTCCCTGATCCGGCTCATCAACCTAACCGCCAGCAGCGAATGACCACCCAGTTCGAAGAAGCTGTCTTCAATCCCGACACGCTCCAGTCCAAGTACCTCGGCAAATAAATCACAGAGCATCTCTTCCTGCGGATTGCGCGGTGCCTGACTGCCTGCAGCTGCAGATCGATCCGGTGCCGGCAGCGCTTTGCGATCCAACTTGCCATTTGGCGTGAGCGGCAGTTCATCCAGTACAACGAATGCTGCCGGAACCATATAATCCGGTAAAAATGTCGAGGCATGCTGCCGCCATGATGAAGAGGAAGCTTCCGAACCGGCTGATGGAACGATATACGCGGTCAGACGCTGATCCCCGGGCTGATCCTCCCTGACGATCACAGCGACCTGCGCAATCTCCGGATGACGCGACAGGGCTGATTCAATCTCGCCCAGCTCAATGCGGAAGCCGCGGATCTTCACCTGCTGATCGGCTCGTCCCAGATAATCCAGTGAACCATCCGCCAGTCGGCGTGCCAGATCACCGGTCCGGTACATCCGGCTGCCTGCCGGCCCGAACGGATCAGCCACAAACCGTTCGGCCGTGAGTTCGGGACGACGCCAGTATCCGCGCGCAAGGCCAGCTCCGGCTACATACATCTCACCCGCAACGCCAGATGGCGTATGCTGTAAATATTCATCCAGTACATATACCTGCAGATCGGGAATAGGCACACCGATCAGACTGCTGCCGCCCGATACTGCCGACTCACGGCCAAGTTCATTGTAGCTGACATGGACGGTCGTCTCGGTAATCCCGTACATGTTGATCAGACGCGGAGCATCCTCGGCATGACGTTCATACCAGTCTGTCAGTCGGCCAAGCTCCAGCGCTTCCCCGCCGAAAATAACGTATCGCAGCGTGAGCTGCTGTCCGAGTTCCTTATTTTCCAGATCGGCCTGCATTAACTGGTAAAAAGCCGATGGGGTCTGGTTGAGCACCGTTACCCGCTCTGCTGCCAGCAGCTGCAAAAACCGGTCCGGTGAGCGGCTGATATCATGAGGCACAATCACCAGACGGCCTCCATACAACAGCGCTCCCCATAGCTCCCAGACAGAAAAGTCGAAAGCATAGGAATGGAACAGCGTCCATGTATCCTCCGGACCGAATCCATACCAGTGTTCGGTAGCAGTGAACAGCCGGATGACATTTTGATGCGGAATAACGACACCTTTGGGGCGTCCGGTCGAACCGGAGGTATAGATCATGTAGGCAGACCGGTTGGCATTTGTTGCTGCCGGATGGTCTGCGGCAGGACTTTTCTGTGCATCCTGTGTAGAGAGCCGGATGGCTGTGTCTGCATCGTCCAGTATGATAGCCGTCTGGGCTGCAGAGAGATCCAGCTTGTCACAGGTATCCCTGTTTATGATGACGATGCCCGGCTCGGCATCTTCCAGCATATAGGCCAGACGCTCAGCCGGATAAGCCGGGTCCAGCGGCAAATAGGCAGCACCTGATTTGAGCACGGCCAGAATACCGATCACCAGCTCCACCGAACGCGGCAGAGCAAGCGCGACAAACTGCTCCGGACCGATTCCATGCCCGATCAACAGATGGGCCAGCTGGTTGGCACGGGCATTCAGCTGTGCATAGGTCAAGCAGTCTTCACCATAGCTGACTGCTGTCTTGTGCGGCTGCAGTATACACTGCTGCTCAAACCGACCGATCAGATCCAGCAGGGGCACGGATTCATCGATAGAAGTGGACAAAGAGACAGGGGCAGCTGTCAGCTCATAACGCTCTTCGTCCAGCAAAATGTCCAGCTGCCCTACCGGACAGTCCGGTACACTCACTACCGAAGCGAGTACCTTCTGGAAACGGCGGGCCATACGCTCGGCAGTCTCCCTGCGGAACAAATCGCGGCTGTATTCCAGAATAACGTCCAGCCCCTGCGGACGACCATCCGGTCCGTAACGCTCTGTCAGTTCAAAAGTCATATCAAATTTGGAAGTGCCGGCACCACGGATTTCCATTTGCGCCTGTATGCCTGGAAGCTCCAAGCGGACATCCGGCGTATTTTGCAGGACGAGCATGATTTGGAATAAGGGGTGTCTCGACCGGGAACGAGGCGGATTCAGCACTTCCACCAGCCGCTCAAACGGCATATCCTGATGCTCGTACGCTTCCAGATTACGCTCACGCACCCTGGACAGCAGTTCCACAAAGCTTGGATTGCCCGATGTATCCGTACGTAGAACAAGCGTATTGATAAACATGCCGACCAGCTCGCCGACAGCATCGTCATTGCGTCCGGCAATCGGGCTGCCTATTGGAATATCATTGCCAGCTCCAAGGCGGGTCAGCATGATTGCCAGACCGGCCTGCAGCACCATGAACAGACTGGCTCCATGCGTCCGGGCCAGCTGCAGCAGCTCCTCGTGCAGCTCTGCCCACAGAGAAAAGTGTACGCTGTCTCCCTCATAGCTGGACACCAATGGTCTTGCATGATCCATTGGAATCTCCAACTGTTCCGGCAGATGATGCAGCGTACGTGTCCAGTATTCCAGTTGTCTATGCATCAGGCTGTCCGGCTCACTTTCGCTGCCCAGCAGACGACCCTGCCAGATCGCGTAATCGGCATACTGTACGGCAAGAGGCTTCCAGGCAGGAGTCTGCTGCTGACAGCGGGCAGTATAGGCAGCACTTAGATCGCGGGCCAGCGGATGAAGCGACCAGCCATCTCCGGCGATATGATGCAGCAGCAGCAGCAGTGTATGCTGCTCGGGTGCTGTACGGAACAGCTGCACACGCAGCGAAGGCTCCTCGGCCAGACGGAAACTGTAACGCACAGCTTCCGACAGCAGACCAGGCAGCTGCTGCGGCTGAACATCATGGACAGTCAGTAATGAACCTGCGGACGGCCGCTCCAGAATCTGCTGATAGGAAGAACCATCCACCTGCGGGAAAATGGTCCGCAGCGTCTCATGCCGCTGGATCACATCCTGCACAGCGGCAGCCAGCGCTTCGGTATCCAGTGCTCCCTGCAAATGAAGAACCAGTGGAATATTGTACGTCGGATTCGGTCCGTCCAGACAGTACTGGAACCACAGGCGCTGCTGGGCAAAAGACAGCGGCAGCCGCTCCGGCCGGACTTCGGCACGGATCGCCGGTCTGACACTGTGCGCCCGATCCAGCTGACGGGCCAATCCTGCGACAGTAGGCGACTGGAACAGACTGGAGATATTCATCTCCACTCCAAATACTTCACGTATCCGGATCATCAGACGCCCTGCCAATAGGGAATGCCCACCCAGCCGGAAAAAGTCACTGTCGACGCCTGCATGGGGCAGCTGCAATACTTCGGCAAATAAAGTGCACAGCAGTTCCTCCTGCGGTGTTCGTGGCTCGCGCACAGAGGAGGCAAGCTTCAGATCCGGTGCCGGAAGCGCGCGACGGTCAATCTTTTTGTTGGGCGTCAGAGGCAGCTGCAGCAGCTGGACAAATGCTGCCGGAACCATATACTCCGGCAGTTCTTCGGCCGCATAATCACGCAGCCGCTCCAGATCCAGCGGAGCGGCCGCTTCGGTATGGGCGACGACATAGGCGACCAGCTGCTGCATTCCCGGCTGATCTTCACGGGCGATAACCGTCACCTGACCCATGCCCGGATAGCGGGAGATCACATGTTCAATCTCGCCAAGCTCCATGCGGAACCCGCGAATCTTGATCTGGTGATCGGCACGGCCCAGGTAATCCACTTCGCCGTTGAGGGTCCATTTGGCCAGATCGCCGGTACGGTACATCCGGCTGCCCGGCGCACCAAACGGATTGGCTACGAATCGCTCTGCCGTCAGATCCGGTCTGCCCAGATATCCACGTGCGAGTCCATTACCGGCAATATACAGCTCTCCGGCCACTCCTGGGGGTACCAGCTGCAGGGTGTCGTCCAGAATATACAGCTGGGTGCCCCGAACCGGTCCCCCGATCAGCGGCTTGTCGGTATCCGAATGATTCAGCCGGGCAGCCGTGGAATAAATGGTCGTCTCTGTCGGCCCATACTGATTGTGCACCTCGCAGCCCAGCTGCTGCAGTGCAAGCTTCAGACGCAGCGAAAGCGCCTCGCCACCGGTAATAATGCGCAGTCCCCGCAGAGAGCCCTCTGGCGGATTCACCGATACAATCGACTGCCACAGCGTGGGCGTCGCCTGCATGATCGTAATGCCCTGTTCATGAATGCGCTGCAGCAGCGCTTCCGGGTTCAGAATCGTCTCCCGGCGGGCGATGTCCATCATCGCTCCCATGGTGAGCGGCAGATAGATTTCCAGAACGGAAATGTCAAAAGCAATCGTCGTTACTGCCAGCAGCCGGTCATGAGATTCCAACCGAAATCGCTCCTGCATTCCGGCCAGCAGATTATCCAGTCCGCCGCGGGTAACCGCAACTCCTTTGGGCCTGCCTGTGGAACCGGAGGTATACAGAATGTATGCCGGATGCAGCGGCGAGAAGCTGTCCATTCGTTCCTGCGGCCGTATATTTTCACAGGACAATACCGACAGCCGGGAGGCCACAGCATCCTCATCCGCGATAATAACCGGCAGCGAAGAATCAACAGGAATAAGCGGCCCCAATTCGGCCGTTGTCAGCAGACAGGCCGGTCCGGCATCTTCCAGCATGTACTCCAGGCGATCCGCCGGATAGTCGGCATCAAGCGGTACATAGGCTGCGCCGGTCTTGTGTACTGCCAGAATCCCGATGACCATGTCGATGCTTCTTGGCAGAGCAACCGCGATGATCCGGTCGGGTCCTGCGCCATGTTCCATCAGCAGTCGGGCCAGTTGGTTGGCCTGTCGGTTCAGCTCGCCATAAGTAATGGTTGCCTCTTCACAGCTGACCGCGATCCGATCAGGCGTACGTGCCGCCTGCTGCTCAAACTGTTCTGCCACCGACAGACCGAACTCCTGAAGGGAAGGCTGATTCCATTGTTCACGTACAAGCTGGGCTTCTTCCGGCAGCAGCAGGTCCATCTCTGCTACAAGCTGATCGCTGTCGGACTGTAATGCTCCGGTCAGCAGATGCATCATCCGCTGCCGGTGAGTGTCCAGTTCCAGCTGGGTGTACACCTGTGGATTGGCATCCAGATCCAGAGCCAGTCCTCCATCCGCACGGCGGTAAATATGAATGGACAGATCATCGACAGGTCCTGTGCCCAGATTATGTACGATCCCCGGATAACCACCAAAGTTCAGTCTATCGTCAAAAGGCTTGATATTGACCATCGGCCCGAACAGACGATCACTCTCGCCGAGCAGCTGCAGATCCCGGCGCAGATCCTGATGCCGGTAGTGCTGATGACGCCGCACCTGGCGGCTCTCTTCGCTGATCTGGCGTACCAGTTCCCGCATATTTATGCCGGCACTTACCTCGCAGCGCAGCGGCAGCAGATTCATAACCATTCCCGGTACACGCATGGCCGCTGTGCCCAATCGGCACATGACCGGCATGCCCAGTACGATATCTGCCGAGCCGGTCATACGGCTCGTATACGCTGCGATCAGCGCCATCAAGACATCGGTCCAGCTGCAGTCCATCCGATCTGCATACTGCTGCAGATGCTCCATTTGATCCGGTGTCCATATGGCAGACGAGCGAAGGAATGAGGAAGCGGTTCGCTGCGCCCGGCTGCCCAGACTGACGACATCCGGCTGATCCTGCCAGCGCTGCTGCCAGAACTCCCGGTCCAGACTGCGCTGTTCCGACTGCTGATAGGCAGCATCTTCTTGCAGTACCTGTTGCAGACTGCCAAAGGAAGAAGCTGCCGGAACATTGCCGGCAACCAGCGAAGTGTACAGCTGAGCGGTACGCCCCGCCAGCAATGAGAACCCGTAACCGTCGATGACCAGATGATGAATCCGCTGATACCAGTAAAATCGCTCCGGTGCCAGCTGAAGCAGCGCCTGGGTAAACAGCGGTCCTTCCGTCAGGTTCACCGGGCGCTGCATATCCGCTGTCATCCAATCCATCGCAGCTTGATGTGGGTCATTCTTGGCCTGCATATCGATCCAATGCATGATTTGTTCGGGTACAGGGCCGGGCATTTGCCAGATTCCTTCCCGGTCTTCGCTGAATCTCATCCGCAGCGTGTCCGCTTCGGTAATCATCTGACGCAGTGCCTGTTCGAACAGCGACGGATGAAGCGATCCTTGAATTTCGATATATTCACCGGTATTAAAAATAGGGTTGGCCGGGTCCAGCTGCTGGGCGAACCAGATGCCGGACTGGGCCGCAGACAGCGGCCAGCGCTGTTGTACAAGTACGGATTCGGGCATCATTTCAAGCCTCCTCTAGTCCAAATCAAAAGTAATCTCCGTTGGGCAGCACCTGCGGGTTGCGGGAACACAGCAGTCTGGCCCATGCCGACAGTATCGGCTGCTCCGCCAGTTCCATAAAGCTGACTTCCATTCCTTCCCGGCGCCACTGCTCGGACAGCGTCATGATGCGTATGGAATCCAGTCCCCATAGCTGCACCAGATCGTCTTCGTCCGCCAGACGTTCCGGCTGTTCACCGAGCATGGCAGCAACCTTGTCCCGAATGCAGTTCAATTGGGCTGTATACTCCTGCTCGTGAATAGAACCGGACTGCTGCCCGGATGGATCGGATGGTTGGGATTCGGCAGATAAAGCTGCTGCAGATTGTGACACTGCCCCGTCCACCACTGCGGCTGTGTCGGCGGATACAGTGGTATTCCGGCTTCCCGCCGTATCCAATTGTTCCAGCAGCTGCTCGGTCGTGATCGTAACCGCACATCGTTCCGCTGCATATTGAAGAGCCATCCGGTGCTGTTCCTGCGAGAAATCCGCCACTGCATCACCGATCAGAAAAGCCTGAATATCCTGCATAAAAGCTTCACATGACGTCATCAGACAGCCGATATGAGCATAGATACCGCAGATCATCAGCTGATCACGTCCATGGCGGCTCATCATATCCGCCAGATCTGTTTTCTGAAAAGCGCTGTAGCGCCACTTGGTCATCAGAATATCGCGTTCATCCGGCTCCAGCTCGGGAACGATCCGCTTCTGGTCCGGTCCGCCGTCGATACCGTTGCCCCAGAAATCCAGCTGCAGTCCCCGCTGTTCCGGCGTCTGTCCGCCAGGCTGAGCCGAATAAATGACCGGAATGCCATGTGCATGACAGTACTCGCGCAGCTGCTGAATATGACTCAGCAGCTCGGATATCGGCGACTGGTCACGACCGGCAAACGCATGGACAAAATACTGCTGCATATCATGAATAAGCAGTACGGCCCGCTGCGGATCAGCCGTCCAGTTTACTTTATTAACAGGAAATTCCGCCTTCACAGGCATCGGGTAGGATTGTATTTTGGGAAGAGCCATCATGTATCACTCTCTTTCATCATCAGGTTGGTAGGACGAATTGCATTGGGTATTTCGGCATTAGCGAATAGTTAGCGGGTACTGTCACCGTAGCGAATGCCGTGGCGCGATAAGTTTGTTCATACGATGTTGTTCGTACGTATCAAGCTCTGCCTCAGACGATGCAGCAAATGATTCCTTTAAGGTGTGCAGCTTGCCGCTCATCTTACAGCAGACTGCTGCCCGGCAATCCGCTCACGCAGCGCTTTTTTGCTGACTTTGCCTACTCCGGTCTGGGGAAAGCTGTCCACGAATTCGATTCGATCCGGGATTTTGTAGGCAGCCAGTCCGCGTTCACGCAGAAAGGCTTTGATTTCCATCGCCGAAGGCAGGACATCCGCCGTATTCCCGGCCATGCCGGACTGGGCAATAATAAAAGCGCACGAGCGCTCACCCAGATATTCATCCGGCATGGAGACGAGCGCAGCATCAAATATCCCCGGATGGGCGAGCAGATGATTCTCCACTTCTTCGGCAGCCACCTTGTCTCCGCCGCGGTTGATCTGGTCTTTGGCACGGCCTTCGACGATCAGATAACCGCCAGGCGTCAGACGCGCCAGATCTCCGGTACGGTAAAATCCGTCGCTGGTAAAAGAGCGGGCATTATGCTCTTCCGCCTTGTAATAGCCGCGGATCGTATACGGTCCCCGTGCCAGCAGATGACCGGCCATGCCGGGCTGCACTTCGTTATCTTCATCGTCGACAATCTTGATCTCGTCATAGACGGACATCGGCTTGCCCTGGGTCTCCACAATAATCTCCTCGGGATCATCCAGACGGGTATAATTGACCAGTCCTTCGGCCATCCCGAATACCTGCTGCAGCTGGCATCCCAGTACGGGCTTCACCCGGCGTGCCGCTTCGGCGCCCAGCTTGGCTCCGCCGACCTGCAGCACCTGCAGGGAATCCAGCTTCACCTGCCGCGACGAGGCCGCATCCAGCCATACCAGCGCAAGCGGCGGTACAAGCGCCGTAATCGTCACCTTTTCCTGTTCAATCAGGGCAAAGGCTTCATCCGGACTGCCGCTGCGGGACAGTACAATCCTCCCTCCTGCATAGATCGTGCCGAGTACGCCCGGCGAGCTAAGCGGATAATTATGTGCAACCGGCAGTACCGCCAGATAAATGCTCTGTTCATCCAGCTCGCACACATCGACGCTGGCTTTAAGGCTGTACATATAATCATCATGTGTCCGAGGAATCAGCTTGGGCAATCCTGTACTGCCACCAGATAGCTGCAAAAAGGCCACATCACTCGCCAGCGGCCCTTCCGGCAGCTCCACCGAATCGGCATACAATTCTTCCAGTGCCATATAGTCTCCCGGTTCACCTGCGACAATAACATGCTGCAATCCCGGTGCTTCGGCCTTCACTTCGGCAGCCAGTGTGCGGTAATCATAACCGGCTTCGATATCGGGAATAATATAAGCGACCGCTTCGCTGTGATTGGCAAAATAAATCACTTCCTGTCTGCGATGCAGCGGCAGGGAAAAGACCGGCAGCGCGCCGATCCGAAACAGCGCAAAAACAACTTCAAAAAAAGCCGTTATATTCGGCAGCTGGACGATAACCCGGTCACCGGCAGCAATACCGAGCCGATGCAGCCCGGAAGCCAGCCGATCCACCCGCTGATCCAGCTGGGCATAGGTGATACGCTGCTCTCCACTGACCACTACAATCTGCTCTCCATGCGACTGCGCCTGTCTACGCAGCAGCTGACCGAACGTCTCGCCGCTCCAACATCCGGTCTCCCGGTAGTAACGGGCCATCTCTTCCGGCCATGGTGTAAATCCGGGCAGTCTCATGCCTGATCCCTCCCTGCAGGCTGTGCAGCCGGTTCATCGATGCGCATCGCCCGCAGCATCGTACGCAATTTGGCACTTGTCTCCGCCAGTTCGGCTTCCGCCGTGGATGCTTCCACTACACCTGCCCCAGCGTAGAGACGCAGCGTGGAGCCGCGTACTTCGGCACAGCGGATCGTAACTGCCCATTCTCCGTCTCCCTCTGCATTGCACCATCCCACCATGCCGGTGAACAATCCCCGGTCAAATGGCTCCACCTGCCGGATCAGATCGCTTGCCATATCAGTCGGTGTGCCGCAAATCGCCGGTGTCGGATGCAATGCTGCTGCCAGTTCCAGCGAAGTCACTGACGGATCATCCAGCCGTCCAGAGATTTCGGTCGACAGATGCCACATCGTCTCGGTCTGTACGAGAGAAGGCTGCTTTGGCACTTCCAGCTGGCTGCAGTAAGGGCGCAGCGCTGCAGCTACCGCTTCGATCACGACCGCGTGCTCGTGCAAATCCTTGGCCGAGACAAGCAGGGCTTCCGCCCGTCTGCGATCTTCCTGCAGATCTGCACTGCGCGCCGCCGAGCCAGCCAGCGGATTGGCGGTAAAACGCAGTCCCTGCTTGCGAATCAGCAGCTCCGGACTGGCCCCGATCCAGACCGGAGTTTCCCCGGCTGCCGATGAGGAATCGGAATGCTGTTCATGAGACAGCGGAATATGAACGGCAAAGGTATAACCATGTGTATTGGGCACCGCCAGATTGTGCAGCAGCGCCGCTACCGGAATTTTCGTAGAGCTGGTCAGCTCCAGCGACCGGGACAGAACGACCTTTTTCAGATCACCCTGACGCAGATGTACGAGCGCTTCCTCTACGCCCTGCTTGTAAATGTCTGCCGAAGGTACTTCTCGCAGCTCGTAACTGGACAATATCGATTGTGCAGGACCGGACCATTCTCCGGCTGTACGCGGAGACGCCCACTGCACCTGCTGCGGAATCACCAAGCGGGCTGGAGACAGCTCCGGGTCAAAAGGAATCGCTCCCACCAGCACCGGCTGTTCCTGTCCATCTTGACGAGCCTGCTGCAGCAGTGCAGCAGCACGACGGGATAGCGAAGGCAGATCTTCCTGCTCCACCTCCGGCAGCTGCAGAGCACTTCCTTCCGCCAGCAGCGTATACTGCGGGGAAGACCAGAAAAAACAATGGGTATCCGTATATTGTTCCAGAAGCTGATGGGCTGTAACTCTTGCCTCCTGCTTGGTTGTTACCATGATGTTCATCCTCTCCTTCTTGCTGTATGGGGTGTATGG
Source organism: Paenibacillus wulumuqiensis (assembly GCF_000971965.1). Taxonomy (GTDB): domain Bacteria; phylum Bacillota; class Bacilli; order Paenibacillales; family Paenibacillaceae; genus Saccharibacillus; species Saccharibacillus wulumuqiensis. The sequence continues at coordinate 63,585 of NZ_LAQP01000015.1, forward strand.
GGTTGTGCTGTATTGGTTGTGCTATATTGATTGCGTTGTAAGGAGCCAGCATGGGCTGCCTGGTTACACGCCCATCGTGGCGCCGCCGTCCACATATAATTCCTGCATCGTAATATGACCAGCCTGATCGGAAGCGAGGAACAGGACGGCATTGGCTACATCCTGTGCCACCGCTATTTTCCCCAGCGGAATGCCGAGACGGAAATGATCCGGTGATCCCTGAATGACCGCTTCGGCATTATTGCCATTGGTCCACAGCATTCGCTGCATCTCCGTATCGGTCGATCCGGGAGCCACTACATTGCAGCGGATATGCTGCCTTGCATATTCCAGCCCAAGGCATTTGGTAAACATGGTCGCCGCCGCTTTGGAAGCCGCATAGGCGGACATCTGGGCACGCGGTACACCGGCTGCATTGGAGCTAACCGTAATGATGGTGCCGGATTCCCGCGCTGCCATCGATCCGATCACCGCCCGGCACATATGGAATACACCGGATGTATTAACGGCAAAGGTCGTATGCCAGTCTTCATCACTCAGTGCATCCACCGTCCCCATCCGCAGCACACCGGCCACATTGACCAGAATATCGATCGGTCCCATCTCCTGCTCGACCGTCTGTACTACCCGGCCGGCTTCCGTACTTTTACTCACATCCAGCGCATACGCACGGATGCGACCGGGATCTTTGTATTCCGCAGCCAGCGCCTGTACGCCGGCTTCGTTACGATCTGTCGCTGCCACGATGGCTCCATGGCGGAGCAGCGAGCTTACGACAGCTTCTCCGATTCCCTGGGCGGCTCCGGTGACCAGAGCGATTTTGCCTTCTATTCCTGTAAATGTCATCCTTATGCTCCTTGCCTGTATGATGATGAACGGGATAACGCCGTTTAATGGCAGGTATCCCTGATATGGGTTCTGTATCTGTATATGAATAGTTCTGTATCATGTACTACCGATTGCTCATGTACCTTTCATCTGCTGTCGCTTACGGATGCAGCGCAAACCGCAGCGCTCGGCTGATCAGGATAGGGACTACGGACAGATGATTCTCATCGGGGCACTCCCGGTACTCCATCTGCATCCCCGTCTCCCTCAGTTCCGACAGTCGCTCGATCAGCTGCTCGGAACGGTCGTTATTGCGGGCAGTATGTGTGCGTTCCAGCTCGCCCATGCCGATCAGCAGACGTAGAGGTTCCGCTGTGACCGTACCGCTCCGGCAGTCTGCAATAAAACGCTCGGCTTCTTCATCCAGCAGCTGATGGTTCCAGTGAATCGATGGACTGCCAGCGATATAATATTGAAAGGCCTGCGGCTGGGTAAACAGCGTATGCAAAACGAACAGCCCGCCGAGAGAGTGGCCGAACACGGCCTGCCGCTGACGATTGATCGGCAGTTTGGCTTCGATAACCGGCTTCAGCTCCTTTTCCAGAAAGTGCAGGAACAGATCCGCGCCTCCCTGTTCCGGGATAGGCGTCCCATCCGGACGACGTTTGTATTCGCTGGTCGCCCGCGGGGTATAGTCATAATAGCGGCGGGCGGCAAAAGGCTCGCTCGTCTCATATCCGATTCCCACGATGACAGCCGGGATAACGCCGGTCTTGTCCGGACGACGGCTCTGCATCCGCAGTGCATCGACCATCGTGGCGAACACCGAATTGCCATCCAGCAAATAGATGACCGGATAGCCTCCGGATGGTGGAGCACCTGCAGGTGTATAGATCATAATTTTATAATTGCAGTCACCGGCTGCTGAGGGCATCCGCCACTGTCTGGCCTGCGGCACTTCGATCCTGTGATCGGCAGCTTCGGCGATCTGCTGCTTCCTGTTATCGAGGTTCATACAGCGCCTTCTTCCTTATGCATTAATTGATATTGATTATCATTACCAATTATATAGAACGAGACCATGATCACCATGGACCAAATCCAGAATCTCTTTGTCATATATCCAGATGATAAACAAAGCCCGGCGCACACCAAAAACCCCTGCAGATCGTACAGTGTCCTGGTTGGATACCAGGCCTGTAGATGATCTGCAGGGGGTGGGAATACGATATGAGTACTCTTATTTACACTTCTCTTACTGGCCGACTGCTGCCACCACATCGTCGATCACTTTACCAAAAGCAATCAATCCGCTGCCGAGCCAGTAGGAGGAATCCGCTTCGTAGACATGACCTGCTCGAACTGCAGGCATCGATTTCCATACCTCGCTTGATGTCATCTCCTGCATGCTGTTCGTTCCGCGGCTGGATACATCCACCGTGAAAATATAATCCGCATCAATATCCGCCAACGACTCGGTCGCGATCATTGCCGTGCTCTTCTGCTGTACGAGCCCCGGTTGGCCGAGACCCAGCTGCTTGTACACCACATAACCGCTAAAGTAATCCGGGCTCATTAGCGTGACCCCGCGCGGAGCAAAGCGGATAATGGCTGCCTTTTTCCCTGCCTCGGTGACGGACTGGATTTTGGCTTTGGCATCGGCCAGCTTGGCTTTATACTGCTGGATTGCCTGCTCTGCCTGCTGCTGTTTGCCAAGCAGTCCGGCGATAGTCTGCAGGGATTTTTCCGGATCACCGGAGGCATTGTTGAACACATACACCGGCGCTATTTTGGAATAGCTCTCGTATACGCCTTTCTCCGCATAATGGGACGTATGTAAAATGATCAGATCCGGCTTGTAGTTCATGACCAGTTCCGGCGACGGCAGACCCGAGGAAAAGTCCAGCTTGGGCACGTCCTTGAGCTGGTCTTCCAGGTACGGCTGTCCCTCCTGTCCGCTCGACCACTGGGCGACAGGTGTTACGCCGAGTGTGAGCAGCGAATCTTCCAGATAAGGGGCAAATACGCGCTGCGGGGCAGCCGGAATCTGAAGCTGATGTCCCTGCTCGTCGGTTACCGTCTGCTCACTGCCGACTGCCGATACCGGCTGGGCGGCAGCTGCCTGATCCTTGCCCGCTTCGGCAGCCTGATTCGAATCTGCTGCCGGAGAACCGCAGCCTGCCAGCATCCCTACCAGGCATACTGCCAGCACCAGCATCACCAGCGAGCGTATGCTCCGGCTGTTATTTTTCTTTTCTTTTGCAGATTGTACTGCTTTATTATAGGCGTTCATTATCGATAACCACTCCTCTGATAATAATTCTCATTTAGCAAAGTATAGTTACTTCACCTGCCCGTGACCATGGACTGTATCCTGCAGCGAGTTTGGACAATTTCCGGTAAACAGCAGTTCGGCTTCGTCCAGCATCCGCATAATCGCCAGTGCCGAATACTCACACCAGGGGTCCGAAGAGATCGATGATACCTGCAAATTGCGTACTGCATTCAGCCGTTTCCAGTCTTCGGAATGCTGAAGTGCCAGCCAGCTGGCCCGTGAATGAGCTTCCGGACAGACGGTTACCAGCATCCGCTCCGGGTTCATAACCGCCAGCTCCTGCAAAGTGATCGGCAGATGCCGGATGCCGGCTTGTGGGCAGGCAGGCTGTAGATTGAGATCTTCATACAGTACCTCATCCAGTCCCCGATTGCTGTACATGTACATATGCTCTCCATAAATGCGCAGCACGAGCAGCCGGTCGCTGCCGACCTTTGAGCCGATACGCTGGCGGGCCAGGCGTACCCGTTCCTCATAGCGGCTGATCCACTGCCGAGCCTGCTCTTCCCGGCCGAGGAAGCTGCCAATCTCCAGCAGCTGCTCCCGCCAGTTCCTATCTTTAGCCGCGACGAACAGGGACGGCGCAATCTGCTGCAGACGCTGCCGGTCCGCTTGATCCAGCCGGTCGGTCCCGATAATCACATCCGGACGCGTTCGTACCAATCGTTCTACATTGGCTTCGAATGACAGTGATGTATATGGATCGCACAATTTGAGCGAAGTACGGATGCCGTTGCGGTATGCATTATAATAGTAAGCCGTCCACTTCGGATCAAGCGGCGCGGCAGCCGGGATAATCCCGAGCGCCAGCAGATAGCCGGTCACCGGTGCACAGCAGGCTGCTACGGCTTTGCGTGTATGTTTGGCATATTCGGACGGGGACACACCGACTTCCTTTTTGAATTTGCGGCTGAAATAAAATTCATCGCTGTAGCCCACCTTGACTGCGATATCCCGCAGCCTTTGCCCGGTCTCCGTCAGATAGCGCTTGGCATGGGCGATTCGGATATCGGTCAGGTATTCCATCGCACTTTGCTGGAATGTTTTTTTGAACAGATCGACAAAATACTTTGGACTGAGCTTCGCCATATCGGCGAGCTGCTGAATCGAGAGCGGCTCATTATAATGCAGCTCCATAAAAGAGCGGATCTCTGTTAACGTTTTTTTGGACGTACCTCCCTGTAGAGAACGGGAGTGGTTGCTGTGTACTTTGGCTTTGGTCATGTGTTGAACTCTCCTTTCTTCTTGGGGACGATCAATTATGCAGGACAGTCGCACACCAGGGTAGAGCGACACCGAATTCATGCTAATTTGAAAATGATAATCATTATCACTAAGCTACCATACTTTTTTTCCTAAGTAAATCAGGATATGTAAATAAAAAAAGCACTCCCTATCACCAGTCAGTCATCGGATAAGCGATAGCTGCTGGATACAGGAAATGCCTTTGATCAAAAATGATGTGGATTCGGCCGATATGACCGGAATCTGTAGGGAAAAATGCAGATAGGATACGGGCTATGTTGATACTTGTAGTTATCCCCGACTGCCGGATAATGCATAATCGGCCGGAATGCGTTCCAGTATACGTTGGCCGTAAATATCCGCAAACGGCTGATCAGGCATATGGATGTAGCCAATATAACAGCCGCATATTTTCATGCCGCAGGGACGGATGCCAGAGATCTCGCGCAGGCTGCGCCGGTAAATATTGCCCAGTACCCGCTTGTCCTGATAGCAGCGCTTCACCATGCCGTTACCCTGCACATAAAATACATTTTGCCCGGCCAGGCAGGATTGTCCCAGACTGTCATAGTCGCGCAGATTGTACTCGAAATACGGATCGATCCGCTGCAGCTCAGCTATCTCTTCCGGCTGGTAATACGCCGGTCGATCCTTGAACGCATTGATCCACAGATAGACATTTTCCGGCAGACGGGCACGCAGCGAGCGGATCGCCGGGAATGCTTCACGCAACCCGACGACACCCGCACTGAAGGCAATGCCCTGTTCATACAGCTGCATCCCCTGCCTGACAAAAAATTCCTCACTCGTCTGCCCGGGATGATACGTTGCCCAGAACGCCGCCTTGCTGCGATCCAGCTCAGCGGTCCAGTCCAGCTTGACCGACAGATTCGTCTGAATCGCCACCTTGTCGATATGCGGCAGATGGGACAGCTCAATCATCGCCCGCCGATACCATCCATGAACCAGTCCTTCTCCATAAGGGTTGAAAAAGATGGACAACCGGTGTCCCTCCCGCTCCTGTTCACGCACCCAGCCGACAAACCGCTCCAACTGCTGGCGATCCCGCTGCAGCGTCTCCCGGCTGTCTACCGTCTTGCTGAACGGACAATAGGGACAGGCATAATTGCACGAAGACAGGCTGCCCCGATAATAAAAGGAAAAGGAGATCTCCTGCTGCTCTGCATGTCTGTCCATTTCTACTGCCCCTTTCATCGTCCGACATACCCTTCCATCCGTTCGTAGACTTCCGGCGAGATCAACCAGTCGCCGATGCTGTCCGAATAAGCGAGACCTTCGCGCGTCAGGCACAGCACAGCATTCACTGTATCTGCGGCGTATAAACGCTCTACATGATCGGCTTGTGCATGTCCATCCCTATCGACCCCAGACGAAGAACCGACCAGTTCAGCGAGTCCGGTCCAGATCAGATTGCGCAGCTCCGGCAGATCGTCCAGCGGCGAGGTGCCGAATCGCTGATGATAGGCTGACAGCTCCAGACCTTCGCGGTGCAGGATAGCCTTGAGTACAAAGCGGCGCTTGCGCTCCTGCTCATTCAATACAAACCCGTAATCTGCCGTATCATAGCGCTCGGCAGTCACATAATCAGCGATAATGCTGCGCGTCGCTGCTGTGCTCACCCCGTAGCGTGAAGCATAATGTACATTTTGCGTATACGAGCGTGCGCCGCAGCCGAGTCCGGCCATGCCTTCTTCCTGGCAGCTGTAGGGCAGCAGCTCTTTGGATGAATGGAAATCCCGGGCGAACCGGCGCATCGAATACTGGGTATATCCTGCCGCTTCCAGACGATCTACCGCCGCCCGGTACAGCTGCAGCCGGATATCCTGCTCCAGTCCGGTCTGCCCCGGCTTGAGAATTGTATTCTCACGTACATACAATGGATAAATAAAGATCTCGCCCGGTTCATAGGACAGTGCCTGCTCTACCGAATACAGCCATGATTCCACCGTCTGTCCCGGCAGTCCGTAGATCAGATCCACATTCAGCAGCGGAAAGTCATACTCGGTCAGCATATCCAGCGCTTCACGTACCAGTGCCGGCTTTTGCGGACGGTAGATCGCCGCGCTCTCGGCTTCGATAAAGCTCTGAATGCCCATACTGACCCGGTCCGTTCCGCGGCGCTTCAGAATATCGAGCCACTCCGGAGTGACCGTATCCGGTGACGTCTCCACCGAAATGGACGCCTGTGCCGGATTCAGCCCCATCATATGCTCGGCAATATCAAACAGCCGTTCCAACTGCTCCGGCGCCAGCAGCGTCGGCGTCCCTCCGCCGATCGCAAACCGCGAAAACGGCCGTCCCGACATGATTGGTGCCCACTGCCGGGCCTGGCGCTCCAGCGCATCCACATACTCCTTATGTACATCTGCCCGCTTGTCCGGCAGGGTGAACAAATTGCAGAATCCGCAGCGCGCCGCGCAAAACGGAATATGCATATACAGAAAATAGCTGTCCAGCTCTTCCTTTGACCATAATTGTTGGAGTGAATAAGGAGGGTCCAGTTCACGATATGCCGTCTTGTGCGGATAGGAATACAAATACGAGCGGTAAGGTGCTTCGGTAATCTGACGGTTCCATTTCTGCAATTCAGGTGTCCATTCCAGAGGGGATAGGGCATGGAGCGGTAACTCGGTATGCTCCTGATTCATGATGTAACACTCCTTTTTGTACGTTCTCGACCGCCATGCCTGTTACAGGAAAAATTCACGGTACGGCACATTCCAGACAACCTCATGGGCGAGCCGGTGACCTTCATATCCATCTTCACCATAGGCGGTGCCATGATCGGAGAAGACGAGGCAGAATACCGGACGCTCCCGCTGACGCAGCGCGGCAAACAGTCGACCCAGTTCACCATCCACATAACGCAGCGCCGCACGCTGGCTGTCCACCGAATCATAATGGCTGCCCGGAATAAAATAATGATTGGGCCCATGGATCGCGGACACATTCATAAATAAAAACAACTTTTGCTGCTCATCCGTACCATCCAGCAGCTTGAGCGCGTGATTTACCTGATTTGCCGTCGAGCGCGGATTGGTTACGCCGAAGTTCATGCGCCAGTAGCTTTCCTGGAAATAGCCCGGCAGCACTTTGGATAATTTGTTTTTCTTGGTAAAAAAGATCACCCCGCCGATACAGATCGTACGGTAGCCCTCCTGGGCGAGACCGGATACGATATCTGGTGCATCAAACAGCCAGGTGTTCGGATTCGTACGCAGGCCGCTGTTTTTGCCGTGAAACAGCCGGATATGCGAAGACTTGTCCGTATTCGCCGGTGTCGGCAGGAAGCCGCCAAAAAAGGCATGATGCGCCGCATAAGTAAAGCTGCCCGGCGTATGCCGCTTCTCCCATGAGCCTGTTCCACACAGATGGGGACAGTTCGCCTCTTCCAGCTTGGCCACATCGTAACGTAGCGTATCCAGGGTAATCATCACGATATCGTGACTGCCTACCACTTCGTTCATATTGATCATGTTGTCTTACTTCCTTTCCAGCCAGCGGGCCAGCTCCCATTCATAGGCGCCCAGCCCTTCATGCTGTACATAATAGAGCAGATCGCCAAACGGATTCACATCCGCGATCAACGGATCTCCGCCGCCCGCAGGCACCAGCACATCCATCCCGGCGCAAAAGGAACCGGGAAAGGCTCCGAGTCCATCTACCGCGGTCATACGGATACTTTCCCTGACCGCTGCAGACAGATCCGTCTGCTCCAGCAGCATCCGTTTATTGCGCAGATGCAGATTCGTAATCGGTGTCCGGCTCAGTCGTACAACCGCATGACCGGCCTGCTCTCCGCAGACGAGCTGGCGTACATCATAGGCCATATCACCGATCATGTCCTTGCTGATCCAGCGCTCCACATGCATGCCTTCCTGTCCGACCCAGTCGATCATCCGGCGGATTACCTCATGATCGGTATACCGGCGCAGCCTGCCGGAATTGTAAATGATCTGCTCTCCGTTCCACTGCTCCATCCCGATCGTCGTCGAGGCAATCTCGGCTCCGGTACGCGGATGATACTGATAAGCGATGACCCCGGAAGCGCCGGAGCCGCAAAACAATTTGACGAATACGCGGTGCACCCGCTGCTGCTCCATCAGCTGTCGCAGTGAATCATAGCTGCCCGGCATATCCTCATACGCTGCTGCCAGCACACCGGGTACCCGGATTCCCGCCTGATCCAGCCAGCGTGAACAGCGCCGCTTGTCGAACATGATCGCCGCTTCTGCCGGATCATTCATCCAGCGTCCGTGAGACAGATCACGCTGCACCTCCAGTCGCAGCCAGGACAGCAGCCGGCAGTAGCCGCGAAACCACTGGGCCGGATAGAATACCCGCCCGTGATGAGGTTCCAGTCGTCTCGCCATGGCAGCGGTAATAGTGCTGCCGTGCGTATATTCGGGCAGCGGCAGCAGATCGTCGGATATTAGACCTTCCGCATCGTCAGCACCGAGCGCGATCAATCCGCGCTCCACCGCTGTATTCTCACCCGGAGCATCGAGACGCAGAGCCAGCGGCTGTGCCAGCAGATCGGATGGATAATGGTGTACAGCATGCTGATTGTAATGGCGCCAGATCAGACTGTCCAACAGATCGATCAGACGGTCGCCTGCGCGAATCGCCTGCAGCAGCCGGATATAAGGCACTTCCAGCGCAGCAGGCTGTTTATGATGCTTCAGCGCCTGCTGCCAGCCCGTCGTTCGTTTGTTCCCCGGATTGCCGAACAGGATGGTATGTGACTGCATTACTCCGTCAGCGACGGGTACCGCCACTCATCATCCAGATCCTGCTGTTCATCGAGGCTGACGTTCACTCCACTGCTGCGCCATTGGAGCACCATTGCATCCGACATATAGTGGTAGTTCAGGTTGAGATGCTTCAGTCCGCGTACCGCTTCGCTGTTCAGCAGCGCTTCTGCACCCTTATCCGATAGCGTACCTTCCGACAGATCCAGCTCTTCCAGCTGCTGCAGTATCGGCGCACTCGCTGCAGCGATCGCAATCTCGTCCTGCAGTTCACTGTCCTTGAGTCCGAGGGAAGTTAATTTGGGAAATGGATTATTGTACAGGAATGGCAAAATATCCTGTTCCAGATCACCGTCGAATCCGTAATTTTCCACACCGAGATACAGTTCCAGCTTGCGCAGTTCGGGCAGCTTGGCCTTATGAATCGATTGCAGCACCGTCGATGGCAATCCGCCGCAGATAATAATCAGCTCCTGCAACCGTGCATGCTCCAGCGGCTCCAGCTCCAGACCGGTACTGCCTTTGATCGTAAACGATTCCAGCTGTGGATAGGCTGCCAGCAGCAGACCCAGATTGGTCTGATTGATCCAGGACACTTCGCATTCTTCGTAGCTCATATCGCCGATAAACAGCTTGCGCAGATTCGGGAACCTGCCGCTCGCCTCAATTAGTGCCGGCAAAAATCCATCCGGTGATTCCTCATATGCTCCGCCCCAGTCACCGATCACCAGACTGGTCAGGGACTGGCTTTTCTCGGCATCCTGTGCCAGTTGTTCAATCAGGGGAGTGAGGGTGGCTCCATCTTCGTAAGCGTCAAAGTCCAGACTCAATTTGATCTCCATTATGTATTTCCTCCATTTCGTATACTGATCTGTCAGTAAGGCGCTGATACCAACCATTTTACATGAATACCCGGCTATAAATCAAAGACTCCGTGCCGCTCGAAGCCATTTATTTTGTATGGATGAACACCGCTGCTTACGATAAAATTGCCCACCATATGGCACGAGTATTGCCTGTATTTTCCGGCTTTAAGCCGCTATGTCCTATGTATACAAAAAGCTGCACAGCCACAGGGCTGTACAGCTTAAGCTTACGATGAGGTCGGCTGCCGAAATACGAACAGACCGCCCATTTTGCCTTGCTTGAAATCGGTCGTTTCCTTATTGCTCCAACTGGGCAACCAGGCTGCGAAGGGCGACGCCACGATGGCTGATGCGATTCTTTTGTTCCATCGTCAGATCCGCCATTGTCTTGTCTTCGGCTGGCACATAGAACAGCGGGTCATAGCCAAATCCCTTGCTGCCGGAAGGCTCTGAGGTAATCCAGCCTTCGACCGTTCCTTCGGCTGTCAACGTCTCGCCGGTCACCGGATCATACAGCACCAGGCTGCATACGAAGCGCGCCGTGCTCAGCAGCGGCTGCTCGGTATCTTCACCCAATTGCAGCTCTGCAAGTGCAGCCAGCAGCTTGGCATTATTATCGGCATCGGTCGCCTGCTCTCCTGCATAGCGGGCAGAATACACACCCGGCGCTCCATCGAGACGGTCTACGCAGAGACCGGAATCATCCGCCAGTACCGGTACGCCCAGCGCATCGGCGACGGTTTTGGCTTTTTTGAATGCATTCTCGGCAAAAGTACTGCCGTCTTCCACGACCTCCGGCAGATCCGGATAATCGTACATACTGCGCACTTCCAGCCCATAAGGGGCGAGGGCATGCGTGAATTCCAACACTTTGCCTTTATTCCGGGTCGCAACAATAACTGTATTGCCGCTGACCTTTCTCATACCTGTGCGCCTGCCTGTCCGCTCGTAATTTTGAGAGCGATCGGGCCGAGGATTTCTTTTTGCAGCTCGATCATCTGCCGAATACCCTCTTCACCCAGTTCCAGCATCTGATCCAGTTCCTTGCGGGTAAATGGACGATCTTCACCGGTTCCCTGCAGCTCTACAAATTCACCGGTTCCGGTCATAACCACATTCATATCAACCTTGGCTTTGGAATCCTCTTCATAGTTCAGATCCAGTACGGCGCGGTCGCCCACGATGCCTACACTGACCGAAGCCAGGTAATCGGTAATCGGGAAGCGTGCCAGCTTGTGCTGTACCGCCAGTTTGTCCATCGCCATAGCCAGGGCAACGAATGCTCCGGTAATGGAAGTGGTGCGTGTACCGCCATCCGCCTGGATGACATCACAGTCGATCGTAATGGTGCGCTCACCGAGCGCCTGCAGATCTACGATGGAGCGCAGCGCGCGTCCGATCAGACGCTGGATTTCCATCGTACGTCCGCCCAGCTTGCCTTTGGCTGCTTCACGCTGATTGCGTGTCTGTGTAGCGCGTGGCAGCATGGAGTACTCGGCGGTAACCCAGCCTCTGCCCTGCCCTTTCATGAAATGCGGAACCCGTTCTTCGACCGACGCCGTGCACAGCACTTTGGTATCGCCGACCTCGATGTACACGGAACCTTCCGCGTATTTATTGACATTGGGTGTTATTTTCAAAGGGCGCAATTCGTTCTGCTGCCGTCCGTTGATTCTCATGGTTGTCTGCCTCCTGCTTCTTATTTCGCATCCTTATTCTAACAAACCTGCCCTCTAAAAGCACCCTTAACCGAGAATTGCCCTCAATACGCCAAAAACAGACAGACCAGACAGCCTGTTCCCACTGCTTTCAAATGGTCTGGTTAGCAGCAGGCATCCTCCGGTTAATATACAAAATATACATGGCTGCATCCTGCCCGGCACCTGCATCTGGTCTGGCGGACAGAATTCATCTGGCTCCATGCAGCCGGTTACAGTTCTATAGAGAGAGGTGTCTATCCATGGAAAATAACGAATCCGGCAAAATGCCGTATAGTCTGTACAGTCTGAATGTCGAACAGGCGACCCGGGAGTGGCTGTCCAAGCGCGGCGTCACCATACGTGAAATCGCCGAACTGGTGCTTTTTCTTCAGCAGAGCTATTATCCCGATCTGACCATTGAGGAATGCGAACAGAGCGTCAACAAAGTACTGATGAAGCGCGAAGTGCAAAATGCACTGCTGACCGGTGTACAATTGGATATTCTCGCCGAAAAAGGCCAGCTGATCTCGCCGCTGCAGGAGATGATCGAGAATGACGAGGGATTGTATGGCGTCGATGAGATTCTCGCCTTTGCCATTGTAAACGTGTACGGCAGTATCGGCTTCACCAACTATGGTTATATCGACAAGCTGAAGCCTGGCGTACTCGGACGACTGAACGACAAAAGTCTGGGACCGATCCATACGTTCTTTGACGATATTGTAGGTGCGATTGCAGCAGCAGCCAGCAGCCGAATCGCCCACGGCCGGCAGATGGACGACGAACAGCACAACATCGACACGGCAAAGATGGACCTGCCGGAAGATGATGAGGCAACCGAACACTAAGCGGAAATGAACAACGACAGCAGCGATACACACGCTGTACCTGCCAATCCGGCCATTTTGAAAAGATAACTGTGCATGGGAAACTATCATTCGATATCGTTCCTGTTCAACTGCAGGATCAAACAAAATACACCTGTCTGCCGCCATGGCATAATGATGGCAGCGAACAGGTGTATTTTTGTCACTTCTTTATTTATTGTATAAACCATTCCCAAATGACTACGGTTATCCATTCGGACATCTAGCGGGGCAGCGGCGGGGAATCTTCCTCATGATCATGCTCTTCCGCCGTACGATGGGTGAGCTTGATATCCGGGCTGCGCCAGCGGTAGCGCTGTTCTTCGTGTTCCTTGCCTTCACTGGATATCCATTTGAGTACGAACAGCCAGATCAGACAGACGGCAGTAAATACATAAATCAGACGCATCGACAGCAGACCGGCGTAGTTGCGGGTCAGCATGCCGGACAGCAGGAGCAGCTCCAGTACCGGGAACAGCAGTACGGAGAGAAAACGGGAAGGCAGCTGCTGTCCATGACGCTTGCGGACAATCAGCGTAGGAATGATATAAGCCAGTGTAATATAAAGGGCAATCAGGGCAAATCCATTGCTGAGCCGTCCCCCATAAGTGGTGAACGGGATAAAAGCAGCCGACCAGCCCTGGCGTATGCCGATATTGAGCAGGCTGATCATTCCCTGCACAACGGTTACGCCAAGACCTGTATAGACGAGTGCAGAACGCCAGCGGTACCACAGGGAACGTTTGCTGTCAGACAGCATCGACATGCTGCCAAATATTCCGATCATCGCGGCGATCAGCAGTGATAAATAAGCGAATAAGCGTAATCCCTGTACAATCAGATCGATTGCTGTGCTGTCTGCATTGTTCATGGTGTATGTGCCCCTTTCGTAGCCTGGGCTATAATAATGTATTCATTGTAAAAGCGCTAGCTTAAGATACGATGAAAAAGCAATTAATTCCAGTTAAATCCTTCCTTTGCCGCAAAACGTTGTATGATATAATCGAACAAAAACAAAAGGAGCCCATACGCTTGATCACAAGAGAAGCTCTGGAACACCGGCAAATTGGGATCTATCTGCTGCTGCTTGTACTCGGTGTCGCCATCGGGACATGGATGCCTTCCGGCGGTACAGCTCTGGATATCCTGCGCTCTCCTTTGCTGGCGATATTATTATACAGCATGTTTGTACAGATTCCTTTTATACATATCAGAAAAAGCATGGGCAATGCAATATTCACCACTGCTCTGCTGCTCACCAATTTTGTACTGGTACCTCTGGTCGTATGGCTGCTGATTATGCTGTTCCCGCAGCCTACACCGGCACTCATCGGGGTCTGCCTCGTTCTGCTGACCCCCTGTATTGACTATGTCATCGTCTTTACCGGACTAGGACGCGGCAATGAACAGCTGATGCTCGCCGCGACACCACTGCTCCTTATTGTACAGCTGATTCTGCTGCCATTCTACCTACGGCTGTTTATCGGCCCTCCGGCGGCGGAATGGATGCAGGCCGAGCCTTTTATTGTCACCTTTATTGTACTGATCGCCATTCCACTGCTGCTCGCTGTGGCTACCCAGCTGTGGGCACAGCGGCAGTCGGCCGGCAGACGGTGGCAGAGTCTGACGGCCTGGCTGCCTGTTCCGCTGATGGGGCTGGTGCTGCTGGTCATTACGGCTTCGCAGATTCACCGGGTCTATGAAGATGCGCGGACGGTTGTCGGTGTGCTGCCGGTCTATGCAGGTTTTGCGCTACTCATGCCTGTTGCAGCGAGTCTTGTCGCACGGCTTTGTCGGCTGGATACCGGTGCAGGACGAACACTGATCTTCAGCGCCAGCACACGCAATTCCCTCGTCGTCCTGCCGCTGGCGCTCGCGCTGCCTGCACCGTGGGCGGTCACTGCCGCAGCGGTCATCGTCGCTCAGACGATGGTGGAGCTGATTGCAGAGCTTATCTATATTCGGATCGTCCCTGCCCTGCTGCTGCGTTCAACGACACTTGAGCGAAACAGGCGGTCTGCGGGTAATTAAATGAAGAGAGTACGTACGGAAATACTGCATATCCCAACCATCTCAACTCATCTCAACGATAGGAGTGGCCTGCATGTCGGATGAAGTTCACCGGATACACAAGATTCCTTTCAGCAAGATCAGCGGCCTGCTGAATATCAGGCAAAAGATTGCCAACGTCTATCCCGATCATGTCAACAAGATGGTCGTCGTCGAGACGGAAAAGCTGTCCCGCAAAATGGACACCGTCGTGATCGAGGTCAAAAATAATTATCTCGATATTCGCAAAATGACTGCTGCCGAATACAACCAGCGTCCTTATGAACCCCATGTCGCGGACAAGCTCAAAGCGCTGCTCGATGATGCCGAACGCGATGCACTGCTGCACAGTCTCCAGCATACGATCCGGCATACCGAGATTCAGCTGGATCATGAATCATCCCCGCAGGTTCGTGAGCAGAGCGAGCAATTTCTGAGCCATGCACGCCGGGCGCTGTCCAAGCTGACAGACGGAATCTGAAGCACACTATATCGAATAATGACCAAACGAGGTTAACGATGAACAAATCTATCCGGCAGCTGCTGTATGTGCTGCTGCTTGCCTTTGCACTGATCTATACGCTGTATACCCTGTATTTGAATCTGCTGCTGGACCCGGTTGCAGCTGACTTTCTGGTTCACAAAACAGAGCTGAAACGCCCGCTGAATGTCCCGTTGTGGCTCAATATGATGTATATTCACGTGATCGCTGCCTGCTGGGCCATGGTGGGCGGTGCACTCAATTTCTCCCTGTATCTGCTGCGGCGCTATCGCCGCTGGCACCGGATCAACGGCTATCTGTATATTGCGGCAGTGCTGGTCGTCGATCTGACGTCCGGCTATCTCGCTCCCTATGCGACAGGCGGCAAGATCACCAGTATTCCCTTTAATCTGGTCAATATCGCCTGGCTGTGGGTGACGATTACTGCGCTGATACAGATCAAGCGCGGCAATCTATTTCGTCACCGCCGCTGGATGGTACGCAGTTATGTGTTCTGCTTTACGAATATGTTCATCCACGGCATCAGCCTGATTGGGCAGCATCTGTTCGGACTGGAGTTCACACTGAGCTATATTATTGGAGTGTATGGAGCGATTGTGGTCAATATTGCAGTGGCCGAACTGATCAATCGAACGATATTCCGTCATCCGGTCGAGACGCTATGATATGAGTCCATTATAAATTCAATTGCCAAAAAGGGCTTCCTTATGAGTAGGAAGCCCTTTTTGCTGTATTTATTATTTTGTTCACCAATCCAATAATCATTATCATTACAGACCACTACCGAAGCGCAGACTATAACAAATAGTCCGATCATACATCGTCAGCCTTGTATAACGATACGATTCCGCTCTGTCTATCTCGCGGAGAAGGTCATTATTCCATTCCGCTCCTGTCGCACGGCACGTCCGAGACGTTCCAGTTCTACCAGATGAGCCAGTGTCTCCGACATGGCAAACCGCAGCTGATGCAGAGTCAGTTCATTATTGAACAGACTGCTGCACACCTCATAACCGGTACGCGGCTGATCACGGATACGATCCTCCATTGCCTGCAATCTCTCCTCGTGATGCAGCAGCAGCTTCTCCGTCCGGTCACGGAAATGGGTGAACGGACGCCGGTGACCCGGATAAGCCAGATCGACCTCATACCGACCGAGCTGACGCAGTCCGATCAGGTACGATTCCAGCGGTGACGGATCGCTGCCCGGCACCAGGCTGATATTGGGCGAAATCTGCGGCAGCACCGCATCTCCGCACAGCATCAGACGCTGCTCCGGCTGGTAAAAGGAAATATGTCCAGCTGCATGACCGGATGTCTCGATCGTCTTCCACAGGCGATCGCCGATCTCCAGCGACTGCCCGGGCTGGATCAATGTCACTTCCGGCCGTGGTACGACCTGCGGTACAAAGCTGTCCAGATGAGCGGGCAGCTGGGAAGTAATCTCCTCCGGCATACCGTGACTGGCAAACAGGTGTACCAGATCGAAAGCGGCCGTATTGCCTGGAGACCAGGATCGGTTCGCCTCTGCCAGTGCACGCTCGGAGATCCAGACAGGCATTCCGCCCTGCTGCTGGAACCAGCCTGATAATCCGTAGTGATCCGGATGATGATGGGTTAGCACAATCGAGCGGATCGCCAATAGCGGAATATCCAGTGTCTCCAGAACCTGCTGCCAGGCCTGCTCGTTATCCGCCGAACGCGGACCCGGGTCCACAATGCTCCAGCCGCCGCTGCCACCGACCAGATAGCTGTTCACCCAGCGCAGCGGATAGGACATCGCTATTTTCACCTGGATGATCTCATGTTCTCCCCGGATAATTTCAGGTAATTTCATTATGGTGCAAGCCTCCATCCGGATGAATATGCAGAAGCATGTCCTGCTAAGATATCCCCATCTTAGCATAGTTGCATGGAGCACACTAGACGATGCACCCAGACCAACTAGCCGCTGCCTGTTCCTCTTTTTCATGATGGCTGGAGGAATGGCAGATTATTTATTTTATCAGGAAATAGCTTATTTCTGCGCCACAGGTACGATAAATGTAGCTTCATGCAGCTTAAGATCGGAATCATAATGAGCCACATGAACAGTAACTGTATCGGATTTTTCGCTAAAGGCATATGTCCA
This sequence comes from Paenibacillus wulumuqiensis, assembly GCF_000971965.1. Taxonomy (GTDB): domain Bacteria; phylum Bacillota; class Bacilli; order Paenibacillales; family Paenibacillaceae; genus Saccharibacillus; species Saccharibacillus wulumuqiensis. The sequence goes on from NZ_LAQP01000015.1 coordinate 80,879, forward strand.
TACCGCATGCTGCCACATGTGGTCGCCCAGTCCTCCGACCGGCTCATCCATGCCCGGTATCTGGACAGGATAAGTAGCGTCTCCATTCTCGCTGCGCTGATTGCTTACATCAAAGTTGGCTTTGGAAAAACTAAGTCCTATACCCGCCCCCTTCTGACTGTCGTCAAATCCGGTATTACGGTAGTTATAGTCCATAACAAGTACCTGATTCACCTGGCGAGCCTTGATATCATAATCGCCTTTGGCCGCCCGGGCAGCTGTCGGGTGAACAGAATTGATCGTAAATTCCCACTCTCCATCTACTTTCCAGATCTCGCCGGCACGGTAAATGTGATTGGCATCTGCGGAAGTCTGTACAACTGAAGGCTGGGATACCGCTGCTCCAACCGGTGTAGTCGCAAACAGGGCAGTTACTCCTCCCACGAGAAGCAGCGACGAGACAATAACAGTTACCGTTGTTTTTTTCATTTTCATAATATGCACGATCCTTTCTTCGATCACAGATTGACTAAAATGATTCATCACAGCACAGCTCCAGATCGCGGTTGACAAGCAGGAACATGATCCAGACAAAAGGGTTGTACCAGTGAAGACAGAGTACGAGAATCAGCAGCATTTTCACCAAGCTGTCCAGACGGCGAATATGCATATATTCATGCATCGGCACATATTCCGTCCGCTCCTGCTTGCTCCAGTCCATTGTTACATGCATCACCAGCATATTGCCGGGAAGTTTGTTTTTCAGTACCTTTCTTACGCCAATAATAATGACAATATTTTAATGATTATGCCGCAGCAGAGCAGATTATGATCGTTCAGAATCGTTATGTAAGGCTTTAAACGCACGAAAACCCTTCTGTTTCACCTGTATATCTCATCGTCAGGTGAATGTCAGAAGGGTTTTTCCTGTAATCGTACTATCATTGCTCAATAGCTTTCTTCCCACGGATTGAACATTTCATGCTTGAAGTACGTAGTGTCTGCTGTTTTTTCTTCCCAGTTCCACATCTTTTGGCTGGCTTTTTCGATCTCTTCGTTTTTGATTTCACGAATTTGATCCAGGATAGTGTAGTCTTTGCCCAACTCAGTTTGATGCTCCCAGATTACGAACATGATGCTGTCCAGGCTGTCACCGTAGCCAACGATATTTACTTTGCCTGCATGATCGTTCAGTCCTACGTTGAAGAAATCATTGGTTACGATATATTTGTCATTTTCCATGTGGTAGATGGCTGCCCATTGTTCAACTTCATTGCTGCCTTTTGCTGTTTCTGTATTTTCTACGAAGCGGAACCAACCGCCGGATACCGGTTTTGCTTTTTCCATAATTTTCACGTCAGTCAATTGATTGTAATTCATAGGTTAGTCCCCCTTAGTTTATGTTCATCATTTATTGAATTGGTTGTTTACGTATCGGGTAAGTTGTTGCGTCTTTGTGCTTGTTAAGTAGTTTATCGGAAAATTTTGCAAATTATTTATAGTGTTTCCCTTGAATTCGTGTTTTTCCGACAATTTATTTAACGTTTTGCGTTTTATTTGATGTCTTAAGTATGCCTCAAGTACCACTAATCCGACAATAGGAAATGGTTCTTAATACTTAATAGTAATTGCTTGCAGGTATCCTACCATTTTCCGGTACAAGCGCGATTGCGTGATTACTATATCTTTAACCATCCGATATGGGATAAATCCGAAAACCCTGATTTAATCAAATTTGATACAAATTTACCAGAAATAAGCTTGATTTTATACGGCTTCTGCTATCATTTATACCTAATTATTCGCTAACATAGCATGTTTGGTTTACCCTAAACGCTATACACAGGGAAAATAATTCCAGAAACTTGAAGTTTCCTACTTCCAGCCCCTTCACCTTTTCTATCCCCGGGAACACGTAAAAACGCATTATTTTTCTTCTTTTTCAAAAAGCTGCAGCCTGTATATTTCGCTTTTTTCTGCAGTCTCTTTCCTTTAACAGCATTATAATTCCCTGCTTTTCCTATCGATCCGGGCTAAAATGCTCTATTCTCGGCTACTTCCTACGTTAAATCGACGTTCTGCTCCTATAGACTAGGAAATCGTCCCGACAGCCAGGCCTAGCTCGGGATTCTATACCGGCACAGTGGATTGCCGGACAATGATTATTCCATCAAAAAAAGTCTCTGCCGGAAGAGAGTACTTCCAGCAGAGACTTATATTCGGGACTGCAGCACGGAGTATGATCCTCCACTTTACTGTCGCTTATATATATAGAAGAAGAACAAGGCTCATCGTCCAGGATCTCCAGATTACAGCGATGTATTATACAGTATCCGCTGCTTTATTATCCGAATGCATGACCGGTTACAATAATATAACCGAGAAGGAATACATTGAGTACTACGATCAGACCGGTTGCCAGCCAGGCTATACTTTGAACCAGCTTGCCGTTGGCGAAATTGCCCATCTTGCGGCGGTCGCTGGTGAACTTGACCAGCGGGATCACTGCAAATGGCAGCTGCAGACTGAGCACGACCTGACTCCACAGCAGCAGATCTCCGGTTCCACTTGACCCATACAGCCAGGTCACGATAAATGCCGGGATCACCGCCAGCAGGCGGGTAATGATCCGGCGCAGTACCGGCGAGATCCGCAGCTGGACGAATCCTTCCATAACGATCTGACCGGCGAGTGTGCCGGTAATGGTCGAGTTCTGGCCGGATGCCAGCAGGGCGACCGCGAACAGGGTGCTGGCAATACCTACGCCAAGTGTCGGACTGAGCAGCTCATACGCTCCTTCAATCTCGGACACCTGCAGACCATTGCCGTAGAATGCTGCCGCTCCGAGGATCAGAATCGCCGAGTTGATAATAAAGGCGATCGTCAGTGAGAATACCGAATCCAGACGGGCATAACGTACCGCTTCACGGCGTCCGGTTTCATCCCGCTTGTACTGGCGGGACTGGATAATCGAAGAGTGCAAATACAGATTATGCGGCATTACTGTAGCGCCCAGAATACCGAGCGCTACGAACAGCATGCCGGAGTTGGTCACAACCTCCAGCTTCGGCACGTAACCGCCGAATATCGCAGCCACATCCGGACGCGCGGCGATCATTTCAAATACAAATACGACAAAGATCGTCGCGATCAATACGATAACAATCGATTCGATAATGCGGAACCCCTTTTTCTGCAGCAGCAGAAGCAGCAGCACATCCAGCGTTGTAATCACAATGCCCCACAGCAGCGGGATGCCGAACAGCAGATTCAGCGCTATCGCCGAACCGATAACCTCGGCCAGATCGGTGGCGATAATCGCCAGCTCGGTCAGAATCCACAGGAACACCGCCATCTTCTTGCCGGTGGCATCCCGGGTCGCCTGAGCCAGATCCTTGCCGGTCACAATGCCCAGCTTGGCGGCCAGCGTCTGCAGCAGCATCGCGACCAGACTGGACAGCAGGACGACCGACAGCAGGGTGTATCCGAATCGCGAACCACCGGCGATCGAGGTCGCCCAGTTGCCGGGGTCCATATAACCAACCGCTACCAGCGCTCCCGGTCCGGCAAAAGCAAAAAACTTGCGCCAGAAACCGGCATTTTGCGGGATAGCGACCGTATTATTCACTTCCTCCAGACTAATCGAGGAACTGCTGCGCAGCCAGCTTGGTTTGGCTGCGGGTTGATTTACTTCAGTATTGGTATCCATTCTCTCTCCCTCACTTCTCTTGCGCCGTCTTCGGCTTTGTCTCTGAATATTCTTGTAAATGCTCTATGTTCGTCTTGCCAGATGTACAGTTGCAATTTATACATATGCTTTTGAACACATTTTGCACTCGTGCAACTTATTTGTCAATAGGTAAACTTTATGGGTGAGAGCAATTTAAATTTAAAACAAGCACCTTCCTTTTCCAGCACATTCAACTTTCCTGTAACTCCACTCTTACATTTAACCAATCCATCCTGTGTTGGTTCACTCTCTTTACGGACGATGCGGATTCTGACCTTGAGCCGTCTCATACTCAGAAAAAAATGTTCGATAGCTTAACAGGCATGATATCTACGGATACCATGCCTGTTTTATTACATCACGTTTAAAGTTGGAAAATAGGTGTTAAATGGTAATGAAGTCACAAGCGCAGCTCCGGACAGCATATCGTCCATCCCGCATTTCACTTTCCAACTTCTCGGCTACTTTATTTCGCCGGACAAGCACCCATGATGCCTGCTGCCTTCCAAAGTAAAATGGCAGTTTTATTGCCGCTGCCAAAAGTAGTACAATAGAACCCATAACGCTTTTTAACCACTGGTTAATCGTGTATAGCAAAAGTTCCAACTATTAAAAGGAGGTTATTACCTTATGAATTATGCTACATATTTTCAGGAAAACCGCGAACAGCATCTCGCTGAACTCAAAGAGTGGTTGTCCATTCCAAGTATCTCCGCCCTGTCCGAGCACAAGCCGGATATGCTGCGTGCTGCCGAGTGGCTGGCCGCTACACTGACCCGTGCCGGTCTGGAAAACGTCAAAGTAAACGAAACTGCCGGTCACCCGATCGTAACGGCAGATCATCTGCATGCTCCGGGCAAGCCGACGATTCTGGTGTATGGTCACTATGATGTACAGCCGGTCGATCCGCTGAATCTGTGGGAGACGCCTCCATTTGAACCGACCATCCGTGGTGACAAGCTGTTCGCCCGCGGTGCTACCGATGACAAAGGTCAGGTATTCTTGCATATCAAGGCGGTAGAAGCGATTCTCAAACAGCAGGGCTCCCTGCCGGTTAATATCAAATTCTGTATCGAAGGCGAAGAGGAAATCTCCAGCGCCCATCTGCCGGGCTTCCTGGAAGCCAACAGCGAAACACTCGCTGCCGATGCGGTACTGATCTCCGACACTTCCCTGCTGGAGCGCGGCAAGCCGGCGATCAGCACAGGTCTGCGCGGATTGTGCTCACTGGAGATTGCGATCAACACTGCCAATACGGATCTGCACTCCGGTTCCTTTGGCGGCGGCGTGCCGAATGCGCTGCATGCAATGGTTGAACTGCTCGCTACGCTGCATGACCGCGATGGCAAAGTGCTCGTGGACGGATTCTATGACGATGTACTGCCTCTCTCCGAGGAGATGCGTGCCGAGTTCGTGAAGCAGGATTTCAACGAACTGCAGCTGCAGACCGATCTGGGACTGGAAGCACTGCATGGTGAAGAAGGTTATTCCTTTGTCGAGCGTGTAGGCGCCCGTCCGACACTGGAGCTGAACGGCGTATACGGCGGCTTCCAGGGCGAAGGCACCAAGACTGTTATCCCCAAAGAAGCCCATGCCAAAATCACCTGCCGCCTGGTCGCTGACCAGAACCCGCAGGATGTACTGGATAAAATCATCACCCACCTGGAAGCAGTGAAGCCAAACGGTGCCAAACTGACCATCACTCCAGGCGAGAAAGCACGCGCCTTTAATATCGATCCATCCGGCGAAATGCTGCAAAAAGCGGCTGATGCGTATGCAGCCGTCTATGGTACCCGTGCCCTGTTTACCAAGGATGGCGGTTCGATCCCGATTGTGGAAGAATTCTCCCGCGTGATCGCGCCGACCGTTGTGCTGATGGGCTTTGGTCTGCCGGACGAGAATCTGCACGCACCGAACGAGCATTTCAACCTGGAGAACTTTGATAAAGGCATGCTGACGATCGTCGAGTTCCTGAGCAATTTGTAATCTTTATACATCAAAACACCTTCAAATCGTACCGCTTTCCAAACGGAAAATGGATACTTTTGAAGGTGTTTTTTTCAATTCTCTACATGGCTTGTCCGTCTACTGCATGTACTATAATTCAGTTGATAAAGTTAATATCAATTTCACCCTTCAGCATTCGGATGAGATACTCCACATAGAAATTTTCCCGATCCCATTTAAACAGCTCCATTACTACTTCTGCTTCCCTGACGAGCATTGATTCGTGACTATTGGAACCTTCACGCTTTTTCACAAATAGTGCCGGCCCCGGAATTCTATGCGTCATCCCGTTCAGATAGAGATTGAAATTAAAATCATCGGTATCTGCAGGTGTGAACCCTGTGACGATACAAATATCCTGATAGCCAAGCTCAATTATATTAACTTTATACTCGCTGAATAATTGCGAGTAATAGTGATCAGAGCGGCCGATCGGTCGATATTCGGGCATATTCCAAGGCTCTGCAACAATGGCCAGAGTTGCTTCCTGTCCACGATCGGCCAAAGACGATGGAGAAACCACTCCCTGACCGATCTCTTCAATAAATTTGCAGTCAAAACAAATATAAAACCGGGCATGTTGTTCATTCTGATCATGCAGTACCTGAACCGGCTGATGACATAAAGGGCATTTTTCTAAGCTTGGCGGGAACAGCTGATACATATTTATCGCCTCTTTCTTCCTTCAAATATATGCAGACACCTGCCTGAATAAGACGGAAGAAATCCTTTTAAAGTATCCTGTGATGCCAATATATGCAAACAAGCCTTCATATCCTGAACTCCCCTGCCTGCTAAAGGAAAAGAAGTATCGAATAGTGAAGACTTGTTGGATGTATCATAATGTAATATATTCAGCGATCAAACTTTATATCATTACAATGGTAATACTTTTCTAATGCTTCGGGGATGTGTTACTGTTCTTCATGAACTCATCTCGACAAAATGAACTCTACTGCTGCAAGGAATTTTCCCGTTCGGCTGTCTGTTGTGGAGCTTCCCGCCAATCGCGGATAGCGAGTGCAAGACGATCCATCGCTTCTTCCAGCATCTTGCGGGAGCAAGCTACATTCAGTCGCATATACCCTTCTCCGGCTGTACCGAAGGCGCGGCCGTCGTTCAGAGCGACCCGTGCCTTGTGCAGCAGGAAGGAGACCAGATCGGCCTGCTCCATACCGAGTTTGCGGAAATCCAGCCACATCAGGTAGGTCGCTTCCGGCAGATACACCGATACTTCCGGCAGATGCTCGGCAATGTACTGCTGCACATATTCCATATTGGCGCGCATATACCGCATGCACTGCTCCAGCCATTCTTCGCCATGCGTATACGCTGCCTCGGTCGCTACCGCACCGAACTGGCTAATATGACCGACACCAAAGTTGTTGATTTTCAGTGCGAACGCATCGCGCAGCTCCTGGTTCGGAATAATCACATTGGACGTATTGAGCCCCGCGATATTAAACGTCTTGCTCGGCGCTGTACAGATAATGCTGCGATTCTTCGCCTGCTCGGACAGCATCGGATATGGAATATGCCGATTCGGTTCAAACACCAGATCGCCATGAATCTCGTCGGATACCACGATAATATTGTGCTTGGCACAAAGTTCGTCCACCCGTTCCAGCTCTTCGCGTGTCCATACCCGGCCGACCGGATTATGCGGGCTGCACAGGATCAGCATCTTTACATTTTCTCCGCTCAGTGCCTGTTCCAGCTGCTCCAGATCCATCACATATTCACCGTTCTCCTGCTGCTTGAGCGGATTCTCCACCACCTCGCGGCCATGACCGGTGACTACACTATAAAAAGGAGGATATACCGGCGTCTGAATGACTACTTTGTCCCCATGATCGGTAAATGTCTGCACCGCAAAATTCAGTGCGGTTACCACACCCGGCGTGAATACGACCCACTCGTCTTCAATTTCCCAGCCGTGTTTGTTTTTCATCCATTCCCGGAGTGCCCGGTAGTAGGCTTCGGACTGGAAAGAATAGCCGACAACACCATGCTCTGCACTTTTCTTCAGTGCTTCCTGCACCGGCTGCGGCGCGGCAAAATCCATATCCGCTACCCACAGGGGCAGTACATCTTCTGTGCCAAATAACTTTTGCAGCTGATCCCATTTGGCCGAATTGGTATTCAGCCTCTCCGGGGGATTGTCAAAATGCTGTGTATAATCCATCCGTAAACCTCCGCTTCGGCGTGTATGCAGCTTGCTGGCATACATATACGCTCGCTAATGTGATACAGGAATATCTCGGGGAGCATGTATAGCTTCCCCGCTTTATCCCAAAACGAATTTAAGATTACAATTATCATAACATGTTTGCAGGCAAGGGCAAACACGATCCATCGGACGACGATCAACAAAAATAAAAGCAAAAAACCGGGCTGCTGAAAACAACCCGGTCTTATCATTTTCCACTTACAATCAAATCAATTCCAGAATCTCGTCCACCTGTTCCAACCGGTAGTCGGCATCCTGGGAATGCAGACCTGCATCCCCTACAGCAGCGACATTCATACCGCCTGCAATAGCGGCCTGTACACCGGCTTCCGCATCTTCGACGACAAGGCATTCTTCCGGCGGTACACCAAGACGCTCGGCTGCCAGCAGAAATACCTCCGGATCAGGCTTGCTGCGGGTAATATCATTGCCGTCCGCTACCGCATCAAACGCATCCGCCAGGCCGATCTGCTTGAGAATCGTCGGAGTATTTTTACTGGAGGAGCCGATAGCGATTTTGACGCCGCGTTTTTTCAGTTCATCAATTGTATGTTTGGCTCCCGGCAGCATGTCTTCCGGTTTTACCTCATTCAGTGATTCCCTGTAGTAGGTATTTTTGCGTTCCGCGAGTGCCTGCTTTTCCTCCGGTGTGTAGGTACGCTCGGCTTTTTCCAGAATAATCTCCAGGCTTTCCATCCGGCTCACGCCGCGCAGACGGTTGTTGATCGTCTCATTGAACTTGATGCCTTCTTCATCGCTCATCTTTTTCCATGCCTGGTAGTGGTATTGGTCTGTGGATACGATAACTCCATCCAGATCGAATATTACAGCTTTGATCGTCATAATTGCTTCCTCCTCTGATTCGCTTTCTGTTCGTCAGCTCATTGAATCACGGTAAATGTGTGATCCTACTGATATATGGAATATAAACAGATTCGCTGAAAAACAAGCTGTCCTTTTTGTTAAATCTGTTTTATTTATGGCATCTTCTGCCGATTTGCCTATCCGATGTGGAAAAATCCGACCTTACTATATTTCCTAATCCGTATACAACTGTCCGGTATGAATTAAAAAATTGATATGGAATCAGGAATACATTCTGTCGTATTTTACATAAAAAACATTGACGTTGCAGGGTTTCCACACTATGATATATACATTATTGAGAACGATTATCATCATTGAGGAGTGTTTGAATTTATGAAAGCACGTTACACCCTGCCTGCGGTTCTGCTGTTATCGTCTGTACTGTTCGCAGCCTGCGGCAATAAAGAAGAAGCACAACCAGCAGCAAACAATGCACAAACAAGTCCATCTACTGCCACTACTGCTGATAGCACAGCAGCCGGTACCACTGCACCAGCTGCTTCTACAGCGGATTTCAAAGATGCGACCGAACAATACCGTACGTATGCGATCGGTGAGATTGATGCTTTTGTGACAGAGACCGAGAAATTCACCGAAGCGGTCAAAGCCGGCAAGCTGGAAGAAGCGAAAAAACTATATGCTCCAGCCCGTATGCACTATGAGCGGATCGAGCCGATCGCCGAAGCACTCGGCAATCTGGACCCGGATATTGATGCCCGTCAGGGAGATGTCGATGACAAGGACTGGCGTGGATTCCACAAGATCGAACAGGCGCTGTGGGAGCAGAAAACAACAGACGGCATGAACGAGTATGCTGACCGTCTGCTGCAGGATGCCAAGCTGCTGCGTGCCAAAGTCGAGACGGTGGATATTGATGCCGGACTGCTCGTTACCGGTGCAGTCGAGCTGCTGAACGAAGTCTCTTCCTCCAAAGTAACCGGTGAAGAGGAACGCTATTCCCACACCGATCTGTATGACTTTGTCGCCAACGTGGAAGGCGCCGAGAAAATCTATGAGATTTTGAAGCCGAATCTGGCGAAAAAAGACCCTGCCCTGGAGAAGCAAATCGGTGAGAGGTTCGAAGCACTGAACAAGGAGCTCGCTCCATTTGCTACCAAAGACGGCGGTTATGTCACCTATGACAAGCTGAGCAAGCAGGATGTACGTACGCTGAGCCAGAATCTCGATGCACTGGCTGAACCACTATCCCAAATGGGAACGATTCTGGGAGTGTAAGATATGAGCAAGAACAAAAACGATAACAACCCACAACAACCGAACACTACCCCTGATGCCGGACAGGAGTCTTCCTCCCTGTTCCGCAAGCCTGTGAGCCGCCGCGATATGCTGCGGCTTGCTGGCGCTTCCGGTGTCGGACTGCTGCTTGGCGGATCGGGTGCTTACGGCATTATGGCTGCGACGGGAGCGACCAAACAGCCGGCTTCCGACAAGCCCGGCAGTCCGGACAATGTCACAACCGGTATACCGGATGCGAACCGGTACGACTTTTATGGACAGCATCAGGCAGGGATTACGACGCCAAGCCAGAACTTTATGTGCTTCGCTTCCTTTGACCTGACGGTAAGCGATGCTGCCGGACTGAAACGTCTGCTGCAGGCATGGACCCGGGCTTCCGCCTCTCTGATGGTCGGGGAACTGCTGGACGGACAAAATGAGAATCTGAATCTGCCGCCTGCCGATACCGGTGAAGCGGCAGGTCTGACTCCTTCGCGGCTCACCGTTACATTCGGTGCAGGACCGAGTCTGTTTGATCACCGGTTTGGACTGGCGGGTAAAAAGCCTGCCGGTTTCGGCGATCTGCCTCCTTTTAATGGAGATAATCTGATGCCGGAGTGGTGCGGCGGCGATCTCGGTGTGCAGATCTGCGCAGATGATATGCAGGTTGCCTTTCACGGGATGCGCAATCTGATCCGGATCGCCCGAGGTTCGGCGGTACTGCGCTGGAGTCAGGAAGGCTTCCAGCGTTCGACCGAATCCGATCCGAACAAAGCCACTCCCCGTAACCTGATGGGCTTCAAGGATGGCACAGCCAACCCGAGCGTTCAGGATGGAGCGATGATGAATGAAGTGGTCTGGGTACAGCCGGAAGATGGTGCAGGCTGGATGACCGGCGGCTCCTACATGGCCGTACGGCGCATCCGAATGCGGATCGAGGTCTGGGATCGCTCCAGTCTGGCCGATCAGGAGAATACATTTGGACGCTACCGGGTCAGCGGCGCACCGCTTGGCTCGCAGCATGAATTTGATCGCGGGGATATGGAAGCCAAAGATGCCTCCGGCAAGCCGGTGATTCCGATGAATGCCCATATGCGCGTCGCCCGCGGAGACGGCAAGATGCAGATTCTGCGTCGTCCCTATTCGTATTCAAGCGGCATGGACAATACGACCGGCCAGCTGGATGCCGGACTCTTTTTCATTAGCTATCAGCGCAGTCTGGACAAGCAGTTCATCCCGATGCAGCAGCGGCTGGCCCAGAATGATGCACTGAACGAATATATCCAGCATATCGGCAGTGCCGTATTTGCCTGCTTCCCCGGTGTTCGCCAGGGCGGTTATATCGGCGATACCCTGCTGTAACAGGCTTGATTTTTACGAGGAAATGAGGAATACGGTTATGCGCAATACCGCCTGGTTTATACGTTTTATCAGCTGTACCTGTCTGCTGGTGCTCATGATTGGGCTCAGTCCGGCAGCTTCCCGGCCGTTCGTCTATAACTGGCTGACGGCAGCGCCGGTCATGCATGTGGCCGCCGCCGAGGAAGCACCTACGCCGGACACGCTGCTGCCTGTCGTTGGCAGTGCCCTCGTCGATGCCGGCCAGCAGAAGTGGACGGATGCCTCACAGGAACTGGATACATTCGCCGCCGGCTGGAAGTCATTGGACACTTCGGCAGCCCCCCAGCAGGCGGCTGAAGTAAATACCGCACTGCAGGCGGCACAGAATGCACTGCAAAATGCCCAGTCCGACCCGGATGCCGCGGTATCGGCACTCGGTACACTCGCCCGTGCGGTCAACAGCTACGCCGAAGCGGGCACGGCTGGCAGCAAAGATGCCCAGGGCAAGGGCCCTTCCGCAAAAGGAACCCAGGCTGTCCAGGTGATCCTGCCGCTCGCCAATCAGACGATTCAGCATATCAAGCAGCAGGATTGGCCTGCTGCCCAGACCAGCTACAAGCAGATCGTCGATGCCTGGCCGGATGTGGAGAGTGCCATTCGTGCAGATAACTTTACCGTCTACAGCCAGCTGGAGACACGCATGAGCATGATCCGCGTCTCCCTGCAGGCCGATCCGCCGCGTGAGGAGCAGGCACAGACCGAGACGCAGGCGCTGATCGATCTGCTGAATCATTATCTGTCCGGCGAAGTGGCCGATACGGCACCGGCCAGCGGCAGTATGCGTCTGACCGATGCGGTCGCGCTGCTCCAGCAGGTACAGACCGCGGCAGGCCAGCAGGATGCTACAACCGCCGCAGACCGGATGCAGCAGTTTATTACGATGTGGCCGCTCGTCGAGGGTGAAGTGCAGATTTCCTCGTCCTCCACGTACACATCCATTGAAAATGAAATGTCCGAGGTGCAGGGCTACCTCATCTCCACCCCGCCTGCCTGGGACAAAGCCAATACCGTACTGAATACGATGCTGAATGAGCTGGCACCGATCACGTCCAAATCTGCCTATACCGCATGGGATGCAGCGATTATCCTGCTGCGTGAAGGTCTGGAGGCGATCCTCGTACTCGCCGCTCTGCTCGCCTATGCCAAACGTAGCGGCAGCCGGCAAGCCGGCCAATGGATCTGGTCGGGTGCGCTGTCCGGTCTGCTGCTCAGCGGAGTAATGGCAGCGATCTTTGTTTATGCCTTTGCCCAGATGGCCACCAGCGGCAGTACCCGTGAGATGATCGAAGGGATTACCGGACTCGTCGCTGTCGTGCTGATGCTCGGTGTCGGCAGCTGGCTGCACCAGAAAGCCAATCTGCAAAACTGGAACAGTTATATCGCCAGCCAGGTCAGCGGCGCACTTCAGCGCGGCAGTCTCTGGTCGCTGGCTGCGGTATCCGGACTCGCGATTCTGCGTGAAGGTGCGGAGACGGCAATCTTCTATATTGGGATGGCACCATCGATAGCGCTCTCCCAGCTGCTGCTCGGTATTGGGATGGCGATGGTGATCCTGATTATCGTCGCTGTGCTGATTATCCGCTTCAGTGTGAAACTGCCGGTTCGTCCGTTCTTCCTGACCGCGACCGTGCTGATCTATTATCTGGTGTTCCGCTTCCTCGGGGAAAGTATTCACTCGCTGCAGGTAGCCGGACAATTCCCGGCACATCATGCAGCCGGACTGCCATCAATCAGCTGGATCGGCATGTATCCGACCTGGGAGACCTTTATCCCGCAGATGATCGTGCTGATCTTCATGCTGTGGAAGCTGATCCTGCCGGAATACCGGAACCGTCGCCAAGCGACGACCTGAACGACAGCCTGAACTATCTGCTTCTCTGCAGGATAAGCGTTATACAGAAGCATTCAGGCAGAGCAAGCCCACTATATATTTTGTCAAAAAGCTGTTCATGCGATTGCGGCAGATAGAATTTCTGCCCTGATTGGCAGGAACAGCTTTTTTGATATGTTGGAACCGGAAGACGGCGTTTAATATACACTATGAACGTCGAATTCATTCATTTTCCCTGCCCCGTATTAATCTGCTGCAAATCTATTGCAATCCCTTCACAGCTCCGCTATGATGGACTCAAAGAAAATTATTTTCTTCATATTTATTAATTTATAAAAATTATTTTCACAAACTATTCCATTTGTTTTTACATTCCATCGCTGCTTCATCATTCGAAGTATACCTTTCCATTTACAGGTTCACGCAGTATCGCACCTCATCTGAAAGGAGGGATAGATATGTCTCCCATTCTGCATGTTCTGGAGCAGGGGCTGAATAAGCTGTCCCCACAGGAACGGCGGCTGGCGCATTATATTTTGCAGCAGCCTTCCTCGGTTATTCGGCTGGGCATTACCCAGCTGGCCAACCAGTGCGGCATCAGTCCGGCGACCGTTACGCGCTTTTGCAAAACGTTCAATTTCGAGGGATTTCCCGATTTCAAAATGAAGCTGGCCGGCGAGCTGGCCCAGCAGTCGGTGCCCAGCTCCTACCAGGATATTATCGCCGGCAATCCGCTGGCCGAGATTGTCAAAGCGATCGAATCGAATCATGTCACCTCGATCAACGATACGACCCGGCTGCTCAATTTGCCCAAGCTGGAGCAGGCAATTGGTTATCTGACCCGGGCGCGCCGGATTGATCTGTATGGTATCGCTACCTCTTCCATCGTGGCACAGGACTTTTACCAGAAGCTGATCCGGATCGGCAAGAACTGCACCGCCTTTGCCGATTCGCATATGCAGATCACTTCCGCCTCCACGCTCTCGTCCGAGGATGTGGCGCTGGCCATCTCCTATTCCGGCGAGACGCGGGAGACGATTGATGCGCTCACCTGCGCCCGCGAGAACGGCGCTACCGTCATGTCGCTGACCCAGTACAGCTCCAACCCGCTGGCAGCGATGGCGGATATCTCGCTGTTCTCCTCTTCACTGGAAAAAGGCGTCCGTCGCGGCGATATGGCTTCCCGGATCGCCCAGCTTCATATTATCGATATTCTGTTCACCGGTATGATTAGTGCCCAGTTCAACGACTCCGTCAACAAACTGGAGCTGTCTTATAAAAATGTGCGGCGTTACCGCAAAGACTCAGGAGGGTTATGATCCATGGTTAATCTGGTCAAAGTAAGCAAGCAAGAAGATTTCGGTAAAGTAGCAGCGTATATCGTATCCAGTCTCGTACAGACGTCCCCGCGGGCTGTGCTCGGTCTCGCTACCGGCGGTACCCCTGTCGATCTGTACAAGGAATTGATCAACATTTTCAATCAGGGGGTTATCAGCTTCTCCAAGGTAAAAACGTTCAACCTCGATGAATATGTGGGACTGCCTGCCGATCATCCGGCTTCGTATCGTGCTTTTATGAATAAGCATCTGTTCGATCATATTGATATCGATATGAACAATACCCATGTGCCGAATGGTATGGCAGCCGATCCGGACAAGGAATGCAGCCGCTACGATGCCATGCTGTCCGAATCGACGATTGACCTGCAGGTGCTCGGCATCGGGCATAACGGACATATTGGCTTCAACGAACCGGCAGATCAACTGCTGCCCGGCACCCATGTAGTCGATCTGCTGCCGGAGACTCGTGAAGCCAATGCTCGTTATTTCCAATCGATCGATGAAGTGCCTGCGCAGGCGATTACGATGGGCGTAGGTACGATTATGAAATCCCGCCAGATTCTACTGATGGTGCGCGGCGCCGACAAAGCCGAGATTATCCACCGTGCGCTCACCGGACCAATCACCACTCTCTGCCCTGCTTCACTGTTACAGCTGCATCCGAATGTAACGGTGCTGATGGACGGTGAAGCCGGGAGGTTGTTCGGATAATGTCCATACCTACATCAGGTTCAACATCAGCGACGTATCAGATTGTAAATGGACGGATTGTAACGCCGACGCAGGTCATCGATAACGGTGTGATCCAGGTGGAGAACGGCATCATCCGTTATGCCGGAACAGCTGCAGAAGCACCAGCATTTTCTCCTGCTCTCAGCAGCGCTCTGCAGGCAGATTCTGCACAACAAGGTACAGACGCTGCAGCGACAGTTACGACTTATGATGCAGCAGGCGGACTCGTCGTACCGGGCTTTGTCGACATTCATGTGCATGGCGGGATGGGACAGGATTTTATGGATTCGAGTCCCGAAGTGCTGGATACCATTACTTCATTTCATGCCAGCCAAGGAACGACAGCAATTCTCGCCACGACGATGACTGCTCCTCATGAAGATATCGCCAGGGTGCTGGAGCAGGTACATGCCTACGTACGGGCTGACCGAATGCCCGGTGCACAGGTGGAAGGCGTTCATCTGGAAGGTCCTTTTATTAGTCCAAAGTGGCCGGGCGCCCAGAATCCGGGCCATATCGTACTTCCGAACGTAGAATGGCTGGAAGAGTGGCATGCCGCCTATCCCGGTCTGATCAAGCAGCTCACCCTGGCGCCCGAACGTGAAGGCGCGCTGGAGCTGATCCGCTGGCTGCGGGAGCATCAGATTACAGCAGCAGCCGGTCATACCGATGCCACCTACGAACAGATTATGGATGCGGTCGATGCCGGACTGAATCATGCCGTGCATACGTTCAATGCGATGACCCCGCTGCATCACCGCAAGCCGGGTGTTGCCGGAGCCGTGCTCGGGACACCTGCTATTCATGCCGAGATTATCGCAGACGGTATCCATGTGCATCCGGCTGCCGTCTCCCTGCTCGCCCAGCTCAAACAGGATCATAACCTGATCCTGATCACTGATGCCATGTCCGCAGCCGGTCTGGGCGATGGCAACTATATGCTCGGCGATCAGCCGGTCAAAGTGATCAACGGCGTCGCTACCCTGCCGGAAGACAGCGGCACACTCGCCGGCAGCCGCCTGACCATGATCGAAGGCTTCCGCTTCCTGATCGAAAAAGCAGGTTTGTCCATTTTGCGCGCCTCCGAAGCCGCCAGCGGCAACCCGGCACGCCAGCTCGGCATCTACGACCAGACCGGCAGCCTCGAAGCCGGCAAGCGCGCCGATATGCTAATATTGGATGAGCAGATGGAATTGAAGCAGATCTTTATCAAAGGAAATGAATTCGTCTACAATTGACCATATTCATTTTCCGAAAAAGCTGTAAAATGCGCTGCGTCTTAACAATAAAAACAAACCACTGCTGATTCTCCAAGGGGATTTTTGCTATTTTTCCAAATCCGGTTCAGCAGTTATCCGTTCCTTGCCGTCTATCTGATTTCAAATGGCAGGGAACACCTACATATCTTCCAAATCCGGTCATCGTCTGCTATTGTACATTAGAGTCACAAACCCAATGAGAAAGGAATTTGTTCATGAGTAATTACCAACCCCCGGGTCCACCGCAGGAACCGGCACAACCACCGATGCAGCCCCCTTATCCACCGATGGGAGGACCTGTCGGAGGAATGAACGGCGGATATTATACACCGCCACCGTTAACCGGTTTTGGCGGCTGGCTGGTATTGTTCCAGATTTGTATGTATTATTATCTGTTTGCCTCCCTGATCGCTACGGCAGGTGGAACGATTCTGCTGGCTATGTCCTATGCCAAAGTGGACATCTATGACCAGCTCACCAGCATGATGCAGGTCAGCAGCGCAACCTATCAGGGGCTGCTCGTATTTACCCTGATCTATACGATCATCGCATCCATTTATCTGATCGTAATTCTGATATGGTTCTACAGAAGAAAACGTGTGCTGCCGAAGCTGGTTATCGGATTCTGTATACTGGATGCAGTTGCGATTCTGGCTACCTATTTCCTGTCGCCACCAGAGATCGGAGCAGGCATTATCAGCACCATTATCCATCTGCTCGTGCTGGCCGGGTGGGTCGCTTACTTCCTGCGCTCCCGCAGAGTGAAGAACACTTTCGTTCGTTAAACGGCTGTATGTCCATGACTCCATGGACAAGAGTTTTTCCTGGACAGCTGGGCTTCACATCATTTGCTTAAGCTTCATTAAAAAAGCTCCGATCACTCCTTTTTCTAAAAAGGGTGATCGGAGCTTTTGCATTTCCGGAATCGCGTCATGATCCAGATGGTACATAATGCTGATGATATTTTATTGTGTTATGGGGAGGACTGGTCTGTATCCACCGCATTCACTGCAGATTGTCCCGCCGATGACAGGGCATCTGTCGACACATGGTATGCCCACCTGTTCTGCGGATCGGTGATCCAGACATACTGCTTGTCATCCGGGTCCTGCCAGCCTTGATAGCGTTCGGTCGCTGCCTTGCCATCCACTGTCAGGGATACGCTGAATGTGAGTACTTTGCGGTATGACTGAACCTGTGATGCAGGTACAGGCAGACGATCAGTCGGCATGTTTTTCACCGCGTCCGTGATGCCTGTGCCCTGATCCAGGGCAATCGACTTGCCGTTCAGTGTCCATGTATCCTGCGCCGGATCGGCCAGATTGGCCTGGTGATCAAGCGTCCAGCTGACTGCCGGCTCGGTGCTGCTCCATTTCAGCTGGGTCAGCTGATTATCGTCCCAACCGACCGGTGTCGTATCGATAAAATGAAAGGCATCGGCCTGCAGATCGGTAACTGTCTGCTGGGCCAGCTGAACGATGGTGCTGCCATTAAGCTGAGCGTAAAAGTAGCCTTTGGTCGGCAGCTCGTCTCCGATTGCGACAGTCAGTTTGCTGCCATCCTGACTGTGTACCGTGATCGCCTGCGTATCCGCACGGATGCCGTATTTGGACGTATCTGCCGGCTGCTCTTCGACCGTACCATGGACAGCAGCAGACTGCAGCGCAGTCAGCCAGTCGTCTATCGCATAAGGATTGACTGGATACGCCGCTGGTGCGGTCATCGTCCAGGTCTGTCCTTTTTTGTCCAGTTGTACCGCTTCCGGCGCAGCGGACGGAGCTGTAGCATTCTGCACAGCAGCGGTGTTTCCTCCGCCGGAAGAGGCTGGATGAATCTGAATGCTGTCGATATCCGATACATTCATCGTCAGCAGCTTCGGATCAGCTGCCGGTGTATCATCCTTTTGAAAAAAGTTCTGGGAATAGGCGTAACTCACACCTGCCACCAGAATAATCAGCAAAATGATGGAAGGCATTAATTTTCGAATCATGGCATTATCCCTCCTCTATCCCCGGCGGCGTCTCCACCAGAGGAATACACCAATCGCGACAAACAGCAGCGGCAGCACGATGACGGTTACGATAAAAATGGTCCGTGCCTGTGAAAATGTCAGATTCGCCGTCTTGTACTGCTCTTCCACTCTCGGACGAATCGTCACCTGATTCTCATTACCGATCAGATCATTCACACTGTTCAGTACAAAGTCCAGATTGCCCTGCTGGCTGATCGACTGATCCATCATAAAGGTCGATCCGCCGAGAATGATCGCTTTCGGCTCGCCCTTGGTATCAGCTACGGCATAGCCCAGATCAAATGGTCCCTCCAGGTCATTGCTGCCGCGTTCGGTACGGGATTCCAGCAGACCGGCCAGATCGGTCTCGCCATAGCTGTTGGAAGAAGAAGTCAGCAGCGGCGTCACCGTTAGGCCTTCCTTGCCTTCCTGCTTGAGCGCGATGGACAGTGACATGATCGTATACAGATTGCTGGCGGCCAGTTTGCCGGTAATCTCATGATTGCCATACTCCGGTACAATCGTCAGTGGATCGTACAGGGAAGTGTCTTTCGGTTCGACCGCGACGGCGTGGGTATCGGTAATGCCGTACATGCTCATCAGCGAATCGATATTGGTCCAGCTGCTTTTGGCTTTTTCGTTAAATCCGAGGGACAGGAACAGCTTGCCTCCTCCATCCAGATACTTGCGAATGACCTTGGTCTCCGCGTCGCTCAGATTCGTCTGCGGCGCAACAATCATCAGTACGCTCGCATCCTTGGGTACAGCGCCCTCCTGAACCAGGGATAGCTCCGAGACTTCGATATTCTCGTTG
This sequence comes from Paenibacillus wulumuqiensis, assembly GCF_000971965.1. GTDB lineage: Bacteria > Bacillota > Bacilli > Paenibacillales > Paenibacillaceae > Saccharibacillus > Saccharibacillus wulumuqiensis. The sequence goes on from NZ_LAQP01000015.1 coordinate 100,316, forward strand.
GCCAGTTCACCGGCCAGTACGCTGATGGTGCTTGTGTTGAATTCATTATGCCCGTTCAGCAGATAGGCCTTGTACTTGTTGGACGATGTCAGTGATAGCAGGCCGGAAGTGAGCTTCTGCTCACCGCTGAATTCATAGGAGGTGCTCGCGGCTTCCTGTTCGGTTGATCCGTCAGCATTGCCAAAGGTGAACATGCTCGCTATAGGTACCAGCTTGGTCTGCTCTCCATGCTTGAACACCACCGTACTGCCAGTTACGCCGTACTGGCGGGCCAGTTCGGGATTTTGCAGAAGTCCATACTCTTTGACCTCCAGCTTGCTGTTGATTTTGTGATATTCATTCAATAGGTCGGTCACCTGGCGCGTATAGACCTGCGCATCCGAAGGATCGGTGAATATGATAGCTTCCACCGGGTCTTTGACATTTTGCAGTGTGGTTATCGTCTGATCGGACAGCGTATTCTGCTTGTCCCGGGTCAGATCCAGCTGGAACGTGCCCAGCGAATTCAGGAACAATGTCAACACGATAAAGATACCAATCGCTGCAACAGAAATAACAATCGCATTCGTGCGATATATCCAGTTTCTCATTTTCATTACCTCCACCGTTTCCGCTCAACAACCTGAATGCTGAGGACGAGGAATAGGGCTGCCAGGGTGATATAGTACAGAATATCCGGTCCGTGCAGCACCCCTTTGACCAGATTGACAATCCGGCCGGACAGGGAGAATGGAGCCAGCCACTGCTGCAGATTGGAAGACGGTGCACCTGACAGGAATGAATCCATCAGCCACAGGACGAGCAGCAGTACAAATCCGATCACTGCGGCTACCATCTGGTGCTGGGACAGGCTCGAAGCGAACAATCCAACCGCCATCATCGCAGCGCCCATCAGGAATACGCCGAGCGCAGACAGCCACAGCAGCGTCATATTGAGCGGTCCGAAAAAGGACATGACGAGCGGATAGATCAGATTGCACAGCACGAGTACGATCAGCAGTCCTAGCGAAGCCAGGTACTTGCCGAGCACAATCTCGGTCGCTGTCACCGGTGAAGTGAGCAGCAGCTCATCCGTTCCCTGCCGCAGCTCCTCGGACATGAGCCGCATCGTCAGCAGCGGAATCACGATCAGCAGCATGAACAGCGTATCACCAAGGATAAGCCGGTAATCGAGAATACTCGGCTGATACACGACAAAGCTAACGTAAAACATAACACTCGACAGCAGTACATAGACCGCTATCGCAAAATAGGAGGTCGGACTGAAAAAGTAAGATTGTAATTCTTTGGAGCAGATCGCCCACATTCGTCTCATCTGGCGTCGTCCTCCTTTTCAGGCAGGGTGGACGAGTGTTCATCGTCTGCCACTTTTTTAATGCCGGTATGCGCTAAGCTCGCTGAATCGGTAACGTCCTCCGGATCGTTATCGGTGGTGAGTTTGACGAATACGTCTTCCAGACTGAGGCGTTCCTTGCGCAGCTCCAGAATCGGAACACGCGCATCTGCCAGCAGCAGGGACAGCCGCTCACGGAAATCCGTATCATCCGTACCCTGCAGACGCAGCTGAATCGACTGGATCTGCTGTTCGTCTTCTGCACTGCTCAGATATTCCGTGGTAACACCCTGCCATCCATCCAGTAAGCGATGAAGCTTATCGGGACGGGTCTTCACTTCCAGCAGAACCTGGAATTTCTCGTTCAAGGATTGATCCAGCTGATTGGCGTTGCCATCCATCACAATACGGCCATCGTTGATGATCAACACCCGGCTGCACAGTGTGCTCACCTCCGGCAGGATATGGGTGCTGAGCAGAACGGTATGCTGCTCGCCCAGCTCACGAATGAGCTGCCGGATCTCCAGAATCTGGTTCGGATCGAGACCGGAGGTCGGCTCATCGAGGATGAGCAGATCGGGCTGGTGAATAATCGCCTGGGCGAGTCCGAGGCGCTGTTTGTAACCTTTGGACAGGGAGCGGATAATTTGCCGCTCTCTGCCATGCAGACCAAGCCGGTCGATCATCTCGCTAATGCGCAGCTTCTGCTGTCTGGCCGGGACGTCCCGCAGATCAGCGACAAAGCGCAAATAAGAGTTCACCGTCATATCCGGATAAAGCGGCGGTGTCTCCGGTAAATAGCCAATTTTGGTTCGTGCCCGGCGGGATGGCTCATGCATCGGCAGACCGTCGATCCAGATCTGACCGGATGTCGGTCTCAGATAACCGGTGATCATGCGCATCGTCGTCGTTTTTCCGGCACCATTGGGTCCGAGGAATCCAACGATCTCTCCCCGCTGCATTTCAAAATCAATCCCGTCCACACTCCGTCGCTGGTCAAAATACTTGCTGACTTGTTGGACTTGAAGCATTGTATCATTCCCTCCTGCGTAATCATATGCGGCGCTGCCCAGAGACAGTTCCATGAGTGCTCTGCATATACCTGTCTATACAAAAATCCTTCTTACTATAAAGGATAAAGTATAAAATCAGCTTAAAAAAGCCTAAATAGCAGCTTAAAAAGCCATTATCCTGTGGAAATAGCATTGTAGCATGAAGGAGCTGAACACAAAAGATACATGCTAATTCGGAGACAGAGAAGTAGAAGGTTAAGCATTCATCACTCCAGAAAGGAATAAGGGCACGTCCTCCGGTGGAGCCCGGGAATCTACGGATAAGGAGTGAATGTAGATTCCCGGGCTCCAAAGGTCGTCCTTTGCCCTTATTTCCTTTCTTGCGCTCCGTGGTTGAGACATAATTTTGCTTATAGCAAGATTTACTTTTCTGCATGCAAACGTACTTTGCCTGTATGCTGCATGCTTGCTCATTTGGTAATGAAAATAAAAAGCAGTGTATGTATATACACTGCTTTGGGTTAGGCGGGAATTATTTTAAATGTGATTTTCTTATCCTGGTCATGAATGGTCAGGATCTGGCCATTCAGCTGGTAGTCCTTGATCTTCTGAATTCGATTGTTCTGTTCATCATATAACAGCACTTCTCTCGTATAACTGCCATCGGCATTTCCTGGCTTTTCGCTCAGTCCTGCATAATACTGTCTGTGCTCATCGACTCCGTAGCTGTAGAGCTTTCCACCTGTAGAATGGAATTCGGTTATGAGAGAAGAGCTGGATGAGTCGTCAATTTTTATAATTTGCGCTTCTTCTGTTAGAGGCTGCGATCCATCGCTGAAAGAGGAAGCTGTGTGGATGATAACATGATCCTGAAGTCCGATCAGACGGTTAAGAATGACTTTGGCTGCTCCATCATTTAAGGGGAGCGATAATAATTTTTGCGAATGTTCCTTCGTCAGACTGGTTCCATTACTTTCGCTTCGATATAACGTAAATGGCTGTTCCGGCATGTAGACCGGACTCTTTTGCGTGCCCTTTACCAGTGTCATTGGGGGAGCTGGAGCCCAGATAGTTCCTGCAGCAGTGCGAACGACATAATTATAGGGCGCAGTCGATGGACTGGATAGAGGGATAGTATATGTAATTCCGTCTGTTTGTATTTTTATTGTTTTCGGAGACTCTTGTGCTGCATGGGAAGTCACTGACTTTAGGGATACTGCTGTCGTGGGGTGCAGCGAAGCCTCATTACTGCATGCAGCAGTTATTAATGCAGAGGCTATTATGGAACAATAGACAATAGAAGGTGGATTGTTCATTAGTTTGCTAACACTCCTTGACTTTATCAAAGTAATAAGTGATCGACTTGATATATCGTTTGTGAGCCGCCTATCCATTCAATCCAAATTATAAGATGCTGATGACTCACAAGATTATAACATCCGCCATAAACGTATTAAGACACAAAATACAATTGAACCAATTCCAAAGTATACTCGGATACGAAGCGATCTGCGGTAATTGTTATCACCGACAACATAGAGAATAATCAAAAAAAATACCGCAGGAAGTGCGGCCAGAACAAAAAGAGTTAAAGCAGCTCCAAATCCTATTATTTCCCAATTATAGTACATTGCACTGGACAGCATCATACCCGAGAACATAATAATAAAATTTATCCATAAAATTTTGGCATGATCCTGATCTTTCATTGCTCTAACTTTATTCAATAAGTTATAGAATAGGTGCATTCGCCCTTATTTACCTCCTGTTATGTATAAATAAATATGCCAAGCTGGATGATCTGCAATCCGAACATAAATATATTACAAAAAGAGCATATTCTGCAAATAGGCAAAATAGGCTCTTTTCTGATGATTTAACTATTCTTAGCCGTCGTGAATAAAAAGCATTACGATCACAAAAGTATTCAAGAACGGTGATCACAGGCTTGCTGCTGTTTGACCGGAACCGGAACCGGGCGCTTTCTGTTTACCAGACCGATGCCCACAGCGATCATTAGCAGACCGATCAGCAATGGAATCGTGACGGATTCACCCAGCAGGAAAACGCTGAAAATGTTGGCGAGTACCGGAATTGCAAAGGTGTAGGAGCCTACGGTACTTGCTTCTCCGCTGTCCATCAGTTTAAAATACACCAGCCAGCCGGCGGCGATAACGAATACGGAGATGAACAGCAGAATAACAATAAATGAAGGTGTCCAGTGGATATCGCTCCAGCTCTCTGTTCCCGATCCCATCACGCTGAGTATCACGCCGCCGATCAGCAGCTGGATCGTTACCGTCCAGAGCGAGTCGAGCTGGGCACTCTTTTTCTTCATATAAATGGTGCCGATCGCCCAGCAGAGAGCAGAAGCAACCGCGAGGATAATACCGAGTGGCGACAGACTGCCTTCCAGTCCACCTGAGCTGATCACGGCCACTCCGGCAAAACCGAAGACCAGACCGATCACTTTGAGCAGCGACATCTGTTCGCCCAGCCATAACCAGGCAAACAGGCTGAGCAGTACTGGCTGCAGGAAGACAATGGTCGAGAACAGTCCGGCAGGCAGGTAGCCGATACCGATCGTCTGCAGTCCATAGTATCCGATAATATTAAATATAGCCAATACTACATAGACCGGCCAGTTGCGCTTCCACTGCAGCTTTTCCTTGTAGCGCATCGCGAGGCCAAGCAGCAGCAGTCCTCCGATCAGTGTACGCAGTCCGGAAAACAGGATTGGCGGCACTTCCGGCAGTGCCAGCTTGGTCAGCGGCCAGTTAATCCCCCATACCGTCACGAGAAACAGTACCAGCAGCAGTGTCTTTTGGGGTGTCAGCCCTTTTGGCTTGTTCATGGTATACGATACGCCTGCTGCTGCGCCCACTATTTTTTTGATATCATGCAGCGGCTGATTATGTTCCGAATGAGCCGGGTGACTGCCTGCACCCCCGCCTGATGAATATTCATCCATCCTATTCCTCTCCTATCCATATGTTAAAATTCATATATCTTATGTTTTCAGCTTATACCGTCTGGTATGATAAATAAAATGAATCTTTTGAATAAAGGAGATAACCTTTCTGTTATGACAATTACACAGATCATGGTCTTTGTCCGCGTCGCCGAGACGCTTAATTTTACCCAGGCTGCCCAGGAAATGCATATGACCCAGCCGGCAGTCAGCCATGCCATCGCCAGTATTGAAAATGAACTGGATGCCCAGCTGCTGCTCCGGGACCGCAAAAAGGGCGTGCTGCTCACCGAGCTGGGACAGCGGGTACTGCTGGAATTCCGCTCCATTTTGCAAAGTATGCAAAAGGTACAGCAGCAGGTGGCTGCCGAAAAAGGACTGGATATCGGGACGGTCACCATCGGTGCTTTTCCTTCGGCATCAGCCTATTTCCTGCCGCCGATTATTCATCAGATCCGGCAGAACTATCCCAATCTGGTGTTCGATCTACAGGAAGGATCGACCAATGAAGTGAGGGAATGGGTGCACAGCCGCCAGATCGAAGCGGGTATTATCCTGCTGCCCGATCCGCTGGTCGATACGATTCCACTTTATTCGGACCAGATGATTGTGCTGCTGCCGGAGCAGCATCCGCTGCAGTCCCAGGAGCGGATCTCGATCCGTCATCTGGATGGTCAGGATGTTATCCTTTGCAAAGGGGGTCATGAAGTGGCGATTATGGAAGCTTTTCAGCGGGAGAAAAGCCATCTGCAGATCAAGTTCACCACCCATAATGTAAGCACACTCGTCAATATGGTTCGGCAGGGACTGGGCATCGGTATCGTCTCGGAGCTGGCGTTATCGATGTTCCCGCATGAACTGACCGTCAAGGAAGTATCTCCGCAGATTACCCGCCAGATCGGTATTGCTGTGCCTTCGCTGGGTAATGCTTCGCTTGCGGTGCAGCTGTTTGTACGGACAGCGAAGGAGCTTTTCACGGAAGAAGCCGCAGAAATGGTACCAGATGGTACTTAACCCCAAGAATCACCTGATTCAAAGAAATCAACCGGGGTTCACAGGAGATTGCTGTCCGGACATTTACGCAACGTCTGAATTCATGCAAAAAAGGACTGCTGGAGATCAGCAGTCCTAAAGTTTGTTTGACCGGATACAGAAAAAAGCATCTGCAGGTCGCTTAGTTAACAGCGGCAGGCTCATCCTTGGCAAGAGGTATGGCCTCCGCTTCCCGGATTACAACAGTCAGTTCTCCATTCACCGCATCGACCTGTACGACAGAACCCGGCAGGGCTTCACCGGCGATCAGTGCCCGGGCTACCCGGGTCTCCAGGGCACGCTGGATAAACCGTCTCAGCGGACGGGCGCCGTATGCCGGATCATAGCCCTCATCTGCGATCAGCTGGGCAGCGGCATCGGTCAGCTCCAGTCCGATCTGACGATCAGCCAGACGAGCGCGGAGACCGTCAGCCAGTTTGAAGACGATCTGGCGGATCTCTGTACGGCTGAGCGGCTTGAAGAGTACGATATCATCGACCCGGTTCAGGAACTCCGGACGGAAGTGCATATTCAGCTCACGCATCACAGTCGCACGTACCGACTCGCTGATCTGTCCTTCCTGCTCCATACCGCTCAGCAGATGCACTGAACCGATATTGGAGGTCATGATAATAATCGTATTTTTAAAATCAACCATACGGCCCTGGGAATCGGTCAATCGGCCGTCATCCAGCAGCTGGAGCAGCAGGTTGAACACATCCGGATGCGCCTTCTCCACTTCATCCAGCAGAATGACAGAGTATGGCTGGCGGCGTACAGCTTCGGTCAGCTGGCCGCCTTCCTCGTAGCCCACATAGCCCGGAGGTGCACCGACAAGACGGGATACGCTGTGCTTTTCCATATATTCGGACATATCGATCCGGATCATATTCTCTTCCCGGTCGAACAGGGAGGCGGCAATCGCTTTGGCCAGTTCGGTCTTGCCGACGCCGGTCGGGCCAAGGAACAGGAAGGAACCGATCGGACGGTTCGGGTCCTTGATGCCTGCCCGTGAACGGATGACTGCGTCCGCTACGAGCTGCACCGCTTCATCCTGTCCGACAACACGCTCATGCAGCACTTCTTCCAGACGCAGCAGCTTCTCTCGCTCCCCTTCGACCAGACGACTGACCGGTACGCCGGTCCAGCGGGAGACAATATCTGCGATCTCTTCATCGGTCACTGCTTCACGCAGTAGCCGTCCTTCCTGATCCTGCTGGGCCGCTTCTTCCGCTTCCTTCAATTCACGTTCCAGTCCGGGGATAATGCCGTAGCTCAGCTCGGCGGATTTGTTGAGGTCATATTCTTCCTGGGCTTTTTCCAGATCAAGACGGGCCTGTTCCAGCCGCTTTTTGAGCGTGTTTACATTTTCGATGACTTCTTTTTCCTTTTCCCAGCGGGCCCGCATCTCCAGCTGCTTTTCCTTGAGATCGGCCAGTTCGCGCTGCAATATGCCGAGACGACTGTGGCTCAGCTCATCGGTTTCTTTTTTGAGGGCGGCTTCTTCAATCTCCAGCTTCATGATGCGGCGGGTGACCTCGTCCAGCTCGCCGGGCATGGAGTCAATCTCGGTACGGATCATCGCACAGGCTTCATCAATCAGATCAATCGCTTTATCCGGCAAAAATCGGTCGGAGATGTAGCGGTCCGACAACACACCTGCCGCGACGATGGCACTGTCATGAATTTTCACCCCGTGATGCACTTCGAACCGTTCCTTGAGTCCGCGCAGTATCGCAATCGTATCCTCAACATCCGGCTCGCTCACCAGCACCTGCTGGAAACGGCGTTCCAGTGCAGGATCTTTCTCGATATAATTGCGATATTCATCCAGCGTCGTCGCCCCGATACAATGCAGCTCGCCTCTCGCCAGCATCGGCTTGAGCATATTGCCCGCATCCATCGAGCCTTCCGTTTTGCCGGCGCCGACGATTGTATGCAGTTCGTCGATGAACAGGATAATCTGTCCATTGCTCTGCCGTACTTCCTTCAATACCGCCTGCAGACGTTCCTCGAATTCGCCGCGGTATTTCGCTCCGGCGACCAGTGCACTCATATCGAGAGAGAAAATTATTTTGTCCTTGAGCCCTTCCGGTACGTCTTTGCGCACGATCCGATGGGCGAGTCCTTCGACGATAGCCGTCTTGCCGACGCCCGGCTCGCCGATCAGTACGGGGTTATTTTTGGTTTTTCGGGATAAAATACGGATCACCCGGCGAATCTCATCATCACGCCCGATGACCGGATCGACTTTGCCGGAACGCACTTCAGCGACCAGATCGCGGCCGTATTTCTCCAACACTTCATAGGTCGCTTCCGGGTCCTGACTCGTAATGCGCTGGTGGCCGCGAATGTCCGCCAGCACCGCCATGACCGCATCCCGCTTCAATCCATGCCGGTGCAGCAGATCGCGTACTTCGCGGTTGCCGGGATCATCCACGGAAATGAGTGCCAGTACGGCATGCTCGACAGCGACAAATTCGTCTTTCATCTCCGCCGCTTCCTTTTCCGCCTGATTGAGCACCTGCAGCAGTCCTGCCGAGGCATAGCGGCTGACCGCTGCCGAACCGCTGATACTGGACTTGCGACGCAGCAGTTCATCGCTCTGCTGAATGATCATGGCTGTCGGCAGATTCATTTTGTGCAGCAGCCGCGGCAGTAGACCTTCCGGCTGTTCCAGCAGCGCCTTGAGCAGATGAGCGGGAGTAATCTCCTGATGTCCCATCGAGGTGGCGAGCGACTGGGCGCTGGCAATGGCCTGCTGTAATTTATGGGTTAATCGGTTGTAATCCACAATAGGTCCCTCCTGTTATCTGGGAATGATAGTCTGTATGTCTATGGATATAATCATCCTGCTGACATGGAGCCGCTGCTCCAGCCAGACATCTATTACATCTATTATCCGAAAGTAAAGCAGAGCCGGACATCAACTGCTCCGGCCCTTGCATTGTATTTTGCTGCAGCTGTATTTAACGGCGCCGTCTCATCTGCGCCTGATATCGGTTCAGCGAAGCCATCTGGCGATACAGCTCACGCTCCTGTTCGCTGGTACCCGGTGGAACGACGATCTCCACATCGAGCAGCACATCCCCATAGCTGCCATCATCCCGTCTGAGACCGCGTCCCAGAATACGGAGAATACGGCCGTTTTGAATACCGGGCGGTACTTTGACCCGGACTCTGGACTGATCCGGCAGTTGTACATGGGCATCTGCGCCGAGTGCCGCTTCCCATGGAGCGACCTCCAGTACTCCTTGCAGATTGCTGCCCTCCAGTACATACACCGAGTGAGGGAGAATGCGCAGTGTGATCAGCAGCTCCTCATCGGCATCGATGCCATTACTACCGGTGCCGCGAATACGGATCGTACTGCCCTGCGGGATGCGCTCCGGGATCTTGACCTGTATGCGCCTCGCACCCAGCCGGATCGGCACATGGTCACCGCGGTAAGCTTGTTCAAGCGTAATATCGAGCTTGGCCCGGGTCGTACGTTGAGGGCCTGCTCCCGTCCAGCTGTTATTGCTGAAGCTGGCATTACCGGCCGTATTGGAGAAGAAATCATAATCCTTCATCCGGTCACCGAAAAACATATCAAAAAAATCTTCATCCACTCCGCCTGTACCTGTACGATATTCATAGCTGGTACGGTCCGATGTACTGTCGGCTTCAGGTCCGGGACGATTGCCCGATGGACGGCTGGAACTTCCGGAATTGGATTGATACGTCTGGCGGGCAGATTCATACTTGAGCTGATCATCATAGCGCTGCCGCTTGGTCTCACTTCCCAGCACTTCATACGCTTCGGTGATTTCCTTGAATTTATCCTCAGCCTCCGGTGCCTTGTTAACATCCGGGTGCCATTTTTTGGCCAGCTTCTGATATGATTTCTTGATCTCCTGTCTGGAAGCACTGCGTTCCACTTCCAGCGTCCGATAATAATCCCGGGGCATGCATTCTCCCTCCTTTCCCTATCGATCCAGCGAGCGGTACCGAATACAGAAAAGGTGCATTATAGCGGTTGGGAACTACAATGCACCTTTGTTATAATCGCCTGTGCAGGCGGTTGATTATCCTGTTGTCTTGATCATTTAGCCAATTTACATATCACTGTTATTCTACCTATTTTTAATCCAATTTACCAGTAGGTTAAACAGTTACACTGTCATGGATACATGCTGTCCGCAGGCTTTATTCACCCGACTGGATCTCAATCCGCCGTCCTTCGGGACGCTGCCGTTTTGGAATGTCCAGCTTCAGCAGACCATCCTTGAGCGAAGCCTGGATATGATCGGCATCGATATCTTCCACATAGAAACGTCTTACATACTCACCATGACGACGCTCCTGACGCACGATCTGACCTTTGCTCTCATCCTCGGTGCTGCTTTCTTCATGATGAACCGCTTTGATAGTCAGATATGGAGCGGCATAGTCGATATTAATATTTTCTTTGGTAAAACCAGGCAGTTCGGCTTCCACCAGATACGCATTGTCGGTCTCGCGAATATCGGTTTTAAAAGACAGAGTCGACGATTTCAGTGGTGCAAAAAAGTCATCATTCCACACATCATTGAAGGACTTCATCAGCTGACCCCAGGCATCTTCACGACGTTTACCAAAAGGAACCAAATCAAACATAAAGCATCCTCCTCCGTGATTATTGTTTTAATGGATTAGTTTGGAGATGAAGCCTATTACACGAACCATAAAAAACTTCATCCCGGTCAGTGAAGTGCTTGCACTTGGTGTTGTGATGTACATCCTGCATTTGAAGTCAGGTTATACATTTTTTATTTGACCTTCACTGACCTTATGGCTTTATTATAGCTTTGGATTTTGACGGATTCAAAATGGATGAGAGGCGTTTTCGAGTGATTATCGTTGATTATGTCGGATTAGGCGGATTTATTTTTTGTTTTCTGAATTTTTGACCTTTTTTGATCTTTGTTTGAGGTTTGAGCTTTTTTGTTGCGGATCGATCTATGGAGGTACTCATGAAGGGAAAGCATCCACCACTCCGGAAAGGAATAAGGGCACGTCCTCCGGTGGAGCCCAGGAATCTACGGATGAGGAATGAATGTAGATTCCTGGGCTCCAATCTCGTCCTTTGCCCTTACTTCCTTTCCTGCGTTCCGTATGGGTTGCCTCATTTATTTCTTTTATAAATTCCTGGCAAACTGCAGCTTGCATACCTTATGCGCTCAACTGCTCAACTGCTCAACTGCTCAACTGCTCAACTGCTCTATTATGTACCCCGCAATTTAATTAGCACTAATGATCCGCCTAAGGAATACTGCATTCTATAGATAAATTTCTATCCATTCAGCTAATGTTTACTGCTGTTCTTTTTCTCTTTAGTTTATGAAAGTAACTCCAAGCAATATGAAGTTCCAAACAATCACCATAACAAGGATAATAAAATAATTCTGCACTACGTATTATCGCATATCGCTACATATTACTGCATATTTCTCCACATGACCGCACATCCATTAACCCGTTCGTCAATGCCTGCTTACAACCTGCTGCATCTCCTGCTAAGCGTCTGTAAACATGTAACTGCGAGCCTCACCCGTTCCTCCCTGCACGGAGCGGAGAAAAGAGAATTCTGCCAACGACCGACATTTAAGAATGGAGATCGACCGCTGCAAGCGGTTGTTCAGGATCTCCATTCTTAACCGGAGGGAGTGGCAGAATCTCTTTTCGCAGCGGCTGTTCATACGGTACGTCACGCAGCATGGCAGCATGGCAGCATGACAACACAGCAGCACACGAGCATCCACAGTTCATAAACGAGAGTCGATCAGCCGCGTGAACGACCAGCCGCGTATGCTCATAAAAAAACAGCAGTATGCTGCACGCATACCACTGCCAAATTAATGTATTCCATGTTCCATCAGTGCAGCACAAATGTCAGCCAAAATGCTGCTGAATAAACTCCATCGTGCGGCGGTTGTGATGCGGGCTGACGTAGTGGCCGTCGAATGGATAGACGGCGATGTCCTTTTCCGAACGAATCCGGTTGTAGGCGGCGAAGATTGTTTCCGGCAGGCAGACCATGTCCTTGAGTCCGCAGGAGACGAGCACCGGGATCTTGATGCGATCTGCCAGATTGATCATGTCAAAGTAGCTCAGCGTCTCCAGCACCTGGTTGAAGTGCTGGGGATGACGGCTGACGAACTGGGCGGCTTCCTTAAGCGAACTCTCGGAATTCAAGATGCCGAAGTCCATATGACACATATTCGGAATATTCGCTACCGCGACAGTAGGGATCTCGCTGAGTGCAGCGGTGATCAGCACAAGTCCACCGCCCTGGCTGCCGCCATAGGTGGCGATGCGACTGGCATCGATGCCCGGCTGGGCAGCTGCCCATTCGATCGCTTTGAGCGCATCCACCGTGATCGCACGGTAGTAGAATGTATTCTTGTCCAGAATGCCCTGGGACATCCAACCGGAGCTCATACCGAATTCGGAAGGCATGCGGCTGCCGGTCTCGCCGCCCTGTCCGCGTACGTCCATGGCAAATACGGCATAACCCATGGCCACCCACTGGGCGTAATCTTCCGGATAGCCTTTGCTGCCGGCATATCCGTGGAAAATGACGATGCACGGCAGCTTCTGCTCGCCGGCATCGGCCGGGCGGATATACCAGCCGGACAATGGAGTATCGTCGAATCCTTCATACGTGACCCGGTAGGACTGCACCGCCTTCATCGGAGTCGGACATTCCTCCATATGAGCGGAGAGCGGTTTGTTATGGAACTGCTGCAGTGTCTGTTCCCAGAATTCATCCAGATCTACAGGCGAAGTCAACATGGGGGCATACTGCTCCAATTCGCGGACTCTTCTGGCGATAGCGTGACTAATCATAGGACATAGACTCCTTTATTTATTCAGATTAACGATCCAGCCGGTGATCACCCGGAAGCAGAAACTGAAAATGGCTGCCGGAATAATGGCCGTAATTAGCGTAATCAATACGCTCAGCACACCAACCGAATCCGGATTATTCCGGAACTCCAGAATCACCAGCAGGATCGTCATAATAACGTACCAGGCGATAAAATCAGACTTTCTAAAATTGGATTTGATCCAGTTCATTCTCATACCCTCTTCACATGTAATAAGCCTGCATCATTCCGGCATGCCGTACAGAAGGGCTCAATACGTAAATGCTAACAATAAAAGCGCTTGATTACAACCTGTTCCGCGATTTATCCCCGCTTCTTTTACCGGATTAAAAGCGTGAAAATATCCATAATATGCAACATATGGCAGATCGCTGCGTATATGTACCTTGAGCCTTTTTTATCATCCGTCTCTACTTATGAAAGGAAGGCTCCGGATCATGAAAAAGCGGCTGCAGAACCGATGCTGGTCAGACGACCCAGTTACAGATTTATCCCACTATAGAACACAAGGAGGACGATGATGTACATAACCCACCGAAGATTGAAAATGATCGATGCCATGCGCGGATTTTCCCTGCTCGGTATTATTCTCGCCAACATGCTGAATTTTCAGTATGGTTCCTGGGGAGCGTTCGATCTGAAAGAACCCGGCTTCTCCACGGTAGATCATATAGTAAATGGACTGCTGGAAGTGCTTGTGGTCGGCAGCTTTATGCCGATATTCGCCTTTTTGTTCGGCTTTGGCATTATCAAGATGAAGGAAAGTCTGGAAAGCAGACAACTCTCCCCTTATCCTTACCTGAGCCGCCGCTTCCTGCTGCTGATGGTGATCGGCATGCTGCATGGATTTTTCATCTGGGAAGGCGATATTCTTACCTATTACGGGCTATACGGATTTGTACTGCTGCTGTTTATCCGCTGTCAGCCGCGGACACTGATGATATGGACAAGCATCGGATTCGGCATGATGCTGCTGTTTGGCGGACTGAGTCTGCTTGTTCCTGCCGATACGGCAATCACTGCGGCAGAGCGCAGCTATCATCTGGAGTCACTGCATGTGTATAGTACAGGCAGCTACATCGATATTCTTGTACAGCGCAATATGACAATGCCAGGTATAGAGTTTCCGCTCGTTTTTATCCTGATTTTTGTCCTGATGAGTATGACGTCCCTGCTGTATATTCCTTTATTCTGGCTGGGAATGTATATGGCCAAAAAAGGAATTTTCGATGATCCACAGAGCAAGTCCGCCTTTTACCGTAAGGGTATGCTGATTTTCCTGCCGCTTGGTCTGATCAGCAAAATGATGATGGCCATCATGCCGGCGCTGGACTGGGAGACTTTCTCGATGCTGTTCGGCGGCCCGATCCTGTCGATTGGTTATATTTTTGCTTTTGCCTGGTTATATCTCAAATGGCAGTCAGCCAAATGGATGAACGGATTCATCGCGATCGGCAAGCTGTCGCTGACCAACTATTTGCTGCAAAGTGTGATTTGCACGACTATTTATTACGGGTATGGATTGGGTCTGTTCGGACAGCTCGGAGTCGCGTGGGGTGCGCTGGTGGCTGTGCTCGTTTATGCCCTGCAGTTCGTACTCAGTCCGCTGTATTTGCGCAAATACAGCTATGGACCGGTGGAGAAGCTGCTGCGGATGTGGACCAACTGGTCGCGCAGCGGAAAGCTGCCGACGCAGCCTCCTGCACGTGACCCTGTACAACCGGTTGTACGACATATGTAATACATGTTTGTTAACAGCAGATTCTTAGCAGCAGATGCATCTGCATTCCAGAAAAGAATATTATCAGCGTTATATAAGCGCTATTCGAAAAGGAAGCTCCCTGGAGGGGCTTCCTTTTTGATACTGCGTATTTGTATCTATTACTTTTGTATAAACTATTGTTTCCAATAAGGTAGAACGTTATACAGGCTGTACCCTTTGATCTACAGAATCCGTTTTACAAAGCCGGTAGATGTTCCTTCATAACCCAGGTGACGGTAAAAATCATGCGCTCCTGTCCGTTCTTCACGGTTGCCGCTGTTCAGGGCAAGTGCACGTGCGCCTACACTGCCTGCCCAGCCTTCTGCTGCCAGAATCAGCGCTTTGCCGATTCCGCCGCCTCGATGCTGCTCACGAACGACTAGTGAACCTATCCGTACATGCACACCATCACGTTCAAAACGCAGTTCCCGGATCAATCCAATCATGCCAATCACTTCGCCATCGGCTTCTGCCACATAGCACTGATAATCCGGATGCTCCTGCAAAGCCAGAAACCGTGTATTCATATTCTCCTCGGATACCGGATATCCCAACTCGTCCATTAGTACCGCCAGTGCCGCTATATCCTCCTGATGCGCTTCCCGAATAACCAATGTCTGTTCCATGGTCTGCCTCCCTGTTCTCCGTCATTCCGGCTGTGCCGGTTTCCTGCCAACTCTGCTATGTATACTGTACTTCTCTTCTGTATATCCTGCTGCTGATCCTAGTATAGCCAATCCTTCTGCGGCTTTCTATCGACACAAAATGATGATTTTGTCAGATTACCAAGCCTGTTTTCCATACAAGTTCCTATAAACGCAGCAAGCAAGTATCTGTTTTCTTTCCCCATTTCGCAAGCAGACTAATCAGCAGATTCAGTCACTTTGTAACACTGCTTTGCTGTTTGTCCTATGAAAATAAGGAAATCCGGTTATACCAGCCATCAAAAAGGGGAAACAAAAGCAACGATAAAAATTACAAAATTTGTATGTTGCAATAGGATGTTATATAATTGGAGCAGCGTTCTTTATGTAAATAATGATATATTTACCAAGGAGGAACTTATGAAGAAGACCAGTAATAAGTATGCCAACTACATTCCGATGCGTGAACTGAATACAGTGGAACGCCAATTGTTCCCGTTTGATGCCTATAATGAACTGCTGGAGCAGTCCCCTGTCCGCTACGACGAGAACCGCAGCTGCTGGGATGTATTCCGGTATGAAGACGTCCAGTATGTACTGAAAAATCCCAAGTTGTTCTCTTCCCGGCGCAATCGTACCAACCGCGAGAGCATGCTGACCCAGGACCCGCCCAAGCACAAGCAGCTGCGCGATCTGGTGAACCAGGCTTTTACCCCGAAAAAGATCGAGGAGCTGGCGCCGCATATCCAGAATATCGCCGACGATCTGCTGGCACCCCATCTGCAGCAGGGACAGCTGCGTATGGTGCATGATCTGGCAACGCCGCTGCCGGTCATCGTGATCGCTGAACTGCTCGGCGTACCTTCCTCCGACCGGGATCGGTTCAAGGAATGGTCGGATATTCTCGTCAAAGGCGCCCGTGATGATAGCGATGAAGCCTTCCAGGAACTGATGGAAGAGAAAGACCGTACCAATGCAGAGCTGGGTGCTTACTTTGGCCGTATTATCCAGCAGCGCCGCCAGGAAGCGCAGGAAGATCTGATCTCCCTGCTCATCGCTGCCGAGATCGAAGGGCAGCATCTGACCGAGGATGAGATTATCAGCTTCTGCATTCTGCTGCTGGCAGCCGGTAATGAGACAACGACCAATCTGATCACCAATGCCGTACGCATTCTGGCCGAGCAGCCGGAGCTGCAGCAGCGACTGCGTGAACATCCCGAAATGGTACCATCCGCCGTGGAAGAGACGCTGCGCTACTATCCGCCGATCGTCGCCATCGGACGCGTCGCCAAGGAGGATACCGAGCTGCGCGGTCAGCACATCCAGGCCGGTGAGCAGATCATCTCCTGGGTCGGTGCCGCCAACCGGGATGAGCAGAAGTTTACCAATGCCGACACCTTTATCCCGGACCGCAAGCCGAATCAGCATATGGGATTTGGCTTTGGCATTCACTTCTGCCTGGGTGCACCGCTCGCCCGGCTGGAAGGCCGTGTTGTGCTGAATACGCTGCTGCGTCATATGGACCGGATCGCGCTTGTAGAAGGCACACAGCTGGAGCCGATCCAGAGCGCCTTTGTATTCGGGGTCAAAGAATACCCGGTGACTTTCCAGCCTATTTCGCATCATTAAACAAACAGACTGTGCTCATTGAAACTGTACTCATTGAAACTGTACTCATTGAAGCAGACTGCTTTTTCCTTTTCAGGGGAGAAAGCAGTCTTTTTATATGTCAGCCTGTATATATCAATCACTTCAAGCTGCCATTCTTCTAACACAAAGTTGAAACATTTGTAGTTACAGGTTACAATCTAACCAATCCGCAAGCTATCCGGCTTGCTTGTAACCAAAGGAGTGATCGTAATGAAGAAGAAAAGTACATTTTGGATGAGTACGGCAATCGTCTCCGTACTGACCCTGACGACAGCAGGTATTCCGCTGGCCGATGCAGCATCTTCCGTGTGTCCACCGACTTCCCTGTCCCGGACAGCAAGTACGTCCAAGCCTGCGTCTTCCCAGCAGGTCAAAAACAAGCAGCTTGTACTGAACATATACAAAGACGTCTTTAACGAGCATAAACTCAACAAAATCAGCTCCTATATCGCCCAGGGCTATATTCAGCATAATCCACTCGCAGCAGATGGTCGCCAGGCTTTTGCAGACTTTTTCAGCGCCTATGTAAAGCAGAACCCCCATCTAAAAGTAGAAGTGAAGCGCGTCATTGCTGACGGTGATCTGGTATTGGTCCATAATCATGTAACAACGAACCAACAAGATAAGGGTATGGCCGTGGTGGATATTTTCCGGATCAAGAATAACAAGATTGTCGAGCACTGGGATGTCGGTCAGGCAGTCCCGGAGAAGTCGGCCAATGATAATACGATGTTCCCGCTGGCCGGTACGCCGGTACAGGTCCAACCTGCCAGTGCGCAGCAGGTTGCCGCCACTAAGAAACTGGTCACCACTTTCTACAATAAATTCTTCAACGAACATGATGGCTCTGCGCTCAAAAAGTATATCGCCGAAGATTATATCCAGCATAATCCGACCGTTCCCACCGGCCGCAAACCGCTGGAAGCATTTATCCCGTTCCTGAAAAGCAGCCCGGACAGCCGCAATGAGATCGTTCGCGTCATTGCCGAAGGGGATATCGTAGCGTTGCATGTTCATTCCCGCAGCAATAAAAATGACCGCGGCAGTGCAGTGGTGGATATCTTCCGCGTCGCCAACGGCAAGATCGTCGAGCACTGGGATGTGATTCAGCAGGTGCCGGAGAAATCGGCTAACGATAATACGATGTTCTGAAATAAAAATACCCGCTATTCATTATGACATCATCTTATAATAAGACGGTATAACACCCCATAGCCCGGCAGCGCGGATAAATGTCATAAGACTTATATCCCCGTTGCCGGGCTATATCTCTCATACCAATAAGATATGCCCGTGTAATAGAATATAACTATAAAAGCATAGGATTCGGGTATTTGACGGTTATTCTGTTCGGGCTTACAGTGATAACAGCTTAGGAATAGATAAGAATAAAGCATTCCGTGATTAAGGGGGGATAGACCGCCTTCTTCTGTCTGCCTTTATTCCCGGCTGTTCATCATGTCCTGCAGAAAGGATGAGCATCATGCTGCTCCAGTTACTGTCTACCCTGTACCAGGTCTTTCTCCCGATCTCTCTTCCTGTAGTCGGCGGCCTGTTACTACGCCGTTTCCGTGGTATGGATACCAGGCCGCTCGCCCTGCTTTCGCTCTATATTCTGACGCCTTCCATCGTGTTCAATACGCTGCTGCATGCGGAGATTTCATGGCAGGATGTGAGTTCGACGATTAGCTTTTCCCTGCTGACGCTGGTCTTGCTGTGGCTGATTGCTGTACTGGTCAGCCGGATGCTTCGTCTGAATCCGCAGGAAAAGGCCGGGCTTACGCTGATCTCCACTTTTACCAACAGTGTCAATTATGGTTTGCCGCTCGTGCTGCTGGCATTCGGGCAGCTTGGTCTGGACAAGGCTTCGGTTTATGTCATCGGGCAAATGGTCATTGTGAATACGGTCGGTGTCTTTTTCGCTGCTCGTTCGCATTTCTCGGTACGGCAGGCGTTTACTTCGATTTTCCGGCTGCCGGCGGTCTATGCTACTGTCATAGCGGTACTGCTGCGATTGTCCGGGCTGGCACTGCCTGCCACATTGGATCAGGGATTTGCCATGCTGGCTGCCGCGTATTCGCCTGTCGCGCTCGCTGTACTGGGCGCTCAGATGATCAATGTCAGCTCCCGGGACGAAGAAACGGCAGCCCACCGACCATCTCGCCGCGCCTTCTGGGCGGGCATAATGATCCGGCTGGCTGCCGCGCCGCTGTTATCCTGGCTGCTGCTGACCCTGCTCGGTATAGAAGGGATATTGTTCCATGTGCTGCTCATTCTGACTTCCATGCCGACGGCAGTGAATGCGGTCATTCTGGCCGAGCAGTTCGGAGCGGCGCCGCAGCTCGTCTCACGCTGCATTTTATGGACGACACTGGCTTCTGTCGTTATGCTGCCGGTGCTGATTCTGTGGCTGCAATAACGCAGTCCGCCACTTCGGTATCAATCGCAAAATACCGGCAAACCCGGATTGTGCAAATAGCTGAATGCCGTGCGAATCTGCTGCTCGGTATTGCGTTCGACGGAGAGCGGCGGCAGTTCATCTTCAGCGAAAAAGCCGACTTCCATCGTCTCGGTCGTATCCGTAGCGGCCGTCCCGCCAATCAGTTCGCATTCAATGAAAAATTTGTACACATGCCATGGTGAAGGCGGATGAGGATGGAATTTCTTGTCCACCACACCGAGCAGGCGTCCTGCCCGCACGTCGTAGCCGGACTCTTCCTTGACCTCTTTGACCGCAATCTCTTTGGGTGAAAGGCCGATATCCGCCCATCCTCCCGGCAGTGCCCAGGCACCGTCGAGCTTCTCCCGGACCATCAGAATCCGGTTCTCCTGGAATACAACAGCCCGGATATCCACCTTGGGTGTCGCATAACCGGTCTCCCCCGCGAATAGATCATGGATCAGCTCGATCTCCGCTTCCGTGTACTGCTGCATAATCTCCACGCTCAGCTCGCGCAGCTGCTGGAACCGTTCCAGATCGTATACATCCCTGGAATATTCCAGTCCTGCCTGACTGATCGCCTGAATCTGCTTGGCCCACTCCAGCCATTTCAATTGCACATCATTCATCTCCCCTGCGGCATCATGAATTGTCGTTATTTCTGCTGTTCTGCCTCATATGGTAACAGATGGCGAACACAGTTGTACAATTCACAGTCCCAGGCATTCTGCTCGTCACAGCGGACGACGGTGATCGACATATTTTCAAGAGTATGCCATTTCGGTTCTTCCTTCAGAATGGCATTGAGCACATGATTGAGCAGCACACCATGGCTGACAATCAGGATGCGCTCGCCGGGATACCTGCGTCCCAGTTCTTGCAGGCAGCTGATTCCGCGGGCCGCACCTGACTCCGGTGTCTCCAGTCCGAGATCCCTGGTTTTCCATTCTTCTCCCCAGCGTTCGATCCGCTCGGCGTGTGTCGTGCCCTCGATCTGGCCGCCATCCAGCTCTCGCAGACGTGGATCATAGCTGACCGGCAGATGCGAAGCTTCCGCGATTGCCTGTGCGGTCTGGCGCGCACGAATCAGATCACTCGCATAGATGCGATCCCATGCTTCTCCGGCGACTCGTTCCCCGAGCTGGCGAGCCTGTTCCCAGCCTTCTTCATTCAGCGGAATATCCGAACTTCCCTGTGCACGGCCCTCTTTGTTCCATATTGTACTGCCATGACGGATTAAACCGAATGTAGTCATCGTTATTCCTCCTTTACGCGCGTTATGGCCTTAACCTGATGAGTGACATTTGCGGGTAAAAAGTATACAATAATCTCTTGTTTATATATTTTATTTTGCCTTAAACAGAGTATTCCTGAATCATCGTATGAGTAGTCTGCACTCCTACCTGTATCTTACCATGTTTATTCATGGGATGTTGGACGTTCCGTCAGCTGCCGAATGATGGCCTGACGGATACCGGACAGTTGCAGTGGAGCAGCTGTCTGGCGTTGAACGTTGATTTTGGATGACATCTGTGTCAATATAACGAAGCAAACAAATGATCGCATTATTTTTCCTTAATCTGGAAAGGGGTACATTACTATCATGGCCAATTCACTGTTCCGCCTGATGACCGAGCTATCCTCACGCAAATGGATATCCCGGCTAACAGGCAGCTTTGCTAAATCACGGGCCAGCCGCGCGCTAATTCCGAAGTTTATTCAGGCTTACCGCATTCCGGCAGAAGAAGCAGAGAAAAGCGTTACCGATTATCCTTCATTAAATGAATTTTTCACCCGCAGGCTCCGTCCGGGTTCACGCCCGATTGATCCGGACCCGATGTCGCTGACCAGCCCGGTCGATGCGATGATCACGGCAATGGGCCCGCTGCAGGATGGGCTGATTCCACAGGTCAAAGGCCAGGATTATACACTGGAAGAACTGCTGAATCACTCTCCGCGGATGGAGACCTACCGGGATGGATATATGTTCGTGCTGTATTTGAGCCCAACCGATTATCACCGGATTCATGCACCGGTCACCGGCAAGCAGACCGAACGGGATCATATCCCCGGCAAAGTCTATCCGGTTAACGATAAAAGCATGCTGAATATGCGCTCTGTCCTGAGCCGCAATGAACGCCAGATTACGTATATGAAGCATCATTATGGCGAAGTCGCAGTCGTCAAGGTCGGCGCGCTCAATGTCAGCAGCATCCGCTATCCCGACGAGACGATCACTTCCTGGAACAAGGGCGACGAGCTGGCTTATTTCGAGTTTGGTTCGACGATTGTGCTGCTGATCCAGCAGGGTACATTTACCCCGGATGATACGCTGCATATCGGCAGCCGTGTCAAAATGGGCGAAAAGCTCGGCACGCTGCTGGACATGGAATCGACCCGTCCGTATCGCCGCCTGACCGAACACGCCTGAGCAGCGTTTGGACTTTGCTCTGACCGCATCTATACAGTACAAAGCAGCAGCCCCGCCGAATAATGCATTCGGACGGGGCTGCTGCTTGTTTTGCCGGTTTTCCTATATATGAATAACAATTACTTAAGTATAGGTTAAATTAGAACCAGGCTTCTGCTGCCTGCTGTGCTGCGGACTGCAATCGGCGCAGACGGTTCCGGAAGACTTTGCTGGTGATCTTGGATGAACTGTAATTACGCCCCCGTCTTCTCAAACGCATTCTGAAGGCCCCCTCTCTATGGCATGGAATCAAACAACTGGACGGTATAACCGCTTACAGAAGTTTTACTTCATGCTTACAATATGCATGAGCAGTATTTACCCCGCGTGTTTTGCATTGAAACAAACAACGGATCGGGGCGTTTACCGCATGCTTCCCTTTATTGTAAAGCAGTCAGCTACCATAGAGCAACTTTGCGGCAAAGGGGGCCTACCCAGCTCCGTTAGCGAATCTCGGACGGACTTTTGCCGGTGTACTGCTTGAATTGCCGGCTGAAAAAGAAGATGTCCCGGTAGCCCAGCGCATCCGCCACTTCGGTTACATTCATGCCCGTATAGACGAGCAGATGCTCCGCACGTTCGATCCGCATCCGAATGATATACGATTGCACAGATACGCCCATCAATTCCTTGAACTTGATCGAGAAGTAGCGGGGCGACAATCCGGCCCGTGAAGCCAGATCCTCGACCCGGTGTGCCAGACTCGGATGCTGGCGAATATAATTGGCAACCTCCTGAATGGTCTCGTGCAGCTGATTGCTCACTTTGCGCGGAGCAGGCTTGTGCTGTTCGTCACGCAGCAGATGGATCATCAGCTGCTTCAGAATGAGGCGTGCTTCCTCCTCGGCGGCAAACGCCTTTTCCAGCAGCAGACGCACATAACGAACGAGCATGTATTCAAAATCAATCGTCTCCTCCAGCACCCGGTAGCGGGCAGGCACACGACTGACCGGCTCATTCACATCAAAATGGATATAGGTCAGAACCAGCGGCTTTTGCGGATTATGGGTAGCGGTCGTCTCATCTCCCGGACGGAACAAAAAGCAGCTTCCCTTGCTAATCGCATAAGGTTCTCCGTTAAGGATCAGTTCCCCTTCTCCACTCCACACATAGAACAGGTCGTAGTTGGGCATGGGCTTCTCCCGCTTGGGCCAGCGCCACTCCGGTTCACAGAAAATTTTGGCAAAGGCGGGCTTCAGTATAAATGAAGCAGGTGATAATTCAAGCATATTGTTCCTCCTTCTCCAATTCCTCTATCTAAATTTCCTATCGGATATCCACTATACCGCTGTAACGAATTAAACGGCTATGCGCTTATATTGCGCAAAAAGTCGGGATTCGTCAATGGTAGGTTACCTAATTAATGAAATTTTGTGGATTTATATCTGCTCCAGGCCATCCGCAGACGCCGAATCCCCTCACGGATCTGCTCTTCCGCTAGATGGGCAAAAATAAAGCACCCCGACGGCGGTCCATCCGTGAGTCGGTAATCCGCAGCATCCCGCCAACTGACTCCACAGGCATCAGCAAGCCGTCGGAACGCCTCATACGAATGCTGATCATGCTGCCAGACGCCGTATACATGCAGCCCGGAACCGGCAGACATCCACTGGAACAATCCCGGCAGCTGCTGCTCCATCTGTTCCCGGAAAATGGCATGGCGTCCTCTGTATAGACGGGTCATACGGCGCAGATGTCTCATATAATCGCCCCGCATAATAAAACGGGCCAGCGCACGCTGCTCCAGCCGTGAGGAAGGCAGCGGATCGTACAGCCGCTTGGCCGCCACGAGCGCTTCCGCAAGTCCCGGCGGCATAATCGCATAGCCGAGCCGCAGACTGGAGAACATGCTTTTGGAAAAGGAACCTACGTAGATGACACTCTCTGCCGTATCCAGTGCCTTGAGCGGCTCGATCGGCCGGCCTTCCCAGCGAAACTCGCTGTCATAATCATCCTCGATAATCCATGCTTGCCGGCGATCGGCCCACTGCAGCAGCTGCTGGCGTCTTGGCAGTGGCAGCACCGCTCCGGTCGGAAACTGGCGGCCCGGCGTTACGATCAGCAGTCGGGATTCCCACTCCTGCGGGATAATGCCCTGCCGATCGAGCGGTGCCGGGCAGACCTGTCCGCCGCAGGCAGCGATCGCCCGGTAGAGTCCGGTAAAACACGGATCTTCCAGAATGACCGGATCGCCTTCATTCACGAGCAGCTGACAGAGCAGTACGATCACTTCCATCGAGCCGCTGCACAGTACGACCTGCTCCGGCTGGGCCGCAATGCCGCGTGTCCTGCCCAGATGGCTGCAGATCGCCTCCCGCAGCATCCGGTCACCACCGGCTTCATTGGCTTCATCATGGCCGCTTCCCTGCTGCAGATCCCTGACCGCACCGGTCATGGCGCTGCGCCAGTCGGTCAGGGAACTGCCTCCCAGCAGAATCTCCTGCGCCTGAAAGTCAATCCGGTCTTCGGCCGGAACATCAGCTGGCGGATACGGCTTCATGGGCTGGCGGCGATCCAGCCCCAGCAGCCGTTCTCCCCAGCGGGACAAAGTGCGGGCCGAACTGTCTGAACCGGCAGCCGCCGAATCGGCATCGGACTTCGGCGTCTGTTCACTCCGTTCTGCTGACTGTTCCTGCAGGATCGGCAGCGTGGTGAGCTGCCGTGCTACATAGGTGCCTCTGCCTACAGCCGATTCGGTATAGCCCTCGGCCAGCAGCAAATCGTATGCTTCCGCCACACTACCGCGGGAGACGCCATAGCTCGCTGCCAGTTCACGTGTCGATGGCAGCCGGGTACCCGGCTGCAGCGAACCGTTCAGAATGGCTTCGCGCAGTGCATGATACAGCGCGATATATTTGTGACTGTGCTGCTGCAGGGCACGTTGATACGCGATGGTGATATCCATGTCCAGCTGTACCTCTCTTTCACACCTGTAAACTGTATATTCTGCAAAACCAGACTTCGACAAAATAGATTCTGTCTATCTCTGATCATACTTCAATTCATTAACGCACTAAAATTGGACCGTATCACTATACCTGAATTGGACCTTTTCACCTGACACTTTTCAGCATAAGCTGATTACCATAAATCGTCAATCCAGATAGAGACAAAGGAGAGAATATACAGATGAGAAGAAAAGAGTTTACGGTAGAGGAAGAACAGGAATTGGAGCAGTTTCTCGGAGAGGTGAGTTTTGGCTTTCTCGGTCTGGGCAGCGAGGATGGCTGGCCGCGGGTCATTCCGCTGAATTTTGCCTATCATGAAGGGATATTTTATATGCATGGCAGCCGGGCGGGAGAGAAAATGAAGCTGCTGAAGCAGGACAACCGGGTTACCTTCTCGGCAGCCCGTGAATATGCGCTGATTCCTTCGTATTTTACCGATGAAGAGATGGCCTGTCCGGCGACTGCCTTTTTCAAAAGTGTCACTGTACGCGGACATGCCGAGATCGTCACCGAGCTGGAAGAAAAGGCGGTGGCACTCAGCGCCTTTATGCAGAAGCTGCAGCCGGAGGGCGGATATGATCCGATTACGATAGATGATCCGCAGTATATCCCCCGGCTCAAGGGAGTCGCGCTGATCAAGATTATCCCGGACGAATGGACCGCCAAGTTCAAGTTCGGCCAGAATGTCAAAGGTCAGGAACGCGAACAGATCATCAGCGGCCTGCAGCAGCGAGGCTCCACCGATGATCTGGCAACCCTGGAAATGATGGAAAAATACTGTCCGTATCATCCATCTTCCGGCGAATAATTAGGAATGTGCCCATAGTCTAACCCCAATCTGAACACTGGAACAAACACTTTGAGAAATGATGAGCCGCAGCTGCCCAAATACGCTTTAAATTCACACCCTTTTCACATCTATCCGTTCAAAATCCTCCGGTCACACAGTGACACCGTAATGTGAACAATGATATACTATGAGGCAGCGAAATCAGACGGAATACGCAGCAGATTCGCCTGGTTGATATCTTCTAAACAGACCCGGAAGGATGAACAAGATGAACCCACTGGCAGGACAATTGAATGAGAATCTGAAAGCGGACAGCCCCTATATTTATGACATGCTGTCCAAGCTCGGCAAAGAGATCTATTTTCCCAAAGAAGGCATATTGAGCCAATCGGCAGAAGCTTCGAGCCAGGCCAAAAAATATAATGCCACGATCGGTATTGCTACCGAGAATGGCGGACCGATGCATCTGAAGGTCATTCAGGATTCCCTATCTGCTTTTCAACCGAAAGATCTGTATCCTTACGCTCCACCGGCAGGCAAGCCCGAACTGCGCAGCGCATGGCGTGAGAAAATGATCAAGGATAATCCGTCTCTTGCAAGTACAACTTTTGGCAATCCGATTGTTACCAATGCGCTGACCCATGGTCTGAGCATTGTGGCCGACCTGTTCGCCGACGAAGGCGATGCAGTCATCTATCCGGACAAAAACTGGGAGAACTACGAGCTGACCTTTGGCATTCGCCGCGGTGCACAGATCGTGAACTACCCGCTGTTCACGGAAGATATGCGGTTCAACAGCGATGGTCTGCGCGACGCACTGCTGAAACAGAAGGACCGCGGTAAAGCAATTGTCGTGCTGAACTTCCCGAACAACCCGACCGGCTACACGCCAAGCGTCGAAGATGGTCACCAGATCGTGGCTGCGATTAACGAAGCGGCACTGGCCGGTATTAATGTAATCGTGGTTACGGATGATGCCTACTTTGGACTGTTCTTCGAAGATTCGATGCAGGAATCCCTGTTCGGCGAGCTGAACAATCTGCATCCGCGTATCCTGCCGATCAAGATCGACGGTGCAACCAAGGAAGAATATGTATGGGGCTTCCGCGTTGGATTTATTACGTATGGCGCCCAGTCCACGACGGCACTGACTGCTCTGGAGCAGAAAACGCTCGGTATTATCCGCGCAACCATCTCCAGCGGTGCGCATCCATCCCAGACGTTTGTCCTGAACGCCCTGCGTTCCCCGGAATTCGAAGTGCAAAAAGCCGAGAAGTTCCAGGTAATGAAAGGCCGCGCCAACAAGGTCAAAGATCTGCTCGACAGCGGCAAATACGGCGATGTATGGGAATACTATCCGTTTAACTCCGGCTACTTTATGTGCCTGAAACTCAAAAATATATCCGCCGAAGCGGTACGCCAGCGTCTGCTCACCCAGTACGAGATCGGCACTATTGCTCTGGGCGAGCATGATCTGCGGATCGCTTTCTCCTGTATCGAGGAGCAGTACCTGGAAGATCTGTATGATCTGATTTACCAGGCTGTGCTGGATGTGCAGCAGGGTTAATTTTTACATTTCCATAAGGATAGTTTCCATTATAAATAGCAGCATAAATAGAAGCAGACCCCGATCATTACCGGGGTCTGCTTTTTTATGCATATCGCCCCCCTCCTGACACCTGCACTATCCATACTATTCCAATGCAGGAAAATCCCATTCCCAAACGAAATAAATTGTAGTAATATAGATCAATATGCCTATTTTTGTAAAGTGAATAGAGAAATATAGGCGATCTAGACCATATCATTAGGACCAACGCTTAAATTGATAATTCATTGGGGGAACTTGGGGAATGTTAACAAAGACAATTCGGCCGTGGGCCATGCTGCTGCTCAGCACCGCTATCCTTTTGCCGGCTTCTGGACTGACAGCGACGATTCCTGTCCACGCACAGTCGGTCACAGCGACAGATATTCAAAACCACTGGGCCAAAAGTGTACTCACGGACTGGCAGAACAAAGGCTATATTAGCGGCTTTCAGGACGGCAGCCTGCAGCCGGATCAGAGCGTAACCCGTTCGCAGCTGGCTGCCCTGATCAACAAAGCATTCGGCTTCACCTCTGCTGCGCCGATCCATTACCGGGATGTACAACCATCCGACTGGTACTATAACGATGTTGCCATCGCCAAAGCGCAGGGTTATATGGAAGGATACAAGGACTCCACTTTCCATCCGGATCAGCAGGTCACCCGCCAGGAGCTGGCGGTAATTCTCACTTCCATCAAAAAATTAAAATCATCCGCTTCCGCCAGCCGTATGAAAGATACGGCTAACAGTCCTGCCTGGAGCAAGGGCTCGATCGGTGCCGTTATCGATAACGGACTGATGAATGGCGACGAAAAAGGATTCCGTCCCCGGGATACCACGACACGGGCAGAGGCAGTCACTGTGCTAAATCGCTCGCTTCAATCCACCGGTTCCAACAACATAGTATACAATACGGCCGGCGTCTACGGCCCGGCATCCGGACAGCAGCAAGTATCCGGCAATGTTCAGCTTCATGCTGCCGGCAGCACCATTCGCAATACGGTCATCGAAGGTGATCTACTGCTCGGCCAGGGAATTGGTGAAGGAGATGCACTGCTCGATCATGTAACGGTCAAAGGAACCACTACCGTTAACGGCGGCGGCAGTCACAGCATTCATGTCAAGGACTCCAATCTGTCCAGCATGATCATCAACAAAAAAGACGGCGATGTTCGTATCGAGACTTCCGGTTCAACCGTCATTTCACAGACCGTTCTTCAATCCGGTTCCATTCTGGAAGAAAAAGCCGCTTCTGTCGGAAACGGATTCACCAATGTGGTCATGTCCTCCATGATGCCGACAGGTGCCCGGGTAACGATGAACGGACGATTCGATGCGGTGGATATCTCCGCGTCTTCACTGGATGTGCAGCTGGTTACCGGTTCGATCGATAATTTGGCTGTAGCTGCCGGCACCACTGGCAATCGTGTGGACACGACCAGTAAATCCTCTATTCAATCGGCGACGCTGAATGCCCCGGCTACCATTGGCGGCAGCGGTACAGTCGAGAAAGCCTATATTCGCGCTGATGGGGTGACCATTACTCCGCGGGTAATGCAGACGAATGTAGATAACGGGATTACCGCACGGGTAGGCGGCAGTACGGTCGGCCTTCCTTTGACCCCGACCAATACGAAGAAAAAAGATTCCAAGCATGATGAACCGGCTGTTCCGGTCAGCGATCCAGCACCGACTCCGGTGACGGATACCGATCCACAAAAAATACAGTATCTGGATGTACAGAACGGACAGATCACCCTGCCGCTGTCGGCAGGTGAGACACTGTTCCTCAGCGATATGGATGTAACGGCTGCAATAGATGGTAGATCTGTGACACTGGAAAATATCAGCTATGATAGCATGACGCGTACTTTGCATTTTAAACCGCTGAAGCTCACCCGTTATTATGGAAAAGTACTGAAGCTCACCGTAGCGCCAGCTGCCGACTCTTCCCGCCTTGCATATACATTCCAGGGCAGTGTACTAATCAGTGGAATCCTCGGCAGCATCATGGATACGAGAGACTATCCGGTAGACGAGATGAAAATTCTGTTCCGCAGAGGAATCGGTACAACAACCGGTCCGGTGGAGGCGACCGTCGTTACTGGAATGGCTGGAGATTATATGATACAACTTCCCCCGGGCATCTATACGGGAGAACTGCAAAAAGAAGGGTTCGTTACCACTTACATGACAGCCACTTCATCAGCAGACGAGCTGAATGAAGCGAATGCTGTTGCTATCCGACAGGGCGATAATGATCAGGTTCGTATCGTACTCACCTGGGATGAACTGCCCGAAGATGAAGATGCTCATCTGCTCGGCCCGACTCCGGATGGATTCAGTTTCCATACGTTTCCTTCGAATGACACATTTATCTATGACAATGAACTCTATGCCGAACTGGAATATGATTCTATAGCAGGTTATGGTCCGGAAGCGATGACTATTCGCAAACGGACAGCTGGCACCTATACGTTTTATATCGAAAACTACAGTCAGTCACACGACGGAGGTACTGCAACTCTCCGGAATTCTTCTGCCCGGGTCGAAGTCTATGATGGTGCTTCCGCGACTCCGGTCAAGACCTATCATATCCCGGCAGGCGCAGGCAATGAACGCTACTGGCATGTATTCGATATGGACATCACCGCCGGTCAGCTCAGCTTCACCGATCGCAATCTGCTGACCAATACGGCTCCTCTCTCGGCCTATCCGTCTCCACATGATGCCAATGCGGATCGGACAGAATTGTACAGGGAAGCAGATCGTATGCCAGACGATATTGTGCTGCCATACTCTACCGCTCCGATGCAGGAGCTGGCTTTGGCGGACGGCCCGCCCGCTGATGGTATAACCAGAACGGTATCTTCCGTCGAACTGCTGACTTCTATCGATCAGGATACAGATACCGGTTCTTCGGTAACAGATAATGTATATCTGGCAGCTTCCGAGACGAATAAAGGTCTGCAGCTGCTCCAGTACAACGGCAGCGCCTCTACAGCCCAGTATGAAGTCATCGTCCTACTGAAAAAGGGTGACCTCAGTCTCGAGGAGACCGTATATGTGGATGTCCCTAATCTGGACACCTGGCTGAATGAAGCGGCTCACCAGGCAGAGACACTGATCCAGCAGCATTCTGCAGATCAGGATGTAACCGGATTGCAGACGGCACTGGATCGTAAAAACAATCTGACTTCAGCCGCTGCCGTTCAGGACAAGATTTCCGTTTTACAGGAATTGAACACTGCCCTACAGCAAATAAAATAAGTACTTGCATTCAAAAAACCAGCACCGGGTATAATCCAGTGCTGGTTTTTTGGTTGAGGATATGGAGTAATTTCATTTTACATATCCCAGTCTTATGCCAGATAGGCTTCTTTAACCTGATCGTTTTTGAGCAGTTCCACCGACTGATCCTGCAAAATAATCTCTCCGGTCTGGATCACATAGCCGCGGTGGGCAATCTGCAGCGCCTGATAGGCATTTTGCTCGACCAGCAGAATCGTCATGCCCGAGGCATTCAGCTCCTGGATAATCTCGAAGATCTGATCCACGATAACCGGTGCAAGCCCCATCGACGGCTCATCCAGCAGTAGAATCTTAGGACCCATCATCAGGCCGCGGGCAATCGCCAGCATCTGCTGTTCCCCGCCGCTCATCGTGCCGCCGACCTGATGGTAGCGTTCCTTGAGCCGCGGGAAGTAGGCAAAGGACTTCTCGATCCGTTCCTTGATCAGGCTTTTGCTTTTGACCGAGAATGCGCCCATCTCCAGATTCTCCTTGACCGTCAGCCTGGGGAAAATGCGCCGCCCCTCCGGTACATGGGCGATGCCGCTCTGGGCCGTGACATGAGGCGGCTGATCGGAGATATTCTGACCATTAAACCAGACTTCCCCGCGGATCTTCACCTGTCCGCAGATCGATTTGAGCGTAGTTGATTTGCCGGCGCCGTTGGAGCCGATCAGTGTTACGATCTCGCCTTCATTTACATCCACCGTAATACCGCGCAGTGCCTGAATAGCGCCGTAATACGCTTCTACCTGCTTGAGCTGCAGCAGACTCATTCCGCCAACACTCCTTCCTCGACAGCGCTTTTGCCCAGATAGGCTTCGATCACCTTGGGATTGGAACGGATATCCTGCGGTCCACCCTCGGCGATTTTGACACCATGATCCAGCACCAGAATATGATGCGACAGCTCCATGACCAGCTTCATATCATGCTCGATCAGGATGATGGAGATATCCAGCTCCTGTTGAATCCGGCGGATGAGCGAGGTGAGATCTATGGTCTCCCGTGGATTCATGCCGGCTGCCGGTTCGTCGAGCAGAAGCACTTTGGGCCGGGCCGCCAGTGCGCGGGCAATCTCCAGTCGGCGCTGGGCTCCATAGGACAGGCTGCTCGCTTCGGCATTGTACCACTCTGCCAGTCCCACATATTCGAGCATCCGGTACGCTTCCTGCTGGGACGTATGCTCTTCATGCCGTACTCTCGGCAGATTGAGCAGGGTACCGATCACGCCTGTTTTCAGATGGATATGCATGCCGACCTGTACATTCTCCAGCACGGTCATACTGCCGAACAGCCGGATATTCTGAAACGTACGAGCGATGCCTCTGCCAGTAATCCGGTCCGGTTTCACATTGACGATGGACTTGCCGTCCAATTCGATCTGTCCTTCATCCGGTACATAGATACCGGTAATCATATTAAAAAAGGTCGTCTTGCCCGCTCCATTCGGACCGATCACCGCAGAGATCTGTCCCCTCGGAAACTCAAAATCCACTCCACTGACTGCGGTCAGTCCGCCAAAGCGCTTGGTTAGACGGTTTACCTTTAAAATACTCATGACTGCATCCTCCTCATAGGCGGGATCGATTTGGCCCGGTGTATATTTCCGGTTCCCCGGCAGTTGTAGATACCGGGATCATCCGTACAGGCGTGTACCGGTTCAGCAGGGCAGCCGTCCAATGATTACATGCTGACGCCCACAATGATTTATTCGGGTCTGGCTTTGGCTTTGATCGCAGCAGCAGGAACTTCATGATGTTGATGTGGACCACCGGTCACCACCTCCTTGGGAATTTTGCGGTTTTTGGCGGCGATCAGTCCATTCGGCCGGAAGATCGCAACCAGAATCAGGATCATACCGAAAATAAACCGCTGCATTTTGGAAGGTGATAGTGCATTGGGCACTTCAATAATACCCTGCATGGAGAGCTGGTTCAGCCAGTTCGTCAGCTCGGTTAGCACCTGCAGATTGAGAATGGTTACCAGACTCGCACCGAGGATAACACCGGGCACGCTGCCCATACCGCCCAGTACGACCATGACCAGAATCGTCGTCGATTCGATCAGTGTAAAGCTCGTCGGATCGATAAATGTCTGCTTGGCCGCGAACACCACACCCATCATCCCGGAAAAGGAAGCACCGATCGCAAAAGCAATCAGCTTGGTGCGGATCAGCGGAATACCCATCGACTGGGCGGCAATCTCATTTTCCCGTACCGCTTTCCACGAACGCCCCAGCCGGGAATGCTCCAGTCGTCTGACGGCGAAGATGACCACCAGTAAAATGGCAATCACGATAAAGTAATATTGATGCGGAAACGTAAAATCAAAGCCAAACAGATCCGGCGGCTGAATCGAAGACAATCCCATCGCACCATTCGTAATATTGACCGGCTTCTCGAGGTTGTTGAAAATAATGCGGATAATCTCTCCAAAACCCAGCGTCACGATCGCCAGATAATCCCCTTTGACCCGCAGCACCGGCAGCCCGAGCAGAATTCCGAAAATGCCGGCCATGAATCCGCCGATCAGAATGAAGATCCAGAATGTGCCGCCGGAGAGTGGAAACAGATCGCCCGAGATAAAGTTATTCGCCTGGTCGGTCGCAAAGATCCCGTAAGTGTATGCGCCAACCGCAAAGAAAGCGACAAAGCCCATATCCAGCAGACCGGCAAAGCCGACCACAATATTCAATCCCAGCGCCATCGCTACATAGATCCCGCACTGGGTCGCCACTTCCATATAGGAGTCATAGGACGAGCCTCCTGACGACGCGAACGGTATGACGACCAGCAGCAGGATCAGGGCAATCGTCCATTTGATCCCATTGGTAAAGGACGTATAATACAGCAGCAGCAAGGAAGCGAGCAGCAGCAGAAAGGCGGTGACCGAACGCTCCATCAGATGCACAGCCGCTGCTGTTACGAGCGTGAACAGCACCAGTAGAATGATCTGCGCCAGCTTGTTCTCTCGCAGGGTGATACGCATATTGGCCCATTTGCTCATCGGTTCCACCTACACTTTCTCTTTGACGGCTTTGCCAAACAAGCCCTCTGGTTTGAATATCAATACGACGATCAGAATCGCAAAGGCAAATACATCCTTGTACTCTGCGCCAAAATTACCGCCGGTCATAATACCGAGGTTCGCCGAAGCGAACATTTCCAGTACACCGATGACAATGCCGCCGAACATCGCACCGCGGATATTGCCGATTCCGCCCAGCACGGCTGCCGTGAATGCCTTGAGTCCGAGGATAAAGCCGATATACGGATCAATCGTGCCGTACTGCTGGGCGAACAGCACACCGGTCGATCCGCCAAGCGCCGATCCGATAAAAAACGTCAGCAGAATCACCTTGTTCACATTGATCGACATCAGGGCAGCGGTATCCCGATCCTGGGCGACTGCCCGCATCGCTCCGCCCCATTTGGTCCGATTAACGAAAATATCCAATCCGATCATTAGCACAATTGCTACAATAAAAATAAAGATCGTATTCGTCTTCACCGTCGCATTGCTGAACATCGCTGTCATCGATGAGAAGCCTAGCGTGAAGCGTCCATCGAACAGCTGCGGCACACTGATGATATAATTGCCGGTTTTCAGTTCCGCGATAAAACGCACCAGATCCTGCAGCACAAAGGAAACCCCAAACGCGGAAATCAGTGAAATCAGCTTGGGTGCTTTGCGCAGCGGACGGTAGGCGACACGCTCGATCCCTACCCCGAGCGCCCCTGTGACCATCATGGCGATAAAGATAATGAGCACATACGAGACCCAAGCAGGCAGACCACCCAGCCAGCCCATCGACTGAAACAGCAGCAGCACCGATGTACCGGCAAATGCTCCGGTCATGAAAATCTCGCCATGCGCAAAGTTGATCAGTTCGAGAATGCCGTATACCATCGTATATCCGAGCGCTACCACCGCATAGATCGCTCCCAGCGCCAGGCCATCGATCAGTACCTGTGGCAGTGTTTGTAAAATGCTTGCGAACATGAACGCACCCCTTTCCATCGCTATAAAACAAGGGCCAACAGGTATGCCGTCAATCCGCACATACCTCTTGGCCGCATGTTGATGTGCTGCAATTATTGGCTGACTTCGGATACCAGCTTGCCTGGATACGTATCATCGGCAAATTCGTAAATATATACTTTGGCGTAGGCGTTGTCCCCTTTATCATCAAAGCTGACTTCGGTGGCAATGCCTTTGAAATCCTTGGTGGCCCGTACACCGTCGCGCACGGCTTCACGGGATGGCATCTCTCCGCCGCCGCTGTCCAGCGTCTTCTTGATCGCATCCAGCATAATGGTCATGGAATCATAGGCGTAAGCGGAATAACCTTCCGGTGCCTTGCCAAATTCCTGCTGATAGCGGGCTGCCCAGTCGGAGCCGCCTTCCATTTTGGCGATCTCACCGGCTACCGAGCTGTACAGTGCTCCTTTGACATCGGCACCGGCGATCTCGACCAGTCCCGAGGAATCCAGCGCATCGCCGCCCATGATCGGAGCCGTAATTCCTTTATCCCGTGCCTGCTTGATAATCAGTCCGCCTTCGGCATACAGACCGCCAAAGAAGATAAAGTCCGGATTTTGCGTTGCAGCAATATTCAGCACCCCGTTAAAATCCTTCTCTCCTACCGTGATGCCTTCATAACCGGCAATCGTGGCGCCCAGCTCCTGTGCTTTATCGCGGAAAGCTTCAGCCAGTCCCTGTCCGTAGGCTGTCTTGTCC
This sequence comes from Paenibacillus wulumuqiensis, assembly GCF_000971965.1. Classification (GTDB taxonomy): domain Bacteria; phylum Bacillota; class Bacilli; order Paenibacillales; family Paenibacillaceae; genus Saccharibacillus; species Saccharibacillus wulumuqiensis. The sequence goes on from NZ_LAQP01000015.1 coordinate 135,903, forward strand.
TGGATAACAAAGATCTTTTTGGCCCCGACCGTCTTCACCGCATACTCTGCAGCGGCCGGTCCCTGAAAGTCATCCCGTGCGACGACGCGGTTAGCCACTTTTAGCTTACGATCGGTAAATTCGGTCGCCGTGCTCGCCGGGGAGATCATCGGAATATTGTATTTTTCATACACAACCGAAGATGGAATGGATACACCGGAGTTCAGATGACCGATAACACCCAGCACAGCCTGATCCGCACCGATCTGCTCGGCATTGGCTACACCTTTTTTGGGATCACCTTGATCATCATAAGGAACGAGCTCCAGTGAATAACCAAGCTTGCTGAAGTCTTCCTTGTGATCTTCCATCGACATCTGCGCTCCCAGCCGGATCGCTTCGCCCTGGATCGAGCTGCCCCCGGATAATGGAGATTGTGTTGCAATTTTGATCACTTTACTGCCGGCACTTCCGCTGTCCCCGCCGGATGCTGCACCGGTCGTTGTTGCACTGCCGCCATTGCCGCATCCCGCCAGCAGGCCCACTGCGAGGGCCGCTGCCACTACACCATTCCATCTCCATCTCATACTACTTAATCCCCCTTTTAATGTAAGTTTAATTAACATTATGTGGTACGATAGCTTGTTTAAAGTATACATACATTCCATACATCCGGCAATCAGAAATTGTGAATTTATTAATCATAAAATGGAATATATTATGAATTAATATTTTAAATAAACGTATATTTTACTAAATTCAATCTTAAATCGTTCGTTTAAAGCAAAATGATATATGTTTATTACATATTCATGCACCTTTAATCGCTTTTCATTTTCCTCCAGTATAGGTTTCTATAGTTTTTCGTAGGTGTATTTTATAATAATATGCCACTTAATATGTAAATAAATATGACTTTATTATTTGTTAAATAAAATTTATATAACATTTACATTACATAATCATACTCTGTTCCTATATAGAAATAAGAAATACGTACACAAACATAAAAAAACTCCGGCAGGCGATCCCTGATCCGGAGTTTTTGTTTTTGATGAGTTCATGTGGATTGTTTATATTCGGCTACCAATCGGCGATTCCTCAGCTCGTTGCAGTAAAGGTCTTTTTCAGCGCATCATCTACCGATACATATTCATAGCCCAGGTCCCGGGCGACTGCCGCGTAAGTCATGGCACCGGCAGCCGTATTAACGCCCAGCTTGAGTGACGGATTGGTCATCAGTGCTTCACGCAGTCCGCGATTGGCGATCTGCGATACATAAGGCATGGTCGCATTGGTCAGCGCCATCGTCGATGTTCTTGGTACGGCACCCGGCATATTGGCGACAGCATAATGCAGTACGCCATGCTTTTCATAAGTCGGTTCGTTATGCGTAGTGATCCGGTCTACCGTCTCCACGATGCCCCCCTGATCGACAGCGACATCGACAATAACTGAATACGCTTCCATTTGTTTAACCATCTCTTCTGTAACGAGCTTAGGCGCCTTGGCTCCCGGAATCAGCACTGCACCAATTACCAGATCCGAACTGGCTACGGCATCAGCAATATTATACGGGTTGGACATCAACGTCTGAATGGAATGGCCAAAAATATCCTCCAGCTGACGCAAACGATCTGCACTCAGGTCGATCATTGTGACATCCGCACCCATGCCTACGGCTACTTTGGCTGCATTGGTACCCACGACACCGCCGCCAATAATGGTCACTTTTCCTTTTTTGACACCCGGTACACCGCTGAGCAGTATCCCTTTGCCACCATGCGGACGCTCCAGGAACTGGGCACCGATCTGTACCGCCATCCGGCCAGCCACTTCACTCATTGGAGTAAGCAGCGGCAGGGTACGATTCACCTCTACCGTCTCATAGGCGATCCCGATTACTTTTTTCTCGATCAATGCGGCGGCCAGTTCAGGCGCGGCGGCCAGATGCAGATAGGTGAACAGAATCAGTCCTTCGCGGAAATAGCCATACTCCGACGGCAGTGGTTCTTTGACCTTGAGAATCATCTCGGCGGTCGACCAGACTTCGGCTGCCTGCGGAATCACTGTTGCGCCTGCCTGTTCATAAGCTGCATCCGTAAATCCGCTGCCTTGGCCTGCACTGCTCTCCACGTACACCTGATGCCCTGCCATCGCCAGCGTTGTTACACCTGCCAGCGTAATCGCTACACGGTTTTCATTGTTTTTAATCTCTTTCGGGATACCAATCTTCATCGGGTTGCCTCCTTCAGATAACGTGCCTGTTCGTACCCTCATTATAGGATAGATAAAATGGCATGTAATCGTCCAGTTCCCCAAATTTTAACAATCTCAATTGTGTAAAAATACAAAAAGCCTAGCAATACGTCATAATTACTGACATATAATTGAGCCAAATGTCGGTTAAGCTCATCTATGACGAATGATTGATGCAGTATTAACTTCCTTCATCAAACCAGAGCAGCTTGAGTTCCAGATACAGGGTGACTTTCTCTGCCATGCTGTCCAGATTCACCTGTCCTACCTCGGCAATCCGCCGCAGCCGGTAATTGAGCGTATTCGTATGCACGTGCAGCTGGGCGGCTGCCTGCTTGGCATCACTGTCATGATCCAGAAATACCGCCAGCGTCTGCAGCAGATTGCTGTTGTGTTCCTGATCATAGGCGGCCAGCCGGTCGATCGGCCCCCAGCTTACCGGGAACTGCTCGGCTTCGCGGTGCATCGCATTCAGATACCGATAGAATCCCGCATCCGGGTAATAATGAAGGACACGGGTCTCCGGCAGATGCTGATGCAGGGTGATCAGTTCCCGTGCCTGCCGGTAGCTGCGCTGGATATGCAGAACGGAGCTGAATCCTTCGCCGGCGGCATAACAGAGCCCCTCGACCGGCAGCAGCTGGCGCAGCCGCGTAATGATCAGCCCGATCCGTGCAGACAGTTCGGCAGAGTGATCGGATCGGAATGGACCATTCATCCCGCAGAGCAGAATCAGCCGATTCGGCTCCGGCAGCTGCAGATGGATTTTGACTGCATATTCGGCAGAAGCCTGAACGACTCTGTCATACCAGCCGCTGGTATCCTGCTGCCCTCCCTGCTCCATCACCAGCACATATCCTGCATCAGGAAGTTCAATACCCGCCTCTCTCGCCTGTTCTGCCGCCTCCTGCTCGGACGGGAAGCGTCCGTTCAGCAGCCTACGGAACAGTTCGATCTTTTGCTGGCGCTGCTGCTGCTGGATCATTTTGGAGGCGGCAATCCGGGCGCCGCGCTTGAACTGCCGCAGCTGCTCTGCCGTGTAGGAACCGTCATTTTCCAGCAGCCAGATATAGCCGATCACCTCATCATAATGACGCACCGAGATCGCCATCCGGCTGCGCAGCCCTACCTCGCTGAGCTCCCGGATATGCTGCGGTTCCTCGCTGTCCAGCAGCCGCTGCATCGCTCCGGACTCATACAGGGCACGCTGCACATGCTCCGGTACTTTGCGTCCCACAATGGTCGCAATCCGGGCCGGGTCTGTATTCGGATCATGGGTACTGTAGGCGAGCAGCCGATGGCTCTCATCCTCGATCGTCACCGGACTGCCCATTACTTCGCTGATCGTCTCGGCCAGCGTCTGCAGACTGTCGATCTGGCTGTCGATTATATGCTCCAATGTCATACACCGCCTGTCTCTTCGGTTTGGGCCGCTGCGGCTCGCAGGTTGCCCGGCGTCCGGCAGCGGATAGAAAAGACCGGATTGGACAGCATCCAATCCGGCATATCATGATATTACATTCATTTTACTCCATCCATTCACTCTATCCACCCTTACGTCTACAGCTCATCCTCCGCTGCCAGATCGCGCAGCCACTTACGATTCAGGGAGCTGCGATACAGCCATACCATGACCAGACCGGCAGCCAGTGTCCAGACGATCCGCACCGGATCACCGGCGGTTGCCAGCGGAATCCAGAGCAGGATAGCGATCAGCAGCTGTACCTGGGTAATCAGACCGACCGTCTCCAATCGCTGGGACGTCGGCGGCAGTGGATAAATGGACAGCCACAGGGTGTCCGTATGCTGCTTGCGCAGAGTAGTCATCTGCATACCTGCCAGCAGAATGAACAGCAGATAGACAGCGACACCAAACCATGATTCCCGGGTAAGCAGTACCAGCAGCATCCCGAACAGTACAAACCGGATCAGGGTAGGCAGCAGTTCACTGCGCACCAGCGTCTTGGAGACGAGAAAGCGAAACGCCCGCTCCTGCTTCCAGGGTACCCGGTTACCGACAAAGGACAACCAGCGGCGGCGATTAATCTTGCGCTCACCGGTCGGCACATCCACAAACCAGCCCAGCATACGCATAACGGCGGTAGCATGATTCTTCTCGGCAGCAATCAGTCGTTCCCACGGAACCTGGGCTTTGCCCGGCATTCGCAGCAGACCATAATACACGGCGGCTCCGATTAGCAGCACGATCGTTCCTGTCCACAGCGGCAGCCACAGATAAGCGGCCAGCAGGGCGATGACTGCCACATAGCGCAGCAGTCGGTAGATGACCCGTAGAGCATCGCCATTGATCCGCAGCTCCTGCCAGCTGCCGTAATTGCTGACTATTTTGAGCAGCAGCAATAGTGCCAGCGTGAGCAGCAGCGGCTTGGGATCAGCGGCGGCCCGGATATAGAACGGCCAAGCAATCAGCGTAATCAGCAGCAGCCAGATGTACTTGCCAATTACTGCACCACGCCAGCCCGGAGCAAAGTACTCACGCATTCTGGTCTCCATCGGCAGCATGAATACGACGTCCGCAGGACGCATATAGGTGCGCACTGTACCGTACACGGTCAGCGGTGTCAGAAGAATCAGCATGATCCAGTATACAGGCAGACCCGGCGGCAGCTTTTGCAGAAAGGTCGTATACCAGGCGGCAAAGGCAATGAGCAGAAACAGGGTTACAACAGCCAGACCGCTCTGTATGACATACTGCGTATACGGAAGTATCCTGGACCAGAAGTCGGCCCTCCGCTGCTGACGCAGCCGCAGCAGATCATTCATCGCTAACCGTCCATTTGGAGTCCTGAACCAGATCGTAGAAAATCTGCTCCAGCGGTACTCCCTGCTGACCCGTCTGCTCACGGATCTGTTCCAGGGTGCCCTGCACGATGACACGGCCTTTGTGCAGCACGATAAACCGGTCACAATAATTCTCGATCGTTGACAGGATATGCGAGCTCAGCAAGATGGAAGAACCATTTTGCTTGGTCTCCACCATAAAGTCGAGCAGGGACCGGATACCGAGCGGGTCCAGTCCGAGGAACGGCTCATCGATAATATAGAGCGGCGGTGCTGCGACAAAGGCACACATAATCATGACTTTCTGCTTCATGCCCTTGGACAGATGCATCGACAGACTGTCTTCCTTGTCTCCCATATTGAACAGCTGGATCAGCCGCCGGGAGCGCTGCTCATAATCTTCCGGACTCACGTTATAAGCGCGGGCGGTAAATTCCAGATGCTCGCGTACCGTCATCTCTTCATACAACTGCGGGGATTCCGGCACAAAGGCCAGCGAAGCCCGGTACTGCTGCGTATCTGCGGACAATGTAGAGCCCTGGATACGCACTTCTCCACCCTGCGGCGTCATCAGACCGAGGATATGCTTCATTGTTGTACTCTTGCCTGCACCATTCAGGCCGATCAATCCGATCATCTCACCACGGCCAACCTCAAAGCTGATATCGTGCAGGACAGGCTTGCCATGACTGTAACCGCCGGTCAGGCGGTTAACGTTAAGTACAGATACCTGTTCCATAGTTAAGACCTCACTTTTCGTCCTGGGAAGCTTCACGTTTGGCTTTTAGCCATTTTGGCGCTCCCTTGCTTTTTTGATCGGCTTTTCTTACTTTGGTTCTGCCATCTTTTTTGGAGGTGGAGCCTGTACGGCCGGCGGCTGGGTTGCCTCCGGAAGATGGTCTTCCTTTATCATCGGCTGGCATGGCACGTGCGGACGAGCTGGATGTCTGATCCAGTGTTCCGCTAGGCTGTCCGGCAGGAGCTGCTTTTGCCGGACGGGATGGCGAGCTGGATGGCTTGCGCGCCGGACGTTTGACCACTTCATCGCTCCGAAGAACCTGACCCGCTTCCAGCACCTGTTCTTCCAGGTTAATATTCAGCGTCTCGGCGAACTTGCGCATAATGAAGCGTTCGCGATCGGTCACGATGGAAGCGGAGACACCTTTTTTGCCCATACGACCGGTACGTCCGCTGCGATGCACATAGAATTCCGCATCAAAGGCCGGGTCCAGACTGACAACCAGATTCAGGTCTTCAATATCCAGGCCGCGTGCCGCCACATCGGTCGCTACCAGTACCTGCACCTTGCCGGAGCGGAACTGGGACAATACCGTACTGCGGGTTACTTTATCGGCATCGCCGTAGATGGCGCGTACTTTGAAGCCCATATAATCGAGCTTGGACTCGATTTCGGCGATCTGTTCCGTCGTATTGACGAAGACGATAGAGCGTGGAGCCTTGTAATGACGCAGCACACGACGCAGCGTGTCCATTTTGTCCCGCTCTTCGGTTACGAAATAGACATGCTCAATCGCAGAGGCCGTATGACGCTCCGGCTCGATACCAACGGTGGCCGGATCTTTCATATCCCGGTAGGCTACGCTGCGGATCTCTTCATTGACCGTAGCAGACAGGAAGACGAGCTGACGATCACGGCGCGCACTCTTGATGATACGCTGCACATCGGCACCGCCACCCAGACCCAGCACCTGATCGACTTCATCGACGACGATCACGTTCACTTCGTGCATTTTCAGCTTGCGCATATTGATCAGTTCGTTGATCCGTCCCGGTGTACCGACCGCAATATGCGGATGACGCTTCAGTTTCTCGACCTGACGCTTGATTGCTGCGCCGCCGATCAGTCCGAGCGTCGTAATGCCGAGGTCTTCGCCGTACCGTTCGCTTTCGCGGACGATCTGCATCGCCAGCTCCTGTGTAGGTGCCAGAATCAACGCCTGCATCTGCTTGTGCTGCGGATCGATCTTCTGCAGAATCGGCAGCAGATAGGCCAGCGTCTTGCCGCTGCCGGTCTGGGACTGGGCTATAATATCCCGTCCTTCCAGCATCAGCGGAATCGTCTCCTCCTGTACGGGCGAGGGAGCCGTAATACCATAACGGGCGAGTGCATCATGAAGGGATTCTTTAATGCCCAACCCGAGAAAATTCAATTTTGATTCCATAGGTTTCATCCTTTATCGTTCAAGTTAAAGTGTATGCAAATCAACGGACACAGCCATGATCCTTACAGAGCACAATACTTTACCATTATATCAGCATTTTGCATAAATCCGAACTGTAATATGCATTTCAGCCGCCTCCGTCATTTGCGGTCAAAAAACCGGTAGGTGAGCCGATCGGCCAGACGCGGACAGAGCGAATACAGCCGCAGCCCAAAAGCGGCGATGCCCGGCAAATCCGACTCTTCCCGCTTTTTGCGCATGACACGGACAATCTCCCGGCATACCCGTTCGGCCGGCAGCATAAATCCGCTCACATTGCGCACATATTCCCCGGAAGGATCCGCCCTTTCAAAAAAAGCCGTGCTGATCGGTCCCGGATTAATAGAAGATACGGTAATGCCGGTGCCGCGCAGCTCCTGACGCAGCGAGTTGGTGAAGCCCAGCACAGCATGCTTGGTCGCGGTATAGGCGGTGGATTTGGCGGTGGCAAACTTGCCGGCCAGTGAAGCCACATTGACGATCTGTCCGCTGCCTGCTACCAGCATATGCGGCAGTACGGCTTTCGTACAGCGAACGATACCGAGATAATTCACATCCATCATCTCGCTGTATTCCTCCAGCTCCATCTCCTGGATCGTTTTGAACTGGCCGTAGCCGGCGTTGTTGAGCAGAATATCGATCCGGCCGTACTTCTCCATGACCTGCCGGACGACCCGATCAATCTCCTCTGCATTCTGCACGTCCATGCGCATAACCTCATGCGGCCCGTTAAGCCGCCTTGACAGCTCTGACAATTTGTCCACAGAGCGTGCGGTGAGGATCGGGATCGCACCCTGCTCCAGCAGCAGCGGAGCCACTCCTGCGCCCAATCCGCTGGATGCGCCTGTTATTAATATCACTTTATTTTCCAGATTCATACCGTTCCCTCCAGTCTCTTCTATTTTAAGAGATTCACCGCCAGATATCCAGCAGACAGCATTTTACTGATTATGACTAAAGTTCTGAGCGGCAAAGGCGAGAAAGTCAAATAGCCCTCCGCTGATTCGCGAAGAGCCATATTGATATTTGAGATTATTGGGGTCTTGTATTTATAATAACTACTATCATCTTATTCTCTCATACAGCATTTCCCCATAAAAAAACGATGTCCTCATGACATCGTTTTTGCTTTGCCGTATCGTGGATCAGGATACCATAACCTGAATATCCAGCTCGCCAATCCCTTCCATAATCAATGGAATGGTCAATGCTTTGGCAGAGGTAAAGGTAATTGCACTTGTTTTCATCACTTTTGGAGGTGTGATATCTACGGTTACGCCCTGGTTGGACAAAATGGTACTTGCATTACCACTGATCATATTGCCGAGCTCGGAAATGGCACTTTGTCCCATCTCGTCCATCTCTGTCATTACAAATCCGCCCATCATGGCCGAGACCATCCGCAAAGCTACACTCTCATGAATACCAAAAATAATATCGCCGCTCATTTGTCCGGTCATGCCAATCTGGATCCAGATATGGTCGTCCACCAACTCAATATCCTTAATGCCGAGACTTCCGGTAGAAGGGGCCACCTGAACCACCTGTCCGATAACCAACCTTGCTGCTTCTAAAAATGGATTAATAACTTCCGCCTTCATACTTTAATACTCCCCTCTACTTATGGGTTACTATTTTAACTGAAACTTATGACCTATGAATTGTAATGTTATTATAACTTATAACCTAGGACAATTCATCCAGAAACATTGGAAAACTTCGATAATAATTAAAATTTGTTTGAAAATAAGGTTTTCATCGATGATAGAATGTCGATTTCTAGGTACAAAGAATGGTGTGTATGCTGTTTTATAGGTCCAATCGACTGCCTTTTTATTATTATCGGATAGTAAGAGGGTTTTATGTAGATTAGAATGTGCTGAATAAATCGGTTTGGGCCAATTATTTTGCAGATTTTACAAAAGAGATGGTGATTCACGTATGAATAGGTGTTCCACCGCATTGCCGCTTTTTCGGGAATCACCTATAATTTAATAATAGGTGTACATAAGGAGGAACTCATGAATATCAGTCAATTGGAGACATTATTGACCATTTCGCGGACGATGAGCTTCCGCAAGGCAGGTGAGTTGCTTAATCTGACACAGCCTGCGGTCTCCGCTCAGATCAAAAGCCTCGAAGATGAATTCAAGACCATACTCGTTAACCGCAACCAGCCGGTTACGTTAACCGATCAGGGTACTGTATTTCTAGAGCATGCCGAACAGATTCTGACCATTGTCGAGCAGCTTAAGCAGCGGCTGGCTGATCTGGACGAGACGCCCCAGGGACGCATTTTGCTCGGGACAACGACCTCAATTGCCATTCAGATTCTCCCACGGGTATTATCCTATTTCCAGAATCAGTTCCCGCTGATCAAGACGATGATTCATTCGATGTCTTCCTCCCAGGTCTATAACAGTGTAGAGAACGGGCTGGTGGATGTCGGTATCGGTTATCTGATCGAGCGCAATCCGAATCTGGAGACGTCCATCCTCTATTATGATATGTTCGAACTGGTCGTCTCGCCCCAGCATCCCCTGGCACGTACCCGCAAGGCCACGATTCATGATCTGGAGAACCTTCCCCTGATTATGCTGTCTCCGGATACGGTCGGCAGACGGTTTGTCGATGAAGTATTCAAAACACATGGCATTGAGCCGCAGGTCATGATGGAGCTGTCCAGCAGTGAGGAAGTGAAGCGAATGGTCGAGATTGATCTGGGCGCAGCGATCATTTCCAGACAGTCCATTACGAGTGAGCTCAAGCATGGAACGCTTGTCATGATCCCGATGCCGGAGTTTGAAGTCAGTCATCCGGTCGGCCTGATCTACAAGTCCGGCCGCTATCTCAATTCGGCGATGCGCCAGTTTCTCAATGATCTTAAGGGCATGCCGGAAGATCATTTTACGAGTCCGGAATAAATTAGCTAAAGGAGCGGTTGACGTATGAGATTTGACCTGCACACCCACCATTACCGCTGCGGTCACGCAGATGGTGATATTCGTGATTATATCGAGGCTGCGATTGCCGCAGACCTTCAGGTGATCGGCATTTCCGATCATACCCCCTATTTTGGTTCCGACGAGGAACAGCCTTTTCCCAATACAACCATGGGCAAAAGCGAATTGAAAAATTATGTACAGGAAGTACTGGATCTGCAAAAAGAATACGCCGGCAAAATTGACGTGCTGCTCGGCATCGAATCGGACTATTTCCCGGATCATGCGCAGCTGTATCAGCAGACACTGGCCCAGTACCCTTTTGACTATATTATTGGCTCCGTTCATTTCAGCGATGGCTACAGCATCTTTGACCGTACCCGCTGGGAAGGCATGGATACCGCAGCCCAGGTCGCTGCCAAATCGGAATATTTCCGCCTGATCGGCGAATCCGCCAAAAGCGGCATGTTCCAGATTCTCGGCCATATCGACGCCATGAAGAGCAACTATCCCGCCTTTACGGACATTCAGGCTCCCGAGGCGCTGGATCAGATGCTGCAGACGATCGCCGAATCCGGTGTAGCGATTGAAGTGAACACGTCGGGCAAGATCAAAGTATGCGGACTGTGGCATCCGGTGGATGATATTCTGGAGCGCGCGTATCATTTTGGGGTGGAAGTGTCCTTTGGCTCGGATTCGCACATTGCCCAGCGCGTTGGGGATGATTTCGATCTGGTCGCCCGCAAGCTGCGCGAGATCGGCTATACCGAATGGGTATATTACAAACAGAAGCAGCGGCAGGTTGTGGCGCTATAACCAAACAGCAGATAACATATTTATACGCAAAAAAAGAGGACCTGCCGAGTGCAGGTCCTTTTACATGTATCAAAAAGGGGGTCTTGCCATTTATCATAAAGCCAGCTTGTTAGAATCACGTTGCGACTGTATTGCAGTTGGATGACAAACAAGTAACTTTATGATGTCTGTGATTCGTCTGGTCTGCGCTGCAGGTTCACCAGCACAATACTTGCAGCAACAAGGCTCAGTGCCAAGAGCGCCCACAACGATATCTTCTCATCCAGCCATACCGCCGACAGTACCACCCCGAACAATGGAGTGAGAAACAGATACATGGAGACTTTGCCGACTTCATTGTATTTCATCACCATATTCCAGAGTGCAAAGGCTCCTGCCGAGACGACAGCCAGGTAGAACAGCATGCCGATCCCTATCAGATCCCAATGGAACGGAAAAGGCTCTCCCGAGGCACAGCCGAGCACCAGCAGGCCGAGACCGCCCCAGAACATCTGGCGGCCGGTCAGGCTGATCACCGGCTCTACCGCAGCCTCACGGCGTGCCAGCACGTTCCCTACGCCTCCAGACAGTGCCGACAGCAGCATCAGCAGCTCCGCGACTCCAAACACCAGCCGCAGTTCACTGCCCTGGGCCATGCCCATAACCGTAATACCCGAGAAACCGAGCAGCAGACCGATCCACTTGCGTGCAGACAGCTTTTCCGTACGTTCCATCCAGCGAACCGCCAGCAGCTGGAACAATGAAGTGGAGCCGGCAATAATGGACATCGTAATGCCCGAGCCGAGTCCCAGCGCCGCATACACCAGAATGTACTGCAGCAGCGTCTGCAGCAGCGCCAGCATACTGAGCCGTCCGGCCGGTATTTTGGTAATCTTCTGGCCGCGCGGCTTGAGCGCATAAGATAGCAGTATCAGCAGCAGACCGGCCAGCGTAAACCGATATCCGGCAAACAGCCACTGGGCAAACAAATCATGCGAACCAATGCCCAGATGCTGATAGCTCAGCTTGATAAACGGCAGTGCACTTCCCCACAAAATGACAGCGATCAGCGAGCTGACGAGTACACCGACAGGACTGGTGAACCAGCGTTGACCACTCATGAAGAGACGGAACCACCGAGATCCTCGCGTATATGCGGATGCATGGAAGCCCGCTCTTTGCGCAGCACAAATTCGCTGTTCGCTACAGAATACACAATGATCCCCATTTCCTGCCAGTAGCTCTTGATCCCCGGATTGGAAGGCGGCTGCTGACGCATTCCGTTTTTCTCCAGTACGCGGATAGACAGCTGGTTTTTGACATGGCAGCGTCCGACAATATGGGACAGACCCATATCCTCAAATCCGAAAGTGACCAGGCGGCCTACCGCCTCGGTCGCATAACCTTTGCCCCAGAACTGCTGACACAGCGCAAATCCGATCTCTGCCCGGGCCGCATGTTCATCCCAGCGCTGAAAAGAACATACGCCATATATTGTGCCATCTTCCTTGGAAGTAACGGCAAAATGAATGGAGGTCATACTGCGGAATGCTTCGTCCACTCTCCGTCCCAGACGGTCCGGCTGAAGTGCCTGGTATTCTTTGATCTGGGGAGAGCCATACAGATACGTAATGACCTGCGGATCACTGAGATATTCCCACCAGCGCTCAATATCCCCTGCGGTCAGACGACGCAGAATCAGCCGGTCGGTCTGCAGCTCGGGAATTCCTTTTTTCAATTCCTTTTTACTCAGCATCGCCATTCCTCTTTCCTCCCTGGGTTCAGGTCTGCAGTCCCCGGTATATGCCGGTACGCAGCTCCTTGATATAATAATCCAATGCCGGAATTCCCGCTGTCTGCGCATCCGCCACTGCCTGTTCAATATCATACGGCACACGGGCGAACTGCAGATAATAGGGAGATATCGCATTAGACAGATAGTCTCCTTCCAGAATAGCATAAGATGCCTCCGACAGGTCGAGCGGATTGCCCACACTGCCGGCATTAAACAGCATCCGGCCTTCCAGATACTGCAGATAGGCGTTGTGAATGTCTCCGTAGCCTACGATATCCGGGATGATCGGCGCTGAGGTCTCTTGCCCGGGTACAGGAGCAAACATCGCCAGACGCTGTTCTACCGGGTCCCATGGCTGCACGCGCTGGAATACACTTTCCGGAGAGGCGTGCACCAGCGAGACCATCCGTCCGCTCAGCATAAAGTCATGCCGCAGCGGCAGCGAATCCAGATAGTCGAGACGCTCGGTACCGAGACGCTCGGCATGCCAGCCGAACAGCTCATCATCTCCGCTCATCCGTACAATCAGCTCTTCCCAGTTGCCGCGGATCACGACTTCGCAGCGTTCCCGCACACTGTCGGTAATCCGGACCGAATCCGGTCCTTTGCCGACAATATCGCCCAGACAAAAAATACGCCGGATTCCACGGCGTTCGATATCATCCAGCACGGCCTGCCATGCAGGATAGTTGCCGTGAATATCAGATACAAGTGCAATACGTTCCATCGTTTTCCTCCATTTCCGGCGATGCTTATACCGTCTTTCTTTTCAGGGTGAAAATGGTCAATTCCGGACGGCACATCAACCGAACCGGAATCTGGGACATGCCGATCCCCCTGTTTACATAGAGCGGCAGCTGTCCTGTCGGTCCGGCCTGATACCAGCCCATAATATATTTGCGTGAGCCTCTCGGCGTAATGACCGCTCCGAACATCGGCAGCCGGATCTGACCGCCATGACTATGACCGGACAGCTGCAGATGAAAGTTCAGATCCGCCGGTATCCGGTCTGCATAGTCGGGTTCATGCATAAGCAGAATCCGGCAGGCTTCCGCGGGAATACCTGCCGCTCCTTTATGTATATCCGGATTGCCGAGCAGCTGATCATCCAGACCGGCAATCGCCAGTACGCCATCTTCCCGGCGAATCTGGTGGTTATCGTTCATCAGCATACGGAATCCGCCTTCTTCCATCATCCTCGATACGGCCAGCGCATCCTGCAGATAATCATGATTGCCCAGCACGGCATACTGGCCTAGCGGAGCCTTCATACGCCGTAGAGCGCCCACGCCGGGGCTCAGCGCTGCGGCATCATCGTCGACCATATCCCCGGTAAAGCAGATCATATCCGGCTGCTCGGCCATAATTACATCCGCCAGCTGCTCCAGATCCTTTTCATTTTTGCCGAGTCCAAGATGCATATCGCTGAACTGGATCAGCTTCATGCCGTTCAGACTGGCTGGCAGCTGCGGCAGCTCCATCTGGATATATACCTTTTCCAGCCAGTTCGGTTCGCCGAGCCATGTATACCCGGTGCCACCTGCTCCGAGTGCCGCCAGCGCAGCTGCACTGCCTTTGAGAAATTGCCTGCGGGTCATGGAATACAGATGGGACGGTATGAGAGAGCCGCCTCTGCTATGTGCAATGTCTATTTTATTATGATATTTCAGGCTGGGCCCCTCCTTCTCCACTCCGGCTGTCTTCAGCTCTATTCATTACAGACAGGCCTGCAGTACATGCAGGCGCTGTTATATATAATGATTATTTTGCCGAATCCTGAAGCCTTCGTCAAATTCGGAAGTTCCCGTCAGAACAAATCAGCTGTCTTTGGCCGGTTGAAACGTAATCTTCAGCTGCTGCTCTGCCGCCGCTTCATACGCTTCGGCGAGTCCGGACTTTCGGATATCCTCCTTGGATACTTCGCGGTAGATTAGCTGAACATCAACCGATTCCCGTAAAGGAAACGGACTCAGCGTGATGATTCCCGGCTCCTGCCATTGCGGCATAATCGTCTGGTGACCGGTAACATCCAGCTTTTTGCCGACAGCAAATCCGTCTTTCCACCAGTCCTGCTCCTCGCTCTTGTTGACACCCGGCTCATTCAGACAGGCATACAGCGACAGATCATCACACAGCTCCAGTACCGACCGGTGGTAGGCCAGCTCATCCTCTGCCGGAGAGAGCTGCTCCCGGATACGGTCCTGACGTTCCTTTTCTTCCTGCAAAAAGGCCTGGCAAAATGGATCTTCCTCGCCATAATGACTAACCAGCGCCGTATAATGCATACTCGCCAGCATCGCCCCGTAAGCACTCATCTCTTCCAGCTGGCTGATGCCATAGCGGTAAAAGACCAGCTTGGCCGGCTCCGGGAAATTCATGAAGGTATACGGCTTCTGCTCCGCATCATTCCATACCGGAATCTGATCCAGCGGAATCCAGCCCCGATCATGCTGTTCACAGCCCAGAATCACTTCATCCCAGCGCGTCGTCTCCCGGGTTGGGCCGGAATCCATATGTCTTGAGAATTCTCCGGACAGTCGTGCATGATCATGCTGACGGATCATAATAAAAGAATGTTCGCGCTCTCGGCATATCATAAGGATAACCCCTCTCTCTAACCGATTATGTAAAAGATTTATACCTAATATATATCCTCAACGATGCGTTTCCAACCAGCCCACCGCGTAATCGACCAGTCCTTGCTGGGACAGCAGCCTGGCATCCGCCTGACCCATTTTGCCCTGCTTCCACAGATGTGGACAATCCTCTTCGAAGTCACTGCCGATTCGGTCAAAATCATCCGAGTCAAAGTTCAGATCCTTGAACGTAATCCACTGTTTCCCGGATTCCGTCATGACCGGTGCATTCATCTCGATCTGCTTTTTGCCATTCCAGTCGGCCATGAATTCGGCCAGATGAATCGACGTATTGGTCAGATAATCCGTGCCCAGCATGAGCACATGACCATCCGCATCATACAGCTTCTGAAGCGGAGAATCACTGCCCAGCCCATAGTCCAGTCCATGATCGGCCATCCACTCGCGTGCATAGGGGCCGCGAGCGGCGAATGAGACATGGGGATGACTGCTGCGAATGACGCCTCTTTGCTTGCGGAACGTCTCCACTATGACCCCCATCCCTGTCGGTACAGTAAAATCAGGATCATAGGCGGGTGTGCTCTCACAGATCAGATCCCACCATTTGGGATCGGCAGGCGGATATTTCCACAGCTTGGGGTGTGTCAGCTGTGAAGTCTGCGTCGGCACCATCAATGTGCCTTCTTCTCCCAGCACATGCTCCAACGCCAGAATCACGGTCTCCGCGCCGCCGGGAATCCACCCTCCGATACTTTTCAAGGAAGAATGCAGCAGAATATTCATGCCTGCCGTTACGCCAAGCGCCCGGAATTCGGCAGTTAACTGGTCAAAGCTAATCGGTCTTTCACTAATCATATCGTCTTCCTCCGGTAATCATATGTATAAAAAAGCGGGCTTCCGCGTTATACGCGTCACCCGCTTGTGGGAAGAGCAGTCGCCTGCTCTTCGTATTATGCTGCTGGCTGTAGACTATTATACACTCAACCAGCGCTTGAACATACGTTTGTTGGTTTCTTTGTTCAGGTCGGCAATCGAAGTGGTGAGCGGAATTCCTTTTGGACAGGAACGCACACAGTTCTGCGAGTTACCGCAGGCTTCGATACCACCTTCGCCCATAATGGCATCCAGACGCTCTTCGGCGTTCATTTCACCTGTCGGATGGGCATTGAACAGACGAACCTGGGACAACGGCGCAGGGCCGATGAAGTCGGTTTTGTCATTCACATTCGGACAGGCTTCCAGGCAGACCCCGCAGGTCATGCATTTGGACAGTTCATACGCCCATTGACGTTTGTTCTCCGCCATGCGTGGACCCGGACCCAGATCATACGTGCCATCGATCGGAATCCATGCTTTTACCTTTTTCAGTGCACCGAACATCCGGCTGCGGTCAATGACGAGGTCACGGACAACAGGGAATGTCTTCATCGGCGCTACTGTGATCGGCTGCTCCAGCTTGTCGACCAGAGACGAGCAGGCCTGACGCGGCTTGCCGTTGATGACCATGGAACAGGCACCGCATACTTCTTCCAGGCAGTTCGATTCCCAGCATACCGGAGCGGTGTCTTTGCCGCCGCTGTTGACCGGGTTGCGCTGAATCTCCATCAGCGCACTGATTACGTTCATGCCGGGACGATACGGTAATTCAAATTCTTCCGTATAGGATGAGCCTTCCGGCTTGTCCTGACGGGTGATGACAAACTTCACTTTGCGGCCGGTCTGCTGTGTGGTTTGATTCTCGGTTGAAACTGCTTCCGCCATGGGTAATGCCCCCTTCTATCATTCACATTAATCTGAGTGTTCATACGATATACTCACGACATGTCAATTGTATTCCAAGTGACGGCTCCGGACGGCTAATCAGCTTTTGGAGTAGTCACGCACACGAGGAGGGATCAGGGACACATCGACTTCTTCATATGAAATCTGTGGTCCATCCGGTGTCCAGGTGGCTTTGGTTGTTTTGAGGAAGTCTTCATCGTTACGGACCGGGAAGTCAGGCTTGTAGTGGGCTCCGCGGCTCTCGTCACGCAGCAGCGCACCGAGGGTCATCGCTTCAGCCAGTTCCAGCATGTTCCACAGCTGACGGGTAAAGGCCACTCCCTGGTTGGTCCAGCGGGAGGAGTCATTCACGTCAATGCTGCCATAACGCTGTTTGAGTTCCTTAATCTTATTTATCGTCGCCTGCAGCTTATCATTGTAGCGTACAACCGTCATATTATCCGTCATCCACTCGCCAAGTTCCTTGTGGATCACGTAAGCATTTTCTTTACCATTCATGCCAAGCAGACGCTCATATTTCTCTTCCTGCTGCTTGCGCGCCTGGTCGAACAGGCTTGTTGGCAGATCGGCAGAGGATTTTTTGAGGCCTTTGACATATTCGACCGCTTTCGGTCCCGCTACCATACCGCCGTAGATCGCGGACAGCAGGGAGTTGGCTCCGAGACGGTTGGCACCATGATACTGGTACTCGCACTCGCCGGCAGCGAACAGACCCGGAATATTGGTCATCTGGTTATAATCGACCCACATGCCGCCCATGGAATAATGGACTGCCGGGAAGATCTTCATTGGAATCTTGCGTGGATCATCGCCCATGAATTTCTCATAGATCTCGATAATGCCGCCGAGTTTGACGTCGAGTTCTTTTGGATCTTTGTGGGACAGATCCAGGTAGACCATATTCTCGCCATTAACGCCGAGCTTCTGGTTAACACAGACGTCGAAGATTTCACGGGTAGCGATATCACGCGGCACCAGGTTACCGTAGGAAGGATATTTCTCCTCCAGGAAGTACCATGGCTTGCCATCTTTGTACGTCCAGATCCGTCCGCCTTCACCACGAGCCGATTCGGACATCAGGCGCAGCTTGTCGTCGCCGGGAATGGCTGTCGGGTGAATCTGGATAAACTCACCGTTGGCATAATGAACGCCCTGCTGATACACAGCGCTCGCTGCCGTACCGGTGTTGATGACCGAGTTGGTCGTTTTGCCGAAAATAATACCAGGACCACCACTCGCCAGAATAACCGCATCGGCGCCAAACGTAACGATTTCCATGGAGCGCAGATTCTGAGCGGAAATACCGCGGCAGACGCCTTCATCATCCAGTACGGCATTCAGGAATTCCCAGTTTTCGTACTTGGTCACGAGGCCGGCTGTCTCCCAGCGGCGCGCCTGCTCATCGAGTGCGTACAGCAGCTGCTGACCGGTTGTTGCACCAGCAAAAGCGGTACGGTGATGCTTGGTGCCGCCGAAGCGGCGGAAGTCCAGCAGACCCTCCGGGGTACGGTTGAACATAACGCCCATCCGGTCCATGAGGTGAATGATACCAGGTGCGGCATCACACATCGCTTTGACCGGAGGCTGGTTGGCGAGGAAGTCACCACCGTACACGCTGTCATCGAAATGCAGCCACGGTGAGTCGCCTTCCCCTTTGGTATTAACTGCACCGTTGATGCCGCCCTGCGCACATACGGAGTGCGAACGCTTCACCGGTACGAGTGAGAATAAGTGAACGTGAACGCCGGCTTCCGCCGCTTTAACGGTAGCCATCAGACCGGCCAGACCGCCGCCCACGATAATGATATTGGATGTTGCCATAAGAAATTACCCTCCCCTTTAACCTGCTTGCCCCTGACTGGCTGTGAATGCCATTCGCTGCATACCGTCACACCCTTTCAGGCACTGCAGACGATACAACGAAATGGACTGCACAGCAGCAGGGTCATTTATGCGATAAAATGACGAATGCTTTGAAATGCAACGGTTGGGTCTTGGAATTCCATATTACGGAATGCTACCAGAGACAGAACGAACATAATCGATACGATCACAAACAGCGCCATACAGATGTATGAAGAAACGCGCTGCGATCTTGGTCCTACCGTGATCCCCCAGGTAACGAGGAACGACCAGAGTCCATTGGCAAAGTGGAACGAAGCCGCTACCACACCAATCGTATACAGCACGAATGTTGCCGGATTGGTGACGATATTGTGCATGACTCCACCCAGCTGCTCATGCGTTACATTACCAAGCGCAACCTGGAAGCGGGTATCGTATACGTGCCATGCGATGTAGATAAAAGTAATAACACCGGTCACACGCTGAAGCGTATAGCGCCAGTTGCGCTCATTTCCATAATGAGCATTGTTCGGCTTGGCCTGATATGCGATATACAGACCATAGATGCCGTGATAGAGCAGCGGAAGGAAAATAAAAAAGGTCTCCAGAACCAGTACAAGTGGCAGACCATTTAGAAATTCCACTCCGGCATCAAAAGATTCCTTTCCTCCTTCATAGGCAGAAAAGTTGGTGATCATATGCTCCAGAAAAAATAAACCGAGCGGAATGACCCCGAGCAGCGAATGCAGCCTTCTGGCGTAAAAGCCTTTCATGAATGACGTTCCCCTTTCCTAATAAGAGCGTTTTCATATCGACAGGCATATTGAAATGCCGCCTAGACCCGGACGGACAGGCAAGTATCGGACCTCTGTCCATCCTTGCTAGGAAGTTCCCCATCTTCCGTAGCTTTACAGCTTGTTCACGACTGTAAATAAGGTGTCCAATTATGCAATATCTTTCTTCCGTGAAAAGATATTCACATAACGTTCGTATGTGAACAAGTTGTGTCGCTTTTTATGTTACTCTAATTTGGCTTATAATGGAATTGCAATATAATTATTAAATGTTATAACTTTTTTGCATAAGAGAGGAGATTATTTCCCAGATGATAGAAGATTTAGATGTTTTTGCTGTCGTTGTCGAGCAATCCAGTCTGAATCAAGCGTCCCGGCTGCTGAATTTATCACAGCCTGCACTCTCCCGCAAAATAGCCAAATTGGAGTCACAATTGGGGGTTGCCCTGTTTAACCGCAACGGCAAACGGCTGGAGCTGACCGCTATCGGGCGGCTGACCTATACGTTTGCCCTGGAACAGCGTCAGCAGCAGCTGCGCTTCCTCCAGAGCCTCAACCGTTACAAGTCCGAGGAACAGACGACAGTGACGTTTGGAGCCAGCCTGACCACCCTGCAGACGACCATGCCCCCGCTCGTACGCAGCTTTACCGAGAAACATCCGTATGCCGAGGTCAAGCTCATTACAGGCAAGACGCACGAGATTGTCAATGACATTCGTGACAAACGTGCCGATATCGGCATCGTTGCTTCTTCCATCCATGAGTCGGGACTTGTCTGTGCGCCGCTGTTTGACGATCATCTGGAACTGGTACTGCCCAAAAGTCATATTCTGGCCAGCAAAAAGCAGCCCGACATGCAGGATCTGCAGGGGCTGCCGATGATTATGTTCTCCAAGGGTACCTGGTATCGCAAACTGATCGATGATGTCTTTCACCGATATATGATCATGCCGGATCTGCGCATGGAGATCGATTCGTTTGAGGCGATCGTACGGCTGCTGCCGATCTGTATGGCGGCAGCGCTGCTGCCCCGCTCCTATATCGGTGAACAGCTGCTGTCGAGCAACGAGCTGGTCTCTCTGCATATTCCGGAGCTGGAGCAGACACGCCGTACGACCTGCCTTATTTATAATGAAGCGGCCGAGCTGGGATCAGCGGCACGCCAGTGGATCGCCGATACGACCGCCCGGTTTGACGATTCCTCACGGATGATCAAGGATGCGAATATCCGTGTAGCCGATACGCCTCCCCGGCTCGAAAATGAAGAGTGGTCGCCATAGGATCATTTTCATTTGGCTGAATATCCCCGTACAAATATGATACCCTGCAGATGATCAGGCAGGTAATCAGCCGATCATGATCTTGCCTTCGGCATAGCGGAAAGGTTCTTTCTCCTGCTTTGGTGCCAGCGCATAAGCGAGCGTGATCAGCCCGACCCGACCGGCAAACATCAACAGGCAGATGAGCAGCTTGCCGACCACTGTCAAATGCGGTGTCAGTCCAAGTGACAACCCGACTGTACCGAATGCCGAAGTGACCTCGAACAATACGGTCAGGAAATCCGCCGTCTCTGTCATGCTGAGGATCATCGTCGCTGTCATGACCAGTACGAGCGCAAAGATAACAATTGTCAGCGCCTTGAAAATGCGTTCCTGACCCAGACGGAAGCGGAACAGCACGACATCCTTGCGTCCGCGCAGCATGGCAAGCACTGCGCCAAACATCAGCAGAATCGTCGTCGTCTTGACCCCGCCGGCCGTGGAACCCGGCGAACCGCCGATAAACATGAATATAATGGTCAGCAGCAGGGTGGCCTGCCGCAACTGGGTCAGATCAACCGTATTGGCTCCGGCTGTACGGGTCGTCGTGGAGTGGAACAACGACGCCCAGAACTTGCCGCCCCAGCCCAGTTTGCCGAGTGTCCCCGGATTGGAGAATTCGAACAGAAACACAAGCACAAATCCGGTTGTAAGCAGAATCCCTGTCATCAGCAGTACCGATTTGGTGTGCAGGGACAGTCTGCGATTTTTGCGGAATTCGATCAGGTCCGACAGTACCACAAATCCGAGACCGCCGAGTACAATCAGCAGAATTGCCACCAGATTCATGATCGGATCGTCAACATACCCGGTCAGACTCCGGTAATCACCAAACAGGTCAAACCCGGCATTGTTAAACAGCGATACGGCATGAAACATTCCAAAAAACACAGCCTGCCCGGGAGGATGATCCATCATCAGCCGCAGGCTGAACAGTACCGCACCGACCAGCTCAATCGCAAAGGAATAATAAAGTACCTTTTTGATCAGACGGACGATGCCCTCCATATCGCCCTGATTCATCGACTCCTGCAGAATCAGACGTTCCCGAAGGGAGATTCGGCGGCGGAATACCAGCGCAATCAGCGTCGCCATCGTCATAAAGCCCAGACCCCCGATCTGGATCAGACACATGATGACCGTCTGGCCAAAGGTAGTGAAAAATGTTCCCGTATCCACAACAACCAGGCCGGTTACACAGGTAGCCGACGTAGCGGTAAAGAACGCATTCAAAAAGCTCATTCCCACGCCGTCTTGATGCGACTCGGGCAGCATCAGCAGCGCGGTTCCCAGCAAAATAATGGTGGCATAGCCCAGCGCCAGAATACGCGGCGGCGTCCATGCTCTGGCATTGGGTTTTAACTTCAAATTCATCTTCAACGTATGTACACCTCTGTTCACTTTCATTAATGGTATTCATAAGCATCCATATGCGTGTATATTATGATAGCTTCACCTGTCGGATGTCTTTCTATCGCAGATATTGCCAATTGGGATGCTTAATGATTATAAGCCCTGTCTTACCGGACTACAAAGCTATTTTGCAATAGTTTACAGATTACGCTAAACTTGCATTATCTGCGCCTTTTTTCGCATTGTACCTGAATCCTTTCTTTATATAAAAGGCGACAGAACGGACAAATGACATGATTACACCAAGGAGGAACTTATGAACCCAACAGGCAAGCCTGTACAGCTTAAACCCAATTACAAGATACTGAGTATTCTGGCAGTTATCGCTCTGGTTATCTTTTTATTTACCCAGGTGATTCCGCTGACCGCTTCGGAGACACTGGAAGTGGATCAGACCAATGTGATCAGCCAGGAAAAAGCAATTGCCAGTGCTGACGCATTTAAGAATAATCTGCCGCTGACCCCGGAGATGATTAGCCGTCTGAAATCCCCTGCAGTCAGCTATCATACCGATTCGGAGCTGAGCGGATATGTAGCCAAGGAAAAGCTTAGCAAGCAGTACAGCAAACAACTGGAGAAAATCGCTCCCTATGATATTTTCCGTGTACATTACAAAGCAGGCGGCTACCTGTCTTCCGTAGACATTGATGTACATATGAACACCGGAAAAGTAGTCGCTTTCCTGATCAAAAGCGATTCGGACACTCCGATGGACACCAGCAATCCGTTATCGCCCAAGCCGACTTCAGCCAATGAGGGCAATATGACCCTCACCCAAAAAGTCAAACAGGCTCGCCCTGTACTGAAAACAATGGGTTATGATCCGGATGCGCTGGAACTTCAGACCAATGGAGGTCCCGGACTGGATTATGTGATGCGTGATGGCGGCAAGCTCGGAGAAGCCCAGCTGCATCTCAAATTCACTTTTGAAGAAGGCGAACTGCGTTCGTTCCAGCCGGAGCTAACGCCGCCTGCCTCCTATACAAGTTATATTGAAAAGCAAACTACACTGGCCTACTGGCTGACTTTTGCCGGTTATGGACTGTTCACACTGGTGCTCGGTGTGCTGGCAATCGTATTCGCTTCCCTGAAGCGCAAGCATACTTCCTTTAAAAGAGGCATTATACTGTCGCTGATCTACTGCGCGGTATCCGTGATCAGTGTGGTCAACATGTGGCCTTATTTTGAAGCCAGCTTTGGCGGTGAAGGTTATGGTGTCTTCATGACGCTGTTCCTGGTCGCGCTGCAGCTGATCCTGAACGTCATGATGGCTGTACTGCTCTACTTCTCACTCGTCGGCGGTGATGGCCTGTGGCGCGAACGCGGGATGAACATGTGGCCGCGCTCCAGAGAGATCGGCTACGGCAAATATGTACTGCACAGCGCTGCAGTCGGTTACCTGTTCGCCATTATTTTGCTCGGTGTACAGTCGATCATTTATCTGTTTTTGGAAAATGCACTCGGCATATTCTCGTCCAGTGACGATTCCAGTTCTCCATACAATATGGCTATACCGGCACTGCTGCCGCTGCTCGCCTGGATGGCCGGCATTGGCGAAGAAGGCGTCTATCGCCTGTTCGGGATCGGCATGCTCAAGAAGCTGCTGCGGAATACATTTGTCGCTTCAGCGATCACTTCGATCATCTGGGCGCTCGGACATACGCTGTATCCGATCTATCCGGTCTATGCCCGTCCGGTGGAACTGCTCATTATCGGACTGTTGTTCAGTCTGGTGTTCCTGCGTTACGGCTTTATCGCTGTCGTATTCGCTCACGTCATGTTCGATACGATCCTGATGTCCTTCAGTCTGATGACCCTGGGAGGAGCAGGCAATATTGCGCTTGGCATTTTCTACATCATTATGCCGGCCATTATTGCGTATCTCATTTATCTGTTCACACGTAATAAAGGGATGGATAATGCTTATCCGCCGTATACGCCGTCACAGCAGACCGGAATGCCGGTATATGCGCCCACCGGACAGCCAGGGATCGGCCAACCGCCGCATTCCTACTACAATCCTGGCGCCCCTGCACATCATCATGGAGAGGGACTGCCCAATGATCCAGGTCGGTTCCAGCGCTATCAGGAGCCGCAGGCACCTGCTGCACCGGTACAGCCACCTGCTCCGCAGGACAGCTACCGTGACCAGCAGCCTGTTCACCCCTCAGAGCCAGTCGGCCAGCCTACTCATACCGGTGAACATGAAGCGCCGCGTGCAGCCGATCAGCAGCCGGTAGATCGTTCCGAATCCCAGCCGGTTAATCTTCACAAGCCCGAGACGAACCGTACGGTAGAACCAGGCTCATCTGCTAATCCTGCTTCACCGGATACCGCCGGACAGCCGGACGACTCGGTGACAGATCATCCGCATCCGCCTATACGAAAAGATGATGAAGATACATCCAAATAATAAGGCGGTTCACTTACAATACAGGTGAACATCATGGATGACATGCATGATCATAATTCAAAAAAGAAGAGTAGCCATGATGGCTACTCTTCTTTTAATGCATCCAATATTTGCCGGGCGAGCTTGTCGCCGATCGAGAGAGGCCGGAAGTCTTCGACACTGGCTTCTCTTATTTTTTTTACCGAGCCAAAGTGCTTGAGCAGCAGCTTGCGCCGCTTCTCTCCGATACCCGGAATACTGTCCAGCTGGGAGACCACCATCGATTTGCCGCGCTGTTCCCGGTGGAACGTAATCGCAAACCGGTGAACCTCATCCTGAATTCGCTGCAGCAGATAGAATTCCTGACTGTCACGGGCCAGCTTGACCGGTTCTGCCGGATCGCCAACCATCAGCTGGGCGGTCCGGTGCTTCGCATCCTTGACCAGTCCGCAGACCGGGATAAACAGCCCCAGTTCATTCTCGAGTACATCTGCCGCTGCAGAGATCTGACCTTTACCTCCATCGACCACGATCAGGTCGGGCATCTCCAGATTTTCCTTGAGCACCCGTTCATAGCGGCGGCGGATAACTTCACGCATCGTACCATAGTCATCCGCACCTTCTACGGTGCGGATTTTGTATTTGCGGTATTCCTTTCGGGCCGGCTTGCCATCGATAAATACGACCATCGCCGATACCGGATCGGAACCCTGGATATTCGAGTTATCAAATGCTTCTACCCGGTGCAGATTATTCAGGCCGATCGCCTGTCCCAGATTCTCTGCTGCCTTGGACGTACGCTCTTCATCGCGTTCAATCAGGCGGAACTTCTCATCCAGCGAGACTCTGGCATTGTCCTGCGCCATCGTAATCATCTGCCGCTTCAGACCGCGGCGCGGAATGAGTACTTTGATGCCCAGCCACTGCTGCAGCATCTGGGCGCTGCTCGGAGCATCGAGCTGGTCGCCTCCGGCGGCTTTGACACTTTCCGGATCGCCCTGCTGGTCACCGGAGACGTTCACCGGCTCTTCAGACTCTGCTGCTTCTGCTTCCATCGCTGCAGAGCGGACGGCATATTCTTGACCCGTCTCGGCTACGCGGTCAGCCAGATCATTCATTCCGGTAGAGCCGTCTCCGTCATTGGTATTCAGACCTTCCTGCTCGGCTGCATCCAGCGCCTTGTCATCGGCACTGTCCAGATCCGCAGATGCTTCCATCGCCGGCAGCAGAATCTCCTGCGGCATCGCCGGATTATCGCTGTAATACTGGGTGACATAGGACATGAAGTCATTGTACGGCTCCCCGTAAAAAGGAAATACCGAGGCATGACGCTCGATCATTTTACCCTGCCGCACGTACAGAATCTGTACGCACATCCAGCCTTTATCCACCGAGAAACCGAAAACATCGCGGTCTCTGGCATCAGCCATCGTAATTTTCTGCTTTTCCATTAGCGCATCAATATGACGAATCTGGTCACGCAGCTCCTTGGCCCGTTCAAAGTACAGATCTTCCGCCGCTTCTTCCATTTTGCGCTGCAGATCCTTTTTGATCTCCTCATGACCACCGCTCAGGAAGCGGGTAATCTCCTGGCGGATCTCATCGTAGGATTTCTCCGGCACTTCGTACTCACATGGCGCCAGACACTGGCCCATATGGTAGTACAGGCACACTTCCTTTGGCATCACTTTGCATTTGCGCAGCGGATACATGCGATCCAGCAGCTTTTTGGTCTGCTGGGCGGCAAAAGCGTTTGGATAAGGGCCAAAATACTTGGCTTTATCCTTGAGCACACGCCGGGTAACTTCCAGCCGCGGGTGCGCTTCATTGGTAATTTTGATATATGGAAAAGTCTTGTCGTCCTTCAGCAGTACATTGTATTTGGGCTGATGGGTTTTGATCAGGTTACACTCCAGAATGAGTGCTTCCATATTACTGCCGGTTACAATATATTCAAAGTCGCGGATATCTGCGACCAGACGCTGGGTTTTACCATCATGGCTGCCTGTAAAATAAGACCGGACGCGGTTTTTAAGCACTTTGGCTTTACCGACGTAGATAATCGTGCCTTCCCGGTTCTTCATCAGGTAACAGCCCGGCAGATCAGGCAGCAGTGCCAGCTTGTTGCGGATATTATCCATGGCCTGTTCCTGTTCGCGAATCGTCTCCAAATGTGAATCCATAGACTTCTCCTTTCTGGGTAATCGTGGTGTGAGATGACTGCTGGGCTGGACATCAACCGCTATGAAAAAGGATTAGGACACGTCCTCCGGTTAAGCCATGAGATCTCAAATGACCGCTGGCGGTCGATCTTATGGCTTAACGGCCGTCCTTTGGTCCAATTCCTTTTCCTGCGCTCTGTGCAGGCGAGCAGATCCAGCTGAGCAGACTGCATATTACAATGTATTACCCCGTTGAGGGCAACCTGTATAGTTGGGTAATAAAAGCTCTTACTTACAGCTTGAGCAGCATCTTTATCGTTATAGCGGGCCCACTATGGTTCAAATGAGTGGGTGACTTATTTATTATACCAGCTATTGCAGGGGAACTGGTAGCTTTATAGCAACGTATGTTCTGTATATATCCTGCCCTTTACATCACCGCCGCATCCACCTGATGACAGAAAAAACCCCCGGTATACACCAGGGGTTGTGGAGCAGCAAGCACGGCTTCATCCGAAGGACGGGCTGCACTTGGCTGCAGTTATCTTATATGCCAGGCAAAATTATTGGTGTTTTGCCAGGATGGATTTCAGGGAATCTTTGGAGTTCAGGCCTACAACTTTATCTACCGGTTGACCGTCTTTGAAGAAGATCATTGTAGGGATACTCATTACGCCGAAACGGGAAGCAGTTTCAGGGTTTTCGTCTACGTTGACTTTAGCGATTTTCACGCTGTCGCCAACTTCAGTTGCCAGCTCATCCAGGATTGGAGCAAGCATTTTACAAGGACCGCACCATGGTGCCCAGAAGTCTACCAGCACTGTGCCTTGTCCCTCTACTTCACTTGTAAAGGATTGATCAGATACATTAACGATTGCCATGGGAATTTCCTCCTTGAATACCTTTATTTGAATTATTCATTATTTAAACAACTACAGAACCTATTACACCCCTATTATAACACAGGAATGCGAATTCCGAAACAGATAATACGAATTTATTATACTTATCTATATTTTAGTAAGCATTTATCTTTTAATCACTATTATATCAAAAGTAACAAATCAAACGCCCGGGATATCTCCACGCTTGTTCTCTCCGCTTACGCTGATCACATCGACAAACGGAGCAATCCGGTTCATCAGCCGCTCGCCTTTGTACCGTTCTTCGCCATCTTTATTCGTAAAGCTCAGATGCTGCAGCAGCGCATCCAGCGAATAATTCGAGGTATAAAAAGTAGGTTTGCGCTCCATCCGGTAATTGAGGATGGCACCCAGCACATGATCACGTACCCATGGGTTCAGATTCTCTGCGCCTATATCGTCAAAGATCAGCAGATCCGTATTTTTCATAATCTCAATCGTTTCTTTCATCCGATTGTTGTCCTGGAACATCGACTTCAGATCTTCCACAAATTCAGGCATATATACAATCACGCCGGTATATCCGGCTTTGGCCAGCTCATGCAGCATATAGGACATCAAAAAGGTCTTGCCTGTACCAAAGTGTCCAACCAGATACAGCCCCTTGGCGGACAGTCCATTTTGTTTCACTTCATTAATGTAGCCAAAAATTTTCTTGACCGCCGGGACACGTTCGATATCCTTGGATACGATCTCCACGGCGTTGTAACCTTCATTCAAAGCGCGGTCATCCACATAAAAGCTGTGAATCCGCTGTCTGACCTGCTGTTCATGCTGTCTGCTCAGCTGCTTCTGGCATGGTGTTTTGCGCTCATGCAGCCGGGCTCCTTCTTCGGATGACTGCACACTGAGCTTGGTGTAATGCCCCTGAAAATCATTCGGGCAATTATCGAGTCCGGGACAATTATCGCAGTTGCGCTGATCCCCGACATACTGGTACAGCTTACTGAGATTGGTCATCAGCTCCTGATCGGTCAGCTCCGGATGCTGGCTGCGCAGCTCCATCACCAGAGGATCCGTGAACAGCTGCGTGGCAATCTTGTTCGATTGTTCCCGAAATCGCGTACTCTTCATCTGCCGCAGCAGATCACCGATGGATTCCATGGTGTGTAGCCCCTTCCCGTTTGTTCAACTCTTACTATCGCTGCCTGTGATGGCAGACAGGCTTGCGGCGCATCCTGCTCATCGCCGGTTCAGCGGCTGTTTAGCCGCCGTTTTTGCCAGACTGCATCTGTTCGGCCATTCTCAGTACCTCAGCCAGCTCCTCGTCGGATATGCTGGATGCTTTTCCCTGTGAGCCTTCCACGATGGGAATCTCCGGCTTGGCACGTGCCGGCGTGCGTCCGTAGCTTCGTCCGGTGCGCTTGGCTGTGCCTGCCGCTCCTTCTTTGCCTTTCAGCTTGGCCTGATCGCTGATACGTAGATCCAGCTTGTTCTGCTCCTGTACATAACGGACAGCCTTTTCATACGTATTGACCTGCTGATTCAGCATGTTGGTCACGATCCAGTCCACGAATTTGCCGCTCAGGCGCTCGCCCGGCTGGGACATTTTGACAGCCAGCAGGTAATGAATAAGCACATTCATCACTTCTTCCGGCAGCTTATAATTAATATCGATATGCTCGAAAATATCATTAATACTGTTCGGTACACTGCCCGGATAGAACATTTCCAGCATCCGGGTGTATGGCTGGTTGCGCAGCATCATATTGTACTGATGAATATCGCATTTGCCGGTAAACTGTCTGGGCACTTCCAGATAGTATTCCATCTCCACTGCGTGCTCCACCGGCAGATCCTGCGGCTCTTCGCCCGCTTCCTGCTGGTGCTGCTGGCGCAGGGAGACCACTTTGGCTTCGTGGATCTGACGCTCTTCCGTCCGCTTCTTGCCCTGACGGTACTGCAGATTCGCCCGGCGCTGGATTTCTTCCTCGGCCAGTTCGCCATCTGCAGTGAAGATCCCGTCCTCATCCAGCATCCGGCAGATATCCTGGATATCCAGCTTGTATTTATAGGCGATATAACTCAGTACATTCATCTGTTCCGGCTGAAAGCGCAGCTTCTCCACAAACTGCCGGTTGCGCGATCCACGCGGGAAATAGCGGATGATATCCGCATAGTTGATCAGATCGTCTTCACTCAGCTTCGGCTGGTTGCTGCGAGTCTGCGTACTCACTTCGGTCAGCGCCTGCTCCAGTTCGTAATCGATCACATGCGTATTCAGCTCAAATATATCATAGAACGGCTGTGAAATATTTTCTTTCTGTACGGACTGGCTATCCCAGCCTTCCGGCTGCTTGGCGAAAAACTGCTCACGCAGCGACAGCACGGCAAACTTGCCAATCTTGTCCCGCAGCAGCAGTGTCAGATGCTGTGTCCGGAAAAACTCGCCCGGTGACAGCGGCTGCTGCAGTTCGTATTCATATATATAGTCATCCTCATTCGGAAAATAAACCCGGCTCGTCTGGAGCAGACCGACTGCTTCCAGCAGGGATGCCTGTTCCATCAGCTGCTTGCGTCCGCGTTCCCCCGGTTCCAGACCGAGCGTAAGAAACAGACCACGCTGCTGCTCCACTGGCGAATAGCCCACCTGCTGAGCGTTCAAATGATCACAGAGCAGCCGGTACAGACTGATGGCGAACGCTCCGGTGAGCGGCTGGTAGACCAGGTTCAGCATCCGTTCGTCCAGACTGCCCAATCCAAATTCGCGGTATACGCAGTAACGATGATTCTCTGTAAAATGAAGTAAATTCTTGATGCGCATATTCCGCCCCCTTTCTGCTGCACCCATTTATACGGAATTCTATTCTACCACAAAACATTCACTTTCCACTCTGAAAATAAAGTGAAAATATGGGCGGAATAACCACTGTGCTTCAACATGATCTATTGTTTGAGGGAATGCACATCAATAACGTTTTTTTGGATGAAGCAACGATGAACAGAGTGTGAAGTGAATTGCCCTGCCCCACCGGTTCGGTTACAATAATAGGGTCAGGTTTTGCAGACCGGGCGCATGGATTGAACAGCTGCGCCTTATTATATTCCCGGAAATACACGGTTGACCAACTTACACATACAGGAGTGATTTCTTTTATGAACGAAGCTGTAGCTACACTGGAAGGCTGGTATGCACTGCATGATTTCCGTACGATCAACTGGACGGCATGGAAAGCTGCCGATGATGAAGAACGTGCAGGTGCCCTCGAAGAATTGAACGCGCTTATCCATGAGTGGAACACGATCAGCGCAGAAGGAAGCGGCAGCACAGCGCTCTACAGCATTGTCGGACAAAAAGCCGACTTTGTAATGATGCATCTGCGCGAGACGCTCGAAGATCTGAATCAGATCGAGACCGAATTTAATAAAACGACTTTTGCCCGGTTTACGGAAAAAGCATACTCCTATGTGAGCGTCGTCGAGCTGAGCAGCTACATGGCCGGCAAGAGCGAGGAAGATCCGATGCTGAATCCACAGGTGGTCGCCCGCCTCAAACCGGCACTGCCTGCTGCCCGTTATATCTGTTTCTATCCGATGAACAAAACGCGCAATTTGAGCGACAACTGGTACATGTTGCCGATGGAAGAACGCCGCGAGATGATCCGCAGCCACGGACTGATCGGCCGCAGCTACGCCGGCAAGGTCAAACAGATCATTACCGGTTCTGTCGGTCTCGATGACTGGGAGTGGGGCGTCACCCTGTTCTCCGACGATGCCCTGCAGTTCAAAAAGCTGGTCTATGAAATGCGTTTTGACGAAGCCAGCGCACGGTTTGGCGAATTTGGCGCTTTCTATGTAGGCAGTCTGCTGGACAGCGAGAAGTTTGAAGAAATGCTGAAATTGTAAATATCACATATGCCTGGTAATTGATGCAGATTGATTACTATTCATCCCAAAACCTGTATATGATCCTCTATATTCCGGATCATGTACAGGTTTTTTTATATAAATGGACAGACTCTGCAAGCTCACCTTTCCGTCTTGTCCATCCTCCTTTTTTGTAAGGGTTTTCTTTCAAATAAACTTTCTGCAATATATTTAGTAAAAAAGGCTTAAATTCTGAAAATTTTGTGTCGAATAATGTAATAATTCCCAGACGGTTTGACGATATAAAATTAAAATCATTGACACTTACCATTATTTTACGGAGAAAAGAGAAAGAGGGAGATCACATGTCTTTAAAATTCAAGTTGATTCTACTCGTCATTTCAGCAGTCGTTCTTATTGCCGTACCTGTAGGTACCATTGCTCTGTATGCACTTAACAAGGAAGCAACGCAGTCCGTAAACAATGAATTAAAAGGTACAGTAAAAACGGCCGTAAGTCAGACAGAAGGCTGGATTAATACCAACAGCAAAGTGCTGGAGACGATAGGAACATTTATTCAAGATAATATTCCCATTGATCAGGTAACTGTCAAGCACCTGGAAGTATACAAAAGCGAACTCAATAATGGGACCATATCCGATCTATATTTAGGTCTTGATAACGGTGCTCTCGTAGATGGGAGTGGCTGGATACCGGATGCAGGATATGATTCTCGCCAGCGTCCCTGGTATATAAATGGGTTGGCCGCCAACAAATTGAGTGTTAATGATCCTTATCTCGATATATCCACTAACAAATACTCTGTACCCATTACAATGCCCCTAAAAGATGAAAATGGAAAAGTTGCCGCCATACTTGGAGAAGATATTTATCTTTCTACCATTACCGAATATATCAATTCAATTAAAACCCCAGGCGGCTTCAGCTTCCTGCTCGATCGCAACGGAAATGTTCTCGCTCATCCAAATACCGACTTTGTTAATAAACTGCTATCCGAGCAGGCTGATTATCGAAATATTGCCTCTTCCCTGACTACCAACAATTCCGGTTTGGTCTCCTACAGCTACAATGGTGACCCACAGCTGATGTACTATCAAAAGCTGCCTAGAACCGGCTGGACGATCGCCACTTCCATCTCCGAGAAATATGCTTTCGCTGATTATGTACAGTTACGCAACAAGATTACTCTTATTCTGATTGTACTGACTGTGGCATTGTCTGCATTCGCTTTTGTAGTCGCATCCCGTATCGTAAAGCCTCTGAATGTTCTCAAAGAAAACGCACAAAAATTGGCCGAAGGCGATCTCACTGTACAGGTTCCATTCAAAGGCAAGGATGAAATCGCCCAGCTGGGAGCAGACTTCAATACCATGTCGGCCGCTCTGCGCAATCTGATCCAGACCGTCTCCCGTTCTGCCGAGAATGTAAATGCCGCTTCACAGCAAATGAACAATAATGCCTCCAGCTCAGGAGATATTGCCCAGCAAATCTCGACCGTTATCGAAGAAATTGCCCGTGGTGCCAATGACCAGGCTGAATCGATCCAGACCGGTGCCGAAATGGTAATGACCATGACCCAATCACTGGAGCAGGTATCCGCTCATGCCGGACAGGCTGCCAGCATGATCGAAGAAGTCAATGGAGCAATGACACGCGGTACCGATGCCATTACCCAGCAGAGCGCGCTATCCCAAGCAGGTCAGGAATCGACCAAACGTGTAGAATCTTCCAACTCCCTGCTCATCGACAAGCTGGAAGAGATCGCCAAGATTACGCAGGTTATCCGTGACATCAGCAGCCAGACCAATCTTTTGTCCCTGAACGCTTCCATTGAAGCAGCCCGTGCCGGTGAGCATGGACGCGGATTCGCCGTCGTCGCCAGCGAAGTGCAAAAGCTCGCTGAGCAGGCTTCCCATTCCGCTTCCGACATTAGCGCCCTGCTGACCGAACTGCAGGATGCCGGCAGACAGAGCTCTGCTGTACTCGCCTCCTTCCGTGAGACGACAGTACAGCAGCAGCAGTCCATGAGCGAGACACGCGAATCATTCGAACAGATCCGCAGCTCGGTCGATGGCATTATCGGCCGCATCACCCAGGTCTTGTCCGGTGTCAATGAAGTACAATCCGGTGCTATCCAGGTATCCGACGTTATTACCGGCCTGGCTGCCGTAGCCGAAGAGAGTGCTGCAGCTACCCAGGAAGCCGCTTCTTCCACTATCGAACAGACCCAGTCCATTTCCAGCATCTCTACTTCGTCCAAACGTCTGAGCGAGAGCGCCAATCATCTGCTCCAGGAGATCGGCCAGTTCAAAGTGGATGAGCAAGCCGGCGATACGTCTTCCCGGTAACACCGGGCCAAGTTCACCCACATTCCAATCATTGATTCCATCTGGAAAGAGCCAAAGCTGAATTAACACTTCAATCATACTGCTTCAAGCATCATCAATCAGTAATCGTTATCCTCATCCCTCTTGCTCTGTTCTCTCCTGAATAGACTGTTA
The DNA here is from genome assembly GCF_000971965.1 of Paenibacillus wulumuqiensis. Lineage (GTDB taxonomy): Bacteria > Bacillota > Bacilli > Paenibacillales > Paenibacillaceae > Saccharibacillus > Saccharibacillus wulumuqiensis. The sequence continues at coordinate 170,253 of NZ_LAQP01000015.1, forward strand.
TAAATACAAAAAGAGCAGGCTCCTAAGCGGAGCCTGCTCTTTATCTGTATCTGCATATCATAGCATTATTCACGAAAAGTTCGGTTATTCAGCAGTGTCCTCATTCTTCAGAGAAGCGAGATACTCCTGCTCTTCCCGGTCACGTGCCCGGCTTTTATCCTTTAACTGCTCAATGGCCGGCTGGATCAACAGATCCACTTCCTGCTGGATCACATAAGCCAGATCATAACGGCTTTGCTCTTCCAGAAAGGAACCGGCTTCCATCAAGCCGTTGTAACGGTCCAGCTCGTCACGCGTCAGCAATCCACGTACCTGAACGCTGCAATGACGCATCTTACAGGAATTTACCTTTTTTCAGTGCCAGCGATACGCCACCGATGATGAACAGCCAGCGGATATCAATGACTTTTTTCAGCTGTGCAGCTACCCAGCCCTTGAGCTTGCGGTCGCCTACGATACCAACAGCTTCGCCTTTACCCAGGGAAGCGACAGTACCTTTGTTGCTGAATACGAATTTCTTCGGTTGTTGTCCACGAATGGCAGCCAGAATGTTCTGTGCCACGACCGGTCCCTGCTGCATGGAGATCTGTGCAGTCGGAGGATAAGGACGACCTTCCGGATTGAACATCAGTGCACTGTCACCAATCATGAAGATATCATCATAGCCTGGTACATGCAGATATTCGTCGATTTTGACACGGCCGCGCATGGTTTCGAAGCCAGCTTCTTCCACGACACGGTTACCACGGATACCACCTGTCCATACGACAGTGTTTGCCGGGATTTTCTCCAGATCGTCGCCCACGACGACGCCGTCAGGCTGACATTCTTTGATGGCTACGCCAATACGGAAAGTAACGCCTTTGTTTTGCAGCACTTTCATTGCGTACTCTACCAGTTCAGGATCGAAGCCTGGCAGTGCTGTTGGAGCTGCTTCCACGTTGTAGATTTTTACTGCAGAACGGTCGATACCGTGTTTTCTGCACAGATCGGCTACACGATCAGCCAGCTCGGCTACGAACTCGATACCTGTGAAGCCGGCACCGCCGACAACAAAGCTCAGGCGCTCCGGTTTTTTATCGGTTTTGTAAGCCACGAATTGGCTTTCGATATGCTCGCGGATTTTGCGAACAGAGTTGATGCTGCGGATCATCATTGCATTTTCCATCATGCCCGGGATACCGAATGTTTCCGGCTCGCCGCCCAGGGAGATAACCAGGTAATCGTAAGACAGTGTACCGTCTTCCAGGATTACTTTTTTCTCCTGTGGCAGGATTTGTTTGACATTGGATTTCACCAGATCGATTTTGAATTCGTCGATCAGTTTGGAGATTGGCACATATGCGTTTTCTTCAGCGTCCGTACCTGCTGCAGGCATATGCAGATGAGTGGTGAAGTAGTGATACTCATGACGGTTCACCAGAGTCACGTCTGCCTCATTATAGTTCAGTTCTTTTTGAAGACGTTGTGCTGTCATAATGCCGCCATAACCGGCGCCCAGAATGACGATTTTTGGAATGCTACTCATGTCTGTTTTCCCCTTCCAATTGTTCAATTGAGCATTAGAAAATGCTGAATCATAATGATATTCATTACGTGCATTATCCAGCTGCCCACTTACGTTAGAAGACAGACAGTCAGACACTGCACTGAAACGATATAAATTATTTAACCAAACCTTGGATAATGGTTCTTCATTCTGGCAGAAACTTGTATATAAATTTCACGGAAGCGCTAGAGTGCAATTGTGAAAATATACACAACAGGTGGCAGAAATAGAGATGACGTCTAGTTATTGCTATACGATATGTCACATTATATTGTACTCTTTATGCTCCATTTTTTCAAAAAAAATTTGCTTTTTTTTCAAAAAACTGTCCTTTTTCTGTCACAAACCATTATCGACACAACTGAAATGATAGCTATTTTCGCTGAAAAGATCAAGAGAAAATTTAATTTTCAGTATATTTCATGTAAAAATTAATCTTAAATTTTCAGAAAGCGACTGAAGCGATCCTGCCCTTCACAATATTGATCATTTCCTTCCTTTGAAAATCGTTCTCAACCGATTATAATGATAAAAGATTTGCATGTATGTCTTATATTGAAGCATCCGGCACTCGCTTGAGTGCTCTGCTTATAGACTGTGATTTCACTACTTATGGAGGTGTGGTACGGTGACATCTACAACCACCGGAGAAATGAGCGATATCCTTATTATTGGCGGAGGTCCTGCAGGCATGTTTGCCGCTTTTTATGGCGGTATGCGTCAGGCATCTGTCAAACTGATCGAAAGTATGCCTCAGCTGGGCGGACAGCTCGCTGCCCTTTACCCTGAGAAATATATCTATGATGTGGCCGGCTTCCCGAAAGTGACTGCACAGGAACTGGTCAACAACCTGCAGCAGCAGATGAATCTGTTCAGCACGGATATCCGTCTGGAAGAAAAAGTGCTCAACGTGGAGAAAAAAGGCGATCGTCACTTCGTGGTAACGACCGATAAAGGTACCCATGAGAGCAAAGCGGTCATCATTACCGCCGGTGTGGGCGCATTCGAACCGCGCCGTCTGGAACTGCCCAATGCAGCCCAGTTCGAACAGACCAACCTGCACTACTTTGTCAGCGACCTGAGCCGTTTTGCCGGTAAAAAAGTACTGATCAGTGGCGGCGGCGACTCGGCTGTCGACTGGGCACTGATGCTGGAGCCTGTTGCAGCCGAAGTGACACTGATTCACCGCCGGGACAAATTCCGTGCGCATGAGCATAGTGTAGAGAACCTGATGGCTTCCAACGTCAAAGTCATCACGCCGACCGAAATCACCGAGCTGCATGGTGAAGAGCGCATCGAGCGTATTACTCTGGCTCACGTGAAGTCCGGTGAGACCCAGGAGATTGAAGTGGATGATGTTATTATCAACTTTGGCTTCCTGTCTTCGCTCGGTCCGATCGCGGAATGGGGCATTGAGATCGAGAAAAATTCCATCGTCGTCGATTCCCGTATGGAAACGAATGTGGAAGGAATCTTTGCTGCCGGTGATATTACCACCTATCCGGGCAAACTGAAGCTGATTGCCGTCGGTTTTGGTGAGGCACCCACAGCGATCAACAATGCCAAAGTATATGTGGATCCGGATGCCAAGCTGTCTCCGGGACACAGCAGTAACATGAAGCTGTAAGATTGATTTGCACAGCGGCATCCTGGCTACGAACGGCCTGTATGTCACTTGCAGCCTGAATAAACAGAAGCGCTGCTCCTTTCCATCATTGCGACCGGACAGGAGCGGCGCTTTTTTTTCTGGATATCAGCGGCTGCTGAGAATCCGAGATGATGTTATGTATATTTTGAAATAAGCCCGGGAATGGGCTGTTCTGCCGAATAGCGGCGTGATTGCCTGCTGCTGTATATTTCTTTCTGTCAGCGCTTCCGATGTTGCCAATTTGTTCACCTTTTGCTTGGATTTGCGGCCGATTTTTATCGTATAGTAATAAGAAGTTGTTAAAATTAAGTTATCCCAAATCGATTTTAATTGCATATTGTTTAAATAAGGAGGTCTACCGGCTTGAGTATTGGCGTATACTTTACCCTTCGTTTGATTATTTCACTTATGCTGCTCGTTATCGGCGGCATGATGGTGGCGCTGGGCAGCAAATTTTTCAAACAAAACAGCAAAGCTGCGGGCACAGGTTTTATTATTTTCGGAGTGCTTGTTATTTCACTGGCTGTGCGTGGTGTCATGCTTAGTTTTTGACCGATCGGTTGACTGATTATCGTTATAAATATGGAGGTGTGGCCTTATGCAATGGTTGGCAATGATTACAATGCTGATTGATCATCTGGGCTATGCCTTTTTTTCTGATGAGCGGTATTTGCGCATTATCGGACGGATTGCCTTTCCGATCTACTGCTATCTGCTGGTCGTCGGATACCGGCATACCCGGAATGTGAATAAGTACATGACCCGGCTGCTCATCATCGCACTGGTGTCCCAGTTCCCGTTTATGTTCGCTTTTAATATTGAGAATCTGAATGTGGTATTCACTCTGCTGATTGGACTACTGCTGATAATGCTGCTCGACCGCATCCCGACCAAGCTGTTCCCGCTGTCGATTGTGCTGGCTGCCGGATTCAGCGCTATTGCGGAACTGCTGCATACGGATTACGGCGCTTACGGCATTCTGCTTATTCTTATTTACCGGTATGTGCCGGGTTATATGATGGTACTGGCGCATTTTGCGCTTACGGTTATTTTTGTACTGGCAGGACATATGAGTCTGATCCAGATCTACAGCATCTTCTCTACGCTGCTGATCACGGCCGGTACGGAACTGCGCCCGGATGTCAGACTTATAGCTCCTCCGCGCTGGTTATGGCGGGCATTCTATCCCGCACATCTGGCGATCATTGCGATTATGGTTCAGGGCAGTGCCTACGGTTATTTTAATCTTTGATCAGGACTTTGCGGGGAGAGTTCCGTATTATTACAAGGGAAATCCAATGCGGTTCCTGCCTCCCTCTAGTAACGAAAAACCGGGATTTTTAGTGTTCCCGGTTTTTTCTATTTTTATATAAAAAAGCTATCGCCATATGCCCGGTCATAGAGTATAATCTTTACCGGAACAATTCCGCCGGTGAGGCGGTTTTAATATAGGAAGGGGCTCCTCCATGAAATCCAATAAAAAGCATACGTTGACCGAAGACATTCACTTTTTTACCGCCGGGCTATCCGGTAGCCTGATTATTGTGTGGCAGGAAGATCCTGCTGGCGTGTATTGTGAAGTCGGCCGAGGTTATGTAGAAGCCTATACGAATAAATATGTGCGTGTACGCAATCTGCAATCCGGTACCAAGAGTCTGTACAGCCGCGATATGACCATGTTTCAGACTGATTGATCCGTATACTCTATAGATCTTTCTCCTTACCGGCAGCAGTATCTTCTGCTGGCCGTTCAGCCATCTTTTTTTCCGTTAATGCATGACGGAGAGGAAGATGGCTTTTTGGTTATGTCCATTTTTGGAGGGATGCAGGGGCTGGCAGCCATAAAGTCCAAGTGTGAATAGGAGATGAACAGAAGCTGAGCTTCTTTTTATCCACTGTTCATAATGTGTTCATTTGCCCGCTTTATACTGTGAACTGTAAGCCAGTCAGATGGCTTGTATCATCTACCTTCCAGGAGGAATACCATTCATGAAAACAATAAAAGTACTATCCAGTCTCGCTCTATCCGCTGCTCTACTGGCAGGTTCGCTGACAGCATTCTCTACTGCAGATGCTGCGACCACCACCAAAACGGCCGCTTCTACTGCTGCCAAGACAGCCGCCAACAACAAGAATGCAGTCGTCGCCAAAATCAAATCCGTCAGTTCCGGCAAAATTGTAATCTACAAATCGTCCACACAGCCGGCAATTCCATCAGGTGCCGAAGGCGCTACCGCTCCGAAAGCAGGCGAAGCGCCTCCAAGCGGTGAAGCACCTACCGCTCCAGCAGAAGGTGCAGCCAAAACAAACGCCGGCGGTCAGCCCCCTGCCCAGACATTCAGCACAACAGCGACCACACTGACCACGACCAGCGCAACCACCGTAGTCAGCGTTACCCGTGCGGCAGGCAGTACCAAAGCCACCGAGACCAAAAAGTCCCTGTCTTCGCTCAAAGCCGGTGATGTCGTCTTCATCACGCTGGCCTCCGGCAGTACCACCAAAGTAAGCAAAATTGAAATCATGCCTGTCCAGACCGCTGCCAAAACAACGGCCAAATCCACAACAAGCAAATAAATAAACGATTTTACGAAACATGACCATAACGAGACAGCCACCGGGAAGCTACAGGTGGCTGTTTTCATTTCTTATTCTCATTTTTTATTGAAAGTCATCGGTTATTTGAAACCGAGATTAAAGCATTGGACTTAACAGTAGCAGCAAGAAAGGAGAAACATATCCATTGGGCTTTTATCAACTCAATCCGGCAAATCGGGGTAATAATCAATAAGTAGCAGTATCTTACTGCCGGACCAGATTCCATCTGTCCGGAGCAGCCTTCCATTACCTATTCGACCCTCGTATCCCGTAACTACTCATTTCATCCTGACGTATTATATTCATTGCCAAGGAGGTCTTCTCATGTCCGGACGTACGCTAGCGATTAGTGATATTCATGGTGAACTGGAACTTCTCGACCATCTGCTGGATACGATCAATTATCAGCCCGGACAGGATCAGCTGATTTTGCTTGGTGACTATGTGGATCGCGGCAGTGATTCCCGGGGTACGCTGGATCGTGTCATGCAGCTCACCTGGGACGGCGCTATCGCACTAAAGGGCAATCATGAAGATCTGATGCATAGTGCCCTGACCAGCGGTAGGGAAGCGGACTGGAATCGCTGGCTCAAGGTGAACGGAGGTCTGGCGACCCTGCTCAGCTACGGATTTACCCGGGAAGACTTGATCACGCTGTCGGGCGAGGACTTTCACCTGCCGGATCTGCATTCGGATGCGCTGCAGCAGCATCTGGCATTTATCCGGGACCTGCCGCTCTATTACGAGACACCCGATTATCTGTATGTACATGCAGGCGTCGAACCGGGCAAGACCGCAGCCGAGACGACGCCGCGTCAGCTGTTCTGGATCCGGGAACCTTTTCATACCGGCTATCAGGGCAAGCAGCTGGTCGTGTTCGGCCATACACCCACTTTTTATCTGCATCAGGATGCTGCCAACTTCAATATTTATTGCGGGGTCAACCGGATTATCGGCATCGATGGAGGAGCCGCCTATGGTGGACAGCTCAATGCGCTGGATACAACGAACGGTATCTCTTATGCGGTGCACAAAAAATAAAGCACAGGGATGTCATTCTCCCTGTGCTTTATTTGGATCGTTTGAGTCATTATGCTCCTTGCCTGGTGCTTAATCCTCGCAAGGCTGCGCCAGTACTTCGTCTTCTTTGCGGGTACGGAAAGAAGCTCCGCAGCCGCAGGTAGCAATGGCATTCGGGTTGTTGATCGTGAATCCCCCGGCAAGACCGGATTCCTCGTAATCTATTTCCAGACCATTCAGCAGGCCGAGGTCTTCTTTGTTAACGACCACTTTCATCTCCTGAACGTCCATGTATATGTCCTGTTCTGTCTCTTCACTGTCAAAACCCATGGCATAAGAGAATCCGCTGCAGCCGCCGGCACTGACACCCACACGCACAAACAGCCCCGGAATATCCTGTGCAGCCATAATTTCCTTCATACGTGAAGCCGCTGTATCACTAATTGTAATCATTCGTATTCCCTCCTTTTCCCTTTTCATTATACTCTTCTGCCGGTATTGCCTCAAGGATGAATCCCTGGCAAAAACCTTCATTTTTTAAGTAATTGTGTTGCCCGTGTCTGATGAGAGGTTTATAATGGATAAGTGAACAATGACGTGAAATGTCGAAATTATGTCAAAAACAATTGCGGTTTTAGCCTTATTTACCGTTGTAACTTTTTTCACAATTATTGTTAATATGGATGACTTCTTATGTACATTGTTGTATATTGAATATTAGGCGTTATTTCAAAACTGATATAGTTGTGTCGAATGTTGTGACAAATCACAGATAACTGAATCATAATATAGGCTTCTATTATTCAATAGTGCCAAATTGGTGTAAGACAGGACAAGAGCGTCTTACGGGATTAGACACCATAGACAGAAGCGTTACAGGAGAACAGGAGGAATCTAGCATGTCCACCCTTATTACACCACATACGGATACCCGGATGGCGGAGATCATTAATAAAGTACGTGCAGGTGAGCGTTTATCCCTGGAAGATGGGGTATATTTATACGAGAGCGAAGATATCCTGACCATTGGCCAGCTGGCGAACGAAGCCAATCTGCGCAAAAACGGCAAGAAAGTATATTTCATCGAGAATATGAGCCTGTACTTCACCAACGTATGTGAAGCTCACTGCGCTTTTTGTAACTTCCGCAAGGATGAAGGTGAAGAAGGCTCGTACACACTGAGCGGCCAGGAAATGGTCGATTATGTGAATCAGCATATTCATCCCGGCATACGCGAGTTCCATATCGTTGGCGGACATAACAACAATGTACCATTCCAGTACTATGTGGATTCCCTCAAAGCACTGAATGAAGCGTTCCCTGAAGTTACACTCAAAGCTTATACTGCGGCGGAGATTGACTTCTTTACCCGGATCAGCGGACTTGGCGTCAAAGAAGTACTCGTCGAGCTGCAGGCAGCCGGACTGGAATCGCTGACTGGCGGCGGCGCTGAGATTCTGTCGGATGAATACCGCAAAAAAATGCGCGTCAACAAAGCCAATGTGGATCGTTATCTGGAAGTACATCGTACCGCTCACCAGCTGGGCATGCGCACGCATACAACCATGCTGTACGGTTCGATTGAAACCTATGAAGATCGCGTTAACCATATGATTCAGATTCGTGAACTTCAGGACGAGACCAACGGCTTCCAGGTATTTATTCCATTATCCATGCAGCCAAAAAGCAAAAACGCAAGCATTATGCGTCGCAACTCGGCTTATGAAGATCTCAAAACGATCGCGATCAGCCGTCTGATGCTTGACAATATCGATCATATCAAAGCTTATTTCATTAACATCGGTACCCAGCTGACCCAGATGGCTCTGACGTTTGGCGCATCCGACGTGCACGGTACAATCCTCAAGGAACGTATCAGTCACGCTGCCGGAGCCCTGACGCCGGAAGGTCTGACTCGCAAGGAACTGGTCTGGCTCGTCAAAGGTGCCGGCCGCATTCCGGTGGAGCGGGATACCTTCTATAACGAAATTCAAGTGTACGAATAACCGTCGATCTGCAGAAGTCTAACCGCTCCTGCAGGAACACCTTTATTTGCGCCTCGCATTTCACTATACACCGGGCTTTACTTAATTGAACAGGCATGTTTAGCTGCATGCTTTCTCATTGAAGTAAAGCCCGTTTATCCGCCTGCCGATAAACCTATTATAGCGTCAGGCGATTGGCATTACCCGGTCTCTGCTGTGACTTCCCTGTGCCGGATGATGTCAGTATACATTATCGTTTCCAAGCTATGTAATTCTATCCGGGAATCCATAACATTCTCAATTAATCACACTGCATAAAGGGAGAAGATATTATGAAAAACTTAGTCATTCTCGGCGGAGGGTACGGTGGAACCACCCTGCTGCATGAGCTGCTGGATCACAAAATTCCGGCAGACACTCAATTAATCCTGGTGGATCGCATGCCATTCCAGGGACTCAAGACCGAATACTATGCGCTCGCAGCAGGTACATCCTCCGATATGGAGCTGCGTGTCAAATTCCCTGTTCATCCCAAGCTATCGATCCGCTATGGTGAAGTGAACGGAATCAACATGGATGAGAAAAGTATCTCTTTTGCTGAAGGCGAGCCGCTGCAATACGATCAGCTGGTTATTGCTCTTGGCTGTGTGGATAACTTCCACGGTGTACCGGGAGCCGATACTTTCACCTGCACGATCCAGACGTTTGAAGCTACACGCGAAACGTACCGCCGGGTCAACAACCTGCCTCCTCAATCGACTGTCAATATCGTTGGCGGCGGACTGAGCGGTATCGAGATTGCAGCCGAGATTCGCGAGAGCCGTGAAGATCTGCATGTACGTATTCTGGATCGTGGCGAAAGACTGCTATCCGCTTCTCCTCCACGCCTGTCCAAGTATGTACAGGACTGGTTCAAGGATCATAACGTAGAGATCCGCAACAAAATCAATATCAGCCGTGTGGAAGAAGACTGTGTGTACAACGGACCGGATGAACGCATTCCGGCAGACATTACCGTATGGACAGCAGGTATTCGCCCTGTACCATTGGTAGATGAGCTGAACGTCAACCAGGATAACTCCGGGCGCGTAATCCTGGACGATCTGTACCGGATTCCTGGCCGACCGGAAATCTTCGTATGCGGAGACTGCGCTTCCCTTCCATTCGCTGCCAGCGCACAGGCTGCCGAAGCACAGGCCGAGCAGATTGCCAATGTCATCGTAGCCGGCTGGAAAGGCGAGCAGCCAAAAGTACAACCACTCAAGCTAAAAGGCACACTCGGTGCACTCGGCAAACATGCCGGCTTCGGTTCAGGCTTTGGGTTTGGTGGCAAAAGTTCCGTTACCGGCCGCGTACCACGTCTGCTGAAGAGCGGTGTGCTCTGGATGTCCAGACACCATTTTGGTTAATGAATGTTGTTCCATTACGCCTGTCACTGGTGATATATTGAATAATTGTCGTTATCCGGCATGTCTGTGAGTACAAAAAAGCTGATCTCAATCAAGATCGAGATCAGCCCAGGCATCCGCCTCATTAATTTTATCCATAATTAATGTATATAATTCATCCTCATCTTCGGATGCGACAATTTCTCCGTTAACCAGCGCATACGGCATCGCATAACATTGACCACAGTTGCCCAGACAACCGTATTCGATCACATCGTAATCCGGGTTGCTGTCAAGCTGCTTCATAATGCGGTCTGTGCCATTATGCATATTGCTCTGACAAAATTCAATAATGGGTCTCATGTGATACTCTCCAATCTATATCCTTTCAATTGTGCCAATAACGACGGTTTTCTGCTTGGTACATCTGATCTATTTTAGCATGTTCTATGCCAATTGTGCCGGAGTAGTGACTCATTTTCAAAATAAATTTGAAATGAGTATAAAAATCAATGGCGCAAATGCTGAAATTGGTTTACTTTTATATTATAATATACTTACGAAAGGAGTTGAACAATATGAGTGAAAGCGTACAAGCTGAAATGTATGATGAAGTAATGGAAGTTCTGGACAAACTGCGTCCATTCCTGCAGCGCGATGGCGGTGACGTGGAACTGGTTGATGTTGAAGACGGTATCGTCAAACTGAAACTGATGGGTGCATGCGGCAGCTGCCCAAGTTCTACAATCACACTGAAAGCCGGTATTGAGCGCGCCCTTTTCGAAGAAGTTGAAGGTGTGGAAGAGGTAGTGCAAGTATTCTAAGTCATTCCTTTTCATGCATTGATCTATAGGCATTTGCCACCAAAAGAGACCTTCCAGCAGGAAGGTCTCTTTTTTATGCTGTAAACTTGCATAATAATATGAATAAAGTAACTCTACGGAGCTAGTCGATTAATTTGTAACTTTTGGTATAAATAGATTATATTTGTATATGTGAGCAAACAGATCATTCCAGTCTGTTGCTCGTTCATTATAGCCTGCCCTAAGCTCTAATACTTATCTCAGCCTACATAAGGAGATCGCCTGCAATGAAAATAAGAAATAAGATGATAATCGCTGCTTTGCTGCTCGCTATTCTCATAGTAGGGAGCGGCGTCATGTATACCAAAGACTTTCGATTGGGTGCATCCAACGATAATAACGTGATACACAATGCGTCTCCTATCGTTAGCTCTGTAGAAGACAACAGCAGCCAGAACCGTCCACTCCCTTCTACTATTGCCGATAATGATGCTTCACCATCTGTTTCGGCAGCATGGATCATGCCTTTACAGACTTTTCAGCTGGTAAATGGAGAGGCTCATATTACTGTTCCTTATAAAAGCCAGAAAGCTCTACTCCTGTCTGTTCAAAACACAGGTAACAAAAGCATCGATATTCATATTACATCTCCGGACAGCATTACTCCATTTGCCAAAGCAAGTATTCCTGCCGGCAAAAAAGTAAAGTATACACTCTCGTCCGATGCGGCCATAGCAGCCAATCTTCACCCTTTATGGGATATCTATGCTCATACTATTGACGGCTCTGCCGGGTCCGTTACTGTCTCGGTACGTACCATTCCATAGTTGCACAGTAGTTATACTTATACGGAAACCAAATAAAGCAGGCGTGGAGCATCACTCCGTGCCTGCTTTATTTGAATGGCGATCTATTGTTTACTTTACATAAGGACGAATCGGGTCCAGCCCTCCCGAGATCTCCATAATATTGCCGGTAATAAAGTCTGAATTATTCTCGCACAGGTAGGCAATGACACGGGCGATGTCTTCGCCGCTGCCCGGGCGACCGCGCGGTGTCTCTCCGTCACTCATGCCGATAACTTCATCGATCCGCTTCTCCTTGTTATCCCCGCGGATATCGCCAGGACAGATCATATTGACCGTAATCCCATTGGACGCTTCTTCTACTGCCAGTGTTTTGGTAAAGGAAACCAGACCTACTTTGGCCGCCGCATAGACCGCGCGATGCGGCCAGGCTCTCGATTCCGCAGCATGACCAAAGCCAAAGTGGATAATCCTGCCCCACTTGCGCTCACGCATACCTGGCAGTACCCGGTGATCGAGCAGCATCGCCCCGATCAGATTGCCCTGCAGCATATCCATAATCTCTGAACGTTCATAATCCATAAATAAACGGCGCTCCCGGATAAAAGGGCCGGCATTGTTTACCAATATATCTACACTGCCCAGCTGCTGCTGCACTTCATCCACCAGCCGGTCAATATCCTGTTCTATCGACACATCTGCCTGTACAGCGATACAGCGCACACCGATCTGCTGAATCTCCTGCTGCAGCTGCAGCGCCTCTGTCTCGCTGTGCACATAGTTTAGAGCGATGTCATAGCCCTGACCGGCTAGCGTAAGCGCCGTCATTTTGCCAAGTCCCTTGGCGCTTCCTGTAATTAGAGCGGTTCTGCGTTCCAATACTATGCCTCCCTGGTCATCAATACTCAATTCGAGTCTATTCATAGTGTACAAACTAGTGATAGCAGATGTCAAAAAGGTTCTCCGGATTTCATCCAATCTTCTTTTTGCGGTTGAATTCATGCTTTGTTTTGGATAGATTAGAACCAGAGTACGATTATCGGCAGAAAGGAATCCTGATCATGAGCACCCACAAACAGAAAACGAATGCCATGCGCATTCTCGACAAGGAACAGATTCAGTACCGAATCTACGAATACGATCCGGAAGACGGCCAGATTCACGGTAATGCCGTAGCTGCCAAAATCAATAAGCCTGCCGAGATGGTCCATAAAACGCTCGTAACCCAGGGTAAACAGGGACTGTATATCTTTGTGATACCGGTTGGTGCAGAGCTGGATCTCAAGCAGGCCGCCCGCGCTGCCGGCGAGAAAAAGCTCGATATGCTGCCGGTCAAGGAACTGCAGAAATGGACCGGTTATATCCGCGGAGGCTGCTCTCCGGTAGGCATGAAAAAGCTGTATCCTACCTTTATCGATCAGCAGGCAGCGTCACTCGATCGGATGATTGTCAGCGCAGGACGGATTGGTACCCAGATCGAACTGAGACCGCAGGAACTCGCTCAGGTTGTTCAGGCACAATTTGAGCCATTATGTATGGAGGAATAATGCCGATCTCCCCAATCGCTTTATTCATGCAAAAATACGGTGAGCCATATCTATGGGCTCACCGTATTTTGGTTATTGCTATGCTTATTTCGTTTCGAATGCCGGGATTACTGCGCCTTTGTACTGCTCTTCGATAAATTTCTTGGTATCATCGGAAGTCAGTGCTTTAGCCAGCTTTTGGATCGCATCGGAATCTTTGTTGTCTTCACGGGATACCAGATAGTTCGCGTATGGTGCGCTGCTGTCTTCCACTACCAGTGCGGATTTAGGATCGATTTTGGCTTCAAGTACATAGTTCATGTTGATCATTGCCATATCTACCTGGTTCAGCTGACGAGTCAGCATCGCTGCATCCATTGGTATGAATTTCAGGTTTTTCGGGTTAGCTGTAATGTCTTTTACATCCGAAGTAATCTTCGTTTTGTCTTTCAGCTCAATTAGGCCGTTATTGGCCAGCAGGATCAGTGCACGTGCACCATTGGATACTTCGTTCGGGATGGCGATACTTGCGCCGTCAGGAAGCTGATCCAGGGAAGTGTACTTTTTGGAATATCCGCCGAATGGCTCGATGTGTACACCCTGTACAGTAACCAGGTTCATGCCACGGGATTTATTTTGCTCATCCAGGTAAGGCTTCGTCTGGAAGTAGTTGGCATCCAGTTTGCTATCGTTCAGCTGTACGTTCGGCTGGATATAATCCGTGAATTCGACCACTTCCAGGTTGATGCCTTCTTTAGCCAGAGCCGGTTTGAGGTGGTTAAGGATCTCGGCGTGTGGAACAGCGGTTGCGCCGACACGAAGTGTTACTTCTTTGCTGCCTTCAGCTGCGCCGGATTGTGCGGAATCTCCAGTTGTTTTGCTGCCGCAAGCTGCGACAACAGCGATCAGCATGATGCTGATCAGAGCGAGTGCCCATTTTTTCATAGTATATTTGCCCCTTTTATGATAGTTTGGTTGATCTATTGGTGATATGGAATTCGGAGGAACCGATTCAGGCAGCGCCTGTACCTGTTCTTTCCTATCTCCGTGAGAAATAAATGACCAGACGGTCGCCGATCATTTGCAGTACCTGCACAATGACGACCATCAGTACAACCGCCACCAGCATGACGGCTGTCTCATAGCGGTAATATCCATAGTTAATTGCCAGCGTTCCCAGTCCACCCGCGCCGACCATACCGGCCATTGCCGTATTGGAGACGAGTGCCACGACCGTAACGGTCAGGCCGGCAATCAGTCCAGGCATCGCTTCCCGGATCAATACGCGGCTGATAACCTGCCATACGGAAGCGCCCATCGCATGAGCGGCTTCGATCACGCCGCGATCCACTTCACGCAGCGCCGTCTCCACCAGTCTGGCAAAGAATGGCGCAGCTGCGATAACGAGCGGCGGGATTGTTCCTTTGACACCAATCGTCGTACCGACCAGCTTATCCGTCAGCGGCAGCAGTGCCACGATCAGGATAATGAACGGTACCGAACGCAGAATGTTCACAATCACCGACAGCACCGTGTATACGACGCGTACGACAGGTGATGTGGAACGAGCCGACATAAACAGGATGACTCCCAGCGGCAGTCCCAGAATAAGGGTGAACAATGCCGAAGCGCCGAGCATGGCGAGTGTATCCTTGGTAGCTGTACCAAACTCTGTCCAGTCTACCTGTGTAAAATCAAGTGCTCCCACGTCCATTACTCGATCACCTCCACATCCAGGCCTTCGCCGGTCAATATTTCAATTGTACGGCGGATCAGCGCCTCTTCCCCTTCAAAACGAACAATAAGCTGTCCGTAAGGGACATTTTTCAGTGTGGAGATGGTACCCTGGATAATGGCAAAATCCACACCTGTCTGACGCACGGTCTGCGACAGAATGGACTGATACGTCTTGTCACCCAGGAACGAAATCTTCACGGCCAGTGAGGAAGACGCATGCGGTGCATCCAGCGCGATATCAAGCAGTTCGGCATGGGTATACTCCCGGTTGATAAAGTCGCGGGTCACAGCATGCTGCGGCTTCAGGAACACTTCGGCCACAGGGCCTTTCTCCACGATCCCTCCCTGATGAATAACGGCTACACGGTCACAAATGCTCTGAATAACATGCATTTCGTGTGTAATCAGTACAATCGTCAGGTTGAAGCGGCGGTTAATATCCAGCAGCAGCTTCAGAATGGAGTCGGTTGTCTGCGGATCAAGCGCCGAAGTCGCTTCATCGCAGAGCAGCACATCCGGATCACTTGCCAGCGCACGAGCGATACCGACACGCTGCTTCTGTCCACCGGACAGCTGAGCCGGATATTTACGTGCATGAGCTTCCAGACCGACCAGAGCCAGCAGTTCTTCCACTTTGGCACGAACATTCTTTTCCGGTGTCTTGACGAGACGCAGCGGGAAAGCGATGTTGTCATAGACCGTAGCGGAGGACAGCAAGTTAAAGTGCTGAAAAATCATACCGATCTTGCGGCGGCGGGATTGCAGTGCGGATTTGCTGAGACGGGTCAGGTCCACTCCATCAATCCATACCCGTCCGGAAGTCGGGCGTTCCAATAAATTAATACATCGTATAAGCGTACTCTTACCAGCACCTGAATGGCCGATAACGCCAAAAATCTCGCCGCGTTCGATCGAGAGATTCAGCTCGGACAAGGCAGGGGTTACATTTTTGCCTTTGCCATAGGTTTTGGTCAAATTTTCCAGTTGAATCAAGCTTCAGATCCTCCTCCTTGTAGCTTGCTCGGTTACGAGCCTTTATGCTGTCATTCAGTAATTTTTCTTCAAGCGACCGCTTTATACACAAAAAGAGCCCTTTGCAGAAAAGGGCTCTCTATCATCTAGATATTGCCTTCTCATCTGCCAAAATCGCAGGATGCTGTAAAATATGCATCTGCCATTCTGAAGGATTTAGCACCATGTCATTTGGAAAATAAGACCTTAACGGTCATTTCCAAATCGGCTGCCGGGTTTCATCGGGCCAGTCCCTCCACCACTCTCGATAAGAAAATATGAAAACGTCGAATGAAAATCTTTACTCAGTATATTGAAGATCACATCGTTTGTAAAGCAAAAATATATGGAATTTCGATGAATTCAGCAAAATTTCATTAAATATCACATAAAGTTAATCAGAATACTTGGGATTCGTCAAAAGTTACATATTCAGGTACTGAAATAGAGGGCTGGTCGCCGGTAAACAGGCTTGGTAGAGATTAGGAGGAAGCTTTCCTTTTCAAAAGGTGGAAGTGGCCTCTTACTCTTTTTCGTCTGGAAAGGGGGATTATGTTAGATCTTTTTCTTGGGCTGGCAGAGTCGGTGAATCGTTATGCAAAGAAAATTCATTTTCATTGGTGGGTATTTGTAAGAGCGTCTCTTATTGTGACGAGCGGTGTATAGTTCGATGTATAGTTCATCCGCTTCGAGAAGAGATTCTACCATTTCCTCCGGTTAAGAATGGAGATCTTGAATAACCGCTTGCAGCGGTCGATCTCCATTCTTAAATGTCGGTCATTGGTAGAATTCTCTTCTCTCCGCTTAGTGCAAGGTGAAATTGCTGCGTGGTCCAGGAAGGAAAAGTGCTCTTACTGCTCTTACTGCTCTTACTGCTCTTACTGCTCTATTGTGATGTACTCTGTTCAATGCAAATAAAAAAGCCGTCCGGTGATGAAGGACGGCTTTGGTGCGGAAATCTACAATCTGCAGTTGGGCTGCGCTGCTAATAATACATTTGAGACAGTGCAGCTTGTCTATTGTTCATGCATCTGAATAGAAATTGACAGATCAATAACGTAATTACGAATCAATTTATGAATCAGTTAGTGTAAAGTACCGGTCTTCTGGTCAGCGGTACTTGTACCTTCTCCCCAGGCATTCGGGGCCAGGCGGCCGTAGGAGCCGCGGCTGAGCTGCCATACGCGCAGGCTCATGTAGCAGAGGATACCGAACAGGAACTGGATGATCAGCGTATGCGACATGGTGGCGAAGAAGTAGACTTCCGGTGTATCCATTGTAAAGATGTTGATTGCTCCGCTGACAAATTGCAGCAGGATGAACAGTACGGCCAGAATGCCCATTTTGCGGATACCCGGGTTGCGCGGATGGCGACGATAAGCATAATGACCGAGAATGGCAATTACGATGACGAGTGCCACAGCCGCGACGCGGTGCAGGAAAGCTACCGCTACGCCGCCGGACAGTTCAGGAACAAGGGCTCCGTTACAGAGCGGGAAGCCCGAACAGCCGCCGCGTGAATCCGTATGCGTCACAAAAGCACCTGTATACACAACGATATAGGTAAAGATCGTAGCGAACCAGGTCAGATTGCGGAACCCTTTACTAACCGGAGGCTCGTCGGCAATATCGTGAATGATCTGCCGCAGATGCAGCCGGCGGGTGCTGAACGCGAGCAGCGACGAGCTGGCAAACGCGATCATCGAGAAACCGAAGTGCAGTGCCATAACGGCAGACGATTGGGAAAATACGACTGCAAATGCGCCCATGATTGCCTGCAGAATGACAAAGAACAGAGTAAATGAAGCGTACACGCGCAGCTCTTTGTTTCTATTGAAAAACATGAATCCAATAAAGGAAAACAGTGCCGTAAGTCCGGCAAATCCGCTGACTGCACGGTGTGAATATTCAATCAATGAAGCGATCGTGTACGCCGGGATGAATTTGCCGTGACACAGCGGCCACTGTGCTCCACAGCCCATACCGGAACCCGTTTTGGTCACGACCAGGCCGCCCATCGTCGCCAGGAACATGGCGAGACATGTGATATAGCTCAGCCATTTCAGTTGCTTAATCGTTATTAGTGGCTTTTTTGCCATGATGAGAATCACCCGCTATTTATATGATAGTGACGTTCATTTGAAGTCAATCTTATTATATCAATTCTGATCGAATCCTAGCGGCCGGTTTGTGACAAAAAATGATCAATCTCTGTAGTATGACAGAACAGGAAGACGGTAGATATGATGTTTGATACGGGAATACCGGATTCATTTGAAATCGGTTATACAATGTCCCCCTGATCTATCGGCAACCGTAAAAAAGCAGCCTTTTCCATATCCATAGGCTGTAAGCATCAGGGTAAATGCATATCACCCCATGCCCGACAAGTCTCAGGATTGGAAAAGGCTGCTTTTATTCAAATTATTATTCTCACGTGCAAGCTTATCTGCGCTGCCAATGATACATGCGTTTTAGTTTTGCTGTCTTGCTGCTGTACCGCCTTGCTATATTACTCGGCTGCCTGAGTATTAAGCGTCTCATACACAGCCACCGCGCGGTCCAGGAACTGTTCGATTTCCTGGCGGGATTTGCGGGCTTTGTTGACGAAGCGAACCAGTTCTTTACCACTCGCATAAGCGACAAAGCTCGGAATACCCAGGATATTCTGCTCCTGGCTTACATCGCCTACGCTTTCTACATCCACTTCCACCAATTGAAGACGATCTGCATAATTGGCTTCGACTTCAGGCATGAATGGATCGATAAATTTGCAGTCTACACACCAGTCGGCCTTGTAGACGGCAACCGTCAGCTTGGGAGAGTTAATTGCTGTATAAAAGCTTTCGCTTGTTGTAATCATTTGCATAGAGATAAATCCTCCTTTATTTATAATGAATGATCAGCCTTTGCGGGATTGCAGACGCATCAGCGGTGACAGCAGCTTGCGCAGCGGTCCCGGATACGAGGACAATTCTTCTGCACGCACCACGCGCAGGATCACCAACATCACCGGATACAATACCAGTGTCGCTATTCCTACCATACAACAACCAAGGAAAAATGCAACCCTGTCGTTCATCCAGGCCGTCAATCCGATCCCTGCCTGATTCAGCCCGAGACCGACCAGACCGAGCAGCACGACGGTGATCAGGAAGCCCGGCCAGCGGCTGCCAAGTACGGAGAAGTTGACCACCTGATGCAGCGAACGCAGATTCAATATCGTAATCAGCACAAAGCATAATCCGGTTGCCGAAATAATGCCGTAAATGCCGAAAAATTGCGACAGCACCAGACTCAGTACCAGCTTAAGAGCAATCCCGGCCAGTACGTGAACCATCGACAGATTGACTTTGTTAATCCCGATCAGCATCGAGTTGCTCGTCATCATCGTAATCTGGAAAATTGTACAAATCGTCAGCAGCGCAATAATGCTCGGTGCATCTGCCCCGCCGCTGTCATGCGCACTGAACAGCAGTCCATTAATGCAGTAGGCTGCCGTCGCCAGCATCAGCACGATCGGCACCCCGGTCAATACCGAGATCCGCAGCGCCAGAGTCATCTGCTTTTGCAGATTCTCTTGTTCTTTGCGGGCATAGGCTGCCGAGATAATCGGGATCAGTGAGGTACTGAGCGCGATAGCCAGAATCGGCGGAATCCCTGCAATACTCTGTGCACGCTGTCCCAGAATACCAAGAGAAGCGGTCGCTGCCAGATTGCCGACCTGGTCGATCAGCAGCGGTTTGATAATCGAACTGTCTATAATATTGACTGCCGGAATCGTCAGCGAGGCAATAACAATCGGTATGGATAATTTGAATATATCCTTGTAAATCTGACCCAGAGGGATGACCGATTCTTCGCCGATCTTTTTCATTTCCATGCGGCTGGCTGCATCCTGTTTGCGCAGCTTGAGGGTAAAGTAGATCATGACCGCAAAAGCACCGATACTGCCGAGCACACTGCCGAATGAAGCGGCAGCAGCTACTTCCACATCACCATAACCGATACGTACGAGCAGATACGCCAGCAAAATAGCCGTGAATACACGGGCAAACTGCTCCACAATCTGTGATATACCGCCCGCTATCATCATATTGCGCCCCTGGAAATAACCGCGCATCATGGCGATTGCCGGGAACAGCAGTAGGGATGGAGCAATGGCCTGCAGGGACAGAGCCGCCGCCGGCTCCTTGGACATTGCCGCATAATACGGCGCTCCAAAATACAGCAGCAGCGTTATCACCACACCCGCCGCTCCGGCAAACAGCAGCGCCGCATAATAAATGCGCTGCGCTTCATGCGGGCGTCCCAGCGCATAACGCTCGGACACCATTTTACTGAGTGTGCTCGGAATGCCTGCGGTAGCAACCGCCAGCAGCATCAGGTACACATTGTTGGCAATCGAAAATGCCGCATCCCCGGTAAAACCGAGTAAATGCTCCAGCGGTACGCGCTGTGCCAGTCCCAGTACACGGGCGACCAGTGCCGCCACGGCCAGGATGATCGTTCCTTTGATAAATGATTCTGCCTTAGCCAAAATAGTTCCCCTTCTCTCATGTCACATCATGGATGCACAGTATTCGGATCATCTCATTATATTCATTGCTCTGCCGCCTGCTGCCTATTGGCTGGTACGGTAGGATTCATCTGCATCATCCAGAGACCTGCGGACTGTCTATGTAACCAAATCGGCACAAAAAACCGGAAGGCTGATTCGCCTTCCGGTCGTCGTCTTACGTCAGCATTACTATTATAGACAAGCTTCTGCGTAATTCGCAATGTACATCCGCTTAATGCTGGACAATCCAGATAATCCAGATGATAATCATGCCCAGCTGGAGAATGATCTTCACGACCGCGCTGGACAGCAGTCCAAGCATCGTTCCCCAGGCGACTTTGAGTGCCGTCTGGAAGTTCTTGCCGCTGATCAGCTCACCGGCGAGTGCCCCGATCAATGGACCCAGAATCAGACCAAAAGCCGGAATCACAAACGGTCCGATAATCAGACCAATCGTGGACAAGATGACCGATAGCCTCGTGCCTCCGAACTTTTTGGTCCCATAGGCGCTGACCAGATAATCTGCCACAAACAGGGCAATAACAATAACCGTCTGGATAATCCAGAACCACGGTCCAAATTCAGCGAACGAGAAAAACCATCCGTATACAAAAAATGCAAAATATATTGCCAATGCTCCCGGTAATACGGGATAGATCGTTCCGAGCATCCCGATTACAAACAGGGCAATGACCAGTATCCAACCTATAACTTCCATCTGTCATCTCTCTCCTTTGTCCGATCCGGACTATCCGGATTGGCACATGATCATCCATGTTCATTCAAGAAGTATCTTCACAGCGCAAGGTATACTCTAACTTTAGCTGCGCTTCCGCAGAAACAGACCTGTTCGCCTGCTTCTGCAGATATACTCTACTATTTGTATACCTGTATACTGTCCAAATGACACATTGGTTTCAAATTGTGCGGAGAATGTGGAGACTTATGCAGGTTAGACCAGGATATGATCGCGAATCACTTCGACGATCCCATCATCATTGTTGCTGGCGACGACCAGATCGGCTTCGGATTTGACGGTCTCCTGGGCATTGCCCATCGCTACGCCAAGTCCCGCAGCCTGGATCACTGCGAGATCGTTGAGACTGTCACCGACAGCGACCACTTCGGACATATCGATATTCAGCAGCTGGCACACTTCGGCGATTCCTGCCGCTTTGTTAATGCCGAGCGGGTTGATTTCCAGATTGTAAGGAGAGGAGTTGGAGATTTCCAGTCCGCCCATATCCTGCAGCGCCATCAGAATCTCGTGACGAAGCTGGTCATTTTCGGTATTATAGCCAAATTTGAGCCATTCCACCTGTTCCAGCGGTGTATTTTCCAGCCAGCGGTCACGGTTATACAGACGCTCGACCGAATAGGCCCAGAACCATACTTCCTTTTCCATCGCCAGGTCGTGCATCTGGCGTACCAGCGCCGGGTCCAACAGGGTGCGGCGGTAAAGCTCACGCGGTGATTTCCATACTTCACTGCCATTCACGGTCACCATCGGCGTCTCCAGTCCCAGTTCCTGTCCATACGGCAGTGCACTGCTGGCTGCACGACCGGTCGAGAGACAGACATGAATGCCTTCGTCCATCGCTTTATTGATCCATTTGCTCGTTTCCAGGGTGATCTCATGATTGTCGTTGAGCAGTGTTCCATCCATATCAAGTGCGAGCAATTTGTATTTGCGTGTTGTCATTGCGGGGTGTTCCTCCATCCATTTTCTTTATTTAAAAGGTACTACAATAATAGTATTATTAATACTGAGTAATATTTTTACTGCAACTATCTGCTTAACAAAATCAACCTCTTTTTCATTAAGTAGTCTATAGATGATCTTACCAAACGTCAACGATATGCTGTTTTCTTAGACATATGTTGAAAATAAACAATAGGAGTACAATTAATCATGACTAATACAATCAATCACCTTCAATATAGTGAAAAGTATGGATGCTGGGAAGGAGAACTTCATGTTCAGCTCCCACCGTCCCTATCCTCTACAGCCCCTTATCCTGTCGCTATACTGATTGATACCTCCAATCCGCTGACTGATCGAGATACGAATACTATTCATTATATTAGAGATCACTTTTCCAATATTTATTATTCTTTTTTAGAAGCATTACTTTCTTGGCAATCGGAAGGACATGTTTTTGAAAGTTATGAAGAACAGACTGGCTCTTTTGTACCTCTTCATTTTGTCAATCCACAGGATATTCATATTTATCTGGGAACTCCAGTTTTACAAATCTTACCTGGCTATTTTCAAGGTGAATTCTCTTACTATTCGCTTGAATTTTTTAAAAATTGCCGACTTTCCATAGAGCATGGTCTTACTGGTATTTTCCATAATAATATACTAATTGATCTGGCTCCTTCTGATACAGAGGCAATGTTAAGTTTGCTCAGTTATATAGAGCCTGATTATGAAAGGTGGAAAAAAGACTTTTGGAAAGTTACCTTTACTTTAAAGGACAAAATTTTTGAAGACCCTGCTGTTTCAAAGCAAATGTGGTTGGGCAGATCTTAAAGTCAATTTATTGACTTCCTACAAAAAAAACGAAGACAACCGGAATCCATACAGGAACCAATCGCCTTCGTTTTTTCACTTTATTCTCGGTCTATATTTATTTACTACTCATAAAATCCAAGGCATTTGCTTTATTTCATATCATGATCCAAACTCGTTTTATTTAGCTTCAAATGCTGCAGTTTGCGGAACAGAATGCCATGACGTGGAGATAACAGGAACGTAATGATGAACAGGATACCCGCCACGGTTACGATGCTGCCGCCGATGGAGGCGTTAAGCACATAGGCGGTGTAATAGCCGACAATCGAGCTAACGATACCGACAATGACGCTGTAGATCAGCATTCTGCCGAGGCGGTCTGTGAGCAGGTAGGCGGTAGCGGCCGGTATGACCAGCATGCCTACGACCAGAATGGCGCCAACACTTTCAAAGGAAGCAACTGACGTCATCGAGACCATGCCCATGAGCAGATAATGGAACACCATCACCGGGATACCGCAGGCTGCCGCCATTGCCGGATCAAAGGCAGTGATTTTGAACTGCTTGTAAAACAGACCGAGCAGCGTTAGAATGACCAGCAGCGCAAATCCCAGCATCCACACCGAACGCGGACCCATATCCATGCCGCTCATCATCCAGGTATCCCACTGTACATAGGCAATTTCCCCGAACAATACACAGTCCAGATCCAGATCGATATTACGCGCATTCAGACTGACCAGAATGACACCAATCGCGAACAATGCGGTGAAAATAATACCGATCGAGGCATCCGATTGAATGCCTGAACTCTGCAGCCATTGGATCAGAAATACAGC
This sequence comes from Paenibacillus wulumuqiensis, assembly GCF_000971965.1. Taxonomy (GTDB): domain Bacteria; phylum Bacillota; class Bacilli; order Paenibacillales; family Paenibacillaceae; genus Saccharibacillus; species Saccharibacillus wulumuqiensis. Next base: position 194,239 of record NZ_LAQP01000015.1, read on the forward strand.
GATCAGCCCCAGTGCAGTTGCCCCGATCATCATGGCCATCGAATCACGTCCACCGCTCAGCAGGAAAGCAATAGCAATCCCCGGCAGTACCGCATGGCTGATCGCATCCCCGATCAATGCCATTTTACGCAGAATCAGAAAGCATCCCAGCAGCCCGCAGCACGCTGACATCAGTGCTGCCGTCAGCATAATCCAGAAGTCACTGCTCATGAGATACCCCTCCCTGCTTTTGCCATTCCAGCCGGTTCTGCCGCTGCTGCCAGAGACGAGCGACCCATCCGCGGCGTGGTGCGAATAAAGCGGACACTGCAAATATGAGCGTCGCTGCCAGCACCGTGACCGGTCCCGTCGGCAGCTGGGATACCATACTGCTCCATACCGTGCCTGCCGCTCCGCTGACCGCGCCAAAGATACCAGCCAGGATAACCATAATATGCAGCCGGTCTGTCCAGTAGCGTGCAGCTACAGCGGGTGTAATCAACAACGCAGACATCAGCACTACCCCGACGGCCTGAATGCCTGCCACGACGACAAGCACTGTTAGCAGCAGAATGATCTGCTCCAGCCAGACGACCGGCCAGCCAAGTCCGCGTGCAAAGCCGCGGTCAAAGCTCACCAGCTTGAACTGCTTGAACAGCAGGGTACAGACAGCAATCAGTAAGATGCTTATGCCGGTTAGCAGATACAGATCTTCCCGCATCATTGAGGCGGCCTGACCGAACAGGAACTTGTCCAGTCCACTCTGTCCACCGTTGCCGCTATGCTGAATACGGGTAAGCAGCAGCACCCCAATCCCAAAGAAAAACGATAAAATGATGCCCATTGCCGCATCCTGCTTGATCCGGGAATGTTCGGTAATCCAGCGAATACCTACCGTCGCCAGCATGCCGGCGATTAATGCTCCAATCAGGAAGCCTGCGGTCGATTTGACTCCGAGCAGCATAAAAGCGATACAGATTCCCGGCAGTGCCGCATGAGCCAGCGCATCGCCGATCAGGCTCTTCTTTTGCAGCACCATAAAGGAACCGATCACACCGCTGCTGAGACCAAGCAGCATGCAGCCGAGGATAATCCAGCGTACATTGGGATCGTTCATAATATAGACAAGCATATCCAGCAATGTAATCCCTCCTTATTTCCCCGCCATAATCATGCTGCCGCTATCCTGCAAAAAGGTCAGTCGACCGCCATAGGTACGCTGCAGCATCTCGGTGTTAAATACGTTCTCCACCGGCCCGGCAGCGATCAGCTCCCGGTTCAGCAGCAGTACATCGTCAAAATAGGATTCAACCGTCGACAGATCATGATGCACGACCAGCACAGTCTTGCCCTGCTGCTTGAGCTGCTCCAGCAGCGTAATAATCGCTTTCTCTGTTGCGGCATCCACACCGGCAAACGGTTCATCCATCAGATACAGATCGGCCTGCTGGGCCAGTGCCCGGGCCAGAAATACACGCTGCTGCTGTCCCCCGGACAGCTGGCTGATCTGGCGGTCCGCATAATCGGCCATGCCTACTTTGGACAGCGATTCCAGCGCAATCTCGTGCTCCTGCCGCCCCGGACGACGGAACCAGCCGAGACGTCCATAGGTGCCCATGAGTACCACATCGAGCGCATTGGTTGGGAAATCCCAGTCGACCGACTCGCGCTGGGGCACATAACCAATCCGTTTGCGCTGGCTGGCATATGGCTTGCCGTAGATGCTCACTTCTCCGCTGATCGCAGGCACCAGTCCAAGCATTGCTTTGAGCAGTGTCGATTTGCCGGCTCCATTCGGTCCGATCAAGGCGACCAATCGACCTTCATCAAGGGTAAAAGATACATTTTGTACAACGGGCTTTTTGTGGTAGGCCACAGTGATGCTCTGGGCATTCAGCGGACTGACTGCTGTGTGAATCGGTAGATTAACAGGCTTTGTATTCATTTTGATTCCTCCCTTTATCGTTAGTGTGAAGATGATTTATATCCATACATTCTATTAATCCGGGCTGTATTTGACCTGGTTTCGAAGAAAGAATATCCGTTTCATCCAATCAGCAGCGAGTTTTCTGTCATCGGCAATCTGTTATGACAAGCGGCTGTAAAAAAGACAGTTTGTGCTTCCCATTACTCTGCTTTGTCCTGTCCTTTACCGGAGTGCCTTGACGATGGTATCCGTGTTATGGCGAACCATACCGATGTAGTCTCCGGCATCGCTGCCCTGTTCACCGAGTGCATCGGAGTACAATTCACCGCCAATATTTACCATATGCCCCTGCTGTGCTGCTCCGGCGATAATGGCTTCCATGGAGCGTGCGGGCACACTACTTTCAACGAAGACGGCTTTGATACTACGCTCCACCAGCATATCGCGCAGTTCGCTGACATCCCGGGAACCGTATTCCGAAGCGGTACTGATTCCCTGCAATCCGCGCACTTCAATGTTATACGCATCTCCATAATAGCCAAAAGCATCATGAGCGGTCACCAGCACTCTGCTCTGCTGTGGAATAGAGGCTATCTGCTCCCGTACATCCTCATCCAGCTGCTTCAGTTCAGCCAGATAGGCTGCAGCGTTGGCTTGATAATCCTGTGCATGATCAGGATCAGCGGCGATGAGTGAATCGCGAATCTGCTCGACACACTGCATCCACAGGCGCACATCAAACCAGATATGCGGATCATGCTCGCTTGCATTCTCTTCGCTCTGCCGCAGCTCACTGGCAGGGATGGAGGCAGTAACAGCGGCTACATTGCGGGTTCGGCTCATCTTTTCCATAATATTCGTCATGCTTCCTTCCAGATGCAGTCCGTTGTACAGCACGAGGTCGGCTTCATCCAGCTTGCGGATATCTCCCTGGGAAGCTTTGTACATATGCGGATCGACGCCGGGCCCCATCAGGCCGGTGACGTATACATGCTCTCCGCCCACCTGACGAGCTGCATCCGCAATCATACCGGTTGTGGCGGTAATCCGGAATTTACCTGCTCCCTGATCGGCTGCAGCATTTTCCGAAGCAAATGGATTATTGTTGCAGCCTGTCAGTATCACGATGAGCAGGAGCAGCAGAGCTGCAGATCCAACTGTAGACAGCCTGTTTTTACGCTGCCGAATTTTGTGTTTGGATAGCCTATGAATCAGGCTTTTATTTTGAACCTGTACATCCCACTTCATAATCTCTCTCCTTTTACTGTAGAAATTTGCTGTGAAAGTGAATCATACTTTTGCTGTAAAAATGAATCGCATGCATGGATTTGACGCTATGAAGTATATCTTGTCTTTTTTGACTATTGCTTAGCAACAAAAGTATTTCCTATATGACTTTATTTTTATATATGGAAATAATGTTTCCCTGATGCAAATTTTAAGGGGTAAAATGTCAAATTGCAAGTGCCAAAATAAAGCCGGAATATATCAAAAAAAGACTCTCTCCCGATAAAGGGGAGAGAGTCTGACGATACAGCGTGAATAGCTTCAGTCGTTTAAAAGTTGCGCTGAGGTAATGATCATCCCGTACATTACGGGCTGCTTACTGCACGGGCTCTTCAACAGCCGCCTCGTCTGTAGTGGCCGTCTTTTTCTTTGGAATGCCATCCAGGCCGTATTCCTGATCATAGGCATCGAAGATTTTGATCGCTACCGGTGCTGCACTTCGGGAACCGAAGCCGCCTTCCGGAATGACTACTGCCACGGCCAGCTTTGGATTATCACGCGGAGCAAAAGCGATAAATACACCGTTATCGACAATTTTGCCGTATACGGACTGCTGGGATGTACCGGTCTTACGGGCTACATCATAGCGGTAGCCATTCAGCGCTTCCACTTTACTGCGCATTCCGTTAATGACTGTGTTCCAGTACTCTGGCGGGAAATCGACGGTATTCAGCACTTCCGGCTTGGTTACTTTTACGACATTGCCTTTGGCATCCGTAATCTTGCTCACGAACTGCGGTTTCAGGCGCTTGCCTTTGTTGGCAATGGTGGTGACATACTGGGCAAGCTGGAGCGTCGTATAACGTCCCTGTTGACCAAAGGAAGCATATGCCATCGCTGCCTGTACACTACCTGCTGCCTTAAGGTTGGTATACTCGCCACGGCCTTCACTCTCATAAGGCAGACCGCTCTGAGTTGTTACGCCAAGACCAAATTCTTTCATGTATTTATCCCATACATCAATGGCCTTGCTGCCATGTTTAACCACCAGCTGCTTACCAACCATATCAACCATAAAGGCATTGGAAGACTTTTCAATAGCTCTTGTTGGATTTAATGAATTCAGCACTTCTCCCAGGGCATTTCGTACTCTGGTTTCATGACCTGCTTTACCAAATTCGGCATAACCGCGATCATAGTACCATGTATCTGCAGTAAATAATCCTTCTTTCAGACCGATCATGACGCTGAGCGGCTTGATAACGGAACCCAGCAATACCATGGAAGATGCACGACGTCCATTATAAATCTCCCGGATCGTTCCGTTCGGGTAAATGGGTTCCAGATCGGCAATTTGCTGCTGTGACGGCGACTGCGACCATATATTGGAATCATAATCCGGCATACTAGCCATCGCGATTACGTTGCCGGTCTGTACTTCCATCGCTACCGCATATCCGGTCAGCGCATTACCGGCACCTTTTTGGTAACGCAGCTGGGCAACCTGATTTGTGATTGCCTGCTGAGTCGCGAGCTGCACATTTTTATCGATAGTCATCCACAGATTGTGGCCTTTCTGAGGAGGTAACAATGTATCACGTCCATCAGCACGGTTCATTGCATTAACAGGTGTGCTGCGTACGCCATTTTTCCCTCTCAGTTCATCCTGGTACATATACTCCAGACCATCTGTACCTACAAACTCCGTATCCATATACATTTCCTTGGCACCTGTAAGCTGAGCTCTGTTTCTATATTTGACCAAACCACCCTGATAATTTTTGTCCCCTTTAACTCCTGAGAACCCTTTAAGATAACCAACTGTCTGAACAGCTACACGATCCGGGCTGTATTGACGAATGCTTTCTTCGCGAACTTCGATTCCTTTGTAGTCACTCTTGTGCTCCAGGAAATAAGCAATCTCCTTATTGCTGAGATCCTTTTTAATCCGGCGCGGTGTGTAGCCAAAATTTTTGCGATACGTAATATCCATTGCATCAATAATCTCGTCAGCTGACATTTTCTTATCTGGATCACCATACGTGTTAAATACACGTTTCAGATCTCCGACAATTTTGTAAAACTCTGGTTTGTTCTTTTCCAGCTGGTAATCTTTATTTAGCGTGAAATACAGCGATTGTGTCGGAATCGAATAAGCGATCTTGGAACCGGAAGCATCATAGATAATTCCACGGCTCGGCAGAATTGGTGTCTCGTTATTAGTAATACTCGATTCTTCTTCGGTCAGTGTCGGACCTTCCACAAATTGCAAAATAGCCAGACGTACCACCAACACAGTGAATATAAGAAAAGTAGCAAAAAAGAAAATATTCAGCCGGATTGAAAATTGGCGCCGATGACTCTCTTCAAATTCCTCCGATTCGGATGAACCTATCTTTTTCATTGACCAGAAAACCCTCCTGTAAATAATAATTAAATATATCGAAAATCTTAGCAAACACTGAACGGTACTATTATATGTAACTATCTCTTCATTTTAGCATAAACAAGCTTAGGAACAAATCTCACTTAAAAATATATTCATCTTCTTATATTTTTCTAAAAACTTTCTTGATCTGTAAAAAATATTTATGATTAGTTCTGTATATCTATCTATATTTTCCAATTTATGGATATAAAGAACTGATCATAAAAATATTTCTAAGATTAAAGGTAGCAATTTTGATTTTATATAAAAAGACCTTTAAAATGTAGAATTTAATTCTGCATTTTAAAGGTCTTAATGTAATATTTTTCCGATTAAAATACTACATTATATTTTCCATGTCCACCATTAATATCACGAACTTCAAATCTCACATAACCTGGTACGTTAAATTTATATACTTTTGAAACATTCCCTACCCCACCATCAAATCTTGTAAGTCCTGCAGAAGCTTCGCTTCCATCAGAGTTCACTTTATAAACATAAACATAAATATCTCCGGGCGTCTCAGGAACTATCTGAATACCTATTGTACCTGGTGAATAAATGCTTGGGGACTTTCCAGGATAGGAATATGTACGAAATTCTTGAGTAGTAGATTCACCTTTAGACGCTACGTTCCCAAAACCTATAGGAGATTCAGGAGAATTACTTGTATTCGTCAAACTCGATGAAGCTGTAGCTGTGCTTGATACCATAATTAAACCGCTAATTAATGCTAAACTAAAAATTCTTTTTCCAATCATAGTACCAATCTCCTTTTTAAATAAATTATGTAATATATTTCATTTTAATTGTAACATACAAACTAATATAACATCAAATTTTTTAATACCATTTGAATGCCATATATTTTCAACATATATTTTTTCAACATATATTACATTTAAAATATACTTTATTTTAATTAATTACATAAATATCTCACTTAAATCAAAAAATTGAGTTCAAAAGATTTAAAATAATAATCACACAAGATATAATTTCAGCAAATTTGAAAGCTTGATATTATAGCATAAAGCTTAATTCTTGATTTTATCATTTTATATCGTTATATTTAAAAAGAACCATTAAATTACATAAACAGGAGGACAAAATGAAATCTAATTTATTTAAACTACTAGCTACATCTGCACTTACTGCTACTTTGTTACTTCAAGGAGCAAACATTACTTTAGCAGCCTCTACAGAACTGGATAGTTCAAACTATATCCAGAATGGATTAATCTCATCTGCATCTTTTATTCCAAATGTAGAGGGAACAAGCACCTTAGCTTCTGGTAACAGAGTTATAGTTGATGGTAAATTGAATGTTTCCAACAATTATAATTTTGGGAATTTTACTCTTAGCAATAGTACTGTACGCATCAATTGGATACCATCTTCTTCTAGTAACTTTACTATTTATGTGGCTAGTGTTGGTTCTAATGGTACATACCAATCTTACGGTTCTACTAGCTTTTCTAGCGCTGGATCCAAGTATATTAAAGGTCTACCTACAGGCATACCTTTATTTTTTATAGTTGATGGAAGAGCTGTAGGTAGCATTGGTGCCTATGACTGGGCAGGAAATTAAAATTTAGTCCTAGGTCTGTTATGATAATGCAACAGTAAAGAAGCCTCTTTATTTAAATTAAGGAGGCTTCTTTACTGTTATTCCAATATTTACTTTTATAATCATAAATCGACTACCAGTTATCAACCTTTTCACTTTACTTTATTGATTTCCAACTATTATTTTATACAGCAACAACTTGAACACGTATTTTAGTAGTCAACTTGATCTAGCAATTATTTAAGAGGAGCTTCCTAATAAATATAGGAAGCTCCTCTTGAATAATTATTGTTTTATATACAATCACCACATAATGTCAAATTTACCTACTTGGTAATGACTATTTAAAGACACACTAGTATATCCTGTAACTTGCACTTTGATCGTTTGAGGTTGCCCTGCCGTAACGTTTACATACCTATTGAAAGGTGTTGCTACATGCATCCCATCAACATTTCTATACACTATTAGTCTTATTTCCTCAGTTTTTTCTGGGTATAAGGTTATAGTAATTACACCAGGAGCATAGAACTCTTGTGAGAATGTATTTTCACTGAATTTATAAGTTCTATAATCTTGAGTTGTAACTCCGCCTTCATTAATTGGAGAAGGAACAATAATAGGTGAATGACTGTTTTGTAAATCACTTGGATTCAATTCTATATAGTTATTTGGCGAGCTATTATCTGCCGCATAGATGGGTGTGGCAGTAAGTAAAAGAGCACTCGAAATTGAAACACTAAGCATACATTTTTTTATATTCATTATAATTTCTCCTTTAAACATTGAATTTACCAAATAACATTAAATTTACCTGTAACATTTCCATCATATGATGATGCACCAAAATAGACATATCCATAATTTGAAGCATTAAAGTATACATCAGAACTTTTACCATTTTTCGCATTTACGAGCTGAGATGTAATTTCAATTAATTGATTATTCTCTTTTTTGAACATTCGTACTTGTACTAAACCGTCACCTTTTGGAAATATTTGAACTCTTACAGATCCTTGGTGATATATAGGGGCTGTAATGTCTCCAAGATCATGTGTTCTATATTCTTGCGTATTAATTTGCTGCTCTTTTACATTTGGGCTGCTAATAAGAACTGGAGGGACTCCGTTAGTATCTGGTGTATAACTATCCTCTACGACGGTTAAACTATCCGCATGCATGATACTAATTGGAAATAAACTAGAAACAAATACAGCTGATATGACTACTTTCTTTAAATTACTTTGCATTTAAAAAATTCCTTTCTATGTAAGTTTTTTTACTGCATTTCGATTATACCATAAAGAAATAAAAATGTAAAAAAAAGCAAAACATTGTATTGTTTTGCTTTTTTTACATTTTTTTTATTTTTCGTCTGTTTTATGAGGAGTTCCATCCAAACCGTATTCTTGATCATAGGCTTCAAATATTTTGCGTGCTACAGGCGCTGCACTTTGCGCTCCGAATCCACCTTCCGGAATAACCACGGCTACTGCCAGCTTTGGGTTCTCCCGCGGGGCAAAGGCAATAAATACACCGTTATCCACGGTATGTCCATAAATGGATTGCTCGGATGTACCTGTTTTACGGGCTACATCATACTGATAATCCTTAAATACAGCGACATCACTGCGCATGCCGTTGATGGCTGTGTTCCAATATTCATCCGGCAGATTGATCGTATTGACAACTTCCGGTTTGAATTCTTTTACTGTATTGCCTTCGGCATCGGTAATTTTGCTGACAAATTGCGGCTTCAGACGTTTGCCTTTGTTGGCGAGCGTCGTAACATATTGTGCCAGCTGCAGTGTCGTGTATTTACCCTGCTGGCCAAAGGAAGCAAAGGCCATCGCTGCCTGCGCACTACCTGCCGCTTCCAGGTTCATATACTCGCCTGAACCGGCGCTTTCACCTGGCAGTCCGCTATTAGTAGATACGCCCAGTCCAAATTCCTTCATGTATTTATCCCATACATTAATAGAGTCAGCTTGATATTTTCGATATAATGGCAGTCCAATTTTATCAATCATAAATGCATTGGAAGAATGTTTAATAGCTGTGGATGGATTCAATGGCCCGTAGACATGACCGCTAGCATTACGAATCCTTGCCTCATGGCCTTCTTTACCAAATTCAGCATATCCTCTATCCTGATACTGACTGTAAGGCGTAATCACACCTTCTTTTAAACCAATCAATACAGTAAGAGGCTTAATAACAGACCCCATCAATACCATCGAAGAAGCATGCCCTTCACGATAAACTTCTTTAATTGTACCATTTGCAAGACGAGGTAGTATTTCCTTGTACTTATCATTTGTCATATTTTCCCAGATGTTAGGGTCGTAGTCCGGCATACTTGCCATTGCTACCACTTTGCCTGTATTCACTTCCATCGCCACCGCATAGCCTGTCTGAGCATTACGCGCCTGTGCGCTTCCGCTACGATACGATTGAAGATAAGCGAGCTGATCTGTAATCGCTTTTTGAGTAGCCATCTGTACGTTTTTATCAATTGTCAGCCAGACATTGTTCCCTTTTTGGGGAGCTGTTAATTCCGATCTGCCAATAGGCCGATTTAATGCGTTAACAGGTGTTGTTTTTAGACCATTTTTACCACGTAGATCATCTTGATACGCGTATTCAATGCCATCTACACCGACATATTCTGTAGAGAGATATTTCTCATCCGGCTCTGTTATATCAGATTTAAGGTCATAATAATCTATCTTAGAACTAACGCTACTGAACTGACGCAAATAACCCACGGTCTGCGTCGCCACCTGATCGGTATCATAATGACGTACACTTTCTTCAACAATCTCGATTCCTTTAAACTCATCCTTATGTTCCAAGAAATGGGCAATTTCTTCATTTGTCAGGTTCTTTTTAATTCTTCGTGGCGTGTATCCATATTGTACTTTAGAATTAATATCCATTGCTTTGATGATCTGTTCGGCAGTCATTTTTTCATTTGGATCACCATATTTGTTGAAGACTTTTTTAAGTTTGCCAACAATATCATACAGTTCCGTTTTGTTTTGCTCTAATGCATAGTTCTTGGTCATTGTAAAGTAGAGCGACTGTGACGATGTCGAATAGGCAATCCGTGCTTTACCCGAGGCATCCATAATATTTCCGCGAATCGGCGGGATCGGCGTGCTTTTGGTTGAGATACTTGCTTCCTTTTCCCGCAGTGTCGGTCCTTCAACAAATTGCAGTATCGCAAGCCGGACAATCAGCACCGTAAATACAATAAATGTCGCAAAAAAGAAAACGTTCAGACGGATAGAGAACTGACGTTGATTTCGGAGTTCGCGCTTGGACGACTCATCAATACCCGATTTTTTCATTTCTTGATCTTTCTCCTTCTTCTTAACGGCATCATAAGGCAGCGCCTTCTTTGGGGAAAGGCACTGCTTTATGATGCCTAATCGTTCGTATTTACCGGAGTAAACCTGTATATGCGCCGCTATTCACAGACCAACCTTTATAAAAGGCTCTGTATTGTACGGTTTTGGGCTCTACGACTCAACATGTATTATATTAGCATAGCCAGCAGGCTAATGAGAAATTTCGCGTTTGCAAATCCATCAGCTGCAGGCTCGCTTAAGACCTGCAGCTTAAAGCTTATAACACGCTTTGTTCGATATGTGTCTCTGCGAATTTGGGCGGGTTGAACCAGTTGCCTGCGGATGCCCATGTCGGATCAAGCGGAATCCACTGCTGCTGATCCGGCAGATAGACTTCATTCCAGGCATGCGGTCCATAACCACCCTTGCCGTTATATCCCAGCCCCGTAACGACACGCACGTCAATTCCCTGTGAACGGGCCATTACGGCATAGAGACGGGCATAGTCGATACATACACCCATGCGGGTAGCAAATGTATCTTCCGGTGTCTGTTCATGCCATACGCCTCGCTGCTCGTAATCCGCTACTTTGCCATAGTCATAACTCACCCGCGAGCCGACCCAGTCATACAGACGCCGGGCCTTGTCTTCCGTTCCACTGGCATCCGAGACGATCGATGCCGCCGCTTCCTCGATATCCGCCGGAATGCTGCGGTCCACTACATCGTATTTGCGCTGGAAAATACCTGTCAGTTCCTGCTCCACTGCACTGGTGAATACCGGCAGCGTATCCTTGATAAAGGAACCGGTCAACGGCTGCACAACAGCTGTCACCGTATGATTATAGAGCGAGGAAGCTTCCACATAAGAGGACATTCTTGTGTTTGGATACAGGCTGATCGCGATAAATAACACCAGAATCACGATCCCGCAGCGCAGCAGTCCGTTTACCAAACCGATTCCGCCGCCCAGCACACGGCTAAACCACGAAGAACGCCGCTCTTCCGCAGGCAGTCCTCCCTGCCGCCATCTCTCCGGCAGCAGCAGTACAGCCAGCAGGGAAAAGCAAATGCTGGCTACGACATAGCTCAGCATAAACAGCACGACAAAGCGCAGCAGCGAGAACTCCGAGATCAGGTAGACCGCCGAGTAATACATTTCCCACCACCACTTCAGTTCGCCCTGCGGGACAGATGACGATACCTGCTCTGCCCAGGTCTGCACATGCGGCGATGACCATAATGCAAAAGGAGCAGCCAGAATGATCGCCAGAATAGTCAGCAGTGTCCGCCCAGCCCAGGAGAACAACCGGCCAGCCGAGCGGATAACGCCATGGCGTATCCCCTGCAGCACGGACAGCAGCACAATGGCATACAACAGACAGGAGACCAGACTGCTATCAAATAATGCCTGAATACTGCTCAGTTCCATACGTCACTTCCTCCTCTGGTTATGTCCATGCTGCTCATCAGAAAGAAGCTCCTGCAGCTGTATTTTGCTTGGCCTGGTCGATCAGCGAACGGATCGTACTATTGATCTCCCATTCTCCCAGCGGCACTCCGCGGAAGGTCACACCAACTTTGCCTGCTCCCGGTGTTCCTTTCAGTTCAACCGTCTCGGTCTTGATCGTATACGTTCCATCCCCATTTTGAATAAAGCGGGCACTCTTTGCTTCATCTTTCATCACATCCATGGCCTGCTCCTGCAGAGCCGCCACCGTCTGCCCGGTTACTCCGGAGACCGTATCACGAATCTGATCCATGGAAATACCGCTATATATGAACACGGCAACAACGATAATAATGACGATCAGCCATTTGATCACCGTTTTGACCAGATTGATGACCATAAACAATATAATCAGGGCAACCAGAATGATCAGCCAGTTCTGCCTGAAAAATTCACTCCATACCTGCCAATCCATCTTGTTTCCCCTCCATTCTTTTGCATTTGCTGAGTCAAATTCAGCACAATTGGTGTATTCATTACAATTCAGTAATTTATCATTTGCTTCCGGTTTTGCAGGCAAGCTAGAATCATTATAACCGAAGTATATACAGGGTGTCAGCAGTTTCGCGTACTCGTGTTTTTGCATAGGAAGAGGCGCATCCTATACAATTATTGATAGAGGTGATGACCTTGATTCATATTATCGTCGAAGGCAAAAATGACCGCAGCAAACTGCGCAGGCTGCTGCAGCCGGAAGTGGAGATCTTGTGTACCTTTGGTACACTAAACTCGCAAAAGCTGGAAAAGCTGCGCAAGCAGGTCGGTCAGGACGAAGTGTATCTGTTTATGGATAATGACCCGTCAGGACGCAAGATCCGTGCCGTACTGAGCGACGCTTTTCCGGATGCCACCCATATGTATACACGGCGCGGTTACGCGGGCGTGGAAGGTACACCGGATGAATACGTAGTGGCCCAGCTGGAAAAAGCCGGACTGGACGAATATATTATCGATCCCGATCTTCCGTGGTCCTGAATGAATGGCTGCCTATTAAAAATGCCGCAGAGATAAAATGCACTCTGCGGCTACAATAATAGAGATTCGGTATTACCCGGGAAATGGAGAATACGCTTTTCCATTTTGGGAAGAACTAATGATTTTACTTATGAACCGTATCGATAATCATCAGGATAAAGCTTATTGTCAGGTAGTTGATCGAGAAAATAAAAGCGGTTTTTGCCCATTTATCCGTATCCGGCTTGCGGAAGCCCGATACGGCCATGAACAGCCATACGACCGACAGGGCCAGCGATACGATCATGTAGATGACGCCGGTGTAGTTGTACACATACATCAGAATCGGGATCGGAATCAGCAGCGCAATATACGGCAGCATCTGATACTTGGTGCGCTGGATTCCTTTGACAACGGGAAGCAGCGGGAAGCCTGCAGCGCGGTACTCTTCCACCCGGCGAATACCGAGTGCCCAGAAGTGCGGCGGCTGCCACAGGAACAGCATCGCAAACAGCAGCCAGGCAGCCAGATCAATATGATTAGTCACGGCTACATAGCCGATTACCGGCGGCATCGCACCAGAGATTCCACCAATGGAAGTACTCCATGTGGACGAACGCTTCAGCCACAGTGTATAGATCACCACATAGACGAACATACCGAGCACGCCCAGAGCAGCAGCGAGCAAGCCGGAGAATATGGCCAGTACACCAAGACCCAGCACACCGAGTCCAATCGCATACCAGAGCACCACATTAGGTGACAGGCGGCGTGTTGCCAGTACCCGATCCTGTGTCCGTGCCATCTTGGTATCCAGATCACGGTCAAAATAGTTGTTAAATACACACGAAGAAGCCATAACGAGCATCGTACCGAGCAATGTCCAGATCAGATGTATAAAATGAACATTCCAGCCGGAAGCAAGCCAAAAGCCGCCAAACGTAGCCACCAGATTCGATCTAAGAATCCCGGGCTTGGTTAAAGCGACAAAATCTCTCCAGGTCACGACCTGGTCTTGCGGAGACGGGCTTACGAACGTTGTGGAATCCGGGGGAGTCTGATAACCCAAATGTTTATCCACGTTTATAAGTTCCTCCTTAAAATTCAGCTGAAAACAGCCGATGAGTAAACAAGAAGTATAGTCATAAAAATATTCACTCTCTGTATATCATCTGAAAATGCAGTTCACATTTTTACAGATTTCCACAAAAAGTGAATAGAATAAATCAAACAAAATAATTGCTCTATAAACTTTATCATACCTGTATGCAAATGTCTTTGGAATTCAGAAGCATGATCGGTCATTATTATGACAATTTATTGACAAGGCACTCCAATTTATCGGAGTTTAATATTTTCATCTTCCGTTTATGGTAAACTACAGGCTAACCGAAACGGATATATATTTATGAAAGAAATCAACCAGGCAGCGACGACGCTGCTTCTGTTATGCCAGCCCTCCTATTCCTCATGAATAGAGACATCCTGAAAGTCATAAGGAGAGAATACCGAATGGATACTGCCACCCATTTTGCCATGGGTTTTGGACTTGCCGGACTTGCCTATGTGGACCCTGTTGTCGCTTCCGATCCACGGCTCGCTATTGCCGTTATGGTCGCGACCATTATCGGCTCCCAGGCGCCGGATTCCGACACCATTTTACGACTGAAAGATAACGCGACCTATGTGCGCAATCATAGAGGTATCACCCACTCACTGCCATTTATGGCACTATGGATTGCACTGATCAGCGGATTCACTTCGCTGCTGCTGCATCAGGAAGGCTTCTGGCATATTCTGCTGTGGACAGCCGTAGCGGTGGGATTGCATGTTTTTACGGACCTGTTTAATACGTACGGCACCCAGGCGGTGCGGCCATTCAGCGAGACCTGGATCTCCTGGAACATTATCAATATTTTTGATCCGTTTATTTTCGGGACCCATATCATAGCGCTGCTGCTGTGGCTCACCGGACTGGTAGCTCCGGCTCCGCTGTTCGTTACCCTGTATGCGGTCATTGCCGTCTATTATGTATGGCGCACACTGACCCACTGGTATCTGACACGCAAAGTCGAGCAAATGGATATTGAGGATGGCCGCTCTCCAGAGCCGGACGGTCACTATGTGCTTATCCCTACCATTTCCCTGCGCCGCTGGCATGTCGTGCATGCCAAAAAAGACGGCAGCTACCGGATCGGCTGGTACAGCCCGGACAAACTGATCTGGATTGATTCCATCCAGTCGATGAGCCATCCGGCAATCGAAGCTTCGCGCAATCATCGTGATATTCGTGCGCTGCTTTATTTCTCTTCCTATACCGTATCCGAGGTCGAGAAGACATCCAACGGTTATATTGTACGCTGGGCCGATGTACGCTATCGCCATCGTCGCCAGTATCCGTTCGTCGCTGTGGTCGTTATGGATGAGAATTTTAACGCCATCGATTCCTATGTGGGCTGGCTGAGTCCGGACAAGATGAACGACCGCATTAGTCTGCATATGAGCTGAGTAAGCGGCATATGCAGACCTGGAGTAAGATATGCTCAGTGAACAGTATATCTGTGATACACACAGTATAATTTGCCAAATGAACTGAATAAAGCCCCTGCTTTTCTCTATACGATCAGATGGAGTTCATCTGGATACAGTATAAGGCAAGCAGGGGCTTTTTGAGTTAGCTATTTTGAATGCGACGCATAATGGGGAGTGAATGCATAATTGGCTGCATTTGCTTCATTCACTCCAGAAAGGAATAAGGGACTGGACTCCGGTTAAGCCTGGAATTCCTGAACAGTTAGATCAAAAAGGGGAATCTCCAGGCTTAAAGGTCGTCCAGTTCCCTTATTTCCTTTCTTGCGTTCCGTACATATGGCATTATTTACCAACTCCATATAAAGTACATCTTTTTGCATTTTGAGCTATTTTAATGTTGTAAGGGTACTTCCAGTTTCTCTTGCTAACTGCCTAATCAACTAGCGGAATTTGGATAAAGCAAGTTCTTTACTGATTATTTGGCAAATAACTGTTCGGCATCATCCAGCGCCATGCTATGGCCGAGTGAAGAGTAATCCAGCCATTTCTGACCATCCAGCATGTATACATGCTTTTCCTTCACTGCTTTGAGATTCTGCCACACCGGGTTGGATTCGAGGGCGTCGAATGTAGCCTGGGCTTCACTGCCTTTACTGATAATGACGAAGATGGCATCGGCATGGTAATCCGGCAGCACTTCTTTGGAAATGACGGAAAATGGCTCATCGGCTGCAATATCCGCTACGCCATCGGCGGGCTGGAGCTTCAGATCGTTGTACATGATCGGCCCCAGTGGTCTGCCTGTACTCATGACACGCAGTTCCTTGGCTGTGGCACGGATTGCCATTACTTTGGCATCAGCACCCAATTTGGCGTGAATCATTTCGCTGACTTTAGCCGCCTTGGCCTCATAGGTCTGGATAAATTCATCAGCCTGCTGGGTGCGCCCTACGTGTTCGGCGATCTGCTTCAGATGATCCTGCCAGGTGCCTTGGTCCATGTTAATGACGATCGTTGGCGCGATCGCTTCGAACTTGGCCAGGTCTTTGCCGGAATATTCTTTATCAATGTAAATGACGTCCGGCTGCAGAGCGAGCAGTGCCTCCATATCCGGATCAGCGACCGCACCCAAACGGGTTGTTCCCTGCAGCTGGTCGGCTACGTGCGGCAGAAAATCCTTTACATCTCCGCCGACGACCGAACCGACCGGCTTGATGCCGAGAGCCAGCAGATTATTCGTAATATGGATCGACATCGACGCTACACGTGCACTGGCATCGTGAGTAATGACTCCATTCTCCGTTTTGACCGACCCGCTGGCTTTAGCTGTATCTGCGGGTCCAGCTGCCGGTTGTCCGCAGCCAGCCAGCAGCGCCATCATCATACCTACCATAACAATGAAATGCATTTTTCTGAACATCTATTTTTACCTCCACATGAATCAATACTTTTTAAACAATAAATACAGAAAATAAGGCCCGCCAATCGCAGCTACCACTACACCGGCCGGAACAGCATTCGGCTGAAAAATCGAGCGTCCCACGGTGTCTGCAGCCAGCAGAATCACAACACCGAGCAGTGCAGCCGCAGGTAAAAAGTAACGGTGCTGCGCTCCCGCCAGCTGCCTGGCCATATGCGGAGCGATCAGCCCGATAAATCCGATCGAGCCGACCATCGCCACACTGGCCGAGGACAGCGCAACCGCGAGCAACATCAGACTGATTCGGCTCCGGTTCACCTGACTGCCTATACCGGAAGCCAGCTCATCCCCGAGCGTGAACAGATCCAGATAACGGGAACGCCAGTACACCCAGGGCAGGATCAGCACAATCCAGGGCAGCAGCGTCCATACATGAATCCAGTCTCTCGCCCACACACTGCCAGCCAGCCATGTCGCTGTAAAGGTATAAGTATCCTCATCCAGCTTTAACGACAGCAGCAGTGTGACTGCGCTGATTCCGGCCGATATCGCAATACCGACCAGGATCATCCGAATCGGCAGTATCCCCCGCTGACGATCGTAGGACAGCAGGAAAATGATCAGCGCAGTCACTACACCACCGGTAAAGGTAAACAGCGGAATCAGTACAGATACCGATCCTTCCATCGTACGGAAAAAGGACACGAAAATAATCAAGCCGAGCCCTGCCCCCGCGTGAATACCGAGTACACCCGGATCTGCCAGCGAATTGCGTGACGTCCCCTGCAGTATGGCTCCTGCGACCGCGATACCCGCTCCAGCCAGAATCGTAATTACAATACGCGGCAGACGATAATCGAACATAATCATATGCTCCTGCCGGGTACCCAGCCCGAGCAGTGTATACAGTACCCGCAGCGGAGAGAGCCGGATCGTACCAGTATTCAGACTGATCAGAATAGCGATTACGGCGATCAGCAGCAGAATCATACTCACCAGCCAGGCACGGCGCGCCCGCTGCAGCCGGATATGATGGATATTCATTTACAGCTCTCTCCCTTCCCGGCGTGCCAGATACAGGAAGAACGGAACGCCCACTATAGCGACCATCGCTCCAATCGCGAACTCTCTCGGCGGCTGTACCATCCGTGAAGCAAAGTCAGCCCATACCAGTAAAACCGCCCCCAGCAATGCAGACAGCGGAATGACCGCCCGGTAATCGACTCCGATCAGGCGGCGTGCCATATGAGGTACCACCAGTCCGACGAAACTGATCGAACCGGCGGCAGATACCGAGACTCCCGCCAGAATAACAACAACCGTCAGAGCCATCACACGTATGTAACGAACATTTATGCCCAGATTGACCGCCGATTCATCTCCCAGGGACAAAAAGGTAATCGGACGTCCCAGCAGCATCGCCCACATGATCGCCAGCATAATAACAGGCGTCATCAGCTTCAGCTGTGCCCAGGTGACTCCACTTACCCCACCGGCATACCAGAACGCCAGGTCCTGACTCAGGTCAAAATAAATGGCTACCCCGGTACTGAAAGAGTGCAGCATCGCCGCAATGACCGCTCCGGCAATCGTCAGCTTCATCGAGGTCAGCCCTCCAGGCGTCGCCGAGCCAAGCAGCACAATCAGCAGTGTAGCCAGCGCTGCCCCGGCAAAGGAGAGCAGCATCAATCTCGAATACGAGATCTGCGGAAGAAAAGCAAAGCTCAGCGCCACTACGGCGGCCGAACCTGCATTAATGCCCAGAATGCCGGTATCCGCCATCGGATTGCGCGTAACTCCCTGCATCATCGCACCCGCCGCGCCAAATGCCATGCCGGTTACGACTGCACCAAGTACACGCGGCAGCCGCAGATCATGCACAATCTGATGAGCCGTTAGGTCCGGATTATAATGCCATACAGCAGACCAGACTGCAGCCAGCGTCAGCTCTTTCGCTCCATAGGATACAGCCAAAAATATCGACAGCAGCAATCCTACCGCCGCAGCCAGAAGCCAGATTCCGATTCGCAGTTGTCTGCCAAATAACATAATTGTCCATTCCCGTCTTCTTTAATTAATATTGATAATCATTATCAGTATAGCATAGCTTCATTTTCCGACCTATGCATAATTAAAGGCAAGAATGGCGATCACTGACAATGTGCAGGAGATCCAATAATAAAAAAGCCTTTCTCCATACACAAAAGCATCATTGTATCGATTGGACACAACATCTTCCATGTCTGGAGAAAGGCTTGCATAAAACATTTTTTTTGAAGAAGATATACGTCCGGAATATGGAATCCTCCGGCAGATTCGCTTGACCCATGCTTCGCTGTCAGGCACAATAGATATAGAACATTGTTATACGCTTACATCACCTATAACCCATTCATTCCATATCACTAATTCTATTTTTCAGGAGGCTGTTATCCCCATGAGTAAAGGTCTTTCCCTATGGTTCGCCGTTTCTTCCATCATGCTGCTGCTGCTCTGTGCGATCGCCATTTCCCATTCCGCATGGCTCGCTGTACTGCTCGGTGTACTGGGCGTCGCCAATATCGGCTGGGGCTTTGTCATCAAAGCCAAGCGTGAGCGCCGCAGCAGCAACTATCCGGCCTGAATCAGAATCCTTTAGGCAGGAATCCCATTTTATCTTTGACTCCGGTTAGAATTTTCTCCGCTGCGGCCTGTGCGTTTTGTGCACCCTGGCGGAGAATATCACGGACCTCACCGGTCTGACGAATCTCCTGATACCGCTGCTGCAGCGGCTCCAATCCGGCTACTACCACTTCTGCCAGATCCTTTTTGAACGGGCCGTACATCTGGCCTTCGAATTTCTCCGCTACCTGTGCCAGTGACATTCCCGAGAACTGCGAATAAATGGTCATCAGATTGCTGACTTCCGGTTTATTGGCCGGATCATATTGTACTTCACGTCCGGAATCCGTTGTCGCCCGGCTGATTTTTTTGCGAATGACATCCGGCGGATCGAGCAGAGCAATATAGCTGCCTGTGTTCGGGTTGCTTTTGCTCATTTTTTTCGTGCCATCATCCAGGGACATGATGCGTGCACCAACTTCCGGGATATATGGCTCCGGCAGTGTAAAGAATTCACCGAATCGGTGGTTGAAACGTGCCGCCAGATCGCGGGTCAGCTCCAGATGCTGCTTCTGGTCATCGCCAACCGGCACGACGTCTGCATTGTACATCAGAATATCAGCTGCCATCAGTGCCGGGTAGACAAACAGTCCGGCGCCTACATTTTCTTTGCCTGCCGATTTATCCTTGAACTGGGTCATACGCTCCAGTTCACCCATCGAAGCGAGTGTTGTCATGATCCATCCGAGCTCTGCATGCTGCGGTACATGGGATTGCAGGAAAATATTCGCTTTGGACGGGTTCAGTCCTGCCGCCAGATACAGAGCAGCTACCGATTCGGAAGCTTCGCGCAGTGCCTCGGGGTCCTGGGCGACTGTGATCGCATGCAGATCCACCACCATAAAGTAGCAATTGTACTCATTTTGCAGTTCCACAAAGTTCTTGATCGCGCCGATATAGTTACCGATGGTCAATAGACCGCTCGGCTGAATGCCGGATAATACAGTTTTCATCGATAATTCCTCCTCAAAGTAATGATGCATGGGGATACTTTATAAATAGTGACTTCAGCAAAGCATATTTATCCGCTCTGCCATGGCAATCATCTGCGGCAGAGCCGGCTGTGACTTTGTGCGGCTATACTGTGGCTGTATTACGGAACGCAAAAAGGCCACACATCCTGCAAGGGACGTGTGACCGTGGTGCCACCCTCATTTACCGGTATCGCTGGCTGCAGCGCAATCACTACAGCACGGATCGAATCCGGCCTTATCTGCGTTCCGTTAACGGTGAACAACCGGCCCGCCTAATCCGGAATCATCCGCAGATGTCCATTTCAGCCAGGCACTCCTGAGTCCATTCAGCAGACCATCTTCACCGGTTCGCATCATCCACCGGCTTTCTGGAGAAGCATTCTTCTGCCTACTACTCTCTATCATCGTATTCCCAGTATCTTGCACTCATCATAATTCCCAATTCCTTAAATGTCAAATTCCTTTTTATCCGTAAAATCTGGTATGATAACTGTATTATCCTCACTCCCATTTGTTCTGAAAGATCAGGAAGGAGCAGCGCAATGAAAGTGACCAAAGGAACCTGGAATAAATACGAGACGTACATTTTGAAAAGCAAGCAGCTCGAAGTCACGCTGCTGCCCAAGCTCGGCAACAATGTTATCGGTATACGCGACCTGCAGGAGAACCGCGAGATTCTCCGCCGGCCGGAAGAAAGCGAGCTTGATTTTTATCTGCAAAAGCCGTACCACTTCGGCATGCCTATGCTGATGCCGCCTGGCCGGATTCGCCGCGGGCATTTTGAATATGATGGTGTGGAGTACCAGTTTGACCAGAATACCGCCAATAATAATCATATCCATGGCCTGCATCGTACCCAGCCGTGGCGCATATCTGATATCGATGAGAATGATGCCGGGTGCCAGATCGTTACCGAGCTGCTGACAGCGGATGATCCCAATTGGATCAGACAGTATCCGACACCACTCAAACTGGAAATGACGCTGCAGCTGCAGGGGACTTCCCTAATGCAGCGGCTCAAAATTACCAATCTGGGTGAACATTCCGCTCCATTTGGATTTGGACTGCATACCTGGTTCCTGCTGGATGGCGAGCCGGAACGCTGGACGCTCAAGATTCCGGTCAGTGACCAGTTGCTTCAGGACGAAGAGCAGATTCCGACCGGTGAGGTGGTTCCGCTGGATGAATGGGAAGAACTGAATACCGGCATGAACATGGCTAACCGCAACTGGGATAACCTGCTGCGCATCGGTGACAAACGTCCGGTGAGCGCCGAGCTGAAGCGTGATGATGGCTACGGTCTGCGCTATTCGGCAGATCCGGATTATTTCAAATACTGGGTATTGTATACCAAAGGCGAGAGCGACCAGTTTCTTTGCATCGAGCCGTATACCAGTCTGCCGGATGCTCCCAACTCTTCGCATCCACCGCAGTTTACCGGCCTGATTGAACTTCATCCCGGTGAACCGGTTGAGCTGAGTCTGCAGCTGGATGTGGTCGAGAAATCTACCATGCTGTAATCTAACATAAAATTATAAAAAAGGGCCTCCCAATCGGGAAGCCCTTTTTGCCATTGTTCCATCCCAGTACACCGGGTATGCGGCTCAATCGAGCCAAATGGAATAATATAATATAAACGTATAATGGCAGTAAACATGATGCCTGTTCAGGTACAATGGCGGTGTTATTGCTTCTTGCTACTTTTTCGAAAACCAAACGGTACATTGCTGCTTGCAGATCATTCTCATGACTTTACGATAATTCTGCGTTAGTATCGCTGTATGTAGCTCTTGGATAGCGAATCATGTGGTTAGCCATGTTGTAGTTCGATTCAATCACCGTGTCGACTGCGATCAGCCCTTTGCGCACTGCAAATTCATAGCTGATTTCCCCATGCGTCCAATGGTTTTTGAATTTTAGCGATTCAATTGCCATTTGGCGAAACGATTTGATCTGAATCGCACTCAATCCCTCTTCAGGACCACTCCACTCTCCCTCTCTACCAGCAATCGGATTGTGCTTAATGCCAAACTTTCCAATCATGTTATTGCGGATCTGAATAAATACCGTCCCCGAATCCAGACAGGATAATTCATTCTCAAGCTCCTTAAAGACGATATCAAGTTGTCTCGCCAGAGAAACCAGATCATTTTTAGGCATATGTTCCCCTTCCTTTCTCCCCCTAGTCCCATGTAATCAGGACTTAAGACTCATTATATGTCGATTGTTACGATCTATCAAGTCATAGATGTAAAATTAGGTATTAAGAACCATTATTCGACACGAAATTCCTTTAACTACTAAGTAACCTTATTTTTATGTTCCCTTTTATATAATGAATTTACTTTCCTCTTTTTTTACTTTTTGAAGGAAACAATTGAACAAAAACAGCCTTCTCCATCTCCTGTGCGGAATATGGAAAAGGCTGCTGTTATTCTTTGTCCCTGATCAGGAACGTGCATAGGAAGCTGTCATTTCTAGGAACAGCTGTACATCTGCTATACCGACATCCACCGCTCCCTGCCAGAATTCCGGCTGGGTCAGGTCAACGCCCAGATGCTTCTGTGCGAGTTCCTCGACAGTCATCCGTCCAGTATCCTGCAGCAGTGCATCATACTTGGCGGCGAATCCTGCGCCTTCACGCTGAGCGAGCGCATAGATGCCTGTACTGAACAGATAACCGAATGTATACGGGAAGTTGTAGAACGGCACACCTGTTTTGTAGAAATGCAGCTTGGATGCCCAGAAGTGCGGATGGTAGGACGACAGCGTATCACAGAAGGCTTCACGCTGCGCTTCTTCCATCAACTGGCTCAGTTCTTCACTGCCAACCATGCCGGAGCGGCGCTGTTCGTAGAATCGTGTCTCGAACAGGAAGCGGGCATGGATGTTCATGAAGAATGCAATGCTGCGCTGGATTTTATCTTCCAGCAGGGACAGCTTCTCTTCCTCGCTCTTCGCTTCTTTTACCAGGGAATCCGCGACGATCATCTCGGCAAAGGTCGATGCCGTCTCGGCGACATTCATCGCATACTGCTGGCTGAATGCCGGCAGATCATTCATCACATGCTGATGATAACCATGTCCCAGCTCATGAGCCAATGTCGATACATTGGAAGCCGTACCGCTGTAGGTCATAAAAATACGTGTCTCCTTGCTCAGCGGCAGGGAGGTACAGAATCCGCCCGGACGCTTGCCGGCACGATCTTCCGCTTCAATCCAACGCTTCTCAAAAGCCTGGGCGGCAAAGTCAGCCATCTCCGGATTAAACTTGCGGAACTGCTCCACGATCAGATCAGCCGCATCATCATAACTCAATGTGCTGTCCACATTGCCGATCGGTGCCTCGACATCATTCCAGCTCAGTCGGTCCACGCCCAGTACCTGTGCCTTGCGCTCCAGATAGGAGACGAATACCGGTTTATTTTTGACAATAACATCCCACATCGTATCGAGCGTCTGCTGGGACATCCGGTTGATCGCGAGCGGTTCCTTCAGTACACTGTCCCAGCCGCGGCGGTCGTAGAGCTTCAGACGGAAGCCGCCAATATGGTTCAGTGTATCCGCACAAAAGTCCTCCACGCCTGTCCATGCTTCTTCCCATTTCCGGAATATCTCTTCACGAATATTGCGGTCCCGGTCGCTCATCTTATTGGCGGCCTGGCCTGCCGACAGCATCACGGTCTCTCCATTTTGTTCAAATGGAATACGCACATGGCTGACAATCGTATCATAAAAGTCGCTCCAACCATGGTAGCCGTCTACCGCGAGTCCCAGTGCCAGACTCTCCAGCTCAGGAGACATCTTCTCACGGGCAACCGCACGGATCTCATTCAGGTAAAAGGCGACCGATGCTACCTGTGGACGTTCGATCCAGCCAGCGAATACCTCATCGGACGTATCCACCAGAATACTCTGGAACTGTACGAATAATGCCTGCAGATTGGCCGATAGGTCGGATAATGCAGCGGATAAACGGGTCGCCTGTTTGTCGCTCTGATCCTGGGCGGTCAGACAGCCGGCAAATGATCCCGCTTCACGTAGGCGAATGCGTGTATCCTGCAGCTGCTCCAGCAGTGTATCAAAGTTCTGTGTCTCTTCTACCTGCTGCGGAGCCTTCTGCTGCTTCAGCTCGGACGCCAACCGATCGATGTCTTCTGTCAGCTTGCCCAAAAACACTTGTAATTGTTCCGAAGTGGAGCCTCCTGCAAAAATAGGTTCCAGGTTCCAGGTAGGATTCAGCGGATGGTTCATGTTGACATCACCTTTCTGTGTAGGTCTGCATGCAGACAGAATATGAATATGACCAGTGGTTAATTACAGTTTGCAGCAGTGCATAATATCCAGCATTCCTCTGCTGCGTGAAAGGCCAGACCGTTCATCCCTATGTATGTTCAATTTCTTGTGATGGACGAATGACCCCATTCATGGAGCTGTCGGGAGCCGTAATGTCAGGCTGCTGCTAACTTCCTCGGGGCCGGATGCAGCAGTATCATCGCCAAGAGGGTATAACTATAGTATACTCTAATTCAATACTATTTTGTAATGAGGAGGGAGCCTTTGATGCGACCACTACAGATTTCTGCGGATACGGCTGTCAAACTGGCCGAGAAGCTTAATGTTCCTCTGGAGCAGCTCATGCATATGCCACAGCACATCCTGATGCAAAAGCTGGCCGAACTCGCCAAGGATGAGTCAAAGGGCGGCAATGAATAATGATTCCATTTAATCAGGCCTGGCCTTACGATATTGTAATGAACGATGTATATATTCAGGAATGTCCTTTCTGCCAGACTGCCAATGTGCTGCTGCCGATTCGTCCCAAAGAGCTGGCAACCATTCATAATGGCAAAAAGAAACTGCTGGTCTTCCCTTGCTGCAGCAACCGGGTGACCCTGCTGGACAGTGATTCGGATTATCTGCTGACCGATACGGTGCTGCGCTAAGCAACGCAGTTCCCGCAGTCACATGTATGATAGACAGCTGCTGTAATGTGTATACTTCTGTTGTAATCATATTAGTGAGACGATATGATACTGTACATTCTGTCCAATCAGTCATCAAAAAAAGGAGCCCTCTGATGGAGTGGCTCCTTTTTTTTGTATCCTCATCGATTTGATTTGCCTTACTGCTGCATCTCTTCCGGCAGATCGATATTTTTGGACAGCATCTGTTCCCGCAGTACAACCCACTGCTCCCGCGAAGCTCGGATCATCGCCGAATCGGTAATGTGCTGATCGTTAATGACACGCGAGAACCATTTCACCGCATCATTAAATTCTCCCAGACGACGATGCAGTTCTCCAATCAGATACATCAGCTTGGCATCACTGCCGCTGACGCTCTCCAGCTCAAAGACACGGATGTACGATTCCAGACAGTAACGGATAAAACGCAGTTCCTGTTCGATCTCTCCATTGTATCGATACAGCCAGGCAATATGATGCAAAAAGCTGGCCACGATACGTTCACGGTCCCCTACCGTCTGTGCACACATTAGTGCGAGTTTGTAAGCTTCCAGTGCCTGTTCTCCCGTACGCTTCCCGCCCATATCGCGCTTGGCGACACGGCTGCCGATCTGCTTCATATATTTTTGTTTCTGTTCATTGCTCAGCTTGGCAACAGAATTCTCGGTCGAGGCGAATCCGCAGTGCGGGCATATCCGCACTACATAATAATCCGGATTCTCATGCTGGTAATAAGCACAGAAATCGGAATCCCGCCGTACTGCGCGCTTCATGCTTGGACGAACCCGACTTGTTTTAAAGTCCTCCTCGCATTGCGGACAATTTACCGTTATCTGATATAACGGTTCTAGTTCCAGTGACTCCCCCATCTGATCCATCTTCCCCCAACATCAATTTGTATTTACAAAGTGGTGGGCCGGGCCGGACAGACGGTCTATGATAAAGACACGCAGTTCGTCCTCCACCCCAATATCAGTCAATGCTTCATTCATGCAGGCCAGCCAGGCATCCGCTTTTTCATGCGTAATCGGAAACGGCATATGCCTTGCTCTCATCATCGGATGACCATGCTTTTCCGAGAACAGCGGCGGACCGCCAAAAAACTGTGATAAAAACATATATTGCTTTTCCATTACCGGATCAATATTTTCCGGAAATAAAGGACCAATTAACGGATCACGCTGAACTTTCGGATAAAATGCTTCAACCAGACGACGAAGACCTTCATCTCCGCCAAGCAGTTCGTAAATGGATTGATCAAATTTCACAGTGAATCGCCAACTTTCCATGCGTCATTGCCAAAATTATAACATAGTTGGATGGGTACTTGAATGAAGGGGGGATAATTTCCCTAATGTTAGCCATCCGGATATGGATGCAATAAAAAAGAACGCTAAAGTGAATTTAGCGCTCCCTGCCATTTCACGCCTTTTGCAGCGGAAAATGGATATATGAGTAGAAATTAAGTTAGGTTAAAGTGTCGAAACTGTCAGTACATGCTTCCGTCTTCTTCACCAGGATGTGTAAAAGAGGATCGGATGACATACACAAACGCACATACAACAAGACCGGATATAATACTTACACTCATCTTGATCACTCCGTTTCTCAAAGTTATGTTGACTTCCGACGAGAGGTACGTTTTATTCTTGTCTTTATTTTACCACACCCAATATGAAATAGGACCCTTTTTGTAAGCGTTCTCTTTAACAATTAGATTACAGGCTCTTTACAAAACGGTGCATTGTTGCGTTTATATTGCGCTTACGTAACTATCTGGTTTTCCGGTTAATTATTCAGTAAAACATTGTGTTCCCTGTAAGAATTGATTATCATCAAAAGTGAGTAGGTTAACCATATTGGACAAAGGAGCTTCCTTAACTTGAGATACTATGTACTTGATCGCGGAGACCAATTATCCATTGAACTTAGTGAACGATTCCATAAGCTGGCTGCCAAGTACGGTTTTGAACTCGATGCGGAATCACCTGAAATTGTCGTCTCTATCGGTGGAGACGGTACGATGCTGCACGCTTTCCATACTTTTATTGATCATATTCCTGACCTTGCCTTTGTCGGTATTCATACCGGACATCTGGGCTTCTATGCAGACTGGAAAGCCGATGAACTGGAGGAACTGGTCAAATTTATGGCAGGTGAGTCCGGCGACAGCATGGAACACCATCCCAAGATCGTCAAATACCCGCTTGTGGATCTGGAGATCAACACCAAGAGCGGTACGTCTCATTACACGGCTCTGAACGAGTTTACACTCAAAGGGGTAGACGGTACAACCGTAGTCGCCCAGGTCGATATTAATGACGAGATTTTTGAAATGTTCCGCGGTGACGGCATCTGCATCTCGACGCCATCCGGAAGTACTGCCTATAACAAAGCGCTTGGCGGGGCGATGGTGCATCCCACCATCGAAGCACTGCAGATCGCAGAAATCGCCTCGATCAACAATCGGGTCTATCGTACACTGGGTTCATCCATGATGCTGCCCAAGCACCATCACTGTGATATTCATTCCCGTAAGCAGCAGCGCCTGCAGCTGACGATTGACCACCTGAATCTGTCGATTGATGATCTGATCTCTATCCGCTGCCAGGTGTCCAAAGTACGCGTCAGCTTTGCCCGATACCGCCCGTATCCGTTCTGGAACCGGGTCAGACAATCTTTCCTCGGCTGATAGCCCCAGGACGAACGGAGAGCGAGTAAGAGTGTGCTTTTCTTTTATATCCTGCTTCAATCGTTCTATCGTTACAAAGATGACTATGCTGGATATGCTCTTAGCAGACAGAACAAAAAAGCTGACTTCGTAAAAGAAGTCAGCTTTTTTTGTATTTTATCCATCCTACTGCTTTCATGTGCAAGATACCAACTGCACTCTGTATGCACGGGAAGAGTCGGAATAGATCCATTTCCATGGAATTCTGCATTCTTTCAGCAGCCGAGTTATTCCGGCCGCTGTGACGTTTCCTCATGATTCTCAGCAGTACGGTTTGGTTCCTTTGGCAGCGGTGATGTCATTTGCGTCTCTCCTGTCGGCGTTGGTGTTGTTCCAACTGCCGATTGTGATGAGGAGCTGTTGGTATCCAACACCGGTTGTCCTGCTGTCGGCTTAACCTCAGTTGACGGCTGCGGTGGTGAGACTTTGGTGTCCTCTCCTGGCGGTACTGACGTTTTAACCCCAGCTGGCACCTGTGAAGGTGAGACATGACTCTCCACTACCGGCTGCACTGCCGGTTTAGCCTCGGCTGGTGACTGTGATGGAGAGACTTTGGTTCCCCCTGCTTGTGCTGCCGATTTGGCTGCAGCAGCTGACTGCTGTGAAGCGACTTTCGTCTCTCCTGCAGACTTGGACCCTCCGTTGCCTTTGGATCGGGAACCGCTGTCCGCTGATGCGGTTTTATCGGTTTTATTATGCTTGTCCTGCCGTTCCTTGCGTGAGCCATGTCCTCTGGACGGCTTATCCGGCTTCTCGGCTTTTTCCCCTTCGGCAGCAGATTTAGGCGGATTGCCGGTATCTTTTACCTTCTGGAGTACAAAATAGGCACAGCCAAAGTTGCAGTATTCATTAATATATTCGGTCATGCTGGATAGCGATGTATCCTTGCCCGCTTTGGGATGACCATCACGGTAAAATCCTTTGAGGCGCAGCTGGTTGTATCCCCAGTCCCCCAGAATATAATCATACCGGTCCAGCACTTCACTAAAGCGGTCACGGAATACTTCTACGTTCCATCCGTCCCGGTGTTCTTTGATAAGTTCGTAAGTTTTGCCACCAATCTGAATCAAGTTTTCCCCGCCTTTCAGCAATTAAACGGTCGAAGCTTCCTTCGACTTGGATGCGGATTTCACCTGTTCATGCGCATGATAAGAACTGCGGACCAGCGGACCGGACTCCACATGACTGAATCCGCGTTTGAGTCCTTCTTCTTTGAGAATCGCGAATTCTTCCGGAGTATAGTATCGAGCCACGTTCAAGTGCTTGGGACTTGGCTGCAAATACTGCCCCAGTGTCAGAATATCGCAATCTACCGCACGAAGATCATCCATTGCTTGTAGAATCTCATCCCACTCTTCGCCTACGCCCAGCATGATACTGGATTTGGTTGGGATGTCTGGTTGAAGTTGTTTGGAATTGCGCAGCAGTTCCATGGACCGTGGATACTTGGCTCTTGCTCTGACACGGTCAGACATTCGTTCCACGGTCTCAATATTATGATTAAGAATATCCGGCTTGGCATCCATAACGATTTTGAGGGAATCAATATCTCCCATAAAATCGGGAATCAGTACTTCCACACTACAGAGTGGAAGACGCTTGCGCATTGCACGGATAGTTTCCGCGAAAATGGTTGCGCCTCCATCTTTCAGATCATCGCGGGCCACACTCGTAATAACACAATGATTCAGGCCCATCTTCTCAGCGGCTTCCGCTACCCGTTCTGGCTCTTGCAAATCAAGCTCCGTCGGCATTCCCGTATTGACAGCGCAAAAACGACAAGCGCGTGTACAAATATCTCCCAGTATCATAAACGTTGCAGTACGATTGGCCCAACATTCGTAGATGTTCGGGCAGCGTGCTTCTTCACACACCGTATGCAGTGTTTTGGAGCGCATCATGCTCTTGATTTCCTGATAGTTTTCGTTGTTGGTCATCTTGATTTTGATCCATTCGGGCTTCGGTTGCTTAGCTTTTGTAGACAAGATGTTTGACCTACCTTCCTCGGTTGTATTGTCTTTCAGGATTTATTGATCATTGGGATACATTATAACACGAAATGCATGAGGCTGAAATCTTTGCTTTCTTCATTCTCCATGATCGTATACACTGTAAGTTGTTGCATAGACAACGAAATGTTTTTTTGGAAAGGACGATTTCTGTATATGAACAAATCTGCTTCACCCAGCCCTCTGACTGCCGCGGGCCTGACCAAATCCCGGCGTCTGTGGATTGCCCTGATTCTGGGCTCCCTATCGGCTTTTGCTCCTTTATCGATTGATATGTATCTGCCTGCGCTGCCTACACTTGCCGAGCATCTGCAGACCAATGCTTCGCTCGCCCAGCTCAGCCTGACAGCCTGTCTGCTCGGTCTGGCCTTCGGACAGCTTATTGTAGGTCCGCTCAGCGATGTCAAAGGACGCCGTACACCGCTGATTATTTCATTAATGCTCTACGCTGTGTCTTCGCTGCTCTGTGCACTGACAGGCAATATATGGATGCTGATCCTGCTCCGCTTTATCCAGGGAGTGACAGGGGCCGCGGGCATTGTCATTTCGCGTGCGGTTGTGCGCGATCTGTACTCCGGTCATGAACTGACCCGCTTCTTTTCGCTGCTGATGCTCATAAATGGAGTTGCACCGATTGCAGCGCCGATTATTGGCGGACTGCTGCTCAAATTTGTACCGTGGCAGGGTGTATTTATCGTGCTTGCTGCGATTGGCGCGATTATGTTCATTATGGTGCTGTTTGGGCTGCCGGAGACGCTTTCCCCGGAACGTAAAGTCAGCGGCGGATTGGGCAATACACTGCGTACATTCGGCCGGCTGATTCGGGATCGTGCTTTTATCGGCTTTGCCCTCTCGCAGGCTTTTATAACCGCTGCCATGTTTGCCTATATCGCCGGATCGCCTTTTGTTGTGCAGGATATTTTCAGCGTTTCCGCACAGGGATTCAGTCTGTTTTTTGCCATTAATGGGGTGGGTATCGTTATCTTTGCCCAGCTTGCGGGCCGACTGTCCGGCAAATACGGCGAATACCGGCTGCTGCGGATCAGTCTTGTGATTGCCTTTATCGCTTCGCTGCTGCTGCTTGTTATTGCTTTTGCAGGCGGTGGGTTAATTCCGATTGCTGTGATGCTGTTCCTGGTCGTATCGTGTGTCGGTTCGGTAGGGGCCACTTCCACCTCGCTGGCGATGCAGAGCCAGGGCAGTTCGGCAGGTAGTGCATCTGCGCTGCTGGGACTGCTGCCACTGCTGCTCGGCGGCGCGGCTTCACCTCTTGTCGGCCTCGGCAGCGGCTTGACCGCGGTACCCATGAGCCTGGTGATCTTTGGCGCGGAAGTGCTGGCTGTACTGAGCTTTGTCGTCCTGGTTCGACGTCAGCAGCAGTAAGCTGTCTGCTGGCATAAGCAAGCAAGCGGCACCGCTGGTACCAGCCGTAAGCATACAGTAGGCAATGTATGCTGATGCAAGCAGTGAATAAGACAGGATAGCACCAGCACGTTGATCCGGATTGAATATAATGCTGCTTCATAACTGCTGGTGCGGCTGGATATGAATAACCGGTAAAATAAAAAACACCGTAGAGACAGAAGAATATTCCTCTGTTTCTGCGGTGTCTTTTATTTTAAAATATTGGCACAGTGGTTATTCTACAGTCCTCGCTGACGCATCGCCTCAAATAACAAAATTGTCGAGGCCATCGCCGCGTTCAGTGATTCGGCCTGTCCCTGCATCGGGATCAGGATATGCTCGTCCACCATCGCTGCTGTAGACTCGGAGATCCCTTTCCCCTCATTGCCAATTACAATCCAGGCGCCACTGCCAAAATCATACGTATAGCATGACTTCTCCGCCTGCAGCGACGTGCTCAGCAGCACAGCGCCCTGCTCTTTGGCAGCAGGCAGGATATCCTGCAGATTGCCTTCCAGTACCGGCAGATGGAACAAGGAACCCATCGTGGAACGAATCGTTTTGGGATTGTACAGATCGGCACAGCCTTGTCCAAGTATTACACCTGCCGCTCCCGAAGCATCCGCACTGCGGATAATCGTGCCAACATTGCCTGGGTCCTGCACACCATCCAGCACGATTACGATACCTTTCGGCTCTGCCAGAATCGATTGCAGCAGCGCATTGCGCTTGTATACAATTGCAAATACCGGCTGCGGGGTCCGGGTATCTGTACATTTGGCCAGCACCGCCTCTGAGACGGCTACATACTGGGCTCCGCCTGAATACGAAGCGATATCCGCCTGCAGCTCTGCCGGTATTCCTTTCTCCGTATCATAGACGATATACTGAATATCCCAGTCGCTGCGCAGTGCTTCGCTGACCAGATGAATGCCTTCGATAATGAACTTTTCCTGCTTGTCCCGGTGCTTTTTCTCCAGCAGTTGGGCCCACTCTTTTACACGTGCATTTTGCGTCGATAGAATTTCCATTAGTTTTCCAGATCCATTTCCATTTTGATCAGATCGTGCTTTTGGCCGACAATGACCAGTATATCCTCGGCTTTGAGCCGCTCTTCCGGCGCCGGCGCGATATTCATATGACTATTACGCTTGATTGCCATTACGTTGCAGCTGTAGCGGGCCCGGATGTTCAGCTCGATCAGGTTATGACCGACCATGGAGTCGGTCGCTCTCATTTCGACAATACTGTAATCGTCGGACAGCTCAATATAATCCAGCACATTCGGTGAGGTCAGATGATGAGCTACGCGAACCCCCATATCCCGCTCCGGGAAAATGACTTTGTCTGCTCCGATCCGCTGTACCACTTTGCCGTGCAGCTCATTCTGCGCTTTGACCAGAATCATCGGAATCTCCATTTCTTTCAAAATGAGTGTCGTCAGGATGCTCGCCTGAATATCTTCACCAATCGCTACCACAACCACGTCAAAATTACGCAGACCGAGCGCCCGCAGCGCTTCCTCATCCGTCGAATCCGCGACTACCGCCTGTGTTGCAATATGGGACACTTCCTGTACGCGATGTTCATCTGAATCGATCGCCAATACGTCAAATCCCATTTCACTCAGTGTCTTTGCAATACTGGAACCAAAACGGCCGATTCCAATAACCGCATACTGCCTTCTAGCCATAATCTACCTCCAGCACATTCATTAAAATACCAATATCCACTACAGTTATCTACATTCGCTGACTATTATTCGTTTAAATTGTAACAGATGCCATAAACAAATGCAGATTGCTGAATAGGAATATCTTCTGTATTCAACAATCTGCATATTCAACTTGTATTAATACATGATTGGCTTTTTTATGGAGCGG
Organism: Paenibacillus wulumuqiensis; assembly: GCF_000971965.1. Lineage (GTDB taxonomy): Bacteria > Bacillota > Bacilli > Paenibacillales > Paenibacillaceae > Saccharibacillus > Saccharibacillus wulumuqiensis. The sequence goes on from NZ_LAQP01000015.1 coordinate 227,771, forward strand.
TCTGCAGGAACTGCGCATCCGGATTTTTCTCTACGGCTGTACGCATGGCATATTCATTTTCGAACAGTACAACATGGTTGCCTTTTTTATCCTTAACCAGTGTCGAGTTGATCCGGAACTTGGATGGATCCAGATTGTCGGCGACGATCCAGCGTGCAAACTGGAATGGCATCCGCTGCAGCTGGACATCCACGCCATACTCATTTTTCATCCGGTATTCGAATACCTCGAACTGCAGCTGTCCGACCACGCCCAGAATCGTATCATCAAAGCTGACGGTGTTAAATACCTGGATGGTACCTTCTTCGGTCAGCTGATCGATTCCTTTTTGATACTGCTTGTATTTCAGAGCATTCTTGGCAGTCACTTTGGCAAAGATCTCCGGAGAGAAAGTAGGCAGCTCGTCAAAAACAATGCTGCTGCCTTCACTCAGAGAATCCCCGATACGGAAAATGCCTGGATCGAACAGACCGACGATATCGCCCGGATAAGCTGTCTGTACGATATCACGATCCTGTGCGAGGAACTGCTGCGGCTGAGCCAGTTTGATATCTTTGCCGACGCGTACATGCTTAACGCTCATACCGCGTTCAAACTTGCCGGATACGACACGCAGGAAGGCAATCCGGTCACGGTGAGCCGGGTTCATATTCGCCTGAATTTTGAACACATATCCACTGAATTTCTCGTTAGTCGGTTCAATCAGCCCTGCTGTACTGCGGCGCGGTTCCGGCTTCGGTGCCAGTTCCAGGAAGTTCTCCAGGAATGTCTGCAGTCCAAAGTTATTGATCGCACTGCCGAAGAAAATCGGAGTCAGTTCACCCTTGAGTACTTTTTCATAATCAAAAGGATCGCCTGCCACATCGAGCAGTTCGATATCCTGAGTGAGCTGCTCATACAGGAAATCACCAGCCATCTCTTTGATGATCGGGTCACGGTAATCTTCTACCTTTGTCACTTCGATTGTGGAATGATCGTCTCCCTGGAACAGTTCAACCTGACTCTTCATCCGGTCATATACACCGCACAGTTCGCGCCCCATTCCGATAGGCCAGTTCATCGGCACCGAGCGAATACCCAGTACCTGCTCCAGCTCTTCCATCAGATCGAATGGACTGCGTCCTTCACGGTCGAGTTTGTTGATAAATGTAAAAATAGGAATGCCGCGCTGTGCACAGACCTGGAACAATTTGATTGTCTGTGCCTCGACCCCTTTGGCTACGTCAATCAGCATGACTGCCGCATCTGCTGCAGTCAATGTACGGTAGGTGTCCTCACTGAAATCCTGGTGACCCGGTGTATCCAGAATGTTGATCCGGTGACCATTATAATCAAATTGCATAACGGAAGAAGTAACCGAGATACCACGCTGCTTTTCAATTTCCATCCAGTCACTTGTGGCGTGTTTGCTTGCTTTACGCGCTTTGACTGTTCCAGCCAGACGAATGGCACCACCAAACAGCAGCAGCTTCTCCGTCAAAGTCGTTTTACCCGCATCCGGGTGAGAGATAATCGCAAACGTTCTGCGTTTGTCGACTTCCTGCTGTAGTTCTTTATCTATCATTTTACTCATTATCATTTTCCCTTCATCACTTGAATAGACTGTACTTATTGTAGCATATCCACAGCAAAAACACTCTTATGTCATGCCAACATAAGAGTGTTTATTCGATAAAAGACGCTTCTTTTATTGTATTCCATCCACACTGGAGTGTCCATACATATCACTACAATTATAGACAGTTTACCACAGTCGGATAATAAATAGGTGTATGGTGACTATTCCTATGTGTTGTCCGCACAGAATAGTGTTATTGCAATTGATTATGCTTAACCTTAGCGGCTGTTCGCCTGCCAGATCACGTCATCTTCATCCTGTCCATTGACAGGCCACCAGTGAAATCCATCCCGCTGGAGCAGCTGATGTGTCTCTTCCGGTCCCCAGGAGCCGGCTGGATAGGTTTTTACATCTGATGGATGCTGTTTCCAGGCCTGATCAATATGATCGATAAAGCTCCAAGCTGCAGCCACTTCATCCCAGCGGGTAAAGTAGGTCGAATCGCCCTGCGCCGCATCTTCCAGCAGACGCTCGTACGCTTCCGGCGAGTTGATGCCGATCATGCAGCTTTGGCAAAATTCCATCGCCAGCGGCTGAATTTCCGAATCGGAACCCGGCTTTTTGGCATTGATCTTGATATAAATGCCTTCCATCGGATTGACCCGGATGACGAGCAGATTGGGCTCCAAGTTATGACGCTGCCCCAGATATACATTGGTCGGCATGCGTTTGAACTCAACGATAATTTCCGTTGTTTTTACCGGCAGACGCTTGCCTGTTCGGATATAGAAAGGTACACCCGCCCAGCGGAAATTATCTACCAATACTTTCGCCGAGAAATACGTTTCTGTATTCGATTCGGGATCTACCTTATCTTCTTCACGGTAGCCCGGCAATTCCTTGCCTTTAGCGGAACCGGCTGTGTACTGGGCACGCACCACATTTTTATCAACTTCTTCTGCTGTCAGATAAGGCCGCAGGGAGCGCAGTACTTTTACTTTCTCATCATGGATATCTTCCGGCATCAGACGGCTTGGCGGTTCCATGGCGATCATGGCCAGCATCTGCAGCATATGGTTCTGACCCATATCCCGCAGCGCTCCGGAATGATCATAATAGCCTCCACGCTCTTCGACGCCTACAGTTTCACTGAGCGTGATCTGCACATTCGCTATATGCTGATTATTCCAGAGCGGCTCGAAAAAGGCATTGCCAAACCGGATCACCTCAATATTCTGTACCATTTCCTTACCCAGATAGTGGTCAATCCGGAAAATCTCATCCTCTGCAAATACTTGCGCCAGTTCGGCATTGAGCTTGCGCGCCGATTCCAGATCATAGCCAAACGGCTTCTCGATAACCAGACGGTTCCAGCCCTGTCCATCCATCATGCCGCCTTCACGCAGATTCAGTGATACGCTGCCAAACAGCTCCGGTGCCAGTGCCAGGAAGAACAGGCGATTACCAGGAATGCTGAATTTCTGCTCCAATGCTTCGGTCTGCTCCCGCAGTTCACGGAAACCCGCGACATTATTAATATCCAGGGATTTATATTCAAAATGCTCCGCAAATTTGTTCCAGTCCTCACCAGGCTGGATTTTATAGCGGCAGAACTCATCAATCGACTCATGCACATTATCACGGAATTCCTCGTTCGTACGCGGACGGCGAGCTACACCGATGACCGCAAAATCCTCTGCCAGCTTTCCTTCACGGTACAAGCTGTAGATGGCGGGGAATAGCTTGCGACTGGCCAGATCGCCAGTGGCTCCGAAAATAAAAAATACAGCGCTTGGTGCCTGCAATGTCTCAACAATTGGGTTATCTGTCATGGCTCCTCCACTTCCTATGTAAATTTTTGTTTTACGCAAACAGGTGCTGGACAAAAATCACTTGTGTAGAATGATGCTCATGATGTTCCATACGGACAGTATACCTGATATTACCGGCAAAGCCCAAATGACCCTTTTTAACCGGCAAATTACAGATCGACTGTTTCTTGCCCGGACCGCTCTGCAGGGAAAAAACCTTTGCAGATCCGCCTTCAGGCAAACGTATTTTACCATAATTACCCGGATCACTGCCATCTAACCACACATAAAAAGTACTTATACCCGGTAAAACTAAAAATGATAAACAAAGTTTTTTATGAACATATCAACATATGGAAGAGATGTGACTACTCCGCCAATCCATTTTTATAAGCATAAATAGCCGCCTGGGTGCGATCTTCTACACCCAGCTTGGCCAGCAGATTGGTTACATGGAATTTGACCGTTTTAATCCCAATAATCAGCTCATCCGCAATATCCTGATTGGATTTACCCTGAGCGAGCAGACGCAGTACATCCATCTCCCGTTCGGTTAACTGCTCATGAAGCGCACGTTCAACCGGTTCACGGAAACGGCTCATCATTTTGGAGGCTACCTGGGATTCCAGTACAGACTGTCCTCTGGCTGCTGCCCGGATCGCATCGGCAATCTCGCTCGCCCGTGATGTTTTCAACAAATAGCTAAAAGCACCTGCTTCGATAACCGGATACATTTTCTCATCATCCAGATAACTGGTCAGTACGATGACTTTGCACTGCGGGTGAATCTCCAGTACCCGGCGGGTTGCTTCGATGCCATCCATTCCGTCCATTACCAGATCCATCAGTACGACATCCGGATTGTATTCCTGGGCGAGCCGGATACCATCCGCACCGTTACTCGCTTCCCCGACGACTTCAATACCATCTTCCGTATCCAGTACGGCAGCCAGACCGATTCGCACCATTTCATGATCATCCACAAGCAGCACCTTGATCAATTCACTGTTATCCATCCTATTATGTCCACCTGCTTTCTTCTGTATTCAAAGTCACGATCGGGACGACAATCTCAATTCGTGTTCCTTTGCCAGGAGCGGTAATATACTGAATCGTTCCGCCAATTTCATTAATCCGTTCTCTCATGGTAGACAGTCCATAGGAAGTCTGTTTGGTGTCATCGAGTTCAAAGCCAATGCCATCATCCCGGAGGGTAACCCGTACCGAATCCGTTTTTTGGACAATCCGGATCTCCATCCGGCTGGCTTTGGCATGACGAAGGGTGTTTGATAGTGCTTCCTGGACAATACGAAACAGATGATTCTCGACCCCTTTCAGCAAGCGTACATCCTCATCCATCTCCAAAGCAATCTCCATCGGAATCTTGGCCTGCAGCTCCTGTACAAGTTCCTGTATGCCTTCATATAACCGTTTGCCTTCCAGATAAACCGGACGCAGGTGCAATAGCAGCGCTCTCATTTCCGATTGCGCAACAGAAGACATTTCCTCAATCAATTCCACCTGGCGTTTGGCCCGCTGCAGATCCTTGTCAAAAGTACGTCCTACTGCTGTCGCAGTCATCGATATGGCAAAAAGCTGCTGGGATACCGCATCATGCAGTTCACGTGCCAGACGCTGCCTTTCTTCAATAATGGCAGATATTCTGGCCTGTTCTGCCAGCTGCGCATTATTGGTAGATAGACGCTGAAGACTTGAGATCTGATCACCCCACTTTTTGCCGATCCGGTCCATCTGTTCGCCAAGGCGTGCCCATTCATCACTTCCCCATTCGGGAGCGGATTGTGACCAGCTGCCCTTTTCCCACATCAGCAGTGTATCCCGCAGCTTGCCCAGCCGCATTTTCAGACGCAGTGCCTGATACAACCCGTACAGAATGCCCACAGTAAGTACAGGAATCAAAAGTGCTATACCGGTGCGTAAGACAGCTTCCCATGTATAATCGATCACCAGATGCCCCGACGTATAGAGTACATACACGACAACGATTAATAAAAGGACTGCCAGCAGCACTCCTTCACTCATACTGCGGATAATAATATCCGCAGACTTCTTAGTTCTCATACGCCGGTCCTCCACTTCGATCATGACCTCACCTACACCTACACCTACACCTACACCTACACCTACACCTACACCTACACCTACACCTACACCTACACCTACACCTACACCTACACCTACTATTTTAAGTGGGTTTACGCAGACAAGCGAATATTTAAATCTCCAGCCACATAGAAAATGACCAGCTTCACTCGCTGTGTACTATTCATATAATTGGCCGATTTCCATTGTACACGGTTGAGCACACCCTGACGGCGTTCAATTCCGGCATGATAATCGGGATTAAAATTAATCTGTCCAAATAACAAATGAGCTTCAATCTCCACACCATACTCCTCTGGAATTGTAAAATCAAGATCACCAATCAGTCCATGAAAATACAGTACGGTATCCGCTTCTTCTGCCAACGCAAGAGACAGGTCACAATCAATATCACCGATCGCATGCCAGGAGCTGGTACTGCGCATCATCCATGGATCACGGTTATGCTGAAGCGTTTTAATAAAGTTCTGCTGGGAATGATGCTTTTGTCCCCGATGAGCTTTATTGGCACGTACATAAAAGATACCGAGCGAGATCAGACCAATGCCAAGCACCAACGCCAGATGATCCAGCAGGAGTAATCCTGCTCCTGTACCGAGACAAATATAGCCTCTGCGCATATTTCCATGACGAAGTCCGGTTACGCCAATTAGCAGCAAAAGAAGAGCGACAATCGTAAAAAATCCAACATATGGTCCCAGCAAGACCAGCATTCCGACTCCGATCAGCATCATAGCAAAAGCTTCTCTTTTTTTACTCATATCGCACCTCCTTTACCGCCAATAGTAGTGGAAAAGCCATACGGCATGCATGAGACACACGCTGTATGGCTTAGCCTTTCCTAGCATATCATATTATTCGCTTGCCGACTAACTGTATCTCTGGGCGTTTAGCAATTAGTGCCGAGAGGACTCATCCGCCGGGCTTGCACTGGATTCAATTGTTTTCGGAGCGGAAGAACCGGACAGCTTATTTTTCAGCAGGTTCAGCTGCTCGTCCACTTTCATTTGTTTTTCTGCTTGTTCGGCGCTGATATATGGAGTGTTATAGCCGGAGCTGTAAGGTACACGCATAACATCCGCTTCTGCTTCCAGTTGCATGATTTTCTCTTCCATACGGCTGAATCCGAGGGATGCGCCGCCTTTATCGATCGAGTTTACAGAGCTCATTTGAGACATTTGTTTTTTGGCTTTGGCCATTTGAGCACGGGATACCAGCTCATTACGTTTGTTGCGCATTTTGTAGAACTCGTCTTTCATTTCATGCAGCTGCTGCATCAGATCGCTCACCTGGGTTTTAGCCTGTGCATGCATATCGCCATATTCGGTATATTTCTGATCGAAGTAGATTTTCTCTTCCAGCAGCTTGCGAGCCACTTCTTCCTGACCGTTTTTCAGAGCTGCAGTAGCCTGGCTTTCACGCTGTACAGCCATACGGCCTGCTTCTTCCACACGCTGCTTCATACGGCGTTCGTTAGCCATTTGCTTGGCAACAGTAACCTCTGCCTGATGAATTTCAGCCTCCATATCACGCAGATACTGGTTAAGCATCACGATTGGATCTTCCACCTTGTCCAGTAATTCATTCACCGATGCCTTTGTCATATCTTTCAATCTTTTAAATACTCCCATGTTATTGTTCTCCCTTCTCGATTTGAGCAATTTTTTTGCGTAATTCTTCAACTTCTTTACGAAGTGCTTTTTTCTCGATATCTTCCATCATGGAGTCCAGATCAGCTTTCTTGCGGCCAACCGGATCCGGCTTTTCATAAGGTGGGCGATTTTTGCCAAAGTCACGCGAATTGCTTTTATGTGGAGCATCATACATATTGGGCTCATAAGCATTCTGGGAAGTTCCCCAGTACCCGCCATACGTGTGACGCGGGCCATAACGATCTTCAGGCTGCTGATCATAGGGACCATATTCAAATGGACGATAAGCTGGTGGTTCTTTCGGTACGATAAACATAGCGACCAGATAAATCAGGATCGTAGATCCCCCGGTAAACGGAATGCTGAGAATAAATAATACTCTGAGCAGGGTAGGGTTAATCTGAAAATATTCTGCCAGTCCTCCGGTTAAACCGGTAAGAATCCGGTCATGTGCCGAACGGTATAACTTTGGCCGCATCGATTAGCCCTCCTTCCGTTCATCATCCAGCTTGCGTCTCAGGCGCTCCAACTCTTCATCGAGAGCCGTACTGCTGGTGCCTGATGGATAGTGATCCATCTGACGGACGTCTCGCATTGCTTTTGCTTCCATCTCCCAATCAGAGATACGATCTTCCAGACGTCCAAAGGAAGGCTGATTATTGGGCATTGTTCCACCAAAGCGGCGATTCATCTGCTGTTGAAGACGCAATGTCTCCATTCGTGCATAATAATACTCCCGCTTGCTGTAGACTGCCTGGTATTCGGACTTCAGCGTATTCAGCTGATATTCAATCTCGCTGAGCGCTTCTTTGTTTTTCTCCAGCAGATCGTTATACTGATTTTCCTTTTCTTCGTACATTACTTTTTCTTGCAGAGCCATCCGGGCCAAATCTTCTTCCTCTGCCTTCAGAGCCAGCATAGCCTGCTCTTCACGCTTTTTGCGCATGGAAGATGCTTTCTCTACATGTTGGTGTAGCTGACGCGTATGCTGCGCTATATTGCTATACAGTTTCTCTGCCTCAGTAATTTCCTGACGGGTATCGAGCAGAAACTGATCGATTAATCTTACAGGGTCCTGACTCTGTTCCAGCTTTTCATTTAAAGTTGCTACGGTAATATCCCGTATGCGCTTAAACATATTCATAATATTGGTGCTCCCTCCTTTACGTAATCAATCAAGCGGTATACTGCAGTTGCTGATCCGCTTCAGCTCCGGATTTCATTGCCACAACTTGCATTCTTACAACCCTATTCCACTCTACAATTATTAAGACGTCTATAATTATAAGATGAGCAGAACAGTATATATTTATTTATCGTAAAGTGTTTTAGGCTTTATTAGCAACTTACCCATTCGTTTCAGTTAGGACACGATTCAGCTGCTAATTAAAACGTTTGACGGCGGTTTTTTAGAAGAGTCACTCCCCAGACCACCAATGCTATTCCAAGGACAGGACCGATAAGAAAAGACAATTTTGAAAAAAGGATACAAGCACCGATGAGGCTCAGTATAATTCCCAATACTTTTCTTCCACTTTGAAGAGCATAGTAACCGAGGATCAGCATCGCTACCGGAATCAGCAGCCCAATCAGCTCTCCCATCAGACTATGTACTACAGGAAAGAACTTGCCGAATACCATCAGAATACCTACTGCGATTAATGCTACCGCTGCGATACTTTTACGATTGATATTCATTCCATTCACCTCCTTCTCCTTGAATTTGAGAAAAACATGAGTACTTCCGCCAACTACTATTCATTATCATCCAATAATTGATTAGACAGATCACCGGTCAATTGCCGCCGGTTCCTGTCAGGCTGACTCGCTCTGCCTTATAGTTACATTCTAATAGAATAAACTGCTGTCTGAAATGGACTGGGGATGGTATTTTATCCTAGACCTAAGGCGGGGCTTACTCTGGACCAATCCCTCATCTATAGGATTTAGCTTATAATCCTCTTTGCTTTCACTTCAAATCCTCATCGCTTCATAATTCATACCTTACATTCTGCACTTCACACTTCACACTTCACACTTCACACTTCACACTTCACACTTCACACTTCACACTTCACACTTCACAGAATAATTATACGCTACTAAAAAAGATATAACGAAAAAGCCTGGTATAACTACTATAATAGCAGTTATACCAGGCTTTTCACTTCCTGATGAAAAACGCGCCCTAAGAGATTCGAACTCCTGACCTTTTGATTCGTAGTCAAACGCTCTATCCAGCTGAGCTAAGGGCGCTCAAAATAAAATACTGGAGGCGCCACCCAGATTCGAACTGGGGATAAAGCTTTTGCAGAGCTGTGCCTTACCACTTGGCTATGGCGCCGTATGAAATTAAAATGGAGCGGACGACGGGAATCGAACCCGCGACCCTCGCCTTGGCAAGGCGATGCTCTACCGCTGAGCCACGTCCGCTCATTGAGAAAAAATGGCTGGGGATATAGGATTCGAACCTATGCGTGACGGAGTCAAAGTCCGTTGCCTTACCGCTTGGCTAATCCCCAATATCAAAAAAATAAAAGGGCGATCGACGGGAATTGAACCCGCGAATGTCGGATTCACAGTCCGATGCGTTAACCCCTTCGCCACGACCGCCATGCTATAAATTTTATGAAATAAATTGGCAGGGGCAGCAGGAATTGAACCCACACCAACGGTTTTGGAGACCGTTGTTCTACCTTTAAACTATGCCCCTATGACTGGTGGAGGCTGATGGATTCGAACCACCGAACTCGGAGAGAACAGATTTACAGTCTGCTGCGTTTGGCCACTTCGCTAAGCCTCCACAATGGTGCCGGCGAGAGGATTTGAACCCCCGACCTACTGATTACAAGTCAGTTGCTCTACCAACTGAGCTACACCGGCATAAAACTATTAAATTAAAAGGTGGCTCGGGACGGAATCGAACCGCCGACACGAGGATTTTCAGTCCTCTGCTCTACCGACTGAGCTACCGAGCCGTAGCTTGATGTATTGCTGCGTGTCGACTCGTCTACTCTAAATTACTTTACAATCAAAAAGTAGTGAGTGGATACTAAAATGGCGGAACCGACGGGATTTGAACCCGCGATCTCCTGCGTGACAGGCAGGCATGTTAACCCCTACACCACGGTTCCAAAACTATTGCGGGGACAGGATTTGAACCTGTGACCTTCGGGTTATGAGCCCGACGAGCTACCGGACTGCTCCACCCCGCGTCATCATGCAAAAAGTATCTATGGTGGAGACTGAGGGGATCGAACCCCCGACCCTCTGCTTGTAAGGCAGATGCTCTCCCAGCTGAGCTAAGTCTCCATGGGACACAAGAGTGATTGTAACACGCTTATTAAGGTAATGTCAAACACATTCACTTATTATGTACAATGCATTCCTGTATGAAGTAAAACAATGACCCGTAGGGGATTCGAACCCCTGTTACCTCCGTGAAAGGGAGGTGTCTTAACCCCTTGACCAACGGGCCTTACTATTTAGAGAATAAATATGGCGGAGAGAGAGGGATTCGAACCCTCGAGACGCTTGTGACGCCTACACGATTTCCAATCGTGCTCCTTCGGCCAA
>NZ_LAQP01000016.1 GCF_000971965.1 Paenibacillus wulumuqiensis
ACGCCGGTAGAGTACCGACGCCAGTTTGCTTGATGGGGCTTTTTTAACTGTCTACAAAATAGGGGCTTGACCAACTATGACCGGCGGTTTTTCTCGTTTTCAAAAGTATAATTGATCTAGCTCATTGCGTACTTGTTTAATTTTTTCATGGAAATATGCTTGTATAGGCTCGTACGGTCCTCCTCTTTGCTGCAACTTCGTTATTTTCAATGAGAACTCTACATGAACATCTATAACTTTCAACTTCATCTCTTGCTCTTTTTCTATGGTTGCTAAAGCAGCAAAATCATTAAAAATCTCTCGCTCCTTCTTTATATATCTGAATTCTTGATCATTTATCATTCGTTCACAAATATTCAAGGCTTCGATAGCGGCTTTGTAAAATTCATATGATATGGATACCATTTCGTCTCTCCTTCTCAATATACAAGCGGTTATATAACGTACTTTATCATAAAAAGTATGTTTATTCGTTTTTTCTAATCGTGATCCTATCCGCATACTATTAAAGATGATTACTGGTAATAAATAGAGAAGACCTCTTCTACTGAAGCACCTCCCTTCAAGTCCAGCCCGGAGATCTGCGTCTAAACCTGTTTAAAGACCCTCAGGCTTAAGCCTCTTATTCCTTTCTGAAGTAGCTAAAGCAAAATCTGTAGGCTGTTGTATCACCCCGCTGTAACATCTCTTCGGATTTCTTGCTTATTTTCCGATATTAGTCTAGGGCTATTCCGTCGCCAGCACGTTATACATAGATAAGAGCCATCAACCAACAACATAAAAAAAGGACATGCGCGTTAATTCGCTCATGTCCTTTTTCATACTTATCCATCGCTAGATTGCTTACTGCTAATTATCTCTGCTGCGCCTGCCTCCGTTCAGCTTTACGGAGTAACGCCCCATACCAGTTTGTCCTGGTTATAGACAGTTACTTTGTTGTAGGTGGCAAAGGAAGTGCTGCCGTTGTTGTAGGAGTAGTCGTTGGTCTCGTCAAAGTTGCTCCAGTCGGACGGGTGGATGCGGGCTTGTACTTCGCCGCTCTGGCCACCGGCCGGGATCGAACCTGCTGCACTCGTGAAAGAGAACTCAACATAACGGTTCGCAGTCGGTTTACTGCTGGAGAGGGCTTTGGATGTTGTCGTTACATTGCCTGCTCCTACCTGCGCCCAGTCGATGAAAGTCTGGTCGCCGGATTTGCCGTCGTTGTTAAAATAGTAGCGTACTTTCAAATCGCTCAGCTTCACGGCTGTGCTGCCGTTGTTCTTGATGTTAAAGACCGGACGGATTGCGTTATCCGAAGGGTTGTTATCACCGCTGCGGAATTGCAGGGAGATCACACCATTAACTGGTGCAGGGGTACCCGGATTGGTGGTTCCGCCGCCGTTACCCGGAGTTGGGGTAGGCGTTGTTCCGCCTGTATTACCGCCGCCTGTTCCCGGTGTAGTCGGTGGTGTCGTTGGGGTAGTTGGCGTTGGAGTCGTCGTACCTCCACCTACTGTTGTCGATCCTGCACGGGTCTGTTCTCTGACAAATTTGCCGGATGTGGACAGGTTGGCCTGTGTCCATCCGCCAGTCGAGCTTGCGCCCGGTGCCAGTGCTGCAGAAGCTTCACTCTTGTCCGACAGGGACCAGTTGACCCAGCTCACGCCGCGGCTGTTGAGGAAGTCGATCCATGTCTTGGATTCACTCAGGAAAGGACCGCCGTTACCGGAAGCATCACTGGTGCCCCACTCGGTGACAAATACCGGTGCCTTTTTGCTCAGAGCATAGTCGATGCGGTCACGCAGGAACTGACCATGTGTACCGGCATAGAAATGGACGGCGTACATCGTATTCGCATCCGGCAGCTGGTTGTCCGCTGCATCCTGCACGTCCTGGCTCCATGTGCCTGTACCGACGATGATGATGTTATCCGGATCGTTGGCACGGATGGATTTGGTCACATCCACAGCATATGGACGAATCTGACCGTTCCAGGTAACGCCGCCGTTTGGCTCATTGGCGATCTCATAGATTACGTTCGGCAGATTGCCGTATTGGGCAGACATTTCGTTGAAGAAGCTTTTGGCCTGCGTCTTGTACGTATTCGGATCGCCATCGGACAGGATATGCCAGTCTATGATTACATATACACCAAGATCCTTGGCTGCGGCTACTGCTTCTTTTACTTTATTGGCTACGGACGGATTGGAAATGTAACCGCCTTCGTTCGTGTACATCGCTACCCGGAACACCGAGATGCCCCAGTCATCGCGCAGCCATTTCATCGTATCTTTATTTACATAGTTACCAAACCACTGGATACCGTGCGAGCTGATCCCTTTCAGCTGTACCGGTGTTCCTTTCGTATCGACCAGACGTCCATTCTTGATAGACAGCTGACCGTGCTGCTGTACCGGTGTCGTCGCTGCTTCGGCAGAAGTACCGCCTGCAGATACGGCGAGGGTTACTGTCAGCGTTGCCGCCAGTATACCGGAAGAGAATTTCTTAACTGTTTTCATCCACATATTCCCAATCTCCTTTTGTTCGTACTCTTTGGATTTCAGTATGGGAAGCACACTGATTTTGAACTAAGATGTCGAACCTGGTTGCCTACGTCAGTATATACAGCCTAAAACCAAAATAATATATTTCTGCCAATAAATGAATATAAAGATCTAGAAGCATAGGGAATGTGAAGCAGGAAGCGAATGGTAGTTTTTGGTCATAAATGACAAATAACAAGGGGCTGGGGAATGGAACATTTGCATAAAAACGTTTAACTCAGAGGCTTATGAGATGGATGGTCCTAAGTGAAATAATTCAAATTTGTGCTTTATGCATAATCGCTTATTTTTTTGATCCTATTCGTCGGTAACTTGGGCATATGGGATGGGGTTATTTTCACTAAAATATGCAGAGGCAGGCGTGGAATCGGGCAGATGGTTACGGATACGGCATAAGGTCAGGTAAAAAAGTCCCTTACTGCTTGGTGAGCTGCATCGGCAGGCTGCATTATTCAGGTGCATTCATTAGATGTGACGATTAGCTTTAGCGTTTAATTGCAGCAGTTAGGTGTACCAGTCAGGTATATTAGTGTTTGATCCGCTCTGAAAAGAGATTCTGTCACTCCCTCCGGTTAAGTATGGAGAATTGAAATGACCGATCCATCGGTCGATCTCCATGCTTAAACGTTGGTCGTTGGTGGAAGTCTCTCTCCTGCGCTCTGGGCGGCGAGTTTCTGTGTTCGGATTGAGGTTGATTTATGAGAATTCGGATGCTTTTCTTCTATTATAATGTATGCAAGATTTAATTGCTCTGTAGTTTTGGATTATAGCGATATCCGGTCTAGTAAAATCCAACGCTGGACAGCTCGGATCGCAGATCAGGATCTATTTTTCTTTTTCCAGAGGCGGAACAGCGTGATCAGCACGAATACGGCGAGCACGATAAAGATCATCCCGAGTCCCTGGAGGACAGCATATACAAATTCCATCGATATATGCTCCTTTCCATGTGTATTAAAATGAACGTATCCGCGTGTGGCCAGCGGTCATAATAGACACCTTGGAAGATAGCGATACGGTTACTATTTTAACACAGCGGATCAGCATCTGGCTCTATCGTTCAGCAATGAATCTGTCCGATCCCGGAAGCGGCTGCATATTCATTTCCATACCTTCATTCGTTCTTCCAGGGTGGAAGTGTGCAGCTCCAGCTGTGTACCATCCGGGTCGAGGAAATTAATGGACCATCCCTGTCCTCGCTGTACAGGTCCTCTGACGATGCGAACTTCATTTTCCTGCAGCACATGAACAGCATTCATGAACTCCTGCTCTTCAATGTAACAAGCGTTTCATTAAAGCAAGCCGGCTCGCTATCCATGCTCCATGCTCCATGCTCCATGCTCCATGCTCCATGCTCCATGCTCCATGCTCCATGCTGTCCAAGTGTAACCTCTTCCGGCACATGCAGCCGATTATTTTCACATCAAAAAGAGACCTGAGACCAACATCGTCTCAAGTCTCTCTTTTTCTATCCGTTTCTGCTGCTGTTCTGCCATCTCTTCTGCAGAACAATCAGCAGGTCGTCATGCTAACTTCAACTTTTTAAGGCTCCATGCCCCAGACCAGCTTACCGCCCTGGTACAGAGTCACTTTGTTCCAATCCGTATAGCTGCTCTTGGATGCGTCAAAGGAATAATCATTGCTCTCATCCATCACAGACCAGTCGGATTTGGCCATGCGCAGCTGAATCTCTCCGCTCTCGCCGCCCGGCTGCAGTGAGCCTGCTGCGCTGCTAAAGCTCAGCTCGACATAGCCATTGCCAAACGTACGCGTGATGTTATCCTGGCCTACCTTTGCCCAGTCGATCCAGGAGCTCATGCTCTGGGAACCTTCCGGTGTAAAGTAGTAGCGCAATGTCAGATCGCTCAGATTGACAGGAGTGGTGCCGTTATTCTTGATGTTGAAAAATGGCTTCATCTGCATATCCGATACATTGGTATCCGCTGCGCGATACTGCACGCTCAGGTTGCCTGCTGGTGTCGGATTGGGGTTAGGGTTAGGATTGGGTTCCGGATCTACAGGCGGTACCACGACGACAGCTGCCGGTTTGGCATTGACGGCTGCAGAATCGGAGCCGGTGCCGACGCTGTTCACGGCACTGACTTTATAATAATAGGTAGTGCCGTTGGTGACGGCTTTGTCGGTGTAGAGAGTGGTCGTCACTTTGCTGTCCAGTGTGGTAAAAGGACCATTTTCGCTGGTCGCTCTCTTGACCACATAGTGATCCGCTCCTGTCGTGGATGACCAGTTCAGCTTCACCTGAGCATCTCCGGCTGCTGCTTTCAGACCGGTTGGAGCCGTCGGTACAGTTCCAACCGGAGGAGTTACCGGTGGAGTCGTAGACGTACCGAGTACAGGATAGGCATTGTTGATCAGCATCACGAACTGGTCATGGAACCATGCGCCGGAGATCGGAGCATTTGGCAGTGCGCCGGTCAGTACGCCATCTGGGGTCGTAAAGGTTGGATCACACATGCGGTCGAATCCTTTGCCTTCGTTGTTCGGAATCAGGGAGCTGGAGCCATCGGATTCACCTGGAGGCTTCACCCATACATAGGCGTCCAGATGGGCAGCCGGTGCGGCGGTCGGCGGGGTACCGATACCGGCACCGCTATTGTTACACCAGTTGCCCCGGTGAGCACGGCGGTCGACGCGTCCGGAATTAACATAGGTATTGATATCACTACCGGATGCCATAGTCGGACGGTTCGGTCCGCCCCATCCGTTGCGTCCAGTATCGATCAGCATACCGATACTGCTCGGGAAGCCGGCACGGACAAAGTCGTTGTACAATGCTACCGTGAAGTCCGACTCGTCAAAGTATGGATTCCACTCATAGTACTTGGACGACTTGATCGGCTGTCCCCCGATATTCAGATCCGGGTTCGGCAGATTCGGCTCATGCAGTGGCGTCGTGTTCGCCGTATTGGTAATAAAGCCGTCGATGCTGGATAGTCCCGCAGTCGTATTTCTCACGACATTGGTGAACAGTGTAATTGTCGCTGACCGGTTGTTATCCCAACCGAGCCAGCCGGAGTGGCCGATATCGAGGTAATTGTAGGTATTGGGAATGGCATGAAGCTTATTCAGCGCATATTGTACGCCTTCGACATAGATACCGCTGGAATTGGCAGCTGCACAGCGGGCATCACTCAGATTGGTGACCAGATTCGGCAGGCTGTCCGGCTCAATCACGTTGACGATACGGATATCCTTGTACTTGGGATTCGCAAATGTCTCGGCGATCACATCAATATATTCTGTTTTGTAGCGCTGCAATGCTTCCTGGGTCAAAGGAAGCTCACCGTTGGATGCCAGCGCATGACAATCCCGTCCTGGCAGATCATAGATGACAAAGCTTGCTGTAATCGGGGTGTTGCCCTGCTTTTGAGCCAGTGCGGCATCCAGGTGCTCTTCCAGACTGAGCCGTCCGGCATTGGCCGATCCACCTTTAATGGCGTCGATCCGGTCCAGCCATACGGCGGTCGGATAGGACTTGACCGTCTGCATTTTTCCCTTAAGCGCAGGATCACTGACTCTGGCAATCGAACCGTCAACTTCTTTGGCATAATCCGGGTTTACATAGCCGGTCGCACCGACAAACGGATTATCTACATGGGCTTCCGCATAAGCGGGTGTTCCATACATTGCGGGCAATAGACTTCCTGCCAGTAGTGACGCAGCCATCGTATACTTAAAACCTTGCCAGAATCCTTTTTTAGACTTCAATCCATTCACCTTTCTTTCCGTGAAATTTGTGTTGAAGTAAGACCTCGCCATGTTAGTAAACGCTTTCTATTTGTCGGCTGACCATCCTTTCCCCTCTCGAATCACCTCCTCAGCGTCGATTATAGGCCAATCGATGAATGGAGTATATTGTAAAATATGGAGTTTAATTTAGATATTGAGTGTTTATTTGCTGGAAATCGCCTGTATTTTTATATTTAATTCGAGGCATCTCACTATCCTCTGCTGCTGTGAATGGAGCGGAAATAAACAGGAATTTTGACGAATGGAAGCAGTCGGACAGACAAAGACCAGAAGTCCATCTATCTGCGGATACTTTCACAGACTAAAGCGTATGCCGGGATCGTGCGGGGTAGAGGCTATCACAGGATGTTAACCATGTTGGATGTTTCCTCATTACGCTATACCAAGCCAGCGAAAATAATCGGCTGCCTCGTATAAAACTATGTATCAGGCAAACTTGATATGGATGTTATTTCCATATTATGATGGAGTGATCATAGCGAAGGACATGCTTATATGAATTACTGCGTATTCATGGCTTCTGGAGGTGAGAACATGACAAAAAAGAAATGGTATCTACGCCCGGGTTTTCTTACTATACTTTGCCTGATTACTCCACCAATCGGCTATGCGCATCTACTGTATCACCGTAGAAATATCAAGCATGAAGAGTGGCTTGGCTATCTGACTATTGCTACTTTCACCATGGCGATCTGGCTGACCAAGTTCATGAATCCGGTGATGGCGTTTGTTGTGCTTGGGTTGTTGTTTTGGGTGATCTGGAAGTGGTAGGAGAGGTGTCGCGTTATACATAAGGTGGGAATGTATTGCTGGTGGATATGCTTATAGAGCATGTTGGAACGCGATGGAGGAGCATCGAATTCGGTAATTGCACTATCCGCTTCGAAAAGGGATAGAGGCACGTCCTCCGGTTAAGCCTGGAGATCCTGAATGGTTGGGAGAGAAGGAGGATCTCCAGGCTTAAATGTCGTCCTTTGCCCTTTGCCTCTATTCTCTTTTCTTTTCTTCGCTTTGCGGACGGAGTTATTGTTGAGGTTTTTAGATAGATAATGCTGCTGATTTGCAGCATTTTAGGGAGTAATCGTATATCGTGGGTAATGTAGTTCAAAGCTGGATATGCTGGTACAGAGCAGATGGTTTATTTAAAAGTATCGCTTGCTGCAAGTGGCAGTATACCTTGGCAAATCTATACCCCTGGATGATACATTTTATATCAGTACTATATTCTATAAGTGTTGTACTTTATCAGTACAGCACTTTAGAGTAACAGTAGCTTTGAATATATGTTTATCTATAGCAGAAGCGATTTCCGAGCAGCTTCGGCACCGGAATAATAAGATGAATAGTAGGAATAAAAGCCGTAATGCGTCTGAATGCATTACGGCTTTTTCTGTGAATAGTCTATTCTATCGGGTCAGTTATTATGGTTTCAGCAGTATGAGCTATTGGGACTATTTGAGCTACTACTGCTATTCTTGCTATCCCATCTATTCTGGCTCCTCCACCGATACATCCACCACACGCTGGGCCAGATCGACGTATTCGTTATCCAGCGATACTTTGACCCGGCCCTGTCTGCGCTTCTCGCGCCACTGTCGCAGGTCTTCCCCGGATTCCAGCCGCAGTTCGGCCAGCTCATGGGCACGGTCGAAAATATAATTGCTCGTATACAGCAGCGTATAGATGCCCTGTCCCCCGAGTGCAATTGGCTCTTCGCGTTTCTGCCAGCGCTCTACGGTAAACTTCACATACAGCTGGTCCCCACGCCGCTCATCTGCCGGAATCTCGGTAATCTCCCGCCGCTGTACAATCTGCCAGCCGGTAATGCGGCCGTAGTAATGGATTCCCGCCATGCCCAGCGCACCGAACTTGCGTCTGGACTGGTACATGGCGACGTATTCCAATTGGGTAATGACCTGGGCATTGGCAAAGTTCTTCAGAGGTACATGGTAGAATCCATGCTCCAGCGCCAGCTTTACCTGCTCCGGGCCGCGTACCGATCCGACGATCATGTTGTGGGTCTGCAGCTTGTTGACGTAATACTCTTCCGTACCGCGCGGCGTTGTAGATCGTTCGTACGCCTTTTCCGGGCTGTCCTGGATCAGTTCATGCAGGAACTCTTCCACCAGCGACGTCGCATTCGGCAGGAAAGGCAGCGCTCCTACATTAATTCGCCGGACACTTTTATAAAAGTGGTGCTGGCGGTACTGCTCCTCATTGCCATACGGGAAGAGCACATATGCGCCATACATGCTGCGTTCGTAACGAATGCGTGCGGAATGGACAGCTTGGCCGACAGTCGCACCGGTCCCTGGCGGATTACCATCGGGCACATCTCTAGTGGTAAGGGCTTCAGCATCTGTATCTGCATTTATATCGGCATCTATATTTGAATTCACCTCTGCACCCGCGTCCGCAACCTGCCCTGCGCTCCAATCCGTATCCGCATCTCCATGCTCCTCTACTCCATGCACAATCGCATCCCGGTAACGGTGCATCGTATTAATATCTTCCTCCTGCGGTCCCGGCAATCTATAGCTCGCCTGGTAGGCGCTGCCCGGCTCGGCAACATTGAGCCGGTATTTGGCATCGAAAATAAAACTGTATTCCTGTGTCTTCCCGGCATCGATCTTCCGCAGGGACAGCACATTATCCGGCCGCTGCGGCAGAGTCGGCGATCCTTTGCGATCCGGTGCACTGTTATAATACAGCACAAAGGTCTCGCCATTACGCGGATTCACATATTCCATCCGCGAACGCTGCCCCCGGTCCAGTGTCACGAACAGACCGGAATGGTTCATCCGAATGACATTCTGGCGAACCAGCTGGTACTTGCGGCCGAGCAGTTCGTTCAGCTTGAGGAAGCACCAGTATTCATACAGCTGCGAGATTTCTTTCATGGACAGGCGCAGCAGATCGCTCTGGATCGACAGTCCTTTGAGCAGGGTCAGATAATAACGGTACATCTCCCGGTAACCCGGCGCCATCTGCATGACCAGGCTGAGATTCATGCTGCGCATCGGGGACAGCTGCTGCAACCAGCCGGCAGACAGCATCCGCTCCATGCGCGAGATCATGCCATCCACCCGGCGGACAAACTGCTCATCATAGCTGCGGCTGCGGTAATTCTGCGGCCGATTCAGCTGTTCGTACTGGTCACGCAGACGATGCAGCTTGCCCAGAATACGCTCCAGCATCCAGCGCAGCATCCGGTTCTCGGCGGTATCGTACGAGATATGCTTGACCGTATCGAGCAGACGGGTCGGCCGGTAGTCTTCGCCGCGAATATGCAGCGCTCCCCGACGGGATGGGTCCTGCTGGAAAAGGTCATCACCTGCTCCATCCCTCATCTCCCGCATGGGGTCCGGCATTGTACCGCGTCCATCCTGCTCATGGCTCATTCGTTCGCTCCGTTCTGCGCTGGCCGTTCCATCCTCACCGCGCATGGAACGGCCAGTCTGTCCACTTGCTACAGAATCATTTGCAATATGCAGATCCCCCGGCAGATTTCGCCCGGCATGACCATCTTCCCTGGAGCCAGCAACACCATCTCCACTGGATAGAGAACCACGCTCCATCCACGAACGGCGCTGCAGCTTCTCCAGATGCTGCGGATGACGTGCCAGATAGCTGCTGTTACGCCGGCTCGCCCGTTTGACGAGGGCGGCATTACGCAGCTCCAGCTCCCGGTTCATCTGGTGATGCGGCTGGGCCGCGATCCGCTCCATCGCCCGCTCCATCTGTCCGAACAGATGCGAGATAATCGAGAAAAATTCACTCAGACTCTGGTGCTCACTCTCCCGCAGCGAGACCGACTGGTACGTACGCTTGAGAAAGTCAAAGGACAGATTGTACACCTGCTCATTCACCTCGCGCAGCAGAGCGACATAGTCCTGCTTGTAATCCAGCTTGGACGGGAAAACCTCCAGCTCGATCGACAGCAGCCGCTGTCCATTCGCCCGCAGCTCCAGTTCCGTAAAGCCCACTTCATTGCGAAAGTTCAGCATCCCGGACAGCAGCCGCTTGCCCTTGGGCGTGACCGCTTCCCGCAGCTGCCGGTTATCATGGTAAAAGGTCACCGGCCACTCCACGCCATCTGCCCGCTCGAACACAAACTCATACTCCTGCTGCTCGTAAAAGCACGGCAGCACCGCCGCACCTGCCGTCCACGGCACCAGCTGCCCGTCCACCGGCGAAAAGACCTGCACCGACTGCACCTCAATCTCCGGCGACAGCGCTATACATTTCAGATGCGCATCTACCCACTCTCCGTCTTCCCGGTGCAGCTGCAGCGTCTCGACCGCCGGATGGTACGGCCTCCCCTGCATATAGATGCTCCCGATGCTCGTCTGGATCTCCAGCAGATTCACACTGTTATTCAGATTCATACGCACCTCCTGCAGAGATCATCAGGACACCCAGTAGGATGTGAACCCATCCTCATCCAGCCGCCGAATCATATACACCAGCTTGCGCGCACTCTCCGGATACCGTGCCTCCGGCGGTGTCCCACCCCGGCTCCACCGACTCCAGAAATCATCGTCGTCCTCCAGTGGCGAAGGAATGCGTACACTCCCCTTCAGGCAGAGCTTCAGCAGATTCACCAGCGCACGCCGCACGCCGGACTGACTGCCCTGAATGCGCGGCAGTATCTTCTGCAGCAGCTGCAGATCGAAGGCAGCGTCTTCGGTCATCAGGTCAAAGCGCTCGTTGTACACAAGGTAAAAGCACACCGCATCCCGAATCCGGAAGCCCACATGCGCATGAATATCCTCCAGAATCTCATTGACCGCCACCAGCCGCTCGGTCGTGCGAATGATCAGCTCCTGGTGATCCTGCAGCGCATCGATCAGCTGCAAATAGTCACTGCGCAGGAAAGACTGCTCCACCGGCACCACATCCACCAACTGCTGACTGTCCCCGGTGAGACTCGGCAGCTGCATGAGATCGATCGCGTTGAATTCAATCGTATTCGCCCGATCCAGCACCCGCTTGCTGAATGGGTAGGTCGTCTCGTCCATATTGACCGTCCCGACGATGTAGACATTCTCCGGGATGCCAAGATGGCCGTAGCGGGACTGGTCTTCTTCGTTGTCGAGCAGTTCATCCGGAAATACAGGTGCAGTGACGATCCGCTTTCGTCCAGTATGTGCAGTATCCTCTTGCTGCACGGTATCTACAGCATCCTCCCATACTTGCGTCTCCAGAAGGCTCATCATATCGCTAAAATAATGTTCTACTCGCGCCAGATTCATCTCATCCAGACAGACAAAATAAGGCTTTCTCCGATTCTCCGGCTTAGACGCTTCCACAAATACATTCATTAGAGGCCCCGGCTTAAAGCTACCGGACAAGTCCCTATAGCCGATCAGGTCCGCCGGATCACTCCAATCTGGACGTACCGGAATAAGATGAAATTGCTTGTTACTTACCGTCGCCCCTACCGCCTCAGCAAATAACCGCACAAGACGTGTCTTCCCTGTACCTGATATTCCTGCCAAGATGACGAATGGACGACTTTTGAGAGAAAGATAGAAGTTATGCGTTAACTTTTCTGGGAAATAAAATCCTCGCTGCGAAATGTATTCTTGGATGTTATGCAGCGTCTCCTTGACCTCGATATCTCGGATAAACACCACCGATTCCGCTTCTTCCACATCTGGCGATTCAGTTACCACTTCTTCAAATTGATTCGCCCACTCACTGCTTGGAGCTGCCCCCATACGTTGTACGTAGGAGAGATATATTTCTACTGCATCCCATAGATCGTCTACCATTTGCTCATTATTAGGCATATCATCAAGTTGGTAGTGAAAATATGCAATAGTTGATGCAGCATAGTCTTTAGCATAGCTACTTTCTCCTAAATAAATAGCATCATCAAGATTCATACGTGTACTAGGCATAGTCGCTCGCATCTCTTCTGCTCTCTGTTTAAAATGCGTATATGCTTTTTTAGTTCCTAATCGATTTTTCAAATCTGTAACACCATGAGCTAGTGCAAGATATACCGACTTCATATCCTCTGCAAATAAGTATGCAACATAAAATCCTTTTTGAGTCGTATCTGTTACTTGGCGATGTAATATTGCTATCCATGGAACATAAGCCCAGTTCCCTTGTCCCACTGATCCTTGGACATTGAAATAATTGTATATAAATTGCAATGAACGAATATGATCTGGAATCGTTTTTCGCACATATTTTCCTAGCAAATTATCTTTTAAAGGTTGCGTTTTTGCCTGTACATAATTAGTCATAACATGAATTAAATCATCTCTCAAAGAAAAGCTAGCGGGTGGCTGTGCATAGTATAGTTCAAGTTCGTCTGTAGTAAAATGGTATAATTCATCTAATGTCTGCTGATCCCACTGGTCGTATAGTTCCTGCTTAAATCCGATTGTATACTGGTCATTCGGCACTTCCAGAATAGCAGAGAGTGCTTTGATCGGCGTATTCATCACATACTGTACTCGATTCAACTGTACATCTGCCCAACGAGAGGCCTTGACTTGGGAAGGCGGACCATCTACCTTGAGACTCTTGGATTCTCGTTCCTGGAAGCATTGGAGGAACCGTTCGCGAACACGTATCATGGATACCTGCTGCTGATCTGTTTCTTTCATCACGTCTAAGATCGAGAGAATAAGGACCATTTTGTATGATTTCTGTCTGTATGTGAATATATTGATAAGCTCTGAGGGTAGTGGCATATTTTTTCTCCTATATTTAATTTACGACCTATATACAAAGCACGTAATTACATGCTTATTCGCAATTACGTGTCTATCTGATATAATGCTAACGTACAACTCAATTTGTGGTGGGCATAGGCTATCCTCCAGAGGGAGGTGACTGCCTATGAACTTCTCCTTCTCCGATATTATCATGTTTGCAACATTCATTGTTGCACTGCTAACGTATATCGAAAGAAAAAGAAAGTGACCCGCCACAGGTTGCACAGCCTGGCGGGTCACTTTCTCTTATGTGAATCATAGCAATATGATGGAGGAATGACCACCATAAATGTTGTACGGGAAGCAGGTGGCTGCCTGCTTCTTTTTTGTGGTTATATGATAGCATATTTGGGTTGTTAGCTCAAGAAGTTTAGCATTCAAAATTACTAGATCTGTATGCTACAGCTTTAAAATAACCTTTCTTTTCGAAGATGTTCTTCCCAGATTATATACTGCAACAATGAAGAATCAAAAAACATACGATCCCCCATTTTTCGCTGCTGATACTTTTCCATGCGTTGCTGGATAAATTTACGCATATATATCATTTTAATATGAAAACAATCTTCACGAGGATTTTTCCGTTGCCGAGATATCAAGAATTTAGCAACTTGATAATTATCAAATTCAATAATTGGATTGTGTTCAAGATCGTTATACTTATCTAATTCATCAGTAAATCCAAATCTACCAAACGATTTTCTTAGATTGTGAGGTTCAAATATAGAATCACTTCTAAATCCATTTCCTGTTTTCACTTCACAAATAACACCAATAATTTTCTTTCGATCTAATTTAATATTTGTTCGACGATCCATTAAGTTGAAGAAATTTTCGTCCCAATCACTGGCCTGCCCACCAATATCCTCTTGTACATGTGGAAATCTAACTGCTAATAAATCAGAATCAGAAGTTTGCCTTTCACTATTGCGATGTAATACAAAGTTATTAACAATAAAGAATCCATTTAATCTTAAATACCAATAAGTTAATTCCTCACCGAAGTTAGCATTCACAGTAAATTCTCCTTTATTCACTCATGGTAACATCTTAATAATTTTAAGCATTTGAATTAGCTTTCTATATTTTCTAGCCTTGAATAAAAACAATGATTTATAAACGTAATTAAAATAGATGACGAACACCCATATACCTAAACCTAAAATGATAAAAGCAAGAACATTTGTAGTGCCCTCACTAATATTTTTCCCAATAAATTCTCCCCATACGGATAACAATATAGTTGAAATAATAAGAATAGGATTCCATAAAAGCTCGCTTTTTCGGTTGGATTTGCTTTCACAGTAATTAATAAGATCATCTATATTATCTTTAGTAAATCCTAATTCAATGAATTTTTTATTAATATAATCTGCTCTAAAAGGAATAAGAAAATCATCCAAAAAATTAAAACATGTTATGTGCGATCTATAGGATCGATATACTTTTTTAGCGTAAGTATAGCTAAAAAAGTAATGTAAGCCCATCAATATAACTACAGCTACAGTTATTCCAAACATAGATAAATCGTAAAACAGTATATTTACTTTGAAGATGTCTCGCATACTTGTAACAATAAGGAAAATCAAAGCTACGAATGCTATTAAAATAAGACAACCTCTAGCTTTACGATCAGGCATTATTTTATAATCAGCCAAGTTTTTATCTAGGTATTCAACTAAAAATTCTACATTATCTAAAAATTCACGTGCCTGATGTCTAAGCATTTATTAGTTCACCTTTCTATATGAATGATATTATTAATTCAATTCATAGCTCCGTTGTATCAATTCTTTAGCTCTTTCCAGTTGTTCTAAACTTCCGATCGTAACTTCCAGATCTCCAGTGCCATAATGTCCAATCTTACGAACATCTCTAGTAAACCCGGTTTCTAATTCAATTGAATCTGGATCAACTTTTAAATATAGGCTAATCTTTTTTGTTTGCGGATGAATTTCAACACAGGCAAAATTCTTAATTCTTTTAAAAGCCACGTAATACTTTAACGTATTAACCTGTACATCATCACCAAGCGCAACCATATAAGCTTTTAATTCTTCAAACCAATTCACCAGTTCAGGACTTGCCTGAGAGAGATACTCAGATACAGTTTTATATATCGATCTCGATTCTATATCTATAGGATTCTCCATAGAAAAACTTGCTGTTGTTGCATTTACCAGATCTAGCAGCAACAATTCTTCCCCATACCGTTTATATGTATAGAGCTCAATATTACGATTAATTTGCTGTACCGCATGTTCATCGTATTTAGTAAATCCACCTGCTACACACAGTAAACGCGGCGCACTCCAATCGATATCTTTGGATACTTCTACACCTAACCGGTCCATAACGAGCAATTTGAATTCTGCCTGATGATTCATCAGCCAATCCAAATAGTACAGACCTTGGTTGATCACATTCTCATTGGTCGCTCGCTTATATTCAATAATGACAGGGGAATTGTTTTCATCAATGCCAAGTGTATCAATACGTCCCCCATGCCGCTTACCTGTAGAATATTCCGACGCCAAAAAACGTATACCGATCAAAACTTCCAAGTTACGTTCCATTAGGGTCTGTAATGACTTTTCTACTGCAACTGTATAGCCATGTAACTCTTCAACTCCATTATTAGTTAATCGAAATAATTTTATATCTCCCATTATGTAATCTATCCTTTCAGATATAATTTCAGCTTTGACTTCATCACATTCAAATTCTAACCGTTAATAGTAATAGATACTGAATCACAACTTATGATGTATCATTCTTTTGTCCTACTTATTGTGATTTACATAACATCCCGTATAATGAATACTATCGGCAATTACAATTATACTATTTAATGTAATTCCTGATTTTCATATCAATGTAAATTCTGGAGGCACACATGAGCACATTAACCCTACAACAATTAGAATCCCACTTGTGGGAATCTGCCAACATACTACGAGGTAGTATTGATTCCTCAGACTATAAAAACTATATCTTCGGTATGCTTTTTCTCAAACGTCTAAATGACGTATTCGTAGAAACAGCCGAAAAAATCCAACGTGAAGAAGGTCAAGACTATGGTTGGACAGATCGAGACGAACACCAATTCTTCGTGCCTGAACGTGCTCGTTGGTCTACTATCGGCAAAGTAACGAGCGATGTAGGTCAAGCAATTAATATTGCCTTTGAATCCTTAGAAGAAGAAAATCCCAAACTACAAGGTGTTCTCGCCAGTATTGACTTTAATGATAAAGAGAAGTTGCCTGATAAGCTGATTCTTCAGCTCATTCAGCATTTTAGCAAGCTGAATCTACGTAATGACAATCTATCGGAACCGGATATGCTTGGACGTGCTTACGAATACCTTATTAAGCAATTCGCAGATGACGCAGGCAAAAAGGGCGGCGAATTCTACACGCCAAGCAAAGTCGTTGAACTGATCGTCAAACTGATCAAACCGGAAGAAGGCATGCGTATCTGCGATCCAACTGCTGGATCAGGTGGTATGCTCATTCAATCGGTAGACTATATTAAATCTCATGGTGGTAATCCTCGTAATCTAACTATTCATGGACAAGAACGTAACCTGAATACCTGGGCAATCTGTAAAATGAACTTGCTGCTGCATGGACTAAGTGATCATCGCATTGAAAAAGGCGATACGATTCGTGATCCTAAGCTTATCGAAGATGGCGAATTAATTCTGTACGATCGAGTCATTGCTAATCCTCCGTTCTCTCTTAGTAACTGGGGACGTGAAGATGCCGAGTCCGATTCATATGGTCGCTTCCCTTTTGGTATTCCTCCAAAGGATAAAGGAGATCTGGCTTTTGTACAGCATATGGTATCGACACTTAATCATAACGGTAAAGCCGGTGTTGTCATGCCACACGGTATTTTATTCCGCGGTGGAGCAGAGGGCACGATCCGTAAAGGATTGTTAGAAGGATTAAATGGAGAGCAAGAATTGATCGAAGCAGTAATTGGACTTCCTTCTAAACTGTTCTATGGAACGGGTATTCCAGCATGTATTGTCATTATGAATCGTAATAAAGAAGCGCATAAACGAGGCAATGTATTTTTTATTAACGGGGCTAATGGTTATCAAACTGATAAAAATCAGAATACATTGAGAGATCAAGATATCGAAAAAATTATTACTGCATATGATGAATGGGAAGACATTGAGAAGTATGCACGTATAGTTAGCATTAATGAAATCAAGGAAAATGACTATAACCTTAATATTTCTCGTTACCTTGATTCTGCCGAAGAAGAAGAGACTATTATAGTTGAAGAAACAATATTAACATTAAATCAAATTGAGTTAGAACGTAAAGATATAGAAAGTAAAATGTATAAATTTTTGAAGGAGTTGGGATATAGTGTTTAAGATGAATTCTAATCCTCACCCTTGGAAGACAATGACATTAAAAGAAGTAGCTCGACGTGTTAAAGATAAAAATAATGGTCGTTCAGAAAATGTATTAACTATATCTGCACAGCATGGATTAGTTAGCCAAACAGATTTTTTTAATAAGAGCGTAGCGAGTAAAAATTTAAATAGCTACTTGTATATAGAAAAAGGTGACTTTGCTTACAACAAAAGTTATTCTGATGGTTATCCATTAGGTGCAATCAAAAGACTGGAAAGATATGACTCAGGAATATTATCTACTTTATATATATGTTTCCGACCAAATGAGAATATTATAAATGCTAATTTTCTCAAATATCTTTTTGAAAGTACTGTCTGGCATAGAGAAATAAGCCAGGTGGCAAAAGAAGGTGGTAGAAGCCATGGATTGTTAAATATTGGAATTAATGATTTTTTTGATATTAAACTTAATATTCCTCCTCTAAAAGAACAAAAAAAAATTGCCGATATCCTCACTTCTGTCGATGAAGCCATTGAAAAAACAGAAGCTATTATTAAGCAAACGGAATCGGTAAAAAAAGCCTTAATGCAACAGCTTTTGACCAAAGGGATTGGACATACCAAGTTCAAGCAGACCGAGATCGGCGAGATTCCTGAGGAATGGGAAATTCAATCTTTAAGAAACATTGGTTCGTGGTCAGGCGGTGGAACTCCTTCTAAACAGAATCTTGCGTATTGGGTACAGAAACCTGGACTTCTTTGGGTTTCTCCAAAAGATATGTATTCAGATATAATTACTGACTCAGAAGATTATATAACCGAAGAAGCTTCTAAAGATAAAGGATTAAAAATTTTAGCTCCTGGAACTATTTTATTTGTAACAAGAAGTGGTATTTTAAGGAATCGCGTTCCTATAAGTATGGCTGGAAAAAAACTAACTATAAATCAAGACTTAAAATCTCTCACTCTTTATGAAAATATAAATAATAAATTCATCTTCTATCTTCTTCAATCTTTTAATGAAAAAATTCGTAAAAGTTGTGTTAAGATTGGGACAACTGTAGAATCAATAGATTTCAATTCCTTAAAAGAGTTTAAAATACCCATTCCTTCATTAGACGAACAATACAATATCAGCTCTATTATCGAAGAATTTTACAAAAAAATTAATATTGAAAATAATCAATTGAGTAAACTTAGGCTCCTAAAAAAAGGCCTTATGCAGTCTCTCCTCACTGGCAAAGTGAGAGTTAATGTCGATGAATCAGAGGTGCTTCCGGTATGACAGCAATCAACGAATGGAACGAAAAACAGCTAGTCGAGAATCGACTGATCCATCAATTACAAGAAATGGGCTATGTGCATTTGCATGGCCCTTCTTTAGATTCAGAACGAGCCACTAGTCGCGATGTCATATTAACCGATCGCCTTATTCAAGCCATTCAGCGCTTCAATCCTTGGATTACAGATAATAACTTAAATAAGATTGTTCGCTCCATTACCCATATCGAAGCAACCAGTCTCATGGAAGCAAATGAGAAATTCCATGCTATACTGACCAGCTACACTTCTATCCAGCAAGATATCGGCAAAGGCAAAAAAGGCCAGACGGTTAAACTCATCGACTTCGATCATCCTGAGAATAATGAGTTCCTCGTTGTTGATCAATTCACTATTACAGGTGGAGATCAGTCTATTCGTCCAGACCTTATTTTGTTCGTTAACGGATTACCTCTTGTCGTCATCGAATGCAAAAGCCCAATGATCTCGATAGATGAACAGATCGGCAAAGCTGTAAAGCAGATGCAACGTTATCAGCAAAGCTACGAACAACTTTTCTATTACAATCAAATTCTTATCGCAACCAGTAATGACCGTGCTAAAGCAGGTACTATTGGAGCTCAGTTACGGCATTTTGGCGAATGGAAAGATCCCTATCCACTTACTATTCCTCAAGTAAGCGCACATGCTACGCCTCAGGATATCCTAGCAGCTGGTATGCTTACGCCTGCTAATTTGCTTGATCTTATTCAAAACTTTATCGTCTTTGAACCTGAAGGTGGACGTACTGTTAAGAAGCTAGCTCGTTATCAGCAATTCCGTGCCGTACATAAAGCGGTAGATCGTATTTTACAAGCTAACCACTCAAGAGAGCGCGGTGGTGTTGTCTGGCATACTCAAGGTAGTGGCAAGTCGCTGACTATGCTCTATCTGGCCGTTAAGCTAAGACGCATACAACAGTTAGAGAACCCAACAATTATTATCGTAACAGATCGTAAAGATCTGGATAACCAGATTACTAGTACATTCCGGCGCTGTGGCTTTCCTAATCCTCAGCAAGCAGAGAGTGTGCAAGATCTCCGTATGCTACTCAGTCAAAAGTACGGTACAACCATCATGACGCTCGTACAGAAGTTTCAGACAAGCAAAACGGAAGATCAGTTCCCAGAGCTATCAACTTCTGAAAATATCATCGTAATGGTCGATGAATCTCATCGTTCCCAGTACAAAGGCTTAGCAATGAATATGCGGACAGCTCTGCCTAATGCTTGTTATCTTGGTTTTACAGGTACACCTATTGATAAGGAAGATAAGAGTACGACCCGCACTTTTGGTCCTTATATCGATAAATATACAATTGAGCAATCTGTCGATGATGGAGCGACCGTTCCTATTTTTTATGAGGCTCGCCTGTCTAACTTGCATATTGAAGGTGAGACACTTGATCAACTGTTTGACCGTAAGTTTCGTGAATACGATGAAGAGACAAGAGATCGTATCCAAAAGAAATATGCCAACGAAGAAGCGATTATCGCCTCACCTAAACGTATTGAACAAGTAGTATTAGATATTATCGAACATTATGAGAGGTATATTCAGCCTAATGGATTCAAAGCTCAGATCGTTGCAGTGTCACGCGATGCAGCTATTACGTATAAAGAAAAGCTAGATGAATTGAGCGATTTTGAATCTGCAGTGATCTATTCATCCAACCATGACGATGACGATCGTAAAAAACGATATGCTATTAGTAAAGACCAGGAGAAGAACTTGATTGAGCGCTTCAAGAAACCAATGGGTGAAGACAAGCTCTCCTTCCTGATCGTCTGTGATAAGCTGCTGACTGGCTTTGACGCTCCGATTGAGCAAGTAATGTATCTTGATAAACCTCTTCGTGAACACAATTTGCTTCAAGCTATCGCTCGTACTAATCGTACGTATGAAGGCAAGACATATGGGTTGATCGTTGATTATTTCGGTGTATCTAGTTTTCTGGAAAAAGCCCTATCAATCTTCGCGAAGCAAGATATTCAAGGCGCACTTATGCCAATAGAAAGCGAACTTCCTAGACTGCAATCGAGACATCGTGCAGCCATGCGGTATTTTGATTATATTCGTCAGGATGATTTAGAGAGCTGTATCAAGGTACTCGAACCTGAAGACGTACGCAGCGAATTCGATTATGCCTTTAAGCAATTTGCTAAGAGTATGGATATGGTGATGCCACACCCTATGGCGCAGCCTTATGTTAATAATCTAGGATTCCTCGGTAAAGTACGCCAAGCAGCCAAGTCACGCTATCGTGTAGAAGAGTTAGATATCAGTGATTGCGGAGAAAAAGTGAAGCAGCTCATTATCGACCATATTCGTGCTTCTCAAGTCGTCACGATCCACGAACCTGTAGATATTCTATCTAATCAGTTTGATAAGCATTTATCCCAATTTCAAGGCGAAGCCAAAGCTTCAGAAATGGAACATGCTCTACGTCATGAGATTCGTGTGAAAATGCATGAGAATCCAGTATTCTATTCCTCTCTTAAAGAACGTTTGGAGAAACTGATCGAGGCGCGTAAACATCGTCAAATGGATATTTTCGAAATGATTGAGCAGATCCATAATTTGGTGAACGATACGCGTGAAGTAAACAATCAAGGGGAGAATTATGGTTTTACTCGTGAACAATACCCTTTCTTCCAATTACTCGAACAGCAGATTACCGATGAAGATGATACGGAGGCGCTTCAGGAGCTCACTCATATGGTGACTGATGTGATTCAGGAATATGCTGTAGTCGAATGGACGAAGAAAGATGACGTACAACGTGAGATGCGTCAGCAGATTAAACGCAAATTGCGCGTAAGCAAATGTCCAAAAGATAAGTTGGAGAGTCTAGCCATCCAACTGGTTGATCTTGCAAGCACTCATTACAAGAAATAATTGTTTTATACACAAATTACCTACTATTAATTTATAAATAAAAACCAACGCTAATTCTAGAGGTAAAGAATCCTCATAGAGTTAGCGTTGGTCCATTTATGCGGAGCCATTCTTTACGGGCTTCATAATCAGGTAGAATAGAACGTACATAGCGCCAAAAATCTTCAGAATGATCAGAATAGCGCAAGTGTGCCATTTCATGTACGACGACATAATCGATAATACGCATGGGCGACATGACGATACGCCAGTTAATCATAATCACACCGTTCTTACCGCAGCTTCCCCATCTCATCTCTTGATCTTTAAGGATCAGTTTCTGTGGAGAAATTTCCATTAAACGGCTATAAAGTTGAATACGTTGCTGAATCTTGTCCATGCCACGTTGCTTGTACCAATCAATGCATAGTTGTTTAAGTTCAATGCTTTTCTGTTCTGGTAATAACGTCGTTGGAATTGTAGCAATAAATTTATTTTTAACAAATTGTAAGCTTGGCTTAGGAATATCTTCTTTGATAAGTTTTAGACGATATTTGCGTCCCAAATAAGGTAGCTTTTCTCCACTCAAGAATTCTAGAGAACTTGCTGGCTGCTCGATTTCACTGAATTCATATTGTTTTTGGAGAATCCATGGTGCTTTTTTATGAAGAATGTTATATAAGCGATTTTCTGTAATATCTAAAGGAGCAATAACATTCACACCATTGTGCCAATCAACAGATATAGTAACATCCTTTTTATTAGGTTTATATTCAATGCTGTATTCAATAGATGAATTGCCGAAGTAAAAGATGGGCACATTTTATCTCTCCTTATACAAATAAGCTTGTGTATAAGTATAACCTTGATTTTTTGTTATTCCAAATATAAAATAGCGACGTATTAGAATTGCTATTTTATATTTGGAAATTATAAATAATTATAACTAACGATTTTTGAATAAAACAAAGATTAAGATTGAAATTGGAAAACTAAAAGAAGATATTTCTGATAAGTTTTGTACAATAGTATATTCATGTGCTGGAAACAGAATAGACAGCCCAATACTTAAAAACAATAAACTTATTGAAAAACGCATAATCAAAAAGAAAATCTTATTCCATAACTTACGATTCTTGAGCTGTATCAAAGCATGCAATATATTAATAATAGCTATTAGCAATACTACTGTAAAAGTAAGTATTCCCTTCAGTCTATCGCTTAAAACA
Source organism: Paenibacillus wulumuqiensis (assembly GCF_000971965.1). Classification (GTDB taxonomy): domain Bacteria; phylum Bacillota; class Bacilli; order Paenibacillales; family Paenibacillaceae; genus Saccharibacillus; species Saccharibacillus wulumuqiensis. The sequence goes on from NZ_LAQP01000016.1 coordinate 22,859, forward strand.
TCAAATCTTTTCTCTATAAAAATATTTGTATTATTAAATATAGTATCTACATATTTTTGTAGAAAATTATACCTTACTGATAGTAGTACTAATGTTACTATTATTCCAAATAAAATAATGATCTTAAGAACTGCTAAGATAACTCTTTTCTTATTACCTTGCTTCCATTCACTACTTAAATATTTAAATGCTTCATTTGTCTGAGACATACTCGGTTTTAAATCTTCATATAGATCAAAAATAATAGAAATTATATAATCTTTAAAAGCAATTAGTTTTTCTTTTATCCATCTAAAAAGTTTTTTCAGTCTTGTATCTAATTTCTCTTTTGTCATCAATCCTTCAACAAGGGGTAAGAGCAAGGGATTGGTTCTAAGTTGGATTTCATAGGTACTACCACCATAATAAACACTTTTTTTAAAATAAATTTCTGCACGATCTAAATTTTGATCTTCAATAAAATACTCAAATCCTTTTAAATAATCTTTTTTTGATCTTTTCTTGTATTTTTGATCAATATAGTCCACTGCTAATGTGGCTATCGCATTTCCTGAAGTGAATGGCAATAAAACTAAAGTGATTATTTTTCTAATACAATCTTTAAACTCCTCTATATTATTTATTTTCAAGTCTTTTAATAACTGTTCGATACTATCTATATTAGAATCTAAAGTATAAGAATACAATAGATCAGATACAGTATTTAAGTACAAAAGAATAAACGCTAGCGTTATAGTTGAGATAATATTTATAATTTTCAATGCTGATTTAGTGCTCTCTAAAGTACTTGGAGGGCGATTGGAAATAATAAAAATTTGAAAGGAAAGAGCTACTACCGCAACTAAAATTAGCACTTCAGTTGCATTTCCCCATGACAAGATAAATAATAAGGATCCTATTATAAATCCCTTCCCATCTTCTCCGCCTATATGAATAATTAAAAATACTACAGCGAGCATTAAAATCACAAAAATAGCTATATTGGAAAATGTAATAATTAAGGTCATGAAAAACGAACCTTGAAACTTAAATACACAGATTATTAATAACAACAATGTAACACTAATCCCAAATAACCAATTGATAATTTCATATCTAAAAGTTGTTACTTCTATACTAAACAAGAAAATATAAATTTGAAGGAATAGACTTATTGCAAATACAAAACAACTTTTAATGTAATCTCGTTTTAGCTTTAAATAGAATCCTCCATAATTTATATAGAATCCTTCAAAGTTTTTAATTTTCAAATGCTGTTTTTTTAAAGAGGTTGCATAATTAACTAATAATTTAACTGCAAATACACTAAAAATAGTATATACAGGCCAAAAAACATAAATAGATTGTTTAATTAACAAAATCTTCAAAAACATTAAAATATAAAAACTAATTATCGTATAAATGAATAAATAATTCTTTGTTTTATAATATTCGTCCAATTCGAATAGGTTCTTTATTTTATTTGTGAGCATTGTATTAAACATCCAATCCTCTCAATACTTCATCCTCAATATTCAGCTTTCTACTCGATACAATCACAGAAGACGCTACTTCTTGCTTATCCGTAAGAATCCGATGCACAATCTCTTCTACAGTTCCATTCTTCGTAAGCCCGTCTATATCAGCTACAATAGGATAATACACCGATACTGGCTTATCCTGTCCAATGCGGTAAGCACGATCTGTGGCTTGATTTTCTACAGCTGGATTCCACCAACGTGTGTAGTGAACTACATGATTCGCGGAAGTAATAGTTAACCCTGTACCTGCTGCTTTGGGAGATAGGATTAATACATCGAATCCTGGCTGACTATTAAACAGATCGACTTGTTCTTGCCGGCGATTCGTCATCCCGTTAATAATCATAGGATTCAGATCAAAGCATTCTCGTATCGTTTTACGCAAAATATCTTGCATCTTAATATACTCTGTGAAGATAAGCACTTTTTCACCTTGCTCACGCACTTTACGAATAATCTCAACCGTTTCTTGCAGCTTAGGCACTGCAGTATAAGGTAGATTGATATATTGATCGTTGACTAATGCTGGATGTGAACTAAGTGCTTTAAGTTTTTGAATAGCTTGGAGGCCATCCATAATTTTGTTTTGTACAAGTCTGATGACTTCAGAATAAAGCTGACTTTGCTCTTGTCCTAAGCCTACATTACGGATAATAGATTGTTTGGGTGGTAACTGATCGCCCAATTCCTCTGACTTGGTTCTGCGTTTATATACCATAGAGATCCGAGCAAGAAGTTGTTGCTCTGCTTCATAATCTCTTTCTTCTCCATCAATTCGCTGTACAAATTTTTCTTTGAATTGACTTAGACTCCCCAGCATTCCAGGCTGTACATAATCCATAATGGACCATAATTCACTAAGTCCATTTTCTACAGGTGTTCCCGTCATCGCTAAACGGAATTTGGCTTTCATTGCTTTTAATACGCGTGAAGATGCTGTAGAAGGATTTTTAATCGCTTGCGCTTCGTCACAGATGATAGCTTGCCAATCGACTTGACCAAAGATAAGCTGGTCCTTGGTGAGGGTATGATACGTCGTAATTGTTATTCCGACTCGTTTTAAGACTTCAGGATCTTTCTGTCTTTGACTACCACGATGAATGTACAGTGAACTCAGCAGTTCTGGAGCAAATTTACTTACCTCTTTTTCCCAGTTATCTATAAGTGTTTTTGGTACAACAATTAATGTAGGAGTAAGCTTGCCGACCTCTTGTAAATAGGTCAAAAAAGAAATTACTTGTATGGTTTTACCTAGTCCCATATCATCTGCTAGTAATCCACCCAGCTTACGATAATGTAAAGCCTTCATCCAGATGAACCCATCTACTTGGAAAGGTTTAAGTGAAGCTGTAAAGGACTGAGGCGGAAGTTGCTGAAACACTTCTAAGTCTTGCATTTCTTGCTGGGCTTGCAAAATCGGCTGATTGAATTCTAATTGGTTAATATTCTCATAGATTTCTAGCACATAAGGTAGCTTAGTAACATCTAATAGACCATTATTATCGAAATGCTCTTTAACCTTCTCTGTAGATTCAACAAATTCTTGAGCATCCTGAGGGAGTTTTAGCCAGTCCCCATTCCATTCAATGTATTGCTCACCAGCTGCTTGAGCTTGAGTAATCAGATCTAAGATTTCTAATCCCTGCCATGTTTCTTTTACTTCTCCATTTTCGTCTTGTGCAGTAAATCCATAATCCAGTTCAAACCAACCACGATCTTTCTCTGCTGCATTCACAAAAGGTTGCGCTCGGTATACCCGGATACCTAGAGACTTTACACGCTCTCCAAATAACTTAAGATCCAAGCCTTCTATTTCTGGAAGATAAGCTTCCGGATTTTCTGCAAAACGAGCTATATCTGCTCCTTCAATAGCAGGTATACTTTTAATATGATCTGCTTCTTCCACAATGGATGGCTTCACAAATACTTTGCGACGTTGACCATCTACTGCATAACGACTGGATTGCTCACTCATTTCTCTTAGCAATTGTGGTTCGACAGAATCAGAAGAACGATACTGAGGTTCAAATGATATGGACTGCTGATCATAATTTAGATCAATGTCAATTTGATCAACAAACTGATACTCTTGATGCTGTAAGTAATCGTCCATGGCATAACCATGTGAAACTGCCCAGCTGCGCACTTCCGCTACATAATTAAATATTTGTTCTTTATCCAATGGATTAGGTGCTTGTTCGATCATTTGCTGAAAATGGTATTGTTCTTCATCCATTAATAATACTTGCTGATCCGGTAGTACAATCCACGGTCCGATACTTCTAGCTGTACGCTCAATATTTTTCCAAGACTCGTAATTTTTCTCTAAAACAAACTTGAAATGAGGAGAGCCTACCGCACTTTCATGTGCCAATTTGAGGTTGAGTTTTGTACTAGATGGAATCTCTAATCCTGTTTGATACTCAGCAGGTAACAATTTGAAATGATCATAAGTAATACTATAGCTATCGCCTTCTTTGTTAAGTGCTTCTTCATACCAGAGCTCTTCTAATAGCTCAAGCAGCTCTGCATTATCCAATTGACGTAGTTCTGAAATTCGTAGTCCCAATGGAAACTGCAGCGATTGATTATCCCGCGAAATAGTATATTTAAGTCCATTGGAAGTTAGTTCTCGCTGGATTTGAATTTTAGGAGAAATTGAGGGAGTACTTTCCTTTTTTCGTTTATTCATAAAGCCGAATAGACCTGCCATAATGTTCTCCTTTAATTAATATGATTAAGATATTGGCTCATGAATCGATCAAATTTATATTGCCAAGCACCCATATGAGAGAGTTTGTTAATGTATAATTGAACACCTCCGCGTGTTTGATCTGTGATTTTAAACATGCTTTCTTTTCGTGCTTTACTTCTAGTTCTTCTGAATTCATCAGAATATAATTTAGGGAGTACGTATTGTTCAAAACCTTCTCGGTAATAAAAATAAGCCGCACCTAAATCTCCATATTCAACTACGACAAAGTTATCAAAATAGATAAAAGCAATCATTGGATCATCGATAAGTTCTACATCATACATGTAATCGATAAATCGCTTCCAGTAATCAAATCGTTCACTATTCGTATCTTGATTGAAGAATTGCTGGAGTTTACTTTGTAATAACCAACGCATTACTTGTTCCATAGCCTTGTCGCTTAAAAACTCCCAGTCTACTTTTCTCTCGCGCGGATCACGCAATCTGACGATCGCTTGGTTTAGAATTGAAGTATGGAATTGTTTGTACTCTCTAGATTCAAAGTAATTTTTAATGAGCTGTTTATACTCATTCATTGGGTAACGTTCTAATAAACTAGTAATATACTCTGCTTCATTACGCTGGATCATTTGATCGTCTACTAGTCCATCCTTTAAAATGTTATAAATTAATTCTGATTGAAGCTGAGCGTCTTTTTTAATTTTTAATCGTGAACAGATCATTTCTATTCCGTGATCGGATTTTACAAATAAATGAACTAACCCTTTAACCAAACCTGATGGGTAATTCATAGCTTCCTTTAGCTGATGCTGTAAGGTTTCATTCAATACCAAAAAACTAAACTGATCTATGTGATACGTTTGTTTTAACAATTCTTGTAAATACTCATTATTGTGATTGTGTTGAAAGAGCGACCAAGCAGCACGCCCTACTGTAGAAGTATAGCGATTAGTTAATATCCAATTAATTTTACGTATAGTTTCTGGATTTTCTTGAGGAAAAGGATATTCTTCGGAGATTAAAAGCTTAATTTCAATTCTTTTTAATTGTAGCGCGAATTCCTGAATTTTTTCGATAGGAGTAGATCTAATGATCTCAAGCAAGCGAGGCAACATATATTTGCCTCTTTGCTTGAGTATTTCTTGATCTAACTTTTGGAATTTTTGTTCAACCTTTTTACGCTCTTCAACAATAAGCTTAGGAGTAAAAGCAAAATGGCGAAAATATTGATTAATTTCCATCTGGCTCACCCAATCCATGCAGTTGATCTAGCAGCTGATCGTCTTTCAAACGGAATTTAAATTCAACTCGTCTAGATTTATTAGCATCAATAGCTCCATTTATTTTTAATACAGGAATACTATAAGAACGTCCGTTAGCCGTAATTACTGACTTCAACTCTTCTTTATGCTTAAAATTTGGAAACCCTGGCTGAAATATTTCTTGGGTTACAGACAATGCTCGATCTTGTGACAGTTGTAAGTTATATAGATATCCACCTTTGGTATCGGTGTGACCTTCAACAATAATTTGTGATATTTCCCCGCGGAAGCGATCCGATAAAAGAATATTTATATATTGAGGAATAAACTGCTTTAAATATTTTTCTCCTGTTGCAGATACATTACTGCTATTAGAGTCAAAAAACACGCCTCCAGAGAAACGAATCGCTCCTGTTTGTGGATCGACTTCCATTGCCAAATCTGAGTCTTTGAATGCTTTGATAAGTTCTTGGATAATTTCTGATTTCACTCCAACTACTTGTTCAATCATTTCGTTTTTTTCATTGATAGCAGCTTCTTTTTCTTCATATGCAGACTGCGTATTATAGATCGTTACCATCAGCACAAGTGCAAAAATAACAAGTAATGTGGACATTAGGTCTGTATAAGAAACCCAAGAACTCTCTTTATCGCCTTCATGTCCGCGAGCCATATGTCGCTGATTACGAAATCCTCTAGCCAAAATAAATCATCACCTTATAACGTTATTTATACTGGATCAGGTAGTCTGACTGCTTGTCGTTTCATCTCATTAACAACTTGCTTTAATGAATCCAGTGTTTCTGGCATGTCCTCTACACCTTCTCGAATAGAATCGACGCCATTTGCCAAATATTGAACCGACTTACTTAGCTCTTGATCAAACTGATTAAGTGTATGCTCTAATCCTCTATGCATATCCTCAGTAAACTGATTCATAGCAACTTCTAGATGCTTGTTAGTTCTAGACATCGTTTCACTTGTGGATTCCCAAACGGTAGTCAATTGTTCTACTCGCTCATCCATATTTTCGAGTTGGTCACTTAGCATACTTTGTGTTCTTGATGCAATTTGATCAAGTTCTCTTCTTTCTTCTTGAATATCGACGATCAAGTTATGCAAATCTTCTTGCAAATTTACAAATTGATTATTGTTACCTTTAAACTTATCAAAAATATCTTCTAGTTCTTGGTTAGAACGTTGACTTAGATCTGCTTGATGCGATAACGTTACAGCCAATGTTTGCTGGCTTTGTGTAATATTCGCAATTCTCTGTAAATTTTCTTCTAATCGCTGTTGGAAAGTAACTTGTAGAGTTGTCTGTGCTACAAAGGAATCTACATTTTCTTTTAATTTACCGATATGACTGTTAAAATAATCGTTAAATACTTGTCTTTCTTCAGTCATTTTTTCTAACAAAGTAGTCGTTACAGATTGCAATTGACTATTTTTTTCTGTTGTTTTATTCAAACCTTCTACGGTTGTTTCAAGTACAGATTGATAATAGGTAATATGCTCTGTATATTCATGTATTTGTTCTGTTAATAGAGTAGTTTTCTCAACCATGGTTGATTGTTCTTTTGCTGAATCTTGCATAGATTGAACGAGTGCTCCCATTTCCTCATGAACTTTTTGCTGCCATTCAATAGTGGAATGCAATGCTTCCCCTAGATTTTTCATATGGTCACCAGTTAATTCATTTAACTGCGTTACAAATTGATCTACCATTTGTTGCATGCCTTGAGCTTGATTTACACTGCTAGATTGAATCAAGTCACCCATAATCTGTTGGGTCTGTTCTAAATGCGGAGTAATCGATTTTTGAATAGATTCAGCCACGCCATGTACCATATTTGGAATAAGGACATCAGAGAGGAATGTCTGAAAATCTTTCATTTGCTGTTCTTGGTTTTTATTCATTGTATAGATGACTGTACTCGAATCTTGTGTAGGAAATGCTTCATCTAAGCTTTGACGGATCTGGTTAAAGCTATTGATTAGTTTAGGATAATATTTGCTTTTATCTAGCCATTGCCAGATTAATGAGAAAAGAATACCTGCAATAGAAGATGAAAATTTCATTTGCATCCCTTGTAGTAATTTTTCGATCCCTGCTTGCATAGTATCTGTTTCACCACTGATAGATAAGCCAGATACACCAATAGCAATACTAAAGAAGGTCCCAAGAATACCTAACGATAAGAATATACCAGGTATAATCTCAGCAAATTTACGTTTTCCGAATTCTTGTACTAAGGGTTCTTCAAAAAAGAAATCATATATATCTGGAGTAAAAACAATTCCTTCTTTTTGATAAAACTGAAACTTCTCGTAATATTGCTTCCAAGAAGGCAATACACTTTGCTTTATGTACGAATTTTTTTGATTTTCCAACCATTTATCAAATTCTAAAAATCTCTGATTTACATCAACTTCTTTTTTCAATTCTTCTAATTTTTCATTGATTAAAGTAGCCGCTTTTTGTGAGCTATCATATGATGAAAATATTTTTTTGAATTGAAAAACAAAAATAAAAAACATAATTGCAATATCAATTCCGATCAACCAAGTAATAATATCAAACTTCATAATTCCAACTCCTGTATTCATTTTATATTCAGTACTCAATTTATAATTCGAAATTTTCCCTACCATCATATGTGTAGTAGAATTTCCGAATTTAGTAATTAAATATGATACTTATTTAGTATAAATACTTTAGTCCTGGATATAAAGGATTATTTTTCAATAAAATCTATTTATAAAGAACTATAACAAAATATATATTTTAAATATAAAGAAACTCGGTCCTTATGAATAAAGAATGAGTATTTAGATTGATATATTGTTTAGACAGTTCCATATGTATTATTAATTTCATAGGTTATACCTTCTATTATTTTATAATATTTCTTTGTGCTATATCGATCTCCATCAAAGTTAATCTTACTGTGTCGTTACCATTAGCTATTTTATAACTAACGGTCTCCTCATTTTCACTCCACTCGTTCCTTCTCTGAAACTTTGGATAGAACAGTAACACTGTGTCACATCGAAATCGCATAGCATACACTAGCATCTGATACAAATCTGTCTGAAATGGCCTCATTATATTGTTCTCATAAGCATCCTTATACTTTAAAAGTAAATTTTCAATACTCATACGTCTACATTACCTTTAGAGATACGCATAAACGCTTGTTCAAATGGGGATGCGTTTCCATCTGTCGTCTTGTAATCTATGAGCTTAACTTGGCCTCTCTGGTCTATAAACTCTTTACCAATAATACTTTGGATAGTTTCCAGATCATTATAGAAATATTCACTTAGAAGTGGGATCAATCTGTAATACCAAGTCTTGTATAAATCGCTTAGTGAAAGAATATCCATAAAATACGCATGACCAATCTGATGATCACGATCCAATTATTTAACAATTTTGCTATTTATCGATCTAAGTAGCTCTTCCAAATTCACCGTATCATTTACCTGACTAGGTGTAATTGAGTTAGCATCTCTAAACACTTCATAATCAGGCCCCAATTCCATAAATACAAATCTTCTTCGTAATGCAGTATCTGACCCAGCAATTGACCGATCTGCTGTATTCATCGTACCAATCTGCTGCCTATAAGCTAGCCAAGTTAACTAAAGTAAAGCTGATTAACCGTGAGCATTGATTGAATTCATGCTGCGAACTAGGCCGAAAAAAAGAAGCCTATCTTAAAATAAAAAGGTAAAATGTACTTCGAATGGATCACCTTTACTTATAATATTTACTAAAATAAGATAGATCGTAGCATATTATATTATTCTGTAGTCACACAAGATTAGAGACCGGATACCGAACGAACAGTTCTTGCTGATTATTCATCATTTATAGATCAATTTAGGTATCTAAATCAGCACAGAAAGTATTATCTGCACTCTGCCATATTACTTCAGCAGCCAGCGATCAACCCCGTCGTAATAATAATATAACTACAGTTTCCTCTCGATTGAACAACCAATGAGCATAACTGCTACAATTAATATGATCTAAGAAGACACACTAACCTTTAACAAATTAAATTTTCTTCAAACTAAAATTCCATATTTATTATCATTAATTAAATATGTGACTAAAGAATCATTATTGCGATACAATAAGACTATATTAAGATAACTGATTAGTATATATTTAACTATCTCATACTATTATTTGGAGGAAAATATGTTGATTACTAAAAAAGGAATCTCGTTCTTCATTATACTTACTGTACTTATACTCTTAGTAGCATGTGGAGATAATGGAAATAAGAATGTCTCTAATTCTAAGGTAAGTTCTTCATCTGCCGATAGTGGGTCACAAGATGAAGTTACTTATTCTAACGAAGATTCTTTATTTTCTGATGATGGGCCACAAGATGGGCCTCCTGGTGGATTCACTCCATTAAGCGAAGCATTAAAAAAGCATTCTGTTTGGCTTGCTACAACAGTAATTGATGAATCAGATTTAACTAGAGATACTAGCATTGGAAAAGTATATGTTTTTGACAATGATGAAGTAACTTATTACGATTATAGTGAAGTCGCTGAATCTCTTAAAATTGAAGATGCAGCTAAAATGACAGATGAAGATATAGTTAAACATTCACAAGAATTTGCAAAAAAGTCGATTTAGGAAAGTATTCTTTAGATCTTGTACTCGATGGTACTGGTAATAGTGCAGATTATGAATATTTAATCACTGAAAAAGGTGGAAAAGGCGAACATGCTCCAAATTTTTCTACCACTATCATGCCAGTAAACTTTTTTGGAACTGATTTTGTAGCTATTGGAGCAAGCCGCTTAGTTATAGACTCCTTATTTAGTGGCGGTGGTTTTGTGCTTACACGTAGTGAACCTAATACTTATTTCCAATTAGACGATCCAGATACTATAAGCAGCAACGTAACTATTGAGCAAAATAAAAAATAAATAAAAAGCAGTCATATGCTCTATAAGCATATGACTGCTTTTTATTTGAATTCTAAATCTTGAATGAATTATTGCCTGATCTTATTAATTAACTTTAGAATTTCCTATACTTTTAACTTTGGAAGTTTTTGAACTTGATAATTATAAATCACTTCTTAGACCAATGAATAAAGAGTTTTAACTTCATAACTTTTTAAGATACTGTAAATGACTCGTTAAATCATTGGTCACCAAGTTGGTTTTGTTAGGCTCACTAGGATAGTGACCAAGATCGAACGCTGCTTATGAGTTTTGTTCAAAACATAAAGCAAACAGAATAATGCAGCAGAAAGATCTTAAATTTTTACCCTCTCCCCACTTGTATTGGCGTCTGGTTATCGTCGATACATACGCCGCAGTACGGAAAGGCTTTAGTTCGCGCATTAACTTGCTACACTACTCCTAAGGCAAATGCGCTCGTAACGATGTATAAGTTAGCCGACCAGATTAACTTTATATTTCGCTGTTTCCTCCTGTTTTCTTATCCCATCTCGATTTTGCTCTGTTCCACTTCTTCGTGAGTAAACACTATTGTGCTTTCCTGTTGTCTTCGATCTATTTAATAGACAGAAGGAATCCTTGGTAGACTTCAAGTAAAGATCATTACCCTAATCCATGAGATAGACTACCAAACATCTGTAGATGCCAATTTAGATCGATATATTGCTAGACATGTTCATTCCAATTCCTATCAAAAGTTCATACATCAGCCAGACTATCACTTTTAGAGCCTGCCACTGAATAATAAAATAAAAGTAAAATACTTTTTTATGGAGTATCACTATCTTTAATATTTACCAAATCAGATAGATTGTAGCGCATTACCTTATTTCAGAGTAATATAATAAAGGCAATTTAATTAACGGAGGGATACTGTGAATACAGGAGTACAAGAACTAAAAGATGAGCTTTCAGCACAAAAAAAGAAAAAGAAGAGAAACTGGATTATTGTAGGAGTGGGAGCCGCTTGTTTGATAATGCTTTGTGCCATTATTGGATATATAAACAATTATAATGAGCACATCGCAAAGATCGGTTATTATATGGATCAGCAAGATTATAATTCCGCTCATGAAGAGACAGCTGAACTATTTCCACAATCGTATAGCCGTAAATTAATCGAACGAGTCAACATCTTATATGAAGTACAGCGTCACTTACCTTCCTATTCTTATTCTGATTATAACTCTTGGCAAGATCGTACAACATGGGAAATACATAGCCTAATTGACGGATTAACAACCTATGAGAAATATAAACAAGCAGGAGAAGAGTACAATATCTCAGAGTCTCTTTCTACTCTACGAGGGAAGTATCTTATGTATTTAGAAACTTATTCGATCTCTCAGGAGTCTGCTACTAAGGCTGCAACGGCTGCAACTGGTGGAAGAGATAAATTAATCAACGAGTTGGTAATGCAGGCAAAAGAGTTTGAAGCTAAACAAAGCGCAGCTACTGCTTCCACTTCAAGTGAAAATTCTTCTAATAGCTCATCTACTCTATCTTCAGATTCTTCCTATACCCGTGATGAACTAGAAAGTGATCCATTGGCACCTTCAACCAATCCAGATGATTATAATTCGTACGGAGAGTACGCTCCAGCAGGCGGGTATTCAATTGATCCAGCCGATTATAATTATGAAGGTGAATATAAACCTGTGGAAAGTATGACCCAAGAAGAGAAACAAGCCGAATTAGAAGAAATGCTGGGTAGATCTTTAGGTCAATAAATGTAAAAGAACCTCATTGAGGTTCTTTTTTATAGGAAAATATATACCGTAACAGGTACGACCTAAACCTATTATCGCTAATCATTCTCGTTAAGAATAAAGATTTAATAGTGGATCCATCTGATAGTCACTAAAACAAATTAATTCATACTTAATATTCCTTCATATGGTATATTTATACTTTGAAATTATTATATCGATAAAGGGGTTTAGGTAATGGAACAGCGTCCAGAGAGAAACAAGAAGCCGTGGTACAAGAAATGGTGGGTATGGTTGATCATCCTATTTGTAATTGGTGGAATTGGAAATATTAACAAAGCTTCTACGCCAGATTCCTCAGCGCCAGTTACAAGCGGATCTAATTCCAAAGAAGCCGCTGCTCCTAACGCAGAAGCGCCTATTTCGAAGCGAAAAGAAACACCGACGCCAACTGTCACAGTCGACCCAGCTGAATTTCAAGCCAATGTAGACATCATGACTGGGGGAACATTTGTAAAATCTGCTCAGCTACAGAACAACCAAGGGCATATTAAATTTTACAAATCTTTCCAAGAATATAAACAAGCACATCCAACCAGTAAAGTGACCGAGGAGATGTATAAAGATTACTTTAGTACTGGTGATAAAATCGCTAAACTACTGATCGGCGAGAATGCTCGACTATTGCGGAAATTCCCAATCCTGACCTCTTCTTCTATGACAATTCCTTATGATGGAAAAGTTTATACGATAGATCTGAAGCGTACAGAACTCAATCAGTATATTGGATTCCCGATTGAATCTTTACAAGTAGAAGACGGCTCATGGACCAGCCAATTTGGTGATGTGTATGTGTATGATAAGGATAAACGCCAAGCATTTATGGATACTTTTGTTACGATTCAATAATTGAGTTATCGCTACAGATCTAGATGATTTATTATCTGGATGTAAAAAGTCCCTACGCATCGATCTATCGTGGTCAAGCCCCTATTTATGGACACTTAAAAAACACCCTGAGAAATGGACTGACGTCGGTACTCCACCGGCGTCAGTTTGTTTAGTTTTCGCTATGGACGTTTGTTGTTGTAAAAACGAATATATCGTTCCATCCGTTTTTGCGCTTCAGCTAAAGTTCGGATAGAATACGGGTAGAGTCCTTCCGTTTTGAGATGCGAGAAGAAACTCTCTATGGAGGCATTGTCATAACAATTGCCCCCGCGAAACATGCTGATTCGGGCGCCAACCTTTGGCAGCATGTCGTGGTACAGAGGAGACATGTATGGGGCTCCGCGGTTGCTATGAACGACCACGCCCGTCACGTCTTTTCGTTTGCGAAACGCTTTCTGAAAGGTGCGCTGGACCAGCTCCTTGTCCGGTTTTTCGCCGATTTCATACGCGACAATTTCGTTATGGAACAAAGCGGCAATCTTCTAGTTTAGATTAATAGCATTTATTTATTCACTAGGGCCTGTACGCAAAACTACTTAAACCAAATTCGAATTGAAATTAAAGCCAAAAAGACCCTGAACATGCTCGCTGTCTTGTCATAAAGAGTTGCTAGGCGTCGATAGTTGGGAGCTGGTCCAGACGTTAATTCGAATTTAAGCGGATTGCCTAGCGCATCCACAATTGCATGGATTTTGGTTGTCAATCCGCCTCATAAACGTCCGATCGATTGCTTGTCTTGCCCTCTTTTTTGCGCCCGTTCAACGTTGATGAACACGGACAATCGTCGTATCCAGCATCATCTGTTCGAAGTTGGGTCCAATAGCAACTTGCTCCGATATTTTCTTCCAGGTTCCTGACTTTTGTAGCCGCCAGAAAAAGCGGTAAGCGGAAGACCAAGGTCCATAATAGTCGAGCAGATCACGCCAAGCCGTTCCAGTACGTGCGACTCAAAATACCGCATTTAGTCGATGTTTCTGATCTTTCGGAGGTCGTCCTTCTTGTGTTTTTCGGGCAGGTGGCAGAAAAGATTCGATAGCATTCCATTCTTTATTGGTTAAATCTTATCGTCGTCTCATGGCTTTAATTCAACAGACTTGAGGGCGTTCTTGAAGTTTGCATACAGGTCCTAGCAAACTTCAACAATTCGCGTAATGTATAGCGCTCGCCATCCGGATTTTTGCTTGTGTATAAATTCCATAATGGTTGATAATCTGTAGTCTGATGAAGACTATGCTTTTTAATATGTATAGTGCGAGTTTCTTGTAAGTTATTGATCGCCACTATAATTTGTTCAGGATCAACCGGTAAAGATTGATCTTGAAAAGCAACGTAAAAATGACGTACCGCTGCCACATCCAGTTCAGTAGATTCTAGGGCAGATGAGTCATGAAGCTCATCAAATGAAATCTCAAAAAATCCGCATCCCTTGGTTGACTTTACACTTTTATTAAGGATATTCAAATATATTTTTAGATATGTATTGCGGATAGATTGTGTAATAGGTACAGGCTCAGGAAATTTCTTTATTTCTTCAAAAAAGCTACTCCATCAAGTTCTTTGTTAATGCGATTACGTTTACTGCCATATTTGAAAATTTCCATACACCTCTTATTTTCCCTTGATAGATATATTTAGTCATCATAACGCCTCTTTTCAAGTTGATTTTAGTACAGTCTTTATTACTAATCCTACTTAACTATAGAATCGTCTAAGCTACAAGTAAAGCAGATAAATAGTGATGAAGTCTAATATATGATTTCTCCTTTAGCAAAATCTTTCTATCCGACCTTCATCCCTAAATATTCCTTTTATTTTACTTTATTTGTAATAAAATGAAGTGAGGAGTTGTCTAAATGAAGAAATATATCTTATCAATCATTTGCATACTACACTGTTGCCTTGGAGTGATTTTTTTATTTTTTAATCCTTATCAGAATCCGAACTCTGAAAGCATCGGGATAGTAACTGGCCTAATCATTATTCCGTCTTTATTGCTACTTTTTTCATTTCTTACTCATCATTATAGGCTAGCTTTTTTATTTTTTATTATACAAACACCGGTTTCTCTTTATTTAGGCGTAGTCAGCTTTTTTAGTATCTGGAATTTGTTTATACCTCTTAGTTTAATTATTTTATATCTGCTAATACAGAACAAAAAAAATAGTAGTGGGTTATTTTCTTAACCCACTACTGTTTAATTATTTATCAGGTTGCATCAATCTTAATATGAAGTAAGTGTCCAGCTGTACCACTTGTAGACAGATCAACATAATAACCATATTGACCATTCGGTTTAGGAGTAATACTTATATAATGCGTTGCATACGTAGTACCAGCTAATCCTCCAACAAAATCATGATTAACATGTGTTGCCTGAGCAGACTGCCCTGAACCAACTGGATCATTATTGTATTGAGATCTTACGTAATACCAATTCGTACCTGCACTGGATGGCTGAGCATCCCACCAGTCTAACAATCTCCATCTAAAGGTAGATGGATAACTTAAAGATGAATCTTTACCCCAAGCCCAACCTAATCTTGTATAGTTAAGTTGTATATTGACTGGATTATATGTAGTCGCTTTAACGTAACAAGAATATGTTTTTAAAGCATTTGCTGTTATTCCTTCTTGATTATTATAAGTCGAATTTATAACCGAATTATACTGTTTAGCGGTTTCTGATATATTTTCAATCAATGTAGGAATTTCTACCACTTCATAAGTAAGCTTTTCGTAATCTACTTTTACTTCATATGATTCTATCTGTCCAGCTATCTTTGTATCTTCTACCCTAAGATGATAATCACCATCTTCATTCTTCTTCACTTGAACAGAATCCAATATTTTCTTTGTATTCTGAGTTGGAGAAAGAGCATGATATGTAGCTGCATAATTATTTTCAGCGGATGCAACTACAATAGATGGACTTGCAAACGCGCTACTTGCCAATCCTAATACTATACTAGTTATAAACTTCATTGATAAACCTCCTTTAAATGTAATTAATTTTAAATCATTACTTTTAATTCCAAAATTAAATATATTTTGTATCATTTAGCTACGTTAGATTAGGTACTGGTAAACACACTAATATTATCTGGAAAGCAGGTCATCTTATGCGAGACTCCACCAGACAACGAACCGGCTTCATCCTGCTCGCTGCTCTATCCCTCATCACAATCATCATTCTAACCATGATTTTCACCAACTCACGCCGTGCCAGCGTCTACCTGATCCCGGAGAACTACCGCGGCTGGGTACAGATCATTTACAACCAGCAGAGCTATCCACCGATCGATACCAGTCTCACCAAAGCTACCTTCTCTATCGGATCATACGGTGTTCTTCGGACTTCAACACCAGAAGTATCCGAAGGGATCGCAGAGGATCAGTACTACTGGGTAGATGCGCAGGGAGAACGAACGCCAATCGATACGCAGAAATTGATACACGGCAAGAGCGTCCGCAGCAGTGGAACAGACGGTACTGAACAAGACTCTGAAACCGTAGCCGAGGAATTTTTTGTAGGTACAGAGGAAGTGTATAAGCAGACTCCGGCTCCTTCGCTGGAAGATCATCTATAATATTGAATGATATGCTCTCTTTTCTACGACTGGTATGATTGAAGTTATACTCGTGTCTAGGAATTTTCTATGGTGAGACCATTATACTTTCTGAATATATCCAGCTATCCTTATAGTAAGCCTAGAAGAGCAGACCCGCTTAAAGGGCTGCTCTTTTGTTAATTCTACTGGTTATACGTCAAATTCACATGCATAATACCATCCTTACCACCGGGAAAAGGATCTACATACTGAATATCCAGAAAGTCCAGCTTCTCCTTCCACTGTTCTCTCTGAAGATCGTGGTAACTCTCGCCATATCGATCAAAGACATACGAAAATACGAGTGCATTGATAGAAGCCGAGCCATTCTGCATCTTTACCCAGGATTCCGGTAGAACGATCTGATGATCGCCGGAAGAGATGGATTGATCGGAAAAGTTCAGAATCATCTCGGAATCGTCCTTTTTCACTATAGCGACCTTGCGCTTGCTATCCCAGGTAATCTGGTCGGCATGTCCTTTGGAAATGTCTTTGACCGAAATGTAGATTGTGCTGTATACCTTTTCCTTGGCAGAAGGGCCGGTAATGAGAAGACTGGAACGGGTCAACGGACCTGCGTAGACGGATTTGGCTTTTTGGACAAATGGATCGGACTTGCAGCAGTGGCTGGATGATTCCAGGATACGGACAGGATACCAATCGCTAATAGGATGCTGGTCAGTACTTTTGCGGCTTTGTTCATAATTACCTCCCTGATATTACATTTTTGGTATATTATTTCTATATCTATAACGCTGATTGAGCTCCAAGGGATGCAGTCAGTCCCCATATAAAGTGGCGACCGAGCTGACATAGCCTTTTCCTATAACCCATTATCAGCATTAACAGTTACACCCTCCCACTCCCGCCATGCTATGATACATGCACAATAGAGATATCGGAGGGGGAGCATTATGCGTACGGTTCAGCCGCATCAGGTTATCGCAGATAGCCGATTTAACAAATTTCATTTGCTCGTCTTCCTGTGGTGCTTTTTTGCGATCGGGTTTGACGGGTTTGATATTGCTACATATGGGATTGGGCTGCCGCTCATGATGGAGGATTACGGGCTGTCGCCGGTGGAAGCGGGGGCGATCGGGAGTTATACGCTCGTCGGTATGATGCTGGGGGCTTTTGTCCTGAGTGCCCTGTCGGATGTGATCGGGCGGAAAAAGGTGCTCGCGATCTGTATGCTGCTGTTCAGCGTCTTCTCGCTGCTCGCGGGGCTGGCGCCGAATGCGGCGGTGTTTACGATTATGCGGTTTATCGCGGGGATCGGGATGGGCGGGCTGATGCCGGCGGTCATTTCCCTGATGACGGAATATTCGCCCAAAAAGAACCGGGCGCTGACGGTGGCAGTCATGTACTGCGGCTACTCGATCGGCAGCATCGCGGCTTCGCTGGTCGGGATGTATCTGATGGAGAATCTGGGCTGGCGGTTCCTGTACTGGCTCGGCATCATTCCGCTGTTCGCCCTGCCGCTGTTCTGGAAGCAGTTCCCGGAATCGCTGTCGTACTACATCGTGCGCAAGCAGGGGGCACCGGTCGCGGCGATCCTGAACAGGGTGAATCCGCAGGGTAATTATCTGGCGAGTGATGACTTTGAATATGCGGCCGTGCAGCAGCGTGCGCAGGGCATGCCGGTGAAGAAGCTGTTTGTCCAGAACCGGGCGGTGAGTACATTTGCCTTTTGGATGGCGGTGTTCAGCTGTCTGCTGATGATCTACGGGCTGAATACGTGGCTGCCCAAAATTATGCAGGGGTCGGGTTACGGCATCACGTCCAGTCTGTCGTTCAGCTTGGTGCTGGCGATCGGGCAGATTGGTGGGTCGCTGCTCGGCGGGTATCTGGTGGAGCGCGTCGGTCACCGCAAAGTACTCGTCTCGCTGTTCCTGACCGGGGCGGTATGCTTTGTCCTGCTGAGCATGACGTCAAGCACGGCGCTGCTGTATGTGCTGATCGCGCTTGGCGGGGCATGTACGGTCGGTACGCAAAATCTGGTGAACCCTTATATTTCCGAATATTATCCAAGAGAGATCCGCGCGACGGGAGTTGGGGTGAGCGTGGGCGTCGGACGAATTGGGGCGATTCTGGCACCGGTGCTGATCGGGCTGCTGCTGGCGACGAACATGGCGCCGCAAAATGCATTTATGTTCTTTGCGGTACCGTGTCTGATCGGGGGCATAGCGTTTCTGCTGGTGCAGGAGAAGTATGGGAGCTTTGACAGGGTGCGGACGACGCGGGCTGCCCATAGTGGCAAGCTGGCGGGGAACGAAGTGGGTTAGGAAGCTAATTTACTCATTGCAATTTGTCTGCTGTATTCATTGGTTGATGTACGCTTGTTATGAGGTATGATTTAACAGGAGATATGGTGAGTATCGTTTGTTCACTTTATAGGATGGTAAATAAAAAAGACGGTCTACGTTGAGGAGATAATATCATGCTCACTCAAGGTAGATCGTCTTTCTTTACTTATACGGAAATGATGGATATTGATACTTCCAGCACCTCCTATTAGAGCTGCTCCACATAATGATGGAACAGGTGGAATCCCGGAAGCTTGGCAGCATTTCGGATAACATGCTCTACCTTTTTCTCATTTAATTGAGCATTCTCGATTGCCAGAACTTCTGCTATGTGCGTGGATAATTCCTGTAAACTTAGAATATCTCCACTGCCGGTTTCTTTTTGCTTCATTAGGGAATGATTCGCTTTCTTCAAGACTTCCATCAATTGATCATACTGGTTCTCGTTCAACTTCTCAGCAATGACCCAATCCAACAGAGAGAATTCATCCGGGTTCTGGGCAATATTTCTTAATAGACCGACGTAGAACTCCAGACGATCCACTTTACTTTGCAGATCTTCCATTTTGATCTATCTCCTTTTCCAGAAATTTAAACGAGTATTTACCAAAGCAGCAGATGGCTTATTGATCCATGGCTTCCTGGCGGTACTTTTCCAGCAGCTTCATCGATTCCTGGATGCCTTCTTTGTTATCCAGGCGCAGGGCACTGTGAAAGCACTGCATCAGGCAATCCAGCCCTTTGCGATATTCCTTTTTGCGGAAACAATAATGGGCATATTCCCGGTTAAGGGTATAGTATCTCAGCACTTTGAATTCTTCTTTGTACGTTCCGATCTGGAAGGAGTGTTCGGTGGAAGGTTCCAGATATTGATCGAATTCTGCCAGATATTCATCGATCAGATAGTGATGGGCATTAGCTGAGGTCACCAGTGTAATTAATCCATCCAGTATCTCGTCTTCATTCTCTTTGAGCAGCTCTACGTACTCCGGGATAAATCCACGATTACCGAGTCTCACTTCCAGGGACAGGAAATTCGCTTTGGCGATAAATTTGAAATGTTCTACTTCTTTTTCCCCTGCTGCATCCAAATCTTCAAACCAGCTCAGGTCTTCGTAACCCTGCGTATACAGGCGGAATTCATCATAATCTTCCTTGAATTCGTAATAATGCGATTTGAGCAGGTAAGCCTGACCATAGTAGTATACAAAATGACGATCTGTAGCGAATCCTTCCTGCTGCCAGCTTTTACTCTCATAGATCCTGTGGGTTAACTCAAGCAGTTCATCCACGTATTTGATAAATGACTCCATATCTTCCCTTGCCCCAAAAAAATGACAGAGAAGAATCAGTCCATCCAGCAATAAATGATCGGGCAGCTTATTCCGATGCGGCAGAAACTGCATCGCTGCCTCCACATTTTTCCCCGGATTGGAACGGTGCATCTGGAGCAGCCTGTAGTAGCTGAGCGCCAGCCGCTCCGACTGGTTGGAACGTTCGCATTCGATGACACATTCATACAGCAGCACAGCAGCTTCCTTCTGTTCATGCTGGTACAGCTCCTCTGCCGTCTCGAAAATGAGCGGAATCTGCTTGAGATCGTCTGCTACATACTGCAAAATCTTCTCAATATAATCCAGCCGTCCAATCTCCGCACACCGGATCAGCAGTGCCTTGATTCGGCGCCAGTGGCCACCTTCCTGAAAAGATTCTTCTATATATAACGGATAATAATAACCTTCCGGCAGTCCCATATAATTCGTAATCGCATCAAGCATATGTACAGACAGCATCTTGGGTGGATTGCCGTTGATGGCTGCGCTCAGTGAGCCGCGGTTGATTCCCGTCGCTGTGGACAGCTCGCCCAGGTTGATCTGGTGATCGGTGAGGAACTGCTGAATATGATGTTGGATCGTCTCTCTGTGATTCACTTCAATTCCTCCTGATCGTCCATGCGGGCTGTCCCCTGTTATTCGTCTTCGGCATGTCATGCGCGACTCTCTTCATTATATGACTGTGCAGCAGTCCGATAAAACCTCATTTTGGTTACAACTGCTATTCAAATAGACCCCCAACATATGTCAGGAGTCTATAATGTCCATACGATTCATGCTATTTCATTCGCTGCCGCAGCTTCATTTCCCGGATATCCAGCTCACGCTTCTTGATCCGGAAGCTCTGGATGGTATTGTAAAAGGCCAGCACGACCACTCCGACAACGAGCAGGGCCAGTACGTAATACAGCGTGTCTATACTCACGGTCATCACATCCTTTGGCCAGTAATGTATAGTTCCTCCCTTTACCCTACTATATTTCACTACGAATTACCAATAAGCTTCCAGCCAGCTTCGTTGTGCAGCTGCGGCCGCGAATAGACAGCTTTGCCGCCTGATTTGGAGCTTATACCAATACGTGCTTTGCAGCATGGCTGTGGAGCTCATAACAATGCGTGCCGTACAGCATGGCTCCGGAAATTCATACCAATACGCGCTGTGCAGCCTGGCTATGGAGCCTGTCCCCATACCAATATGTGCGTTACAGCCAATATATGCTCTACACAAAAACCTGCCCAGCCGAATCGGCATGGACAGGTTGCTGTTAGGGAATTTCCACTTGCAGTTATATCCGATTGGAGTGTATCCAGTTCATTTACCGTGTATCCAATTAGGAATGCGAGCCGGCTGCCGGCTGATCAGGCTGGTGGCCCAGCTGGAGTTCCAATCGCTGCAGTTCCAGTTCGCGATTGCGGACTTTGTACGTCTGGACGGTCGTATAAAAGGCGAGCACAATGACGCCGACGACGAGAAATGCCAGACTGTACATGAGCATCGTTAATCCCATGGAGTTCACTTTCCTTTCCATTGCCAAAACATTGTGGAGCATGTTATTTCACACATTCGAATTTGTAGCCGTTGGCGCCTTCGGCTGCGCCGCTGCTGGTTGTGCCGTTTAGTCCGCTGCTATCGCGGCTGTTGATTTTCGGTGTACCACCTTCATCTGTTAGGTTTATTTGGAAAATACAGGTACTACGCTACTATACCTGTAAACCAATAGCTACGGATATGGAGAAATCGCAACATATGTCTCTGTATGTGCTTACATATCCCTGTCTGTTATTCAGCAGGATGCACGATGAGGATGTATACAGAATAGAAATGCAGGAATGGGACAACCGCAGGGGATACGGCAGATGCTTTTGGATAGAACCCGGGATTCTGGATGTTCCTCTGCGAATTTCTCGAGACTATTTTCTGTCCAGCTCTATTCTCCTGCTTAGTTCGTACCGGATTCGACAATATTCTGTTGATGGAGCACCGCAAAAGTTGTAGACCTTATGTACCAGCGGCTTCACTGCTGGATGTCTGTTGATGGCGCTAATGTTCCTTCCTCCATTATTTTGGTCTAATATAGTAGCAGTAGGTCAGCGGCAAATGTAAAGAAAGACTCGCGGCACATCAAAGTACAGCATATAATTTCTTGCAGCTATGACATATGGCGGCTTTACGGCTAGGTTACAGACTTTTATTCCGTCTATTCCTTATAACCACTATTCAGGAGGTTCTCATGAATCAACGTTTACTTGTAATCAAAGAAGATCTCGCAATCAGCAGGCGGAATATATCGAACGGGTCACTTCCGAGATCAGCCGCGCCGCCTATGTATTGGAACACAAACTGGGGATTTGCTATTGTATCTGTCATTTTTGCTGCGATTGGTGTGGGATTTGCATATATGGCAATCGGTAATATTGAACATAAGGATGTCGTCTAAATTTATAGAAAATGAGGTGGATACTATGCTGCAATGGCTGGATCGTCATTATATGAAACTGACCGGATTTCTCGTGCTGCTGATGCTGCTTAATTTTATTGTGCTAAATGTAGGCTCAAATCTGGGACTCATCCTGGTATACGTGCTGCTGACCGCTGTACACAAACGTAAAGAAATTCGCAGTTATCTGCAATTCTCTTCCACTCAGGAAAAGACAGCCGGATTAATCGGATTCGTGGTCATGGTCGCTGTCGCGACATCGCTGATCATATATGGTCTGCGCTGGATCGCTGCGATGGAGATGTCTGTCGTGCTGCAGTATATCTGGATTATCATTGTTGTGGTCGGCCTGATGGCGGGGTACCTCTATATGATGCGCTGGGTGAAAAAGAAAGCCGATACCACTCGTGCATAATGCTGCTTGGGCAATTCATACCAAAAGCGCTGATCCTGTTGTTATACGGACAGCGCTTTTGGTTTTATTTATGTTCTGACTTACAATGTAGGCTAATTTTAGCGATGTGGACTGATATCAGCGGGTCAAATGACCGTGATACAGCCAATGCCCATTTTCTCCTTTGACATAATTGAATACCAATTCATACGATGGAGTCTCATTGTGACTGACTACGGTAAAGGCCAGCTCGATATGCTGCGGGTCCCGTGGGAAATAATAGCGGTACTGCAGATTATCCAGACTGATGCCTTTGAGGAAAGGACGTTCGTATTCGTCTACCGTGACACTACGCTGCTCGGGGTCTACCTTTACATCCGGCGCAGCGACAGAAGTTATGTAGATCGCATCATTTTTATTCATCGCACTGATCAGGTTAAAGGTCAGATTAATCGTATCTTTGAGCGCCATACGAGCATTCTCGTCATAATGCACCCCTGAGCTTTCTTCCACTGCCTGGGCCGCTTCCATCGTCTGAATGCTGACTGTATTGGCAGCCCCTCCCCCTGTTCCCTCATTACCAGAAATACTTGCTGCTGTGCTGGCGGGAGTATCACCGGATAGAGGCTGGTCTGTTCCTGTACCCGAACAACCGGATAAAAGCAGGGTAAGAGTAACAGGCAGTATTGCGAATTTAAACGCTTTCATATGTAATTCCTCCTCATGATTGAACTATGGTGGCAGTCGATGTTACCTGTTCATTCAATGACCTTTTATCCTGCAGCGATTCACTTATATATTACCCGAATGAGACTGGAATTGAATACATCTATATGGAGCATTTATACTTCAGTAAACAATGGATAAACTATGCCATTATGACGGTTGATATAGCCCTTTACTCTGGCAGCAAGTTATTCACAAGTCATGTTTATGGTTAATTCTGTCTATCCCGTACCCACTTTTATGCTGCTGGCTGTTCCTCTATTATACGACAGAATCAGGATAACAGAAGAGTAAGGTGATGCCTCATGCCAGACGATAGCAGAACGCTATTTACTTGTACAGACTATATTTAAATTAGTAACTATTCTTGTCTAATGTGTCATGGTAAAATAGTCAGGAACAATTTATGCCTTTATGCTGCATCCAGGATGTTCTTTGCCATTTAGGACTCCAAGTGAGCTGCTGGCTAACCCATTAAGTTATTAGCAAGTACTGAAGTGAATGACTTAATCTGCGCCTGTCTGTCTTTTACCCGCTTCAAATCGAAATCCATGGTAAACCGCTCTCCGGCCTGATGACACATCGAGAAGATACAGTCTGCTCTGTATCCTCACATTCGTCCCCGGCTCTGGCCTCACACACCCGATGTTACGGACTGTGCCGAGGTATTGGTGGTAACATGGATTTTTTTTGTTATACAGTATGCAAACTATTTTAATTCAGATAAGGTGCGATGAATATGACTACAAATGTATTGGAACGATTGCGGCAGGATACGGCGGAAGCTCATCAGCAGATCGAGAATAACGCCTATGCCAAGTCCATGATGGACAAAAGTATGACACTGCCTGAATATGTGTCCTATTTGAAATTATTTTATGGATTCTTGAAGCCGCTGGAACAGCAGGCTGTACAGACCGGACTGCCGCAGCAGCTTGGTTTTGACATGACCATCCGTGGCAAATCCGTTCTGCTGGAACAGGATCTGCTGCATCTGGGCGTTACCCATGAGCAGCTGGAACAGCTGCCTATGTGCACACAGCTGCCGGATCTCTCCACACCGGCGCGCATGATCGGCTGCTTTTATGTCATTGAGGGCTCCACGCTGGGCGGACAGATTATTACCAAACAGCTGATGAAGTTCCTGCCGGTTGAGCCCGGCGCAGGTATTTCGTATTTTAACGGATATGGCCAGGACACCCGTGAGCAATGGCTGGCCTTCCGCCAGATGATACTGGATAATAGTGCATCCGAAGAAGAGAGCCTTGAGATTGTTCATTCGGCCAGAGAGACTTTCCGTCTGCTGGATCAATGGCTGGGCGCGTAATTTGACTACATCACCAGAACGGAGGCCTGTCCATTATGTCTGATATCAATAAAAAAGAAAATCAGCCGCTGAACCGTTCCCTGCTAACGGACGGCAACTACGTTACCCAGGAACCGATCGATCTGACCAACTGTGACAGAGAACCGATCCATATCCCCGGACGCATTCAGCCCCACGGGGTACTGCTCGCCGTAACCAAAGACAGCGAACACCAGATTGTACAATGCAGCGCCAATTCCGATGAACTGCTGGGAAGATCGGTGGATGAACTGCTCGGTCAGCCGCTGGAAGCGATTATCGGGGAAGAGCAGCTGTTCACCCTGCTCAGCGGCGATCTGACCGCCGAAGCGACATCCGATCTGCAGTATACCGAGGTTGCGCTTGAAGTTCGTGATGAGATCGTGGATTTCTTTGTGGTTCTGCATGAGAGTGAAGGACTGATTATCCTGGAGCTGGAGATTTCCTCCAAGGAAGACGACCGCGTCTTCAATGAATTCGAATGGATTCGAAGTTTCTTCAATCTGGTCAAGCAGACCAGCAGCCGCGCCGAGGCAAGTCAGGCCGCTGCCAAACAGATCCAGGATATGCTCGGTTATGACCGGGTTATGATCTATGAATTCGATCCCCAGTGGAATGGTAAAGTCATCGCGGAAGCCAAATCCGATGAGCTGGAGCCTTTTCTCGGCCATCATTATCCGGCATCCGATATTCCCAAGCAGGCACGTGCGCTCTATTTGCGCAACTGGCTGCGGGTCATTGTCGATGTGAACTACGAGCCGGTGGATGTGCTGCCTGCGGTTCAGCCGCTGACCGGCAAACCGCTGAATCTCAGCCTGTCCGTACTGCGCAGCGTATCACCGCTGCATATTGAATATCTGCACAATATGGGCGTTGGTGCGACACTGACCATTTCCCTGATCCATGACAACCAGTTATGGGGGTTGATCACCTGCCACCATTATTCACCAAAATACATTTCCCATCGTCTGCGCAATCTGTGCAACTTCCTCGGTTCGTTCTTCTCCAGCGAGCTCTACCAGCGTCAGCAGCTGGACAGCTATGAAGGCGAACTGCTGCTGCGCAAACAGGCGCTGCGTGTCTCCAGCATTTTCACGGGTGCGACCAGTGCGGTACGGGTCGCCGAGCAGCTGCAGGATGAGGAAGACACACTGCTCGGCCTGATGAGTGCATCCGGTGCGGCCGTCAGCTACCAGGACAAGCTGCTGCTCTATGGGAATACGCCCAATCCCGGCCAGATACGCGAATTGGCTGGGTGGCTGGGCAGCCGGTCCCGGGACTATACCTATGCCACCTCCCGGCTGAGTCTCGAATACGAATCGGCCCGGGCGTACAAGGATAAAGCATCCGGCGCCCTCTATCTGGCCATCTCGCCGGGACAGCAGAACTACATTATCTGGTTCCGCCCGGAAGTGGTACAGGTCGTCGATTGGGCGGGAGATCCAGCCAAAGCGGTCATTCAAGAAGACGACGGTGTCCGTCTGTCACCACGCAAATCCTTTGAGAAATGGAGACAGGTTGTAGATTCCACTTCCCTGCCATGGCAGAGCAAGGAACTGAACATCCTGCCAGAACTCAAATCTATCGTGCATCAGCAGACCGAGAACCAGCTACGCCAGATCGAAGATCAGGCATTGCAGGATGCTCGTACCCTGCGGCGCAATGAGCAGCGATATATGCAGCTGATGGAAATGTCACCGGTCGCTTTCTTTACCCTGACGAATCGGCATATTATCTATTCCAATAGTCAGGCGGCCGAGCTGCTCGGCGTAGAGCACTCCAGCGAACTGGTCGGCCGGGACTTCCTGCAGTTTGTTCAGAATAATTTCAAATCCGATATGATCAGCTACCTCGACCAGCTGGAGCAGAATCTGATCCATATGATCTCCAACAATTCCTGCTTCCAGAATGCCGAGGGCGAATCGATCAAGCTGGAATTGACGCTCGCCTCGATCAGCTATAGCGGCAAGCCGTCGGTCATGATCATCGCGCGTAAAGCCCAGCAGGAATCCGGGCTTACCGAAGCCTATACGGTCATGACGGACCAGCTGCAGAGCTACATGGCGACCGATCCGCTGACCGATATGCCGAACCGTGTTTCCTTTGAAAAGAAAATGCTGGATGACTGGTATACCGCTATTCAGCAGAAACACCAGGTGTCCCTGCTGCTGATCGACATTGATGATCTGCGCGAGTACAATGCGATCCATGGCCTCAACGGCGGCGATCTCTGCGTCCAATGGGTCGGCGATGTACTGAATGTCGTCAGTGCCAAATACGGCGCCGACATCGCCCGCTTCAGCGGTGGTACCTTTATGATGAAGATTCAGGGCAATGCGGAGGAAAAAGTCCACGAGCTCGCCGACGAAATTCGCAACAATGTACTCGCTCTGCAAATCCCGACCGACATGTCCAACTCGGGCGAATACATCACTGTCAGCGTAGGCGGTATCGTCCTGAATCCTGACCCGCTGATGCACCCGACCGATCTGATCCTGCGTGCTGAAGAGGCCCTCATGCAGGCGAAAAATCTAGGCAAAAGTCAGGTGGCGTTCCTTTAGATTGTACGTGGTACTTGCGCTTGGCAGCTATTGTGCTGGGAGCTAAATATGCACCCTCTGTTCGTTTGTGAGCAGAGGGTGTTTTTGTTTTTAAATGGTTGTGTACAGCGAAAAGCAGCTAGGGGACTTATGTCATTCACTCCGGAAAGGAATAAGGACACGTCCTAAGGTATCATTGCTGCATCTAAAATCTGCCCAAGTAAACTTGCAGCACGGAGTGGTAGAATCTCTTTCCGCAGCGGATACAGCGAATGTACTGGATGCAGCACCCACAACAAATTCCGCCCTCCCAATACCTACTCCGCAATATTTTTTATCCATTCCACCCACATTCACAAATACCAGTTGTTAGCAGCACAATCATTACAACCGACATAGCCAAATGTATGACAGTACTGCCTCAATAAATATGTCTCTTGTGTAACATGAACCCTCTCATTAGCACCGCATCTCATTTGGAAGAACGTTTAACTTTGGATATAATCGGTTAGATTCGTCCTATACTCATACATAATTCATTCACGCAAGGAGGGCTATTGTGGCTCAGGAACCAGCAAAGGAAACATTCGGCTCACTTATCAAAAAAGGCAACAAATCATCCGCGATTGCCATGATCGGCAATGCGATTATTGCTCTGTGTAAAGGCGGCGCTTTTCTGTTCAGCGGCAGCGGGGCGATGTTCGCTTCGGCGATGCACTCGCTGGCGGATGCGGTAAACCAGGGATTTGTATTTGTCGGCAGTATTTTATCGGAAAAGAAACCGACTCCACGCTTCCCGACCGGCTTTGGACGGGTAATCAATATTTTCTGCATGATCGCGGTCATCGTGGTGACCATTATGGCGTACGAGACCATTCATGAAGGCATCCACCTGCTTCAGCATCCATCGGCTTCATCAGGCGGTGCCTGGCTGAATATCGTCGTGCTGATCATTAATATTCTCGTCGATGGTATGATTCTGGTCAAAGCAATGAAGGAGATCATTCACGAATCCCGTGCTCCCGAGGCGCATGGCTTTGGAATCGTCAGCAGTGCATTTCGCAATGTAGGCCGGGCGGCACCACCGACGCGTCTGGTGTTCTATGAAGATATCGTTGCCGTGCTTGGCGCTCTGCTGGCGTTGATCTCGGTTATCGTGATCTCCTTGACCAACTTTGCACTCATGGATGGTGTGGTGACCCTGCTGATCGGCTGTCTGATGATCGCGGTCGCTTTCCGGGTCGGTTATGACAATATGATCGGTCTGATCGGCGTCGCGGCTCCGCAGGATGTGGCGGATAAAGTAACAGCGACCATCTTTGCAGACAGTCATGTAGCCGATATCCAGTCGCTGCGCATTATCCAGGAAGGGCGCTATTACCATGTCGATGGTGTCATCGAACTGACCAAAGGGCTAACGCTGGCCGATGCGGACGATATCAAACTGCGGGTACAGCAGGCACTACTGATGAACCCGGATATCGCAGATGCAGCGCTGAGCATTGTCGAAGACGACAGTGTACAGAGCTGGAAAGCGGGCAAAACCGAGAACAAGCCGGAGTAAGCTGGCTGGAATCATAGTTAAAATAAGCTGCAGCGTCTGTTTATGGACGCTGCAGCTTATTTTTGGTGGTTCGTATTGGCAACAGGCTGTATATTAGCAGAAAGTCTGCCTGTTGCTCGCCTTTGTTCTCTTTGCTCTCTGAATAAAAGAAACCCGGCAGCAAATTGTGTTTTGACGTTCAGTAGATCAAATTTTCGTTTCCAAATAAGTTTATTGACCGGCAGGTGCTTCCCTGTAGTAGCTGGCGATCATGTCCAGCTCTTTGGATTTGACGATACGGAACGGATAAATGTAGCCCTGCCGCGTCCGGGTCCTGCCTTTGGCCCAGATATCGATGCCGCTGGTGAACAGGTACGCCTGGTAAATGAACTTGGAACAATAGTTGCGCTGGACATTATCCAGGCCGGTATGCAGTCGGTAGGCAGTGACCTGCTTGTAGTGTTCCTGTGCCCAGCGGGCAGCCTGCTCTCCCGCTTGCGGCTGTCTGGACCGGAACACGACGAACCGGTCGCCTACGTAGAATCGCTTGATATACCATTCCACCGTATCCGAGAAGACCGGACCGAATGGATGCACATGATACACCCGTCCGTCCATTCCGAGAATGCCCATATGTCCGGCATAATAGGTCGACTCGGAGCTGGGGGTATAAATAATATCGCCCGGCAGTAGCGGAGTCTCACGAATGCGGGATACCGGCAGGTCCTGCTGCTGACGGCGAACGGCGGCACGGCGGCGCGGTGCTTCGACCAGTGCGCGGTGCAGTACACCACCGACGGCCAGATAGATTTCGGCCCACTGAATCCGGTTATCATGATTCTTGTCAAATAACCGGCGTCCCAGGGATTGTATAGGTTGATACCATTTTTTCATGCTGCACCTCGAATGTATAATACATAATGACTTTTGGCTGGAAACAGACAGCCACGTTTCTCACATTGCACAGATTCATGGTTTTCTGTTGATGATCTTCTTTTCTTATACCCGATTGGGCTGTTCCCTTTACCATCTCGTTCTTATATGTTGTAATTTAGAAACAATATATTCCAAATGGTAGCCAGGGAGGCTGAATTGTATGCATATTATCGATCTTCATTGTGATGCATTATATAAGATATGGGAATCTGGCGGCAAGCTTCGCTATACGGATGCCCCGGAGCTGGAGACGAACCGGAACAGACTGCTGAAAGGACAGATCCGTCTGCAAGGATACGCGGTGTTCGTCGATCCCGATCTGCCTGATCCGGTAAAGTTCCAGTCCTGTCTGGATCAGATTCATTATTTCTACGCGGAAGTGCTGGAAAAGCATCCGGAAATCGTCCATATTACCGACTGGAGTCAGATCACCAGCCTGCAGCAAGGCCAGATCGGCGCGCTGCTGACACTGGAAGGCGTCGATCCGATCGGTAACGATCTGCACAAAATGCACCTGCTCTACCGGCTCGGTGTGCGCTCTGTCGGACTCACCTGGAACTTTGCCAATCTGGCTGCAGATGGCGCGCTGGAGCCGCGTGGAGCGGGACTGACGACCTTTGGCCGGGAACTGGTCGCCATGTATAACAAATACAAGATGCTGACGGATATGAGCCATCTGTGTGAGCGGGCCTTCTGGGATGTGATCGAGATTGCCGATTATCCGATTGCCAGTCATTCCAATGCACGTGCTCTGCTGGATCATCCGCGCAATTTGACGGATGAGCAGGCCAGGGCGATGTTTGCGCGGCAGGCGATGGTGCATGTGGTGTACTGCCCTTATTTTGTACAAAATACAGACATTGTCACCATCCCGCAGCTGGTCGCGCATATCGATCATTTCTGCGCACTGGGCGGAGAGCAGCATATTGGACTTGGCTCGGACTTTGACGGGATATCCATGCATATTCAGGGATTGGAGCATGCCGGTCAGACACAGCGCTTGATCGAAGAACTGCTCAAACATTATACGGAAGAACAGGTGCAAGGGTTCGCGCATGGGAATTTTATAAGACATCTGCCTGTATAGAACCAGGCGAAGCGTTAGGGTAGGAACCAACGATGGGTATCGGAATATTCTTTATTCATGGACAGTAATTTGAAAGGCTGCAGGATTATGGCGGATGTTCTGAACTTATGGCCTGCTGCTCTGTTCGTCGTCTCCCACTCCGTATCTATTCGCTGTTCTGCTTGCTGTCACAGGGAGCTGCTTTTACAAATAGATCTGAAAATGACATGGAGTTATACGTATAGCGCAGATATGCAAAAGAAGCCTGATCGGCTCGTTGTGCCGGTCAGGCTTTCTGCTTGCACCAAAAAGGACGCATTACGATATCCGTCCCTCTTTGTCCCCTACATAAAAGCACGAATAAAATAAAACACCGGGATCGCCACTACATAAAAAGTCGCCCGCTGGATACGCTGTCCGCGCGGAATGGTCAGCAGGCTGATCACAATCCCTGCTGCCAGCAGCACGATACCGGCCATTACAGCCATCCGGGTCTGGAAAATGATATAGATCGCCAGAGCAGCCAGGATAAGCAATGAGCCTATCCATTTGTTAACAGTTGTGTTCCTTGTGTTCATACGGTTACACCTCAAGTCAGAAGGATTAGGAGCAAGGCAGTCCACTGTCCGTTCGCGGAGTGTCGCACCGAAAGCAGAAAGGAATCAGATATTCTACAATAAGCCGATGAAGTTGCAGCATTGTGTAAAGGGATATTAGCGCAATGTAAAGCGAGGACGTTTCTATTATGTATTTCAACCAAAATCGCCGTTTTCTATCAAACCATAGACATAATCAGCAAAAAAATAAAAGCGATCCCACCTTTGGAATCGCTGCTGCGCTTTGCTTATCTGCCTGCTGGAATTATTTTTGTCAAAAAGCGAACCTTTTCCAATCTGCGGACCAATATAGAGTATACATATCAGGAGGTGAGCACAACGATGAGTGAACAGGAACTGCAGGATTGCCTGCATCAGATGGAGCAGGGCGACCGCGACGCCTTTCGGACGTTCTATGCGTCATACAAGGACTATATCTACCGTACGGTGCTGCTGCTGGTTAATCAGCGGGAAGATACAGCGGATGTGGTGAGCGAGGTATACATGGCTCTGTTCCGGTCGCTGCATAACTACGATCCCACCAAGCCTTTTCAGAAATGGCTAAATGGCCTGATCGTCGCGCAGACATCCAACTGGAATCGCAAATTGTGGCGTCGTCTGCGGTTGCATCTGCGCACCAGCGCCTACCGTGAAGATGACCAGCTGACCCAAAGCGGCGCGGATACGACCGTTGTTCGGCAGGAGAGCGAACGCGAACTGCTGCGTATGGTGCAGCAGCTTCCGTCCAAGCTGCGGAGCGTCGTGATTATGCGGTATTACCAGGAGTATTCTTTTCAGGAAGTGGCGGATGTGCTGGATATTCCGCTGGGTACGGCCAAATCAAGACATCATCAGGCTATGAATCGACTGCGCAAAGACCCCGAGAAACTGAGACAGCTGACACGATATTACACGGAGAAAGGGGAATCCCTATGAAGAAAGAGCAGCAAACTGCACAGCTGGAACGGCATCTGCAGACGGCACTGTCCGGTAGTGTGCAGACTATTGCTTCCCCACCGGAGATGGACGCCGGGATCGAGCGGCTTTTTGACCAGTATGCGATCAGACGGCAAAAGCAGACAAGGGACCGCAAGCGGACCTATGCCGCAAGAATACGCAAACCACGTGGACGGTATTATCAATGGCAGATGGCTGCGCTGCTGGTCATCGGCATTACTGTTCTAGGCAGCGGCACCTATGCGGCGAATATGGCTTATTCCATCACTACCGGGAAGTCGATTCTATCCTATACAGTCAGTGATATAAAGCCGGTCACCCCGGAACAGAGCGCCGAGATTCAGCAGATCATTAGCGAAGTGCGCTCCCAGCTGTCTGCCGGGCAATCAGCCTATGTATACAGCAGCAAATTTGAAGCCTTGCCTCATATGGGATCCACAATTGTCGTTAATCAGCCGCACAAGTTCTCGACAGTCGACAGCTGGTATCCAGCGATACAGCCAACGACAGGCCCGGTTCCCACACCTCAGTATGTACCGGATGGATACCAGTTCGCTTATGGACTGGATGAATATTATATGAGTGACGCTCATGTCAACGAGAAGAAAAAGCAGGTGCAAATGATCATGAATTTGCTGGAGGACAAGGCCGCTCATCCACTGCAAGGATACGCCTGGACACTTGTACCGCCGGAAGATGAGACGAATCGCTTTTTACAGGTACCGATGCTTATCTATACTTCGTCGACAGGTAAAAGTATACAGCTCTCCTACTTGACCATGCGTGGCTCTGCAAATAATAAACTGGAGATTGAAGATGCCAATAATACCAGTGTTTCGATTGTGAATTCCAAAAAGGGAAAAATGTTCTACAGTACAGCGCCAAACGGATATTTGGAGTTCTCTGCTAAGCAGGAACTGGGACTTCTCCGATCTTTAAACTGGGCGGCCAAGCCGGATGATCAGGGTAGGGTTCTTACAACATTTACCCTGACGACAGATGATACCTCGATATCAAAGCAGGATATGATTCGAATGGCGGAGAGTCTTCAATAATATAACGAGCATAGATCAAGTCCGCAGCATACATTTGCTGCGGACTATTTTTCCGCCAGAATAAGGGACGCTAGTCTAGCAGATTATCGGATAATCCAGGAGCAGTTATTTTCGATACTGGTAAGTAATCAATGCGGGGGCCGGTTGAAAAGGCAGCCGGGATAACAGCTCCATTCTCATCGGATCGGTACTGTCGATCTCCATCTCAATGGATGTATAACCATGCTGCCGGGCATATTTCAGCTGTTCCTGGATCAGAAGCAGTCTTAATTCGGGATATGATCCTTGATCAGACCAGCCCAGCTCCACCGTATCTGCTTCCACTGACTTATGCATCAGGGCATAACCCAGTATCTGATTATTATGCGGATTATAGGCAATGTAGCTGCCCTCCGGCATCAGATCATCCTCCTGCAGCAAAGCTGTCCATTTCTGCATATCCATTGGTGCTGGAGGATTGATAGCATGTACTCGCTCATAATCAGTATAGACTCTCTTCGCCAGCCGGGAGTAATCTTGATCATGCTGCTGCCATTCTTTTAAGTGCAGAATGGAAAAGGATGTTGGCGGCTCGTCAAATGATTCAACTGTAAGCAGATACTGCAGCCCCTGCTGTACGCTAAGCTTAGGCACATAAGTACGTCTGACTTCTTTAAACTGCCGGCTTTCATAAAATCCGGACTCAGGGTACGCGTTCTCCCCTATCGATAGCTGTAGATAGGGTTTGGATGATCGTTGTACAGCTTCATAAAGGAGTATATCTCCTGCTCTGCGATGCTGCTGATCAGGATCGAGTATCAGCGTAATATAATCGGCATACGGATGAAAAGAATTATGCCAGCTGATCAGCAACCCGCTAATCTGATGATCGAAAAGGGTATAGAATGCATCCTTTCGCCGGGATGGATTCTGCAGCATAGGCTGTCTGTGCATATGGTCAGTCCTGTGAAGAAAAGATACCATTTCGGTCAATTGGTCGGGATGGTAATTTTTAATCTTTATAGATTCCATATGTAGCTACTCCTTTATCTCAATAGTCAGTATTCCAGGATACCTATTAAAACTGACGGCTATTCAAGCTATACTGGCCAAATCAAACATTGAATGAGAACATTGTTTTATTGAAAATTGTGCTTGTCTTTTCTTTGCTTATTGCTGCACCCACGTTAGCTTTTCTCAGTATGATATAAAACCTTGTAAAAAATATTTCTGCTGATTGTAAGGCAGAAAGCTCTCTATGAGCTGTTCATATCGTTTATAACAAAACAGCCTGCTGATGTTCATGCAATCAGTAGGCTGTTTTATTACGAGACGATATACAACAATTTCAACAGCTGCTGTATACGTTTTATATGTTTACATTGTTTAATTGTATTTATCCATCAAATCCTCGGCTTACTGCTCTCCCGGATACTTGAGTCCCCATTGGCTGCGGACTTTGTCCAGCAGGCGCATAATGTCCAGTGATTCTTCCAGCGGAATGATATCACTTTCCAGTTTGCCTGCACGGATCAGATTGCCGACTTCTTCGGCTTCCAGGGCATATCCTTCGGAATTACGGTCGTCTTGGAATGTCTCTACCTTTTCCCCATTCACGAACAGAGATGCCGATGCGCCAAACAGGAACTGCGGCAGATAGATATATCCTTCCGTACCATGCACGTATGCTTCGTTCGGGAAGCCCAGACGGACCGCACCGTTCAGGGTTGCCGCGCGGCCGCCTTCGTAACCGAGAAGGATCGAGAACTGCTCATCCACACCGGTCTCGCCGATATGGGCGGTACTGAATACTTCCGCAGGCTTGGCACCCAGCACCATCGAGGCAAAGGATACCGGATAGATCCCTGCGTCCAGCAGCGCGCCGCCGCCCAGTTCGGGATTAAGCAGACGGCTCTCCGGGTCCCAGCCAATACGGAAGCCAAAGTCTGCTTTGACCAGGCGCACTTCGCCGATCTTGCCGTCTCTGATCCATTCGCGTGCACGGCGGATCGGCGGCAGGAAACGAGTCCACATGCCTTCCATCAGGAACAGCTTTTTCTCTCTTGCCAGCGCGACGACTTCTTCCAGTTCACCCGCATTGATGGTAAAAGGTTTCTCGCACAGTACATGTTTGCCCGCATTCAGGGCATCCAGCACGTTCTGTTTATGTAACGGATGCGGCGTTCCCACGTAGACAACATCCACTTCCGGGTCCTGCAGCATTTTATCATAGTTGTCATACGCCTTGGGAATATTATATTTGCCGGCGAACGCATCTGCGCTTTCCTGGCTGCGGGAGCTGACCGCGTAAGCGACCCCATTGCTGCTGTGCGGCAGATCTGCCACAAATTTATTGGAGATACCGCCTGTGCCGATAATTCCCCATTTGATCTTGCCTTCGGTTGATTGGGACATCTGAATATTCTCCTCCTTGGAGCCGAAATGCCGCTTGACCTCAGCACCTGGCTGTATGTGCCGCAGGCTTGGTCACCTGCTAGATTGTATTTCACCAAACCCTTGCTATGTTAAGCGTAAAGTTTTTGCTGGTGTACGTATATCAATATTCTGATAATTTGTATTAAATATTTGTTATTGGGTTGTCACTTATTTCCATGTGGGTGGATGAATCCTCATTGGCAGCTTGGGATACAACTAGGGCTTGCTTTTCTTGTTGCAGCTATGTAGTTAGTGAGTGGTGAACTGGCCGGCAGATATTTTTAGATTCATAAGGGTTCCGGAATCGTTGGTGATGTATACTCTCCAATCTCCGGACAGGTCTCCGGTTTTGGCGGACTGGAATGTTCTCGTTAAGGCGGCTTTGCTGGCTAATTTGATATAACCGAAATCGTTTGTGTTTTGGGATACTTTGAACAGTACCGGGGATTCGCTGTTATTGACGACGTTCACATCGATATAATTACCGTTTTGGGCGGTGCAGGCGAATGCGCCTGTGTAGCTTCCTTTTCCTGAATGGATGGTATCGGATATGAGCAGCAGATTATATGGAGCGGATTGGGCGTGATCGAAAGATGGTATTTCCGCTGCTGATCGGGCTGGTGGTTCGGCCCGGGTCTGGCTGGCCGGATACTGGACATTTGCTGATTCTGCCATATGATTCTTAGAAGACATCTTGATCTGTACCAAGAAGGCGATGCCGATGAGTACTGTGATGGTGCAAGCCATAATAAACCATTTCTTCACGTTGCTGATCTCCTTTGTTTAGCGGGTGAGGTGAACTACAAGATATTACCAGTTGGCTAAACCATGATTATACGGGCATCATTTTACGATGTCAAAGGCTCTGATGAAGTGAATGGATGGTAGATGTTCTTCCTGATTGCAGCAGTAATGGAGTAAGGGATGGGTATATTCGCTGCCACTTTTGGCCGTTTAATGAAGCCGGGTATTGTCATCAGCCAATAGGTTAACGGGGCACCTCTGGATACAACAATACAGGACAGCTATTATGCTCGCTGCCCTGTCGACGGGATGATATTTTGAAAAGGCGAATAAAAATTATACTATTTCTATAGCAATGAGATACTACAGTTAGAAACTTCACCTTAAAAATCATAGTATTCTAATAACGTCCAACGCTAGAAGGTCGTAGACGAAAATTGTAGCATTAGATAGCTTGTAAGCTGCAATCTTATTTCCTCTTGCTATTGCTTGTATTATTCTGTGCTAACGCTATTAGTTCCTTTTGCTACTGCACCTTTTCACGATCCTTGCCTTTGTCCGCTTCACCGGCGTTACGGGTTGCGGCATCGCGGTCCTGCTGCATCTCTTCGACGGTCTTCACTTTGAGGCGGGCAGCTCCTTCATATTGCTGTGTCGGGATGAGCGGACCATTGGAGAGACGTTCTTTGGCGGCAGCGATTGCTTCGGTATACTGCGGCAGCCAGGCTTCGCCGGCGACGAGCATCTCGTCGACCATTTGCCAGATCTCCGGCGGGTTGCAGACGGCGCCGACGAGTGGGTCCATTAGAAAGGCCTGTCGCAGCAGCTGGTCATCTCCGTGAACTGCCGCTTCTACCGCAAGACGCTGTATGGAAATGCTCACATTGCAGACGGCTGCAGGTCCGAGCGGCAGCTTGCCGACATGCGGCATGGAGATGCCGCTTCGATCCACATAGCCCGGTGCCTCGATTACGGCATCATCCGGCAGATTGGCGATAATGCCGTTATTGATCACGTTGAAATGTCCGCGATACACGCGTCCGGTCTCCAGCCCTTCAATAATATACGAACCATGCTCCTCACTGCGTTCTTCTGCTGCGAAGCGTTTGGGCTCTTCTTTCATCCAGTTGGGGAAATCGGTCTCAAACCAGTTCCGTCCCTCGGTACATACCCGCAGATATCCGCCGGTCTCGCCGTTGATCCAGTTGTTCAGATCGATCCAGTCCCCGATTTCCTGCGGGCGCTTGCGGTACCAGGGTACATATTCGCTCAGGTGTCCGTTCGATTCGGTGCTGTAATAGCCGAATCGGCGCAGCATGTCGATCCGCACCTTTTCCGTACGGCTGTATTCCGGATGCTTTTCAAAAGCTTCCAGCAATCCGGCTGTCAGATCCTTGCCCTCATGCGTCGCCTGGATATACCATGTCTGGTGATTGATCCCGGCGCAGATGATGTCCACGTCCTTTTTATCCAATCCGTATACTTCGGCAATCTGGTGGTGACCATGCTGGACGCCATGACAGAGACCGACCGTGTTCACACCACCATACACATTGCATGCCCAGGTCAGCATTGCCATCGGATTGGAGTAGTTGAGCAGCAGCACATCTGCCGCCGACACTTCACGGATATCCCGGCAGATATGGAGCATCTCGGCAATGCCGCGCTGGCCGTACATGATACCGCCTGCACAAAGCGTATCACCGACGCACTGGTCGACTCCGTATTTGAGCGGAATATCCACATCAGTCGCAAAAGCTTCCAGTCCGCCGACACGAATCGTACAGATGACATATCTGGCATCCTGGAGCGCTTCACGCCGGTCGGTCGTCGACTGGATCGTGATGGGCAGCCCATTTTCCCGGATATCCCGCTGGCACAGCTCGGTCACCATCTCCAGATTGTGCTGACTGATATCGGTAAAAGCGATCTCGATATCGCGGAACTCCGGTACACTGAGCAGATCCCTCAGCAGTCCCCGGGTGAAGCCAATACTGCCTGCGCCGACAAAGGCAACTTTGAATGACATGATCTAACCTCCATTTTTCTGTTCGAATCCATTTCGAGTAAGCACGGTGTTTACTCGTTTATTCTACTTTTAATATGGAAGTAAGCGTTATCAATATCATGACCGTTTACCGCGAAAGCTGTCAAAAATCCTAACCTTCCGGGTCGCATAGCCGGTTTGCTTTTTATCAATCATTCGGATCGGAGTAGCCTCTGACGAACCGCTCGGACTGGCTGCGGTATTCGGCGGGGGTCGTACCGGTATGCTTTTTGAACAGCAGGTGGAAATACTGCCGGCTCGCCACTCCTACATAATCGGCGATCTCGGGAATCGGGATATCCGTCTGACTGAGCAGCATCATCGCTTTATCCATACGCAGGTCATTCAGATAGGCGGTTGGTGTGATATGCATATGCTTTTTGAAAATGCGGTGCAAATAACCGGGGTGCACATTCACTGCTGCGGCGATCTGCTCCATGCGAATCAAGCGGTCATAGTTTTGGTGCATAAACTGGATGCTGCGCCGGACATACCACTCGCTCTGTGGCAGGTGACTGATCCGCGCTTCCTGATACAGGCGGGCAATTCGTGTCAGCAGCTGGGCGAACAATAGTTCACCCAGCATCGGGGAAGTCCGCTGCTGATTCAGTTCCAGTACGAGCGATTTGAGCGTGTAATACACTTCCTCGGGATCGGACAGCACGTAATAATCCTGCGGATCGTGGAGCAAAGCAGACAGCTCCTGTTCCTCCCGTATCATATCGCTCAGTACCGAAGAACCGTTCCCCGAACGTACAATGCCAAACTCGATATTCAGCATCCGGCAGGTGGAATCCGGCGCCACGATCAGCCGATGCGGTACATTCGCATCAATGACGATAAATTGGCCTTTATGCAGCTGCACCGCTTCGGAATATGTGCGGCCATTTGCCAGAGGATATTCCTTTTTTATATCTGCTGCGCCAGACAATGATCCCTCCTCCGAATGCAATGCTCTGGCGATGCCTGCCTGCCGGTTAACCTGAAGTTCAATCCGGCAGCTTCCCGAGATCATATACATAATTTCCGTAGATGGATGCTGATGATAGGCCATCTCGTAGTCGGTCCACTGCTTGTAATAATACGCCTAAAAATGCGGACGATGCCTGCCGCCAAGAATATCGCTGCGATACAGTGTGCCGATAGACTCAGTAATGTGTATGTGACGCACATCTGCATCATCTACAGCTTTATCGCTCCATAGTGAAGACTTGGGCTGCACATGGCCTCCGCCAATTTCCGGCATCCCGGAGACAATAGAAATAGAACGTTTATTTCGCTCTGTTACATCCGATCGTTCATGCGGCTTCGTTATCGCCTGAACCGCATAATCTTCCCTGTACCTTGGTAGAAGATGAATGTCGGGATAATCGTCTTCTGCTCTGCTCATCGCATTCTCTCCCTTACTAACCGGCATGTTGGCTGATCTGCCTTCACTCTCTTTCCCGCATTACACAGCAGCATTCATTGTCTATTGAACGGCTGACGCTGCGCTTTTTATGCCATTGAAATATGTATCTATACTCTGCCATCCTGACTGCCATTATTGCAACTTTATTCTTCTATCCTCGTCCATATTATTGTAAATATTAGAATACTTTACCTTTTAACAGAAAGGAATCTTCCGATGAACAAAAAAACATGGATTACGTTGGCACTCTCCTCGGCGCTGCTGCTGCCGGTATCTCCGGCTTCTGTACAGGCAGCCAGCTCCCCGCAGCTCATTCTTCATTTTGATAGCGGCAGTTATACCAGTGAAACTTCGGCAACGCTTTTAGTCCGCAACGGAATCAATTATATGGATATCAGCTATTTGGCGGGCGACCTGGGTTTGGAGTTCAAAACGGATACTGCCGGCAAACGTGCTTCCTTTAACGGCTGGAACAAGAAATTCGCTGTACGTGACGGCAGCAAAATCGCCATGCTGGATGGCAAAAGTGTAACCATGCAGTCACCGGCGATAATCCGCAAAAGCAAGCAAACCGACACTCCGTCTGTCTATGTTCCCCTGCGGTTCGCAGCCCAAGCGCTGGATGGCAAGCTGATTAACCCTGCTGCCGGTAAAGGCAATTACCAGCTTAACAATATCCATACCTACGCGGTTGTAACCGATGTATACCAGGGAACCACCTATACGCTGACCAAGCTAAACGGCGATCTGTATGCCACCCGGGGCAAAAAAGATCCGGTCAAGCTGGCTTCCCTCCAAACCGGCTTCGATTCTACCGGCATGGAATTCCGCTCCACACCGGGCGGCCTGCTGCTGATTACGGTCAATGACTCTTACGGTGAACCCCATATCAACAGCCAGCAGTTCCAGCTGCTGTTCAAAAATGGACAGCTAATCCGTCAGACCGGGGCCGATTTTCACTGGGGCGGTATCAATACGGTCAATGGCTACGATGATAAAATCGTTATGAACGATGGCACGAATCTTCGCATCATTGAAGACAGAACCGGCAACGTGCTCCAGACCCTGAACCTCGTGGAGATGGCCGGCAAAGGCAAAGATCAGAAATACAATGTGGAAGCAATCGACCAGGACATGGTGCTGATCCGCAATTCCATTGATCATCAGCTGCAGCTGATCAA
This sequence comes from Paenibacillus wulumuqiensis, assembly GCF_000971965.1. Classification (GTDB taxonomy): domain Bacteria; phylum Bacillota; class Bacilli; order Paenibacillales; family Paenibacillaceae; genus Saccharibacillus; species Saccharibacillus wulumuqiensis. The sequence continues at coordinate 64,657 of NZ_LAQP01000016.1, forward strand.
TCGCAAAAACGGCAACAGTGTACTGCTGTATCAGCAGTTCCTGACCCCGGAACAGCAGCAGGCGGTTGAAGAAGATACCGGTCCATTCGGCGGCGGCGACCGTCTCAAATTTACCAAGCGCTCGGGCAGTACGCTGTACTTTACGTACGCCGACTTTAACGGAGAAAATAAGAAATATACGTACAATCTGGATAAGCTGAATTAATCGGATCAGCCAGCTGGATGTATATTTGGGAAAGGAATGATCATTATGAATAAAAAAATACTAACTTCCTTATTGCTATCATCTGCTCTTCTGCTTCCCACTGTTTATACGCCATCGGTACAAGCTGCTGCCACAGAAATGAAATACCAATGGAGCTATCAGGGTGAGGGCTATAACAATTCCTTCGAGGATACGACGATTATACGTAATCGCGTAACCTATATCGAATTCACTTCTTTAGCCTCGTTGGCAAATCTCGACTATACCTTGGACACGACGGGTAAACGTGCCGGGTTCAACGCTTGGATCAAGAAAATCGCGGTTCGCGACGGCAGCAAAATTGCCATGTTGGATGGCAAAAAAGTCACCATGCAAGGAGCTGCTTTTCTGAAAAAAAATCCGCAATCCGAACAGATGGAAGTGTATGTACCTTTCAAATTTGCCGTACAGGCGCTCGATGGCAAATACGATGGATATGATCCTGCCACTCATATGGTCAAAGCATCCAATATTCATAATTATTCTTTTATTAGCAAAGCCTACAAAGGTGTAACCTATACGGTTACCAAAGCAAACGGTGATCTGTTCACTGCTGTCGGCAAAAACAAGCCGATAAAATTAACATCCCTAAATACCAGTCTGGATCTGAGCGATATCACCATTCGTTCCACCCCCAAAGGGCTGCTGCTGATTACGGTAAATGATTCCTACGGCGAACCTCATATCAACAGCCAGCTATTTCAGCTGCTGCTCAAGAAAGGACAGATCATTCGCAGGACCGGAGTAGACTTTAACTGGGGAAGTACCGACCTCGTCGACAGCTATAACAATAATGTTGTCCTAAATGACGGCAAAAAGCTGCGTATTATCGAAGACGGCACCGGCAAAGTGCTGGAGACAATAGATCTGCTCGATCTCGGCGGTAAAGGCAAAAACCAAATGTACAGTATTGAAGCGATCGACGATGATATGATGCTGATCCGTAATACGGCGGATTACCAGCTGCAGCTGATCAGCCGCAAAACCGGCAAAAGTGTCATTCTGTTCGACCAGCTGCTTACACCGGAGCAACAGGAATTTGTCAAAATCGACTCGGGACCGATGGGAGCACGCGACGGTCTGACTTTTGTCAAACGAAAAGGAAATACGCTCTATTTCACCGTCGAAGCTCAAGGTCTCACCAAAAAAACAGTGACATACAACCTCAGCAAATTGGCTGCTCTGTAACGGTTGCATGGCTGCTGCTGCATATGCGTGTCTAGAACGTTATGTACAAAACAAAAGCCGGGGAACAGGCATATTACCTGTTCCCCGGCTTTTTCATTCACGCCCAAAAACTATATATCTACTATCCTGCAGGATATAGACCATTTAACGATACTCCTGCGGTACCCGGCGGGCTACACCGCTCTCAATCGCTGCCCGGATCACGCCATCACGCACCAGCTTAACGACCTGATCGTTAAATACCCCCGGAATAATGTACAGCTCATTCAGCTCGTCTTCCTTCACTACCGAAGCGATCGCTTTGGCAGCAGCGACCTTCATCGCTTCGTTGATCACGCTCGCCCGGCAGTCCAGTGCGCCACGGAAAATGCCCGGGAAGCACAGCACGTTATTGATCTGATTCGGATAATCACTGCGTCCGGTAGCCAGTACACGCACATACGGCTCGGCCACTTCCGGGTCAATCTCCGGATCGGGATTCGCCATCGCGAACACGATGCGATCTTCGGCCATCGTCTGAATATGGTTAATACTCAGCAGTCCCGGACGGGAGACGCCGACGAATACATCCGCTCCCTGAATGACTTCGGTCAGATCGCCGCGCAGCTTGTCAGGGTTGCTGTTAGCCGCAATCCAGTTCCACATCTCATGCGGATACTCTTCATCCGACACCAGCGCGCCGCAGCGATCAACGGCGATCAGATTGCGTGCACCTGCAGACAGCAGCATTTTCACACATGCTGCTCCGGCCGCTCCAACGCCGAGTACGACAATCTTGGCGGTCTCCAGCGATTTGCCGACGATGCGCAGTGCATTAAGCAGACCTGCGAGTACGACGACAGCGGTACCATGCTGATCATCATGGAAAACGGGAATATCCAGCTCTTCGGTCAAGCGGCGCTCAATTTCAAAGCAGCGCGGCGAGCTGATGTCTTCCAGATTGATTCCACCGAATGTAGGTGCCATCCATTTGACCGCATTAATAATCTCTTCCGTATCCGTAGTATTCAGACAGATCGGGAATGCATCCACATCCGCAAACTGCTTGAACAGCATCGCTTTACCTTCCATAACGGGCATGGCTGCCTCGGGACCGATATCGCCCAGGCCGAGTACGGCGGTGCCATCCGAGACGACAGCGACCATATTGCGTTTGACGGTCAATGAAAAGGCTTTTTGCTTGTCTTCATGAATAGCCATACAGACCTTGGCTACGCCCGGTGTATAGACATGGGACAGGTCTTCACGGTTTTTGACCGGGGTCTTGGGCTGAATTTCGATTTTGCCGCCGAGATGCGCCAGGAAGGTACGGTCTGAGACGTTGACGACTTTGACACCGGTCAGGGCACCCACCGATTGCAAGATCATCTCACGCACACTCTCCGGCAGATTGACCGTCAGGTCACGTGTCGTACTCTCCGGGCTGGCATGAATAACGTCAATTGCGACCACATCGCCGCCCGCTTCCCCGATCGCACCGGCTACTTCTCCAAAAGTCACCTGTTTCTTATCCATCTGTAAACGTATGATCATACTTGTTCCGAGAGCCATGGGGGAATCCTCCTGTTCAATAGTCATAGATTATGTTAAGAAAGCATGCAAATAAAAGAGAACGCTTACAATAAAGTTCGGACTTATTATAGCACAGTTTGATCACAAAGAAACCGGGGCAAATGGGATTTTCATCCAGTGGTCATTTAATATGGCGTATTCCGCTCTTATCCCCTCTCTTCTCCTCATCCTGGACAGGAAACCGTCTGTACTCCATCAGCAGGTTTACCCTTTCCATTTCCAAAATCATCCTGTCGGTGTATGGGGTTCCCTGCCATGACTGCGTTACAATTATTGCAGAAGGCAGCACCCAATTCATTGTTTAGGGAAAGGAAGATAGGGAATGATTGCTTACCTGATTGTAGCGTGTGAAGTGTTATTCTGGGTATTCGTTATCGGCGGTCTGGCTGCGCGTTATATCCTCGGAGCCAAGCGTCTGAGTACATTTCTGCTGATCTGTACGCCGTTAATTGATCTGGTACTGCTCATTGCAGCCTTTATGGATCTGCGCAGCGGAGCCACGGCCACGATGGCGCATGGTATTGCCGCAGTGTATATCGGGGTGTCGCTCGCTTATGGACACCGGATGATCCGCTGGGCGGATGAACGGTTCGCCTACCGGTTCGCTGATGGACAGAGACCGAAGAAACTATATGGACGTGAGCATGCCCGTCATGAGCGCACCGGCTGGATGATGCATCTGATCTCATGGATCGTCGGTAATGCTCTGCTGCTGTTCATGATCTGGTATGTAGGTGATCCGTCGCGGACGATTGTACTGAACTCGGTTATCCGGGTGTGGGCGATTGTACTGGCGATCGACTTTGTGATCAGCTTCAGCTATACGCTGTGGCCGCGCAAACAAAAAAGCACAGCCTGAGTTTGATTCCGGGCTGTGCGGTACATTGAACTGCAGTACATTGAATTTTAGCCAATCTGCAGCTTGAACGGCATGTATCTGTTATGAGGTACTGCTGTATTATCCAGGGAGATTTACATATAAAGGCTGTTCCTGCCGACCTCTGTATTACCGGGTCGCGGGAACAGCCTTTATGGTTATAATCCTATGATGCAGAAGCATGTATCTCTATTCTGCATCATATACCAGAATTCGAGTTTTGAGTTCTGCTTCTTAATATCCTGTATCCTGTATCCTGTATCCTGTATCCAATTATATTATTTAAATGCAGGTACAGCGATATCGGAATAATTGTCTTCGAGGAATTTCTTCACTTCCGGACCGGCCATATGCTCTTTGAGCTTCTGGATCGGGGCGGAATCCTTGTTGTCCTCACGTGCTACCAGTGTAATGGCAAAGGTGGAATCCGCCTTTTCCGTAACCAGTGCATCTTTGACCGGCGTCAGGTTCAGCGGCTTGGCATAAGCTGGAGTCATTGCGACCAGATCCGCTTCATCATACATACGGGCCAGCATCAGCAGGTCCACTTCCTTGAATGCAAATTTTTTCGGATTGTCGGTAATGTCTGCCTGTGTAGCGTTCATGCCTACACCGTCCTTGAGTGTAATCATGCCTGCTGCCGCAAGCATCTGCAGCGAGCGTCCGATATTGGACGGATCATTGGCAATCGCGATTACTGCGCCTTCCGGCAGCTCTTCGATGCTCTTGTACTTTTTGGAATAAGCGCCGTAGATCGCATCATAGATCGGCTGGATCGCGACCAGGTTGGAGCCTTTGCTTTCGTTATACTGCGTCATATAAGGAACGTGCTGGAAAAAGTTCGCATCGACTTCCTTGTTCGCCAGTGCATCATTGGGCTGTACATTGTCGGACAGTACAACGACTTCCAGATTGATGCCGTCTTTTTGAAGCAGTGGCTTCACAATATCCAGAATGTCGGTCATTGGTGGGATCAGGGTAGCGACTTTGAGTGTCTGTTCACCATTTGTACCTGTTTCGGTAGCAGCTTGGTCGGGCTTGCTGCCTGTTGCTGCCGTATTGTCTGCCTTTTGACCGCAGGCTGCGAGCAGCAGGGTCATTGCAAATAGTAAAATGAGTAGTGCTTTCTTGTTCATCATGAATAGGGTACCCCCGTGTGTAGTATAATGTGTGAATTTCATTTGTGCCAGAGCGCCTATGCGTGTTAAGCGCAGCTGCTACCAGCGAATTGGAATTACCTTTTGTCGATCAGTCGTGAGATTAGACTGCCTGTAAACTGGACTGCCTGGACGAGAATAATCATCAGGATGATCATATAGACCATTACATCCGTCTCGAACCGCTGATACCCGTAACGGATCGCAAAGTCCCCGATCCCTCCACCGCCTACGATACCAACGACCGTGGAATAGGAAATAAAACTGATCGCCGACGTGGTCAATCCGAGCACCATCCCGGAACGTGCCTCCACATACAGAAATTTGAACACAATCTGCAGTCCGGAAGCGCCCATCGAACGCGCTGATTCCACGACGCCCCGGGGAACGTCCAGTAGTGCCTGCTCGACGAGCCGCGCATAATAAGCGATCGCGATAATCGACAGCGGCACCGAAGCTGCCTCCGTACCGATCGAAGTTCCAACGACCATGCGGGTGAACGGGATCAGGAAGACAACCAGCAGCAGAAAAGGAAAGGAACGGATAATGTTTACGAGGCTGTTCAGCAGTCCTGCCAGATACAGATTCTCATACAGCTGCCCTTTTTTGGTCAGATAGAGCAGTGTACCGAGCGGCAGCCCGATCAGTACAGCCGCTGCCAGCGAGATCCCGACCATGGTAAAGGTATCACCAATCGCCTGCCAGATCTCCGACTGATAGCGGTCCATCATCTCGGCAAATGTACGTGTATTATCCATTTCCATTCACCCCATCCTGTGGGTCAGCCGCTGTCTCCGTACCTGGTGAAACCGCATCATCCGAACGACCCAGCAGCTGCTCCCGGTAGGACAGCGTATAATCCGGTGCCGGAGCGAAATGATCCTGCTCCCGTGAATAACTCTCCGTAATCCGTCCGCGCTCCATAACCGACACTGTATTGCACAGCCGCTTGACCACATCCATCTCATGCGTCACGATCACAATCGTTACGCCCAGCTGCTCATTAATCTGCTGAAGCAGTTCCAGAATGCCTGACGTGGACTTAGGGTCCAGCGCGGATGTCGGTTCATCGCACAGCAGTACCCGCGGATGATTGGCAATCGCTCTCGCAATCGCTACCCGCTGCTTCTGTCCGCCGCTGAGCTGTGCCGGATATTCATCCAGCTTGTCCAGCAGCCCTACCTGTTCCAGACACTCCCTTACCCGCGCCTGCCGGCGGTCCTTGGGTATACCCGCCAATTCCAGTGGTACGGCGACATTGCCGCCCACTGTCCGGTTGTGCACCAGATTGAACTGCTGGAAGATCATGCCGATCTGCTGACGTGCCGGACGAAGACGCCGCTCGGGCAGTCCGGTCAGCCGCTCTCCATTTACTGTCACCGAGCCCTGATCCGGCCGCTCCAGCATATTGATCATGCGCAGCAGGGTCGACTTACCTGCACCACTGCTGCCGACAATGCCGTGTATATCGCCTGCCTGGATATGCAGAGTCACTTCATCCACCGCAGCCTGCCCACCGTCTATTCTACTGAAATATTTGCTTACGCCTTGCAGCGCGATCATCACTCTGACCTCCTCCGCCTCATAGCCGGCCTGTTGAGGAATACTTTGTATTACTATTCTTACCTTACTGTTATACCCGGCACTTCTGCTACATTATAAGCAAATGTCTATGCTGTGTCACTAATTTTATTATCTAACATGAAACCTTTCCAGGGAAAGGGTATAATGAGAAAGAAAGCGTTCACTATTTTAACGATAAAGGGGCAATTTATCCAATGATCCAAAAACACACAGCTGCCAGTCTGCTGACTATCCTCATGACTGTCAGCCTTTTCAGCCCGGCCGAAAGTAAAGCCGCTGCACTTAACGGAGAACTCGCAGGTTCTCAGGCTCCGCAGCTGTATACAAACTCGGCAGCATCTATTCACTCTCTGCCTGTCCTCACTCCTCTGGCAGCAGCTTATCCCGTGATGCCCATGAACAGCAAAACAGGTCCCATGTTGAAAAAAGGCTATATCCCCGGCTACAAAATTCGCTTCGGCATGACCATGCAGCAGGTCCAAAAAGTCTATGGCCAGCCGGTACGCTCCGATTATTATCTTGGCGGAGAATACTTCAAGCTAAGTAAAATGCCCAATGCAGTCTTTTACTTTGAAGGCCCAAATCGTACTCTCTCCAGTATCCTGATTGTCCCCCCAGGGTTTAAAGGCCACACTTTTGCAGATATTCGTAAAGCGCTCGGCAAGCCAAATAGTGAGGGCAACGATATATTGGACAGTTACGATCAGGTGATGATGTATACTTATGGCAAAGTTACAATGTACTTTGGTGCTAACAACGGTAAATTGATCGATGTTCTTATTGTGAATAAATAAACATTATCAAAGCAAATAAGACTGCAAAGCAAACAGGCACCATTCTGATAATCACCGTAAGGTAACCGTCAGAATGGTGCCTGTTTATTTCGTAGTAATGCTTACTTATTCAAATAGTGATTGCTCATAAAATATTGCTTGCCTCTAACCTTCATCTGCCACTCAGACAGCAATCCACACCTGACCATTTGCCAGCTTCACATCAAAGGTACGCACCTGACCTTCATCTGGTGCCTGTACCAGTCCGGTCTCCAGATCAATCTGCCAGTCATACAGCGGATCGTACAGTATATGCCCGGATACGATCCCTTCGGCTATTGGGCCGCCTTTTGGATGAGGATTGCGGTTCTCCAATGCATATACCTGATCATCCGATGTGCGGAATACGGCGAGTTCCAATCCTTTCAGTTCCAGTACACGGCCGATCCGGCTCATGAATTCCTCCAGCTGACCGACAGGGTAAAATGTCTGTACACTGTTCATCGCTTCATCTCTCCTTTATATCTCTGCGTGGATACACCTGAATTTACGGTATGGTTTGAGCATTTATTTATCGTTTCCTCGACGTATACTTTGCTTACACTTCGACTTTTTTACCGAACAGCGCGGTACGGGTCTCTTCGTCATTCAGTACTTTTTGCCAAGGATCTTCAACCTGGGCGAGTGCGATATTGACGCGTTCTACCAGCTGTTGGCGGTTGTTCTCGTCTTCCAGAATAGCTGCCTTGATCGTATCCAGTCCCATGCGCTCTACCCATTCCGATGTACGCTCCAGGTATTTGCCTGTCTCGCGGTAGTACTGGATGATCGCGCCGCACAGATCGATCAGTTCCTGGTCGGTTTTGACTTTGCAGAACGAATCGGCCAGACGGGCTTTGATCCCGCCGTTACCACCGATAAAGATCTCCCAGCCGCCATCATTGCCGACGATACCGATATCCTTGGTGCACGACTCCGCACAGTTACGAGGGCAGCCATTGACCGCCATTTTGAACTTGGCCGGGAAGTCGAGGCGTTCGAATCGTTGTTCCAGCGATGCGCCCATTCCCATCGAATCCTGGGTACCGAAGCGGCAGAACTGCGAACCGACACAGGTTTTGACCGTACGCAGCGATTTGGCGTAGGCATAACCCGATGGCATATCAAGCTCTTCCCATACTTTTGGCAGATCTTCCTTCTCGACACCGATCAGGTCGATCCGCTGTCCGCCGGTCATTTTGACGGCTTTGACATTGTATTTGACCGACACATCAGCGATTTTCTTGAGGTCTTCCGGAGTGGTGACACCGCCGTACATACGCGGTACGACAGTATAGGTGCCGTCTTTCTGGATATTGGCGTTCATGCGTTCGTTGACGAAGCGCGACGATTTCTCATCCTGATAGTCTACCGGATAGATCATGCCGAGATAGTAGTTGATCGCAGGGCGGCACTTCGAGCAGCCTTCCGGCTTTTGCCATTCCATCACGTTCATGACTTCCTTGACGGTACGGAGTCCTTTTTCACGAATCGCAGCGACTACTTCATCACGGCTGTGGGTAGTACATCCGCACATGCCCTGGCTCGAAGCTACAGCGGCACCATCACCGAGTACATACTGCAGAATCTGTTCAACAACCGGTTTACAGCCGCCGCACGAACGGGTTGCGCCTGTACAAGCCTTGATCTCGTCGACACTGGTAAGCCCTTTGTCCTGAATGGCACTGACGATATCCAGCTTGGTGACACCGTTACAGCCGCAGACGATTTCGTCATTGGCCATTGTTTCGACCGAAGCTTTTTTCTTGCTATGGCTGCATCCGCCGGTACCCATCAGTTCGGCATATAGCTCATCGGTCATCGGTGCGGCTTCGCGAATCAGCTTTTGCAGCTGAGCGGAGTCGTTGATGTCGCCGAACAATACAGCGCCGACGATGATGTTATCCTGCAAAATGATCTTTTTATAGGTTCTCTTCCAGTCATCACGTGCTGTAATGACGGATTGATGTTCATTTTCAATAAATACGCCGGCCGAGAATACATCGACACCGGAGATTTTCAGTTTGGTCGATACGGTCGATCCTTCATACGGCTGGGCTTCGAGGCCGCAGATGTGCTTGGCCAGTACCATACCCTGTTCGAACAGCGGAGCGACCAGACCATAGCAGGTCTCCCGGTGCTGTACGCATTCGCCAACAGCATACACATTTGGCATGGAAGTCTGCAGATAATCATCCACCAGAATACCGCGTGTTGTCTCAATGCCGCTGTTCTGTGCCACTTCGATATTCGGACGAATGCCTGCTGCCATAACCACAAAATCTGCCTGCAGCGTCGTACCATCCTTGAACAGCAGGCGCTCCACGCGCTCGCCGCCCTGCAGCTCAGCGGTTTGTGCGCCCATGCGGAATTTGATGCCCTGGCTTTCCAGTTCCTTTTTGAGCATCGCTGCAGCTACGGAATCCAGCTGGCGTTCCATCAGATCATCCATCAGATGGACGACGGTTACATCCATACCGAGACTGACCAGACCTTTGGCTGCTTCGAGGCCGAGCAGACCGCCGCCGATGACAGCAGCTGTACGATAATTCTTGGCTGCCTCCATCATCTGGTGACAATCGGCAATATCACGGAATCCGACAACACCCTGCTTTTCATGACCGGGGATCGGCAGAATGAGCGATTTGGAACCGGTAGCGATAATGACTTTGTCATAAGGCACCTGCAGGCCGCTATCCGTCAGGATCATCTGTGTCTCCGGATCGATCGCTGTTACCGTTACACCGGTGTGCAGTGTAATATGATTCTCTTCGTACCATTCGTGGCTGTTCAGTACGATATCATCGATCGTCTGGCTGCCTTCCAGTACATAAGAGAGCATGATCCGGTTGTAGTTGGGATGCGGCTCACTGCCGATGACGGTGATGTCATAAGCTCCGCCCAACTTGATAATCTGCTCCAGTGTTGCTACCCCTGCCATCCCGTTCCCAATCAGTACCAAGCGTTCGCGTGTTGTGTTCATATGGATTCCTCCTGTATTCTCTGTTGTCTCTTTCTCTATTTGGCTTTCCGGCTTAACTGGTTATAGTTACCATATCATGTTACCAATTTCACAATCTTTAGTATTTAAAATTAGATGTTTTCTTATGTTCCCAGTATACCTAGGATGTCAGGTTCCAGATGTGACATAGATCACATTATTTAAAATTTCATCTACTTTTTTTCTTCTTATCTACCCTCGCTCTATTCCCTGTCAAAAGATCCGCAGGGAGAAGCTTATTCGGCTTTCCCCTGCATGGTTGTTTGTTGGCTATACCGGGTTCCAATACATCAATACTGCTCCGAGCGATGTGAAACAGTATCCCGACGATGCGCAGTCAGCCCTTTTCTCAGCTCCACGGCAATCAATGGTATGACTGACAATACAACAGCCAGTCCCCAGTGCGGCAGGCTCATCGGTACCAGTTGGAAAATGGCTGCAAGCGGCGGCATAACTGCTACCAGCACAATAATCGTCATTGACAGCAGAGCGCACCAGAATAGCGGCCGATTCGAGGTGAATCCCATTTTGAAAATAGATTCGTGATTGCTTCGTACATTGAAAACATGAATAACCGACGACAAGCCCAGGATCACAAAAGCCATCGTCTGCCCCAGCATCGGCGAGGCATTAACCGGTGTACCCAGTTCCACAAAGCTGCCGACATAAAAGCCGACCAGCGTAATAATTGTGAAGATCAGTGCCTGAGACATGATTCTGGCAGCAAGACCCTCTGCAAAAATATTGGCATTTCTGGCTATCGGCGGTCTGCTCATATGATCCCGCTCGGCTGCTTCACGGCTGAGGCAGAATCCGGGAATCCCGTCGGCAACCACATTGATCAGCAGCAGCTGAATCGCAATGACCGGTGCTCCCCAGCCGAGCAGAAGGGCAATCAGCATGATCATGATTTCTGAAATATTGCAGCTCAGCAAAAAGTAGATCGCTTTGCGAATATTATCGTATACCCTCCGTCCCTCACTGACCGCCTCGACAATAGTTGCAAAATTATCGTCGGTCAGCACCATGTCTGCTGCGTTCCGGGACACATCTGTACCGGTAATGCCCATTGCCGCTCCCACATCGGCAGCTTTCAGCGCCGGGGCATCATTTACACCATCGCCGGTCATGGCAACCACTTCACCTCTGGCCTGCCATGCTTTGACAATACGGATCTTGTCTTCGGGACTTACGCGTGCATACACACTGTAACGGTGCACCTGATGAATCAATTCTTCTTCGGACAGTTCTGCCAGCTCAGCGCCGGTAATCGCCTTTTGCCCACTGGACAGAATACCGAGCTCTCTGGCAATTGCCGAAGCGGTGACAATATGATCACCCGTAATCATCACGGTACGGATGCCGGCCTGCTTGGCTTCATGGACAGCCATTCTGCTCTCGGGCCGCAGCGGATCGATCATGCCGACCAGGCCGGCAAATGTCAGATCACGCTCCAGCTCGGCTATATCCATGCTCACCGGCATCTTTTCGTAATATTTGTATCCGGCCGCCAGTACACGCAGTGCTTTGGAGGCAAAGCAGTCATGAATAATCTGCGCATGCTCCTGCATTCCTTCTTCGTAGCGAACAGGAATACGGTCAAAAGCCCCCTTGGTCACGGACAGATAGCCCTGCTCCAGCTGGTGTACAGTCGTCATCTGCTTGCGGTCGGAGTCGAAAGGAATCTCAAAGATGCGCGGATACTTGATATCCAGTGCGGCCTTGCTGCTTCCTTTATCATGCAGCAGCTGAATGATGGCGGATTCGGTCGGATCACCGACCACCTTCTCTTCATCGCCTACCTGTTCCATGGAGGCGTTATTGACCAGGCTCAGCATGAACAGCAGCTCTTCCTCCGGTTGAGCCCAGTCTTCCTCGGCGGACTTGGGCGCGTGACCGGCCGACCATACCTGCTGGACCGTCATCCGGTTCTCGGTCAGTGTGCCCGTTTTGTCCGAACAGATGACCGAAGCGCTTCCCAGTGTCTCCACGGCTGGAATCCGCCGGATGAGAGCATGGCGGCCGACCATATTCTGCACACCAAAAGCCAGTGTAATGGTGACAATAACCGGCAATGTCTCCGGTACGGCTGCGACAGCCAACGAGACGGCAGTCATCAGCATATTCAGCGCCGATTCTCCCTGATATAGACCGATCAGGAATACGAGCATACCGGCTGCGACAGCTATGAGGCTCAATTGTCTGCCAAGCCCTGCCAGACGTATCTGCATCGGAGTCTGCTGCTTGGATGTATTATTCAGCAGACCGGCGATTTTTCCCATCTCCGTATCCATACCTGTCTTCACTACCACTGCGGTAGCGCGCCCACTGGTAATCAGGCAGCCGGAATACAGCATATTCAGCCGATCACCCAGCGGCGTATCGCCATCCACCTGAGCGTGTTCATCCTTTTCGACCGGTACACTCTCGCCGGTAAGCGCAGACTCTTCTGCCTTTAATCCGCTGCTTGTAATGATACGGGCATCCGCCGGAATCATATCTCCGGTCTCCAGCAGAATAATGTCACCAGGCACCAGTTCTCTGGCATCAATCAGCTGTTTGTTGTGATCACGGATGACCGTAGTCATTTGAGTATTCATGTTTTTGAGTGCTTCCAGTGCACGTTCTGCATTATTTTCCTGACGGATTCCCAGCACGGTGTTGAGAATAACAATAGCGATAATCACGGCGGGTTCGGCGAATCCATGCTCTGCGGTAAACGCCAGGTAGAGTGATATCGCTGAAGCAATCAGCAAAATGATCGTTGTCACTTCGGACAGCTGATGCCCGATTTTGTGCAGTAGACTTTCCTTCTTCTCTTCCTCGTACTGATTCAGGCCCTTGGTGCTTTGTCGCTCCATAACCTGCTGACTGGTCAGCCCCTGTTCCGGGTTCGTATGCAGTGCCTGAATAACCTCATCCAGCTTTTTCTTTACCCATTTCATCGAAACACCTCTCCCGTCTTGGTTGTCGGCTCACGATTTTAGTCTTCGACGTTGTGATGGTGCATGATGGAGCGGTAAAGGATCATCATCCTTTCTATATTCAACTCTGCTGTATTCGTGTACTTTTTTCCCCCTTCCAATCCATAAACGGCAGAGCTTGCGCTCTATCTGCATGACTGGGAATCGTGTAATATCCACTGCTGTATCTCGAATTGAATCCTATTACCAAGAAAGTGGTTCAAATCCACCTAACTAAAATTGTGATAGTTATTGCCTTCCCCAATATACTGTACATCTGCACATTATCACGTGATTGAGATCACAATTTATGTAAAATTTGATTGTTTTCATGAAAAAAATAAAAAGGAACATCCCCTTTCATACTGGGAAATGTTCCTTTTTGTGCTTCTTGCTGTCGGTATATGCTCTAGCCGGGAAGCCTGAATTGCAGCGGGTTCCCGGCGCTTATCCCATAACGGAAAAGCGGGTTACTGCTGCTTCTCCTGCTCCTGCATAAATTCGCGGATTTTCTTCATATAATCGGGTGCATCCATCGGATTACCGGCGATCATCTCGATCAGACACAGACGGTGTTGCTGCTGCTGTTCAGCCTGACGGATCGCTTCGTCCAGCTCTCCGTTGGTGGTTACCCGGGCAGTATAAGCTTCCCGGCCAAAGGTCTGGATCAGCTGGGTATAATTCCAGCCTGGAATCTCGTTATACGTCTGCTTGGCTACCTCTTCCTTGACGTTCAGGTATTTCTCGATCGTATACCCGCCGTTATTCAATACGAAAATGATCGGCTTGCAGCCGTATTCCAGCATGGAACTCAATTCCTGCACGGTCAGCTGCATCGATCCCTCGCCTGTAAATAAAATCACCCGGCGATCCGGAGCAGCGATACACGCGCCAAATGTCGAAGGCGTCGCATATCCGATACTTTGCCAGCCGCCCTGACCGATCAGCATGGCATTCTGCGGCAGACGGATCTGGGACATGCCGTAGAACAACGTTCCCGTCTCGGTGACGACAATATCACCACTTTGCAGCAGCTGCTGGAAGCGTGGATAATAGTAGCCCGTATGCAGCGGCTCATCCGGCTGTCCCTGCTGCTCTGCATAAGGGAAAGACGTCTCCGGTACAGACGACATACTCATCCAGCCCAGCTCGATCAGCGCATTGATCATATCTTCGCCGCGGATATTCTGGTAGGCCGCTTCACCAATCATGACCGATTGGGGCTGAATATTGATAACCTTGTTCATATCCAGCTTGGCCGTAAAGTTGGCTGTATTCGTATCCGACCAGATCAGCCCCAGTGCGATCACGGTGTCGGCATTTTCCACAATCTGTGTCACTTCCTGATTGCCAAAGGCTCCGCTGTATACTCCGATATAGCGGGCATGACTCTCATCGAATCCGCTTTTGCCCATCATCGTGGATGCGGCCGGGATATTGAGCGCTTCGGCGAGATGGCGTGCCGGCTCCTGCCAGCGCTGGCGCAGAACGGTGCTGTCGGACAGCAGAACTGCATTTTCCGAAGCTTCCAGCAGCTGGCGAGCATGGCTGATCGCAGCCTGAAGCGAGGACTGGCTGGTCTCCAACGGTTGCTGCTGTGGCGTATGCTGGAATACCTGCTCGGTAACCAGGTCGATAGCGACCATGAGATAGACCGGTTTGCCGGTCGTTTTGGCAATATGGATCGCCTGTGGAATCTCGAACATGGCATTTTCCGGTGTCAGTACGGTAGTATAGGCGGTGATCGGCTCATATACGCGGCGGAATACGTCGTAATCTCCGTCAAGCAATGTATGGTGCATCAGCTTTTTGCCCTGCTGTGCCTGGGTCTTCGGCGTTCCGACAATATGGATAATCGGTATATTCTCGCTGTATGCGCCGGCGATAGCGTTACATGCGCTCATCTCGCCAACGCCAAATGTGGTGATCAGCGCAGATATACCTTTGATCCGTGCATACCCGTCTGCAGCATACCCGGCATTCAGCTCATTGCGCGCAGGGATAAATCCGATGCCTTCATACTTTTCCAGCGTATCGAGCAGGGTAAAGTTATAATCTCCGGGCACTCCGAAAATCTCGGTAATCCCCTCCTGCTGCAGACAATCCAGCAAATAGTTTCCCAGCGTTGTTCCGGTTTTGGTCAATGTACTCATTATAATCCCCTCTCGTCTTCCAGATTCATCATCCGCCGCCTGGATCACAGCAGCAGATGCACTCTTTAGAGTATTACCCGTTTGCCGGGAAAATCACTTGGAAAAGAGGATAAAAGAATAACGGATGTGCAGAAAGCTGGAGGATGAGACCGCTTAGAGGAGCCAGCACATACGAGGAATACCCAACAAAAAAAGCAGCTCCTTATGGATATGGAAGCTGCTTTAAATGGGAGATGCTTTTAAGAAGATGCTTTATTCTGAACAGAAAAACCACCCTGATTGATTCCCTGCAGGCTGATTCTAATCATTGCTTTCCCCTCTACATCGCCAATTAGGTTGGGTTGGATCTTTGTCCGGCTTGAGTATTTGCTCGCATATTGCTAGATTTCTTCAAAAGAATCGGTAACCCGCTCCTCGAAATTCTCTTCAAACTGCTCTTCCATGCGCTGTTCGTCCGCGATGGTCTGAATATCCTCCGAGCTGATGCTCATATAACGGTAGCCGTCGGCCTGCTGCCGCTTCAACGCTTCCTCTTTGAAAAAGCGCGGGCTGCCTTCACCGGCATCCTCATCATAGACGAGCAGAATACCGTCCGTTTTGCGAAACAGCAGTTCATCTCGTGCCTTGAACTGCCAGATGCCCTGATACGGCTGGTTGCTGACAATACCGTGAAAATCAATGCCTTTCATAATCTCGTTATAATATTCCTTCTTGTCGTCACTCCACCGTTCCTCCGAATTGGCAAAGGCCGACAGGATGGACACTCTCAGCTGTGGGTACTGCTGCTTCAATTCGATCGCGACTTCACATGCCCACAGGTCCACTCCGTACTGGCCGGGCGTGATCACCCACTCCAGTCCTTCCTCGATCAGCGGGATCAGCTTGCTGCGGAGGGCCTGCTGAATGTAGACAATGCCTTCATGCTTTTGTCCGAAAATATTCAGCTCATGCGCACGATAGCCGGTGACCAGTAGATTCTTCATATGCTGTATTCCTCCGCTTCCGTCATTCTTCTGTATTATCATACCACAGGCAGATACGCATCGGCAGTTAGGCATACAGGGATGGGTGGTAATGTGCAGTTCGTTGGTAATACTGGACGGCGAACTGGAAATATGGATTTTCGGCAAAATAAAGAACCAGTTCGTGTATCCGAACTGGTTCTCAGGGAAAGACTGCTGTGGCAGAATATTAGGTTCCCATTTTTTTGCGCTGGTTATTTACCTTTTTGGTCATCTGGCTTTTCATCTTCTGACCGCCGGTTGCAGTCTGACCGCCCGGGCCTTTGCCCTGGTTGTTTTGTTTCTTCTGAGCCAGCAGTCGTTTGGCTGCTTCGGCCTGGCTTAATTTCTTCGCCTCAACGGATGATTGCTCACCGGATGGCTGGGATGGTTGTTCTGTAGTCAATGTACTCACCTCAGCTAGATGATAACACACAGACCGCGGCAACTCTACAGCGACTTTTGTCTATGGGCTGTATGAATGGTATATGGATAGCGTATAAACCAATTGGCGGTTAACGTTCTGATCATTGATAGCAACAATTTTTCGCTTCCACTTACATCGCTGACGGATTCAGCAGGTATATCTCCTTGTGCTTCGGATCGAGAGCTGCGAGTATGGCTCCATGGCCGGATGGTGACATGAAGCGGCTGCGTTCGGTACCGCCGACGATCATTTCCGGGCGCAAATTGTAAGAGTGCTGGGTGTGCTGTGGCAGCTCGGCCAGCAGTGTCTGTCCCAGTTCCTGCGCGGTGAGATGATCCAGCAGCAGATCGTCAGCGACAGGCAGCTGATTATCTGTCAGCTCGGTCATCTGATGAAACTCTCCGGTTCGCTGATAATGGGTCTTGGTATACAGATAGCTGTAGATGCCTTCCGCATAACGGCGGGAGTCAAAGGTAGCAATACTGTTCAGCGCGACCTGCACGTTGGCCCCGTAATCGGCGGCGCTGATTTTCTCGTGCAGATAATACTCGCTGTTGCGGTTGAAGTCCTCGAGCAGCCAGCCATACACTTCAGAAATATTATTGTATTCGCCAAAAGCCGCCGGATCGCCCATGTACCGGTAACGTCCTTCATTATATTGGAATCCATGAATAATATTCTCCGCACATGGGCGGGGTGACGTACAGGATAACCCATCGGTGCCCAGCAGATGAATCGTATATTCCTGCTGATCCTGTATATGCTCATGCGTGAATGACATCAGCGGCAGAAAATAACAGGATAACGCCGGATTCTCCAATACCTCGGCCGGTTCGGGATACAGTCGTACCGTTGGATTCGCGCTTGGTTGATTCAGGGAAATCATCGTCATCCACTCCTTGTCAGCTGCAGGCATGTACGGTTAGCCGTTACCGCCCTGGAATGAAGGGTACTTGGTCATACCGCCGTCCGCAAAGATCGTAATACCGGTCACATAGCTCGCTTCCGACGAAGCCAGCCAGGCTGCTACTGCTGCGATCTCTTCAGGCTTGCCGATATATCCCATGGGGATCAGCTTCTCGACTTTTTCCTTTTCCTTGGGGTCAGAGAATTTCTCGGCATTGATCGGCGTATTGATCGCACCCGGTCCGATCGAGTTAACTCGGATGCCGTTCGGCGCGTATTCCATCGCCAGCGTCTGGGTCATCATCTTCACGCCGCCCTTACTGGCCGTGTAATGTACAAAATGCGGCCATGGAATAATCTCATGCACGCTCGACATATTGATGACACTACCTTTGATATTGTGCTTCAGCATGTATTTGATCGCTTCGCGGCTGCCGAGGAAGGCGCCGGTCAGATTGACATTAATGACTTTGTTCCAGTCGTCCAGTGTCAGCTCATGCGAAGGCACTTCATTCTCCATACCGGCATTGTTGATCATGATATCCATGCTGCCGAACTGATCATGAGCCGCCTGGATAATTTTCTCCACGTCCTCTTCCTTGGACATATCTCCCTGCATATCAATCGCCTGACCGCCGGCTTCCTTGATTTTCTGGATCGTCTCTTCCACGCCGTCATGATTGCTGTGATAGTTGATCACCACATTCGCTTTTTCCTGTCCAAAACGCAGGGCGATGGCCTGCCCGATACCTGTGGCTGCGCCGGTAACAATGACTGTTTTGCCTTCCAAATCCGGATACATAATAGTGCCTCCTCTATGTGTGATCGTTCTGTTACGTTCATTATTTCCCCTATAACCGTCTGTCTCACTGCCAGCTGTTATCCGTTCATATGAATGCGGGATACGTTAGCAGTATACAAAGAATCGTTACACTTAAATGCGGACGAATAAACAGCTGCAGCGTATTTAACTGTCATTATCAAAACGGTATGCGATCGCTTTTCATGATAAATGAAAGGCTGGTTGTCTTGAATCGGGAAATGCATGGAAAGGCGGTATAAAGCAGATGGACGAGCTGCAGGCTTTTTCCAAAGATTGATCCACTCCTTGCGATACCCGCACAACAAAGATGCACAGCTGCATTTATAGCGGCTGTGCATCTTTTAATGGTTAACGTATACCGTGTTCATGCATAAACCCGAGCAGGCGATCCAGGAAACCGGATTCTTCTCCCTGCTGCTCTTCTTCGTAAAAGACAGCCACCTCTCGGCCATAGGCATAATTGAACCGTACGTATCCGTTCAGCCGCCGGTAGAAAAGCAGCCCGGCATATTCATCTGTAATGATCAGATCCGGAGGCATTGTCTCTGCACATTCATGGCAAATGGCTGTCAGATTCATATTGACTACTCCTGACGCCTCAGCTGCTGTATCGGACGCTGCATCAATCTGCTCCTGAGCGCCAAGCATCAGGAACAGGTGCTGCTTCCGCTCATTCCATGGCTCAAAGTAGTGGCTGTCTTCGGCAAGATCCAGCGGGCCATAAGCTTCCTTGATCCACTCGTTCATACACTCGATCCATGATGTACCATTACAGTTGAGCCGAGCGACCTTTTCTGAATGCCGTGGCAGCCAGATCAAAGACTCCACCGCTGGATGCACCGCTACAAAATCCCCATCGATCGTCGTGGCGATTACTACACATTCTCCCAGCTGTTCACGGGTGATTGGGCTATGCTCATCATGCTCCCATATCTCATAATCGACAAATTCCCGCAATTGTTCCCGGTTCGGGTATTCCACGTTCATGATGCCGCAGTAGGTCCCCTGACCATATTGCCCCATAAATTGCACATATGCCTGAGGCAGGCTGATACTCCATTTATGCTCCAGCTGCTGCAGTTGTTCCGCTCCTGCGGTCTGCAAATGTTCGGACACGGTATACATACTATGTATGACCTCCTGATTATAAATGGGTACGTTTTTCTGTTCGCTGTGCTTTTTTGTCAAAATAAATGGATTCTGCAGTATCTCTTCAGATCTTCCTGCTTCACATCTTCTCCAATTATCTAATCATGCAATCAGGGATACATGCAAAAATGGCATACACATCAGTCATGTGCATACCATTTTGTACATTTGCTTCAATTTATCGGATTACATCGACTTAACCCATTCATCCACCCTGAAGGCAGCCCGTTATCCCGCTGCGATCTCATTTCCACTTACAGCGTTGCGTGAAACAGCTTCAGCGTCTGCCGCAAATCCTCTACAGGCACCTGACCCGGTGCGGATTCATTGCGCAGGGAGCCAAATGTCAGCGCAGAACCGAATAGCTCGCCGGCAATGCGGGTAACCATACCCTGACCGGACATGGAGATGGTAATGATCGGATGATCCGTCTGTTCGTGCATACTGCAGGTTGCATCGAGCAGAGTCAGCACATCGCTGATTTTTTGCGGCATCATTGATATTTTGGGAATATCGGCTCCAAGTTCCAGTGCCCGGTGCATACGGGACAGCAGCTCTTCCTTGGGCGGTGTCTGCTGAAAATCATGATTGGACACAATGACATGCACATCGTTCTGATGAGCAATATCGATAAACGGACGAATACGCTCTTCATTCATAAACAATTCAATATCCACCAGATCCACCTGACCGGTGAGAGCGACCTCCTCATTCAGACGGAAATAGCTCTCCTCGTCGATCTCCCGCTCTCCACCTTCACGGCTTGTACGGAATGTAAAGATCAGCGGGCGCGAAGGAAGAATCGACCGGATACTGCCCAGTGCGGATTTTACTTTTTCGATATCATCTACATTTTCATAAAAATCCACGCGCCATTCTACTACATCCACATCTGCGGCCTGCATCGCCAACGCTTCCTGCCGGATCTCTTCCAGATTTCTGCCGATCAGAGATACACAGATTTTGGGCATGCCTTCACCGATGCTCACATGCTTGGCAATTACGGGTTTGATTGTCTGAGCCATTTTCATTACTCCTTTGTCTAGTCTATACCAGTTGAATGAAGTATATACGGAAATTGAATTCAGCACAATTGCATCGCCTGAGTGAATGACCTATCGATCTTCACCCTGATTACCGTGTATCTTCACCTGTTCCACTACTGATCATATACCCGAACACGCAGCCGATGAAGTGACGAAATAATGGCAGACCGCCAAGTAACCTGCTCTCAGGTTCCATATTCTCACACCAGATACTATTGCAGCAGTCCTGCCTGTATGCCGCGGCACATCATCAGGGATGCTTCCGCACGCGTCAGCTCTGTACGAGGCCGGAACGTGCTGTCAGGATAACCCTGCAGCAGTCCCTCGGAACTGAGTCTGCTTACCGCTGCAGCCGACCACGATGCTATAGTCTGCTGATCGTCATACAGCATCGACATATCCCTACGGCCAAGACGGGAATCGATCAAGCCTGCGAGAATCTTGGCTGCCTGTTCCCGGGTAATGATCTGATCGGGACGGAAGCGGGTGGTGCTGAATCCGTCTACGATGCCGCTGTTATAAGCAATTCGCAGCTGAGGCACATACCAGGCATCAGGCTGCACATCCCGGAAAGAAAGCCTGCTTTGATCGGCCGCATGAACTTCTTCATCGGTATGCAGCATACGCACGAGCATTGCTGTAAATTCTGCCCGGCTGACTCCTTCATCCGGCGCAAATCGGGTACTGCTTTTGCCCCGGATCATGCCCAGTGCAGACAAATAGCGGATCGCCTGTTCTGCAAAATGGTTATGAATATCGTCAAACTCGGCAGCCACTCCCGTTCCAGTCGGGACCTGTATAGCAGCTGATCCAGCCGTATGGTCATCCTTTTTATCAACAGCCGTCATTTCTGTCACTGTAGCAGCAGTAGATGGTATCATGCCTGCTTCGTCACCGGCATTGCTGCCGTTCATTTCCATCGTTACAGGAGCCTGTGCTTCATGAGTCGTCCGCAGACGAACCGGCACAGGAACAGAGGCTTCGCCCAGTTCATTTTCTGTCCATACGAGAAAGGAATAATTTGTCTCTGCGCGCAGGGAAGTCAGCGTAAGCCCTGTCTTGTAGCCTCTGGACAGAATTTTATTTTTGCCGGATGCAAAAACAAACTGCTCACGCTGCAGACCTGTACGAATCGCCAGTTCTGCCCCGTGTCTGTGGGCAATTGTCGCTACGGTAAAATCATTGTCCGGCAGAGTTACAAAACTGGCGACCGGATAATGTCTGCTCTCTCCACCGCTGTTGCTGGCAGTGATGGAGTAACCAGCATAACGCTTCGCGCTATCCAGCGCAGTCAGATTATAATAGGTATCCCCGCTCACTGTTGCCAGACGCTGTCCGGCCGGATCATAAATATGATACTGGCTCGCCCCCTGTACCGGATTCCAGCGAATCACCGCATGATGGGTGCTACGCTCTGCTATCCCGGTTACACGTTCCGGCTGATTCTTCCCGGCATCCGGTACCGCCTGATAGTCCAGCGAGACTGCTGCTCCCTGACCGCTGGCATTAACCGGAATCACCGCTATACGTCCCCATTCGCCAGGGGCGAGACGATTGCCGGCTTCCCTATACTCCGGCTGACGAATCTGCGCCAGCTCCGTACCGGATGAATCCATAATTGCATAATGATCCACCCCGGGCTGTGGATTCCAGGTGAGAATAATCTCGCCCGGTTCGTTATGCACTACCGTCATGCCGGTGACAGATGAGGGAAGTGTCATCGTATGACCGGTCAAAGCTGAGGAATAACCGGATTCATTGCCCGCTTGTATGGTAAAGGAATACGTCTGTCCCGGCTCCAGCTGCTCCAGTACAAAATGTCCATCCGGACGATCATACACCTGTCCATTCAGCGTCAGCCGATAACGGTCTGCCCCATATACAGGCTCTACTGCAGCCCTGAAACCATGCTCATCCTGACCGGTTACGGATACGTTGGTCGGCTGATCCGGCAGCACTGCTTCCGTGATCTGCTGGGATGCTCCGAAGCCGCTGCTGTTGAACGCCTGTACTGTAAAATTATACGTTCGTCCGGCTGCCAGATCACTGTATGTGTAACGGGTATCCGTCGTCATTCCGACATATTCCTGATCCAGATACAGCCGGTAACCGGTCGCTCCTCTGGAGCGCTGCCATTGTATCGTCTTGCTGTGCTGTGCAGTATCGGTGGAATGCAGCTCCTGTACACTCGCCGGAAGTGTCCATATGCCCGGCAGACTGGCAAAGTAGCCAAACCCGGTTCCATTGGACAGCGCCAGATCATAATTAAATAATGAACCGGAAGCCAGCTGTGTATCGTTGAATGTCATCATCGCTCCCGGCAAATAAGTATCTCCAGTGACCGATTCACCATTGCGACGCAAATCTGCATAGACAGCGCCGGTAACCGTCTGCCAGTGCAGATCGATCCGATCTTCATATGCCGATACCGCCTGAAATCCAAAAGGCGAAGCAGGCAAAGACAAATAACCGACATGAATTGCCTGCCCGCTGCCACTGCTGTTGATCGCCGATACCGACACATCATACAGCGTATTCGGCATGAGATTATGCGCTTCGGCATAGGTGGTGCCTGTTACGGTTGCTTCATAGTCACGAATGCCAGTGACCGTGTTGGTCCAGCTCATATGATAGGCTTCGGCAGAAGCAACTGGCGCAATCTGTACGGAGGCCCGGCCATAATCCCTGCCTTCAAAGGAAATCTCCACCCGCTCCGGCACAGCCGGCAGCGTAGACAGAGTCAGCGGTTCGGAATAGCTGCTGCTTCCCGAATGATTGACAGCCCTGATCCGATAGATCTGCGCGGTTCCCGCAGGCAGCCCGGTCTCTACATAACGTGTGGTCGGGTCGCTCAGCTGATACTCCCTGTTATTGGTCTCATTGATCAGCGTGTAGGTCAGTCCATCCTTCATCCCCTGACCGGGGTAATCCCAGGTCAATGCGATTTCGCCGGCGTCTATTGCCTCGGCATGAAGCACAGGTATATCCGGCAGCCGCTGGATGCGCAAGTAGTCTGTACTGGAACGGGTAGTATTGCCTGTACGATCGGTCGCCTGAACGTGCAGATACCATTCCCCTTCTCCATTTACCGGCACATCAAATGCCGGATGATCCGGGTGAATCCATGCTCCCTGATCTGCGGCTGGGGGCGTAGAGTTATGCGTCAATGCATAGGATATGCCAGCAGCTTCAACACCGGATTGCTCATCGGTCACATTTACATGCACCGCCAGATCATCCTCTTGCCAATCCTGACGGGAAGGGGTAAAAGATATATCCGGTCCGGCAGTATCGATATTGCTTACCGTATAAGAGCCTGTGGTCATATTGCCAAAATGATCTACAGCCGTAAAAGGATACGTTCCGTTGCGTACCGCTTCATAGACAGCAGATGCCCCATTCACAGTCTGCTGCGGCGTAGTTATATGATGAATCCATGTTCCTGTATCACTGGCAGTCGCCTCAATTCGTACGGGAGCAGAGGTCCAGTCGGTGACGGATGGATGAAGCTGCAGCACCGGCTGGTCCTGATCATCTACACGTATATGTACAGCTGGTGACACATTGCCTTTCTGATCCACTGCCGCGACATGCACATACGAAGCTCGGGTAGGCATCGCTGCCGACCAGCTGCTGGAAGTAGTTGTAATTGCACCGGAAGGCTGCGTGTCCGGCTGATTGTCGATCAGTATGGAGTATCCTTTGATGCCGGAAGTTACCGTCACCAGCTGATCCGTTGAGTAGCCAGTTGCTGCTTCTTTGCGCGGATAGCCTTTCAGCTTGTACGTATAAGTGGTCCCGCGGTCAACCGGAGCATTCCACGAAATATCCAGCTGCCGGGTCTGCCGGTTGGCAGCCGTATGAACATTCTGCGGCTGATCCGGTGCTGTCCGGTCGATCGCCTGTGTATCCTCGTAATCGGACAGATAACCTCTGTAGATCGGCTGACCATCACGATACAGCTCTGCCTCGGTCGCATAGCCAAATTTGAAATCATCCAGATAAACGATACCGGGTGCTATCGTGTCAAAGATCGCATCCATCCCCTGTTTGTCATATTCCATATCCGTATTGGTAGCGACGATGACATTTGTGCTGTACGTTTTCCAGCCTGTATCGGCATTGATCGTTCGACCGGTAAAAGCATTGTCCTCCCAGTAAGCCGACTGTACATCACTTCCCGCCGCGAAGCTGCCCTGAAAAGCGGAATCCGGATAGAGATACACCCGCTTGTTCGCCACATCCACACTCTGAATGTATACAATACCGATTCCATAATTGCTGGAAGCATTGGCTGCGATATGCATCAGACTGTTTTGTGCTTTGCGGCGCGAGAATTCAGCATAGAATTCATCGATATTATCCACAGTAAATGAAGTGTCTCCGGCCCGAACACTGGAAGTAAAATGCACCGGTGACTTGATCGCCGGGTAATATTGCGGGAAATGATTCAGCGGATATGTGCTTTTGCCTGGTCCACCTGCCATATAAGGCTGAATCCAGCCATTTTGCCCGATCGCTCTGGCCTTGAACGTAATCGATAACGGGGTGCCTCGGGGAATACCGTATTTGCGTCCGAGAGACAGTCTGGAGCTGTCGGATGATGTATTCGGATACCAGTAGGCATTACCTTTGCCGGCCGTGTCCATAACTTTGAGGGAATAGCTGCCGGTATATTTATCCTCCGCAGTCTGGCTCTGCCCCCCAGCAGAATTGTCACCACCTGCATAAGTATTGAATTCGCTTGTCGACTCAAAGCCCGACTGGGTTATTACATCCGAATCAGCCATACTGACTGACCATTCCAGTCTGGCATGATCACCTACCTGCACGGCCGAAGTGAATTCCGGCGCGGATGCGGCAAGTACATGCTGATAAGGCAGCATGCCGACCAGAAGCGATGTACTTACAGCGACAGCGCCTATTTTTCTCAGTTTAAGCTTCAATCCTGATCCTCCTTTGGAACGTTTCGGATCGGCATCCGCTGTTCCGCCAGACAGAAGCCGATTCCCGTAAGAACACAAAAAAAGCACCCCGCAAAAAGGAAAAATTCCTTATTGCGAGGTGCTTCCTCACGTTCGATTCGTTTTGTCCAGTATACAACCTTAGAACCATTTCGTAAACTATTGTTTTCCCAAAAGTCCTATACATTGTTTGCCTTCCTGCTGCATACCGGTATGGAGGCTCAGTCCTTAATGTGGCGGTATGTCTCATCATCGCAGAGCACGAATAGTCTGGCATCTGCCGGAATCGGCTCGGACAGTTTGCGGTTAATGGTCATATCGTTGCGGTCGCTGATGAGCGTCGCACCCATGGTCAATAGCGCCTGGAAAGCATCACCGTACGTTTTCCATTCGGGACGCAAAGAAATGGGGAACAGATCCTCTCCATACCGGCGGTTGAGCAGCTGGTTGATAATATCGTTATTGCCTTCATTCAGGGCAGAACGTACCGCCAGACGGGAGATCGCATCATGGGACAATACGAATTCATTGATATGAATATGATGGAAATTCTTGATATGGTTCTCCAGCATAATCTCTACAGTCGTATGTACATGGTCAGACAGGCGTTCAATACTGGAAGCGACGAGCAGCGAT
Organism: Paenibacillus wulumuqiensis; assembly: GCF_000971965.1. Taxonomy (GTDB): domain Bacteria; phylum Bacillota; class Bacilli; order Paenibacillales; family Paenibacillaceae; genus Saccharibacillus; species Saccharibacillus wulumuqiensis. The sequence continues at coordinate 91,160 of NZ_LAQP01000016.1, forward strand.
TTGCCATCCACGAGTGAGGCATCGTCAATCCGTGAATCGGCAAAAATGATGGCTGACTGCGCCTGCTGAACATTTGCCTGATTGAGCGTCTCATCCCGGGTCGGATCTCCATTGACATAATGCACCTGCGGATGGTCGTACGGATGCTTTTCCAGCTCGTCGATAATGATAATATCCAGCTCCGGGTTGCTGGAGAACAGTTCGTCGATCGCATACTGCGCCTTTTTGCTCCAGTTGATAATAATGACATGATTTTTGCCGGTATACGCCAATTTGCCCGCATCCTTTCTGCGATTGTATTCTCCAAGGGAGTCAATAATTTTGCCGATGATCAGACTGAGCAGCCCGATGCCAAAGATGTACAGGAAGATAGTGAAAATCTTGCCGGGGATCGATTCCATAAAATAATCTCCGTACCCTACCGTCGCCATCGTGGTCAGTACCCAGTACAGCGCATTGAACCAGTGGGTAAAGGTATCCGGCTCCAGCAAATAGGCAATCATGGAGCTGAACAGCACGAATAGAATCGTCGTCACTGTCAAAACCGATTTGCGCATTCGCAGCAGCTTGCGGGATACCCTGATAATGATATGCATGGTCTTTTCTCTCCTTTCATGCAAACGTCTTCATTTTTCTTGCTGATAACCCCTTTGTTGTCAGCAGCTAACAATTATACGTTGAATTTCGGCAAACGATTCATTCCCCGGCTATAGAATCATCCGGCAGCGTCAGCAGATACTTTTACAAAAATATCACAGCAGGCCATTCTGCGGCTACACATATTGCTATAATGAATAGAAATGATCTTATGACCTGAAAGGATATACGTGCCATGGATATATCGGAACTTCTGTCTGCCATCAACGAGGAGAATCTGAGACGCTGGATGAACGACTACCGGTCGCTCGGTCCGCTGATCAGTATTCTGATTCCTTTTCTCAAATCATTTATCCCGCCGATGCCCACGATTGTCGTACTGGGTGTCAATGCAGCTGTATACGGATTGTGGATGGGATTTGTGTATTCGTATATCGGCATTATCGGCGGATCGCTCACCGCCTTTGCGCTGATTCGCAAGCTGTCACAGCATCGCTATCTGGCCCGGATCGTACAGCGGCCGCGGGTAGAGCGCACACGGCGCTGGGTACGGGATAACGGGTTTAATTATGTGTTTCTGCTGAGCCTGTTCCCGGTCGGACCATTTACGCTGCTGAATCTGGCTGCCGGGCTGAGCGGTATCCGCTTCCGTTCCTTTCTGATCGCGATCCTGTTTGGCCGGGGAGTCATGGTATTTGCAGTGTCCTTTATCGGGGCGGACTTTGCCCTGTACTGGGAGCAGCCGTGGTATCTGGTATGGGTGGTGATCTTCATCGTCGTCTGCCTGGTGATCAGCCGCCGAATCGAAGCCTATTTCAGCCGCAAGGATCAGCACAATATGTAAAAAAGATTATTTTCTATCCATGTCGCCGGGGATGCAGATGGGTAATAACTGTATAACCATGTCACCCAGCGAACGATGGAGAGAGGATTTGACTTTATGGAAATGACAACACAGCTGCTGTCCGCCCTGAACGAGCAGGGAGTCACGGAAGTTATGGAGCAGTACCAGTCGTTCGGACCGCTGGTCAGCATTTTGCTGGCTTTTCTGATTTCATTTGTGCCGCCCCTGCCCACGATGGTCGTTATCGGACTGAACGGAGCTTCCAACGGATTGTGGGCCGGTTTCGTATTTTCGTGGATCGGGGTAATGGCCGGTATTCTGACCGTGTTCGGTCTGGTCCGCCAGCTGTCCCATTATGAATATGTACAGCGTTTTGCCAATCGCAAAAGTATCAGTAAAAGTCTCGAATGGATTGAGAAGAACGGATTTATTTACCTGTTTATGTTCAGTCTGCTGCCATTTGGCCCCTTCACCATGATGCATATGGCTGCCGGGTTGAGCGGTATCCGCTTCCGCACTTTCCTGGTGGCGACTGCGCTGGGCCGGGCCATCATGATATTTACCGTATCCTATATCGGTTCCGATCTGTCCAGCTATATGGAGAATCCATGGCAGCTCGTACCGGTTGTACTGTTCATTGCGCTCGGCTTCCTGATCGCCCGCAAAATGGAAAGCTGGTTCGGACGAGGCGATGACAAGCCGTCAACAGTTGGCAATCTGGAACTGGAATTGGAATTGGAATTGGAGCAGGAACCAACAGGGTGTAAATCGGGGCTGTAAATGGAACGTTTATTGGGAACAGCTGTATCAGCAACCACAATAAAAGTGGTACATCAAGACTGTTAATCAGAATATTCAATCAGGACTGTATATCGGTACCGCATATCAGAACAGCAAATAGGCGCTGTAACGATGAAAAAGAGACCTTACAAAGGTCTCTTTTTGCATCTTATACCGTGGTTCTTGTATGTTGTCCCTCGATCTGTGAGATCGTTCGGGAATCAACAGGATCATCGATTCCTCAGAATGTATAGGATTCGCCGTCTTGTGGTATATGCAGATGATCGGACATTCCTTTTTCCCCCGCATAGCGCTTCAGCTCTGCACGTGATAATGTCCAGTGGTTCACCGCTTCCATATGGACAGAGATGATCTGCGCTTGCGGTGCTGCCTGATATACTTCGTAGATGTCTTCCTTACTCATAACGAGCGATCCGCCCTGCAAGAACTGGTTATCGCCGCCGTTGACGACGATCACTTCCGGCTGATGGGTGTCGATCACTTCCTGAACGGCTGCATACCAGACCGTATCACCGGCTACATACAACGTTTTCTCGGACGGATGCTTGAATACGACGCCGCACACATTACCCGCCATTTTCAGAATCTCGCCGCGCCCGTGTTCGCCTTTGGTCTTGATCAATTGAATATCTTCGAACACTGTATCTTCCTGCAGCACTTCCACATTGGTGAATCCGTCCTGCCCGACCACAGCGGCATCTTCTTCATTCTGTACGAACATCTTGATATCTTTGGGCAGCAGCTGCTTGGCGGCCTCGTCGTAGTGATCCAGATGCAGATGGGTGACGATCACGGCATCCACATCGATAATATCCTCGGCAGCAACCGGCAGACCGACCAGCGGATTCATCTGGTCCTGACGCAGCGAGTTGGGAAATGGCGGGTAAACGCCCTGCTCCGCGAGAAATGGATCGACCAGTAATTTTCGGCCTGCATATTCGATGACCAGAGTGGCATTGCGGATTAGTTGTATATTCATGAGTGATGCTCCTTTATATTCAGAAATGGGTTTGTGTTTTGCTTTGTCTTTATTTTATACTGAGAACAATTATGTGTTACATGGATAAAATCAAGTCTTTAAGCTGTTTGACTTGATTTCTGAAAGGATTGGGACCATCATGGATCACGTAGACAAACAGATCATCGAAGAGCTGTCCCGCAACAGCCGGATCACCATGAAGCAGCTGGGCGAAAAAGTCCATCTCACCGGGCAGGCCGCTTCGTCAAGAGTAGCGCGGCTGGAGGATCAAGGCGTTATTGAAGGATACACGGTCAAGGTCAATCAGGAAAAGATCGGTTATGCGGTACATGCGTTTATCAGCATTTTCACCCAGAGTACGTATCATCAGCCGTATCTGTCTTTTCTGACAACGCAGGAAGCGTATGTGATCCATAATTATAAAATCAGCGGGGACAGCTGTTATCTGCTGGAGTGCCAGTTTCCGTCCAATGCGGTGCTGGATCAGTTTCTCGTGGATCTGAATCGGCATGTGAATTACAAGCTGTCGATTGTGATTAACAATTAAGCGGGGTTACTGGATGGAGGCAATCGTTATGACGGGATGGCAGCAGCCGCTGCGGCAAGGGATGGGTACAGCAAACAAGGATAGATGATGGCAGTGGATGGCCGTCGTCTATCCTTGTTTTTATTTATGCAGCACTGCTGGTAATAGGCACAATGGAAAATGGGAAATAGCGACCTACCACGAAGCAATGGCTCCGTCTGTGCGCATTTCGGTACCGCCTGTCAGGACGCCAGTCTGCTCATCGCGGAGGATGATCTGGCCGCGGCCAAAGGCACCGGCGCTGTTGGCACGGCGGATGTGGTGGCCCATGCGCATCAGGCTCTGGGCGAGGTGGTCCGGGAAGTTCGGCTCGACCTCGATGATCTTGTCCTCAATCCACTGCCATCTCGGTGCATCAAGTGCAGCCTGCGGATTCAGACCAAAGTCGATCATATTCATCACGACCTGCACATGTCCCTGCGGCTGCATGAATCCGCCCATCACGCCAAACGGTCCGATTGGTCGGCCGTCTCTGGTCAGGAAGCCGGGGATAATCGTATGATAGGTCTTCTTCCCCGGTTCCAGCCGGTTGTCATGGGATGGATCAAGGGAAAAGGAATGACCGCGGTTCTGCATGGCGATGCCTGTCCCCGGAATGACGATGCCCGAGCCAAAACCCATATAGTTGCTCTGAATATACGACACCATATTACCTTCGCTGTCCGCTGTTGCCAGATAGACCGTACCGCCTGCCTGCGGCTGTCCTGGTAAGGGCTGCAGCGCTTCTGCACCGATCAGTGCACGCCGCTCGGCAGCATAGGCTTCGGACAGCAGATGTTCGGCGCGGGTAGTCATTTTGTCTTCCTGTGTAATGTATTTGAGTCCATCGCTAAAGGCAAGCTTCATCGCTTCGAACTGCCGATGATGCGTCTCGACGGTATCACGGCCGGTGAATGTGTAGCCTTTGAGAATATTCAGTGCCATCAGCGCAACCAGTCCCTGACCGGCTGGCGGGATCTCCCATACGTCATAGCCGCGGTAGTTGACCGAAATCGGGTCCACCCACTCCGGGGCAAAGGCTGCCAGATCTTCCTTGCGCAGGAAGCCGCCGTATGCACGGGAATGCGCATCGATCTGCTCCGCCAATTCTCCACGGTAAAAGGATTCCGCGCCGGTCTCGGCGATACTGCGCAAAGTCGCCGCATGTCCGGGTGACCGCCACATTTCGCCGATCCGGGGTGCACGGCCATTCGGGGCAAAGGTGTCAAACCAGCCGCGGTATTCCTCTCCGGTCAGCATCTCCGAGAACCGCTTGTACGCCAGCTGCCAATAATAGCCAAGCGTCGGGGAGATCGGAAATCCCTGCTCCGCATAATCGATCGCCGGCTGCAGCACTTCGGTCAGCGCCAGCTTGCCAAATCGTTCTGACAGCGACTTCCAGGCAGCCGGTACACCCGGAACGGTGACCGGTGTCCAGCCGTAAGTCGGCATCTTCTCATACCTGGCAGCCTGTACCGCTTCCATGGAAATAGACGCTGGTGCCGGACCATTGGCATTCAATCCATGCAGCCGATCCTTGGTCCAGACGATCGCAAACGCATCTCCACCGATTCCGTTGGAAGTAGGCTCTACGACGGTAAGGCAGGCGGCGGTAGCAATCGCGGCATCAATGGCATTGCCGCCTTTGCGGAGAATATCGAGGCCAGCCTGGGCAGCCAGCGGCTGGGAAGTCGCGACCATTCCATTGCGTGCATAGACAGAATGCCGCTGAGAAGGGTACGGATGGGATAACGGGTCATAGGATATCATGGAATACCTCCAATTTGTTAGGATGACGGGTCGATGAGAAATGTACTCTGCTGCAGCCAAGAAATAGACGGCATCATTACCGGAATCTATAACGGTTCTGCACAGCCAGTAGCATATCCTCTTTTATGACGACATAACAAAAGGCCGTTACAGTAACGCTGTTCCTGGATAGGAGCGTTGTCGTAACGGCCTTTTCTTGTTATTGAATCGTATAATAAGCGGTAAAAGTTACTTTGGCGGTCAGAATCGGCTGATAGGGCTGCTCAAAGCTGAAGGAATCAATGGTCACCAACCGGGGCATCTGCTGCAGCTGGTTCATCCATTCATGGATCTGTGCATAACCGCCCTGAATCTCCGCATTCATCTGAATCTGTCCTGCCTGGGTTCCAATCGGAACGCCTTCACCGCTGCTGTTTGCTCCCGGCACAATGGACTGAAATTCGATATTCGTCAGTCGTGCCCGGCTTTTCTCTCCTACCTGTTCCAGAGCGGTCAGCAGCTGCTCGCTGGCAGCCTCAGCCGGCACAGCTGCCATAACGGCAGCATTATCTCCCTGATGGCTCTGCAGTTCTGCAATCCGTGTCTGCAGCAGCTGCCCTTCCTGCTGCAGCTCCGTAATATTCTGCTCGTACGTCTCCGTCTGTTCACCAAGTGGACGGACAGCCAGCATATAGACAGCCAGCAATATGATGAACAGCAGCGCCAGTCCCAGCATGATGGAGGAACGATATTTATTCAGTTGTTCCATTGGTCTCCTCCTTCTGCTCTGCAGCGGCACTGGCTGCTGCACTGCCTTTGAGAGTAATCGTGTAGGATGCCGAATACGACTGAAGACTGCCGCCAGATTTCACTCCAGCAGTGACAGCTGTATTGCGGACGACTTTATCCACAGTGACCTGATCGGTAAATGGCATCTCCTGCAGCTTCACCAGATAAGCGGATGCAGCAGCCATCGTAGGGGTGACCAGAGTCAGCTGAATGGTGTCACTTCGGGTATAACTGATCTTCTCTATGGCAGAAGGACGAGGCTTGGCCAAAGACAGCTGATCCAGTATATTCACTGCATCCAGCCGATAATTCATTACCGCATCCAGGACTGCCTGCGGCCCGGCTCCCCCTCCTCCGCCACTGAGCTTGTTCAGTTCCAGCTGCGCCAGTGTATTATTGTCGCGAAGCTGCTGAATCTGTACTTCCTGCTCGGCGATCGTTCCTTTATAACTGATCCAGCTAAAGAGGGCCAGCGCCATCAGCAGTACCCATACTGCCGCAGCACCGATGACCAGATAAGAGAACTTCTGCGTCTGCTGGGACTCGCGGCGTGGAAGCAGATTAATCGATTGGCGATCTTCACCGGCCAACGCTGCTCCGACAGCCATCCGGTAATCATTCATTTCCGCGTCCTGTTCGGCAGCATTTTCCTTTTGCCGGAAATCCACTTCCCGGATCTCCAGTTCTCCCATGGACTGCTGCAATTCATGCACCAGCAGGGCTCTTTCCTCATAGGAGCCGGTAACGACAATCTCTTCGATTCTCACTGATCCATCATGCAGACTATACTGGTAAAAGTTCAGCATTCTCGAAATTTCGGGAGTAATATCTGCGACTTCCTGTGCGGACAGATGAATACTGCTGCCAGCACTGCCGGAAGATTCATCCGGCATAGCAAAATTAATCGTTCTCATGAATACCGGATACCCATTGCGGAACATATAAATGTCCAGCAGTCCGGCGTTGAGCTGCAGCAGCATCGCATTGCCGAACTGTGCATCCTGTACCTGCACAACCGCTCTCGATAACGAGGTCGCCGAGAATTCAACGGCGGCGATTCGGATACCGGCTTCCTGCAATGGCGCGATATAGTCCTTGACCAGCTGGCTCGGTGCTGCGAATACGAGCAGCTGTGTCTGCTCCTCATCCGCCGATGTGATCATATAATCGTAGACCGGATTCTCAAATGGCAAATGCATGCCAGTCTCCACTTCCAGTTCGACCAGCTGGGCAATCTGTTTGACACTTGCATTCGGAACGCTCATCGTACGAATCAGAATCCGTGAAGGTGGGATGGACAATGTTACCGATTTGCCTTTCAGATTCTCACGGATCGCCCATTCCTGGAGAAGCTGCTGAAGGGCTCCTTCATCCTCAATCTGATTCTCCACGATAACGCCGGATGGCAGCGCCAGGTAGCGCTTTTGATCCATTTCCCATGATCTTTTCTTTTTTAATGAGACATAGCGGACCCCGGTTTGCTCAATCGAGAGACCTGCATGTGATGAATGACGTTGAAGCTTCTTCAATTGTATCCTCCTACCCCATGAGCGAGAGATACCCGCTTATAATATATGAACCGTATCCATAGGCAATCAGTGTACCTGCTGCCAGAAAAGGACCAAATGGAATCGGCTGCCCACGTCCATTGCGTCCGGCTATCCGCAAAATCATGCCATACAGCAGACCCAGCAGACAGGCAGCGAACAGTGCCAGCAGCACATTCGGAAACCCGATCACCCAGCCAAACAATGCGAATAATTTGACATCCCCCATTCCCATACCGCCTCTGCTGAGAATAACGATCAGCAGCAGAATGCCTCCGCCGGCAAACGCTCCGCCCAGATGGCTCCACAGTGAACCAGCAGGCGTCAGGATGACCAATACGGTCAGAATCGGCAGAAAGAACAGCAGTACTTTGTTGGGAATCTTCATATAATGTATATCGGCTACCGTGATGATAACCGACAGACTGACCAGTACCAATCCGATCGGCAGCTGACCACTAATGCCGGTCTGCAGATAGACCCAGACAAATAGCAGCCCGGTTGCCGCTTCGCCGAGCGGATACAGCGATGATACCGATACACCGCAGTGGCGACAGCGTCCGCGGCTGAACAGGTAGCTCAGGACCGGGATCATATCCCTAGCGCCCAGCCGGGTTCCGCAGCGCGAACAGCGGGATGGCGGATGTACGACGGATTCGCCTGCCGGTACGCGCAGGGCGACTACATTATAAAAAGAGCCTAGTGCCAGTCCGAGGAGCAACAGGTAAATTGCAATGATTGCAGTCATGGTGGGTGTGTTCACTTTCTGATGGATTTTGTGTTCTATTTAAAGAGGAACCGGAGTCGTTGTCCGGTTCCCTGGTTTACTTGCTCGTTATAGCTTGTTCGCTGCGTTTATAGCTTGTCCGCTGCAGCTTGTCCGCTGCGAAAAGAGATTCTGCCATTCCCTCCGGTTAAGAAGGAAGATACGGAATGACCGTTTGCAGCAGTGTATCTTCCTTCTTAAATGTCGGTCATTGGCAGAATTCTCTTTTCTCCGCTTCGTGCACTTATTATCTTAATCATCCCGAAATTCTCAACCATTACTGGACAACTATATTATTTGTATAAGTTCAAAAACTTGGTTGTTGTAAATGTTACTTTTTCTTCACTGCGCTAAGAACCTCGGTTGCTGTAAATGTAATTTCAGCAGCATCGCCGCCCTTGAGAACAACTTCTTTCAAACTACCATCAGTATTGAATTCTACCTTAGTAGATGTCTCGTTGAGTGCTAATTTAGTACTCGGCAGATAAAGATCACTGTCAATATATCCATTTTTTCCAGTACTAGGTTTAAGATCTTTCAGCGTTATTGTACTAGCGGTTTTAAAATCTCCATTCTTCTCGCCTATAACGTACATACGTGCTGCGTTATAAATTTGAGAAGCTGTATTCAGATCTGCATTATCTCTAGACTTACTAAGGATATTACCGATCAAAGGAACAGCAATAACCGCGATAATTGCCAGGATAACGATAACAGCCAACAGCTCGATCAGGGTGAATCCTTTTTCTTCTTTGCCCATCTTTTTCATTACTTTGCTTAACATTGTTCTTTTCCCCTTTTGCTTAATTATTGATATCAAAGCAGGTCCATTCGCGGATACGTACTTCACCGCGTTTAACCTACTGAATCATACAGTGTGAACATTGGCAGCATGATGGCTGCCACAATAATGCCGACGACAGCTGCTAGGAAAGCGATCAGCAGCGGTTCGAGCAGCGACTTGAGTCGGTCGACGGTGTTTTCTACATCCATTTCGTAGAAATCCGCCACTTTGCCGAGCATCTGGTCAAGCGATCCGGTCTCTTCGCCGATAGCGATCATCTGGGTGACCATCGGCGGGAAGACCCAGGATTTCTTGAGCGGATCGGATAATGCATTCCCCCGGCGCAGCGATTCGCTCGCCTGATTGAGATACCGCTCAATTACCTTGTTGCCAGCAACTTCCGTTACGATCGACAGTGCCTGCAGCACCGGGACCGAACTGGCATACAGCGATGACAGTGTACGTGCAAACTGGGCAATGGAGCCTTTTTGATTGAGTCTTCCGAACACCGGAATCTTCAGCTTGGCATAGTCGATCCAGTAGGCACCGCGCTCAGAGCGCTTGAGTATAACAAAAGCTGCAATGATAATGACCAGCCCGAGTACCCAGAAATACCACTGCTGCTGGATACTTTTGCTCAGTGCCAGAATGACGACGGTGATCGTCGGCAGCTTGGCATCCATCGATTCGAACATATCGACAAACTGTGGAATGATCGCCACCAGCAGATAGACGGTGACGGCAATAGCCAGAATACCGACGGTAATCGGATAGGTCAGCGCAGACTTGATCTTCTCGCGGGTAACATGCCGCTTCTCAAAGTAAACGGCGAGCCGCTCCAGCGTACCCTCCAGATCACCGGACTCCTCACCCGCACGAATCATGCTGATGAACAATCTCGGGAAGATTTTGGGTGATTCCTGCACCGCCTGCGACAGGGCGACCCCTCGCATCAGCTTGGAATGAACCTCGTGAAGCGTTTTGCGAAGCACTTTGCTCTCGGTCTGTTCGGCCAGGATGCGTGTCGCATCCAGAATCGTCACTCCTGCACGGATTAACGTGGCGAACTGCCGGCAGTACACGATGAAGTCGATCGTCTTGACCGGATTGCCGATGTAGATCTCGGTCGTCATGAGTGTCTTGCGCTGTTCATTCAGCGAGAACACGGTAAGGCCACGCCGGCGCAGTTCGTCCATGGCGGTTGTTTTATCCGCTGCGGTCAATGTGCCTTTGAGCTGTTTGCCGTTAATGGTGCGTACCTGATATTCAAATTGCGGCATCAGACACTCACCTCGGGCAGATACAATTTACCGATAGCAGGGTTAATCTGCCCCTGCTGCATCAGTTCACGAATACTCATTTCGAGCGTATGCATCCCGGATGAACGTCCGGTCTGCATCATACTGCGAATCTGATGCGTCTTCTCCGTACGGATCAGATTGGCGATAGCTGTCGTATTGATCAGAATCTCGGTTGCACATACCCGGCTGCGTCCGGATAGAGTTGGCAGCAGCCGTTGGGAAATGACTGCACTGAGTACAGCCGCCAGCTGAATCCGGATCTGTCCCTGCTGATGCGCAGGGAAAACGTCAATAATACGGTCGATCGTCTGCGGAGCATCTGTCGTATGGAGAGTCGCGAACACCAGATGGCCGGTCTCTGCCGCAGTCACTGCAGCGGAGATCGTCTCCAGATCGCGCATCTCCCCGACGAGCAGTACATCCGGGTCCTGCCGAAGCGCTGCCCGAATCCCGCTGGCAAAGCTGGCCGTATCACTGCCGACTTCGCGCTGGTTAATCAGCGACTTGCCATGGGTATGCACATACTCAATCGGATCTTCCAGCGTTACGATATGCCGGGACTGGTGGCGATTGATATGTCCAATCATCGCTGCCAGTGTGGATGACTTGCCACTTCCGGTTGGACCCGTTACGAGGACCAGCCCCTGCGGCTTCTCGGTCAGCGTCTTGAGCAGAGGCGGCAGCCCCAGCTGCTCCACCGTCGGAATCTGACTCGTGATGAGGCGGATCGCAATACTGACAGACCCTTTTTGCCGGTATATATTGATCCGGTAACGGGCCGTATTGCCCAGAGAATATGAGAAATCGAATTCTCCTTTTGCCCGGAAATGATTTTGCTGTTCTTCAGTAAGCAGCATCTCGGCTGCTGCCAGGGTATCTTCCGCGGTCAGCAGTTCTTCGGACTGTGCGGTCAATTGGCCATGTATCCGCATGATGGGCACAGAGCCAACCGAAAGATGGAGATCCGATGCCCCCAGCTGCTGCATGCTGTCGAGTAATTCGTGGATATTATGAGTGGTTGAGGCCATTCGTGCATCTTCCCTCCTTTACGCTGAATCTAAGCCTGTTAATAAGAGACGGTCTCACGCATGACTTCCTGAATCGTTGTAATGCCTTCTTCTACTTTGTGCAGGCCATCTTCTACAAGCGTAATCATCTGCTGTTCCTGCGCTGCTTCCCGTATTTCTTCCACAGAGGCATTGTCCGTAATACTCTGGCGTATCCGCTTATCCACCTTGAGTACTTCATGAATCGCTACCCGTCCGCGGTAACCGGTATGATTGCAGTTGCCACAGCCGCGGCCTTTGTACAGCTGCTCGGTCTGTATACCGTGACTGTGCAGCAGAATTCGTTCCTGCTCTGACGGCGTATAGGCAATTCTGCAGTCCGGGCAGATGCGGCGTACCAGCCGCTGGGCGACCACACCGATCAGGGACGAAGCGATCAGATATGGCTCCACTCCCATGTCACGCAGACGCATTACCGTACTTACCGCATCATTCGTATGCAGCGTTGACAGTACCAGGTGACCGGTCAGGGAAGCACGCACGGCGATCTCGGCAGTCTCATTATCCCGGATCTCTCCGACCATGATAATGTTGGGGTCCTGACGCAGAATCGAGCGCAGTCCCGAGGCAAAGGTCAGCCCGATCGCCGGATTCACCTGTACCTGATTGATCCCTTCCAGCTGATATTCCACCGGATCTTCCACCGTAATCGTATTGGTGCTCTCCACATTCAGTACATTCAGTGCCGAGTAGAGCGTAGTCGTCTTGCCGCTTCCCGTCGGGCCGGTAATGAGCAGAATGCCATAGGGATTATCGATCATTTCCTTGAAAAGCCTGGAGTTATATTCGTTAAAGCCCAGCTGTTCGAGCGGCTTGACGCCGGTGCTGATATCCAGCAGACGCATTACAATCTTCTCGCCGTGCATGGTAGGCAGCGTCGATACACGAATATCGACCATTTTCAGATCGAATTGCATCTTGATTCTGCCATCCTGGGGAAGACGCCGTTCGGCAATATTCAGCCGGGACATAATTTTCAGACGAGCCGTGATAAAGCCCTGCATCTGCTTCGGTACATGACGTTCGGTCTGCAGCAGACCATCGATCCGGTAGCGGATCGCGACATCATTTTCACTCGGATCAATATGAATGTCCGAGGCTCTCAGATGAACCGCCTGCTGGATCATCTGGTTGACCAGCCGCACAACCGGGGAGGATTCATCCGTAATCTCGGTTTCCTCAATCTCTTCGGTCGTCGGCAGCTCTCCCATCATCTGGCTCATCGAATCACGCAGGCCGTAGTAATGAGCAATAGCCCGCTGCAATTCATCCCGGCTGGAGATGGCCGGCTCAATACGGAAGCCCGTACTCATACGCAGATCTTCAATCGCAAAATAATCCAGCGGATCTGCCATCGCTACCATAAGCTTGCTGCCATCCTTCATAAATGGGAGCACCTGATAACGCTTGGCCATACTCTCCGGGATAATCTGGGTGACAGCCGCATCAATCTGGTATTTGAACAAATTGACATGTGGAATCCCCAGCTGGAACTCCAGCACTTCGATCAGCTGCTGCTCTGTAATATATCCCTGTGCCAGCAGTACATCACCGAGCTTGCGTTTGGATTTGCGCTGTTCCTCCAGCGCCTGATTGAGCTGCTCTTCGGTAATAAGTCCATTTTCAAAAAGAAGATCGCCCAGCTTTTTCTTCATTATCTTCATCTGTTGTCTCAACTCCATCAGGCATAGTCAGAGGCTGCATGTTGCACAGTATTCACTTGGGACCTTCAGCCGCTTACCATTGTGTCCGCACTTCTCCCAGATAAGCTTTTGTATTTTCAGCTCCGGATATCGAATTTGTTCACTCAACATCTAAAGAACCACTTTTTTATAATATTGATAAAATAGTCCTATTATTTAAGTCCTATTTATTCTAATATTATAAATAATATTTAGCAACCGATATATTAAGTAAATTACCTATTTACTTTTATCGGACTTTAGACTCAATAATTTAGCTGAAATTTAAAAAAATTGGAGGTTTTTGTCTTTGAGGTCCAAAAGTGCAATAATATTCCTTTCCATCATCCTGTTGAGCTTGCTTGCGATCCCGCTTGTACAAATGATCGCCGGGGCATCTACCCGTTATCAGATTCACATTCTGGAGATTAATGATAATGGCAAGTTCCCGCTGCAGGAGAAGCTTCAGAACAGCTCCAACTTCACCGTCACCACCATGCGCATGAAGCAGTTTGTAGCGATGCGTGAAGAGCTGGATGGCAAATATGATGCTATCTATATCGGCGGCGGTACGTACAATACGACTGGTGTACAGGGTCAGGATCATAATACGACCGGCATCATGAACGATATTACCGAGCTCAAAGCCAGGGATATTATCGATAACTACATCGAGAAAGGACTGCCGGTCATCCTGAATAAGGCACTGCTCAATCAGCCGGCTACCAGCAAGAATGCCCATCTGTTATATGATTATTTCTCTCCCTATCAGGATACGACGGCGCGTCCTTTTAATGTATTCTTCATCGCTGATGAGGAATTGGCGCCGCTGGCCGTCCAGATGGAAGATACCAATTCCAGTCTTTATAAAATAATGACCCAGCGCCCGCAGCTCAGTGTCAGTAATAAGCCGGCAGACTATGAGACTGCTGCAGGCCAATCCGTTGTCTACAGGCAAGGCCAGGAACTAAGGTTTGATTTTAATGTCGGCAATGTATCGGGGTTGGCGGAGGGTAATGTGGAGGCCAATCTGTACCTCGGAATTGATAAGGTTCTGAAAATGGGCAGCGACCAGCTGGTAGCAACCGAGCAGCTCAATAGCACCCAGGGAACACTGAGCTACAAACTGCCCAAGGCCTATTCGGGATTACTCTACTGGAAACTGGAGATCGTCAACCGTCAATCAGGCACCGCGCTCAAAAATTATACGACGGGTGTAATCCGGTATCAGGATGAGAAGACCGTTGTCCGCGTACTTCAGGTGCTGCCATCGGACGGCAAGTCCAGCGGTAACAGCAGTCTGCTGAACAGTGCCAATATGAAGCCATCCTATCTGGCAGGAACAGATTACCAGCTGGATATTACCGTCAAGACGTTTGAAGAGTTCAATTCAACTGTGTATCGGAATCTGAACGGAACCTATGACATGATCGTGCTGGGGTTCCGCGACCAATATAATCAATTTGCTCCGCTCAATGACGCATCGGCGGCAGCTATACGCAAGTTTATCGCTTCCGGACAGGGAGTGATGTTTACCCATGATACGGTGTTTGACAAAAATAACGCCGCTTCGCAAATATGGCTCAAGTATTTCCAGACCGACTCCGGCCAGATTGCGCCAAAGACAAATATCGGTCTCAATGCACCCAACAAATCCAGAACCACGGCTGTAGTGAATAAAGGCCTGCTGACAGAGTATCCGTTTGATCTCAGTCAGCCTCCGTCCAACAGCAATGGCTATATAGGACAGATCAATCAGACGCATGACCAATATTTCACCCTGGATCTGGAAGATCCTGAAGTGGTGTCCTGGTATAACATTACCGGCAGCAATCGGGATGTACAGGACAGCTGGAATCACTACTATACGTACTCCAAAGGCAATGTTACGTATTCCGGTACCGGTCATACCAATACCGGATTCCCGGAATGGGAGCAAAAACTATTCGTCAATACGATGTACCGCGCCTTTATCGGCTCCAATCATGCACCGGAGATTACCGTCACCGCACCTGCGGACGGCAGCACCAAGCCTTCGTACCTGAAGAACTTTGTACTCAGCTATACTGCCAATGACTGGGATCTCAAAGACCGTAATCTGACAGCCAGCGTGAAATTCAAGCATAACGGCAAAGTGCTGACCGACCTGTCCATTCCGGAAAAGACCGTCTTGTCCGGTCAGGCTATCAACGAAACATTCGAGAATCCGCTGCCGGAAGGCGGTACACTGCAGATTGAGATTACGGTCAAAGACAAGCAGGGCGCGCTGGCGACCAAAACGGTCAACTTTACGATCGAGCGAGCCGAAGCCAATCTGCTGACCAATCGTGAGATTATCTCCGGTGTACAAAACGGAGAAGCCGAACAGAATACACCGCTGACCATCGAATACTCGGTTACACCGAAGCCGGTCAGCTACCAGTCTGTGAATCCGGAGGAACAGGCATCCAGCAAACTGGTCATCTCCAATATTCAATACAAGGAGCAGCTGCCTCCTCAGCTGGAGATTACAGGCACTCTCCCGGAAGGCATGACCAAAGAAGGCACGGCAGCCACAGGATATGTGCTCACCATGCCGCTGCCTGATATTCAATACAGACTATCCGGCCAAAGCGGCGTACAGTCCTATGTTCCCGTAATGCCGGAAGACCAGCCTGCGGTGAAGTTCCGACTTACCCTGACACCTGTCGGCAAAGGAGCCTACAATCTCGTGAATGCCCAGCTGAATTATGCGGATATCCACAGCGCTACCCGTAATATTGCAGCGCTCGGCAATCTAAAAGATTACAGCGTGCTGATCCTTGGCGATATCACAATGGATCGTTCGGGCTTCTCGACAGCAGGAAGAGTAGCCGGTGCAGGCAATGTCAATCTGCCCGGCGGCTTCAGTATCGGTACAGAGCTGGGCGATAATGCCAAAGGCACACCGGTCCTTATCGCTGGCAAGAACCTGACCGTCAGCAGCGGTTCTGTCTACAAAGGCAAAGCCGTCTATGGAGATACGATCAGCAAGCCGGAGTATACGGACTATACGGCCGTACAGGGAACACCGATTGACTTTGACGCCATGGGTACCAAGCTGCGCAGCATGTCCAACGATCTCGCAGCCCTTCCCGCCAAAGGCTCGGTGACCAAATCTTACTCTACGCTGACGCTAACCGGTACAGACCCCGAACTCAATATATTCCAGGTCGCCGATTCCCAGCTGGGAGATGGCACCAATTCGATAGTCATTGATGCGCCAGCCAGTTCCCATGTACTGGTCAATGTCAGCGGCTCACATGTCAAAATAAGCGGCGGGTTAACCGTTAACGGCCCGACCTACCAGCATATCCTGTATAACTTTAATCAGGCCTCCAGCCTGCAGCTGAACAATATCGGAGTACTCGGTTCCGTGCTGGCACCCAATGCGGCATTGAACTTTGGAGGAAGTATCAAAGGCTCCCTGATCGGAGCCTCCATGACAGGGACCGGCTATGGATCGTCGTCCATTCCGTTCTACGATGTTGATGTGGAAGGCCTTGCACCGGCACCAGATGAGAAAGACAGAGTGACTATTGTTTTCCCGGATATTATTTTCAACTCGGTTGTCAAAGTAAAAACACTGTATCTGGAAGATATATCGATGCTGGTCGGCGATCAGAAAACGCTTATTCCGACCGTCTCCCCTGTAGACGCCAATAACAAAGTGTTAAACTGGTCCTCTGCCAATCCCAAGATGGTCACAGTCACTCCGAGCGGAGAAAATGGAACCATTCAGGCACTTGCACCGGGCAAGACATTCATCGAAATCCGTTCAACCGACGGCAGCAATATTACGTACAGAGCTGCTGTGACCGTTATACAGCCGGGGTTGTCCAT
The DNA here is from genome assembly GCF_000971965.1 of Paenibacillus wulumuqiensis. Lineage (GTDB taxonomy): Bacteria > Bacillota > Bacilli > Paenibacillales > Paenibacillaceae > Saccharibacillus > Saccharibacillus wulumuqiensis. The sequence goes on from NZ_LAQP01000016.1 coordinate 108,492, forward strand.
TCAGGGGCCTGCCGCTATCGGCGTTGCACAGGTCGGTACGCTTCAGGCTATCCTGAATCCATCCGATGAAAAAGCCCGTGTCACCTGGTCTGTCAAAGACAGCAGCAGTGGTACATCTGCCAAACCTGTCCTTACCGTCAACACGGCCAATCCATGGCAGGCATCCATCACCGGCCAGCAGCCGGGCAAATATACGGTGGTTGCCACCGTAACGACTGCCAACGGACGCACGTATACGGCAGAGCACACATTATGGATTTTTAATATCCGCATCGATGGTCCATCCGCCATGAATGACGGCGAAAAGATTACACTAACCGCTGTCACCGATCCTGCCGGCGTTACCCCGGCTCCGGCATTCACCTGGTCTCTCGGCCCGGCGAGTACCGACAGTTCGAATAATGCGGGCAGTCCAGGAAGTTCCGGCGGTGCGGACAGCGCAGCCCATCCAGGCAGTGCTGAGCTGAGTTCGAGTACCGGCTCCAGCGTTACACTGACCGGCAAGGAACCGGGCAAAGTCAACGTTATTGTATCTTCCGGAGGGATGCAGGCGGCTATCGAGGTTATCATCCACCCGGTACTGCGTGAACTTATTCTGCAGGGACCGATACGGATGAATGTCGGAAATACCGTTGATCTGATGGATAACAGCATCTCCGGATTTGATTATCGTCCGCGAAGTGTGGATATCTCTACCCTGCTGGATCATCTGGCCTGGAGCATGCCTGCCGATCAGACAAGTATTCGATTCGAACACTCCGGCTCTACCGGGCAGGAACCGATCATCAGGGGCGGCAGCGTAATCCAGGCGATCCGTCCGGGTTATACAACCGTCACCCTCTCCTACACCGGCAAACCGGATGTAAAGCCTGTTACGATTGGCATTATCGTGCTGTCCGGCACGACGAATCCGGACAACCCTACAGATAATAATGATCCGAATATCAATGGAGACCGATACTGATCGGCTTCAGCGATCATCATGGACTGCTGCAGTTACAGCAGTCCTGATCATTACAAACCACGTCAAAAGCATAAATACCAAAAAGAGCAGAAGCGCTAATCCGTATCACCGGATGAGTACTCCTGCTCTTTTTGACGTTCTGTATTCTGTATTCTGTATTCTGTATCAAATAAATTATGCTATCCTGATCCAAGGGTCCACTCTTGTTATGAACTGCTGTCCTCTTTCTTGTTCGAATCGGATTCGTTCTTGATCAATTCCAGCTTGCCTACTCGAATATTGACCTGCTTGACCCTTGGCAGTCCCGAAGGCTGCTGTTTGGTGAAGATTTTATCGTCATATTTTACTTGGAAGCGGCTGTCCTGATGATTGCTGGACAGGTTAAACTGAATCGACGATCCGCCTGCCGATGCTGTTCCGGCTACTGCATTGACCGTCAGATTACCGCGGGCAAAAAATCCACCCTCCAGTGAAAAGATCGAGCCTACTCCATACAACCAGGCTGAAGATTCGGTATAAAAGAAACCTCTAATCTTTTTCATACTGGAATCATTGCCAATCATCGTGTTATTAAAAGCATCAAACCGGTTTAATAAAATGCCGCCTTTGGACATCAGTACCAGTTCCTTGTCGTCCAGATCACGAATTGTTGCATCCTGCAGGATGGTGGTATAGACCGCTGATGAAGACGGCTGATTGCCGGTACCTGTCGAATCGCCTGAAGCTGCAGCAGTGGCAGCAGGACTCATCACATAGATGGTCGCATCCATATCGGCTTTGCCCTTAACAATCATTTTGCCGGTGACGATAATATTGGCTCTAATCTGTACAGGCGTATCCAGCGTATTGTTAATGATAAGATCGCCATGTACGATGAGCCACTTTTTGAATTCTTTATTTACGGAATTCTCCGCAGAGTCCTTCGGATTTTTATCCGGGTAGTTAATCTGCTCGAAGGTCACTCCATCCAGCTCCAGGTTACCGTCAAACAGCATGGAATCCTGCATATTTTTGAATGTATCATCCAGTTCGGTCATCTGCTTCTCATATAACCGGCTGCGGGTCTCAAAATCCTGCAATTCCGCTTCTGTGGCATCCTTGGCAGGATTGGCAGGTGGCACAGGTCTGACAGCCACCCGGATCATGCCGGGTTGCCCCGTCGGATCAGCTGCCGATTGCTGTTTCGCCTTTTCTGCGATGGTACCGACCAGACCGGCAAAGCTATGATTTTCCTCTTCGTACCACTGCTGTACATCTGTTCTGGAAGTGCCATTCAGCGCTTCCGTCACCTTATCCAGCGTAGTCTCTTCCAGATTGATCTGAACGAACTTTTTATTGTTTTTGATCATGACATTTTCCAGCGGGATACCCAGCGCTTCATTCAGCGTGTTCGCGGTGCTGCGGGTATCGGCGTTGACGGGTATGCCTTCTTTGAGAATGGAATCGATCGACTGTACATACGCTTCTCCATCCGGGAACAGATACGGATAAATGGTCGCCTGCTTGAGCTCTCCGCTGCCGTTATACCGATATTCCGCATTGCGGCTCAGCTTCAGCAGTTTGCCGGAATAGATATTGCCGGTAATCGCTGGAGCACCATTCAGGGTCAGATTACTCTCCGAACCGAGTGCATAATTCAGAAATTCAGGGAAAGTATCTATCGTTACCTGCTGCTGCAGTGTACGGGTGACACCGTTCACCTGTGCTTGAGCAGTTAATGTAATATGGTACAGGGTTGGAGATTCTGTCGATCCCATCAGATCCTTATCCACATATTGAATATTCGTTAGGCGGGCTGACGCTGAACCTGTCTGATTCAGCTCCGTATGCACGGTACTCTTCTTCTGATTGATCTGTGCCTGCAGGTCATCCCGAATTCCCTTTAGCACACCATTTAATTTCACAGGGTCGATATCCTGATGGCGATCCAGCTCCTGGCTAATATAGGCTATCGCTTCATCCAGCGACTTTTGGGCCAGATGCAGGCTCTGCACATCATTCTCGCGCAACTCGGTACGCTGGGCCCCGCCGATTGTCGCACTGAGCACAGCGACTCCCAGTACGGTGAGCAGCAGCACGATGAACATCACCATGACGAGTGCCGATCCCTGCTCCTGCCGCCAGAAAGGCCTTTTATCCAGCGGTTGATCGTGTTCGTTACGGAACATTATGCTTCCTTCTTTCTAGAATCCGAATTTGCTTTCCAGCGATGTCTGTGCCGTATCTCCACCCATGATCGAATGGGATAGATTTAGATTGATTTTGATAATGCCGCTCTCGTATACGCTTTTTCCCTCTCTGTTATCAATCTCGATGATGGAGCCTTCCTCCAGGCGGGATTGTGCTTCCACCCATTGGGGCTGATTGGCATCTATACCCGGCGATTGCGCCGTATTCACTACGGCCGATGACTCCGGTGTGCTGGCTGGCTGTGACAGCTGTGCCGTATTGCCGCCCGATACCGGAGCCGCTGCCTCGCTGTCTGTACACGAAGGTATGTTGAGCTGCAGCGGAATGCCTTCAACTTTTGCCCCCAGATAGAGTTTCCCACCGCAAATGTAGATGTCTTTGCTCTCCGGCTTGTCACCATTCTTCTCCAGCCGGATACCTGCAGGCTGACCGCTGTTATCAGTCAGCTGTCTGACACGATCCGGGGTAAAAGTATACAGCTGCGTAATAATCGAGGACATCATGATATCCCCTTCCTCCCGCAGCCGGTTCTCTGTATTGATCTGACTGTAACTGCGCATCCCAAAAGTAGCGACTGCATATACAGCTGTCATGATCATTGTCAACAGCAGCAAAGTCGGCAGCATCTCGATCAGTGTGAATCCTTGCTGGCTGCGCAGCCGCTTAACGAATCTTCTCATCCGTAATATATCCCTCCACTACTGTATCTTCCTGACGGCTCTCGATATCGGGCCCCTTTACTTTTACCTGGATCGGCATGAGATAGGGAGAAGCCTCTTTCGATGAGCCGGTATTTTGGCTTTGAAGCTGGGAGTTGATGGACACTTTATAGGTTATGCCATTGATCACCGGATTCAATATAAAAGAAAGCGCAGCGGTGTCGTCTGTCAGCAGGGCGTATTTACTGCAGCTGTCCGCCGTTTTGCACCCTTCTGCCTGTATCGCTTTATTGTCTTCCAGATAGGCTTTCCATTTGTCAAAATCCTGCTTCTCCGCATAGACCAGCGCACTGCGGGCCAGGTTCACCATGACGGTCTTGTTCTCATTACTTTTGGAAAAAGAGAGCGAATTACTGAAGTAAGCCATCAGGCCCAGGGAGACAATCGACAGAATTACGATTGCAGCCATCACTTCGATCAGTGTGAATCCTTGCTCCTCCTTGAAAGCTTTACGCATAATGGACTCCTTTGGTTGAATATGTCGACTGAGACTCATGTTCAAAAAACTTAGCTATTTAATTATTCGGCGTTTATGACCATATTATTTAGGTCTATAGTCGCAAAAGTTAGCAAGTAACCCTGTTATTCAGCCGAAGACATTATTGGATAACAAAAAAGCCTGCTCCTTGTAGGAACAGGCCGTGAATATCATCTTCAATATGATCAGCTTACTGTATGGGTATGATTTTAGCTTGGACTGGCAGCGCAGACTTATCTATATCTATATCTGTATCTGTATCTGTATCTGTATCTGGACAGCGTAGGCTGCCATGCTGCGTTATGCCAGTGTACCGTTCAGCTTGCTCTGACGGGATTCGGCAATAATGCGGCTGACCTGGGACAGAATGCTGTCCATGGACGCCGGATCATTCACATCGTACTCGTCAATATTCAAGCGCAGCACCGGACAAGCATTGAACTCGCTGATCCAGGATACATACCGTTCATGCATCTGCTCCCAATAGGATACATCCGTCTCGATCTCCATCTGACGTCCGCGCAGCTGGATACGGGCCAGAATGGACGGCAGGCTGCCTTCCAGATAGATCAGCACATCCGGATGCGGGAAATACGGAGTCATCACCATCGCCTCGAACAGGCTGGTGTACGTCTCATAATCGGTTGCGGACATGGTACCTTTGTCGGCATGCATTTTGGCGAAAATGCCGGTATCCTCATAGATCGAGCGATCCTGTACATAACCGCCGCCGGCTTCGAAAATATGCTTTTGCTCCTTGAAGCGTTCAGCCAGGAAATAGATCTGCAGATGGAAGCTCCAGCGTTCGAAGTCATGATAGAACTTCTCCAGATAAGGGTTATGATCGACCTTCTCGAGGGAAGTCTTGAAGTTCAGGCGTTCAGCCAGCACTGCGGTCAGCGTGGATTTGCCGACACCTACCGTTCCGGCAATGGTAATCAGTGCATTATCAGGTATGTTGTATTCGTTCATGTATAAGCTCCTTTAATTGAGAGGCAATATGATCAAATTGCTCCCGGTTTTCCACGAAATCAATGCTGTCTCCGTCAATGGTAATAATCTTCGTGTCCGGCTCGCGCACGGCGATCGAAGCCATCGCTTCATCATAATCCGCCATCAGCTGCTCCAGATATGCCGTATCCATCGCTTCCTCGAAAACGCGGCCACGCTTCTCAATCCGGGCCAGCAGGGTATCCAGGCTTGCACGAATATAGATGATAATATCGGGCTTGGGCAGATCATCGGTCAGCACATGGTAGATCTGGCGGTATTTGTCCCGCTTGACCCCTTTGAGCGTACGCTCGGCAAAGATCATGTTCTTGTAAATATGATAATCCGAGATAACCGGCTGATTGCGAGAAATGTACTGCACACCGGTGTCTTCGAGCTGCTTGTACCGATTGCAGAGAAAGAACATTTCCAGCTGGAAACTCCACTCATCGATATTGTCATAAAACTTGCCGAGAAATGGATTTTCCTCAACGATTTCCTTGATAATGGGGAGATTCAACTCTTCTGCCAGCATGGAAGAAAGGGTAGTCTTGCCAGCGCCGATCGGGCCTTCCACGGCGATAAACGGGGGTTGTATCATGGGTATGAATGTCCTTCCTGTATCACATGTTCGTTAATAGACTTTATGTATTGTATCACGAAATGTTTTTGTGACGATATGTATTTATCTAAAATAATAGCAGGAAGTCTGCTCTCTGATCAGACTTCCTGCTATATATTAACAAAATAGGTGATCCAGCTCTAGATAGTATACGAATAACAAGGGAAGAGTTATACTATAAGCCTATGCAGCAGCTGCAACTGCTGTCATGGCGTACGACTCTTTGATTCAGACTTCTACATTAATGACATGGATATTCATTAATTGGATGAATCGCTTCATATCAATCGGTTTGGTAATATAGCCTTCAAAGCCCGCCTCCATCCCTCTGCGAATATCGCTGTCCATGGCGCAGGCAGTTACTGCCCAGACCGGAGTAAGGCGGGTCTTTTCATGGGTTTGCAGGTAATTCAGACTCTCATATCCACTCATATCCGGCAGCAAAATATCCACCAGAATCAGAAACGGTCTTCGTCTGATCGCCAGTTCAATCCCCTGTTGTGCTGTAGAAGCCTCTACTAATTTTAAGCCCGGAAATTTTTTCTTGAAAATATGGCGCATGGTTAGTGTACTCAGCTGATCATCTTCAATATATAAAATTTCTTTCAGAGCTGAATTCAATTAGTTCATCCTCTCTCTATTCCATCTAATAAAATAAAAGGCCGAAGAGAAGGAACCTTATTGCTCCCGTTCTCTTCGGCCTATCTCAGCGCATCAAATGTCTGGTATATTACCGTATCTATTCAATTTGATATCGCACTATTCCAATCTCTTATTATCATTATTCAAAAACATAAACAATAAGGCTGTGATCCTGATCAAATCGCCAATCGACGTACAGATCAGCGACTTTTTTGTCCAGTACGGTCTCCAGCTGGACTTCCTGCACGAGCATCCGCTTTTCCAGCCGGCGTTTGGCTGTTTTGAGCAGATTGCCCTGTCCCAGATCGATTAGTTCTTTCTCAATCAGTATGAGTATACCCTGTCGAAAGATGACTAATGTTTTGGGATTGACCCACCAGGAAGTTATCATTTCCGGCGGTTTTTGAATATACTGGGTAAGCTCGGTGATCTGCGCATGAACCGATTCCCAACCGTCGTATTCCACGGTTTCTTTCCAATTTTCATCGAGCAGACCGACAATAATCCCGGAAGCATTATGCATGCCCCAGTCGTAATACATGTCCGTTACTTTCGTCTCCAGATTCTCTTCCAGAAATGCGCTCAACTCCGGCAGCATTGACTTCATAATCAGCTCGCGCGTATAACGGAACGCTTCTTCCTCTTCCTGATTCAGCAGGAAGTTCTCTACCGGACTGATAAATTCCCGCAGATGAAAAATAATGCATCGGTCATTCAGAGAAATATGCACCGATTGCGGTCCTTTACCAAATCGTTCACGCAGCAGCTTGGTCGTAAAGCTGGTGGCCTGACTGACGAACTGTCTATATTTCAATGCGTATACCCCCTTTAGGAAAATAAGAAAAAGATAACTCATTATCCACCGGGGTTACGGCGTTGGAATATTCAATTCCGAGATCTGAGTGATCCACGCTAAGTATACCTTAACTAATTGGTGATATCGATCTTTTTCCAGTAAACAGGTAAAACGGACCATAAAATGCATAAAATTTAATGTTTTGTCATCCAAGAGAACTGTATCCCTCTACACGAAGAGCTAGTTATGAAATGTATAAATAATAATGCTATGATCATGATCAAAGCTCCAGTCGACATACAGATCGGCCAGCTTTTTCTTGAAAATCTGCTCTACCTGTACATGGCTCTCCAGCAGAGACTTTTCCAATTTTCCTTTGGTCATACGCAGCATGTTCTCATAACCGAGACCGATAAATTCCTTTTCCAGCAGGATGGTCAGGCCCTGGCGAAAAACGAATAATGTTTTGGGATTAATCCACCAGGAATCGATCCAGGCCGGCGGCTTCTGCAGCTCGCTGGTCGCCCGGATAATCTGCTGATGCAGCAGTTCCTTGCCTTCATAATCGGGTGTTAGTTCCAGATCACTCTGCAGCAATCCGATGACGACTCCGGAAGCATTATACAGTCCCCAGTCGTAATGCATATCAGTCACTTCCAGCTGCAGCTTGTCATGAAGGAAGCTTCGCAGCTCGGGCAGCAGTGACTTCATAATTAATTCACGGGTATGGCGAAAAGCCTGCTCTTCTTCCTGGCTAAGCAGGAACTTCTCTACCGGACTGAGGAAGTTTTTCAGATGCAAAACAATACACCGGTCGCACAGATAAATGGAGACTGACTCCGGACCTTTGCCGAATCGGTTCCTTAGTAATTTGGTAGTATAACTGGTGGCTTGGGTGATTATATTTTTGTGGTTCAATGACTATTACACACTCCCAGCTAAATTGGTAGGATACATCCGTTATTCAGTTGGGATATATCTGCATGACTAGATTGCTATATCCATCCGTATCCGTTGTATGAATGTTTTCAGATCAATCGGTTTGGTAATATAACGGTTGAATCCGGCCTGTATTCCTTTGGCTATTTCCTCGTTAAAGGCACAGGCGCTGATCGCCCAGATGGGGATAGCTGCTGTATCCGGGCAGGATTTCAGAATAGAGAGGATATCATAATTGTTCGCCACCGGAAATTGAATATCGACCATAATTAATGCAAGCTTATGAGTGTGGGCAATCTCTATCCCTTTGAATGTATCGTCTGTCTCCAGCAGAGTTAAATCGGACAGTTTTTTGCGGAACAATAATTGCAGCAGAGCCAGGTTAATCCGATCACTACCAATATAGAGAACGGCGCTCTTATCCTGTATCACTCTTAATCATCCTTTCAAAAAAATAGACCGAAGAAAGAGTTCTCTACAATGAACTCAATCCCCGGCCTAATTTCAGCGCATGCATTATGTCTGAATTATTACCGAATCCCTATTTTATTTTTCAAATGGAATTATTCTGCAAACGTATATACAAACATGCTATGATCTGTATCAAAATTCCAGTCAATATAAATATCTTCCAGATCTTTGTGAAGTATAGGGTCCAAATCGGCATACTCCAACAAAATTTTCTTTTCCAGACTACGCTTAGCGGATCTCAACTCATTTTCATATCCCAGATCCAACAGTTCTTTTTCCAGCAGTACGGTTATACCCTTTCGAAAGATGACCAGCGTTCTGGGGTTGACCCACCAGGAGTCGATAAAAGCAGCTTTTTTCTGGACCAGTGTGGTAGCATCCAGAATGTATTCATGCAGCTGTTGCTTACCTGAGTAATCCGGCGCTTCACCATAATTGGAATCAAACAACCCGCCAATGATCCCGGACGCGTTATGCATCCCCCAATCATAATATAACTCATTCACGTCCAGATTTAAATGATCCCGAAAAAATTGTTTTAATTCCGGCAGCAGGGACTTCATAATTAATTCCCGTGTATACAGGAAAGCACGCTCTTCCTTTTGATCCAGCAGAAACTCTTCCACCGGACTCATAAAGTTTTTGAGATGAATAATGATACAGTATTCTGACAAATATATATATACCGATTGAGGCCCTTTTCCAAAGCGACTCCGCAGCAGCTTAGAAATATAACTGGTTCCGCGGCTAATCATTTCTTTCTTATCCAATGGAAATGCTCCTGACCAGAATGAAAACAAGGATATACCCGTTCCCTAATAAGGACACGTCTCCTATATATCCGATAAAATATCGGAAATGAGTATTCAATACGAGTATACGCCTATTTATCAGGTAAATATACGTTATCCACGAGAAAAAGAAAGAAACTTTAAAAAAGCCTCATCTTATATAACCTTCCACATCTAATTATAAACCATCCTATCAATCGGCGAATATATGAAGTAACCGAACTGTATCGTAAGGATTCCCTGCTTGGCATTGTCCATTTTGTATGGACATTTCACCCTTACTGCGGCTTATTGTATCCGTATTTTACCTACTGTTTCTCTATATTCATTAAGATAATACAAATAACTCAATTATTCAATTCGCGAATTACATCTTCCTTTTCTTGGATTGAATTCATTATATTTTACTGTCAGGCCAGTGAAGTCAGACCGAACGAATATGGCCTTAGATCCCATTTATAATCCGCAAACTAATTCATAAAAAAGCTGTCACCCGGCAGTATGGAGAGTGGGTCACCCTGATGGGCGATTCTGCTCTGCTGCCGGAGGACAGCTTTTATTTACAGGTTAACTCTGCTGAGGAATGGATACTTCCGCCAGACAGGCCTTGATTTTCTCTACCGCTTCATCCACATTCTGCGCCTGAATGATAATGCGCTGGGCATTTTTCATTTTATCGGCAGAGTACTGATATTTGGGATCATAATAATATTCCAGCAGCAGCGCAATCGCCTGCTCATACTGATCGGCATGCAGTGCTTCTTCGATCTGTACGCCGATTGGCTGGTGAATATGCGCCTTGATGCGCTCGAAGGCGGACAGGCATTCTTCCTTGTGCTCCGCCGGGCGATAATCTTCCATAATATGACGCACACGCTCCGTCATCGGCAGTTCTACCCACAGATGGGTACCCTGTTCCTTTTTGTCCAGCAAAAAGGCAGGGACTTCGACTTTGCCGATACGCCGGCTCTCGGCTTCGAACAGAATATAGGGAGCCTTTCCGATCTCGTTCAGCCGCTCAATCAGCAGGGAATCAAAAGCTTTCTGATTGTTCACCTGCAGACCAATACCGCCAAATACAGATCCACGATGACCGGCCATGGCTTCCAGATCAATGACCGGATAACCCTGCTGCTGCAGCTTTTCCAGCATAAGTGTCTTGCCGTTGCCGGTATGCCCGTTCAGTACAAATGCCGGTGTGTTCAGCTGCAGCTGACCCAGTTCCTCCACGATCCACTGCCGATAGGCACGTACACCGCCGGACAGCCGGTACGTCTGTACACCCATCAATGACAGGACAGTCGCTGTTGTCTTGCTGCGCATGCCGCCGCGCCAGCAAAAGACTGCCTTTGGACCTTCAATCTGCTGGAAACTGGCGATAAAATCAGGCAGTTTGGCTGAAGCGATCTCCAGACCGCGCTTCTTGGCCTGTTCGGTACCGACCTGCTTGTAGATCGTACCAACTTCTGCACGTTCCTCATCATCAAATAAAGGAATATTCAGGCTGCCCGGAATGGTAGCATTCCGGTATTCCGACGGCGAACGCACATCGATCGTCGTAATCTCGCCGCTGGCCCGTTTCTTCAGCAGTTCTTCTATGGTGATATCCTGAAACAAAACCATCCGCTCCTTAAGTTATGAAATCACACCCGCCAAAGGAGTGCCCGCCTCACGTATGAAGCGTACATTCCTTGAGCAGGATGTGCATTTTGAATTCAAATACCCTTACTTGCCTAACAAATTATACCTGTACCCGGATATGACCCGGATGATCGGCAGTCACTTCACCGATATGTGCCGCTTCGACACCTGCAGCCAGCAGATCGCTCAGCAGCTGGGCAGCATCGTGTTCGGCGACCGCAATCAGCAGTCCGCCGGAAGTCACGGCATCGCACAGAATCCACTGGTCAATCTGATCCATCTCCGCCGGGAAAGTAACATCCCCTTCCAGATGGGCATAGTTATTTTTGGTACCACCCGGTACAAACCCGCTTTCTGCCAGTTCACGTACACGCGGCAGCATAGGAACCTGATGCTGATGAATCACGATGCCTGTGCCGCTGCCTTTGGCCATTTCGGAAGCATGACCGAGCAGACCGAATCCGGTCACATCGGTGCAGGCATGCACTTCATACGCATCCATCGTCTCGGCAGCAGTCTTGTTCAGCGTGCTCATCACCTGGGTGACGCGCGCCACTTCCGCTTCGCTCAGCTGGTCTTTTTTGACGGATGTGGTCAGAATGCCTACGCCGATCGGTTTGGTCAGGATCAGCTGATCGCCCGGCTTGGCACCTGCATTGGTACGCACGCGATCCGGATGCACGGTTCCGGTTACCGCAAGGCCGAACTTGGGCTCCTTGTCATCGATAGAGTGACCACCGACGAGAGTCACACCGGCTTCGGCCATCTTGTCACCGGCGCCGCGCAGAATATCGGTCAGGATCTGCTTGTCGAGCGTATGGATCGGGAATGCGACGATATTCAGCGCAGTCAGCGGTTTGCCGCCCATGGCGTAGATATCGCTGATCGCATTTGCTGCAGCGACCTGGCCAAAGGAGTACGGATCATCCACGATCGGGGTGAAAAAGTCCAGCGTCTGGACAATCGCCAGATCATCGGTCAGACGGTATACACCTGCATCATCGCTCGTATCCAGTCCGACGAGCAGATTCGGATTGGGAATCGCCTGCGGCAGATTGCGCAGTACCTGCGCCAGATCGGCAGGACCAATTTTGCAGCCGCAGCCGCCTTTGGAAGAGAGAGAAGTTAATTTGATTGCATCGGTTGATGACATATATATCGTTCCTTTCCGGTATGGGGTTTGTACAGTATCTATGGAAGGCTGCAGAAGTACCTAATGCCTCCTGCCTCCCTGTTAATATGGTTTTAGAACAGCACTTTATTAATTATACCACTAGCCCGGCAAATTATTCGATGCAGCGTACGTTTCCGCTTATATATTTATGCTATAATTTACACCTGTGATCTGCTCTTGCGGCTCACTTGGATGGATAGGTTAGTTGGTTTGATATTTTATTCAGGAGGAACAATATGCACACAACGGATACAGGCTTACGTCAGCCGAACAAGAAAGTCATCTGGCTGGTCGTTGCCTTTTTGGTTATTGTCGTTGCAGGGCTAATGTATGTGAAGTGGTGGCCCTATTACCATAAAGCATTCAAAGCAGCAGCCGATCATTCTATCGGAGCTTCCATTCTGGGAGATGCTGCCGGAGGATCGCCATCCTGGGAAGCGGCCTGGGGTTATGCAGTCGTTTATTTTAAAGCGGTATGGAAAGCAGCCGTTTTCGGTATTCTGCTCGGTTCGCTGCTGCAGGTAATGCTGCCTGCCCAGTGGCTGCTGCGTGTGCTCGGCAAAGCGGACTTCCGCAGTACCGCACTGGCGGGCGTCGCTTCACTGCCAGGGATGATGTGCAGCTGCTGCGCAGCACCGATCGCGGTCGGTATGCGCAAGAAACAGGCTTCCGTAGGCGCCAGTCTGGCGTTCTGGATCGGTAATCCGACTCTTAATCCGGCGACACTGGTCTTTATGACGTTTGTACTGTCGTGGAAATTCACGCTGCTGCGTCTCGTGTTCGGTCTTATTCTCGTCTTTGGTGTCAGTTATCTGGCGAACCGGTTCGTACCGGCCGAGAAGCTGCCGGATGAAATGAAGATGGATGATCCCAATGTGACGCCACCACCTGCACCCGAGCAGCCGCTGATGGTACGCTGGGGCAAAAGTATTCTGAATATGCTGATCGGCATTGTGCCGGCGTATATTATTTTCGTTCTGCTGCTTGGTGCAGCACGGGTGTGGCTGTTCCCGACGATGGATATCTCGACAGGCAACAGCCTGCTCGTGATCGCCGGATTCGCGCTTGCCGGGATGCTGTTCGTCATTCCGACAGCGGCAGAGATTCCGATTATCCAGTCCTTTATGAGCCTCGGTATGGGGGTAGGTCCGGCAGCAGCACTCATGCTGACCCTGCCTGCGATCAGCCTGCCGTCGATGCTGATGATCGCTCGTTCGTTCCCGCTCAAGGTCATGCTGTTTGTCGCCGGATCGGTCGTTGTGCTCGGTATTCTGTGTGGACTCGTCGGTATGTGGGTACTGTAATGGCTGGTGTTTGATCGGATAACTGGATAATAGCTCATGATGTTATTTTGCGTGGAAATGATTGGTATTGTCTTGTGTGGCAATGAGTAATGTGATCTCGTATGGTAATGAGCAATGGATCTTGGAAAAGAGCCTGCTTCGGTGTATCGCTGAAGCAGGCTTTTTGGTGTCTATTTTCATAAATAGAGGTGGATAGTCGAATATATACTTAATGACAAAAATATCATTCGGCTGTGAGTAACAAATCATCCATATTTTAGTATAATAGTATAGCGTTGTTTATTTCTCCTGACCACGGATAGAGAGCAGTCCACCACTGCTCCCAGGCTGACGATGGATATATGTAACTGACGAATCGCAACTTCCCTATTTCCTTACTTCTCTACTTTGCTATTTCTCTATTTCGTAATGGTCAGGATATAGCTTCATACTTGAATAGAACAGGAGCAACCCCATGAAAAACATACTTAAAGTAGCATTATGCAGCAGTATGCTGTGCACCGGTATCTGGAGCAGCACTTCGCTAAGCCCGGTGACCCACGCAGCGAACAGCCAGGTAAGCATTACACTGGACGGTTACAATCTGCCGTTTCCAGTTGCACCGACGATGATCAGCGGCACGACGATGGTCCCTTTCCGGGCGATTGCCGAAGCGCTCGGCATCCCGGTCAGCTGGAATCAATCCTCCAGGACGATTACTGCTACTGCTCCCGGTACGAATGGCAATAAGAAAGTCGTACTCACCATGAACAGCAAAACAGCCATGGTAGATGGTCAAAAAGTCACTTTAGCGGTAGCACCGCAGACGATCAACAACAACACCATGATCCCGCTGAGCTTTTTCAGCCAGCAGTTCGGGGCGGATGTGAAATGGAACGCCTCTACTCGAACCGTCTCGATCACTTCGCCGGCACAAGATCTGTATACGCTGGGATTCTACGCGATCTCCTCGTATGACGAGCGCGCGATGGTACCGGATTTTGACACGGTAGCTTACGGCTGGAGCCGCATTACGACCGAAGGCAACTTCTCCACTTCCAATACGGAGTTCAAATGGCCCCAGGCTTCCGGCAGCGATACACCGGAATCGATTATACAGAATACTGCCGCACAGGGAACTTCTCCTTACCTGATGGTCTATTCGGTAGACGGCCATGGCGAACTGACCAAGAACCTGGAGAATAAAACGCTGCAAAACCAGACAATCCAATCGATCATCGATACCGCGACCAGCAAAGGATTCAAAGGCATCGTGCTGGACTTTGAAGGACTCGGCTGGAGCGGCGACAAAGCCAAAGCCCGAACCGACTACAACGCCTTTGTCAAAAATATCGCCACCAAAGCCCATCAGCAGGGACTCAAGCTGACGCTGGCACTGCACCCGCTGAACAGCTCCTATACCGGCTACGATTACAAAACGCTCGGTATGCTGGCAGATGATCTGATTATTATGGCATACGATTATACCGACAAAAAGAGCCCCGAGCCGATCGCTAAAGTGGACAATGCGATCCAGCTGGCACTGAAGCAGGTGAATAAAGACAAGCTGATCCTCGGCATCTCGCTGAGCAGCGAAGATGCCAGCTCGGTGAACAGCAAGATCGGTCTCGCCAAGCGCTACGACCTGAAAGGCATCGCCATCTGGCGCCTCGGCATCATTGGCCAGAATGCCATGGATGCGATGCATCAGTCGGTGGAATTTAACAAGTAACGTATTATATGGATCACATGCGGCTTGTACCATGGATACGGATGCCAAGAAAAGATACAGGATATTAGGACGGTGAGATTTTACCGTCCTTTTTTATATATTCCGGTCCAGGGCTGTATTACATATTGCTTTTTAGTTCTGCATTTTATTTCTTTTTAGCTCCGTACTTCATTTCGGCGTATTTATAATTCCCATGCCAAATATGTAACATTTTCCAGTTTCACACGTGGTTACAGTGAAAGGAGGTTATGGTGTCCAAACATCTGGATGAATTATACAGGCAGTACACACATGACATCTACCGGTATCTGTATTCATTAAGCCGCAATCATCATACGGCGGAAGACCTGATGCAGGAGACCTTTTACCGGGCTTACCTGTATCTGGAAGTGTATAACGACGAAAAGGTAAAACCATGGCTGTTCCGGGCAGCCTATCATGCCTTTATCGACGACCAGCGCAAACGAAAGCGGCAGCAGGTGCAGGAACCAGCCTTTTTCAATCAAATGACCGATCCGCAGACTGCGCCAGACAACCAATTGATTCAACAGGAGCAAATGGAGCAGATCGTCGATCAGCTGGATCAACTGCCTCTTATGCAAAAGCAGGCTGTTCTTCTGTATGACTTTCACCAGTTCTCCTATCAGGAATCTTCAGCGATTATGGATATATCGCTCTCCTATTTCAAAGTGCTGCTGTTTCGCGGACGGCAGCGATTACGCGATATTCACAAAGGCGGTGATCATGATGAGTGACCCTTTTAGACAGAAGCTGCAGGATTATTATGACGGCAAATTATCCGATGAGCAGCGTGCCGAGGTCGAGCAGGAACTGAATAAGCTGGAACAGTACCAGCAGTACGTCGGTGAACAGCTGGATCGGGACGAACAGCAGTACATGGGTGAACAGACGGACTTGGATGAACAACATTCCACCGAGCGACCGGTGAATCAGGATGAGCCGCTGAATGGGAACCATGCGCAGCAGCCGGATAAGGATCATTCTGCAAGTGCTGCTTTCCCGAAACTGAAGCCAGCCTTTATGCGACGGTATGGTCAGCTCTATACCGATGAACGGATGGATCAGAAAAAAGTACGGCGGATCATGCGGCGCAGCAAATGGCGTTCGCGCTCGGGCACTGCGGGGATTGTGATTGGAGCATTTTTCGCTTTTATTTTCGTATGTTCGATCTTTAATATTATTTATTACGGCATTGGAGAAAATGGTCGTCTCGATACTTACCGGGACGTGATTCGTTCCGCTATTGCCGTGACTCAGCCGAATGTGTCCCTGGATAGCGCCGGTGCCAATGTTGACCCAACCGGCCTACATATCAAAGGTGCAATGGAGAAACAGATCGGCAGCAGCCAAGTCAAAATCGCAGACTACTCTGTAGATATCACGTTTAACTTCGCACGTACGTACAATACCGATTGGCTGACAGAAAGCACTCCGTCTAGGATGTCTTTTCAGCCGCCAGGTTCGGATGTCTCCAATGACAGCGCAGCGGCATGGGAGCGTCTCGGACATTTGCCGGAGGGTACGGTAGTTGAAGCCTTTATCAGCTTTGATAAATACTACAGCACAGACCAGGCGCTGCAGCTGTTCAAGGGCAGGAATATGAAGCCGCTCTGGCTGGCTGTACGTCCAGGAACCGATAGTGATATGAACGAATCGGGATCTTCCATGTTGAGTAATGTGATCGGGTTCCCGTACGAGCCGCTCTGGCATGATTCGGATCAGACGCTGCTTCATCACAGCGAAGAAAAGATCGGCTGGTTCAGCCGCACCAGCAGTTCCAGCTACAGCTATCCGACAGTGCAGGACTACGGCAGTGGGGATATACGGAATAAAAACTTCCTCGACACACTGCACTTGATCCAGCCTTACAAAGGAATCCTGCGCGCGCCAGCTCCCTTTTACGATTTTGACCGGATTACCCGTTATATTGAGCAAAACGGCGTGCAGATCTATGGCATGGCAGTGACCGGTCCTACCAAGGAAGTATTGAAGCTCAAAAATGAAGCATTTGCCCATCGTATTGAATTGGGGGAAGTACGGTTGTGGAATTGGGAAGATTAGAATGACTGAAGTGAATAAGCAGCACATACCAAAAGAAGCACTGCAAACAAGAGTTTGACGGTGCTTCTTTTTGTATATGGTTCAATTCTCTAACAAAATTCAATTCATTGTATTATGATATTTTAATGTGTGCCGTAAGCAGAAAAATCATCATAGGAAGATAGATCCGTATCATAAAAAATAACATCGCCATCCTTCACAAGATAACTCACCTGATAAGGATCGTTAACGATATGATCGCGGCTTCCATCCGTATGATCATAACCTTCCATATCCCACCACTGGTTGTTATAGCCTGCTGGAGTATGAATATACTGCAGATGGGGATGAGCGGTATCTCCGTTGACTACAGATTCCAGATCGAAATTCACTACGATAAAACCATTTTTCAAGAAAATGGGCGATTTCTCATCAAGTACATGCGAACGTCCGTATTCGGCCAGATTAGTTCCTTTGGGTACGGCATACACATTAGCAGGCAAGCTGTATTCACCATACCATTGCTGTACACTCGCATTGACTCTGGCAGCCGATGCAGAAGCATTTTCCGGCCGTTCAAACGTATTAATAAACGTCCGCAAAGGCGAAGTTAGGATCTGGATATCATAACCGCCCGTATAGGTCGACTTATTGGAACGTTTGATAAAATTAGCGATGTACTGTTCTTTTGTAATCATCCAGCCCTCCGACAAGTCATAGATCGATGCAGCTGTATTTTTGATAGCTGCGGCGGGGACATTACGAAGGCGCTGGTTTAACGTTACATCACGCCGTTCCACATCAGAAGCGGAGCCTATTTTGATGAATTTCTTATGGTCCGAGTGATAGTATAAATCTACGGGCACTCGCTCCGGCTGGGTCGACGCATTTTTATCTTGATAATAGAAAGTTGGAGTGATACGAATAGCATCTTTGTCTCCAAACATATTCCCTTTTGTTTTCAAATCGAATTTAAAATGATATCCGGTTTTAACCGTTACGTTCTTGAATCCTGGGAGTGGGTTACTTCCACGCATAACAGGCAGTACATAGGGAGAATTATTGCCACGGAGTTCTCCATCCATCTCATTGGGACCTACCCAGTACGATTTCCCCGTAGACGAGCTGCTCCCTTTCGTAGTCCGGAACACTTTTTCCCAGTTAAAATCCGCTATATCGGTAACGTGGAAATCATATATTCTTCCGATCACTTCTACATCAACGGTATCCTTGGCCACATGATTTTTCAGATCAAAGTTGGCATCTTGTTCTGCAGTGAAGCTGCCGGGAGCATTTTCAGCAATGTTACGGAAGGCTACAGTGTAATTACCTTCATCCACCCACACCGGTAAATGGAATACCGTATCCAGCTGATTCACCGGCACATCGATCCAAGTATTTTTGGGATAGAATGTATTCCTGTCCTTGCTGTAAACATCAAACGGGAAGAGGACTTGCTTGGTTTTGAAATACTTGGCAAAGTCTCTTTTACCATAGCCGGGATAAGATGATTGGCTTTGATGTTGGCCGCTTGTAGGAATGCGGACAGTAAAAGGACGATCCAAAATCAAAGCCATCCTGGCTGAATCCGGCACCGTTTTTTGATTATGTAGCTTATCATCGGATATGGATGAATAGTTTACAACCGGTGTATAGACAGTGACATTGTTAATGCCTGTAATCGGAAAGTTCTGGTCCCCATCCCCATTCACATTTTCATCAATCATTGTATAAAAAATAGTTCCGGTTGCTGGTGTATTAGCTTTATTGGTCAGTTTGGGACTAATCAGCTGTGAACCTTTGAGCAGGACCTTCTCGGTTGAGTCCTTGTAGGAACGAATTTTAGCAGGTGCTGGAATTTCTTTGGGTTCAACCGTTGTCTTTTTCGTCCATTCTCCATTCATCACTTCGGTTTCTTTATTTTTAAAAGTGAACTGGATCTCATCATTACGAACTTGCGGATCATCTGTTTTGCTTTCAGCCATGCCTTTGAGCTTACTCTCGTCATTAGGAACCGAAGGTTTGCCTGACTTGCCACCATCAATGACGCCAGGATGGTAATTAATAGCACCCGTTTCATCCGGACGTACATGATCATTTACATCCATACTATCTTCTTTTTCGATTGCAGGCGGTGTATAGCCAGCTGCAGAGATCGTTACACTTCCATTTGGGAGCGCATAGTTATTCATTTTCGCCTGGTGAATGCCATAAGCGGCTAATTGATTAATTTGCCAATAAGAGTAATCACGGGTAAAGCCAAAATTGTACGTTTTGGTCGCATTGGCTGATTTGTTTTTCCAATCCCCTTTATTATTTTTTTCTTTCCACTTGAGGCTGTATTTTACTTTTACCTGGCACTTGTATTCGACTTTTCCTTTCATTTCTCCAAACTTATGGCTGAACAAGTAATTGTAACCCCATGCATTTGCATACAGGTTCTCACTCGTAGGGATACCTCGGGTTGCATCAAAATGACGTCCATTCGCTGCATCATCACCAAGAATATGTCCGGCTGCTTCGGGATTCATTACTGCTTTGGAACGCTCTTGTGCTTGTGTTGGAGGCAGTATGGTGAATGTACAGTCACCTTTCCCTTCCGAAGGAAGTTCAGGATCTTCGCAATCCGGATTATCCGCACTGGTTTGCCCCGGCTTACACCCTTCGACAATGTCGTAATACTGGTATGCCCTGTATTCTTCAAAAGATCCGTTATACTTGAATTTTGGAGGTTCCCCTTCTGTTATAGCTGGTTGCTTCGATGGGTCTGTTCCATCTGTTGTTTTTTTGTAGCCGATGTATTTGTACTTTTCATTTGTTGGTGCTGTAAATTCATATTCGGTTCCCGGCTTCATTTCTTCCTCCCGAGGAGGGAAGATAGCGTTGAGGGATTTACCGTCTTTGGTTTTGTAGTAGACGCTTAGTTTGGAGTCGAGTTCTATTTTGAATAGGACTGGAATGTAGATTCGAGCTCCAATTGTTGTAGGACTACAGTTTATTGTACAAGTATCAGTTATATCTTCTGCGCGATCAGCATCTAAGTTAATATTTACCTTAACAGGAATTGTTGCAGTATCCGTTCCAATACCGCTTTTAGTATAGGTAAGCTCGCTCTCTTCTGTTCCAGTTGACATTGCTCTACTGTAACTGGGCCAAATCCCTCTTCCATCTTCAGATTTTTCTGTTCTCGATGCTTCAAAATAGATAGCATTTTCTGGAGTACGTTTATACAGACTTACTGCTATACTTTTTATTGTACGATTAGGAAAAGTGAATTGATAATCTTGTTGAGCTATTCCATCATCACCTCGATATGGAGCCTTCTTATCAACCCAACTAGACCCATACCACATATCATAATACATCATCCCAACAAAATACCGATAGTTGGCTTCTGTCGTATTTTCGGATGTATCTTTATAGTAATGAAGTGGAGTAGATACATCTGCTGCATTAGCTTTTAAAAAGCCAATATCCGTTGAAAGCAAAATATTAAATATAAATATAATAAGAATTGTATATGCCCAATAGCGTTTATTTTTGATAAACATTTTATTTTCTCCACGGATTGTCCATCAGTATAAGTGAAACATCATCTTGCTCAAAAGAGCTATCGAATCCAATATATTTAACATCCTGAATTGATAATTGTTTTTTATCCTTAATTTTTTCAAAAATTTCATCACTATTAGCATAAACGCCATAATAACTATAAACGGTACCATCATTATTTTTTTGCGTTAATTCATTTCTCTTATATCTGTAGCGTACATCCCCCTTATTGGTCAATAAATATAAATTAGGAGAGATATTGCCACTGGATCTTACGCGTATATAACTTAATCCATTGTATGCACTATCGTCATGAAAAGTATAAAGGTCAATTCCATAAATATAACCCGCCATTAATAGGGGGAAATTAGAAGTCTTAATTTTGACAGCATACTTGTAAGGCTGATCATAACTATTTGACATCAATGCAGGATTGTTAGAAAAAAATGACTTGTATGGATCAATTGAAGTTTTAGGCAATCCCAGCTCCTCTACGGTTGGCGGTTTTTTGCTACCAATCCATACCCATCTGCTGATCTGATCCCAATTCACCTCTTGTCCAAGCCCTTCACTCACCAAGCGCAATGGCACATAAGTACGCTGCTGCTTCACAATAATCTTACTATCATAAGTCTTGCTTGTACCGTCAACAGTAGCTGTCGACGAACCTACAGTCATGGTAACGCTGTGCTTATCTGTTTTCAGTGTGATATTTTGTTTTCCGTCAACTCGTTCATACCCCACCTTTGCACCCAACTTTTCGGATACAAAACGAATCGGTACCATGACTGCACTGTTCTCATCCTGGAAAGGCTTTGCATCCGGAAATGCCATTTTACGAGCATTTAAAAGTACTTCTACCTGTTTCGTACCGGTAGCAGCCTGAGCTGGATACTGCGGAATAGTACTCAAAATGAAAGATGAAGCCAGAACTGCCAGAACTGTTTTTCTAATAAAATTGGTTTGCATTGTTACTCCTCCTAAGTTGGGTTTGTACGTTCACTACCAAGTATGTAGCTTATGAACATATACTATGCTCAAATGGAAAATCGCGCGAATTTTCACATACCTTTTTATCGGCAACAGTTAGTTAATTACCAATACCGCAGCGAAGAGGAATATATCCTTTTTGAGCTACTTCTTTTGCTGAAGTGAAAACTTCTTCAGGACTATATTCTGATTTGCAGGATTTAGACGAAAAATAGTATCTTCGACCATCCACATTAATTCCTTGGAACGTCTCTTTCTTCACAATACGCGCGCCGCCCAGCGCATAGTTGTTGTAATACTGACTTCCCAGCGGAATTCCCTGTACAAAAGCCAGCACACCGGCATCATTGATCGTATTATTCCAATCCTCTTGCGAGATATATGGCACGGTAAAAGTATACGAGGTGCCATACCTTTTGGAAGTGACATTATACTGATTAATGCTCCGTTCCAGATCATTCTGGATCGCGTTGACGATCGTGGTGCGGCGAGCAGCGTCAAAGGCTGGGGTATCTTTTAGCAAAGGAATATCAGCCTCTTCTGCGATCTCCCCGCGGAATCCCTGTATCCACCGCTCGTCAGCCGCTCTCTGAATCGTGACATAGTCATCCAGGGTGAAGCTGTATGTATTATTGTGCGCATCCTTGTACACATACGGCTTTTTGGGACTCCATACATGGCGGAACTCCGTCTCTCCCCGTGCATTGCGGTACTCTTCAAACTGGTACATATAGTAGCCGTCATAACCAACAACAACCAGTGCTGGGATATAACTGTTCAGCACGTACTGGCCTGTCGGGTCGTCGGTCACATTAAAATTCATGTACATCGTTTTGAAAAAAGTATCCGCTGCCTGTTCCTTGTTGATCCGTACATTTTTGGCGGATTGGTACTGGGATTCCAGCGGCTGGCTAACGTTGGTGATCAGCGCCTGGGCGGCATCCTGGGCAGCGGTATCGATCGCCCGGTTATATCTCGTCTGCAGCAGCATATTGATCCGGTTATCTTCCAGATCGATATGGTTCCGCACGAAAATAAACAGCAGAATCAGCACCAGCACGACGGCAAAGCTAGTAATCTTCATTCAGTACCATCCCCCCGTACGGAATAACGATCTTCTCGTTCGGCGCCTGTACGGCATTGAACAGAAAATCACTCATCAGCGTAGCCATGGTACGGTTGGTGTTTTTGACCTGCACATTAAAAAAGTCACCGCTGTTCAGCTTGTACACTCTTGCCGGATCATCCGGATTATCGCTGCCATGCGGGAACAGTCTGGCATTGATCTGGGTGTTGTAATATCCCTCGTAATTGACCTTGAAATCATTCTGGAATGTGCCATCGTCATTGTATACCGGATCGTACCGTTTGTGCAGATGCTCCATCTGGATATCGTACGTATTGCCGGTCAGATACAGCTGATCTTCGAATTCCTGAAACATTTTTGGCGTAATATAGCCTTTGTCACGTACACTGTCCACGAACCGGGTTACCGTATTCAGCACAATAATCTGTGAGTTGCTGTCCTGGCTG
Source organism: Paenibacillus wulumuqiensis (assembly GCF_000971965.1). Taxonomy (GTDB): domain Bacteria; phylum Bacillota; class Bacilli; order Paenibacillales; family Paenibacillaceae; genus Saccharibacillus; species Saccharibacillus wulumuqiensis. The sequence continues at coordinate 132,060 of NZ_LAQP01000016.1, forward strand.
CTGAATGCCGTATAGATCGGCCAGATGCCCATCAGCAGAACCGCGATAAAGGCTGCGAATATTTTGATCAATGGATTGCTCATTGCCATACTCCCTTATGTGAACCTCAGCATGACCAGCTGGCCTCCGGTATTTCGGATGTATGCAGGGGTATATTTTTGGTTCAAATCTATTGAGGATACATCCACTTCATCCGTGTCGAGATCTTTGGGATACAGGGTGCCATTCACCTCGATATCCACCTGCAGACTGTTAATCTGGTGAATCGTCTGACGAACTTCGGCTCCGGTGCAGGTGTATTTGTTTTCAATTTTCAAAGTGGAATGAATATTGCGGTCTGACGATGCGGTCAGATGATAGGTCTGTTCATTGATGCGCGCTGATGTCTGGAACAGCGCATAAGCTCCACTGAGCGAAGCGATAAAGATCAGAAAGCTGACCCCCAGCCATAGAGCCGAGCGGGCATGTTCGCCTATATTCATACATGATCATATCCTTTGTGGTAAAGGCAGGATAGATTCTTCTTCCTGCCCTGCCTTTGTAATAACATTGCCTGATGTATTGATTCGTGACATAGATAACTTGTTTGCGTGTCATGGAAAACTTCTCCGTGCTGCCTGGATCAATTATTTGTACTTATGGAAAAAATCATTATCTATCTGGAAACACTGTGTATCCGAAAACTGGCGATAGATAGATAGATAGGGGATACTTTAAATCCTCTCTACCCATTTATCCCAATAACCCTTATGAACGCTTAATTCTGCCTAAACACCAGCGCACGTACCACATTACTTTTATCCCGGATCACTTCGCTTTTGAATGTTCCGGTCGGGTTGATATAGTTGTTGGAAGACTGGTCGAGTGCATCTGAAAATGATCCTGATGCTGTATCTTTGCTGACCGAACCATAGTCCGTACTGTCTACCGACGCGGTATTGTTCACCTGATGGAAGTACCAGATACCTGCCGGGTTTTTGCCTGTGAGGACCTGAATACCGAAGGAACCCTGATCCTTGAACTTGCGCAGCGAAGATACGACCTGGCTGCCGGAAATATTGGTATTGTCGTAGACGGCATACTGCGTCTGATCCAGCTCTTTCTGGATACCGGAAAAATTGTTCTGGGCCGTCTTGGTCGCCTCCTGGGCACTGATGAACAGAACGACAACGATGGTAATCAGGGCGATCGTCAGGAAGAGTCCTGCGGCTATTTTTAATGCAGCTGATGCGTTATTCATGGGTAATCTCCTTTGTTGGTATTTTCATTTTATTGGTGTTTTACCATTTGGTTATTGGATCAAGATAATGCGATCCTTACAGCTGGTTCAACTGTTCATAGTAGGCACTCATCTGTTCGAAGCTCATGTAGATAAACGGCAGAACCAGGTAGATGAACGTCAGTACCGTCATCGGTGCAAAGCCGATGATCCGGCCCCACTCCGACTTGGTCTCGATCATACGCTCATAGTCCTGTTTTCTTTTCTCAAAATTGTAATTGCGCTCATTCTCCAGATCGTCAAATGCTTCCCGGATCGGAATACGTTCGACGGACAGAATCAGCTTGTCGATCGTCCGGGACAGCGGTACAAAAGGCGCATCCTGCTTAAGCTGCTCCAGCGCCTGTTCTGCCCCGCTCTCAAAATCGAGCACAGCCTTATGTAGAGGCTCCCGGAAAATGGTGGAGAACCGCTCCATCCATTCCAGAATAATATCGACCGAGATGCGGTCGATCTCGGACAGCATCGCGATAATCGTATGGAACTGATCGACCTCATTTTGCATATCGATATACCGCACTTTTTTCTGAAACAATAAAATCCAGTACGGAATCAGGTAGCCGATATAGCCTGCCATAATCGCAATCACCAGCTCGTACCATTTGAAGTATTCGGACTGGAGCATGTTCATCTTGGCTTCAATCCGATCTACCGTGGTCAGAAATAACGAGCTATTGGCGGCAATATTGTCATCCTCATTCACCAGTTCCATAATGCGGTCCTGCATTGCTTCCGGCCCGATCCCCTCCAGCTGCTGCAAAATCTGTGTATCCAGCGCTGTCGTCTCCTTGGCTTTCTGCAAATCCTCGGCGGATAATTCACCGAACATGGTCGCACTCTGGGTAGGTGCATGCAGAATATTATTTACCGTAATGGAATGCATGGTGACAAAAGAGAACAGCATCGTACCGAACAGCGCTGTCGCCAGCAGCAGCCGGTGCAGATAATGCCAGTCCAGCGGAATGCCGGCATTGGCATCCTTGATCAGCGTATGGATGCGAAAGCGTGCTGTCGTTCGCTTTTGCGGCATAAACCGGTTCACCATCCATTCGACGATCCGAAATTCCAGCAGCTTCTGCTCCCATAGAATTTTGCGTACTTTAGCCTGGTAAGTGCCTTCCTGCTGATCCTGCAGCTTTTTGAGCAGCACATAGGAGAGCAGGATAACGGCGAAGATCATTATTTTGAAAAAAAAGCCAAACTTGCTGTTATAGAACTGCTCCATAATCGGAAAATTGCTCTGTGCCCACAGCTCAATCGGCTTGGTGAACAGGATCGGTGCAATCGAGATGATCGTCAGTCCTTTGAGCATATAGCCCAGCTTGGTGCGCTTGAGCAGTTCCAGATTGATCTCGTTGGTCAGCTTGTTCATATTGCTGAGATACAGTGATCCCTCGTCGACGACCTTGTCGCCAAATTCCTTGACCAGATACGAGATACCGGCAAATGCCTTGAGAAACCGGTTGGGCGCAGCCTGGTAATAATTTTGCAGCAGCTTCTCCGGTTCGGGCGAGATCAGAATCTCATGGACCTTTTTGGCATGGAGTGAGGCTTCGTGACCGGAAGCTTCCGAGGCATCATGCAGCGCCTCCTCGATCATGCCATGCTGCTGGTAACTGTGCCGCACGTCATCCATAACCGACTTGAGCTGATACAGCAGCCGATTCTCAACCCGGTTCACAAACGTATCGATCAGCATCCCGTTCATGACCAGCGCAGTCAATGCGATCATGAACATAAAGGTCATATCCTTGTTCATGAACAGCAGCGCCAGGATAAAGGCCGCAACAATACCAATCGTCGAGAAGACAATCTTCATCGTCTCCCGGCGCATCGAGAACTCGTCATACGAGTGGATGGACTGCAGCTGCTTGCGTATGCGCAGGATGTACTGCCTGAGCAGTGGTACCCGCATGTAGGCATGGTACGATTCCTGCAGAAACTCGTTATACCGCCTGGTTCGCTTGGATTTGCCGGAGCCGATGTAGTCGGCGTATGCCCGGTAGACTTCGGCATTACCATTCTGCTGGTTGCGGCGCTGGATATATTTCAGCACCGCCAGCAGCACGACAAAGGCAAACCCGGACAGGATCAGGATATAAATAAGAATATTAGTAAGATTCAACGGCTGCTGCACCCCAGTTCTCTGCCATGAATTGCCGGAAATGCAGCTGATCGGCAGGTTCCATCATCTCCAGCATTTCCTGCTGATTGCGCTCCGAAATCGGATGAACAGCCACATACTCACCATTGCGGTACTCGATAATATTCCGCCCCTCTCCTACCTTGCGGTTGGTGGAACGCTGGAAGTACTCGGTCATGCTCTCCATCATCGCCACGAATCGTTCATCCATCTTACTGGCTGACTTAAAGCTCTCCGGATAGTCCTGCTCCTGATCGATCAGGATGCATTCGGTGATCCGCTCCACATAACGGGAGCCATCCGGATCGCGGCGCAAATGCACATCAAAGTTCAGCACCCGCACAACCTGCTCCTCGGCAGTCTTCTCGTTATTGAAAATCCCCTGCTTGAGCAGCGAGTTGCGCAGCGAATAGACCAGATCCTTGAACGTCTTGGCATGGTGCGTGAAAATGGTGAACAGACTGGCTACCTGCGCCATCTGAATCATCCAGGCAGCCACTTCATCGGTCGCCACCTCACCGAGAATATTGACGGTTCCGTCGGTTTTTTTCTGTACATCGAGGCCCGCCTGGCCGGTCACTGTCTCTGTCTCCTTGAATGTCAGGATGTTGCGTTTGTTGTAGATTTTGCGCAGATGCAGTTCGAACGACATCTCCTGAATCCGCAGGGTAAATGTCTCGTTGATATAGGCGACAAGTGCCATCAGCAGCGTCGTTTTCCCCGAACCCTGCGCGCCGGTCACCGCTACGATACGGCCGCCTTTCATCAGATACATGAGCAGCGATTTGACGATATGATGATTGCCGATCCGGTCGGTGATCAGCTGATCCAGTGTCGCCGAAGCCGGATCAAACTTGCGGACGAAGAACGCCCACGATTCCGAGAAGCTCGGCCGGACAACGACGACCCGTGAGCCATCCTTCATCTCATTGACCTTGAATCCGTTGGCCTCGGACAACTGTCCGGGATTGTTATACCGGTAAATGTTCTGACAGACCCGCTTGAGCTCCGCCTCCGTGCCAAAGGACAGAAATTCCAGATGAACCGATCTGCCCCGGTAGAAAATCCAGACGCTGTCATGACTCATCGGTGTCTGCTGTTCATTGATCCGGGAAGTAAAATCGTAGAAATCATCGTCATACTCTACTTGGCTGACCGGTACGCCGGATACACCGCCGCTGACGCCGTCGATTTTCATATCCCGTACTTCATCCACTACACTGAATCCTTTGAATGTCTGGTAGACACGCTGCACGATAAGCTGCAGTTTATCCTCAAAGTAAAGAATGCTGCGAAATCCTTCGAACACATCATCAATCTCGCGGGCTGTGATGACATACGAACCCGACCCCTGGGAATCCGGCTGCAGCTTGAGCTCGGCCAGCTGATGATCCTCGATCAGCCGGGACAGTCCATTCAGTCCGTACATTTCCTTGTACTGATAAAGCATAATATCGAACTTCTCCTGGCTGCTCAGATCCATGCTGTTGTTAAACGGAATGACCTTATTCATATTCTCTTCTGTAAATTCATACGTTTTGAGCAGCAGGTCAAAAATAACGCCTTTAACGAACTTTTTGGCATTCAGATCGCCGTGGGTGCAGTCCTTGAGCGACTTGATCAGCGTCGCCCGCTGGTTGAGCCGCCGGTTGTATTCTTCCTCGGACAGTCCCAGATCATCAAGAGAAGCTGAGGTCATCTCATGGAGTGCTGTTTTGACATATTCAATGATCGCCGGCAGAGTGTATTTGTTGTTCTGCTTGTTCTTTTTGTCCGAGGCATCGCCTTTGTAGGTCAATTTGAAATAGGCGAGTACGATCAGAATGAGTGCAATCAGACCGATGCAGGCCCTGTTAATAATGAGGCTGATATCCACCGCGTGTTACGCCTCCTTTGCATACATATTGGGATCGACAGCCAGTCCCTCGTAGATGCCACGGGCCAGTCTGCGAATCTCCTGCATGAATGCATAATCCGGCTGAACCGCGTTAATATGCTTTCGTTTCAGGAAAAATTCGACGACCTTGTGTTCATTACATGCATCCATATAACTGCTGTTATGCGGCACGGCAAAGATCGGGATACGGGTTCGGAACAGCCGTCTGATATTGCCAAGTGTCAGCCTCGATCCGGCATCATATTGTCCCAGCACAATGATGTACTTTTTGCCTTCCAAAAAAGCGGGCGGATGCTCGAAAAATTCCCGCAGCAGCGACAGATTCTGGCTCAGGGAGACGACTACCATATCCGCCGATTCCAGCACTGCGTTGGTCAGCACATTACGGCAGCCGCTGTTCACATCGATCAGTGTCAGATCGTAGGCGCTTCGTGCGGCCTGGCAGATCGAGCCGGTCACTTCATGCATTTTCAGAAATAAATCCTCTTCCGGCTTCTGCGTACCGGCCAGCACATCGAGCGAGCCGTTGAACACCGGCACGGCATAATCCTTGATCACCGATGGAGTCAGCTGCTTGGAGCGTGCCAGCGTATCCAGGGAATCGATGCCCTGCGCAGAATAGCTCGCCGATCGATTCTCCGTCGCACGCTGGTTTCGTAGAAAGGCATTTTCGACCATGGATATCCCATAATGGGTATGGGCAGCAAGCGTATGGCTCACATAATCCATCGCCAGTACGGCCGCAGCAGCCACCATATTCGACGAGTTACCGGCCTGCCCGTGACGCGGACTCCAGAAAGCTATTACATTCCCCATACCGGCTGATTCCTCCGTGACATTTTTTTGGTATAGGTCTTGAGTTCACTGTGGTTGAGCTGGGATACACTGCCGGCGATTTCCTGGATAACATTACGGAATTCCCTAGAAATGCGCTTGATGCTGATACTGCTGCTGTTCTGGTTCAGAATCTTCTGCATATAATCCATCTCGTCAAACGGTACAGCGAACGACTGCTCTTCGAACCGGATCGGCAGCCTGTCCAGCAGCTGCTCCAGATAGTCCTCCGCCAAGCCGTTGTCCACCTGCTGGAACAGCACGCGGGTAAATCCGATCCGCGGCAGATTCTCTGCTCTGTCTGCGAACATATCTTCCAGCAGCTCTACCGTTTTTTCCAGTGAGCGCCGTTCGGACGAGATCGCGATAAAGCGCTGGTCAAAACGGTCCCAATCCATTTCGCCGATAAAATCGGGCGTGGAGCAGAGTACGATCGCATGATCATACTCCTGGGCATTTTCCACCTGCTCCTGCATATGCCGGAAGCTGGTAAATTCATATCCGATATCAAACTGGTCGTACTCCGATACACCGGTACCCGTCTGAAGAATCGGCGTATTATAGCGGATAAATCCTTCGGCACTGGCATCGACCAGCAGCACCCGCTTGCCGGCGGTCTGTAAAAATTTGCTCAGGTAGACCAGCAGATCGCTGATATCTGTTGATCCGAGAAATAAGGTGTAATTCATGGAGATCCTCCTTTATTTAACGAGCGGCTGCTCAAAAACAGCCTCGCTCTTCTGCTCTGTTGTGGCAGGTGTTGAATGGCTCGCGGCTGGCTCAACCGGTGATACGATCGGCTGATGCGGCGATGAATCGGCTGCATTTGGTACAGCCGCCGGATCGGTGACCGGCTCTGCAGTGCCTCCTGTAGCAGAAGCATTCCATTCCGGCGTCTGCGCATTCAACTGATCGGACGACTGTGCTGTTGGAGTAGTCGACTGCTGCTCACTCTCTGCTGCCTGCGGCTGACTGCCGCCGCCCAGCTTGAGCTTGTCGGCTTCACTCATCCGGCTCAGGCTGCTATCCAGCGTCTCCCGTGCAGTTCTGCTTAGCAGCAGGGTGGCCTTTTCCAGTACATTCGGATCGGACTGGATCAGGTTAATAACATCTTTGTTGGCCGGATAATTCGGAATAGCTTCATCCTGCATATAAGGGTCGGCATAGGAGATGGCATACAGTTTGGCTCCCTGCAGATAGGCATCAACAATTGCACTGCTCATCGCCAGAATCTCGGATTCGTTAATGTTGTACCAGATCGTCGTACCGGCGAGATCTTCGACTTTTTTCTTGGACAATACGATATAGTCATTACCGTTCGGGAAGCCGATACGCACATCGACAAAGTCGCCTTTTTGCAGCTTGGTCGGCAGCTGGACAACGCTGTATTCCTTGCTGCGCAGATCTTTTGGCGTGGCTTCTTCGGCGTAGACCATCGACGAGATGAGCGGCGTTGCTTTGCCGACATTGATCTTGACGATTTTGCCAATCAGTTGGCCGGGGTCGGTGACGGCATTTGCCGGTGCTCCTTTTTTGGAGACGAAGGCGACCGAGACGTTCTGCTTTTGTATCCGGTCGCCGGCTTTCAGTTCACCGGTGGTGACGACAATCCTGCTGGAGACAGCCTGCTGGTCGGCCAGCGCCTGCTGGGACTGGCTCAGCTGCATTTCATACTGCTGCTTGACGGCTTTGAGCTGATTGGCCTGATGATTGATCAGAAATATGTATCCTGCCGAAGCGAGAATGGCGACGATTAAACCGCCGATCAGTCCGGCGTAGATCTTGCTTTTCATACGAAATCGAATGATGGACACGTTTGTAACACTCCTTAATAGTTGGCTCTTCCGGATAGGCCGCTGACAGCTGGATTCATGATATGGTGACAGACCAGATGCGGGTACCCAGTATTTTTTCGATTAATGCTTTCTCATCAGCTGTAGGCTCGCTGCGTGAATTTTCCAGTCGGCTGATCCGGGTCTGGTAGGAGCCGATCTGCCTGGCAAGCTGTCCCTGGGACAGCTTTTTTCGCTTCCGCGCTATGGCCAGCTGTTCGGCATCATTTAGGGATATACTCAAGTACGCTTACTCCTCTCTCTATAAATGAACAACAAAAAAAGCACGCAAAATGCCCAGAGGACATTAAGCGTGCTTCGCTTTAACAAGATTTGTTTATTTATACAGCCATCTTATATGAAGGCCGGATGTGTTGTCAATTCATTTCGCAATTTTTTTGTGACTTTTGGATTATATCGAATAAGCACAAAGGTTCAGAACAAAAGATAATAAGGCACGATTTTCTATTTAGTCATGTCTTTTAGACTATACCGATTGCCTACTGTCCCTATTCATTATTGCTGTGATAGATTTTTTTCAGCAGCTGCCAGAGCTGCTCCTTTTCCTCGGCGGACAGACTGCGGGTAAGCTGGGCGTTGGCATCCTGGAGGATCTCATGCAGTATCGGTTCAAACACCTTGGCCCGTTCGGTGGGGTAAAGCAGATAGGCACGACGGTCATTCGGATCGGTTCGCCGCTCAATATAACCGGCTTCCTCCAGCTGCCGAACCGAGCGGGTCGTGGTGGCTTTGTCGAATTTGAGATCGGTGGTCAGCTGATCCTGATTGACGCCGGGTCTTTGCAAAATGGCTTTGAGATAGCTGTGATGTCCTCCGCTGCCGATGTCATACTCCTTGAAGCTGCGGGCCAGATTTTTCTGATTAACACGGTTAATGTACGAAATGAGCTTGCCGATTGAATCCCTTTTCATGCCTGTGCACCTACTTCAGCCGGATATGATCCGGATAATATATTTCCTGTCTCAGCCCTATTCCTGCGCCGAGGTCCATACATAATCATGTGAATACTCATGAAAAAGCAGCAATCTCTATCAAAACAGATTAATCCGCCGACAGATGGATATATTAATTTTAACGGAATTCGATGATGATGTGTATAGAAAGTAAAAACGAACGAAAGCGATCCGATAAATAGTTGCTAACGCAACTATGCTGATATATACTCGACATGTCCCACCGACTACTTTGGCGTGATGAGCGGGGAAGCAGGCTACCGGGTCACCGGACTAATTCCGGGTCGTTCGGATATTTTCCTTGCAGGTATGCATGTGGTCTTCGTTGTATCAGCGAGCATCTGTCTGATTGCGGCTCTGTTGACCGGATGGCGTATGCTGCGCTCGTAGCATATCATGGAAGATAGTGTAGATGAGCGCCAACGCCGGACAAACGAAAGCCGGGCAGGCGGGAAATAAATATTTTGGGTGATGCACATTCTCCGTCTTGTGCTTGGAATATAGGTTGATCCCTTTCCTGAAAATAAAAGAGCAATGGCCGATAATGAGTCCGGCGCATTGCTCTTTTTGCAGTGTTTTGCTGATATTGAGGTTTGTCATGCATATAAATGATGGGTGATGATGTTATTTCTGCTTAATACGAATAACGGCAATAACATCTTTCTTCATATCGTAGATCGCCAACTGCTGCTTGCCCAGCCAGGTAACTCGCGGTTCTTCGCCTTTGTACTGCAATTCAGCTAACCACTTCATCGTTTTGGTATCTGCAATACGTGTATTCTGACCATTAAAGTAAATTTCCTTTTCAATCAGATTAATCGTTCCACTTCCGATTAACGGATTGGTTTCTTTTCCCTGATCATTCAGAAAAGATACTTTGTTGGATTTTTCAAAAACAGCTATTATATGATTTCCTTTTTTATAATAAGGAAAATCCCGACCTGTTATCGCATGCTGCCACTGCTTTTTACCTTTGGCGTCGTACTTGGTTAATCGGCACGCATACCCTTTCTCATCCGGCATTCCACTTTCAACCCCTACCGATAGATCCGGCAGCAAATATACAAATAACGAATAATCTTTATTAACGATTGATTTTTTAAATGTATAATTACCCTTGTGATCCTGCACACTCAGCGTATAGCGCAAAGCATTCCCGTCTGTAACCACCATATGATTCGCCTCTGCATCCCAAACCGTTCCCGAGATGGTGCGTGTTTTGAGCAGTTTCCCGGCAGGATCAAAATAGCGAAGTGTTGATTTGTTGTTTATGGCATAGGATACCACTAACTGATTGTTATCTATCAACCAGTAATCCCATAACATAAAAATGGATTCGGATGGATGAGGCTGTTTGATCGTCCTTGTGATCTTGCCTGTTTTCCCATTAACAGTATGTAGATAAAAAGTATCCTTGTCTTCTGCAGCTACAAACAGTTCTCCATTGGATTCAACACCGTACACTCCATCACGTGGACGCTTATCAGGGATAACCGTTTCCCATACTTTGCGGCCATCTTTCGCCTGAATGGATGCTATTCTAAATCCCTCACGCTTATCTTTGCCAGACGCAAAAAATTCGTCTTCAGTCTGATACATAATGATCATGTGTTCTCCTGAGCGATCCGGAGACATCGAGTTAATATGGAAAAACTCTTTGGAGTCTTTTGCAAATTGAACTTGATAACTCGCCGTGTTCAGCTTTCCCTTGGCATCGGCAAGCTTGACCGATTGGATGGATTGTTCAAGCATCGCTTGCGGTGATACTGACTTTGGTGCTGCTGTGCTGCTCTCGTCAGCATGAATGCTCGTTGAATCCATTGACGCCACCAGACTCAAAATTAATGCTGTACATAATAACCGCCCTATCCATTTTACCATTGTCCTGCTCCTTCATTTTTAAGGGTACAACTCCAAGTATATGTGCTTGTTGAATGGTTGGAAATAGCTCCTGTAAAAAGGCCACCTCATCCGTTACCGGACAACGCGGCCCTTTATATACAGCCATTCTCTGTCATTGCAATGCCACAACCCATATTAAGGTCACAACAATTCTATCCATAATCAAAATGCCATCAATACCCGATCTTGATACTGTACCCTTCCATCGCCACCGCTGGCGAACGGGTCAGCTGCAGTTTGTGATCTTCGGCAAATCCAATCGTCTCGCCATCACGGAAAGTCACGTCGCTTCCCACAATATAACTCACAATATTCAGTGTAAATTCAAATACATCCGCCATCTCTTCACGGGAATCCACAATCTCGATCTCATCCTTGCCAAAATGCTTCAGTCCGATCGTGTACGAGGAACTGCCTCCGCCGTCTTCACTCCGGTACAACCCAAGGAACACCCACAGCTGCACAGGCAGCTCCTGATCCTGCAGCATCCGTGCGCTCTCAATATACGATTCCGCAGACATCACCATCGGCGGAGAATAGTAGGCAATCGCATTATTCAGCTTCAGTACACTGCTCGTAATCTGGGTGAACAGCGCGTGACCGATCAGCGGATCGGTAATGTTCATCACTGTAATGATAACATGGGCCTGATGGGTCGCCACGACCTGCTCCGCTTCCGGCCACAATACGTTATATTTACAGTTGGATTCGACTTCCTGATTCGGGATCGGTCCCGGCATATACGCGACAGCGATATTCATGCCGCCCAGCTCAAATACCATATTCTCGCCTGCTTCCAGTCCATCTACCTGGATGCTCCAGTCTGTCTGCATCGTACGGACCAACTGTTCTACGTCATATTCGGCACTGTTCAGCAGTGCAAATCCAAGCAGCATACTCGCCGGTTCGGGAGTCTCGGTGGCCGGATCGACTGCGGCCGGTTGGCTCATATTGGCAGCCTGCACCTCCACATCTGTGCGATGACCGCTTTCCTGCTGCACAGGATCTTTCTTTTTTTTACGAAACATATCGAAAATTCCCATCATCCAACGCTCCTTCGTTTTGAAATGATATATGTATCCTGCTGTTGTCCATGTATAGATGCACTCTTGCAAGGTATCCGTGCTTCTTTTACCAGTTTAACAGTAAAGGAAGCATTTTCCTACCATACCAAAAAGCCTTTCCGAAGAAAGGCTTTTGATGAACAGGCCAGCAGCATTCGCTATAATTCCATGTCCATACCAGCAGCTATCCTGTCGATCCAAAGAAAAGTACCTGCTCCCTGGACGTCTGACTGATCTATTCGGTATTACCAGCGCGGAGCATACGAGAACCGCTCCACCAGCGGTTTGCCTTCGTATACCGGGAACATATCGGCATACCATTTCATTGTATTCAGACGAGTACGCAGTTTGACCACATCGGGAATCTTCTCATCGTATACCATCATGTAGATTCGGAATAACCGGTTTCCATCTTTATCCCTGGCCGCATCGAAGTCATAAAACTGAACATCCCGGCCTGTCTCGGCTTTGATCATGGCAGGCAGCGTACCAACCAGCGTCTGCCCGTGAGTCAAATTGAGGTCATCCCCAAATCCAAAGCCGTCCTCTACATTCAGCACCATCGTATAGTAATAATAGTAACGCCACTGCGCCGGCGCCGCACTTTCCGAATTGGCTGATGGAGCAGTTCCCGGCGAAATCGTTGGCAAATCCGCGTTTGCATACACGTCGGAAGATACACTGCTTTCTGCGCTGGCCTTTGTTGATGAAGGCATAATCAGCATAAACAGAAGCAGCATGGACAGCAGATAAAGCATTGTCTTTTTCATAAAATCCCTCCTGAATGTGTAATGATGGAATACAAAACTACTGGATTTTCCGGCAATCCTCTCCTCTCTACATGTTCTTCTTTCACAATACCTCATCAACTAAATTATGTATATATTGTAATTTATATCAATACTATAAAAATATGACGAAAAGGGGATATTTCCTTCAGGGCGAGATGGCTGTGCAGCACGTCTGCAAGCTGGAATTGCTGCGTATCGCGCCGGACAGATTTGATTATTCAGCTCCTGTATACAACAAAAAAGCCTCTTCGCCAGGAAGAGACTTTCGAACTGCAGCGTAGTCTGATGACAATGTGACCTACACTGGCAGCAGTACCAGTATAATCGAAGACAGACTCAGACATACGCTGATCAGGCATAAGACGAGCAGTACCTGCTGCTGATTCAGGCCGCTCGACAGCAGACGGTAATGAATCTGCGTCGCATCCGCTTCATAGATCGGCTTGCCGTTCAGCATGCGCTTGATTACCACGAAAATATTATCAAAAATCGGCACGCCCAATGCCAGAATCGGAACGAACAATGACAGCAGCGTCGCCTGCTTGAAGGCGCCATCCAGTGCGATGATCGCCAGGACGAATCCGAGGAAGGTCGCTCCCGAATCACCCATGTATACTTTGGCCGGCGGCTTGTTATACCGCAGATAGGCAAGTCCCACACCGACCAGACTAATTGCCATGATCGCCGACCCACCCTGTCCCTGGGTGATCGCCACGATGAACAGCGTCACCGCCGAGATTGTCGCCAGACTGCCTGCCAGACCATCCATACCGTCACTGAAGTTGATTACAGTCGTTACGCCAAAGATCCAGAGCAGCGTCAGGATCAGCTGCAGCCAGTCCGGCAGCAGAATATACTGATCATTAAAAGGGTTCGAGAACCCCGAGAAGCGGATACCGGCCATATAGATAATCAGCGCGGCAGCCAGCTGCACGATCATTTTCGGCAGTGCCGGAAATTCACGGCGGCTCACTTTGTACCAGTCATCGACCAGCCCGATCCCCAGTACAAGCAGCGACCCAGCCATGACAGCTGTCATTTTCCACAGACCCGCATCCATAAACAGTATGTACGAGATCGCGAATCCACCAAACAAAGCAATCCCCGCCATCAACGGTACGGGTTCCCTGTGCAGCTTGCGCTCGCTGTCCGGTCGTGGTTTATCCACAAAATCAAGCCGGATCGCCCATTTGCGCAGCATCGGAATCGTGATCAGCACAAACACAAACGACAGAATAAAAGCAGCAATGTATGGCATAGTTCCTCCTTATGGTCTGGTTATCATTTAATCCGTCCGAAGTAGATGAATTACGATGCGAATAATTATCAGTTAAGATAACATATACGCCTAAAAAGAAATCATTACAATAGCTGCAAAAATGATATTTTTATCATAATTGGCAGTTTCCTCTGAAGAAGGCGACTCCAATCTGGATCTTCACAACAAAAAACCGGCACTCCCGAGGAGGCCGGCTGAATGATTGGACCGGTGAGCGCAGCACAGTAATCTGTACAGGCCTGCCGATCTGATTATAAATTACGCTTCTTCGAAAATCTGTTCTACCTGCGGCATGATCTCATCCCAGCTCGCATCCGGCAGTTTGGTGACTGTTACAAAGTCACGCATCCCAAAGATGTTATCGACACCGTCGATGTTAACCAGTGCCTGTGCCAGTGCATGATCCGTGCTGTCGCCGGCTTTGACGGAAGTACTGCCTGTTCCCTCAAAGATGGCACGATCTGCGTTGATTTTAACCGAATTCGGGTTAGGGGTAGTCTGAACATTAATTTGAATAGCCATGGATAGCTCCTTTACAAGTGGGATTGGTATATACAAAGCAGCCATGCTGCCTGCTTCCGTTATAGTGTCTCCGGCAGCGATTCTGCCGCCAGACTATTGCATTTGCAAATCAGCCGTTTTTACTGCTCGGAGCTGGTGTCGGGTTTCGGTGTTTTTTTCGGGTTGCGGGTCAGATCAAGAGATTCCCATCTGCCGCGCAGCCAGCTGTCGAACTCGTCGCCTTTTTCGCCTTCGTAGGCATTGTAGATATCAGTACGCATTTTGTTCAGCTTGTCCTTGAAGTCCTCGTACGTGTGCTCACGCGGCAGGCTCTTCTTGATACGGATCAGCGTCTTGGTCATATGATTGAACAGCTCTGTGTTGTGACGCTGTGGCAGTTGTACATCCTGACCGAGACTGCGCAGCTGCTTGTGGGCTTCTCTGCGTACAGCCGTTACCGGGTCATTGTTCATCAGATGCATAAGCAGGTCAATGACCGGCGGCTGGTCATACTGTCCCAGTTCCGTTACGGCACTCAGGCGCTGCTGCCAGTCCGCTGTACGGTGTGCTGCTTTTTTCAGTTCACTATAATTCTCGGGCAGCTCGTATTGTTTATTGGAATGATCTTCAGTTGTCAAAATATTCAGGTCTCCTCTGTACTTCCTTATACGGAAATGTTCTTATCCAGCTTCTATACTAACATATATATAACCGGACCGCTCCCGGAATATACAATCTGCGCCCCGAATCTGCCAAAATAACGTCGCTGCGTTCCTTCCGGCGTCGATTTAGGAAGATGATCGGCAAGTATGTTACATTTATAGTGATGGCCTGTAACGCCCGGTCTATTCACGTACCGGGTTATAGCAAATGGATCTGCACAGGTTCAGAATACCACTTCGCTGTTCATGATGGTCATGTCTACATAATATTTATACCAGGTATTCCACTTTATTCGAGGAGAATGCAAATGAAAAAAGCAATTCCAGCAGCCGCAGCAGGTCTTATCTTTCTGATTCCGGTCATTATATTGAGTGTGCTGGTATGGAAAGATTATACGAGTACATTTCAACTGCCTGCCGAGACACAGCAGGCCGATCCGGTGTCTGTAGAAAGCTTTGTCGCCTATGTCAAACAGTGGAATGCGATCGTGATCAACTGGGGGATCTGGCTGGTCATCACGCTGTTGATCTTCATAGGTGTGCCGCTGCTGATCAAGCTGCTGACGCTTCGCAGACAGAAGCAGCTGCAGCAGGGAATCCTGATCCAGGGCACCATTGTCTCGATGGCAGAGACAGGCACGCAGATCAACGATCAGCCGCTGATCCGGTTCATGGTAAGCTTCATGCATAAAGGACGCAGCGAACAGGCGGAGATCCGGCAGGTCGTCTCCTATCTGCATATGCCCAAGACCGGCGACCCGGTAATGATCAGCTACAATCCGGTGAACGGCAAGGCTCTATTCATAACCGAAAATGATCAGCAAAAGAATAACCTGCCTTCCCGTGAGCCTGAGGTTATTGCATCCGCTGTGCTGCAGCAGATCGACAGCCATGGCTCGATCCACCGGAGTGAAGCGCTGCTGCTGCATTTTGAAGCTGCAGGTCAGCGATACCGTGTACCTGTCGTGCAGGCACCAGGTTTCTTTTACCAGGTCGGAGAGACCGCTAATCTGCTGCAGATTGGCAGTACGGTGCGGATATTCAGCTATGGCGAAGCGATTCCATATCGCAAGCAGGATCATACGGCGATCACCGGGCAGCTTGTTCATGTACAGAAGTATCCGCTGCATATCGACGATCGCCAGCTGATGCTGCTGGAGCTGATCACCCGAACTGAAGGCGGCGGCGTGACCCGGCTGAACAGCCAGTTTGTGCCCCCGCATATGATCGACATGCTGCAGCCGGGAGTGGATATTCCAGTCAGCGTCAAAGTTGAGGAATATAACCGTGAAGCAGCACTGCTGCGCGGCAAGCAGGGTAGCGCCATCGTGCGTTCAGTGCAGTTTCACGGTACGAACGGCGAACGCCCGCGGGCTGTCATTATGGCAGAGCGCGGCGGTGTGGAATACCGGATCGAGCAGTCGATTGAGCCGCTGTACGGTGTCGTGGCAGGTGATGAACTGTGGGTCGCCTATGATGAACAGACACGGGAAGCGGTGATTGTGAAATATGCATCGGTGGAATAAGCAGATGATGTTGGTGGACGAGCAGCAAGCTTGCTGCTCAGCAGCTGTGCAGTGATCAGGTGACTTGTGATTATCAGATTACCGGAAAATAACATGAAGATATCGGAGGAGGAACAGGCATGCCGACTATATCGCAGCTGCTGGATCAGTACAAAATGAATTTCCCTACACGCATGGAAGCTAGAGTACAGGAACTGGTATCCACAGGCATGATTGAAATGGAAGCCCGCAGCCATATCCGGCTGAAGATCGCGCCAGGCATACAGGCAGAGCAGATTCCGACACTGGATAAGGGTGTCCTGCGGCCAGTCAGTCCACAGCTGCTGGAGCGGTTTGCCTATGCCGGCAGCTGGCTGGATCTTGGCGAGCATATGCTGGACCCTGTGCAGATGAAGGAAGTGATGAACGGGCAGCCTTTTCGTGAATGGATCGCTGCCATGCGGGACAACCGGGAAGACAGCGCACCGGCACGTTACCCGGATGACCGGCTGTCTGTACTGTCGGTAATAAGTGAAGATGATGGAGAGTACACCCTGCTGGTCTGGCCGGAGGACAAGTCGGCCGAACCGCGGGTGTACAGATATTACAGTCAGCAGGAGCAGCAGTTTGAGGATCTGGCAGACTGGCTGCGATGGATGAACGGTATGTCTTTTTAAATGAGTCCGGCTCGATCCATTCGAGCAATTCAGGGGCCAGCATACTGACTGCAATTCATGAATGATATGTTTATTTAAATGGGTCCAGTTCTGCTCGTCCGTGCTGTTCGGCAATCTGACGGATGCGTGCCTGCTGCTCTGCGGCTTCACGGGCAGCCTGCTCTGCCGGATATTCTGCTGAGCCGCCCAGTACAGCGAGCTTGCTCAGCTCCATCAGATGAATGAGCCGATAGTTGGCTTCGCGAATATCATCTTTGTCCTGAACCGCCTTTTCTATATTTTCAGGGTGCAGGGTCTCTCCTCTCAGGAAGCGGCCGTGCACTTTTTGTTTTACCTGCACAATCGATTCTTCGCCGGTCTGCACAGCCTGTTCGACTGCGGATATGGCATGCTGGCGGACCTTTTCTTCGTCCGCTGCTCCCGCAGATAGCTGTACCTGCAGAACCAGCGCGTACTCGATCCATGTCCAGTGATCATAGTTATTCTCAAAAGAAACGGCTGTCAGCGGCTCGATCAGCTGGCCTGCCGCTTCCGGTTCACCGGTAACATACAGCAGCCAGCCGAGCCGGACGCAGGTCTCCAGTTCGCCCTTGGTCGTGCGTCTGGCGCGGGCTGGTGTACGGGACAGATAGTCGGCAGCTTCGGTATCGTCGTGGATAATGGATAGTGCTTCCTTGAGCTTCATAAGGTAGGGATGCCTCCTCGCAAAATGGGACTGGTATACATACTGTATCCATTATACAGGAGCCTGTCGTTGCTGACAGACTCTTCTCGTGCAATTGGCTGTATTGATGTTGTCGTCTGCCGTTATCGTCCACTGCTTGATCTATTCGGACGATGGATCAGATTCAGACCTGCTTGGGCAGCCATTTGCCGTACTGCTGGCGCAGCCGGTGCAGTTCTTCGCTGCGGTGGAGTGCTTCCTGTTCCTGCGATTTGCCGACAGCGACGATCAGCGTCTCCAGCAGCACTAGCGGCGCAGCCATGGAGTGGAATTCCCATACTTCGCCTCTGGCAGTATAAAGCGCCACATCGGCCTTTTGCCGCATATCACTGACCGCCAGATCGGTTACCAGAATCGTATGACAGCCTGCTTCGCGGGCATAATCGAGCAGCGACGCCAGCTCCGGCGACTCCGCGACAAATCCGAACAGTACGACCGCATCGCCTGCTTTCATATGGATAAAGGACCCCAGCAGTTCATGACCGCCATAGTCCATCATGCGTACATGATTGCCGAACCGGTTCAGCCGGAATTCCAGCAGTACCGCCAGCGAGCGGGCCGAGCCGGGACCGTAGATATGCACTGTGTCCGCTTCCACCAGATACTGCACGGCCCGGTCGAATACCTCCTGCTCCAGTCGATCGGCAGTCTGCTGCAAATAGGCAGTCGTATCCATGATCTGCGCGGAAGCATTGCCCTGCTCCTCCATCCGGTCAAAGGCAGACTGCAGCTTGCGCGACGGAGAGACCAGTCCCTCCTCCTTGACCCGGTGCTTGAATTCCTTGAGATTGCGGCATTCAATCTCCGCCCAGAAGCGGGAGACGGTCGAGACGCTGACCTTGCAGGCTGCCGCGATATCTTCCTCCACCATAAAAGGAATGCCCTCGATATTTTTGATAATATAATCGGCGACCCGCTGGTGACTGCGGGACAGCCTATTACTGGCAAAAGTAAGTTCCATGATGCGGCCCTCTGCTTTCTGTTCATTAAGCCGGCTTGTCCAGTCCACTATGGACAGTACAAGTCGGCTTTTGGTGTACTGCTTTTATTCAGGATAACGTAAATGTACTGCAGCTGCTGCCGGAATAAGATTCAATTCGGCGAATCGGTAACTTCTACCTTCTTCTTGAGCAGCTTTTTCACTGCATTGGCGGCGCGTACCTGCAGATGCAGCGAAGGAGAGATACAGCGGCGGCACTGCCCTGCGCGAATCGCCTGACGAATCTCGTCCACCGTCTCATAAGTACCGGGCAGCTCGTTGAACACACAGCCGACCTGGAACATTTGGTGCGCATCACTACCAGCGACGACCGGCACATCATGCTGCTCACCCAGGGTGAGTACTTTGGCGATATTTTCCTGAATGCCGATCTCGTGCAGATCCTTGCCGTTCAGGTCAAAGGCATCGAATCGGCGCAGCAGCTCCGGTGCCACATGGTACAGATGATTGGATTCGCGGAACGGATGTCCCCCGATGACCATCAATCCTGCCGGATGACACAGATCGAACAGTCCTTCCAGCGGGATAAAATGCTCTGGCGAAGTGTAGCTCTCCAGTGCCTCACGTACCTGGAGCAGCGCGTCCTTGGGTCCACTGACCAGAATATGCCCGCCCTCGGCCACATCGACTTCCATACCGGTAAAGATGCGGAATCCATCCCGGTCATAATAATGCCCGTTGCACGGCAGATGCTGATCCAGCGTACCATACACCTCGTCAAACCGGCGGGTATTAAAATGCTCGGTCAGAATGATCGCATCCAGATCATGCGTTTTGGCTTCATCCAGAATGGTATAGAAGTGCTCCAGTGAAAAGTCTGTTTTCTTGGATAATTTGGCGTGAATATGAAAGTCGATTCTCATGATAGGTTCCTCCATAAAATTAAAATTCGATTAGGTGCATCATTTCAGCTAGAGATGCTGCTTCCCGTTCTTCTCGGCATGCTCAGGCCCGAACCATTTCCCGGATCGGCATCACCGGGCGGATATCCGTCAGCAGACGGCCGCTGTCCCGGTTGTATATATTCATATATTCGGGATTCAGCGTCATATACACCGTCTCGCCGCAGCTGTATTCGGCATCCCCGAGCACACGGGCGCTCAGTTCACTGCCATCGGTCATCAGCTTCACCAGCGTTTCGGCACCTGCCGGGAAGACTGCTTCGACGACAGACGGCACCGCATGCGGTACAAAGCTGCGATGCAGCTGGATATGCTCCGGCTTGATCGTCAAAATGACCGGCATCGTCTCTGTCAATGTAATGCCTTCCAGCGGAAAAGAGCAGACCGGCGAACTCAGATACACTCGTCCGCCATCCGCCGCGATCAGCTCGGCACCCATATGATTCGTGTCCATGCCGCCACTACCGAAGAAATCAGCCACCTGCAGCGTAGCCGGTCTGCGATACAGCACCTGCGGCCGATCCAGCTGCACAATCTCCCCTTCAAAAAACACCGCAATCCGCGTCGACAGGGTCAGCGCTTCCTGCTGGTCATGCGTCACATAGATAATCGTCGCGCCCAGTTCCCGGTGCAGCCGCTTGAGCTCTGCTCTCATCTCCACACGTAGCCGGGCATCCAGATTGGATAATGGCTCATCCAGCAGCAGCACCTGCGGCTCGGTCACAATCGCTCTCGCAATCGCAACCCGCTGCTGCTGCCCGCCGGACAGCTCACCCGGATAACGTTCGGCCAGATCGGCGATACGTACTTTTTCCAGGGCGGCGGTGACCTTTTCACGAATCTCGGTTCTGGACTGGCGGCGCACCTGCAGACCGAATGCCACATTCTCATAGACCGACATATGCGGCCACAGGGCATAGCTCTGGAACACAAGACTCAGTCCGCGCTTGGCTGGGTCCATATGGTAGGCGGTCTCTCCATTGGCTACTTCCTGGCCGTGCAGCACAATCGTGCCACCATCCGCTTTTTGCAGACCGGCAATCGTGCGCAGCAGCGTCGTCTTGCCGCAGCCGGAAGGCCCGAGAAAGGTCATAAAGTCCCCCTGCTCAATCGTCAGGTCGATGCCTTTCAGTATGCTTTTGCGGCCCATATCGACGCGGATTCCCTGCAGTTCAATCGCATTCATATCATTGTCCTCCAATCCCTGTGGTCAGATCTGCCTTGCCGTATCGGGTGGCCAGATAATAGACCAGAATCACAATCGCAATCATAATCATCAGCACCACATTGGTCAGCTGGGTGTAGCCTTTTTCCACATATTCAAATGTTAATGTCGTCAGTGTCTCCGTACGCGGCGTAACCAGCATGATGATCAACTCCGTCTCCTTCATCGCCCCGATAAATACGAGCAAAAAGGCGGACAGCAGACTTTTGCGGTTCAGCGGCAGCAGAATTCGGCGGAACCGGGTCCACCAGGAAGCCCCGCTCACCTGGGCCGATTCCTCCAGCTCTCCGCCAATCTGCATGACCGACGCACTGCCTGCCTTGACGGTAAAAGGCAGTTCCTTGACGACGGTAATCAGAATGATCAGCCAGACCGTACCATACAGCGCGGGAACGATAAAATGCGGCTTGGCAAACATCGTAATATAGATTGCAGACAGCGAAATCCCCGGAATCAGATACGGGAAAAAGGATACCTGATCGACCATGCGCCCGATCCACGTCTGTTTGCCTCTGGCCGCCACATAACCGAGAATCAGACCGACTACGGCAGCGATCACCGACGAGATGGCCGCAATCCAGAGCGAATTGCGCAGTGCCAGCAAGAAGATCGGATTGTGCAGTACGCCCTTTTCACCGGAATTGATCCCGCTCACCGAGCCGCCGATCCAGTAATGGAGCGTCCAGTTATCCGCCGTATACACGCCTTCGCGCAGCATAAATGTCTGCAGCAGCAAAATAAGCAGCGGTACGACCGAGACCAGCGTCATAAGCATGACTGTGATCCCTGCCAGCGGACGGCGCAGACGCCCCAGCGGCATAACGGTCTTGTGGCTGTCCTTGCCGGTGACAGTAACAAAGCTGCGCTGGCGGCCGACGATCCGGTGGTTCATATAGATCATCAGCATCGAGATCAGCATCAGCATCAGACTGAGCACATGCGCTTCTGTCGTCAGCCGAGCACGCATACTCGAATACAGCATCGTCGAGATCATATAGAAATCGACCGGTGTACCAAGAATGGCCGGTACCCCGTACGAACTGATCGCCCGGGTAAAGGTAAGAATAAATCCCGAGAGAATCGCCGGCAGCATCAGCGGAAATACAATTCTGCGCAAAATTCGGAATCGTCCCGCTCCGCTCATACTCGCCGCTTCCTCCAGCTGGCTGTTCATCGAACTGAGCGCCGCGCCGACCAGCAGGAAGAAATACACACTGTCATGGATCGATAGCGACGCCACGATCGGCACGAATCCGTATGCCAGCCAGTCCGGCGTGCTTATATGGGTGAGCGACTGCAGAATCCCCGGCGTCCCGCCAATCTTTTCGTTTTTGAAAAAAGTTAGCCAGGCCTGCGCAATAACCCAGGATGGCAGCAGATACGGAATGACCGCCAGAAAGGTAATGCCTTTTTTGAAAGGAAGATCGGTACGGGTGACCAGCCAAGCCAGACCGCAGCCGAGCACCATCGAGATGACCGATACACACAGCGCTACCGCCGATGCATGGAGAATCGGCTTGTAAAACAGGGATGAACTGATGTCGCTCGCCAGCACCCGCTGCCAGTGATAAAACGTAAAATGCCCCGGATTGGCTGCTGCGGTAATCCGCATATCCTGCTGCTTCCAGACGAAGGTGGCGATCAGAATCTCCACTACCGGCCAGATAATCGTATAGGTGAGGAACAACAGCCCGATTGTACCGATCAGGTTCACCGGATTGCGCAGCCAGCCAGTCACCTGATTCCACAGACGGCTCCGGTTTCGTTTCAGGGAGATGGGGGACAATGACTTGCTGGACATCCGGCTCCCCTCCTTTTTTTGTATTTTGAGTTTGTAGGATTGAAGCTATGAAGCTGCAGCAATGGCAGCAATCACACTGATCCACGGTGCAGCTTCATCAGACTTTGATTATTTTTGCTGAATCCAGAAGTCGCGTACCTTTGGTGAAGTCATATACAGTGTGTCCGCATCATAATCCCACAGGTTCAGCTCTTCAAAGCCGATCGGGTTCTTGGTCTTCACATCCGAACGCGGTACCCATGATCCCACTTCGTTAAAGGCTGCGAGGCCCTCGCCCTTACCATCCTGCTCGCCCATCATCCAGCGGATAAACAGCTTGCCGGCGGCCTGGTGCGGCGCTTTGTTGGCAATGTACAGGTAGCCGGAATCCGCTACTGACGTCTTCGGCTGGATATCGTAGATCGGCTTCACATCCCAGCCATTCTCCTCGACTTTGGACACATCGCCGGAGACGGCGATACCCACTGCACCGCTCGGCGTTTTGCCGATCGCATCCAGTACATCGTCACTGCCCTTGAGGACGGTCAGTCCGTTGGCGAACAACTGACGGATGAATTCATAGCCGGCATTTTCCGTACCGCTGAGCTGAATATCCTTGCCGAACTTTTGCTTGTAGGCGGCAGCCATATCATCGCTATGTATGACCATCGTAGTGAACAGATCCATAAAAGCCGGAGAGCTGAGCGGATCGGCGACATATATTTTGTTCTTGAACTCCGGCGTGGTCAGGTCCCACCAGTTGGTGACGGGAGTCTTTTTGTAATAGTCGGTGTTGTAAAAGATCGTGCGGAATTCGGCATAGTTGGCATAACCTGGCGCTTTGGTGCGGTAAGGCTCGTCGACTTTGGGCGCGATATCATCGGGCAGGTATTTGAGATAACGTCCCTGTTCGACCATTTCCTTGCCGACCGCTCCGCTCACTTCCTTGGTGATGATCACATCCGGGTTGAACTGTCCGGCATCCTGTTCATTGGTGACTTTATCCATCATCTCGTCGGATTTGACTTTGCTCACTTCGACTTTGACGCCGGGGTACTTTTTCATAAAGGTCTCGGCGGCATCATTGGCCCGGCCGGATGTGGAATACACGACTACTTTACCTTCCTGCTTGGCCTGGGCGTATAGCTGGTCCGCCGTTTCATTCGTCGTTATCGTCTGAGCCGCCTGTCCGTTCGCCGCCGCTTCGGTTCCTGTATTGCCACAGGCCGATAACAGCAGAGCAGGCACGAGCAGCAGAGACAGCAAGCCTGCAGGTTTGATCCATTGGTGATTCATTGATCCGTTTTTCATAAATTCCTCCTGGAATACATGATAAATGGCATCCTCCGGCATTGCTGTCCTTCAGCTTGCCGTGCGCCGCTTTCTTTATTCATATTAGGGGGGAAGTGTAAGAAGATGATTAACGAAGGTGAAGAATTTGGTAAAAAATTATCTTTTTATTTAATTATGATAATTTTCTTTCAAAAAAAGAAAGAAAGCGACCGTGGGCTGCCTCGGGTTGAGGAAGCTACGGTCGCTTGGGAGTTGCTATGGGCGGTGAGGTTGCAGGTCTGGTACTTCTAGCGTCATTAGCTGCATCGTTCAATTTGCCCTGTACGCTTGTATCACCAATTGTCCCATCGACGGTAATGGTGAACAGGCTGCGCAATTAAGATTAGTCATGGCTGTTCATAAAAGGGGCAGCCAGACGGGATGGATGCAGCTTTTCTCCAAGGGTGTAGAATTCGCAGAAGCTCATCATCAGCGGCTTCCAGCGGTCCGGATTGATATGGTTGCGAGGGGGCGTGAGCAGGGATTCCTCAATATGTACCTTGGCGATTCGCAGTTCAACAGCGTTGATATGGCCGGTGCCCTTGTTGTCAAAGGCATGGATTTGTTCGACGACGGCTTCCATCTGCACAGGGCATTCCTGTACTCTTGGCGCATTGACCTGATCGGCTTGCAGCGGGTGCAGGCCGGCGCTGGTGAATTTGTCGGGTTCGTGTATGTAACCCATCGCTGCTTTGTATTCCGGTACTGGCGTTCTGCCGGTTGTGAGTGCCAGGCGGTCGACTGCATGGACCTGGTCGGCGGAAGGCAGGTTCAGTACGCACTGCTGCTCTCTTTGCAGATTCAGCATCGTCTGGGAGCGGCTGGACATGCCGATCATGCAGGAATGGTTCAGCCACCAGATCGATGAGATCGGTGCCAGATTGGGTGTTCCGTCTTCATTCAGGGTACTGATCAGTACGACCGGTGTGCCGAAATACAGCATGCTTGGATCGATAGTTTGGTGCATGGGATCACTCCTCTGTAACAGGTTATGCCCAGTATAAAAGAGGCGGGAGTGATCCGTCTTTTGTTATCTTGCTTGTTCATTGCTGCTGTACATCCGCAGCCGATAAGCGGTGGGAGTCTGCCCGTTTTTCTTTTTGAACAGGGTGGCAAAATAGGCGGGATTCAGGAAGCCTACATCCATGCCGATCTCGGAGACGGTCTTCTGTGTCTCCCGCAATAGCCCTGCCGCCTGCTGCAGGCGTATGGACTGGAGGTATTCGGCGGGAGAGCAGCCTTTGAGTTCCGTGAACGAGCGCTGCAAATGAAACGGGCTTACACTGACTTCCCGGGACAGATCATCCAGACTCCAATTTTCCGCATAGCGCTGTTCGATCAGCAGAGCCACATCTTCGACCCATTCGGTGCGCGGCGGCTGCAGCTGATCCGGCTGGCATCTTTTGCAGGCATGGAATCCGGCATCCAGCGCTTCCTGTCCATTTCGGAAGACCTTTACATTCTCCCGGTTGGGCATACGTGATTTGCAGGATGGTCTGCAGAAAATGCGGGTAGTCTTAACCGCGTAAAAGAAAATACCGTCGTAGGAGGCATCGTTACGGATGATCGCTTGCCAGTGGGTTTCTGTTAATTCCAGGCCGTTATGGTTAGACATATGATCTCTCCTTCCAATCTTGCTACCTAATTGTTGAAATACATTGGGCTGTCTTGTGTAACGTTCAAATGACTCTGCCGCTTGGCAAATCTATTCTACTAATCTCTTTTTATAACAAATATGGAAAAGTACCTCGGTTTCATTTCATAATTCATTTTACGCTTTTTTGCTTCTGAATTGGTTACTTCTCTTTATGTATTTCCATAAAAATCAGACTCCGACTTGTCCTGTCACCATTTTAGTGAAAACGCTACCTTTTAGCTGGATACTTACTCTTTTATAGCTCGCTTAGCTATTTAGTCCCTGCTCCTTTTGACCGATATAAATACGTGATTACATTTTATGTTAAGTATTACTAGATCAGGGGGAGTCAATTTGATTACAAAATGGAAATGGAGCAATCTGAAAATCGGCATGAAGTATATGCTTATTTTCGCTCTGGTATCGGTTATTTTCCTGGCATCTGTCGCCGCTACCTATACGGTACTACAGAACGCCCGGAAAACAATGGAGACATCCAGTATGAAGAGTTGGGGAGCGATGAACATCTCCGAGCTGCTGTCTTTGTACAACCAGAAATACAATCATATTCCTGAATATATATTACTGTCCGAAGATCGGATTTTATCCAATTATCTGGATGACAGCATGAAATTCACGGAGATCGCCAAGCAAGCCAAAACGCTGCTCAGTGCCGAACAGATGCAGACATTTAATCAGATCCTGGAGAACAATGACAAGCTGGATCAATACTTCTTCAGTACCATCGTTCCCAATGTACAAAATATCAATACCCAGAGCTTCGGCAAACTCCAGACAGAAGCTGAACAGCTGAAAGCACAAACGATGGAAGCCGGCAATCAGCTCAAGGAAGTCGCCAGCCGGGAGAGCGGCCAATCCATCGAGCAGACCAAAAAAGGCATGACCAGTACCGTCACCCTGCTCGTCGTATCCGGAATTGCCTCTATTGTAATCGGCTTTGTCCTCATGTATGTGATCAGCCGCCGCATCAACCGGGAATTGAACAAAGTCGTTCAGGCGAGCGACCGTATCGCCGAAGGTCAGCTGAATAATGAACCGCTTCTCTATACCGGCAATGACGAGATCGGGCTGCTGTCCGACTCGATTAACCGAATGGGTTCTTCCCTGCAAAATATGATCCGTGAAGTGCAGGTGCTCGCTGTGGAAATGGATACTCACGGAACCGCATTGTCCGATGTATCCGGCAGAGTCAAAGAAAGCAGCGAACAGATCGCCATCACTATCGAGGAACTTGCTTCCGGAGCCAGCAGCCAGGCAAACGAAACAACAGAAATTGCCGAAAGTACGCACGAGTTCAGCGGACGTCTGGATCGTGCCCGTGCCCACAGCGAAGAACTCGTCACCTTCTCCGATGAAGCCCTCAGTGCTTCCATCAAAGGCGACCATCAGATGAAAGCTTCCCTGGAACAGATGAGCGTGATCAATCAGGTCATGAACCAATCTGTAGATAAAGTAGCCAGTCTTGAAGCCAAAACGCATTCCATTACGGAAATTACCGATGTGATCAAATCGATTGCCAAGCAGACCAACCTGCTGGCGCTGAATGCTTCCATTGAAGCGGCACGCGCAGGTGAAGCCGGCAAAGGATTCGCGGTCGTCGCCGGAGAAATCCGCAAATTGTCGGAAGAAGTCTCCCGCTCGGTCGAAGATATTACCGGCGTGATTAGCGACATTCAGGAACAATCTACCGTCATGTCCCAGGAACTGAAGCAGGGCTATGCGGAAGTATCCGAAGGTACACAGAAGATCGAGATCACCGGACAGTACTTTGCCGAGATCAAGCAGTATATTGAAGACATGACCGGACGCGTCAGTGCCATTTCCGATACGGTACAGCATGCCCAGAGCGCCAGCAGCCAGATTAATGAAGCGGTCAACAACAGTGCCGCCATTTCCGAAGAGTCGGCGGCAGGTGCCGAGGAGATCTCAGCTTCCGTCCATGAACAGAAAGCTTCCATCGATCATATCTCCAGCAGCGCCCTGCAGCTCAAGGAAATGGTCGAACGAATGAATACCATGATCGGACGCTTCCATCTGTAGATGAAGCCGATATCAGGAGGATATAACATGAGAAAAACCAAAACACTGCTTGGAACGATGCTGCTTGCCACTGCCGTACTGTCGACCGCCTGCGGACCGGCACCGGCTGCTCCGACTTCCGACCCTGCCAAGGTCAAATTGACACCGGATGACAAGCCTTATGTAGGCTTCGTTCTCGATACACTCAAAGAAGAGCGCTGGTACAAAGACAAAGCATTGTTCGAGAAAGAAATTCAGGACCAGGGCGGCCGGGTCAAGACGCTCGCAGCCAACGGGCTGGACGATGTACAGCTCAAGCAAGCTGAACTGCTCATCCATGAAGGGGTCGATGTGCTCGTCGTTGTGCCTCATGATGCCGAGAAATCCGCTGCTATCGTCGAAAAAGCCCACGCCGCCGGAATCAAAGTCGTCTCCTATGACCGGTTGATCAAAAACGCGGATGTCGACTACTATGTGTCTTTTGATAACGAGAAGGTTGGCGTAATGCAGGCACAGGAAATCGTCAAACGTCAGCCGACCGGCAGCTATGCCTATATCGGCGGTGCCAAAACCGATAATAATGCCATCCTGTTCCGCCAGGGTGCCATGAGCGTATTACAGCCATTGATCGACAAAGGCGATATTCGCCTCGTGTATGACCAGTACACCGAAGGCTGGGACCCGGCCACTGCACAGAAAAATATGGCTTCCGCCCTCCAGCAAAACGGTAATAAGATCGATGCGGTCGTCGCAGCCAATGACGGAACAGCCGGTGGGGTCATTAATTCACTGCAGGCCGCAGGCGTCAGCGGTGTGCCTGTATCCGGACAGGATGCCGAACTCGCAGGTGTACAGCGCGTTGCCAAAGGTACCCAGGCGATGACCATTTACAAGCCGATCACAGCCATCGCCAAACAGGCTGCCGATATGGCGCTGCAGGTAGCACAGGGTACAGCCATCCAGACAACCAGCCAGGTGAACAACGGCAAAATCGACGTCCCTTCCATCCTGCTGGAGCCTACCGCTGTGACCGCTGACAATATCCGTGATACCGTCGTCAAGGATGACTATCTCAAGGAAGCCGACATTTACGGTACGAAATAACAACCCATTTATCTAATCAAAAGGAATACAACTATCAAAAAGCCGGAGACTGCATATGCAGCTGGTATTATCCCCTCATGGTAGACAATGTAAAAAAGACATCTGGTAAGATGGACTTAAACATTGGAGACTGGAGGGGATTTTTTGTGGGGAAAACAGGCCGTATGAATAACCGTTATCCTGAAGAGCTAAAAATGCAAGCCGTTAGACGGGTTACCGAGGGGAAACATATCGTACCGAGAGGTGGCCAGACAACTTGGAATTCGAAATAAATCACAGGTAGAAGTATGGGTAAAGCGGTACCGCGAAGGCCAGCCAATTTCAGCAAGAGGCACCGCTGCGTAAACGAGTTACTGACATTACATACATTCGTGTGGGAGAGCGTTTTGTGTATCTCTCCGCAATCCAGGATTTATATAACAACGAGGTTGTGGCTTGGCATTTGTCCGAGCGAAATGATCTCTTGCTGGTTACCAAAACAGTAGACATGCTCTGTGAGAAAACAGATCTAACGGATGCCCTCCTGCATTCTGATCAGGGATTTCAATACACCTCAAAGCCGTTTAACCGTAAACTTGCCGACTTGGAATCGTCGGCAGCCATTCTAGACGTGGAAACTGCCTTGACAATGCCTGTATCGAATCGTTCTTTTCACATCTGAAAACCGAAAAAATATATTTAACACATCTAGAATCGGTTTCTGACTTGAAACAAGCTATCCAAGAATACGTTTCATTTTATAACCACGAACGCTTTCAGAATAAACTAAACGACCGTTCCCCGGTGGAATACCGAGAAACGGTCGCAGCATAATAGTGTCTCTTTTTTCTTGTCTACTTAACAGGGTTATGACCAAAGCTTCCGGCTTTTTAATTATTTATAGTTAGACCACTTAGCCTATTAACTTTTGTGTATGCCGCGCCTATTTTAAACGTAATCAATCATTAGTTTTCAGACACGTCCCAATCATTCAACCATAATGTTGAAGCTTAAAAGTAAACTCTGCTTAGTCGAATGGTCGAATGTTAACGCGTTTTTAGCTTAGAAGGCTTAATGTGATTTAAAATATATAAAATTAATTTACAGCGTAAGGCTTAACAATAATATAACTTAGGTTGGCATTACCAATAAGTTTTCTTTTTTTAGTAATAGAGCCACCAGATTTTACTGCTTGATGATTTTCTCTCTTATAATTGTAAAGTTCTGCCTGCGAGTTGCCATTAGCAAGCATATAAACTGAATGAACGTCTTCTTTTCCTTGCTCAATGGTATGATCTGTAACGTTTTTAGCAGTATAAGTTAAGCTACCTCTCCAGATATTATTTTTTGGATCGCTAGAAGAAATATCTACTTTATAAGATGTAATTGTAAAAGCAGTCTGATTTTCATCTAGATTAGCTCTATCTTGTGTCTCTTGAGTTAATTGTTTAGTACTCTTCATATAATGAGGATCATTTAATTCAATTAATTTGCTGTCTGCATTATAATTCCCTTTTACATCCAAATATTCGAGTAATACCTTAAGAGGAACAAATAAAGAATTCATTTTTTGAACAGGTATTGTATCCATTTGTTTCGCAACCTGATCAATGACTACATCTTTAGAATTAGTAGTGACCATTAGATTATGGCCATTTAATTTGATATTGGCTGTTTTGGAACTTCCATTATATGAAACCTCCGCCCCTAGCAAATCACTTAACGAACGCAATGGAACGAGAAGGCGGTTGTTTTTATCAACGTATGGAGAGGTTGGATAGGTAAAAAGGATATAATATTGATTGATTTTTAATATAGGTGGAGATGTGGCTTTTGTTGCTGCTTGGGCACTACTTTCCTTAGGAAAGCAAAATACGATTAAAAGAAAAAGCGATAATATAATCTTGTACATTTTCATAGTATTAGCTCCTTAGAAGTTTTATTTATTAACGTAATAAACTAAAAAATGTTACATAATGTAGTTTTCTAATAGTCCAAAGCTCAATAGTTTGATGCAAAAAAGCACTACAAGCTGAGAATTCAGCTCGTAGTGCTTTTACTTTGTAGAACATTAAACCAGATTAACCTTACACCATCACTTTGCAAATATCATTCGTAAACTCAACCGGGTCCTGAATCGGCAGGCCTTCGATCAGCAG
The DNA here is from genome assembly GCF_000971965.1 of Paenibacillus wulumuqiensis. GTDB lineage: Bacteria > Bacillota > Bacilli > Paenibacillales > Paenibacillaceae > Saccharibacillus > Saccharibacillus wulumuqiensis. The sequence continues at coordinate 163,281 of NZ_LAQP01000016.1, forward strand.
CGCCTGATTGTACAGCAGATTGGTGTACAATCCCAGCTTCTCCTTGTCGCCTTCATACGCTTTTTTCAGGGACTGGAATACGTCGTGGTTGACGTTGATTTCGAGTACTTTTTCGGCTTTGACATCCTGTCCGTTTGGCATCATTTGCAGGATTTTCTCCATCTCGATCGACAGTTCGCCGTCTGTGGACAGGCAGACCGGATGGGATTTGAGGCGTTTGGATGCTTTAACGTTTTTCACTTTGCCGCCCAGCGTTTCTTTCATCGCTTCGAACAGCTCTTTGTTGTCATTCTCCTCTGCCTGTGCCGCTTCATCCTTCTCGTCCGGCTCGATACCGAGGTCGCCGCTGGATACGGATTTGAATTCTTTTTCCTTGTATGCAGCAATCACTTTGAGTGCGAATTCATCGATATCGTCGGTCAGGTACAGGATTTCGTAGCCTTTGTCGGAGACCATCTCGGTCTGCGGCAGCTTCTCGATGCGCTCAATGGAATCACCGGCTGCATAGTAGATATACTTCTGATCTTCCGGCATACGGGATACGTACTCATCCAGTGTAACCAGCTTCTTCTCTTTGGATGAATGGAACATCAGCAGATCCTGCAGATCGTCCTTATGCATGCCGTAGTTATTGTACACACCGAACTTGAGCTGACGGCCAAAAGAAGTATAGAACTTCTCATAGTTCTCGCGCTCGTCCCGGATCATGCTTTGCAGCTGTGATTTGATTTTGTTTTTGATGTTTTTGGCGATCAGCTTCAGCTGGCGGTCATGCTGGAGCAGTTCACGGGAGATGTTGAGCGACAGGTCTTCGGAATCAACCATCCCTTTGACAAAGCTGAAGTAATCCGGCAGCAGGTCGCCACATTTGTCCATGATCAGTACGCCGTTAGAGTACAGTTCCAGGCCTTTTTCGTACTCTTTGGTGTAATAATCGAACGGCGTATTTTCCGGGATAAACAGGATCGCGTTGTATACGACAGCACCGTCAGCACTGATATGCACATGCTTGAGCGGCTTGTCGAAGCCATAGCGTTTCTCCTGATAGAAGTTATTGTAGTCTTCGTCGGTCAGTTCGCTTTTGTTTTTGCGCCAGATCGGGATCATGCTGTTGATCGTCTGTTCTTCGGTATAATCCACGTATTCCGGTGCTTTGTCTTCCGCATCACCTTCCTGCTTCTCGGCCGGACGACTGCTGGTGATATCCATCTTGATCGGATAACGGATAAAGTCTGAATATTTCTTGATGATCGTGCGCAGACGGTATTCTTCCAGATACTCATCATACTGATCATCTTCGGTGTTTTCTTTCACTTTCAGAATAATATCGGTACCTACAGTATCCTTATCTGCCGGTTCGATCGTATAACCGTCCGCTCCATTGGAATACCAGCGGTATGCCTGGTCACTGCCCAGTGCGCGTGTAATGACGGTCACTTCATCCGCTACCATAAAGGCTGCATAGAAGCCGACCCCGAATTGCCCGATAATATTGTGACCATCCTGAGCTTCATTTTCCTTTTTAAAAGCAAGCGATCCGCTCTTGGCGATGACACCCAGATTGTTCTCCAGCTCTTCTTCGGTCATCCCGATCCCGGTATCGGTAATTGTGAGGGTTCTGGCGGCTTTATCCGGTGTAATCTTAATAAAGTAGTCCTCTTTGTTGAATGTGAGCTGGTCGTCGGTCAGTGCCTTGTAGTAGATCTTGTCGATGGCATCACTTGCGTTGGAGATCAGCTCCCGCAGGAAAATCTCCCGGTGTGTGTAGATCGAGTTAATCATCATCTCCAGCAGACGCTTGGATTCTGCCTGAAATTGCTTTTTCGTCATAACGATTATTGCTCCCTTCATGAGTATATGTAAGTGCTTATGCACTTGCTTCCAATCCGTTAATTTAGCACTCGTAAGAACAGAGTGCTAAACCCTATCTTTTATATATCACACCCTTATTTTGGATGTCAACGTTAAGTGAGCCGTGCGGATTATTTCATTAATTAACTGAACTATTATATAATGATAACGAACAACACGAAGGAGGACTCGATTGATGTCGAACGATTACAGCTTTTTGCTGAAGCCTCTGCCCGGCTTTGAACGGGCGAATCTGATCGGCAACATGGCGACGATTGCCTCTTATTTTAACCGCGGCTATTTGCAGGCTTTTGCCCATGCCTGGACCTTCCCTGAGTATCAGGCTCATGTACCGCTGGAATATCAGGCACTCGGACAGGAAGCACGAGCGTATCACACTACATATGAGCAGATTCTTAATGCCAGCCAGCTGCAGCAGCGGATTCACCGAAACCAGTCTACCCAGCAGGCACTGGAGATCATTCAGCAGGAAAGCCGGCAGCAGCGTCCTGTACTCGTCAAGGGCGATACCTTTTACTGCTCCTGGCTCAAACAGAATTATCAGCAGCTACATAATGCCCATTTCTATATTGTGACCCACCATGAGGAATTATCCCATCAGCTGCGCTGCACTGATGTAGCCTATCTGACACAAAATCATGCGCAGCCATTTGCGGAATTTGAAGCCGGATTTACCGGCGATCTGATTACCTTTACACCATTAGCGGAAAGCACTCTGTCAGCTGCCATTGATCCGTACACTTTGCTGATCCAGTGCGCCCGGCGTAATCTGGGGCATGAAGATGGCAGCATCCCGGTCTTTGATTCGATGGATGTGCTGGCGGAGCGGCTGGTCGAACTGGATCAGCTGGAACAGCAGCATGCTGCCACTGCCGTCTCGGAGGCCGAAGAACATCTGCAGCTGGAGATGCTGCTGGTGATGCAGGCGCGGATTCAGTTCCTGCTGCTGCTCGAACATCTCGCAGATCCGTCGAAGGAACCACTGAAGCTCATTTTGAATGGTTTTCAGCAAAGTGTGCGCAGCTGGAGCGCTATCCGGGAATCGTACCGGAAGATCGCGCCGTCCACCGATGAGCGGATCACCCGGCTGCAGCAGATCGCCGACCAGATCCGTGTCGTCGCCATGCTGGAGCGTAATATCGCCCAGACCATTTTGCATGATCAGCAGATACGCCGTATTCATGAACAGTATGAACAGCGCTGGGAACAGATCCAACAGTTGAACGGCTAGACGGCCTGCTATAAGACCCAACAGACGACAATATCATGACAAAGTCAAAAGACGACAGGATGATAGCTGTCGTCTTTTTGCGGTTACATATGATCCAGCACATCGGTCAAATGATTGACCAGAGCTGCGGTATATTGTCCATCCGGATCCAGCGAAGGATCAAGAATGCTTACTTCCATCCCGACAGCGAGCCGGTGGGAGACGAGCGAAATGAGTATTTCCGCAAGTTCGTCATAACTCAGTCCATCCGGCTGCCGGCTGTCGACCGCTGGCATCAGCGTATCATTCAGCACATCCACATCCAGATGGATCAGGAAACCATCCAGTTCCTGTTCATTCATCATCGCCAAAAAGGACTCGATCATCGGCTGAATGCCTTCGCTGCGCACGCGTGCCAGATCGTAATAATGCACGTCCGATTTCAGGACTGGCTTCACATAAGCCTGATCATATTCCCGGTTGCCGACACAGAAGATATGCTGCGGCTCCACATAGGGCTTGCACTGTTCCAGATTGGTCAGCCGCTCATCGCCTACTCCGGCAGCAATCGCCAGATCCATCCCGGCAATGCCTCCGGTCTGCGAGAGATCAGGTGTTATATAATCCGTATGTCCATCCAGGAAGAACAGACCGTATTTGTCTCGCTGCTTCAGGGCCAGTGTACTGCCGATCAGTATGCTGCAGTCACCGCCGAGGATCAGCTTGAAGCTGTCCCGCTCCAGCTGGCGGCTCATCAGCTGCGCCTGACGAATCGCATAATCCGAAGCAGCCTCCACATTCAGTATGCCTGAAGGCTCATCCTGCTCCATCCCATAAGCCGGCGGTTCCAGGCGAAATACATGCTCGGCCTGCAGCCGTTCATGAAGTCCATGCTGATGCAGCCATTCCGGCATCCGGTTGACGCCCGGTTCGTGATCCGGGTCCAGCTGTCGCAGTCCCAGATTGGTGGGAAATTCAAAAATATCAATTGCTCGCATTCTCATTAGGGTATTCCTCTCTCTATGGGACGAATCTCTTCCGTAACTTGTACCGTAACCTGTAACGTTCAGTCCGTTCGGAATCCTCGCCTGTATATGTAATCAGTCCGGGTAAATGTGTGTGGCATCATGCGGTAATCCTGCTACATGACGCAGATAGGCAGTTACATTTCCTTCTTCTTCCCTATTATATTCCAGTCCCAGACAGGAAGCCACCTGCCGGGCCGTTCGACTGAACAGATCGGTCATTGCAAATACCGCCTGCCAGACAGACTCCTCCTCCGCACAGGAGTAGGTAGCCAGCAGTGCCTGCCAATCCTCTGCCGATACATACTTATCCAGATATTTGCCGCTTTTGCCGATACTGATCTGCCATCCATACCGATCTCCTGCCTGCCAGGACAGCATCCGGATCAGCATTGGACGTACGTACCTATCCAGATGATCGAGCGCGTACAGCATCTCGCGCCGCCACAGCCCTTTGGCAATATAGGTGGATACCCACCAGAATTCATTGCAGCACTCCGCAAATTGGGCCGCTGTCGGCTGGGCTACCCGGTAGTCCTCATCTGTCGGTTCCGGCAGAGCCGGTATGATTCCATCCTTGTCCAGCAGCAAGACCGTGAGCTTGTCCTCCTGCAGATAGGCTTCACGCTGCTGAATCGGCAGTAGCCGCAGATCGATCCGGTTGCCATCGGCGAACAGCATCAGGTAGGCAAAGCTGCCGCTGGGATGAGGCGGCTCTGATGTAGAGTTATCCGGCATCTGCATGATCAGCCGCTCGCCAAAATAATCCACCCAGCCATGATCCGAGGTAAAGGAATCCACATCCGTGACCAGATACACCACATCATAATCCTGAAAAGGGTCTTCCGGTGCATTCTCATTCACCCGGGAACCGTTCATGGCGACAGCCCGGATACGCTCATCATCACGGGCATAGTTCAGGATCAGATCCATCATTTGCTGGTTATTGCGCATCGTTATCAGGTTCCTTTCTTTGCGTCTGTCAGAATGATGTACAAATGGACATTGTTAAATTATACCTAACATGGACGTAGATGGGTAGCGGTTGTGGAAGAATTAATATCTTTTCAACAAAGAGTTAATATCCCTCTTAATAATGAAAAAAGTTCCCCGGCCCGAACGCTGTTCAAAGCGTCAGGACCGGGGAATCGATAGGGAAGAACTGTCTTTTACATTCATATTGGAGGTTAACGCATTAGCACGGCTTACTGATCTTCCTTGGTCACCAGCTTCAGCGGAGCAGGGATCGACTTCTCGACCGTTTTGCCCTGCAGCACATCGCGCGCGGCATCTACAGCCATTTGTCCGATCAGTTCGGGCTGCTGGGCTACGGTAGCGGTCAGTTTGCCTTCCTTGATCGAATTCAGCGCGTCTTCGTTGCCGTCGAATCCGATCACGGGAATGTCCTTGCCGGAGCTCTGGATCGCTTCGATCGCACCGAGTGCCATCTCGTCATTATGAGCGAATACGGCCTGTACATCCGGATTGCCCTGCAGCAGATTCTCCATTACAGTCAGACCTTTGGTACGGTCAAAGTCTGCCGCCTGGCTGGCGACGACATCCAGTTCTTTATCGGCTACATCGTGGAATCCTTTACCGCGTTCACGGGTAGCGGATGCGCCCGGTACACCCTGCAGCTCGATGACTTTGGCGTCTTTGCCGAGTTCCTTGACGATGTATTCGGCTGCCATTTTGCCGCCTTTGGCATTATCCGAAGCGACCAATGCTTTGACATCGCCCTTATCTGCGGAGCGGTCCAGCGTAACGACCGGAATATCCAGTCCGTTCGCTGATTGCACAGCTGCCGAGATGGCGGCGGAATCGGTCGGGTTGATCAGCAGCGCATCCACACCCTGCTGCATCAGATCATCGACATCATTGCTTTGCTTGGCCGAATCATTCTGTGCATCGACGACGATCACTTCGATATTCAGCTTTTTCGCTTCCTTCATGACACCGTCTTTGAGCGATACGAAAAATGGATTGTTCAGTGTGGAGATAGACAGTCCGATTTTGATTTCACCGGGTTTGGCCGACTTTTCCGATTTGGCCCATTCCGGCGGCTGCAGGGAGCAGCCGGAGAGCAGCACAACGATCATGACAGCGGCCAGTAAAGGTACGATTTTTTTCATGCCTGATTCCTCTTTTCCTTTTTAAAATCTATCGGTTATGCCGACTTTTTGCGATCGATCAATACAGCGATGACGATAACGATCCCTTTGACGACCATCTGGTAGAACGAAGATACACCGAGCAGATTCAGACCGTTGTTCAGTGTACCGATGATGAGCGCACCGATCAGCGTACCGACAATGCGTCCGCGTCCACCGGACAGACTCGTGCCACCGAGCACTACCGCTGCAATCGCATCCAGCTCGTATGATGTACCTGCTGTCGGCTGTGCCGAATTAAGACGGGAAGTCAGGATTGCCCCGGCGAGTGCGGATAATGCACCAGCCAGCGAATAAATCATGATTTTGACACGCGGTACTTTGATACCGGATACAATCGCCGCTTTCTCGTTACCGCCGATTGCGTACGTTTTACGGCCAAAAGGCGTTTTGTGCAGGATCACCCACAGGATGATAAAAGCAATCGCCATCGTAATCGCCGGCACCGGAATGCCGAGGAAATAACCGCGTCCAAACAGCTGGAATGCCATGCTGTCGCCGAGCCCCGTAATCGGATTACCGTTGGTGTAGACAAGCGTCAGTCCGCGGAAGATGGTCATCGTCGCCAGTGTGGCGATAAATGGTGCCATTTTGCCCTTGGTGATCATGAGTCCATTAACCATCCCCATCACGCCACCTGCGGCACAACCGATAATAATCGCCAGAATCGGGTCCACGCCTGCCAGCATCAGATTCGCTACAAACGCACTGGATAGCGCCAGAATCGAACCGACCGACAAGTCGATACCGCCGGTCAAAATAACAAAGGTCATACCAAATGCAATCAGCGCATTAATCGCAACCTGACGCAGCAGGTTCAAAATATTAAGCGGTTCCAAGAAGCCGGGGTTCAATACCGATACAATAATGACCAGAATAATGAATCCCAGCAATGGGCCGAGCTTCTGTGTAACATTGGATAATTTGAAGTTTTTCTCCGATTTTTCTTTGGTTATCGTTGACATATCACTGTCCTCCTGTAGCTAGCGTCATAATAGTTTCCTGGGTAGCGTCCTGGCTGGACAGTTCCCCGCTGATTCGCCCTTCATGAACGACTACGATCCGGTCACTCATCCCCAGCACCTCCGGCAGTTCGGAAGACACCATGATGATGGCGACCCCGCGATCGGTCAGTTCATTCATCAACTGATAGATTTCACGCTTGGCGCCCACGTCGACTCCGCGGGTCGGTTCGTCCAGAATGAGCAGACTCGGTCCGATGCCGATCCATTTGGCGATAACGACTTTTTGCTGGTTACCGCCGGAGAGGCTGCGTGCAGGCGTCTCGGCCGACTGCGTTTTGACCTGCAGCCGCTTGATCAGCGTGTCGACGAATTCAGCTTCTTTTTTGCCGGAAATGAATCCTTTGGACGAGAAGCTGAACAGGTTGGGCAGCGCCATATTTTCACGAATGGAGAAGTCCAGTACGAGCCCTTCATCCTTGCGGTCTTCGGTAATAAAGCCGATTCCGTGCTTGACCGCATCATCCGGTCTGCGAATAGTCACTTTTTTGCCGCGTATCCATATTTCTCCGCTGTCCAGCGTATCAAGGCCGAACAGGGTGCGCATAATCTCGGTCCGTCCCGAACCCATCAGACCGGAGAAGCCGACGATCTCTCCCGCACGTACGGTAAAGCTCACATTACGAAACTGGCCTTTTTTGCTCGCTTCCTTCACTTCCAGGATCACTTCGCCGGGATGCGGGGATCGTACCGGATAACGTTCGGTCAGCTCGCGTCCGACCATCTTTTTCACGACTTCATCAAAGTTGGTATGCGGAATCTCCTTGGTATCTACCGTTTTGCCATCCCGCATAATCGTAATCCGGTCACAAATCGCGAAAATCTCCTCCATCCGGTGCGAGATATAGACGATCGAGACGCCTTCTTTTTTGAGGGAAGCAATCACTTCGAACAGCTTCTGAATCTCTCGTTCGGTGAGCGCTGCCGTCGGTTCATCCATTACGATTACTTTGGCATCGGTCATCAGCGCTTTGGCGATCTCGATCATCTGCTGCTGGCCGACGGAACAGTCTCCCGCTTCGCCCTGCAGAGGAAGATCGACCGCCAGTTTGCGGAACTGCTCTTTTGCTAGCGTTTTCATTTGTCTGGTGTTGAGCAAGCCCCATTTGGAAGTCATCTCTTTACCGATAAATAAATTCTCCAGCACCGTCATATCGCGCCAGATATTCAGCTCCTGGTGGATAAAAGCGATCCCTTTCTGCTCGGCCACTTTGGGATTATCAAAATATGTCTCCTCACCGTCGATCACGATCGTTCCCTGATCACGCTCATGCAGACCTATCAAAATGTTCATCAACGTTGATTTGCCCGCTCCATTTTCACCCATCAGTGCATGAACTTCGCCTGGACGGAGATCAAAATCAACCCCGCTCAAAACTTGGTTTGTACCGAAGGATTTGTAAATACCATTCATCTGAATCTGCATATACAATGCCTCCTTTGAATCTGCTGCTTTCTTATTTCTGTAACCGGTTACCTATTACTGTCACTTCTGCGCTTCAGCTCCAAAATATACACCCGCATGTAAAATGCAGTTGGCATACGGTCTGGACTCACCGGTGCGGATAATCACTTTGGCCTGCTGGCTGTGACGCTTGAATTGCTCATGGCTGCATGTCGACAATGGAATATTGCCAAATTCCCTTTGCATATAGGTAAAAGTCTCCCGGTTCTGCCCGATCATCTCCTCGGCGATTGTGATCTGCTCGATCTCCATGTCTGCGGCGATGGCCTGTACCACATCCCGGAAGCTTGGTACGCCATAGGTGAGTGCCAGGTCGATCTTTGGCACTCCCTCCGGGACCGGCAATCCGATATCGGCAATCACGATATAATCGGTATGTCCGAGATCTGCGAGTACTTTGGCAATATGACTGTTCAGAATTCCACTTTTCTTCATTACAGTTGTTCCTCCACTTCCTGGCGTGTTGGCATTCCGCCCTGGGCACCGAATTTAGTGACAGAGAGAGACGCTGCACGATTACCAAAACGCAGAGCATCCTGCAGCGACTGGCCTTCTGCAAGCGCCACGCCAAAAGCCGCGTTAAATGTATCGCCTGCTCCGGTGGTATCTACCGCTTCCACTTTGTAAGTCGGTACGACCACTTCCTGCTCACCATCATAATAACGAACTCCGTTGCTGCCCTCGGTCACAAACAGACGGTTCGGCTGCTGACGAAGTGCTTCCTGCAGAGTCAATCCTTCAAAAAGAACCGCAGCTTCGTGTTCATTTGGCGTGATATAAGAGACATTGTTAATCACCGCTTCACTCACATGACGTGCAGGAGCCGGATTCAATAGCAGCGGTACATTGGCCTTTGCACAAATCTCGCTTACATAAGCGACCGTCTCTTCCGGGATCTCCTGCTGAATCATGACCATATCTGAGCTCTGAATGACTTTCACAGCCTTGGCTACATAATCCGGTGTGACATGATCATTGGCAGCCTTGACCACGATGATGCTATTGTCCCCTTCAGCCAGAATAATATGGGCAGTACCGCTCTCCATATCTGTAACCGGTTCCATATAATCAGTATTCACATGATTGTCTTTAAAGTTTTGCAAAATGGCTTCGCCCAGGTGATCATCGCCTACCCGGCCGATCATTGTTACTTCCGCGCCCAGACGTGCCGCTGCAACAGCCTGGTTGGCTCCTTTGCCGCCCGGGACCGTTTTGAAGCTTTCGCCCAGTACCGTCTCGCCTGCACCCGGCCGCCGGGAAGATGTAACGACCAGATCCATCGAGCAGCTGCCGATCACGCAGATTTTGGCTTTGGCAGAAGAGGATGATGATGTATGTTGAGATTGGGACATGATAAGATTCCACCTTTCGTTATGACTATAGTAGATTGGGATACGGTTTGTTGAATCTAAAGGAAAAGCTATTTACAATCAGCAAGCTTCTGTAGCAGACATGGATAGCGCCATGTTTCACTACTTTATATTAAGATGGCTCTCTCTCCGATAGAGGACGGGTCGTCTCCCGTTCGATAAACTGCACCGGCATTTGGATCGTACGCTTCTCTACGGCAGTGCCCTCGATCAGCTGAATCAACAGATCGGCGGCCGCGCGGCCCATATCATAGGCAGGTTGCCGGATCGTCGACAGTGCCGGCGATAACAGATTGCTGAGCGGCGTATCATCAAATCCGATAATCTGCACGTCGAACGGAATCTTTTTGCCGAGACGATGAGCTTCCTGAATGATGGCTGCGGCCGTAATATCATTACTGGCGATCACTCCATCAGTATCCGGATGCTGCTTGAACAGCTCTCTCGCCCACCGATCGGCTTCGGTAAAGGAAAAGGATGAAGTCTGCGTGACCTGATAGTTCATACCCATATCCTGCAGCACTTCAATCGCACCCTGAAAGCGGTCCTGCGCCGGACGAATATGAGCCGGCCCCTGCATCACCGTAATCCGCTGGCTCCCGCGCTGAACCATCTGCTGCGCCGCCAGCCGCCCGCCTTCCCGGCCGTCCGCATAGACCGCCGGGCGATCACTCGATATGCGATCCAGAAACACAACCGGAATTTTCAGCGAACGGTACGAAGCCGAACCCGGATCATTGGTAGACGAGATCAAACCGACTACGTTATTTTGCACAAAAGTCTGTATGTAATCCTGCTCTTTGATCTGACTCTCATCACTATTGCCAAAGATCAAGCGGAATCCGCTCTCCTGCATCCGATCCTCCACTCCACGCGCCAGCTGTGGAAAATAAGGGTTCGTAATATCAGGCAGCAGCAGACCGATCAATCTGGATTTGCGTTTGTATAGGGAACGCGCCACTTCATTGGGCGTATAGTTCAATTCCTGGATAGCGTTTTCAACTTTGCGCCGGGTGTCTTCATGAACATAGCCGGTCTCGTTGATGACACGGGAGACAGTGGCTACCGATACACCTGCATGGCTTGCTACGTCTTTTATGGTTGTCATTTGCTGCTCACCTCGAATCTGTAACCGGTTACATATATAAAGTATCATAAGGTTTTGGTTTTGGCAAATGGTATTTTTTCATATGAGTATGGAGAGGTTGTGCAGGGTGTACTCAGTTTGAGCTGGTTTTGCTTTAACTGCTTCAGTGCGCTTTGCATCATCGATTGGATCTTATTTGATGCTTTCTATTACATTGCATTGTCCGTAATCATTATTACCTGCAGCTAATATTGTGCCATCTGACTTAAGCCCGAGGGTATGGGCGCATCCTGCTGCAATAGCTTTAATATCATGCCAACCATTTACATTGCATTGGTTATGCTTATTCGAGCCTACTGCCACTACTGTACCGTCTGCGTTAAGACCTACGGTATGATAACTGCCTGCTGCAACTGCTGTTACATCAGACCAGTCGCTGACATTACATTGGTCATATTTATTCCAGCCTGCAGCTGTAACAGTGCCATTTAATTTGAGTCCAATGGTGTGAAGATACCCTGCCGAGACAGCCATCATGTCACACCAGTCCATTATACTGCATTGACGATACTGGTTGTTACCGACAGCCGCAACTGTTCCATCTGATTTGAGACCTATGGTATGCCAGTCACCCGCCGTGACCGCCACCATATCATACCAATCACTTACGTCGCATTCGCCTTCGTTATTTCGACCTACAGCAACTACTGAACCATCCGCTTGGACTCCAATGGTACGACACCAACCTGCTGCCACTGCTGCTATGTCGCGCCAGTGACCAGTATTGCATTGACCATGTCTATTCCAGCCTGTCGCTACCACTATACCGTCTGTTGTAAGACCGACGGTATGAGCATTCCCTGTGTTCGCCGCCATATGTACATTACCGGCAGCCACCGAGACGATATCGTACCAATCACTTACATTACATTGACCGTATTTATTATCCCCCACTGCCCTTACCATTCCGTCCATTTTAAGACCTACACTATGACGTGGCCCTGCGGCTATCGTATCGTTACGTAACTGTTTCATCTGCAACACCGCTTCCTGTCAGTAACTTCTTGATTATATATTTTCTTATTCGACGTAGTATTGCAGACTCCTCGCTATGCAGTTACTATCACTACTGTCCCATTCATTAGGAGTTTTATCAGCGCCTTTGTATCTGTAGGAGAATCAGCCCTGCAGATTCAAATTGAGTTAATTTTGCTTCAGCGGCTTCAATCGGTGTTCGGGCTCCTCTCCTATTGCCCGTAGGATAGAGAATAAAATGGAATTATGGACTCTTTTTTCTTAAAAGATGACATACAGTTGTCAGTGAAAGCCGGCTACAATACAAGTAATTATAAATAATCAGTTTTACATTTAGGAGGATGAAGTAATGGCAGCGATCATTGAAAGCTTTACTCCTTATCAAGGCGATCATTGTGAGACGACCGCGATAGGCAATTTATTGCAGCATGCAGGAATTCCATTATCTGAGCCGATACTGTTCGGACTCGGACAAGGGCTTGGCTTTATATACTGGGATTCGAAAGGAATGGAATTTCCGTTTATAGGAGGAAGGGTGAAACCGGATGTATTAATCGCCAACCTTGCGGACTGTCTCCATTTGACTGTTCCTATTCAAGAAACATCCTCCGTCAACAAGGCGTGGCAAAACGTACAGAGTTGCATTGAACGCGGAATTCCGGTTGGGCTAAAGCTGGACCCCTATTATCTGGATTATTTTGTAAACAAAGTTCATTTTGCCGGACATTACGCAGTCCTATATGGTTATGATGATGAACATGCCTATATGGTGGATACCGCGCAGCAGGGCGGAGATGTGAAAACACGCTTATCCAGTCTGGCCGCAGCACGAAATGCCAAAGGATTTATGAGTTCCCGTAATCGTTCTTTTACGCTTGAGCCCATCGACAAATTGCCTCCACTTGTTCCTGCTATACGAAAATCGTTGACCAGAAACGCCCATGATTATCTGAATCCACCCATCCGTAATATTGGCAATAAAGGTATTGTAAAAATGAGCAAAGAAATTTTGAATTGGTTCTCCCGCAGCGGCAGCCACGAACATGATTTCTGTCTGACAGCACTGCTCATGGAGCAAGCAGGAACCGGAGGGGCTTTGTTTCGGAATTTGTATCGGGATTTTTTGAGAGAATGCATCGACCTGCTGCAAGAGCCCAAAATTGAGCATGCCTATGATTTGTTCGCGGATATCGCTCCCATGTGGGTCAATGTGTCTGCATCCATTGATCGTGCGGGCAGAACAGAAGACTACCAGGAACTAGTGCAAGCATCGCAGCTTTTACTTGAAATTGCAGATAAAGAACGTACAGCCATGGAATTATTGCGTTAACCCAGTACAACGAGAAAATAAAGAGGATTGCCCATAGCATATCTTTTTCCTTTCTCTGAATTTACTCATAAAAACAAGCACTCTGCAAAACGTGCTTGTTTTTGCCTTACCTGGCAAGCATCTTTCCGGACAATTCGGGTATAATCATTCCATATCCTGGCATAATGCATGCAGGTACAGCGCCACCATACCAACGCCGAACCATCTTACTTGTCAGCCAGGCCTACTTATCTTCCTGCTTATCCTGATCCCAAAGGAGGCTCCCATGAAAACACTTCGCAAGTTCATTCTGGCATTTTTGCTGGCTAATGTGATCGGCAATTTCAGTTTTCGCAGGCTTTCCTTTTTGCAATATGATATGGCCGCCGGTTGGTTTACGCTGGAAAATGGGATCAAGTATCTGATCAGTCTGGCCTGTTATATTGCCGTAGCTGTGTGGATCTATCAGATCCTGGAAGGCTTGGAGAAATGGCGAGAAGAGAATAAGAGCCGGTAATCGCTCGAATACAAAGAATAGTTGCCGACATGAAATGGGTATAGGAATTAGCGTTGGAATTCTCACTTGTTTGTATTTGTACTTGTTCACTTATAAGATATGATAATAGACGCGATACTGACCAAGGAGGTATTCATTATGTTCGGTGGCATAGGTATTCCCGGAGTGATTATGCTGATTGTTGTACTGATCGCACTTGTCTGGCTGCTTCGCTTTGTTATGAAAAAGCTGCGTTAATAGTGGGATTATACATAAACTATAACGTGATAAGCAGCCTTTTATCCAAGTGTTCCTATAACAATTTAATTATTAATTATGCTTGTACAACAAGGAGATTATAAAAACATACTCATGAAGCTATGCACAAATGGAAGCACGATGCACAGAGCGCAGGAAAGGGAGTAGGGGCGACGAACGACCTTTAAGCCTGGAGATCCTCATCTTCTCTCACAACTCAAGGATCTCCAGGCTTAACCGGAGGCCGTGCCTCTATCCCTTTCCGGAGCGGTCTATGCCAAACTCTCCACCCCCGCAAGTAAGCGAAATTCTCCTTTCTCCAACCAACACTCCAAATTTATTTCAAATTCCACATAACATTGTGATTTTAATCACATATTAAATTTTAGTTTTAATTTAATATAAAGACATGAAAGAGATGATCATCTTCCATCAAGAAGCACCCAACACGAAGTCACCAGGCTTCAGATTATACATTCACCAACCGGGCCGTTACAGCGGCACCCTATACCAACCCAAGGAGTGATCCATCATGAACAGATGGCTTAGAGAAAACAAAGTGGCAATGTGGTTATTGACTGTACTTCGCGTATATATCGGCTTCCAGTGGATTGAAGGCGGCTGGGGCAAATTGACTGGCGGATTCGACGCCACCGGGTTCCTCACAGGTGCAATCGCCAGCACCGGCGGCGAGCATCCAAGTGTCCAGGCAGGTTGGGGCGCGTTCCTCCAGAACTTTGCACTGCCGAATGTCGAACTGTTTAATGTACTCGTACCGATCGGCGAATTCCTCGTCGGATTGGGACTGATCCTCGGTACGTTCACTACAGTAGCCGCATTGATGGGCATGGTCATGAACTTTGCCTTCCTCTTCTCGGGTACCGTAAGCACCAACCCGTACCTGCTGCTGGCCGAGATCTTCATCGTCGTCGCTGGTGCCAATGCCGGTAAAATCGGTCTGGACCGCTGGGTACTGCCTTACCTGAAAGCCACTCTTTTCAAAAAACATACCAAACATGGCGGCACACCTACAGCACCCGCTCCCGATCATAAAGCAGCTTAACCAGTGAACATCCGGCGGATTCATATACAAATAAAGAACCGCCCACTTCCCTTCATAACCATACTGTGTATCACCTGACAATCCCCCTGCATGCTTCTTTAGCCGAAGCTTACAGGGGGATTGTCCTTTTCTTATTAGAATAAAGGGAATGATAGTACGTGGGCGCTCATGATAAATTCCATCGATAGGTACTGCTGCTATTGGTAGGTGTTATCACTTACAGTTGGCACCGCCCGCTCCCCATACGTATCTGCCAGAACCGAACTGCCCGGCTGATTATAAAATACGAGCAGTTCCTGCAGCACCACCCAATTGGGTGATGCATCAATTACCAGCATCAGCCCCTCATACTTGCCTGGCGTTACCGGAATTGGCTCCAGCACACCGCCTGCCGGATTATACGGCACCTGTACCTGTCCATCGTACAGCAGTATCCAGTCCCTGCCTTTGAGACCATAGATTATATAGTGCTGTACTGCCGGTGGATGCACGGTAGCCACCGGCTGTACCGCATGAATATCGATAGGCTGGGAAAAGGCGAAATTGATTGTACCATTTTTGTGTTCTCCACTTTCCGGCACCCAGCCCTGGCGCAGGTTGCGATCCGCTGCATAGTCCGGCAGAGCATTATCAAACGAACCGGATGCGGTCACCTTGGTGTCCAGCGGCAGGAAGTCACCGGTGCTATAGCTTCGCGGCGTAGCGACAGCCACTTCCGAATAGCCATAGTCTTCGCCATTCACAACTGCCTGTACCAGTACGTAATAAGGACTGCCATTGTTGATCAGACCTGTCAGCGTATAACCAGCATAGGCGTCCTCACTTACAGTCACCATCTCAGTCTGCGCAATATCGCCGTACTCATTGCCATAGGTGATCCGGTATTGATCGGCTTCGGCTACCTTATCCCAGGTGAGCAGAAGCTGCGCATTCCCGCTCGTCGCCTTTACATTCTGTACCGGGGTATGGTCGGTGTTATAACGTACTTCGTTGACGAAGATTGGCGCGGTGGACGACTCAATGCGCACACTAATATCGGTATACCAGCCCGGCGCCACAGGAAAAGGTTCCAGTGCTACAGGAGACTTAGCCCCTTCCAGATGAATCTGCCGCTGGGCCAGCACTTGCTCGGATGACCCTCTTCCCTTAAAAATGGTATAGGTCAGGTCACTGTCTTCCGCTGCCGAGACGATGAGCTGAAGTTCGCTCACATAAAGCGGATAGAAAAATTCATAATACAGCTCGCCCTGCGGATCGTTTCCATTATGCCTCCACATAGTGGACATATTATGATCTCTCGTATTAATTACAGGATGACGATACCACTCACCATTGGAGCCAGCGGTCATATAACTTGGAAAATCAAAACCGTCGACCGGTATATTGAGCACTTCATTGGAGTAGTTGCTTCGTGATCCACCGTCCAGAGCAGCTACTGTAAAATAGTAGGTCTGTCGATTGTTTAGATTAGGAATGGTGAGCCCGCTATACATATCGGCGGCTACATCGAGTGTCTGCGTATATACACCCGATTCAGGACCATATCTCACCCGATAGCCGGAAGCGCCGGATACCGGCTGCCAGGTCAGATGCAGCTGCTGATTGCCATAGGTTGTCTTCAATCCTGACGGGGAATTCAGATCCGAAATATACTGCAGCTCGCTGATCAGCAGATATGGCCGGGTAGACTGAGCTGTAATTCGGATACCATCATACCAACCTGCCGGCACCGGAATCGGATCAAGAGCGACGTAATCTTGTGGGTCAAGTTTATACGTCTTCTTGCCAAGACGGCTCCATTTCCCATCTTGCAAGCCTTCCACCGTATACGTCTCGTAGCGTTTGCCTATACTGCCAGTGGACAATTGTACCGCTTTCATATTAACCGCTTCGGGAAAAACAACCTGCAGACGGGCATACCGGGCATTCAGCTTCCAGATGCTGTACCAGTTGCCATCGCCTATATTTTCCGGTTCAAATGTTACTCCTTGGGTGCCGCTGGCTGTATAAATCGTTCCCGCAGGCAGCGTACTGCCCTGCATATCTTCAATTGTATCCGCATTCGAGCGACCCGCTGCGGGCAATAGTAACACCAGCAGCATACAGCAGCACATGTACCATTTAAAGCCTTTGGATCTCGTCGTCATAATAGCCTCCTTTATACTGTACCGATCCGCCTGAAGTACGTACTCCGCCGGATAGTATTCGTATGCTGTATCCTGCTGGTCTCTATCCGGTTATCCCAGAATCCACGTCAAATGCCTGCATATGCAGGAGATTCGTTACACACCTCCTTTTACAGTGAATCTGCCTTAATCATAATCACTTAACACCTCATCGAAAAGAATTATTTTCCATAAATGTATAATTAATATCCAGGGAAATATCGACGATATTACATATCCCATACTGATCCTGTTTGTCTTGGATCACAGCAAAAAAAGCCTTTCTCCAGCTTGTGGAGAAAGGCTCGTATTCACAGCATAGCCCTATTTAATTTCTGCGCTGTCTGCTGTCATCGCATAGGCGGACAGCGATTCCAGATGGTCCAGACCGCGTATGGATTCTTCCAGCAGCCGGACTTCCGAGCGGATCAGCATTTTTAATTTATCCGGCAAATGGTCCAGCTCATCGAGTTCCCTGCCATAATCACGCAGCACTGTCTCGGTCTCCCATTGTCCGTCCTGCAGATTGTTGGCAGCGATAACCTGCTCGCGCCGGATGATCCAGCCTGCCTCTGCCGCAGCATCGCGAATATCCTGAGGGGTAAACAGCGTACGCACATTGGCCGAGCTGCTTTCTTTGAAGCATTCGTATTTGGCCTGAATCAGTATGGAGAGCAGATGCGGGAACTGATGCATATTCTGGATCTGGGTATCCCATTCGGCAAAGCAGAGCTTTTTGCCCCATTTGTGTATTTTGCGGAAAATGCCTATCAGCTCTTCATTGGAAGTCAGGTACCAGGAAGCATGAGACAGCACGATGTGGCTAAATGTACCTGCCGGGAAATCGGTCTCCGGTGCCAGCAGATCTACTCCATATTCCATACGTGTCTGGAAGCCGAGTTTGGATTTGAGCAGGAATTTGGCTGAGTCTCCGACAGTTACGGGACTTCCGTAATCCGGTGATGCGATATCGATCCCGTACACCAGTCCGTCCCGGCCAACCTGATGGGCCAGTACAGCGGTTGTGTCCCCCTGACCGCAGCCGATCTCCAGTACTTTGCTGCCCGGCGGAATGTCCCAGAAATCCACCAGATTCAGCCGATGACGGGTCTGAACCCGCTGCATCTCCGGATGATCCTTACCCACCGCCATACAGCTGATAATTTCGTCCAGCATATGCTCTTGCGTATCCATTGTATACACCTCTCCCTCTACGTCTTGCCTATATGGTATTGTTCAAGCAATAATGATGCAGCGAAACAGAATGCGAGCTATTTATTTATGAAATGGTAGGGAATGATGCCAATCGGCGGGATGTCCCAGTCGCTGTTCATAGGGTATCCACTCGGTCATGTTGTAGCTCCCTTCGGTATTTTTACTGTCTATTATAATGCAGAGAGGACTAGCCATTGTTACCGGTTTGACAGGATAATCACTGATTTTTTGGACGATTTCTCTAATGTCAAATTTGACATATAAAGTGAGGCATGATAATTTAGAGTCATTCTTTTCTTGTAAATTATGGAATTTATTTTATCATCAAAAGATGGACGATATACAGAACAGGAGGAATCATCATGAAAGAACAATGGATTCAGGAACTAAAAGCACAGCAGGAACAGATCGTCGCCTGGCGCAGACATATGCACCAGTACCCGGAACTGTCATTCCAGGAAGTGAAGACTGCCCAGTTCATCGCGGATACGCTCACCGGATTTGGCTACCAGGTACGTACCGGTGTCGGTGAAGGCGGCATTCTCGCCGATCTGCAGGGTGGACAGCCCGGACCGACGATTGCATTTCGTGCGGACTTTGATGCCCTGCCGATTCATGAGGAGAATGATGTTCCTTACCGTTCGCAAAATGACGGTGTTATGCATGCCTGCGGTCATGACGGTCATACGGCGGCACTGCTCGGCGTCGCCAAAGTATTGAGCATGCATCAGGAGCAGCTGGAAGGCAATGTGCGGTTTATTTTCCAGCATGCCGAAGAGCAGATTCCCGGCGGTGCCAAAGCGATGATTGATGACGGCGCGCTGGACGGTGTGGACGAAGTATACGGTGCCCATCTGGCGAGCTATCTTCCGCTCGGACGAATCGGTGTCATCGCCGGCCCGTCGATGGCGGCAGCCGATGGATTCTTCATCACTATTCAGGGTAAAGGCGGCCATGGAGCCAAGCCGGATCAGACGATTGATTCGATCGTAATCGGCAGCCAGGTGGTTAGCTCGCTGCAGCATATTGTCTCCCGTCATGTGAATCCGCTCAAATCTGCGGTCGTTACCGTTGGCGTCTTCCAGGCGGGATCGGCCTTTAACGTAATCGCGGACAAAGCCAAAATCGAAGGCACCGTGCGTACCTTTGACCCGGAAGTTCGCAAGCAGATTGAAGACGATATTCGTACGATGGTGCACGGCATTACCCTCGCCGAGCGGGCGAGCTATACGATTGATTATACCCACGGCTACCCGGCTGTGGTAAATCCTCCGGCACAGGCCGAGGAAGTACGTCAGATCGTCATCAGCACGCTGGGCGAAGAAGCGCTGTTCGATATTCCGGAACCGTCGATGGGTGCGGAAGATTTTGCCTACTATCTGGAACACAAACCGGGTAACTTCTTCTATGTCGGCTCGCAAAATGAAAGCGAACATACCGGCTTCCCGCATCATCATCCGCGCTTTGATATCGACGAACAGGCGCTGCTGAATACCGGATGCGTGTTCCTCGGCATTACGGCAGAGAAGCTGCTGTCCAAGCGTGTGCCAGTGAACGGCTGACACAGGAATGGGTGGGAATGAACAGCATCGCAGGAGTCAGATGGTGCTGGGTATGTGCATAATTGGCATGCATGAACATCTATTGACCCTTTGTATGGAAGTAAGGACCTGGCCAGGCTGCCGGGTCCTTTTTTGATGTGTTGGACAGATGGATATCCGTCGCCACCAGATATTCATAGTCATTCATGATTGCTGCTGTAATATGCAGGGTCATGTCTTTTCCTCCAATTCTATAAAATATTGCGAATTCCTCTGCCGATATGTGAGCGAATGCCGTTTCATTGGGTAAGTATGCTGTAGATAGCCAGACAGGAACTATTCACAGCTTCTATCACTATAACGAACGGAGAGATCAATATGGAAACGAAAAACCTGGTATATGGAATTATTACGGGAGCATTGGTAGGAGCAGGGGCGGCATTGCTGCTGGCACCAAAGTCCGGAGAAGATATGCGTTACAGCCTCAAAACAGGTACAGCAAGTGCGGCCTCTTCCGCTTCCGAGCTGGCGGTAACAGCCAAAGAAAAGACACAGCTGGCTACAAGCCGCGGTCAGGAAATCATCCAGATGATTCGCGAGATTACACCTGTCGTGCAGGAAGCGATCAGTGTAGTCAAAGAATGGAAAGAAGTGCTGCAGACTTCTGCAGGCGAACTGAAGACGGAAGTACAGGGATTCAAATCCAGTGACAGTTCTTCTTCACAGCCTTCACAATCTTCCCAATCCACGCCACCTTCCCAGTCTTCATCGTCTGGACAGGCTTTACCGGAAGGCAGAACTCCTTCATCCGTAGGCTTCTGATTTATCCAAATCCAATAGCCAAGATATCTACCGGAAATGGTCTCTATCCAGAGATCGTTTCCGGTTTTTGCTGTCTGGCCGCTCTTATAGGGCCTCTTCACTTACTGCCATTACTCCCTGTCCGGCTTCTGCTTCTATTATTTCATATTCAACCCTTCGGTATACATATATGTAATCTGACGTTATTCAACAGCATTCATGCCTGATTGGATTGGAATATGCGGTATATGTCATTTACGGTCTATGAATTAGTGCTTACTTCCTCTTTTTCCTTTTATAAGACCGGTGTTATTTTGTGAATATGAAAGATCAGAGAAGGAAAGAATCAGATCCTGCATATAGGGAACTGATCTTATATTCCATCCACCACATTTGCCCAAAGAGGAGAAAGATAAAATGACAAAGAAAAGACCGCATCAAGGAATGACCCTGCTGTTAAGCGGTGTACTGGCACTGACTGCTCTGCCTTTATCCGGTACGCAGACCCATGCTGCCGATTCCGTTTCCGTCAACACTTATGAAAGCGCTATCTTATCGGAAATGCAGGCTGCTTCTCCGTACAACGTCTATAATCTGACCGGCTTCTCCACCGGCAATATCGGCGGCGGCATTATCCCGGAGACCGACAGCCGTTACAAAAAAGTATACAATGCCACCGATCTCGCCCAGGCGCTGCGCAAAAACTCCGGTATTAAAGTGATCGAGATTATGAACGATCTGGATCTGGGCTGGAATGAGCTGCCAGCAGCCGCAAAGACTTCGCCTTTTGCCGCTCATAATGCCCCGCTCACCCATCCTGTGCACAAGAAAACCGGTGTCAGCAAGCTGAGTATTGATGGATTTGACGGACTGACCATTTTCTCGGCCAACGGTGCCAAAATCAAGCATACCGGCATTACGGTCAAACGCAGTTCCAATCTCATCATCCGTAATCTGGAATTTGACGAATTATGGGAATGGGACGAAGCGTCCAAGGGCGATTATGACAAAAACGACTGGGATTATCTCACCATCGAAGGAGCCAGCTCCAAAGTTTGGATCGATCACTGTACATTCAACAAAGCCTATGACGGCATCGTCGATGTCAAAAAAGGCAGTTCCGGCGTGACTATCTCCTGGTCCTATTTCCGCGGTGACAACGGCAACAGCGGCAGCTGGGTCAGACAGCAAATCGAGGCGATGGAAGCGAGCAAATCCGCCTATCCCATGTACAATTATTTGCGCAGCAGCGCGGTTGGCATGACCATGGAGGATATCATCGCCATCTCCTCCGGTCAGAAAAAGACCCACCTCGTCGGCGCTACCGAATTTGCCTCGGATAATGCCGATCTGGAAGTGACGCTGCATCACAACTATTATCTGGATATTCAGGACCGGATGCCTCGTCTGCGCGGCGGTAATGCCCATGCGTATAATATTGTGATGGACGCTTCCGGTCTCGCCGCAGCCAAGAAGCGTATCACTCCGGCGATGGAAAAGGCGATTACATCCAAAGGTTATCATTTTACCGTAACCAGTAACGGCGCGATCTCTACTGAAGATGGCGCACTGCTGGTGGAGAAATCCCGTATTATGGATGTCGCTTCTCCGATTCGCAACAATCAGGCGGACCCGACCGATGCCAGCTATACCGGCAAAATCCGTGCGCTGGACACCATTTATGTGAATGATGGCAAGACATTCCGCGGTGATAGCGACAGCGCCGGCAGCCCGCTCGCTCCTTATCCGGCTCCGGCCAAGCCGTTCTCGTGGAATCGATTCAGCACACTGCCTTACAACTACCAGACCGATGATCCGGCTACACTGGTTACCCGTCTGCTTGCTGCTGATGGTGCAGGCTCCGGCAAGCTGGGCTGGGCCAAGGAGAACTGGCTGTTGACCCGGTACTGAGTCTGGAGCTGGGGTAATGCTGATTGGCTATAAGCTGATTCGGTATAAGCTGATTCGGTATAAGTAATGGGTAATTCAAATTAGGATGCAAGCCTCCGGCAGTAAGTCTCGGAGGCTTTTTGACTATTTTATGACTGTACGGTCAGCAAAGTGCCAAGCAGAATCATGACTTTTCGCTTCGTTTATTTCCTCTACAACAACACCCTCCATATCAAGATACATCCAAATGCTTATCAATTTGCTATTTATGGGTAATACACTTTAACTATATATTGCAAAGGGGATTTAACTGTGTCACAGCCACTAC
This sequence comes from Paenibacillus wulumuqiensis, assembly GCF_000971965.1. Classification (GTDB taxonomy): domain Bacteria; phylum Bacillota; class Bacilli; order Paenibacillales; family Paenibacillaceae; genus Saccharibacillus; species Saccharibacillus wulumuqiensis. Next base: position 186,604 of record NZ_LAQP01000016.1, read on the forward strand.
ATCTGGACCCGATCCTTAGACAGGCTAATCTGCTGTGCCAGAGTCAGTTCGGTAAGAGACCCGATCGAATTCATGTGTATTCCAACAAACAAACAGCCGCAATTCTGCTGCATGAACTAACCGATCCCAGGGATGAACGACTGCCCGACGATCCGGATGAGTGTTACACTCATATTTACATTTTGCTCAGCCAGTTTATTTTTCCTGCATTGCAAAAAAAGATTGAAGCCACACTTGGTTACAATGTGATGAATGTATTTATTGACTGGAAGCTGGAATATAACAGTGCTGTCATTGCCATGATCTTCGAAGCAGAACCCGAGACTCCCCACGAGGATCTGTATGCCGGCAAAGCCGAGCTGCACATGAAGATCAGCCAGATCACCGAATCCGTACAGAAAACGCCGAAATCCGTAGATTCGTTCTGGCTGTCCGATCATATTCTGGTTATCCTGCGCAAAGGGCAGCTAATCAACCTGGAAAAACAGATTATCAAAAAAGGATTCAATAGTGCACTTCGGGTGTCCAAGCGGGAGCTGGAATTGGGACGTTTCCTCGAAGAACTGCCGGTGCTTGATCTTCTCGGCAGACCGCTGAAAACAGCTTATCTGGACTGGGATTTTGAACAGGACTTCAGCATGCTGCTGCTTGTTCTTGACAAGCAATCCTCCCATTAACGCCGAATAGCCCTGCCGACGTCTATGTCAGCAGGGCTGTTTGATGATATAAGGAATTATCGATTGGATCTACCGGCTGGTAACTCAGCCTGCCTCACTCGTCTGGTCACCGCGCTTCGTATCGGAGCAGCATACCCGGTTGCGACCTTCATCCTTGGCTCGGTACAACGCGTCATCCGCCTCCTGTATGAGCTGTTCTGCAGACTGGGTCCCATCCCACTCGGCCACGCCAAAGCTGGCAGTAACGGAATATTTGCGGGATGGTGATTCCAGTTCGATTAGCTTGCGCAGACGCTCGGCAACGCTGCGGGCTTCATACAGCGAAGTGTCCGGCAGCAACACGGCAAATTCTTCGCCGCCATAACGCACCGTCATATCTCCCGGACGACAGTAATCATTCAGCACACGTCCCAGATGCTTAAGCACCAGATCCCCTTCCTGATGTCCCCAATTGTCATTGAAGCTTTTGAAATGATCGACATCCAGCAGGATCAGACAGAGCAGATGACTCTCGGCATCCACACTTACTCTCCGGCTCATCAGCTGGTACAGCGACTCATCGAAATAGCGGCGGTTCCACAAGCCGGTCAGGCCGTCGCGCATCGCCAGCCGCTGAATTTTATCCGTCTCTCTTGCATTCTCGATTGCAGTAACAATCATTGGTGCCAGCTTCTCCACCTGAACTTTTTGCTGTATCGAGAAATGGTCCTGTTCCATCGACATCAGGTTGAGTACGCCAACTACCCGGGCTTCTTTGCGCAGAATGATATGCATGGAAGAACGAATTCCCTTTTCATGCAGATAGTCGGTAACCGATCCTGTCGGACGGTATACATCCCAGTTTTCGTGAATCATGGAGAAGCCACCTTCCAGCAGCTCGTTTACATCCTTTTGCTCTCCGCCCAGAGCGATTTCCTTGTGATCGATAACACCGTGATAGATCGATGATTTGATGGAGAAGGTACGGTCGGTATTCTGGGTAATGATCGAGATTCGCTCGCATTCGATCATGTTCCATATGCCCATCAGTGTCTCCTGATAGACATGCTGGACCGATTTGGCCTGATTCAGTGTGTTAATCATCTGGTACGTATAACCGAGCAGACGCTGGTCTTTTTGCATTTCCTGGCGCATCTCTTCAAACGTATGGATCAATCGGCCGATTTCATTGGAAGACGAATAGGCAGGCAGCTCGGCAGAGATACTCCCGTTTGCATAGGAGGACACCGCTTTGTCCAGCTGAACGATCGGGATCGTGATCCTCCGCAATCCTCGCTGAATGAAATACAGCATGATACATTGGAACAGTATAAACATCGTACCTATACCAAACAGTGTAATAGTAATATTTCTCAGCATCTGGGTACGCAGGTAGTTGCGTAAATCTTCGAATTCCTTGCTCAGCACGCTCTGCTGCGCCCGGAAAGAATCAAACTGCTTTTTGCCCGACTGCAGTTCTTCGCTCGTCACCTGATGACCGGACATTGTCTGATGCACCTGTTTATCCCCGTAATTGACTTTCCAATTGGTACCAGTGTCGATCAGCTTCTGCATCTTGTCCTTGTACTCCGGATGGCTGTCCAGACGTTCCATAATATCGCTCGAAATCATCTGAAACTGCATGTTGCCACGGTCAAAAGGCTCCAAAAAGGAAATGTCCCGCGTCAGCAGGTAACCACGCTGTCCGGTCTCCTGATCCACCAGTGCATTTTCAAGCAACTGCAGTGCAATCTGCAAATTCGCCACTTCCTTGACCTGTGCATAATCGTTCCGGACCGATTGATTCATATAAAATAACCCAAACACCACAACCAGCAAAAAAACAATGATGGACCAGAGGTTCGTTTTGATGACACCTGCGCCGATAAAGTTTTCTTCCTGAAACATTTTGATGAGGGACTTTTTCATTTGTCGTCTCCTTACCTGCCTATCTCTTCTTGTACTATATGCCTAGGCTTTGCTTCGTTATGCAATACACATTAAGTACCCGTTTACTTTAACAAGTTAAATATTCTCTTCTATTATCTGCTGTAGAGCGCCATTACTTTAGATAAATATTCGAAATTGATCATGAAGATTCATAAAATCCGTTCTTGAGTACTAACCATACAGAAAATGGAACATGTGGAATGTGCATCCTCTTTGCTTTTTCGTAAGGGAATGGCCCGGATTGGCACAATAGCCATAAAAAAAACGCCAAACCCTTGTAGGCTCGGCGTCTATATTTTGTATTAAATTGTTCGCTTTTTTTGCATTTATTGCAACTTATGATAGAGTCTGCCGGAAAAAATGTAGGGAACAGCTATGGCGTTACTATCCCAACACGTGCAGGATCGGACACGCTCATGATATGTTAGCGTCCTTGGAATAGGGGAGATTACTTTGGTGTGTATTAGAGCAGTTCGGCAAAAAAACCTGATGAGGCTCCATCAGGTTGGGGCATTAGAAAAAATAGCGTACCAGTGCCATCATGATTACGCCAGCGATCACGGTGATGGATAGGCTTCGGGTTTTGATTGCGATAACCAGCGTGGGGATAAATACGATGACGGCCTGCCAGTCGATTTGCAGGGAATCTTCATTTTGAATCAGGAGACTTTCAACGACCAGGGCTGTCAGGATACACACCGGGATATAGGACAGCCATTTGAGTACGGATTCCGGCAGGTTCAGATTGCGTACGACTATGAAAGGCAGTACACGCGGGATCATGGTCACGAGGGCGCAGCCGATGATGACCATGAGAGTCGTCCATTGTATCGTCATTTTTCGGTCACCACCCCGATTGTTGCTACGATGACCGTCGCAATAATAACGGCCAGTTGGGAAGATACGACCAGAGACAGCAGCAGCATGGCAATGACCATATAGACCATCAAGCGCAAATAATGCTTTAATTTCTCGGATGCCAGATGGCCGAGCTGCAGGACGAGCAGAGCGACGAACATACCTGTCAGCGCATAATCCATACCCAGCTGCTCCGGATCGGCGATCCAACTGCCGAACATGGCACCGACGACACAGGATACGATCCAGCTGGCATAGGCAGTCAGATTCAGTCCATTCATCCAGCGATCATTCAGCGATTTGCCCTGAGCGATCCGGCCGGCTGCTACACCAAATGACTCGTCTGTGACCAACAGGCCGATACCCATATTCCGCAGCAGCGAATACCGGGTAAAATGCGGAGCCAGCGTCGCGCTCAGCAGGAAATTTCGCAGATTCACTATAAATGTGGTCAAAATAATAGCGGAAATCGGCGTATGCACAACCAGCATCGCACATATGATAAACTGTGCCGCTCCCGCATAGACGAGCAGGGACATCAGTCCGACCTCCACCACACTCAGATGCGAAGCGGCTCCCACGATACCGGCAGCCAGACCGATACTGATATAGCCAAGCAGTGTAGGAATGCCATCCCTAACCCCATTGGCAAAAGTAGGCTCGGTCTGTTGTTCTGCGCTGGTATACAGCTCTTTCGCTGAATTGGATGAAGAGGGGACTTGTTCCTCCCCACTTTTGCCCCTTGGCTGTTCCTCTATTGCCTGAACATCCTTCATTATGTCATTTCCCCCTGCTGGTTTGTCGTATCTTTTGTATGCTAAAATGAACTAAAGTTTACTATAGCGTACTTTTATTTAATATAACATACATTATTCCGTTATATTAGACAAGAGGAAAAGGAGAAATACATGGAAGCCATACAGAGTGTAATTGCCAAAAATCTGGCTCGCATCCGCAAAAGCAAAAATCTCACTCTTGATCAGACATCCGAATTGACCGGTGTCAGCAAAGCGATGCTGGCGCAGATTGAAAATGAAAAATCCAACCCTACCATCAGCACACTATGGAAAATCGCCAATGGTCTGCAGGTGTCATTTACGAGCTTTCTCAAGGAAGAAGAAGTTCTTGTCCGCAGAGTGAATATGCATGAAGTGAACATGATTATGGACAGCGATGACAAGTACAGGGTGTACCCCTTTTTCCCTTATCATCCGGACAGAAGATTCGAGCTGTATATCGTGGAGCTGCTGCCGGGATGCGTGCATGAACCGAAAACGCATCCGGGTGAAGAGTATCTGATCGTCAAGGAAGGATCGATGGTCGTCGATCTCAAAGGACAGAAATACGAGCTGACCGAAGGGGATGCCATTCAGTTCTCCGGTCGGAATCTGCATGGCTATACCAATCCGACTGCAGAGAAAGCCAGCTTCTTCATGATGATGCATTATCCGGATGACGAACTGCAGTAGATATTCTATTTTGTGCAAGCAGGTGACCATACCTGTCGCTGCTGGATATACCGGTGAACCTGTCGCAGCAATTTGTTGCGCAGATGGTGCAGTCACTGGAACGAGCGATAGACGGAACCATTCACTGATCCTGATAGGCTCAAAAAAACACGCAGTCCCTCCTCTTCCATAAAAAAGGAGGGACTGCGTGTTTGGTATTGGATACGTATCTCCTGGACGTATCTGGCTCAGGATGACTTGGAAATGACAGATATTTTCCCGTTCGTCTCCAGTATGACGGCCGCTACTTTATCCATCTCCTGCATCCCCTGCTGACGAACCACCTGCATAACTTCATCCCTGGCGATTCGTTCATCTTCCATAGCTTCATCACGAAACTCGTCTTCATAAAAAAGAAGGCGCGGTTCTGCTTTGATAAACGACTTGATCTTCTTGCTGCGTATGGTGGTATAAGCGACCAGATACTGCAGCAGCACAAGAAGTGTCATCGCGAGAAATCCTTCGGTAAGCGAGATGCTTTTATTGACAATCACAGAAGATAGAGTCGAACCCAGTGCTACGGTCACTATCAGATCAAAAGCATTCAGTTTGGATAACGTTCTTTTGCCGGATATCCGTAAGAGGATCATTAGATATACATATGAAAATATGCCAATAACAAGAATGCGAAACAAATCTCCCCAGGTATCAAAAAACATGAGCGGTCCTCCCCATAAATGGTTTGGCTACACTTTAATATGCCGGTCGAATCATGAATTACGGTATATGCAGCTCTAGCAGTCGTTACCCGTCATCATTCAGCATGACACAACTTCCCGGCATCACATACATACCAAGATGCCTATCCAGCCCGGATTCGATCAGAAAATGGAAATCAGTTCCTGCGTATAAGGATGCCTGGACTCTGCAAACAATTGTTCCTGCGGAAATTGATCGACCAGCCTGCCGTCCTTCATCACCATGATTCGCTGGCTCATCTGGTGCACAGCTGCAAGATCATGGGAAATGAACAGATACGACAGATTCAGTTCGGTACGCAGCCGGGTCAGCAGCTGGAGCACCGCTCCCTGGGAGATGACATCGAGGCTCGCTGTCGGTTCATCCAGCACGACCAGCTGCGGCTCAATACTGATCGCGCGGGCGATAGTCACCCGCTGGCGCTGACCGCCGCTCAGTTCATGAGGATACCGGTCTGCGAGCGATTCGGGCAGCTCCACGGCCTCCATCAGCTGCCGCACGAGCTCCTGATCCGAAGCAGGCCGGAAATGCTGCAATCGCAGCTCATTACGGTACTGCAGATACGGATCGAGCAGGGAATCCCGGATCTTCAGCTTGGGATTCAATGCCGCCGACGGGTTCTGGAACACAATCTGTATTTTCTTCCGATGCGGATACAGCTGGCGGTCATTCATCCGTTCGATGGAGTGACCACCCAGTATAATTGAACCGCTGTCTGTCGCTTCCATACGCAGTAGACAGCGGGCGAGCGTACTTTTGCCGCATCCGCTCTCTCCAACGAGACCGAGACATTCCCCCGATGCGATGGCAAAGGAGACTTCATCCAGTACCCGCTTATCCGGCGCATACGATTTACTCAGCCGGTTGACCTGGAGCAGACTCATCTTCCTCTCACCTCCTGCAGACCGGATGGCAGTAGATTACCCGGTTTCTTTAAGATTGGTGCAGCCTGAATCAGCTGCCTGGTATACGGATGCTGGGGATGATCCAGAATCCGGTGCTTGCCACCAGTCTCGACGATGCGTCCTTCCTGCATCACCGCGAGCCGGCTGGCATACTTACGCACATGACGCCAGTCGTGCGTGATGAACAGAATCGCGCAGCCGGTTTCCCGCTGCTTTTGCGCCAGCAGTTCCAGAATCCGGTGACCGGACACGCTGTCCAGCGCAGTCGTCACTTCATCGGCGATCAGCACATCCGGCGAGAGCAGCAGAGCCATCGCGATCGATACTCGCTGCAGCTGTCCGCCGCTCAGCTGGAAGGGATAACGCCGATACAGACTTTCGTCCAGTCCGACCGATTCCAGCGCTGCGATTCCCTGCCGCTTGCGCACAGCGCCTGGAGCAATGCCGTGCACCTTCTGGTATTCTTCCAGATGCTGTCCAATCGTACGGAACGGGGTAAATGAACCCTGATAATCCTGAAATGCATACGCCAGCCTGCGTCCACGGATATCGCGCATCTGCCGGGCAGACAGACCCAGCAGGTCCTGTCCGTGCAGCCGGATGCGTCCTTCCAGCTGCAGATTCGGCGGCAGCATTCGTCCGGCAGCCTGAGAGAGCAGGCTTTTGCCGCTGCCGCTCTGGCCTACGAGAGCGAACCATTCTCCCTCGTGTACGGTCAGGGAGACATTGTCGACGATCGTTTTTGCCCAGCTGCGAATGGTTACCTGTTCCATCGACAGAATCATGATTGCACCTCCCTTTTTACATCAAACCGGTCACGCAAATAATCGCCCAGCATATTCGCCAGCAGCACGACAGACATAATCGCCAGACCCGGATAGATCATCAGCTCCGGTCGCGATTGGAAATAAGGACGCGAGTCATTGAGCATCGCTCCCCATTCCGGTGTTGGCGGCTGGGCACCCAGTCCGATATACGAGAATGCCGAGATGAGCAAAATAATTTTGCCCAGATCCAGACTCGCCAGCACCAGCACATGACCGATCACATGCGGCAGCAGATGCTTGCGCATAATTTTCGCCGGAGACAGTCCGTTCGTACGGGCGATCTGCACATAATCCTTTTGCGCCTCAGACAGCACGGTACTGCGTACGAGTCTCGCGTAGTTTACCCATTTGACAACAACGATCGCCAGCACCAGATTGCCGATCCCCGCACCAAGCAGACCGCTCAGTACAATCGCCACAATCGTATCGGGAAAAGACAGAAAAGCATCCGCGATCCGCATAAAAATTCGGTCGATCCAGCCGCGGCTGTACCCGGAGATCAGTCCAAACGGAATCCCGATCAGCAGCGCGGCGCCAAGTGCCAGCAGGCTGTATCCGAGCGTCTGCTGTCCGCCGAGCAATAGTCGTGTCAGCACATCCCGGCCCAGATGATCCGTGCCGAGCGGATGCAGCATACTCATCTCCTGCAGACGGTCACCGAGATCGGTCGTATTCGGATCATGCTTCAGCCAGAAGAAAGCATAGATTGAAGCCGCAGCCGTGACCAGAACAAATAACAAAGCGATCATGCCCTGCCAGCTGTGCTTGCTGCGCCGGGACACTCTGGGTATGGATAATTCTCTCACCAGCCGGCCTTCCTTTCCTTGAGCTTCATCTCCGGATTCAGATACCGGTAGGACAGATCCACCAGCGTATTCACTACAAATACGAGGGCTGCCATGACCAGAATATAGCCCTGAATCAGCGGATAATCCCGCTGCCGGATCGAATCCACGACCAGCTTGCCGATTCCCGGATAGGCAAACAGCACCTCAACAACGACGACTCCACCGATCAGACTGCCCAGACTCACGCCGAATACCGTAATGACCGGCGGCAGACTGTGCCGCAGGGCATGCACCCAGAAAATGCGTGCCTCACTGTATCCCCGCGCCCGCGCTGCCCGTACAAATTCCTGTCCGAGCGAATCCAGCAGACTTGAACGCAGCAGACGCACGTATACACTGGAAATTGCCAGCCCCAGTGTGAGCGAAGGTAGCAGCAGCGATATCCATCCGTCCCTCCCCATCGTCGGCAGCCAGCCGAGACGCACACCGAACAGATCGATCAGAATAAGTCCCAGCCAGAAGCTCGGAATCGCCGCGCCCATAATCGACAGCAGCCGGCTCACATGATCAATCCAGCTGTTCCGGTACAATGCCGACAACGAGCCAAGCGGAATAGCAATCAGCAGCATGATGACCAGTGCCCCTGCCGTCAGCTCCAGCGTCGCCGGCAGACCGCCCATAATCATTTTCATGACCGGCTGACCGGTTGCATAGGATTGGCCAAAATCCAGCCGTACGAAATTCAGCAGCCACTGCCCGTATTGAACGAGCAATGGCTGATGGAATCCCATCTCTTCTCTTAGCGCTTCCACCTGTTCCTGACTGACGGACAATTCATCCACATTCAGAATCGTCAGCACCGGATCGCCCGGCGCCATACGAATAAACAGAAAGCTGATAAAGGTAATAAACAACACAAAACCCAGTGTCTCCAAAAATTTGCGGATTAGAATCCGGCCCATTACATCACATCCAGCTTGTTCGTAATCATATAGTATTCACTGCGCGTGGTAACCCAGTTTTTCACTTTCTCTTCGTTATAAGCTACAATCGTCGATGGATGCAGCACAAAGGAATTGATCACATTCTCATGTACATAATCGGCTGCCTGCTCTGCCAGCACGGCACGCTTGTCCGGTTCAACGGTCCGGTTGAGCCGGTCGATAATAGCTGTCAGCTTCGGATCTTCAGATCCGCTAAAATTCAGCGCGCCATCCGGATGATACGTCGCATTCAGATAATACCCGGCATCTCCACGTGGGGCGGTCAGATTGCTGTAGGTCGCCAGATCCCAGTCCCGGTTGGCTGCCATATAATCCTCGGGAGTATCAATCTGGCGAATTTCCACCTGAATGCCGATTTTCTTGGCATCAGACTGGAAGACCTGCGCGATCAGCGGCAGATCGGCTCGTGCCGAATAGGTGAGCAGCGTTAACTGCAGCGGCTTGCCGTCCTTTTGCATCTGGCCGTTGACCAGTGAGTAACCTGCCTGCTGAAGATACCGGACCGCCGCATCCGCGCCCAGCGGCGACGGCTCATACTTGGGTGCAAATGGCAATGACGGCAGGAAAGGCCCGGTCGCCGCTTCTCCATGTCCCAGCAGAATCATATCTACAATCTTCTGTCGGTCAATCAGTGCATCCATCGCCCGGCGTACATTCACGTCCTGCAGTGCTGGACGCTCCATATTCATCGTCAGCTGATGTACCCGGAAGGTTGAGGTGGACTCCACCTTGATGCCCTGCTCGGCATCCAGTGTATCGAGGCTCTCCACTTCCGGACGGTAGACAATATCCACCTGCCCGGAGCGCAGTGCCAGCGAGCGGGCATTGGCATCCTCGTTAAAGGAGAACGTCACTCCGTCCAGCGGGGAAGCACCATCCCAGTATTTGTCATACCTTTTCACTTCCAGCTTGCTGCCGGGAGTAAATGTACTCAGCAGGAAAGGCCCTGTGCCGACCGGCTTGTTCACCACATCCGGTTCGGACACATCGATAATCGATGTATTGGGATTCACCAGTTCCGAGATGAATTCCGGAAAAGGCTGGCTCGTTAATATCTGCAGTGTATTTCCATCTGCCTCGATGCTTTTGATCTTGAGTGCATTCTTCACCGCTATGCTCTCGGTCATCGCCCGCTCCAATGAAGCTTTGACCGCTTCTCCGGTCATCGGCTTGCCGTTCTGGAACGTTACATCATCACGCAGCTTTATTTTCCAGTTCTGTCCGTCCTTGCCCTCCCAGCTCTCGGCGAGCCATGGCGCGACCGTCAGGTTATCTTCATCCAGACGCACCAGCGTCTCGGTAATGCCTGCACGGATCGGCACATAACTGGAATCGACATGCGGATCGAGCGAGTTGGTCGAGAAGTTATACAGGAAGCTCACATGCTTGCCCTGTTCCTTGGCGCTGGAAGAAGGTGATGAACATGCACCCAGGATAGCGATACAGAGCAGCAGTATAGTCATTCCAAGAGCCTGTCTTCCTCTGCGCTTCCCTCCAGTCATTCCTCCATATACAGAGCGACGCTGTACGGAATCCTTTCCCGGATATGTATTCATGTGTTCTGTACGATGTTGGTCTGGCTGCCGAACCTGCCTGCTGCCCTTGTCTACCTGATTCATGATTCTTCCCCCCACTGCATTTCTCTATTTAGTAACCATTACGATTTAAACATTGAATCTTATCTTATCGTAACGATTACTATTTAGCAAGAAGAAAAATAGCCGATTAATCTTCAAGCAAAGGGCATATTTCTATCTTTTCATATGGGCAAATGTATGGATATTCATATGCGTACCACGGTTCCATTTCTATTCCCCTTCATCTCTATCTGTTACAGATCACTTTCTCTGCCAAGCCGACTTGAGCAGCATACTGACCATATGATACGATAACTGGAAATATTTCCGGGAGGTGCTACCATTACTCAACATAAGGTCGAATCCATTTTGCTGGATATTCCAGAGAGCTTTGAAAGTGCACGCCTGCTTATCTGTGCTGCACGTCCGGGAGACGGTGCTGCTGTCAATGAAGCGGTACGGGAAAGCATAACCGAACTGCGCCCATGGATGCCCTGGGCACAGACGGTTCCTACGCTGGAACAATCTGAGGCCAGTATTCGCCGCTCGCGAGTAGAGTATCTGGAACGTACAGATCTGCGTCTGCTGCTCTTTGCCAAAGATACCGGGATGCTCGTAGGCAGCAGCGGTCTGCACAGGATTGACTGGGAATGTCGCAGCTTTGAGATCGGCTACTGGGCACGCACTTCCTGTACCGGTCAGGGATACATAACCGAAGCTGTGTATGCAATCACTGACTTTGCCATCCATCAGCTGCAGGCGAATCGCATTCACATCCGCTGTGATGCCAATAATGCAGCCAGTACTCATATTGCCATGAAGACCGGTTTTACTCATGAAGGTACGCTTCGTCAGGATAGTCTGGATCATGATGGACGATTGCGGGATACACTGGTCTTTTCTAAAGTACGCGGAGTTGAATTTGAATAATCAGCTGCTGTCAAATTAGGCAGCCGATTGGCAGCGGCTCTATGCCGATATTCTAAAAATGCCAAATAACAAAGGAACATCCCACCTGTAGAAGAAGGATGTTCCTTTGTTGTTTTTTATTTGCTATTTGTTATTTTATGCTAATTTGAAATCTGCTAGTTATCTGTAGGCTATATTCTGTTTGGTTACTGTTTAAAACCCCGGTATTCCATCCAGCTAATTATAATAACGTCTCGCATGGTAATCGATCTATACGCTATGAGTATCTGTATCTGTACGTTCTTAGTAAATCTGGCTTTCCCGTGGAATCAGCAGCGCTGCGATAAAGTAAACGATGATCGATGTTCCTCCGGTCAGGAATACGCTGACCACGAACAGCAATCTCAAAAAGGTAGCACTCATACCCAGAAGCTCCGCGAATCCACCCAACAATCCTGTCATCATCCTGTCGTGGTTGGAACGATATAATTTGCTCATTTCCATACTCTCCTTTGTCAATTATGATTCTTGTGCCGACAGCGGAATTTCTTCTTCTGAAGGCTTATTTCATGTACGCTGTCTCGTTGATATGTGATACCTTCATGATATAGGAATACAGGGGCTGTTCCAACCGCCCTGCGGCTGTTTTGCCACTTGGACCTTAGTCGGGGACAGGCCTGGACCTGCAGAGCTTTGTCTGCTCATTAGACAGTCGAATAGTCTTTCTCGTAGAGCATTTGACCGGTTGTGCTGTACATCGTAATCCGGTCTATCCGCTCGAATGGGGTCTTCTTGTTCTGCATTTTGGTCACGTTGTCCATATAAATTGTTTGTCCTTTGGCAACAGACAATGTGGATGTCCTGCCGCCCTGGTATTCAATCCGGATCTGCTGGATATTCGGATCATGAATATATCCATAGATCGTGCGAAATTTGGCCTCTTGCTGATGTGGATCAGGCAGTGAGGCGGTACCGCCAAAGTCCGCTACCTGTACTCGTATATCCCGGTAGATTTTCATCATATCCGTACTGAGTCTGTACCATTTATCGTTTTGCCGATAGCCCATCAGGATGCCTGCATATGGAACATTTTTGTAGGTCAAGGTGTAGCTCACCGCTGCAACTTGGCCTTTATTCTGCTGTTCCACAATATGGACATCTTTCCGGGGAATCCTTACTTTGTATAATTTCCAGAGTTCTATCGCAATTAGCTCTTCCGGCGAGTCCTCTCCCTGCACAGGCAAATGTTCACTGTAACCAGAAGAGCCAGAGAGTGGATCTGCAGCAGACTCCCGCTTCAGCCTTATCGCGTTCGCATCCGATGCGCATACGACCAGAAGCAGCAGTATCGCGATGGTAATGATGTAGACTTTGATAGTATATTCCTCCCCTGCTTACATGTTGTGTTTATCCATGATCGCATACTCTTCTTTTATTATCCATACTTTTCCATTTTTGTCGCTGTAGGATAGGTATTTGTATCCTGTGCAAAGGGTTGCTTTTCCGGATCCTTGGCTTTAGACTACAATCGATCCACTTTCTAAACATCTTTTCAAAAGTGATACAAAGGAGAACATTCCATTATGCGTCCGTTATCCCACAGTACCCAGCAGGTCAAGAAAATCAATATCGAGCTGGTCAAAAATACACTGCGTACCACCGGGACAGGTACCAAAGCTTCTATTGCGAGTCTGACCCGGCTCAGCGTCGCCACTTGCGGCACGATTCTCAATGAGCTGGTACGAACCGGGGAGATTCTGGATATCGGACCGGATGAATCCAGCGGCGGCCGACCAGCGAGCCGGTATCAGTTCAACGCCGATTATGCCAGCATGGTTGGCCTGATTATCCGTACGGAAAGCGGTATCCACTCCATTACCCATGCCCGTGCCAATCTGAACGGCGAGATTCTGGAGCAGCATACCACCGAATATGAAGCCATCAACATACAGACGATTGAGGAACTGCTGGATCAGCTGCTGAGCCAGTATCACAATGTACAGGCTGTTGGCATCGGGATTCCCGGTGTGGCACATAACGGACAAATCGGTATCTGCGATGTGAAGGAACTGGCTGGACAGCCGCTGGCACAGATGCTCCAGCAGCGCTATAACGGCCTGGAAATCACTATTCAGAATGATATGAACCTGACCGTATACGGGCTGTATCATGAGCAGAATTATGAGGAGGACAGCAATTTTGCGGTGCTGACCTTTCCGGAAAATCATTATCCCGGAGCCGGCTTTATTATCGGCGGCAGGCTGCTGAACGGCAACAGCTATTTCAGTGGTGAAGTCTCCTATCTGCCCTTTGGCATCACCCGTGAGGAACAGCTCCGACAGCTCCATACTCCCGAAGGTGTGCATGCGCTGATTGTACATACGATCGTCTCCATCATCGCCATCATTAATCCGGCTGCTATTGCAATGACCGGCAATGCACTTGTTCCTTCGATGTTGGACCGAATCGATCAGGACTGCCGCCAACATGTTCCGGCTGAACATATGCCGCAGCTGCTGATTCAGCAGGACACACGGCATGAATATCTCACCGGATTGATCACGATGACACTGGAGAGTCTTACCTATAATATCCAATTGATCGAACGGCATTAGACAGCATCTATCCTATCCCATGAGTTCTGGAGGAACCCTGTTGTGATGGTAAACCAAAGCAAGTCTAATCGGATCTACGCGATGCAGGCATACAGCTGTGGCTGCTGACAGGGGCCCGCAAAATCTCCATCCTGCAGCCTCTGCTCTATACAAGCCAAAAAACGCAGCGATAAAGTACAAATGGATAAACCGCAGTCAGCGATTCATGTTCAATTGAACTGGAGACGGCAGTACAATAACCGGACGAACAGCGAGTATCAATAAAATCCATGCGATGAACCATAACGAAACAGTGGTGCATGAAGCAAACGTGTACAAACCAAACAACCACCTGGCAGCGTCCGATACAGACAGCCGGGTGGTTGTTTTTATTGCTGAGTTCTAAGATGACTCATCATTAATCCGGCGGCGGTCATCTACCCACTGCTGCCGGATCATAAGCCCTGAACATCCAGCGTACAATTACGTATGTTATCCCTGCTTAATTGAAATAAAAGTACTCATTCGGATTGGTGCTTGGCTTTTGTCGTGGCGCTTCGGTCAGATGATAGTATGCGATATTCGCACATTTCAGGTGATAATTCTGGTAGTAGAAATTCTCGCCCCGTTCTACCGCCTCTTTGAGCTGGGCGACCTGCTTGTCACTCACTCCCTGAATATACAGCTCGGTATTGCCTGTGAAAACAATCTTTACATCATACATACGATCACCCTTGGATAATTATTTAACTGCTTAACTAGCATAATGCATTATTCCGATATCGTGGAATAGTCAATTGGTATCGTTTCGGTAGATTGGAAATGGTCTGCGATACAGGTTGCAATACACATGCACCATCTATCAACACTGATAATAACTTTGTCGTCTGCTTTTAATATTTTCCAATAAGTATAACTACAGACCAAATTATCCCTGTATAATAATCATGGAATACATATTATATAAAAGGGGATTATACATTGAGTACATTTACAGCTTTTCTGGGTCTGGCTGCTTTTATCGCCATTCTAGTATTTCTTGTTCTTGCTGTCCTGAGTATCATTAAAAAGACTGGCAAAGCCAAGCGAAACTTCCTGTACAGCGCGGCATCTTTTGTTCTGATGATCATAATGGTGATCGTCTCTCCGGATACACCAGCCGCTCAAAAGGCTCCTGCTGCCGAAACTGCCCAGCCGGCGGTAGCTGCTGTTCCCGAGACCAAAGAGAAAGAAGTAACAGCAGCTGCCGTACCACCTACAGAACAACCGGCCGCTGCAGATCAGCAAGCCCAAATAGATGCTGACAAGCAAAAAGCACAGGCAGCAGAACAGGCCCGAATAGAGGCTGAGGCAAAGAAAAAAGCGGACGCAGCTGCCAAAGAAGCAGCAGACAAGAAAGCGGCAGAGGCAGCCCAAAAAGCCGCAGCTGCGGCCAAAGCCAAAGCTGCCAAAGAAGCGGCAGCGAAAGCCATTCCCGGAACAATCGGTATGACCCCGAACCAGTTCAGAACTGCCTTTAACAAAAGCAGTGCAGAAGTCGGTATGGATCTGAACCTTCCACAGCCTACGATCGAGTCGGGGCCTGCACAGAATACGTTCCAGTACATGCTCTCCGACAATATCGCCATGACCGGCACGATCAACAAAGCCGATGGATCGGTCAGAGAAATCATGCTGCTCGGCCAGACGGCAGGATCATACGAAGAAAGTACAAATTATCTGTTAATTATGGGACTGATCATGAAGACGGTTGATCCTAGCGCTACCAAAGAAGACAATGCCGCCAAAATGAGAAAGCTTGGACTGATGGATGACAATCTGGAGCTTGCCAATCTGGACAAAAAAGTGATTATTAATGATCTGCGATACAGCATTTCCTATTTGGAAGAGATTGGACTTATGTTTTATGTGAATGATCCGGACGATAAATAAAAATAAGGCCCTGTCATCTGCGACAGGGCCTTTTGACGTAAATCAGGACTGCAACGATTTCAATCTCAAGTTTACTTCGCTGACAAACGTAGATCCCAGCAGCAGAATAGCACCTGCCACCTGCACTAACGTCATAGCCTCACCAATCACCAGTGCAGAGATCAGTAATGAGGTCAGCGGGTCCACATAACTCAATATGGCGATACTCTGGCCGTCCAGTCCTTTCATTCCGGAAAAGAACAAGTAGAATCCTACACCTGCATGCAGAATTCCCAGCAATACAATCAGGATCAGAGAACTTCCCGACAGCCGGGATAATCCCGAATGTTCTCCCATTATCAACAGAAACGGTACCAGCAGAATCGAGGACAATAGGAGCTGTGCAATTGTCGTCTCCATCCCATTCATCCCTTTGATAAACTTGTTGGTCAGCGTCAGAACAGCATAAAATGCTGCTGCAATCAGACCATACGCAATCCCAACGAGATGATGCCCATTCTCGTCTTCACGACTGCCGCTCTGCAAGATCAGTATCAGACCCAACAGAGCACCGCAGACACATGCTATTTTTTTGAGCGACAGTTTTTCTTTTAGAACCAGCGGGGACAGTACGGTTACCAGTACAGGAGCGAAATAATAGCTCAGCGCTGCATTGGCGATCGTCGTTTCCTTATACGATTGAAACAGAAAAATCCAGTTGCCACCCAGCGCAAGGCTAGCAATACATAATGCAGCAGCATTCCTTCTCATGTTACGCCAGGAAACCGGACTCTTCGTCAGGATCGAAATAAGAAACAACAACAGACTGCCAATCAGACTCATGGATAAAGCTATTTCAATCGAACTTAATTCAATATACTTAGCAAAAACACCAACTGCACCAAAAATCACCATCGACAAAATAAAATATAGTTTGGCTTTCACTTTTTTTCCCACTTTCTACTCATATGTTGGTTAGACCGACAAGATATCGTCTGCCACTGCATACAGTAGAATCTATGGAAAAGGGTTCTTATTCAGGTAGATACCTTAACAGTAGATTCCACTGTTAGCGTACTACCGGCGGCGCGATTGAAGTATACATATTCATTCTCCTTTATGTTTGTTATTTGGTTTTAATCTTTGTAGGGCTGATTTTCGAGTGTTATAAAGCATTTCAGGCTAAATGATTACTGACAGTATACCAGCTTCTATCTGAAAATGCTGAAGTAGATGTACCATTTAAATAGTCTCTGAATCTGATTTTTTTACAAAATGAGTCTCTATCATATCGCATTCATACCTTTTTTGCATATACACGAAATGCAATAACCCCTATCACACCTGCCGTCCTATAACCTAAATATTACCCGTTCATAATATAAGTCTATAGTTGACTATCCTCCTTGTTGCAATTGCGATATAATATTCTTTTGGAGAAAGGAGGAAATCCGATACGTTTTTAACACAGATGCCAATAAACAGGATACTGCATCTGTACAAGCTTTCGGCAAGCCGGTTGTTACAGGATATAGAAGTCTTTTACATATAAGCTTTAGGCAGATATTGATAGATATGAACAAGCTTCAACGGGATATTTCAGACAGCCGGCTTTTTGCATATATATGCAAAACAGCTGAAGCACGCAATAGCATACAGCAAAAGTGATGGAGGAATACTTAGCAATGATGAATGAACAACCCGCTCCCGATGCGGTAAATCGGATGTATGAACAGAGAATGTATGGTCAAGGCAATGTACAAGCACAAAAAGGGATTCATGCCGGCTTCTGGAAACGATTCCTAGCGATATGCATCGATGCTGTTATTTACATGGTTATCTTTTTTATCGTAATGCGCAGCATTGACTTGTTCGGTAATCTCAAAGGTTATATCAGCACCGATCATTCGTACAGTGACGCTTCGACTGGCCAGACTGTGTATATCTTTACCTCTTTAATATTGGTTTTCTTTTTGAGGGTGATTTTTCCGTGGTTGTATTTTAGCCTGTTTGAAAAGTCCAAATACCAGGCAACACCGGGCAAAATGGCAGTTGGTCTTATAGTCGTGGATCAGTATTACCGTCCTCTACGCTTTGGCCGGGCAAGCGGACGCTACTGGGCCAAGTTTCTCAGTACGCTTCCCTTCGGCATTGGTTATATGCTGGCAGGATGGACAGCACGCAAACAGGGCATCCATGATCTGGTGGCCAGTACGTATGTCATTAACAAAGATGCCCTTCCTCAACTGGAGCAGCAGCGGCTTGAATATGAGCAGCATGTGCAGCAGTTCAACACCCAGCAGGGAGCACAGCCATCCATGCAGGAAAACTAAAACAATAAAAAGGTATATACACAATATGTGATTTTGGAGGAATACTAACTATGATGAATGAGCCCGCAGCTGCCCATGCAGCAAACAACATGTACGACCAGAGGCAGTACCAGCAGCATCCAGGAGACGAATGGAAAGATCTTCATGCCGGATTCTGGAAAAGATTCCTGGCGATATGCATTGATTTCTTTATCCTGATTTTGGCGCTTGGCAGTATTGTAGGCATCACTATTCTGATCGGTAATCTGAATGGTTACTTTGACAGCAATCAAACCTATGAATCTGCCACAACCGGAGAGCAGGTCTTCGGTGCACTGTTGCCTTTTGTGTTCATCCTGCTAAGACTGGTATGTCCCTGGTTGTATTTTAGCCTGTTTGAAAAGTCCAAATATCATGCGACACCCGGTAAAATGGTGCTTGGCCTCGTAGCGGTAGATCAGTATTATCGTCCATTGAGCTTTGGCCGGGCCAGCGGTCGGTACTGGGCAAAATGGCTAAACGAATTCACGCTTTATATTGGTTATATGATGGCTGGCTGGACGACATACAAGCAGGGAATGCATGATATGATCGCCAGTACTTATGTAGTGGATAAGCATGCACTGCAGCGGCTGCATGAACAGCAGCGTGAATACGAGCAGCAGCTCCAGGAGTACAACGCCCGGATGGGTACACAGAATATGAATGTCTAAAATAACCAAAACAAAGAGGCGACCTTCCCTGGCCGCCTCTTTGTGCTGTAACAATTGCCTGCCCAGCACCTGTTCATTGCTTCATGACTTCACGGCTATACATCATGCAGCAGGATGAAGATAGTTTACTGCCGCCAGAACGTCGTACAATCTTTTTTATCGGAAATATTGAACTTTATCACTTCCTGCAACAGTGCAAAGTCCACAGGACTTTTCCAGGGGATGCGAAACAGCTGGTGGGTATGCGTATAACCCGCCTGTACGATTCGATCTGCAAACTGATGGATGCCCGCCTTTTCCGGAGCGACAGACAGGTGCTGCTTAGCTACACTGAACGCAATAATAAAGGTCTCGTGATCCGTGAACATGGGCTGGTTCCAGGCGATTTTGGGAACGAGATCGGGAAAAGTCTCACCTACCCAGGACAATACATACTCCGTGCGTTCCCGCTGCAATGGATCGTCAACCGAATTCAGGTATTCCGCAAAAACTTCCATGGGTTTGCCCTCCTGAATAACCATTTTGGGATTGCTGTTCCCATCATTTGTCTGGAGCTGCAGCATACGATTCCGGTCACGATGGGTTTCTTTCAGTTTGAATAATCCGGCTTCATTTTACAAGTACTTTGTCTAATTATAGCTTCTATATGTACTTATTTAGCCGCAGGATGGTTTGCAGTCATATCGGTAATTATTTACCGGGAAATAGTTCTTTTCTGCGATCCTGTCCTGAATAACAGTATAAAAGGCATAACCAGCATCTTCCGTGAAGAATGCAGTTATGCCTTTTGGATATTCCATGCTTGGAATCAAGCATATAGATATTGAAATCAGCATACAGAGCAGGTCAGAACTTGTATTACAAGGGCAGGATCTGCCTTACCATACCGTCACATTGGAGCTGCCGCTGCTCTTGTACCCTTCGGTCGCCATCACCTGATACGACCAGGTGCTGCCCAGGTTCATGCCATGGCTCGCCCATGCCTTCACATGATTGCTAAAGGTAATGGTCGCATTGCTGCCGGTCGGACGCTTCGTCTGGCGTACACTCCAGTACTGGGTGAATGTCTTGTGATCGCCTTCAATCGAAGGTGCGTCATAACGGGTCGTTGTATAAATGTCATACACGCCGCCGTCACTGGTGACCGTACCTTTGTATGTACCAGTCGGACGGTACGTTCCCCAGCTGTCGACCACATAATATTCGATCAGTGAATTGCGTGTCCAGCCGTACAGGGTCAGATATCCGTTGCCGGATGGTGCCCACTGACCTGCGTTGTAATTGACCACCCGGTTCGGTGAGCCGGTCGTCCAGCCTTTGCCCACTACAAAGTTGCCGGTATTTTGCCAGTTGACACTGTAATTGCCGCCTGCGCCATTCACTGCATTGACCGTACCGCCGCCATCGGTCCAGTTTTGCCAATAATCGGTAGCTGCACTGGATGTCGCTGCAAACACGCTGGAACTCATGGAAATAGCAAGAATGGTAGTCAGGAATTTCTTTTTGAATGTAGACATATTCTGCCTCCTCTAAGGAATAAGGTTATGGTACCGCTTACAAAATCGCTTATGCAAAGTCATTATTATAGCGATAGCCATACTTTAAATATACCATATTAAGTAACAAAAACCTTTTCTAACATGTTGATTTCAACATATAATATAAGCGAACTTGAATAGGATATGGAGCATAACAGCGGTATTGCTCATGTATGGCAGTGAATTGAACGGGGTTCTGGGCTGCTGCCCATACAGTTGCCGTTCGGATAGAAGACAACCTGGTGGTTCTGCCAAATATGTGGAAGCAGCACAAAAGGCTGCCGAAAAATCGACAGCCTCCAGCGGCATTTCTCATGATATTTATGGTCATTTATGGTCGGATAAAGAGGCAATTACGGGTAGATCACTGCAGTTGTGAATGTGTACAGATGTAGGCAGGGATATCTGCAGAGTCAGTTATCGATGCATCAGCATTTCCCCAATCGCAGTTCATAAAAGTACTGCACAATCGGATGCTTGAGCTTGATCGTGCTGCTCATGCTCAGAATCCGCTTTTTGCCTACGCGGCGATCCATCAGTGCCAGAATATTCAGCAGGATATCGCTGCTTTCCAGGCTGTCTTCGATGGAACTAGCCAGAAAGCGGGTAGCGACCGCAGTAAAGTTGGACTTGCTCAGTGCCGTCTGCGCGGCGAGGATCTCTTTGGCATAGGTGGTGATTTTGCGGTTTCGCGCCATAATCTTCATCCGCTCTTCCGGAACGTTACCGCCCGTTTCTTTGCGGATCGCTTCAATCTCTTCCGGGCTGACCGGAATCTGCAGCTCCGGGTCGTTCTTGATCTCCATCTCGCTCTGATACCAGCGGATCGGGCTGGTCTTGTCGTTCATGTTGAATATGTTTTTCTTGTCTACGGTAATGTAGCAGTTTCCCGATTTGCCGGTCATATAACTGTAACTGGTCGCCCGGTACTCCACTCTTCCATCCAGCGCAGGAGCCAGAAAGCTCTCCAGGTTTTGCTTTAATTTACTCCAGGACATGTATCCTCCTATATTCTCCAGGCTGAACCACTGTTCAGCTGTCTTTATGAAATCATATGGTTTAATAATAACTCATAATCATAGAATATAGGAACTTGTTACAGTACTCCCAATCCTTCTGCTAATAAGTTTCAGTTTCTGAATATCAATTTCCATTTCAAATTCCCTTCTTTCATTTCTTTATAAATAAATGCGGGAACGCCCCATGCAACTTGTGCACAGTAACATTCCCGCCTGCCATACCTTTAATATTCTTCCACCGTCTCCATCTGCTTCGCCATAAACCCATCCAGCATCGCCCGTACTTCATCGGTCGACCGGGCACTCATCAGCTCATTGCGCAGCTCGCTCGCTCCGCGGAATCCTCGAACATAGATTTTGAAAAAGCGTGGCAGCGGTTTGAACGAACGCGGTTCAATCACCGAATACTTGTCATGCAGATCCATATGGAGTCGCAGCAGATCCAGCAGTTCCTGACTGGTGTGCTCTCTCGCTTCCTGCTCAAATGCAAACGGATTACTGAAAATCCCGCGTCCGATCATCACTCCGTCGACACCGTACTTTTCTACCAGCTCCAACCCGGCTGCACGGTCGGCAATATCGCCATTAATCGTCAGCAGCGTATTCGGTGCGATCTCGTCCCGCAGCTTTTTGATCTCCGGAATCAGCTCCCAGTGGGCAGGCACCTTGCTCATCTCGTCCCGCGTCCGCAGATGAATCGACAGATTCACAATGTCCTGCTGCAGAATATGGGTCAGCCAGCCGCGCCACTCGTCGACTTCGCTAAAGCCGAGCCGCGTCTTTACGCTGACAGGCAGACCGCCGGCTTTGGCTGCCTGTATGATCTCCGCTGCCAGCTCGGGACGGCAGATCAGACCGCTGCCTTTACCGTTCTCGGCTACATTCGGCACCGGGCAGCCCATGTTGAGATCAATTCCTTTGAAGCCCTGCTCTGCCATGCCGATACTCATCTGCCGGAAATACTCCGGCTTGTCTCCCCAGATATGCGCCACCATCGGCTGCTCATCCTCGGTGAACATAAGCCGTCCACGCACACTGTGATGCCCTTCCGGATGACAGTAACTCTCCGTATTCGCAAATTCGGTAAAAAACACATCCGGTCTGGCCGCTGCACTCACGACATGACGAAAAACAACATCCGTCACATCTTCCATCGGTGCCAGTATAAAAAATGGCTTGGGTAAATCACGCCAAAAATTGTCTGTCATTTTAAAAATCCTTTCATGGTATATAGCTGTAATTCTTTATCCGTCAAATAAATATATCCCAGTACACACTGGCATATACACGATAACGGTATGGACCTCAACCATTATACTAGATTGCACAACCAAAACAGAAGATTAATTTCCCTTTTTGAACAAGTTATCAGGCTTTTTTCTGTCAGTAAGCGCTGCATGGATGGCTTCTTAATACAGAAGAGAACCTTTTCCTGTCTTATCATGATTCGGAAGCAGCCAGCAGGATGGATAATTGGAAGATTGATCTGTAACATTGAACGCATATGGTTTCTTTCAGCAAAATAGACATAATTCATTTCCAACCAGCACTATCACCGAACAAAAAAGCAGCCGATCCTCTATAAGTATCGGCTGCTTTTGTATTCATTTATTCACGAGTGAGTGGATTGTCCAATTCCGCTTGCCCCATCAGGCTATCTGTCTGTTTTCCGTCAACCAGCAGCTGAATATTCTTTACTTCGTCAAATTGGAAAAATGTCTTTTTCAAAGCATCGATCGCCAGAATCTCTCCGGAAGATCCCATCCGTGCTTTATCCGGAACATGCACATCCAGTGTCAATGTCCCTTGCTCCAGCTTGGCCGAGAGCAAATCAATATTTTCCCACAAAGGAATGAGCTCTTTCTGATCGCCCTTCTGGAGAGCCGCATAGGTAGCACTGTATTTCTCCGAGTCTTCTTTAAATGTAATAGTCTGTGTATGTGGTTCCAATTGCATGACTTGAACGTCCGAATAATACACTTTGATCTCCTGCGAATTCTCTTCTTGCTTGTCCTTGGTATCTGCCGGTGCCGCCGGCTTATTCGTTGCAGGATCAGAGCCTTGAACGGTATTGGCAGCAGGCTTGCTCTCGCAACCGAGAGCGAGTACGCTCAGGGCACATATGATAATCGCCACATAAATTCCTTTTTTCATAACGCACATCCTCTTTATTTATTCCGTGCTCTATAATTCCAGATATTCTTTGATGCCATCCACAATCGCTTGCGCGGCTTTATTCTGATTGTCTTCTAACATCATGGCTTCTTCTTCCTCTTTGTTGCTCAAGAATCCAATTTCCAAAAGGACAGCTGCCATAGTGGTCTCACGAATAACCTGTAAGCTACGATTTTTAACCCCGCGATCCGTAAATCCCAGAGCCTGAATCAATTTTTCATGAATACAATTGGCTAATTCTTTGCTACTTTCTCGTTGGTAATAATACGTCTCTGTTCCTTTTGCCTGGGGAGACGCCAGGACGCTGTTGGCATGTATGGATACAAATACATCTGCCTTCAGATCATTAGCCAGCTTCACCCGTTCTGGTCTGGTAGGGTAGACATCGGTCTCACGAGTCATAACTACTTCTATACCCGGCTCATTTTTTAAAAGAGCCTGCACTTTAAGGCTTAGCGCAAGGGTAAAGTCTTTCTCATGTTTTTGCGTGATACTTATTGTCCCTGGATCTTTTCCTCCATGTCCCGCATCAATAACGACTATTTTCTTACCATTACTTACAGGAGTGGTAGGTCCAGGATCATTGATCATGCTTAAATCAAGAATAAACTTACCCGTGCTGGTCTGTTGCTTATAATTAAAAGAACTTACATTATTTAATTCAATTACAATCCGAACTTGAGCAGGATCGTTTTTATAAAGTGAATAGCGTATATCTTTCACATTTGGAAGACCACTAGTATCCAATTTTGCTATAGATCCTGCAGAAGGTACATCTTGCATATTACCAAAATTAGTAGCTGGAAAATCCATAATGATGCGTGCAGGATTCTGAAGTGTAGTTATCACTGGATTGACTTCATGATCCAAAGAGACAACCAGCTGATTATTCGCATAATTGATCTCATGAATCAGATTGGTTACTGTTGAGTCTCCACTAGCAGGTAAAGATACGATAGGCGTACTGCTGGCCAGACTGGCTAGAGTGACAATTTTATCGCTATTGTTCCACTCTACTCCTAAACCCATCTCTTCACTAACAAACCGCAGAGGAACGACAACCGTGTTTTTGATCATTTGAGGAGCAACATTAAGCTTCACGGTATTATTGCTTACGGAAGCCTCATTTTTCCCAACTGTTAATGAAACGGCATTGGCTCCCTGCTGGATATGTACATTTTGTGTTGTCTGATCCCATTTCACGTCAAACTTCAAATTCTCAGCCACTACCCGGATTGGAATCATAATATTATTTTGTACATTAACGACTCCAACGTCCTTGGGTAAAACCAGCTCTTGGCCATCTAAAATAATTCTGGTTTGATTTGCGGCTGCATCCGTATGCATGGGGATTAGAAAAAGTAAAAGCATACTAAACAGCAGTATAAGTATGGAGTTCTTCATTTCACACCTCGATTTTAATTTGCATATCATTACATTCTGGACTGAATAGCAACCTTATAAAACGACTATTATTTATGAAAAGAAGTCACAGGAAAATAACCCAATCACTCGAATTCATCATTCCATGAAATTAGGCGGATGCTGTAGACATTGTAGCGACTGAGCTAACGGTGAAGCATAATTCACCTCCTGTAATCTGCAATTCAGTTCCTCCAATAAACTTGTTAGCTCTTCGATTACAACACCATTTTGCATGTTGTATTTATCCTGTAAATTCGTATATGCTTTGTAATTTTTGAATATGTAATCAAAATTCATCGCCCTATTGGGGTTGCTAAATGTAAGACGCTATTTCACCGCAAAAGTTGTGCAGTAAATGGTTTTAATACAATATTGTTTAAATTATGGTTTTTATTGAAATAAAATCACTTTATTATTATTAACAATCATGCCGAGCTGGTATGGTCAGCAAGAGTAGACCTGGATCAAAAAGTTTATTGGGAATAACTTGCGAATAATGACCACTAAAATAAAGACTCCTAACCATTGTGGTCAAGCCCCTATTTTGTAGACAGTTAAAAAAGCCCCATCAAGCAAACTGGCGTCGGTACTCTACCGGCGT
>NZ_LAQP01000017.1 GCF_000971965.1 Paenibacillus wulumuqiensis
ACCGTTTCCGGTAGTTATCCCAGTCTGAGGGGCAGGTTGCCTACGTGTTACTCACCCGTCCGCCGCTAAGTCTCAAGGAAGCAAGCTTCCTATCAACTCCGCTCGACTTGCATGTATTAGGCACGCCGCCAGCGTTCGTCCTGAGCCAGGATCAAACTCTCCATAAAGTGTTTGACTTGCTCATTCGTTGCTGACGAGAACATTGCTGTTCTCTATATTTGAAGAACCGAAGTTCTTCACTCACTCGTTGTTCAGTTTTCAAAGATCAAATTCTTTTTTTGTTGCCGCTGCGTCTCTCGCAGCAACTCTTATATCATATCATGTTCCTTTTTATTTAGCAAGCACTTTTTTTTCAAGAAGTTTTTCTTGTTTTAGTTACCCGCCAAATGCTATCTCATGATAGTTTTCTTTTCATCGTCACTCGTTCGCGACAACTCTTATAATGTATCATGCATTCTTTTTTTTGTCAACACTTTTTTTCGAAAGATGATTTAAATCATTTTATAAGATAACTTAAATCATTTTGCTGAAAGTAAGATGCTGACCTTACTCATTGCTGAGTAGTTTATTCCACAAGCGGAACGTTTTATAATTTATCATATTTTCCTGAGAGTCGTCAACTATTTATTTAGCATTTTATTATAGTGCTGTCCAAGCAGTTCTATGACTGCTTGTTTTGTTCATTTTGATGATTTGTTTGTACTGTGGCAAGATTATATTGGACTTTAATTGTTTTAATTTCATACATGATATTATCGTAACATTATAGTGCACTTGCCCTATTTAATGATTTTGTTCAGTCATTTCTTTTTTTGTTATTTTCTTGGGTTGTTTTCTCATTAATTATTTGCGTATTTAGTTATTCTGTCATTAGTTACTCGTATATTGGCTTGGTTATGAGTTGTGCGGGCTATACCGTAACTTTCTGGCCTAGGAATTAACTGATCCAGTAACGGATTTCTCTTTCGCCGCCAGGTTGGGGTGTCCAGGTTACGGTCTCGCCGATCAGGGATCGGTATACGAGCTTGCGTACTACTGTGGATAGGGCATTGCCGACATGACTGAGTTCGGGATGCTGGATTAGCTCTTCGATGCTCCACGGTTGCTTTCTGCTGCGGAGTACTCGGAACAGCACAGCCGAGCATTCTTGCATTTTGGACATAACGGAGAATTCACAAGCCAGCAGAACCAGCTCCACTCTCTGGTCCATTGTCTCCATACTGAAGGCCAGCTGCTCATACAGCTTATAGACATCGAGCTTTTGCTTTTGTACCTGTTCCCAGACAGCTGATTCGGGGTAGATTCCTTTTTCGCATAGTTCGAGCTTCGCCCAATGCTGAAGTGCCTGAAATATACAGTTGTAGGCATCCATTGTCTGCTTGTTCTGCATATGATAACGCGCTTCCACATACAAAGTGAGGAACAGGCTGAATTCTCTGAAAATACGACGTTCCGCCAGATGACCTGCCATCTCTTTAAGTTGGCTTCTCATCCTCTCTACTTCACCATCGGTATCCCAGATAACTTCTCCCTTGATAAACTGCTCGACGATACGTCGCTGCTGGCCGGCAACCGCGTAATTTTCCATCAGTTCGCGATCTATATAAATGACCTGAATATGGGTATTGGAAATATCCATACGATGTTCTATGATTTCTTCCTCATGATCCTGACGACAGACAACAATGATCAATACTTCAAAATCATGCAGCAGTGAACCGTTAAATTGACTGCCTTTGCTTTTGCATGCTACCGCTCCGACTACTTTATGGTTATTGAAGCTTTCATTCAGAAACGAAAGATTGGTTAATTCCACATGATCCTCCCTTATCTGCCCGGGGGTTAATATATTTTGGATTCTTTTGACTTAAGGGTTAACTTCTACATTTTGGAATACCTTTCCTGCCTGGGTGCATTAATTTTTCCTATTCGTCAAAAAAAGACCAGATACGCAAAATGCGTATTCGGTCTTTTTCTGTGTGCTATTTTTTACTTAAACGTAGATAGGATATCCCAGGCATGTTCATCTCCGAGGCTGCGGGTCCACGAAGCAATTCCTCCCAGCTGGAGTTTACGGGCGAGCTCTACTCTGGCTGCGAGTGATACTTCATCCTCAATCCAGATTTTGTACGTAGCGCCTTTTTCCTTGTACTCGACATAGTTTTGGCCTGATGCTTGATCCAAACGTGGTTTTAGTTTTTTCTCGGTCAGCAGTTTGGCAATGCTTTCCATGCCGACTGCTTTGGAAGAGACTTTGGTGGCTCCATTCTCGGATTTCTCGGTCCATATCCGGGTATACAGGGGAATACCCAGTATCAACTTGTCAGCCGGTACTTCGTCTTCTTCCAAGACACGTCTCATGGCTTTCTCCGTCCAATCCAATGAAGCGACGGAACCTGCTATTGGGCTGGCTGCCCAGTGTTCATCGTAGGCCATGACCATCATATAATCGAGCGAAGGCGCCAGGGATTCCCGATCCAGGAATTTGGACCAGAGCTCGCTATTTGATTTGGGTGTCACATCCATCGACAATACCAGGCTATGCCGAGCTGCCAGCGGCTTCAGTTCACGGATAAACTGAGTAACATTGGGACCATCTGATGTATGCACACTCTCAAAGTCGATATTGATGCCATCCAACTGGTATACCCGGGCATACTCTATCATTTGTGTAATAATATGCCGCCGGTTCTCGTAACTGGAGAGGGCTTCTGTCGTGCGGTCTGCATTGAATCCATTACTGAGCAGTGCCCAGACTTCAATTCCGCGATGATGGGCCCAGTTCACGTATTCCATATCTGCTTTGCTTCGTACATTTCCAGAGCCATCGATAATCTCAAACCAGGTAGGACTTATTACATTCACCCCCGGCAGTTCACCGATGGTATGCGGATCACGCCGCTTCTCATATATAGCCTCCCAGGTCAGATTAACCTTTTTGCCCTTCCATTCGGTCTGTACACGGTTATCCGGAATGTTGGGAACGGGTATGGTGGCCAATTCGCCCATTCGGATTTGGCTGCGCTGCATATAACCGGTGATTCCGTTATCGAGTTGTACCTGTACCCACTCTTCGCCGGTCTGCCATATTCTCAAATGCGCTCCATCCGGTACATCTGTATATATCGGTGCGTGAAGGCTGGCTTCACTGCGAAGTGGAAGCGTCCTGCTGCTATTTTCCGCGGAGGCAGTGGCATATTGAATTCGATCTCCTGCACGCATCAGAATCACAGCTCCGGTATCGGGATCTTCATGTACATCGATATGATAGATCTGCTTGAGCGGAGCAAGGGGAATATACAGCACATCCTGCTGCTCGGGAGCGACACGAAGCTGGAGCGGCTTCATATTAAGCTCTGCGGCGGTACTGCCCTGCTGGAGATGCATAATATTATTGCTGGATGTCAAAATAATCGACCGGGTAGCTTGTTCATACCGAATATTGGGATCTACCTCTTGCTGAAGTACGGGTAAAGGAAGCTGCAGCGAATCTCCTGTTCCCTGCGCCGAATAACTCATCAGCTCGCCTTTGACAAAGATTGGCTTATCGATTCCTTTCCAATCCGGATCTTCATGAAACGGGTTCGGAATAAAAATATAAATAGCTGCTGTTACTGCTATAAGGAGTATCCATACGATCCACCAACGTCTGACTCTACGACTTCTGTTCGCACGTGCTCGCTTCTGTCTGCTCAATACAGCCTCCTGTATGTAGTTGTGTCGTCTGATTCTAATAAAAAAGCAGCACAGGATATCCTGATCCCGTGCTGCTGGAATTAACCTTACTTTAGATCTCTGCAATCGGTGCAAATTCCATACAATTCCATCCGGTGACCGGAAATCTGAAAGCCTGTATGCTGTTCTGCCTGATTTTCTACTTCCCGAAGTGAAGGGTAATTAAAATCTTCAATTTTGCCGCATTGCTCACAAATAATATGATAATGCTCGGTTACGTTCGCGTCAAAACGGCTGGAACTATCTCCATATGTCAGTTCACGAACCATGCCTGCTTCAATAAACATTTTCAAATTATTATACACCGTCGCAACACTCATGCTGGGAAACCGCGGTTCCAGTGAACGGTAAATCTCATCAGCGGTCGGGTGCTCCATGGACTCTAGCAAATAGGCGAGTATGGCATGACGCTGTGGTGTAATCCGTACTCCACTGGTCTTTAGCTGCTCGAGTGCATGTTGAACACGTGTTGTCATCTGGTCCACCGCCTTGTTGAACTACGCAAATTAAATTCCTGTCTGACTGTCATCCATCAATACGAACTTGCAGGTCAGCTATTGCCCTTCACATTGTAAAGGTTGCCGAAGAAGCTTGTCAACGCTGCTCAAAGCAATCTATTCAAGGCAAATCTTGAACAGAAAAGTACGGAAAACAATGGATTACGGTGATTCCGATTCTGCAGGCGAGTTGACGGATGATGGGTCTGAATCGGCCGGTGAATCCGCTGATGGAGAAAGTACCGAATCGGCCGCTCTCCTTGCATCGTTATTTTCTGACGAGGTACCGGTATTGTCTGGCGATGTGCTGTCAGCATCTCCATTACCGGAAGAAGGAGCAATTTGCTGCTGGTCGTTATCTTTGATAATGGAGTCTGTATTGTGCAGCACATTCAGATCGCCATTGCCATCTACGCGAACCCTATGATCATCGGTGCCGAATGTTCCGCTGATCGTTTTGTTTTTCACTTCCAATGGCAGATCGGTTCTGATCGTACCATAGCTGTTGGAGCCGGCAATTTCGTAGTTGCCGGTAGCCGGCAGATACAAATTGATGACACCTACTGCACTATAGACAGACCAGTCCCCTCCTATGCTGATGGACCGAAGTTCAATATTTCCATTTAACGTCTCTGCCCGTGTCTCAAAATTGGCTTCATCAACAAAAATATTACCGTTGCGGGTATTTACATCAATATCGCCCAGTCCTCCGGTAAGTGAGATATCGCCTACCTGGGTATACAGTCGGGCGGCTCCACTAATATCATTAGCCCGGAACGTCCCTTGGTTGGTGTCTGCATTGACATTTCCAAGTATCGATGTAATCTCCATATTGCCATTGGTCGTCTGCGCTTTGACATCACCCAGCAGATCGCGCAGTACGAGACCGCCATTGCCACTGCGAACCGAAATGCTGCGCAGTGCTTCAATATTGCTCATCGTAATCTTGCCATTGGTCGTCTGTACATTGATATCAAAATGACGGCTGGCCGGCACGGTAATCTCCATATTTACCCGCGGCTGGCGATTACTCGACTCCCCATAAGAAAGTGTCTCCGGGCGAATATCAATCTCACGGCCTTCGGTAGCATTGATTTTGGTAGACAGGGCAATGCTCTTGGCCTCTTCCCGCTCCACCTCATCGACCCATACGACCGGACGTATCTGAATCTGATCGACATTACCCGAATGAATAATCAGATCGCCGTTAATGCCTTCCACATTCAGTTCATCGGTCTCTTCCGTGATCGGAACAGTGACATTGTCCAGCTCGGTACGCGTTCCCGAAGCTTCATTGAATTCTGCTGAAGCTGCTGTCAGATCAAGACTGACCCGGCTCCATAAATACAAATACTGATTCTGCTCGGTAACCAGGAAAATGGATACTGCTGCCAGCAGAGCAATCAGCATGCCTCTGATATCCATCCGCAGCCTGAACCGTCTCCGGCGGGATAATATATAAAAAATAATGTATTCCACTCCCCAGACGATAAGGATGACCGGCCACCATTTCAGCAGCCATAACAGCTGTCCACCATTGGTCCACTGATCAAAGAATACCAGAATGCCGACTGCGATCCAGAGCAGGGAGGCGGTAATTCTGCCAACTCTAATTTTTGTGGGCATGAATCACACCTCCTGTATTGTCCTGTGCTCCCTTATGCAGAGCTCGGTAGATACGCAGTCCCTGGAAAACCAGCAGCAGTACGCCAATAAGCAGACATACGAATGCGGTCAGATAGCCTCCCCAGAAACTGACAATATTGCGCAGCCAGTAAGGACGAAGCAGCAGGATACAGATCATCGCTCCCTCCAGGATAAGCAGCAGTCCAAAACTGATACCGCGCAGACCGGCGTACGGCCGGTTTTTCTTTTTGAAAGGAACAAAGGCACGTATATGCTCATTGATCCAATCGGTGGATTGCAGTACATCATATACGTTATAAAAGTAAATGACCGGTACCAGCAGGGCCAGCAAACCCAGGAACGGCAGGTTAATCTGAATACCCTGTGAGGTGAAATAAAAGAGTGCTGTAATATCCAGCAGCAGCAAAGCGATAAACTGAATGCCTTTCTGTGCCAGTCCAAGATAAATGTGACCAAAACCCGGTAAAATCGCTGCAAGCAGCACGGCAATAAATTTGCGCTTAAGCGGGAGTCTGGACGGGGAGTTCGCCATGTTGATTCCTCCTTCCATACCGCTGACAGCAGGTATGTTCGATGATTTCTGCAAATCGGCTGCCAGCCGATCAACAAGTGGTCCAATTTTTACTCGATGGAGACTGCAGTGACTCCCTCGATTTTTTGCATACGGCTGATCATATCCATCGGGTTGTACTCATGATGAATCTCCACATTCATCCGCAGCTCGGTAAGCAATGTTTCCGAGGACAGGGTATGACCGCTGCGTTCTTTAAGAAAGGTGATTCTCTTGATCGTAATATTCTCGGCGTACAAAAATTTGGATACCCGGTCAAGTGTCAGTACACCTGATATGCCTTCAATGGTAATGGAATGCGCTTTGCTGCGGCGAATATAGCGCTGCTCGACAATATTCAGCACCCACAGATTCAGCAGCACCAGCAGCGTGGATACAAACGCGGCAAAGTAAAACCCTGCCCCAATTGCCAATCCGATCGCTGCCACCACCCAGAGTGAAGCCGCAGTCGTCAGACCGGTAATCGCCTTGCCGGTAAACAGAATGGTTCCTGCGCCGAGAAACCCGATTCCGGAAATGACCGCCGTCGCCAAACGCGCCGGGTCGATACGCACATTGGTCTCATGGATAAAATCGGCAAATCCGTATACGGACAGCATCATAATCAGCGCAGAACCGACACAAACCAGTATATGGGTGCGCAGGCCGGCCGCATGACTGGAACGCTCCCGTTCCCAGCCGATCAGTCCGCCCATCAGCATCGCAGCCAGCAGGCGGAACAGAATACTCAGGTTATCAATGAACCAGGGATTGGCCATACTTGTAATTACACCTCCTGTTAATTCGTGATGTCGGGATTATGACGATGAAAAGTCGTCAGTTCCACACCAGGCGCTACTTCAAAAGACTCGATCGGCTGAAATCCATGCTTGCGATACAGACCGACCGCCGGCTCATTCTTTGTACCTGTAGATACAATATAAAGCGGTACCTGCGGATACTGTTCAAACACATAAGACAGCAGCTGACTGGCGATGCCACGCCCGGAAGCTGCCGGATGCACCATCATCCGCGAAACAGTCAATGTATCCGGCTTCTCCTCCTCTACAGCCACTACGCCCTGAATTTCTTCCTCCTCATTAAAGTACCCATAAAACGTCTCACCGCAGCGGCGAATACTCTCTACAGTATCCATAAGCGGCGGAAGTTCCTTGACTCCAATCAACTGAGCTTCCATTCGGTAGGCAATATGCTGCAGCGCCCAGATCTGTCTTACAATATCATCATCTTCCAGTGAGCATTGGCGTATCATGGTTGGCGGCTCCTCTACAGTCAGCGACAGCCTGATGGCAGATCGGATAGACTATGGTTATTTTAAAAAGGACATGCCCCGATTGGCATGTCCTCTAAGTGATCTGTATGTCGTGAATTCCTGTTAAATTATACGCTGTATTTAGCGGGGCAGCAATTCGGCCAGCAACTGGTTAACCATGCCTGGGTTGGCTTTGCCTTTGCTCTGCTTCATGACCTGCCCGACCAGGAACCCGATCGCTTTATCTTTGCCTGCCTGATAATCGGCAACGGACTGCGGATTGGCAGCGATCACTTCCTGCACGATCGCTTTGATCGCACCTTCGTCACTGATCTGGGTCAGACCCTGTTCTTCAACAACCTGCTGTGGGCTTTTGCCGGACTGCAGCATTTCCTTGAATACGGTTTTGGCGATTTTGTTGCTGATCGTTCCTTTTTCAATCAGGCCGATCATCTCGCCAAGTGCCTGACCGGTCAGCGGAACGGCAGAAGCTTCGAGATTGTTGGCGTTCAGATAACCGAGCAGTTCACCCTGAATCCAGTTGGCTGCAGACTTGGCATCGCCGGTGTAGTTCAGACTCTCTTCAAACAGATCGGCCAGCGGTTTGGACGATGTAATAACTGCTGCATCATAGGCAGCCAGTCCGTACTCGGCCGTATAGCGTGCCTGGCGTGCATCCGGCAGCTCCGGAATCGATGCAAGCACCCGGTCTTTCCACTGCTGATCGATATGAAGGGTAACCAGATCCGGGTCCGGGAAATAACGATAATCATGCGACTCTTCCTTGCCGCGCATAGAAATCGTTTTGCCAAGCGTTTCGTCCCAGCGGCGGGTCTCCTGGACGACTTTTTCCCCGTCATCCAGAATCTGTGCCTGACGTAGCTCTTCATACTCCAGACCACGTTGTACGCCGCGGAAAGAGTTCATGTTTTTCAGTTCGGCGCGTGTGCCCAGTTCGGCCTGTCCAACAGGGCGCAGACTGATATTGGCATCACAGCGCAGCGATCCTTCTTCCATTTTCACATCCGATACATCACAGTACTGCATGATGGCACGCAATTTCTCCAGATAGGCGCGGGCTTCTTCCGGGGAAGAAATCTCTGGCTCCGAAACGATCTCGATCAGCGGTGTACCGACACGGTTAAAGTCAACGAGTGAGTCATAACCGCCCGAAGTATGGGTCAGCTTGCCCGCATCTTCTTCCAGATGCAGACGGGTAATGCCAATGCGCTTGGTCTCGCCATTCACTTCGATATCGATCCATCCGTGTTCACCGATCGGCTGATCAAATTGGGAAATCTGATACGCCTTGGGCGAATCCGGATAAAAGTAGTTTTTGCGGTCAAACTTGCTCACGTCGGCAACCTGGCAGTTCAGTGCCATTGCTGCTTTCATCGCATATTCCACAGCCTGACGGTTTAGTACCGGCAGTACGCCCGGATGACCGAGGCAGACTGGGCAGGTATGGGTATTGGGTGGTGCTCCAAATGCGGTGGAGCAGCCGCAAAAGATTTTCGATTGGGTATGAAGTTCAACGTGAACTTCCAGTCCGACGACTGTTTCATATCTGGCTGTAGACATCGGTAGATTCCTCCTTCTTCACATGGTTTTACAGCTGTGGACGCTGCTGATGGAAATCGGTATTCTGTTCAAATGCATGCGCCACACGCAAAACCGTCTGTTCGTCAAAGGCTTTGCCGATAATCTGCATGCCGACAGGCAGTCCGGAGACAAAGCCGCATGGAACACTGATCGCGGGTACGCCTGCCAGACTCACCGGAATGGTCAAAATGTCGTTCAGGTACATCGTTAACGGATCGTTGACCTGGGAACCGAGCTTGAATGCGGTTGTCGGTGCTGTTGGTCCGACGATAACGTCATATTTGGCAAATACATTGTCAAAGTCCTGCTTGATCAATGTACGGACTTTCTGTGCTTTGAGATAATAAGCATCATAATAACCGGAGCTGAGCGCATACGTTCCCAGCATAATCCGGCGCTTCACTTCCGGACCAAAGCCTTCGCTGCGGGACTGATGATACATTTCCAGCAGATTGCCCGGGTTCTCGGCACGTACGCCATAACGAACACCGTCAAAACGGGCCAGATTGGACGAAGCTTCCGAGGAAGCGAGCAGATAATAGGTAGCTACCGCATATTCGGTATAAGGAAGAGAGACTTCTTCCCACTCGGCGCCGAGACTTTCCAGCACTTTGAGTGCGCTTATGATCGATTCCTTGACTGCCGCATCGACACCTTCACCGATATATTCGGAAGGAACGGCGATTTTCAGTCCTTTGATATCGCCTGTCAGTGCACTGATATAGTCAGGAATATCGACTTTGGCCGAAGTAGAGTCTTTCTCATCGTAGCCGGCAATTGCCTGCAGAACGTAGGCGGAATCTTCCACATTTTTGGTGATCGGGCCAATCTGGTCAAGCGATGAGGCAAAGGCTACAAGACCGAAGCGGGATACAAGACCATACGTTGGCTTGAGTCCAACTACGCCGCAATAGGACGCTGGCTGACGAATCGAACCGCCGGTGTCGGAGCCAAGGGTGAAATACGCTTCACCCGCTGCCACTGCCGCTGCGGAACCGCCGCTTGAACCACCGGGTACATGATCCAGATTCCACGGGTTGCGTACCGGCATAAAGCTGGAATTCTCGTTGGAACCGCCCATAGCAAATTCGTCCATGTTCAGTTTGCCGAGCGTAACGGAATCCGCCAGCTGCAGCTTGTCCATAACAGTCGCGTTATAGATCGGATCATAATTACGCAAAAATTGACTGGCACAGGTCGTACGCAGTCCTTCGGTTACGATATTGTCCTTGATTCCTGCCGGCAGACCGAACAGCAGACCGCGTGCTTCGCCGCTGGCTATTTTCTTATCAAGTGCAGCCGCTTGGCGTTGGGCTGCTTCCTCATCCAGTGTAAGATATGCCTGGATGCGGTCATCACGTTCGTTAATCGTCTCGAATGCCTGTGCTACAAGATCGGTTACTGCCAGATCTTTGGCATGCAGCCGGTTATGTATTTCATTCAGACTGAGGTCAAATAAAGTCACTTCCGTGTCCTCCTTCAATTCGGGTTACTTGTGGTCGGGCCGCCCGGTGCTATTCCAGAACAGCCGGTACTTTGAACTGCCCATCTTCATCATCCGGGGCATTGCGCAGTACTTTCTCGATCGGCAGACTCTCATGTACCTTGTCTTCACGCATTACATTGCTGACATGCAGCACATGGGTGGTTGGCTCGACATTTTCCGTATCCAGCTCATTCAGCTTTTCCGCATATTTAAGAATAGCATCCAGCTGCGCAGTGAACATTTCTTTCTCTTCTTGATTCAGATCGAGACGCGCCAGTCTGGCTACATGTTCCACATCCTGAATATTAATGGTCATTGATAAACCCTCCTTCAATCCTGTACCGGTCTCCCACCAACTGTGCGCCATTCATGGATCAATGACTGCCTGTCCAAATGACGGGTGAACCCGGCGGGAAATAACTTTTTCCATTATAGGTTACATACCCGGACAATTCAATCCGTTAAAGCGACAGCAATAAAAAAAGAGCCGGCAGCGCCGACTCTTTTAAATCCAAGCACGCAGATTGATTTGTTTGACGAAATCAGCCTGTGTACTTTTATCTGTTAAAGGTTCTTCAGGTACCGGAAGTTCCTCACCATTCATCACTTGAAAAAATAACTTCTCATTGTGTGTTGCCAGAGCATAATCGATCAGTGCCTCGCGTCCGACTCGTTCAGCTTCCTGCTGCAGCAATTTCTCCTCCGGCTCAATATCGCCAGCCGGTACAAAGAAGTTACGATTTGCTTTAGGAATACGAATGACATAATCGAAGGCATTATCAGGGTTACGGTCATATGCAATTATATATCCATAATCTCCTACAGGCAGATTTTGCTCAAAGGTATCAGTGACAACTACGACTTTTTCTCCCAGATGCAGCATCGTCTATCTCCCCCTAGCTTATCTCCTTATTTGTACATCCTACTACAATAAGTAAGTGGTGTCCACTTTTATCCTGAAAATTACATCTTAATACCCTTGTGAAAAAATGCATTTTATAAAGTACGTCTGAAGAGGTCGATTGGTGTCATTTTATTTCCAAAATAAAACAAGCAGGCTGGAAGGGAATCCGGCCTGCTTGTCTGATTTGTCGGTAATTCGCGAGTAATTATTGGTAAAAGGCAGTCTGTGCAGCTGACAAATGTTATTGTGCTATTTTATGCATATTCGTGCAGAAGCCTGTTTCTCAGGCCGGAACATAAGGATTGCCGGCTTTCTCGGCACCTATCGTTGTTCTCGGTCCATGTCCCGGATAAACTTTGGTCTCATCGGCAAAACGGTACAGAACGGTACGAATCGAATCGATCAGATCACGTTCGCTGCCACCGGTCAGGTCAGTACGTCCTACCCCCATACGGAACAACACGTCACCGGAGAACAGCTCTGTTCCGCAAAGGAAGCTGACGCTGCCCGGTGAATGGCCCGGTGTATGATACACCGTAAACGTATGACCGATCAGCTCCAGCTTTTGTCCTTTGTCCAGAGCATATTCGGCAGGCTCTGCAATGATCGGAGGCGTCACATCCGGCCACATGGCCGAACCGTTAAGCCGTGGATTGGTCATCCATTCCGCTTCCAGATCATGCAGATAAACCGGGCAGTTATAGTGCTGGCGCATCTCCTGAACTCCGCCCATATGATCAAAATGGGCATGGGTCAGCAAAATGGCTTCAATCCTAAGCTTCAGCGTATCAATACGGCGGATCAGTGAACCGGGGTTCATGCCCGGATCGATCACAACTGCACGCTGATTGTCTTCCGCGATAAGCAGATAGGCATTCGTCTGCAGCGGTCCCAGCGAAAAAGTCTCTATTTTAAACAAAGCCATTCACACTCCTGATAATAATTCATGCAGTTCACGGATCACCATCGCATGGGAAGCGGCACCTTCACCATAGCGCTCCAGCATGGCCTTGCGTACCTCGGCCATTTTATCCTTGTAATCCGGTGCTTCGCGATCCGGATTCTCTTCACGGAAAGCAACCATCAGCTCCTGTACGTGTTCCGGACGCGGTCCCCATTGTCCCAGCACGTGACCGCCGGTATCGGTAATAATCACAATCGGTACGGAGCGTCCGCCCATGGTCAGGTATTCATCCATCACATCCTGATGTTCTTCGAGAATCAGCACCCTGGTCGGAATGCCCGCTTCTTCAAAAGCACGGAATACGACCGGAATATTGCGTACGACATCACCACACCAGTCTGCCGCAATAATAATGGAACGCAGATCATCGCGGTGATTAAGCAATTTGAAAAATTCATGGTCATCCAGATCGGTCCAGTTGAATAAGGTATATCCATCATGGAACGCTTCCTTGTTCTGTGTCATACCCTCCATAAACTGCTCGGGCGTGATAGCTACTTCCCACTTGTCTGCCAGATTGCGCTTGCTCATCAATTCCGCCGCCTTTCGGATGGGTTTATTTCTTTTTCATCTTCCTTTTAACCAAAAAGTAGGATGCCAGCAGCACAACCGCTACAATCAGAATTGGCGTCGTATACTTGCTGGCGATCTGGTCGATGTTCTCCCACTGGCTGCCCAGTACCATACCCAGATAAACAAACAGGGCTGACCATGGAATAACCGCCAGTGTCGTCAGAATAATAAAGCGGGCATGCGACATCTTGGTAATGCCTGCCGGAATGGAAATCGCATGGCGTACGACTGGAATAAAACGCGCCGTGAAAATAACGCCGGTGCCGTACTTCTCAAACCATTCTTCCGCGTGATCAATATGGCTTTTCTTGATCAGGATGTACTTGCCGTACTTTTCCAAAACAGGACGTCCGCCGTAGCGACCGATCCAGTAAATGAACAGCTGAGCGATCACCCCACCGATGGTACCAAAAGCCACCGCTCCAAAATAATTGATACTGCCGGTGGATACAAGGAATCCTCCATAGGCCAGTACGATCTCGCTCGGGATAACCTCAATCATCAGACCCAGCATAATGCCGGCATAGCCAAGCTGTTCTACCCAGTGCAATAGTTGTGAAATAATATCGGAAATAATCTCCACCAGTCCTCCTTCAGTATGGTTGCGTTCCTGTCTCTCTATATCAGGCTTATGTATTCCCCAATGAATCAAGCGCTGTGCCGTCATGATGTCCCCACATATTTTAGCACAGGGGTGGAACATGGGCTAGTTTTAAGCGCACATGTTGTGTGAATGCGACTGTGCAGACACAGATCAAGATAGTACCGAAATTATCTGGCTTGGATGAAGTTTGCTTTGGTACAGCATAAAAAACGGACTGCCCAAACAAGCAGTCCGTCGGTGTAGAGTAAGTCTGAATAGTGATAGTGATGTCGATACAGATATTATCACGGCAAGGATACAGGTTCCAAGGAAAAACTTCCATGGGACCTGAAAGATCAACTTTAACAGTGTACAGCTTGCTTTCCAACACAGCACGTTTGGCTGAAAAAGATCTAGCATAGGAAAATTAGCCTTACTACAGCAGCATCGTTGGCATTTTACAGTGCCGTTTTGCTGGTCTGCTCCTGCGGAAGCAGGTCGCGGCAGGCATTTTCCAGATAAGGATTGGCCTGCAGCATGTTGCGGAATACGCTGTACTCCTGCCACATCGTCGCAGTGTCTCCCGCAGAGCCTTTGACCGCACGGATCAGAATGTTCTTGGGCGTATGCTCCATATCGATAAACTCAAGCAGCTGGGTGCGATAGCCCATCAGATCCAGTAACTTGGCACGAATCGCGTCGGTAGCCAGCGCAGAGAAGCGTTCCTTGAGGATACCGTGTGACAACAGCGGGCTCAGCGCATCGTTCTCCACCTGGCTGAACAATTCATGCTGACAGCATGGTACAGAGAGAATAACCGACGCATCCCAGCGCACCGCTTTTTCCAGTGCTGCGTCGGTTGCCGTATCACAGGCATGCAGGGTAACGACCATATCTACCTGATCCAGTTCGTTATAATCCGCGATATCACCGACGAGGAAGAGAAGCTTGTCATAATTCAGCTTCTCGGCCAGCTGGCTGCAGTGCTGGATAACGTCGGCTTTGAGATCGAGACCGACAATACGCAGTGGACGGCGCTGCTGGATATTCAGATAATGATACAGGGCAAATGTCAGGTACGACTTGCCGCAGCCAAAGTCCACAATCGTCAGTTCCCGGTCTTCCGGCAGGGAAGGCAGTATATCCTGCACCATCTCCAGGAAACGGTTGATTTGACGAAACTTGTCGTACTTTTTGGCAAACACTTTGCCGTCTGCATTCATAATGCCCAGCTCGACCAGAAATGGAACCGGCTCGCCTTCGTCCAGAATGTAGCGCTTTTTGCGGTTATGGTTGAGATCGGCTTCGGTCTTGGTCGCGGTCTTGGTCAGGATGGATACTTTGTACTTCTTGCTGATCAGCACCTGATAATCCGCTTCGGTCGTACATAGCAGTCCCTGTCGCATCGATTGCTCGAACAGTTCCATGAGCGGGCGCTCCGCTTCGGTAGCGGGCACGTTCTCATGAGTGACTTTGTTATTATAATGATAAGCAAACTGGTAGTGCAGCTGCTTTTTGAGTTCAACCGGCTTGATGATGACTTTGTTAAATGCATCGGGTTCCCGTTTGCGGCGCTGACTGAGCGTCGCCGAGATCAGTTCACCGCTCTCGATCAGCTGGTGAATCAGTTTCTGGAGTGAATCCATGATGTACAATCACTTTCTTTCCTTTTCAATTTTGCAGCCGGGCATGCGCCGCTTCAATATCTGCCCGGGTGATGCCGCCCTCTTGCAGCTCTTCATCGCTTTTGCGGAGCATGCGTTCATAAAAGGCATTACCGATCTGTTCACCCTCTACAGGGTCCAGTTCGGTCAGACGGCGGAGTGCATCCATCGCATTATCATAATAGCCTTCCTGCTCTTCATATTCCACCATCAGTTTCTCTACAGCGGCAGGAAGCATATATTCCTCCAGCTGGTCGAGCAGTTCATCCATATGCTGCGGATAATCCAGCAGACTGCGGTCTGCTCCATGGACTGCGCTGTACAGAAACAGATGCAGGGATTTGATCCGGCGTACGACTGCGTCCTCTTCATGACCGCCAGCGGCATAAATGTCTGCTTCGACCTTGATCATACGCGCCAAACCCTGTAACTGGTCTACCTCGACGGTCGGACCGACACGGAACATATCAATCACTTCATCGGTCGGCATACGATTAACGAGTTCGCTGTTCAAACGGAAGTTTTTGCGCATTAGATCATCGACTTCCCATAGTGCTTCCGTATATTTCTTTTCTTCCTTGAGTCCGAACGCTTTGGAGATCATGCTGGCCATATCCTCGATCATGCCCATGAGGTAGTCTTTTCTGAACATTCCTATCCCGCCTTCAGTATGAGTCTGTAATGATGTTTATTT
Organism: Paenibacillus wulumuqiensis; assembly: GCF_000971965.1. Classification (GTDB taxonomy): domain Bacteria; phylum Bacillota; class Bacilli; order Paenibacillales; family Paenibacillaceae; genus Saccharibacillus; species Saccharibacillus wulumuqiensis. Next base: position 16,173 of record NZ_LAQP01000017.1, read on the forward strand.
TAAAAACCGGTCAATGACGGATACAAGTTCCTGTGGGGCCTCCAGCATACTCATATGCCCTACCCCCGGAATAACTATAGCTGTGATCTGTTCTCCTTCGGCAGTAAACAAACGTTCTGCCGGTACAATGGCATCACGTTCACCCGCGACGAGCAATACCGGAAGGGTGGAAGAAGCGATCACCGAGCGTCGATCCGGACGCTCACGCATCGCCATGGCTGCGCCGCATGCTCCCTGAGGTGGCGTATGGTATCCAATCTCCCGTGCTTTTTGCACCGCCTGCGGCAAAGAAGTCACCGATTCAGGCGCAAACAATCCTTCAATAAATCCGTCCACAAAAGCGGCTACACCTTCACTGTTGATTTTGGAAACGGTCTGCAGACGCTTCTCCCGGGCTTCCGGTGAATCTTCGTAGCCGGTAGAGTGGACCAGTCCCCATGCTTTCAAATAACCGGAATACTGTTCAGCCAGTACGAGTGCAATATACCCACCCATCGAATGACCCAGCACAGTTACCTGACTGAGCTCCAGATGATCCAGCAGCCGGATCACATCCTCGGCCATCTGTTCGATCCGGTAGGAACCTTCCGGTGCCGGACTGCGTCCATGCCCGCGCAGATCGGGTACGATACAGCGGTAACGCTTAGACAATTCCGGAACCACTTCATCCCAGTAGGCGGCGCTGCCCATAAATCCGTGCAGCAGCACAAGCGGCTCTCCTGTGCCGGTATCGGTAAAGTAAAGCAGTTCGGGCGAATGCTGAATATGCTGGTTCATAAATGTGTGCCTCCCTGTACAATTATTCGGAAATATATACGAATTGTTCATCTATAATAGGTAAATGATATTCAATACCACATAAGATAATATCCTGTTCGCTGAAGTATCACCCTTATCTGCCGAGCAAGCCGAATTAATCGGTCACGCCGAGCCCACGGACTGCTGCCTCCACAACGTCGTCTGCCATCTTCATTACCTGGCGAAGCGAAGTGGTCTGCAGCGTCCAGTAGGGCTTGGGTCCATTCTCGTTGACGATGGCTGCGATGCTGTACGCGCCTACACCCGGAAATTTGCCCCCGACAGACAATGCCGGAAATAATGGCTCTTCTCCAATGCTGTAGAGACCGACCGAACGCGAATGGCCCAGACAGGCATCTATCGCAATAATCGTCAGATCGACGGATATCTGCGGAATGCGTTCATGCAGATTATGCGCATCACAGGGATAATCCATTGTACCTGTAACATGAGGAATCCCGCGTGCCTCCAGCCCGCTGCCGATCAGCGGTCCAAGTGCATCCCCGGTGGAGCGGTCTGTCCCGATACACACAAAGGCAAGTTCATCCAGTGCATGGCGGCTGTGAATCATCCGGAAAAACTGGGTTAATCCATCCGTATTCACATTACGCCGATTCTGCTGGTCATAGGGAAGCAGACTTGATTGACGATTAATCATATAATAGTAGATTCCCTCCTCGAATGTGCGTACCTATAGTAATTTTAACCGATGCGCCCTATTACCGCAAAATATTGGTTCCCCGGCTCTATCCATGGTACAATACAACAAAATCAGCTTTTGTTACAGAAAGGGAGAACGCACCGATGGATTTGTCCCAACACACAACGGAGAATCTGGAAGTCATGATTGAAGCGATCAAAACCAAGCTTCGGATGGCCAGTGGTGCAGCGATGCAGGCTTCTGCCTTTTCGCTGGATCAGTATGAAGATATCCACGAAGTATATGATATTGTCATGAACAAACCGAATTTGAGCATCAGTGAAGTTGAAGCGCTTGTGTCCGAACTGGGCCGTCTGCGCAATAAGTAATTCGTATCAAAGCCCGTTCCTGTGTAGGCAGGAGCGGGCTTTTTTTGTCCACTTCCTGTTACGTACTTCTCTTTCATCCGTACACAGTTAGCATAATGTTCATGATTGTTTGCCGCTAACAGGGTTCAGTCGCTGTTGGCGGGTTAAATTTAACATAACGATAACAAATGAAAGAAGGCGATCCTTATCTCATCTCCAGCTTTTCCTGAACGTTCAGGACGCAAATTCCCGAATCTGCCATTATGGCTGTTAATCACCCTGGTACTGATTGCAGGCGCAGGCTTCTCCTTTATCCTGCTCAATGTAGCTACCTGGCTCATTCAGAATGCATTCGGTGGTAAGGTCCATATATGGGAAAATGAGTTTCAGCAAAGTGTACGTACGTTCCACGATGAACCTATACGAACGATCATGCTGTTTTTCACTTATCTTGGCGGTTTTTATTCGACCATGTTTGTATCTCTCGGTTTTGCCCTGCTGCTGTCGGTGCGGCATCAATATCGTGAAGCATTGATGCTGCTGCTCACCTCTGGCGGTGCCTGGCTGCTGAATACGGTTCTAAAATCGCATTTTATGCGCCCGCGGCCTGAACTGGAATTCTGGACGCATGCGTCAGGATACAGTTTCCCCAGTGGACATGCCACAATAGCTGCAGCGATGTACGGTATGCTGTTCTTTATCTGGGCCCGTTACCGCAGACAGAACCATCAATCTATGGTGCCAGCTATCCTCTGCGGCATTCTGCTCATTATACTGATCGGTGTGACACGGGTATATCTGGGAGTGCATTATCCAACGGATATCATTGCCGGTTTTGCCAGTGGATTTCTGTGGCTGATCACATGCGCTTATGCGTTATCCCTTTGGCAGAAAAGAAGGCCGCAGCCGCCTTTAAATGGTTCAAGGCCATAGAGTGGTAATGTTTCATGCGTATGCCCCATGTTTATATACGAAGTAAGACAAACAAGCGAGATAGCCCACTTCACCGGTTATGTGCCTTTAGCTGAAATGGACTAGCTTAATGTACATGTAAAGGAGGCGATCTGCATGTGGGGAATCATCATCAGTATCGTGCTTGCCGTTATTATCGGCCTGATCGGTAACGCGCTCGCAGGCAAAGCAATGCCTGGTGGCATTATCGGAGCCGCTATTGCCGGATTCGTAGGAGCATGGCTGGGTGCCCTGTTGTTTGGTGACTTTGGCCCGAATATCGGTGATTTTGCCATTATACCGGCTATTCTGGGCACAGCGATTTTCGTTTTTCTGCTTGGACTGTTATCCAAAGTGCTTCGACGGGCATCTTGATCTCAGCCAGGCATGATATAAGCCATACCTTTGGTAAGCTGCAACATAGTACTTATTACTCCTAGAGAAGCTTCACTTGATATGATATGGCTGGATCTTCGGCTATTGCCGGAGGACTGTACGCTACTATACGCAATTTACACTAATTGAAGGAGTGATTGTTCATGAACGAAGCAGAAAAAGAGTACCCAATGCAAAGCGGATCCACATTTTTGAAAGGTGTATTTATCGGTGGCCTGATCGGCGCTGCGGCCGCACTGCTCTTCTCCCCAAAACCGGGACGTGAGCTGCGCAGTGACCTGTCCGACAAACTGGCTGTAGCCGGTGAGAAAACCAAAAACGTCTATGGTACGGTATCCGACCAAACGATGCAGGCTGCTGGCCTGATCAGTGACAAAACGGTAGAACTGGCAGGCGTTGTAGGCGACAAAGCAACAACAATTGCCCAGACGGTAGCTACCAAAGCAACCGATCTGACGGGTAAAGCCAAATCTTCTATCGGTGTAGGCGAGTCTGCAGATCAAGACAAAGCCGATGCCAAAGAAAACATCGTCAAACATGTAGCTGAAGCTTCCAAAAACATCGCTGAAGATGTAAAAGGTGCTAAAGAAGATGTAGCCAAAGAAGTAACCAAAGCTGCTGAAGATGTGAAAAAGGATTCCCAACCGCTGACTTCGTCCGGTTCCGGTTCTTCCTCTTCTTCATCCAATGGTTCTACCGGCTCTACAAGCACAGGTTCTACACCAAGCAGCTCTACAACTACAACATCTACGACTAAGCCAGGTTCTACTACAACCGGTTCCAGTCCAACTACCAACAATAACAGTTTCAATTCCAATAATAAACGCTAATACATCCTGGATTGACCAAAATAGCCGGCTCATTGCAGTCGGCTATTTTTATGCCCGGTGTGGCTAATTCTTATGAGAGCGAGGGAATCCCATGGCTGACAAAGACACCGAATTATCACCCACCTCCCCTGAAGTTGTACCACCGCCGGATAGTGTGCGCGAGCATCCATTCGAGCTGCGTCATGAAGTGAAGCGCCTGAACGAACGCCTCGACCAGCTGACCAAAGCGCTGGACAAGGCAGAAATCCGGGACATCATCGAAAATTACAGCAGTGTCAGACGCCGACTGATCACTAACTTCATTGCCGGTACTGCCCGCGGTCTCGGCCTGTCGCTCGGTACGATCGTCATTCTGGCACTGCTCGCTTTCATCCTGAGCCAGATGGTCTCCCTGCCGTTGATTGGTGAGTATATCAGCCAGATTCTCGACTATGTCAAAGCATCCCAGGGTGCAGACACCAGTGGAGGCACCGGCTAACTACCGCATCATTTGCCTGGTTGGCTGTCATTCGCCCACTGCATGTTACTTATGTCTGTTATGCAGCAGAGCAAAGACAGCTTGGAGAAACATCGAGGTTGGTATATCCTTATTGATCTCATTTAAATTCCTGTGCTTGGATAAAAGGAACCTCTTTCAACGGAGGAATTTTTATCCGAGTAGCAGGAATTTTCTTTTTGAGTTATTGCTATAAATCGGTTTGTATCCATCAACCGCTTCAGAAAGGGATCATTCCGTCGTTCTCCGGTTAAGATTGGATATTTTGAATCACCGATTACATCGGTAAATATCCAATCTTAAATGTCGGCCTCTGGAACGATTCCCTTTCCTCCGCTACGCTGCTTTAGCCGACTATGCTATTTTTAAAACCAAAAGATAAAAGATTAGAATACTTAAAATTTTTATTTCTTAACTTTTTAGATAATTAGCGAGGTCAGAGCTTTAAGTAATTCCTTATGTAATTTTAGAACTTGTAGAATTTTTGCTACCTTTAAAACTTCCGAAAATTTTGAAGCTATTGCTTCTACTACTTCTAAAAAGGCTACTACTCTTAATCCTGTAATGCTTCAATTCTTTGAGGTTTCCAGAAATAAATAGGTATGTCCAACTACGGAGCGGAGGAATTGGAATTAGACTCCAGCAGCGAAGCGGCCCTATTTAAGATCGGATATCCTCCGCTGCAAGCGGACATTCAGGATATCTGATCTTAACGAGGGGCAGGAGACTAATCCAATTTCGGAGCGGATGATTCTAAATATAGCTGATCTCTAGTCACCTCGCCCAAAAGCAAAAGCCCCAACCAAAACAGTCAACAGCAGCAGTACTATCCAACAAGCTCTGCAGTACATGAAGCATATACACCATAAGAAGCCTATAAGCAGCCCTGCGGAGAAATTAAAAAAGGTATGCTTCAACCTCCATCCGGAGAATCAAAGCATACCTCAGTCAATTGCCATAACCGACAATTTAATCTTGTACATGTGCAACATTAACCCGATGATGAAGCGTTAGACATAATTTGCTTAAGCTTCTCCGTAGCGCGTTTCTGGATCCGCGATACGCTCATCTGGGAAACGCCCAGTTTTTGCGCAATCGCACGTTGGGATTGACCTTCCTGGAAGGCAAGCAGCAGTACTTTTTGTTCCTGCTCCTTCAGCTGGCTGAGTGCCTGCTGCAGATCCATCCGCTTCTCTACTGCATCGTAATCATTTACGTCTGCACTGATTAACTCGCCCAGTGTAGCCGCACTTTCTTCCTGGGACAGCGGCGAATCCAGAGATACATAGTGATAGCATTCGCGTCCTGCCAGGACTTCAATTGTTTCTTCCTCGGACAGCTCCAGAAAAGCTGCGATTTCCCGCACACTAGGGGAACGTTCCAGCTTGACCGTCAACTCGTCGATCGCCTGCTGAACCAGGGCTCCCTTTTCTTTGATTCGGCGCGGAACCTGTATGTACCACGATTTATCGCGCAAAAAGTTTTTCATATGCCCGATCATGCTCTTCATGGCATATGGTTCAAAGGGAATCCCCAGAGAGATATCATACTGCTGCAAAAGACGAATCAATGCCATTTGACCGACCTGGTACAAGTCCTCATACAGGTCCGGGCGGTTACGGGCAATTTTACCCGCAGCCATCTTGACCATCGGCTCGTACTTTTTGATCAGTACAGTCGCAATGTCATTGTCTTTTGTTTGTTGATACTCCCAGATCAGGCCGATCGCCTCGTCCATCGATTCGGGGGGAGTCACTCTTTCACTCATACTCTTTCCTCGCTTAGAGCAAGGCTTTTGGACATGACCACACGTGTGCCCTGGCCGGCAACATTCTCAATGCTGACATTATCCATCAATGCCTGCATCAGGTAGAAGCCAAGTCCGCCAATCTGGACATCGTTCAGATCTTTGTCGTGCAGTGTGCTTTCTTCACCGATACCCCGTACCGATTCGAAGCTCTCCCCTTCGTCTTCGACGGTAATGGATAACGTTTCTTCACCGATTTCGAACGTAACGTCAATATGTCCATCATTTTGCCCATAGGCATACAGCACGGAATTATTACATGCTTCGGATACGGCAACTTTCATATCTTCAATATCTTCATATGAAAATCCCATTTTGGAAGCAATTCCGTACAGGTTTAATCGTACTACATCTACAAACTCTGCGGTTGCAGGTAAATTAAGTATTACTTTTTGAGTATCAGCTTTCATGCTATGTTCGATCCTTTCCTAGTGGGAGTTCTCCTGAGGGGCAAAAAACTTGGCAATACCGGTCATTTCAAACAGTTTCTGAATTTGTGGAGGAACCTCTTCAACAGTAAAGCTGGCATTCATACCGTGCCGCGCTTTGAGGATAGAAAGTAGGATACCGATACCTGTGCTATCAATATATTTCAGGTCTTTCATGTTTACGATCAGATCCTGGCCGGCGTCGCCTACAAGCGGCTCCATCACCAGACGAAAATCAGGCGCTACCGATAAATCCATTTCCCCGCTTAAAAAGACGGTGCATGCGCCTTCTTCGAGTTGGGTTACTGCATTAAACTTTTCATTTTTGTTAGTAGTCATAGACATTCTCCCCTGAACAATGGTTTCTTTACTAATAACCCAATCTGTTATCTTCTGAAACATCTCTATAGATAGCCGATTGGGAGATCCATCTGATTATATCCCGATATTTGTATTATATACAATATTTAGTTGTTATGACAACCTTTATACGAACGGCGCAAATTCAGCCGGTGTTCCCTGCTGGCAGCACGGCTTTATTGCGCATTATGTTTTTTTATTCGATTTATGTCTGAGAAGGATCAATATACCGTCTTCTTGGCTTCATAACGGGACAGCTCCAGTGCATATCGTTCCATTACCGTCTTGACACTGTTCATCTTGACCGGCTTACTGATATAGTCATCCATGCCTGCTGCAAAGCATCTTCCCTTGATGCCTTCCATCACATCAGCAGTCATCGCAATAATTACCGAGCGTTCTCCATTCCCCATCTCGCGTATAATTCGCGTTGCTTCAAGTCCGTCAATATTAGGCATCTGTACATCCATAAAAATATAATCATACGTCTGGGCAGAGGCCATCCGGATCGCTTGATCTCCGTCATCTGCAGTATCCGGCTCATATCCGAGTCTATTGAGCATACTAACCATTAGCTTCTGATTGATCGGATGGTCGTCTACAATCAGAATGTGAGGAATGGAGCTGCTCTTTTGCAGCAGATTCACCGGTCTTTCCTCTACAGTGCCAACTTCCGTCTCTTCCACCGTATATTCACCCACACAAATGCTAAAGGCAAATACCGCTCCTTCGCCAGGTTCCATCTCACTGCATTCCAGACGAATGTCTCCGCCCATCATTTGAACAAGGTTTTTGCAAATGGCCAGCCCCAGTCCAGTTCCACCATACTTTCTCGTCATAGACGAATCCAATTGTGAAAAAGGCTGGAACAACTGCTCTCGTTTCTCCAGGGCAATGCCGATACCGGTATCCTTTACTTTGAACTCCAGCTCCAGACGGTTATCCCGCTGTCCGGCACATTCCACTTCAAGGTATACACCGCCCTGTTCGGTAAATTTGACCGCATTGGCAGTCAAATTGATCAACACCTGACGCAGACGCGCCATATCGCCGAACAGATAACCCGGTACATTATCCCCAATTCGGTACAACAATTCCAGGCCCTTTTTGCCAGCTTCGACAGAGAAAAGACCAAACACTTCAGAGATACATCCTTCCAGTGAAAATGGATGCTCTTCCAGTTCCATTTTGCCCGACTCCATCTTGGTAAAGTCGAGAATATCGTTAATGACCATGACCAGTGTATCCGCACTGCTGCGAATAATCTCGGCATAGTCCTTTTGTTCAGGTTGAAGATCGGTCTCCATCAGCAGATCGATCATACCGATAACTCCATTCATCGGCGTCCGGATTTCGTGGCTCATCATCGCTAGGAATTCGGTTTTGGCTTTGGCTGCAATCTCTGCAGCTTCCTTGGCACGAACCAGCTCCTGGTTCATTTTTTCCAGCTCCAGCGTTTTTTGCTGCAGCAGCATGGACTGTGTTTTGTGGCGCTTGTTGGTCAGGTACATATTTACAAATCCCTCAATCTTGGATTTCAGGATTTGTGGAATAAACGGTTTTACCATGTAATCAATAGCACCTGCAGAATATCCGGCAAATAAATGCTCGGCTTCCTTACTGTTCGCAGACACAAAAATAATTGGAATTTCCTTCGTTTTCTCCCGGGCCTTGATTAGCTTGGCTGTCTCGATGCCATCCATACCCGGCATCTGCACATCCAGTATAATAACAGCAAATTCATCCTTGAGCAGACAGCGCAGCGCTTCTTCCCCTGAAGTCGCTTTGACGAGATTATAACGTTCACTCTCGAGAACGGCTTCCAGGGCAAGCAAGTTTTCAGGTCGATCATCTACCAGCAAGATATGAATCGGTTCATGAAACCTCATGGTATCCCCCTACATTCTCTAGTTAATTTTCCGGTATACCTTTTCCAGCCGATCCAGCGGTTCGTATGAATCACTGTAGCCGGTGAATTGCATGGACTCCTTGGAGCCCAGCACCAGAATACCGAAACGGCTAAGACTTTCATGAAACAATCCATGAACACGTTCACGGAGTTTATCGTCAAAATAGATCATTACATTCCGGCAAAAAATCACATTAAACTCGTTGAACGAGCGGTCCGTAGCCAGGTTATGCTCCGCAAAAATAATATGCTTGCGAAGGAACGGCTGAAAGATAACGGATTGGTACTTGGCTGTATAATATTCGGAGAACGAGCGGGTCCCGCCGGCTTCCAGATAGTTTTTGGTATACAGCTGCATACGGTCAATTCCGAATACACCTTCGCGCGCCTGCTGCAGTGAACGATTGTTCATATCGGTTGCGTAGATTCGTGCTTTGTCCAGCAGACCTTCCTCATGCAGCAGGATAGCCATCGAATAGACTTCCTCTCCGGTAGAGCAGCCGGCATGCCAGATCCGGATATACGGATAGGTACGCAGCAGGGGTATTACTTTTTCCCGGAACATACGGAACAGCTGCGGATCCCGGAACATTTCCGTTACCGGAATCGAGAGATTCTGCACAAACCGCTCAAAACAGGAACGGTCATGCAGTATTTTCTCCTGCAGCGCCGAGACGGATTTGAGATTCTCGGCATGGATATGATGCCATATTCTGCGGGTCAGCGAAGCACGCGCATAGTTACGAAAATCATACCCGTACAAACGGTGTACCCCTTCCAGCAGCAGGTCAATTTCAATATTCTCGCGTTCTGCAAGATTGGTAATGATCTGGCTTTCCCCCTGGGGCGAGTTTGAGTTGTTCTGTATTTGTTCATGATTCGTCGGTGTCATCTTTTCAGCCCCGATTCCTTGTAAACTGTACGCAATTCTTATTCCGCAACCAGCCGACTGCTTTACTTGTGCAGCCGGCCTCTCAACTTTTACACTTTCCGAAAATATATGGTCGTTCCTCATGTTTATATCAAGCTCATATCCGCAAAAATGGGATATGTCCGAATCCGCATTGGCTGTACGTATAGATGCAGGTAATTAGCCAACGTTCTACATTATAATTCATTTACCCACTTTTGTGGTCTACGAATACAACCAAACACGCATTAATGACAAAAGTTGATCCGTTTGGATCGGTTTTTTGACATAATCAGATGCTCCGGCCTCAATACACTTGGATCGATCGTCTTTCATTGCTTTGGCAGTCAATGCAATAATCGGCAATTTGTCGTATCCAGGCATCTGGCGGATAATGCGCATCGCTTCATACCCGTCCATCTCCGGCATCATCATATCCATCAGGATCAGGTCAAAGTCCTGCTTTTCCAAAATGTCGATCGCTTCCCGTCCATTCTCCGCAAAGGTAACCTCCATGCGGTATCCTTCCAGTACGCTGGACAGTGCAAACACATTGCGTACATCATCATCGACGAGGAGAATCCGCTTGCCTTCAAACAGGGTCTCCTTGTTATGCAGCTTCTGCAGAATACGGCGCTTGTCTTCCGGCAGATCCGCCTCCACCCGGTGCAGGAAGAGAGTTGTCTCATCCAGCAGACGTTCCGGTGATTTGACATCCTTGACGATAATTGATTCTGCATATTTGCGCAGCTGGGTCTCTTCCTTGGTATCCAGATCCTTGCCGGTATAAATAATGATCGGCAGATCTTTGAGCTGATGATTATCACGAATACGATCCAGCAGTTCAAAGCCGGTCATATCGGTCAGCATCAGATCCAGCACCATACAATCATACCGCTTGCCATCCAGTTCTGCCAGCGCAGCTTTGCCGGTCGAGACAGCAGTGATAGCTACATCGTCATGACCGATCAGCTCAATAATGGACTGACGCTGAATCTCATCATCCTCTACAATCAGCAGCTGCTTGAGTCCCTGCTCGGTATAAGATTCCAGATGGGAAAATGCTTTTTCCAGCGCTTCTTTACTGGATGGCTTTTTGAGGTAGGCAATCGCCCCCATCATCAGACCCTGCTTGACTTCATCCATAACGGAGATGACATGCACCGGAATATGACGGGTATGCGCATTGCTCTTCAGCTCGCTGAGAATCGCCCAGCCATCGATAACCGGCAGCTGGATATCCAGGATAATCGCGTCCGGTTTGTACGTCTTGGCCATATGCAGACCGGTATCGCCCTGCATCGCTACGAGTGCTTTGAAGCCACGACCTCTGGCCATATCCATCAGGATTTTGGCGAAATTGGCATCATCCTCGATGATAAGCAGCACTTTGTCTTCCTTGCCAAGCTGGTCACGGTCATCGCCGAGCGACTGGGGAATCACAGCGGACTCCATTTCACTGGCCAGCTTGCGGTTATTCATGCGTGCTGAAGTCTGCTGCAGTACCTGACCGGTAAAATCAGCTGGCATATAGGCAGGACTCACCTGATCGACAGCCGTTCCCGTATTCGTCTCTGTCCGTTCGGATGATGACGGAACCAGCTTGGGCAGATACAGAGTGAAGACACTTCCCTTGCCTTCCTCCGAGCTGACCGTGATCCCTCCGCCCAGCAGACGGGACAGCTCACGGCTGATCGACAGTCCCAGACCGGTACCGCCGTATTTGCGGCTGGTTGTACCGTCTACCTGCTGGAACGCTTCGAAGATCAGATCAAGCTTGTCCTGTGGAATACCGATGCCGCTATCGATCACCTTAACGGCGACATAAGATTGTTCTCTGTTCAGATAAGGTGGCAGTTCCGCCGGATCGGCCTGATCCACATTCATTTCGATATATCCTTTTTCCGTGAACTTAAATGCATTAGACAGCATATTGCGCAGTACCTGCTTCACCCGATGCTCATCGGTAACAATAGCCTCCGGCATCTGTTCGCCGACCGTAATATGCAGGTCGATTCCTTTTTTCGCCGCTACAGGCGCAAAGTTCATATTGACAAAGGACTCCAGATTTTTCACCGGTACTGCTTCACGGTTAATTTCCATCTTGCCGGCATCTACTTTGGAGAGATCCAGAATCTCATCAATCATCTTGAGCAGGTCGGCACCGGACATGTAAATCGTGCTTGCGTACTCCATCTGCTTCTCGGTCAGATTGCCATCCTTGTTCTCTGTAAGCAGCTGGGATAGAATCAGCAGACTGTTCAGCGGTGTACGGAGTTCATGGGACATATTGGCCAGGAATTCCGATTTGTATTTACTGGTTACAGCCAGCTGCATCGCCTGCTGTTCCAGCTGGTGCTTGCTCTGCTCGATCTCTTCATTTTGCTCTTCCACGTGCTGGATCTGCTCCTGCAGCTCACGGGTTTTGGCAATCAGTTCATTGTTGAAATGCTCCAATTCCTCCTGCTGGCGCTGCAGCATATCTTCGGAACGTTTGAGCTCCTCGGTCTGCTCTTCCAGACGCTCGTTGGAACGGCGCAGTTCTTCCTGCTGCAGCTGCAGCTCTTCGGATTGACTCTGCAGCTCTTCGGTCAATGTCTGCGATTCGCGCAGCAGCTCCTCGACGTGCAAACGGCGGTTAATATTGTTGACAATAATGCCCAGGTCCTGAGTGAGTAAGTGAAGCAGCTGCCGCTGCAGTGACGTAAATGTATTCAGCGAAGCCAGCTCAATAACACCCAGCAGTTCATCATTGAACAGTACAGGATAGATGAGTACACTCCGCGGCTGACTGGAGCCCAATCCGGAATTGACAGGAATATATCCTTGAGGGACATGATCCAGTACGATCGGCTTTTGGTCTGCGGCGCACTGGCCGGTCAGTCCTTCGCCAATGCGGATTTCCTTCTTCGAACACAGCTCACCATCAGCAGCATAGGCTGCTTTGAGCAGCATTTTGTCGGTCACTTCATTTGTGCGCAGATACAATGCTCCAAAGTGGGCACCCAGTGTTGGCGCAAATTCATTAATGAAGGTCTGCGCACTCTGTTCCAGCGTGCTTACGCCACGCAGCAGTTCGGTAATGCGCGCCGTATTGGAGTCCAGCCAGGACTGGTCTTCCTGGGCCTGACGATACTGCTCCTCCATATGACGCTTTTCCTGCAGATCTTCGGCCATACGCTGGAATACACGGGCCACATCGCCGATCTCATCCTTGGATTTGACCTGTATGCGGCGAATAATGCCAAAACGTTCTTCCGAAAATCCCTTGATCATCATAGAGACCGTTCCAAGTCCCTTGCTGATGCTTGGTACAATCCACAGCATAACGAGCAAGCTCAATACTACACCGGCAAGCATGACATAAGTCGTGATGCGAATAGAATTCTGGTAAGCGGCATTGGCTTGATCAATCTCGGTATCAATCGCATTATCCTGATACTCGGCAAGAGCCGAGATGCTCTGGTTCAGATTCGTCTGTGCAGCCAAGCCTACCTGTGTACGGTAATTGTTGGCAGCAGCAATCTGGTCTCCAGCCACAAGGGAAGTCTGCTGGCGGGAATAATCCACAAAAGTCTGCCAGTTGGCAGTGACCGTCTCGATCTGCCTTTTCTCCTCCGGTGAATTGGAAGATTCTTTTAACAGCTTGAGGTTATTCTCCCCGCTGGTAATGTTCTGTTCAATCGTCGTCCGGGTCTGCTCGATCGGCTGTGTAGACGTGCTGAGCAGCATATTGGCCACTTCACGGGCGATAATATTCATTTCGGAGCGCATATCGGTCGAATACCGTACTTTGAGATACCGTTCCTGGTATACCTTGTCTAGCTGTTCGTTCATGTAGTTCATCCGGTCATACGTAATAAAGCCCAGCGTCATCAATAATAAAATGATGACACTGAACCCCAGGACCAGCTTCGTTCTCAGCTTCATTAATTGTCCGCTCCTTCATTGAGTGAAATCCACACCAGACACTTATCATCATCTCGGTCTGCAGGTGCACTTGCTTCAAAAAATACCGTTTCGATTTTGTTTTTATCCAGATGATGATTGGATTTCAGCTGATCGATCAGGAAATTAAGCTGAACATCCTGATCACCTTCCACCGCTTCGAGCAGACCATCGGTATACAGCACCAGATGTCCGTCGCCTTCATAGTGGAAGCTGCGGGACTCCATTTCAATCCGGTCAAACAGTCCTACCGGGAATGTGCTTGTGCTGAGCTTGGTCACTTCTCCGTTATCATCAAAGAAAAGTCCCGGCGGATGTCCGGCATTCACATAATCGATCCGTTTGTATTTGGTGTCCACCACCAGATAGATGGCGGTAAAGTAGTATTGTACCAGCTGATTCTCAATATGCAGCTGATTAAATCGACGGTTCAGCTCCTGGATCACTTTCTCCGGCTCCACATAGGTAGTGACCGTATCCTTGAGCACCGAAGCGATAAACATACAGAACAGTGAAGAGGAAATACCGTGTCCCATCATATCCAGCAAAATAACGCCATATCGTCCTTCTCCAAGCGGATACCAGGCGTACAGATCACCTGCCAGCTCAAAGGATGGCTTGTACAACGCTTCAATCTGGAAAGAAGGATCATGGATCGGCGTACTGAGTACGGCATGCTGTACGAGACTCGCCAGCTTGAGTTCATCCTGGATATGCTGATCCCGTTCCTTATGCCAGTCTTTCTCGTGCTTGAGCCGCAGCGCCAGACGCATACGCGCCAGCAGTTCCACCTTGTTGATCGGCTTGGTCACATAGTCCATTGCACCGGCATCCAGCGCTTCGGCCAGCTTTTTGGAGTCGCCGACCGCTGTTACCATAATAATCGGAATATCCTTGAGCAGTTCATGCTGCTGGATGATCCGGCAGGCTTCGATTCCATCCATCTCCGGCATCATCATATCGAGCAGAATCAGGTCAAATGAATTAGCTTTGGCACGCGCAATTGCATCCGGCTCGCCCAGACCGAGATGTTCAAACATCTCTCTCGCTGAAGCTGAAGTCACGATATTGGTATATTGTTCTCTTTTCAGAATTTCCCGGATAATAATTACATTGGTCGGATTATCATCAACGATTAATATATTCATAACTTCTCCTCATTCCCTTATTTCATGAAGCGGATTCTTTTACCTTTTCTTCATTATAAGCCAACTGTCATTGTTATCCAAAAAGGGGCTGTATCAAAAACTCGTCAAAAAACCTCCAACTCCACCATGGAAGTGGAATTGAAGGCATTTTCCTTACAAATCTAGGCCCTAGCGGGGACAACGGTTATATGATTTTGATACAACCTCTTTGTCTTCACTACTGAATCAAGCCTGTATAATTAGGATTTATGATTGGCAATAATAAGTACTTTATCCTTGTCCAGTTCCTGCTCATAAAAGTCGGCTTCGGCCTGGGTAAATCCCAGCGAAGTGATCTTGGCGCGCAATTCATCGCCGCGTGAACGGAAAAGATTGGCTAATGAGTCGAACATGCCTTCTTCCTTGATCCCAACTTCCTGCGCACCGGCGGTCTCGGTAATCTTGTCTGTGAGGTCTTGGCTATGTGCCAGTACATAGATATCATCAAATCCATATCCTGTACCCTGCAGCTCTTTCACAACCTCAACAGCCCGGGTTCCGTTTTCCACCACTGTGGCATATGGCTTGGCATTCGTCGGATTCATGTCACTCACCATCCTCAAAAGATGATTATTATAGCAATTACCCATACAGGAAACGTATGAAACAGCCTGTTTTGATTTTTTTGTAGATTATTCAGTTGTCGTGTCGAAAATGTCTGCGCTGACAATCTCTCCTGTGTCGGGGTTAGTAAAGACTTTGAAAGCATAAAAGTCGTTGTTATAACCTTCCCCATCATCTGCTGTGAAGTCCGGCTGACCCAGCTCACTGGTGATCGCCTGCTTGTTAAATGGAAGCGTGTGACCATCCAGTGTCAGCGATCCAGCACGGGCTGGCACACTTACATAATAAATGTGCTCTCCCATCATACCCACTTTCACATCGCCATATTCATATTCCGTATAACCTGCATCCGTCTGTACCTTACGGAGCGGTTCGCCCTTTTTCTCCAGCAGTTCTGCCCGGCTATCACTGAGGGATACGCCGTTCAGGGTACTATAGTTTAATGTATCCTGAGTATAAGGTGCTTCGTATACGGAATCTGTTGCAGACGGCATGGAAGCGGTCTGGACACTGTTGCTGGCCGGCATAGCGGCATACTCAGCAGTTTGCACAGCTACGACTGGCTGTAACGGTGCATCAGATACCTGGGCAGAACCGGTGTAAGGGGACAATATTCCAGCAAGTAACATCATGTAAGTAAGCATCGTCTCACCCTTTCTCGGTTTACACATGAAATCGTCATTTAGCCATTGGTCGTTTGGAGATGGTCAGGAACATTTTAGTCAGACAAGGTTATTTTGAAGGAATCTTGCGGAATTTCTGCCATACATTAACGGCTGTATCTACCCAGTTTAACCATGCGCCATTGTTATGACCGTTTTTGTCATACGTAGCGGAGTAGGATTGCAATGTACGGTCTTCCGGAGTGGAAGCAGTTACCATGGAATGTGCATTTGTGGAATGCTCTGATTTGCCGCTGGCAAATTTTACGCGATCAAACAATGTACCGGATACTTCTTTTGTTTTGATTGTCAGATCTTTGACCGTTTCAGTGATTTCACTGAGCACAACACCAAGGTTTTTAACGGATTCTACAACCGGATCAACCTGTTGAAGCTTATGTTCGACGTCTCCAGTAATATCATTGACATTACGGATGGTCTGTTTGACTTCGTATGTCAGTTCTTCCATTGTCTTTTGTACATCCTTCAGGGTTGCGGATACATTATCCAGCGAATCCTTGGCGGATAACAGGGTCTTAACGAGGAATACAACGAGTACTGCGAATGCGATAGCGACAATCGCTACACTGATACTGATAACAATGTTCATGATTTACCCTCTCTTTCAACAATGAATGTTTTGGTTTCACATTTTTTCAGGATGTTATTCATAAACTACCCTTCTGTTTTACGACCGAAACAGAAGTGGACACTGTTCACATAAATATCAACGCCTCTGGTTCAAGGTGTAATGGCGCGGTTAAGAAACATTTACCAATTAATAAGTAACTAATTCCATACGGCTGGATCATCCGGTTGATATCGAAAAAATTATTTGTCCTTATTTCCATTTATTTATCGTTATTTCCATAAAGAAAGGGTGATAATCATGTTGAAATGGTCGGTTATTTTCCTGATTATTGCAATTGTTGCCGGAATCTTTGGATTCTTTGGTATTGTCGAAGCAGCTGCAACGATTGCCAAGGTACTGTTCTTCCTGTTCCTCGTATTGTTCGTAATCAGCCTGTTCACCGGGCGCAGACGAACGTATTAACTGATCTACAGCCTGATCAGGCAATTTGCCCGGTGCTGATGGAAATAACCATTGGCTGCCGGATCAGCTGTGTATCACACCCAAAGAGCCGCTCTCCTATCGTGGAGGGCGGCTCTTTGGGTGTGATCTCTTTTAAGTTTAAGGCGCTTTCTTGCGAGTGTTACGGTTACCTTAGTTAAAATCCTTTTAGGTGCTTTGAATGTTCTCAACGCAGCAGCAATCTTGGCAGCTTGAGCAGATCCAGCCGGAAACGGATAATGACCTGATCCCGTTCAAATTCCAGCTGCCTGACATCTACAACAGCCGGAAAATACTTGGTCAGTGAGATATCCAGCGGCTGCAGCAGCGCTCCCTGCCATTGTCCATGGCGTACGGTCGTATGCTGATGCGTCAGCACCAGCCGATTGCCCTGCAGCTGCGCATCAAAATCAAGCAGTGCTCCAAAAGGAATACCCAGATACGTTCCTCTCAAATCCGCATGGATCATATCGCCTTCCCAGGTGAAATCAGCTCCGCTAATCCGCAGTCCTGCAGGATAATCTTCCTGGTGATCCATTAGCTCTCTGCGGGCGAGCTGATTGAATTCCTGCTGATTCAGCGTAATCTCCAGACGCTTTTCCTTGATCATAGTCTGTATTTTGGCTGTCGTATCCAGATGGATATAATCCATACCCGGATTGCGCTGCGGGGCGATCATCCAGGCCAGCCAGGTTATGCCGGCTGTGACGATCACCAGCAGAATAAGCAGGACGATCAGCAGCACTCTCCAACGTGAACGTCTGGAACGATGCCGGGAAACCGATGATTCTTTCACGACGTTTACCTCTTTTCCATTCCATCCTGTACGGGGACGCCCATAGACAACTGTATATTCCGAGACTGTTCTTCACCCGGTTAAGCTCGTTGAACAACAACTCTGTCATCTAAATATAGGCTCAGGTTTCTTTGGGCTCCACATGTACATGTACATAATGAATATTATGCACCTCTGCCATCCTCGCTTCAACTTTATCGCTGATATGGTGACTTTCGATAATCGTCAGTTCGGGAGAAACTTCAATAATAACATCGACCAGTGTCTGGCTGCCGTTGATACGGGCCTTGATATCCTTGATATTCTCTACTCCTTCAATAGAAGCAATTGTCTCACGCAGCCCCGGCAGCTCCTGCTCGTCAAAGCCATCGGTCAGCCGGTGCATGGAGTCGCTCAGAATATCCCAGGCGGTCTTGCAGATCAGCAGACCGACGATCAGAGCAGCCACTACATCCAGCCAGGGCATGCCCAGCTGGGAACCGATAATCCCCACGGCGGCACCTACGCTAACCATCGCATCGGAAAGATTATCCTTGGCTGCCGCGAGCAATGCCTGACTGTTCGTACGCCGGGCCAGCTGGAGATTATATCGGTAGACTCCATACATAATGACCGCGCAGAGAATCGCCACTCCTGCCAGCCAGGGCTCCGGCGATTGCTGCTGACCGGAAAATAACAGCCCCACTCCATCGACCAGTACCTGGATGCCGACCATCGCCATAATAAAAGATGCTATCAGCGCCGCAACCGTCTCCGCCCGGAAATGTCCATAGGCATGATCCGAATCCGGCGGTTTCTGTGAAATACGCAGTCCGATCAATACGGCGACAGAAGCTACAATATCCGTCAGATTATTCATCCCGTCTGCACGCAGCGCACTCGACAGAAACAGATAACCAAGGACCAGCTTCAAGGCAGACAGGACCAGATACGTAATGATACTGAGCCATGCCCCGCGTTCGCCTTCCTTGATATTCTGATATACATCTACCATGTTGTTATGTCCTCCCACTGCAGACCGTCCTGCTGTATAGCCCGCTTCCCATTTCGTCTGTTCATCGTAACAAACGACTTTGATGTGGGTCCAGAGAAACGTTGTAGGGAAAGGCAAACGTTTTAGCCTACAGCAAATCTTGTAGCGTCGGGCAAAGCAAGTGAGTCAGGTGAAATGTTGTGATGAATTGGCAACATTTTTGCCTCTGCACAAAATAGGATAAGTGGCTGATCGTTGGTTGAAATACTCCGTCCGTAACTGCTGCAGCAAGATACAAAAAAGCGGCTCCTAAAAGGAACCGCCTCATTTTTAGTGAAGATATTCTAAAATTATACTTGTACCGGGTACATTTTCTCACGCATTTCCTGGATTTCTTTGCTTTCCAGGTACTCGTCATAACTCATCATACGATCGATAATGCCGTTTGGCGTGATCTCGATGATGCGGTTGGCGATCGTCTGTACGAACTGATGGTCATGGGAAGTAAAGATGATGGTACCATCAAAGTCAGTCAGACCATTATTGAGCGCTGTAATGGATTCGAGATCCAGGTGATTCGTTGGCTCGTCCAGCAGCAGTACGTTACCGCCCATCAGCATCATGCGGGACAGCATACAGCGAACTTTCTCGCCACCGGACAGTACGCTTGCTTTTTTGAGCGCTTCGTCACCGGAGAACAGCATCCGGCCGAGGAATCCGCGCAGGAAGGATTCATCCGGATCTTTGGAATAACGACGCAGCCAGTCTACCAGCGTCTCGTCCACTCCGTCAAAGTAAGCGGAGTTGTCATTCGGGAAGTACGCCTGGGAAGTCGTTACACCCCACTGGTAGGTTCCTTCATCCGGTTCCACTTCACCCATCAGGATCTGGAACAAGGTGGTTTTGACGTTACCATTAGGACCGACAAGAGCGATTTTATCACCTTTGTTGACTGTCAGAGTCAGGTTGTTGATGACTTTTTCACCATCAATCGTTTTGCTCAGACCGTCAATCAGCAGCAGCTGCTTGCCGGCTTCACGTTCGCCCTTGAAGTTGATGAACGGATATTTACGGTTGGACGGACGAATGTCATCCAGCGTAATTTTGTCCAGCATTTTCTTACGGGAAGTGGCCTGCTTGGACTTGGATTTATTGGCGCTAAAGCGCTGGATAAAGGCCTGCAGTTCCTTGACCTTGTCTTCTTTTTTCTTGTTCTGTTCACGGCTCAGCTGAAGTGCCAGCTGGCTGGACTCGTACCAGAAGTCATAGTTACCGACATACATTTGGATTTTGCCAAAGTCGATATCGGCGATATGCGTACATACGGTATTCAGGAAGTGACGGTCGTGACTGACTACGATAACAGTGCCATCGTAGGAAGCCAGGAAGTTCTCCAGCCAGTGAATGGACTCGATGTCCAAGTGGTTGGTAGGCTCATCCAGCAGCAGGATGTTCGGGTTACCGAACAATGCCTGAGCGAGCAGGACGCGTACTTTTTCGTTACCGTTTAGTTCTTTCATCATTTTGTACTGCATTTCGTTGTCGATGCCCAGACCGTTCAGCATCTCGGCCGCTTCGGCTTCCGCTTCCCAGCCGTTCATTTCGGCAAATTCGGCTTCCAGCTCGCCGGCACGCATGCCGTCTTCGTCGCTGAAATTTTCTTTGGCGTACAGCGCATCTTTTTCTTTCATAATATCGTACAGGCGTTTGTGACCCATGATTACGGTCTCCAGCACCTGGAACTCATCGTATTCGGATTGGTTCTGTTTGAGGATCGCCATCCGCTCGCCTGGTGTGATGTGCACATCGCCTTCGTTCGGCTCGACTTCGCCGGACAGAATTTTGAGGAAGGTGGATTTACCCGCACCGTTCGCACCGATCAGACCGTAGCAGTTACCTGGCGTGAACTTAATATTTACATCTTCAAAAAGGGCGCGCTTACCGTAACGCAGCGTGACGCCTGAAGTACTTATCATATATACAACCCATCCTTATCATTTATAAAGTATTGTGTAATGAAACCTATCTCATTTCATGAAAAAAGGCAGTATTCATTTTCATGAAATTACTGTTGGCAATAGTATAACACACAACTTTATGTAATCGAACCATTCCACCTATCTTTTCTTATTTAAAATTTTGCGGTTAGGAAGGTATGCCAAGACGCCGGTTGGCCCTCCAACCGGCAGTCCTGACCTATATCAGATCGCATTCTCTTCCTCTTCGTCCTCAACTTCATCGTCCGCATTGCCGTGGACAATCAATGTCTCTCCATAGCCGAGTACACGTATCCGTTCAGAATCGATCTGAAGACGCTGGCGCTCGGCTTCCAATCGATCCAGCGCTTCCTTGGCGGTATCATCTGCCAATTTGAACGTTCCGTAATGCATCGGGATCATCGTCTCCGCGCCTACATCGCAAAAGGCATGAAGGGCTTCTTCCGGGGTCGTATGCTGGGAACTAAGGAACCATTCCGGTTCATAGGCACCAATCGGCATCAGGGCAACGTGAATCTTGTAGCGGCGCCCGATCTCGGCAAATCCTGGGAAGTAGCCACTGTCTCCGGCAAAATAAATCGTCGGCGGCAGCGGTTCATGAATATAGCCATCACTGTCGGGATCGCCGGTTACCGCCGGAACGTCCGGCTTTGGCGCTGTCGGGTCCTGCTCGGTATTCCAGATATGATGCGGCTCCTGCGGCAGTACCGGATGATGAACCGGCTCGATAACGTAGCCGCCCCAGTGTGACGTATTCGTATCCAGCAGCGTTCGACGGCTCCAGTGCTGGGTCGGGACGAAGGTAATATTCACATCGCCGATTTTGAATGTTTCCCACCAGTGCATTTCATGACAGCGATGGAATCCTTTGCGAAGCATCTTGGACTTCAGCCCCGCCGGTACCAGAATAGTCGTCGAACTGCGGTACAGCTTGCGGATCGAGTTAATGTGCATATGATCATAATGGGAATGCGAGATCAGAATAACATCGATCGGCGGCACATCTTCGATCGGGATGCCCGGCTGTCCGATCCGACGCTGGAAAGCCAGCCGCTGCGCCCATACCGGATCGGTAACGATATTCAGCCCTTCATACTGCAGGAAAAAGGTCGAATGCCCGATCCAGGTGATCGATGCATCTTCCCGGTTGGCATGCAGATAATCAATCTCGGGCTCCTTGTGAGGGACTACGTATGAGCGGTCTCTCGTTGCTTTCTTGCGGCGGTCTTCACGCCACTGCTTGAATTGTTTAAGCGTCTTATCAATGCTGACATTGTCTATATTATTGTAGCGAATCTTCGGCATAGGACAGTATTCCTCCCTGATGAGTCTTTACAGTCTACCTGCTGCAGGATCATGCTGCGTACGGGTACTCTATCCGGATCGTGCATCCGTTCACCTATCCATCTCTTTGCCTATCATCTGAAGTTACTAAACATAGAGGTACTGAGAGATTATTACCCGGTTTACATATCCGCGTATCAAAGAGACCGCATAATCGCTAAAATTCGAAACATTGCAGCATCAACAGTTCTATGGTCCTTCCTTGGACAGCAATCTATTCCTTCAACGCAAAAAAGCCCGGCATTACCGGGCCAACTGCTGTTCCTGCGGACGTATACTGACAGGAACCATATACAATCCAGCTTCTTCATCCCGCCGGACAACCACATGAACACCATAGACGGAGCGGATCAGTTCGGCCGTTAATATCTGCTCTGGCTCTCCACTCTTCACAATCCGGCCTTCTTTCATCGCGATCAGATGATCACTGTATCGGATCGCCTGATTGATATCATGCAGTACCATGACGATCGTCAATCCATGATCACGGTTCAGCCGTTCGATCAGCTCCATAATCTCCAGCTGATAGTACATATCGAGATAGGTGGTCGGCTCATCGAGAAACAGTACCGGCGTACGCTGCGCCAGTGCCATCGCGATCCAGACCCGCTGCTGCTCGCCGCCGGACAGCTGATCCAGCGTACGATAACGCTTCTCCTCCAGATTGGTACACTGCAGCGCCCACTCCACAGATTCATCATCTTCATCCCGGCGGCCGGACAATATACTCCTGTGCGGCAGACGACCGAACCGGACCAGCTGCTCCACGGTCAGATCATGAGGCGCTTCATTCTGCTGGTGCACCACGGCCAGCTTGCGGGCCAGCTCGCGCGGTCGGTACTGCCCGATCTCTCTGCCATCCAGAACAATCTGCCCTTGCCGGGCAGAAGCATTGTTGGACATCACGCTCAGCAGTGTGGATTTGCCGCAGCCATTCGGTCCGATAATCGTCGTAATCCGCCCGGGCAGGATCTCTGCATTCACCTGGTGCAGTCGGTCGATCTTGCGATCATAGGAAAAGGTAATGTCTCTAATGTCCATGAATACGATCACTCCTTCGGATCAGGAAAATCAGGAATGGGCCCCCGATAATCGCCATAATAATAGAAGCGGGAATCTCCTGCGGAGCGAGCAGCGTCCGACCCAGCGTATCTGCGAGCAGCAGCAGCAATCCCCCGGACAATGCACAAAACGGAATCAGCCAGCGGTGATCCGATCCGACCAGCTGGCGGGCAATATGCGGAATCAGCAGACCGATAAATACGATCACGCCGGCAATCGCAGTTGCACTGGAAGCGAGAATAACCGCAATGACGGAGATCACCAGCCGGGCCCTCGTCACATGCAGTCCCAGATTGCGGGCGGTCTTCTCCTGCAGGGATAAATAATTGCACCAGGTGCCGACGAGCAGCGCCAGAACAAGCCCTATTCCGCCGTACCAGAGGATCACCTCCACATCCACCCACTTTTTCATGGACAGGGTAGAGGTGGTGACCTGATTAATACTGGTAACCGCATAACTGCCGCGATAATTAAACGACTGACCGAGTCCCGAGAAAATGGCATTCACGGCCACACCGATCAGGATCAGCCGCACCGGATTCAGACCGGATTTCCATGAGAATCCATACACCATCGCCCAGGCCAAGGCCCCGCCGAGAAAGGAGAACGCCGGCATCCAGAAATATAATGCCGGGAACACGGTAACGGCAATCAGTGAAATGAGTGCAGCGCCCGAGGAAATCCCGATCACTCCCGAATCGGCCAGCGGATTCTTCATCACAGCCTGGAGCAGCACACCGGCCACCGCCAGTGCCGCACCGGCCATAAGCGCGACAATAATGCGCGGCAGCCGCAGATCACGTACAACATTGACCTGTGCATCGGAGCCTGTCCACAGTCCCTGGATCAGCTGCAGTGCGCCGACCTTGAGACTACCGGTCATGGTCGAGAACAGTACGATCCCTATCAGCAGCAGACCGACCGCGATAAAGCTCCATACTCGTCTGCGATGCCGCCAGGAATCATCCGACCGGTTGTGCATTCCGGCAGCCGCCGATGCAGGCTGTCCTGCCTTGGAAATATTGGATACCATCATTTTCTCCTCCTGTCATGCTCAGGACGCCGGGTAAAGCATCTTGAGCAGTTCATCCAGCGCTGCATCGGCATTCAAGCTCGCGGTCGTTCCGAACAACGGCTCCGGCAGATCGTAGACATGTCCCTTTTGCACAGCGTTAAAGTGCTTCCAGATATCATTGGTTTTGAATTCCTCGTCAAACATCTTCACGACTTCCTCAGGCATCCCATGGGCAGCCCGCAAGATAATATCCGGATTGGACTGCTGCAAATACTCGGTATTGGATGCCAGATACTCTACCTGCTCGCCCTGCACCACATTGGTGCCCCCGGCAATTCGGACCAGATCGCCGATATACGAATTCTCGGTTGCCACCAGATAGCTCCCCGGTACGCCGAGCAGAATCAGCACTTTGGGTGAGGATTTGCCTTTGACCTGCTGCTGGATTTGTTTTACTTTGTCCTGAAGCTTGGTGATCACCTGATCCGCCTGCTTGGTACGGTCGAAGCGTTTACCCAGTTTGCGGATTTCCTGCTCCATATTGCCGAGACTTTCCAGATTCAGAAATTCGGCATTCACGCTCATGTCCTTGAACTTGGGTTCCAGATCGTACTTCAGTGTGGTAACCGATAAAATGTCGGTCGGCTGAAGTGACAGCACCTTTTCCATATCCGGGCTCATCGGGTTGCCTACATCCGGTACACTGGCATAGCGCTGCGGCAGCGTCTTGCCGCTCGTGGGCTTGCCGACCAGATCAAGATCCAGCACGCTGGCGATCTCGGTAATGGCGACCGTAGTAGCGACGATGCGTGCCGAATCCTGGGCAGCTGTGCCTGTCTGTTCCGCCGCTGCGGAGGTGGATGCTGTTCCGGCTGCGGGCGAGCATCCGGATAATGCCAGCGTCAGCGAGATCAGCAAAATGACGGGACTGTATAATTTCCATAATCGGCGTCGGTATCTGTCAGCTGCCCGGGGACGCTTGGGTTGATGTACATGCATATTGTTCCCTCCATCTTTCACAATCATTTATTGCCGGAATGCCCACAAGTCCTGGCACGATACTGTACCAAGACTTGCAGGCGAGCAGGCAAAATGGGTCTGCCCCGATATGATATTGATTCTGATGCCAGAGCTTGTATGCCGGAATCCATCAAGATCCCGGAAGACTTATCTTTCGTTTCGCCGGGTTATCATGGATTCCGGTTTTGTTATTTTTTGGCCTTTTTGCTCGCTTCATCGAACTGAATCTGCACGTTATACCAGTGGTCGTACGGGACGCCGCCAATGATCAGACCGGGTACCACAACATGAGTATAGGCGTTGATCTTGTCCGACAGGTTATCCACCTGGAAACGAATGACAGTAGTCTTGCCGATCGAGGATACTTTTTCCACGTCCTTCAGCTTGCCATCCTGCTCTATCTGCAGTACAGGCATCCAGCTGCCGTTGTTCAGTGTCAGCTCGGCATAGGTCTGTCCGTTCTCTTCCACCAGCGTGGCTGTCGGTTGGATGTAGTCGTTCATAACGGACAGTTCATTGCTCTTGTCCTTGTATACTTTTACGCCGATGTTGTATTTCTGTGTGGCGTCTTTGGCTGCAGGTACTGCGGCAGAGCCGGTACTGGCCGAATGATTACTGTCTGTGGCTGCTTTTTCTGCCAGAGCTGCGCCAGTAGTGCCGGACGGTTCGGCAGGAGCCGCTTCAGCTGTTGGCGGCGTCTGCGCGTCCGCTTTGCCGTCGGCCGATTTCAGCGTGGAACGGTCGAACAGCAGTTGTCCGCCTATTTTCTCATTAGTCATATAGCGGGACGAAGCGTTCATATGGGCAAAAATGCTTAGCTTGCTGTCCAGATCCGGTACTTCGAAAGTGATCGTACGTGTCTTGCCATCTGCAGAGATATCCAGCACCTGCGGATGGGTGTATTTCCCTTCCCAATCGGTCATAAATACCGGTAGTGCAGCGCTATCCGAGATGGTGATGGTCGCCTGGACTTTGCCATTTTGCGCATTCAGTCTGGCCGTATGGTCCATATACGGAGACAGCGCGGAATCGTTGTCGGTACCATTTTGCAAAATACGGTAGGTAGTGGTGTATTCGCCATCTGCCAGGTTATTGCTGCGTTTGTTCGATGCAGAAGCAGTTGTGTTTGTATCGACCTTTACCTTGGCCGTATCAAATTTGAATGCAAAATCATACACTGTCTCACCGGCTGCTGCCGAAGTACTGGCGATGCTTACACCACCAGTAGTAACGAGCTGTGCGGGTACATTTTTGGTGTAATCGGATACTTTGAACTTCATTGTTTTGGTGTTTTTCGCTTCATCGCTGCTGAGGAGTTCGGCTTCCTTGTAGCCATTCTTGTCCTGAATGCGCAGCGCTTTGATATCACTACCGTTGTTCAGCGTTATGGTCACGTAGCGGGTTCCTTTTTCCACAGTCAACTGTACCGGCTGGTCGGCTGGCATAAAGCGATCCAGCGGCGTGGAGGCACCTGCTGCGATGCCGGACATTACGATGCTGAACGGCAGCTTGTACGTCCCGACAGCCAGATGGGCAAAGTCCAGCGGAAGTGCTGTCGGAGCTACTGTTAATACTGGTGCTTCATACCCTGTCAGGGAACCGATCTGCAAGTCTACATTATACGTATGATCATAAGGAACACCGCCCACTACCAGCCCCGGTACGATGACATGTGTAGTGACTTTGACTTTGCGCGGCAGATTGGCGACCGGGAACTGGACGATACGGGTATCCCCGGATGTGGAAATGACTTCCGCTTCCTGCCCGCTTACCTTGAATGTTTTGATCCAGCTGCTGCTGTTGATCAGCACCTGCACATAGTATTTGCCGGATTTTTTGATTACAGTCGCCGGCTTGCCAAGATAACCGTCCATAACGGATGTTTCTTTGGTTCCATTTTTGTATGCGGTGATCGAAGCGCTGTATTGTCCATCCGCTATTCCATCGTGAACAGTACCCGGTTCAGGAACAGGCACTGCCGGTACTTCAGGCGCTCCTGGCACTGCAGGTGTTTCTGGTGTTGCCGTGACCGGTACCAGACTGGCAGCATCAAATTGCAGACGGATATTGTAATCCGCTTCATAGGTTGGTGTAGCTTTGACATGAACCTGGGCATTCAGGATATCTTTCAGGTTATCTACCTGGAAACGGATGGTGCGTTCATTTTTGGCGGTGTCCTGACTGACCACTTCCGTATCGACCAGCTTACCGTTCACACTGGTCTTTAGCCCGGTAACAATCGAACTGCTTTTTACGGTAAAGGAGACATGATACCTGCCGTTTACCGCGGTAAATACAGCCGGAGCGGTAAAGTACCGGCTCATGGTGGAAGATTCTTCCCGGGTAGCATGCAGCACGGCATAATTCAGGTGATACGTGCCATTCGCATATGCCGGTGAAGCGGCTTCAGCGTCAAACTTGAACTGCACATAATACCAGTGGTCGTAGCCGATATCCGGAATCTGAACATGTACTTTGGCGGATATTTTGGCGTTAGCTGCGGTCAGCGCATCGGCAGGGAACTGCACGGTGCGAGTATTGGCTGCTGCGTCTTTGGCGATCACATCGACATCGGTATACTGGCCGTTGATGTTGGTCTGCAGTGCGGTCACCATGCTGCTGCTGTTAATGCCGAGCTGGACATAGCGTTTGCCGTCCGCTGTCGTCACGAGCACAGCAGGTTTCTGCATATAGCTGTCCATGATGGACGTCTCGCCGGTCCCATCTTTCAGAACAGTATAGGATACCTTCTCCTGGACGCCGATGGCAGGCTGCTTCAGATCAGGATCGGTCGGTCCCGGTGTCGGAACCGGATCGACAACTCCTACCATGGTCAGTGTCGATGCATCCAGTACCAGATTGGCCGAGCGTGAGGAATCGTTAAATGTATAATCCAGCGTAATCGGCTGATTCAGATCATTTATATCCAGGCTTACTCGTGTGTACTGAATATTGCTTTCTTTTTCGTCTGTAAATACAGCTTCACTCGTTTTGCCATTCTGTACCGCTTTTACCGAGGTAAACAAATTGGCATTGGTACCTCTGAAGCTGAACGTGTATTTTCCGTTCTGGATCAGGATTCTTCCGGGATGATCGGCATTGCCATTGCCGTCCTTAAAAGTGGATAATTCCTTGCCTGTGGTCGTACTGTTCACCACATAGTTGATCGTATACAGACCGTCCGCATATGTATCATATGTCGCACTGGTCGCTGTTATGCCATAGTTGAACTGGCTCAGTGGGTCCTGTGAAGGCACATGAAGAGGTACTCCAACCGGTGCATACGTATTCTCGCTTACCGTACCGTACGTATCACCACTTACACTTGCGGTCTGTCCGCTGTCAGCGGTATCTGCGAAGGCCGCTGTCAGGGCAGGTGAGAACATGGAGAAAATCAGCATACAAACAACACTTTTCACTACATACTGCGTTAATCGGCTTTTCAAAATGATGCTCCCCCTGTTAACAAAATAGACTTATCCGGAGCCTTGCAGCTCCAGATAAGCAGTAGTCTCTGTCTCGCTATCTCTTATTATTCGATGCTGCTCTGATCGAATTGATACTGCACATCATCATTCTCCTTTGTAATGGAGATATTGTCGTTCTGTCTTCCGATTACTCAGCGCTGGCAGAATCGAATTTCAGATCTACATTATATTTACCTGTGTAGCCGATCACCGGAATTTTGATCTCGGCATAGGCGTTCAGCGTGGCATCCAGGTTGGATACCGGGAATTCCACCACACGGGTATTATTCGCTGTGTTGGTGCTCACTACAGCTGCATCTACCAACTGACCGTTTTGTTCCACTTTGAAGGCAGTGATCAGGCTGCTGCTTGTAATGGTAATGCGGGCTTTTGTTACGCCATTAGCTACAGTTACAGTTGCCGGCTTAACGACATAGCTGTCCAGTCGAGATTTGTTGGATGTGCCATCTGCCAGTACAGTGTAATCAACAGAGTACGTTCCGTTTGCCAGTGCTGCGTGTGCTTGGTTAGCGCCGAATGGCAGTACCAGAATGCCCAGCAAAGCTGTCATTACCATAGCCAACAGGGTATTTTTGAAGCTCCATTTGGTTGAACGATTCATTGTCATATTCATAACAACACTCTCCTCTGATTGGATGATTGGAATTGGATCATTTGGACTTTTTAAGGCTGCTTCGGTCAAATTTGAAGCGGATTGTGTAGTCGTGATCATAGTTGTAGGACGGTACGGTGACGTGAATCTGCGAGATCATCGGGCTGTTCAGATCAGCGATCGGGAACTGAACGACACGCGTATCTTTGGCTTTGTTCGTCTTGATCACCCGGGTATCGACGATCTTGCCTTTGTATTTCACCTTGAACTTCGTTGTCCAGGCGCTGTGATTGACAGTGATCTGCATGGTCATTTTGCTGCCGGTCACATAGAGCCTGGCCGGCTTCTCAAAATAGTCGTTCGCCATGGAGACGGAATTGTCTTCCGCGCGGAGTATGTCGTAATCAATGGTGTATGTACCTTTCGCCGGTCGGGACGACGAAGCTGCGGTAGCGGACGACGGTACCGCCCCGATGATAAGCATAATGACCGTTAGCATCCACAGTACCGGTAATGCATATTTCCGTGACATATTGGACAGAATTCCTCCTTTCTTTATTAAATTTAATTGCCTTGGGTTATATTGATTATCATTCTCAATTAACCCTAAAAATAAATGCCCTTGCGGACATGTGAAATGCTGGATTTTCCCTCCCCATGCATAATCAGGGAAGATGTGTGCATTACACAATGCTCATGTTAGACCAGTTTTCAAATCTTTGTCAATACGTCATTTTTGGCGTAATACCACGCTCCCAAAGGAATTTCAATCTTGCTTCCACCTTTGCTTTCCTCTATACGCAGATATACCCAACCTGCCTTTTCCCTGCTGCAAAGCTATAAATTAAATTTAAAATTTATTTTATCATTGACGTTACAAATGATATTAATTATCATTTAACTCAAGATTGGTAATTGAAAATGATTATCAATTAGCTTGAATACCTTGTATACAATAAGCAGGAGGACATCAATTGACATGAAAGCTTCGCATTTTGGACTATCTATCCTGCTTGTCTGTACGCTGGCCGGATGCAGTCAGCCGGAAGCTCCGGCAGTGGGCTCTTCTGCAAGCGCAGCCGCTGGTGTTGCAGCCGTCGGAGCGGTATCGCTGACAGACTTTGCCGGTCGCACTCTTTCCCTGCAGCACACACCTGAACGTATCGTCGCTCTCAGCAACGGAGATGTAAATATTATATATGCACTGGGTGGAACCGTCGTAGGGCGGCCCACTTCCACAGGATCAGCTCCTCTGCCTGCCGCCGAGAAAGTGCAGACGATCGGATCAACACACGAGATTGATCTGGAAAAGATCGCTTTCCTGCAGCCGGATGTTGTACTCGGCAACGCACCGCTCAATGAAAAGGATATTCCGATGGTGGAAAGCATCGGCGCGCAGATGGTGCTCAGTTCGGCCAATTCGGTGGAAGATATCCAGCGGCAGATTACCCTGTTCGGCCAGATGCTGCAGCGGGAAGACAAAGCCAGACAGCTAAACGAGACATTGAAAAAGCATATCCAGCAACTGTCCGCCTCTGCCAAAACGGCTGCCCATCCACCAAGAGTGCTGCTCGTCTATGGAGCGCCCGGTACATATATGGCTGCTCTGCCCAACTCACTCAGCGGAAACATTCTGGAACTGGCCGGCGGCACCAATATCGCTGCCGATCTGCCCGGACTGCAGAACTACCCACAGTATGCCCAGCTGAATACCGAGCGGATCGTGGAAGCGGACCCGGATTATGTATTCATCATGACCCACGGCAGCGGTGAGGAAGTGAAAGCCGGATTTCTGAAGGAAATGCAGGAGAATCAGGCATGGAGCAGTGTTAGTGCCGTCAAAAACAATCGGGTGGACGTTCTGCCTTCCGATCTATTCGGTACGAACCCAGGAACACGGGTTGATGAAGCACTGGATCTGATGCACGGTCTGCTGTATCCGGATCAGACTCATGAGTAATACCGATCTGCAGCAAAAAGCACATCGCGTCTTGAAGCAGCTCCGTAACTCGCAGCAGTCCCAGACCGACCTGCGGCAGCGGGCACGCCGCAGACTCATGCTCGCCATCCTGCTGCCTGTACTGCTGGTGCTCGTTTCCCTTTATGGCATATTGCATGGTGCCGTATCCATTCCCCTGCAGGAACTGTTCTCGGTATGGCTGCATGGACAACCATCGGTCTACCGTACGATCGTGATGGATCTGCGTGTACCCAGGGTACTCGTCGGGCTGCTCGTTGGCGCCTGTCTGGCAGCCTCCGGTGCACTGCTGCAGGGCGTCATGAAGAATCCGCTCGCCGATCCGGGCATTATCGGTGTCTCGGCAGGCGGCGGAATGGCAGCGATGATCACCATGGTCATGCTGCCCCAGTTCAGCTATCTGCTGCCGATTAGTGCCTTTGCCGGATCATTCACTACCGCTATCGTCATCTATATGATGGCCTGGGAACGCGGCGCTTCTCCTGTCAAAATTGTGCTGGCGGGAGTGGCCGTTAATGCGCTGCTCGGTGCGTTTACCAACGGGATCATGGTTATTTTCAGCGATCGGGTCCAGGCGGTGCTGCCCTGGCTGTCCGGCGGACTAAATGGACGCAGCTGGCATCATCTGGAGTTCATGGCGCCCTATGCGATCATCGGGCTGCTGCTCTGTCTGTTCGCGATCCAGCCGGCCAACCTGCTGCTGCTGGGAGACGACTCCGCCCGGCTGCTCGGTCAGCGTGTCGAGCTGCAGCGGTTCATGATCATCATGCTGGCGGCGCTGCTGGCAGGTACAGCCGTGAGCGTCGCCGGGCTGGTCGGATTTGTCGGACTGGTCGTGCCGCATATGATCCGGCTGCTGATCGGGGAAGATTACCGGTTTTTGCTGCCCTTCTCCATGCTGGGCGGCGGGACGCTGGTCGTATTTGCCGATACGGTCGCCCGTTCCTGGCTGGACCCGATTGAGCTGCCGGTCGGTATCCTGCTGGCAGTGCTCGGCGCTCCGTTTTTCCTTTATTTATTAAAACGAAAAGGGACGGTGCTGTCATGACTACTGCGATCGAAGCGAGCGGCATCTGCCTGAGCCGCGGACATTTCCGGCTGGAGGATATTGACCTCTCCATTCCCAAAGGAAAACTAACTGCCATCGTCGGCCCCAACGGCTCCGGCAAATCTACCCTGCTGCGCATTCTGGTCCGTCTGCTCCAGCCGGATCAGGGACAGATTAGCGTACACGGCAAGTCTGCTGACCGCTACAGTCTCCGTGAATGGTCGCATACCATTACGATGCTGCCGCAATTAAAAGAATCCCTGCCGCAGCTGACCGTCCGTGAGTTGGTCGCCTATGGACGCGCTCCGTACAAAAAAAGATTCCAGCCGCTGCAGGGTGCCGAGGATCGGGATGTGCTGGAACAGGTCATGCAGTGGACGGGCATCTCGATGTACTCCGAGCGGATGTTCCACACACTGTCCGGCGGTGAACAGCAGCGGGCACGCATCGCCATGGCGCTTGCCCAGCAGACGGATATTGTGCTGCTCGATGAACCGACGACGTTTCTCGATATTGCCCATCAGTTTGAAGTGATGGACATGCTGCACCGGATCAACCGGGAGACCGGGCTGACGATTGTAATGGTGCTGCATGATCTGCAGCAGGCCGCGGCTTACTGCGATGTGATGATTGCTCTTCGGCAGGGTCGGCTCGCTGCCTGCGGTCATCCGCTGGAACTGCTGACCGACGACTTTATCCGTGATATCTATGGAATGAATGCCACCATCCAATTTCAAGGGAGGTATCCGGTGATTGTGCCGGAGATTCCTCACCATTCAGGAGGAAGATAATATGATTATCGTAACCAACACATCCCAGCTGACCAAAGGCAGTGCCCATCTGCTCGTAGAGCGTTTTGACAAAGTCGGCAAAGTGGAATTCATGGAAGGATTTCTCGGTCTGGAAGTGCTGTTCAACGACAGCAACAAAGAGTACGACGAAGTAACGATCAGCACACGCTGGGAATCCAAGGATCATTTCCAGGGCTGGACACGCAGCGATGCTTTCCGCGAGTCGCACGCTCACCGCAATATTCCGGATTATATTCTGAATAACAAGATTACCTTTTATGAAGTGAAAATTGTACGTCAGCCGCAGACAGCGCCGGAAGATCAGGCAGCGGTATAAAGCGGACGTACACATCAGGTCTGCTGTTGGAGTGGCGGACTTGGAAGGATGGGATAGAGATTGTGCCATGCATTTATCAGGGTGCATTTGTGGGGAGCGAAGAACTTTACCGAAGTGGTAGAGGTTCTTCGCTTTTTACTTTGTTTTGGGGGCCAAAGTTGGCCTACAGTTCGAAGATACATTTTGTTACTCTATAGCGCTCGGCTGCGCTTTGTAATTTTTGGGACTATTGGTGGTCGCGGCTATCCGGCGCAGATACAGAGGATTGGCGGACAGAGACGATCAGTTCCATGTACTGGGTGTCGCCGAGGCCGTAATGGGTGAACAGGGAGAGCATTTTGCGCATTAACGACTCGGCGGATTCTGCCGGGTGGCTGCGGATATAGGCGGTTATCTCGTTATCGGGCTGCTGCAGGTTGAGATACAGGCGGATGCCCTGATACATCACCGGCAGGAGCTGCTGCGGCGGCATGGATCGGTTCAGCAGTACCTGACGATAGATTCCGGTAAAGGAACCTAGTTGAAGTTCGGTCTGCTTCACTTCATACGTCTGTTCCTGAACCGCGTTGAAATAGACGGTACCCTGGAAACCGATCTGTTCCAGATAAGCCAGCATGGTCAGCAGATTGATCTGACAGAACATGTCCTCGCCAAACCAGAGGACGATGCAGCGGTATTCGTTATCGTTCAGCATTTGCAGCGGCTGCAGGGTAACCACTTCATACTGCTCCCTGGATATATGATGTCCCTGCGCCCTTACTTTACAGAAAGAATCGCTGAAAATATCCTCTGTCGTCTCATGGACACACATCGCTTCATTAAAAGGAACATAATCGCTTCCTCCCATCCACTGCTGCGCCTTGAATTGTTCATACATGGTCTGCCCGTTGAGCACATTCAGAATCTGATGCTCATACAGTGACTCGACGTGCTGCTGCAGCTGCTCAATACCCTGCTTACTGGAAATGTCCATCGTTAATTCCCTCCCGTACGGATCAATGTTTAATTGGATATACGATTGCAGCGGCTGGGGATGCTGCCGAAAAGCATGGGGTGTCACCCCGAAAATATCCTTGAATGATCTGGAAAAGGCTTCCTGTGACGAGTAGCCATGCTCCACTGCAATATCGATAATCCGCTCTTCCGTCTCCGCCAATCGGATGCTGGACAGGAAGGTGCGGCGCAGCTGGATATACCTTTTCATGCTGATGCCTGTATGATGACGGAACAGAAAGGAACAATAGTACGGCGAATATCCTACACTCCGCCCCAGCTCAGCCAGCGAAAACTCCCCCAGCAGATGCTGTTCCAGCCAGTTGATCATCTCCTGTACCTGTGTACTCATATCTCTTCCTCCTGTGATGCATTGTTGTATCTTCATTATATCGAATGTGCGGACAGACTTTTGATCTGCGTTGTGGTGTATTCCGTGTCTGCTATTGACCGGTTCGGCTGCGGCTGGGAATTATTTTGGATACTCGCCATACTTGTGCCCTGTTCGTTTGTGTCCAAATCAGCGAATATAATAGAGCGTCCACTACGAATGGCTTACCTGAGGCTTGCGGATCTCTAGATGATCCGGCGGTGCCGCGCACGATGTGCGATGGTATGCCGTAATGCGCATTCGTCTGTACGCTCTATGAAATATTCGTGAATCGGGTTCGAATCCCACTCACCTTCCACGTGAGCGCAGGTAGCGCACTCCACTGTTAATGGAGCGATAACAATCAAATCTTTGCAGCAGGAAGTTCTCAAGGTGCCGCCAGTAACGGGCACTGCGCAGCAGCATGCTTTGCAGCCGGCGGATTCGGCAGCAGACGGTCCGAGTGGATGGTCATGAACGGCAGAGACAGCGGAATCAGGCGGGCAGCACAGCCGGATGATGCTTCTCTCCACGATTGCACCGGATACCCGGCAGATGCAGTCTTAAGCTCAGGCTCCGTATGTGATGCGAGAGGACTTCCCGCACAAAGATAACCCAGGAGGAACCAACCATGAAAATAATTCAGCCACAACCATTACATAAAATAAATATCGCTGCCGATGAACGCGGACTGCTGTTCGAGCAGGGCAGTTACATCAAGACACTACAGCCGGGCAGCTACCGCTACCTCAATCTGTCGGGTCAGACCACGATACGCTACTGCAAGCTCAGCGAGCCGTTTCAGTTCACTCCATCGGAATGGAATTATAACCAGGCTGCCGAAGATACCTTGAATATCCGGCTCTATCAGCATGATGACGAGCTGATGCGCGAACTCACCGTCGTCGAGGTGGGAGATCACGAGTATGTGATCCATCTGGTCAATGGCAAATATGACGGTCTGCTAACCGCCGGTACGTATGTATACTGGAATGTGCTGCAGGAGCATAGCTTTATCCATGCGGATATTCGCCAGCCAGTAGTAGGCAAGGAGATCAGCCGCAGCATTCTCGCGAAGCTGCATTCCCATCTGTATGTGATCGATATTGCCAGCCATGAGACCGGGCTGCTCTACTTTGACAACCAGCTCCAGCAGCAGCTCCCGCCTGGTCGTACCTTTTACTGGCGCGGCCCGGTCAATGTAACCGTGAAAAAGATCGACCTGCGCCGCCAGCAGCTCGATATGACCGGGCAGGAGATTCTGACCGAAGATAAAGTCCCACTGCGGCTGAACTTTGTCTGCCAGTACCGGGTGACCGATCCGCTGCGAGCGGCTGAGATCAAAAACTTTGACGAACAGGTATACATTCAGCTGCAGCTGCTGCTGCGTGAATATGTCGGTACGCTCAAGCTGGATGATCTGCTGCGCATGAAGCAGGAGATCGGGAACTTTGTGCTGAGCCGTCTGCAGACGCAGAGTGAAGAATACGGAGTACAGTTCCTGTCCGCCGGTCTCAAGGATGTCATTTTGCCCGGGGATATTCGTACGATTCTGAACACCGTATTGCTGGCCGAGAAAAAGGCGCAGGCCAATATGATCACCCGCCGCGAAGAGACTGCCTCTACCCGCAGCCTGCTCAATACCGCCAAGCTGATGGATGAGAATGCCACACTATACCGGCTCAAGGAACTGGAATTCCTGGAGAAGATTTGCGAGAAAATCGGCACCATTTCCCTGACCGGCGGCGGCAATCTGCTGGAACAGATGAATGCACTGATGGGCATGAAAGAAACACCGCCTGCACGTGATGCAGGGTAATGAATAGGCTGCTCTCCCTCTGCATGGGAGAACAGCCTTTTTTCTGCCTGCTGCGGCAAGGCCGGTCTTCATCATTTTCTCATGTGCCAACCGTTTCCCCTTTGGGTTACAATAGATAGAGAGGTATGTGCCTAGATCCGATGCTTCAATTCCATTCAACCGCAGCCTGCCCGCTGCTTCGCAGACAGGGTATCTGCATTTTGCATAATCACAATTTGATATATGGAGGTCTACCTATTATGAAAATTATTTCGATCGAACCTACACCAAGTCCCAATACGATGATGCTGCGTCTGGACGAAGAACTGCCGCAGGGTATCCGCAAAACGTATACGCTGGACAATGAGCGCTCTGCTCCTTCTTTCATTCGCGAGATGCTGCATATTAACGGTGTGAAAAGCGTGTTCCATACCGCCGACTTTGTCGCGCTGGATCGCCGGGCGAGTGCCGACTGGTCGGCCATCCTGAACGAAGTGCAGGAGAAGCTGGGCCAGGAAGGTGTCGAGAACAAGCTGGAAGTGCCGGAAGATCTGTCCGGTGATCATTTCGGGGAAGCCAATGTATTTGTCCAGTTCTTCCGGGGCATTCCGATGCAGATCCGGGTCAAAGCCGGCACTAAAGAAGAACGCATCTCCCTCGCCGAACGGTTCGTGCAGGCAGTGACCGAAGTAGCCAGCGCAACGATGATCAAAGAGCGCAAGCTGACCGACTATGGCGTACGCTACGGCGAACTGCCGGATATCGCCCGTGAAGTCGAGCAGGAACTGGAAGCGGCTTTCCCGCCGGAACGTCTGCGCAAAATTATCGATCAGGCGATCTCGCACGGTGCCAGCAATGAGGAGTTCGTCGAGCAGCGCCGCGGCATGACACTGGATGAGATTACAGAAGCGATGAACAGTGAAGACTGGCGCGCTCGCTACGCCGCCTTTGACGTACTGGAGCCGACTGAAGACAGCCTGCCGCTCATCGAAAAGGCACTGTCCGATGAGAAAATGCAAATCCGCCGCCTCGCGGTCGTCTATCTGGGCGATCTGAAAACACCGGCTGCGATGGAGCTGCTCTATCGTGCACTGGAAGACAAATCGGCTGCCGTCCGCCGTACTGCCGGTGATACCCTGTCCGATATCGGCGATCCATCTGCGACTCCGGCTATGCTTCGCACCCTGCAGGACAGCAGCAAGCTCGTCCGCTGGCGTGCTGCCCGCTTCCTGTACGAGGTCGGCACCGAAGAAGCCCGTGAAGCGCTGGAAGCCGCTGTCGAAGATCCGGAATTCGAAGTCAGCCTGCAGGCCAGAATGGCGCTGGAACGCATCGAATCCGGTGAAGAAGCCGCCGGTACAATCTGGCAGCAAATGGCGAAGAGCCGTCAGCAAACCAATTGAGCCAAATAATGAAATTCCTATGAACCGTTCAAAAAATCATTGCCAAATCTTCTGCAAGATCGTATACTGTAACACGTTCATGTCAGTTAAACCTCTAAGCCATCTACACACTTAGTCGTCAGCTGACAGATACAATCAATTGAATAATATGCCTCATCAGCTTAACCGGATGAGGTAGAGGTCGCAGCATGAATCAGTATAATCGGAACAGGTGCAAGAGCCGCCAGTGACGCCGATTAGAAAGGTCCTGCTGCCGAAGTTCAGGTGTCCGCTCTGGATATCTGTGCTGGGGCTGTACTCGAAAGGGGCAGAACTGTCACAATGAAAAAATCCAAGCCTTTCATTGTGTTGAGCTATCTTAAAGGGAAAGTCGGATGCGGATTCTATCAAAATAGATCGCAGCTTGCCAGCGGTCTATTTTTTTATTGGCTCCTTTTCCCTGGACGATGATGAAGGAGTGTACACAAGCATTATGAGTTCAAATGTGAAATCTGCGCCGGAGCACAAACTCCGCGCTGGTCTGCGTGCCAGACATATGACGATGATCGCCCTCGGCGGTTCTATCGGGACAGGATTATTTCTCGCCAGCGGCGGTGCGGTGGCTGGTGCTGGTCCTGGCGGCGCTCTGCTGGCTTACGCCTGTGTAGGCATTATGGTTTATTTTCTTATGACCAGTCTGGGCGAGATGGCAACTTATATGCCGGATTCCGGTTCATTTAATACGTATGCCGCTCGCTTTGTCGATCCTGCTTTTGGCTTTGCAATGGGTTGGAACTTCTGGTACAACTGGGCGGTTACAATTGCCGCAGAGCTCGTTGCCGCTACGATTATTATCAAATACTGGTTTCCGGACAGTTCGTCATTTATTTGGAGCTTTCTGTTTCTGGCGATTATCTTCCTGTTGAACGTTCTATCGGTCAAAGGATACGGTGAAGCCGAATACTGGTTTGCCATGATTAAGATCGCTGTGGTTATTGTGTTCTTGGTTGTAGGCGTGTTGATGATCATCGGCGTAATGGGCGGAGAAGTGATCGGATTCCGTAACTTTACACTGGGTGATGCTCCATTTCACGGTGGATTGCTTGCCTTTATCGGTGTCTTTATGGCAGCTGGTTTCTCCTTTCAGGGTACCGAACTGATTGGCGTGGCTGCCGGTGAGAGTGAGAATCCAAGACAGCATGTGCCGCGTGCCATTCGTCAGGTATTCTGGCGTATTCTTATTTTCTACATCCTGGCGATTCTCGTGATCGGATTAATTATTCCTTATACCACCCCATCACTGCTTGGGGATGATATTACCGATATCGCGGTGAGTCCATTTACTCTCATTTTTGAAAAAGCCGGCATTGCCTTTGCTGCTGCTGTGATGAACGCTGTTATTCTATCTTCTGTATTGTCTGCCGGTAACTCCGGCATGTTTGCTTCAGCACGAGTGCTGTATGCACTGGCTCGTGATGGTAAAGCACCCAAGATGTTTGCCCGGCTCAATCGACGCGGTGTACCGCAAAATGCACTGATCGTCACCGCTGCATTCGGTATGCTGGCGTTCTTCGCTTCATTGTTCGGCGATGGAATTGTGTATAACTGGCTGCTGAACGCTTCAGGAATGTGCGGATTTATTACCTGGCTGGGAATTGCGATCAGTCATTACCGTTTCCGCCGTGCTTTCTATGCACAGGGACGCGATATTCACGAACTTCCCTTTTTGGCAAAATGGTTCCCGTTTGGTCCATTATTCGCATTTGTACTATGTGCGATCGTTATTGTGGGGCAAAGCTTGAGCTATATTACACCGGAAGCGATCGATTGGAAATCGATTTTTGCTACTTATATTACAGTGCCTTTGTTCCTAGTCTTATGGCTGGGTTATAAATTCAGCAAAAAAACCAAAGTCGTACCACTGACCGAATGTGATCTGGACACTGGTGCCAGACACGAGTAAATGCAGGACATTCCATAAGTTATATGCTGTAAGCTGTTGAAATATAACAACAAAGCCTTTCCCATCAAGATTAACCTCTGAACTTCAGGTCTCTTGCCGGGAAAGGCTTTTGTTTATTTGTTTAGACGTGTACTCGACACGTCCGTATTTGTTTGCTAATAGGTTGGCCAGCCGGCTGAATCAAACTTCAGATCGCTGATTAACATTTTTGGATCACCTTTAGGGGTGGTAGCATCATAAGAATGTCGGATAATAATGTTATTGTAGATATCCTGTCCACCTGGGCCTCTCCAACGATCATTACCTGCATCCAGAATCGTACCGCCACCATTCATCATGCTTACACCGTTTTTGTCCACATAAGGACCGGTGATACTTTTGGAACGTCCATATACCATTTTGTAAGTGCTGTTCGCGCCGCTGCAGCATTTATCGATAGAAGCAAATAAATAATAGTATCCGGTTTGTGCATTATACGTAATGGCTGGTGCTTCAATTTCATGCTCACCTGTAGGACGGTAGGCAATTGAGCTAACGCTGCCTGTCGGTTTCATTGTATTTTTATCCAGACGAGTCAATTTAAGTCCAGACCAGAATGAACCAAATGCCAACCAAGGATTGCCATCTTTATCAATAACCAGTTCAGGATCGATAGCATTGAAGTTACTGGATGTATTGCTTGTGAGCACTACACCTTCATCCCGCCAGTTGCCAGCACCTACGCTGCTGGCTGAAGCCAAACCGATTGCTGATATATTTTTACCGAATTCGGAAGAAATTGCATAATATAACCATACACGACCGTTATAGCTTTTAACATCCGGTGCCCATACATCAAGTGTTCTATCTCCTGTCAATCCAGGTGTATACTGTTTCCACCAGGAAGGTTGCGTCAAGAATACCTGTGGTACACGATAAAAGTTAGTTCCGTTATCTGATTTTAATACTTGAATACCGGTACCCGTTGAAAAAGCATACCAGCTATTTCCCTCTTTGATAAGTGTAGGATCATGAGCCCCTACTTCTCCGCTTAATGCCCAATGTGCTGCAAACCCTTTGCTTTCGGCAAAAATAGGGACGAGCAGTGTCATAATAACCAGCATAGTAAGTACTTTGCGCTTCATATGCAAGGAACTTCCACCCTTCTGAATTGATTTAACACTGAATGCCAGCCTGCGCCGCTCAATGTCTACACTTAATTATAAAGCGCTTTCAAAAAAGTGAAATATAATATTCACGTATTTTTATGACATTATACTTTAGGTATCTTTTGTACTTTTTATAGTTAATATAAATGTTAATTAATATGTGTGAACATTAATTTATAAAGGTTATTATTGATGAATTTACAAATGTATATGTACTTTTCGATCATCCAATTATTTTCCAAATAAAAAACATATAATAATACAGAAGTAATCGATCGAGACTGATTTCTATTTTTTCCCAAATGAGCACAATGAATTTCAGATCGGTATGGACAGTTGGTATCCTTCACATCAGACTAATATACTCTTAGCTCCACCTCTATTATGACGAGAAAAAGACCTGATCGCATTAAGCCATCAGGTCTTCCTGTTCATCTATATTCGATCCACTTACTATAAAATTTATTTGTTCCAGCTTAATGTCACTTTCAGATCATTGGTGCTGTTGATCGACTTCACGCTGTAGGACAGTGACTTTAGACCGACCGAGGACAGACCGCGAAGGTCATTTTTTAGACTGGTCAGACTGCCGCTGTAGCGGAAGGAAACGGCATTCTTGCCTGCCGTCCGGGCCGCCTGTACGTGCGACTTCAGGGCTGCTGCTGAGCTAATCGCTTGGGATTCGCTCGCTGCAGATACGTAGTTCAGCGTTTTGGCCAGCTGCTGATAGATGCTCGTTTTGGGACCGCCTGCTGCGATCAGCTGATCCAGCGTACTGTGATACGTGGTATTCGCTGCCGGATAAGTTTTGGTCCATTTGTGATCCTGTCTCATCTGGGAATCGGTCAGCAGATAGTAGGCAGTCTGCACATCATTGCCCTGATCGGGTACCGGATCATCCCAGGTCGTATCGAGATGGTACCATTTGCCGTCCAGATTAACCAAATTCCAGGCATGCAGCTCACCATCTGCTGTTCCTTCGGCAATCATGTTCTGAACGCCGGCTTCCTTGAGCAGTTCATACGTCAGCAGGGCATATCCCTGACAGACGGCTGTTCCGTCATGAAGCGCCTCGTAGGCGGTATAACGGGTGTAGGTCTCATCGTATTTCACATTGCGCACGACCCAGTCATGAA
This sequence comes from Paenibacillus wulumuqiensis, assembly GCF_000971965.1. GTDB lineage: Bacteria > Bacillota > Bacilli > Paenibacillales > Paenibacillaceae > Saccharibacillus > Saccharibacillus wulumuqiensis. Next base: position 58,730 of record NZ_LAQP01000017.1, read on the forward strand.
TCGCTTTGACTTTCTCGTGGTCATCCATGCTGGAAGAGACGATATTGGACAAAATCTGCTGTACCTTATTTTTGACATAGCCGGTTTGGGCGGTTGTCTCCCGGTAATTCATGGTGACTGTCACCCGCGCAGAATAGGCATTCTGGCGCCAGCTCAGTCCGTAGCTGTCCAGAATGTAGTGGGTATACGGATCTTTCTCTAGCGCATTTTCAAATGAGTTCTGCAGCATTGCTTTCAGACCGCTGGTACTTCCTTTATATAAAAGAGTGATTTCGGTATCACGATTCATCAGTGAATTATAGAGCGCACTGGTAACATCGGTGGAGCTGTTAACGGTTACCTGTGAAGAGGCCGCATAGATGGCCTGATTGGGAGTGATAGCTGGAAGCCCTGTAAACAGGATGGTTCCGGCCAGAAGGGTCTTAACCCAGAGTGAACTTGATGTTTTCATGCAGATGTAACCGCCCTTCTCGTATGATTTGCTATGATAGTATTTATCGGCAGATGGGCCGGTTCCATTAATAGAATGAGGACGTTTTACCGATAAATATCATTTATGTGTATACTATGCTGTACAGGGACTAATTCTGCCGTAAGCCTGGCATTTTATAAGCCCATAGATAAGACGCATAAAGCAGCAGATAGTTGCGCTAAATGTCTTCATCATTTGGGAAAAAGTGTAATATTATAGTCTGACAGCGATCCCTCGCCTGCTTTGTTGTGACTAAACGGGTTTCTTTGTCATACGGAAAAGGAAACGGATCAAATACAGTATACTTTGTTCGTCCCACTTATTGTAAAACTTTTTTGCATCTATAATCAAATGTACCGCTTATCCCGGTGGATAGACATATCCTTTGAAATGAATACAGCCCACTTTCACAATATGGAAAGTGGGCTGTACTCTGTCTACCGCTCTATGCGATGAACCTGGCGGTGATCAGTCTGACGCGGCAAGCACCTGTCAGCTGACTGCATACCATCCTATCCTCTAAACGCAGCCAGCCTCCGGTTCAGATCCGCCGTCTGGCTGTAGATCTCCTGGTAGATGGCAAACAGCTGATTATAGCGCTCTGCCCGCTCTCCATCTGGCTCATATGACCTGGATGTGCGCAGGAAAGCCGCTGCACAGTCGGCCAGCGATCCAAACCAGCCGCTGCCATAGGCTGCCAGCATCGCCGCCCCCATCGCCGGTCCCTGTTCATTCTCCAGCCGGATCACCCGGGCATTGAAAATATCCGCCTGCATCTGCAGCCAGGTCTCATTACGCGCTCCGCCGCCGATCGAGATCACTTCGGTGATCGTCTTGCCGGACTCGCGCAAAATGTCAATCGACTCCCGCAGTGAGAAGGTGATACCTTCCAGCACCGACCGGGCAAAATGCGGCAGTTTGTGCGAAGCATCCATCCCGATAAAGCTGCCGCGAATATCCGCGTCCGGATGCGGTGTGCGTTCGCCGACAATATATGGAGTGAACAGCAGTCCTTCGGCTCCAGCTGCAATCCCGTCAACACCCTCCAGCAGTTCCTCAAACGACAGATCTTTGCCGAACGTACTGCGGAACCATTCGAGACTGTAACCGGCCGCCAGCGTCACACCCATAATGTAAAAAGCATCCTTTTCCCCATGATTGAAAAAGTGCACTTTGCCTTCAAAATCCAGATCTTTGCGCTCTTCGTAGGACAGCACGACTCCGGATGTGCCGATACTGCACATCGTCTGTCCCTCGGTCAGAATACCTGCACCAATCGCTCCACAGGCATTATCCGCGCCGCCTGCATAGACACGTGTGCTGCTGCCAAGTCCGGTGCGCTCCGCCACTTCCGGCAGCAGTCCACCCACATCGTCAAAGGATTCCACCAGCCGCGGACAGAGTGACAGCGGCAGATCAAATGCTCCTGCGATCCGCTCGCTCCAGGATTTGGCGGTAATATCCAGCAGCAGCGTACCTGCCGCATCTGAATAATCCATCGCCAGATCACCGGTCAGCCGGTAGCGTACATAATCTTTGGGCAGCAGGAACAGGGCGGCCCGGCTCCAGTTGTCCGGCTCATGCTCCTGTACCCACAGCATTTTGGGCAAAGTAAATCCTTCCAGCGCACGGTTGCGGGCGATCCCCAGCAGATCCGCACCCAGCTCCTGCTCGATCCGGCGGCACTGGGCGGTCGTGCGTGTATCATTCCACAGTATGGCCGGACGTACAACCTGATGATCCTGATCCAGCAGAACCAGACCATGCATCTGCCCGGAGAAGCTCATCCCTTCTATTTCCTCTGCCGGTACGCCGGATACGTCCAACAATCTGCCCAGCGAGATTAGCGTCTGCTCCACCCAATCCTCCGGGTTCTGCTCGCTGTATCCCGGCTTGGGCTGGGATAGCGGATAGGACTCCGCTGTCTCAAACGCCACCTGTCCCTGCTTGTTGACCAGCACGGTCTTAACCGCGCTGGTACCGAGATCGACTCCAATTACATAGCTCATCCCTGTTCCTCCTCGGAAGCTGCTTGCACAGCCATTTTCTAAGTATGCCGATACCGCTTTTTGTGAACCTGTCGCTCTGTCCTGCCGGATGGCGCATTTTCATAGAGATCCATATAAAAATCGCTTCCCCGGCTTGTTCCCTTACGGGACCCAGGGAAGCGATCATTCCTTGTTCAGCTTCGATGCACAGCATGGATGTCAGATGTGATTCATGCGCAATATTTCGCTTATTCGGTCACCAGATACTGGTTTAGTGTCGCTTTGAGCAGCTCTTCGCGACCGGATTCGTTTGGACGCGGATTCTCGTTATTCAGTGCATATTCCGCCAGGGAAGACAGTGTGGCTTTGCCGCCAACCACGTCGGCACCGATGCCTTCACGGAAGCTGCTGTAACGCTGGTCGATAAAGTCTTCAAAGACGCGGTCTTCCAGCAGGCGTGCTGCTGTTGTCAGACCTTTGGCAAACGTATCCATACCGGCTATATGAGCGATCACCAGGTCATCCGGGGTAAAGGAAGGACGGCGTACTTTGGCATCAAAGTTAATACCGCCGCGGCCCAGACCGCCATTTTGCAGCACTTCGTACATGGTAGTCGTTGCTGCATACAGGTCTACCGGGAATTCATCCGTATCCCAGCCGATCAGCAGATCGCCCTGGTTCGCATCCAGCGAGCCGAGCATGCCTTCCGTACGGGCCACGCGCAGCTCATGCTGGAACGTATGGCCGGCCAGTGTGGCATGATTGGCTTCCAGGTTCAATTTGAAATGATCGGTCAGATCATATTTTTTGAGGAAAGAAATCGCTGTAGCCGCATCAAAGTCATACTGGTGCTTGGTCGGCTCTTTTGGCTTCGGTTCGATCAGGAACTGAGCATCAAAGCCGATTTCCTTGGCATAATCGACAGCCATATGGAACATGCGGGCCATATTGTCCTGCTCCAGCGCATAGTCCGTATTCAGTAGCGTCTCGTAACCTTCACGGCCGCCCCAGAACACATAGTTTTCGGCGCCCAGACGTTTGCCGACTTCCAGACCTTTTTTGATCTGTGCTGCTGCATGAGCGTATACATCCGCATTGCATGTCGATGCCGCACCGTGCATAAAGCGCGGGTTGCTGAACATGTTGGCTGTATTCCACAGCAGTTTTTTGCCGGTCTGCTTCATATGTTGTTCAATCATATCGACAATTGTATCGATATTGTTGTAAAATTCGCGAAGACTGTCTCCTTCGGGAGCGATATCCACATCATGGAAACAGAAGTATGGCATGCTCAGTTTGTCCATCAGCTCGAACAGTCCTTCGACGCGAGCCTTGGCCAGATCCATGCCTGTATAGGAGCCCCACGGCCGGGAAGCGGTTTCAACACCAAACGGATCAGCACCGCCGGCAACCAGTGTATGCCAGTATGCCATACCGAAGCGCAGATGCTCTTCCATCGTCTTGCCCGCTACGATCTGGGACGGGTTATAAAATTTGAAAGCATAGGGATTTTTGGATTGGACACCTTCGTAAGCTACTTTCTCAACATTTGCAAAGTAAGCCATTACATAAATCCTCCTCTTATGTGTTCATGGGCGTGAAATTTCACGGCAGAACAGGTAGTCCATCACCCGGTGAGCTGTCCGCTGCGCAAAATAGCCGCTTGAAAGAAATCGTTTACATCGCTATCCTAACATATACAATATACTTTGTCTATGCATTAAACAAAGTCTTGAAAATGGAATAAAGGAGACCCGTTCATGAAGATTACAGGAGACCAGGCACTCGTCAAAAGAATCAACAAATCACTTCTGCTGGACAGTATTCGCCAGCACGCACCACTGTCACGCGCAAGTCTCTCCCGTCTCATCGGGCTGAACAAAGCTACCGTCTCCAATCTGGTGCAGGAACTGATTGACGATCAACTTGTACTGGAATCCGGAGAAGGACAGTCCAGCGGCGGACGCAAGCCGCTCATGCTGGAATTCAACCGTACCGCCGGCTATGCTGCCGGTGTGGAGCTGACCGTCAACGAACTGACTATCGTGCTCACCGATCTGGAAGGAGAGATTATCGCCCGTCAAATGATGCCCTTGCAGGATCACCAGGTATCCACGACCCTGGAATTGATGCAGCAGATGATGACCCGGCTGCTGACCGAAGTCCCTGCCTCTGTGCACGGGCTGGTCGGGATGGGCGTCGGTGTGCCGGGCATGGTCGATGCGCTGGGCAATGTGCTGTTCGCTCCCAACCTCGGCTGGGAAGGCGTACCGCTGCGCGAGGAACTGGAGCAGCTGTTCGGACTGCCCGTGACGATCGATAATGAAGCCAATGCTGGCGCAATCGGTGAACTGCAGTTTGGCGCTGGACGGCATGTCCGCAATCTGGTCTATGTCAGTGTGGGCATGGGGATCGGCTCCGGTATCATTATCGATGGCGAGCCGTACAAGGGCGCACGCGGTTATGCCGGAGAGACCGGTCATATGTCGGTCGAGGCGTACGGTCTGCCCTGCTCCTGCGGCAGCAGAGGGTGCTGGGAGCTGTATGCGTCGGAGCTGGCCTATGATCATGCGCTTCGTGATCCGCTGCTGGACAGTACCACCGCCTACTGGGTACAGCAGGCGCAGTGGGACGAACCCGAAGCGATCGAGCTATTCCGACGGATTGGCGAATACCTTGGGATCGGCATCACTAATCTGGTCAACAGCTTTAACCCGGAAGTCGTTATTATTGGCGGCCATATGCGGCAGGCGCAGCCATGGATCGCACCGCACGTGCAGTCAGTCGTATCGCAGCGCACCCTGCCGTATCACCGGCAGAAGCTGGTCATCCAGTATTCCGAACTGGGCGATCAATCTACCGTAATCGGGGCAGCCTATGCGGCCATTTCACAGTTTCTGGGACGTGTGCGGGTATCGGTATAAAATGCCGATTTCCCTGCCCGGTTTGCTTCGTCCGGATTCTATTTTTTGAATCGAATTATAATCGTGATCGACAACATGAAAATGATGATGAACAAGCTGCAGGAATGCGATGAGATGATGACCAACATAATGACCATAATACGTGATATGCAACAAGCCAGCATGTAATTCACACTGTTGTGTGAATGTATGCTGGCTTGTCGTGTAACGGAATGAAGAGATGGAGAGTCGTCTGCCGGTGCAGATACGGCTCTCTTTTTTATAGGTTGCATGCCGGACTGCTATTCGCTGCTGTAGATTTTTATCATCTCCAAAAATTTTCAGCAGCTTATTTCTGGGCAGATCCCATTTCAGTAGAATCTAATGACAGGATTGCTCACGGCTGTCCTGTTCAGTCGCCTCGGACTGGATCTGGCGGGAGACATGGATACGCTGCAGCTTGAGCTCCCACCACTGCTGAAGCAGCTGCTTTTTGGACAGTTCATCCGTACTCTGGCGGATATCTTCATATACTTGCATTAATTTATAATTGATACGGTCAAATTCTCTCCACAGGTTCTCCATAATCGCCCATTCGCTGGAAGTGTTCCAGTGGCACAGGCTCTCCAGGATCTGCTCCTGCCATTCCAGGTCGCCGAGCTGGATCGCATAATTCAGCAGGTCCAGATAGTCGTCATTACGTTCCGATATTATTTTCTGAATACGATTCACAGTCATTCACACCTTTGCATTCTTTTTATACCGAGTATTATACTCGGAATACAAGAGAAAACAATAGGCCAGCTATTCCATTATCAATCCGCCGGTTATAAATTTATTGAATGGGTTAGCTTCTTCTCTGTCAATCCTCTCTAGACTGCTTTGTCACATCATCGACATGCACTTGATACCCTACGGCAGCTGCTCACTCAATTGCTTAAAATTTGACGTAAAATTGCCTTATTTAGGATGAACCGAATTCGGTATTATGATCTATAATTTCGTTATTGGTAATTGTAGGATATTCAAAAAAAAGAAAAGGCTGTTACAGCCGCTATGCAAACATATAAATAGATAGAGATCAACCATTTGTGAAACGGAGAGAGCAACCATGAATTTCTGGGGAACTGCCGACATTTCGCTGCCTTTCTACTTTATGATGTTCTTATTCGCGCTCATCATTGTTCCTCTGCTCAGTCTGGGTGTGTTTAACTTCTCACAGGCCAAGCGAAAAAAAGGCATGTCTTTGTTAATGGCCGGTTTTGGAATTTTTCTGATTTTTCAGGCCATATCGAGTGTCTGGTTCTAGTATTGAAAAAACAGACGTTAGGGAAGTCGCATGTATATGAGTTCATTTGTATGAATCGGCACTAGTGTCTAACCCCAATAAAGCCAGTGAGCATATCGTCCGCTCACTGGCTTTATTCATGCGGACAATAATAAAGTACTCATTCGAATGTACCGTGCATAGTACCAGCATTGTCATCTTATTCCTTTTATTGTAAGTGGATGAATTCCTGTAATACAATGAAGATCATTCATACCATACAGAAACAAACTATCCCAATCAGGAGGATACCGATGAAAATACCGATAGCAGGTTGGTGTCTGCTGCTGATGCTCACAGGCTGTACCCCGAATCACAGTCCTGATCTAACAGCACAACAAGCCGGACGATTAACGATCCAGACAGAGGATAACCAACGAATCCCTGTCGAACCGATTTCCCCCCATCAGAACAAAGACAGCATATTGGGGACAATACTGAAGCAGAAGAATGCTGCTGTACCGTATGTTCAATTAGGAGAACAAATACATATCCAGTTTGGTGGAACCACACCCTCAGAAGCAGTGATTACAGATTCTATTCTGCAGAAAAATGGTCAGGATACCTATTCAAAATCATCCCAGGATATGATGAAGCTGGCTGTGAATCAAGGAAGTATATCATTCAAAATTCCGTCCAACTCCGATGCCTGTCTCAGTTCAGATTTCCAATCTTATCAACCCGGACGTATTCTTAGGGGCTTTCGCCTTTCTTATGACATGCATGGACAGAAACAGGAATACTTATTTGTAATTAGAACCGATGCTGCATTACAGGCGGCTGCTCCTGCTCTACCCAGCATTCCTGTAAAATGAGATCTATGGACAATAATATCCGCTGTAGACCTTTACTTCCATTTTCAAAATGGATCAAAAAAGCCGGAATGTGCAGTACGCACATATCCGGCTGATTGATATACTCTTTTATGATATACATCCAGTAAATACGACTGCAAATCAACCAGCAGGAAGAAATGCAAAATCGTGTTGTTTATTTTCCGTATTTACCTGCTACATTACAGGGTTACTGCTGCATGCTCCATTGCTTCGATGAATTTCTCGGCATCCATCGCTGCCATACAACCGCTGCCTGCTGCAGTGATCGCCTGGCGATACTTGGTATCCTGTACGTCGCCACAGGCGAATACGCCGGGGATATTGGTCTCGGCTGTACCTGGAGTGGTCACGATGTAACCATTCTCATCGGTCGTGATCTGTCCGCCGAGGAATCCGGTGTTCGGGTGGTGACCGATCGCTACGAATACGCCATGCGCCGGGATCACTTCTTCCTGGCCGGTTGCATTGTTCATTACTTTCAGACCGGTAACGCCCATATCACCTGCTACCACTTCAACCGGTGTATTGTTCAGCGCCCACTCGATTTTCTCGTTGCTGCGTGCGCGATCCTGCATGATTTTGGAAGCGCGCAGTTCATCACGGCGATGCACGAGGGTTACTTTGGAAGCAAAGCGGGTCAGGAAACTGGCTTCTTCCAGAGCGGAGTCGCCGCCGCCCACCACGATAATCTCTTTGTTGCGGAAGAAGAAACCGTCACAGGTCGCACAGGTGCTGACACCGCGTCCGATATTGTCCTGCTCATTCGGGATGCCCAGGTACTTGGCTGTAGCACCGGTAGAGATGATCAGCGTCTCGGCGACGATCTCGCCTTTACCTTCGACCTGCAGCTTGAATGGACGCTCGGACATGTCCACGCTGTCGACCCAGCCGGTGAAGAATTCGGCGCCAAAGCGCTCTGCCTGTTTGCGCATATTGTCCATCAGTTCAGGACCCATGATGCCTTCCGGGAAGCCCGGGAAGTTCTCGATTTCGGTCGTGGTGGTCAGCTGTCCACCTGGCTGTGGTCCTTCGATCACCAGCGGGCTCATGTTGGCACGAGCCAGATAAATCGCAGCAGTCAGTCCGGCAGGACCGGTACCGATAATAACGGATTTGTACATTTGAATTCCTCCATTTATATTGTGAGTGCGGCGCTGCAGCACATCCAGTCGGGACCATGAAACAGGTCAGAATCGATCATGCTGCACATACGCCAGTACTTGATCAACGAAAAGTTAAAACTAGTTTGTATTTGGAATTGGAAGTTATATTTATTATACATGCGAATAATTAAGTTGTATACAATTTATTTGTTTTGAAGATATTATCATTATGCTTCCACTTATGTCTGGAGTCAAATGAAGTTTTGATGAAACGGCAAAAAGGCAAATCCCCTCGCATTCCGGGAGATTCACCCTTTATTACACTTGGTATAATTGGAATAAGTGTCTATCAACTGTCCATCAATCGTACACTTTGCCCCATCCGTATCCTGCTTCATCGGATACATCTTCCGGCATACCCGGCAGGATCAGACCTCCATCCACACGCAGGTTGATGCCTGTAATATAGGAAGCTTCGTCTGAAGCGAGCCAGGCGACTGCTTCTCCGATATCGGCAGGTGTGCCCATACGTCCGAGCGGAATCTTTTTGCCGAGCGGTTCGGTCAGTGCATTTTGCTCCATCCGGTTGACGGTAGCGCCCGGTGCGACGCAGTTGACCCGGATACCATGAGGCGCCAGCTCCAGCGCCAGAGAGGCACTGGAACGGATCAATGCTGCCTTCATCCCGCCATAGATGCTGTCCCCCGGATAAGCCCGCTCTCCGCGAGAAGAAGTAATATAGATGATATTGCCGGGAATCTCGCGGTCAATCATCGCCTGCGCCGCATAGCGCGTCGCCAGAATCGGCGCCCGGTAGTTCAGATCGATCATCCGGTTAAAATCGTCTTTATTCAAATCCAGCAGCGGTGAGGATTCCCCGCCACCCGAGTTATTTACCAACAGATCGAGGCGTCCATAATGCTCCACCGTCTGCTCAATCGTCGATTTCACTTCATCCTGATTGGTCAGATCGCTCTGAATAACCAGCGGGGCGGCTCCATAGATATGAGCCAGCTCCTCGGATACGGATTGTACATCCTCGGAGTCGGAATAATAGGTAATCGCCAACCGGTAACCCTTTTGTGCGAGAATCTTGGCGATTCCCCGGCCCAAACCGATGCCAGCACCGGTTACGAGTGCGACTTTGCGATGCTGCTCCTGCTGTAGATTCGTCATAATGAGGCTCCCTTCAGATCGTGTATGTTGATCATTACCCCGCTGTTTGTATGGTAAACGTATGTTATAGCAGCAAATGTATTCCCGGTTGGGTATGTTCCTTCCCGCATGGCAGGCACGACAAAAAGGACAGTACGGATAACTGTCCTTTTTGCTGCTTGCTGTTATTTAGCCGTGTGTCAGCGTCCGCCGCTTGTCCAGCGTCTCCTGCCAGATCCGGCGCATATACAGGGAAGCTTCCGGCAGCTGCTCCCGGGTTGCCCCTTCCAGCGAGATATCGATATGCGGCTTGTACTGCTGCAGCAGCTCAAAGAAATACGGATAATCAAGCATACCGGTGCCAGCTACACATTCCTGCTTGGTGCCATCCTCGGTGAAGCGAAAATCCTTGGCATGAATGAGAATGATTCGTTCTGCCAGCTTCTCAAATACCCCACGCAAAAACGACTGCTGGTCATCCATGAATTCATGCTTCATCATATTGCACGGATCAAACAGCATGCCTACGGTGGAGGAAGGCACTTCTTCGATCAATCGCTCCATCAGTTCCGCCGTATGCAGCGTATGTACGGCAACCGGCTCGATCGCCATATGTACGCCCCATTTCTCCGCTTCCTCGGCCAGTTCCGAGACAGTTTCCCGCAGTACTTTCCAGCCGACTTCCCGGTAGCTGTCCGGGTAAGCTTGCTGGTAGGTAGTCAGAGAGCCGGTCTCTGTAGCGACCATACTGCAGCCAAAGTCACGGGCATAACGCAGATGTTCCTTGAACCGGTTAATCTCCTGCCGCCGGATGTCCAGATCCGGATGGACCGGATCGATATAACAGCCGAGTACAGCGATGCGGACGCCGTGACGATCGAATTGTTCGGCGATCATATGGCCGAGTCCGGGACTTAGCTTGCCAGTGCTCGTATCCACATCGGAGATCGCTTTGGCGAGGGCGAGCTGTACGCCCTTGAATCCACCCTCTGCGACTCTGGCCGCCAGATCGGCGACGGGCTGCTTGCCGTATAGATGCGATAATACTGCCTGTCTCATGGTGACACCTCCCGATTCAGTCATGAAGCTGGTTTAACGTGCCATCCATCCGCCATCCACACAGATAATATGTCCATTCAGATAATCCGAAGCTTCGGAAGCCAGGAATACAATCGGTCCCTTCATGTCTTCCGCTTTGCCCCAGCGCCCCGCAGGAATACGCTCGGTAATCGCATCGAAGCGTGCCTGATCGGCGACGATCGGAGCCGTATTGTCGGTCATCATATAGCCCGGCGCAATCGCATTGATCTGGATGCCTTTGGAGGCCCATTCGTTCGCCAGTGCTTTGGTAATACCGGCCACCCCGTGCTTGCTCGCCGTATATCCGGGTACATTGATTCCGCCCTGATAGGACAGCATCGAAGCGACGCTGATAATTTTGCCGCTGCCGCGTTCGATCATATGGCGGCCGACCAGCTGGGACAGATAGAATACGGTCTCCAGATTAATATCGATCACATCGGCAAAGTCTTTCCATGAGTGATCGACAGCCGGTGTACGGCGGATAATGCCTGCATTGTTGACCAGAATATCGATACGTCCCTTGAACGCCAGCGCCTGCTTCACCACATCCTCCAGCCGGTCATGCTGGCTCAGATCGGCTTCGATGGAATAGGCGTCTCTGCCCAGTTCGCGGATCTTGCTCACCGTCTCGTCACTGCTTGAATAGGAGACACAGACCACATCGGCTCCGGCTTCTGCCAGCCCCAGTGCCATTCCCTGACCGAGTCCGCCGCTTGCACCGGTTACGAGTGCTACCTTACCGCTCAAATCAAATGCTTTCATCCCTGCTCATCCTCCTGTAATTGGATTGCTGTTATCCCCTGTTCTAATCCGGCGATCAGGATGCCGAACCTCCCTGATCCAGCGGGATGCCGGCCTGACGGAACTGCTCTGCCTGCTCCGCCGACAGTCCGCTGTCCGTAATAATGCTGTCGAGTTCATGACAACCTGCAAACGTCCAGAGGGCAAACTGCCCGAATTTCTGATGATCGATCACGCCGTAGACATGCTGTGCCGTCTCCACGAGTGCTTTTTTGAAAGGAACCAGATCGCCGGTATAAATGGACAATCCGAACTCCGGATGCAAGGCTGTAGACGAGACAAATGCCTTGTGAATATTCAGTCCGCGCACATATTCAATCGCCTGGCTGCTGACCAGCATATTGCGGTTGCGCTCCCCGCCCGGAACGACTAGCCGGATCTGTTCACGCTTGGCCAGTTCGCTGAGGATAAACAGATCATTGGTCACCACCGTCAGCGGCATCGCCGGCAGGCGGCGGGCAATCTCCAGTGTGGTGCTGCCGCCATCCAGCGCGATAATGTCATTGGGCTGAATATAATGCAGCGCCCGTTCGGCGATCTCGGCCTTTTCCGGCATATGCTTGGTGTTGATTCCCTGGCCGGACAGAATACCGTATTGATCGTTCTGAGCCAGTACGGCGCCTCCATGTACCCGGACCAGCAGGCCCATTTCTTCCAGCTTGGCGAGATCCTCGCGGATCGTCTTGCCGGTTACATTCAATGTATCGCTAAGTTCGCCTACCGTAATCTCCTGGCTGGCGATCAGTATTTCCATAATGCGTTCATGCCGCTTGAGTGCGCTCATCCTAACCCCCGTCCCTTCCAGTCTGAACCGTATCCGTCGCTGCTCCTGTCCTTCTCGCTCATGAGTCGAGTCTGAGGGCAGAACGCACAACGGATACGGCATGTTCATTCATGTGCACTGGAATGGTTTTGGGTTTATTTTAAATCTTTCATGGCTACTGCGTCCATATCATCGAACGTCTGGTTCTCCCCGGCCATCGCCCAGCAGAACGTATAATTGCTCGTACCCACACCACTGTGGATCGACCAGCTCGGAGAAATGGCTACCTGACCGTCACGCACGACCAGATGCTTGGTCTCCTGCGGCTCACCCATAAAGTGGAATACAACCGCATCTTCCGGCAGGTTAAAGTACAGATATACTTCCGAGCGGCGGTTATGCGTATGCGAAGGCATGGTGTTCCACATATTGCCCGGCTCCAGCTCGGTAATGCCCATTACGAGCTGACAGCTCTGAATACCGCCCTGATGGATATATTTATAGATGGTACGTTCATTCGATGTCTTGATATCGCCGAGATGGCTGGGTGTAGCGTCTTCTTTCGTTGCTTTAGTCGTCGGATAGGCTTTGTGCGCAGGCGTGGAGACAAAGTAGAATTTGGCCGGTTCGCTGCCGCTGCCGGCGAAGCTGACTTCCTTCGTTCCAAGTGATACGTACAGACATTCAAATGCGCCCAGTTCGTACTTTTCCCCATCGGCAGTTACTGTGCCGGGAGCACCGATATTGATAATGCCGATCTCACGACGTTCCAGGAAAAAGTCGGTACCGATATCCTTGAGATTGACTTCCAGCTTGATCTCTTTGGAAGCCGGAACCGCTGAACCGACAATATAACGGTCTACATGGCTGTAAACGGTTACAAGTTGATCCGGTGCAAACAGGCTCTCAATCAAAAACTCCTCGCGCAGACGGGCAGTATCAAACGTTTTGACATCATTCGGGTGGGAGACGTAACGGTTTTCCATGTGAATCATCCTCTCGGTTTAATGTAGTGGGTAAGGAGGTTGAAGACGAAAAGATCAATGGCTGGTGGCTTTTGACGATTAGTCGGTAATCATTGGTTAGTAATTTTTAAATGTTTATATAAGTTCATTTTAGTTTATATTGTTCATTTTGTGAAGAGGATTGTTCATTTTATTTCTTTTTTATTCCAGGGAGTTGTTCATATATCCTACATATTCCTGTGGTACGATTGATAAAAATATGTACAAAACCGATATATCCATAGAAACCTATTATTCGGAACCAAAAGTTACTTTGGACCAAAATTGTAGTGTTAATATAGACAAACTCATTACACATTAAAGGAGCGTTAACGATGGTACGTATTCTGATTGCTGATGATGATGCATCCATACTGGAATTGATCCATATGTATTTGACCCGTGAAGGTTATAATGTGCACCGCGCCCGGGATGGCCGGGAAGCTTTTGATATGCTGAGTGATGGCAAATGGGATCTGATTATCCTCGATGTCATGATGCCGCATATGGATGGTTGGGAGCTGTGCATGGACATTCGCCGCTATTATGGCGATGTGCCGATCCTGCTCGTTACCGCCAAAGGCGAAGCCGAAGACAAAATCAAGGGATTCCGGCTGGGAACCGATGATTATCTGGCCAAGCCGTTTGTACCGGAGGAGCTGGTCATGCGGGTAAAAGCACTACTGCGGCGGTACCGTATCTTCGCCGGCGAGTCACTGACGATCGGCAATGTACGGCTGGATGCGTCCACCAAGGAAGCGGATGTGGGCGGAACTCTCCAGTCCCTGCCCGCCAAAGAATTCGATCTGATCTATACGCTCGCCGGATTCCCCGGACAGATCTTCACCCGGGATCAGCTGATCGAGAAGATTTGGGGCCATGACTATGATGGAGATGAGCGGACAGTAGACGTGCATATCAAGCGGCTGCGCGACCGCTTCTCCGAAGAGAACGGCTTTGTGATCCAGACGATTCGGGGGATCGGTTACCGGATCGAGGTGAAGACGGATTGAAAAATATTTACAGTCAGCTCGTCCTCACCTTTATCCTCGTTATCGTCGCCAGCTTCCTGGTGACCTTGCTGCTGTCGGACTGGGTATTCCAGCGCCAGCAGGTGACCTTTGTGGAAGACCGGATTCTGACGGATGCCCGGGCGATGGCGGATATCCAGTCTTCCCTGCCCGAATCGATGATCCAGAAGTATCTGGACAGTCAGGGCGGTCAGCTGCAGATCGTGGTCATCGGCGAGAACGGAACGGAATACCGCTCGACCGGCGATGGACCGGGCGGTCCGCCAGGGCTGTCCTCCTCCTCTTCGCAAGCGGATGACAGCAGTCATATATCATCTACGGATGCGTCGGGTACGGATAATAGGCCAGCAGCCGCTGCTACCGCCTTGCAGGACAGCAGCGTATCCTCTGCTTCAGACTCACCATCGTCGTCAAGCGTGCCTTCTGCCCGCGCAGGGGCTCGGAAGACCGATCCGGCAGGCCAGTGGGTTATTCCTGCACAGGTGCAGCAGCAGGTGCTGGATGGTCAGACGTATCACCCGGCCAATTCTCAGGATAACAAGACACCGGGGATACCGAATCTGACTTCTTTTTTTAGTAATAGCAAGCCGGAAAATAAAACACCGCGCTATGTAGGTGTGCCGTTCGAGCGAAACGGCGAGCGCTATGCCCTCTTCGTCCGTCCATCTCCCGGTCATTTTGTAAATCAGTTCAACAACTGGATGATCCTCGTGCTGTCGGTCATGCTGGTCACCGGTGTACTGCTGTTCCTGTTCGCTGCCAGACTGATCGCCCGGCCGATCAACAAGCTGTCCGAAGCGACCCGGCTCGTCGCCAAGGGTGATTACAGTGTACGTGTCAATCTCAAGCGGCGAGATGAGATCGGTGAACTAGGTACCAATTTTAATCAGATGACGACCCAGCTGTCCAAGATCGAGGCGATGCGGCAGGAGTTTGTCTCCAATGTATCGCATGAGATTCAGACGCCGCTCACCTCGATCCGCGGATTCGCCGGTGCTCTGCGCGACAGTGCCACCGATGAGCAGATTCGGCATCTGCAGATCATCGAGCAGGAAAGCGAACGGCTGTCCAAGCTGAGCAGCAATCTGCTCAAGCTTGCTTCGCTGGATGTAGTGAAGCTGAATACACGCCTTTTTCGGCTGGATGAACAGATCCGGATGTCCGTCGTCTCCTGTGGACCGATGTGGACCGCCAAGCATATCGACCTCTCCGCCGATCTGGACAAAATCCAGTTCACCGGCGATGAGGATCTGCTCAGTCAGGTATGGATGAATCTACTATCCAATGCGATTAAGTTCACCCCGGAAAAAGGCAATATCTATATCACGCTCACCGAGGATGAACAGTGGATTCAGGTATCGGTACAGGATACCGGCTGCGGGATCACCGAAGAGCATCGTCAGCATATTTTCGAACGATTCTACAAAGCGGATACGTCCCGCAACTCCGCCACCGGCGGCAATGGACTCGGACTGTCCATCGTCCACAAAATCGTAGGTCTGCACGGCGGCCGTATCGAAGTCGACAGCGCACCTGAGCAGGGCACGATCATGAGAGTGTATTTGCCCCGGGAGATCGGTTCGATATCCTGACCGGACAGCCTTATGGAGAGAGTCTCAGAATGATTGAAAATCTTCGGAATATGGCTGCTTCTCCCTGATCATCTATGCAGAACATAGATGATTTTGAACAGAATAAACAATGATTTTCCCGAGTGAAATCTCGGTTTTTCCGAGCGGTTATCCCTGGTCAGTACAGGGATAACCGCTTTTTTATGTTCCTTTACAGGAATACTCAGCGATCTTTAAGGCAGCGTTCATTTATTGTTCATATTGCATTGTTATATTTTTTACATAAGCTGCTCATCCTGTTGATGCAATCACTGGAGGAGCTGACAGAATAGACGTTTGGGATTGGATCATCATCATGATGGATACCGTTTGTGATTTGTATGAAGGAGGAAATAAATATGCGATACTCGATTGTCGTCCCGGTGTATAACGAGGAAGCTGTCGTATTTGAATGCTATCGCCGTCTGACCGAAGTGATGAGACAGACGAGTGACAGCTATGAACTTATTTTTATTAATGATGGAAGCCGGGATCAGACCTCTTCCATGGTCAGCCAGCTGTGCAGCAGCGATCCTGCGGTCAAACTGATCGACTTTTCCCGCAACTTTGGCCATCAGATTGCGATTACGGCGGGGATGGATCATGCACAGGGTGATGCGATTGTCGTGATCGATGCGGATCTGCAGGACCCACCCGAACTAATCCTGGAGATGATCGAGAAATGGAAAGAAGGCTATGATGTCGTCTACGCAACCCGTGCCGAACGAAAAGGCGAGACCGGATTCAAAAAGTGGTCGGCTGCCGCCTTTTACCGGACACTCAACAAGCTGAGCGATATCGATATCCCGCTCGATACCGGTGACTTCCGCCTGATCGACCGCAAAGTATGCGAAGCGATGAAGAATCTCAAGGAAACAAACCGGTTCGTCCGCGGCCTCGTGAGCTGGGTAGGCTTCCGCCAGACGTCCATCTCCTATGTACGCGAAGAGCGCTTTGCCGGAGAAACCAAGTATCCGCTCAAAAAGATGCTCAAGTTCGCCTCCGATGCACTTGTTGCCTTTTCCCTGAAGCCGCTGCGGCTGGCCAGTATACTCGGCAGTGTGATCTCGCTGTTCAGCTTTATTTACCTGCTGTTCGTCGTCGGCCAGAAGCTGCTGCATTTCTCCACTACACCGGGCTGGGCCTCGGTGATCGCATGCATCCTGTTCCTAAACGGCATTATGCTGATCATTCTCGGGGTTCTTGGCGAATATATCGGCCGGATCTATGACGAGGTCAAGCAGCGCCCGCTGTATCTGGTACAGGAGACCAAGAATTTCAGTCAGGAGCAGCAGCGCCCTGTCAGCGAACAACGTCAGATGATCCAGGAACAGCGCTATGTTGGTTTCTAAGCTGTTTGCCAGCCAGGCTGTCCGCTTTGCGGCGGTAGGCGTCTCCAACACGGCGATTGATTTTATCGTGTTTATGCTGCTGCATCAGCTGATCGGTATCGCTCCTGCACAGGTGATCAGCTATGGTGCCGGTACGGCCAACAGCTATTTCTGGAACCGGCGCTGGACCTTTGCACGGGGCAAAGGCTGGAATATGGGCGAGCTGCTGCGCTTCCTGCTCGTCAATGCTATTGTTGCCGCGATCACGACAATGGTAATCAGCCTCCTTTCGGCGTCCATTCCGGTCTGGATCGCCAAAATCACAGTAACGGTTCTCGGTCTGGCTATTAATTTTGGCTTTAGCAAACTATGGGTATTCCGTTAAGCAATACGTGGACAGCGACAGAACTTCTCCGCTGTCCCTTTTTATACATTCCTGCTCATTCTGGTCATTCCATTTATTCCAATCCTCAAGGAGGCATTTATCATGAAAGTACGCAAAGCGATTATCCCGGCAGCCGGACTCGGCACACGATTGCTGCCTGCCACCAAGGCACAGCCCAAAGAAATGCTTCCCATCGTGGACAAGCCTGCTATCCAGTATATTATCGAAGAAGCCGTAGCGAGCGGCATAGAATCCATATTGATCGTCACCGGACGCGGCAAGCGCTCGATCGAAGATCATTTCGACCACTCCATTGAACTGGAGCTTGATCTCGCCTCCAAAGGCAAAACGGCCCTGCTGGAGCAGGTCAACCGCATTTCCGAAATGGCCGATATTCACTATATCCGACAGAAAAAGCCTCTTGGACTTGGTCACGCGATCCTCTGTGCACGTCAGTTTGTCGGCAACGAGCCATTTGCCGTACTTCTTGGTGACGATCTGATTGTACATGAAGAGCCGGGCCTGAAGCAGCTGCTTAATCAAAATGTGTACCCTTCCACCGCCATTGTGGGCGTACAGCATGTTCCTTATGAACATACAAATAAATACGGCATCGTCGCTCCTGCCACCATCTCCAGTACGCCCTACTCCATCATCCCCGTCAGTAATATTGTAGAAAAGCCGAATGTGAAAGATGCACCTTCGGATCTCGCAGTGATCGGCCGTTATGTACTGCCGCCGGAGATTTTCGATATTCTCGAAGACACCTTGCCCGGCAAAGGCGGCGAAATTCAGTTAACCGATGCCATCTCCCGACTGCCGCACCTGGCTGCGCTGGAGATTCAGGGCAACCGCTACGATATTGGCGATCCGCTCGGCTATGTCAAAGCAACGATCGATTTTGCGTTAAACCGTCCGGAACTGCGCGATGAGATACAGAACTATTTACAGGATAAATATCAACCTGCCTATGTAAATTCGGTGACTTCTGCGAGTCCGAAACTTTAACATAAATAAAAAAAGCTCTTCTGCATCGATCCGATTCCCGTTTCTTGCGAAATGGAAATCCGACTTGCAGAAGAGCTTTTTCGTTGTTCATTACTGCATAATGCTCGTATGAACATTACACGTGATTGATGTGATTAGTAACCTACACCGTTGTAAGCCATGATCCAGACCGAACCGGATACGACAACCAGAACGATTGCCAGACCGAATATCAGAGCCATTACGTTCCAGCGTGGCTGGTTACCCTGACGTTCGCGTACGTGCATGAAGAAGAACAACTGAACCGCAAACTGTAACACGGCTGTAATCATAATTACCAGGATCGTAGGGATCTCGGACAGCATATGATTCAGAACCACAACCAGTGGAATAATCGTCAAGATAATCGATAGGACGAAACCGATGACGTAAGATTTTACGGAGCCATGTGCATGCGCTTCGTTGTGTCCGTGTGCATGGTTGGAATGATCCGCCATTTTACATCACCCCCATCAGATAAACGACCGACAGCAGGAAGATCCATACTGCGTCCAAAAAGTGCCAGTACAAGCTGATAACATTAACTTTACCACGCGTTACATCATTGATACCACGACGGGACAGTTGGATAATCAAAAGAATCATCCATCCCAGACCCATCGAAACGTGAAGTCCGTGCGTACCTACCAGTGTAAAGAATGAGGTAGAGAATGCGCTAGTACCAAAGTTGAATCCTTCATGAACCAGGTGTACAAACTCTTGTACCTCAAGGCCGATAAACGCCGCACCCAGAATGAAAGTAACGATCAGCCAAGCGATCAGCTGTTTTACATTACCTTTGTTCATTGCCAGTACAGCCAGACCACTTGTGAAACTGGATGTTAACAGGATAAAGGTCTCTGCTATAACACCAGGCATTTCAAAAACTTCATGTGCGCTCGGGCCACCTGCTGTGTTGTTGTGAAGTACCACATACGTAGCAAACAGCGTACCGAACAAAACAACGTCCGTGATCAGAAAGATCCAGAATCCGAGCATTTTCAGCTCTTGCGGATCATGGTGACCATGGTCGTGATGACCATGATCATTCTGTGATACGGCTTGTGCCATTAAAGTGTCCCCCTTAATGAAGCCTCAGTCTTTTCTACTTCTTCAGCAGGGATATAGAATCCTTCATCGTCATTCATGGAACGTACAACCATACATGCTAGTACGCCTGCAAGGCCGAGAACGGCCATCCATACCCAATGGAAGGTGAATCCAAAACCAGCAATGAAGAAGAATGTAGAAAATACAATCGGTATACCCGAATTACTAGGCATGTGAATTGGTTCGTATTTCGGCTTCGCATCTTTCTTAGGAAGCTTGCCGGCAGCACGACGCTGCTTTTCAACCCAGAGTGGATCTCTGCTGTCCACTACCGGTGTAATTGCAAAGTTGTATTCTGGTGCCGGGGATGGAATTGTCCATTCCAGCGTATGAGCATCCCAGATATCGCCTGTTGTATCTTTTTCACGATACTTGAAGCTGTAGGCAATCTGGATCGCCTGGAAGACGAATGCGATACCCATCAGGTACGCACCAACCGTGGATACCACGTTAAGCGGTCCCCAGCCAGTATCCCAGTCGAATGTACTTACACGACGAGTCATACCCATCAGACCCAGCAGGTATTGCGGCATGAAACATACATAGAAACCGATGTTCCAGAACCAGAAGGACCATCTGCCCAGTGTCTCGTTCAGCTTGAAGCCGAACATTTTTGGCCACCAGTAGTACATACCGGCGAAGTAACCAAACACGACACCACCGATCAGAACCTGGTGGAAGTGGGCAATCAGGAAGTAACTGTTGTGATACTGGAAGTCAGCAGGCGCAACGGCCAGCAGAACCCCTGTCATACCACCGACGATAAAGGCCGGGATAAAGGCAACCGTCCACAGCATCGGCAGATCGAAGCGAATTCGACCACGATACATCGTAAACAGCCAGTTAAAGATTTTGACCCCTGTCGGAATCGCAATCAGCATCGTCGAAATCGCAAAGAATGCGTTGACGTCTGCACCGGAACCCATTGTGAAGAAATGGTGAGCCCAGGTGAAGAAGGATACGAAGGCGATGATCATCATGGCGAAGACCATGGATGTGTAACCGAACAGTTTTTTACGGGAGAATACGCTGACGATCTCGGAGAAAATACCGAACGCCGGCAAAATAACAATGTATACCTCAGGGTGACCCCACATCCAGATCAAGTTGATATACATCATCGGGTTACCGCCACCATCGAGCGTGAAGAAGTGTCCTCCTCCAAAGCGGTCAAGGAACAGCAGTGCCAGTGTAACAGTCAAAATTGGGAATGCAAAAATAATGATTACACAAGTTGCAAATACCGACCATGTGAACATCGGCATTTTCATCATTGTCATGCCTGGTGCACGCATTTTGATGATCGTTACCAGGAAGTTGATACCTGTTGCCAGGGAACCGATACCGGAGATCTGAATACCCCAGATATAGAAGTTCTGTCCAGGCCCTGGATTAAATTGAAGTTCCGAGAGCGGCGGATAACTCAGCCAGCCCGCATCCGGTGAACCACCGATTACGAAGGACAGGTTAAACAGCATCGCACCCAGGAAGAACAGCCAGAAGCTGAGTGAGTTCAGGAATGGGAATGCGACGTCGCGCGCACCAATCTGAAGAGGTACAACGACGTTAAACAAACCGAACATAAATGGCATCGCCATAAAGAGGATCATAACTACGCCGTGCGTAGTAAATACCTGGTTATAGTGTTCGGGATGCAAAAATTCAAAATTCGGAATAGCCAGCTGTGTCCGCATCATGAGAGCATCCACACCGCCGCGGAACATCATGATGATCGCAGCGAGGATGTACATGATACCGATTTTTTTATGATCGACGGTTGTCAACCAGTTGCGCCATAACCATTTCCATTTCTTGAAATAGGTTAGTCCCGCAACGATCGCAATCGTCACCAATGCGATGGATACGTCTGCACCGTAAATCAGCGGGTCACCGGTGACAAAAAATTCTGATGCAAACTCTTTAATATTCTCGAGCATCGGGGAGCTCCTTTCACTGTCTTTATGCGTCCCGCTTACCGGTACACTGCTTCACAATCAACAGCATATCTGCATCGGAACCTGATCGAACCTAGTTGTTTGAGCCTTCCTGAGTGTCTGTACCCAGTCCGTCATGCTCATTGTTGGATTTGGTATCCGTACCCATATCGCTTTGACCCTGTTCACTTTCCTTCTCATTAATTTCCGTCTGAGGAGTCGTGTGAGTCGCGCGGTTGCTGTTGTCAGCCAGACCGCCAGGCAGATATTTGGTTACGAGTTGTTGGAACAAATTGTCCGGGAAAGAGGAGAATGACTGCTTGTCCGCTGTTCCTGGAATAGCCAGTGACTGGTAAGTTTCCATCGTCATTGGTTTGGATTCCGATTTGACCTTGTCCACCCATGCACGATAATCCGCATCGGACACAGCGTTCACATCAAATCTCATATCGGCAAAGTGCTCACCGCTAAAGTTCGCTCCTGAACCGAAATAGGTTCCCGGATGATCGGCCTGCATATACAGGGTCATCGCCATACCGGACATGGTGTAGATCTGACCGGCCAGCTGCGGTACCCAGAAGGAGTTCATCGGCGCGTCGGACGTCAGTTCAAAACGAATAGGTGTGTCTTCCGGAATTGTCACGGAGTTTACAGTGGCAATATTTTCTTCCGGGTTAAAGAATACCCATTTCCAATCCAGAGAAACGACCTGGATCGTAACTGGTTCCTTCTCGGACTTAAGTGCCACGGAAGGCTCCAGAGCATACGTGTAACGAACCGTTACGACAGCCAGAATAAAGATAACGACGATCGGAATGCCCCACCAGATGGTTTCAAGCAAATTGTTGTGGCTGAAATCCGGATCGTATTTGGCCTTTCTGCCTGGCTTGTCACGATACCTCCACACAATAATAAAAGCAATTATTGTCGTCGGCACGATAACGATTGCCGTCAGAATCGTAGAAATGACGATTAAGTCCCGCTGTCCTTCTGCAATAGGTCCTTTCGGGTTAAGAACGAAATAGTTGCCTGTACCGGCAAACAACGCCCAAACCGTCAGGGCCAGTGACAGAACGGTCACAATCAGAACAACCCATTTCATAAGGCGCGAACCTGGTTTTTTGCTCATCTTGATCCCCTTTCTCACATAACGCTTATGACGTTCATAATATTGAAACCACACATTTCTATGTTAACACTAAGTGTGCTTTTTGCGTATCCATAGAAGGTGTAAATTTCGGTTTTTTTTAGCTTGTTAACAAATCTGTCAATTTATTAGCAAGCGGAAGTGAATGTTTTCACATTATTTAAAGATTAACATATTTTTACTCCGTAAAAAAGCCCCTTCAAGAACAAATTCTCAAAGGAGCCGCTATTTAATTGTAAGCAGGACGGTTAATCTTCCTTGATCCCATCCTTACCTTCATCGCTCCGGGCCTGCATCGAGCCGAAGGATTTACCAATGAAGTAAATAAAGATCGCTGCCACCAGACAGCCAATTCCGCCCATTAATCCCATATTGTTGTCATTGAACGGCTGAAGATTGAAAATAATCAGGAAAACACCTACCGCACAAATCACCCATGATACGATAGTGAGCGCTCTGCTCATCGCATACGTGTTATGTCTTGGTGAATGATTACGGGGCGAATTGGAATGCCCTTTGCTCTTGGTAGCCATATGTTCCACTCCCCTTTCATAATTGTGATTCTGGTCCGTTTACCGGTTGATTTGTTCATAGTAGCGTTTGTGTGACGTTAATATGATATAAAGCTTATTACCACAAAAGTATGGGTTTGATTCGCTTTGGTTTCTTTTCCATTAAAATATTTACTCATTCGGCTCTTGCACAGGCCATTAGACCGTTCATGCAAACAGTCGTCAAAGCAGATTCAATTGACGACTAGGCTCCCAATAATCATCACTATTTTGCCAATAAACCGCAAAAGCCAGTGCTCTCTGCCGGAAAGATATCCGAACAGCAGAGCGCTGGCTTTCATAATTTTGCGCAGGATAAAAGTGAACTTCCTGTATGAACTATCTTAATCATCGAGCTGCAGGGTATACATCAGCGTGTCTCCATCCAGTTGTTGCGGACAACATTCTGGTACCAATAGTAGCTTTCCTTGGGCGTGCGCTCCAAGGTACGGAAATCGACATGGATCAGTCCGAACCGCATCCGGTAGCCTTCTGCCCACTCAAAGTTATCCATGAGTGACCAGGCCATATAGCCTTTGAGCGCAATGCCATCATTAATTACCCGGTGCACCTGGGCGATATGCTGCTGCAAATACTGGACGCGCAGCGTATCATTGACTGCCCCGTCTACCGGACCGTCGTTCACACAGGCGCCATTTTCGGTAATGTAGATATCGACATTGCCGTACTTTTGCAAATAATGCAGTACATCATACAGACCTGTCGCATCGATCGGCCAGCCGATATCGGTCTTGAACAGTCCCATATCCACCTCTTCACTTTGCAAATAACCCGCTTCCGGATGATAGCGATTCACCGAAGGATGATAGTAGTTAATGCCGAGCAGATCGATCGGCTGGGCGATAATCTCCATGTCTCCGTCCTGTATCGGCGGCTTGGCACCTGCCTGCAGGAACCACTCATACAGGGAATCCGGATAGCTGCCTTTGTAGATCGGATCAAGGAACCAGTCCGCATATACTTCAATATTGCGATTGCAGGCCGCGCGGTCTTCCGGGCTCTTGCTGTACGGAACCGCCCAGGCGACGTTCGGTGCAATACCAATCTGGCCTTCGAGCTTCATATCACGGAACATTTTGACCGAGTGACCGTGTGCGACCAGCAGATGATGGCCGACATTGAGGGCAATCTGCAGATCCTGGTTGCCCGGCGCATGCTTGCCTTCCAGGTTCGACAGGAATGCGATGCACCATGGTTCATTGAAAGTGAGCCAGAATTTGATTTTCCCGGCAAATTCGCGGAACATGACTTCGGCGTATTTGACAAAGGCATCGATCGTACGCCGGTTCTCCCAGCCGCCCACATCCTGCAGCGCCTGCGGCAGATCCCAGTGATACAGCGTACAGAACGGCTCAATGCCCGCATCCAGCAGACAGTCGACAAACCGGTGATAGAAATCAATGCCTTCCTGATTGATCTCGCCGTCTCCATCCGGAATGATCCGTGACCAGGCTACAGAGAAGCGGTATGTCTGGATACCCAGCTCTTTCATCAGCAGGATATCTTCCTCGTAGCGATGATAGCTGTCACAGGCGATATTGCCGTTATGTCCATCAAATACTTTGCCGGGTGTATGGGCAAACGTATCCCAGATCGACAGACCGCGTCCGCCTTCCTGATAAGCGCCCTCGATCTGGTAAGCGGCTGTAGCGGTACCCCACATAAAGTCTTTGGGAAATTGGAAAATGGTCATGATTGGTTGCCTCCTGTATGGTGTTTGGTTGAAAAAGCTTCATTTATGCGTCCGGCGTTCATGCGGCCGGGACCGATTCATTCGTATGCGTTTACATTATAGTTTAGCGGTGAGCCCGGTAAAAGGATGTAACTTATGTTTCATGGTGCGCAAATTCAAGGATTTTTGAGTGACGAGTATGCGCAAGGTGGGATGGTGGGGCTACAGTTACAGCTCGGAGGCCTGCAAGGTATAGCGCTGGCCTGCTTGCAGGGACAGGTCTAGTCGGTGTTGCCCGTTGCTATTGGTAACAGTGAGCACCGGGGAAGCTGCTTTTTCATTGGCCGGCACGCTTCCTGCTCCGATGGATGCTGCAGAGATGGTATCTGTCAGGATTAATGGTACCGAGGACAGCAGGCTGCATGTATGGTCACGATCGGACAGGATGGTGGCGGTGATCAATTTGCCGTGCTGCCAGATCAGATCGATGGTGAAGCCGCCTCGGGCGCGCAGGCCGGTGACCTGGCCGCTAGACCAGGCTTGGGGCAGGGCGGGCAGGAGGTGGATTTCGTTCAGATGGCTTTGCAGCAGCATCTCCGCGATTCCGGCTATTCCGCCGAAGTTGCCGTCGATCTGGAATGGCGGATGCGCGTCAAACAGGTTGGGATAGGTGGAGCGTGCCAGCAGAGTATGCACAAAATGATAGGCCTGCTCGCCATCCAGCAGCCGGGCATACAGATTGATCAACCAGGCGCAGCTCCAGCCGGTATGACCGCCTCCGTGGGTAATGCGCCGCTCCAGTGAGACACGGGCGGCTTCGACCAGCTCGGGAGTCTCATAGCGGTTGATCTCCCGTCCCGGATACAGCCCATACAGATGGGACACATGTCGGTGCCCCGGTTCATACTCCTCATAGTCCTCATACCATTCCTGTAGCTGTCCATGCTGTCCAATATGAAAAGGATACAGTCTGTCCACAGCTTGCTGCAGCTCTGCCACCAGTTCTTGATCCGTTTCCAGTACAGCGGCTGCTTCTATACAATGGGTGAACAGTTCCCGAATCAGCGTCATATCCATCGTGGACGCTGCGGATGTACTGCATGGTTGACCGGAAGCAGTCCGGAATTTATTTTCCGGGGAGGTAGAAGGTACGGTGACCAGATAACCGTGCGGGTCTTCCATCAGCCAGTCCAGTGCAAATCGGGCCGCTTCACGCATGACCGGATAGCCGGTCTGACGCAGGAACTCCCGATCTTCGGAAAAGGCATAATGCTCCCACAGATGCGCACACAGCCAGACACCGCCGAGCGGCCAGAAGGCCCAGCTGGCATCGCCGCCTGTCGGCAGGCCAGATCTCCACAGGTCGGTATTATGATGAGCCGTCCATCCCCTGGCGCCATAGCGCGTGCTAGCGACCTCTCGTCCGGTATGACTCACCTCCTCCACCAGAGTGAGCAGCGGCTCATGACATTCACCGAGTCCGCAGACTTCGGCTGGCCAGTAATTCATCTGTACGTTGATATTGGTCGTATAATCGCTGTTCCACGGCGGCTGTACATGCGGGTTCCAGATACCCTGCAGATTGGCCGCCTGATCTCCCGGACGTGAGCAGGCGATGAGCAGATAGCGTCCATAATGGAAATACAATGCTTCCAGCCCGATATCGGTCCCTCCCTGTCGGTACTGTTCCAACCGCTGGTCCGTAGGCAGCTGTAGCAAATGGGCTGCTGTATTCTGCTCTGCGTCTACAGGTTCCGCGTCATCGCTGTACAGTTCCAATCCTATCCGGTCGAACAAATGGTGATGATCCTGCTGATGTGCTTCCACGAGAGTGGTCCACCCCAGCGCTGCTGCTTCATCCAGTCTAGCCGTACATTCCTCATCCAGTCGGCGTCCTGCACTTCCCGGCAGACGATCATAGCCGTCAAAGTCCGTGACCGCTGTCAGCAGAACGATCAGCTCGGTCGTGTTCTCGATATGCAGCTGTCCATCGCGGTGATGCACATGACCGCCAGCACTATGTATACGAGCCTGCACTTGGAAATGAATACCATGCTCTTCCTCCGCGTCATACCGATACGGCTCCTGCCGGTCGCGATACCACTGCATATCCGGATATACATACCCATGCATTTGCAGTTCCTGCGGCCGGCTATCCAGCTGATGCGGCTGTACGCTGTGGAGACGAACAGCTGCGCTGAATGCTGTGCCGTCACTGCGGCTCATCCGATAGGCGAGCACCTGATGCGGACGACTGACCAGCACTTCCCGCTGCATCGTTCGTCCATCCTCTGTCCAGCAGGTACGTGCTATCGCATTGTGTATATCCAGTTCACGATAATAATCAGATGGCTCTCCCTCACTATGAACATATTCGATCTCCAGATCACCGAGCGGCTGATACGCCTCTACATCCTTGCCGAGCATCCGGGTGTTGATCAGCTCCTGCGCTTCATCCAGCTGACCGTCAAAAATCAGCTGCCGCACATGATCCAGCTCAGCCGGGTCGACAGCCGGTATATCCTGTTGCGGCCTGCCCGACCATAATGTATCTTCATTCAGCTGAATTCGGTCCATTCCCGCTCCGCCGAATACCATCCCACCAAGTCTGCCATTTCCGATCGGCAGCGCCTCTTCCCATATCTCTGCCGGTCGGTCATACCATAGGGAATACGGAGAGAATTGTCTCTGCTTCATACCACCACTCCTTCCATACTTGTGTACTTAACTTTATTGAAATCCAGGAACCCGGCACTGCATGATCTATGTATCATCAGCCATGCAGTCAGGTGCCCTGTACAGCTCTAACCATTTCCTACATATATAAAGAGGGACTCCCTGCACAGGAGCCCCTCTGATGTACGCAATGGCGGCAGTTTACTTTGCAGCCACAGGCTGGCTCCACAATTCAACCGTGTCTTTGATCATTTTGGAATATTCGGCTTCCATCTGCTTGATCTCATCTGTACTCAGTTCGGCAATCATCTGATCATACACTTTATCAAATTCTTGCGGACTGGACAGTATCGCTTCCGGGATACGCTTGCGGACGATATCCTGGGATTTTTGGAAGTTGACCGTATAATTCGGGTCATCCGGAGCCGGCAGATTGTACGCTGCGCCCCATGGTTTAACCGGGAACTCTTCTTTGGCCGGGAACAGATCCTTCCATGTCGTTGCACCGTATGCTTTGAGCGCATCCTTCTCCGGTTGTGTGTAGCCTGCGATGATCTGCTCAGGGAAGTTGGTGGTGTAATAGTTACCGCTCGGGTCTTTGACACCATCGCCATAACGAACCGAGAAGTTGTACATGCCAATCCCGGATTCTCTGGTAAAGTTGGTATTATCGTTCACACGACGCTCCTGTATTTCCTGGGGAATAACGCGTTTGTCCCCTTTCATTTCATAATGCTTGCCTTCCACGCCCCAGTTGTTCAGCACCTGTGCTTCGTCGGATGCCATCCAGTCGAGGAATTTGATGATACGGATCGGGTCTTTGGCCGAAGTGGTGATGCCGATACCGTAACCTACCGGAGGACCAATATCCTGGAAGGAATGGTCTTTGGTCTTCTCATCCAGCTGTACCGGATAGTGACCGTACGTGCGCTCCGCCATACCGGATGTTTTCAGCGAGTTTTCGGCCTGCTGGTAGTCCCACTCCTGGTCGATCAGACCGAGGACACGCCCGCTGGCGATTTTGGACAGATACTGGTCATTTTTCTGGGTAAATGTCTCGGGATCCAGCAATCCTTCATTATACATATGGTTGAGCCAGCGGAAGTATTCCTTGCCTTCCGGGCGCTTGTAGTGCAGTTGTGCTTCGTAGGTTTGCGGATTGATGTAGAATTCTCCGTCTGCTTCTCCGCCGGTGGCTGATACGGATGGATCGGTAACGGTAATCATGATCTTCCAGTCATCCGCATTCAGTGAGAGCGGAATGGTAGGTTGACCGTTAATGGTCGGATGCTTTTCTTTGTACTCTTTCAGCACATTTTCAAAGTCCTTGACCGTTTTGATTTTGGGATAGCCCAGTTCCTTCATGACGGCATTTTGCACTTCAAATCCACCGCCTGCGTCAAAGGAAGTCTGGCCGACACCCGCGTTGGTCGGAATGACGTAGATCGATGGATCTTCCTTGCTGTACTGCAGCCGGGATAGATCGTCGCCATATACTTTTTTGATATTGGGACCGTATTTGTCGATCAAGTCCGTCAGGTCAATCAGTGCGCCGGCATCCACCAGCTTGGTGATGGAGCCTTTGGGGAAAATCATGTCCGGGTATTCGCCGGATGCCGTCATCAGGGATATTTTCTGTGAGCCGCCGCCGCTGACATCATACTCGGCGTTAATCGTGACATTGGTTGCTTTGGTGATCGCCTGTCCTACATCATCTTTCATATTGTTCCAGGTAGGACTCGGGTCCGAACCAAAAAATGAAATGGTAATCGGCTGGGAGGCGTCGGAAGTTTCCATTTGGGTCGGATCACTGCTTCCGCCACAGGCAGTCACTGCTGCCAATGAGAGAACCGTCAGTGGGATCAGCGTACGTTTAAGCCATTTGCCAGACATCGTAAATTACTCTCCTTTGTTATCATGCTCATTTTGGTCATTCATTACTTGCATTCATGTATTCCACTACTGCTGCCCCTTCCTGTGGGACAGTACTAAAATATAGTATATTCCATATAAAAGGGACTCCAGCAACCGGAGTCCCCATTGTATTCAATATTCCGGAGCAGTGTTATTACATTTGTACGGCCTGCTCCGGTATATCGCTTTACTGTATGACCTGCTATTTTACTTTGCAGCGGCTGTAGTCGTTTTCTCGCCCCACAGTTCTACGGTGTCCTTGATCATCTGGGTATATTCCGCTTCCATTTTTTTCATCTCATCCGTGCTCAGTTCGGTGAGCATCTGATCATAGACAGTATCAAACTTGTCCGGACTGGCGAGGATCGCTTCCGGAATCCGTTTGCGGACGATATCCTGTGATTTCTGGAAGTTGACCGTGTAGCTTGGGTCATCAGGAGCCGGCAGGTTGTACGCTGCGCCCCATGGTTTAACCGGGAATTCTTCTTTTTGCGGGAACAGATCTTTCCATGTGGTTGCGCCATAGGCTTTGAGCGTATCCTTCTCCGGCTGCGTGTAGCCCGCTACAATCTGCTCAGGAAAGTTGGTGGTGTAGTAGTTGCCGCCCGGATCTTTGACACCATCACCATAACGAACGGAGAAGTTGTACATGCCGATACCGGATTCTTTGGTAAAGTTGGTGTTGTCATTGACCTTGCGCTCCTGCACAGCAGCAGGGACTACGCGTTTGCCGTCTTTGACTTCATACTGTTTGCCTTCCACACCCCAGTTGTTCAGCACCTGTGCTTCATCGGATGCCATCCAGTCGAGGAATTTGACAATACGGATCGGGTCTTTGGCCGAAGTGGTAATACCGATACCATAACCGACCGGTGCGCCGATATCCTGGAACGAACGGTCTTTGGTCGATTCATCCAGCTGTACCGGATAGTGACCGTACGTGCGCTCTGCCATACCGGATGTTTTCAGCGAATTCTCGGCCTGCTGGTAGTCCCACTCCTGGTCGATCAGACCGAGGACACGCCCGCTGGCGATTTTGGACATATACTGGTCACTCTTCTGGGTAAATGTCTCCGGATCAAGCAGCTTTTCATTATACATATGGTTCAGCCAGCGGAAGTATTCTTTCTCTTCCGGACGTTTGTAGTGCAATTGTGCTTCATACGTCTCCGGATCGATATAGAATTCACCATCATCCGGTGCGCCTGTTGCAGTAAAGGCCGGGTTTGTAACCGTAATCATAATTTTCCAGTCGTCGGCATTCAACGACAATGGAATGGTAGGCTGACCGTTAATGGTCGGATGCTTCTCTTTATACTCTTTGAGAACGTTTTCAAAGTCTTTAACGGTTTTGATCTCCGGGTAGCCCAGTTCCTTCATGACGGCATTTTGCACTTCAAACCCGCCGCCTGCGTCAAAGGTAGTCTGGCCAACACCCGCGTTGGTTGGAATCACATAAATGGAAGGATCTTCTTTGCTGTATTTCAGACGTGACAGATCGTCGCCATATACTTTTTTAATATTGGGACCGTATTTATCGATCAGATCCGTCAGGTCAATCAGTGCTCCGGCTTCGACCAGCTTGGTGATGGAGCCTTTGGGGAAAATCATGTCCGGGTATTCACCGGATGCCGTCATCAGGGCGATTTTCTGTGTGCCGCCACCGCTGACATCATACTCGGCATTGATCGTTACGTTCGTTGCTTTGGTGATCGCCTGTCCTACATCATCCTTCATATTGTTCCATGTCGGATTGGCATCGGAACCGAAGAAGGAAATCGTGATCGGTGTGGACGGATCGGATGTCTCCTGCTCGGTCGGATCCGAGCTGCCGCAGGCAGTCGCAGTAACAAGCGACAGTACGACCAGTGGAGCCAGTGCATATCGGAATAATTTGCTAGGCATTCATTTAGCCCCCTTTATGAAATGGATACTGCATGAAATGAACATGACATAACATGGACAACCCGGCTTGCTCACCATCTCTGGATATTCCACCGATCCTCGCTTGCGGACCAGCGAAATATCCAGAGATGCTGTGGCAGACCATTTATGCTAAGACGGCAAGATGCCGCCCGGTAGCCTGGATCATATGTGCAAAGGGTGCATTATGCTTTGACCGCACCAAGAGTCATACCGCTCACAAAGTACTTTTGCAGGAACGGATACACGACCAGGATTGGTACAGTAACGACGATGGTAATCGCCATCCGGATCGATTCCGGCGAGATACTCGCCATCTGTCTGGCCATATCATTAGCATTGACCGCTCCGCTCTGTTGGGTGCTCTGCTGCAGGACTTTCATCAATTCATACTGCAGTGTGGTCCACTGCGGTGCGCTGGCATTATACAGATACGTGTCGAACCAGGCATTCCACTGACCGACCGCGAGGAACAAGGCGATCGTGGCGAGTACCGGCTTACACAGCGGCAGAATGACTTTCAGATAAATGGTAAAGTCATTGGCTCCGTCGAGCTTGGCCGATTCCTGCAGTGCATACGGCAGTCCATCGATAAAAGAACGGATAATAAATACGTTAAACGCGCTTACCACACCTGGCAGTACATACACCCAGAAGGAGTTGATCATGCCCAGGTCACGAATCAGCAGGAACGTCGGTACCAGACCGGCCGTTACATACATCGTCAGTGCGAGGAACGTGGAGATGAATTTACGTGCCTGAAAGTCCACCCGGCTGAGGGTAAACGCCAGCATCGAGGCGCTGATCAGACCGAGAATCGTACCGACAATTGTCCGCAGTACCGAGATCTGCGCGCCCTGCAGCAGCCCCTGGTACTGGAAGATGACCGAATAATTTTCCAGTGTAAATGCCCGTGGAATCAGGTGAATGCCGCCTCTTACCGTATCGGACGACTCGTTCAGGGATATCGCGAGCACGTTCAGGAAAGGGTACAGCGTCACGATTAGTACGAGACACATGATAATCGTATTACATACATCGAATATTTTATCGCCGCGGGTGGCGTTAAAAGCTTTATTTGCAGCCATTTCCATTCTCCTCCTTCAGATTATACAGTTGGCTCCAGCATAGGGTAACGTATTCCATACCATTCCAGCGTTACATGATACTTTCTTTGGTCGTTCTCTTGAAGATTCCGTTCGCTGTGAACAGCAGGATAATACTGATGACCGAGTTGAATATACTGATCGCTGTACCGTAGGAATAGCGGTTCATTTCCAGACCGTATTTCAGTGCGTACAGATCAAGTACCTGTGAATAATCCGTTACGAGGTTATTACCGAGCAGGAACTGCTTCTCAAAACCGATACTCACCAGATGACCGATAGACATGATTAACAGTACGATAATTGTGGTACGCATACCCGGCAGTGTGATATGCCACATCTGACGGAAGCGTCCGGCTCCATCTACACGGGAAGCCTCGTACTGTTCCTGGTCAATACCTGTGATGGCTGCCAGATAAATAATGGTGCTCCAACCCATTTCCTTCCATACATCGGAAGCGGTTACAATCCCCCAGAACCATTGGCCCTGAGCCATAAACTGAATCGGCTGGTTTATAATATGAAGCGACATGAGCAGTTCGTTAACCACCCCGCCGTCTGTGGAAAGCGCCTTGGTTACGATACCGGCGACAACGACCCATGAGACAAAGTGAGGCAGATAAGAGACGGTCTGTACGGTTCTTTTGAACACCATGCCTCTGACTTCATTGAGCAGGATGGCAAAAACAACCGGAAAGATAAATCCGAAAATCAGACCAAGAAAACTCATGGCCAGTGTATTACGCAGAGCCAGGTAAAACTGCTGGTCCTGGAACAGGGTAATAAACTGATCGAACCCTACCCATTTCTGGTCAAAAAAGGATCGGTTAGGCTTGTATTCCTGAAAGGCCATCAGCCATCCCCAGAGTGGTACATAGCTGAATATGAACGCCCAGATCACAAAAGGCAACGACATGAGATACAAATAACGCTGCTGCTTAAATAACTTCCAGAAGCCTCCCGTTTTGCGGGAATTCAGACTGGCAGCCCGATCCCTTTTCCGGGACGAAGCCTGTTTGGTTGTTGACTCCATAACTCATCCGCCTTCCTATAATCGGTCCTGATCCTGCGCGGATACTGACCTTATTACTTGATACCGCGTCTGTGTGGGATACATACCGATTATAAAAGAAAGCGCTTACTGTTAATACCTTACAAATTGCACATAAATTCATATAAAAATTAGTCATAGGAAATTCCATAACCTTTATCACTAAAATTTGAGGTTTTTCCATTCTGCACTGCAGCCTTCCGATCTTCTTGCCAGCTGCTGTGACCGCATATATTCAGCGCTGGCCGAACGCTGCGATATAACGCTGGTCATACGCTTACGCTGTGGCATAAAAAAAGCAGGAGCCCTATGCTCCTGCTTCAACCCTGTCCCATCTGCTCCCGATAGGCGGAAGGCGAGATACCGGTATACTTTTTGAATTTGCTGTGAAAATAATCCACATTCGCATACCCTACCTGGGCCGCAACCTTGTGTACCTTCATGCCCTGGGCCAGCATCTCCTTGGCATTATCCAGCCGAACCTGATCGAGGAAATGATTGAACGATTCCCCGGTATATGTCTTGAACATTTTGCCGAGATAGGCGCTGTTGTAGTTGAATATCTCCGCCAGCATCTCCAGCTTGAGATTGTCACTGTAGTGGCGCCGGATAAAATCGGTCATCTGCTTCATCACCGATTCATGACTGCCGCCATCCATCGATTCCAGCAGTTCGCCGATCTGCTGCAGCACCAGCCGGATAATCTGCCCGGCTGTCGACATGGCATACAGCTCTGGAATGAGCGACAGGCACTTCTGCACAGCCGGACCAGAGCCGGCGATGCTGCCTGGCAGGCGGCTGAGCGCCAGCGATAATACATGCGAGCACAGACTCTTCGTATCCCGCTCGGACAGACTTGCACTCCGGCAGGCGGTGATCAGCTCCTGCATGACCCGCTCCACTGCATTCAGGCTGCGGATATCGACGGCATAATAGAGCCGGTCTGCCCACTCACCGGCCAGCGGCACGGTCACTTCATCCTCAGGCTCCACCGGTGCAGGCTCCATCTGCAGAATACCCGATTCTCCCGCCCAGAAGCGCCGGTTCATCAGCGACTCGGCCTGCTCATAACTGTCATGTATGAGACTCTTGTCCCCGGTCGCCTCACCGGCAGCCAGATACACCTGATAGCCTTCCGGTTCCTGCGCCAACAGCCGCTGGCGCAGCTGCAGCAGACTATCCCTGTCCGCTTCGCGTCCGGTCAGTATGCCCAGATAGCTGCCGGCACGAAAGACGATGTTTTTGGGATCATCCGTCCACCAATCGGACAGCCGGCGGAATTGCCTTGCCAACCCTTCAGACGGTCTGCCCGGCCCTTCACGCAGTTCCAGCAAAATGATCTGATACCGATCCCAGTCCAGCTGCAGCTCGGTCTCGGCTTTGTTCTGCTCTTTGCCGGAGCTGCTCAGCAGCATCTGCTCGACCACCTCATGCACAGGCACAGGCTCCGACCGGCGTACATTAACCCGGCGCTCCTGCTCCAGTGTGCGATGCACCCGGCGCAGCTCTTCCTCCATCTCCTGCTCATCCACCGGCTTGAGCAGGTATCCATCTACCCCATAACCGAGCGCCCGGCGGGCATATTCAAAATCCGCATATCCGCTCAGAATCAGCACATGGGCCTGGCGCAGCTTGTCCTGACGCAGCTGCTCAATCACTTCCAGTCCGCTCATGCCGGGCATACGGATATCCATAATCATCAGATCGGGACGGATACGCTCATATTTCTGCAGTGCTTCCCGGCCATTGGCCGCCGTCTCTGCCACCTCAAATCCGATTGCATCCCAGTCCACAATGGTTTTTAATCCTTCACGTATTGCCGGTTCGTCATCGACAATCATTACTTTAAACATAATGAACCTCCCTCTGCCAAGAATGGTATAGCATCTGCCTGATCGATGATAGGATGCTGCTTCCGTGCCGCTTTTGCATGTATCCGGCATAACCGGGCTGCTGTCATTATCCGGCCGGAATTTTAAAGGAAATCTGTGTGCCCACATGCGGCGTACTGGAAATATGAAGCCCGTACGCACTGCCGTAGGAAAGGGTGAGCCGCTGATGCACATTGCGCAGACCGATCCGTTCACCTTCTTCTTCACTGTACAGGGACCGGCGCACCTGCTCGAGTCTGCTCTCGGTCATGCCTGTTCCGTTATCGATAACATCAACCATCACCTCATGGTCAATCTGCAGCGTACGAATAATGATCAATCCGCCGCCTTCCTTGCTTTCCATGCCGTGGATGATCGCATTCTCGACGAGCGGCTGGATGATCAGCGGCGGAATCGGGGTACGGCATGTCTGAGGGTCCAGCAGCAGTTCATAATTCAGCCGCTCCCCGAACCGGAATTTCTGGATTTCGAGATAGGAACGGATCAGCTCCATCTCACCTTCAATCGTCGTCTGCTTGCTGCCGATCTCCAGATTGTTGCGGATCAGCTTGCCAAGCAGCCGGACAATATAGGCAATTTCCTTTTCTCCATTCATGTAGGCTTTCATCCGGATCGATTCCAGCGCATTGAACAGAAAGTGCGGATTGATCTGGCTCGCCAGCATTTTAAAATTAATCTCCCGCTGGCTGATCTCAAGCCGTGTATTGCGTTCATTGGTCTCGTATACCTGATCCATCAGCTGGCGGATGCTGGCGACCATATCGTTGAATTTACGCGACAGCTGACCGATCTCATCCATCCCGGAGATGCGCGAGGTGACGGTCAGATCTCCGGTTCCCACCTTGTTCATCTGACGGCTGAGTCCCGACAGACGCTGGGTAATCAGCAGTGAGATCAGCCGCAGGAACAGCAGCCCGCTCAGCAGGATCAGCACGAGCACACCGGTTCCGATCAGAATGATCATATTGGAATCGCGGACAATCGTATTATTGGAGAAGACCGAGACAATCCTGAGTCCGTTGGCGCTGCTCTCGGGCACCAGTTCATCAACGACAATGTTGGACTGCTGGCCGTTTACTTCACGTTCATAGGTTCCTTTGCCGGCAGGGTCGATATCAATATCAATGATGGGATCATCCAGTCGCTTGCCGATCAGCGATATATCCTTCGCTGCCACAATATTTCCGTCATCGTCCAGAATCATCGTCTCAAACGGCTCTGCGCTGATCAGTGAATTCAGATAGGACTGGCTCAGCTCAATGACAAGCACTCCGCTCGTCGTATAATCGGTAAATTTGATATCACGTACGAGGCTGAGCTTTTTGATGGGACTAATCTGGTCATCGCTGCGATAGAACCAGTTGATTTTGCGGCTGTTGATCGCTTTTTGATACCATTCGCTGCTGCGGGTATCCGAATTGATTTTCATAAATTCCAGGTTGTTCTGAATGGTCTCGTTGCTGGTATAGAAGCGTATCGCTGATATTTCGGAGTAGAGGCGCAGATATTCATCGAATTCTTGATAATTCTGGTAGGCTGCCACCAGATCATATACCTTTTCATAGCGTGTATTGACGACCTGACTCAGCCGGGTATCAAACAGAAGTTCATTGGAGATGTTAATGGGGATGCGCAGCATGGTCGTCATCTGGTTTTTGATACGCTCCACATTGTTGGTCGTCTGTTCAATCGCATTGTTGAGCGCTTCCTGCCGTAAATAATCGACGACAAAGCCGCCAATGCACAGTACCGGCAGCACCACGACAAAAATGTACGCAAAAATGAGCTTGTTTTTGATTTTGATATCATTAATACGCTCAATGATCAGCTGCAGCATGGTCCCTCTCGCTTTCTTCATATCTCCTCATCGCTCCGCTTGGTCATGATTGGTAATGATTCACTGCTTCCCGTATCATAAATCCAGACTACTCTTTTTTACCTTTGTGATCCGAATTATTATGCATTCAGTATATTGAAACGCTTACAATTATCCGGAAATATAATGTATCATATCACAACCAGACGAAAAAGACCGTCTTTCATTGACGGCCTTTCCGGTTCGCTCTGCCTGAGAAGATAGCAGCGGATTTGATTTTTATGCTCCTGGACTATGGCTGAACAGGGGTTATGGGTCAATTGCTGCAGCATGAATAACGCTGTATGCTGCCCTATCCTATTGCCAAAGTTTTAAGAAAGTATGAATTTTATTATGAAAAAAATTCATGAAAATGAACATTTATCCGATATACTAGTTAG
This sequence comes from Paenibacillus wulumuqiensis, assembly GCF_000971965.1. Classification (GTDB taxonomy): domain Bacteria; phylum Bacillota; class Bacilli; order Paenibacillales; family Paenibacillaceae; genus Saccharibacillus; species Saccharibacillus wulumuqiensis. Next base: position 96,801 of record NZ_LAQP01000017.1, read on the forward strand.
ATTACAGCGGACGTATATATTCGACATCAGGCAGACGGAATGGATCCTTCTTGTTAATATGATCATAGAACATCACACCGTTCAGATGATCATACTCATGCTGGAATACGATAGCTGCAAAGCCTTTCAGCTTGAGTTTGAAGAGTTGTCCTTCCGGCGTATATGCGTGCACCGTTACTTTCTCATACCTTGGTACATAACCGTCCACCGGACGATCTACAGACAGACACCCTTCACCGCTCTCCAGATAGATCATGGCAGCCGAGTGACTGACCAGCTTGGGATTGCAAAATACATATTCCAGCTGACGATCCTGATCATCGGTAAAATAAACAACAAAGACGCGTTTGTTCCAGCCAATCTGATTGGCAGAAAGACCTATGCCCGCCCGCAGTCCATATTGCTCAGCCGCTTTTTCGTCCTGGGATTTTTTCAGGAATTCCATCATGCGACTGACTGTCGTGCGGTCCTCCTCGGATAAAGGAAGTGTCACCGGTTCAGTCACCTCACGGAGAATCGGCTCACCTTCACGTACAATTTCGTCCATGGTTACAAAGGGAAGTGATGAATGGTTCAATGGAATTGGGCCACCTTTTAATTGATATAATTCGCCTGCCGGACAAGACGGCAAACGCTGCATAGTTCAATATTTTAAAAAATGATAGCTAAATCGGCGATATTTATATTTAATTATAAAAAAAGTTCAAATTTACGTCAATGACAGCGGTTTTTTGTCTCAATCTGTCGAATTTGCATTGACGTAATACTGGTAACAAATTACTATATTGTTAAGGAAGTTTTAAGAATCTTGCATTTCTTATTTGTATTTTTGCATTTTCTATTGTAGACAACCTGATGTTACATAATGGAATTCTGATAGTTAATCATTTTTCACACTTTTCATCATATCGATAATTAACTAACAGTTTTACCTATATTATTGAGGAGGATTTAACAATTGGAAACGTCTGGTGAACTTCTTAAAAGTTATTTACTGCTTGTGGACCGCATGCCGCGGATCATGGAACTGCCTACATTAATGCGTCAACTCAAATCCAACACAACCGAGATCTTTATTCTTCACTTTCTGTTGAATAATGGCAGTCAGTATGGTACGGATATCGTCAAGGCAACAGGGCTGACGACAAGTGCCGTAACGCAGATTTGTGACAAACTGGAACAGGAAGAATTGATCGAACGTACTCGTTCCGATCAGGATCGTCGTTATGTGAGCATCTCCATTACCCGCAAAGGCGGAAGAGCACTCGATAAAATCTTCAGCATCATGGCTGGCAAGCTGGTCGAGAATATCCGTGAACTGAATGATGAGGATGCAGACGAACTGCTGCTGCATCTGCGCAGTGTGGAACATCTTATTCTTAAACGCAAAGAGCTGGTCGCGAAGCAAAGATAATAATGTAATGATGTTATTCTACATTTCCCATATTCCTCAATCGGTTAACATATACATTACCATAACAAAAGCCCGGCAGGATCATCATCCTGTACCGGGCTTTTGACTGTTGTATGGCTGCTTATTTAACTTCTGCGAGATATTCGGACACCTGTGCAGGTGTTTTGGCAAATTTACTGTGCAAGTGGGCGATTTTCTCGCCGTTGCGGAATACGAGCAGGCTCGGAATTCCTCTTACTTCATTTTGCTCCGCCAGATCCTGGAACTTCTCTGCATCCATGGCATAAAAGCGCTTGTCTGCGTTCTGTTCGATAATGTCGCCCATAAAACGGTCCAGGGTACGGCAGTCCGGGCACCAGTTGGTATCAAACTTGATCACCGTATATTCCTGTTCACCAATCAGCTGCTGGTATTGTTCTGCAGATTCTATTCTTTCCATTAGAGAATCGCTCCTTCCTAGTGATTTATGCATCTGTCAGATCAGCGGCGGATCACCACTGCTGTCCTTCAGCTATCTTAATTTAAAGAATTCTCTGTTCTTATTATCTGCTTTTTAGCTAAATTTGGCAAGGTCTCTATTGCAGCAACCGAACCGTATGGCGGGCGTATAACCATTCCATCATCTCCGGAAAGCGCCGATAGAACGCTTCTTCGTTATGGTCCTCTCCCTCGATGCGCCGGAAATGCCGCTGCTCCGCAGGCAGCTCGCTGCGCGCCAGGATGGCAGCCGCTTCATCAGTGAGCGACTGCATCAGCCGCTGGCGGTTGGTCTTGGCGGTACCTTCCAGGGAGCCGATATCCATGTATACACGCAGATTGGGATTCAGCTGGCGCTCCTCCATGAATTCCACAAAGCCTTCGTACCAGAGCGAAGCCGACATGGCGCCGATGCGGCCAAATACCTCGGGATACACATACGCCGCAAACAGGGCCACCAGCCCGCCGAGCGATTTGCCGACGATGCCGGTACTCTCCGGTCGCGGATCGGTATAGAAATTGCGGTCAACCCACGGCTTGAGCTCGTGTACGATCATATACAGATACTGGCTGGCCCTGCCGCCAAAATGATCATATCGTCGCCCGGGCTGCAGCTTCTGGGCCGACCACGGTGTATATTCGTGAATCCGGTCATACGGCATAATGCCGACCAGCATACATTCAGGCAGTGTACCGGCGGCAAAGCGCAGCTCCAGATGGTACAGATTCGCATTGAGCACCGGGTCATACAGATCCCCGCTGTCCTGCACATACACCACCGGCAGCGGATATTCCGCCTGCTCATAGGAAGGAGGCAAATAAATCAGCAGTTCACGTCCGGCATGTCTTTCGGTAAACAGTGTTCCTTTCATGACGACTCTCCTTTTTGCAGTTCCTGATTGAATGAAGTACATATCACTTCATCCTGTTTCGTGAAATCATCCAATTCCAGATCCGCTTCACCGACAGGATCCAGATCATTCCCAGCTCTATCCTGATTTCGTCTGCCAGTTCGAGTACCTCGCGCCAAGCAGATGGATGTCTGACTGCATCAATACTCCAGGTATCATGTTGCTGCAGTTCCAGAACCATGTCTCTGAATATGCAGCTTTTATGCATTATTTCATCTTGGATAAGTTCTGCCTTAACCAGTCTTTGCAGACTGCCAGCATGTAAAAATGAAATCACTCCAGATCGCTAATCCACCGTGAATATTTATCAGCAAAATATCCAGATGATAATAGAGGGTGCGACTTACCAAGTATATATAAGTTTAACCCTTTTTCATGTGTATGTAATTCTCGATTCGGCAAAATTTATTCTTTATATGGAAATAAATCAGCTAACCCCATGCTCAGGAAATCAGCTGATTTATTTACTCCATGCATTTTATTCATAGCCCTATGCAAAATTCAAATACTCAGCATCAGTGCAACCAGCAGGCCCAGCGAAGCGATCAGGCCGACCATGGGACCGCCTTCCTCGTAGGCTTCTGGTGCCATCGTTGAGCACAGCATGGCGATAATCCCGCCGCCGGCAAATGCGCCGATGCCTGCTTTGATCTCATTGGGCAGGGTCTCCAGGAACAGATAGCCGAGCATCGAAGCGAGCGATGATACGATCAATACGGCGATCCACATGCCCCATATTTTACCGCGGGAAAAATTGCTCTGCTGCATCCCTACGGTACTGGAGAGTCCCTCCGGAATATTACTCACAAAGATCGACACGACCAGTACGGCGCTAACCCCTTGACCGGTCAGCAGGCTGGCACCGATCATGATCGACTCGGGGATGGCATCCATGACGGTACCTGCGAATATCCCGAGCCCGCTGCCGCCTTTGGATTTGCCTTTATCCTTGGAAGAAGAGTTCTGTCCGCTGCTGTCCTGCTCGTCTCCTTCTTCCGCCCGGTTGTAATACGAACGCTTGCGGTGGGCGCCGCCCCGGGAAGAGATGAACAGATCGAATCCCGTATACACTACCGCACCGACCAGAAAGCCGATCGCCGTAGCAAACAGTCCGCCATCCTCGATCGCATCACCCAGCAATTCAAACGATGCTGCCCCGATCAACGTACCGGTACCGAATGCCATGATCCAGCCGATAATCTTTTTGGGAATTTTAAAATAAATCGCTACCAGCGCGCCCAGCAGCACGGCCGAACCGGCAATTGCTCCCCACATAAGCGCATTCCACATTCTTTTCCGCCTCCTTTTGTAACAAGCTAACCTGTCCTCTTATTAACCAGAAATGAAGTGAATAGGAACACCCAGTTATCTCACAATATACATATTGTCTATGAATCCATGAAAAAAGCATCCCATGATCATCATGAGATGCTTTGAATAGATGTTGATACCGTACTTAACGATGCTGGGCATACGTGTTGGCCGGACGCAGCGCACGGATCGCATTCAGTTCACTTTCGGTCAGCAGAGGCGCTGAAGCGGCCTCCACGTTATGACGCAGCTGCTCCGACGAGCTGGCTCCCGGAATAACGGCTCCCACTGCCGAATGGGCAAGGGAATAGCGGATCGCCAGCTGGGTCAGACTGCGATCCGGGCCGCATAGTTCTTCCAGATGACGACGCAGCTTCACAATCTCGTCACCATCAATGTCCAGATAGCCCTTTTGTGCTTTGTCCTCCCGGCCATGGGCCAATGCGCCGCTGGCTACCGGACCACGCACGATGGCGCTGACACCGTTCTCGGCGAGAAGCGGCAGTACTTCTTCTTCCGGACGGCGATCCAGGATGCTGTACTGGCTCATCACGCTGACCAGATGCGAACGTTTCACATATTCGCGGATCACATTCGGTCGAATGGAGGAGATGCCGTACTGGCGGATCAATCCTTCTTTTTTCAGCTGTTCAAAGGCTTCAATAACCTCGTCGATATTGTCGTCCAATGTACCGCCATGCAGCTGATACAGATCGATATAATCGGTTTGCAGCCGGCGCAGGCTCTCTTTGACCGCCTGGAGAATATATTCCTTGGACGCATCCCATACCCAGCCCTCTTTGCCGGGAATACGACGATTGCCCACTTTGGTAGCGAGTACGACTTCGCTGCGGCGGCCTTTGATCGCTTTACCGACAATCTCCTCGTTACGTCCTTCATCGTACAGATCGGCCGTATCCAGCAGCGTTACGCCAAGATCCAGCGCTTCGTGCAGCAGCGTGATCGCCTTGTTCTCATCCGTGCCGAGCGACATGCAGCCCAGCCCGATTTCACCGACGACCAGATCGGAAGCTCCCAGTTTGTTCTGTTTCATCATGCAGTACCCCTTTCATTATGTGTTTGTTTGCCGTGTGCTTCAGTTGGAAGCCGCAATAATATGTTTTACCCGTCCTACCTGTCCTGACGCCAAGCGCACTTTGATGCCGTGCGGATGATTCGGCGAGTTGGTCAGAATATCCTTGACCACCCCGCGGGTCAGTTTGCCGGTGCGCTGATCCTGCTTGAGCACAATATCCACTTCCAGGCCCGGCTTGATGTTGGCACGTGTTTGTCCGTTCATGATTTGAGTTCCTTTCCTCCTGAGCGATAGCCTTGCCATCTATGTCAGGTGTGGGCTGTCTGTTCTATTGATGGTGCTACAGCATATTTTATAATACTTGGCTGAAATCCACAAAGTGGTGCGTGTTCTATGCTGGGCAATGGTGTGTATGGTCTGGCGGCATATGTAGTGGTTCGGATGTTCTTGCAGCATATACGGTGGTTCGGATGTTCTTGCGGCATCTGCTCCGGAAAGGGATAGAGCACGTCCTCCGGTTAAGCCTGGAGATCATGGTTGACCGCCTGCAGCAGTCGATCTCCAGACTTAAATGTCGTCCTTAGCTCTATTCCCTTTCCTGCGCTCCGTGCAAGCGAGCAGCTTTTGCCGCGTCTGCTTACAGAGCTTGCAAGACTTACGAGAAGAAGTCTGTAGAACAGTTGCATTCCATTGGATTTCCTGGTTATTAGATGGATTACGATTTGTTAATGTATTTGTGATCTGATCCATTTGTTAATTTGCCAAACTGATTCGTATCCGCACCCGGCATGGAGTGAAAGCATCCATCAGAATAATTTTACATCAAATATGTACTTACCCGGAAAGATGTGCTCTCGAATAAAAAAGGAACCGGCTATAGCAGTAGTGATTACCGCAACAGTCAGTTCCTTTTAATTTAATTTTAGCTGGTTTGCTATTTTACTGTGTTTGCCATAGATGTGTAAGTTCTTCATTCTAGAATCAACCAAAATATAAAGCCGGGGAATCTACATTTTCTCCTAATTCGTAGATTCCCCGGCTCCACCGGAGGACGTGTTCTTATTCCTTTCTGGAATGCATGACCTCACAACGATTCCATTGACTTGTCACTCCTAACTAACACTTCCATTTCAAAAAAGCTCGTCTTACTTTTGATTGGCTGACCAGTCTTCCGCACGTGACTGCAGTCGTTCCAGCAGTGCTTTGGCATCCGGCGTCTTGCCGTTGGCCGATTCGCTCAGGTAGCCGTTGATCGCCGGGACGATTTCGCTGTTGTAGAAAGGGTTCGCTTCGTCCATCAGTGTCGGCTTGGTGATATCCGCCATCTTCATGGCGTTTTGGACGAATCCGTTATTTTCTTCCACAAAGTCTGCCTTTTTCAGTGTCGGGGTGTAGTCAAAGTTCAGGTATGCCCACTTCTGCGTATCGTAGCTCGCCAGGAACTTCATGACTTCCCAGGAAGCTTCGGGGTTTTCGACTTTTTTGGCCATGATGATCGGATCGACGGCGACCCAACCGGTGCCGTCTTTACCGATATTCATAACCGGTACGTAGCGGTCCAGCAGTTCCTTGTCGCCATTGGCACGGAATTCACTCATGATGGTAGTTCCGCTGTTGTCCAGTACCATCGCGACATTGTTATTTTCCAGGCCAAAGTTCTCTTCACCGCTGCCATTGACGAATGCCGGTGGTGCCAGCTTGGAGGCTTCGCCCATCCATTCCAGAGCCTTGACCATACCCGGTGTATCCAGCGACCATTTAATATCGCCCGGTTTGTCGAGGGTACCTTCGCCACCTTTTTCACCAAAATAGTAGCTCAGCGCGACAAAGGTGGACTGGTTGATCGAGTTGCCGGAGAACCACAGTCCATACGTCTGCTCACCGGTTTTTGGATCGGTACCGGTCATTTTTTTGGCTTTTTCCAGAATTTCTTCCGGAGTTGGTACTTCAGACAGCGGCTCTACGCCCCAGTCTGCGAAGATCTGCTTGTCATAGATGGTCACACGCTTGCCGAGAATGGCCGGGATGCCGTACTGATGCTGTCCATCCGGCGAGCGTGTACTGTAAGAGCTGTTCCAGATCCCTTCCAGATAGATGCCTGGATCAAAGGTGGTATCCTTGTCGATCAGATCATCCAGATCGCGCAGCAATCCTTCATTATAATACTGGGCGGCAAAGGCACCACCGGTGTAGATCACATCGACATCACCGGACATCAGCTGGGCACGCTGCTTGGCCTGGGCATTTTCCCATGGAACCTGGGTCACTTCCAGCGTGATGTTCGGATACATTTTTTTGAACGTGTCCTCGACATACTGGTTGAATCCGGTCGTCTCCTGCCCGGTCACCGGATCAATGCCGTTCTCCAGCTGCCAGCCGGCCAGTGAGAGACGTACAGTGCCCGATACATCGGATACCTTCTGTACTTCCGAGTTGTACGTCTGCGAGCCCGCCTCGCCCTCTGCCGAAGAGCTGCATGCCGTCAGAATCATTACCAGCAGTACAATACACACCGATTGCCATCTTCGTCTCATAGCGTTACCACCTTTGTCTAATTTGGTTACTGCTTGATGCCTGTTGTCGCGATGCTTTCCACGATGTACTTTTGCAGGAACATATACAGTACCAGCACAGGAATCAGGCTGATACAGGTTGCTGCCATGATGATCGATGGCATTTGGCGGGAGCCATTGTTGTAGTTGAACATGGCCAGACCGAGCTGAATGGTGTACTTGTCCGGATTGTTAAGCGCCAGCAGCGGCCAGATCAGCTCATTCCATACCCCGAGGAACTGCAGAATGACCATCGTGGCAAAGATCGGCATGCACAGCGGCAAATAAATACGCGGGAAGATGCCATATTCACTCGCTCCGTCGATCAGTGCCGCTTCCCTCAGCTCACCCGGCAATCCGTCAATAAACTGCTTGCACAGGAACGTACCGAAGGCGTAATTCAGTGCCGGCAAAAAGAAAACCCAATATGTATCCAGGAGATGGATCTGGTTGAACAGCATGTACTGCGGAATCATCGTCATTTCAAAAGGAATCATCATCGTACTGAGTGCCAGTACGAGCACCAATCCCGCTCCCCTGAACCGGATCTTGGACAGCGCATACCCCGACAGCAGCGCCGAGAACAGGCTGATCACAATCACACCGATCGCCACGACAAAGGAGTTCAGAATATAGCGGATTAGATCCACATTGGTCAGAGCGGCCCGGTAAGTGCGCAGCGACGGATCTTCCGGCCAGAAGCTGGGCGGGAACGGAATATTCAGCCTTGCTCCCCAGTCAAAGCTGGTCATAACCATCCAGATAAAAGGCAGTACCATCGTCACGGAGGCTGCGCACAGGATGAACATAATCGCAAAGCTGGTGAACTTCCGGCTTGTTTTGTGGCCCCTTTGCATAGGCGCTGTCGGGAGCGTGGGTGCAGTTTTATCCATATCGTCAGCCTCCTAGTTCAATTGGTTGCGGGAATTGATCCGCAGGATGACCAGCGTCAGCAGCAGAATGAACACAAACAGCAGATACGACGCTGCCGTAGCGATCCCCAGCTGGGAAGACAAAAAGGCATTACGGTAAATGTACAGTACCGATGTCATCAGCGCGCCAGACGGATTGCCTGCACTGCCGCCGATCAGCCATACATTGGTAAACTGCTTCATGCCGTTGATCACGCCCATGACGATCATGAACAGGAAAATCGGGCGCAGCGATGGAATCGTAATATAGCGCCATTTGCCCAGCGCGCTCGCTCCATCGATATCGGCTGCTTCATATTGCTCGCGCGGTACGCTCTGCAGGGCAGCCAGGAAAATGATCGTATTGTATCCAAGCGCACTCCATAGAATCATGAACACGACGCTCAGACGTGCAATCGAAGGATCGGTAAACCAGCCAACCGGATCGATACCGAACCAGTTCAGTGCATAGTTGATCAGACCTTCTTTGCCGGGATGAAATAACAGACTGAAGAGAAGACTGGTGGCTACGGCCGAGACCACATTGGGAAGGAAGAAAATCGCTTTGAACACATTGCGCGTACGCTGCCAGGGCAGATGATGGACCAGACTGGCCAGGATAAAGGAGAACACAATACCGAGAATGGCCGATAGCCCGCCAATATAGATTGTGTTGTAGAGAGCACCCCAGAACAGATCGTCCTGCAGCACCCTGGAATAGTTAGTCAGCCCCACCCACTGCGCGGAGGCAGCGCCGTTACCGTGGAAGCTCGTCAGCAGAGCGGAGACCATCGGGTACAGGGAGAAGCCCAGTACTCCGACCAGCAGCGGCAGGACAAAGCACCAGCCGGCGATATCGGTGGAACTCAGCCACTTTCTGCGGACGGCTATGGTTTGTTGACCTGCGATCGTTTGTGCATTTTCAGACACCATCATCCACCTTCTTTCCTTGGAAGTTTTGTGAGCAGCACCTGTTGTTATAATCATTATAATGAAATAATGATTAATTTCTAGAGTATAGTTCTCCTTTTGTGTAATATAGTTATTAAAATAGTTAATTGGTATGATCAATATAATTGATTTTCATACATAAAAATCGAATTTTGGTTAATATCCAACATTCTATTGACTTGTATATGTCACTTTATATAACAAAAAGGAAGCTGCGATGTAACTTGCAGCTTCCTTTGGACTATAGATGAAATTAGGAATAGAGCGAGATAACTAGGTTAGCAGGACTGTTAGCGTATTTTTACGCATTTTCCTGTTTTCATGATCAATCGATGTACAGAAAATTATCCCTGTACCGCGTCGCCCACTTCTTTGACCATTTCGGATACGGATTGCAGACCACCGCCGGACAGGTACCAGTAGTACGGGTTCAGGTAGATGATATGTCCGTTTTTGTAGGCATTGGTGTTTTTGACGAGTGCATTTTCAACTGTAGCTTTGCCGGAGGAATCTTCACCCACCGCACTGCCGCGGTCGACAACAAACAGATAATCCGGATTTTTCTCTGCTACATATTCAGGCGATACACTCTGTCCGTGAGTGGATGCTTCGATATTCGGATCAGCCGGTTTGAAGCCCAGTACGTCATGGATCAGACCGAAGCGGGAACCTGCTCCGTATGCGCTCAGGCTACCTTCATTCGCCAGTACGATCAGTGCGTTCTGATCGGCTTTTTTCACTTTATCCTGGGTAGCTTTGATCTCGTCGTTGATGGCTGTCAGGGCCTGTTTGATTTGATCCTGCTTGCCGAAGATTTCACCGATGATATTCATGTTTTGGGTAAAGGAATTCATGTAATCATTCGTATCCACACTCAGATTGATCGTGGTGGCAATCTTGCTGAACTCTTCATAGGAATCCGCCTGGCGTCCGGAGATGATGATCAGATCCGGTGCCGCTTCGCTGATTTTCTCAAAGTCCGGCTCTTTCAGGCCGCCGGCATTGATATAATCGCTGGCTGCATATTTTTTCAGGTAAGGCGGCAGATTGTCCTGGGGCACAGCAACAGGCTTGATGCCCAGCTGATCCATCGTATCGAGGATCCCCATATCAAATACAACAACGCGCTGCGGATTTTGCGGTACTTCAACATCACCTGTCGTCTGAGCAACCTTGACGGTAGCCGTTTCTGCTGTACTGCTTCCTGCTGCCGCTCCTGTTGTTGAACCTGCATCTTTGCCGCAGGCGGCCAGTACCAGAATAGCCAGAATAAGTGTAAGACCGAGTGTCCATTTTTTCATTATAAATTCTCCTTTGATAAGTGTATTGGATGCTGCATGAATATTCCATTTCAATCCAGGTGCTGCCTGTGACGGTTCTATAGAGAACAGGATTTCGGTACCGTGCAGCACCGATGCTGTACTCTTTCCCGTACAGGCATTATGCGTAAAATGTACAAATCCGCTGGCCTGCAATCTCCTGAATGCCAATCTCCAGATCATAGATACCGCGCAGCACATCCGTGTCGATAATCTGCTCCACACTGCCTTCCTGCACGATCCGTCCGTCCTTGAGGGCGACGATCCGGTCCGAATAACAGGAGGCAAAATTGATATCGTGAATAACGAGCACAATCGTCTTGCCCAGCTCCTGTACCATCCGGCGCAGGGTCTGCATAATCTGGACCGAATGCTTCATATCCAGATTATTGAGCGGCTCATCGAGCAGGATATACTCCGTATCCTGGGCGAGCACCATCGCGATATAAGCACGCTGCTTCTGGCCGCCGCTCAGCTCGTCGAGGTACTTGTGCTGCATGTCGGTGAGTCCCATATAGGCAATCGCCTCATCCACATGACGCTCATCTTCCCGGTTCAGCCGTCCCTGCGAATATGGAAACCGGCCAAAGGATACCAGCTCGCGGATCGTCAGCCGCAGCTCAATATGATTGGCCTGCTTGAGAATCGCCAGTGTACGCGCCAGTTCCTTGCTGTCACAGCTGCCGATCTCGCGGCCTTCGAGCCATACTTCGCCCTGATCTCTCGTAATCAGCCGGCTGATCATCGAGAGCAGTGTACTTTTGCCGGCACCGTTCGGTCCGATGAATGAAGTGATCTGACCTTTGCGGATCGTCAGCGAGACATCATCGACCACTTTTTTGCCGTTATACGTTTTGGACAGGTTTTTGACTTCCAGCATGGTCCTTCTTCCTTTCATGACAGAGCAGGCTCATGAATCACCCTGTTCTGTGCGGATTCGTGATGTGATCCTCTGTCCTGCTATCCCTCTATCTCGCGATATTTCCCCGCAGCAGCAAATACAGGAAGTAGCTGCCGCCAAAAAAGTTCACGATGACACTGAGCGGTGTCGAGAAAGCAAACAGTCTCTCTACGACCAACTGCCCACCGACCAGCGTAATGATGCTGATCAGGATCGAGCCGCCGATCAGATAGCTGTGCCGGTACGTCGGCAGGAACTCCCGTGCCAGATTGACGACGAGCAGTCCGAGGAACAATATCGGTCCGACCAGCGCTGTCGAGATCGACACGAGCACGGCTACGGCCAGCAGCAGCCTTTTGACGACCAGATCGTAATTGATGCCCAGATTGACCGCATGATCCTTGCCCAGTGCGAGTACATTAAAGTATTTGATATACGGATACACATAGACGCCGACCGCTGCCGTACCGATCAGGGCAAGCCAGAGCAGATCGGTGTTGACCTTGTTGAAGCTGGCAAACAGCTTGTTCTGCAAAATCAGAAATTCATTCGGATCAATCAGCACCTGCATGAAGGTCGAGAGACTGGAAAAGAAACTCCCCAGAATCATCCCGATCAGCAGCAGGAAATAAATATTCTGATTCTCCCGCCTGAACATCAGCCGGTACAACACTCCGGAAAAGGCGATCATCCCAACCACACAGAGCAGGAAGTTCACATTCGCATTCTGCATAAACAGACTGGATGTCCCGAACAGAAAAGCAATCACCGATTGGATAAACACATACAGCGAATCCAGTCCCATCACACTCGGCGTCAGTATCCGGTTATTCGTAATCGTCTGGAAAATAACCGAAGCAAACGCGATCGTCGTACCGGTCAGCACAATCGCCGTAATCTTCGCTGCGCGCCGTGGCAGCACATAATCGAGATTGACGGGATTCAGCTTGACGAACAGAAACATCGCAATCAGCACGACCGAAGCACCGATCATCCATCCTATTTTAGCTTGCAGCCGCATATGCATCTCTCCTTAACAACAGATACAGGAAAATGCCGCTGCCGATGACACCCACCATGACTCCGATCGGAATTTCGTAAGGGTAAATAAGGATTCGTCCGAGCACATCACACAGCAGAACAAAGCTCGCACCAAGCAGTGCCGTATGCATCAGACTTTTCTTGAGATGATCACCCCGGTAGATGCTGACGATATTCGGAATGATCAATCCGAGATAAGGAATCGAGCCGACAGTCAGCACGACCGAAGCCGAGATCAGCGAGACGATGATCAGTCCGATCGTAACGACCCTTTTATAATTCAGTCCCAGGTTGGTCGCAAAATCCTCACCCATTCCCGCCAGTGTAAACCGGTTCGCATAGATGTAAGCGATAATCGCGAGCGGTACGCTGATGTACAGCAGTTCATACCGCCCCTGCAGCACGAGCGAGAAGTTGCCCTGCAGCCAAGAGGAGATATTCTGCACCAGATCATATCGGTAGGCAAAGTAGGTAGCGATCGAGCTAACCACATTACCGAGCATCAGCCCGACCAGCGGGATAAATATCGTATCCTTGAACTTGATCCGGTTCAGCACTTGCATGAACAAGAAAGTACCACCCAGTGCGAACACAAACGCAATACCCATCTTGACCAGCGGTGCGGCCGCGGCGAACAGCATCATCGAGACGAGTATGCCGAGCCGGGTCCATTCAATCGTCCCGGCCGTCGTTGGCGAGACAAATTTGTTGCGGCTGAGCTGCTGCATGATTAGTCCGGCAATACTCATGCAGGCTCCGGCAATAATAATACTGATCAGTCTCGGTACCCTGCTGATCCAGAACACCTGCTGCTGTTCGGCCGTCCAGCTGAACATTTCCCAGGGGCGCAGATCCTTCACTCCCACGAACAGGGAGGTGATCGCCAGAACCGTAAATAGTATAATAAGCGTTCTTAATTTCATACCTGTTCATTCCCGTAAAAAGGCGGCATGACTGCCTGGTTATCCTCTTTAAGGTAATCCTCCCTCCCGATGACTGACCTTGTATGTAATATGGAAAAAAATACATTCGATAATGATATTCATTATCAATAGGTTACAAAGTATTATTGTAGCCATTTACCAAACAATGATCAACCCTTTTTTTGATAATCGTTATCAATAAGTAGACAAAAGAAGCCATCCGGCGGCGGCAGAGTAGGCTCTGCTGTGTCCCGAAGGGCTTCCTGTTCTGCACGCTGGCAGACTTATTTATATTTTTTCCAGTCCTGATTACTGTTCTCCAGCAAGTACTCAAAATCGTTGTCTTTGCGTTTTTGCTCGGCTTTGCGGGCTTCTTCCGCCTGCTGACGCTGCTTCTCCTGCTGCTGCTGCTCCGCTTCACGCAGTTCATTCGCCTGGGATTTGAGCTTGTCGAGCACATCGGCACTCAGCAGATCCTTGAGTGTAGCCGGTTTATCCTGCGCGGCTGCCGGTCTGGCCGGCGCTTTGTTTTTCTTGGCCATGGTCTGTTCCCCCGTTATCCAGAGTTGGGATGTCAGCCGAAATGGATCATTTATGCATATAGCTTCATCATGGCTGACATTCATTTTATTATATCATTCTCACAGGATTGCAGTGAAGGGCAAGCTGGCGGTTTGTGCCGGTTTTGCATTTACTATCTTGCATCCCACTTCCTCACTGTCCATACTATGTGCTTAATCATCATTTTCCTGCGGTTCTTCCGGTTCATACGGCTGCACTTCGATCTCGCGAATATGATGCTGCTCCATCCGCGTAACGGTAAATTCATAATGATCCTCGATCACCGATTGTCCCTCGCGGATATTGAACTTGCGTGACAGCATCCAGCCGCCGATCGTATAGGCTTCACCGGCTTCGATATCCGTACCCAGGCGGCGGTTCACTTCATGGATCAATGCCTGCGGCTGCAATTTGTAATGCCGGTCGCCCAGCTTGCTGATCGCCGGCGTGGACATCGGCTCGGTATCCGACTTGGATGGAATATCACCGACGATCTCTTCCAGAACATCTTCCAGCGTGACCATACCGGCTGTTCCGCCATACTCGTCCAGCAGCACAGCCATATGAATATTTTCCTTTTGCATCTGACCGAGCAGCTCGCGGGCAGGTACCGTCTCGATCAACTGCAGCACCGGACGAATAAATGGCGCGATCGGATCGGTCGGTGCATGCTGGCGGTTAACCGCATCACGCAGCACCTCCTTGACGTTAAGCAGGCCGATAATCCGGTCCTTGTCCCCGCCGAGAGCGACCGGGATCAGACTGTATGGTTCCTCGCGGATAATATCATAGAACCGCTCCAGCGAAGCGTCCTGGGCAATATAGATAATTTCCGTGCGCGGCACCATAATCTCGCTGCCGACCAATTCATCAAAATCAAACACATTGTTTAGATAACGGTACTCGGTCGGTGTGATACTGCCGCTTTTGTATCCTTCGGACAGGGCAAACCGAAGCTCCGCCTCACTCTGTGCCACTTCCTGTTCGGATAATGGTTTCACCCCGAACAATCCGGTAATAAAGCGGGCCGAACGGCTCAATACCCAGTTGAACGGATACGTCAATTTGTAGAAAATAATCATCGGCCGGGCAAAAAACAGCGCCATCGGCTCGGCGACCTGAATCGCAAACGATTTGGGCACCAGTTCCCCGATTACTACTTCAAAATAGGTCATCAGCAGAAACGCGATCAGGAAGGACAGCACAGACGTCATGGAGCCCGGAATATGCAGCCAGACGAACAGTGGGTGCAGCAGCTCCTCAATCGTCGATTCCCCCAGCCAGCCGAGTGCCAGTGAGGTTAGCGTCGTTCCCAGCTGGCAGGCAGACAGGAACTCATCCAGCTTGGAAATGATATACTGTACGGCTTTGGCATTTTTGTTGCCTTCTTCCGCCAGCTGATTAATCCGCGATACCCGGACACGGATAATGGAATATTCCGATGCAACAAAAAATGAAGTAAGCAGAATCAACAAAATTACGATAATGACATTGAGCGTTTCCATGGGCGGGCTCACTCCTCTTTTTCGATTGAATCCAGCAGATATTTATACATAAATAGTATGTATGCTTTGGCATTCACTGTTTACCATTACCCAAAATAAACCGCTCTGTTTTTGTTCATGCCATGCTTGACCAGGGAACGACCAAAAAAGCTGCCGAATAGGCAGCTTTTCCCGATAGCCGATCGATGTGGTTGGATGCAGCAGTGTCTGCAATTGTAACAGGATCATTGGCATATCATGTGCAGTATACGGCATGCGATAGATGTTATGAAGAATAGAATATGTACAGTGTGGTGTGCTGCCTCTTTTGGCTGGTCGGGATTCGATAGTCTGCGATGCTCGAATCACCGATACGAAGCTATACTCCTTACCATTCTTTTTTGCGTTCCACCAGCATCCAGGCACCACCGAGTACAAGCGCGATCGCTACCAGCGGCTGTACGAAGATGAGCCGAGATAACACCGAATCGATCGAGAATACAGCGAAAAACAGCAGTGACAGCACGGTCAGGATATTGATTGGAATAAGCAGCCATTTGTTGCGTGAACCGAACCAGTACAGCTGGAACAGCCCGACTGCTATTGCCAGGATAAAGCCCGGCCACATGTAACTCCAGATCCCGAACACTTGAGCCAGCTGGCTCACGATTCCGGCCGTCAGCAGAATGCCTCCCGGCACGAGCAGTCCGACTCCTTTCGGTCCGACCAGTGAAAAATACATCCATTGAAAAAGCAGCCCCAGCGGTATGATGAACAGTGTCGGCCAGAACGTCGCAAAAATCTCGCCCGCTCCACCCGACCCGCCGGGATTTAAAAACAAATACACTCCCAGCAGCAGCAGGACCGGTGCAATAATCGCCCGTTTAATCATCTGATTTCTCCCCTTTATCCTTAGTTTGTACCTGAGTATATCCAGCATACCATGCTGCATTATGCGTTGACCTCAGCCTGTGGATGATTTTGCCCCTAGACTTTGGTCGGGGTTGTTCTTCTGCACATTCCTTTTAGGCCAAAATAAAACGGCTCTCTATGGAAGAGAGCCGTTGATCCAGCTTTGCTATTCGGTAATCCAGTCATTCAACAATATCATAACTTAATGATTCAATATGCTCGCTCTTATGCGATTATGCATTATTTAGATTATTTATTTAGTACATTTACACCGCAAACTCACTGCTTGCTTCCGCATCGGAAGGCACTACCGCATCATGCAGCTGGGTCTCCAGCTCGTCGGTGTAACGGCGCTTCTGATCGGCGCTCCAGTTCAGGCGTCTCGCCATGTACTCGATGACCGGCTGTTTCCACTGCTGCACCCAGGCGATATCGAAGAATAATGCACCGGTACGGCGGATAAAGAAATCGACCGGCTTGGCTGTCATTTCTTCTTCCATCGCGTATACGAGACGTACACGTACATCCGCTGGCAATCCCAGTTCTTCAGCAATGGCATCCGGCTGGTTCACACGGGCGAACAGCTGGGTCACATTGGAACCGTAGAATCCGGACAGCTTCTCCGCCTGTTCTCGGCTCAGCCCTACATTTGCTC
This sequence comes from Paenibacillus wulumuqiensis, assembly GCF_000971965.1. Taxonomy (GTDB): domain Bacteria; phylum Bacillota; class Bacilli; order Paenibacillales; family Paenibacillaceae; genus Saccharibacillus; species Saccharibacillus wulumuqiensis. The sequence continues at coordinate 114,160 of NZ_LAQP01000017.1, forward strand.
CTGCATCGGCATGCTGACGGATAAAGGCCGGCAAGCCTGCCGAACCGCCTACATCTCCACCGGAAATCGCCATATGCTTGGTCTGGGAAGGTTTGAACGTCTGGCCGGTTTCTTTTTGCAGCAGCTCGACGGCCAGATCGACCACCATCTCGGCCATTTTGCGGTAGCCGGTCAGCTTGCCGCCAGCGATAGTGATCAGACCGCTGTCGGACTGCCAGATTTCATCCTTGCGGGAAATCTCGGATGGCGATTTGCCGTCTTCGTGAATGAGCGGACGTACGCCAGCCCAGCTGGATTCCACATCATCCGCAGTGACTTTAACGGTCGGGAACATGTAGTTAATCGCTTTGATAACATAATCGCGGTCCGCCGTAGTCATGCGCGGATGGATCGGGTCTGCTTTGTAGACCGTATCAGTCGTACCAACATATGTTTTGCCGTCTCTTGGAATGGCGAACACCATTCGACCGTCCGGTGTATCAAAGTAAACCGCCTGCTCCAGCGGGAAGCGCTCATGGTCGATAACGAGATGAATCCCTTTGGTCATCTGCAGGGTTTTACCTTTTTTGGAGTTATCGATTTTGCGCAGTGTATCTACCCATGGACCTGCAGCATTGATCACTTTGCGGGCGAAGATTTTGTATTCTTTGCCGCTGATCGTATCTTTGACTTTGACGCCTTTCAGTTTGCCGTCTTCATAGATGAAATCAACGGCTTTGGTGTAGTTGGATGCCAGTGCGCCGCGTTTGACCGCTTCCTTGATCACTTCGATCGTCAGACGCGCGTCGTCGGTGCGGTACTCGACATAATAGCCGCCGCCTTTGAGTCCGTCCTGCTTCACAAGCGGTTCCTTGTTCAGCGTCTCCTGCGCACTCAGCATTTTGCGGCGCTCGCTGCTTTTCACGCCAGCGAGGAAATCGTATACCCGCAGACCAATCGATGTACTGAAGCTGCCGAATGTTCCGCCCTGGTGGAAAGGAAGCAGCATCCACTCCGGTGTGGTGACATGTGGTCCATTTTCATAGACAATCGCACGTTCCTTGCCGACTTCGGCAACCATTTTCACTTCAAACTGCTTCAGATAGCGCAGTCCGCCATGGACCAGCTTGGTCGAACGGCTGGACGTGCCGGCTGCAAAGTCCTGCATCTCCACCAGTCCGATTTTCATACCGCGTGTGACTGCATCCAGTGCGATCCCCGATCCGGTAATCCCGCCGCCAATAACGAGTACATCCAGCGTCTCCTGGGTCATTTTCTGTAAAATCGCTGCTCGGTCCTGTGCTGAAAACATCGTGTTCATTATTATTTCCTCCCTGTGATATGAATTCCTATGTGGCTGTTCAGCCGATTGATTTGCAAGAATATTCCAGTTAAAGCCGCAAAAAAAGAGACCACGAACATTACACATAAACGGCTGCTGCCGCGTGTATTCGTGGTCTCTCCAAAGTCTAATGACGAATTTATTAACTTGTTAGCTCTAGTATAACATACCCTGCTGTACTCAGGCAAAGAAATCGCTTAAATTTTACGATTATTTTTGATTACTGCAATTTAGGGAAGAATGGTCGGAAAAAATACGTTCTTTTTGCCCCCAGGCTGAGCGGTTCCGAATGTATCTCACTTTCTCTACCAAACTGACGAACTCCGTACCCCCCTTTTCCTTTGCAGGCCTGTTCCGAATTTACTTGCCGGTCAGACTTTGGACAATAAAATCGAGCTGGGCATTCATCGAGATCGGATCGTTAAAGTAGTACGCAATCGGATCGATATTGAACACATGGTTGTTCTTCACTGCAGGCAGCTGCTTCCACAGACTGCTGTTGTAGAGCGCCGTACCTTCCTTGTCACTGTCGCCACCCCATGGAGCGGTAAAGATATAGTCACCGGCAAAGTCAGGTACATTCTCCAGGGAGATGCTGACATAACCCGGGCCTTGATCGATCGCTTCTTTTTGCGTCATTTCGGTGCCTTTGAGTCCCAGCTCCTGATAGATGATCTCGCCGCCGCGTCCAAAGCTGTCTCCCATAACGTAGACCCCTTTGGCGTACGGCTGGATGATGGAGACGGTTTTGTCACCTACTGCTGCCTGTACCTGTGGTTTCACTTCATTGATCTTGGCTTCCCAGGCAGCTGCCACTTCTTTGGCTTTATCTTCGGTGCCTGTCATTTTGCCAAATTCCTGCAGCTGTTCCTTGTAGGTGTATTCCCCGTACTTGATCGCTACAGTTGGTGCTACTTTCGTGAATTTATCCAGATTGGTGTCGCCGTCCCAGACGATGATCAGATCAGGATTGAGCGCCAGTACTTTCTCTACCTCGGGTGTCTCGCCCAGATTGGTTACATCCTCCAGGGTGTCTTTCAGATAGATACTGTCAAATGGCTTGTTGGTCGTAGCGATCGGCTTGATGCCCAGCGCATACAGGTAGCCGTAATAGCTGTCGGCCAGCACAACGACACGCTGCGGATGACGCGGCACTTCCACGTCGCCATTGGCTGCCTTGTAGCTGATCGTCTTGCTTTCTTCCGCTGCCGGAGCAGTGGTACTATCACCTGCTGCGGGAGCTGTGCTGCCGCTGGTACCGGATTGCCCACACGCTGCCAAAATGCCGATCAGTAGAACTGCCATCAGGATCATGATGAAGCTTTTTTTCTTGTGCATATTTTGCATATAATGAGACCCACCTTCATCTGTATTGGTTGGATTTGAACGAATGATAAAGATTATCATTTTCAACTGCCATCTTAGCATAAATGATTGTACCCAGCCACTATTTTTTGGACGGTTATGTAAACGGATGCATACTCTGCCTGTTTGCTGCCATGTCTGCAGTTATTACGCTTCTTTGTGCCCTTTAAATGAAGCAGAGCCTATACGTGCGGCTACATTTAAAAAGCCTTTTTGAACCGGAGTTTGCCAGGGAGATATGATCCCCGGAACGTCCGGCCAAAAAGGCTTTTATATGATATATGAGTCTAATCAGGCTAAATCGAGTTGTACAGGCTGTATGAGTCCTGCCTGCACCGTATTATTTAAATGCCATCGCTGCATGAACCGCTTTTTGCCAGCCGCCGTACAGTTCTTCACGCTGTTTTTCTTCCATTTTCGGCTCGAAGTTGTCGATCAGTTCGCTGTGCGTGGACGCGATCTCGTCCAGGCTCTCCCAGTAGCCAACAGCAAGACCCGCCAGATAGGCGGCTCCCAGTGCCGTCGTCTCGTTAACAGCCGGACGCTCAACCGGTACGCCGAGGATATCGCTCTGGAACTGCATCAGGAAGCCGTTTTTCACTGCGCCGCCATCGACTTTGAGGGAACCTACGGTCACGCCGCTGTCGCTCTCCATCGCGGTCAGTACATCCTTGGTCTGATAAGCCAGCGATTCCAGGGTAGCCCGGATAAAGTGTTCTTTGCTCGTACCGCGTGTCAGGCCAAAGGCTGCACCGCGCACATCGCTATCCCAGTACGGGCTGCCCAATCCGACAAATGCCGGAACGATATAGACGCCTTCGGTGGATTCCACGCGGGATGCATAGGTTTCACTTTCAGCCGCATCGCGGAACATGCGCAGTCCATCACGCAGCCACTGAATCGCGGAGCCAGCTACGAAAATACTGCCTTCCAGCGCGTAGTTGATTTTCTCGCCTACGCCGCAGGCGATCGTTGTGATCAGTCCATGCTCGGAGCGGATCGGCTCTTCGCCGGTGTTCATCAGCATGAAGCAGCCTGTGCCGTATGTGTTTTTAACCGAACCTCTTTCATAACAGGCTTGTCCGAACAAGGCAGCCTGCTGGTCACCGGCCGCTCCGGCAATCGGAACACTCTGACCGAAGAAATGATAATCGATCGTATGGGCATATACTTCGGAGGAAGGACGCACTTCCGGCAGCAAGGATGCCGGTACACCGAGAATGTCCAGCAGCTCCTGATCCCATTTCAGATCGTAGATATTGTACATCAGTGTACGGGAGGCATTGGAATAATCGGTCACATGGGCTTTGCCGCCGGACAGTTTCCAGATCAGCCATGTATCAATCGTACCGAACATCAGCTCACCGCGTTCAGCGCGTTCACGTACACCATCCACGTTATCGAGGATCCATTTTACCTTGGTACCGGAGAAATAAGGATCGATCAGCAGACCTGTCTTGTCGCGGAACGTCTGTTCCAGACCTTTGGCTTTGAGCTCTTCGCAGATATAAGCGCTTTGACGGGACTGCCATACGAGTACATTGTAGACCGGATCGCCGGTTTTACGGTCCCAGATCACGGTAGTCTCCCGCTGGTTGGTAATACCGATTCCGGCAATCTGGTTCGGCTTTACATGGGATTCGGACAGACAGGAAGCGATAACGGCCAGAATGGAGCTCCAGATCTCATCGGCATTTTGCTCGACATGACCCGGCTTCGGGAAATACTGCGGGAATTCACGCTGGGCCATATAGTGAATTTCACCTTTTTTGTTAAACAAAATTGCGCGGGAGCTCGTCGTTCCCTGATCCAATGCCATAATATACTGTTCCATATGTTAGTTCCTCCTCGGGATTATCACTATCGAATTTGCAATATCATAATTTGTAATATCAGCTATAAGAAATGACCGATACGAGAGGCTGCTTACGCAGCAGCCTGTCCGGAAGCGGTACGCTGGATTCGGCGTCCAGCCAAATGAGCGAGGAACAGGCAGACGATCGTAACCGCCAGCAGTATCCACAGCATCGGCGTGCTCTGTCCCAGAAATACATTTTTGTAGAATAATCCGCCCAGAGATCCGCCCAGCAGCGGTCCAACGACCGGTACCCAGGCATATTTCCAGTTGGAAGGTCCTTTGCCCGGAATCGGCAGCAGGAAGTGCATCAGACGCGGACCAAAGTCACGTGCAGGGTTGATCGCATATCCGGTCGTACCGCCGAGCGACAATCCGATACTCACTACCAGCAGACCGACGATCAGCGGATGAATGCCCTGTGTGAATTCGTTGGCACCCATAGATAACAATACCATGACAAAGATAAATGTACCGATAATTTCACTCAGCATATTGCCGACCGGGTGCTGGATCGCAGGTGAAGTGGAGAACACGCCCAGTTTGGCAGCGGGGTCCGGCGTTTCTTTCCAGTGGGGCAGATACTGGAAGTATACCAGCAGTGCACCCAGCATGGCTCCGATAATCTGGGCAAGGATATAAGAAGGAACCTGACTCCAGGCAAAATCGCCATTAAATGCGAGCGCCAGTGTGACTGCCGGATTCAAGTGAGCGCCACTGACGCTGCCTACAGCGTAGACTGCCATGGCTACAGCGAGTCCCCATCCTGCTCCAATTACCATCCAGCCGGAATTCTCAGCGAATGTCTTGCGAAGGGACACCCCTGCACAGACACCGCCACCCAGGGCAATCAGAATCATGGTTCCTACCAGTTCAGCTATAAACGGTGACATCATATAACCTCCATTCGATTTGGAAAACTGTTTTTGTCTAGTTGCATCCGTATGTGTAATTATGGTAATAAACGTGAACAGACGCAAAAGAGCCATCGCAAATCTCCCTTATTCTAAAAAGGGCTTTTGCGTGGCTCTCCGGTTCTCCGTCACATGTATTAACTTGTGTTCATCATATCGTAACATGTAAGCGTTGTCAACATCATTTTTTCATCTGTTCTTCATGCAATTATGTGATCTTCATCATCGTTGATATCGGTTAAACAGGTACCCGTTGGAGGTTGTGACTGCTGTCGCTCCGGCTGCAAGGGCACTCTCCACATCTTCCACCGTACGGATCAGCCCGCCGGCAAATACAGGAATGCCTGCACGTTCGACCACTTCGCGGATCATATGGGGTACGACGCCGGGCAGTACTTCGATATAGTCAGGCTGTGTCTTCTCCAGCAGCGCATAACTTTTCTCCAGTGCAATCGTATCGAGCATAAAGATACGCTGGATCGCCAGCACGCCTTTTTGCTTGGCTTTCATAATGACATTCCCCCGGGTGGAGATAATGCCAAACGGCTTGATTTCCTGGCAAAGGTATTCTGCCGCATACTCATCATTTTTGAGCCCATGCACCAGATCGGCATGCAAAAACATCTGCTTGTTGCGGCTGCCTGCCATTCTATAGATGCTTTTCAGCTGGGCCACATGGGTATCGAGAAATACGCCATACTGGTAAGAGCTGTCCAGCAGCTGTTCGAACTGCTTCATATTTTTGGCTGCCGGTAAAATGGCTTGTCCTTCATACATACTGTAATCACTCATTTCCTCAAATTCATTAGATCCCTGTAACAGATTGGAGAGCCGCTGCCGGACCATCTACAGGATTCTGCTGTAATCCTTATTCGCCCCAGTCGTACTCCATCCGTCGTGCAGTCATGCGTGCAGTCTCCATATCCAGATAACTGCTCACAATATGCAGCGATAAATGGATACCTGCAGAGATCCCGCCGGAAGTCATAATCCGACCTTCATCTATATACTTCATGCCGGAGCGCACATTGACCCGGGGATAATCGCGGGCCAGCCGCTCCAGATCCATCCAGTGTGTGGTCGCTGAACGACCATCCAGCAGACCGGCCTCCGCCAGCAGCAGGGCTCCTGTACAGATCGAGGCGACCAGACGTTCCTGATTGGCATGACTGCGAATCCAGTCAATGACTTCAGGCTTGTGAATCTCGATCTCTTCCGCTCCATAACCTCCGGGAATAATCAGTATATCAACAGGTGGCAGCGTAGCAAAGCTGTATTCCGGCTGCACCTGCAGACCATTGCGGGCAGTAATCATCTGCCCATCCGCCGATACGGTATGTACGCGAAAAGCCTTGGTCTGGTCACTGCGCACCGTGATTGAGAATACCTCGAACGGTCCGGCAAAGTCCAGCACTTCCACTTCATTGAACAGGAATAGTCCCACATGATAGACAGGCTGCGCTGCATGATTCATTGTTTTCCTCTTTTCTATGGAATTGGTTTTGTGCATCATGAACAAATAGATGCGCAAATAGGAGTATTTTTCTTGGATGCAGGACAATAGTTATGTAAGGTTTTTTATAGTAAAATTTGAACACTGTTATTTGGAACAGCCTATTACTTACATAAAAGACAGAATGGAGAATGAATAATGAATGCAGTCGCACGCGTCAGTAAAGTGATCGGTAATACATTTTCAATCTGGGTAATTTTGTTTGCCCTGCTCGGCTTTTTCCTGCCCTCCTGGTTTATTGGGCTCAAAGGACAAATCTCTCTGCTGCTCGGTATCGTGATGTTCGGGATGGGACTGACGTTATCGTCGGCAGATTTTCGTGAAGTGTTCCGGCGTCCGCTGGATGTGGCGCTCGGCGTGGTCGGCCATTATCTGATCATGCCGCTGCTCGCCTATGGACTGGCTGTAGCGCTGCATCTGCCGCCGGACATTGCGGTAGGAGTCATTCTGGTCGGCTGCTGTCCGAGTGGTACAGCCTCCAATGTGATGACATTTCTCGCCCGCGGGGATGTGGCACTCGGGGTATCCATTGCATCGGTATCTACACTGATTGCACCGCTGGCGACACCGGCGATGATCTCGCTGCTGGCCGGACAATGGATGCATGTCAGCGCAAGCAGTCTGTTTCTCGATATTCTCAAAGTCGTCATCGTGCCAATCGTGCTGGGTGTTATCGTCAAAGCACTGTTCCGCAGACAGGCGGAAGCCGCTACTGTAGCGCTGCCTGCCGTATCGACACTGGCGATTGTTCTTATCGTAGCGATTGTCGTCGGATTAAACAAGCCCCATATTGTAGAGTCCGGTCTGCTGATTTTTGCTGTCGTTATTCTGCATAATGGTCTTGGTTATCTGCTTGGTTATCTGTTCGCCCGGTTGATCCGCATGAATCCGGCTCAGCGCCGCGCGATTGTATTTGAGACCGGTATGCAGAACTCCGGACTCGGTGCCAGCCTGGCTGCTGCCCATTTCAATCCACTGGCGGCCGTACCAAGTGCCATTTTCAGTGTATGGCATAATATTTCCGGCTCCCTGCTCGCTACCTGGTTTGCCCGCCGGGCGGCGCGGGAAGAACAGAAAGCTGCGGTTCCTGCGGCTTCTGCCGGAGAATAAACAGGCGACTTTTCCCAGGCTATTACAGGTTATATACAATAAGCCCGGCCAACGATGTGCCATCATCGTCGGCCGGGCTTTCAGCTGTTGGTCTACTGCCGGTGGTGCTTTCCCCTGATTACATTTTAATTCTTCAGCAGTCCGGCAATATCGGTTATTTTCTTCTGATTGGCTTCGCGAAGCAGATCGGACAGCGTGTACTGCTTGAGATATTCGATCGCCTGCCGCTCGGCATCCATCATTACATTTTTGAGAATGCCTCCGATTTCGGTGCTGCTGTGTTCCATGCAGCCATCGGATGCAGACTGTTCTGCTTCTTCATTACGAATCGCCTGATAAATATCGGCCAGTGTCAGTGTATCCGCCGATATTTTCAGGGAATAGCCTCCGTCTCTGCCTTCACGTGTATCCACAATTCCATGGCTTGCCAGTGTAGCCAGAATCCTGCGTAGAAAAGTCGCATGCGACTGAACCTGTGCAGCAATGACTGAACTCGATACGGTTCCCCCGTTACAGGCCAAACCTGCCAGTGCCTGAACTGCCGTATTAAAGCGGGCCGGTCCAATCGATCTGGTTCTGGATGTAGTCATAACCTTCCCCCCTGTCTTAACTTCAAATTTTAGCTCAGTCAGTAAGGCAAAGCAATGTGAATTTATACATTCCCTCCTTGATGCAGGCAAAAATTTGAATTGCCAAAAAATAAAATTTGGATTATCATAAGCAAGCTAGTACATTGGACCTGTGAAGACGGATGAATGGGTATCGTTTATCCATATAGTTAGCCCGCTAACAAGTTTGAGAAAATCCACATTTGTACATTTTGGAAAGGAGGAATAACGTTGCATCCTGACAATTGGCAATCGCCCGAGACACACGGAGAACTTTCACTGTATAATCATAGAACACGCGATGATGCCGCCATGGAGATTACCCATCTGTACATGCGGATGACTGCGAATCTTTTTGAAGAGGAAGAATTAGCTATGGATTTTGATATGCGTGATCTGCCTACCCGTGAGATGCTTCAGAAATTCTCAGAGCGTATCCCTGAAATTGATATTACTGCGACAGAAGCAATGCTGCTGTTCCTGCGCACATCGTCCAATATTTTTAAAGTCAGCACACAACGATACGAACAATTCGGTATTTCGAGCGGCAAATTTTCGCTGCTTATTTTATTGTACCGCTATCAGGATACCGGACTACTGGCGACCGAGCTGGCCGAGCGGGCAGGCATTACCAAAGCTACAGTTACCGGTCTGATCGAACGCATGGAGCGTGATGGACTCGTTACCCGCCAGGACCACCCTTCCGACCGCCGTATGAGCATTATTCATCTTACCGATGAAGGAATATCGTTAATGAATGATCTGCTGCCTGTTCATTTTACGAGTACGTCCCGTATCATGAGTCATCTATCCGAAGCAGAGCGCGAAGTGCTGCTGGGGCTGATGCAGAAAATACAGCTGGGTATTTCGGAAGCGGAAAAGATCTAAATTACCACTCATCCGGGCATATTAATGCCCATTATCCGCTATATTGTTAGCCGACTTACTTTATAAATTAAAGGTAAATTCCGTCTGTCCTGCTGCTGGCTGCCTGTATTTCGACTCTACAGATATGCAGCCGCTGCCAAAGCAATGATCCACAGTGATGATCTGCAGAATGTATTCACCCATTTATCCATCCCAAGTGATCAAGGAGAGTTATTATTCATGAATCGCAATCAAATCGCAAGTCTGGTTATCCCCGTGATTTCTATCGCCTGCCTGCTGGGCAGCGGATTCCTGCTGCAGGCCAAAGGCCATGATCAGGTGACTCTGTCCCAATCTTCCCGCAGCGCTACACTCAGCTCCGACACGGTACATGTATCGTTCGAACAAGTTGGCGGCAAAGTGACTACTATTCCTTATCAGGAAGAAAAAATCGTCAAACAAGGCGATGTACTGATGAAGCTCGATTCCACCGATGTGGATCTGCAGATTGAACAGCTGCAAAAACAGATCCAGCAGTTCGATACCCAGATCCAACAGCAGGAACAATCAATCAAACTGGGCTATTCCAAAGCCACGACCCAGGAAAAGCAGGCTCAGCTCGCTATTGAACAGGCTCAGGTCAATCAGAGCAAGAGTCAGGCTGCACTGGAGGCATCCAAAGCGTCCCAGCGCCAGGCTGAAGCTGCACGCCGGCAGGCACAGTCTGCCCAGCGTCAGGCGGCCGCAGCCGAGAAGCAGGTTAATGACGGTTCCCGCAAGGAAGATATGCAGCAGCAGCAGATCGCCGTACAATCCGCTGCCAAAAGTCTGCAAACCGCCCAGACCAGCTATGACCGGACCAAAAAGTTGTATGATGCCGGTCTGAGCAGCAAAGCCGAAATGGACAGTGCCGACAATGCATTGACCCTTGCCAAAAACCAGCTCAGCCAGCAGCAGGAAGTACTCTCCAAACTGAAAAACGGTGCGACCGCCGAAGAACGCCAGCAGGCGAATGAGCGTACCCGCCAGGCTGCCGAACAGGTCAATCAGGCGACCGAGCAGGCAGGTCAGGCGGCTGTCAGCATCATCCAGGCCCAGGATGAGATCGAAGCTTCCCGTATTGCAGCCGAGAATTCCACTACCCAGCTGGACACCGTCGCCCAGACCCGTCAACAGCTGGCCGATCAGGAATTGTCCGTCAAACTGCTCAAGCAGCAAAAAGCCGCCCAGCAGGTCGAACTTAAGACGCTGATGCTCAAAAAAGCTCGCCTCGTGCTCAAAGCTCCGCAAAACGGCAAGATTACCGCCATCAGCACCAAAGTCGGTGAAAATATCGCCCAGGGTACCCCCGTGATCACCCTGGAGACGAACGAAATGTACTTTGATCTCTATGTAAGTGAAGATCAGGCCAGCAAGTTCAAGGCTAATCAACAGGTACCGGTTCATCTGCCTGCACTTAACAAGGACATGCAGGGCAAAGTTCGCTATGTGACGGCTGCACCGCAATTTGCCAACCTGCGTATGTCCCGGGAAAAAGGGGAAGCCGATATCGCCACCTTCCAGGTTCGCATTTATGTACCAAAAACCGGCTCGCTGCTGCCAGGCATGACCGCTGAGGTGAATACCGATGAAATCACTTCTTGACGAATGGAATTACCTGGTCAAATCCAAATATCCGATTATCGCCATCATGTTCCCGCTGATCGCTGTACTTGCATATACACTGCTGCTGCCGAGCAGCCAGATCAATGAATCCAGATTTGTGGTGGTGGACCAGGACAATACGGCCTACAGCCGTCAGCTGATTCAGAAAATCGATTCCTCCCAGTACATTCATGTCGCTCAGATCATCTCGTATGCCGAGCACCCGGAGGAATACTTTTATCATGAGCAGTATCTGGCTGTAATTTCCCTGCCCAAGGGGCTTGAAGACAACCATAACCGGGCGGTATCCAACCGTATCGGCCTGATTCTCGATAACACCAACACCCAGTCCGTGACCTTTATCCGGACAGCGATGCAGGAGATTACCGCTACGGAAAATATGCAGCTGTCCGTCCCTGCTCTGGCACGTACCGGTATGAGCAGCAGTCAGGCACAGGGTACGCTCAGCAATCTGGCAGTCGAAGTCCGGTCGCTGTTCAACCCGACGAGCAATTACCAGAACACGACCATTTTGACGTTTGTCTGCATGTTTTCCTTTATGATGCTGAATATCAATAGTCTGCCGATCGTGGCCCGGCTGCGGGTATCGCATCGGCTGGCCGGTGAGCTGCAGAATCCGTTTAATCTGCTGTTCCGGATCATTCCGTATTTGCTGTTTTCCACAGCCGGTCTGATTTTTGCCATGGGGGTATTGAAGCTGTTCGATGATACCCGGTTTGTCGGCAATCCGTTTTTGTTTATGATTCCAGTCATGCTGTATGTATTCGGATCGGTATGCATTAACATACTGGTCGCCTGGGGAGCCGCGCATCCCGGGATCGCTGTCTCGCGTATGCTGTTTATTTTCATGCCTGCCTTTGTACTGTCGGGCGGTACGATGGCCAGAGCGCTGTTCCCGCCGCTGGCGCTGCAGATCAGTGACTTTTTCCCGTTTGTATGGATGTTCAAATTCCTGCGCAGTCTGGGACTTCGCGGCGCACCGTTTCGGGAGATGCTGCCGGAGCTGGGCTCGATGATGCTGTATACCGGTGTGCTGGCGATGCTCGTCATTGCCCGCGGACTATGGGAAAAGCAAAAGCTGGCCAAAATGGCCGCCTCCGCACCAGCTGGTGAATTTCCCGGTGGGCCGCCTCCGGAAGCAGGAGGTCCACCCGGAGTGGGCGGCCCTCCATCCGGCGCACCGGCCAGTCTGCCTGATGCTTCCGGTTCTCCCGGTCCTAACGTGCTGCCTGCCGGTCCTCCTGCTCCGGCCCATGAACCATCATGCAGCTAAACAACGATGATACGAAATAGAGTGAATTCCCAGCATAATAGGCGGATCGGTGTAGTATGTCCTATATCGGTATAAAATGATCTATTTCGGCCTACACGGATCATATAGACTATCTGATCCACAGGTATTCCGTATGCTGCCCATCCTCTATATCGGCATAACAAAAAAAGCTGTTCCACAGTGAAAGTGATCGAACTGACCCTTGTTGACTTTAACAAGGACAGTTCCCACTTTTTCACTTGCGGAACAGCTTTTTCTTTAGGCATGTATAACCAGCTGCGTCATCTTATGTATTCACTGACGGATCAAGCCGGCATCATAAATATCCAATCGCCAAAACGATTATTGGGCAAATGTATCGGTCAGAACCGGAACGACCTGGGATTTACGGGATACGACACCTTTCAGCATAGCTGTGTGGTTATCCAGGGAGACGTTGTATGCTTTTTCCACAACATCTGTACGTTTACCCAGTGCCAGACCGACAGAGTCATTGTTCAGAATGTCGGTTACGACGAACAGGAACAGATCCAGACCTTTTTTCTCGATAACGGCGTTGATCGCTGTCTCAAGAGCAGCCTTCTGGGACAGTACGTCGTTTACGTCTACTGTATTTACCTGTGCGATTTCCACTTTGGCATCGCCCATCTGGAATTCTTTGGCATCCAGGGAGATCAATTGTTCTACGGATTTGCCGCTCAGATCTGCACCTGCTTTGAGCATATCCAGTCCGTATTTCTCGGCATCGACACCAGCGATTTCAGCCAGTTCGCGTGCCGCAGCTACATCCTGCTCGGTGCATGTCGGGGATTTGAACAGCAGGGAATCGGAGATGATCGCGGACAGCATCAGACCGGCGATTTCCTTGGAGATGGCTACACCATTCTCCTTGTACAATTTGTTCAGAATTGTTGCTGTGCAGCCTACAGGCTCAGCGCGATAGTACAGCGGTGCACTTGTCTCAAAGTTGGCAATACGATGGTGGTCGATAACTTCGGTTACGGTTACCTGATCGATATCGTCCGCACTTTGCTGACGCTCGTTATGGTCGACGAGGATAACTTCTTTCACTTCACTTACTTTGTCTACCAGACGCGGAGCAGCTACTTTGAAGTAGTCCAGTGCGTACTGGGTCTCGCCATTCACTTCACCCAGGCGTACCGCTTCTGCATCGACACCCAGTTCTTTTTTCAGTGCTGCATAGACGATTGCAGATGTAATTGTATCCGTGTCCGGATTTTTATGACCAAAAACCAATACTTGTGGCATAATGACACTCCTTTAGTAATATAGGTTTACGGGAAAAGTATATCTCACCTTGCCCGTTTTCTTCAATAGTATACCTTGTTTCCAAAGTAAAATGAAGTTAATCCAGACTAAGTTTATAGGAATAAATGTTCATTAATTACTGTACTCGTTGAGGATGGAACGATCTGCACCCATTGCAGAATTCATAAGATCCATCTGATTCAATTGCAGAAAGGACTGTGCACCTGCGGACAACTGAGCCGGATGAATGATCTGGCCATACAGATGACGAGTCTGCTCGGCCCATGGAACCGCGCATATTCCCCGGTTCCGGTCTTCCTCCAGTATTGTAAAAGACGGCAAAAATCCGATTCCCCACTGCTTCTGCACCGCCTGCTTGATCGCTTCGATACTGCCCAGTTCCCAGCGTACATCGGCATCCAGCGATGCCTGAGACATCGTCTCCAGCAGCCCTGCCCGGTAGGTGCATCCTTCTTCCGTGAGGATCAGCGGCTGGTCCGCCAGTGCTGCAGCCGACAGGGAAATCGCATCGGCGAGCGGATGCTGCTGATGCAGGATGATCATCATCTGCGCTTCGAACAATATCCTGCACTCGATACCGGTACTCTGATAAGGCTGGTCCAGAATCAATGCCAGATCCAGCTTGCCCTCTCTCACCTGCCGGATCAGCTCCGATTCCTGGCCGAGTACGATTTTAATTTTATATCCGGGATATTGATTGCGGAAGATTTCGAGCCGTTCCGGCAGATAGTAGAGCGACAGCGATTCGATCGTACCGATCGTGAGTACCGGCGCTTCGGGCTGCTGATGGATCACGGCCTCTTTTGCCTGCTGCTGCAGTTCCAGCAGCTGCCGGGCATAAGGCAGCAATCGCTCTCCCGCCGGTGTAGGCACGACCTGATTACCACTTCGCTGCAGCAGACGCTGACCGCCATACAGCTGCTCCAGCCGCTGGATATGGTTGGTGATGCTGGACTGGGCATAATCCAGTTCCAGGGCGGTACGCGTATAATTGCCCCATTTTACCAGCTCGCAAAACGTTCTCAGATAAAGCAGTTCCATCGCTGTGCCCCTTTCCTGTATCTATGCATTCTATAACGTTCAGCTTACGACAGATCATCATTTTATTGTAGCAAAATTGTTATCCACAGTGGATGGATCGATAGGTATCTTCAAATACGGATGCGCTATCGATCATACCGATCACTGCTATTCATAACTTCATCCTACTTGCCGCCTTGCCGTCCTGTACAATTCGTAGAGAAGACAGCATGACGCCGGTATAACCTCAACCAGCATCTGGTAGAGGAGCTGCCTGACAGCATGTTGGATCAATGATTTCTATATTAAAGGAGCTGACTGCAATGAACACACGTCCACGCTTTTCATCGGTTACCGAGATTCCTGCTGCATCCCCGGAAGAAGCCTATCGTCACTTCTCCCAACGTCTGGCCTACGAGACAGATGTCGCTGATGTGGCGGCAGATCTGGGCAAAGGCATTACCTCTTTTGTCCTGCTCGATGTTCGGGATGAACAAGCCTATGCGGAATGCCATATTCCCGGCGCCCTCTCCCTGCCCGGCCGCCGAATCACAGCGGAGAATACAGCTTCCTGGGATCGGACACAGACGATTATTACCTACTGCTGGGGACCCGCCTGCAATGGGGCCACCCGTGCAGCTGCCAAGCTGGCCCAGCTGGGGTTTCCGGTCAAGGAAATGATCGGCGGGATGGAGTACTGGCGTCAGGAAGGTGGCGCTGTGGAGGGCACACTTGGGAAAGAGGCTCCGATGTACTGGCAGGCACCTGGCAGTTGCTGAGGAATCGCATATTCTGATTTCTACGACTCATTTTCTCATGTTAAATTAAATCCCCGGTAATCTGTATATATGTACAGATCATCGGGGATGTTTTTTTATCCACAGTGGATAACTGGTTTTCGGGCTGTGAAACCGTGGATAGCGGGGATAATTTGTTAATAATTCCCTTGGCAGGTGGAGGGTGGTCTGAATGTAGTGAGTACATCCGCTGTGAAACGAGATTCTACTACTTCTTCCTTTTTAAATGTCGGGCGTTGGCAGAATTCTCTTTGCTTCACTCTGCGCAGGGAGATACCGGATACTGATGCAATAAAGCATTATCGCTACCAGCAGCATGAATACGGCACCTATCTGTACAGCGCCGGATATGGACCAGAGCTGGGCGGCGGCTCCAATCAGGAAGACGCAGACGATCTGCTGTACAGCCATGACCAGACTATATACACTGCTGATCCGGCCCATCATGCTGGCAGGCACATGATTCTGATAAAACGTAGTAAATCCTGTATTGGCAAAGGCCAGACTGAAAGCCAGCAGGAAGAAACCTGTTCCAGCCATCATCAGTGAACCTCCAAAAGCATAGATTATATAACCGATTCCTGTTCCGATCGCTCCGGCACCCAGCAGCCAGGCCACTGACAGCCGCTTGACCACCAGCATATTCACCAGTGCACCCACGCCCAGACCTGCACCTGCAATACTGACCAGATAGCTGTATTCGCTATCGGTTACATGCAGCACTTCTTTGGTTAGCGCCACTTCCTGGGAATCCAGACCGGCAGCCAGCACCATAATCAGATAGAACAGCAGGTAAATCGTTGTAGCCATTTTGTGCTGACTGCTAAAGATGGCGACCTCGGTCCAGTCTTTTTTCAACAATGCCCATGACATTGCCGAAGACGCGCTGTCCCCGCTGTGCTGCCCTTCTTCATTCAGCTTTAGCCAGCTGCGTAATTTGCGGGCGGCATGCTTTTGAGCCATTACCGCAGAAGTACCCGTAGAACGCTCCAGATCAGGCAGCAGCATCGTTATCAGTCCGGAGCATAAGAAACCTGCTGCCGTCAGGATGATCGCTGATTGCGGGCTCATGATCAGGAATAGCAGACCCGCTATCGCCGGTCCGATCAGAAATGCTCCTGAACTGATCAGGCTCTGTACAGCATTAAACCGTTTGCGGTGATTGCTTGGAACGAGCTGAACAATATAAGCCATCGAAGACGGGCGAAATACGGCGCTGGCCATATAAATAAACCAGACCACCCCGTAAATGGGCCAGATCCGATCAAAAAACGGCAGTGTAAACAACAGCACAGCTCGCATTAGATCCATCAGTATCATCAGATTACGCTTATTCATCCGATCGATCAGACTGCCGGCCCAGCCATTTGTACATAATGCAGCAAATGGCTGAAGCATATACAGACCGGCGATAGCCAGCGCCGAGCCCGACATGTCCAGCATCGTTAGATTCAAGGCGATCAGGAAGATCCAATCTCCTGTATAGGCAATTCCGATACCTGTCAGCAGAATCGCCGGATATTTCCAGTGAGACAGCATCTCTTGCCCTTTGGATAAGCTTATGTATTTCATTACTAATATCCCCTCTCTTGGTCAGGGACAGATCCATGAGGAAACCATCCCTGGTTGAAGTCATCTGATTCGCTACTACAGCGTATCTGTCGATCTTCGGATGGTTCCTGTATGTATTTCATTTTGCCTCCTCCTTTTCTGTCTTGAATTGCTTTACAGTGTATAACAGACAAACGGGATTTACAATGGAAAGGCACGGCTGGCATTTCCCTATAACGCATTATCCAGCGATTTCTAAGGCTGTGCCTAATTGGTTTATATCTTTTTATGGAACTGGCGATTAAAGACCACAGAACCAGTATAAGTATTAAATAAGACCTACTTTATCTTCAACAAATGGATGTCTTCCTCTGCTATGGACTATCGATACAGCCAGCAAGAATCTCATTAAGGGAGGAACTCGCATGATCGAGACGATGGAACCGCAATTCTGGAGTATGACCTATCAGGACCAGATTTCAAGGGAAGAAGCACTGGACTTCTATGATGAACTGGATGCCGTAGAGCTGGAAGAGATGATCGGAACCTGGCGCGGATTCGAGCTGCGCACCGGTCATCCGATGGAAGGAACACTGGAGAAGCTGCACTGGTACGGCAAGGCTTTTCATTCCATCGATAACGTTGACCCTTTGCTTTTTTATAAAAAAAATGGCAGCATCTTCGCTGCCGATCCGGGCCGTCTGATGGACAAGATGAAGCTGGTACCGAGCGATGGCGGAGAAGCCCGGCTGCGCATGGTCGAACACCGTGGACGCATTACGGCAACGATGATTTACGATCATCTGCCGATTATGGATCATTTCCGCAAAGTCAGTGTGGATGTGGTCATGGGCATGATGGATATGAAAAATAATCCGCTGCCATATTTCTTTTATCTCAAAAAGCTCGGTGCACCGGCGATTCGCTAACAGTTGTTATGTTAATAGCTGTTATATAATATGAACTCCTTTTCGCATCTATTACTTCGAAGTCCCTGTGTGGTCATAATGACCGCACAGGGACTTTTTATGAAGTGTGCCCTCAAGTAATACAGTAATACAGTAATGCAGTACGTGGTCTTATTATGCGTTTTGTGGGCAGAGTGGTTTGGCTGCTGTCCGGGCAGTCAGTTTAAGAAAAGTTTAACTTTATTTTAGATCTCGTACATAATTGGCATTCTTTTATTTATGGACATGTTAGAACCTTCTTCTATGATAAGTCAGTAGCTTCACACATGAGGATCGGCTCAGAGAGAGCTCTGAATATCAGGAGGGAAATTGATGAAGAATTATCCAACTTATTTGTTACTGCTGGCTGGAATCGTGACAGCCAGTCAGAGTATGACCACCCCCGCACTGGGTGCGCCAGTCAGCATTTCCGCTAATCCTATCCATCTGCAGCGTACAAGTTCGCTGGGTACCCTGTCTGCGGTGAGTTTGCAGTCCGGCGTAAGCGCCAAGCTGAGCAATATCCAGATGGCCCGCAAAAACACCGGCAGTATCCTCACCTATACCCTCACCTACACCAATAATACGTCCAGTCCATACAAGCTTATCAACGCCTTTTCCAAAGTTACGACTACACAGGGAATCACTGTCAAAGGCACCATCCTGCCCGAGGACAAAACCAAAACGATCGTGCCCGCCCACAATCAGTTATCCGTCACCTATTATATCAATTCCGGTACAGCAGCCAGCATCAAGGGAACCCGGGTCACCATGTTCGGCTGGGACTTTAACAGCTCCAACTATGAGAAAAAGCTGGGCAGCTTCAAGCTTCCTGCCGCCTATTCTTCTGCCATTTCCCAGGGACAGAGCAAAAAAGTCGTTATCGATAACCTGGCGATGATCCTGAAGGCAGAGAAACTTCAGACTATTCGATTTAACGATAAATCCTATGCTGTCGTCATGCTGAATATTACCAACAAGGGCTCCGAGACGCTAAGCTCGCCGAGCTACAAGACGTATCTGGAATCGGCTGGCGGCTCTTCGTTTGAGCTGCAGTTGGACCATGCAGGCCGCGAATACAGCATTCAGCCGGGAAGCAGCCGAACCGTCACCTATCTGACCGAGATTCCGGCGACTCTAAACATGAAAAAGATGTCACTGCTCATCACCCGCAATGAACCGACACTGCAGCTGGAACTGCCTGTCGCTTCTTTCCAATTGCCTGGTACCACCACTTCCAGTCTGGTCGTCCCTGCCAACAAGGTCAAAAAACTGGCGATCGGCAGCAGCACCGTAGAAACGCAGCTCAAGCAGGCCAGCATGTCAACGAACGGCGACAAAGCCGCCTGGGTTATGCAGTTCCGCATCAAAAACGCCAGCAGCCAGGCCGTCACGCTGCCCGCCTATGAACTGGCGATCAAATCATCCGAAGGCTATGCTTTCCCGATCCGTACCAAAGCGCTCAGCGGCGTTACGCTGAAACCGCTGGAAGACAAAGTGATCCAGCTGGCTGTCGACATACCGCTCAAGCTCAAGCAAAGTGCACTGCAGCTGCAGCTGGTTGAGCCTTCTGCACCTGCAAGCAGCAGTACGGACAGCACAGATACCAAAGAAGCAGCTCCCGCTCCGGCTGCGGATACGTTTACCCTGCCGACTGCCTTTTACAAAATTCCTTACGCCCAGGAACAGATGCAGTCCCAGCAGACGGAATATACGGTGGATAACAGCTATGGCAGCTTCGGCGTCACACTCGATTCGATCCAGCGGATGCCATGGTCCACGGAAGATATGGTCGTTGCTAAGATCCGTCTGCGCAATGCCGGCTCCTCTTCGGTGATGATTCCGGATCTAAACGGACTGATGAAAGCCGAGAACAACCGGACGAGCAGCCCGGTGCAGCTGGTAGCGGAAAATACCGATGCCTCTTCCCTGGCTGCCGGAGACAGCGCCGTCTATTACGTCATCGGCCGCTTCCCGTATGACCATAACCTGAACCAGCTCAAAATCGAACTGAACACTGTACCGGACAAAGCCGATACTTCCGCTGCTGCTGAGCCTTTCCTGACACTGAATACAGGGCAAATCAGCTCTGCTGTATCCAAGATTGCCAGCGGCGCTTCGTTCCATATCCCGACTGCCGGCAAGCGAGCCGAAGTCAAGGAACGACGCACCATTACTTATCAGGGTACAGGCCAGAATATCGCCTATACCGAGCTGGAAATGAATAGCGAAGAGACACGCACATCCAATCCATCCCGACTGGTCGCCTATTACAAAACATCGGATAACGAATACTATGAAGCTTCCGTTATCCAATCGAACAAAGCGATCCGGCCAAAAGGTAAAAATCTGATCACTATCTGGAGTCAGCTTCCATCCAATGTGAATACGTCCCAGCTGACACTGTATATCGGAGAAGGCGTCAAGGAAGGTCAGCTGGCTCAAGCGGACGACACACCTACCGCTTACATCAATGCGGTAGAACTTGCCTTGAAAAAGCAGACTCCGGCTCCGGTCGCAACACTCAGCAGCGAGATGGAACTGTTCCCGTATACCTTTGCCGTGACACGGGCTGTCGGTACGCTGGTGGAAGGTCAGGATACCGTCTCCTTTAACATGACTTATAATCTGACCAAAAACAGCAATTACGAGGCAGGTGACACCGGTCATCGCCTGATTATGCAGTGGGTGGACCCATCCGGTCAGATCCAGGAGAAAGCCATGGTTCCGGGTACCGATCTGGCTGCAGGCCAATCGCTCGCCTACTCCACATCCCTGACGAGCAGTGCCTACAAAACAACCAAAACCAGAAAATTCACCATCAATGTGTATGACGAATTCCAGGGTGAACGCATTCAACTGGGAAGCCAGAGCTACAATCTGGATATGGTGCTCACAACAGTGGACAACTCTTCCAACACCGGCAGTTCTGCACCTGCACCCGTTACTCCGGACACGCCGGATACTCCCGATACACCGGCGAATCCCGACAAACCTGGGACACCCGACAGTGCCGGCAAGGCAGGCAGCACCAGCAGGAACAGCAGTACGGACAATAGCAAAAATAGCCCATCGAACACTAATGGAGGAAAAGTATGAGAAGCAAAAAAGCAATCTGGATCACCGCTGCGACCGTTGTCGTCGCAGCTGCGGCAGCCGTATCCATCTACCATTTCTGGCCAAAACCCGAGCCGGAACCTGTCATCCCGCCCAATCTGATTACTGTACAAAAAGATAACATCTCTGTTCAGATCAAAGGCTCCGGAGCCACCAAAGCCACCAAGCAGACGACCGTCTATGCTGCTGATCAAGGCAATGTGAATCAGGTGCTCGGCACACTGAATATGAATGTCAAAAAAGGACAGGTGCTGATGACTTACAAAGGCGCCGATGTCTCCAAAGATATGCGGCAGCGTGTAACTACACTCAAGCAGCAGCAGACCGACCTGCACGACAAGCAGGAACAATACAAACAGCTCGTTATGGACAGCACTGTTCAGACCGATATAGATAGTGCCAAGCTGGCAATTGAAAAAGCCAAAACCGACATTGCCACCACCCAAGAAGAGATCGCTCTGCTGCAAAAAGATCAGATTCCCCATAATCCGCTGGTTGCTCCGGTCAGCGGTACAATTACCAAAGTCAACATCGTGCCCGGCGGAGCGGTCAGTAATGGCGCAGAAGTATTCACTATCGTAGACTATCAGGACCTGAGCGCCACGATTCAGGTCGATGAGATGAATATTCCCAAAATTCATATGGGCATGAAAGCTTCGGTACAGCTGGATGCCTTACCTGACCAGATTTATACGGGTCAGGTATCTGCTATCGCCAATGAAGGAGCGATCAAAAACGGTGTATCCACCTTTGCCGTTACGATTCATATGGACAAGGCTCCCAATGCCAAAGCAGGCATGTCGGCCCAGGCCACTATTTTTGTGGAAGAGAAAAAGAATATTCTCGTTCTTCCGATCGAGACCGTTACCCAGCGGGATGGCAAATACTTTGTCGAGCTGCAGGGCAAGCCTGATCCACAGGCACCAGCAGGTACTCCACCTGCCACTATAGAGAAAGAAATCAAGGTCGGGATTCATAATGAAAGCCTGATCGAAGTGAAAAGCGGTCTCAAAGAAGGCGACCAGATCATTGGACCGGAGGCTGATATGTTTGGCGGAGTCGGATTATCCATGGACGGTACCGATGCCGCCATGGATAGCTCTGCCACCGATACAGGAGAGGTGGCTGTCGACAGTAACACTTCAGCGGAGGGTGACACTGCGGCGAACACTGATTCCAGCTCTTCGGCAGATGGCAGTTCAACCGACAGCAGCTCCACTTCCGGTTCTTCTGCCGGCAGTACTTCTTCCGCAGACAGCAGCAGTACCTCGACGGATAGCACTTCTTCTACAGATAGCAGCACTAATACCTCGACAGGTAGCACATCATCTGCAGGCAGTGCCTCATCAACCGATGGCAGCTCTTCCACCGGTACCAGTACATCAACCGACAGTAGTTCTTCCACTGGAGGCGGCAGCCAATGAGTACAGAACCGCTGATCCGGATGGAGAATCTGCAGCATGGCTACACGATGGCAGGGCAGCGTACGCTGATTCTGCAGGGCATCTCCTTTACTATCGATCATGGCGAATTCGTAGCGATTATCGGCCCTTCCGGATCAGGCAAGTCGACATTGATGAATATGATCGGCTGCCTGGATCTACCGAATGAAGGTAACTATCTGCTGGATGGACAAAATGTACGCAAACTGTCGGATAACCGTCTGGCCCGAATCCGCAACGAGAAAATCGGCTTTATTTTTCAAAATTTCAATCTGCTGCCCAAGCTGTCGGCTATTGAAAATGTAGAACTTCCCCTGATCTATCGTGGCGTCTCCTACCGGGAACGAAAAAGAAACGCCGAGGAAGCATTGATCAAAGTCGGTCTGCAGGAACGAATGCATCACCGTCCCAATCAGCTGTCCGGGGGCCAGCAGCAGCGCGTAGCAATTGCCCGTGCACTGGCCGGTCAGCCTCCACTGCTGCTGGCGGATGAACCGACAGGTGCCCTGGACCCCAAGACAGGCAAAGAAGTAATGAGTATGCTGCAGTCGCTGAATGCACAGGGACATACCATCATTCTGATCACCCATGATCTGGAGATCGCCGAGCAGGCCAAACGGGTCATCCGTATTCATGATGGCCAGGTCGCTGAAGATCGGAGGATTGAATTATGATCTTCTTTCAAAGTATACGGATGGCCATGACAAGCGTGATTGGTAACAAAATACGTTCCTTTCTGACCATGCTTGGTATTATTATTGGTGTATCCTCCGTTATTCTGGTCGTATCGGTCGGACGGAATTTTACCAATCAGATCACCGGGCAATTTGACGGCCTGGGTACCAACCAGCTGATGGTATCCATTATGGGAATGGGAGTAACCAGTTCACTCACCTATGAAGAGGTAGATGCCTTCAGTCAGCTTCAGGGCGTCGATCTGGTCTCTCCTACCATTTCCGGCAGTGCTACTGCCAAATCCGGCAATCGTCATACGGATGCCTCACTGGAAGGCGTAACACCCAATTACCGCCCTCTCAAAAATTATCAGCTCCGGGCCGGCCGTTTCCTGCTGGATATCGACAGCCAGTATCGCCAGGCAGTCGCTGTACTGGGCTCCGAGGTTGCCAGCAAGCTGTATGGTGCCGGCAATCCGGTCGGTCAGGATGTACGGCTAAATGGAATACCTTTTAAAGTAGTGGGCGTGCTCCAGCCCAAAGGCTCTGACCTGAGCGGCTCGAACGATGACAAAGTACTGATTCCCATCGCTACAGCCGAGCGCTTTTTGCAGACCAAAGGCATTCAGTCCTTTGTCGTCAAAGCAGTGAACCGGCAGGATGTTCCGTCAGTCAAAGCCCAGCTAGAAGCCGGTCTAAACCATAAATTCAAAAATCATCCGGAAGCCTACAATGTATTTGATGCGCAGGAGATGATTGAGAGTTCGGAGAAAACCTCGGCGATGATGTCTACCGCCCTCGCCAGTATTGCAGGTATCTCCCTCATTGTCGGCGGTATCGGGATTATGAATATCATGATTATGTCCGTTAATGAACGTACCCGGGAAATCGGCATCCGCAAAGCACTGGGTGCCAAGAAAAGCAATATTCTGATGCAGTTTATGTTCGAGTCCATCGTACTGAGCAGCTTTGGCGGATTGATCGGTATAGGGGCAGGCATTGGGCTGACCTCCCTGGCCAGCAAGCTCCTCGGTAATCCTATCGATTACGCCTGGGATATCGTGCTGATCTCGTTTTTGTTTTCCTTTTTTATCGGTCTCGTATTTGGTATCAGTCCGGCCTACAAAGCTTCCCGGCTGCGGCCAATCCATGCACTACGTACCGACTGATGACACAGCGGAGCATGCCATTCACAGCTTCATTTACCGAAGTCATAGCCAGATCGCGTCAGCATAAATAGATTCCCTCATAATGATCACAGAAAGGATAAAGGTATGACAATTAAACAGCGCCTCGTGATCTCCAACATTCTTATGGTTGTAATACCTGTATTTATTTCTGTCATCATTATTCTGGCAGGCATCTTCCTGTCCAATCAGTACTGGAAAAGTATCGATGAAAGTGAAAACAGCATCTATGAAGATCCGGATATGCTGCTTAACGCCACGCGGGAACTTATCCATAACCAGCAAAGCCCGGACCCGCAGAAAATCCGGAAGCTGAATCAATATCTGAAAAAGAACACGATGAAGCTGAGCATCTATTCGGCCAGACAGCCAATCTATACCTTTGGCATAACGGATATCGACCGCGACAACAAAATGATGAAGGCAATTCAAATGCTGCCTGGTGATGCCAGTCTGACCATGGATCAGGAAAGTGTCTATGTGCAGAATATAGATGTAGATGGCAAAACGTATACGGTAGCGATTTTCAGCAAATTTGCCAAATATAATTCCAGCGACGGCAGTTATGAACTATACCGCTTTTTGAGCAATGCTTTTCTGGTACTGCTCGGGATCGGAACTATTATTACCGTCATCTTTACCAATCGCTTTCTGACCCACTTTGTTTTCAGGCATATCCGGCAGCCGCTGGATAATCTGGTGCATGCCGTGCACGAGATCCGCGACGGTAATCTGGATGCGCATATCCATTATCCGAACAACGATGAATTTGCTTCGGTCTGCCGGGATTTTAACGATATGGCTGTACAGCTCAAGCAATCGCTGCATCTGATCCAGAGACAGGAGGAGAATCGCAAGGAACTGCTCGCCAGCATCTCCCATGATCTTCGCTCTCCCCTGACCTCAATCCGTGCCTATTCCGAAGGTCTACTGGATGGCGTAGCCAGCACCCCGGAATCCCGTCACAACTATATCTCGATGATCAAGACCAAGGCGGAAGATATCGATCGTATGGTAGCCAAAATTTTCCTATTTTCCAAAATGGATATGGGTGATTATCCATACGATCCCGAGCGGCTGGATGTGAATCAGGAGCTGCTTTCCCTGATCCGGGCGACTGCGGAAGAATACTGGTCCAGAGGTCTGGATATCGAGCTGGATGTTTCCAATGAACCGGCCCTAATTATCGCTGATCAGGTACAGTTTGACAGCATATTTACGAATATTCTGGAAAATAGTCTGAATTACAAAGACAAGGAGCGCTGTCATATCCGTATCAGCACCCGGCTGGAGGATCAGCAGCTGCTCATTCGGCTGACCGATAATGGTCCCGGTGTTCCAGAAGAATCGCTGGGCAAATTATTTGATGCGTTCTACCGCAGTGATCCATCCCGTAATCTTCCTCACAAAGGCAGCGGACTCGGACTCGCGATTACAGCCAAAGCCGTCGAACGCATGGGCGGCCATATTGAAGCCAAACTATCGCCGGCAGGCGGTCTCTGTATCGAGATTCATCTGCCGGTGATCCGGTAGGAGGTGCACTACAGTGAAAAAGATACTTATTATTGAAGACGATGAGGCTATTGCCGCGATCGAGCGGGACTATCTGGAGATTAACCAGTTTGCCGTGGAGATCGCGGACAATGGAATTACCGGTGTAGACAGAGCGTTATCCGGACAATTCCAGCTGATTCTGCTCGATCTGATGCTGCCCGGACAGGATGGATTTGCCGTATGTCGTCAGCTGAGAGAAAAGCTGGATATCCCTATCCTGATGGTCACCGCCAAGCAGGAGGATATCGACAAGATCCGCGGGCTTGGACTGGGTGCCGATGATTATATCGTCAAGCCCTTTTCCCCCAATGAACTGGTCGCCAGGGTCAAATCCAATCTGGCACAGTACGCTCGTCTTAAAGGCGGCAATCGAGCTGCCCAGCAGAGCGGTACGATCGAGATCGGTTCCTTTGTTATCAATACCGATGCCCACCGTGCCTATCTCCAGGGCCGTGAATTGGAACTCAAGAAAAAGGAATTTGACCTGCTTCATTTTCTGGTGGTGAATTCCAATATTGTGTTCAGCAAAGATACGCTGTACGAACGTATATGGGGATTTGATTCGGTAGGCGATAATGCGACAGTAGCCGTGCACATCAACCGGCTGCGCGAGAAGATTGAAGAAGACCCGGGTAATCCGAGGTATATCCAGACCGTCTGGGGAGCCGGCTACCGCTTCCAACCATAAAGAAAATAGTTGGTTCAGACCCTTTGTTATTCTGGTGGCCTCGTACTCCGGTATTTTGGTGCCCTCATATTCTCATGCTCTCGTGTTCTCATGTTCTCGTATTCCAGTATTTTAGTGCTCTAGTCTTGTAGTGTCCAATATTCCGGTACACTGAAATAATAGGTTCCCATCTAATCATTTTGCCCATAAAAAATGCACCCTCTCCTGTTCACCGGGTTACCCACATTGGGTTCCGGTATTCAGTAAAAGGGTGCATTTTCTGTATATTATTTTATACAGGAATGAATGAGATCATCCCATAAGTGATGTTATTCAAGCAATTCAATGAATACTACTCAACGGTTACGCTCTTCGCCAGATTACGTGGTTTGTCCACATCATGTTCCAGCGCCAGAGAAGCGTAGTAAGCCAGCAGCTGCAGCACAACGACCGACAGAGCCGGGCTCAGGATTGGCAGTGTTCTTGGGATGGTCATCACGGTATCTACCGATTTCAGCAGATCCTCGCGGTTCTCTTCATAAGATACAACCATCACTTCGCCGCCGCGAGCTTTGACTTCCTTGATATTGCTGACGGTTTTCTCGAGTACATCTTCCTGAGTCGCCAGAGCGATAACCGGGATGCCTTCTTCAATCAGAGCCAGAGTACCGTGTTTCAGTTCGCCTGCTGCATATGCTTCGGAGTGGATGTAGGAGATCTCTTTCAGTTTCAGAGAGCCTTCCTGTACCACTGCATAATCCACACCGCGTCCGATAAAGAAGAGGTGTTTGTGCTGAGCGATATGCTCGGCATAGGTCTTGATTTCCGGTGCCATTTCCAGTACTTTCTCTACCTGCTCCGGCAGGGAATCCATCGCTGCCAGTGTACGTGTAATCTCTTCAGTTGTCTGTGTGCCGCGGATCTCAGCCATGTACAGACCGAACAGATAGAACGCGATCAGCTGGGAAGTGTATGCTTTAGTAGATGCTACGGCAATTTCCGGTCCTGCCAGTGTAGCGATCACATCATCAGCATCACGGGCGATCGAGCTGCCTACCACGTTGGTGATAGCAATAACATGAGCACCATTGGCCTGTGCTTCACGCAGTGCTGCCAGTGTATCTGCCGTTTCACCGGACTGGCTGACAACGATCACGAGTGTATCTTTGTTGATGATTGGGGAACGGTAACGGTATTCGGAAGCTACATCCGTTTCTACCGGAATATGAGCCAGCTTCTCGATAATATTACGTCCTACCAGACCTGCATGGTAAGCTGTACCACAAGCAATGATTTGTACATTGCGGATATTGCGGATTTGCTCAGGTGTCAGTTTCAGATCGCTGAAATGAACGCCTTTGCCATCATCATTTACACGACCCAGCATCGTATCACGATAAGCTTTTGGCTGCTCGTGAATTTCTTTCAGCATGAAATGGTCAAAACCGCCTTTTTCTGCAGTAACTGCATCCCAATCCACATGGATCATTTCTCGGGAAATAAAGTTGCCTTCAATCGTCATCAGCTCAACAGCATCCTTGGTCAGAACAGCCATTTCACCATCATTCAGAATGTAGACATTACGTGTATATTTCAGAATCGCCGGGATATCGGAACCGATAAAGTTCTCGCCTTCACCTACGCCGATAACGAGCGGGCTTGCCTGGCGAACAGCTACCAGTTTGTCCGGCTCATGCTCTGTCAGAACGCCAAGTGCAAATGCACCGCGCATGTAAGTAACTGCTTTTTGAACAGCTTTGACGATATCGCCTTCGTATTCACGAGCAACCAGGTGTGCAATAACCTCGGTATCGGTCTCGGATACAAAATGAATACCGGAACGGATCAGTTCATCTTTCAGTTCCAGATAGTTCTCGATAATGCCGTTGTGTACAACAGAGAATTTTTGCTTCTCGTCTGTGTGTGGATGGGAGTTAACATCCGATGGTTTACCGTGAGTCGCCCAGCGTGTGTGTCCGATACCCGCTCTGCCGATCAGTGGATGCTGCTCCAGTCTTGCTTCTAGGTTAGCCATACGGCCCTGTGCCTTAACAACCTGCAGACCACTGTCTGTAAATACGGAGATACCTGCGGAATCGTACCCGCGATATTCCAGTTTGCGAAGCCCGTCCACCAAAATTTCCTGCGTATTTTTATCTCCAATATATCCAACAATACCACACATGTTTATATTCCTCCGTTCGATAATACGTCCGTTGACGTTAGGTAGTACATGAGGAATAGAAATCAGGATTATGCAATTATAGATTCATAGCGAATGCACATTTGATAATTCTGTATTTCTATTCATGTCACATGTACATTCTTATAATGATTTAGCTGGCATCGAATGGATCTTTGTGGCAGAGATCACTCTCTGCATTTGGATTCCAATTTGCGGTCTGATGCGTCACCGGAAGGTCCCCGCCGAATGTTTCGAACACCTTCACCTCGTCAGCTCGATTTTTACTTTCTCCGTCTCTTCGAGCTCTGGCGCTTGGTCCTGCTTATTAACATCACGATCCTCACTTTCTGTCTGAAGTCATGCTGCTGTTGTAATGTTACAGTTATATTACAAATAGCAACTTTTTCATTATATTCATGTTTGAGGGATAAGGCAATGATAAAAATGTGACATCGTTATCATGAGCAAAATAAGCACTGTTGATGTGACATTATATGCATGTATCCACTATTCACATGAATCATTTAACACAATCAGCAGCAGATTAACCGGAAACATCTGATCGATTTACATTTATATCCATTTATAGCGCTTTGTTATTTATCCAGCAGAGACACAGAACCGTAGTAGCCCCTTTGACCGTCTTCCTGTACTAACTTTGATATAAAAAAGACAACGAACCTTGTAGCTCTGTTCGTTGTCTTTACCTTGCTATATGCTAGCCGGAAAGACTGCTGTCTTCCGGACAGCTTTCTGCTTGATCATTTTGCTGGCCTTATTCACTTTATTAAACGAGTTCTTTTTTCACCACGTCTGCGATCTGGGCAACATACTGCTCCAGCTCTTCTTTATCGGGGCCTTCCGCCATTACACGGATCAGGGATTCCGTACCGGATGGACGCACCAGTACGCGGCCGTTACTGCCCAGCTGATCTTCGACTGCTTTTACCGCAGCTGCGATCGCCGTATTGCCTTCATAGCGCGCTTTGCTCTCTACACGTACGTTGACGAGTACCTGTGGATACTTGTTCATCATGGACTTCAGTTCGCTAAGCGATTTGCCGGAGCCTACGAGCGTATCGACCAGCTGTACAGCGGTCAGGATACCATCACCAGTTGTAATGTAATCGAGGAAAATAACATGACCGGACTGCTCGCCACCAAGCGTATAACCACCACGTCTCATTTCTTCCATAACATAACGGTCACCGACAGCTGTCTGTGCAGTGCGCAGCGACAGGGCTTCAGTCGCTTTGTAGAATCCGATATTGCTCATTACCGTAGATACGATTGTGCTATCTTTCAGCTTGCCCGCGCGATTCATTGCATCTCCGCAGATACAGAGGATGTAATCGCCATCGACTTCTTCCCCTTTTTCATCAATAGCGATCAGACGATCGGCATCTCCGTCAAAAGCCAGACCGATCTGCGCACCATGACGCAGAACTTCCTCTTTCAGCTTCTCCGGATGGGTGGAGCCGCAGTGGTCATTAATGTTAAGACCGTTTGGTTCTGCACCGATAGCGATTACTTCCGCACCCAGTTCTTTGAAGAAAGCAGGAGCCAGCTCATAAGCAGCACCGTTCGCACAGTCCATTACAATTTTCACACCTTCAAAAGAATGGGTAATCGTAGATTTCAGATGTTCCAGGTATTTGTATTTGGATGTATCATCATTAACAATCGTTCCCAGTTCTGCGCCTACCGGACGTGGCAGCTTGTCTTCTGCAGCATCCATCAGTGCTTCGATCTGCAGTTCCGTTTCATCGGATAGTTTGAATCCGTCGCCGCCAAAAAATTTGATACCGTTATCCTGTACCGGGTTGTGTGAAGCGGAGATCATTACACCGGCATCCGCTTTAAGTAAACGGGTAATGTAAGCTACCGCAGGTGTGCTCACGACACCGAGACGAATAATGTGCGCGCCAATGGACAGCATACCTGCGATCAGCGCAGATTCCAGCATCAGGCCGGATATACGGGTATCCATTCCGATGACTACAGTCGGCTTGTCTGCACCATGTGTCAGTACATAACCCCCACAGCGGCCGATTTGATAAGCCATCTCTGCTGTTAATTCTTTATTCGCTACCCCACGTACACCGTCTGTTCCGAAATATTTACCCATAGTTGTGCTCCCTTATGATATTAATAGTAAATTTCATTGTTGTTTGAACCGTCTAAAAGCAGCCTGGCAGCAGCGACTCTATTATCCCGTCGCCGGCCAGACTGCATCAGACAACCACTTCTTTATACGTCTTCCCTACCTTGCTGTCAATAGCGATTCTGTTCATATCTGAATAATTTAGTGATAGGTTGTGGTGAAAACTGCTTTGGCACTTGTTGTAGTTTCCCCATTCTGGTTGACAGAACCCTGCTTCTGCTGGGTACCCTCCTCAGGAGCGACCGGTTGTGCCGGCTCCGTGCTGGACAAGGGCGGTGCACTGCTTTCCGGCTGAGTTCCCTCTGCTGAAGGCGTTTCCGGCTGCTGTTCGCTGCCTGTGCCGGTACTGCTTCCTGGCTGCTCCGGGTTGGAGCTATCCGGTACAGGATTACCCGTACCAGATTGAGCCTCTCCTTCTTCTGCAGCACTGGAGCCGTTACTTTGTCCATTATCCGTCTCGGTCCCGCTGTCTGATCCGGTACTGCCCGCCTTCTCGGTAATCGTAACTGTTGCGTTCAGCTTGATCCCCGGATCAGTCAGACTAACCGTCTCCGGCAGTACAATCTGAACCGGAATCGTATAGGTACCCGGACCACGTCCGCTGATATTAGCGGTTGCCTTGATATCTTCCAGCTTCACGGCCTGTAGTGCTTCCGGAGAACCTTTGATATTCAAGCTGACCTGTTTGCTTTGTGGCTTGGTGATTACGGCTTCTACATTGGAACCTGTTCCTACCAGACCTATCGGCACATTCTGGATCACCCGCTCGGAGAATTCCTCTGTCGTAATCTTCACCTGTACGGAAGAAGGCGAGACTCGTTCTGTCCCTGCGGGAAGATCCAGCTTGGCTGTCAGTGTGACGGTCCCTGCCTGCTCAATGGAGCTCAGATCGACAGATGCGGTAATCGAATCGCCCAGCGCAGCCAGTGCGGATTCCGAACCATATACCGTAATCTCATCTGCGCTGACCTCTGTACCAGCCAGTACCAGGCTGTTTGGCAGCTGTCCGGTATAACTGAGATTGAGCGGCAGTGTTCTTGTGGCCGCTCCGATCGGTACTTCGACTTTTACGGAGGCCGGTGAGATGATTGCATCCTTCATAACATTGCCGGACTTGTCATAGACCGTCAATGCGACAGTTTTCGATACCGTATCGGTTGCGCCAGCTATACTGATCACACCCTGTACCTTCTGTACGTCTTCCAGGCGGCTCTGCGGCAGTGTAACACTTACCTTGTCTGTTCCATCAGTAACGACCGGATTGCCCTTCTGATAGCCCTGTGCAGGCTCTCCTTGCGCTACAATCTCCGGCACAAAGGCATTGGATGTTTTCTCTTCAATCGTTACTTTTACCACACTAGGCGTAGAGGATACATACTGCACACTCGCAGGCGTATCCGTGATCAGCGGCAGGCTAACCGTACCCGGCCCTTTGATCTGGCTCAGATCCACTTTGGCCTTGTAGCTATCCGAAGGCAGCAGATCCGGGCGTGTTCCCCTTACTTCGATACTGACTGTCGAAGGCTCGATCGATTTTAATACATATTTATCCTCGTCAAATCCATAAGGCTGTACCTGTACATCATTAATTACACTGGTGCCTACCTGGGAAGCTGAAGATTGCATGGGAAGGGTATTGTTATCCATATGGACCATAATCCACAGCAGTATGCTTACTACCAGTGCCAGTACTTTAGCTACCGTGTTATTACTGATCCATTTGTCCATCATCCTTGTTATCCCCCTTTCGCTTCCAGAACAGGCTCTTTTTCTCCTTTGTCGTTACATTGGGTTTAAGTGCTTCATGCAGTTTGGAGATAAGAGATTCTTCGTTAATATCACGAATAACCTGTCCATTCATTGCAAGAGAGACCTGCCCGGTTTCCTCGGATACAATCAGCGACAGCGCATCACCGACTTCACTGATACCGATCGCTGCCCGGTGACGTGTGCCCAGTTCTTTGCTGATAAAAGGATTCTCGGACAGCGGCAGATAACAGGCTGCCGCTGAAATCTGCTGACCCTGTATAATGACGGCGCCATCATGCAGTGGCGTATTGGGTATAAAAATATTAATAAGCAGCTCCGAACTGACAACCGACTGCATTTTGATACCCGATTCCGTGTATTCGTTCAATCCGGTCGTCCGTTCAAATACGATCAATGCACCGATTTTCCGCCTGGACAGATAATTGACAGACTTGATCACCTCATTGATCATTCGGGTGATCTCTTCATCTTCCGCTATCGTACGTCCAAAGATTTTGCCGCGTCCGAGCTGCTCCAGACCTCTGCGCAGTTCCGGCTGGAAAATGATAAATACAGCCAGCACACCAAAGGTAAATGCCTGGTTCATCAACCATTTTAGCGTATACAGATCAAACCAGGTACTAAGCGCCCAGATGACGACGAGCACGAGAATACCCTTTAACAGCTGCACCGCCCGGGTACCCCGTACCAGAAGAATCAGCTGATAAATGATGTACGTTACGATTAATATATCGATTATATCTTTAATGGAATCTTTCCAAGTCAAGTCCGCAAAATACTCCATACTGCAACCCCCGTTATGTTCTATCTGGTGGACCTTTAACCTGGTATATCCGCCGCCTGCGTATTTTCCTCCGTGCAGGCCCGGTTCAGGCTGTTAGCGTACTTTATATATTATATTGCACTGTCGGCCAGAACTACTCGCACCTTTAATCATAACCCCGTTACCGTGCTTATTAGCAGTATAATATATAATATTACCCTAACCTGCCGTTAAATTTACTACCTTTTTCATAAAATCCCTATAACTTTTCATTTGGCAGCAGCAAACGGCTTCTTGTGCAATCCAGTCTATCTGGCGTTCTCTGCTTTATTTTACACGTTTTATCCGTGAACATGCAAAAAAGACGCCATCTAAATAAGAGGCGCCTTACGAAAAGTCATTTAATTAGTAGAGGCGACTTCTGAGAATGCAGTTGAAATTTTGTACCAAAGCCAGCCTACCGCTTGATCTACAGTCTGAACCTGTCCCGAGATATGGGCTGTACTTGCTTGAAATATGCTGCCGTCGATGACAGTTACATTGCCTTCGACATCACCATATATCCTGGCTTGCCCTTTTTCTATAGTTAAATTACCGGCAATAGTCTTGCCTTCCGGTACGATCACCGTATTTCCTTCAATCACAACCTGATCCAGATTCTGTCCTTTGACGATCATTTCAGGACCTTCATTCCAGAATGGAAGTGTACCGAGCAGAATCACGAAAAATGCGGCTGCTGCCGTTAACGCCGGATGTCTCTTTAACCAGGTCGTCCAGGCATGCGGCTGCTTCTTCTTGGGAAGAGCCTGCATAATTCGATCGGTGAGCTCATCAGATACTGGCGGCTTGCGGTGATTGACGGCAAACATAAGCAGTTCAGTCTGCTCCAATTCTTTAAAAACTGCACGGCACTCTGAGCATTCAGCCATATGCTGCTTGAGCTCATTCGCCTGTTCATCAGGTAAGTCGCCGTCCAGGTACTCATGTATAAATGAGACGGCCAGTTTGCAATCCATATGAGCCATTCCTTTCTTTTATATAATTATTCCAGCATCATATCACAGCCGGACTATGTCTGGAACTGCGAATACTCTGTTAAATACGCTGCAGGTTTCAAACCGTTTCATAAACCCGAAGCTTTTTTTTGATTTTTGTAGCAATGTCCAAAAAAATGATGCATCCCGTCGAAGCAAAAAACCGCTCGTTCCAATTATTTTGCTATATCTCTTGCTGCAGGAACAAAACATACCATACGTACAGCATATCCAACTTACTACTGTATTTATGCATGTGAACAGCCCGAAATACCGGCCTCCGCCAGTACCCGGACCCCAAATAAAATACGGTATGCCTATTACAGCTTTGATTCCAGCTTTTTGCGCAGAAATTCCCGTCCGCGGTGAACACGGGTTTTGATCGTCGTTACCGGCATATCCATGACATCGCTAATTTCCTGCAGGGACAGTTCCTGCAAATAACGCAGAATCATGACCGTTTTGTATTTATCCGGCAGGGAATCAATCGCCTGGTGAATCAGCTGCTGTGTCTCTGTAAGCAGGTATTCACTTTCCGGCGTACGTTCATCACCCGGAATCAATGCGTAACCGTCTGTATTGTCCTGATCATTCAACTCTGCATCGAGTGAGAAGCTCGGTTTGCGCTTACGCAGCCGGTCGATACACAGATTCGTAGCAATCCGGTAGATCCAGGTGGAGAATTTTTGCTTCGGATCATAACGATCCAGACTTTTATAGACCCGCAAAAACGTCTCCTGTACCACATCTTCCGCTTCATGACGATTGCTCAGCATACGGTAACCCAAATGAAATATCTTATCTTTGTATAAATCAACGATTTCGGCAAATGCGCGCTGATCACCTTTTAGCGCCAATTTGACTAATCTCGTATCCAGATTATCCACCATCACTCCCCCAGACTCAGTTCCCGGTATGTATATTGTTCGGTAAAGCCATTTTACAATCCAATTAAAATCGTAATGGATGATACCTTAAATTGCAATCTTAATCATCCGTTTCTTTCAAACTTCTTTGATTTATCAGAAAATAGAGGTATTTTTACAGTCAAATGGACATAAATACCGATGATTTATATAATCCGATCCCCATTCAGCTGTAAAACCGGGCTTCTTCTCATCTGCATTCTTTTGTTTTTTTAATTTCTTCTCATGTCTCTTCATGTCTTCTCTTCTCTTCTCTTCTTGTTGCTTCTCACTTCTTTGCATCTCTTTTCCGGACAACTCTTTTGCTCATATTTCATCTTTTTATCTCCAGGATGCTTGTTGCTTGTTATGATGGATACCCAATAATAAAAGGCAGACATTATGATTGCACAATGTCTGCCTTTTATTGTTTATTGCATAACGGGTTTATTGAACACCTGGGTTACTGCATACTTCAGTCTATTTGCATCGTTGACTATTATACATCTGTTTATTACACACCAGTTTATTGCACCCTATTTGTTATATACCTCAGTTTAAATATACAAATATTCATCTGAAGTGGTTGGACCTCTGATGAAGTTATTTTACATCTGAGCGAACTGCCTACCTTGCAGCAAAAGTCTTTCTCCCCAGCCAGCGTATTTCATTTCAGCTTGTTTGGTTAAACCAGCCGAATCAGCTGACCAAGGTAAGATGTCTCTCCCGCATCAGCCCGTATTTCTCAATCCCGCCGCAATACCATTGATCGTCAGCAGCACTTCGCGCAACAGTTCCGGATCGTCTGAACCTTCTTCACGAATCTGACGCAGCTCACTGAGCAGCTGGACCTGCAAATAACTGAGCGGATCGACATACGGATTACGCAGACGAACCGATTCCTGGATAACAGGTACATTATCGAGAATATCCTGCTGCCCTGTAATTTGCAGTACCAGATCACGAGTCAGGTTGAATTCAGACTCGATCATTCCGAAAATACGTGTACGGGACTGATCATCCTGACACATGCCTGCATACTCACGGGCAATCGTCAGATCTGCTTTGGCAATCGCCATCTGCAGAGTGTCGATCAGTGTAGTAAAGAATGGGAACTCTTTGTACATTTTCTGCAGTACAGCCATATTCTCAGGTTGATCCTGGTAGAAATGCTGCAGTCCTGTTCCGGCAGCATACCATGCCGGCAGCAGATAACGACTCTGTGTCCAGGCAAACACCCATGGAATTGCCCGTAGATCTTCGAATCTGTCGCTGTTCTTACGTTTGGAAGGACGGGAACCAATATTGAGCTCCCCTACCTCCGGCAGCGGTGTCGACTGTTTGAAGAAACTCATAAAGTCCGGATCACGGAAAATCAGTTCCTGGTACTTATCCAGAGACACTTCCGAGATACCGCGAATGATCTCATCCCACTCCTGATTGTCTTCGCCTGCAGGCTGCCCTATTTTGGCAATGGTGGCTGAGCGAATCAGCGCGGAGATAGCCTGCTCCAGACTGCGGTAAGCAATCCCCTGCAGCGAGTAACGGGAAGATAATACTTCTCCCTGTTCAGTGATTTTGATGCCTCCACCGATCGTATGAGGCGGCTGGGCGAGAATACTGCGGTCCAGTGACATACCACCACGACCGAGTGCACCTCCGCGACCATGGAAGAATTTCAGCTTGATGCCGTATTCCTGTCCCATCGCCGTAATATCGTTCAAAGCCAGACGAAGTTCCCAGTTGGCTGTAACGACGCCCCCGTCCTTGTTGCTGTCCGAATAACCGAGCATAATCTCATGCAGATCATTCATTGCGGCTACCGCTTTGCGGTAAGCTGGCAAATCAAGTACCTGACGCATAATTTTTGGCGCTTCATGCAGATCGTCGATCGTTTCAAATAACGGAACCGCCTGCAATGTACACTGCACACTGCCATCTGCCAATTGGCGGAAGAGACCCATCTCTTTGGCGAATACCATCACTTCCAGGATATCACTTGCTCCCTGCGTCATACTGATCAGATAGCTGGATATACAGTTGGTTCCAAATTCCTGCTGTGCCTTATGAATTGTACGATAGACAGCCAGACATTCTTCCGTAGTCTCACTGTATTTGAAATAAGGAGAAGTGATTGGTCTCGGATCGCTTAACAGCTTGCCGAGCAGCTCAATTTTCTCTTCTTCCTGCAGTTTGGAGTAGTCCTCCACAATCTCCATACTGGCAAGGATTTCTTTGAGCGAATTCTCATGTTCCTGGCTATGCTGACGCACATCCAGTGTAGCCGTATGGAATCCGAATAGCTCTACTTGGCGGATCATTTTTTTTACATATGTATCCGCTACATAATCCGCATAATGATGACGCAGACTCTTATCGATCACCCTCAGGTCTTCGAGCAGTTCAGAGACATCGTTGTAACGTTCTGTAGTGCCCTGCTTGGAGTCATCACCGATATTGCTCAGCTTGCGCAGCATATAGGCGATCTTGATCCGATAAGGCTCATTTTCATTATTCCAGCTGTAGATCTTGTCGATCGTTACATGCAGACGGTCCTTTTGAATGGAAGATAACAGATCTTCAGACACGTCAATAATCGTCGTGCTAAAGCTCAGTGATTGCATCATCTCGCGCAGGATACGTTGGTATTCGCGGATAGCCAGCTTACGCTGCATCTGCAGGGTTTTCCAGGTTACATCCGCAGTAACGGATGGATTACCATCACGGTCTCCACCAATCCAGGAACCAAAGCGCAGGAAGCCCGGTACATGCCAGTCATGATCAGGATAATGCTTGGACAGTGAACGCTCCAGCTCCTGATACAGCTCAGGCAGTACATCGAACAGCGTCTCATGAAAATAATACATTCCGTTACGCACTTCATCGAGCACAGTTGGCTTGCGATCACGAAGTTCATCGGTCTGCCAGAGAGTAATTACCTCGTTCAGCAGTTTTTCACGCAGCTGCTCCCGTTCACGCA
Organism: Paenibacillus wulumuqiensis; assembly: GCF_000971965.1. Classification (GTDB taxonomy): domain Bacteria; phylum Bacillota; class Bacilli; order Paenibacillales; family Paenibacillaceae; genus Saccharibacillus; species Saccharibacillus wulumuqiensis. The sequence goes on from NZ_LAQP01000017.1 coordinate 152,698, forward strand.
AAGTCAGCGTTGGATTATCCAGCAGCTTTACATCTTCTGAGATACGCTTATGAATATCCAGAATAGCGCGGCGCATTGCTTCTGTCGGATGGGCAGTCATCACCAGTTCCAGTGAAAGGTCTGCAAAGATCGCTTCTACTTCTTCAGCAGTAAAGTTATTGTTTTTCAATTCCTGAACGGCATTCTCCATGGTTCCGGATTGTACATTTTCACCGGCTGAACGTTCGTAATCCCGTTTCCGGCGAATACGATGATTTTGCTCTGCGATATTAACGAGTTGAAAATATACAGCAAAAGCACGTATAACTTGGTGTCTGTTGTCAGAATCCAAGTGCTGAATTAATGTTTTGAATTCCTCAAATACCTCTGGCAAAGAAACTGCCCGCAAAGATTTGCTCAGCTCACGAATTTTTTCGACGATATCCAGCAGCTCCTGGCCACCCTGGTGTACCAGTACCTCTCCCAGGATATTGCCCAAAAAACGTACATCACGCCGAAGCAAATTATTAGAATGATTTTTACTCACATTGACTGTCAACTCAGACATGCTCTTCCTCCTATCGTTCCCGGTGGTTCATTCTATTTAAAGGTTCACATCTTCTTAACATCATACAACAAAGCCAGTATGATTACTTTAATTAATTTGAGTAATATGATTAATTATGCAAAGATTCTATCATTCATTCATAATGCTTCACAGCGTTATTGCGTAAAAACATTATACTATACTTTTTCCACATTTGCTGTATCAAGTCACACAGTACATCCACATTTGCTTCATCAAGTTACACAGTACATGTTCTGGCTTCAACAGCAGCATATCTTAAACTTCAGCTACTTTGTAAGAGACAAGATATTAAAGCAGAGAAAATATTAAGTATTAGATGATAAAAAAATATTAAACGATAAAAGACAAAAGGTGAAAGATGAAAATAAAAATTAAAGCAAATATTAAGAAGATAAAAAATGGGCAGAATATACAAACCTTATGAAAGAAAAAGTCATTAATAAATCCTGTATATAGCAAAAAAAGACCGTTTCCGGTCTTTATCTACATATTGGAGCGGGTGATGGGAATCGAACCCACGCTATCAGCTTGGAAGGCTGAAGTTCTACCATTGAACTACACCCGCATCAATCGGGATGACACGATTTGAACATGCGACCCCCTGGTCCCAAACCAGGTGCTCTACCAAGCTGAGCTACATCCCGATATACAGTAATAAAAATGGCGCGCCCTAAGAGATTCGAACTCCTGACCTTTTGATTCGTAGTCAAACGCTCTATCCAGCTGAGCTAAGGGCGCATATTGGAGCGGACGACGGGAATCGAACCCGCGACCCTCGCCTTGGCAAGGCGATGCTCTACCGCTGAGCCACGTCCGCATAATAAGGATGCGCGTGGAGGGACTTGAACCCCCACGTCGTAAGACGCTAGATCCTAAGTCTAGTGCGTCTGCCAATTCCGCCACACGCGCATAATTATAAAATAAATGGTGAGCCATGAAGGACTCGAACCTTCGACACCCTGATTAAAAGTCAGGTGCTCTACCAACTGAGCTAATGGCTCTCAAATGGCTGGGGATATAGGATTCGAACCTATGCGTGACGGAGTCAAAGTCCGTTGCCTTACCGCTTGGCTAATCCCCAACAATCAAGAATATATATGGTGGAGACTGAGGGGATCGAACCCCCGACCCTCTGCTTGTAAGGCAGATGCTCTCCCAGCTGAGCTAAGTCTCCATACGATATGACCCGTAGGGGATTCGAACCCCTGTTACCTCCGTGAAAGGGAGGTGTCTTAACCCCTTGACCAACGGGCCTTACTTAATAAGCTCTCAACCGGATTCGAACCGGTGACCTCATCCTTACCATGGATGCACTCTACCTACTGAGCTATGAGAGCATGTGGCTCCCCGAACAGGACTCGAACCTGTGACAACTCGATTAACAGTCGAGTGCTCTACCAACTGAGCTATCAGGGAATAATACCCGCTCTCTTCGAGCGGAAGTCTTACAGTTTTCGCTTGGCAACGTCCTACTCTCCCAGGACCCTGCGGTCCAAGTACCATCGGCGCTGGAGGGCTTAACGGT
>NZ_LAQP01000018.1 GCF_000971965.1 Paenibacillus wulumuqiensis
TTGTTCAGTTTTCAAAGATCAAAGTCTTTTTCATCGTCGCCGTGTCTCTCGGTGACAACTTTTATATCTTATCATGTCGGCAATCATCTGTCAACAACTTTTTTTGAAGAAGTTTTTGATGATGATTCAGCACATGGTGCTGTGTGCTTTCATGATGACCGGCTATTTCTTGGCCGGAATTAGAGTATAGCATGTGCGTATTTTTATTGCAACACCTTTTTTGAATTAATTTTATACTCTCTATTTCTGACTCTTTTTCTGTTGATGATTCAGCTTTTAGAGCTGCTTCGTTTAGCTGTCAAAGCTGCTTCTTAAATAATAAGGCATTCATTTCCTGCATGTAATAAATCGGTTCGATGTCCAATATGGTTTTCACAGAAGAACTGTGTTACATAGACTCTACTCTCATTTGTTGGCTTGTACTCTATTATAATCTGCCTATCACCCTCGGTTTGCTTATACCACTCTTCTGCTGCATATCGCTGTAGTATTCTTTTATGGATTAGCTATGCAGCATTGTGCTTTCACTTCAGGGTGGCAAGCAAAATAGCAGTGAAGCTATTATTACATAGTAAGTTGTTATGACTACGCGATATAAGCGTATATAAAAAGATACATCCACTTTGCTCTTCCGGCAAATCAAAGTGGATGTATCTTTTTATTATTTCTATAATGCTAATTGACGGATAGCTCCCGTATTCCTTCTATATACTGTAATTCCATATTTCTTATTATCCATATTCTGCTCTCTATTGCTGTTCAACAATCAGGGGCAGAGTGATTTTGACTTTGGTGCCTTCTCCTTTTTTGCTGGAGATGGTGACGCCGTATTGTTCTCCATATAGAAGAGTGATGCGATGGTGTACATTCTGGATGCCGATTCCGGTAAACAGCTGGCGTTTGCTTTTCGGATTAGGCAGTACGCTTTGCTCGCCCTGTTCGAGGCCTTCCATGCCGTCTCCATTGTCGACCACTTCACAGACGAGCGTATCCTCCAGCCTGGAGACGAGGATATAGATCACTCCGGCACCTTTTTCATTAAAGGCATGGAAAAAGGCATTCTCGATAAACGGCTGGATAATCAGCTTGGGTACATGATACTCCATGCAATCCGGGGAGACAAAGTAATTGACCTGTACCTTGTTGCCATAGCGCACATGATTGATGAATACATAGTTCTTCATATTATTCAGTTCCTGCTCGATGGTGATCGTCTCGCTGACGTTGCTGATCGTATTCTGCAGCAGCGAGATTAGCGCGTTGATCGTCTCAGCGGCGGTATCCTTGTTGCCTTTTTGCACCAGCATCTTGATCGATGCCAGAGTATTGTACAGGAAATGAGGATTGATCTGCCGCTGCAGGGCAGCCAGCTCGGCATTGCGCTGTTCTTTCTGTGTCTGGAGCAGACGGGCAATATAATCGTTCAGTTCATCGAGCATATAATTAAATGCACGGCTCAGCTCCTGCACTTCATAGCTGCCGGTCACATGCACATAATTGCCAAAGTCCTTTTCCGTAATGGTCGACATCTGGCGTACCAGCCGGGTCAGTGACTGGGTGAGCCGTCTGGAGATCAGGAAGACGGTCAGCAGCGCCGCCATGACGATGCCGATACAGATCAGCGCAATATCCCGCACATTGACGATCTGACCGACAGCATACTCGCGGTCGATCATATTGACCAGGTAGATATTATAGGACGGGATATAGTTGGACAGGATGATATGATTTTTGCCCATCACGTCAGCATTTTTATAATTGAGCTTTTGCTTGTTAATTTCTTTGGCATAACCGAGCAGATCCGGGGAAAAGGTGCCTATCAGCTGCTCCTGATTGCTGGAGATGATCCGGCCATTGGCATCCAGGATCAGCACATCGCTGCCGGTACTCGTAAAGTTACTATAGAAGCGTTTGAATTCCTGCTCCTTGATCGCGATATAAATGGTACCGTACAGAAATCCGCTGGTGCGCTCCATTAAGGCTTTGGAGGCTACGATATATCTGTCCTTGAGCATTCGGGACTGAGCGGATTCTTCATCATACTGGTACATCAGCCGCTTTGGTTCGGCTATTGTGCGTTCGGTCAGCTTGCTTTTGGCCAGTTGCGCCGGATCGACCGGCCAGTAGGACCAGTCAGACGAGTAGCTGCGTCCATTGACACCGCTCACGATTATGCCTACATCATAAGCATCCACGTTTGACTTGATCTGCTTCATCTGCTGTCCCATGGCGAAATAGGAGCTGGACATGGTAATGGAGTCGCTCTCTCCGCTGGTCAGGTAATTTTTGACGGTGCCGTTCTGGGAGGCATGGCTTACTCCATTTACAATCGAATCGTTAAATGATTCCATGCTGCTCTTGATCTGATTAAGCACTTTGGAATTGGTAATGCTGAATGTCTCTGTGAACAATCGTTCCGACATTCGTATCGTCACCAGTGAGGTTAGCAGGCAGACGGCGATAATGCTGACAACCATCACGATAAACAATTTGAAAAATAATCCCTGCTGCTCAAACCGGAGCACATATTTCTTCCAATTCATCTGGCTTCACACTCATTTTCTGTTCGGGTATGCGACGGCAGGCGGCAGGTCAGCCACGTACATGTTGACGGCGGTACTGGCTCGGGGATAATCCAGTCCACTTTTTGAATACTTTGGTGAAATAGCTGTGATCCGAATAGCCGACCTTGCCGCTGATCTCGGAAATGGAATAACTGTCGGTGCGCAGCATCTCGGCAGCCTTTTCCACCCGGATCTTGTTGAGATGCTCGCTGAATCCTTCCTTGGTATGCGTCGTGAAGTAGCTCGACAGATATGACGGATTGAAATGAAAATGCTGTCCCAATCCGGTCAGGCTAAGCGGCTCTGCATAATGTTCCTCGATATACTCCAGCAGCATCTTCATATTGGCACTGCCATTCTGGGAGGAACGGGACTGAATCTGCAGACTCACCCGATCCAGAAACTCGTTCAATACCGCCACAGTGGCCTCTACATGAACAGCATCGTTAATTTCCCGGAAATAGTCATATTTCTCTTCATCCAGCTGCTTGACGTCATAATCCTGGTTGCCCAGCAGCGTAATAATATTAAATATAATGTTGCCGAGAAAGGATTTGAGCTCGAACGGTGTGGCTCGGTAATTGCCGGCCATCGCCTGGACATAGGTGCCCAGCTCGGTAAATGCCGACTCAAAGTTCTCGCGCCGCATCTCCTCGGCAAACTGCTTCAGATTAAACGCTCCCGGAAGCGATACAGGTTCACCCAGCTCCGCTTCGACCATAAGTATTCGCTCCGGAAAATAAAAACGATATTCCAGCAGTTTGACCAGCTGATGGTAAACGACTCCCAGCTGGTCAATACGGGTAAAGGCCTCGCCCATCGCCCAGGCTGTCTGCTGCTCCTCCGCTCCCTGCGCCTGGGCAAGCTCCCGAATCTGCGCAGTCATAAAGTTCTCGTCACCCGAATTCATATTTAATAGAAATATAATCAGTTGAGGATCAGCTGCTACCGGGCGAAAACTGACCGGTACACCGGCGGACTCGATACATTCAGCCAACCGGCCGCTAATGGCGGAGACATAGCTGCTTTTTTGCTGCAGGGTAAGTTCGCTGCCGGATGTACGCAGCTGCTGTGGCTGAATGCCGACCAGTGTATAGCTGTTATATGGAAAATGAATGGCGATCATCTCGGGGTCATAGTCCATCTCGTATCCGGCAACCAGCTTCTCGATAATATGATCGACAGTTACCTGCTCATCGTCGGCCGCTTCGTCATAGGCAATGGAAGGGATGCGCCGGGCAGTCTTTTGCAAAACCTGCAGCAGCTCCTGCGTCTCCAGCTTGGGCTTGAGAATATAGTCGGCTACCCCACTCTGGAACGTGGAGCGCACATAGCTGAATTCCCCATAGCTGCTGAGCACGATCACTTCAATCTCCGGGTAGTTCTGCTTGACGATCCGGGTGAACTCCTCGCCGTCCATAACCGGCATTACGATATCCGTAATGACAATGTGAGGCTGCAGCTCATCGATCAGATCCAGTGCTTCCCTACCGTTGGAAGCTTCGCCGATAATCTGAAATCCATATTGTTCCCATACCAGATAATGCTTGATTCCCTGACGGACCAGCACTTCATCATCTACGATCAATATTTTGCATAATTCTTTCATTCAGACACTCCCTATATCACCAGATGCCTCGGTTGTACGTTCGATTACGAGCATGCCGAAAATTCCTGTTTATCTGCGGATCGCTCTGTCTATATGTCTGCAGCACTCACTGTACTGCAGTGTAATATGCACTTCGTCATATTGATAGCGTTTACATTATAGCTGTATCCCAAATGTCTGATTTTGTCTTTTTATGCTATCACATAATTCATATTTACGGGACAAAATGTTTTGCGTAACCCGGTTATGGGCAGGCGAATATGCTGCATTCGCAGCTGCTGATTTCCATGAAATTTTCACCTCATTGAAGCTTGTCCTAGATAGAGCAGCAGTCTTTATGATCAATGCATTGTCATACAAATCCATTTTACGGTTAAACATAATCTATATATGTATTCAGCCGCCTTTACTTCGCTTATCATACCAGAATGGAAAGCTTCGGGAAAAGACGCCGTTATTACTATAACTAAGGAGCGATACGTATGCCTGATTCCTCTCACACCGAACCGGCCAACGAATCGAAATATACCCAGCAGCACCTGGCCAATGAACGAACCTATCTCGCCTGGATTCGCACCAGTCTCGCCATTCTCGGCATCGGCTTTCTCGCACCGGGACTGACCTTTCGCTCGGAAATGTTTGCGCACACCGGTCATCTGATCGCTTCGATCGGCGGGATCGGTGCCGTGCTGATGGGCGGCTGTGTCTTCGGCCTTGCGACACACAGCTATTTCCGCAAGCGGCGCGGTATTAACAACGGGAGCTTTCAATCAACCAGTGTGCTGATCTGGTTTGTCGTGGCGGCGCTGGGATTCATCATGATCCTGCTGATTATGCTCGTTATTCTGATGCTGCTGTAACGATATAGAGTATAGAGATGCAGCCAATGATCCGGCCTACATTACAAAACCGCCAGCATATCATACTCTGGCGGTCATCATGCTTATCTATGATCTTTGTAAAAGCGTACCTGTCCCCGGCCGCATCGCTTGGCATTATATAGCGCCTTGTCGGCATAACGCAGCAGCTCTTCCGCCTCTACTCCATCCTGCGGATACACCGCTACTCCGATTGAAGATCCTGTCACAACCGGCTGCGATTGAAGCATCCATGGCTGCTGAAGATGCCAGCATATCCGGTTGGCGATTTCTTCAATGCAGCTGCGTGTTGTAATCAACGGCAAAATAACCACAAATTCGTCGCCACCAATCCGGGCAATCGTGTCCATGGGTCCGAGCTCTCCAGCTATACGCTTCACCAGCTGTACAAGCAGCTCATCACCCGCTTCGTGTCCCAGCGTATCATTCACTTCTTTGAATCGGTCAATATCCAGATAAAGAACTCCCAGCAGGGTTCCATTATCAATTGTGGTCTGCATATCCTGATGCATCTGGCTCACCAGATAGCGGCGGTTGGGCACACCGGTCAGCGGGTCCATATAGGCAAGCGAGCGCAGCTGCTGCTCATGATTTTTACGCTCCATAATGTTACGGGATACGATTAGCACATAATCGGTATCTTCTCCGCTGCGGGCTACATAGGTCATATTCATTTCAAACCAGATATAATGCCCTGATGCATGACGGTAACGACATTCTTCCTTGAGGTGGGCAGCACGTTCAGCCACAACCTTTTCAAAAGAGGCAATAAAGCGGTCGAGATCCTCCGGGTGCAGCATCGAAAAGCGCTCCTGTTGATAAAACTCCTCAGGCGAATAGCCCAGCATCGACTCCAGCGAAGGGGAGACATACTGAAGCCGCCGCTCCGGGGTCATCATGGTAATGACATCCGACATATTCTCGGCGATCAGTCTGTACTGTTCCTGGCTGGCGAGCAGTGCTGCTTCTGCCTTTTTGCGTTCGGTTACGTCCCGGCTCACGATGACCAGCCGATGCCGATTGCCATATTCATCGAAAATGGGCGTCTTCATGACTTCCCATATGCGGTGTACACCGTCAGGAGCAACAAATGACTTTTCGACCAGCAGCGGTGAGCCTTTGGCCCAAGCCTGCTCATCCGTTTGATGATTGTATTCGAAAATCGCCGTATACTGCGGGCGGTAACGGGCGATCTCCAGATCGGTACGATTCAGATAATCTTCCAGCTCCAGACTGTAAATATCCATAACCAGCTTATTGCATACGAGCCAGCATCCCTGTCCGTCCTTGAGCACGATAAATTCGGGAATCAGATCGATCAAGGTACGCAGCTGGGACTGGTCGTTCAGGCTGGAAAGCAGCGACTGGTGAAAATCCATATGTTATCCTCCTTTCAGATGAGATAGCAAACAGGGATGCGGCACAATCATCGCCTTCCCTGGTGAACCCCTATCTTTCCGTATTATTTATCCATTACAAGATATATCGGCTTCAAAGGTGAATATTGAGAGAACAGCGCTAGTTTAGAAGGGATTTTGGCAAAATTTTATGATGTATATGTCACATTATGATCAAAATGGAATTCCACTGCTGCTCTCTGCCCTGTACAGCAGTCATATCAACGATACCCATTGAAGAACAATTACATATTTTTATCAGATCACACCAATTTCATAACTTTCCAATGATATAATAAGGGGATATTAATTCCGACTTTATTGCAGGAGAAATGAACCCTATGGAACCTAGAGATACAACACATACAGATGCCGCTTTGCATTCTGATGGACACTCCGTCTCTATCTGGCATCAGCAGATGCAAAAGCAGCTAATTCCGCTGGAAGACAATATTCGCAATGTTCACTATACCGAGCAGGCGCTGCAGTTGCTGCTGCAGCATCAGCCAGAGCTGTCACCGGCAGCACAAACCCTATACCGGCTCAATGTACTGCTGCTGATCTATCGCAGCGTCATGCTGCCTACCCACAAAATTACCGGCTCCACTCCGCTCTCGCTCGGCTACCATACCCGGCTCGCAGTGACCGAAATGCAGAACCTGCTGGAAGCCCAGCTCACCCAGCCGCTGCCTGCTCTGCAAAAAGAGCAGGATAATCGACTGCTCACCGATACACTCTCGTATATCCGGCGCGAAATGCTGGCGGAAGTTCGGGATTCGTATGCGCTGCTGTCCTGCTACTATCGGTTCTGGCGCAGCTGGGTTCTCCCGCTGGATCGTGGACAGCAGCTGCTCGGCGCGGAGCTCTCTGCACTGGAACAGTCTGTTCCTCAGGAAGAGCCGCAGATGGGTATACGAAGAGTCAGCAGTTCATTTGAAGCTACATTGCTGCTGGCGCAGAGCTATATTTATTTCCAGCTGGGACAGGACGATCAGGCACTGGAGACGCTGCAGCAGGCTGCAGATCGGCATGACTTTTATCCCGAACGGCTGCCGGATGTACTCGCAGAGCTGGAGCAGGACGAGCAGTGGCCGCGCATGGTCAAATGGCTCATCGCGCTCGCTCCGATTCTGCGGCGGCAGTACTCGGATCTGCACCGCTACGGCGACTACTGGGAACAGGCAATCCGCCATCAGCCGGAAGCGGAAGGCCACATGTGGACCGTACTGGAGAGTCTGCTGCCGCTTGGCGGACGCCTTTACGAAGATAAGCTGCTGGAATACGGCAAATGGCAGCAGTGGATGGATTATCAGCTCTCCTCGGGCAAGGACCCGGCGGGTTACAAGGTGACCGAGCTAAAGCCGCTGGAAATGAATGCCCCGGAAATGCTTCTGCCCTTTTACCATCAGGCGGTGGAGCGTCATATGGCCCAGAAAAACAGGGACGGCTACAAAGCGGCAGTGAAGCTGCTCAAACGCCTGTCCAAACTATACAAAAAAATCAAACAGGAAGAGCGCTGGGAACAGTTCATGGAGCAGTTCACCGGACGGCACAGCCGCCTGCGCGCTCTTCAGGAAGAATTACGGAAAGGAAAACTGATTCCATGAGCCATTATTTGCAAAATATCACGATACAGGCGGGGATCAGCGAATACGGCGATGCTCTGATCTACGGTTCCAAAGAAGCGTACGGATTCGTCCCGGCGATGTATCTCAAGCATCTGCTGTTTGCCTGGCACGAGCCTTCCTTTTACGGTACAGAGCTTCAGGTGGAACATACGCCGGAGGTGGAGTTGATCATTCTGCCTGCGGAGCAGGTGATCTCGTTCTTTGCCGATCAGAAGCTGCTGCATCATGTGAACTGGCAGTGGGAAGGCGATGCCGCCCAGCTGCGTATGCTGGCTCCCTATCTGCTCTCCAGCCTCGACAACAAAAAGTATATGCCGAGCCTGACCGCCTACCGCCGCGGCAAACTGCAGTGGCAGTGGGATACGGATGAAGTGATCAAATCCGCCGGACGGAACCGCCAAAAGGCTGAAATCCAGACGATACTGAAAGAAGCGGATAACAGCTTTCTGCAGGGATTGCAGGCGGCGTTCTCGGCATCGGTATTTGAACGTTATTACAATAATGAAGCGGAAGCCGCAGATCTGCGCCGGGAATATCCGCAGTTATTTGACCGGAATAACAGCACCGCCGGGCTGGATGAGAATACCTGGCTCGTATCGATCGGCTGGAAAAGCGATACAGCTCCTTTCCGTCCGGCACTGCAACTGCTGGAACCCGAGGATACGAACAGCGGCTGGCGGCTGCGATTGGTACTGCAGGACAAAGCGGACGAGACCCATCTGGTACCCGTACGGCTGGAAATGAACGGCCATGCGGAAGGCGATTGGCCGGCGGGATGGGAACATCATGTGCGTGATCGCTCTGCCGGCTGGCGAGAGCAGCTGCGTGCGGTTCTGCCAGTGACGCAGTTTGCGACATCCGATGATATGATCGGCCGAACGCTCAATAATGAACAGGCGTGGCGCTTCCTGTCCCAGTACAGCAATCGGCTGCTGCAATCCGGCTGGCTGGTGCTGCTGCCGGCGTGGTGGGAAGCTGCCCGGCGCAAGCGGCCGAAGCTCAAAGCCAAGGTCAGCGAGGACGAAGAGAAACGCACCGGCAAATCATTCTTTGGACTGGATGCGCTGATCGACTTTGACTGGCGGGTCTCGATTGGGGAGACCGAGCTGACCGAAGAAGAATTCGCCGAACTGGCGGAGAAACAGGAGCGTCTCGCCCTGTTCCGCGGCCAGTGGATTGTACTCGATCCGGAACTGCTGGAACAGATTCGCCGCGCGATGAATGGAATCGACCGGCGGCGCGGGCTGTCCTTTCAGGATGTACTGCAGCTGCATCTAATGCGGCAGAGCCGTGCTGCCAAAGAGGAAGAAGTCGAAGCGGAAGAAGAAGAGAACCAGCGGATCGAGATCGAAGTGGAGCTGAATGAACATCTCGCCGGACTGATCAGCCAGATCAGCCAGCAAAATGACATGCCTCTCATCCCGGTGCCTGCCAGTCTAAACGCCCAGCTGCGGCCGTATCAGCAGGAAGGATTCTCCTGGCTGTCGTTCCTGCGTCGGTTCGGACTCGGTGCCTGTCTCGCCGACGATATGGGTCTCGGCAAAACGATCCAGCTGATCACCTATCTGCTGCATATCAAGGAAGATGCCGCTTCCGAGACGCTGCGGCTGTCCCGTCTGCTGAGGGAGACGGCTGAAGAAGAAATGCGGCATACCCAGCTGGCAGCGGCAGCAGAAATCACGCCTGTCTCGGATGAAAAAGAGCTTATCAGCAAGATGACCGATGCCGAACCGGTAAACGCAGTCGGCAGCCAGCAGACCATGGATACAGACCCAGCTGCATCTGCTGCCATGCTTCAGGTCAGCCCGGCGGTATCCAATCCGACCTCACTGGTCGTCTGCCCGACATCGGTTCTCGGCAACTGGCAAAAGGAAATTATGCGCTTTGCCCCATCACTTAAGGTCGCACTGCACTATGGCAGTAAACGCTTGTCCGGTGAAGCCTTTCACCGATTGGTTAACGATCATGATGTAATCCTGACGTCATATGCCACCGCATCGCTCGATCAGGAGCTGCTGCAGGGGGTAACATGGGCAACCATCTGTCTGGATGAAGCGCAAAATATCAAAAATGCCCAGACCCGCCAGTCCCAGACGGTACGCAGTCTGTCGGCATTGCACCGTGTCGCACTGACCGGTACACCGATCGAGAATCGGTTGGCCGAATTGTGGTCGATCTATGACTTTATCACTCCCGGCTATCTGGGCAGCATGAAAGGATTCCAGGACCGGTTCGCCCAGGCCATTGAAAAAGAGCAGGACGAGCAGCGAACACTGGATCTGCAAAAGCTGGTCAAGCCGTTCATGCTGCGCCGGACGAAAAAGGACCCGAATATCCAGCTCAATCTGCCGGAGAAAAACGAAATGAAAACCTACATCAATCTTACGCCGGAGCAGGGTGTTATGTACGATCAGGCGGTCAACCAGCTGATGCAGCATATGAACGATCTGGAAGGCATGAAGCGCAAAGGCGCGATCCTGTCTGCACTGACCCAGCTCAAGCAGATCTGCGACCATCCGGCACTGCTGCACACCCGCGTCCAGACACCGGACCCCGATGCGCCGGAAGTAGAGGATGTACCGGAAGATCTGGATGCGCTGGTCAGCCGCTCCGCCAAGATGGAAAGGCTGCTGGAAATGGTGCGCGAGCTGCGCTCCAAAGACGAGAAATGCCTGATTTTCACCCAATATATCGGTATGGGGCAGATCATTCAGCGGGTACTCAGCGAAGATCTGGGCGAATCGGTACTGTACCTGAACGGCAGTACTTCCAAAACGGCACGCGACCGGATGATCGAGCAGTTCCAGTCTCCGGGCGAACCGAATATATTCATTCTGTCTCTCAAGGCAGGCGGCGTCGGCCTCAATCTAACCGCCGCCAATCACGTCTTCCACGTCGACCGCTGGTGGAACCCGGCCGTAGAGAATCAGGCGACCGACCGGGCATACCGAATGGGCCAGACCCGGGATGTACAGGTACACAAGTTCATCTCTCTCGGGACACTGGAGGAACGCATCGACGAGATGCTGGAAAGCAAACAGCAGCTCAGCAACAATATCATCTCCACATCGGAAGGCTGGATTACCGAGCTGTCCAATGACGAACTGCAGAGCCTGTTCAGTCTGCGGCGCGAGTGGGTTGAGGTATAAAAAGTTAAAGGCATCTACAATTGAGTTTGCAAAAACGAATATGCAAAAAGCGTGATTTGTTCAGGAGAACAAGCACGCTTTTTTTACTTTATACGCATAGCCCAAAATGAAGATGTATTTACTCCTGATTGTCAGTTCACCTTAATCTGACTGGCTACATAGAGTAGCTGCTCCATAGTCGCGTTGCCACCAGCATTGTTTACCGCATAAAAGTAATCGTTTGTAAAAAGGAACACTTGTCTGCGGATATGATTCGTTTCTTCCGTAAGCACATGATGACCGTTGATCTCCAACTCGGTAAGCACGGTTGCCGGATCGTCAAAGCCCTTTTTCCACGCTTCGATCGTTACCGGCTTGCCGTTGGTACCTTCATTAAAAGATTGACTGACACGTATCTCTGATTTACCGTCTTGAAGTCCGTATGTAATTGTTACTAGTTGATTATCCTTGCCGGTGATTCCTCCATGAGTGCGCTTGAGCACAGTAATCGGATTGTCAGGATCATCCTGATAAAGTGAGCTGTTTTCTGCAGAAGTTGATCCTTGCTTGTTTGCCAAATTTGTCGGAATATTCAGCTTATAATCGGCGGTCACATTAAAATATACCGGCAGCGGGACATTGGAATCAATCATATTCGGGTAACGATCCGACTTTACGACCGGTGCCGTATACGTCTCGACCTGCTGCCGCGGAGCATGTGTCACCTGCTGCATCTCGGCTGCAAATGAATGGGCATAGACAAATATCGTTATTCCGCTTATCACTATTCCTGAGGTGAGTGAAATGATCCATTTTTTATTTCTCATTAATTATTCTCCTTTATCTTCGATGTAGTCGTATTTCATGCGGCTATTGGCGTATAAGACAATTTGATTTTACCATAAAGTACCATTTTGGTATCGTTTTTCTATTACATTACATTTACAATAGGGATCAAAAAATGGCAGCTTTATTAAAGAAGGCTTTCTCTTTAAGCAACATCCATCATTGCATTAAGAAAAAGCCTTCTTTTATTTGTATTTGTTTATTTGCACTTAGTATTCACTTTTCGTTCAGTGATTCGGAAAGACGGGGATCACGAGGAAGTCCCTTTTATCGGCGCTTGATAGCTTTATAAGAAAACTCACCGTTCTTTCTTTTCCCATGCCTTAAATATCCACCACAGCCATCACACCAAAATGGTCCGACACCACTGCACCATTCACACCGTTAAGAGCGACATGCGAAGATTGCACCTGTACAGGGCGGTTGGCATAAATGTAGTCGATCCGCAGATTGCGCGCATTGCCTTCCCAGCCGGCGATGGATTTGACGACAGTGTGGCCATCGTCTTTGACGGATGCGGCTGTGTAGGTATCGTGCCAGATCTGCTTCATCATATAATCGTACCCTTCGCCGCGAATCTCGGCTACATTGTTGAAGTCTCCGAGGAAGAACAGCAGTTGATCCTGATACGGCTCCAGCAGCTTCTCGGCTTCATCCCACTGCTGGCGGAACGGCTCGATCTCATCATTCCACCAGCCAAAGTGACCGTTCACCAGCCAGACTGGCTGTCCGGACTGCTCGGTCTGCACAGCCAGGATTTTGCGGGTTTTGGAATTGTTGTAGTCCTGCAGCTGAGATACATGTCCATACATATGATCAGTCAGCGGTGTTCTCGACAGAATCGCCAGCCCCTCGTCCAGTTTGCGCTGGGAAGCGGAATGCACGGGAATCCAGGTCCAATAATAGTCCACATCCAGCTGCTGAAGCAGCACATACGCATAGTTATCCCTGCGAATAATCGTCTCGGGATCTGCGGTGTAATACCGTCCCAGATCATGCTCGGCTACCACTTCCTCGGCAGCCAGCTGGTTCACTTCCTGCATCGCAATGATGTCAAACTGCTGTTCATTAATAAAGGCAGCCAGCTGGCCGATCTTCTCCAGCTGATTCTCTTCGTGCCAGGCATGGGTGTTCAGTGTAAGTAATTTCATTGGTTTCTCTCCTGTTTGGCCGGTATCGTCTTGCCAGATAATCTGTATGTATCCACTATACCATATGCCCTTACGGCTCCTTTTATAAAAAAGGTACTTTCGGCATGCTGCCGGGTCGTTCAATAGTAAAGAAGTACACAGCAAATTCGCCAGACCCTGCTGCCCGGTCTGGCGAATGGATTGCTGTGCAGGATGGAAATGAGACTCTCAATTCGAACTGTGCTCTTCATCCGAGCTTTGAATTCAGACAGGATGGTACTTCATCCTACAAATGTACGACACGACAGCCTATCTGTTTATTCTCAAGGCTTCCACCAGTTACCGGAGATGAACAGCAGGTTCAGCATATTATACGAATCACTGAAATAACTCTCCTTGTGCGTGACCATCCAGCCCCAGCCTTTGTTCACCCAGGCCTGGTGGCTGCTGTCCGTTACGCTGGCCGAGATGAACGGAGCTACGAATACAGCGGTCGCATAACTGCCGCGATCATTACCGTTCAGCTGGTAACCGTCCTTGATATTGTCCGGATTGCCGCCGGTTTTCTGCTTAATCCATACCGCCATTTTATTGACGATATTCTGGCCGCGTGTATCGCCATAGAGCGCATAATCCATTACGATACGCAGCGGTACACGGGAAGCATTGTAATTGTATTCATTGGTCTCCTTGAATTCGTCCAGGAACCATTCCGGTGCGGGCTTGGGCGGATTGCCAACAACAAAGTCGGAGATCAGGCCGGTCGTTGGGGAGTACGCTGCGCTGAACTGCGAGTACTTGTTGTACAGATTATTGATGACATTCAGCCAGGTCTGGTCACCGGTTACATCGTAATAGGCACGCAGATGACTGAGCATCCAGTCGGAAGGACGGGTATCATAGCTGGATTTGGAATCCCAGTCGCCCAGATTGATACTGTTATTGCTCGTAATGTAGCTGGCTTTGATCGCATTGATCATCTTTTTGGCTTCGGCCAGATAGTTGACTGCGCCGCCGGAGCCCCACTGCCGATCCGCCAGAATAAGCGAGTAGGCAATGTCCAGATCACCATCGGTCGCTGATCCGAAATGACCCTGGGCGGCTGGATCATCCGCCACCACCCAGCCCATCAGTGCCGGATTGCCGCTGCTGTGATACGCTCTGACCGTCTTGAACAGTCCATCATAAATGGTGCGGGCATTGGTATCATGCCCTGCCATCAGGGCAGTGATCACCATGCCATAACCCTGTCCTTCCGACGTACCCAGAGGCTCAAATCCTTCGGCATCGCCGGTAATATCACCGCGAACATAATACCCGCCCGGCAGTGAAGACAGATCATGTTTGAGATAGGTCGACTTCCAGTAATCATAATAACCCGCTACATCCCGGTTCATCTGGGCCTGGGTAATATGGTTGGGCTTGATCACACCCGGATAGTTAACCTGCTGCGGAAAAGGCTTCTTCTCTCCGGCTCCATAGGCAGTATCCGGGGCACCGGTCATACCTACGGACGCGATAATCATTGCGAAAACAAGGGAGAGATGGGTCAGACGTGCTTTCATCGTGTTCCTCTTACGGACAACATGTCGCATCATTTGAATTCCTCCTTCATTTTGGTAGGTGAAATGAACAGCCGTTTACCTTTTTATCAGACCAGCGCTTTGTCCACGTCAGCAGTTTCGCTATGGCAGAACTGCGGCAAATAAGAGCGATTCGCCTCCAGCATCTCTTCCAGCATGGCTTTGGCAGTGTCGACGGAAGGCACCAGCGGATGATGAACCATCGCCTGCAGTGCGATATCCCGGTCACCTGTAATGGCTGCCTCGATCGTCAGCTGCTCATACGTTTTTACCGCATGGATCAGCCCTTTGATGTGCTCGGGAACTGTGGTCAGTTGGATCGGCAGCGGACCATTCGCCGTTACTACGCAATTCACTTCAATACAGGCTTCATCCGGCAGAAAGTCGATAATGCCCCGGTTGGGCACATTCAGCGTCTGTACATCTCCGGTACCGTTATACAGGGAGCGCATCAGATTGACGGCAGCTTCGGAATAATAGGCGCCTCCGCGCTGCTCCAGCTGTTTGGGCTTCTCCTGCAAATGGGGATCGCTGTACAGCTGGAACAGCTCTTCTTCAACTTTTTTCACGACTTCGGCGCGGCTGCCTTCACCCTGAATGGCCTGCATCTGATCCTCCAGCATGACTGGCGTCATATAGAAGTATTTCAAATAATACGATGGCAGCGCCTGCAGCGAGCGCAGGAAATCTGCATCCCAATCCTGGTGGGAGACATTGACTGCGGCATATTCCTGACGGCTGTCCAGCAGCTCGGTCAGCTTGTCCTGTCCTTCCACGTCAATCCGGGTCACCCAGTGCAGATGGTTCAGCCCCACGAATTCGGCATATACACGGTCGGCAGTCACTTTGTACTGGGAAGTGAGCCATTTGATCATCCCGATCGGGGCATTGCACAGTCCCACACTGCGCACTTTGCTGTGTCTCGTTATCGCCTCGGTCACCATGCCGGCAGGATTGGTAAAATTGAGCAACCAGGCGTCCGGCGCCAGCTCTTCGATATCCCGGCAGATGTCCAGCAGTACCGGTATCGTACGCAGCGCCTTCATCATTCCACCCGGGCCGGTCGTCTCCTGACCGATCACTCCATATTTCAGCGGAATACTCTCATCCCGTGCCCTTGCATCCAACATACCAACACGCATCTGAGTGCTGATAAAATCGGCACCTTTGATAGCTGCTTTACGATCCGTTGTTAAATGAACTTTTATCGGTAATCCCGAAGCAGCTACCATCCTTTTGGCAAGTTCACCAACAATATTCAGCTTGTGCAGTCCCGGCTCAATATCGACCAGCCACAGCTCTTGTACCGGCAGTTCGCTGTAATAACGGATAAAGCCTTCCACCAGTTCGGGCGTATAGGAGGAACCGCCGCCAATCACTGCAATTTTCAATCCTTTTTGCATATCAGATCACATCCTGTATTATAGTCAAAATCCATAATTCCCTATTCCACGCGGCACAATATGTGATGATAAAAAGAATTTGTCCTTAATGGTTTATGGTTCAATCGTCTCTGCAGATACCGGATGCAGACTGCCATGCTCACGCAGCGTTTTGTATACGCTCTCATGGATCGTAGCACCGGTATGATCCATCGCACGAAGTATCGCTCCCACGACCGGTTCCATATCCAGCCGGACCAGCGAGGCATGAGGAGCACAGGACCTCATCGCTGATTCAATATGCGGGCTGATCCAGCCCCGGTCTCCCCGGGTCAGTAGACTGCCGGCCATCACCACATCGAATGTCTCCTCCTGCATACCGAGCCGGTGAACGATTGCCGTGACCGACCTGCCGATCTCACGACCTTGACGTGTAAGAATATCCAGTGCTGCCGAGTCTCCTCGTGCGGCAGCTGTAAATAATAGCTCCGCTGCCCGGAGCGGAACACTGCGATGATGATCCAGATAATCGTTGAACATCGTCGACACATCCGGATAACCGAGCATCTCCAGTAGCAGCCCGGTCAGCACTGTGGGCTGCTCCCTGCCATCCCATGCACGGATTACAGTGCGAAACACCTCGATGCTGAGCGATCCTCCACCTCCAAAATCGCCATACATGTAATCAAATCCTCCGCACTGAAAAATCTCTCCATCCGGCGAGACACCGGCACTGTTGGTTCCGGTCCCGCAGATAACGGATAGGCCATAAGGTCGGCGGGTTCCG
The DNA here is from genome assembly GCF_000971965.1 of Paenibacillus wulumuqiensis. Lineage (GTDB taxonomy): Bacteria > Bacillota > Bacilli > Paenibacillales > Paenibacillaceae > Saccharibacillus > Saccharibacillus wulumuqiensis. The sequence goes on from NZ_LAQP01000018.1 coordinate 16,933, forward strand.
GCACGCAGGCCGATAATCGTATCACATACAATCTCATAATTCACAAATCCCAGACCACGGATCATCGGGTGCAAAATGTCATAATCGGTCTGCCTGTCAGCTCCTGCCAATCCAAAGCAGCTAAAGGCCAGCTGTTCCAGCCGGATTCCGGCCTGCCGAAGCGCCTGATCCGCCGCCATCCCAATATGGTCGGCAGCGAGCTGTCCGGCGACCTGATGATTGCCATTGCCTGCAAGGCCGCGGCCGAGCAGATGACCATGGTCGTCGGTGACATAGGCCAGCGTTTTCGTTCCGCCAGCATCAATACCCAGGTAGTAGTTCACATTATTCACCTCTAGCGGCAGTCGATTTTCGTATAATCAGCTCCGGTTTTAATTTGAGTCCATTCATGCGTTTATTTTTGCTGTCTATTTTGCGCAGCAGCATATCGACGGCGGCCAGCCCGATCTGATCGGCAGGCTGGCGGATCGTCGTCAGCAGCGGATGCAATTGTGAAGCGAGCGTCTGGTCATCATAACCGATTACCGACATATCTTCGGGCACACGGATGCCCTCGCGCATCAGCGCATTAATAAATCCAATCGCCATATGATCATCCCCGGCGAACAATGCTGTCGGAAGCCTGCCGCTTTTCAGCCATTTCTGCGCGATCTCATAACCAAATTCCACCCCATATGTGCCCTGTTCCATCGCAAACGGTTCCAGTCCGGCTTCCTTCATCGCCCAGAGGAAGCCCTGTCGCCTCTCACGGGTACTGAGGAATACTTCCTGACCGCTTAGATGGGCGATCTCGCGGTGCCCGAGCTCCAGCAGGTGCCGGGTCGCTTCATAGCCGCCGCTGAAATTATCGACACTGATCGAGGCCGAATTGTTCTCCTGCAGCTGATTATCGATCAGCACATAGGGAATATTGCGCTTTTTGAGTTCTGCGACAAACCGGTCTTCCTCCACGGGTGACAGCAGGATCAATCCATCCACCCGATCTTCCTGGATCAGATAATGGCTCTCTTCATTGCCGAATCCGCTGGATACCGAGATCGCCAGATAATAGCCGTGCAGAGCGAGCGCATCATTGATCTCCTTAGCGATCGAGTCAAAGAAGGAATCATGCAGTGTCGTGACGATCAGGCCGATCGTTCCGGTCCGGCCGCGGGCCAGTGAACGTGCCGCCGCACTCGGGCGATAATCCAGCTCTTTGATCGCATCCAGCACTTTCTGGCGATTTTTCTCCCGTACGGTATCCGCACCGTTGAGCACACGGGATACCGTGACCACGGATAGACCGGAACGTTTGGCAACATCAAATATACTGGCTTTCATTGTGTATTCTCCTCGTTGATGCAGTCTTTCCTGTATCAGCGAACTGAATATGAGTTCCTTCACTGCAGTAAAGCTGACATCCGTTTTTGTGCTCATTATACAGGAAGGAATACGGTACTCACTACAGTTGCAGGTATTTATGACAGAATTTTATTTTTTGGTACGGGCGAGGATTTCTTCCATTTTCTTCTGGACCCCCGGCATCACATCCTCTACCCTGGCGCTGCCATTCTGGACCGGCTGCATTTCGTTGATCATCATATCGTTGATCTGGGAGTAGTTGGCGATCAGATGATTGAACGATTCATAGCCGTACTCGTAGGCGCCTTCGTACACATTTTTGAGGTCTTTGGGATCGATTGTATTGAAGTGGGCATAATAGTCCTCGGCCGCTTCCTGGTTGACCGGAGGCGTACCGCCGCTCAGTTCGATCGATTCCTTTTGAATATCGGTCTGGAGCAGGTACTGAATCCAGGTCAATGCTTCCTTCGGATGCTTGGAATCCTTGAGAATAAAGAGCGGATCGACGAACAATGTACTGCGGACTTTGTCATTGCCGCCAGCCGGCACCGCTGCTACACCTACATTGAAGCCGAAATCATTCGCTCCCGACAAAATCCACGATCCTCCGACCGACATGGCGACTTTGCCGGTGACAAACGGATCGCCGCCCTGACCGGCTACACTGGCCGACCATTCGGATGGCGGAGATACCTTGTCGTCAAATACCAGACCGAAAATTTTCTTGTAGGCTGCTATCGCTTCCGGGGAGTCAAAGTAGGTCTCTGACGGCATGCCGCCATTTTTCCAGGTATCATCCGAATACATCTTGGCGCCAAAGTAAAATGGGCGGTTATCCAGCTCTCCCCAGCCGAATTGCAGTCCATACTGCTGCTTGTTCGGATCATCGGAGAGCACGGTCAGCTTCTTCGCATCAGCGACCATTTTGTCAAACGTCCAGCTCTTGTCGTTATAATCCGATGGCGGATACGGTACACCGGCAGCGTCGAACAGATCCTTGTTGTACAGCAGCAGTGTCACATAGGAGCTGAACGGAATGCCGTACGTATGACCGTCCACCTGGTAAATGTCCATCAGGTTCTTGGGAATCTTGTATTTGTCTGCATCAAATCCCTCCTGCTTGAGCAGATCGGTCATATCCAGCAGCATGTCTTTGTTGTAGTACTCGGCAAACCCGCCGTAGCCGAAATGAGATGTAATATCCGGCGCATTGCCGCCTGCAATCATCGTCTGCAGCTTGCTGTCAAACTGCTCATACGGCGCGGTGGCGACTTTGACCTTGATATTGGGATGCTGCTTCTCAAAGTCCGGAATCAGCTGCTCGACAAAGGTACGATCCGGCGAATCAATCGTATAGTACGTAATCGTGACGGCCTCTCCATCTGCTCCCACGCTGCTGTTCCCTCCTCCGCAGCCGCTCAGCATCACAGCTATCGCAAACAATGCACTGACCACAGCCAGCATTCTGGTGGACCATTTCCCTTTTCTATTGACCATGCCTGACTCCCCCTTTATTTGATGCCTGTCAGCACAATGCCTTCGACAAAGCGCTTCTGGGCCAGGATAAACAGTATGACAATCGGCAGCAGTGCCAGTACGGACGCTACCATCAGCAGATGCCATGGAGCGACTCGGAATTTGGATGAAGTCAGCGAAGCCATGCCGACCGGCAGTGTGAACATATCCGACGAGTTCAGATACAGTACCGGAGTCAGCAGATCGTTCCAGCTATAAATGAAGGAAAAGATCGCCACCGTCGCCATCGCGGCACCGGACAGCGGCAGCGCAATTTTCCAGTACATCCCGATCTCGGTACATCCGTCCATCCGGCCGGCATCGAACAGTTCTTCCGGCAAATTGGCGAAAAATTGACGCAGCAGGAAGATGTTATACGCAGATCCGAAAAAGGCGGGTACGATCAGCGGCAAAAAAGTATCTACCCAGCCCAGCTTGCTGAACAGCACAAACTGCGGAATCATAATCGCCGGATAGGGCAGCATCATCGTACTGAGCAGCAGCATAAACATCAGATTGCGTCCTGTCCCGCGAAAACGGGCAAATCCGTAGGCTACCAGTGATGAAGACAGCAGCGTAGCCAGCACCGTAATTCCCGCAATCATCAGACTGTTCTGATACATCGTGCCAAACTGCAGCCGGGAGAAAATATCCACGTAATTGCTGAACTGCAGACTATCCGGGAAAAGGGTCGGCGGATACTGCATCGTCTCCCGCTGGGCCTTGAACGACGTCGTAACCATAAAGACCAGCGGCATCAACATGGTCAGCGTAATGAGGATCAGCAGGATAAAGCTGAGCACCCGGGTAAAGTCGACTTTGCGTCTCGGCCGGTTTGCTGTCCATACTTCCGACTCCTGCATCCGGTTGGATGTAATCATCGGCTTTTCCCTCCTTCATAGTACACATACCGGTTGGACAGCTTCATAATGATGTACGTGACGATAAGCACCACGATGAGCAGAATCCAGGCCATCGCTGATGAATATCCTGCCCGGTATTCCTTGAATGCGCTTGTATACAACCCATACACGTAGAACCAGGTCGAATAATTGGGGCCTCCATGGGTCATAACAAAAGCCTGCGTGAATACCTGAAATGACTCAATTACACCGAGAATCAGCTGAAACAGCAGTACCGGCGAGATCATCGGCAGCGTCACATGCCAGAAAATCGACAACCTGCCCGCTCCATCCAGTCTGGCCGCTTCCAGCAGGCTCGTCGGAACCCCCTGCAGTCCGGCCAGGAAAATGATCATCGCTCCGCCGACACCCCAGAACGACATAATGATCAATGAATACAATGCGGTATCCGGGTCCATCAGCCAGGCAGGCCCTTTGACACCGAACCAGGACAGCACGTAGTTGAACAGCCCGATCTGCGGATTGAACACCCAGTACCAGAGCAGTGACATCGCCACCCCCGACACCATACTCGGGAAATACATGGCTGTTCGGAAAAAACCTTTAAACGGCAATTTCTGATTCAGCAGCAGGGCGAAGCCCATCGCCAACAGCAGCTGCAGCGGCACGCTAATAAACGTATACTTGAGCGTGACCATCACCGAATTCCAGTACAGATCGTCTGCGAACATCTCCCGGTAATTATCCAGCCCAACCCAGCGCGGCGAATGAATAATGTCATAGTCGGTGAAGCTGTAATACAGCGAAGCCAGAATCGGAAACAGGGCAAACACCGTAAAGCCAATAATCCAGGGCGATATAAAAGCGTACATCAACCAAGTCTCACGTCTTATCTCACGAGTCAGCAATTGATCACTTCCCAGCTGTTGAATTTAAACTTAAAGTTATAGCGCTTTAATTTTTAGACAAAAGATACACCTGATGAATGATCGTAACAGGATATCCTTGCAGGAAAGAATGATATTACGCCGAGCCTCCTTTTGCAAAATGATGATACATACATTGCAGAGTAATAACTTTTAACATGCAGATGTCGTTATAATAGTACCTCTCTTGCGTAAGATTCTGTAGTGAGACAGCCAGTAGATCGTATCTGTCATTTACTTTTTTAAAGTTAAAGCGTTATAACTTTTTTAATTGGGTTTATCATAGATGATCTTGGTGCTGATTACAATAGGATTTTCCGATTTCCAAACTTTTTATGTGAGTATATTTAACTAAAAGGCTGTTGAATAGGCATTTTCTATTTTCATATGTTAGTAAATGTATCATATAGGGATATGTAATTAAATTTGATCCCAGTATATTGTTTAAATTGTTTGGGGTAAATCGGTCGATAGGTGCCGGGTAATACGAGGGTTGGTCAGAATTAGAGACAGCAGCATATGGACGGGTACGAGCTGCTTTTGCCTATTCCCAAGATGTATTAATAATATGATCTATAAATGAATACGCTTACATTAGAAAAGGCCAAATTTGTTTTTGAATTTAGAATGCCTTTTTAGCAGGGTATAAAACGAGTTTCCATTTCACGCCAAATAGTAATTTAAAAAAGAATGCTTCTCCTTTCAAAAAAAGGATGCTATCACATCTGGTATATGCTGTCTGTTCCGATGCAGCAGATGACTAATATCGTACATCTGCTGCATCGGTCTACAGTCTATCCGCCAGCCAATCATTGATCTTGCGCTGCTGCTCCACAGGCATCCGCCAACATCCTAATTCCTGCCGGATCTCTGCCAGCGTCACATGTCCACGGCTGTATCCATTCAGTCTGGCAGCCAGCGTGGATCGGAACAGCTCTTCCCGATCCGGATACAGTTCACCCAGCTGATCCATCAGCTCATGCTGTCTTTGCAAATAATACTTTTGATGCCGCTCTTCAGCCGGGTACCATGCATCATACGGCTGAATCTCGGTCAACCGCTTTTTCTCCGGCACATCTGGAGCGATTGGAGAGGAAGTATCCGACGATCCGGAAGTATTGGCGCCATTCCCGTTATTAATGGAAAATGCATGAGGCGGAGCTGCCGGCTGCTGCATCTGCTCCATCATATGACGCTGCTGTTCGTTCCGGTAAAACAGCAGTGAACGGTACTGGCGTCCTTTGTAATCATTGATCACCGCTGGATTGTGATGATTCCAGAACAGCTCCAGCAGCTGCTCCAGCGTAATAATGGACGGGTCGAATACGATCTCTATGGTCTCCGAGTGATCTCCGAGCTGACGGTATACCGGTGACTGTGTTGTGCCGCCTGCGTAGCCGGTTCGGGTATGCAGCACACCTGCCAGATAACCGAACAATGCCTCCGGTCCCCAGAAGCAGCCCATGCCGAGAGTAAGCGTCTCGGTCTCTACAGCATTTGGTTCCGTCGTCATTTCATGATGTTCTGCATCCTGCTTCTCTGCACGCATATTCATCCCTCCTCTCTACCTATAAACCACTACTGCGCCGGATGATTCTCTCTTCTCATCACAAAAAGCGCATGTTCGCTTCAAAAGAAACCGACCATGCGCTTATGATGCTGGACCATATATCCAATCAGGAAACGGTGATTGTCAGTACTTTATCCTGCGCAGCAGTGACACTGCCGGTATATTCTTCCACACCCTGGAGTGCATCCTGACCGTCAGGGATAATGACCGGCGTGATAACCGGATAGCCTGCCGCCTGGATCTGGGCGATATCGAACTCCAGCAGCAGCTGGCCTTTTTTGACCTGGTCACCTGTCGCTACATGAGCCTGGAAGCCTTCACCCTTGAGTGAGACGGTATCCACACCGACATGGATCAGCATCTGAACACCGGAGCTGTGCTCCAGCATGATCGCGTGCTTGGTCTTGAACATCTGGGCTACATTGGCATCAAATGGAGCGAATACTTTGCCTTCGGAAGGTTCAATGGCGATGCCCTGACCCATCATTTTTTGGGCAAAAGCCGGGTCCGGTACATTGGACAGATCGACCGCTTTCCCTGTGATGGGTGCAGGAATGTCTATCGTCTGTGTTTTATTTTTTTTGAAAAATGACAGCATGGTTGTACTACCTCCTTGTTTTGTGCCGGATCATGGGTGAGTGGAATCGCAGATTGTGGATTATCAACGAATTGGATATGCTGCTCCGCAGCGACCGGGAATACACGGCCAGCGCAGCCTCCCAGGATAAGCCAATCTGCGCAGCAGAGCGGCTGCCCACCACTATACTGATATGCTGATCCATGGTTGCCTGTGTATCTATATATAGGACAGGCGCTGGTATCAATTAATCATATAAGGGCTACAATCGCCATGTCAAACAAGCCCGGTATTATACGTTGGAAGCAGCTGGTATGCTCCGGGAAAGTGGATAGTGGAAATCTTTATTTGTATTCGGTCGACCTGCCCCTTTTAACTTTCAACTTTTAAAATTTGACTTTCAACCAAAATAATATAAAGACTCCTGTATACGAATTGGATTTCATACATAATAGACTCCGTTGTTCTTCTTTATCGTTGTATTTCCAGCACGATTCCTGCTCTTATCCACGCCTGATCGGGATTTGGTCAAAGTTGTTATCCTTTTTTCTGTTTGCTCTTCCCTCTCTTGTCCAAAGTTAATTTCATTTTGGTAAAAAGATGGTATACTGAACAGAGTAGAAAAGGAGACGGTGATGAAGAAACCACACAGATATTCATTCAACATACTGCTGGAGCTATTTCTTGTCTTTTTCAAAATAGGCCCTGCCACTTTTGGCGGCGGCTATGCCATGATTCCGATGATTGAACGCGAGATTGTCCATAAGCGGCGCTGGATCAATGAACAGGAGCTGGATGATCTGCTGTCGCTCGCAGGCTCGGCTCCCGGGGGGGTCGGGGTAAATGCTTCGACTTTTATCGGTTACCGAATGGGACGGGTTCCCGGCGCGATTGCAGCGCTGCTCGGGATTACCTTTCCCACCTTTCTGATTGTGTTTGCGATCAGCCTGTTCTATTCCCGGTTCGGAGACGTGCACAAGGTACAGGCCGCTTTCCTGGGAATCAAGGGAGCGGTGATTGGTCTGATCGCTGTGGCCGCTTACCGGATGGGCAAAAATGCACTGTTCGACCGTACAACGATCATCGTAGCGGCAGGTGCGCTCATCCTGCTGCTGCTCACCGGGCTGAATCCGGTTATTCTTATTCTGTGCGGTCTGCTGCTCGGCATCCTGATTATCCGCGTCAAAAAGCATTTCGGACTGAATGCCCGGACGGAAAAAGAAAGACCTGCCGATCAGGATCGCCAGGCGCAGATTGAATATTATATTTAAGGAGGTGCTCCGGTGATACTGTGGCAGCTGTTTGTCTCATTTCTCAAAATAGGCTTTGTTTCCTTTGGCGGCGGTTATGCGGTCATCCCGATGATCCAGCATGACTCCGAGCGTTACGGCTGGCTGACCCCGGAGCATCTGCAGCAGACTGTATCGCTTGCAGGTATGTCCCCCGGCCCGATCGCGACCAACAGTGCGACACTGATAGGCTACCAGACTGCGGGAATCGGCGGTGCGCTCGCGGCAACCGGCGGTATTGTGCTGCCTTCGCTGGTACTCGTCGTGCTGATCGCCAGCTTCTTTTACAAAATCAACAACAGTCCGATGGTGAAATCATCTTTTTACGGCCTGCGACCGATCATTACGGGGCTGATCATCTATGCGGCAATTCACTTTGGATTCGCCAGCGGCTGGACTTCCCTGCTGCAGCCGGTCAACTGGATGATTCTGCTGATTGGAGCGGCCGCTTTTATGGGAATTGTCAAATATAAACTTCATCCGCTGATTGTTATTGCCGGATCGGCTGTGCTGGGGATGGCGTTCTTTTAGACTTTGAACTAGCCCAGATTCTCTTCCCACAGCAGATCATTATGATTGTCTTCATACTGGCTCATCGGAATCGTAAAGTAAAACACCGACCCTGCTCCTTCGACAGACTGGACACCGATCTCTCCGCCCATTAGCTCGATCAGATTTTTGCAGATGGCCAAGCCGAGTCCGGTTCCCTCGTACATACGGCTGATTCTGGAGTCAATCTGATAAAATGGCTGGAACAGCTTCAACTGATCTTCCTCACTAATACCGATCCCCGTATCCTGTACCGTAAAGTTGAAATGCCACATCGGTTCATCTGCAGCGACCTGTGCATCCTGAGCCGCCTGTACCCGGATTTGGATACCTCCTTTTAGAGTGAACTTGACCGCATTACTGATCAGATTGATCAATACCTGACGTATGCGCTGTTCATCTCCGAGTACGATATCCGGAACAGACTCCCCGGATGCAAAATCGATATACAGATTTTTCTCCTGTGCCTGTATAACAAACAGACCTGCTGTCTCTTCCATCAGCTGCCGGATACTGAAAGGCTCCCGGACCAGATTCATTTCGCCGGCTTCCAGTTTGGAATAATCCAGAACCTCGTTAATGACGTGCAGCAGTACAGTCCCGCTGTGATGGATATGACCGACAAATTCCTGCTGCTCTTCATTCAGCCCCATTTCCAGCAGCACATCACTCATGCCCAGCACCCCGTTGAGCGGTGTTCGCAGTTCGTGACTCATCATGGCCAGGAAGTCACTCTTAACACGAAGCGCCTCTTCCAGCTCATGCTTGGTCTGCAGCAGATCATGTTCCGCCTGCTTGCGGCTGGTAATGTCTTTGGATATGGTGTAAATGTCCTTAACCCCATCACTTTCCACCCAGGGAACCATCGTCGTACTCAACCAGAGCTCCCTCCCATCCTGATGGTAGATCGTCAACTCAATGGTATGGGAAATGCCTTCCATTGCATCCTGGAAGCAGCTCCATACCTTATCCACATATGGCTCTGTAACCATATTCAAAAAGGAAAGCCCTTTCAGCTGGTTCATGGAATAGCCCATAATCTTCTCGGCTGCCGGGTTGGCACGAAGCAGCTCACCCCTGCGGTTAAACAACAGCACCATATCAGGGTTGTGTTCAAAAATCGAATCATACCGGCGCTGATTAATATGCGCCTGCCGCAGTGCAAAACGTTTGTCAACAACCTGGCTGATCATCAGCAGCAGCAGAATAAGCAGCATGGCTCCGCCGATCATAATGGCAAGGGTAATTTCATTCGTTTTATTGGCAGGCATCTCTGGAGGCATACCCGGCAACGGATGCATCGTATGTTGATCATGGACATGCAGAGCTTCCATCCCGGTATAATGCATGCCCGCAATCGCACTGCCGAGCAGCAGCGCCATATACAGCTTGGCTCTGCCGGTGATCACATGTTTCTGATGACGGTGACGGGCGGAGATTTTGAGTGCAGCAAAAGAAGCTCCGCAGGCAATCAGGACGGACAGACAGACTTTCCACCAGTCATAATGCTGCTGAAGAGGCATCTCCATCGCAGCCATTCCGGTAAAATGCATCGCCACAATCGCAAAGCCCATCCATAACGAGCCCATAAGCAGACTACTGGTTTTCATAAAATCCACACTGATCATCCAGAAAGCAGCCAGTACCGCTATGATGGGCAGCAGTATGGAGATCAGCAGCCAGACCGGATTATAATGCACCTCTGCCGGCAGGCTGTAGGAGAGAATACCGATAAAGTGCATCGACCAGATGCCAAGCCCCATTATGATCGATCCGAACAAGATCCAGACCAGCCGAGAACGTCCATGAAGGATCAGGACCCTCTCATATATATACAATGCACAATAAGAAGCAAAAAACGAGATAAACAAGGAAAGTAGAACAAGCGGAGTATTATAGGTTCCCTGCAATTCTGTCATATGCATGTTCCTTCCTGATCGTTAGTAGACAGCGTTCTACATGGACACATCTATTTTATTTGTTCCTTATAAGCTTAATTTAACCTAAAAATCGAAATACTCAAGCCATTTGGTACGAATTGTAAAGCGAACGCAAATAAATTTAATATTTTTGCATATTTCGTGCGTTAACCCTATGAAATCAGGTGAAAATTTTTCAGAGCTATGCTATCCTAAAATATTAGAAGAGATCATTGATTTTGTTACGCCTATATGAATGTTGGTGGTATGACACTGGTACTTGTCGGGTGGTGAAATATACACCCATTTTGCTGTGCAAACTTCATGTTCGTCCCGTGCAAATATTTTGATTTCATAATGCGTTGGTTCTGACGCTGAATTATACTGTGTTTCTAACTTTAGGGAGGTTTATTCAAACGCCATGCTCATTATTGGTATTGCCGGTGGTACCGGCTCAGGCAAAACAACCGTCGCCCGCTCCGTCATCGAACGTATGGGAACGAGAAAAGCAGTTACTTTCATCTCTCAGGACAATTATTATAAAGATCATACGCATCTGAATCTGGAAGAACGGGCGCTGATCAATTATGATCATCCGTTCGCTTTTGATAATGAACTGATGATCCAGCATCTGGGTGAGCTCAAGGAAGGCAAAACGGCCCATGCACCTGTGTATGATTTTACGACACATGCCCGTTTTACCGACAAGACGCTGGAACTTCAGCCCAACAATATTGTGATTATCGAAGGACTGCATGTGCTGTCCGACGAGAAGCTGCGTGAACAGCTGGATATCAAGGTATTCGTCGATACCGATCCGGATGTGCGCATCCTGCGCCGTGTGCTGCGCGATATCGAAGAGCGCGGACGCAGCATCCAGTCGATTCACCAGCAGTACATGACAACGGTGAAGCCGATGCATGAAGCCTTTATCGAACCTTCCAAAAAATACGCCGATCTGATCATTCCCGAGGGCGGACATAACGAAGTCGGTATCCAGCTGCTGTCGATTCTGACCGAGAAATACCTGAACGGCGACCGCAAATGGGGAACGCTGTAATCAAAGACTATCTATCGAATAGAGCTGTCCGGGCATGAGCCCGGCAGCTTTTTACATAAGGAGAGGAAATTGCGAAATGAACCGTAAAATTGTAGCTGTCGACATGGATGACACGATCTGTCATCTTCTTCCCAGAGCCATTCACTACCACAACGCCCTTTACCCGGATCTGCCGCTGACGATGGAGCAGGTGAACAGCTTTGACCTCAGCCGGATCTGGCATCACGAATGCTCGGAAGAAGTCTTTTTCGGAAGACCGGGATTGTATGAAGAACTGGAGATCTTTGATGAGCATACGGTAGAGGAGATGCGCCGTATTCATGAGCAGCACGATCTGATCGTCGTGACGGCCGCACGTCCTTCTTCGGTACCGGAGAAATGGAGATGGCTGCAGCAGCATCTGCCCTTTATCTCCTATGAGAATTTCTTTGTGGCCAAGCGTAAATATTTGCTGCAATTCGATCTGCTGATCGATGACGGTCCGCATAATCTGCTGGCGGCCCGTGAAGCCGGCAAACGCACGATCGGCATCCCGCGCCCGTGGAATCTGGCGCTGCAGCAGGACTTTCTGATGAAGGATTCCTGGAAAGGCATGAGCGAGCTGGTCAATGAAGTACTGATCGGGCAAGCGAAATAAATATTCGGCCGGAACCGCACAGGTCTCCGGCCTCTTTTTTTGCAAAATTTTACAATGGCGTCTGGAATGGATATCCTTAAATCATGGCGATATACACGACATCAATAATGAAAGAAGGAACCCTCTATGACTCAACAGCCTCAAGGGAATGATCCTGTATCATCTGCAGAACCGGATACTCATCATCCAACGTCCTCTTCAACTGAGCACCCTCCCAAAAGCAAAAAAAGCGAAGTCAAGGAATGGCTGATAGGAATTATTGTAGCCGTCTGTCTGATTTCCATCGTACGTCTCTTCCTGTTTGAACCCTTTGTGGTAAGCGGGCAATCGATGGAACCTAATTTTCATAACGATGAGCGTCTGATCGCAAACAAGCTGCTGTATGATCTGCGTTCGCCTCAGCCGGGTGAAGTGATCGTGCTGAAAGTACCTTCCCAGCACAGAGACTTTATCAAACGGGTGATCGCAGTCGGTGGAGATACGGTCAAAGTGGAAGGTGACCGCCTGATGGTCAACGGAAAGGCGGTTGATGAGCCTTATATCCAATCCGCGGTCGCTGCAGCACAGGCACAGGGCAGCCCTTATAATATCAATGACTTTCCCACTCCAGCACTGCCGGACGGCAAAGTGCCGGAAGGATACCTGTTTGTAATGGGTGACAACCGCTCCCACAGCCAGGACAGCCGCATGATCGGCTATATTCCGGTGAACGATGTGGTCGGCCGGGCGGAGATGATTTACTGGCCTTTCTCGCATTTCCATTGGATACAAAGCTAATCTTGTATCCGTATATGAAGTTCTCTAATGGCTCGTGTACGAATTTCTTCAATAGTTCTAAGTTCTATCCAAAAAGCCGGACTTTTGCGATCTGTTCCGATGAACAAGTGGCAAAGCCCGGCTTTTGTGCTGTATCCCCCGGATATATAAGGGCAGTTGGCGGATGCTGCATGCATTTACCGCATCAGTCTTGTATTGGTACAGTGACGCTTCAGCCAGGCGCTGATGCCCTGGAGACCCGGATAGATGATTCGCTCATTGACGTTCGCCTGATCGAGTTTGTCCCTGACTTCCAGCTTCAATTCCGCCGGGATAATAATCTTCTTGTACAGTCCCGGGTACTGCTGAAGCCAGTTGTCGAGCCCGCGATCACGGTTGCTCATAATCGTGAACATGGCATACTGGTTCACGATGCGCTCATCGATCGATGGGGGATCGAGGCAGATCACAAAGTCATCGTCGCCTTTCAGACTGTCAAAATCCTTCATATCGGTGAACAGCTCATCCAGCAGCTCTACGGTGAAAACAAGCAGATCCTCTTCATCCAGACGGTGTCTCAGCTTGGCCGGCAAGTGGGAATGCACCTGGTCCGTATCCAGACACCAGACTGCCCCATCCTCGTGATACCGCTTCAGATCGGACGTGGCAAAATGCAGGGCCACATACGGGGAGAACGACCAGTCCAACATCCGTGTCGGCAGCCCGTGATGCTGAGCGACGGCCAGCAGCTCCCAGTCGTTGCGTTCATATTTCAGCGACGCGCGGGCGAACTTTTTGAAATTGCGCAGCAAATGAGACTCCATCCCTGTATTTTCGATCCTCATCAGACTGGTACTAAGATCAAACGAAGCGCTATCCATGCCCCGGTACGCATAGGGAGAATGGAAGCGGCCATGTTCAGGATGAGGAGGAAAGTTAAACAGTTCTTCATGGAGGTCCAGCCAGCTTTCTGCAATGCTTACTCCATCCTCAATATATTTCAAAGGGAACACCTGCCCATTGTATTTGTATTTGACTCCTATCTTTCATTACACCACTTTTGCCCTTTTTAATGGGTGGTACAGGTATTTTTTACATAATCCTGCTGGATTCGGTAAAATCAATTCCGTCCTGGGATCATCATTTATTCCGAAAAGAAGAGAATCTACATGTTCCCCAGTATTATGATGACGCTGGTTGCTGCTGCATCCGCTAAAAAATATTCAGCATGGTGCTATCGGCAGGCTTCTTTTGCGGCTATAGGCAGTTATATTATGTGGATTCGTCGGCTCCGATATCTACAGCCTTACCGGAGACTCTGGGCTGTCCGTCCATATCCTCGGTATCCTGCAGTACAGGATCAGGAGACCCACTATCTACCGCCGGTGATGCAGGCTGGATATGGTAATCATCGGCCATTTCATTCAGGAACTGCGGATTGGCCCAAAGGGAATGAAGATCATTGCCGCTGCCCGTGCGGTACGCCTGCAGTCCGCTGTATTCCCTGCCTTTCCAGACCCAGGTGGAGCCAGAGCTGCCGTCCTGTGAGAAATACAGATTATGGTCTACAATATTGCCGGAATTGCGGGTGTATTCGTTGTAGATCAGCACCCCGGAAGTCCCGGCGACCATTATATTATTGCGAATCACATTGTTGCGGGTATCATACTGGAGCAGCAGCTGTCCATTGCCTGCTCCCAGTGAATCATTGTGATACAGCGTATTGTTCACGATCCGGGAATCTGTCGTGGAGCCCCGCTCCTCATCGTAACCGCCCATGGCAATGCCCGTCTGCCGGTTGTTGTAAATGACATTGCTGCGCACCGTAATATGGCTCGTGCTCCGGCCTGCATGCTCGGAAGCAATCTCGATGCCGATATCGTTGTCATAGGTATAATTTTGCTCGATAATGCTGTCCCTGCCCCCATCGACATAGATACCGCCCGCCGAGTTGCTATGATTTGGCAGCTTTGGCCCATAGGAAGGATTATGGTTGGACGAAATATGATAGATCCGGTTGCCGCGGACAATGCCGCTGCGCGCTTGGTCATACCGTACATCCGGAGATGTTCCCTCGAACCCGATCAGATCAATTCCGATATTGTCGCTGTTGTAAATCCGGTTGTTCTCTACCCGAAACCCGTCTACATTACCGTTAACGACCAGCGACTCGCTGCTGCCGAGCACCAGATGATGCAGCTCATTGCCGTCAATCGTGATCTGCTTCAGCGCTGCGGGTGCCCGGTCGCCATACACCGCGATCCCGTGCGCGTCCCGCCCTGTAAGATCCGGACCGGTCGGGACAGCCGTATTGGCGATATGATGTACATGATTGACGGTCAGCTGAATCTGCTGTCCGCTGCCATGCACATAGATACCGACCGGCACCGCACTGCGGGAATGGGTCTTGTAATTGCGTACTTCCAGACCCTGGATACGGATATAACTGGCGTCAGCGATATCGATCAGTCCCTGCAGCCCGCTCACCTTTACCCCGGTGCCATCCAGCACTGCCTGCTCTCCCGGATAACTCGCAAATGTAATATAGCCCGCTGCTGCCGAGCCGGAATGACGAATCTTCACCCGCTCTTGATATACACCTTCGCGAATATAGATCGTACTGCCAGGACCCGCCTGATCGGCAGCATGCTGTATCGTCTTCCATGGCGCATTCATACTACCCGGTTGGGTGTCCCTGCCTCCGGGCGCGACATAATATACCGTTCCCTGACTGCCTTCTGCAGCTGCCGCCTCTATACCTGCCGAATTTTGCGAAGAGGAACAGGCTGTCATTCTGGCTCCAAGGAGAAGTACGATGAGCAAACGGGCTGCCTTACTGGAATACCGAATCATAAGCCGCACCCTCTCTTTTAACAAATATTTACTTTTTGTTCGGTTTCCATATACAATGAAGTATATAATGCACTCGCAGGGCAGCGAACGATACAAAATAATGAGCGATACATAATTGCCCTGTACTCTGTTCTAACCCACAATCAGGAGGAATGCTTGCTGCTGTACAGCTTTATTTTGCCTTGAGTACATAAGGATAACGCGCCAATAGACCGTATATAATCAGCGCCGGAATAATGACCCATAGCAGCCCGGGAGCGCTCCAAATCAGCATTAGCCATACGATAGCTATAACTATAGTAAGCATACCGGTCACATGACGCTTGGACCAGCGGTACATCACATGTCCCAATATCGCTACGAGCAGCGCCAGAATCAGAATCATGCCAGCCATATAAATGATGCCCATCAGAAAGCATCTCCTTTAACTCGGAATATCCCCAGTATAGCATTCCACTTTACAATTTGTGGAATTTGCAGGTGTATCCATAGATACGACAATACAAAAAATGCCAAAGTTTACGTTATACATACGTCACTTTGGCATTTCATATTATGATCCAGAAGCTGTTTTTGTACAGAAATAGTATCCTTTTAAAAATGAATTGCAATAAATTTGACCCTAAAGGAATGTATACAATGACCAAACTTTATAAAAGAAAAGCTATACAATTATCCTGCTTTATTATTTGTCTGTCTCTAGCTGCTTGTAGCTCTCCTTCAAATTCACCAAAAGATACTCTCTCTAGTGCTGTTCAAAGCAATTCTTCAAACGATATTAGTGAACAGAGCCAAAACACAGAAAGTCCACCAAGCTACCAGGCGAAGTCAACTCAAACTGGGCCTCAAATTGTAATTGATGAGGAACTGCAAAAATGGTCGAGCCCCCAATCTCAATTTACAGTATCTGAAGGAAATGCTAAGTTGAAGTTAATCATTAAAAACAAGAGTGAAAATCCTGTTGTCCTTACCTTATCTTCACTTACTACTAATGAAGTTTATACGCAGCAAGAAGTTCCACCACATCTTACTATGTCTCCTCCTATAACCCGTCTTCTTCCAGCAGGAGATTATAATATCCTATGGCGTTCTAATGGCAAAGCTGTAATTGCTCATGTAAAAGGTACACTCTATTATAAATAACGACGATCATTAGATACTATCCGAATGATGAAACAGCACGTAACAAAAGAAAAGAAATAAGAGCAAAGGACGACACTTAAGCGTTTCGCTTTTAAAAAGCGTTGCCTAATAAAAGTGAATTTTACGCAGCAAAATATCTTAAGCAACTTAAGTCTGGAGATCCCCTGTTACTTATACCAATCCAGGCTTAACCGGAGGACGTGCTCTTATTCTTTTCTGGAGTGCATGATGCATCCAACACCGTACCATACGATGCATCAGACTCCATATCACACCGTACTCTCCGCAGCACCCGCTAGATAATCCGATGCTGCAGCCACCTATTCCCATAAAACCGTTTCATGAAAATAATCCCGCGCACTGCCCATTCGCAGTCCATCGCGATCCATACCCCGAGAACACCCCAGCCAAGCGTAACACCCAGCACATACCCGAGTACGACCCGGAACAGCCACATCGACAGCATCGACACCATCGAAGTAAACTTGGCATCCCCGGCCGCCCGCAGTGCCGACGGTGTAATAAACCCAATCGCCCACAGCGGAATCTGAGCAAGCGTATTAATGAGCAGCACCCAGAAGATTTCATCCACGATCTCTGCCGGCGGATCGAACAGTGAGATCAGCGGATAGAACAGCGGCAGAATAATCAGCCCCATTAACACAAAGGACATCGACGCCAGCACGAGGAACGACTTGGTGAACTTGCGCGCTTCGTCAATATGCCCGCTGCCGATACACATACCGACTACCGTAATAATCGTCAGCGACAGCGCATTGGCCGGAATCTGCATTGCTCCTGCGAGTGCGGAACAGATCGCATTGACGGCAATCGCATAGGTGCCCATACCGACGATAAAGATCTGGGTCAATATTTTCCCGCCGTTAAAGAACATCTGCTCGGTTGCAAAGGGGAAGCCGATAAACAGGATCTTTTTGAACATCTCCCATTTGACCTCAAACAGCTCGCGTACCCGTACTTTCAGGTTCACGTCCATTTTGAACAAATAATACAGCGCACACGCGGCGCCGCCATACCGGGCAATATTGACCGACAGGGTCATTCCGAGCACACCCATATCCAGCCCATTGATAAATACAAAGTTCAGCAGCACATACAGCAGGTTCATAATCAGCGACAGCACCAGCGAAGCCCTTGTACTGCCGACACCGCGCAGCGCTCCGCAGACCGCTTCCACAATCGCAATCCCGACAAAGGAAATACAGCTCCCGATCAAGTATGTACGTGCATGATCCATAACTTCCGCTTCGGCCGAGCCAAACAGCAGACTGAGCAGCGGCCCGTGAAAGGCAATCCCGATAATCGCCACAGCCAGTGCCAGCACCGAGACCGATGATACCGCGCCTGCACTCGCCTGCGATACTTTGAGCTCATTGCCGTTGCCCTTGTACTGGGCAACGACGACCGTACCGCCTGTCGCTACCGCGATAAATACACTTAACAGGAAAATATTCAGCGAATCCACCATATTGACTGCACTGACCGCAGCCACACCTGCCGAGCTGATCATGGCGGTGTTGATCAGATTCAATCCCATCACAAATGCCTGGTCGATCAGGATCGGAATAAACAGCGAGATCATCTGGCGGTAGTTCATTGTTGCTCCGGAAAAATACTTTTCCAGCAGCCGTTGTACCCAACTTGCCCGCATACTCTCTTGCATTCGTATTCACTTCTTTTTTTAGAATGACTTCCATTTAACTATAGTCTATAGTGCTGTTCCAGCGATTGTATTGTCAACCCATATCTGACAATTAGGAGTCAAATTCAAAGAAAGCTCAACATTATGTGGCATAATGTTGAGCTTTTCCGAGTGATATGAAGTGATCCATCTTAATTGTACAAAGGCAGTACTTCCGCAAACATACTTCCTTCTTCTTTTATCTTGCTCTCATTTCCGATCGTACATAGGCTGCCGGATGCCAGTACAGCCTCGACCAGTGGAGCCAGATCGGTAATATGCTTGGCGGTCGTATCCAACACTTCTTCCCGCTCCCTTTGCACATCCTCCGGACCGTAACTGGTCATGTACAGCGACAATCCCCGCAGGCCGGCCTCATACGGACTCATCGGCGTATCCAGATCCTTGATGGCTCCCAGAATATAACGGGTCATCTCCGTCTCTGTCGCGGTAAAAGAACGCACATAATCGGCAGTTCCGGCATATACCTCGTAGGTACGGGCCAGATTCGGGTCCCTGTAGGAGGCCAGGAAACTGCTGCCATTACGCTGGAACTGGATCATGCTTCCGTAGGCACCGCCTTCTACCCGTATATTTTGCCACAGGTAATCAAAGGCGATGATTTGGGACAGCACTCTCAGTGACCCGTGATAGGCAAATCCCTGCTGCAAAAAGCTGCCGGTCTGGGCTACATACTGCACTTCAGAAGAGGTAATGAACCCTTCGTTGCGCAGCAGGGGAGACAACCGGTATGGCTCCGACACTGTAGGCTCGGTATGCAGATGTGACTTCAACTGCTTGACGAGCGGTACGAGTCCCGGGTAGCTGTTGTTCTCAGCGGTATAGTTGACCGTCATATTCTCCGGCCGGAAAATATGGATCATCAGTTCTTCCAGTGCAGCAACCAACGATTCCTGCTCCTTCTCGTAATTCCGTTCCAACTGATCAATTAACTGGAAATAGGCAATACCCTCTACCAGTTCTTCAAACACACCGGCTTCCGTATGATACGAAAATGCCCGGGTGATCGCTGTCTGATGTCCTTCAGAAATCAGATCCATTTGCCGTCTGGATTTGATCTCGGCGATAATCTCATAGATCCGCCGCGTATTGGCAAATGACGACGTACAGATGACCTCGCGAATAATATCAAATACAAAATCCAGTTTGCTGTACAGCACTTTGGCATGCAGCTCAAAAGTAGTGGCAAAACGGTCTACCCGCCGGGTATCCGCATAACTGGACACCTGTGTGAAAATACCGCCGGAATGAAGATTGATCTCATTGGACAGCTTGTTATAGCTGTAACGGTCGGTATCCACAGTGCCCAGCACATCTCTCAATATGCCTACATAGGGAAGCAAATGACCCGGTACGCGGCTCAGATCGAATAGTATCTGTACATAGGCGATTCCATTTGTAGACATGCGGTTGTGCAGAATCGTCGTACCGTCTGCTTCGTGCACCACCGGATAGGCCAGGGATGCCTGAGTCTGGATGTCCTGTCTCGACAGCAATGGAATCCGGCTGCGCTGTTCCGATGGAGAAGGTTGATTACGATAGGCTGTGAGCATTTCAGTCTGACGTACCAGCTCCTGAATCTGTCCGCTGGTCAGGCTGTTTTTGTACACCTGCAGCTGCTCCTTGAGCTGCTGTTCCTTTTGCATATTCAGCCCGCGAACCGGCAGTAGCGTCACGATGGAGGCATGTGTATTGTTAAGCAGATATTTCTCCACCAGCTGCTCAAACCATCCATCGTTCATCTCTGTCTTGAGCCTGTCAAAGATTCGGTTAGCCTCCAGATGAATAAAAGGCTGCTGATCGTCATACAGCCAGCTATCCAGAATCTGCATTCCATATACCAATCCTTTAGGGAAACTGCCAAAATCGGCTTCCCGATACTGGAATTCCATGACATTGATACAAGCCAATAGCGCTTCCCTGTCGATACCCTCCTGCACCGCTTTTTGCAACACGGAGGTGAGCGTATCGATAAATTGCTGCTTGTCCGGTCGTTCCCCATTTTTGGCAAAAATGCTGAACACGGGTTGGAAGAGGCTATCCGTAAATGAAGCATAGGTTTCCCGGGCCAGTCCGCTTTCCAGCAGTGCCTGCTGAACAGGCGCCCCCGGTGCGTTGAACAGCACATACTGCAGAATTTTGAAAGCGATTCTCAGTTCGCTGTCCAGATTGGTGCCAATCACCGCATTATAGGACATTATGACACGCCCCTGTTCAGACTCCTGGCTGCCGATGGAATAGAATTTCTCGACCTCTACGCTATGGGAAAATGGAGCCTGATGCTTGACAGCGGAATCGATCCGAACCCGGTCATACTGGCTGAGGTAATTCTCATCGAGCCAATCGAGCTTGGCATTCATGTCCATATTTCCATACAAATAAATATAGCTGTTGGAAGGATGGTAATACTTCTGGTGAAAAGCCTGCAGATCTTCGTACTTCAGCTGTGTAATCTCTTCCGGCAGTCCGCCATACTCATACGCATACGTCGTATCCGGGAACAGCGAGCGGGAGATTTCTCCCTGCATCACACTGTCCGGATTGGAAAATGCGCCCTTCATCTCATTGTAGACGACCCCATTATAGTGAAGTTCGGCATCCGCTGATTCCAGGCTGTAATGCCATCCTTCCTGCATGAAGATTTGTTCCTGCTGGCGAACATTCGGCTTCAGTACCGCATCCATATAGACCGCCATCAGATTCTGGAAATCCTGATCATTCTGGCTGGCTACAGGATAGATCGTTTTATCCGGAAAAGTCATGGCATTCAAAAAGGTATTCAGCGTTCCTTTGGCCAGTTCCACAAAAGTGTCTTTGGCCGGGAAGCGCTCTGATCCGCAAAGAACAGAGTGTTCCAATATATGTGTCATTCCATTGTTATTCGTAGCTGGAGTGCGGAATCCGATGCTGAATACTTTGTTATCATCATCATTGCCCAGCAGGACGATTCGGGCACCGGACTGGATATGTTCCAGCAGCACTCCCTGTGACTTGAGATCTTCCAGCTCGCAGCGCTGAATTACACGATATGCTGTGGATTCATAATTCATTTGTTATTTCCTCCTGTCATTCAAGCCTGGATATATAATGGTCTACCGGAATCAGTACAGATATTTGGCGATTTTCTCTTTGATGGCTTCGGCACTCATCAGACCTGCATGACGATCCACAATCTCGTTATTTTTATAAAATAATACAGTCGGTACCGCCATAATATTGAATTCCTCGCCCAGCTCGAAATGCTGGGACGTATTCACTTTGACTACATTAACAAATGGCATTTCGAAATCAATGTCGTCCAGTACTTTGGATAGCATTTTACACGGTGAGCAGCTCTCTCCATAGAAATCGACGATAACAAAACCTTCCTTAACCAGCTCTTTATAATTGTTCGGTGTACCTGCGTGAATAGACATATTTATACCTCCTGAATGTGTTTTTTCAAATGTTGACTAACTTTATTGTAATAGTAATCTTGGATTTCCCATGATTCGAAAAGCTCAAATGCCATAACTTCCCTGGCCTCTTCGATCGTATAATTGTAATTTGTGCTGTACTCGGCCACTGCTTTCTCATATTTATCCCGCGACACCGTTACTCCGTCCTGCTCCATATGCTTCACTCCCAGCAGGAAAGCGGGAAAGCTTTTTTCCGTTTCTTCGTATACGAGACTTTGCAGTTCTTCAAAAGTATGGACCGGTATTCTGCCGTCGAACTGTTCGGGAGTCATATCTTCCAATACGAATCCTTCCTTTTTGGCAATCATCCGAGTGCGCTGCAGTTCGATCTCGCTCAGAGCACGTACATCCTGCGGATCAATACTAAATTCACTCTGTTCGATCACTCCGGCAATAACTTCTGTGATGACAGGATACAGCTTCTCATCAATAATCGGCTCAGCCACTTCCCGGTAGACATGACGCTCAAATGCCCTGGTTGTGGATATGCCCCGAATGCCTTCTCGCGCTACAATATCATCATCCAACTCGGGAATGACATTGTGCAGGATCTGAGTCAGCTCGGCAGTCACCCGGTGTCCGTCTACGGTCAAATCTATTTTTTTACCGACAGGAACACCTATCAGGCGCTGTTCCAATTCACGATGAAACAGACCAAGACCGATTGTGAGACTCAGATTCTGCTGGTTGAACCGTTCGTGCTGACTTTCCAGATTGCAGGTTATCATATCCTGAAGTGCGGCCTGCTCTGTTTTTACCTGAACCCGATATTTGCGGCGTATACGTTCCAGTTCCGTATGGAGTGCCAGAGAAGTCTCACAGATCAACCGGGATGGATCAACCGGGATTTTTTTGTAATCAAATTCGGATACCACATGGGATTTTATCGTTTGCATTGACATAGATTCCTCCACATTCTAATTTTTCTGCAGCTGCAGAAATGTTCTCAGGGTCGCACTGCCGTTCACCACTTCTTCGTAGGTACCTTCTTTTTCCACACAGCCATCTTTTACCAGAATGATATGATCTGCTTTGCTCAGAATCTCCATATCATGCGTAATAATAAGTGTCGTGCGTCCATGCACCATATTATCCAATCCGGCCAGCACCTCATCCTTGCTGATCCAGTCCAGATTGCTGGTCGGTTCATCCAGCAGCAGCAGATCCGGGTTTTTCATAATGGCTCTGGCGATATTAATCCGCTGCATTTCGCCCCCGGATAGATTGACATCCATATCCAGCATCGTATTCAGACCTTCCGGCAGCATGGTAATAAAATCATACGCATTAGCCCGCTTGGCTGCCTCAATCAGATCTTCGAGTGAATAATCCTCGCTCATCCCATAGGCAATATTGTCAGCCACCGTTCCCGGAACCAGCTGACAGTACTGGGAGACATATCCACTCTGATAACGCCATTCATCCAGTCTGACTTCATTCAGATTCATATGGCCTATTCTGATCTCGCCGCTATTCGGTTCATAGAAGCGCTGCAGCAATTTGAATATGGTCGATTTGCCGCTGCCATTGGCACCAATCAAGGCTGTCACCTTGCGGTGGGGAATTGTAAAGCTCACTTCTTTCAAGATGGACTTCTCATCGTCATAACGGAACGCTACCTTATCAAACACGATATCCGCCTGTACTCCATCCATAGGCAGCTGTGCATGATCCGTCTCATCTTTGATATCCATCAGATCCGCGATTTTGTAGGTGGCACCATGAGAAGACTTGATCGCCTGCCAATTCATCAGGATGTCAAAAAATCGCGGTACCAGTAACAACGAATACGTATAGAATTCCACCAGATGACTCATGCTCATCTGACCGTTTCTTACATAGTAGGCACCGCCCAGCAACGCAATAATCTGAACGGGATAGTTAATAAAGAAGCCCATCAGCTGCTGCAGCATTCCCAGCACTGCGGCACGAATCTCTACCCTGTATTTGAGTTCACTCGCTCTCGCGCCCTGTTCATATTCACCATTTTCTACATTGGATGCCTTAATATACTGTATGTTGGATAGCCGCTCCGAGAAGAAGCCGGTTAGTTCAGCCTGTGCTCTGGTGAGCAAATACTGTATATAATAGGTCAATTTGCCGACTGCATAAATGATCAGAAAAATGACAGGAACAACGTATATAATCAGCCGGGCAAGCTCGGAATAGATTCGCGTCATCTCCAGATAGGCAACGATCAGAGCATACATCGCCGAGAAAAAGGTGATCAGGGTAAGCGGCGCCTGTACAGCATCCTCCGTATCGCTGATTACCCGTGAAATAAGTGTCTGCGGCTGTTCCCGATCATGCACCGCAGAAGGCAGTCTTAACACCTTACTCCATATTTCAGTACGCATATTGCGTACCGAGATCAATTCACACCAACCGGATACCAGCGTAGTGAGTATGGTGCTTCCATTTGCAATCAGGGTAACCAGGATAAATCCGTACAGAAATGTCGTCGCTGTAATCTGCCCCTGATAAATCTGTGAAGTATACGGAACCAATAGCAGATCGGCTTTGGCCGATGCAAAGCTCAGCAGAGCCGTCAGAATAAATAAATACCAGGGCAGCTTGATACGGGTATAGAATTTCAGGAATTTTTTCCATGATAGTTTTTCCGTTCTGGGATTTCGAGACCGGAATCTGCCAATCCGGGTTATCCCCCTTTTCCTTGTATCTGTCCGTTTATCCATCTTCTATTGCTCCTCTTCGTTCATCATCTGTCTGTAAAACGAATTACTCATTGATAATGTAAAAGGAGTCCCGGAAGACAGGGTACCATCTTCATTGAATACGATCAGATAATCTGCATGCTGGATAGCCTGTTTATCATGAGTGATTACAATTACAGTTCGCTCCGTTTTCAGACTTTTCAGTCCCTGGATCACTTCAGCGGCGGCTTTAGCATCCAGACTGGAAGTCGGTTCGTCCAGAATCAGATATTTGGGATTTTGTAAAATGGCCCGGGCAATACCGATTCGCTGCCGCTGTCCTCCGGAGAGTCTGCAGCCAAACTGACCGACTTCCGTATCGTAACCCTCCGGCATGTCCATAACCATCCGGTGCGCATTAGCCAGCTCAGCGGCATGCGCAATTTCCTCATTGGTGTAACTGCCCTGCAGTCCAAACAGCATATTTTCCCGGATCGTTCCGGTCATCAGCGGCACATCCTGAAACACATAACCGATCTCCCGGCGCCAGTTTTGAATATCATACTCCTGAATATTCGTACCATTCAGAAGAATCCTTCCCTGATCCGGCTCATACAGTCGTTCCAGCAGCTTCAGTATGGTGGATTTGCCTTTGCCGCTTGGTCCGATAATAAACGTCAGTTTATGTTTGGGAATCTGCAGGGTGACATTATTCAGAACGGGGCTATCCGGCTCATAGCCGAAGCTCACCTGATCAAAATGAATATTTCCTGACTCCACTTTATCCTTGGCATAAGAACGGGCACCTTCTTCGGGATTCTCCATGATGTTGGCTACCCGAAGCAGAGATCCCTGTGTCGTTTTGATCAGAGTCCATTGCCCGCTCCTACTTTGAATGCTTTCAAGCAGCGTATTGGCAAATATATAAAAGGCATACCACCCAGCCACTGTGAGCTGGCCGCTGTTCAGCAGGTAGATACCAATTAAGATCAGCACCAGATTTTGAACGAGGCTCTGGATATTACTGAAGACACTATCGAATATTGATACATACAGGGCCTTCTTTTTGGCTTCATATAGACTCTGGATCGCTTGTTCGCCCCGCTCGGCTTCCACTTTTTCCTTGTTAAAAGCCTTGATCGTAGGAAGCGCGACAATCAATTCACTTAGAAACATCGCCAGATTGGATGTTTTGTCCTGTACTCTGACAGCAACACGCATGTACAGGCGCCCAAATACAAAGGCCAGAATTAACATAACCGGGATGACTCCCAACAGCAGATAGCTCAGGCTCTGATTGTACTGAGATACCTGACGAAGCGTAATATAAAATGTGTAGATCCCCAGAAGTTCACCAATAACCACCTGTGAAATGAAACTTCGCAGCAGCTGGGTGTCTATCGTAATCCGGCTGATTAGACTCTGAGCCGGCAGCTTGTCAAAAAAACAGGGCGGCAGTTTCAGAATTTTATCCCATAATACATTTCTGAAATTCCTGTCAATCCGGGCATTGATAATATCCAGTCCCAGACCGTTAATCTGACCAGCTGCACTGGACACAAGGTCATAAATAATGACCAGACTCACAATCTGCACCGTCACATTGCCTCCAAAAATCTGTCCTGTCAGATCCGGTACCATTAATCCCAACCTGGCAGCGATCATCGCAACCAGCATATATCCCAGAATCCACAGGATCGGCAGTCTTGCCTTGATGCACAGATGAAAAAAGGTTTTCCAGATTCCCCTGTTTGGATGGGATAATTCAGGTTGTACCGCCTGCAAATTGACTTCATTTAACATTCCATGCTTTCCTCCCCAGTTGTTTCGGCCATTCTTCCACACAGAAATCGTATTTTTCCAGCTTCCGATAAAGGGTGGAGAGGGAAATCTGCAGCTCGCTGGCTACTTTTCCTTTATCGTTGCGGTACTCTTCCCGGTCGAGATAGCTTTCCAGTATTTTCTTCTCATACTGGGACAGCAGCTGTTCCAGACTGGCATTGTCCATTGATTCCACCTGTTCATGCAGATATTCCGGCAGATCCTCAAAAGACACCATATCCGTATCCACCATATTGACCATATATTCAATGGCATTTTCCAGCTGCCGAATATTGCCTGGCCAATCGTAACGCTTCAGCCACTCTTCCAGTGCAGGATTCAGCAGCAGTGGGCCCTTGCTTAGAATCGCCGCATGTTTCCGGATAAAATAATCACAGAACAGCGGAATGTCCGATCTTCTTTCCCGCAGCGGTGTCGTATGCAGCGGAATCACATTCAGACGGTAATACAGATCCTCGCGGAATTCGCCTTTTTGCACCATTTCGTCGAGATTGCGATGTGTTGCCGCGATAACCCGTACATTGATCGGGATCGACAGGCTGCTACCAATCGGCTCAATCGAACGCTCCTGTAGTACCCGCAGAATCTTCGGCTGCAAGGACAACGGCATATCGCCGATCTCATCCAAAAACAGCGTCCCCTGATCGGCCAGCTGGAACTTTCCTTTTTTGCCGTCCTTTTTGGAACCTGTAAAAGCGCCCCCTTCATAGCCGAACAATTCACTTTCCAGCAGGGTATCCGGAATCGCCGAGCAGTTGATCGCGATAAAAGGCTGCCGGCTGCGATTTCCTTCGTAGTGGATCGCTTTGGCGAGCAGTTCCTTGCCGGTGCCACTCTCTCCTTTGATCAATACGGTGGATGGACTGTTGATCACTTTTCGGGCTTTGAGGATTACATTTCGGATACCGGTATCATTGCCGATAATATCCTCGAACAGTACATCATGAGGAGATGTCCGTTCCCGTTTTGTGTTCATTTGGACTTTGGGACGCAGCATTACGCTCAGTTTCTGTTCCAGCCGAATACCGGTCTCTGCCAGATGGGTAAAGTAAAACTCGGTATCCTGTGCGATGTTTTCCTTGTATTTCTCCATAAAACTGGTAATCGAGAGGATACCCAGCAGGGTATGACTACTGGAATACACCGGAAAATAAATGGCTCCATAGCCGCTGCAGGTATCATTGGATTTACAATTGGCGCAGCCGAGTTCGCTTGTCTTGGAGTCATAGACCACATACGGCTGCCCGGTCTCAATGACTCTGGCAATGGCACGTTCATGCTTTTCTTCCGTGTGCCCGTAGCTGTATTCGCCTGTGCCACCTATGAACCGACCAGCCTCATCATACAGCTCTGCTTCCAAGCCGAGCTGTTGTTTGACTTTTTGCAAAATGGCGTCGATCCCCAGTTCATGACGAGCTCTCACTTCATACTTTTTTACATTTTCCAGAAATTCAGAAAAGTAAGACATCTATATCCCTTCCCCCTCATATGCGGTTTCCCTGATGATCAGACACAAGCGGGAGACCGAAGAACGAATGGATGCAGCAATACGGCAATACGGCGCCGGTATTTTGCTTTTTTCAATCATCTGATTTCCTCCCCACTTTTATTAATGCAATAACCGTGCCAACTCTGAACAAAAAAATATTTTTCTTCAAAAACCCTGTACCAGCAGCATTTATTTTTTCTGATTCTGTCGTATTATTGCAAACTATCCTTTCAGTACCCTTTATTCTTGTCAGGAATGAAAAAACGTTTGTCAGAGTTGGGAATGGCTAACGCAGCCGCCGCATGGATGCAGACAGAATACGCTCTTCGTTTCTGTATTTGGCTACTGTACGCCGGGAGATTTCGATTCCCTGCGCCTGAAGTTCGTTCGTTATTCGCTGATCGGACAAAGGACTTTTTTTATCTTCATCGGCAATCATATTGCGAATCTGCTGCTTGACCGATTCTGTGGAGGTCTCTCCCTCAGCTGTAGCTATCGTATTGGATAGAAGCTTTTTCATTTCAAATAACCCTCTGGGCGTATCCATGTATTTATGACGAACCGTCCGGCTGATCGTGGATTCATGCAGTCCCGTTCTGCCGGCAATCTCCTTGATATTCAGCGGCTTTAGACTGTGATCCTGACCAGACAGGAAGGCAACCTGCTCTTTGGCGATCACCGAGGCGACTTTCAGGAGAGTATTCCTCCGGTAGGCGACACTCTGTACCAGCCATTTGCCGGATTGTATCCGCTCCTTGCAGTATGAGCGCACTTCTTCCGAGCAATCTGATGCAGCAGGAATATAATCGGCATTTATGGAAATGCGAGGCGAATACATATCGCGAATCGTAAATTTCTGCGGTGTATCCGGTGTATATTCGACGATGACGTCGGCTGTGACAGGGGCTGCGGCTGTACCTTGCAGCGCCGAACATGGACGGGGATTCAGCGTTTTGATGTAGAGGATCGCTTCTTCCACACTTTTCCTGGAAGCACCGATAGAGCGCCGAATCACATCCAGATTACCACGAGCCAGATCATGCAGATGACCGGTAATAAGCTTCAGTGCCAACGGGTGGCTGGATGGGTCCATTTCCGCCTGCAAAAGAAGACATTCTGTCAGATCACGCGCACCAACGCCCGGTGGATCAAGCGATTGCAGCAGCTGCAGGGATTGCTGCATAATTTCCGGCGGAAGATGAAGCTCTTCCCCGGCTTCCTCCAGGGAGACTACCAGATATCCGCGTTCATCCAGATTACCGGCCAGATACGCTGCAGCCCGATAGATCTCCGGTGAAGTTACTCTCATACGCAGCTGTTCAAGCAGCAGTGACTCGATCGTCACCGTATCGTCTGCAATCCCGTTTAGTTCATCCCAGTCTGCACTGCTGGATATCCGGGTTGTCCTGGCGGCATATTCACCTGTTTTCCATTTAATCTCGATAAATGGATTCTCTGCTTCCTGGCTTTCCAGAAACTGCTGAAGCTCTTCCCAGGAATATTTCAGCATATCGATCGACTGTCTTAATGCTGGTGTTACATGTAATTGTTGAGACAGATTCTGTTCCAGATTCATGGAATTCGACAAATTGGATTCCCCCAGTACGCCTATCAGGCAAAGCGCAGCGTATATGATGCAGCTGCGCATCTATTTCTTGTTCCTCATTTGAAAGGACATGTTCATATTCTGATCTACCTTATATATCGTTGTCTGTTGTATTTAATCATAGTCCCGGCAGAGAAATAAAGAAGTGGACTTATTGAAGGGTACAAACTGAAGGAAGCGTGTGCGTCTGTAGCGGTGTGTTTATTGCTGTGAAAGAACATGGGGAGTGATACATTTACTATTTTTGAAAACAAAAAAACTCATGAATCTCTACAAGAGAAATTCATGAGTCTATTTGTTAATGCTTAGGAATGCGGTCGAGAGGACTCGAACCTCCACGGGGGTAAGCCCACACGGACCTGAACCGTGCGCGTCTGCCAATTCCGCCACGACCGCAAATTAGTTAGTGAGCTGCGTTACGCAATCACAAGGAATAATATATCATGCTTTTTCCAAAAGCACAAGCTTTTTCGCAAATTATTTTTAATACAGGCTGTAGACCTGATAGTAAAATTCATTCCAGACCCGCGTCTCGCCTGCCTGTACATAGTCCAGCCGGATCGTTACATGACCTTTGCCTGCCGTATAGGCGGCCGGAATCTCGTATTCATCCTCCAGCCAGCGCTTGTACGGATTGCGGTCGGCGGTATACCAGCTGCGCTCCTGCACGAGGATACCATCGACATGGACAGTCGCCTTCTGCCGGCCGGTCATCTGATCGGAGCGGCGCCGCAGCCGAACGCCCCGATTATCCGGGCGGATCGATACCGTAAATTCGCTCCAGCCTTCCGTCTCATGGCCGGTATCCGTGATCAGCACATCATCCTGGTCGCCTTCATAACAGGAGGTCAGCGTATAATACCCGCGGCTGCCTGATGTCCGGTACTGGTGTATGCCTTCCGAAGCCTTGCAGCCGATATCCAGCTCATCCGTCAGCTCCATGCCCGGTTCATCCAGCCCGTAATAAAGCAGTATGCCCGAATGACGCAAATACTGATTGTTATACTCTCCCGCCTCTATGCCAAACACCAACTGCTGCTGAAAAGGATACACATCCCCGCTGCACAGCCGCACCATCGACCAGGGACTATCCGGCAGGCCATCATAACCGCTGGACGGATTCATCTCTGGCGGTGTCGGGAAGCCCCAGCCATAGTTAACCCAGCTCTCCGATCCGTCACTCTCCACCTGCGGAGTTGCCCTGCCGTCGATATGGACGCGTACATCGCCTTCACAGCTGATCTGCCCGCTCTCCCTGCTAAATGCCGTCACCTGCCCCGCAACGAGATGTCCACGTCCCCTGATCTGCCCGATAATGCTATCTGTTCCATGACTCGCTTGGGATGGATAATAATCGGATGAGCGAAAATAACCCGTCCGGCCCTGTGGATACAGCGGCTGAGGCCCTGCATGATAGCGGATCTGCCAGCTGCCCAGCTCCACTGCTGCCGTTCCCCGGTTCACCAGTTCAATACGAGCACTTTGCCAGTACGGCATCGGAAAATACTGATACCACTGCCCATCCGCCGCCTGACCGTGGGACAGCAGACCAATCCGATTATAACCCAGCTCATTACCGAAAAAGGCTCCCAGCGGGCATTCCACATCCGCCTGTTCATGATCATCCCAGGTCATACAGATCCATATCTGCATCAGCTCCGGCCTGGGGAAATCATTGATCGGCTCTGCCGGCTCCGATTCCCATTGTGCCAGAATGGCGGTAATGCAGCCAGCATCATGCTCATCCAGCAGTACCTCGCGCTCGCCTGCAGCCAGTGTCAGCTGCTCAACCGTGCCCTCTCTCGCATCCCTGCCAGCAGGCTTGGGATCTTGGCCGGGATGGCGCCACATTTCCAGCAGACCGCTCAGGTCTTCGTGTCCGGTAAAGGTTACGACACCCTCGGCTTCCCGGTAGGAGTGGTAGATCACATGCCCCCAGCCTCCGTCGCCTTTGGCCGCTCCTTTCAGCCGGATATCCGATGTGATCCGGCAGGAATGTTCATATTCCATCGGGACCCAGCTGCGCACGACCCGGATCGGCCCTCGCCCATTATCATCCGGTCCCATATAGGCATCAGCCAGTGGTGCGGTAAAAGGAGCCTTATGACCAAACTCCGAATGCCGGATACGGAACCTCGGCTCGATTTCTCCATCAAAATAAAACGAAAACGTCGGCTCTTCACTCTCCGGATACCGGTGCTGTACAAAGTTATAAATACAGCCGGGACCATCCACATCGAAAATCACCCATTCCTCGCCTTCCCGGTACAACCACCAGTCCCAGTCGGCGTTCAGCCCCTGCTTGTCAATGCTGCCTTCATAGTGAACCTGCACGCCTTCACGCAGCAGCGGCAGCAGCTCGAATCGCTCCATTGCCTTCAGACCTTTGGGTACGTTATGTTTGTATTCCCTGTTTGATTCCATTCTGCTGCTCCTGTTCTCCGTATATATGAACGGATAATAATGGATGGGACAATCGTATCTCATTGGTTGATTGGCATTCTTACATTTGGTTGGCATTACTGCAATCCATACTTTCCTCTACTTATTATAAAAGGTACGCTCTTCCCCCGGAATTGAACAATTTTCAGATGAGTTGAACATTTTGGTTTTCCGATTTACTTTTCGCATGCAAAAAGACAACGATCCGGTTACAGATCGTTGCCTCTTTATTCCTATCGCTCACTATGCAGATGCAGGCGATTTGCCTGGCATACTGTTCGTTATTTGGAGGACAGCTCAGCCAGCTGGGCTGGTGTCAGGCCGCCTTCGAATACTTGCAATTCATCCAGTTCCCCTTTGAACGGAGCATCCCAGAAGTTGACGCCGAGTCCAAAGCTCGCGTTGTCCGTAGCCGAGAAGCGATCCGGGAAGCCGGTGCCGGTAAAGGTTTCTTTGCCGTTCACATATACGC
This sequence comes from Paenibacillus wulumuqiensis, assembly GCF_000971965.1. Taxonomy (GTDB): domain Bacteria; phylum Bacillota; class Bacilli; order Paenibacillales; family Paenibacillaceae; genus Saccharibacillus; species Saccharibacillus wulumuqiensis. The sequence continues at coordinate 49,617 of NZ_LAQP01000018.1, forward strand.
TCACCACGCCTTGATCAACCGAGAAGGCCAGATGGCTCCACTCTCCTGCCGGAATCTTCATGCCGGTGCTGGCATCGTACCATGGCGCACTGCCGGCCCACAGCATGGTGTTATCTCCAGATGTGCCGCGCGGCAGCAGGCTGATCCAGTGCTCACTGTCTGCTGCACCGAAGAATGCCGGTGAATACACATTCAGCTGCTCCGGCTTCACCCACATGGATACCGAATACGAATTGCTGTGAATCAGTCCATTCGGCAGGCGAATGCCTGTCGTGCCATCCAGTACAGCGGATTGTCCGCGCACGCCTTCACCATACGTGATGCTGCCCACGGTTGCCGGACGATCGAGACGATCACCTGTCAGTTCACCTGCGCCATGCTGGCCGGTGCTGTCGTTTAGATTCCGATCGAAGCTGTACTGTGCCGTCAGTTCTGCATTGACGTAAGGCAGTACAGTAACGTCAAATGCCTTGGTACGTGTCTCATTGCCGCGGGTAATACGCGCCGTCAATGTTACCGGTACAGCGGAGCTACCGGATGCCGGACGTGTCACCTGACCGTTCGCAGCAATCACTTCTTCATTGGAAGACGTCCAGCTGATGACTGTACCGCGGCTGCCGACTGCGGGCAGTTCCAGATTGGCTGTAATGCCTTCTGTACCATCCAGCTTCAGTTCACCATATACATCTGCGATAACCTGCGTATCCGAAGCATCCGGCAGACGGCTGCCCCAGCCCATCGTCGCCTGATCGGACAGTGCGGTGAATGTCATGACATACTGCTCGGACATCGGGTCCCAGTCCTTGACGAATACACCGGTATACTTTTTGCCGCCAATCGTCAGTTCTGCATCATTGGTGCCTTTTTTCTTCCAGGTGCCCTGCAGTTCGCCGGTGATTGTATGATCTTCATTGAGACGGATTGCGCTCGCTTCCTTGATCGCCGCGGAAGAATCGCTGCCATGATCGACAAACTGATAATCGCCGGTGATCATTTTATCGCTGACTTTGGCTTCCTTCTCGCCTGCATAACGATATGGTGAGACGACTGGCCAGCCTTCTTTATTGATAAACATCTGGTGGATGCGCAGTTCATGCTCTTCGCCGCGTCCCGGGAAGCGGGTATGGAAGACGAGGAACAGCTGTCCGGTCTTCGGATCGGTGTAGACGGAGTTGTGTCCCGGAGACACATAGCCGTAATCCTGCTCTTTGCCCGGATCACCTACCTTGCTGTCGAACTGGAAGTTGCCGATCAGCTTGTTGCCGTACTCGTCATTGCTCGTATTGGCCGGCCAGGTCGCCTGGTGACCTCTGGCATCTACATATGGACCATCCGGGGACTTGGAGCGGAATACGCGCATATTGTAACCGCCGTTCGCGGCCAGTCCGCCGTATGTCATGTACAGATAGAAGTAACCGGTATCCTTGTTGTACTGAATGTACGGTCCTTCACCGGACTTGCCGTAACCGCCGGCAATCTTGGTGCCAAAGTAGCGGTCGATCATGCGGCCGTCCTTGGTTTTGCCGTCTTTGCCCGGATAGATCGGCTTGCCGGTCTTCTGGTCAACTTCCATTACGAAGATACCGCCGGACCATGAACCGTAGGTCATCCACATTTTGCCTTTGGCATCGTAGAAAATAGTCGGGTCGATGGCATTCGGATACTGCTGATTGGCATAGGAGCCGTTTTCGTTAAACCAGGCCGGATTCTCGGCACTGATTTTTTGCTGGTCGATCAGCGTTTTGATATTCGTGTTGGTCCACTGCTTGTCCACCTGGCTGTTGGCATCAAATGCTTTGTCCTTGGTGAACCCGGTATAGATAAAAGTATCTGTGTATTCATATGGCCCTTCGATATTCTTGGATACCGCCATGCCGATCGCAGAACGGATATACGTGGATGAAGTAGAATAATACAGCGTATAGGCGCCTTTGGAGCCATCTTTATTTACATACTTGGGATTCCAGATCACATCCGGTGCCCATACGGCAAAGCCGCCTTTGCTGTCGGCATCATTTTCACCGGCCCATTTAAAAGAGCCTGCGAGCGTTTTGGACAGATCACCGTAGAGCGTATTGCCCGGCGTGGTGTAACCGTTTGCAAAATTGGACCAGTGCATCAGGTCCGTTGACTTGGCTGCCGATATGTGGGAACCGAATACATAGAACGTATTGCCTGTTTTGATAATGGAAGGATCATGGACAGTGGCATTGGAGAATGTCGGCTCTCCCGGTGGATTCTCTGCCTTGGCTGCAGATGCCTGTTCGTTGGCGGTTACTCCTGTTACAGATACCGCGAGTGAGAAAGCCAGTGTTGCTGCTGCGAGCCTTTTAGTTACATTTTTGCGCATTCGTTAATCCCCTCTCGTCTTGCTCATGATTGATAATCTATGACTGATTCATATGACTGTTGATATCGGTCTGACTGCTCGTAGTAACTTGGAAAATGAACTGCCTCCATAACTCTAAATGATTGAAATCAATTCTCTTCTTCTCATATCGAAGCTTATGAAGGCAGTATATCTTAACTACCCTGGTTCAGTTGATGCTTATTGGTTCAGACGCAGCACAAGCACATTGACCGAGCTTGCCGGCAGATCCAGTACAACGGTATCGCCATTCAGCTGAATAATCTGCTCGGATGGAACGACCTGTTCATTGTTTTTCTTATTCACATTCGGTGTATGCAGCAGGGAGACGTCACCGGTCAGTGTGATCAGCTGCGCCTCTGCCTGCACGTTCAGTTCCTCCAGATTCAGACGGGTGGCCTTGTCAGCGGCATCGGCATTGACCAGCTTCACATACACATGCTCATCATCCTGGGTCACAGAATGGAACACTTCGCGGTTGTAGGCTTCCAGCTTGTAATCCAGCACTTTGCTGCTAGTCTGGCCATCGGTGTAGGAACAGATCAGATTGCGACCAGTCTCGCCACCGTAGTTGACAGTGATTATATACTCCGTACCATCGGTGAGCGGCTCATAGCTTGCCGCTCGCAGGTTGCCGGCTGCCGTACTGGAGGAATAGTCGCCCAGTGTGTAGCCTTCGATGCCCTGCTTGTACACTTTGACCCCGGTCGCATCGCCATTGTAGCTGATTGCGTACTCGGTCACGTCCTTGGTATCCGGGTGAATATCGGTCAATCCGGCACCGATATAGAACCCTTCCGGGCCACTCAGACGAGTAGCGGTCACTTCGACTTTGTAGTTGGTCCAGTCGTCATTCAGCAGGTACAGACCGTTCAGACCGCTGCTCTGTGCGGACAGAATCAGTCCCTGCTCCGCATCCACCGTGTATCCGGCAGAACCCGGAATAACCTGCCACGCCGGATTGAGTTCGGCGGTAAAGTCCTGTTCCAGCAGCACACTGTCATCGGCGTTGGAAGTGACTTTGACATGCTTGACAGCGATCTTCGCATTGCCTGTGGCGATCTCGATACCACCGCGCGGGATCAGCTCCAGCTGACGGCCGTGCTTGTAAGTCGAGAAGGATGTATCCAGTACTTTGTGTCCCAGATATTTGGCAAACAAATGCTGTACATAATAGTTGGGTGTATACCATACGGTCTCGTCGTCGAACCAGATGCAGTCCGGTGTCCAGCGGTAGGTGCCATCGGTCAGCACTTTGTTGAACAGCGGCGCATAAGCGGCGAGACGCACCACATCGGCATTTTTCTCAAATCCAGTCATAACAGCCGCTTCGCCGATCGCACCGGCCAGTGTATTTTTGTCGGTCGATGCATATTCACCGACGAATACTTTGGATGTCTCCTGCCAGTTGATGCTGCCGTCGGCGTTGTACGCTCTGTAATAGTAGTTATAACGGTCTGCATTATTGAGCAGATATTCGTTGGAACGGTAATAGTGCTCATCCGCAATCGTATCCATATAGTTGTCTTCCTTGGCATACCAGGTGACCGTTTCTTCAATTACCTTGTCCCGGTCGGCAAAAGCAACTTCAGCCGATCCTTCCAGATTGCCGCTCAGGAATTTCCAGCCCTGCTGGTACGCATCATCATCGGCCTGTGCGCCAACGGTAGAGATAATGTTCAGCTCATGATCAGGATAATGCTGTGCCATATATTCGTCGATCGATGTCTTGAACACCTCAAAGTTGGCAAAGAACTCGGTACCCCAGTTCTCGTTGCCGACTCCCAGATAGCGCAGATCAAATGGAGCTTCATGACCCATATGCTTGCGCATCGCTGCCCATTCGTTATGTTCAAAGTCCATGCTGATCGCAAAGTCGATCAGATCGGTAAAGTTCTTGATATAGTAATCACGCAGCTCGCCGCCGGCCGGATGTGCATAGTCGGAGCGTGCCTGGCAGAGTACGCCGCAGGCCATAACCGGCAGCGGTACCGCATTCAGATCCTCAGCCAGCTGGAAATATTCCATATAGCCAAGTCCCATCGTCATCATGTAGCCCCAGACGTTGAAGTTCTCTTTGCGCAGCTCGATATCGCCTACGGAATCTTTCCAGTCATATACATTGTCCCAGATAAAGGAACCTTCCGAGATACATCCACCCGGGAAGCGCAGGAATGTCGGATGCATGTTCACCAGTGCGTTGACCAGATCCTTGCGCAGACGGTAGTTCGGATTGCCGGTATAGTTGGCATGAGCGGATGGAGAACCTTCTTCTTCGCTCGCTCCCCATACATCCTGCGGATACAAAGAGACCATATCGATCGAGATTTCCCCGTCAAAGGTCAGTGCCAGCTGTCCAAGCACCTGCGTGGAGCCTGTCAGCGTCAGCTTTTGCTCCACTCCGTATTTGCGCCAGGTTCCGTCGCCCTGTACCTGTACAGTCACCGAGTCACTCGCCGGCTCGCCGTCCGGTGTCTGCAGCTGCAGCGTGATCGTTCCGGCATTCTCTGCCTTGGCCCAGATCGTAAAGTCATAACGGGCATCACGCTGGATAAACATCGCGCAATTGTTGTTCGTATCGTTGAATCCGCGGTTGATAATCGTCGCTCCATCAGCCACGGTCACATAGTAGGAGTTCACATCAGGATCACTCACACCAAAATGCTCGTTCAATCCGCCGCTGCTCTGCGGGGTCATTCGGTCGGTATCACCGTACCAGGCGAATAGGGGCTCACGGTTGCGGCCGGTCGAGCAGCCGCATTCGCCGGAGGCATGGGAATACGTATCAAAGGCAAATGATTCAAAGGAGCGGTTCTGCACCATTTCCGCATAGATCCCGCCATCTGCCGCATTGTTGATATCCTCGTAAAACAGACCATACATTACTTCGCTCACATCGAGCACTTCACGGCTGCCATGAATCGTCAGCGTATACGGCGGCAGATCCTTCGGCAGCACCGAGACATCAAAGCTCTTCTCCAGCGTGCTCTCTCCGCGCGTCATCGTCGCTGTAATCGTTACGCCTTCGGCAGCACTGACCTGCTGTACCTGACCGTTATGCCCCAGAATCTCCGGACGGCTGGATGTCCAGCTGACCTGTACTCTGCCGCCCATGAGAGACTGCGGAAGTGTCAGATCACGTGTAATGATCGTCGTTGGAAAGTCCAGATATTTGTCCCGTGCCAGACGGGTCACTTCTTCATCGGTCAGCGAGTCGCACATGACCTCGATCACTTCATCTTCGGACAATCCGGCCTGGTACACCCGGAAATCTGCGATCGCGCCGGTATAATCATCATCCGCCGCGAACTGGGAGCGTCCGATGTAATTGCTGTTGTAATTGCCTTCTTCGGTAAATGTAGCGAACCATGCACGCAGACGGGCATAATTACCGCTCGATGTCTGGCTGATCGTGCCATCTACAGCTACTTCGCCGTTAACGTAGACGACCGGACCGGCACTGCTGAGTGTTCCGCCTTCGGTGCCTTTGACCGAGATGGCGACATGCATCCACTCGTCACGTACAAATCCTTTACCAGGATCGACTGCCAGATCCCCATCTGCTGTCAGGGTTCCGCGCATCTGACGGGTGAGGAACAGGGATGGCTTGCCCTCTCCGCCGCCAAAGTCAAAAATCCGTTCCCAAATGCTCACGCCCATGCCAAAGTTCACCCATGCGGTTACCGTCAGACCTGTGTTATCGCTTACATCTTTGAGCAGATCAGCAGGCAGCTGGATGTACGATGAACCATTGGCTCCACCGGAAAATTTGGCTGCCTGACGTCCATATACCTCTTTTACTGCAGGAAGCGAATTCCCGGAAGCGGTTGCATCATTGCCCATTGGGGAGCTGTCTTTGCCAATATGACTGGCATTGTCGAATTTGTACTGTGCAATCAGTCGATCCTGGATATGTGTCATTTGCAATGCTCCTATACTTTATATTCTTAATATTTATATTAATATATTAATGTAATTATATTCTATAAAGTCATACTACTCTATATTGAGGGTGTTTTTCAACTCTTTTTCAGTAGAAGAGCGGTTTTTGTGGAAATAATCGTTTATACATTTGCTGATGAGTGGATGCCCTGTTGAACAGGTATAGGCGCCTTGGTTAGTTCGTTTAAACGGCAGCAATTTAAAAGGGACTTCATTCAGCCGCTCTGGAAAGGGATTGGTCCACGTCCTCCGGTTAAGACTGGAGATCTTGAATAACCGCTGTTCGCGGTTGATTTCCAGTCTTAAATGTCGTCCTTTGGACCAATTCCCTTTCCTCCGCTCTGTGCGTGAACTATATTGGGTGTTGTCTTGGTCAGTTGGGGAGAACGTTAAAGAGCCTTTCGCTGGTTAGGCGAAAGGCTCTTATGTGTATGGATACGCTGTATTGCAAAGTCACCTGGTGTATACGAGCGATTACACACGTTTGAGTTCGATCCACTCAATCTGCATGCCTGGCTTGACGAATTCGAAAGTCAGTTCGTAGACGCCGGTTGCCAGTTCGGCTTTGACCAGCTTTTGACGCAGCCATCTGCCTTCGGTGCCATTGGTCTGGATGGTGGTGACGACTTCGCCGTTTAGCATCAGATTGCAGGCGCTTTGAGCCAGTTCGGTGTCCGGGGACATGACATGGGCGAAGAGGCGATAGACTCCCGGCTGGTCGATATGGATGAGCGTAGCGCCAGCGGTATCAACCGGAATCTGACGGTCTTCTGTCGCTGGCTGGGCCTGATCGACAGTGAGTGCTGCATTTGCCTTATACATGTTCACCGTCTCCTCGATCACCTGATTGCGGGTAAATACCGGGGCCTGGATCAGGAAATTGCAGATATTGATCGCACTGCGCTGAAGTTCGCCGCGGGTCAGTGTGCCGTTCGCCAGCGATTCGATCGTGTTATCGCCCCATACATTCGTCTCGGCGCCATAGTTGCTGACGACCATGTACAGATCATTCTGGGCGCGTACCATGGCATTGGTGTTTTTGCGATCGGCCGGTCCGCCATTTACGACGTCGTTCATAATCGCCCACCAGTCGGTCATAACGATGCCATCGACGCCCCATTCGCCGCGCAGGATCGTCGTATTCAGATCATAGTTGGAAGCGGCCCAGTGTCCATTTATCGGATTATACGAGGTCATGATGCAGTTGGAACCCCCTTGCTTAACTGCGATCTCATAGCCTTTCAGATAGATTTCGCGCAGCGCACGTTCGGATACGACCGCATCGACTTTGCTGCGATAATGCTCCTGGTTGTTGCAGGCGAAATGCTTCAGCGTGCCATTGGAGCCGCCCTTCATAATACCGCGCACACAGGCAGCGGCCAGCTGTCCGGTCACCAGCGGATCTTCGGAAAAGTACTCAAAGTTCCGTCCATTGAGCGGACTGCGGTGAATATTCATACCCGGTCCGAGCAATGCATCGACATTGTTGCGTACCAGTTCCTGTCCTTCCAGCACGTACATTTCCTCGACCAGTTCAACATTCCATGTCGATGCCAGCAGTGTACCGATCGATACCTGGGTGGACTTGTCTCCGCTGTCCATCCGGATGCCGGAAGGGCCATCTGCCGTACAACCGACCGGAATCCCGTAGCCCAGCAGACTGTCACTGACCCCGCCAAATGCGGATGCCGTACCCGGTGTAACGAGCGGACTGCTCATGCCTTCCCCGCGTACGATTGCAGCCAGATCCTCGTCGCTCAGCTGGGCGATAAAGTCCTCCATGCTGACCTTTTGCTCCGCCACATCTCTCAGCTTGTAGCCCCGGTCTCCCGTCTGCTTCAACTGTACAGGCAGATTCTGCTGAACCCGTTCAGCCAGCGACACTTGCTGGCGCGGCACTTCGGTATATGTCACCTCATAGGTGCCATTGTCCAGACGGCGTCCCGGCTTGATCCGGTTAAAGGTCACGGTCGGCGCCATCGCTTCCTGCAGCTGCTCCACTACCTGCAGCTCGCTGAGCACATATCCGTCGCTATCGGCGAACGGAACAGCAACCAGCTCACGAATACTGGTGCCTGCATGGAAATGATAGGTACCTGCTTCCAGCACATACGCGTGCGTATGTCCGGTAATGCCGCTGTCGTCGTACGAAGCCATGCCATGCACCGGGAAAGCAATCACCAGCCGCTCCGATTCTCCCGGCTGCAGCAGCCCTGTTTTGCCAAAAGCAGCCAGCGAACGTACCGGCTGACCGAGCTGACCCTGTGGCGCTTCGTAGTAGATCTGCACGACTTCTTTGCCGACATAGGTCTGTCCGATATTAGTCACCTGTACCCCGATTTCGATAAATTCCTGTCCATCACGGCTAACCAGCTGCGCCTGCTCCGGCTGTACGTCAAACGACGTATATGACAATCCATAACCAAACGCATACTGTACCTTCTCCGGCGCAAATGTCTCAAAGTACCGGTAGCCCACATAGATGTCCTCTTCATATAGACTCTGGTGCTCGTTGCCATAGTTTTTCGTCGATGGATAATCATCGATGGAATACGCGATCGTATCCGGCAGTTTGCCGCTCGGCGTCACTTCCCCGACCAGCACGTCCGCGATCGCATTGCCGCCCTCCATACCCCCATGCCAGGAATAGATAACGGCTGAGATCGGATGGATATGACTCTTATCCTGTACCCAGCTCATGTCCACGATATTGGATACATTGAGTACGACAGCAGTCTGTTCAAAATGAGCCGTCACCTGCTTCAGCATATCCAGCTCTTCGTCCGTCAGACGGTAACTGCCCGGCGCATCCGCATTATCCTTGTCTTCCCCGGCGGTGCGTCCGATGACGATAATGGCTTTGGCCGACTGCTGTCTCGCCTGGGTGACTAGCTCCATGGTCAGCGGCATTTCCTTCTGGTGCCACGGCTCGGCTGCCCAGCCCCCACCACCGTTATCAAACGGATTCTCGCTAATCCACTGCTCGTATACCTGTGCCAGCTGCTCATTGACCGTGATGCCCGGCTTGCTGCGCAGCCCATCCAGCAGATTGGTCGTATACGCCACATTTACACTGCCACCTGATCCTGTACCACTGCGGTAATAATCGACCTGTACCCGGCCAAAAATCGAAACGCTTTCATCTTTCTGAATCGGCAGAGCCTGATTGTCATTTTGCAAAAGCACGGCGCCTTCGGCAGCAACCTTGCGGCTGAATTCAGCAAATCCCTCAAGTGGGACCCCGATTTGTGAAATGGTTGGTGTAGTCAATATATTCCCTCCTGAATCGTAAATGGTCTGGTGGCTGAGTGTCATGATGAGGATGATGTGCTGCATAATCTCTTCTACCATTATGTACGTAACGATTCGGAAAATGCAAAGGCTTACATGATAAATGGCTGGCTAGTTGTGGCTGATTTGTGAGCTGAATGGCAGTAGTTAGGGAAGGGGGCGGGTATAGCGACTCCCGCTCCGGGGAGGGATCATACCGGCGGCCTCCGGTTAAGAATGGATATTTTGAAATACCGCTGATCGCGGTGAATATCTATTCTTAAATGTCGGCCTATGGTATGATTCCCTCCCCTGCGCTCCGTGCGTTTTATTGCATGTCCTCTGTGTTCATACTTCGTATTTTATTGCCGTATACCGTATAAAATGATATACCACTTTGCACAGAATGCATACGCACAGAACGAAAGAAAGGAAATAAGGGAAATGGACGACCTTTAAGCCTGGAGATCTTCCTTCACTCCTACTATTCAAGATCTCCAGGCTTAACCGGAGGACATTCCCTTATTCCTTTCTGGAGTGGATGAAGCATCCCACCATACACATATTACTACACAGCACACTTTACTATTTCAGACTCAAAATAAAAAGGCACTGCAACAATAACAGTGCCTTTCATTCAAATACTTGGCTCCCATAACCATACAATTTACAGTATGCAGACAGTCTCCTGTTCAGCAGCAGACAGCCGTGGAAAATCATAATTTACCGATCGCGATGCACGATGTAATTGAGCAGATGCTTCAGGAAAGGTACTTCCTTCGGCAGGGTACGCAGCGCCTCGATAGCGCAGCAGTAGTGATTCCACATCTCTTTCTGGGCACCCTCTTCCCCGAGAATGGAGACGAAGGTGGAGTTGTTGTTCTGCGCGTCCTGACCGACCGGCTTGCCGATGACCCGTACATCGCCTCCGAGATCGAGCAGGTCGTCCTTGATCTGAAAGGCAATGCCGGCGTGGTAGGCGAATGTCTGGAGCACCTGAATCTCCTGGTCCCCGGCCCGGGCGAGCAGCGCAGGCATCACGAGCGAAGCTTCAAAGGCTACGCCGGTTTTGTAAAAGCAGATCGTATTCAGCTGCTCCAGCGTCAGCGCCTGACCGCGGGCTTCCAGGTCCATCGCCTGGCCGGTGCACAGTTGTTCCGCTTTTTCGGCAGAATATTGCATCAGATTCAGCACGGCTCTCGCGTCGAATCCATCCATCGAGGACTGCTCACGGATACTTTTCTGGATGAGGAACAGTCCGCTCAGCTCGGCAGTGGCGCTGTTGTGCACTTCATGCAGAGTTGCCCGGCCCCTGCGGGTCGGCGCATTATCCTGGGAAGGCAGATCGTCGAAGATCAGCGAAGCGGTATGCATATATTCGAGCGATCGCAGCAGCGGCATAAGCGCCTGTGCATCCAGTCCATAATGATGCACGCCCATCACCCAGGCGAGGATCGGGCGCAGCCTTTTGCCGGAGCCTTCGAGACTGTAGTTGGCTGCGTCGATGAGCCGTTCGTTCATCGGCAGCAGTCCCTGCTTTTTGTCCAGCAGCAGCGTGTCGTTGATCTGCTGCCTCACGGTCTGAAGAGTCTGCTGGAAGTGCTCCTGCTCTTCCCGATCCTGCTTGAGGCTGTTCAGCATCTGGTCGCGCAGCAGTTTGTCAAAGAAATCCACATCCTCTGCCTTGGACACCATCTGCTGGATCAGCCGGTTGAATGCCGGGATGCCTGCTGTCAGAATGCCCATGATCTCATCGTATTTGGCATCACCGAGACGAACGCGCGCACGCTTCAATCCATTAATCGCCCGGTCCAGAATCACTTCGCGGGTTCGATGGTCATTGCCGTATACATTGTGGATCAGATGGGCGATAACCGCCCAGTACAGTTCAAAAGGGTTGACCAGATCGCTGCGCTGGCTGTGGTATTTGAGATAATACGTATACGGCGTAACCGAGCCGGCTTCCATATCGTCGAACATATCGGCAAAATCATCGGCCAGCTGGTTATAAATGCCGTAGCAGAACGTCCGATAGTCGAATCCTTCATCTTCCGGGGCACCGATAATCGAACGGGCTACCAGCCGGGAGCAGGATGATTTAAGAATAACCGGGATGTACAGCTCTTCATTCGTATAGCGGTTATTATTCAGATCCCGTGTCCGATCGATATCCTGGGACTGGAAAAATACATACGATTGTTCAAAAAAGATCCGCTGCGTTCCCGGCTGCTGGCGGCTTTGGATATACTCAAATGCTTCCCGCAGCTCGGAATGGATATACCGGATCAGCTCCACATGATTGCCCGACCAGTCGCCCAGCTTGGGTACCGTGCCGGTCAGCAGCGCGGTGCGGATCAGGCGCGAATACTGCTCTTTCTCCTGCACGGTGAGCAGCGTGGAATCGAGAATATCATCCACAAAAGGATACGTCAGTCCGTACGAATAGCCGAGGCGCACCGCTTCATCCAGACGGCGGCTGCGCTCTGCCTGCGGCACGCTATCCTCCATCTCCTCGATCGCATGCAGCACGACGCCGACAATGATCTTGATCAGCTTGCGCTGCGCCTGCTCGGCACTCAGCTCTTCCGGAATATGAGCAGTGACATTCTTCAGCTTGTTCATCATCCAGATGATTGCCGGCTCAATGTTTTCCTTTTGCGCCCAGCGGTAGACGCCATCCATACTCATGAACATCATAATATCGCCCTGTGGACCGGCTTCGGGATTCACGAGCCGCTTGCGCAGGCTGGCGATCACTTCCTGAATCCGTGATTCCGTCTCCGGCGCATCCAGCGCACGGCCCAGATCGCGCATATAGATGTACGATACACTGCGGTTCAGATAGTTATCCAGTTTGCCGGTGATGTTCAGCCACTGGATGTACCGGTGGTAGTCTCTGGCATCCGGCGCTTTTTGGCGGGAAAAGCGGGACAGCCAGAAATTCAGCGGAATATGGTTCTTTTTCCAGAGGTGAAAATCATCGGTCAGGGACGATATATACGTCTTGGCATTCACCTGCTCGTACAATTGTGCAAAGTAGTCCGCAGCCTTCTGCTCAGCCAGCTGGTAACCGGTATCCGCGTAGTTTATAAATTTCTCATTCATCAGAAATCCCTCAAATTCTATTTAATAGTCATCCGGTACGTTTCCGAAGGGACATGTCAGTTAAGCGTTACTTGTTATATTTAATAATCAGGGATAATCGGGATGCAGAGGCCTGCTCCCATTCGGATGATTCGCATCATGTAGTGGAACATCGGCGTTCATATGTACAGGGTAATACGGGAAAACAGGAATGGGGTTACGAATTGCTCTCTTTCTCCCTCTATCGTCAGAAATGAGCCGGGAAATAAGCCGAAAATCAACAAAACCACCAACCGGACTGCGGCTGATGGTCTGATGGTGGTATGGGGTACCGATAACGGTTAGGCTTGCTTAACAATCTCATCTAATTCACTTTTGAGTAAAAGGTAGCGATGCACACTTCGCATGATCGGCACCTTGGTCAGCTTGTTTTTATCGACGTAGACCTTCATTTGATCTTTGGACATGCCCAGTAGAGCTCCCGCTTCCGAGACCGTTAATACTACTTCATTACTGGTCGCGTTAAAGGTTTCTTTCACTTTCAGATTCCAGTCCTTGAATACCTGCATAGATTGGCAACCCTTCCTATTCGCAGCCAAAAACGTTTCCTGACCGAATCATTCCATTATATCACATTTATGTTGTGTTTTTCTTCAAAATCTGCTGGATTTGAAGATTTTGTCGTTGATGCAGGAGGAATTTCGTTTCTATGTTTGCTTGGGTATGGGTAGCTTACACCGCTGCGAAAAGAGATTCTCCCACTTCCTCCGGTTAAGAATGGAGATCATGAATGACCGCCTGCAGCAGTCGATCTCCATTCTTAAATGTCGGGCGTTGGTAGAATTCTCTTTTCTTCGCTCTGTGCAGGGAGTGATCCCACATCTTAAACCCGGATCTGCTGTTCGTTCTCCATCCTTTCCCGATCTCTGAAAAATTCGATTTTATCATCCACTCTTCGCAGTGCGCGCTCCAGTTCCTTTTGCTGCTCCACGATCCGGGCGCGGTAAGTCTCCATAAATTCGCGGCGTACCCGGGCGGTGCTGGCCCCGCTGTCACCCATGGCGATGAACTGCTGCATTTCCTTAACCGGCAGTCCCATATCCCGAAAATACCTGATGATCTGAAACCATTTGATATCCGATTCCGTGTATTGGCGGTAGCCGTTGCCATCGCGCTGTATCCCGTGAACCAGACCCATCTGTTCGTAATAACGCAGCGTATGCACGCTCAGTCCTGTCTGCTCGGCAGCTTGTTTGCTTGAAAATATGGTCTCCATCTTTTTAGTATACTTCCGCAATTGGGGGATTGCTATAGAGTGAACTCTATACTTTATGCTGAACCGGTAAGCGAATTTCGATCCCCTAAGGAGGCTTTACCGATGAAAGTATTTGTGACAGGAGCAACAGGATTTGTAGGCACTGCGGTGCTGCAGGAATTGTTCAAGGCAGGGCATGAAGTGACCGGTCTCGCACGGTCGGACAAGGCCGCAGACCTGCTAAACGCAGCGGGCGTAGCCGTCCATAGAGGTTCACTTGAAGATACCGACAGTCTGCGCCAGGCGGCCAGGGAAGCGGACGGTATTATCCATCTCGGCTTTATCCATGACTTCTCCAATTATGCAGCGGCCAATGAGATTGACCGGCTGGCGATTGAAGCGATGGGCAGGGAGCTAGAAGGTACGGGCAAACCGATCATACTGACTTCGGGCGCGTTGATGCTCGCTCCAGGGCGTATCGGTACGGAAAAGGATGAGCCTTCTCCACATGCTATCCGGTATGCGGAAAAAGCCGTTCTCGCACTGGCTGAGCGTGGTGTACATGCATCCATGGTCCGACTGGCGCCTTCGGTACATGATGTGGGAGATTACGGATTTGTGCCGACTTTAATCGATATTGCACGCGCTAAGGGCGTATCCGCCTATATCGGTGATGGAAGCAACCGCTGGTGTGCGGTGCATCGTCTGGATGCGGCTGTGCTGTTCCGCAAGGCACTGGAAAAGGCAGTACCCGGTACGCGTCTGCACGGTGTGGATGAAGGAGAGATTCCGTTTCGCGATATTGCCGAAGTGATTGGGCAGAAGCTGAATCTGCCGGTCGTAAGCATTACTCCGGATGAAGCAGCCAATCATTTTGGCTGGATTCATTTCGCCGCGTCTGCTGATATGCCGATATCCAGTACGCTTACCCGTGAATGGATGGATTGGACACCGGCGCATCATGGTCTGATTGCGGATCTGGAGCAGGGACATTATTTTACTACCTCCTGATCGTTGTGATGTAGATGGGTATTCGATTTTCAGGGTTCGGATACAGGTTCAGATGATGGTATTCCTGCTGTGACCTTGTTATACAAAATGCACCCCTGCATGCTTATTCGTTAACCTGTACGGTTATGCAATGAGCATTTGCAGGGGTGCATTTATTTTATAATATACTATTTCGTCTACAAGCTGATTTCATTATTCGGTCTGTTTAACTCGCGACTGGATGGCAAAATTCTGGCTGCCATACCGCTGGCTGATCCATTGGTTTATTACTCTTTACTCTTTTAATCGGCCAGCTTGTATCCGCAGTTCGGACAGAATTTGGAACCTTCATTTTTGGCGCCGCAGTTCGGGCAGAAGTTGGGCTTGATTCCGCCTTCGGCAGATGGTGGAGTCGGCGCATTATTTTGCCCGCCACCCGTCTGCTGACCGGAAGAGGGATTTTGTCCTTGATTGGCATCGGACGAGTTCTGGTTGCTTCCATTCATGTTCTTCATCATTTCGTTTGCCATATTCATGCCCATCATCATGCCGGCCATATCGGCCGCCGTACCGCCGCCCTGCACTTTACCCGAAGCGATGCCGTCGGTCATGCTGACCTGCTGGTATTTCTGCATATTGCCGATCATCTCGTGGGAAGCGGTCTTGGTGATCATATCCTGAATCTCCTGCGGATAGTTGAAGCTCATCACCTGGAATCCGGTAATCCCGATCCCGATACTCATCATCTGCATATCCAGATCTTCACGAATACCATTCGCAATATCCGATGCATTGGCCTGCAGATTGAACATGTCCTTGCCTTCGCGGCTGATCCACTTCATGAGCAGCTGATCCAGCACGGCGGTGATACGGATTTTCACATCTTCTACCACATAGCTCTGCTTGATCCCGGCTACCTTGTCGATCAGGGCGACATAATCGCTGACTTTGAAATTAAACGTACCGTTCGCACGAATCGGCATCCCGCCCGGCAGCTGCGGCGTCGGAATCAGGATCGGACTCTGCGTTCCCCACCTCACCGTAAATTCCTTGGTATTCACGAACAGCACTTCCACCCGCATGCCGCTGTTGAAGCCAAATTTGAATCCTTTGAGCGTGGACAGGAACGGAATAATATCCGAATCCACATCAAAGGAACCTTCGTCCTTGAAAATGCCCTCCACTTTACCGTTATTCAGGAAAATGGCATCCTGACCGGAGCGGATGATCAGCTTGCTGCCTTTTTTGATCTCGCGGTTATTCCATTTCCAGAAAATCATATCGTCTCTGAATTCTTCCCATTCGACTACATTGGCAAACTGGTTTCTGAAAAATCCCATTGTATTCCTCATCCCTTCTGTTTGGATATTCATGTACACACCCTAGCTGCCTTGTTGGCTGGCTGCTTGCTATAGGTTCACTGTATATCTGGACTTTTGCCTTGAACGACTGATTAAAAGGAACCCCGGCTGCCGCTGTGCGAATGACCGCCGCTGCTCGTTCCTCCGCCGCCTCCGCTGCTGCTGCTCTTCTCGATTTTGCGCTTGCTAACGGTAGTATGCGTGTAATTATCGTAGCTGTCCAGCACGCCGGAGACGCTGGAATCTTCATAGGTGGCACGGCTGACCGTGATGACGCCGCCAGAGCGGTACGCCATGATCCAGACGATGATGCCGCCGATCGCTGCCGCTACCAGCAGCTGGAACCAGAACTGGAATAACAGATTGTCCGGAGTGGTCCCGAACTTGTATCCCATATAGTCATAAGAGAGCTGGATATACTTTTCAAAAGCAATGCCATAATTGCCCACTGCCAGATCCGGGGTAATCTTGTTACGAATCTTGTCCAGCCTGCTGTCATTCAATTCCTGCTCCGCCTTGCCAAAGCCGGCCAGGTAGATTTCCCGGTTGTACATATCCATGGTGAGGATGACTGCATTGCCATAAGGCTGGTTATATCCAAACGCTTTGCGGTCATACAGGTCCTCTGTCATCTTCACGACATCCCGGCCCTCCGGATTGTTGGTCGTATAAATAATAAAGTCGGTCTGGCGCTCTGGTGCATACTGTCTGGCCAGCCGGGTCAATGCCTCTTCTTCCTGTGGACGGAGCAGATTTGCCTGATCATAGATCAGCTTTTTCGATTCGGCTGCAGATGTGGCTGCTGCCGCTGTATGGGTAACCATCGGCAGAGCCAGACCCAGCAGCAGTACCATTGCCATCATGAAGAGAGGGATACGATAACTTCTCACAGGAAATCCCCTCCCAACGCCCAGGAGATGAACTTCATACCCAGCAGGGCAGCGGCGGTAATGCCTGCGAACCATGCGGTGATCTTGCCTTTGCTGAGCGGAGGCTTGCCGACGACTTTGCCGGTCTGTCCATTCATCGCGAACATGTAATTTTTTTGCTTAAAATCATAATTCACCAGCCAGACCGGCAGCAGGGCATAATCCGCCCGTCGCACCGTTGTATCCACCTGCTTGTCCGTATAGCTCACACTGCTGTATCCGGACAGTGACTGGGAGACTGAAGAGTCGATATACGGCTGCGTTTTCTCCTTGGCACGGGGAACCAGCTGCTCATCGTCATAGCTGTACTTCTCCGCAATATAACCGGCCAGATACGGGGTTTTGAATTCTTTTAACTGCTCGTATGGAAAAGGCTCCAGCTTGTCCATCAGCTCATCGTTCATCTTTTCCGAAGCATCCAGCGGCAGATTCACATAATCCAGCCGCAGCTTGCGGTACACATCGTAATGCTGGGTCTCCGTATATTGATAGTCTCCCTGCGTATAACTTCTTACCCTGGTCGCTTTGCCGTACACTTCAACCAGGTTATGTAATTCGTATAACCAGAAGGGCACGTAGATCCCCGTCATACTCTTGATCCGGTCTGCACTCATGAATCCGGCCGGTGTCAGCAGTCCATTGCGGCACCATTTCCGGAAGGCTTCTTCCGCCTGCGCCTTGCTGATCGCAAAAGGAATGACTGTATCCGGCGCCAGATCCCCGACCAGCCGGTCTCCCAGTACAACCGCCGATCCGCAAAAGCTGCACGTCGTCGCACTCGTCTCCGGCTCGGTCACAATATCTGCGCCGCAGCTCGGGCAGTGATACTGCTGCACTTCATTTTCGGTAAATACCTGCTTCTTCAGCGGGTCCGGCAGCTGTTCGATATTGTCCTGCCGTCCGCAGCTCGGACAGGACAGTGCTCCGGTCGCACTGTCAAACATCATGCTGCTGCCGCAGTTGGGGCATTTGTAGTCTATTACAGGCATTGGCTCACCTCACTGTTAACATATTTTCTCTTCGTTGCATGCTGCTGCTGTTCTCCTGGGGAGAATGGCCAGGGGGATGCAGCTGCCTTTATTTGTATCGGACAAATGGTGGGGATGGATAAATCCACAGGCGGCGATATTGCTTTACCCACTTCAGAAAGGAATAAGAGCACGTCCTCCGGTTAAGCCTGGAGATCCTTGAATAGGATATTGGAAATGGGGATCTCCAGGCTTAAATGTCGTCCTTTGCTCTTATTTCCTTTCTTGCGTTAGGTGCTGGGATATCAATCGTGTTTGTACATTGGCTGCTCATGGCGAGTTTTAATGTTCATTTTCTTTTCTGTCTCTTTATATGGAGAAGCAGTAATGTGCAAAGCTATGCATCCGGCAGATCAGTGGCTGCTGGCGTTTTGTTGTTTCAGGGAAGATAGTTCCTGTTCCGGTGTCACCTGGCTGGATGCGGGATCAGGTTGGGCGTTCATCCCCTTTTCCAGGCGGGCGATGAGGACGTCCAGGTCTTCTTCTTGGGAAGCGCCGCGCAGTTCGGCGAGTGCTTCTGCTTCGTTCAGTGCGATGGCTGCCTTATGTTCCATCGCCTGCAGGGCTTGCTCGGTGCTGCTGGCAGAGCCGTGATGACTGGCCTGCTGCTGGGCGTTGGCCTGAGCCATCTTGCTTTTGAGTTCGGTATAGCGTGCTTCCAGCTGGGCGAGGTCTTGCATGAGCTTGTCCTGCATCAGCTTCATTGTATCGGCTTTGGCAGAAGCTCGTTCATGGGCAGCCTGCAGATCGGCGTGCGCTGCGGTGAGGCTCGCTTTCTTTTGCAGAAATTGCAGTGCGTTCTGCTCTTCGCCGTTCTGAACGGATTTCTCGGCATAGCGTTGGAGCTTGGCGATCTCTGCACTGCTCTCGTTCAGCGCTCGCTGCGTCCGGCTCTGTTCGGCGAGAACCGCTGCTGTCTCTGCCTTGATCTGGCCAAGATCGCTGTTCATGCTGCTTAGATAGGTCTGCACATCCTTTTCCGGATCGTTTGAACGCTCCAGCAGGCTGTTTACGTTGGCTTTCATCACATCTCTGAATCGTGTCCATACACTCATCCTGTTCACCCCTTATCGAAAATCGTCAATTACACTATATTACACCAATTACGGCGCACAGGTTTCAGCTGCTTGACGAGATGCTTGCCATTGGGCTATTGATGCAAGGATCAGCTTTCTTCAGTAAGGGCTATTAATGATGTGAAAAACACATCGTACAAATCCCAGTCCAACTCGCTGCGCACATAATTCGTAATCTCGTTCAGCTGCTCCTCGCTGGCATATTCCAGGCAGGGACGTCCTTCGCTCCATAATACCCGGCAGGCAAACTTCTCTGTCACCTGCTGGATCACATAATCCTGTGATACATATTCTCGGCTGATCGCCATGGATGTATTCCTCCTTTTGGATTCTCCGAAAATAATTTCAGTATATTTTATTATTTTAAATTTGTAGAGACCATCTCTATATCATTTGTCACAGCAAGCAGCCAATCCAATCCATAATGAACGCCCTATTACAAATTACAAAACAGGCCCAAAAGCCACCTGTCCGATCCGGAACGGGCGCTTGGCCCGCGTAATATATAGTCGATAAAAGTAAAATAGACCCCCGATGAAGCGGGAGCCTTGCAGGAATAACGTGTATTTGGTTATTTGGAGTACGGAAGCGAATATGCAGCAAAATGGAGCGTCTTCCCAACCTATTTTCCATTGGGGAGTTACACTCTGTCTATATTCAACCCGGATAATGTCAGATTCATAAATTCGCTGTAGCGCCGAGCGGCCTCGTGAATCTCCTGCTCCCCGGTCTTTAGTTCCGTAAATGGATGAATGGAAATATCGACTTTTTCCTTTCGAATCTTCCGTCTCCATAAGCCGACAATTTCGCCGTCCACCACCAGCATTGGTGTGAATACAGCATTTTTTCCGGAAATTAGCGGACCGTATTCCTTTTTTACAAGGGCGCTTCTGTCCTTGTAGCCCAGCAAATATTCGTCATAGCCTGCCAGCAGATGAACAGCATCATCCGGCTCGGTTGCGACCGCATGATCTGCTCCCATCCAGTATTCCATATTTCCGTGCCTTTCCAAAAGGAGATTCATTCGAGCCGCTTCCACGCCTTTTCTGGCTTCTGCCATGGGCAGCCCTGACCACCATGCAAAATCGTACACCGTTGCCGGTCCATGTCCTGTAAAATAGCGTATCGCCAGCTCTTTCAGTGACTCTTCCATACTCCACTCCCGGACTTTGGGCAGCCATTCTTCCATCAGTACAAAGGTCTGCTGCTTGCCCTCCAGCGGACCCATACAGATCAGTCCACTATGGGCCAAATACAACAGCACGTTATAGCCCTGCCCATCTGCAGTGGCAATACCTTCATATTCCAGTAATTTCATCAGGTCCACCCGTCTCATCCGCTTGTGTTCTCTCAGCGCATCGTGGATGATCTTCTCGGCCAGCATCATTTGCTTGAATTTCAGCTCCTGCTGCTCCAACTTGCCCCGGAGTCTGGACCAAATACGGGACGCCAGCAGCCCAAGCATCCAGCGGGCATCGGCGGCAGGCACAAAATGCAGTGTGCCGCGCATTGGCCACGTCAGTACAATTTCCCGGTTGGTTATAGCCTGTTCGACAGCTGTGACATCGGCGTTGTGCGTACGTGACCCGATCGCCCACAGCGCCTGGGCATAATCCTGGGCCTGCACGGCGCCCAGCCTTTGCACTACCTCGGCAGCTGTGTTTTCCTTTGACCCGGTAATACACTGAGTGCGCAGGCGGCGATAAGTAATCTCTTTATTTTCCACATGTTCCTCTCCAATCTTCCCTACTATTTCCCTCTGGTGCAGGCGGTATGTACGAGAATATATGTCTCTCTCCAGCTATCTTATGGACAGCCGCCAACAGATAGCGCTTCTACAGTTTCTTCTCCCTTCGCTTAGCGAGCTGGCAGCTGCTGCGGTTACGCTCGGCTTTGGTCTTCCGATCTGTTTTCATCATACAAAAACAACCCTGACAACTGTTTGTCAGGGTTGGATCGGACTTGGAAATAGTCTTTAAAATGTATAACGCTTCTGTCTGTGCACACTGTTATAACAGCTGTGTACACAGGAGTACCATAGAATAGAGGATTTGCCCCAAGCTTCAAAATAGAGCCTAGCTATGATTTCAAAGGCGCCGAATCATACAAAGCAGCGACCTTGCGGGCTTCTGCTGCGACTTTTTCAGCCAGTTCAGGCGGTGCCAATATCTGCGCCCGCGATCCAAAAGCGAGCAGTTGGAACTTCAGCCACGGTTCATCATACCACTGCGCCTGTATGTGCAGTGTTCCATCTTTTTGCTCGGTGACCGTATCCGGTCCAAACATATCTTCAGCGTATACACGGATCGAAGGATCAATGCGCAGCGTAATTTGTATATGGCTGCATGTATTCTCTGTATCGGACTGCTGCTTCCACGGGTACTGCAGTTCGGACAAGGAATGCGCCCGATAGGGAAAATGTTCTTCCAGCTGCTCCAGCCCTCGGATCCGACTAATACGAAATGTACGAAAATCGCTGCGTAATCTGCAGTAGCCGTACAGGTACCAGGTGAATCCTTTGAGAGCAATGATAAGGGGTTCCACGAGCCGCTCCTGCAGCTCCTGTTTGTTATTGCGGTAGGTCAACCGGATCAATTGTCTGGACCGTATAGCACTGCGTATCTGAGCCAGCATACTTTTCATATCGTTATTGGTGCCAAAGGGATTCAAATCGATCAGCAGATTCTCTTCGGCCTGTCCGCTCGCAGAACTGCCTCTGGCAATCAGTGCACCGACCTTATCCAGCAGCCCTTCCAGCTGCGGATCGCCCAGGCCGGTCTGTACCCCTCGCAGTCCGCTGACGATCGACATCAACTCTTCCAGTGTGAGCATCTGCCGGTCAATCCGGAACTGCTCCATAATCTCATACCCACCTGCTGCTCCAGGGTGGGATACGATCGGAATACCTGCTTGTCCGATTGTATCCAGATCACGGTATACCGTGCGCAGCGAGATCTCAAACCGCTCCGCCAATTCTGTCGCATTAACACGTTTGCGGCTTAACAGCAGCATGACAATAGCAAGAAGGCGATCTGTTTTCATAAGGATGGTTCCTCCTGTATGGGTTAACCTGCTGCGTGTATTTTAGCATAATTGGCAGACCGCGGCAGAGCTGCATCTGTTTATAACACTGGTAATAGCAGCGCAGATGATTGTATTTTGCAGAGCAATACGTTTTTGAGTGCAGTATATTTTTTAGACGAGTACATTTTCCAGACTATAAATCCCCCAGCAAAACAAATTTTTGAACAAAACAAATTTTTGAACAAAACAAATCTATGAACAAAAAAAGTACAGCATGAATCATCATGCTGTACTTTTGGCTTAGACTTATTACATTGATCATTCTATACAATGGAGACGCATATACAGGCACTCTTTACTTCATTACTTATCTGGTGTCTGTTCATCCTCACGGCAGCAACTTGTTTTCCTTCAATTGCACAATATCATGCCCCGTCGGATTCTGGAAAGGACGTAGTCCAAAGGTCGGCGCCACCGCAAAGATATGGTCGAAAATATCCGCCTGCAGCTTTTCGTAAATACTCCAGGTCGTATCATTACTAAAAGCGTAGATCTCCAGCGGAAGCCCGTTATCTCCTGGAGCCAGCTGCCGGACGATCAGGGTCATGTCCTTGTGAATCTGCGGATGGTTCCTCAGATACTGATGAATATACTCACGGAATACGCCGATATTGGTCAGCTGTCTGCCATTGACATTGCTGTCCCTGTTAATCTGGTGCTCTGCATTGTAAGCATCAATCTCTTCCAAGCGGACGGTAATATAATCCGCCAAATAATGAATTTTGCGGAATTCCGAGATCATCTCGTCACTGCAAAATCGGATGCTGCTTGTATCGATATGAATGCTGCGCTTGATCCGGCGCCCGCCCGATACCTGCATCCCGCGCCAGTTTTTGAACGAATCCGAGATCAGCGCGTAGCTCGGGATCATCGTAATCGTCTTATCAAAATTCATGACTTTGACCGTGTTCAAAGTAATATCGATCACGTCGCCATCCGCATCATACTTGGGCATCTCGATCCAGTCACCGACACGCACCATATCATTGGAGGACAACTGAATCCCCGCTACCAGCCCGAGGATAGAATCCTTGAAAATCAGCATGAGCACAGCAGATAATGCTCCCAGTCCGCTCAGAATAATCAGCGGATTCTGGCCGATCAGATTGGAGATCACTATAATGCCCCCGATGATGAACATGACGATCTTCACGACCTGAATATACCCTTTGATCGGCCGAATCTTGGAGATTTCAAAAGAACGATAGATCGTCTCAAACGCATTCAGCAGCGCATTCACAACAGTGATCATAATGATGATCATATACGTCATGGCAGCCTTCTCGATCAGTACCTGATAAGCCGGGAAAATGGGCGCAGAGAAGTAGATGATGATGGCCGGTACGAGATGGGAGAGATTGTGGAATACCCTTTTCTCGACGATGATATTATCCCACGTGTACCGGTTGTTGTTGACGATATGAATAATCGTACGCAGTACGATTTTTTTGGTAATAAAATTAGCAAGGATGCAGAGCAGGGCGATAAACAGCACCATGATGATATTTGCTGTATAAATGTTGGCAAGCCCGTTCACACCAAGGCTAACCAGCTGTTGTTTGATAAATTCCATTGCTTCCTCCTATCGCAGTACATACTAGCCTATTATTATAGAGGAGTTGGCGATAGGAAACAAAGTTTGGATAAAAGATAAAATGAATTGAACAAAAGTAGAGCATCCTGCGGTCATAACTACTCTCGCAAATAAACATCTTTCCAAGCGTTCTTACTTACTGTATACACGATCATGTCGCATGTTGTCATTCACCTTACAAATTAAATACCATGTTTCCAAATTATATATTGCAGCATATCCGAATCAAAATGTAATTTGGCTCCTTCTTTCTCAGATGGAAACAGACGGATACGTTCCACAATAAAAGCCTCTATATGATCCAGGGACAAGCAAATAAATCCTGGTATGTTCATTTCTGATTTTGTTACCAAAACCTTTCCCACTTCATGGAATTGTCCTTGCGATACGCACTGAGACTTGAGATATTCTGTATGCACTCGTACTTTATTTTCAGAAAAGAAACCTATTCTTTTTAAGCAATAAGCTATACGATCTTCTCTTTTAAGATGGATTTTTTCCAGACTTACTCTATTCCCTGATTTCACTTCACACATCAAACCAATATTGGTATTGGAGTTAAAATGTCTAAAAAGTGCCGCGTCATAATGCTGTCTCCCAACTTCTTCCGTTACAAACTTAGGACGTATTGCCAACAAGTCGGCATCTGCACTTTGGTTACTGTCGGATAAGCCCTGCCGATGTAACACAAAATTGGTGAGTGGAAAAAAGCCATTAAATCGCAAATACCAATAAACTAATTCTTCTGCAAAATTTTTCATTATCTCTTCCTTTTATACTAATACTTATTTAATTCACTCATGATATTCGACTTCTTCTCTTGTTCCGTTACCATTATAAATAAGTTCAAATGTATTGCCTTCCGCATCTTCTCGGATTCGCTTATTATTTTTCATGTAATACATAGAGGCACCTGATTCTTTTGCCTGCTTACGTGCATAGTCATAGGCTCTCTTCAATATTTCCTGTAGTTCTTCTCTTTTCACTACATTCAGCTCCTTGATTCCAGACTATGGACAGTCTACTTCAAAATAGGCGCTACTCGGTGCCCCGTAGCCTGCTCAAACCCAAATGCAATTCTGATCAAAGTCGGCTCACTCCATGCTGTTCCCACAAAAGATATCCCTTGCGGCCCCTTCGTAATATAGCCGCCGGGCGCAATCACGCCTTCCTCGGCATATCCTCCCGGAACCGTAATGATCGGATATCCTGCTCGGGCAGCCAGATCAGATCCTCCCTCGCTGCCGAGAAACAGAAGAGCGTCCAGCTGATGTTCATTCAGCGCATGATCGATTCCATGTTCCCCAGCCATTTCTTTGTTATACCTCAGGCTGTCCAGATATTCCTGTTCTGTCAGGGTGCCACTGGTTTCTTCTGCCCATATCAATGTACCCTGACCATACTTCAATGCTTTCTCTGCATGCTGTTCATTAAAAACAATTACTTCGGCTAGAGAATGAACAGGAATATGCTCAGGCAGCCGGCTCAGATAGTCGTTCAGCCCCTGCTTGAATTCATAGCGCATCACGTTCGCATCCCAATGGGCATCTTCACAGGGGAGATGCACCGGATCGATAATCGTCGCTCCTTGCTGGCGAAGCACATGTATCGCAGCTTCGATGACTTCCAATCTGTCTTTGTCGAGGTGCTGGTAATAATGCCGGGGGATGCCAATTCTAGCCTGTTTCAGAAATGCTGTATCCAGAGATGAGGTATATTTCCGATCCATATCTTCTGTACCGTGACTACTATGCTGCCATCCCCCTCTATCCACCAGAGCATCCAGCAAAATCGCCGCATCCGTTACTGTACGCGCCATCGGACCTGCCGAATCCTGGCTAAATGCGATTGGTACAATTCCATCCTGACGGATCAGACCTACTGTTGGCTTGATGCCGACTACGCTATTCTGGCTGGCAGGACTAATAATCGAGCCCGATGTCTCCGTACCAATCGCCGCCGCGCCAAAGTTTGCAGCAATAGCTGCTGCCGATCCCGAACTGGAGCCCCCCACGAACAGCTCACCCGGTCCATACGGATTCAGCGTTAGTCCACCACGTGAACTGTATCCCGCCCAGATATCAACAGACATAAAGCCAGCCCATTCCGTCATATTCGTCTTGCCCAGCAGAACCGCCCCAGCAGCCCGAAGCTGGGCGGCAACCATAGAATCTTGTGAAGCAAACGAGTGTGCAAGAGTAATCGAACCTGCACTTGTATGCATCTGGTCAGCTGTATCGATATTGTCTTTTAAAAGGATAGGGATACCATGCAGCATTCCTCTGCTGCCTGTTGCTTTTCTCTCCAGATCCAGCGCTCTGGCAATCTCCACTGCTTCCGGATTGATTTCCAGAACAGATCTAATTTTCCCGTCAAAA
Organism: Paenibacillus wulumuqiensis; assembly: GCF_000971965.1. Taxonomy (GTDB): domain Bacteria; phylum Bacillota; class Bacilli; order Paenibacillales; family Paenibacillaceae; genus Saccharibacillus; species Saccharibacillus wulumuqiensis. The sequence continues at coordinate 75,976 of NZ_LAQP01000018.1, forward strand.
GTATGAATTCTATCTATGTACGCTTGCACAATCTTCTCCGAACTTGTCGATCCTGACTCCATCGCTTGCTGCAAAGCTTGAATATCTGCTTCTACTATCCATTTCTCTACATTCATGTAATCATCCTCCATATACCGGGGTATTCCACAGGCTGCTTGATAAATCCTTTAATAAGGCTACTTAAACTTTCTAACCCGTAAATAGTAAAAGAAACAATTGTGCAAGTCAGATATAGTGTTGCGATAAGTATACATCGGTTTGCAAAGATACTTATATCAAAGTTGAACAATTCAACAACAAAGCAGACACCCATTGATGTCTGTTTGTGTTGTTACATCTAAGAGAAAGACTATACTTCGTTCACTAATCTTCATCAACCTTTTGTTTTTCCCTCTTCACTAAAAAAATAACATTATATTAATGCTATTATTTTGGAATTATGAATATAATTCCCGCTGTCTTGCTATATTTTTCACAAAGAAAAATTGACATAATTTTTTTATTAAAGAAACTTTGTATCAATTTCTCTCGTCTAACTTATAGAAGGAGTGATGTAATGAATAAAAAAATAACTTTATTGATTGTATTTGTTTTATCTACGGTCGCTTTGTCAGGATGTAGTAATCCATCGACTACCTCCTCCTCAAATAACCAACCTGCATCCAGTACTAGTATTACAAAGCAAGATTCTCAACAAGCCATGTTAAACGAGTCTCAATATGCAGGAAGCGAACTTGAACTTATAAAACTGATTAACTTATCAACTCAATATACTAATGATCAGAATAAAGATGCGTATATGAAGCTTTTAACTTCTGATTCTCCCATACAAGGGATCATGGGAAAAGGAAAGATTACAAATGTAGAGATCAAACATATTGGTGATATAACTAAAAATCAAGCTTCTATCTCTGCAGATGTTACTTATGAAAATAATAACCCGACTTCTAAAATCTATACTTTTAAAAAACAAAATAACAAATGGTTATTAGCTGATTTTGATTAAAAAAGCTGCGCCATATAGGCGCAGCTTTTTCTTATATCCATTCAGTGGCACTTACACGAACCATGGAAAACACTTGTCTTGGGATACCTCCTGATGGATTATAATTAGTTGCTACTGGATTACCATTTCGAATAACTGCATATTTCATTTGAGTTGAAGAACCACCATCTAGCATTACCGCTAAATTACAGCCGCGAGCGATCATAAATTTACGTACAGTCCAAGCATCCGCACTATCAAACGCTACCAGCCAAATTTTTGAACCATCCCATCCAATAGCTGTTCTTTCATTCTTAGATCGAGGTGCGAAACGGAATGCATTTTGGGTTTCTGCAACAGCATTTGAACAATCTGTAGCATCACCGTTACCATTAATATCCGCATAATATTTATCTATGCTACCATAAGCAACATTTGGAAATAAACTATATCCACCAATAGCCCATTTTACATTACTAAGATTGGCTTCACTAGCATAATCTACAACTCCAGTAGTCACAGAAGAACCTCCGCCGTAACAAAAAATGGTTCCACGTTTTGTGGCAATTCCATTACACGCTTGTCCAGTGCGATTACCACCTGTTCGTACTGCAACTCCATTTTGCATAGCAATACCTGTTAATGCTGAGCCAGAAAAAAATGTTCCATTGACTCCAAAATAAGCTTGGTCAACTACTGCTTTAGCACCAATGTCTACAATTGAAATTGCAGCTAAGTCAGTTTTAATTGCGTGTACAACGCTTCCCTCATAGTTGTATTGAAGATGTTGGGCAGTTGTCATAAAAATCCTCCTAAAATTATTTTTAAATTATTAGGGATATTGCTAAAAGCAACGTATCCCGCGTCGCTTTCTAGCAATAATAATTTATAAGAGATTTTCACCTCTTACTATAAAGGAGAATTTATTGACCAAATCACAACCATAATTATAATTTTTCATTATTTTTTTAAATATGTACTTATAGTTTATACCGCTATTATTGTTTTGACTTAAAATAATTCCTAAGTAATTTATTACTTAAATGCTCATTGTTTAAATAATTTTAATAAAATAAGAGTCATCAGATTAAAATCTATTTCTATCAATATGTACACTTTATTTTTAAAATCATGAAGAAAGCTGCCAACCAAATTCCGGGTCAGCAGCTTTCTTCATTTTACATATAAGAGCAATACTGCATTACTTGGATCCATTGCAGCATACTACTATTATCCTTAAATTAATTAAACTATTTACTTCGCCCAGTACTGCTTCGCAATCCGCTTCCCCTGATCGATCTTCGCCCACTGCTCCGCTTCTGTCAGCTCGTTACCGCCATCACAGGACGCAAAGCCGCACTGGTGAGACAGCAGCAAACGATCCTTGTCGATAATACTCGACGCTTCATCCAGCAAGCGCAGTACACGCTCTTCATCATCCAGCGTGCTGGTCTTGGACGACAGCAGTCCCAGTACCACTTCCGTCTCCGGCTTGTCTTTGAACACAGCCAGCGCTTCCAGTGAACCTGCACGTTCGTCATCCCACTCCAGGAAGAAACGGTCGTATTTCAGCTGCTTCAGGAACAGGTTGGCGATCTTCACATACGAGCCGCCACCCATGTTACGGGAATCGTAGTTACCGCGGCAGTTGTGCGTCCACATTTTCAGACCGAGGCTGTGACCGTAGTCGATGATGATGTTGCTGATATCGATAAATTCCGCTGCCAGCTTCTGTACCTGCTCCTGATCGATATTCTCACCGGTATATGGAGAGTTCGGATTATCATCTGCAAACAGCTCCCACAGGCAGTCATCGAATTGTAGAATTTTACCGCCCGCTGCAGCAAACTCCTCCACGAATTCCTTGTACGCTTTGACCAGACCTGCTTTTAGCTCCTGCTGCGTCTGGTACACGGCATCTGCGCCACCAATATTATCCGACCAGGACAGCTCCCCGAAAATGTGGGATGGAGAAGGAACACACAGCTTGGTCTCCCGATCGCCAGCTTGCTCTTTCAGCTTTTTGAATACTTCGATAAAGTGGTGATTCTTGCCGCCCAGTTCACCGGTGATGCGCAGTCCGATATCTTTGCGCGTCTCGTACTTGGAGCTGCCGTCCGTATCACGGAAAAAGTATCCATGATCCGCAATATACCGCTCAATCCCCTGGAATCCCCACACAAAGTCCAGATGCCACATCGACTTGGAATACTCACCATCTGTGATGATCGACAGGTCATGCTGGATTTCCTTTTCGACCACAGATTGGATCGCTCGGTGTTCACACTCTTGGTAGCCATCGAATTCCTGGTAGAACGGGTATTGGATATCGTCACGGTGTTCGATTTGCGTTTTATATTCTAGCAGTTCCGCTGGACGCAGCAGGCTGCCTACGATTTGAAATTTATCACTCATTGTAAAGTCCCCCCTTGGTGTGAATTGTGCTTGGTTATAGTCTTTTGATTGTAGCATGAGGGGGATGGTTTTTACGTAAGCTTAAAAGTCATATCTGGTTATAGGTTGGGGCTATGGCAGAGTAGAATGAATTTGATAAGGCATCGTAAGCAGTAAGAATACTCACCTTCTGATCCATCTGATATGCTATTTAAAGTTTAAAACAAAATAATTATTGATACTGAGTATTTCCTTCTGCCTACAAATAAAAGCCTGCTTATTGGGCAGGCTTTTACTATAGAAATGAGCGAAGTAAAGCTCTTGCAGACATACATAATCCAAGTTTCGGAAGATCTGATAGTAATCTTCGCGGTACCTGCTCATCTATACTCAAGGAGCACAGACTCTAACCACTTAGGTACCAATTCAAAAGGTTTATAACTAAATTTTATTTCTGGCTCTATATTTTGTCGAACTAAGCTTTGGTAATCTGCATTATCTTTAAACTCATTTCGAGGAATACTAAAATACTCTCTCTTTCCATCTGATAGATGCATCACTCCAATAATTATGTATCTTTTACTAGCCTCAGTATTAGCGTTTGCCCTTGCTATAATATCTCTCAATAAGCTTTTAATATGATGATATTGTTCTCGCTTAAAGTCTACGTGAGTACCTTCATTTTCATAACGTATAATGTTCATTAATTCCACGTTATCATCCCTTTATTAATTTCCGCATTAAAATAGCTCACACCACGATCCAAAGGCAGATTAAATTAACTTATACCTGGCAACGAAACGTGCTATGAGCTTATGCATTATTTTCACCAAAGTAATTGAGTTACAAACATGAAAATTAACCTTGTACATCTCCATCAAGACGAATATCAATATTTTGAGCAAGTTTAATATTTCGATGGACGAAATTATTAACATCGAGAAGTTTAGATACCTCTTGATAAACAGGAACCGTTTTTTGAGGATCTCTGATCGTCAAAAGCATACAAAACTCTTGTGTTAAATCTGACCTTTCGTTTGCAGCAAGACGTTCAATATTTGAGCGAAATAATCCTTCAAGCTTCAAATACCAATTTTTTGGAGCTACTAAGAATTTCTCTTTGTTTGCACCAGTCATCTCTGTTAGATCGAGAGCATATTTTTTATTGGGATAAAATTTATCTCCGTATTTTACAAGCATCTTCTCGCGATTAGAGAATGCTTGCAATGATCCAACAGATTTCTTTTTGCTGAACAAATCAGACTTTAATAAATTCTTGGCTTTATCTTTCCCAAGTTCGTTTTTTATATTTGGCTTAGTAGTATCTCGAAGCGTTTTTGTATCATAGGTTCCAAACTTAACCTCTATGTTGGACTGGCAATACTCGGCTCCTTGTTGGCTGTCAAGTATAGGATTGCTCACTAATGTTAAAATCACCTGTCCATTGTAAAATCCTTGCTCGTCGATTAGAGACTCTGGATATGGAAAGTCCAAAATTTCTAAATACTCACCTTTACTTATACTATCTCGTAAAACAACAGTAATTTCATGGGGGTTGTTTAATAACATTGTTTCTGCGATTCCGGGTAACCCAAAACCCATATGGTTAAGTTTTTGATTAATTTCAAGATTGGAATCACCAGGATAAACCGCAGAATGAATCATAAGTGCTTTGATAAGAAGAGGATCAAAATCTTCTTCCAATTTCAACTGCAAGTCTGCTGCCACAGCTGAAACTCTGGGTGTGGAGAAGCTTGTTCCTACAGCCCGTTTGATTGAACCGTTCAATCCTAAAGAGTTTATGCCATTTACAGAAACGTTACCATCAGCAAATCCACAGTTCCCACCATAGTGAACCAATTCAGGCTTAATGATATAAGATGGTCCTGGACCGATTCGGCTAAAAGGAGAAGGCATATGAATATCCGAAAGGTCGCCTACATTTTGCGAATGAGCTATTGAGCCTACGGTTAGTGCTCGAACTGAATCTGCGCCTTTCGTAATTCGTCCAACCGGCTCTTTACATGAAAAGTTATTGCAGTTGCCGGCTGACTTAACGATAAGAACTTCATTCTCATCCTGTATATCGTCGAGTGCAATACCAAAATCCGAAAATTCGTTTGCATCGGCCTCATTACTGCTTCCCAAAGACATGTTCCAAACTTTAACCATGTCTTTATTATCCTCTATAGCTTCCCTTATACGTTCGACTAAATCAACCTCAGATATTCTCTCTTTTGAAGTGTCTGGAATCACAGTAGCGTCAAATAGTCGACACCCATCAACACCTGTAAAACGCCTCTTCTCTAAAATATCTCCAAAAGCAACAACCCCGCCAACAAAAGTTCCATGACCTTTATTGATATATTCTTTAGGGACACTGGAATGCGACTTACCAAGTATCCAAGGGTCTAATTGAGCATTTTTTTCTATTCCTGAATCAAGTATGCCTACTAGGGGATACTTCACGTTTGAGTCTGGTTTTGGAAACTCAAGGCTTTCGTCATTCAAAATACTATCTTCTACAATTTCGAACATTGGCATCGGGTCTATAGACAGGGTGCCATTGAAATCAGCAATAAGTTGAATTGCTTCTAACTCATCCACAATGATTTCATGAACAGTTAAAGTTTTGGAATAGCGTATAGACTTCTTTAATTCAATATGCTCACTTGAAAGGACTTTATTCTTAAATGCCTCTTCTACTCGAGAATTTGTCCGATAGTCTTTATAATCGAATAACTTAACTTTTAACACATATTTTTCGCCTTGCTCACTTAATCTTGATACATGATCTAAATTCACGTCAAATGCTGTAATTTCTTTGATAGCCGAAATTGCTCGAGCATTATTTTCATATCTTGAAATATTTCTTATGATTCCTTTGAATTCATTTGTATCATCGATTCTTATCAAGAGTTCATCATCGTTAGATAAACCGATAGCTTTTTCATATTCTTTTCTTTCAAACAGTTCAATAATCTCAGAGCGATGCGATTTAGCTAACGCCTCTTCTAGCATTTTGGCTTTGATAACAACTGGAATTGCTTGATACTCACTTGTTTTTTTGTCAACAATACTCTCAAGTGCGCTCAAGTCATTAATTAATGTCTGAGAACGAATTGCAAGTTCCTCTCCTCTGAGAACCCACGCAGGAAGATTACCACTTCCTCCTCCCTCTGTTTGTCTATCATCAGTCACTTCTCGCTTCTGAATAATTTTGATCAGATAATTATTCTCCATTTTTACTCTCTCCATTCGAAGATAAGTTATTTCTAACCTGTCGCAAAGAAATGCTCAAAAGACGAGCGATATCGTTTTGTCTTGCTCCATTGTTGTATAGAAATATAGTGGGAGTTACTTGATCTTCCTTATAATTTTTAAATAAATAAAGCTCATACAAAAAATCAATATAATCCAAATATTCTTTTTTCGACACAACTGCACTTTTGATTGTGTTGTAGCAAATCGTTCGGATATCTGAAGGAGCCAAATCTGCTAGAGCTTTTGCAGCTTTTCTTAACGCTTTTGAGTCATCTTTAAATGTGTACTTCATATTCTCTAGGTACAACCGAATTAATTGAATACGCATATCTTCATTTGGTCGAGGAACTTCAATAGTTACCGAAAACCTTCTCCAAACGGCTTCATCTAATAACTTTTCATGATTAGTCGCACAAATCAGTATATTGTTCTCCGCAAAAGAATCGATGTTTTGAAGGAGACTGTTGACTACCCGTTTAAGTTCTCCTACTTCATTTTCATCCGTTCTCGCTTTGGCGATTGCATCGAACTCATCTAAAAATAGAATACATGGTCTTTCCTTCGCATAGTCGAATATACGTCTTATATTCTTAGCAGTACTTCCAAGAAGTGAAGAAACCATACTGTCTAGTCTCGCTACGACCAAAGGAAGATTTAACTCTTGTGCAATAAGTTGAGCAATGCTTGTTTTTCCGCATCCAGGCGGACCATACAAAAGTAACGCCTCGGATAACTCGATCCCAAGTTCATTTAACTTACTCCTATTTTGAATAGTTCCTACATAATTTGCTAACTTTTGCTTTGTTACGTCAGATAAAACTAGTTCAATTTTGTCTTTTGCAGTCGGTAAAAATATATCGACCATATCCATTTGACTGTCCTGATCTGTCGGTTTTGATAAAAATTCATCCATATATACAGGATGTGCTGATTTGTCAGCTAATGCCCTTTTTATTCTTTCCGCATATCGAGTTTCTCCTTTCTCATTCAACTTTTCGATTAATAATCGTGAATAACTCTTCACTTTATCTTTATTCTTATCTAATCCACCTTCGATAATTTTCAGAACTTCATTTCCAAATTCCAACTCTAACACTTCCAATCACGTTTTAATCGATTTTATTTCAATTTTTGCTAAATAAATTACGTTTTTCGCGAAAATAATTGCGCTTTAACACGATATTATACCATTACAATAAATAAATCCACACCTTAATTTACAACAATTATTCATTCTATACTGTGCACTTTTCTAAGTTTTTCAGGTGTGTACATAGTCATTATTCTTTTCTTGATCTCAATCTTAATTACCACTTACAACATTAGAACTTCCTCTTATTCATAGTCAGCTATACCACAAACCCCACAACCACGTCTTTCAACCAACCGCTATAAATCCAAACAACACAAAAACGCCCACCAATTGGTGGACGTTTCTTGTAGTAAATATGGAGGCGAGGGGAGTCGAACCCCTGTCCGAAGATAACGCAACACAAGCTTCTACGGGTGTAGTCACAGATTTAATGTCACCCGAGTAGCGCCCTGTAACCGGCTCTACGTTGGGTCAGCCTGATTATCTTCTTCAGCACACCCCAGGCGGAGATGTGACAGCGTAGCCCACTAAGAGTTGGGCCCTCATCCTGGCACATGGGCGATGCGAGGCGAGAGCACGCTCACAGGTTATTAAGCTGCGAAAGCGTAGTTAGTTTGTTGTTTGCCGTTTAATAGGCTTTAGCGTTGATAAAGCGGACGCGTCCCCACTACCCGCTACTCATGCCCGACCTACCCCCGTCGAATCCAAAAAACGCCCCCTTGATAAAAAGGGATTGGATTAAGACGAATTCGAGAACATGAGTCTCGTTATTCGAAAACAATCATCCATGCAGTCTTTCCCTCCATAGAAAGGACTGCACCGGGCAAATTCATCGGCGATCCGGCACGTGGCCAGATGCTTTTGCATTTCCCATAGACTCTGATTATACCACATTTGGCTGCAAATGGGTAGCTGTACAGGCAGATTTCCTGTCGTTTCCAGCCAGCTGACAGGGAATACCAATCGGCTTGCTGCCGATCCGATCATCCTGCTGTACACCAGCTCTCACCAACAAGTCACCATCTGCCAAGAGAGTCATTTACCATATCGGTTATTACCCTCATTTCCGGGAATCTAACCTCTCACCAGCTACCCTATTCTTCTCTGCAGCCTAGCGGCTGATCTTCTGGCTGTCACGCACTGCGCGCTGGATATCCCGCTGGGCATCCCGCTTGGCGGCTGTTGCACGCTTGTCGTGCTGCTTCTTACCTTTACCGAGGCCGATCAGCAGCTTGGCGTAGCCGTTGCGGATATAGATCTTGAGCGGTACCAGCGTATAGCCGTCACGCTTGGATGCGCCGATCAGCTTGCTGATCTGCTCTTTGTGCAGCAGCAGCTTGCGCGTACGAGTCGGATCGGTCGGATTGCTACGGTTACCCTCTTCGAACGGGCTGATATGCATATTGTGCAGGAACACTTCTCCATTACGAATCGTGGAAAAGGCGTCACTGATATTCGCGCGTGCGCGGCGCAGCGACTTGATCTCGGTACCGGTCAGCACCATACCGGCTTCGTACGTATCCTCGATAAAGTAATCGTGGGAAGCTTTTTTGTTCTGTGCGAGTACTTTGCTTTCACCTTTTTTGGTCGCCATCTGTATTCCTCCTTTCCCGAAAAATGCCCTGTCACCGCAGGGGATTGTGGTCATTTATTGTAGCAAGCGATCCGGGGAAAAGCAAGAAGGCCGGGGCCTCGCTTACGGGTCCCGGCACTGCCTGCTTGCGGTCTGCTGCATGAGGCATCTCTACTTGCTGGATATGCCTCTCCCGTCTCTATTTTATCCTGTATGCCCATTGTCTGCATCTGTACCGGTGGGTGACCTTTGCCAGTCCGCTGCTCTCATCTTGGCAGAGCGGATCGTATGAAGCCGGTCCATGCCGGTACATATCACAGATGATGTGGCTTATTCCGGACTTTGTGTTGGGTTCTTTTTCTTGCGGCGGCGCGGGCGTCCTGCCGGTGCTCCTGCTTCTCCTGTAGGAGCTGCCGGACTCACGGCTGAACCCGGGCCTGCGTCGGTCGCTTTTTTCTTGCGGCCGCTGCCCTTTTTGTTGGAGACGACAGGACTGTCATATCCACCCTTACCGGAGCCAAAGGCAAAGCTGCGGCCCTGACCGCCGCCACTGGATGACGGGGAAGAGAAACCGATGCCTTTATCTTTTTTCCGTTTGCGCTTGCCTGCTGCGGCTGTTTCTCCTGCTGCCGGGTTAGCTGCAGCAGATGCCGCTGGTGCTGCTTTGGCCGACTTGTCTGTTTTAGGACCTCTGGCGGCTTTGGCTGCCTTGCCGAAGCGCTCGGCTTTTTTGGCGTTTTTGTTCTTGCCTCTGCCACCGCGCTTCTCACCATTCGGGGCACCCTGTGCTCCGCGTCCGCCACGGTCACCACCGCCGCGTGCTCCGCGATCTCCACCCGTACGGCGATTGCTTTTCGGCATATCGGTCAGTTCAAAGTCGATCGTATGATCGTCCATATTGACGTTGGCGACGCGAATGGTCACGCTGTCCCCGATACGGAATACGCGGGAAGTACGCTCCCCGAGCAGTACCATATGCTGATCGTCGAAATGATAATAATCGTCGGTCAGCATACCGAGGCGGATCAGACCCTCAACCGTATTTTCCAGTTCGATAAACATACCGAACCCGGTCACACTGCTGATAATGCCTTCGAATTCTTCGCCGACTTTGTCCAGCATGTATTCGGCTTTCTTCAGCTGATCCGTATCACGCTCGGCATCTACCGCTACGCGCTCGCGCTCGGAAGACTGCTGGGCGATGTCCGGCATCCGGCTCTCCAGATAAGCCTGACGCTCCGGTGTAAGTCCGCTGCCGCCATTCTCGATCACTTCACGGATGACCCGGTGAATGACCAGATCGGGATAACGACGGATCGGGGAAGTGAAGTGGCTATAGTACTCGGCTGCCAGACCAAAGTGACCGGTGCTGTCTGCGGAATACTTGGCCTGCTTCATTGACCGCAGCATCATGGTGCTGATCACGGTCTCTTCCTTCTCGCCCTTGATCTGCTCCAACAGCTGCTGAAGTGCCCGCGGGTGGATCAAATTGCCTGTTCCTTTGACCGCATGGCCAAAGTTCGCAGCAAACGCCAGGAAGCCCTGCAGCTTCTCCTGATCCGGGTTCTCGTGAATACGGTACAGGAATGGCACTTTGAGCCAGTGGAAGTGCTCAGCGACCGTCTCGTTGGCTGCCAGCATGAATTCCTCGATGATCTGCTCAGCGACCGAACGCTCACGCTTCACGATATCGATCGGCTTGCCTTTTTCATCCAGAATGATCTTGGACTCTTCAAAGTCAAAATCAACGGCGCCGCGGCGAATCCGCTTGTCACGCAGCTTCATGGCGAGCTCGCGCATCAGTCTGAAGTCGTCGATGAGCGGAGCATAACGTTCCAGCAGCTCCGGATCTTCATCTTCCAGAATGCGACGTACGTTTTTGTAGGTCATTCGTTCCTTGGTCTTGATCACACTGGTGAAGATGTCATGGCTGACTACCTTCATGTTCTCGTCGAACTCCATCTCACAGGAGAGCGTCAGACGATCTACCTGCGGATTCAGACTGCAGATCCCGTTGGACAGGCGATGCGGCAGCATCGGGATAACACGGTCTACCAGATAGACGCTGCAGCCGCGATTGTAGGCTTCATTGTCCAACATAGAACCTTCACGCACATAATAGCCGACATCGGCGATATGGACGCCCAGACGGTAGTTGCCGTTCTCCAGACGCTCGACGTTAACCGCATCATCCAGATCCTTGGCATCTTCGCCATCGATCGTCACGATATTTTTGCCGCGCAGATCGCGGCGTCCCTGCTGGATAATCTCTTCTTGGGTAATCTCATCCGGCGCAGCCTGCGCTTCATCCATTACTTCATCAGGGAAAGCTTCCGGCAGCTGATGCTTGCGGATAATGGAGATGATATCGACACCCGGATCATCCTTGTGTCCGAGTACCTCGATTACGCGTCCTTCAGCTGCTGCGCGGCCTTCCGGATAGTTGATAATCTCGGCGACAACCTTCTCTCCGTCCACCGCTCCACCAAAGGACTCTTTGGGGATAAAGATATCGCGGTTGATCCGCTTATCATCCGGCAGCACAAAAGCATACGTATCGAGTGCCTGGAACACACCTACGATTTTGGTGTTTTTACGAACGAGTACACGCACGACGACGCCTTCCATCCGTCCACCGGACGTATTGCGGGAAGTCACCTTCACCAGTACGGTATCTCCGTTCATGGCTGTGTTCAGGTCATTGGCATTAATATATACATCCCCATGCTCCCGGTCTTCCGGAATCAGGAAAGCAAAGCCCTTGGCGTGAGCCTGTACGCGTCCACGGACCAGGTCCATGCGCTCGGGTACGCCGTAAGCGTTCGCACTGTTCACAACGATATCGCCGGCATCTTCCAGCTTGTTGAGCAGCTTGACCAGTTCTTTGAAATCCGAGGCATCCTCAATCTGAAAATGCTCTTCCAGCTCCTGGTACGTCATGGGTTTATATGCGTCAGTACGCATGAATGTTAATAGTTGTTCTTCTGTAATCATTGGTTTCACCTCGGCCAACCGTCAGCAGTGATTATGTGCATCGGGTTCGTATGTAATCCTCATTTGCGATGCGATACAAGCGGATCTGTGTCGGTGATGAAGAAGATCAAACCCAGTCCGCTCACATGATCTCTGCCCTTTCCTCTTCAGGCGGTTCATGCTCTATTTAGTATACACATACCCTAGTATACACTAAATTAATCGAAACCCCTTATTTCCGATCAAATATTCAGTATGAGCCTGTTGTCCCGTAGTGTTACACGAGCCAACTCTGGCGTCCTTTTTTTCATAAATGACTTGCCCTCTTCACTGATGGACTGCCGAACAGTCATAGGCAGCTCGGCTCATTTAAACCATTCATTTATAAAAAAAGGCGGTCCATCTGTCACTCTCTCCTTGGTAAGGAGTGACGAATGGACCGCAAAAGGTCTTGCACATCATGGACTTCGGTCTTGCTTCAACTTACATGGGAATAATGGACAAGCTCGGGAACAGTTCCAAGTATAGCCCGGCTCTATGAACTCTTTATGAACAGACTGCATAAAAACAGCCCGTTACAGTGAAAAATAATCTTCACCATAATGAGCTGTTTTTGCAAAACTGAAGCGAGTCTTCATGACTTGCCTATTTATCTAAATACAGCAACCAGAACCGCCAGAATGAAGAAACCTGCTGCCAGACCGATCGTTACGCGCTGCAGTACCAATTCCATCCCGCGTGCTTTGGTTTTGCCGAAAAGCTGCTCAGCGCCGCCGGAGATGGCACCGGACAGGCCAGCACTTTTACCTTTTTGGAGTAATACAACGAGAATTAGACCAACGGAAAAAATAGTGAGCAAGATTTGCAAAGTTGTTTGCATGAATTCCACCTCCTAGAGCGAATGCGCCGAACATCTATAAATGGTATAAAATCACGAATCATGTTATAGAAACAGCATTTATAGTTTAGCATAAATTCGCGCCGTATAGCAATGGCTGGAAGCCGGAACGTATCTGAATGAGCAATAAAAAAAGCCAGCCACCTGCATATGCAGATGGCTGGCGGTGCGGTGATACGACTCTTTTTACGGCTAAGTAGCGGCCCAGACCGTTCGAGCGCCATATCACCGGCACGTATATTCAGTATAAACAGAGCAGTTGGCGCAGTCACTTTTGGCTGATATCAGCTAAAGATGCTGCGGACAGAAGCAATAATTACTTCGTCAGACCTCTGTGCTCAGTCAGGTTGTAGAAGGATTTCAGGCCATCGTACTTCGCCAGTTCACCCAGTTGATCTTCGATACGAAGCAATTGGTTGTACTTCGCGATACGGTCTGTACGGGAAGGAGCACCTGTTTTGATTTGACCAGCGTTAGTCGCTACAGCGATGTCAGCGATTGTGCTGTCTTCGGATTCACCGGAACGGTGAGAGATAACTGCTGTGTAACCAGCGCGTTTCGCCATTTCGATTGCATCGAATGTTTCTGTCAGAGTACCGATTTGGTTAACTTTGATCAGGATGGAGTTACCGATGTTTTCTTCGATACCACGGCCCAGACGTTCAGTGTTCGTTACGAACAGATCGTCACCAACCAGTTGAACTTTCTCACCCAGACGCTCGGTCAGCAGTTTCCAACCTTCCCAGTCGTCTTCGGAGCAGCCATCTTCGATGCTGATGATTGGGTATTTTTCTACCCATGAAGCCAGCAGGTCTACGAACTCAGCGGAAGTGTAAGATTTACCTTCGCCTGCCAGCTCGTATTTACCGTTTTTGTAGAACTCAGTGGAAGCTACGTCCATACCCAGGAATACGTCAACGCCTGGTTTGTAACCCGCTTTTTCGATTGCTTCAATGATGGAAGTCAGTGCTTCTTCATTGGAAGTGAAGTTAGGAGCGAAACCACCTTCGTCACCTACAGCTGTGTTCAGGCCTTTGCTGCTCAGTACGGATTTCAGGTTGTGGAAGATTTCAGCACCTGTACGCAGAGCTTCTTTGAAGCTAGTAGCGCCAGCAGGGATAACCATGAACTCTTGTACGTCAACGTTGTTGTCCGCGTGCTCACCACCGTTGATGATGTTCATCATTGGTACTGGCAGTTGTTTTGCGTTGAATCCGCCCAGGTAGATGTACAGTGGCAGGTCCAGAGCTTCTGCAGCAGCGCGTGCTACAGCCATGGATACAGCCAGGATTGCGTTAGCACCCAGTTTGCCTTTGTTAGGCGTTCCGTCCAGCTCGATCATTTTGCGGTCGATCAGCAGTTGATCTACAGCGTCCATGCCGATAACTTCTGGAGCGATAACTTCGTTTACGTTTTTAACAGCGTTCAGTACGCCTTTACCCAGGTAACGGGATTTGTCGCCATCGCGAAGCTCAACAGCTTCGTGTGCACCAGTGGAAGCACCGGATGGTACGATTGCGCGGCCCATTACGCCGGATTCCAGATATACTTCTACTTCAACAGTTGGGTTACCACGGGAGTCGAGGACTTCGCGTGCGTATACGTCAGAGATAATCGTCATGAGTAAAAAGTCTCCTTTTTAGGTAAGTAATTTGGATTTGTATGATCCTTGATTTATAAAATGAAGCCGAAAAACAGGCCCACTTCCTGCAAACCGGTCAGCAGGCGATATTTATCAGCGTCCATTACGGAATGGGATTCGATGACATGAGCTCGGTCATGATTGGTGCACACAGATTTCCTCGCGGCTGCAAGTGATCAGTTCACAGCCGTTCTCATCTGCTGATCCTGCACGCATGACACCTGCCTCGAATTCATTCGTATTACGGTGCTGCATCACACTGCAGCTGGTTTACTTGCGGCTGGAAATGATGGAAGTACCCGTCATTTCTGCCGGCTTGTCAATTTGCAGCAGGTCGAGGATCGTTGGAGCGATATCGCCCAGGATTCCGCCTTCACGCAGGATTACATTTTTGTCGGTTACGATAAATGGAACCGGATTGGTGGTATGGGAAGTCTGAGGACGTCCATTCTCATCAATTTCAGTCTCGGCGTTACCATGGTCAGCTGTAATCAGCGCCACGCCGCCTTTTGCCAGAATCGCTTCCACGACACGACCTACACATTCATCGGTTGTCTCGACCGCTTTGATCGTCGGCTCCAGCTTACCGGAGTGACCAACCATATCCGGGTTGGCAAAGTTCAGGATAATCGCATCCTGTCTTTCCGCTTCGATCTCGGCGATACAAGCATCCGCCACTTCACGCGCGCTCATCTCCGGCTGCAGGTCATAAGTGGCGACTTTAGGAGAGTTAATCAGAATACGAGTCTCGCCTTCCAGTTCCACATCACGTCCGCCGCTGAAGAAGAAAGTAACGTGCGGGTATTTTTCGGTCTCGGCAATACGAAGCTGTTTCTTGCCATTTTGTACAAGTACTTCACCCAGTGTGTTGTCGAGACTCTTCGGTCCGTAAGCTACATGTCCGTGAACCGTATCGCTGTATGTGGTGAGACATACATAATACAGATTCTTCGGATAATCGCCACGGTCGAAGCCTGCGAATTCAGGCTGTGTGAACGCCTGGGACAGCTGGATCGCACGGTCAGGACGGAAGTTCAGGAAGATTACGGAATCTCCATCGCCTACAGTTCCTACCGGTTGTCCGTCTGCATCGACGATCACGGAAGGTTCTACGAACTCGTCGTATACTTCCTGAGCATATGAAGACGTCACTACAGTCAGTGGATCTTTGAACTGAGGACCTTCACCGTAAGCAATCGCACGGAAAGCTTTTTCTACACGTTCCCACCGTTTGTCACGGTCCATCGCATAGTAACGTCCCTGTACGCTGGCAATTTTACCGATGCCTACGCTACTGATTTTCTCAGTCAGCTGTTCCATGTACTTTTTACCGCTGTCCGGCGATACATCACGTCCGTCCAGGAACACATGGATCAGTACATCTTCAAAGTTTTCTGCTTTTGCCATGTCGAGTGTAGCGAACAGATGGTCAATATGACTGTGTACGCCACCATCGGACAGCAGTGTAAATACATGAAGTTTTTTACCGCCGGATTTCGCATTTTCGAATGCGCCCTTCAGCACTTCATTTTGGAAAAATTCTCCGTCACGGATCGACTTGGAGATGCGGGTCAGATCCTGATATACGATGCGGCCTGCACCGATATTCAGGTGACCGACTTCCGAGTTACCCATCTGCCCTTCCGGCAGACCTACCGCTTCACCGCAAGCAGTGAGGGTAGTGTGAGGATATTCAGTCATGTAACGGTCGTAGTTCGGCTTCTTGGCCTGGGCAACACCGTTGCCTTCCATTTCTGCGCGAAGACCGAATCCGTCCATGATAATTAGAGCTACCGGTTTTGGTGCTGACATTTACTTCGCCCCCTCAACCAGCTGAATGTAAGACTCAGGCTGAAGACTGGCACCGCCGACGAGTGCACCGTCGATGTCGCTTTGTCCCATGTACTCCTTCACGTTCTCAGGCTTCACGCTGCCGCCGTATTGAATACGAACTGCGTTTGCCACTTCTTCGTTGTACAGGTCTTTCACTACGCCGCGGATGTAAGAGATAACTTCATTCGCATCAGCAGAAGTGGAAGATTTGCCTGTTCCGATCGCCCAGATTGGCTCGTAAGCGATAACGGTTGCTTTGGCTTGGTCTGCGCTCAGACCGGCAAATGCACCTTCGGTTTGTACTTTACATACATCCTTGGTTTGATCCGCTTCGCGCTCTTCGAGCTTCTCGCCCACACACACGATAGGAGTCAGACCGTGACGGAATGCTGCCTGTACTTTTTTGTTGACGATTTCGTCTGTCTCAGCAAAGTACTGACGACGCTCGGAGTGACCGATGATTACATAGTCCACACCCAGGTCTTTCAGCATTACGCCGCTGATTTCACCAGTGTATGCGCCGTTGTCTTCGAAATGAAGGTTTTGTGCGCCGATTTTGATGGAAGTGCCTTTTACAGCTTCAACCAGTGCAGGCAGGTTGGTGAATGGTGCGCAGATTACGCTCTCTACGCCTTCTACCTCTGCTTTGCCTTTGATGTCTTCGATGAATGCTTTGGCTTCCGGAACGGTTTTGAACATTTTCCAGTTGCCGGCAATGATTGGTGTTCTCACTGCTGGATCACTCCTTCTATTCCATACTTGCGGGCTCTGATTGCAGCCTGCATACTGCCTCTATTGTAAACTTATTTATCGTTGAGTGCCACAACGCCCGGAAGCTCTTTACCTTCCATGAATTCCAGGGAAGCGCCGCCGCCTGTAGAAATATGGTTCATTTTATCAGCCAGGTGGAACTTCTCAGCTGCTGCTGCGGAGTCACCGCCACCGATTACAGTGTATGCGTCTGTTGTTGCACAAGCTTCAGCGACTGCACGTGTACCATGGGAGAATGGTTCGATTTCGAATACGCCCATTGGTCCGTTCCATACAACCAGCTTGGAATTTTTGATTACATCTGCATAGATTTCACGAGTTTTCGGTCCGATGTCAATACCTTCCCAGTCTGCAGGAATGTTACCAACTTCAACGATTTGCGTGTTTGCATCTGCGCTGAAATCATCGGAGATTACGATATCTACCGGCAGGTAGAAGTTTTTGCCCAGGTTTTTCGCTTTTTCGATAAAGCCCAGTGCTACATCCAGTTTGCTTTCATCCAGCAGAGATTGGCCAACTTCATAACCCTGTGCTTTCATGAAAGTATAGGACAGACCGCCACCGATGATTACGTTGTCTGCCAGGTTCAGCAGGTTGTCGATTACATCGATTTTGTCTTTAACTTTGGAACCGCCGATGATCGCTGTGAAAGGACGCTCCGGATTGTTCAGGGCTTTGCCCAGTACATCCAGTTCTTTCTCCATCAGCAGACCGGATACAGCCGGCAGGTGGTGAGCGATACCTTCTGTGGAAGCATGAGCACGGTGAGCTGCGCCGAATGCATCATTTACGAACAGGTCAGCCAGTTCAGCAAACGATTTGGCCAGTTCAGCATCGTTTTTCTCTTCGCCTGGGTAGAAACGTACGTTTTCAAGTACCAGTACGTCGCCTTCCTTCATGTCAGCGATTTTTGCTTTTACTGCATCGCCGATCGCTTCGTCAGCTTTGGCTACCGGTTTGCCCAGCAGTTCGGACAGACGCTCAGCCGGAGCTGTCAGACGCATGGATTCAACCACTTCGCCTTTTGGACGGCCAAGGTGGCTCGCCAGCAGGATTTTAGCGCCTTTTTCGATCAGGTAGTTGATGGTTGGCAGTGTCTCGCGGATACGCTTGTCATCCGTAATTTTGCCATCTTCCATTGGTACGTTGAAATCGACACGTACAAATACCACTTTGCCAGCTACTTCTACATCACGTACACTTTTTTTGTTCATTCGTCGTTCCTCCATGTCCGTATTTTGAACAGATTGCCGGGGTCTGCACAGCGGTCCGAATAACCGATGGACATGATTTTCCCGGGATCATCCCGATCGTCTGCGTCAGCTGCTGCAGCCCGTATACAATCTATCAATAGTAAAATCAGGAACAGCTTATTGCCAACAACTACGGTAATCCGCCAGATGTTGACTTAGAAAAAGCGGAAACAAATGAGATCTGTTTCCGCTTTATGGAATTAATATTTATTCCAGCTGCTGTTTCGTATTAGGCTTTGTTTGCAAAGTACTCCAAAGTACGAACCAGTTGAGCTGTGTAGGACATTTCGTTGTCGTACCAAGCTACAGTTTTAACCAGCTGCTTGTCGCCAACTGTCAGAACGCGAGTTTGAGTCGCATCGAACAGGGAACCGAAAGTCATACCTTTGATGTCGGAAGATACGATTTCATCTTCAGTGTAGCCATAAGTTTCCGGATCGGAAGCTTCTTTCATAGCTGCGTTGATTTCTTCAACAGTTACGGATTTCTCCAGAACTGTTACCAGCTCAGTCAGGGAACCAGTAGCTACAGGCACACGTTGTGCTCCGCCATCCAGTTTACCTTTCAGTTCTGGAATAACCAGACCGATTGCTTTAGCAGCACCAGTTGTGTTAGGAATGATGTTTTCAGCCGCTGCACGAGCACGACGGAAGTCACCTTTGGAGTGTGGAGCATCCAGAGTGTTCTGGTCGCCAGTGTAAGCGTGGATTGTAGTCATCAGACCTTCAACAACGCCGAATTTGTCTTGCAGAGTTTTTGCCATAGGTGCCAGGCAGTTTGTTGTGCAAGATGCACCGGAGATAACTGTTTCAGTACCATCCAGGATTTCGTGGTTTACGTTGTAAACGATTGTTTTCATGTCGCCAGTTGCTGGAGCGGAGATAACAACGCGCTTAGCGCCTGCTTTCAGGTGAAGCTCAGCTTTTTCTTTTGTAGTGAAGAAGCCTGTGCACTCCAGTACGATGTCTACGCCAAGCTCGCCCCAAGGCAGTTCTTCAGGGTTGCGGTTAGCCAGAACTTTAACTTCTTTGCCGTTTACTTTGAAGAAACCATCATGTACTTCAACGTCTCCGTTGAATTTACCTTGAGTAGTGTCATATTTCAAAAGATGCGCCAGCATTTTAGCGTCAGTCAAATCGTTGATTGCTACTACTTCGATACCTGCTACGTCTTGAATACGACGGAAAGCAAGACGTCCGATACGTCCAAAACCGTTAATACCAACTTTAACCATGAGTTAATTCCTCCTAGAAATAAGTTTATGATTTATTCAATCAAGACATGACCCTCTCGAGCCTGTCAAGACAACAATAATAAGATGAAGCTTGTCTGCCTGCTGCCGGATAAGACAGTGCATGTCATGACACAGTCACAAGCATAACACTGATTCGTCCCGGGAAACCACTACAGCTCCTTGACGATCTCTCTGGCAGCGGCTTCGTCAATGACCAGGATATCTTCCTGACCGAATTTAAGTACAGCATGGATAGATTTTGCTTTGCTGCGTCCGCCTGCTATTCCAATGACGACTTCAGCGTTGGCGATATCCTCCAGCTGAAGTCCGAGTGTCAGCATATGATGCACAGTCTGACCCTCTTCATTGAAATAATGACCAAATGATTCGGCCACGGCTCCAGCGCTGCGGATCTCCTCTACCGTCTGTGGGTCCAGTCTCCGGCGCCGTACCATTTCCATCGCATCACCGATGCCATGAATAATGATTCTCGCCCGCCGGATAAAATCGACAATCTCACGGACATTCTGATCCTGATACAGCAGCTCGTAAGCATCTCTGCGCAGCAGATCAGGCACATGCAGCAGCCGGTACTGCGCACCTACACGCTTAGCCATGGTAGAGACGATGGAGTTAGCCTGGTACTCCATGTTCTCGCCCAGTCCGCCTCTTGCCGGTACGAACCAGGCATCCTTTAGAGGTGCCGGAAAGGTCGGGCTAAGCTGCTCTGCCACTTCGGCAAGCGTAAAGCCGCCGGTTACAGCCACAATATCATTTTCACGAATCACACTGAGCAGGGCTTTGGCGCCAGCTCTGCCAAGGTTCTGCTTGGTACTGGCTGATGTGTCACTATCTCCAGGTACAATAACAACCTGTCTTAGTCCATACACATCACGAATGCGATCTTCCAATACGGACAATCCGAGCAACTCTTCCATAATCGGTTCAAGTTCCTCCAGCAGCTCTCTGCCTGCTTCACTGATCCTCATCCCTGTACTCTCGATCTCGAGTAATCCCAGAGCTTTGAGCAGGTCGGTCTCAGCTCGCAGTACCCGTTCCGTCATATTGAGGGAAGTAGCGAGCGACCTTCGCCCGACCAGCCCCGTCAGCATGACCTGATGTAGGATGGTGTATCTTTTTTTCAGTACCTCAGTGAGATCGGGCAGAAGCTGCTCTTGTATTTCAAGTAATTTTCGCATGCTTTCCACTCCTGCAACTTGTCTCGCTCAGTGTAATTGGAAACCTAAATGAATCAGGCTAAGTACTATGGACTCAAAATGTCCCGGCATAACTTTTTAAGTCCCACGTCTATATTAACCAATTTTCGCGTTGGAAGCAAGTCTTTGCGACAACTAATTGTGGAAGGTATGCGTGATAAATATTATGGAAGCGCTGCTTGCTTTTTAGGTTTATTTCATCTATACTAATTCTTGCTGTTGCTTATCTGCGCCCGTGGTCCAATGGATATGACGTAGGCCTCCGAAGCCTGAGATCCAAGTTCGATTCTTGGCGGGCGCGCCATTTAATCTTTTTTGCAGCAGACATTCAGAGCTTCATCGTAATCCATATATATTATCGCATGATTAATTACATACTTTTTTTCGAATAATAGAACGCATAACCAGCCCAGGCTGGTTATTTTTGTATCTGCATATAGATATGATTGGCAGGCGGGACAGCATTTGTCCATAACTGGCAGCAAACAACCCTCTTCATCATTAACCCATTTTTTATCATTTCAGGCATTTTTACAGCTAATAGTTTGACCATCTTTGACTTTTAGTTTGAACTATCCTATAATGTGGTAAGAACAATTGAATTAATGATGTTGTTTGAAGTAATGATCCACTATATAATCACACTTATTATGATTGTAATCTAAGGAGGGTTTCTAGTGAGTTATATCCCAATGGTCGTTGAACAGAGCAGCCGTGGTGAACGTGCTTATGACATTTACTCCCGTCTGCTGAAAGACCGTATCATTTTCCTTGGTTCCGAAGTCAATGATATGGTAGCTAACGCAATTATTGCACAGATGCTGTTCCTGGAAGCTGAAGACCCTGAGAAAGATATCCACCTCTACATTAACAGCCCGGGCGGTTCCATTACTGCAGGTATGGCTATTTACGATACAATGCAATTTATCAAAGCCGATGTATCTACAATCTGTGTAGGTATGGCTGCAAGTATGGGCGCATTCCTGCTGAATGCCGGCGCCAAAGGCAAGCGTTTTGCACTGCCTAACAGCGAAGTGATGATTCACCAGCCGCTGGGGGGAGCTCAGGGCCAGGCAACGGATATTGAGATCCGTGCACGCCGCATCCTCAAAATGCGCGACAAGCTGAACAAAATTCTGGCTGAACGTACAGGACAGCCGCTGGAACGTATCGAAAAAGATACTGACCGTGACTATTTCATGACTGCGGCCGACGCTCAGGAATACGGGCTGATCGACAAAGTCATCGAAAAAACACCTCCGCAAGGAATCTAAGCCGGCTAACTGCCTGCCTACCCAAAGACCTCTGGATATTTACCCGGAGGTCTTTTTGTTTCATAAATAATGGTCTGCCTGTGATTCCATCTATCCACACTGAAAGAATAAACGAACATAGAAAAGAACCTGTTCCATCTCATAATGATGGAACAGGTTCTTCGTGCTTGCCTGTACGGGCTATTTGCTGTACAAATCAGGATTGGTAGGCAGACAGCGGGTTGGTACCGGATTTCAGCAATTGGCTGAATGTAAAGTCAATTTGGGGATTGCCTGCTGCGCCCGGTGCGATATCATACTTCTGGAAGAAGATTGTAAAGCCGCTATCAGTCAGATAGTAGTTGTCCAGATATTCGCTGGATTTTTTGCTCAGATCATTGAACTGCTCCAGGGAAAGTCCTTCGGTATTCGCATTTTTCTTGATATGAGTCTGAATCAGTTTTTGGATGTCCTGGCTGTAGTTCTTGTTGGACTTGAGCAGATCGGACAGCTGGATCGCTTTGCCGTCTTTGAGCGAGAATGTCATGCCGGTCAGTATGTTGTCTCCATGTGCTCCGCCCAGATATTGATAATCAGTCAGCAGGAAGCTGATTACGCCGTTACGGTTGTAAGTGACTTTGTAGCCGCCATCGATCTCGTAGAACATATCCTTGTTGGTCGGTGCGCCTGCTTCTTTGACCTGTTTTTGCATAGTGGTCAGGAATTTATCGTAGTGTGCTTTGAGCGCTTTGTTGATCGCTGTCTGAGCCGCTTCGTTCTCTACTCCGGATACTACCGGATAGACAATATTTACATTGGTATATTTGTTCTGGATCGAGGATTCCAGCTTGGCTCCGGTCACTTCCACATCATTCATGCCTGCAGCAGTCACATTAACCGTGCGTGTGGAGTTGTTCCACAGGGCACGGTAGCCAAAAGGCTCTGTAACAGCCTTGATCGCTACATAGGTGGTTCCTTTGACTACACTTGCATCGTAGCTGTCACCTACTGCACTGCCATTTAGACGCACAAATACACTGTCTTTGTCGTTCAAGTCATAGCTGACCTTGTTTTTGCCTTTGGTAATGGTTGCTGTATGTGCTTTGGAATCGTAGGTGATCGTTGCACCTACCGTTTTTGCTATGTCTTTGAGCGGGAGCAGTGTGCTGCCCGATTTGCTCAGCATACCTTTCGCGGAAATGGCTTTGCCTTCTACCTGTACATTAATCACGGACTTGGTCGATGAGGAAGTGCTCGCCGCGTAGGCGGATGATTGTGTAAGCGGCAGCGTGGTTGCTGTTCCTGCAGCCGTCAGGCTCGTCGCCAGTACGATCGCCGATAGTTTTTTGAGATAGGTTGTATTTTTCATGTTCTGATACTTGTCCATAATTGATCTCTCCTTCGAATAGGTCGATTGCAACAATGTTTAGTATACCGATAACCGGGTCATTTGAATTTACAAACAACTTAACAAGGATTTACAACATAGTCATGCGCGATGAATCAAAAGTAATAAAAGTGTAAACAAACTTCCCTGCCGGAAGAATGCAGGTATCCGGCAGAAAAGTTTCTATTTTCGGCACATCGCCGGTTTAATAAACTTCCGTTATACTGAAACGATGGGAGGGTTGGTCCGTATAATAGTTACAATACTGACGATTTTACCCTTTCGCATCCACAGCTTATTTCATAGCATATTGAACGTTAAGACTGATGTTCAATTCCACTGTCCCCGGTTCAATCTCAGTCTGTTTGTCGGAACGTGCAGATTCCATCGCACCGCTTTGGGCCATATATACCGGTGGAGCTTCAACACCCGCTTCACTTACGGATACCAGATCTCCCAGTGTACGATTTGCCGCTTTGGCAATAGATCCTGCTTTGGCTGCAGCGTCTGCCATCGCTTTTTGGATCACCTGGTCTTCATAGGTTTTGGGATTCTCCACATTGAAGCTTACCGAACCTACATTGTTTGCACCGGCTGCCGAAGCTTCATCCAGCAGTGCGCCGAGCTTATCCATATTGCGGTAGGTTACCTGCAGCGTATGATACGCCGTATAGCCTGTAACTTTTTGCTGATCTTTCGCGTTATAACTGTAGTTCGGCTGTACATAGAATTGCACGCTCTCTATATCCTTGGCTGCTATCGACCATTTGTTTTTTAGCAGATTGTTCAACTTGCTCATCTTCTGGGCATTGGCAGCCTGTGCCTTGGCTGCTGTAGCAGCTGTAGTCTGCACACCGACCGAGAGGTAAGCGACATCCGGTTTGACGGATAACTTGCCGTTACCGCTAACGTTGATTGTGCCTGCCATTGTGGTCATCGAAGTTGTCTCTGCAGCATAAGCGGTGGAAGCACCAGGCAGGCTGACGCCCATGCCTACACTTGTAAATACGGCTCCGGCTAACAGCAAGGACGCCATATAGTGATTTTTTTTCATAATATTCACCCTTTCTTGTTCATACTTAGTAAACGGATGTTTTGAACCGAATGTTGCATTGGGTAAATAGTAGAGAGGAGCTTGGTGACTAAAATGACCAGCAATTGAACCGGCGAGAGTCTGCGGGCAGCTCGCGAGCGTTTTCTTTATGTATATTGCTATTCCAGCTGGCAAAGGAGTTGAAATTTATACAGCTTCATCGTGACAACTGCTGTTATTTTACTTATAATCTCATATAATCCCATCCTCGAGATTCCGCATCATTACAGGGATTACAGGAGATAGGGATTACCAGAAAGAGGGGAGAGTCACCATGTTCAAAAACAAGTTTCTACGGAATTCCATTATGCTGCTGGCGGGTATTCTGGTGCTGAGCGCCCTGAGTCAACCTGTTACTGCATCTGCTGCTGCATCGCCGCGCCAGGTAAAGCTTGAATGGAATGGCACACGCCTTCCGGAGAACGGACTGTTGATTAATGGCAATACAATGATTCCGGTGGTACTCCTGCGTGATTCACTTGGAGTCACCCTGCGGTACGAACCCGCCGTTAAAACATATACACTGCTGCAGAATGATGACCAGCTGGATATGATTATGACCGCTTCCGGCGTTACCATGCGGCTGAACAATCATCAATGGAACGGACCAAGTGCACAGGTGGTCAATGGACGGATGTATATTCCGTTTACGGTGCTGCGTGATGGATTTGGCTATCAAAGTTCATGGAACGCCGTACAGCTCAAACTGAACTTTGCCAAAAAAGGGGTCTTTTTCGAATAGACGCCTGGCTTTGAGATAGCCGCCTGGTGAATAAGATGTTTTCCGGACATACCAAAAAACCGCCACAGATCCCTGTGACGGCCAACCTCTCATCTGTGGATGGGAGGTTTTTTTATTGGTTTTCCAATTCTTCTTTGCTAACCAGTCCTACTAAAGCGTTTACAGCCGATTCTGCGTCCGCACCCTCTGCGCTGATGTATACTTCAGTACCCGAACTGATGGCCAGACTCATAATGCCCATAATGCTTTTTGCATTAACTTTTTTATCGTCTTTTTCCACGAAAATTTCCGCGGAGTATTTATTCGCTTCCTGTACAAACAATGCTGCAGGTCGTGCGTGCAATCCCGTTTTCAGACGAACCACTACCGGGTGTTTTATCATGTGATTATTACCCCCTATAATACATATTCATTACAATTTATTAGTTTACTACACTGAAGCCCATTTTATGAACACTATATTCATCATACTACATTATTATAACATGCGCTTTAGCAGAAAAAAATAAAGCTTACCTGGTCGGTATAATATTTTAGACCAGGTGCTCATTACGTACGCGATCAGCCAGCTCGTCAATTTTGCGAAGCCGGTGATTGACCCCGGATTTGCTGACGCCGCCTTTGAGCATTTCGCCAACTTCCTTGAGGTTCATATCCGGGTGGGCCAGACGAATCTCCGCGACTTCACGCAGCTTGTCCGGCAGCTGTTCCAGTCCCAGATGACGCTGGATCAGACGGATATTATCGATCTGACGCACAGCGGCACCGATCGTTTTGTTGAGATTGGCGGTCTCGCAGTTGACGATCCGGTTCACGGAGTTACGCATATCCCGCATAATCCGGACATCCTCAAATTTGAACAGCGCCTGGTGTGCACCAATAATGCTGAGGAACTCGATAATTTTCTCGCCCTCTTTGATATATAAAATAAAGCCTTTTTTACGCTCGATACAACGCGCATTCAGCTCGAATTCATTCGCCAGATCAACCAGGGCCTGACACTGCTCCTCATACATCGAAGCAATTTCCAGATGATACGATGATCCTTCCGGATTGTTAACCGACCCTCCAGCCATAAAAGCGCCACGCAGATAAGCCCGTTTACAGCAATTTTTACTGACCATATCCTTGTTGATGCCCGGAGTAAACATAAAGCCTTCCGAGACGATTGTCAGCTTGCTCAGAATCGCCTGAACCCCGGCAGGGATACGAACGATATATACGTTATTCTTTTTGAGCCGCATCTTTTTGCGCACGAGCAGCTCCGTATGCACAGCAAAATGCTTTTTGATCAGGGAATAAATCCGTCTTGCGATTGCGGCATTTTCGGTGGAAATATCCAGGATCACTTTTTTGTTGGATACCTGGACCGATCCGTTCATCCGGATCAGCGCCGCCAGCTCCGCCAATTCACAGCAGTCGTCGGCTTCAACCATCGTTAGTTCCTTTTTCGTTTGCGCCGCAAATGACAATGGACTCACCCTTTCGCTAAAATATGTTTCTTCACCTGCTCATAAATATGATGACTCAGCTGATCCGCATCATGACGCAGATAGGTGCCGTACATCACCAGTTTGTCCGCAATAATTTTGTAGCCCAGGCTTTCTACCTTTTCTGCATCCAGATTGACAGGTTTGGCGCCTTTTTCCGCGTAGCGCTTTTGCACTTTGAGCGGAATCGGTTCGTTATTCACGAGCACATAGTCGAACAAACGGTGGCCTACATGCTCATAGATCGCTTCCAGATGGTCACTGACCGTATAGTTATCCGTCTCCCCCGGCTGGGTCATTACATTGCAGACAAACAGGCGCGGCGCCCGTGAAGTCAGAATCGCATCGACCAGCTTCGGTACGAGCAGATTCGGCAGCAGGCTGGTATAGAGACTGCCTGGACCGATCAGAATGGCATCTGCCTCTTGAATCGCACGTACAGCCTCTGGCAACGGCTCCACGTGGTCCGGTTCAAGAAAAATACGTTTGATTCGTTTACCCGCTTCGGGGATCTTGGATTCACCGGTGACGATCGTTCCGTCTTCCATCTCCGCATGCAGGATTACTGCCTGCTCGGCTGCGGGCAGAACAGCACC
Organism: Paenibacillus wulumuqiensis; assembly: GCF_000971965.1. Taxonomy (GTDB): domain Bacteria; phylum Bacillota; class Bacilli; order Paenibacillales; family Paenibacillaceae; genus Saccharibacillus; species Saccharibacillus wulumuqiensis. Next base: position 103,667 of record NZ_LAQP01000018.1, read on the forward strand.
TCTCACTGCGAATACACGGCTCAGCTCCCGCACTGCCGTAACAAAGTCACCGGAGATGTCTGTCATCGCCGCAAGAATCAGGTTGCCCAGGCTGTGCCCGGCCAGACCTTCACCTTTTTGAAACCGGTATTTGAGCATCTCCGACATGAGCGGCTCCACATCCGCCAGTGCTGTCAGCACGTTGCGGATATCTCCGGGCGGCGGCATTTTCAGCTCATCCCTCAGAATTCCGGAACTCCCCCCGTCATCCGCTACCGTGACGATAGCAGTGATATCCAGCGGTTTTTCCTTGAGGCCTCTGAGCATAACGGACAGACCGGTGCCGCCACCCATAACAACAATACGGGGGCGAAGCACCGGCAGGCCCGGTTGTGAAATTGACATATCTTCCACTCCTTAATGCCGATCACGATCAGCATCACGATGACTGACTCGAACGGTTTCTGTCTCACTGGCCCCCAGCATACGACCCAGGTACTCGGAGATGGCTACCGAGCGGTGCTTGCCGCCGGTACAGCCGATGCCGATAATAACCTGGCTCTTGCCTTCATTGCGATAATGAGGAATGAGAAAATGCAGCATATCCAGCAGCTTGGTCAGAAAAGCCTGCGTCTCCGGCCATTTCATCACATATTCGTACACATCACTGTCCTGACCGGTATGCGGCCTCAAATGATCCACATAGTGCGGATTGGGCAGAAAACGTACATCAAAAATCAGGTCTGCATCAATCGGAATTCCATATTTAAACCCGAACGAGGTAACGTTAACAGATAACCGATTGCTCTCCAGATGAGAGAATCGGGAGATGATCTTTTCCTTGAGTTTGGCCGGCTTGCTGGTGCTTGTATCGATCACCTGTGTAGCTGATGTCTTCAGCTCGTCCAGCATTTTGCGTTCCAGACGGATTCCATCGAGCGGCATGCCGTCCGGTGCGAGCGGATGCCGGCGCCGGCTTTCCTTGTAGCGCTGAACGAGTACCGCATCGCTGGCATCCAGGAACAGAATCTCGGTATGGATCGTATAATGATTTTTCATATAGCTCAGGGACTCTGAAAGGGCAGGGAAAAATTCACGACCGCGCAGGTCGATCACGAGTGCCACCTTGCCGATTTTACCGTTTGACTGCTCGATCAGCTCGGCAAATTTGGGAATTAGAACAGGCGGCAGATTATCCACACAGAAAAAGCCAAGGTCCTCCAGGCTCTGTACCGCAATGGTCTTGCCTGCACCGGACATCCCTGTAATGATAACCATGGTGGATGTCGATGAATTTTCAGTATTGCTCATGCATAAGTCCCCTCCCTGTTAGATAGTATCATTCGATCCATTGATGCTGTGAAGATTAAAATATATATTCGTTCTCAGGATACGGCTCAGCGCAGCAGCAGACCTGCCGCACCTACGATACCGGCGTCGTTGCCCAGCTTGGCAGGGATAATCTCCACGCCCTGCTGCAGCGGCGAAGGCGTACATTCTGCGAACACTTCACGGATCTTGCTGAACAGAATATCTCCGGCTTTGGAGACACCTCCGCCAACGATAAAGCGCTCCGGGTTCAACGTAGTTGCCACGGATGCCATCGATTTGCCCAGATAAAAGGCTGCCCGGTTCACGATTCGGATGCTCACTTCGTCTCCGGCTTTGGCCGCGTCAAAAATGTCTTTAGCCGTGATCTTGTCTCTGATCGTCGACAGACTGGTTACGTCGCCGCGTTCGACCGCTTCCATAGCCATACGGATAATGCCGGTGGCGGAAGATACGGTCTCCAGACAGCCCATCTTGCCGCAGCCGCACTGGATCGCTTCCAGATCAGGCACAACGGAGATATGTCCAATTTCACCGGCGAGTCCGGAGAATCCCTGATAGATTTTGCCGTTGATAATAATGCCGCCGCCTACACCCGTACCGAGTGTATAGCAGACGCAATCGTTTACGCCTTTGCCAGCGCCGCTCCAGGCTTCGCCCAGGGCAGCCACATTGGCATCATTATCGATCACGATGGTCTTGCCGATACGTTCTTCCAGGATGGCGCGGATCGGTACATTGCGGAAACCAATATTCGGCGCCAACAGGATCACACCGGCACGCAGATCCGTGAAACCGGCTACACCTGCTCCTACCCCAACCAGTTGGTCCCAGGTATACGGTGACTGCTCTACAATATGCCGTACATATTTCTCGATATTATCGATAACCGCATCCGTACCCTTTTCCTTCTCGGTAGGGCCTTCATACGTATGAAGCAGTTCACCTTCCTGATTGCAAATACCAACCTTGATTGCAGTACCGCCAAGATCGACGCCGACATAAATTTTCTCAGACATATGACCGATCCACCTTTTCTACTCGAAATTTAATATATATCGATACGCGCTTTCTCTGCATCGTCTTATCCGCATCCATTGTAGTGAATTCATTCAGACCGGTGTACATGACTGAGCAGAACCATTACATTCCACTCCCATTGTATCACTTTCCCTGCTGCAAAGATTGGACAAAATGCGCTTATACACTAATTTATGGTATGGAAATACATGGTCTTTCCTGTAAAAAAGAGATATCAACCCGCGCTCGCTCCCCTGGGGAGAAGCCGTATTCTGACGTGAACGTTCGTATCCAACTATAAGCGAACGGACTCATCAGGTCAAGCGGTACCCTCGGGTCTGTTGTCTTGATCCTTCCCGTCAAAAAAGGGAGCCCAAACGGCTCCCTCCGTATTCGGTATCCATTACTTGTCGAGCGCTTCGCTCCAGTCGTGGATCATATGTCCTTCGAGGTATTTCTCACAGTCCATTGCAGCCATACAACCGCTGCCTGCTGCTGTAATCGCCTGACGATAACGTGTATCCTGAACGTCTCCACAGGCGAACACACCCGGTATGTTGGTCTCTGTTGTACCTGGCGTAACCAGAACATATCCGTGTCCATCCAGATGTACATGACCTTTGAGGAAATCGGTGTTTGGCGTATGGCCGATCGCCACGAACACGCCGTCCGCTTCGATCAGTTCTTCCTGACCGGTCTCGTTGTTCAGCACTTTCAGTCCTTTGACACCCATATCGCCTGCTACGACTTCCACCGGCTTGCGGTTCAGTGCCCAGCTGATTTTTGGATTGTCTTTGGCGCGATCCTGCATGATTTTGGAAGCACGCAGTTCCTCGCGGCGGTTGACTACGGTAACATTCGTAGCGAATCGCGTTAGGAAGCTCGCTTCCTCCATGGCAGAGTCACCGCCACCGACCACGACGATCTTTTTGTTGCGGAAAAAGAATCCGTCACAGGTCGCACATGTGCTTACACCGCGTCCTACATTATCCTGCTCACCCGGAATACCCAGGTAGCGAGCCGAAGCACCGGTGGAGATGATGATACTTTCCGCTTCCAGCTCGCCCATGCCTTCAACCTTGACTTTGAATGGACGCTCGGAAAAGTCGACCTGTTCCACCCAGCCGGACTTGAATTCCGCACCAAAGCGCTCGGCCTGCTTGCGCATATTATCCATCAGTTCCGGTCCCATGATTCCTTCGGGAAAGCCCGGAAAGTTCTCGATTTCGGTTGTAGTGGTCAGCTGGCCCCCTGGCTGCAGTCCCTCGATAACGAGCGGCTGCATGTTGGCGCGCGCCAGATAGATTGCTGCGGTAAGGCCCGCAGGTCCTGTTCCGATAATAATTGATTTGTACATACTCCCAAATACCTCCTTGTAATGGATGAACCACTGTCCACACAGTGGCCATTTACGATCCCTGCGTGCTCTCTGCCTGTGCATAGCGTACTTTTTGCTGTACATTGCATACCCTGCTGATTCGCCGGGCATATCTGCTGATAATGGAAGCAGACACCCCGTAACGCTGGGCCACTTCATCATATGTGAGTGGGAGACGATGTATTCGGGCTACCAGATACTCCAGTGCCGCTGCCCAGCCTTCCGGATGGTGAAGCTGCGGGAGCTCCGGGTATACCCTTTTAATAAATTCAATCCATAATGCTTCAACATCATGAGTGAATCCTGAATCATAGCGTATATGCGGCTGGACCGCAACCTGGTCAACAATTTGCTGCCAGTGCTCATCCCATAACGGCAGACTCATCCGTGCCGCTTCGATATCATCGATCAGCTGATCGGATGATAAGGACTGGTTAGCCGCCCACTGACGCAGCAGGCGCTCTGCCGCTATCCGCAGTTCTTCGGAGATTAACGGACGTGCTACATACTGACGCAGCGCCGTATGTACTTCACGATTTCCGTCCAGTACATAGGAATTCAGTGCTTGGAGCTGTTCGCTCTCCGTTCCATGATGAAGCATGTGCAGAAACTGCACTGAAGCCGGTTCAGACGATCTACCGACCGACTGTTCATGGGTATAGAAATATGGCATTTTCTGTACTCCGTACCGATAAGAAGGCGTCAACTTGCCCTGACGCAGCTCCTGCAGATGTGCCAGATAAAATGCCGGCACTTCCGCGCCGGACTCGAATCGTAAAATACGCTTCCACAGCTGTTCCGCTTCATCATATTTACCCATATAACAGGCTGCTGCCGCTGTATAATGATACAATTCCCAATGATTCATCAAATCATCATGTCGCAGCAGCCGCCGAAAATGATTGTATGCATACCGGTGTTCGCCCAGCATTGCCATTGTGGTCGCGAGCTTAAGCAGATGTTCCTGGTGTATCGGTGTGACCCGGCACAGCTGATCAAGCTGCTGTTGAAACTCGCTGGCTCCATGATACTGGCTCAGAATTGCCTGATTGCACAGCGCATGCAAATTATTCGGGTCCTGCTGCAGTACTGCGGTAATCTGCTCTGCTGCCAACTTTGTCATTCCCTGCTGATAATAGGCGACAGCCAGGTTATTGCGTGCAGCTGCCAGATCAGGCTGTTCATCGATCAGCTGCTTCAGCATCTCGCAGGCCGCTTCAAATTCCCCGCGTTCCAGCAGCTCATGTGCCTGCTCCTGACGATCGGCTGCCGGAACAGCCGCTGCCGGAATACTACCGGCAGTACGCCCCATTTCATGTAGAATCAGATCCATCATTTCCTCTGCTTCACTCGTAAACTGACCGTTCGGGTCCCGCTCCAGATATGTAAGCAGCTGCTGCTCGGCCTGTTCGAACTGTTCCATATTGGCATAATTGTTAGCCATATAAAAATGACACTCGACCATCAAAGGGTCTACCGTATCCATAATCGTCTGAAGCACTTGATTGGAGGCCTCATACTTGCCCATCTCCGATAATATGCCTGCCATATTGCAATGATTCACAGGATTATCCGGCTCGTATTCCACAGCCTTTTCAAAATATTTCAATGCCTTGTCGTAACGATAATGGTCTAATGAGCGGACAGCTCTTTCAAAAAAGAAATTGGCATCCAGCTTAAGCGTGATGACTTTCCGTTCGGTCTCTTCGACTTTTCGCTTGTAATCATTCACCGGACAAAGGCACCTCCTTTAATACATTCCACCTACAAAAATATAGTTATCGACGAAAAACATCAGCCAACAGTATAACATATCCTGCTCTTCCGCTAAAGTGACATAAGCAACTGTTCTATATCATAAGACCGGGTATCAAATCCCTGCATCGCTGAACATGGTAGCGATAGAACCGCCTTCCATAATGATCCGTACGGCATGAGCCAGCATCGGGGATACCGACAGTACGGTCAGCCGGTCCAGATGTCCTGGCGGCAGACTGATCGAATCCGTTACCACCAGTTCGCGAATATACGGATGATCCAGACGCTGCAGCGCCGCGCCGGAAAATAATCCATGCGTTGCGCAAACGATTGCCTCGCGGGCGCCACGTTCCTTGAGACTTTCGACAACATTGACGATAGTCGTGCCTGTATCGATCAGATCTTCAATAATAATCGGGGTTTTGCCTTCCACATCGCCGATCACATGAGTGATGACAGATTCGTTGTGGGCAGGTCTTTTCTTGATCATCATGGCAAATGGGGTATCCAGACGGTTGGCCAGCTTCTCGGCCATATAGGCACGTCCGGCGTCCGGCGAAACCACTACCGCGTCTTCTATCTGTTTACTTCGCAAATAGCCGCTGATCAGATCAAGCGCTGTCAAATGGTCAACCGGTATGTTAAAGAAGCCCTGAATCGCCGAGGCATGCAGATCAATCGTAATGATCCGGTCCGCACCAACCGTAGTAAGCACATCCGCAACCATTTTGGCAGAGATGGGTTCCCGGGGTGCCGACTTGCGCTCCTGACGGGCATATCCATAATACGGGATAATCAGATTAATCGTTCCGGCCGAAGCTCTTTTGGCCGCATCGATCATTACCATTAGTTCCACAAACAGCTCATTGATCGGATGAGACAGGGATTGTACCAGAAATACATCCATATTGCGGATGCTCTCCTCATAGTGTACATAGGTCTCTCCGCTTTTGAACTGGGATAGTTTGATTTTACCGAGCGGTACACCCAGACGTTCTGCAATCTGTGCACTCAGTTCGGGACTGGATGATCCTGAGAATATACGCATTTTTTCTTTCATAGGCCCTCCTGTAGATTGCCAGCTGACTTTACTTTATTTTAGCCTGCTTTGTGCCGATATCAAAGACAATTCTGTATTTCATTCAGGAATATATATGATGAATAATGTCGGCACAGCACGATTTTGCGAAAAATATGTTGAAATTTTCATAAAATTTTCTTGACCAAACTAGTTCGGCGCCGTACAATTATCTACATCGAAGACTTTAGAAAGGTGAATACAATGCCGAATATAGATTCATCAGGCTCCAAGATTACGCTGAAGGAATTGGACCGGCTCAGCGCACTGGCGCCTTTGTTTCCCGAGATCAATGTCGAATGCATGTTGACTTCCTTGCTGCTGATACGTACTTCTCATGATTTATATAATCAATCTTCTTCCTTGCTAATGGAGCGAGGGATCTCCCAGGGCAAGATGCGTATTCTTACCTCTCTGTTAATCCGCAAAAAACCACTTCTTCCTTCCGAACTGGCCAAATCTGCCGGTGTGACACGTTCCACAATGACCGGACTGATCAATGGTCTGGAAAAGGATGGACTGATCCGCCGCGGAGCCCATGAAGATCGCCGTATGACAGCCATCCATCTGACAGAGGAAGGCGAAGCTTTATTAATGGCTACATTGCCTGAATATGCACGTGTAGTCACTTCGGTCATGTCTCAATTGACGGAAGAGGAACAGGGAATGTTGCAGCAATTGCTGTACAAACTCCGTAAAGGAATTGAACATTCGGAATCGTCCTGACTTTTTTTGCATTAGTTGTTCGGCGCCGTACTATTTGGCGGCTAATAATATATATTTTATCAAATATCCCAAGGTATTTACTCATCGATTTTATTAGATAGGAGAGCATATCAAAGTGAAAATTGTAAAACTTATTCCGATTATTTTATTAATCGTTGCGCTGGGGGTTGGCGGTACGCTGCTCGCCATGCATGGCAAGGATGCCGTATCCATGGCCGCCTCGAAAAAAGAAGGGGTCCTGACGATCGATACCGTGAACGCCTCTTTTGAAGGGCAATCCGGCAAAATCAGTGCTGTCAAAGTCAAGGAAGAACAGCAGGTCAAAAAAGGGCAGACGCTGCTCGCTCTGGATACCCGTGATATCGATCTTCAGATCAAGGGTGTAAAAGAACAAATGTCCCAGATCGATGTTCAGATCAGTCAGGCACAGAGCCAATTGACCAGTCAGGCCCACAAGCTGGCTGAACAAAAAGCCAATGCCCAGCTGAATATCGAAGCTGCCAAAGTAGCCGAACAAAAAGTACTGACCGGCGCACGTCCGGAAGATATCCGCAGCCAGGAAATTGCTGTGGATTCCGCCAAGAAATCCGTTGAAGTCGCCAATAACGGCGTCACTTCCGCGCAGACAGCGGTTGAAGCGGCCCAGCAGACACTGGATTATGCCAAAACCAACTATGACCGGGCCAAAATGTTATTTGATAACGGTCTTGGTACACAGGCCAGTCTGGATACCGCACAGAACAGTGTAGACACTGCGACCAAGCAGGTGCAAAGTGCTCAGGATCAACTGAATTCTGCCATGAAGCAGGTTGAGGTAACCAGCAACCAGGTAAGTGCCCAGGAGACTGCCCTGCAGAAACTCCAAAACGGTGCAACCGCTGAAGAACGCCAGCAGGCTCATGTTCAGCTGGAACAGGCCCAACAGGCGCTGAAGCAGGTGGAACAGGGTCAGGAAGATATCGATAACGGCAAGTACAATATCGAACTGCTGAAAAAACAAAAAGATGCGCTGCAGGTAACGCTGGATGGTTATGAAGTTCAGAAGAGCCGCCGCGTGCTGACCGCTGCTGCCGATGGTAAAGTTACCCGTGTCGTACCAAAAGTAGGCGAGAACGTATCCGCCGGTACACCGGTTGTCGTGATTGAGACCGGCAAGCTGTACTATGACCTGTATGTAGGCGAAGAAAACATGAAAGCCTTCCAGGCCGGTGCCAAAGTATCGACCAACGTGATCTCTCTCGGCAAAAATATTAAAGGTACCGTACGCTACATCACTTCTGCGCCGCAATATGCCGCTCTGCGCATGAGCCGTGAAAAAGGTCAGTCTGACACGACTTCCTTTATCGTGCGTGTAGATGTGAAACGTACCCCTGACTTGCTGCCGGGAATGACGGTGGAGGTTCCAACCAATGAAAGCCATAATTGATGAGTTCAAACATATACTGAACGGCAAGTTCATTTTCATCATCCTGATTGCGCCGCTGATCATCTCAGCGGCCTTCGGGTATGTATTCAAAAACAACCAGCTGAACGAAGCGCCTGTCGCTGTGGTCGATATGGATCACAGTGCCTACAGTCAGCAGCTGATCCAGAAGCTGGATGCCGATCAGTATATTAATACCAGCTACATTACCTACAACTACATGGAACCGAACAGCTTCCTTTATAATGAAAAATATTTTGGTGTCATTTATCTGCCTGCCGGGCTGGAGAAAGCTCATGCTCAGGGAGCACAGACCAATATCGGACTGTACGTGGATACCTCGCTGTCTACGGCGACCACGTATCTGCGTACCGGTGTGACCGAAGTCATCGCTGCAGAGAACTCTGCCGCTGCCGCCAACAAGCTCGTAGGCATGGGTGTCAGCTCTGCACAGGCCAACAACTTCTCGACCGGCCTGAATCTGCAGACACGCCTGCTGTATAACCCGACCAACAACATGCTGATGAGTTCGGTTATCGGTTTTGTAAATACGGTATTCCTGTCCATTCTCGGTGGTGCGACACTGACCATCGTGCCGCGTCTGCGGGAACAGGGACTGCTCAAGGACATGCTGCGTCGTCCGCTGAGTCTGGTGCTGCGTATCGTGCCGTATGCACTCATTGCGACCTGCTCCATGTATCTCGTCATGGGCTGTCTCAAGCAGGTGGGCGGACTGCGATTTGAAGCAAACGTATATCAGCTGTGGATTCCATTCCTGATGTATGCGATCGCGCTGTCCCTGCTTTGTATGATGGTAGGCTGGAGCGCATCCAGTCCGGCCAAAGCTGCCGGCCGGATCACCATGATCCTGCTGCCGTCCTTTATCCTGAGTGGTGCACAGATCCCGGTCGCTCTACTGCCGCCGATTCTGCAAAATGTCAGCCATGCGCTGCCGCTGTCCTGGCATTTCAAATTCCTGCGCGGACTCGGATTCCGCGGCGGTGACCTGCATTACTTTATGCAGGAGATCGGTGGGTTCCTGATTTTGATCACTTCCATTCTCGTCGTCATCTTCCTGCTCATGCTCAATGAAATGCGGAAGATTCGCAAAGCGGAAAAAGAAGGTCTGCTTCATCTGGATGAGATTGATTCCACGGAGACGGTCATTACTTCCGATTCCGATTCGGCGCTTATCCTGCCCAAGGGTGACAAGCAGCCGGGTCCAAGTCACAGTTAATATACGACCCCTGCTGCTCGGATCAGATAGACAGCAGATCGATGGATATTCCGTTTACACATTTATATCCCAAAAGCCCACTGGCCAGTTCAACGGTCAGTGGGCTTTTTCTCGTCCATAATCAGGTGGTACGTGTATCTATCTGGCTATGCTGGAAATGCCTTTGCTGGATATTTCCATAATAAAAAGCTGCCTTGAAGCTGAGTAAACAACCTGACGACAGACTGTTCAGTCGTTCAGCGGTACCATCGTACGCTGCCGATTCTCAAATGTGGCAATCTCCTGTACACCCAGCTCGGTGAGCAGTGCCCTGGCTTCATCCAGATGATCGCTCAGCTTCAGCGGATCATGGGCATCCGAACCGAGAGTCAGCGGGATTCCCAGGGAAATCGCCTGTTCCACGATCCGGTGGGAAGGGAAGATTTCCTTGCATACTTTAGATAAGCCGGAGGAGTTCAGCTCCATGACCATATCGGCTTTTTTGACAGCCTGCAGGGCTGCATTTTCCAGAGCGATTCGTTCTTCTACCTGCTCTGGCTCCGGTACATAACCAAAGCGCTTGATCACATCCAGATGGCCGGTGATATCGTAGAATCCGGTCGCAGCAGCCTTCTGCACGGCATCATAGTACTGGCGATATACATCCAGCACCTGCTTGCCTTCCCAGTGATGCGTCTGGCGATGATCCGAGATATCCCACTCCCCCAGGAAATGCACAGAGCCAATCACATAGTCAAACGGATAGCTGTCCAGAATCTTGCTGATCACTTCTTCATAGCCTTCGATATAATCGGCTTCCAATCCTACCCGAATAGCGATCTGATCCCGGTATTTCTCCTTGAGCATCAGACACTCTTCCACATAGCGAGGCAGCTCATCCATCGGCATCGCCATTTCCGGATAATAAGCAGCCGGATCCACATGGATCAGCGGCAAATGATCGGACAATCCCAGCTGGGACAGCCCCAGCTGTATGCCCCGCTGCACATATTCTTCCAGCTCGCCTACGGCATGACCACACCGGGCATGATGAGTATGATAATCAATCAGCATCGCCGCTTCCTCCCTCGCCGTATATTAGTCTTTGCGCGGACGCTCATGACGGCGGTCCAGCTCGGCCAGCACATCATCCAGCGGCAGCTTGCGCTCTTGCAGCAGCACCAGCAGATGATAGATCAGATCGCTTACTTCATAGCGCAGCTCTTCGTTATCGCCGTTTTTGGCTGCGATAATCGTCTCGGCTGTTTCTTCGCCGACTTTTTTCAGAATCTTGTCGATGCCTTTCTCGAACAGATAGGTCGTGTAGGCCCCCTCCGGACGTTCACGCTCGCGATCAGCGATCATCTGCTCCAGCTCGGCCAGAATGGCGAACCGGTCGCTGCCGGATGCCGTATTGTTTTCATTTACCGCATCGTTTTGAAAAGTTGGCTTGTTGTCCACTGTATTCACCTCATTATAAAAGCAGCTTATTCTGCCTGTATGGCAGGCTGGTCCATTTGCATCCACTAACAGCAGCAACGTATCCCCGTCACAATCATAATGAAGCGACCGGATACGCTGGGTATTGCCTGATGTGCCGCCCTTGTGCCAGTATTCCTGGCGGGACCGGCTCCAAAACCAGGTCTCACCGGAATCCAGTGAGCGGCGCAGTGATTCGTTATTCATGTAGGCCATCATCAGCACCTGTTTGCTGCTGGCATCCTGCACGATCGCAGGGACGAGTCCGTTCTCATCCCATTTGATGGCAGCCGTCAATTCCTCGAACGAAAGCGACTGGTGAATCATCTCCGACTGCAGCGAGATATCGGTCAACGTATCTCCACTCCTTCGGCCTTCAATTCCGTTTTGAGCGCAGGAATCGAGATTTCTTTGTAATGGAAAATGGTCGCCGCCAGACCTGCATCGGCATTGGCCTGGCTGAATACATCGTAGAAATGTTCCGGCAGCCCGGCTCCCCCGGAGGCAATCACCGGGATGTTGATCGCTTCGCATACCGCTTTGGTGAGCGGCAGGTCAAAGCCATCCTTGGTTCCGTCCGCATCCATGCTGGTGAGCAGTATTTCGCCTGCTCCGCGCTGTTCGGCTTCCCGTACCCATTCCAGTGCCCTGATGCCGGTCGGTTTGCGACCGCCATGTGTGTATACTTCCCAATCGTTCCACTCCGAATTGAACTTGGCGTCCACCGCCACGACGATACACTGGGCGCCAAATCGCTGCGAACCTTCATTGATCAGCTGTGGATTCAGCACTGCCGCTGTATTGATGCCGATCTTGTCCGCTCCGGCACGCAGGATTTTTTTCATATCTTCTACTGAAGAGATGCCGCCACCGACGGTAAAGGGAATCGAAATTTCCCCGGCGGTCCGGCGTACCACATCCACCATGGTCTCTCTTCCCTCTACCGAAGCCGAGATATCCAGAAAGACCAGTTCATCCGCGCCTTCACGGTCATACAGCGCCGCCAGCTCTACCGGATCACCGGCATCACGCAGATTTACAAAATTCACGCCTTTGACGACCCGTCCTTCTTTGACATCCAGACACGGGATAATACGCTTTGCGAGCATGAGTTGTCCTCCTTTTACCGGATCGTCTGCAGTGCCTGCTTCAGATCAATTTTGCCTGTATAAATCGCCTTGCCCACAATCGCCCCGCTGATTCCCTGTTCACGACGCTCCGCCAGCTTCACCAGATCATCCAGTACGGTTACCCCGCCGGAAGCGATAACCTGCTTGCCCGAAGCCTGCGCAATCGCAGCGATTGCTTCAATATTCGGCCCCTGCATCATGCCGTCACGGGAGATATCGGTGAAAATAAACGTCTCTGCCCCTTTGGCCGCCAGCTCACGAGCTAGTTCATCTGCCTTAACTTCGGACGTCTCCAGCCAGCCGCGGGTTGCCACATAGCCATTACGGGCATCAATGCCGATCGCCACCTGACTGCCATAGGTCGCCAATACGGACTCTGTAAATTCCCGGTCTTCTATGGCCGCTGTCCCGATAATGACGCGGCTGACACCGAGTCCGAGCAGTGTTTTTACATCTTCCAGCGTGCGCAGTCCGCCGCCAATCTGTACCGGTACATCCACCAGACGGGCAATCCGGCCAATCAGTTCGTGATTGACCGGATGACCGGCTTTGGCACCGTCCAGATCGACCAGATGCACATAACCCGCTCCCTGAGCAGCAAAGTCTGCCGCTACTGCAGCCGGATCTTCATTGTATACCGTTTCCTGATTATAATCGCCCTGGATCAGCCGTACACAGCGGCCGCCCCGGATATCGATAGCCGGATAAATTGTAAAAGAAGACAACTTGGTTCCCCCTCGGTCGATATAATAAGTGAAGCTGTTTAATAATGAAAGAAATTATTTGCTCTCTGTACGATGGATGCCGATATCCTCCGGAATGTCCAGCCGCTCACCGGTCGACAGGGCGAGGAAGTTACGCAGCAGCAGCCTGCCGAGCTCGCCGCTCTTTTCCGGGTGGAACTGCATGCCATATACATTATCCCGGCCCACAATCGCGGTCACCGGCTGTCCATAATCCGTTACGGCAATCAGATCCTCCGGACGTTCCGGCTGCACATGATACGAATGGACAAAGTATACATGTCCTTCATACAGATCACGTACCAGCGGGTTCTGTGGACGCCGATACTCCAGCTTGTTCCAGCCCATATGCGGAATCTTGTAGTCGCCCTCTTCGAAGCGTACCACCCGGCCCGGTAAAATATCCAGACCCTGGTGTACCCCGTACTCTTCCCCTTCACTGAACAACAGCTGCATGCCGAGACAGATGCCCAGCAGCGGCTTGCCGCTGGCAGCAACCTCCTGCACAATATGATCCATTCCGCCTTCACGGATATGATTCATCGCATCGCCAAATGCACCCACGCCAGGCAGTATCACTCCCTCGGCTGCAAAGATCTCATCCTTATCGCCTGTGATGACATATTCATAGCCGAGACGCTCGATCGCCTTGCTGACGCTGTGCAGATTGCCGATGCCGTAATCTACAATCGCAATCGCCATCGATTACAGCACCCCCTTCGTCGAAGGTACTCCTGTGACACGCGGATCAATCGTAGTCGCTTCATCGATCGCACGTCCGAGCGCCTTAAATACCGCTTCGATCATATGATGCGTATTTTGCCCGTAATGCACAATTACATGCAGGGTAATGCGCGCTTCCAGTGCTAATTTCCACAGGAATTCATGCACCAGCTCCACCTGGAAGCTGCCCACCTGCGCAGAAGGATACTCGGCACGGTATTCAAAATGCGGACGGTTGCTCACATCGATCACTACCTGCGCCAGCGCTTCATCCATCGGGATAAATACACTTGCATAGCGCTTGATACCGCGTTTGTCTCCGAGCGCTTCACGCAGCGTCTGACCGAGACAGATTCCGATATCCTCGACTGTATGATGATCATCGATCTCGATATCGCCCTGCGCCTTGAGCTTCAGGTCAAAATGTCCATGCTTCGTAAACAGATCCAGCATATGATTCAGAAAAGGTACATCCGTCTCAATCTCGGCCTGTCCGGTTCCATCCACCTGAAAAGACAGCTGAATATTCGTCTCATTCGTTTTGCGGCTTACTTCAGCCTGGCGTACATTCTGGTTCTCTGTTGACATATGAATTCTCCCCCTGATCTCCTGCTATTCATTGTGATGATATATCAAAACGGACAGTACAGTAATCCCGTACCTTAGCTGCCTTCCTGCTCCAGCCGCACCTGAATCGCACGTGCATGCCCTTCCAGTCCTTCATGACGGGCCAGTTCCATAATGATATTGCCGTTCGCCAGCAGCGCTTCCTTGCTGTAATAGATCATGCTCGACTTTTTGATAAAATCGTCCACATCGACCGGTGAAGAGAAGCGGGCCGTACCATTGGTCGGAATAATATGATTCGGTCCGGCAAAATAATCACCTACCGGCTCGGAGCTGTAATTGCCGAGGAAAATGGCCCCTGCATTCTCGATCATGCCCAGCACATTCATCGGCTCATCCACCATGATTTCCAGATGCTCGGGAGCCAACCGGTTCACGACGCTGATGCCTTCCTGAATATCCCTGGTGACGATAATCGCACCGTAATTTCGGATTGAGGCTGCTGCAATATCTCTGCGCGGCAGACTCTCCAGCTGCCGCTCTACTTCGGCGGCGACTGCATCGGCAATTTCCGGTGAAGACGTCACCAGAATGGCGGAAGCCATCTCGTCGTGTTCCGCCTGTGACAGCAGATCGGCCGCTACATAGACCGGATTCGCCAGGTGATCGGCCAGAACGACGATCTCACTCGGACCAGCGATGCTGTCAATATCGACCACACCATACACTTCACGCTTGGCCAGCGCGACATAGATATTGCCGGGACCACATATTTTATCGACCGGCTCAATACTGTCTGTTCCATACGCCAGCGCTGCAATCGCTTGGGCTCCACCAATACGGTAGATTTCCGTCACTCCTGCTTCAGCCGCCGTAACCAGAATATAAGGGTCAATGCCTTCCGTACCGCCTGTTGCCGGCGGAGTCACCATGACGATCTCCGGTACTCCAGCGACCTGCGCGGGGATAACGTTCATCAGCACCGAGGAGGGGTAAGCTGCTTTGCCGCCCGGTACGTAGACACCCACTCTTTTCAAAGGGCGAATAATCTGACCGAGCAGGCTGCCATCCGGCTGAAGGTCCATCCAGGAGTTGCGCTTCTGCTTCTGATGAAACTGGCGGATATTGTCCGCCGCCAATGTGATCGCTGTAATAAAGGAAGGCTCCACCAGCGCATATGCTGCCTGCAGCTCCTCCTCTGTCACCCGCAACCGATCACTCGTCAGCTCTACCCGGTCAAACCGAGCTGTGTATTCCAGCAGCGCCGCATCTCCCTCCTGCTTGATCCGCTGAACCACCTGCCGCACGGTAGCATTCTGCTCCGGCGAACCGTACTCCACTTCGCGCCGCAAATCAAAATCCTGTGCAGATACTATTCTCACGATTTTCTCCCCCTTGCTTCGTCCCTTGCTGTATTTGCAGATTCGCCTTGCAGCGGCTAATCCTCAGCTGCATCTTATGCTATCCGCTCTCTTGCTATCCGATCTCCTGGGTTTCGCTTGCAGCCGGCGGCTGGATGACTTTTTGCAGCTGATCGCACAGCTGCTGGATCTCTTCGCTCTTCATCCGGTAACTGACCCGGTTGGCGATCAATCGGCTCGTAATGCCGAATAGTTCCTCCATCTCGACGAGTCCATTTTCCCGTAGTGTCTGTCCGGTCTCCACCATATCGACGATCCGATCAGCCAATCCGATCATGGGAGCCAGTTCAATCGATCCGTTCAGTTTGATCACTTCGACCTGCTGCCCGCGTTCGCGGAAATACTGGGAAGCGACATTCGGATACTTGGTCGCTACACGCTGCTGAATGCCAGGCTGCCAGTCGGGCAGAGCAATCACCGACATGCGGCAGCGCGCGATTCCCAGATCAAGCAGCTCGTATACGTCACGGTTCTCTTCCATCAGCACATCTTTGCCGACAATTCCGATATCCGCTACGCCATGCTCTACATAGATCGGCACATCGACAGGCTTGGCCAGGATGAACTCCATCCCCGCTTCCGGCAGTTCCACAATCAGCTTGCGGGAATCATCCACATCCGTCGGAATCGGAATTCCTGCCTGCCGGAACAGTTCGGCCGCTTTTTTGTAAATACGCCCTTTGGGCATTGCCACTTTCAGAATCTGACTCATCGGGTATGCATCTCCCTGTTATAGTTTGCTTTCCTGATCTGTCGTAGTACGAATCACAGCCTTACTTATCGTTAACAAAGTGAACGATCTCCTGGTAATCGGCCAGGGTAGCAGAAGCCTGCTCCACATCCGCAGCATATTCGGTAACGACCATTTTCCCCAGCTTCCGCAAATCGGCAGCATGGGCAAAAGCGTCACGGCGTCTGGAATCCTCATAAAGGATCAACACTGGTTTTTCCGGCTCAGGCAGCGGCAGCTGCACACCATCCAGAATACGATTCGTTTTGAGTGCAAATCCGGTCGCCACAACATCACGCCCAAATTGAGCCAGCAGGTTATCATAGCGTCCCCCGCTGCAGATCGGTGAACCGAGCTCGGCCGCATATCCTTCAAAGACCATACCCGTATAATAGGAGAAGTTACCGATCATCGTCAGATCGATCATAACGTATTCCGAGATATCATAGGCTTCCAGTACATCCCACACCTGACACAGATGGCGGATGGAAGCTTGTGCCTGCGGATTGCTGCTGATCTCCAGCGCCTGCCGGCAAATATCCTGCGCGCCTCGCAGCCTCAGCAGTCCTTCCAGCTCTGCACGCTGTTCGGCAGAGAGGCTGAATGCGGACAGCTGCTCCCGGAAGCCAACAAAATCACGATTCAGCAGCCGATCTTTGAGCGCTTCCTGCTCATGTGCCTGACCTGGCAGTGCTTCCTCCAGCAGTCCGCTCAGGAAACCCACATGTCCAAGAGAAATTTTGAAATTCTGCACACCTGCTGCCTGCAGGGAAGATATAGCCAGAGCGATCACTTCCGCATCACCCTCCGGAGAATCCACTCCTACCAGCTCCGCTCCTGTCTGGAAAAACTCCGCTTCCCGTCCTGCCTCTTCTTCAATGGAGCGAAATACGTTTGCATGATAGGCCAGCCGGATCGGCCGCGGCTCTTCCTTGAGCAGGGAACCCATGACCCGCGCGATCGGCGTCGTCATATCCGATCGCAGCACCATGGTGGTACCACGGTTATTTAGCATTTTATATAATTTGCGGTCCGAGGTAGAGCTTGCTACCCCTACCGTATCATAATATTCGAGCGTTGGTGTAATGATCTGGCGATAGCCCCACTGGGACATTGACTGGAGCACATTTTCCTCAATGTACCGCAGTTTGGACACGACATGCGGTAGATAATCACGCACACCTGTCGGTTTTTCGAATCCTTTTGGCTTGGACAAAACAGTCACCCCTGATCACACAATATTTTATCACATTAAAGTGGTACTTTGCTAATAAAGTAAAGGATATTTGATATATTACCATACCGTAACTGCACAGTCAATTGACTTTATGCCTCTGTATAACAGCCCATTATGCTCCCTCATTATCATTCAGTAGATCGTCTATTCCTGTATATTGTCCGCGATGATCCTTGTGCTTCTTTAACCTGATTCCTATCCAATTACCCACCGGGCAGCCGAACTCCTTTATTTCCCGGAAAATAATGCAAAGTCGCATATCTGAACATCTTGCCCTGGGTACAGCATCATTTCCCACCTATGCCAAAAGGCCACCTGCATCACAGGTGACCTTTTGGGTTTATCAACAATTTGTAGTTTCTTTGCCCATCCATGGTGCTTGATGGCTCATGGCATTCCATGAATAAAGGCAGTTATAACGTCGCAGCTTATTATGGGCTGGTTCGCTGAACCGCATCCGTTTTACGTGTACGCTTGGTATTATCGTTATCATTGCGTTTCTTTTTGGACAAAGAAGCTGGAACACTGCCCAGCAGTACCCATGAGAAAGGCACCCGTCTAAACATAATCTGTACAATAATTGACGAGACAATCAATGCAAAGATCAGGCCACCATAGATCCAGCAGAAATACGTGATCGTGCTCATCGAGAACCAGTCCTGCGTTTCCCGGTAAAAGGCCAGCAGAAACGGATGAACGAGATAAACCGCAAACGAGATCTCGCCCAATCGGCGCAGAATCGCCAGCAGCCAGGCCGGTGCCCGGCGATGCAGGATAAAGGCACTATGGAACAATACGAGCGAAGACAGCATCGTATACACATTCCACATCAGCTCATACCAGAGCGAATCCAGCCATTCATTGGTGAGGCGGGCATCATACCAGATCTGCACATAGATCAGACCCGTGATCAGCCAGCTGGCCCATAATGCGATAGTGCTGAACTTCTGAATACCGCGCATTTCGCTCCATTTACTCATCACCCAGGCACGGAAAGGCTTGAAGTAGATCGCTACAAATGCCCCCATCAGATAGTAGGCAAAGTACGACAGCGCAATACTGCCCTTGCTCGCATAATGCAGATCATACTTGTTCCATAGTACCCATCCCCACTGAATCGCCAGCCCGATCGGCAGCGCCCAGCGTGCAATCCAGCGCTGACTTTTCAGCAGCGCCAGCATGAGCGGGAACAGAATATAGAACTGCACACTGATAAAGACAAAGTACAGATGCGTCCAGGCCGATCCATGGAAAATCGCATGAACATAGTCACCCAGCAGTATACCCAGCGGCTCATCAAATCGGTCATTATTATACAGCTTGTAAACGAAATAGAGTGCCGAGATCAGAATATACGGCAGCAGAATATACAGCATTCTTTTTTTATAAAAGCTGCTGATCAGCTTGCCCGTGAGCGGACGGTCATAGTAGTTATAGAACAGCACAAAACTGCTCAGAAAAATAAACGACGGCGTACCGTATTTGAAGAAAAGATTCAAAAAGTTAAATACATAATATAGCGAGGTGTTGACGGCTTCTATCGTCGCATTGGACGTGGAGTGCACATGCAGTACACCGATAATGGCAATAGCCCGAAAGAAATCAAGCTGTGGCAGCCGCTCTTTCTTAATTGGATTCAATGTTAAAGCATCTCCTTACAATTGGAATGGTACAACCGGATAGGCTGCTCTATCGTTCCCGGGCTTGTCCATTAACCCCTGGAGCTGCCGTACCTGTACCATATCATTTTGACCTTTCGGAGCATGGCTGCCTGTTATCCCGGCAGATAATGAGCCAGCATTCACGAATGTTCTGAACGTTGGCCCGGTTCCTTTTCCGGATAAACATAGCAGCCTCACTCCTTCTCCTGATCACTCTCTGAAAATATTACCGTATCAGCAATATCCATCGTTTCCGGATTTTGGCGTGAAAGTACACGCAAAGGATTGCCGCCGACAAAAGTGCCGGCAGCCACATCTTTATGTACGACTGAACCTGCCGCCACAATCGCTCCATCTCCAATCGTGACTCCCGGTAGGATCGTACTGTTGGCTCCGATCATGACTTCGTCACCAATCACTACATCACCCAGACGGTATTCACGAATCAGATATTCATGGGCAAGAATGGTTGTATTATAGCCAATAACCGTATTTTTGCCGATCTTGATACGTTCCGGGAAAAATACATCCACCATGACCATTAATCCAAAAGCCGTATCTTTCCCCACTTCCATACGGAGCAAGTGGCGATAAATCCAGTTTTTCAGTTCCAGGATCGGGCAGTATCTCGATATTTGTATAAACACAAAATTGCGAACCCCTTTCCAGGGGCTCACCGTTTTATAAATCTGACGCAGCGCATTCCGGTTGCCTTCAACGGGATAACGCTCCACCTTTCTCATCGGTCTACCGTATCCCCGAGTACCAGCTCATACAGATCACTCATCGTATGCAGAATGTAGGTCGGTTGATATTTGGATAATTCCTCTTCTCCTTTGAGCGACCAGGCTACAGCTGCCGAGCGGACGCCTGCTGCCGCTGCAGATTGCAGGTCGGCCGGACTATCACCTACCATTAATGTACGCTCAGGCGATGATCCCAGTGCCTCCAGCGCTCTTTGAATCGGCTGGGCATGTGGTTTCGGATGCTCTACGTCATCCAGCGTAATAATGACATCCATGTACTGGGCGAGTTGGAACAACTCCAGCACACGGGTAGTGGTAGCACGGATTTTGGTAGTGACCACTCCCAGCTTCAGTCCTTCTGCCTTGAGCCGCTCCAGCACTTCATTCACTTCCGGAAAAGGAGCCACCATCTCATCATGATGCAGTGAGCTGTACTCCCGATAAGCCGCCACCAGCGCAGTTACATCCTCCAGACCGGAGAATGTGCGCAGCTGCTGTTCCAGCGTGAGTCCCATATGGGGGATGATTTGCTCCCGGGTAAGCGCAGCCGAAGGATGCTGGCTCATAATATGCAGAAATGAGGAGATAATCAGCTCATTCGTATTTACAATCGTGCCATCCAGATCAAATAATATCGTATCCATCATTTATGATTACTCCTTACGTTCAGGGTGTACCTTTTCATGCCCGGCAGAATCTGTCTTTTTGCTGGTGTCCGCTGCAGAAGCAGCTGTGTTATCCGTATGATGACCTTCAGGTACAGGATCATGATGGGCCCCTTTAGTCGATACGATCGGATCGCTGTAATGCGCCTTCGACCACCCCAGTCGGCGGCGGACGATGATAATGACAATCGCAGCTACAATCAGCACCAACGACAGCAGCTGGGAGACCCGAATATTGCCGTAGCCCGGCTCAATCGCACCCTGTTCAAATCCAAACCAGGTCATCGGCGTCCATAGGCTGTTGACGAATGATACCAACCAGGCTGGACCGTCAAAGGTAAGACTGTCCGTACGCAGCGCCTCGATAAAGAACCGACCGATTCCGTACCAGATAAAGTAATACATGAAAATCTCACCGGCACGTACAAAGTGACGGCGACGCAGAACAAAGATCAGCAGAATGCCGACCAGATTCCATAACGATTCATACAGGAACGTCGGATGGTGGAATACACCATTTACATTCATCTGATTCACAATATAGTCAGGCAAATGCAGATTGTTGCGCAGGAAAGACTCATCGACAGGTCCGCCGTAAGCTTCCTGATTCACAAAGTTCCCCCAGCGTCCGATCAGCTGGCCTGCCAGCAGTCCCGGTGCGCAAATATCAGCAATCCGCCAGAAATTGTAGCCTTTATAGCGTGTATAGATCACACCGCAGATGATCGCACCGATCAGTGCGCCATAGATCGCAATCCCGCCATTCCAGATTTTGAACACATCCACAAAGTTGTCTTTGTAATCCGGCCAGCGAAAAGCAACATAATAGATCCGTGCGGCGATAATCGCGGACGGTACACCAAACAATACCAGATCCATGAAGAATTCCTGTGGAATCCCGAACCGGTTGCCCTCCCGCAGAGCCAGTACCAGACCCACCAGTGCACCCAGGCCCAGAATGAGCCCGTACCAGTGCACCTCCAGTGGCCCGATCGCAAAAGCGATCGGATTAATTAACGATGTCCCCATTGCATACCCTCTCCTTAATCCAGTTCGTCGAGATCTTCGGCGATCGTCTCGGTCAATTTATGCGTGAATTGGAGAGCTGCATTGTACCCCATACGCTTCAGGCGGAAGTTCATGGCCGCCACTTCGATAATAACTGCCAGGTTACGTCCGGGACGTACAGGGATGGTCACGAGCGGTACATCGGTATCAATGATCTGGGTGGTTTCTTCATCCAGTCCGATCCGGTCGTACTGCTTATCCTGCTGCCAGGCTTCCAGACGAACGACCAGCGTAATACGCTTGTTGTTGCGGATAGCACCTGCGCCAAACAGAGTCATCACGTTGATAATACCGACTCCGCGAATCTCCAACAGATGGCGGATCAGCTCTGGTGCTGTGCCATGCAGCTGATTGTCCGAAGTCTGACGGATCTCTACCGCATCATCCGCGATCAAACGGTGTCCACGTTTTACGAGCTCCAGCGCTGTTTCACTCTTACCGATACCGCTGCTTCCGGTGATCAGCATACCTACACCGTATATATCCACCAGTACACCGTGGATGGTGGCAGTAGGCGCGAGCTTTTTCTCCAGGAAGTTGGTGATACGGCTGTGCAGGATTGTGGTGGACAGATTGCTGCGCAGTACAGGCAGGTCATGTGCATCACTGGCTTCTACAAGTTCCTCCGGTACTTCCAGACCGCGTGTGACAATAATGCATGGCGTAGCTTCATCACACAGCTTGCCCATACGCTCGGCTTTTTCTTCATGTGTCAGCATTTTAAAGAAAGCGAGTTCCGTTCTTCCCAGAATCTGTACACGTTCTGTAGGATAGTATTCAAAATATCCTGCCATTTCCAAACCGGGCCGGTTCAGATCATCTACGATAATGTTTCGTTTTAAGCCCTGTCCCCCGGATACAACCTCAAGCTGGAACATCTGCACTAATTCCGAAACCTTCACATGTTTAGCCATTGTGTTCTTCCTTTCCCTGAGTAGATCACTTGTCTCGTATTTGATTATGACCACAAATCGCAGTACATATTATTCCCAATGTACCAATGGTAATTGAAAACGATAATGAAATCAATTGTAACAGCAGATTCCCGGCTTATTGTGGACCATAAATCATAACTTCATACCAAGCACCACTCCCGGCAAACAGAACATACGGCGGCCCTACTTCTCACTTCTCACTTCTCACTTCTTACTTCTCACTTCTCACTTCTCACTTCTCACTTCTCACTTCTCACTTCTCACTTCTCACTTCTCACTTCTCACTTCTCACTTCTCACTTCTCACTTCTCACTTCTCACTTCTCACTTCTCACTTCTCACTTCTCACTTCTCACTTCTCACTTCTCACTTCTCACTTCTCACTTCTCACTTCTCACTTCTCACTTCTCACTTCTCACTTCTCACTTCTCACTTCTCACTTCTCACTTCTCACTTCTCACTTCTCACTTCTCACTTCTCACTTCTCACTTCGGATTAAGTGTATCTTTTAATTATGAACAGTCTATGATGGAATTGAGTTTTTGATTTATTTCGTCAAATTTTCGCTAAATGCCTGTATGTATATAGCAAAACAAACAGGTATGAATTTTCTGCCTGCTCTCATTACTCATTACTTAATTTTCTTTCTCTTCTATGATCCTCTTTCTTCTTTCTTCTTTATCCAATTCTAACTCCAGCTTCTAGCTTTACTTCTAGCTTTACTTCTAGCTTTACTTCTACTTCTACTTCTACTTCTACTTCTACTTCTACTTCTACTTCTACTTCTTAATATTCTACCTCTGCTCCTGCTTTCAGCAAATCAAAAAGCCTACCGTACCTTTATACAATAGGTACGATAGGCTTTTATATTATTCACCATCAGCGTACAGCCAACAAGTGAATTCATTATTTACAAAAATCAAATCATTTACCGTGCAGAATTACACAGTTGCCGGCTCTGCATAGAACAGGTTATCTTCGGATTGTGGATCGAAGATGTGTGCTTTGTTCATATCAATCGCCATTTTTACAGTTGCGTTATCACGTGTAGTGGAACGTCCGTCTACACGAGCGATAACCGTATCGGAGCTGATTCCACCCAGGTACAACAGCGTTTCGTGACCCAGATTCTCGGATACGTCTACTTTGGCAGTAAACACGGTATTCGGAGAAGCTTCCAGGAATACCAGTTCTTCATGGATATCTTCTGGACGAACACCCAGAATAACTTCCTTGCCTGCAACATAACCTTGCTCTCTCAGTACCTGTGCTTTACCACCTGGTACAGCCAGTTCCAGACCGGATGCAGAGAACGTTGTGTTTCCGTCTTTTTCAGACAGTGTACCACGGATAAAGTTCATTGTAGGGGATCCGATAAATCCGGCTACGAACATATTACGTGGGTGGTTGTACAGTTCATCCGGAGAAGCAGCCTGCTGAATGATACCCTCTTTCATAACTACGATACGATCGCCCATTGTCATGGCTTCGATCTGATCATGCGTTACATAGATAACAGTCGTTTGCAGACGTTTTGCCAGTTTGGTGATTTCCGCACGCATCTGACCGCGCAGCTTGGCATCCAGGTTGGACAGCGGCTCATCCATCAGGAAGACTTGTGGATCACGGACAATCGCACGTCCCAGAGCGACACGCTGACGCTGACCACCGGAGAGTGCTTTTGGCTTACGCTCCAGCAAATGCTCGATATCGAGGATTTTTGCTGCCTCGCGAACACGCTTGTCGATTTCGTCTTTTTTCACTTTACGCAGTTTCAGACCAAATGCCATATTGGAGTATACATCCATATGAGGGTACAGGGCGTAAGACTGGAATACCATCGCGATATCGCGGTCTTTTGGAGCTACATCGTTAACCACGCGGTCGCCAATGTACAGTTTACCTTCGGAGATTTCTTCCAGACCTGCGATCATACGCAGTGTTGTGGATTTACCACAACCGGAAGGACCAACCAGTACCAGAAACTCTTTATCTTTAATATCCAGATTAACGTCAACTACTGTAGCTTTATCGGAACCCGGGTATTTTTTGAAAATATGCTCTAAACGTACGCCTGCCATAATAAAAAACCTCCCTGAATATAAATGTAATGTTTTTCAAATTCTGGCTCATAAGGACGTTAACTATACTATCCCATGAACAATCACGAAGCTTTTCATTATCAACCTTTCAATCCCTGGAGAAGAAAGATAACCTCTCTCACTGTAAACGCTTACCAAATTTGTTCTATAGACATTTTTATGAGAAAGATCAGTAAGCAATCCGCTCACTGTTATCCTCTATAGTACCTGTCATAGAGCAGATCGGCACCCTGTTCCTTTGCAGTATGTAAACAGTATCATGCAGCAGAAAGGGATGGAGCGAAAACAGAACAAACTATCGAGAGCGAATCATCGAACCGGCTGAATGACCATCCGTTTAACCGAATGTTTGTAACCGGTTTCTTTATCTGTTTCTATCTTACTCCAATCCGCTCTTCCACTCCATCCACAAACTGTACAAAAAATATTCTAACTTTTTGTCACTTTATACAAAAGCAGTGTCAGCCGCATCAATACAGCATCTTCAAACCGGCGCACATCCAGCTGAGTTTCCTGCTTAATCTTGTCCAACCGGTATAAAAGAGTATTACGGTGAATATAGAGCTGCTTGGCCGTCTCGCTGACATTACAATCCATTTTGAAAAAGGTCTCCAGTGTCGTCACCGTCTCTTCATCTCCGAATATATGGGAGTGATCTTCCGCCGATTCCACAAACCGCTGTCTTTCCTCGACCGGTATCCGATACAACAGACTCTCCAGACGCAGCTCCCAGGGAAGATGGATATGATCAGACACATGAAATAATTTGCCCAGATGAATAGTCTCTCTTAAATGCGCTACCGTCTGCACCAGCATATCCACCGGCATAAGCGGCAGAGCTACACTAATGTGAAAGACACCCACCCATTCACTTGCTACCAATTCATGCAGTCCCAGTGCAAAAGCCGTTAGCACATCTTCTTCCGTATCTTCCTGTTCACTGTATATATCCCGTGCCGAGTTCACAGGCAGATCTGCCTGATCTTCGTCTTCAATCAAATTATAATTTGCTAGAATGAGCCATTCGCCGTCCTGCAGCGGAATTAACAGCACTTCTCTGTCAAAGTAACTGGACAGCAGCTTCTCCAGATCTTTTAGCTGCAAATGGCCCGCCTGCAAACTATCCACGACCAGCAAAAAAGGAATCATCGAAATATTCAGCCGCTGCCGAAGCGCATAATCATCCGGTATAGCTTCTGCCGGATTGCGGCTGCTCAATTGACGTACAATCCATTGTCCCAGTTCCCGTGCAGCCTGCTCCGACTGATCCACAGCGGTATCTGACTGTTCCATCTGCAATCCGGCAGCAGATGGAAGCAGCAGTTTCAGCAGCTGATATACCTGTCTAATCCGCTCATCATCTTTATAAGAAACCGTCCCTCTAGAATCAGAAAGAACTTCATTATCATCAGAAGGAGCCGTTGTGTAGATAGAAGCTTCACTCCTATCATAAACTGCCTTATCGTGTACTCGTCTTCCGCCTCCATCTGTCTCTGTCTCTGTCTCTGTCTCTGTCTCTGTCTCTGTCTCTGTCTCTGTCTCTGTCTCTGTCTCTGTCTCTGTCTCTGTCTCTGAAGATGATACGGACTCAGAGAATTCATTGGCAAATAAAATCTCCCAGATCGTAACTTCCTTTTCATTGCTGGCTACAGGGACAAGAAAAGATCGCAATCGTTCCCTATTCCGACTGTACTCACCTGCTTGATTCTCCGTAGATTCTCTGTTCGTTGTATTGCTTATCTCTACTTGATCCATTCGATCTTCTGTATGCTTTTTGTTTTCTAAACTCTTTTTATGTTTATTGTTCTCTTTATTTTTGATGTACT
This sequence comes from Paenibacillus wulumuqiensis, assembly GCF_000971965.1. Lineage (GTDB taxonomy): Bacteria > Bacillota > Bacilli > Paenibacillales > Paenibacillaceae > Saccharibacillus > Saccharibacillus wulumuqiensis. Next base: position 130,606 of record NZ_LAQP01000018.1, read on the forward strand.
CCACGTTCTGTTGGTTGGGTCTTTCTTTGCTGTTATTAGTAGGCTCTTGACTCTCTCGCTTTTCCCATTCCTCTATCGTCCACTGATACTCTACAATCGAGCAACCAATAATATGCTCAATTTGCTGCCTTAAACTGGTCAAATTCATAGTTATATTCCTTCTCCATTCTTCTCTTACGATTCATTACGTAACGGCATAAGGATATAGAACACTTATTTAGAGATCATATCATTCAACACCTTTATTTTATCCTATTTTGCAGGCAATGTATAAATATAGCGCAGAGAAGAACTCAGGATAATTCAAAAAGACGATTCAAAAACCGCTGATATAAGGATGTCAGTTTAGATTTTTCAATCCAAGCTTAAATACTCTTTTAAAATTCTAAAAAGACACAAAAAAAGCATCCTGCTTTTCAGCAAGATGCTTTTATATGATGAGCCATGAAGGACTCGAACCTTCGACACCCTGATTAAAAGTCAGGTGCTCTACCAACTGAGCTAATGGCTCATAATAAAACTGGTGGAGGCTGATGGATTCGAACCACCGAACTCGGAGAGAACAGATTTACAGTCTGCTGCGTTTGGCCACTTCGCTAAGCCTCCACAAAATAAAGGTGGCTCGGGACGGAATCGAACCGCCGACACGAGGATTTTCAGTCCTCTGCTCTACCGACTGAGCTACCGAGCCATACTACTATTTAATTAAAAGAAAATGGCGGAACCGACGGGATTTGAACCCGCGATCTCCTGCGTGACAGGCAGGCATGTTAACCCCTACACCACGGTTCCAGGGTCAAAAAATGGTGCCGGCGAGAGGATTCGAACCCCCGACCTACTGATTACAAGTCAGTTGCTCTACCAACTGAGCTACACCGGCACATAATGGTGGAGACTGAGGGGATCGAACCCCCGACCCTCTGCTTGTAAGGCAGATGCTCTCCCAGCTGAGCTAAGTCTCCAGGTATGTATGGTAGCGGCGGAGGGGATCGAACCCCCGACCTCACGGGTATGAACCGTACGCTCTAGCCAGCTGAGCTACACCGCCATATTAAAAGTAATTCAATGTTACTTCTATATCATACCTAGTAAGTTCTAGTGGCGGAGAGAGAGGGATTCGAACCCTCGCACCGCTGACGCAGTCTAACCCCTTAGCAGAGGGTCCCCTTATAGCCACTTGGGTATCTCTCCAAAAGAAAACTTACTACAGTTGCTCCCTGAAAACTGAATCCGAAACGAAACCTCGCTGCTTTAGAAGCGTATTGGATAAGCCCTCGACCGATTAGTATTGGTCAGCTCCATGCATTGCTGCACTTCCACCCCCAAC
>NZ_LAQP01000019.1 GCF_000971965.1 Paenibacillus wulumuqiensis
ATCGTCGCCGTGTCTCTCGGTGACAACTTTTATATCTTATCATGTTCGCAATCATCTGTCAACAACTTTTTTTGAAGAAGTTTTTGATGACGATTCAGCACATAGTGCTGTGTGCTTTCATGATGACCGGCTATTTCTTGGCCGGAATTAGAGTATAGCATGTGTGTATTTTTATTGCAACACCTTTTTTGAAATTATTATTTATGGTTTTAATTAAGGTTTAAGCGAGGCTGTCATAAAGCTGCTGAGGCGAAAATTCACAATAACTTGTTTGATAATCATATTGTAAAATGCTCTTCTAATCTTAACAAAGTTCTAGGCATTACGGAGTCTTAGGATAGATACGGAGACAGATGTTGGACTATGAAAATAAAAGGGTTCGTGATTTGGATGCTTCCTTATGTTGACTCCATCCGTAATACTTGTCTCTGTTTCTTCTATCAATAGATTAGATTTCATGCTTCTATAGAAAAGGGATACTACAAGAAGAAAAAGGAATACTACGAGGAGGAGGTATAGCATGGACCCTTTCATGCGTTCGGTATGGCAAGGTATGAGTGAGCAGGAACAGCAAGCTGCGTTATATGGTTTGCTCCCTAAGCTGCCGGAGGGATTTATTTTTAAGCAGCTGCAGCGGTTTGAACGTTATGGGGAGGCATTGCTAACCGGTATTTTCGATTACCATGGGAAGGAGTTTGTCTTCGTCCCTGGAGATACGGTCACTCTCGGGTGGAATAACGGGATCGGTCAGATGGATGAAGCCACCCGTGAAGATCTTGCTCAAGCGCTGAATGAGATCGATCGTGAGTTATCCGAGGCGGACGAGCTGCTGAACAAGCAGATGTCCCCGGTTCGTGAAGTATCTATCAGACCGATGCTTGCAGAAAGACATACACAGTCGGTCGGCTGGAAAGAAATAACTCCAGCAGATCTGGACCTTAAGGAAGATGCAGATATTATAAAGCAGCTTGGGCAGTTTGCTGCATCCGATCTGAGTTCTTATGAAGTGCATGAAGATTATAGGTTTAAGCGTGAAGACGAACATATCCGGATCTATCTATTTGATGAAACGGAGCATTTTGCGGAATGGTCTGAGGAACATATGCAGCCTCCGTTCGCTGTCGCTACCGAAGACGAATGGGAATACTTATATGGAGGCGGATGCCGGACCTTGTTCCCGTGGGGAGACAGCTTTGACTATACGATGAATGTTCGCTACTTTGGTCATCTGGATGGCAGCACTGAAAATAAAGAATTAACACCAGATAACCAGGAGAATATGTATGATTTGGAACTGCCCAATGTGTTTGGGCTTTGCTTTCTTGGCGATCCCTATCAGGTGGAGCTAACAGTAGATACGAATAATATAATTTTGGGCAAAGGCGGCGATGACGGGAGCGGAATTTGCGGTGGGCTTGGCGTTATGCTTGGGTACCTGCCGGTGGCTACCTATTATCGGAATGCTTATAATGATACATTGCAATGGTCTGATTGGATTGGATATATGCATTATCGCCGGATTATTCGGTTATGATTTTTGCATGATTCGTATGTTTCCCAGCATTCGTAGGTATGGTAGATAGACGGCTCTTTCTGTATATAAAATTCCGTGTATCAAAGAGATTGGTTAGTAGAGATAATGCCTTGATGAAAAGTAAGGAAAATAGATAACGAAAGGAAAATAGATAAAAAAGGCTCACCCTCTGCACGCTGCTGCGATCAGAGGGTGAGCCTTTTTCAACAACCTGCAGCTGGCAAGTCAGCTGCAGGTTGTTGAGTATTTTTCTGCTGTCGTTATGGAATATAGTTTTGCTATCGTTGTATAAGTATTGTTCTGCTCCCGTTACTGTAAACTTCGGTTATTCAGATCCGAGGAATACATAGCGGGATATTACGATAATCGCCAGAACCCACATCAGCCAGTGTACTTTTACTTTGTGGCCTGTGAATACGTTGCAGAAGAAACCAAGAATAACATAAGCGATAATACCGGCAGAGATACCATTGGCGATACCATTCGTAAATGGCATAAAGATAATGGTCAGGAATGCCGGGAATGCCTGCATAAAGTCATCCCATACGATATGACGCACCTGGCTCATCATCAGTACACCAACGATTACGAGCGCCGGAGCTGTAGCTGCCGAAGGTACCATCAGCGCCAGTGGAGCAATAAACAGAGCCAAGATAAACAGTACACCTGTCGTTACTGCTGTCAGACCTGTACGTCCACCGGCTGCAACGCCGGAAGTACTTTCTACATAAGAAGTGATCGTACTTGTACCTAGCACCGCACCTGCACTGACACCTACTGCGTCAACGAGCATGGCTTTGCTGACTTTTTTCTCGCCTTCTCTGCGGTTCTTGAACAAACCTGCACGCTCTGCTGTGCCGACGAGCGTACCGAATGTATCAAACAGCTCTACAAAGGTAAAGATAAACACGATCTCGAACAGCCCCAGACCGATCGCGCCCTTGATATCGAGCTGACCAACAGCCAGATTATCAAAAGAAGGAAGCCACTGGGCATGAGACAGGCTGCTTACATCCGTCAGCCCCATCGGAATACCGATCAGTGTCAACAGAATAATCCCGATCAGCAGCGCTCCGCGAATCCGCATAACCATCAGCACGCCGATTACAAACAGTCCGATCAGCGACAGCAGTGTATCCCGGTTATGCACAAAATCACCCAACGCCAGTTGGAAGTCACTGCCTCTTACGGTAACCGGACCAGCCAGCTGACTCACATCCGTCACACCGGTAATAGTAGCCGAGACGGAAATGACATTACCCAGCTTCAAGCCGACAATCGTTACAAACAATCCGATCCCGACGGTGATCGCCATCTTGAGCGATTGCGGTACAGCGACGAGCAGCAGCTGTCTTACCCGTGTAATCGTCAGAATAATGAAGATAATCCCTGACAGGAATACTGCTCCCAATGCTGCCTGCCACGTAATCATACCGTTGGAGCCCAGGACGACGGTCATGAAATAAGCATTCAAGCCCATTCCCGGTGCCAGTGCTACCGGAATGTTGGCGAATAGTCCCATCAGTATCGTTACCAGACCCGCACCTACAGCCGTCGCAAAAAAGACGCCCTGTGCAGGAATGCCCGCTCCATCCGGTCCAAGAAATAAATTATTGACGAACAAAATGTAAGCCATGGTAATGAAGGTGGTCAGACCTGCAATCATCTCTGTTTTTACATTCGTTCCATGCTCCCGCAGCTTAAAGAAACGCTCCATTGTTATACTTTTCCCCCTCTTGGCAATAGATAAAGAAAACGACAAAAACCCCGATGACAATATGCTCATCGGGGTCTCATGGGTCAGCATTAGACAGTTCTCCCCTGCTGACTGTATATCAAAGCAAATAGCAGCTCTAATAATAAGCGACAAAAGGGAGCGCTGGCAGATACTGAATTCCGTAGAGAGATCATTCCGGTGATCACGTAGAGACTCCTGCGCCAATCCGCAGGATTATACGAATATGTTAATCTGTCGAAGACTTTATTATACATCCGCGCTTCATGTTGTTTGTGTATAAACAGCTTTACCTGTTACATTCTAGGGGACGATATTATTGTTGTCAATCTAAAAATACGAATGTTGTTTTGCAAGCGCGTGCATAACGTTCGGCTATAGTTATAGCTTCTAAAAGCAGGAAATTATGAAGTGGAATTGGCAGTTCACGGTTCGGAATTAATATAGAGTAAATGGACAGGAAATGGTTCGGAAATATACGTTATTCGTGGAACTCATAAGCGGCCGGAGATTGAATAAAACTACATAGAGGATAACCGCACAAAGCCCGTTTTCCTTTTCCATAACAGATCCTCACAAGGTTCTGACGGAAAGGAAAACGGGCTGAGTAGGCGATAACTATGCTGATCTGATAGTGATGTCGGACGGGATAGAAAGGTTGACGATGCTCTTCTGCACTCTTCTGCATGTTCATACATTAATCGGCATCATAAATATTTGTTTTTATTCCTGGATAGTAAGATCTCTATCATCTGGTGTGGAGACTGCCGGGAAGATCGGAGCTATCAGGTTACCCGACACCGAATTATCAATTCACCGCGTGCAGAACAGGTATTATTGCAGCTTGCCCTGCAGTTCCCATACTTCTGCGGTTCCCGGAGTTTCACCAGTAGTCCACCATCTGGCTTTGTAGGTACGTCCTTCGTAACTGACCAGATCACCGCCTACATAAATGGCTGTCGGACTCCATGCACTGGCGGATGGCTGGCCCGGCTCTGTTGGTTCGGTTGGTTGTGTCGGTACAGTGCCGCCTTGACCATTTACATTAACATCGATTACCTGATAAAAGGCATTGCCGGTATCATAAACATCCCATACCCCGAGGATAACATGATAACCACTGCGGTCGGATGGAACATTGATTGTATGAGATACATTCTTGGCCGGCTTGGCTCCTCCATCATCGATATAGGCGATTCGCTCCAGTGAACTGCGGGTCAATGGCTGATTGGGATTCCAGCCCGGCTTGGTCATATAATACTGCCAGCCCGCTGTAGCATGCTGGGCGGTCAGATTCCAGGTGATATTCAGCGCACCTGTTTTGATATCTGTTTTGTGCCAGCGGGTAGCTGTCTGGTCATCGAGTGGAGCAAATCCTGCCAGTGCGCCACTGGCAATTTTGCCATCTACAGGACCTGCATTCGGGAAGCCTTTGGGCGCTTCAATACTTTGCGGTTCATATTGGGCACTGCCTACATTCGTATTCAGTCCAACCGCATTGGAGCCTTTATAGGCACGGCTGGCCGGCTGGGAGATGTATCCATGGGCAAAAACAGAAGTACTGAGGATCATCATGCAGGTACTTGCAGCGACTACGGCGGTCAGGGTTTTTCTCAAATTCATTGTATTCCCTCCAGTTATAAAATAGTTGAATGGGGTTAAATGACGTTGCTGTTATCAGACAAGCTGCCATACCTCTGCCTGGCCTGGTGTCTCTCCGGTTGTCCACCATCTGGCTTTGTATGTCTTGCCGTTGTAGCTTACCGTGTCTCCGCCTACGTAGATGGCAGAAGCGCTCCATGCGGCAGCACCGGGCTGGCCGGGCTGTGGCTGTGGCTGTGGCTGAGGATTAGTTGGCGTGGTAGCGCTACCATAAATCAGATCATCGTAAGACTGGGCAAACTTCTGGTTATATGGTGTTCCCGCTGCATTGCTGCCCAGATCCCAGTTGACCGACCAGGTCATGACGCCTTTGAGCTGCTGGCTTTTGGCAGCGAGGTCGGCGAATACTTTGTATACGACGCTCGGGTCTTTGACTTCACCATTACCAGCGGCATCGGCATTGGCTGGCAGTCCAAGCACCAGCTTGTTCGCCGGGATCTGCAGGAAGCCACGTGTACCGTGGATAAAGGAATCGGCCATATAATAGAGGAAGTTGTATTTGTCGGCATCCGAATTCTGGGAGACCCATTTGTTCACTTCGTCTACCCACAGTCCGTCACCAGCCTGGTTATACAACTGCGGTGCGATGAAATCGTAATAGCCGGCCAAACTGGTCAGGTACGGCTCATAGGCACCACCCGGTTTTACATAAGGGAATTCGGGAGCCATGCTGATGAGGAAGGTTTTGCCTTGGGCTTTGTAGTGATCCTTGACGATTTTGAGTGCACCCGGGATGACGGTTGTATTGGCTCCGGCTTGAATGGCGCTCTGCTCCAGATCGATATCCAATCCGTCGAATCCATAGGTATCCACCAGACGAATAATCTCATTGGCAAAAGCTCGCTCCTGTCCGGCACTCAGCTGAATATGCGCCCCTGCTCCGCCCAGCGATAGAATAACGGCTGTACCTCTCGCATTCAGCGTACCCACCTGCTGGCGGAATGCCGCATCCGATATGCCTTCCGGCTTGAACGTCGGGATACCGGCTCCGGTCATAAAGGCAACCGTGACTACATTGTAGGCAGCCGGAGAATCACTCAGCTGGATCGTGCGGGAAGTGCCGCCGGCATACCCGTCTCCACTTGAAGAAGACCAGTTCTGCCAGTACCCTACCATCACTTTCTTGCCGGCAATGCTCGGCATGGCAGCCGCGCTGTCTTCCGCTGCATATCCACTCGGTGCTGCCATCCCCAACATGGAACAGGTCATTACTCCAGCCATCAGCCATTTGCCTAATTTACGTGTACGCATTACGGTCATGTAATACACTCCTTCAGCAATAGTATGTGATCGTAAACCCAATGATGCCAAGCCGTCTGATCCGTCTGTAAACCTCCTGTTATGTATCCCTCCTTTTCCCTCCATAACGGTGTTGGTTTCACTATTCATTATAATGTTTGAATTGTGAAAAACTTATGTATATCCGCATATTTGGAGGCAAAGTCATGAACGACGTTAGCTAAAGTGTCAAAAGTGCATAAATATACCGATTTATTATTTACTCCGGAAGGCAAAATAGCTCACTCAGCATACGTGATCTGGCGTAACAGCGTTCGGCTTTGCCAGATTGTCCAAGCTGTTCGTAGCTATAGCCGCACTCATAGTACAATTTCTCCAGACAGTGACAGAATCGATGATCTTCACAATAGCGGATACCCTGGGAAGCATATTCGATCGCGAGACGGTAATCTTCACTGGCATTATAGGCTCTCGCCAGACAGTAGAACACCTCGGGAAAACGGTAATCCAGCTCCCGGTACTGGTGGAGCGACTGACGGCATTTGTGCAGCCAGCTGATGCAGGAACGCTGATCACCCTGCAGTGCATAACCGGCTGCCAGCGCCAGGATCACTTCCACTTCATATAGCGCAGGCAGACGATCGGTATGGTAGGTCAGCTTCAGCGCCTGCTGAATCATCTGGAATCCGCATGGTATCTGTCCGAGCTGAAGATAGGCATATCCCTTTTGACAGAGAATAAATTGCTGGTCGATTACTGACAGGCGTCCACTCTCTTCTGTCTGGCAGTGCTCAATATATTCGATCAGCTCCGGGTACATCTGCTGCCGCTGCAAATACAGGATGTTTTTGCGGATATTCTGCATCTCGCTGATCTCATTCTGGGCCATATCATAAAATATGCGTACATCCACTCCGCACTTGCGGGCGATCCGGTACAACGTATCCGCCGAGACGGACTCCACCCCTTTCTCAATTCGGCTGATCTGGGATTGATTGCAAATACCCATGGCAAGCTGCTGCTGGGTCATGCCGCGCTGCTGCCGGACTTCCCGGATGCGCTGTCCGATATAACGGTAATCAAGCATACTGTCGCCGATGAGATTCATTGCCATTCCTCTCCTTTGCCCGTATGTCTTCTCCCTTATATCTTAGCGGCTGTACTATATAAAAATAATGTGTAAAAGTACGCAGTTGAGAAGGAATTCGGCGAGTTTTACACCTTGTATTTATATAACATTAAGGATATGCATCTGAGAGTGGACAATTCGCTATCTTTATATGGGGATACTGCGATCTGGTTGTGCCTATGCAGCAGTGATACCAGGAGGCGGAGAAGAATAAAAGGAAGGACAGCGCTGTTACGATATATAGCGAGTATATGGCGAGTACATTGGATACATGACAAAGACCGCCTCAGCATTGCTATAGGCGGTTTTTGTGAATTTCGGAATTTTCAGCGAAGCGTTGCATTGGAGTTTAAATATGGAAGAACCGATTAGTTTGAAAGGTTTGAGCTTTTGAGGATCAAGGGTATTCCATTGTTCCTTTGACAGCGATATGCCGGCCTTTGCGGTTTTCCAGTACTTTTACATTGACGGTAGAGCCTTCCTGGAAACGGGAACGGTGGATCGTATACACGGTTACCGTCACAGCCGCTTCAAATGGCAGCTGGGTTGGCTTCTCGATTCGCAGATCCAGCCGCAGCTCGGGTTGACCCATTTTGTAGTTACCGGTAGGCTCGATATTCAGGATACGTCCGCGCGCCGTATAACCATCCTGAATGATGCGCTCTATCACATTCTCGCGCTTTTGCAGGGCAGGCAGTACTACAACAGCCAGCACAAATACGATCAGCAGCAGCACACAGCTGATGATGAGCGTATGAGGGTCCATACACACCACTCCTTTTCCAGACCGGACAGGCTGTTAATCTACATGCTGAATCTCAAAATGGTAAAAGGCGGTATCAAATCCCATATCCATCGGACTGGCCGAATAAATGCCGACACGCAGCGGCTGGCCTGGCGGGCAATCGAGATGGGTAATGCGCAGCTGCTCCCATTCTGCAGCCAGATCGGCACTTCCCTCTCGGAAATAGACGAAAAAGTCATTGCCCTCCCGTCTCACGCGGAACGATAGACGCTGGCTAAAAATGCTGTTGTCCACATTACGTGTCGACCAATCGGAATAACTGCGCTGCGTGACAACCACGCCCAGATGCGAAGCTTTCTCCGGGATAAATTCTACGGATGTCTTGAGCCAGTTGGATGGATCGATACCGATAAAAATGCCGGATTGATCATACGTACGCTGCGGATGCATCTGCAGCTCGGCAATTGCTTCAAAATTGCCCTTGATCTCATCGTACAACACATGCCCGTTATATCGCTCGAACCCGTAATGGGTTCTCATCCAGAAATCCGTATCCGGCCGACTCCGCAGCAGCAGATGATCCTGCTCTACCGCTCTGTGTTCCGGCGGAAACATCTCCTGCAGACGGTCTGTATGATGCGGAATATATTGCATACCATCACCTCATTTAAAAGGAATCTACATTACAGAAAATGTATGCGTAAACGGCATGCCGAAAACGCTATCACTGAGTATATTACCAGATCAGCAGGGGATTCGTACGTGAAAATATTCTCTACTGTACATGACCTGTTCCCTGTTTATCACAAAGCGGCTTCCTGTCTTCGCTGTTCATGCTGCCTGGCGATCCGCACGGTCAAGCAGCATACAGGGGTCTGTGTAGATTTAACCATGAACGCTCTCAGCCAACCGCACTTGTCTTCCGAACATTCATGCACGGCGTTTTCTACATAAGGATCACTGTATATCCCGCGATCTGTCGGTATATCCTCTGCCTTTTCAGCGCTGTGACCTTTCAAAAAAGCTGTAAAAAGAGTATCTTAGATATAGACTGGAATCAGCGAACCGCTGTTTTTCCAAAAAAAGAGTTAAAGGTGTGCGATACGTGCGAATTAATAAATATATTAGCGAATCCGGCATTACTTCCCGCCGGGGAGCAGACAAATGGATCAATGAAGGCCGGGTAACGATCAACGGTACAGTAGCAGAGCTCGGCAGCAAGGTAGAACCCGGCGACGATGTGCGGGTAGACGGCAAGCCGATCCGGGTAGAGCAGGAAAATGTCTATATCGCGCTCAACAAGCCGGTAGGCATTACGAGTACGACCGAGCGGCATGTGAAAGGCAATATCGTGGACTTTGTGAATCATCCACTGCGCATCTTCCATATCGGACGTCTGGACAAGGATTCGGACGGACTGATCCTGCTGACCAACGATGGGGATATCGTCAATGAAATCCTGCGTGCCGAGAACAAGCATGAAAAGGAATATATCGTTACCGTGGATCGTCCGATCACGCCGGCTTTTCTGAACAAGATGGCTTCGGGCGTCGAGATTCTGGATACGGTGACCCTGCCCTGCAAAGTGACCCAGCAGTCCAAATATGTATTCAAAATCATCCTGACCCAGGGACTGAACCGCCAGATCCGCCGCATGTGTGCAGCGCTCGGCTATGAAGTACACGGCCTGCGCCGTACCCGGATCATGAATATCCATCTGGGCAATCTGCCGATCGGCCAGTGGCGTGATCTGACATCTGCCGAACTGGATCAGCTGTTCCGCGATCTGGATTATACACCGAGATCACATTGATTTATTCATGCAGGCGGGCTGCCCATAATGGCATTCTGCGCCCAAAACGCAAAAAGCTGCTTCCGTGAACAGGAGCAGCTTTTTTTGATAGGGATCTATCGCTATCAGGACATGCATTAGCGTGTACTTGCAACATACCTATCGTATAAGGTGATCGAGAGACACCTCAGATGTGGTTAACGTGATGCACAGCAGAACGTTCTCCGGGAGGCGTCGCTATGGTCTCTTATTTGTAAAAGACTTTGTCCACATTGTACTTGGCCTGCAGACTGTTGATAATATACGTCTCGTAAATCTCGCGCTCGGTCGGGTCTTCCACGATACATACATCGATACGGGTAACCTCGTCGCGGTGGTCCTTGATCGGAGATACGGTATCTTCGAAATGCTTTTTGATACGCGGTCTGAGTTTGCGGGCTTTACCGACAAACAGCAGCTCATCCTGCTCGTTGTAGAACATATAGATGCCGCCCACTTCACGGGAGATCAGATGAAAATCGGTAAAACCATAGATATGGCTAAGTTCCGGATTAATTTGCTTGGTAATCGATACGTTAGGCGTAGGGATGGTAATCTGGATCAATTGCAGTTCACTTCCTTATTCAATATAGGTGTTCATCCTACCATAAATGAGGCGGGATTGATATCATCGAATTCAAATCTGCAAAAGTAAAAGATTGGCGCGCTTCGGGGCATTCGCTCCAGAAAGGGATAGGACACGTCCTCTGGTTAAGGCTGGAGATCATGAATGTTCGCTTGCAGCAGATGATCTCCAGCCTTAAAGGTCGTCCTTTGTCCTATTCCCTTTCCTGCGCTGCGTGAGTGATGCAGCATATGACGTGCTCGCTGTATAAGTTAGAGTTGTGTTAAATTATTCATTTTGTACATTGCAGTATAGCGCTGGTTCAACTACATATCACACCGGGAGGTCAGTACATGGATAATCATTTTGCATCGTTACAGTGGATACATTCTATTCTACTGCAGGCGAATATTCCGGACATAACGAATCTGCAAATTGAAAGTCAGAACGCAGCCTATGAAGGCATGACTTTTGAAATAGATACACATACATTCCGAAGCAGACTCGCCAAACACACTCCCAAAAAGAAAGGCTATTTTGTGGTGTTCTGGGAAAAAGATATTGATAACAACAATCGGGCGTACAGTGATAAGGAGTGCCCCGATCAAGTGATTGTTAATGTGATGGATCATGATAAACAGGGACAGTTTATTTTCCCCAGAGAAATTCTGCTGAAGCACGGAATCTTGCGGAGTGGTGATCAGAAAGGGAAAATGGCAATGCGGGTATACCCCGACTGGGAAGATGAACTGAATACAGCTGCCAGGCGTACGCAGAAGTGGCAGCTGCTCTATTTTATAAATGGGATAGCTGCTGCCGATTCTGTTGATGTGCGAAAACGATATTTGCAATTATAGATTCATACTGTTCTCCGCCGCCATAACTTCCCTTGCTGCCCCGATAAAAGCCGACAAGATGGGTGAGAGCCACTTGTCTTTGTGCCATAACATCTGTGTATATACATGCAGATCGGGAATATTCCACGGGAGAGCAACCAGTTCGTTACGTTCGACTTCAGCTTTTGTAGTCACCTCGGGTAAAAAGGCAATACCGATTCTGGCCATTGCACACTGCTTAATAGCTTCCGCATTCTGAAATTCCAGATGTGTAATAGTGTCTATACCTTCTTTCTCAAATGCCCGGTCAAACATGCTGCGGTAGGTACATCCCTTTTCATTGGTCAGAAATACTTCGTCATGAAAATCTGCCAGCTGCAGGCTCGTCCGATTTGCAAGCCGATGATCCGGCGCAGCGAAGAAACGGAATTGCTCCTCCACCATTGGCTCCACGGTCAACCCGCTGGAACGGATCGGTTCATCCAGCATAAAGACTATATCTGCCGTACCGTCAAAAAGCGTCTGCTTCAGCTGCAAATTGGAGACTGAACGGAAAACAATCTGCACTCCCGGATAGCGCGAACGAAACAAGTGAAATACACCCGGCAGCCGATATGCACAGAGCACTTCATTGGCGCTGATCGTCAGTGTACCCGTCAATTCATCCTGATCGTGAACAATGCTGCGGGCCTGTTCCAGCTGGTCAAGTACACCCTGAACATGTGTTAAAAAGCGCTCTCCTGCTGTTGTAAGCACCAGCTGTTTGCCCAGTCGGTCAAAAGACGAACCCCCAGCTCCTCCTCCAGTGCCTTGATTTGCATAGTCACATTGGAAGGTACATAATTCAGCGCTTCCGCAGCCCGGGTAAAATTCAACGTGAAGGCAACGGTACGAAAGGTATTTAACTGTCGTAATTCCATAATATCCTCTCCTTCAACTATCAATAATATTGAATGCTGTTATGAATTCTGTTCACTTTTCTTGAGCGTAGCACAGCTCTATACTGACAACAAGAATTACATCCATATGGATGCAGTTTCAATGCTGAAGGGAGATGCAATAGAAATGGATTATGATCTTTTTAAATTGGGGGATGTAACCCTGCAGTCAGGCGTCATACTGCCAGATGCTTTTCTCGCTTATAAAACATATGGAGAATTAAACGAACAGAAAGACAATGTGATCGTATATCCAACGGCTTTTGGTGATCAGCATGTTCAGAATGAATGGCTCATTGGAAATGATATGGCATTGGATCCGCAAAAATACTTTATTATCGTTCCCAATCTGCTGGGCAATGGATTATCTTCGTCTCCGAGCAATACCCCTGCCCCCTTTGACCGAGGCCGATTCCCGCACATCAGCGTCTATGATAACGTTCAATTCCAGTATCGGCTGGTAACCGAAAATTTTGGTATTGAGAAAATTGCACTTGTGGTCGGCTGGTCGATGGGAGGCATTCAGGCTTTTCAGTGGGGAGCCAGCTATCCTGATCGGGTCGAGCGGATTGCACCTTTTGCGGGAGCAGCCAAAACCTGGCCTCACACGCTGGTGATGCTCGAAGGCATGAAAGCTGCACTGCTGGCAGCGATCGATTTTGATACAGAACGTTTGGATGATCTGACTGCTGTCCATATGCGTGCAGTCGGCCGTGTATACGCAGGCTGGGGATTATCGCAGGCATTTTACCGGGAGGAACTATATCGGGAGATGGGATATGACTCTGTGGCAGACTTTATGACCGGTGTCTGGGAAAACAGCTTTATGCAAATGAATCCGCATAATGTGCTGGCTATGCTCTGGACAGGTCAATATGCCGATATTAGTGACAACGCTATGTATGATGGGGACTTTGACCGGGCCCTTCATAGCATCCGAGCGCTCTCCTGCATTATGCCCGGCAGTACTGATCTATTCTGCACAGCGGATGACAATAAATATGAAGCGGACAGGATACCATACGCCATGTTCAATCCGATCCATTCGATCTGGGGACATTTCGCCGGTCGAGGAATCAATCAGGCAGATAATACGTTTATTAATAATAACCTGAAGCAGCTGCTTATGCTTGAACCACGTATATAAATTATTGCTCCTTCATTATATAAAAATACTCCTGTGTACTTGCAGACTGACTGCATATGCACAGGAGTATTTGTTGTTGCCCAGGTATACATATCTACGCTTCGAGCCAGACGAAAATAGTGTTCGACCGGTTCTTCGATATATATTTTATGCAGTGAGGACATCACAGGGCTTTCTTTCGCATCCAATAAAAAAGCAGCCTGGTTCAAGACCAGACTGCTCCCTGGAGTCATCTATTTCGTGTAAATCCTATTCCCACTCAATCGTTGCTGGTGGTTTCGAAGTAATATCATACACCACGCGGTTGACGTTATCCACTTCGTTAACGATACGTACGGAGATCTTCTCCAGTACATCCCATGGAATACGTGCCCAGTCCGCAGTCATGCCGTCGATGGAGGTTACGGCGCGTATACCTACGGTGTAGGAATACGTACGTGCATCACCCATAACGCCGACGCTCTTCATGTTCGGCAGCGCTGTGAAGTACTGCCAGATTTCATTTTCCAGACCGGCCTTGGCGATTTCTTCGCGCAGGATGTAGTCGGAATCACGAACGATAGTCAGTTTGTCTTCGGTTACTTCGCCGAGGACGCGGATCGCCAGACCTGGGCCCGGGAACGGCTGACGCCATACGATGGCACGCGGCAGGCCGCATTCTTCGCCGACTTTACGTACTTCGTCTTTGAACAGTGCTTTGAGTGGCTCGATCAGTTCAAATTCCATATCTTCCGGCAGGCCGCCGACGTTATGGTGAGATTTGATCGTCTGTGCTGTAGCGGTTCCGCTCTCTACGATATCCGTATACAGGGTTCCCTGTGCCAGATAGGCAAAGTCGCCCAGCTTTTTGGATTCTTCGTCAAATACATAGATAAACTCGTTACCGATGATTTTACGTTTTTGCTCCGGATCGTCTACGCCTGCCAGTTTGGACAGGAAGCGCTCCTGTGCGTCGATTTTGACTACTTTCATATCGAACTTGCCGACGAACGTCTCCATTACGCTCTCTGCTTCGCCTTTGCGCAGCAGACCATGGTCGATAAACATACAGGTCAGCTGATCGCCGATCGCTTTGTGCAGCAGGATCGCTACAACGGAAGAATCCACGCCGCCGCTCAGTGCGCACAGTACGTTCTTGTTACCCACCTGGTCGCGGATTTCCTGAATGGTATCATCGATGAATGTCTTCATGCTCCACTCGCCGTGGCACTGACATACTTCGTACAGGAAGTTGCGGATCATCTCGTTACCGAACACGGAGTGACGCACTTCCGGGTGGAACTGCACCGCATACAGATGACGCTCTGCGTTGCTCATCGCTGCGATTGGGGCAGACTCGGTGCTGGCATCCACGACAAAGCCTTCCGGCAGACCGACAACATGGTCACCATGGCTCATCCATACGGTGTGGCTGGATTCCATGCCTTTGTTCAGTGCGCAGTGCGGCATGAAGTCCACATCGGACTTGCCGTACTCGCGTTTGGCGGAGCGTTCTACTTTACCGGACAGTTGTTGAGCCATTAGCTGCATACCATAACAAATACCGAAGATTGGCACATTCAGATCATAAATCGCCGGATCGACATGAGGGGCATCCTCCGCGTACACGCTGGATGGACCGCCGGAGAAGATAATACCTTTGGGTGCCAGCTCACGGATTTTCTCGACAGGGGTGTTGAACGGCAGTAACTCACTGTATACACCAAGATCACGGATACGTCTTGCAATTAACTGATTGTATTGTCCACCAAAATCAAGGACAACGATTATTTCATTTGGACTGTTCATTCATGTGCCTCCCACTTTTCAATGAGTCTAATTATACCTATGGGGAAAAGAGACCGTCAAGGCTTAAAGCCTTATGATTTCAGCATTTTTCAAAAATTTGCAATTTGATTTTCATATCATGGATAAACGGGCGTATGACATGGATTTCCAAGCGTTTCCATTTAAAGAAAATACGGATCGTGTACGCATCCAGTGGACATTCTGCGAATGCTCTACTGGTGGACTTTGCCCTATCCAAACGATTATGATAGTAAAGATACAACTACAGTAAAAATATAACAGAAAATGGACAATACGTTTAGCGCATTATTTTGCTGCGGGTATGAACCGATATATAGAGCATCCGGCAAAATAAGACGATATTACAACTTGGCATGGGGGCAATCTATGGGATTCATGGACTATCTACAATCACTTCTTACCGAGCATGGCTATCTGGTGCTATTTCTGGGGCTGCTGCTTGAATTTATCGCGTTACCTTTTCCCGGAGAGCCGACGATGGCGTACGCGGGTTATTTATCCTATATGGGCACTCTTAATATGGCACTCCTACTCCTATGCGCTTTTGCAGGGACGACGATCGGAATGACCATTACGTACTTTATTGGAAAAAAGGCAGGTCTGCCTTTTATGCGCAAATACGGCAAATGGATTCTGCTGCCGGAGCACAAACTGGACAAGGCACAGAAGTGGTTTAATAAATACGGCTATACGCTCGTATTCGTCGGTTATTTCATTCCGGGGGTGCGTCATTTTACGGGTTATTTCTCCGGGATTATGAACTACAAGTTCTGGCGGTTCGCAGCGTACGCTTACAGCGGTGCGCTAATCTGGGTAGGTGTGTTTTTGGCACTGGGGAAAATCTTCGGACCGCAGTGGACGCAGGTATTCCACTGGATTCACGATTATTCCGTTGAAGCCGTGGCCATTCTGGTCGGCCTGATCCTGGCGGCGATCATTGTAAAGTTCCGCCGGAGACTGGGTATTTATCTGGTGAACCGATTTGGGAAGAAGAAACCGGAGAAGTCGACGGAGGAGTAAATTAATAATTTTGCACAATATATGCAGATATTTTAGAAGCAAGCATACTATTAATGTATGGCAGCAGAAAATAAAAAGGTCTTATCACAAATCCGTCCTATTATGAAGACGACCGTTGATAAGACCTTTTTGTTCTTTTAATCAATTTCTTGTTATCGATGCTCTTCTGGTTTTCGTAAAGTAAATATTGATAATAGAGAATAATGCGAGAATGACCACTACCCAGATCACATTTTGCGCCAATGCATTAACGATTGTATCGACAGGAGTTGAAATTGCAAAAGCTCTATCCAGAATCCACCCTATGGAAGCAGCGATTGCAAATAACGCTCCAACCATTCGAACAGAACGGTATGCCTTGGTTACACTGAGCAGCAGCAGCCATGGCATAATCAAAGCAATAACAAATAGCTGCATAAGCTCTATACCAATATTAAAACCTAATACGCTCAATACAATTCTCATCGGGGTTACACCTAAATCTGTAACCAGTGTTGCAAAAGCCAGGCCATGTACCAGCCCAAATCCAGAGGCGACATAAATTTCGCGCCCGGCAAAAATAGGCCGTATAGCATGAATAGCTGAAATCAAAATGGATATGGCAATCAGAATTTCGATGGGCTGGCTTGGAATGGAGACCCAGCCGGTTGAACCAATAATCAAAGTGATCGAGTGGCCAATTGTAAAGGCAAAGGTGATTTTTAAAAGTTTCTTGAGACTTGGCTTTACTCCAGCGAACGTATCCCATTTATTATTTTTCACTAATAATGGCGCCGGTAATAACAAAGCCAGCAAAAATAGTAAATGATCCACACCTTCAGCAATATGTGCCATGCCCGATTTTACAATACTGGTAAATCCACTCCATGTATTACCTTTTGATTGATTGATTTGGACGGTTGTATTGTTATGAATAATGTTGGCAATTAATTGAGGTTCACTGGTATAGATTCCATTATTCCAGTCGCTTCGAATAGTAAGTGTGCTAACGTGAGTAATAAGTTCTCTGACAACCACTTCATAATTCAGCGTAAAGGAGTCAACAGGTGCACCCGATGGAGGCGTGAGGATTGTACTCACAATTAAATCCGTAGGATCTGTGGTGACCTCAGGGTAGGACACCGACATCTCTCCGATTTGTATGGACCATTCTGTTCCTTCTGGCGATTTTACGCTGATATGGTTTGTTATATAACTTACAAGCTCCTTATGGTAGCTCTTAATGGCTTTTTCCGGTTCATCGGTCAGGTTGTGATCAAAAGCAACTTCCAGCCGGTCAATAGGAATCACTAACTCGGCTGTCACATTTTTCTCTGAAAAGTCCAAGAAAACAGCAGAAGTAGGCATGGAGTGTGCAGAAGTGGATAACGGTGCCAGAAAAAACAGCACCATCATCCAGCTCATACACGTCAGCACAACAAGTCTAATCATTGGGAACTGAATTCTCCGCCGTAATCGGCCGTTTTGTCTCTCCAGATGGTGTGGAAGTGAACTTGATCCCTAAAGACAATGCCACCCTGAACCGTAAATTCAATCCAGACACGAGGTCCATCAATACGAAGATAGGAGCCCTGATCCTCCGAGCTTGTAGAACCAGACCAAGCTACATACGTTTGTGCAAGTGCTTCATCAGACAGGTACGCATTCAGAAGCTCTTTTTGATCTTCTTCATTTACATCACTCACCCAGGTTTTGATGGCTTCCTTTACCAGTTCTTGCTGACTTTCATCTAAAGAGGAAACCGGAATTCCGCCATGTTCTGTCGGGAAATTGCCATCATTTCCTGGTCCAACAAGTACATCATCGAATTTATCGGTGAGTTCTGCCTTGGCTTCCTGCTCATCACTCAACGAATCAATCATGGAATACATAGCCGTTTTGCGTGTGGCTAGCGGTTCGACAGTTTCTCCGGCGGCATTTTCAAAAGTCTGAGGCTCTATCCCAATAAAGAAAGGGGTAGCACCTGTTTGTTTGGTATTAAAAGTGAAGTTATTGGCATAGTGATGACCGCCCACCTGAAGAATCCAGGCAGAAGAGTCAGATACCTCACCCAAGAAAGAAATATAATACAGGTCGGCATCATATCCTTCATTTTGCTCTCCCAATACTTCTTCTGCTTCCAGATTCATAATCAGCTGCTTGTAACCTTCGTCACCCAAAGCCACATAAAACAATTTTTTGGCTGCTTTTAGGCTCTCCTCCGAAAGACTGCCCAGCAAAATTCCATTGCGCTGAACTGCGTTTACCGGCAAGTTCGACCATGTGGCTGCATTTTCAGCCGTCAAGTCATACTGAATGGACTTCTTCTGTTCATCGGATAATGTATCTAAAAAGGCTTGAGCCAGTTGAGTTGCCTGTGTATCAACAGAAGTACTGTCATTAGAAACCGACACTTCTTCATCAAGGGTTGCAGCGACATCAGTAACAATACTGTCCGTATCTACATTGGCTGAACCCATGCCACCAGGAGGCCCTCCATTTGGCGGTCCGCCTTGCTGCTGAGCAGTACTTTCCTCTGTTGCTGTTTCTTCTGCAGTTTGATTCTCTTCCGTACTTCCACAGCCGCTTAAAATAGCAGTACACGTTGTTGCAATAATAAGCCCTTGTATTAATGATTTTTTCATATTGTCCCCCTTTGAAATACCTTTCTTGTTAAATAGTATCGGAGGATGATGAACAGATAATGAACAAACAGGAGAATAATTGAAAATTAATACATAGGAATGACAAATGGAAGTATTCATGGAAAATAATTTTACTTTACATCAGATCTACTACTCTCCCCGAAGTACTGCCAGCACATTTTCCACATGACCTTTCACTTTCACATTGCGCCATTCCTGCTGTAGGTTGCCCTCTTCGTCGATCAGGAAGGTCGAGCGCACGATGCCTTCGTACTCCTTGCCGTACATCTTTTTTAGCTGCCAGACGCCGTAGGCTTCGGCTACCGCATGATCCGGATCGGACAGCAGTGGGAAAGGCAGTTCGTACTTGGCACTGAAGCGGTCATGCGACTTGACGTTGTCCGGGCTGATACCGAGCACAACAGCGCCGTACTGCTCGTATCCGGCTGTACTGTCACGGAAATCGCACGCCTGCTGGGTGCATCCGGTCGTATTGTCTTTCGGATAAAAGTACAGTACCACCTTCTTGCCGCGGTAGTCGCTGAGGGAGACTTCACGTCCTTCGGACGCCTCCAGGGTAAAATCGGGAACAGGCTGTCCCTGCTGTAATTCGCTCATGTCGATAACTCCTTTTTGCCGTATGGAATAGAGCACTACTCCGGCTTATGATATATGGTCGGTAGTTCTCAATGTATCCCAGTTCTGCGATGACTTCAACCTCGGCCGCTTGCTGTACAGCCTGCTAACTCATAGGCTGAACTCGACTTGAGGTTGGTTTATCTCGACTGAAGGATTATTTTACGATCAGTACCGGACAATGGGCCCGCTTGACGACCTTGTGGCTAACGCTACCGAGCACGAATTCCTGCAGCACATTCAGTCCTCGTGTCCCGATTATGATCAAGTCGGCATGATGCTCGTCTGCATATTTGACAATCGTAGGGCCGGGATCACCATTGATGATGGTGACCTTGGGCTGCAGACCTGCTGCGGTTAGCACCTCTTCGACCGACTGCAGTCGCTGCCGGCGTCTGAATTCGATCTCATCGTGGGTATGAGAATGCAGCACTTCGTCTTTGACTTTGGACGGATCAGCGGCAAACAGAATCTCTACGACAGCATCCGACGACAGCGAAGCGATTTTGACGGCTTCTGCCGCTGCCCGAATGGAATTGTCCGACCCATCGGCCGCGAGCAAAATATGCTGAAACATCAAGCCTCACTCCTTTTCTATTCAAACTTCTGCATGCTTATATTAATAATGTACCCAACTGCATAGATGCAAGTATACAATCCCCTCAAACTTCTGAAGAACACCTATTATTGTATTAGTATGAGTCAAAAAAGCGATCATGCCTGGAGTCTTCTCCCGGATGATCGCTTTTTTACTGTACTGTTAAATGCGCTAACTGTAATCTTCTATAATGATAGAATCTTTCTTTCTACAGTTGTCTTTGTTAGGAAGATCCGCAGCGTGGATGTCCTCGTATGCAAGTTCTACCTCCATATAACTTTCTTTTAAGAAGCTGATTTTTCAATCGTATGTTTGGAGCCGATGGCATTGCTCCAGCTCGGATAGGCAGCATTAATCCACCAGTTGTCTTTTTGAGGCTGCTGGGTGATATCATACGTCCAGTCTATATTTTTGTCACTTACGCTGCCATCTTCATTGGTGACTTTGTATACTTGGGTCGCACTCAGCTCGATGCTGTCTTTGTCAATCTCAACGGAGTCCAGATCGATGACGACTTTTTGCAGCTTGTATTTGCGATTGCCGGAAAAGTAATCGTTCATCTCCCAGGTCGCATGGTTGTAGTAACCGGAGTCGGGATTGACACTTTTGAGTGCTTTGGCATTGCTTGTATTGATCGCTTCCGCCAGACTGGTGGACGCATCGTATACGATATCCAGCGCCTGCTCGGCAATTGGCTTTTGTACGACAGTATTCAGATCGTAGGTGTCCTGTTCGGCCGGGTTCAGGGTGACTTCGCCTGTAATATCTTTGCCCTGAGCAGTCATTTTTACTGTAATATGAGACTGCTGCGGAGCAGGCTGAATCTGAATATATTGACTCGGATCGCCGGTGACCGGCTTGTCATTCAGCATAACTGTCGCTTCGGACTGCGGCAGACGCAGATCCAGGGAAGCCATCTTGGTATAGTCCAATGTCGCTTGGGCCGGCTGATTCACACTAAATGCTTCCACTTTATCCGTTACCGGTACGTCGGCATATGCACTGCTGATCGTGCCCTGGTAGGTATACACCGCCGGCCACAGATCCTTGATCGTATCATGGTCCGCTTTGAGATTGCCGATCGCCATGGAGGTGGTAAGCGTCTCGTTCATATAGACCAGTGCCGCTTTGACATCTACAGGTTCGATATGAACCATCCAGCGCGTTCCCCGCCAGGAATCGACCGGTACGAGTGTCATCCAGTAGGATTGGTTGAGGCTATTACGGATCTGGGTTCTGACAGATTCAACCACTGCTGAACCTGCGTCTTCATGGGCTTCGGTGCTCTGGAGCGCATTATCAATCTGTTCCACATAGGATGACTTGGTGTCTTCGGTCTGTAGTGACTCAGTGAACAGCGCCAGCCGCTGCTCCTCCCGCAGTGGTGAATCCGGCTCATCCAGATGCTTGACCAGTCCATTTACATCGCCTGCCTCTACAGCAGCAGTCAGCTGCTTGGCCAGTTCTTCCGGCGTTGATGGGCCGTTTGTTGCCCGCAGAATGAAGAAAGCGATCAGCAGCAGGACAAGCGCGCCGCCTCCGATCATCAGCATGCGTTTGGTTCGTGGCGAGAGCTGAATCGGCTCCCTGACCGGCTGCGGCTGTGAATAAGCCGTTGTATCGGTCGTACTCGCTGCAGCGGATTCAGGCTCCAGGCGATGTCCGCATTCTCTGCAAAACACCCAATCCGGCTCCGTCCGGGTACCGCAATGTCCACAGTACATATATACTTCTCTCCTTATATAGAAAATAGTTCATTTAATGGTAATAATAGTCAACCTCTTGTGATGCTGTTAGAAAAGGCCTCCGCCCATCTCCTTCAATTCATCTACCATTTCCGCACCGAACGAGTTAAATACGAGCAGTACAGCGACCACCTGAATCAATACCACTGCCCCGATGAACCAGACTGCACGATCCCGATGTATACGGAACATCTCTATACCTGCATACAACGTTAAGACCAGTGTGGCGATTACGGTAGTCAGCAGCAGGACAAAGGAAAACTTCACGGAAACGAACATAACCAGCGCGGACAGGATCAACGCAGCACCGGTAATCCACTGCAGACCGCCCAGCTTCACCAGACTGTCCTTCCATCCATGGCGCTGGGCACCCAGCTTGCTGCCCAGCAGGAAGACTGCTGCCAGTATCACGATCAGGGACACCAGACCAAGCACCAGCATATGATTCACAATCGGCAAATATTCGCTGGCGCTGCTGTAGGATTCCTCGTAATCATCGAGCCTACCGCCAAACTGTGTAATCAGTGCTTTGATCAGCTGGTGCTTGAACGACCAAGACCACAGCACAAATCCGACCAGTGACGCGATAATACCGAGCAAACCGTACAACAGATCGCTATCTCCTCTTAACTGCAGAGCAGACATCGGACGTTTCAGCAGATTCAGAATTTTGTGACGATCCACTCGTGCCAGCTGTTCTCTGGCTGTTGTGATCATTGGCGCTGCGGTTGCTGGTGCTGCAGCCCCAGCCGGAGGCTGTTCCGCCATACAGGTATGTATTTCATTCTCGTAAAGCTGTGTACCACATTTTGTACAAAAAGCCATTTTTATTCCTCCAATATGTAGTTAAAATGAACTAGGTCATATTGTCTATTTCTGACCCGTTGTATATAGTAGCATGTTACTTGAAGAGTTTCCAATCCTTTTTATAATTAGCAAATGTAGTGGGAGATGGAGTGGATAACGCTAGTGTGGAGGTGGGATAGACACCGCTGCAGGAAGGGATTCTGCCGGCGACCTGTATGTTGAGAGGAACTGCGTTATCTACTGAAGAGGGGGAGGTCAATTGGGCGTAATATGCTGGATAGAGAAAATGCATCTAAATATACAAAATGCCAGCACAGGCGCTTAATCCGCCTTGCTGGCATTTAAATTTAACTTATTCTGTGGCAAGTCCTAACCTCAACATCAGCTGCTCACTCATAATCGCACTCAATTGCGACACTGGCGAGCGCCGGCATGCATGATGAAGATGATGTAAATACAACAGCGTGCGTGTTCAGGACCCCGCTCCACGATACCTTTTCACCCCGCTGTTCCACAGCAGCAGACTCACACTGAAGAACAACAGGCCCATCACCGGCGTCAGCCAGGCCATCGCCATCATCTCCTCGCGCTGCAGGAACAGCGCCGCCGGATAGATACCGACGAAGGCAAATGGCAGCACCCAGGTCAGGATGATCTGGATCGCGCGGTTGTAGATCGTGATCGGGTAACGTCCGTACGTCTGGATATTCACCATCAGCGGAATAATGCCTGTCGGTGAATCCGAGTAAAAGGACACCGACGTCAATATAATGTAGATTCCCGCATAGATTAGCGTTGAACCAATCGTCATAATGATTAGCGCCGGGATGTACCACCATTCCATCTCCAGCCCCAGCTGTCCGCCGCTCCAGATCATGATGATGATACCGATCACCGAACCGATCAGGGACGGCGGGTCCAGATTTTCCAGGAATATCTGGAACAGGCTGTGTGCCGGGCGCGTCAGGATACGGTCCATTTCGCCTTTGACAATATAGCGGTCACCGAAATTCCACAGGTTAATGAAACAGCTGTACAATCCGTACGGTACCATGAAGTAACCATACACAAAGACCACTTCCGCTTCGGTAAATCCGCCCAGCGTCTCGGTATGCGCGAAGACAACGAAGATAAAGATCAGATTGGTCGCCTGAAACAGCAGATCCGAGATCACTTCCACCCAGAAATCGGCGCGGTAGGTCAGTCTTGTCTTCACATAATTGGTAAAGTACTCCCATATTAATCCCAAATAAAACATCGACTCAACCCCCCTGTACGAACAGCCGCACCCGGGCAGCGCGCCATGTGAAATAGATCGGTACCAGCAGGATGAGGAACCAGATCACCTGAATGCCGAGTACCTCCAGAATCCCTGTGCCCTGCACACGTCCGGTGAAGACCGAACCCGGCAGATACGTAATCGCCTGAAACGGCAGGAAGTTCATGATGCCGGTCAGCCAGCCCGGGAAAAAGCTGATCGGAATCAGCAGACCGGAGAACAGATCGACCACCACCCGCTTCATGCGCATCAGTCCATCATTATTTTCGATAAAAAAGGCCATCAGGCCGATCAGGATATTAATCTGCGAATTAATCAAAAAGCTGAAAAACAGCATGACCAGAAATCCGATCCACGATACCGGACTCGTCGGCAGCTGCACCGGGAATAGCAACACCGCAATAATCATGCCCGGAATCATAAACATCGTGAACCGGAAAATGCCTTCCCCAAACCCCTGCATCATCTTGACCAGCAGGTAGTTATACGGACGGATAAACTGGATCGCGATCGTACCGTCACGAATCTCGGTCGCAATCTCCCGGTCCAGATTGTTAAAGTAAAACGCCCGTGCCATCCAGGATACGGCGACATACGTGGTCATCTGCGCAGCGGTAAAGCCGGCGAGCTGTTCCTTGCCGCCGTAGATCGCCTGCCATGTAAAATAGTACACCCCAATATTGAGCGTATACACAAGAATGCCGGAATAATAATTGACCCGGTATGCCAGCATCGTCAGAAACCGGATACGAATAAAATCCAGATACAGACTAGACATGCAGCTTGACCTCCGGCTTCTCTGCCGAGCCGGAACTGTAAATCTGGCGTACAATCTCGTCCGTACTCGTCTCCGAAATCTGCACATCCGTCACTTCCGCCTGGCTCAGAATACGGGAAAATACATCCGATACCGCCATATCCGCCGGTACGAGCGCTGTCGCGACCAGATCGCTCTCCTGGGTCCACGTAACCGGCAGTCCCATCGTCCAGCCATTCAGCTGTTCAGCCTTGACCGCACCACCAAACTGAAAGCGCAATTCGCGTCCGCGTCCCCAACGGGTCTTCAGTTCATTCAGTCCCCCGTCGTAAATGATGCTGCCGGCGTCCAGCATAATAACCCGTGAACAGAGCGCTTCGATATCCTGCAGATCATGGGTCGTCAGCAGAATGGTCGTGCCCTGTGTACGGTTCAGATCCTTGAGAAACTCGCGAATCTCCGATTTGACGACAATATCCAGTCCAATCGTCGGTTCATCAAGGAAAACAATCGACGGATTATGCAGCAGCGCAGCGACCAGCTCGCAGCGCATCCGCTGACCGAGGCTGAGCTTGCGCACCGGACGGCTCAGCAGCTCCTGTAATTGCAGACGCTCCACCAGCTCATCCAGTCTTTTTTTATAATCCGCTTCGGACACCTGGTACACCTTGCGCAGCAGCTGGAAGGACTCGATTACCCCGATATCCCACCACAGCTGACTGCGCTGGCCGAACACTACACCGATGCCCTGGACGAACTTCTCGCGTTCCTGGTAAGGCACATAGCCGTTGACTTGGATATGGCCGGAAGTCGGCACCAGAATGCCGGTCAGCATCTTGATCGTGGTCGATTTGCCGGCTCCATTTTCCCCAATGTATCCACAGATCTCGCCCTGTGGAATCGTAAAGCTGATATCGTTAACCGCTGCGACCTCGTGATACTCGCGAGCAAACAAATCCTGCAACGCGCCCTTGAGCCCGCCCCGGCTCTGCTGAATCCGAAAGGTTTTGCGTAGATCCTGTACCTCTATTGCCTGCATGAATGTCTCCTTTGTGACCCGTTTGTAACTTTTGAGGTCTTTTTTGTAGTACAAGTGAACAGTATAATCACACACAGAGCCAGGGGTTGACACTAGCTAACTTACTTGTTCCATGGTTATGTGATAATTGATTGTTGCCTGAAAAGAAATTATAATGTACGGGTGTTGTTAAGACAATGCAAAGTAACTAACTTTTCCCCACCGGGTATTTCGCAGAATACCCCGTCAGCTGTCTGTCCTACCAATCTACATATGACAGCAGACAGAAGACACATCCGATACATGGCAAACCTTATCGTTGAAAGGAAGAACGTGCATGAATGTAAAAACAAAGCGAACGTTGCTTTGGAGCCTCGGCATTATCGCCGTCGCGATCATAGGCTATGCGATTTATTATTTTACAGCTGTATATAACCAGATTGATGCCCTGCAGAAAACAGGGGATGCCTCTCCAT
This sequence comes from Paenibacillus wulumuqiensis, assembly GCF_000971965.1. Classification (GTDB taxonomy): domain Bacteria; phylum Bacillota; class Bacilli; order Paenibacillales; family Paenibacillaceae; genus Saccharibacillus; species Saccharibacillus wulumuqiensis. The sequence continues at coordinate 26,131 of NZ_LAQP01000019.1, forward strand.
TCAAAAATGTACCTACCAATACGGCTGCAGCGGCAGCGCCACCAGTCTGGACCGGTACCGAACCGGTCAATATTTTGCTAATGGGCGTCGATTCACGCAGTTCCGACGACGGCGAGATTCCGCGCTCGGACACCATGCTGGTCGCTTCGCTCGATCCGGTCAAAAAAACGATTCATCTGTTTTCCATCCTGCGTGATACGTATGTGGATATCCCGGGTCATGGCCAGAGCCGCATCAACGCTGCAATCACCCACGGTCCGAATACGGCAATGCAGACAGTCAGCGACCTGCTCGGCATTCCGGTACAGTATTACGTATACACCGACTTCCAGGGCTTTATCAAGCTGGTGGACGCGGTAGGCGGTATTGATTTTAATGTAGAAAAAGATATGCACTACACCAGCGCAGCCGACAAACACGAGTATGATATCGATCTCAAAGCCGGCATGCAGCATCTGGATGGCAAAACGGCACTCCAGTACGTTCGCTTCCGTCACGATGCCACATCCGACTTTACCCGTACCGAGCGGCAGCGTGCTTTTCTGACTGCGGTAGGCGACAAACTGAAGTCTACCACATCCATCATGAACCTGCCGGATATTCTCGAGCAGATCAATCCGTACATTGATACCAATCTGAGTACCGATGATCTGTGGAAGCTCGCAAGCGTCGCCTATGACAGCAAAATGAGCGGCAGTGAGCAATTGCCTCCAAATGATCTGCTGGCCGAGAAGCATGTAGACGGAGCAGCCGTCATTGGTGTGAAGAGCGAGGATGAGCTCAAGCAGTTCATTCAGGACACCCTGAACAAAAACACAACCGAGCTCGTCCCTGTCTCCGCTGACGGCAAAGACAGCACCATCGGCGGAACGGGCAGCTCCGGCAGTACGGGAAGTACCACTTCCGATTCGTCGTCCGGTTCAACTCATTCGCCAGCCTCCATTCCCGGAGCGACCAGCCTGTCCGGCAGCTCCAGCCATTAATTCGTCCGATCCGGAACATGCAGTAACATTATTCATTTCATCCCGGACCGGTAATCGTGTTAAAATGGTTACGGTCTGGCATTGATACGAAATACATGAGATCCAAGCAAAGCGCCCAGATCATGGGCGCTTTTTATTATGTCTGCCCTGTGCACATTACGGCGCCAGCGCTGGTAACTTCATGAGCAAACAAGCAGCATGATGATGCACATGGCGTATACATCGCAAAATGGCCCGCATTTATTATTATCGCGCTTCCGATCCGGGAAGTGCCAGAGGAGAGATTACTATGAATCGCAGCAAGTCTGCACAGCTGTATGAACTGGCCCAGAAGCATATTGTCGGCGGAGTGAACAGCCCTTCCCGTTCGTTCAAGGCCGTAGGTGGCGGCGCGCCGGTATTCATGGCTTCGGCCAAAGGCGCTCATTTCTTTGACGTGGATGGCAATAAATATATTGATTATCTCGCGGCATTCGGTCCGATCATTACCGGGCATGCCCATCCGCATATTACAGCGGCGATTACCCGTGCTGCGGAAAATGGCGTACTGTATGGTACACCGACCGAGCTGGAGATCCAGATGGCGATGATGCTCAAAGAAAGCATTCCGTCGATGGACAAAGTACGCTTCGTCAACTCCGGTACCGAAGCGGTTATGTCCACGATCCGCGTGGCACGTGCCTATACCAACCGTACGAAAATCATCAAATTCGCCGGCTGTTACCATGGTCATTCCGATCTGGTGCTGGTGGCTGCAGGTTCCGGTCCTTCCACGCTCGGTACGCCGGACAGCGCGGGCGTACCTGCCAGCATCGCGAGCGAAGTGATTACCGTGCCTTTCAACAATCTGGAAGGGTTGCAGGCTGCCCTGGAACGCTGGGGAGATGAAGTGGCTGCCGTTATGGTCGAGCCGATCGTCGGCAACTTCGGTATGGTTATGCCGGAGAAAGGGTTCCTCGAAGGACTGTGCAAGCTCGCTCATGATCATGGGGCACTCGTGATCTACGATGAAGTCATTACCGCTTTCCGCTTCCATTATGGCTCTGCCCAGACGTACAGCGGTCTGGACAATCATGAACAGATCATGCCCGATCTGACAGCGCTCGGTAAAATTATCGGCGGCGGGCTGCCGATCGGTGCCTATGGCGGCCGCAAGCATATTATGGATCAGGTCGCTCCGCTCGGTCCTGCGTATCAGGCAGGTACGATGGCAGGCAATCCGGCATCTATCGCCTCCGGTATCGCCTGTCTGGAAGTACTGCAGGGCGAAGGCGTCTATGAGGAGATGGAACGTCTCGCGATTCGCCTGACCGATGGCATCCAGGCTTCAGCGCAGCGGTACGGTGTGCCGCTGACGATCAACCGGATTCGCGGTGCATTCTCGACTCACTTCTGTGATCATCCGGTAACTGACTATGATCAGGCACAGGATACGGATGGCGAGCAGTTCGCAGCCTTCTTCCGTCATATGCTGGATCGGGGCATCTGTCTCGCCGCTTCCAAATACGAAGCCTGGTTCCTGACCACTGCCCATACGGACATGGACATCGACCTGACCTTGCAGGCAGCTGATGAATCGCTCAAGCTGGTTGCCGAGGACAAATAATAGCAGCATTTGATCAAAACTGCAGCAAATAAATAAAGTAAATAAAGCAAAAGCACCCGGGAAAGGGTGCTTTTGCTTTATTTAGCCTGGATAATGAATCATCATACTGATACGGACATTTGGTCACTGTTATTGGCATATTTGTGAGGCCGATCAGCCCGAAAGCGAATAGAATCCCCATTAGTAAGAGCATATTTCTCTTCCTCCCACTGTAAGAACAAGTTCTCCGTCAAATACAGTAATAAACTCCTCTGTACCTTCCCAGTGCGGATTGGAATCCAGATGGCCCTGCTGCTCGTCTGGACAGCCGGCTAGTTCCGGGGAGATATCAGCAGACGATCAATTTCATGTGCAACGGTGCGCAGAGCCGATTCGATCTGTTCCGCCGGCACATTGGATACGTTGATTCGCAGCTGATTGGAGCGGTACAAACTGCTGCTCAGAAAATAGCGATCTGTAGAATCAACCGTGATCTGCTGTTCGGCCAGCCTTCGAATCAGCATGCCGGTTGGAAAGTTGGCAGGCAGCGGCAGGATGGTATGAATCGTATCGGTCTGTTTAGCACCGGCAAATAATGGATGATCGGTTGCCAATGTCTGCAGGGCATGGCGAAGCTGCTGGATTCGTTCCCGGTAGGCATCCAGGACGATCCGGCGGTAACGGGCGAACATGCCATTTTGGATATAGACATGCAGTGCCGCTTGGGACAATACCGAGCTGTCTACATCCAGCATGCTTTTGTACCGGGCAAATGTATCGATCAGTGCATCCGGCAGCACAGCAGCGCCGATACGCAGACCAGGGAATAGAATTTTGGAATAACTTTTCAGATAAATAACGTGACCGGACATATCGTAGGCATACAGCGGGTCATTGGACGACTGCTGTTCCAAATCGGACAGGTAGTCATCCTCAACCAGATAGACGTCGTATTTGTGAGCCAGGGCAACAAGCTTTTTCTTTTGCCGCTTCGTCAGTGAGGTGCCCAGCGGATTATGAAACCTTGGCATCACATAAAAAAACTTGATTTCTTCCTGTCGGAACGACTCCTCCACCCGCTCCAGATCCAGTCCCTCGGACGTGCGCTGTACTTCCTGTACCGATACATTGAGCGTCTCCAGCATCTCGATCAGCAGATGATAGCCCGGCTGCTCGATCAGGATCGTCTCCCTGCCGGATGGAAATGGCATCATTGTCAGAATGGACAGTGCCCGGTGTACGCCCGATGTGATATGCAGCTGTGACGAACGGGCGAATACCTGTACCTCTTCCAGCTGCTGACGGATTTCTTCCAGCAGCGGCGGCAAGCCCTGCGGCATTCCATATGTAAACAGCTGATCCCGGTAAATATGCATAGCCCCCTGAAGCGAACTTTGGAAGTCTTCAAATGGAAAAATCTCTGCAGCAGGTGCCGCCGATGCCATATCGATTCGCTGTATACCATGATCCTGCTGGCTGTCCAGCTGCTGCCGGGCTACATAATAGCCACTGCGATTCATGACATAAAGCCACCGATCCCGTGCCAGCTGCTCATAAGCACGAACAACTGTAGCCGGACTGCAGCCGCGGTCAGTCGACATTTGGCGGATGGACGGCAGCTTCTCTCCGGCAGATAGTGTACCATCGCGTATCTGCTGTTCCAGCAGCGTTGCAAGCTGCAGATGTTTGGTCATGACATAACTCCTCTCCGGGTTCTTATCTCCTGTACGATGATGTTCTTTTGTCACAAATTATAATCCATCTCCTTCTCAAATGTACTATTCTCCGGAAAGAACTGTATCGGTACAGTTGCATATGAGGTGCATTGCCGTTCATCGTGCTGCACCTATATATTGAATATGCGGCCGCAATCCCGTTACAACAGATACAGTGATCCATGAAATGATTATTTGTGGATCAACCGATTTCTTTCCCATTTGGAGGTATATTATGACCAAGCGACATTCACTCGCATCCCAATCCCAAGCGGCAGATTCATCTGCACGTGCTTTGCGGCATTCGGCATCTACACAGGAACAGCCGCAGAGCAGCAGCCGGATGCCTGCCTATCTGGCTGCGCTGGGATATGCGCTTATTATTGGGTTTTCCTTTTTGTTCGTGAAAATGACGGTGTACATTGCCAATCCGCTCGATGTGCTCGGTCATCGCTTCTTGATCTCGGTGATCGGGATGGGAATCCCGGTGCTGCTGGGCTGGATACGCATTCGGATCGCCTGGACAGATGTATGGCGGATTCTGCCGCTGGCGCTGCTGTCACCGATTCTCTTTTTTACCCTGCAGGCGTATGGACTGCTCAGTGCTTCCTCATCCGAAGCAGGCATTATCCAGGCAATGACGCCGGTATTCACACTCCTGCTCGCGTCTTATTTTCTGAAGGAAAAGACGTCGATTGTACAAAAGCTGTCCCTGCTGCTGTCGGTCGCAGGTGTAGTCTTTATGTTCACTATGAAAGGCGGCGCCAGCTTCTCTGCTGCAAGTCTCACCGGAATTGCGCTGCTCGCCGGTTCGGCGCTCTGTTTTGCCGGGTATGGCGTACTGGCCCGTCCGCTCACCCGCAAATATAACCCGCTGGAGCTGACCTGGGTAACCATGGTCGTCGCCTGCATCGTCTTCAATCTGATCGCACTGGGCAGACATATGCTGAATGGCGATTGGTCTGCCTACATCACACCTCTGCAGCATGTTGATTATGTCGTTGCGTTATTATATCTGGGCATTCTGTCTTCCCTGATCACTACGCTGCTGTCCAGCTATGCACTGTCCCGGCTCAAGGCGACCCAGATGAGCGTGTTCAGCAATTTTGCCACCGTGACTTCGATGATCGCCGGCACCGTCTTCTTGCAGGAGCAGCTCTATTACTACCATATTATCGGCGCGGTGCTCATCATTATAGGGGTGCTCGGCACCAACTGGGGCGGCAAGCGGCGTCCTGGCGCTTCCTCCAAATAAGATCACACGAGAGCAAAAAGCAGATATCACTGAGGCACAATGTGCTCACACCGGATTACTCTTTCTCCGTCAAATGCAGTATAGTTAGAGTACCAGATACATTGCTAACCTAACTATCTAACTACATAAACCGGAAAGAAGGAACCCATGATGAAAAAAGCCACCTCGCTGCTCCTCGCGCTGGCTCTTGCGCTGCCAATGACTGCCCATGCTGCACCGTCGTCAGTCGCAGACAGTATTCCATCTGTAGAACAAAGCAGACTGCCGGAGGATCTGCAGTCTTTTCCGGAAGACTTCTATATCCAAACGGATATGGTCAGCATGGCTGGTGGACATACGCTGTTCGCCGACAAGGATCATCAGCGTATCTATATGGCGGATGTCGAGACGTCCAGGGAAGAGTGGAACAAGTCGTACGATCATATCTACAATTACAAGGTCATGCCCGGCAGTCCCAAAATTGTGCTGCTGGTGGAGCATCATAATAAGCTGCAAAAGATCGTCCTGTCCACCGCTGGCAAAACACTATCCCGGTACAGCTATCCCGATGCCATGCTAAAAATGCTAAAGAACGAATCCTCCCTGTCTGCCCAGATCGGCTGGTCCGCTCCAGATAAATCGGGGCAAAAAGAGAAATTGGCGCTTCAGGCAGGCGACCATATTTACATTTACCAGTATCCATGGAAAAAGCCGATGCAGACTTTCACCACGTCGACACGCCAGAGCAGTAACTATGAGAATCTGATCAGCACCCGGGTGGAATATCAGGGTAATGATCTGGTTATTGCCTACCAGGCAGGCAGCCTGATGCAGACGCAGTATGTATTTGACCTATTGGACACATCCAAGGCTGGCAGCAAGCCGCATACGGTCAAGGTACCATGGAATCTGAAGGCACAGATGCAGCTGGAGAATGGTGCAGCCGTCATTTACACAAGCAATATTCTGGGCAGTCCGCTCGGACTGAATGCAGACGTGCCGTATCCGATCTATGTCAGATACGATGTAAAAACCGGTAAACGGCTGGCTCAGATTACCCGCACGCTGTCCGATCAGCATAAGGAATGGCAGACTGATTACAGTCAGGGTCAGCTGTTCCTTGCTGACAGAGCTGCCGGCAAGCTCTATCTGTATGATCGCAGCGGCAAGCCAATATGGGAAACGGCCGAGCCTTCCAAACGGATCAGCTACCGGTTTATCAAATACGAGCAGGGCATGGTGTATCTGCTGGTGGAAAATATCGACCGGGAGTTCTCCATTGCCAAAATGCCGGTGATGTAACTGGCAGATTGCCGTTTGGAGAGCGAGCGGGATTCGGCTGCTGTCTGCCGTTTCGGCTTCGACGGTACACCTTTGATGACATTTTAGATGCTTTGGCTATCCTTTTTATCAATATGCATAATAACTCCATGTCAAAATCCCCCTTCACCACGACGAATCCGGCATACAGCGGATTGTCCATGCAAAGGGGGATTTGTTCAGGTACGGGCAGAAGAGTTAAGCGTATTTCGTTGATATCCTAATTTGGATACCTTAAATGGAAACCCGATCAGAGCGTCTCTACACCGGTTCTGGATTCGGATGAAGTATCCACCGCCTGATCCAGAGGCTGCGAGGCTTCCGGCGCTGTCGATTTGCTCATCGACTGTCCATACAGATCTTCCTTGGTACGCAGAATCTGTGCCAGGAAAGTCAGCGTCAGTCCCTGTCCCCAGCCCTGAATGCGTTTCTCCGGTACCTGGCGGTAGCCGTCAATATCGTTCATAACCGCTGTACCTGCCGATACGCCGGTCACTGTACCATCGTCCTTGATGCGGGACAAGATGCCGTCGATGGACTTCTGGCTGTACTTGTTATAAAGGCGTCCCTGCATCAGCAGTGCTGTCGCAATCCCGGCGGAACCGGATGTCTCCAGATATGACGATTCATCATCCAGCACCGTATGCCACAGACCTTCCGGTGACTGCAGACGTACGAGCGCACTGAGCTGATCCCGCATCGAACCATCGATAATCATATACGACGGGTGCTGAACCGGGATGAATTTGAGTGCTTTGGCCATTGTCAGGGCCGCCCAGGAATTGCCGCGCGCCCAGTAGATCGACGACATATGATTCTGGTTCATATGATCCCAGCCATGATAATACAGGTTTGTATCCGGGTCCTGCAGCAGCTCCTCATGACCATGGTACTGCCGCAGTCCATCGTCAAAGTAGCGCTGGTTGCCGAGCAAATGCCCGATGCGCAGCAGATAATAGCCTGCCATGAACATCGTATCCACCCAGGCCTGCTGCGGGAATACATCGGTCACGGAATTGACGGTATGCTGGAAAATGCCTTCGGCAAAACGCTCGGCCTTGGTATCGAGGAATTCGGCCATTTCCTTGGCAATCTGCAGATACTGCTCTTCGCCGGTCGCTTCATACAGCGTCAGCAGACAGTGACCGATCGATACACCATTTACCGACAGCGGCGGAAGCCCGTCAGCAATATTCTCGTCGACCCAGACACGGAGCTTGTCCAGATACTCCCGCTTGCCGGTCGCTTCATAAGCTTCACACACTCCGTAAAAGGCTACGCCTCCCGGCCAATCCCAGTTAAAATCCATATTGAATGTACGTTCGACGACACGATCGATGACTTGCTTGATATGCTGTTCATCAAATTGCAATGCTGGCATGAGAATCATCCTCCTTTGGGGAATTAAAGTAAAACGGGGTGGATTGGCGTTCTGGAGGTACGGACGCTCCAGGAACGGATTATTCTTCCATCCTCTGTTAAGATCGGATATCCTGAAATACTGCTTTCAGCAGTGGATATCCAATCTTAAAAGAGGATTTCAGAACAATTCCGTCCCCTCCGCTGTCGTTGTCCAGAACTAACCAGCACCGTTGTTTCTTGACAAGAAGTGTTGTAAAAAAGATTGGCGGTGATGGGAATGTGATTTTCATATTCGACTCTGTGTATGTGATGTCATGGTGAGCGGCGGATTGGTTGGTTATTTGTTATATTATGTTGGATCATTGATGATAGGTATCGTTTTTTGTTTTAGTTTTAAAGCTCTTTTGGGATTTGGATAAGAAGCGTTATGGTTATAAGTATGACTTGGTGCAGGGCCGTGTTTATCTTAGATACATGGTTAAGGGATGCAGGTTGAGATCACGGATGGACTGGGTGACCAGGTCGGCGATTTGGGCTGCACCGTATTCCTGAAAATGGGTGTTGTCCTGGGCGCCAACCGGGAAGTTCATGTATTCACCGGGATGGAGCTGGACGAACAGGTTACGGCTTTGTTCGGGACCGAGCTGTTCCAGCAGCTGGCGGGTACGGTCGGCCAGGTCGATCAAGGGGACCTGCTGTTCGGCTGCCAGTTCCCGCATGGCGATCAGGTAATCGCCGTGGGTATCTTCCAATTCCCCCTGCCGGTTGAAAGATCGCCGGCTCACCGGGGTGATCAGCACAGGGATGGCTTCTCGGTCCCGGGCGGTCATAATGTACTCGGTCAGGCACTGCTTATACGTCGTAAATGGGTCGGTATGACGCGCGGTATCTGTCTTTTCATCGTTATGACCGAATTGGATGAACAGAAAATCGCCGGGATGCAGCACGTCACGGATCGTATCCAGGTGTCCTTCCTGGATAAAGCTCTTGGAGCTGCGGCCTGACATGGCATGGTTATCGACGCACACATCATGACGGAACCGGGCGGGCAGCATCTGTCCCCAACCGGCGTAGGGATATCCATTTGCCGGCTGGTCAGTCACCGTCGAATCTCCTGCCAACACCAGCTTCAGCACTTCCGGAACCGCTGTAATCTCCAGATGGTTGAGCCGCGGCGCCCGGCCGCTAAAGGATAGCTGCAGCTGCCCGCCCCGTACCGATACGGCGAACAGGACCTCCAGCACCTGCCCCGCCTGTGTACGTACCGGCGGCAGCATTAGCCGGGAGCCATATGCCCGGATCACCGTATGTGTCGCCGTTAGCAGATCGCCCAGCGTCAGCTTCACCTGGTAACACCCATCCGGCACATCCAGCGCAAACGAAGCCCCCAGCGGTATGCAAAAACTGCTCTGCACATGACTGATTCCGTCTGCATCCTCGGCTGCGAGCATATCGCTCCGATCACGTCCATACACTTCGCCACCCGCCAGAAATCCATATCCCTGCTCCACCGTATACCGGCAGTTCGGCGAAAGACCGATATACCCTTCCACCGGCTCACCCGGCCCGGCGTCAAAGCGCCATACGTGAGGAACAATCCGCTCTGCTGCCTCACTGTCTTTTGCCTGCATACGTCATGATCCTCCTGACATCCTGTAAACTCATTTGAGCTATTGTTGCATCGTCTGCTGCGTTTGATCGGCTGGAACGAGCGGGGTTCTGGTGCATGAGATGTAGTGATCAGCACCGCTGCGGAAAGGGATCGTCCTGCTGGCCTCCGGTTAAGATTAGATATGTATGAATTCCGATTCCATCGGTAAATATCCAATCTTAAATGTCGGCTTGCAGGACGATTCCCTTCCCTTCGCTCCGTCGTTTATTGCAACCGGATGGCAGTGAACTGCCACTTACATCGATTCCGCCTGATTGTTCCTGCAATCCATTCTACTATCCATAAAGCTTAGGCAATACGCATTAATCAGCTCAGCACGTACTTGTAACATTTGCTTGCAGCATTTGCTTGTAACATGTGTTTGCAGCACACACTTCCAGTATTCTGCTCTGCATGAATGGTCATCAGCTCCCACTCATGAACTGAACACCTCATAGCGCAGGGAGGGGAATCATTCCAGAGACCGACATTTAAGATCGGATATCCACCGCTGCAAGCGGTCATTCAGGATATCCGATCTTAACCGGAGGTCGACGGAATGATCCCCTACCGGAGCGGATGATCTCCTTCATCCAACATTGACGTTGCTTATATCCTGCTGCCAAGCGGAACCACACCGCCAAAGCAGCTGAATAAAGCCTTACCCTTTGATCCCGCTGCTGCTAATCCCCTCAACAATATGCTTCTGGAACAGGAAGAACACCAGAATGACCGGTAACAGACTCACCATCGACATGGCGAACATGCCGCCCCAGTTGGAGGCCGATTCGCTGTCGAGGAACATTTTCAGACCCATGGAGACCGTGTACTTGTCCGGTGAGTTCAGATACAGGACGGGCCCGAGCAGGTCTTCCCATCTCCAGTAAAAGGAAAAGATTGCCGCTGTCGCCAGCGATGCCTTGATGAGCGGCATGATAATCTGGATGAACAATCGGAACTTGCCGCAGCCGTCGATCGTTGCTGCTTCGTCGAGCTCCTTGGGAATCGTACGGATAAACTGCACCATCAGGAAAATGAAGAATGGTGCGCCGAAGAACTGCGGAATGACGATCGGATTAATCGTATTCAGCCAGCCCAGCTTGGTGAAAATGATGTACTGAGGGACCAGTACCACATCATGCGGCAGCATCAGCGTGACCATCATGACGCCAAACCAGAAGTTGCGGCCGGCGAAATTCAACCGAGCAAATCCAAAGGCGATCAGTGCCGAAGAGATGACGACGCCCAGCGTCGAGAGTACGACGATGACGAGCGAGTTCCACATATAATGACCGAATGAGTAACCGCCAATGCCTTTCCAGCCGGATACATAGTTGGACCAGACCCAGTCTGCCGGCAGCAACGTAGTCGCCGTCGTGAAGATCGTACGACTTTCCTTGAATGAACTGAAAAACATCCAGATGATCGGATAGAGCATGAGCAGTGCCAGTGCACCGACGAGGATATGATAGACCGGCCATTTGACCTTGCGCCAGACTGCACCTTTTTGCAGCCGGGTGCCAGCCATACTGCCATATTCGCTAACGGGAACTTTGGGTTCAGCCATGACTCAGCGCCCTCCTTCCGATTCGTAGAACACCCACATCTTGGATGTTTTGAACAAAATAAGTGTCAGCACACCGATAAAGATCAGCATGACCCAGGCCATCGCGGAAGCGTAGCCCATATTGTTGAACATGAATGCCTGACGGAACAGATACAGGGAATACAGCATCGTACCGTCCATCGGTCCGCCTTCGCCTTTGGAGATGATATAGGCCGGAACGAATGTCATAAAGGCACTGATCGTCTGCATGATCAGGTTGAACAGGATAATCGGACTGAGCAGCGGTAGCGTAATACTGAAAAACTTGCGCACCGGATGGGCACCATCCACGCTCGCCGCTTCATACATTTCCGGGGAAATATTTTTGAGACCAGCGAGGAAGATCAGCATCGAGGAGCCAAACTGCCATACCGACAGCGTGATCAGCATGCTGAGTGCAGCGCCCGGATCACCGAACCACTGTACAGGAGCAGCGCCCAGCGCCATCAGCAGTCCATTGACAATCCCCTGCTCACTGAAAATATTGCGCCACATAATCGACACGGCCACGCTGCCGCCGATAATGGATGGCAGATAATAAATGGTACGATAGGTACCGATCATCTTGGAGCCGGTATTGAGGATCATAGCCACGAACAGCGCAAAAGTAAGACGCAGCGGTACGCCGATAAATACGTAGTAAAGCGTGACTTTGACCGAGTTCCAGTACTTGGGATCACCGGTGAACATCTTTTCAAAATTATCCAGCCCCACCCAGCGCGGCGGGCTGAACAGATTGTAGCTCGTAAAGGACAGATACAGCGAGATGAACATCGGGATCAGCGTGAACGCGAGAAACCCGATAATAAACGGACTGATAAAGGCATAACCGGTCAGGTTGGCCTTGAGGGAATGATTCCGCATGAATCTGTGCACCTCCTTCAGGGGATACTTGCATGACAATACTGAATCTCGGTTACAGTGATGAGCATAATGCCGGGAAAAGGAGAACCGCGCAGCCTGGCGCTATACTGATCCGCCTTGCCGCCGCTTCTCCCCGTCCCCGTTTACCATTACGCCCGGACTTATCTTATCCGTACCGTCTACTTGTGAATGGCAGACATTCCTGCATTTTATTCGCAGTTACTTTAATCGTTTCGGACTCCAGAGCATGTAACCCTGTACCCGCAAATGATCTGTTACGGCTGGTTATTGGACAGGATGGCGTTGGCATCCGCACGGAACTTCGGTGCGGCTTCTTCCGGCGTCGTCTGTCCAAAGTTGATCTGTTCCACATAGTCGGCCAGCGTTGCAATCACTTCTGCCGAACCAACCGGTGGCGGCGGGCTCATTGGAGACGCTTTTGGCTCCATTTCGCTGACGAAATCAAACACCTGCTTTTCCGCTTCGGTCAGATCCGGAGTGACGGATTCTTTGATTTTGCTGGAGATCGGTACACCACGCTCACCTTTGATCAGTTTGTTGGCTTCTTCGTTGTTCACCCAGAAGTCGATAAATTTGGCGGCTTCATCCTTGGACTGGGAGCTGCTGGCGATCGACCAGTACATACTTGGCTGCATGTAGATCCCTTTTTCCATATCCGGTCCGAGCATTGGCGCGAGTGCCATCGGACGATCGGCTACCTTTTGCAGGGCGACAAACTGATTGGACCACTGCCATGTACCGATACCAGTACCTTTGACGACGGTGGATTCTTCGAGAATGCCTTTATTCTGGCTCAGTGTCTCCTGGGAAGGAGCTGCCCCTTCTTTGATCATCTGGGACAGGGTTCCGAAAAATTCGCTGAACAGCGCATCATCTTCATAGCCAAGTGCCGTGCCTTCCGCGTTATAGAGAGTGTGACCTTTGGTTCTCAGGAAGTAGTTGAAGAAAATATCGGCGGTCATCGACTCGTCAAAGTAAATGCCTTTTTCTTTGGCCTGCATGGCCATTTTCTTGTAATCATCCCATGTCCAGTCGGCAGGGATTTCGTTAATGCCTGCTTTTTTGAGCAGTTCCGGGTTGTACTGGAAGCCCAGCACGTTGACCCCTGTCGGGATACCGTACTGTGTGCCGCCGATCAGGCCGGTGCTGACTACATTTTCGCTGACATCTTCCAGCTTGATTTTGCTGCCAATATACGGCTTGAGATCTTCCAGCTGGCCGTTTTTGGCGTACTGGCTAATGTAGGAGATGTCCATCTGCATAATGTCGGGCAGTTGGTTGGCAGCAGCTTGCGGCGCGAGCTTTTTCCAATAGTCGTCAAAGGAAGCATATTCGATATCGATATTCACGCCGGGATTCTGCTTCTTGTACAGATCGATGACTTTCTGTGTATATTCATGCCGTGCATCCGATCCCCACCAGGCGATCCGCAGCGTCTTGCCATCCTGGGCACCACCGCTGGCATTGCCTCCGCCGGAATTGCCACATGCTGTAATCAGGAGTAAAATCGCGACCATCGTCGCCAGTGCTACTGTTTTTCTCATCTTCATTTCAGTCTCCCCTTTCGTAGTTAGGCAGCTGTACAGTTGTGAACATCATGTCCAGAATCAAGTATAAACAGTGTTATGTAGCATTTTGTTAACGCTTTCATATTGGGTACGCTTTTATTCTCTCAAATGCCGGAAAGCAAATGAATACACAAATCCGATGTTTTGGTTTAAAAAACAGAGTGTTCTAAACAATCGAATGTATGATATTAAAATGTAGAACCTATTAACTTGGCTATTCCGGACTCAATTTTTTACGATTTAAAGAGAAAATATAATAATATAATTACGTTGTTATATGCATTTTATGTGTTTACTTTTTCATAATAAAAGAGTAAATTAATTCATGCAGTTACAATAAAGAGCAGGAGTTTCACTTGCCAATTTTTTAAAAAATAGCACCAATCATAACTTATGATAAGAGTACATATGATTTTGTTACTCGGATTTGAATATAATGCGGGTGCTACAGATGGTATAGGATTATGGACAGCTGATATTGAGACTCTCTTATTCCAATAATTGGGGATCTAGTCAAAACTGTTGGAATGGAAACCTATCATTGTCATAATCGATGTTCGTTAATAAATTTAGCTGCTTATTATAGCAGTCGATTAACAATAAAACAGTGGAGGTTGAAAAATGAAGTACCTAAAAGTTCTATGTACTCTTATGATGTCAGTAATACTGCTTCTCCCAATTTTCAATGTTGCCGATGCTTCTCGTGATTATCCTGGAATCTATGTGAATAATGAGAAAATGGATATTTATGCTGCGGTTTCGGCAGTAGGTGTTACCTATGTTCCATTCAGACCAATCTTCAGTAAATTCAATATGACTGTCAATTGGGATAACACTAAGAAATCAGTAACGGCTACGGATGGCAAGACAACGATCGTATTAACTAATAATTCCTACACAGCATATGTCAATGGTAAAGCCGTGCAATTAATCAACCCTCTAGTCTACAATCCAGACACCAAACTATTTTATGTGAATTTGCGTTTTGTTGCTGAATCCACAGGTGCAAAAGTGAACTGGTCTAAAAATGAAACAGATGCAAATATTTATATCACAAATCCTAATTTGAAATAATTAACAACGTGATCCAAATAAAACATTTCATTTCAATCTAAACAAGGTTGAAATGAGACGTTTTTATTATCGAAAATTACATTATACTATCAACGATATGTTGGTCAGTTTGAGACCAGTATAGGATGGAATACTTTTTAATTGCAATATTTAACGTGTAGTCATTAATAAAGCTGTGGAGGTTCAAATGAAATCATTTAAATTATTTTTTGTTCTCATCATATCAGCTATACTGCTTACCTCACCTCTAAATGTTGTCCATGCCTCGCGCGAAAAACCAGCGGTTTATGTAAACAATCAACAGCTCGATATCTTTGCTGGCATGGGTTCAAAAGGCGTAACTTATGTTCCTTTCAGACCCATTTTCGAAAAGCTTAATATGACAGTAAATTGGGATAGTGGTACAAAATCAGTAACTGCCAAAAATGATAAAACAACGATTACATTAACCAACAATTCTTATACAGCTTATGTAAATGGTGAAAAAGTGGATTTGTTGGCTCCACCATTTATTGATCCTAACAACAATAGTTTTAATGTAAACTTACGTTTTGTTGCTGAATCTTCGGGAGCAAAAGTCACTTGGGTGAAAAAAGGAAATGATGCTAGTATTTATATTACGAATCCTAATCTGAATAAAAATTAAATACCATTATAATTGCCATGTCATCTCCAGCAGCTACATTTGGAGATGACATGTTTTTATTTACTGATACAAAAGTATTCTATAAAGACAGACATTGCGAAATTTAAAATGATAATACTTCCTCTTCCCTCTATCTACTCCCCGCACTTCCTGTACTCCGTCGGCGTCATGCCGGTCACCTTTTTGAACACCTGGCTGAAATACTGCGAATTCCCACCAAAGCCGAACAGCTCGGCCAGTTCAAATACTTTCACATCCCCGCTGCGGCGGATATGCTCCGTAGCGCGCTCGATCCGGTAACGGTTAACGTACTGGGAGAAGTTGTCGCCGGTCACTTTTTTGAAAATTTTGCCGAGATAATCAGGGTTCATGTACAGCATCTGATGGGCGACGCCGTTCAGAGACAGCTCGGCATTCTCATAGTTCTCTTCAATAATCTGCAGCATTTTGTTCACGACCGAGGACTGGCGGTTGATATTGCTGCGGTAGTAGCCGGCGGTCAGCTCCGAAGCGGCCTGGCGGATAAAGTCGCGCAGGCCTGTGAGCGTCTCCAGCACAGACAGATCAGCGAGCCGGCTGGTGTACCGGGAGCGCTCCTCCGCCGGATAGAGGCGGATCATGACCGCATACAGCTGCAGTACATACGAGCGGGTCACTCCGATATCGAGCCGCAGCGCCGACAGTGTGGCGAACAGGCGGTCAATCTCCGTCTCGACCTCCTGCACCTGACCCGACTTCATCAGCAGGGTGAAGTTCTCCTCATCCAGCTCGAAGCCCGTACTTTCCCGGGAATCGGCCAGCGCCACATCCTGCCGGGTAATGACACTACCTTCACCCACATAGAAGCGGTGGTTCATATACTGCTGGGTATCCCGGTACATCCGGCGCAGATCGATCATCCGGTCCGGCTCGCTGAGTGCAATGGTCACTTCCAGTTTGTAAAAGCCACCGAACACTTCCTTGACCTGCTGCAGTCCGTCGATCAGTCCGCTCATCGCCTGGGGATCATCGATCAGCAGCAGCAGTTCATCCTGCATCTGGATCGTCGTTCCCATCAGCACGCCTTCCAATATATCCTCGGCGATATTTTTGAGGGCAAATAAGTGCTCGTATTCATGGGAGTCCTCCACACGCATCAGTACCATGCGCACCGGCCGATCCTTGAGCTGCATATGGAACAGCCGTTCATAATAGTCCAGATCCCGGCTGCCATACATTTTGTTGGAGATGAATTCCTTGAGGAACTGTTCCTTGACCTGCGGTAGCATCCGGTTGAACTGCTCACGCATGCTGCTGACGAACAGTTCGCGTTCCTGCTCGGCCGCACGCTCGGACAACAGCTCGCCGATTGCCTCCTGGATCTGCTGTTCATTGCATGGCTTGACCAGATAATGCTTGACCCCATACTGCATGGCCCGGCGGGCATAGTCAAAGTCCTTGTAGCCGGACAGCATAATGAACCGTACATCCGGGAAATGTTCATACGTCTTGGCGACCAGACCGATGCCGTCGAGACCCGGCATCGAGATATCGCTGATCACAATATCCGGGCGCTTCTCGGCGATCCGGTCATACGCTTCGATCCCGTTGCGGGCTGTACCGACCAGTTCGGTGCCGCTTCCGTGCCAGTCCACTACCTGGGAGATGCCCTCCAGAATCATCCGCTCATCATCCACCAACAGCACTTTGTACATCGTACATTTCCCCTTTCTCGTATGGAATGCGAATATGAAATGCAGTGCAGACGTCAGGCTCACTCTCGATACGCAGTCCGTACTCCGGGCCAAAGGTCAGCCGGATTCGTTCCATGATATTACTTAGTCCAATTCCTTTGCCCCGCGTACGCACCTGTCCCTGATACAGCCTGTCCAGAAATTCCGGAGTCATGCCGGGTCCGTCATCCTCTACGGTAATATGCACCGTATCCTGCTCCAGCCGCGCGGTGATGCGGATATGACATACCTCGATCTTGGGCTCCAGCGCGTAATGAATCGCATTCTCGACCAGCGGCTGCAGGGTCAGCTTGGGGATCTGCGTATCCAGCAGTTCCTCCGGTACATCAATAGTAAAGTCCAGCCGTTCCTCAAATCGCATCCGCTGGATCGTCACATAGCTGCGTACAATATCCAGTTCATCCCCGAGCCGGATCAGCTTGTCCGACATATTGACCGAGCTGCGCAGCAGAAATCCGAGCGCCTCCACCATGCGGGAGATCTCAGTCTGCTTGTTGACCTTGGCCATCCAGTTGATCGACTCCAGCGTGTTATACAGAAAGTGCGGATCAATCTGCGCCTGAAGTGCCTTGAGTTCAGTCTCGCGAATGACCAGCTGCTTGGCATAATTCTCGTCGATCAGTTCGCGAATTCGCCGCAGCATCCGGTTAAAGGTACGATGCAGCATACCCACTTCATTCTGCGCACTGGCGGTTACCGGGTCGGTCGTCAGCTCGCCCAGCTGATCCAGATTACCGGTCTCCACGGTACGCATCTTCTGCAGCAGCCGCTCCATCGGCCGGGTAATGCTGCGTGACAGCTTGGTACCGAAGATCAGCGCCAACAGGAAGATGCCGATAAATACAATCGTTACCATACGTTTGATCCAGACCATCCGCTGGAACATCTCGTCAAATGGAGTCATATGCAGATACGTCCAGCCGGTATAGGCCGACTGAATCCGTGCCGAGAAATAGCTCTCTTCCGGCAAAGTCACCACACCGTACGGCTGACTGCGCTGCAGTTCCTGACTGATCGCGTCTTTGTTCAGCGGCGGTACCAGTTCGGACGGATAGACAATCTCCTCGCCATCCGAGATAATCAGCTGGCTGCCGGAGCTGCTCTCCATCTGCTGCTGTACAATCCGGTCGATGCGGATACGGACAATAATCGTCCCCAGATCGTTCAGGGTAAAGGTAGACCCGCTGAACTCCTTGAACTGCCGCACAGCGAGCAGCGATCCCTGCTCCCCCACATACCAGGAATTGGAACCGGCTTTGTCCTTGGCCAGCCTCACCAGATCGGTGCGCAGCACGGCCGGGATGCCTTCACGGTTGCCTGCCGACATGACCTCTCCCTCACGGTCAATCGCCATCATCGAATAGACGAATTTCTCCGAACCGGCAAAGGCGATCAGCCGATTGGTGATCTTTTTGCGGATAACATTTTTCTCGTAGATCGAAGATTCCTGCTGCAATTGGGACAGATAGCGCTGCAGCTGCTCATCCGTCACCACCCGAAAGGACAGATTCTCGATATCCTTGAGCTGGTTCTCAATCTCCACCGAAGACATGTTGAGCAGCTCCGACGTCTTCTCGTACATCTGGCTGTCATAGGTGTTGTATACGGTATTCAGTACCAGCAGATAAGAAGCAAAACTGCCCAGCATCAGCACGGAAATAAGCAGCAGCATCTGACGGTGAATCCCCAGATTAATGTAAGCGCTTTTAAAGCGAGTGAGCATAATACCTTCCTCCATTACCGTAATGCAGTATGTGGTAAGTGTGACTTGCAGCAGCATGGAGCAGCCCGACTCCCCAGCGGGCGTGATGGCGGGAATATACATGCAGCCATCCATCTGTATCGTTTACAAATATATAAATTAAATGTAATTAACTGTATATTATTATAGCTTGGATATTGCGTAAAAAACAGCAGATTTCCGGCAAACAAGGCTAATGAACCAGAAAAAAACCGCTGAGCATATGGTTCAGCCCGAATTGTCGAAAAAGCGTGGAAGCTATAGATGTGAAAAGTTCTTACAAAGCAGAAAGTGAAAACCCAGCTCTTTGATGTCCTTATGTATAACATTTTTACTATGTATAGAAGATACTGTTCAAATAAAAAGAACAGGATGCTCCTGTCCTTTCTGCATATATATGAAGATACAATTAATGGCTTGATGATGCCTGGACCGCCATATCGTTAAGCTACGTTACAAAAGCTGCTTCATTCGGGCCTTGATTATCACGAATCATTTTCGCTTGTTCGCCTATAACCCTGCTGCCTTACGTCAATCCAATGCTACGGACACACTCAGCTGCGGATAAAGACGGCTTTCCAGCGATTGACGTAATTCACGTCATAGCCGAGATTGTCCGACAGTATGCTGAGCGGCACGTAGACTTTGCCCTGGCTGCCCGTACCATTTATAAAGGCAGCTGCGTCCGTACGCACCGCTCTGCCGCCCACCTGAATCGTCTTGCTGTTCAGCGGAATGGTAATGTTCTGTCCGCTGCTGCGAATGACAGCCGAACGGTTCGCTCCCGACCAGCTGACCTGGGCTCCCAGTGCTGCGGTTACATCGCGCAGAGCAACATAGGTGCGGCCATTTCTGACGATCGGCTGATCCGCGGTCTTCAGCTGGCGGCCATTCGTATAGATCACCGTACCGGCTGCATTGGTTCCGGCAGCAGGGGGAGTGATATAGCCACTGCTTCCCCAGATCGCCTGGCTAAAGGCAACGGCCATCGATTGGTAACCGGTCGCATTTGGATGGATATCCCCTTCGCCAATATGGGTCATCGCCAATTCCTTGCCCTGGAACGAAGCGGCCACATGGGCGACGCGCACATCTCTTCCCTGCTCTTTGTAATGATCTGCAGTCTCTTCCACTATCCGGCTAAAGCTGGCTGCCGCCTTGTTCAGATCGCGATACAATCCCGCTCCGGCAAGCAGAGGCACCGGCTGATACTGATCGGCGATAACAATGGTCGCATGCGGGTTAAGCGTGGTCAGTTGATCCATGATCGACGTCATATGGCTGCGATACCCCCGGGTAATCGGAGTCAGATCGATAGCGGACAGATCATCCGGCAGTGCAGTCAGCGATCCGAGCGCATTGAGAAAATCATTACCTCCGATCGTAATGGTGATCAGATCGGCGTCACGAATATCACGGGCGGTCTGCGCGCCATCCAGCGTACGGCTGCTGCCGGGCAGACCGGTCTGGATATTGGCGGTGCTGATCGATCGGCCGGCACTGATCGCATCCATGTAATTTTTCAGACCCGAGCTGGTCAGGCCGAGGATCGCATGGTTGACTGCGGTGCTACGTCCGCGGAACAACTGCTGCTCGGCCAGCCGGGTAGTGAACCCGTCATACTCCTCATAACGAAGCTGCGGTTCATAGCCGGCAGTGAGTGAGTCACCGAGAAAGACCATATGTTCATAAGACTGCTGCTTGTCCGCACCGGTGGCAGCTGCGCCATATACGGTAGAAGCAGAGCCTGCACTCCCTGACCCCAGCAGCATGAGTACCATCAAGTATTGAATAAAAATAAATATTCCCTCCTTCGCCGGACGACAATGATTGCCGGTAACGGCCTGTTTATGCTGCGCTGCCCTTGCGGCGCTATCCCTGCGTATACGGAATGCTATGAACAATTGGAACAGATTGCGCATCACCATTTCCCCTTTTCCTTGTCGGCTATCTCGGATCATGCATCCCCAAATATAAAAAGGCTGCTGCAGCCCGGAGGGACTACAACAGCCGTTTATTCCTTAGCGGCCAGATTATTTCTTGTCCTCGGAATCGGGACGTTTGGCCTTGTTCAGGTAATCATCATAACGTCCGTCCAGTTCCTTGGCCATCGCACGGTATTGACGGGTCTCTTCCACAATCGGATCGTTCTCCGTCTGGATGCGTACTTCGTATTTGGGCGGAATCAGTCGGCGTTCCCGGCTGTCCCGTTCTTCTTCTTCCATTTGTCCTTCGGTTAAGCGCTCGCTGAGTTTACGTTCCAGTTCATCGGATGATGACATATCGGTTCACTCCTTATCACGATCATCTGACAGGCAACACAGCACCTGGAGCAGTATTATTCAAGACTACAGGCGATTGGCTCATGATCGGCAGCCGATAAAGCCGCCTTTCGCAAGATGCCACCCTGCAGTATCTGAAGATAAACTCTACTCTTTATTTACCCTGCTGCAGCCATTTCATTCACTCAGACCGGCAGATCGGTCAGACCAGCCGTATGCAGTTCACGAATCAGCTCGTCATGGATATGACCGTTCGTCGCGGCAACATTGCGGACAGTCAATGTGTAATCTTCTCCGGAAATGTCACCGATTCGTCCGCCGGATTCCTGCACAAGCAGCGCTCCGGCAGCCAGATCCCATGCATTCAGGCCGACTTCCCAGTAGGCATTGAGACGTCCTGCCGCCACATAGGCGAGATGCAGCGCCGCCGAACCGCCGTTGCGGATGCTGCGGACTTTGGGTACCATCTCCACGAGTGCCCGGGTATTGCGCTCCAGACCGGCATTGGCTGGGAACCCGGTTGCCACCAGACTCTCGGCCAGCGTCTGCTCGCCGGCTACCTGCATCCGATTGCCATGCACATAGGCGCCCTTGCCTTTTTCGGCGACAAACAATTCGTCATGAGTCGGATCATACACAACACCAACGATCACTTCACCTTTGTGGGCGACTGCGATAGATACGCAATAGTATGGGAAACCATGCACAAAGTTGGTCGTACCATCAATCGGGTCCACGATCCATACATAGTCGGCGTCCAGCACATTCTCGGTCGCCTGAATGGAAGCTTCCGCGCCGATGCCGGCACTTTCTTCTCCCAGAAATTCATCATCCGGGCAGTAGGTGAGCACCAGCTTGCGAATCATCTGCTCGGCACCCTTGTCCACTTCTGTCACCAGATCCTGGGACGATGTCTTGGTATCCAGATGCTTGTAGCTGCCCAGCTTGGTCTTGATCCATTCGCCGGTTTTGGATGCCGCGTTGATGGCTACCGCCACCCGACTTTTACTGCTTACGACATAGGGTTGCTTTTGGTTATCTTCCATGTTCAATCCCCCTGCATATAATGAAATATCTGCGGCTCACAGCCATGCGATACAGCTGTTCGCCAGCAGTCTAAAGGCTATCCGGCAGAGTACGGTGCATACAGTCGTGCGGTTCGTTACCGCATCCGGCTGCCGCCCTGCTTTGCTCTGCCTTTACGGTAACACTTCGATACTCGCTTTGTCGATGATGCGGACACCGTCGCCCTGGTACGCATGCAGATCCTTCATCAGCTGGAACAGTGCCGCATCCTTGTGCTTGGCTTCCAGCATGACATCGAGATGGCTTGAAGTACGTGCCGCTTCCCGCAGAAAGTCCAGCAGCGGTCCGGCTTCGACCCCATCCGCATGACTGCGGCGATCGGTCTCACTCTTGGGACTGGACGCATGAATCTTGGGTGGCAGATGGACGCCCTCCGGCACATCGGTCATGGCCAGCGGGGAATCCCAGGTACGAGCGACTTCCGGCCACCAGTACGATGCCGGTTCACCGGCACAGTTGACCATGTGATGATGGATATCGAGCACCATCGGCAGTCCGGTCCGCTGGGCGACGGCAAGTGTCTCCCCGCTAGTAAATGTTTTGTCGTCATTTTCCAGCGTGATCCGGCACTGGATATCCGGGTCCAGCTGATGGAAATGTTCGATAAATCGCTCTGACGCCGTAGGCTTGTCCCCATAAGCGCCGCCGATATGAATATTGTTCTTGGCACGGGCATCCAGGCCCATCGCTTCAAGCATTTTCACATGGTAGCGCAGATCGCGTATGGAGGATTCCAGTACTTCCGGACGCGGTGTACTCAGTACGGTAAAATGATCCGGGTGAAAAGACACCCGCAGATTGTGCCTGCGCACATACTCGCCCACCTCGGCAAACGAGTCGGCCAGCGCCGGGTACGGGTCCCAGTCGCTCAGATCGGTATGAGTCGCCAGCGGGATAATTTTGGAGGTCATGCGATAGACCTGAATATCTTCGGCTACATTATGGCGCAGCAGACGAAGGGTGTTATGCAGATTGGTGCGGGCGATCTGTTCAAGCGATCGCAGCCCGGCTTCACGGTCAGGCAGTTTTTTGAACCTGGCCATGGTCATGGTTTTGGAAGGCGATGAGTCTTTGACTTCAAGCGACATCGCCACATATCCGAATCGTACGATCATAGGGCTGAGTGCCTCCTCTGGTTCCGTCTGGTTGTGGACACCGGAGCCAGGGACAGCGCTCCATCACCATGCCATGCTGCATACAGAAGGATTACTTCTGCTCCCCGAAAAACATCTCATATGCGAGGTCGGTCTGCACCCTGGATTCTTCCGGTGTCAATTTGCGGATTAATTGCATCTCCACTTCTGTTACCTCATTACCCTGAAAGTTAATCTCCGCAATACATCCGGTAATTTTCACAATCGCAACTGCGGTGTTATCCGGCGTGTAGGCGATTACTTTCTGGCCGGTCGGGAATACACGGAAGCCCTGTTTGACCATTTTGCCTCTGCCGTATTCGAGCAGATCCAGCAGTTCCTGCGTGTTTTTGAATTTGCACACGGAATTGAATTCGGTCTGGAATCCCACTGTCTCGCCTCCCTGGACATCATTATTTGGCTGTAAAGTAATATATGCTGTGTCGGAGCATACGTTATGTGTTGAATTGGATCATCTGCACATTGTGCATTAAAATATGCTCTTTAGTGTTGTGCATCATGCGATCGTCTTGCTGGTGCACCATCCGCTGCGGAAAGGGATGAAGCCTCGTCCTCCGGTTAAGAATAGATATTGGAAATGCCCGCTTGCAGCGGAAAATATCCATTTTTCAAGGTCGTCCTTTGGCTTCATTCCCTTTCCTTCGCTCTATGATGGTTGCTTCATGGGGCAGCAGATCAGATGCAATACAAATAGATCGGGCTTAATCGCGGCCGAATTGCAGTTGGCGGCGTTTGTTGTAGCGGTCTATGCCCAGCTGGATGAGTTCGTCCAGCAGTTCCGAATAGGATTTGCCGGTCTCACGCCAGAGCAGCGGGTACATGCTGAAGGCAGTGAAGCCTGGCATTGTGTTGACTTCGTTGATCATGACGGAACCATCCACACGGCTGACAAAGAAGTCTGCGCGGCAGAGGCCGCTGCCGTCGATCGCTTTGAAAGCGCGCAGTGCCAGTTCACGCAGGTTCTCGGCCAGTTCGCTGTCGATCTCGGCCGGGATGACCATGCGGGAGGTGCCATCGATGTATTTGGCATCGTAATCGTAGTAATCGCTGGTGGACACGATCTCGCCCGGTACGGATGCGAGCGGCAGCTCATTGCCGAGGACGCCGACTTCGACTTCACGTGCGTCGATATTTTCTTCGACGATTACTTTCAGATCGTAGCGGAATGCGTATTCGATCGCGCGTTCCAGCTCACTGCGGTCCTTGGCTTTGGTAATACCGACGCTGGAACCGAGATTGGCCGGTTTGACAAAGCATGGATAGCCCAGATTGTGCTCAATGACACCGAGGATCTCATGCTTGTTCGCTTCGTACTCAGCAGTGATGAAGCTCTCGTATTTGCACTGCGGCAGTCCTGCCTGGGCAAACAGCTTCTTCATGATCACCTTGTCCATACCGGCAGAGGAAGCCAGTACACCGGCGCCCACGTATGGCATGTCCATCATTTCAAACAGTCCCTGGATTGTGCCATCCTCGCCATATGTACCATGCAGCAGCGGGAACAGTACATCAATCGTGCTCTCCTGTCCGCTCAGCTTCTGCCAGAGGATGCTCATCGCCTGGGAAGTGGCTTCCGGTCCGCCGCTGATCTGCAGTTCTTCCGGACGGGAAGGTGCTGCTGTATACGTCTGGCCCATGTTCCAGCGGCCTTCCTTGTCAATGTATACGGGTACTACGTCGTATTTGTTATAGTCAATTGCGTTCAGTACGGAAAATCCGGTCTGTAGTGATACTTCATGTTCTCCGGATTTGCCTCCGTAGATCAGGCCTACGGTCAATTTTGCTGCTGTCATTTCGGAACCCCCGTTAGTCATTAGGCATGTTAAAATTCATCGTCTATCGTTACCATTATCATCGTCTGCAGTACCGAATGATTCATTATGAAAAGATAAAGCAGACAGGCCGCAATTCGGCCTCTATTCAGTATAAATGTTCATAGGGAAGGCTGCAAAAAAACTTTGGCGGTTACACCTGCTCCTAGGCCCTATCCACATCCGGATTGTCGTATTCCATCCATTTCGTTCTCCCCCAGCCCGCTGCACGCCGCAGATCTCCTCTTCTCAACATGTCCATAATATTCAGCTAACAATACATTAAGTATATTCATTCGCCGCGTCTACATTCTCACGCAGATGCCGCATATCGCTGATCGGCGGACGTCCGAACATCCGGGCATATTCCCGGCTGAACTGGGAAGGACTCTCGTACCCTACCCGGAATCCGGCATCTGCCGCTTCCATATGCTCGGTTAGCAGCAGACGGCGAGCAGACTGCAGACGGATCGCCTTTTGATACTGCAGCGGACTCATTGCTGTTACTTTTTTGAAATGCTTGTGCAGCGCTGACGGGCTCAGATGGACTTCCCGGGCGAGCTGCTCGATCTGCAGGGGCCGGGCATAATCCTGATGAATACGCTGGATTGTCCGGAGAACAGAATGGGCATGACTGCCGGGAAAGGAAAACTGGGCAATACACGCTCCCTGTTCATCCTTCAACACCCGGTATATGATTTCACGGATCATCAGCGGAGCCAGCACCGGCATATCTTCCGGG
The DNA here is from genome assembly GCF_000971965.1 of Paenibacillus wulumuqiensis. GTDB lineage: Bacteria > Bacillota > Bacilli > Paenibacillales > Paenibacillaceae > Saccharibacillus > Saccharibacillus wulumuqiensis. The sequence continues at coordinate 52,309 of NZ_LAQP01000019.1, forward strand.
GTGTCGAGCAGCCGAACCAGCCGCAGCGCAGACTCCAGCAGCGGTGGCGCCGACCGGCTGACCAGAATGCCGCGTCCGGTCTGTCCATCCCACTGCAGATTACTTTCACGAATAATATCCAGAACCCGCTCCGGATTCAGCGTTAATTGCAGACTCAGATAAGGAGTATTCGGCGACGCTTCGGTAATCTTGCCGCTCACCGGCAGATGCACCGGAGTGACCAGATAGGAAGAAGCATCATAATGGTAGCTTTCATCAGCCAGCGATGCCATTTTGGCTCCCTGCGCAATGATGCACAGCGAAGGCGTCAGCACGCTGTGCGTCGGCTCGATCCGTCGGGAAGAGCGTCTGAGACGCAGTTCGGGAATGGCTGTAATGTGTGTGCCATCTGTACCGGTATGCCGCTGAATCAGGGCAGCCAGTTCTTGAAGATGTACCGAAATATCCGGGGATGCACTCAATGGATTCATTGTTATTTTCCTTTCGGGTCAGCAGACGGCCGACGGTGAGTATGGTGCTTATTGTAGTGAATCCAGACAGGAATAGGCAAGCGAGGAACAGCAATATTCTACCTGTCTGCATTGGCTTTTCCTTATCCTTGAGTTAAGCCCGGTGTATCCAATAACCGGTCAATACAACAGGAGAAAGAAGGAATATCCATGAGTCTAAACAATAAAGTCACGATCATTACAGGAGCCAGCAGCGGCATTGGAGAAGCAGCAGCCATCCTGCTTGCTGAACGTGGCGTCAAGCTGGTGCTCGGCGCAAGACGGCCGGACCGGCTGCAAGCACTGGCAGAGCGTATTATCCGCACGGGCGGCGAGGCGGTATATGCTGCTACGGATGTACGAAGCCAGGCCGATATGGCTAATCTGGTCAAGCTGGCCTGCGAGCAGTATGGTCGGCTGGATGCTTTTATTAATAATGCCGGTGTGATGCCCATCTCTCCGCTCGATGATCTGCGAGTGGAAGATTGGGACGCCATGGTGGACGTTAATATCAAAGGCGTGCTGTACGGCATCGCTGCCGCCCTGCCTGTATTCCGTCATCAGCAATGCGGCCATGTCATCAATATCGCTTCGACAGCGGGACACAAGACCGTCCCCAACCAGGCCGTCTATTCCGGTACCAAGTTTGCGGTACGGGCCATTTCCGAAGGGCTGCGCCAGGAAGCCGGCGACAAGCTGCGGGTCACGATCATTTCACCGGGCATCACCCGTACCCAATTTGCCGAAGGCGTGACCGACCCGGACATCCGCTCCCGCCTGGAAGAAGCCCACGATGCACTCGCTATGCCCGCGGAAGCGGTCGCCCGCGCAATCGCCTTTGCCATGGAGCAGCCGGACGATGTGGATGTGAACGAGATTATTATCCGTCCGACAGCGCAGCTGTAATCTCACGATATCGGTCTATCCATGTATCGATCAGTTCCTGTATGTAAGAGCGCATGATTTGTTGATTTTCCTGTAGTGTGGACCATTTTTCCCATCTATTGCCGACAATAATGGGCGTATGGTGGTTAAAAGGAATAGAATGGTAGCGATTACCATTCCAATTATCAGGGAGGTGGAACAGATGATGAACTACAGAACACTCGGTAAAACAGGCTTGAATGTATCGGAGATTGGCTATGGCGCATGGGGAATCGGCAAAACGGCCTGGCTCGGTGCCGATGATAATGAATCCCTTCAGGCGCTGAACCGCGCTATTGAACTGGGGCTTAATTTTATCGATACGGCACTTGTATATGGTGATGGACACAGCGAAAAGCTGGTCGGTCAGGTTGTCAGAGAGCATTCCGAACACATCTATGTCGCCTCCAAGATTCCACCGAAAAATGGAAATTGGCCCGCTCCCGGAGGTATCCCTTCATCGGACGCTTTTACTGCAGAACATGTTATCTCCAGCACCGAGAAGAGCCTGAGCCATCTCAAGCTCGATGTCATCGATGTACAGCAGTTTCATGTCTGGTCGGATGAATGGGTAGGTCAGGGTGACTGGCTGGAAGGTGTGCAAACACTGAAAGATCAGGGCAAAATCCGCCATTTCGGCATCTCGATCAATGATCATCAGCCTGCCAATGCGATCCGGCTGATTGAGAGCGGTGTAGTAGATACGGTGCAGGTGATCTATAACATTTTCGATCAAAGTCCCGAGGATGAGCTGCTGCCCGCCTGCCAGAAGCACAATGTCGGCGTCATTGTCCGTGTCGCTCTGGATGAAGGTGCTTTGACCGGTACGATTACTCCAGATTCGGAATTCTCGGAGGGCGACTTCCGCAATCGCTATTTCCGTGATGATCGCAAGCAGCAGGTATATGATCGGATACAACGTATCACCGAGGAACTGAACATCTCTACCGACCAGATGGCTGAAACCGCACTGCGCTATGTACTCAGTCATCCGGCTGTCTCCACCGTTATTCCGGGTATGCGCTCTGTACGCAATGTCGAGCGCAATATGGCGATCGGTGATGGTAAAGGTCTGCCGCAGGAACAGGTAGAGTTGCTGAAGAAGCACCGCTGGGTACGCAATTTTTACGAGTAACGGTTGAAGGATGTACGAGTATGTGTGGCGTGACAGCAAAGTCATTTGAGTGTGGCGGACACCTTATTTTAGAGTGATTTTTCTGAATAGGCAGTTATAGCATTTATTTGTACAATCCATTAACATGATGCGGCATCACATCCTACTTAAAAAGCCATGCCCGTTATATGCGGACATGGCTTGTTTGCTTATGCATCTGTTTATTTCATCTATGCACATATTTGCCCATTATATCGCTGCAAATGATACATTACTCACTCTTCCATCCAATCATCCTTTGACCGGCAGCTCTGCGCCAGCCTCGGACGGCGTTTCCTCTGCCGCATGCTGGCGGAAGACGAATGGATAGAGCAGGAAGGACAGCAGCAACCCCACCATTCCGATCACGCCCAGCGCCATCACATCGTGCCAGACATGGGTCCAGCCGAGTCCCTTAAGTGTGATGTTACGGACCGCTTCCAGGAAATAGGTCAGCGGCAGACATTCACCGATCATGCGCAGCGGCGCAGGCATCGCCTCCAGCGGCCATGTATACCCGGACAGCATAAATGAAGGTACCGCGATCAGCATCAGTGTCTGCGTCGCATCCAGCCTGCTCTTGCTGAACAAACTGAATACAAACCCTAGCCCGCATAATGCAAAATTAAATGCGATCGACACCACGATCAGCGGCAGCACCGCGCCATGAAACGGAATATGAAAAGCAATGCAGGAGATCCCGAAGGTCGTCACCACATTGAACATACCGGCCAGAAAATACGGCAGCAGCTTGGCTATTGCCAGCCGCCACGGCGTTAACCGCCAGGCAGCAAAGCGCGCCCAAGTTCCCTGTTCCTTGTCCCGTGTGCAGGACAGAGCAATTCCGAGCAGCAGACACTGCTGCAGAGCCGCAGCGATCACACCCAGCGGCATAAACAGCTTGTAATTATAGACCGGGTTAAACAGCACTCTGGAGCGAAATGGAATGGTACTCAGCACAGAGGACGCCTGGTCGCTGTTCATTCCTTTTTGCTCCAGTGTCTGCAGGGAAGCACCTGCACTGACGCTGCTGATCACCTGATTGGCGATCCGGCTGGCACTGTTGGAGTACATCATATTACTGCCATCGATTAGTGTCAGCACCGGCACATTCTCCCCGTGTTTTAACCGGGCTGCAAAGTTATCGGGAATCACTATCCCTACTTTGGCTTCCCCGCTCTGCACCTCCAGAGTGACTTCTTCTTCATTCCATACCTGACCCTTTACCGCAAAGGTATCGGTCGCATCAAAGGCCTGGATAATCTGGCGGCTCAGCTGCGAATTATCTCCGTCGTACACGACGACAGCCATTTCGGTAATCCGTTCATGCGAATACAGGAACCCGAACAACACGGAATACAGAATGGGCGTAAGCAATAAAATGACCAGTAGCTTGCGGTCGCGTACCATCTGTCTCCATTCTTCGAGAAATACATGCCATACACTCAGCCGGCTCATTTTACTGCTCTCCCTGAACCGGATAAATGACCGTCGCCCCGGTCGGCACCTTCGCAGACAATCCGGTCAACAGCACTTTCACGCCAAAAGCGCGTATGTCGGTATCTCCCGAACTCTGGCTTGGTTTTTGAATGGCAAAGTCTGCGGCGGCATCGATCACTTTGACTTTGCCTTTCACTTCACTGCCATCCGATAATAGCTTCACGGTGACCGGGTCGCCTACTTTGAGACCATGCAGCTGGGTTTCATTAATATAAAATTTGGCCCACCGCTGATTGGACGTTTCCAGTGAATAGATGGTGTAACCCGCACTGGCCATTTCACCTGCATGCAGGGAACGCGACTTGACCACGCCGTCCACCGGTGCACGAAGTTCGGTATAGCCGACATAGGTCTTGGCTTCCTGCAGCGCTGCCTTCGCCTGGGCGACCTGTGAACGGGCGGCTTCCACCATCGACTGGGCCTGCTCATAGGCAGCCTGGGCCTGAGCGACGGTGCCGTCTGCCTGGGATACGGCTCCCTGTGCCTGATGCACGGAAGCTTCGGCGGCTTTGACATCCTGGGCCTGAATATCCACCTGACCCGCGCCTGCCTGCGCTTCCTTGACAGCGGCGAGTGCCTGCTCGTACTGGGCTTTGGCGGCGTCAATCTCTTCCTGACGGCTTCCATTTTGCGCCAGTTTGAGCTTTTGCACAGCGGCTTCATACTGGGCGGCCGCCTGCTGCTGCTTCATTTTGGCATCATCCAGTGAGGCATCTGCAGCCAGTCCGGCATCGAATAACTTTTGCGCCCGTTCCAGTGATTTATTCGCAGTGTTGAGTGTCTTTTTGGCGGAATCGACACTGACCTTTGCCTGGGTGATCTCTTCCGGTCTGGCTCCGCTTTTGACCGCTTCCCATTTAGCTTTGGCGGCGTTAGCAGCAGCCTGGGCCTGGGCAATTTTGCTGGCAGCGGATTGTGAGGTTACTTTGACAGCGACGTTGCCCTGCTGCTTCTTGGCCTCGGCCACACCAACCGCTGCTTGGGCCTGCGTAACGCCTGCCTGCGCCTGGACGATGCCTGCTTTGGCCTGGGATACGCCTGCCTGCGCCTGGGTTACATTCGCCTGGGCAGCCTGCAAAGCAGCCTGGGCCTGGGCGGTCTTGTCATTAAGCTCCTGACTTTCGAGCCGGGCAATGACCTGTCCTTTCTTCACCATATCCCCTTCGTCCACCAGCACATCCTTGATTCGGCCGGCGACTTTGAAACTGACGCTGATTGTATCGGACTCCACATAGGCAGTAGGCTGTGAAGAGGCCTGACCGCTGCCGATGCCTTTTTTACCGAAAGCGACAAGCCCGTAAATGCCCGCCACGATTAACACGATTACCACACCGTATACGATATATTTTCTGGATTTCATTGGTTCTCCCTCATCCTCCCGAAAATTTTAGAGATTCCACTCTACTTTTCCCTCAATATATCATATACTCCAAGTACAATATATTCTCCAAAAGTAGACGTAAGTGAACTAAAAGTACAGGAAAGAGGAAACCAATGAATATCGAACAGCTCAAGCATGTTATGGAAGTGGCCCGGTCCGGTTCATTCACACGGGCTGCCGAGAATGCGCATATTACAGTGACCGGCATCAGCCGCTCGATCTCTCTATTCGAGAAAGAGATCGGCATGCCCATTTTCACTCGCTCGCGTACCGGCGCCGTGTTGACTCCGGAAGGGGAAAAGATCACAACCAAAATCGCCGGCATTCTCAACCAGATTAGCGAGCTAAAGCTCGAAGCCAGCAGCTACAGTGAAATGAACAATGCCAAATTGCGACTGTCTGCGATCCCGGGACCGATCTCCCTGCTGATCGATATCCTGACGGATATGAAGCATGAATTTCCCGGCTGCCGGATCGAGATTACCGAAGATAACACCGAACGGGTCATTGAAGACGTGCAGAGCGGACAGAGTGATCTCGGATTCGTACAGATGAAGGAGCATTTGCTGCACCGCCATCCCGGTCTGCTGTTCGACAAGCTGACGGAAGATCGGGTGATTATTGTAGCCAACGCCAGATCTCCACTGGCCCAGATTGACTCCATTCAAAAGCAGGATCTGCTGAAGGTTCCTTTTGTGCTGTACAATGATCCGAATATTATCGAATTTGTCAAAATGATTGGCCCGGATGTGGATATTTTGTTCAAAAGCAACAACGTCGATGCCCTGATCAAAGCGGTGAAATCCAATCTCGCGGTGACCGTCGCCACCAGCTACTCGCTGCAGGCGTATACTACACCGGACAATCCGGAGATGGTTAATATTCCGTTTCAGCTGCCGGCTCAGGGCAAGTCCTACCTGTGCCTGGTCACTTCACGGGATCACTCCCTGTCCCGGGCGGCGCGTCTGTTTATCCAGCGGTTCAAAAATTCGTTGTTATAACGCTTTTTATATCGATATCGTCATATATGCAAACAGGCAAGTTGAATTTTTTTTTGGTATAATCTTTGGCATTCCTGCTATGTATTCAATTAATAAAACAAAAAGGGGGCATTATATTGCAGATTGCTCTATACCCAAGGCATTATGGCGATCTAATAAAATAGAGCATTTAGAAATAGCAACAAAGCAGCAGGATATCAATATACAAGGAGGACATCCATGCACGTAAGTACCGTTCCTTTACGGCAACGTATTCGTATACTGAGTGAGTACATAAGACTGTTTGCCAAAATGCTGATCAGCAACAAATTTTCGCTTGGCTGGTATTTGCTTTTTCCAAATATTCTCTTCTTCTTTTCGCATTACAGCTGGCTCGTTTCTTCGCCAGCACCTGAGCTTTTTTATTTGCATACGAGCGTGTTTGCAGCTTACATTATCTTTTTGCTGTCGATTGATGGGCCGCTTAATCTAATTCGACTGCGGGAGAATGGTGCATTAAAAGTATTTAAATTTATTTCCGGCTCCAAATATACCGTTATACTCTCCCAACTGGTAACGCAGTTTGCAGCGGTGCTGATAGCGATGCTGTTGTTTGCGACGCTCGTGGGAACGCTGATCCTTCCTCATTTCTCTGATATATTCTTGTTTATGGCTGTAATGCTGGTTGCCTGTATAATTGTCACTCCTGCATTATCATTATTTTTCATCTGGCTGTTATTACTACGGGTAAAGCAGGAATCGCTGTTCACGATGGTCAGTATTTTGCTGTTGTTATTTTTCCTGATATCGACGAACGATTTTACGCTACCCGGCTGGCTGGGTACGCTGACCCTGTTTGTTAATCCGTTTGAAGTCGCACGCCAGATAATGTATATGCTGTCTAATGAACTGATACACACCTCCATGCCTGTACATCATCCACTACTTATTCTCATCATTTTGCTGGTTTATATTATTGTCGGGTTTATGTCCATGCGAGCAATTTCTGTCACGTCGGTAGCTGGACGCCTATGAGAGGAGGATGCCGCTCATGCATGATATCAATATTCGAAATTTAACCTACCAGTACAAAGGCTCCAATCGCAAAGTGCTGAATAGCCTGTCACTGAAATTCAGACCCGGAACGCTGAACGTAGTGATCGGACATAATGGTGCGGGGAAAACGACTTTGTTTGATCTGCTCACCCATGTGCTCGATACGCCCGCTGCCATTACTGGCCTTCCGGCAGATCAGGAGACGCTCTATCAGGTGCAGGGAATCCTGTTCCCTTCTTCGCTGACCGGATACGATCTGTTTCGTTTCTTTTTGTATACCGATTATCGCAATACGATCCGAATCACCAAACAACCGTATACCGACCAGCAGATGACTGCAGGCGAGATGGATATGATGGAGCGCCTATGGACAACCCGTTATGGAGATATGTCCGTCGGAGAGCGCCGCTATCTCAGTATTCTCGCTATTACTCTTATGCAACGAAAGCTGTATATTTTCGATGAGCCTACTTCTGCTATTGATCCTGAAGCAAGGATGCGGATAATGAACCGGATTCAGCAGTTGGCGGCTCATCCGGAAAAACTCGTTATTATGTCTACACATACGCTGCATGAACTGAAAAACTATCCCTGCCGTTTGTATGCACTCCATCGTGGAAAGAAAATTTTTGAAGGGGATTATATGGAATTCCTTGCGTACTACAAGCATGAAGACCCTGATTTTGCTTTTCAAAATATGCTTCATTCCATGGAGTGAATATCCTGTATTCCATACATTTAAGGAGTTGTTCTATGCTGATCGATCCCGAGAAATGGAATGAATTTACCATGAAGCTGCTGCACATGTGGATCAAAATCCCTCGTGGCATTCGTATGCTGCTGTTTCCCTCCATTGTGATCATTGCTGGTATTATTTGCTGGATTAAAGTACTTACGTAATCCAGACCGTCATTCTCTGAACTGAACAGGGAATGGCGGTTTTTTCAGTTAATATTCCGTTTGATTCATTCAATTTAATTTTCTCCATAAAATTCCAAGAAATTAACCAAAAACCACTTTACTACCTCACATGTAAACGGTATACTTAGAGTGTTGATTGATTTTGAAATCAAGTTTCATTCTGTGAAACAAGCATTCTGTATATACAAGATTGTTTCCTCCGGATTGATTCTTTTTTCAATAATGTTATCTTTTCCTGTAACCAGTAAGCCGTATTTCATTCAAGGAGGTTCATCTATGTCCGTTAAAGATTCATTTTCCGTTGGCCGTGAACTGAAAGTGAAAGACAAGACTTACCGTTATTTCAGCCTCGAAGCGCTGAAAGAAAAAGGCTACACCAGCATCGACAAGCTGCCATTCTCTATTCGGGTACTGCTTGAAGCTGCTGTTCGTCAATTTGATGGTCATGCCATCACTGAAGAGCACGTTAAGCAACTCGCGGGATGGGCTGAGGGCCGTGAGGAAAAAGAAATTCCATTTATCCCTGCACGTATCGTACTGCAGGATTTCACCGGTGTACCGGTAGTCGTTGACCTTGCAGCAATGCGCGACTTCGTGAAAAAAGCCGGCGGCGATCCAAAACAGATCAACCCGCTCGTACCTGTAGACCTGGTTATTGACCACTCTGTAATGGTAGATGCATACGGTACTTCCGATGCTCTTGAATATAACGTAAATGTAGAGTTTGAACGCAACGAAGAGCGTTACCGCTTCCTGCGCTGGGCACAGACTGCATTTGACAACTTCCGTGCCGTTCCACCTTCTACCGGTATCGTTCACCAGGTTAACCTGGAGTATCTGGCTTCCGTAGCTGCTACGAAAACAATTGATGGTGAGACTCAGGTCTTCCCTGACTCCCTCGTAGGTACGGATTCCCACACAACCATGATCAATGGTCTGGGCGTTGTCGGCTGGGGTGTCGGCGGTATCGAAGCCGAAGCAGGTATGCTCGGACAGCCGCTGTACTTCGTTATGCCGGAAGTTATCGGCTTCAAATTGACAGGCAGCCTGAGCGAAGGCGCAACTGCGACTGACCTGGCGCTGACCGTTACCGAAATGCTGCGTAAAAAAGGCGTTGTCGGCAAATTCGTCGAATTCTATGGCCCGGGCCTTGCGAACATCAGCCTGGCTGACCGTGCAACTGTAGCCAACATGGCTCCGGAGTACGGCGCAACAATCGGCTTCTTCCCTGTCGATGATGAGACGCTGTTCTACCTGCGCAACACCGGCCGTGCCGATGAGCAGGTTGAGCTGGTCGAAGCTTACTACAAAGCACAAAACATGTTCCGTACATCCGAGACACCTGATCCGGTCTTCACCGACGTGATCGAGCTGGATCTGGCTTCCGTGGTACCAAGCCTTGCCGGTCCAAAACGTCCTCAGGATCGTATCGAACTGACCAATATGAAACTGAGCTACGACACAGCGATCCGCACACCGGTTGAATCCGGCGGTTATGGCCTGTCCGATGAGAAGCTGGCTGAGAAAGTCACCGTGAATCATCCGAACGGCAAAACCAGCGAAATGGGCGCAGGTGCAGTCGTTATCGCAGCGATTACCAGCTGTACAAACACATCCAACCCTAGCGTTATGCTCGGCGCCGGTCTGCTCGCCAAAAAAGCGGTAGAACGCGGACTGAAAGTACCGGGCTATGTCAAAACAAGTCTGACTCCAGGTTCTCTGGTCGTTACCGAGTACCTGCAAAAAGCCGGTCTGGACAAATTCTTGGAAGAACTCGGATTCTATCTGGCAGGTTACGGCTGTGCGACATGTATCGGTAACTCCGGTCCATTGCCTGATGAAGTGAGCCAGACGATCGCGGATAACGATCTGACGGTAGCTTCCGTACTGTCCGGTAACCGTAACTTTGAAGGACGTATCCATGCCCAGGTGAAAATGAACTATCTGGCATCTCCGCCGCTGGTTGTTGCTTATGCACTGGCCGGAACGGTAGATATCGATCTGACCAAAGATCCAATCGGACATGATCCGGAAGGACAGCCTGTATACCTCAAAGATATCTGGCCAACTTCCAAGGAAATCCGTGATACGATCGGCCTGTCGATCAGTCCGGAAATGTTCCGCAGCAGATATGAGCATGTATTTACTGCCAACAAACGCTGGAACGAGATCCCTGTACCACAGGGTGAACTGTACGAGTGGGATGACAACTCCACGTATATCCAGAATCCGCCGTTCTTCCAGTATCTCGCTAACGGCATGACAGATATCCAGGATATCCGCAACGCACGCGTACTGGCACTGATGGGCGATTCCGTAACAACTGACCATATTTCTCCAGCTGGTAACATTTCTCCATCGTCTCCAGCCGGACAATATCTCAAAGAGCGCAATGTCGAACGCAAAGACTTCAACTCCTACGGCTCCCGTCGTGGTAACCATGAAGTCATGATGCGCGGTACATTTGCCAACATTCGTATCCGTAACCAGGTTGCTCCTGGTACAGAGGGCGGCGTAACCAAGTTCCTGCCTACGGATGAAGTAATGTCCATCTACGATGCATCCATGCGCTACCAGGCAGAAGGCCAGAATCTGGTCGTTGTTGCCGGTAAAGAGTATGGTACAGGAAGCTCCCGTGACTGGGCAGCCAAAGGTACATTCCTGCTGGGCGTCAAAGCGGTTATCGCGGAGAGCTTCGAGCGTATCCACCGCAGTAACCTGGTCGGTATGGGCGTACTGCCGCTGCAATTCCAGGAAGGCTACAGCTGGAAACAGCTCGGTCTGGACGGCACGGAAGTATTCGATATCACTGGTCTGAGCAATGATGTGAAGCCAGGACAGGTACTGAATGTGACTGCACAGCGTGAAGATGGCACCAAGTTCGAATTCCCTGCCATTGTCCGTCTGGACAGTGCTGTGGATGTAGACTACTACCATAACGGTGGTATCCTGCAGACCGTTCTGCGTCAGATGATCCAGAACACCAACAAAGGCGAAACGGTTTAATTGACAGCCTTCGCTGCCAGATAGACTTACCTTTTCCAAAATAAAACAGGTGCATATTCTGCTGCTTCCCGGTTTCGGGAGCGGCAGATATGCACCTGTTTTTGTGTTATATACCAAAAGGCTGGCAGCTTTCAGATTGTTACTTTACCAGAGGATCAGATTCACTCCGACGATCAGCACAATCAGACCGATCCATCGCAGCCGGACGGAGCAGTTGCGGAATTTCAAGTCCGTGTGCAATCCACGGGAAAATTCGAACAGTGCCACTCCGCAGGTACGTGCAGGAACAGCTGCTCCAGCTCCTTTCGGATTCTTTGCAAAGGAACAACAGGCAACATCGCCCGGCATTCGCCTCAGCTATCTGCTGCCGGAATCCAGTTGGCAATCCAAACTTGGTTCAGCGCAGCTTGATACCCATCTCACGAGCGGCTGCGATCAGTACAGGCGCGTATTCATGCAGCTTGTCGATCGACAGTCGGCTGACCGGTCCGGACAATGACAGCGATGCGCGCAGTTGTCCGGCACTATCGAAGATCGGTACGGCTACAGCAGCTGCGCCGGGTTCGCGTTCTTCGTAGCTGGTGGAGTAGCCGTTATGGCGCACTTCCTCCAGCTGCTGGCGGTACATATCCGGGTCTACGGTAGGCGGCCATTCGGCGCTGCCCAGCAGCTGTTCCTGCTCGGCTTCACTGGAGAAAGCGACCAGCACTTTGCTCGATGCGCCCACGGTCAGCGGCAGCCGTGCTCCAACCTGTGCCACTCGGCGGATCGCCTGATTGCTCTGCACCGCCTGAATGCGCAGACGTTCGTCGCCATCACGAATGTACAGGCTGATCGTCTCGCCCAGCTGTTCGCGCAGCTGCTCCATATCAGGCAGCAGCATGGTTGCCGGATCGTCATTTTGTGACAGATGGGTGGACAGCTCCCAGATTTTAATGCCCAGCCGGTATTTGTCGGTGGCACTGTTACGCACGACAAAGCCTTTTTCCTCCAGAGTCGCCAGCAGTCGGTGCACTGTACTTTTGTGTAGTCCGATCTCGGAAGCAATTTCCGTGAGTCCGAGGTCGCTGGATCGGGTAAAACAGAGTAATATGTCTAATGCACGCTCGACAGCACGCACGGTTAATTTGCGGTCTTCCATTTCCTTTCGCCTCCAATGGCTGGCTGATTGTACAGCCCTGATCAATGACTTGGATGAACAGCACTTTACCACACTATTGTTTCACTCAATGAAACATGGTTACATAAATTATATCGAAGCTGACTCTAAAGGTAAAGCGAAATACGTCGATAATAACAATGTAGACTGCCTGCGATCACAGCGTTCAAAATTGACTTTGGTCAGGCTGCATTTTACGATAATACACAAATGCAGATGGTTTGATGCTTATTGTTCGTCGGCTGTATGTATGCAAGACATGACTTATTTATGAAATCAGGAGGGGCTCTATGTCTTCAACTGCACAACGCAATACAGCGCCCCATTCATCCGAACCGGAAGAGACATATCTCATCCAGCCAAAGCAGGTCCGTGTGAAGCACGTCATCGTAGCTCTTTTGCTATCTGTCGTCTTTTTCTTTTTATTTTGCTTCATTGCGCTTCATGCTTATATCGCCTGGGTTCTCTCGTATCCGACGGTTGCGAGTGTCTACTCCAACCCAATGCAAGCCAAAAATATGGCGTACGAAGATGTCACCTTCCCTGCCCGTGATGGCAGCCGGATGATGCAGGGCTGGTATATACCAGCGGAGAAAAACTCCACCAAGACAATTATATTCAGCCACGGCTATGGTGCCAATCGTGAGGAAACATGGATTCCGATGTACGATCTGGCTCATTATGCCCACCGGCTTAATTTTAATGTCATTATGTTCGATTACGGATTCGCCTCCAAGACCAATCCGGAAGTCGCCACCGGCGGCAAAAAAGAATCCCAGCAGCTGCTCGGGGCCATCGATCTGGCCAAGCAGCGCGGCGCTCAGGAACTGGTCGTCTGGGGATTCTCAATGGGAGCCGGAACCGCACTGCAGACCGGTCTGCTGACCGATCAGGTGGATGCGATGATTCTGGACAGCACCTTCCTGCTGGAGCCGGATACACTGTATTATAACATCCGCCAGCAGATGGCTCTGCCGCAGCATCCATCGATCGAGATTCTGGAGACCCTGCTGCCGGTCGTCAACGGGACCAGCCTGAACCAGATCCCTTACCAGACGGTCAAGAAAAAGGATTATCCGTTCCCGATCTTCTTTATTCACGGGACCCAGGATAACAAGGCACCTTATCAGATTGCCGAACAGCTCGCGGCCAACCAGACCAACCCGAATTCGGAAGTCTGGATTATCCCGGGTGCGCATCACGAATTGGAATTCCGGGAGCATCCGCGCGAATACCTTCGCTATGTATCCAACTTCCTCAGCAATCTTGATCTGGCAACAGGCGATGAGATGGATACCGACCCAATGCTGAACGGAACGACTGACGATAGCGGACTAAATTCCGGTTCTACCCCACTGTCGCCGCCGATCCCTGCTTCGGAAGCAGGCAAATCCACGGACAAGGAAAAAGACAGTCCTACAGATACAACCGATCCGGATAACACTTCTTCATCCAACAGTAATACCCGGACAAAGGATACTAATGGCAGCTCAGCCAAAGATACCGAAAAGCAGAACGATACAGCACAATAACTTCATAGGTGTATGCACAATTCCCGAATGGCTGCATACACCATAGAGGCTGTGATTTTCCTTCAGCTGTGCAGATCTATCACAGGCAGCGACCTATTTAATAAGCTGTAAAATAATAAGGCATGATCTCTCCGGATATCCGGTAGGGATCATGCCTTATTGCTGCTGGAAGCTGCTCTATTCAATGTTTAGTCATTCCATTCGTTAGGGTTCGCATATGCGCCGGGTGAGATCTGTACCTTCTCGGTATGATCAGGAAGAACGTCTGAGCCTGGCACCCGAGTGAACGCCTGCGCTCTCGCAGTGTTCACAATGTCCGTTCAATACGTACTTCACATGTTCCAGTACATTTTCCAGTTGGTGTCCGCACTGACTGCATACGACGAAGTTTTTGCTTTTATATGTGTTTTTGCTGTTATGTGTGTTGTTCATGTCCTCACCTTTTGTCTATCAAAGTTGTCATACAAACAGGGCGCCGTATGTTCATTCTCGGCTGTTCCTGTATGTCCCTTCTAGTATTAACCTTTGGGTGGAGGCATTAATCATCATTATAAGGTTATTTCTGGAATTATTTTGTAGCCCGGCGGATGATCCATTCCAGCCAGTTCCATGGCAGCAGCCTGCGGGCGATTACGAGCAGACCACTGCCCTGTCCAATCGGGTAGCGCAGGCGCGGACGTCTACGGTTGACGATGCGTCCGATCAGCTCGGCTACCTGACGGGGATGAGGAGCATGTTCGGCAGAGTGGCGCGAATACCGGAGTACGGCTTCCAGCTGTGTCTGATAAGGGGAATCCGGCGCCGTATGAATACTGTCCAGTCCTTTGTCCCAGATATCGGTCCGGTAGGAACCCGGTTCGACCAGTACGACCTTTACACCGAATGGAGACAGCTCATGACGCAGACTCTCGCTGAATCCCTCGATAGCGAACTTGGACGTCGCATACGGTGCATATCCCGGAAAAGCCGCCAGCCCTGCATCGGCACATGCTTGATAAATCCTCCCGCTGCATAACCGGCATTATTGACCAGCACATTGATATGACCGTACTGCTGAAGAACAGTCTGTACGGCGATATGTATGCTCTGCTCCTCGGTCACATCGAGCTGGAGACAGCGGATACGGTCCTCCATTCCCTGCTGCGCCGCCTGCTCTTCCAGCGCCTGCCGACGGTTCAGATCACGCATGGTGGCGATTACGGTAAAGCCCTGCTGCGCCAGTGTCAATGCAGTCAGCAGACCGAATCCGCTGGAACTGCCGGTGATCAGGGCGATTCGGGCAGGAGCAGGGTGTTGGGTAGATGGGTTCATGGACAGTTGCTCCTTTGCTTGGTAAGAATCGGCACGAAGCGGCGGCTGTCATCTCATACAAGGTGTCTCTCGACAGCGACCGCCCTCTGTCTATGCCTGTTTGTCTATTCGTCGTAGCGTCCATGCAGATAAGCTATCATCTGATCCAGTTCTTCCGTACTGAATACATGTGAGCCATCCAGCAGATCCGATTGCTGTCCGTTACGAAGCAGCCGCTGCAGCTCAGTCATGTATTCGCCAACCGATGGGACACCTGCCAGCTCTTGCAGCCCGCCCATCGTTCCCTGCCGGACTTCTGGATAGCCCTGATCGTCAGGGCCGGCTGCCCGTTCGTAGAACTGCCGGATCTGTGCCGCCAGCTCGTCCCCGTGTCCGTCCACAATGACAAAGGCCGTAATAATATACGCTTTGGCCTGACGGCGCTGGGCGATCCCGCAGAACTTGCGGCCATGGATACTGATATCATAATCTCCGGGGCAAAAGGCGCCATCCACCTCGCCTGTATGCACATCCCTAATCCATGGATAGACCGCACGGCTGATCCACTCCGCCATGAATTTGAAATCATCATGAATATTGATCCGGTGCCTTGGATTCGGCAAAATGATCGACAGATTCAGTATACCCGGATGCAGCGGTACGGCTGCCCCGCCGGAAGGACGCACACAGATCGAAGTCCCTTCCTGCTGAATCTGCTGCATCGCAGCTGCGGCGTTCGACAGCCGGCGATCCCGCAGACCGATGGTCATACCGTCCGTATGCCGCCACATGTGGACTACCGGCGGATGGCCGGCACCGACCCGGCGGCACATTAATTCTTCCCAGGCCAGCGGCTGCAATACCGGTACTTCCCTGCCCAGTAGCGGTGTCTCATACCATATGGCTTGCTCCAGTCCCTCCGGCCGCTGCATCTCCTCCGCCCCATTTCCTGTGGGCTGTATCTGCTGATTATCTGTCAATCTGCTCCCTCCGTTTCCAACAGTTCGTCTTATCCGTATTCTGTCTGAATTAAAATGTATTTCTTATTATTATACCAGTTCTCTCCGCAGAGCTATAGCGGGACAGAACCCATAGCAAAAGCGCCTGCAGATGTGCAGACGCCTGTAATGAAATAAGTAAAAGTCCATAATGCTTGTACGCAGCACTTGATTTCTATGGTGCCTATACACAGCGATTTATCTGCCATGCCCATCAAGCGCCTGACGGACTATGCCGCTGCTGCTCTGAAGCAGTTCTGCTGCAGGCTCGGCATCCATTTGCAGCAGGATCATGACGATTGCAGTCTTTACATGACCCTTGGCAGCCGCATAGGCCTGCTCCACGATCTCGTCTTCGGCTTCGGTCGCCAGCTGAATCAGCCGCCGGGCACGAATAGCCAGCTTTTCATTGGTCGGCTGCATATCCACCATCAGATTACGGTACACTTTGCCGCTGCGGATCATGGAAGCTGTAGTCAGCATATTGAGGATCAGTTTTTGGGCTGTGCCGGCCTTCATGCGTGTAGAGCCGAGAATAGCCTCCGGACCGGTCACCGCTTCGATCATAATGGCAGCGATCCGGCCCATTTCCGAATCGGGATTATTGCTGATGCCGACAACGATGGCACCGCGTTCCCGGGCCTCCTGCATCGCTCCCAGTACATACGGTGTCCGGCCGCTGGCAGCGATGCCGACGACGACATCCCGGTCAGACACCTGATAGTCACAGATATCCTGGCGTCCCAGCTGTGGATTGTCTTCCGCACCTTCGACAGCCTGCTGGATCGCCCGGGTACCGCCGGCAATCAGGCCAATCACCTGCTCGGGATCGCTTCCATAGGTAGGTGGACATTCCGCCGCATCCAGAATGCCCAGTCGGCCGCTCGTGCCTGCACCGGCGTACAGCAGCCTGCCGCCTCTGCGAAAGCTCTCCGTGATCGCCTCGACTGCTCTGGCAATCTCGGGAATACAGCGCTCCACCGCAGCCGGTACCGTTCGGTCTTCCTCATGAATCGCTCTCAGAATCTGTTCCGCTGTCATGCCGTCGATCCCGATCGTACGCGGGTTTTGCTGCTCGGTCAGCAGCCTGCCTAATGATGGATTCATCTTTTATTCTCCTCCCGGTTCCACGAAATGTTTCTTTTCCGCCAGCACTTTCATGATCAGAACAGCCGCACCATACGCCGCCTCCTGTTCAGTCAATCGCACCGACGGCACAGGATTACGGTTCTGCAGCTGTCGGATAAATGTCTCCCGGTACAGTTCCGAATACCGGAATATCGAACCCGTCACCGCGATGCCTGTCTGTTCCAGCTGCGGATACCGGTTCAACAGGGCAATCACAAATACAGCCATATCCCCGGCCGCCTGCCGGATGATCTGCTGTGCCAGTTCGTCTTTCGCTTGTGCTGCCTGTATACAAAGTCTGGCGGCGGCTGCAATCTGCCGCTTGCCATTGTGCGGCTGATACATGATCCACCGCAGATCTTCTGGCGCCTTGGCTCCATAATGGTGCAGCACCATCTCCGTAAGCCCGCTCACCGGTAAAATGCCATCATATCCGAGCATCACCGTCTGCAGTGTTCGCTGGCCGATCGCATAGCCGCTGCCCTGATCCCCGAGAATATGTCCCCAGCCCCCGGCACGCACCCGCTGACCGTCAGGCAGCACCCCCAGAACTATCGAACCGGTACCTGCAATCGCTACAATCCCAAGATTGGTACCAAAAGCGGCAGTCAGGGCAGTCTCCGCATCACTCACAACATGAACAGCAGGGGAAGTATAGCCTCGTTCCTGCCAGTATCGGGATAGCTGCTGTTCCCCGGCTGCACATTCTTCGGGAGTATAGATACCCGCCAGCCCTGCTCCTATTCCGCGGCAGTGCGCCAACTGCAATGAACCATGATCCAACAGCCTCGAGATGACATTATGTATATTTTCCATATATTCGATCCCGGCAGCAGACTTGGGATTGCTCGCCTGTCCCTCTGCCCGGCCCAGCAGCGTACCTTGCATATCCAGCGCGACTGCCGTCGTTGTCGTACCGCCGCCATCGATGCCGATTACGTATTCCATATGCTCATCCCTTATGTTTTATTTACAGTAGACCCACTACTTTACTGTGATAAAATTTGACATACAAGCATAATTCGGGTTCATTATAGCATGTTTGAAGAGAGCTTAATGTTTGTTTTTGAAATTATATTTTATTTTTTCAAGCTTATTTTAGACTATTATTTCTCCGTGTATAATTTGAGTGACATAGTATCGATTGTGAGGTTATATTAATTAACAACACAGTAACACATTGATACAATTAATCTTTGACATTCTTACTGCTCCAATTGGATAAAAATTTTGTCTCCAGTTCAACATTCAACATTCAACATTCAACATTCAACATTCAACATTCAACATATTATTCTGCTTCAAGCTCACTATTGTATGCACAATTTACACGCCGGCTCATGGAGGGAATACCGTGAATGAACATATACACTCAGCACCAGCCATACATCAGGCGCATGCAACTGCGCCTCCGTTAACATCCGATCAACTGCAGCAGCTAAACCAAATGTGGGAACCCCTGCATACTGCCTGCCATCAGCGGCTCATTCCGGGTGCTTCTGCTGCTGTATACTGGCAGGGACATACCTGGCATCAGGCGCTTGGTCTGGCAGTCGATACAGCAAAGCAGCAGATTCCTGTCCATACAGACACTGTATACGACTGCGCTTCGCTTACCAAAGTAATCGTTACGCTACCCCTGATTCTGACACTCATTCAGCGTGGCATGATAGAGCTGGATCAGCCAGCATCAGCGCATTTAACCGAACTACGATCAGGTCCACACCGGCAGATCACGATTCGGCAGCTGCTCAGCCATACTTCGGGACTGCCTGCAATTGGAGATTTCCACTCCACCATCCGGACAATGCCGGAGGTCATCGGGGAGATCAGCCAGATGCCGCCAGCCTATACAGCCGGACAGGCACGGGTGTACAGTGATCCGGGATTTATTCTGCTCGGGGAGCTGTTTACCCGGATTACCGGCCTGACTCTGGCGGAAGGGGCAGCCCGGTCTATTTTCGATCCGCTGCAAATGAAGCTCAGCCTATTCACACCGGGGAAAAGTAAAACTGCAGCAATCGCTGCTACCGAATACGATACACACACAGGTACCCATTTGCAGGGCATCGTTCATGATGAGAACGCACGGGCGCTGGGCGGTATATGCGGGCATGCAGGGTTATTTTCCACTACCGGCGATCTGCTGCGTTATGCCCAATACTGGCTGGAAGCCGTGACTCATACTGCACCGATTGTCCCGCTGCAGCTGTCCAAGGAACGTTCAGCCACTGTACTCTCTCTTTCAAACCAGCTTATGCAGGAAGCCGTATCGACCCAGACACCCGCCCTTCCCGGAGTCCGGCGTGGACTCGGCTGGGTACTCCAAGGCGACGAGGCAGACGTATCGGGTTCTTGCCTTTCTTCCACTGCCTTCGGTCATACCGGATTTACGGGAACGAGCATTCAGATCGACCCTCGGCGGCAGCTGGCGATCGTACTGCTGACGAACCGGGTACATTATGGACGCCAGCAGTCGATCCAGCAGCTGCGCAGGGATTTTCATACTGCCGTTTCCAAGGCTTTGAGTGATCTGACGGATACTGGACAGCGTACATAAAAATCTTTTATCCGCTTACACAGACTGCTGCGACTCAACCTATAAACTACGGGCAAAGGAGCAACCTTATGAATGGAGGATTAGTGAGACTGCGTGAGATTATCGGGACAATCACCCCTTCCGAACGCAAAGTAGCCAGCTTTATTCTGGAGCATCCCCGACAGCTGGTTGGTCTGTCTGTAGCCCAGCTCGCCGAGCAGAGCGGCGGGAGCCAGGCTGCCGTTATCCGACTGTGCAAATCTGCCGGATTCAAAGGCTATCAGGAGCTGATGCTCAAAGTCGCCGGCGATCTACGGGATGAATCTCCTATTGGCGGTTATCAGGAGATTCATCCGGCCGACTCCATCCAGCAAATCATCGAGCAGGTATCCTTGAATACGATCCAATCGATTCGGGATACGGTCAAAGTCCTGAACCCGCTGCATGTCGAACAGGCGATCGAAGCACTGAACCGGGCACAGCGGCTGTTCTTTTTTGGCACCGGAGCTTCCCATCTCGTAGCCAGCGATGCGCAGCACAAGTTCCTGCGCATCAACAAACCGGGATTTGCTTTCAGCGATACGGATCGGCAGTTGATTGCCTCCAGTATGCTGACGCCGGAGGATACGGTGATCGGCATTTCCTATTCCGGCCAGACTACTGTCACTACCGAATGTATGAAAATAGCCCGTGATGCCGGAGCGACCACCATATCCATCACGCGCTATGGCAGCAATGCCGTCAGCAATCTGGCGATGATCCCTCTCTATATCTCTGCCCTGGAAGACGAGATCCGCAGCGGCGCCACTTCATCGCGTATCACCCAGCTGAATGTTATCGATATTCTGTATCTGGGCGTAGCTAGCCGCAGCTATCACCGTTCGCTGGATTACCTGGAGCAGAGCCGCCATGCGGTCCAGCGCATGAAAGGGTAACCTTCAACCAGAACAGCCGCCGGACAAAGCAAATACTCCCCTCCAAACCGGAGAGGAGTACGCTAATATTTGAAATGGACCACCCTATTACTGCTGCTGAGCCAGTTCGTAACGCTGTACCAGCTCATTGACTTTGGCACGGACGATCAGATCCGAATTGTTGCGGTTGTATAGAATCAGGCACACTTCCTTGATAAAAGCTGTCTTCTCTTCATCGTTCAGCTCGGTCAGCCTCTGGTCCAGAAATTCACGTATTTCCATATAATCTCCTCCACTCGTCCTATTCTATGTGTAGCAGGCTGTCTGTAATAACCTTGCATAAGAGTCTAATCTACAAAGCAAGCTTTGAGCAAGCCTTTGATTAAAATATACCCACTGGTTCTCCATGCTATACCACCCTATTTGTACCTGCAGTGATATCAGGCACACCCGAATATAAAAAAGCAGGCAGCCGCGGATGACGACTGCCTGCCTATTTGTTTGTTTGGATGATTCAGCTATTCAGCAATTCAGAACCTAGTGATCCTTGATCAACGACAGGAACTCTGCGCGCAGCGGCGCATCATTCCGGAATCCGCCGCGTACAGCCGACGTGATCGTCTTGCTGCCCGGCTTTTTGACACCACGTGCACACATGCACAGATGTTCACCTTCAACGACCACCATTACACCGGTTGGCTTCAGTACTTCATCGAGAATATCAGCGATCTGGCTCGTAATACGCTCCTGTACCTGGAGGCGGCGGGTAACCGCTTCGACCAGACGGGCGAATTTGCTCAGACCGGCGATTTTACCGCTCGGTACATAACCAATGTGGACTTTGCCGAAGAATGGGGCCATGTGATGTTCGCACTGGCTATAGTAGACGATATCCTTGACGATGACCATCTCCTGATGATTCTCGTCAAAAGTAACGCCCAGCGCCTCGCGCGGGTCCACGCTGTATCCGGCAAAAATCTCCTCGTACATCCGCGTTACCCGTGCAGGTGTCTCCAACAATCCTTCCCGCTCGGTATCTTCACCGATCAGGTTGAGAATTTCCTTGATATGATATTCAATCTGGTCGCGATGTGCTGCGACCTTCAGGTTGGTATAATCCTTAATTCCAGCCATGCTGACCTCCTTCCACACTCAAGGCCTTCATGTACTGATGCCTGTCATGTAATTATCTTCTACGCTTGCCCTGATTGCCACGACCCATTGGAGGCATTTGTGGCTTGGCGCCTTTTTTGGGAGCACCGCCGTTTTTCATCATTTGCTGTGCTTGCTGCATCTGCTTCGGATTCAGGTTATAGCCCATTTGCTTGGCCATTTTCTGCATCATCTGCGGATCGCTTTGCATTTTTTCCAGTTGTTTGCGCAGGTAATATGCGCCAATGAAGAAGCCCCCGACGAGACCCACGATAAGAGTCACGATAGGTATGACCCAGTTCCACCACATAATAAGTGCCACCCCTGTATATTCATTGTATTTCGTTCTCGAAAAGCACATGGCTTTCCTTGCCGTTGCAGGCATGAACAGCACTTATCATACCATTTTACCGCCTGCTCTAGCAAACATTTTCAAAGTGGATATTGCATCTTGTCTAATTCATCACCGCTTCAATGAAAACGGTTGTAGCATTCGCCAGATCGATCTCTTTGACATCCAGCGAATCCCCGCTGCCGCGTACGATCCGCACCACCGGACGCCCCGGCAGTCCGCGGTGCTGGCTCACTACAACCCCGGTCTCCCGGGTGGACAGCCGGACGCCGGTACCGTTCGGATAAATGGAAATGATCCGGTTAAATTCTACCAGCAGATCATGATCCAGCGCCGTACCGGACAGTGCCATCATCTCTTCACAGGCTTCATGCGGCAGCAATCCCTTGCCGCCGTGCTCCTTGGATGTGATCAGATTATCGTACGTATTGGCGATCGTTACAATTCGGGCGTATCGGTGGATCTCCTCATGATTCAGACCGCGCGGCTGTCCCGTTCCATCCATTCGTTCATGATGCTGCAGCGCTACATGCGCAATCATCAGGTTGAAATCGCGCTTGGACTTGATGAGCTCGAATCCTCTCCAGGTATGATGCATTTTGGAACCCGGAATCACGTCAAAAGCTTCACTGCCGGACACTTTGCCCACATCATGCAGCAGTGCCCCAATTGCCAGATCACGCAGCTGCTGCTGGTTCATACCGGTATTCATGCCGATAATCGCAGACAGCAGACAGACGTTCATGCCATGTAAGTAACGGGCATTATCCGCCGTCTTGATATCGGTCAGCTGTACCTGCACTTCACGCGCGCCCAGTATATCCTCCAGCAGATTCTCCACGCTGAGCGTAATACGGGCCGGGCTCCAGTCCTTGCCCGATCGAACCGCATCAAAGGTATCACTCATCTCCCGGATCATATGCTGCTTGGTCGCTTCACTCAGAATCTCTTCCGGTTCCACATCGGCGAACTGTTCATCCTGAATATAGATCATCGTGACGCCGATCCGGTTCAGTGTATTAATCATAAATACCGTCAGCTGCACTCCTGCCGACAGCAGGATTGTACCATTACTGGAATAAACGGATTTCCCCAGATGCTGTCCGGTCTCTACATTGTCTATACTCACGTACCTCATCAGCAATCCCCTTTGGCTTACAATGATAGATACTTCATTTCATTGATCCGGATTCAAGCGAGAAGATTCAAAGCCGCCGATTCCTTTATTCAGAAAAGCACCGCCTGGCGTGCATATCCCTCCAACTCCAGCAGAAGCTCCTTGCGGTGCAGCCTGCCACCGTATCCGACGAGCTGACCATTCATGCCGATCACCCGGTGGCACGGTACGATGACCGAGACCGGATTCCGGTTATTCGCTCCCCCGACAGCACGTACGGCAGACGGGCTGCCAATATGGGCAGCGATCCATTTGTACGAGACGACTTCACCATATGGGATCACCTGCAATGCCTGCCAGACCTGACGCTGAAAGTCCGTTCCCCGCAGATCCAACGGGAGATCAAATTCACGCCGCTCTCCGGCAAAGTACTGCCCCAGCTGATGCACGACTTCACTCAGCTGTGACGGTGAATGCACATGCTCATATTTCCCGTACCAGCGGCGGGACCAGGCGGATAGCCCGGGCTGCGCCTCGGCATACGAACGGAATTCCAGATGGCATAATCCATCTGCCGATTGCAGCAGTGTCACCGGGCCGACAGGTGAATCCATTTCGGCATAATACAATGTTGTCGGCTGCTGCAGATGCGGGAGCAGCATATTCGCCGCATGAGGTGCATCGGTCATTCGGATTCCTCCTCCAGTATCCTTTTCGCTTCGATCAATCGATCGATAACGTCCTGTTCCTGCTCGCGTTCCAGAGCACGCTCTACCGCAGCCAGAGCATCCGGACCGCCGATTCGGCTGAGCGCCCAGGCAATCGTGCCACGAATCATCGGACGCACATCCTTGAGCAGCATTTCGGTCAGACGCGGTACTGCACTTTTATCCTTGAAATTGCCGAGCGCGATAATCGCATTGCGCTGGATCGGATTTTTGCCGCGCCAGGCCGCTGACGTATCGCCAAACTCCTGCTTGAACTCCTTGTTGCTCAGATCGAGCATTGGCAGCAGCAGCGGCTTGGCCTTTTCCGGATCAGGACGTAGGTCTTCCTGGTGGTTCCAGTGCTTGCCTTTGTTTTTGGGGCAGACGATCTGGCAGGTATCACAGCCGTACAGCCGGTTGCCGATCTTGCGCATATGTTCGTCCGACAGCATTCCCTTGGTCTGCGTCAGAAAGGATACACAGATCTGCGAATTGAGCTGTCCCGGTCCGACCAGTGCGCCGGTCGGGCAGGCATCAATGCATTTGGTGCATGTGCCGCAGTCCTCGGTCACCGGCGTATCCGGCGGAAACGGAATATCGGTGATCATGTCACCGAGGAATATCCAAGAACCGAGCGTCGGCGAGATCACCGCGCAATTTTTGCCGAAAAAGCCGATTCCTGCACGCTGGGCAACCGCCCGGTCCGAGAGTGCGCCGGTATCGACCATGCTCTCTATTCGCGCCTCCGGCACCCGTTCATGGATAAAGTCTTCCAGTCGCTGCATCCGGTCACGCAGCACATGATGATAATCCCGGCCCCAGGCCGAGCGCGCCATAATGCCCCGATACTGGCCGGGCTCCGAGCGTGGCGGATTTTCCATTTTGGAATGATAAGTCACCGAGATGGCGATGATCGAGCGTGCGCCTTCCAGGGTTAGTGACGGGTTGATTCTCTTCTCCAGATCCGGTTCTTCGAAGCCGGATTCGTACCCTTTGCGCCGGTGTTCTTCCAGCACTTCCTTCAAAAACAGGAAAGGGTCCGCAGTCGTAAAGCCAATATCGTCAATTCCCAGCGATGGCGCAGCTTCCTTGATCTCAAGCTTGAGCTGTTCCCATCTTGTTGTTGTCGGGCTTGGTATCGTCTGTTGCTGCTGCGTCACTCACTGTCACCTCCTGCCGACAGGTGTCGGCTTACTATTTATGGGATTCATTGTGTACTTATGTCTTTGTCTATCTTACTTCGAACGGACGACAGACGTTATCATAATGAATGCATCCATTGAAAAATACATTCCCAAATACGCCGTTATTTCATGAGATGCCTCTGCATGTTGACCGTTCTTGACAGATCACCCGGAACACTCTGTCTGTCTGTTTTGGACGGAAACAGGGTTCCATTTCCATTATACCTGATCCAACTGGAAATACGTCTAAAAAATAGAAAAACACACCTGCATCCCTTATAAAGCTGGAAGGCAAGATGTGTCCATATATACAAAACAGTATGATTTAATCTGTAATTATCTTCTAAGTTATCTCTATAATATTATGCGTTAGCTGCTACAATGCTCAACTTCTCGTACGTACGAAGAATTTTGCTCTCATCATAGCCCAGAGCTGCATACAGTGGCATTACCGCCTCGTTATGCTCGTCTCCTGCGATCATAATTCCGCTGACATTACGCTGCTGGAAACGTTTCTCCATAGCTGCGACCAGCGCTTTGCCGATTCCTTTGCCTCTCATATCCGGATGAACAGCAATACGGTAATAACAACCGAAATTGCGGTCAATCGTACCAATTAACAAGCCAATAATTTCTTCTCCCTGCTCCGCAACCATAATCAGTTCGGAATCCCAGGACAATTGTCTCGCAAAAGGTCCCATTGTATGCTCATAGCATTCTTCCGACAGAGCTACCTGAAGCAGCTCCTTCACAAGGTTCAAATCACTTAGCTTAAAGGAACGAATTTTCATGATCCAAACTCCCTTTTCATCAGCTTGATAAACACCGTTTCGTTAATAACCCCTGACAATCATGCTACAACACAAAAAAGAAGGACATTTGCGTATACTACCCCATACGCCCTACATAAAGAGTTGTGTAAAATCCTGCTGTACAGGAAGACGATAATACGGCAAAAAAGCGCAAATAATTGCACAATATAATCTCAATGTTAATTAAACCACAACTTTCGCGGAATTACATCACTTTTCTTATGAAAGCGCTTCATATCTCCGTTTTTCGCCAATTTGCTTTAGCAAAATACAATTATTGTTAACACCTCATGCCTGTATGAATATCGATTAATTTTAATAAATATTCATTGTAAAAGTGACATCTCGAATTGAAATTATATTAGCAACAAATACAAGTATAACACTACCATCGTCATGTCACTATACTTTTTGTCATAATTAAGCATTATGGCTTATATTATGTCGATAAAAAAAGGACGCCGGACGTATGGCAGACTCTACCTGCACTGGAATAGTACAGCATATGTGCATTTACCCATTCCTCCTGCCATCGGTTTTCTCCCTATTACTGCAGGCCAAGGAGTAAAATTCCGTCTGACAATCCATCTCACCTGGATACAGCGGAGTGTAAAAACACAACAGATAACGTACGATTCCCCCTGATTGAGTGAAGTAGAAATAAAAATAAAATCCTCCGCAGCCCGCGCCACATGGACTTTCTAAACACAAATGTTGCTTTAGTCTCAAATATACGGTTTAATAGAGACAGTAACATGTTTATCTACATAGGGGACTTCTTTTATCGGTATCCCCAATCCAAATCTCAGGAGGTATTTTACGATGGCATTCGAATTACCAGCATTACCGTACCCTAACAACGCTCTGGAACCCCACATCGACGAACAAACGATGATGATTCACCACGATCGTCACCATAACACATACGTAACCAACTTGAACGCTGCTCTGGAAAGCGCTCCTGAACTGCAAAGCAAAAGCCTGGATGAACTGATCAGCGATCTGAACAGTGTACCTGAAAATATCCGTACAGCCGTACGCAACAACGGTGGCGGACATCACAACCACAGCCTGTTCTGGGAAGTTATCGGTCCTGATGCTGGCGGCGCACCTACTGGTGAACTGGCAGCTGCAATCGACAGTGAACTGGGCGGCTTTGACAAATTCAAAGAAGATTTCGCCAAAGCGGCTACAACTCGCTTCGGTAGCGGCTGGGCTTGGCTGGTTGTCGGCAAAGACGGCAAACTGGCAATCACAAGCACTGCTAACCAGGACAGCCCGGTAATGGAAGGTCTGACTCCACTGCTCGGTCTGGACGTATGGGAGCACGCTTACTACCTGAAATATCAAAACAAACGTCCTGATTACATCTCCGCTTTCTGGAATGTAGTAAACTGGGACGCTGTAAACGCACGTTACACTGCTGCGAAGTAATCGAAAGATCCCCTTTCTTACTTAACAGCAACGATATATTTGCATCATTGGGTGGGCTGCTTATGCGGCAGTGTTTACTCGGTGATGAGCGGAAGGCTGCCTGTAGTTTATGGGCAGCTTTTTTGCTGTTTTGTGCTGTTTTTGCTGCCATTTGGAGGTGGCTGTTGATATTCAGTTTGGCAATGCGGATGGCAGCACTCCACTCCGAAAAGGAATAAGAGCACGTCCTCCGGTTAAGCCAGCACAAACCAAACGCAAGGGGAATAAAGCAGCTCCATACGGTTGTGTACTGCTTTATTCCTCTTCTCTTCCCTTTTGGCTTTTACGGCTGCCATAGAGGCAGCGTGGTAATATCATCAGGGAGTTCGACCATGTAGATATTGGCGTAGCCGGTGCGGTCGCTGGTGTAGAAGAGGCGGCGGCCGTCGGGGGTGATGATGGGGTGGGAATGGACTTTATTGGAATGGAAGCTGCACTTCAGTTCGCATAGTAT
Organism: Paenibacillus wulumuqiensis; assembly: GCF_000971965.1. Lineage (GTDB taxonomy): Bacteria > Bacillota > Bacilli > Paenibacillales > Paenibacillaceae > Saccharibacillus > Saccharibacillus wulumuqiensis. Next base: position 80,529 of record NZ_LAQP01000019.1, read on the forward strand.
GCGTGGACCGTCATAAGCTCCATTCGAACTCCTTCTCCAGAGGCTGAGGGTCTGCACCTCCGCCTGGCCGTCTGTGACGGTCTGTTGCTGGCTGTCCAGGTAGGCATGCCAGATGGCGAATGGGATAGGCTGCTCCTGTCGATTGGAGTTATCGTAACGGATGCTGCCCCAGAAGGATGTGCCATCCGAGCGTATTCCATGGTAACCGATCATCTCGCCGTCGTTCAGGAAATGCTCACCTTCTACAGCCTCGCCCGGTTCCACTCTTGAATGGATCGGCCAGACTTCGCCGGTGCGCAAATCCATTCCCCAGATGCGGTGATCGACCTGAGACCATGGATCTTCATGGCAAAAGGTCAGCAGCCAGGGGTGCACGGGTGAAGCATGAACATGTGTAATGACGCTTGGCTCCTCGTGGATGATCTCTGATCGTCCGGTCTGTATATCGATCGTTATGATCTGGCTGAGCAGCGGAGAGGCTTCTGATGTAGGAAGATTCCTGTCTTCATAATCCATCCCGGACCAACGATTCCTCCAGATACATGTCAGTACCGATTCACCATCCGCCGTGCAGCTGATATTGCCCAGCCGGAATCCTTCGGGGCAGCGGTATTTGACCCGCTCGCGGAAAGAGGTCAAGTCCAGCAGCGAGATGGTATCCTCCTTTTGCAGCAGCGCCTGCTGTCCATCCGGGGTCAGGCAGACGCCCAATTCGTCGTTATTCGTATAGGTAGTCAGCTGGGTCATCTCTCCGGTCACCAGATGGATCGAGAACAGGTTGGCGCTGTTGTCCCTGTCGGATACAAACAGTAGACGTCTGCCTTCGTCATACAGCCCATTTTGGGTAAAATGCAGATGCCGGCTGTGTCCCCTGTAATCGGTCAGTTGATGCACCTGTACGCCGGTCAGTGGATCATCATACTGTTTGCGCTCCGGTGCCCAGATGGTCCCTTTGACCATGGCTATTGTTCTGGACATGATAATCCCTCCTCCATGCTGTTAGTGAACAGCCGCATAGACCGTTCCGTTTTCTCCTATCTAACGAGTACCCGGCTCTCGAACGACCTAATCAGTTACCCTATCTTGCAGTGCAGCTTCGGAGTTCAGTATGGGTATACTGTAGAATCCCGACCACATAGTAAGAGTCCCGGCCGATTGGATCTGGCAGAGACTCTTAAGATGTATCTGTATCTGTTTATCTATCTATTTCTCGTTAAAATACTGCTGCAGAATCTTCAGGAACAGATTGGGGAACGCGTACTTCTCCATATCTTCCCGGCTGATCCAGCGGTAATCATAGTCAAAGGCTTCACCAAGCAGTGTGCTCGGTACGGCCGCATAGGCTTCCTGCTGCTCGGCCACATGACTGATCTTGTCCATCGTGTCGGTTGCCGCGCTGACGGCCAGCTGCTGGCGGATATTCTCCAGGCTCTCCGGGGTTGTGCCCGAGAGCTTGATATCGAGCGTACCCTGTTCCAGCTCCTGCATCTTGCTCACCTGCGGCTGACGGGTACCGCGAGATGGCTTGGCATCCGTATGAATGGCCGATGGGTCTGTATCCTTTACGGATACGTCGGCATTCGTATTCGCAGATGCATTTTCGGCTGCAGTTGATGCTGCCTGCTCAGCGGATGCATTCACTTCAGTGCAGAGGAACACACGCATATACCACTGAATATGGCTAAATGTATGCTCTGCAGTCATCCATGCTTCACCCGGCCGTATATCCACGCCTTCATTATGCAGCGCCTGACTCAGCCGCTGCATGGCTGCTTCTTCGGATAGACCGGCACCGGCGCCAGCTTTTTTGGATTCTTCCGCGATGACATGCGGCAGCTCCCACATGCGTGCGAGCAGTCCTGTCGCCGGACGCTGACGAATCAACACTTTACCCGCATGTTCCCCTTCGCCCTCGATCACCGCCAGCAGACGATGCTCCGGACGCGGCGGCTTGGCCTTGGTCTTGATCGGCAGCTGCTCTTCCATTCCGTTAATTCGTCCTTTGCAATGCTTCATGACGGGACAGGTCAGGCAGTGCGGCGACTTGGGCGTACAGATCAGCGCGCCGAGTTCCATCAGCGCCTGGTTGAAATCGGAGGCTCTGCCGGCAGGAATTAACTCGCCGGCCAGCTTTTCCATTTTGATCCGGGTCGGATTCTTAGCAATATCATCCTCCAGGCAAAAATAGCGTGACAGCACCCGCATCACGTTGCCGTCGACGGCAGGCACGGGTACATTGTAGGCGATACTGAGCACAGCGCCCGCCGTATATGGACCGATTCCCTTCAGTGCGGAGATCTCTTCCGGCGTATCCGGTACGATACCGCCGTGACGCTCTACCACCTGCTTGGCAGCAGACTGGATATTGCGGGCGCGCGAATAGTATCCCAGCCCTTCCCAGCACTTGAGTACTTCCTCTTCCGGCGCATTCGCCAGAATCTCTACGGTCGGGAACTTCTCGACAAAGCGCAGAAAATACGGAATAACCGTATCGACCCGGGTCTGCTGGAGCATAATCTCCGAGATCCAGATATGATACGGATTCCGGCTGCGCCGCCAGGGCAGATCCCGCTTGTGTTCGTCATACCATGCCAGCAGTTCGCGGCTGAAATAACGCTTCGCTTCCTGTTCTGCTGTTATATTGGACATTCTAATTCTCCCTTGTTCAAGCCTGTATTCTCTCTACGACAGCAAATGCCGAAGCAATCTCTGTCTGGTGTGAAATGCTCAGATGTATATGATAGGCTGCCGCTCCACCTTCCAGATTCAATCTGTCCCATGCGGCTTTGGACAGCTGGACGATCGGCTTGCCCAGGGCATCCGGCAGTATTTCCATATCGGTAAAATTAATCGTACGGCCGATTCCGCAGCCAAAAGCTTTGGTGATCGCTTCCTTGGCGGCAAATCGTCCGGCAACAAACTCGTTTAGCTTGGCGCCTTTGGTTCTGGAGATGGCGAGTTCCTGCTCGGTCAGCACCCGGTTCATGAATTTCTCACCTTGCGGGCCGCTGATCAGAATGGACAGCCGTTTGATCTCAAGTACATCGTGCCCTACTCCATAGATCAAGGTTGCTCTACCTCCTGCATGATCGGATTCCCTTATTGTAACAGAGGTGGCCGGATAAATCTCCACTGACGGAGGTATTCATCCAATCTTCTTCCATCCTGAAAATACATTGTCTCCATCTGGTTACAACAGAGCTGCAAATCCCCTCACAGCAGATGTCTCTTCATGAAAAAGGACAGCCCTTCCAAAATGGAAGAAGCTGCCCGTTCTACGCCTTCCGGCATCTCTACCTCTATACGTCAGTCTGCCGGGAAGTTGTATTAGATACCCGGAATCGGATCGCGCTTGTGCGCTGTACGTTTGTAATACGACTCCAGTTTTTCCGCTACTGCAGGAGCGATAGTTTTGCCTTCCAGATAGTCACTGTTATCGGCATAGCTGATACCCAGTTCAGTCTCATCGGTCTGGTTCTCCCACAGACCGGCTGTAGGGGCTTTGTCTAGGATCGACTGAGGAACGCCCAGATGGGAAGCCAGCTGGCGCACCTGACGCTTGTTCAGGCTGCTCAGCGGCGTGATATCCACCGCACCATCACCGTATTTGGTAAAGAAGCCCGTGATCGCTTCGGAGGCATGATCCGTACCTACGACCAGCAGATTCATCGCATTGGCAATACCGTACTGTACCACCATGCGTGTTCTCGCTTTGATATTACCCTTGGCCTGTGGAGTGATCGGCTGCTGCTCCAGCTGCGGCATCACACTGTTCACGATATCTTCGATCGCATCCACGCCTTTTTGTACATTCGTCTCAACTTTGTATTTCAGGTCAAAAGCTTCTGCCGTCGCATAGCTGTCATGGATATCCACCTGGGAACCATAAGGCTGGAAGACACCAACCGTCTTGTATTCCTTGCCTGTGGACTCGCTCAGCTCATCGGTCGCACGCTTGCACAGTCCTGCAGCGACAGCGCTGTCGATGCCACCGCTGATCGCAATCAGAAGTCCGTTGGAACCGGATTTCTCAATGTAGGATTTCAGAAAATCCACACGCTTGCGAATCTCTGTCTCTGGCTCGATTGTAGGTTGAACTTTCAGGTCATCAATAATTTGCTGCTGCATACTCATATTGTCATCCACTCCTTCGGCTATTCTGATCTGTCCTGCGGCTGTACCGGCGAGGCTTCTGGCGGACCAGGGAACCTGTAATATCAGCTTTCCCGCTCCCTGAAGCTACCAGCACAGCATACATTCTATTAATATATACCCAAAACACAAACATCCTGCAACCATCACATAAAGTGACAGGTGCAGGATGTGCATAACAGCTGCTCAGGATTACTGGCAGTATTTTGCGAAAGCTTCGTTCAACGCTTCTGCAATATCTTCAGCCGAGTGGTTCTCGATCTGGTGACGCTCGATAAAGTGAACCAGTTCGCCGTCTTTGAGCAAAGCAATCGACGGGGAAGATGGCGGATACGGAGCAAAGTACTCACGCGCTTTGGCAGTGGCTTCTTTGTCCTGACCGGCAAATACAGTATACAGATGATCCGGCTTCACGCTGCCCTGCAGGGCATGGGCTACACCCGGACGACATTGTCCCGCTGCACATCCGCAGACGGAGTTGATAACAACCAGTGCTGTACCAGAAGCATTCTCCAGGCTCGCTTCCACCTCTTCAGGTGTGCGCAGCTCGGTAATCCCGATGCTGGTCAGCTCGTCACGCATCGGCTGAACCATATCTCTCATATATTGATCAAATGACATGGACATCTTATTCACTCCTTACTTTTAATAAGCATTAACTTATATTATACACAGGTTGCCCGAGAATACCAACGCACGAGGCCGGATTCGGGCAAATTTTATCACATTATACCTGCAGAAATGAGGATCTTCTTAGTCTTGAAAATGAGAAACATTTAGCTATCCGTACTCCTGTCCCATGGAGAGCCGGAGAAATCAGGCCAACTCTTCCGGTGCCTCTTCTTTGGGTCCAAACGAATGCGAGAAAATAACCGAGAACGTTGTGCCTTCCCCTTCCACCGAATCCACTACAATACGGCCTTGATGACGCTCCACAATGCTGAGACAGAGAGACAATCCAAGACCCGTGCCTTTGGCTTTGGTCGTATAAAAAGGCTCAAACAGCTTGTCCAGCTTCTCCTGCGGTATGCCAGGACCGGTATCGCGGATGCGCATAATCACTTCATGAGCAGTCGCTTCCGTCTCGATCGTCAGCTCACCCTTGTCTTCCATCGCTTCCATGCCGTTGCGTGCCAGATTGAGGATCAGCTGCTTGATCTCTTTGGAATTCAGATCGAGCCGCGGTACATCCTGACCCGGGATAAAGGCAATTGACTGTCCACGCAGATTGGCATCCGCCCATAATAGCGGCAGCAGCTCCTCGATAATGGCATGCAGATCATACAGCTGCTTTTCGACAATCCGGTTCTGCGCCAGAGATAAAAAGTCATTGATAATACTGTTGGCACGGTCCAGCTCATCCATAACGATCAGATAGTAATGATCGAGGGAAGCTGGACTTTTCTCCCGCATCAGCTGCAGGAAGCCGCGAACGACCGCCATTGGGTTGCGAATCTCGTGCGTGATGCTGGCCGCCATTTTGCCGACCAGACTGAGCTGCTCGACATGGCTCAGCTCGTTGCGCAATCGTTCTACCTCGGTAATGTCCTGGGCGATGATCACCACCCCGGTCAGATTATGCTCCGGTAACTGGCGGATCGGTGCTACACTAATATAGAATGTTCCATAATCCAGCCGCATGAGTTCATTATGAATAACTTGTTCCTCGGGCAGCTGTTGAATAATTTCGATCGTATGCTTGAGTCCCGGAGTAATCGTTTCCGGATTCAGCTTGAACAGGTTCACATCAAGCGCTGTTTCCTTTGTAATATCAGGCAGCGAACGCTTGAGGATTGCCAGTGCCCGTTCATTAATAGCCGTAATCTGTCCATCCGCATCAATGGATGTGATCATCATCGGCGCTACATTCATAATTTGGCGGAGCTTCTCCGCCTCGGTAATAACACGGTTGGACAGTTCGAGCATTTGCTGATTCAGCTGCTTGCGTTCCATGATCCGCTCAATCGCCTGAATCGAATAACTCCCCGCAATCATTGCTGCTCCCACAATCAGGAGAATGATCCACCAGGTACCAGTATCCAGATTATGAAGGCGCATACGCAATCCGGCAGCAAGCATTGTCAGGGTAGCGCTTAACAGGATCAGCAGCCAGGTAATCAGCCGTTTTTGCCGAAGAGAGGATTTGGCGAAATGGGGCGAGCATAACGCAGCAGCAGGATATAATAACACACCGCTATGGACGAGAAAATCAATCACTCCGCTGCCGGCACCGAGCATAAGATACATCAATGTCTCCAGTATGAGCAGCAGAAGCCCGCGTGCAGCCCCTATGTAGAGCACTCCAATAACCAGAGCCACGAGGCTCATCTGAATCTCAAGCGTAATCGCACTATAGATGGAGAGTATCCAGCAGATCACAATGCTGAACGCGGACGAGAGCATAAGAATCGGGGAATATCCCCGCCAGGTCAATCGTACACTGTGCAGGGAATCATCGCCGCTGCGTTCCACGATGTTCGAGAACAAAAACACGGCAGATCCTACAGCCAGCATTTGCAGCAGGATTTCCTTTACTGCAATAATAATGATGTGCCCCTCCCTCTCTCTCTGTCGTAATTCGATTAAAGCATAGCAGGCCAAACATTACAATATATAGTATGTTGACCCAGCATTTTCAAGCCACTAATACAATACCCCTAATAATGCCAATTATAAACAGATTCCCCCCGGCCTGGCCGTTTGCTGCGCTTCGGGACGCCAAAATGGTCGAAAACCTTGAACTTTAGCCGTTTTTCCCTATGGATTAATGGTATATTAAAATAGTGATTCATGACATCAGATAAAAAGGAAAGATACATTTGAAATACGATATTATTGTAATTGGCGGCGGCTCTGCCGGTCTGATGGCCAGTGTAGCCGCCAGTGAAGACGGTGCCAGCGTACTGCTGGTGGATAAAGGCAACAAGCTGGGCCGCAAGCTCGGTATCTCCGGCGGCGGCCGCTGCAATGTGACCAATGCCAAGGAAATTGACGAACTGATCAAATATATTCCCGGCAACGGGCGTTTTCTGCACAGCGCTCTCGCCAAATTCAGCAATACGGATATTATGCGCTTCTTTGAAGATATGGGCATCGCCCTCAAGGAAGAAGACAATGGACGCATGTTCCCGGTGACCGACAAAGCCAAGACGGTCGTTGATGCGCTCGTAAACCGAGTACGCGCCCAGGGCGTGGATATCCGGGTCAACAGTCCGGTAGCGGAAGTGCTGTACGAGAATGGAAAAGTATACGGCGTACGCCTGCGCTCCGGCGAAGTTATCCGCAGTCATGCGATAATTGTCGCTGTTGGCGGCAAGTCTGTACCGCAGACCGGCTCCGAAGGTGACGGCTATCCTTGGGCAGAGCAGGCAGGACATACGATCACGGAGCTGTATCCGACCGAGGTGCCAATCACCTCACCGGAATCCTTTATCCAGAGCAAGGAACTGCAGGGATTGTCCCTGCGCGATATCAGTCTGACCGTATGGAATCCAAAAGGGAAAAAGCTGGTCACGCATGATGGTGATATGCTGTTCACCCACTTTGGCATCTCCGGCCCGGCGGCTCTGCGGTGCAGCCAGTATGTCGTCAAGGCACTCAAAAAGTTCCCGGTCACTTCGGTACAGATCACCCTGGATATCTTCCCGGACAAAACAGCCGATGAGATCTATCAGGAGACGCTTCAGCTTGCCGAACAGGAATCCAAAAAAGCGATCAAAAACGTACTCAAAGGCTATATTCCAGAGCGCCTGATTCCGCTCATTTTGCAGCGCTCGAATCTGCCCGATGATCTGACCTATCATAATATTCCGAGACAGCAGTGGATGGAGATGGCTCGCCTGATCAAGCAGTTCCCGATTGCAGCCAATGGCACACTGTCGCTCAAGGAAGCCTTTGTGACCGGCGGCGGAGTGAACCTCAAGGAAATCAATCCGCAGACGATGGAATCCAAGCTGACCCAGGGGCTGTATTTCTGTGGGGAAGTGCTGGATATTCACGGATACACCGGCGGCTATAACATTACGGCTGCCTTTACGACCGGACATACGGCCGGCAAAAGTGCAGCTGCGGCATTGCAGGAATATCGCGGATAGGCGAAGCCTGCTGTCTGCTGCTCCAGTCCGCTTCCTTCTATAGAAGAATGCAGAAGTACAGCTTAAGCAGCTGGAGAGCGACTTATTTCTGATTTCTCATCACAAAGCCCTTTGCGCTCGCAAAGGGCTTTTCCTGTTGGCTGTATTTTCCTCCAAAAAATCGGTTACATCTGCCACCCGTACGCACCCTGCTGCTCATTCAGATAGCGAATCAATGCTTCGGTGTAATCCGTCTGGATCATATTGAATCCGCGCTGCTGATGCCACTGCCAGCCCTGCTCCGGGTCAATCAATGAAGCGCCATCCGTATGACCGCCGCACAGCGAATCCCACATCGTATTCACCCACAGTCGGCAATCCTGATCCCTGATCTTCTGCAGCACAGACGGATGAATCAGCATACTGTCTTCCTCTTCAAAGCAAATCTCCACGGCCTGTGGACGGATCTGGCTGAACAGCGCATCCAGATCGTATATCAGCGGTGTATTGGATTCATCCAGAATATGCATGTACAGCGGCGGTTTGATTTTATCCTGCAAAAAATGCCGTACCTCTTCCGGAGACGCATTGCTTTTGAACAGGGCATGATCCACCGTACCGGTACGCAGCAGCGCCGCATATACTTCCTCGCGGAATTCCCAGCATTTGTCCAGGTTGATCATCGCCTTGCTGCGGATCAGGATCAGCGCTTCCTCGAGCGTAGGGATCGTATAGTTGGTCAGCGGCTGACAGGCGCCTCCCTGATACTGGCGTAGTCGCAGGCTGCGCAGCTCGGACAGCGTCATATCAGCAATTCTTCCTGTTCCATCGGTCATCCGGTCCACGGTCTCATCATGCATCAGCACAAGCGCACCATCGTATGTACGATGCACATCAATCTCGATCATATCAGCCCCTGCCACGATCGAATACTGAATCGCCGCCAGAGAGTTCTCCGGTGCCTGCTTCCAGTTGCCACGGTGTGCAGCGACCATCATCCGCCCCCGGCTATCGAGGAAGCTGGATATAATCTCTTCAATCACAGGCCTGTACTCCTCACGCCAGATCGTCACGGAATCATCTCTCATCGCATCTATTCTCCGATTCATATATTCACTCATATCCTTAGGGTAATGTTGGAAAATGACTTTCTACTACTCTACCCTTCGAGCGTTAACTGTAATGGATATTTGTGCAATCCCTATGTAAAAGCTTCAAAACAGTTACTAACACTATATACACAAATTAGGACCAGATATCAACCGTTTTTACCCAAGTTATCAACATGTTATACACAGCCTGAGGATAGATTTTAGTAAATCCTTACCATTCTATACACAGGCAAAAATAAATATGCAAAATCATACGTGGATAAATAGTGGAAAATAGCCGTTTTTTTCGAAATGATTGCATATGATCACAAAAATATTCATGAAAATCATCCTTTTGAAGGGCATGTTTATTTATACACAATGTTATCCACAAATTCTATCCACTTATACACAAAAAGTACACAGGCCAGGTATAACTATTTTCCATTTCTCATTTATACTCCATTTGTAAAAAAAATAGTTATCCACAACCCTTACAACGTATTTGCGCCTTCCTTTTTCCATTCACTTAAACGCAATTTAAGATTTAAATTTAATATTTAAAAAGTCCGGCATTGTGACAAATCACATATTCTTCTATTTTAAATGGTTATAAGATAAATCTAGATTAACGTTCCTCTTCTATTACTTTATCCAATAGATTCTATAGAACTCATCATCAGAAAGGGTGACTGTATCATGATTAACATGTCTATGAACAATACCGAACAATCCATGCATCTATACCGTGTCTTCGCCAAGGCCTTCAAAAGTTTGAGTGAACATGCTGTCGCCGGCAGCAAAATCGAAGGATTTAACTCTACTGCCTTTTCCGTTATGGAAGTACTATATTTCAAGGGCGCCCAGCCTATTCAACAGATCGGGGCCAAACTGCTGCTGCAGAGCGGCAACGTTACCTATGTGATCGACAAACTGGAGCATGGTGGACTGCTGCGTCGTCATCCTTGCCCTACCGACCGCCGTGTGATCTATGCCGAGCTGACCGACCGCGGACGTGCCATGATGGACGAGATCTATCCGAAGTACGAAGACCGTCTCAGCTATGCTCTGGGCGGGTTGAATGTACAGGAAAAGGAACAACTCATCTACCTGCTCAAAAAGCTCGGTATGGAAGCTGAACGCCTGTCTCCTGCTGCGCGTAAGTAATCATTCACGCATTCACTATATCGTATATGCAAAAAGCCATTTCTATTTCTCCAGCCGCATACAGGCCGGGAAAAGGAAATGGCTTTTTGAGCAGCAGCCCGTCTCTGTTCTTCATTCCGATTAATGAACAGTATGGACATGCTTATACCGGGCTGGCTGCTTCGATCAATCGTCCCTGCTCCAGAGTGAGCATCCGATCCGCCCCCGCAAACAGCTCCGGTTCATGGGTAACGATGAGCAGCGCAGCTCCCTGGTCTACCGCCCTGCGGCACAGATACAGCAGACGGTCGATGGTCAAATAATCTGCCGCCGAGCCGGGCTCGTCCAGAATATACAGCGGACGCGGCAGCAGGAACTGGCATACCGCCGCCAGCAGACGCTTTTGCCCGCCGCTGAGACTGTACGGAGAATCTTCGCGCCGCTCCAGCAGTCCGGCAAATCGCAGCATATCCTCCGCCTCCTGCCTGTAACGATCCGGCAGTGGATCGCGGGGGTGCAGATTCAGACTCGCCCGGACACCGTATACACACTCTTCCCACACTGTAGCAGCGACCCACTGGTGATCCGGATGCTGGAACAGATACGCCGTATCTGCAGCCCGGTCATAGATCGACTGCCTGGCAGTATCCTGGTGGTTACGGTAAATGCTTCGCATTGGCGGCTGCAGCAGACCGGACAGCAGACGAGTCAGTGTCGTCTTGCCGGAACCATTGGCACCGCAGAGCAGCACCATTTCGCCCGGTTGCAGAGTGAGATGGACATCATCCAACGCCGGACGAAGGGCGCCGGGGTACATATAGGTCAGATCAGATACCTTCACAACAGGCTGTCGATGATGATTCATATTTGCAAAAGGCTGCTTAACTGTATCGTTATCTATAGAAGCATCTGCCTGCTTATCATTATGACTCACCGTATCATGGGGCAAAATATACATCTGCTCCAATAATTCACGGTGATTGCGCAGCAGTTCATCCGGCGGTCCTTCCAGCAGGATACGTCCTTCCGACAGGATCACGACCCGGCTGCACTGCAGGACCGTCTTATCCCAGCGGGCAGAAGCCGTAATGAGCGTACCTCCTGATTCATGCCAGTGTTCTATAATGCGCAGTACGTCCTTTTTCCCTGCCGGGTCCAGACTGGCTGCAGGTTCATCCAGAATGAGCAGCTGCGGCTCCAGTGCCAGGACAGCGGCCAGTGCTGTACGCTGACGCTGACCACCGGACAGCTGGTGCACATATTCATGACGAACGGATTCCAGAGTCAGCGCTTCGGTCAGACGATCCAGTCGGCGGCCGATCTCCTCGCCCGCAACGCGCAAATTCTCCGGTCCAAAAGCGATCTCATCTTCGACCGTGCCTACGACCAGCTCGGCATCCGGGTCCTGTCCCAGCGATCCCATCCGGCTGGCGAGCAGACCCGGCTCTGCTGATCCGGGGTCCATATCGCCAATACGTACCGTTCCTTCACGCTGGCCGCCAGCAATCCTCGGCAGCTGTCCATTGATCACACGGCAGAGCGTCGATTTGCCGCTGCCGCTGCTGCCGATAATCATCAGCCACTCACCGGCACGCACATCCAGCGAGATCTGCTCCAGTGTCCGGCGATCGCTGTCTTCATACGTGTAGGATACTCCGCTGAGTTGTAAGAACGGTGCTGAATCAGTAAGCATATTAACGCTCTTTGGAGAAAGCGGCAAACCGGCGCAGCAGTCCTGTACGACCAATCGCCTTGCCAAATACAACCGTTAGCATACCGCACAGAATGACACCGCTGGCGATTCGTACGATCATCGCGATACTCAGCACGGTCATACCCCATTTGGAATAACCGAACATTTGGATCGCTACCAGGAACCAGATCGGTACCATGGCTCCGCCGACCAGCATCATTACACCCATCGACCAGCGACGGTAACGCAGCAGCGCAAAGATCAATTCCGCGATTACCATATAACAGATCGCTGCCGCAAAGGCTGAAGCAATCCCGTACGATGTACCGACAAAACACTGCACCAGCGCACCAAGGGCATAGGTGATTACTGCCGTACCCGGTTTGCGGATAATATAGTAGGCCAGCAGTCCATAGATCATATACAGACCGGTAATGCTGGACGTCATAATCGGACCGCCGATGCTGCTCAGCAGCTGATTTACTCCGGACAGGTACATGGTCATTACCGCATTGGCCGTCGCCAGCAGAGCCATGAGTACGATCTCCATAGTGGTAAATGCCTGCAGGGTTTTATTTACACTGCGATTCATTACATTGCTCATAAAAAAGTTCTCTCCTCAAACTTTTATTGTTAACTACTTTTAATAATTTAGGTTAACAATAAGAATAAGTCAATTTTTTTCTTCTTAGCCGGCTGGTATCCAAAGTCAGCCTTTGTCGTGTCGGCTGCCTGGCAGCGGATATTTGCTCCCGGTGTTCTCTGTCTGTTTAGCGATATCATTACTGTACTTTACATGTCCTTTGTCCGGAACATCTATACCGTGAGATACAAAATTATCGTGACCAGTACACTGCCACCCATCCAGTACGGTGCCGATGAAGGCAGTACAAATGGATGATAAAAGGTACGATCCGGATAGGCCCCGAACCCTTTGGATTCCATGGCACCTGCAATATGCTGGATACGGCGGATCGAGCCGGTAAATATAGCTCCCATATAGTCTTTGGTCTGCAGCAGTGCAGCCAGTCCGCGTGCCCTTTGCTGGCCACGCAGCCGCCGGGCAGCTAGAGTCAGCCGGGCTTCTTCACGCAGCAGTGGCAAAAATGTCAGTGCGAGTGCCAGACCATATGCCAGCCGGTAAGGGACCTTCAGCTTCAGGACAAGTGCACCCACCAGCTCACGGTAATCGGTCGTCATCGACAGAGCCACCGAAGTCAGACACAGAATAAAAATGCGCAAGGTCATCACTGCTCCATATTCCAGTCCTCCGGAAGTCAGCTGCAGCGCTCCCCACTGCCACCAGATATCCCCCTCTCTGACCGACAGCATGGATAGGCCAAAATACGGAATGCCGATCGCAGCCAGCAGCCGGATCAGCGGCGTACTCACCATTTGTCCGGAACCGAGCACTATGGCGATCCATACAGCGGCAAATAACAGCAGCTGCGGCAGTACGTGTTCGATATGAACGGCCAGTACCGAGATGCACAGCAGCATGACGATTTTGGTCAAAGGGTCTATCCGATAAAGAAACTTGCGGGACCCGGATTTATTGTTCGTTAAAGTCATGCAATCTATCCTTTCTGTTAATGGAACATTCATATATTGACGAAAAACCGCCGTTCCGTCAATCCCCGTTCGTCTGCAGGTGCTCTCTTCCGCCCCGCTTCGCACAAAAAGAGCGTATCCCATAATGCATTATGGGATACGCTCTTCTCATGAAGGAAGACCGCTGCAGCCTATGTAGTCAGCGATCAGACAACGACAGATGATTTTTTTTCCGAGCGGGTACGGTCAGAGAGGTTACCGGTCTGATGGGAGACCACTTCACTGCACAGCATGGTAAGACGTTTGCGGATTTCTTTGAGTTCTCCGATACCTGTGCCGGTGATCATATATTCCTCACCATTGGCCGTCAGCATATTTTCCGTAGTGAGATGCTCCAGTTCCTGCTTTACTTCGCGATCTCCTACACGATAGCCGTGACTCTCCAGAATCGGCTGCATATCGTTGATCGTCAGCTTATGCTGAGTAGCCTGGTGCAGCATGTGAATTCGGATAAAAAGATTTTGTACCTCCGCATGCATATACTCTTCTCTCCTTCCAGTGATGTGTAAGTTATGAAGGCCGTGTATCCATTCCTGGCTAAGAGTTCGTACAAACAAGGATATAGCCGCGGCAGACCTAGCCTTTTCTGTCCTTAAGGGCTTCATGCTGTACTTACCCTCCTTGCCAGCTTGGTAAACATATTTCCGGTGTTTTATTCCAAATTTTACCTTATGTACTGAGAGGGTATATTCCTGCAGATTACATCGTATCTTCATTTGCAAAAACACCTGCGGGTTGTATACTATCCCTATGCGCTGTCACCGAAGTCCCGCTTCCGTACAGCTGCCATCCCTGCAGAAGATGATCTGTAAATTCTATTTCGGAAAAGGTGAATCTCATGTTTGAAAATATAGCTTATTCCGGTTCCCGTGAAGAGCAGTACAGCATGGCACTCAGCCAGCTCAAAGGCCTTATTCACGATGAACCCGACCGTATTGCCAATCTGTCCAATGCGTCCGCTCTGCTGAAGCAGTTTCTGACCGATACCAACTGGGCAGGCTTCTATTTGTATGACGGCAAGGAACTGGTACTCGGTCCTTTCCAGGGACTGCCTGCCTGCATCCGTATCCCGCTGGGCAAAGGCGTATGCGGTACATCTGCAGCCGAGCGCCGTACGATGCTGGTCGACGATGTGCATGAATTCCCCGGCCATATCGCCTGTGATGCCGCATCCAACAGCGAGATCGTAGTGCCGCTGGTCAAAGACGGCGAACTGATCGGTGTCATCGACATCGACAGCCCGCTCAAATCCCGCTTTGATGAACAGGATCAGAAGTTCCTCGAGGAATTCGCTGCCATTCTGGTACAGGCGATCTGAGCAGGTTGATTGTTTTTCGTTCCGTTTTATCCGGTTCATATTTTAACGTTTGTGTTTGAGATACATGTTAATCGTTATACTGCAGGCAGCTTTATTCATTTTCGATGAGTAAGGCTGCTTTTTTATACTTATGCATGTCATTTTTACTTTAATGTGGAATAAACTTATACTATTGTTGTGACATATTATTTTACATAATCCCGGAAAGGAATGAATGAAATGTCAAAAACATTGACCCGTTCTGAAGTCCCTGTCTCCTCCACCTGGAATCTGAGTGATCTGTATGCTACCGAAGCTGACTGGGAAAAGGATCTCTCCGCTTTGCAGCAGCTCGCTGAGGATATCCAATCGTACAAAGGCCGTCTCGTCGAATCCGCTCATACGCTTTTGCAATGTCTCGATATGCAGGAGACCCTGATGCAAAAGCTGATAAAAGCATCCAGCTATGCGAGCCTGCAGCAGTCCGAAGATGGCACCAATCCGTCCAATATCGCCCGTGCTGCCAAATCCGGTGATGTATTATCCGCTGTCTATGCCCGGCTGACCTGGATCAATTCCGAGATTCTGGAGCTGCCCGAAGATACGATTGCCGGTTATATCGCCGGTACGCCGGAACTGGCGGTCTATGAACGCAATCTGAACCTGCTGCTGAAGACACGCGCCCATCGCCTGTCTCCGGATGTGGAAGCTGCGCTGGCATCTCTTGGTGAAGTGACCGGTGCACCTTACCAGATCTATCTGCGCAGCAAGCTGGCGGATATGTCGTTTGACGATGCGGCGGATCAGGAGGGTCAGGTGCAGCCCGTTTCTTTCCGATTGTATGAAAATGCGTATGAAGTCTCGCCGGATACGGAACTGCGCCGCAGTGCTTTCGCCTCCTTTACCCGGACGCTGAGCCGTTACCGCAATACGATTGCCGAGACGTACGCAACCGAAGTGAAAAAGCAGATCGTCATGTCTCGTCTGCGCGGCTATGAATCGGTCACGGATATGCTGCTGCAGCCGCAGGAAGTCACCCGGGACATGTACGACAATATCCATAATGTGCTGCTCCGCGAGCTGGCTCCACATATGCAGCGGCTCGCCCGGCTCAAGCAGCGCCAGCTCGGACTGGACCGCATGACATTCTGTGATCTCAAGGCACCCCTTGATCCCGATTACAATCCATCCGTATCGTTTGAGGAAGCAGCCGACAAGGTCAAGGAAGCTCTCGCAATCATGGGAAAAGATTATATGGATATTATGCAGGAAGCTTTCCGCTCCCGCTGGATCGACTATGCGGACAATACCGGCAAATCGACAGGTGCATTCTGTTCTTCCATTTATGGAGAGCATCCGTATATTCTGATGGCATGGGCAGACAATATGCGCAATGCCTTTACTCTGGCACATGAACTGGGACATGCCGGGCATCTGACCCTGGCTGCCCGGAATCAGCGTCTGTCTAATTATCGTCCTTCCCTGTACTTTATCGAAGCGCCATCCACCATGAATGAACTGCTGCTGGCTGATCACCTTATGAAGGAATCGGATGACAAACAGCTGCGCCGCTGGGTCATCCTGCAGCTCCTGAGCACGTACTACCATAACTTTGTCACCCATCTGCTGGAGGCCGAGCTGCAGCGCCAGGTCTATGGCGCCGCGATGCAGGGACAGGCAATCACCGCAGACTGGCTTTCTTCCACCAAAGGATCAATTCTGTCCGGCTTCTGGGGAGATACGGTGGAAATTGACGAAGGTGCAAGACTGACCTGGATGCGCCAGCCTCATTATTATATGGGTCTGTATCCGTATACGTATGCTGCAGGACTTACCGCTTCCACCGCTGCGATGCAGCTGATCCGTGAGGAAGGACAACCTGCCGTGGATCGCTGGCTGCAGGCGCTTCAAGCCGGTGGTTCGCTGCCGCCGCTCGAACTGATGAAGCTGGCCGGTGTCGATATGTCCGGACCGGAACCCATTTCCACGGCTGCTGCTTATGTCGGTTCCCTGATCACCGAGCTGGAATCACTGTATGAATAATGAACAGACTATTGCTTTATTACCATTCCAGCCGAGCGTTATCATGCTGAATATTATCTGATTAGCCTGATATCACACGGGATCGGAAATGCAGTACAGTAGTCATTCTAAAATCAGGACAGACCACAGCAAAAAGGCAAACTACAGTATCCCTTTTTTTTGAATAGCCGCCTGTCATCGGCAGCAAAGCCCCTTGATAATGCTCTGCTGCCGTTACAGCGGCTATTTCTCTTTAAATTAAGATTATTTTCTCAAAAGGCTTGATTTCTGTTTTATTTGTAGTATCATTATAAAAGTAAGTAACAAACATTTACATATAAACGAGGAGGATTACCGAATATGTCTACTGAATTTATGAAAGCTCTTGAAAACCGTCGCTCCATCTATGTGATCAGCAAGGAATCGCCAATCGAAGACAGCAAGATTCAACACATCGTTGAAGAAGCCGTTAAATACACACCATCTTCCTTCAACTCCCAGAGTGCGCGTGTAGTCGTACTCGTCGGTGAGCAGCACGACAAGCTGTGGGATATCACTACCGAGACACTGCGCGGTATCGTAAATAACGAAGAACTCTTCCAATCCACTGCCGACAAAATGAACATGTTCAAAAACGGTTACGGCACCGTATTGTTCTTTGAAGATATGGACATCATTGCGAACCTGCAAAATCAGTTCGAAGCTTATCGTGATAACTTCCCGCTGTGGGGACAACAGGCTAACGGCATGCTGCAGCTGGTAATCTGGACTGCACTGGAAGCAGAAGGTCTGGGTGCTACTCTGCAGCACTACAACCCGGTTATCGACGAAGAAGTAAAATCCACGTGGAACATTCCTGCACAATGGCAGCTGGTCGCTCAAATGCCTTTCGGCAAACCGGCCGCACCTGCTGGCGAGAAAACGTATCAGCCGGTAGACGAGCGCGTGAAATTTTTCAGATAATAGTCGCTCCCACCATGCATAACACATAACAAAAGCTCCTGCCATCCGATTGCGATGACAGGAGCTTTTTGCTGTTGTTGGCTCATATGAAAATACGTATTATTCGCCGACCGAGCTGCCATCCTGATACTGGGTACGGATACGCAGTACATTGCCGTCTTTGTCCAGATCCAGACGTACGGTTGTACCTTGCAGCTCTTCATTTTGAGGCTCTTTTTCGCCTTCAAACTGGGCAGACTTGGTATATGTCTTTTCTTTCTCACCCTGTTTGATGACAACCTGGGTAGCTGTCTCGGACACATACTGTCCTACCAGATCCTGTTGGGAATTATCTGCATCATCTGCTTTGTCGGCAGGCTCGGCTACAGTGATCATGCTATCCTGTGCACTCAGCGTAACACTGATCTGCTGGCCCGCCAGATCGGTGGAAGGCGGCAGGGAAGCTGCCGGCTCATACGAATTGCTTTTCGGAATGACCAGCTGCTTGCCATTGACCTCCAGCGTCATTGTATCTTCATTCTCGGCTACATAAGTACCTACAAGATTATAATCCGAATCGGTATTGGACTTGTTCGGATCGCTGGAATACTGGCGGAAATCCGCATCTGTCGTTACCGGGTTGGTATTATCCTTTCCGGTATCTTCCGGTTTGGACTCAGCGGCACTTTGTCCGGCTGTTGTCGGATCGTTGCTCTGGCTTTCCTGTGCATCGCTGCAGCCTGCTATCACACTGGACAACAGCAACGCTGCCGCTGCACTCATTTTAAATGTTTTTATCATCATGCCAAGCCCCTCTCTGTAATCTCCGTTACGGGAATCAATTTACACACTCACATATTTCTTTACCCCAAACCAGGGTAATTCCAAACGTTAATTAAAGGGAGCACCTGCCCATTACAATTCAAACGCTTCGGCCAACAGCTCAATCGCGCGCATCCGGTTGGCAAATCCATAGATCAGCGGCAGGATCAGCACTTCATCCACCTCATAACTGGCAGCCAGTTCTTCAATCCCCTGCCGTACATTATCCGCAGTCCCCACGAGCATCCGACTGCGGTTGCGAGCAATCACTTCCCTGTCCTTTTCCGTATACTCCTGAAACTGTATCGTTGCCGGCGCCGGAAAAAAGGACCGGCGCTGCCCCTTATTCTCTGACATCAGCAGCCAGTAATCCCAGCTCCGGGCCAGCTGTTCGGCTTCTTCCTGCGTATCGGCCACTGTCACGAATATACCGACCATGCCGCTTGGTTTCGCCAGTCCGGCGGAAGGACGAAAGTCTTCCCGGTACTGCCTCATGGCCGCACGGCCGACCGATGATGCATTGATAAAATGGGCAAAGGCCAGCCCGGTTCCATGAGCCGCAGCCAGCTGGGCTCCTCCGCGACCGGTTCCCAGCATCCACAGTTCGGGCCGGGTGTCGATCATGGGGGTTGCTTTCAGACCTGGAAACCGGTGATCCGGCGAATCCTCATCATGCAGATAGCGGATCAGGTCGACAAGCTGCTGTTCATAAGGCACAATTTCGGTGCGTCCCTCGTTCAGCGCCTGCTTGCCAATCCGGCCGGCACCGGCAGCCCTTCCGGCTCCGAGATCGATCCGGCCCGGGTGCAGTGCTTCCAGTATGCGAAAGTTCTCCGCTATTTTGTAAGCACTATAGTTGGGCAGCATGACGCCGCCCGAGCCAATCCGGATACGTTCGGTCTGATCTGCCAGATGCATCATCAGCAGCTCCGGATTACTGCCGGCAAGCGGTGGCAAATAATGATGCTCCGACACCCAGAACCGACGATAGCCCAGACGGTCTGCGGCTCGTGCCAGCTCGGCAGTTTGCTGCAGCGCTGTACGATCATTGCTGCCTTCATCTACAGGCGAATAGTCCAATATCGATAATGAAATCATTCCGATTTCTCTCCTTTCTCAAATCAAAGAACCAATATTTCCCATGTTTCGCACGATGTATTCTGGTTAAATTGAGAGGGGCGTGTAGATTCCTAAATATGCATATTATTTTTTTGCGATTCCTAAAATATTATCAACAAATTATTCTATATAATCATGTATAATGAATCAAACACGTTTTACATAAAAAGCCAGCAAAGAGATATCCACCCTTATCTCTTGTTGAAGGAGTGTTTCTGCAGCCAGCGTATTGCTAAAACTACACATAAAAAGGAGCTACTCATGAAAATATTTAAGAAAGTAAGTATGTTATTGCTTACTTTAACTATTGTATTACCGGGTCTGTTCGGTTCTTCGTCCATCTATGCTGCCGATACAGGTACTTCTTCCGATACGGCTGTCTCTTCTGCTTCACCTTCCGATACAGGAGCAAGCGTACAGTCCGACACCTATGGTCAGCCGGGGAGTGGCGGCACAGATAAGGCCCCAGGCGGGAATGCTGAATCACCTTCTACGGATACGGACACTCAGCCTCCTGCAACTCCCGCAGCTGATACATATCAGAATATTATCACACGGATATTTCTAACGGATATTAACCAGAATGTGATTGATGGTCAGGTCAACCCGGATACCCAGATTGACCCGGATGCGCCGGTATATCTGAATTACGAGTGGGCTCTGCCGGATGACGGTTCCTATCATAACGGCTCTACGTTTGAATATGATCTGCCGTCCGCTTTCCAGCTGTACAACGATATTACGAATGTGCCTCTGCAATTTGAGGATGGCACAGTGGGCAGCTTTAGCGCAACACGCAGCGGACATGTCACGATGACATTTAACGATACGATCGAACAATATTCGAATGTACACGGAACGATGCAGTTCCGTACCGCCTTTAGCCAGGAAGTGACCCATGGCAGCACCGAGGTACAGATTCCGGTACCTGTGAATGGAGACTCCCAGTTCATCCTGGTTTATTTCAAACCGGATAAAGGCACTTCCATCAGCAAGCGCGGACAGGCGCTCGATCAGAACCATATCGAGTGGACGATCGACGTGAATACAACCAAGGAAAAAATCGAGAATGCGGTAGTAAGCGATCCGATCGCTGCAGGCATGTCACTGGATACAAGTTCGATTCAGCTTTATGAGCTGAATGTCAATGTAGATGGTACCACTACCCGCGGACAGCAACTGACTTCCGGCTACCAGCTGGAAGCTGACAGCAGCAGTTTCAAGCTGACACTGGAGCCGGTCATTCGCTCGGCTTATCGCATTACCTATGTAACCGACATTACAACGGATACACAGAGTAAATTTACCAATACTGCCTCTTTTGCCAGCAACAAAGGCACACTGACTGCCAAAGCGGAAGTATCGGTGGAACAGCAGTTTTTGACCAAAAAGGTAGAACATTACGATGAGCAGACCGGTATCATTTCCTGGTCTATCGGCTACAATCTGAACAGCCGTTCAATTCCCCAGGCTCAGGCCATGCTGCAGGATCGCTTTAATGCCAGCCAGCAGCTGGTACAGGATTCCATCAAAGTATATAACGCGACTACAAACCTTCTGTTGACTGAAGGCCAGGACTACACGATCACACCGGCACCGATCAAAAGCGGACGTACCGGATTTGATCTGAAGTTCCAGTACGATATCAGCTCTCCCTACACGATCAAGTACCAGACCCAACCGGTAAATCGTGTGGACAAAGACGAGAAAGTAACCAACACCGTCACTTCGGGTGGAGCAAGCGATACAGCTTCCCAGGTGATCAAAAACGTGGTATTTACCAAAGTTCTGAGTGATGCCAACTATATCCGCAAGGATGCGACCTGGAAGCTGACGCTTAACCGTGATGGCTATCCAATGTCCAATGCAATCATCAATGATACATTCCCGAACAGCGGACTGGAATTCCAACAGGGCTCCCTGCAGATTCAGCGTGCGGATGGCAGTTTGTATCCGCCCTCTTCGTATACGGTAAGCAGCGACAATCTGCGATCCGGATTCAAGATTACGTTCCATACCGATCTCACGGAGCCGCTAACGATTACCTATCGTACACTGTTCGATGCGGAATGGAAAAAGGACAAGACCGATGTATCGTTTCTAAATCATGCACAGCTATCCTGGATCGAAAATGGAAAAACACGTACAGCCGACGCAGAAGCACGTTTCTGGCCGGATAGCATGACCGTGAATAACGGTTCCAAGGATGGTTCGTACAATGCAACTACCAAGCAAATCACCTGGAACATCAAAGCCAATTACAGCAGTCGTCAGCTGACCAATGCCTATATCGAAGATATGCTGGAACCGGGTCAATCGTATGTACCGGGCTCGCTGCAGGTCAACCATATGAATCTGGTCGGCGTCTGGAACAGCGTAACCCGGGGCAAAGCGGTTGCTCCGTCCGACTATACTGTCGTCCTTCCGGCTGATGGTGAGGATGGCGGCAAACTGCAGGTACGCTTCAACAAGCCGATCAATTCGCCGTACTGGATTACCTTTAAGACCACTCTGGACAATCATGTGGTGAAACCGGTGATTCGCAACAATGCTGTTCTGCACAGCGATCAGGCTGTCTATCCGTGGGCCGCGTCTGTGAGCATCCCCAAAGGTGGGGAGTATGTATCCAAAACTGGTACGCAGGATGGCGACAAAATCTACTGGACCGTCTATATTAATCGTGGACAATCCTATGTGGAAAATGCACGGATTACCGACAAGCCGACACCGAATCAGATTCTGCTGACGGATTCCTTTAACCTGTACTCGGCCAGTGTCGCCAGCAACGGCGGATTAGCCAAAGGAACCAAGCTTGTACGCGACACAGATTACAAACTGAGCATTACATCAGGCAGTCCGGAGCAGTTCGAACTGACTTTCCTCAAACCGATCCGTTCGGCCCTAATTCTGGAGTATACGTCCATGATTACGGCAGAAGACAGAGAGCAAATCGGGAACACCGTACAATTTGCCGGAGATGGCATTACAACCGGTACGATTGATACGACCAAGGAAATTATCGTGCGTACGTCTTCCGCTTCCGGTACCGGTACAGGAGTAGTAGGCAACCTCATCGTAACCAAAGTCGACAAGGACGATGCGACACTTCCACTGGAAGGCGCAACCTTTGTCCTGCAGGATGCAGCCAAAGCCAGACCGGCAATAACCGTCACTACCGATCCACAGGGCCGGGCATTATTTACCCGACTGCTGTTTGGCAATTATACATTGCAGGAAACGGTTGCTCCTGCAGGTTATATACTCGATCCAACCGTACACACGGTAACGATCAATTCCAGCATCAAGCAGTCCAATAATGCGCTGTTCCTGACGCTGACTAATACCAAGCAGCCGATCGTACCTCCGGGCAATCCAGATAATCCGGGAACGCCGAGCAATCCTGACAACCCTGGCAATCCAGGAAGCCCAGGTACCCCCGGTAACCCGGGATCGCCAGATAATCCAGGCAATCCGGGAAGCCCGACAGACAACAAACCGGATAACGACAAGCCGGGAACACCGTCTACTCCACCAGGTGGCGGCAATCCATCAGGAGGTACACCGGTAACGGAACCGACGATTCCGGTTGAAGACGAGCCTACTCCATCGGGTACGGTAGATCCGACCCCGTCCAATCCGTCCGTTCTACCGGAGACATTACCACCTTCACCAGACAATCCTGGTGAGCCGGATATGCCAATTCCGGACGAGCCGATTCCAAGCGGCACTGTTCCACCGGCATCTGCTCAACAACCGGATATTCCGGTGAATGACGAGCCGGTACCGCAGGGAACAACGCAGCCGGATCGTACTCCAACCCAGCAGCCGACGCTGCCGCAGACAGGGGAATCCAGCCGGATGCCATACTGGTTGACCGGTGCAGCCCTGCTGGCAATGGGTCTTGTATTGTATCAGGTACAGGCCGCACGCAGACGTTCTGCTGAACGCGGAACATCCGGGAAATAAATAGGATTATTTAACATAAAGCACCTGTCATCCGTTCGATGAGATTGGATCATCGTATACGAATGACAGGTGCTTTTTTGTGATGTTAGCGAAGCAAGACCGTAAGTTAGATTTTCAGCATATAGCCGATATCGGATGCTGCCGTCGGATAGGCATACAGCACATCCCGCATCTGATCGATCGTCAGGTTCAGCCGGATCGCGACGGCGAAATGGTTGAGCAGCTCGTCCGCTTCTCCGCTCAACAGATGAGCACCGAGAATTTTTCGGGTGTTGGTGTCGATAATAATTTTGGCCATTGCGGCTGGTTCATTGGTACGCTTGTACGTATACCAGGACGACGTATCAAATGTATTGATCTTTACATGATTCCCCAGCTTGCGGGCTTCCTCTTCCGTTATGCCGAGCGAACCCAGTTTGGGAAGGGTAAAGGCTACACTTGGCATCTCCCGGTAATCCGGTGTACGTGTATTGCCGTTCAGCAGATTATGGGAAGCGACCTGCGATTCCAGACTTGCGAGCGGCGTGAGCGGCAGTCCCGGAGAATCGGTGCAGTCACCTGCAGCATAGACGCGCGGGTTGCTCACACTTTGCATGTATTCATTAACATGAATGCCCTTTTTGCCATATTCCACATTGCCCTGTTCCAGCTGCATATCCATAATATTGGGCATCCGTCCAGCACCATGCACGACCAGTTCGCACTCCAGATGCAGTTCGTTATCTCCTTCTGTACCACCGTTCTGACTGGCACGGATTAGATAGCTTGCGCGGCTGGCAGCATTGGCGGTACGACCGTTTTGTTCATTTGCCACTGACTGATCAGTCTCTCCGCCGGATAGCTGTTCAATGGATTGCAGCGATGTATTCAGATGAATCTTGATGCCAATCTCCCGGCTTCGTTTGACCAGTTCCTGTACCAACTCCGGATCGAATCCTTTGAGCGGCTGTTCATCCTTATGCAAAATATGTACCTCTGCACCTGCACGGGCAGCGATATGCGCAAATTCAAACGAGATATAACCGCCACCGACGAATACGAGCGGAGAAGGCAGCTGTTCCAGATTCAGAAAATGGTCGCTGTCTGCCAGATATTGCTCCCCTTCTACCGATAATGGCGCAGGCTTGGCACCGGTGGCAATCAGGATGTGCTTGCCAATCAGCCGTTGGCCCTCCACTTCAATCGTATCCTCGCTGACGAATCTGGCATGTCCGTGAAACGTATGAATGCCTGCATCCTGCAGCTTCTGTTCATGTGCATCGGGGATATAGTCGGTAAATGTATGCTTGAAGGCCATCAGATCCGGCCAGTTGATGCGGACACTGTCCTGCAATCCTTTGCCGACCATCCGTGCGGTACGGTCGACCAGCTCTGCTGCTCCGACCAGTACCTTTTTGGGATCGCATCCACGCAGTGCACAGGTACCACCATATTCGCGTGAATCGATAATGGCGACTTCCCAGTTCTGTTCACGACAGGCTTGAGCCGCAGCAGCTCCTGCACTGCCGGTACCGATTACAACGAGATCAAAATGCTGTTCCATCAATTATCGCCTCATTTATCTGAATTCAAGTCACCTGGTTAGAAGTCACTCTCTTATTCTTTTAAACTTCAAATGACAACCACAATCGGCGGCACTATTACGCAATGACGAAACTGGTGGCTATAGAGGACAGTGACCGATATCCTACCGTTTTATGCGACTATTCAACCAATTTCATCGATATACGGCCTGATCTGTCATTATATTGCATTTCTTACCTTTTCAGTCTTTCTTTTTCATGACTTAACGTGTTAAATTGTAAAAATAATCTAATAAATACATAATAGAGGGGTTACTAACATGAAGAACAAATTACTACTGACCTTGATGCTCGCAGCACTGGTTACGACTTCCTCCGCACTGCCTGCCAGTATAACGTACGCAGCGACAGATGATGCACCCGACGGCAGTTATACGATGGATCTGACCAGCAATGCAGACGACAGCGCAGATAGCGCAGCGCCTGCTGAAGACAATGCTGACCAGAGTATCTCCGACGGTGAAGACAGCTGGGCAGACGCCGATCCCGCACTGATCGAAGAAGCGAGTCAGTTCCTCGAATACTCCGATAAAATGGAACCGCTGTTCACGTACGAGACCAAAGCCTGGGATGCCTATAATATTAATGAATACGTGAAAAGCTCCAACCGCAAACAGGAATACAAGCTGATGACCTACACCGTGGTACCTAACTATACCAAGTTCGTATCCGGCATCAAGCTGGTCAAACCACAAAACGCGGAACTGGCCAAAATCCATGCCAAATATGTAAAAGGGGCCTATCTGGAACTGGAAGGATTTGTACTGTACAAAAAATACGTATCCAGCGCTACACTCAATGATGCCATCCTCAAACAGTCCAAGCTCAAACTGCAGGCAGGCGGCAAGCTCATCGACCAGTTTAATAAAGAAATCGATAAATATGTCAGCAAATTCGATGCACTGCAGTAAAAGCATTTAATTGGCACTGCATAACGATCAGTCGCCAAAATATAATCATATTCCAAGGAGTTAACCGAACCATGAAAAAGAAATTAATCCTTTTGCTGGCGCTATCCTTCCTGCTGTCCGGCACCAGTCTGTTCCCGCTGAGTTCTGTCCATGCTGCAGGCGACCAGACAACCAGCAGTTCCGCATCTACCGAAGAATCCACCAGCGATGAACTGAGCGAAGATTATGCAGATCTGGACCCGGCCCTTATCGCAGAAGCAAACGATCTGCTCGATTACCTGGATCAGCTGGGCAAAATTGCCGCCTATGAAGATAAGGCTGTCGATACGTACAATTCGGTTCGTTATGTCACATCGTCCAACCGTAAAAAAACCTATACAGCCATGAACAATACCGTTGTTCCAAGCTACACCAAGTTTGTCACCGGCCTGAAGCAGATCAAGCCATCCACACCGGAACTGGCTAAAATTCATGGCAAATACATCAAAGCCGCTTCCCTGCAGCTGCAGGCGCTGACCCTGTTCAAAAAATACGTATCCACTCCTCAATTGAAGTCCGCCACACTCAAGCAGGCGAATCTCAAAGTGGATGCAGGCATCAAAATGCTGCATGAATACTATGAGGACATGAAACAGTATTCGAAGAAATTCGAATAACCGGATTGGTTGCTTGGGATACAGAGGTATGCTATAGCTGCAAAAAAAGCCACTGCTCGAATCATAATTCCCTATAGGGTATGGATGATCCGGGCGGTGGCTTTTTTGTGGTTGTGTTTCTTCTTGTTCTTATATCTGTATTTATATTCGTATCTGTATCTATATTCGTACCGGCATTTCATTTGCACTTATAGTGGTAATTGAATTTCATGCTGCTTTTATCCATCCAGTCCCCGGTTGAACAACATTTGGGCTGCAAGTAATCTCAGAGTTATTTCCACGGTGTAATCAGGATCATACTCCGATCTCTTACAGCAGAAAAAGCAGTTCCGGATATTCGCATAGCAACAGCCAGTCAATTAATGCGTTCCTCTTGAAGTAAAGTCACCGTATGAAGACTGGTCGGTATCATAGAACAATACGTCACCATCTTCCACCCGGTATTTTACCTGATAAGGATCGGTTACAAAGTGATCCCGGCTGCCATCGGTATTGTCGTACCCTTCCATGCTCCACCACTGGTTGCTCAGCGGGGCATGGATGTACTGCAGGTGAGGATGCTGGGTGTCTGCGTTCACGATACTTTCAATATCAAAATTCACCGTGATATACCCATTTTTCAGAAAGACCGGTGACTTCTCATCCAGTACATGACTGCGTCCATAGGCGGCCAGATCGGTTCCTCCGGGCACCACATACACCTGCGCAGGCAGGCTGTATTCGCCGTACCACTGTTGTACGCTCGCTGTTACTCTGGACGGTGAAGCGCTGGCGTTTTCTGGACGCTGCTCCGCTGACTGGATAAAAGTACGCAGCGGCGAAGGCAGCAGCTGGATATCATATCCGCCAGTATAGGTCGTCTGGTTGGCTCGCTTCTGAAAAGCGGCAATATACTGCGCCTTGCTCTGCGTCCATCCGGTAGACAGCTCATAGATCGCTGCGGCGGTATCGATCAGATCCTGGGCCGGTACATTGCGCAGCCGCTGATTCAGCGTGACCATACGCCGCTCGGTATCCTGGCTGGAGCCGATCCGGATAAACTTCCGCTCGTCGGTATGGTAATACAGATCGACCGGCACGCGTTCTGGTGCGGTAGACGCATCTTTGTCCTGGTAAAAGAATGTCGGAGTGATTCGAATGCCATCTTTGTCACCAAACATATTGCCTTTCGTTTTCAGATCGAATTTGAAATGGTAACCGGTTTTTACAGCAACATTTTTGTAGCCAGACAGAGAATGACTGCCTCGCATAATCGGCAGGGTATAAGGAGCTGTATTGCCCCTCGCTGCTCCGTCGATACTGCCGGTTCCTACCCAGAAAGATTTACCTGTCGGTTGGCGGCTGCCGCTGCTCTGACGGAAGACACTCTCCCAATTAAAGTCGGCAATATCGGTCACATGGAAATCGTACAGCCGTCCAATGACTTCTACTGCTACCGTATCGGTGGCCACATGATGCGTCAGATTCGTATTGGCATCCGGCTGGGTCGTGAACCCGGTCGGAGCATTCTCGGCGATATTGCGGAAATAGACCGTATAGTCGCCTTCATCGACCCAGACGGGCAGTACAAACACAGTATCCAGTTGACTGACCGGGACATCGATCCAGGTATTTCTCGGATAAAAGTGCTTGCGCTGCTGGTCATAGACGTCGAACGGGAACTGCACCTGCTTGGTTTTGAAATACTTGGCATACTCCCGGCTACCATAACCGGGATAGGTCGATCCATCCAGATGCTGCCCGGTAGTGGGGATACGCACGGTAAACGGGCGATCCAGGATCAGCGCCATCCGGCTCGGGTTGGGCACGGTTTTCTGGTTATGAGCCTTGTCATCCGAGATGGAGGCATAATCGACGACCGGTGTATGTACGGTGACGGTATTGATGTTCTGGATCGGAAAATTTTTATTGCCTGATCCCTGTACATTCTCACTCAGCATGGAATAGAAAATGGTTCCACTGGATGACGTACTCGCCTTGTTGACCAGCTTGCTGCTGATCAGCTGGGCACCTTTGTACAGCACTTTTTCGCCGGAATCCTTGAATGAACGGATTTTGGCTGGTGCAGGGATTTCTTTAGGCTGTGGACCGATTTTCTTGACCCAATCGCTGTTCATAACTTCGGTCTTGTTATTATTAAACGTAAACTGCAGTCCATCATTACGTACCTGTGGATCATCCGTCTTGCCTTCGGCCATGTTTTTCAGCTTATCCCGGTCATTGGGAGGCGTAGGGCGACCGCTTTTCCCACCGTTGACCGTTGGTGGGTTGTAGTTAATCGCACCGGTCTCGTCCGGTCGAACATGATCTTTGACATTGCTGCTGTTTGTTTTCTGTACTTTGGGTGCGGAATAGCCACTCACTGGCAGCGTTACCGTTCCACCCGGCAGTGCATAGTTGTTCATCACTGCATGATCGATACCCAGCACTTCCAGCAGATTGATTTGCCAGTAATCATAGTCACGTGTGAAGCTGAATGAATACGATTTGGTTGCGGAACCTGTTTTGGTTTTCCATTTGTCCTTGTTGTTTTTCTCCTGCCATTTAAGGCTGTACTTCACACTGATTTTGCATTGGTATTCAATTTTGCCTTTCATTTCCGTAAATTTATGCTGGAACAGATAATTGTATCCCCAGGCATTAGCATACAGATTGTCGCTGGTGGGTATTCCTCTAGTCGCATCGAAGTGACGTCCATTGGCAGCGTCATCTCCAAGAATATGTCCGGAAGCTTCCGGATTCATAACCGATTTGGCGATTTCCTGTGAGCGAGTGGGCGGCAGAATGGTGAACGTGCAGCTGCCCGAAGGTGGAGTAGGCGTTTCCTCTTGACCGACTGTAATTTCTACACTATCTTTCAGATGCCATACGCCATCCTCAGATTTCCATTCTGCTGATACTTTTGTAGTTCCTTTGGCGAGTGCAGTAACCTGTCCAGATGGACTCACCTGCGCTACAGATGGATCGGAAGATACCCAGCTAGTTTGCGAGCGAGTTGTGATATCCACCCAATTATCTCCAAATTCCTGCTCGTTGTACTCTTTTGTGCGAACCTCCGCTTTCAATTGAACAGTATTTCCTACTTCAAGACTGGAATTCTCCGTCACTTGGATTTCTTTTTTTTCTATGGCATAACCTGTGTAATTGATTAGGAGTGGCGTGTAGTATTCAACTTGTCGTTTATCATAGCCGTCTGGTCTGGTGCTGTATTTGGATTCATCAGAGAAACTATAGGGATACCCTGTCTCTGTTTGGATTACAGCAAAAATACTGCCTTTTGTATAATCAATGCTCTTTCCACCATACAAGAAATTTTCTTTGTTTCCACTGCCTGTATAAGCAGACTGTTTATCAAACTCTACCTGTTCAAATCCTAGCTCGCTAATATATTTTTGATCATAAGGGTTATTATTTTTATCTCTCATGCTTTTAGGCGGATATTCATCTACGGTAATTTTATCTGTAACTACATGTGC
This sequence comes from Paenibacillus wulumuqiensis, assembly GCF_000971965.1. Classification (GTDB taxonomy): domain Bacteria; phylum Bacillota; class Bacilli; order Paenibacillales; family Paenibacillaceae; genus Saccharibacillus; species Saccharibacillus wulumuqiensis. The sequence goes on from NZ_LAQP01000019.1 coordinate 111,089, forward strand.
CAGTGGATAAGTATCATTTTTTGACCCATGAGTTCCTGTTTCATAATTATCGTAACCGTTATTCCTAGAAGCAAGCCACTTATCCTTATCGGTTTGAATCCATACAACCTTAGGATTCGGATTACTTATTCCACTTAATGGTATTTTTAACGTTTGAACTTTTACCGGACCTTTTGGGCTAACCACTATATTAGAAGGATATCCCAAAGACATATCTCTACTATAAGCAGAATTCCCAATAAAATTTGTTGTACCAAATGCTAAAATAGCAATTAGTAATAGAAGCTTAAACTTTCTTTTCATGTTTTCACCTATATCTTAACTGGATATTCCAAAGAATGAGCCATCACTTGCTTGATAGGTTTCGTGTGGATTTTTTACTGAAATAAAGTTGGATACCCATACATTCATACCAGATTCATTTCCTACATACTTACTAAAAACCTTTTTAGCTTCGGTTGTAGGCAATGTCAGATAACCAAATTTTTTGGGGAGATCATTGCGAATCGCCATACCAACAGCCAGAGTATCTAAGCTGGAATTCATATAGTTACCTATACTAAATTCTTTTACTGTAGGGTAAATAGTTTGTTGTTCATACACACGGTAATATTCGTTTTCGTTTCCTTTATCATCACTGTCAGCTACAAATACAGATTGATAAATCCCTTTCTTATTAGTCCAATTCCGTGTATCTACTACAATGAAATAGTTCAGTGTTAGACGTCCCCCACCATTTCTAAATTTCATAGGTTTAAATTGTACATTTTTAAAAGGGGTAACTCCTGTGTTTAGATTTGTTAGAACATTAAGGTTCGTCCCCGTCGTCCCCACCGCTCTCAGCTCTTTCAAACCGGTAAAGGTATCCGCTCCCTGCTTTTGCACATCCGCCAGTCTCATCAAAATAACGGCTGCTTCCGCACGTGTTGTTGTCTTGGCCGGACCAAAATTCCCATCGGCATAACCGGACATCAAGCCAGTTCCAAGAGCTACCGATACATAGGGATAGTCACTTTTGGACAATGTTTTTTTGAAGTACTCCGCTACTGGTATGACAGTCTCTGCCGTATCGCTCATCGCCTGCTTATAATCCGTATCTGCTGCAGCCAGACCAGACGTCATCCATTTGGCCATTTCCTTGCGCGTTAGTGGTGTAGAAGGCTTGAAGCCATTCGGGTAATCGGCAGAAGTAATAAATCCTTTGGCTGCCGCATCTTTTACACCTGCTTCACTCCAGCTACCGCTTAAATCTGCAAAGCTTCCAGCTGTGCCGGTCGCCGGATTGGTCGATACCCGGTCCAGCAGTACAGCGAACTCCGCACGTGTCACCTGTGCACCAGGCTTGAATGTACCATCGGCATAGCCTTTGAAATAGCCTTTAGCAACAGCCTGTTCAATAGCGGTCTTGGCCCAGTGTGATGCGGGAACGTCCTTGAATGAAGCAGCGGCGCTGGTTTGCTGCGCCGCCGGAATACTGATTGCCAGCATCGAAGCTGCAATCACGGACAGGATGGTCTTTTTCATCATTTTGGTTGGCATAGTTACTTCCCCCATATACGTATTTTGGTGAACTGCTGAATATAATCCGTACATTTCTTACTTACACCCTCGATACTCTAATCGGGGCATGTTTACTTCGATTACCTTTTTCGGAATATCCAGCATTTCCAGTTTGCCGATATCTCAGTAATCATAAGGATGCTTGAAAGAAAATTATTCTCACAATCAATAATGGCTGTTGTAGAGCCGCAGGTGGGCTCTCATTCTCATCGTTCATTCCTCCAATTATGCTTGGGTCGTACTTTAACGAATGTCTGGCTTATGTAGGTTCATTTTGACAGTCTGTTGTGATGCCTCACTGCCGGGACATCCCTTATGTTTATCGGAAGAAACGGGATTTTCGAATAATCCCATTCTCCTGATCGGATGTCATCGCGCACAAAAAAAGCACGCAAAATGCCCAAGACATTCAGCGTGCTTCGCTTTGATCCCTACTCGGTCTATCAATATCCATATCTTATTTCAGTAGTATATTATTGTCAATTACTTTCTTGCTTGCTTCCTATGCACTCAGGTCTGACATCAATTGATATCGCCGTTCAACCAGTTTCTGCTAACATCTGTATTACATGTCCATCTGCGACATGATCATCACCGCCGCTCCGACCGACACGGCCTTGTCCTGCAGAATTCCTCTAGAAAAGGCGGGCTGAAAGCGTTCCTCGCCATAGATTTGCTTTTTCGCCACCGCTATCGCCGTGTCATAGTAACCCGGGTCCGCATTGATCAGCGCGCCGCCCAGAATGACCTTTTCGGGCTGCAGCGTATTGATCAGATTGGCGAGGCCAATTCCCATATAACCGGCCGACTGGTTAAACATCTCCCGCAGCACCGGGTTGCCTTCATTCAGTGCCTTTACCAGCGTATCAAAATGAATCTGCTCCGGCTGCAGTGGCTCTCCGGCTCCCCTGAGTTCCAGACCGATCATGCTCCTTTGCCGTACCTGCTGTTCCAGTGCCTGGATGGATACGTAGGCTTCCAGCGCACCATAATTTCCTTCATCATGCAGTCGTGCACCGCCAGCCTGGACGACCATCTGTCCGACGGCGCCTTCCTTGTCCATCGCTCCCCTCACCAGCTGGCCGGATGACAGAATCGCCGAGCGAATCCCTGCTCCGGCATTGACGTACAGCATATGCTGGATGTTATCTTCCCGCATCGCCCAGTGCTCTCCGATGAGTGCTGTATTGGCACCATTATCGAGCCGGGCAGACAGTCCGGTACGCTCGGTCAGCATCCGGCAGATCGGCACATTTTGCCAGCCGGCTGCCGGGAAATGCGCCGGGCTCACAATCGTTCCCTGCCGGTGATCCAGCGGGCCGACAGCGCCAACACCTATGCCGAGAATCCGTTTACGGCTCAGATGGCGCTCTGCCAGCGCCTCCTGGATACGGGCAGCGACATAATCGGCGAGCACTTCCGGTTCCATCTGTTCATCCATCTGCCAGCGGTGTGTATATAATGCATTCATACGCAGATCGTACAATCCCAGCACCGAATAGATCCGCGAAATATCCAGTCCGAAAATATACCGGTGGCCGGCATTGATCCGGTACAGTGTCGGTCTTCTGCCACCGGTCGACGGTCCAAGACCCGATTCGACGATCCAACCTTCATGCAGCAGTTCATCCAGCGTCCGGTTCAGACTGCTGCTTGTAATATCGATATCTTTCATCAGTTCAAGCTTGTAAACGTCATCCTGAACGGCTATCCGGTCGTACACCTGCCGTTTTAACGTTTTGGCTGTAGTCTGATACACAATCATTCATTCTCCCTGTCCTTGGTAACTTTGGCTGCGAACAGCACCTTGTTCTATTGTATCTTCCGAACTGCCGAATAACCACCTGTATCCTGCACAGGCCTTTTCATACATGACAATAAAAATAACAGCTTTTACCCAAATTCACCTTGGATATTCCATTTTCTCATCATTTTGCCGATATGAAGAAAGAAGACAATATACATAGATTTAAAGGAGAGAAACCATTGAAAAATTATCGTTTGATCACTTGGCTACTAAGCGGTGTACTTCTGGCATCGACTGTATTCCAGCTGCCTGCCGTCGCTTCTGCCGACCCTGCTGCGGACTCTTCATCTGCTGTTGCTCCTATTATGTACGAAGATATTCTGACCCAGCCTTCACTTCAGGCAGACTTGAAGCAATATCTGAGCGCCTACCGTGAACTGGTAGAACCGGATATGCTGGACGCTTATGATGATTACGTCATCTATTTAACCACGACGCTAAAACACCGGAAATATGAAGCTCTGGCCAATACGGCATATCAAAAATACCGTGTGGATTCCGTCAAGACCCGTGTGCAATCGTATAACGGTATGACCCATTCCGTTATACCCAACTATAAGAAATTCGTTTCATTGATGAAAACGGTAAACCCTGCTGATTCCAAATTGAACAAGCTTCATCAAAATCTTCTTAAAGGGATAAGCCTGCAACTGGAAGGTTTTCAATTGCTGCAAAAATATTTTAGCAAAGCCAAGCGCGATGATCTTCTCTTTTATAAAGCCAATAATAAACTGAAATCCGGCAAAAAGTGGATCGATCAATATAATACGGAATTATTTAACTATGTAGCCCAATTCTAGATTGCTGCTCCACAGCTGCTAAATACTGATTTTCCTTAGGCGCTTGCAGGATACCAGGTATCCACTGCAAGCGTTGTTGCCATATCCGCCAGATTTGAAATGCCTTCCTTTTAATGGTAAAGTCTTTCTAAACATCCATGTAGGACATAAAAGGAGGACAATTACATATGAAAAAGTATACTTTTCTGCTGCTAACCCTGGTGATGAGTGCGTCACTGCTCGGATGCACCCAGCAAAGCAGCCCCACAGCAACCAGCAGCAACCAACCAGCAGCCAATACGGATACCAATACAGCCACAACGGCTCCCACGGCAACAACTACCGGTGAATCCGTAGCTGCCGGCAAGCAGGGGGACAAAGTAAGCGAACAACAGGTACAGGCCGCAATCGCAGTGGCGAAGAAGTACAAAGAAACCGAATACACCGTACCGGACTACAAAAATCTGGATATCGAGTTTCAGATACCTACGGAAACGGACGATCCGCCCAAGCTCCCGCCTTCCATACAGCAGCACTATGATCAACTGCTCCAGTATGCTACAGAATCAGCGTTAACCTATACCCTGGAAAATCGTCTGCTTGATGTGCCGCTGCGATTGGCCATTCATGGGAAATCTCCAGTAAGTCCGCAGCAGTTGGAACTTCATGCTGATCCTGTGCTCAAGGTGAAAGGCATTATGGAAATTGACTACAAGATGAACATCCAGCTGGATCGAACCAAGGAACAGCTTCCTCTGGAAGGCACCATGCAGCTGCAGCAGATCGATGGGCAATGGAAAGTCATTCATGATGCTTACGATTCCACTGACCTTAGTAATCTAATTAATCGCTTTATGACCACCAGCAAATAACAGATCAGCGGCATCGATACACTTATCCAATACCACTAGATCGATATGAAATGTATTTCAAATAAAATAGCCCATATTTTATTTGGAGAAAAAGCTTCTCAAGGATCATTGAACAGAATAACCATACAAAAAAACCGCCAGACTCAATGATTGAGTCTGGCGGTTTTTGACAGTGTCCATGCCTGGTATGCAGCGGAATACATCGTTGATTCTTTTTTTGTATTAACTGAAATTATTTGCGTGTAACGGTGTAGCCTTTTTTCTCCAGCAGTTTGATAATGCCGTCATCGCCCAGATAGTGGGCTGCTCCGACCACCACAAAGTACTGCTGGTTGCTGCTGCTTTTCAGATAGCCATCGATCTTGTTGGCCATGCCGATATTGCGATCGACTAGGATCGCTTTGTGGTATTCCGGCTCCACTACGGTGCTGTTGGTTACTTCCATCAACGCTTTTTCGTCACCGGTCTTCCACATCTCGGCCATTGCTTTGGTGGTAGCATCACTTTCCTGATTGCGTTTTTCATCGAATGAAGCCAGTGTGCCGTACAGTAATTTCTCCTGCAGTTCATCGGAGAAATTATTGAGCATCCGCAGCTGGGATTCTTCCGACTCCAGTCCGACTACCGGGATATCGCGCTCTGCAGCCTTTTTGATAAAGTGCAGATCAATGCCCAGTTCGGAATCAAAACCGGAATCATCGGTTGCAAACGAGGATACGATCATTTCGGCGACCCATGGTTTGAAGCGGTCCAGCGCACCGGACCTCATGTCGTTGGCCTCCAGAATACGGCCAAGCTTCTCGTATGTATAGGAAGAAATATGATTGCGAAGATTGCTGCCATCGTGATACATGCCTGTCTCCAGTACATGCTTCTGGAAGTCTTCTGTCGATTCTCTCGTAATATCCACTTCAACACTCAGGGAATCCGCTTCGGCAAATGCCTGCTCGTATTCCTGGCGCAGCGGGTAAAAGCTGGCATCGGCCACATGCATGGAGCCTACCAGATAGACGGTATTCCCGTTGTTCTTCACTTCCCACATAAAGCCGCGCGCACCGGTCTGGGTAGGTTCTGCTGTTGGTGCTGTACTTGCGTTGGCTGGCGCAGGTGTTGGTGGCGTTGGTACTGGTGGTATTGAAGTATTGTCTGTGCTTGTTGTGCTCTCTGCTGCCGGGCTGCTGGTCGGTTCGTCGGCAGTCGGTGCAGATGCACTGGAAGTCAGCTGGATCGTACGGGATTTGGCATTCCAGCTTACCTCATAACCCGGCAGTTCGCCAAAGGTACGGATCGGCACGTAGGTAACGCCTTTGATCTGGGTTGGTTTGCTTTTGATTTTAATGCTTTTGCCATCCACAATGACGGTGATGCTGTCCTTGGATGCAGATACCAGCTGAATGCCCATCGCTTTGAGGGTGGAGCGCAGCGGAACCAGTGTCGTCTGTTTTTGTACGGTTGGTGCACCACCGGTGCGGTATTCCACTTTGTGATCATTGACTTTGACGACCAGCGGCTGTGCTGCGCCAGCCATCGTCGGTGCTGCAGTGGTCAGCAGTCCCGCTGCCAGTACCAGAGGCAGTAATTTCTTGTGCCAGGATTTCATCGCAAAACTCCTTCTGAATATTATCTTTTTTTGGATGCGAACGGGCTGTCTTTTTCCTTTGAATCCCGGCATGCAGACCAAGCTGGACGTGTCTCTTTAACTATTGCATATCCCCCTTGGAATCACAATATTTTCTTGCAGAACAAGAAGATATTGTGAGTTATAACATGGCAAATATGCCTGGGCGTCCAAATGATTATTCGGGTTCTACTATCTTGCTGTTGGTCGCGTCGACAGTCTCGCCTTTGACCGGGTCCAGATCATTGACCCAGTGGATACGGATCGATGGATCGGTCATTATATCCGGTCCGCTGGATACCTGGAAATGCATATGTGCTTCGCTGGAATTACCGGAGTTGCCGACTTTGCCTATAGGATCGCCCGACTGGACAGAATCACCTGGCTTTACGGTAACCGATCCTTTTTGCAAATGGCCCAGTATGCTATATTCACCGCCGTGATCGATCACGACCATATTACCGCCCGGCTGCCTAGGATTCATTTCACCGACTGGCTCGTTATCGGCGATATTATTGACGATTGATACCACTTTGCCATCTGCTGGTGCAAGTACCGGTTGGCCGAATGCATAATAGCTTTCGTTCTTTTCCGGATCGCCGCTGTAGGACATACCATCCTTCACCTGTACGAGATCATAGGCGTACCGCTGGGATTCTACGGCATAATGATAATTTTGTATCACATTGGTACCTCCCCAGAATACATACCATTCCCCGTCAAATGGCATCCGGTAGGTAGTTTTGGACAGTGTATTATCGGTCGCCGGGAACTGCTCGATCGGCTGCAACTGCATGCCGGCGATCTGGCCATCCTTCTCCAGTATGCTGATCAGTCCCAGCTTGTTATTATCGCTGATCCAGTTGTACTGGATGTATCCATTCAATTCACCATTTAATTCGATTTCGTCGCCCAGAGACTTGAAGGATTGAATACCCTGCAGCATGGACTTGGAGCTCTGCAAATCTTTTTCGGATACCTGCTTTTTGAATTCATTTGTCATCTGGGCATAAAGCTGACTGGTCTGACCGGACAGCAGGGCTGTCGGAATATCCTCCGCCCGCAATTTGCCTGCTGTCGTACCCTTGGCTGTATTACTGTTGTCCTTCATGTCTGTTCCTTCCTCCTTTTGCTGTGGCGCAGTCGTTGCTGCTTCACTCGTTGTAACGGGTGAAGCGCTGTTGGTACTGTCCTGTCCGCATCCGGCGAGAAGTAGGGCTGCCAGCATACCGGAAGTGAGCAGGTGATTACGGTTTGTCTTTTGTCGCTTGTTTCCTGATGTGGAGTGCATGATTTTCATTGGATATTCCTCCTTGATCACAAGTATAAACAAGTTTTCAGGTACAAAGAAAGAGCTGTCCTGAAATCAAACAGCTCTTTTGCAAATTCCCTCTTAACAAAGAATTCTTAATATATGCATCTTTACTGCATATATACATTTTTACTGCGCTAAACCTGTTTGGGGAGCAATTATTTCCGTACGACTTTGTATCCTTTATTCTCCAGAAGCTGGATAATTCCATGCTCACCCATATAATGCCCGGCACCTACCACGATAAAGTATTCTTCCTTTTTGCCATTTTTCAGATAACCATCGATCTTGTTCGCCATACCGATATTCCGGTCCACCAGCATCGCCTGGTTGTATTCTGCGTCACCGGACATAAGGTTGGTGAATTCCAGCAGCGCCTCTTCATTGCCGGTTTTCCACATTTCTGCCATATGGCCGATTGCGTTATCCTCTTCATCGTAATGATCCAGGGCGGTATTAAGGTTTTTCTCCTGGAGCTCCCGGGAGAAGTTATTGAACATGCTCAGCTGGGATTCATAACTTTCCAGCTCGATAATCGGAATTTTGCGCTCCATTGCCTGCTGGATAAAATGCAGATCTATACCGGCAGATGCTTCATACCCACCTTTGGCTGACTTCAGGGTAATGACCGTCACTTCCGCCACCCATGGCTTGAAAGGGTCCAAGGCATCCGGTTTCATACCGTTTTTCTTCAGAATCTCACCGAGCTTGGCATATGTCTCGCTGGAGATATGATCCTTGATGGTGCTGCCATCCTGGTACATGCCCATTTCCATAACCAGCTTTTGCTGCTCTTCACCGGCTGCCTTGCTGATATCCACCTCTACACCCAGATGATCGGCTTCGGCAAAAGCTTCTTCGTATTCTTTGCGCAGCGGGTAGAAGCTGTCATCTGCCAGGTGCATGGAGCCGACAAGATAGACGGTGTTGCCGTTGCTCTCCACTTCCCACATGAAACCACGGCCGCCCGCCTGGGATGTCTCCGATGCAGGTGCAGTCGCAGTAGCGGCTCCACCATTTTGGGAGATCATCTGGACCGTGCGTGTTTTCGCATCCCAGTGGACTTTGTAGCCTGCTGCATCGCCGACAATCCGGATTGGCACATAGGCAACACCGTCGATTTGTGTCAGTTTGCTTTGCAGGGTAACGCTTTTGCCATTCACAACGACAGTAATGCTGTTTTTGGTCGTGCCGGTCAGTTTGGCATCCATTGCTTTCAACGTGGAGCGGAGCGGTACGAGCATTGTTTTCTCATTAATAACCGGTGTGCCGGTGCCATAATCGATCTTCTGGTCATTTACTTTGACGATCGTTGGCTGCGGTGCGGCCATGGCTGGAGCGGATGTACCTGCGAGCAGGCTGGCTGAGATGGTCAGGGACAGAAGCATTTTTCTCCAGAGTTTCATTTGCATGGGATTAGGTCTCCTTTGATGGTAGGGTATGAAACACTTTAGATCTTGTAGGCTTTCATCGCTTTACGAATTTCTTTCCAGCTTGGACGCTTGCCGTACATCAGTACGCCAGTACGGTAGATCTTGGCTGACAACCAGCCGAATACAAAGATCGCAATCAGCAGAATAACGATCGAGATGGTCAGTTCCCACCATGGCATATTACCGAGTCCGATCCGTACAATGGCTGTCGTCGGCGAGAAGAACGGGATATAGGAAGAAATCTTCATCAGCAGCGAATCCGGATTGGTCATGCTGAAGATTCCGATGTAAAAGGCAGCCAGCGTCAGTACGGTGAGCAGCGATACCGCCTGTCCCAGATCTTCGGTACGGCTGACAATGGAACCAACCGCCGCATACAATGTGGAGTACAGGAAGTATCCCAGCACATAATAGATCAGTCCGAGTACGGCGACTTCCCATGACAGATTGCCGATATGAATATCAAACTGTGCCAGCACCTGCTGGTAATAGGGCAGCATCAGATGGACGAGGAACACGGCTGCATACAGCCCCATCTGTGTTAATCCCACCAGGAAGATACCGATAATTTTGCCGAACATCTGTGTAAGTGGCGAGACGCTCGTAATCAGAATCTCCATAACTCTGGAGCTCTTCTCTGCCGTGATCTCCGAAGCGATCATATTGCCGGTCATTGTCAGGGAGATGAAGAACAGAATAATGAGCAGGTAGACGAGAATATAATTTTCCAGAGTAAGCTGGCTCGGCTGGCCATCCGGACGATCCATATCATCCAGTGCGATCCGGGTCAGGCTAACCGGTGTGCTGATTTCATCCAGTTGTGCTTCTGTCAATTGGCCGGTAGTGACAGAGCGGACCTTGGCTGTCTGGGCCGCGGCCTGCAGCATACTCTGTACAGTTAGGTTGTTTTTCTTGCTGACATAGGTGATCGATGGGAACGTATCTCCGGCAGCAGGCTTTTGCAGCAGCAGATAACCATCGAGCTTGTCATCCTCGATCTGCTTGCCCAGCTGCGCAGGATCTGCAGGCTTGGTCTGCCATTCGATCCGGGTTTGTTCGCTTCCATTCAGTGCCATGCCGGCACCTGAGCTGCTGTTACTGTCTCCGGCAGCTGGCTTAGCAGGCTGCTTACCCATGCTCTCGCGAATCTGTTCGGCAACTTCTGTATATGAACCAGAAGCGATCCCGATACGAACCAGATCCTTGTCCGATTGACCGGAGAATAACTGGATAAAATAAGGAACATTCAATCCGATCACGAGCAGCAGCAGCAGGGTAAGCGTCGTCCAGCGAAAAGCCTTGGTCTTCGTTTTGTTCCGATACGTAAATCCGATAACTGCACCTAATTTATTCATGAGATGATCCCACCACCTTAATAAAGATTTCATTCAGCGTCGGTTCCTTGATCTCAAACTGGTCGACCGCTCCCTGCGACATGGCCATTTGCAGGATATGCTGTGCAGCCTGCTCCTGTTCGATCCGAATCAGATAACGGCCGTTGTCCTGACGGGTCACTTCGGTGACTCCTTCTATCGTCTCCAGCCCCTGTACTTGTCCAGACGTGCGCAGTACAACCTTTTCACGGGGATAGCTGTTTTTGATCGTATTCAGGTCGCCCTGCAGAACAGGTTTGGACCGGCGCAATACGGTAATATGCCGGCACAGCTCCTCCACATGCTCCATTCGGTGAGTGGAGAACAGAATGGCGGTACCTTCCTTGCGCAGCTCCAGTACGACCTGCTTGAGCATCTCTACATTGACCGGGTCCAGACCGCTGAACGCTTCATCCAGAATCAGAATCTTCGGCCGGTGAATCACGGCAGCGACGAAGCCCATTTTCTGCTGATTGCCCTTGGACAATTCCTCGATTCGCTTCTCCCGGTATTCCATCGCGTCAAAGCGCTCCAGCCAGTAATCGAGACTCTGCCGGGCATCTGCTGCCTTCATCCCGCGCAGCTGGGCCAGATACAGCATCTGATCGCTGATCTTGACCTTGGGATATAATCCCCGCTCTTCCGGCAGATATCCCATCATGGACTGCAGCTCGGTACGATAAGGCTGTCCGTGATAGCGGATGCTGCCTCCATCCGGGTGAATGAGTCCGAGTACCATCCGCATGGTCGTTGTTTTGCCTGCTCCATTGGCTCCGAGCAGTCCGTAGATTTCGCCTTCTTCCACTTCTAGCGACAGATGATCTACGGCGGTATGCCCGGCATACTGCTTGATGATGTTATCCAGCATTAACGGATTCATGAATGTGCCCCCTTGCCTGTTTTCAGATGGTGATCCTTTACCCAGCAGGACAGCAGTTCTTCCCATTCCAATCCGTGTACCTGCGTGATGATACCGCTCTCTTCCGCTGTCTGCTGAAGGGTCTGTGCATCGGAAGTAATAATACGCACCGAACCGTCCGGTTTACCATCCCATTCGATAATGCCCGGACATTCCCGCAGCCATTGCAGCGCCTGCACATCCTGTCCCGGATTGATCCATACTTCCTTCCACTGCTGATAGAGTTCATCCTTTTCCTGCATGCCGCAGATCTGTCCTTCATGCATCAGCACCACATAATCGGCCAGCCGCTGCACTTCTTCCATCCGATGAGTGGTGATCAGTATGGTCAGGTCTCCCTGCTCCATCGCCTGGTTCAACATAACGATCATATCTTTCCAGGCAAAAGGGTCCAGCCCGGACGACGGCTCATCCAGCAGCAGCAGTCTCGGCTGGGCCGCAATCGCTGCAGCGAGTTCGAATTTCTGACGCTGCCCTTTGGAGATTTTGGAAAGCAGTGCGTCTGCCGGAACATCGAATGCCTGCAGCATCTGTTCAAATTGCTGCTGATCCCAGCCCGGGTACCACTGAGAGCGGAACTGGGCCGCTTTGCGAGCGGTCATGCGGTCTTCTTCACGTGACGGCTTCTCCGATACATAGGCGATCTGCTGTCTAAGCTCAAGCGGCATCTCTCCCTCTACTGTCTGCCCAAACCAACTGATCTCTCCGCGATCCGGGTACAGGGTGCGCAGCAGCATATGGAGCAGCGTACTTTTGCCTGTACCATTCTCACCGACGAGAGCGGTGATGCAGCCCTGCGGCAGTGACCAGTTCAGTGGGCCGACCATATGCTGTCTGCGCCCCTTGCATACGTCTTTGAGTACGATAACCGACTCCATATCGGCTGCACCAATATCCTTCATGTCATAAGTGGTAGTCCTGTTCATTGTCCATCATCTCCTGTTTAAGAATCCTATTCACGAGTATCCAGTATTTCCTGAAAAAGCTGTTCGAGCTGCTGGCGGTTCCAGCCGAGACTATAACTGCGGTTAATCGTTTCGCTCATGAGCTGCCTGATATTCTCCTCGCCCATTCGGGTTCGTGTCTCCTGCTCGACCCGGGTGACAAAGGTCCCGGTGCCCTGCCTTGTCCGCAGCAGTCCTTCATTTTCCATATCCTGATAGACCCTGCGGACCGTAATGACGCTGCATTTGAGATCAGAAGCAAATTCACGGATCGAAGGCAGCAGGGTTCCCTCTTCCAGCTGACCGCTGATAATCAGGGCCCGCAGCTGGTTTTCGACCTGACGATATAACGGCTCTGCACTGTTCTCATTGATTTGTACCGGTATTCTCATGGTTGTATCCTCCGTATCGTATACTTCTTGCCCTCCCTGTGTCGTATTCACATCAGATCACGTCGTTTGGCTTTCCGATCGGTCATCCAAAATGCGATAAATATCGCCGCACTTCCCGCTGCCAGCAGAATCCAGGGAAGCGGTGAAGCCAGTCCGCTTTGAAGTGATTGACGCAGCAGCTGACCCGAGATATTCCAGTTGCTGAATGAGCCGATAGCGCCAATGATAATAATCACTGCCAGTACGATCAGGTTATACATTCGGTACTGCTTATAATTGGTGGTGAACTCCCAGTAAATGTAGATGCTCAATAGTATTAATCCGATACCCGCCCAGGAAAGAGCAAAAGCGAGATAACCGCTCAATGTCATATCCGGGATATGCCGGGCACCGAGCACATAGATGACGGTGAAGAATAAAAGCGAGTTATAAATGAACATAATCAGCATCTGCTGCAGCCGGCTCCCCAGCACCGCTGCGAACGGGATCGGCAATGTGCGATAGTAGGCGAGCATCTCGTTGTACATATCTTCCTGCATCATCCGGAAGGCCCGGCGGGAATAATCAGTTCCCAGCATCAATGCCGATATCAGCATAATAAAGTCGATTAAGCCGGAATCCAGAACTTCATCAACGCTTATAAGGTAAATGCCTCCTATCAGCAAGCTCATGTACAGCATGAATGCGGTCGCCCATACAAACATCATCCGGTTCTGCGTGATTTCCTTGCGGGTGATTACCCAGCCATTTTTAAAGTCGAACATAATTACACCCTCTCTGTGATCATTGTGTATAGTGTGTATATCCTTAAGCACAGTATATACACACTATACACAGTATGCAACCCCTTTTGGAAAAAAAATAAAAAAAGCCCCCTGGCAAGAGGAACTGCACCCCTTAAAATGGACATTAGAAAACCCCTCGGTTAAACTAATGAACATTTGGGGGTGCATTTTTCATGA
>NZ_LAQP01000020.1 GCF_000971965.1 Paenibacillus wulumuqiensis
ACAGACATGGCGAAAGAAATGGTGGCATTGTCCAAGAACAACATTCTGGTACAAGCTTCCCAATCCATGCTGTCCCAAGCAAACTCTTCGCCACAAGGCGTACTGTCCCTGCTTCGTTAATAGTTTGTATAATTGTGTTGAATTTTGTAAAAGACCCTGCATTGAGCAGGGTCTTTTTGCTTATTTTGTATTTCTTGTCTAAAGAAAGCCATGATCTGACCGATATATATACTAACAGATGAATACGCGTAACCATTATAAATTACACATAACCAATCCTTATAAAAGGGGGCTAACCAATGAGTTCTATTAACTCTTCTGGCACACCGGGCGGATTTGTACCGCTATCCGGGCCAGTGCCAATCATCAAAAAGGATAATACAGAGGCGCTACAGCCTGATCTGGTAAGTGAACTGGCTTCGCAGCTTCAGGTTAACCAACTGCCTGCCAAAAATCCTGAAGAAGCTATCAAAGAATTGCAAAAAACTATTAATGCCATTCAGGGTCCTCAGAAATCTTTAGAAGTGTCTGTTCATGAGGAAACTCATGCCATCATGATTAAAGTGAAAAATAAAGAAACCGGGGAAATTATTCGTGAAGCTCCACCGGAAAAAGTACTGGATGCAGTGGCCAAACTTATGGAAGTCACTGGATTGATTGTTGATAAGAAAGTATAGGGGGCTATTCACATGGTAACAAGAATTACAGGATTCTCAAGTGGTCTGGATATTGATTCTATTGTCAAAAAGTTGATGACGGCAGAAAAGGCACCGCTTGATAAAATGAATCAGCAGCAGCAAACGCTCCAATGGAAGCGCGAAAGTTACCGCGAATCCAGTACCAAAATGGTATCCTTTTTACAAAATAAATTGGATACTCTTAGTCGTACTGCTTCCATCAATGCGCAGTCTGCTACTGTGACTGGAAACACGGATGCATTAACTGCCAAAGCTGCTTCCTCTGCAAGCGGCGGTGTAATGGATATTACCGTCAATAAGCTGGCTACAGCATCTTCAGCTACTTCCAGTGGCTGGACATCTACAGCAAGCAGCACTTCACTTTCCACGCTTTTTGGTGGAACTGCTCCAAGCAGTGTAACGATTGGAGCAGCAAGCATTACAATTGATGCTGGAGAAACTATTGATTCCTTTATCAATAAAATTAATAATAACACCAAAACAGGTGTGACTGCGATCTATGATGAAGCATCTGGGTTGTCCTTAACAAATAAAGCTACAGGTGCTCAGGCTATGAATGTTAGTAGCGATGTAAGTACGGCATTTAAACTCACCTCTAATCCAGGCGTTAATGCTGAGCTGACGGTTAATGGTCTATCCATGACAAAAACGTCGAATAATTTCTCTATAAATGGTGTGGAAATTTCTCTAAAAAAAGCAGGTGGTGCTTCTACTCATATTGAGGTCGTCAAGGATGTTGACGCGCTGGTAGCGAACGTGCAATCTTTTGTGGATGCATACAATGATGTATTGTCTACCTACAACAATAAGCTGAGTGAAGAACGTTACAGTAAATATGCGCCGCTGACGACTGAACAGCGTTCTGGAATGAGTGATGAGGAAGCCAAACTGTGGACAGACAAAGCCAAAAGCGGGATGCTCAAAAATGACAGTATACTGCAAGAAACAGTCTCCAGCATGCGTAATGCAATGGTTCAGGGAGTAGACGTAGGTAACAAGGATGCTCAAGGAAATCCACTGCCAATGACAATGTCTGATCTTGGTATTACAACAGGAGGATATGAGACCAAAGGCAAGTTGATTCTGGATGCAGATAAATTGCGTGCAGCAATTGATAAGGATCCGGATGTGGTATCCAAATTTTTTGGTACACGGGATGCAAGTACCCAGCTGACCAATAATTATACCCAGCAGGATGGAATTATTGCTAAACTTAAAAAAGTCGGTAATGTTTCATTGCAAAGAATGGCAGAGACTGCCGGTACGTCACGCGTTAGTTCTGATCTGACATCCACTTTTATCGCTAATAGTACGATCGGAGAACAACTGAATAGTTTGGACCGTCGTGTTAGTGATATGACTGCCCGTCTGAATCGATTGGAAACCAATTACTATAAGAAATTTACTGCAATGGAAACTGCTATTAATAAATATAACAGTACATCATCAAGCCTGGCCGGCATGTGATAACCCAAGGAGGGACATAAATTGATTAAATCACCATATCAGAAATACCAGCAAACTCAAGCACAAACGGCCTCTAAACCCAAATTGCTTATTATGCTGTATGATGGAGCCATTCGCTTTGTACGTGCAGGCATTGAAGGTATTGAAGAACGTGATTATGGCAAAGCCAATACCAATCTTTGTAAAGCACAGGCAATTGTTCATGAACTGGTCTCTGCATTAAACTTTGATTATCCAATTGCGAATGATCTGGTTACTATTTATGATTACAGTCTTCGCTTGCTGATTGAAGCTAATGTGAAAAAAGATGCTGCACCTGCACGTGAAGTATTGGAGCATTTGTCCGAACTGAGAGAAGCCTGGGTAGAAGCAAGTAAAATGCAAATAGCTGTTGGTGAAGTATAATGCCAGCTGAAATCATACAATCTTTGCTGAACCAGATGAATGAACTGACTACAGAAGCTCTTCATCAACTGCATGAAATGACAGAGGAACAGTTCGAGGACTTTGCGACAAAGCGTGAGCTTCTTACACAGAAGCTTGAAGGGTACCGTAATGATATTACAGACGGACATCGTGTTCAGATTGCAACGCTGCTTGATAGTGATCCAATTATTCTGCAGCGGATGACTTTTCTCAAAGATGAGGCTGGCAAGTGGCTGGAGCGCAAAGGGACAGTACGTACACAGCAAAATGCCTACCAGCATGCTTATGTCGGAGATAGTCTGTTCGTTGATCACCGCAAGTAAACATGAAAATTCAGCTGTATTTTGGAGAACCTCATCCGGATTAAGGATGAGGTTTTGTTATTTATTTTGTGAAATAAGAGTATTCATTTCATAAATGCGCAAACCGATATAATATGTAATAAATACTTTATAGAATGGTGGTATTTTTTTGTCACATTTACAGGCAAATACACAGATACTGCAGGCACGTTTTCCTCATGCTTTCAACAAGGTGATGGAAATGAAAAGGCAGAATGCTTCTATAGATTCAAATCATGATTTTAAGGAAGCGTTCGAACGGGATCATAATTGGCTTAAAGCTGTTGAAGGATTAATGGGAGAATGCAAGATTGTGTTTGTATATGGATTCGAAAGGGGACTTAGTGTAGCGGACTTATTGGAATTGTATCCGGATCGTTGGTTGTTTATCTATGAGCCGGACGAGCGATTGTTTTATAAAGCAGTACAGGAATATGATCTGCGTCCATTATTGCAGCATCCCAATTTATACTTTTTCTCGCTGGGCAGTTCACAGCTGAAAATGTTGTTTCATATGGTATGCAGTTATATGCAGCAGGAAATGGTGTTTGTTGCTCAGCGTAAGTATCTGGAGAGTGAAGATGGAAAATTGGAAGAAATCCGGAAACAATTCGATGATTATCGCAGCAGCTTTTACTCCAACAAGCATACAGAACATTTTTTCCGTGAAGATTGGACACGCAACTATTTGTATCATCTGGCTGAAGGATTAACATCTCCTTTTATTGAGGAAATGGTGTATACCTGTAAAGATACAACGGCCATTGTAGTCTCATCAGGTCCTTCTTTGCAGGAAGATATTGAATGGGTTCGTAAGCTTCATCCGCATACTCTGGTCATTGCGGTAGGTTCCAGCATTCAAGCGCTTGTCAAACACGGAATCAAACCGCATGTAGCAGTAATTATGGATGGACATCCGGTCAATAACAAAATCTTTTCTACACCCGAGACACTTAGTGCTCCACTAGTATATACGAGCTCATCCTATCATGAAATTTCGGAGCGAAAAAAAGATGAAAAAATTTATGGAATTATGAAGAATGATGAGTTATCTCAATATTTTCTGGGTCTAAACCAAGAAGATGTGTTAATGATTCCAACTGCGACGGTAGCAGGGAATGGGATACAGGTAGCAGCTATTTTGGGTGCCAAGCGTATTTTGCTGGCAGGGCAGGATTTATCTTTCCCTAACAATCAGTTTTATACGGATGGAGTTGCTCACTTTGCAAGTGAAACCACCGATCAAAAGGTGCAAAGGGCAACCCAAACTGTACTCAATGTAAAAGGCGGATACAATGCGACAGAAGACAGCTTCCTGTTTATGAAAGACGCATTGGAAGGCCTGATTGCATCCTTACCGGAAATCCAGTTTGTAAATACAACTCGTCATGGCGCAGCGATTGAAGGGGCTCCTTTCCAGCCGATTGATACTTTTTATGAAGAGTTGAAACAGGAGTCGGTAGATCCGAATGTAATCTCCAATTGGTTGAAAGAAAATAACCATCAGGTCAATATGGAGCGTGCGGAACAATTGAAGCAGCGTATGGAAAATTATGTGTATGATCTTACCCAGGTCCAGATGGAAGTAAAGTTGGTCGAAAAACAGCTGGGCAAAGTACGTGAACTCAGTCGTACCAAGCCGGTTAAAGCGCAAAAAACGATTGAGGAAGTCGAAAGATTATGGGGGATCATTGCGAATCGTCCTTGGTTCGCACCGGTATTGGAGACGATTATTCCTTTGGAGGTGGCCCGCTTTGATCAGGTGCTGCCAAGTGTTGTAACAGAGCAGACTATAACGAAAAAAGCCGATTTGATTCATGAACATCTAGGCAAGTTATTAAAGGATATGACCAATATAATTCCAACGATAGAAAAAATGGTGCTCGAGTCGATTTCCCGTATTGATCATATTATGAATTCCAATATGGAGATCGGGTAAGTATATTTTTTATAAACCTACTCAGATTCATAGCTATGTAAAATACGGTCCCACGGAGGTAGCCTATGTTCAAGGATAAAGTAGTGCTTATTACAGGAGGTACAGGATCTATCGGGAGTGAAATTGTTAGAAATATTCTCTCTCACCGCCCGAAAGCTGTACGGATTTACAGCAGGGATGAAAGCAAGCAGTTTGCCTTGCAGCATGAATTAAAAGAATACGATAATGTTCGCTATCTGATTGGAGATATTCGTGATCAGAAACGGTTGAATTATGCGATGGAGGATGTGAACTATATCTTCCATGCAGCTGCTCTCAAACATGTACCTGCCTGTGAGTACAATCCGATGGAAGCTGTTAAAACAAATGTGATGGGTGTCCAAAATATTATTGAAAGTGCGATTGAAAACCATGTTGAAAAAGTTATAGCGATCAGTACGGATAAGGTTGTTAATCCTACCAATACGATGGGAGCGACCAAGCTCCTTTCTGAGAAGCTGATTTCTGCAGCCAACCTGTATAAAGGAAGTCGTGGCACTGTATTTGCATGTGTACGCTTCGGCAATGTTATGGGTTCGCGTGGATCTGTAATTCCACTGTTTCGTGATCAGATTGCCAAGGGACAGCCATTGACCATCACACACAAAGAGATGACCCGTTTTATGATGTCCATTCCTCAAGCAGCCCAGCTGGTTATTGATGCAGCTCAGTATTCGCAGGGGGGAGAAGTATTTGTGCTTAAAATGCCGATTCTTAAAATCTCAGATCTGGCACAGTGTCTGATTGAATCTTATGAAAAAGCAGCCCGACGCCCGTATGCGGGTAAAGTTATAGAATCCGGTATCCGTCCAGGAGAAAAACTGTATGAAGAGCTTATGACGCTGGATGAATCAGAACGTGCGCTGGAAAGTGAAAGTATGTATCTGATTCCCTCTCCATTTAATCCGGTCAATCAGGTATATGAAGGATTCAGTAAAGCCAAGCATCAGGAATATTCGTCCCATACTGCTCCCCAGTTATTTATGCCGGAAATCCGTGAATTGATTGAAAGAAATAACTTGGGATTTGAGAAAGGAATGCTAATATGATTCGAGAAGCAGGATGTCTGGCTATCATTCCTGCACGAGGCGGATCCAAAGGACTGCCAGGTAAGAACGTTGCAATGCTGGGTGGCAAACCGATGATTCAGCATACAATCGAAGCTGCTCTAAACAGTGAATGTGTGGCAGAAGTGGTTGTATCGACAGATAGTACTAAAATTGCAGAAGTATCCCTTCATGCAGGCGCTGCGGTTCCTTTTATACGTCCGGCGGAACTGGCTACAGATGAAGCAAAAAGTATCGATGTACTTATTCATGCGGTGCATTATTATGAACAGGAGCAGCAGCGCTCCTTTGAATATATTATGCTACTGCAGCCGACTTCACCACTTCGTACAACAAAAGATATTGAACAGGCTTTTTCCATTTTTCAGAATCATCAGGCAGATTCTCTGCAAAGTGTAACTTCTTCTCATACTCATCCTTACTTGCTACGGACGTTCACGAATGAACAGTTAAAACCTTATTTGAAAGAGGAATCTTCTCATTTGCGCAGACAGGAACTTCAGGATATTTATGTACTGAACGGAGCCATTTATATTATGAATCGCAGCTTATTGATGGATCGGTATCGTATTGTTGGCGAGCATAATTGCGGTTATGTTATGCCAAAGGAACGTTCGATTGATATTGATAATGAGCTGGATCTGAAGTTTGCTCAGTTGATCTGGGACGAATACAATAATTAAATTCATTATTCTACTCGGGAGATGTATTTTAGTTTACTAATACGGAGGTGTAATGATGTCAGTAAGCAGCCTTTTTTCGGATGAACGTACTCCAGTCTATATTATTGCCGAGATAGGTGTAAATCATAATGGCTCTCTGGAGCGGGCTATGCAATGCATAGATGCGGCGGTTGCATGCGGAGCCAACGCTGTTAAGTTTCAGACTTTTAAAAGTGAAAAGCTGGTCACTCAACAGGCGCAAAAAGCGGATTACCAGAATAAAAATACAGCCTCCACGGAAAGCCAGTTGGACATGCTCAAAAAACTGGAATTGCGTTTTGAGGATTTTGTAACGTTAAAAGATTATTGTGCAGAGAAGTCAATTGATTTCATGTCCACTCCATTTGATGATGAGAGCGCTGAATTTCTTGACTCTATTAAAGTTGATGCGTTTAAAATCGGATCAGGTGATATGAATAACATCCCGTTTCTGCAAAAAATTAATCAATATCGGCGGCCGGTTCTGCTGTCGACTGGAATGTCTGAACTGGATGAAATTCGTGAGCCACTGACAGCACTTGAGAACTGTCCGGTGATTCTGCTGCATTGTACTTCTGATTATCCAGCGCCGTTGGAAGATGTTAATTTGAGAGCTATTCGTACTATGGCGTACACTTATGGAAAAATCATCGGATACTCTGACCATACGGAAGGAATTGAAGTGACAGTAGCAGCGGTAGCACTGGGTGCACGTGTGATCGAGAAGCATTTTACACTGGATCGCAATCTGCCTGGACCTGATCATAAGGCTTCTCTGGAACCAAAACAGTTTGCTGCACTCGTAAAAGCTGTACGCGGTATTGAACAAGCGCTTGGAGACGGAGTAAAACGCTGCATGCCGTCAGAAAAAAACACCAAAGCTGTGGCGCGTAAAAGTTTGGTGCTGACAGTAGATAAGCATGCTGGAGACATACTGACCGAAGCCGATATATCGGTAAAGCGTCCAGGAACGGGAATTGAACCGAAATTTTATAGTCAATTTATTGGCAAGACATTGACCAGAAATCTGAAACAAGACCAAATGCTGACCTGGGAAGATATCCAATGATCAAAATACTTGTTATCACAGGGACCCGGGCGGATTATGGCATTTATTACCCTATTCTCAAAGCGATTGAACAAACAGAAAATATGGAGCTGAATCTCCTGGTGACCGGGATGCATTTGTCCCCACAGTACGGCTATACAATTGATCATATCCGGAAAGATGGATTTACGATTGCTGCACAGGTGGATTGTTTACTGCAAGGATCTACTCATGCAAATATGGCAAAATCTGTAGGGCTTGCTTTGATGGGAATGACGCAGGCTTTTGAAATGATTATGCCAGATCGAGTACTTATTCTGGGAGATCGCGGAGAAATGCTGGCTGCTGCAATTGCGGCTTCGCATATGAACATACCGTTATTCCATCTGCATGGTGGAGAAGTATCGGGTACCATTGATGAATCAGTCCGTCATGCAATCAGTAAGCTGGCTCATATTCATCTTGTAGCAACAGAGGGGAGCAGACAGCGTCTGCTGCGTATGGGGGAAGATGACTGGCGTATTCACGTAGTGGGTGCACCAAGAATTGAGACAATGATAAATACAGTTCTGCCTGAGCTGAATGAAGTAAAACATAGATATGGACTGGATGCGGTCCAGGAATACATTATATTCATCTATCATCCGGTAACGACAGAACAGGCTGATCAATTGGAACTTGCACGAATGCTGAAAGTACTGCTGAATACTGGAAGAGATATCGTCTGTGTAATGCCCAATGCAGATGCAGGTACAGAAACGATTATGCAAGTATATGAACCGATGCTGGTACATTCCAATTTTCATCCGATCACAAGCTTTGGGCAGCTGGATTATCTGACCATGTTAAAAGGGGCAGCAGTATTGGCTGGTAATTCATCGTCAGGCATCATTGAAGCGGCATCCTTTCATATACCTGTCATTAATATCGGCAGCCGTCAAGGAGCAAGGGAACGTTCCGCCAATGTAATCGATATTGCAGCAAGGGCGGATGATCTAAGCCAGGCTTTATCGAAGGCTCTGTCTAATCCTTTCCGTGAGCTTGTTCGTTCCGAAAAGAATGTATATGAACAGCCGGGTACAAGTGACCGTGTAGTGAGCTGTTTACAAACCTATGACAAATCAGAAAAGCTGATCCAGAAAGTGATTACTTATTAAGGGGTGCAGGCAGCAGATGGATTATATTCTCTATGGAGCTGGTGGGCATGCCAAAGTGATCGTTGATATTGTTCGGGCACAGGGCGGGCATATTATCGGATTAATGGATGATCATCAAACCGGTGAATGGCAGGGCATACCCATACTGGGTGGTATGAATAAGATGCCACAGATTCTGGCCGGGTATCCAGAAGCATTATGGCTGATAGCAATCGGTGATAACCGTGTGCGTAGAATGCTTACCGAACAGCTAGGTCGTTTTAATGTGCGCTGGGGTACAGCCATTCATCCAGATGTAATTATTGGTTCCGGCACCGTAATTGGAGAGGGAAGTGTGCTAATGCCACGTGTGGTAATAAACACAGATACTGTTATTGGTAAGCATGTCATTATTAATACTGCTGCGACTGTGGATCATGATAATCGGATTGCCGATTACGTACATTTGTCGCCAGGCGTACATACTGCTGGCAATGTCACTATTGATAAAGGCAGTCACATTGGTATTGCAGCGAGTCTAATCCCTGGTGTCAGTGTAGGATGCTACAGTATAATCGGCGCTTCTGCTTGTGTGGTGTACGATATTCCTGATCAGGTGCTGGCAGTAGGCTGTCCCGCAAAAATCATTAGAAATTTAGAGTAAAGGGTGAGCAGCAATGTCTGAACGTTCCCGGATTTATCTCTCTTCTCCGCATATGAGCGGACTGGAACAACAGTATATTACGGAAGCATTTGATACAAATTGGATCGCTCCGCTCGGGAAAAATGTTGATATGTTTGAAACGGAAATTGCACAGTATACCGGGACTCAAGGTGCGGTAGCATTAAGCTCAGGTACAGCAGCAATTCATTTGGCATTGATTCTGCTGGGGATTGGCAGAGAAGATATTGTATTTTGTTCGTCATTAACCTTTGTAGCGAGTGCAAATCCAATTCTTTATGAAGGAGCTAGACCGGTATTTATTGACTCGGAGCCAGAGAGCTGGAATATGTCTCCGCAGGCTCTGGAACGTGCATTAAAGGATTATGTCCAACGTGGTCAAAAACCTAAAGCAGTCATCATCGTCAATCTGTATGGACAGAGCGCCAATTATACTAAATTAAAGGCACTTTGTGATGAGTATGATGTTCCGATTGTTGAAGATGCAGCTGAATCGCTGGGTGCTACTTACGAAGAACAGATGAGTGGTACAATTGGCGAATTCGGGATTTTTTCTTTTAATGGTAATAAGATTATTACAACTTCCGGCGGAGGTATGCTGGTATCCAACAATATCGCTGCTCTGGAAAAAGCGAGATTTTATGCAACCCAGGCCCGTGACCAGGCACGATATTATCAGCATAGTGAAGTAGGTTACAACTACCGATTGAGCAATGTTTTGGCTGGTATTGGAAGAGGTCAACTTCAGATTCTGGATCAGCGGGTTAAGCAGAAGCGGGCTATCTTTGAACAGTATCAACATGAGCTGGCTGAAATACAGGGAGTAAGCTTTATGCCAGAGGCTGATTATGGTCGTGCGACCCGCTGGCTTACGGCTATGCTGATTCATCCGGCCATGCTATCCGTATCAGTGACCGATATTATTGTTCATTTGGACCAATTTAATATTGAATCACGTCCGGTCTGGAAACCGCTCCATCTCCAGCCATTATTTAAAGAAGCCAAGTACTATCGTCATACCGAAGAGCAGGATGTCAGCAGTGAATTATTTGAGCATGGGATATGTCTGCCATCGGATACCAATATGAATGCGGAATCACAGGCATTTGTAATTGAAAAGTTAAAAGAAGTACTTTGCTAAAAGCACTTCTTTATGGCAATATTATCAACCTCAGGGGAAAAGAAAAGAGTGAGGGAAATGAAAATATATACGTTGCAAAATCGTATCCGCGCAAAAAAAGAGCTGGCTTCTATTATAGAAAAGTTGGAAGGAAGCGAACTGGATTTAATAGGAAAAATAGATTTTTTTGAGACGAAGATTAAAGATGTGAAGAATAACGAAGAGGTTGAATACGAAATTCTGCTCGATTTTTTGGGGACAACTACAATTCATAATCCAGTAATGGAGTTCTATCTGAATACTTTCTTGTGGCAGGAAACATCAGAAGCAAAGTATTTTCAAAATATGCTCGTTTATATGGAATCTCACGAATTTACATGGGAGCAACTTTCTTATCTGTACTGGCAGCTGATTTATAAAAGTTTTGTGATTCCCGAATTAAATACACAGGCAACTCAAATTGAAATCAGACGTTTGTATCAAAAGTTGTTTGAATTTTTAAATGTTATGATTAAAGATGAAACAGTGAAGATTGATAAACAAGAACGTAACTCCCAGCTTGTTTTTATTATTACCAATCAGCTGCTTAGCTTGCAGCATGCTCCCACACAAGTAGCGTTGAATTTCTGTAATACAATTATCAGACATATGAATAAAAATGTGGTTTTGATTAATACAGCGGATTTGCCGCGCCGCTACAATTACCCCTTTTATGCTTCTATCAATGCCAATTACATTAGTAACTACAATAATTTGGAAAGTATTATGTACAAAGATACGCCTATTCCTTTTTATCAATTTAGAGAGCCGATGCCATCGATGGACGAAATCAGTGGGATTATTCAAATGGTCAGAGACGAGAAGCCGGAGCTGATTATTTCGATAGGCGGTTCCAATATAACTGCCGACCTATGTTCCAACTTTGTTCCGGTGCTGGCTGTCCCTCTGAGTGCTGATCTGCCGATTGCAGAGTCTGATTTTCTTGCTCTGCTTCGACCATTTACTGCAGAAGATGAGCCGATATTGGAAGTGTCCAAACAATCCCGCATCAATGTCATAACGTCTGAGTTATATTATGAAACTCCGGTACAACATACTGCTTCAACTCTAATTCGTGCGGATTTAAATATTTCTTCTTCGGATATTGTAGGGATTATCGTCGGTAATCGCTTGAATGAAGAGATCAATAATGATTTTTTGCGGCAGCTTGATGAAATGTTGGATGTTGAGCCGCATTTTCGGGTGCTAATTGTCGGAAATTATGATACTCAGCAGACACAGGAACAATTTCCGGATCTGTATCGCAGAATGATAGTGCTGGGCTTCCGTGATGATCTGAATCAGATCTATGAACTGTGCGATCTATTTATCAACCCTGTTCGTGTAGGGGGTGGAACATCGGCGGCGCTGGCATTATATTATCGATTGCCCATCCTCACCATAAATTATGGTGATATTGCACAGGTAGCTGCTGTAGAAAATACTTGTAAAGATATGAGCGATTTTACATTGTTTCTGAAAAACTGGTCTAATCTCGAATTTAGACAGCAGCAGCAAAAAAAAGCGAAGGACAGGGCTGACATACTATTTGATTCAACAAGGACAATTACATCCCTTATTCAAAATGTCCTGGATCACGAAAAATTTTATTGAGTCAAATATCGAATTGGCATGCGAGTATAAGTTACTAATTACCCAATAATCCGAATGTTAGGAGCACATAATGAATAATATCCCATTTAATTTCCCGGCCTATACCGAAATGGAATATGAATATATTAAAGACGCTTTTCAAAGAGGCCATCTATCCGGAGATGGTGAATATACAAAGAAATGCTCGGCATTGCTGGAGGCATATACAGCAACATCCAGAGTGTTGCTTACCACTTCATGTACACATGCACTGGAAATGGGTGCTTTGCTGGCAGATATTCAGGAAGGCGACGAAGTCATTATGCCTTCCTATACATTTGTGTCCACTGCCAATGCCTTTGTATTACGGGGAGCATTTATAAAATTTGTGGATATTCGTCCAGACACCATGAATATGGATGAAGAACAGATTGAACAGGCTGTGACGGAACGGACAAGGGTTATTGTTCCAGTACATTATGCAGGTGTAAGCTGCGAGATGGATCGCATCAATGAACTGGCTCTACATTATAAAGTTATGATTATTGAAGATGCAGCACAAGGCATATCCGCCTCGTACAAGGGAAGAGCGCTTGGAAGCATTGGACAGCTGGGATGTTTTAGTTTTCATGAGACCAAGAATGTTCATTGCGGTGAAGGAGGCGCTTTGCTTGTTAACAATCCTTCCTTGATTCAGAATGCTGAGATCATTAGAGAAAAAGGAACAGACCGCAGCCGCTTTTTCAGGGGACAGGTTGACAAGTATTCATGGGTGGATAAAGGATCCTCTTATTTACTGAGTGATCTCAATGCAGCATTTTTATACTCTCAACTAGAAAACGTGGAGAATATCAAAAAACGCAGAATTGAGTTATGGAATACCTATTATCACCAACTGCTGAAACTGGCTCATAAAGAGCTTATTCAATTGCCGCATGTACCTTCGGAATGTGATCATAATGCGCATATGTTTTATATAAAGCTGAAAAACTTGGAACAGCGAGTCCAATTTATCAATTATATGAAAGAGCATAATATTATGTCAGTGTTTCATTATGTGCCTCTTCATACTTCACTGGCTGGCAAGAAGTTCAGTCGCTTTATTGGAGAGGATCGCTATACAACAAAAGAGAGTGAGCGGCTTGTTCGACTGCCTTTGTTTTATAACATGACGAACGAACAACAGGAGTACATTATAAGTGTTATCTATAATTATTTTTCCTAAGTAGGAAACGTAAAAAAACAATTACTGGTGAAATAGGTGATCACTTGCTAAAAATATTGGAGTGGGATTCTGCATTTTTCGGAACAACAGTTGGATCGCTTGAATGGCCCTATGCCCCAAACAGCTTGGAAATAGAAAAGTTTATAAATAACCATCATCCATCCCTTATCCAAAGTTTATGTCCGGTAAATGATGTAAATTATATTCATTATTTAGAAGTAATCGGGTTTCGACTGGCGGATGTCAAAATCACCTTCAAAACAGACTTAAAAGGCACATATATGAAAAGCGAATATGTACGCAAAGCAAAAATCAAAGATTTTACTTCTTTGCATTCAATGATGGATAACCTTTTTGAAGACAGCAGGTATTATGGATATGAAGAAGTATTTAAACATTCCCAAGCCAATGAACTGTACAGAACATGGATAGAAAGATCCATCAAAGGACAATTAGATAGTTATTGTCTGGTATATGAGCTGGCTAATCGCATAGCAGGATTTATTACAGTCAAGGAAAATGGTCGAGAAAAAGCCAGTATCGGATTAATAGGTACTCATCCCGCATTCAGAAAAATGGGAATCGCTACCACGCTTTTGAATGATGCGATGCAAAGACTGCAGGAAAAAGAGGTTCATCTTCTAAATGTATCTACACAGGGAAAGAATAACATCGCACAAAATCTGTATATAGCTAACGGTTTTCAAATGGAAAGTATTTCATTGTGGTACTATTTGGTCAATAATTCAGAAATTTTAAAATAATAAATGGATTCATTATTTTATGAAGCTGTTTATTATTATAGTGAGTATATTTATGCTAAACACATAATAAATCGATATAAAATTCCAAAGTTTTATTGTAATAAAATTACAATAAAACCTTTTCTTTTCCAATTGACATTTTCCAACCAGAGATGGTATATTCAGAAATGTAAGCGAAGCTTATTTATTTGATAACGAAGGGAATGTTATTGCATGCAAGGTAAAGTAAAATGGTTTAACGCAGAAAAAGGTTACGGCTTCATCGAGACAGAAGAAGGCGGAGACGTATTTGTACACTTTTCCGCAATCCAGTCCGAAGGTTTCAAGACGCTTGAAGAAGGCCAATCCGTAGAATTCGACATCGTCGAAGGCGCGCGTGGACCTCAAGCAGCTAACGTTATCAAATTATAATCATCCCCTGGCGTATGCCGACCTTACATAGGTAATTCTGATGGTTACATTTGAACAATTAGCTAAGGCTCCGGTAGATTCCGGGGCCTTTTTCTGTATATATTCCTTGTCGCTATCCTTTTATACGTATACCCTAATCAGGAATAAAAGTTGCTTGCCAATACCCGTTTTCCCGCCTATTCAATCGGGCCAAAACAGGTTAAGAAGAAAGCAGAACCATCTTTACCGACTGCACAATGATACGCAATATACGCACTACTGTGGAGACAAATCATTATTTCCAAGCACCCCTGTCATCCATGCCATCGCAACAATATTCCGGCTTGTAATGAGCTTGAACAGACGCTGTAGCAGTCGGTCATCCATTTGTTATCAATCACAGCTTCTTTCCTTTAACGCTCCTTTTACTTGCCGCTAACATCTATGTTATAATTCCCTAAAGGAGGAATGCTCTATGAATTTTGCTATTCGAGGTCAACACTTTGATGTCACAGATGCTATTAAAGATTATGTGGACAGAAAGCTTAACAGACTTGAAAGGTACTTCGATTCACCTCCAGTATCCGACGGTATGGTTACACTGAGTTCCAATCGCGGACGTTTTACCGTTGAGGTTACAATTCCTCTCCCCGGCCTGCTGTTGCGTGCTGAGGATCGCAGTGAAGATATGTACGCTTCCATCGACTCTGTTGTCGACAAACTGGAGCGTCAGATCCGCAAGCATAAAACCAAGCTGAACCGCAAATTCCGTCAAAACGATGAGAATCTAAAATCGTTCTTTGTGGAAGATCCGACGGCTGCTTCTCTGGCAGTAGATGAGGATGCAGACGTGGAAGTGGAAAGCGATGAGTTCGAAATCGTCCGTAACAAACGCTTCCTCCTGAAGCCGATGGACGTTGAAGAAGCCATTCTGCAAATGAATCTGATCGGGCATACGTTCTTCGTATTCTCGAATATTAACAGCCAACAGGTCAATGTGGTATACCGCCGCGACGATGGCAAATACGGCCTGATTGAACAAGAATAATATACGCAAATGTAATGGAGCCTCGTCCAACCGGACGGGGCTTTTTAGCGGCCAGATCATGCAGGTGCGGGCTGGCACGGAATACAGCCTGACCGCCGTGAAAGAAGTGCAATCCGGCCCAAAGTGGAGTATACTATATAGAGTGTCCCAAACGCTGCTGCCTCCTGCAAAACTGCTTTGCAGCCTGCATACCCAGCGACCGGACCCGGCCTAGCTATTCATTCATGGCCGATCTGATCCGTATCACCGACATAATGAAACATTTTTGCTTTTTATACGTATAAGTATACGCAGTATTATTCACGGTAATGAATATCATATGGATACAGCCAGGCACGGGATATATTTATCTTGTGTCCTATTGAACTTGATTGTTATACCGGACATCGTATGTATGTGGAGCCTGATCCAATCGGGACTTGTACACATTGCAGTAGGTCCATGATTCAGCGTTCGAAACTCGAAACGCAATTTCCAATAAAAGCGATTCTCATGAAGCAAAATATATTGCTGCATCATTATATGATTTTGCCTCCGGAAATAGCCGATTTGTTGCGGCATTTACCTGAAACTGGTACAATTTATTGCAACTGAGGTTATTGAATAATCCCCCGGAAGCGTCGTGTAATTTCCATTTATTCAATAATCCATCTCTGTTTAGCGCGAAAGGGGTTAACCATGCTAGGTATCGTTAAGAAAATATTTGGTGACACAAATGAACGTGATGTTAAACGAATTATGAAGACGGTTGACATCATCAACAATATGGAAAAGGAATTTGAAGCACTTTCCCACGATGAACTTCAGGGGAAAACCGCAGAATTCCGCGAACGTCTGGAAAAAGGTGAAACGCTTGAACAGCTGCTTCCCGAAGCTTTTGCCACTGTGCGTGAAGCTTCGAAACGTCAGCTGGGCATGCGTCATTTTGACGTACAGCTGGTCGGCGGTATCGCTCTTCACGAAGGCAAGATCGCCGAGATGAGAACCGGTGAAGGTAAGACGCTGGTAGGTACGCTGCCGGTCTACCTGAACGCACTCGAAGGCAAAGGCGCTCACGTCGTTACGGTCAATGATTATCTGGCCAAACGTGACAGTCTGCAAATGGGTCGTATCTACAACTATCTGGGCATGGAAGTCGGTGTTAACCTCAGCGGTATGAAGCATGAGGAGAAACAGGCTGCTTATGCGTGCGATATTACGTACGGTACGAACAATGAATTTGGATTTGACTATCTGCGTGACAATATGGTGCTGTACAAAGAACAGATGGTACAGCGTCCGCTGCACTTCTGTATCATTGATGAAGTCGATTCCATTCTGATCGATGAAGCCCGTACACCGCTGATCATCTCCGGTCAGGCGCAGAAATCCACCGAACTGTATTTTGCAGCTGACCGTTTTGTGAAAAGCCTCAAGGCTGAAGATGATTACACTGTGGATATCAAAGTGAAATCCGTAGCTCTGACTGAAGCAGGCGTTGAAAAGGCCGAGAACTTCTTTGGCCTGGAGAACCTGTATGATAATAGCAATGTAACGATTAACCACCACGTGGTACAGGCGCTCAAAGCGAATGCCATCATGCACCGCGATGTGGATTATGTCGTAGCCGACGGTGAAGTTCTGATCGTCGATGAATTTACCGGACGTCTGATGGCTGGCCGCCGTTACAGCGATGGTCTGCACCAAGCGATCGAAGCCAAGGAAAACCTCGATGTACAAAACGAAAGCATGACGCTGGCAACGATCACGTTCCAGAACTACTTCCGTATGTACAAAAAGCTGGCAGGTATGACCGGTACAGCGAAAACCGAGGAAGAAGAATTCAAAAAAATCTATGGTCTGGAAGTACTACAGGTGCCAACAAACCGCGTGAATCAGCGTCAGGATGCTCCGGACGTTGTATATAAGAGCGTACAAAGCAAGTTCCGCGCTGTCGTCGATGAGATCGTACGTCGCCATGAGAAAAACCAGCCGGTACTGGTCGGTACAGTCTCTATCGAGAACTCGGAGCTGCTGTCCGAAATGCTGAAACGTAAAGGCATCAAACACCAGGTACTGAATGCGAAATACCATGCCGAAGAAGCGGAAATTATCTCCCGTGCCGGTCAGCCGGGTACGGTAACGATCGCTACGAACATGGCCGGTCGTGGTACGGATATCATCCTGGGTGAAGGTGTCGCGGAAGTGGGCGGTCTGCACATTATCGGTACAGAGCGTCACGAATCCCGCCGGATCGATAACCAGCTGCGCGGTCGTGCCGGTCGTCAGGGTGACCCGGGTTCGACCCAGTTCTACCTGTCTCTGGGCGATGAGCTGATGAAGCGCTTTGGTGCAGATAATGTCATGAATATGATGGAAAAGCTGGGCTTTGAAGAAGACCAGCCGATCGAGAGCCGGATGATTACGCGTGCGGTTGAATCTGCACAGCGCCGCGTCGAAGGCAGTAACTTTGATATGCGTAAAATCGTCCTGCAGTATGATGATGTGATGAACAAGCAGCGTGAAATCATCTACAAACAGCGTCGTGAAGTGCTGGAATCGGCGAATATCCGTGAGGTTGTTCTGCAGATGATCAAGCCTTGTATCGAGCGTGTGGTTGAAGTTCACTGTAATGATGATATTCCGGAAAACTGGGAACTGCAGGAAGTGGCTGACTATGTCAACAATAACTTCCTGATTGAGAATACCGTAGATGAATCCGAGCTGCACGAGAAAGAAAAAGAAGAGATGGTTAACTACCTCTTCGAGCGTGTGGAACTGCGTTATCTGCAGCGTGAAAAGGAAATCGGGGAAGAAACAATCCGCGAATTCGAGAAAGTGGTTGTTCTGCGTGCGGTTGACCGTAAGTGGATGGACCATATCGATGCGATGGAACAGCTGCGTCAGGGTATCCACCTGCGTGCATATGGTGGTACCGATCCGCTGCGTGAATACCAGTTTGAAGGATTTGAAATGTTCAATCAGATGGTGGCAGACATCCAGGAAGAAGTTGCCGGCTATGTGATGAGAGCCCAAATCCAGACTCAACAGGAACGTCAGGCTGTTGTGGATACAAGCAAAGTCAGCACCAACAGCTCCGAAGCGGCAGAGAAACGTCCTTCCCGTGAAGAACGTCGTCGCAGACGCAAATAATTCAGGTTATCGAACCAGGCAGTAAAAGATACCGGGAGACACTCACCATGGTTGTGGGTGTCTTTTCTCGGATAAAGGAATCGTATACTAACGAAGAGGTGAATGTTCATGATCGAACCGAATGTAAAGCATGACCTGCGTGAAATGGCTCAGAAATTATCCAACCTTAGGGGGTCTCTTTGACTTAGATCTCAAAAATGAAATGATCGAGAACTTTGAGGTGAAAATGTCGGCTCCGGATTTCTGGGATGACAATGAATCGGCTCAAGAGGTCATTGCAGAGATGAATGCGGTCAAAGGATCGGTAGACCAGTACAACAAGCTGCAGCAGGAATACGACGATGTCAGCCTGATGGCTGAACTGGCCGATGAGGAAAATGATGAAGAACTGGCACAGGAAGTGACTTCCGGCGTACAGACACTGGTCAAAAAGCTGGAAGAGTTCGAACTGCAGCTGCTGCTCAATGAGCCGTATGACAAGCTGAATGCGATTCTGGAACTTCATCCGGGTGCGGGTGGTACGGAATCCCAGGATTGGGGCTCCATGCTGCTGCGTATGTATACACGCTGGGCAGAGAAGAGCGGCTTCAAGGTGGAAGTAATGGATTATCTGCCAGGCGAAGAAGCGGGGATCAAGAGTGTTACCCTGCTGATCAAAGGCTATAATGCCTACGGCTACCTGAAAGCGGAAAAAGGAGTACATCGTCTGGTACGTATTTCTCCATTCGACTCTTCAGGCCGTCGTCATACGTCTTTTGTATCCTGTGACG
This sequence comes from Paenibacillus wulumuqiensis, assembly GCF_000971965.1. GTDB lineage: Bacteria > Bacillota > Bacilli > Paenibacillales > Paenibacillaceae > Saccharibacillus > Saccharibacillus wulumuqiensis. Next base: position 19,626 of record NZ_LAQP01000020.1, read on the forward strand.
TGGTACCCGAGATTACCAATGATACCGAGATTGAGATCCGTACGGAAGATCTCAAAGTGGATACGTATCGTGCCAGCGGCGCGGGTGGTCAGCATATCAATACGACTGACTCGGCTGTCCGGATTACGCATTTGCCGTCCGGCGTTGTCGTGAGCTGTCAGACCGAGCGTTCCCAGATCAAAAACCGTGAGCGTGCGATGACGATGCTGCGTTCCAAATTGTATGAACGCAAAATCGAGGAAGAACGCAAACAGCTGGATGAAATCCGCGGTGAGCAGTCCGAGATTGCCTGGGGCAGCCAGATTCGCTCCTATGTATTCCATCCGTACAGCATGGTCAAAGACCATCGTACTCAGGTGGAGACAGGTAATATTGGAGCGGTAATGGACGGGGACCTGGATCCATTTATCGATGGATATCTGCGCAGCCAGCTGAAAGTGGAAGTGGATCAGTAACAATATCCATGCAATCCTATTTCAATAGTACGAGCATGATTGTGCTGAACATAGAGACCTTCATTCCTTATGGATGAAGGTCTTTTTTTGATGTATTGGCTTCTTGATGTATTGGCTTCTTGATGTATTGGCTTCTTGATGTATTGGCTTCTTGATGTATTGGATTTTTGGGTACATTGAGCTTTTTGGACATATTGGGATTTTGGGTATATGAAGGATAGATCTTTGTTCATTTACACAGATGCGGTGGCCCGGTCCCGGATTAAAGTATCACCTATTTGCCGCATGTTCTTTCAGAAATAAACAATATGCAATACAATAAAAACGCGACAGAAATATGTATTCTGGATGAGTACTATGATCTGTAAGGGTTGTTCGGCAACTGATGCAAATTTGATAGGGTACAGGTGAACAAATAATATGATGACAACATCTTCTCAGACCAATTCACGCAGGAGGAAACCGCCGATTATTCCGCTGACCGGGCCGCTGCGCAACAGCTGGGATGCCGCTCTGATCGTGATCGGGGCCTGTATTATGGCGCTGGCGTTTAATTTGTTTTTGCTGCCCAATCATATCGCTTCCGGCGGAGTAGCGGGCATATCGATTATTGCTTCGGAGATTATGGGGATTGAGCCGGCGTATACGCAGTGGGTATTTAATATTCCGCTGTTTGTAGCGGGGTATCTGCTGCTGGGACACCAGGCGAGCATACGGTCACTGCTGGGTACGATTGTACTGCCGATGTTTATTTATTTGACGCGTGATCTGCCTGCACCTACCACCAATCCGCTGCTGGGTGCACTGTACGGTGGTATCGGCGTAGGCCTGGGTCTTGGCATCGTCTTTCGCGGCCGGGGATCGACAGGCGGGATGGCGATACTGGCGCAGATTATACACAAGCTGACCGGATTTAGCATGTCATTCTGTGTAATTCTGACGGATGGTACGGTCATTCTGCTGGCGGGTCTGCTGCTCAAGCCCGAGCAGGCGCTTTATGCACTGATCGGTCTGTTTGTAACGAGCAAAATGATCGATGCCGTTGAACTGGGATTCAGCAACTCGAAAGTGGCCTATATTATCTCAGAGGAAGTCGAGCCGATGCGGCTGGCGATTCTGAATGATCTGGATCGCGGACTGACCAAACTGAATGCGGAAGGCGGCTATACCGGAGACGAACGAACGGTATTCATGGTCGTGGTCGGGCAAAATGAAGCAAGCCGGCTGAAAACGATCGTCCGCGCGGTAGATCCGGACGCTTTTGTTATTATCAGTAATGCGCATGAAGTATTGGGTAAAGGATTCAAGCTGCCCGGATAAGGATGGAGATGTGCTTGAAAGTAAAGGGAGAAAATAAAAGATAAGAATAGAGAATGAAAAAGTAAAGAGCGAAGCACGAAGCGCAAAGAGTAAAGAGCAAGAATGAAAGTGAAAAATAAAATAAGAAGTATAAACGAAAATAAAAGCGCGCTGCCTGGTAGGGGAATTACCGGGCGGCGCGCTTTTTGGTGCTTTGATGAGAGTAAGTATAGAGGTGAATAGAAAAAAACATGCATATAAGGAAAATGAAAGGGAATAAAAACGGGCTATTGAGCAAATGCATATAGCTGCATATATAATAATGCTTCCGTACGTACACATTTATACCAACACCTACCTACATGCCTGCCTGAATACATAGGATAAAGCTATAGATGAAAACATAGATAAGTATAAAGGGACAGACCAGAATGAAGAAATAGATACAAATCAGCAAATACATACGAGTCAACAAATACATACGAAGTAGCAAATCAATACAGATGAATAGCAGCGCTATGCATTTATTCACTATCTATTTATAGAAGGAAACGAAAGTTGATACATCTGCAAATATAGCGTTTCTATATGAATATGTGCTTATATTTTTACTAAAGTAGCTACTAAATGAGGAAAATACAAACGAGCAATTTAAACCAAATAAGGACAAAACACCCAATATTGAGGATAAAAGAATAAAGCTGGGATGATAGGGTTATTAGTAATCATGGCACTTTGCCTGCTGCGCGCAGTCATTCGTAATGAAGGTTGTATTTATATTACATCGGATGTATAATAATACACATCTTATATTCGGAAATGCAAAGGCCAAGAATGTGCCGAACAGGAGGAATTGAGCTTGAGTCCAGTTAAAACAAGAGTAGCTATCGTAGGTTCCACCGGCTATGGCGGGGTGGAACTGATTCGTTTTTTGCAGCATCATCCGGAGGTGGAGATTACTTCGGTCATCTCGGCTTCAAGCAGCGGTAAGCCGATGTCAGACCAATTTCCCCATCTGAGCGGTGTGATGGACATGGAGCTGGATGGAGTGGATGCGGCCGAGACGGCGCAAAAAGCGGATATTGTTTTTCTGGCGACACCATCGGGAGTAAGCAGCAAGCTGGTTCCCCAGTATGTCGAAGCCGGTCTGCGGGTCATTGACCTGTCCGGGGATTACCGGATCAAGGACAGCGCAACCTATGAACAGTGGTACAAGCATGATGCACCGGAAGCCTCTTATCTCGAAGAAGCGGTCTATGGACTATGTGAATGGAAAGGCAATGATGTAAACGGCAAACGCCTGATCTCCAACCCGGGCTGTTACCCGACAGCGACACTGCTGGGCCTGCTGCCTGGTGTGGAAGCGGGCTGGCTGGCGGCAGACAGCATCATTATTGATGCCAAATCCGGAGTATCCGGTGCAGGTCGCGGTACAAGCCTGTCTTCGCATTATGCGGAGATGAACGAGAACTTCAAGGCTTATAAAGTCAATAAACATCAGCACATTCCCGAGATTGAGCAGGTGCTTGGCGAAGCCGCCGGTCAGCCGGTAACTGTCACCTTTACTACTCATCTCGTACCGATGACACGGGGAATTATGAGTACGATGTATGGAACAGCGGTAGGCGGTCATTCGGAGGAAGAATGGATTGAGCTGTATCGTGAATATTATCGGGATCGTCCATTTGTACGTATCCGCAAGCAGGGACAGTGGCCTTCCACCAAGGAAGTGGCCGGTTCCAACTACTGTGATATCGGGTTTGCATTGGACGAACGTACAGGCCGGATGACAATTATCTCGGTAATCGACAACCTGGTCAAAGGAGCCGCCGGTCAGGCTATCCAGAATATGAACCGGATGATGGGCTGGGCGGAGAACACCGGGCTGAATATGCTGCCTGTATACCCTTAATTATTTTATTCGGACGAATTGTTGAATGGCACAGTGTCAAATTGCATATAAATGTACGCATACCTATACAGAATATACATTGCCGACGGAAAAGTAGGAGGAACTATCATGTCAGAATCTTGGTTTGAGCAGATTCCAAACGGAACTATCGTGACTCCGCAAGGATTTCAGGCTGGAGGTCTGCATTGCGGACTGAAAAAAACAGAGTGTAATGATCTTGGTGTTATTGTATGCGAGGTACCGGCAGCTGCGGCTGCTGTATATACAACAAATCTTTTTCAGGCGGCACCGCTTCAGGTGACCCGGCAGAGTCTGTCGAACGGAACTCTACGGGCTGTTGTCGTAAACAGCGGTAACGCCAATGCCTGTACCGGGCAGCAGGGCGAGCAGGATGCCTATACCATGCGTGCGGAGACGGCGAGACAGCTGGGAATCGCTGAAGAGGATGTGGCAGTAGCTTCCACCGGAGTCATTGGGGAACTGCTCAAGATGGACTGTGTCACTTCCGGCATTACCCGGCTGCCGGCAGCTATCGGCGGAGAGCCGGAACATGCGGAACAATTTTGCCAGGCGATTCTGACAACGGATCTGGTGAAAAAGGAAATTGGTGTGGCAGTACAGGTGAACGGCCGACAGGTACATATTGCCGGAGCCGCCAAAGGGTCAGGCATGATCCACCCGAATATGGCGACGATGCTGGCATTTATGACGACAGATGCGGTCATTTCGGCGGAGAATCTTCAGCAGCTGCTGCGGACGACGACCGATCAGACCTTTAACATGATTACCGTGGATGGCGATACGAGCACCAATGACATGCTGGTAGCGATGGCCAGCGGCCTCGCCGGACACGAGGAGCTGACGCCGGAACATCCGGATTGGGAGGCATTTGCAGCGGGTTTCCGTCAGGTATGTGAATATCTGGCCAAGTCGATTGCCAAAGATGGCGAAGGAGCCACCAAGCTGGTTGAAGTTATTGTTAATGGAGCATTGAATGATCTGTCTGCCCGTGCCATTGCCAAAACCGTCATAGGCTCCAGCCTCGTGAAGTCCGCCATGTTCGGAGCCGATGCCAACTGGGGACGGGTCATCGCAGCTGTCGGACGTGCCGGTGAACCGCTAAATGTGAATACGGTGGATATCCGGCTCGGAGACATTGTGGTATTGACCGATTCCAGACCGGTGCCATTTGACGAAGAAAAGGCGCTGCAGTATCTTCAGGGCGATACGGTACAGATCGTGGTGGATCTGCATTATGGAGAAGGTCAGGCTCTGGCATGGGGCTGTGATCTGACGTATGACTATGTTCGTATTAACGCTGCCTACCGTACTTAATGGAAACAGGAGGATATGATCATGACTGGAACTGCAGCAGACCGTACCTTTGTCATGAAGTGCGGTGGAAGTACACTGGCAGCACTGCCGGCATCTTTTTTTGAAGATTTGAAGCATATTCAGGAGTCGGGTACGACGCCGGTCATTGTACATGGCGGCGGCCCGGCCATTTCAGATAATCTGACCCGGTTGGGAATTGAGACGGAATTTGTCGGCGGCCTGCGCAAGACGACAGAGCAGGTGCTGGATGTAGTGGAAATGGTATTGTCCGGCAGCATCAACAAGCAGATCGTACGCCGTATTCAGGGCAGCCAGGCCAGAGCCATCGGCATCTCCGGTGTGGATGGCGGACTGATCCAGGCGCGTCCGGTGAGTAACTCGGCAGAGGTGGGTCTGGTCGGTGATGTGACTTATGTGGAAGCCTCCATTATCCGGGCGATTGTCGATCTGGGTTATATCCCGGTCATTGCCCCAGTCGGCGCGGATGCAACAGGTCAGCGATATAACATTAACGCCGATACCGCAGCCGGTGCTGTTGCTTCGCATCTGGGTGTACCACGAATGATCGTCGTCACCGATGTGCCGGGAATTATGCGCACGGTGGACGGCGACAAAAAAGTACTGCCCCAGGTCACCATACAAGAGATTGACGAGATGATATCCACCGGTGAAATCTACGGCGGCATGATTCCCAAGGTCAAGGCAGCCATTGCCTGCATTCAGGGAGAGGTACAGGAAGTCATCATTGTCGATGGCAGTGAGCCGCAGATCTTGAGCCGTGTACTGAAAGGCGATCCGGTAGGTACCCGCATTATTCGTAAATGATCGATCGTCCATAAGTGATTCACATACATTTGACTACACATTAGAGGAGTGTGCCCCGTATGGCTAATCCGACGAGTAATCAGCAGCAATCACAGTCAAGCGAAGAAAGTGCATTATTTCCGACGTACGCGCGATACCCGCTCGCTTTTGCAAAAGGAAAAGGGAGCTATCTGTGGGATGTGAACGGTAAAAAGTATCTGGACTTCATGTGTGGTCTGGCAGTGACCAATCTGGGCCATGCTCCAACAGCGGTGGCCGACAAGCTAAAGCAGCAGCTGGATGAACTGTGGCATACGTCCAATCTGTTCCAGATTCCGAATCAGGAAAAAGCAGCGCAGCTGCTGACATCGATGACTTCCGGCGCTGCTGTATTTTTCTGCAACAGCGGTGCCGAGGCCAATGAAGCGGCGATCAAGCTGGCACGCAAATATCAGCAAAAGGTCAAAGGGGAAGAACGCTACGAAATCATTACCTTTACCCAGTCATTCCATGGACGGACGCTGGCGACACTGACAGCGACCGGACAGGACAAGGTCAAAGAAGGATTTCATCCGCTGCCCGCAGGCTTCGTAACGGTGCCGCTGAACGATCTGGAGGCACTTCAGTCGGCGATTGGACCGCATACGGCGGCTGTCATGCTGGAGATGATCCAGGCGGAAGGCGGCGTATATCCGGCTAACACGGAATATGTGCAGGCTGTTGCCGAGCTGTGCAAGCAGCATGGACTGCTGCTCATCATCGATGAGATTCAGACGGGGATGGGGCGTACAGGCAAGCTGATGTCCTTTGAACATTACGGGATTGAGCCGGATATCTTCACCCTGGCCAAAGGGCTGGCGAGCGGCTTCCCGGTAGGTGCGATGGTCGGCAAGGCATATCTCAAGGACGCTTTTACCGCTGGCAGTCACGGTTCCACCTTTGGCGGGACACCGCTGGCGACGGCTGCGGTAATAGCCACGCTGGAGACGATGCAGGAGCAGAATGTAGTGGAGCATGCAGCCAAAATGGGAGACTATCTGATGCAGCAGCTGCATGACAAGCTGGCCGGTCATTCCTTTGTCAAAGAGATCCGCGGTAAAGGTCTGATGATCGGAATCGAATGTGTATCGCCGGTCAATGAACTGATCATGGCGGGACAGGAAAAAGGACTGCTGTTCGTCAATGCAGGACCGAATGTGATTCGTCTGCTGCCAAATCTGCTCATTACAGAGCAGGAGATCGACCAGGCGATTCAGATATTGAATGAAGTGATTCAGGAATATGCGCCTGTCGTTAGCGCATCAGGACCAAGCGGAAGCTAAACCGCAGCAATCAAGGGGGAATGGGGACATGGAAGATATGGTGCAGAACAAGCTGGAACTCAGTCATTTTAAAGGCAAAGATTTTATCGAACTGAGTGACTATACGGCGGACGAGATTAACTTTCTGATCGATTTGGCGATTGAGCTGAAGCGCAAGCAGAAAGCAGGGGAAATCTATCGTCCGCTGGAAGGCAAGACCGTCGGATTGATTTTTGAAAAGTCATCGACCCGTACACGGGTTTCCTTTGAAGTAGGAACGTATCAGCTGGGCGGACATGCACTGTTCCTCAGCAAAAACGATATCCAGATGGGCCGCGGCGAGACGATTGCCGATACGGCGCGTGTCATGTCCCGCTATCTCGATGGAATCATGATCCGTACATTTGGCCATGAGAATGTCACCGAGCTGGCGAAATATGCCGATATCCCGGTCATTAATGGCTTGAGCGATCTGGGACATCCATGTCAGGTGCTGGCTGACTTCCAGACCATCGTGGAACAAAAAGGCCAGCTCAAAGGCCTCAAATTAGCCTATATCGGCGATGGCAACAATATGGCGCACTCTCTGATGATTGGCGGGGCACGGGTCGGTCTGGACGTCTATGTCGCCAGTCCGGAAGGCTACGAGCCGGACCCGGCCGTCATCAAGCAGTGCGAACTGCTCGCTGCCGAGAGCGGCGCTACGATCAAGATCGTACGTGATCCGATCGAAGCTGTACGAAATGCTGATGCCATCTACACCGACGTATGGGCCAGCATGGGCTTCGAGGAAGAGCAGAAGATCCGCGAGCAGGCTTTTGCCGACTATCAGGTCAATGAAGCACTGGTGAGTCATGCCAAGCCGGATTATATCTTCCTGCACTGCCTGCCCGCCCACCGCGGCGAGGAAGTCAGCGCCGGTGTTATCGACGGACCGAACAGCGTCATTTTCGATGAAGCCGAGAACCGCCTGCATGCCCAGAAAGCAATCATGACCGCACTGATCGGTTAGAAATCCCGTTATTCAGCGATGAATGCGATAAACAGCATCCATTTCCAATCATACTTACGCCAACATGATCATAGCGAGCATGACCCATACACAATAATCGTCAGCTGCACCCAACCAAGTAAATCAGTAACTGGAGGAACCTACTCATGGCTAAAGATAAAATTGTACTCGCCTATTCCGGCGGTCTGGATACATCCATCATTCTGAAATGGCTCAAAGAAACCTATGATGCCGAAATTATCGCTTTTACAGCAGATATCGGACAGGCAGACGAACTCGACGGACTGGAAGAAAAAGCACTGGCTACCGGTGCATCCAAAGTATACATTGATGATCTGCGTGCCGAATTTGCCGAAGATTTCATTTATCCGATGTTCCAGGCAGGCGCATTGTATGAAGGACAATACCTGCTCGGAACGAGTATCGCCCGTCCGCTGATCGCCAAGCGTATGGTGGAGATCGCCCGTGCCGAGGGAGCGATCGCTATCGCTCACGGCGCTACAGGCAAAGGGAACGACCAGGTGCGCTTTGAACTGAACGCGGCTGCACTGGCACCGGAGATTCAGGTTATCGCACCATGGCGTCTGGAGCAGTTCCGTGCGGACTTCCCGGGACGTGCCGAGATGATCGCCTATGCCGAAGCGCATGGTATCCCGGTGACGGCTTCGGCAGCAAAGCCGTACTCCACCGACCGCAACCTGCTGCATATCAGCTATGAGAGCGGCGTGCTGGAAGATCCGGACTTTGACGCCAGTGCAGCGAGCAACAAGGATATGTTCATACTGAGCGTATCGCCGGAAGATGCACCGGATCAGCCGGAAATGCTGGAACTGCAATTTGAAAAAGGCAACTGTATCGCACTGAACGGCCAGTCCATGACTCCGCTGGAAGTTATGGAAAAGCTCAATGAGCTGGGCGGCAAGCACGGCATCGGCCGCGTCGATATGGTGGAAAATCGCTTTGTCGGCATGAAGAGCCGCGGCGTATACGAGACACCGGGCGGAACGATCCTGTTCACTGCTCACCGCAAAATGGAGTCCCTGACGATGGACCGCGAAGTCATGAGCCTGCGCGATTCCCTGATCACCCGTTATGCGAATCTGGTGTACAACGGCTTCTGGTTTGCACCGGAGCGCCTGGCACTTCAGGCCCTCGTTACGGAAAGCCAAAAAAATGTGACCGGTACAGTAAAAGTAAAACTGTACAAAGGCAATATTATCGCGGCAGGTCTCAGCAGCCCGGTCAGCCTGTACAACCCGGATATCGCGACTATGGAAGCTGATCCGACCAACGCATACGACCAGGGCGATGCAGCAGGCTTTATCCAGCTGAATGCACTTCGTCTCAGAGTGGGCGCAGGGGTACAGCAGCAGGCAGCAACTCAAGCGAAGCAGGGAGTGTGACCGGCAGTATGAGCAAACTATGGGGCGGACGTTTTACCAAGCAAACCAACCATCTGGTGGAAGAATATACAGCTTCCATCCATTTCGATAAAGCACTCGCAGAAGAAGATATCCAGGGCAGCCTCGCTCATGTGACCATGCTGGGCAAATGCGGCATCGTGCCTACGGAAGATGTAGAGACGATCAAGGCAGGTTTGAACAAGGTACTGGCTAAAATTCAGGCGGGCGAAGTAAACTTCTCCGTCTCGGATGAAGATATCCATATGAATATTGAAAAGCATCTGATCGAGGAAGTGGGTGCTGTCGGCGGCAAGCTGCACACCGGCCGCAGCCGTAACGATCAGGTGGCGACCGATATGCATCTGTACCTGCGCAAACGGGTCGTGGAGCTGGTCGGCCTGCTGCATGCGCTGCAGGAATCACTGATCACGCAGGCGAAAAGCAATATGGAGACGATCGTGCCGGGCTATACGCATCTGCAGCGTGCCCAGCCGATTCTATTCCCGCATCATCTGATGGCTTATGTGTCCATGTTCGAGCGGGATATTGACCGTCTCAAGGACAGCTACAAGCGCATCAACGTCCTGCCGCTCGGAGCAGGTGCTCTGGCAGGCACAACATTTCCGATCGATCGCCATTTTGTAGCGGAGCAGCTCGGATTCGATGCGGTCTATGAGAACAGTCTGGATGCGGTCAGTGATCGCGACTTTATCGTGGAATTCCTGTCCGGTGCATCGTTGATCATGACGCATCTGTCCCGTCTGAGCGAGGAGCTGGTGCTTTGGAGCAGTACCGAGTTCAACTTTGTCGAGCTGGATGATGCATTCTGTACCGGCAGCAGCATTATGCCGCAGAAGAAAAATCCCGATGTCGCCGAGCTGGTACGTGGCAAAACGGGCCGTGTGTACGGTAATCTGATCGGTCTGCTGACCGTGCTCAAATCGCTGCCGCTTGCCTATAACAAGGATATGCAGGAAGACAAAGAAGGCATGTTCGATACGGTAGCCACACTGGAAGGAGCCCTGCAGTTGTTCGCACCGATGATCGCCACGATGAAGGTCAATACCGGCCGGATGCGTGAAGCGGTCAACAAGGACTTTTCCAATGCAACGGATATTGCGGACTTCCTCGTTGGCAAAGGTCTGCCATTCCGTCAGGCTCATGAAGTGATTGGCAAAACGGTGCTATACTGTATCCAGGAAGGTAAATATCTGCTCGATCTGACGCTGGAGGAGTTCCAGGAATTCTCCCCGCTGTTCGATGACAGCATTTATCAGGTGCTGCAGCCGGAGACGGTCGTCAATGCCCGTAATGTATACGGTGGTACAGCGACGGTACAGGTGGCGGCAGCGATTGAACGCGCCGAACAGAAGCTGGGTCATACGGTACAGTGGCTGGAAGGCTATGCACAGCCGCACTAAGGAGAAAACAGTTAATGTTCGAATAGACGTCGCAGTGAACATGGGACGTTAAACAAGCGGGTTGTAACGATTAAAAAGCCTGCATTTTATGCAGCAGCATTTCCGTATGCAGTAGTCTGATATCAGATGCAATGCATGACCGTGTACAAGCAGCATACTCACTGCAACCAGGCAGCATTCTCATTGGGAATGCTGCTTTTGGTCTGAATTTTTGAAGGAGGGTGGTAAGGAATAGCAGGGCTGCCTATATCAAAAGTCATATTAACATTTCGAATTTCAAGAAATTTGTATGGCAAATGGCTGCTATAAAATCAGATTCGGGCTTGTTACAGACTTTATTTGATGCAAAAAGTACGTCAACTAGTGAGAAAGATACGTTTTGGAGTAATTAGAGAAAGGTCTGGAGAGAAACGTACAGTGCCATTAACGCATCATTTTTATTATTTTACATATCAAAAGAGCAGTATCCGTTAATAACCGCCTAAATGTAATGAAAAGAAAGAGTCATGTAAGCATGAAATTCGGGCATAATCTGAAATAGCCGGAAAGCGAGAGCGATACCTACACATTTTATCTGTGATATCTGTTACAGTAACAGCCTGTTCCTTTTCAAAAAACTGTAACAAGAAAAATCTATAAATGGTATTGCGTATTCTACAGAAAGCGCTACAATGAGACTAGAAATGTTAACGTTAACAATTTGGTCGCATGACGATAATTCAGTAACATAGCAGCATTATTTATGAAGGGAATGAAGAAGATGACCAAGAAGTTTCTGGATGATAATTTTCTGTTAAACAGTGAGACAGCGATCCGCCTGTATCATGATACCGCCAAAGATATGCCGATTATCGATTATCACTGTCATCTGAGTCCGCAGGAGATCTACGAAAATAAAACATTCAAAAATATTACCGAAGCCTGGCTGTACGGGGATCATTACAAATGGCGGGTGATGCGGGCGAATGGAGTCGAGGAACGCTACATTACCGGCGATGCCGAAGACTATGACAAATTCCTCGCCTGGGCGCGCACCGTTCCGCAGCTGATCGGCAATCCGCTCTATCACTGGACCCATCTGGAACTGCAGCGTTTCTTTGACGTGCATGAGTTGCTGAATGAGCAGTCTGCTCCGATGATCTGGGAAAAAGTGAACAAGCAGCTGCAGGGCCCGGGATTCGGCGCTCGTGATCTGATCACCAAATCCAAAGTAACCGTCGTCTGTACAACCGATGATCCTGTCGATTCCCTGGAATATCATGCCCGGATTCGCGAAATCAGCGGCTTCGAGACAGCGGTACTGCCAAGCTTCCGCCCGGACAAGGCGCTGGAAGTGAACCGTGCGACCTTCAAGCCATGGCTGCAGCAATTAAGCGAAGTGAATGGTTCCGAGGTGCGTACCTATGATGAGTTCCTTGCTGCACTGGAGAAACGGGTACGCTTCTTCCATGAAGCAGGCGGACGCGTCTCCGACCATGCAATCGACAAAGTGATGTATGCGGATACGACCCGCGAGGAAGCGGCCGAGATTTTTGCCAGACTGCTGGAGCAGGGTCAGGTCAGCCCGGAAGATGAAGCCAAACACAAAACCTGTACACTCGTCTTCCTGAGCAGCCTGTATGCCGAACTCGGCTGGGCGATGCAGCTGCATATCCACGCGCTGCGCAACAACAACTCTGTCGCATTTGGCAAGCTGGGACCAGATACCGGCTACGACTCCATCAATGACGGTGTGATCGCCCAGCCGCTCGTCTCCCTGATGGATGCAATGGAGAATGCAGGCGGCCTGCCGAAGACCATTCTGTATTCTCTGAATCCGAACGATTATCATGTACTGGCAAGCGCTGCGGGCAGCTTCCAGGGCGGCGGCATTCCCGGTAAAATCCAGTTCGGTACTTCGTGGTGGTACAACGATCACCGTGACGGCATTCGCGAACAGATGCGAATCCTCGGCAATCTGGGCGTGCTGTCCCGGTTCGTCGGCATGCTGACCGATTCCCGCAGCTTCCTGTCGTATACCCGGCATGAATATTTCCGCCGGTTGCTCTGCGATCTGCTGGGCACCTGGGTAGAGAGCGGCGAAGCGCCGAATGATCCACAGCTGCTGCAAAGCCTCGTTCAGGGCATCTGCTACAACAATGCGCAGCAGTATTTTAATTTCCCGGCTGTTGTATCAAGCCGCGTCTGAGAAGATAGTTGACCAAAGGTATTAAAGGTATCACATGACCGCTTGAATAATACAGGAACAGGACGCATGCTGTCTGTTATCTATAAAGGCAGCTTGTCATCCGGTTCAGAACCAGTTTATTGTTCAAGCGGTTCATTTATACTTACATTGTGAATTATTTCACTAATAAAACCATTATAAAGATCGAAGGAAGTGTTACAGATGGGAGCTACAGCATTAAAGCCTGTATCGATTGAGGAGCCGGCAGTTACTGCCAAGATCAGTTTGAAAGAAAAAATATCGTACGGCATGGGTGACTTTGGAAACGGATTCATGTTCGACCTGGGCCAGTTGTATCTGTTGAAATTCTTTACCGATGTAGCAGGAATACCGGCGATTGCAGCCGGCGGAATCTTTGCGGCGAGCAAGCTGTTTGCGGCCTTTTGCGATCCGATTGTCGGTTCCAGCATTGATTACCGCAAAAATATCGGACCGCGCGGCAAATTCAGACCTTATCTCATTATGGGCAGCATCGCGCTGGCCATTCTGACGATACTGACCTTTATCTCGCCGAATCTGTCGACCTCCGGCAAGCTGATCTATGCGTATGCTTCGTATATGATCTGGGGCATCGGGTATTCCTTTGTTAATATTCCGTACGGTTCGCTCGGAGCAGCGATTACACAGGATACGGTCGAGAGGGCATCGCTGTCTTCGTTCCGGCAGGCAGGTTCGCTCGGTGCGTTGTTTGTGACAAGCGTTATCGTAATGCCGATTATTGTTCATTTTGCCAATCCGAAGGTGGGGTATCCGGTCGTAATGGGCATTATGTCGCTGATTGGCGTAATCGCTTTCTTCTTCTGTTACAAAGGAACTCGGGAGCGGGTAGTGAATCAGGCGCCGCCCAAGGAGAAATTAACGCCGTGGCTGATCATCAAGACCTTTATCAGCAACAAACCGCTGCTGGTACTTGTGCTGATGACGGTGTTCACCATTTCCGCCTACAATATCAAGTCGGCGATGCTGGTGTATTTTGCCCAGTACAATCTTGGTAATGTGGAACTGATGGCGTATATGAACTTTATTATTATTGGTTCTTCCTTTATCGGGGTATTGTTCCTGCCCAAGCTGGTCAAAAAATTCGGCAAGCGCAATACGGCGCTGATCGGACTCGGTGTCAGTGTCGTCGCAGATACGATCAACTTTTTGGCGCCATCAAATGTGGTACTTTTCACAATTCTGGCAAGTATCGCGTTTATCGGGATCAGTATTCCTAACGGAATTACATGGGCCTTTGTATCGGACATTATCGATTATGGAGAATGGGAGTCCGGCGAGCGCAAAGACGGTATTACGTATTCGCTGTTTAACTTCTCACGCAAACTGGCCCAGTCACTGGCAGGTACATTATCCGGGATTGGTCTTGGACTGGTCGGTTATATTCCAAACGTTGCCCAGAGTACAGGCACACTGCTCGGGATCAAAGGTCTGCTCTGTCTGTATCCGGCAATTGCGCTGGCGATTGCCATGGTTATTATTGGATTTATGTACAAGCTGACAGACAGCAAGCATGAGGAGATCGTCGCCGAGCTGCGCATACGCAACAGCAGTAATACCGAATACGGGATGCAGCGATAAAAGGCACAGCATGTCCGGAAAGTTCTGGTTATGGTCAATATGCATAGTTATGGTATTCTTAGGGGAAAGCAGACGATACGTCTGATCTGTCGGAACTGCAGCGCTTCAGGAGCGCATGTACAGGGCGGATACTCAAGTTACGGAAAAGGAAGGTTATGCATATGGCGGCTACGATCAAGGACATTGCCAGACTCGCCAATGTCTCTCATACAACAGTATCACGTGCACTCAATAACAGCCCGCTGATCAAGGAAGTGACCAAGCGTAAAATTATGGAGATTGCGCGGGAAGTAAACTATATTCCCAACTACAACGCCAAAAGTCTCGTGCTTCAGCGTTCGCATACGATCGGACTGTTCTTTACGAGCATTTCAATGGGGACGAGCAGCAGCTTTTTCGCAGATACGATTCGCGGAGTGAACTCGGTAATTGATGTGGGCTATAATCTGTTCGTCCGCGGGATTGATGAATACGAGGATTTCGGTTCCATTCATCGCAAACGGTTTGACGGGATTATCCTGATGAGCCAGAGCGATGATGATAATGCCTTTATCCAGCATGTACTGGAGCAAAATATTCCGCTGGTCGTATTGAATCGGCTGATCCCTGGCGGCGGCTTCGTCAATATTGTCTCCAATGACCGGGAAGGTTCGTATGATGCGGGATGCTATCTGGCTGCCCATAAGCATGAGCGGATTGCGATTATCGAAGGACTCAAAGGATTCAAGTCGACCGAGCAGCGCCGGGCCGGTTTCCTGCAGGCGATGGAGCAGCACGGTATTACCGTACCGGACAGCTACCGGGTCGCCGGGGATTATACGACCGAGAGCGGGCATCAGGCGATGCGTCAGCTGCTGCAGCTGGAGACACCGCCAACCGCTGTCTTTTGCTCCAATGACGATATGGCGATCGGGGCGATCAATGCGGCCTATGCACTCGGCCGGAAAGTGCCGGAGGATGTATCGGTGATTGGATTTGATGATATTAACTTTTCCCGGTATACCAATCCGGCGCTGACGACCGTGAAGCGGCCTGTTGAGGAGATCAGCGCGCACGGAGCCGAGAAGATTATGGAACGGATCGAAGAGGATGCCAACCGGGAGGAACTGATTTTCCTGGAGACCGAACTGGTCGAGCGGCAGTCCGCTGTCCGCCGCGGCTGAATGCGGGTACTGCTGGCTATATGGGGGAAAACCGTCATAGTGACAGACAATACAGTGAAGATGCTGCAGCCAGTCAGATGGCCTGCAGCATCGGACTCACCGCAGCCAGTCAGAGAGTCTGCAGCATCCGATCCATGGCAGCCATTAACGGATAGTATGAAGCCAGCCCATTTATCGTTCTGTTTTTGTATAGGGCTGCATATAATTTAACGAATTAATGTGATTTAACTCATTTTGTTAACGTGTGCATGAATTTAGAATAGACCTATAACGTACTGGATTGTTGAATTCACAGGAGGCGATATCTATGGATCGATTGAACCGGACGCATTATCAGGCGACGGAATATACGGAACGTGTACTGCAGTTTGGAGAAGGGAACTTTTTGCGTGCCTTTGCCGACTGGCAGATTGACGAGATGAACCACAAGGCTGGATTTGATACCGGCGTAGTTGTGGTACAGCCGCTGCCGACCGGTATGGCGGAGCGACTGAATGAACAGGATGGACTGTATACTGTCTATCTGGAAGGTATGCAAAACGGACAGCCGCTGCGGGAGCATCATGTGATGGAATGTGTAACTCGGGGCATCGATCCGTATGCCCGCTACGAAGCCTATGAACAGCTGGTAGAGCAGCCGGAACTGCGCTTTATTATTTCCAATACGACCGAAGCGGGGATTACTTTCAATCCGGACGATCGGTTGGATGACCGGCCGCAGAGCAGTTATCCGGGCAAACTGACCGCCTTGCTATATCGCCGGTATCTTCATTTCCAGGGCGATGTATCCAAAGGGTTCATCATTATCCCGTGCGAGCTGATCGACCGCAATGGTGCGGTACTCCAGGATATCGTACTGCAGTACAGCAAGCTGTGGGGACTGGAGCGCGAATTCATCGATTGGCTGGACCAGGCCAATACGTTCTGCTGTAGTCTGGTCGATCGGATCGTGCCAGGTTATCCGCAGCAGCGCATGCCGGAGATTACAGCCGAGCTTGGTTATGAAGATCAGTTTGTGGTAGTAGGTGAACCATTTCACTTGTGGGTCATCGAAGGACCGGACTGGATAGCCCGGGAATTCCCGGCAGAAGAGGCAGGCTTGCAGGTCAAGATTGTCGACGATCTCAGCCCATACCGGACACGCAAAGTGCGGATTCTGAACGGCGCCCATACGGCGCTTACACCGGTAGCCTATCTGTATGGACTGGAGACGGTCGGCCAGGCGGTCAATGATGAAGTGGTCGGTACCTTTATCCGGGAGCTGATCCAGGAGGAGATTATACCGACGCTGGATCTGCCGGAGGAAGAACTGCAATCTTTTGCTGCCGCTGTAATGGAACGGTTCCGCAATCCGTATGTGGAACATTATGTAATGAGCATCGCGCTCAACTCGATATCCAAATTCAAAACACGTGATCTGCCGACGCTGAGCGCCTATGCAGCAGAGCAAGGACAGCTGCCGCAGCGGCTCACGTTCTCGCTGGCTGCCCTGATCGCCTTTTATCGTGGTGAGCGGGATGGGGAACGGATTGCGCTGGCAGATGATGCAGAGGTGCTGGGTTATTTTGAACAGGTATGGACACGGTATGAAGATACCGCTCTGGGAATGGAGCAGCTGGTGGATGATGTATTGAGTCAGGAACAATTCTGGGGAATGAATCTGAACGAAATTGCCGGATTGACCGAGCGGACAGCGCAATATCTGCTGAATATCCGCACTTCCGGTATGCGTCAGGCGCTGCATGAGCTGACTGCGGCCGGGACACTGCTGTCCCACTAGATGATTGATATTCATAATGAACAGGAGGCAGTGACCGTGCTGGAGATGATACAGATTCATGAACAGGATAACGTAGTCGTTGCCCTGCGCGATTATCGGCAGGGAGAGAGTATTCAGGCAGGCAGCCGTCAGATTGTACTGCAGGAAGATGTAGCCAGAGGACACAAGATTGCGATCGAGCCAATCGAACCGGACCATCATGTGATCAAGTACGGCTACCCGATCGGCCATGCACTTCAGCCCATCCCGGCGGGCAGTCATGTGCATACCCATAATACACGAACCAATCTGACGGGCGTAGAGGATTACCGCTATGAACCGCGCACTTTCCCGCTGCCGTACACGCTGGAGAACCGGACATTTCAGGGTTATCGCCGTGCCAATGGGGAAGTGGGTATCCGCAACGAACTGTGGATCGTCCCGACGGTAGGCTGCGTCAACGGTATTGCCGAGATGATCCTCAAGCAGTTCCAGGCGGAAATCAACGACCTGGCTCCTTTTGAAAATGCACTGGTGCTCAAGCACAGCTATGGCTGTTCCCAGCTGGGCGATGATCATCTGCATACCCAGACGATTCTGGCGGATGCGGTTCGGCATCCGAATGCAGGCGGGGTGCTGGTACTGGGATTGGGCTGTGAGAACAATATAATGGAAGATTTCAAACAGGCAATCGGTGATTACGATGATTCCCGGATCAAGTTCCTGGTCTCCCAGTCCGTCTCGGATGAAGTGGAAGCCGGTGTAGAGCTGCTGCGAGACATTTACCAGAGCGCCCGTCTGGATCAGCGGGAAGAGATTCCGCTGTCCGAACTGCGGATCGGTCTCAAATGCGGCGGCTCGGACGGATTATCCGGCATTACCGCCAATCCGCTGCTCGGCAAGCTATCCGATTATATGGCCGCCCAGGGTGGTACGACGGTGCTGACCGAAGTGCCCGAGATGTTCGGCGCCGAAAAGATTCTGATGGAACGGGCTGCGAACGAGGAAGTGTTTGGCAAAATCGTCCATCTGATCAATGATTTCAAGCAGTATTTTCTCGATTACAAGCAGCCGGTCTACGAGAACCCTTCACCAGGCAACAAGGCAGGCGGTATTACAACCCTGGAAGACAAGTCGCTCGGCTGTACGCAAAAGTCCGGTGTATCCACCGTACAGGATGTGCTGCAGTATGGAGAGCGTCTGCATACCAAAGGATTGAACCTGCTGAGTGCACCGGGCAATGATCTGGTCGCTTCCTCGGCGCTGGGTGCAGCCGGCTGCCAGCTGGTTATTTTCACGACAGGTCGGGGCACACCGTTCGGTTCCTTTGTACCTACGATGAAGGTATCCACCAATTCGCCGCTCCATGCCAACAAACCGCACTGGATCGACTACAATGCAGGCGTGCTGGTGGAAGAGACGACGATGGAAGATGCGCTGACCGATTTTATCGATTATATTATTGAAGTCGCCAGCGGTCGCTGGGTGAACAATGAGAAGAACAACTTCCGCGAGATCGCTATTTTCAAAAATGGTGTAACGCTGTAGGAACATGCTCCAGCTTCCAGTCTGTACTCTCGGATAAAATAGTATAACAAGGCAGAATACCAAAGATTGAAATAATAATTATAAAGCTCCTGATTCGGTAGATGAATCGGGAGCTTTTGGTATTCTGAAAATGTGATTCAGGTATGTATAGCTCTACATAATATGATATACTGGGGAAAGTAATGACCGATGAGTCATTCTAGTGAGAATGTGTTAATAATGTCTGGTATCCTGACAAAACCTATGCAATTCAAAACAGGGAGTGAGCAGAAATGGCTGAAATAGCCGCTAATAGCAAAAAGGCTGGTACCGGCTGGATAGTGGCCGCTCTGCTGCTCGGTATATTTATGGCTTCGATCGATAATACGATTGTAGCGACAGCCATCGCGACAATCGTCGGTGATCTGGGCGGGTTTGACCAGTTTGTCTGGGTGACATCAGCATATCTGGTCGCTTCACTGGCGGGGACACCGATATTCGGGAAATTGTCCGATATGTACGGCCGCAGGCGTTTTTTTATTTTCGGTCTGATTATGTTTATGATCGGTTCGATCCTGTGCGGTACAGCGCATTCGATTGTGGAACTGAGTATTTATCGGGCGATTCAGGGGATTGGCGGCGGCGCACTGGTGCCGATTGCCTTTACAATCGTATTTGATACGTTTCCTCCGGAAAAGCGGGGCAGGATGACCGGTCTGCTCGGTGCGGTATTCGGTATGTCCGGCTTGGTCGGGCCGCTGCTTGGTGCTTATATTACCGAGTATTTCAGCTGGCGTTGGGTATTCTATATCAATGTGCCGCTGGGCATTATATCGCTGCTGCTGATCCTCATCTTTTACCGGGAATCGCTGGAACGTTCCCGTCAGAAAATCGACTGGGCCGGCGCAGGGCTGCTCGTCGGTGCCGTAGTGTCACTGATGTTCGCGCTGGAACTGGGCGGCGGCACCTATGCATGGGACTCGGGCATCATTATCGGTCTGCTGTGCTGCTTTGCCGTTCTGGCAGTGGCATTTATATTTGCAGAGCGGCGGGCGGCAGAGCCGATTATCTCGTTCCCGATGTTCCGCAAGCAGCTGTTTGCCGGCAGCGTCGCAGCCTCCTTCTTTTATGGAGCGGCCTTTATTACCGTGACGCTGTATATCCCTATTTATGTACAGGGAGTAACCGGCGGAACCGCGGTCAATTCGGGACTGACCCTGATGCCAATGACGATCGGATCGGTGATTGCGGCGATGATGGGCGGAATACTGGTGAACAAAATGACGTTTCGGCGGATTATGATCTTCTCGGCGGTTGTGTTCACCGTAGGCATGTTCCTGCTGAGCAGACTGACGTCCGATACGCCAACCTGGCTGCTGGTCACCGATCTGGCAATTACCGGCTTTGGGATCGGATTTTCCTTTTCCGTGCTGGGGATCAGCGGGATTCAGGAATTTGATTTCCGCCAGCGGGGAGCAGCCAATTCGACGCTTTCCTTTGTACGTTCGCTTGGAATGTCTGTCGGTGTGACGATATTCGGCCTTGTTCAGCGGAGCTTGCTCACCGGGGAAATGGAGGGTCAGCTGGGCAGCGGACAAGCGCAGCCTGGCGGTATGGATCTGTCTGCCATAGATCCGAGAGCCCTGCTGTCTGAAGAGATGCAATCCCATATTCCGGCAGCAGTGCTGGAAGTGATCCGCCAGGCGCTGACCGGATCGGTCGCCGGCACATTCGGCTGGGCGATCATTCCGGCAGTCTGCGCACTGATCGCTGTATCATTTATGGGAAATGCCCGCGCGGTATCTTCCCGGGGGGAACAGAACACTGCAGGACGCTGATTGCAGCCGCAGCATGGAGTGACGGCGAAAAGCTCGGTTTCATTTCCAAAATGAAATCGGGCTTTTTTTGATTATGTCCATATTTTCGGGTTATTATAGTACTCAAGAGGTAACGAATTTGTTACAATAGAGATTGTTGAATTGTTCATAAAATTTGTCAAAACCTTATGATTATCATGTTTCCCGGTTCTGCCGGAATGGAATATTGCTGTCATAATTGAACCTGTGCTTAGGAAGTGATGAATTGATAGAGATGCAAGACGTATGGAAAACGTACCCTAACGGTGCGCATGCCCTGCAAGGCGTTTCCGTAAAAATTGACCGTAATGAGTTTGTATACGTGGTCGGACCTTCCGGAGCGGGCAAATCGACCTTTATGAAATTAATGTACCGGGAAGAGCAACCGACCAAAGGACAGATTTCTGTCAATGGATTTAATCTGAGCAAGCTCAAGCAGCGCAAGATTCCGCTGCTGCGCCGGAATATCGGCGTCATTTTCCAGGATTTCCGTCTGCTGCCGAAGTTGACCGCCTACGAAAATGTCGCTTTTGCCATGGAAGTTATCGAAGCGCCGAGACGGCAGATCAAGAAGCGGGTGATGGAAGTACTCGATCTGGTCGGTCTGCAAAGCAAAGCCAATCGTTATCCGGACCATTTGTCCGGTGGAGAGCAGCAGCGGATCGCCATTGCCAGAGCCATCGTCAATAATCCTTCCGTGATTATTGCGGATGAGCCGACAGGGAACCTTGATCCGGAGACATCCTACGGCATCATGCAGCTGCTGGACGAAATTAATTTCCGGGGGACCACGATCATTATGGCTACACATAACAGGGATATCGTCAATTCCATGCGCCGACGCGTACTGGCCATTGAGAACGGTATGATTGTCAGAGACCAGATCAGAGGGGAGTACGGTTATGAATTTTAGCACCTTCTTGCGGCACATGCGGGAAGGTTTTAGAAGCGTATTCCGCAACGGGTGGATGTCGATTGCATCCATTACCTCGATTATTGTGTCTCTGTTTATTCTAGGCGTATTTATTTTGCTCGTATTTAATGTTAATAATCTCGCCGACCAGGCGGACAGCCAGGTCGAAGTGAATGTATTTCTGGAACTGAACGTAAATCAGGATCTGCGTGAAGAGCTGCAGCAGCAGATCAGCGAAATGCCGGAAGTCAGCAATATCCGGTATATTCCCAAGGATAAAGGGCTGGATGAGCTGCGCGAGAACCTCGGTGAGGGTGGCGAGAGCTTCCTCGAAGGCTATGCCAAAGAGAACAACCCGCTGCCCGATGCTTTCAGGGTGCAGGTGATTGAAGCGACAACCGTTCCATTTGTCGCCCAAAAGATCGAAGCGCTCAATACGGAACATGTGGAGAAGCCGATTCTCAAAGTGCGCTACGGCGGTGAGACGGTGCAGACCCTGTTCAAGGTGACAGCACTGATCCGCAACATCGGACTGATTCTGGTGGCCGCGCTGGCACTGATGGCGATGTTCCTGATTGCCAATACGATTCGCGTGACGATCCTGGCACGCCGCCGGGAGATCAGCATTATGAAGCTTGTCGGTGCGACCAATCAGTTTATCCGCTGGCCTTTCTTTATAGAAGGTGCACTGCTGGGCGGAATTGGCTCGGTCGTGACGATTATTATTTTATTTGTCGGTTATCATCAGCTGGTGGTCGCTTCGATGACTTCACTCAGTCTGGCCTCCATGGTGACACTTATTCCACTGCAGCAGATCTGGCCGTGGCTCGGCGGATTGCTGCTTGTACTGGGCATTGTGATCGGAGTATGGGGAAGTACGGTATCGATTCGCCGCTTCCTGAAAGTGTAATGCTATAATTTACCATGATTTTTATGAAAACTATCAAGGTATCCAAGCAGGCTGCCGATAATAGAGTTGACGTAATTGCTGAATGCCGGAACCGACTATTTCAACAACCTATAAATGTTAAAAGGATGGGAAAACAATTGAAAAAAGTCGCATCAGTCATGGCCATCATGTTGCTGGCCGCTGCAGTGGTACAACCTGGACACGGACATGCCGCCAAATCTTCAAGTGAAATCCAAAAAGAGCTGAACGCTGTTGAGCAAAAGGCCCAGAAGGCAGAGCAGCAGCAGAAAAAAGCCCAGGCGCAAAAGCAAAAATCGGCTGCACTCAAGAAGAGCGCACAAAAAGACCTGAGCGCCGTCCTGCATGCAATCAATGAAGTGAACAGCCAGATTGCGCGCGTGTCCAATAACATCACGAAGACCGAATCAGGTCTTCGCCAGTCCAAAAAAGATCTGGCCGAAGCCAAAGAACGTATCAAGGCACGTGAAGGCATGATTGATACGCGAGTAAGAATGATGTACACCGATGGTATGGTATCCTATCTGGATGTACTGATGTCTTCCACCAGCTTCTCCGATTTTGTGGATCGTGCAGATTCGCTGCGCATGATTGTGGATCAGGATCAGGATATTCTGGCCCAACATGAGAAGGACAAACAATTTGTCATTGTGACTCAAAATAAATTAAAAGCACAGTATGCCTATGCGAAGAGTCTATATGCCGAAAAAGCATCACGCAAAGGTGAACTGGATGCCAAAGAAAACGAAAAACAGCGTTTGATTGCCAAATACGATCTGCAAATCGTAAATGCCGAGGAAGCAACGGCAGAGCAGGAGCAGGCACTTTGGGATCTGGCCGACAAGCGGGCAGCCCTGTATCGTGAGAAAACAGCTGCCGAAGCACAGGAGCGTGCAGCAGCTGAAGCAGCCCGTGCGGCAGCCGAAGCAGCAGCTCGTGCCGCAGCCGCAGCATCCAGTGGCGGATCTTCTTCCGGCGGTGGCAGCAGCAGCGGTGGTGGTGGCGGTTACCAGGCCAGCGGCAATGGTATACTGGGCGTGCCGGTCATCGGTGCCCGTCTGTCTTCTCCGTTCGGTTATCGTACCAATCCGGTTACCGGAATCTACAAACTGCATGCTGGTGTAGACTTTGCAGCACCTCAGGGTACACCTATCGTAGCCTCGGACGGTGGTACGGTTGTTATAGCCGGAGCGATGAGCGGCTATGGTAATGCGGTTATTATCGATCATGGTAATGGAATCCAGACGCTGTACGGTCATATCCGTAATGGTGGCGTCATGGTATCCCAAGGTCAGAGTGTCAGCAAAGGCCAGAAGATTGCCGAAGTGGGTTCCACAGGTAACTCTACCGGACCACACTGTCACTTTGAAGTACGTGTAAATGGAACAGCCGTTGATCCGCTGGGCTATCTGTAAGCCGGCGGAACAGCTTTTTAATGGAGAGAGGCGGTAATACATGATGAGAAAACGCACGGTGGCACTGCTCGTTATTGCCATGATGGTGCTCAGCAGCGTACTGACGCTGGCTGTAGTCAATCTACCGTCTTTTGTGCAAAGAGCTTCAATGGGGCAGGGCGTAATCGGTGCGCTGAGCGGCGGTGGACTCACCGACCAGGAACAAAGCAAGCTGAGTACTGTCGCCAGTCTGATTGAAAATAATTACTACCAGAACGTAGATGAGAATAAATTGGTCGATGGAGCGATTAACGGCATGCTGGAAGCGCTCGGTGATCCGTATTCCAGTTATATGGATACCGATACAGCCGGACAATTCTCCGAATCGATCGCCGGTTCCTTTACCGGTATCGGTGCCGAGGTATCCGAGGATAACGGCAATGTAGTGATCGTATCCCCGATCAAGGGTTCACCTGCAGAACAAGCCGGACTGCGTGCCAAAGATGTGATTGTCTCGGTCAATGGCGAGAGTCTGTCGGGCAAGGATCTCAATGCAGCAGTCGCCAAAATCCGCGGGGAAAAGGGTTCAACCGCCAAGCTGGAAGTCAAACGTGCAGGCAGCAGCGAGACGATGACATTTGATATCGTACGTGATGATATCGCAATGGAGACCGTATACGCGCGTATGACCGATGACAAGATCGGCGTAATTGAGATTACCCAGTTCTCGCTGAATACGGCACAGCGGTTTGAAGAAGAGCTGCAAAAGCTGGATGCCAAGGGAATGAAGGGACTTGTGATCGACGTCCGTAATAATCCGGGCGGCGTACTGTCTGTTGTCGAAGAGATGGCCGAGCAATTTGTACCCAAAGGCAAAACGCTTGTACAGGTCGAGGACAAAAATGGTCAGCGTCAGGTCACCGATTCGAACGGTCAGGGTGTGAATTATCCGATTGCCGTAGTAACCAATGGCGGCAGCGCCAGCGCGTCGGAGATTCTGGCCGGTGCACTGAAGCAATCTGCCGGCGCGACCCTCTACGGAGAGACCACTTATGGCAAAGGAACCGTACAGACCAGCATGGATAATCTGTTCAACGATGGCAGCCTGATCAAGATCACGATTGCCAAGTGGCTGACACCGAACGGCGACTGGATTCACAAAAAAGGAATCAAGCCCGACGTGGAAGTGGCGCCACCGGATTATTATACCGTTACACCGATCAACAAGGACAAAACCCTGAAATATGACATGAACAACAATGATGTGAAAAGTGCACAGATTATGCTCGCCGGACTGGATTATACCGTGGATCGCAAAGACGGCTACTTTGACCGTGAGACGGAAGCGGCTGTTCGATCATTCCAGCAGGATCACAAGCTGACCGGAACCGGCACGATTGATGCCAAGACCGCCGCTGCACTGGAAGCCGAACTGATCAAGCATATCCAGGACCCCCAATATGATGTACAACTGAATAAAGCCATTGCTGGCGTCAAGCAAAAGCTGAGCGCAACAAAGTGAAGCTTCTGGAGTATAATGCTATAGCAGCATAAACGACCGGAAGGACATCTGAGGATGAACGATGGATTGTAAAAAGAAGGCTGTCACAGCCTTCTTTTTTTATGTACAATAAAGAATGTTGGACAGCGGGTTAGCGCGTATGGAAAGCAAAGGAGTGTGAAGCGTGATGGCAGTGTTGGGAGAAGCACTCCGTATCACTGGTGGAGCCATAGGACAGCTGCTTTCGCAGCCGTTTTACTATATATTTCTGATCGGACTGCTGCTGCATTACAGGCGGCAGGGACTACTGGAACGCAAGCTGTTTAATATACGGGTGCATGTATATGCTGGCAGGGTCATCCGGACTGTGATTACCGGTCTGATCATTGGAGTTATCCTGTCAGCCATAATGCTGGGAATTGGTATACATATTGAAAAAGAATTGATCTGGTGCCTGGGCATTATCATTGTGCTGCTGTCGCTGATTCGTCTGCGGCTGGCACATCTGATGGATGCACTCGCTGTGCTCGTTATTCTTCATGTAGCCCTGCTGCTCGCTCCGTCATGGCAGCCGGCTGGATGGTTAGGTGAAGCGGTACAAGCGATCCGTCATGCCGATCTGCCGGGATTGCTGGTGATTGGCGTGCTGCTGCAGGTGGCAGAAGCGATACTGTTTCGTATGCAGGGACCGGGATTGTCTTCCCCGGTAGTCATTGAAGGCAAGCGAGGCAAGCCGGTAGGCGCTTATGCGATGGAGGCTTTCTGGCCGGTACCGCTCTGGCTGCTCATGCCGGCGGCAGGAGGATTCATGCTGCCGTGGAGTCCTCTGCATAGCGGCGAATTCTGGAGCGGCGGAGCAGCGATTACCGCCCTGCCGGTAATGATCGGATGCAGCATTCTGACACAGAGCCGCCTGCCGGTGGACAAAGCACGTATCGTCTCCAGACGGCTGCTGCTGAGTAGTCTAGTGCTGCTGGTACTGGCTGCTGTCGCGCTCTGGTGGGCACCGCTGGCTGTCCCGGCGATCTGGATCGCTGTTATCTGGCGTGAGGTGATCGTCTACCTCAGCAGACGGGAAGAGCTGGAGAGCATCCCACTCTATACCGAGACGCTACGCGGCCTGCGGGTACTGGATGTGATTCCGGGCAGTCCGGCAGATGAACTGGGTATACGGGCGGCCGAGACGGTATACAAGGTTAATGGAGTACCGGTACATCATCCACAGTCCCTGCATGAAGCGCTGCGGATGAACCCGGCCTTTTGCAAACTGGAAATACTCAATATTCACGGGGAAAGCAAATTCCTGCAGCGGGCGATCTATGCCGGGGATCATCATCAGCTGGGCATGATTTTTGCTCCGGATGATCAGGCGCCGGTCTCACCGGATATCCAGCAGCTGTCGGCATTTCACCTGCTGGGTCGTCCGCGGACGCGCCGCTTGTCAGGCGGTACGGGTGAATCCTCCCGGAATATGCAGATCGAAGCGACCGGATTGCCATCCGGTTCAGTCAAAGAAACAGCTCCGGCAGAAACAGACACGGATACTTCAGCAGCAGCAGACTCTGCTTCAGCTTCTGAAGCCAATGGCATCCTGCCCAAGCGAAGCCGCCGGGCAGGCAGCAAGAAATAAGGGAAAGCCGTCCAGCAGCATCCATTCTTGCAGGGCAGGATAATATCGTTGCTCATACGAATAGAAAAATTAATATGAACAGCAAAAAAAGCACACGGACAAGCCGGGAGATCCCGCTGTTCGTGTGCTTTTTGATATGGATATACAGTTTACATTATCCGATCAGGCCGGCTGGCTACTCCTGCAGCTGGCGCAGCACGATAATTTCAACGCGACGGTTTTTCTGTCGTCCGGCTGCGGTGGAATTATCGGCGGCAGGTCGGGTCGCCCCGTAACCGGCATACTGGAAGTTGGCCTGATTCAGCTTCTTCGTATCGATAAAATAGCGAAGTACCGACAGCGCTCGTGCGCCTGACAATTCCCAGTTATCCTGATACCGGGAAGCGTAGACGATCGGCAGATTATCCGTATGGCCTTCAATGCTGATCGTCGTATTGATCGACTGGAACAGGCTGGCAAGCCGGGCAAGTGTACCGAGTGAACGGGCTTTGAGATCAGCCTGGCCTTCATCGAACAGGAACTGGTCGCTCA
Organism: Paenibacillus wulumuqiensis; assembly: GCF_000971965.1. GTDB lineage: Bacteria > Bacillota > Bacilli > Paenibacillales > Paenibacillaceae > Saccharibacillus > Saccharibacillus wulumuqiensis. The sequence continues at coordinate 47,575 of NZ_LAQP01000020.1, forward strand.
GGGTAATGGAGATGCCCTGCGGCTTGTCCACAACCGACACCTGATTTTGCAAATTGTTGGTCTGTACATAATTTTCAATGACCTGCATCAGATTCGCCAGTTCCTGCTCCTGCTTGCGAAAGGCTTCTTCGCGGCTGGTCAGCTGTTCCTGGCCTTGTTCGCCGCCCTGCTCTCCCGCCTGGTTCTGCTCGGAATCGGAACCGCCATTATTCACATTCTGGCCGGCTGTCCCGGTCACTCCCTTGCCACCATCCAGCACCGAGTTGGCACTCTGGAAAGTGAGCTGCAGCGACTCGGTCAGCACTTTGTATTTGCTTGAGTCAATCTGGCTGACCGAATACATCACGATAAAAAAGATTAGCAGCAGCGTGATCAGATCGGCATAGGTGATTAACCAGCGGTCCTTGTGGTCATGACCGGTATTTTTGTTGCGGCGAGAATAACGTCGCATCGTTATTCCTCCCTCATTCGTGGTTCATTATCGGAATAACCATCCGTATCCGTCAGGAACGTCTCCAGCTTGCGGCGCACCAATTGAGGATTCTCGCCGTTCTGGATGGAAAGAATGCCTTCGAGCAGCATCTCCATCGTCTGCGTCTCCAGTTCACTGCGTGCCCGGATTTTGGAAGCGAGCGGCAGGAAGATCAGGTTGGCACTGGCAACCCCGTACAGAGTAGCTGTAAAGGCAACCGCAATCGAGCTGCCCAGGCCGGTTGGTTCACTGAGACTGCCAAGAACCTGGATCAGGCCCATAACCGTACCGATAATCCCCATCGTTGGCGCATAACCGCCGGCAGAATCAAAGATTTTGGCATGCTGTTCATATTCCTGCTCGACCTTGGCCATTTCCAGCTCCAGAATCTGCCGGATTACATCCCGGTCGGTGCCATCGACAACCTGCTGCAAACCTTCCCGCAGAAAGGCATTTTCATGCGATACGGCCTGCGGCTCCAGTGCGAGTACACCGGCACGCCGAGCATGCATGGACATATTGACGACATCTTCGATGAGCTGCTCATTATCCGAACGAACAGGAACGAGTACCGTCCGTATGGCCTGCGGCAACTTTTTCAGACGTGATGCCGGAAAACTGATGGCGACGGCAGCAGCCGTTCCCCCAAATACGATCAAAGCTGCAGCTCCCTGAAGCAATCCTCCAGCGTCGCCGCCTTCCCATAAAAACCCCCCAATCAATGCAGCGATCCCTGCAATAATACCGATAATCGTTGTTAAATCCATTTATCCATCTCCTGTTCTGCGTCTGGGAAGTAATTGTATATTTATGCTTGCCGGCTCTCCGGAAAAGAACAGACAATGTTTCAATATGAAAAAAACGTCTGAAAAAGTTGTCGTTTACAGACGTGTTTCAATTGCATAAGTGAAAGCTGGAGAGTATAATAGAAGGGAACAAACATTCCTATTCAGGACTTTTATGTTGTTAATTTATGTTATATAAGTATTAACCAATAATGAGATTCGTCTATTCAGGATGTGCCATTACAGCCAACGCTGGGTATAGTATTATGTGTCCGGCACTCTGATGAACGGTCTCTTTTGTTATTATCGGGCAAGCGTAATATATATTTTAGACGATAGGGTGATGCAGGGCAATGAACGATATTGTTGTCAGCTCCAAAAAATTCGAGATTGAGTCGGAATTCACGCCGCAGGGTGACCAGCCTGCCGCGATTGAAGAGCTCGTACAGGGAGTACAGCAGGGCAAGAAGTTCCAGACACTGCTGGGCGCGACCGGTACAGGTAAGACATTTACCATTGCACAGACCATTTCCAAACTGCAGCGTCCTACACTGGTTATTGCACATAACAAGACGTTGGCAGCCCAGCTGGCGAGCGAGTTCAAGGAGTTTTTCCCGAATAACTCGGTCGATTATTTTGTCAGCTATTATGATTACTATCAGCCGGAAGCGTATATTCCGTCTTCCGACACGTATATTGAGAAAGACTCCAGTATTAATGAAGAGATCGACAAGCTGCGTCACTCGGCGACCAGTTCGCTGTTTGAACGTCGTGATGTCATCATCGTAGCCAGCGTATCCTGTATCTACGGTCTCGGTTCACCGCAGGAATATGGTGGCATGCTGCTGTCTCTGCGGGTAGGCATGGAAAAGTCACGCAACGAGATTTTATCCCGTCTGGTAGATATTCAGTATCAGCGCAATGATATCAACTTCGTTCGTGGTACATTCCGTGTACGCGGGGATGTCATAGAGATTTTCCCGGCTTCCAAAAGTGAACATGCCGTACGGGTTGAACTATTCGGTGATGAGATCGAGCGGATTACCGAGATCGATGTATTGACCGGCGAGTTGGTCGGTGAACGCGAACATATCGCGATCTTCCCCGCCTCTCACTTTGTCACCAAGGAAGAGACGATGAAAGTCGCCATCAAAAATATCGAACGTGAGCTGGAAGACCGCCTCGCCGTGCTCAAGGAACAGGGCAAGCTGCTGGAAGCACAGCGTCTGGAACAGCGTACACGCTACGATATCGAGATGATGAAGGAAGTCGGCTTCTGCTCCGGGATCGAGAACTATTCCGGACCGCTTACTTTCCGTGAACGCGGAGATACACCATTTACACTGCTCGATTATTTCCCGGATGATATGCTGATTGTGGTCGATGAGTCCCATGTGACCCTGCCGCAGATCCGGGCGATGTACAATGGTGACCAGGCGCGCAAAAATGTGCTGGTGGATCATGGATTCCGCCTGCCATCCGCACTGGACAACCGTCCATTGAAATTTGAAGAGTTCGAAGACAAGATCAATCAGATCATTTTCGTATCCGCTACTCCAGGACCGTATGAGATGGAACACTGCGACACGATGGCCCAGCAGATTATTCGTCCTACCGGACTGCTTGATCCGATTATCGAAGTTCGTCCGACCAAAGGACAGATCGATGATCTGATCAACGAGATTCATCTGCGTATCGAACGGGATGAACGGGTGCTGGTGACTACACTGACCAAGAAAATGTCCGAGGATCTGACCGATTATCTCAAGGAAGTAGGCATTAAGGTCAGGTACATGCACTCCGATATCAAGACGCTGGAGCGGATGGCGATTTTGAGAGATCTGAGGCTAGGGACATTCCATGTACTTGTCGGGATCAACCTGCTGCGGGAAGGACTGGATCTGCCGGAAGTCTCACTTGTTACCATTCTGGATGCCGACAAGGAAGGCTTCCTGCGTTCCGAACGTTCGCTGATCCAGACGATAGGCCGGGCAGCGCGTAACTCCGAAGGCCGGGTTATTATGTATGGTGACAAAGTGACCGATTCGATGGCCAGTGCGATGCGGGAGACCGAACGCCGCCGTACCATCCAGATTGCCTATAATGAAGAACATGGTATTACCCCACAGACGATCCGCAAAAAAATACGCGATGTCATCGAGGCAACCAAAGTGGCCGAAGGCAAAGCGGACTATATGGCAGAAGTGGGCAAAGCCAAAATGTCCAAGCGCGATCGTATGGCACTGATCCAGCGTCTGGAGACCGAGATGAAGTCTGCCGCCAAGGAGCTTCAGTTCGAACGTGCGGCCGAGCTGCGCGATGCGGTACTGGAACTGCGGGCAGAGATCAGTTAATCCCTGTTCTCGCTGACGATGGACCAATGTTATTATACCGAATGAACATTATGCACAATCCAAGGTTGTTGGGTGACTCCGGATACAGAACCGGAATCCCCGGCAACCTTTATCATAGTTTGGCCGTTTATACGCACAGCCCTGACATTTCACAGCTACACTATGAAATGATGGGCCGCGTGGTGATTATTCCGGAAGCACCGGATTTGGGGGTTGGATTATTTGTCGAATAAATATATTGAAATCAAGGGCGCACGAGCGCATAACCTGAAAAATATTGATATCAGCATCCCGCGTGACCGTTTTGTCGTATTGACCGGACTGAGCGGATCGGGCAAGTCATCGCTGGCTTTTGATACCATTTATGCAGAAGGGCAGCGCCGTTATGTGGAATCCCTGTCCGCCTATGCACGTCAGTTCCTCGGACAGATGGATAAACCGGATGTGGACTCGATCGAAGGATTGTCTCCGGCGATCTCGATTGACCAGAAGACGACCAGCCGCAACCCGCGTTCCACGGTAGGTACAGTCACTGAGATCTATGACTATCTGCGTCTGCTGTTCGCGCGTGTAGGACATCCACATTGTCCGAACCATGGCGTCGAGATTACTTCCCAGACGGTAGAGCAGATGGTGGACCGGATTATGGAATATCCGGAGCGTACCCGTCTGCAGATCCTGGCACCGGTCGTATCCGGTCGCAAGGGTGAACATAAAAGTATTTTTTCGGAAATCTCCAAACAGGGCTTTGTGCGTGTACGTGTAAACGGAGAGCTGCGTGATCTGTCCGAAGATATCCAGCTGGAGAAAAATAAAAAGCATACGATTGAAGTCGTTGTTGACCGGATTGTCGTCAAGGAAGATGTCGCTGTACGTCTGGCCGATTCGATCGAAATGGCGCTCAAAATGTCCGGCGGCCAGCTGCTGGTGGACATTCTCGACCAGGAGGAACTGCGTTTCAGTTCTAACTTTGCCTGCCCGATCTGCGGGTTCAGTATTGAAGAACTGTCCCCACGTATGTTCTCGTTCAATAGTCCGTTCGGTGCGTGTACAGAATGTGACGGGCTCGGTATCCGCATGGTCGTTGACCAGGATCTGCTGCTGCCTGATCGCAGCAAAACGATTGAAGAAGGAGCTTTCCAGGCATGGAGCGGCGGATTATCCAACTATTATCCACAGTTCCTGAAATCGGTCTGCGAACATTATAAGATTCCGACGGATGTACCGGTATCCGAATTGACCGAGCAGCAGGTGAATCTGATTCTGAATGGCTCTGATGGACACAAGATTCGCTTCCGCTACGAAAGCGACTTTGGCCGTGTGAAGGAAGCACAGGTTGTGTTCGAAGGCATCATTCCCAACCTGGAGCGCCGTTACAAAGATACGTCCTCCGAGAGCATGCGCGAATATATCGAAGGCTTTATGAGTGCCAAGCCTTGTCCGGTATGTAAAGGCAAACGTCTCAAAAAGGAAATCCTCGCAGTAACGGTGGACAAGCAGAATATCGCTGACGTTACCGACATGCCGATCGGTGATGCCAAGGAATTTTTCGAGCATATTCATCTGAGTGAAAAGGAACAAAGCATCGCGCGTCTGATCCTCAAGGAGATCTGCAGCCGACTGGGCTTCCTCGTCAATGTCGGTCTGGAGTATCTGACCATGTCACGTGCAGCCGGTACTCTGTCCGGCGGTGAAGCACAGCGGATTCGTCTGGCCACCCAGATCGGTTCCAGCCTGACCGGGGTTCTCTATATTCTGGATGAGCCGAGTATCGGTCTGCATCAGCGGGATAATGACCGACTGATCAAGACGCTGGAGCATATGCGTAATCTGGGCAACACGCTGATCGTTGTCGAGCATGATGAGGATACGATGATGGCAGCCGACCATATTATCGATATCGGACCGGGTGCAGGGATTCATGGCGGTCAGGTAATCGCCCAGGGCACACCGGAAGAGATTATGAATGATCCCAACTCACTGACCGGACAGTACCTGAGCGGCCGCAAATTCGTTCCTGTACCGCTGGAGCGCCGCAAGCCGGATAACCGCTGGCTGGAGATTCGCGGAGCCAAGGAGAACAACCTCAAGAACATTAACGTCAAAATACCGATCGGTGTATTCACCGCAGTAACCGGCGTATCCGGTTCCGGTAAATCCACGCTGGTCAACGAGATTCTGTACAAAACGCTGGCGCGTGACCTGAATCGTGCGCGTGTGATTCCGGGACAGTACCGGGAAATACGCGGTCTGGAGCATGTCGAGAAAGTCATCGATATTGACCAGTCCCCGATCGGTCGTACGCCTCGCTCCAACCCGGCGACCTATACCGGTGTATTCGATGATATCCGCGATCTGTTCGCTCAGACGAATGAAGCCAAGGTACGCGGTTACAAGAAAGGCCGCTTTAGCTTCAACATCAAGGGCGGTCGCTGTGAAGCCTGCCGCGGCGACGGTATTATCAAGATTGAGATGCACTTCCTGCCTGATGTATACGTTCCGTGTGAAGTATGCAAAGGCCAACGCTATAACCGCGAGACGCTGGAAGTGAAATACAAAAATCGCAATATCGCGGATGTACTGAATATGACGGTGGAAGATGCGGTAGACTTTTTCCAGAACATTCCGCGTATTCAGCGCAAAATGCAGACCCTGCTGGACGTAGGTCTCGGTTATGTGAAGCTGGGCCAGCCGGCCACTACACTGTCCGGCGGTGAAGCACAGCGTGTGAAGCTGGCTTCCGAGCTGCATCGCCGCAGTACCGGCAAGACGATCTATATTCTGGATGAGCCGACAACCGGTCTGCATGTGGATGATATTGACCGTCTGCTGGTGGTGCTGCATCGCCTGGTCGATTCCGGTGAATCCGTACTGGTTATCGAACACAATCTGGACGTGATCAAAACGGCCGATTATCTGATCGATCTCGGACCGGAAGGCGGCAGCGGTGGCGGTACGATCCTCGCTTCCGGTACTCCGGAAGACATTACCAAGGTCAAGGAGTCCTATACCGGACACTACCTCAAACCTGTACTGGAACGGGATACGGCACGCAGCCGTGAACTGGAAAGCAGCCAGGTCTAACCCTTCACCTATGGCAGGCTGTTGAAAGAAAACAAGCATTTTTTCTATTCAACAGCCTGCTTATTTATACATAAAGATAGGCTTATAGGTAATTGTGCCTGAACAAGAGATTATGGTAATCTGAAATTAGACTCATTTTACTGGAATTACCAGTTTGATGGTGGACACGTAAGCAACTATAGAAAGGCTGGATGAATTTGAAAATAATTTCCACGAAAATACCTGCATTTGTACTACTGGCTTCGGTTCTCACCGTGTCTACCCCCTATGCGGCCATGGCGTCCGCAGCGGAGCTGTCTTCACATTATACATACCAGGCGCCCCAGCTGGGCGCTTCTTCAACCCATCCCGGATACAGCAAAATCATTGCCAAAGTATCACCGTCCGTCGTTGGCATCGTAGGTGTACCGACACCGGAAGCCATGGCCGAAGAGACCAGTAGCGATGACGACGGCTACGGTCAGGACAAGGAAGGAATCGCCTTTGGCTCGGGCGTCATCATTGCATCCAATGGCTGGATTGTGACTAATGCCCATGTTATCGACAGCATGCAGGAAGGCGCCAAAGTCATTACGTCCGAAGCGAACGGACAGAGCAAGACGTATCTGGTGAAGGAAGTCTACAGCGATACGGTGAGCGATCTGGCACTGATCAAGATTAATGCCACCGGACTAAAAGCTGCTTCATTCGTCTCCGGCAACCAGAAGCCCGAAGTGGGTGAGCAGGTGATCGCGATCGGTACACCGCTGTCTCTCTCGCTTCGCAATTCGGCGACATCCGGCATTATCAGCGGGGTGAACCGCGCGGTGGATGCTTCGTACAGCCTGCTCCAGACCGATGCAGCGATTAACCCCGGCAACAGCGGCGGTCCGCTGGTTAATATGGATGGCAAGGTCATCGGCATCAATACGATGAAATATGAAGCGCTCGGTGTAGACAATTTGGGCTTTACCATTCCGGCCGATACAGTGGAATATATTATTGACCAGTTGTATACCTATGGCGAAGTCAGACGCGCTTCGATTGGTGTACAGCTGCAGGAGAGCGAAGATGCACTGATCGGCATGCCGACCAATGATGCGATGAAAGTCACCGAAGTCACCTCCGCCTCTGCCAAAAAAGCAGGCATCAAAGAAGGCGATGTACTCTACAGCATCAACGGCAAAAGAGTGCATACGACCGTCGAACTCAATGAGCTGCTCAAAGCCTATACTCCCGGTCAAACTGTCAAATTAATGATGCAATCCGGAGGAGATATTGTAAGCCGTACGCTGAAGCTGGTCCAGGCGCAACCTGAAGATCTGCTCGACAGCAGCCAGGCAGACGAAGAAACGTCTCCTGAACAGTAATATGCGATCCGCCGGATAGGCCATCTACTTTGACTATAGAAATGAGGAAACGGAATGAACAAATGGGTGCGTATTGCCGCCACCGGCCTGCTGGCCTCCATTATTACCATCACTACGGCATATGCCGGAGTACATACAGCGGCTGCTGCTGAACTGCTGGAACTCAAAATCAAAAAGGACAGCACAGCCGCAACCATCAATGGTGAAAAAGAGACGATCATCAAACCTTATGAAGATGGCGGTACCACTATGGTGCAGCTTGGGTTGTTTTCCCGTGCATTCCATGCCGATGTACAGCTTCATGAAAACAATACCGTCCAGCTTACCTCGGGCAAGCATATTATTTCCATGAAAATCGGCAGTAAAGCCGCGACCATTAATGGCAAAAAAGTAACGCTGGATGCCGCTCCGGTGATGAAATCCAATACGCTGATGGTTCCTCTGCGTTCACTCGTTCAGGGCATTGGCGGTAAAATGAAAGTCGTATCCGGCCAGATTATCATTACGCTGCCGGCATCGGCGGCACAGACGGGCGAGAGTGGCAGCGCAAACGAACATGCAGATAAAAATCTGGTAGGCAGCAGCCAGTATCAATGGACGATCAACTATCCGGAAGATCTGGTTTATATGGGAGGTTCGAGCAGCAGCACAGCCAACTTTATGAATCGGGAAAGTACGTATCTGCTGCAGGTATCGGTAGAATCGGATACGGTCAATTCTTCGGTCTATGGTCATTCCGATGCTGAAGATCTGCTGGATTACCTGGTTGGTTATAACGAGGAATTGGGAGAAACGGTGCTGGATCAGCAGGTCATGAGCAGTCCAGCCGGAGATTATGCCAGAGTAATCAGCCGTTCCGAAGAAGGTTATCTTTCCGAGAACAGACTGTATTCCGGCAATGGCAATCTATATTACGTAATGTATGCCGATTCCGAAGCTTACAGCTACAAGGACTTCGATGGAGCAGCCGATCTGCTGGATTCATTCCGTATGTCATTCGACAATGGCAATAAAACGGTAGAGGACATCACATCGACCGAGTCCGGTGAAGAGCCGGTAGTAAGCGATAATATGCTGGCCAATGAAGAGTACGGCATCTCGGCATCCCTGCCATCCAATTGGTCGGTTAGCAGTGATACACTGGAAGCGGGAACAGCGGACGGTAGTTATACCGGAATCTATGCCTACAGTGCTCCGGCAGGTGCGACTGTCCAGGATTGGGCCAAGCAGATCCAGACCTGGTTCAGCGACAACTTTACACCGGATCATTATCGCCATGTGAGCACGACCGAGCGCCAGATCGGCGAGCAGACGGCAGTAGTCAATCAGGTACAGTATACGTATGACGGAGATATTTGGTATACCGAATACCAGATTTTGTTCCAGCGTGACGATTACCGTTATTATATGGAATATGGCGGAATGTCCGATTCGCCGACATTGACTTCCGATCTGGAAGCCATTCTGCCGACCGTTTCCCTGGACTTTGACACGTTGCAAGACAATTTCGGCAAGCTGCCGGTCGATTACTATTCCGAAGACCGCAGCAAAACAGTCACCCGCGCATCCAAAACATACGGCTACAGTCTGCAGGTACCGCGTTACTGGATAAGCGTCGGCAACGACTATGAGTCTTCACCCATAGCCTTCCAGCACAGCGGCGGCACTTTCCGCATCACTATCGCCAACGCCAGCTCCCTGGATAAGGCAGTAGAGAAGTGGAAAGCAACCTTCCAGGGCACAGGAGTGAATGCAGGCGGCCAGCTGTCCGAAGGCACCGCAACCACATTTGCCGGAGAACCTGCGTATACCTTTACAGCAGCCTACCCGGATGCTTCCACACCATACCAGGCCAGCTACACCATCTTTAACAAAGGCAAACGTACCTACATCCTGTCCAGCGAACTGAATACAGCGAACAATACCCCTTTCCACCAATCAGAAATCGCCAAAGTACTCAGTTCTTTTCAATGGCTGACCAAATAAGCCGAATCGACTGAACACTAATATTAATGTTCATCGTACCTGATTCAGCTAATACCTGAACTGCCGCCTTATCGAAATTGCCTCTGTCCTGCTGACAGAGTGCAAACCGATAAAGCGGCAGTTTTTGTTTTTCAAACTTACTTTCCTCCATTTCAATAATTTTCATACAAATTTAAATGATACTGTAGATACACCGTCTCATGTCTGTTACACTGAATTAGAATCATTTTAAATCAGAGGTGCCACGCTTCAGCGAGCAGTAACGCTGTCACCCTGCACCAGCGTATGTTGCATACCAATAATCAGGATGAGCTCTCATCCGCGAATAGAGCATTGCCTGGGCATCAGGCAATCCGGGAGGATAACAATCTACATGAATACAGCATTACGAAGAGAAGACGTGGAGCTTCTGGCGCCGGCAGGCGACTGGGACTGCATGCGGGCGGCGGTAGCTAATGGAGCAGACGCAGTCTTTTTTGGCGTGGAGAAATTTAACGCGCGTGCGCGGGCGAATAATTTCCGTATGGATGAATTGCCGGAGATCATGGCGTTTTTGCACAGCTATGGGGTCAAAGGCTTTTTGACGTTTAATATACTCGTATTTGAGAACGAACTGGAAGATGCCAAGGAACTGATCGACGCCTGCGTGGATGCAGGTGTGGATGCGGTTATCGTACAGGATCTGGGTCTGGTCAAAATGATCCGCGAGATCTCGCCGGACTTCCCGATTCACGGTTCGACCCAGATGACGATCACTTCCCCGGAAGCAGTGGAATTCACCAAGCCATTTAATATGGAACGGGTCGTCTTAGGCCGGGAGAACAATCTCAAGCAAATTCAGAAAATCGGCGAACAGGCACGTCTGCCAATGGAAGTATTCGTACACGGCGCTTTGTGTGTATCCTACTCCGGACAATGCCTGACTTCGGAAATGTGGGGCGGACGCTCCGCGAACCGTGGTGAATGTGCACAGGCCTGCCGTCTGCCGTACGATCTCATTGTTGACGGCGAGCAGAAGATTATGGGCGATGTGACGTACCTGCTGTCGCCAAAAGATCTGGCAGCGATCGACATCATGCCGGAACTGATCGAAGCGGGCGTTACCTCTTTCAAAATCGAAGGTCGTCTGAAAAGCCCGACCTATGTCGCGAATGTGGTCAGCAAATACCGCAAAGCGATTGACCGCTACTTTGAAGGAGACAGCACACCGATCAGCCGCGAAGATATTCGCGAACTGGAACAGAGTTTCTCACGCGGATTTACCCATGGGTTCCTCGATGGTACCAACAACAAGAAACTGGTCGACGGTACTTTCCCGAAAAGCCGCGGCGTATACCTCGGTCGTGTCGAGAAAATTCTGCGTGATGGCGTTGTCTGCCGTCTGGAAGCGCCGGTCAAGCGCGGCGATGGTATCGTGTTCGATGCCGGCGATCCAACGCAAAAAGAAGAAGGCGGACGTATCTACGATCTGCGTCGTCAGGGCGTCAAGCTCGAAGGCGAAGCCGGAGAGAGCTGGATTGTGGATATCGTACCAGGCCGCAGTGACGTGAATCTCAAAAAAGTGCATGTTGGGGATAAGATCTGGAAAACCAACGATCCTGCACTGGATAAGCGAATGAGACAGACGTATGAGACCGACAAGCCGTACCGCGTATTCCCGGTACATGTCAAAGCGATCGGTCATGCCGGTCAACCGCTGGTAACCTACTGGACCGATGTGCAAAAAGGCGTAACCGTGCGTATTGATTCCGAGATGGAATTGGAGATTGCAGCCAAGCGTCCAATGACTGCTGAACTGCTGGAAGAACAGTTCGGACGTCTGGGCGGTACCATTTTCCAACTGGATGAACTGGAAGTGCAGCTGCACGGCGATATTATTATCCCGATGCGTGAACTGAATGCGATCCGCCGTCAGGCGGTAGAACAGCTGGAAGGCGAACGTCCAAAGCCTCCGGTATATATCAAGCGTGATATTGCAACCTATGCAGATATCGCTCCTGCGACAGCTCCGGTTCAGGGTACGGAAGCGATGCTGACTGCGCTGTGCCGTACGCTGGAGCAGGTGGAAGCTGTCGTGAAGACCGATGTAGAAATGATCTACGCGGACTTTGAATTTATCAAGCAGTTCCCGGCAGCAGTCGCTGCTGTACGTGCTGCAGGCAAAAAGATTGCGCTGGCTACGCCGCGTATCCATATGCCGGGTGAAAATGGCTATCATGTCAACATTCTGCGTCTTCAGCCGGATGCTGTACTGGTGCGCAATACCGGTGCACTGTACTACTATCTGGCTCGCCGCCAGAGTCATCCACAGGACAACCATCCACAGCTGATTGGGGATTTCTCGCTGAATATCGCCAATCACAAAGCGGTAAGCCTGTTCCTGGAAGCTGGCGTGGATATGGTTACTCCATCGTATGACCTGAATATCCAGCAGATGGTAGATCTGCTCGGACGCAGCCAGACGTCCCAGATGGAAGTGGTTATCCATCAGCATCTGCCAATGTTCCATACCGAGCACTGTGTGTACTGTACTTTCCTGAGCGAAGGTACCGACTTTACCAACTGTGGTCGGCCATGTGAAGACAGCCGCGTATCCCTGCAGGACCGGATCGGTATGTCTCATCCCGTACGTGTTGACGAAGGCTGCCGTAATACGGTATACAATGCGATCGAGCAGTCCGGTGCAGAATACCTCAAAGATTTCCTGGAGCTGGGTGTACCTAGCTACCGTGTGGAATTCCTGGAAGAGACGCCGGAGCAGGTACTGGAAGTTATCGAACTGTACAGCAAAGCGCTGCGCGGCGAGATCAGCGGTACCCAGGTATGGCGCAGTCTGAAAGCAACCAACCAGCTGGGCGTAACGCGCGGTCAACTGGTGAAATAAGCTAGTCGTAATCTAGGAGTGATCCGGATACAGCCTGTGTATAACACGAGCAGCTCAGCGGAGAAGTTATCCGCAAATCATCCACAATAAATGCAAAAGGGTGTCCTTCGGGGCATCCTTTTTTCACAGGTTATCCACATATGTAATATAGCTACCAAGAAGAGAGCAATCGGATGGGTAAAAAACAGGTAAATTGGGTAAGATATCAGAGTGAGATTGACGAGTTGCCGGCTTACATAGCACTGCTACCAACCAACAAGCGTGCAGGCGGTTAAGCGGCTGTACATTACTTACCTGAATAGGATATGGAGGAATACAAGATGAAAATACGTAAAGCGATTATTCCCGCTGCAGGACTCGGAACCCGTTTCCTGCCAGCCACCAAAGCGATGCCAAAAGAAATGCTGCCGATCGTGGACAAGCCAACGATCCAGTACATTATCGAAGAAGCGGTCGCTTCCGGTATTGAAGATATTATCATCGTTACCGGTAAAGGCAAACGCGCGATTGAGGATCATTTTGACTACTCGTTCGAGCTGGAACAGAATCTGGAAGAAAAAGAAAAGTGGAAGCTGCTGGACGCCGTTCGTGAACCGTCCGAGATGGCGGATATCCACTATATTCGCCAGAAAGAACCAAAAGGACTCGGTCATGCCATCTGGTGTGCCCGCAAGTTTATTGGTGACGAGCCATTTGCGGTACTGCTCGGTGATGATATCGTCGAATCCGATGTCCCTTGCCTGAAGCAGATGATGGACGTGTACGAGAAGCATGAGTCCTCTGTAGTAGGGGTCAAAGAAGTACCTTGGGAGCATGTATCCCGCTACGGTCTGGTAGCAGGTGATCAGATGCCTGGTGACGATTCCGGCCGACTGTACAAAGCAACCGGTCTGGTCGAGAAACCAAAACGCGAAGATGCACCTTCCAATCTGGCGATCATGGGTCGCTACATCCTGACACCGGAGATCTTCGATATTCTGGGCAACCAGGATGCGGGAGCCGGTGGCGAGATCCAACTGACCGATGCCATTTCCAAACTCGGCCAGCAGCAGGATATCCTGGCATACCAGTTCGAAGGACTGCGTCATGACGTAGGGGAGAAGAGCGGATTTATTGAGACAACGATCCATTATGCACTCAAGCATCCGGAGCTGCGTGACTCTACGGTTGAATACCTGCGCAAAGTAATGGCTGAAGTGGATAAATAAATCCAGAATAGAATACAGCCTGGTCGGGCCGTAATGATAAAAGACACACCGTTTTCTGCTTTATGTAGTGAACGGTGTGTCTTTTTTGTTATTACGATCAGATAGGCAAGCAGCGTAACGCTGAATAAAGCTGTACTGCTGCCTGAAAAAGCCATGTTCAGGAAAACAGTGATCCTGGCCGTCCGTGCTATGTGCGTTATACCATTATAGGTCGCTGGTTAGTCCGTTAGGTACAAATTCCCGGATAGTTATAGTATAGTTTATTCTAAAAGTAGTGCTTGCTAAATAGCCAAAGGAGATATATTGATGAAAATACGTAAAGCGATTATTCCCGCAGCCGGACTCGGAACCCGTTTCCTGCCAGCCACCAAAGCGATGCCGAAAGAAATGCTGCCGATCGTGGATAAGCCAACGATCCAGTACATTATTGAAGAAGCCGTAGCATCGGGCATCGAGGATATTATCATCGTTACCGGTAAAGGCAAGCGTGCGATTGAAGACCATTTTGACTATTCGATTGAACTGGAGCAGAACCTCGAAGAAAAAGAAAAGTGGAAGCTGCTGGATGCGGTTCGCGAATCCTCCGAGATGGCAGATATCCACTATATCCGTCAAAAGGAACCAAAAGGACTCGGTCATGCCATCTGGTGTGCGCGCAAGTTTATCGGCAATGAACCATTCGCCGTACTGCTCGGTGATGATATTGTCGAGTCGGATGTCCCTTGTCTGAAGCAGATGATGGACGTCTACGAACAGCATGAATCATCGGTTGTAGGGATCAAGGAGGTACCCTGGGAGCATGTATCTCGCTATGGTCTGGTTGCAGGCGACCAGATGTCTGGTGACGATTCCGGCCGACTGTACAAAGCAACCGGTCTAGTCGAGAAGCCTAAACGCGAAGACGCACCGTCCAACCTGGCGATCATGGGCCGCTACATCTTGACGCCGGAGATCTTCGATATTCTGGGGAATCAGGATATTGGCGCCGGCGGCGAGATCCAATTGACTGATGCGATCTCCAAACTCGGCCAGCAGCAGGATATTCTGGCATACCAGTTCGAGGGGCTGCGTCATGATGTAGGGGAGAAAAGCGGATTTATCCAAACAACCATCCATTACGCATTGAAGCATCCTGAGCTGCGCGAAGAAACGATTCAATATTTGCGCAAAGTACTGACAGAGATCGATTATCCAACCGCATAAGTAGTACACTATTCACACAAAAATGTTCGTTCAAAACTGGATAGACTAGGGATCGGCTATAATGTATAACGGTATGAATGAACGATGTGTACTGCAAATGCATATCAATATCCTATAAAACAAACAGCAAAAAAAGAGGCTTCTCCATCATAGGAGAAGCCTCTTTCTCATTTCTCATGATCTCGACTGCATCAAACGGTACCTACATCAGTAAGTCGTTTTGGCCAGCTGATCAATCTGTTCTTTTTCCTTGGCATCGATTGCGATCAGTTTGTCATAGATCGCCTGATCGTTCTGACCTTCTTTTTTCAGAGCAGCCAGATAATAACGTGCGACCTGTCTGTTGGTCTCGTCATTCAGATCATCCTTCAGTCCGCGCTTCAGCGTTGCTGCCGCATCGGCATTTTTGCCCTGCATCAGCTGAATCTGACCGATACTCAGTGCAATCTTCGGAGTAACGTCAAATTCACGACCTTGCAGCTGCCCTTCTGGCAATGTCGTCAGATACTGCATGCCATCGAGTACTTCCTGGTACGCTTGAAGTCCAGCCTGGAAGTATTTCTGTTCGGCAGCCTTATCTTTTTTCTCATAAGCCTGGTTACCGAGAATATACGCCTGGGAAATGACACCTTCATACCAGGAAATATCCCATTTGTATTTCGGAATATTATCAACCATTACATTAAACGCCTGATCGGTATCTCCGTGTACCTGGTAGAGAGTAACCATCTGTTTGAGGATATCCTTGTTGAATGGCTCCTTTTCGTGAGCTTTGGTCAACAGAGCCATATCCTCATTGTAGAACTGCTCATCCTTGGTCTGCTGGTAGCCCTGTACGAGCAGGGAACTCAGGAAGACAACGCCATCCGGGAATGTGCTGCGGATCGACAAGGCGTCATCCAGAGGCTTACGCAGTCCTTCATACGTGGCATTTGGCGTATTTGCCATCGCCGATACTTCCATTACATCACCCGAGGCTTGCTTGAAGCGCAGAGAGGTGAAGACGACCGCAATAACGGCTATACCCATCAGTGATACGTAAATGCCGCGGATGGTACCTGCACCCAGCTGAAGTCGTTTGAGCGGCTGTGCATCCATCGCAGCAGCCATTCCGCCGAGACCGAGGAATACGAGAATGCTCATGTACACATAACTCAAGTTAAAGTCGAGCAGACTGTGCATCAGAATCGAGACAACAAGTATAAAGTAAAGGAAATGCGAGTCTTTTTTCTCGCGATCCGATTTGATATAACCGCGAATATATTTGTAGAAAATAAAACCGACAAACAAGATGAAAATAATAAATCCGATTACCCCGACTTCGACCAGATACTGAACGAAGAAGTTATGCGCCTGACGGCTGACATATGGGTTATTCTGGTACGCTTCAAAAGCCGCACCCCATGCACCGCCGCCACCGCCGAAGAACGGGTAGTCGCGCAGCAGTTTCATTGCATCACGATAAAAAGTAAAACGTTCCAGTACACTACTTTGCTGGAAGTTGATGTTCTCAAAACGGACACGGATATTGGCCGGCAGCAGATTGCGCAGGTTGGTGGCAATCAGCAGTACCAGAATCACGCCTCCGACAACAGCAGCACCGATCGGCAGCCAGATGCTGGAGAAGCGCTTCGCTGTCCAGCCTTCTACGCCATGTTCCAGCTTCGGAGCGAGGAACCGTCCGATCACTACTGCAATCAGTCCAACGATCAGCGATGTGATCAGCAGATACGCCCAGCCCTTGGCTGCAACGCTGCCGTCATACTTGGCGATGACCTGCAGACCGATATTCGTTACCGGATTCAGGATCACGGCCGAAGCAATACCGGCGATCACAATGTAAATGACCCAGAGAATCTGCTGTGCCGGACGCAGCATCAGCAGCAGTACGAGCAGCACGAATGGCAGAACGACCAGACCACCGCGTGACAGCGTCAGAATCAGCGACAGGATGACCGGCACGAGCATAAAGCCGTGGATAAAGTGGTCATACGATTTTTTCAGACGGCTTACATTAAATAGTCCTGCGAACAGGATCGCCATCAGGAAGGCTGCATATGTATTCGCGTACTGGAATACGGAAGTCAGACGCCAGCCGTTGGAATCCTGCATGATCGCGTCGACATATACGCCGTTGTTGACCGCAACCGAGAACCAGGATACCAGATGTCCGCCCAGAATCCCCTGGCCGAACCAGTTGAGGAATCCAAACATGATGATCAGGTAAGCGGAGCCCATGATCGTAATCTGAATAATTTTGTTGGACAATCGGTCACGCAGCATGTACACACCAATCACGAAAATAAATGCGTACATCCATTGTATTAGCACCATATTTACGGCATAATGCCAAGAGGCGGCCGAAAACATGGAGATCATATACGAGATCGGCAGCAGAATAATAAGCAGTGCCGCCAGATCACGCTGATCGTCCAGCTTGATTTTTTTGTGGAATTGAATCAATCCCAGAATCAGCAGGATACCCGACATCATCACTGCCCAGAAGATCGGTTTCTCAAAACTTACGCCAAGACCATTGAACAATGCAATTTGAAATGGGGTCCATAACAGGAACAAAATGAGACAGATGTTAACGACCCAGAACATGCCATTACGTTTGTCGTCCTCAGTGGACGCTTTAAACTGTTTGCCGTATACTGGATTAGCCAATGTTTTAAACTCCTTTACATAAGAGGTACTAAGACATTTTAGCATAATGGGGCCTGTGTTCACCACTAGGCTATTTATTGTCACGCTTATTATTCTTAATTCAATAAATTGTAAGATCATCTTGAATTTATAAAATGACTGAAAATGTAATTTATTATTTAGATGAAGTAAGGGGAGTATTAATGAAAAAGTCATTTGCAAAAAAAACAGCTTCAATCCTAATAGCTTTAGTGCTATTAGTGTCATTTTTTTTGATAATCAGAGCTTATTATCAAACTACGGCTACCACTACACTTATTTTTCAATACAAATCCAATGTAAATGCAGAAGTTCAGCTATTTTTTACTAACCAAAAAAATGGTAAGTGGAATGAGAATCAATCTGTCACAAAAAGTTATACAAAACCTACAGAATGGAAAAAGATACAGTTTGATATTCCATCAAATATAAGTAAAGTAAGATTAGATACGGGCAATCAACCGGCGGAAATAGATATCAAGGATATAAAATTATCAAAAAACCATACTGTAAATATGAATATTTTAGATTTAGATTTAGCTGTTCAACAGGTTAAAATTATAAATAAAGAACAGAATTTTATAAGTCTAAAATCATTGGGAGAAGATCCTTATATAGGCTTTGATATTGGCAATCTTCATGCAGGAATTTCACAAGAAAACTATATGTATTCTTCCCTTTTCCTTCTTTTGAGCTTGGTAGCTGCGGTCCTTTGCACATGGGCTATTAGAAATGTCAAGGAAGTAGCAAGATACATTAAATATACGATTCAAGGACGCAAATTAATATTTAATTTAGCCAAAAATGATTTTAAAACTAAGTATGCAGCTTCGTATTTAGGGATAATTTGGGGATTTATACAACCATTAATTACGATTGCTACGTATTGGTTTGTTTTTCAGGTTGGTCTAAGAAGCGGAGATATATCGAGTGTGCCTTTTATTTTATGGTTTATAGCTGGTATCATCCCATGGTTTTTCTTTTCGGAAGCACTGCTTGGAGGAACAAATGTTTTTATGGAATACAGTTATCTAGTGAAAAAAGTTGTCTTTAAGATAGAACTATTGCCTGTTGTGAAAATTGTTTCGTCATTGTTTGTGCATTTATTTTTTATAGCATTTATCTTTATTATGTATAGTTCTTATGGTCTTTATCCAAAGCTTTTTGATTTACAACTAGTATATTATTTGATTTGTTCAATTGTACTGGCATTTTCTATATCAATTTTAACGTCAGCCATTATATTGTTTTTCAAAGATCTCAACCAGATTATTGGAATTATATTACAGGTCGGCTTTTGGTTTACACCTATTGGCTGGACAGTTACTATGTTGAATAATTTTTGGGCATTTGTCTTTAAGCTTAATCCAATGTATTACATTGTACAAGGTTACAGGGACACGCTAATCGAACATACCATGTTTTGGGAGAGACCTTATCAAACTCTTTATTTTTGGATATTCTGCAGTATCATTCTTGTGTTGGGAATTAAAGTTTTTAAAAAATTAAAGCCACATTTTTCTGATGTGCTTTAGGAGTGGAAAACATGGAGCCTATTATTGAAGTAAGAAATGTAATCAAAACATATAAATTGTATGATAAGCCCATTGATCGTTTAAAAGAATCGCTCAGTCTTTCCAATAAAAAGTATCATCAGACATTTAATGCTTTAGATGGCTTGAATCTGAATATTTTCCCCGGAGAAGCTGTAGGTTTTCTGGGAAGAAACGGCTCTGGAAAGTCAACTTTACTTAAGTTGATTACAGGTATTCTAACTCCTACACATGGAGAGATTATTACAAATGGCAGAATTTCCGCAATTTTGGAACTGGGTGCAGGTTTTAATCCGGAGTATACAGGTCGTGAAAATATTTATTTAAACGGTCTTATGCTAGGTATTAGTCGTGAAGAAATGAATCTTAAGATCGAAAGCATTATAGAATTTGCCGACATAGGTTCTTTTATAGAACAACCTGTTAAGCTTTATTCAAGTGGTATGTTTGCTCGTCTGGCATTTGCTGTTTCGATTAATGTAGATCCAGATATTCTTATTGTAGATGAAGCGTTGGCAGTAGGAGATAGTCGTTTTCAAACGAAGTGTATAGAAAAAATGAAGGAATTGAAGCAAAAAGGAGTCACTATTCTTTTTGTATCACATGCTACAGAGCAAGTTAAACGATTCTGTAACAAAGCTGTATGGATCAAAGAAGGTAAAATTGAAGCTGTTGGAGAATCAAGTGAGGTTGTAGATATTTATGAAAGTTATATGAAAACTGATTCGGCAAATGCAGCTCCAGACGTAGGACAGAATAAAGTCGCTGTTGATGAGCAACTGGAAGAAATAGAGACGCCAACGGTTTCCAAGGTATCGTCAGAGTATATGGCTTACATTTCTAAAGTTAAAGTAAACAAAAAGGATGTTAAAACGTTTGATGAGGTCATTGTTGAAATAGAATACGAAGTATATGAATCCAATGTGAAAGACTTACTCCTTGGAGTTGCTTTGTATACGCCTAATAGAGAATACATTTTTGGTCCTAATACTTTTCTTGAAAAAATTGATATACCACAAACTCTCGGTAAGCATACAGTTAGATATATTGTTTCACAAATCCCTCTACTTGGTGGCACATACTGCATAGATATAGGGCTATTTAATAATGAAGGACTGGTATGTTTACACTATAAAGAGAATGCCGAAAGTATTTCTATAACGAATAAATATATTTCTGAGGGTCTTGTATATATGAATCATAGATGGGAAGTGGTACAGTGATCCATGTTATTTTTGATCAATATCAACGTTATAACAATGTCACTACAATTATAAACCGTTTTAGAACTGAGAATAAATGTTTTCGTATACTTGAAGTTGGTGCGAACGAACATAGAAATCTGGAGAAATTCCTTCCAAACGATCAAATCACATACCTGGACATTGAACTGCCTGAACATCTTATCAATGACCCGCAGTATTTACTAGGTGATGCAACAGCAATGGAGTTTGAAGATGATCAATATGATATTGTAGTAGCTTTGGATGTTTTTGAGCATATTCCTGAAGAAAAAAGAAATAAATTTATTGATGAACTTCAGCGGGTAAGTAAAGAGTTTTTTGTCATTACTGCTCCATTTGATTCCCCTAAGGTAGTACATTCTGAAATAGTAGCAAATTCTATTTATAAAGGAATATTTGGTGAGGACTTTATATGGCTTAAAGAGCATAGGGATAATGGGTTACCCAAATTAGAGGCTTTGAAAAGCTATTTGGAACAAAAGCAGAGTATATCTTATAAGATTATTGGACATGGGGATATTAATATATGGGAAAGAATGATGAAAGTTCATTTTTTTGCAGCATATAACTCAAAACTTAATTTTTTTAGAGATGAAATCGACAAATTTTATAACTCTAAAATTTTTGAGTGGGATTATCCAGAGGACTCATACAGAAAAATTGTGGTAGTTTCCAAACGTTCTGATGTTGATATATTAAATGATATTTTTGTAGAAAAATCTATTCCATCAAAATATAATGAAGAATTAAAAATGATGGAAAGAGATTTTTATAATCTTGTTTCATTATTAAATAAAGATACCACTGAGCAAAAACCAGCTTATGCAGATGAACTGAAAATATATATTAATACAGGTGAAGGATATAGTGAGGGAGATACTATAGTATATGAGTTGAATGAACGTGTTAATTTTCATTCTCATGATATAGCACTTTCAAATTATGAGTCGATTCACTCGATTCGAATAGATCCCTCAAATTATTCGGGCATCTATAAAATTAATAATATTAAATTGGTGAATGAGGATGGAAAAGCGCTTAGTTACTCAGTTAATGGGAATTTTGATTTCAGTTTAAACGAGGTTTATGTATATGAAAATGATGATCCATATATTACATTAGATCTTGAACAGCCAGTTAACATTTTAAGAATTTCATTAGATCTCTATTTATTTTCTAAGAATTATGACACCGTAGTCAAAGAATTCAAAAAAATATTCCAAGCAAAAAAAGATAAACGTGAGGGGATAAAGAGTGGGCTAGAACTACTTCAAAACAATTATGATAAGCTTTTGCTATTGCAAAAAGAAGAAGCGGATAAATATAAACAGGATATACTAAAATATGAACAAAAATTTAAGCAATGCAGCCAAGAATTGGCTGATTATAAAAATTACATGAACGAGCATATAGAACAGGGCAGGAATGAAAAAATGGAATTGATTAAAGAATTGAATAGTGTATACAATTCGAAGACGTGGAAAATGATAATTATATTCAAAAAACTAATAGGAAAAAGATAAAATATATGGGGGATTAACTTTGTCTATAGAAGAATCAAATCGTAAGAGTTTGTCTCAATTTTTAGCTGGCCTTTTGAAAGTGAAAACTAAAGTGCAATTAATTCCGATTTCCGATTTGAAAAAGATTAGTCACACAGGATGGGAAATTACTGGTAATGACCCTGCTTTTATACTAAAGGGAACAATATATAAAGGCTGGAATAATATTGAATGGGAATCGAGAGCTGGCGCTTATATTCCTTTAAAATTATATTGGGATGATGGTACTGGATTCCGTGAAGAAAATAGCTGTTCAATGTCAGCTATATCTATTGAGGGTAGTAAGCAATACGTTACTATATTTATTCCTTCGTATGCTCAAAATTTGCGTTTAGACCCGGGTGAAGAAAAAACACAATTTGAAATCAGTGATTTGGAATTTAAAAAAGTAAATAAACTTCATATATTACTTAAATCTGTTAAAAATGTTATGAAACAAAAAGGGGCTTCATGGGCTACATTTGGATTTCTCATGAAAAAAACGATGAGAATATACAAGGAAAAAGGCTTGCGTGAAGTTTGGGAGAAAACCAAAAATACGTCAGGTGTGTTTAATCAGCATAGTATACACGCCATTGATCAAGATAGATATAAATTATGGACTTCTTCATCACTTTATTCTCTTGATATTTTAAAAAATAGACTTGATAGTTTGAGTTATCGGCCTTTAATTTCCATTATTGTTCCAGTATACAATGTTGATGAAATTTGGTTGCGAAAATGTATAGATTCTGTTATTGCACAGGTGTATCCAAATTGGGAACTATGTATAGTTGATGATTGTTCATCCAAAGATCATATTCAACATGTACTTAAGGAATATGCTGAGAAAGATGAGCGAATAAAACCAATCTTTCGTGAAGAAAATGGACATATTTCTAGAGCATCTAATTCAGGAATTGAGGCAAGTACTGGTGAGTTTATTGCTTTGTTGGATCATGACGACGAGCTGGCAGAGAACGCTCTATTGGAGAATGTACGCTTGCTTAACCGCTCACCGAAAGCAGACGTCATTTATAGTGATGAAGATAAGATCTCACTGGAGGGAGAACGTTTTTCACCATTTTTCAAACCCGATTGGTCGCCGGATACGCTCCTTTCACAAATGTATACTTCTCATCTAACGTTATATCGCAAATCTTTAGTAGAAGAAGTAGGGGGATTTAGAGTAGGGTTGGAGGGAAGCCAGGATTATGATCTGATGTTAAGAGTTTCCGAAAAAACGGATGAAATATATCATATTCCTAAAATTTTATATCATTGGCGAGCTATTCCTGAATCAACAGCATCCAGTAATGCTTCAAAAAACTATACCCAGCAGTCTGGTCTTAAGGCTGTACAAGATGCTTTAGATAGAAGAGGACTAGATGCATGGGTAGAAAGTGTGGAAGATGCATTCAATCTATACCGGGTTCATTATAATACCAAACCCGAACCATTAATTTCAATTATTATTCCAAGTAAAAATATGACAGAGACTTTATCTACATGTCTAACTTCTATTTTTGGGAAAACCAGTTATATTAATTATGAAGTTGTAATAGTAGATAATGGGAGTACAGATCTTTCAACTAGAAAGTTGTATGAAAACTGGTTATTAAAAGAGCCGCAACGCTTCAAAGTATATGATTATGATATACCATTTAACTATTCTAAACTAAATAATTTTGGATGCAGTAAAGCTAAAGGTGAATTATTTTTGTTTTTGAATAACGATGTAGAGATTGTCACAGCTGATTGGCTGAATGAAATGGCTGGACAGGCGAGTCGCCCTGAAATAGGAGCAGTAGGAGCAAATCTTCTTTACCCCGATCAAACGATTCAACATGCTGGTGTAGTATTAAGCCTTGGAGGGGTAGCAGGTCATAGTCACAAACACTATTTGGCTACGGACCCGGGCTATTTTAGAAGACTTCAAATGATTTGTAACTATTCAGCTGTAACGGCAGCTTGTTTAATGATCCGAAGAGACGTATGTGAAGAAATTGGCGGTTTTAATGAAGATCTTCAGGTAGCATTTAATGATATTGATTTTTGTTTAGAAGTTCGTGAAAAAGGCTACTGGAATATTTGGCTGCCTCAAGTTCAATTGATTCATTATGAATCTAAAAGCCGAGGGTACGAAGATACACCAGAAAAGCAAAAACGTTTTACAGGTGAAGTAATGTATATGAAAAATAAATGGCCAGAGCAACTGAGGGAAGATCCTTTCTATAATCCAAATTTAACTAAGGATAGAGAAGATTATTCATTAGGAAGTCCATATATAGACTAAAAGAGCTATTAAAGAAGAGTATTAATAGGAGGCAGCCAATGCATTATTCCGAAAAAAATTGGCTGTCTACCTACTGGAGAAGGATATGATTAGATGATATATGTATTATTGCTATTAACGATACTCTCTAACGTGACTGCACAGTTGATTTTAAAGAAAGGTGTCTCTTCAATTTCTTTAAATGAAATAAGTATAAAAAGTATCGGTGATGTTCTGGTTTCGCCTTATATATGGTCAGGATTATTTCTTTATGGTTTGAGTTTTGTTTTTTATATTGTAGTATTATCCAAATCTGATTTGAGTAAAGCGGCACCTATAACACAATCACTTACCATTTTGTTGATTGTATTGTTTTCCGTATTTGTACTAAATGAGCCATTAGGGACTGCAAAAGCACTAGGAATTATTCTTGTCCTATTAGGTGTATATTTGATTATGTTATAGAGGTGAATAAGCGGATAATGTTTATTAATAAGAAGAAGCTTACTACGGGTATAGCCATATCAATAGCCATCTTTTATCTAAGCGTTGTAATATATCGATTTTATTCAGGAAGTCCTATTGAATATATAAATTATTTGATTGCTCCTCTTATCGTTAGTTTCGTATTTATCTCCTCTTATTATCTGCATTTGAAAAAAGCAGCATATCTTATGATGCTGATTATAGTTGGATTTTATTTTATAACTATTCCTTTCTACTCTCCTATAGATGAAGGCGCCCATTTTGATATTATTCTTCATATTGCCCATACAGCTAGCTTGCCTATTTTATCGGATAATATTGATTCTTCACTACTTATGCAACTGACAGGAAATAATGTACCGGGAGGGCTTCAATATGAAGCTGTACATCCTCCACTGTACTATTTACTAGGCGCCTTATTAATTTTCCCTTTTAAAAGTAGTATTGTAATTAGTTTTTTTGTGTTGAGAATGCTGGGAGCGATCATGCTGGCATTTACTCTTTATATTGCATTTAAAATCTATTCTTATTTTACTAAGAAGAGTATTAATAAAACGAATAATATATTTGTCTTTTTATTCATGGCTTTTTACATGAATCCTGCTTTTATCACACGAATGTTAACAATCAGTAATGAATCATTAGTGGTTGTTTTGTTCACGCTGCTATTTTACTTTATTATCCGATTCCAACATATACAGTGGAGTAAAAGGCACATATATATACTTGCAATTCTGACTGCATTACTAATACTGACAAAGTTTACGACTATCTATGTAATAGGGTTGATTGTTATAAGTTTATTTTTGTATAGACAAATCAAGAAGATACCCATCTATCTTTTTGTTACTGGAATTATATCAGCACCTTGGTTTATCTATAACTATATGCAATATGGAATGTTAACGGGAAATAAAATTCATTCGGATTATGTAAGAAAACTAGTGAACCCAGAGAATCAATCTATGCAGTTTCAATATATATCTCAAAAGGTTTCTTATTTCTTGGGTAGTTTTTGGAATCCACAGGAAAGTGGATATCCTAATTTATTAGAGCCTTTTAACTTTATAACGACAATGTTAAGCAATTTTCTTTTATTTGCAATTATAGTCAATTTATTTTACATCGTTTATAAGTATTTGAAGTATAAAAAAGTGGAAAGATTACTGATCATTTCTCTAACAGCTATAGTATTAAATATATCAGTAGTTATATATGGTACCTGGACTCAATCTATTGATATTTTGATTGGAAGATATCTTTATATGAATATAATTCCACTCACAATTATAATGCATTCTTTTTTGAATATTATAGTAAAAACAAGGCATAGAGAGAATATTGCTGCTTTTATGCTGATGCTTACTTTGTTCTTAACAGTAAGTCAGCTTTTTAATTATGTTCAAGCTCCCAATAATTTGATTGAGAGAGGAAATTTATATAGTCTGCTCACTCATATAAATTCTGAAAACTATAATGAAAAACGATATCAAAAATATGTGGAGAAAAAAAATCTTAGCATCATTCCTATGTACTTTGATCTGAGTAGTACAAAGGCACAAAGAAAATCCATAATTCAATTGGATCCTCCTTCTGAATTATCGGGTTTAGATAATTCAAATGGAAGCTATAAAATAACAGGTGAAGATCCGCATATAGTATGGGCATTACCAAGCTTCAAAAAGAGTGAAACAGAAGATTTTATTTCATTAGCTATTCAGTATCACGGACAGAGTAAACTACCTAATGCAACTGGACAATTGTTTTGGGATGATGGTTCAGGATTTAGAGAGGAGAAGTCGGTTTTTTTTGATGTTTCCAAATCTCAAGTATACAATGTTCCAATTGGTAAAAATCCAGAATGGCTAAAATCTGCGTCAATAAAAGCAATAAGATTTGATATCGATACACCAACTGGAAATACAACTTTCCATCTAAATGATATAGTAATTATGGAAATTTACAAATAGAAAGAAATGGTGGTTATTTTGAGGTTAAATTTTAGAGATTCAATGATCAAACTCTAGCTATATCTTCTATTAGTTTAAGTTTGATTTTAATGTTCCCTTACATTTTGGGAGGATTAGAGACAGAGGTACCTATTCAAAACTTTTCCCAACATATCATGTCATGGGCAACAATAGAAAATGTTGATATATCAAGCAGGATAAATAACTATTATATATTTTTGGTTGGATCTCTATTGCTAGCTATCGTTTTTTTTGCATTCTATATAAGCTTTTTTATAGGGACGAATTCCAAAAAGAAGATAGTTCCCAACCAATTATTTCTTTTATTCAAGGATGCTCATTAATCGGCTTTGTTGTTATTGCTGGTAATATACTTTCTTCTTCTATAGATACTTCTATATATTTATTGGCAGGTATTATTATATTATCCTGGATAAGTTTGCTTATAAATAAAAGGAATCCGTTTAAGCGATTTGTTTTGTTACTCTATATTTGTCTTGCGCTCCCCTTTCTTTTTATGTATGGTATGTTATTAAAAGCTTAAATGATTTTTCTATGTTTTCGCCTAACCTATTGAAGGACTCAAAGGTATCCATAGACGGACTATGTTATACGATTATATGGTTTTCACTTGCATTAACTTTACTATTGTTGCATAAAAAGCTACTGCAGTAATAGAAGGGATGACCGGTAGAAACGAAGAAGCATTTAGATATACATTGTCTATCTCTGTTCTGCCTTTATTAGGTACTATTGCTATTCAATCTATTGCATTGGAAATTTGCAACATTTTAAATAAGCGTTTAAATATTGTCCTTCATTCGCCATTATTGATGTATACATGTATCATGCTTGTTAGTTTACTGAGAACGTTTACTCTATTTTTCAAAAAAATAAATCAAATGAGTAACCAGGATAATATATGAAATAACGAAAAAGCTCGACGTATTATATATAAGTGGTTTTATGTTATTATCCTGCTCTCTTTTACCTTAGTCATTGTACAACCAGCTAAATTTTCTATGGTAGGTAATGAGTTTTTTGAGTTGGCCAATCATGGGTTATCGGTAGATCATTTATTTAAATATGGAAGTATACCTATCATAGAAACATTTGATGCTCATATGTTGGCATATCAAATGTTTGTATACTTATATAGCGTATTAAACGGATATGAACCATGGGCAGCTTTTTTATACAATTCTTATATTGAAGTTTTTAATGTTCTCATCCTGTATCTCGTATTACGTCTCATGATAAAAGAAACGTATGCTTTTTTGTTTATCTTGACCTTTCCTTTATTAACCAATTTATTTGATAATACATTTATCTTGGTGGGCTGGATGATATTAGTTGTTATCAAGCAATTAAAAACATCGTCTACAATTACAACTAAACAGTTCATTAATTTTTGCATAGTTGCCTCTTTACTTTGCTTGTACAAATTAGATATTGGAATAGCGGCTCTAGAAGCAGGACTTTGCACATATACAGCGTTTTTGTTTTTTAATTATAAAACAAAAAGCATTATCAAGTTATTTGTAATAGGTATATTATATGTTGCTGCTGCTCTCCTTGTATTTATATTCTTGTGTTTATGGAAGAATGTTTCTCCATTTGAACGGATTTCTGACTTTCTAAATGCTGTTATGTCTAATCAGAACTGGGCTTATCCTGAAGTTGAAGATGCATCATCATTAGCTTATGCTATCGGCGAATATCCAGAATAAGGGAATTGGCGATTGGTCGGGAAATAAGCATCTTCCAATAAAAATTAGTATTGATTATTCCGCTTCTTCTTCAGGTCAATTACAGCTGTTTTATATATTTAACGAATGGGAATCTTTTAATACAGAAAAATCAAAAACCTTTACTGTTGAACCAAATACAAAGGGAAGCATTGAAATTGAACTGCCTAACATGCCAGCTAATCTTCAATTGGATACAGATGTTCACCGTATTGTTTTAGAAAAAATAAAAATTACTCAGGGTCTGACACTCATTAATGAACAAAAAGAAGTATGGCAAAGAAAGTTAGGCTATATTCCTATGTTATGGGCTACTCAAGATAAAAGTAAATATATTAACCTCCCCAATTTATCTAAATCAATTGAAACTACTAAAGTTCTTTGGCCAGCTACAAATATTAAAAGCACAAATCAATATGTTTATTTCTTGATGGAAATAGATAGTGCGAATCAGCAAGAAGTGTACCTTGATTTGTTGAATGAAGAAAAAGAAGAAGTAAAAGGTGGATTTTCATTTTATACTTCTCCTGGTAAGCATTTGTATGCTGTTCTTCTAAGCACAGATTATAAATTTTGGACGAATCAAGTGGAGCAAATCAGGTTTAGTAGCGGAACAAATTTAAAGATCGATAAAGCTGCTTATTTCTTACCGGATAGCCAAAATTTATTTCTGTTAACTGATCTAGATTTGATCGCTTAGTTCTGTATTTAAACCTCTAATGAATGAAATACATGTTTATTTTAATTTTCATGACTTGCTACAATTAAGATATTTAAATACAAACAGTGACATAATCGATTTTAGATAGGATTTATTAATGTAGAATGGTATTATATGAGACGGTTATAGTTTGTGTATGCAAGTTCTATTCTATATAAGGGAAGGGAAATGAAAATTTTGGAATTTGACTATGTCATTTTTGGAGCTGGGATTTATGGTCTTTATGCAGCCCATGTATTAGCCCAAAAAGATGTAAAAGTAGCTGTTATAGAATTTGATTCTGCTGCTCTACAGAGAGCCAGTTTTATAAATCAGGCTCGTGTTCATAATGGTTATCACTATCCACGAAGTGTCTCAACAGCTGAGAAGTCTGCTCATTATTATGAGCGTTTTGTAAAAGATTTTTCTTTTGCTATTAATGATAGATTTCTTAAAGTATATGCGATCTCTGCCCATGATTCTTTAACCAATGCCGAGCAATTTCTAAAGTTTTGCGAGTATGTAAATATTCCTGCTTCAGAAATAAGTAGCCGGAAATACTTTAATGAGGGTATGGTGGAAGCGACATTTGAAAGCTTGGAATACACTTATGATGCAAATATTATACGTAACTGGTATACAGACAAGCTTTCTCAATTTAAAAACGTATCAATTTTTTATGAAAAACAATTAAGTCATACCTCAATGAATGATCATGTATTTCATATGTATTTTAAGGACAATTCAATAATTACTGCTCCTAAAGTATTAAATGCCACATATGCTAGTATTAATCAAATTCTGTCTAAGTTTGATATGGATCTCTTCAAAACGAAATATGAAATTTGTGAAGTGATTATGACACATGTTTCAAAAAACATTAAAAATGTAGGTATTACAGTAATGGATGGTCCTTTCTTTTCTCTTATGCCATTTGGAGATAGTGGCTATCATTCATTAACTTCTGTGGGTCATACACCGCATGAAGCTTCTATAAGTGCACTTCCAGAGTTCTCATGCCAGAATTACAATAAAGACTGCACTTCATCCCAATTAATGAATTGCAATCATTGTTTTGCTCAACCAGATACTGCATGGGTTCGAATGAATCAACTAGCCAAAAAATATCTTGTACCTGATATACAGATCAGTTACCAAAAATCTCTTTTTGCTGTTAAAGCATTGGTAAGTGCTTCGGAATTAGATGATTCTCGCCCAACGGTAATCAAACAGTTTACAGAAGATCCAATGTTCATTTCTGTTTTTTCAGGGAAATTTAACACGATATATGATTTGGAGGAAGTTCTGTGAAAGAACCTGTTTTTGTATCGATTGTGATGTATACGTATAATAATTCCAAAGTTATTGAGAACACACTCATTAACATGGATCAGGTTATTAGTACACATTTTAAAAATTATGAATTAATTTTAGTGAATGATGCGAGTAGCGATCAAACTATCGAAAAAGCACGTGATGCAATTAAAAATCTTCATGGAGATACAACTATTATTAACTTATCAAGAAAGCATGGGGTTGAAGCAGCTATGCTTGCAGGTCTTAATAAGTCGATTGGAGATTTTGTATTCGAAGTTGAATCTGTTGATGTAAACTATCCTTTTGAGTTGTTATATGAAATGTATAAGACTGCAACGAGCAAAGGATATGATATTGTAGCAGCAACGACAGGAAAAACAGGATGGAAATCAAAAATATTCTACAAGTTACTAAATAGCATGTCCTACCTTCAACTATCTTTATCCACTGAAAATATACGTCTGGTTACTCGAAGAGCCTTAAATGCTATGTTAAATTTAAAAGAGAAAGTTCGTTATCGTAAAGCTTTGTACGAATTTACAGGATACTCCAAAACATTAATCACTTATAAACCTGATCGAACAGTAAACTCAAAAAAAATGAATAAAGAGAATTTTGCGCTGGCGATTGATGCATTGGTTTCATTCTCAAATGCTGGATTAAAACTATCTCATTATTTATCGATTGCTTTCTTTTTATTCTCAATTTTTATGGGAGGATATGCTCTCTATAATTACTTTTTCAATAAGTATGTAGTTGAAGGCTGGACTACGTTAATGATTCTTATTTCTTTTGGTTTTGCAGGTGTATTCTTTATTATTGGTATTCTGGGCGAGTATATTGCAAGAATTCTCATTGAGACTCAGAATCGTCCTTTTTATAGTGCTGCCTCTGTAGAAATGTATAAAGAAAAAAGAAGACCGATTCCCGAATTCAAAGAAGAAAACAAGGTATCTGGACATTAGGAGGAATAAATCTATGGGAAATAGTGCACTGCTTGGCTATACAGGATTTGTAGGAAGTACCTTACTCATGCAAACCACATTTGATGATTTGTACAATTCCAAAAATATTTCTGAAATTTATGGTAAAGAATATGATTTAATTGTTTGTGCAGCTGCCCCAGCAGTTAAATGGAAGGCTAATCAGGAACCGGAAGCAGATATAAATAATTTAAACGTACTCATGGACAGTCTTAAAGAAGTTAAAGCTCAATATTTTGTGTTGATTTCTACAGTTGATGTATATTGCCATCCATATAATGTAAATGAGAATACTGTAATTGATGCAACAGCTACTGACCCATATGGTCGGCATCGCTTTTATCTAGAAGAATTTGTTAAAGAACAGTTTGAGAATCATTTGATTATACGCCTGCCAGGTTTATTTGGAGAAGGATTGAAAAAAAATTTTATATATGATTTGATTCATGATAATCGTTTTGATCTTACTCATAAAGATAGCAGTTTCCAGTTTTATAATATGAAAAATCTTTGGAAAGATATATTAAAAGCCAAGCATGAACAAATAACTTTAATTAATTTTGCTACTGCTCCAGTAACAGCATTTGAAATTGCACAGCATTCACTGAATATGGAGTTTAAAAATATAACAGAAAAACCGCCAGTTCGCTATAATATGATTAGTAATCATGCAGAAAAATTTGGCGATGGACCTAATTATTTTAAAAGCAAGGAACAGGTTCTTCAGGAAATCACTGATTTTATTAAATCAAAGAAGAGTGAACAATAATGAATTTATCTATTTCTAATATCGCTTGGGCTAAAGAAGAAGAGCAGGAAATTATTGATACGTTAAAAAGTTTCTCTGTTAATGGTATTGAGATAGCACCTACTAAGGTTTGGGACATACCAGCAGATTATAATATGGAGGAAGCTTTATTATATAAAAATGGATGGCTTAAACATGGGATTGAGCCTGTAGCGATGCAATCTCTTTTATTTGGACAAAAAGATTTAGTCTTATTTCAAGATGAAAAAACAAGGATACGATTAAAGCAATATCTTTTTAAAATTATTGAACTTGCTGAAGTATTTGGTACCACGATTTTAGTCTTTGGTTCTCCTAAAAATCGCTATACAGGTATGATTTCTAAACAAGAACAAATGAATATTGCAGTTCCCTTTTTTCATGAATTGGGCGAAAAGGCAGTGAAGCACAATGTAATATTCTGTATGGAGCCTAATGCCAAAGAATATGGTTGTGATTTTATCACGAATACAAATGAAGCAATTGATTTAATCAAGGCAATAGATCACCCTGGTTTTAAGTTGCATTTGGATGCAGCAGTGATGACAATGAATAATGAGAATTATGCTCAAACCATTGAAACATCGATGCCATATTTAGCACATTTCCATGTAAGTGAACCTTTTCTAAATTTAATAGGATCTCAAGAAACTGATCATCAATCTATTGCTGAAGCTTTGATTTCTAATCAGTATGAAAAATGGATATCTATTGAGATGAAAAATGGATTAATGGATTCCAACAAAGAAAGTGTAAAACGTGCTCTTGATTTTGTGACAAGAATTTATAAATAGAGTGGAGAAACTATAACTAATGGTGCAAGATAATTGGCAAATCCCTAAATATGACACTAAAGAATTTTTTTCAAAGTCAAGCAAGTACTGCATATGTATTCCTGTCATTAATGAAGGCGAGAAAATTAGAAAAGAACTGGCACGAATGCCTGATTTGAAAAACAAAGCAGATATTATCATTCTAGATGGAGGAAGTACAGATAATTCTTTGAATGATGAA
Organism: Paenibacillus wulumuqiensis; assembly: GCF_000971965.1. Lineage (GTDB taxonomy): Bacteria > Bacillota > Bacilli > Paenibacillales > Paenibacillaceae > Saccharibacillus > Saccharibacillus wulumuqiensis. The sequence continues at coordinate 81,206 of NZ_LAQP01000020.1, forward strand.
TTTCTTAAGTCTATGAATGTAAGAACATTATTGATCAAGAGAGATACCGGTAAATTGAGTGCACAACTAAGAATGGGATTTGCTTATGCCCTGTTAGAAGGGTATGAGGGAGTCATTACAGTGGATGGAAATAACAAAGATAGTGTAGAATCAATTCCGGCCTTTATTGACCAGCTTGATCAAGGATATGATTTTGTACAAGGTTCTCGATATGTGCCAGGTGGGGAAGAAATTAATACTCCTTTTTCAAGAAAACTAGCTATTAAATTGATTCATGCTCCTGTTATTTCGCTACTTTCTGGGTTTCATTATACAGATACTACGAATGGATTCCGTGCTCATTCAGTTCGTTTTTTAAAAGATGAAAAGCTTCAGCCTTTTCGTGCTATTTTTGACACTTATGAGCTATTGGCCTATTTATCAGTTAAAGCTCCAAAACTGGGCTATAAAGTAAAGGAAATTCCTGTAAAACGTTCATATCCGATTGGAAAAGTGCCTACAAAGATTAGTCCGTTCCGTGGAAATTTGTTGCTGATTAAGATACTATTAGGATTAGCATTCAATAAGTATGATCCTAATTAATAGAGTTCATTAGAATTTGGGAGGTTTTTTTATGAAAGGTATTATTCTTGCAGGGGGAACAGGTACGCGCTTGTATCCCCTTACTAAAGTAACAAACAAGCATTTGCTGCCTGTTGGTAAATATCCAATGATCTTTTATTCAGTACAAAAACTAAAACAAGCTGGTATTAAAGACATTCTTATCGTAACTGGTAAAGACCACATGGGTGATGTAGTAAACCTGCTTGGTAGCGGTCATGATATGGGTGTAACCTTTACATACAAGGTGCAGGACGAAGCAGGCGGAATTGCTCAAGCGCTTGATTTGGCAGAACATTTTGTTGGGGATGATCAAATGGCAGTTATCCTGGGCGACAATGTCTTTGAAGATGATATTACACCATTCGTAGAGAATTTCCGTACGCAACAAAAAGGTGCCAAGCTGCTCTTGCAAAAGGTTCACGATCCGCAGCGTTACGGTGTAGCCGAATTGGATGGAGAGCATATCGTTTCTATCGAAGAAAAACCAAAAATGCCTAAAAGCGAGTATGCTGTAACAGGCATTTACATGTTTGATAGCAATGTCTTCAATATTGTAAAAACGTTAAAACCGTCTGCACGCGGTGAATTGGAAATTACCGATGTGAATAACGCCTATATCCAACGTGGTGAGCTTTCCTTTGATATTCTTGAAGGTTGGTGGACCGATGCAGGTACTCATGCATCTCTGGCTAAAGCGAATGAACTGGCAAAAGATATTACATTCGGTGAAGAATTCGGTAAGTTGAAGCTATAGGAGGCCATTATGAAAGCTATTGATCTACAACTTCAAGGAGCAAAGCTGCTGGATCCTGTTGTTCATGGGGATCATAGAGGCTTCTTTATGGAGAGTTACAATGAAACGATAATGCATGATCTGGGTATCAATTACAAATTTATTCAGGATAATCAGTCGCTTTCTGCTGAACCTGGTGTACTGCGAGGATTACATTATCAGTTAAATCCGAAAGCTCAAACCAAGTTGGTACGTGTTATTTCAGGGGCTATTTACGATGTTATTGTCGATATCCGGAAAGATTCTCCAACATTCGGACAATGGCAGGGATTTATTCTGAGTGAATACAATAAACGTCAGCTGCTGGTTCCTCAAGGGTTTGCTCATGGATTCTGTACAATCGTCCCCAATACACAAGTTCTGTATAAAGTGGATGAATATTATTCACCGGAACATGACCGTGGTATTCTCTGGAATGACCCGGCGCTCGGAATTGATTGGCCTATAGATAAGCCAATACTTTCTGATAAAGATACACGTCATCCGTTACTAAAAGATGCAGACATTAATTTTTAAGACATCATATGTCTAATATATTAAAATATCAATTTGGAAAGAATAAGATTCAGCACCTTTGCTGAATCTTATTCACTGATTACAGGAGGCTATTTTATGAAACTACTTGTTACCGGTGGCGCCGGATTCATTGGCAGCAACTTTGTACTGTACATGCTGCGTGAACATCCCGAATACCAAATTATCAATGTTGATTCGCTAACCTATGCGGGCAACCTGGAAAACCTCAAATCAATCGAAGGCAATCCTAATCACACATTTGTTAAAGCTGATATCGGCGATACAGCCAAAATGGATGAACTGGTATCTCAAGGAGTAGATATCATCGTCAATTTTGCGGCAGAGTCTCACGTAGACCGCAGTATTCTGGAACCGGATGTATTTGTAAAAACAAATGTACTGGGCACTCAGGTGCTGTTGGATGTAGCGAAAAAGCACAATATCACCAAATTTGTTCAAGTATCCACAGATGAAGTATACGGTACACTCGGTGAAACCGGCTTGTTTACTGAAGAGACTCCACTAACTCCAAACAGTCCTTATTCTGCAAGTAAAGCAGGCGGCGATCTTCTAGTGCGTGCCTATAATGAAACATTTGGTCTGCCTGTAAACATTACTCGCTGCTCCAATAACTATGGTCCATTCCAATTCCCAGAGAAATTGATCCCGTTGATCATTTCACGTGCATTGGCTGATGAAGCATTGCCTGTATATGGAGACGGGTTGAATATTCGTGACTGGTTATATGTAGAAGACCACTGCAGTGCAATTGACCTGGTCATCCATAATGGACGCGATGGTGAAGTATACAATATCGGCGGTAACAATGAGCGTACGAATATTCATATTGTTAAAACAATCCTGGAGCAACTGGGCAAACCGGAATCGCTCATTAAGTATGTAGAAGATCGTCCTGGACATGACCGTCGCTATGGTATCGATCCAACAAAAACAATGACTGAGCTTGGCTGGAAGCCAAAACACAATTTTGAATCGGGTATCAAAGCTACTATCCAGTGGTACCTGGATAATAAAGAGTGGTGGGCTCGTATTGCATCAGGTGAATACCAGGCATACTACCAAAAGCAGTATGGTAGCCGTTTGGGTGAGAAATAATGAAAGTACTGGTTACCGGAGCTTCTGGTCAACTTGGTGTTGATACCGTAGCTATACTGAAACGCAAAGGACATACTGTATTAGGCTGTGATCGCAGCCAGCTGGACATTATCGATCTGGAGCAGTGTCAGCAGGTCATTGGTCAGTTTCATCCGGATGTGGTTGTCCACTGTGCTGCCTATACAGCGGTAGATGCAGCCGAGACAGATGTGGATGGTGCTTATCTGGTAAATGCGACAGGCAGCCGTAATATTGCAGTTGCCGCCGAAGCGGTACAGGCCAAGGTAGTTTATATCAGCACGGATTATGTATTTAATGGACTGGGAAATACTCCTTACCATGAATATGATAATACTGATCCACAGGGTATTTACGGCAAGTCCAAGCGTGCAGGTGAAGTGTTGACTCAATCCCTATGCAGCCGTTACTTTATCGTGCGTACATCATGGGTATATGGTATGCATGGCAATAACTTTGTCAAAACGATGCTGAAGCTGGGACAGGAAAAACCCCAATTAAAAGTAGTTCATGACCAGAAAGGTTCGCCAACGTATACCGTTGATTTAGCGAATTTCATATCTGAACTCATGCTGACAGAAAAATATGGTATTTACCATGCATCCAACAGTGATTCTTGTACATGGTACGAGTTTACAGGGGAGATCTTTGCACAGGCCAAGGAAATTCTTGGTGCATCCATTACAGCCAAGATTGAGCCCTGTACAACTGCTGACTTTCCAAGACCTGCTCCACGTCCAGCCAATTCAGTAATGGAGCATTTATCGATTCGTACAAACGGCTTTGAAGATATCCGTTCCTGGCAGGATGGATTGAAAGCATTTTTGGAAGAATATAAAAATGGTATAAAGTGAAAAATTTACAGCGCAGATGATAAATAAAATAGATTAAACCAGAAGTTGAATGATGATCGGTTACAGGATCATCATTCAACTTTTTGGTTAGGATTGATATCAGACACTCTAGTTGTTGTGTATAATGCATATCAGGCGAAGTTTAGATCACTATGCAATAGCAAGGATGCCTTACTAGACCAAGTCATGTACATATATTTTTCGAAAAATGAGGTATGGTTATGAACCAGAATGGGATGCTGCAAGTTCTTATGTCTACGTACAATGGAGCGCAATATATCGAAGCACAATTGGATAGTATACTGTCACAACCGTACAGACCTATTCATATTTTGATTCGTGACGATGGATCAAGTGATAACACCCTTTCTATATTAGCTAAATATGAACAAATGTACCCTACACTTATTAAATTAATACAAGGAGACAACATTGGTGTGATTCCTAGTTTTTGGACTCTGATGCAGCAGGCCAATCAGGAATCTGAATATTTTTGTTTTTGTGATCAGGATGATGTATGGATGCCACACAAAGCACAGCAGGCAGTCCAGCTTTTATCGGATATGGAAAGAGACTCCAAATCTCTATATAATCAGATACCTGAGTTTTTGGTACAAAATAACTATCTTACCGATCGTCTACCTTCATTGATCTGTACGGATACTCAGCTTACGGATGGAGAACTTAATCCGACTGCAATCTGGCCAGGAATGCCTCATTTGAAGCCTTCTTTTTATAATGCACTTATTCAGAATATCGCTGTAGGAGCGACGGTATCCTTTAACCGTTCTGCCTTACAGTTGCTTGTAAACACTAGGAAAGAGGTAAATATTGATTGTATACAAATGCATGACTGGTGGGCGTATTTAGTTATCTCATGTTTTGGGAAAATTCACTTTGTGCATAGTCCATCCATTTATTACCGCCAACATGGTGGAAATGCTGTTGGCGGAGAGTGGACCGTTTATCAGAAAGTAAAAAAGAAGTGGAACAGTTTCCTTAAACACAAAGGAGATAAAAAGCTGCTCGTCAAGCAAGCGAAAGAATTCAAACGAATTTATGGTTCCAGTATATCCGATAAAGAAATGACTAATCAGCTTAATCAATTTATTACGTCGAGAAATACAATTATGGATCGTATTCATTATTTGCGACACTGCAAATTATTTAGACAATCGCTAACAGAGCAATTATTATTTCGATTTCTGATTTTGGTTGGTTATATTTAACCTGGATATAATAAATAAATGGTAATAAATGTTTTTTGGGTTTCCGAAGCTAACTCCTGTTTCTATATCTATGCTATAATGCGATTAGATTATAGTAATGAAAGTTTCAGGAAAATAAGCTGATAAACATATTTTTTAGAAGTCTTCAATATAGAGCAGGAGCGTTATTATGGACGTTAGCATTTTAATTCTTAACTACAATACATGCCAGCTGACCATGGACTGTATTCAATCCGTATACAATTCACAGACACAGTATTCCTACGAGATTATTGTCGTCGATAATCATTCCAGTGATGATTCAACGACCCGTATTCCGGCAGCGTATCCGGATGCTGTATTTATTGCCAACTCTGACAACGGTGGCTTTGCCAAAGGCAATAATATCGGGATGAAGGTCGCCCGGGGACGATATACTTTGCTGCTTAATTCCGACACCATCGTTCAGCCGGACACCCTGGAGACGATGGTGTCTTTCATGGATGCCCACCCTCGTGCAGGTGCAGCAGGCTGCAAAATCATTCTGCCGGACGGTTCTTTGGACAAAGCGTGCAAGCGCGGATTCCCGACACCTTCGGCATCATTCTATTATGCTTTTGGCTTTTCGAAGATGTTCCCGGATAATCCACGGTTCAACGGTTACCAGCTGGGCTATCTGAGCCCGGATGAATCGTATCAGGTGGATTCACTGGTTGGTGCGTTTATGCTGGTGCGCCGCGAGGTGATCGAGCAGATCGGTGGATTGGATGAAGAGTTCTTTATGTATGGGGAAGATATCGACTGGTGCTACCGGATCAAGGAAGCGGGCTGGGAGATTCACTACTGTGCCGATACATTCATCGTGCATCACAAAGGTGCCAGCAGCCGGCGCAAGCCTTTCAAAATCATCTACGAGTTCCACCGGGCGATGTGGCTGTTTCACCGCAAGCATTATCGTCAAAAGTATTCGTTCATTACCAACGGCATTGTCTTCACGGGCATCGGTGTCAAACTCATGATGTCCCTACTCAAAAATAAACTGCTTCGCGCCCACCCGGCGCCGGTATCCGATTCGGAAAGGAGAGTCCATACGTGATCCGCAAAAATCAGCATTTTTTGACCAGACTGTATATTCTGGCGGATTTCTCTGTGATTCAAATTTCCTTTCTGATTGCTTGGTTTATCAAATTCCAGAGTGACATTCTTCCTTACGATAGTCCAACAGCAGGCTATGGTGCACTGCCGTTTGAGACATATGGCAAATGGAGCTTGATTTACGGCGTGATTGCCATTCTGATTGGAACGATGAGCAGTCTGTATTCGCCCAAGCGCAAAAAGCGCTTTGCGGATGAGCTGCTCAAAATTATACAGACTCATGCGGTCAGCATCTTTATCCTGCTTGGGGCATTGTTCTTCTTCAAAGAAATCAATATCTCGCGTTACTATCTGCTGCTGTATGTAGTGATGAATCTGCTGCTCATTATGGGCTACCGTTACATCATCAAGCTTGGACTGAAACGTGCCCGTCAGAAGGGCTTTAACAAGCAGTTTGTGCTTATTCTCGGAGCAGGTTCGCTCGGCAAGCGCTTCTACGACAATCTGCTGCAGTACCCGGAAATGGGCTATGAGATTGTAGGATTTCTTGATGATTATCGTGAATTTGATGGGATTGAATCGAAGAAGTACAAGCCTGTGCTCGGCAAGATCGACGATCTGGGCCACAAACTGCATGAGATGATGATCGATGAAGTTATTCTGGCACTGCCGCTGGATGCACATCATAAGTATCCGCTCATTATTGCCGAATGTGAAAAGGCCGGCGTGCGTACGCTGATTATACCGGACTTTTTCGATTATTTGCCGGCGCGTCCGTATTTTGATAACTTTGCGGGTATGCCGATGATCAATGTGCGGGATATTCCGCTGGATATTGCAGCCAACCGTATTTTCAAAAGGCTGTTTGATATCTTATTTTCACTGGCTGCCATTATTATCACTTCACCGATTATGCTGTTCGTAGCGATCGGGGTGAAGCTGACTTCCTCTGGGCCGATCATTTTCAAGCAGGAGCGTGTCGGACTGAACCGTCGTACATTTATGATGTTCAAGTTCCGCTCCATGCGGGTGATCCCGGAAGGACAAATCGATACCGGCTGGACGACAGCCAATGATCCGCGCAAAACCAAGTTTGGTTCCTTTATCCGGCGTACGAGCCTGGATGAGCTGCCTCAGTTCTTCAATGTACTGATCGGCGATATGAGTGTAGTCGGCCCGCGTCCGGAGCGTCCTTACTTCGTGGAGCAGTTCCGCGAGGAAATCCCCAAATACATGGTCAAGCACCATGTCCGTCCCGGCATTACCGGCTGGGCGCAGAGCAATGGACTGCGCGGGGATACATCGATTGAAGAGCGGATTAACCACGACATTTTCTATATCGAGAACTGGTCGCTGTTATTCGATATCAAGATTATTTTCAAAACGATCCGCAATGGATTTATGAACAAAAATGCGTATTGAGATCAGCTGCAGGCACTAGGCCTGATGGATGCGGTCTGTACCGAAATGCCCCGTTTGAACAGACGGGGCATTTTTATTTGCAAATTAAGGTGCAAACCCGCTGCCAAATATCGTATAATATCATTTTGTTCCCATGAAATACGAACAAAAAATTGACACTGTACAACCACTGTCATAGACTTATTCTGAAGGTTGCAGAAAGACGGAGGAATGAAGGTTGAGAGATGAAATCAAAGCGTGGCAGCACGTATTCAAATTGGACCCTGACCGTCTGATCTCGGACGAAGATCTGGATCGTATTTGCCTGTCCGGTACCGATGCGATCATGATTGGTGGTTCATCCGGTGTAACCTATGATAATACGGTGGATCTGATGTCCCGTGTCCGCAGGTATGAACTTCCCTGCGTACTGGAAGTATCCGATCTGGAAGCCGTTGTACCCGGATTCGATCTGTATATGATCCCGATGGTGCTGAATACCGATCATGGGAAATGGCTGCTCGGGCAGCATGTACAGGCGATTGAGCAGTACAGCCATCTGATTCCATGGGAACTGCTTATGCCGGAAGGCTACATTGTGCTGAATCCCGATTCCACTGTAGCCCAACTGACCGATGCGCTGACTTCGATCGATGGAGACCGGGCTGCAGCTTATGCGCAGGCGGCTGACCGGCTGCTGAAGCTGCCGATCATTTACATCGAATACAGCGGACGCTTTGGCGATATGGAGCTTGCAGCGGATATCAAGCGTGCTGCCGGCGAGGCCAGAGTGTTTTATGGCGGAGGCATTCATGATGCAGACAGCGCCAGAACAGCCCGCCGGGTCTGTGATACAATCATTGTGGGCAACAGCCTGTACAGAGATATCGACAGTGCTCTTACGACGGTAGCCGCAGTGAAGAATTGATCTTTTTTGACCGATGACTATACGAATAGGTATCACCTATTTGATGCACCAGACAGCAGTTTGATCGCATGAACAGGCAATAATCCTTTTATTCAGGCAGCAAATAGCATTGACGTTTAACCATACCTGACTTATCATCCACGCTCACATTTGTATACACCACATGACATGGTTCAACATATACAGGCTTTCGGCAGCAGCCGGATCGCCTGATCGTTTATTTTCCATATTCTAATTTCCACGCAGAAAGGGGCAAGACTTCTACATGACGACTGTAAATATACAGGATGCAATCAACCGCCTGAATCCCAGACAAAAAGAAGCCGCGCTCGCTACAGATGGACCGCTGCTCATTATGGCAGGTGCCGGCAGTGGTAAGACCAGAGTACTAACCCACCGGATCGCCCATATTATCGACTCGCGCAAATCCTCTCCATGGGGCATTTTGGCGATTACCTTTACCAACAAGGCTGCCCGCGAGATGCAGGATCGTGTCTCCCAGCTGGTCGGCCGCGAGGGCCGCGAGATCTGGGTATCCACGTTCCACTCCATGTGTGTACGGATTTTGCGCAAAGATATCGAACGGATCGGCTTTACGTCCAATTTCTCCATTCTGGATTCCGGCGATCAGCTGTCCGTGATCCGCTCCTGTATGAAGGATCTCAACATGGACACCAAGAAATTCGAACCTAAAGCCGTTCAGGCGATGATCAGCGCTGCCAAGAATGAACTGGTCACACCTGCCCAGTATGAGCTGAAGATCGGGGATTATTTTGAAGGTCTGGCGTCCAAAGTATATACCATGTACCAGCGCAAGCTGCGTGCCAATAACTCGCTCGATTTTGACGATCTGATCATGACGACGATTCAGTTGTTCAAGGAAGTACCGGAAGTGTTGGAGTTTTACCAGAAGAAATTCCGTTATATCCATGTCGATGAGTATCAGGATACCAACCGTGCACAGTATATGCTCTGTAAAATGCTGGCGGATGCGCATCATAACATTTGCGTAGTCGGCGACAGCGACCAGTCGATCTACCGCTGGCGTGGAGCGGATATTACCAATATCCTTAACTTTGAGGAAGATTACCCGGAAGCCAAGACGATTCTGCTGGAACAGAATTACCGGTCGACTTCCAATATTCTGAGCGCTGCGAACGAAGTGATCGGCAACAACACCGGCCGCAAGCCGAAGAAACTGTGGACCGACAAAGAAGGCGGCGCCAAGATCAAAGTGTACCGCGCCGATTCCGAACATGATGAAGGATACTTTGTCACTTCGGAGATTCACAAAAGTGTAAAAACGGGCAGACCGTATCAGGATCATGCCATTTTGTACCGGACGAATGCCCAGTCCCGGGTTATAGAGGAAATTCTGATCAAGTCGGATATTCCGTACCAGATTGTCGGCGGCATCAAGTTCTATGATCGCAAAGAGATCAAAGATCTGCTCGCTTATCTGCGTCTGTTATCCAATCCGGATGATGATATCAGCCTGACGCGTATCATTAACGTGCCCAAGCGTGGGATTGGTGATACGAGTGTGGCCAAGCTCGCTGCGGCTGCGACAGAGCGCGGCATCTCGATTTTCAAAGTACTGGAGATTGTCGATGACCTGGGCTTTGCCGGTCGTACACGCAATGCGCTGGTGGAGTTCTACGATATGATCGCTGCCCTGCACCAGATGGTGGATTATTTGTCGGTAACCGAACTGACCGAGAAGATTCTGGAAATGTCGGAATACCGTGTGGAGCTGCAGCGTGAGAATACTTTGGAGTCCAAGGCGCGCGTTGAGAATATCGAGGAGTTCCTGTCGGTAACGATGGAATTTGAAAAGAATAACGAAGACAAATCATTGATCGCCTTCCTGACCGATCTGGCTCTGATTGCGGATATCGATACCGTAGGAGACAAGCCGGAGGAGCAGGAGGACGCGGTCGTACTGATGACCATGCACAGTGCCAAAGGTCTGGAGTTCCCGACCGTCTTCATTATCGGTATGGAGGAAGGGGTCTTCCCGCACAGCCGTGCCTTTATGGATAATGACGAGCTGGAAGAGGAGCGTCGCCTCGCTTATGTAGGCATTACCCGGGCGGAGAAGCAGCTGTTCCTCTCCTGCGCCCAGATGCGTACACTGTTCGGACGCACTACGGCGAACCCGCCATCACGCTTCCTGGAAGAGATTCCGGAAGAGTACAAGGAAGATACCAAAGTGGCACCAAACAATTACCGTCGTGGCGGTACCAGCAGCTATGGAGGCGGAAGCCGTGGATTCGGCGGATCAACCAGCAGCTTTGGCGGCAAAAGGGATAACTCGACTGCATTTGGCAGTGGATCTTCCGCACGTGCGGTGCCACGCCAGACGCCGACTTCTTCGGGCGTAACGGTAACGAGCGGCAATGGCTCGGCACCGAAGCCGGCAGCCAGCGGCAGCGGTGAAGGATTCCAGGCAGGCGACAAGGTGTCCCATGGCAAATGGGGAATCGGTACGATCGTCGCTGTCAAAGGAACTGGCAATGATATGGAACTGCAGATCGCTTTCCCGGCTCCGACCGGTCTGAAGCGTCTCTTGGCAGGCTTTGCTCCGATTACCAAAGTGGAATAAAGCGAGGTTCAACAGCCTGTAGTGGCAGTGAACTTCGATGATGTGACATATAACTGGAAAGTGTAATACACCCTTTTAATAGAACCGGATACCTGGTGATTCGGTTCTATTTTTTCGAATACGGGGATATATGTGCATGACTGAAATAAAACAACCGAGTCTCTGTCGTCTGTATGCAGGACGATAGGCGACTTACATATTAGATACGGGAGAGATGCCATCCATGGACCCGATGAACGAAATGGAAAAGCTCGTCGCCGAGCTGAATAATTACAGTTATCATTATTACACCCTTGATGAGCCGCTGGTGGATGATAAGGAATACGATGCATTATATGACCGTCTGCTGCAGCTGGAACAGGAAAGCGGCGTTGTGCTGCCGGATTCCCCGACACAGCGTGTAGGCGGTGAACTGCTCAAAGGATTCCTGCCGCATCGTCATCTGGCTCCGCTATGGAGTCTGGACAAAGCGCAAAATCTGGAGAAGTTGTCCACCTGGCATACTCGTGCCCGCAAGCTGATCAATGATTACAATACCAAGAACCCGGATACCCCGCTGCCCGAGCCAACCTATGCGGTGGAGCTCAAGTTCGACGGCCTGACCCTGAATCTGACTTATGAAAATGGGCGGCTCGTACAGGCAGCGACCCGTGGTAACGGTGTAGTCGGCGAAGGCATACTGGAGCAGATCAAAACGATCCGTTCGATTCCGCTGTCCATTCCTTTCAAGGAAGGCAAGCTGGAAGTTCAGGGAGAGGGCATTATGAATCTGTCCGTGCTGGCGGCCTATAACGAGACCGCTTCGGACAAGGACAAACTCAAAAATGCACGCAATGCCGCAGCCGGTGCGCTGCGCAATCTGGACCCCAAAGTCACAGCCAAGCGCCGACTTAGCGCTTATTTCTATAATATTGGCTATATGGACGGTATTCGTTTTGCCGACCAGCAGGAGATGATGCAGTTCCTCAAGGATAACCATTTCCGGGTCAATCCGTATGTGTCTTACTTTGAGAACTTTGACGATGTCATTGCCCAGCTGGAAGAGATTCAGACACGCCGCAGTCAGCTCGATTATCTGATCGATGGAGCGGTGGTCAAGATCACGGATATGCGCACCCGTGAAGTACTCGGGTATACGGACAAATTCCCGCGCTGGGCGATCGCTTATAAATTTGAAGCGGAAGAGACCAGCACCATCCTGGAATCCGTATCATGGAATGTGGGCCGCACCGGCAAAATCACGCCGCTCGCCCGCGTCGAGGCGGTAGAGCTGGCTGGCGTCACCGTCCAGAACTGCACGCTGAACAATATCGGCGATATCGAACGCAAAAATCTGAAGCATGCTCTTGGTACACGCGTCTATATCCGCCGCTCCAATGATGTCATCCCCGAGATTCTCGGTAAAGTATCCGAAGAAAATGACGGCGAAGAGATTGTATATCCGGAGCAATGTCCGGCCTGCGGATTCCCGCTGGAGCAGCGCGGAGCGCATCTGTTCTGCAACAACAAGCTGGGCTGTGAACCGCAGATCGTTGCACGTATCACTCATTTTGCTTCCAGGGATGCGATGGATATCGAGACATTCAGCGTCAAGACAGCGACGCAGCTGCAAAGCGAGCTGCAGGTTCGCGAGCCTGCCGATCTGTATACATTGCAGTTTGATGATCTGGTTAAGCTGGAGCGCTTTGGTGAGCGCAAAGCGAGCAATCTGCTGCAGGCTATCGAGGACAGCAAGACCCGTGATCTGGCTTCCTTCCTGTATGCGCTGGGTATTCCGAATACCGGCAAGACCACCACACGGATGCTGGCCGAGCATTACCGGGATCTGGACAAGATTATGAATGCAACAGCCGAAGAACTGGTCGAGCTGCCGGATATCGGCATGATTGTAGCGGAGAGTATCGTGGAGTTTTTCGCCGATCCATTGATGCGCGGCAGTATTGAAAAGATGCTTCAGCTCGGCGTACAGCCACAGGTTCCGCAGACACCGACTGTCGTCTTGGCCGATTCCTACTTTACCAATAAGACGGTAGTGCTCACGGGCACACTTCATACGATGACCCGGGAAGATGCTGCTGCACGTCTGGAAGAACTGGGTGCCAAAGTCACCGGCAGCGTCTCCAAGAAAACGGATATCGTCATCGCCGGCGAAAAAGCAGGCAGCAAACTGACCAAAGCCCGCGATCTCGGCATCGAAGTCATCGAAGATGAAGAGCAGCTGCGCCAGCTGTTGGAACTGGAATAGTCGAATAGAGCTGGAAATGATGAAGAACTATCAAATCGTACATTCATAAACACATCAATAGACCGTATAGTCGATGAACTTCACAGCTACAATCCTTATATTATAAAAAAGACGAGATCGCCTCAGCACGGAGGGATCTCGTCTTTTTGGTAGGTTGATCAACCGGATCAGGACAGATTATCCGGCAGCCAGGCATCCTTATCGTAACCGCGTTGTTCCCAGTATCCGATATGGTCTTCGGCAATCAGTTCAATACGGTTCAGCCATTTCACCGATTTATAGGCATACATTTTTGGAATGACCAGCCGTACCGGTCCGCCCAGATCAGCCGGAATGATTTTGCCGTCATGCAGTACAGCGACCATAATGTCCCGAAGCTGCGCCTGCTCCAGCGTAATCGAATCGGTATAGACGCCGTCGCCGGAATAGAATTTAATCGTCTGGGCAGCAGGTTTAACGCCGGCCATCTCCAGAAAGTCATTCAGCGGAATGCCTTCCCAGGTATTTTTGTACACCGACCAGCCGGTAACACAGTGAAAATCACTGACCTGCACAGTCCGTTTTAATTTCAAAAACTGCTCCCAGTTCCATGTTTGCGGCCGATCGACCAGTCCGTCAATGGTGAAAGACCAGTTGCTGTTATCAAACGAAGGAATCGGCGTGACAGTATACACGCGGAATTCCCCCTGAGCGCCGCCACCTTCCGGAGGCAGTGAAGCAGGCAAAGGTTTTGGATCCGGCACCATTTTATTCGGGTTGCTGGCAGCCATCTCTGCCCAGGAACCTCCGCCCTGCAGCGAACTGCCCAGCCAGCGAACAAATGTAGGTCCGATAGAGACAGCCAGACCGATTCCGATCGCCGAACGCAAAAAGGCACGACGGGTATAAAACGGAGAAGGCGTCTGAGAAGGCACCATTTTCCCTGATGCAGCAGCGTTCCCTCTGGCAGCGATTGAGGCAGCAGGAACCGCATCGACCGGATCTTCAGACAGCTTCACACTGCGCTTTTTGGGATCTTTAAGCCAGGCAGTGCGTGTCAATGAATGGTAAATGATATAAGGAAGTCCTACCCAGGTGAGCAGATCATGAATAAACAGCGCCGTATTCGCGACAGCAGGACCTACCTGCCGCAGCAGCCAGAGCAGAATACCGGACACAATCCATCCGATCAGCAAAATAAAGACCAGAATTACATTCATCTTCTGAGCCGGTTTCTCGCGTATCTGCTTCCAGTGCTTGGAGGCTAGGAAGAGATAATATACTACCGGCACGAGCAGCGCCAATCCGCCAATAATATGAATCCAGCGAATCCAGACTCTGCCTTCACCCAGAATTTCCTGCCAGAATCCTCCAACGAGCACAAGTCCCGTAATGGCGAGCAGTGCGACGAGCCAGGCGTTCCAGCTGTGCAGCCGTACCAGCTTTTTGCCAAATCCCTTTTGTACTGCAGCAATCCAGCGTCCCATTTATCGTTCCCCCTTCAAGATCGGTTATCCGCCTGAAATCATATAATGGTGTTCAGACGAACATTCTATATGGATGTTCCACGAGCAAAATACACCTTATCAGCATATTCGCAGCCATGTTGAAAATAGATCAAAAAATATCTTCCAATTCGTACAAATGCAGCGTTCATACCATCTGGAACTTTTCAAAACCTGATATACAAAGTTAAGCTAATATCTAAAATTTATTATAAACCTTTCATCAAGAAGAACGCGAGAGAATAAACTGGACAACAGCAATTCATAGACGCGGGTACGCTGACTCATTCTGTACAGACCAAATAAAGATGAACTATACCTCATTCACTCCTCTTTCAGTCTATCGGCATTTTGCCCTGAAGCAGAGACTCACTGCGATAGGCTTTGGGAGACATTCCTTTTATTCTTTTGAAAATCTTGGAGAAGAGCAGAGGATCAGCATAGCCAACCGAACGAGCGATATTGCCGATCGTAAGATCCGTATTTACCAGCATTTTGGCAGCCATCTCCATCCGATAGCGAATCAGGTAGTCCTGTATGCTCCCCTTGGTTGTTTTCGTAAATAACGAACACAAATAGCTCCGATTCAGTCCGATAAAGTGTGCAATATCCTCCACCGTAATCTTCTGGGAGAAGTTCATTTCAATAAAATCCTTCACCTGCTCCACATAGAGATCTGATTCATGGATAAGCAAAACGGGAAAAACGTCGGAATGTAACTGAATAGTACAGCCAGCGCTTTTCCCGCTTTAACATCAATTCATTCAGATAGAAATTTACAACATCTAATGTAGATTGAACTACAGAATCGGATACAATTATGGTGTTCCTTATATATATAGAAGTGATCTGATAGATGTTTCATAAAGCCGCAGCTTGTATGACATAACTGCCTCAAAATAAAAATTGCTAAAACACTTGCTTCCTTAAAAAAGATATGATATATTATTTAAGTCGCCTTGAGACATCGCAAATTAACAAGAA
The DNA here is from genome assembly GCF_000971965.1 of Paenibacillus wulumuqiensis. GTDB lineage: Bacteria > Bacillota > Bacilli > Paenibacillales > Paenibacillaceae > Saccharibacillus > Saccharibacillus wulumuqiensis. Next base: position 97,056 of record NZ_LAQP01000020.1, read on the forward strand.
AAATTAAAGGTTGACACGCTTTTCTGAAAATGATATAATCTAAGAGTTGTTAAGAAAAGTAAGTTCCTTGAAAACTGAACAAATGGAATTTGAATTAAACAATTCGGGAAACCGAATGTCAGCAAGGAATGAGCAAGTCAAACACTTTATGGAGAGTTTGATCCTGGCTCAGGACGAACGCTGGCGGCGTGCCT
>NZ_LAQP01000021.1 GCF_000971965.1 Paenibacillus wulumuqiensis
CGGATTCATTTTCCAATGGACTGGGTCTGGTCACTTACGAAGGGGAATGGGGCTACTTGAATACAAGCGGCGAATGGATATACAAGCCGAAGAACTTTAATCGATAGTCAGTAAATGTGTAACAGGTTTCTACATACATTGAGAAGTTGGAATTTATCGCGTAGTAATCAATTGATTTTGAAATCCATAAAATAAAATAGAAATGCAACATCATCCAATCGGCAATCGTTTACTAAATATGGAATCATTTTACGGTGAATGCCCCAGTTTGACGGAAAGTATCCGGAAAAGAGGAGAGCAGGATATGAATATTACTATACGTGCATTCATAATCTTATGCCTGTGGCTGCTCGCTGGCTGCTCCATATCTGGCAGCGATTCTCCCACCCTGGGAGGAGTACTGTCCAGAGAACAGCAGGATTCACTTCAGGGTAACTGGCAATTCGCTGGTTATATTATTGATCGCGATCCCGACAGTGGTGCACTGCTGTTCGTCTGGGATATCGATCCGCAGCTCATGGATCAGCAGACGGTTGAACAGATTCTGGAACAGGCTTCACCTCATGCATCCTGGATAGGTGTGCGAAATATCAGCCATACCGACCGGATTCCGATCGGGCAGAAGGTGGTGCTCAATATGAGCGGCCCCATGGAGACGTCGTATCCTGCGCATACGGGCATGAGTGCCATTCAAGTCGTTCAGCCGGAAGAGAAGATTACGGTGAATCCGTCTGCTGCACCCGAACAGCCTTGAGCAGCAGGAGGGCTGGAGAGGACAAATAGTCGGACACATTGGTATTTCGCTTAATGAAAGGAGAAGAATGATAGGATGAATACCCATAACGAGACGATACCCGAAGAGAATATGCTGATCATAGACGGGCAGGATATCATTCTGAGAGAATTTACTGCAGCGGATTTGGATGATTTGCATAACCTGACCTGGCAGCCTGAAATCCATGAATATCTGCCAGGCTGGAACGTATCCCGAGAGCAGCGTGCCGATTGGCTGTTAAACTACGAGATTCCGGGGAACCGGCAGTTTGTGAATGCTTTGCAAAGAGGGGAAGACATCAAGGATATGTATCTCCGGCTAGCCATCATATCCCGGCAGACAGGCGAATTCATCGGCTGGTGCTGCTCCGGCATCAAGGATGAACTGCCGTCGCCCAACCGGGAAATCATGTACGCCATCTCCAAGGATCACCGGGGCAAAGGCTATACCACCCAGGTGGTGCAGGGCATGATCATGTATTTATTTGCCAATACAGATCTGCCGCTGCTGAATGCGATTGCCCTCACAGGAAATATAGCTTCTCATAAAGTTATTCAAAAATGTGGATTTACGCTGCATGGTACGATTTGGATCAATAACGAGGAGTACAGTCATTATGTACTGCACCGCGAATCCTGGGCAGACCAGATAGCACAACTGCGAAAATAAATTTTCATTTGCAGGATTCTATACCTCCTATAAAAGGTTAATAATGGAAGGTTAATATAATTCACATAATTAACTAATACAAAAACAGGAGGAATTCAATTGCACATGAACAAAAAACGTATTGCTGCAAGTATCACCTCGTTAGGGCTCGCGCTTACTGCCGGGGCAAGCATTGTGTCCGCAGCGGATACAGTCAACTACCAGGCATCTGCCGATTATAGTACGATTCAGGGGACGAACCAGTGGCAGTATGAGAAGTTATCCGGGACGACATACAGCAAGCTTACATATCAGACAGGAGCCAGCCGCTGGGACAATGGCGGCACCTATCCATGGATAACTGCCAACGCCCAACATCCCGGCAATGACGCCGATTCCGTTCGTACCTGGATCGCACCGGCGAATGGCACAATTACGATCACCGGAGCGGTGGAGAAAGGAAGCGCTGACGGAGACGGTATCCTCGCCACGATCAAAAAGGACGATACCACGCTGTGGAGCCAGAAAGTCCAATCCACAACCGGCGTAACACCAAGCGGTGTATCCAAGATTGCTGTGCAAAAAGGGACAGCCATTCATTTTATCGTCAACCGGGTCGGTTCGATCAGCTTTGACCACACGCTGTGGAATCCGGCGATTGCCTTTACCCCTGCAGCCGATGTACCGGATGATCACAGTCTGTCGATTGTGGAATTTGGCGCGGTAGCGAATGATGGCAAAGATGACTACGCGGCAGTCAATGCTGCGATCACAGCAGCCCGTGCGCAGGGCAAGGATGTATATGTACCTGCAGGAACATTCCAGCTGAGTGATATTATCAATGTGAACAGCGTTACGCTGAAAGGTGCAGGTAAAGACAAATCGATCTTAACTTCCACCAATCCGGAACGCGGCTCTATTGATCTGACAGGAACCAGCCCGGCACTGCGGGATCTGAAGCACGAATATGCGACTGTAGTACCTCGCGGAAATGGAGAAAATGAGAAAAACAGCATTACGGTTAGAAGTGCGACCAACTTCACTATAGACCAAGTGCTTGTTAATAAAGCCAGCACAGCGGGCATTCTGGTAAAAGAGTCTACAGGTGGCACCATTACCAATAATACCGTTCAAAATACAAATGCGGATGGCATTCATATGACAGGCGGCAGCAGCGGCATCACCGTACAAAGTAATCTGGTTCAGCATGTAGGCGATGATACCATTGCTGTAGTCAGCTACGGGACGGATCTGGATGCTGCAGGTCGGCCGGAAGCTACACATAATATTCGCATACTCAATAATGATGTCGGGTATGATTCTGGAGCGAGAGGAATTACAGTTGTAGGTGGTCATGATGTATGGATTGAGAGTAACAGTATACAACGTACTCAGATGGCGGGAATCTATATTGCAACAGAAGGAAAATATCAGACACAGCCAGTGAATAACATTACGGTCAACAACAATACACTTGATAGTACAGCACAAAAGCCAACTGGTGGTCATGCAGAGATGCTCGTATATGGAGGTTATTCTGCAAATACAAATGATATTGTTATCGACAATATTACCTTCACTGGCAATACCAGCCGCAATGCGACCAAATTTCCGGCAGGTGTATGGGGAAGTGCTAAGGTTGGAAATGTGACTTTTATCAATACAACAATTATCAATGCTCCATATCCAGAGAAATACAAGTTTGAAAATGGAATCGTCACCTGGGAAGGTACAAAAGTTTTCCCTAAATAAGTCATCTATTAACCGGACTATTTAAATAACCCCCTCGTCATGTCCATGCAGCAAGGACATCTCGAGGGGGTTATTTTTAGTTAAAGTATATCAACAAAAACGCATCCAGCTGCGAAAACAGCTACATATCTATTTCTTCCATTTCATAATCACTGCGCAGTCAGAATCTCTGTACCTTCCGCCGTGATGGCAATCGTATGCTCGTACTGGGCAGCGAGTTTGTGGTCAAGAGTTCGGGCTGTCCAGCCGTCGGAGTCAATCGTCATGTGGTAGGTGCCTTCGGTGATCATCGGCTCAATTGTGAATACCATGCCTTCTTTGAGACGAACGCCTTTGCCAGGCTTGCCGACATGCATGTACGTCGGCTCTTCGTGCAGGTCCCGGCCGATGCCGTGGGCGAGCAGGTCACGTACAACGCCAAAGCCGTTACTTTCCGCATGCTGCTGAATCACGCTGGTAATATCACCGATTCGGTTGCCGGACTTCGCCTGTTCGATGCCAAGATCCAGACATTCCTTGGTGACACGCATCAGTTTTTCGGCTGTCGGAGAGACTTGTCCCACGGTATAGCTCCATGCCGAATCACCCAACCAGCCATCCAGCTCGGCAACGGTGTCGATCGTCACGATATCGCCTTCCACCAGCGGCTGCTTGCCGGGAAAGCCGTGCGCGATGACATCATTCACAGAGGCACAGGTCGCATAGGGATAACCTTTATATCCCTTCTGGTAAGGCTTGGCTCCATGTTTTAGCATCACTTCCTCAAAAATGCGCTCAATCTCATTTGTGGTAATGCCCGGTTGGATGATTGGAGCGATCGTACGATGGCATTCGGCCACCACTTGACAGGCCTTGCGGATAGCTTCAATTTCATGTTTGCTTTTTAAGATGATCATGTTCGTTTCAGGACTCCTTTGTCATAGCTTGCATAGCCAGCTCTGCGATTCGATCGATATTCAGGTTGGTATTGCCGCCGTAATAGTGCAGTCCACAGCAGCCGACCAGTATGGCCAGCATATGGTCGATACGGTCATCTTCGCACCCGGCGATCGATTGAAGAGGGATATATAGTTGTTTCATGAATCTTTTCCTGGCGGAGTACTGATCCTTCTCCGTCAAGCCGGTGTAATGTTCGGACGCCATTTTGTAGACGAGATACGTACGGGCATCCGATTGCCAGAGCTGCAGCAGAGCTTTGCAATAGGCCGGCAGCACATGTTCATCCGGGGAATCGCCATTGGCATTCGTCCATTCGGTCAGGACGCTCTCGCACTTCTCAAATCCGCTGTTCAGCAGATCATCTATTAATAAATGACGGTTGGGATAATAATGGTACACCGTCCCATAACCCAGCTCCGCTTCGCGAGCAACGTCACGAATATCAAAGCTGCCGCCTGTGCGGAAATAAGAGCGTGCGGCGACATCCAGAATCTGTTCCCTGCGCTGCAGGCGTATCAGCTCATTTTGTTCTTTTGTCCGGGGGCACATAATTGCAAAAGCCTCCTTTTATAGACATACAAATTTGTCGATAGAAAAATAGTAACCCATACGCTGCAAATATGCAAAAGAAATATCGATACTGCAGCGAAAGCGAATTTGAATCTGCTGGAAAAGAAGCGCCGTCTGTGCAGAGGATGCGTCTGTCCATCCATCGGCATAGCCACAAATGAAGCTCTTACATCCAAAACCAGAATCAAAAGCAAAAACCGTGCAACCACCCGCAGGCGGCAGCACGGTTTTGCATCATATTGCATAGAAGCCTAATCTACACACGATTGTTCAATCATTGCCCGGTGATTCACCCATTAAGGTCCGGTACATACCCATTCCCATGGACGTTCTTCATCCCAATCGCAGATCGGCTGCGGATCAGGCTTGAACTTCATCGTCAATACATAAGGCACATCGGGATCATATTTGGCCGGATTGGTGGCAAATACGCGTGTATAGTAGGCATTGTACATATCCAGCCGGAATGTCTTGGTCGTATTCTGGTACACCGTACCTACCATAACGCCGTACTGGTCGATGAGTTCGAGTTTGTAGGAGCCTTTGGGTGACGGATTCTTGAGATTAATCGTCAGCTCCCCGTCCGGATTCACATTGAACATCTTCCAGTCTTCGTCATACGGATTGTCAATCGTATGGATCATCGGACCATCACGGTAGGCATCATAGTAGGTCTCGGTTGTAGTCGCATCATCGGTGTATTTCTCGTATTCATCGTATTTGTCGCTGAGCATGACCTTGAGGTTAAATGGCTGCTTCATGCTGCCGCCCGTTCCCCCTTCGGTCACGAACAGATAATACGTACCTGGCTGGGCCACATAGGCAACCTGGTCATACGGACCGTAATTGCGGAAAGACACCGTTCCGGTATTCACATCACCCGGACCATTGCGCTCATAGTACAGATACAGGTAATAGTCGATGCCCGGCGGTGTCAGCAGCAGGCCGGTGATCTTCTGAGGCTTGTCGATCGTGACTTTGTACCACAGTCCACCCGGCCAGAAGATACAGCCCGGCATATTCGGCGGCAGATAGCCTTCGACCGGTACGCCCGGAGTCAGTTCAGTCGCGGCAAAGGTAGAGATATTGGTCGGCATACCCGGCGGAGCAGGAATGGAAGGGATACCGGTAGTCGGCTTTTTACCCGCTGTTCCGTAGGTATCCGCTGTTACATAGGTAGCGGTTGTCGCTGTACCGCCTGTGGCAGGAGGAGCCACCGGTTTGGAGAAAGGCAGACACTCGGACACATCTCCCGAATACGCCTGTGGCGCCGTCCGACCCTTGCTATTTAGCGGGATTAGCTCCGGGTACACAGGAGCGGCAGTATCTGCCGCCACAGCCGTCAGCGTAGGTCCCGGTATACAGGCGAGCAGAAGCAGTGCCGTCACCATTTGGATAACCAGCAGTCTCGTCCTCATTGGATCATCTCCTCGATAAGTGGGATAGGGGGAAATTGACCGAAACTAGCGAAAACATGTTGTTTGCCGTCCCGTCTATTACGGCCAGGTGCATACCCATTCCCATGGGCGTTCTTCGTCCCATCCGCATACCGGACGCGGATCATACTTGGTATCCAGTGTCAGGGTGTAGGGAACGTCAGGATCGTATTTGGTCGGCGCATATTCACGGATAAAGTAGGAATCGACCGGCAGGCGCAGGGCTTTGGGTTCATTTTGCTTCACGGTGGCGATGACATTTTCATCCCAATCCCAGATCTCGACTTTGTAGACACCTTTGGAAGAAGGATTATCCAGACGAACGGTAGTTGTGCCGGGATAATCCAGACCGAACATTTTCCAGTCTTCATCATACAAATTGTCGATCGTCTGAACCGAAGTTCCCTGATAATAGGCGTCTGTCGCCGAACTGTCATCGGAATATCGTTCGTAATCATCGAATTTGTCCGACAGCATGACCTTCAGATTGAACGGCTGGCTGAGACTGCCACGGGTACCTCCTTCGGAGACGCGCAAATAATACGTTCCCGGCTGGGCGACATAGCTGAGCTGGTCATAAGGCCCTTTATGCCGAAAAGAAGCAGTGCCTTCCAGATACATACTGTAATCCAGACCCGGAGGAACGAGCATCAGGGCAGTAATCTTCTGCGTCTTGGTGACGGTAATCTTGTAATACAGGGCATCCTGGAACCAGACACAATCCTGATCATCGGGGGGCAGATAACCTTCGATCGGTATACCCGGTGTCAGCTCGATGGCGGTTGCTGCAGAGGTGTTGACAGGATAGGGAGCCAGAGTGGCAGAGGAGGGTGCTGCGGAAACAGCGGTATCCGGTGTTATGTAGGTATCTGCGGTTGTTGTCGCTGGGTTGACCGAATCAGAAGTCAAATAAGGGAAACACATGCCACCTCCTCCGGTCGATAGTGGGTTGACAGGTGAAGCAGCATCTTCGGCGAGTCCGGATGTGCCGGCGGCAGGGGCAGCATAACTGAATGCGGACGGTACCCAGCTGAACAGCAGGAGCAGGACAAGTGTCCTCAGGCCAAGACAGGTTAACTTCATTGCATCGTCTCCTTTGTAATAAATTTTGAAATAAGGGATTTCGAGTTGATTATAACTGATTTATCAGTCTTTTCAACTTATATTTTACTTTAGTGTATAAATTATCCATTTGTTAAAAAAGTGTGAGATTAGCTGGTGGAATTAGGCTTTATAATTGATATTTAGCAGGGATTTACCAGTTTGTTTACAGTTTCTTTATACATGCAAATAATCAACAATCCGGTTTGTTTGAACAACGACGATAGTACATATCTGATGACACTATTTCATGTGTGTCTGAATATGCGCATTATAAATATATAATCTTATTTAATACGAATAAATTTACTTATGAATATGTATTGGGTATGCTTAATAAGGTAAGACTATCAATGGGAAAGGAGCATAAAATGAGAAAAAAATGGATTCGGATAATCAGTGTTACTCTCGCAGCTTATCTGGTCATAACCATGTTGGTTCCCAGCACATCGTTTGCTAGCACAGTCAAACGGTCGTTGACGAGTGTGATTCAACTCTCCGGTATGAATAACAGTGTATATGCTATTACCAAAGAGGGAGGGTTATGGGTATGGGGATACAATCAATATGGCAACCTGGGTCTGGGAGATGAACAGGATCGCTTCGCACCGGTTCGTCTGATTACCTCACCTACTGCACGCTTGAAGCAGGTGAGCAGCGGCAGACATATTAATGCAGCTCTAACATCCGAAGGTCAGGTTATGAGCTGGTCGGAAAAGTGGCCAGGCAAATCGGCAGAGCAATCCCGTACACCGATTATCATACAGGGATTTCGTGGAATACAGCAGATTGCAGCCGGTGGGAACTTTGTACTCGGATTGGATCAGGACGGTAAAGTATGGGCCTGGGGAAGCAATGAGTCAGGAGAGATTCCCGGAGCCGATCAAGACTTTATCAATAAGCCTGCTGCCATTCAAGGATTGCCTGATCATATCACAGCAATTACAGCCAGCGAAAATGGAGGATATGCATTGACTTCAGACGGTAGGATATGGTTCTGGCAAGCATCCTCTGGCAATAAAGCCGCAGCACCAAAGTTGTTAAAAGGACTGCCTTCTATACAGTCCATTCATGAGGGTGGCAAGGTATTAACAGCCATTGATCAGAATCAACATGGCTGGATCTATGATCCCGATTCCCGTAAGTCTATTCAATTAGCGATAACCCAACCGATCCAGCATATTTCTGCTCAACAGATCAACAACATAGCTGTCGTTACCAAGAGCGGTAAGGTATATTCCACTACATCTAACAACGATATAAAATTACTAAAAGGGTATCCGGCCGATAGTATGGCTGTACAGCAGAATGCGTTGGCGCTGCTGGTACGGACACGTTCAGGCAAAGTATGGTCCATAGGCAGTAATGTAAATGGACAGCTCGGAATCGATTCTACAGTCCGGCATATCGAGAAGCCTCAACCGGTTGCATTTCCTATCCAGTTGAAGATCAACGGAAAAGACCATAAATAATAATACTGGCAGGGCAATGCCGGCAAGCCAAATACTTACTCTCTAGCTGAAATTCTAACGAGGGAAGTGTCATTGAATACATCCCGGATTCAAAGCGATCCAATCCGTCTCAAGCAGACGGATTGGATCGCTTTTTTGTATGAAAGAGAGATATCATACACAAATTAACAAAAAAGGTATTTCCAATATAGTCCAAAAGATGTATGATAAAAGCGGTTAACCTACTTAATAGTGTCTATGTACTCAAATCAATATACCTACAAATTTAAAATAAATCCCCGTCAGCATTCCAGAAGCACTGGAAATCACCCCTACGGAATCGACGGCAGCAAGGAGCATACACCTATGGCATACATGATTCCGGAGACGATCCGCGGCAAAGCAACTGCCGGCGAACGCACCCTGTTCAACACCTTCAAAAAACACCTGCCTGACGACTATGTCGTCTACTACGAACCCCATATCTACGGCAAACGACCCGACTACGTCATCATTGGCCCAGATCTCGGCCTGCTCGTACTGGAGGTTAAAGGCTATACCGAGAACACGCTATACAAGCTTACCCCCACCGAATGGCAGCTACATACAAAAAAAGGAACCGCTACCCTGGAGACCGTCATTAACCCGATCTCACAGGCTCGCAGTTATTCATTTGATATTTACGACAAACTAAAAAAAGACCGTAATCTGCTCCAGCAGACCGGGACTTATGCGAACCGTCTCAAGTTCCGTTATGGACACGGGGTCGTTTTTACCGATATGAAGCAGACCGATATTGTCCGTAATGAGATTCATCGCTGTATTCATATGCCTCTCCTCTTAACCAAGGAAGAGATCGATCCCAAAGATCAATATTTCGATAAAGACCATCTAATCAATCGCCTGAACGGCATGTTCCCGGTAGCCTTCCACCGTAATCAGATGCTTAGCGAAGAAGATATGAAAGCGATCCGCTATCATCTGTTCCCCGAGGTGCGGATCAGCGCAGATATCCGGGATCACGGCTATTACCAGGACGATCTGCTGCTGTCGCTGCATAACATCGAGGCGATGGATCTGCATCAGGAATCACTCGCCCGGCAGATCGGAGATCGACACCGGCTCATTCGCGGCGTCGCTGGCAGTGGCAAGACACTCATTCTCGCGACGCGCGCCCGTACGCTGCTGCATGAACATCCGGACTGGCGTATTCTCGTACTCTGCTACGGCAGTCCGCTATCCTGCAATATCCGCAGCATGATTATGCATAAGCTGAACGAACCGGAGGATCTGTTCGAATGGTCAGCGATGGAGGCGAAATCATCCGGTAGTTCGCAGGATCATTCACTGCCCGAGCAGCTGGAGATTACGACGTTCCACGATTGGCTGTACAGACGGTTCCCGATCGCCTTTTCCAAAAGTGAACAGGAAAAGGAACGCCAGATCGCTGCTTTGCTGGAACAGCTGGCATCAGGCACAGTGACTGCGCCGCAGTATGACGCGATACTGATCGACGAAGGTCAGGATCTGGAGCCGCAGTGGCTGGAGTTGATCAGCAAAGCGCTCAATCCCGAGACCCAATCGCTGCTGATCGTCGAAGACAAAGCTCAGAAGATCTTCCGCCGCAAAGTCAGCCTGTCCCGCAACACCGGACTCGACTTCCGCGGACGCTCCAAAGTACTGAGTATCAACTACCGTAATACCGCGCAGATCGTGAATTACGCCTGGGATTTCTACCGCTCGCACTCCAGGCTGCGCGACAAGTTCCAGACGACAGTCACCACCAGCGAACCCGCCGAGATCATCCCACCGCAGGGCACTCGGCGAAGAGGACCAGAGCCGCAGTCCCGCCGCTGCCAGTCCATTCAGGAAGAGATACAGTGGGTGGTGGAGCAGATGCAGTCCCTGCATGAGGAAAAGAAAGTACAATACGCCGACATGGCCATCCTGTACCGGATCAAAGGCAGCTACAGTAATACCCACATCATCGACGCGATCCGTCAGGGACTCGATCAGCACCAGATTCCCTACAACTGGTTCACCGAGAACAAGCGCACCAAGGATAGCTTTGACCGGTACGAACCAACCGTGAAGATCTCCACGATCGACAGTGCGAAAGGCATGGACTTTCGGGCAGTGTTTATCGTGAATGTGGACGGTATGCCGAGAGGGAAAGCGAAGGAAGAAGATTGGGATGAGGAAGTATCGCGGTTCTATATTGGGATGACGCGGGCGATGGAGCATTTGTATCTGAGTTACAGCAGGTTGGAAGGATTCGCGAAGTGGGTAGGTGAGAAGGCTCAGACGGCAGTAGATCAGGGCAAGGGTAGACCGTAAAAGTGATATACACAACCAGAACAGAGACAAAGGGGAAGTACGAATGGCACGCAGAAAGAGCAAAAAGAAACAGCAGCAGGAAACAGTCAATGCGATAGGCAGCCTCGTCATATTGGGCGGACTCGGAATGCTGTATTACACCAGAAGCTTCATGATCGCGGGTATGGTAGTAGTGATCGGGATTATCGCGGTAGCGCTGGTTAGTCGCTTGATCAACGAAGCGAGACTCAACCGACTGCGCCGCTCCGGCATTGCCGAGATCGACAAGATGGACGGCATCCAATTTGAAAAATATCTGGAGCAGTTGTTCCGGCTGCAAGGGTACAATGCGAGTGCCACACAGGCGCAGGGGGACTACGGTGCAGATCTGGTCATCAGCCGAAATGGCGAGAAGATTGTAGTGCAGGCGAAGCGGTATAGCAAGAATGTGGGATTGAAGGCGGTACAGGAAGCTTATGGAGCGGTAGCGCATTACAAGGCTTCGGCGGCTTGGGTGGTGACGAATAGCGGGTATACACAACAGGCGGTTAATCTGGCGCGGTCGAATAATGTGCGGCTGGTTGGGCGGGATGAGTTGGTGGAGATGATTTTGAGAGTGAAAGATAAAAAGTAATCAAAATTAATAAATTGATTATTATAATTCTATTTTATTCTGCAATAAATAGGAGTGATTAAAATGCATATTGAGAAAGTTATCATAGAAAACTTCAAAATTTACGAAGGGAGATTCGAAATTAATTTTAATAATGGATTAAATATTTTAGTGGGAGATAATGAAGCAGGAAAATCTACTATTTTAGAAGCAATACATCTTGCTTTAACAGGACTACTAAATGGCAGAAATCTAAGAAGTGAACTTACTGAGTATCTTTTTAATAATAGAGTAGTAAAAAAATATATAGATAGTTTAAAGGATGAAACGAAGCAGTCATTACCATATATATTAATAGAAATTTATATTGCTGGAGACGATTGCCCAAAATTTGAAGGAGATAGTAATCTTACTAAAACAGGTGCCTGTGGAATTTCTTTTAGAATTGCTTTTGATGATAAATATCAAATAGAGTACGAAGAATTAGTGAAAAACAGTGATGTTAAAACTTTACCAATTGAGTATTATGATATATTCTTGGAAACATTTGCCAGAGAAAATATAACTCATAGAAGACTACCATTAAAGTCTGCTTTAATTGACTCATCTAGTAATCGTTATCAAAATGGTTCGGATATTTACATTTCTCGCATTGTACGTGATCATTTAGAACCTACAGATATTGTGAATATATCTCAAGCACATAGAAAAATGAGAGAAAGTTTTATGAATTCATCTTCTATAAAATTAATTAATCAAAAAATTCAAAACAATGAAGTTTTATCTGGAAAAAAAGTAGAACTTTCTGTAGAGCTTCTTTCTAAAAATGCATGGGAAAATAGTTTGATGACTTATTTAAACAAGATCCCATTTCACTTTTTAGGAAAGGGAGAACAGTGTATCGTTAAAACTGAATTAGCTTTAAGTCACAAGAAATCTCAAGAGGCTAATATTATTTTAGTAGAAGAACCAGAAAATCATTTGTCTCATACTAAATTAAATCAATTTATTAATCGTATTCAAAATCGTCAAAAAGATAAACAAATTATTATATCCACGCATAGCAGTTTTGTTGCAAACAAATTAGGGTTAGATAAATTGATCTTATTAAATGATAAAAAAACATTAAGGCTAGAAGAATTAAAAGATAGTACTACTAATTTTTTCGAAAAAATATCTGGATATGATACATTACGACTAATTCTTTGCAGAATGGCAATTTTAGTTGAAGGGGATTCAGATGAACTAATTGTACAGAAAGCTTATATGTCGTCAAATAATGGGAAATTGCCTATAGAAGATCAAATTGATGTGATTTCAGTAGGCACCTCATTTTTAAGATTCCTTGAAATAGCATCGGCTTTGAAAAAAGAAGTAGTAGTTGTTACAGACAATGATGGAGATGTTAAATCTTTAGAAGAGAAATATAGCGAATATATTAATGAAAATAAAAAAGAAAATATTAAAATCTGTTATGATGCTGAAATTGACTCTGGATCACTATTAATAGGTGGTAAAAATTTTAATTATAATACATTGGAGCCTAAATTGTTAAAAGTGAATAATTTAAAAATCCTTAATCGGATTTATAATACCAAGTGTAAAAATGAAGATGATATGCACAAGCATATGAGAACAAATAAAACGGACTGTGCTTTGAAAGTATTTGATAGTGAAGAAGCTATAAAATTTCCAAATTATATCTTAGAAGCGATTAGTACAATCCAATGAGTAAAAACAAATTAATAATTGCTGCTGCAGGTGCCGGAAAAACAACTTATCTAGTTAAACAAGCTTTAATAAAGTCTGAATCTGAAATTCTTATTACTACCTTTACTTTAGCAAATGAAGCAGAAATAAAAAAGAAAATGGTCGAACTATATGGATGTATACCTAAAAATGTAACAATACAAACCTGGTTTTCATTCTTACTACAACATGGAGTTAAGCCTTATCAAGGTAGTTTATATGAAAATAAAATAAAAGGAATGATGTTAGTTAGCGAAAGATCGGGGGTTAAGTATACTACGAGTCAAAAGAAAAAAAAATATTATGGAGAAAATGAATTCAAAAACTACTACTTTAACAAAAATGGTGAGATTTACTCTGATAAAATAGCTAAGTTTATGGTGAAGTCCAATGATAAAAGTCATGGAGCAGTTATAAAGAGAATAAATAAAATTTACACTGATATATTTATAGATGAAGTGCAAGATTTAGTTGGGTATGATTTAGAAATAATCAAATTATTATTACAGAGTCAATCAGCAATATTACTTGTTGGAGATCCTCGGCAAGTCACCTATTCAACACATAGAGGTATTAAATATTCAAAGTACTCAAATGGTAAAATCATGGAATTCATTCAAAATGAATGTAAAAAAATAGAATGTGAGATTGACCAGAACTCACTAAAATATTCAAGAAGAAACAACCAACAAATTTGTGACTATTCATCTAAATTATATCCTCAATTTGAAATATGTCTTTCAAAACAACATGAAGTAACTAGGCACGATGGGATTTTTTTGGTTAGAAAAAGAGATATTAATATGTATTTACAGGAATTTCAAGCTGTGCAGCTAAGATACAATTCTCGAACTCAAGTAAACAATGATTTTAAAGTTTTAAATTTTGGAGAATCTAAAGGGCTTACTTTTGATAGAGTGTTAATTTATCCAACTAACCCCATAACTAAATGGATCAAAGATAGCCGTTGCGTGTTACAGCCGGAAAGTCTGGCAAAATTCTATGTGGCATTAACAAGAGCCAAATATAGTGTCGCAATTGTATATGAATTTGATGATGAAACACATTTTGAAGGGATGCAGAATTTTAAATTAAAAATTTGATGAAAGGAGAGGAGACAGTGAACCTTCAAGAGCGATTAAATGAAATGAAAATAATGAAACAAAAAATAATTATCAACAATCGAAGTCTATGGTATTTCTTTTTCGGAGTAATTATTTTCACAACCTTTTTATTAGAATCGAAAGATTTTACACTAGAAAATAACACTATTAAATCATTTGCCGTAGTGGTTTCAGCTATAGAAATAATCATACTGATCAATATATTTTTATCTCATCCTACACAATATGATAATGAAATAATTAGGCTAGAAACGGAGATAGAACTTGAGAAAATAGGGGTGGAGAGCGATGCTAAAAGATCTGAAAAGTTGTTTAGAGCGCATCAAGATGAGCTCAAAAGATATTATGATCAAGCTTTAAGGCATAGTTCTTTAATAATGCTAGTAGGTATCTGTACTTTAATCATTGGCTTTTTAATCATATTGTCAACACTTTATTTAGTGTATCTAGATATGACTGAAGGCAACAGCCAAACAGTAATTGCAACATTAGGAGGGATTAGTGGGATTTTAGTTGAGTTTATAGCAGTTATTTTTCTTAAAATGTATTCTGAAATTATTAAATCTACTAATGATTTTCATAGTAGATTAGTTGAAATTAATAAATTGTATTATAGCAATTTTATTTCTTCAAAAATTTTTACCAATAAGACAAAAGAGGAAGCTTGGGCTCAAATTGCAGTTAATCTATCAAATAACAAAACAAATTAATTATGTAGATTTGAGTATTAATAAATAACAGTACTTTTCAATATAAAATCACCAATCATCACTTTAATAATGATTGGTGATTTTAATATTATTCTACTTACTAGGAAGTGTCTGAAAACTAGAATAATTTGTGGTAGGCTTAAAGAAAAGGATTGGAGCGATCCTCATGATTCAAAGACGATATGAGTTGAGCGATGAACAATGGGAGCAAATTAAGGATCTATTTCCTTCTTATCGTACAGGACGTCCCCCTCAACTTTCCTCGCGTACTGCTCTCAATGCGATCCTTTGGATCGCCCGCAGCGGCGCTGCTTGGCGCGATTTACCTGCGGAGAGGTATGGCTCATGGAAAACGGTATACAGCCGCTTTTGTATCTGGCGAGATACCGAACTTTTAGCCTCTATTTTTCAAAAGCTTCATATTGAACCCAACTTTGAACATATAAGTATCGATTCGACTTCAGTGAAAGCCCACCAGCACAGTGCAGGGGCTAAAAAAAAGCGAACGGACACGAAGTCAACCAACATATTGGAGTAAGCCGTGGAGGAAAAACGACTAAAATTCATACCCTTGTTGACGGCTTGGGAAACCCCCTTGCTTTTTTGCTGACGGGAGGACAAGTCTATGATTCCGTACCCGCCATGGAGCTATTTCAAGCTATCGAGATTGCCGGAAGCCGAATTCTAGGCGACAAAGCCTATGGCTCTGAAGATTTTCGAAAATGGTTGATCACGAAGCAGGCTTCTTTTGTGATCCCACCGAAAGCCAACTGCCTCCGTCCTTGGAAAGTCGATTGGCATCTGTACAAGGAGCACCACTTGGTGGAATGTTTTTTCAACAAACTAAAGTATTTTCGCCGTGTGGCCACGCGCTATAACAAGTTAGCAAAGTCGTTTCTAACTTTTATTTATGCGGCTTCTATTTTCAAACTCACTCAATAATTAGTTTTCAGACACATCCTAGAATTTTTTTGATATAAATTCAGAAACAAATTGTTGCATAGAGTAACAATCATGCAACGATTTGTTGCCTCATATTCCCAACTCACCAACTTTATCCTATACTCCTCTCATAGCACTTATGAGAGGAGTATTTTACATATGTGGATCATCAGCCAAAACGGCAAAGTCTGTGTCCAAGCCATTGCCCTTACCGCCGACACATCAGACATGGGAACTGTCCTGTCTGCCTACGCTGGAGATGGCACGGTTGAATCGGCCTTTACCGTAGGCGTCTTCCGGGAAGAGCAGCAGGCGATGGAGGAGCTGCTGCGGTTTCGCCAGTATCTGGGACTAATCATCATGGAGCCTTTTCATATTCAACCGGATCGATGAGGATGCAACAGCAGGATCAAGGCAAAAGGTAATTCCCACAGCAGAATCAAAACGCCGGAGAACCGATATGGTCTCCGGCATTTTACTGTAATGACTACTCGCTGTTAAGGCTGGGTAAAAGCAGCTTAAGCTTTTCAATAGCATCGAAATCCGCTGGATTCCGGATAACCTGTTCCAGGCTGGATACGAACTGCTGACGCTCGGGATCGTTCAGCCGTCTGCCCTCGGCGGTATAATTGGCGAAGAAGCTTTCCAGCAGCCCGGTTAAGGAATCGATCTCCGGCAGAACAATATAATAAGAGGTCAGTCTGGTAAGGACATTGGCTTTGGAAGCATGGTTTTGCAGCGCATAGAGATTACTTGCCATGGAATTGGCAGAGAATCGTTCCAGCTGGTGCTGCACATAGCCCAGTTGAAATACGAATGTGCGATCAATCTTTTCCTTGAATATCGCTACTGTGTTGGTGGTAATGATAACCTGCGCTTGCTGTAAGTATGAGCAAAATAATATATAATGATTTGTTTTTGAATAAACGGATAAGGAGCACCACTTTGGAATGGATTTGCTTATTATGAAGCTATTTTTTAAAAAGCCTGTTCTATTTTACTTTTTGGAATAATTTATAATATGTAACACCGTCAATTACCTATCTACACAATAGAATTTGTCCTATCTCAAGCTAACTGAATAATAAAAGATCATTAAAAATTGCTCAGTTGCTCGCTTTACAGACATTATTTTCAAATGTTACGGTGTAACAGCATTAAATAATAGAAGGAGGAAATGATGAAAAAAAATAATTTTATCAAGTTATGTGGGGTATCCTTAATTGTTTCTACAGTATTAGCTAGTCCAGTTTATGCAGAAGAAGGTAATTTTAGAGCACCAGATGAGAAGACAGTAAATGGAGTTACATACTTAGATGGGATTGAAGTTATTCCTGATAATTATGCTGAGCTAAAAGAAAAAGAATTTCAAAAATCTGCAGACTCTATTCATGATAAAAGTGGAGGAATAAGTACACAAGGTGTAGGATCATGGACAAAAGTCTCTGAGAGAACGTATTATACAGGAACAGATTGGGATCGCTACAACAACAGAACGGGTGCTACCGTTCCGATTACTCTTAAAACTACTTCTAGCATGACCGCTTCTATTAGTGGAGAAATGTCATATAACTTTGCTGCTGTTGCCCAAGCTTCTATGACAGCTACTATTGGTCAGACTTATAGCAAGGAGTTTACACAAGATGTAAAAGTGAAAGGTTATCATGTAACTGAGCTAAAAAGCGCTAAAAAAGCTTTGGAGCAAAATTATAGATACACACACGATGGTTGGTTTGGTGATAAACGCTACACGGCTTCAAGTCTGGACCACCGCGGTAATGAATACTGGGTATACAGTAATCAAATAAAATAAACATAAGAGCACTCTGATAAAACAGAGTGCTCTTATAATATGAAGGTGATGAAATGAAAAATAAAATAATTTCCTCGATACTGCTGCTGGTTCTGCTTCTAACCGCTTGCGAAGACAGCAATGAACAAGCAGATACGAACAATGCCACTACAACTCCAGCCGTTGAGCAAAATGGAAGTGGCTATAACCAACAGCTTCAAGCGTTAGAGAAAGTTGATGTAAGTGAAGAATCTTATCTGTTCGTTGATCAATCATTTACTATTCAATTTCCATATGCCGTGGACTTTATACATCCGATTGAAAAGGCCACGCTGCTTTTAAATGGTCGGGTAGTTACAGATCTTCATGATCCACAAAATACAGTTAAGCCTTTTGACAAGAATAAGTTGATTGTTAAATCGAAGACAGTCCCTAAGCCATTTGATGAATTAATGATTATCGATAAGGATGGCAATGAAATTCATCTGGATACAGGTAAATATGTATTTGGTAAACGACTGCCGAAAGATACTATTCCGGAAAAACAGCAGGTCTATCAGATGGGCAGCCACTATCAGCAAATGGGCACAAAAGTAAAAATGACCTTTAACATGTCAAATGTACCGGGTTCAAAGATTACTTTTGAAGTTCCAAACGAACTGAAAGGAATCATCTTAAACCCTGTTACTAAAGTGCTAAAGTCTGATTCGGAGACCACGCAGTATGAGTACAGTTTTACCATTAATCAACCATATTATGAGAAAAACAAATTGAATGTATTAAGTTTTGAAATTCTTGCACATCAACAATTGGACGGTCGTGATTTGGTGATTTCAAAATCCTATATTCCTATATCTGCAGACGATCTTAAGGTATGATGCATTCATGCTGTTTCACTAAATTTATCCTGCACTCCTCTCCTGGCCATTTTAGAGAGGAGTGTTAAACATATGCAGGTCATCTTCAAAACGACAAAGATGGTAATCATCTTGTACAGGGTTGCTGTTGTTGGAGCTTAGCTGAGCAGGAGCATAGCAGCTGAAACCAAAGTGAGTAATAGGCTGCAACATTTACCATATGATCACCCGGCTTACTTTAATTTTAAAGAACAGGAGTATAATAGTTTTGTTCTTTTCTAGGTTTTTTTCTTCTTAACAGGCAGTTTCGTAACAAAAAATAGCAAAGACAGCACAAACAACAAACGAGCTATGCGAATAGACAGAGCAGCACCGCCGCCTATATCCTGTAATCCGAGAATAATATCGCCTATGACAATGATCCCGCTACCGATCAGAACGATTAACGCTGTCAAATACATAAAATCACACCTTATCCATGAGAGTAAGAAGCATCTAATTAGTACCAACATCAGAGTCAGCTGAATGCAAAGAACATTCTCTATTACCCCATTTCTGCCGGAGTAGTTCGTTATTTCGCTATATCAGGAATTAATGGAACTTTGTTATATTCATATTGAAAACGCTTACCCTACTATGCTAATTGTACTGTATCCATGATTCTGCTGCATCCTGTCAATTATCATGCCTCCGTCTGCTATACCACACCAACTCCAAAGGAGCGATGTAAATGAGCAATCTCAGGCACTGCACTATCGGTATCCTCACCGCCATGCTGGCACTGACGCCAGCGCTGTCTGCCATGGCACAATCCGCAAGTACACCAGCTTCCTCTATGATCACGGAAAGCAGTAATGCCAGGAAGCCAACGGTCGACCTGGCAGACCGTAATGCGACACGGTCGACACGATCCCTGTTCGCCTATCTGGATCAGCTGCAGGGCAAGGAGATTATTTTCGGACACCAGCATGCTACGACCGAAGGAATCGGGATCACGGCTCATGATGGCAGCCAGTCGGAAGTGCAGCGTTCGGTCGGGGATCTGCCGGGGATGTTTGGTTGGGATACGCTCAGTCTGGAAGGCAAGGAGAAGCCGGGTATATATGGCGGAACGGCGGAGCAGAGCCGGGATGAGCTGGTACGGGTAATGAAGCAGGCCTACGAGCAGGGCGGCGTGCTGGCGCTCAGTTCGCATATGCCGAACTTTGTGACCGGCAATGACTTTTACGATACCAAGGGCAATGTGATCAGCCATATCCTGCCGGGCGGGGACAAGCACGCGGAGTACAATGCCTTTCTGGACAAGATCGCGGACTTTGCCCTGCATCTGAAGGATGATCGCGGCGAGGAGATTCCGGTGATCTTCCGCCCGTTCCATGAGCAAAGTGGCGGCTGGTTCTGGTGGGGTGCACCATACCGGACCAAGGAGCAGTATATCGAGATCTACCGCTACACCGTCGAATATCTGCGCGATGTCAAAGGGGTACATAACTTCCTGTATGCCTACTCGCCGAATGTGCCGTTTAACGATAGCAGGGAGACCTATCTGGAGACGTATCCGGGAGATGAATACGTGGATATTCTCGGGCTGGATGCTTACTATGATGGCAATACGCCGACCTGGTATGACAGTGTCGTCCGCGATGCACGGCTCGTCGTGCAGCTGGCCGAGGAGAAGCACAAGGTTCCGGCGCTGACGGAATTCGGTTATTCCAATGTCAAGCCAACCGGCACCAAAGACCTGCAGTTCTACACCCGGCTGCTGTCTGCGATCAAGAACGATCCCGAAGCAAGCAAGCTGACGTATATGCTGACCTGGGCGAACTTTGGTACGGATTCGATCTTCGTCCCTTACCGGGATGCGCCAAATGGACTCGGTGACCATGAACTGCTGCCGGACTTTACGGCATTCTATGACGATGACTATACCTCTTTTGACCGGGAAGTACAGGCGGGCCAGCCGTATGCGCTGCGGGTGAAGACGGCGGCGGAGCAGCCTTTCCTGCATATTGTGTCTCCGACGAATCAGGAGACGGTGCGGCTGAGCACACCATCCACACTGCGGGTACGCATAGTGGAGGCCAAGATCGACCGGGTGACGTACCAGACCCGGACAGACCCGGCCGAGCACAAGCTGACGCGTGACCGGAATGGTCTGTATTACACAGCCAATTGGCAGCCGGATGCTTCACTGGCAGAGGACGGTACCCCGCTGACTGTCAAAGCCTATCTGAAAAATGGAAAAGTGCTCACCCAGACGATCCAGGTGTATGTGAGCGACAATGATGGAACGACTGATCCGCTTGTCGTGGATACCTTTGAACATTACAAAGGCAGTAACGAACTGCTGGATAATGCCTATACACCTGCTGGGGATGCCAACCGAATCTCACTGGATGCAGAGCAAAAGCAGGATGGACGCTATGGGCTGAAGTATGAATATATGCTGGCTGCGCAGGGCTATACCGGAGAGTCGCTTAATATGCAAGGTGCCGACTGGTCCGGTGCAGATGCGCTGCAGTTTTGGCTCAAGCCAGATGGTAGCGGCAACAAGCTGGTCATTCAGGTCAATGCGGGCGGGACTTCCTTTGAAGCGTATCCTTCGCTTAACGGTACCGAGGCGGGAGTGGTGAAGATTCCATTCAGTGCGTTCAAGCCGGCACCGTGGGATACGGCGAATGCCGGCAAGACGATGGATGGTGATGCGCTGCGGGATATCCGTATGTTCTCGATCTATGTGAACAAGGGAGATGGGGTGGAAGTACCTGAAGGGACGCTGTATTTTGACGATATTCGTGCTTACCGGGAAGAAGTGGCAGCGGTGGAATAGGCGGATAGATCATGGGATAGCGGCTGTATGTACAGTGTATTCTCCATATGGGCAGATGGCGCGGAATTTGACTTCTTTTTGCCGGGGCTTTTATAATATGAGGCATCCGCAAAGGGTACAGGTGCTGAATATGGGTAATGGAACCTGTGAAAGACAAGCGACCTGTCACAAATCAACGGAGGTGCGAACATGAGCCAACCTATCGAACTATTCGCAGATTATGAGCAGATAATAGATTGTTATACGATTGTCGGAGAGTGGGAGATCTGGCTGCAGCACGCCAGGCTGGGCAAGAGCCGCGTAGCGATCCGGGTCAAGCAGGACCGCAGTGGACAGTATTTCCATGATGTGAGCCATTTCTACCAGCCGGGCAAGCAGTCCGCGCCGGATGTACTGGAACAGCAGGGCCAGCATACCCCGGAGGCAGCGATCCGCCACGCGATGAATCAGCTGCTAACCCATTACCGCGCGGATGATGCCGAGGCGGAGTGGATTGTGAACGAGAATTTCTGAGTAGACGATTGAACGAAGCTGTACAGAGCAGTGGAATAGATAAAATAGCAGCATAAATACTCCTGCAGATGACAGGAACAACGAATGCCGGGAGAGGGAAGACCTTCTGCCCGGCATTTCATTATGAGTACATATCGATCAATAGATGAGGAGACCCGAGGATATTATGGATTTGGTCCGGCTGGCTGTGATAATTTATGTCGTTGCCTATTTATTGATAGATATGGAAGGAATCATGGAGCTGAGAAAGGTACGCAGCTCCAAGCAGAAATGAGAGGCGGTGAATAGAATGGATGAGCATCATATAACCTATGAAGAGTTAATGGAATTTTTTACACAGCAGCGGGAGATTGAATTCATGTATCAGGGCAAGCTGTATGCATTTTTGCAGATGAAAGGTGGATTTGTACTCGTATGCGAGAATCGGTCGATTACTCCGGTGTATATGGATTATACTCGGCTGGCGAATGAGGCCGAGATTGAAGGGACGCTGTTCCTGCAGCTTTTTCAGGAGAGTAAGATAGAGATTACGATTGTATTCTGATCATGGGTAAATACATACTGGGTTACAAGCTGCTGCATACAGCTAGAGTCAACGGCTCGGTCCGGCTGTACGGTGAACGGTTAGCAGATCGGCGTTGATCTCCACCGTTATATCATAAAATTGATCGGAATAGCCATCTATCCAGTTCTCGGGACCTTCTTCGGAATAGAACCAGAAGATCAGCAGATGACCAGCTGTCGGTGAGTATTCCTCCGTACAATCGATCGAGCAGAGTGCCAGATCAATGGACAGAGGGGGAGACCAGTTCCGTGCTAGCTCTGCCAGTTCGTTCGCCCGCTGCTGTGCGGCTTCTACAGCGAGCAGGAGAGGCAGCGCATAGTCTTTGCCGGCGAATTGCTCGGCAATCTCGTCCTGCTGTCCGGTCTGCATGGCTGACAGCAGCGCAGGGACATGCTGGCGGTCGATATGGAATAGGCTGTTCGGAGATTGCAGGTTGGAATGAGGCAGATCGTTGGATGAGTCCATAGGGTTTCACCTCAATTTTAGTTGATGATACAGGCTTCCCAAAGCAAAATGGATAACAAGTCGAAGATACAGTTGTCTTTGTTGGAATTTAATCCTGTTTCATTCCTGTCTATGAAGATCCAGGGCCAGTCGGATCATATCCCGGCACTGGATGCCATGTTCATAGATCGGCTGCTCATAATGCCGGACAAAGAAATTCATGTCGACGCCGATAATCCGAAATCCACATTTCTGATACAGGGCGAGCTGGGATACACTGGAATTGCCGGTGCCCAGTTCTATCGTATGATACTGTTGGTCCCTCGCGGTTCGAATTGCATGCTGAACGAGCTGCTTGCCGATTCCCTTGTTCTGGTAGGATTCGACAACCGCTACATTGACCAGTTCGATGGTCTTCGGGCGAGTTGGCAGCAGCACATAGACGCCGATCATTTCTTGGTTTTGTTGCTGGTTGGCAATGTAGCACTGTCCGCGAGAGAGATAGTCTTTGATAATAGTAGGTGAAGGGTCGGCGGATAGCAGCAGCTCCATCGGCGGATTTTGCCCGGGTTGGAGAGGATGGATGTGTATCATGGTATGCACCTCGCTTGGTATGTAAAAGGAATATGTGTGGATGATCTATCTTTCTTTCTCATGATAAAGCAAGATGATTGGCTATACAAAAAAAATACCGATTGGCGAAAAATCGACACTTGATTAGACGATGATGACTAGAGAATACAGCGCAAATATAATTGGAGACTTATTAATGAATATGTATAGAAGTAAGGTAAAAACAAAAAGCATATCCGTGATCTGAAATGATGCTATGACTACATAACAAATGATGCAATATGCACAAAACGGAAGAAAGGAAATAAGGGCAAAGGACGAGATTGGAGCCCGGGAATCTACATTCTTGCCTATTTCGTAGATTCCCGGGCTCCACCGGAGGACGTGTCCTTATTCCTTTCTGGAGTGATTGATGCCTCCCGATAATATTGAAGCGTGAAGCGAGTACAATAACCTATACTTACCCTTTCACCGCCCCGGCTGTCACCCCACCAATAATCCATTTCTGCGCAAACAGATAGAACAGCATGATCGGGATCATCGACAGAATAATCGCCGCAAAGGCCATATTTACCTGAGAAGTATACTCCCCGAAGAACTGGAACTGCACCAGCGGCAGGGTGGAAGCTTCCTTTTTCTGCACCAGAATCATCGACACGACAAAGTCATTCCACGCCCCGAGTGCGCTCAGCACGAGAATCGTCGAGTTGATCGGCTTGAGCAGCGGGAAGATAATGCTGTAGAACGTCCGGTACCTTGATGCTCCGTCCAGCACCGCCGATTCCTCCAGCTCACGCGGCACGGTCTTGATAAATCCTACATACAGAAAAGCAAAGTACCCGATCTGCACCCCCGTCAGCGCGATGATCAGCCCCGGAATCGTATTGAGCAGACTCAGCTCGCTCCATGTCTTGTACAGCGGGAACATCAGCACCTGGAACGGCAGCATGATGCTGGACATGAACAGATAATAGAAGAAATTATAAAACCGCGTATTGTTGCGCGCGATCACATAGGCAGCCATTGAGCAGACGGCAATCGTCAGCGCCACCGTACCGACAGTCGTCAGCACACTGTTGCGCAGCGCGAGAAAGAAGTTTGAGGCTTCGATCGCTTCCGCATAGTTGGACCAGGCGATATGCGTCGGGAAGGCGAGCGGACTCTGCGCCGTCTCGACCGGTGTCTTGATTGAGTAGATGACGGCGATGTAGAACGGAAACAGGAACAAAATGGCGATCAGATACAACAGCGCTATTCGCAGAATATGCGACCATTTACGGCGTGGACGCGGCTCGCGTACCTGGACGGCAGCGGCAGTCGGATGAGTTGTATTCAATACTCCACTTCCCTTCTCCGGAAATAGCTGGTGATAATCACGGTTACGATCAGGATGAAGACAAACAGCACCAGTGCCGCCATCTGTCCATAGCCAGCTTTGAAATACGGAAATTCATAATTGTACACATACATGGCCAGCGTCTGGGAAGAGGTACCGGGGCCGCCTTTGGTAGCGACCATCGGGTAATCGAACTGCCGCAGACCGGTTCCGATCCAGAGCGGAATACAGTAGGTGAAGGCCGGCAGCAGCAGCGGAACGGTGATTTTGGTGAACTGCTTGTAGTTGGTTGCTCCGTCGATGCGGGCCGATTCGTACATGTCCTTGGGAATCGTCTGCAGACCGGCATAGTAGATGACCATGGCGAGTCCGATTTCTTTCCACACACAGATAATGGCGATCCCGAGCATGGCGGTAGTCGGATTGCCTAGCAGTCCGCCGTCGGTCTGGAACAGAATCGGGAAAATATCGCTGTAAATATACCGCCAGATAATCGCGGCCAGTACGAGGCTGATCACCATCGGCATAAAGATAAAGCTCTTGAGCAGATTGACACCAGGGAACTTGCTGTTCAGCGCAACAGCAAGCAGCAGGCCGAACACATTGATACAGATTGTGGTGACGACGGTGAAGAGAAGTGTATTTTTGATCGGATCAAGTAGTTCGGTATCGGAGAACAGCAGCTGCAGATTGCGCAGGCCGACATAGTCATACGTCGGTGCGATACCATCCCAGTTGGTAAAGGCAATATTCAGACCTCGCAGGAACGGAAAGACTACGACGAGCAGGAAGAACAACAGGGCAGGGATGATAAAGGTAAACTTGACCCACTCGTCCCGGAATCTATGCGTCATAACGCTCACCTCCATGGTTCATCAGGATTGAAATCAATGGATTGTCTGGATCGTATGTAGCGTCAGGCAGATATCGGCAAAGGATGATACCCGTCTGACGCTGTCAGCTCAGTGTCTAATTCATGCGGTTGATTTTAACAAAGTCTTCGTCAAGCTTTTGCAGCAGTGCATCGACGCTGCGGGTCGCCGGATCGGAGACGAGGAAGAACGTCATATCCTGTCCGAATGTAGTGTCATACTGTCCGTACCAGAGCGGCTTGACCTGGTTGTTGACGACTTTGCCGGTTTTGAAAATGTCCTGGAATTCGCTGGCGATCGGGTCCTGCTGCTTGGGCTTGATCTCGTCGGAGATCGTACTGATCGTCTGGACACCATCGGCCCAGATCTGTGCACCTTCATCGGAAGCCATAAATTCAAAAAACTGCTTGGAGGCATCCAGATGCTCAGAATTGGCACCGATCATCCACGTGTCATCGGTGGAATAGGTCATCACATTCTCGTCCGGGTTGTCAGTCGCGGGATACATGAAGACGCCGAAGTTGCCTTCCGGATTGTAGCTGCGGATCGTACCGATTGCAAAGCTGCCCATAATGTCCATCGCAGCCTTGCCCTGGGCAAAGTACTGGAGGGAGCGGTCATAATCGATATCCTTGGCATCCTTGTTGGCATAGCTGCTCAGTTCATTCAGACGGGTCAGGAACTCGCGATAGCCCGGGATATCCGAGAATTTCTTCTCTCCAGCCATGATCTGTCCGGGATAATCCGGGTTGTCCTTGAGGAGGTTGCCGAACATATCCGGGAACATGAAGCTCATGTAGGAAGCGGCATCTTTCCAGGAAGCGGCGAAGGGGGTGATGCCTTTGGCCTGCAGCTTTTTGGATACGTCGACCAGTTCGGAGTAGGTTGTGGGTACTTCCACACCAGCCTGCTTGAACAGATCCTTGTTGTAAATGACGGCGTTGGTCATCAGATCCACCGGTAGTCCGTATACTTTGCCTTCGTACGAGACATTAGGCAGATAATCCGGATTGACCCGCTTCATGAACGCTTCGTTGGTCAGATCGAGAAAGGCACCTGATTTGGTAATATCAATCATGCCCTGCGGACGTCCAAAAATGATATCCGGCTGGTCATCGGCAGCGACTTTCATCTTGATATTGTCATTATACTTGTCGACTGGCATGACCTGGATATCAAACTCGATGTTGGGATGAAGCTCGGTGAAGCGGTCGGTCAATTTTTTGAACGTATCGACTTTGGGCTTCTCGACCATGTAGTGAGTAACGGTCAGGGTTACCTTGCCATCTGCGTCACCACCCGAGCCTGAAGATGCTCCGGAATTGCCGCATCCGGTGAGAGCCATCGAACCAGCGAGCAGCAGAGAGAGAAAGAATCCGGTTTTTTTCATTATCCAACCTCCAGCAAAGTAGTATTGTAAGCGCTTTATTCGTGTATTATAAAATGCGCATCCATCAATTTATATAATCAATTGGTTATAAATTTATAAAAAATATATTTTTACATTAACGATAAAATTAATATTGAAAGCGTTAACATTTTGTAAGATAATGTCAACACCAACAGGGACGTGTCATAGAGAGGAGAAATTAAGGGAAGAGCAGATACTATAAATAAATACGTAAAAAAGTGATAAAATTTTGTGATTTCTAACAGTTCAGTAAATTTAATTTCCAGGAAAATGGGGTGATCCGTAATGAAGAAGATTCCTCTCTATAAACAGATCAAGCAGCATATTCAGCAGAAAATCGCATCCGGTGAACTGCGCTATCGTGACCGTGTGCCTTCGGAACAGGAGATGATGGAGGAATACCAGGTCAGCAAAATCACAGTCAAAAATGCCATGATCGAACTGGCCGAAGAGGGATGGGTCAAGCGTATTCAGGGCAAAGGAACATTTGTCTCGCTAGAGCCGGGAGCATGTACGCTCACTGCCGGACAGGCTGGCATCGCCTGTTTCCCCTATCATCAGAACACCGCGCCGGCTCCGGTAATCGGTCTTATTATTCCGACGATGAAGACGCGCGTTATTCAGAAGCTGGTCGATTATACAGAGTATTATGCCAACCAGGCCGGCTATCAGCTGATCCTGCATATAACACGTGAATGCGCTACTAATGAGACTGAAGCGATTCGTCAGCTGATCGATCGGCATGTGCAGGGGATTATTGTATTTCCTACCGAAGACGAGAAATACAGCGAATCGCTGCTGCGCCTGTCGCTGGACAAGTTCCCTTTTATATTCATGGATCGGTATCTGCGCAATATTGAGACCTATAGGGTGATCTCGGATAATTTTACCGGAGCGTACCAGACGGTCTCTTATTTGTTGGAAAAGGGACATCGGCATATCGCGCTGATCTCGCCGGATAATACCAATACAGCGATTCAGGATCGCACGCTCGGTCTGGAGCATGCCTATATGGATCAGCATATTTCTATCGACAAAAATCTGCTCTGCCATGTACCACTGGATATTCTGAGAACGGCGGGAGCACAGGAATATGTCACTGCTTTCCTGCAGAGGTATCCTTATCTTACGGCGGTATTTGCGCTTACTGCGGAAGCGGCGGATCTGACGCATGCATCATTGCAGCAGCTGGGCCGGATCGGAGTCACGGAGATCATTTCCTTTGACGATCCGGGGCTGCCGGGGGTAGCATGCATTATGCAGGATGAGCAGACGATGGCGATGTGGGCAGTGAAGCTGCTGCAATCCCAGATGGAAGGGGAATACAACCCGCAGGAGTATATCGTTCCGGTCAGGCTGAATTTTCTGGAGAATACATTATAAAAAGGCTGGTATAGATAATATATTAATTAAATAAAGTGAAATTATTACAGTAAATCCAGATTCAACTGGTAGTTATACAGGTAAATGATGGCTAACAGACAATAATCTGACTGCAGATAATAATAAGCAAAATGACAGACAAACAGGGAAGTGAGAGAAATGAGCTGGGCGGAGGTTATATCCCATAGATACAGAGTGCACAAAGAGCTTAAGGAAGAAATTGAAGCCGTATTAAAAATTTGCCTGGAGGAGCTTGAGGGTCTTGGTGTACCGACGAGCCAGACGCTAACCAGTCACTATCCACTGGAATGGATGGTCTGCATCGGTCTCAAGAAATTTATCCTCAAAGGCAATGACATTTATCGGAACAAAGAAGTCTATGACAGCAACGGACTGATTCACAGCCATGATCGGGATACGCTTGAGGTCGTACAGGAATTGCTGCTGGATGAGTTTTCGAAAACATTTTAAACGAGTACATTGAAAAGGATACACCCATATACCTGCTCAGGCAGCATCTAACTTCAGACGAACTACATATGGCATCCTCGCGGATGCTATCTTTTTGTCACAGCGGCTGTTTTGCTGGCGACAGACGGGTAAAATGTCGGGATTGTCAGCACCCGGATAGTGTGGAAGACCCATCATTACCAATGAACAAAGTCACGAATATAAAGAAAGCGACAAATGCCGTTTATTTAGCAGATGCAGGGGTAATGATATAGTGTCGACGCTTACAAAACATTACAGATTATAAAATAAATTCAAGGAGTGAGTACAAATGGCAAATAATAATGATGATAACAAAATGAGCAGAGAAGAAGCAGGCCGTCTGGGTGGCGAAGCAACTTCCAAGAATCATGACAAAGAATTCTATCAGGAAATTGGCCAAAAGGGTGGAGAAGCAACATCCGAATCTCACGACAAAGAATTTTATCAGGAAATCGGTGAAAAAGGCGGCCAGGCAACCTCTGATTCTCATGGCAAAGAGTTCTATCAGGAGATTGGTGAAAAAGGTGGCCAGGCAACTTCAGATTCTCATGGTAAAGAGTTCTACCAGGAGATCGGTCAAAAAGGCGGCGAAGCTACTTCTGAATCCCATGGCAAGGAGTTCTATCAGGAAATCGGCAGCGAAGGCGGCAAAGCCCGCAGCGATTCCGACGGCATGAGTCGTGAAGAAGCAGGACGCAAAGGCGGCCAAGCGCGCTCCAACAATAACGACAACGATTAATTCACATAACGGATAATACGCACGATAGGTTTTCCCAAACGAACCGTCTTTGCAGGCGGTTCGTTTTTGTGTCCTGGGCAGCAAGAAATGCGCCCAGGTGAACAGGGACATGTATGCAATGTATCCTTATACCTTATATACCTTGCAACTAGAGAGAAAAGGCGGTCATACGATGTTTTTCCTAATGATAGTGATGAAATTGGTCATTGGATTGGTAGCTCTGATTATTGGGGCAAGAGTGCTGGGCAAAAAGAAACTGGCTCAAACCACGCCGCTTGATCTTATATATGTCGTTGTATTGAGTGGAGTACTGATACAGGCGGTATATGATGAGCAGGTACAGCTGTATCATCTGCTGGGAGCGATTGCGCTCTGGTGCATCATGATTTATCTTATTGAATATTTTGTGAGCCGCAAAGAAAAGGCCCGTAGTCTGATCAAAGGAGCGGCAGTCCTGCTCGTATCCGACTCTGAAATGAAAGTAAAGGCTTTTATTAAACATAAAATGGAAGTGGAGCAGTACCGCACCCTTCTCCGTCAGCAAGGAGTCTTCTCCATGTCGGATGTGACGTATGCGATTCTGGAGACGAATGGCGGTATCAGTGTGATTCACAAAGAACAGCTCTGCCGTACACCCTCTATTCTGCTGGCGAATACAGGCGAGTATGTCATAGCGGATTTTGATCAGGATCGCCAGCGGGATGAAGAGTGGGTCAGGGAAAAGCTGCAAGAAGGCGGTTATTCCGATATCAGCCGGATCTTCTGCGCGGAATGGTCCGAAGAGAATGGATTGTATGTCGTCCTCTACCCGGATAAAGAGTAGGGAGGACAAGTCGTATATCAAATGATAGATCCAGCCAACAGCCATCATGCGCTGACAACGGCTGCCTGAATGCAGCTTCCTGACCGTATGTACAACGGAAGCATTTGGGCAGTCTTTTTCGTGATTTCGACAAAAAAGAATCAAAAATTGCAATCACTGTTTATCCATGCTATATTTTGACCATAAAACCAAAATAGTTTTTTGGTCAAAAAGAAAATCATTGCTGAACCTGCCAGATGGACAAGCAAATGGGATAGCACTCTGCGTGATGCTAACTGTCTAACTATCCAATAGTTTAACGGGTACAGGATTGGAGAGGAAACCATGAACGAGATGGAATGGGATGAACCGAGTATTAAATTATCATTTATGCTGGACCATTTACCTGAGGAAGGATGTATACAGATGACCAATCACCATACGGACGAGAGATACATGAAGATTATTAACACAGCAACAGAGGTATTCTCCATGATAGGCTACAAGGCGACGACGGTTGACCGAATCGCCAAAACAGCAGGAATCAGCAAGGGGGCGATCTACCTTTTCTTTGAGACCAAGGAAGAGATCCTGATTGCAGTCATGGATAATTATATCCGTGAGATGATCGGTAAGGCCGAAGAAGCAATCAATGGGGAAGGCACCCCGGAAGACCGCTTGTATCGTGCGATCTACGCCTGTATCATGTACCGCAAAAATCTATGCATTCTGGATAAGCTCACCCTGGAAGCCGGACAATTCGGTACGGTAGTCTCCCATAATGCACTGAACAAATTTAACAATGCTACTATCGCTTCGGTGCGACAACTGCTGGACAAAGCAGTGGAGCGTGACCTCGTGCATATCGAGAATACGGAAGTGACAGCCTTTGCGCTGGCTCATCTGTATGATGCCCTTACTGCGCAGTGGGAACTGCATCATGAGCCGCTGAAAGACGAAGTGATTTTTGAAATGCTGCGCAAAGTACTGATGTAACCCGGGACCATAGTGGTCTTGATCAGAGACGATAATTGTACTGTGGAGGAGCCATACGCATGAGCAAAAAATCTAGTTCGATATGGATAAGTGGAATACTGTTAAGTGTATTATTGGCTGGATGTTCGCCAGCACCGGCCGCAGAACATCCGGCCAATACGGTATCCTTGATGAAAGTAAAGGAAGCACCGCTGACCGCCGTCTATGATCTGTCCGGCACCCTGCAGGCCCGGACATCCTCACCGGTATCCTTTGAAATGGGTGGAACTGTCGATTCACTGGGCGCTGATATTGGCGATACCGTAAATAAAGGCACCGTACTCGCACGGCTCGATACGGATGATCTGGATCTGAAAGTAGCCGAGGCACAGCAGGCGGTGCAGCAGGCCGCCGCCGGAGTCAGCGCCGCCAGAGCTTCCCTGCAAAATGCCCAGGCAGTACGTGCCGCTGCCGAAGCAAGTGTAGCTGCAGCCCAGGCACAGGTCGAAGGAGCGAAGAGTAAGCAGCAGGGTGTACTCGACGGAGCACGCAGCCAGGAGAAAGCGCAGGCGCAAAATGCGGTAAACAAAGCGCAGGCGGCCTATAACCAGGCAGAATCTGCTGCCAAGCGGGCCGAAACGCTGTACCAGAATGGTCTATTGTCCCAGCAGGAGAATGAACAGGCCCAGACGGCATTTGCCAATGCAGATGCAGCGTTAAAAGACGCCAGAGAACAGCTGTCACTCGTCCGGGAAGGCGCGAGTACATCCGACCGTGCCAGTGCAGCTGCAGCCGTCAAGCAGGCGCAGGTCGGTATCGAATCCGCCCGGGCGAGTGTATCCCAGGCCGAGGCGGGGATTGAGCAGGCTCAAGCTGGTGCCCGGCAGGCCCAGGCGAGCTATGATCAGGCTGGCGTCGCTCTCGCCCAGGCCAAGCTTGCCCATTCCAAGTCCATACTGAAGTCTCCGATCAGCGGCGTTATTCTGGAGAAAAGTATCTCGACCGGACAGGTTGCTGGTGCAGGAACAAGCTTATTTACGATCGGAGAGATTAATCCGCTCAAAGTCCTGCTGCCTGTACCGGATGATGAAATCGGACAATGGAAAAAAGGCCAGCAGGTGAGCATTACACTCTACGATGAGCAGCGCACCGGAACAGTCACCAGCATTTACCCCAAAACAAATGACAATACCGGCTCCATCAGCGTGGAAGTACGCATCGCCAACCCCAAGCTGGACTGGAAGCCCGGTCAGGTCGTCAAAGCTTCCCGTCAGACCCAATCCAAAACAGGCATCATGATCCCGATCGAAGCGGTGATCAGCACGGACAATGCCCCTTATGTATTCAAAAATGTAAAAGGCAAAGCAGTTCGTACACCGGTCAAAACCGGTGGTCTGTACGATAACCAGCTGGTGATTACAAGTGGACTGAAGCCGGGAGATCAGATTGTGACTTCGGGAGCGGACCGGTTATTTGATGGCGACGAGATCAAGGGACAGACTGCATCCGCCGCACAGGGGGCCAGCCAGCAATGATTGAATATATCGTCAAAAAGCGCAAGATCACATTGCTGTTCTTCGGGATGCTCATCCTCGTAGGTGCCGTTAGCGGATTGGGCCTGCCCAAACAGCTGATGCCGGATATTATCGTCAAGCAGGCCACCGTGACGACGACCTATGCGGGCGCCACACCGGAGCTGATGGAGACGACGGTCACCCGTGTCCTGGAATCCAAAATCAAGGAAGTATCCAATCTAAAAACGGTAAGTTCCATTTCTGGAGCCGGGGTATCGGTGATCACCCTTGAGACACAGCCCAAAGCCGATGCTCCAGCCGTGTGGAATGAGCTGCGCAAAAAAGTGGAAGATGCCGAGTCGGATCTGCCAAACTCCGCCGACAAACCGGTGATCAATGATAATCTGACCAAGTCGTTCGTCCAATCGTTTGCTATTTACAACAAGGATTACAATAGCCTGCTCGGACTGCAGGATCTGATGACCGACTGGAAAGATCAGCTGCGCTCGGTGGAAGGCGTGACGGATGTAACGGTAAACGGACTGCCGGAGCAGCAGGTACGAATCGAAGCGGATATGTCCAGACTGCAGCAGTACGGCATTCCTTGGGAAGCAGTCATGAAGGCGGTCGAGTCCGAGAATAACCGGGTACCTACCGGTACACTGGATTACAAGAACCGCAGCTATCAGCTGAAAGTGCCGCTCAACTATCAGGTGGACAGCCTCAAGGATATCGTCGTATTCCGCACTTCCCAGGGTACGCCCGTCTACCTCAAAGATGTAGCCACCGTCAAAATGACCATCGAAAAAGCCGAGTATATGAGCTATTATAACGGCCAGCCGTCCATCTCCATCCTGATCAACAGTGAAGTCGGCTCGGACGTGCCACAGGTGTATGAACGGGTCAACGCCAAGATGGATGAACTGAAACCGACACTGCCTGCCACGATGAAGATCACTTCCTTATTTGCCCAAAAAGACGAGACTGATCGCATATTCGACAATCTGCTGCATGAGACCATGATCGCAATTGCGGTTGTCGTGATCGTCTGCATGCTCGGGCTGAACTGGCTCACGTCGTCCTTTGTCGCGCTGGCGATACCGATATCGGTAGCTATCGCGATGATCCTGCTGCCGGTGATGGGCATTACGCTCAATCAGATTACGGTAGTCGGGCTGATTATCGTGCTGGGGATTCTGGTCGATGATGCTGTCGTCGTCAACGATAATATTGAGAGGCGGCTGTCCGTACTGCGGGAGAATCCGCATGATGCGTCGATCCGGGGAACCAAGGAAGTCGCGATCTCCATTCTGACAGCGACGCTATCGACGATTGCCGCCTTTGCACCATTGATGTTCCTGAGCGGGGATGTCGGTGCATTTATCAAGCCGATCCCGGTCGTGATCTCGCTGGCAATGCTTGCCTCCATGGCAATGTCGCTGACGATTATCCCGATTTTCCGGGAATGGTATGAACGCCGCAATATATTGAAAGGCAAAAAAAGCCTCAGCGACAAGCCTGTCGGCCTGCTGGGCAAGCAGATTCAGATGGCTTCGGATACGTATGCCCACCGAATGATGCCCGGCGTGCTGAAACGGCCGATGCTGATCGCGCTGCTCGGATTGATTATCAGTACGGCGATCTACGGATTGGCAGTATTTACACCGGTGCAGCTGTTCCCGCGCTCCAGTAATGCGGAGCTGACGATGGATATTACGATGCCTACCGGTTCGTCGATCCAGGATACGAACAAGACAGTACAGGAAATGGCCGCCTGGGTGAAGCAGCAGCCGGGAGTGCAGAATATTTCCTATTCCGCTGGTGGCACGGCAGCGCCGCTCTTTTACAATATTACGAATATAGCGAGCTTCTCTACGACTCAGGCCCAGATTCTGCTCAAAGGGGACAGTGAACAGCTCGATAGCACCAAGGCAGTGACCGATTGGCCGCTGCTGCTCAAAGAGAAGTTCCCGCAAGTCAGCACAGCGGTCAAGCAGACCGAGCTGGGCATTCCGGTCGGCAAGCCAGTCTCGATCCGGGTCACCGGTACCAATCTGGATGAGCTGCGTAAGCTGACCGAACAGGTCAAAAATGTAGTTGCAGCGACCAGCGGTACCAGCAACGTAACCGACAGCATGGGCATTCAGAATTACACGCTGGATTTTGAGGTGAATAAGCCTGCGCTGGACCGGTATAATGTGAGTTACGAGAATCTGACTCGAACACTGCTCATGATGGGCACCGGTGTCAGTGTGGGTGACTTTGATAATGGCAAAGATCTGGTCGATATCAAGATCTTTATGAAAGATGCCTCTACGGTGGACCCATCGATCCTGTTCCAGCAGGTCAATGTGACGAACTCGGATAATGTTCAGGTTCCGCTGTCCCAGCTCGTCGATATTCGCCCGGACTTTTCGATCAAGCAGATTAACCATTACAATCTGTCCCGTGTGAATACAATCGAAGCGGACGTAACCGGACGTACCGCCACAGAAGCGATGTCCGATATTACCGCCGGTCTGAACAAAATCAATTTCCCGCAGGGCTATTCATGGGAAGCGGGCGGTGAGACCTCCAAGCAGTCGGATATTTTCATCGATCTCGCCAAGCTGTTCGCTGTGGTCGTGGTATTGATTCTAATTCTGATTACGATGCAGTTCTACTCGCTGTGGATTCCGCTGATCGTCATGACGACCGTCTATCTGGCGGCAGCAGGCGGGGTGCTGGGGCTGTTCATCAGTCAGACGCCAATCGGCTTCATGTCCATTATGGGGATTATCTCTCTGGCCGGTATCGTGGTGCGTAACGGGATTGTACTGATCGAATTTATCGAGGATGCCCGGCATGAAGGGCTGGAGATGAAGGAAGCGATTATTCAGGCAGCCTCGGCCCGATTCCGTCCGATTCTGCTGACGTCGCTCGCCGCGATTGTAGCACTGCTGCCGATGGCTACCGTGGGAGAGGAACTGTTCCGTCCGCTGGCGATTGCCATCGTGTTTGGTCTCGTATTCTCCACTGTACTGACACTATTCGTCGTGCCATCGCTGTATATGGTAATGGCCCGCCGTGATGACAAGCGCAAAGCCAAGCGTGCAGAAGAGGATGCGGAGTACGAAGCCAGACTGAAGCAGGGGTATACCGAAGTATAAGCAAAGCATAAAAAGAATGAGTTACAAGAAGCACTGATAAGCATAAAAGCCAAAAAAGCGATCCTCCCTCTGACACGGCAGATAACTGCCAGTATGCAGTAGGAGGATTGCTTTTTTTGCTATCCGACAGGCGCTCTCTCGTAATCACAGCTGTCCACTGCGTTAGAACCTGGACTACTTTTTGTTGAGTATAACTGATCTTGCCCGAGTTCAGCGAATAATGCCGACAATATCGGTAACCACCTGTTGGTCTTCCATATACACCGAGAGATGATCACCGTCCGGACTCCAGCGGATCGACTCATTGTATCCCTGAATCTCGCTTGTCAGCGGAATGGTCTTGCCTGTGCGCTGATCAAAAATATACAGACCTTTTAGGCCCTGCTGACTTTCCTGATAAATGGTAAACGCCAGCAGTTCTCCATCCGGCGACCAGGCGGGACGGCCGAGCAGGGTTCCTTCACCGACGCTTCCTTTGACTTTGCCGCTGGCATCCATCACGATCAGCCGGAAAGGCTCCGATGTATTCCATTTCACCTGCTGGATCACAATGGATTGACCATCCGGCGAGACCGAGAAATCGGCTACATTGGAAGCGACCACGGTCGCCTGCAGATCGGCTGTCGTGAAGCGGTTCAGCGTAGTATATCCCTGGCCGTCACTGGCGAGATAATAGATACGGTCTCCAACCTTTTCTACATGGCTGATGCCTTCAGTCGGATGGGGCTCACGGAACTTCAGCAGGGTGGACTTGCCCTGCAGATCGATCAGCCGTACACCGGTCTTCGGTGACCCTGCGATTAACTGCTCATTATCGGCCCATCGTATCTCATTGACCATATCCATATCTCCGATCGGGGTCACTTTATCGGTATCCCGGTCCAGAATATAGCCATGGATCACATATTTATCATCTGCCTGGCCTTCTGTAAAATACACATGTCTGCCGTCCGGCGAAGCTTCGGCCAGATACTGCGGAGCTTTGCGCTCGGGAGTGAGCGGAGTCGACTGTCGGGTAGAGAGATGGTGGACGAGCAGCCGATCATTTTTGTTCAGCAGCAACTCATCGGCGCTGAGCCAGGTACGGGCATACACATGGTCCAGCTTGTCGACCGAAGAGAGCATGACAGTCGGCTGCTTGCCGGCTGCAGCGGAATCATCCTGTATAACCGTAAGCTGCTGTTCTCCGCTGCCTGTAGTCACACTGTCACTACCGCATCCGCCGAGCAGCAGCATCAGCGCCAGCATCATGCTGCTTATACTGCCTGCCTTGGTCAGTCCATATCGCCGGGAAGAAGGGGGGCGTCTTGCAGTGAATTTTCTAAAATCAATCATTCAAATATCTCCTTTGCCATCAGGCTGTGGTCGCTGACACAGGTAAGATAACTGGGAAAAGGCAGCTGCTTCGGTAAGTATAGAGGGGAAAAGTTGCCGCAATATATCGGAATGTATCCAACTTGTAAATAAAACCGGTTTACAAACTTTCCGGCAGCAACATACAAATAGTTCACTTCGTGCTATCATTAGATTATACAAGGCGCTTACATACAGCCGGTTGGTCGGCAGACACTCTGGCTTGAGATGCACGCTGCACTGGAGGTGAACGTATCCATGACAATGACGATTGAAGAGAGAAAGCAATTGAGAATGAAGCTGCTCCAGGATCTGTACGAATACCATTTCGGCCCGGATGAGAAGTCCTATAATCTGCCCGGACCCAAGAAAAATACCGGCCCGCTCACGGACAAGGAGACCCGGCTCGCCTACGATTATCTCAGCAAAAAAGGCCTGATTGAGATCAAGGACGTTGTCGGTTTTATCCACTTTTCCATTACGCCTTACGGTATTGATGTCATCGAAGAAACAGCCAAGTGATAAGCTTGGTTCCCGGTATATCCCCAAGTCGCTTCCGCTTTTGCCGGAACGGCTTTTTTCATGTGCGCGGAAGTTCCAGAATGATCCGGTTGCCCTGCGAACCCGAAGCATGAATATACAATCGTCCGCCCATTCGTTCCGCCAGTCGGCGGGCGAGAGGCAGTCCCAGCCCGGTGCCGCTGCCTGTGCGGGAGCGGTCGCTGCTGAGCGTTGTATACGGCTCAAATACGGCTTCCCACTTTTCCTCCGGGATCAGCGGTCCCGAATTGCTGATCGCTACTCGTATCTTATTCATTGGAGATGAAGACGGAGGGGTAGAAGAAGCCGGAGCGGTCAGATGAGCATGATCATCCAGCGGAGCAATGTGAATCCAGCCCTGTTCCGGTAAATTGTACTTGACCGCATTGTCCAGCAGATTCAGCAGGATATGCATCAGATGCCCATGATCCGCTTGCACTTCGGTGATAATCGGTTCAGCAGTCAATTGCAGACCTGCGGCAGCGGCTTTGCCGCAGGTTCGTTCGATAGCCTCCTGCAGCACATCATTCAGCTGCAGCGCCTCGGTACTCATTTCAAAATCATACTTGTCCAGCAGCGAGAGCCGGATGGAGTCCTCGATCAGACTGATCAGCCGCCGGATCTCCGATGAGATGCTGGCGCTTGCTTCGTGCACCAGCTGGGGATCATCCCCGTACATCTCCAGCAGATCCGCATAGGCCTGAATGGAAGTGGCCGGCGTCTTCAGCTCATGACTGATATTGCCGATAAATGCCTTTTGCAGCTGTTCAAGTTCGCTCAGCCGGGTGACTGCCTGCTCCAGCTGCTGCTTCTCGCTCTGCAGCTCCTGGATGCTGCGGCGGATCATCCCGCCCATATGCACAATCCCGTCCCCGAGCTGTCCAAGTTCATCCCTGCGTCGCAGCAGGCTCTGCTGCTCATTCGGATACTGGCCGCCAGCAATTGAACGGGACTCTGCCATCAGCTTGTGAATGTCCGATGTCTGCCGCCGGATATAGAACCAGCCGATCACAAAGCTCACCAGCAGTACAACCGCACCTGTCCGCATACAGAGCAGCAGTGTATTATGGTAAAAATCCTGCTGCTGTGCAATCGACAGATGCAGCTGCACCGCGCCAAGCAGCCCATCCGGTCCCTGCACCGGAGCCAGATAGAGGATGGAGGAGCCCTGGGTAATATAAGCCGTCTTGCCCTGAAGCGCATACGGTAGGGCAGAGCTTGTATCCGTTCGGCGGGCAAGCGGTTGGGAGTCCCCAACCAGCTGTCCCTGCGCATCATAGACAATCACACGCATATTGCCGGACAGACCGAGATCAACAGCCAGTTCCGAACCGCGGCGCTGCATAAATTGCTCGGGTGTCAGACGCGCCCCGGTCAGATATTCCTGCCGGATGCGCATCTCCATATTCCGGCTCTGATCCTGCAGCTGGTACTCTGTCTGCTCACGCTGATTGGCCCGGATTCCGGATAGAACGAGCGTACTAAGTATGACGATGGTAAAAACAAGCAGGGCGCCGAGAAACAGCGGGAACTTCCAGCGCAGACTGAGCCCCTGACGACGATATAGCCGCGTATCCCCTGCAGATGCAGCCTCTGCATCGTTAGCGGGGGGCATACGATCATGATCTGCTCTGGAACCCGGCAGCTGCGGAGAAGGAGACGACCCGGCCATCAGACCGATTCCGCCTTGTAGCCGATTCCGTACACGGTCTGCAGGATGGCCTGGTGCTCACCGAGCTTTTTGCGCAGCCGCTGGATATGAATATCCACCGTCCGTGTCTCTCCGGGAAAGTCGATTCCCCAGACGAGCTCCAATAGTTCTTCCCGGGTGTATACACGGCTCGGATGTGTAATGAGCAGAGCCAGCAGATCGAATTCCTTGGGAGTCAGTTCCAGCTGCTGCTGTCCGGCTGCAGCGCGGCGGCTGGAAGGCTGCACTTCCACAGTGCCGAGCCGCTGCGGTGTATCCGGCCAAGCGGGAGCACTCTCACGTTCCACCCGGCGGGCCAGTGCCTTGATCCGTGCGATCAATTCACGAATATCGAACGGCTTGGACACAAAATCATCGGCTCCAAGCTCTAGCCCGATCACTTTATCCACGATATCCGACTTGGCGGTGAGCAGCAGAATGCCGAGTCCTTTGCGATGATCCAGCTGCCTACATACTTCATAGCCATCCATGCCGGGCATCATCACATCCAGTACCAGTACATCCGGTTTGAACGTAGTGACTCGTGCGAGTGCATCCCGGCCATCTACAGCGGTCTCCACAGTGAAGTGTTCCCGCTTCAGCGCATAGGCAATTGAGTTGCGAATGCTGACTTCAT
This sequence comes from Paenibacillus wulumuqiensis, assembly GCF_000971965.1. Classification (GTDB taxonomy): domain Bacteria; phylum Bacillota; class Bacilli; order Paenibacillales; family Paenibacillaceae; genus Saccharibacillus; species Saccharibacillus wulumuqiensis. Next base: position 40,594 of record NZ_LAQP01000021.1, read on the forward strand.
CATCGGCAATCAGTATTTTTATGGACATGGTCATCTTCCTTTTGTGTCGATATTATGGTGTGGGCGAAGTTCCTGTTCTGCATCTTCAAGTTTGGCATATTCATCTTTTATACATTCAAATTATCTATATATTCAAGTTCTATATACGCTATAGTATTGTTCTCTGCATATAACAAGAAGCCCTGCTGCAGAGCAGAGCTTCTGTATAATGAACAGGCATGATGCGAAGGTTCGGTTAATATCCCTTTTCAAAAAGGAAAGGCGCCTGTGTATTAATCGGTAATATTATCGGTATAATAAGCGATGATGTCCTTGCGGCGAATAATGCCGAGGAAGATTCCCTGGCTGTCGACGACCGGTACGAAGTTCTGATCCGCGGCCAGCGTGAGCATATCCTCCATATTGGCAGTGATTTCTACGCTCTCATTATGTACACGCCGCTGCAGATGGGCGATCGGAATATCGCGCATCGCTTCAAAGTTCAGATTGAACGAATTTTTTAGTTTCCAGAGCAGATCGCCCTCGGACAGGGTGCCCACGTATTTACCCTCATCATCGATGATCGGGATTGCCGTGTAATGATGGCGCTCCAGATCTTCCATGGCCTCCATCATTGATATAGAGGAAGTTATATAGGCGACCTGCTCTTTGGGCAGCAGAAAGTAGGATATTTGCATGGGTTGACACTCCTTTACATCTAATGTAATCAATAATAGTCTTATTAAAACACATTTTGGCGTTTGTGTGTAAAGGTTTACAGCTTTGTATCCATCGCTCTGTTCCTGACAGCATAGCAGATAGGTGGCGGATAGAAGGCCGAGCAGCATTCGGCCAAACCGATGACTATGTACCGTAGGATGGAACAACCCGGCAATGGACGAGACAGCATCTCTATATATGTGAACAGAACAGTCCGGAACTGGACAGACACTGCATAATCTGTAGCTGCATAGAGAATATATAAAATAGATAAATACTGCAAATCCATATATGCAGAAAGAAGGAATATCCATGATAATTATGATCAATGGTGCTTTTGGTACAGGCAAGAGCACAGTTGCCGAGCAGCTTCATCAGCTGCTCCCGGACAGCATGATTTATGATCCGGAGGAGGTAACTGCAAAAAGCGGCTGATACCAGCCGCTTCCTTGATCCTCTATCTGATTTCGGCGGACCTGCAGTCTGTCTACCCAATCGACTTACCGTATTCGAATCCATCTTTTAAAAATCACGTAATTCGTCAAACAGTGAATACAGCTGCTCCCGATCTACGGGGAGCGGCTTTTTCTGTTGCTCGTATCGCAGTTCTGCCTGATCCAGCAGCTGCTCCAGTACCGCATAGATTTCCTCACGTTCAATCGTATCAATAAATGATTTGCGCTTATCCATTTTGTTAAAAGCTTCCGTATACTCGGTGACCAGCGCGGCGAGCTGCTCTACAATATCTTGTTCCGCAGCCTGTGTGTCCAGCTTGCGGATTGCAGACAGCATCTTCTTGTAAAGCTGGGCCGCTTTGCGCGCATGGGCCGTGGTAATATGTTCCCGGCCGTCCCAGTCCCGAAAAGGATTATGCAGATTCTCCTCCAGCCACTGCGGGTTGCGGGGCTTGGTGACAGACAGATCCAGTCCGAGTGGAATCCGGGATTTGTATGCTTTTTTGATGCTTTTCGCGGCATCGGCAGGAAGACTGCTAAGCCACAGCGAGGATAGATGGGGCATCTGCTCCGGTGAAGGAAATTCCTCACCGGTAAATCCGAACAGATCATGCGTACTGAGCCCATGCAGATTGCTTAGCCGGGTGAGTGTGTTCATCCGGCTGATGAGTCCCGGCTTGCCCCAGAGCCGCAGTTGATGCAGCCGGGGAAACCGCTGGATCAGCTCCTGCATATCCAGCTCCTGAATCTGGTATACATACAGACTATGCAGCCGCTGCAGTCCCTGGAAGCTGAACAGCAGTCCGGGATGACCAACCGACAGAGTCATTCCGCGTCCCTGGTCTGGTGTCTGAATGGTCCATGGAGCTGCTGCAGATCCTGATAGATGCAGCTGCGTGGTTTGTTCGCCGGTAATCAGCTGCTCTACCCCGTCAACATTCAGACTCAGATCCGTAATATGGGTTCCCGAGAGATCCATTACAGCAGGACATTCTCCGGACAGGGACAGTTTGATCAGAAATGGATTGCTGCGCAGATAGGCGAGCAGATTCTCATCATAGCGGTCGGTATGAATCTCGGTCAGACAGGGCAGCCTGCGTAGCTCCGACCAGTCTTCCAGTCCGGACAGCATTTTCACATCCAGCCGGTGTGTGCGGCGGGGAAGAGAGGCATGACCAATCTGCACTTCACTGTAATCGTCGGCAGCCTCTTTGAATTCCCGACGCCGTACAGGGTCAATCTGCTCCCATTGCCGCTGGCGATAGACACTGTCCCCGTTACTCCAGCCGCCGCCATAACTGTTTGTTTTGCTCGTGGTGAGCGGCGAAATATTGCCGACGTAGATATAGCCTGGAGGCACAAGGGCATTCACATAGCTGTGATCCAGCTTGTCTTTCCAGAAAAAATAATTGCATACAAGCGGCTGCATCCGGTGCAGCTGATCGTTATGAGGCAGCTCCTGCCCGGTCCAGTCCAGGGTGAGCACGGCAGCGAGCAGCCCGCCGCCTCCGGATTCATCTTCCTGATAGTCGGTCACCTGACAGGCCGTATACTGCTGCAGCTGCTGCGAATAGACACAATAAATATCTCCGATTTGTGGGATCATGGCGATTTCCTTTCTTTTCAGGCTTGATGACACATTGCCTTACAGTATAGTATGTACAGCCTGGCGATTCAACACAGCGGCGAATCCATATTTCCATGACAAAAAGGCTGCGCCAGCTGCTGACTGGATCAGCCTCTGCCACAGCCCTGATGAATAGCTGGGAGGAAGATGGATCAGATCTCGCGGTGGATGATCTGGTTCTGCTCTGCTGCCTCGAATAAGGTCTCGATCAGTACCAGCACCCGGTGTACTTCTTCATTGGGAACAGCCGGTTTGGCTGTGCCTTCAAGCACGGCAACAAAGTTGTTGTAGAATTCCTCGGGAATGTTTTTGGCTCGTTCAATCGAACTGCGGATCGTCGATTCTTCCGAAGGAGGAGCCATCGTCTTGGTTAACCCGCGTCCTGCCTGAATCGGCTTGGGTTCCACTTTGTCGACGTCCGGATTGTTGCGTACCACTTCACCGCTCAGATCCCAGTCGCGAATAACCGCAGTTCCTTCCGTACCCTTCACATACCAGCGCGGCAGCTTGACATAGTTGGTCGTACCTACTTCAACCAGTGCCGTAAGGCCGTCCTTGAACCGGATAAAGGCAGTGAACCCATCATCCACTTCGGTATCCAGAATGGTACTCAGATGAGAGGAGACACTATCGATTTTGCTGTCGGTCAGCAGCAGCAGCTGATCGAGCAGATGCACGCCCCAGTCGAGCAGCATACCGCCGCCGTAAGCTTTGAGTTGACGCCAGTCACCCGGGATGCCGTTTGCTCCCTGTACGCGGGATTCTACATGGAATACATGGCCAATCTTGTGATTTTGGACGAGTTCGCGCACAATGAGGAAGTCTTCATCCCAGCGGCGATTCTGATGGACCATAAAGACACGGCCTGTCTCCTCGGCAACTTTGATAATGTCCAGCAGATCGGCACTGTGAATGGTGACCGGTTTCTCACAGATAACATGCTTGCCTGCACGCAGCGCGTCAATCGCCAGATCCTTGTGCACATCATTGGGCGTGGCGATCAGCACGATATCCACATTGTCATCGGATAATACCGCTTCCATACTGTCATACGTCTGATATCCCTTGCTTTTGGCTAGATCCATACGGTAATCGGCGGTATCATATACTCCTGATACGTTCAGCCGCTCCGTTTTCTCGATCAACTGCCCATGGTAGCTTCCCATGCCGCCATATCCAACAATAACAAGATTATAAGCAGATTTATGTTCCATAGCGTGTTGGCCTTCCTCTCTATAGGTAGATTCATTTCATTGTACCCTTTTTCCATATATTTCAAAAGAATGATCCGACAAATTCACAATTCCTAATATTAACATCATAACGTGGGCAATATAATCGTACGCGCAATAAGCCGCTGCAAATCGGCAATCCGAACAGGCATCTCTGCGGTAGAACGGTTCAGCATATCCAGCAGCGCAATCAGCTCCTGCAATCTGGATAACAGCCGCCACTGGTCATCCAGCTGTCCGCCTGCCTGACGATAAGCCTGTATAAAATGCTGCTCATACAACGACTGTTCCTGCTCATACCGGAGCATATTGCCAATATCCACATACCGGCTGCCCGAGAACGTAAATTCCCAGTCAAGCACAGCGGAGACCTTTATACCTGCCGAGTCGGTCGTCAGTAGCAGATTCAGACCGTTAAAATCCGAATGAACGAGCAGCGGTAGCTCGGTTAAGCCAGACAGCAGAGGAGAGTGAAGCAGACAAAAGTCCCACAGTGCCTCCTGTACCGGCTTGTCCAGCCACTGTCCGGACTGATCCGGCTGCAGGCTTTCTTCAATAAACGAAAGGAACCCATCCGCTCCCATGACAAACGGATCAGCAATACTCAGATCAGGCGCGAAGAATCCATGTTCCTCAAATGAATATTCATGTATACGAGCCAGCGCGGTTCCTACCGCTGCCGCCGCTTCGGCAATCTGTTGTTCTCCGGCAGACTGCAACATATCCCGCAGCAGAATGCCTTCTTTCCATTCCAGGATCGACCACGCATGCGGGGATACAGTACCGCTGGTATCCAGACGGATATACCGGGCGACAGGAACTGAAGCTTCGACCTTGGCTGCAATCGCCTGCTCCATCTGCGCGGTAGCAGCGCCACCGGCAGAGATGCGCAGCAAGTAGGGGGTGTCTGTATGTTCCAGATGGATTTTATATGTTCCGCTGCTCAGACCTGTGCCTGTACGCTCGGCTTGCAGCAGCTTCTGATCCGGAAAAGCGGCCGCTATCATCTGTTCGATCTCCGGCTGTGTAAGGCCTGCAGCCAAGCCCGAATGTTCCCAGTTTTCTTTCATGCCATCCGCCCCTGTCTGTAAGGAATTCTTCATTCTGCCAGTTTGCCTCGCTGTCTTCCGTAAGGTTCCCGCTGACCCGGAAGAAGCTGGCGATTATTCGAATAAACGTACACCCGGCTCGATCTTCATTACATGTACCATCATGGCATGGAGCTGTCCACGATGGTGATACAGATGGGCCTGCGTATCCAGCAGCCATTCAAAACGGGTATGGATACCTCCCCAGAAAGCGGTCGTTCTGCGCATCAATTCGACATCATCCAGCGCAGCAATGCCTTTTCGCAGGAAATCGTAATTTTCCAGCAGAGCCGTTTCCAGTGCTGTCGGCTGCATAGCCGGTTCGGCCTGCTCATAGAACCGATCAATCTCTTCCTCCGAAACCCCTGCGCCAATCAGGAAGTCCGCTTTGCACAATACGGCGATATGGGCGATCAGCTCGCCGATGGACATTTTGCCGGGAGTCGGCCGAATATGCAGATCCTGTTCATCCAGTATGCGGATGAGTTGAACCATGGATTCGATCGCCATATCCATTTGATCAAAAACACTCTGGCAGTATGTATTCATGGAAGAGACCTCTTTTCATTGTTGATGGTGGGAATAGGTAGTTATCTGCTTTGTCCTGTGCGATCATCTCCTGTATCAAGTGCCCATCCTCGTTGAATGCAAGATGGTATGTATACAGCTTAATAATTTACGGGAATAAAAGAAATAAACTATCTTACTATTTATTTATCCCATTCGCGTATCCGGACCAACATATCTACAAAAGCCACAAGGATCTTGCATCAGAGTCAGGATTCTTTGTGGCTTTTACTATGGCGTGTGACTATATCCAGCGTCCGAAAATTTGCTGCAACTTATTGTGATCCAGTCCCAGTTCGCCCTGCCAGCCGGCCCAGGGCATCTGCATATCCGAGCGTCCACGGGTATTGCTGAGCTGTAGTTCTCCATTCATGATAATCTCCTTGTTTGTCCAGCGATCCGGATACAGCTCTACAATCACATTGGGCAGAATGCCGACGGTAGCCAGCGATTGCAGAATGCCGCGCCGGATACCGGCAGTGCCTTTGACCAGCTTCATTGCAGTGAGCCGTTTCTCCAGCTGACCGGGTGTCTCATTTGCAGGTGCTTCATCCAATACTTGCAAAAGGCTGCGGAATACCGCAATATCTTCAGCAGAAGGTCGCACAGGCTGCTCATTCATCATCTCTGCCAGCTCGGTCAGATCAACCAGCGCTCCAATCGAATCACTGCCATACGCATTGCCCAGATGAAGCACATAGCGCAAATACGATAGATTCTTCCAGCCGGCTGAATGGGCACTGAATCCGCATACGCCGCAGCAAATAAACTTGTCAGCCTGTTCGTAAGGGTGCGCAGCGGCGTGAATCATCCGGTGGTAGCTCTCGAGGGAAGAGATGCCGCGCGGGAAGCTGCCGCCTACACCGGCGATAAAGGCGGCAGCAGCCGATTCCCAGGAAAGTACAGGAAGGGTTTGCAGCGATATCAGGCGTTTATGGATGCTGTCATGAGTAAATGTATCCAGTGCATTGGCTTCCCAGTGATACTGCAGTATCAGTTCCTGTTCGTCGGAGGATAGTGTGTCTGTCCGGTAGAGACTGATCCGCCGATCCGCATCATAGGTATAATTGGGATGCTTGTACAGTTTCTTGAGTACTTTGAGCAGTTTTGGATTCATGATTAGCTCCTTTTTTACAAGAAAGTAGAAAGTGGTTTCTGATCATTAGCATACCGATTGTGGAGACATTTTACCATGGCAGTACGAATATAAATAAATATAAGTTGGAGGCTAATAATGAGAGCAGTTATATGTACCCGTTATGGTTCGGCAGATTTCCTGGAAATAGCCCAGATGGATACCCCTGTTCCCGGTAAGAAGGATATTATTGTCCAGATCCACGCCACAACCGTATCTGCAGGTGATATACGGGTACGCCAGTTCCAGAGTCCACTCCTGCTGTGGATACCTATGCGATTGGTGCTCGGTATACGCAAGCCCCGCAATCCGGTGCTTGGCGTAGAGCTGGCCGGACAGGTGGTGGACTGCGGCAGTGAAGTCACCCAGTTCCAGCGGGGAGATCGTGTATTTGCGCTTACCGGAATGCGCTTCGGTGCCCATGCCGAATATATACGCCTGCCCGAGAGTGCCCAGATTACCCGGATGCCCAAGGGGATGGCCTATGAGCAGGCGGCTGCTCTGCCATACAGCGGCACATCCGCGCTATGCTTCCTGCGGCGGGCACGCATTCAACCCGGCCAGCGCATATTAATCTATGGCGCATCGGGCGCCGTCGGTTCCACGGCCGTTCAGCTGGCGGCTCATTACGGAGCGGTCGTCACCGGCGTATGCGGTCCGAACAATCTGCAGATGGTCCAGTCCATGGGAGCGTCCAAGGTCATTGATTATACAAAAACCGTTTTCCAGGAACAGCCGGAACGATACGATATTATTTTCGATGCAGTAGGGAAATTATCGGAGAAGCAGGCAGTTCCAGCTCTTGTGCCGGGTGGCACGTATATAACGGTAGATGGGCAGGGCATGATCCGTACTACAAGAGACGACCTTATCTATATTCGAGAACGCGCAGAAGCGGGAGAGATCTGGCCGGTCATTGACCGTTATTACACGCTGGATGAAGTACCGGATGCCCACCGCTACGTGGAACAAGGTCATAAAAAGGGTAATGTGGTTATTCGTGTTAGCAATGCGGATACGGAGGGTACTGATATAGTGCAGCCAAAGAAATTATGAATAAATAGGAACACTTTATTAATCGCTTTATATAATGATTGATAAATTCATGTATTATTTAATAATTTATACCTTATAATGGAAATCATAATAAACTAACAGGCAGATACCCGCCGGGAGGAGATTCGAATGTTTGTTTGCTCGCAAGACAAGATGTCTATTGTGGAATTGAAGGAAGCGACGGTGGATATCTCACATTCTCCTTGTATTGTCCGGATCAACGGACAGGTCTACGGAAAATACAGCCAGATGCATGCAGAAAAGATTATCGACGATATCGTTTATTACCTGAGAAGAGGCGAGGAAGTCTATCACATGCCGGACAGCAAATAATCCAGCCAGCTGGTCGCCAAGTTGTTTTATCTCGTAGGGCAGGGAGATTGCTATAAAATAGATGGATATCATTAGAGAAATAGATACGCAGAAATGCCGGGACCGGACTTCTGCGTATTGTTGTATGAATATAGTTGTCGGATGGAGCATAGTATAAATAAGCGGAAAGAAGGGGATTTTTAGCATTCGCGATCCTGATGCATAAGCAAACGGTAATTTTGTTTATTTTTCCCTTTTTAAGATGTTTGATACTATGATCTAAAAAGGATTGCTAAGTGAATAACACCCGCAATAGAAGTAGCACCTATTACATACGCCGGAGGGGACCAATGTTAAGAAGAATTATAGCAGCAATTATGGTATTTGTAATTACAGCAGGGCTTACAGCAGTTTACGGGGGGCAGACGGCTGCTGCAGTGGAAAACAAACAAACTTTTCGCATGGGCGTAAAGAGTTTGCCAGATTCCTATCGACCATCCGAGGCAATGAGCGGCATAAGCAAGACGATGGTCCAAGCTCTGTTTGAAGGACTTGTACAACTGGATCGCCAGGGCAATGTAGTGCCGGGAATGGCTGAGTCGTGGGTAGTATCGGAAGATGGGCGGACCTATACTTTCACCCTGCGTCAGGATGCCCGATGGAGCAATAATGAACCCGTGACGGCAGCAGATTTCGAATATGGATGGCAGCTGGCTCTTAAGCCTGATACGCCGAATAACTATGACATTCTTATGTATGAGCTTGTCAATGCAGAATCCTATCGTACAGGCAAAATCAAAGATTTCAATAAGGTTGGCGTGAAAGCAATCAATAATTCTACACTGCAGATCAAGTTAAAAAAGAAAACATCGTATTTTCTCAAACAACTGGCAGAGCCTGTCTACGCGCCGGTCTATTCCTCAGCTGCCAAGACTGATCCTGATCGGGCTTATGCGCCAGACGCACTGATATCGAATGGCCCTTTTATGCTCCAAGAGCATACGAATCAAAGTGCTGTACTGATAAAGAATCCTTATCATTATGATGTAAACTCCATTCATTTTACAGAAGTCCGGTTTCTCGTAACGAGTAACCCGCTGAAAGCTTATACCAATCAGCAAGTTGACTGGTTTGGTGGCAATTATGATTATTTGGATCTGTATGGTTCACTTTACTCTCATCAGGATTTTCATCCGTATGATCTTCGATCGACATATTACTATCAATTCAATTTTGACAGAAAGCCTTTTAATAACCTGAAAATACGTCAGGCGCTGGCAATGACAATCCAACGTTCACAGATCGGCAAGCCTGCTTTTGGCTTTGTGGCGCCGGGCATTCAGGGTGTGGATCAGGAGTTCCGCTCCGAAGTTAACGATCAGAAGTATTTCAAAGAAAACTTCAACAAAGCCCGTACGTTGTTAAAGCAGGGATTGGCTGAAGAAGGAATGGACAAACTGCCTACCGTAATCATAACGCTGAATGAAGGCAAAACACATACCGATGTAGCTAACTCGATTATTCGCGATTGGCAGCGCAATCTGGGGATTTCCGCTAAATATGTAGTTTATCCTCTAAATGATTATATTACTATCCGCAGCAGCCGTGATTTTCAACTGTATCGGGAAGGTTGGAGCGGAGATTACAATGATCCTGCTGCTTTTTTGAATTATTTCACTACAGATAGCCCTGAAAATAATTCAGGCTGGCATAGTAAAACCTATGATAGCTATCTCCAAAAAGCCCGTCAGACAGACAATGAGAAAATCCGCAATCAGTTGTATCGCAAAGCGGAAAAAATGCTAATTGATCAAATGGTTATCCTGCCGCTGTATTATTACCAGAATTTCTATGTATCCCGATCCAATCTGGAGGGAATATACATCGATTATAACGATAATCTGATCTTTGCCAGAGGGTATTTTAAGTAAAACCACAGGAGCTGGAAAGAATGCTCAATCAGCATGGATTCGAAGTTCTGCATCGTTATGAAGATTGGCGCAAGACACCACTGTCTGCCACCAGCGAACACATGGTATACGTCTGTCAAAAGAGATAAGCCGACTTATTTGCCTCACAAAGGTTAGATCCCTCAAAGCAGCTTCCTGCACAGAGCGCAGGAAAGAGAATTCTACCAACGCCCGACATTTAAAAAGGGAGATCGACCGCTGCAGGCGGTTGTTCAAGATCTCCCTTTTTAACCGGAGGAAGTGGTAGAATCTCTTTCCGAAGCGCATCTCCTCACAGCGCCGCAATAGTTGACCTCACGAGCAGCAAAGCAAGGTTTCCACCCAATTAGCTAATTTCGCTTTTTTACGTCGCTTTTCAGTAGAACCGAACAATATCATATCCATCTGCCTGATTTCCGAAAAAAAATCCTACAGCATCCGATCCAGCAAGCGGCCCAGCTGCTACAGGATATTCGGACAAATGAAGGAGGAGCAGCCTGCCATGTGACCGAGGTAACCAGCCATGAGGATAACCGGTCTCTAATCGACTTTGCCAAATTCATATTCCGCAGAGTGGATGTCATCTTCCTGAAGGCGAGTATCATGCCAGGTTCCCCGGTGTCCGTGCTTCAGATCGAAGACTGGGAGAAGACAATTTATCGAAAAAATCAAAAGACTGAAACCGCAAAAAACGCCTGCTGCCAGCAATGAGCCGAACAGCAGACGATACGGTACATACTATTAAATTCGGTAATCCACGGATGAGTTACACATGCGCTTTGGTCAGATGAATCCGGATGACCGGTGTTTTGCCGGCTTCGGCAGAACCGGGAATCTCTTCAATACGTTCGATCATATCCTGACCGACCGGTACAATGATCGGGGAGATCGTCGGATAACCGGCTGCCTTGATCGTCTCCATATTGAACTCCAGCAGCAGTTGTCCTTTGGTCACGGTATCACCGGTAGCGACATGGGCTTTGAATCCTTCGCCTTTCAAACCTACCGTATCAATACCGATATGAACGAGGATCTGCACACCGCTGGCATGTTCCAGAATAACAGCATGTTTGCTCTTGTCGATGACATGGGCTACAGTACCGTCGAATGGAGCATATACCTTGCCATCTGTTGGTTCGATCGCAATACCTTCACCCATTTGTTTTTCGGCAAAGGCCGGGTCAGGAACATTATCCAGCGTAACCGCTTTACCCGAGATGGGAGCCAGCAGTTCCAGTACATCCACATCGTTGGCCGATGCGGAAGAGCCAGAAGCAGGTACCTGATCGGAATCCTTCATCGGACTGCGACCGTTCTCAACCTTTCTCACATCATCATCGGCAATATCCTCTTCCACAGACTCTCCAGCGGCTTCCTGCTTGCGTATAATCAGCTTGCGGCAGAGCAGTGTACCGGCAAAAGGAACAACAAGACATATCGCCATACCGATAAAGAACGTACCCCAGTTGCCTACATCAATAGCCAGGAATCCGGGCAATCCGCCGACACCGACAGCAAATGCTCTGACATTGTTCATCGTCAGCAATATGCCGCCGATCGCCGAACCGAGCATACCCATAAACAACGGATATCTAAAACGAACATTGACACCAAATACCGCCGGTTCGGTTACGCCGAGAAATGCCGTAATCGAAGTCGTGGCAGAAAGGCTTTTCATCTTTTGTGAGCGGATTACGAACATCATCGCCAGTGCTGCGGAACCCTGCGCAATATTGGAGAGCGCCAGCATCGGCCACAGGAATGTACCACCGGTCGAGTTGATCAGCTGCAGATCGACCGCGAGGAACGTATGATGCATCCCGGTAATAACGAGCGGGGCATACAGACCGCCATACAGCAGACCACCGAGCCATGGAACCGTGGAGAAAACCCACACCACGCCGGCAGTGAGCCAATTACCGACCGTAAAGGTAACCGGACCGATAATGACAAAAGCGAGAAATCCGGTGACAAGCAGAGCGACAGGCGCTACGACCAGCAGCTTCAACGAATCGGGTACCTTTCGATTGAGCCATTTCTCGATCACGACCAATACGTAGGCGGCGACGAGCATCGGCAGGACCTGTCCCTGATAACCGACGGCATTTACATGAAAACCGAACAGATTCCAGGTGGGTACGGTTCCTGCATTATAGGCTTTGGCATAATCGTATGCGCTGAGCAGGGAAGGGTTGACCAGAATCAGACCGAGCAGGACGCCGAGCAGCGGACTGCCGCCAAACCTCGTCGCTGCCGACCATCCGACCAGTGCAGGCAGGAAGGTGAAGGCCGTACTGGCAATCGTATAGACGATCGCTGCAAAGTCCGCCCACTGCGGAAACACTTCAACAAGAGATTGCCCTTTATAGAAAATATCTGGCCCGGTGAGCAAATTGTTGATCCCGAGCAGCAGACCTGCGGTGACGAGTGCAGGCAGCAGGGGAATGAATATATCGGACAGGGTTTTGATAAATTGCTGGATAGGACTTTTATGCTTGATGGCTGCGGCTTTGACATCTTCCTTGCTGGCACGCTGGCCTCCGGTAATCGCTATCAATTCTTCATAAGCCTTGTCCACAATACCCGGCCCTATAATGACCTGGAATTGCCCTTGTGTGGAGAAATGGCCTTTGGCCAGCTCGTTATCATCCAGCGCCTGTTTGTTGACCTTGCTTTCATCGAGCAGCGAGAAACGAAGCCGTGTGACACAATGCGTAGCGACTTCGATGTTATCCTTGCCGCCAATGGCTTCAATAATCTTCTCAACATCTTCTCTTTTTACCGACATGTGTTCATCTCCATTCTTTTGGGCTCATACGGGACAAACTCCCGGGTTACCCCATATTTAAAAGATATGACATTCGAGCAAATGAATGATTCCCTTACGCATGTCTTGCATTTTCTGGCATATCTGCGCTTCCTGCAGCATCGAAGTCGGCGCGCTGACACTTGCAGCCCAGGATGATCTGTAGCCTGCAAAAGCGAAAGGACGTGTGGTAAATCATGGTAGTTTCAGAAGGGTGCATTCCAGCCCCCGCCTATGTAATTCGTATGCCATGTGAACAGCAGTTTGTTGAATGTTTCAAACTCATAAAAAAATAAAGTAGACTGCTTTCGATCATACTTTCTTGCTTTTCTGGCTGAAGTCAGCCTTTGTACTGCCAAACAGGGTCATATAGCATAACCTGCCGCTTTGTTTGTACTGCTAGAAGAAATGCCTGATTTGGTCGGTTATTGCCAGGGGAACCATCATCCGATGCAGGAGTGCTGCAAAATAATTATTTGGATATATACAGCATCTTTGGATGGTACGATGCCTGCAGCCGGATATGCTCGGTTGAAGAATGATTAACCAAGATACCCAGTATCAGACGCATATTCCGTTTGCAAATACGATTTATCATTCTATCAAAGTCTGTGATTCTGCTTGCCATAGTGCCCTGCATACAGCGTCGCCGTGTTGAATTGTGGTGGATCATATTCCCATCTCTCATGCATAAAAAACGAATGAATAATGAATGTGTCAGATGAATAGTTCGTGAATAATGAAGTAAAGATACAATTTTCGTTGACAAAGCATGTTAAATTCATTAAAATTCGAAAGGTGAATCGGGTTAAAAATAATAAATAGATGCCTTGATTTTATTCATACACTGCTCTTATTGAATCCTAATGACCAATACAGCAGCGCGAAAATTGCGTTCTTAATAAAAGAATTAGGATTTTTGGCGTTTATGAATAACCGATGGCGTGGAGGCTGGCTTTACATGGACAACTGGTTCAAGCTCAAAGAAAGAGGCACGACCGTTTCAACTGAAATTATTGCGGGGCTCACTACCTTTTTCACGATGGTTTATATTGTGATCGTTAACCCTGGCATATTGAGCAGCACAGGGATGGATTTTAACGGAGTATTTATTGCTACCATACTGGCAAGTATTGTGGCGACCCTGATCATGGGATTATGGTCGAATTATCCGATCGTTTTGGCACCCGGTATGGGGCTTAATGCGTTTTTTGCATATAGTGTGGTGAGTGGATACGGAGTGACCTGGCAGGTTGCTCTGGGAGCGGTATTTATTGCAGGGCTTTTGTTTATTGTTTTATCGGTCACTTCTTTCCGTTATATGCTGCTGGATGCGATTCCTGCGAGTCTGAAGCATGCGATTACAGCAGGTATTGGATTATTTATTACGACGGTAGGTCTGCAGAATTCCGGTGTGATTATCGCTTCGGAATCCAACTTGATCACGATCGGTAATCTGGCGTCACCAATGACGTATCTGACGATTATCGGATTGCTGATTACGGTTGTACTGATGGCCTATAATGTCAAAGGGTATCTGTTTATCGGTATGGTCGTAACTACGATTCTGGCCTGGATTCTCGGACTGTTCCAGCTGCCGGCATCGATTGTGGCAATGCCGCATGGTCTGGCAACAACGGCGTTCCAGCTGGATCTGGCAGGTGTATTTTCAAGTGGGCTGTACACGATTATCTTTACCTTCCTGCTGATCACTCTGTTTGATACGACAGGGACAATGCTTGGCGTGGCAGAGCAGGCAGGACTGCTTAACAAAGACGGGAAATTCCCGCGTTCCCGCGGCGCACTGCTCGCAGATGCAGTGGGAACGACGGCTGGCTCTCTGCTCGGAACAAGTCCGACCTCGGCATATATTGAGTCGAGTACAGGTGTTGCTGCAGGAGGAAGAACCGGACTGACAGCGATCGTAGTTAGCATATTGCTGGCGCTCACATTGTTCTTCTCCCCGATCGTAAGTGTTATTTCCGGTATCCCGGCGATCACTTCACCGGCACTGATTATTGTCGGTTACTTCATGATTAGCGTGATCAGCAAAATCAACTGGAAAGATCTCGAAGAAGCTTTTCCAGCTTTCCTGATCATCATCCTGGTGCCGTTGACCCACAGTATTGCGACAGGGATCGGATTCGGATTTATTTTCTATCCGCTGCTCAAGCTGCTTCGCGGCAAAGGCAAAGAAGTTCATCCGATCTTTTATATTTTTGCGGTATTGTTCTTTATTCAGCTGGTGTTCCTGGATCACTAGAAGAGGATGGCATACCAGAAAGAGAACCGTCTTTTATAGACGGTTCTTTTTTCTTTCCTCTCATATTCGGTTATATTATCAATAACAAACCCAAGGAGGAATCAATCATGCGCGAATTTATCGAAGGTAACCATCAACATACGAACAGCCTGATCCATGAAAAGTCTCCGTACTTGCTGCAGCACGCCCACAATCCGGTCGACTGGATGGCCTGGGGGACCGAAGCGTTCACCAAAGCCAAACGGGAGGGCAAGCCGGTGTTTCTGTCTGTAGGTTATTCCTAGCGGAGGATTACATCCACATGTCATTGGTGTCACGTCATGGAGCGCGAGAGCTTTGAAGATGAAGAGGTAGCAGCTGTTCTGAATGAGTACTTTGTTCCGATCAAGGTCGACCGGGAGGAACGTCCGGATATCGACAATCTGTATATGGCTTACTGTCAGGCACTGACCGGACAGGGGGGCTGGCCGCTGACCGTGCTGCTCACACCCGAGCAAAAGCCATTTTATGCAGGCACTTATTTCCCGAAAACGACCAAGTACGGGCGCATCGGTGTAATCGATATGCTCACCCAGATCCGGGAACAATGGAACAGTGATCGTGACCGGATCGTCAAGGCAGGCGATGATATCGTCGAGCGCATGATGCTGTATGCGAACGAGACGCAGCATGGCGAGTTCAGTGAAGATATTATTCACCGCGGGTACAAGACGTTCGTCAGTTCCTTTGATGAGGTATATGGCGGGTTCGGTGCAGCACCCAAGTTCCCGACGCCGCATAATCTGATGTTCCTCAGCGCCTACTACCAGACTTACCAGGAACCGCAGGCGCTGGAGATGGTCAAGCATACGCTGGACAGCATGTATCGCGGCGGCATTTATGACCATATCGGCTTTGGCTTTGCCCGGTATTCGACAGATGAGAAGTGGCTGGTACCGCATTTTGAGAAAATGCTGTACGATAACGCTCTGCTGGCGATTACGTATCTGGATGCGTATCAGCTGACGAATGAGCGACGCTATGCCCAGATCGCCGAATCGGTCTTTACGTATGTACTGCGGGATATGACTTCACCGGAAGGGGCATTCTACTGTGCAGAAGATGCCGATTCCGAGGGGGAAGAAGGCAAGTTCTACGTCTTTGACCGGGATGAGATCGAGGAAGTGCTCGGTCTGGAAGAGATGCACAAGTACTGCAATATTTACGATATTACGCCGGAAGGCAATTTTGAAGGGTCAAATATTCCGAATCTGATCCCATTCACTGCAGCCGAGATTGCCGAGCAGCGTGATCTGAACGAATTGGCTTTGCTGACCGATCTGGAAGAAGCCCGGCAAAAGCTGTTCGACTACCGGGAGCAGCGCATCCATCCGTCCAAGGATGACAAAGTACTCACTTCCTGGAACGGCATGATGATCGCGGCCCTGGCACGTGGCAGCAAGCGTCTGCAGAAGCCGGAATATGCACAGGCAGCAATGCGGGCAGCGGACTTTATCTGGCAGCATATGCGCCGCGAAGATGGACGACTGCTCGCCCGCTACCGGGATGGACATGCCGCCTATCCGGCTTATCTGGATGATTACGCTTATCTGATCTGGGGACTGCAGGAACTGTATGAAGCAACTGGGCAGACCGTGCTGCTAGAGCGGGCGTTGATTCTCAAGGATCAGCTGATCGCTCTCTTCTGGGATGAAGAGAATGACGGATTCTACTTTGCTGGCAATGACAGTGAACAGCTGCTCACCCGGACCAAAGAAACGTACGACGGCGCCATGCCATCCGGCAACTCGGTAGCCGCCTGGACGCTTGCCCGTCTAGCGGCTGTTACCCAGGATGAGGAGCTGCGCGGCTATGCCGAGCGTACGCTCAATGCTTTTGCCGGAACCGTGAAGCAGTATCCGTCCGGGTATGCGATGATGCTGCTGGCGGGTATGCAGATGCTGCACGGTACGGAAGAGATTGTGCTGGCTGGCAAAGTGGAAGATCTGTCCTACCAGGAAATGATCGCCGAGACCCAGAAAGCATATCGTCCGTTCGCGGCGTTGCTGCTGAACAATGCCGGAACCGACGGCGAAGCTACCCGTGCACTGCTGCCGCATCTGGCGGATATGGGCATGCAGGATGGCGCGACCGCCTATATTTGCGAAGGCTTTGTCTGTCATGAGCCGCTGACTACGGTGGAAGCACTACGGGAGGCACTGGTGAAAAAGGGATAGATGGAGTGAGATGTAACAAAGAAGCATAGCATGGAATGGGAAATGGATCAGACAATAGCAGATATCAGACAGAAAGAGCAGCAAATAGCTGCTCTTTTCTGTTATCAAACGATAGCTTACATATCGATAAAAAGTTCGCACAATAGTTAAGAGATAAGATAGAGAATATTTACACATTTACGCAAACCTAAGCAGGTAAGATATTATTTTATCTTATGTGAATATCCAGATTATGGAGGAGTAAGCGTATTCGATAGGTATAAATACTGTAATATGTACTATGATCTGGGTGTATGGAATCATACGTATCCACGTAACGTTACTACCTATTCATTTAAGACTTTAGAAGAATAGGAATTTTACATCATATTTAATAAAATTATACAAGGAAGGGAAGGAGAAGTGTGTACATTGCAACATATGGATGAGTATATTGTCTCACAGCTGTACGGGAGACGAGCAGCGAAGCAATCGTTGGATGCTGCGGAACCGGCAGGACAAGGACTTCCGGTATCATCGGAAAAGGAAGCCGGTATGCAGTCCATAACCACTGCTTCTGCAGCAGATGCAGAGCTGCGGATTAATATCAAAGGAAGACCCACGCGCTTTAGAGCCGTTCAGCTGTTAAGCGAGAGACTGGAATGCCTGCTGCCTGATCATTTTGGGCAGATGTCTATTGAGAAAGTTCGTATCAAGTATCCATCGGAGCATCGCCCGCAGGTGATCTACGCGGAACCCGAGGGTATAGTGGATTTTACATGGAGTCCCACTGATATGGAGATCCAAGAGGAGGAACTGGGGACGACAGCCCGGCAGCTGGGCGAGATGATCCGGCGGATACAGCCGATCCTCAGCTGGCAGGGAGTAGAGATGATCAAAACGGACCATCTCACAATAGCTGTGATCCGATTTGTCGTATCTATTATAGATGGCGAGATGTATAACGAAATGCTGCTGGTGAATGACCAGGGCAAGCTGATTATTGGCACCTTTCATTGTGAAGCTGCAGAAATTGAACACTGGAAGCCGGTGACGGAGATTCTGATCCGCTCGCTGCGCTTTTTGACCATAGAGGAGAATACATATGAGCCTGGATTATCATAATTTGCAGATTCAGCCATTTCCGCTGGTGAATCTGGAGCAGTTTACACTCAGCAAGAAGATCAACGAGCATACACGATTGTATTTTACCGGAATTATTCCCGAAGAAATGCAGGATAGCTACATTAACAGCACCGAAGCCAACACGGTTATACAGGTGAGCCAGCTGCAGGACAATGGCGAGATCAAGCCGCTGTTCAGCGGTATCGCTCTGTCGGTAGAGATAAAGGTTGTTCGCGGCGTCTATTATCTGGAGGTGGAAGCTGTCTCGCATACGTACCGGATGGATGTGCAGCGCCGTATCCGTTCGTTTCAGGATACAGAGATGACACTGCCGCAGCTGCTGGAGCAGATCGGTCATCATTATGAAGGACTCGATGTGATCGATGGTGCGACAGGCGGTGGTGCAATGAAGCGTATCGCGATCCAGTACCGAGAGACTGATTGGGAATTCCTGCGTCGTCTGGCTTCACGCTATCATACGAGTCTGATGCCGGTAGCCCAGTTTGATACGCCCAAGTTTTATTTTGGCATCCAGGATACGTACCAGCCGATAGTGCTGGATCATACCCGGTATACCGTGCGCAAGCAGCTGGTTCCTTTTCGTTATTTTCAGGAGAATGATGGGACTTCGCTGGAAGAAAGAGATTTTATCGTCTATGAAGTGGAGACGGATGAGGTGCTTGATCTGGGCGGTCATGTCCATTTTCAGGGGAAAAGCCTATATGTGACCGAAGTCTACACGGACATGCATAGTGGGCTGCTCCGCCATCTGTACGTACTCTGTACGTATAAAGGGCTGCGGCAGAGAAGTTATTATCAGGAAAATTTGGCCGGTGCATCGCTAAGCGGTACTGTCTTGGATGTGCAGCAGGATCAGGTGCGTATTCACCTGGACTGTGATCCGCAGCAGGATGTATCCAAAGCACACTGGTTCTCCTATTCTACGCTGTACAGTGCAGGCAACCATACTGGCTGGTACGTGATGCCGGAAAAAGGGGACCCGGTCAGCCTTTATTTCCCCGGCAGCCGGGAGGAAGACGCCTATGCACGCGGAGCCATCCGCAGAGCAAAGAGAAATGCAGGAGATAACAAACTGTCGGATCCCAGCGTGAAAATCTGGCGTACCCCGCATGGTCGCGAGATCCAGCTCGCTCCGGATGGGATTACAGTCAGTGCACAGGATGGAGCCGTATTTATCAAGCTGGATAACCAGAACGGGATTCAAATTGTCAGCAATCAGCAGGTGAGCATCTCGGCAGGCGGTGATCTGAGCCTGTCCGCCGGCAAAACGATGAATCTGTCAGCAGGCGGCTCGCTGACGCTGGATTGTAATGGCAGCCATATTGAACTAAGCGGCACGGCGGATATGAAAGGCGCAGAGGTGAAATCCAACTGATGGACAGCCATAGACAGAATGACGAAATGCAAAGCAGGTGAGCAATCATATACTTCTTTAACAGCATGACTACAGAACAAAAGCAGCATATACGCAGCAAAGCTAGGCTGTACATACAGCAGCAGCTTGAGCAGAACAGACAGGAATGGCAGGCTGGATGGATAGAGGAAATCAGCAGTAATTTCATCGGATGCTGTAACCATATCCGACAGCAGCAGCTGGAAGGACGTAAAGGCGAAATTCATTACATCACTTACTCTCTCCTGCGTACGGGACTGCTCGATGGACATCCGGCCTATCTAATTCAGGCGGCGGATGAGCGTGGAGTACTGGATCCGAACCCTGTCGAGTATGAATATGAAGGAAACTGTATTTTCCAGTATTGGCATCAGCTACTGGAGAGAATTATTCAGGAAGCGGCTTCGGCAGGCTGGAAAATAAGCGAGCTGGAACTGGATGAGATCAGGCTGGAAGAAGCGGATTATTTTCATCAGGTCATGATGATGATACTGCGCAAGGCGGTACGGCATGCAATGAACCGGCCAGCGTATATGGAATTGCAGCGTGCGCTGCAGCTGGAGATTCGGGCAGGAGAGTATCTGGACCAGAATACTTACCTTTATAAGGAAGATCGAAATGAAATGAATGCAGCGGCTCTTCATGCATGGCTGGCAGAGAAGCAGCCGTATGCGTATGGATATCAGGATATTCATGATGCGGAGCTCTCTCTGGGTGACTATAGTGAGATGGATTTTCGGTACACAACATTCAGGCGTGTGCATGCGAAGGTCTGCCGTTTGAGCTTTGGTGTGCTGGTCGGAACGGTATGGCAGAATTGCACACTGGATGGGGTAACGCTCGCGCTGAGTATGATCCATGGCGCAGATTTCAGCCGTTGTGTGCTGCGAAACTGTACACTGGATGGAGTGATGGGGGCTGCCGGATTGGCAGAACTGGATTGGGAAATGCTCGGATTTGACAGTGTACAGTTTACCGGAGCGGATTTGTCAGGAAGTACATTGCAAAAAGCCTCTCTCTATCGTGCCTGTTTCCGGGACAGTGTGCTGGAACAGACGGATTTTACCGATGCCGATCTGCGAGAAGCTGATTTTGGCGGAGCGATCATGAAGGATGCTGTACTGCAGGGAGTCGATCTGAGCGGAGCCTGTCTCGATCATTGTGATCTGACAGGAGTATCTTTTGTCGGAGCGAATCTGCTGGGAGCTTCGCTAAATGGTGCGATAGTGGACCAGACCGATTTTACAGGCGCGATAATATCCCCCGATCAGCTGAACAGAACAGTGATGCGGGATCATCTAGCAGGCAAAGGAGGCAGGCTGCAATGAGATATTTTCAGCTGCTCGCGGATGAGCGTATTATCCATCGGATCCAGCCTCCTGCATGGTCTCTGCTCCGGCAGCAGGAACTGCTGGGAGCCATATCGGCACCAGGCGAGGAACAGCTTCCGCTGACTGTACATGTTCAGGAAGAACGTAATACGATCTATCCGGATTTGCTGGATTCTCCGGCACCACTCGTATCCGGCCGGGTCAAGTCATTATTGGAACTATTCCTGCCGGATACCGGATGGCGTGCAGTGATGCTGACGGATATTCGGCGTGGCAGTCAGCATCTGTACTGGCTGCTGCAGCCGCCTGTGATCGACGCTCTGTCAGAGCAGACGATATTCCGACCTGACGGCACATTAAAGCATCTGGTACTGGATCATGACAAGATCGATCAGCCTCTATTTCGCATATCCGGTCTGCGCGAACCGTATGTGTATGTGAATCTGGCAGCAGCCGAAAGCCTGCTCCGCCGTTCGTATACAGGCATTCGACTGCTGCGTATACCTATAGAAGCCCAAAAACAATGAAAGGAAGATCGATATGGACCATGCACAGGTACAGCCCGGCAGTGGAGCCAAAAAGAGTTATGTCGTTGCAGGCGCTATTCTTAGCTGCAGTTATGGCACCCAGCCGACCCGGCTCAAGCGCCCATTCAGCCATGGAGTATACGTCAAAAATAAAGCTCAAATGAATATCGGAGACTACCTGCCCGGCACAAATATCAAGTCATTCGGCAACTGCTCCAGCCCGCTCAATCCAGCCGTACAGGCGAGTCAGATAGTCGATATCTACGGAGTCAAAAAAGCACCGTGCATCCCTGTGCTGACCCAGCCGTGGCTAAACGGCAAATCGGATGTACTGATCGAAGGGCAGCCGGCCTTGACGCACAATTGTACCCATCAATGCCTGTATGCAGGCAATATCCGAATTGAGGATGATGGGCAGGAATTAGATTTTTAAGACAGGAGACTACATACCCGTGACTTTACTACATCAGGGAATCGGCTATGAGAGTCTGCGGCTGGATGGACCGATTCATCCGCAGCGCTTGAATGAGTTGACGATTACCCGTAAAATCAATGAGCATGGCTATATGTTCGTCACCGGTATCATACCGGAAGAACAGGGCGCAGCATCGGTTCACCACGATTTCGAAGGTGAGCCTGTCGTACTGCGTCAGTTGGACGCCGGTGGACATTCCGTCCAGCGTCTGTTCCATGGCGTGATTACCCGGTTCACCATTCACTGTATCCGCAGCGTGTATACATTTGAGCTTGAAGCGATCTCCCAGTCGGGTCAAATGGATATCGAACGCAAGCGGCGTTCTTTTCAGAATGCTGATCAGACGTATGACGATCTGGTTACCCGGCTTGTACGTGAGTATACGTATGGGGATGCCATCGATACCGTATCGGATTCCGCCAGATTGGACAGCCTGGTGCTGCAGTATGACGAGACCGACTGGCAGTTTCTGAAACGGCTGGCTTCCCGCTTTAGCTCGGTGCTCGTACCGGATACGATCGCTGCCTCACCAAAACTATTTTTTGGTATGCCGGAAGGCAGGCGTCATGTGCTTGGTGAAGATACATTTTACCGGATTCGTAAAACATTTGGACAGATGAATCCGGCGTATTCATCCTATAATGATGCTCCCGCTGCAACACATTCAGCTGCCCATGATTCCGTGCAAGCTGCAGACCTCTCATCCGGGCAATTTAGTCCAGCGGCATATCCTGCCGGTTCGCAAAATCCGGAAGTGTCTGCTGCTCGCCATCAGCCGGGCTATGTATCCTACTATATCGATAGTCTCCAGTATTATGCGCTCGGTGACCATCTGACGATGCCAGCCAGTGCAGGATCGGCAGAACTGATCGTCGTGGAAGCCAAGAGTCGGCTGCAGGATGGGCTAGTACAGACCGCCTATGAATTGCAGCGAGCGGAACAGATTCAGTTTTACCGCTATGAGAATGAGCAAACGACCGGTATCACGCTAACCGGAGCTGTACAGGAAGTGGCTGCTGACTTTGTTCGGATGAAGCTGGATATCGACGAGGAGTATCATCGCAATCACCCTCAAGCAGCAACGAACAAGGAACTGATCTGGTTTCCCGTCAGTACACCGTATGCGGCTGAAAAGCATACCGGCTGGTACGATATGCCGGAAAAGGGGGAGCAGGTCGAACTGTATATTCCGCTGCCCTGGGAAGGCAGCAGCTATGTAACCGGTACGCTGCGCCAGCAGATCGCGGCTATCCATGATCCCGACACCAAAGTATGGAGCCATCCGGCGGGTAATCAGCTGCAAATGGATAGACAGGAACTGCGGCTGTCCACATCAGGCAGCATGACCATATCCCTGCAGCCTGACAGTGGAATCGAGATCAGCAGCCCGGGGAATATAGGGATTCAGGGAGGCAGTATAGCGCTAAATGCCGCACAGACCCTGTCACTGGAAGCAGCCCGGGCGATCCACCTCAAGGGCGGCCAAAGCAGTATGATCGTAGATGGGGATACGGATATCCATTCGCCAACCATCCATCAGGTGGGAACAGTCAAAGCTCCGGTATATGTCGCCGATCTGGCACCCGTTCCCGAGCCGCCACTGATGAGCATTCAGGCTTACCAGGCGGGCCAGGCAGCCGCGCAGCAGCAAAAAGCACAAACTCACGCGGCAGCTCCCAAGGCCAAAATCACACCCCCTGCCCAAAAAGCCAAGTCGGATGGCCTGCTCGGACTATTGTCCAAAGTGGCAGGCGCCATTCCGGCCAAAACAACGAGCAAAGTGCTGCTCGGCATCAACAATCCGCTAGCCAAAGTAACAGGTGCCCTGATGCAGGTCAATGCCAGCGTACCTGCCCGGCGCTCCGGTGGAGGCAGTCAGGGAATCGTAACTGCTGCAGCCAGTCAGGTGTACCATGCCGCGGCCCGCGCATCTTCGAATCATCGCCCAATGAGCTGGAGCCAGCTCGGTCATATCGTAGCGAATGGCTTCGTCGATTGGGCCGGGCGCGTGGATGACCTGGACCAGCATTACCGCCGCTGGTGGGCAGGCAAAGTCATGACCCAGGCTCGTATTGCGCTACTGACTCCTTTTAGTCCAATCGGCTGGACCTCACAAGTCAGCCTGGAACAATCCTATCGCCAGATCCCGGAAGATGTCCGTCTGCGCTGGGATAATGAGACACAGCGCAAAGCCTGGGAAGCGTATAATTTGCAAAGGTATCAGGAAAGAGAGGCAGAAATTGCGCAGCAGGCCGCGGAGGAAGCGGAGC
>NZ_LAQP01000022.1 GCF_000971965.1 Paenibacillus wulumuqiensis
AGCCAGGATCAAACTCTCCATAAAGTGTTTGACTTGCTCATTCCTTGCTGACGAGAACATTGCTGTTCTCTATATTTTGAAGAACTAAGTTCTTCACTCACTCGTTGTTCAGTTTTCAAAGATCAAAGTCTTTTTCATCGTCGCCGTGTCTCTCGGTGACAACTTTTATATCTTATCATGTTCGCAATCATCTGTCAACAACTTTTTTTGAAGGAGTTTTTGACTTTCAATGTGATTGCTGTAATGATAAGCAGTCACTGGCTTAACGCCGTATCGCGACTGGGTTTATAGAATAACACATATTAGCTTACCTGGCAAGCACTTTATAAATAAATTCTTTATGCTTATAAATTAAAGTGATCACTAATTCTGCTAACTGTCTATATAGGAGCTTTAGATAGAATATTTCAAATGATGTATATTGCGATTATTTGCTTTCGTACCCTCTGGTGGTTACCAAGGAACTTTGCATCCTGCATTGCTTTCACTTCTATATATCTGTATATCATCAATATCGCTACTCCTATATAACTGCTCCCACAATTATAAGAAGTATAGTAGTACCAATACAGATACTAGTGGCAATAAGTTGGATCGGCCATTGTAGTAGGGATGCAGCCTCTCTTATCAAAAAGATAATGCTTTGACGTCATCGGGTCTTTCTAACGCTACCCCAGTCTTTCTATAGTAATCATGTAAAGCAGTTGGTAGTGGTGAGTGTACCTACTTGAGCATTTTTAATCGTTAATAAACCTGCGTATATACTTCGTGGGCTGACAGTTATATCGGAAATGGATACCGATACTCTGGATCGTGAAAAACCAAGATATAAAAAGGCCTGCTCTCTTGCAACTGAGAGCAGGCCTTTGGCATATTAGGTTGTAACTGTTCTATTCGCTATACTGGAACATCCTCTATAAATGCTGCAGTAGTTTCTATAACCTGTATTTTGGTATAGGCTGCTCAAGAAACAGAGCTTGCATGAAACCGATAAGCAGCATAGATAGTAGACCAGGATACTTTACAGCAATCATATAGCATAGAAGCTTACTAACAATCATCACTCTTACTCATTATAGTAATAGAACATGACTGATTCCGGCTGCAGGGATCATTGCTTATTCGTGTGCCTGGTTACGCATATGTGGGAAGAGCAGGACGTCACGGATAGATGCTGCATCTGTCAGCAGCATAACCAGACGGTCGATACCGATACCCAGTCCACCTGTTGGCGGCATACCGTATTCCAGTGCACGGATAAAGTCTTCGTCCATCTCAAACGCTTCGTCGTTGCCTTTTTCCTTTTCGACGAGCTGCGCTTCGAAACGCTGACGCTGGTCGATTGGATCATTCAGCTCGGTAAAGGCGTTGGCATGTTCGCGGGCGACGATGAACAGCTCGAAGCGATCGGTGAAACGAGGATCGGCTTCGTTCTTTTTGGCCAGTGGAGAGATATCTACCGGGTGACCGGTAATGAACGTAGGCTGGATCAGCGTCTCTTCTACGAACTCTTCGAAGAAAGCATTCACGATATGACCGAATGTCATATGCGGCTCCACTTTTACATTGTGTTCTTTGGCGAGTGCCTGTGCTTCGGCATCGGTCATGTGTACGCTGAAGTCTACACCTTTGACTTCTTTGACAGCGTCTACCATGGATACACGGCGCCATTTCGGTGTCAGATCCACTTCCTGGCCTTGATACTGGATGCGTGTTGTACCCAGCACTTCCTGGGCAATATGGGCAACCATGCTCTCGGTCAGATCCATAATATCTTCGTAGTCCGCATAGGCTTCGTACAATTCGATCATGGTAAATTCCGGATTATGACGAGTGGATGTACCTTCGTTACGGTAGGCACGGCCGATCTCGTATACTTTCTCCAGACCGCCAACAATCAGGCGCTTGAGGTGCAGTTCCAGGGCGATACGCATGTACAGTTCCATATCCAGCGCATTATGATGCGTGATGAACGGCTTGGCAGCAGCGCCGCCGGCAATCGCATGCAGTGTTGGTGTCTCGACTTCGAGGTAGCCGAGGGAATCGAGATAACGGCGCATCGATTGGATAATGCGGGAACGGGTGATAAATGTTTTCCGTACTTCCGGGTTCACGATCAGATCGACATAGCGCTGGCGGTAACGCAGCTCTACATCTTTCATACCATGATATTTATCCGGCAGCGGCAGCAGGGATTTGGTGAGTACTTCCAGATCTTTGACCTTAATGGACGTCTCGCCTGTTTTGGTTTTGAAGACAGTACCGGTGACACCGACAATATCTCCAAGATCCAGAATAGTGAATGCTTCGTATTTGGCTTCAGGCACGGTATCTTTACGCACATAGATCTGGATACGTCCGCTCAGATCCTGAATATGTGCAAAGCTTGCTTTACCCATGCCGCGCTTGGTCATGATACGACCTGCCAGACTGACGGTTACTTCTTTTTCTTCAAGCTCTTCCTTGGTCATCGTCTCGTAGGTGTGCAGCAAATCTGCCGCATTGGATGTACGTACGAACTTTTTACCAAATGGGTCGATGCCCAGTCCGCGCAGTTCATCCAGTTTGTCACGGCGCACCTGCAGTAGTTCGTTCAGTTCACTCTCACTTATGTTTTCCTGTTCTTGACCAGGATTCAATGTTTCATCAGACATCGCTGGGTCTCAACTCCTTTAAGGTAATAACTTGCCGGCTTCTGTCATGCCGATGGGATGCAGAAATATGATAAGCAGCCGTATTCAGTCAAAAAGCCATATAATTATAGTGTACTTGATTTGGTGCCAATCTGAAATCTCTAAAAACGATATTGCTGCTGATTTAACGAAAATAGGGCTTATTTCAAGAAAAAAGCTCCCCTAGGGAAGCTTTTTTTGTAAAACGATAAGTATACATCCTTACTGCAGTGTACCGGGAAAGTGTTCTTCGCCGGTCAGTTAAGTATATGCATACAATCTTATCTTTTGATTTCCAGGATTTTGTACTGGATAACACCAGCCGGTACGTTCACATCAACAACCGTACCTTTTTGCTTGCCCAGGATGGCTTTGCCTACCGGGCTTTCATTGGAAATCTTGTTCTGGGAAGGATCGGATTCGGCCGTACCCACGATTGTGTATTCCATCGTGTCACCAAATTCCAGATCTTCAACGATAACGGTTGCACCAATGCTTACCGCATCTGTATCAATCTCATCACTATTGATAATACGTGCGTTGCGCAGCATTTTCTCCAGTGTAATAACGCGTCCTTCGATGAAGGCTTGTTCATTTTTGGCATCTTCGTACTCAGAGTTCTCACTGATATCACCGTATCCAATGGCAACTTTGATACGTTCCGCTACCTCACGTCTTTTGACGGACTTGAGGTTTTCCAATTCATCTTCCAGCTTCTTTAGACCGTCCTGTGTTAAAATGAATTCTTTATCGCTCATCTCAACCAATTCTCCTGTCATGTGAATAATTTTCGAAAATTCGCTTTGGGGTCTCCCAGCATGATAATAGCCAGTGATTCAGAAGCAGCGAAGACTCATGCAAGATTATCAAAACAATAGTGACGCAGGGAAATTCCCCAGAGGGTATATGATATCTAATCATTGACTCAGGCAAATTTATACTGCAAAAGTATATGGGAATGAATGTGAAATGTCAACCAAAAGGCCGGACTGGCTTTGGAATAGCAAAAACAGCAAAAAAACCGAAGCGGCTCTGTAAAAAGCACTTCGGTTTTTTACTATATATGACCCAAAAAAGTTATGGATCAGCTGTTATGGTTCGATGGATGAATTAGACGGTTGCCGGTGCAGCACACTTTACCTGTACAAAAGGAACCGCTTCATGGTCAGCGGCGGATGCCACATGCTGCGGCAGATTCTCCAGGAAATTATACAAAATACGTACCATTTCGTCGCGTCTGGTCTCTTCCATAATGGAATTTTTGATGGTGGCGGAGCCTTTGAGACCTTTGAGGTACCAGGACAGATGCTTGCGCATCTCTCTGACGGCTACCACTTCACCCTTCAGGGCAATCAGACGATCCATATGCAAGATTGCGATACGAATCTTCTCCTCGGCCGTTGGATCCGGAGGCAGCTCGCCTGTTTTGAGATATTCTACCGTACGATACAGCATCCATGGATTGCCAAGCGCACCACGGCCGATCATAACGCCATCGCAGCCTGTTGTATCCAGCATGCGCTTGGCGTCTTCCGGGGTAACCACGTCGCCGTTGCCGATAACAGGAATGGCGACGGATTCTTTGGCCTGCTTGATATAAGACCAGTCTGCCTGGCCGGTGTAGAGCTGCTCACGGGTACGACCATGGACGCTGATCGCTTTGCCGCCCGCCGCTTCGACAGCTCTGGCATTATCCACTACATAAATATGATCATGATCCCAGCCGATACGCATTTTGACGGTAACCGGCTTGCTTACGTTGGCCACGACTGCAGCGACCATCTCGTTGATCTTGTTAGGGTCCAGCAGCCAGCGGGCACCGGCATCGATTTTGTTGATTTTGGGTGCAGGACAGCCCATATTGATATCGATAATGTCCGCATTGGTGTCCTGATCAACTACTTTGGCCGCTTCGACCAGAGAGGCACGATCACCACCAAAAATTTGCAGGCTCATCGGTTTTTCACGCTCGTCGACGAACAGCATTTCATGAGTACGCTTGTTGCCGCTTAGAATTGCTTTGTCGCTGACCATCTCGGCGCAGACCAATCCTGTACCGAACTCCTTGGCGATCAGGCGGAATGCCGGATTACAAACGCCGGCCATCGGGGCGAGAACGACCCGGTTTTTCATTTCAATATCACCGATTTTTAACATCCGATGATTCACTCCTTTATGACAGCGGCGCAGTACCGCAATTTATTTCAATTTTGAATTAAAGGACAATGGGCAGGCGCTGACATAACGAACATCCTGCTGCTGATCGGCGACCTGTATGAGTGAATTTTCGACAAAGGAAAACAGCTCCGGTGTCTCTTCCGTGACAATCTCCTGCAGCGGCACGAGTACAAAAGCACGTTCATGCATACGAGGGTGCGGCAGATCCAGTGTCTCGGAATGCAGATGCAGATGATCCATCCACAGCAGATCAAGATCCACGGTACGTGGTCCCCAGCGTATATCGCGAATCCGGCCGAGCTGGTTCTCAATACTGAGCAGTGCCGCCAGTAAGTCATGCGGACGCTTGGTCGTATGCAGCCTGAGTGCCATATTCAGAAAAGAAGGCTGATCGACATAGCCCACAGGGGCAGTCTCATAAAATCCAGAGCAGCGGATGACCGAAATATCGGAATGATCATCCAGCATCTGTATCGCCTCGGTCAATGTCTGCTCCCGGTTACCCAGATTGGCGCCTAAAGCAATATAAGCCTCTGAATATTCAGAGGGGACGGATGAGTTCATCACAACCTACGCTCACTTTCGTGTACGCCGCAATTCAACGGTAACGCCCTGAAAATGAATATCAAAAGGCGGATGCGGCTTGGTGACTCTAACGGTCAATGCATGTACCCCAGTATAAGCTTCCAATAGAGTGGATGCAATACATTCTGCAAGAGCCTCAATCAACTTGAAGGATTTGGTTTCGACAACGGCTTTGACACGTTCGTGGATCTCCGCATAATTGATCGTCGTCTCCAGATTGTCGGTTCTGCCGGCTTCAGACAGATCCATCTCCAGCTCCAGATCCACGTAGAAACGCTGGCCCAGCTTGCGTTCTTCTTCAAACACACCGTGATAACCGTAATATTCCATTCGGTTGATGATCATCTTATCCATTAACTTTTCTCCTCCTGTCGGTTGTTGACGCTCCGGATCTATCTGCTGGCCTGCAGCATTGCATCACACATGACGGCCATCCGTTTGTTGGGCTGCACATCATGTACACGAATAATCTGGCAGCCCTGGGCAATGCCAAATGCTGTGGTAGCAGTAGTACCTTCCACTACATCATCTGCGGGCAGGTCCAGCACCGTGCGTATGAATCGTTTGCGTGAAGTGCCCAGCAGCATAGGGTAGCCCAGTTCAGCCAGCTCATCCAGCCGGCTCATCAGCTCCAGATTATGATCCGCATTTTTGGCAAAACCGATTCCCGGATCCAAAATGATATTGTCCCGCTGAATACCAGCATCCAGTGCCAGTGTAATCTGCCGCTGCAGATCGGTCTTCACATCCGCAACCAGCTCGGTATAATCCATATCATGCCGGTTATGCATCAGAATGTACGGGCAGTTAGCTGCGGCGGCTACAGCAAACATTGCCGGATCCGCCATGCCTCCCCATACGTCATTAATGATATGGGCGCCTGCTGCGAGGGACTGTCTGGCAACTTCTGCCTTGTACGTATCAATGGAGAGCGGAAGATGAGGCAGCTGCTGCTGGAGTGCTTTGATCACCGGAATAACTCTTGCGAGCTCTTCTTCCTCCGAGACCGGAGCATGCCCTGGACGGGTGGATTCTCCGCCAATATCAATAATATCCGCTCCCTCTTCCATCATACGGTGTGCCTGCTGTACAGCACGCTCCACCGACGTATAACTGCCTCCATCCGAAAAGGAATCGGGAGTAACATTTAAAATACCCATTATTAATGTAGAGCGGCCCAGCTCCAGTATCGCCGGACCGCATGTATACTGCCGTGTGTACTGTACAGGCTGTCTCAAAAGCGGTATGCCTCCTTTTCATAAGCTGCATATAAAAGGGCAGTCATCCTGCCCACCTGTTCGGTCTGCACGCTGGAAAAATGATCTTCCTCCAGCAAGCGGGTCACAGGAACGATCTCCTGAATAGAGTTGGTCAGAAAAATCTCGTCGGCTGTAAGCAGTCGGTCCCAACTGTATAATCCTTGTTCGACCGGCAAGCCGATATGTTCGGCCAGCTCCATTACGAGCGCCCGGGTAATGCCCGGCAGAATGTCTGTCTCCAGCGAAGGCGTATGCAGACGACCTCCCTGGACAAAAAATACATTGCTCACGATTCCTTCAGCAATGTCTCCCCCGGCAGTAAGCATCAATCCTTCTACACTTGTGGCTGGCTGATCGCCATACTGCTGCAGCTCCTGCTTGCCCAGAATGCTGTTCATATAATGCAGCGACTTCAGGCGAACGCTGCCCTCAGGGGTATTGCGGATAGTGTGCAGACGGCGCAGCGACTTGCTTCGGCCGGATAAATACTGCTGTACGCGCTCCAGTTCGGCTGCTGGGATGAATGAACCCTCGTCCGTGTCGTTCCTGCTCGGTTTGCGGGGAGCAGCATCAGGCAGTGCTTTGGCATAAATAACAATAGTCGGCTGCTCATACGCACCGGAAGGCAGACCCAAAATATCGATGCCGGCAGACAGGGTGTAGCGGATATACGCATCTGCCAGATCATTCGCCTGCATCAGGGCATGAATCTGCTGCCGGATCAGCTTCTCGTCAGCTTGCCAGCGGATATGGAGCGAATCGCAGCCGGACTGCAGCCTTTCCAGATGACGATCCAGCAAAAAAGGCTGTCCATTATAGGTACGGAACGTCTCGAACAGACCCATTCCATACAAGAAGCCGTGATCCATGACGGAGACCACGGCTTGATCTGTAGGTGTGATGACACCATTTATACTGACGTACTTCATCATACAGTAGCTTTGTCCACTTTACGGCTCAGGAAGTTACGCAGAATGGTATGTCCATGATCCGTGACGATGGATTCCGGGTGGAATTGAACGCCTTCGATCGCATATTCTTTGTGACGAAGCCCCATAATCTCACCTTCAGCGGTCTCTGCCGTAATTTCCAGGCAATCTGGCAGACTGCTGCGTTCCACGATCAGGGAATGATAACGGGTCGCGGTAAACGGCGACGGCAGGTTCTCAAATACCGAACTGCTCTGATGCAGAATCGGAGACGTCTTGCCATGCATGAGACGCTCTGCCCGAATGACATTACCGCCAAATGCCTGTCCAATCGCCTGATGGCCCAGACATACACCAAAGATCGGAATCTCGCCCTTGAACTGCTGAATTACGTCGATGGTAATGCCGGCTTCTGTTGGCGTGCACGGTCCCGGAGACAGCAGAATATGATCCGGTGCCAGCTCGCGGATGCCCTCCATATCAATCTCATCATTGCGGCGTACGATGACCTCTTCGCCCAGCTCTCCAAGGTATTGTACCAGGTTATACGTAAAAGAATCGTAGTTATCAATTACAAGAATCATCAGTATTCCTCCCTTTTCTGCAGAGCCGCATCATATTGTTCGCTCAAGAGTACGGCTCTGGCTAACGCTCTCGATTTGTTAAAGCATTCCCTGTATTCACGGTAAGGATCGGAATCGATGACTACACCGGCTCCTGCTTGCATATAGACGGTATTTTCCTTGATGGTTAATGTTCTGATAATAATATTTAATTCCATATTGCCATTATAGTCAATCCAGCCCATCGAACCGGTGTAGGCACCACGGCGGGTCTGCTCCAGTTCCTCGATGATTTCCATCGTACGGATCTTGGGAGCTCCGGTAATGGTTCCTCCGGGGAAAACGGCGGCAATCACATCATAGACGTCCCGGTCTTCCGCCAGCTTCGCTTCTACGCCGGATACCAGATGCATCACGTGGGAATAACGTTCGATCGTCATCAGCTCCGGTACGCGCACAGTCCCGTAGCGGGCGATGCGTCCCAGATCATTGCGCTGCAGATCGACCAGCATAATATGCTCGGCACGTTCTTTTTCATTGTCCGTGAGCTCGGCTTCCATCGCCAGGTCTTCCTGCTCGGTCATGCCGCGGCGCCGTGTACCGGCAATCGGCCGGGCAGCGACATCATCTCCAATCACCGAAACGAGCAGTTCCGGCGAGGCGGAGACCAGCTGGAAGCCAGGCAGCCGCAGCAACCCCATATACGGCGAAGGATTGGTAACCCGCAGCCATTCATAAATGGACTCCGGCGCAGTGGAAATCTGCCGTTGACTGCGGAGAGACAGATTCACCTGAAACACGTCACCCTGGCGGATATAATCCTGCACGGCTCGTACGGCCTGTTCAAACTGCGGCTGCTGAAATTCCGTTGTAAACTGATCATGGTCTGCCCGTGAATCGGTAGCAGACAGCGGGTGATTCATCAGAAAATGCTGACGGTGCTGTAACGAGTGTGGCTGCTCCATGGTCGATACCTGCTGCAGCGCATTCCACTGTTCCAGCATCCGGTCCGTCTGATGTGCTGCCTGATGGTAGGCTTGCCTTATCCATTCCGGTGCGGATGTATCGGTGTCTTGGCTATTGCTTGGCTGCTGAGCGCTCTGTTCTTCGTCGATCCCGGTATGGGTACAGCAGTAGAGCATGTTCGTATGATGATCGATGACCCAGACCTGGTTGAATTGCATCCAGACATAATCAGGCAGATCCAGATCATTCTGCAGCCGATTTGGCAGCTTCTCCAGCGAGCGGGCGACATCATAGCTGAGGAATCCTACACAGCCTCCGGTAAAAGGCGGCAGGTCTGCCATCCGCGGCGCCCGGTGCGCAGACATCCACTGCCGCAGCACTTCCAGCGGCCTGCCATTCTGAGCAGTAACCGATACTGGTTGAATAGGCGGTCCCGCATGTGCTGCGGTTGTTGTATAATTCTGAACCTCTGCTTGATCGTCCTGTCCGCTCAATATAGACACCGGCTGCAGACCAAGGTAGGTGTACCGACCGTTTTTCCCATTTTCCAGTAAAAAGGAATGCGGATACTGCTCGGTCCACAAGGATTCCCAGCTGTCCGGCAGCAGCTGGCTCTCCAGCGGAATTTCCATTATATAAGGCAGTTGGTTGTGCCCTTGCTCCAGCCATTGCTGCCAATCCTGTAATGATATACATACTCTGGTCAATCTGCTTCCCCCAACCTGATCATCTGTAGTTTGTCGTTAGTATACTAAAGCGGTCGGCAATTGAGAAGGTCTGCGGCGAAATACGTCTATATGTTTAAACTATAGCCCTGTAACGCGGCCCTATTCAGTACCAAATAAGCAAAACGCCCCTGCTTCTCCATCCGTGGACAGAGAAAACCAGAGGCGCGGAATCAGCCGCATCACGGCCAATTAATATTAATTAAGCTTCGAAGTTGTACAGCGGTGTGCTCAGGTATCGTTCACCATTACTTGGAATGATGACTACGATGCGTTTGCCTTTACCGAGCTGCTTGGCGACTTTGAGTGCAGCGTGTACAGCCGCACCGGAAGAAATGCCGGACAGTACGCCTTCTTCCTTGGCTACACGACGAGCCATTTCAAAAGCTTCATCATTCTCTACATGAATGAT
Organism: Paenibacillus wulumuqiensis; assembly: GCF_000971965.1. GTDB lineage: Bacteria > Bacillota > Bacilli > Paenibacillales > Paenibacillaceae > Saccharibacillus > Saccharibacillus wulumuqiensis. The sequence goes on from NZ_LAQP01000022.1 coordinate 10,290, forward strand.
CTCATCGTAGATGTCCTGATTCAGAATCTCGGGTACAAAGTTGGCGCCGATACCCTGAATTTTGTGAGGGCCCGGTTGTCCGCCTGCCAGAATTGGAGAAGCAGCCGGTTCTACCGCGTATATCTTCACGTCAGGGAAATGGCTTTTCAGTACTTCGCCTGCTCCGGTAATAGTACCGCCTGTTCCGATCCCTGCAATAAAGGCATCCAGCGTTCCGCCGATGGATTCAATCGCTTCTACGATCTCGGGGCCGGTCGTCTCACGGTGTACTTTGAGATTGGCTTTGTTGCGGAACTGGTCAGCGATAAAGTAATCCGGATTCTCGCTCAGAATGCTCTCTGCCTTTTTGACCGCTCCGTTCATACCTTCTGATCCCGGAGTCAGCACCAGCTCGGCTCCGTAAGCACGCAGCAGATTGCGGCGTTCCATACTCATCGTCTCGGGCATTACAATGACGCATTTGTAGCCTTTGGCTGCTGCGACCATCGCCAGACCGATACCGGTGTTACCGCTTGTCGCTTCAACGATCGTTCCACCCGGCTTGAGTACGCCCTGCTTTTCCGCTTCTTCCACGATACTGAGCGCGATCCGGTCCTTAACGCTGGAACCCGGATTCTGATACTCAAGCTTCAGGTAAATCTCTGCGCTATCTTCCGATACGAGACGGTTCAGACGAACGAGCGGAGTTCCCCCGATCAATTCTGTCACGTTATTTACGACTTTTGCCATGCTGTTGCCCTCCTTCAAATAATGGAACGCAGCTGTGGACAAATGTACTGAATCCATGTGCCAACAGTCTGTGTTAATCCGAGTAAAATAGTTGGTTTTAGTATGATTTAATATTATCAATCCGACCGGACAATGTCAATGTTCCCGGCTTATAATCCTAAGGCGAGGCGGATAAAATATACGCTTTATATTTGCTGCGCAATTTTTGCTCGATATCGGTCAGCGGCTCTGCCTGTTCCAGCGCCACCTTACGTCTGGCGGTCTCCCGGCTGATCTGCAGTTTGGAGGAAGATGGCGTGCGAATATCCCGGACCTGCACGACCGCATAATGACCGGTGCTGAGCGCTACAGGACCCACGATATCTCCTGCCTGCATCTGCTGAATGACCTTGATCACTTCAGGCGGCTGAAAGGGATCATCCTCATCGATCCAGCCCAGTGCTCCTCCTTTACCCGAGGAAAAGGAATCGACGGACATCTCTTCGGCTACTGTCGCAAACTCCTCACCATTCTCAATACGCTGCACCGCCTCTTCGGCAGCCTGCTCGGTATCAGTCTCAATCCATGCCAGATCGTACTGATGCTGGGCGGTCTCCTGCTCATGCTGCTCCAGATAACGGTCCACCTGCGCATCGCTCACTTCTATCCGCTCTGTCGCTATCTTTTCCAGCTGGATCTGATATCTGGATTCCTGCTGCAGGTCTTGCGGTGTCAGGCCAAACTGGGTCTGCATTTCCTTGTAAAAGGCCTGCGGGGAAGCATACCCGCTCATCCGCTCTGCCAGATCATCCCGAATCTCTTCATCACTGACCGCAATATGCAGCGCATCCGCTTCCAGCTGTACGACCCGCCGATTCAGCATCTGCGTCAGCGTCTCCTGCCCATACCGCTTCTTCAGTTCACTTACCCATTCTTGTTCACTGATAGATTCATTGCCCACCACTGCCACATCCGAATTGCTCCCAGAATGCTGAACTGCCCGGATGACCCAAAAGGCTCCGAGCAGCATAATGATGACTATGAATAAGACCATGACGGCTGTCCATACTGGTGATTTACCCTTCGTCATATGTCTTAATATCCCTTAATTTCTGGCTTCAGCCAGAATGCGTTCCAGGTCCTGACGATCAAACTGGTATTTCTCATTGCAAAAATGGCATACCACTTCTGCCTGTCCGTCTTCTTCGATCAGCTGTACCAGTTCATGCTCACCCAGACTCACCAGGGTCTGTTCGACACGCTCACGGGAGCAGGAGCAGTTGAATGTGATATCCATGCTGTCCATCACTTCCATATCCGGCAAAATGCGACCCAGCAGTTCTTCCAGCTCCAGACCTTCATTGAGCAGCGAAGTGACAGGAGGCAGAGTACCCAGACCTTTCTCCAGCTGGTCGATCTCGGCATCGGTCAGGCCCGGAAGCAGCTGAATAATAAATCCGCCGGATACGATAACGGAATTGTCCGTATCCACCAGTACGCCTACACCAACTGCAGACGGTGTCTGCTCGGAAGTGGCAAAATAGTAGGTGAAGTCTTCACCAAGCTCTCCCGATACGATTGGCACACTGCCGCGGTAAGGGTCTTTGAGCCCGAGATCCTTGATCACATAAATAAAGCCTTCGGTTCCGACAGCTCCGGCTACGTCCAGTTTGCCCATCGCGTTGCTTGGCAGATGAACATGCGGGTTATCGACATAACCGCGCACTTCGCCCTTGGCGTTGGCGTCTGCCACGATTTGTCCGAGCGGTCCATTCCCTTTAACCTGAAGGGTAAGCTTTTCTTCACCTTTCAGCATGGCGCCCATCATGGCTGCGGCAGTAAGGGTACGTCCCATCGCTGCTGTCGCTGTCGGCCATGTATCGTGGCGCTGACGCAGTTCCTCTACCAGATGAGTAGAACGGATGGCAAACGCGCGTACTTTGCCTCCCATAGCTATTCCACGGATCAGACGATCCGGTTGTGTATTTCCATTATGCTGTTCCATATATAAATGAACTCCTCTCGTTCTGCCTGCTTGATCATGATGTCTCTCAAAGGACATACAATCTATTATAGGGCACATTGCAGCTGAATTCGATAGCTGCTGTGCAAAAATGCGTATATTACCTATCATAAGTATCTGGCTGTCAGCTGCTTCAAGTTATATCTATTCTAATTAGACGCGATATCCACGTCAAAAGTTTTGTCGATGTCAGGAATACCTATTATTCTCCGCTGCGTGGTGCAGAGCGGGCAGAACCGGTATTGCGTTCATAAATCAGGCGAAGCCCTTCCAGCGTCAGCATCGGATTGACCTCAATCATCGTCTCGGTCTCCGTAGCGATCAATTCTGCCAGACCACCTGTCGCGATGACTCTGGCCGATACACCCATCTCCGCCCGGATTCTTTTGACAATGCCGTCTACCTGACCGGCATAACCGAAAATGATCCCCGACTGCATGGCATGAATCGTATTACGTCCGATGACTTTCCGCGGCTTCTCCAGTTCAATATTGGGCAGTTTGGAGGCGCGCTGATACAACGCCTCCGTGGAAATGCCAATTCCCGGCACAATTGCACCGCCGAGATAACTGCCCTGCTCATCTATACAATCAAATGTAGTCGCTGTTCCAAAATCCACCACAATCACCGGACTCCCGTACAGGGAGATCGCAGCGACCGCATTCACAATCCGGTCGGCTCCCACCTCACGCGGATTCTCGTAACGCAGATTCAGACCGGTACGTATGCCCGGTCCAATAATCATCGGTGTATGATGCAGATATTTCTCGCACATCTCCTCCAGGGTATGCATAATCGGCGGCACCACGGAGGAGATGATAATTCCTTCAATGCCAGCAATGGAGACATCGGACATTTGAAATAAATGATGAATCGTCACTCCGTATTCATCCGGTGTCGCCTGGCGATTGGTACTGATACGAAAATGATGCAGCAGCTTCTCACCTTTGTATACGCCAAACACAATATTCGTATTCCCAATATCAATCACCAATACCAATGCGTGTCACTCCTTCTTTTTGTTTCCCAGATCAAGACTGATATCCAGATTATCAAAAGAATAGGTCAGTCGTCCAACCGATATAATATCAATGCCTGTCTCGGCGATCCCCCGGATCGTCGTAAGCGATACATTACCCGAAGCTTCAATACGAACATGCGGGCTATGCTCGCGGATCAGAGCGACCGCTTCGTGCATAAGCCCATGATTCATATTATCCAGCATGATGATATCTGCACCACTTTGCAGCGCTTCGGTGACCTGCTCCAGCGTCTCGGTCTCCACTTCGATCGTCATCGTATGCGGAATCTGCGCCCGGGCAGCCTGGACAGCAGGCCGAATTCCACCGGCAGCCTTGATATGATTATCCTTGATCATCACTGCGTCGTACAGACCGAATCGGTGATTGCTTCCGCCGCCGACACGCACGGCATACTTTTCCAGCATCCGGTGGCCGGGTGTTGTCTTGCGCGTATCCACCAGTTTGACCGGCAGACCGTCAATCTGTTCCACGTACTGGCGGGTGCGCGTTGCGATGCCCGACATGCGCTGCAGCAGATTGAGCGCCAGCCGCTCTCCGGTTAACAGGGAATGGCTGCTGCCTTCTACCCTGGCGATAATATCACCCTGTGCAAGAGACTGGCCTTCTGTAGCGACAGCCGTAAACTGCAGGGATGGATCGACCGTATGGAATACATGCTCGGCGACAGGCAGTCCGGCCAGAACGCCATCCTGCTTGGCATGAATAACAGCCTGGCTCTGATGACCTGCCGGAACGGTAGCAGCCGTCGTAATATCTCCCGACCCTACATCTTCCTGCAGCCACAGCTTGATCCAATTCGTAAGATTCTCCTGATATCCGTTAAACATCATCAATATTCTCCTCCATTAGCCCGTGCGTAATATGCTGTAAAGTATGCTTTTGCCAATCCCGGTCATTGCGCTCCGGGAAATCTTCCCGGTAATGCCCGCCGCGACTTTCCTGACGATACAGTGCCGCCTGCAGAATCAGTGCCGCACATGTCCTCATGTTATGAATCTCCAGCTGATCCTGGGTACAATGATCCCGCTGCGGCAGCTCAGGCAGCTGGCTGAGTCGTAATAGTCCTTCCTGCAGCGAATGACGGCTGCGGCGTATGCCTGCATGACGGGTCATGATCTGCTGCAATTGCAGACGCTGCTGAGTATCCTCGGTTACGAGCAGGAGTGCAGAGTGCGGCAGGTTTGTGAATTTATTTACATTTTCCCGGTCGCCAAATAAGCGGCTTGCCGAATGCAGCTGTCTGGACCGATCGACTATAGTCTGCAGCGGATTCGATTGTTCTGTGCCTTTGATCAATGGATTGTGTTCTTCAGCCGCTGCAGGTGCAGATATCTGATTGGATACTTGATTCGAGATTACAGCCGCTTCGCTATTATCGGTAAAATGATCAGTGAACTCTCTATCAGCCAATCCTTCCTGCCAGGACGGATTGAGAATGCGTTCCACGATTCGTTTGCCAAATACAATCGCTTCGGACAGGGAATTGCTGGCCAGCCGGTTCGCCCCATGGATACCGGTAGAAGAGACTTCACCACAGGCAAATAGTCTATGGATACTGCTCTCTCCATATTCATCCGTACGAACTCCGCCCATCATATAGTGGGCAGCCGGAGCGACCGGAATCCAGTCTGCAGCAAGATCAAGTCCATATTCCATACAGGTCTCATAAATGGTCGGAAAGCGCTGCTGCAGCTTCTCCGGCGGCTCGTGAGTAATATCCAGATAAACAAACGAACTGCCCTCCCGCTCCATCTCGCTGATGATAGCCCGGGCCACAATATCCCGCGGAGCCAGGTCGCGCAGCGGATGATAACGCTCCATAAAGGCTTCTCCCTGGCGATTCCGCAGAATCGCGCCTTCTCCCCGCACTGCCTCCGAGATCAGAAACCGTGGCGCTCCGGGATAACAGAGTGCGGTCGGATGGAACTGGACAAATTCCATATCCCGCAGTACCGCTCCCGCCCGGTAGGCCATGGCAATCCCGTCGCCGGTCGCCACCTCCGGGTTAGTCGTGTGTTCATACAGCTGTCCGCTACCGCCTGTGCACAGTATGGTCGCTTCCGCCTGCACGTAGATATGGCCGCCATCCGGACGCTGCACGATCGCACCGGTGCACTGCTTTTCCACCTGCACCAGATCTACGGTAAAATGGTGCTCCCAGACCGTAATCCGATCATTCTCTGCGGCCTGATGGGACAGCGCCCTAACAATCTCATAGCCGGTCGAATCTCCATTCGCATGCAAAATACGACGGTGGCTATGAGCGCCCTCCCGTGTAAGCTCCAGCTCTCCATCGGTAGTATCAAAAGCTGTACCCAGCCGGATCAGCTCATGCACGCCTACCGGGCCTTCCTGGACCATTACCTCCACAGCAGTCGGAGAACAGAGACCAGCGCCGGCGAGCAATGTATCCTGCCGATGATAAGCTGGTGAGTCCTCTTCACTGATCACAGCAGCAATTCCACCCTGGGCATAACGTGTATTGCTTTCCAGCAATACGTTCTTTGTGATTAATAGCACGTTCTTATGTTCACTTGCAAGGATAGCCGCGTACAACCCAGCTATTCCCGAGCCAATAATCAGCACATCGGTCATATGACGCGGAAGCTGCTTCCATCGCTGTACCTCATCATTCGGATGATTATATTGTGCATTCATCCCATACGCCTGCCTTTCCATTCACATTTACCGATAGATACATTTACCGATTCTCAGGAAGAAGAGACTTCCAGCATTCGTTCCAGCGAGATCCGTGCGCGGTCTGCTACAGCTGGCGGTACATAAATTTGCGGCTTCATCGTTTCCAGGCAATTGACGAGTTTTTTGAGATTGTTTACTTTCATGTTGGGGCACACCAGATATTTACTGGCAAAATGAAAGGCTTTGTCCGGACTGTCCTTGCGCAGCTGATAACCGGTACCGTCTTCCGTACCTACGATAAACTCCTGGCAGTCCGATTCCCGGCAGTATTTGATAATCGCAGTTGTACTGCCTACAAAGTCACCCAGTGCGACCACTTCAGGACGGCATTCCGGATGGACGACAAACTGGGCATTCGGATGCTTTGTTCTCATTTCGACGACATCCTTGACGGTGAGCATATCATGGGTATTGCAGTACCCTTCCCAAATGATCATTTTCTTGTCTGTATGCTGCTGCACATAATGACCGAGGTTTTTATCCGGTACCCAGATAATCTCATCGGAATCCACCGACTGGATGACCTTTACCGCATTGGCGGATGTACAGCAGATATCCGTTTCCGCTTTGACATCGGCAGAGGAATTAATATATGTGACGACTTTGGCATTCGGATGCTTTTCCTTGAGGCGGCGCAGTCCATCGACATTGACCATATCAGCCATCGGACAGCCTGCTCGTTCGTCCGGGATAATGACTGTTTTGTTCGGTGCCAGAATTTTAGCGCTTTCTCCCATAAAGTGAACCCCGCAAAATACGATCGTATCCGCGTCTGTCTGTGCTGCCTTCTGAGCCAGCAAAAATGAATCTCCCCGAAAATCGGCAACTTCCTGAATCTCATCCCGCTGGTAATAGTGGGCCAGAATAATCGCATTTCGTTCTTTTTTCAGCTGAAGCAGACGCTCCCGTAATTCTGCATCCCGTTCTGCCTTTTTCTCCAATGCCAAAGCTTCCATGAACTCATCTCCCTGTAGTGGTTTGAGACAGTTTTCACAATCTTGCGCGTTTATAGGTGAATCATTGAATGAATAGTCTTTCTCACCTTTGTGAAAAAAATCTCGTAGTCGACTGCAAAATGTGTCAAAATTGTGATCAACATCTCCAATAATGTACACAATCCTCTATATGATTGTCAATCTGTTATTTGGTATAAGTTAACAATTTCTTTTTATTCGCATTTTTATCCAAGTTATACAGATATGATCTCCCAATCGCTGCTCCCCTATTTTTTTTGCAAAAGCATATAAAAAAGCCCGAAGATCCTTAATGATCTTCGGGCTTTTGGGAATTCATTGATTACGTGGGCTTAGGAAGTTGGAGTACCGCCACCTGGGCCACGATTGTCATCAGAGCCACCTGTTGGATTGTTCGGAATATTTCCGCCCGCTCCCGGTTCTGATGATGGATTGTTGTCTTTGTCGAGACGAACTTGGGAATCACCAATGCTGTCAAAAGTAGGTTCACCGGTTTCGGAAGGACCACTGTCATTGCTGCCAGTATTGCCTTCACCCATACCTTCAAGTGATCCATTTTCGATCAGGTATTTGATTTGTTCGAAGTCCAGTGTCTCTACTTCAAGCAATGTCTGTGCAACCAGATGCATTTCTCTGGAATGCTTTTGCAGCAGCTCGCGACAACGTTCATACGACTCGGTAATGAAGCGATTCATTTCCTGATCAATCTCGTAAGCAATCGCATCACTGTAGTTCTGCTCATGTCCGAAATCGCGGCCCAGGAATACCTGACCCTGTGAATTACCAAACTGCATTGGGCCAAGCTTCTCACTCATACCGTATTCCACGATCATGCTGCGCACGATGCTGGTCGCTTGCTGGAAGTCACTGTAAGCGCCGGTACCGATCTCACCGATGTACAGTTCTTCCGCTACGCGTCCGCCGAGGAGACCGGTTACTTTATCCAACAGTTCCTGCTTGGTTACGAGTGTGCGATCTTCTTTTGGCATCATGATCACATAACCGCCGGCACGTCCGCGTGGTACGATGGTTACTTTGTGTACCATATCGGCATGCTCCAGGAAGTAACCAACGATGGTATGTCCTGCTTCGTGATAAGCGACGATGCGCTTCTCGCGGTCACTGATCACACGGCTGCGTTTCTCGGTACCGACGATAACACGGTCAATCGCTTCGTCCACCTCACGCATGGAGATGTCACGACGGTTGCGGCGTGCTGCCAGGAGAGCCGCTTCGTTCAACAGGTTCTCCAGATCAGCTCCGGTAAAGCCGGTCGTACGCTTCGCAATGATGTCCAGTTTGACATCTTTGGTCAGCGGCTTGTTGCGTGCATGGACTTTCAGAACCGCTTCACGGCCTTTGACGTCCGGACGATCTACCGTAATCTGACGGTCGAAACGGCCTGGACGCAGAAGCGCAGGGTCCAGAATATCCGGACGGTTGGTTGCCGCTACGATAATAATACCTTCGTTGGCTCCAAAACCATCCATCTCAACGAGCAACTGGTTGAGCGTTTGTTCACGTTCGTCGTGACCGCCGCCCAGGCCAGCACCACGCTGACGTCCTACTGCGTCAATCTCATCGATAAAGATGATACATGGCGCATTTTTCTTCGCATTCTCAAAAAGGTCACGTACACGGGATGCACCGACACCGACGAACATTTCGACGAAGTCAGAACCCGAGATGCTGAAGAATGGTACTCCCGCTTCCCCGGCTACTGCACGGGCAAGGAGTGTTTTACCGGTACCTGGAGGACCCACCAGCAGTACGCCTTTGGGAATCCGGGCTCCAACGGTATTGAATTTACGCGGATCTTTGAGGAAATCAACGACTTCGACGAGTTCCTGTTTCTCTTCGTCTGCGCCGGCTACATCCTCAAAAGTAATCTTTTTCTTCTCTTCGTTATACAGACGCGCACGGCTTTTGCCAAAGTTCATCACTTTGCCTCCGCCACCCTGAGCCTGATTGAAAAGGAAGAAGAAGAGAATAAACATAATCACGAGCGGGATCATGGATGTGATAAAGGACAACCAGATACTGTCGCCTTCCTTAGGTTTAACGGTTACCTGCGTCCCCTTGGCTTCACTGGCAGTATTGATTAGATCCAACGCTGCGTCGGTGGCAGGGATGTAGGATGAAAACTGCTTGGTCTTTGCACCTTCAGGTTGAACTTTAAACATACCGGTAACCAGATAAGCATAGTTATCATATTGAATCGTTACTGATGCTACATTACCATTGCTAAGTTCAGTTTTGAGTTGGTCATATCTTGGATTATAGACACCTTCACTTCCGTCACTGACGTAACGGACAATGCCCACCACGACTAAAAAAAGTATTAAATAGAATCCAGAATTCCGGATGAACCGATTCATCCCCTACCTCCTCTCAAGACACTTAAATTATTTTACCATAGCCCGTCTGACGTTCTCAATAGATGCCAGAGTGCAATAACAGATATTGTTAATAATGAGTATTGTACCCATTCCATGTCCAATTTCCATTATTGCCCGCGGGACCAGTAATTAGTTTGAATAAATTTCCGGTTTTAAAATCCCGATGTAGGGGAGATTCCGGTAGTGCTCGGCGTAGTCCAAACCGTAACCGACGATAAAGGCATCCGGAATGATGAATCCCGTATAATCTGCCTCAAGTTCAACGGTTCTGCCTGTCGGCTTATCGAAAAGGGTTACTACACGCACACTATTGGCATTGCGGCCATGCAGAATCTCGATGAGGTAGCTGAGCGTGAGTCCACTATCAATAATATCTTCAACAATCAGTACATCCCGGCCTTCTATGGATACGTCCAGATCTTTGACAATCTTAACGACACCGGATGATTTGGTGGAAGCGCCATAGCTGGACACTGCCATAAAATCGATCTCCAGTGGTACTTCGATCCGTTTTACCAGATCGGCCATAAAAACAAACGCGCCTTTCAGAACACAGATGACAAGTGGATTGCGGTCCTTGTAATCTTCACTGAGCTTCGCACCCAGCTCCAGAATTTTCTGCTGAATTTCTTCCTCGCTGATGAGCACTTCTTTGATATCGTTGTGCAACTTGGATGAACCTCCTACATTATACTTATCAAGCTAAATCGATGGAAATCAAACATTATTCTGCAGACTTTATCCGTCTCATATAAAGGCAATGACTCGAGCCTGAATGCAAAAGTGCCTCCTGCGAACGCCGGACCCCCGGAATCCACAGTATACGACCATGATGATCTGCCAGAAGCGGCAGGCGATCACGCTGAGATAATGGTATTTTGGCATCGATAAAAAGATTTTTAACTTTCTTCGTTCCACTGCCCAGGAGCCTGATAATATCGCCGGGACGGCGGGAACGCAAATAAAGCGGAAAATCCGTTAAATCCGCATCGAATAACGCTTCATCCGAAGAAAGCTGTAACGCTTCGGAATGACACTCTCTCCATTCCAGCAAGCGAATCTCCACCTGATCTAAAGATCCCGGTATGGATATCACGGCATTTTCACGCTGCAGGGGAATGCAAAACGGCTCTATTTCCCTGCCCGAATGCTGCATAAACCGGATATTCCCGTACTCTCGTACGCAGATCACCCGTTCTCCGACATCCAGATTCCAGCTTGTGAGATGGCTCTGTACGATCTGCTGGCGGATCAGTTCGATTTTGGCAAAATCAAATTGTTCAGCAGTTGATGACAGATAATTTAATATTAGTTTAATCAACCTCCGTTGTAAAGCGACATGAGCGCCTGCAAAGGAAGTCACGGGAAATGAAAATGATCCTTCTTTTTCTTTAACCAATTCAGCATATAACGCCTCGGTTTGCTGCTGAATATATTCACTTTCCGTTCCGGTAATCTCGGCAAGGCGGGCCAGAGTCGGCACCAGCTGCCTGTTATACTGTTCCAAAAAGGGCAAAACGTCCAGCCGTATGCGGTTCCGCGTATATTTACGGTGCTCATTACTGCTGTCGATCATGTACTCAAAGCTGCACTCCTCGCAACTACGAATGAGGTCTGCCTTGTATATACGCAGAAAAGGCCGGACAAGTTCCACTTTTTTTTCGGTTCTGCGCATTTTGATGCCCCCGATTCCCTCCGGTCCGGTACCACGGATAATCCGCATCATAACCGTCTCGGCCTGATCGTCCATATGGTGGGCAAGCGCAATGGAATTGGCATTGTAGCAATCAGCGACTTTGTGTAAAAACCGGTATCTCAGTTCACGTGCTGCTTCCTGTGCTCCTTTGCCGGTCTGTTCCATATAAGCCGGCGCATCGACCTGCTCCAGTTCAAAAGGTACACCAAGCGCTGCAGCCTGTTTCCTGACAAAGGCAGCTTCCTCTGCCGACTCCTCCGGACGAAAGCCATGATTCATATGGGCACAAATGACCGTCCAACCATATGCCGGTGCCAGCTGATGCAGAACATGCAGCAGTGCAATCGAATCCGGACCGCCGGACACAGCAGCCACAATCCGGCTGCCCGGGCGCCACAACCCTTCCTGCTGAACAAGCATGCGGACATGATCAAGTATCCTGTTCCATGTCTGCGGCTCCATACTCTTCTCTCCTATCGATTAACCTTTGATATAAATGGCAATGTATAACACGACGGCCAGCGCAATCAGCGACCAGATAAAGGCCCTTCTCAGCTTCACCGTCATCAGGTCACTATTACTGCGGCTGGAGGGCAGACCGGTGCGGCTGATCGCTTTCCAGGCGTTATACGCTTCCCGTGTATTCCGGAACTCGCCCCGAACCGCCTTTTTCAGCCAGCTGTTGTATAATCTGAGACCGGGTGTCTCATCGATCAGCATGACCAGATCCGCTTCGCTGCGCATCTGCGGCAGACGGGTGGAGATCATTTTGTGAAGCGCCGGTTCATTGAACAGCTTGAGGCAAATGACGGCAAAAGCAAACAGATCATAGGCAAAATCACCGGTGCGGGTTCCCGCTTTCCAGTAATGGCGGTCATACCACTCCGTAAACTGGTGAATGTTTTTGCCTTGAGGGCGGGCCCCGCCGTAATCGATCAGTTCCACTTCGCCCTCCTCCGTAATGATCACATGCTCTGCCTTGAGGTCGCCAAACACCCAGCCGGATTCATGCAGCTCCAGCAGAATCTCCAGAAGCCCAAGACCGGCGATGCCGATTTTATCGCTTCCGCGCGAGCGCAGGTAGGCGCTGAGCGGCTGGCCTTTTACATATTTCATCACATAAAAAGGGATCTGTCTCCCTTCTTCTTCATAATCATCCGCATCATACAGGTACCGATTGGAATTATTTCTTCCCGTCAGTTTCCAATGCTTATGTAAAGAGACAAGGAGTTTGATCTCCGGCTGCAGATCATGGTTTTCCGTCGCCATTTTGAGCGCATACGGTTGACCCTGCGGACCATCTACCAGGTATACAATTCCATTGGTTCCCTTACCCAGCGTCCGCTGAATGATATATTGCTGCCCTCTCGTTCTTCCTGTAACCGTGGTTCCTGCTGGCAATTCAGAATGATAAGACATCGACAACCGAGTCTCTCCTTCCCCTCCAAGTTGGGTCTGGTCTCAGTGTAACACAATTAAATAACCATTTTATACAAATTCAAAATCGTCTGCTGCGGTCCGGCAGCTGCGCTTAGCGGGGAAGATGGCGGGGTAAGCAGCAAAAAACCGTAGATGCCAGAGCATCTACGGTCGTTATTTATATACTGTATGCCAGGTGAGGATTAGCTTCGCTTGGCACCACGGCCTCCACGCTTGGATTCCGTATTTTTCTTCAATGATGAAATGCGCTCCTCACTGTCTTTAAGGAAACGGGACACTTTATCATCGAATGTAGCTTTAGGAACAGAAGGCTTGTTAAAAGAACGTCCTCCGCGATCACGGTTGAATCCACCGCCGCCACCTGGACGATCTCCTCCATCTCTTCCACCGCCGCGTGATTCCGGACGAGGTGGTCTAGAAGATGGTGCTGATGCTGCTTCTGCCGGCTTGTCTACTGCCTGCTTAATCGAAAGTCCAATCTTACCATCTTTGTCGACATTGATGACTTTGACAGTAACGACATCGCCCAGTTTGAGGTGGTCGTTAACGTCTTTTACATAATTGTCGGCAATTTCCGAGATGTGAACAAGACCAGTGACACCTCCCGACAGATCTACAAATGCTCCAAAGTGCGTTATTCCCGTCACTTTGCCTTCTAACTTGGTGCCCACTTCAATTGCCATAGAGTAAAATGATCCTCCCTTAAAATATACAGTAAAATCCTATTGGATTACGACCTGCGGTGATTAAATTATAACGGAAGCCGAAAATTAGGTCAACTGAGGAATAGCGTAACTTGCGACCCATTTCGCGGCATTATTCACTTTTTTTCTTCAGGATCGGTAGCCCAGATCGGCTTCTCGCCCGGCAAATACATACCGTACTGCTTGCGCGCTACCTGTCCGATATATTCAGGGTCTTCCAGACGTTTGACCTCGTTCTGTGACTGAGCATATGCCGCTTCGGCCTGTGCCTTCTTGGCCTCCTGCTGAGCGAGCTCTGCCTTCTTCTCGGATAAATGAATGGATTGGACCACAAATGTGTAAATTGCCCAACCAAGGAATAGCACCATAACTACCATCCAAATCCGTAGCCTTCTACGTGCTCCATGGTTTGGTGACGGAGCTGTCTGTTTTTTGTGTTGTTGGCCGCCGCTTCGTATCGGCACCGGTTTTGGGATCATCAGGTCTCCTCCTTGCTCAGTCTGTAACGCATATTATCGATTGACATAACTATACCGTCTAACTTTACATTACCACAAAATAATCAAATGTAACACTTTGTAACCAAATAAAATAGTAAAAAGGCTGTTTTGTGTCCAGAGGGACGCAAAACAGCCTTGATGGTTTAGAAAGGAAAATCTTCGGATTTGGCGACCGGTTCCTCTTTGATTAGAGTATACATGGTTGCCGCCTCTTCTTTGCGTGTTGTATCAGCAAGTCTTTCGACGCGGACAGTCACCAGCTTTTGTCCAAACTGGACAGTGATCTCGTCGCCTACCTTTACCGTGGCGCTCGGCTTCGCTTCACGCCCGTTCAACAGGACTCTTCCCTGCTCAGACACATCTTTGGCCACGGTACGGCGCTTGATCAGTCTTGATACTTTCAGGAATTTGTCCAGACGCATTAGTTAACCGCTTCTTTGAGCTTGTTGCCCGCTTTGAATGCAGGAACATTGGACTCAGGGATGTTCAGCTCTTCACCGGTTTGCGGGTTGCGTCCGGTGCGTGCAGCACGCTTGCGAGTTTCAAAAGTTCCGAAGCCGATCAGTTGAACTTTGTCACCGCTGGACAGTGCGCTTGTGATTTCATCAAGAAAACCGTTCAGTACAGTTTCCACGTCTCTTTTAGTCAAACCGCTATTGTTGGAAATGTTGTTAATCAGATCTGTTTTGTTCATTATTAAAAGCCTCCCAAATTTTCAAAAAAATTCAACTGGATAACATGTTCTGTCCCATGAACAGCATGTTAACATATAGCTGCTTCTCTAGTATAGTACATTCTTGCTCTCAGCCCAAATTCCTGTGTAATATTCATAGATTTTTGCTTTTGGCCTCGTCCCACAGGCGGTCCATCTCTTCCAGGCTTGCCTGCTGGATCTCCTGACCCTGTGCCCGCAGCGACTGTTCGATGTATTGGAATCGCTGCTTGAATTTGCGATTGACCAGTGCGAGTGCCTGCTCGGGGTCCGCATTGATAAAGCGGGCGATGTTCACTGCGCAGAAGAGCAGGTCTCCAAGCTCCAGCTGCTGATCAAGAGGATCATGGCCTTCGCGGATCGCTTCCTTGAGTTCGGCGAGCTCTTCGTCCAGCTTACCGATTGCACCTTCGACATCTTCCCAGTTAAAGCCCACTTTGGCGGCCTTTTTCTGGATTTTGTACGCGCTCAGCAGGGCAGGCAGATCACGCGGCACGCCATCCAGCACGGACGCATCTGCAGTTTCAATGCCTTTGAGGCGTTTCTCCTCGGCCTTCATCGCATCCCAGTTCTGCAGCGCAGCCTGGGCATCACCGGCCTGTGTATCACCGAATACATGCGGATGGCGGAAGATCAGCTTGCGGTTCAGCCCTTCAATTACGTCGTAGACGTTAAATGTTCCGGTCTCTTCCTCAATCTGGGCATGCAGCATAATCTGCAGCAGCACATCACCAAGCTCCTCCTGCATATGCTCCGGATCATCATCGTCGATCGTCTCCAGCACTTCATACGTCTCTTCAATAAAGTTCTGACGCAGCGACTGATGGGTCTGTTCACGGTCCCATGGACAGCCGCCCGGACTGCGCAGAGTCTCGACGATCTCATGCAGACGGGCAAACGTACGGTTGCGGATCATCTCGTCCTCGGTACACGGTACATAGATCAATGACAGATTGCCATAATCCTGAATGTGATCCAGCTCGTATACGGGTACAGAGACAATCACCTCTCTGCCTTCTACGCCGAGATAATGGCATACTTTAACCTCATAATCATCCGGGTACAGCTCCATCAGACTGAGCTTCACATCGGAAGCGGTAAATGTATCATATACCTGTCCAATGACTGTATGCATCTGCGGCTGAAGCAGCTGGGCATTAAGCTGAGCGGCATCCAGTAGCTGGAAGCCCTCGATCGGATCAAATCCAAGGCGGGTAAATGCTTCATCCAGGAAGCTCTCTCCTCCCAGCACCTGTACCTTGATGCCTCTCTCCTGTCCCTGTTCACGCAAAATCTGCACTGTACGCTCGGCGACCATCGGGTGTCCCGGCACCGCATAGATGATCTCTTCACCATCTGCTGCGTCTGCCGCAATGTTCAGCAGCCTGTCGGCAATCTCTGCATATACTTCCGGAAAGGACTCTCTGGTCTCATATACATCATCAAAGGTCACAAAATCGGCAGTTACCGATTCCAGTGCCGGATGATCCTTGGTTCGCACATACAGGCGCTTGGCCTGCTGCAGCCTGCGGAAAATGCCCACAGTCAGCTGATCCACATCACCTGATCCAAGACCCACAATTGTTAATATAGCACTCATTGGCTCTCCTCCTGTCCTGATCATTATTTTCCAAATCTATATCTTGTCTATCCCATAATTCGCATCGTTCTGAGCAGCTTCACCAGCTTGTCGCCCACTTTGGGAAGAGCCAGTGCCTGTTCCTCGGTCATCAGCCGGGTGCGGAAGAGTCCGATCAGGAATACGACTCCGCCGATCACCACGCCTCCCAGTGTAACCACCAGCGCTTCCATACGCGGATGAATATACATCCTATCCATCATTGCCCCGGCGGCCCACATCCATCCGACCACACACAGGCCCATTATCAGCGTAACGAACAGCGGCTTCAGCAGCAGATCACGCCAGGACAAAGAGAAACGGGTCAGGCGAGCGAGCAGCAGGATGTTCAGCACCGCAGCCAGACTATACGCGACAATGCCGGCAATAGCTGCTCCGTTAATGCCATACAGGGGCACCAGTAAGATGTTCAGCACCGCTTTGACGACAGTCGATAGCAGCAGATGAACGGCAGGTGCCCGTACCGAGCCCATCCCCTGCAGCATGGCTGCCGTAACGATGGACAGCGTCGCTCCTATACCGGTAAAAGCCAGCCAGCGGATGGCCGTACTGCCGGCGTCATCCTGATACAGTGTAATATCTACCGGTACAGCCAGTACGGCAATACCTACAGATGAGGCCAGTCCAAGCAGCCAGAACCAATTGACCGTCTGCTGGGTCTGGCTGCGGATCAGATCCATTCGCTGCCGGACTCTCGCTTCCGCCAGCGCTGGAATAAACAGCACCGACATCGACGTTGCCAGCATGGCCAGCAGCTGCACCAGCGGAATCCCCCGGTTATAGATCCCGAACTGGATCATCGCCTCGGATTCGCTCCAGCCTGTACCTTTGAGCAGACGTGGAACGGTAAATGTATCGACCAGACTAATCAGCGGAGCAGAGAGCGAACCAAGACAGACCGGCAGCGCATACAGCAGCAGCGCTTTGAACAGGGGCCAGGCCGGTTCCTTTTCAGTGACAGGCAGTGTTACCTTCACAGCCGTATCAACCGCTGCAAGGCGGGAACGGCGCTGGTGAATCCACCAGTAGATCAGCATGACGATCAATCCGGCAGCTCCCCCTGCTGCCGAGCCGAACGTGGCTCCAGCAGCGATCCAGTCATCGGATGCCCCGTATTGATTGAGGATAACCAGCAGCACTACCATCGCGGCGACGCGGATCGTCTGTTCCGTCACCTGGGAGACCGCGGTAGGAACCATATCATGCAGTCCCTGAAAATATCCCCGCAGACCCGCCATAATCGGCACCAGCGGCAGAGCGAGGGCTGCACTGCGAATCGCCAGTTCGGTATGCTTGTTATCGATCCAGTCGGCCAGCAGAGGTGCGGCGACATACATAAACACCCCGCAGACAACCCCCAGTACCATCAACAGCAGGGAAGAGAGCCGCATTACCCGGCGGGCACCGGCAGGATTACCGGAAGCCATTTCTTCCGCGACAAATTTGGAGACCGCGGCCGGAAATCCGGCTGTCGCTACCAGGAGAACCAGCGTATAAAACGGATAGACGGCATTATAAATGCCAAATACCCCATCGCCTCCCATGTTCTGAAGGGGGATTTTCTGGATGGTACCGATCAGCTTGGATAGTACCGCTGCCAGTACAAGTATGAATGCCCCCTGCAGCATACGGGATGATGGGGTCGCTGATTCCTTCATAACGGGATCTCCTTTCCTGATCTTCAACTTACCTCCGAGTAAGAATAACAGAATGTGGCCGTATCACGCAAAAATAGCGCGGGAATCCGCGCTATTCAGTATTGCAATGCCGGGAGAAGCGGCCAGGCCTCTCCGCAGTCTATTACTTGCTGCTTTCGGTTGTACTTTCAGCTGGTGCGCTTTCCGTGGAATTTGCACCATTTTCGGTTGTGCTTTTACCTGTTGCAGCATCACCGGCAGTTCCCGGGCTCTCGGTTGTTCCTGGCGTGCTGGTACCAGCGCCGCCTGTAGCATCGCCTGCTCCTTCGGTAGCGGCAGGTGCCGGTGCCTTAGGCAGATTTTTGCTCTTGATCATTTTTGGAACATCATTGGCCATGTAGTTACTGAAGTTCTGAGAAGCCAGCTGGGACTTGATGGTATCTTTTTCTTCAGCTGTCAGATCTTTAAACGCTTTTTCCGTACGGGATTCCACTTTGATGACATGGTAGCCATAGTCTGTTTTGACCGGCGGACCCACTACGCCGATTTTTTGTGTCAGCACTGCATTTTTGAATCCTTCCACCCAGTTGCCGACTTTTTGATCTTTGTACTGGCCGCCTTGTTCTTTGGAGCCTGTATCGTCGGTATACTTTTTGGCAATGGTTGCAAAGTCAGCACCTTTATCCAGTTTTGCTTTAACCTGCTTGGCAAGTTTGAGCGCCTGGGCATCGGTACGTGTTGTTTTGCCGTCGGCACTTTGCAGTCCGATCAGCACGTGACGTACTGTAGCTGTAGTGTAGTCTTTTTGATTGGCATCAAAGTAAGCTTGAACCTTATCATCGGTTACTTTTTCTTTCATCACTTCGGAACCGGTCAGAACAAGAGTCATATAATCCTTTACATCCTGATCTGTCAGTTTTGCTGCTTTTAGCATTTCCTGCCATTGTTCCGGAGCCATGCTTCCTTTAAATTGGGTCAGCTGCTCTTCGGCTTGCTGTGTTCCCGCTTTTTTGGCAGCATCGCTGGCAGTCTGTGCCAGAGATTCATAAGCTACTTCCTGCTCCAATAACTTATTCATGATTTCGTCTCTATATTCAGGCATCTCGAACATTTGAGCATATTGTGGAGTCAGGAATTTTTGCATGCTGACTTCTTTGTTAAATTCATTCTCGGTGATGGTGCCACCTTCATATTCAGCAACAACCGGGCTGTTATCCTTGGCTTGCTCAGCAGCTTTTGGCTGTTGGGAAGCCGCGTTATTGCCGTTGTTGCAAGCTGCCAACAGACTGATGCTAAGTACAGCTCCTGCTGTCAATACCGCTGTTTTACGAGCAGCTTTTTTAATTGGCCACATTCTGTAGTTCCCCCTTTAGTTTAAATGATTCCATGACAGCTTCAAGAAACTGGCGCAATAACTCCAGCAGCTCGCCATCCGTCATTCCCTTGCCTTTAATCTGAATGATCATGTTGGAACCCTGATTAAATTGTACACGTCTTTCATAGCGATTGCCAATCTCGGACAGGAGGCCCATATCAAATGCTTTTTCCTGGCCTGCATGGAATTTGAGCTGTACATTATCACCCTGACGGGAAATGTGTTCAATACCATAGCGCTTGCCATACAGTTTCAGACGGGCAACCTGCATCAGCTGGATAACCGCTTCCGGCAGCTCACCGAAACGGTCAAGCATTTCGTCTTCCAGCTCTGCAATATCATCAAAGGAAGATACAGCTGCCACTTTCTTATAAATTTCTATTTTTTGGATACTATCATAAATATAATCGGATGGCAAATAGGCGTCAATCGACAGATCAATCGTTGTATTCCAATCATTGGCTTTGAGATCCTGCTCACCGAGCATGGTGACTTTACGTTTCTGGATTTCTTCCGCCAGCATCTGGGAATACAGATCAAAACCGACCGAGGCGATAAAGCCGGATTGCTCTGCTCCGAGCAGATTACCCGCGCCGCGGATCGACAGATCGCGCATGGCAATTTTGAAGCCCGAGCCCAGCTCGGTGAATTCCTTGATCGACTGCAGACGCTTCTCGGCGACTTCAGTCAATACTTTATCCCGCTGGTACGTGAAGTAGGCGTAAGCGATCCGGTTGGAACGTCCTACCCGTCCGCGCAGCTGATACAGCTGGGACAGGCCCATCTTGTCTGCGTCATGCACAATCAGCGTGTTGACGTTCGGGATATCGACACCCGTCTCGATAATGCTGGTGCTGACCAGCACATCGAACTCACCATCCAGGAAGTCGAGAATCGTCTTCTCCAGTTCCTGCTCGGACATCTGGCCATGACCAACCGCTACACGCGCCTCTGGTACCAGCTCCGAGATATGGGCAGCCATCTCATGAATGCCCTGTACCTTGTTGTACAGATAATATACCTGGCCGCCGCGGTTCAGTTCGCGTTCGACCGCTTCGCGCACCAGTGTCGGGCTGTGTTCCACTACATAGGTCTGTACCGGGAAACGGTTCTCCGGTGGTGTCTCAATAACCGATAGATCCCGCACGCCCAGCATCGACATATGCAGGGTACGCGGAATCGGCGTCGCTGTCAGCGTCAGCACGTCCACATTGGTTTTGAGGCGCTTCAGCTTCTCTTTGTGGGACACACCGAATCGCTGCTCCTCATCGACGATCAGCAGACCGAGATCCTTGAACACCAGATCCTGGGACAGCAGACGATGCGTACCGATCACGACATCGATCGTTCCCTGCTTGATTCCCTTGATCGTCTCGTTCTGTTCCTTGCGTGTACGGAAGCGGCTCAGTACCCCGATATTAAATGGATACTCGGCAAACCGCTCGCGGAACGTCTCATAGTGCTGCTGCGCGAGAATGGTTGTCGGCACCAGAATAGCGACCTGCTTGCCTTCGATCGCTGCCTTGAAGGCTGCACGAATCGCAACTTCAGTCTTGCCGTAACCAACGTCACCGCACAGCAGGCGGTCCATCGGACGATTTTTCTCCATATCGCCCTTGATCTCGTCAATCGCACGCAATTGGTCACGGGTCTCATCATACGGGAACGTATTCTCAAACTCATGCTGCTCATTCGTATCCTTGTCAAAGGCATAACCCGGCGCTGCCTGACGCTCTGCATACAGCTTGATCAGATCGTCGGCAATATCCTGTACGGAAGAACGGACTTTATTTTTGACACGGATCCATTCATTGCCGCCCAGCTTGTATACTTTCGGCTCTTTCTCTTCAGAACCGACATATTTCTGAATCAGATCGATCTGCTCAATCGGTACGGACAGTTTGTCGCCGCCGGCGTACATAATGTGCATATAGTCTTTATGGATACCGCCAACTTCAAGCGTGCCGATCCCCATGTATTTACCGATACCATGGTTCTGGTGAACGACATAGTCGCCTACCTTGAGCTCGGTATAACTGCGGATACGCTCTGCATTATCGACGTTTTTGCTGACTTTGCGCACTTTGCGCTGCTTTTTGGAGAACATCTCGCCTTCGGTAATAACCGCCAGATTAATGGACGGCAGTTCAAAGCCGGCCTGCATATTCCCATCCATTATGACAGGCGTCTCGATATCATAATCATCCAGCACACGGCGGACGCGTTCCATCCGCTCTTCGCCGCTGGCCAGCATAACGACCTGCATGCCTGTTTTTTTCCAGCGTTCCATTTCGGATTTGAGCACATTCATCTGTCCATGGAAATCCTGCATCGTACGGCTGACAAAGTTCACGATGTTGCCAGGCTGTACATTCGGCACCTGACGCAGGAAGACAGACATCCACACACTCTGGAAAGGACTGCGGTACATCACATCGTCCGTATGGGCAGCCAATTCCAGTCCAGGCAGACTTTTGCCATTCTGCAGCAGGTGCATATCCCATTCGCTCTCATCGCGTTCCAGCTGCCGCGCTGTTTCCTGCAGGCGAGCCGGTTCTTCCATGACGACGACTGTATCTTCCGGCAGATAATCGTACAGGGTGACCTGCTCCGGATAGAGAAGGGCAATATATTTATAGATTTCCGGGAAATAGACATGCTGACGCAGCAGTTCAATTTCACGGCCGATTTCTTCTTTGAGTCTTGCCTTGGCTTGTCGGTCGGTCATTTTCTCCAGCTGCATGTCCAGTCTGGCTGCAACCAGATCAGCCGCCTTGCGCATCCGTTCTTCATCCGCAATAATTTCACGGCATGGTGTGATGGTGACCGATTTCACCTTGTCGATCGAACGCTGATCATCCGGATCAAACGTACGGATCGAATCAATCTCTTCATCGAACAGTTCCACACGATACGCCAGATCGGTCGTCACCGGGTAAAAGTCGATAATGCCTCCGCGGACACTCATCTCTCCACGGGATTCGACACGTTCGACGCGCTCATAACCGAGCTCTACCATTCGCTTGAGGAAAGCTTCCAGCTCCAGCGTTCCGCCATCCTTCAGGATAATCTCCGCACCGGCAATATTTTCACGCGCCGGCAGATAACGACGTACACCGGAAAATGGCACGACAATAACGCCGCGGAATCCGGCGGCACATTGCGTCAGTACATCAATACGCTGCGCCAGCGTCTCCGGGCTGGAAATGGCAGACTCTGCCGCTACCAGTTCATTGGCAGGATAAAGCAGCACCTGCTCCGGGGTCAGTGCCTCCTGCAGATCTTCAGCTATTTTGTGGGCATGAAACATATTATGAGTAACGACCAGCATTGGCCTTTGCGTCTCCGTAAAAAGGCCCGCAATCAGCAAATGCCGGGCCGAGCCAGACAATCCGGAAATGAGTTGATCTTTCATTCCGGACACAATACCATCGCGAACAGAACCAAAGTCATTATCTTTGGCAAATGCTTGTATCAGATTGTGTAACAAAGCGGCACCTCACTTATTCTCGGGTCAGTATTAGAATATATAAACAAAGGATTATAAACAAATCACACAACGGTAAAACGACAAACCGGATAAAATGCCGATTTGCCTACAAACAACCGCCTTCTTAACCTCTGTATGAATGGTCCGGAAGGCGGCATATATACGATTTAAAAGATATAATTATTAAGCTTTATTATATCATTATCCATTAAACTTAGCCATGGTCTGCTCAAACGTATGCTTCATACTAAATTCAAGCGCATCACATGTATTCTCGATCATCTGATCGAGCAGTTCTTTTTCTTTTTTGGGGAAAGGGGACAGTACATAGTCGACGATCGCATAGCCTGGTTCCGGCCGGGAGACGCCCATGCGAATCCGGTCAAACTTCTGGGTACCGGTATGCTGAATAATCGATTTGATCCCGTTATGACCGCCAGCGCTGCCCTGAAAGCGCAGCCGGATCTTGCCGGTCTCCGTGTCCATATCATCATAGACGACAATCAGGTCTTCCAGAGCGACTTTGTAATAATCCATATAGGAACGTACCGCTTCGCCGGACAAATTCATATAGGTCATCGGTTTGATCAGCACGGCTTTGACGCCACCGATATGGCCTTCGCCAATCAGTGATTTGCTTTTGCTTTGGCTGATGGATATACCGTGCCGTTCCGCCAGACGATCCAGCGCCATGAAGCCTACATTATGGCGTGTTTTGGCGTATTCCGGTCCCGGGTTACCCAATCCTACAATCCATTTCATTGTTTCATAATCCTCATTTCTTCGGTATATGTCGATATGCATATGTCTACGGTGCAGTAATTTTCATTTTTTGTTAAAATTGGTGTACACCAAACGGATAAGTCTAACAAGGAGGACACTCAGCATGTATACCTTTGGGCAGCAGCTGCTGAAAAACCGTCATTTTTACGACCATTTCAGACAGGAAATGCCTGTGCAGATTTACCGTCATGGTATTCCTGTGGATATTGGTCTGATTACCGCCTATGATCATCAGTTTATCGAGATGAACCATATTCTGTATCATCGACAGCGGCATACTTTTATATCCAGACCAGGCTACTGAATGCAAATTACACTTCTATGGATACACCGATAAGGGTTACTTGCCTCCACCGAGGAAGTAACCCTTCGTTACATGCATTGATTATTCGATTTCAAACAGCTTGCTGATCGATAGTTCCTCGTGTACACGGATGATTGCTTCGCCCATCAGTGGAGCGACGGACAATACTTTCAGCTTGCTGGTCGGATTCAGA
Organism: Paenibacillus wulumuqiensis; assembly: GCF_000971965.1. Taxonomy (GTDB): domain Bacteria; phylum Bacillota; class Bacilli; order Paenibacillales; family Paenibacillaceae; genus Saccharibacillus; species Saccharibacillus wulumuqiensis. The sequence goes on from NZ_LAQP01000022.1 coordinate 34,610, forward strand.
TGCGTGATTGGAATCGTATCCGTCACGATCACTTCTTTGAGCGGAGAGTTCTCCAGGCGATCCATCGCCGGGCCGGACAGTACCGGATGCGTACAGCATGCATAGACTTCTTTGACTCCGCCTTCGATCAGCGCATTTGCACCCAGTACAATCGTACCTGCTGTATCGATGATATCATCGACCAGGATCGCTGTCTTGCCTTCAATGTTACCGATAATGTTCATAACTTCACTAACGTTAGGCTCCGGACGACGCTTATCGATGATTGCCAGCGGTGCGCTGAGCAGATCAGCCAGTTTGCGTGCGCGTACTACACCACCATGGTCAGGAGACACGACAACCGGGTTCTCGATTTGCTTGGAACGGAAATATTGAGCCAGAATCGGCACACCCAGCAGATGGTCTACCGGAATATCGAAGAAACCTTGAATCTGCATGGCATGCAGGTCCATTGCGATTACACGGTGAGCGCCTGCTTTCTCGATCAGGTTCGCTACCAGTTTGGCTGTAATCGGATCACGTGAACGTGCTTTGCGGTCCTGACGTGCATAACCGTAATAAGGAATTACCACATTAATGCTCTTGGCGGAAGCGCGTTTCAGTGCATCTACCATGACAAGCAGTTCCATCAGGTTATCATTCACCGGCGCACAGGTCGATTGAATGATGTAGACATGACAACCGCGGACGCTCTCGGATAGTTTCACCTGAATTTCGCCATCACTGAAGCTGGTGGTACGGGATTCGCCCATGGGAATACCGATATAGTCGGCAATCTGACCCGCCAACTTGGGATTGGAATTACAAGTGAAAATCTTTAGTTTGGAATCACAATAAGTCATAATGGTTAAAACCCTCCGTGGTGGTTCATTGGAATGCTCATCAGCTCGGTCTTATTTATCTCTCTCTATATGGTCGATCAGATCATTCAACAAGCATCATACACTTAACATTATATAATAATTTTCTAGCGAATAGTGGCATTATGTTAGTGCAAATGGATAATAATTTAATCAATTGGTCTTATGATTCACAAATTATTACTTTTGTTCCTTGATTGCTCTGGCTTTGGCACGAATTTTCTCCGCATAACCCGGCTTGTTTTCCTGGCGTGCACGTGCGATAGCCAGGTCATTGGCATTCACATTTTTCGTAATGGTGGAGCCTGCTACCACATAAGCGCCTTTGCCGACACGCACCGGTGCGATCAGGTTGGAGTTGCTGCCGATGAACACATCATCTTCGATGATTGTTGTGGACTTGTTCAGTCCATCGTAGTTGGCAGTGATTGCTCCACAGCCGATGTTTACGCCGGAACCGACTTCAGCATCGCCTACATAGCTCAGATGCGGAATTTTGGAACCATTACCGACTTTGGCATTTTTCAATTCGACAAAGTCACCGACTTTGACCTGGTCACCGAGTACGGTTCCCGGACGAAGATATGCGAACGGTCCGATCATGCCCTCCTGGCCAACCTGAGTCTCTGACAATACCGATTGACGGATCGTGGTGCCGCTGTCTACCTTGGAATCCTCAATCTCCGTGTTCGGACCGATGATGCAGTCTTCGCCGATCACGGTATTGCCTTTGAGAATGGTACCGGGATGCAGCACCGTATCCGCACCGATCTGTACATCTGCACCAATATAGGTGGAATCCGGATCGATGATCGTTACGCCATTTAGCATATGCTGGCGGGCGAGACGTCTGCGCATGAACTGCTCGGCTTCCGACAGAGCCACACGGTCATTAACACCGATGGATTCGGAAATGTCGGCTGTTACATAAGCGGAGATCTGTTTGCCCTGCTCACGCAAAATGGTGATGCAGTCCGGCAGATAATATTCCTGCTGGGCGTTGTTGTTCGTTACTTTGGATAATGCAGAGAACAGCAGGGAATTATCAAAGCAGTACGTCCCCGTGTTGATCTCCTGTACCGCCAGCTCTTCCGGTGTACCGTCCTTTTGCTCCACAATCTTGGTTACACTGCCATCCGCATCACGAATAATACGGCCATAACCTGTCGGATCTTCCATGCGTGCTGTCAGGATGGTTACTGCCGCACCTGCGGATTCGTGCTGGTGAATCAGGTTCTCTAGCGTCTCCGGTGTTACCAGCGGTGTATCTCCGCAAATGACGATCGTTGTACCCTGCTCTGCTCCGATCAGCGGCTCCGCCTGGCGCACCGCATGACCTGTGCCCAGCTGCTCACTTTGCAGTGCATATTCCGCACGGTCTCCCAGGAATGATTGCACCGCTTCGGCTCCATGTCCTACAACAACGACACTGCGCTCACAATTTACTTTCTGTACAGCGTCCAGTACGTGGCCTACCATTGGCTTGCCGCATACCGGATGAAGCACCTTGTACAGCTTGGATTTCATCCGTTTGCCTTTACCTGCTGCCAGTACTACTGCCATCCTTTTCAAAAAAATTGCCCCCTCCATAATTGAATCTATTTATACATATAATCCCTGAATTTGCCTAGGAACCAGCCTGTTTGCGGGACTTTGTAATATTGATCTCCAACCATAATTATACAGCCGTCAAAAAAACTCCATACTGAATATATCTTATTCCGGACAAAAAGAAAAGGGAGCCACAGCTCTTGCTCCCTGTGACTCCCTTTTCTTTTAAACCCCAATAAGTACTTGATCATGCGCCTTCTTCAATAACTTCTTCTTCAAGACCGGCACGTTCGTATTCAGTCAGCACGGCTGTCTGAATCTTCTCGCGAGTGCTTGAAGAAATAGGATGCGCGATATCGCGGAACTCACCATCCGGTGTCCGTTTGCTCGGCATTGCGACAAACATGCCATTGTTACCGTCGATAACGCGAATGTCGTGAACGACAAATTCGCTGTCGATTGTGATAGATGCAATGGCTTTCATTCTGCCTTCGGAGTTTACCCGGCGGAGTCGTACATCCGTTATTTCCATATGTGTTCACCACCTTTGTCCATAAAGACTTGGTTGTGTATTTCCACACATGGCGGGGAAATCCCTCTTTTTTTCTGAAAATTTATTGCGTATTTTTTTACCTTTTTGCTTTTTTTGCCGTTTTTCGACGAATTACAAAAAGATTGACTGATAGACATTCTCATTATCAAAACGGGTTCTATAGGTGAAAACGTTTATCGCTTTTCATTTTCAAAGTAATTTCCAGGTTTGACCATGATTTTCTTGCTTTTGGAATCCATTTCCGTCAGGGTAGCCAGCGACACATAATCGGCCCAAAGGCGATCTTCTGTATCTACTGCACCGGATTCAAGCAGTACGCCGACCCCGGCTACTGTCGCATTGAACTCATCCAGCAGGTCGACCATGCCCTGAATCGTTCCTCCAGCCTTCATAAAATCATCAATAATGAGCACGCGGGACTTCTCCTTCAATGCCCGGCGTGACAGGGTCATCGTATGCAGGCTCTTGTGGGAACCGGATACATAGTTGATGCTGACAGCCGATCCCTCGGTCATCTGATGGTCGCGCCTTACGAGTACAACCGGCAGATTCAGCTGTGTACCTGTCGCGTGAGCCAGCGGAATGCCTTTGGTCTCGACAGTCATAATGACATCGATTGGCGTATCGGCAAATACCGATGCGAAAATTTTACCGACTTCATTTAGAATCGCCGGCTGTCCCAGCAGATCGGACATATAGATATAATTGCCCGGCAGCAGACGATCCGGCTGCTCCAACTGGTGACACAGATCATTCATAAAGGAAAAAGCTTTCTCGCGTGACAGTCTTGGGATGTATTTCACTCCACCGGCTGCTCCTGCCAGAGTCAACAGTTCCCCGACGCCTTCTTCTTCAAAAACTTCCTTGATAATTGTCAGATCTTCACTGATCGATGACTTGGCCGCTCCATATCGTTCAGCGAAAGTCGTTAACGGAATCAGCGTGTGTGGTCGTGATGTCAAATACTGGGTTAGCTCGACCAGACGCGCACTCCTTTTTAATTTTTTCACTTTAACTCCTCACTATCTACAAAAAATTTACAATTATATACCAAAATCCGAATATTTAAAGTGAATATAACATTTTTGTACGTGTTTGTAAAAGAAAATCGCAATCTTTTTCATCCAATCTGCATAAATTCAGCACAATGGTATGAACAAGATTGCGACCTGTATTCATTCAGGTTAACATCCTGACGGCATAGACTTCATGGCAGAAGCCGCGCAGCCCATTATAAATACGGGCTACCTTGGATTCTTTGGATACGAGTCCGAAGACGGTAGGACCGCTTCCTGACATTAATACGCCATCCGCGCCCAGCTGAATCATCGCCTGCTTGAGCTGTCTTACCTCTGGATAATGCGCCAGGGTAACATCCTCCAGCACATTGCCCAGTTCACTGCAGATCTGCTCAAAGGAATGCTGCTCCAGCGCTGCACGCATATTCGCTGCCGATGGGTGATGGGCAATACGATCTGCCTGCAGACGGCCGTATACGTTCGCTGTCGACACATTGATCGGCGGCTTGGCCAGAATCACCCAGCAGTCCGGCGGGCTCTGCAGCGGCGTCAGGATCTCTCCACGCCCTGTAGCGAGCGCGGTGCCGCCCGTAATGCAAAAAGGCACATCCGAGCCGATCGAAGCTCCTAGCTCCATCATCTCCTCATGCGGGATATGAAGGTTCCAGAGACGGTCCAATCCCCGCAGTGCAGCAGCCGCATCGCTGCTGCCACCCGCGAGTCCGGCCGCGACCGGAATTTTCTTGTCGATATGAATGTGTACACCCTGGCGAATATGATACTTTTCCTTCACTTTCTTGGCTGCCTGATAAGCGAGATTTTTCTCGTCCAGCGGAATGTATCCGGCCTGGCTGGATATTTTGATCGTATCTCCTGCCATTTCCGAAATCGTGAGCCGGTCCGCCAGATCTACCATGGTCATAATCATCTCGACTTCATGGTAGCCATCCGGCCGCTTATGTAATACATCCAGCATCAGATTAATTTTAGCGGGCGCTTTTTCGTATAACTTCATGAGGTTCCTCCACCTTCAACAGTCCATCCGTTCTTGATCTATATTCAGACCGGCTGGCTGCCAGTCAGCATGAACAATCCATATTATAAAAAAAATAGATTATGAAGTCCATTCACAAAACAAAACAGTCTCTACCCCGAAAGGAGATAAAGACTGCCTTATAATAAAACAGTTATTCAATTCCCTGCGTATTCGATCCGCGTCTGGGAATCTTCATCGCAGACCGTAATCTCGACAGAGTCGGTTAATACGTCAGCGTAGCTGTAAGACACTCGTTCAAAAGTTTGATGATCATCATCAAGCTTTACTGTAAAAACAGAAGGGTAGGTTTCTTCTAAAACGCCAGTCCGTTCAATGGTCTTCTTGCGACCACCATTTGCACGCAAAGTGATTTTGTGCCCAACATGAGCATCAAGAGCATCAAGATTGCGTTTAATCTCCGTAAGCGCATTGTTAGCCATGCCTACAACCACCTCTTTTCCTATTCCAGTATACCAGAAAAAGAGGGATATGTCAAAGGAACATTAAATTATAGCAGTCAGAAAATTATCTTGTCAACGATTATTTTCAGCGGATACCTGCGTCCAAAAATACCTTGCTGAGTACTGCATATTCTTGCAAACTAAGCGTCTCTCCACGTCTGGTTGGATCAATACCTGCACTGGCCAAAAGCTGTTCCAGCTGCTCCCGATCTCCACCGGTGAAGTAGCGTGTTTTCAGGTTATTGGCGATCGTCTTGCGGCGCTGTACAAAGGAAGACTGCACGATATCAAAGAAATGCTGTTCATCTTCCACCTGTACGGCAGGCTGCTCACGCAGCTTGAGACGGATAACTGCAGACTCTACATTCGGTTGAGGAATAAATACCGTCTTCGGTACGATGCAGACCAATTCCGGCTCGCAGTAATACTGGACAGCGATACTGAGACTGCCGTATTCCTTGCCTCCCGGCTGTGCGGCCATCCGCTGGGCAACTTCCTTCTGGATCATGACGACAATGTTATCGAGCGGCAGGCGCTCTTGCAGCAGCTTCATCAGAATCGGAGTGGTCACATAATACGGCAGGTTGGCTACGACACTGACTTTGTCGACACCGCTGAAGTCTTCACGGAACAGTTCTTGCAAATCCACTTTGAGAATATCCCCGTGACGTACATTGACGTTGGAATACCCCGACAGGGAATCCTTCAGGATCGGAATAAGCCGCTGATCGATTTCTACCGCGGTGACTGCCTTAGCCTGCTGGGCGAGGCGCTCGGTAAGCGCCCCGATACCGGGACCAATCTCCAGAGCACCACGCTCCGGTGTCAGTTCTGCCGCTTCGACAATTTTATTTAAAATATTCGCATCGATCAGAAAGTTCTGCCCGAGGCTTTTTTTGAATGAAAATCCGTGCTTGCTAATAATTTCCTTGGTCCGTCGGGGTGTGGCAATATCGTGTCGTTCACTCATTGATTTAATGTTCCTCCGCTTCCAGTTGTGAAAGTGCTGCAGCAAATTCCTCACGGGTGATGCCGAATATACGCAGCCGCTTATGAAATTGCTTGCCGTTACAGTAGCCGATACCGAGCAGATTGCCCATCTTCATTCGCCGCTCTGCTGCATCCTTGTGCATAACGAGTCCCGTCATCATCAGATCATCCCAGTCAATCAGCACTTCGGCTGACGGCATTTCCGTATGAAGTCGTGCCAGCGCTGCGCGGATGGAATCGGGTGATGCATTCTCGACACCAATATCTCCTTTGCGTGTGGCTTCATCTTCCGGGATAAAGGCATGTTTGCAGCCAGGCACCTGCTGGGCCACAATTTTGCGTATACGCTCGCCGGCATGATCGGGATCGGTCAGAATAATGACTCCTCTGCGCTCCTGTGCCAGCTTCACACGGCGGATCACGTCCGCACCTATGGCTGATCCGCCTGTCTCGATCGTATCCGCTTCTACCGCACGCTTGATGGCAACCGTATCATCCCTGCCTTCTACCACGATCACTTCTTTAATCACTTTTGCCTTACGCTTCCCTTCTGCGTTCATCTATGAATCTGTCTTCAGTATAACAAACAAAAAGAAGAGGATTCATCCTCTTCTTTTTGTCGGTTCTATTCACGCTCATGGTTAACCATAACTATATCATACAACAGCCCTGCCGAGGCAGGCAACAGCAATCCTATCGCCAAACTAAGGTTTTACCGGGCCAATAACATACACGGTATAGCCTGTCTTGCGACCGAATGATCTGGCCTGACTCAGGCTGTCTATATACACATCAATTTTGTTGCCGTTGATGGCACTGCCGGTATCTTCCGCACGGCGGTAACCGATACCTTCAATGTATACCCACCATCCCATCGGAATGACACTGGTATCGACGGCGATTGTACGTCCTTCTGTCACTCTTGTACCGGAAGCGGTAGTTGTACCCAGACCCGGCTCTGCTGAAGAATAAGCAGTAAGTGTCACATTGTTGAGGACTTTGGCATAAGAGAAGCTTTTATCCGATTTGGAACTGTTAGACGTGCTTGCTGCAAGCAGCTTGGGCTGTTCTTTCTTGGTGCCCACCATCACGATCTTGTCCTGAACTTCAGTGGTCATTTTCTTGTCGATCATGCGTTTGGAGACGAAGTCTCCATCTTCGTAGACCTTTTCGATATACTGCACGACTTTACCCGTTTGTCCGGGTTGTACCAGCTTGGTCTTGCCTTCCAGCATACTGCTGCTGGTTTTCTTGACTACATCGTACGGGAGCTTGACTGTCTGCTTCGTTACGAATGAAGTCGTTCTAACGACTTTGATATCCATGTCCTGCTTGACTGAAGCTTCTACCGGCGGCGTCAATTTGTCCTGTTCCTTCAAATCGATTCCGGCCTGCTCCAGTGTATTGCCTACTGTCTTAGCTGTCGTGTATACCTTTTTGGTACCTCCGTCAGCTGTGATGTTCACTGCTACCGCATGGTTGATATAGACTTTATCCCCATCCTGGATGGCGCCATTCAGTGGCATGGATACTTTATCCTGTGGTGCCAGTTGAATCTGGTGTTCCGTCAGCATGTCGGAAAGCATCAGTTTGCGAGTTTCCATTTGCTGTGCTTTACCGTCGATGATGACATAAATATTTTTGCCTGCCTGATTGTACAGTACAGAGAGCAGCATAACGATGACCGCAATGACCGCCAGTGCAGTTAACGAGGCAAAGCGTAGATTTTTCTGCTTCCAACTCAGCGCGTAAGACATGCTGGATGAGCGTGAACCATGGGTTTCTTCGAAAGGAGCAATTCCCACTTCTTCCGTCCTCCTTCATAGTCTCGCCGTCTAGCTGTGACGTAAATAAAATGTGACGCGACTATATAAGAATTTTCGCAGGCCGTTTGTGTTGCTGTAAGATCATCAAACATTCGACAATCTTTCATGATGTAATAGGTACCTGCGCCATGGTCAGTCCTAGCGGCTTCCTGATTCTGAACAGTGATATTCAGAATAATACACTCTTGCTTTCCCTTTTAGCCAAAACAAAAGAAGCCTATGGAAAAGCGCAAGAGCAACTCTTCCTGGCTTCCGACGATTACAACATTCGGGAAACACTAGAAAATGCGAGGTTGCCTCTGCATCGCTTACGAGGTTAGCTGTCGGGTTCGGACACTTTTTACTGCTTGTACTGCATGCCCTTTGAAGAGTCCTCCGCTCATGGCGCAAGTATCCCCAATTCACCCCAAAGACCCTGTATCAGGAATCAGACAAGTTGTCTTCCGTTACTGCTGGTTTGAATGCTGAAGACAGCTGTTGGTTCCCCCGTTCTCCTATGTAGGAAACTCAGCGAGACCGAATCATGGAATCTCGTTTATCAATAACAAGATTAAATCACTGATGAAATGATATCCCGAACACAACCTCACTGTAAAGCGATAGGCAACTCCGTTTTTCTTAAAAAGTAGTTAAAATCTTGTAACATTTTAGCGTTTATTCATTAAAATTCATTCATATATCCGTATAGCTCGGTTTTTCGGTGGTTTTTCTCGCTATTTCACCGTATGCCAAATAATGTAAGGGCGTTTTTGGTCGTAATTTCACTAATTTCTTCCAGTGACACCCCTTTTAGCTCGGCAGCTGCCTCGGCTACCAGACGCACATGACCTGACTCGTTTCTTTTTCCACGATAAGGATGAGGTGTCAAATATGGGGAGTCTGTTTCGAGCAATAAACGGTCCATCGGTACCTGTTGAAGTACCTCTTTTGGCTGCTTGGCATTCTTGAATGTAATCGGTCCGCCAAACGACAAATGGAAGCCCATATCCAGACACATTTTGGCGGTCTCCCAGCTGCCCGAGAACGAGTGCATAATGCCGCCGACTTCGGACGCTTTTTCTTCCCGTAAAATGCGCACAATGTCTTCATGCGCTTCCCGGTTATGGATCACGATTGGCATGTTGATCGATCGTGCCAGACCGATTTGCTCACGCAGTACACGGTGCTGCACTTCTTTTGGTGATTTGTCCCAGTGATAATCCAGACCGATTTCGCCGATAGCCACTACTTTCTCGTGTTTGCATAAAGATTCAATCCATTCCAGATCCCCCGGCTGCATCGTGATCGCTTCAACCGGATGCCAGCCTACTGCCGCATAGATGAAATCATACGCTTCAACAAGCTCCATCGTTGTAGGAATCGTCTCGCGATCAAAGCCTACATTTACCATCCGCGTCACACCGTTGGCATAGGCCCGTTCGATGACTTCTTTGCGATCTCCATCAAAATCTTTGGAATCCAGATGTGTGTGTGTATCAAATAACATATACTTAACTCTCCTTTACTTCACCTTGCTCTATTTTTGGTCCATAGGACTTAAATTTCGAATTCCATCTGCGCCGGGCCCAGCTTGTCTTCAAAAATATCCGCGACCTGCTTGGACAACTGGCTTTTTACCCTTTCCAGCTTTTCCTGTGGAAAGTACAGATGGTATCTGCCGCGGTGGATACCGCTGATCGAACGTACCACGTCCGACACTTCCGAGATTTCCTGCACTTTATTTTGACGATTCAGCAGCAGGATTTGTTTCTCTTTTTTCGGATCGCCCGGACGGAATACATCATAAGGCAGATCTGTCGGAAAATCGATTTCCAGATCATAGTGCGGATGCAGGCCGGCTCTCTCAAATTCGGAACGAATCTCATCGATCATATCCAGGTCGATTAATTCTGTTTCTACATATTTATAAAGTCTCCGCTCCATAAAGCGTGAGCACACATCGGCCAGAATCTCGTCCTCCTCCAGCGTCCACTGCATAAAGACCGTCTGTACAAGTGCTTCGTCCAATAGAAGATACTCATTTACAGTCAGTGTTCCTTCAAATAAGGAAGGCAGCGGATGCGGCAGGAACCGGAACGAATATCCCTGATCATGCAGCTCTTTGGCCCGCTGGAAAATATGGCGCAGTACAATATCCGAGCTCCGGGTAACCGGATGGAAGTAGACCTGCCAGTACATCTGGTATCTGGACATAAGATAATCCTCGATCGCATGCATTCCGGATTCCTTGACCACTATCCGTCCATCATGCGGACGCAGCACACGAATAATACGGTCCATATCAATAGTGCCGTAATTGACGCCGGTAAAATAAGCATCCCGCAGCAGATAATCCATCCGGTCCGCATCCAGCGGGCTGGAGACCAGATTAACAACAATCGCTTTTTCATAATCTTTGCGGATCACGGCAGCGACCTTGTCTGCGAATCCTGGTTCCACTTCCTCCAAAATGCGATTGATCTCCGTGTCGCCAAGCAGAATCCGGCAGGTCCATTCTTCGTGATTCATATCGAATGCTTCTTCAATGGAATGAGAGAATGGTCCATGGCCCAGATCATGCAGCAGTGCGGCACACAGTGCCACCATTCGTTCTTCACTCGGCCAATCTTCATATCCTCCGCGTTCGAACTGTGAAATAATCCGTCGTGTAATCTCATATACCCCGAGAGAGTGAGAGAACCGGCTATGCTCGGCACCATGAAAAGTTAGATAGGAAGTGCCCAGCTGACGGATTCTCCGCAATCGCTGAAATTCGGGCGTATTGATCAAGGTCCAGATCAGACGGTCCTGTACATGAATATAGTTATGCACCGGATCTTTAAATACTTTTTCTTCTTCCAAAGGTTGTATAGGTTTCAATGTATAGCCCTCCTTTACCGAAACTTGATTCCAGTATTTTCTATGCGTTAAAATGGAATCATGTCTTTATTGTCGAACAGTGTCGTTATATACAATAAATCATTTTCCAAATCGACAAGTACTTTTAATATAAATAATATCTCTCAAAACCTACGTTATATAAAAAAAAATTGCATTTTTGCTCTAAAAAAGGCTTTTTTATATAATTTTTAGGTTGACTGATTTGGGAAACGTTGGTATTATGAATATCATAAAAGATAGAAATTTGTCGAACACTGACACTTAATAAAACAAAATTAAACCAATAAAACCAAACTTGAGAGGATTGATCAGTATGATGAAATCAACTGGTATTGTAAGAAAAGTAGACGAATTGGGACGCGTTGTTATTCCTATCGAATTGCGCCGTACACTGGGTATTGGCGAGAAAGACGCTCTGGAAATCTACGTGGATGGCGAGCGCATCATGCTCAAAAAATACGAGCCAGCTTGTATCTTCTGTGGCAATGCTGAAAATGTAACTTACTTCAAAGGTAAAATTGTTTGTAACGAATGCATTTCAGAAATTCCTGTTCCTGTGACAAAATAAATAAAATAGGTTATAATAGACCCATAAACTTATTAATTCTAACCTTTTCATATCTCCTTGGGCCTTTACCTGGCATTTATTGTCTGGGTAGAGGCATTTTTTTATACGCTCCTATGAATATCCTGAATTACATTATACTTTCTTTTTATGTCTACTTCCAACTTACATAGGAAAAAGGGACCTTGACGTCGCGCCAATATCCCTTTTCACCGCTTTTCTTCTATTATAATATTTTACCCATTCTGTTATAACGATTGCAGTTTACAGCAAAGCCTGATAGACATCTCTTTTGGAGAGACCGCGGTCTTTGGCTGTCTTTTTCATCGCGTCTTTACGAGGAAGCTGCTCCTGCTGTTCATAATGTTCAACATGCTGCTCAATCGACATCTGCTGCCACCACTCGTTAGCTTCTGCCTGCGCCTCGCTGGCCGACTGCCCTTCCAGCACAATACAGTATTCTCCCAGCGGCGGATGTTCTTCCAGCCAGGCCAGCGCTTCCTGGATCGTCCCACGCACCCATTCTTCGTGACGCTTGGTTAGCTCCCGCGCCAGTACGATATGACGGTTGCCCAGATGCTCCAGCATGGCATTCAGCGTTTTGATCACCCGGTGCGGTGACTCATAAAATAAAAGTGTTCCTTCCGCGGCACGCGCTCCCTGCAGAACCTCTTCCTGCCCCCGTGCATCACGCGGCAGAAATCCGATAAAGGTAAACCGGTCCGTAGACAGCCCGGAAGCGATCAGTGCAGACAGGGCTGCATTGGCCCCTGGAATAGGAACGACACGTACGCCCTGTTCCAGAGCCAGCTGTACCAGCTCCTGACCCGGATCAGAGATGGCAGGCAGACCGGCATCGCTGACAAGTGCCAGATTCTGTCCTTCACAGATCAGGCGAATCAATTCCGGTCCGCTCGCCTTTTTGTTATGTTCATGATAGCTGACCAGCTTGCGCGGCGTAATCTCGAAATGGCTCAACAGTTTGCGGGTTTGACGGGTATCCTCTGCAGCCAGAATATCGCATTCCTGCAGGGTGCGTACCGCCCGGTACGTCATATCTTCCAGATTACCAATCGGTGTCGCCACCAGATATAGAACACCGGCTTCCCCGGCAGGATGGTTCTCCGTATGCTGAGCAGCAAAGCTTTTCTGAATCTGTATGCTCATAATGACTCCTTTTGCCCATAATAAATATCCATAATTTCGGGTACATATTCGTTATTCTCATTATATACGACCAGCGGCGGCAAAATACGCAGTTCCGGCTTGCCGGCGCGCAGTCCTTCCACCAGCACCATATTGGCTTCCATATTGACGCGAGGGTGTACATAACGAACCCGTTTGGGCTCGACCCCATACGTACGCATTAGAGACAGAATATCGACGAGTCGGTGTGGACGATGAACCATTGCCATTTTCCCGCCTGTACGCAGCAGCTGGGACGCTGTACGAATGACATCTTCCAGCGTACAGCCAATCTCGTGGCGCGCCATCGCCTGATGAATGTTCAGCTTAATATCGCTGCCTGTGAGCTGGGCATAGGGAGGATTCACTGTCACAGCGTCATAGCTGCCATGCTCTCCTGCCAGGGGCATTTCCTTCAGATCCTGCTCCCGGATCGTGATCCGCTCCTCCAGCCCGTTCAAGGCTATGCTGCGCCGTGCCATACTGGCTAGACGTTCCTGGATCTCGACGCCCTCAATAGCTGCCCGGGTCCGTGTGCTCAGCAGCAGCGGTACGACTCCATTGCCTGTACATAGATCCATGATCCGTCCCTGCGGCGGTACACTGGCAAAGCGGGCGAGCAGTACAGCATCCATGGAGAAGCTGAACACTTCGCGGCTCTGGATAATTTTGAGATTATTGGTTAACAGATCATCGATCCGTTCTCCCGGTTCGGTAAATTCCTGGTTCATGGTTATTCCTTTCCATATTCCGGCTACATAAAAACCGCGGATGCACTCCGCGGCTTATAGGATACATTATTCGGATTTGTTCAAAAACGATAGGCAGAACAGACAGTCGCCTTCTGTACGCAGATGTCCATAATAGACATTACAGATGTGGAATCCTTCATGGTACAGGCGTGCCAGATTATCGTACCCTTCTCCGACCACTTCCGGATAGGGATGACTGTGCGTGTCTTTGAGAATCTCGGCGATTTGGGGTTCTGCCACTTTTACTTCAACAGGCACTTCTTTTTTGAGTACACGGCGCAGCTGCTCATTTTCAATCGTAAGACGCTGGTTTTCCTCCAGTAACTCTTTAACGGCGAGCTTTAATCTTCCCATATCTCCGTGCATATGGTTCATTTGTGTCTCCAGTTCATGAATATGCTCAAAAAGATTTTTCTTTTCCAAGTTTCCACCTCAAAAGCAGCCTTTGACCGGTTTACTTCACAACCACCTCATCAAACGGCAGTTCCTTGACCTTGCTGATATCGAAGATCTGGACATGCACAGTTCTGGAATTCGCATTGATGCCCACAACTTTGCCATCTCCCAACGAGGTGACGACAAATTTTCCCACAGCAGGAAGTTCTTCTTTGATACTTTCATAATTGTCATGTTCAAACTTCAGACAACACATCAGACGGCCGCACAATCCTGAGATTTTGGTCGGGTTCAGAGACAGGCTCTGATCCTTGGCCATTTTAATCGATACGGGTTCAAAATCCCCCAGCCAGGAAGAACAACACAAGATTCGTCCACATGGACCAATCCCGCCCAGCATCTTCGCTTCATCCCGAACCCCGATTTGCCGAAGCTCGATCCGTGTACGGAAAATGCTGGCCAGATCCTTGACCAGTTCCCGGAAATCCACTCTGCCTTCCGCAGTAAAGTAAAAAATGATCTTATTGCGGTCGAATGTATATTCAACGTCGACCAGCTTCATTTTGAGCTGGTGTTCTTTGATTTTCTTCAGACAAGTTGCAAATGCATTCTTCGCCGCAACCCGGTTTTCTTCAACAATCTGTGCATCTTCATTACCGGCAATCCGGATGACCTTCTTCAAAGGAAGAACCACATCATCCTCATTCACCTGCTTGCGCCCGATGACAACCTTACCGTACTCGATCCCTCTTGCTGTCTCGACAATAACATGCTGCTCGCTATCCACTGCAAATTCGAGCGGATCAAAGTAATATATTTTACCCGCCTTTTTGAAGCGGACGCCTACTACGTTATACAAAAGATAAGCCTCCTCATTTGCCAATACCGTTCCTACTAATTGCTGCAAAAACGATAAGAAGATCCCTTCTAGTTCTCACGGACATGGCGTGTTTTGAAAAAGTCGCTGCTCTTCCAGTAATGTGTTCCGCACGATGTATACACTGCCCGTCCAGTTACAGAAGTTTCCTCTATACCTTAGCCACTTACCCCTATGAGAAATTGCTCCATACACAGCTGCCCATTCACATGGGAGCGGAGCATTTTCTTACATTCGGCAGCAAGCGCCATACAGGATATCCAATGCTGCATGCTGCGGGTGTGAGCCACCTTGGAGAGAGACTCTAACTGATCTATAAAAACGATACTTTCATTTCTGCCGATCTGGATATGGATCATATCTTTGAACCATAGGTGGAAAAGATCAAATACTTGCTCCAGATGATCTCCCAGTCCGCCCTTGAACAACTTTTGCTGCGCGGTTATGAGGCTGATGCTTCCTCTACCGGCGGATTCCTTCCCTAATTGTAACACTACGTTTCTAATTTCTGCAAACCAATTCTCACTTAGAAGTTCGCGGCATTCATCCGGGTCGGAAGCGATCTGTACTGCACACCGTACCAGCGGCATCGGAAAGTTCTCATCCGCCAGAATTTGCGTCATTTGCTGCGGATCCAGCGCAGTAAACATGACCGGCTGCGTACGTGAACGAATCGTGGGCAGAATGGCCTGCACATTTTCGGTCAACAAAATAGCGACGGCCGGTGCAGGCGGCTCCTCCAGAAACTTGAGCAGACTGTTGGAAGCCTGTACCGTCATTTTATCGGCATCTTGGATAATATATATTTTACGGTTACCCGCTTCGGAACGATAGGAAAAAATCCGCTGCAATTCGCGAATTTGTTCAATTTTGATCGAGCTGCCATCCGGCACCACCAGATGAAAATCGGGATGATTACCATGCTCCATCTTACGGCATTCAATGCATTCTCCGCAGGCTTCTTCGCCCTGATGTATACATACCAGCGCCTGTGCAAAGCTGCGTGCCATTTTCAGCTGGCCGCTGCCACCCGGTCCGTTAAATAGATAGGCATGTGAGATTTTCTGGTTACGCAGTCCGTTCTGCAGAACCCGCTTTGCCATTTCCTGTCCAATAATTTCCTGAAAAGACATACTTCCTCCTTACCGTGCCCTGCAGTCATGCACACTGTTTGTTCATACCACAGATGCCGCATAACTGCAGGCTCCCTCTCCTGCCTGGATAGTAGTGACTATGTGATGGGGTCAGTACAGGAAATTAACCAGCAGCCCGCGGATTTCGCCCATCCGCTGCAGCAGTTCAATTCTTCCCTGCTCACTGTTCAGCAGATCTTCCGCCATGCTGATCAGCGCCGCATCGACTTCATCAAGCAGTTTATATTTTTTGCTGCGTCCACGACGATCAAAGCTGTGCGTTTCTTTTAAGCCTATGCCTCGGCGAACGGTATCTTCCAGAAAGCGTTTGACCAGCATTTGATAGGATTTCAGTTCACGCAGTGTCATCGATTTGGCCAGACGTTCACCCTGCATCTGGATTTCTCTGAATTGACGCTGTACTTCATCATGTGTAGCCTGTGTACCATGATTTTGCAGTACGTCTGAGAAATTCTTTTGCTGTACCACTTTATTGGGTGTATCCGATATAACGGGGTTACTCTTCATCATCGGGTAACCGGGATTAATTTTCATAAATATCTTCCTTTCCATTGCACCTGTAATAGGAATACACTGGTTTTTAACCATCCTTTTATCGTAATTAGCGTATGCTAAATCATTTCCTGTCTGATCGGCCTGCCAAATACTGATATATATATATCAGTATCGTTTAAAAGCAGCCATTAAAGAATAGCAAATCGTAAAAAAAAGAAATTTATGTTCCATTTATAATAAGCCATCATGCCGCAGCATGAAATGGCGTCCAATCTGCCCATTTAAGTCTGTATAAAAGAAGATGGACCGGTTCCAGTAACTGTCCCCGATCCTTACCTTTTATTTATTATACTATTTATTGGATGCTATGTTGCATAAGAATTACGTAAATTTACACTTTTACTGAATCCTATGAAAGAAAGATCGATTAGAAGTGCTCAAACCGCTCAACCGGCAGTACAAATACGGTAGCGCCACCCACTTGGACTTCTACCGGCAATGGCAGATACGAATCGGTCGTACCGCTCATCGGCGTAACAGGAGTAACCAGTTGCTCACGAATCTTACAGCTGTTGCGGATAACGTCCATTACCGCTTCAATCTGACTGTCATCTACCCCGATCAGAAATGTTGTATTTCCCGCTCGCAGGAATCCCCCGGTACTGGCCAGTTTGGTTGCACGGAAGTTCGCCTTTACCAGCTCTCCGGACAAACGGTTACTGTCTTTATCTTGTACGATCGCTATAATCAGTTTCATTATCATGGCCTCCTCGATCAGAATCTAGCATCATTTTCTTTGATTACTCATTTGACACAACCAACTTAAAATCCTTTTCCCACCCTGGTTCCAATATTGTAACCACTTTCTTCTATTCTAACTCACTTGCTTGTCTGGATTTGAAGGTAAGCAGCCGGTCGATCACCTGCCGAATTTCTTCAAACACTTCTTCTTCGCTCTGCTCCCCGTTGACCATAATGAACTGGTCTGCATACTGCCGGGACAACTCCATGTATCCCTGATATACACGATGGTGGAAATCAATCGCTTCCAGATCGAGCCGGTTAATCTCACGATCACTGGTTTTGGCCATAATTCGCTCCAGACCCACTTCCGGACGAACATTGATATAAATGTTCACATCGGCCCAGTATTCGCGGTCATCCACCTGAATGGCCAGACGGTTGATATCCAGTACCGCTTGTCCAAGCTCTCGTCCATAGCCCTGATAGGCAAGCGACGACATAACGTACCGGTCACAGATGACCAGCTGGCCCGACTGTACGGCCGGTATTACTTTCTGGATCAGATGCTCCCTGCGGGCACTGGCGTAGAGCAGACACTCTGTCAGACCGCTCATATGATTGTCCACATTCAGAATCACATTCCGAATCTGTTCCGATACCGAGATGCCGCCCGGTTCCCGCGTCGATAAAAAGGATATCCCTTTCCCGGCAAGATACTGCTTGATCCGCTCTAACTGACTGGTTTTGCCGCTTCCATCCATACCTTCAATTGCAATAAACAATCCATTTTGCTTCATTTTATTCCTGCTTTCCCTATCCAACGGTCCAGACGACAGGCTGGCCTCATCTTTTGATATTACTGCAGCAGCCTGTGTGTTTCTGCTGCTTTCAGATTTCCTTATATTCTTATTATATCATACGAACCTTTATGCCATTTTATAGTATTACAGTCCGCTTGAACCCGTCTGCCGTATATTTCGGCAGTTTCTTGTGTTTTACTCCGTATCCTGTACAGATTGCCGATAGACACGAATACTTTGCAGAGAAGAGTCTGCTGCTCCTTGCACTTTCATATGATGGTCACGCACAAGCAGAAGCTGCTCCTGGACCTGTCTGCCAATTTGTTCACCTGGATACAATACCGGTATGCCTGGCGGATAAGGAATGATCATTTCAGCACTTTTTCTCCCTATAGCTTGCTCCAGAGCTACCGTCTCAATCTGCTCCTCCGATACAGGCATCATTGTAAATTCTACCGGTTCAGATACCATAGGCATGATGGAATTCCGTGAATCCGGATCAGATGGACCTGTATTACGCTGTTTAGCAGCTGTGACTGAGCCCGGTAATGCTTTTCCTGCAATCGTATCATGAACAGAGATTTCATTCAGCCATTGTAAACCGGTTACGTCTTTTGAATATTTTAATCCTTCTAGCTCTTCTAGCTCTTCTAGCTCTTCTAGCTCTTCTAGCTCTTCTAGCTCTTCTAGCTCTTCTAGCTCTTCTAGCTCTTCTAGCTCTTCTAGCTCTTCTAGCTCTTCTAGCTCTTCTAGCTCAATTATGTCACTTTCTTCTGTATTTACACTATGTTCTATTTTAATCTGCTCCAGCGCATGCAGAGCCTGCAGAGCATCTTCCATACGTGATCCCAGACTGAACACCAGTACTACATAACGTTCATCGCTCATTTCAGGAAAGCATCCCTGCTGTTCCAGCAGTTTTTGCAGCTGTGTGCCAGATAAATGATGGAGACGATCATAGATAACTACTTTAAAAGGATCCTGTGTCCAGTAGAACAGGTCTCCATCGTCTCTATCCATATCTCTATTTCTAGCTGCTGTTTCCCTGTTTTTAGAAAGCACTCTAGAAACAGCCGAGCTTACCCTCAATACACTAAAACGGCTGCTTCCATCTAATCCATCTACAAAGTGATCCCTTGCTTGTAATCCCTTTTCAAACAGTTCTGCTCCGTATGTATCGAGCAAGTAGCGACTCAAATCAAGAGAAGCCATGATTGGATAGGAAGGACTGGAACTCTGAAGCATCGTCAGCCGCTGCTTCAGCAAGGAACGGTTAATCAGAGACCCCTGTACATGCAGCATAGCCCCCATAGTCATTGCTGCCAGCATCTTATGAGTAGACTGTACAACGCCGTCAGCACCTGCTCTCAGCGCGCTGGCTGGAAAGCATGGATGATGACCATAATGCGCTCCATGTGCTTCATCAACCAGCAGAGGGATATGATGAGTATGACACTCCGCTGCAATAGCCGTCAGATTGCTACCTATCCCGTAGTAATTGGGCGACGTCAGCATAACAGCTTTGGCTTCAGGATAAGTATGTAGAGCCTCCCTTACACTCTGCAGATTGGGAACTACCGCCAGCTCACTGCCAGGCTCCATATCAGGTGTCAGAAAGACAGCTTTGGCTCCAGCCATCATTAATCCGTGAATAATTGACTTGTGTACATTGCGCTGTACTATAACGATATCTCCTGGACGAGTACATACTGTTAACAGCAAAGCCAGATTGCCTGTCGTACTGCCGCCGACCAGCCAGTGGGTTTCTTCTGCCCCAAAGCATTCTGCAGCCAGCTGCTGTCCCTCCAGAATCACTTCCTCCGGATGATGTAGATCATCCGTTCCTTCGATCTCTGTAACATCCATTCTTAGCATAGGTTCCATCAGATCCTGTCCAAAATTCTCTGATAAATCCACTGATTGATAGACAGCTCCATTTTTATGCCCCGGCACATGAAAACTCCGTTGACTCGAACCAACATACTTCACAAGCTTCTCATACAAAGGTGCTCTACCAGCCCGTCTATTACCAGTCTCCAAAAGTTTATCCTCTATAGCAGATTGTTCATTTTTTTTATGATTCATAATGTCATTCCCATAAATTTATTGTACGCCATAGCGTATTCTTATTATAATCATAACAATAGGCATTGTCCTGTCCTACTAACGACTACAGCAGTGATGTGAAATGTAAGCCGCAGCTCTCACATTCCCAGGACGCTTCCTTTATTCCCTATCAGAATTGAGCCTAAAGTGCTGTATTGAAAAATTTACTAAAAACCGATATACATATGGAATACTATTTAAACCATGCAGAAAGGTGGATTGCGCCCTTATGGCAGCAGAGCCTCAGCAAAACGCAACATTTTATCAATACAAACTCATCAAAAAATGGACAATTTCCAAGCTATGGTTCTGGAGCTATCTGTCTCTGCCTATTATCGCATTGATTATAGAGCTGTATTATTATTCCTGGGAGAGCATTGGCTTTTGGCTGTTATCTTTCCCACTGGTATTATGGATCCAATTTGTAATATCCCGATCCGTCCTTATAATGACAGTGAATCATTTGCGCAAAAGATGGCGTTTCCAATTCCAGTATCCATGGATTGGTTATCTGCCCGATCAATACATGGGCTATTCTATATTCCGACGTGTATTACTACATACCACATGGATTGGACTTTGTGTTACGGCCGTCTTGTTTATGTGGTTGCCTGTTTCCTTCTCGGCCTCTCTCGTTGTATGGCACCTCTGGCTATGTATTCCACGCCTTATGATTTTAGTGAGGTTAACACGACAACGTAAAGACGGTATGCTTAAATTGAGTAAAGAAGATGTATCTTACTATATCAGCTGATCAATGAGAAACCTCCTATTTGCCTCAATAAGTATTTACCTCAATAAATTATTGTCTTTATGTAATGCTCAGAGAAAGAACCAGAATGGACGATAATCTCTAAAAGTTATTGCCCATAAAAATTGTCACTTCAAAATACTACGTAAGAATGGTAAAAGCCACCCGCTATGTCTTCTGTAAATTCAGAGATAATAAGCTGGTGGCTTTTTTATTATACTTTTTTTATAATCTTAAAAATTCCAAAAATTAATGTAAAGGAAAGCAAAGCACTCATTTCTAATACCTATTAAAAGCAAACAAAAAGACGCTATCCAGTTGGATAACGTCTTTCTTTTTCGTCGCTTGGCAACGTCCTACTCTCCCAGGACCCTGCGG
>NZ_LAQP01000023.1 GCF_000971965.1 Paenibacillus wulumuqiensis
GTGCAGACCGATGCAAATGGTCTGTACCAGATGCGTGCCAGATACTACAATCCGGAGATCAAGCGATTTGTGAACCGAGATGTGCTGACAGGCAGTATCGATAATGGATTGACGATGAACCGGTATGCGTATGTGAATGGCAATCCGGTGTCGTATATTGATCCATTTGGACTGAGTGCGGACGGAGCCGACTGGATGGTCATTGGTGGTGACGCTCTTGCAGACATGACCCCTGTAGTGGGCTCCATCAAAGCCTGGCAGCAGACCATTACCGGCGTAAACTATATCACTGGTGAACAGCTCAGCGTGAGCGACCGGATTGGTGATCTCGTAGGCGGCTTTGCTGGGTTGGCTCCTGTTCCTGGCTCTAAATATGCGGGTAAGTATACTGTTAAAGGAGTCATCTGGGCAGGGGAAAAGGCAGCAGATTTGTTTGGCTGGAGTACCAAAGCTGAAAAGTCTGCGGGTAAGCTCATCAATGCCTGCAACTGTTTTACAGCCGGAACCAAAGTAAAGACCGACCAGGGCGATAAAAATATCGAAGATATTGAGGTCGGCGATCAGGTTCTGTCCAAGGATGAAGCGACAGGTCAAGAAGATTACAAGACGGTCACCGCTACATTCAATCATATGGCAGAGGAAATCTATACCATTTATGTGGGTGGTCAGGAGATTGAATCGACCTACAACCATCCATTCTGGGTAGACGATAAAGGATGGACCTATGTCAAGGACCTGAAGGTTGGCGACTGGCTGGTAGAAGATGATGGAACGAAGCAGCAGATCGAGAAGATAGAACTAGAGCAGCGTCAAGCCAGAGTATACAATATGACCGTTGCCGACTTCCACACGTACTTCGTGAGTGACATGGGGATCTGGGTGCATAATACAGAGAGTTGTGATTTAAAATGGCAATTTCCTAACGACCCCAATAATTTAATGCCTGAATTGCAAAGAGAAGTAAAAGGAGACAAATCTTATATCTATCCTAATGACAATACAAGAATTAGGATAGAGCAGCATCCTCTGAAGCCAGGTGAAAGTTTTCATCCACGCCATCATGGACTCCACTATCATATAGAGGTTAAAACAGATCCCAATAAAAGCTGGCAATGGCATAACAGAAAAAATAAGCAAGATTATGTTAAGCCTAATAATTATGAAGAGGGAGTAGGCACAGGTTTTATACCTGGATAATTCTTCCTGTGTTGGGATAAAGGAGGAGTTAACCCATGATAATAATGGAAAAATATTCTTTTGAAGAAGGGAAAATTTCAAAAATCGTAGCTGATGAAAGTGCTCTTACCATTACTATCAAACAGTGGAACAATAAAGAACTTATATTAATTGTAAAAGATTATATGCGTGTATACGATTATAATTGTATAGGTAGAGAAATTAGCGAATATAAAATTTTAGTTGATTCTACTTTGCTGGAAGAAGAAAAAAAAGAAATGAAATTGATAGGCTATTCTGAAAAAGAATATATTAATTTAATACACTTGCAGTTTCTAAGTTATGATGACTTGTTATTACTTGATCTAATTGCTAATAAGGATTCTATTGTTATAACTTAACTTTATTAAAGTAATTATAATTAAACAAAAGAACGCTCAATTTTTTATTATTTGAGCGTTCTTTTGTTTTTATAAAGAGCATTGATACACAAATGTACTCATCCTTTATATGATTTTAATCAAAGATTTCTAGATATGTTTTTCCACTTTCAGACTAGTAAGTGTATCAAAATGGAGCTGAGTGCCTACTTGAAAGAAACAAAAATAGCTGAGTAGGTGGAGTTACTGGTATATTTGGCTCCAAACATGTTGGTAAGTATGCTGCGGAAGGTATTATATGGGGCGCAAAAAAGCGATTAATTTCTTTGGATGGGGTAACAAGGCAGCGCGATATACACCTGAAACGCAATCACCTCTAAAACTTAATTTGCAATTGTTTGCTGAAAAAAGAGGATTCTTTTACTGATTTTTATGCTCCTCCTTCAGGGGCAACGATCAAAGCTGATGAATACGAATTTTATAATCAAATCAAAAATTTCCCTGATATGACCAAACAGGAAATAATTGATTCCTTGCCTAATGGCTGGACAGTAAAAGGGAGAATGCCTGATGCTCACTTATATGATGAGTCTGGCAACTTTAGAGGTAGATTGGATCCACCGGATAAAGTAACTCTATATGATCACATTCATTTGTATGATTATTACAATAAAAAAACTCCTAAACAAAATATACTGTATGATATTGACTTGAATAAAGTGCCCTATAATGCGGAATATGGGTATATTCCTACTAAAAAATAAGAGGTGAGTATATGAAAAAACCGGAAATTTTTCAAGACATTATAGATAGCCATAAGTATTGGGATATGCTTCTTGAAGATCTGATTATTGAGGCGGAATTTAAACGTATACAATTTTCTTACACAAATGACAAAAGATATATGTATGTTTTTGAAAATGGTTATAAAGTTTTGTTTGATCATTGTTTAGAGTATGAGCGCAGTTCGAATACAGAGGAATCCTCCCCTTGTTTTCTTAGAGATATTGAGCTAAAAATAATAGATCAAGGAGTACATGACTCTTTGTATGCAATTGTAATAGATGCTTATCCACTTAAGCTGGAAATATGGTGTGAAGATATTATTCTTCAAAAGTACGAGAATTGAGAGCAGCGTAGATTATATTAAATCAAATAATGAGGTAGCAATATGAAGATGAGATTTACTGTTTGGAATGATTACAGTGAATTGGTTATAGGGGATGGTGAAGGAGTTACAGGATGGGAAGGAACTATATATTCCGAATCTGGCTCGGATTTTAAAAGAATCTATCAATAGACTGGTTTACATTGGTATTGCAAAAGAATGCTTGAACTCATCTTCCTGGATGGAGAAAATCCAATATAAACGAAGCATCGATATGATGTTGCGTACAATTCCGGAATTTGAAGAGCGGGGGAAGTGCATTTTTCGATGCCGTACTGAAAGTAATGCGAAATCATAAGATTAATGTCATTCTGAAGTAACAGTTTATTCGGTTATTTCACCATTCTGTATCAGCAAGGAGAATTACATAATGCATGAAGAAAAATTTGATCATGTGCTGCATATGCTAAATTATCATGAAAAAGTAAAATTAACGTATGCGCTTAACAAACTGGGCAACTTCAGAGATGGTGCAGAGATTTGCAATTTTGCGCCTGCATTTCAGGAAGTGATGGTAATGGTATTACACAGGATGGCACCTAACGATGATTTGCCATTTTCAGATTATGTTCATCTAGATAGTGAAATACCCGAAGTGTTTGTGCCTGTTTATCGTGTAATGTATGCGATCAGAGGACAGATAATGGATGAGTTTATTATAAATGAACTCAATATAGATATCGTATGCATCCAAAATAATTTGGAGCGAATGATTATCCATCCGCTTAACCAATTTGATTATACCCGGGAAGAGTACGCTGTCTTACCTGCTGTTGTAGCTTCACAAAAATCAGAACAGGTTGTCTGCTTGTTTGCCAGACTGCTAGAATCTATAGAAAGTATTCGGAATAAGTTGTTTTCGGCATATGAGCAGCTTGTTAAAGATCAATTACAGATGAATAAACTCGATGGTATATTGCGTTCTACCCGTAAGCTTCCGCCATACTCCATCCTGCAGGCAATAGAATCTAACGAAGTAAAAGTAATAGGGATGAAACATAATAAATTAATTTTTGAAATAACCGGTAAGTTAACTTTTACGCAGCAAAAATTGAAGATGTTACCTGTGGCAGCGCAGGTATGGTATGGGTTCCGCCTTACTTTTCGCAATGATCCTCAGTATCCTCTTGTGGAAAATATCATGATCCCCCGATTGCAATGGCTGGAACGAGAGACACGTACAGTACCAGATAGATGATCTGCTTACAAACGGAGAACGGATCATTTGACAATATAAGTGTACTTCAGATATACAGAAGGTTCTGTTCTAGACCTTTTCCACCACCGATAAATCATCGTACCCGATAATCTGCTCGCCTTTCCAGTGCACCAGCACCCCATGCGGGCGGCAAATATCCAGTGTTCCTTCTGCGAATCGTACCGACCAGTACAGGTCATCCCAGAACGTCACTTCCGGATGGGATACAACTGCGGCTTCATCCTCCCCAGGAGGGCAGCCAAATTCGGCGATGAGAAACTGCCTGGCATCCCGGCAGTATCGGTCCAGGTGACGCAGCTTCTCACGTATAAATCCGTAAGGCAGGTGTTCGGTACGATTCTGTTCATCCAGCTGGATGGAGAAGAATATACTGGCCGTTTCTCCTTCCTTGCTCGTACCCTGTGCGAATGCCGGTCCTTCTGCTGGCTGGTGAATCGTCAACTCTCCTACAGGTGTCAAGATGCGATTTGTCATATGCGCTGCCTCCCTGTGCAGATTGGATTTTGAGCTAAATGGCCTCTGGCCGCAATATGGTACATATGTCCTTAATTTAACACGCCAGCTCTCTGGTGAAGCGGGATGAAGGCATCTCGCTACAGGTACCGGAATACCTGTTTCTCATTTCCGGTGTTTTCGAAAAGCATTTGAAGGTTAAAACCATTTTCATAAGCTTCTTAGCTATATGTGCATAACTATGGACAAGTGATCTTTTTATCCTTATTATACGAAAATAGGATCATGTGGCATGTTATATTTCCCACTAAATTTAAAGTATAGTAAATCTTAAGCAGCGACCTGAAACTACATAAGAGATTTGCCCGCATCAAGACAGGGGTTGGTCTGGAAGGGAGGTGAGCACCTCAGCAGACTGGTTGGATAGACATCGATTCACTGAATACATTTGCACTTTTCTGGATAACAGAGGAAGAGAGGGAAACAATGAAAAACAAAAAATATTACACGTTATTGCTGGCAGGCACGCTGCTGACAGCAACTGCCGGAAGTTATGCCAGCGCAGCGCCTATTAGCAGCGTCGCTGGAGAGGGTGGAGGCACGATAAGCACTCAGGATACTTCCAATACAACAGTCGACTACTATACTCTGACCAAGAAGGACGGTGCCTTTGTAGCCGCTCAATTTAATTCGTCCGGGGACAGTTATGTAGGGCTGGATGTACAGCAGGATGGCAAGATGGTCGTGTCGATCGAGAAGTATAACTTCCAGACACGCAAGTGGGATCCGCTTCAGGTGAAGCTGATTAATGGCTCGGACAGCGTCTATTACCGGGTACCCACAGATGTAATTCACATCCCACCTGTGCCTTACCGGGTGATTCTCTCCACAACAGGCACAGCGGATGTTACGATTGAGACGACCTATACCTGGGAAAGTGACAGCGATCCTAGATAACAAGAGACGGAATGCTGGATCATATCAAGCAGTTGTAGTTTGAGATAGCAGTAATGCACACGCAGAACGTATAGTAAGCTGGATTAGAGCAGCAACAGGCAGACCATGGATCCGTCTATCCGGTATCCACCCTACAGCAGATAGGTAGGGCGATACTGTCAAAAGGATAGCTGATCCGGTGCTGCCGGAATCCTGCGAGTGATTAACCCGCAGGGTTCCTTTGTACATAACAGGCCGATCCGGTTGGAATCCCAGTAAGATTTGGGAATTATCCCCTTGCATATTATGGATGGAAGCTGCTCTGCCGATATTAAAAGAGTAGAGATTGGCCAAACCATTGTTCAGGGGGATATAAAAATGAGTATTGTGGAATCCGTTATTCAGTCGATGCCGTACATACAGCAGCTGATTCGGGAAGATTGTATGCTGGCCGTTATGGACCGTGAACGTGTGTTGTATGCTTCACCTGCCCGCTCGTTCAATATTGGTCTGCATGCGGGAGATGTGCTGCCGTCGGATCAACAGAACTTTGTATTTCTGAAAAGCAAAACCGAACGCAGCTTTTTGCATTTTCCCAAGGAAGTGCTGGGTACCGCTGTCGATGTGTTATATGTGCCTATCCATGATGAGAAAAGACAGGTCGCGGCCGTTATCGCACTCGGCATGAGCATAGACAACAAGCAGCGAATGGAAGAACTGATGCATGCAGCGGCAGAAATCACCAGCCAGCTCGTAAGCAATGTGCATCATGTTGCGTCCCACTCCGATCAGCTGTCTTCCGTATCCAATCAGGTGCTCCACAATTCCAAAGAAGCGGTACGCAAATCGTCTTCGGTCACCCAGATTACCGGTGTCATCCGTGAAATCTCCGAACAAACGAATCTGCTCGGATTGAATGCGGCGATTGAAGCCGCTCGTGCCGGTGAAGCAGGCGCAGGCTTCAGCGTTGTTGCCCAGGAAGTACGCAAGCTGTCCGTGGATGCCAAGCAGGCGACCGGACAGATTGAAGACTCGCTGAACGATATCCGCAGCTCGATTATACAGATGGAAGGGGATATTTCGCAGATTTCCTCTTCATCCACGCAGCAGGCCGAGCTGGTCGTTAATTTCCAGGAAGCCCTGCAGAACATGTCTGCAATCTCTGCCGAGATTCAGGTGCTGTTCAATACCATTTTATCCTATGACAAAAACAAAAAATAAATAATCCTTGCAGGCAGCAGAGACCGTAGCATTCATGTTGAAGAGAACGGTCTCTTTGTTATCCGGTTCTGTGGATGAAGCGGAGATATTTTGGTACGCCCGCGTATATCCCGGTATCCGTAGGGGAACTGTTGTATTGAGTGGCGGCCGGTTCGCAGGTTATGATAGGTATGGATCATACCGGAAAATGTTGATCGGTAACAGCAGCATCTGCAACAAGCGATCCCGCATATCCACCAATCGTCACTACAGAAAGGGCAATGCAAATATGGCGAAAGTAACGATGGCTGATGTAGCCCGTGAGGCAGGCGTGTCCAAAAGCACGATCTCCCAGTACCTCAATGGGCGTTATGAATATATGAGTGCCGCTACCCGTGAACGGATTGCCGCTGCGATTGGGGAGCTGGACTACCGGCCGAACATATTGGCCCGGGGACTCAAGCAGAAGCGTACCTTTACGATCGGGGTGATTGTGGCGAATATGCTGCACCACTTCTCGATCGAGATCTGCCGGGGTATTGAGAGCTACTGCCGGGAGCAGGGGATCAGCGTTATTCTCTGTAATACCGATGAAGACCAGAACCGGGAGCAGAATGATCTGGAGATGCTCCGATCCAAGCAAGTGGACGGTGTAATTGCTTTCCCTTCGGGACCGCTCACTCCGGTCTACCGCAAGCTGGTCGAGGAGAAGTTCCCGCTGGTCTTTATCGACCGCAAGCTGGACGATGTACCGGTGAACCGGGTCGTGGTGGAGAATGAACAGGCTGCCCATGAAGCGACCACACATCTGATCGGCTCCGGGTACAAGCGTATAGCGATGCTGACCGCTCCATTATCCATCTCCACCCGCCTCGAGCGCGTCGAAGGTTACCGCAGGGCTATGCAGGAACAGCTGCCGCAGATCGAGCCGCTCGTGATCTCCGAAGAGGTCAGCCAGCTCAAGCAGCGGCTGATGGAGCTGGAGCAGCAAAATGCACTGCCGGAAGCGATTATTGCCGGGAATGATCTGGTGCTGCTGGAAGCGCTGGCTTTTCTCAAGGAAAAAGGTTTGCAGATTCCCCGCGATATGGCGCTGATCGTATTCGATAATATTCCGTTCGCCGAGCTGCTCACGCCGACACTGTCGACGATTGTACAGCCTGCCCACGAGATGGGACGCGAAGCGGCTGCGATGCTGCTGGCGGATATCGAAGCGGAGAGCCGTAAGCAGGAATGGCCGCCGATTCAGGAAAAGCAGTTCTCCTGCCGTCTGATGATCCGCGAATCGTCCGGGCCGGCTGTGCCGATCTGACTGTATTCGGGAGGCGAATATTCCTTTTGGCAAAGAAGGCATAACCAATATAGTAGTAGAAAAATAATATCCCACTAGCAGGACCAGCACGCAGCCGCTTGTAAAAAGCAGCTGCGTTTTTGCGCTGTCAGGGTACAAACTGCATGATATGGATCGACCCGCCTTATCCGGGGAATGAGAAAGATTTTATAGATAACGCTTACAAAAAAAGGTTGATATTATAAAATGACAGGTTTATACTGATTTTATAAATCGATTTACTAAATCGGTTTATGTAAGCGATTAGCGGTTTATATGTATAGCAGGAAAGATTCTCGTCTCGCTTATGAAGTCGAGCAGAACAAGCAATGCTACAGGACACATAATACTACAAAACGCATAATGTTACAGAATACAAAATACTAAAGAACATACAATCCAGCGAAACCCATCATTCAACAAATGAAGCATCGGGATTCGCACATCATTATTAATTTCAAATCCGCAGGCATGACCAGAGAGAGGAAGGAGCATACAGCATGAGAATCATCATCCCTACGTCGGTATTCAGTGAAGTGGTATCCGGGCAGCAGACACAGATGGAAGCAGCCGCAAGAGCAGCCCGTATCGGAGCGGAGGGCATCGAGATCCGTAGAGAGCTGTTCACGGACAGCGAGAATATAGAGAGCCAGCTGAGAGCATGCCGGCAGGCGATACAGTCGGCAGGGCTGCAGACGACGATCTATTCGGTACCAATGCAGCTGTGGCAGCAAGATTATCGGCTGGATGCGAACGTACTCTCTCTGGCTTTAAGTGAGGCAGAGCTGCTTGGAGCCGATAAGGTCAAGCTGTCGCTCGGACACTATGATGCAGAGCTGTCACCGCTGGCAGTACTTGAAGCATTTTTGAAAGCGTATTATTTACCAAAAAATACAAATCAAAAAAATAAAAATCATTCGAACAGAAAAAAAGTACAACTGCTGATTGAGAATGATCAGACGACCTATGGTGGTGACCCGGCACGACTGCTGGCCTTTTTCCAGGAAATAGAGAATTGGACACTGGAAGGCATGCCTCCGGTCCGCATGACACTGGACACCGGCAACTGGTTGTACGCCGGTTATGAAGATGCACTGCAGGCAGCCGGGCAGCTGTCACCCTATGTCTCCTATATTCATGCCAAGTATTCCGTGATTCATGCTGGCGAAGTGGTCACTCTGCCGCTGCCGGAAGAGCCGGATGCCCTGTGGAGACGAATCATCCGCCAGCTGCCTCGTACGGCGCTGCGGGCGATTGAATTTACACTGACGGATGATACCGCAATCTCCCATTACTGCAGCCTGCTGGCTGGCGAAGGAAGGGAAGAAGAGAACATGTCACAGCAGTATGGAAATGTACAGAACGGACAGACAGACGGGCATCCTGCGCTGGATGTGGTTACCTTTGGAGAAGCGATGACGATGTTTGTCGCGGAGCAATCCGGTCCGCTGCATGAGGTGAGTCTGTTCAGCCGCAGACTGGCAGGAGCGGAAGCGAATGCGGCTATCGGGTTTGCCAGACTGGGACTGCGTTCCGGCTGGGCGAGCCGTGTGGGCAGTGATGTGTTTGGTACCTTTGTCCGTGAGAAGCTGATGGGTGAAGGTGTGGATCTAAGACATGTGCTGACCGACAAGCAGTCTCCGACCGGCTTCCAGCTCAAGTCGAGAGTTACTTCCGGTGACCCGGAAGTGCAGTATTTCCGCAGAGGATCGGCAGCGAGCCGGATGAACCGGGAAGAGCTGGATGAGGCATATTTTACCTCGGCACGGCATCTGCATATGACTGGTATTCCGCTGGCATTATCTGCAGCCAATCGGGAGTTTGCCCGCGGGGTGATCCTGGCGATGAAGCAGATGGGCAGAAGCATTTCCTTTGACCCGAATCTGCGTCCGCAGCTGTGGGAGAGCCGGCAGCAGATGGTGAGCGTCATTAATGAATTTGCCGCATATGCCGATCTGGTGCTGCCGGGGATCGAGGAAGGCGAGATACTGACAGGTTCCCGTGATCCGCAGCAGATTGCGCAGTTCTATCTGGATCGCGGGGTGAAGCTCGTCGTGGTAAAGCTGGGGCCATCCGGTGCCGCCTATTACAGCCATGAGCAGTCCGGCCAAGTATCGGGATTCATCGTACCCGAGGTGATTGATACGGTCGGTGCCGGTGATGGATTTGCCGTAGGTACGGTCAGCGGCTGGCTCGCCGGACTGCCGCTGGAGCAGGCGGTCAGCCGCGGCTGTGCGATCGGTGCGCTGGCTGTACAGTCGGTCGGTGACCATGAAGGCTATCCGACTGAAGAACAGCTGCAGCAGTATATGCAGCAGACCGGACGATTCGCGGCTGTCCCGGCAGAGCCATCTGTACAGGCCGCTGCAGGTTCGTCCGTAACGTCCTCATCTCTGGAAGGAGTGAACTAACATGGGAAATGTAAAGTCTACCAACAATAATGACACATCCGGGCAATCTGTCACTCCGCTGCCGGCTTCACGCTGGCTGCGGCTGATTCCGATTATTTTCATTACGTATAGCCTGGCCTATTTGGATCGCGCCAATTACAGTTTTGGCGCGGCATCCGGAATGGCGCATGATCTGAATATATCGGCAGCGATGTCTTCGCTGCTGGGAGCTTTATTTTTCCTCGGATACTTCTTCTTCCAGATTCCCGGAGCCCACTATGCGGAGAAGCGCAGCGCCAAGAAGCTGGTGTTCTGGTCGCTGATCCTGTGGGGCGGACTCGCTGCGGCGACCGGCATGGTGACCAATGTGCATGTGTTGATCGTTATTCGGTTTGCGCTGGGCGTAGTGGAGAGCGCTGTCATGCCGGCGATGCTGGTATTCAATGCGCACTGGTTTACGAACAAAGAGCGTTCCCGGGCGAATACGTTCCTGATCCTCGGTAACCCCGCTACTGTGCTGTGGATGTCGATTGTGTCCGGTTATCTGGTATCTTCGGTAGGCTGGCGCTGGATGTTTATCATTGAAGGGATGCCGGCGATCATCTGGGCCTTTGTCTGGTGGAAAGTAGTTCAGGACAAACCATCTGAGGCCAAATGGCTGACCGATGCGGAGAAAAAAGCGCTGGAGACCGAGCTGGATAATGAACAGGCAGGCATGAAGCAGGTGAAAAACTACCGCGAAGCTTTCCGCTCGCCGACCGTAATCAAGCTGTGTCTGCAGTATTTCTTCTGGAGTATCGGGGTGTACGGATTCGTAATGTGGCTGCCGTCCATCATTGCCAAGGCGCCGAACATGAATATGGTGTCCACCGGCTGGCTGTCTGCGGTCCCTTATCTGCTGGCGGTTATTCTGATGCTGGTCACTTCGTACTTTTCGGATAAAATGCAGATCCGCAAAGGATTCGTCTGGCCGTTTCTGCTGGTAGGCGCGCTCGCTTTTTACGGTTCGTATCTGATCGGACCGGATCATTTCTGGATTTCCTTTGTCCTGCTCGTTATTGCGGGCGGAGCGATGTATGCACCGTATGGACCTTTCTTTGCGATCGTACCGGAAGTGCTGCCGCGCAATGTGGCCGGTGGCGCGATGGCGCTGGTAAACAGTCTCGGTGCACTGGGTTCCTTTGCTGGATCGTATATTGTCGGTTACCTGAATGATCTGACTGGCGGCTTTGACGCTTCGTATATGTTCATGGCCGGTTCGCTGCTGCTGTCGGCGATTCTGACGATGACTGTAGGCAAAAGCAATAAGCAGTCGACTCCGACTGGACAGGGTACGAGCGGCAAAAAGAACTGGAAACAGAAAGTGAGAACGACCCAGCTCTAAGGAGATATGGATATAAAAGAAACGGTCGTGCCGACACAAATCGGAAAGTCGCTTCCAAATAATACCGACTCCAGTGCGCATTGGACGAGTACGGAATAGTAGATAAATAGGGAATAGTGGATAGGAGCTAAATCATACAGCAATCGGAGAGGTGAAAGAGAAAATGAGTAAGCTGGAAATTGGCAAGACAAGCTTTACCAATACGAGTAGCAAGGTCAATCTCGGTAACAGTAACAATGCCAAGCCCAATGCCAGTACGGACAATAGTACGAACCTGCATGCCGGTACAGACGCAGCAGATGGCCTGGATGCCGCGCAGCCTGTACGCATTCAGCTGGCGCTGGATCGCATGACGATTGAGCAGGCGGTCGATATGGCCCATCAGGTGCAGGATGCCGTGGAATGGATCGAAGTCGGCACGTCCCTGATCAAGGAGTTCGGTATGGACAGTGTGCGCCGGATGAAGGAAGCTTTCCCGGACAAGGTCATCGTGGCGGATATCAAGACGATCGATAACGCCAAATACGAATTCGAACTCTGCTTCCGTGCAGGAGCGGATGTGGCGACCGTCATGGCTGCTGCACCGGATGCCACACTGGATCTGTGTATGCAGACTGCACAGGCTCATGGCGGTACGGTCATGATTGATCTGCTGAATGTATCGCCGCAGCGGACAATGGAGCTGCAGCGCTATACAGAGGCTGTACTGTGCCAGCATGTGAGCAAGGACCAGCAGGAACACACAGGTCAGTTGCTGGGTAAAGGAGTTCAGGAGTATCAGCAGGAACATACCGGTCAGGCACTGGCTAAAGGGGTTCAGGAGCGTATCGGCCAGGCACTGGGTGAAGAGGTTCAAGAGCATCGGCAGAAGGTAGCAGGCACCGAGAGCAAGATGAGTCAAGACATCGCGCTCGCCGCGCGTCCATCCATCGCTGCAGCCGGAGGCATTACACTGGAGACATTGCCGACCATTTTGCAGGCTCAGCCATCCGTCGTTATCGTCGGTTCGGCCATTACCAAAGCCGATGATCCTGCCCGGGCGGCACGTGATATTCGCAGCCATATTAACGAAGTGATGCAAAATATGCCGAAGGGAGTTCATACTCATGACTAATACTACCTCATCGATCAAGGCACAGCGCATTCTGGAAGAAATTCAGCAGGTCGTCAGCCGTGTACCGGAAGAAGCAATAAACGGACTTGCCGCGACACTCGCTGCAGGAGGCCGTATCTTCGTCACCGGTGAAGGACGCTCCGGCTTCATGGCCAAATCCTTTGCGATGCGGCTCATGCACCTGGGAGCGAATTCCTACGTGATCGGGGAAACGGTCACACCGGCGCTGGCATCCGGCGATATCCTCATCGCCGTATCCGGCTCCGGCACGACCAAGGCAGCCGTATGGACCGCCGAGAAAGCGAAAGAGCTGGGCTGCACCATCGTAGCGGTAACTACCGACGAGTCATCGCCGCTTGGTCAGCTCGCTGATCGGCTGCTGCATATCCCTGCAGCTACCAAATACCGCCGCGAAGGCGAGGCTGCCAGCATTCAGCCGCTTGGTTCGCTGTTTGACCAGTGCACCCATATTCTGCTGGATGCGGTCTGCCTGAGCTATGGAGAGCTGAAGCAGGTGGAACCTGGCGCCGCATTTGCCAAACACAGCAATGTGGAGTAACACCGGATTGCGAGGATTTTTCCCGGTGGCTGGACTGCGGATTGGATAACGGGACAGCTGAATGGGACAGAGACAAATAATCTGTCACCTCATCAATCACAGGTCACAAAAAAACCGCGTACAGAGCATCTCTGCTCTATACGCGGTTTTTTTATAGTTATACGGTTATACGAGTGTACAGTGGTAAGTTGTGTTCCAAATTAGCAAAGTTCCTGTTTGCGGCAGGCATACATCCGATCCGCTTACAGCACTTTCTCCAGGAAGCTGATCGTACGCTCATGCTGCGGATTGCCGAATACCTGCTCCGGCTCGCCTTCTTCCACAATATAACCGCCATCCATAAAGACAACGCGGTCAGCCACTTCACGGGCAAAGCCCATTTCGTGGGTAACGATCATCATCGTCATGCCCTCGCTCGCCAGGTCTTTCATAACGCCGAGTACTTCGCCGACCATCTCTGGATCAAGCGCGGAGGTAGGCTCGTCAAACAGCATAACATCCGGGTTCATCGCCAGCGCACGGGCAATCGCCACACGCTGCTTTTGTCCACCGGACAAGCTTGCAGGGAATGCATCCGCTTTGTCAGCCAGACCAACGCGATCCAGCAGCTTCAGCGCGATTTCTCTCGCTTCTTTTTCGGTTTGCTTTTTGAGCTCGACCGGAGCGAAAGTGATGTTTTTGAGCACGCTCATATGCGGGAACAGATTGAAGTGCTGGAACACCATCCCGATATTTTCACGTACTTTGTTGATATCGGTCTTGGGATCGCTGATATTGTAATCGTCGACGATCACTTCACCGGCGGTTACTTCCTCCAGCTTGTTCACACAGCGCAGCAGCGTACTTTTACCGGAACCGGATGGCCCGATAACACATACCACTTCGCCTTCGTCAATTTTCATATTGATATCCTTGAGTACTTCATTAGAGCCGTAGCTCTTTTTGAGGTTGGAAATTTGAACTTTACCCACGGCGTGTTCTCCTTTCGAGCGCATCTGCAATCTTGGTCAGGATCGTGATTACGATCAGGTACATGATGGCAACCATTCCGTAGATGACGGTAGATTGATAGTTGTTGGCTGCGATCAGCTTACCGGATTGGGTAAGCTCGATTAGACCAATAGCAGACATGATGGACGTATCTTTCAGTGTGATGACCAACTGGTTGATGAACGATGGAATCATCACTTTGACTGCCTGTGGAATAATAACCTTGATCATGGCTGTACGGTTTGACAGACCGAGTGAACGTGCAGCTTCCAATTGTCCTTTGTCGATCGACTGGATACCACCACGGATAATCTCGGTCACATAGGCACCGGCATTCAGGCTGAGCGCCAGTACGGCAGCCACAATCAGCGGCATTTTAAAGCCGAAGGCGCCGGGAATACCAAAGTAAATAAACAATCCGAGTACGAGCAGCGGAATACCGCGGAAGATATCGACAAATACAGTCGCGATCGCACGGGCCGTCTTACTCGGGCTGACTTTCATAAAGCCGAAGATCAATCCCAGAATAAATGCAAAGAACAGGGAAATGATTGTGTACATCAGGGTCATGCCCAGACCTTTCAGCAGGGCTGGAATCGCATCGGACACGATTTTCCATTTGCTGACTGGTGCAGGTGGTGTAGTGGATTCTTCACCAGGCTTGGCGCTGCCCAGGTATTTGGAGACGATCTGATCGTATTCTCCACTTGCTTTAACATTGGCGAGTCCTTTGTTGAACATTTGCAGCAGTTCCTGGCTTTGGCCTTTGTTGACTGCAAAACCGTAAGGAGCACCGCTTTCCTTTTCCGTAGCGGTCTTCAGCTGCACCCCTTTTTGGATGGCATATGCCACCACGGGAAAATCTTCAAAGCAGGCTACCGAATTACCTATTGTTACTTCTTCGTACATTTGCACGGAATCATCAAACGGTATGAGTGTAAATCCATATTTGTCCTTGATCGAATTGGCGAAGTTATAACCTTCTGTACCTATTTTGACAGCAACACGCTGTCCGCGCAAATCTTCATAACTTTTGACTTCATTGTTATCCTGGCGTACCGCCATAACAACACCGGATTCATAATAAGGCTCCGAGAAATCAAATGTCTGCTTGCGCTCATCGGTAATGCTCATACCGGCAATCATGCCATCGAGCTGATTGGATTGCAGACCTTGTACGGCAGCGTTAAAACCAAGCGGCCGGATCTCGTATTTGAAATTCTGATCCTTGGCAATGGCAGCCAGCAGATCAAGGTCGATCCCTACATACTTGCCGTTCTGCTGAAATTCGAACGGTGCAAAAGTAACATCCGTTCCAATAGAATACGTCTTGCCTTCTCCGGCTTGGGCAGTGGCCGTCTGGCTTAAGTTACCGGCACATACCGCGAAGAAAAGAAGGAAAGCCATGGATAACCACATAAACCTAGATTTCTTCATAAAATCCTCCATTTCTTTTACTCTGATCAGATGAATACAGCTGACAACCTGACAGAGCGCTCTGACTGAACAGAGAGTAATATTGCCTTGACATCACATGTTACATTTGATGTCTTCCAGCACATGTCCTCTTATTCTACAAAAAAAATACCTAATTGACTATAGTGCTGTGAAGCTGGAACGGGTAATATTTGCGAAATTGAATAGCTGACATGGCATATAACCTGCCGGAGCTGCCAGTTGAAACATATAAAATTCAGGATATCAAGTATTGTCAGTGGGACATCAGCAGACTTATGATAGAACATAGCAGGTCTCCGGGTAATACGGATAAAGACTGTATAATGAACGGTTTACAGTGATCAGCCCATGATATAATACCCTGTACTATACAGGTACATAACGGTTTGCAAAAGGAAAGGGAAGAATATTAATGATGAAATTTGTAATTCTTGATGTAGATACAGGTATCGACGATTCCCTCGCGCTGGCGTATGCGGCGCATTCACCTGAGCTGGAGCTGCTCGGCATTACGACTGTATTTGGCAATATCTCGGTCGAGGAAGCGACTCGCAATACGCTCGTTGTACTGGAGCAATTGGATCAGGAGATTCCGGTCTATCCGGGCGAAGCCAAGCCACTGAGTCGCGATTATACCAAGCCTTTTGCCCGTCATATTCATGGAGAGGATGGCATCGGCAACCAGTATCGCCAGCCTGCGCCGCGCCAGCCGGAGCAGATGGAAGCTGCCGAATTTATCGTACAGCAGA
This sequence comes from Paenibacillus wulumuqiensis, assembly GCF_000971965.1. Lineage (GTDB taxonomy): Bacteria > Bacillota > Bacilli > Paenibacillales > Paenibacillaceae > Saccharibacillus > Saccharibacillus wulumuqiensis. Next base: position 16,507 of record NZ_LAQP01000023.1, read on the forward strand.
TCCAGCAGAATCCCGGGCAGGTAACGGTGATCGCGGTGGGCCCGCTGACGAATATTGCACGCGCGATTCAGCAGCAGCCGGAGATTGTAGGACAGATCGGCCGTCTGGTCGTTATGGGCGGCGCGGTGACGGTACCGGGCAATGTAACGCCTTTTGCCGAAGCCAATATCTATTCTGATCCGGATGCAGCGGCGCTGGTACTTGGATCGGGCATGCCGATCACGCTGGTCGGTCTGGATGTGACGATGCGCACTCTGCTGACCGCCGATCATCTGGAAGAGTGGAGACGTACCAACAGCGAGCTGGCGCTGTTCCTGGCGAATATGACCGACTTTTATATGGAAGCGTACAAAGGCGTCGTCAAAAGCGGCCGCGGCTGCGCACTCCATGATCCGCTCGCGGTCGGCGTGGCGATCGATCCGAGCTTTGTCCGTACCGCTTCTTATGCCGTGCAGGTCGAGTGCACCGATCCGGACAGCCTCGGCAAAACGACAGGCATTCACGATACACCTGCTGTACATATTGATGTGGCGCTTGATGTGGATGCAGACCGCTTTCTGGAGCATTTCCTGAGCCGTGTGATTTGACTGCGTTCTGCAAAAGCGGGCTGAATACTATTAAAGCGGCAGCCTTAACAGAGCAACAGCCGTAGTAAAGCAGCGTATCCATAGATATCAATAACGCCCTGACCAATTGCGATCAGGGCGTTATTATTTGTTTTTGGCCGTAAATATGGAGAAAATTGCGCATACCATACAGGCTGCTGGAATAGATTGTTACTATATACATATGAATATGCGTACAGATAGAGCAAGATCCAATGGATAGCTGCTTCAGACAGCTATAACCGGGTTTATTTTGCCGGCTGGCTGTTGAGGATCATGTCCACGAATAATGGAATTTGCCCTTTGATTGCGATAGGGTCATAAGGATAGAAGGTATTATAATCATTGTAAAAAATATGATTGTTTTTGGCAGCAGGCAGTGAACTCCATACCGGCGACTTTTTCAGCTTGTTTAGTGCTTCACTTTTGCCTTCGGGATCATAGAACGTCAGGAACATATAATCCGCATCATGTTCCGGCAGGGCTTCCAGCGAAAGCTGGGTTGTCTGCGCATCTTTGGCTATCTTGGCAGGCATCTTCAGCTGCAAAGCATCATATACAGCCTGACCACCGCGTCCGGCATTATCGCCAAAGATCCAGAGTGCATTTTTGTCAGTCAGCTCATACAATCCGACTGTGGTATTGGCGTCTACTACGCCCTTGATTTTCTCGCGTCCGGCAGCAGCGGCTTTGTCATAATCGGCGAGGAACTGCTTGGCCTGCTCGGTGTTGCCTGTCAAATCTCCAAACAGATTTACCGTTTCACGGATGTTTTTGGCTGTGCCAAACGGAATATGCACAGTAGGTGCGATTTTGGACAGCGCATCATAATTGTCATCGTACATTACGACGATCAGATCCGGGTCAAGCTCAAGAATTTTCTCCATATTCAGCGGAGTGCCTACATCCTGAGCCTTGTGCTCAGCCAGCTTGTCCTTGATAAAAGGATTCTTGAACGCCGTCGGTTCTACACCGATCACGTTCGCATCCACAGCCAGCAGTTCACCGCCATAGTAGTCGGTAATAATACGCTGAGGCTTGGCCGGAATAGTGATTTTGCCTTTGTCCGTATCGAATTCACGGGTGGTAGAAGCCGTAGTCGCTGCTTCACCGGTCGTGTTGCTTGCCGAAGAGGTGGTGCCTGTGGAACTGCCACCGCATGCGGTAACAATAACCGACAGGGTTAGTGTCAGCGCGAGCAGCAGCGCGGGTTTGTGCTTGAACATAATGACCTCCTGATCTCTAGTGGGCCGCTGTCTGAATAGACACGGCATATGTAAGATGGTGTGACTTTATGATAATGATAATCATTTTCATATAGAAAGACAAGAGGTATCCCATGAATTATACAAAAATCGTGCTTTGGGAGAAGAGCAGCGAGCGTAAGGATCCCTTTTATTCAGGCAATTTCAAAAGAGATAACCATAACAAAATACATTAAATGTAAAAAGTAACACTAAATTGAGATTTCCAATGATTAAATAAGAGAATAAGCCCTTTTTTATTGTGAGTAACTCCTAAATACGGTATATTGAAATATATGAACATTTTGCAGACGCACGGTCATTAACAGTGCAAACAATAAGCGTTTACATGGGGTTATGATGCCAATTATGCGGATGCAGATAAGACATTCCGCCAGTGCAATATACTGGCACATCCAAGCGGTTAACTGATTTTATGATCCATGCCCGACAGGTTGGAATACCTAATGATATATGGAAACGGCTACGAAGCTTGCAGATTAGATTGATAATTTATAATAGTAAGGCCAGGTGTACTCAATGAGCAGCAAAAATCCGAGGCGACAAGACGCATTATCCGCAGCACAACGCAAAATGGAAACTCTGCGTATCCTTGAAGCGGAAGGGACAGTCCGGGTATCCGGGCTCAGCCGCCGTTTTAATGTAACCGAAGAGACCATCCGGCGTGATCTGGAACGGCTGGAGCTGGAAGGTATCGTTGTGCGGACTCACGGGGGAGCGGTATTCAATCGCAACCGTGAACAGTATGAATCTCCGGCGATTCAGCGGGAGACCCAGAACATAGAAGAGAAGAAAGCGATCGTCGAACATGCACTGTCCCTGATTCAGCCAGGCGATGTGATCGCACTCGATGCGAGCACCACCTGCCTGCATCTGGTCAAACAGCTGCCCAACCGTCCGCTCACCGTCCTGACCTACTCGCTGGCGATTGCCAATGAGCTGGTACCCAAGACAGAGATTAACGTGATTCTCATCGGCGGCTATCTGGATCGCGATTCCATGGCGAACACAGGCATTCATGCCGAGAAAATGGTCGAGAGCTATCATGTGGACAAGTTCCTGTTCTCCTGCCACGGCTTTGATCTCACCCGTGGATTAACCGAGCCATCCGAAGCGCATGTTCAGCTCAAAAAGAAGATCATCGAGATCTCCGATGAACTGATTCTGCTGACCGACAGCTCCAAGTTCCGCCGCAAATCCCTTGTCCGCTTCATGGGCATGGAAGATCTCAACCGTTTCATTACCGATGACCAGCTGCCCGAAGAAGCGATCCACGAGCTGGAAGAAATGGGCGTCCAGGTCATCGTCGTCGACTAAGCATACCACCGCTGCATTTTCCATTTGCGCGGGTTGAAGGCTCCTTGTATAGGGGCCTTTTGTTGTATGACGAATTGTCAATCCAAATGCAACAGTTCGTTTTGAAACGATGCGTGTGTCGACTTCCAGCCTAAACCTTTGCGAGGCCGGTTGTTAATCAGGTGAAGCACGTGCTGAAGCTCAGCGTCGGACACTTTGGCAAAATCATGGCCTTTGGGAAAAAAACTCTCGAAGCCATCCGTTCGCATTTTCTTTGGAACCTCGCTGCCAGGAAGAATATGGATCGGCAAAGTAAACATAGGCCTGCTGAGCTTCTTGCGCGTCGTACCGTCCAGACGATCCATTACGTTTGAGTTCTCGGCTGACAGCTCCCGCTGACCGGCCCAGCACCCGGCCAATCGCTCGGATTCCGGCTCCCTGACTATGCAAGAGTTCTAGTTTGCTGCGTTCGATTATACTAAAATGAGTGCAGCTCATGGCGGATTCTCCTTATAGAAGGTGGTGTGGTAACTTCATTCTACACGAATCCGGCCATGAGTCTTTTTATATTTCATTCGAGGTGTTGCAATTCATTTTACATCCGTCATATAAATAACTTTGTGGAGGTAGATTGATATCTCCTGGTAAGCGATAATCATGATGCTCACGAGCCTATTTCAATATAATTGCTCCCCTCTATTACCGATGGGAAAGGAGAGTATTATGGAAGATTTACCATGCAAAGGCTGCAATGGAATGTGCTGCGGACCTGTTCCCGTGACGGAGCAGGAGCTTAAAATAATCAAGAAGAAAGTAAAATCCATGCCTAAAAAAGCAGGATGGATCTGGAGAAGCAGCCTAGAAATTTTGGAACCTGCATGTTTTTTGATATGGAGAAGGATCGGTGCGGCATTCATTCCGCCAGACCAGGGGTTTGCCGTGCTTTCGGGTATTATAAGACTCTTGTTTGTTTTCGCAAATCGGAAATGGCGACCCAAGCGAATTGGAGCCCTGCCGACAAACCCGTTAGCATATTGTCGATAGACATCACATGGCAAGCTTTTGAGATAACAAGGGGGTATTTCCAGAGAAACTGGGAATGCACCCTTGTTTTGTTGTAGGGACGCGAGCTGCCCATTATAACGCTCCCCAAAACAAAAAAACCTTATTCCGATTAAGCATCGAAATAAGGTTGAACAGACGACTCAATGTACAAAAACATTAAAAGTGAAAATAAGGTTGTAAAAGGAAAAAGATTACATTATCATATATTTATAGTACAAGATTAATCATAACATAATTTCGAGATGATGTCAAGTACCGAAATGAAATTTTTACACGAGAATGAAGAAAGCAATTGAAACGGTATGTAATCTGAGAGAGGTGGCGAATCATGGATCAGGTTCAAAAATTGGGCGAAGAGAAGATCGGAAGGCTGTTGGTGCAATTTTCATTGCCTGCGATGATTGCGATGCTGGTGATACACTCTACAACCTAATTGACCGGATGTTTATCGGCCACAGTGCTGTAGAGAAATAGTCACGACCCGGAAAGCAGAATCATTACATACAAGCTTGAAAACACAAAAGTAAATTACGTTTTCAAGGCGGAGGGAGCTGAAGGATGACGAACGAACAGCAGGCAGGATTAGACACTGAGTTTACGTTTGAACAAACGAAAGAGTTTTTATTGGAACAAGGAAAGAAGAACGCATCGCTGACCAACAAGGAAATTATGGATAAGCTCGCTCTGTTTGATCAAGACCAAGAGCAGATCGATGAATTTTTTGAGCTCCTGGTTGAAAATGGGATTGATGTAGACAACGAATCCCAAGAAGGGCAGCCGCATGATTCAGATGCTCCCTTGATGGATGATCTGAATATGGAGGACCACTTAGTCCTTCCGCCTGGCATTAAAATGGATGATCCGGTTAGGATGTATTTGAAGGAAATCGGGCGTGTTCCCCTGCTGTCCGCAGAAGAGGAAGTGGAATTGGCCAAAAAAATCGAGGATGGGGATGAAGCGGCGAGACGTAGATTGGCTGAAGCGAACCTGCGGCTGGTTGTCAGTATTGCGAGGCGTTATAACGGCCGCGGCCTGCTGTTCCTGGATTTAATTCAGGAAGGGAACATGGGACTGATCAAAGCGGTGGAGAAGTTTGACTATACCAAGGGGTACAAATTCAGTACGTATGCAACCTGGTGGATTAGGCAGGCCATTACCCGAGCAATTGCCGATCAAGCCAGAACCATCCGCGTGCCGGTTCATATGGTGGAGACGATCAACAAGCTGATCCGGGTATCCCGGCAGCTGCTGCAGGAAATCGGGCGCGAGCCCACTGTGGAAGAGATCGCCAAGGAAATGGAGATTACCATAGAAAAGGTGAGAGGGATCATGAAGGTCTCTCAGGAGCCCGTGTCCCTGGAGACGCCGATCGGCGAAGAGAACGACTCGAATCTTGGTGATTTTATTGAGGATCAGGAAGCACTGGCCCCAGCGGATGCCGCTGCATATGAGCTGCTCAAGGAGCAGCTGGAGGATGTGCTGGACACACTCACCGAACGTGAAGAGAATGTTCTGCGTCTTCGTTTTGGATTGGATGATGGCCGTACACGAACCCTGGAGGAAGTGGGTAAAGTGTTCGGCGTTACCCGCGAGCGTATTCGTCAGATTGAGGCGAAGGCTCTGCGCAAGCTGAGACACCCCAGCCGCAGCAAGCGATTGAAGGATTTTTTGGAATAAGCTCACATTATGAATAACTACAGAAGGCGGTGGCAGTATGGAAGCCGGATTTATGATCCGCTGCTTGAAATGCGGCGAGGAACAGAAGATCGTGCCGGGAAGACGTCCCAATTTTCGAAATGAGCGTATTAGTTTTGGAACGGACAATTATGGTGCCGACCAAATGTCCTGCGAATGCGGGAATGCGCTCGAAGAGCGGAGCAAGCATGAGGGCAGCAATTTTGAAGGAGAGTTTATTGTAGAGTGGCATGATATCTCCAAGTAAGGTGCGTGAGGACTCTGCCGATGCAGAAAAAGACGAATTGTCAATCCAAATGCAACAGTTCGTTTTGAAATGATTCGTGTGTCGACTTCCAGCGATATAGAAATAAGTGAGCAATAATGCAGAAATAGATGGGCAGCAAGCATGGAAATAGGCAAGCAGGTCTAAAACCAATGGAGTATCTCTTTTGCCCGTCTGCATGCCAGGGGACGAACTGCTTCGTGCACATGGTTTGTGCGGCACAATATTTAAAAAATAGAGAGAACATTCACTGAGCCATAATAATATTCTCAGAGCACGAATGAGATCTCTGCCTTTATCTTTGAAACCAAAGTAAATAAACCCCGCTGAGCGAAGCAAAAGGAATCGTACTGAAGCTCTCCTTTAAGATCGTCTATCCACTGCTGCAAGCAGTTATTCAGGATAGGCGATCTTAACAGAGAGCGGAAGTACGATCCTTTTGTGCAGCGCCTGCTGTCCCTTATCCACTTTTCTCAATATACGCAACGCATACATTCCACCCATAACTAGCTATATGCCCACACGCAAAATGCACCGTATCCACAGCAGCACCATTCCCGCCAATGCACAAAGAAGTTTGCCATTTTCATAAAGATACTTGAAAATGAATAAAGTTAGGAGTACTTTAGAAAAATGGCAGGTTAGTGAGAAAGTGAAAGTGAATGAGAACGAGAACGAGGATCAGACAAGATAACTATTAGACTCAGGCGTCTGGAGTGAGGAGAGAATCAATGAAAGCAACGGATGAATACAATTCGCAGACCGTCGGCATGGAGGATATTATACGTGCCCATCATGTGCTGAGGGATGTGATTGTGCGTACGCCCCTGCAGCGGGATGTGACATTATCGGAAAAATATGGGTGCGAGATTTACCTGAAGCGTGAGGATATGCAGGTGGTCCGCTCTTTTAAAATTCGGGGCTCATACAACCGGATCCGCAGTCTTTCCCCTGAGGAGCTCAGCAAGGGTATTGTATGTGCCAGTGCGGGCAACCATGCGCAGGGATTTGCCTTTTCCTGCAGACATCTGAATATACGCGGTAAAGTCTATATGCCGAGCACCACACCGAACCAAAAGGTGAAAATGGTGAAAAAGTTCGGCGGTACGAATGTGGAAGTCATTCTCGTGGGCGATACGTTTGACGATGCCTATGCTCAAGCGATGAAAGTATGTACGGAGCAGGGGATGAGCTTTATTCATCCATTTGATGATCCGCATATTATCGCAGGTAACGGCACGATCGGTATGGAAATTATGGAGAGCCTGGATACACCGGCGGATTATGTATTTGTGACGATTGGCGGTGGGGGTCTGGCGGCTGGAGTCGGCAAGTATATTCATACGATTAGCCCATCGACCCGTATTATTGGCGTCGAGCCGCTGGGTGCGGCTTCGATGAGCGAAGCAATTGCCCGCAATGAAGTCATTACCCTGGACGAGATCGACAAGTTCATCGACGGGGCAGCGGTTAAGCGGGTCGGACAGATGACCTATGATATTTGCCGCGAGGTGCTGGATGATGTGGTCAAAGTGCCGGAAGGTAAAGCCTGCTCCGCGATCCTCGATTTGTACAATGAAAATGCCATCGTCGCCGAGCCGGCAGGAGCACTGCCGGTCGCTGCGCTGGATATGTACCGCGAGCAGATCAAGGGCAAAACGGTCGTCTGTGTGATCAGCGGCGGCAATAACGATATTGACCGGATGCAGGAGATCAAGGAACGCTCCCTGATCTACGAAGGATTGAAATACTACTTTACGATCAAGTTCCCGCAGCGTGCCGGTGCCCTGCGCGAATTCCTGGAAAAGGTACTCGGACCAAATGATGATATCGCTCGTTTTGAATATACCAAGAAGCACAACAAGGAGAACGGCCCGGCACTGGTCGGGATTGAGCTCAGCTCGCCGGATGATTACGGCGCGCTGATCGAACGGATGGAGAGTCATAATATCCAGTACGTGGAATTGAACCGTGATCCGAATCTGTTTAATCTGCTGATCTGATCGGGATGATGATGGATATGTCCATCATTACATGCACATTATAGCTATAATAGAAAGAAAAATAGCTGCTTGGGTTTGGGATTTATCGCATATTAGGGTATACTTGTAAAGTAAGCTTATTACAGTTCATAACTACTGAGGAGGATATACCTATGTTCATTATTCATGCGAATATGTTGATCAAACCCGAGAAAGTCGATCAGTTCCTGACCGAAATTGATGCACTGGTAACAGCTTCCCAGGCAGAAGAAGGCAATATCAGCTATGTGCTGAAGCGCGATGTGAAGCAGTCCAACCTGTTCACCATGGTTGAAGAATGGAAAGATGCACAGGCGATGCAGGAACATAATGCAACTGCACACTTCCAAAAGTTCGTTAAGGATATGCAGGAATTCGCTACGGCTCCACTGGATGCCAAAGTATTCGAAGCCACAGAAGTGAAGCGCGGTTAATCCCTACAAATCATTATTATGAAATATGGCGTCAAGCGGACAGATTTACCCTGTTCCAGCCGGTTGGTATCGACTGCTGGCTCGCCAGTAAGCTCTTATAGGTATCCTCCCATTTTTGGGAGGATATTTTTTATGTTTACTCTACATAATCGCTAACTTTCATCCGATATAATCCACTAAGTTAGCTTGTCGAAACTTTCCGATATATGATTAAATTCGTTGATTTTATCCTTTTCATCCTCCTGTTTCCCTTCCCTATTCCTGACTATAATCGCAGCCTTTCTTGATGAATCAATACATGCATCCTTATTCGGAAGTTGGCACATTCTGGCTAAGACTATAAGACAGACAGCACAGCTACTTCGTTCGGCGGCCCGCCGGAGTCGAATATATATATCGTAATCCTGATGGAGAGCCTGGCAGCTCTCCCGAATGATGAACCGGAAGCCATGAACGAGTCTGAATCTTGTCTGACCAAAGGGAGACCCGCATCTATGAAGAAAATAATGCCCGTATTTACAGCCTCCCTGCTTACACTTTCCTGTGCTTTTGGTACAGGTCTGGTGTATGGGGAAGAGTCCGTCGTTACAGCGTCTGGCCCCGACCAGGAGGTCATCGTTGTCTACAAAAACCAGGAAGGCAAGAAAGCGGTTCTGGAGCAGAGCGTGGAGATCCAGCATGAATTTGCCACCGTTCCCGCCGTGTCGGCTACAGTTAGTCCAGCGGACCTGACAGAGCTTGTACAGGACCCGAATATCGCTTATGTGGAACGCAATGTTCCTTTTACTATTGCGGATGAGCAAGTGATCGCGCAGGCATCAGCCATTAATGTGAACGAACAATCCCGCTGGAACTATCAGGCGGAGCAGCCCAACATCGCTTGGGATAAAGGATACAACGGTACGGGGATCAAGGTGGCCGTCATCGATTCCGGTATCGCACCCCATCCGGAGCTGACGATTGCCGGCGGCGTATCAACCGTTGATTATACCTCGTCATATACGGATGATAATGGCCATGGTACCCATGTCGGCGGCATTATCGCTGCACGCAACGGAGACGGCCAGGTAACCGGTATGGCTCCGGGCGTACAGCTGTATGCAGTCAAGACGATGGGACCGGATGGCAAAGGCAATCTGCAGGATGTACTGGAAGGCGTCGACTGGGCGATCAAGAACCATATGGACGTGATCAATATGTCCCTCGGCACCGAATACGATTCCCAGCTGCTGCACAATATGCTGGATCAGGCCTACAATAGCGGCATTATGGTCGTCGCTTCCGCAGGTAACAGCGGTGCCGGTACAGATACGGTGAACTATCCGGCCCAGTACAGCAGCGTTATCGCTGTTGCAGCAGTAGACAGCAATCTGAACCGCGGCAGCTTCTCCTCCACCGGTCCCAAAGTGGAAGTGGCTGCACCGGGTGTGGATATCGTCTCCACTTATCTGAATAACCAGTATGCCATCATGGATGGAACATCCCAGGCCGCACCGCACGTCGCTGCAATGCTGGCTATTCTGAAGCAGCAGTATCCTGGCGCATCCCCGGCCACGCTGCGCAGCGATCTGCAGAACTATGCAGTCGACCTGGGCCCTGCAGGTCGGGATAACGAGTATGGCTACGGCTTTGTGACTTTCAAGCCGCAGGTTGATACGACAGCACCAGGCGAAGTGAAAAACCTGCAGCTGGCTGCCAAAGGGACAGATTATCTGACCTTTAACTGGCAGAACCCGGCAGACAGCGATTTTGCCAAAGTTCATGTATATGATGCACAGAATCACCGGGTACAATCCGTGACCGGCAATGTCTATTCGGCAGCCGGATTGACCGCCGATACCAACTATACTTTTACAATGAAAACCGTGGATGTCAAAGGCAATGAATCTTCCGGTGTCACCATCTCCGGACGTACAGCAGCTGTACCGACTACCGAGAGCACACCAGCTCCTGCACCGGCACCAGCTCCTGAAGCGGTAACGCCAGCACCGGCACCAGCTCCTGCCGTATCGGTTCCGGTTGTACCGACTCCACCGCCTAGCGATCAGGTCGCACAGATTCCTGCCGGTGGCGGGGGCGGCGGTGGTGGAGGCGGAGGCGGAGGCGGCGGTATACCGAGACCTGCTGCACCAAAGGCTCAGGATACAGCTCCAGCCGCTCCGGCTGTCACTACACCAGCCCAAAAGGCACAGCAGCATCTGAACAATGCCAAGTCTTCCGGTAAGGCATCCGACTTTATGAAAGCCCGCTTTGCCGCAAAAGATATGAACAATGCCGAATTCAACAAACAGCTCAACCAGCTCAAACAAAGTCTGGGCATCAAGGATCTGCCAAGCAAGGCGAATCTGCGCGCTTCGGTGCCGGTACGAATCAGCCTGCAGGCCGCTCTCAAGAGCTCGACGTACAAATATATCGACAAGTCCTCGATCACTGCCGACAATGTCACCATACTGGATGGCAGCGGCAATGCAGTCAGCAATGTGAACCTGTCCGTGAAGTTCAACCGGATCTTCATTACCGCTGCTAACGGCTCTTTCGCAGCGAACCAGACGTATACCGTTATTATTGAGAAAGGGGTCAAAGGCAAATCCAGCGCAGCTGCAGACCAGTCTACCGGTCTGACGAACCCGCTTGTGATGCAGTTTACGACCCGTTAATCACTGCTTTGTCAACCGTTACCGAATCATCACCGGACCTGTGCCGTGCTGCACTGCCTGCGGGCGGAAGCACCGGGCAGGTCCGGTATCCTATCCCAACCATTTACACATCATGCCGATGTTGAGAATAGAAAGGTGTACAGCCATGAATCTAAAATCGTTTACAAGCATGCTGCTCGCTGTCTGTCTGCTGCTGTCCCTGTTCAGTGCAGGTGCATCGCGTACGACGGAAGCGGCGACCGGTCTTCCTTTCTCCGATATTTCCGATAAGTACTGGGCGCTGGAGACGATCCAGTGGGGGTACAGCTCCGGATTGGTCAAGGGCTATCAGGATGGCCAGTTCAAGCCGGGCAAGACGGTTACCGAAGCTGAATTTCTCACGATGCTGATCCGCTCCTATGAGCCGGAAGTGACCGCCAGCACCAAGGGAAACTGGGCGGCTCCTTATTATAATCGCGCCAAAGCGCTGAACTACCCGGTTAAAAGCTACACCGCTCTCGCTTCCCGCAATCAGGTGATCACCCGTGCCAAAGTGGCGGAAATGATCGCTGCGGCAGACGGCGTTAACTTCAGTGGCAACAATGCGATCCGTTATCTGCTCGCATTTGGCCTGGCGAACGGCAGTGACTCCAATCAGGTATCGGTCGCTTCCTTCAAAGGCAGCCAGCCGCTGACCCGTGCCGAAGCGCTGCAGTTTATCAAAAACTTCACCGATTATGGCGCTGGTGCCCTGCTGGATCGTCCGCAGGAAGCTTCGGACCCGGCCGATATCCCGCCGGTTGCTGACCGTTAATCGTTGAGCATTTTCTTCTGACCATTTCAATTGAGGCAGAGAGGATACACCGGATAGAAAGATACATCTGGATAAGAGATTGAACAAGCTTCTAAGCAAGATCGAACCAGGTGAGAATATTCAGACCAAAAAGGACCGGAGATGCGGCGATTGCCAGCATTTCGGTCCTTTTTGCTTACCTATATGGAGCTCTTTTAGAACGCCACCGGTGCAGAGCCGTCCGGGTCATGCTCCAGATTCAGCAGCTCTCCGATATTGGTGCTCGACACGACGGTCAGTCTTTTCAGCTTGAGCGGGTCATCGCCGGGGCGGACAAAGCCCTGATGCACGGTAAAGGCCATCCGGTAGCCAGACTGCTTGAGCGCGTAGATCATCTGCATCCGGAAGTCGCCGAATGGATAGGCAAAGTACGGTGTATTGATGCCTGCCTGTTCACGCATGATGTGATCATCGGCCATAAACCGATCCGGGTCCATGCCGGCAGCATAATCATCTCCGCAGTGCAAAGGCGCCTTGAAATGCAGATCGTACGTATGGCTGTTATATTCAAATACATCCTCGCTGGCTTTCATTTCTTCGCGGGATACATAGCTGGTGCGCGAAGGATTGAACTTCTGCGTCTTCTCCTGAATCTTGGAGCCGACGACAAACATGGTCGCGTGGAAGCCGTACTTTTTCATAATCGGATACGCATAGATAATGTTGTTCTGATATCCATCATCAAAGCTGATCACGACGGTCTTCTCCGGCAGCGAGATCTGTTCATTCACATACTGCTCCAGCTGCTGCAGGGTAGCGGTATGATAATGATGGTCATGCAGGTATTTCATATCCTGTTCAAACGACTCCAGGTTGATAATGGAGTTGTTGGTCGGTTCGGTATTGAGCTTTTGCGGGACGATATAGTGATACATCAGTACAGGCACTTTGTCGGCGGTGCCTTCCGGTACCACATAATCGGCAGCCAGCGCCACATTGTGGTCATCCAGCTGGTTATAGTGTTCGTAATAGAACACCTCGTTTTTGGCGGCCACCCAGGAACTGCATATTTTGTGGGCCAATACGGAAGAATGCGGGAAATTCACCCCGAGAACATAGACGACGAGCAGTATCGCCAACACGGCGATGGAGTACTTTTTCCAGGGCTTACGCATACTTGTGAATAAATCTCCTTCGTTTATGGGATGTGCTGGGGAATATCAGCGATAGGGTGTACATCAGACGACGAACCGTATAAATCAAGAGGATGAGCCATAAATATGTAACATCCGTTCTCCATCTTATCGAAAAAAAATAGTGTAAAAGTTACAGCTAGCCAAAAGAATGGTAACAAGTTGAGGGTTGAATTCCGGATAATGTACAGCCATCCCTGTAGTGGCGCGGGATGAGACAAATGTCGAAAATGCGCAAAAAAAGGCAATACCACCTTCATAAGGCGGTATTGCCTGAATGCAAATGCTTGTCAAATGTCATTCATCCTGTGCTGTGGCAGTATGCTTATCTGTACCGGAGATCAGATTTCCGGCTGCAGCTCAATCTCCAGCGTTCGGATCTCATATGGCTCCAGTACAAAGCGGATCGGCAGCACGCGCTGGAACTCCTGCTCCGACTGCTCCATCAGATTGCATTCGCGGTAGCCGATAACAGCGAGCGTGCTGTCCAGTGTCAGCGTCTGGCGGCTGCCGGAAAAGTCATGCACACGCAGGATGACCCGGTTATGATCCTCAGCCTTTTTGACAGCGGAGATCATCGCCGTATTTCCGGAAAGTGTGAACAGGGAAGCCGAACCTGTGCCCATGCTGCCCTCTGTGATGCGAAGCGGGTTGTTTAGCGCCCATGCAGCAGGCACCGTGCCGCCCTGCAGCCAGTCGCCCTGATGGGGGAGCAGGGAATAGGTGAACTCATGGTATCCCTGATCTGCCTCGGTATCCGGATGGATCGGACACTTGATCAGCGACAGGCGCATCACATTGTCCTTGATATCATAGCCGTATTTGCAGTCATTCATCAGGCTGACACCGTAGCCGCGATCCGACAGATCGGCCCACTGGTGACCAACCGATTCGAAGCGTGCGCTGTCCCAGCTCGTATTCCAGTGGGTCGGACGTCTGACATTGCCATACTGGATATCATAGGTGGCTTCGGTAGCGCGGATATGCACGGGAAAAGCGACCTTGAGCAGCTGCTGGCGCTCATGCCAGTCTGCCTGCGTCACAAAGTCGATCCGGCGATCCTCCGCATACAAGATCATCTGCTGCGTAATAATAGACTGTCCGGTCTGCCACTGGAACTGGACCACGGCGCGCAGCGCACTATATTCGACCACCTCGGTCTGCACCAGAGACGTAATTTCTTTCATTTTCTCCTGATAAAAGATATCGATATCCCATGCATCAAAATTCAGCGGCTTGTCCTCGAACAGCTGCAGCACATTGCCCCGGGCTCCCGGAGTCAGCACCTCACGCTCGGCCTGCCGGTCATACAGCCGGGTCAGCTGACCCGCCTCGTTCCACTCCATTTCGTAAAAAGGAGTCGTCGCTCTGTAATCTTCAACGATCAGCGGCAGACCGGAAGTGGAGGCGGTCACTGCAGATGGGGTAGATATCATGGATGTTGGAGACACTGCGGCTACCAGGAATGCTTCAGACGATTCGGCAGTGACAGACGGATCAGCGATGGATGGATCGGGTTCATCCAAAGTGTCCAGCATGATCGTTGTGCAGCCAAGTGCCGGTACATGATCCACCCGGATGATCCACTGATCCTGCTGCTGCACAGCCGTCAGCGCCTGTCCGTCGGCATCTCTCCAGCGGCCTGCCGGAGTCTCTGGCTGTACCGGCAGGGTGATGATCCCGGTACGCGGCCATGGCGAGGAGTTCCAGACGGTATAGGATGATCCGGTCAGGGAAGCATCAATCGCCGTCATTCCCAGCTGCCGGCTGCCCTGTTCCCAGATATCACTGCCGATCTGCCAGGCCTGCTCATATTCGACCTTGCTGTCTTCATAGACTTCGCGGATCGAGGAGCCGGGGATAATATCGTGGAACTGGTTGCGCAGGATGATTTTCCAGCCTTCATTCAGCTCCTGCTGCGGATAGGCAGACCATTCGCCCGACCGGGCGCTCTGCCAGGTGCGAATCCATTCGGCATCCCGGTACAGCAGTTCCAGCTTGCGGTTCATGCGCTTGTTGTAGGCCTGACTTGTGTACGTTCCCCGGTGATATTCCAGATACAGCTCGCCATCCCATGTATGCACATAGCTGTCTGTCTCCGCGACCGTCTGCTGCAGCCGGCGAAAGTAGTCGCCGGCTGTGCCTGTGCGTACATGGGGCAGGCCGGGAATCCGGTCCAGCCGTCGCCGCATCTCCAGCATGGTGCGATTGACACCGCCGCCGCCATCGCCGTAACCGTAGGCGACGAGCAGTTCGCGGTTCATTTCCTTGTCCCGGTAGGCTTCCCAGCTGCCCTTGACCGTCTTCGGTACGAGCTGGCCGTTATACGTATAGAACCAGGAGCCCGGTTGAGACCATGGCTCTGTCGTCGTGATGAAATGGGTGAGCACCTCGGAACCGTCAATCCCGCGCCAGCGGAAGGTATCATGCGGCATCCGGTTGTACTGGTTCCAGCTGATCTTGGTCGTCATAAAGGTATGGATACCGGATTTGCGCAAAATCTGCGGTAGTGCCCAGCTGTAACCGAATACGTCTGGCAGCCAGAGATAATCCGATTCCACGCCGAATTCCTGTTTGTAAAAGCGTGTCCCCATCAGCAGCTGCCGGGTCAGCGATTCACCGCTGATCAGATTGCAGTCCGCTTCCAGCCACATCGCACCGCCGGCTTCCCAGCGTCCTTCAGCAATTTTTTCCTTGATCTGTGCGTACAGCTCCGGCGCATCCTGCTTGAGGTAGTCATACAGCTGCGGCTGGGTCTGCAAAAAGACATATTCCGGGAAACGTTCCATCAGCCGCATCACGGTAGAGAACGAGCGGATCGCTTTTTCCCGGGTATGCTTCAGCCGCCAGAGCCAGGCGACATCGATATGGGTATGTCCGACAGCCGTCAGCTGGATGGAACTGTGCTTACCGATCTCTTCCAACATGGACGTCAGCAGCTGCTCCGCCTGCTGCACACTGTCATAGAACGTCGGAGTGCCCGGTTCGGACCAGTCGATCCGGCGAAAAGCACGGTCTATCGCCCGCAGCAGATCGGCGCGCTCGGACGAATGCTCCTCCAGCACTTCCACCGTCTCCAGAACGGTCATGCCGGTGTAATACAGATTATCCGCGGATTCGTCGAGCCAGCAGATCTCGGCTGTTCGCAGTTCATGCCGCTGTACCCGCGGCTGCCCGCCGCCTTCAAGCCCTGACCACAGGCGAAAAGTCAGCTGGTAACTGCGTCCGGCCGCGTCATCAGGCAGGAAGACTTCGATATGATTGGAATCCACTCCCTGATAAGGCTGTCCGTTCAGATACAGCAGCGACTCAAATCCGGAGTTGGTCCCGCCGCCGGTCAGACCAAAATGAAAACGTCCCAGCAGCTGGCGTCCCTGCCAGCTCTCCGGAACTTCCGTTTCGGCAGCGAGCCAGAGATAACGGTCACGTCCGCTCCAGTGCTCGCCCAGCTCCATCGTCGTCCAGCTCTCGTCCGGCTGAGGCGCAGCGGGATGAATCGCTTCGCCCATATCTTCTTTGGCTGCAAAGGAGGGGATCGGAATCGCTTCACGGTAACGGTAGGCATTCAATTCCTGCAGTCGGGATTTCAGCTTTTGCTCGGTTAAAAACATAGGTTCACTCCTCCAGGGTTGGTAGGTATAACAGCGGGTATTCAGCATTCTTTGACAGTTATCAAAGGGCAGGCTGCTGCATGGTCAAATCATGAGAGGCCACCACCATGCTACCCAAGGCTGCATAAAGGCTGCACATAAGTTAAAAAAGAGCACGGGAGTAAGGTAGTCGTAATTGGGGTACGATATGAGGGAATGGTCACATATTCAGAAGCGGCTGACAATATGTAGCCTATGAGCAGGGAAGAGGGAACTGCATATCTGACATATTTTCCAGGACAAAGCGGTTGGCAGTATGTGTGGTTGAAGGGAAAATGACGTATCCATCCACGCAGGATCATCTGCATAATCGACATGTATTCCATATTTCGATGAGCGCTGAACTATTGGGCATTTATACTGGGTGAGACCAATTCATGATGAATAAAGGAGAACGATAATGAACATGCTCAAATTTATGCCTTTAATCTTGCTGACTACTTTTCTGATGGGATCGTCTTTTGCAATCGGGAAAATGGGGCTCGCGTACGCCTCGCCGCTAATGCTGGCCGGGCTGCGATTTGCGCTGGCGGGAGTGATTATGGCGGTGATCGTCCGGCTGGTGCGCTGTCCGCATCCAGCACATAAGAAAGAATGGATGAAAATGCTGATTATCGGTGCCCTGCAGACGGCAGGCGTGATGGGCTGTATTTTTATTAGTCTGCGTACGATTACGGCGAGCGAGTCGTCGATTCTGACCTTTACCAATCCGCTGCTGGTTGTGGTGCTCGGTACGATATTCGCAGGGATGCGCTATCGCTGGTATCAATGGCTGGGTGTACTGCTGGGCGTTGCAGGCGTGAGTATTACGCTGGGCGCGCAGCTGGAATGGAAAGCAGGAGTAATCTATGGATTGTGCTCGGCGATCTTCTGGGCGACGGCGACACTGCTCGTCAAGAAGTGGGGCCAAGGATTGGATACATGGGTGCTGTCCGCTTATCAGATGCTGGCGGGCGGGGTGCTGCTATTGATGGCGAGTATGCTGCTGGAAGAGCCTTTTTTCCATTGGAACGGGGAATCGATTATGATTCTGCTGTGGCTGAGTCTGTTGTCTTCGATTGTGCAGTTTGCAGGCTGGTATTATGTACTGCAAAAAGGCGACCCGGCGAGAACGAGCGCCTTTCTGTTCCTGGCGCCATTCTTCGGGGTGCTGACCGGCTGGCTGCTGCTGGGAGAGCCGCTGTATCCTTCGCTGATCGGCGGCGGACTGTGCATTATCGCCGGGATCTATCTGGTCAATCGCCAATTCCGGCCGGTCATCAAGACCAGTCCAGATGAAAATGCTGCCTGAATGCCAGACGTCCCTGGTCCGTTACTTTGACAGCGCGGATGGAAGGCATGCGGACGATCCATTCTTTTTGCAGCAGCAGATTCACCAGCTCATGTCCGAGTGCGCCGCCGAGATGATGCCTGCGTTCGCTCCAGTCCAGACAGGCATGGGCAAAAGCACGGCGCTTGCGACGCACCAGCGTCAGATTCAGGCCAAGACCGGCGAAAAAGGCTTCGCCTTCAGCGGTAACCTTGAATTCGTCGGATTCCGGCAGCAGATAACCGGAGCTTACCATCGCCTCGGTCAATTTCACACCGAGCTGCCCGGCCAGATGATCGTAGCAGGTGCGGGCTTCGCGCAGGGACCGCACTTCAGTGGACTGGCGCAGTGAGCGTACCTGCGGCGGAGGCGACAGCGTCAGCATCGTCTCCAGCATCTGCGCTACTTCACGATTCGCCAGCTGGTAATACCGGTAGCGTCCATGACGCTCGGCCGTAATCCAGCCGTTCTGAACGAGTTTGGACAGATGGAAGCTGGCAGTCTGCGGCGTGACGGATGCCATATAGGCCAGCTCTCCGGCTGTATGAAACCGTCCATCCAGCAGGCCGGTCAGCATGGCGGCGCGGGAAGTCTCCCCGAGCAGGGAGACGACTTCGGCGATATCGGGATTGATGCTCATGATATTCCTCCTCAAATGTCATTCCTATGTAACTCATGCTTTGATTGCAGAGAGTGTTCCTGATCAGCTCATCTGTCTGGCAATGAGACAAGTTCTGTTTAATCCAAAGCAAGGCGTTATTCATAACCATTGACCTGCATTTGTGGGTAAGCCAGGCAGATCAATGGTTATATTATATCGTTTATGAGAGCAATATACGTTAATATTCGTTTTGAACGGATACCACGGAAATGTAAAACAATCCTCCAAGCAACTTTTCCTGGAATGCAGACGTTATGGAAGCTGAATGGCAAACCATTTACAGCAATCCAGCTACACCTGTTCTATACATATCTATTCAGAGTAAAGGAGGATACCGACATTGAAGTTCTATTACCGATTGGGCCAAATGCTGCTGGCTGTACTGCTTTCTTCCTGTTCCGGACCGACAGCCTTGACGCCTCCTGAACAGGAGCAGATACAGCAACCTGTACAAGTACAATCTGTCTACAGCCAGGACGATGTAGATTCTGAGCTGACTGATTCGATGAATCAGTTTGCTCTGAAGGTCTATACCCAGTTGTATGAAAAAAGTATCCAAGAGAGTGGAACAGCAGCTGCTGATCAGGAGAATCGGTTTGTTTCGCCTGTAAGCCTGCATATGAATCTCTCCATTCTATATAACGGAGCATCCGGACAGACAGCTACACAATTGCAGAAAGTACTGCAGGCCCAGGAGTT
Organism: Paenibacillus wulumuqiensis; assembly: GCF_000971965.1. Lineage (GTDB taxonomy): Bacteria > Bacillota > Bacilli > Paenibacillales > Paenibacillaceae > Saccharibacillus > Saccharibacillus wulumuqiensis. The sequence continues at coordinate 36,094 of NZ_LAQP01000023.1, forward strand.
AACCGTGCAGGAACTGAATCAGGGACAGCAGGTGATACAGGATCTGCTGAAGCATTCGGATCTCGATGTACGGATGGAGATCGCCGGTTCATTATGGAGCCGCAGCGGATTTGTACCAGAGAAGTCATTTATTCATGCCCTGCAAGGCAGTTATGGAGCGTCACTGCATTCTGCAGATTTCTCTTCCGATCAGGCCGTGCAGGATATGAACAGCTGGGTGAGTGAAGCGACTCACGGCGGTATCCGCCAGATGATACGGCCGCCTTTGGCAGAAAATACATCATTGGTTCTGCTAAATGCGGTCTATTTCCAGGGGGAATGGACAGAGCCTTTTGATGAGCAGCAGACCAGTCGTCAGTCTTTTGCATTGGATGGTGGCGGTAAGACTATTATGGATATGATGCATCGGCAGGGGCAGTATGAGTATACCCGGCAGCAGCATTTTCAGGCGGTACGGATTCCGTATGGTCAGACCGGCAATCTGTCACTGGTCGTTGCACTGCCGGATGAGGATTATGATCTGCAGAAGTTCCGTCAGCAGGATCTGCCTGAATTTATGCACTGGACCAGCGAAATGAGCCGGACAGCAGGCGAGATAGGCCTGCCCCGTCTGAATTTGTCCGGAGAGATTCAACTCAAGGAGCTGCTGCGCTCAATGGGGATTCAACGGGTATTTGATCCGCAGCAAGCCGAGCTGGATGGTATTAGCGATAACATGACGCTTTATTTGAGCAAAGTGCAGCAGAACACCATGCTGCATATCGATGAAAAAGGAACCGAAGCGGCGGCGGCCACCTCTGCGGAAATAGCTGCTGGAGCAATGCCGCAGCAGCCGTTTCGTATGATCATGGACCGTCCGTTCTTTCTGGCAATTACCGACCGCACGACAGGACTGATCGTGTTCATGGGCGAGCTTCATCGTCCGGTCTGAGCCGGTTCATGGTAAAATACAAGCAGATGGATCCATAACATGCAGATCCATGCACAATGGAAAGGGGATGGCTATGGAATACTTTATTGCTGTACTGGCAATGCTGCTGTTGATCGGAATCTCCAATGTGTTGAACCGCCTGATCCCCTTTGTTCCTGTGCCGTTATTCCAGATTGCGCTGGGCATTGTGGTGGCGCTCGTCGGGATCAAGATTGATCTGGACCCGGAGCTGTTCCTCGTCTTGTTCATTGCCCCGCTGCTGTATAACGATGCCCGGCAGACCCCCAGGAATGAACTGTGGAATCTGCGCGGACCGATCGTGCTGCTGGCGTTTGGGCTTGTATTTATAACCGTTCTGGTCGCCGGCTATGCGATTCATTATCTAATCCCGAGCATTCCGCTGCCTGCGGCTTTTGCACTGGCGGCGATTCTGTCGCCAACGGATGCGGTAGCGGTAGGATCGCTGGCCAAGCGTATCCATTTGCCGGGTTCCATTCATCGGCTGCTGGAAGGAGAATCCCTGTTGAATGATGCTTCCGGGCTGGTTGCTTTCAAATTTGCCGTAGCTGCGATGGTGACAGGGACATTCTCGCTCTGGCAGGCTTCGTTTAACTTTGTGCTGGTTGCGCTTGGCGGTCTGGCTGTCGGCACGCTGATGTCCTTTGTTCTGATCCGGTGCCAGGTACTGGTCCGCAAATGGGGCATGGAAGACATTACCGTGCATGTGCTGTGGCAGATTCTGACGCCATTCGTGATCTATCTGGTGGCCGAGGAGATTGGTGTATCCGGCATCCTGGCGGTCGTCGCCGGCGGCATCATCTATGCCATGGAAAAGGATCGTGCCGAATCGGTCCAGCTGAAAATGCAGATCGTCTCCACCAGTACCTGGTCGGTGATCGTCTACATTTTGAACGGTCTCGTATTTATGATGCTGGGCAGCCAGATTCCCGAGGTCATGGGCAGTATTTTCTCGGACCCAGCTTTTAACAATGGGATTGTGCTTGGTTATGTCGCGCTGATCACGCTGCTGCTCTATATACTGCGGTTTGTGTGGATCTATCTCTACTGGAGCGTGCGATATATGATGAGCCGGCAGATGGAAGATGACAAGCCGGATCTGCACGGCATTCTGCTCACTTCATTGTCCGGGGTACGCGGGGCACTGACGCTGGCTGCGGCCTTCTCGATTCCGTATGTGCTGAACGACGGATCTGCCTTTCCACAGCGGGAGCTGATCCTGTTCATCGCGGCAGGAGTTATTCTGCTCAGTCTGATTCTGGCGAGTATCCTGCTGCCGATTCTGTCTTCCAGACCGCAGCCTGCCGAATCGGGAGCAGCGGTTGCTGTTGGTCAGCCGCCGACGATGCGGGATATGGACGATCATGTCCGGATGAAAGTGCTGCAGGCGGCGATCCAGTCGGTGGAATCGAGTACAACCGAGACCAACCGCGAGGTGGCGCAGGGACTGATCACGGATATTACGCAGTATATGTTCCGCAAAAATATGCTCAAGCAGCATATTATGAACGATCCGGATCTGAATCCGCAGGAGATCGAGCTGTATCTGGCCGGCATTCAGGCCGAGCGCAAAGTCGCCCGCCGGATGCGGGACAGCGGCGAGATTACGCCGGAGCTGGCGATGGAGTTCGAGTACCGGCTGGATCGCATTCAGACGGTGCTGAGCAACCGGGTGGATACCGGCATCGCCGAGTGTGTGGACAAATGGAAAGGCATGCTGCCGATGCATATTCCCGCGCCGCTGCCCTTATCCGAGCAGACCCATTCCGATGAGACCGACCCACAGCAGGCGGTGGACAAAATCCGCATGCTGAAGCAGCTCAAGCTGCAGGCCTGCCCGGCCGCGATCGAGTCCATTCGCAGCCGGATCGATGACCAGAATGAAGAAGCGGCGAACAAGGTAATCGCCAAATATCGCAAGGTCATGGAATCGATCCGTTATTATACGGAGAAAATGGTACCGGATGTGACGCTGAACGAGGGCAAGCTGAACCTGATTACGACAGCTGTACAGAATCAGCGGGATGCGGTGCAGGAGCTGTATGAGAGCGGCGAGATCGACCGCCAGCATGCCCGCAAAATGCGCAGCTTTGTGCAGGATCTGGAGAAGTGGATTTTGATGGAGAGTTGAAGCGATAGTTTTAAATATTAGACTTTTAAAGAATTAAATGGTAAATTATTGGGCATAGAGACCATACTTGTAAAAGGCCCGGGACACATTGTCCCGGGCCTTTTTACTGCCTACTATTTGGCGAGTGATGTCTGCTAACATAGTGTTAAAAAGAAGAGGAGTGCTGATAAATAAACTTAAAAATAACCGATTTGTGAAGACGCTCCAAATAAAGCTCCAATTCCGGATGGCCTGGTTGCCAGCGTTATGACTCTTCGCCGACAGTCAGCGTACTCCAGATTGCCCGCACAATCTCAAGCGGAGCATGTTCACCGTCCGCTACATAATCCGGCCGGTATTCCGCCTGCTCCGGAATCTGGTGCTGACGGCGGTTCACCCAGATCGACTGCCAGCCGGCACGCTTGGCGCCGACGATATCATTGGCATACGAGTCGCCAATATAATACGATTCCTCCGGCCGAATGTTCATACTCTGCTCCACATGACGGAAAAGGCCGGTGTCCGGCTTGGCGATGCCCAGCTGACCGGAGATGAATACGTTCTGCTCCTCCACCCACCGATTCATGCGCAGCTGCCGAACCTTGCGCGCCTGATGCTCTGCCGGCCCATTCGTAATAATGCCCAGCCGGATGCCTGTCCGAACCGCAAAATCCAGCAATTCTTCCATCTGCGGGTCCACAACAATCCGCTGCTGCTGCTCCGCATAACGCTCCTGAAAAGCAAGCGCCTGTTCGGCAGTGATCCGCACGCCGCAATCTTCCATCGCGCGGGTCATTCGGTATACATGCATATCGGCATTGCTCATCTGTCCGCTGCTGACCTGTTCAAACACTTCATCGCTGTACACTCTGCTTTTGACAAATATTTGATCCACCGGACCATCCCCATACAATTGACCGAATACCGATTGATACGCCTCGGTAAAGGGTGTTAATTGATCATACAGTGTATCATCCACATCGATTAATAGATTCATTTCGTGTACCTCCTGTATCCTTGCCATACCCTGTAGTCTGCGAGTACCCGGAAAAGCACTCAGGAACTATTTCGTATGTACGATAGTGCTTTATTGTAGACTGTACTAAAATAAGTTAGACTGTAAGCGTGATTATGTAGGAACGATCCGGTTTTGTAAACCCGGACAGATCGGATCATACGGACAGAAGCAGCATTTTTTCCCGGCTGAACCCGTAAACGACAGGAGGATATTATGCAGAATACAATGGAGCACAGCCGTGTAGGCATTATGGATATAGGGTCCAACTCGATTCGTCTGGTCATTTATGAGACGAGTCCGTCTGGAGGTTACACCGTTCTCAAAGAGTGCCGCGAATCCGCACGTCTCAGTGCGATCGTGACACCGGAAGGACAGATGCCGCTGGAAGCAGTGAGCGTGATTGTACCGGTACTGCGCCAGTTTGTGGAAGTGAGTCAGGTCTACGAAGTGAGCGAGATTCGTGCGGTCGCTACAGCGGCGATCCGCAATGCGGTGAACGGCGAAGAGGTCATCCGCTACCTGAACGAACATACCGGCCTGACTATTGAACTGCTGCCCGGCGAGATGGAAGGACATTACGGATTCATCGGTGTCGTGAACCGGATCGATATCAAAGATGGCTATATTATCGATATCGGAGGCGGTAGTACGGAGATCACCCTGTTCCAGAAGCGCAAGCGCGTGGCGACCGTCTCGTTTCCTTTTGGCGCGGTGAATATGAATGTACGCTTTGGCAATCATACCAATGGCAAATGGGACGAAAAGTCGGTCTCCGAACTGCAAGCTCTCGTTCTGGAAGCTGCGCGTGAACATCCATGGATCAGCAGCAATCCGGGTCTGCCGCTCGTCGGTCTGGGCGGTACGATTCGTGCAGTCGGTAAAATGCATCAGCGCAAACGCAAATATTCGATGGAGCAGATCCATCAGTATACGCTCCAGCCGGAAGACACGGACTACTATTACCAGCAGCTCCCGTCGCTGACCAACGAGCAGCGCAAACGCATTGGCGGTCTGAGCAAGACACGGAGCGATATTATCGTGCCGGGTACTATTATTCTTCATACAATGTTCCGTCATATGCAATGTGATCATTACATTATCAGCGGTACCGGTCTGCGGGACGGTCTGTTCTTTGAATGGGATCGCGGCAAGGATAACGCGGTACTGGATAATGTACTGGAGTATGAGATTCATGCGGCACTTTCCCAGGAGCCGCTGCCCCGCCAGCGTCATCTGCGTCAGGTGGACAAGCTCTCGGTTCAGCTCTACGAAGCACTGGGCGAAGGGCAGGGAGATGCCTGGAACCGCAAGCTGCTGCGTACGGCAGCCCTGATGCACCAGGTCGGGATGAAGGTCGGCTACCATGAATATGAGGAACACACCCGCTACCTGCTGACGACCCGCGCAGTAGCCGGGTTGGATCACCGGGAGACGGTGCTGGTCGCTTTTATCGCCATCTTCGGAAGCAAAGGCAAGATCAAGAAAAGACGTATTTCCGTAGAATACGCGGATATTCTGCATCCTAAGGATGAAGAGCGCATTCGCCGGCTGGGGGCGCTGCTGCAGCTCGCCGCCGCTATGGATACGAGCGAGACACAGCCGGTCAATCGCATGACCGCTGTACGCAAAGGAAGAGACTTCGAGCTGACCATACACTGTCGCACCGAAGCCTCTATGGAATTAAACGATATTACCGACGCTGTTAAAGATTTGGAGAAGGAGTGGGATGTGCGGGTCCGGTTGGTAGTACATACGGTTTCCACGAACTGACATCCCATGCCTGGAACTGACTGCGCAGCGGCGGTTTACCATTTTTGAATAATTCATAATTACCGCTGGGCAGGAGTATTCTGGCTTTGACGTTATCCTCAAGGATAAGGTTCAGAATATTCAGCATAGCGGTTTTTGTGTTTTTGTCGAACAGCGGGCACATCAGCTCGACCCGGCGGGTCAGGTTGCGTGTCATCCAGTCTGCACTGGACAGCCATACTTCCGGATTGCCGCCATTGTCAAAGGCATACACCCGTGAATGCTCCAGATACCGGTCGACGATGCTGCGGACCCGGATACGTTCGCTCAGACCCGGAATACCCGGGCGCAGACAGCAGACACCGCGGATGATCAGATCGATATCGACACCAGCCTGGGAGGCGGCGTACAATTCGTCGATCATGCGCTGGTTCGACAGGGAGTTCATCTTGGCGATGATCCGTGCCGGTTTGCCGTTGCGGGCATGATCGGCTTCACGCTGGATCAGCTCAATAAACTTGTTCATCATCGTGTCTGGAGCAACAGCTACCGCTTTCCAGTCATGGCTTTCCGTGTATCCAGTAATATGATTGAACACCTCGGAGGCATCTTCCCCGATTTGCTGATTTACGGTCAGCAGGCCGACATCGGTATAACTCTTAGCCGTCGAGGCATTATAGTTACCGGTACCGATATGGATATATCGGCGCAGCATATTGCCTTCACGGCGTACGACGAGAATGACCTTGGCATGTGTCTTGAGGCCGACGAGACCGTAGACCACATGACAGCCGGCTTTTTCCAGCATGCGTGCCCAGACGATATTGCGCTCTTCATCAAAGCGGGCTTTCAGCTCCACGACAACCGTCACCTGCTTGCCGGATTCGGCCGCTTTGGCGAGCGAGTGGATGAGGGAGGACTTGCCGCTCACCCGGTACAGCGTCATCTTGATCGCCATGACATCCGGGTCTTCGGCAGCCTGCTCGATAAAGTCGCTGATCGCATCAAATGATTCATATGGATGGTACAACAGCACATCGCGTTCCTTGAGCACGCTGAAATAATCCGTTTCACTGCCTTCCGGGAATTCGGGAGAGTACCTCGGAATCTCCGGCGGATAGCGCAGGGAATCATGTCCCTGAATCGAATCGGAGAAGGACAGCAGGAAGCCAAGATCGAGCGGACCGTCAATCTCGAATACCGCTTCGCTGATATCGAATTCCTCCATCAGCATCTCCATGGCATACGGATGAATATCCTTCTCAATCTCCAGACGTACCGGTGCTCCACGTCTGCGCTTGCGCAGCTGGTTCTCAATCTCTTCCATCAGGTCTTCCGCATCTTCCTCATTAATGTCAAGATCGGCATTACGAGTCAGCCGGAAAGCATTTACTGCCACCGGTTCGTAGCCGCCGAACAGCGTATGCACATGATGACAGATCAGATCCTCGATAATAACGTATTGCTGCTTTTTGCTGTTCTGGCGATGCGGCAGCGCGACCATACGCGGCAGATTCGAAGGAATCTGTACGATGGCAAAATAATATCTGTCGCTGTCGTCCGCATCTTCATGCTTTTCACCCTTGCGTTCCAATACGACCGATACATACACATTCAGTCCATGTACGAGCGGGAACGGACGGCTCTGATCGACTGCCATCGGTGTCAGCACCGGGTAGATCACATCGTGATAATAAGTATCCGCAGCCTTTTGCTGGGAAGCGCTAAGATCCGTGTAGCGGTTAACCGTAATGCCCTGTTTGCCCAGCTGGCGGATCATGTCGCGGTAGGTACGGTATTGCTGGGAGACCATTTTTTCAACTTTTTTGGTCAGGCGCTTGTACAGACCTGCCGGTGTGTAGCCGGTAAAGTCCTTTTTGGTGTATCCGGCCTTGATCTGGTTGCGGATACCGGCCACTCTGACACTCATGAACTCGTCCAGATTGCGGGATACAATACCGAGAAACTTGATTCTCTCCAGCAGGGGAGTCTCCGGGTCCTGGGCCTCTTCAAGCACGCGGGTGTTGAATTCGATCCAGCTTAAGTCACGGTTAATATAAGACGACTGGGATTGTTGTTGTCCATGTTTGTTTTCCATAATGCCTCCGGTTAATCATTTGCTTCCTGTCCTAACGTACTCGTACTACCAGTATAGTGCAGGACACATAGGAATATTGTCGAAATCTGCAAAAATACATCATATGTAGCCAGTATAGCCTTCTTTTGTTAACGCTGTGTAAAATAAGGCGTTAAGTTTCGTTCCACAAATTTGGACCGCCGATTTTGGCGATCGATCTTTTCTGGGTACGGCCGAAATTAAAGCTGCGGATGCGTACCTCATAGCCCTCGTCATCAAGCGGCATGGTCTTCTTCAGCTCCGCTACCGTACGGGTCGGATAGCCGGGCCGGCTCAGGTCAATCAGCAGCAGCTCGTTGTGCAGCTGGTTCAGGCATTCGCCGAGAGTCATGGTGTCGGGCTCCTTTGTATACAGGGAATGGCTGCCAGTCATCCTATAGATGCACCGGCATAATTATTATTTATTACCCGCATATCTCTATTTTGAGTAAATTAATCTAAAAATGCAAAAAAAGGCCTGGTCCCATCGCTCCCTTTTCAGGGAAGAGGCAGGCTCAGGCCGGGAATATTTATTTATTTATTTATTTATCGCAGGGCTGCGGTTATTTTGACCTGACCCGATCTGCTGGGGTGTCCGGCAAATTAAGCAGATGCTTGACTGTAGTCGTCGAAGTCACGTTCATCCGTGGCAGATACATCGGATCGTCACCGGGATGCACATAGCCGGGGCGTACCGTAAAGGCCATACGGTATCCGTTCATTTTGAGATCATAGACCATTTTGGGATCGTATTCTCCATAAGGATAGGCAAAGTATGGTGTATCGATGCCGGTTTTGGATTTCATAATCTCGATATCATGGGTAAAACGTGTGCTGTCCTTGCCGGCTGCATAATACTCGGCACACTGCACGAGCCGCTTGTAATGCAGATTGTACGTATGACTGTGGTACTCGAATACATCGCGCGTCGCTTTCATTTCCTTGCGGGAAATGGTCGTTTTGGCGGTGGGGATGAACTTTTGCTTGTGATCCTTGAGCTTGGTACCGACGATGAAGATCGAGGCACGGAAGCCGTACTTTTTGAGTACCGGATAGGCATAGACCACATTGTTCTGATAACCGTCGTCAAAGGTCAGGACGACCGTTTTCTCGGGCAGCTGGATCTCGCCTCTCACATAGCGCTCCAGTTCCTTGAGCGTAGCGGTGTGATAACCCTCGTCATGCAAATATTTGATGCCTTCTTCAAAAGCTTCCAGATTGATACGCGCATTATTCGGTTCAACATTATACTTTTCAGGTACGACGTAGTGATACATCAGTACCGGGATGTGACTGGCTTTGCCAGGAGGGGCGCTGTGGGTCACTTCCGAAGCGGAAGCGACATTGGAGGCACCCTCGGGGACTTCGCCATTCAGTGTCTCAAACAAATCATCGGTCATATCATATGTGGCCCTGCATGTCTCATAGGAGAAAGCGGAAGCATGTGGATACTTCAGGCTCAGCACATAGAAGGTCACGACGAAGGCGATGGTGATATAGAGTAGGACGATGAATAGATTACGGATACGCCGGATTCGCATTTCGCAGGCTCCTTTTCTGTCAACTGAGTGAGCAGATTTGCTCTGCCCTTATATAACATCGGAAAAGGAAGCCCGAAATTTTATCCTACTGTCGAATCATGTAGAATGTCCTATATAACCGGATTGATCATCCTGTGCCGTATTTCTCATCAGTTCGGCAGACGGAAATCAGCACAGACAGACAGGAAACGTCCAGCAAGCGCATATGGCAGCACAGCAAAAGGCCGCTCTCCAATTATATGGATAGCGGCCTTTATTTAGAGAAGGGATGAGGTATTCATCCTTGTCATCGCTGTTATTAGAACATCGTATTCTCATTGGCGGATTGCTCCGGTACCGGCTGGCTCAGCGTCCACATCTCGGCAATCTGACCATTCTCGATCCGGAAAATATGGGCGACAGCCGTACCGCGATCATCGGCACTATTTTGCATCTGGCTGTGTACGACGACCAGATCGCCTTCAGCGACCACATTAATCACTTTGGCTGTGCTGTCCGGATGCGCACGGAACTCGGTCAGATAATGGCTGGTGAGTGCGTCACGGCCGTTGGCAATGCCGGAGCCGTGCTGAACGAAATTTTCACTTACTGCTTCGTTGGCAGCATCGGTATTATGCTGATTGAAAAACGACTCATAGAAATTTTTGACAAAGTTCGCATTGGCTGCAACAGTAGCCCGCGGCGTATCGGCGACAGCCGCTTCGGTAGAAGTCGACGGCAGCAGATCAGCCGGTTTCTCGGAACCGGTCAGCTGGGAGGGAGCCACGCTCCAGTGTTCGGCGATCAGGTTATCCGCGATTCGGTAAATGTCGACTACAGCGCCAGCGGAAGCTTTGGCTGCATCTCCTGCCGGTGCGGATGGCTCGGAGAAGACAGCGACCAGATCACCCTGGCCAACCATGCCGCGTACATTAACTTTGTAATCGGCATTCTGCTCGAAGAACGGGGTAAAGTAGGACACGAATCCTTCCCGGCCAGTTGCGGAAGCTGGATCATGCTGTACATAACCTTCTGCCACATACTGGTTGACCTTGTCCAGCTGATGACCATTGAATACATCAGTATACAGTCCAAGCACCAGCTTTTTATTGGTGGTGATTTTGGTCTCTTCGGCGGAAGCATTGGAAGAGCTGTCCGGTGCGGCAGGATTGGCTGCATCCGGAGCCGTACCGCCGGAATTCTCGGTATTCGGAGTGGTGCTCGGTGCCGGTGCACTGGAATTATTGTTGCCCGAGCATGCGGACAATACCGTGATCAGCATCAGACTTGCAAGCAATAGACTGGTTTTTTTCATAAATAAAACTCCTTTGGTTGTTCGTTGTGTACACCATGATTCATGATGTCAGGCTGCTCTCGTTATATTAACCAAATGGTCAGCCGGCGAATGCACGACTGCCAAATGGCGACAGCAGCAGAGGGTCACAAGCTGCAGGTAATAACCGGTAAAGCACAGCGATATCCCTCTCACCCTTTGTCTGCTCTCATTATAAAAGACGGGCGCAGCAATTGCGAAGTTGCAGTGCAGCGGCCCGTATGATGCTGCTGTTATTCAGCATTATTGTTATGATACGAAGGACATTTCTGATCACAAAAAGAAGCCTCCGCTGCGCAATTGAACTGCACCCCTTAAAATGGACATTAGAAAACCCCTCGGTTAAACTAATGAGCATTTGGGGGTGCATTTTTCATG
>NZ_KQ040796.1:0-9370 GCF_000971965.1 Paenibacillus wulumuqiensis
GTGTCGGTTACCTGTCCCTGTGCATCGGTCAGGGCAATCGTGCTGCCGCGCAGATCGTAGTGGTACGTCTGGTAGTTCCCGGCTGCATCTTCGCGTCCGATCAGTCCCATCCCATATACATACCAGGCTTGCGGTGTACCGGCATTGTCGGTCTCCATCAGCACCTGGGAGAGCACGGCATGCGGGTTGATGATCTGTTTTGTTGTTACGCCATTTACCGTGATGGCGTTGCGGTTGTTCTCGTTATCGTAGCTATAGCTTACGCCACCGGCCTGGATCAGGCGGTTACGGGCATCATACCGGTAATCCTGCATGCTGCCATGCAGCGGGCCGCTCAGCATATTGCCTTCTGCATCGTACGTTACGGCTTGTCCGTTGACCGTAGCCAGACGGTTATCTGCGGTGTAGGTCATTTGCAGATCGCCATACAGTCCGTATACATCTTCGGTTAAGGTTAGACTTTCTGCTTCCATACCGGCAGCCCAAGATGTCAGGGAAGGATCTTTGGTCGCAGCCGGAGCACTGTAGACATCCGTCTGTACACTGTCGTTACGGTCTGCAGTCGGCTCTGCCATACCGCTCTGGATCATGACGTCTTCCAGCTCTGGAGACAGACCCGGGCCGTATACGTCGTAAGTGACGCTGTTCAGCGGATTCTGAACTTCGCCGCCCTCTTCCTGAGTCATGTTGCCGGCGGCATCATACGTGTAACTGCTCTCTGTCAGCACACTGCCGTCCGGGTTCAGATCGGTCTTGCTGGTCATCTGACCGGCAGCATTGTACGAACGTGTCTCCTTGGTACCGTCCGGACGGGTTGTCGATGTCAGACGTCCGTTGGCATCATAGCCATAGCTGGTCTTGCGTCCGTTCCAGTCGGTGACTGTGGACATATGGCCTGCGTTATCGTACGTGTAGTGTACCTTTTTGCCATCCGGATAGGTCAATGTGATCAATTGACCGGCAGCGTCATAGGAATAGCCAATCGTATTGCCGTCACCATCCGTATAGGTCTCGACGCGGTTGAGTGCGTCAAATGTGCGGCGCAGCACTTTGCCATCGCTGCCGGTGACCGACAGGATATTACCGTTGGCATCGTATTGATATGCTACGCTGCCAGCCTGATCGGCAAACTGGATCAGATTGCCTGCCGCATCATACATATATTTCGTATCCCGGCCGTTTTTATCCGTTTCCTGGCTGAGCAGTCCGAGCTTGTTGTACGTGTACGTGTGACTGCCGCCTGCCGCATCTTTCTCATTGGTTAGACGTCCGAGCAGATCGTACTGGTATTGTGCCTGGTTGCCGTTGGCATCGACCATCTGCGTAATCTGTCCAAATGCATCTGCTGCCTGTGACGTATGACCCTGAATAGCATCATTTACATCCGTTAGCTGATTGCGTTTGTCATAGCTGTAGCTTGTTTTACGGCCCAGCGGATCGACCGATTGGGTCAGCTGATTCAGCTGGTTGTACGTGCTTGTGTACGTATTGCCGAGCGCATCGGTCAATTTGACCGGGTTGCCTGCGGTATCGTACTGCACGGTGTACATTTTGTTGTTCAGTGCATCGTAGGCTTCGATTGGACGACTGAGAGCATCGTAGGAATAACGGATGCTTGCACCCTGCGCATTGGTCTCACTCAGCAGATGCCCTGCTTTGTCATAGGCAAATGTCGTTTTGCGGCCCAGCGGATCGGTTACACCGGTCATCCGGCCTTCAGCATCATACTGGATGCTGATTTTGCCGCCAAGCGCATTGGTTACGCCGGTCAATTGAGCGTTATTGTCATACGCATAGCGGGTGATATTGCCCAGTGCATCGGTCACACTGGTCAGATTATCGTGACCATCATACGTATAGCTGTTCTTGTGTCCCAGTGCATCCATAACGGCTACCAGCTGATCGTTATCGTTATAGACAATTTTGGACGTGTTGCCATCCGCATCGGTCTGGCTGGTCATTCGCCCGGCTGCATCATAGCCAATCGTGGTGATCTCACCGGTCGATTGAGTGACACCGGTCAGGCGCGAACCGTCATAATCGTACTTGATTTGTCCGCCGCGCGGATCGGTCGCCGAGACGAGCATGCCTTTGTCGTTATACGTGTAACGAATCGTATTGCCTTCCGTATCGGTAGTGCTCAGCAGACGTCTGCTGCTGTCATACGTGCTGGTAATACTGCTTCCGTCCGGTCCGGTAGCTTTCAGCAGGTCGCCACGATTGTCATAAGTCATCGTGATCGATTGTCCGGATGGATCAGTTACTTGGATTACATTGCCTCGGTCATCGTATTCGAAGCGGGCGGTCTGGTTCAGCGCATTGGTGATGCTGGTCCGGTTCCCTTTATCGTCATACGTATAGGTTGTCTTGCCTTCCAGCGCATCCAGTACCTGTACCAGCTGGTGATTGGCATCATGTACACGCTTCTGGATATTGCCATTGCGATCAGTGATCGTAGTCGTAAACAGATGGTCTGCCTCGCTATAAGCCAGAGTCGTCTGATGACCTTCTATCCCATCCGTTTGTTTCAATATGCGGCCTTTGCTGTCATAGCTGTTCATGAACAGCTGCTTGCTGTTCAGTGCGCCAGTCACAATCTGATGATTACCGTTGTACGTATACTTGCTCTCATTGCCTGCCGGATCGGTCAGGGTAATGAGTCTGCCTGTATCGTCGTAGGTAAATGTCGATGTTCTGCCTGCCTGATCGGCAACCGAACTTACTTTACCTGCAGCATTGTAAGCCAATTGCAGCTTGGCTCCGGTAGTTGGCTCTGTCACACTTGCCAATCTGCCGCTGCCATCATACTGGAATGTCATTTCGATACCGCCGGAATTTCTCATGGACTGAATGATGCCATTTGCCGAGAATTCATAGGTTGTACCGTCATAACGAGTCAGTGTGTAGCTGCTATTCGTATTCTGCTGCAGATGGTCATTTCGGGCTGACTGTTCTGCGGATGTGTAGGTACCGTCCGAATTTTTGGCAAATGTGTTATACCGGAAATCGTTCCAGTAAATTTTCAGACTGCCATCTTTATTGTCTTTTTTGAGGCTGATTGCATAGTTATGACTCCAGCCTTTGCCCATTGCGCCATTGCCCTGCAGCAGTGAATAATACTGTGCCTGGAATGGAATATCTATGCTGCCATGGGCATACAGCATCGTTTTGTTAATGATCTGTGCACCGGTCGACGTGTCGATTGGATCGGCATAAAATGTCTGAGGATCATAGTTACTCGGATCCAAGGAGCTAACCGGCTGGCCTGTCGGCGGCGTTACCGGTACCGGAATAACCGGATCGGTCGTCTCTTCCCAGCGGAACAGTCCGTATGGGCTGTATACTTCTACCGTTTTGCCGCTGGTATTGCGGATAATTGCAGTGTTGCCAGCACCGATATTCAGCGGGCTCGCACCTGTTTGCTCTTTGCCCTGTTCAATCCAGTAAGTGAAGCTTCCATCCACCATCAGGGTATGGGCTTTATCCGTCACATTTAGGGATTTGAGCATTTTGTCTTTATCCAGATTGTAAATGGACAACGCGGTGCGATCAGTATCTTCGAATACAAAGTTTTCCTTATTGCCATTGACGGTCGTTGCTGCTGCCTGACGACCTGTCAGTATGGCGTATCCGCCGCTCGGTACAGCTACAGATGCACCTGTTGTGAGGCGATCGTAGCTAATCGGCTGTCCGGATGCGTCGTAGACCGCTACATCATATTTGCCATCTACCGTCAGTCGGGCCGTGCCGGATGAGGTGTTGGCTGCTTTCATACTTTGACCGGAAGCCAGTGACTTGAGCAGGAGATCATTGCCCTGGGTGACACGAATGGCTTCTGTCGGAGCTGAGACGCTGATCGGTCCGGCATCTACATTGGTCACAACGAGTCGGCTGGAAGCTGACAATGAATGCTGCGGCAGTGTAGTACTGCTGTTGGAGCTGGTCAGGCTGCCTGAAGCATTATAGATCTGATAAGCATGTGTTCCGTTCACTCGTGGATTGAACATTCCCGGCGAGATATTGCGGAAGGAATAATTTTCTCCGACTTCAAGCATCTTTACAGTGACCGGTTTGGTATCGGTCGCTTTGATCGTAAACGCGTCGTTGGAGACAGCCACAGTGACTTTCTGATCCGGTGCTGCCGCAATGACAAAACGATCATTACGAGCCGATGATTGGGTCGCTATCGTATAGTTGGTCTGGAATTCTTTGACCTCGCCATTATTCTTATACTGGGCAAAATCATAGGTTCCATTGACATAGAGATACATCATATCCAGTGCATTTTGCTGGAATACGAGCGTCTCATCCGGCGACAGTGTACGGACCAGCGTCACCGGGCGGGTACGGTCGGTTATTTTAAAGGATTCAAATGGACCGTATACGATAATGTCAGAGGTGTCGCTATTTTGCAGTCCTACTTTGGCCCCGACATCAATTGTCTGGGTCGGAATGCTGGATATGGTGTTCAGGTACTGCTTCAGGCTGCCGTCTGTATTGTATACAGCCAGATCATACGTGTCAGTCATGCGCAGTACGGAATCCACCGAATCGACATTGACAGCATCCACGGATTGTCCTGGTTTGAGCGTTGGTTTGATCAGGGCCGGGTTGGCACGATTGGTCACCGTAAAGGCATCATAAGCGCCTTCGATAATCGTCGGGCTGGACGAATTGCCGGTGATCGCCATTTTCTCGCCGGTCTGCTGAATTTGGATGGCCTTGTCTGTTGCCAGGGCCAGCTGATCCACTTTGCCATCGGCTTTGCGTCCTACATAATCGTAATTGCCACCAACCGAATACAGGTTAAAGGCTTTGCCCTGCGTGTTCTTGATATCTACGCTTTGTCCATTATTCAGCACCTGCCGGAATGTCACAGGCTGAGTACGGGCAGTTACTTTAAACACATCATACGCACCGTATGCCACAGATGGCTGTTCGCTGCGGTTCATAACAGCCAGACGCTCACCATTACTCACTTCACGCTTGCTTGATGCGGAGATATCTCTGCCATATTGATCAAGCGCATTATTAACAAATAAAGAATAATCATAAGGTGCGGTCAGATGTACATCTCCTGATCCGCCGCCACCGGTATATTCAGCTTCCACACTTTGACGTGGAGCCAGATTGTACTCAAACAGTGCCGGATTCGTACGGGCACCTACTTTGAATACATCATATGGACCTTCCACAATCAGGGCAGGTGCTGCCGCATTGGTGATCGATATGCGATTCTGTACCGGAATGATCTGGTTTGCCAGCGTTTCTTCACGCTGTACATCTACCGCTTCGTCCCCTTTGTACTCGGCCAGATCATAAGTACCTGCCGGATATAGGGAGAATGGCTTGGTCGCTCCATTGGTAAAGTCCATACTTTGTCCGTTATTCAGCGTCTTACGGAACGTTACCGGTGTAGAACGATTGGAAGCTGCAAATAATTCATATGCTCCGTAGGCATCAATCGGATTCTTGTCCGTATTCATGACGGCCAGCTTCTGGCCTGCAGTCACTGTACGGGCACCGACATTGCTGCGCCGGACATACGTATCCGGATTACCGGCTGTATCATAATCCATCAGATCATGCTGACCGGTAAAGTACACGGTCTCTGTAGATGCCGCCTTGTTCACAAATTCCGCACTCTGATCAATAGCAAGCTGCTTGATGATCAATGCCGGATTCGGGCTAGCTTGTACACGGGTTACATCATAAGGACTCAGCAGTACAAACTGGGTGCTGCCGGAATTGGTAACCGTTACCCGCTCACCTGTATGGAACGGCAGTGAACCGAGTGTACGATCATGATCAAGCGACCGCAGTGAGTTATCTGCGTAATAGCTCGCCTGATCATAGGTGCCTTCCGTATACAGATTAAAAGTACCCGGGCTTTCGTTGAACAGTTTGAGGCTCTCGCCGACATTCAGATAGCCTTTATAAAGTGCCGGTTCCGAACGGCTGCTCAGCGCAAACGCATCTGCCGGTCCGGAAACGACCATTGGACGCAGCCCGCTATTCGTAGTGATAATTTTTTCATCTTTGGTCACCAGATGAGTGTCTGCTTTGATCGGATTGCCAAAGCTGTCTACCTTGTTGGTTGTCTGATCGTAGATCACATAGTGATGCTGATCATCGGCCGCAACCTGGAAACCTGATCTTGCGGTATTGATCGCTTTGAGCGTCTGTCCTGGCTCAAGTGTCCGTCGGAACGTAATTGGCTCCGTACGAATCGAGAAGCGGAAGGCTTCATATGGCGCATAGATTAGATCCGTCGTAAGGCCCACATTGGTAAAGGCCACTTTCTCCGACCCATTGAATTTGAAATTATACGTAAGACGGTCGGCTCCATAATCTATGATGCCCGCATTGTCGTAGAAAGCATAATCATAACGGGCATTGGTCTGGATCGTTGCATAGCTATGTGTCAGATTGCTCGCTTCCAGTGAAGCGCCTGGCGCCACATTGTATTTGTACAACGCCGGATTGGAGGAATCCGAGATGATGGCCGCCTCTTTGGGTATCTTCACCGTAATGGATGAGGAGCCGCTCGGGTTGGTAATTACAGTTGTGTGGCCGATTGGTAGTACGTAATTCCCCAGCGTACTTCCATCATCATATTCTGCCACATCCCCGGAAGCATCATATTCGGCATGTTCATACAGACCACTCATAAGCAGCTTAATCTGGTCTCCGGATATATTTTTCACTTTGATGCTGGAACCTGGAGAAAGCGTCTTGGTGACCATTGGCTTCTCGACCTGGGTCGAAGTATAAAATGCATAATTGGCACCACTTACCGTCACCGGTGCTGAAGATGTATTGGTCATTACAAAACGCTGACCCGGTTTTACAAATTTGCTGAGCATTGTGGTGCTGCCTGATGAAGCAATTGATCCATCTTCGTCATAGATGATGAATTCATAAGCACCATCTCCATCACTGTACACGTACTGATTTTTATCTGATTTGTTGACAGCCTGTACAGACCCATTTACAGGTACTGTGTAATAAAAGTCTGCCGGGCTACTATTAATCATAGTAATCAATCTAGCAGGTCCTACTACATCGTAAGCAGTTGTATCACGGTTAGTAATAATAACTGCACTACCCTTGCTTATTGTTTCTGTTCCTGCAGATTTCTTTCGTGTAAATAAAGCATATTCCCCTGCAGTATTGAAATTTATATTCGCATTGATACCGCCTACTCTGACGGTCTGACTACGCGCATCATCTATATTATTTGCCATAACACTTTGCCCAGGATTAAGTGTCATACGTTCCAATGCTTGGATTCCACCAAAAAGAGGGGTATCCTGAAGCGTTTTGGATTTGGCATCAACGGTTACATCACCAGAACCCTTATTGGTAACTACCAGAGTGTAATTTCGGGATATAGTCGCTGTGGATTTGCCTGTTTTCTCTTGATAATTTACGGCATCTCCAGTTGTTGAATATAGAGCATAATCATAATTGCTGCCATCCATATATACAGTCATACCTGTGAATTCGGATTGAGTGAAACTTGTTGACGAACCAGGTGAAATTTTATAAATATTGGACACAGCAGCCTGGGCTTCCGGCAATCTCAGATTACATATAACTGCAATAACCAGGAATGCCAGCACACTCCATCTTACATAAAGAGGTGTTTTCATTGCTTGCCGCCTTCCTGCACTGCTCGTTCAAAGGTCCGGTCGGCAAAGCCTGCTTTGGCATGTCCGTTGGATTTCAGCAATACCACCTGCAAGTGTACTCTTGCCTTGACTGCGCGGCTTGGTGTTCTCAGGCTGGCCTGATAATTATGCCAGATGGAATTCTGTTTGAGATTCAGAATGTTATCATAGCTCACCAGACGGTTTCTGTTATCGTAGTAATTGACGATAACCTGTACGACTGAATCCTTCATCTCATCGGATTTTACCCATCCTTCATAGGAATAACTGGAACCTGCGTCAACAGGGATATCCCGGTAAATATTGGCTCCGCCTGTACGCTTGGCATTCACTTCAATCCACTGCACGTTCATATCGGAGGATATCGTCTCGTATACATCACCGGATACCGTAGTATCTCCGTATACACTGCTGCTTACGGACTGATATATCGTTACCGGTGCATCTCCATACACGTTTTCACTGGCTGTGTGGTACTGTGCTTTTACTGCTTTGGTCATATAGGGAGTCCAACCCGAGATGATGTTATCTTTTTGTCTGGCTGGAGCGGCTGTCGATTTGACACTTAACAGATTGCCGCCATGATCGTATGTGTATGTGGTGGTCTTTCCGTCTTTCTCGGAAGAAATCACCCGATTGAGGTCGTCATACTTATAATCTGCTGCCAATGTGACTGAGGTGGCTACGGTAATAGTCATTATTCCTACCAAAGCTATACTGATAAATTTCTTCACTTTTTCCTTTTCGCTCCCTTATTGAGTTATTCCTGATTCCGGTCGGCTGAAGGACAATTGTCTATTATACTTTCCTTCCACTCCCTTATTTGATCCAATTTGCTCCTTTCCCAGAAGAATAATCATAGCATATGGAGTTTCCTGTTCTGTATATTTATTGGAAGCCACTTCTTTTTATCGGCATAATTATGAAAATTTTTACTTATAGGTAAGCTACTGAGTTTTATGAATATTAAAAGTTATATTTTTACATTTTCATCCTTTTAGCTGTTTACATAACAAAAAAGCCACTCCGAAGAGTGAACTGCACCCCTTAAAATGGACATTAGAAACCCCCTCGGTTAAACTAATGAGCATTTGGGGGTGCATTTTTCATGACAGAAAAAGGACAGAAGTTTAAAAAGTATTCGTTGGAACTCAAGAAAGAAGCCATTCGTTTACATAGCGAGGAGGCCTGGACGTATCGTCAAATCACAGCTCATTTGCAGATTCACGACGCAGATCGGGTCAAAAAATGGATGCGGAAATATCGGGAGCAAGGCGAGTTTGGATTACTCGATCAGCGAGGACGAAGAGAGACGTACATCGATTCAGATCGACAGATGAACCAATTAAAACGAGAGAATGAACTGCTAAAAAAGTGCTTGAAAATCTGGAAGGAGGAGGAACGAAGACGCGGTATTCGCTCATTCGACAAGTAAACGAACGAGGACAGATTCAGCGGCTCTGCCAGCTGTTTGGCGTCTCCAAAAGCGGTTATTACGCCTGGTTGAAGCGGCAATCCATCGACCGGGATGTGGAGGATAAGCAAGTCGTAAGCAAAGTCTACACCAAATACAAGGGAATCTACGGTTACAGACAACTACAATTGTTCCTGTGGCACGACGAAGGCGTGTGGATGAATCACAAAAAAGTGCTTCGGCTCATGCAGAACCTTGGCATTCAGTCTCGTATTCGTAAAAA
>NZ_KQ040796.1:9395-43007 GCF_000971965.1 Paenibacillus wulumuqiensis
GGCGGAACGAATCGCTGAGAATGTATTCAACCAGAATTTTGTCGCTCACCGACCGAACGAAAAATGGGTCACGGACATCACGCAAGTTCTCATCGGCGAGCGCTGGTTGTATCTGTCTGCCGTCAAAGATCTTTTCAACAACGAAATTGTGGCATACGCCATCGGCGAACATCCCAACAAAGAATGGGTGCAGCGTACGTTTCAAAAGGCGTTTCGCAAACGAAAAGACGTGACGGGCGTGGTCGTTCATAGCGACCGCGGAGCCCCGTACACGTCTCATCTGTACCACGACATGCTGCCCAAGGTTGGCGCCCAAATCAGCATGTCTCGTGGAGGAAATTGTTATGACAATGCCTCCATTGAGAGTTTCTTCTCCTCGTTAAAGACCGAAGGACTCTCCCTCTATTCTATCCGAAGCTGGAAAGAAGCGCAAAAGCGAATGGAAACGTATATCCGCTTTTACAACACCAAACGACCACAACGAAAACTAAATAAACTGACGCCGGTAGAGTACCGACGCCAGTTTGCTTGATGGGGCTTTTTTAACTGTCTACAAAATAGGGGCTTGACCAGAGTGGCCTGGCTGTTCTTTGTTCTTTCCAGTCTATACTTACTTTCCTGCCAGCGCCTTCGCCGCAATATCGCTGCGCTGGTGCTTGCCGATAAAGGTAATCTTTGCTGCCTGCTCATATGCCTGTGTGCGTGCAGCAGCGATATCCGCTCCCAGTCCGACCACACCCAGCACACGACCGCCATTGGTCACGAACTCGCCACTTTCGTTCTTGGCGGTACCGGCATGGAATACGAGTGCTTGTTCAATGCTGTCCAGTCCTTCAATCGGCAACCCTTTCGTGTACGAACCCGGGTAGCCGCCGGAGGCGAGGATGACGCATACGGCAGATTCGTCGCTCCACTGAATATCCACGTCGGCCAGTGTACCGTTAACGGTCGCCAGGAAAATGTCCAGCAGATCGGTCTGCAGACGCGGCAGGACGACCTGGGTCTCCGGATCCCCGAAGCGGGCATTGAACTCTACCGTTTTGGGCTTGCCATCCGGGGTGATCATCAGACCGGCGAACAGCACCCCCTGAAAAGGACGGCCTTCCGCCACCATGGCTTTGGCAGTCGGAATCACGATCGTCTCGATCGCTTCCTCGATGATCGCCGGGTCGATATGCGGCAGCGGTGAGTAGGTGCCCATGCCGCCGGTATTTGGTCCTTTATCCTGGTCAAAGGCCGGCTTGTGATCCTGCGCGGCCGGCATCGCTCGCACGGTCTCTCCATCCACAAAAGCCAGGATCGACATTTCCTGTCCCTCCATGAACTCCTCGATGATCACCTTGCTGCCGGCTTCGCCGAATACTTTGTCACGCATAATGTTCTGCAATGCTTCGACCGCTTCCTGCATCGTATGGGCGACGGTTACGCCTTTGCCTGCGGCGAGTCCGTCCGCTTTGATCACGACCGGGATCGGCTGGCGCTGCAGATAGTTCAGCGCGGTGTCATAGTCGTCGAACTTGGCATACGCTGCTGTCGGGATATTGTATTTGTGCAGCAGGTCTTTCATAAAGGTCTTGCTGCCTTCGATCAGGGCCGCATTGGCGCGCGGTCCGTAGACGGGAATGTTCCGTGCTTCGAATACGTCCACGATACCGTCTGCCAGCGGATCATCCGGTCCGACCACGACCAGACCAACCTGCTTCTCTGCGGCAAAATCGGCCAGCTTCTCGAATTCACTCACCTGAATCGGTACACATTCAGCGATCTGGCTGATACCCGCATTGCCGGGTGCACAGTAAATATGATCTGCCTGCGGGCTTTTGGCCAGCGACCAGATGATGGCATGTTCGCGTCCGCCGCTGCCGATTACGAGTATATCCATGAAGGATCACGCTCCTTTTTGATAGGGAAATGATAGTACGGAAAAGGGATACCGGGTACAGACGATGGGTCTCGCTCCATCCCGCTTCTCGAAAACCTCTGATTATTCAGGAAAACGGAGCCAAACCTGTTGATATTCGGCTCCGTTCTCTTATGTTGTGTAGGATACAATACTACACTGAAGCGTTTAGAAAGAATTAATGTTTGAAGTGGCGGACGCCTGTGAACACCATTGCGATGCCGTGCTCATTGGCTGCCTTGATGGATTCTTCGTCTTTTACCGAACCACCCGGCTGGATGATGGCAGTAATGCCTGCGCGGGCTGCCGCTTCGACGGTATCGCCCATCGGGAAAAAGGCATCGGATGCAAGAATAGCGCCCTTGGCTTTGTCGCCGGCCTGTTCGATGGCAATCTTCGCTGCACCGACACGGTTCATCTGGCCTGCGCCAACGCCGACGGTCATATCATCTGCGGCCAGTACGATCGCGTTGGATTTGACATGTTTGACAACTTTCCAGCCGAACAGCAGCTGCTTCATCTCTTCTGCGGATGGTGCACGGTCGGTGACTACTTTCAGGTCAGCTTCGGTGATGGCATGCACATCGCTATCCTGCATGACCATACCGCCTTCCACCATGGTCACGATATGCTGCGGCTTACGCTCGGCGGATGCAGCAATTTCGCCCATTTTGAGCAGGCGGATATTTTTCTTCTTGGTCAGAATCTCCAGTGCCTCCGGTGTAAAGTCCGGCGCCAGCACGATCTCCAGGAAGATCTCGCTCAGCGGCTGTGCGGTCTGCGCATCAATCGTCCGGTTGGCTGCGACGATGCCACCGAAGATCGAGGTTGGGTCGGCATTGTAGGCTTTGTTGTACGCTTCGGCGATGGTAGCACCTACGCCCACACCGCACGGGTTCATATGCTTCACGGCAACGACAGCTGGCTCATTGAATTCCTTGACGATCTGGAGCGCTGCGTTGGCATCGTTAATATTGTTGTAGGACAGCTCTTTGCCGTGCAGCTGCTCGGCAGTGGTCAGCGTACCTGCCGGAGCCATCGGCTTGCGGTAAAAGGCTGCGGATTGGTGCGGATTCTCGCCATAGCGCAGATCCTGAATTTTCTCGTATGTCACGGTGTAACGTTCCGGCACCGGATTGCCCAGTACCTCGGACAGATAATCGGAGATCAGGGAATCGTAGGCTGCGGTATGACGGAATACTTTGGCAGCGAGCTGCTTGCGTGTATCCAGCGTCGTATCGCCGTCTGCACGAACCTCATCCAGAATGGTAGCATAATCCGCAGCATCCACCACGACAGTGACAAAGGCATGGTTCTTCGCCGCACTGCGCAGCATGGTCGGACCGCCGATATCGATATTCTCGATAGCATCTTCGTACGATACATCCGGCTTGGAGATCGTCTCCTGGAACGGATACAGATTCACGACCACCAGATCGATATAACAAAGTTCCAGGTCTTTCATTTGCTGCTGGTGCTCTTCGCTGTCGCGTACAGCCAGCAGACCGCTATGTACAGCCGGATGCAGTGTTTTCACACGTCCGTCCAGAATTTCCGGGAATCCGGTCACATCGGAAATACCGATCACCGGTACGCCTGCATCGGCCAGCAGATTTTTGGTACCTCCGGTGGAGATGATCTCCACGCCCAACTGGGACAGCTCTCGGCAGAAATCGACTACGCCTGTTTTGTCGGATACGCTGACCAGCGCTCTTTTAATCGTCATGTTATAAAAAGCCTCCTTAAATGTATGGGCAGTCCAATGATGCCCCAAGATGTCTGCAGAATCATGGGCAGCACATTAAAGATCTGCTTTGTAACTGTATGTCATCTTTTTTATAGGTGAGTATGGCTTACGGTTCTACAACTACATGCCGGCCATCTTCAGCGAGCCGGACTTGGCCTGCAGCAATATGAGCGACGACCTGCGGATACAATGTTTGCTCGATCCGGTGAATACGGGCAGCCAGCGTATCGGCTGTATCTCCGGCTTCAATCGGGAGCGACTGCTGGGCAATAATCGGACCGGTGTCCATACCGTTATCGACAAAATGAACGGTGATCCCGGTCAGCTTGACGCCATATGCCAGCGCCTGACCAATCGCATCCTTACCGGGAAAGGCTGGCAGCAATGACGGATGTACATTGATCATGCGACCCATATACGGATTCACCATCGTCGGAGTGAGCAGCCGCATATAACCGGCCAGCACGATCAGATCAATCTGCCGCTTGGCCAATTCTGCGAGAATCTCCAGTTCATACTGTTCCCGGCTGCTATATTCCTTGGGCCGGAACACGAATGTGTCTACTTGCGCACGTCGGGCACGTTCCACGACGGGTGCTTCCGGCTTGTCGCATACGAGCAGCTCCACCGCAGCCGATCCCAGCAGACCGCTGCGCTGGGCATCGACCATCGCCTGGAAGTTGCTGCCCTGTCCGGAGGCGAAGACGGCGATTCGCATCGGCTTCATTACACTTCAGCTCCGGTAAAAGTAACGATCTTCTCGCCTTCGGTCACTTTGCCGATCAGATAGGCTTCTTCGCCCTGTTCTTGCAATACTGTCAGCGCCTGCTCTGCCTGGTCGGCCGGTACCACAATCGCCATGCCGATTCCCATGTTGAACGTTGTAAACATATCGCGGTTGCTAATCGCACCCTTGGCTTGCATTAATTGGAAAATGGGCAGGATCGGCCAGCTGCCGTACTCGATATCCACATTAACACCATCCGGCAGCATCCGCGGAATATTCTCGATAAATCCGCCTCCGGTAATATGCGCCATGCCTTTGACCTGTACCGCTTCCTGCAGGGCAAGCGAAGATTTCACATAAATCCTGGTTGGCTCCAGCAGTACATCGCCAAGTACAGCGTTATCCAGCTCGGCTACCTGTGCAGTCAATTCATATCCTCCATCTTCAAGCAGCAGCTTGCGCACGAGCGAGAATCCGTTGCTGTGGATACCGCTTGAGGCCAGTCCGATGACCGCATCACCTGCTGCAATATCGCTACCGGTAATGACTTTGGGCTTGTCGACGATCCCTACAGTGAAGCCGGCGATATCATATTCGCCTTGGGAGTACATACCCGGCATCTCTGCTGTCTCACCGCCGATCAGCGCGCAACCTGCCTGACGACATCCATCCGCAATTCCGGATACAATCGCTTCGATCTTCTCCGGAATAACCCGGTCACAGGCCAGATAATCGAGGAAAAAGAGCGGCTCGGCACCCTGGACGATAATATCATTCACGCACATGGCTACCGCATCAATTCCGATCGTATCATGCTTATCCATGGCAAAAGCAAGCTTGAGCTTTGTACCCACGCCATCCGTACCAGACACCAGCACCGGCTCTTCGTACTTGTCCTTGTTCAGACCGAACAGCCCGCCAAAACCGCCGAGATCGGTCATGACTTCCGGACGGAACGTTGTTTTCACATGCTTTTTCATCCGCTCTACTGCTTCATTGCCTGCCGCGATATCGACTCCGGCTTTTTTGTATGCATCTGACACTGCCATCGCACCTTTCGTGGGGTCTTTGGACATTGGCGGGTGGGATCGTTGGAAGAATTGGTGTTCTGGTGCTACAGCGCTGCGGGAATGGATCGTTCGGGCGTCGCCGTTGCAGGCTGACTTTTTGGGAACGACTGCATTTGCAGTCAAAAGTCAGCCCGCAAATGCTCCTTCCTGAACGATTCCATTCCCTCCGCTGGGAGCACAGAGAACCCCTACTTCCAAATATCCACTCGCCGTCCATAAGATTGGGATTTCCGTTTTAAAAGATTACGTATCTAGATACTGCTATTTTCATTGTAGGGTTTGGATGGATCTGGTTTGGCTGTTTTTGCTGTTTTGATCTAGTTTATAATGCTGTGATTAAAAGATGATGAACAAGCTACATAATCTATCCTGTTATTTCTCAAAATCCTCTATGCACCTTTACAAATCATCTCTGCACTCTTCTTTACAACCATTCCTTTCCCAATCCCAACACTAAATATCCAACAAATAATATCAAAGCTCTAACCCTTAAACATTCACTCCTGCAAAGCAGTACAACCAGCACCGCGCATTCCCTCTTGCACTTCTCTCCCCCTTACCCCCAAGGGCTCTGAAACCGCCAGGTTCTCAGGAACGTGGTGCGGGGAGTGCGGAGCGGAGGGGAAGGAAATAGGCCGGAGAGCGCCTTTTGAAATCGGGGGCCTTCCTCTACACGGGTCTACCAATTCGAAGGCCCCCGATTTCAACCGGGCGATCGCAGGCCTATTCCTTCTCCGCAGCGGACCTTCTCCCCGCTACCTCCGTTCCGGACAGCCGGCGCAGTTCAGCACCCACACCCGAATTGTTCTTCGCCGCCAAAGTCGGTCTGGGTCGGGTAGTCGTTGTCGAAGCAGGCCATGCACATGCCGCCTTTGTAGTCGTCCTTGTTGTCTCCGCCAACCGCTTGGATCAATCCTTCACGGCTGAGGAAAGCGAGCGAATCCGCGTTGATCTCCTGCCGGATCTCTTCCACCGTCTTGGACGACGCAATCAGATCACGCCGATCCGGCGTATCGATTCCGTAGAAACACGGATTTTTGAAAGGAGGCGACGTAATCCGTACATGCACCTCGATCGCTCCGGCATCGCGCAGCATGTTGACGATCCGGCGGGACGTGGTTCCCCGCACGATCGAATCATCAATCATGACGACACGCTTGCCCTCAACGACCCGGCGTACGGCGCTCAGCTTCATCTTGACGCCCTGCTCGCGCAGTTCCTGGCTCGGCTGGATAAAGGTACGGCCGGTGTATTTGTTTTTGATCATGCCCAGTTCGTACGGGATACCGGTCTGCTCGGCATAACCGATCGCGGCCGAGATGCTGGAGTCCGGCACGCCGGTGACCAGATCGGCATCGATAAACGATTCACGGGCCATCATGGAACCCATCCGTTTGCGGGCGGAGTGCAGATTCGCACCGTTCATATCACTGTCCGGTCGGGCAAAATAAATATATTCCATTGAGCAGAGCGCCTTGCGCTGTGGCTCGGTATAGAAATCTTCATGCAGTCCATCCTTATCCAGCACCAGCAGCTCACCGGGCTTCACATCACGAACAATCTCCGCGCCAATCGTCTCCAGAGCGCAGGTCTCCGAGGTGAAAATATATGCTTCCCCGAGTCTGCCCATCGTCAGCGGACGCAGTCCGTTCGGATCACTGGCGACGATCAGCTGTTCATTCGTCATGATCATAAAAGCAAACCCGCCTACAATCCGGCGGAACGCCTCCTTGGCGGCTTCCACTAGCGGCTTGGATGAACGGGCGATCAGATGCGCCAGCACTTCCGTATCACTGGTCGTCTGGAAAATAGAACCCATCTCCTCCAGCTCACGCCGGATCTGCGGTGCGTTGACGATGTTACCGTTGGTCGCCAGTGCCAGTTCGCCTGCACGATAGCGGAACACAAGCGGCTGGGCATTACCGAGATGACTGCTGCCGCTGGTGGAATAGCGTACATGACCGATCGAAATGTCACCGGTTAGCGTCGCCATCACATCCTTGTCAAATACTTCCTTGACCAGGCCCATTCCGCGATGATAGTGGAATTCCGTATGATCGCTGACACAGATGCCGCAGCTCTCTTCACCACGGTGCTGGAGTGCATGCAGACCATAATAAGAAAGGGACGCGGCCCCCGAATGTCCGTAGACACCGAAGACGCCGCATTCCTCTTTTAATGTATCGAAAATATCGTTCGGACCGGTTCCCTGATTATAGTAGTCGCCGGTCCAGAGCGGCTGATTATTTAATTCATCAGACATGGAATCGCATCCTCCCAGACCTGGCGCAGACTGCTTACCTCTTCCGCCAGGACTTGTTTGCCGTCCACTGTGATTTGTAATTGTGCTGCAGATGTAACGTTACCGATGCGGCGAGCAGGTACTTTGTGCTCAGCCAGCTTGCTTTCCAGAGCATCTGCCTGTGCTGCGGTTGCAGACAGCAGGATGCGGGACTGGCTTTCACTGAAGAGCAGATGGTCATTACGCAGACCGCTGCTTTCGAGGGCAATCTTTGCCCCCAGCTTGCCGCTGATGCAGGATTCGGCCAGTGCTACCGCGAGACCGCCTTCGGACAGATCATGCGCCGACTGTACAAGACCGCTCTGGATGGAATCCAGTACGCCGTCCAGCAGCTGCTTCTCCACGACCAGATCGAGTCCTGGCGGGCGACCTTCGGTCTTGCCCTGTACGATGTACTGGAATTCACTGCCGCCCAGTTCCGCTTTGGTCTCACCGAGCAGGAAGATCACATCGCCATCCTGTTTGAAGCCTTGCGTCGTAATATGATCGGTATCATGCACCAGACCGACCATGCCGACGACAGGTGTCGGATAGATCGAGCCGCGTGTATTTTCGTTGTACAGACTCACATTACCGCCGATAACCGGTGTTTCCAGTGCGCGACAGGCCGTTGCCATACCATCGACCGATTGTTCCATTTGCCAGAAAATATCCGGTTTCTCCGGGCTGCCAAAGTTCAGGTTATCCGTAATCGCCAGCGGTTCGGCACCGGAGCAGACGATATTGCGCGCCGCTTCGCTGACAGCGATTTTGCCGCCCACTTCCGGATCGAGATAGACGAAGCGGGAGTTGCAGTCTGTCGTCATCGCCAGTGCTTTGCGTGTGCCATGGACGAGTACCACCGCGGCATCCGAACCCGGACGGACAGCTGTGCTCGTACGTACCATGTAATCGTACTGGTCGTACACCCATGCCTTGCTCGCTACCGTCGGAGAAGCGAGTACGGATTTGAGAGCGCCGCTCAGATCGGTCACTTCATCAAAGGCCACTGTGTCAATGTTGGCCATCTGCTCGTAATAAGCCGGAACCGAAGAAGGCTTATTGTAAACCGGGCATTCGTCCACCAGCGCATGGACCGGCATATCGCCGACCACTTCGCCGTGATGATACAGCTTGAGACGTCCATCGTCCGTTACTTTACCTACTTTGGCACAGATAACGCCCCAGCGTTCGAAGATCTTCATCGCCTGTGCTTCGTCCTTGGGTTCCACGACGAACAGCATACGCTCCTGGGATTCGGACAGCATCATTTCATAAGGGGTCATGCCTTCTTCACGCTGCGGTACCTGATCCAGATACAGTTCCAGACCATTACCCGCCTTGCTCGCCATCTCGGCACTGGAGCAGGTCAGACCGGCTGCACCCATATCCTGAATACCGAGTACGATGCCGGAGTCGATCAGTTCGAGACAGGATTCCATAACCAGCTTTTCCATAAATGGATCGCCGACCTGTACCGCCGTTTTGCGTGCTTCTGATTCCTCGGTCAGCTCCTCGGAAGCGAATGTCGCACCGTGGATACCATCGCGTCCGGTTGGAGGACCTACATAAAAGACCGGGTTGCCTACCCCTTTGGCTACGCCGCGCTGGATCTTGTCATGATCGATCAGACCGACACACATCGCGTTCACGAGCGGATTGCCCTCATAGCTCTCGTCGAACATCACTTCGCCGCCTACGGTCGGGATACCGATACAGTTGCCATAGCCGGCGATACCGCCCACCACATGCTCGAACAGATATTTGACCCGGTCGCTCTCCAGCTTGCCAAAGCGCAGAGAGTTCAGGGAAGCGATCGGACGGGCACCCATGGAGAAAATATCACGGATAATGCCGCCCACGCCTGTCGCTGCACCCTGGTACGGTTCGACAGCAGATGGATGGTTATGACTTTCAATCTTGAATACAACTGCCTGGTTGTCGCCGATATCGACGATCCCTGCGCCTTCGCCCGGTCCCATGAGGACACGCGGGCCGTCGGTCGGGAAACGTCTCAGCAGCGGCTTGGAGTTTTTGTACGCGCAATGTTCCGACCACATTACACTGAATACGCCGATTTCCGTGTAGTTCGGTTTACGTCCGAGGAAACCGCAGATCAAATCAAACTCGGTGTCGGATACACCCATTTGTTTGTATAACTGCTGGTCTGCGACTTGCTCCGCCGTCGGTTCCTTAACGGGTGTTTGCTGCGTCATGTTGATCCCTCCAGGCTTTTAGAATAGATGTGAACATTTTCTTGCCGTCTGTTGAGCCGAGCAGTTCATTGACCGCGCGCTCCGGATGCGGCATCATGCCGACCACATTGCCGCGTTCATTGCTGATGCCTGCGATATCATGCAGGGAGCCGTTCGGGTTGTCGCCATACTGGAACACGATCTGGTCATTGGCTTTCATCTGTTCCAGGGTCGCTTCATCACAGTAGTAATTGCCTTCGCCGTGAGCGATCGGGATAATGATTTCTTCGCCTTCTGCATAATCAAGTGTGAACGGCGTTTTGTTGTTCGTTACCGTCAGCACCACATCATGGCAGCGGAACTTCATCGATCCGTTGCGCAGCAGTGCACCCGGCAGCAGACGCGCTTCAGTCAGAATCTGGAATCCGTTACAGATGCCAAGTATATATTTGCCCTGTTCCGCCGCTTTGGCCACTTCTGCCATCACCGGTGCAAACTGGGAAATCGCGCCGCAGCGCAGATAGTCACCATAGGAGAATCCGCCGGGAACGAGAATGCAATCGTACGCCGACAGGTCGGTCGCCGTATGCCACACATAATCAACCGGTTCGCCAATCGTCTCTTCCACTGCCTTGAAGCAGTCGATATCACAGTTGGAACCCGGGAATACCAGTACCGCAAATTTCATGGAATTAACCCTCCAGTTCGAATCGGTAGTTTTCAACGACGGTGTTCGCGAGCAGCTTCTCGCACATCACTTTCAGGCGTTCTTCCGCTTCAGCACGGTTGTCCGTGTCCAGTTCAATCTCCATGTATTTACCGATACGTACACTTTCCACTTCATTAAATCCAAGAGAATGCAGCGCACCCTGTACAGTTGCTCCTTGCGGGTCAAGTACGCTTTCTTTGATGGTAACGTAGACTGTCGCTTTGATCATAATCTTCTCGTTCCTCCTTGGGATGATGACGCTTGAATGAGTGAATACGATATTGCTTTTTCGCTACAAAGATTGATACGTTCTGGATATGGCGCTGCAATGCAGATTATGACGTAAATGGCTGCTGCCGGGATACGGCGCTGCGGGTACGGATCATTCCTGCAGTCGCTGTTAAGATCGGATATTTTGAACGTCCGCTGTTGCGGACAATATCCGATCTTAAAGGCTCCTTTCGGAACGATTCCGTTCCCTCCGCTTGGCGAATGAGCAGCCGACCGTTTTTCTAGATTATGCATGAACCATGAACTGCGTAAGAACTAGCAAATGCTGCTTGTGCATAGATAACGATACTCGCAAATCGATAGCAGCAGTTATGACTGGATATCGTAAGAAATAATTTAAATTCTCAGCATCGAGATACTGTCCTTGTATTGACTTACTCCACACAGCTAATGGGTGGAATGGGCGATATGATGTAACCACACATACTCAGGCACCAGTCGCTGACAAGTACCGGAGCGAAGGGGGAAGGAAATAGGTCGGAGATCGCTTTTTGAAATCAGGGGCCTTCCGCTGCACGGGTCTCCCATTTGGAAGGCCCCTGATTTCAACCTGGCGATCGCAGGCCTATTCCTTTTCCGCAGCGGCTGAATAATCAGGCACCCGGATGCTTTGCCCGTTCTCCTCAGCTGCTACACCAGTTTCAATCCCGTCAGCTTCTCGTAGATCGCCAGATAACGCTCAGCCGTCGCCTGCACGACTGCTTCCGGCAGCGGCTCCGGCTGGCTGTTTTTGTCCCAGTCAGTATTCGCCAGATACGTACGAACCGGCTCCTTATCCATGCTGTCGATCTCGATATCCAGCGCGTAATTGTCCTTGGCCCAGAAACGGGAGGAATCCGGCGTGAAGATCTCGTCGATCAGGATCAGTTGTCCATCGATCAGGCCAAACTCGAATTTGCAGTCCGCCAGGATGATGCCGTGCTGGTCGCAGATACGGCGGGCGAACTCGTACAGCTCGATGCTTTTTTGCTTGAGCTGCTCCGCGAGATCCGCGCCGACGCGATTTTTCATTTCGTCAAAAGAAATATCCTCATCGTGCCCCACATCATTTTTGGCAGCCGGGGTGAAGAGCGGGTTCGGGAAGACGCCGTTTTTGCGCAGGCCTTCCGGCAGCCGGATGCCATTAACTTCACCGGTCTCCTGGTACTGACGCCAGCCTCCGCCGGTAATGTAGCCGCGAACGACGCATTCCATGTCGATCCGCTCGGCTTTGCGGGTCACCATAATCCGGTTGCGCAGCGCTTCACGGTCGCGGATGATATCGCCCAGCTGATCCACATCGATATGTACGATATGATTATCGATCAGATGCTTGGTTTCCCCGAACCAGTAGGCGCTCAGGCGATTCAGTACTTCCCCTTTGTGCGGGACCGGCGGGTCCAGTACATAGTCAAATGCCGATATCCGGTCGGTGACGACGATCAGGTAATGCTCTCCCAGATCGTACAGCTCGCGTACTTTGCCCTTGTAGATCAGTGGTGCGTCGATCAGATCGGCTGCCGTGGATAATGCCTGTGCTGTCATCTTGCGTTCCCTCTCCCTTTATCTCAACTTGGAATATAGCGTTCAGGCGCTGCGATCAGCCATGATCCAACACTGCAGCAGCCTGATGCGCTTAATCTGTATCTGTGTATGATATCTGCGGATGGATTAATCCAGACCCAGCTTTTTGAAAATGGTATCAACATGCTTCAGATGCCATGCCGGGTTAAATGCATCCTCGATCTCTTCCTTGCTCAGCAGATCGGTAATCGCAGAGGTCTCCAGCACGATATCCTGGAAGGAACGCTGCTCTTCCCACGCCTGCATCGCACGCGGCTGTACGGTATCGTAAGCCTGCTCGCGGCTCAGTCCTTTGTCGATCAGCTTGGTCATGACGCGGCCGGAGAACGGTACACCGTACGTACGCTGCATGTTGCGCTGCATATTTTCCGGGAATACGGTCAGATTCTTGATGATATTGCCAAACCGGTTCAGCATGTAGTTCAGCAGCATCGTCGCATCCGGCAGAATGACACGCTCGGCGGACGAGTGCGAGATATCGCGCTCATGCCACAGGCCGACATTCTCATACGCAGTCAGCATATGACCACGGATGACGCGGGACAGTCCGGAGATGTTCTCGCTGCCGATCGGGTTGCGCTTGTGCGGCATTGCGGAAGATCCTTTTTGACCCTTGGCGAATGCTTCTTCGACTTCGCGGAATTCACTCTTTTGCAGAGCGCGTACTTCGGTAGCGAATTTGTCCAGTGATGTGGCTACCAGTGCCAGCGTTGCCATGTACTCGGCGTGACGGTCGCGCTGCAGCGTCTGGGTCGAGATTGGAGCCGGCTTGGTGCCCAGCTTGGCGCATACGATCTCTTCGACGCGTGGATCAATGTTGGCATAGGTGCCGACTGCGCCGGACATTTTGCCGTACTGTACACCATCTGCCGCATGGCGGAAGCGCTCCAGATTACGTTTCATCTCTTCATGCCATAGTGCCATTTTCAGCCCGAATGTCGTCGGCTCGGCATGTACACCGTGGGTGCGGCCCATCATCGGCGTATTTTTGTAGGCTACCGCTTTTTCTTTGAGAATATCGATAAAGTTGATGATATCGCGCTCCAGGATTTCGTTCGCCTGGCGCAGCAGGTAGCCCAGTGCCGTATCCACCACGTCGGTGGATGTCAGGCCGTAGTGCACCCATTTGCGTTCTTCACCGAGACTCTCGGATACCGCACGGGTAAAAGCGATCACGTCATGACGTGTCTCCTGCTCGATCTCATAGATACGGTCGATATCAAAGGAAGCATTCGCACGCAGCTTTTGTACATCTTCCTGAGGGATAACGCCGAGTTCCGCCCATGCTTCACACGCACAGATTTCCACTTCGAGCCAGGCTTTGAATTTATTTTCCTCACTCCAGATAGTTCGCATTTCCGGTCTGCTGTAACGTTCAATCATAAGTTTATTTATTCCTCCATATGTTCGTTTGGTTGATCCATGCCAGAGCATCTTCTATATTATGACACAGCACATTGATATGTCCCATCTTGCGCTTGTGCTTGGCTTCTTCTTTCCCATATAAATGGTACTTCGGTACGACGCCGAGCTGCTTGGCTGCAGCATCTGTCGACACCATCCGCTTCATCACAGCAGGGATATGTTCTCCGAGAATATTCACCATCACGACCGGCGTACGCAGCGCCGTGCTGCCGAGCGGCAGTCCGCAGATCGCCCGTACATGCTGCTCGAACTGTGACGTGTCACAGGCCTCCATCGTGTAATGCCCCGAGTTATGCGGGCGCGGCGCCAGTTCATTCACATACAGCTGCCCATCTGCCGTACAGAACAGCTCCACCGCCAGCAGCCCGACCGCATTCATCGATTCCGCGATATCTGCCGCCATCCGCTCGGCCCGGCGCTGCACTTCTTCCGGTACACGTGCAGGTACGATCGACAGATGCAGAATATTATTAACGTGAATATTTTCTGCGACCGGGAAAGTAGTAATCTCTCCCTGCGTACTGCGTGCGGCGATGACGGACAGTTCACACTGGAAATGAATAAACTGCTCCACGACCAGCTCCGTGCCGGCTGCGCTCAGTTCCGTGTATGCCTGAGCGGCCTGCTCTTCCGAGCGAATCACGAACTGTCCCTTGCCATCGTAACCTCCGGTCGCTGTCTTCAGCACACATGGTACGCCGAACCTCTGTACAGCCGCCAGCGTCTCTGCTGCGCTGGTCACTTCCGCATACGGTGCTACGGTTGCACCTGCTGCTTCAATCGCCCGCTTTTCACGCAGACGATGCTGGGTCGTGTACAGCAGCTGACTGCCCTGGGGGACGTAGGACTGCTCGGCCAGCAAGGCAGCGACGCCAGCGTCCACATTTTCAAATTCGTACGTAATGACGTCCGCCTGCTCCGCCAATCTGCGGGCAGCCTCTACATCATCGTATTCCGCTGTAATCTGGTGGCTCACCTGACCGCAGGGCGAATCCGGAGCAGGATCAAGTGTAATGAACCGGTATCCAAGCGGTGCGCCCTGCAGCACTATCATTCGTCCCAACTGACCTCCGCCAAGGATGCCTACCGTTGAACCCGGCGGGATCACTTTGCCTGCCTGTTGATGATTATGATCGGGATTCATCATTGTTCCACTCCCAGAGTATCGCTCGATTCCAGAACTTCCTGCTTGATCCGTTCACGACGCGTGTCTACACGCTGCATCACTTTCGGGTCAAAGGCACCGAGTATCTGGGCAGCGAGCAGTCCTGCATTGGTCGCGCCCGCTTTGCCGATCGCAACCGTGGCGACCGGAATACCACCCGGCATCTGTACGATTGACAGCAGCGAATCCAGTCCGTTCAGCGCGGCCGATTTGACCGGCACGCCAATAACGGGCAGCAGCGTCTTGGCAGCAATCATTCCCGGCAGATGAGCTGCACCGCCGGCACCGGCGATAATGACTTTGATCCCGCGGGACGAAGCCTGCTCTGCAAACTCAAACATCAAATCAGGTGTACGATGAGCGGAGACGACCTTTTTCTCATAAGCGATCTCCAGCTCCTCCAGCATCTGGCAGGCGTGCTGCATTGTTTCCCAGTCTGACTTGCTGCCCATGACGACAGCGACCTGTACTGACATGTGATAACCTACTTTCTGTAATTATGGATGGCTGCCGTACTGGCAGCGATATGGTAAGACTCTGCTATGTACAGCATAACAGCGTCATGTTCTCACAGTATGAAGTCATTTCTCCCGGATTGGTCATAAAAAAATCCGCAAATCCTGATCAGAAATAATATCGATCTTCAGGATTTCCGGACATACCGGGTGCAGCAGACTGCCATTCATCATCAACACACCTCTGCAAGGACAGACTGTTCGTCCCTTCTCCATATCGGAGCAGGCGGTTCCAATCTCGCTGCAGATTCGGCGGTGATGACGATCATCCGCTGTTCACCCTCGTAGTCCGGAAATTTACGGTTTCCGGGTAGAAACTTCCGGGCCTTATCCCCGGTTTTATACGAGTCATTCGATTGTTGCATCGCTTCAAGCTACATTACACAGTGTACCAACCACCTACATCCTATGTCAACTTAAAAGGCGAACGTTCATAAGTTCACATAATTTATCGTTCGTATTTTTATTGGTTTAAATGCCTTTTCCAGATCGATTGCTGTCTAAATAACAAAAGACGCACCATTCATCCACCTCCAACTAGAGGTGAAATACAGAACAGTACGTCTCATGCATCGTGTGCAATTGTCATGTGGAACGATCTTTATTTTACAATTAATACCGGAATCTGTGCGTGCTGTACCACATTGTGGCTGACACTGCCCAGTACAAACTCGCGAATACTGCCGAGACCGCGGCTGCCGATCACGATAACATCCGAGTTATGGGATGCGGCAAAGTCGAGTACGCTCTGCGCGGCATTCCCCTGGATCATCTCGACGTCAAACTTGTTCGGAATGCCGGACTCTTCCAGACGGCGCTTCGCTTCCTTGGCTGTCTGCATCGCCATTTCGTACAGTTCTTCATTGGATGTGGTGGGAACCGGTACGATGCCTTCTCCCATAAAGTAGCGCGGGAAATCAAACACGTGAATCGCATCAATATGTGCCTCCGGATTGGCTTTGGCGAGCTCAACAGCACGGTTGAGCGCTTTGTTGGACGCTTTGGAACCATCGTAAGCAAGCAGAATATTTGAGAATAACATTGTATTCCCCTCCCTTTCTTTCTAGGACTGTATGCGCCCGCAGGCTGCATATGTCGTGCAATGGCTGGCAGCATGCGGTATGTAGTTCTCAGCAGCAGTAACAGCGGCGTGCAGTACGTTTTCATTATATCACTTATTACATATATAAAAGTACTATTCGCCGATGATCACTGCCCTGCCAGGATATTGGAGCCTCACCTGCACGATTTGGCAACATGAACGCAGGCGCTTATACTCTAAATTACCCGAATCGCTTCCCCAATGAAACCAAAGACCCGGCTGCATCGCCAGGTCTTTAATTATCCATACCACTCCATAAGGACGTTCCCATATTCAAGTTATTGCTGTATCCATGCAGCCTGCTGTCAGCTGAACCAGCGGTAAATTATATACCCGTACACCAGTACATTCAGCACCAGCAGCAGCGGTACACCGATCACAAACGAACGATGCTTGGTTTTGTGCCTGCGCGTATACATGGATACCCAGATCCCCAGTGCACCGCCGACTGCAGCCAGCAGGAACAGGTTCTTCTCCGGTATCCGATGCCGGGTGCGCCGGCGTTCGGCCCGGCTTTTGTCCATACTCATCGTAATATACGCAATACTATTAATGACCAGCAGCCATATCCACAGCAGCGACTCTGGCGTTATTGATTCCATCATATTTCCGTCTCCTCGTTGGTCTGTCAGGCTCTCCGGAATTTCTCCGGGAACGGTCCTGCATCTGTACAGCACGCTTCATGGAAGCGAGCTATTCACAGTATACCTGTTGAAAGGCCTGACAACAAACGGGATGCGTAACAGAGCGGAATCTCCCTTATACAGCCAGCGACTTCCGGCATCATCATGAGTGCGGTGTGTTCTTTTACTTTACAGCCTTAAATGTAAACAGCGTGCTCTGGAAGTCTTCGTATTTCTCGATCAGGGCAATGCCGTGATACATCAGTTCATCACCATAATACACCTGCTCTTCTTCCACACCATTTACACTCATACGATACTGGCTCTGCGGATTCAGTCCTCTCAGCTTGAGACGACGCAGCGGTGGGTTCGGCTCGCTCAGTACCTGGAAGTAACCGGCAAAGGCTTCCTGCTGATCTTCCGAGACGAACATCCATACCGTACAGTTGCCTTCAAATGGACTGAGCAGACGGTAGAATTCGCCGAACTGGATCAGTTCACGCAGCTGCTTGTACTGGGCCACCTGTTCCCGAACTTCCTGCTTTTCTTTTTCGGTCAGGGAAGTCAGGTCCAGTTCATAGCCAAAGTTCCCCGACATCGCCACATGCCCGCGCGTGGCAAAGGAAGTGATCCGTCCCACCTGGTGGT
The DNA here is from genome assembly GCF_000971965.1 of Paenibacillus wulumuqiensis. GTDB lineage: Bacteria > Bacillota > Bacilli > Paenibacillales > Paenibacillaceae > Saccharibacillus > Saccharibacillus wulumuqiensis. The sequence continues at coordinate 27,357 of NZ_KQ040796.1, forward strand.
TCGGTACAGCCGATACATGCGATCCCATCGAGCTCGCCGGATACACCATGCTCGTACCGTACTGGATTTTCAGGCGTTCAACGGCATCCGTATCATCGCTTGTCCATGTCTGCGGCATGTAATATAGCATCCCCGGATCGAAGCGACCGCCGCCACCGGAGCAGCTCTCAAACAGCACATCCGGGAAAGCGGACGTGATGCGTTCCAGCACATTGTACAGTCCGAGCATATAGCGGTGAGCCGTCTCCCGCTGGCGGTCTGCCGGCAGCAGGGCAGAGCCGATCTCTGACATGTTGCGGTTCATATCCCATTTGACATACGTAATCGGCGCCGAAGACAGCACACTGCTAACCGACTCGACGATATAGTCGCATACATCCTGACGGGACAGATCCAGAATCAGCTGCTGGCGGCCCATCGAACGACTGCGGTCCGGCACATGCAGACACCAGTCCGGATGGCGGCGATACAGATCGCTGTCCGGTGACACCATCTCCGGCTCAAACCATAGCCCGAACTGCATACCGGTCGCTACGATGTCATTAGCCAGCTTGCCCAGACCTTCCGGCAGCTTGCGGCGATCTTCCACCCAGTCGCCGAGCGAAGTACGGTCGTCATCCCGGTGACCGAACCAGCCGTCATCCAGCACGAACAGTTCAATGCCCAGTTCCTGTCCGGCTGCGGCGATGCTTTTAATTTTGGGAGCATCAAAGTCAAAATATGTCGCTTCCCAGTTGTTGATCAGAATCGGACGCACTTTGTCACGGTGCGTACCACGGCTCAGACGTGTACGGTACAGTCGGTGATAGGTACGCGACATCCCCCCGATTCCTTCTGCCGAATGGACGAGTACCGCTTCCGGGGTCTGAAAGGTCTCGCCCGCTTCCAGCTTCCATTCAAAATCAAACGGAGACAGTCCTATCTGCATCCGTGCCGTACGGAACTGATCCACCTCGACCTGTGCGATAAAGTTACCGCTGTAGACCAGACTCATGCCATAGACCTGACCATGATCTTCGGTCGCCCCTTTTTCCAGCAGAGCAATAAACGGATTATGCTGATGACTGCTGGAGCCGCGCTTGCTCTCTACACGCTGCAGTCCCGGTGTCAGCGGGCGGTAATGAACATGACGCTCCCTCACCCATGCGCCGGACAGATGCATCATCTCGTACTGATCCTGATGGAAATCCACACTGCTGCTCAGTGCGCGCCGGATCGATACCGTCTCGCCACCCTGGTTATGCAGACGGACTGCCCGTGTAATCGCATTCAATTCGCCGAATACGGAGTACTGTACAATCGCTTCCAGACCGGTCAGTTCATCGCGGAGCGTAATTTCCAGCGTATCGGCTTCGCTGTCCTGCTCCACATAGGTCGCCGGCAGTCCCTGCAATCCCGGCTTGCCTGCCGTAATCCGGTGGCTGACATAATGAAGATCATTGACGGTGGAACCGTTGGGCAGCATCACTTCAAAGGCCGGCTCCCGGTAATCGCCGCGTCCGTATCCCGGATATTCCTGCGGCAGGGTATCAAAGGAGAAGGTGCGATCCTCATCGTGGTAGTTCGGGCTGAACGATGCCCGTTCAATTCTGCGCAGCAGACTGCCTACCGTGGAGTGCCGGAGTACCGGTCCCCAATATAAATGCGCCAGATGGCGGTCATGGATAAGCTGGATCACATAGCTCGTTGAAGACGTTTGCAAATGAAAAGTCTTTTGCTGTTCATCATAAAATATGGACATGGATAATTCCTCCTGATCAGCCTGCCTGGACGGCTGGCTGCATATTCGCTTTGATCCGCTTCGTATAGTTGCTGCGGATTACACTTTTATCTTATCCTGTCTTGCCGGTCAGGCACATGGCATGATGCAAGCAAATGATGGCACGATATGTAATGGGGCGGTATTCCAGCATTCACTCCAGAAAGGAATAAGAGCACGTCCTCCGGTTAAGCCTGGAGATCCTTGAGTGGTGGGAAGGAATGAGGATCTCCAGGCTTAAAGCAGTAAGATATTTTGCTGCGCAAAAATCACTTCTCATTGAACCCCGCGTTTCAAATGCAAACACTTAAAGGTCGTCCTTTGCTCTTATTTCCTTTCTTGCGTTCCGTGCTTGATCACCTTTTGGGAGTTGAAAGTTTTGGCAGATACATCGCAGGATTAGCGTTTTGGCTTGCTTTGGAATCCTTTATTTTTTATCCTTTATCTTGCATTCGCTGGTTCATTTCATGGATGAATCGCTCTGTAATCTGCTGGGGGCGGGTGATGGCTCCGCCGACTACGACGCTGTATACACCCAGTTCCAGACAGCGGGCTGCCATTTCAGGGGTGAGGATATTGCCTTCTGCTACGATCGGTGTCGAGATGTGCTGAAGCATTTCTTTTAGAATGGCAAAATCATTGTCGTACAGCTTTTGTCCCTGGGTCTGTTCAGTGTATCCGACCAGGGTTGCCGAGATCAGGTCGAATCCGAGCCGCTCTGCTTCCCGGCCCTCCTCGATTGTGGAGACGTCTGCCATGAGCAGCAGCTGTGGGTACTGCCGGCGGATTTGTTGTACGAGTTCGCTCAGGCTCATTCCGTCCGGTCTTGGTCGGTTGGTCGCGTCGAGAGCGACGATCTCGCAGCCGGTTGCGGCCAGTTCGGCGATTTCCCGCAGCGTCGGTGTAATGAAGACTGGATGATTGCCGTAATTGCGCTTCACGATTCCGATCACCGGCAGATTCACCTCTTTGCGGATTTCGGTAATATCCTCTGCGGTATTGGCACGGATGCCCGCAGCGCCTCCCTGCTGGGCAGCGAGTGCCATTTTGCTCATAATAAACGAACTGTACAGCGGTTCATGTTCCAATGCCTGACAGGATACGATCAGCTTACCTTGCAAACCCAGATCATCGAGCTTCATTGATTATTCCCCTCTCGTTGATATACTTTTGTTTTAGCTCTTTCCCAGCTCTTTTATATCTCTTTTGTATCTTTTTTGCATGAAGTTCTTACATATATTGTATCCTTTATTATCCACGTGATGTTTTCAAAATTCAATTTCAGGCGTGATGTCGTGGTTATTCGATTTTGATTCATTAAAACGAAGGACATTATTCTCATTCCTCATACTTCTTCTACTATGAAATTAAATATGAAATGTAAAAAAGCGGACACTCATCCTCAAAAGAATGTGGTCCGCTTTTCTAATGTTCCAATCTGATACTTATACTGCAGTCAGGCTTATTTCTCGGCAATCTTCATATCGTTCAGCATCTTGTCACTGAATCCGAACAACCATGTCAGTGCAAAGCCGACGGCCATCGCCACCACATTGCACAAAATGTACATCGGCAGCTGGGAATTCAGATACAGCAGTGTACCCGGCAGCACGGTGATCGCCATACCGGTTCCGGCCAGATGCAGCAGTGAAGCGAGGAATCCACCCGCTGCCCCGCCGATCAGACCCATAATGAACGGTTTCATATACCGCAGGTTCACCCCGAAGATCGCCGGTTCCGTAATACCGAGGAATGCGGAGAAGGAAGATGGCAGTGCCAGCGCTTTCAGCTTCGTATCCTTCGTTTTCAGACCGACAGCCAGACAGGCCGCTGCCTGTGCCGCCATCGCACAGGTGATGATCGCATTAAATGGATTGGCGCCTGTACGCTCCAGCAGCTGGATTTCCAGCAGATTGAAGATATGATGCACTCCGGTAACGACGACGATCTGATGCAGACCGCCAATCACGATACCGGCCACGCCGTAAGGCAGATTGAGCACAGTTGTTGTTACGTTCAGCACCACTTCCTCCAACGAGTGGAAGATCGGACCGATTGCGAACAGACCAAGCGTGATCATAATCAGCAAAGTCAGAAACGGCGTCAGGATCAGATCAAGCGATTCGGGAATGCGCTTACGCAGAAAACGTTCCAGCTTCGCTCCAAGCAGACCAACCACAAAGGCAGGAATCACCGAGCCCTGATAACCAACGACCGGAATGAAATCGAAGAATCGAAGCGCTTCCGCAGAACCGTCAGCGACTGAATAAGCATTCGGCAGCGCCGGGTTAACGAGCATCAGGCCGAGAATAATACCGAGTACCGGGCTACCGCCAAAGACCCGGAATGCCGACCAGGCGACCAGTGCCGGCAGGAAAGCAAATGCCGTATCTGTCAGTACCTGCGTATACAGCAGGAAGTTCGGCGAGATCTGATCCGGAGTCATGCCGAACAGTGCCAGAATCTGCGGCTGGGTCAATAGGCCGCGCAGCCCCATGAACAATCCGGTCGCGACCAGCACCGGAATAATCGGTACGAATACATCCCCAAATGTACGAATCGCCCGTTGGAAGCGGCCGCCCTGCTGCTTGGCCTGGCTTTTCACTTCTTCTTTGCTGGAACCGTCGAGACCCAGCTTTTCCATCTCTTCATAGATCTGATTGACCGTTCCGGTACCGAAAATGATCTGATACTGCCCGGAATTGAAAAAGGCCCCTTTGACCTTATCGATATTCTCTACCTGCTTCTGGTCGATCTTTTCCTTGTCGTTGACCATAATCCGCAGTCTTGTTGCACAGTGGGCAAAGGAAGCGATATTCTCTCTTCCGCCAACCGCATCCAGCACTTCCTTGGCAATCTCATGATTTTGTGCCATACCTGTTCATCCTCTCTGATCTAAATCCCGTTACGTCTTCTTAATGAATCTCACCTGATTTTATCGATGATAATCCCATTTTTCCGCCTGCAGATGCACTGTTCCATCTTCCGCAAAAAAGACAATGCCCTGACTATCCGGGTTCGGGAAAATACGGCTTGTGAATACGGCTTCACCATCATTTACAAAAATCTCCACCGAAGATACATCGACAAAGATGTGCAGTCGGCTTAGCGGCTGTTCCAGCACGCAGCTTCGGGTCGTTCCATACTCTTCGGCCACCGGCTGTCCCGAAGCGGAGCGATCCAGTGTCAGCCGTTTAGAGGCAGCATCGTAAGTGAGCATCGTCTTCTCGGTACCCCCTGTGCGCAGCTCGATCCCGAATGAAGATGCCTGCCCGGCAGCTCCAATTGATGTTTCACCAGTCAGCTCTGTATTCCTATCTTGTACTGTATGCCCGTCTTCCGCTGTCTGCTCCTCTTGCATCATATAGGTGCAGATCAGTTCATATGCTTCTCCGGCAAAGTCCGGCATCTGCTGTCGTCCTGTCAAGCTGCCGCTGAATGATGCTTTGCTGCCGCGTCTTGATGCCAGACCGGGTACAGGTTTTTGCAGCAGTTTGCCGTTATGCAGATGCAGCTCACGCGGCAGTGTCAGGCAGTGCGCCCAGCCCTGATGATCCGTCGGGTAGGCGATATCCGGCAGTCCCATCCAGCCGATGATGATCCTCTTTCCATCCGGTCCGGCTGTCGTCTGCGGAGCATAGAAGTCAAAGCCGTAATCCAGTTCATGGAACTCGCCATGCTGCAGCTCCAGTGTGTCCAGATTCATTTTGCTGCCGGTTACATAACCCGACTGATAAATATTGCGATACTTATCACCCTCTGGCTGTAATCCCTGCGGGCAGAACAGCAGCACACCCTGTCCATCCATTTCAAAATAATCCGGACACTCCCACATATAGCCAAACCGTGGCAGCGATGTGTTCAGCTCTCCGGCAAAGTCCCACTGCCTGAGATCTGCCGAACGATATACCGTAATGCTGCCCGTCTCATCTTCACGCTGGGCACCGATCACGCAGTAGAACAGCTCGCCATCCTTCCATACCTTGGGATCACGGAAATGATCCGTATAACCGGTTGGCACTTCACCGATCACCGGCTGCTCCCACTTGGTGATCTGTCCTTGTCGGTCCATGACCGCCATACATTGATACGGATGCCGTATCCATGCTTCGTCACGCGTATTGCCGGTATACATCAGATACAGATGACCTTCATGTTCGATTCCACTGCCGGAATACGCGCCGTGGGAATCCTGACGATCACCCGGCGCAATGCCGACACCGCAGTCCTGCCAATTCGACATATCCGCCGATTTCAGATGATACCAGTACTTCATCCCATGATCCGTGCCCAGCGGAAACCACTGGTAAAAGAGATGATACTCCCCTTGATAATAAGCAAATCCATTTGGATCATTAAGCAGCCCGGTATGCGGCTGGATATGATACTGCTGCCGCCATGGGCTCTGCTTCACCTGCTGCTTCAGCAGCGCAATTTCCTCTTCACCCGCCTCTTCGATCAGACGGTATTTTTGTTCTCTGCTCATTTTCATAACTGTTCTCCGTCTTTCCTACGGAACCGGTTCCAATTTTAAATAAAAAAATAAGGAACCGGTTCCAAAGTAAATTAAAATAAGAACTGATCCTTTTGGTTATAGAATCAGTCAGAATAAACCTGCGTCGCAACCACCTGTGGAGGAATCTATGGAACCGATTCCAAAGTTATTATAAAATCATTTTTTAGTATTTGTCAACGCTTTCTCGCTCTAATAATTGGTGATCCATGATCGTTACTTTATTTACCGGCTGCTCATTGACCAGCTGAATAATATTCCGCGCAGCAATTCTGCCAGCTTCGGTGTATGGATAGCGCACCGTTGTTAACGCCGGATGAACTACCTCAGTCACATCATATCCACCAAACCCGGTAACCGAGAGCTGTTCCGGAATCCGTATTCCCAGCTGATAGGCAGCTTTCATCACACCAAGCGCAATATTATCGGTGGCGCACACCATGATCGAAGCTTCCAGATCGCCTGATAAAATATCCAGCGCCGCTTCACGCGCATCCGGAATACGGAAGCTGGTCTCGTAATACTCCACCTGACATCCACCTGTTTCTTCCACTGCACGGGCAAATCCCTCTTTGCGTTTGACACCAACGGCAATATCCTGTTCGGTTACGCCAAGATAGATCAGATGCCGATGTCCTCTCGACAGCACATAACGCCCGAGATCATAGCCGGCTTCATAGTCGTTGTGAATCAGACTGTGAATCTGTTCATGCTCCTGGCCTACCAACAGTACAGGGACACCGGTCTCCTCGATCGCCACCAGATGATCGTCCGTAATTCGGGCTGCCAGCAGAATGATCCCGGCAATTTTTTGGCGGGCCAGCTCGTAGATCGCCTCAATTTCTCGGTTCATATCCTGACTCGTATTGGAGATAATCATCCGATAACCGAACTTCCGCAGCTGATCGTCAATGCCCATTAGCGTATGCGATGTCGCAAATGAATCCAGCCGCGGTACTATCGTTCCAATAATACTGGCATTTTTGGCTTTGAGACTCTGGGCAAATGTATTCGGAATATATCCGGTTTCCCGGATAACCTGCTCCAGCTTTTTCCGGGTATTTACACTGACCGATCCGCCGTTCAGGTAGCGCGAGACTGTACTTTTAGCCACACCCGCGATTTGAGCAATATCTGAAATGGTTTTACTCATTTTCGCCTCCACATTTGGCCTTTTAATCTGCATGATATACCAGCTGCAGCAGGCTGCTCGATTACCCGGCTGTCCGCTGCGGCTGATTATGATGATTGTTAATAAATTATGGGTACTGCTGCATTATTCCTTCTTTTCCAGAGCGGCTTTCAGCAGATCGCCAAGACTGGAGCCAAACTCCTCTTTTTTCTCGAACTGTTTGACCAGTTTTTGCTGCTCCCGTTTGTTGACCGGTTTGCTGCCGTCTTTGTTCAGCTTCTCGGTGATCCCACAGCCAAGACACTGGATGTACTTTCCTGCTTTGCCATCCTTGATTTCCATTTTTTTGTGGCACTGCGGACAGCGGCGGTTGGAGAGCTGCTTGCCGGTCGAACGGCGATAGCTGCAATCCTCACTCGGACAGACGAGGAAGGTACCTCTTTTGCTTTTCTTCTCCAGCATTCTGGTGCCGCAGTCCGGGCAGTGACTGTTCGAGACATTATGCGGCTTGTACTGCGCATCGCTTTGTTTGACACCACTGACGAGCGACTCCGCCATTTGACGAATTCCCTGCAGAAATGGCTCCGGCTGACCCTGTCCACGGGCGATTTTTTCCAGTTCGCTTTCCCAGCGTGCCGTCAGTTCCGGTGTACGCAGCTCCGGCGATACAAGTTCGATCAGCTGGGTACCTTTACCGGTAGGATGCAGATGATTGCCCTGGCGTTCGATCGTATCCGAGGAGACCAGCTTCTCGATAATATCCGCACGTGTCGCCGGCGTGCCGAGTCCGTGCTTTTCCATCTGGGACAGCAGTGCTGCCTCGGTGTACCGTTTCGGCGGCATTGTTCTGCCGCTTTGTACGATCGACCGGCGGATCATCAGGGTATCGCCCTGCTTCAGTTCCGGCAGCGTCTGCGCAGATGACTTTCGTTCCTGCAGCTTGTCATTATCTCCGTCTTCTTCGTCATCATCTTCATCCCACTGATCCCCGTAGACCACTTTCCAGCCGCTGTCCTTAACGGTCACGCCTCTGGCATGGAATGATTCTCCTGCCGCCTCGGCGACTACCTGAACCGTATCATAACGAGCTGCCGGATAAAATAAACTGATAAATCGTCTCGCGATCAGATCATACAGCTTGCGCTCATCGGTAGTGAGCGTATTCAGCAGCAGCGTCTGTTCGGTCGGAATAATCGCATGATGATCACTGACCTTGCTGTCATCCACAATCCGGCGGCTGATATTCAGCTTGCCGCGCAGCAGGGGACGAGCGAGCGAGGCATACGGCCCTACCGCTACACTGGCCAGCCGTTCCTGCAGGGTATCCGTCATATCGGAAGACAGATAGCGGGAATCGGTACGCGGATAGGTGACCAGCTTGTGCTGCTCGTAGAGCTTTTGCAGCACATTGGAGGTATGCTTGGCCGAGAAGCCAAACCGGCGGTTTGCATCGCGCTGCAGCTCGGTCAGATCATAGGCGAGCGGATGAGGTTCCTGCTTCTCACTCTTTTTCACCTGGTTGATCTGTACCTGTTTGCCTTCGAGCTTTTGCTGCAATCCCTGCACCACTTCCGCATCGAATATGCGTCCATCTCCCTGCTTGCCGCGCCACTGCATCTGGAAGTTGCCCAGATCCAGCTGCAGAGTACGATAATCCTGCGAACGGAAATTGCGGATATCCTGCTCTCGCTGCATAATCATCCCGAGTGTAGGTGTCTGCACCCGTCCGGCAGACAGCTGGGCATCGAATTTGCAGGTTAGGGCGCGGGTGATATTCAGTCCGATCATCCAGTCCGCTTCTGCCCGGCAGCGTGCCGCTTCATAGAGACGGTCAAATTCCTTGCCCGGACGCAGTCTGGCAAAGCCTTCCTTGATCGCCTTGTCTGTCTGCGACGAAATCCACAGCCGCTGAAACGGCTTGTTCCACTTGGCCATCTGTATAATCCAGCGGGCCAGCAGTTCTCCTTCGCGGGCAGCATCGGTCGCTATGATCAGGCTGCCTATATCCTGGCGCTTCATCAGATGCTGGACCGTTTTGTATTGCTGGGCACTTTCCCGCAGCACTTTGAGTCTCATTTTATCCGGCAGAATCGGCAGATCCTCCAGCTCCCATTTCTGGTATCGGTTATCATAATCTTCCGGTTCGGCCAGGCCCACCAGATGCCCTAGCGCCCAGGTAACAATGTACTGAGGACCTTCCAGGTAACCTTTTTGCTTCTGATTGCTGCCCAGCACCCGGGCGATTTCTCTTGCGACCGAAGGCTTCTCAGCCAGTACTAATTTTTTCATGGTTATGTTTCCTTTCCTTACCCTGTATATATAAATATCATGCTACACACGAACACTTCCTGATGTCCAAACTGTATTGACCAGTAACAATATCCTTTTATTTTAACATAAATTACTGACTCATAGATTCTTCGTATCCCTGACCATGTACGTTATCCCTGCCTTGATCTACGACTTCCATACCAATTCTGCATAAATCCATTGACATGTTATATTTATTAACAATAAAATACATAATCAAACAAGTAATGGCATAAAAATTAACCAAAAAGAGAAAAGAGGCGACATAATGTTACATCACTCACGACACTCCAGGTTATCCAGGTTGAAAAAGAAGGTACTGATTTATCTTGCTGCTGCCCTGTTGGTTACACTCTCTGTCAGTACATATCATCCACTACTACATACCGCTTATGCCGAATCCACACCGGGAACAGTAGAGCCATTTATCGTAACCGAAGCGACTATCGCCGATATGCAGCAGGCTCTGGCAGCAGGTAAAGTCACCTCCGTACAGCTCGTTCAGCAGTATCTGAACCGTATCGAGAAATACGACGATCAGGGACCACAGCTAAATGCAATCCTCACGCTCAATCCGCAGGCTCTGCAGATTGCCGCTGACCTGGATCGCGAACGCCAGAGTAAGGGTTCACGCGGTCCGCTGCACGGCATCCCTATTATTGTAAAAGACAACTTTGATACCGACGATATGCCGACGACCGCCGGTTGTGTGTGTCTGAAAAACTCCATTCCTGATGACGATGCAGAACAAATCGCCCGGCTCAAAGAAGCCGGAGCCATCATTCTTGCCAAATCCAATCTGCATGAATTTGCCTTTGGCATTACGACTTCCAGCTCACTGGGCGGACAGACCCATAATCCATACATGCCGGACCACTATCCGGGCGGTTCCAGCGGCGGTACAGGTGCAGCCATTGCAGCCAACTTTGCAGCGGCCGGCCTCGGTACCGATACCGGCGGCTCGATCCGGATTCCTTCCGCTTTTAACAGTCTGGTCGGTATCCGTCCTACCATTGGTTTGAGCAGCCGTGATGGCATTATTCCGCTCGCACTCACCCAGGATGTGGGCGGCCCGATTACCCGTACGGTTGCAGATGCAGCAGCTCTACTGGATGCCACTGCAGGTTATGACCCGGATGATGTGGCTACCGCCTATAGTGTAGGTCATATTCCGGATAGCTATATGGACAGTCTGCAGGCGGATGGACTGAAGGGAGCACGTATCGGAGTTGCCTATGAATTGTTTGGCACTTCTTCAGCCGAACAGTCCGTTACCAAAGCCGTGTATGGTGCCGTCGATGATATTCAGCGTCTCGGTGCTGCTGCAGTGCCTGTACAGATTCCAAAGCTGGATCAGATTATGCAATTTCCCAGCCTCAGCGGCTATGAATTCAAATTCCAGCTAAATGACTATCTGGATAGCCTGGGTGAGGATGCTCCTTATCATACACTTGCAGAGATTCTGCAATCCGGACAGTTCGACCCTTCCCAGACCGATTCCATGCAGAAACGAAATGCACTGGAGTCGCTCGATACAGAAGCGTACAAAGATATCGTTCTGAACCGCACCAAGATCACCCGTGAATCCCTGCTCAAAGTCATGGCCGATAACGATCTCGATGCCATCGTCTATCCGACCACCACCGAGCCTGCCGCCAGGATTGGTGAAGAACAGGAATCAGGCAACAATAACCGCCTCAGTCCCTTTTCGGGCTTCCCGGCGATTACCGTGCCTGCCGGCTTCACCCCCGAAGGCCTGCCCGTAGGCATCGAGTTCCTGGGTCGCCCTTTCGACGAAAGCACACTGATCAAACTGGCCTACAGCTACGAGCAAGGTACCCATAACCGCAAAGCCCCTGCATTAACTCCATAGTTTCATGATTCAATGAGCCGATGAACCAAAGAGCTATTATCTAACGGAAGCAAGAATATAAAAAAGTCTCATCCCAGTTCACCTTTCAAAATGAATATCCCCTTAATAACTGAATAAACCCTCTCTACAACAAAACGATCTTCCAGACTGTTATGCACGCCAGTCTGAAAGATCGTTTTTAATCTCGCTAAATGAACCCATCTTCAAAACATATCATTTTGTCCCAATTACCACATACTCCATGAGCAATAAACACCAAGCTCCAAGCTCCAAGCTCCAAGCTCCAAGCTCCAAGCTCCAAGCTCCAAGCTTAACAATTGTCCCGCAGCGATCAGAAGAAGTCCATCAAATAAGTGGTAGCAGCAGGTATTCTGCTTTCCAGAATATCGATTGCTTCCGCTTTTCCAGCCAGCCTGTTCCACCGGTATAGCTCTGCAGGACGCTTGTACCCCATCATCATTGCTGTCAGTGTCTGGATATCGGTCTGAATGCTGCTGTATTGCTGTATATCCTGCTGAACCCCTTCCGGCAGCTCGGCACGTTGGCTAACCTGAGCCTGCCCGGATTCATTAATCAGCACTTCCCAAATGCCTTCATTCCAGTCAGCGACCGGATCATTTACAGTAATACGAATAACCTGTACTGCGCCCGGTGTAAAAGGATACTCTTCCAGAAACTGCTTCACATTCACGATTCGCGCCATAAAGTAAGGCGTCGTCTGCTGCTCTATCCGCGGATCACGAAGCAGATAAGGCAAGCCATCATCTACCGGGGCTTTGAGCTTGACCTCTGTAATCATCGAATCATGATTGGCAATATACGTCCACAGCGCCTGCCGGGATGGCTCATCCAGATACACCAGTTCATCTATATCCATCTTGCGCTCTTTCACTGTATATAGTAGATAACCGCGTGCTTCTCCGGATGCATCGTAGTAGACTGCCGTCTGGGTAGAATCATCCAGAACGGAATACGTCCACCATTCCTCGGTTCGTACCAGCGTGCCGTTATAGCGGGCTGCATAAGCTTCATATACTGCGTTCAGCACCGTGATATCCTTGACTCCACGCTTGATCCGGCCATCCGATTGTACCTTGACAGGCAGCAATGCCGTAGGGATCGTATATGTTTTGTAATCGATATACAGATCCCAGCCATATTTACGATAAAAGGGAAAATAAAACGGATGTAGAAAAGAAACAGACTGACCCGTATCATTCATTAACTGCAGCGCATGCCGCAGCAGCTGATCCACAAAGCCTTGGCGCCGCTTCTCCGGCCACGTAGCTACACTGGCGATGCCTCCCATTGCATAACGGCGGCCATGTATGTATGTCTCCATAGGCAGCAAAGTGAGCTGCGCACTCAACTCCCCATCTTCAAAAACACCCCACACCGTTTCCGGTTTAAAACGGGGCTTGATCTCTTCCAGTTCCTCTGCCGATTTACGATATTGAAAAGCATACATCGACAGCTCCATACGTAGTTCAAATTCTTCTGCGGTTAATTGCCTGATTTCCATCGTGCTCATCACCTCATTCGAATAGTTATGATCTGCTGGAACCTGATGCCATTCATCCGGCATCAGTACACGTGAACACAGCATCCCGCCTATCAATGGAACTACTGCCATATGGGCAGGATCTGATCATAGTGTCATTATGTCATCTTATTTGGCTGCATTGCAAACTCATGCGGTGTAATTGAACTTAGCCTTCTTCTATGCCATTCATCCCATATATTTCAAATACTGATATAATGAATTTATGATTTACTTTACCGTTCTATTTACTTCCATTCCCCAATACGTTATATTGAATTAGTATCTGGTGCTAATATCAAGTTCTAATCTAGTCCTTCCTTTGCATATGCAGCTGCCCCTGCTGCAGAAATTCACTGTATCATTAGAGTAAGCTCTTATACGATATACTCTGTCGCCAAGCTTACATTTAATCGAAATATTTAGGCATTCAGATCGTCATTATACAGCTGAACTCCCTGACTGCAACTCGCTTGTACTGCTAACATGTTATTATGCATGCTCTTTTTAGAATAGTTCCTTTTAAAATCATACAACTGCTTTTTCTGCAGCCATACACATACTTAGTCGAGGTGACCCATATGACTCTATCCACTGCAAGAATTACAGCACTAGGTACTTACGTACCCGATCAGAGAATTACCAATACCGATCTTGAACAAATGGTTGAGACTTCAGATGAATGGATTGTACAGCGTACCGGTATACGGGAACGCCGAGCGTCTGCTCCGGATCAGTTCAGCTCTGACCTTAGCATCGCAGCTGTCCAAAATATGCTGAATAACCATCCGGTTACACTCGATGATGTAGAGCTTATTCTCGTAGCCACCACTACAGCAGATTACCAGTTTCCGAGTGTAGCTACCCAGGTACAATCTCACTTTAATATTACACGTGCCGGTGCACTGGACATCAATGCAACCTGCGCTGGCTTTGTATATGCTCTTCATATGGCCAACAGCTTTATTACATCCGGTCTGCATCGCAAAGTTCTCGTGATTGCTGCTGAGACGATGACCAAAGTCGTCGATTATACCGATCGTAACACCTGTATACTATTTGGGGATGGAGCAGGCGCTGCCCTTGTGGAATATGATGCAGAGATGCCGAGCTTTATAGGTACCGTCACAGATAGCGACGGTAGTGGAGGGTGTCATGTATACCGCAGCGGCCTGTCTGACCAGATTACGGGAATGACTATGACTGGTCAAGGCAAGATTTATCAGAATGGACGTGAAGTGTATAAATGGGCAGTGCGTACTGTTCCTCAGGGAATCTCTCGCCTGCTGCAGCAAACCAATTATACCCTGGACAAGATAGACTGGTTTGTACCCCATAGTGCCAATTTGAAAATGATTGAATCGATCAGCGAAAAATCCGGTTTTATGCCCAATCAGGCACTTACCAGTGCTGAATGGTTCGGCAATACATCTTCTGCTTCTATCCCTCTCGCCATGCAGCAGGGAATTCAGGATAACAAGCTAAAAGCTGGAGATCATCTTGTTCTTTATGGCTTCGGAGCCGGTCTGACCCAGATGGGCATGCTTATCCACTGGAATCCTAAATCTTAACAACCGCCGAATAAACTAAAAAGGATGCCTGACATAGTCAGACATCCTTTTTTTTATAAGCGGGTGATGGGAATCGAACCCACGCTATCAGCTTGGAAGGCTGAAGTTCTACCATTGAACTACACCCGCGGATCAGGGGATCATGATCTAATGAAGTAACACCGGGTTACAGCATCAGACCTAAAACAGAAACGCCATACTGTTAAATAAACAAGAAAGCTTACGCCATCTTCTCTAACATTCTGACATCCAAAAAAATATATATGGAGCGGACGACGGGAATCGAACCCGCGACCCTCGCCTTGGCAAGGCGATGCTCTACCGCTGAGCCACGTCCGCAAAATAAGGATGCGGTCGAGAGGACTCGAACCTCCACGGGGGTTAGCCCACACGGACCTGAACCGTGCGCGTCTGCCAATTCCGCCACGACCGCATATTACAAAGATAAAACATATCCATTTACAAAAGGTAAATGGTGAGCCATGAAGGACTCGAACCTTCGACACCCTGATTAAAAGTCAGGTGCTCTACCAACTGAGCTAATGGCTCTCAAATGGCTGGGGATATAGGATTCGAACCTATGCGTGACGGAGTCAAAGTCCGTTGCCTTACCGCTTGGCTAATCCCCAATATACATAAGATAAAGGGCGATCGACGGGAATTGAACCCGCGAATGTCGGATTCACAGTCCGATGCGTTAACCCCTTCGCCACGACCGCCTTAATGTATGGGTAAAAAGCGTATACGCCCTGTCCCTGAAAAAAACATGGTGCCGGCGAGAGGATTTGAACCCCCGACCTACTGATTACAAGTCAGTTGCTCTACCAACTGAGCTACACCGGCATAATCAATATCACTTTTGACCACAAATGGCCGAAAAAAAATCCCCAGTGGGGAAACGCTTGGCAACGTCCTACTCTCCCAGGACCCTGCGGTCCAAGTACCATCGGCGC
>NZ_LAQP01000026.1 GCF_000971965.1 Paenibacillus wulumuqiensis
CATTGCTGTTCTCTATATTTGAAGAACTAAGTTCTTCACTCACTCGTTGTTCAGTTTTCAAAGATCAAAGTCTTTTTTTGTCGCCGCTGCATCTCTCGCAGCAACTCTTATATCATATCATGTTTATTTTTATTTAGCAAGCACTTTTTTTCAAGAAGTTTTTCTTGTTTTAGTTACCCGCCAAATGCTATCTCATGATACTTTTTCTTTCATTGTCACTCGTTCGTGACAACTTTTATAATATATCATGTGAGTTAATTTTCGTCAACACTTTTTTTGAAATAATTTTATCAGCTTTTATTTCATTTCTGTATTGACTGCAGATCACTAAAATAATGACCGTTGCTTAATATATCATGAACTTTTTAGGTACGTCAACTATTTATTATATGGTTTGTTGAATTGCTAAATCAGCTGTATTTATTGCTTTGTTTTGATGGTATTAAGTCCAAGTTATGTGCAGCATAATTGGCTTTGATAAACTATATGGATTTCGGGTAAAGGAGTGATCATTATACTTGAAGCATTTTTACAAAATGGAGAGCTGGTAGATATAACTTTTTACCATTAAGGAGAGAACTATTATGCCGATAAGTGGTACAGTGATTCCCTGATGAATGTACTGCGAAGAATATAGGACCTCTTGATTAATAGTCAGGGTGACTGTTGCTTTTCCGATATATGCTTGAGGAGGATAGAACTGATGATCATGCTGCATTGGGTAGGCGGCTTAGAAACAGCCATATTGTAAGCATAGTGAATGCTATTAGAAGAGAATACATGAGTAAGATCAAAGAAGAATACACAAATAATATCAAGGGAGGACAAGTTGGTACTTGTTCTCCCTTGATATAGAAACTCTACTCTATGAAGCACTTTGTTATTTTATTGATCTCTATTACTGGGGAGATTCGATCCATACCGTTTACCATGTGGGTCTGATTATGAGCTGACAGCAGTATAGGATGGACCCGGGTTACTGTGTCTGGATTTCAGGGAATGCATTTTGCACCTGCTTGGTGAAGTTCGCAACGACTGTAGCATAGTCGGTATGATTGGTTATTCCCTCTTTGGCTACTTTGCGCCATGTTCCCAGGATCTCTTCACTGTATTTGTCCGGTTGGATGGCTGGCAGGTCTTTGACTACGTCATAGTATACCTCCATTACTTTCTGATCGCCGGTAAACTCGGAAGTGAATGACTTCATGTTCTTTTCGTACACTTTGGCATTACCCGGCATATTGCCTGTAGTCTCCAGGTTATGCTGCTGCCACTTCTCGCTGGCAATGTATTTGATGAATTCATAAGCCAGTTCTTTATTGGGGGACTCCTGATAAATGCCGCGGTAGGTTCCACCATTATAGTAGCCTTCCGGTGTACGTGCCACGCCATATTTGCCTTTGGCTGATCCATTGTCGTTATCGATCATGAATGAAGCCCATGCCGGCATTGTAGTCAGAACGACACTGCCGGCATTAAGCGCATTTCCCCAGCCAGCGGACATAAAGGAAAGCTTGGCATCTACGTTGTTGTCATTGATCTCGCGCTGGATATTGTAGTATTGCTCCCACTTGGGATCGATGTTCAACTTGCCTTCTTTGACCCATGGCTCAGTGTTGTATGCTTCGATATCAAACAGGTCTCCTGAATTGGAGATCAGATGTACCTGTCCCTTGCTTTGTTGTTCGACTTTTTTGCCAAGAGCGATGACTTTGTCCCAGCTGCCTACCATCTCGCTAATCTGATCGGGATCATCTGTACCCAGGTACTTTTTGGCATTTTCGCGGATATACCAGAAGCCTCCCGGCGAAGAGTGATCGGATACAGCGCGAATCGTATTGTCGGAAGCGCGGCCG
This sequence comes from Paenibacillus wulumuqiensis, assembly GCF_000971965.1. Classification (GTDB taxonomy): domain Bacteria; phylum Bacillota; class Bacilli; order Paenibacillales; family Paenibacillaceae; genus Saccharibacillus; species Saccharibacillus wulumuqiensis. Next base: position 1,857 of record NZ_LAQP01000026.1, read on the forward strand.
AGTGCCTGTACATAAGGCACATAATTGGCAACCAGATCTTCCGCTCCCATTGCCGACAGGTCAGTCAGGTATTTGGAATCAATAAACTTGCCGATATACGAGCGTTCCAGATCGAATACATCCGGCACATTCTGACCCGATTGGAGAGCTGTCAGCAGCTTGGTCTGATAATCATCCCCAGGGAAAGTTTTAACTTCCACTTTCACCTTGGGGTTGTCTTTCATAAACTGAGCAGCCATATCTTCTACCTGATCGAAGAATGTCCAGACCACCAGGTTGCCTTCCAGTTCCCCATTAGCGTTGCGGGCAGGCTGGCTTGGTGCAGCCTGTTCGTCTTTGCTTCCACAACCTGCCAGTAATGCAGCAACCAGCAGGACAGCAATGCTTATTTTCCAGATATTCATTTTTTTCACGTTATATTCTCCTTTGGTAGTGGAAGTTATAAATATGCTTCAATTGGGGCTGGATTAGCCTTTGACCGCTCCGGCTGCCACACTGCTGATAATGCGTTTGGACATAACCGAAAATACGATCAGGATAGGAATAATCGAAATCACAATTCCTACATACTGGGCTCCAAAATCGGCGGTGAACTGTGATTTAACACCTGCAATCATGACAGGGAGTGTCTGCAGCTCATTATCGAACAGGATGATCAGCGGATTAAGAAAATCATTCCATTTGCCAATAAAGGTGAAGATAGCCAGTGTCGCCAGCCCGGGCATCATCAGCGGCAGTACCAAGCGGTGAAAAATATACAATTCTCCGCTGCCGTCTATTCTGCCGGACTCAATAATCTCGGAAGGCACGGAACTGTCGGCAAACTGCTTCATCAGGAAAACGCCAAATGCATTATGAATGGATGGCAGGATAAGCGGCCAGTAGGTGTTCAACCAGCCAAAAGAATCAATCAGCCGGTAAAAGCCGATAATGCCCAGCTGACCGGGGATCATCATCGTACCGAGTACAATAGCGAATAATACATTATTAAGACTAAAGCGATATTTGGAAAATCCGTAACCGGCCAGTGCAGAGAAATATACAGCCAATGCGGTTGAGACCACGCTGATCAATGTCGTGTTGGCAAAGCCGCGCCAGATCGGCACCGTCTCGATCAGCCGATGATAGTTATTTAACAACTGATCTCCAGGTATCAGCAGCAGCTGACGGGCAATACTGGAGTTGGTATGCGTTGCTGTGATGAACATGCTGTAAAAAGGAATCAAACAAATGGCTGCGCTCCCGATCAGAAACAGATAAATGAGCAGTCTGGCTATCAGTGGACCTGCTTTTCCCCTGTTCTCTTCAGGTGCTTTGTTGGTTATGGTACTGCTCGACTCCATCTTTAACCTCCTTGATCCTGATTACCGGACAGGCTCCTATTAGAATAGGTAATCATACCCGGCATGATTTAGTGATAGCAGCGGATTACTGCTGGTTTGATATAGGATATAGCTGTCTATTGCTCCCGCTTACGTGTAAGCCAGATCGTAACAGCAGTAAAACACATGACGATGACAAAGACTCCATAAGCAATTGCTGCACCATAACTGAAATTGAAGTTTTTGAAGGCTGTCTCGTACAGATACATAATCATCGTCCGGGTCGTGTTATTCGGACCGTTACCGATCATATACGGCGAGTCAAACAGCTGAAGGCCTCCAATGACCGAGGTAATGAGTGTGAAAATAAACACCGGTCGCAGCAGAGGGATCGTCACATACAGTGTCTTCTGCCAGCCGCTCGCTCCATCTACCTGGGATGCCTCATATACCTCATCCGGAATACTCTGCAATCCGGCGATAAAGACAATCATATTAAAGCCGAAATTCTGCCAGCAGATGACCGCCGCTACGATCAGACGGGACCACCAGGGATTGTTAAACCAGTTAATCGGGTCTTCCACCAGACCGATGGTTGTTAACAGCTTGTTGATGCTGCCGGTCTGCCAGTCGAAAATGAGGCTGAACAATACACCCAGCGTTACTGGCGTAATAATATTAGGGAAATAATAAACTGCACGGAAAAAATGCTTGCCCCGAATAAACTTCTCATTGAGGATAATGGCGAGTGTAACAGCAATAAGCAGCTGGGGAACGATAGAGAAGATCCAGATGATTAGTGTATTGCCAATTGACTGATAAAAGGCGGTATCATGCAGCAGGCGGGTATAGTTGCCGACTCCGTTGTATACCGGATCATTAAAAGCATCCCAGTTGGTAAAGCTCAGGTACAGCGTATACAGGATCGGCACCAATCCGAAAATGGCAAATGAGATAAAAAACGGAGCAATGAAGATGTACCCGAAATAGTATTTGGTGAGCTTGGAATTCACGATTGTCCCCCTTTGGCAAAATCGGTAATAGGTCCTGCACAGGAATCCCGGATAACCAGTGAAGGCTGGAGCAGATACACCTGCTCTTCTCCGGGTAATGGCTCCGAAATTACATCATTTTGCTGTCCAGCAGCGGATGAGTGCGGCGGCGGCTTTCTATACAGCCGTTCAAATAAACCTTCTGCCGCCTGACGCCCTATACTTTCAAATGGCTGCCGGATTGTCGTCAGCGCGGGCCTTACCCATTCCGAGATTGGAATATCGTCATACCCGATCACAGACATCTGCTCCGGCACAGACAACCCGGATTCCCTGGCTGCCCGAAGCGCTCCAATAGCAGTCTCATCGTTGGAGCCAATTACTGCTGTAAAATCGGCCTGCTGCAGCAGGTTCATCACCGCCTGATAACCTCCCTCCTTGCTCCAATCCGAAGACATTACAAGTGCCGGATCGTATTCCAGCTGATGCTGTGCGAGTGCGTCACTATAGCCCTTAAAACGATATGCACTGGCTGTAGCATATTCAGGTCCAGATATGTAGGCTATCCGCCGATGTCCCAGCTGATAAAGGTACCGTACCGCTTCCACAATACCTGCCCCATTATCCACATCTACAGCCAAAATATCCTCTAGCTCTCCATAGTCTCCGATCAGCACAACCGGATAGGGCATCTGACGTATTTCTTCGAGCTCATTCCTGGGCCGCTTTTTGAAACTGAGTAAAATGATGCCGTCCACCTGTCCTTCATACAGCAGCTTCAAAAAGGAGCTTTCCCGTTTGCGCTCCATATGGCTTTCTTGCGGCTGGTTGGAATCCCAGCTGTAAAACACGCTGTTGTATCCATGGGTATGAATAATCTGTTCGATTCCGCGTATAATGCCGGAGTAAAAAGTATTGGATATATTATCCACGATGACACCGATATTGAATGTTTTGTTCATAACCAGTCTGCGGGCGTTCATATTGCGGTGGTAATTAAGTTCTTTGATGGCTTTTTCCAGTGCCTCCTGCGTTTCCCGTCTAACTCGTTGGCCGTTGAGGTAGCGGGACACCGTGCTTTTGGAGGTGTTGGCCAATCGTGCTACATCATGGATGGTGGGTCCCATAAATTCTCCCTTTCTTTCTCTATGTATAGGGTTGATTGATCTGGTATATCCAGATACAGCAGTGATACTGCCTCTTTTACTGGGAACGTTCCCAGTGAATGGCTAATAACATATACCCCAAAATGCGACAATATAACAAAAAAAGCGTCAGTTCCCCATAAAATGGGACCTGACGCCTTGTGCGAAAAGACTTTATGATCATTTTGTAAATGCTTATAGTTCTCTGCGCCCTTCCAGAGCCTTGGATAATGTGACTTCATCCGCGTATTCCAGATCGCCGCCAACCGGCAGACCATGGGCAATACGGGTGACTTTCAGATTAAACGGCTTGACCAGACGGGAAATGTACATGGCTGTCGCTTCGCCTTCGATATTGGGATTCGTCGCCAGAATCAGCTCCTGCACCCGTTCATCACTCAGGCGGTTAAGCAGCTCCTTGAGCTTGATCTCATCAGGGCCAATACCCTCAATCGGTGAAATGGCTCCATGCAGCACATGGTAATACCCGTCAAATTCCCGGGTACGCTCCATAGCGACCAGATCCTTGGGCTCCTGTACCACGCAGATAACAGATGCATCTCTCGTTTTGTCCTGACAGATCTGGCATGGATCTGCATCGGTAATATTACCGCATATCGAACAGTAATGAAGATTACGCTTCACATTGACCAGCGCTTTGGCAAAATCGATCACGTCATCTTCCTTCATGCGAAGAACGTGAAAGGCAAGCCGACCGGCTGTCTTCGGTCCTACTCCCGGCAAGTGCGTAAAAGCATCTATCAATTTAGCAATCGGTTCGGGATAATACAATACAGCGATCTCCTTTGAGACCGGTCATTTGGCTAATGCCGATCTGTTATTTTAGAACAGGCCAGGAATCTTCATTCCACCTGTGAATTTACCCATATCCTGGTTCGCCAGCTCTTCCGCTTTGCTCATTGCATCGTTGACTGCTGTGAGTACCAGATCCTGCAGCATTTCTACATCATCCGGATCTACCGCTTCCGGCTTGATATTAATGGACATAATTTTTTTGTGTCCGTTTACTTCAACAGAAACTACGCCGCCGCCAGCAGTACCGGATACGGTTTTGGAACCCAGTTCTTCCTGTGCTTTCAGCATTTGCTCCTGCATCTTCTTCACTTGCTTCATCATCTGATTCATGTTACCCATTCCAATCATCTCCTCTAATAAAGTATACGTTCATTTATTATTATTCCTTGATTACAACAAGTTCTTCACCAAACAGTTGAATCGCTTCATCCACCAGTGCATCACTATTGGAAGCTTCTTCATGTTCAAGCTTGAGTTCTTCACCCGGTTGTTCGCTCGTTCCTTCAATAGCGTCCATCCAGTCTTTTTGCATCATCGTAACGAGACGGTAGGAACCGCCCAGCACTTCATTCAGCACAGATTCAATCACCTGCTTGTTGGCAGACTTCTCGATCGTCTCCCGGTGCATATCATGCTTGAACGCCACCAGAACGGCATCTTCATGAAAGGATACCGGGTCACAGTTGACAAACCAGGCGTGAATAGTAACTTTGACCTCTTTGACACGCTGCAGCACTTTGCTCCAGGAACCGGAGATTTTCGTAAAGTCTTCATGATTGCGGTTAGCCACATAATGAGGCATTTGCGATGGAATCTTCGCCGCCGACGATATTCTCGGTGCCGGTGCACGTCTTCCCGTATTGGCGGAAGCTGCGGCTTCTCCCCCGGCAGCAATGCCAGATTGAAGCGCCTTGTCCAGCTTTTGCTCCAACGCAGCCAGCTGCTGCTTGAGCTGTCTGATCTCGCCAGCATCTGCCGAACTGCCAGCCGCTGATGATGCGCCGGAAGGAGCTTCTGTCCCTCCACCCGGGATACTGCTCAGTTTGAGCAGTGCCACTTCGAACAGCATCTGCGGCTGGGTCGCATACTTCATCTCGGTCTGGTAATGATTCAGCGTATCAATCATGGCAAACAGCTGTTCTTTGGTAAAGGCTGCGGCTGTCTCGCGGAAATTATCCGGGTTCAGCATACGTTCTGTCAAATCACCAGCCTGCGGGATCATCTTGATCATCAGTACATCACGGAAATAGTATAGCAGATTCTCCATGCATTTCTCTGCGCTTTTGCCTTCCTGCATAAATGATTCTACCATATGCAGCACCTTGCCCACATCATTCTGCAGCAAAGCCGAAGCCAGTTCGGCAAACTGTTCGGATGCGATACCACCTGTCATCTGCAGCACCTGTGCATACGTGATCTTGCCCTCGGTAAATGAAGATACCTGATCAAGAATACTCAGTGCATCCCGCATCCCGCCATCAGACAGGCGTGCAATGTATTCCAGTGCATCCCGCTCCGACTCCAGCCCTTCCTGTTCGGAGATCAGCTGCAGACGTTCGGTCTGCTCCTGCAAAGAGACACGACGGAAATCAAACCGCTGACAGCGTGAAATGATTGTCGCCGGCAGACGGTGAGGTTCGGTCGTTGCCAGTATAAAAACCACATGGCCTGGCGGCTCTTCCAGCGTTTTGAGCAGCGCATTGAACGCTTCCGTCGTCAGCATGTGGACTTCATCTATAATATATACTTTGCGCCGGACTTCGGTAGGCGCATACTTTACCTTTTCCCTGAGATCCCGGATTTCTTCGACACCCCGGTTGGAGGCGGCGTCAATCTCCAGTACATCCATAATATTGCCGGAAGTGATCCGTTTACAGGTCTCGCATTCATTACATGGCTCGATCGCCGGGCCTTTTTCACAGTTAATGGCTTTGGCCAAAATTTTGGCGGCAGATGTCTTACCTGTACCTCTGGGACCATTAAACAGATAGGCATGTGAAATACGCTCTTCCCGAATGGCATTCTGCAGTGTCTGAATGATATGCTGCTGTCCTACCATGTCCTGAAACGACTGCGGCCGCCAAGCACGATAAAGTGCGATATGTTCCACTTGCTTACCCTCTTTCCTGTATATTGCTACCCCTGGTATATATCACTTCAAAGGGTCCTATTTTATAAAAATGATTACAGCAAAATAAAAGATCTTACCTTTAATTATACTATAAATCGGCACCAAGCAAAACCGTAGTACCCTGATTTCACAAACAAAAAACACCTGTTGCAGTACGCAAAAGGTGTTATGAATAAGCTTAATTATATACCGTGCACCTGTCTTCGATAATTGCGATCCAAGCGGTTCTTCTGAGCGACAGCTCAGGATAGGCACTCCCTCGGCACAAGAACGAAACTGCTTATGGCTGCTTCCTTCCGGACCTGACCAGGTTCACAGATGTTCCTTGCGAAGGACCCATCCGTCAACACTGCGCTCAGATACCTGCCTTACATCGACAATACCTAGGACAGGAATTCAATCTCGCTATAGCGGATTGCGAGTTATAGGGCACCGCTACCTCCCCATCTAGCACGGCATTAAGTAATTATACCTGACACACGTAGACAATGCAACTATCCTTTGCATATGTTTGAACAGCTCAGTTGGTTGTGGCTGAAGCTGTGGTAGAGCGGGTTGTCCGTCTGCCTGTACTGTTCGATCCTGTGCTGGAAGAAGACGACGGTTTCTTGCTGCCGGAACTGCTGTTTTTGCTATCTTCCCGGGTATCAAAGGACGCCAGGAATTCCTGATTGCTCTGGGAATTACGCAGCTTTTTGAGGAAGCCTTCCACAAAGTCCTGGGAATCGTTCATGTTTTTGCGGATATGCCAGATCGTATCAAGCTCTTCCTTGGCAAGCAGATCTTCCTCGCGACGTGTACCGGAACGACGGATATCGATCGCCGGGAATATACGACGCTCGGACAGCTTGCGATCCAGATGAAGTTCCATATTACCGGTACCTTTGAATTCTTCATAAATGATATCATCCATACGGGAACCGGTATCGATCAGTGCAGTCGCCAGAATCGTCAGGCTGCCGCCTTCTTCGACATTACGCGCCGAACCGAAGAAGCGCTTGGGACGATGGAAAGCTGCCGGGTCAATACCACCGCTCAGTGTACGACCGGATGGCGGGATCACCAGATTGTAGGCACGCGCCAGACGGGTAATGCTATCCATCAGGATCACGACATCTTTTTTATGTTCGACCAGACGCAGTGCACGTTCCAGCACCAGCTCGGCTACTTTGATATGGTTTTCCGGCAGTTCGTCAAATGTGGAAGCAATGACTTCACCTTTGACAGAGCGCTGCATGTCCGTAACTTCCTCCGGCCGCTCATCAATAAGCAGCACAAAAAGCTCAATCTCCGGATTGTTCGTTGAGATGCTGTTCGCGATTTCTTTGAGCAGGAGTGTTTTACCGGCTTTGGGAGGTGCTACGATCAGACCACGCTGCCCCAATCCGACAGGAGCGAGTACATCCATGATCCGTGTAGAGAGTTTGTTGGGAGCTGTCTCAAGAACCAGCTTCTTTTGCGGGTAGAGAGGAGTCAGCGCAGGGAAATGAAGGCGTTCTGCCGCTTGTTCCGGACTGACACCGTTGACGGCATTGACCTGCAGGAGGCCGAAGTAACGCTCATTTTCTTTGGGTGCTCTGCATTTACCGGATACGAGATCACCGGTACGCAGATCGAATTTGCGAATCTGTGATGCGGAAATATAAATATCTTCTGCACTTGGCAAATAGTTGATCGGTCGCAGGAATCCATAGCCTTCCGGCAGAATTTCAAGAACGCCTTGCATGAACATCAGTCCACTGCGTTCTGCCTGTGCACGTAGGATTGCAAAGATCAGTTCCTTTTTTTTGAGCTGCCCGTAATACGGAATCTGGTACTGCTTGGCCAGTTTGTATAAATCGGTCAGTTTCATTTCTTCCAAATCGGAAATTTGTAAATCCATACAATAACCACCTATTCAATTTTATAGAGAATGTTGAGACGATCGATAGAATAATGTTGGGAATAATCAGAAGATTGAATTATACGGAGTGGATACTTCCAAATTCATTCATAGGATAGCATTACCCATTTTGGGAGGAGATATTCAAGAGGTATGTATTTTGGGAAATACAAGTGAATTCTCCTCCCTGTAAGAGGGACAAACAAATCAGAGAGTGCGTGTTTCCAGCGTCTCTCTCCATACATTGGCACCCAGATTGCGCAGATTATCCACCAGATGATCATAACCACGGTCGATAAACTCCACACCGGATACTTCAGTGACACCTTCGCCGACAGTCAAACCGGCAATAACCAGTGCTGCACCTGCCCGCAGATCCATCGCTTTGACTTTGGCTGCATTCAGTTCGCCGCCTTCGATAATCGCCGAGCGGCCTTCTACCTTGATCTTGGCTCCCATGCGCGCCAGCTCCGGTACATGCTTGAACCGGCTGCTGTAGACAAAGTCACTCAATACGCTGACTCCCTGCGCCTGTGTCAGCAGACTGGTCATCGGAGATTGCAGATCTGTGGCAAAGCCCGGATAGGTGAGCGCTTTGACATCGACATGGTTATAGGTGGACTTGCCGAGAACACGGATACCTTCATCCAGTTCGTCTACATGTACGCCCATTTCCAGCAGTTTGGCCGTTACCGCTTCCAGATGTTTGGGAATCACATTGTCAATCAGAACATCACCGCGCGTTGCCGCTGCAGCGATCATATACGTACCTGCCTGAATACGGTCAGGAATAATGGAGTGTCTGCAGCCATGCATTTCGGAGACACCCTCAATACGGATCGTCTCTGTACCGGCACCCTTGATAATGGCGCCCATGGCGTTCAGTAATGTTGCTACATCTATAATCTCAGGCTCTTTCGCCGCGTTTTCGATAATTGTATGGCCTTTGGCTCTTGCAGCCGCCAGCATAATGTTGATGGTCGCGCCTACACTGGCAACGTCCAGATAAATTTTGGCTCCACGGAGCTCTTTGGCATATAAATGAATAGACCCGTGTTCATTGGTAACCGTAGCGCCCAGCGCTTCAAAACCTTTGATATGCTGGTCGATAGGTCTTGGTTCAAAGTTGCATCCGCCCGGCAAACCGATCGTTGCTTCTCCAAAACGTCCAAGTAATGCGCCCATCATATAATAAGATGCCCGCAGCTTTTTGACAGGTCCGTTGGGCATTGGAATGGATCTGACACTGCTTGGATCAATACGCATCTGGTTATCCAGCTCATGCCAGCTTACGCTCGCACCCAGATTTTCAAGAATTTCCGCATAAACTGCCACGTCGCTCAGAAGGGGCAAGTTATCCAGCACGACTTCTGACTCGGCGAGCAATGCCGCAGGAATAAGCGCAATGGCACTGTTTTTTGCACCACTGATGGTGATAGTTCCCTGCAGCGGACGTCCGCCACTGATCATCAATTTTTCCATAAAGCTTAGTATCCCCCTACGTGTTTTGCAGCCGATAAAACGACATGTGCCTTTGAATTTTGGCTGTTAAAATGGAAAGACACCGGCTCAGCGGTGTGCTCTCCATAACAACCTATTTAATTAGACCCTTTCCAGCTGGAAAAGTTCCGGTTTATTCCTGTTTTAACTTCTGCATACTGTAATATACACTACGCCCATTCAAAAAGCCAATTACGCTTTGTTGCTTGTACCGAACTCACGGATTTTACCGATAACGGTTTGTTTGATCGCTTCGCGACCTGGAACGATGAAAGTACGTGGATCGTAAGCTTCCGGTTTGTCAGCCAGTACTTTGCGAACCGCTTTTGCAAATTCGATCTGGTTCTCGGTATTTACGTTGATTTTGGAAGTACCCAGGGAGATCGCTTTGTCGATATCGTGTTTAGGGATACCAGTACCACCGTGCAGTACGAGCGGCAGGTTAACCGCGTCACGAATTTCTTCCATTTCTTTGAAGCCCAGGTTAGGCTCGCCATGGTAAGGACCGTGTACGGAACCCAGTGCCGGTGCCAGTGTATCGATACCTGTTTCTTTAACAAGGCGTGTGCACTCTTCCAGGTCAGCGTACATGATACCGCCGATTACGTCGTCTTCCTGTCCGCCTACAGTACCTACTTCAGCTTCTACGGAAACGCCTTTAGCGTGTGCATACTCAACCACTTTTTTCGTCATTTCGATGTTCTCTTCGATTGGGTGATGAGAACCGTCGATCATAACGGAAGTAAAGCCAGCATCGATTGCTTCTTTACATTTGTCAAAGCTGGAACCATGGTCCAGGTGAATCGCAACTGGAACAGTGATTTTCATATCGTGAAGCAGACCTTCTACCATTTTGACAACAGTAATGAATCCGCCCATATGACGTGCTGCACCTTCGGACACACCCAGGATTACTGGTGATTTTTCTTCTTCCGCTGCGCCCAGAATCGCTTGTGTCCACTCCAGGTTGTTGATGTTGTATTGACCAACTGCATATTTACCTTCGAGTGCTTTGTTTAACATTTCTGTCATAGATACTAATGGCATAATGACATCCTCCTCAAAAATGTTGGGTATGTCCCAAAATGTGTAAGCCGCTACTGCATACGTGCCTATTATAACATAACCCACTTCAAATACTAAACAAGCAATTTAAAAAGAGATATGCGGCTTCGCACATTCAAATAAAAGGTTGGTATCGTCCAAATTGCGCTTATTGATCTACACCGCTGCCGCGCAAAGACTGGTCGACCGCCTTGCGCATTTCGTCGATATCAAACGGCTTGGTAAAGTGGCCGATTGCTCCCAGATCCCTGGCTTTCTGGATAATATCCAGCTCTCCATAGGCCGTCATCATAATGACATGAATCTGCGGATGTGTAGACTTGATATGACGCAAAATCTCCAGTCCATCCATGCCCGGTATTTTCATATCCAGCAGTACCAGATCAGGAACTTCCTGCTCTACCACTTCAAGCGCCGCCTTGCCGTTGGCTGCCTGGAACATCTGGTATCCCTCATTGCTGAACAATTCGACGAGCAATATCCGAATTCCATTCTGATCATCTACAATTAATATTTTTTTCTGTTCCATCTGTCACCTTTCCCTTCGTCTCTGCTGATCGATTCCCCTGTGTGTACATTGATCCACTATCCAGAACGATGACGAACTACAATAAATACTGCTTGGATTGAAATGTAAATCTTTACTTTGAATAACATAATGTACACTTTCGCTTTTTTTCGCGCAAATCCTGCATCATTACGAAAAAGACCGCGTATACTGCGACAAAATATGCTATGAACGATGGCACTCGGACCTTTGAAAACGATCCGGTCAGGAAACAGGACGATCCTGCACATTATTTCCCCGTGTATTCATCCGCATGATTCCATTATACAAAAAAACCATCCGCATCTTCTTCCAGATACGGATGGTTGCCAAAAATAAAAATTAAACGTATAATCTTAAACCCGGCGCTCTTATGATTGATGAGCGAGGGAAGCTTTGACGAACTCACGGAACAATGGTTGTGGACGGTTCGGACGGGAAGTGAATTCCGGATGGAACTGTACAGCCAGGAACCATGGATGATCAGGCACTTCCACGATCTCTACCAGACGACCATCTGGAGAAGTACCGGAGATTTTCATGCCGACTTTTTCGATTTGTTCGCGGTACTGGTTGTTGAACTCATACCGGTGACGGTGACGTTCGTATACCAGCTCTTCGCCATAGCATTCCATAGCCAGGGAACCCGGCTGCAGTTTACAAGGATACAGTCCAAGACGCATGGTGCCGCCCAGATCTTCGATATCTTTTTGCTCAGGCAGCAGGTCGATAACCGGATACGGTGTCGCCGGATTGATCTCGGAGCTGTTGGCGCCTTCCAGTCCTGCAAATGCACGTGCGTACTCGATAACGGATACCTGCATACCGAGGCAAATGCCGAAGTAAGGGATCTTTTGCTCACGAGCATAACGGATCGCATTGATCTTGCCTTCAATACCACGGTCACCGAAGCCGCCAGGAACGAGGATACCGCCGATGCCGCCAAGCTTCTCGGCTACGTTCTCGTCTGTCAGTTCTTCTGCGTCCACCCAGCGGAGTTTTACGTCTGCATTGGCATGGTAGCCAGCGTGGGACAGGGATTCCACAACGCTCAGATAGGCATCATGCAGTGCAACATATTTACCGACAATGGCAATTTCAACGGTTTTCTCCAGGTGCTGAATACGGTTCAGCAGCTCTTCCCATTCGGTCATGTCCGGAGCCGGTGCATCCAGCTTCAGATGATTGACCACGATATCGTCCAGGCCTTCTTCACGCAGGTTCAACGGAACTTCATACAGTGAAGATGCATCACGGCACTCAATAACTGCATTGGCATCGATATCGCAGAACAGCGCGATTTTGGCTTTCATGTCTTCGGACAGTTCATACTCGGTACGGCATACGATTACATTCGGCTGGATACCGATACTGCGCAGTTCCTTGACACTGTGCTGGGTTGGTTTGGTTTTGACTTCGCCAGCTGCCTTGATATAAGGGATCAGTGTAACATGGATATACATAACATTATCACGGCCTACATCGCTCTTGATCTGACGGATGGCTTCGAGGAATGGAAGACTCTCGATATCACCGACTGTACCACCGATCTCCGTAATGACGACATCGGAGTTTGCTTCACGACCAGCGCGGAATACGCGTTCCTTGATCTCGTTCGTAATGTGCGGGATAACCTGTACCGTACCGCCGAGGTATTCGCCGCGACGCTCTTTGCTGATAACGGAAGAGTATACTTTACCTGTCGTTACGTTGCTGTTCTTGGACAGGTTAATATCGATAAAACGCTCGTAGTGACCCAGATCGAGATCCGTCTCGGCGCCATCATCGGTTACAAACACCTCACCATGCTGATACGGACTCATGGTTCCCGGGTCTATGTTAATGTAAGGATCGAATTTCTGGATCGTTACTTTCAAACCTCTGTTTTTGAGCAGTCTGCCCAGTGAAGCAGCTGTAATCCCTTTACCCAGTGAAGATACAACCCCGCCTGTTACAAAAATATACTTTGTCACCATATTACCTCCTAGTTATTATCCGGAAATTCAAATCAGCATCATGCAGCAATGAACCAAACGTGATTCGCATAACAACCGGCAGATCACCTTATTCTTGTTCTACCAGCCTAGCGACTCATCGTTATACTCCATTACATTCAGGATGCTCAGGGGGGGGAGATATATCCCATAAAAAACAAAAAAAGTGACACCCGTAGCCACGGGGCACTTTATTTATTTCAGCAATTATGCGCTGCATATATGTTGATTTATAAGTTTAATTCATAAGCCCATGCAATAGTTTACTCTGTCCAACAATACTGTGTCAAGACATATCCCGAGAAAGATTGCCCTAATATGAAAATCAACTGCATTTGGAAAGCAGCAGGCTGTAGATCAAGCCATTTTATGATAGCGGGGTGTATCCATCGACTGCCTGACCGCCAAAGCCAACTATAAATGATCATAAAAAAACCTGCCCGGCATATCGGGCAGGTCGGAGGAATTAACGATCTTCTTCGGTGTCATCCTCTTTGAATTCCGTGCTCTCTTCTTCGAAGTCTTCATCCTCGTCCTCATCTTCGTCTTCGATGACCAGGTCTGCAGTGTCTTCTTCGTCTTCGGTGAAGATATCATCATCATCGTCGTTGCTATCTACATCATCGTAGTTATCATCTTCGATATCATCATCTTCATCCGTTGTATCGGCAACGTCTTCGTTATTGAATTCATCATCTTCGATATCATCATCGTCGTTATCGTCGTTGATAATACGCGGACGTTTGGCGTTGGCTACCGGATCTTCAGCACGTTCCAGTGGATACCAGCGCTTGAGGCCCCACAGGTTGGTACCTACGCAGGCAAAACGTCCATCGATATTCAGCTCGGTATAGAGCTGAGCGATATATTCATTAATCTGCTCTTCCGTATAGCCGCGCAGTTCGGCCACTTCCTTCATCAGGTCACGGTAATACAAAGGTGTATTAATCTTTTTCAATACGGCAAAGGCCAGGTCCACCATCGGGATCTCGTGCACTTTCTCCGGATTAATTTTTAATTCTTGCGGTGTGCTCACTTACGGACACTTCCTCTCGGATCCAAATTCAGTCTGCTTATTTGATTCTATCCCTGTGATGCACGGATAGGAATGAAAAGGCTCTACGATACATTATACAAAATGCTGAGTTAAGTAAACCCTATTTAACTGTAAAAATCAAGTTTTTTACAAAAAACAACAAGTATACTGTACTATTGTTGCATAAAGCAACGGAAAGCGGCGAAATACGCCGTCTTACATGCGGTCTGGTGCAGATACGCCAACCAGACGAAGCACATTGGCGATAACGATACGAACGCTATCCAGCAGGGCCAGACGAGCCAGCGTCTTCGTCTGATCCTCGGTCAGTGTACGTTCTGCCTTGTAGTAGCTGTGCAGCATGGACGCCAGTTCATATACATAACGGATCAGGCGATGCGGTGCAAAGTTGTCTGCAGACAGGGAGATCTCCTGCGGCAGCTCGCCGAGCTTTTGCAGCAGTGCATATTCATGCTCGGTAGTCAGCTGACTGTAGTCGATCTCCGACAGCGCCGGCAGTGTAATGCCCTGCTCTTCGGCCTGGCGGAAAATACTGCAGATCCGTGCATGAGCATACTGTACATAGAATACCGGGTTCTCGTTGGAAGTGGACACTGCCAGATCCATATCAAAGTCCAGATGGGAATCAATGCTGCGCATCGCAAAGAAATAACGAACCGCATCCACGCCCACTTCAGCCATCAGATCTTCCATCGTTACCGCTTTACCGGTACGCTTGGACATTTTGACTTTCTCACCGTTCTGGAACAGGCTGACCATCTGGGCGATCAATACGGTCAGTTTGTCCGGATCATTACCCAGTGCCTGCATCGCCGCTTTCATACGCGGGATATAGCCATGGTGATCGGCTCCCCAGATATTGATCATCCGATCATAGCCGCGTCCGTATTTGTCCTTGTGGTAGGCAATATCCGGTGTCAGGTACGTGTACGTGCCGTCATTCTTGATCAGTACACGGTCCTTGTCATCACCGTAGGCAGTCGTACGCAGCCAGGTTGCGCCTTCTTCTTCATATACTTCACCGCGCTCGCGCAGTTCGCCGAGTGCATCCAGTACCTGACCGTTCTCGTACAGGGATGTCTCGCTGAACCAGATGTCAAAGTTCACACGGAACGCTTCCAGATCGCGCTGGATTTTTTCCATTTCCTTTTTCAGACCGTAATCACGGAAAAAGGACGTGCGCTCGCTGGAGGACATGGACAACAGGCTGTCGCCTTTTTCAGCAACAAGTTCTCTGGCAAAGCCGCGGATATCCTCACCGTGGTAGCCGTCTTCCGGCATCGGTGCGTCCTGTCCCAGCTCCTGCAGATAACGTGCTTCAATCGACAGGCTCAGATTGGATACCTGGTTACCGGCATCATTGATATAGTATTCACGAGTGACCCGATAGCCGGCAAAATCGAGCAGATTGCACAGGGAATCCCCGAATGCCGCGCCACGGGCATGACCCAGATGCAGACTGCCGGTCGGGTTGGCACTGACAAATTCCACTTCGACCTTTTGGCCCTTTCCATTGTCGGTACGTCCGTAGTTGTCGCCCTGCTCATGAACAACCTGGATAACCGGATAAAGGTAGCTTTTGTTGAGGGTAAAGTTGATAAAGCCGGGCCCTGCAATCTCCGCATGCTCAATACCGCCCTGCTGCAGATCCAGGTTGGCGATGATGCTTTCTGCCAGCATACGCGGATTTTTCTTGGCAATGCGGGTGAGCTGCATTGCAATATTGGTGGCCAGATCGCCGTGGTTTTTGTCTTTGGGTACTTCGAGCGTAACTTCCGGCATGTCTTCGGGGCCAATGATACCTGCTGCGAGAACAGCGGCGTGTACGGCTTCCTTGACGGAATTACGGCTTTGTTCCAGTGGATTAACTGTCATTGTCTAATGTTCCTCCTGTATCTTGCACTTCGTCGAGTTGATTTTCCGTGTACAGACTGTACAGCCGGAGATGATTCCATAAATTTATACTTCCGGGCTATTCAATGCTCGGAGTTATGAAGCCTGTATATCCATGCTGACCTTAAAAGTACCGCTCAGCTGTTCATGTACATACAGTTCGTATTCCCAGGTGACTTGGCCCGTATATCCGTTCAGTTCATTATGAATCAATGAAGTATGCGTAATCAGGGCGAAACGGGTAAAAGGCGATCGGTAAAATCCGGTCAGCTGTTCTCCCTGACGGAAGGACTGCTCCGCTTCTACGCCGCCGTGACGCATAATCTTGATCTCATCCTTGCTGATCCTCACTGTTGTACGGACTTCCTGCTGTGCGGATTCGGGTAATTCCGTATAGCGGATATAAATGCTGCTGCCTTTCTGGAAGGCCTGGCCTGTAAAATGGGTGGTGACACTTTCCCCATTCTGGTCACTGTGCAGCGTCAGACGTACTTCGTTCGATTCTGTCATAAAACCCAGCTCCATTTTTGGTATGACTCCATCTTGGCTTGTTGAATATAGAACATTTTCACGATAAATTCAATAAGCACAGTCCCTTCTATTGTACCATTATATTGAAGGGAAAGCCGCTTTTTCCGACAAAAATTAGCGTGTTTCTCGCAATCCTGTGCTCACCGTCCGACCAATTGGCTGTATGGAGTGCAGCATCGGCGTTCAGCAGACCCTTATCCGCGGTGAACACGCAAAAAAACCTGTACATCCCGGGCAGTGCCGCAGGATATACAGGCTGGTGTTTATTTTACTTGCACAGATCTTCGACGAACTTAGGCAGTGCGAATGCTGCTTTGTGCAGGCGTGGTGTGTAGTATTTGTTGCTTTCCATTTCCGGGATGGACGTCTCGTCCACTTCCAGCGGATCGTATTTTTTGCTGCCCATGGTGAATGTCCACAGTCCGCTCGGGTAAGTAGGAATGTTGGCTCCGTATACACGTACGATCGGGAAGATTTCCTTCACGTCTTTGTTTACCTGCTGGATCAGATCCGCTTTGAACCAAGGGTTATCTGTCTGAGCGACGAAGATACCGTCTTCTTTGAGCGTCTCGTAGATTCCCTGGTAGAATCCTTTTTCGAACAGTGGTGCTGCAGGGCCTACAGGCTCTGTAGAGTCAACCATGATCACGTCATATGTGTTTTTGTTCTCGATGATGTGCATGTAGCCATCCGCTACCATCACTTCGACACGCGGATTGTCCAGCTCGCCGGCGATTTCAGGCAAATACTTTTTGGAGTACTCGATGACTTTGCCGTCAATTTCTACCAGAACCGCTTTTTCCACTTCCGGGTGCTTCAACACTTCACGGATTACACCGCCGTCGCCACCGCCGACAACGAGTACATGCTTCGGATTCGGGTGCGTGTTCAGAGCAGGATGAGCGACCATTTCATGATAAACGAACTCGTCTTTGACCGTTGTCATGACCATGCCATCCAGCACCAGCATGCGTCCGAACTCTTCGGTATCAATCATTGCCAGATCCTGAAAATCGGTTTTCTCTGTCACCAGAGTCTCACGGATCTTGGCTGTAATGCCGAAGACCGGCGTCTGTTTCTCGGTGTACCACAATTCCATATTTATTACCTTCTTTCGCGTATATTCAACTGAATCAAGGGGATAGTCCTTATCATTCAATTCGCATTATACGCGATATAATCCCGGACTGCAAAAGGAACTTGAGCAGCTTTTTGCCACGGTGCTTCCCTGGAGAACAGACAGGAATTCTCAAGGTAACAGCAAGCACCGGGTCCGTTATTCCATTTATTCTTAGCAAAGGAGCTGAACTTCATGAATGTTCACGATATTGTACAACTGACAGCACTGGAGGCCGCTCCCCGGCTGCTCGGCAAAATTATTAGCAGAATTACGGAAGATGGCGAGATTCGCTGCCGAATCATCGAGACGGAGAGCTATGGTGGCGCCGAAGACAAAGGCAGTCATGCCTACGGTAATCGCAGAACCACACGTACGGAAATGATGTTCCGGCAGGGCGGGTACGCCTACATTTACCTGATCTATGGGATGTATCATTGCCTGAACGTCGTCACCGGCGAGGAGGATGATCCACAGGCGGTGCTGATCCGGGCGGTAGAGCCGCTCAGTCTGCGGGATGAACAGCTCATGCTAAAGCATCGCCCGGCTGCCGCCCGCCAGCTCAAAAACATTTCCAACGGACCGGGCAAGCTCTGCCAGGCGCTCTCTATCGACAAGTCGCTCAACGGTCAGCATCTGCTGGCAAGCGGTGGTATACTGCGTCTGGAAGATCCCCCGGAAGACACCGTCTATGACATAGAGTCCGGTCCACGCATCAATATCGATTATGCCCAGGATTATGTGTCCAAACCCTGGCGCTTTTATATCAAAGGACATTCATATGTATCTGCCAAAAACACCACGCCACTTCCCTATCTGCCGGAACGTCCCCCGATTTTGTAGTTTCCCCGGCGTGTTGTACCGCAGAAAAAACCGCTGGAACGGAGATTTACTCCGCCAGCGGTATCTGCTCGGCTGTCTGTTCCAGCCACTCATTCATCTGTTCCACGGTCATCGGTTTGCCATAGTAATATCCCTGCATAATATAGCATCCTTTGGACTGGAGGAACTGGATCTGTTCCAGGGTCTCCACCCCTTCTGCCACCATCTCCATGTTCAGGTTATAGGCGATGGCAATAATAGTGCTAATAATCGACTGCTTGGACGCATGATCGATATTGCGGACAAACACCTGATCGATTTTAATAATATCGACAGGCATCTCATCCAGCATGCCCAGTGATGAATAGCCTGTGCCAAAGTCATCCAGGGAAATGCCCACACCCTGCTGCTGAATCTGCTGCAGCTGCTCTACCGTACCTTCAATACCGTTCATCGCGATGGATTCCGTAATTTCCAGTTCCAGATATTCTGCTGCCAGACCGCATTCTGTCAGAATCTCGGCGATACGGTCAGGGAATGAAGAACTCTCAAACATTCGCGCTGACATATTGACTGATATCGGGATACGAATGCCGGCCTGCAGCTGCCAGAGCAGATTTTGCTCGCATACCTTTTTCAGCATCCAGTCGGTCATTGGAATAATAAGACCCGTCTCTTCAGCGATCGGGATAAATTCTCCTGGCGATACGATTCCCAGCTGTGGATGCTTCCAGCGCAGCAGTGCTTCCATTCCGGTCAGGCAGTTGTGCTGGGAATCCCATTTGGGCTGATATACAATAAAGAACTCTTCCTGCTCCTGAGCATTACGCAGATCCTTCTCCAGTTCCATCCGGCGAATCTGGCGCTGGTTCATATCTTCACTAAAAATGCTGTATTTGTTTTTACCGGTATTTTTGGATACATACATCGCCGTATCGGCAGCCCGCATCAGGAAAGTACGTTCAAACCCATGCTGCGGTGTAAGGGAAATACCGATACTTCCTGTAATAAACAGCTGATTGTTCGCCAGATGATATGGCTGCTTGATCGACTCCAGAATCGATTCGGCCAGGCGAACCGTCATATCGACCGAACCCGAACTGGAAGCGATCAAAAACTCATCTCCACCGAGCCGGAATACACTCCCCTGCTCCTTCACGCAAAGCTGCAGCCGTTTGGACACTTCCACCAGCAGCTCGTCTCCCACATCATGACCCAGTGTATCATTAATCGACTTGAACCGATCCAGATCTAGAAACAGCACAGCGCCCTCTGTCTGCTCCGTAAATTCCTTGGCAAAATACCGCTGCAGACCATGACGATTGGGCAAGCCGGTCAGCGGATCACTGTAGGCCATACGCTCCAGTACGTGCTTCTCCACAAATACGGCAGCCCAGGAGGCAGCCAGAATAAACAGGGTGACAATGGCTACCACAGCGATGAGGAATATCTGACCCATTGGAGGTACGCCCTGCAGCTCCTGCTGGGTATAATGAAACTGCGCAGCCGCCATTCCAACATAATGCATTCCGGAGATCGCAAGCCCCATAACAATGGCGCTGCATAGCTTCCATATACTGAAGCTCGGATGATTACGAAAACGGCGGAACAATAGCAGTGCTGCATACGAAGCCAGCAAAGCAGCTGTCAGAGACAGCAGCCAGTAGATCGGATCATACGTAATCATAACGACTGTATGCAGAGCTGCCATACCCGTGTAGTGCATCGCCACGATGCCAGCCCCCATAAACGCGCCGCCCAGACTTATTTTCCATAACCGGGTGACAGCATCCAGGGTAACATAAAAGGCGATCATAGAAGCCAGAATGCTGAACACCGCAGATAAAGCGACAATTCTCAAATCATAGCTCATACTCAGGTCCGCTTCCAAAGCCAGCATACCGATAAAATGCATGGACCAGATGCCGCTCCCCATGACAACAGCCCCCAGGCTCATCCATATCATTTTATTTCTTCCTTTGGACTGAGCAACCTTGCCCACTATGTTTAATGCGATATAGGAAGCCAGAATAGCGATAAGAACGGATAGAGCTACGATATAAGGGTTATAGTGTGCATGTACATATTCCATCGTTCATCTACCCTCCTTTACGTAAAATACTAATTATGCAAACAAGCGGATGGCTCATCCGCCGGTAAATACAAAGCAGAACTACAGTAATACAAAGGTTACCGTCTATCCACAGACTTCTGCTTACTTACTAAACTGTATAGTATATAAAACGGCATTACCGGTCGTTTTTGTGATAGTAGATCATCCTTGGTTTGTAAATACACCAATAAAGCAATTACAACAGAAAAAGACCACCTTAAAAGCCAAGATGGTCTTTGCTGCTATTATTCTGTACTTGTCCGTACAACTATAACGTAAAAACGCATAGCTGCCGACTGACTTAACCTATACTTTTATTAAATACGGCTGCAATCGCTTGTGCGCGATCCGTTACGCCCATTTTATTGAAAATATTGGTCAAATGGTTCTTTACCGTATGCTCACTAATAAACAGTGTAGCTGCGATCTCCTTGTTGCTGGACGCTTTGACGACCAGCTCCAGTACTTCTTTCTCCCGTGGAGACAATCCAAACTGCTTCACAATCGCATCCAGCCCACGACCTTCTGCACCTTCGGCGGTCAGAGTCTGGGCAGCCGGCGCCTTTTCCTCGACCAGATTAATCTCGGTCTGAAGCGTATGTCTGCTCAGTACAAACAGACGGAACTGACTGACCAGTCCCTGATCGACACCGTTGATCTGCAGATCATTGACGACGCGCATATCATGATCGCCGGCACTCGCAATGGCAAAGGCCAGTGCCATAATCTGGCCGCCTTTGGAATAGGAACCGGTGCCAAGTATACTCTGGTCGTCATGAATATGCTTGTAATCCTCAATCATCTCCGCTTCCTGCTGGAACAAATGCGGGAAGCTGCGCAGCATCGAAGGATCCGTACACGACATTAGACAGGCTCGGCCAATAACATCCGCCTCTTCCTTGCTGATCCCGCCCCACATGGCAAATTCCTGTACGATCTTCTGCGCATCGGCAGTCAGCTGGTAATGAGCTATATTCCACTCGCGAATGGATTCATGCAGAATATGAGCAAACCGGTTGCTGTTCGACAGATACTGCTGCCGGTCATGCACCGACTTCATCACTACACTGCCCATCATCGCCAGAGCCGACAGAATCTCGCGACATTCCTCACCTTCCTGCTCGTTGCTAACGGCAACAGCCAGCACCGCTCGTGTACGATCGGCATAGACGATCGGGTACTCCAGCATCAGTGAGAATGGCGTATTGGAATTAATAAAGGAATGCGCAGACGGTTTATCACTATTATCGAGATGACGGCGGGCAATATCCTTGGCATAGGTTTCCCCTTTGGGGCTTTGCATGCCACGCGCGACCATCTGTATTTTTCCATCTTCCGAAGAACGGTGTACCACAATGGATGCGGACGGATTCCACACCAGATTGAGACTCATATCCACCAGCATGAACATGACACGCTGGATGTCCTGCACCGATATAATCATACGTGACAGCTCAATCAGCGGCTTGAACCGCTGCAGCTGCTTTTCCATTTTTTCATACGTAATATGATTGCCGATATACCAGCCCATCAGCGAGATCATGGTTTCCTCAAACTGAGGATTAATACTTGGCACAGACCGCTCTTTGAAGCTCAGTCCAAATAACAGTCCGTACACCTCGTTTTCATAGCGAATCGGGAAGCACTGGACTTCGTAGACGGAATCCAGCCCTTTTTGCTGAAAAAAGTGGTTTCTTGGATCTCTCGATATATCTCTCCAGCGGCTTGGCTGCGGACTGAGGACTGCCTGTCCGAGGAACCCTTCACCTTCGTGGAACACCGATCCACCCAGCGCATTGGCTCCCATGCCCATACTGTTCATAATCGTATACTTGCCCGGAGCCGTTTTGAGAGCGAATCCGAAAATATCCGCCAGATCGCTGCTCGCCAGTACCGCTCTTGTAATCTCCTCAATCGGATTCCCGGTGCTCTGCTCGGTAATCAGCGTCTCGTTGAGCGCATTCAGACGTTCGGTTAACCGGGTTTCCTTAAAACTGGATTTTAGAATGAGCGATAGGGCCTTGGCGAACTTCGTAATTTTCTCACGTTTAAAAATCTCCTGTTCCGGAGAAATCTCACCGCTGTTCTGAATCCAGCTGCGCATTAACTCAATAAAGTCAGCAGGTGCCCCGCTCTCCGGCTGCAGGTAATTCGGGTGCGTAATGATCGATTGAAGTGTTCCCTGCTGAATCAGTATACCGCCCCATACATACAAACCGGTAGCAGACTGATCTACCGATACCGGTGCAATCAGCCATTTTACACCAGGTACCCACTGATCGGACAAAATGGTATGACGAATTCCCTGCAGTTTATCAATCTCTGTCTTGAACATGCTTTTGAGATCACTGGCATACTTGTCAAAGACAGAGGAATCTTCAATATTGGAAGGAGCCGTAATCAGCTGACCCTCATGGTTAGTCACAAAGACGAGCAGGCTCGTCAGCTGTGCATACGTATCCTGAAGTTCCTGACAAATCTCTCTAGTGTCGTTCATCAAATGAGTATCAATCATAAGCATTCAGATCCACTTCTGTCTGTATATAAGGAGCTTTATACCGATAGATAGCACGCATACCCTGTCCGTTCTTTTCCAGAATGGACATCTCCGCCAGACGGTTCAGTGCCTGTTCCGTTACCTGCTGGCTGCGACCAAGCCGCTTGGATAATCCGCTGCTCGTCTCGATCGCATACGGATTATTTTCAAAAAACAACGTGCATTCCATCTGCAATGTAATCACATCACTTTCTGCCACCATAAGGTTCCAATCCCTCCTTATATCAGTTGTACGAAAGGTTTCTCGGCTACATTTGCGATAATGTGTGGAGCAGATACACGCCCACTCGGAGATTTGGTCACCTGCAGATACTGGTAGTTACCATCGACCCAGGTACGGATTACACCGTTGCATGTCCGTTCAAGGAACGAAGCCGTTTCTGTACCAATCTCGGCAAAGTTGCAATGTACTACAATGGTAATACCCAGCGAACGCCACATCGACATCTCTTCCGCAAAATAACGAAGCAGGAAATCTTTTCCTCGCTCGGAAATAATCGTATTCAGATCATAATATACAAACCAGCGCTTGTCACACAATTCTTCACACTCAAAAATCGGATTCAATCGCTCGTTAAGTACTTGTGCATATTCTTCATTGGTTACTTTGTCCACACGGATAATCGCTTTCTCCAGACCCGACTCTACCGCTCTGCGGTAATGTTCAATAAAGAAAGCTTTTCCTTTGCTTGCCGCTTCTCTGAGCGAAACGCCGAACAGCTCGATCGTATCGGCAAACGTATCCAGTGAGGTGTTGCCGGACATCATCGTCACCGTACAATCGTCATCCTTGATGCGCTGGGAATAGATCGAAGACAGCAGGTACCGGTAATTGGCCTTGCTGTTGGTATCAATCATAAATACGCTGCCCCGCGGAATTCCTCCTGCCAGCAGATCATCCAGGGAGTCGATGCCTGTAGACAGCACTTCCGATTCCCGGATCAGCATCTTGTCTTCGGCCATCGACAAAGAAGGCACAATATATACGCCATTATGGATAAATTTGTAGGTATGTTCGCCTTCCAGAATGCGGGTGCCACGCATTTTGAGCACCTCAATCGTCCGCTTGCGGTACTTGTCCATCAGCGGCTTCAGGGATAGACGTACAATGCCATCACAGATGTAATTCTCAAAAGGCATGCTCATACCTTCAAATTCGGAATATTCTCGAATGAAAAATGAAGTCAATGTATGCTTGCGCATAATGTTACGGATGGAATACACATTCGTCCGTACATCCTCTTCATCTCCCACCATTCTAAACAGACTAATGCTGTCGATAACGACCCGTCTGCATCCGATCTCATTCACAATCTGCTCGAACAAGCCATGAGGCTGCAGCATTTGCTCCAGCAAAATATCCGGTTCCATACATATGACACGCAGCTTGTTCTGCCTCTCAAGCTCACGCAGATCCCAGCCAAATCCGGTCATATCATCATAGATCTGCTCAGGAAGCTCTTCAAATGTAATATAAATCCCCGGTTCATTATGCTTTACTGCACCTTCAACCAAAAATTGCATGCCGAACGTCGTTTTACCGGTTCCTGGTTCACCTTCCAGAATAACTACAGCTCCGGGCGGAACACCACCATATAGAATATCATCCAGACCCGGTATACCTGTTTGAACAGCCTTCTTTTTCTGCATATACTGCTCCCTCCATCTGTAGAATATTTTAGTCAAGCAAGGGGTAGCTTTTCCTACGAAGATGACTGTACAGCAATTATAACAACCTATGACGGTTTGGAGAAAGGTATTTTCCATTTTAGTAGAAATAGAAAGGTGTTTATTCAATTATACCCTTTTTTCCCAATTATCAATGAGGAATCCACAATAATTTATTATGCCTCTTCATTAGTGCCGTCTATCGTTCCCGGCGGCCGCCCTGCTCAAAGAAAAAGCCGGAAACCATCCAAGATTTCCAGCTTTTACCTTATATTATTGGTACGTATAATCTCTGTAAAAAGATTAAACTTTTTTACCTATTTTTTTCATTATTATGCTTGAGGTTCCAGTGCCTGCTTTAATTCATCGGAAGAGTTATTCCACCATTCTTCATTATGACTCACCAGCAGCTGGCGAAGAGCCCCCTTGGCTTCTTCATCCAGTCCTTCGAGCATTACCCGGCGTTTGATGGCATAATCCAGTTTGTTCACATGCTCGGCGAGAATTTTCCAGCCTTTTTTCTCTTCTTCGTTGATCCACATCTCACAGGCAGTTGCTCCGGCATAATTTGCTCCTTCAGCCAGTTTATCTACAGCAAGCCACACTACCCATACCTGGCGTCCGCCTTCAACCTCTTCACGATTTGGCGTAAACTTGATACCGCGCTCCACTTTGCTCTTGGCATGCATGGCACCAATATCGATCCGTGCTTCTCCACGGTCTATTATAATAGGAGAAACATTATTCAGATTAATGGCACCGGCCCCAAAGCCCTTGTGCTTGCTGCTTTTGGTACTGCTGCTGATAATATTCAGAGATACCGCCTTTTTACCCGGTTGATTTTGTTCCATGAGTCCATTAACTCCCTTTCTATATTGGATATATGAGTAATAACTGTTTATAATGGTAAAATGGGCTTGTTTGCCCTCCTGCATTTAGTGTACATATTACATCATTTTTATTGTAACGAACAATGGATTAAAAGCCAACGCACGTCGATTCTTGTCACATTTTTAATTAAAACACGAATTTAATTGTCTCAAATGTATAAAGTTTACAAAATTATAACCGAAAAAGAGTTAAGAACAGTCAAGAATAAGCTTCAATCGGCAGTAAAGATCACCTGCCGAGCTACAAAGATTAAATTTTTTTAATAATTACAAAGCTGATAGTGACGGGCTTTCTCGCTTGCTAACGGATACATTTAGCCAGTTATACTTAAAAAAGGCTGAATAAACGTTTGCCAAAGTAAAAAACCTCTGTTAAAATAAATCCAGCGAGTTATTAGTAACAACTTTGTAAACTTTGAGAATGAAGCTTGTAACTTTTGTCAGAAAAGATGAAATTTGTCGTGAAGTGAATATGGACTACGGTGCAATCAATAAGTGTAAAGCCAAATTCCGTGGCACCGGGAAGCGGGGGAACCGTTTTGGGTGAATTGATCTTGTTTCGGAGGGATCATAGGGGAAACCTTCTACCGAATCCTTAAGCTAACCTCGTAGGCATTGGAAGGGGACAAATGATTTTGAATATGAAAAAGAAACTAACCGCCGCACTAATGGGATTCGCAATTGCGTTTACTGTTATGGGGACTAGCAGTGCAAGCGCAGATTCCAAAATGGACCAGATCATCGAACCAGCCATGGGTACACCTTATCGTATTGGTGGAACATCCTTCAGTGGTTTCGACTGCTCCGGATTTACTCAATATGTATTTGGTCAAATGAATATCGATCTGCCTCGCCAATCTTCTTCTCAGTATCAAGTGGGCGATGCGGTATCCAAGAGTGATCTGCAAGCCGGGGATCTGGTATTCTTCAACACTACAGGGGCAGGCGTTTCTCATGTAGGTGTTATGGTAAGCAAAAGCCAATTCGCACACGCTTCTACATCCAAAGGTGTACGAATTGATAACATTGATATGGACTACTACCAGAACCGTTATGTTGGTGCTAAGCGTGTAATGAGCAACTTCTCTTACAGCAACTATGCGGCCGAGTAATTAACAGCTATCTTTATCTAATATAAATTCATTTACCAACCGTGAGAGATTCCCGCCAGAATCTTTTGCGGTTTTTTTATTGCTTACCTATATAGACGTACTAACCCGGGAATGGGTTACATATATTTTGAAAATGATGAGTATAATGTGTAGTTCGGATAGATGAGTCAGTTATGTCTACTATATAGTACCCTTTCTGTAATTATGGTAAACACTTTTTCCAGTAAAAATTAATATTTAATTATAAATGTACCCTTCATGCCGACCCTCTAATCCAACCATAATTCGTTAAGCTCTGGCTCTTCCATACTGCTTTATTCCGGCAAAGAAACAAGGAGGCTTGAATGTACAGTAGCCGGGTTTTATAATTTGGGGTAACTATACATGATGTTGTGTCAGCACGTGCTACACCATTATTCTTGATGAGGAGGTGCTGTCATGAGTCACCTTTCTGTCCCTTATTTCCATACTGCTCCCCTCAATGAACAGCAGGCTGCCCAAATCTGCGAATGGGTATATGAGCCGCCTTATGATATTTATGGGTGGATGTCATGGGAGCAGATGCAGGAGCTGGGGATTGAATTCGGAGATCCCGAACTGCGGGAGCAGCAGTACCTGGCTGTACTGGATGCAGACGGCGGTTTGGCCGGCTTTGCGCAGCTTTTTCCGCTGCAGAATACAATCCGGCTCGGTATTGGAATGCGGCCCGAGCTGTGCGGCAACGGATATGGAGCCGAGTTCACCCTGGCGATTGTGAGAACTGCTATCGAGCGTAATCCGGAGGCGGAAATTGATCTGGAAGTGCTCACCTGGAATCAGCGGGCGATCCGGACTTATCAGAAGGCCGGGTTTCAGATTACGGATACGTATACACGGCGTACACCGGATGGCATGAAGCCTTTTTACTGTATGGTCTATACGAAGCAGCACTCCTGACAAGAATCTTCCCAATGCAAAAAAGCCCACATCATAGCTGAACTGCACCCCTTAAAATGGACATTAGAAAACCCCTCGGTTAAACTAATGAGCATTTGGGGGTGCATTTTTCATG
>NZ_LAQP01000027.1 GCF_000971965.1 Paenibacillus wulumuqiensis
TTGAAGCGGCAATCCATCGACCGGGATGTGGAGGATAAGCAAGTCGTAAGCAAAATCTACACCAAATACAAGGGAATATACGGCTACAGACAACTACAATTGTTCTTGTGGCACGACGAAGGCGTGTGGATGAATCACAAAAAAGTGCTTCGACTCATGCAGAACCTTGGCATTCAGTCTCGTATTCGTAAAAAACGTCAGTATAGGTACACGACCAACACGGCGGAACGAATCGCTGAGAATGTATTCAACCAGAATTTTGTCGCTCACCGACCGAACGAAAAATGGGTCACGGACATCACGCAAGTTCTCATCGGCGAGCGCTGGTTATATCTGTCTGCCGTCAAAGATCTTTTCAACAACGAAATTGTGGCGTACGCCATCGGCGAACATCCCAATAAAGAATTGGTGCAGCGTACGTTTCAAAAGGCGTTTCGCAAACGAAAAGACGTGACGGGCGTGGTCGTTCATAGCGACCGCGGAGCCCCGTACACGTCTCATCTGTACCACGACATGCTGCCCAAGGTTGGCGCCCAAATCAGCATGTCTCGTGGAGGAAATTGTTATGACAATGCCTCCATTGAGAGTTTCTTCTCCTCGTTAAAGACCGAAGGACTCTCCCTCTATTCTATCCGAAGCTGGAAAGAAGCGCAAAAGCGAATGGAAACGTATATCCGCTTTTACAACACCAAACGACCACAACGAAAACTAAATAAACTGACGCCGGTAGAGTACCGACGCCAGTTTGCTTGATGGGGCTTTTTTAACTGTCTACAAAATAGGGGCTTGACCACAATTCGCCGGAGGCTTCTTTCTATATTAAATGCAGTATGCCGTAGTGGCTGGATGATTCGAACAACAAACAAAGCGCAGCAGAGCCAACCACTTAGCGGCGCATAAAGATAAACTTCTGGCCGAGAATCCCGATAATACACAGAATCAGACTCATCCATGGCGAGATGACCAGCACCGGCATCACATTGCGCAGATAGGTTCCGACGACAATGATCGCAATCATGATAATCAGATAGGACATGACCGAACGGGCATTGATCTGCATTCGCGGACGGTCCAGATCGCTCTTCTCTGCAGGTTGATCGGCGACGCGGCGTACGAGTTCGACCAGTACAATCGCACCGGCTGCGACCAGGACCAGGGTGGAGAGACTGATTTCACCGACAACGCCCGAGCCGCTGATATTGATTTTGAAAAAGCCCATCAGTGCCTGCAGCAGGAACACCCACGTAAGCGCGACCCAGACAATCATCAGATAATACATCGGTTTGCTCATCTGCCGGGTCTCCGGCAGGTTCTCGATGAGCTGATTGGCATAACTGTCCGATTCCTTGCCAAACAGCTGGCGGGCACTTTTGCCTTTTTGCTGGGCGTCGAGCAGATGCCGTCCCATCTCCAGCAGCAGTTCCTCACCTGATTCGCGGC
Source organism: Paenibacillus wulumuqiensis (assembly GCF_000971965.1). Taxonomy (GTDB): domain Bacteria; phylum Bacillota; class Bacilli; order Paenibacillales; family Paenibacillaceae; genus Saccharibacillus; species Saccharibacillus wulumuqiensis. Next base: position 1,441 of record NZ_LAQP01000027.1, read on the forward strand.
GGATGCGAGCGTCCCGTACATGCACGATGACATCGTCATAATAGCTCAGATTATCCTGTTTGAGCTGATCGCGAATCGAATTAATATCCTTTACCAAGTGACGCACAGTACTCATAATCGTTCCTCCAATCGTAATCAATTGTACCTGAATATATCCCTATTTATACCGGCTGCCTATAGTACCGGAGATCGGTCTGGAAGCTATTATTCTGTCACACTTTCGCTCCATTGACAATTGAATTCCCGGGATGCTAATATAATCTTACCTTAAATCATATTAAACTCATCGGAATTATTTAAATTAAACATTTCACCTTTAAAAAATAGGAGTTTTCTGATTATATACACAGCTATTGCGGGGAGGAATCATTATGGAGAGGAATATCGTTATTCGCCATCAGGAACTGGATTTAACAGCCAGTATTCACTATCCGACGCATGACCGTCAGACCGATACACAGGGCAAAGGCAAGGACCGTACACCGCTGATTATTATCTGTCACGGTTTTGTCGGCAGCCGGATCGGTGTGGACCGCCTGTTCGTCAACAGCGCCCGTGAACTGGCTGCTGATGGGTACATGGTCGTTCGCTTTGATTACGCGGGCTGTGGGGAAAGCAGCGGACTATATGGTCAGCAGGGACTGGACTCCATGGTCGCGCAGACCCGCACTGTGCTCGATTATGTCATAAACTGCAGCGATATTGATCCGACCCGGGTCACGCTGATCGGTCACAGCCTCGGTGGAGCGGTAGCGATTCTGACCGCTGTCCGCGATCACCGGATCAAGCATCTGGTACTGTGGTCGGCGGTGGGTCATCCTTTTAATGATATTGTGAAAATTGTCGGCCGCGAGACGTATGATCAGGCGGTAATCGAAGGGGAAGCGGATTATCTGGGCTACTGCTTCAAGCCGGTTTACTTTGAGTCGCTGGGCAATTACCAGCCGTTCATCGAAGCGCGCCAGTTCAGCGGAGATGTATTGGTCGTGCATGGCACCGGGGATGATGTGATTCCGGTGGATTATGCCTTTTTGTACCAGCAGGAGTTCTGGACCCGGCAGGAAGGGCGCTGTGACAAGCAGATTATTTTCCAGGCGGATCATACGTATTCTTCCGGTCCGCATCGCCGCGAACTGCTTCGTTATACACGCGAATGGCTCGCCGGACGTGAAGCGGCACAGACGCAGTGGCAGCATTGGATGATCTGATCGTTTGGCATATGTACATCTTATAAGGCTGTGTATGGAGATAAAGCACTGTAATGGAGCATGAACCGGCACGGCTGTGGATTTGACAGTCGGCGGATATCCTTATAAGATCGTAACTATAAAGAGACCAGAGGACACCGGCAGCGCAAGACGTTCGGTGTGCAATCCTTACTCATCATATTGCTTTGAATTCACTAGGGGAGCCGCGAGGCTGAGACGGATCATATCCGGACCCTTGGAACCTGATCTGGGTTATACCAGCGGAGGGAAGTGGACGCGGATATTCACTCATGCCTTATACGGCACGATATACCTGAATGAATGATACGACCCATTGATCTCCTGCTGGAGGTGAATGGGTCTTTTTTGTATATAGTTTGAACAGTCGAGGAGGAGAAGGGATGTCTTATTTGCAAAAGGTGCGTGAGCAGAATCCGCTCATTCACAATATTACGAATGTGGTGGTAACCAACTTTACAGCCAATGGGCTGCTGGCTCTGGGGGCTTCGCCCTTTATGGCGTATGCGCATGAAGAAGTGGCGGATGTCGCCGCGATGGCTGGAGCGGTCATGCTGAATATGGGCACGCTCGATGAATATACGGTGCAATCGATTCTGCTGGCAGGACAGTCTGCCAACCGGGCGGGAGTGCCGGTTGTGTTCGATCCGGTGGGAGCGGGAGCAACCGCTTATCGTACAGATTCGGCCCGCCGGATTAGCGAGCAGGTCAAGGTCGATTTTCTGCGCGGCAATGTAGCAGAGATTGCGAATGTAGCCGGAGCCGAATGGAATATCCGCGGCGTCGATGCAGGGGCAGGAGAGGGAGATCGTACTCAGCTGGCCCGCCAGGCAGCGGAGCAGCTGGGCTCCATCGTGATTGTGACGGGGCAGGAGGATATTATCACCGACGGTCAGGCGACCCTGACGGTGGCGAACGGACATCCGCTGCTTACCAAGGTGACCGGTGCAGGCTGTCTGCTTAGCTCGGTGGTGGCCGCTTTTGCAGCGGCTGCCGGAGGCCGAGAGCACTGGCTGCAGGCAGCAGCAGAAGCGCTGGCTTTCTACGGCATAGCGGCAGAGATGGCAGCAGAGCGTACAGAAGGACAGGGAACCGGCAGTTTTCAAGTGGAGTTCATCAATCAGCTGTCCCTGCTGACTCCTGAACAAGTGCAGCAGCGGGCGCGGATCGAGCCCCTATAGATGTGGCCAGGCTTGGCAGGATAATCAGGCAGTAGATTTTATATCCCTATTCAAAGGAGTGCAAACAAACATGAGCATCCATCAGGCATTAACGATCGCCGGCTCGGACAGCGGCGGCGGAGCAGGCATACAGGCCGATCTGAAAACTTTTCAGGAACTCGGCGTCTACGGCATGTCGGTCATCACGGCAGTGACCGCCCAGAATACGGCAGGTGTACAAGGCGTCTATCCGGTCGATCCGGAAGGCGTCATCCGTCAGCTGGATTCAATTGGGGAAGATCTGGCACCCGAAGCGGTCAAGACAGGGATGCTGTTTAGCGCAGACATTATTTATGAAGTGGCACAGGCAGTGCAGCGGTATGGCTGGCGCAATCTTGTGATCGATCCGGTCATGGTCGCCAAAGGAGGCTCCGTGCTGCTCCAGCAGGAGGCGGTTCAGGCATTGACCAAGCATTTGCTGCCGCTCGCCGAGATCGTCACACCGAATGTGCCGGAAGCGGAACTGCTGACCGGCATGAGCATCCGGCAGCTGCAGGACCGGGAAGAAGCGGCCCGCCGACTGACCGATATGGGCGCACGCTATGCGATTGTCAAAGGCGGTCATGATCTGTCGACAGCAGGTGCCGTCGACGTGCTCTACGACGGGCAGAACTATCATTATCTGGAGACGGCGCGTATCGATACACCGCATACCCATGGAACGGGATGTACGTATTCCGCTGCAGTCACCGCGGAGCTCGCCCGGGGCCGCTCTGTGCTTGAAGCGGTGCATACCGCCAAGCAGTTTATCCAGGCAGCGATAGAGGATGGGCTGGGGATCGGCTCGGTACACGGTCCGACCAATCATTTTGCCTATCGGCAGAGGGGGTATACTCATGAGCCGTCCTGATACCGACATCATGCGCCGCTGGTTGAAGCTCTATCTGGTCATGGGCAGTGTAAACACAGAGACGCCGGAGCAGGTGCTGCGCCAGGCGATTGCCGGAGGCATCACCATGTTTCAATTCCGGGAAAAGGGAGTGGGCGCACTGACCGGTACAGCCTGTGTTCAATTGGCCCGCCGTCTGCAGGAGATCTGCGCGGAGCACGGGATTCCCTTTATCGTAAATGATGATCTGGAACTGGCACTCGAACTGAATGCGGACGGCGTACATGTCGGTCAGGACGACGAAGCCGCTTCGGTCATTCGCCGCCGTCTCGGTCCGGACAAGATCGTCGGCGTCTCGGCCCATTCGCTCGAAGAGGCACGGCAGGCGATCGCAGATGGAGCGGACTATCTGGGAGTCGGCCCTGTCTATCCGACCATTTCCAAGCCGGATGCTGAGGCAGTGCGGGGGACGACAGTCATCGAGCAGCTGCGCACTGCCGGACTGGATATTCCGGTAGTCGGCATCGGAGGCATCCATGCATCCAACGCCGCTCCGGTGATCGCTGCGGGAGCGGATGGCGTCGCAGTGATCTCTGCCATTGCCGGGGCGCCGGACAGCCGTGCAGCCGCCGCCGAGCTGGCCGGGATGGTGACCCGGTAAACACCGTACCGGATGCTTGAGATCCGGCTGATGATATAAAGAAAGAGCAATCCACACAAAAAGTCACTCTACCGGTATACGGAGACCCTCCGTATCTGGCAGAGTGACTTTTTAATGAGGGCGGCAGAGGAGACTGCCGAGCGGGTATCAATGATTACGCTTCAGGTCAGGCGACTCCATCGATGACTTTGCCAGACCCATGCATAAATTTACAAAATATGAGCTTTGCAGTTCTCCAGTCGTAGCGGCTAAGTATATAATGGATGTATTGTCTGCAGCAGCCTCTGGCTATGCAGCAGTGTCACCGATCACCCGCGTCAAGCATACATAATGAACAGAAACATCTATTACAGGACACAGCCAGGCCGCAGATTCACCCGTATGGCAGCATACGTTATAGACCCGCCAGTCCGGATGCCAGCAAGCGTTCATGCGGAATTCATGCTGGCAGTCTATCTTTGACGTAGCAGCTGTCCGGCATAATCGCTGCTCTGCTGCTGTCCTTCATTCAGAGGAGGATGTTATGAAAATTTCCTGGTCGCCCTTATTACGTGGAATCATGCCTGTGCTGCTCGGGATCAGCCTCACCGCCTGTCAGTCCGATGAAGTCACTACGCCGCCGCCGACCGCGATACCTGCCCCGGAAAAGGCAGAGCCTGCGCCGGAAGCGACTGTGAAGACGCCTGCCCACACCGCGCCGCTAACCGGACTTCCCGTCAAGCAGCCTGATCCCGCGCGTCCGGTCGCCGTCATGATCAACAACGCTCCCGCGGCACGTCCGCAGTCCGGTCTGGCCGAAGCGGATATGGTGTATGAAGTGCTCGCCGAGGGCGGCATTACCCGCCTGGTCGCCATTTATCAGAGCTATCACGGAGACGCCACCATCGGTCCGGTACGCAGCATACGTCCCTATCTGATCACACTTGGCGAGACAGTGAACGGACTGCTCGTCCATGCCGGGGGCAGCACCGACGCCTATGCCATCTTGCAAAACGGCGGCAAGCAGCATCTCGACGAGATTACCAACGCCAGCGCTCCATTCTGGCGCGATTCCAGCCGCAAGGCGCCGCATAATCTGTATACCAATGAGCAAAAGCTGCGCAAAGCCGCAGCGGACAAAGGATATACCGAGCAGGTCACTTTGCCGGTGTACCCGTTTCTGCCGCCAGCGGATCAGACGAAATCTGCCGACAATGAATCAGCAGAATCGTTATCCGCCAGCACCGATACGGATACCGGCCTTACTACAGAACGTGCATCATCCCATGTGCAGACCAACTCGGATTCTGCCAACGTCAGCACTACTCCTGCCGACCCAAGTACCGGAAATGGAAATGGAAATGCTGCGTCTGCCGATCTCAATGCTGCCAGCATAACTGCAAGCACGAGCGGTGCAGGCGAAAGCCCGGCCGTCAATAGCGCATCATCTGCCACAACCAGCTCGGAGCAGGTGAATTCCCTGCAGCTCAAATACCTGCTGGACAGCTATACCGTCGGTTATACGTACGATTCGGCCAGCGGCCAATATACGCGCAGCATGAACGGCAAGCCGCATATCGATCTCAATACCCGTGAGCCGCTTACCGCCGCCAATGTTATTGTACTCGGCGCCGATTACAAAGTGCTGGATGATGTCGGTCGTCTCAGCCTTGATCTGGAGTCCGGCGGCGAAGCGCTCATGTTCCAGCAGGGCCGCATGATCCGCGGTGAATGGAGCCGCAGTGACGGAGATGTGATCCGTTTTCGCAGCGGCGGGCAGGAGACACCGCTCGTTCCCGGCGTGACCTATTACAATATTGTGCCGAACAGTCCGTCGTTTTATAGTCACATAACAATTGATGATAAAAAAATGGACAAAAATGGATAAAGTAAAGGCTTTCGGTGTAATGATATAAAGAAGTGCTGAAGTTTGTATGAGATTTGTACATTATTTGTTAAGCTATTCTTTACAAAACCGCACACGGATTGATAAGATAACAAAGGTTGTTATCAAAGCCAGAATTGTGCTTAAAATGCGATTTTACGACATTTTTCGGCAAAATTTCGAAAAGGGGTTATAGGAATGCGTATTAAAAAGAAGGATATCTTTTTTGAGACGCTGGAGAATATGGCGGATAGCCTGGTACAGGCTGCGGACTATTTCGCAGAACAGGTCGCAAGCCTTAAAGACATTCCACAGTTCACCAAAATGATGAAGGATTATGAGAACCAGTGCGATACGTATACCCATACGATCATCACCGAGTTGAATAAAACATTCATCACGCCGCTGGAGCGCGACGATATCATGGAACTCACGACCAAAATGGATGATGTAATGGACGGCCTGGAAGCCTGTGCTTCCCGCTTCGAGATGTATCATCTGAACAAGCCGGACCAGTATATCAATGCCTTTGCAGAGATTCTGCGCGAGTGTGCCTATGAGATTCAAAAAGCGATTCAACTGCTTTCCCAGAAAAAACTGCTGCCGATCCGCGAGCACTCGATCCGCCTGAATGATCTGGAGAACCAGGGCGATGATATCATGCGCAAATGCATCACGGAACTGTTTGCTACCGTTACGGACCCTATCGAATTAATCAAACGCAAAGAAATCTATGAGCGTTTGGAGAATACAACGGATTCTTGTGAAGATGTAGCCAATACGCTGGAATCGATCATTATGAGCAATTCCTGATCCGGAAAGAAACCGAACCGACGTAAGTGTGAGCTGGTTCGTTTTTCTTTTGTCACCTGGCAGAAACTGAGCTGCTTTTAGGAACAGATTCATTGATGCTAACAGAAGATTCGGATTTTGCCGCGACTGCAAAATCTTAAGATAATTAAGGAGGTAGTATCATACAGCTTCTCTACAAATAGGAGTGGGGAGAAACTCTGTATGATGAATAAATATGGTAGAAACCTCATTATTCGTGCTATGTATTGTCGTATTCCTGGCGCTGGCGTTTGATTTTATCAACGGCTTCCATGATACGGCAAATGCGATTGCCACATCGGTGTCCACCCGGGCACTGCCACCGCGTACAGCCATTCTGATGGCCGCGGTGATGAACTTCCTCGGTGCGATTACATTTACCGGTGTTGCCAAGACGATTGGCGGCAGCGTCGCCGATCCCGCCACACTGGAGAACGGTATACCGATCGTTATTGCGACGCTGATCGCAGCGATTATCTGGAACCTCGCGACCTGGTGGTTCGGAATTCCATCTTCATCCTCCCATGCACTGATTGGTGCACTGGCGGGTGCTGTATTTGTCGGAGCCGGTTCAAGTTCGGTCAACTGGAGCGGTTTTATCAAAATCGTCGAAGGTTTGCTGTTGTCCCCACTGATCGCCTTTGTGATGGGTTTTATCGTTATGTATATTCTGAAATGGATCTTCGCCAAGCGCAGCCCGCACTCGGTGAACAAAGGCTTCCGGACAATGCAGATTCTGACGGCTGCCCTGCAATCCTTTTCCCATGGTACGAATGATGCGCAGAAAGCGATGGGGATTATCACGTTTGCCCTCGTAGCGGCCAATGTCCAGGATAATCTGGAAGTACCGCTGTGGGTTAAAATCTCCGCCGCAACAGCGATGGCACTCGGTACATCGGTCGGTGGTTGGAAAATCATCAAAACGATGGGAACCAAAATTTTCAAAATCGAGCCGATCAACGGATTCGCTGCTGATGCAACGTCCGCAACCGTTATCTTCACAGCCACACTGACTCACCTGCCGGTAAGTACGACACATGCCGTTACTTCCGCGATTCTCGGTGTTGGCGCAGCCAAGCGTTTCCGTGAAGTGAAATGGGGACTCGCCGGCCGGATCGTGATTGCCTGGATCGTGACCATTCCGATCGCGGCGACGCTGGCCGGAATCATTTACAAGCTGATGTTTGATCTGTTTTAACTTTTTATAAGCACAACCGTATGAACGATTCCGCCGTTTCTTGCGAACGGCGGTTTTTTATGCGATTCTAGCCTTATCCGATCCCGAGAAAAGAGGTTGAAGCGTGATACGTATAATGGGCTTTACACATGAACATATGATTGTGGAAGATGTACCGCTGGAGAAAGTGAAGTCCGGCGATTATATATGGTGCTGGGTCGATTTTGACCGTCCGACCGAAAAGGAATCCGAGCTGCTCAGTACCTTTTTCGAATTCCACCCACTGGCGGTGGAGGACTGCATGCATCTGCTGCAGCGTCCCAAAATGGACTATTATACCGATGTGGAATTTTTGGTACTGCATGCCGTGAAGCGCGATACGCTGAATGTGGAAGAGGTCGATCTGTTCATCAGCGAGAATCTGCTGGTGTCTTTCCATCATCAGAAACAGCCGGAAGTCGACTCTGCCTGGGAGAGAGTGCTGAGTTACCGTACCGGCAAGCGGCCCAAATGGATGCGCGGTCCGATAGCAGCGGCCTATATCATTATCGATAAAATCGTCGATGAGTACTTCCCGTGTGTATTTGATATCGAGGATGAGCTGAACGAACTGGAGAGCCTGGGTCCGGATGAAGCAGTGGATGAGCTGCTGGCACAGGTATTTGCTCTGCGGTCGCGGCTGCTCAAGCTGCGGCGTACGGTCGTGCCGATGCGCGATCTGATGTACCGTGTCGTCAATTCCCAGCATATCCAGAAGGTGGACGATCATCATTCCTATTTCGGGGATATCTACGATCATCTGCTCAAGCTGTCCGATATGATCGAAGCGGATCGCGAGATGACATCGGATCTGCGGGACAGCTACATCTCGCTCAACTCCAATCGCATGAATACGATCATGAAGACGCTGACCGTTATCACGACCATATTCATGCCGCTGACGCTGATCGCGGGCATTTATGGGATGAATTTTGAGTTTATGCCGGAGCTGCACTGGAAATATGGTTACTTTGGCGTACTGCTGCTCATGTTCCTGCTGGGCGGGTGTATGATGCTGCTGTTCCAGCGGCGGGGCTGGTTTAAATAGTCTCGCCGGTAATTTTGGAAGATTTTATGGAAAAGACGTGTTGATTCTGTGATACTGTACATCGTTAACGCTTGAAAAAACAAATGGTAATCTATACAATGAAATTACATTAACCGTAGTAGGGGATGATCTAATCGTGCAACTTAAAAAGCTTGATGATAAAAGTGTCGATCAATTATTCGAAGCGATCCTGACGCTCAAAAACCTGGAAGAATGCTATGTATTTTTTGATGACCTGTGCACAGTGAACGAGATTCAATCGCTGTCCCAGCGCCTGGAAGTAGCTCGTATGCTGGGCAAAGGCGCGACGTATAACCAGATCGAAGCGGAGACCGGCGCGAGTACAGCGACCATTTCCCGTGTCAAACGCTGCCTGAACTATGGCAATGATGGCTACAAAATGACGCTCGAGCGTCTGGGGAGATAAATATGATGAAACCGGGTGTATTGATAATCAGTCATGGATCGCCGGACCCGACATGGATGCACTGGATTGACGATGCAGTGGCAAACACTTCCTTTCCAGCCGATCTGCCTGTAAGTGCCGTCTATCTGGACAATGTGCCGGGACGATTCATACAGGACGGGATTGATGAACTGGAGGGACAGGGAGTTACCGATCTGCTCGTTATACCGCTGTTCGTGTCCTCCGGCAGTACACATATGGATGAGATTGCCTACGCACTGGGTGTCAAGGCAGAACCCGATCGGGAGACAGATCTGGAACCGTTTACCATTAGAGCCAACGTGCACTTTGGTTATCCGGTCGATGACGATGACGATATTGCCCATATGGTATGGGACAAGGTCAAGCATCTGTCGACTGTCCCGCAGGAGGAGACAGTGCTGGTCGTCGGTCATGGCAGTATTCATGATGGCTTCCGTCAGCGCTGGGAAAAGGGCATCTCTTCGCTTGCCCGCCGTGTCGGCGATATCAGCGGCACCGCTCATGCCGATTATGCACTGCTCAATCCGGACAGTCTGCGGTCCAAAACCGAAGAATGGACGAGCCGCGGTTACCGTGTGCTGGTCGCGCCGCTGTTCCTGAGCTCGGGCATTTTCCTGCGTTCGGTGATTCCGGGGCGTATCGAAGGGTTAAGCTATGAATATGCTGGTGAAGCGCTGCTGCCCCACCCGCGCCTGTCCCACTGGATGGAGCGCCAGGTGGATCTGCTGATGCAGCAGCTTCAGGTTGTAGAATAAGACATAGCCGGCCTGACCGGATCGGGTGGCAACAGCTGCCGCTCCTATGATCTGTACAACAGGCGAATCACAACAATATTAGGTGGCATGAACATGAAAAGAGCGAGGTTAATCTATAACCCGACCTCCGGCCGTGAAGAGATGAGACGCCGTCTGGCGGACATTCTGAAGCGACTGGACGAGGGAGGCATCGAGGCCAGCTGTCATGCAACGACAGGCGAATCCGATGCAACTGTGGCTGCCATGGAGGCAATTGAACGCGGCGGTTACGATATGATCATCGCCGCTGGTGGCGATGGAACGATCTACGAAGTCATCAACGGCATGGCCGCATACGATAACCCGCCGCCGCTGGGCATTTTCCCGCTGGGAACGACCAATGACCTGTCACGGGCGCTGGGCATTTCCCGGAACTGGGAGCAGTACTGCGACCTGGTCATCCGCCAGCAGTCACGTCCGATCGATATCGGCAAGGTCAACGACCGTTACTTTATCAATATCGCAGGCGGCGGTTCCTTTACCGAGCTGACGTATGAAGTGCCGAGCAAGCTCAAGACGATGATTGGACAGATGGCCTACTATATGAAGGGCATCGAGAAAATGGTCAATCTTGCACCTACCGAGCTGATCATCCGGGCGGAGGGGATGGAGACGATTCATGACCAGTTCATGATCTTCCTCGTCGCCAATACGAATTCGGTCGGCGGCTTTGAGAAGCTGGCGCCGGATGCGCGGATCGACGATGGACTGTTCGACGTGATTGCCGTGCGCAACTGCAATCTGGCTGAGTTCATCCGCCTCGTTACCATGGCGCTGCGCGGTGAACATCTAGACGATCCCAAGGTGCTCTACTTCCGCACGAGCAAGCTGGATATCGAAGCGCCGCGAGCGGACGAAGTCATGCTCAATCTGGATGGTGAGCTGGGCGGTAGTCTGCCGGGTCATTTCGAAGTGATGAAGCACAAGCTGCGGATCTTCGCGGATATTTAAAAAGACTGCTTATCATAGCACAAGGCTGCCGGTCGGCGGCGTCAGGATCTCTGCATGGGATGAATGGACGCTGCAGTCGGCAGCTTTTTTTATGTTTCAGGGATCATGACCTTTGCCTGAAGAAGCTTAGATCACATAAGATAACAGGAGAAGAACCATTATATACATACAGGAGGAATACCGAATGGCGAACTTTCCCAATCTGCTGCCGGACGAACAGCTCAACAAGCTGCTGGAGGAATATGAGTTGCCTGAACTGGAGAACTATTTGCGGGATAATCAGCGTCCGGTGGTCAAGCTGGTACGCGGAGCCGCCGGGCATGCACATGTCGGACATTCGCGCTTTGGCGGCTTTCCGGATCTGCCGGAAGACATGCAGTGGCCGCAGACCAAGGACGGCGAATGGATGACCCTGCTCGCGCAGCTGAATCTGGCTCAGCTGTCTGCCGAGATAGGGTCCGGGAATACATCGGGTACAGATATCTACCGCTCGCTGCTGCCGAAGAAGGGCATGCTGTACTTTTTTGCCGGAGTCGATGAGCCTGCCTACAATGTGGAGCATCGTGTCCTGTACTGGTCGCACGAGGATGTGTCCCGTCTGACCTACCGGGAGCCGGAGCAGACCACAGTGCTGGAAGAAGAGGCAGAGATGAACTTTCGGCCTTTTGAAGTCCATGCCCATGCGGGTGTGGAATTCCCCAACTATGCGTACAGCCAGGTGGAAGAGCTGGAGGACGAAGCAATTACGGAAGATACCTATGACAAGTACCTAGGGATGACAGAAGAAATGAACGACGATCCGCAGGGCAGCATTGGCAAAATGCTCGGTTATCCTGCCGAACAGCATGGCGACGCGGAGTTCGAGGCCGTAATGTTCCGGGATATCGGCAAATACACCTATCGCCCGGCAGATGACCGCAAGCGTCTCGTGAAGTATTACGATGGTGACGAGCAGAGAGTGGATCAGGAGATCGACGATATACTGATGCTGCTGGAAATCGACAGCGACGCTCCGATTGGATTCATGTGGTGGGATGCGGGATACATCCACTTTTTCATTTCGAGGCAAGATCTGCTGGAGCTGAACTTTGACCGGACGTACTGTTCGATCTATTCCAGCTGATCCTTATACGCGAATAAGACGAACCGGCTGCCCTGGCTTTTTTTGCAGGGTATCCGGTTATTTTGTTTACTGTGTTTTCCGTGAGGATCGGAAAGGTATCGGCTCCAGTAGACTCCTGGTATAGCACGTCTGTCAGCTATACGTTGGGATCAGACAGGTTATTTTATGAGAATCGAATAAATTACGGTATATTTTCCGTTAAAGTATCGTGATTGTATTGTCACACCACCTGCTTTTCTATACAATTTAATAGTTGCCCGTACCTTCTTTTGGTACCTGATAGAGGAATGGGTATGATGACGGAATGTTGCCCTGGCAGCATGAATAGACAACACGAATATCGAGGGATCATTCGAATATACAGAAAATGGAGTAACTGCTATGAACAAAGACCGCAAAGGCGGCAAAACATACAGCAAGAACAGACAGAAGCCCAGCGCAGCCACAGCGGCTGCCATTGCCGGACTGCCTGTCGCCAAAAATGACGAACTGGAACTGGATATTATCGGACTGACTCACGATGGAGAAGGTGTAGGCCGTGCAGACGGCTATACCCTGTTCGTCACCGGCGCCCTGCCCGGCGAGAAGATTCAGGCTCGCGTCATGAAGACCAAAAAGCAGTACGGCTATGCCAAAATGCTGGGTCTGCTGCAAGCAAGTCCCGACCGCGTCGATGCCCCTTGCCCGATCTTCGATAAATGCGGCGGCTGCCAGATCCAGCATATGAGCTACCATGCCCAGCTGGAATGGAAACGTCAGCATGTGATCGACAATCTGCAGCGCATCGGCAAGCTGAATGTGCTGTCAGACGAAGCAAGCCTGCCGCATGGAGCAGCCGGATCAGCGAGTATCGCATCCGCAACTGCCGAGCAGCAGGAGGACAGCAATGCACAGCCATCCAGCACATCCGCTGGACAGCCAGCTGCAGCCGCTTCCACCCAGGGCATCCGCGTCCTGCCAACGCTCGGTATGAGCGAACCATGGCGCTACCGCAACAAGGCACAGGTCCCGATGGGCGAAGACAACGGTCGTCTCATCGGCGGATTCTACGCACGGGGTACGCACCGGATCATCGATATGCAGAGCTGCCTCATCCAGGACAACCGTAACGACCAGCTGGTCAACAAGGTCAAGCAGATCGGCAGCGATCTGGGCATCCGTCCATATAACGAAGAGACCGGCGAAGGACTGCTGCGTCATGTCGTCGTCAAGGTCGGCTTCAGCACCAACGAGATGATGGTCGTGCTCGTTACCAATGGCAATCGTCTGCCGCGCCAGGAAGAATGGATTCAGCGCATCCGCGAAGAAATGCCACAGATCGCCAGCATCTGTCAGAATATCAACACCCGTCAGACAAACGTCATTTTCGGCGACGAGACGCGTGTACTATGGGGCAGCGAAGTCATTCACGACTATATCGGCGATGTGAAGTTTGCCATCTCGGCACGATCCTTTTACCAGGTGAATCCGGCGCAGACCGAAGTGCTGTATGAGCAGGCAGTGAAGTATGCCGGCTTAACCGGCAAAGAAACCGTAATCGACGCCTACTGTGGCATCGGTACGATCTCCCTGTTCCTCGCCCAGCATGCAGAGCGTGTATATGGCGTCGAGATTGTAAAAGAAGCGATCGAGGACGCTCGCAAGAATGCGAAGCTGAATCAGATGGACAACGTGGAATTCGAAGTCGGCGCGTCCGAGGATGTAATCCCGCGTTGGAAAGAGCAGGGCATTACGCCAGATGTGATCGTCGTCGATCCACCGCGCAAAGGGTGCGATGAGCGCCTGCTGGCGACGATTCTGGAGATGCAGCCGGAGCGAGTGGTGTATGTGTCGTGTAATCCATCGACGCTGGCACGGGATTTGAAAGTGCTGGAGGATGGTGGGTATGTGACGACGGAAGTGCAGCCGGTGGATATGTTCCCGCATACGGTGCATGTGGAGTCGGTGGCAGTATTATTTAAAAATAGAAATGAATAAGAGTATTCGATAGATTGAAAAATATCAATTTTTCATTGTGTAATTGTAATATGATTCATTAATCTATGATAAAGTAGCTAGTTCTTTGTAGAAAAATTTAAGAGACTGAATCTTATCTTATATTTAGCTAAATGGAATTTCGATTTACTTATTTATATTAGCAGGGTAAATTATAATTTTATAAAAGAATGAAAAAAGGCAAATCTATCATATGGAAGTAGAATTGCCTTTTTTATTTAAAATAACTAGCTCTAAATAGAGCTGTGAGGAACGGAAAAAGCTGTAAATGGTTATTATATAAGTTTAAGGAGAAGGTAACATGCTAGATAAGTTGGGAGAGATTTTAGCGTTATTTTTTCAAGATGTCTTTGATAAATCTTCAAATGGATTAAAAGAATTTTCTGAAAAAACCGGTTGGATTGTAGATATAGAAATCATAAGCAATTATAAATTATTAAATAGATTACAAGAGCTTTTTGAAAAAGGGCAATTTGATAAAGCAGCAAAATTGTATAAACGATATATTATAAATTTTTATACAGAAGATAAGTTTGTAAAATTAGAAAATAAATGGATTCAAAATGATACGTTAAAACAAAGAATTGAAATCTTACTTCAGGTATTAAAAGCACATCGACTGGAGATGTATTATGTATCTGTTCCTACAATGCTAGCACAGATTGAAGGTTATATTTGGGAAATTAATAAGTATAGTGGACGAATTCATCAAAAAAAGTTAAAAGAGTTTATAAACAACCAAGAGCATTTATCTATTTTTACTGAATCTATCAGTAGTTATATTGAAAATGTTATATTTGTGTCTTTTAATTTAGATGAAAACTTAAATTCTGAAATTAGCAGAAATGCTATTTTACATGGTTATGATGTTCTTTATGGAACGAAAGAAATATCATTAAAGTTAATAATCGTAATGAATGTTCTCCAACAATTTTATATGAATATTTCTTCGCCAAAAATAGATGATGAACATAGTGAATAATCTTAAAAATTAATTGCACAAAGGAGAGAAAAGTATGAGTATTGATTGGCATAATATTAATATATTTAATGGCTCTAAAAATAATGCTTTTGAAGAATTAGTTTGTCAATTAGCTAGAGCAGAAGAAATTAAAGATAAAAAAGACTTTTATAGGATTGCTGCGCCAGACGGAGGAGTAGAAGCTTACTGCACTTTGAAAAATGGTGAAGAATATGGATGGCAAGCAAAATATTTCTTTTCTATGGGTCGCTCACAATGGAATCAGATAACCGATTCATTAAATACTGCATTAGAAAAGCATCCAAACTTAAAGAAATATATCGTTTGTATCCCATTAGACAGACAAGATCCAAGAATAGAGAATCAAAATTGGTTTATGGATAGATGGAATACGAAAGTGGAGGAATGGAAAAAATATGCAAAAAAATTAGGGAGAACTATAGAGATAGACTATTGGGGGAGTTCAGAACTAATTTATCGGTTATCTAAAGAAATACATGCAGGGAGAAAGTTGTTTTGGTTTTCTACTGAAGAGTTTTCTGATAATTGGTTTAAAGAGCATGTTAATTCTCATATCAGCGATCTAGGGAAAAGATACTCGCCTGAAATAAATGTAGAGCTTGATATAGCTACAAATTTTAATTTTTTGAGTAGAGATAAAGTCTGCGACGAAAAATTAAAAATATATTTTCATTCTTTATTGGTGAGTATTAATAAAATACTTACTCATGAATTGATACAAATGATACCTGACAGAATAAATTTGGTAAGTGAAAATAAGCAAATTCTGCTTCAGCTCTACACACAATTTCAAGCACATGAGAATAGATTTCTCGATCTAAATCAAGCTAAAAAAACCATTTATAATTTATTTGAACTACTTGAAAATATCGATTTTGAAGAAGAAGTAATTACGAAAGCCCATAATAAGAATTTACAAAATGAAATATATAAATTGAGACAAGACTTACGAGATTCAGCAGATTTTCTTAATGATCCTGCTATAGATTTAATAAATGAACCACTTTTGTTTCTTACTGGAGAAGCAGGAGTAGGCAAGTCTCATTTACTTGCTGATATTGCTCAAATTAAAATTAAAGATAATAAAGGATGTATATTTCTTTTAGGTCAGCACTTTACTTCTGAAAACCCTCCTTGGAAACAAATAATTGGTAATTTGCTTAGAGTAAGATGCACAAATGAAAAAGAATTATTAGGAGCTCTTGAAGCAAAAGCAGAAGCACAAGGAGAAAGAATTTTATTTATTATTGATGCGATAAACGAAGGTAAAGGTCGACTCTTTTGGCCAGAACATATAAAAGGGTTCATACATTTATTCCAACACTATCCTAATATAAGCTTAGTAATGAGTGTAAGGTCTTCTTATGAAAAACTTTTAATAAAAGAAGTTCTTGAAAATAACAAGGGGACAAGGATTCAGCATTCAGGCTTTGATAATATTGAATACCAAGCGACCAGCCTTTTTTTTGAACAATATGGAATCGAACAACCAAGCGTGCCTTTATTACATCCAGAATTTAGTAACCCTTTATTTTTAAAATTGTTTTGTGAAGGTTTAGAAAGAAATAATCTTCATAAGATCCCAAAGGGATACAGCGGTATCAGCAGTATTATAGATTTTTTTATTCGAAGCGTAGACCGGAAACTATCGAAACCGTCCCAATTTAATTACCCAGAAGATATACATGTCATAAAAAGGGTCATTAATGAACTGATTAAATATAAATTTGAGAAGGATTTAAATTATATCCCTTACGAAGTAGCTTATGAAATTGCAGAAACTATTATAGCGAAATTTACTAATGAACGGCGATTTTTAGATGCACTTATTTCAGAAGGGGTATTTTCAGAAAATCTTTTCTGGGAGAAAAATGTGAATGAAAAGGGGATCTACTTAGCCTATGAGCGATTTGAAGATCATTTTTTAACAGCATATCTTTTGGATGAGCATTTAGATCTTAATAATCCTAAAAGCTCGTTTCAAGAAGGAACCACTTTAAATCATTATTTACAAAATTCACTGATTTATCAAAATATGTTGGAATCTTTATCGATACAGTTACCTGAGAGAGCAAACATCGAATTATATGAGCTATTGGAAGAAGAGGAAAAAAGTGATTGGTCTGTTCGAAATAGCTTCGTGAATAGTTTAATTTGGAGAAAGACAGATTCGATAAAATATGACAAAAAAAATAGAGAGTATATTAATAATTATGTTATGAAATACGTTAATGGTGAAAAAGCTTTTTTTGAAATGATGTATTCAGTCTGTATGGATCCCGATCATCCTTATAACGCTGATAGACTCCATCAATGGTTAATGCAATATTCTCTTGCTGACCGTGATTCTATATGGACAGCCTACTTAGGTGAAATATATGATACTAGTGCTCCACAGAGATTAGTTGACTGGGCGATTTATTCGAAAGGCAAAGAGCATTTATCTAAAGAATCAAAGTTGTTGGGTAGTATTGCAATGGCGTGGCTTTGTACAAGCACAAATATTTCGCTTCGAAATGCTGCAACGTATGGTATGGTCTCAATTTTAGAAGAAAATATTAATTTAATACTTGAATTGCTTGTTAAGTTCGAAACAGTGAATGATCCCTATGTGTATGAGCGTATTTTAGCAGCAGGCTATGGAGCAATTTTAAATTCTAACAAACTAAATGGTTTAAACGAAGTTGCTGATTATATTATCAAATTTTTTTTTGGTGCAGATGAAGTTTATCCTAATGTGCTGGTTAGAGACTATGCACGAAATATAGTTGAATATGCACAATATAAAAAGGTAATAAATCTTGTAGATATGGACATAGTAAGGCCACCTTATAAGAGTTATTTTCCAACTGTTTTCCCAAAAAATAAAACAATTGATGCTTATTATTTGGATTATAAAGCTGGGGATTTTAAAGATTACTATTGGAGTCAAAATATAATACTTAGTTCCATGATAACAGAGTACGGTCGAGGGATTTCGAGTTATGGAGATTTTGGAAGATATATTTTCCAAAGTGCACTACATTCTTGGAAGCATTTTGATCCTAACGATCTTAGTAATTATGCATGCAAATTGATTTTTGAAGACTATGGATATGATGTTGATAAACATGGGGAATTTGATAGAAATTCAATACGTACAAGTGAATATGACCATCTTGTTGAAAGAATTGGGAAGAAGTATCAGTGGATTGCTTTATATGAAGTAATGGCAAGACTCTCCGATAATTATAAAATGGTGGATGAATCTAGCCTATGGGAGAAGGATGAGAAATACATGTGGTTTCAAGGCCCATGGAACGAAGGTCTTAGAAGTTTTGATCCTACCGTTCGTCCCCGAAAACCACTAAGAAAAAAGAATATGCCTAAAAATACAAAATACAAGTATTATAATTCTTGGGAAGGATCTAATAAAGAGTGGTTGTCCCAAAAAAACGACTTACCAGAAATTCTTAGTTTGCTTAGTTACCAACGACATAAGGAAGACTGGGTTTTGCTAGAAGGACACTTTAAATGGCAAGAACCAGTTCCTTTAGGAAGAGAGAAGGATAGCTATCAGTATAAACAACTCTGGTACCAAATTAGAAGTTACTTAGTTAAAATAGAAGATCAAGAAACTATTCTAAAATGGTTAGCTGATAAACACTTAATGGGACGTTGGTTTCCAGAAGCTAGCCATATCTATGGAGTTTTTAAAAAAGAGTTTTACTGGTCACCAGCATATAATTGGTTTCAAAACCCCTATTACGGCGGTGAAAGCTGGAAAGTGGTTCATGATCAAAACGATAATTCAATTGTTAGAGTGCTGCCGACTGTCGAATATTATGATTGGGAGTCAGATGAAGGTTGGTCTTTAATGCCAAAAGAACATCTTTATGAGGGAATAGGAGCTCAATATAGCAATGAAATAGGTGGATGGGAGAACAAAGACAAGAAAATCATTTGCCAATCCTTTTTAGGGATGATGGATAGTCAATTAAACTTGGGAATTAACAAAGAGGTCTTGCAAAAATTCTTGGGGGCTAATAAGTTGGCTATTTTTTGGACATGTCTTGGTGAAAAAAATATAACAGGTTCTTTTGACCGTGGAGGAGAAAGAACAAATTGGTTAGAAATTTCGTCTATTTATAGTCTAGAAGACAATGGGCAAGTGACTCTTAGGTCTTCTAACTTTAATGTAAAATAAATTCGTCTGAAGATATATAAACACAATCTATTTATTAGGTATTTGGGATGAAATCAAATAAAATTCACTTAAAAAATCCAAAGTACACTAATAGTTGATTTGAAATCATTATAAAATAGGCATTACAGATTTAAAGACTAATCAACTCCAAAGCTCTCTCGTTTTGAGAGAGCTTTTTTTAGAAAGTTAATGTGTAGCTGCATAAGTTTCAGTAATATACAAATGAAGTAACCTATACCATTCTGGATTGTTGCTGATGAACCTCGTAAAATAAAACGTAACCGTCAATAACTGAAAGGAAGGTGAATATAAAATGGCTCGTTACAATTGTCCCTGCTGCGGCTATCCCACACTGGAAGAAAGACAGAGTTGGGAAATATGTTGTTTGTGTGACTGGGAAGATGACGGGCAAGATGATCCTTATGCAGATCAAGTTTGGGGTGGACCCAATCAGGATTATTCTCTTACCCAGGCCCGGCAAAACTTTAAAAATCACTACAGCATGTACAACGATAAACAAATAATCCTGAACCAAACGGATAAAGAAATTCAGACCAAGAAAAGTCTGATTCATGCATTCAAGCAACTGGAAACTTTAGATGATCAATCTGCTCCATACATATGGCAGGAAATCTATTCATTTGAAAAGATGTTAGCAGATCTTGTTGATGAAAAAGTAGAACGATACAGCAATAATATAGACCAAAACCGGGAGAGCATGAAGCTGATTAATTCTGACAATCCGGATGCTATTGTAGATGGCTTGCTGTCTCTGGCATTGAGTGCAGACGATGGAGAGTTTGCCGAACAAATGATGACCCGGTACAGTCAGCATGATAATGAAAATATAAGAGGAATAGCGATTCTATGTTTTGGTCATATTGCGAGAATACATGAAGTAATCCATAAGGAGCATATTATTCCGCTTATTCAGACTGCACTGCATGATGAGAGTCCATTTGTTAGAGGACATGCAGAGTCAGCATTAGAGGATATCAATATGTTCTGTAAGTGAAGAAATTTGAAGGTGATTTCCAAAGCCTTTCGTTCAGCTCTTTCCGGTAAACTACGTATCGTCCAAATAAATGAAACAAAGGATACTCATATGGCAAATCCATTCTCTAACAAAAAGAAAATCCGCGGTTGGAAGCGTCGAATCAAACAGATTGAAAAATGGAAACAACGTTATATCGATTTGGATATGGAGCAATTGTGCCGTAATTATAAAGACCATGCCAAGCTGTGGATTGACCCATTTTACAGGTTAACCAGACGTAATCCTCCGATATGGTATTCTCGATTAATCCTCGCGGGCATGATAGAAATCTACCAATCTTGGTCGCAGCAGATGCAAAGTCTAAATGAACCGTTCTATCTGAAAATATGGCTCTGGCATCCGAATTTTATTCATTCACAAATTGTTGTCGCTTTTCGTGAGTACTCCGACTATTACAATAACACATTCGATAAAAGCAACGATCTTAAAGTATTTCCCTCACATCTGTATAAGCGTGTACCTGGTCTTGAGGAATTTAAATGGGAACTTGCTATAGATTCAGTGGATTACTGGCTTTCTGATCTACAAGAGGATATTGGTATGGGAATTAGAACGGATAAGGATATTGAAGCGATAAAAAGTAAAGCATACAAGTGCGAGACTGTAAAAACAAGTGCCGGTAACCATACTGTTTATAATGTGAAAGTCGGTGATGTTTGGTTAGGCGAGATTAGATAATAAACTATCGTCTGCGATATGCATTTAAAATGCCAAGTTATCGCTTTCTCCAGACAGATAAGGGCTATCCTAACAGCTTCAATAAAGCCCAGGATAGCCCTATTTGGATTCATTACTGATACTCCATAATATAATCAATATACTCTCTGGCACTCAGATCAATCTCCTCATCACTTGCCTGAAAGGAAGATCCAAAGACCGCAAAGTAGGGGAGTGCTATCGCACCCACATGAATGGTACTGGCTACGAATGGCGCGATCAATTGATCCACGGTAAAGGAAACCGAGCCTTCGGATGTATAGTTTTCTTTCTTATCACCGATAGATATAGCAAGTCCCAGCTTTTTCCCGTTAAGTTTATTCCCCGCGGATCCATAAGCCCATCCATATGTAAATACATCGTCAAACCATTTCTTGAGTAAAGGTGGATAGCTGTACCAATAAAATGGAAATTGAAAGATAACATGATCGTAGGCTTCCATCATCTCTTGCTCGCGGGGGACATCAATATTCCAGTCAGGGTATTCTTTGTATAGTTCATGGATGGTAATATCGCCGGGATGCTGCAGCAATTCTTTTCTCCAGCGCTGGTTTACACGGGAAACTTCAATATCGGGATGTGCTAAAATGACTAATGTTTTCATTATAAAATCTCCTTTTTAAGCTAGTGTCCAAGAGTGTATCTCTAATATGCCTCATCTTCATTGGTGGAACATTCTCATTATCTTGCAGACCCAGGAAAAAGAAAATACACACAATAAAGTAAGATGATTACCTCAAGGTAAGTACTGGACCATGCCCAAAATATGTGTAAAAATGAGTTGTTAAGCTGATTCCATCCAGTTGCATGAATGAGGTGTTATGCTATGAAACAATATCATATGGGCATCGAAGCGACCCTTGAAGTGATCGGTGGCAAGTGGAAAGCATTGATCATATGCTTATTAATGACCGGTACCAAGAGAACAAGTGAGCTTCAGCGCAATATTCAAGGCATCTCGCAAAAGGTTTTGATTCAGCAGCTTCGGGAACTGGAGAGAGACGGACTGGTCACCAGATATGTATATCAGCAGATGCCGCCCAAAGTCGAATACAGCCTGACCGAATACGGCGTTACAGCCAATCGTATTGTTGAAGTCATGTGTTCCTGGGGAACAGAGAATATCCGAATGAGACAGCAGCAAGGGGAAGAAATCGTGTTGCTGGAAGAATAAAGTTTGTGTTGGAGCAGATAGATTCTTTTCTGAAGAAATAATCCTTTAAGTGGAAATAAGTAAAAAGACTCCGACCACAATGAACTGCACCCCTTAAAATGGACATTAGAAAACCCCTCGGTTAAACTAATGAGCATTTGGGGGTGCATTTTTCAT
>NZ_LAQP01000028.1 GCF_000971965.1 Paenibacillus wulumuqiensis
CCGCAGGGTCCTGGGAGAGTAGGACGTTGCCAAGCGACGAAAAAGAAAGACGTTATCCAACTGGATAGCGTCTTTTTTGTATTTCTCCTATTTAGATTATTGGTTTAATAAGAAGGAGCAATAGAGCGATAGAGTAATATAATACGCTATAAAGATTTTCATAACCTGTAAAGCATAATCAATAACGGTATCTGCTGATCAGGCCACTCTACCATTTAATTTATAAATAAAAGACTCTTTCCATTTGGAAAGAGTCTTAGTAATATCTCACTAAACTATTTCTTTATGCATAAGCTATTATTTACCTCAATTTTTCGACTAACTTTAACACCGTTACAATTAGTCGTCGTTGCCAGTAGTATCATTATCCTGACTCGGGTTAGTCGATCCACCCGTAGTTGTGTCTACAGTAGTTCCAGAAGCAGGACTGCTTACTTCACCGCCAGTCGTAGAATCTACAGTTCCGCCATTACTGTTTACCGTACCGCTATTGGTTGTTTCTGTGAACGGATTAGTTGTGCCTGTTGTATCTGTACTAGTACCTGTAGTACCAGCATTTGAAGTTGTACCGGTTGTAGTATCAGTAGTTGTTCCTGTAGTACCTGTAGTGTCAGTAGAACCGCTAGTTGTCGATCCACCTGAAGTAGTAGTACCTGCATACGTATTACCTGTAGTTGTAGTGAGCTGTACAGTGCTTGTAGCTGCATTATACACTACATTGGCACCCATCAATTCTGCTGTAGCACGAACAGGAAGATAAGTAGTGCCGTTGTAGGTTAGAGGAGTTACGGCTTTGCCATTAGCGGTTTGCAGAGTCGCCGGATTACCATCTACCTCTACTTTGATTTGATCATTTAAATATGCAGTTACTTCCTCCATGTTCGTAGCAGCCAGTGCACCAGTACCTGTACCAATTAACAGAGCAGAACCAACGAGTAAAGAAGCAATACCTTTTTTCATAATCAATCTCCTTTCAATGCTATAGTGGTTTGTTTATAAAGTACCCAATATAATGGACCTTATTCATATATTTGGAAAAAAATTAGATGAAATTTTGAGTGAATTCGGATAAATGAATTAAAACTTGCAATGTATTGGAGTTAAAAATGCTATGAAACTATAGCTGGCTGCTTGGAATTAACCCGTATAATTATGACTTTATTTGTATAGATATATATAGACGAGCAGTGATGAACTTTAAGCATATTGTTAATTTGGAGTGCCTTGTTAATGAGTAGTGTTTCTTAATACTAAAGGCCCCGGTTAGTATCGATCTAGTGTCCTTACTGAGTGGACAATAGTACTCCATATAAAAGCAATAGCTTTGAATTAGGGGATATTGTCGGAACGTTCTTGACAGCCTATAACCCCTTTGCTAAGATGGCAATAATATATTTTCAGAAACTTATTTTCAAGGCGTACATTTCCTTGTTATTTAAGGTTTTTAATAGAGTATCCGGTTGATTGAATACTTCTGAAAATAGCTTTAACGGAAGATTTCAGAGGGTTTACGATAGATGATCCTGGAAGTCTGTACAGAGTAGGCGAGCGGAATGAATTATTCAATATGGTAAGTATGAATTCAACTAAAGGGAGGAACATCCTCGTGTGGGAAACAAAATTTGCTAAAGAGGGACTAACATTTGATGACGTACTGTTAGTACCGCGTAAGTCCGAAGTGTTACCAAAAGAAGTGAGCGTAGCTACAACATTAAGCAAAAATGTAAAACTGAATGTGCCTTTGATTAGTGCAGGTATGGATACTGTTACGGAAGCTGCAATGGCTATTGCCATGGCTCGTGAAGGTGGTATCGGTGTTATTCACAAAAATATGCCTGTTGAACAGCAGGCTGAAGAAGTAGATCGTGTAAAACGTTCCGAGAGCGGTGTTATTACCAATCCATTCTCTCTCACTCCGGACAAAATGGTATCTGATGCAGAAGCGGTTATGGCTAAATACCGTATCTCCGGTGTACCGATTGTAGACGAAAACAAAACACTGGTCGGCATTATTACCAACCGTGATCTGCGTTTTATCCATGACTACAACATGAAAATCAGCGAAGTAATGACCAGCGAGAATCTGGTAACTGCTCCGGTAGGTACTACACTGCAGGAAGCCGAAGTACTTCTGCAAAAGCATAAAATCGAAAAACTGCCTCTGGTGGATGATAACAATATCCTCAAAGGTCTGATTACGATCAAAGATATCGAAAAAGCGATCCAATTCCCAAATGCAGCGAAGGATGCTCAAGGGCGTCTACTGGTCGGTGCGGCTGTTGGTGTGTCCCAGGATGCATTTGCACGTGCAGAAGCACTGGTTAACGCAGGTGTAGACCTTCTTGTTGTAGACTCCGCACACGGTCATCACATTAACATTCTGGATGCGGTTCGCAAGCTGCGCTCCATGTTCCCTGAGCTGACGATTGTAGCAGGCAATGTGGCTACAGGCGAAGCTACCCGTGATCTGATTCAGGCAGGTGCTTCTGTTGTTAAAGTTGGTATCGGTCCGGGATCGATTTGTACAACTCGTGTTATCGCTGGTATCGGCGTACCACAGGTTACCGCGATCTATGATTGTGCTACTGTAGCCCGTGAGTATGGCGTACCGATCATTGCAGATGGCGGTATCAAGTACTCCGGTGAAATCACCAAAGCACTGGCAGCAGGCGCGGATGCAGTTATGCTGGGAAGCATGTTTGCCGGTACAGAAGAAAGCCCGGGCGAATCCGAAATCTATCAGGGTCGTCGTTTCAAAGTATATCGTGGCATGGGTTCCATGGCTGCAATGAAGCAGGGTAGTAAAGACCGTTACTTCCAGGACGATGATAAGAAGCTCGTTCCGGAAGGTATTGAAGGCCGTGTCGCTTACAAAGGACCATTGTCGGATACTGTTCATCAGCTTATTGGTGGCCTGCGCTCCGGTATGGGTTACTGTGGTACAGCTGATTTGACTGAACTGCGCAATGATACGCAATTTGTCCGCATCACTGGTGCCGGTCTGCGTGAGAGTCACCCGCATGATATTCAGATCACCAAAGAAGCACCGAACTACTCTCTGTAATATAGAGTGTTCTGTTCTGCACTATATGATTGACGTTCGGACAAGCTTGTGATTTTCAGCAAGCTTGTCTTTTTTTGCATGTCGCCGTGTGCTAAAATGAGAAAGTCATTGTGATATTGGGCTTTTCCGTATGTTATGCCTGTTACATAAGCAGCTATTGCATCGAATGGGTCATTGATTGGCTCTGGTGAATAGCTGAATTATCCGGGATTGAATCATTGTGATCATTCGGCTATAGGATTTTACCGGCTATCATCATTATGGAACTGCAAGAATGCCAAATGCTGTATATTACATGAACAACATAAGCTATGACTTTGAGGGGAGCATTAATACATTGGAACGCAAGTTATTAACGCAAAAAGGTAAGAAGTCGAAACGTCAATTGATCAAAAAAAGTGTAGCATCACTGATGCTTGTAAATATGCTTTGTATATCTACGATTATCCCTACAGCTGCCATGGCAGCATCTGCTGCTACATCCAGTACTGCTGCAGATTCAAAGTCTACAGAAGCAGCTGATACTAAAACAGGGTCTGCTGTATCCAATATCAAGGCTCCTGAGTTGCAAGTAAAATCTGCAGTATTGATGGAAGCGTCAACCGGTAAGATTTTGCTATCAATCAATAGTGATGAAGCTCTGCCGCCTGCCAGTATGTCCAAGATGATGACGGAATATCTGGTGTCCGACTACGTTAAACAGGGCAAGATCAAATGGGATGATGAAGTAACTGTATCCGAGAACGCAGCAGCCCAGATCGGTTCGCGTGTATTCCTGGCTGCAGGTGACAAACATACTGTGCTGGATTTATACAAAGCCATGGCTATTGGTTCAGCCAATGATGCTTCTGTAGCACTGGCAGAACATATTGGAGGAACAGAGAAAGACTTTGTTAAACTGATGAATGCCAAAGCCAAAGAATTTGGGATGAAAACAGCCCATTTCGCTAACTCTACAGGCCTTAACGTTGCCGATATGCCGGAAGCGAGCCGTCCGGAAGATGGTAAAGAAACAATTATGTCGGCGATGGACACGGCTATTCTGGCTCGTCATATTGTCGATGATCATCCAGACTTTAGCGATGTAACCAGTATTCAATCGTTCAAGTTCCGTCCAACAGATAAAGCTCCGGTTGTAAACTGGAACTGGATGCTGGAATCCAACTCTTCCATTACTAACTTCAAAGCTTATGCCTACCCAGGTCTGGATGGCCTGAAGACGGGTCATACGGCAGCTGCCAAGCAGTGTTTTACAGGAACAGCAGAACGTAATGGTATGCGTCTCATCAGTGTGGTCATGGGAGCAGAAACCGAAGCAGAGCGCTTTAAGCAAACGAAAAAGGTGCTGGATTACGGCTTTGATAACTTTGAAGTCAAACAAATCATTGGTGCAAAATCCGCTGTATCCGGTCTGGCTACTATCCCGGTAGTCAAAGGTGCAGCAACAGAAGTGCCTGTTGTAACCGATGCAGCTGTTAACGTAGTTGTACCAAAAGGCACAGAACCCAAAAACGTAACTTATACTGTAGCTCAATCCGATGAAGCGGCACGTACTGCTCCAATCGCAGCAAGCAAAGCGCTTGGCACGATTACGTATACTTACAAAAATGACAGCATCGCTCAGGATCAGGTGACTACCGTAAACCTGATCGCTGCCGAGCCTGTCGAAAAGGGAAGCTGGCTGCGCCTGTTCTTCCGTTCGATCGGAGATCTGTTTGGCGACTTGTTCGACTCTGTCAAAAACATGTTCTAATCGATTATCATTGCTGCTGCTGACGGGGAGTATGGCGCATTTTGATAACGCGTCATGACTTCCTCGGACGGCTGCTTTTTCACTTTACCCGCTCGAAGTAAATGTATTGTATATTGCAGAAGTGTCATGTAAAATTATGAGTTAGATTCTGTCCTGTAATCCGCGCTGGCAGTGCGTATAACTTCGATAGCGTAGGCTGACGGAATCACATTATTTTAGGAAGTCAGCATTATGCGATGCACAATGCTTACAGAAAGAATCAGGAGGCATGGACATGGAAACTGGTACATCGAGAGTTAAAAGAGGTATGGCAGAAATGCAAAAAGGCGGCGTCATCATGGACGTCATGAATGCGGAGCAGGCAAAAGTAGCTGAAGCTGCTGGTGCGACAGCGGTTATGGCTCTCGAACGTGTACCTTCTGATATTCGCGCAGCCGGCGGCGTAGCCCGTATGGCTGACCCGACGATTGTGGAAGAAGTCATGAAAGTGGTATCCATTCCTGTTATGGCCAAAGCACGTATTGGCCACTATGTAGAAGCTAAAGTACTGGAGTCACTGGGTGTGGATTATCTCGATGAGAGTGAAGTATTGACCCCTGCTGATGAAGTATTTCATATTGATAAACACGATTTCACCGTACCGTTCGTCTGTGGTGCCAAAGATCTGGGCGAAGCACTGCGTCGTATCGGCGAAGGTGCATCCATGATTCGTACCAAAGGTGAGCCGGGAACAGGCAATATTGTGGAAGCGGTACGTCATATGCGTCATATTAACAGCCAGATCCGCAAAGTACAGAACATGTCGAAGGACGAACTGTATGCAGAAGCGAAAAACCTGGGTGTAGCCTATGATCTGCTGATTGGCGTACATGAGAACGGCAAGCTGCCGGTAGTTAACTTTGCAGCCGGCGGAGTAGCGACACCAGCGGATGCGGCACTGATGATGCATCTGGGTGCTGACGGCGTATTCGTAGGCTCCGGTATTTTCAAATCGGACAGCCCTGAGAAATTTGCCCGTGCCATTGTGGAAGCAACGACGCACTTTAACGACTACAAGCTGATCGCCGAAGTATCCAAAAATCTGGGTGCCCCGATGAAAGGCATTGAAATCTCCAAATTAACTGCGGGCGAGCGCATGCAGGACCGCGGTTGGTAAGAAAGAAGGATTGCACATGAAAATCGGTGTCTTGGCACTGCAGGGTGCCGTTGCAGAGCATATCCGCAGTCTGCAGCTGGCAGGAGCGGAAGCAGTCACTGTCAAGCGTGTAGAGCAGCTGGACGAGATCGACGGAATTGTTATTCCCGGCGGTGAGAGTACAACGATCGGCAAGCTGATGCGTCAATATGGCTTTATAGAAGCATTACAGCAGTTTTCTGCACAGGGCAAGCCGTTATTTGGAACTTGTGCCGGATTAATTGTGCTGGCTGAGCGAATTGCCGGTCATGATCAGGCGCATCTGTCCCTGATGAATATGACGGTGTCCCGTAATGCTTTTGGCAGACAGCGGGAGAGCTTTGAGACAGATCTGGAAGTCAAAGGAATCGATGAACCGATTCGTGCAGTGTTTATCCGTGCGCCGCTGATCCAGGAAGTCGGCGAAGGTGTGGAAGTATTGTCTGTGTATCAGGATGAGATTGTAACGGCAAGGCAGGGACATTTGCTGGCCTGCTCCTTCCATCCGGAATTGACGGACGATTATCGCCTTCATCAGTACTTTGCAGATATGGTGGCACAGTCACTGTCTGCTGCCCATTAATCTGTCTATTGCCGCTATACAGGATGAAGCAGTAGGTTCATCCTGTATGCAGAAACGCAGGAACGTATACAAGCAGGAATGTATAGGATAGACCATACCTTAACTCTTGGCAGCTTCCGCAGACAGGATCGTATTTCTCTCTGCGGATTGCGGCAAGTTCTCACTTGCCCGGTACAGTGTAGTGTTCTTTCAGCAGATTAGAGCCTTTATAGGCTGCTGCAGAATGACTGCCCTGTCGGCGAAAAAGAGAACCGGGAGTTAAGGTTATTTTATTAGGAGGGGTTATTTATGTTAGATGTCAAAATATTGCGTAATGACTACGATCGTGTAGCCACAGCGCTGCAAAACCGCGGCAAATCGCTGGATCTGATCGCAGGCTTCCCGGAGCTGGATACCAAGCGCCGTGAGCTGCTGCAGGAGACCGAGCAGCTGAAAAACCGCCGGAATACCGTATCCGGAGAAGTGGCTCAGCGTAAAAAAAATAAAGAAGATGCCGAAGAACTGATTCTGGAAATGCGTCAGGTGTCCGATCGGATCAAAGCATTGGACGAGGAAATCCGTAACCTGGAGACCGAGATCGATGCGCTGACCCTGTCCATTCCGAACTTGCCTCACAGCAGCGTTCCTGTAGGTGCATCCGAAGACGATAATGTGGAAGTACGACGCAATGGCGAACCACGCCAGTTTGATTTCACACCAAAAGCACACTGGGATGTGGCGCAGGATCTGGGGATTCTCGATTTTGAAGCCGGTGCTAAGGTAACAGGGTCCCGTTTTACTTTTTATAAGGGAATGGGTGCACGTCTGGAGCGCGCACTGATTAACTTTATGATGGATCTGCACAGTGAAGAGCACGGTTATGAAGAGATTCTGCCGCCATATATCGTTAACCGTGATAGCCTGGTAGGTACGGGCCAGCTGCCGAAGTTTGAAGAAGATCTATTCAAACTGACTGATTCGGACTACTATCTGATTCCTACCGCTGAAGTACCGGTAACCAACTACCATCGTGAAGAGATTCTGTCCAAAGAAGATCTGCCCAAGCACTATGTTGCCTACAGCTCCTGCTTCCGTTCCGAAGCCGGTGCAGCCGGACGGGATACACGCGGATTGATTCGTCAGCACCAGTTCAACAAGGTCGAGCTGATCAAACTGGTTGAACCGGAGACTTCTTATGAAGAATTGGAGAAAATGACAGCCAATGCGGAGCGCGTACTGCAGCTGCTAGGTCTGCCATACCGTGTACTGGCTCTTTGCACCGCAGATATGGGCTTCAGTGCGGCCAAAACTTATGATCTGGAAGTATGGCTGCCGGAAAGCAATATGTATCGTGAGATCTCTTCCTGCTCGAACGTAGAGGATTTCCAGGCGCGCCGTGCAAGTATCCGCTATCGCAAAGACAGCAAGGGCAAGCCTGAATTCGTACACACGCTGAACGGTTCGGGTCTGGCTGTAGGCCGTACGGTAGCTGCTATTCTGGAAAACTACCAGCAGGAAGACGGAAGTGTCGTGGTACCTGAAGTGCTTCGTCCGTATATGCGCGGTGTAGAAGTAATTGGCGGTACAGCGAAATAAAAGTTGTCATGACTAAAGATGTATGATATGATATTTGTGTTGTGCAATATTAGTATTTAATGGAGAGGTACCGAAGCGGTCATAACGGGGCGGTCTTGAAAACCGTTAGGGTGCAAGCCCACGTGGGTTCGAATCCCACCCTCTCCGCCATACATCTACAATAACCAAGTCGTTCCAAACCGGGGCGACTTTTTTTGTATTTCCGTCCAATACATCTTGATTTATATAGGATGAACAGCCATTTTATGCCATAATATAGAGGTGGACGTTACGAACTTCCGTGCATTTGGAAAAAAGTTGCCACCATGTAGCATGAAAGAACGTACATAGAAAAAGGAGGATCGCCATGGCTGTCAAACAACCTCCAGTATCCGAGTTCGCACCGGTAGAACACGGAAGACGTTCACTGAAAAGTACGCTGGCTCGCTCGCTGCTGATTGTCCTCGGGGCTATGACGGTAGCCGCTTCACTTGAGCTGTTTCTGGTACCCAATAATATTACGGATGGCGGAATTACAGGCATATCCATTATCATGTCTTTTTTGACGGGATGGAAGCTGGGCGTATTTCTGTTCCTGCTGAATCTGCCATTTCTCGTGCTTGGTTATAAGCAGATTGGCAAAACTTTTGCATTATCCACACTGCTGGGCATTACTGTGATGTCGATAGGCACCCTGCTGCTGCATCCGGTAGAAGCAGTAGTGAAGGAAACGGTGCTGGCTTTTGTATTTGGTGGGATGTTCCTCGGATTGGGGACAGGACTGGTTCTGCGTTCCGGGGGATCGCTCGATGGAACAGAGATTATCGCTATTTTGCTGTCCCGGCGGTCGGTTTTCTCGGTAGGGGAAATCGTTATGATTCTGAACGTATTTATACTCTGCGGCGCAGGATTTGTATTTGGTTGGGACCGGGCAATGTATTCCATTATCGCGTATTATATTGCTACCAAGGTCATCGATATTACAATCGATGGTCTGGATCAGTCCAAGTCGGTATGGATTATCAGCGAACGAACACATGATATTGGCGATGCGATTATCAGCCGGCTCGGAAGAACGGTTACTTATTTATCCGGAGAAGGTGGATTCTCGGGGGAAGAAAAGAAAGTGATTTTCTGCGTCATTTCCCGGCTGGAAGAAGCCAAGCTCAAAGAGATTGTAAATCATTTTGACGAAAATGCATTCATGGCGGTAGGTAATATCCACGATGTCAAAGGTGGCCGTTTCAAAAAACAGGATATTCATTAAAGCTCCTTGTACAGGCAGAAATTAGATATAATCTGGTATAAAAAGGTGACTGTCCTAATTTCTGCGTTATCCTGAACGGCTTTTGCAGTTATTTATAACCAATTTAAGGTTTGTCATTTAAAATACTGCCAAAATGGTTTATCATGGATGCGGAGTCCATAAACCGTTTGCTTTTGACAAATGGAGCAATACTTCATTGATGGACACAAACGAAAGGGGTAACAACATGAACAAAAGATTGACTGGAAGCCTTTTGGCGATCCTGCTGGTATTTACACTGGCACTGGTAGGTTGTACCAAAAAAGAAGAACCTAAAGCGGCTGTAAAAGCAGCAGCAACCAATGCTGCCCAAATGACATCGTATGCAATGACAAGTCAGTTTAAAATTACGAATCTGGCATTTACAACTGCCGATGGCAAAGCATCTACAGATCCGACTACTGCACAGATTGCCAATACGCTGAAAAATGCGCAGGTCTCTGTAACCGGTATGTATCAAAGCAATCCGATGCAAACGGAAATGACGATGAACGTAAACCTGAGCGATGGCGCTATCAATATCAAGCTGCCAATGATCATGACACAGGAAACCATGTACGTAAAAATTCCACAAATTCCAATGCTGCCTCTGCCAGAGACAGTAGTCGGTAAATTCCTGAAGCTGGATCTGAAAGAACTGGCTGAAATGGAAGGACAGGAATACAAGCCGCTGAGCGTAGAGACCAGCCAAAAGCTGTCCCAGGAGCTGTCCAGTGCAGTACTGGATAAATACGATCAAGCGAAATACTTCAAAGATGTAGACAAAAAAGATGCAGCTCTGCCTGAAGGCGTGGATGCCAAGCAGGTTGTTCAATTCGCTGTAACGAACGAAAATGCCAAAGAAGCAGTAACAATCTTTGTAAAACAGGCACTGCCAGCTGTACTGGATGTACTGTCCAAAGAAGAATACCGTTCTGCACTGAACATCACGCAATCGGATCTCGATGAAGTGAAAAAATCCCTGCAGTCCGAAGATTCCCAGAACGAATTCACCAAAACGGTGAATGAGATGGATAAATACATGACGCTAAACCAGTTCCATGTAGATACAGCGATTAACGATGATAACTTCCCGGTATATCAGAAGATGGTCATGGATGCGGTATTTGCAAATCCGGATACCAAAGAAAACGTGAAGGTAGCACTGGAAGGAAGCAGCCAGTACTCCAAAATCAATGAAAAACAAACATTCAGCCTGGGTATTCCAACAGGTGACGATGTTGTAACAATGGATCAACTGCAGCAGGAAATGGGCTACTAAGATCTGGAATTCGCAGCGTAAATGATGAAGACAAGAGAGCCGCTCATGCAGCTTTTCACTATTTCAGACAAAAGCCTCACCGTTCATAGCGAACGGTGAGGCTTTTCCTGTTGAGACCCTGATATACCGGCGGTGGAAGAGAAAGAAGGATCCTCCAGATCACTGGCGAGAATGGCATAGATCTGATGATCTTCCCACTGGCCGTTAATTTTGACGAGCTGACGGGCAATGCCTTCCGGCTGGAAGCCGCATTTCTCCACTACACGGCGTGAAGCTGTATTATGGGGAATAATGCCCGCCTGGATACGATGCAGCCCCAGAGAGCGAAATGCGTAATCCACAATCAGTTTGACTGCAGCTGTCATGTAACCTTGACCCTGATGAAGATGACTCAGCGAATATCCGATCTCGGCGAACTGACCTACACCGCGCACGATATGACTGAGTGAGATAGTTCCGATTAGCTGCTGACTCTGTGTGATAAAGATACCAAACAGATATCCCCAGTCCTCTGCCGCTTCCTGGCGACGCCGATAGATGAGATCGAGCTGGCTGGCTAATGTGAAAAACTCTTCCGGGTACCTTGGCTCATACTGCTGATTGGCTTCCCGGCTCTGAAGACGGAGCTGCAGCAGGGATTCGGCATCATCGGGATGAAGCTGCCGGACATGAATGCCTTTATTGGCATGGTAAAGCTCAATAGACATCGATCCATCCTCCTTTTACTCAGGCTGCAGTGGCTTCGGTTTCTTGAGGCGAAGTCGAAGCTCGCGGAAGAAGCGGGTTAACAGCGAGGCGCATTCTTCCTGCAGAATGCCTTCCAGCACCTCGGTACGATGGTTAAACCTTGGTTCCTGGAGCAGATTCATCAGGGTACCCGCACAGCCGGCCTTGGGATCGACGGTACCATAGACGACATTGGGAATACGGCTCTGTACGATAGCGCCTGCACACATCGGGCAGGGCTCCAGCGTTACGTATAATGTACAGTCCAGCAGCCGCCAGGAACTGAGTGATTCACTCGCTTCCCGGATCGCCAAAATTTCGGCATGGGCGGTAGCATCGTGAGTCGTCTCCCGCAAATTATAACCGCGTCCGACGATCTCATTATTTTTGACAATAACCGCACCGATAGGTACTTCACCCAGTTTTTCTGCCTTTTCCGCTTCCCGGATGGCCTCTCTCATCCAGTGCGTATGTTGTTCCATTAAAATTGAAAACACTTCCTTTTTATATGACTATTTATCGTACTTGTACATCGAACAAATATTCGTTGTTAACAGCTTGTGGATAGAATTGTGGATAACTTTATTTTGCTGTGGAAAACCTTGCTGTGTAAGCGTTCTGTGGATAAATGAGTACAAATAAATCATCCGAAATGCCTGAATATCATGATTTATGCCCTTATATAATTGTAGGCAATACCGGATTTCTTTTCAATCGGCTAAGGCAAACAGATTGGTTAAAAAGCCAAAAACAGGCGGATACAGAATGCTCTGTATCCGCCTGTTTTGAAGAAGATCGCGGTATAACTTATTATTTGTTATTTATTGTTGTCCGAAACCGATTGGAGCGTAGGCTTCACGTCATTGTCCACATACTTACGTACAATGGCTACTTCAACCCGGCGATTCTTGGCACGGCCCACATTGTTGCCGTTACTGTCAATCGGGCGATATTCACCATAACCGATCGCACTGAATTTGCGCGGATTCAGGTTCTTGTTCAGCAGCATAATCTGCATAAAGTTGAGTGCACGATCCGAGCTCAGATTCCAGTTGGATGTATACCGGGAAGTGGAGATTGGAACATTATCCGTATGACCGGAGACAATTACATCATAATTCGGAATTTCCTGCAGAATCGCGGCCAATGACTTGGCGAGCTTGCGGGAGTCTGGCTTCACTGTAGCCTGTCCGGAAGCGAACAGGGTATTATCACTGATTGTAATGCTCAGTTCGGACTGGTTCAGCTTGGTAGTCAGCTGAGTGCTTAATCCATTTTCCTTGATATACTTATCCAGCTTGCGCTTGAGGTCTTCCAGATCCTTCTGTTCCTGCTTTTTCAGCTGCTCGCGCAGTTTTTGCTTGGAATTGGCTGATGTATCCTGAGGTGAAGCAGCTGCAGCAGCTGCTGTTGAATCCTGAGGCTCTTTGTTCGGTACTTTACCTGCGGTTGGAGCCATCGCGTTCTCGTTAAGTACGCCTGTACCTCCGGAAAATGCAGCACTGAGCGCCTGCGCCATCTGTTCAAACTTGGCTGCATCCATTGAACTCATGGAGAACAGGGTAATGAACAGAGCGAGCAGCAGCGTCATTAAGTCGGAATAAGGAAGCAGCCAGCTTTCGTCCGCATGCTCCTCGTGGGGTTCATGTCGTTTACCCTTCTTGCTCACTGGCTTTACCTCCTCCGTCAGCATCCATTGCAGCTACTTCTGTAGGAGTCAGGAACACGGACAGTTTCTGGCTGATGGCCATGGTTGACACGCCTGATTGGATAGACAGAAGTCCTTCGACCATCATCAGCTTTACTTCGACTTCTGTTTTGGACAGACGCTTCAACTTGTTGGCCATCGGATGCCATAGTACATAACCACTAAAGATACCGAGAACAGTCGCGATAAATGCACCGGCGATTGCATGAGACAGTTTACCCATATCACTCAAATCGGCGAGTGCCGCGATCAGACCGACTACGGCACCGAGTACGCCGAGTGTAGGAGCATACATACCTGCCTGAGTGAAAATCAGGGCACCCGAACGGTGACGTTCTTCGGTTGCATTAATATCTTCCATTAGAACATCCTGAACAAATTCCTGATCGTTACCATCGATAATCATACGCATACCATTGCGAAGGAATGTATTGTCAATTTCTTCGACTTTGGATTCCAGTGCGAGCAATCCTTCACGGCGGGTAATGGAAGCCCATTCCATGAACATGCGTACCAATTCTGTTTTGCTCATAAGCGGTTTTTCTTTGAAAATAATACCGAAAAGCTTAGGGATACGTTTTACTTCCGGCATCGGGAATGCCATAAAAATCGTACCTGCCGTACCTACGAAAATAATAACGTATGCAGCAGGGTTGTTGACCAAACTGATCAGTGGAGCTCCTTTGAGCATCATCCCGACAACCAGGGATAATAACCCGAGTGCCAGACCAATAATTGTTGAAATTTGCATAATACACCTCGTCCATGAGTATATAGTTTATTTCCTGCATCATTCTCTTCCATGGAATGATGGCGTTGCTTGAAAGCTGATACTTTTTTATCGACAGAATATGATACTTTGTTAAGAGTTTTTTGAGTTATAATGGAAAGAAGTTGGCAATTGTGACAATATCGGCAGTTTGGAAGGAGTAGAGGTATGGGGGTAAAACACGGTCGTGATTATGAGGGGATTCTGGAGGATCTGACTGCAGCGCTGGATCTGATCCCGGACAGCTATGTATTCTTTCATATGGAATCGGAGGAATGGGAAGCTCTGCAGGATAGTGAAAAGCGTGAAGTTCAGGAAGCACTGGCAGAAGACCTTTTCTATGCGCTGGGTTCAGAGTCCATGATTCATGTAGGCAGCGGAATTGTCATTTATGACTCCGATACACATCGCATTAACATTCTGATCGGTGAAAAGGAAATGACCTCTGTATTGTTGATCTGATAACAGTTACGTTTGTACACTTATATAATTTCCAAGTAGGCAAGTTGCAGTCGTACAGAAAGTCAGGCTTCAACAAAAATGCAAAAAAGCCCACAACCTGCTTGGTCAAGCCCCTATTTTGTAGACAGTTAAAAAAGCCCCATCAAGCAAACTGGCGTCGGTACTCTACCGGCGTCA
>NZ_KQ040797.1:0-5646 GCF_000971965.1 Paenibacillus wulumuqiensis
TATGTCCATCAGGTCAAGGAGAAGTGCCTGGGAGCTTACGCCCACCAGGAAGTGTCCTTTGAGCGGGTTGTCGAGGCTGTCCAGCCGGAGCGGCAGCGGAGCTATCATCCTTTGTTTCAGGTAATGTTTATTCACCATCATGACTTGAGCAAGAATGATACCGACTTTATACAAGGTGCAGAAGTAGCCGGTGTGAATGGTCATCCTGATCAGGCCAAATTTGATTTGACATTGTCAGTGTATGAACACGCCCAGGGTATGGATATTCAGCTTCGCTATCGGACAGAGCTGTTAACCGCACGCCAGGTAGATCGTCTGGCCAATCATTTAATTCACTTACTTTATGAAATTAGTATAGACAGTAATGTACAAGTAGGCAGTCTGAATCTGCTTCCTCCTGCAGAGCTGCGGACATGGATCAGCGAACAATCCGACTACTCGCTGCAAGAAACACCAATCACCAACAGTATCTATGATCAGGTGGAGCTGCAAATGAATCATTCTCCTTCTGCGATTGCACTGGAATACGGAGGAGAGAGTCTTAGTTACGGAGCATTGAAAACACGAGTCGAGCAATTGGCTTTTCATCTGACGCAAATCCAGGCTGTTCGTCGTCAGGACAGAGTAGGGATCTATATGGATAAGTCGATGGATGCGGTCATTGCGATACTCGCCGTAGTAAAGCTCGGTGGATGCATTGTGCCTGTGGACACGACGTATCCACAGCAGCGGCAGCAGTATATGGCAGCTCATGCAGCACCATGCTGTATGCTGACTACCCAATTGCTGCGCGAACAGGCAGAAGCGGCATTTGAGATGCCGGTGATTGTAGCCGAAGCCAATGTGTACAACAGCTGCCCCGCCGGAATACAGACGCAGGCTGCCTCCAGTGATGCCGCGTATATCGTATACACTTCCGGCAGTACGGGCCGTCCGAAAGCTATCATTAATCATCACCGCGGGATTGTGAACTATATTTCTTTTATGAAAAAAGAGCTGAAGATCGGTACGGATGATACGGTACTGCAGCTGGCTTCCTTGTCAGTGGACGGATTTTTCCGGGACTTGATTGCTCCGCTTGCGCTTGGCGCCAGAGTGGTCTTGATGTCTTATGAGCAGGCACGGGATCATGACTGGGTCATCCGGATGATTGCCCGGCGGCAAATCACCTGCTTGCTCAGCACAGTACCGTCGCTGCTCAAATCACTTGCCATTCATGCCGAACATGCCCGGTTAAAGCTGCATTCGATGCGAATCATGATGTGCAGTGGTGAAGTGCTGTCCGATCATCTGGCTCTGCGTATCAAGCCGCTTTTCCCTCAAAGCGATCTGATCAATCTGTACGGTCCGACAGAGACCACATTAACAACAACCTACCGGCGTATGGGTGAAGAACCCGAGGCTGTATACGATGTAGGCAAGCCGATTGATCATACGGCAGTATATATTCTGGATCATAATCGCTTGCCGGTACCGGATGGTCTGGTCGGAGAAGTATACATTGGCGGTCATGGCATGACCAGAGGTTATTTCAACGATGAACAGCAAACCGCACAGCATTTTGTACAGCTGCCCTGGGCAGATCCAGCCCTGGTATTTTATCGTACGGGCGATCGTGGGTTTATTCGTGAAAATGGACATCTGGCACTGAAAGGAAGATTGGACCGGCAGGTAAAAGTTCGAGGTTATCGTGTGGAACTGAATGAAGTGGAATCCGCTCTTGAATCTCATCCTGCCGTTCATACAGCTATAGCGGTAATGAGGCAGGATAGCGACCAGCATGCCGAGCTCGAAGGATTTATTTTAAAATCAGCCGACTGTTCCGGATATGACCTGGATGAGATCGTAAGCGATTTGAAATCCGTTTTCCCCATGCATTTGATTCCGTCTGCCATGTTTGTTTTGCAGTCCATCCCGATGACGCCCAATGGAAAAATTGACCGCAAGCAGCTGAAGCAGTATATCCTGCCTCCGGTTGCGGCAGCGGAGAATGATACTGGTGACATGGATACACTTGATATCCGTCAGCAGCGACTGGTCGGTATCTGGGAAGAAGTGCTGCAGTATGACGGCATTCGTATACGGGATAATTTCTTTACGATTGGAGGTCATTCCTTGCTTGCTGCACAGGTGATCTCGCGCATTCGTGAGCAGTTTGAAGTGGATATTCCGCTGACCGCTTTGTTTGATTATCCTTCTATATTCGAACTGGATAAGCATTTTGACAAGATAGCGCAGCCGCGAATACTGCAGTCTGCTATAGGCAGAAGAACACGCAATTTCAATTCTGATTTTACCAATTCGAATAAGAGGTGAACCAAATGGATTATTCCAATGTGCCCGTGTTTGAAGCTCCCATGTCCTGTGGGCAGCAGCGTCTGTGGTTTTTGCAAAATTTGGATCCCGATACAAGCGCATATCATATTCCATTTGCCCTTACCATTACCGGTCCGCTGTCTGTCTCCCGTTTCAGTGATGCTTTGGGGATCATCGTTGCCGGACATGAGCCGTTCCGTACGCGCTTTGCCTATACCGATTCCCGGTATCAGCAAATCATTTATGCCGAAGCTGCATTGAATTTTGATTATATGGAATACACCGCTGATCCCGAGCGGAATTTGCATGATGCCATGCAGTTTATTATGCAGGATAAGCAGCAGGCTTTCAGGCTGGAACAGGAATTTCCCTATCGGTTTTATCTATTTCGTCTGGCAGAAGAGCAGTATCTGTTTTATGCCAATATTCACCATATTATGTTTGACCGCGCTTCATTTCCGGTATTCATGGCGGAGCTGCTGAACTATTACCATTCACCTGAAGCGGAATCCGTTTTGGACGAGCAGCAGGATATTCAGTATGCGGATTACTGTTTCTGGCAGCAGGAGCAGCTGGAACAGGGACATCTGGCATCCCAGCAGAACTACTGGCTGAACGAGCTTCAGCAGTCTCCTGTTTTACAGCTGCCCGTACAAGCTTCGGGAAGCAAATCCGGAGAAAAACAACGCGGAAAGGCAGAATGCCGATTATTCCAGCTTCCGGCCGAAATGTACGAATCGCTCCAAAAATGGTGCAGATCAGAAGGAATTACTTTGAATATGGGTCTGCTATCCGCGTATAACGTGCTGTTATCCATGTATACCGGTCAGTCTGATCTGATTGTAGGCACACCGTCAGCAGGGCGGAATCGGCGTGAGGTTGAAAATACGATTGGATTTTTCGTAAATACACTGCTGATTCGTTCCCGGTTGAATATGCAGCAAAATTTCCGAACGTATGTAAAGCAGATCAAACAAAAATGTCTGCAGGCGTATGAGAATCAGGATCTTCCATTTGATAAACTGGTCGAAATGATGAATCCCGAGCGTGATGCAGGAACAGCCTCTCCTTTTCAGACCATATTTTCCCTGCAAAACAGACTGGATACCAGCTGGAATATGGGTGAAATTCAGCTGGAAATGATGGAGCTGCATAATGAGGATGCCAAATGTGATCTTGCTCTGTTGATGAGTGAGACGGAGGAAGGACTGTTCGGAGAATGGCAGTATGATGAAGCGCTATGGCAGCCGGCAGATCTGGACCGGATGACCATA
Source organism: Paenibacillus wulumuqiensis (assembly GCF_000971965.1). GTDB lineage: Bacteria > Bacillota > Bacilli > Paenibacillales > Paenibacillaceae > Saccharibacillus > Saccharibacillus wulumuqiensis. The sequence goes on from NZ_KQ040797.1 coordinate 3,591, forward strand.
CATTTTGAATCCATTCTGCAATTTGTTCTACAACATCCGGAACAGGCACTACAGGAAATGGATATACTGACACCGGAAGAGCATCGAATCATTCATGAGATGAATCGAACAGCTTCCGATTATCCGGAACAATCGGTTATTTATTTGTTCGAACAGCAGGCGATGCAGACACCGAATGCGACTGCTATCGAAGAGGATGGGGTCACGGTAAGTTACCAGGAACTGAATCGGTCGGCCAGCCTGCTTGCCCGCAAGCTTGAAAATGAATCTGTCGGTGCCGGACAGACAGTAGGCATATGCATCGGTCGTTCCACTGCATTTGTGGTATCGGTACTGGCAGTGCTGAAATGCGGAGCTGTCTATGTTCCGCTTGACCCGCAGCTTCCGGAGGAACGCATGGATTATATTTTGCGGGACAGTGGAGTTGCTCTGGTGATCAGTGATCAGGCATCTACCGAAAAGCTGGATCATTCTCCTGTTCGGATCATGGTCTACAAGGAGCTGGGTGATGATGGGCAGCCTGACAGATGGAGTAATGCCGACAATACATCCGATCAACTTGCTTACCTCATTTATACTTCAGGATCTACCGGGCAGCCCAAAGGGGTAGCGGTCAGACATAAAGGAATTGTGCGTCTCGTCCAAAATACCAATTACATTGATATACAGCCTGAAGACCGTATGGCCCAGACGATGAATGTTTCCTTTGATATTTCCACCTTTGAAATATGGGGTGCGTTGTTAAATGGAGCAGCTCTGGTTATTATGCCGCAGACCGTGCTAATATCTCCGTCCCGGCTCAAACAGTGGCTGACCGATCAGCAAATCAGTGTAATGGCCATATCGGCCGCATTATTCCATAGTACAGCGCGGACCCAGCCGGATGCGTTTGTTACACTTCAATCCCTGCTAATCGGCGGGGAAGCACTGAGCAGCAGATGGGTTGGCGAAGTGGCAGCAGCCGGAGCGCCCAAACGTATGCTGAATTCATACGGTCCAAGTGAGAACACGGCGATTACCCTGAACCATGAAATTGACATCCATGAGCTTGATACGGATCAATCTATTCCGATTGGTACGCCTGTCTCGAATACATATGTATACGTACTGAATAAATATGGTCAGCAGCTGCCGGTTGGAGTTACCGGAGAGCTATATATCGGCGGTGAAGGACTGGCAGCAGGCTACTGGAACCGACCGGAGCTGACGGCTGAGCGATTTGTTCATCTGCCGCAGCTATCGGATGGGCCGCTGTACCGTACCGGTGATCTGGTCCAGCGGCGAGCGGATGGCCAGATTGACTTTATCGGCCGAACCGATGATCAGATCAAGCTGCGTGGTCACCGAATTGAGCTGGGAGAGATTGAAGAAGCGCTGCGCAGCTGCCCGGGAATCTGCGAGGCAGTGGCTGCATTGACTACCGTATCCGGTCAGGAAGAGCCGGTGCTGGCTGTGTACTATGCGACCGAACAAGAGCTGGAGGCCGGACAGCTGCGTGACCAGCTGCAGCAGCGGCTGCCTGCTTATATGGTACCGGCTGCCTGGCGGGAAGTGGCATCATTTGCCCTGACCGTCAATGGCAAGATTGACCGCAGACAGCTGCCACCGATTCAGGAACAGGATCTGCGTCAGCAGGCGTACCAGCAGCCGGATCGACCGGGAGAAGCAGAGATAGCCGCCATCTGGGCGGATCTGCTGAACCGGCAGCAGATTGGCGCCCAGGATCATTTCTTCGCTATCGGAGGGCATTCCCTGCTGGCGGCGCAGGTCGTCAGCCGCATGGAAGAACAGCTGCAGCGGCAGGTGACCCTGCGAGCCCTGTTTGATTATCCGGTGCTGCGGGAGCTGGCAGCGTATGTGCAGCAGCAGCCGGTAAGCGGCCCGGCCAGCGTGATTCCGGCCTATGTCTCGGAAGATGGTCGCTACCCGTTATCACCGGCGCAGCAGCGGTTGTGGCTGGTCCAGCAGCTGGAACCGGACAGCCAGGCGTATCATATTCCTTTTGCCTTTCATCTGTATGGCATTTTGGATGCCGATCGACTGGAGCAGGCTATTC
>NZ_KQ040797.1:5656-5905 GCF_000971965.1 Paenibacillus wulumuqiensis
GCATGACAGTTTGCGGACGCAGTTTGGAGAAGAGAGCGGGGAGGCGTATCAGCAGGTAACCGGCAATTTGCCAGTCTTGGAGCGTTCGAGTCTGCATGTGCCGGCAGGAGAGCAGAAGCAGCATCTGCAGAACCTGCTGCAGCGGGAAGCCTGGGAGCCGCTGTCGCTGACAGCTGCACCGCCGCTGCGCCTGCGCCTGATTGAGCTGGAAGCAGGTCACCATGTGCTGAGCTGGGTGATCCACCATAT
>NZ_LAQP01000031.1 GCF_000971965.1 Paenibacillus wulumuqiensis
AATAACTATGAATTATTTGGAGATGAAACTAAATGGATAATATTAAAAAATTGGTTGAACGTATGGAAAAAGAAACTATAAAAATTAAAGAAGATTATCAAATAGCAATCATGTGTAATTCAAGATCTAAAACCAGAAAAATCAATGGACAAATATTAGAATTTTCTGACACTAATGAATTTTTTTCTGATCAAGAGTTTTGCGAAATTAAAGAAGGAATTCAAAATGCCGGTTTCTTTGTACATTCTTTCTTTAACGAACTTACTCTAATGCAGGAGTTCTTAAAAGAATCTATCTATCAAAACAACAAAATTGTGTATAATTTATCACGAAATGGAAAACATGTTGGTAAAAAATCTTTAATTCCTGCATTTTTAGACTTGATGAATATCCCTTACACAGGTTCTAATGCTTTAGTTACTTCGTTATGCAGAGAAAAATATACATACACTAAATATTTGCAAGCACATGGAATATTTGTCCCAAAATCTTACTTGTATCTTGGGAAAGGACGCTGGCTAAATAACGAAAAACCTACTTTTAATACTAAAGTTATAATTAAATTGATGCAGGAATCTGCTAGCATAGGCCTTAGCCAGGATTCTATCATGATAATTAACAAAGAAAATATAAAACATATTGAAAATTCATACTTTAATACCAATAAATATATTTTGATTCAGGAATTTATTGAAGGATATGAATGTGAAGTACCTTTATTCGTTACAGAAAATAAGGAAATATTTACGATGAGTCCTGTGGGGATTTCAATAAATAAAAGTGAAAATTTAAAATCTTCTATACTGACATATGAACATTCATGCAAGGACGACTATGAATTTTATGAATTGCATACAGAAATAGGGGCTGAAAATTGTTTTTATTTACAAGAGAATGCAAAAAAAGTCGCAGAACTTATGGGTATTACTAATTATGGAAGAATTGATTTTAGAATAGACTATTCAGGTATTCCTTATCTGATAGATATAGCGGCGTCTCCTTACACTACAAATCATAGTTCCTTTGCATTTTCATTTAAATCATTAAATATTAATTACAAAAATATTTACTCTACAATTATAGGAATTGCTTATTTAAATACAAAATTAAATTGATGTGAACTGAAGATCTGAAAAAAGAAATAATCTGCAATAGAAACCAAAAGCATTGTTTAACGGACTCGATTCTTTGTAAACCCATTCATCCAGTTCACGTGGATCTAAAACAACACGTTCGTCAACCATTTTTTTTAAAGCACTATTCCTCGCATCAATCATTCTTTTATTTTTAGTGTGATAATAAGGAAAGTTTTTTTCAAGTTCATTAGAATAATGTTTAGACTTTTCCCAGTTCTGCTTCATTATATTTAAAGCTAATAAAAGGTTTGTAATATAATAATTATAAAAACTATGCTCATTACCTTTAAGAACATTTGACTTTAATTCATTAATTTTATTATCAGCTATTAAAAATTCCTTTGCCATAATATGCAAGTTAATTGTATTTATCAAATTAATAGCATTGCTTTCTATTGCAGAATCTTCCATTAAGTCTTGAAACTTTTCAAGACTTTCTCTTATAACAATTGTTGGTTCTAGTGAGCCACTTCTAAATTTCGTTAAGAAATCAGCTAAAAGTAAATTATTGTGAATTTTATTTTGTGAAGGAAACCTTATATTCGTATGCTCTTTTATTAATTTAAAACAAGTATCTATACTTTTTAAAGCGTTTGAATAGTCTCCCATAACAATTTGATTGCCTGAATGATTACAGAATGCTAAGTAACATTGTAGCCAGTTTTGATTAGATTCGAAATATGCAGCACTATCTCCTGTACGAGCTTTTGATGACTCTGCATCTCTATAAACACACGATTTTCTAAATAGGATTTTTTCAAAGTATATAAATAAAATATTATCCCGATTTTCATTTATAATTTTTTCTATATCTACTCCTACTTCATTACTTTTCGAATAAATATCTAATTTATTTGAATATGCAGAGAATAAGGTCATTTTACATTGAATCAACTGTTCTTTTTCTCCATTTTTAATTAGCTGATCTATTTCGTTCTCAAGGTCCAAAACAGCATTTTCTATTTTAGATAAATCTTTAGTTTCCATTAATAAAATTATGAGCTTTAAGCGTTTGATCTCAGCGTTTAAAAGAGAGGAAGCACTTGATATGATATCTTCCAAATTTTCCATAGCCTCTGTGTACTGTTCAAAGCGGTAAAGCGTATAAGCGTTTTTCAGCTTATCAAATTGTAATTTCATGATTTTTATTGCAGGAGACTCCGAAGTCAGACTGATAGTTATCAGTCTTTTCTCAATTTCTATTATGTTTTCTTTTCCAAATGGTATATCTAAACTCCTAAAATAAGCTAAGCAAAATAAAGCAAATACGTCCGATGTATACTCTTTATATCGGTCACTTAAAGATAAATAATGTGCTCTTGTTATATAATTTTCAGGTTCTTTTTCTTTCAAATAATCAGCATATTTTTTGCTTATTTTATAAATTCCTTTATTTTGTTCAATTTGTTTATAAAACATTTTTTGAACAAAAGGACTAGAAAACTTAAAGTGGTTGCCTTCTTTTAGTATTGAGTATTTGCAAGATTCTAATAAAAGAGGCTCAATTTCTATAGGACCTATTAAATTTTGCAAATGTTCTGTTTTGAAATCTTCACTAAAAATAGAAGAAATTTGTAATAGTTCTCCTATTTGTTTTTGGTTATTTCCAAATTTACGCATGCGTAATTCAAGAAGTTTCGCTATATCTAACATTGTTGTTTCGGTAGAAAATACAGTAGGTTGTTCTAAAAAATGTCCTTCAAGAATTAGTTTCACAAATTCTAAATGATTCCCAGATAAAGATTGAATGATAGCCAATTGATCAGTTTTTAGAGTTAGTTTGTTATCTACATCAAATATATTTACAAATTCTCGAAGCTCATTAATATCTATGTCCTCAACTCTAATTACATTTTCAGTAATGACATTTTCAAAAATCGGCTCTTCACTTTCATCCACAAAAATAATATATATTATTTTATTATTTACTTTCTCGCTGATGTAATTCTTTAGATCCAACAAGAAAGCTTTGGAATGTGAATCCCAGAATTGAAAACTATCAGCAATAATTAAAACATTAGAGGCTGACTTATTTGTAATCTGTTTAATTATAAAGTTATCCTTAGGTTCGGTTAATGCAATTTCTTGCAAACTCATTGTGTTACCATTAGTAAACCAATTTGCAAAAGGTATTGAAATACCAATATTAACCCCATTTAGTTTAACACCTTTATTTTTAATTTCTTTCGAATTTCTTATTGTTGAAAAGGGACTCATGGAATTATTTCTACCTTCAAAATAATAGGTGTGCCAGTCTTCATTTTGAGAAGTATGATCAATCAACTCATTCAATATTGTGCTCTTCCCTCTGCCTTCAGGTCCTATAATATGAATAATCTGTATATTACTATTTAAATAGGTCTTTATTTGTTCTAATATTTTTTTTTGTTTTGTAGATAACATAGTTTCATCTCCAAATAATTCATAGTTATT
>NZ_LAQP01000032.1 GCF_000971965.1 Paenibacillus wulumuqiensis
ATATTCTTTACGATCCATTTACCCTGCCGATCAATATACCCGTAACTGTCTTTGAGCTCTACGGCTGATATGCCTTCGCTGAAGTTACTCACACTCTGGAATTTGGGTTTAATTACTACTTCGTTATCGGGGTTGATAAATCCCCATTTACCTGCTGTTTTGAGGCGGAATGCTGCCAGATCTTCGCTAAAGTCAAAAAGCTGGTAATACGTTGGGGGGATAACGAATTCACCTGTTTTATCAATAAATCCGTATTTGTCGTTATCTAATGAGGCTTGGGCGTATCCTTCCTCAAATGATCCACAATAAGCAAATTCAAAAGGAATTATCTCATCTCCTTTATCGCTGATCAATCCCTGTTTCCCCTGCTTTCGAGCCACCATTTCTCCATTCTTCCACCGTCCCAAGTAATCAAACTCCAAGGCTAATATTGCGTTAGTTTTTTCATCATATAAACGCATTTTCCCATTCTGCTGGCCTACAAATGTTTTATTATTATTAAGCATAATTTGTTCAAATATAGGGGGAACTATTATTTCTCCTTGTCGATTAATGATTCCTGTTTTTCTGGATACAATAAAAGTTGCCCATTCTTTATTAAATTTCCCCAATCTATCCGCTTCAATTTGAAAGACAACCTTGTTCTCTTTATTAATGTATCCTTTATATCCATTTTCCATAGTAACAGCAGCCAATTCTTCACTAAAGTCTTCAGCCTGTAAATAAATGGGGGGAATTAAAAATTCTCCTTCTTTATTTAGGAATCCATATTTATTATTTTGTTTTAGTCGATAAAGATGAACAGACATATTATTCACTCCTTAATGATAAGATCTAGAATTTGCAACCCCGAATTCAAGCCCTTTCAGTATATCTCTTCCAAATATAACCACAGCAGCATATGAGCATGAGCAAGAAGTCCTTTTGTACAGTGTATCTCCCTATAGCAGTCTGCCAGGTCATCTTCCCTTTAATTTGGATGGAGCATTCCATATGAACCGGAGACATTCGTTGATCAAACAGATTGATGAGCTGCTCCATAAAGTATACTTATCGGAAATCCAAAGCATAAAAGCATGGTTGCTGCATTATTCAGCAACCATGCTTTAGTATAAAACAATATATTCAAACTAAAAACTAACAAGCTTCCATTTTATCGATGCAATGGTGCATAGTTAACATAACCTTTTTCAAAAAACTCATCGGCTACAATAAACACATCTTCTTTAGCAGTTTCCAGTTCTTCTGGAGTTACAGCAATCAAGGTATTAAAGGTGCTAAATCCGCCGGCCACCGGAAATTCCTCCGGGAAATCAATTGCTGGCACCACGATAAATCCTCCAGAAGGAAGGCCCGGAATCCGGCCTTCAGCATATTCCAGATAATCTCCCTGATAAATGGGCCTTTTCGTTTGCTCGGTACGCTCAACCCAGGCAATAAATTCACGCTGCAGCATAGCATCCTCTTCTCCAGCAAGGAACATCATGAGTTCATAACCATATCCTGATGCAGGTCCATTATCAAATTCCAGCGCTGAGCTTCCTCGATTGGGGTCACTCAGACCTGCAGTCACCAAAACATCCATTCCTGCATAGCCCTGCTTGTATTTCAAAACCATCAGCTCTTGCTGCTCATTTTGCCAAATGAATTGTGGCTCCTGAAATTGAAAAAGAGACCCATAAATCAATTCGATTCGATCGGATAACGGATATGTACCCTCCAGAGGTGGCATGAAAATGCGCTGAATAAGCGTTTCTACTTGAGGTACTGCAGTCTGTTGTTTGGGTGTAGTCATTCGCAGCTTGGAAACCGGGGTTCCCTTTTGGGAAAGAAGGTAAAGCTCCTCCTCAACCATTTCAATCCATAGATCGGCTTCTTCCTTGCTACCTAGTGGCAGCGTCTTACTCTCTACAATTCCGATATCCGATGATTCCAAACCGAGTGCATGGATCAACTCTGTCGTTTGAGGTTGCGGCTTTCCTGTCAGACGTACATACTCGATTCCGTCGGCAAAAATAAAACCTACACTTTCAACAGCTCTGCAAAGAAATTCAAAATAAGGAGATTGTTCCAAAGTGTGTTCCAATACTTCAATACGCTTAGACACTGATTACACCCTTCCCGATTATCGATTAAAGTTCTGCGGCTTGTATACCCATTCGCCGCTTGTATTCAAGTAGCCCCATTCCCCTTCGTAAGTGACCAGACCCAGTCCATTGGAAAATGAATCCG
>NZ_LAQP01000033.1 GCF_000971965.1 Paenibacillus wulumuqiensis
ACTGACGCCGGTAGAGTACCGACGCCAGTTTGCTTGATGGGGCTTTTTTAACTGTCTACAAAATAGGGGCTTGACCATCATGCTCTCAGGGTTTTCTTTTTCGTGGGGGCTACCCAGTGCCGAATGAACCCATCATTCAACCAATAACACATATAACCCATGTAATACCCATATCTTGGGATGGAAGTCGTGGGGGCCGATGGAATGGTGTATCGGATTGCGGAGAAGGATCTGCCGGGTCCGGAAAAGAACGGGTATATGCGTTCTGAGGGGACGGATAAAATTAATCTAACCGAGCCTTCGTTATCTAAAGGTAGTAAACTTACAGATGAAGAGCTTGAAATGTTCAATTCTAAGAAAAAATATCCAGGGATTGAAAGGGAAATAGACACCTTAAAAACCTTAAGAACTGAGGGGTATGATGTAACTCCATTAAAAGAAAATCCTAATGGAGGAAATGGTTTTGGAATAAAACCTGATTCAAACCCAGACTTTATGATACAAGGTAAAGTTTTTGACTGTTATGCTCCTCAAGGGGAGTTTTCAAAAAATAAGACTAAGGAAATACAAGGTAAAACGAAAAAGCAAGCAACAAGAATTATTTTGAACCTTGATGACTTTAATCCTAGTAAGGTAGATATGTTAAAACAAGAGATATTGAGAAAGGCTAACCCTAATGGTGATTTGAAATACTTACAAGAGTTGCTTGTTGTAAAAGATGGTGAAATTACTAGATGGTTCTGGAAAGGTGATTAGCATGGAAATGACATATTATTTCTTCAATAACTTTCATAGAAGTGAAGAAGTTGAAGATTTTCTTCTGCACCATGTAGAAAGTCTTATAGAAAATAAAAGTACTCTTAAGTTTACAAAACAAGAAGAAAGTGAGGAAGGTGAAGGAGATACATTATATGTTAAATGCGATTTTTTCAGCTTCACCATTACATTATTCGATGTAAAGAATATATCCAGGGACTATGATGTTAATGTGAATTATGGATTGGAGTTTAATATATACGAAGATGGAAATAGGAAATTCATTGAGTTTTTAGGTAAACTTCTAAAAAGCAATGACGGAGGGGCATTACTTTTAAAGGATTCTGAATATAAAATATTAGAGAGGAGAAAAAACAATATACTCGTAGATAGTCACTTTTTTAATGCTGATTATGAAGCATTAAATCTTTCTTACATTCAGGGGACATACAAAAAGATTTACTTACGGATTGAAGGTAACTTTACTACAAACGAAATTAAACTTGAAGGCGTGAAAATAGTTGAGGACCATGAGAATCATTATAAGGTTAAAGTAGTGGAAGACCCGGACTACTCTTCAGAATTTACTATTAACTGGGAGGATTTACAGCTTCATATTAGTAATGTTGGAACAGAAATAAATTTAGTCTGTAATCAAATTTTTGGCCCTAATGATATTTCAAGATTGAAGAGGTTATTGTATTTCTTTGAGCAATTCACAATTAAATTTACTGGCGACTATGAATTAATGATGATACAAGGGTATTGGGAGCAAAGAAAAAGCGTTTTGTTAGTAAGACAAAATGGAAAAGTAACGGTTAATAACCAAGCTGAGGAGGCATGCTTACTATCCGAGTTCAATTTTAAAGATGGATAGTTTGATAGTTCTCAATTTGAACGAGAATTAAGTTTTGTTAGAACGAATTTCCAATGATCAAACCGATGTATCAAATTCAAAAACTGTATTGAACGATGATCCACAGCGGATAATACCCAGTCCTGAATGAATCCATCATTCAACTAATGACATATATAACCCATGTAATACCCATATAAAGATTTCTTCATTTCGGTTATGCGCATATCAAATGCTTTAATTTCATACCCTAAATAACGCTATTCCGATACAAAAAACAGGTCAATCATGACCACTACTACCATGATTGACCTATTTTTGTTGTTTTCATTTTTGTTGTGGATAGATTTGTCGACGAACGGCATCAACACTACCGGCGCTGGTGGGCGGGCAAAGTCATGACCCAAGCTCGTATTACGCTGCTGACTCCTTTTAGTCCGATCGGCTGGACCTCACGGGTCAATCTGGAACAATCCTATCGCCAGATCCCGGAAGATGTCCGTCTGCGCTGGGATAATGAGACACAGCGCAAAGTCTGGGAAGCGTATAATTTGCAAAGGTATCAGGAAAGAGAGGCAGAAATTGCGCAGCAGGCCGCGGAGGAAGCGGAGC
>NZ_LAQP01000034.1 GCF_000971965.1 Paenibacillus wulumuqiensis
GTGCAGACCGATGCAAATGGTCTGTACCAGATGCGTGCCAGATACTACAATCCGGAGATCAAGCGATTTGTGAACCGGGATGTACTGACAGGCAGTATCGATAATGGATTGACGATGAACCGGTATGCGTATGTGAATGGTAATCCGGTGTCGTATATTGATCCGTTTGGACTGAGTGCGGACGGAGCCGACTGGATGCGAACTGCGTTTAGTGTTGGAGCTGACGCGACACCGTTTGTAGGTACGGTAAAAGGGTTACAAGAGATATTTACTGGTGTGGATCTGATTACAGGAGAACAATTATCAGTTTCCGATCGAGTTGCTACAGGATTTGGAACAGCTCTAAGTGGGCTTCCTTTCGGTAAGGTAGTTGGAAAGACTGTTGCGAAGGAAGCCATTGATGGCGGAGCCTGGTTGATTAAACAATTTAAGAAAAAGCAAACGATTGATTTTGTAGAAGATACTACTCGTCTTGGCGGCAAGTTATACAAACAAAAAGATTTAGAGATGCTGGCCAAGTATTTAGAAAGAAGAGGAGTTACATTAAAAGTTGGAGATGAATATTTACCTCTAAATAAAGGAGGAGCTTTTGATGGTTCAACAGCCACCCTTTACCTACGCAGTAATCCAACTGAGTATGAAGTGTGGCATGAACTATCTCATTATATTCAATATCAAGCCATAGGGAAGGAAGCATATAATCAGTTACCTCGTACAAGAGGAATAATTCCTATGAATGATTTATCGCAGTTCAATGCTCCTGAACAATTTGTATATGACATGTTATCAAACTCTAAAAGATGGAATAAGATTAATGAGGAAGAACAAAAACATGCAAATTGGTATATAGATAATTTTGGAGGTATAAGATAGATGGAAAAGGGGAAAAAAGAATTGCGAAAAAAAGAAATAATAAAAATAGCAATGGATCACATTTCCCAAAACGCTTCGAGTGTTTTTAACCTTACTTTAATCAGTGTTGATAGAGATGATAATCGCTATCCCTGCTGGTCAGTTATATTTGAAATGAGAAACAAGCAAGGTAATATTGTGGATGGTCCCTTGATTTTAGGAATTAATGAATTTGGAGAAATAATATACGTTGGTTAGTTTTAAATGAGATATTTTTAATCCGTTATGATTACTCTTGTTTGAGCAATCATAACGGAGTGTCAGCCCTGATTGGCATTATGTCTTTCAGGGTTTTTTGATGAAAACTCAAGATTCTTAAAGGAATCTTTTTTGGTATGAGAAGGGAAGATAAGAGAGATACTAGATAACTTTAATTTCCATATCTATACGGGAGATGAATATAATAAAAAAGTTCAAAATGGTAATTATATAATTGATTAAGGAGAGGTGTCATGAAAAAATATCCTTATTTTATCTGTTTTATACCAATATTATCAGACGAAGATATTATGGGAGTTTCTAAAATTATATCTGATAAGTTGGTAGGTGGACTTCCATTTGGTGGTTTGGAAGATCATATTTATGAAGAAGTGCCTGCAGTATATATAAAGGAAAGTATATTAGGATTTGAATTAGTCATACAAGGCTACGGAGGAGAAGAAGGGTATATTTTAGAAGTACGTTCTTACTCTAGGAATAATAAACTTTATGATGCTAAAGAAATAACAATAGATATCAGTAGGTATATTGCTTCTTTGCTTGAGGGAACTGAGAAAATAAAAATAATATATGAAGAGATTATTGCACAAGAATATATGGATATAACCGAGTAAATTCTATTAACAAAGTAAGAGATCTTGATAGGCTAAATGCCCTTCAAGGTCTCTTTTTTAAATAAATATCAGGCTACAACGAAGCAGATCATCAACCCGCATGCCGTGCTCTCCCAGGTACTGATGGAGACCGACAATGCAGGTACACCGCAAGCGTGGTATGTATACGGGATGGGACTAATCGGACGCGAAGATGCAGCCGGTAACTACCAGACGTACCACTACGATCTGCGCGGCAGCACGATTGCCCTGACCGATGCACAGGGACAGGTAACCGACAC
>NZ_LAQP01000035.1 GCF_000971965.1 Paenibacillus wulumuqiensis
TTCCTGTACCACCGAAAGCCGTTATGAGCAATGGGGTGACGCAGGAGGGTAGTGACGCGGACTGATGGATGTCCGTCCAAGCAGTGAGGCTTGCATGTAGGTAAATCCGCATGCTCCAAGGCCAGGCTGTGATGGGGAGCGAAAATTACAGTAGCGAAGGTCATGATCTCACACTGCCAAGAAAAGCCTCTAGCCAGGAAGCAGGTGCCCGTACCGCAAACCGACACAGGTGGGCGAGAAGAGAATTCTAAGGCGCGCGGAAGAACTCTCGTTAAGGAACTCGGCAAAATGACCCCGTAACTTCGGGAGAAGGGGTGCCCCGGTAGTGTGAATAGCACGAGGGGGCCGCAGTGAAAAGGCCCAAGCGACTGTTTAGCAAAAACACAGGTCTGTGCGAAGCCGCAAGGCGAAGTATACGGGCTGACGCCTGCCCGGTGCTGGAAGGTTAAGGGGAGTGGTTAGCGCAAGCGAAGCTATGAACCGAAGCCCCAGTAAACGGCGGCCGTAACTATAACGGTCCTAAGGTAGCGAAATTCCTTGTCAGGTAAATTCTGACCCGCACGAATGGCGTAACGATTTGGGCGCTGTCTCAACGAGAGATCCGGTGAAATTTTAATACCTGTGAAGATGCAGGTTACCCGCGACAAGACGGAAAGACCCCATGGAGCTTTACTGCAGCTTGATATTGAACTGGGGTGCGATTTGTACAGGATAGGTGGGAGCCTACGAAGAGGGAGCGCAAGCTTCCTTGGAGGCGCCGTTGGGATACCACCCTGATCGCATCTGAGTTCTAACCTGGTACCGTAATCCGGTACAGGGACCGTGTCAGGTGGGCAGTTTGACTGGGGCGGTCGCCTCCTAAAATGTAACGGAGGCGCCCTAAGGTTCCCTCAGAATGGTTGGAAATCATTCGAAGAGTGTAAAGGCATAAGGGAGCTTGACTGCGAGACCTACAAGTCGAGCAGGGACGAAAGTCGGGCTTAGTGATCCGGTGGTACCGCATGGAAGGGCCATCGCTCAACGGATAAAAGCTACCCTGGGGATAACAGGCTTATCTCCCCCAAGAGTCCACATCGACGGGGAGGTTTGGCACCTCGATGTCGGCTCATCGCATCCTGGGGCTGAAGTAGGTCCCAAGGGTTGGGCTGTTCGCCCATTAAAGCGGTACGCGAGCTGGGTTCAGAACGTCGTGAGACAGTTCGGTCCCTATCTGTCGTGGGCGTAGGAAATTTGAGAGGAGCTGTCCTTAGTACGAGAGGACCGGGATGGACGCACCGCTGGTGTACCAGTTGTTCCGCCAGGAGCATCGCTGGGTAGCTACGTGCGGAAGGGATAAGCGCTGAAAGCATCTAAGCGTGAAGCCCCCCTCAAGATGAGATTTCCCAGTATGTAAGACCCCTTGAAGACGACGAGGTAGATAGGTTGGGGGTGGAAGTGCAGCAATGCATGGAGCTGACCAATACTAATCGGTCGAGGGCTTATCCAA
>NZ_LAQP01000036.1 GCF_000971965.1 Paenibacillus wulumuqiensis
ATGAAAAATGCACCCCCAAATGTTCATTAGTTTAACCGAGGGGTTTTCTAATGTCCATTTTAAGGGGTGCAGTTCATGAAGCCAGTCAGGGTATAGCGTTATCAGTTTTACGGTTATCTAATAGACTTAAAAGGCGGATGACCAGTGTCTTGGTTTTGTAACAGGCTAGGATTTCGAAATCTTAAACTAGTTTGTAGTTCAATAATTGGCACATCCTCTCTAATTTCTTTAAGTACTACGTTAATCCAGAGAGGACATAATGGAATCCTGCACGCAAGCATATTGACTACTGCTTCGAGGTCAAGTTCCCTTCCGCTCAAATTCTTTTCATTTAACATCCCACGATGCAAATACTCATCAGTTGAGTTTAGAGATTTACCATGCTCAATTACAGGTACTACTGTAAACTTGCAATTATCTTCTAAGTTTACATTTCGAGATATTGATATTTCTTTTAAGGCTTGTAGCAAGTGGTCTTTAAATGTTCGTTTATCCATGTATTTTATCAATTTTTTCACTCCGTTAATTTTTTTGATACCACTTTTGAGGAGTCTATGATGAATCCATCAGCGTCTATTTTGTAACTATAAAATTCAACCCATGCTCCCTTTACATTAACTCCGGCATTCTTAAGTAGTTGAGGGTAATTCATTGCCTCTTCAGGTGTGGGGCGATAATGTCCAGATTCGTTCGTTATTCTTCTCACTTCTCCTTGTCCATTTATTTTAAGTTGACCTGCCGCAAGAACTTCATCCTTATTACCTAAAGTATGGTGTCTTTTGCCGATAACAAGGTATCCATTTTTATCAATAACGAAATCAACCTCTGTTCTCCCATCAATTCCTTTTATTTTTCCGTTCTCTAAAGAATACGACAGTATCTTACCGTCCTTAGGTAATTCCTCATCAGGAAATTTGTTCTTAATAGTTGAACCATAATTACCCGTCCCCTCAGAACGCATATACCCGTTCTTTTCCGGACCCGGCAGATCCTTCTCCGCAATCCGGTACACCATCCC
>NZ_LAQP01000038.1 GCF_000971965.1 Paenibacillus wulumuqiensis
GCCTCGACAACCCGCTCAAAGGACACTTCCTGGTGGGCGTAAGCTCCCAGGCACTTCTCCTTGACCTGATGGACATAGTCCGTAAAACTCGGATTTTCCTCCATCGTGGTTCGGATCACTACCGTGTTGACGAAGAAACCAATCATCCGCTCCCACTCTGCCCGGGTTCGTCCAGCCACCGGCATGCCGACCAGCAGTTCCTCCTGTCCACTGTACCGATACAGCAGTACGTTGAACGCAGCCAGCAGGGTCATCGGCAGCGTCACTTCCTGTTCCCGGCTCCAGCTTCGCAGCGCTTCCGTCAATCCGGCAGGCAGTTCCCGCTGGATACTCTGTCCGGCTGAAGAAGGAACTTTGGGACGGCGGTACTCGGTCGCCAGCTCCAATACCGGCAGCTCGCCGCCCAGTTCCTGCTTCCAGTACGCCAGTTCCTGCTCCTGACGCGCTTTCTGCTCCGCTTCCCGCTGCCAGCAGGCATAATCGGTATACTGCAGCGAACGGTCAAGCGTACGCGGCGGCTGTGTCATTGCCTGTACGGAGGAATGACTGTCCTGCTCCGGTGATACGGTGATTTCCAGTCCCCGGTACGCGGCTTCCAGTTCCTGCTGCAGCACGCCTACCGACCATCCATCAAACAGGATATGGTGGATCACCCAGCTCAGCACATGGTGACCTGCTTCCAGCTCAATCAGGCGCAGGCGCAGCGGCGGTGCAGC
>NZ_LAQP01000039.1 GCF_000971965.1 Paenibacillus wulumuqiensis
TCGCCCTATTCAGACTCGCTTTCGCTGCGGCTCCGGCTTTTCACCTTAACCTTGCACGGGAACGTAACTCGCCGGTTCATTCTACAAAAGGCACGCCATCACCCCTATATCGGGCTCTGACTTTTTGTAAGCACACGGTTTCAGGTTCTATTTCACTCCCCTTCCGGGGTCCTTTTCACCTTTCCCTCACGGTACTGCTTCACTATCGGTCGCTAGGGAGTATTTAGCCTTACCAGATGGTCCTGGCAGATTCATACGGGGTTTCACGTGCCCCGCACTACTCGGGATCCGTCTCGGAGAGAACTGACTTTCAGCTACAGGGCTTTCACCTACTATGGCGGGCCTTTCCAGACCTCTTCACTTACCCAGTTCCTTTGTAACTCCAAAGAGACGTCCCACAACCCCAAGAAGCAAGCTTCTTGGTTTAGGCTGTTCCGCGTTCGCTCGCCGCTACTGACGGAATCACTCTTGTTTTCTCTTCCTGAGGGTACTTAGATGTTTCAGTTCCCCTCGTCTGCCTCT
>NZ_LAQP01000040.1 GCF_000971965.1 Paenibacillus wulumuqiensis
CACAGTCTCAGCAAGAACAGTTTCTAAAACGCGATGTTTCGTTTCGGTATCCAGTTTTCAAGGATCAACTTGTATAACATATTTGGTGGAGCCAAGCGGGATCGAACCGCTGACCTCCTGCTTGCAAGGCAGGCGCTCTCCCAGCTGAGCTATGGCCCCAAATTAGGTTTTAAATTATATGGTGGGCCCTGGTGGACTCGAACCACCGACCTCACCCTTATCAGAGGTGCGCTCTAACCAACTGAGCTAAGGGCCCACATTATGAAGTTGAAGATGTCATCGCTTGGCAGCGTCCTACTCTCCCAGGACCCTGCGGTCCAAGTACCATCGGCGCTGGAGGGCTTAACGGTCGTGTTCGGGATGGGTACGTGTGGAACCCCTCCGCCATCACCACCAAACGATGAAGCTTCTTAACTTATAGAGAGTTTAACCTCTCAAAACTGAACAACGAAGTGAGTGTCGGTCACATGGACCCGCGTCGGTTACCCAACGACTTGTATTTGAATGT
>NZ_LAQP01000041.1 GCF_000971965.1 Paenibacillus wulumuqiensis
TTAGCGGCGGACGGGTGAGTAACACGTAGGCAACCTGCCCCTCAGACTGGGATAACTACCGGAAACGGTAGCTAATACCGGATAATCGTTTTCTTCTCCTGAAGAGACCGGGAAAGACGGAGCAATCTGTCACTGAGGGATGGGCCTGCGGCGCATTAGCTAGTTGGTGGGGTAACGGCTCACCAAGGCGACGATGCGTAGCCGACCTGAGAGGGTGATCGGCCACACTGGGACTGAGACACGGCCCAGACTCCTACGGGAGGCAGCAGTAGGGAATCTTCCGCAATGGACGAAAGTCTGACGGAGCAACGCCGCGTGAGTGATGAAGGTTTTCGGATCGTAAAGCTCTGTTGCCAGGGAAGAACGTCGGGTAGAGTAACTGCTATCCGAGTGACGGTACCTGAGAAGAAAGCCCCGGCTAACTACGTGCCAGCAGCCGCGGTAATACGTAGGGGGCAAGCGTTGTCCGGAATTATTGGGCGTAAAGCGCGCGCAGGCGGT